>NZ_CP099971.1:0-4870618 GCF_009811935.2 Enterobacter sp. SM3
CAATAGTTTTCTTTTATTGTTCGAGTGGAGTCCGCCGTGTCACTTTCGCTTTGGCAGCAGTGTCTTGCCCGATTGCAGGATGAGTTACCAGCCACAGAATTCAGTATGTGGATCCGCCCGTTGCAGGCGGAACTGAGCGATAACACGCTGGCTTTGTATGCGCCAAACCGTTTTGTGCTCGATTGGGTAAGGGACAAGTACCTTAATAACATCAATGGACTGCTGAACGATTTCTGCGGGTCAGATGCCCCGCAGCTCCGCTTTGAAGTGGGCACAAAGCCGGTCACCCAAACCGTTCGTGAAACCGTGAACGTAGTAGCGCCTGCTCAGGCTGCTCCTGCTCCGGCCCCTCGCGTCGCACCTGCTCGTCAGGGCTGGGATAATGTCCCTGCACCGGCTGAGCCAACCTACCGCTCTAACGTTAACGTGAAACATACGTTCGATAACTTCGTTGAAGGTAAGTCGAACCAGCTGGCGCGCGCGGCGGCTCGTCAGGTTGCTGATAATCCCGGTGGGGCCTATAACCCGCTGTTCCTTTATGGCGGCACGGGTTTGGGTAAAACGCACCTGCTGCATGCGGTGGGCAACGGTATTATGGCGCGCAAGCCCAATGCCAAAGTGGTGTATATGCACTCCGAGCGCTTCGTTCAGGACATGGTAAAAGCCCTGCAAAACAATGCGATCGAAGAGTTTAAACGCTACTATCGTTCCGTTGACGCGCTGCTCATCGATGACATCCAGTTCTTTGCCAATAAAGAACGATCGCAGGAAGAGTTTTTCCACACCTTCAATGCCCTGCTGGAAGGCAATCAGCAGATCATTTTGACCTCGGATCGTTATCCAAAAGAGATCAACGGCGTTGAAGATCGTCTGAAATCCCGCTTCGGCTGGGGCCTGACCGTGGCGATCGAGCCACCGGAGCTGGAAACCCGCGTCGCGATCCTGATGAAGAAAGCCGATGAAAACGACATTCGCCTGCCTGGGGAAGTGGCGTTCTTCATTGCCAAGCGTCTGCGCTCCAACGTGCGTGAGCTCGAAGGGGCACTGAACCGCGTTATCGCCAATGCCAACTTTACCGGTCGTGCGATCACCATCGATTTTGTGCGTGAAGCGCTGCGCGATTTGCTGGCATTGCAGGAAAAACTGGTCACTATCGACAATATTCAAAAGACGGTGGCTGAGTACTACAAGATCAAAGTGGCAGATTTACTGTCTAAACGTCGTTCCCGCTCGGTGGCGCGTCCGCGTCAGATGGCGATGGCGCTGGCAAAGGAGTTAACCAACCACAGTCTGCCGGAAATCGGGGATGCGTTTGGTGGCCGTGACCATACGACCGTGCTGCACGCTTGTCGCAAGATTGAGCAGTTACGCGAAGAAAGCCACGACATAAAAGAAGATTTTTCCAATCTAATCAGAACATTATCATCGTGACGCTATGAAATTTACCGTTGAACGTGAACATTTATTAAAACCGCTGCAACAGGTGAGTGGCCCATTAGGTGGCCGCCCAACGCTGCCTATTCTCGGAAACCTGCTGCTTCAGGTCGCGGACGGTACGCTGTCGCTGACCGGGACAGATCTGGAAATGGAAATGATCGCGCGCGTTACGCTGACGCAGCCGCACGACGCGGGCGCGACCACGGTTCCGGCACGTAAATTCTTTGATATCTGCCGCGGGCTGCCGGAAGGCGCTGAAATCGCCGTGCAACTGGAAGGCGACCGTATGCTGGTGCGCTCTGGCCGCAGCCGTTTCTCGCTCTCCACGCTGCCTGCTGCAGACTTCCCGAACTTGGACGACTGGCAGAGTGAAGTTGAATTCACCCTGCCACAGGCGACGATGAAGCGTCTGATTGAAGCCACGCAGTTCTCCATGGCGCATCAGGACGTTCGTTACTACTTAAACGGCATGCTGTTCGAAACCGAAGGTGAAGAGCTGCGTACCGTGGCGACCGACGGCCACCGTCTGGCGGTCTGTTCTATGCCGATTGGCGATTCACTGCCAAACCATTCGGTGATCGTGCCGCGTAAAGGTGTGATTGAGCTGATGCGTATGCTCGACGGTGGCGACACGCCGCTGCGCGTGCAGATCGGCAGCAACAACATCCGCGCACACGTGGGCGATTTTGTCTTCACGTCTAAGCTGGTTGACGGCCGTTTCCCGGATTATCGCCGCGTATTGCCGAAGAACCCGGACAAAACGCTGGAAGCAGGCTGCGATAGCCTCAAGCAGGCCTTTGCCCGTGCCGCGATCCTCTCTAACGAGAAATTCCGCGGCGTGCGCCTGTACGTGAGTGAAAACCAGATCAAAATCACCGCCAACAACCCGGAGCAGGAAGAGGCAGAAGAAATTCTGGACGTCACCTACGCCGGAACCGAGATGGAAATCGGCTTCAACGTCAGCTACGTGCTGGATGTGCTGAATGCACTGAAATGCGAGAACGTGCGCATTCTGCTGACCGACTCCGTTTCAAGCGTACAGATTGAAGATGCGGCCAGCCAAAGCGCGGCTTATGTTGTCATGCCAATGAGACTGTAATGTCGCTCACCCGTCTGTTGATCCGCGACTTTCGCAATATCGAAAGTGCGGATCTCGCTTTATCCCCTGGCTTTAACTTCCTGGTTGGCGCAAACGGCAGCGGCAAAACCAGCGTGCTGGAAGCCATCTATACGCTCGGCCACGGTCGGGCGTTTCGCAGTTTGCAGATTGGTCGCGTCATTCGCCACGAGCAGGAAGCCTTTGTTCTGCACGGACGTTTGCAGGGAGCGGAGCGCGAAACCTCTATCGGCCTGACCAAAGACAAGCAGGGCGACAGTAAGGTGCGCATCGACGGCACCGACGGCCATAAAGTGGCGGAGCTGGCGCTGTTGATGCCAATGCAGCTGATTACGCCGGAGGGGTTTACTTTACTCAACGGCGGCCCCAAATACAGAAGAGCATTCCTCGACTGGGGATGCTTTCACAACGAAGCCGGTTTCTTTAACGCCTGGAGCAACCTGAAGCGCCTGCTCAAGCAGCGTAACGCCGCGTTGCGCCAGGTAACACGCTACGCCCAGCTGCGTCCGTGGGATATGGAATTAATCCCTCTCGCGGAACAAATCAGCCGCTGGCGTGCCGAATACAGCGCAGGTATCGCCGAAGACATGGCCGACACCTGCAAACAGTTTTTACCCGAATTCTCTCTCACCTTCTCCTTCCAGCGTGGCTGGGAGAAAGAGACGGATTATGCCGAGGTGTTAGAGAGAAACTTCGAGCGCGACCGCATGTTGACCTACACCGCGCACGGCCCGCACAAGGCGGATTTCCGCATTCGTGCCGACGGTGCGCCGGTGGAGGACACGCTGTCGCGCGGGCAGCTCAAGCTCCTGATGTGTGCGCTGCGCCTGGCACAGGGAGAGTTTCTCACCCGCGAGAGCGGAAGACGCTGCCTGTACCTGATAGATGATTTTGCCTCGGAACTCGACGACGCGCGGCGCGGGCTGCTTGCCAGCCGCTTAAAAGCCACGCAGTCGCAGGTTTTCGTCAGCGCCATTAGCGCTGAACACGTTATAGACATGTCGGACGAAAATTCGAAGATGTTTACCGTGGAAAAGGGTAAAATAACGGATTAACCCAAGTTGAAATGAGCGAGAAACGTTGATGTCGAATTCTTATGACTCCTCCAGTATCAAAGTCCTGAAAGGACTGGATGCGGTGCGTAAGCGCCCGGGTATGTATATCGGCGACACGGATGACGGCACCGGTCTGCACCACATGGTATTCGAGGTGGTAGATAACGCTATCGACGAAGCGCTCGCGGGTCACTGTAAAGACATCGTGGTCACCATCCATGCGGACAACTCCGTCTCCGTCACCGATGATGGTCGTGGCATCCCAACCGGTATTCACCCGGAAGAGGGCGTCTCTGCTGCAGAAGTGATCATGACCGTTCTGCACGCAGGCGGTAAGTTTGATGATAACTCCTATAAAGTCTCTGGCGGCCTGCACGGCGTAGGTGTTTCCGTAGTAAACGCCCTGTCGCAGAAGCTGGAGCTGGTTATCCAGCGCGAAGGCAAAATTCACCGTCAGCTCTATACGCACGGCGTGCCGCAGGCACCGCTGGCCGTTACTGGCGACACCGACAAAACCGGTACCATGGTGCGTTTCTGGCCTAGCCTCGAAACCTTCACCAACGTCACCGAATTCGAGTACGACATCCTGGCGAAACGCCTGCGTGAACTGTCGTTCCTGAACTCCGGCGTCTCGATTCGCCTGAAAGACAAGCGTGACGGCAAAGAAGACCACTTCCATTACGAAGGTGGTATCAAAGCGTTCGTTGAGTATCTGAACAAGAACAAAACGCCAATTCACCCGAATATCTTCTACTTCTCCACTGAAAAAGATGGTATCGGCGTGGAAGTGGCGCTGCAGTGGAACGACGGTTTCCAGGAAAACATCTACTGCTTCACCAACAACATTCCACAGCGTGACGGCGGTACTCACCTTGCGGGCTTCCGTGCGGCGATGACCCGTACCCTGAACGCCTACATGGACAAAGAAGGCTACAGCAAGAAAGCGAAAGTCAGCGCCACCGGTGATGACGCACGTGAAGGCCTGATTGCCGTTGTCTCCGTGAAGGTCCCGGATCCGAAGTTCTCCTCACAGACCAAAGACAAGCTGGTCTCTTCCGAGGTGAAATCGGCCGTTGAACAGCAGATGAACGAACTGCTGAGCGAATACCTGCTGGAGAACCCGTCCGACGCGAAAATCGTGGTGGGCAAAATTATCGATGCGGCGCGTGCCCGTGAAGCGGCGCGTAAAGCCCGTGAAATGACCCGTCGTAAAGGCGCGCTGGACTTAGCAGGCCTGCCGGGCAAACTGGCTGACTGCCAGGAACGCGACCCGGCGCTGTCCGAACTGTACCTCGTGGAAGGGGACTCCGCGGGCGGTTCTGCGAAGCAGGGCCGTAACCGTAAGAACCAGGCTATCCTGCCGCTGAAGGGTAAAATCCTCAACGTTGAGAAGGCGCGCTTCGACAAGATGCTCTCTTCTCAGGAAGTGGCGACCCTCATTACCGCGCTGGGCTGCGGCATCGGCCGTGATGAGTACAACCCGGATAAACTGCGCTACCACAGCATCATCATCATGACCGATGCGGACGTCGACGGCTCGCACATTCGTACGCTGCTGTTGACCTTCTTCTATCGTCAGATGCCTGAAATCGTTGAGCGTGGCCACGTCTATATTGCACAGCCGCCGCTGTACAAAGTGAAGAAAGGCAAGCAGGAACAGTACATTAAAGACGACGAAGCGATGGATCAGTACCAAATCGCAATCGCCCTTGATGGCGCGACCCTGCACGCGAACTCGCACGCCCCTGCACTGGCCGGTGAGCCGCTAGAGCGTCTGGTGTCCGAGTTCAACGCGACGCAGAAAATGATCACGCGTATGGAACGTCGCTATCCGAAAACGCTGCTGAAGGAGCTGGTTTATCAGCCAACCCTGACCGAAGCCGATCTGAGCGACGAGCAGACCGTGACCCGCTGGGTGAACGCCCTGGTGACCGATCTCAACGAGAAAGAGCAGCACGGCAGCATGTGGAAATGCGATATCCAGCAGAACGCCGATAAGCAGTTCGAGCCGATTGTGCGCGTGCGTACCCACGGCGTTGATACCGACTACCCGCTGGAACACGAGTTTGTGACCGGTCCGGAATACCGCCGTATCTGCACGCTTGGCGAGACGCTGCGTGGCCTGATTGAAGACGATGCGTTCATCGAACGTGGCGAACGTCGTCAGCCGGTAGCCAGCTTCGAGCAGGCGCTGGACTGGCTGGTGAAAGAGTCCCGTCGTGGCCTTGCGATCCAGCGCTATAAAGGTCTGGGCGAAATGAACCCGGACCAGCTGTGGGAAACCACCATGGATCCGGAAAGCCGCCGCATGCTGCGCGTCACCGTTAAGGACGCGATTGCTGCGGACCAGCTGTTCACGACCCTGATGGGCGATGCGGTTGAACCACGTCGTGCCTTCATTGAAGAGAACGCCCTGAAAGCGGCAAATATCGATATTTAATCGTCGTTATACCGCACGATAACTGGCCGCGCTTTTAGCGCGGCTTTTTTATGGGCGCAGGCATATCCAGCGACATCACGGACGGTAAACGGCTCGCCAGCGTATCTATCGCTATTCTTACCCTCAGCGGCAGATGCGGCGTCTGCTGCCACACGGCATGAACGTTGAAATGCACATCCGGTGCCTGCTTCAGGAGCGGGACGAGTTTACCCTGGTGAATATCTTTGACGACCATCCAGCAGGGCAGCCATGCAATGCCGTGTCCGGCCAGCGCAGCGTCGCAGATCGCCTGCAAATCATCCATATTGAGCGACGATCGGGGCGTAAAGGTGTGCGACGTTCCTTCGTTATCCATCAGTTGCCAGGATAACACTCTGCCTGCGCTCAAATAGTTAATCGCCGTATGCTGGGGTAAATCATTAACGCTTTGTGGCTGGCCTTTCTTCTGCAGATACTCCGGCGCGGCGCACAGCACCATGCGGTGTTCTCCCAGCTTTCTGGCGACCAGCACGCTGCTGTCCTGAAGCGTGCCGTTACGCACCGCCATATCAAACCCTTCCTCCACCAGATCCACCACGCGGTCGCTGAATGACATTTCCAGTTCAAGCCCGGGGTGTTCCTGCGCCAGCGCTATCAGCAGCGGGGCGACACACTGGCGACCAAACAGCACCGGCATGGCAACGCGCAGGCGACCGCTGACCTGCTGTTTCCCTGTTTCAAGCAGCGATTCCGCACCCCGAATCTCCTCCAGCGCGCGCAGGCAGCGTTCATAAAAAAGGGCGCCGTTATCGGTCAGACTCTGGCTGCGGGTGGTGCGTTGAAAAAGACGTACCCCAAGCCGCTCCTCGAGGCGGGCAATGCTTTTCCCTACCGCCGAGCGTGACAAATGCAGGCGAACTGCGGCCTGAGCAAAACTTCCCGCCTCCACGGCGGCCACAAAAACAGGGATATCCTTCAGCGTATCGGTCATGGATTGTATCTATTCTGGCGTCAATAAAGAGAAAACTTATCGCCACTGGCGACAGTTAGTCAACGGTAGACTGTCAGGACTAAAGCTCATCTGATGGCAGGAGAAATAAAATGACAGAGACAATGCAACGCTGGTCCATGGACGCCCTCGGGCGCGAGAACCTCAAGCTGACTCAGGCACCCGTTCCACAGCCCGGCCCGGGTGAAGTGCGCGTACGGGTGAATGCCGTTGCGCTTAACTATCGCGATAAAATGGTTGTTGAAGGCACAATGCCGATCCCACTTTCCTTCCCCTTTACCCCGGCGTCTGACATGGCGGGCGTGGTGGAGAGCATTGGTGAAGGCGTTACCCGCTTCAAACCCGGCGCGCGCGTCATCTCAACCTTCTTCCCTGAGTGGATCGACGGTAAGCCGCAGGCGGACGCGCGCAATCTGCCCTATAAAACGTCCGGCGGATACTTCCAGGGCATGCTGGCCGAGTATGTGATTGTGAAGGAAGACGCGCTGGCGGCCTCCCCGGAGACTCTGGATGACGCCGAGGCCAGTACCTTACCCTGCGCAGGGCTTACCGCCTGGTTTGCGCTGGTGGAGCGCGGCCAGCTGCGCGCCGGGCAATCGGTGCTGGTGCAGGGCACGGGCGGCGTTGCGATATTCGCCCTGCAAATTGCAAAAGCGCACGGGGCGGAGGTGTTTGTCACCTCGGGGAGTGATGAAAAACTGGCGCTGGCCAAAACGCTGGGGGCCAGCCAGGGCATCAACCGGCTAAAAGGCGACTGGGCTGAAAATACGCTGGCACTCACTCAGGATCGCGGCATCGACCATATTATCGAGACCGTGGGGGGAGAGAACCTGAAGCATTCCCTGCGCGCCGTTGCCGTTCACGGACGTATCTCCGTTATCGGCGTGCTGGCCGGGACGGAGATTACGCTCTCTGCAGGTGAACTGCTGCTGAAATCCCCCGTCATTCAGGGGATTGGCGTAGGTCACCGCCGGGCGCTGGAAGATTTTGTCCGCGCTGTGGATATCACCGGACTGAAGCCGGTGATTGAGCATCGCTACCGTTTTAACGAGCTTGAACAGGCGTTTGAACATCTCGATCGCGGCGCGTTCGGTAAAATCGTGCTCACCCGCGAGTAAGCCTTTGTTCCCCGGGATAAGCGTAAAAGGGGTGTTTCTGTTGCGCAATGTAGCTCTATTTTTGTGTGCTTAATCGCGTTAGCATGAGGCAGCACTCATTTATTCCGGGGAACTCATGGCTATCAAACTCATTGCAATCGATATGGACGGCACGCTGCTGCTGCCAGACCACACCATCTCTCCAGCCGTTAAAAACGCGATCGCCGCGGCGCGCGCAAAGGGCGTGAATGTGGTCCTGACCACGGGGCGTCCGTATGCGGGCGTACACAGCTACCTGAAAGAGCTGCACATGAATCAGCCTGGCGACTACTGCATCACCTATAACGGCGCGCTGGTGCAGAAAGCTGCAGATGGCAGTACGGTTGCGCAAACCGCGCTGAGCTACGATGACTACCTGTTCCTGGAAAAACTGTCCCGCGACGTGGGGTCCCACTTCCACGCGCTCGATCGCAATACGCTCTATACCGCCAACCGCGATATCAGCTACTACACGGTACATGAATCCTACGTTGCGACCATTCCGCTGGTGTTCTGTGAAGCGGAGAAAATGGACCCGGCGACGCAGTTCCTGAAAGTGATGATGATCGACGAGCCGGAGATCCTGGATAAAGCGATTGCGCGCATTCCGGCGGAGGTAAAAGAGAAGTACACCGTGCTGAAAAGTGCGCCGTACTTCCTCGAAATTCTCGATAAACGCGTCAATAAAGGCACCGGCGTGAAATCTCTGGCCGATGCGCTGGGTATCAAGCCGGAAGAGATCATGGCGCTGGGCGACCAGGAAAACGACATCGCGATGATTGAGTTCGCAGGCATGGGCGTGGCGATGGATAACGCGATCCCGTCGGTGAAAGAAGTGGCTAATTTTGTGACCAAATCCAACCTCGAAGACGGCGTGGCTTACGCCATTGAGAAGTTTGTGCTGAACTAAAAACCCGCTTGCGATACCCTGATGCGATAACTGCGCATCAGGGTATCCTCATGAAACAAATCACCTTCGCCTCCCATAACCACCAGCTGACAAACATCAATACCTGGACGCCGGACAGCCAGTGGCTGGTCTACGACGTGCGCCCGTCCGGTGCGTCGTTCACCGGCGAAACCATCGAGCGGGTCAATGTCGGTACGGGTGAGGTAGAGGTGGTTTATCGCGCCACCGATGGCGCGCACGTTGGCGTGGTGACCGTTCATCCTGCCCAGGATAAATATGTCTTTATCCACGGCCCGAAAAACCCGGACGCAGACTGGCACTACGATTTTCATCATCGCCAGGGAGTGATTGCGCAAAACGGTCAGGTGAGCAACCTGGACGCGATGGATATCACTGCGCCCTACACCCCAGGCGCGCTGCGCGGCGGCAGCCACGTCCATGTCTTCAGCCCGAACGGGCAGCTCGTCAGCTTTACCTATAACGACCATGTCCTGCACGAGCGCGATCCTAAACTTGATTTACGCAACGTCGGCGTGGCTGCGCCTTACGGCCCGGTGAACCCGCAGGGAAACCATCCCCGTGAATATTCGGGAACCTTCTGGAGCGTGCTGGTTAGCCGCACGACGCCTGACCCACAGCCGGGCAGCGATGAAATCAACCGCGCTTACGAAGAGGGCTGGGTGGGAAACGACAGGCTGGCGTTTATCGGCGACACCCTCTCTGCGCAGGGCGAAAAAGTACCCGAACTGTTTATCGTCGACCTGCCGAAAGACGAGCAGGGCTGGAAGCGGGTGGGCGATGCGCCGCTGCAGGGCACGACAGTGACCCTGCCAGCGCCGCCTGCCGGGGTGATGCAGCGTCGTCTGACCTTTACGCATCAGAGGGCGTATCCAGGCCTGGTGAACCTGCCGCGTCACTGGGTACGCAGCAACCCGCAGGGGACGCAGATCGCGTTTCTGATGCGGGATGATAACGGCATTGTGCAGCTGTGGCTGATCTCTCCTGAGGGCGGCGAGCCGCGCCAGTTGACGCGTACCGGGAGCGATATTCAGTCTGCATTTAACTGGCATCCTTCAGGCGACCGTCTGGGATTTGTCCTCGAAAATCGGATCGCCTGCTGCGACGCGCAGAGCGGAGAGGTGACGTTTTTGACGTCCGATCACGGCAACCCGCCGTCTGCTGATGCGGTCGTGTTTTCCCCGGACGGGCGCGTTATTGCATGGATGGAAGAGACAGGCGGTTTCCGTCAGCTTTGGGCAACGGAAACCGCGCAGAACTAGCGTGGAGGCATCTCTGCGGGCGGGATGACGGCGTTTGTGGCCAGATTCTCCTGCTCGCTTTTTTCTACCCGTGAGCGCACGGAGCTGTCCTTACGAAACATATCCCACGGTAGCAAAAGCGTATCCGCCACGGCCGTAAACGGCATATCCAGGATAACCAGGGATTTGGTACCCCAGTTTGTATCGTCATCGGAGATCATCGCCGCGCTGGCGCGCGTCCCCGGATATGTTCCTTCTTTACCGCCGGTGTGAGACATCACGCTCGAACACCCGCAAAGTAAAACTACCCCGCTGAACGTCGTCAGCTTTATCAGAACATTTTTCATCATCACTCAGTCATCGTTAATGGCACTGCATAGACCTGCAACTCAGGGTTATAGCGAGCCTTATCCAAAATGGATAGCCCGATAACCCCGCACTGTGGCAGCCATCGCAATTTAACCCTTTGTGCTGTTGTCCCAGTCTAAGCGAGATGCCGGAAAGTGCAAAAAAAAGTGCAGTTGTCGTGCTTGAAAAGGCCGATTGCAGACCCATTTTAAGAATGTGGCCCGATAACGAACTCGCCTGATGGGTGTTCGGGGGCGCAAAGGCCTGTCCATGGTGGAAGGCTACAATTTCTCGCTGATTTCAGGAGTTTTATTTATGCGTAACTTCGATCTTTCTCCGCTATACCGTTCTGCAATTGGTTTTGACCGCCTGTTTAACCATTTAGAAAATAACCAAAGCCAGAGCAACGGCTACCCTCCATACAATGTTGAGCTGGTTGACGAAAACCACTACCGCATCGCCATTGCCGTCGCCGGTTTCGCAGAAAACGAACTGGAGATCACCGCGCAGGACAACCTGCTGGTGGTGAAAGGTTCCCATACGGCCGAGCAGAAAGAACGTACCTACCTGTATCAGGGCATCGCCGAGCGCAACTTTGAACGCAAGTTCCAGTTAGCCGAGAACATTCACGTTAAAGGCGCGAACCTGGTCAACGGCCTGCTGTTTATCGAACTGGAACGTGTGATTCCGGAAGAGAAAAAACCGCGCCGTATCGAAATTAACTAATTACGCGGGTCGCGTGAGCGGCCCACCCGGACTTGCTTGCCGTAACGGGAGCATATGCGAATCCATCAGGATTTGCAGGAACAACTGCGCACAAAATTAAACTGTGCCGAACTCGCTTCTCAGAAGGAGATTTAGTATGCGTAACTACGATTTATCCCCCCTGCTGCGTCAGTGGATTGGTTTTGACAAACTGGCTAACGCCCTGCAAAGCAGCAATGAGCAACAGACGTTTCCGCCGTACAACATCGAAAAAAGCGACGATAACCACTATCGCATCACCCTTGCGCTGGCCGGTTTCCGCCAGGACGATCTGGACATCCAGCTTGAAGGCACTCGCCTGACCGTGAAAGGGTCGCCGGAAAAACAAGAGACCGAGACCAAATGGCTGCATCAGGGGCTGGTTAATCAGCCGTTTAGCCTGAGCTTTACCCTGGCAGACCATATGGAAGTGTCCGGCGCAACGTTTACCAACGGGCTGCTGCATATCGACCTGCTCCGCAACGTGCCGGAAGCCATCGCGCCGCAGCGTATCGCCATTAGCGAGCGGCCGGCGTTAAACAGTTAACAAGCCCGCCGAACCTGTAGGTCGGGTAAGGCGCAGCCGCCACCCGACAATACTCACAGACTGCACGAAGCCCTGCCCCGGCAGGGCTTTTTTGTGCGCCATCGCCCATACAATCGCATCCGGCTCTGAGAGAATCCTTAGCATAACTAAGGTTATGCACAGGAAGTGGATCATGAGTGATATCGCGTTAACCGTAAGCGTGTTGGCCCTGGTCGCTGTTGTTGGCCTGTGGATAGGGAATATCAAAATCCGCGGCGTCGGGTTTGGGATAGGCGGGGTACTGTTTGGCGGCATTTTTGTCGGGCACTTCGCCGACAAACTCGGGCTGGTCCTCAGCGCCGAAATGCTCCACTTTACTCAGGAGTTCGGCCTGATCCTCTTCGTTTATACCATCGGTATTCAGGTGGGACCGGGCTTTTTCGCCTCACTTCGGGTCTCCGGATTACGGCTCAACCTGTTTGCCCTCGGCATTGTGGTGATGGGCGGGCTGGTCACCGCAATTCTGCACAAAATCTTCGATATCCCGCTGCCCGTGGTGTTGGGCATTTTCTCCGGGGCGGTCACCAATACGCCTGCGCTCGGTGCCGGGCAGCAAATCCTGCGCGATTTGGGTATCGAACCCGGCATCGTCGACCAGATGGGGATGAGCTACGCCATGGCCTATCCGTTTGGAATTTGCGGCATTCTGCTCTCCATGTGGCTGGTACGCGTCCTGTTTCGCATTAACGTCGACAAAGAGGCGAAGGACCATGAAACCACGCTCACAAACGGCCATATGCCGATCAAAACCATCAACATTCGGGTCGATAACCCCAACCTGAACAATATGGCGATTCAGGACGTGCCGATCCTGAACAGCGCCAATATCATCTGCTCCCGCCTTAAGCGTGACGATATGCTGATGGTGCCCGCGCCCGGCACCGTCATTCAGCAGGGCGATCTGCTGCACCTGGTTGGCCAGCCCGGCGATTTAAACAACGCCCGTCTGGTGATTGGTCAGGAGGTGGATACCTCGCTCTCAACCCGCGGCACCGATATGCGCGTGGAACGCGTTGTGGTGACTAACGAGCACGTTCTGGGCAAGAAAATACGCGATCTACAGGTTAAAGAGCGCTACGACGTGGTGATCTCCCGTCTCAACCGTGCGGGCGTCGAGCTGGTCGCCAGCCCGGAGGCCAGCCTGCAGTTCGGGGATATCCTCAACCTGGTCGGGCGTCCGTCGTCCATCGACGCCGTGGCGGATATGGTGGGTAACGCCCAGCAAAAACTGCAGCAGGTGCAGATGCTGCCGGTGTTTATCGGTATCGGACTCGGCGTGCTGCTCGGCTCCATTCCGGTGTACGTCCCGGGCTTCCCGGTGGCGCTCAAGCTGGGCCTGGCGGGCGGGCCGCTGATTATGGCGCTGATCCTCGGGCGTATCGGCTGTATCGGCAAGCTCTACTGGTTTATGCCGCCGAGCGCCAACCTGGCGCTGCGCGAGCTGGGCATCGTCCTGTTCCTGGCGGTGGTTGGGCTAAAATCCGGCGGGGATTTTGTCGATACCCTGGTCAAGGGCGAAGGGATGAGCTGGGTCGGTTACGGCATCTTTATCACGGCGATCCCGCTGCTGACGGTGGGAATACTGGCGCGGATGTTCGCCAAAATGAACTACCTGACCCTGTGCGGCATGCTGGCGGGCTCCATGACCGATCCGCCCGCGCTGGCCTTTGCCAACAACCTGCACGCCACCAGCGGTGCGGCCGCGCTCTCCTATGCCACCGTCTATCCGCTGGTGATGTTCCTGCGCATCATTACCCCGCAGCTACTGGCGGTGCTGTTCTGGGGGATGAGCTAGCAGGTCGTCCGGGTGGATGCGCCGCAGATGGTAGTCCACCTGGTAATCGCTGGTATTTCGGAACATCACGGAATAATTGAGGAACTCGCCGCTGTCGCTGTAGGAGAGAGACGTAATGCGCAGCAGCGGCGTCTGTTCCGGCAGGTTCATATAACCGGCCAGCGTTTTATCTGCCAGCACCGGCGTCAGGCTCTCGTAGTTGCCGCTGATGGTGATCCCGCACTCCTTCTCGATGTAATCAAACTTAGACCCCTCAAGATGCGCCAGCGAGAGGTTGCGAAACAGCTTCACCGGCATAAAGCTGTCTTCCAGCATCAGCGGCTTCCCGTCCACGTAGCGCACCCGCCGGGAAAAGTAGATCCGCTCATCCACCTGGATCCGCAGCTGGCTGGCGATGGCGGGTGGGGCGGGCATCACTTCGAACTGTAAGACCTTGCTCTGCACCTCTTTTCCCTGCTGACGCAGCACCTCCACCAGCCCGGTCAGGTTGGTGGTTTCGTGGTGAACGTCTTTGCGCGACACAAAGGTTCCGCTGCCGTGCCGCCGCTCAACCAGCCCCCAGCTCACCAGCAGATCCAGCGCCTTGCGGATGGTCATTCGCGCTACGCCGAACTCCTGCGCCAGCGCTTTTTCGCCGGGCAGCGGACTGCCGATGTTGTAGTCCGACGAATTTAGCCGCAGCCGCAACCTGTCGGCGATTGATTTGTAGATCACCAGTAGACCTCTCTGCCCTTATCAGGGTGTGGATTGCATCCTGACATGTCCATATTTACCGCAAAAAGTAGACCTGATTGGTCAAAATAAAACCATGAATGCGATCACGAATCGCAGCGGCACGCCATGTTCGCGCATCAGTAAGTTCTTATGCTCACCTCAGGCCAGCAAAAAACCATAAAGGCCTCTACCCCTACAGGTTGTTTCATGAGGATTTAAAAATGCTCAGTCAAATACAACGTTTTGGCGGTGCCATGTTTACCCCGGTGTTGCTGTTTCCATTCGCCGGGATCGTGGTGGGAATCGCCATCATGCTTCGCAACCCGCTGTTTGTCGGCGAAGCGCTAACGGCCCCCGATCATCTTTTCGCGCAGATCGTTCACATCATTGAAGAGGGCGGCTGGGCGGTGTTTCGCAATATGCCGCTGATTTTTGCCGTCGGCCTGCCGATTGGCCTGGCGAAGCAGGCGCAGGGCCGCGCCTGTCTGGCGGTGCTGATTAGCTTTCTGACCTGGAACTACTTTATTAACGCGATGGGGATGACCTGGGGCCACTTCTTCGGCGTCGACTTCTCCGCAGAACCGACGGCGGGTAGTGGGCTGGCGATGATTGCCGGGATCAAAACGCTGGATACCAGCATCATCGGGGCCATTGTGATTTCAGGCATCGTCACCGCCATCCACAACCGCTACTTCGACAAGCCGCTGCCGGTCTTTCTGGGGATTTTCCAGGGCAGCTCGTTTGTCGTTATCCTCGCGTTCTTCGTCATGATCCCCTGCGCCTGGCTGACGCTGCTGGGCTGGCCGAAAGTACAGATGGGCATTGAGTCCCTGCAGGCGTTCCTGCGTTCTGCCGGCGCGCTGGGCGTGTGGGTGTATACCTTCCTGGAACGCATTCTGATCCCAACCGGATTGCACCACTTCGTCTACGGTCCGTTCATCTTCGGCCCGGCGGCGGTGGAGGGCGGGATTCAGGTCTACTGGGCGCAGCATCTGCAGGAATTCAGCCAGAGTACCCTGCCGCTGAAAACCCTCTTCCCGGAAGGCGGATTCGCGCTGCACGGCAACTCAAAAGTGTTTGGCTCGGTCGGGATTGCGTTCGCTATCTGGTACACCGCGTCGCCGGAAAACCGCGTCAAGGTGGCGGGCCTGCTGGTCCCGGCTACGCTCACCGCGGTGCTGGTGGGCATTACTGAACCCCTCGAATTCACCTTCCTGTTTATCTCGCCGCTGCTGTTTGCCGTGCACGCCGTGCTGGCGGCCACCATGGCAACGGTGATGTACGCCTTCGGCGTGGTCGGGAACATGGGCGGCGGCCTGCTGGACCAGTTCCTGCCGCAAAACTGGATCCCGATGTTCCATAACCACGCCTCGACGGTATTCACCCAGATCGGCATCGGCGTCTGCTTCACCGGCATCTACTTCGTGGTCTTCAAAACGCTGATCGAACGTCTGAACCTGAAAACGCCGGGCCGGGAAGAGAGCGAAATCAAGCTCTACAGCAAGGCCGACTATAAGGCGGCGCGGGGGCAAACCACCGCCCCGGCGGCGGCCAGCCAGCAGGTCGGGCAGGCCGCCGGGTTCTTACAGGCGCTTGGCGGTGCGGCCAACATCGAAAGCATCAACAACTGCGCCACCCGCTTGCGCATTGCGCTGGTGGATATGGCGAAAACCCAAAGCGATGACGTCTTCAAAGCCCTCGGCGCCCACGGCGTGGTGCGACGCGGCAACGGCATTCAGGTGATTGTCGGCCTGCACGTTCCTCAGGTGCGCGACCAGCTGGAATCGCTGATGAAAACCCCTTTATCGAATGAACAAACCACCCTGACAGAGGCTATATCATGAAAAAATTCTCAGTTGTCATTGCAGGCGGCGGCAGCACCTTTACGCCTGGTATCGTCCTGATGCTGTTAGCCAACCGTGACCGTTTCCCGCTGCGCGCCCTGAAGTTCTATGACAACGACGGCGCGCGTCAGGAGACCATCGCCGAAGCGTGCAAAATCATCCTCAGGGAGCAGGCGCCGGAGATTGAGTTCAGCTACACCACCGATCCTAAAGCGGCGTTTACCGATGTGGATTTCGTGATGGCGCATATCCGCGTGGGCAAATACCCGATGCGCGAAAAAGATGAAAAAATCCCGCTGCGCCACGGCGTGCTGGGCCAGGAAACCTGTGGACCGGGCGGGATTTCCTACGGCATGCGCTCTATCGGCGGCGTGCTGGAGCTGGTGGATTATATGGAGCAGTACTCCCCGAACGCGTGGATGCTGAACTACTCCAACCCGGCGGCGATTGTCGCGGAAGCCACGCGCCGCCTGCGTCCGAACGCCAAAATCCTCAACATCTGCGATATGCCGATCGGCATTGAAGGGCGTATGGCGCAGATTGTCGGCCTGAAGGACCGTAAAGAGATGCGCGTACGCTACTACGGCCTGAACCACTTCGGCTGGTGGACGTCGATTGAAGATCTGAACGGCAACGATCTGATGCCAAAACTGCGCGAATACGTGGCGAAAAAGGGCTATGTTCCGCCTTCAGAAGATGCGCATACCGAAGCGAGCTGGAACGATACGTTCGCCAAAGCAAAAGACGTGCAGGCGCTGGACCCGGACACCATGCCGAACACCTACCTGAAGTATTACCTGTTCCCGGACTACGTAGTTGCGCACTCCAACCCGGAACGTACCCGCGCCAATGAAGTTATGGATCACCGTGAGAAGCACGTGTTCAGCGCCTGCCGGGCGATTATCGAAGCCGGTAACTCCGCCGCCGGTGAGCTGGAAATCGACGAACATGCGTCGTACATCGTCGATCTGGCGACGGCAATTGCCTTCAACACCCAGGAGCGGATGCTGCTGATTGTGCCAAACAACGGTGCCATCCATAACTTTGATGCCGACGCGATGGTGGAGATCCCGTGCCTGGTAGGCCATAACGGCCCAGAGCCGCTTACGGTGGGCGATATTCCACACTTCCAGAAAGGGCTGATGAGCCAGCAGGTGGCGGTGGAAAAACTGGTGGTGGATGCCTGGGAGCAGCGCTCGTACCAGAAACTCTGGCAGGCGATTACCCTGTCGAAAACCGTGCCGAGCGCGTCCGTCGCGAAAGCGATTCTGGATGACCTGATCGAGGCCAACAAAGCGTACTGGCCAGAGTTGCATTGATTTTCCTGACCGGCATCGTGGTGGTGCCGGTTTTCCTCTAATAAAAATAACCTTCAACCTTCAGTAAAACCGGGCTTTTCTCCTAATTCTCTCTCGATGTGACAATTTGCGTGCTAATCATATTTTTTACCTGCAAACCGGGCGTATAGTCCGGCGCACCAGGCACACTTTTCATACGGATATGAAATGCTCCACTCTGTCAGTATTAATGGACTTGAGCTTGCCCTTGACGGGGATGAAACCACCACCGGCGCCAGCTGTATCAGCTCCCTTCGCACCCATCAGGATACCGGCAGGGGCATGGTTCGCGTGGGCGATACAACGACGGTTTGCCCGGTCTGTAAATGCCCGGGCATCGTTGTCACCGGCACATCAGATTTCATTGTTGATGGTGCCAGGGCTGCCGTTCATGGCTCTGAAGTGAAATGTGGCTGCCCGGCAGGACAAAACCGCGTTATCGTCTCTTCTTCCGCTGCCCTTTCGACAACGCCGGCCACCTTACAGAGCGCCGGACGCCCGTCACCTCGCACACAAACACAGGAACCCACCGCGGCGTCTTCTCCGCTGCCATCCTTCCCGGCTCCGGCGGCACCCGGGGCCGTGCCGCAAGAGGTGACGCTGACGATCGGCCTGTTTTTTGACGGTACGGGGAATAACGCCGTTAACACGGAGAACATGATTAAAGCCTGTACGGCCAGACACTACGACTACACCAGCGCGGAAGCCGAGGTCATTATGGCCCGGTGCGCGCGGGAGGCGTTCGGGGTATCCGGCACTGGCGCAGGCAGCTACATCGGGTATTACACCAACGTGCACTGGCTGCATACCCTCTATCAGACGGACCTGCTGCCCGACAGTACAGCGGTTCAGGCGTCACTGTATATCGACGGTATCGGCACCGAAGCGGGTAAACCCGACAGCCTGATTGGCCAGTCGATGGGGATTGCGGATACGGGCGTGATTGCCAAAACGGATAAAGCGGTAGCAGGTCTGATATCAATAATTGAGCAGACTCTTCGAAATTTAAAAAACCTTCTAAACAGACCGCTATTGATTGTTAAATCACTCCAGTTCGATATTTTCGGGTTCAGCCGTGGTGCCGCTGCGGCACGGCATTTCGCCAACCGCGTCCTGGCTCAGGACAGCGCGATTATTGCCGCCATTCGCCAGGGGCTTAACGGCGTTATCTTTCTGGGGCTGCCAGCCGGAAAGACCCGATTTATTGGCCTGTTTGACACCGTTGCGGCCATCGGCAGTCCGGTGAACGGCATGAATCCACACTCAGCCAGTACCGGCGAGGTGAAAATCACGCTGCCTCCCGGCATCGCGGAGAAGGTCTTCCATATCACGGCGGGAAATGAGTGCCGGTTTAACTTTGCCCTGAACAGCGTCCGGCCCGTATGGCCCGAACTGGTTCTCCCTGGCGCGCATTCCGACACTGGCGGCGGCTATCTGCCCCTGGTGCGGGAAAACCTGTTCCTGACCCGCCCCGCCACGGAAACGGTCCCCCTCAGCCAGCCGGGAAGCCAGACGCGAAGCTATACGCAGCTGATACAACAACTCCCGCAGCTGGATACGTTTCCCTGTCTCGCCCCCGTTCTGCAGACCAGCCGCATTATGGCCGAAACCTGGTATGACGACCGGCTTCCACCGGATCGCTACGGGCAGTTTCAGAAACGAAGTTTTTCGGCGCTGACGCTGCGAAACCGGTTTATTCGCAATGACTGGGCAAAGGTGGTACTGCGGGTGATGATCGAGGCGGCGAAAGAGGCTGGGGTGAATTTTAAATCTGTTCAGGATAATGATGCTCTCGTTATCCCGGAAGATTTAAGTCACTTATGTAACAAGTCCCTGCAGATGGGAAAAGCGGTACGTGATGGCAAAGTGCCGCCTGCTTTTACCCCGCAGGAAATGAACATTCTGGCTCGCTCATATATCCACTGCTCTGCTAACTGGAACCCCGTCGTGAGAAATACCCGCGGTGAGATTCAGGGCGGTGCCGCACTGGCTGAACTGCTCAGCTTCGTTAATCGCCCCGATGAAGACTGGCGGCGTACGCGCTACAACATGGAAGGAGAGTCATTTTGAAACAATGCTGCTTGTGGCTGTTTTTAATCCTGGCCACCCTGACGGGCTGCCATACAGGTGAGCCAGCAACCCCCGAAGAGACGGGCGGGATGCCTTACGGGAAATGGGACTTCGCTTTCTTCACCCCGAAAGCGCTGTATGCCGAGGTCACGCAGGCGCTGGTTATTGATGAGAAGGGGGTGGTGTATACCTTCCGGACGCTGGATGCAGTGCAGCCAAGTGGCGTTACCGTGGGAACATGGAGTAACCGGGTGCGACGGAACGCCCAGTTTAATCAGGCGCGTCACCCGCCCGTGATGATGCTGTTCTGCTGGGATTCGGTCATCGACAAGAAGACCTATGAGACCCGAATAGTTTTTCCGGCGTCGCTCAGGACCAGAATGCTGGCTCCTACAGGCCAGGACTCATACGGCACCACGTGGTATGACACGCTACTGATAGGCCTGGCCCCGGAAGGCAGGGTGCGTGTCTGGCTGCAGAACAGCGGGATTGGCGAGAACCTGCCGGTAGAGCCGCAGCGGCTCACCACGCTGTCCGGTGAAAAACTGGATGCCTGCAAGGGAATTACTCAGCACCCGTATGGTTATGCTTATTACGGAGAAACGCCGGAGTTTATCAAAGACAAAACCTACCCGTACGGGCAGTGGTAAGGAAAACCAATGAAAAGGAGATTCACCGCCGTACTGGCCTGCCTCTTCCTGCTGTCCGGCTGCCATACAGGTAAGCCAGCAACCCCCGAAGAGACCGGCGGGATGCCTTACGGGAAATGGGACTTCGCTTTCTTCACCCCGAAAGCGCTGTATGCCGAGGTCACGCAGGCGCTGGTTATTGATGAGAAGGGGGTGGTGTATACCTTCCGGACGCTGGATGCAGTGCAGCCAAGTGGCGTTACCGTGGGAACATGGAGTAACCGGGTGCGACGGAACGCCCAGTTTAATCAGGCGCGTCACCCGCCCGTGATGATGCTGTTCTGCTGGGATTCGGTCATCGACAAGAAGACCTATGAGACCCGAATAGTTTTTCCGGCGTCGCTCAGGACCAGAATGCTGGCTCCTACAGGCCAGGACTCATACGGCACCACGTGGTATGACACGCTGCTGATTGGCCTGGCCCCGGAAGGCAGGGTGCGAGTCTGGCTGCAGAACAGCGGGATTGGCGAGAACCTGCCGGTAGTGCCGCAGCGGCTCACCACGCTGTCCGGCGAAAAACTGGATGCCTGCAAGGGAGTAACACAGTTTTCGCATGGTTACAGGTATACAAAAGATACGGTGGAGTTTATCAAAGACAAAACCTACCCGTACGGACAGTGGTGACGGAAACAGATAAATGGGCGCTACGTTCTGGGACTCCTGCAAAGGTCCATTCGAAATACTTAACCAGATCGACTCGCCGCGCTATGCTGAGCAAAGTAACATTCTGCCCACCGTCTTGCCTGTTGTGCTCGATAATTACACCGGCCGTGCGATGTACGGGGAACAGAAGAAGCAGACGTTGTGAGGAGTACCAATGAAAATTTCCCGCCTCGGCGAAGCGCCGGACTACCGCTTCTCTCTGGCTAATGAACGCACTTTTTTAGCGTGGATCCGCACCGCGCTGGGCTTTCTTGCCGCAGGGGTCGGTCTCGATCAGCTCGCGCCTGATTTCGCCACGCCGCTGATCCGTGAAGTGCTGGCGCTGCTACTGTGTCTGTTCGCGGGCGTGCTGGCGATTTACGGCTACCTGCGCTGGCTGCGAAACGAAAAGGCGATGCGCCTGAAGCAGGATCTGCCCTATACGCGCGGGCTGCTGATCATCAGCACGATTCTGCTGACGGTGGCGGGCGTGGTAATGGTGCTGGTGTTCTATGGCGGATAGCCGCAAAGCGCGGCGCGAAGCGGACCCCGGCCTGCAGCCGGAGCGGACGTCACTCGCCTGGCTGCGCACGCTGCTGGGGTATGGCGCGCTGATTGCCCTGGCGATTAAGCACAACTGGCACCGCACCGGGGTGCCATTCTGGATCTCAGTGGTTGTGCTGGCGCTGGTGGCTATCATTTTATGGCGCTATACCCGCAGCCGTAACCTGATGGACGTGGCGCAGAACGATTTTGTCCAGCCGAAAGCGGTGCGCGATAAGTTCCTGATCGCGCTGGCCGTGCTGTCTCTGTCTTTACTCTTTGCAGTTACACACATTCAGCAAATTGTGAGCCTGTAAGCCCGGTGGCGGCTACGCCTTACCGGGCCTACAACTACCGCGAACGTAGGCCGGATAAGGCGCAGCCGCCACCCGGCATAATTACTTCGCTTTCGCCAGATACTTCGCCATCTCGTCTTCCGGCACCATCCCGCCGCCGGTCGCCCAAACCAGGTGGGTAACGTTGGTATGCGAATGAACGCGCACCGGCCCGGCCATCCCCGCCAGCGCCGACGGCTCCAGGCGGATCCCTTCCTCCTGCGCCAGCCAGCCGAGCATGTCATACATGCTCTGGTCGGAAAGCGTATAGAACCCGTCGAGCAGGCGCTCCATCGCGCGGCCCACGAAGCCGGAGGCGCGTCCTACCGCCAGACCGTCCGCTGCTGTGACGTTATCAATGCCCAGATCCTGCACCGCGATCTCATCGTGCAGGCCGGTGTAAACTCCCAGCAGCATGCACGGGGAGTGCGTTGGCTCCGCGAAGAAGCAGTGGACGTTGTCACCAAAGGCCAGCTTGAGGCCAAACGCCACGCCGCCGGGGCCGCCGCCGACGCCGCACGGCAGGTAGACGTACAGGGGGTGATCGGCATCCACCACCCGGCCCTGTTCGACAAACTGCGCCTTCAGGCGCTCGCCCGCAACGGCATAGCCCAGGAATAAGGTGCGGGAATTTTCATCGTCAATGAAGAAACAGTTCGGATCGCTTTCCGCCGCTTTTCGTCCCTGCTCTACCGCCACGCCGTAATCCTGCTCATATTCCACGACGATGACGCCGTGGCTGCGCAGTTTGGCTTTCTTCCACTCGCGGGCGTCGGCGGACATATGCACCGTCACCTTAAAGCCGATGCGGGCGCTCATAATGCCGATGGACATCCCGAGGTTGCCGGTTGAGCCTACCGCAATGCTGTACTGGCTAAAGAACGCCTTAAAGCGCGGCTCCAGCAGAATGCTGTAGTCGTCTTCAATACTCAGCAACCCGGCTTCCAGCGCCAGTTTCTCCGCGTGGGTCAGCACCTCATAGATGCCGCCGCGCGCTTTAATCGAGCCGGAAATCGGCAGATGGCTGTCTTTTTTCAGCAGCAGCGTGCCGGGAATAGACTTCGCAGATTCTTTCTCCAGCCGCGCCTGCATCGCCGGGATCGCGACCAGTTCGGATTCGATAATCCCGCCCGTTGCTGCCGTTTCCGGGAAGGCTTTCGCCAGGTACGGCGCGAAGCGCTTGAGGCGAGCGTGGGCGTCGTCCACGTCGGCTTTGGTCAGCCCGACGTACGGCAACCCTTCTGCAAGCGTCGTGGTGCGCGGGTTAAGCCAGGTGGTTTCTTTCAGGGCGATCAGATCCTCAACCAGAGGAAACTGTGCGGTTAAAGTAGTGATTGTTGCGTTTTCCATAATACGTCTCTTCGCGCTCAGATAATGAAGGAAAGCAGGAATGTGCCGCCAAGTGCAAGCACCGAGGCGATAAACGTCGCCGTCGTATAGTATTTGAAGGTCTCATTCAGGGTCGCGCCGCAGTATTGCTTCACCAGCCAGAAGAGAGAATCGGTCACGATCGTGCAGCCAATGGCGCCGGAACCGATGGCAATGGTGATGATCTCCGGGCTCACGTTCGGGTAGAGCGGCAGCATCGGCGCGACTATCGCCGTGGCGCCCATCATCGCCACCGTCGCGGAGCCAACGGCAGCATGCAGCACCAGCGCCACCAGCCAGGCGAGGAGGATAGGGTGCATGTGCAGGTTCGAGAGAATATGCGCCAGCGAGTCCGCCAGTCCGCTGGTTTTCAGGATGGCGTTAAACGCGCCGCCCGCGCCGATAATCAGCAAAATGTTGGCGATAGAGCCGAAGCCGTGCTCGGTGTGCGTCAGCATCGTGCCCATGCCCATATGCTGGCGGATCCCCAGCAGGTAGTAGGCGACAAACACGGCGATAAACATGGCGGTGATCGGGTTGCCGATAAACTCCAGCAGCGTATACAGCGTGCCTTCTTTTGCCATATTCAACTCGGCGACGGTTTTCACCAGCATCAGGCCAATTGGCAGCAGCACCGTGAACAGCGTGGCGCCCAGCGACGGCAGGGTGTGCTCTTCCCGCACCTTCAGGTCTGAAAACTCCGCCGGAACCGGTTTAAACGGCAGACGATTGCCGAGCAGTTTCAGGAACAGCGGGCCGCCGACCAGCGAGGCCATCAGGCCTACCATCAAACCGTAGACAATGACCGTTCCGACGTCCGCGCCTAATTTATTGGTCACAAACAGCGCGGCCGGATGCGGCGGCACCACGCAGTGCACCGCCATCAGCGCGGTACAGAGCGGAATGGCCAGCTTGAGCAGCGACGTGTTTGTCTTTTTGGCGATGGAAAACGCCAGCGGGATCAGCAGTACGACGCCCACTTCCACGAACAGCGTGATACCGCAGATAAGGCCCACCAGCACCATAATCACGTCTGCCGACAGCCAGCGGCAGCGCTGCAACGTAATCCCGATGCGCTCGGCCGCGCCGGAGACTTCCATCATTTTGCCGAGAATGGTGCCCAGACCAATCACCGCCGCCAGGAAGCCCAGCGTACCGCCAATTCCGCTCTCGATGGCATTCACCATATCCAGCGGGCTCATCCCCATCATCGCGCCGACGAAAAAGCTCGCCAGCAGCAGCGCGAGGAACGGGTGAAACTTCAGTTTTACGATGGTTAAAACAATCAACACAATGCTGACCAGCAGCGTTGCCACAACCCAGACCTGAGATCCCATATCTCACCTCACCCTTATGTCATCTGTGGGTATTGGACGAAAAAACGGCGTGGGCTGACAAACGATATAAATTGGCGTTCAGGTGAGCCAGATTGGATCAACTGAGTGACTGCGCTCTAAAAAGTGCACTTAATCCGTATTAGGTTCACATAAATTCACCCTTAAACGGTATGCTGAGCGCAGAAACCCCGCGCGAGAATTGTGATGAACGATGCAAATGAAGCCAGAAACCGGCTGTTAAACGGCTGGCAGCTGTCGAAAATGTACACCTTTGAAGTGGCCGCCCGGCATGAGTCCTTCGCCCTGGCGGCGGAGGAGCTGTCGCTCAGCCCCAGCGCGGTGAGCCACCGTATCAACCTGCTTGAAGAGGAGCTGGGCATTCAGCTGTTCGTCCGTTCGCACCGTAAAGTCGAGCTGACGCAGGAAGGAAAGCGCGTTTACTGGACGCTGAAATCGTCCCTCGATACCCTGAATCAGGAGATCCTGGATATCAAAAACCAGGCGCTCTCCGGCACGCTGACGGTCTACTCCCGCCCGTCGATCGCCCAGTGCTGGCTGGTGCCCATGCTGGGGGACTTTACCCGCCGCTACCCGTCGATTTCACTCACCATCCTGACCGGCAATGATTACGTTAATATGCAGCGAACGGGCGTCGATCTGGCGCTCTATTTCGACGATACGCCGCCAAACCACCTCTCTCATCACTTTCTGATGGACGAGGAGATTTTGCCCGTCTGCTCACCGCAGTATGCCCGCGAGCATGAACTGCTGAAAAACCCCGATAACCTCAGCCACTGCACGCTGCTGCACGACCGTCAGGCCTGGAGCAATGATTCCGGTACGGACGAGTGGCTGAGCTGGGCGCAGCATTTTGCGGTGAAAATGCCGCCATCGTCGGGCATTGGTTTCGATCGTTCCGATTTAGCGATTATTGCGGCCATCAACCATGTAGGCGTCGCGATGGGCAGAAAGCGGCTGGTGCAGAAACGGCTGGAGCGGGGCGAGCTGATCGCCCCGTTTGGTGAAAAAACCCTGAAGTGTCACCAGCACTACTATATCTCGACGCTTTCTGGCCGCCAGTGGCCGAAAATAGACGCCTTTATCGGCTGGCTGAGAGAACTGGCAGGTTGAAGAATTATTACGCTTTCGCTCTACACCAAATGTGAAAAAGCGTGCTAAATACAGGTAATGCTTTCGATTTATCCAGGGTAAACCGTGTTAAAGCCTTTTATTGCCTCTGCGTTACTGATCTCTTCCGGCTGGGCGATTGCCGCTGAGCCGCCGCTGACGGCTGCCCACTATGCGCAGCAGTTGGGTGTCGGGATGGATGTGGACTGGGCGCGCACCGAGCGCGGCATACGCGAATTCGACCCGCTGGTGGTACGCGATTTTCGTGCAAAAGGCATTACCCACGTGCGCATCCGCGTGGCCGATGAGCCGACGGAAGCGCGGCTGATCCACCTGCGCAAGCTGGTGGAGGCCTGCGAGCTGTATGGCGTGATCCCGATAATCGCTTATCAGGCTGATGAATATAAAAACGACCCCAAAGCCGATAACGAGAAAGAGACGATCAACTGGTGGATTGCCGTAGCGCACTATTTCGGTCAGAGCTATCCGCTGCTGGGTTTTGATCTCATTTATGAGCCCGCCGACAAGCTTAACCACAACCTCGCGTCGCTAAACCGCGTGTATGAAAAAACCATTAAAGCGATCCACGACATGGACCCGCAGCGCATGATCTTTATTGCGCCACGCCTGCGTGCCGCGCCGGAGGATTTATCCAGCCTGAAGCTGCCTGCGCACAGCCAAAACTACCTGCTGGCGGAGTGGCATATTTTCCCGTGGGGGCCGCTGAAAAATAGCGGTAAATACCCGTGGACGTCCGGTACGGCGGCGGAGAAAGCGGCTATCCATAATCGCATCAATACCGCGCTGCGCTGGCAGCAAAAAACCGGGCACGTTAGCTGGGTCGGGGGCTGGGGCGTGGGGGAGTCAAACCACCTCACGCCAACCGCTTCGCAGCTGGCCTTCACCACCTTTATGGCCTGCGAGCTGCAAAAGGCGAAAATCCCGTATGCCCTTAACGCGGACTTCCAGTTTTACGACGGGGAAGAGGGAGCCTGGCGGCCAGCGCCAGAGCCGTTATTGCAGGCGATGATTGCGCCCGTCTGTGAAAAGCCCGGCGAGAAGCCGGGCCATCATGCGGTTAAACCGGCTGCTCGTGATGCGGGACACGCGACGCCAGCGGCAGCCAGCACAGTAAAATCAGCAGCCCCATCAGCGTCATCAGCAGGCCCAAACTAGCCTGCCCGGTCTGCGGCATCATGGCGGAGAGCCAGGCCAGCGCGCCGGAACCGATATTCTGCAAACCGCCCACCAGCGCGCCAGCCGTGCCTGCAAGGAACGGGAACGGCTCCATCGCGCCGCTGGTTGCCAGCGGGAACAGCATTCCCGCGCCGAAGAAGAACAGCGCAGCCGGGATGAGCAGCGTCCAGACCGACATCACGTCAAACAGCCCCGGGATCCACATCATCAGACCCGCCAGCAGACAGCTGATCACCGACTGCCACATCAGGGTTGAGAAGCGTTTGTTCGGGCGTCCGGCAAACCACGCGCCGAAGAACGCCGCCGGGATCGGCAGAATAAACAGAATACTCACCACCATGCTGCTCAGGCCCAGCCCCGCGCCCAGCAGCACGCCGGAGCAGGCTTCGAACACCGCAATGCCTGCCAGGCCGCCGATCAGCATCAGCAGGTAGCAGGTAAACGAGCCGTTACCGAACAGCGTCTTATAGCTGGTAATGAGCTTCGTGCGCGGCGCGTCCTGCGGGCGCGTTTCCGGCATCCAGCGCGCCATGCTGAAGGTGACAATCACGCACAGCACCAGCAGGAAGGCGTAGCAGGCGCGCCAGGACCACATCGTGTCCAGCAGGCCGCCAATCAGCGGGGCGAGAAGCGGGCTGACCAGAATACCCATATTTAACAGGCTGTTTGCGTGACGGAGCTGAGTGCCCTGATACATATCGCGCGGTAAGGTACGCGCCATCACCCCGCCGACGCCAGTCCCGACGCCCTGCAGGGCGCTGGCGCCAATCAGTACGGTCAGGCTGTGGGTGGTTATGGCAATAACGGTCGCCACCATGAAAATGCTCATGCCCACCAGGATCACCGGGCGACGCCCGACGCGGTCGGACAGCGGGCCGTAGAAGAGCTGCGAAACGCCATAGGTCAGCAGGTAGGCTGCCATTACGCTCTGCACCGCACCCTCGCGGACGTTCAATTCCTTTGCCATGTCGGCAATCGCCGGAATGTAGATGGTTTGCGCCATCTGACCGACGGCCACCAGTAACACCAGCATCAACAATAAGTTAACGTTCCTTTGTTTTTTCATGTCGCTGAATACTTTTGCCAAAAGAGAAAAATGAAGAATAAGTGACTGCGCATTCCCATAAATGCGCGAGGAATCTACCACAGTGAGATGACAATTTAAGCATTGTCGTGGTGAATGAAAAAACCGGGAAAGGCAGGATTTGTAAACAAGAACGGCAACTAATGTTGCCAGTGATTTACGCCAGGCGCAGCAGAATGGCACCGCCGGCAATACCCAGTGCCGCCACGATGCGCAGACCCGCAACCTTCTCTTTTAAAAGGACAAACGCGATCAGCGCGCCAAAGAGTATGGAGGTTTCACGCAGCGCCGCGACCACCGCCAGCGGTGCCTGCGTCATTGCCCAAAGCGCCAGACCGTAAGAGCCCATGGTGCCAATACCGCCGAGCAACCCCTTTTTCCAGTGCAGGCGCAGGTAGCCGGACGCCTCGCGCCGACGCGCCACCATCGCCCAGCCGAGCAGGCAGAAGCCGTTCATAAAGAAGGTCCACAGCGTATAGCCCAGCGCGGTGTCCGACAGCCGCACGCCGGTGCCATCCACCAGCGTGTAACCTGCGATGAAACAGGCGTTCAGCAGCGCCAGCCAGATCCCTTTGCGTGACTGCATGCGCCCGTTCATCGCCATCGCCAGAATCGACAGGCAAATTACCCCGATCCCGGACCAGGCGAGCCACGAAAGGCTATCGCCAAGCGCAAGCACGCTGATCAGCGCCACCAGCAGCGGGGCGGTGCCGCGCATCAGCGGGTAGGTCTGGCTCATATCGGAGACCTGATAGGTCTTCGCCACCAGCACGGTGTACACCACCTGTAGGGCGCAGGAGACGATCAAAAACGGCCAGCTTTCAGCAGATGGCTGTGGAGAAAACGGCAGTAAGACCAGAGCGATAACCGTGGCGGAGCCGCTGACGCTTATGGCGGAATAGAGTTTGTCCGTTCCGGCTTTGACGATGGCGTTCCAGCTGGCATGTAGCAGCGCGGCGAACAGCAAAATGCAGAATACGGTGATGGTCATGGCGTATCGGGTGATGAATTGTCACTCAACTGTAACATTCACATCCTGATGCTGCCAGCCGGTTACACCGCACAAAAAAGGCGGTGCGTCACCCGCGGTTCGTCTGAGACCAGCGTAAAACCCGCTTGATGATAAAATCCGTAGGCGCTGTCCGGCGCGTGGGTATTCAGGAAATCAAACCAGATGCTGGCATCGGCCATGACCACGGTCAAAAGCTGTTTGCCAATGCCCAGCCCGCGGCACTTCTCGCTGACGTAGAGATGGCGAATGCGTCCGGCGCGCGGCTGCAGGCTGAACGGATCGCGATTCAGACCACACACGCCCACCAGCTTGCCGTTGAGAAACGCACCCAGCAGCTTTTCACCCGGCGCGTTAAAGCGGTTCTCACCACGCTGCCAGTTCTCTTCCAGCCTGCGCAGCATGTTGAAATTCAATGCGAGACTTTCCGCCTTCAGGGCGATATACCCCGGTTCATCCGGTGTGACAGGCTCAATTAACAGACGCGACATAGCATTCCCTCGTTATTAAAGAGGGGCGGTTGCCCGCCCCTCTCAGGTGCGACTTGAACCTGAATTACCGAAGGAATTTCAGGACAGCATCAAGCAGTTGCAGTACTGCAACAATGAGTTTGAGGATAAGTATCACCATATCCACTACGCTCATACGCGTCTCCTTTTGGTTAAAAGGAGCACGATGCTGGCGTACCTTTCCGCCGCCTGTTGCCAGCACCTGGATTGACGTAACACAGTGTGCTCACTTCAGGGGTTAAGGCACTGACGGCACCACCCGTTTCAGCCAGGACTTCATTGCGCCGGTAGAACTGCGGCCCCCTCGCTCACTGCGAACACCCTCAGTATAGATAAATACTGTATGTATGAACAGTATTTTTTGGACAAAATCAGGAAGGCGATCCATACTCAAAAACGTCAAAATCCGTGCCGGAATTGCGCGTTCGTCTTCGATCGCGTATACTTTTTGCGTTGACGTAACACAGTGTGTTCTGCGGCAACCAACCGCAAAACCCTGATAAAAACCTCGCTTAGGCGGGGTTTTTTGTTTTCATCCCCCAACAAACGAAACGTGATCCCTGACGCATTTTTACTCAGATGAAAATATTTCCATTGTCACGCCCGAAAACCTGTGTTTGTATAAATTCAATCAATGATTCCAAACACAGGTCCCCAATGACTTCATCCATCTTCACTTCGACCCTACTAAAAACTGCGCAACCTGCCGCAGTGGTCGTCGTGCGTGTGGTGGTGGTCGTCGGCAATGCGCCGTAGGGACTGGATCAACACACGAATCCAAAACCCCGCCGGCGCAAACCGGGCGGGGTTTTTCGTTTAAGAGCCTCCCCGGAAAGTCGGCCCAGAAGAAAAGGACTGGAGCATGGCAATTTCGGGCACAACATCCACCAGGACGCGCTTTACGGGCGCGCAGTTAATCGTTCACTTACTGGAACGACAGGGCATTACCATCGTTGCGGGCATCCCTGGCGGCACGGTGCTGCCGCTGTACGATGCGTTAAGCCAAAGCACGCAGATCCGCCACGTGCTGGCGCGTCACGAGCAGGGGGCAGGCTTTATCGCTCAGGGCATGGCACGTACGCAGGGCAAACCGGCGGTCTGTATGGCCTGCAGCGGCCCGGGCGCAACCAACCTGGTCACCGCCATCGCCGACGCGCGTCTCGACTCCATTCCGCTGATCTGCATTACCGGCCAGGTACCATCCTCGATGATCGGCACCGATGCGTTCCAGGAAGTGGACACCTACGGCATCTCTATCCCCATCACCAAACATAACTATTTAGTTCGCGATATCAGCGAGCTGCCTCAGGTTATCAGCGATGCGTTCCGCATTGCGCAGTCTGGCCGACCGGGCCCGGTGTGGATAGACATTCCTAAGGATGTCCAGACCGCAGAGATCGAGATCGACGTCCTGCCGGAGCCGGGCGAGCGTGCCCCCGCGCCGGAATTCAGCGCTGAGAGCGTGCGCGACGCCGCCGCCATGATTAACGCCGCCAAACGCCCGGTGCTCTATCTGGGCGGCGGGGCGATTAACGCCGCGGATGAAATCCGCCAGTTTGCGGAAAAAGCCAACCTGCCGACCACTATGACCCTGATGGCGCTGGGCATGCTGCCTAAAGCGCACCCGCTCTCTCTCGGCATGCTGGGCATGCACGGCGCGCGCAGCACCAACTACATCCTGCAAGAGGCGGATTTGCTGATTGTTATGGGCGCGCGTTTTGATGACCGGGCGATTGGAAAAACCGAGCAGTTCTGCCCGAACGCGAAAATCATTCACGTGGATATCGACCGCGCCGAGCTGGGTAAAATCAAGCAGCCGCACGTGGCGATTCAGGGCGACGTGGCCGAGGTGCTGGCGCAGCTGATCCCGCAGACGGACGCAGCCGACCGCGCCGACTGGCGCCTGCTGGTGGCGGATCTGCAGCGCGAGTTCCCGGGCGCCATCCCAACCGAAGGCGACCCGCTCAGCCACTACGGGTTGATCAACGCCGTGGCCGCCTGCGTGGACGACAGCGCGATTATCACCACCGATGTGGGCCAGCACCAGATGTGGACAGCTCAGGCCTACCCGCTGAACCGTCCGCGCCAGTGGCTGACCTCCGGCGGGCTGGGAACCATGGGCTTTGGCCTGCCCGCAGCCGTAGGCGCGGCGCTGGCGAATCCGGACCGCAAGGTCATCTGCTTCTCCGGCGACGGCAGCCTGATGATGAACATTCAGGAAATGGCGACCGCGGCCGAAAACCAGTTAGACGTGAAAATCATCCTGATGAACAACGAGGCGCTGGGTCTGGTGCACCAGCAGCAGAGCCTGTTCTACAAGCAGGGCGTGTTTGCGGCGACCTATCCGGGGATGATTAACTTTATGCAGATTGCCGCCGGCTTTGGCCTGCATACCTGCGATCTGAACGCGGAAGAAGACGCCCACGCGGCGCTGCAGGCGGCGATTTCTCGCCCCGGCCCGGCGCTGATCCACGTGCGTATCGACCCTGAACAAAAAGTGTATCCGATGGTGCCGCCGGGTGCGGCAAATACTGAGATGGTGGGAGAATAAGCCATGCAGAAACAACATGATAACGTCATTCTGGAACTCACCGTCCGCAACCACCCTGGCGTCATGACCCACGTCTGCGGGCTCTTTGCCCGCCGGGCGTTTAACGTGGAAGGCATTCTCTGTCTGCCGATTCAGGGCAGCGAGCACAGCCGCATCTGGCTGCTGGTCAATGACGATCAGCGTCTGGAGCAGATGATGGCGCAGATCGACAAGCTGGAAGACGTCACCAAAGTGGCGCGCAACCAGTCCGATCCCACCATGTTTAACAAAATTGCGGTGTTTTTCGAGTAAATCACTTAAGGTAAGAGGCTTTTGCCGGATGGCGCTGCGCTTATCCGGCCTACAAGGACGTTACACGTAGGCCGGATAAGGCGTTTACGCCGCCATCCGGCGTGTTCACGCATCAGGATCAACCCATGACCACCATCGCTCTCATCGACGACCACCTTATCGTCCGCTCCGGCTTTGCCCAGCTTTTAAACCTCGAACCGGATTTTCAGGTCGTGGCCGAGTTTGGCTCCGGTCGTGAAGCGCTGGCGGGCCTGCCGGGGCGCGGGGTGCAGGTCTGTATCTGCGACATCTCGATGCCGGATCTCTCCGGGCTGGAGCTGCTAAGCCAGCTGCCGAAAGGGATGTCGACGATTATGCTGTCGGTTCACGACAGCCCGGCGCTGGTCGAGCAGGCGCTCAACGCGGGCGCGCGCGGCTTCCTCTCTAAACGCTGTAGCCCCGACGAACTGATCGCCGCGGTGCGCACCGTCTCCACCGGCGGCTGCTATTTAACGCCGGATATCGCCATCAAGCTGGCGGCCGGACGTCAGGATCCGCTCACCAGACGCGAGCGTCAGGTTGCGGAAAAACTCGCGCAGGGGATGTCGGTAAAAGAGATTGCCGCCGAGCTGGAACTGTCCCCGAAAACCGTGCACGTCCACCGCGCCAACCTGATGGAAAAACTTAACGTCAGCAACGACGTCGAGCTGGCGCGCCGCATGTTCGACAGCTGGCAATGAGTCCCGTCTTTTCGCGGCTGATCGCCGTTGTCGCCAGCTTTTTTATCTTCTCCGCCGCCTGGTTTTGCCTGTGGAGCATCAGCCTGCACCTGGTGGAACGCCCCGAGCTGGCGGTGCTGCTGTTTCCCTTCGGCCTGCGTCTGGGCTTAATGCTCCAGTGCCCGCGCGGCTACTGGCCCGTTTTGCTCGGCGCAGAGTGGCTGATGCTGGTCTGGCTTGCGCAGGAAGTCGCTCTGGCGCATCTGCCCTTATTGATGACCGGAAGCCTGCTCACGCTTCTCCCGGTTGCGCTCATTTCCCGCTACCGCCACCAGCGCGACTGGCGCACGCTGCTGCGTCAGGGGGCGGCGCTGATTGCCGCCGCGCTGCTGCAGTCGCTTCCGTGGGTAGGCGAGAAGGAGATGCTCAACGCCCTGCTGCTGACCCTGACCGGCGGCCTGACGCTGGCACCAACCTGCCTCGTGATCTGGCACTACCTCACCAGCACCGTCTGGCAGCCGCTCGGCCCGGCGCTGGTTTCCCAACCGGTGAACTGGCGCGCCCGGCACCTCATCTGGTATCTGCTGCTGTTTGTGGTGAGCCTGTGGCTCCAGCTTGGCCTTCCCGCCGAGCTTTCACGCTTTACCCCATTTTGCCTTGCGCTGCCGATTATCGCCCTGGCCTGGCACTACGGCTGGCAGGGGGCGCTGATAGCGACGCTGATGAACGCCATCGCGCTGATTGCCAGCCAGACCTGGCACGATCATCCGGTGGATCTGCTGCTTTCCCTGCTGGCCCAGAGCCTGACCGGGCTGTTGCTCGGCGCGGGCATACAGCGTCTGCGCGAGCTGAATCAGTCCCTGCAAACCGAGCTGGCGCGCAACCGCCGTCTGGCGGAGCGTCTGCTGGAGACGGAAGAGAGCGTGCGGCAGGAGGTCGCCCGCGAGCTGCACGACGATATCGGCCAGACCATCACCGCCATCCGCACCCAGGCGGGCATTGTCCAGCGCCTGGCGGCGGAAAACGCGGGCGTGAAGCAGGGCGGGGCGCATATCGAACAGCTTTCGCTGGGCGTCTATGACTCCGTTCGCCGCCTGTTAGGACGGCTGCGCCCGCGCCAGCTTGACGACCTGTCGCTTGAGCAGGCGGTGCGTTCCCTGATGCGCGAGATGGAGCTGGAAAGCCGCGGCATTGTCAGCCATCTCGACTGGCGTATTAATGAAGCCACCCTGAGCGAAGGCCAGCGCGTGACGCTGTTCCGCGTCTGTCAGGAGGGGCTGAACAACATCGTCAAGCACGCCAGCGCCAGCGCGGTCACGATCCAGGGCTGGCAGCAGGACGAGCGCCTGATGCTGGTAATTGAAGACGACGGCTGCGGCCTGCCGCCGGGATCCGGCCAGCAGGGCTTTGGCCTGGCGGGCATGCGCGAGCGCGTGAAGGCGCTCGGCGGTACGCTGAGCATCTCCTGCACCCACGGAACGCGCGTCAGCGTCAGCCTGCCGCTACGGAGTTACCATGTTTAAAACCCCTGCCAGCGCCGCGCCGATAGGCGACAAAGCGGAAATCGACGCCCGCTACCGCTACTGGCGTCGCCATATCCTGATTACCATCTGGCTCGGCTACGCGCTGTTCTACTTCACCCGCAAAAGCTTCAACGCCGCCGCGCCGGAAATCCTCGCCAGCGGCGTGATGACGCGTACCGATATCGGCCTGCTGGCGACGCTGTTTTACATCACCTACGGCCTGTCGAAGTTCTTCTCCGGCATCGTCAGCGACCGCTCCAACGCGCGCTATTTTATGGGCGTTGGGCTGATCGCCACCGGCATAGTGAACATCCTGTTTGGTTTCTCCACCTCGCTGTGGGCCTTTGCCCTGCTGTGGGCGCTGAACGCCTTTTTCCAGGGCTGGGGCGCGCCGGTCTGCGCCCGCCTGCTCACCGCCTGGTACTCGCGCAACGAGCGCGGCGGCTGGTGGGCCATCTGGAACACCGCGCATAACGTCGGTGGGGCGCTGATCCCGATGGTGGTGGGTGCCGCGGCGCTGCACTACGGCTGGCGCGCGGGGATGATGATTGCCGGTGGCCTCGCAATTGTCGCCGGGCTGTTCCTCTGCTGGCGCCTGCGCGACAGGCCTCAAACCGTCGGCCTGCCGCCGGTGGGCGACTGGCGGCACGACGAGATGGAGATTGCCCAGCAGCAGGAGGGCGCAGGGCTGACCCGCAGGGAAATCCTCACCAAATACGTGCTGAAAAACCCGTACATCTGGCTGCTGTCGCTCTGCTACGTGCTGGTCTACGTGGTGCGCGCGGCGATCAACGACTGGGGCAACCTGTACATGTCCGAGACGCTCGGCGTGGATCTGGTGACCGCCAACTCGGCGGTGACGATGTTCGAGCTGGGCGGGTTTATCGGCGCGCTGGTGGCGGGCTGGGGGTCGGACAAGCTGTTCAACGGCAACCGTGGCCCGATGAACCTGATTTTTGCCGCCGGGATTTTGCTTTCGGTCGGCTCGCTGTGGCTGATGCCGTTTGCCAGCTACGTGATGCAGGCGGCGTGCTTCTTTACCATCGGCTTCTTCGTGTTTGGCCCGCAGATGCTGATCGGCATGGCGGCGGCGGAGTGTTCCCACAAAGAGGCGGCAGGCGCGGCGACGGGCTTTGTCGGGCTGTTTGCCTACCTCGGCGCATCGCTCTCCGGCTGGCCGCTGGCGCGGGTGATCGACGTCTGGCACTGGAGCGGTTTCTTTGCGGTGATCGCCATCGCGGCGGGGATCTCCGCCCTGCTGCTGCTGCCGTTTTTGAACGCGCAGGCGCCGCGCGAGGTGAGCGAAGCGTGATGCGCCTCACCTTTTCGCCCCGAGTGGTGCAAAACCAGGAAATTTTCCCGGTTTTACCTGGACGCTGTCTCAGGCATCTCTCCCGGCTGATTTTTACAATGCTGCAAAAATCAGCTCAGGAGTAACTCAGTCATGCTGGCCTTCTTAAATCAGGTGCGCAAGCCGACCCTGGATCTGCCGCTCGACGTGCGGCGCAAGATGTGGTTCAAACCGTTCATGCAGTCCTATCTGGTGGTCTTCATCGGCTACCTGACCATGTACCTGATCCGCAAAAACTTTAACATCGCGCAGAACGACATGATCTCAACCTACGGGCTGAGCATGACGCAGCTGGGGATGATTGGCCTGGGCTTCTCCATCACCTACGGCGTGGGTAAAACCGTTGTGTCCTACTACGCGGACGGCAAAAACACCAAGCAGTTCCTGCCGTTTATGCTGATCCTCTCCGCCATCTGTATGCTCGGCTTCAGCGCCAGCATGGGCGCGGGCTCCGTCAGCCTGTTCATGATGATCGCCTTCTACGCCCTGAGCGGTTTCTTCCAGAGTACCGGCGGGTCGTGCAGCTACTCCACCATCACCAAATGGACCCCGCGCCGCAAGCGTGGTTCCTACCTCGGCATGTGGAACATCTCCCACAACCTCGGCGGTGCCGGTGCGGCAGGCGTGGCGCTGTTTGGCGCAAACTACCTGTTCGACGGCCACGTGATCGGGATGTTTATCTTCCCGTCGATTATCGCCCTGATTGTCGGCTTTATTGGCCTGCGCTACGGCAGCGACTCCCCGGAATCGTACGGCCTCGGCAAAGCCGAAGAGTTGTTTGGCGAGGAGATCAGCGAAGAGGACAAAGAGACCGAAGAAAACGAGATGTCCAAATGGCAGATCTTTGTTGAGTACGTGCTGAAAAACAAAGTGATCTGGCTGCTGTGCTTCTCAAACATCTTCCTCTACGTGGTGCGTATCGGCATCGACCAGTGGTCGACCGTGTATGCCTTCCAGGAGCTGAAGCTTTCTAAAGAAGTGGCGATTCAGGGCTTTACCCTGTTTGAAGTGGGCGCGCTGGTCGGCACGCTGCTGTGGGGCTGGCTCTCCGACCTCGCCAACGGTCGTCGTGCGCTGGTGGCCTGCGTCGCGCTGGCGCTGATTATCGCCACGCTCGGCGTCTACCAGCACGCCAGCAACCAGTACGTTTACCTGGCGTCCCTTTTTGCGCTCGGCTTCCTGGTGTTTGGTCCGCAGCTGTTGATCGGCGTGGCGGCAGTCGGTTTCGTCCCGAAAAAAGCGATCGGCGCCGCCGATGGGATTAAAGGCACCTTCGCTTATCTTATCGGCGACAGCTTCGCCAAGCTGGGCCTGGGGATGATCGCCGACGGTACGCCAATTTTCGGCCTCACCGGCTGGGCGGGCACCTTCGCGGCGCTGGATGCGGCAGCGATTGGCTGTATCGTCCTGATGGCGATGGTCGCGGTGCTGGAAGAACGTAAGATTCGCCGTGAGAATCGCGCGCAGAAATTAAAAACAGCCTGAGTGTGCAGGTAACTTCTTTGCCCGGTGTGTGATGCCGGGCTTTTTTTATTCAGTGAGTTAAGACCTACCCCAGAACAAAAATATCCCCTGTTGACGGGGTGACTGCGTCCGGTAACCACAAATTGCCCCATTTACCCGTACAATGGCAGCCCATTATTTTGTCGGGCTGTAGGCTGCGCAGAAACTGCCTGACTGCCCAGAGCTTACGCGGTGACGCACAGCGAAGATGGAAACCGCCGAAAATTGCATGGATGTGATTGATTCCGGTTATTCTCTGGCAGTGACGCACAATATCAATCAGCCCTCGGTGCCCACAGCCGATAAAAATGACCAGGCCCCGATCAGATTTATAAATCAGAACCCCTTCATCTTTCACATAATCCGCATTCGCATTTTTACTACCAATAACACCGTATGCATGCGGTTTGGCGACAGGGATCTCCCCTGACCACATAAAGCGCTCCCCAATCTGGAGCGGGGTACGGCTGTATTCCATGCGATAGCGTGAATAATCATTATTCAGCGACAGTTTTTTTAGTCTGGCGGTATACCCCGAAAACTGTATTGCCGAATAGCGCTCGCAGGCCACGTGGGGATGGCATACGATCCGGCAATTATCCGGTAACCACGCAACGCCGCCGCAATGGTCATAGTGCCCGTGAGAAAGTACCGCTGCGGTCAGGCAGGTTAAATCGACTCCCATCAGACCTGCGTTATGCAGGAAGCTATCATCAGGACCGGTATCAAATAGAATGGAATCATTTTCATCCTGTATAAACAGGCTGAGCCCTGCTTTGGCCCGCAGTGAGCTTTGAGCGCTAAGGTTAGGCCGGTTCTCCAGCAAGACACTGATTGTTATGGACATGTTCGCTCTTTCCCTGAAGTAATGATTGGTTACCGCCACCCGTTGACCATACACCCTGGAAATACAATCGTCCCCATAAAAACTAAATCGACTTTTCTGCTCTTTTTCCAGAGCTTTTCAGTTCACTATTATGGTGCCGCCCGCTGTCGAGGCGCTGCGTTTCCCGCTATGATGAGCGGCTAGTCTAAGGAGAACGCATGGTCTGGATAATGCTGGCAACGCTTGCCGTGGTGTTTGTGGTGGGATTTCGCGTCCTGACCTCAGACTCCCGCCGCGCCATCAAACGATTAAGCGAACGGCTGGGGATCACCCCGATGCCGGTTGAGTCGATGATCGACCAGTTTGGTAAAACGTCGGGCAATGAGTTTATCCGCTACCTTGAGCGGCCGGACGAGGCGCATTTGCAAAATGCGGCGCAGGTGCTGCTCATCTGGCAGGTCTGCATTGTCGACGGCAGCGAAGAGAACCTGCATACCTGGCACCGTATGCTGCGTAAAGCCCGCCTGGCCGCGCCCATTACCGATGCGCAAATTCGTCTGGCGCTTGGCTTTATGCGCGAGATGGAGCCCGATCCGCAGGAGCTTAACGCCTTCCAGCTGCGCTATAACCAGCTCTTCCTGCCGGAAGAGGGCGTGTTTTACCTGCACTGATCCCCTGTAAAAACGACAAAAGTTGTCAAATCGTTAAATTCGTCACACTTTTGATGATAAACTGCGCGACTTTTCCGCACGTTTTTATCTTCAGGTGACGCCATGACAGAACATATCCAGCCCACGACCAGACCGCAGACCAACGAGGTTTCTCGCCCCAACTGGTCGGCCGTTTTCGCCGTGGCGTTCTGCGTCGCCTGCCTGATTACCGTTGAGTTTCTGCCGGTGAGCCTGCTGACGCCGATGGCGCAGGATCTGGGCATTTCCGAAGGCGTGGCGGGGCAGTCCGTCACCGTGACCGCCTTCGTGGCGATGTTCGCCAGCCTGTTTATCACCCAGGTGATTGGCACTATCGACCGCCGCAAGGTGGTCATTCTGTTCAGCGTGCTGCTGACGCTCTCCTGCCTGCTGGTCTCCTTCGCGGAAAGCTTCACCCTGCTGCTGCTCGGTCGCGCCTGTCTGGGGCTGGGGCTCGGCGGCTTCTGGGCGATGTCGGCCTCGCTGACCATGCGCCTGGTGCCCGCGCGTACGGTGCCAAAAGCGCTTTCCGTTATCTTCGGTGCGGTCTCTATCGCGCTGGTGATTGCCGCGCCGCTCGGCAGCTTCCTCGGTGGGATTATCGGCTGGCGTAACGTCTTCAACGCTGCGGCGGTGATGGGCCTGCTCTGCATCATTTGGGTGTGGAAAACGCTGCCGTCGCTGCCGGGCGAAGCGGCGCACCACAAACAGAACATGTTAGCGCTGCTGAAGCGCCCCGGCGTGCTGGCGGGGATGGCCGCCATCTTTATGTCCTTTGCCGGGCAGTTTGCCTTCTTTACCTATATCCGCCCGGTGTTTATGACCATGGCGGGCTTTGACGTCGACGGCCTGACGCTGGTGCTGCTGAGCTTCGGTATCGCCAGCTTTGTTGGTACCTCGCTGTCGTCCCAGTTCCTGAAACGCTCCCTGAAGGTCGTGCTGGCTGGTGCGCCGCTGGTGCTGGCGGTCAGTGCCACGGTGCTGGTGCTGTGGGGCAGCGATAAGTGGGTTGCGTCGGCGATTGCGATTATCTGGGGCTTTGCCTTTGCGCTGGTGCCGGTGGGCTGGTCGACGTGGATCACCCGCACGCTGGCCGATCAGGCTGAAAAAGCCGGGTCGATTCAGGTGGCGGTGATCCAGCTGGCGAACACCTGCGGTGCGGCCATTGGTGGCGTGGCGCTCGACCATCTGGGGCTGACGTCGCCGCTGGTGATTTCCGGTACGCTGATGCTGCTGACGGCACTGCTGGTGGCGGGGAAGGTTAAGGCGAAGTAGTAAATTTTCCCCCCTCACCCCATAGGGGAGAGGGGACTGCTCGGTGCTGTCTTTTCACCCTCGCCCCTTTGGGGAGAGGGCCGGGGTGAGGGGACATCAGGCTACGCCGATGTCTGAACCCGTCTTCTCGAATCCATCGAAATCAGCACCACCGACGACACAATCAGCAGCGTCCCCAGCCAGTCCGGCAGGGTAAACGCCACGCCCAGCAAAATCACCGACAGTAACGCGCTGCTCAGCGGCTCGGCGCAGCTCAGAATGCTCGCCTTCGGCCCGCCGATCATTTGTGCGCCTTTCAGGTACAGGCTGAACGTCAGCGCGGTGCCAATCACCACCAGATAGAAAAACGCCAGCAGCAGGCTGCCGTCAATCACGAACGTGGTTCCGCGCCCGGCGTAGAACGGCGTCAGCATTAGCCCGGCGATCAACATGCTCCAGCCGACAATCGGCAGCGTGCCGTAGCGGGCGATCAGCGTTGACGGGTACGTCGTGTAAAACGCGGCGGCAAACGCCGAGGCGATGCCGAAGAACAGTGCGGCAGGCGAGATGGAGAGCGAGGTTGGGTCGCCGTGGGTGACCAGCAGGAAGGTACCGACAAGCGACGTCATGATGGCCGACAGCACAAACACGCCGGGACGCTTTTTCCGTGCCAGAGCGAACCACGCCACGATAATGGTCGGTGACAGAAACTGCAGCACGGTGGCGGTCGCAGCGTTGGATTTCTCAATCGTCAGCAGGAAGGTGAGCTGCACGGTGAGCGCGCCGACCAGCGAGAAAATCAGCAGGCTGAGGCCGTCTTTGCGATGCTTGATGACCGAGAAAATCTTGTCGCCGTGAACGAAGGAGAGCGTCAGCAGGATCACGCCGGTAAACAGCAGGCGAACCATGGTCAGGTAAGGCGAAGAAATGTGGCTTTTCTCCATGATGTACTGCGCGCAAACCCCCGAGCTGCCCCATAAAACGGCGGCGATCAGGACGTTTAGCATCCCTTTGCGTGTGGAACCCATGTTCTCCCCTGCTATGTTGGTTTTTTTGTAGCATAACATGGGATCTTGCCGGGTGGCGCTGCGCTTACCCGGCCTACAAGGTTTTGTAGGCCCGTGCAAGCGCAGCGCCGCCGGGCGAAACAAACGTCGCTGTACTAGAACCACGCCTCCCACATCGCGCCGACGTTGAAGTCGTCGAGGGTTTCGTCTTTGGTGCCGTTCACGCGCGCGGTGCGTTCGTTATCCACTTTGCCGCCGGTCACGTAGAAGCGCAGCATCGGGCGGAACTCCGGCCCCATGGCGATAGACATGTTCTGCGACAGGGTCAGCTTCCAGCCCTTGTTGTCGCCGCCGTTGTCGTAATCCACGTGCTGCCAGCCCGCTTCCAGCCAGGTGGAGTGAACGTCGTTCCACCAGTGCATTGGGCGCACGATGGCGTTGTAGTTCTTACGGTTGTCGGTCTTATCGCGGCTGTTGTCGTAGTCGTGGAAGGCGAGGATGTACTCCACCTGCGTCGCCTGGGTGAATTTGTACAGCCCTTCGAAGCTGGCGTAAACCGTGGTCAGATCCTCGGTTTTGTTGAACACGCTGTTGTCCGCGTTATCGGAGTAGCGGGCGATCACCTTGTTCACGCCGCTGTCGTTGGTGTGGCTCAGCACCACGCCGCCCTGCCAGGCGTTCAGACGCTCGTCGCTCTCCACCGCCTTGGAGTCAAAGCCGTAGTTGGCGTACAGCTCCATGTCGATCGGGCCGAGCTTCATGCCGTGGATTTTTGAGGTGGCGGCGTAGTTGCCCTTGTCGCCCGTGCCGGAACCGCCGGTACAGGTGATGCGCGACGGGTTCGCTTCGTCTTCCATCACTTCCGGGCTACAGGATTCCACCGCCGCCACGGCGGCCACGTCGAACTGCACGCCGCCGATGTCGAAGTTCTTCACCCCGGCGCCCTGGCCGTCGTGGTTCATCCAGAAGTAATCGTTGATGCCCTGCTGCGGACGCTGGTGGAAGTCACGACCGGCCCAGAAATAGGCGTTCGGGTTGGAGGCCATAATGTTGGTCACCCCCGCGTAGGCTTTTTTCAGGTTAACTTCGTCGCCCCAGTGGTCGATCATCACGTTGATGTCCCAGATGGCGCCGTTTTCACCCTTGAAGGCCTTGGAGAGCTGGAATTCCCCGCCGTTGCCTTCGTTGCCCAGACGACCGATCGCGGACGCGCCGTTGTAGGAGCCGTCCACCGCCACGTATTTCTGATCGGCGGCCTGGAAGTGCGCGCCGTAGCGGGCGTAGCCGGTAAATTTAATCCCGAACGGGATAGCCATATCCGGGGATTGTGCCGCGCTTTGCGGCTCGGTCACCACGTCCGCTTTTTTCGCGACCGCCGCATCCATTTTGGCCTGACGTTCGGCCAGGGCTTTATCCACCGCTTTCGCCACAATGGCGTCGATTTGCTCCTGGGTGAATTCTTGCGCGAGCACGGAAATTGGGCAAAGCGCGGCGATAACCGCCATGGTTAATGGAAGTTTTTTAATCGTATTCATGGTTATCTCAATATAGTTTAGTTTTATTCAGACAATAACCATCCCGCTCCGATCTGACAGAGTATGTCGCTATCATCAGAACAAGTGGATCTCTATTTAGGGTACAGAGGTATTACAGTAATTATTTCGCCATAGATTATCTCTGGTATAAATGAATAATTTCTTCGGATAATTCACGCGCTAATAAGGAATTCATTAAATGATCCTGCGCGTGCACCATAATTAACGTCATCGGCTGGCGGCCTTCGCCCGCATCCTGCTCGATCAGTTTGGTCTGCATCTTGTGCGCCTGGCGCGCGTAGCCGTCGGCTTCGCGCAGCAGGCTTTTGGCCTCGTCAATGTTGCCCTGGCGCGCCGCGTGCAGCGCCTCAAAGCACAGGCTGCGGGACTGCCCGGCGTTGACGATAATTTCCATTACGGCTTCTTCAAGTGCGATCATCATTATTACTCTTTATCAAAGCTACTATTTAAGGCGGTGGCGGCAAACCACTCTCCGCTTTTCTTGATGGTGCGCTGCTGCGTCTTTAAATCGAGCTGGATAAATCCGTAGCGATTTTTATAGGCATTACACCACGACCAGTTATCAATAAACGTCCACATATGGTAACCGAGACAATTGCACCCTTCGCTAATACCCTTATGCAGCCAGGCTAAATGTTCGGAAATAAAATCAATGCGGTATTGATCGTTAATCTGGCCGTTTTCAATAAAGCGCTGCTCGTTTTCGACGCCCATGCCGTTTTCAGAAATAAAGCAGCGAGGGTTGCCGTAATTGTCGCGCAGGTTGACCAGAATATCGTAAATACCCGGCTCGTAGATTTCCCAGCCGCGGTACGGGTTCATCTTGCGGCCCGGCATCTCGTAGCTATCAAAGAACCACTCCGGCATAAACGGCGCCTGCGGGTTCACCGCGCTGTCGCGACACTTCACGCGACGCGGCTGATAGTAGTTCACGCCGAGCAGGTCGATTTTCCCTTCCGCAATCAGGAAGCCGTCTTCCGGTTTACAGGCGGGTAATTGATCGTAGGATTTCAGTAGCGCGACCAGGTCCGCCGGGTATTCCCCTCGCAGGACCGGGTCAAGGAAGCTGCGGTTAAACATCAGGTCCGCGATGTGCGCCGCCTTCACGTCTGCCGGGTTCTGCGAGCGCGGGTACGAGGGCGTCAGGTTCAGCACGATGCCAATCTCCCCCGCGTAATGCCCGGCGCGGTAGGCCTGCACCGCCTTCGCATGGGCCAGCACGGTGTGATACGCCACGGTGGCGGCCCGGCGGAAATCCACCACGTTCGGATAGTGGAAGTCGTACAGATAACCACCTTCCACCGGCACGATCGGCTCGTTGAAGGTAAACCAGTGCAGCACGCGATCGCCAAACAGCTCGAAGCAGATCTGCGCATAGCGGGCGTAGGCGTCCACCACGTCGCGGTTTTCCCAGCCGCCGATTTCCTGCATCGCCATCGGCATGTCGAAGTGGAACAGGGTGATAAACGGCGTGATGCCCTGTTCATTCAGCTCATCAATGACCTGATTGTAAAAATCGACCGCCTCTGGGTTCACTTCACCGATACCGTCGGGGATCAGGCGCGCCCAGCTAATCGAGGTGCGAAAGCTGTTGTGGTTCAGCTGCTTTAACAGCTGAATATCCGTTTTCCAGTGCTGATAAAACGTGGAGGTCTGCTGCGGCCCCACGCCGTTGTGAAAACGGTTCGGCTCGCGGGAAAACCAGTAATCCCACGTGGTTTCCCCCTCTCTTGCCCCTTCCGTCTGGAGAGCGGAGCTTGCGCTGCCCCACCAGAAGTTATCGGGAAATGCGTATTTCATGACTCTTCCTCTTTGACTTAATTGCTGGCGGTCTCGGCGGCGCCGACGGTTGCCTGGGCTTTCTGCTCTTCGTTTTTGATGAGCGTACGCTCATAGGCGCGCAGGAACGGCAGGTACATCAGCGCGGACATCACCATACAGACCAGGCACATCACCACCGGGCTGAGCGCCCAGTTCGCCGCCCATGACGCGCCAATCGGCGCAGGGGTAGTCCACGGGGTCAACGATACAACCTGCGCCAGCCAGCCGAGCTTGGTTGCGCCGTACGCCAGGCAGGCGTTAACCAGCGGAACGCACACGAACGGGATAAACAGCATTGGGTTCATGATGATTGGCGCGCCGAACAGAATCGGCTCATTGATGTTAAAGAAGCTTGGCACAATGCCCATTTTGCCGATGGTGCGCAGGTGGGTGGCGCGGCTGCGCAGCAGCAGGAACGCCAGCGGCAGCGTGGAGCCTACGCCGCCAATCAGCAGGTAGTGATCCCAGAAGCCCTGCAGGTAAACGTGCGGCAGCGCCGCACCGGCCGCCAGTGCCGCCTGGTTTGCGGAAAGGTTCGCCATCCAGAACGGGTTCATGATGCCGGTGACAATCAGCGAGCCGTGAATACCGGCGAACCAGAAGATCTGGCACAGCAGCACGGAGAGCAGAATGGCGGGCAGGGAGTCAGACGCGGACACCAGCGGCTCCAGCAGGTGCATGATTGCCTGCGGGATAATCATCCCGGTCTGCGCTTCGATGAACAGGTTCAGCGGGTGCAGCGTGCCGATCACCACCATCACCGGGATCAGGATCTCGAACGAACGCGCCACGCCGGTGGGCACTTCTTTCGGCAGGCGGATGGTCACGTTGTTCTGCTTCAGCCACGCATACACGCGGGTAGAGTAGATGGCGGTGATAAGCGCGGTGAAGATGCCCTGGCCGGAGAGATACTGGGTCGAGATTTTGCCATCGGCATAGGGCGCGGCGACCAGCAGGAAGGCCATAAAGGCCAGCAGGCCGGACATCACCGGGTCGAGGTTAAACTGACGCCCCAGGCTCGCCCCAATCCCCACCGAGATGAAGAAGGTCATCACGCCCATGCTGAGGTTAAACGGCAGCATCAGCTGCTCGCGGTAGGTCTGGGAGAAATCCAGCCAGCCGCGGGCGAAGCTGTTGGTGGTATCCGCGGAGAACGGCGGGAAGATGAACACCAGCATAAACGAGCCGATGATCATAAACGGCAGCGCGGCGGTAAAGCCGTCGCGGATGGCAATCACATACTTTTGCTGGCCCAGCTTGGCGGCCAGCGGGGTAATTGACTGCTCAATCACCGCGACCATGGATTGATATAACGAACTCATGTGAACACCTTTTAGTGTGCCGCTTCGATGAGCGACAGAGCATAGTCCAGTACTTTATCGCCACGCTGCATGCCGTAGTCCATCATGTCGATGGGCTGTACCGGAATGCCTTGCGTCGCCGCCTTGTCTGAGAGTGTCTTTAACATGTATTTCACTTGCGGTCCGAGAAGGACGACCTGGTATTGCGGAAACTGCGTATCAAATTCGGAAACACCGTACGCATCAATCTTCACCGGCAAACCACGCTCTTTCGCGACATCGACCATTTTGCTGACCAACAGGCTGGTGGACATCCCGGCAGAGCAGCACAGCATAATCTTGAACATCGACAACCATCCTCTAAATGTAAAAAGTTATTGCGAGGATGATTGGACATTATATGGAAACCGGTTTCCATTCATAAAAAACAGAAGTGTGATACCCATCAAGATCCCTTACTTATGAGGCTAATTAACCGGATGTGCATCACATTATTTGGCTGTTTTGACATCATTTTGAGTGGAAATGGAAAATCGGTTTCCATGGAAAACGGAAACGGATATACTCCGTTCTGGCTATAATGTGAGCCGAAGCGGTCATGGAATTTGCAGGCGCGAGGTAAGCCTGTCAGGGGAAAGAGATGTCGACAATCAATGATGTATCACGTCTTGCCGGGGTATCTAAAGCCACGGTATCGCGAGTGTTGAGCGGGTCGCGTGGCGTAAAGGAAGCCAGCCGTCAGGCCGTACTGAAAGCGGTGGATGAGCTGAACTACCGGCCTAACGTGATTGCCCAGTCGCTGCTGAGCCAGTCGACGGGCTGTATCGGGGTCATTTGCGCGCAGGAAAACATTAACCAGACCACCGGTTATCTGTACGCGCTGGAAAAACAGCTCAGCCAGCATCAAAAACACCTCCTGCTGCGCTTCGCGCACAGCAAAGCGGAAGTGATGCACGCCCTTGAAGAACTCTCCTGCGGCCTGTGTGACGACATCCTGGTGATTGGCGCCCGTTTCCCGCTGGACGTGGATATGGACAACGTCATTCTGGTGGACTGCATGGAGTCTGATAATTCCAACAGCATCCAGTTCGATCACGCCTTTGCCGCCGAAACCGCCTGTAACTACCTCACCAGCCAGGGGCGTCGCCAGATTGCGCTGATCCACCCGCACGGCAGCGGTTTTGCCGACCAGGTGCTGCTCGGCTACAAGCATGCGCTGGAGAAAAACTTCCTGCCCTTCAATCGCAGCCTGGTCTTTATGGACGCCACCTCCTCATCCGTTGCGCTGCAGGAGCTGCTTAACAACGCCAGCACCCTGAATTTCAACGCGCTGCTGGTGGCGGACGAGCAGGAAGCCCAGCGGGTGATCCCGCAGCTGCAGGCGTTTAACAAATCGGTGCCGGAGGACATCATGGTCTTCAGCCTTGCCGGGTCGCTGCACCTGCCGGGTATTCCGGTGATCCCGGCGATTGAATATTCCATGGACGCGATGGCGGCACGCATTGTGAGTTGGCTGACGGAGAAAACGCAGATGCTGGGGTCGTACGTGCTGCGTGGGGATCTCATCATTCCGGACGTACGCAAGCGTTAAACGTGTGTGTAGGCCGGGTAAGGCGCAGCCGCCACCCGGCAAGGAGCATTCAATAATCTTCCAGACAATCCACCTGACCCACCGCCGCCCAGTAGGCGTCCAGGTTGTCGCGCTTCACGGCGGTGATGGCGTTTTTGATCAGCAGCTGATTGGCCTCGGACGACAAAATCATCTCCTGCCAGGCCTTATCGCTCTGCTTTTTCTGTGGCGTACAGGTTTTCTTAATATCCTTCAGGACCTGATGCTTTATTTGCGCCTCTTTCGCCGGATCCTCCTTTTCCTGAGCATGGACAAACGCGGCGAAGAGCAGACAAACCAGCAGGCAGACCAGGTGCGCAGCTTTCATCGAAACCCCCTTTAAGAGACACGTGCTTCCCATGAAATATATCGTTACATTCAGTGTAGCGATTCCAGCCGAAAGTATGATTTTCTCTTTTCTGCGCATCAGAATCGCCCACCGATGAGGTTACTGGATCCCGCCGCCCAGCGACTGCCACAGCGTGATGCGGTTTTCCAGGTCGGTTTGCTGCAGCGCAATCAGCGATTCCTGCGCCGACCACAGCGACCGCTGCGCGGTAAGCACCGTCAGATAATCCCCCGCGCCCGCCTTATAGCTGCGCGTTGCCACATCCAGCGTTTTTTGTTCCGCCGCCACGTATTCACGCTGGGCGTCGAGCTGCTCGCTCAGCGTTTCACGTCGCGCCAGCGCGTCGGCCACGTCCTTAAACGCGCTCTGGATGGCTTTCTCATAGGTGGCGATCAGCCCCTTCTTCTCCGCTTCCGCGTAGCGCAGCTGTGCCAGGTTGTTCCCGCCGCTGAACAGCGGCAGGGTGATGGACGGCGCGAACGACCAGACCTTCATCCCGTGGCTGAACAGGGAGGAGAGCGAGTCGCTGCCGATGCCCGCGCTGGCGGTCAGCGAAATGGTCGGGAAGAAGTTGGCGCGCGCCGCGCCGATGTTGGCGTTGGCGCTCAGCAGGTTATGCTCCGCCTCCTGAATGTCCGGACGGCGCAGCAGCGCGCTGGAGTTGACGCCCGCCGGGATCAGCGTGATGGCGTTGTCGCTCAGGCTCTCCAGCGTGCCGGGCAGCAGGTTCTCCGGCACCGTTTCGCCCGCCAGCAGATTGAGGGCGTTTTTGTCCTGCATCACCAGCGTCCGGTAGCTCGCCACGCTGGCGCGCGCCTGCTGGTATACCGCCATTGCCGAGCTAACGTCCGTCGCCGCCGCCACGCCCACTTCCTGCTGGCGCTTCACAATCTTCAGCGAGTTCGCGGCGCTCTCCATCGTGGATTCCGCCAGCGCCAGGTTGCTGTTATCCGCCGCCAGCGTCACCCAGGCCGTGGTCAGCTCGCTAACCATCGTCAGGCGCGTGTTCTGCGCGGTGAACTCGCTGGCAAGCCAGGTTTCACGCGCGGCGCGGGAGAGGCTCTGGTTGCGGCCAAACAGATCCAGCTCGAAGCTGGAGACCGCGCCGTTGGCTTCGTCGCTTGTCGAGACGCCGCTTGCCAGCGTGCGGCTGCGTGTATGGCTCAGCTCGGCGTCCACCGTCGGGAACAGGGACGAGCGCGTTTCACCGTACTGGGCGCGGGCGGCATCAATATCCGCAATCGCTTTTTGCACGTCGCGGTTGCTGTTCAGCGCCATCGTCACCACGCTTTTCAGCCGTGCGTCGTTTATCACCTGCTGCCACTGGCTCACCACGGCGGTGGCTTCGCCGTGCGCGCCGGGCAAGGTTGCCGGGACGGGGGCGTCCGGGCGTTGATACGTTGGGTCTAACGACACACAGCCTGCGCTCAGCAGAGCTAACGCTAAAATAGATACACGAAACATTATGACCTCCGGTTTGCGTGCTTACCGGAGAACAGACGTTTCACCAGTACAAAGAATAAGGGGACGAAGAAGATCGCCAGCAGCGTTGCGGCCAGCGTCCCGCCGATAATGCCGGTACCAATTGCCACGCGGCTGTTGGCACCTGCCCCGGTTGCCACGGCCAGCGGCGTCACCCCTGCGATAAACGCCAGCGAGGTCATGATGATCGGTCGCAGGCGCGTCTGGGCGGCCCGCAGCGCGGCGCGCGTCAGGGAGTACCCTTCCGCGACTTTGGCTTCGGCGAATTCCACAATCAGAATGGCGTTCTTCGACGACAGGCCGATGGTGGTGAGCAGCGCCACCTGGAAGTAGACGTCGTTGTTCAGGCCGCGCAGGGAGGCGGCGACGGCCGCGCCCAGCACGCCAAGCGGGATCACCAGAATGACCGAAATCGGCACTGACCAGCTCTCATACAGCGCCGCCAGGCACAGGAACACCACCAGGATGGAGAGGGCATAGAGGCTCATCGCCTGACCGCTCGCCAGTTTTTCCTGCAACGACAAACCGCTCCACGCCCAGGTGCTGCCGGACGGCAGGCCGTTTGCCAGCTGCTCCATTTTGCTCATCGCCGTGCCAGAGCTCGCGCCGCTGGCGTTTTCGCCCTGAATCTCATACGCCGCCGAGCCGTTGTAGCGCACCAGGCTTTCCGGGCCGTACTCCCAGCGGGTGGTGGCGAAGGCGGAGAAGGGGGTCATGGTGCTGTCGCTGCCGCGCACATACCATTTGTTGAGATCCGACGGCACGGCGCGATAGTCGCTGTCACCCTGGATGTAGACCTTTTTCACGCGGCCGCGGTCGATAAAATCGTTAACGTAGGTCCCGCCCCAGGCGCTGGAGAGGGTATCGGTAACGTCGCTCAGGGACAGCCCCAGCGACACGGCCTTGTTGTTGTCGATATCCACCTGAAGCTGCGGCATCTGCGGCAGATCGTTGGCGCGCACGGCGTGCAGCGAGCTGTCCTGGCTGGCTTCGCCAATCAGCTGGTTACGCAGCTTCAGCAGCGCGTCGCGGTCGGTGCCGCCGCTGGCCATCAGCTCAAAGGTAAAGCCGTTGCTCTGGCCCAGGCCGTCCACCGCAGGCGGCGTCATGGCAAAGATGGTCGCATCGCGGATGGTGCTTAGCTCCTGCGTGGCGCGCAGGGCGATGGCCTGCGCGGTATTCTCATCGCCTTTACGCTCTGACCAGTTTTTCAGGGAGACAAACGCCATCCCGGCATTCTGGCCGCTGCCGCTGAAGCTGAAGCCTTCAATGGTGAAGATAACGTTGGTGTTGGCTTTCTCTTTGGTGAGGAACCATTCGCGCACCTGGCGGCTGACTTCGGCGGTACGCACCGTCGTCGCGCCGGCTGGCAGGGTGTACTGCACCATGATTTCGCCCTGGTCTTCCGTCGGCAGGAAGCTGCCCGGCAGCTTAAGCATGGCGAAGCCCATCGCGCCGCAGAGCAGGGCGTAGATGACCAGCATGCCGCCGGAACGGTGCAGGGCGCGCAGGACCTTGTTCTGATAGCCGCGCTCGGTCCTGCTGTAGAAGCGGTTAAACGCGCCGAAGAAGCCCTTTTTGTGCGGCGTCGTGTGGCTCAGAATCGAGCCGCAGAGCGCGGGCGTCAGGGTCAACGCCACCACCACGGAGAGGAACATCGCCGAAATAATGGTGACCGAGAACTGACGGTAAATCACCCCGGTGGAGCCGCCGAAGAAGGCCATCGGCAGGAATACCGCAGAGAGCACCAGCGCAATGGCGACCAGCGCGCCGGAGATTTCGCCCATCGATTTCTCGGTAGCTTCCCGCGCGGGCAGCCCCTCGTCGCGCATAATACGCTCGACGTTTTCCACCACCACGATGGCGTCATCCACCAAAAGCCCAATCGCCAGCACCATCGCAAACAGCGTCAGGGTATTGATGGAGTAGCCGAACAGCGCCAGCACGCCGAAGGTGCCCAGCAGAACGACAGGCACCGCCAGCGCCGGGATCAGCGTCGCGCGGATGTTTTGCAGGAACAGGTACATCACCACCACCACGAGGATAATGGCTTCGAACAGGGTTTGAATCACGTCCTCAACGGAGATCTTGATGAACTCGGTGCTGTCTTTCGGGTAGGCCACGTCGTAGCCTTCCGGCATCGACTTTTTGAACTCGGCGATTTTATCTTTCACCGCCGTGGCGGTGTTGAGCGCGTTCGCGCCCGGTGAAAGCATCACCGCCATACCCGCCGCCGGGTGGCCGTTGAGCTTCGCTGTGGCGGTATAATCTTCGCTGCCCATCTCCACGCGGGCGACGTCGCTGATGCGCACGACCGCGCCGTTGGACTGGCTCTTCACGATGATGTTTTTAAACTGGTCCACCGTCTGCAGGCGTGACTGGGCGCGGACGGTGGCGGTCAGTTGCTGGGCGTTTGACGAAGGCAGCGCGCCGATTTTACCGGCGGAAACCTGCACGTTCTGGGTTTCAATCGCGCTCTGCACGTCGGACGGCATCAGCGAGTAGGACGCCAGCTTAGCCGGGTCGAGCCAGATGCGCATCGCGTATTCCGCACCGAACACCTGCAGGCTGCCAACGCCCTCCACGCGCGCCAGCGGGTCCTGCATATTGCTCACCAGCCAGTCGGCGATATCCGAGCTGCTGGCGGTGTCGGTTTTGTCGTACACGCCCATGATCAGCAGGAAGTTGCTCTGCGATTTCTCGACGGTAATGCCGGACTGCTGCACCTCGGTCGGCAGGCGCGATTCCGCCTGCTGGACCTTGTTCTGCACCTGCACCTGGGCGGTGTCCGGATCGGTTCCCTGTTCGAAGGTGACGTTGATGCTTACCGACCCGTCCGAGCTGCTGGTGGAGGTAAAGTAGAGCAGGTTATCCAGCCCGGTGAGCTGCTGCTCGATCACCTGCGTCACGCTGTTTTCCAGCGTCTGCGCGGAGGCGCCGGTGTAGGTAGCGGAGATTTTGATCGACGGCGGGGCGACGTCCGGGTACTGCGCTACCGGCAGCGTGCGGATCGCCAGCATCCCGGCGAGCATGATAAGTATGGCGATCACCCAGGCAAAGACCGGGCGACGCACGAAGAAGCGGGAAAACATCAGGCGTTTCCTCCGCTGGTTTTCATCTCTTCGGCCTTCACTTCCTGCCCGGCGGCCACTTTGTCTGTACCTTCCACAATCAGCTTATCGCCCGCCTTCAGGCCGCTCAGCACCAGCCATTTGTCGCCGTAGGTGTCACCCGTCTCCAGCTGACGCTGCTCGACCTTGTTGCTGGCATTGACCACCAGCGCGGTGGCGGTGCCTTTGGCGTCGCGGGTGATTCCCTGCTGCGGCGCGAGTATCGCGTCGTTCATGACGCCTTCATCCACCCTGGCGCGAACGAACATCCCCGGCAGAAGCTGATGCTGCGGGTTCGGGAAGACGGCGCGCAGCGTGACCGAGCCGGTTGATTCATCCACCGCCACTTCGGTTAACGCCAGGCGGCCTTTCTCGCTGTAGGTGCTGCCGTCTTCGAGGATTAACGACACGCTTAGCGTATCGCTATTGGTGGCGAGGGTTTGCTTACGTAAACGCAGCAGATCGGCGCTGGAACGCGTGAGATCGACGTACATGCTGTCGAGCCCGCGAACGGTGGCGAGCGCGGTATCCTGCTGGGCGGTCACCAGCGCGCCGGGCGTGACGGAGGAGATGCCGATGCGTCCGGCAATCGGTGCGGTCACAGTGGTCCAGTTGAGGTTAATACGCGCGCTCTCCTGCGCGGCCTTCTTTGACTCAACGCTGGCCTTGTCCTGCGCGCAGGTGGACTTCGCGTCCTCTGCGTCCTGACGCGACACGCCGTCGTCTTTCACCAGCTGCGCGTAGCGCTGGGCCTTCTGGCAGTCGGCTGCTACCAGCGCCTGGGCCTGCTTCAGCGCCGCGGCGGCTTCATCAAACGCCGCGCGGTAGCTGGAAGGGTCAATTTGATACAGCGCCTGTCCGGCTTTAACGGTATCGCCTTCGGTGAACAGCCGCTTCTGAATAATGCCGCCCACCTGCGGGCGCACTTCGGCGCTCATGGCAGCGGCGGTGCGGCCCGTCAGCTCGCTGACGACGGAAACAGGCTGGCTCATGAGCGTGACAATCCCCACTTCCGGAAGAGGACGCTGGGGAGCAGATGTTTGCGCATTATCGCACCCTGTCAGGAGGAGTAATGCCGCGATGGAGGTTGTTATGGTTTTCATAATCTTTTTCCAGGGTGAACGATGCCTGCCCTGTTAATCGCTTAACAGGGAGGAGGGCTATTTAAAGGCACAGCGATACCGCATCTCTGGCTGAGCCAGAAATGTAAAAAAGGGGGATTACTTATTCCCGCTAATTATTCATATGCGATTACTTCGCAGAGAAAAGCATATTTAAAATATCCTGATAAAGGGGTTCTAATTGTTCTGACGGGACTTTTAAGGGGGTTAATCGACGATAAATCGTCCCCTCAATCATCACGGCGGTAATCTCCACGCAGCAGCGAATATGCTCGTCGCTCAGGTGCGGAAACTGCTTTTTCAGGTGCGCGCAGGCGTTGGCGAACATGCGCGATTCGGCTTCTATCAGCATCGTCGCCACCTGCGGATTGCGCGTGGCCTCGGCGGACATTTCCAGCATCAGGGCATCGTCATCTTCGTTGAGGGTCTGTCGCCAGGCGAGCGCCTGCGGCATTCCTTCCACCAGGGTTTTACCCTGCATCTCCTCAATGCGCGAGTCGATGATGCGGCGGATCATCTCTTCAATAATCGCGTCTTTGTTACTGAAATAACGGTAAATTTGTCCGACGCTGAGCTTCGCCTCGCTGGCAATCTGCGACATGCTGGCGGCGTGAAATCCGCTGGCGCGAAAGCAGCGGCGCGCGGCGGTGATGATCTCGTCCTGGCGCAGTTTTTGTCGTTCTTCCAGCTTTGTGCTCATCGTCGGCTACCGTATAAAAGTGAGAATGATCGTTCTCAGTATACGTTTTAGGTGCGTATTGGAAAGGCTTTTTTTATTTACATATTGAATGAATATTTCCAGGGTTAAACAATGGAGGAAATAAGGAGTTTTTATGAAGGTGAAGCTGTGAGATATTCAGATTGCGCTGAAAATAAGGAGAACAATATGCAGTTGAGCATCACTGAAAAAGTTACGCCAGAAGAAAAAGAAGAGTTATTAACGGGGCTGAGATCGTATAACGGGCAGTTTTTAGATCTGGCGACCTTCAGCGGGGATATTGGCGTTTACGTGCGGGACGAAAAAGGCATCATGCTCGGTGGGCTGATTGGGGTGCGTAAAGGCGACTGGCTGAATATTGATTTTCTGTGGGTCAGCGAGACCGTGCGCGGATCCGGCGTCGGCAGCCAGCTCATCAGAACGGCCGAAGAGGAAGCCCGACGCAAAGGCTGCAGGCACGCGCTGGTCGATACCGCCAGCTTCCAGGCGCGCCCGTTCTATGAAAAACAGGGGTACCAGCTGCAGATGTCTTTGCAGGATTATCCGTATGAGGGCATGCAGCGGCACTATCTGGCGAAAGCGCTTTAACCGCCGATCCCGGTGCCGATCACGGCAAGCGCATGACGGACAATGATTTCCGGCGAGAGGGATTTTAGCCTCTCGTCATTGCGCATGCGTGAGAACGGCACCAGCACCAGGCTCAGCAAGGTCGTAAACAGCAGCTCCGGTGCCAGCGCCTGATTCAGCTTCCCTTCCTGCTGCCAGCCTTTGATGGTGGCAAGCGTCGCCTGATACTTCTCGTCACCAAACCGCGCCTGAAGATGGGTGCGCAGTACCGGCATTTCGCCAATCACCTCCTGCATCCACAGCGGCGCAAACCAGTGATGCTGTTCTGCCAGTTCAGCCAGCACCTTAACCATTTCCGTCAGGGCATTCACCGGCGAATCCCGGTTATCGGCGAAAATAGTTCCGATCCTCTCGCGTAACGGCAGAAAACGCTCCTCAATCATCGCATCCAGCAGCTGCTCTCTGGAGTTGAAGTAATAGTGCAGCATCGCGGGCGTGACGCCCGCCTCTTTGGCAATGGCGTTGAGTGAGGTGTTGGCGATCCCCTGACGGGAAAAGAGGTTCAGGGCGATATCCAGCAGCTGTTCGCGGCTGGCGGTGACGCGTTTACCTCCGCGAGGGCGGCCGGGGCGGCGCGGTTCAGAATTGTCTTTTAATGCTGGCATGACCACGGTGCCTCTTGATCTTATTCATCACTTCCACAAATATTAATTATGCGATTAATTAATTTCAAGCGATCTCTTATGGAATCCGACGTCATGACCCCACCCGTGCAAAAAGCGCCGTCGATAAAGCTGCTGTTCAGCGCGCTGCTGCTGGTGATGCTGCTTTCGGCGCTGGATCAGACCATTGTCTCTACCGCGCTGCCGACCATCGTCGGCGAACTTGGTGGGCTGGATAAGCTCTCCTGGGTGGTAACGGCCTATATTCTCAGCTCCACTATCGTGGTACCGCTGTACGGTAAGTTCGGCGATCTGTTTGGGCGTAAAATCGTCCTGCAAATCGCGATTGTGTTGTTCCTCGTGGGCTCCGCGCTGTGCGGGCTGGCGCAAAACATGACCCAGCTGGTGATGATGCGCGCCCTGCAGGGGCTGGGCGGCGGCGGCCTGATGGTCATCAGCATGGCCGCCGTGGCGGACGTGATCCCGCCTGCCGATCGCGGGCGCTATCAGGGGCTGTTTGGCGGCGTATTCGGGCTGGCGACGGTCATTGGGCCGCTGATCGGCGGGTTTATCGTCCAGCACGTCTCCTGGCGCTGGATTTTCTACATCAACCTGCCGCTGGGGCTGTTTGCCCTGCTGGTAATTGGTGCGGTGTTCCACGGTAGCGCGCGGCGCAGCAAGCACGAGATTGACTATCTGGGGGCGATTTACCTCAGTATGGCGCTGCTGTGCATCATCCTGTTTACCACCGAAGGCGGCACCGTTCGCCAGTGGAGCGACCCGCAACTGTGGTGCATTTTGGCCTTTGGCCTGACGGGCATTGCCGGGTTTATCTATGAGGAGCGGCTGGCGTGGGAGCCGATCATCCCGCTGTCACTTTTCCGCGACCGCAGCTTCCTGCTCTGCAGCCTGATTGGCTTTATCATTGGCATGTCGCTGTTCGGCTCGGTGACCTTCCTGCCTCTGTACCTGCAGGTCGTGAAAGGCGCCACGCCAACGCAGGCCGGCCTGCAGCTCATCCCGCTGATGGGCGGGCTGCTGCTGACCTCCATTATCAGCGGGCGGATCATCAGCCGCACCGGGAAATACCGTCTGTTCCCGATCCTCGGCACGCTGCTCGGCGTGGTGGGGATGTTTTTACTGACCCGCATTTCTATCTCGTCTCCGACCTGGCAGCTGTACCTGTTTACCAGCGTGCTGGGCATGGGGCTGGGCCTGGTGATGCAGGTGCTGGTGCTGGCGGTGCAGAACAGCGTGTCGGCGGATCAATACGGCGTAGCCACCTCTGGCGTCACGCTCTTCCGTTCCATTGGCGGGGCCATTGGCGTCGCGCTGTTTGGCGCGGTGTTCACGAACGTTCTGCAGTCAGGGCTGGTCGACAGGCTGCCTGAAGGGGCGGAACTGCCGCGCGAGCTGAACCCGACCGCCATTCATCATCTGCCAGACGCCCTGAGGCTGGACTATCTCGATGCGTTTGGCTCGGCCATTCACGGGGTGTTCCTGCTGGCGGCGGGGATTATGGTGCTGGCGTTTGCGCTGTCGTGGTTTTTACGTGAGGCGCCGCTGCGTCGGCAGGCGTGACTCCATCGCCCGGTGGCGCTTTGCTTACCGGGCCTACAACACCTCCGCGCGTAGGTCGGGTAAGCGTAGCGCCACCCGACAATAGGCCGCATATAACGTATCCTTCTTATTGATTCTTTTTCGTTTTTTAGAGAGCCGTTGCGTTGTCGATATAGTCTTCTAAACGTTTATCAAAAGGATCTGTCTCGTGAAACTTCGACTGGGTGCGCTTCTCCTGACTGGCCTGCTGCTCGCGGGCTGTGACCAAAACAGCAATGATGCCAAACACATTAAGGTCGGCGTCATCAACGGCGCTGAACAGGACGTGGCGGAAGTCGCCAAAAAGGTGGCAAAAGAGAAATATGGCCTGGACGTGGAGCTGGTCGGCTTCAGCGGATCGCTGTTGCCCAACGATGCCACCAACCAGGGGGAACTGGATGCCAACGTCTTCCAGCATCGCCCGTTCCTTGCAGAAGATAACAAGGCGCATGGCTATAAGCTGGTGGCCGTGGCGAACACCTTTGTTTTCCCGATGGCCGGCTATTCCCGCAAAATCAAATCCGTGTCTGACCTGAAGGACGGGGCAACCATTGCCATTCCAAACGACCCGACCAACCTTGGCCGCGCGCTGCTGCTGCTGCAAAAGGAGAAGCTCATTACCCTGAAGCCGGACACCGGGCTGCTGCCGACGGCGCTGGATATTATCGCCAACCCTAAGCACCTGAAAATCATGGAGCTGGAAGGAGCGCAGCTGCCGCGGGTACTGGATGACCCGAAAGTGGATGTCGCCATCATCAGCACGACCTATATTCAGCAAACAGGGCTGTCGCCGGTGCATGACAGCGTCTTTATTGAAGACAAAAACTCGCCGTACGTGAACATCGTGGTGACGCGCGAAGACAACAAGGACGCGGAGAACGTGAAGGCGTTTATCCAGTCGTATCAGTCGCCTGAAGTGGCAAAAGCGGCTGAGACGATCTTTAACGGCGGGGCAGTGCCGGGCTGGTAAGGGAACCATCAGAAAACGCGGAGTCTTCAATTGGCCCGATTCCATCGGTAATCGCCCTTTATCCCACAGCGCCAATAGTGACGGATGGCTATCCTCCTTATCACACCAACCGGAGGATAGCCCATGAACATTACCCATATTCGCAACGCCACCCAACTGATTTCCTACGCCGGAAAACGTCTTTTAATTGACCCGATGCTGGCCCCGAAGGGCGCTTATCCGGGCTTTCCCGGCACGGCGCATGCCGAACGCCGTAACCCGACTGTCGAACTCCCGGTTGACGTCAATACGCTGCTGGACGCCGACGCGGTGATCGTCACCCATACCCATGACGATCACTGGGATCGCGCCGCGGCGGAGCTGATCGCCAAAGACAAACCGATCTACGTGCAAAACGACCGTGACGCCGCGCTGCTGCGCAGCCAGGGGTTTAGCAACCTGACGGTCATGACCGACGCGACCTTCTTCGGCGATATTCAGATTACGAAAACCCAGGGCGGACAGCACGGGACCGATCGCGCTTACGCCGTGCCGGAGCTGGCGGAGCGGCTGGGCGAGGCCTGTGGCGTGGTGCTGCGTCATCCCGATGAGAAGACGCTCTATCTTGCCGGGGATACCGTCTGGCGAGACGAGGTGGCGGCCGATCTGCAAAAGCACCAGCCGGACGTGGTGGTGCTGAACGCTGGCTATGCCCACGTCATTGGTTTTGGGCCCATTATTATGGGGCAGGAGGACGTGCTCAACGTTCATTTCCTGCTGCCGCAGGCCAACATTGTGGCGAGCCACATGGAGGCGATTAACCACTGCCTGTTAACCCGCAGCGCGCTGCGTGAGTACGTTGAAGCCAATCAGGTGAGTGATGCAGTGACCATTCCCCAGGATGGCGAAACCGTTATATTCTGAGTGCGTTAAAGGGAAAGGAGAGACAGATGTCGCTAATCAACGTCGCGATTGTCGCGGTAGACGGGTTCAGCCCGTTCCACTACTCCGTTCCCTGCATTCTGTTTGGCGATTCGGTCTCCGGCGAAAAGCGCTTTAACGTGACGATCTGCGCCGAAACGCCGGGGTTCCTCACCTCAAAAGACGGGTTCGCCCTCAACGCCACGCAGGACTACACCGCCATTGGTCAGGCCGATATCGTCGTCGTTCCCTACTGGCAGCACGTCCTTGAACGCCCGCCCCAGACGCTGCTCGACAGCCTGGTGCAGGCGAGAGACAACGGCGCGGAAATCGTTGGGCTGTGTCTGGGGTCATTTGTGCTGGCCTATGCGGGGATCCTCGACGGCAAACGTGCGGCCACCCACTGGGAGTTTGAACATCAGTTTCAGTCGCTCTTTCCGAATGTCCAGCTGGATATCAATGCGCTCTACGTGGATGACGGCAATATCATCACCTCTGCCGGAACCGCGGCGGCGCTGGACTGCTGCCTGTATATCATTCGCCAGCGCTTTGGCAGCGTGGTCGCCAACCAGATTGCCCGTCGGATGATTGTACCGCCCCACCGCGAGGGCGGGCAGGCGCAGTTCATCGCCCAGCCGGTACCCAAAGATACCCGCGACGGACGCATTAACTGCCTGATCGACTACCTACAGCAGCACATCACCGAACCGCATAGCCTGGACTCGCTGGCGGAGGTGGTTTCGATGAGCCGCCGCACGCTGACCCGTCATTTTACTAAAGCCACGGGAATGAGCGTCGCTGACTGGCTTACCGCCGAGCGCCTGCGGCGCAGCCAGATCCTGCTTGAAGCCGGAAATATGCCGATTGAACGCGTGGCCGAGCTGGTGGGATTTAATTCCGCCGTCACCTGGCGACAGCAGTTTAAGGCGCGTTTTGGGGTGAGCCCTGCTGAGTGGCGAAAAACGTTTCGTCTGCATATTTAATGTATGACAGCTAACTTAAGATTTAAGGGTTGGTTAAACATTTCTTATTTTTTGTTAAATGACTTCGTCCGTTTCTAAAATACTCTTTTTTAAGATGCCATAACTTAAATTAGATATACTCGCCTTAAGAATGCTCTTATATTGTACAAATTATAATTGCGTCTTAATTATGTGGCATGGATGAACACGTCTAAAATAAAAAACAAAATAATTTCATTAAGAAATTATGCTATTGCTATGTTCCTGGGTGCGCTATTTTCAGCAAGCGCTCACGCTGCGCCGCTGTCGCCAGCCGATCGCGATGCCATTCAACAGCAACAGCAGCAGCTTTTGCTCCAGAACCAGCAACAGCGTGAAGAAATCGAGCGGAGTATTCCCCTGCCCGAACCCGCCAGACCGCTGCCCGTTACCGGCACCGGGCCCTGTTTCACCATTAATACCATTACCCTTTCCGGCGCGACCTTAATCCCCCCGAAAACCCGGCAGGCCCTTGTTGCGCCGTGGCAGGGCCGGTGTCTGGATATGGCGAAAATAACGGAACTTCTCGCCCATATTTCTGACTGGTATATCAGCCGCGGATATATCACCAGCCGCGCCTTTCTCACCGAGCAGGATCTCTCCGGCGGTCAGCTGAATATTGTTGTGCTGGAAGGGCGGCTGGAAGCGATCCGTCTGGAAGGCGAAACGCCGCGCATGCTGAAAATGGCGTTTCCGGGACGGGTGGGCGGTATCCTTAATTTACGCGATATCGAACAGGGTATGGAGCAAATTAACCGTTTGCGCGCCGAACCGGTTCAGATTGAAATTCTTCCGGGAACGCAGGCCGGATATTCCATCGTTAATCTCACGGCTAAACCGGAATTTCCGTTAAGTGCATCCGTAAGCCTGGATAATAGCGGGCAGAAGAGCACCGGTGAAAACCAGCTTAACGGCGTGCTCACCGCCAATAATATGCTGGGGCTGGCGGATAAATGGTTTGTCAGCGGCGGGCGCAGCAGTGATTTTGCCAGCGCGTACGATGCACAGAATTTCCAGGCGGGCGTCAGCGTGCCGTTTGGCTACGGCCTGCTGGACTACAGCTACGCCTGGAGCAACTACCGAACCACCATCAATAACCAGGGATTCAACTGGCTCTCCACGGGCGATACCAAAACCCACCGCCTTAACGCGTCATGGGTGGTTTTCCGCAACGGGGATGTGAAAACCGGCATTGTGGCAGGCGTGGTTCAGCGCTCCAGCCGCAACTGGCTCAACGACGCGCCGCTGCAGAGCAGCACGCGCAACCTCTCCAGCCTGGTCCTGGGGATTACCCACACGCAAAAAATGCTGGGCGGCGTGGCGACCTTCAACCCGACCTGGAGCCACGGCATGCCATGGTTCAATGCCGAAACCGACGAAAACAAATCCGGGGATATGCCGCGCGCGGAATTCCGCAAATGGAGCCTGAACGCCAGCTTCCAGCGTCCTGTCGCCCGTAACGCATGGTGGCTGACCAGCGCCTACGGCCAGTGGTCGCCCGACCGGCTGTACGGCTCCGAACGCCTGACGCTCGGCGGCGAAAGCTCCGTGCGCGGTTTTAAAGAACAGTACCTGTCCGGGGATAACGGCGGCTACTGGCGTAACGAGCTGGGGTATTCCCTCTTCACCCTCCCGGTGATTGGCGCGGTGAGCGCAACGGTCGCCGTTGACGGCGGCTGGCTGGAAAAAGATCGCCAGGACCGCTTTGCCTCCGGCACGTTATGGGGAGGCTCGGTGGGGCTGAGCAGCGCAGGGCGCTGGTACAGCAGCCAGATTTCGGTCGGTACGCCCCTGCACTACCCCGACTGGCTCGGCCCGGATCATGTGAGCGTTAACTGGCGCATTGCCTTCATGCTTTAAGAGACTCTACGACTATGGATACCCGTCACCCACCCGTTCGTTTCTCGCAGCGTCTGATCAGCTGGATTGTCTGCGGCCTGATGGTCTGGCAGCCGATGGCACCTGCCGTTGCGGCGGCGCTTACGCCGACCGGGCAGACCACGGTCGATCGGGCGGGGAACGGGGTGCCGGTTGTCAACATTGCCACGCCGAACGGGGCGGGCATTTCGCATAACCAGTTCGGTGAGTATAACGTCGGCAAAGAGGGGCTTATCCTCAACAACGGCACCGACCGCTTAACCCAGACCCAACTGGGCGGGCTTATCCAGAATAACCCCAACCTGCAGGCCGGGCGGGAAGCGAAAGGCATCATCAACGAAGTCACGGGCGCCAGCCGCTCGCAGCTGCAGGGCTATACGGAAGTCGCCGGTAAGGCGGCAAACGTCATGGTGGCCAACCCGTACGGGATCACCTGTAACGGTTGCGGATTTATCAACACCCCGAACGTCACCCTGACAACCGGCAAGCCGCAGTTTGACGCCAGCGGTAACCTGCTGGCGCTGGATGTCACGAAAGGGGCCATCACGGTCGAAGGCCAGGGGCTGGACGCCAGCAAGAGCGACGCGCTGTCGATTATTGCGCGCGCAACGGAAGTGAACGCCGCGATACACGCAAACGACCTGACGGTGACGGCAGGGGCGAACCGCGTGGGCGCAGACGGCAGCGTTAAGCCGATTACCGGTGAGGGCGCCGCGCCCGTGGTGGCGGTGGATACCGGCGCGCTCGGCGGGATGTATGCCAACCGTATCCGCCTGGTCTCCAGCGAGACGGGCGTGGGGGTGAACCTCGGCAACCTCACCGCGCGCCAGGGCGATATTCAGCTGGATGCGGGCGGCAAACTGACGGTCACGAACAGCCTGGCCAGCGGCTCGATTAGCGCGAATGGCGCGGGGGTGGCCCTCAGCGGCAGCCATCAGGCCGGTGGCGCACTGAATGTGGCCAGCTCGCAGGATGTGGAACTCAATAACAGCACGCTCGCCAGCCAGGGCGATATGCGCCTTTCCGCTGCGGGGAAAGTGCAGACGACGGGCGGCGGGACAAACAGTGCGGGCGCGCTGGCGGTCAGCAGCGGGCAGGCGATGACGCTCAGCAACACCTCCCTCATCTCCCGCGGCGCGGCGACGCTGAACAGCAAAGGCACCCTGACCGTCAACGGCGGCGGCGTGTCGGCACAGGGCGGGGCGCTGACCGTCGCAGGCGGGCAGGGAGTGGCACTTTCGGATGCGACGCTGACAGGCCAGGCCGACACCACGCTGTCCACCGGCGGCAGCCTGACGCAGCGCGGCGGCAGCGTCACCAGCAAGGGCGCGCTCAGCGTGGCGGCCGGGAAGGATATCACGCTGACGAATACCCGCAGCGGAAGCGATTCCCGCACGACGCTGACCGGCGGCGGCACGCTGACATCCACGGGCAGTGCGGTCTCGGCAGGGGAGAGCCTGACGCTGAGCGGCGGGCAGCTGGTGCTGGACGGCCAGAGCCGGGCCGATGCCGCGGCAGATATCCGCCTGACGGGCAGCACAGTCAGTAACCAGGGGCAGGTGAATGCGGGGCGCGACATTGCGCTCTCCGGCGACAGGGTGTCAAACGGCGGCCAACTGGCGGCGAAAGGCCATCTGGACGTGAACGCCGGAGACCTGACGAACGGCGGCACGGCGCAGGGCAACGACGTCACCCTGAAGGGCCAGACGGTGACCAACAATGGCACCCTGCAGAGCGGCGGCAGCCTGGCGTTAAGCGCCGTAACCCTGGAGCAGCGGGGCATGCTGAGCGCGAAAGGCAATGCGGACGTCACGGCGCAGCAGACCCTGCGTAACGGCGGCAGCCTGCTGGCTGACGGCGCGATGAACGTGACCGCAGGCACGCTTGAGCAGAACGGCACCCTGTCCGGCGCGACGGCGCTGACGGCGCAGGCCGGTACCCTGACCAGCGGTCAGGCGTCCCGCACCACCAGCCAGGGCAACGTACAGATTACCGCGACCCGCAGCGCCAGCCTGAACGGGCAGACGGACGCGGCGGGAGCATTAACCGTCAGCGCTGGCGACCTGACCACCGGCCGGGATGCGCACCTGCAGAGCGGGCAGGGGCTCACCCTGCAGGCGCAGAATGCCGCGCTGAACGGCACCCAGGCGGCGAAAGGCGCCCTGTCGGTGACGGCGGGCACGATTGCGCACGCCGGGAAATCCACCGGTGACACGCTGAGCTTTAACGCGACCGGCGACCTGACCAGTAGCGGGGAGCTTACCGCCGGCGCCATCACGCTCGGCGGTCAGAACATCCTCCAGTCCGGCGCCGCAAAAGCGGACCGCATGACCCTGACGGCCCCCGGGCGCATCACCAGCAGCGGCTCTCTGGTTGCCGGTACGCTCTCGCTGGACGCTGCCTCGGTGGAGAACGGCGGGCTGCTGCAGGGGACCACCCTGCTCGGCCTGAAGACCGGGTCACTCACGAACCTCGCGGGCGGGTCTGTCTACAGCGCGCAGGATTTAACGCTGAACGTTCCGGTGCTGGCCAACAGCGGGCTTATCACCACCGACGGCACGCTGCGCATTAAAGGCGACACGCTGACAAACCAGGGTGAAATCAACGGCGTCAGCCTGAGCGGTGAGTACCTCAGCCTGACCAACACCGATACCGGACGCCTGCTGGCGGACGACCGCCTCACGCTGAACGGCACCACGCTTGCTAACGCGGGCAATATAGCGGCCAGCGACCTGCACATCACGGCGGACAGCCTGGAGAACCAGGGTACCGTTGAGGGGGACGCGGCCCTGACGCTTGACGTGGCAGACCTCAGTAACCGCGGCGCGCTGCGCAGCAGCGGAACGCTGACGCTTAACGGCGATACGCTTGCCAGCAGCGGCGAGCTCAGCGCCACCGCGCTGCTGCTGAACCTGACCCGTCAGGTCAGCAACGAGGCCGGTGGCCGGGTGATTGCCCGGGACGGCCTGACGCTGACCGCCGCCAGCCTGACGAACAGCGGGCTGATGGCCGGTACCGACGCGCAGTTTAACAGCGCGTCGGTGACCAACGGCGGCACGCTGCAGGGAACGCATTCCCTGACGGCGACCGGGGTACAGCTCAGCAACCTGCAGGGAGGCATGCTGCTCTCCGGCGGTGCACTCGACCTGCACCACACCACCCTGAACAACGCCGGCCTGCTGCAGGGCAACACCCTGAACCTGGCCACCGGCGAGTGGAACAACACCGGCAATGCGCTGGGTGAAGCGGGTATCACTGCGGCGGTGACCGGCACGCTGACCAACAGCGGCAAGGTGCTCAGCCAGCAGGCGCTGGACGTCCAGGCCGGCAGGACCGATAACCGTGGCCAGCTGCTGGCGAAAGTGCTGACCCTGCGGGGCGACCTGCAGAACAGCGGCCTGCTTCAGGGGAGCAGCGCGCTGGCCTGGTCCGGCAACACCTTCGCGAACCAGGCTCAGGGCCAGGTGACGGGCGGCGAGGCCCTGACCCTGAGCGGACAAACCCTCAGCAACGCGGGCAGCCTGCAGGGGCGCAGTGCGACGCTGGATGCCGGGAGCCTGAATAACCAGGGCAGCGTTCAGGCGCTGGACGCCCTGACGCTTGCCGCGACCGGCAGGCTCGATAACAAAGGATCCCTGCTCAGCCAGAACCTGTTCACGCTGACGGCGGCGCAGCTGTTTAACGACGGCCAGCTGGCCGGGAAGTCGCTGGCGGTGAACGCCGCGCAGCTGAGCAACACCGGTATTCTGCAGGGTAACGACACGCTGGCGCTGACCACCCGCGCCCTGAGCAACGGCGCCACCGGGCAGCTGGTGAGCGGCAGCGACCTGAATGTGTCCCTGGACACGCTCGATAACGCCGGTCTGCTGCTGGTGAATGGCGGATTCACCCTCAGGGGCAGCGACCTGACGAACCGGGGCGATATTCAGGCGCAGAGCCTGGATCTTGGCCTGAGCAACACCCTGACAAATACAGGGAACCTCGTTGCCACCGACGATGCCGCGCTTAACGCGACGACGCTGACCAGCAGCGGCACGGTGGCGGGTAAAACGCTGACCGCAGGCGCGGCGGAACTGCGTAACAGCGGTCTGATGCAGGGCAGCAACGCGGTTAACGCCACCGCCGACCGCTTTATCAACGAGCTGAACGGTAAATGGCTCTCCGGCGGCGGCTTCACGCTGAAAGGCGGACAGCTGACCAACGCCGGTACGCTGCAGGGCGCGACGCTGGGCATGACCGGCATCACCCTCACCAACAGCGGCACGGTGAACGGGCAGTCGGGACTTGGCGGCACGCTCAGCGGGGCGTTAACCAATACCGGGCTGCTGCAGAGCGGCGGCACAACCACCTTCACCGCGGACACCCTGGCGAACCCGGGGCGCATCACCGGCGGCACGCTGTCCCTCACTGCCCGCGATATGAACAACGGCGGGCTGATGCAGGGAACGAACGGCCTGGCGCTCACCGGCACCACGCTGACCACGGGCGCGACCTCGCGCACCCTCTCCGGCGGCTTGCTGACGCTGGACGCTGGCCAGCTGACCACCCAGGGCACGCTGCAGGGGAACGGTGCAGACGTCCGCGCCACCGACTGGACGCACGGCGGGTCCCTGCTCAGCCAGGGGGCGCTGACGGCCACGACCGGCGGCACGCTGACCTCAACCGGCTCGCTGATGAGCCAGGGCGGGGCGGACATCACCGCACAGACGCTGGATAACCGCGGGCAGCTCCTCAGCGAGGGCGATGTGGCGCTCGGCGGCAGCACGCTTACAAACAGCGGCACCGTGCAGGGGCGCACCCTCGCGCTGCGTCAGGGCAGCATTAACAACCAGGGCACCCTGACCGGCCTGCAGAGCCTGACCGTTCAGGGGCAGCAGCGGCTGATGGCGCGCATGGCGATGGCCGCACCGCAGCAGGCGCTGATTAACGGCGCAGGCGGAAAATTGCTCACCCAGGGCACCCTGACGATTGCGTCCGGCGCGGTGACCAACGCCGGAAGCTGGCAGGCACAGAACATTGTGCTTAACGCCCAGTCTCTCACCAACAGCGGCGCGGTGCAGAGCGCCGACGCGCTGCAGATGACGCTGGCCGACGCGCTCACCGGGACCGCGGGAAGTAAGATTACCGCGCTGGGTGCGGCAACGCTGCAGGCCGCCACGCTGGCGAACCAGGGGCAGTGGGCGGCGAAAAACCTGACGCTGACCGGCGGCACGCTCAGCAACAGCGGTGCCATCAGCGGGGTGAATGGCCTGACCCTCAGCCAGACCGGCGCGGTCAGCCAGCAGTCGACCGGGACCCTGCTCTCCGGCGGGGCGCTGAACATCACGGCGGCCTCCGTCACCAGCGACGGCAAAATGCAGGGGAGCACGCTCGACATCACCACCGGGGCGCTCACCAACGGCGGACGACTGCAGGGCGATAACGGCGCGACGCTGGCCCTCAGCGGGACGCTGACCAATAACAGCGGGGGCGAAATCGTCAGCCGCGATGGCCTGACGCTGACCACGCCCGCGCTGTTTAACTACGGCCTGATTCAGGGCGGCGGCGAGACGCGCGTGACCGCCTCCTCGCAGGCGCGTAACGACGGCAGGCTCCTGTCCGGCGCGCGCCTGACGCTCGGCACGCCGCAGTTCACCGGCACCGGCTGGCTGCAGGCCACCGACCTGATACTCAATGCGGCAAACGCCGTCAACGGCGGCACGTGGGTGGCCGACCGGGCCACGCTGACCGGCACCGCGCTTGCCAGCCAGGGCACCACCCAGGCGGGACAGCTGACGGTTAACTACGGCCAGCTGAACAACAGCGGCACGCTGCTCGGCAACGCGCAGCTGAACATTAATGCCGACCAGGTGACCCAGAGCGCGGGCGGCAGGCTGCTGAGCGGCGGCAACCTGTGGCTGCAGAGCCGGGGGCTGGATCTCACCGGCCAACTGGTGTCCCTGGGGGATTTAACGCTGCAGCTGACGAACGCGTTTACCAGCCGGACCGCCGTGGCGGCAGGCAGAACTCTGACCATCAGCAGCGGCGGCGACATCGATAACCGCAGCGTGCTGCAGGGGCAGGCGGTCAACCTCAGCGCGGGCGGGCAGCTCAGCAACAACGGACAAATCACCACCGGCGGCGGCACCAGCACGCTCTCCGGCAGCAGCGTGGCGCTGAACGCCGCGGGCGCGGTGCAGGGCGGGGGCGACATCACGATTGCCAGTAGGGGCAATATTACCGTCGACGGCTTCACCGGCACGCGCGGCTCGCTGACCCTCAGCGCGCCGGGCTCCATCGTTAATACCGCGCTGCTGTACGCGGCGAATAACCTGGCGCTGTTTGCCGACAGCATCACCAACCAGCGCGGCGACATCATGGCGGGGAACAACCTGTGGATGCAGCGGGATGCGGCGGGGAATGCGAACAGCCAGGTGGTGAATACGTCGGGGAATATTGAGACGCAGGATGGGAATATTACGGTTAAAACTGAACGCTTAATCAACCAATGGCTAAGTATTACCAAGGGCGAAACTCAGAAAGAAGATATAAAGAATACCTTCCCGGAATACGCCTGGAGTATTCCTGGTACTGTTAATATCCCATTATCTTTTTTTTCTGCAGATGAAGTTAGGTATGTCAATGTAAGTAAACCACTCGACTTTGGAATGCAGGAAGAAAAAGCAAAACCATATTCATATTTTGTCTTGGTCAATCCTACAAAAGACAAAGAAATTGCTGTTTCAAAAATCACCTATTCAACAGTAGTGACTGGAAATGCTGGGCGCATAGTTTCTGGCCGAGATATCAATGGAGAGATAGGAACTTTAGATAACTTGGGTAGCTATATACTGGCAGGGCGAGATGTTTCGATCTTCGGTAAAGTTCTTAATAATCAATCATATCAGTCTGGGGTTCAGACGGTTTATCAGCGTTTTACACCCGATGCTGGGTTACTTTCTAATAACGCAATTGATCCTGTTTATATTGAAAAGTTAGGTATTACCTTTAGCGATACACCGCTTTATAATATACCTGACTTATACGGCTCGCTTGCCTACCATCCAACCGAAGAATATAGAACAGATTTATCTTCCTCTTTAAGAGGAGTACTACAGGGTAATGGAAATGTTGTGCTTAATTTTGGCAGTGTTACTAATAATAGTGATTCGACAGATGTTCGAGGAACAATTTCACCTACTTTCACGCCACCTACTCTGCAATCGATTGATTTACTCAGTACACCTGCAACTTCAAAAGCGTTAGATCTTGTTTCTGTAGAAAATAATATGACTGCGATGCCAGATTGGCAAGATCAGTTACAGGATAGCTTAATACAGTTCAATGGTAGTGGTGCGATCGAAACGAATAGACCTGAAAATGCATCACTCAGTATGATTTCCACTACGCAGAAGGGTAACGCTAACCTCGGAAAACTGGGGGCGCTGACGGAGGCGGGGATTATCACCGCTGAACTCAGCCCCATCAAAGGCAGCGCCAGCGGGCATTATCAGGGCCAGCGCGTTGATACCAGCGCTTACCCGCTGCCGTCGGGCAACAACGGCTATTTTGTCTTCTCCGACAACCCGAAAAGCCCGTACCTAATCAGCATCAACCCGAAACTGAACGGTCTCGGGCAGCTTGATCCGGCCCTGTTTGCCGACCTGAACGCAATGCTCGGGGTCAAACCGTCGTCCACGGCGCCACAAGAGACGCGGTTGGCGTTTACCGACGAGAAGCAGTTCCTCGGTTCATCCTATATGCTCGGCCGCCTCAACCTGAACCCGGATTACGACTACCGTTTCCTCGGCGATGCGGCGTTCGATACCCGCTATGTCTCCAATGTGATGCTCAACCAGACCGGTAACCGCTATCTGAACGGCATCGGCTCCGATCTGGATCAGATGCGCTACCTGATGGACAATGCCGCGTCGGCGCAGCATTCGCTTGGCCTGCAGTTTGGCGTCTCGCTGACCGCCGATCAGATTGCCGCGCTCGACCACAGCCTGCTGTGGTGGGAGAAAGCCACCGTCAACGGCGAAACGGTGATGGTGCCGAAACTCTACCTGTCGCCGAAGGACGTCACCGTCAATAACGGCAGCGTGATTGCGGGTAACAATGTCACTTTAAAGGGTGGCGACATAATTAATAGTGGCGGTTCATTACTTGCTGCTAGTAATCTGAATCTTGATAGCCAAAATAGCATAAGTAATTTAAACGCATCACTGATAAAAGCGGGTGGAGAACTTAATCTTAGCGCAATCGGTGATATTAATAATATTGGTTCTGCTATTCGCGGGAAAACAGTAGCGCTAGAAACTGTAAATGGCGATATCAATAATATAACTCTCTTGGATCAAATAAATAGAAATGTAAATGATAAGTATGGCTCTCTTACTAGCAGTCATACAGAGGTAGGTGAATTATCTACAATCACCGCCCAAGAGATGCTGAAGTTTGATTCAGGAAAGAACATTACGCTCACGGGAGCCAAGCTTGAATCTGGTGGTGACATTTTACTTAATGCTTGGGGCGATGTTTCCGTCAATGCAAACTTAGTTAGAAATGAGCTTGCATCAAGTCAATCGAATATTAGCCGTAGTTCAGTATATTGGCAAAGCAGTGTTGTTAACGCCGGAGGCGACGTTATCACGTATGCCAGGAACGACGTTAATATTAATGCCAGCGATCTAAATAGTGGTGGTAGTGTCACTTTGAGTGCAGGAAAAAATATTAACCTGAACTCTGAACTATCCAACAATAATGATCGTTTGATGCAGAAGGAATCCCACAGCGCCGGGATCGACCGCACCACGATTTCCGCAGGCGATAACCTGGTCCTGAAGGCCGGGCAGGATATCAACGCTCAGGCCGCCGCGCTGGCGGCGGAGAAAAGCGTCGGGCTGCAGGCGGGTCGCGACGTGAATCTGGCTGCGGAAGAGACCACGCAGGGCGACAGCTATAGGTCAGGCAAGAAAACTGTTATTAACGAATCGGTGCGTCAGCAGGGAACCGAGATCGCCAGCGGGGCGAATACCCAAATCCTCGCCGGACGTGATGTCACCACCGAAGCCGCGCAGGTGACGGCGAAGGGCGATATCGGCGTGGCGGCAGGCCGCGACGTCAATCTCAATACCGCAACCGAGAGCGATTATCACTACAAAGAGCAGACCAAAACCAAAAAAGGTTTCCTGAGCAAGAAAACCACCCACACCATCGAGGAGGACATCGCGACGCGTGAATCCGGCTCATTGCTGAGCGGCGATAACGTGCAGGTGGTGGCGGGCAATAACCTGCAGGTGTTCGGCTCCGCCGTGGCGGGCGATGGCGATGTGCAGCTTAAGGCGGGCAACAACGTCGATATCGTGGCGGCCACGAACAGCGACACCTCCTGGCGCTTTAAGGAAGAGAAAAAATCCGGCCTGATGGGCTCGGGCGGGATTGGTTTCACCATCGGAAGCAGCAAAAGCACGCACGATCTTCGTGAGAAGGGCACCACCCAGAGCCAGAGCTTTAGTACGGTGGGCTCGACGGGCGGTAACGTCGCGATTTCTGCCGGAAACCAGGCCCACATCGGCGGGGCGGATCTTATCGCCGGGAAGGATTTAAGCCTCAGCGGCGACAGCGTCATCATCGAGCCGGGGCACGACAAGCGCACCCGGGATGAAACCTTCGAGCAGAAGAAAAGCGGGCTCACCGTGGCGCTCTCCGGCACCGTCGGTAGCGCTATTAACAATGCCGTGAGCGCGGCGCAGGAGACCAAAGAGCAAAGTGATGGCCGTCTGAAAGCCCTTCAGGCCACCAAAACGGTGCTGTCCGGCGTGCAGGCCGGGCAGGCAGCGGATATGGCGGCAACCACCGGCGACCCGAACGCAATGGGTGTGAGCCTCTCGCTGACGACCCAGAAGTCGAAATCACAGCAGCATGCTGAGAGTGATGCGGTGGCAGGCAGCACGCTGAACGCAGGCAACAATCTCTCCATCACCGCGAACGGCAAAAACAAAGGTGCAAACAGCGGCGATATCGTGATTGCGGGCAGCCAGCTGAAAGCCGGGGGCGACACCACGCTGGATGCACAGAACGACATTCTGCTGTCCGGCGCGGCGAATACCCAAAAAACCAGCGGCAAGAACAGCAGCAGCGGTGGCGGCATTGGCGTGAGCATCGGTGCCGGAGGCAACGGCGCGGGTATCAGCGTGTTTGCCAACGTTAACGCCGCGCACGGCAAGGATAAAGGCAACGGTACCGACTGGACCGAAACCACAATCGACAGCGGCAAAAACGTCACCCTAAAAAGCGGGCACGACACCGTGCTTGATGGCGCTCAGGTTAACGGCAATAAAATCGTGGCAGATGTTGGTCACGACCTGCTGATGCGCAGCCAGCAGAACAACAGCGACTACGACAGCAAGCAGACCAGCGTTGCGGCGGGTGGCAGTTTCACCTTCGGCACTATGTCCGGTTCAGGCTATATCAACGCCAGCCAGGACAAGATGAAGAGCCGCTTTGATTCGGTGGCCGAACAGACCGGGCTGTATGCCGGGGACGGCGGCTTCGATATCACCGTGGGGCATCATACCCAGCTTGATGGCGCAGTTATCGCGTCTACCGCCACGCCGGACAAAAACAGCCTCGATACCGGGACGCTGGGCTTCAGCGATATCCACAACGAAGCGGACTTTAAAACCTCGCACTCCGGTATCAGCCTGAGCGGCGGCGGCAGCTTCGGGGATAAATTCCAGGGCAACCTGCCGGGAGGCATGATCTCCGCTGCGGGTAATAAAGGCCATAAGGAAGGCACCACGCAGGCCGCCGTGGCAGAGGGCTCCCTCACTATCCGCGACAAGGCAAACCAGAAGCAGGACGTGGCCGATCTGAGCCGCGATACCGAACATGCCAACGACAGCATCAGCCCGATCTTCGACAAGGAGAAAGAGCAGAACCGCCTGAACGCAGTTGGGATGATCAGCGACATTGGTAGCCAGGTGGCGGATATTGCCAGGACGCAGGGTGATCTTAACGGGCTGAAGGCGGCAAAGGATAAATACGGTGATATTCCGGCTAACGCGACAGAAAAAGATCGCCAGGACTATCTGGCGAAACTGCGTGCTACGCCGGAGTATAAAGAGACGCAGGAAAAATTTGGTACCGGCAGCGATCTGCAGCGCGGTATCCAGGCGGCCACGGCAGCGCTGCAGGGACTGGCGGGCGGCAATATCGGCGGGGCGCTGGCGGGCGCGTCAGCACCGGAGCTGGCGTACATTATCGGTCACCGTGCAGGCATTAATGACGATACGGCGGCAAAAGCGATTGCCCATGCCATCCTCGGCGGCGTAACCGCCGCCCTTCAGGGAAACAGTGCCGCAGCGGGCGCTGTGGGGGCCGCATCCGGCGAACTGATTGCGACAGCGATTGCCAGACAGCTCTATTCGGTCACAGACCCGTCGACGCTGACGGAAGAGCAGAGGCAGACCGTGAGCACGCTGGCGTCTGTTTCAGCGGGCATAGCTGGCGGGATTGCCGGGGGAAATACGGCTGGTGCGGCGGCTGGGGCCAGTGCTGGGAAGAACACTGCGGAGAATAATTTACTAGGCGGTGGAACCGAAGAAGGTCAGATAAAAGCCATGCAGGAACATACGAAAAATGTTATGTCCTGTAATACTGATCCTGATGGTGCAGCATGTCAAAGAGGTCTGTCTACGCAGGAAGCGTTGATGGTGGCGCTCCCGGCGGGATTGGGCGGTGGTGTTCTGGCCGCAGCTTCGCCGGAAATAGCCGCTGCAGCAAAAGCTGTATTAGCAGCCTGCACAAGTAATGCGGTACTGTGTCTCAACAATGCAGGAATAATGGCTTCAGAGGCGATAGTGCCTGGGGGGGTCGGAGCTGGTGGTGCAATAGGGATAGGCAAGTCAGTTGCTGAAGCGACAACAGCGAAGACAATAGCCAGCAATGTAAAAGCCAATATTGCTGCTAGCCAGGCAGGTAGAGAATCATCGAATTTTGATATTCACATCGCTAAATCCGATCAAATTCAGTGGGGTTATGCTGCTGATTTATGGGAGAGAGTAACTATACCTGCGGGACAAAAAGTATACGGTGGCATTCCTGGGCAATCGTCTTACTACACTTCATTGGATACGCTCATAAACGGAAATTACAGTCGAACAAGTATATTCCAGAGCCTGCAGGTATCACCGCATCCTGAATTCGGATATCGTCCGCAAATGGGTGTTTATGAGGTACTCCATGATATTACAATTCCATCAGGTATTGTGAAAGAAAACCCATTACTTGGCCCGGGAGGCGCAACGCAATATTTTATCAAGGATTACCGAGATAATTTACAATTGATCAATAAGATAGATCTGGAGCATTAAGAATGATTATGTCCCCTTACATCGAACATGCCGTAGCGCTGGCTTTATCAGTTGGGTATCACGTTGAGAACGTGTCTACTGGATGGTCAAAGATGAATCAGGTAATTGAGATGTCTGGAAGATTGACCCCTGAATTACGTCAATCAATTGAAGACAACATACCGAATCTTCGCTATTGGTCAACAAAGGGTACGCCTCATGATACACCACAAGAGGGATTTACGTGTGATGAGGACCAAGTGTCAATGTTTTTTAGGTGTATATAACTAAATGAAAAATAATATATCTCCTCGAGTTTGTTAAAGTGTAGCGTCAGGCTCATCCAATGTGCGAATCAAGGCTGAAGACCAGTAGCAAATCGTGATTACGCTGGCGTCTGTTTCAGTGGGCATTCCTGAAGACGCAGTCCGAATATCAGAATACCGAATACGGTCCGGGGAGTGCTTTCTGGACGAAGGGCAGCGCAGCGGCGGGATTACTGGCGGGTGCGCTTGGCGGTAACCTGAAGGCAGGCGCGGCAGCGGGTGCTGCCCCTCTTCTGGCGTCCCTGGTCAAAGAGCAGAAAGACCCGTCAGCCCGTGCCGCGCTGCACGGTATTGTGGCGGCGACGGCGTCGGAAACGGCGAAGGTGGAGGTTGAGAATAACTCTCTGAAGAGCATGATGTGCGCGGAAAGTCCTTGGGACTGCCGCGATAATCCGCTGATTGAAGGTGGAGGCTCCAGAGGTGCTTACAATCCTACAGGTAGAAGTGGTAATCCCATGAATACCAAAGGTTCTAATTCACCTGCGGTAATTGGTGAGCGAGCATATTCAGCTCATGCTGTTGATCGTATGCAGGGGCGTGGCGTCCCGCCTTCAGCAGTAGAAAATACAATAAAGACAGGAAACATTTATCCGACAAAACCTGGAACTACGGGATACTACGATGCAACCAACAATCTTCGGGTAATAATTAACACTAATACAGGCGATGTTGTAACTGTAATTCCGGGAGCACCTACGAAATGAATGATCGATTTTTATATGAGCAAGTTAGATCTGTTCTATTACAAGAATGGGATCCTATAGGTATCAATGATCTCATTGAGGCCAGTGATGAATATGATGCATATGTACAACCTATTTGTGAGATGTTATACGCGGGAAAAGAAATCGAAGATATTTATCAATATTTACATTGGGTTGCTACGGATCATATGTGTTTGAATGGAGATAGTGATTTGGATCGTATAATTGCTGAAAAGTTATTTTATTTGCCAAAGACTCACTAAGATAATAGATCCCGGCCACCGGGCCGGGATCTTCTTTTAGCCGTCAGGCTCACCTAAAATGCCCTTCCAGGCCCCTAATCACCGGCACATCGCCGATATCGTTTAGCACTCCCGCTGCACCACGCTGGGTTTCAGTAATTTCCACAACGAGAGCCAGACCAGCGGCAACAGCTACACGGTGGCGCTTTCTGGCAGCGCGGGTGGCAGAGGAAACGGTGAAAACCGCAAAAACCGCAACCTGGCACCGGCCATCGGTACGGGCCAGGCAGAAGACATTGCTACCTCCCCCGATACCCAATGGTTTGCTCAGACCGGAACTGGTGGGGCGTATACAAACGCAGGAAGGCCGGCAAGGTGGGTTGCTTGGGAAGAACGAGATGGTGTCAGAGTTCGTGTGGTATACGAGCCCGCTAGTGGGAAAATTGTAACAGCGTTTCCGGATAGTAATCCGACTCCTCCAACTTTAAAGCCTATTAAAAAATAGTGTGGGTGAAATGGATATTAACGAAGAAATTAGAAAATTTGGTGAAGGATTAAAAAATCGTCTGGATCCTTCATTAGTTGACTTTGCCCTTGGTTATCTTGGGTTTTCAGAGAATGTATTAGCATTCGAAACGCTATGTGATCATATTGCTGATCATGATGTTGTGATCAGTAAAGATGAGTACACGCAAGTGCTTAAAATAGCTAATGATCTTGGTCTGGAAATTGATAGTAGGTATACATATATAAATTCAGAAAAATAACCGCTAAAACGTACAAATGCACCCAACACCAACGTCAGGAGCATTTTTAAAAAGAGTTAGAAATGCGCAAAGGAAAGATTTCGTGCCGCAAGAAAGCGGATGTAACTAACCGTATGCAGCGATACAGACGCGCTAAGAAGTCAAATGCAAAAGTATGGATAATTTACTGAGCAGGATCTACGTTTCCTGTAAGAATTTAGACGTTAATTTCCGATTAGACAGGCGATTCTACTTTAGGTAAATTCTGCTAGTGATCCCAGTTCTAGAGCCGAGAATTGTTTACCAGCCATCAAGGCTATTAAAAATGCCCTTCCCTTAAACCCCCGACGCCCCCCAGCATATCCCACCAGAACCATCCTCTTCCCGCGTATAGCAGAGACTTACAATCGTCTTACGTATCAAAAATTAGAGCAGACGACCCCCCATCTCTATTTAAATAGCGAAGTAAGATGAGCGGAATAATGCCATTTTCATCGCTGCTGCCCATCGATATCACATGTTTTTAATTATTTTTATCCTTAACCTAAATATCACTACTAATTCTGGTAGTGCTTCCTTTGGGACTATTCCTATTTATGCCAGGGGTGGCATACTGAAGAAAACTAAAAAAATTCTCTCTGCTTATGCGTAATTACAGCCAGGCTGTCTTTCGTTGTTCGTTATTGTATTGCTCTCTCGGCAATAACGCATCTCTTTCTCCTGACTGAACGTGATATTCGCCGCCTGCTTAATATCGGGCAGGGCGCTTGGCTTTATTATCCGGGCAATTTGGCACCCGGGCACCTCGACATTTATTACCGTATTGGGTTGATGATTTAAGGTAAAGGCATGGATAAGCATCCCGTTGGATTAGCGAAGCGTCTGATTAGTTATCTGGTCATGTTTCTGGTGGCAGGGCAGCCAGTCTTTCCTGCAGTCGCAGCATCAATCAACCCGGTTACGCCAGGTACCCGGATGGATCAGGCGGGGAACGGGGTTCCGGTCATCAACATCGCCACGCCAAACCAGGCAGGCATTTCGCATAACCAGTTCCAGGATTACAACGTCGGTAAAGAGGGGCTTATCCTCAACAACGGCACCGACCGCTTAACCCAGACCCAACTGGGCGGGCTTATCCAGAACAACCCCAACCTGCAGGCCGGGCGGGAAGCGAAAGGCATCATCAACGAAGTCACAGGTGCTAACCGCTCGCAGCTGCAGGGCTATACGGAAGTCGCCGGCAAGGCGGCAAACGTCATGGTGGCTAACCCGTACGGTATCACCTGTAACGGATGCGGGTTTATCAATACCCCCAACGCCACGCTGACCACGGGCAAGCCGCAGTTTGACGCTAACGGTAACCTGCTGGCGCTGGACGTGACGAAAGGGGCCATCACGGTTGAAGGCCAGGGGCTGGACGCCAGCAAGAGCGACGCGCTGTCGATTATTGCGCGCGCAACGGAAGTGAACGCCGCAATTCACGCGAAAGATCTCACGGTAACCGTGGGCGCCAACCGGGTTGCCGCCGACGGCAGCGTCACGCCTGTCGCAGGGGAAGGTGCGGCTCCTCAGGTTTCTGTGGACACTGGCGCGCTGGGGGGAATGTACGCCAACCGTATCCATCTTGTTTCCAGTGAAAAAGGCGTCGGGGTTAACCTCGGGGATCTTAACGCTCGCCAGGGTGATATCACGCTGGATACCAACGGTAAGCTGATGGTGAATAACAGCCTTGCAAGCGGTAGCCTGACGGCAAAGGCGGATAGCGTTGTCCTCAGCGGCGATCATAAAAGTACGGGAGCGATGCTGATCAACAGCCGTTCAGACATGGCGGTGACGAACGGCAAACTGGTTAGCGATGGGGATATTACGCTTGCCGGAAATGGAAAGCTGAGCGTCGCTAACGGTACGTTAACGGCGGGTAAAGACATCAACCTGAACTCTGGTTCGCTTACCGCAGATACTACCAGTGAGGTTAATGCGGCTGGCGCCATTCAGGCTAACGTCGCAGGGGCTGCAAACCATGCGGGTAAGATGACGGCAGGCAGCGGTATCTCCCTTTCCGCAGGCCAGCTCGCTAACAGCGGGAAAATGACCGCGAACGGCGATCTGAACGTGAAGGCGGGAGGTTTTACCAATAGCGGTGCGGTACAGGCGCAGAAAAATACCCGGCTCGATCTGGGCACGCTTAACCATACTGGTCAGCTGCTGGCCGGCGGCGTGCTGGAGATCTCAACGGGGGATGCCTGGATTGACGGCATGCTCAGCAGCGATAGCGATCTGAGCGTTAGCGGTACCGGCGCGCTGAATATCGGGCAAAACGGGCAATTGTTATCCACCGGCAGGCTCGGGCTGCAGTCTGACAGCGTCATAAACAACGGGCTGGTCAGTGGGAAACAGAATCTCGCGCTTACCAGCCGTCAATTCAGCGCCCTTCAGGGGAGCACGCTGACGAGCGGGGGCAGCCTGCAGCTCAATGCGGGTGATGCGCAGATCGCCGGGGAGGTTCTGGCCCAGGGCGGCCTGTCCTTCAGCGGCGACCGGCTCACGACGCTGGCGAGCGGGCAGCTTCAGTCGCAGGGCGATATGCTGTTGCAGGCGCATAACGCCGCCGAGCTGAACGGTGTCCAGGCTGCAAAAGGCAACCTGACGCTCGCTACCGGCAGCTTAACGCATCGCGGTGCGAGCCGCGGAAGCAACGTTTCTCTGCAGACTAACCAGATTGACACCAGCGGCACCCTGCAGGCGGATAATGCCATGGCGCTGAGCGCCGAAACCATTGTTCAGCAGGCCGGAGGGGCGCTGCTGGCGCAGAAAGCGCTGCAGATTAATGCCAGCCAGTTGACCAACAGCGGTTCTCTTGATAGCGATGCCTTAACGCTTGCCATTACCGGGCATACGGATAACCACGCGAGCGGCAAAATGACGGCCCGCAACGGACTCACGCTGACGGGAAATACCTTAACTAACGACGGCCAGCTGGCTGCAAGCGCGCTGGCGCTGACGCTGAATAACGCGTTTACCAACACGGCCTCCGGCAGCGTGCTCGCCGAAAATACGCTCGACCTGACCGCACCGGTGTTCAATAACGCCGGGAGAGTGGCCTCATCCGCTCTGAACCTGAACGCGAATATCCTCGACAATAGCGGCCTGCTGCAGGGCGGGCAAACGTTGCGGCTCGCTTCCGAAAGGCTGGCTAACCAGAGCGGGGGGAAAATTATCAGCGGCAGCGGGCTGACGCTGAATATCCCACAGCTGGTGAATGCCGGGCTGATTTCGGTGAAGCAGGGGCTAACCATTGAAAGCCTGATGCTGACGAACAGCGGCAATTTTGAAGCCCAGTCGATGGCGCTGAAAGCGGGTCAGAAATTAAGTAATCAGCAAGGCGGCGTACTGCTGGCGGAAGCGTCGCTGGCGCTGACCACCCCGGCGTTTGATAACGCGGGCAGCGTTCAGGGCAAAACGCTGACAATTGACGCCGGGGAGTGGAGCAACGGGGGTCAGGCTTCGGGGCTGGACGATCTGTCGGTCAATGTCCGCGATACGTTTACTAACCTCGCCGACGGGCGACTTGTCAGCCAGCAGAGCGGCCGCGTGAACGCCGGGCAGTTTGCTAATTTCGGCGGCGTCACGGCAGGCACTCTGCGCATTAGCGGCAACAGCCTGAATAACGACGGCTGGTTGCAAAGCGGCGGGGCGCTGGATCTTAACGCTGGCGCGCTGGCAAACGGGCTTTCCGGCACTGTTCAGGCAGGCAGCGGTCTGGCCGTTACCGTACAGCAGCTGGTTAATGCTGGCGCGATCTCCGCTCATCAAGGCGCTGCCCTTGATGCGTTAACGCTGGATAACAACGGGCGGATTGAAGCTCAGGATCTGCAGCTGACGCTGCGCGAAAAGCTGAATAACCTGGCTGATGGGATCGTTCTGGCCCAGCGCAGCCTGAATCTCGTGACGCCGCAGCTCAATAACGACGGACGTCTGATGTCGGAAAGCGCGACGCTGAACGCGAAGACGCTCGTCAATAAGGGTTTGCTGCAGGGGAATTCGGCACTTATCGCTGACGGTGAGCAGTTTAACAATGCTTCTGAAGGTGAAATTGTCAGCGGCGGTTCGCTTACGTTCAATGAGACCCAGCGGTTCAGCAACGCCGGTAAGGTACAGGGCGAGACCATTGGTCTGAATACCAGAAAGGCGGATAACAGTGGCCAGATGCTGGGATTATCTGCGCTTAGCCTGAGCGGAACCGAAAGCCTCACCAATAGCGGTAATTTGCTCAGCAAAGGCAAACTGAGCCTTACGAGCGAGCAGCTGGATAATCAGGGACAGATCGCGGCGCCCGAGCTGAATATCAACACCCGGCAGATGACCAATAACGGTTTGCTACAGGGTGACCAGCTGTTTGGTTTTACCGCCTCCTCACTCCATAACCAGAAGCAGGGCAGCATTATCAGCGGCAGCGGGCTCAGGCTTGCCATTCCCGACCTGGTTAACGCTGGTTTGATTTCAGTCATCCAGGGGCTGGCTATCGAGGCCGCGACGCTGGACAACGCCGGGAACATCGAGGCGAAGGATTTACAGCTGACGCTGCGCCAGCAGCTGAATAACCAGGCGAAAGGTGTGCTGCTGGCGGATGATACGCTTCATCTGTCGACGCCTGTATTTACCAACCAGGGGCAGCTGATTAGCCGCTCAGGCACGATAATCGCTGATACCCTGTCAAATGCGGGGTTACTGCAGGGAAACCAGGGGCTTTCCGTTAGCAGCCAGACGCTGGATAACCTTTCAGGGGGGCAACTCCTGAGCGGCGGTGCGCTGACCCTGAATACCGTGCTGGGAAAAAACGCCGGTCGCCTGCAGGGGGATACGGTTCAGGTTGGTGCGGGGCGGCTGGATAACAGCGGCCAGATGCTTGCTATCAACGACCTGTCGCTCACCGCCAGGGAATTGAATAATACTGCTGGCGCAGAAATGGGCGGCAACGGAGGCAGTTTACATGTTGAGCAGTTGGTCAACGCCGGACTGATCTCGGTCAGCCAGGGGCTGGCTATCGACGCGCTGACGCTAACGAATGGCGGCAATATTGAAGCGGGCAATCTGACGTTAACATCGGTACAGACGCTGAATAATCAGGCCAGTGGCGTACTGCTGGCGGACAATACTCTCTCGCTTGACGCTGCCAGCGGTGATAACGCCGGGAAGCTTATCAGCAGCAACGCGCGTCTTGCGGTGAGCAGCTTAACAAACAGCGGGCTGATTCAGGGCAACCAGTCCCTCGGGCTGCAGGGCAGCCAGCTTACCAACATTGCCAGCGGCCAATTGCTGAGCGATGGCGATGTCGGGCTGAACGTTGCCCGCCTGGAGAATGCTGGTCGGGTTCAGGGGAAAAGCCTGACGCTCACGGGCGGACAGTCTGGCGGCGTTAACCGCGGACAAATGCTGGGCCGCGAGGCGCTGAATATCCTGTTCGCCGGAGCGTTCAACAACGACGGGCGCCTTATCAGCCAGAGTAACCTCAGCCTGAAAAGCGGAGGGGTTACGAATACCGGCGTCATTGCTGCCGCGACGATTGACGTCGACAGCGCGGCGGCGCAGGCAAAAAACAGCGGGTTAATTCAGGCCGACGGCAAGCTCAGCTTCGCCGCCGCCTCATTGTCCAACCAGAAGGGCGGTTCGCTGGTGGCAGGCGATGATATAGCGCTCACGGCACCTTCGCTGATCAATGATGGGCTGATTTCGACGGGAAAAAACCTGCGTCTCGACGGGACGTCTCTTGATAACCGTGGTGGTCTGGAAGCGCTGAATGTGCAGCTGAATCTGTCCGGTCAGGTAAACAACCGGCCTGAGGGGCATCTTTTTGCCGACGACCTGCTGACGCTTAACGCCGGAAGCTGGCGTAACGACGGACAGTTTATCGGCAACAACGTCATTATTACGTCCGGCCAGGGGCAAAATAGCGGCCTGTTGCAGGGCGATACCGGCCTTAAACTTACCGTTACCGGCCTCGATAACGATCGAGCAGGCAAGATAGTCAGCGGCGGGCTGCTGGATATCACCGGCCAGCAGCTGAATAACAATGGCCTGATGCAGGGGCAGAGCACGCTTCTGCACAGCGCGGATTTCAATAATGCGGGTTCGCTGACAGGCAAAGGCGGTCTGACGCTGAATGTGGATAATACCGCGATCGTCACCGGGCAAATATTGAGCCAGGGCACGCTGCAGCTTGCCGCGAATCATCTTGATAATAACGGTATTCTGGCGGCGAATGCGGTGAGCGTGAGCACCGGAGAGCTGAACAATACCGGGACGCTGCAAAGTAATAGTGCCCTGGACCTCGTGGCGGACGCGTTCAGCAACGTTGGTACGCTTCTGGCCAAACAGGCGCTGAATCTCACGAGCGCAATGCTGACGAACAGCGGCGTGATTCAGGGCGACACGCTGACCCTCGCGGTAAAAAATGCGCTAACCAACCGGGACACGGGCAAAGTCCTTGCCACCCAGGCGTTGGCTTTTGACGGCAATACGTTAACCAACAGCGGCACGCTGGCGGCAGATAATGCGCGTCTGGCTCTCGGGATCCTGAATAATAGCGGCCTGGTGCAGGGAAACAACGGGCTGGCGATCCAGGGACAAGCGGCACAGACCTCGGGCCTGAGAAGTGCCAACATCGCGCAGACGCCTGCTGCCAGAGTGATTAATAACCTGATCGGCGGACAGCTGTTAAGCGGCGGTGATTTAGCGCTAGCCGCGGATAAGGGCGATAACGCTGGCACGCTACAGGGCCGGACGCTGAATGTTAAGGCCGGAAGCTGGAATAACGAGGGGACATTGCTCGGCCAGCAAGGCGCGAGCCTGAACGTCAGCAGCAAGCTGGCAAACAGCGGAACGTTACTCAGCCAGGCCGGGTTTGATATTCACGCAGGCGCTTTAGAAAACATCGGGCAGCTGGCTGCGGGCACGCTTAACCTGCAATCGGACAGCATCAGCAACAGCGGTTTATTGCAGGGCAGCGCGGCGTTGACGTTCAATACCCGGGCTTTGGATAACCTTACCGGTGGACAAATTCTGTCCGGCGGTTCACTCAATCTCAATCTGCCGCAGTTTACCAACGGCGGGCTCGTGCAGGCGAGTCAGGATATGACGCTGACGACCGGCAGCTTTGACAACCTGGGCACATTGTCTGCCGGAGCGTTAAACCTTAACGTCGCGCAACAGCTGAGTAACCAGAGCGGGGGCAGGCTGCTGGCGGCTCGTGAGCTTAGCAGCCAGAGCGCCGGCCTGACGAATAACGGCGTGCTTGCCGCGAAGAGTGTCGATCTCACCAGCGGTCAGATCGACAACAACGGCATCCTGCAGGGAGACGGTGCGCTGGGGCTGCACACGCCGCGGCTCAACAATCTGACGAATGGGCAAATTGTTAGCGGCAGCTCGCTGAATCTCTCCATCCCGCAGATGGTCAACCTGGGGCTGATGTCTGTAAAAGAGGCGCTGATCCTATCCGGAGCAACCCTGGATAACCAGGGCACGCTACAAGGGAGCCGCGTGGGGCTAAGCTTCTCCGGCGACGTCGTGAACCGCGGCAATGCGCGTCTGGTGGCACAAAAAGATCTGACCCTGAGCGCGGCCAGCCTTAACAACCAGGGCACGTTAGCGGGAGATTCGGTGAATATCATCACCAACCTGCTGACCAACGTCGGCTTGCTGCAGGGCAACAGCGCGCTGGCGCTGAACTCCCTCACGCCTTCCACCCTGGTACTTAACAATAAGACCGGCGGGCAAATTATTACCGGCGGGGCGCTGACGCTCTCTCTGCCGCAGCTGACCAACCAGGGGCTGCTGCTTTCGCAGCAGGGGCTCACGCTTAACCTCGATAATCTCGATAACCAGGGCATCGTGCAGGCGCGCGATCTGGGCCTGAACATCGGTAACCTGCTGACGAACCAGCAAAGTGGACGGCTGCTCGCTCAGCAGGGCTTGACCCTGACGGCCGCACGGCTGGATAACGCAGGTCAGCTGGCGGCGAGTAATGCCGCGCTGGCGGTCAATATCCTGAACAACCGCGGCGTGCTTCAGGGCGACAGCGGGCTGTCGATTACCGCACCGACGCTGAATAACCTGACGGGCGGGAAACTGCTTACCGGCGGACAGCTGACGCTTAAGGCCGGTCAGCTCGCGAATGGCGGGATAATGCAGGGGCAACGGCTCGGCGTGAACGCGAGTGGCTGGAACAACAGCGGCAGCGCGCTCGGTACCGACGGGCTGACCGCTCAGGTTGATAACCAGTTGACCAACACGGGTCGACTGCTTGGCCAGGGGAGTACGCGCGTCACTGCGGGGGCGCTGAATAACCAGGGCTCGCTGCTGGTTGACGGTGACCTGATAGTGGACGGCGGCAGCCTGTCAAACGGGGGCAGTCTTCAGGGCAATACCCTGACGGTAAATAGCGGCACGGTCGATAACGCCGGTTCCGTGATTGGTCTGAACGCCCTTACGCTTCAACCTCTTCAGGGGCTGACCAACCGGGCCGGTGCGTCGATGAAAACCCAGGGAACGCTGCTGGCGGGTGGGCAGAGCATCACGAATGAGGGTCAGTGGCAGTCGCAGTACCTGAAGGTTAACGCGCGGCAGTTACAGAACAACGGCACGCTGCAAAGCGCGGGGAATATGGATCTCGCACTGACCGCCTCCCTGACCAATACGGGCTCAATGGTGGCGAACGGGACGGCCACGCTCGGGGCGCCAACGCTGAAAAATCAGGGACAAATGCTGGCGAAGAAGATGTCGCTGTCGGGCGGTTCGCTCAGTAACAGCGGCAGCATCAGCGGCGCTGACGGCCTTGGCGTCACGCTCAGCGGCGATCTTGACCAGCAGGCCGGTGCGAAGCTGTTAAGCAACGGCCTGCTCAGCATGGGCGCCAATATCCTGACCAACCTCGGCCATATCCAGGGGCACACCCTGACGCTGAATGCCGGTAGCCTGAATAACCAGGGCCGCATGGAGGCAAATACCGCGCTCAACGCCACGCTGCGCGGTAACGTCGATAACGGACGTAATGCCGTGATGCTGAGTCAGGGCACTTTCCTGCTGGGCGCACAGACGCTGAATAATGACGGTACGCTACAGGGGAACGGTAATACGCAGCTTGACCTGCGCGATCGCGGGAGTAATCAGGGGCAATTGCTCAGTGGCGCAACGCTGACGCTGAATACGCCGGGGTTGACCAACAGCGGCTGGGTGCAGGGTTTTGCCTTGTGGCTCAACGCCGGTTCGCTGAATAACAGCGGTACGGTGCTGGCGCAGCAGCAGGGAACCTTGGGCGGTAATTATATTGTAAACAACGGCATGCTGCAGGGCGCGACCCTGACGGTTAATCCGGGCCAGCTCGATAATAACGGTACGGTGTATGCAACCCAGAATCTGGGGATCACAGCCTCGCAGGTCAATAACGCTGCTGCTGCCCGGATGCTGAGCCAGGGTAACCTGGCGATTAACGCCGGGAATACCAGCCTGCAGGGGCAGGTTGTGGCGCTCGGGGACCTCTCCCTCGCGAGCAGGAATTCCTATAATCAGCTGACTACGCTCGCCGCCGGGAATACGTTGTCCGTCACCAGCCAGGGCGATATCACGACCAATGGCCTGATGCAGGGCAAGGGGATACAGCTTTCCGCCGCGGGTACGCTGAATAATAACGGCCAACTGCGGGCGGGCTATGGCGAAAGCCAGCTCAGCGCAGGGCAACTAAACCTGAATGGTACAGGCAGCATCGAGGCGGGCGGTACGCTGCGCCTGAGCAGCCAGAACGGGATTAATAACGCAGGGTTTGTCGGAACCGCAGGCGATCTGATCGCCAGCGCCGGAAGCACGCTGCTGAATAGCGCCCTGATGTACGCGGGCAATAATATGAGCCTGCTGGCGAACAGTATCCGTAACGCGCGTGGCGATATTCTGGCTGGCAACAACCTGTGGATGCAGCGCGACAGCGCGGGTAACGCTAACGCGGAAGTTGTGAATACTTCAGGCAGTATTGAAACCCAGCGTGGCGACATTTCGATTCTGACCGGGCATTTAGTAAACGAGCGTGATGGGCTCAATGCTGTGCAGAGCGAAACGAATATCGCGCCGTCCTGGGTTAAGGGGGGAACGGCAGATATTCCTGTGGACTGGATTTCTTCTTCCGGTACCGGCAAGTACGGTATGTATGTGACGGAAGGACATCGTTATCACGGCCACGGTGACGACTGGTACCAAATGCTTGGCAACTATGCGCCTTATGAAGATGCGGATGTTCAAAAAGTTGCCGTCAAAACCGTTTCGGTTTCCGTTAGTGCGAAGGGGCAGCAGTCCCGCATTGCGGCTGGCAGAGACATCATCGCCCGGTCTGATAACGTTGAAAATATGGCGTCGTCGATTCTGGCGAACAGAAATATTCAGCTTTCAGGAAGTACCTTAAACAACCAGTCATGGCTAAACGGCACGTCGACTGTTTATAACGTTTATCGCTATGGGGTAGGCGATAAATATGCCCGCAGACCTGATGAGACCACGCGAAGCTATGACAAGCTGGTATCGAAGTCGATTAGCTATGTTCTTGATAGTGTGACCACTGAAGGGGCCAGCGGAGACGTTTATCGCGCCGTTATCCAGGCCGGCGGCGCGGTAGTCGCCAGCTTCAGCAACAATATCAGCAATACCTCCACCACGGCGAACGCTCCGGGCTATAAGCCTGAGCTCAGTGCTCCCGGGCTGAACCTGTCGGGCGGCCCGACCGTTGCGTCTGGCGCTAAGGCTACCGGACTCGGCGCGGCAACCAGCCAGAGCGTTACAGCCCCCCAGGCAACCATTAACCTGCCCGGCAGTGGGAATGGCATAGGTAATGCGGAATCACTCACCAGTCGCAATGCCGGTAATAACGGTCTGGCATCGATTGATAACCGTCCACAGAGCATCGGTGATTTTGGCCAGGCTGGCGGCAAGCTGGCTGACATTCACCTGCAGACTACAGGTTTAACCAGCCAGAGCGGTGCGAATGGCACGCCGGTTGATTTGAACGGGACCGGTGCAGCCCTGGTGGTTCCCGGCAGCGTGGGTGGCAAGCATACGAATATTGCCAGCGATGCCGTGGCGCTGGCGGGTCAGCAGCAGACGGGGACAAGCGGGACATCCTCTCTCGCTTCTCGCGATAAGATCGGTGAAATCGCTGCGGTGACGGCTCAGATTATTTCGCTTTCCAGCGGCGGGAAAACGCCTCCGCCGCCGGGCTATCACTACCGTCCTATTTCGCTTACCGATATCTCGTCGGTTGCCCCAGCGCTGACCAGCAATGGTTCGCCGATTAAGCTGAGTGACTATCCGCTACCGGCCAGTAATAACGGCTATTTTGTGGCAAACCGCGATCCGAAAAGCCCGTATCTCATAGTTACCAACCCGAAACTGGCGGGTTTAGGGCAGCTGGATAGCAGCCTGTTTAATGATTTGTACAAGCTGGCCGGGACGACGCCGCCTTCGGCGCCGCAGGAAACCCGAACAACCTATACCGACGCCACGCAGTTCCTGGGGTCGGATTATTTCCTGGCGCGTCTTAATCTGCGTCCGGAATATGATTACCGTTTCCTGGGCGATGCGGCCTTTGACACCCGCTACGTCAGCAATCAGATCCTGAACGAGACCGGTAGCCGCTACGTTAACGGCGTGGGCTCCGACCTTGAGCAGATGCAGTATCTGATCGACCGCGCCGCTCAGGCCCGGGATAAGCTGGGGTTACAGCTCGGTGTCAGCCTGTCGGAAGAGCAGGTTGCCTCGCTGGATTCCAGTATCCTGTGGTGGGAAAACACGGTGATTGAGGGGCAAAATGTCCTCGTGCCAAGGCTTTACCTGTCGGCGAAGGACGTGGCGTTTAACAAAGGGAGCATTATCGCCGGGAACCAGGTGATCCTTAATGCCGGCAGCATCACGAATGACGGCAGTACGTTGCAAGGTAAAAGCCTGCTGGCTGCCAGCAGCCAGAACACAATCAACAACATCAATGGCGGCCTGATCGGTTCCAGCGGAAGCCTGCAGCTCAGCGCCCTGGGCAATATCAATAACGTGGGTTCCACCATCAGCGGGCAGACGGTTAGCCTTGAAAGCGTGGGCGGCAGCATTATTAACCAGACGCTGACCAACCAGTGGACTATCTCGGGCGCTACGAACGGATGGAACAGCCAGGCCGTCTCGCTGACGCAAACCGACCTGGGCGCTCTTGCTTCCATCAACGCGACGGGCAGCCTGACCCTGAGCGCCGGGAAAGATATCATCAATACCGGCGCTAACCTCAGCGCCGGTGGCGATATGTTGTTAAAAGCGCTGGATGATATCTCTATTACCGGGAATCAGCTGGTGACGCGCGATCGCTTTGGCCGCAATCTTAATGAGACCGTCACCAACCAGGGCAGTACGCTAAACAGCGGGGGCAACCTTGGCCTGCTGGCGGGGCACGATCTGAGCGTTACGGGCAGTAATCTGACGGCCGGAAGCAGCGCTGCGCTTTGGGCGGGGAACGATCTGGTGCTGGATGTGGCGCAGAATAGCCGCCACAGCCAGACCGCGAAAAAGGATTCCCTGAAGACGGATAATACGCGTACTGTCATTAGCGCTGGCGACGATCTGACGCTGGCCGCAGGCCGCGATCTGCGCAGTAACGCCGCGGCGCTTGCCGCACAGGATCGCGTGGGGCTGCAGGCCGGACGGGATATCGATCTGCTGGCGGCAGAGTCCACAACCAGCGATAAATACAGCGCGAAGAAAAAAGTCGAGATCAACCAGTCCTTGCGCCAGCAGGGAACCGAGATCGCCAGCGGGTCGAATACTCAAATCCTCGCCGGACGCGATGTCACCACCGAAGCCGCGCAGGTGACGGCGAAGGGCGATATCGGCGTGGCGGCAGGCCGCGACGTCAATCTCAATACCGCAACCGAGAGCGATTATCACTACAAAGAGCAGACCAAAACCAAAAAAGGTTTCCTCAGCAAGAAAACCACCCACACCATCGAGGAGGACAGCGCGACGCGTGAATCCGGCTCTTTGCTGAGCGGCGACAACGTGCAGGTGGTGGCGGGCAATAACCTGCGGGTGTTCGGCTCCGCCGTGGCGGGCGATGGCGACGTGCAGCTTAAGGCGGGCAACAACGTCGATATCGTGGCGGCCACGAACAGCGACACCTCCTGGCGCTTCAAGGAAGAGAAAAAATCCGGCCTGATGGGCTCAGGCGGGATTGGCTTCACCATCGGCAGCAGCAAAAGCACGCACGATCTTCGTGAGAAGGGCACCACCCAGAGCCAGAGCTTCAGTACGGTGGGCTCGACGGGCGGTAACGTCGCGATTTCTGCCGGAAACCAGGCCCACATCGGCGGGGCGGATCTGATCGCCGGGAAGGATTTAAGCCTCAGCGGCGACAGCGTCATCATCGAGCCGGGGCACGACAAGCGCACCCGGGATGAAACCTTCGAGCAGAAGAAAAGCGGGCTCACCGTGGCGCTCTCCGGCACCGTCGGTAGCGCTATTAACAATGCCGTGAGCGCGGCGCAGGAGACCAAAGAGCAAAGTGATGGCCGTCTGAAAGCCCTTCAGGCCACCAAAACGGTGCTGTCCGGCGTGCAGGCCGGGCAGGCAGCGGATATGGCGGCAACCACCGGCGACCCGAACGCAATGGGTGTGAGCCTCTCGCTGACGACCCAGAAGTCGAAATCACAGCAGCATGCTGAGAGTGATGCGGTGGCAGGCAGCACGCTGGACGCAGGCAACAATCTTGCCATCACCGCGAACGGCAAAAACAAAGTTGCAAACAGCGGCGACATCGTGATTGCGGGCAGCCAGCTGAAAGCCGGGGGCGATACCACGCTGGATGCACAGAACGACATTCTGCTGTCCGGCGCGGCGAATACCCAAAAAACCAGCGGCAAGAACAGCAGCAGCGGTGGCGGCATTGGCGTGAGCATCGGTGCCGGAGGCAACGGCGCGGGTATCAGCGTGTTTGCCAACGTTAACGCCGCGCACGGCAAGGATAAAGGCAACGGTACCGACTGGACCGAAACCACAATCGACAGCGGCAAAAACGTCACCCTAAAAAGCGGGCACGACACCGTGCTTGATGGCGCTCAGGTTAACGGCAATAAAATCGTGGCAGATGTTGGTCACGACCTGCTGATGCGCAGCCAGCAGAACAACAGCGACTACGACAGCAAGCAGACCAGCGTTGCGGCGGGTGGCAGTTTCACCTTCGGCACTATGTCCGGTTCAGGCTATATCAACGCCAGCCAGGACAAGATGAAGAGCCGCTTTGATTCGGTGGCCGAACAGACCGGGCTGTATGCCGGGGACGGCGGCTTCGATATCACCGTGGGGCATCATACCCAGCTTGATGGCGCAGTTATCGCGTCTACCGCCACGCCGGACAAAAACAGCCTCGATACCGGGACGCTGGGCTTCAGCGATATCCACAACGAAGCGGACTTTAAAACCTCGCACTCCGGTATCAGCCTGAGCGGCGGCGGCAGCTTCGGGGATAAATTCCAGGGCAACCTGCCGGGCGGCATGATCTCCGCTGCGGGTAATAAAGGTCATAAGGAAGGCACCACGCAGGCCGCCGTGGCAGAGGGCTCCCTCACTATCCGCGACAAATCAAACCAGACGCAGGACGTGGCCGATCTGAGCCGCGATACCGAACATGCCAACGACAGCATCAGCCCGATCTTCGACAAGGAGAAAGAGCAGAACCGCCTGAACGCAGTTGGGATGATCAGCGATATTGGCAGCCAGGTGGCGGATATTGCCAGGACGCAGGGTGATCTTAACGGGCTTAAGGCGGCCCAGAAAGAAACCGGCGCAACACTCCCTGCAAACGCAACAGAGAAACAGCGCCAGGATTATCTGGCGAAACTGCGTGATACCCAGGCATACAAAAATGTGATGGTGACCTACGGAACCGGCAGCGCCATGCAGCGCGGCATCCAGGCGGCCACGGCAGCGCTGCAGGGACTGGCGGGCGGTAATATCGGAGGGGCGCTGGCGGGCGCGTCAGCACCGGAGCTGGCGAACATCATCGGCCATCATGCAGGCATTGATGACGATACGGCGGCAAAAGCGATTGCCCATGCCATCCTTGGCGGCGTAACCGCCGCCCTTCAGGGCAACAGTGCCGCAGCGGGCGCTGTGGGGGCCGCATCCGGCGAACTGATTGCGACAGCGATTGCCAAACAGTTTTATCCGGACACAGACTCGTCGAAGTTAACGGAAAAACAGAAGCAAACCGTGAGTACGTTGGCCTCTATTTCAGCGGGCATAGCTGGTGGGATTGCCGGGGGAAATACGGCTGGTGCTGCGGTTGGGGCCAGTGCAGGGAAGAATAGTGTTGAGAATAACTTTTTGAGCTGGAATGAGGCACAGGCTTTCGATAAAGAAATGACTGCCTGTCGTAAATCCGGAGGGGAGTGTGGCGGCATTCAGAATAAATATGCAGTAATTAGTGCTAATAATAGACTAAAAATGCATATTGATGTAGCAGCGGACCCTCTGACGGCTCTGTCCGGTGAAGATAAGTGGAATATTGAAGGTGGACTCAGCGCGGCGAGTCGACCTGGCTGGCTGTATGGTTCGTTGGAAAACCAGGATGTTAAGAATTATGTTATTGAAGGCAATAGCTATGACTTGGCTTATCTGAACAGCAATACTTCTGATGGTGTCCGCGCACTGGCGTTTTTTGGTGAGCCTGAAAATTTCTGGGGCTCGGTTGCCGGAGCAGGTTCGCTGTTAACATCATCAGCAACGTGGGCTGAAAAATTTGTCAGTGCCGGTTTGAGCTATGGCGCTAACGGGGCAGTGCAGATTGCAACGGGCAATACGGGAGATAAGTTTGATTACCTGAGTTTTGCTCTATCGGGATTGACCGGAGCAGGAACGGCAGGTAAGGGGTATTACGCTAACCAGTTGCTTGGCGCAGGCAGTGCATACATGAGCAGCCAGATTGAAGGTCAGGACAGCACGTCTTCAGTGATCGGGAGTATGGCAGGTACAGGTGTTGGTTATGGTATAGGTGCCGCAGTCACCAATAAACTTGAATCCCAGTACATAAAAAATCAGTTGGGTATGGATGCTAGCAAGTATTCACTGCAGTATTCGGAAAAATATGTCGGGTATGGTATATATCAGGGCGGCCAAATGAGCTCTCTTCCCGGTATTTTAGGTGGGAGTCTTGGTGCGTTTTCATCGGAAGGATTTAGTTCTATTACTCAAGATAAAGTAAAAGGAAGTGAGAAATGAAACGCCTCCTGGTTTTGTTTTTTGTTTGGGTATTTTTTATGATGTGCATATGCTCATTTATTTTAATTTTTGGGATTTGGATGCTGTCATCTGATTTATTTACAACAGATTATGTTGTAAAATATATAAAAATTGGTTTCATTGGTGGGGTTTTGATTGGTTGTGGTAGTTGGCCATTGTTATACAAAGAAATTCGCCACTACAATCACTTAAAATTCCGAAAATAATGCGGGTGTTGTTGTCGAAATTAACTATCGCAGTGAAATGATGTATATGGATAATGAGCATTTTAGGAAATGATTTGGGCTGGTTTTTATCCAGTAAAGATGGTTTTAGCTCACGAAAATGTCGTTATCAAAAATGATGGCCTGGCCCCCATGAGAGAGTTGATTAATCTCCGGCGGTCCGGCCTCATCAGTCCTTTTTTATGGTTAAGCAGGGCCGGGTATCTGGGGTTCTTTATTGGCATGCTTCACTGAAGCGAGATGCGAAAAAACAGTCTCCGTGCCCCCTGGAGACTACCCCAGCCTCTCCACCCTCGTCTCCCCCTCCACCATTGACAGCTGATACAGCGAGAACGACCTCTGCTTCTCAATCAACTGCGCCAGCTCCGGCGAGTGGCTGGTGAGCCAGATCTGCGAGTAGCGGCTGGCCTCGGCGATTAAGCTCGCCAGCGCGGGCAGCATCTGCGGGTGCAGGCTGTTTTCCGGTTCGTTCAGTGCGATAAACGCCGGTGGGCGCGGGCTTAACAGCGCCACCGCCAGGCACAGAAAGCGCAGGGTGCCGTCGGAGAACTCCGCCGGTTCCAGCGGCCTGCTCAGCCCCTCGCGCTGCATCATCATGCGAAAACGTCCGCCGGTGTTGTCGCTGTAAAACACGCAGCCGGGGAAGGCCTGGTCGAGAATGCGCATCAGCAGCAGCTCGTCGCCAATCTCCACGATGGTCTGAAACGCGGCCGCCAGGTTAGCGCCGTCGCTGGCCAGCACCGGAGAGCGGAAACCGACCTGTGGGGCGCGCATCGCCGAGCCGGATGAGACGGAAAACTCATGATAAAAGCGCCAGTTACGCAGGGATTCGCGCATCTGCGACACTTCCGGGTAAAGATGCGGTTCACCGAGCTGTCCGAATACCGATTCGTTCTCATACAGCGTGCCGCTGTGGGTCACTTTCTCGTGATGCACGTTGTTCAGAAATACGGCCTGATTTTTTCGCTTCATCAGCTGTGACGAAGGACGACGGTGCTGGCCGCTCAGCCAGATGGACTCCTCTTTGATAACCGGGTCGAGCTGAAACTGCGAGGGATAGGGCAGCTTCTCCACAAACCCGACCTGCAGCTCGTATTCGTAGGCCTCTGTTTCCACCGCCAGATTCATCCGCCGCAGCTGGTCGCTGCGGGTTTTGCCTGCCCAGAACACCTTCAGAATGCCGCCCTCATTCGCAAGCGCCTGGGAAAATTGCCCCTGAGCGGCGCTGTGCATCAGATGTATCGCCTTGTAAATATTGGATTTCCCGGTACCGTTCGGCCCGAAGACGATGTTGAGCTGCTCCAGCTCCAGCGACATCTCGCGGATGGAGCGGTAGTTTTGAATGTGCAGGGTGTTGATCACAGGCAGGCCCCTTTTGCAGAATAAGCCTGTATATAATCACAGTCTTTGAGATGAAATGCAAAAAAGAGACGACAGTGAGGATGTCGTCTAAACGGGGTACTGCTTTGGGCCTCTATGGGTCAATGGGGCCTTCGCATTTTTATGATCACTTGACTGCCAGACGCAGACCCAAATCATCAGGATAGGGATCAAAGTAGTTTTGCGTCATCAGATACCGGTCGGGGTATTCGGCCAGGTAGTGCTTCAGCAGCGTGATCGGGGCGAGGATAGGCAACTGTCCGTTGCGATAGTGCAGGATCACGTCGCGCAGCTCGCCGCGCTGGCGGGTGTTCAGCTGGCGACGGAAATACCCCTGGATATGCATCAGCACGTTGGTGTGATTCTTCCGCGAGGCGGGTTTTTTCAGGATGGTCATTAGCTTTTCCCGGTACGCCACGAAGAAGGCGTCCAGATCTTCCCACTCGTGCAGCGAGGCAACGAACGGGCCGATTTCACGGTAGCCTGCCTGATGGTGTGCCAGGAGCTGAAGTTTGTAACGGCTGTGGAAGTCCAGCAGCGCGCGGCGCGTGAGGCCATTTTTACGCAGCGTGTTCAACTCGTGCAGGGCAAATACCCGCTCGATAAAGTTTTCCCGCAGCACCGGGTCGTGCAGCCGACCGTCTTCCTCGACGGGCAGCCACGGGTAGGTTTCAAGAAGGGCGGCGGTGAACAGCCCGACGCCCTCCTTGCGGCCCCGGTTGCCGTTTTCATCGTACAGCCGCACGCGTTCCAGGCCGCAGCTTGGGGATTTTGCGCAGACGATAAATCCCGACAGATCGCCGATTTTTGGCAGATAGTCCGCCGTAAAGTCGGCCATTTTCTGCGTAATGTCGTCATGAGGCGGCTTGCTGAAACGGAGCTGCGTTTCGCCGCTGTCCGTCAGCGTCAGGCGTATGGCCGGGCGAGGCGTCGGCAGACCGATAGCCATTTCCGGGCAGACGGGCCTGAAATTCACCCACTGGGCCAGCTCATCCATGACGAAGCCCATACGCTTGTGTCCGCCGTCAAAGCGAACGGCGGATCCGGTCAAACATCCGCTAATACCGAGTACAGGTTTCGTTGTCATGGTGTGGTCCTCCCGTTCATATAACTAAAACTTACACAACATGACTAATTTGTCCAAGTATTCGCGGAACTATTTTTTATAATCCTTTAAAATCAATGCATCTTAACTACCCTTGTAGGTCGAGTAACCGTACTGGCTCAGCAGAAGCGGGATGTGCAGCTTTTCGTTGGTGCGGGTCACGGTAAACAGCACCGGGATCTCCGGGAAGAAGGAGTCCAGCTTTTTGCCGTGGAAGTAATCTGCGGTTTTGAAGGTCACTTTATACACGCCAGGCTGCATGTCCCGATCCTGCGGATAGAGCGATTTGATACGGCCGTCGTGGTCGGTTTTGCCGCTGGCAATCGGGGTCCATTTGTCCTGCTGTTGCTTTTCGAGAGTCACAGTCACATCCGACGGCGGCATCCCGGTTTGCTGGTCGAGAATGTGGACGCTCAGCGTGCCGGCAGGGGCGCTAAAGGCAGCAGGGGCAAAGGCCATCGAGGCCAGGATCAGCAGAGGGGCAGTTTTTTTCATGGTGTTTTCCTGTGGAGTTATTCGTCACAGGAAAACGTTAGCATCTGCGGCGCGGGAAAATATTCAACTTTTCGTGAAGATTCCCGCAGGAGAAAATTATCAGAGGATAATCACTTCAAGCGATACCTGCTGCTGCCACTGCTCCAGCTGCTTTTTCCGCCCGGCGGTGAGTTTGCCGCTGGTGACCAGAAGCCATTTGCGCTCCGGGAAAATTTCCGGTGCCAGCGCGTCAGGCGGAACCGGCAGGATGTCGATCCGGTGGCCCTGCCCGGTGCGCGTTAAAGCTTCGAGCCAGATCTCGCACGGGTCGTTAAGGTGCCAGCCGCTGAGCAGAATGTTATCGCCCGGCGCTTTTTTATCGCCTTCGAGGCAAAACGAGGTGTAGGCGATGATGATGCCGTCGAGGATCGCGCGCAGGGTCATGGCGGCAGCGACGTTGGCCGAAACCTGGCTGCGCAGCGGGCGCAGCACGTTCGCGACCAGCTCCGGCCTGGGGTATTCGCGTCCGGCGTCGTAAATCATCTGGCGCAGTGACTCGACTTTGCCGTCCTGCAGGCGTTGCAGCATGTTCTGCTGCAGGGTTTGCCAGTTGTTGGTCCGACCCGGCATCGGGCGTTCCAGCAGCGGTTTGACCTGGCCGATCGGGACGCCTTTTTTTACCCAGTCGAGGATTTTGAGCGCCTGCTGGACGTCCTCATCGCTGTACTGGCGGTGGCCGCCTTCCGTGCGCTGTGGCTTGAGTAAACCATAGCGACGCTGCCACGCCCGCAGGGTAGTGGCGGTGATGCCGCTGAGTCGGGCGAATTCGCCGATGGAGTAAGCCATGTCCGTGTCCAGAGTGGAGGAATACTCTCAATATACTACGAATTTTCCCGAACGGGATGAAGCGCCGAAACGGTGCACTACACTTAACGTCCAACCGTGCAAATGAAAGGAATTCTCATGAAGCTATGGCCTGTTGTGACCGGTGTTGCCATTGCGCTGACGCTGGTCGCCTGTAAATCCCCCACGCCGCCGAAGGGCGTGCAGCCGATTTCTGGTTTTGACGCCAGCCGCTATCTCGGAAAATGGTACGAGGTCGCCCGTCTGGAAAACCGCTTTGAACGCGGGCTGGAGCAGGTAACCGCCACCTACGGCAAGCGCAGCGACGGCGGCATCAGCGTGCTTAACCGGGGCTACGATCCGGTGAAGAACAAGTGGAACGAGAGCGAAGGGAAAGCGTACTTTACCGGCGAACCGACCACCGCCGCGCTCAAGGTGTCGTTCTTCGGCCCGTTCTACGGTGGCTATAACGTGATCAGGCTGGACGATAAGTACCAGTACGCGCTGGTGAGCGGCCCAAACCGCGACTACCTGTGGATCCTGTCGCGCACGCCAACCATTCCGGATGCGGTGAAGCAGGATTACCTGAACACCGCGCGCAGTCTGGGCTTCCGGGTTGACCAACTGGTGTGGGTCAAGCAGTAGCCCCTACTGGTAGGAAAACGTAATGCTGGCCAGCGCGTTGGCCGAACCGGGGACCAGTTCACCGGTTCGGATGTACTGCGCCTGGAACGGTAACGACAGGGTTTGCGCCGCCGCGGTGCTCTGGATAAAGAACTGGCCGGTCGTGCCCGCGGCCGAGCTGTCCGGTCCCATCGTCAGCGGTCCGGTGCCGTTGTAGAAAAACTGCACCCCAACGCCGGACGCCGTGGAGTCTCCGGTCAGCGTCACCACCGACGAGGTGTTCGACGGCGTGGTCTGATCGGTCATCACCGCGTGAACCGCCACGTCCGCGTCGCAGGTCAGGCCGACGGTAAACGTCCCGGATGGCGACGTGCTTCCCACCGTGGGCAGAGTGCGTATATCAATGGTGCCGAGCGCCACGCTGGCGTTTTTGCTGCCGACCGTACACCCGCTGGCGGTTACCGTGATGGTGGTCGGGCTGATGATGACCTGCGCTGTTTTGACCTCGTTGTTATAGGCGGTTAACACCGCGGCGTTGATAGTCGGGATGTTATAGACGCCGGATTTCAGCGCCGTACCGGTTTTAATAAAGGTGACTTTTGCTGACCAGCCCAGATCCTGGGCATACCCACTGGTGCCCTCTGCCGGGTAACTTTGCGTGATACCGTTTTGCAGGGGAATATATTTTGTACCATTAAAATCCTTCAGCCCGATGATGTACCCCACGCCCGGCACGCCGGTCTCAAAAATGGTGTAGTTCACGCCGTCGACGGTAACCGTCGCACCGCTCGAAATCGCGCTGCTGCTGGGCTGCAGCGTGCCTTTGTTACAGGTAAAAATAAGCCCGCACCAGAACACCTGCTGCACGCTGGCGGTGGCGCTCCACGTCGATCCGATAATACTGCCCGGTGCCACCGAATCCGCTGGCCCGCTGTAGGTCATCGGCTGAGGGGAGAGGGTAATGTCCGATTTCCAGTCCAGAGCCTGCGCGCTGACGCAGAAAAGTAATCCGCTGAGAAGAAACGCTAAACGCATCATAGATACTCCGTTGTCCAGGTGGCGAAGGCTGACACATCACCGGCGCTCACGGGTGCGCCGGTGGCAACCAGCTGTGCGTAAAAGGTCATCTGTACGCTGTCATCCCCCGCTGTTCCGTACGCGGTGGTTTGCGTGTTAAGGGGAATGAGTACGCTCTTTTTATCGAGGATCTGCACCGCCACGCCGGTAGCGCCACCGTCGGCAATTTTCAGCAGCTGCGGGTTGGCATCATCAGGCGTACCGCTGAAGTGGATTTTTACGCCAGCAAAGGTTGGCCCGCACGCTTCAAGCCTGAGCGTAAAGGGCGTTTTGATATTGCTGACGGCCCCGGCGCGCGTAAATTGTTTGATGCCAATGGTACCCAGCGGCACGTTTTGCTCCTCGGAGTCCTGCGCCACCACGCAGGTGTTGCCGATCAAATTGCCGGTGACGGAAACCAGCACGTCATACCCGCGAACGGGGAGAGCGAAAGCCAGCAGTGCGATGCAGCCGATCCGAAACGTTACTGACATACCACCTCCTGAGAATAGAGACCGGTGCGGGCGTTATAGTTCTGCTTGTTTAAGGCGTAGGTAATGGCGCAGCGCTGGCTGTTGCCGCGACCCCACACGGCGTTCAGCTTGCCCTTCTCTGACAAACCGGACAGATACAGGCTGCCGCCATCGCCGACGATGCCGCTGGTTTTGTCATTATCGAGCGAGACCAGCGTGCCGAAGGGGAGCACGTCGTTGCCGTGACGCACGATAAACATCGCTTTTGCTCCCTGATGCGTGGTGAAGGTGGCGCGAACCAGGGCACCATCGGTAGGCGTTTTGTTGGCGATGGCGTTTTCCAGCTCCACGTCGTTGCCAGCGGTCGTCACGTCCAGCGCGACCTGGTTAACGCGGTACGGCGTGGCGTATGGGATCACCGCATAGCCACGGCTGTCCGTTTTGATGCCTTTGTGGTTAAGCACGGCGACGTTGCTGGCTCCCGGGGCTTTTACCAGAATGTTGGTGTTCCCGAGCGGCTGGCTCAGCGTCAGGCCATCTTCATGCACTACCGCACCGCCGCTGATGCCGTAGCTGAGGTTGCGGGAGTTGCTGGTGTAGCTGTAGCCCAGGTTGTAGTCTCCCCGCGCGCCTTCGTACTGCAGGGTGGCATCGCCGCCGTAGTGCTGCTGGGCGCTGTAGCGCTGGTTGACGCTATAGAACAGATTTTCCTGGCCCGGCAGGTAGCCGCTCACGCCCGTGCTGGCGGTTGTACCTGTGGAGTCCGCATGGGTCGTGGTAAAGCGCGCGCGGGTAGACAGCGCCGGATTGCCCAGCGGGACCGAAATCGACATCGACAGGATGTTATCTTTCTTGTCGTCATACAGGCTTGAACTTCGCTGAACGCTGACGCCAAGCGACACGTTGCGAAACGTGGCGTTCCACGCAAATTGCAGGCTTTGCGTGGTGTCTGACGTGTTCCAGTAGGTCTGCTGATCCCACGACAGTGACAGCGAGCCGTATTGTCCCATCGGCTGGGACAGCAGCAGCTGGTTTTTTGCCTTGCGCGACATGCGCAGGTTGTACACGTTGTCGTAATGGGTGGTGACGGTGCCATCGTCTTCCACAGTCTGCTTTGGCGATCCGCCCGACATCCCTTTGTACGTCGTGTCGCTGAGGGTATAAAACCCTTTCGTGGAGTAGCGCAGCGAGAAGAAGTTCACCCGCGTGCCAATGTCGTTCAGCAGCTTGCTGTAGCGCAGGCGCACCGAATCACCGCTGTAGTGCCGATCGTCCGCCAGCTGGCTGCGGGCATGGGTCAGGTCGATGGAATAGGCGCCAAAGCGGCCGAGGTTCTGCCCAAACCCGAAGGCCAGGCCGTTATAGCGATCGGCAAACTGTGCCCCGCCGTAAAATGTGAGGCCATATTGCCAGCCATAAAACAGTTCGCCCTGCGCGAAAGAGGGCGCATCCTGATTGCCCGTCGGACGGTATTTCCCGGCACCGAGGGCATATTTCACCTGTCCGTTACGCACCAGGTTCGGCACGCTGGCAAAAGGAAGCGTGTATTGCGTTTTGCTGCCGTCGTTCTCCTGAATGGTGACCGCCAGATCGCCGCCCGAGGAGGTCGGGTAGAGATCTTTCAGCACAAACGCCCCTGGTGGAACAGAGGTTTGATAGATGATGTTGCCGTTCTGGCGAACCGTTACGGTCGCGTTGCTGCGCGCGATGCCCCGGACTTCCGGCGCATAGCCGCTGAGGCTGGCGGGCAGCATGTTGTCATCGGTTTTCAGGGCGATGCCGCGCAGGCCCACGGAATCGAAGACCTGCGCCGAGGTGTACGTTTCCCCGGCATACACCTGCGCGCGCAGGGCGTGAATATCGCGCTGCAGCCAGGTCTGCACGTGGGTGAGTTCATTGCTGTCTTTGGTCCACGTGGTGAAATCACGCAGCCGCCACGCACCCAGGTTGACGCCGCTGTTGAGGCTCGCAAAAAGCTGCTGTTCCCGCGTGCGCGTCTCGCCGCGATACTCATTGTTCGAGCCATTGACCACGTAATTCAGCCACGCGGCAGGAATGCCCGCCTCCCAGCTTTCCGGGCTGACATACCCGCGCGGCAGATTGCGCATTGCACTTTGCGGTACGGTGAAGCTCAGGGTGAGCGTCTTCTGGTCCAGGTCAAACTGCGTATCCGCAAACGCCTTCGTTAAGAAGATGCAGCGCTGCGCCAGCGGCAGCGCTCCGCCCTTTGCCTGATGACTATCGATGCCCAGCGCGTCGAATTGCTCAGGCGTGAGGCAGGGCAGCGCTTCACCCGTACTGTCTTCAGCAAGGCGGAACGTGATGTTACCTGTGAACGCGTAGTTGGTATTGATATACACGTTGAGGTTGTAATCACCCGGTGGCAACGCGCTCCCGGCGTTGACCCAGGCGAGATCGGCGCTGTTTGCGCTCTCGCCGTTGAGGAACGCGGGGTTAAATTGCAGCTCGCTTTCAGCAGCCACGGCTTGCCGAATCACCAGGGAGATCACCGTGGCGCACAGGATTTTTCTTTTCACGTGGTCACGCCTTACTGTTTGTATTATTGGGATAACGATGCGCGCGTGGCGGGGGTCCATGCCCCATAATCGTTAATGGTCTGAAAGCTCATGCTGCCCGCATGGCTGAAGGTTTCGGCCAGCGTCACGCTACCTTTCGGGGGCACCATCACCGGCTGCACCGGGATACCGTCAATTTTCACATTGATGGTGGTGAGGTAGTACGGCGTAGGGTTGCTGAGCGTGACCTTTCCGGCGCGGTAGGAACCGGTCAGGCGTTTCCACGCCTCTCCTGGGCTCTCACTGAGTCCCGCCGGGCGATAAAAGACCTTGATGCGGTTAGCCGACGCAAACTGCAGCGTATTCCCGGATCCGCTTTTCGCCTGCTGGGGGATGGCTTTGACCGTCATCCAGTAGAGCGTCTCCCGATCCTCTGGCAGGGCTTTACCGTTAAACATGATTTTCACCGCGCTTTCGCTGGCCGGTTTCATGACGTACAGCGGTGGCGTGATCACGAAGTCGTTGGTACGTTCGCCTTTCTCATTTTCCATCCATGACTGGATCAGGAACGTGGCGTCGGGATGGGTGTTTCTCACCTGCATCATCGACTGGGTGGTCGCGCTGGAGTAGACCATTCGCGTTGCGCCCAACCCCACGCCGCCAGCATAGACGGCGGAGGAACATAACGTACCCGCCAGGCAAATCAATGTGTTTACGCGCATAGTGTTTCTCCTGAAAGCTAAGCCAGGCCCGGCCAGCAGACCGGGCCTGAAGATTACGAATAGGTCACGGTGTAGGTCGCGACAGCGCTGGCATCACCCGCGGTGGCACCGCCCTTCGGCGAGTAATATTTCGCGCTGAAGTTCAGGGTGTTGGCACCCTTGCGCAGAGGGATGGCCGAAGCAGGTTCACCCAGCTTCACTACGTTGCCCTGCTCGTCATAAAGGCGAATAGCCACGTTTTGCGCAGAGTTGGCGCTGCCGTTTGCCCCGACGGACAGGCTATTTACATCGGAACCGTCCGGCGTGCCGGTGAAGGTGACGGCCACAGTTGTCGCGGCAATCGGGTTCTCTTCAGTTGAGGCTGAGGTGTCGGCGATTTCACAATCTTCCAGGGTGATGGCAAACGCTTTCGCCGTGCTGGCTTCGCTGCCCGCACTCGCCAGCGTCGCGGTACGTACTTCACCCATATCCACGTCAATGTTGGCGCTTCCTGCGCTGATGGCGCAGGCGGAGGTCACCACTTTGCCGTTAAAGTTCACCGTGCCGCCGCTGGTGCCGGCAGCCAGCGCCGTGCCAGCTGGCAGTAATGCAGCAATAGCGACCGCAAGCAGCGTTTTGGTATTGAATTGAGCTTTCATTGTCCTGATTCCATTATGTTGTTATGTCGAGATTTGCTCTGAAAGGAGCAGGTTTAACTGGTTAAAAAGACCAGCAAATCTGTCTTGTTCCTGAGCCCGAGTTTTCTTATCGCTGAGCTTTTTAACGCGCTGACACGACGGTAAGAAAGCTGCTCTGTTTCGGCGATGTAACGCATATCCAGACCCTTTCGCAGTTCCTTCAATACCCTCCATTCGCCCGGCGTCAGCGATAACGCCGTGGGTTTCTTTATTGGGCGATAACGGCTATCGACCAGTTTTAATACGCTGGCTCGCCAGTGATAAAGCGGGTCCTGCAGCGAGATATAAGCGTCTATTTCACCGCGTATCCACAGCCAGGAATTTGCTGGTGCGGAATACATGCAAATAAGCACGCCGGGATAGAGCACTTTCATCTTCTTGATATATTTCAGGCAATCATAACCCGCGTGATATTTATCCGTGCCGGATAAAAAAATCACGTCTACAGGTGTTGCCGTTAACATCTTTTCGAGCTCCGCGTAATCATTGCTTGATGCATTAATCTGCATGTCAGGGGCAATGTTTTTTAATAACGCGGCGATCCCCTGGCGCGTAAAGTGATCCCCACCCAATAGCGCGATATTTAAATGACGTGTGTTGTTGTGTTTATTCGCCATGACATTCCCTCGATTTATAATTGTAATGAGACTCGCCTGTATGGTAAGGCGATGCCTGATATTCTCGAAGCAATTAAGCATTGCACGGTGTGAGCTCACTATACTCAAGGCGTAAAAGAGGTAACCTGAATTAATCTTAATTTGTTTTAAGTGCAATTTACGTGTAGCGTCAATTCTCCTCGTTGAACCGTCTCTTACTTATCTGCCTGTAAATAATGATACCGGTATTTTTTATTAAAAAGTTGGCTTTAATAAATGTTTTGTAAGGGGATTGTCTGGTGATGTCATACGAGGCGCATTGTTACTGACGGTTACTAACAGTTTCGAGCTGAAATTGTTAATTAAGACGATAGCTTTCGAATTGGTCGCGTTTTCGAAATCCGGTGGCAGGGCACGTCCTCTCTGCTTTTCGCTAAAAAAATAAATTAAGCATGCTGAATAATTCAGACAGCGATGACTAAAGCGTTCAACTGGCGCATTTGTCGAGTTTTGTCAGTGTCAAGACGGCTTAAGCGGCGATTAAGAAAAGTTCAGACTGATAGATAAGGAGAAAGGAAAAATAAGATTTTTCGCCAGGCGTCAGGATATACAGTTGCGCATTTATCCGTCACATTAATCCTTACACAGGCGAGGGATACGCAGGTTAATCGTAAAGGGATTTTACTGTAGTAACAGGTGTTGACCGGAGGTATTTAGCCCATTCTATGCATAAGTATTACATTATTAATGGCCTGGTAGAGTTTCACCCAGCAGCCAGCACATTACGCGATCTGAACAATCCCGAGCGGGTAGTGGTATTAAATTCCCCGGCGGGCCGCTGTTTGTTGTTATTAATAGAGAGAGTCGGAAGTATTGTGACTCAACAGGAGTGCATGGATATTGTCTGGCAGCGCCGGGGGATGTTGGTTTCGCCTAATACCTATTACCAGAACATTTCTATTCTGCGTAAAGGGCTGAAGAAGGTGGGTTTCGAAACCGATCCGATTGTCACTATCCCGCGCATTGGACTCACGCTCGCAAGCGATACGCAAATCACTATTAAAGAGACGCAGCCGCAGGCTGAAGAGGAAGAACACGCTGCGCCGGATGTCTGCGAAGAGACTGTCGCTCCGATGGTATCGACACGCCGCTTCTGGCTGCCAGCCGCGCTGGTAGTATTGCTGGTATTGGCTGGCGTGAGCGTGATAAGCCATCGCCTGATGCATGACAGCTATTTTGTGGACGGATACCGCTTCGCGACGAAGTTGGGCGAGTGCCAGCTCTATTTTGCTCGCGATATTGAAACGCAACGCGATCGGGATAAAGCCCTGGTCTATGCCACCCCGTTTAAGGATCAGTGCGTGAACTATCCCTGGGTATATGTCAGCGGCTACACATTGCTACCTCGCGCGTCGGTCATTCGCTGTGACAGGCCAATGACGGAATCCAACCGCTGTATGTCTGATTATTTTATAGAGGATCGCTAGTATGATTCGCTACCGTCAAATGCTCTTTGCGCTCTGCCTGTGCCTGCTGATGGGGGCTGTTGTGGCGGCGTATTACCTCTGGCATCGCCATTACATACAGCCCTTTGCCTGTCAGGTGAACTTTATTCAGCATCATCGGGATGAGACGCTCTCTCTGTGGCTGAATTACAGCGTGGAGGGTAACAGCGGAATACTCAGCATGAATGGCAAGTTGAAAAGCGATCCAACGAAGAGGCTAAATCGCAAAGTGTTCTTTCAGATTGAGCGTAGAGACAGCGTCTATAACCTGACGTCCGTACGCAATATAAAATTTCCGGACGACAACATTAGCGACAGCTGGCTTGAAAAGTACGAGCCCTTATTTTTTATCTACCCGGACAAGAATATTTATATGCGTATTAAGAAACAGCAGAATGAGAATTATTTATTTATTCTGGGGACGCTGCCAACCTATGTGTGCCACACGTCAAAAAACAGATAGCGAAAGGGAGAAATTCTTTTAAGTTTTGCCGGCGTCATTTATGCTTGATTTAACAGCTATGATATACATTATGGGAATATAATAGCAGCAATAATGTTGCGATAATGTAATTATTCTTCTTCGGCAAGTTAATGAAAACTTTAATTGATGATAGCGTCAGAATGACGCCTGCACGGAATAAATCCCTGCATATGGGTTTACTTCTGTGGCCACAGTTCTCGCTTTTAGCATTTTCAGGATTGATAGAGGCGTTACGCATTGCATCCAGCGTCCAAAAGCGTAGCCAGAAAATATGCTTTAAACTCAGCCTGATAAGCATTCACCCCGACTTACCGGTTGTAAGCAGTTCTGGTATCAGCGTAAGGCCCGATGCTGCCCATGCACCGCCCGGTGACTTCGACTACATTGCGGTGATTGGTGGAGGTCTGGAGCATCTTCACCAGGGACACCGTGGCGACAGAGCGTTTCTCACGGATGCTCATCACAACAGCACTCCTCTGATAGGTATTGGTACCGGCAGCTTTATTCTGGCGGAGGAAGGGTTACTGAACGAGCGCCGCGCCTCGATTCATCCTCATCACCATGGCGTTTTCACTCAGCGGTTCCCGCAGGTATATGCTGAGCAAGGCCTCGATTATATCGACGAAGGTGATGTGCTGACCTGCCCGGGCGGGATCTCAACGCTCACCCTGGTAACGTCGCTGATCCGCGCCCACGGGGGAGACGACATTGCGGCTACTACCTCCCGGCGTCTGTCTCTTCCTCCGCATGATGCCGCCACGCCACGGCCCGCGAATGTCGCCATGATCCCTGATTCACGGCTGCGCAGGGCGGTGACGATTATCGAACAATATCTGACTCATCCGCTAAACGCCGCCAGGCTCGCTCAGGACGTCAAGCTGAGCGAACGTCAGCTCAACCGCCTGTTTCACGCCGAGTTTGGCAAAACGGCGCGGGAATTTATCCGCAGCGCCAGGTTGCGCTATGCCTGCTGGCTGCTGAAAAACTCTCAGCAAAGCGTGACGGATATTGCGCGGCGGATGCGGTTCAGCGACTGCGCCCACTTTATTCGTCATTTTCAGATCGAGTACGGCTGTACGCCGGGAGTATGGCGCACGTCGCAGAACTGATGTGCCGATTTCGTGCTTTCTTCGTAGGGTATTACTGGCCCGCCTGGATAGACTTCCGTTAAAAGCCCAACGGAGGGAAGACGACATGAACTGGCAGCCTTTTCGCGGCGATGCACCGGAAAATATGACGATTTTTAGCGCGTCATTTCCCGACGTCAGCGACCAATGGCCGATGAAAGACGATGCTGCCCGTGAGATCGCCTCCCTTGACCGCGCCCTGAAAGCCGAGCCAGCGCTCCGGCCGCCGAGGGTGGAATACGACGAAGGGGGGCAGGCCGTGCTGGTTCCCCAGAACCGCTATTCCGAACAGGCCTTCCGCAACCGCCCGGCGCTTGCCGCGTGGCGAACGCGGCTTGTCCCCTCCGCGCTGGCGCTGTTTGTGGTGCAAAACCCGCTGGAAGATCGCCTGCCCGACGGCACTAAAATGGACAGTGACAGCCGCCAGTGGTTTATCCACGCTAACGATGCAGTTGGCGTGCGTTCCCGCGCCCGGGTGCTGGCCGCGCTGGTGGATAAGTACATTCATAATGAGAGCGAGAACAACTGGGTCAGCCTTGCGAGTGGGGCCGCCATCCCGGTGCTGGAGGCGCTGCGCGAAGCAAAGCTCGACGGCCAGCAGGTGTATCTCACGCTGGTAGACAAAGACCCGGTGGCGCTCAGCTGGGCCGAAACCATGGCGGCGCAGGAAGGCATTGTGGTGGGCGAACAGCTGACGCTGCTCAGGCGCAACCTGCTCCATACGCTGGTGCGTAACGAGGACTTGTTGCTGGAGCTGGGCGAGCATCAGGCCGAACTGGTCGACGCGCTGGGGATCTTCGAATACTTCAACGATACCGATGCGGTGATTTTTCTCCAGCGCGCGCTGCGGCTGGTCAAGCCCGGCGGCGCGGTGATTGTGTCGAACATGCTGACCAGCAGCCCGCAAATTGACTTTGTGCTGCGGGGTATCGGCTGGGAGGATATTTACCCGAGGTCGTTACAGCATCTGCAGGATATCCACCTCGCGGCGGGCGTGCCGGTGGAAAACGTCACCGTGGTAGTGCCGAAGGATGGGGTGTATGCGGTGATGGAGATTAAAGCGTAGCGCGTCCAGTTCCCTCTCCCTTGAGGGAGAGGGTTAGGGTGAGGGGGAACAGGCTGCACAGAGTGACTTGCATTAGTTGGGTTTTCCAAACATGATCCCCCCCATGAAAATAGAAACCGCACACCCCACACACTTTGAACGCCTGGTCACCATCTGGGAATCTTCCGTTCGCGCCACCCATCACTTTCTACAGGAAAGCGATATTGCGGCGCTGCGTCCGCTATTGCTCAACGCGTATCTGCCAAATCTCACCGTCGTGATGGCCCGCGATGACGCAGGCGTTATTCACGGCTTTTTAGGCGTGGATGAAAACCGCATTGAAATGCTGTTTGTTGATGATGCGAGCCGGGGAAAAGGCATCGGGAAATTACTGCTGCAACATGCCATCGCAGAGTTTGGCGTAAACGAAGTGGATGTGAACGAGCAGAATCCGCAGGGTGTAGGATTTTATCGCCATATGGGGTTTGAGCAGGTCGGACGCTCGGAACTGGACGGGCAGGGGAATCCGTTTCCGTTGCTGCATATGAAGCTGAGCATTAATACCGGGATTAGCGCTTAGCCTGCTTATCCCATTTTAATAAGCCGACGATATCTTTCTCACCTTCGGCTTCTTTCAGCAGGCGCTGCTTTTTTTCAAACTCTAGGTATTCTGAGCACGCCTTTTCATCAGCAGCTTTCTTGCTGATTTTGCCTGCGCCTTCTAAAACGTCCCGGTCGTTAAATTGCAGGAACTGATCGAGTTTGGTTTGCCAGTCTCGTAAAAATACCTGCTTGCGGCGTTTGGCCTGATCTTCAGCAAAGTCGAGCCACATATTAACGACACGATTTAGTTCACTGACTTCATCCTGAGACAGATAATTTTTTGCTGTGGTGACATCGCTTTTACGGACTTCTTCGCCTTTATAGCTGGTCAGCCCCATATGCGATTGAGCGGCATCCGCACGCTGGTGAATCAACTCAGCAGCGGTAATACCCGTGCAGGCAAAATGCAGTTTATTCTGGATGATCTGGAAGAATTGCGTGGTTTCTTTGAGTGATGGCTGATAATCAGCGGCTAATGCAAAAATCTCCCTCACGCGGAGATAGACCCGGCGTTCGCTGGCCCGTATATCGCGAATGCGTTCCAGCATTTCATCGAAATAGTCAGGTACGGCGGATGATCCGACAGGTGGATTTTTCAGGCGCTCGTCGTCCATAACGAAGCCTTTTACCAGATATTCCTGCAGCGTTTGGGTGGCCCACTGGCGGAACTGTGTACCTCGCGTGGAGCGGACGCGATAGCCGATGGCGAGAATGACTGGCAGGCTAAAATATTGAACGTTATATACTTTACCATCGCTGGCAGTTGTTCGGTAAAACCGAACAACTGAATTTTCGACCAGCTCACCCTCATCAAAAATATTCTTGATATGCCCACTGATCGTTGCTTTGGCTTTGCCGTATAACTCACAGATCGTAGCCTGTGAGAGCCACAAAGTATCGCTTTCGAAGCGGCATTCAATGCAAACTTTTCCATCCTTGCTGGCAAACATGACGAACTCACCGGCTGGTGAATTGATTAATTCTTCATATGTCATGCTGCCCCACCTCATAAGGTTGATGTCGGTAAGTTCGTAGTATGCCAGAAACAGCCGCTAAGCCAGGTGGTTTGTATTTGATTTTGCGAGGCGCTTTCCAGCATGCGGAATTTGGATCGCTGCAAGCGCGTTCTCTATCTCAATAAGCTTTGCCTTCGTCCGTTTATAATCATCCTGCAACCTCTGCTCCTGCTCGTTATACGCCACCAGAACGATGCATCCTTTCATGACCTTTACCGTGACCTGCTGCCCGGTATCAAAACCCGCCGCGCGCAGCCACTTGCCGGAAAGGATGATTTTCGGCGTGGATTTGTCGAAAACATTCGGGCGGTATCCCACAATTAACGAACGCTCGGTTCCGGATTGGTCGGTGTCTGGGGTAGAATGCGAATCAGCCATAATCAAATCCTTGATAGTTGGTGAGGTTAGACGCTCCGGTTGTGTTCCCGCACATCGGGGCGTTGCAATTACAGGAGGTTTATGTGGCCTCCTATAGGTGTCAGAGTAGATGGATAGGTGGCCTCATGTCAATCGTATCGCGCGAAAAAAAACCAAAAGGCGGCGGGCAGTCTCCGCAGTTTAAGATGCGTATTGATCCGGCATTGAAGGAGCAGTTGGATGCTGTGGCGGCTGAAGAAGGGGTGAGTCTCGCCAGCTGGTTGAAGGAACTGGCGAGGGAGGCTTTACGGCGAAAAGGTTTAGAGCCGAAGGGATAATTCACGCAAATAAATTCTTAATAAGAAAATAGGAATTTATTGTTACATATGCAGCTAATTACTTAAGTTAAGTATATGTTCTCATGTAATACGATAAAATAAGGCTGCATTAAATTTTCAATCTTGGGTTTTATAAACCATTTTTTAATAATTAAGAATGGATTTTTCTGAGGTGAGCGAATAACAGAAAATTCACTTTGCCATATTTGCAAGAAAGAAACAGACCGGCTGCTGCCGGTCTGAAGTTGATTAATCCGCTATGGGTTCATTGTGCTTCGACAATTAGTCGCGCTTGCTAAGCAAGGGCAAGTCTGCGCACTGTCATCAGGAAGTCGTAAGAGGTTGTTTCCCACAGCTCAGGCGAAAAATCAAATCCATATCGGCTTTTGAACTCATCATCCAGCTTGTCTCCGTAACACTCAATGAAAGTATCAATCTCTTCGGCTAACTCCTTTAACATCCAACCAGGTGCCGTCTTTTTAAATAGCCCAATTATTCCCTCAATTGTATCCTCACCATCATTAATGAGGTCATAATCCTGATTGAAGTAACCATGAATCAACTGATCAAGATGATAGAAGTTTTGCATAATTCACCTATGGGGTCGGGAATGCAGTAAGGATATAGTAAGGCTTCCCGTTATATTCTTTCAGTTCAATAACAATCCTCACACTTCGCATGCTGATACGTTGTGTGCTACCTCGTGAAAATCCATATCCAATCTCCTGACCTGCCGGGTAAACGATAGTGAGGCGTCCCCCACTCTTTCCACCGCCAAGTAATGATTTGATATTTGTTCGATTATAATAAATAGCTCTTGAAATAACGCTCTCTGCAACGTTTAAATTTTTAAACGTTGAAGACATGATGAGTCGCTTATTATGCTCGAATCGGGCAAGTAACTCATTGTCAGTTTTCCCTACATGATTTGCGATTGTATGACCACCTGGTTTGGGACCTGTAACTGATTCATGCTGGATAAGTTTGATGCGGCCAGCTTTAATGGCTGCTACTCTGGCGGCACCGATAGCCGCTGCAAACCCAAGTGGAACAGCAATATCAACCGTCATGCCGATATTGAGAGCCGTATTTTCATCCGCCCCAAGCTCCTTTGCAGCACGCACGGCAAGCTGGTATGTAGCAGAGCGGGTATCCTGTCCTGTTATTGCTTGTCTGGCTGCACTTTGAACGGCGTCTAGACTATGTGCACCCACAACCACACATCCCGCTTTCGTGAGGCCAGTTGGTTCTGGTGCAATACAAAGTGCCGTAGCACCGGCCATTTCTACTGCCCCGAGTAAAACACCAAGCCCCCCCAGTAATCGGTTACTCAGCGTTTCCGCTTCTGTCACACTCTTATCTGAAAGCACCGCCGCCAGTTGTACTGGTGACATAACGACGGACATTCCACTTTCTTCCATAATAAAATCCCATCACCATATCCTTACCCGATAATAACCAAAACTATCTTCGTTTGATAAGAATAAATTCCTAATCCGTCTTTCTTGTTAAATTTCGTCATATTAGAAGATGTAAAAAGATCTACTATCCCCGGTCTGGGATAGGAGCATTCGCTGCGGGGGCGTCTCATATTGTTAGCCAATAGTAGCTCTCCTGTTTGTGTGAGTGGTTGGTCTGAATCCCTGTTAAGGGTGTCACTTTTCATGATTTAGATCGCAGACTTTCAGCATTACGGGGAGCCCCAATCTGTACATTTTCAGACTGATCATATTCCCGTACACATTATTGTTGTCAAAAAAGCTATTAATCAGGCTGCAGGATGTTTTATCCGCTCGCATGAGCAGGTAAAGCACATTAGAATCCGTAACCGCCTGAACCATTTATGCATGCGCACGGTGCGGAGCGCTGTCCCTGCCCCCGAGCTGATGAATTATTCCGGGCAACATTCCGTCGTTCAGCGCTGAGCCATGCAGCACTCGGTTGACTATCTGCATAAGGCACTACAGGTCTGGTTAGTCGCCGGTGAAAATTAATTATTCGGCTCAGAAGAATGACATTATAACGGCCATAGGATTCAGGCCCGACGCGGCTTTACATGATGATAATCGTGAAAAATTCACACTTGCAAGAGCCTGAATTACATCCGCTGCCGCGCAGTAGTCCTTACAAAAATCCCTGAAAACCCCGTCATTTCCCGTAAAAACGCCATGCACGCATAAGATGCATGGTTTTGCATGTGTATTACCGACACTGAAACGCCCCATCTGCGCCAGTATTGTCGGGCCCTGAGGCAGGCCATGCATCTGCATTGAAAGCGACTTCTTAAGTGGGCAGAGGGGGTGGGGAGAGCATTGAGCACAATTACGTTGCTTAAGCTCTGGACTACCACCAAATGATCAGTTATAAATCAATAGCTCTAAACGTGTATGGCATATTTAGTTATGCTTGTCGGGCGCTTAGCCAGACACTTTTATATTGAACGGCTTTAGGGTTGCGCTTGGTGTGCCTCTGGATTGCACTCCTAGTTGCACGTCGTCGCGCAATCCAGAGGAACACCAAGCGCTTCCTCTAGGTAAGAGCAACACAAAGCTTACGCCACTATGTGGCGTAAGCTTCTTTTATGACAATTAAAATAAGTCTTTACTCATGGAAAAAAATCAGAAAGAAAAATATGAGGAAAAGTTAAAAAAACATGTATCAGGGTGGGAGCTTAAAAATTTTCGCGTATGTTATGACGAGCAAATAATTTTTCTTTGCGGGGCTAAAGTCGCACCATTCAATGAGCCTCAAACGACAATGAGAGGGATGTTTTATGAATTCTGTAAAGACAATGACTCTAGGCTTTTTAATAAACTTCTTCTTGCTGAAGCGTTTAAAAACTATCTAAAAGACAGTCATTATCCTGACTTGATTTCATTTGAAAAAGACATTGCAAATTTATCTTCTTTGATTATTATATTTTTAGAAAGTAGTGGCTCCATTGCAGAATTAGGCTTGTTTTGTAATTTGGAAGATATAAATAAAAAGCTCTTAGTTATTGTCCCCGAACACGAAGTAAAGGATGGTAAAAAAGAGTCGTTTATTTATCTCGGCCCGCTATCTTATCTTCGTGAAAAGGTTAATGAGAAATCATATATCGTTTACCCAGGACCTGTTGACGGTAAGGATTACAACGAACATTTAGAGTTAATTCTCGATGATGTAAAATCATTGACCCCCTCCGACGGAAAGGAATATAGGTTTGATGTAAATAACTCAGGCCATCTGGCCTTTTTACTTACACATATTATTTCTTTAGCCATGCCAATTAGACTAAAAGAAATCATGATGTGTGTAAGTGAATTAGGTATCAATGCCACTTTGCAAAAAGACATAGAACGAATGCTGTTCCTGCTTGAAACCTTTTTCCATATTGAAGTATATGAATATGGAGGTACAAAATATTATTATACCAAGAGTTCAAAAGGAAGCATTAGATTGGGTAAAAACAAATCTGGCGTTACGGTTGATGAGGTTGGTATAAAAGCTGATTTGCTACTTTTTATTAATGATGTAGCAAGATGTGATGATAAGAAAAGGCGGTTGGCATTGAATTCGATAAAGGAGATGATCAATGAACATAATTGATATTATTTCTAAAAAGACCCTGCTTCCATCACCTAACGTTATGGTTTTTATTAATACAGCGCCATATCGCTATAAAAAATATTTTTTACCAAAAAATAGCGGTGGCGTTCGTGAAATTGCTCAACCTTCACGCGAGTTGAAGGTTATGCAACGAATTATCATTGAAAAAATAGTTGATTTCTTGCCAATCCATGAAAACGCATTTGCATATGTAAAAGGGAAAAGCATCAAAGAAAATGCACAAAAACATAAAAGAAATGAATATTTTCTTAAGCTAGATTTCTCAGATTTTTTCAATAGTATAAAACCCAGTGATTTGCGACATGTCTTAATAAAAAATGGTTTTGAAAATGATGCATATAGTCTTTTATTAATCGATAAAATATTTTTTTATAAAAAAACGAAAAAAAGTGGCCTTACTTTAAGTGTTGGTGCCCCAAGTTCGCCGCTTATTTCAAATGCTGTTCTTTACGAATTTGATGTGCAAGTTACAGAACTATGTAACAAAGAGGGCATTACCTATACAAGATATGCGGATGATCTAACGTTTTCATGCAATGAGAAAGGAAAGCTTATAGGCTTTCAAAAAAACATAATCAAGATTTTACGGAAAATACCTTCGCCGCATTTAAGGCTGAATGATAAAAAAACGATTTATACATCAAAGTCTGTGAGTCGCCGAGTCACGGGAATAGTTATAAACAATGATGGCCAATTATCATTAGGTCGGAAAAATAAAAGAAAGATTAGTAGCTTAATACATCATTATACGCTTAATAAGTTGAGTGCTGAGGATGTTTATAAATTGAAAGGGTATCTTTCTTATGCAAAGCATATTGAAAGTGCATTTATCAATTCTATGACAATAAAGTATGGCGTTGATGCGATCAATGCCATACTTAAATCTAATTAGGCCCTTTCGGGAATAATGTTTATTATTGTCGTTTGTGGTGTGGATTTGGTTTCCGAATTAAATGTGAGTGATATTATAACTACATTCAAGATAATAAGGGTCAGGGGAATCAAACGTTCAATTGAGGTTAGGTGAAAATAACGTTTTGACTTAAGGTAATTATACTCTTCATTAAACGGCTTGAAAGGAAAGTTATTGTCATTTTCTATCTTGTTTATTGTTTTATATTTCGCTTCGTTTATTTTTTTGTATGTTGAAACTAGGAACATCCAGTACAGATTCACTATGATACATACAAGACATATAATGGAACTCCATGCAATTTGTGATAACCCCGCAGTTGATAGATAGCTATTAAGTGATATAAGACCTGTGTTAATTGCTATAATGAATGCATTAGTCTTTAGTCTACGTTCACTAGTTTTATCTGCCATATCAATGCAGAGCTTATAAATATCTATCTTCTCTTTTAAATCCATATGACTTATTACCTCTGTAAATTTTTAACCCGAAGCTTTTTTATATAGAAAAGAAGCATGCCACTGCATCATTTCCCTTCTCTGTTTAAAATATAAATCATGGTTATATACTCCTCTTATAGGATTTTATCCACTTGCGCTAACTGAATTTCGATCCAAGCACTATCAAATCCCTGTTCATGTAAAATTGTCGACATTATATGCTCAACCTCTTCTCATGTAGCAAAATGCATTTCCTGCGTTCTCACATCAGTTAGCATAACTATCTTCGTCGCTTTTTTAGTGATGATGCTTCCGGTATACGCTTCAAGATCCTGAATAAAATGAGGCAACTCTTCGGCAGATAAAAAAGGGTGAACGGCCAAAGCGATAGCCAAATCAGGGCCGGATTGTATTCAGCACGGCCAGTTATGATCGCATAACGATAGACCTTACCGTATCTTTATCGCACTTTTCTGATTTTCTCTAGTGCACCACGCTTCTCTATTCGTCGCAATACTACAAGCAGTTCTAACGGCTTGATTTTACTGATAGGACATATACCAATCAACGAAAACGCATCTTGCTCGAACGTCTTAATGATTTCTTCGCGATAAGCCACTGTCCAGTGGTCAGCTTTGTTGGCGTGCCAGTCTCAACATATGGTTTCGAATGAATTCTCTGTTGGGAGTTGCTGTGTCGGTTTTTGGGCTTTTCGTTCTTCAACAGGGTCAATGCCATTTGCAACTTGCTTACGGGCTGTCTCACGCTTCTCACGTGTTTCTGCAAGACTTACTAAATCGTAGTGACCAAATGACATTAACCTCGCTTACCCGGCGAAGCGGAAGCGCCAGCCCTAGGTACCATCGGGATTGATAAGCAATGACCGACCTTGTCCGTCGTTCAATGGGTAGGGCTTGTCTTGGGACTTTGCTCGTTTGATTTATATGTCTTTAAGTGCCATGTATATAAATCATAAATGCGTATAAAAAATCTATACACATCACTATACATATATTTCGTGGATTCAAGGAGAACTTATCGAGCGTTTACGGATGATCTATTTGCTAACTATATTGAAAATAAATAGTTTTTAGACTTTCTCGGACGGGGGGGAGGAACTTTGGCGGAAGATCACAGGAGTCGAACCTGCCCGGGAACGCTGGCGTCCCCAACTGGATTTGAAGTCCAGCCACCTCACCGGAGATGACGATCTTCCGCGCCTCGATTGCTACATGGAGGCGGGGCGCATTATAGCTACTTTCAGGCATTTACCACATACCCCGACACACTTTTTTCACCTCTCTTTTGACCTGTACACCTCTGTTTCAGTTAATTCCTAAGAAAATCCTCATGTTAGCCCCTCGTACTCCCAACATTTACCGCGATCACAAAAAACAAGAAACGTAATCTGCTAACCAGAAAACGCAATACCCGCCTTTGAAACAATGGTTTAAAACCAATGCAACCGGTCTCAGCGCCCCCTACAGCGTGAAGGATAAAAAAAGATGAGCGAAGTATTGTCAGTAAAAGAGAAGATTGGCTACGGCATGGGAGATGCCGCCAGCCACATCATTTTTGATAACGTCATGTTGTACATGATGTTTTTCTACACCGATATTTTCGGCATTCCCGCCGGGTTTGTCGGGACCATGTTCCTGCTGGCGCGCGCGCTGGATGCGATCTCCGACCCGTGCATGGGGCTGATTGCCGACCGCACCCGCAGCCGCTGGGGCAAGTTTCGTCCGTGGATTTTGTTTGGTGCCATCCCGTTCGGCATCGTCTGCGTGCTGGCCTATACCACGCCGGACCTCAGCCTCAACGGCAAAATGGTTTTCGCCGCCGTTACCTACACCCTGCTGACCCTGCTCTATACCGTGGTGAACATCCCGTACTGCGCGCTCGGTGGCGTGATCACCAACGACCCGACGCAGCGTATCTCCCTTCAGTCCTGGCGCTTTGTGCTGGCAACGGCAGGCGGCATGCTCTCCACGGTGCTGATGATGCCGCTGGTGAACCTGATTGGCGGCGACGATAAAGCGTTCGGCTTCCAGGGCGGGATCGCCGTGCTGTCGGTCGTCGCGTTCCTGATGCTGGCGTTCTGCTTCTTCACCACCAAAGAGCGCATCCAGGTGCCGCCGAGCACCACCTCCATGCGGGAAGACCTGCGCGACATCTGGCACAACGACCAGTGGCGCATCGTCGGCGTGCTCACCATCCTCAACATCCTCGCCGTCTGCGTGCGCGGCGGGGCGATGATGTACTACTGCACCTGGATCATGGGCTCGCCGGAGGTGTTCGTCGCCTTCCTCACCACCTACTGCGTCGGCAACCTGATCGGCTCCGCGCTGGCGAAACCGCTCACCGACTGGAAGTGCAAGGTCAGCATCTTCTGGTGGACCAACGCCGCGCTGGCGGTGGTCAGCGTGGCGATGTTCTTCGTGCCGATGCATGCCACCGTGCTGATGTTCGCCTTTATCTTCGTCATCGGCGTGCTGCACCAGCTGGTGACGCCGATTCAGTGGGTGATGATGTCCGATACCGTCGACTACGGCGAATGGACCAACGGCAAGCGCCTGACCGGCATCAGCTTTGCGGGCACGCTGTTCGTGCTGAAGCTCGGCCTGGCGCTGGGTGGGGCGATGATCGGCTGGATGCTGGCAGGCGGCGGCTACGACGCGGCAGCCAAAACTCAGAACAGCGCGACCATCAGCATCATTATCGGCCTGTTTACCCTGGCCCCAGCGGTCTGCTACGTGCTGAGCGCCATCATCGCCAAACGCTACTACACGCTGAAAACCCCTTTCCTGACCAAAATCCTGGGCGAGCTGGCGCAGGGCGCGCGCCGCAATCAGCAGGAGTTTGAAAACCTGCCGGTCAGCAAAGAATTACAGAACTAAGAGGACGAGAGTATGAAAATCAGTGATGGAAACTGGCTTATTCAACCGGGCCTGAACGTGACGTATCCGGTGCAGGTGTTCGACGTGGAGCAGCAGGGCAATGACCTGGTGGTGTATGTGGCGCCGCGCGACGTGCGCGAGCGCACCTGGCAGCTCGACACGTTGATGTTCACGGTGCGCCTGTTTGCCCCGCAGGAAGGGATCGTTGGGGTGCGTATCGAGCACTTCCAGGGCGTGCTGAATAACGGCCCGCACTATCCGCTGAACGTTCTGAAAGACGTGAAGGTAGAGATTGAAAATAACGCCGAGTTTGCCGAGCTGAAAAGCGGCAGCGTCAGCGTGCGCGTCACCAAAGGCGAGTTCTGGGCGCTGGATTTCCTGCGTAACGGCCAGCGCATTACCGGCAGCCAGCTGAAAAACAACGGCTACGTGCAGGACAGCAACGCCGACCGCAATTACGTGTTCGAACGGCTGGATCTGGGCGTGGGGGAAACGGTCTACGGTCTGGGCGAGCGCTTTACCGCGCTGGTGCGCAACGGCCAGACGGTCGAAACCTGGAACCGCGACGGCGGTACCAGCACCGAGCAGTCCTACAAAAACATCCCGTTCTACCTGACCAACCGCGGCTACGGCGTGCTGGTGAATCACCCGGAAAACGTCTCGTTTGAAGTCGGCTCCGAGAAGGTCTCCAAAGTGCAGTTCAGCGTGGAAGGGGAATATCTCGAGTATTTCGTGATCGACGGCCCGACGCCGAAAGAGGTGCTGAACCGCTATACCCAGTTCACCGGGCGTCCGGCGCTGCCGCCTGCCTGGTCGTTCGGCCTGTGGCTGACCACCTCGTTCACCACCAACTACGACGAAGCGACGGTAAACAGCTTTATCGACGGTATGGCCGAGCGCGACCTGCCGCTGCACGTCTTCCACTTCGACTGCTTCTGGATGAAGGCCTTCCAGTGGTGCGATTTCGAGTGGGACCCGGTGACCTTCCCGGACCCGGAAGGGATGATTCGCCGCCTGAAGGAGAAAGGGCTGAAGGTCTGCGTGTGGATTAACCCGTACATCGGCCAGAAATCCCCGATCTTCCGGGAGCTAAAAGAGAAGGGTTACCTGCTCAAGCGCCCGGACGGCTCCCTGTGGCAGTGGGACAAATGGCAGCCGGGGCTGGCGATCTATGACTTCACCAACCCGGACGCGTGCCGGTGGTATGCCGACAGGCTGAAAGGCCTGGTGGATATCGGCGTTGACTGCTTCAAGACCGACTTCGGCGAGCGTATCCCGACGGACGTGCAGTGGTTCGACGGGTCCGATCCGCAGAAGATGCACAACCACTACGCCTACATCTATAACGAGCTGGTGTGGAACGTGCTGAAAGAGACGGTGGGGGAAGAAGAGGCGGTGCTGTTTGCCCGCTCCGCGTCCGTCGGTGCGCAGCAGTTCCCGGTGCACTGGGGCGGCGACTGCTACGCCAACTATGAATCGATGGCCGAAAGCCTGCGCGGCGGGCTGTCGATTGGCCTGTCCGGCTTCGGGTTCTGGAGCCACGATATCGGCGGGTTCGAAAACACCGCTCCGGCGCACGTCTACAAGCGCTGGTGCGCGTTCGGGCTTTTCTCCAGCCACAGCCGCCTGCACGGCAGCAAATCCTACCGCGTGCCGTGGGCGTACGATGACGAGTCCTGCGACGTGGTGCGCCACTTCACGCAGCTGAAGTGTCAGCTGATGCCGTATCTGTATCATCAGGCGGCGCTGGCGCACGAGTTCGGCACGCCGATGCTGCGTGCGATGATGCTGGAGTTCCCGGACGATCCGGCGTGCGATTACCTCGACCGCCAGTACATGCTGGGGGATTCGGTGATGGTTGCGCCGGTGTTCTCCGAGGCGGGGGACGTGCAGTTCTACCTGCCGGAAGGACGCTGGACGCACCTGTGGCTCAACGACGAAATTCAGGGCAGCCGCTGGCATAAGCAGCTGCACGATTTTATGAGTCTGCCGGTCTACGTGCGCGATAACACCCTGCTGGCGCTGGGTAACAATAACCAGAAGCCGGACTACGCGTGGAATGAGGGGACGGCCTTCCAGCTGTTTAACCTGGACGACGGCGCAACGGCGGTGAGCGAAGTCCCTGCGGCGGACGGCTCCGTGGCGTTTACGCTGAAGGCGTCACGTCGGGGCGACATCGTGACCTTTACCGGCGCGGGAGACGCGCAAAACTGGTCGGTGTGCTTGCGCAACGTGCAGAAGGTGAGCGGCGTGAAGGGCGGTTCACACGCGGGCAGCGAGTGGGGTGTGGTGCTGAAAGCCGAGGGGAATGAGGTGGTGGTTCACTTCTGAGCCGTAAAAATGCCCGGTGGCGCTTCGCTTACCGGGCCTACATGGGATCGTAGGCCGGGTAAGGCGTAGCCGCCACCCGGCTTGTTTATTGCATCGGTGGTGAAACCACACCGCCCGTCATCGTCTGCTGCACCTGCTGTTTATCCATATTCACCGCGTTCAGCTTACCGTTCACCGTTGGCTTCAACGGTGCGCTGGCCTGCACGCTGCCGCTGGCGGTGAGCTGAATATTGCCGTCGCCCGTAATCGGCAGCGCAGGCCAGCCCCACTGCTGCAGTACGTTGAGCGGCACGCCGCGACCGTTCAGACTCACCGTGGTCTGCCGCTGCGGAAGCTGTGAAACCGTCGCCGTGGCTTCCAGAATACCTTTCTCGGTAAACGCGCTCAGGTCGGTAATGTTCACCGTGGCGGCGTTTGCATTCAGCGCCAGCGACGGACGGCGCACGTCCACGCGGTTAAAGGTTGCGGCCGCACCGTTCAATGTTGCGCTGCCGTCCCAGATACCCCACTGGCGATCTTTCACCAGCTGCAGGTTTGCGCCATAGCCGTCCAGAGAGGTGATCTGCCACGGGAAGGCGGGATCGATGTCGATCACCAGGTTGCGGCTCAGGCCGAATTTTTGCAGCGTGACGCTGTTCAGCCATTCCGGCAGAGGCTCCATCCACAGCGTTTTCCAGTTCTGCGGCAGGGTGTATTCCAGCCCGGCGATAGCGACATCGTCCAGCACCAGCGCTTTACCGTCGCGCAGCCAGCTGCCGGAGGTGCGTACCATGCCGCCCTCCCAGCGGGAGGTGAACTGACGCAGTGCCATACCCTGTGGGGAAAACTCCGCATTCAGGATCGGGTCGAAAAGATGCAGCGAGCCGTAGATTAACTCGCTGGCGTTCATGGACAGGCGGCCTTCCTGGCTCTGCCAGTCGCCTTTGCTTAACGTCAGGTTGCGCAGGCTTAAGTCGAGATCGGTCACCGCCCAGTCCGGGCCCTGAAGCCGGGCGTCGGTCACGTCCAGACGACCAATCTGCAGAGAGGGGATGGTGGCCAGCGGCGCGAAGAACGCCATCAGCGTTTTATCGCTCTGCAGGCGGATCTCGTTCAGGCGCATGGTGTCGATAATCCAGCTCCCGTCGGCGTTGCGCAGGGCGGAGCCGGTGAGCGAGCCGCGGGCCATATCGGCACCAATCGTTTTCAGCACCACCTCCTTGCCGTTAAGCTGGCCTTCGATCAGCACGTTGGTGGCCGGTACGCCGTTCAGGGTCAGCGAGCCTGCGCTCATCTGAATCTGCGCGTTGTTCCCCAGCACGTTGCCCGCTTCCGGCTGCCACGGGCTGACGCCGCCCGTGACCTTCTGCGCGCTCAGGTCCCATTCGGTATTCGGGCTGTTAAACGCCATGTCGTTCAACTGCAGGCAATCCGCCTGGAAAGGCAGCGGCGCCGTCTGGGGCGAGAGATTCAGCGTGCCGTCGAACAGGGTGATGGTATCCATATGCAGCGGATCGGTTATCTGGCGGCTGCTCAGGCCAATATCGACTTTTTTGGCTACCAGCGTGGCGGGTTTACCGTCCCGACCGAAGGTGACGTTTTCCAGAATGATGTGGGAAGGCGACGAAAAGCGGTGATTCATCTTGTCGAAACTGAGTTCGTAGTCGGTATTCACCGTCACCCAGCTGCTGACCTGAGACGCGCCCCAGCGGGTCTGGAGCAGAATGTAGAGCGCCAGCATCACAATGAGCAGGGCTACCAGAAGATAGATGAGGAGCTTTCCAATAAATTTCATGGTCTTCCATCCCGCAAAACGCACATAAGGGAGTTATGCACGATTTATGCGCAATCCTCAAGGCGGGAATGGTGTAATTAGATGTCACGGCAGGCATTGACTGCCTGCCGTGAAGAGGATCAGTTCTTTTCAGGCGGGAAAACGAGGTTCAGTACGATAGCGGTGATACCGCCCGCGGCAATGCCGGAAGAGAGCAGGTTTTTCACCCAGTCAGGCGCAAACTGCAGGATCAGCGGCTGCTGGGAAACACCCAGACCGACGGCCAGCGACAGCGCGATAATCATGATCGCGCGGCGGTTCAGCGGCTCGCGGGAGACGATACGCACGCCGGAGGCCGCGATAGTCCCGAACATCACCAGCGTTGCGCCGCCCAGCACCGGCTCAGGGATGTGCTGCACAAAGCCGCTTACCGCCGGGAACAGGCCGAGGACGATCAGCATCAGCGCCACCACAAAACCGACGTAGCGGCTGGCCACGCCGGTCAGCTGGATCACGCCGTTGTTCTGACCAAAGCAGGAGTTCGGGAAGGTGTTGAATACGGCAGAGACAAACGAGTTCAAACCGTTTGCCAGCACGCCGCCTTTCAGGCGCTTCATGTACAGCGGGCCGGACACCGGCTGCTCGGAGACGTCGGAGGTGGCGGTGATATCACCGATAGTCTCCAGAGAGGTGATCATAAAGACCAGCATCAGCGGCAGGAGCAGGCCCCAGTCAATGCCCAGTCCGTAGTAAAGCGGCGTAGGGACGGTGATCAGCGCGCTGTTGGTCGGCGCGGTGTTCTCAGGCAGCATGCCCAGCGCCCACGCCAGCAGGTAACCCGCCGCCATGGCGATCACCAGCGAGGCGACGCGCAGGTAAGGGTTACGCTGACGGTTAAGCAGAATAATGATCGCCAGCACCACGCCCGCCAGCAGCAGGTTTTTCGGCGCGCCGAAGGTGTGGTCGCTCATTGCGGCATAACCGCCGCCGATGGACGTCAGGCCCACCTGGATCAGCGACAGGCCGATAATCATCACGACGACGCCGGAAACCAGCGGGGTGATGACGCGGCGTGCCAGATGCAGAACGCGGGAGATCACCATCTCCGTACAGCTGGCCAGCATCAGCGTGCCGAACAGCGCCGCCATCATGGTCGGAACATCCGCACCGCCGGTTTTGAGCGCCGTACCGCCCATGATCAGCGGTGCCACGAAGTTAAAGCTGGTGCCCTGAATCGACAATAATCCCGACCCTACCGGACCCCACGCTTTAATTTGAATAATCGAGGCCACGCCGGAGGCGAAGAGAGACATGCTGATAATGTGCTGCGTGTCCTGCGCCGGTAAACCGAGCGCCTGGCAAATCAGCAGCGCCGGGGTGATCACCGCAACAAACATCGCCAGAAGATGCTGGCAGGCGGCGAAAAGCGTTTGCGGCAGCGGCGGGCGGTCTTCAAGGCGGTAAATCAGTTCGCTATTTTGCTTCTGCGCAATCGGTTGCGCATCAGGCGACTCTATGGTGTTAACGGACATCGGCGGCAATCCCACGGTGGAAAAGCGGGCATTTTATCTGACCACCTGGTAAAAGCAAACGATTGCCAGCAAAAAAAGGGAAGAAAATCTGCCGCTGTGAGCAGGTTTTCTACAACGCATCGGGAAAAAAAATTACACTTTTTCGCGCCGGGAGCTCATGAAGAGCGCAAACCGGCCCAGGATAACGCCGCGTGTGTATGGAACACGCGCATAACAGGAGCCTTCTATGATTCATCTCGATACGTTGTCGACCCTTGTTGCCGCAACGCTGGTCTTACTGCTTGGCCGTAAGCTGGTACATAGCGTTTCCCTTCTGAAGAAATACACCATTCCTGAACCTGTCGCCGGCGGTCTGCTGGTGGCGCTGGCCCTGCTGATACTGAAAAAAAGCATGGGCTGGGAAATTGATTTTGACATGTCCCTGAAAGACCCGCTAATGCTGGCCTTCTTTGCCACCATCGGCCTGAACGCCAACCTGGCAAGCCTGCGGGCGGGCGGTAAAGTGCTCGGCGTATTCCTGATTGTGGTGGTGGGGCTGCTGCTGATGCAAAACGCCATCGGCATCGGGATGGCGACGCTGCTGGGGCTGGATCCGCTGATGGGGCTGCTGGCGGGGTCGATTACCCTTTCGGGCGGTCACGGTACCGGAGCTGCGTGGAGCAAGCTGTTCATCGAGCGCTACGGGTTTGAAAACGCGACGGAGGTGGCGATGGCCTGTGCGACCTTTGGTCTGGTGCTAGGTGGCCTGATTGGCGGCCCGGTGGCGCGGTATCTGGTTAAACACTCCACCACGCCCAACGGCAGGCCTGACGATGAGCTGGTGCCGACCGCGTTCGAAAAGCCGGACGTCGGGCGCAGCATTACCTCGCTGGTGCTGATTGAAACCATCGCGACGATCGCCATCTGCTTGACCGTGGGCAAAGTGGTTGCGCAATGGCTGGCGGGCTCGGCGTTTGAACTGCCGACGTTTGTTTGCGTGCTGTTTATCGGGGTGATCCTGAGCAACGGTCTGGCGCTGATGGGCTTCTACCGCGTGTTTGAACGGGCGGTATCGGTGCTCGGCAACGTCTGCCTGTCGCTGTTCTTGGCGATGGCGCTGATGAGCCTCAAGCTGTGGGAGCTGGCCTCGCTGGCGCTGCCGATGGTGGCGATTCTGGCGGTGCAGGCGCTGTTTATGGCGCTGTACGCCATGTTCGTGACCTGGCGCATGATGGGCAAAAACTACGATGCGGCGGTGCTGGCGGCGGGTCACTGCGGGTTTGGCCTGGGGGCTACCCCAACGGCTATCGCCAACATGCAGGCGATCACCGAACGGTTCGGGCCATCGCACATGGCGTTTCTGGTGGTCCCGATGGTTGGCGCCTTCTTCATTGATATCGTCAACGCGCTGGTGATCAAGCTGTACCTGATGTTGCCGATGTTTGCCTGAGATCAGGCGTTGGAATAGCGCTCGGTTTCCGGCATCCAGCGCTCAATTAACGCTGCCGCCTGTTCGGGGTAGCGTTCATGAATATGGCGAGCCAGGCGCTGAACTTCGGGGATCATCGCCTGATCGCGCAGCAAATCCGCCACTTTGAATTCCGCGTTCCCCGTCTGACGCGTGCCGAGCAGTTCGCCCGGGCCGCGGATCTCCAGGTCTTTTTGCGCAATCACAAAACCGTCGTTGCTGTCGCGCAGCACCTGCAACCGCATCTGGGCGGTTTTTGAGAGCGGGGCTTTGTAGAGCAGTACGCAGTGGGACGCTACCGCGCCACGACCAACGCGCCCGCGCAGCTGGTGGAGCTGGGCAAGGCCGAGACGTTCCGGGTTTTCGATGATCATCAGGCTGGAATTCGGGACGTCCACGCCGACTTCGATCACCGTGGTGGCGATCAGCAGATGCAAATCACCCTGTTTGAACGACTGCATCACCGCCTGTTTTTCGGCGGGCTTCATGCGTCCGTGAACCAGACCCACGTTCAGCTCCGGCAGCGCCAGCTTAAGCTCTTCCCACGTTGCTTCGGCAGCCTGTGCTTCCAGCAGTTCAGACTCTTCAATCAGCGTACAGACCCAGTAGGCCTGACGCCCTTCATGGGTGCAGGCGTTGCGCACGCGGTCGATGATATCGCTGCGGCGCGTGTCAGGAATCGCGACCGTTGTGACCGGCGTACGGCCCGGCGGCAGTTCGTCAATGGTGGAGGTATCCAGATCGGCGTAGGCGGTCATCGCCAGGGTGCGCGGAATCGGCGTGGCGGTCATGATCAGCTGGTGCGGGTGGAAGCCCTGCTGCAGGCCTTTCTCCCACAGTGCCAGACGCTGATGCACGCCGAAGCGGTGCTGCTCGTCGATAATCACCAGCGCAAGACCGTTAAACTGCACCTGCTCCTGGAAGATGGCGTGCGTGCCGACAATCATCTGCACCTGCCCGCTGGCAATAGCCTCCTGTTGCGCAAGACGCGCTTTGCCTTTTTGCTTCCCGGCAAGCCAGCCCACTTCAATCCCCAGCGGCGCAAACCAGGCGCGGAAATTATTGGCGTGCTGCTCGGCCAGCAGCTCGGTCGGCGCCATCAGCGCCACCTGTTTACCGTGGGCGATCGCGCGCAGGGCCGCCAGCGCGGCGACCAGCGTTTTACCGGAACCTACGTCGCCCTGCACCAGGCGCATCATCGGCACGTCGAGCGCCATATCGCGTTCGATTTCGGCGGTGACGCGCGCCTGTGCGCCGGTGGGTTTAAACGGCAGCGAGGCCAGCAGCTTATCTTTGAGCTCATCACGCGGGCTTAAGGGCTGGGCATGGAAACGCTGTGCGCCCGCGCGAAGCGCCAGCATGCTCAGGTTATGGGCCAGTAATTCCTCAAGGATAAGACGCTGTTGGGCGGGGTGTTTGCCGCTTTCTAAATCGCTGAGCTGCAGCGTTGGCGGCGGGCGGTGCAGGGTGCGCAGCGCCTCGGGCAGGCTCATCATGCCCTGCGCCAGCTCGGGCGGCAGCAGTTCGGTAATGGCGCAGGTATCCAGCAGCTCCAGCGCCTGATCGGTGAGCTTACGCAGCGTCGCCTGCTTGATGCCTTCGGTCGTTGGGTAAACCGGGGTGAGCGTCTCCTGCATTTCCGGCGTGCTGAGATCGCCCTGCACGCGGTACTCCGGGTGGATCATCTCTGCGCCGTATTTCCCGCGTTTGGCTTCGCCATAGGCCAGCACCCTGCGGCCCGTCGCCAGGCTGTTTTTCATCGCCGCGCTGAAGTTGAAAAAACGCATGGTGAGAATGCCGGTGCCGTCGCTGATCTGGCAGGTCATCATCCGGCGTCCGCCGAAGGTGATGTTGCAGTTCAGGACCTCGCCTTCAACGGTGGCGTAAATCGCGGGAAGGAGATCGCCAATCTTGTAGAGCTGGGTGCGGTCTTCGTAACGCAGGGGGAGGTGAAGCAGGAGATCCTGCACGGTGTGCAGGCCAATTTTTGCCAGCTTATTGCTTTGCGCCGCGCCCACGCCCGTCAGGCTGTTAAGCGGGATGGCATCCAGCAGGCGGCCTTTCATCGCTTACCCGGCGTACTGCATGGTGGCCCACCACTCGGCATCGGCTTCAATTTCGCCCTGCGCGTTGACGTGGGGGTAAGGCAATTTTTTCTGCTTCGCAACGCGAGCCAGCACCGGATAACCACCTTCAAACAGCAGGCGCTGCTGTTCCTCTTCCGGCAGCATGCTGTTGCTGCGCTCGTACATCCCGGCGTTCTGACGCTGGCGCTGCGCTTCATACAGAATGAGCGCGGACGCCACGGAGACGTTGAGAGACTGGACCATGCCGATCATCGGAATGATGATGTCCCGATCCGCCAGATCCAGCGCTTCCCGGGTGATCCCGGTTTTCTCCTGACCCATCAAAATGCAGGTCGGGCGGGTGTAGTCGATCTCGCGGAAATCTACGGCTTTAGCGGACAGGTTAGTGGCCAGGATCTGCATCCCGCGCCCTTTCAGGTGCGATACGGCTTCGCCAATGGTGTGATGATTTTTGACAGACACCCAGCTGTTGCTGCCTGCCGCCGCCGAGACCGTATTGCGCATACGGCCGTCCGGCCAGACGGCGTGCACTTCATGCACACCGACGGCATCTGCGGTACGAACGATAGCAGAGACGTTATGAGGCTTATGCACCTGCTCCATGCAGACCGTCAGGTCAGGCTGACGCCTGGCGAGCATTTCGCAGATACGTGCATAACGTTGTGAATTCATAAACCTAGTTTCGGTTTCGGGTGACTTTAATCACGTCCGGCATGACGCGGATCTTGCGCATAATATTCGCCAGATGCACGCGGTCGCGGGCGGTCAGACGAATAAAGGCGCTGTACACACGGCCATCTTTTTCTTCCGTATTCAGGCTCTGAATATTGGAAGAGGCCGTGTTGATCGCTGCCGTCAGGTTCGCCAGGGCACCCTGGTGGTTGAACATATCCACCTTAATTTCGGTGATAAATTCCTGTGCGGTCTCTTTATCCCACTCGACAGCCATAAATTTCTCGGCTTCTTTCTGGTAGCCGCGAATGTTACGACAGGACTCGTGGTGGATAACCAGCCCTTTGCCCGGGCTGACGTGCGCAATAATCGGGTCGCCAGGAATTGGACGACAGCATTTTGCGAAGGTGATCAGCACCCCATCCGCGCCTTTAATCGGCAGGTGTCCGTGGCTTTGCGTGGTTGCTGGCACCGCTGTCGTGTCGCCTTGCTGCAGGTTCTTCGCCACCACCACGCTCATGGCGTTGCCGAGGCCAATCTCTGCCAGCAGGTCATCAAGCGACGCGAGCTTCATGCGCTCCAGCTCACGCTGGACGTTCTCCTGCGGAATTTCAGCCAGCTTACGGCTGCCGCCCAACGCGTGGTTGAGCAGACGACGCCCCAGGCTGACGGAATCATCGCGCTTGAGGTTTTTCAGCAGCTGACGAATTTTGGCGCGCGCTTTGGAACTCACGACAAAGTTCAGCCAGGCTGCGTTCGGACGTGCGCCCGGTGCGGTAATAATTTCTACCGTCTGGCCGCTGGAGAGCGGCTGAGACAGCGGATAAGGCTGTCTGTCGACGCGTGCGCCGACGCAGGCATGCCCGATGTCGGTATGCACGGCGTAAGCGAAGTCGACCGGCGTTGCGCCCGCAGGCAGTTCGACAATGCGGCCTTCTGGGGTGAAAACGTAAATCTCATCCGGGAAGAGATCGGATTTAACGCTCTCGATAAATTCAAACGAGCTACCCGCACTCTGCTGAAGCTCCAGCAGGCTCTGCATCCAGCGCTGGGCGCGGATTTGTGCGGTCGTGCTGCTTTCACCACCGTGCTCTTTATACGCCCAGTGTGCGGCAACACCCATCTCTGCCATCTGGTCCATGTCTTCGGTGCGGATCTGCACCTCAACAGGCACGCCGTGCGGACCGATCATCGAGGTGTGCAAAGATTGATAGCCGTTCGCTTTTGGAATGGCGATGTAATCTTTCATACGCCCTGGACGCGGTTTGTAGAGGCTGTGCATCTGCCCCAGCACGCGATAGCAGGTGTCCGAATCGTGGACAATGACGCGGAAGGCGTAGATATCCATGATCGAGTGAAAACGCTGCTCTTTGAGCACCATTTTGCAGTAGATGGAGTACAAATGTTTCTCGCGACCGCTGACGCGGCACGGAATTCCCGCTTCCTGTAAGCGCCCTTCAATTTCAGAGAGGATCTTTTGAATCATCTCTTTACGGTTACCGCGTGCGGCTTTTACCACCTCTTTAATCACGCGATAGCGGTTCGGGTACAACGCTTCAAAACCCAGCTCTTCCAGCTCGGTTTTAATGTGGTGAATACCTAAACGGTGCGCCAGCGGACTGTAGATTTCGAGGGTTTCACGGGCAATGCGGCGACGTTTATCCGGGCGAAGTGAGCCCAGCGTGCGCATATTGTGGGTACGGTCAGCGAGTTTGATGAGAATGACGCGGATATCCTGCACCATCGCCATAATCATCTTGCGGAAGTTTTCGGCTTGCGCCTCTTTCTTGTCGCGGAAATTCAGCTTATCAAGCTTAGAGACCCCTTCCACCAGTTCGGCAACGCTTTTGCCAAACAGCTGTTCCATGTCCTGATAGGTGGCAGGGGTATCTTCGATCACGTCGTGCAGCAGAGCGGCCATCAGCGTTTCGTAGTCGAGTTTCATCTCGGCCAGAATACAGGCCACCGCTACCGGGTGCGTGATATAGGGTTCACCGCTTGAACGTGTCTGGCCCTCGTGAGCGTCACGTGCAACGAGATACGCCTGCTGAAGACGCTTAATCTGGTCTTCAGGCAGGTAGGTTTGAATCAGTTGATTCAGGCTTTCAAACAGATACAAGGGCGACCCGCAGGTTTAATTAACGACGACCTTCAGCAATAGCGGTTACGGCCTGCAGTTCTGCGGCTTCCTGCTCTTGCTGCTCCTGGCGCTCACGCACGTCGAGGATCTGGTTGTTGATCAGACCTTCTTCGATTTCGCGAAGTGCAATAACGGTGGTTTTATCGTTTTCTTCCGGTACCAGCGGATCTTTACCGCCTACCTGCATCTGACGAGCGCGACGCGCGGCGACCAGCACCAGGTCAAAACGGTTACCAATTTTCTCTACAGCGTCCTGAACAGTTACGCGTGCCATACTTAAAATGCTCCACAGGTGAAGAAATGACTGGGCATGATACTGAAAGTGGGTTCAGTCTGCCAACAGTTTGGTGATTAATGCGTCATGTCGCTGCTTCTGGCGGCTCATACGCAGACGTTCTGCACGAAGAATGGTTTTGAGATCGCTCAAGGCGGCATCAAAATCATCATTCACAATAAGGTAATCATATTCCGCGTAATGGCTCATTTCTGCAACAGCCTGTTCCATACGCTTTGCGATCACTTCTTCGCTGTCCTGACCACGGCCACGCAGGCGGCGATCCAGCTCATCTTTCGATGGCGGTAAAATAAAGATACTGCGCGAGTCAGGCATTTTCTTGCGAATTTGCTGTGCGCCCTGCCAGTCGATATCCAGGAACACATTCACGCCCGTGGCCAGAACCTGCTCAATGGTTTCACGCGAGGTACCGTAGTAATTACCGAATACTTCAGCGTGTTCAAGAAACGCGTCTCTGCCGATCATCGCTCTGAATTCGTCGTGATCCACAAAGAAATAATGTTCACCGTGCACTTCACCCGGACGCGGCTGGCGCGTGGTGTGAGAAACAGAAACCTGTGTGTCGTACAACGGTTGGGTTTTTAACAGTGCCTGAATAAGGCTGGATTTACCCGCGCCACTAGGGGCAGAAACAATATAAAGCGTGCCTTGAGCCATGAGAGTCTTTTGTATGTGTTAACGAAGAAGTCCTACATACGGGCTTATTATACACGTCGGCGCACCGTGACGTAGCCTTTGTCACACTTTTTCCCCTGGATTATTGAATTTTGTGTGCCGTTTTCAGGTTTTATCTGTGGTTTTCAGCAACCAAAAGAAATCCCGGATAGCGTCTCGCATTGTGAAACGTTGCCGTTAGCGTTGTTTCAGGCATCCGGGTATACCTCCTGCAATGCAAAGGAGAGGTAACGATGTGGCGATGGATAAGCGGGTTAATGCTGTTGTGGTGTGGCTATAGCGCGGCGGTATGTCCGGTGTGGTCCCAGACAAAAGCAGAGCAAGAGATGGCGTCGTTAAGCGCACAAATCAAACGCTGGGATGAGGCTTACTGGAAGCAGGGCATGAGCGAGATCAACGATGAGGCTTACGACCAGCTTCACGGGCGGTTAACGCAGTGGCGGCGCTGTTTTGGCAGTGAGCCTTCAGAAGAGAAACTCCCGGCGCTGACGGGGGGCGTAAAACACCCTGTTGCCCATACGGGCGTACATAAAGTGGCCAGCAAAGAGGAACTAAGACAGTGGATGCGTGCCCGACAGCATCTGTGGCTGCAACCCAAAGTTGACGGTGTAGCGGTGACGCTGGTCTATCGTGACGGAAAGTTAACCCAGGCCATCAGCCGCGGTGATGGCCTGAAAGGGGAAGACTGGACCGGGAAGGTGCGTTTAATCCCGTCGGTTCCGCAAAAGCTCACCGGCGCGCTGGCGAATAGCGTCTTACAGGGCGAGCTTTTTTGGTTACGCGACAACCACATTCAGAACCAGATGGGCGGAATGAACGCTCGCGCAAAGGTAGCGGGGGCGATGATGCGGCAAAAGGATAACGCGCTATTAAGCAAGATCGGCGTATTCATCTGGGCCTGGCCGGACGGTCCGAAAGATATGCAGACTTCGTTGGCTGAGCTGTCTCAGGCCGGTTTTACGCTGTCGGCACGGTATACGCTTCCCGCTAAATCTGTTGATACCGTCGAGAAACAGCGCGCGGCCTGGCACGCGACCGCATTACCCTTTGCCACGGATGGCATTGTGGTGCGTTCGCAGGATGAACCCGCGGGCGAAGGCTGGTTACCGGGAGAAGGCAGCTGGGTCGTCGCATGGAAGTATCCTCCTGCAGCCCAGGTCGCTGAGGTGAGAGATATTCATTTTTCCGTGGGGCGAACGGGCAAAATTTCCGTTGTAGCAGCGCTGGAATCCGTGCAACTGGATGATAAACAGGTGCAGCGGGTGAGTCTGGGTTCGGTTGGGCGCTGGCAGAGGCTGGATATTGCCCCGGGGGACCAGATACAGGTCAGCCTGGCCGGGCAGGGTATCCCCCGGTTTGATAAGGTGCTCTGGCGCGGGACGGACAGGCATAAGCCAGAACCTCCGGCCCCGCGCTATCATGCGCTTAGCTGTTTCTATGCTTCGCCGGAGTGTATGGAGCAGTTCTTTGCCCGGCTGACGTGGCTCAGCTCAAAGCAGGTCTTTGATATTGAAGGATTAGGCGAGTCAGGCTGGCGGACTCTCTGGCAGGCGCATCGTTTTGAACATCTCTTTTCATGGCTGTTATTAACGCAGGCGCAGCTGCAGGCTACACCGGGGTTTTCCTCAGCACGCGGGCTGGCACTCTGGCACCGATTCAATCTGGTGCGCGAGAAGCCGTTTATCCGCTGGCTCATGGCATTGAGTGTGCCAATGACGCAGGCTTCGCTGAAGGCGATGGGCGACATATCGTGGCAGGAGATGAGCGGGCGCAACGCAAAGGACTGGCAGGCCCTGCCGGGAACAGGCGAAGAGAAGGCAAGGCAAATCGTTAACTGGATGCACGCGCCTCAGATTGATGTGCTGGCGAAATGGCTCGCTGAACAGCACATCAACGGGTTCTGAAGCTAGTGCGCGCTGTGTTTGTAATGGAAAACGGGCAGCCCGAGCTTCAGACGCAGCGCCAGCATGCGGGTCGTAAAGCCAAACAGCAGCGTCGAGATGACCACCACATCATGGTTCGAAACGTAGTGCTGCAGGGCGATATAAAGCACCGCTGCCGCAAAGGATATGCCGGCATACAGCTCTTTTTGAAAGACCAGGGGGATGCGTTTGCAGAACATATCGCGCAGCACACCACCGAATACGCCCGTGACCACGGCAGCAATGGTAGCGATAACCGGTCCTTCCCCCATATCGAGCGCGATTTGCGCACCGATGATCGAAAAGACGATCAGCCCCAGCGCATCAAGTACCAGGAACAGGCGGCGAAGATGGGGCATAACGGGCGCTACGATGGTGGTTAATACGGCAGCCGTGGCCACGATAATCACGTACTCAGGGTGTTTAACCCAGCCGAGCGGGTAATGGCCAAGCAGGATATCGCGCACGGAACCGCCGCCCAGCGCGGTCGCGGTAGCAATAATGATTACGCCGAAGGTGTCCATACGGCGACGTCCGGCGGCAAGCGCGCCGGTCATGGCTTCTGCAGTGATGCCAATGAGATAAAGGATGTGAAGTAGCATATACCCTCCGGTGTGAACGCGGGGGAGGTTAGCGATTTGTGCGCAAGATCACGATTGAGATTTTCTAAGGCGAGTCAGGTTGCCCTATAAAATTTTATCAATTTATCTTGAGTAGGCTTGATGGTAGGCGGTGAGGCGCAAAAATGGGCGTTGAGCTGGATTAGAAATAGTAATGGGTGGTGCAGTCGACACCACCCAAAAGGTATTACTCGATATTCTGGATCTGCTCGCGCATCTGCTCAATCAGCACTTTCAGCTCAATCGCTGAATTCGTCACTTCGGCATTGATCGATTTAGACGCCAGGGTGTTCGACTCGCGGTTGAACTCCTGCATCATAAAGTCCAGACGGCGGCCCACAGCTTCTTTCTTCTTCAGAATGTTGTAGGTTTCTTTAACGTGAGCTTCCAGACGGTCCAGCTCTTCAGCGACATCAATACGCTGCGCCATTAGCACCAGCTCTTGTTCCAGACGGGTGTTTTCCAGCTGAACTTCCGCTTCTTCCAGTTTGGCGACAAGACGCTCGCGCTGCCATTGCAGCACTTCTGGCATATGGGTGCGGACTTTGGCTACTTCGGTGCTCACGCCTTCAAGACGCTGCTCAATCATCGCTTTCAGCGCCTGACCTTCGGTTTCGCGGGCAACGATAAAGTCGTCCAGCGTGCCGTCGAGGGCTGCCAGGATTTCAGCGGCAATAGCATCCAGATCCTGCTCACCGGCGGCCATGACGCCAGGCCAGCGCAGAATATCAACCGGGTTGATTTCGCCTTCATCGCTCTGCATTTTGACCCAGTTCGCCGCATTCACGAGCTGTTTCGCCAGTTTTTCGTTAAGAATCAACTCGCCCTGTGCGCTGGCATCGGGCTCAAAGCGCAGGTTACATTCCACTTTTCCGCGCGTCAGACGCGTACGGATACGTTCACGTACGACAGGCTCAAGGCTGCGGAACTGCTCCGGCATACGGAAATACGTTTCCAGGTAACGCTGGTTTACCGAGCGCATTTCCCATGTGGCGCTGCCCCAGCTACCCTTGATTTCACGCCGGGCGTAGGCGGTCATACTGCGGATCATAGACATTCCCGTTTTTAAAGGAGAGATGGGGGGATTATAGCTTTCGGGGGCTTCTCAGGATAGGAATAAGCGTCCTTTATCCGTATAATGCGCAGCCACATTCGTTTCAAGCCGGAGAATCCATCATGCGTCCATCAGGTCGTAGCGCCAATCAGGTGCGTCCCGTCACCCTGACCCGTAACTATACAAAACACGCTGAAGGCTCCGTGCTGGTTGAGTTTGGTGACACTAAAGTGCTGTGCACCGCGTCCATCGAAGAAGGCGTTCCGCGCTTCCTGAAAGGTCAGGGCCAGGGCTGGATCACCGCAGAATACGGCATGCTGCCGCGTGCGACCCATACCCGTAATGCCCGTGAAGCGGCAAAGGGTAAGCAGGGCGGTCGTACCATGGAGATTCAGCGCCTGATCGCGCGTGCGCTGCGCGCCGCCGTTGACCTGAAAATCCTCGGTGAATTCACCATCACGCTGGACTGCGACGTGATTCAGGCAGACGGCGGCACGCGTACTGCGTCCATTACCGGTGCCTGCGTAGCGCTGGCCGATGCCCTGAACAAGCTGGTTGCAGCCGGTAAGCTGAAAACCAACCCAATGAAAGGGATGGTTGCGGCGGTTTCTGTTGGTATCGTTAACGGCGAAGCGCTTTGCGATCTGGAATACGTTGAAGATTCCGCAGCCGAAACCGACATGAATGTGGTGATGACTGAAGATGGTCGCATCATTGAAGTACAGGGTACGGCGGAAGGCGAGCCGTTCACCCATGAAGAGCTTCTCTCCCTGCTGGCGTTGGCCCGAGGGGGAATCGAATCCATTGTAACGACGCAGAAAGCGGCGTTAGAAAATTGATTTTAAAGGCGACCAATGAGTCGCCTTTTTTTTGCCTGTAAGACAGAAAAAACCAAAGGAGCGAATCCATGAAATCGTATCAGCGCCAGTTTATTGAGTTTGCAATTAATAAACAGGTACTTAAGTTTGGCGAGTTTACGCTGAAATCCGGGCGTAAGAGCCCCTATTTCTTCAACGCCGGGCTGTTTAATACCGGGCGCGATCTGGCACTGTTAGGCCGTTTCTATGCCGAAGCGCTGGTTGATTCCGGGATTGATTTTGACCTGCTGTTTGGCCCAGCCTATAAAGGCATTCCGATTGCGACCACCACCGCGGTGGCGCTGGCGGAACACCATGACCGCGACGTGCCGTACTGCTTTAACCGCAAAGAGGCTAAAACCCACGGGGAAGGCGGGAATCTGGTCGGCAGCGCGCTGCAGGGCCGCGTCATGCTGGTGGACGATGTGATTACCGCAGGCACGGCGATCCGCGAATCGATGGAGATTATTCAGGCCAACGGTGCGACGCTTGCTGGCGTGCTGATTTCCCTGGATCGTCAGGAGCGCGGTCGCGGTGAAATTTCCGCTATTCAGGAAGTCGAGCGCGATTACAGCTGCAAAGTGACGTCGATTATTACCCTGAAAGACCTGATTGCGTATCTGGAAGAGAAGCCTGAGATGGCGGACCATCTGGCGGCGGTACGTGCGTACCGGGAAGAGTTCGGGGTGTAATTAAATTGCCCGGTGGCGCGACGCTTACCTGGCCTACGCATTTCGTAGGCCGGATAAGGCGAAGCCGCCATCCGGCAACAGTGTTATTGCAACTGAGCAGCGACTAACGGCCAGCGGGCGTCAAAATCGTCCGTTGGACAATATTTGAACTCGCTACGCACAAAGCGGGAGAGCATCCCTTCACAAAACGCCAGAATCTGGCTCGCCAGCAGCGTCTCATCGATGGTGTACCCTTCGCCTTCACGCATTTTCTTTTCGCGCAGTACCTGGCGCAGCTGCGCTTCAATACGTTCGAAAAGCTGGTTAATGCGGCCCTGCAGTCTGTCCTGCTCAAACATCAGCGCGTGGCCGGTAAGGATACGGGTTAAGCCCGGATTGCGTTCACCGAAGCCCAGGATTAACAGCACAATCAGACGCAGACGTGCGGTGGTGTCTTTTTCGTCTTTCAGAATCAGGTTGATGCGCGTGATCAGGCTGTCTTCAATAAACTCGATCAGGCTGTCGAACATCCGGGTCTTGCTCGGAAAATGACGGTACAGCGCCGCCTCAGACACGCCCACAGAGGCGGCCAGTTTAGCGGTGGTGATGCGTTGACTGCCATCGCTGGATTCAAGCATCAGAGCCAGAGATTGAAGTATTTCTTCGCGACGATTCCTTTTCGCGGTTTGTTTTTCTGCCATGTTACAAAATACCCCTGAAAATAAGCACTTGCCAGGCTGGCATCCACACAGCGACCGCAAACTGACGTTTGCGGTTTGTTATTGCATTATGACGCTGTGAGATACGTGTCTTTCGGGCCGTTATTTGCGCCCGGAATGGCCGAAGCCGCCTTCGCCACGGTCGGTGGCGTCAAAGTCTGCCACCAGGTTAAATTCTGCCTGTACCACCGGTACAAAGACCATCTGTGCGATACGCTCGCCCGGTTCAATGGTGAAGCTGTCCTGACCACGGTTCCAGACGGAGACCATCAGCTGACCCTGGTAGTCGGAGTCGATCAGGCCTACCAGGTTCCCCAGCACAACGCCGTGCTTATGGCCCAGGCCAGAACGCGGCAGGATCACCGCTGCCAGCGACGGGTCAGCAATGTGAATTGCCAGGCCAGTTGGAACCAGGGTAGTGGCACCCGGAGCCAGTTCTACGGCGTCATCGAGACTGGCACGCAGGTCAAGACCGGCAGAGCCGGAGGTGGCATAGGTTGGCAGCGGGAATTGCTCGCCAACACGCGGGTCCAGAATCTTAACGTCGATTTTTTTCATCATAACGGGTAACGATCTCGTCGAGTAATTGTTGGCCCAGGAGTTCCTTGCGCTCAAGCGGTAAGAGTTTATCTCCATCCTGCCAGAAAAGGTGCAGTGCGTTGCTGTCGCTGTTAAATCCTTGTGTGGCCAGCGATACGTCGTTCGCGCAAATCAAATCGAGGTTTTTGCGGGTACGTTTTTGCCGGGCATATTCTTCCACATTATTCGTTTCTGCGGCAAACCCAACAACGTATGGACGATGGCTTTTTAGTGCGGCGACACCGGCAACAATGTCCGGGTTTTTCACCATTTTTAGTGTTAATTCATCGCCTTGCTTTTTAATTTTAGCCTCAGCGATCGTCTCGGCACGATAGTCTGCGACGGCCGCACAGCCGATAAAAATCTGCTGGCTTTGCGCATGTGCCTGCACGGCGGCTTCCATCTCCAGCGCGGTGGTAACGTCAATTCGCTTCACAAACGCAGGGGTAGGCAGCGATACCGGGCCGCTCACCAGCGTGACGTGCGCGCCACGCCTTGCGGCGGCGGCGGCAATCGCAAAGCCCATTTTGCCGGAGCTGTGGTTGGTGATGTAGCGAACCGGATCCAGCGGCTCGCGCGTCGGGCCCGCGGTAATCATGATGTTGAGATGTTGCAGATCGTTGACAGGCGAAAAATGGGCTGCGGCCATATCAACAATCGTCAGCGGGTCAAGCATGCGACCCGGGCCAACATCGCCGCAGGCCTGGCTGCCGCTGTCCGGGCCCCAGATAAGCAGGCCGCGGGAGGCCAGCGTCTCCAGATTATGCTGGGTGGCCGCGTTACGGTACATCTGCTGGTTCATGGCAGGAACGACGGCAACAGGCGCAGGCGTGGCCAGACAAATGGTAGAGACCAGGTCGTTTGCCATACCGGCCGCCACCCGAGCGATTAAATCAGCCGTGGCGGGGGCGAGGATGACCAGGTCAGCCCATTTACCCAGCTCAATATGGCCCATCGCGGCTTCGGCGGCCGGATCGAGCAAGCTGTCAGATACCGGGTATCCTGAAACGGCCTGCAGGCTCAGGGGAGTGATAAAGGCTTTACCGCCTTCGGTTATCGCGACCCGCACATCTGCCCCGCGTTCGCGCAGACGACGCACCAGCTCCGGCGCTTTGTAGGCAGCAATACCGCCGCTCACGCCAAGAACGATTTTTTTACCGGCCAGGCTCATCATGATTCTTTCCTGTTGGGTTTCACCAGAGAGCGGGCATTTTATCACAATCCCCAAAGCGGGGTGATTTTGTCCTTCGACCACTTTGCGAGGCGCTACGCAAGAACGCAATGTGGCCGTCGAGCGACGAAATGGCCTGTGGCAGCATAAGGTTAAAAAAGGAGAAAGAGCATGGAAGATGAGGATGAGCAGCTGCTGCCGCGCGAAAAACTGCTGCGCTATGGCGTCACCCTGTTAAAAGACGATGAACTGCTGGCGCTCTTTTTACGTACTGGCACGCCAGGAAAGACGGTATTTACGCTGGCAAAAGAGCTGATAGCACATTTCGGTTCGCTATACGGTTTACTGACCGCCGATCTGTCGCACTTTAAGCACGTTGAGGGGATCGGCGTGGCGAAATATGCCCAGTTGAGGGGCATTGCTGAACTTGCCCGCCGTTTTTACAATGTCCGCATGGAGAAGGAGGATCCGATCCTGACGCCCGCGATGACGCGCGAATTCCTGCAAAGCCAGTTAACCGATATCGAACGCGAGATCTTTATGGTGATCTTTGTCGATAACAGAAATCGGGTGCTGAAACATAGCTGTCTCTTTGCGGGCACGTTGAGCCACGTTGAGGTGCATCCGCGAGAAATTGTGCGGGAAGCGATAAAAGTGAATGCAGCGGGTGTGATCCTCGCGCATAATCACCCCTCTGGCTGTGCAGAACCGAGCAGAGCGGACAAAGAAATCACCGAACGCATTATCAAATGCTGTCAATTCATGGACATTCGTGTGCTGGACCATCTGATAATTGGCCGCGGTGAGTACATTTCTTTCGCAGAACATGGCTGGATTTAGGCTATTTCTCGCGATCCATCGGGATCTTTGTCTGTTCGGGACTTGAGCACACCGCCGAGTCAGCGTATACTACGCCACCTTTGAGAATCTCGGGTTTGGCATTTGGGCCTGGCAATCGAGAGTTCACTTAGAACTATGCGATGACCGGGCTGTAAAGCCTGACGAGGCGCCGATACCCCATACGAAGCTCGAGCTAATTTGATTTTTGGAGAATAGACATGTCCCGAGTCTGCCAAGTTACTGGCAAGCGTCCGGTGACCGGTAACAACCGTTCCCACGCACTGAACGCGACTAAACGCCGTTTCCTGCCGAACCTGCACTCTCACCGTTTCTGGGTTGAGAGCGAGAAGCGTTTTGTCACCCTGCGCGTATCTGCTAAAGGTATGCGTGTAATCGATAAGAAAGGCATCGATACAGTTCTGTCCGAACTGCGTGCCCGTGGCGAAAAGTACTAAGTACTTAAAGAGGAAATAAATCATGGCTAAAGGTATTCGCGAGAAAATCAAGCTGGTTTCTTCTGCTGGTACAGGTCACTTCTACACCACCACGAAGAACAAACGTACTAAGCCGGAAAAACTGGAACTGAAAAAATTCGATCCAGTTGTACGCCAGCACGTACTGTACAAAGAAGCTAAAATCAAATAGTTTTAGTCTCCTTGTATCGAAAAACCCCGCAACTGCGGGGTTTTTTGCATTCTGTATCTCAACGGAGGAACCATGCCTGAATTACCTGAGGTAGAAACCAGCCGTCGCGGCATTGAGCCCCATCTGGTCGGCGCGACGATTCTTCACGCGGTGGTCCGCAATGGACGTCTGCGCTGGCCGGTGTCCGATGAGATCCATGCCCTGAGCGATAAACCCGTCCTTAGCGTACAGCGTCGCGCTAAGTACCTGCTGCTGGAGCTTCCCGACGGCTGGATTATTATCCACCTGGGGATGTCCGGGAGCCTGCGCATTCTTACCGAAGAACTGCCAGCGGAAAAGCACGACCACGTCGATCTGGTGATGAGCAACGGCAAAGTGCTCCGTTACACCGACCCACGGCGCTTTGGCGCGTGGCTGTGGACGAAGGAGCTGGAAGGACATAACGTGCTGGCACATCTGGGCCCGGAGCCGCTTTCAGACGCGTTTAATGCGGAATACCTCAAGGCGAAGTGTGCGAAGAAGAAAAGCCCGATTAAGCCCTGGCTGATGGATAACAAGCTGGTGGTCGGCGTGGGGAATATCTATGCCAGCGAATCGCTGTTCGCGGCCGGGATCCATCCCGATCGGCTGGCCTCTTCGCTGTCAGCGCAGGAGTGTGAGCTGCTGGTCCGGGTGATTAAGGCGGTACTGCTGCGCTCTATTGAGCAGGGCGGGACAACGTTGAAGGACTTCCTGCAGAGTGACGGCAAGCCTGGCTATTTTGCCCAGGAGCTTCAGGTGTATGGCCGTAAAGGCGAACCGTGCAGAGTCTGCGGCACGCCCGTTATTGCCACGAAGCACGCCCAGCGCGCCACGTTCTACTGCCGGCAGTGCCAGAAATAGGGTTACTTTAGCTTTTCCATCAATGCCTGGTGGACGTTAGTCGGCAGGAAATGGGTAACGTCGCCGTGATGACGCGCCACCTCTTTTACCAGCGTAGAAGAGATAAACGACCACTCTTTGGAGGGCATCAGGAACACGCTCTCCAGCTCCGGCATCAGGTGGCGGTTCATGTGCGCCAGCTGCATCTCATACTCGAAGTCCGCCACCGCGCGTAAACCACGGATCAGAATGTTTGCCTGCTGAGCGCGGGCGAAGTTAGCCATCAGATCGCTAAACCCGACCACCTCAACATTCGGCAGGTGCGCAATCGCATCGGTGGCAAGCTGCACGCGCTCGTTGAGATCAAACATCGGCTTTTTGCTGGGGCTGGCGGCAATGGCCAGGATCACCTTGTCGAACATGCACGCCGCACGGGTGATGATATCAAGATGACCGTTGGTGATCGGATCGAAGGTACCCGGATAAATCGCTTTTGTGCTCATGGCTCACGTTTTCTCTGAGTAGCCGCGGCAGAGCGCCCACAGCTCGGTGTATTTGTTGAAAGTATACTGGGCATTTACTACCGCGAGTAACCAGCCCTGTTTGCCGTCCAGTACACCACCACGCAGCAGCAGCGTTTTCAGGAACGCGCCCAGCGTGTGGGTGAAGATACCCGTCAGCGAGGCCTTCTTGCCGCGCTGGTGACGCTCCTGCGCCCATGCGGTGGCATAGTTGAGCTGTTTACGCTGGAAGCTGGCGAAATCCCGACAGGTCAGGTGCAACAGGTCGCCCGTCAGGGGGATCACCTGAGCGCTATCGCAGCTCAGGGATTCATGGACCAGATTGTCGTTGTACTGATACCGCTCGCGCTCGTAGAGGCGCATCACGCGGTCAGGATACCAGCCGCTGTGGCGCATAAAACGGCCAAGGAAGTAGTTGCGGCGGGCAATGCTGTATACGGCGCCAGGCTGGGGCGAGGAAAGCACCGCCTGAATGGCCTGCTGAAGTTCTGGCGTAATGCGCTCGTCAGTATCGAGCATCAGGACATAATCACCTGTGGCATACCCCTGCGCGCGCTGGCGCTGGATGCCATAGCCTTGCCAGTCAACGTCGACAAAGACTTTTGCACCCGCTGCCCGGGCAACGTCCACCGTGTTGTCCGTACTTCCGGAGTCAAGAATGACTATCTCGTCAGCCCAGGCAACCGACGCCAGGCAATCCGGAAGCAGGTCGGCGGCGTTTTTGGCGATCATCACGACCGACAGACGCGTTGACATTAGTGGCTCCGCTGGGGCAGATAAGGTTGCAGAAGCTGCAGCAGTCGGGTCAGTGCGCCCTGGTTCTGGTGCAGCACTTCGACGGCATGACGCCCGTACCACAGGCGATAATCTTCGTCAGTCAGAAGGGTCGAGACCTCTTTGACCACCGAATCCGCATCGGTCACGGTAATTAAACCATCGGCCTGCTGTAATTTCGCGCAGATGTCTTTGAAGTTAAACGTGTGCGGCCCCATCAGCACCGGAATAGCGTGGGCTGCCGGCTCCAGCGGGTTATGACCGCCGCGCTCGACCAGGCTGCCACCGACAAACGCGAGGTCAGCAATGCCGTACAGCAGCATCAGTTCGCCCATCGTATCGCCAATCACCACCTGGGTGCTGCCGGAAGGGATTTCACCGCTGCTGCGAAGGGTATAGCTGAAGCCACCTTTTTGCACCATGTCGCGGGCATCTTTAAAACGCTCCGGATGACGAGGCACGAGGATCAGCAGTAAATCAGGGAATTTTTCCAGCAGCTTGCGGTGAGCCTGCAGGATGATCTCTTCTTCGCCATCATGAGTACTGGTTGCAATCCAGACCTGACGGCGTGGGGCCCACTGGCGACGCAGTGTGATCGCACGGGCGGCGAGCTCAGGGGTAACGGAAATATCAAATTTCAGGCTGCCCGTTACCGCAAGCTGGTTGCGTTTCAGGCCCAGCGCGATAAAGCGCGCCGCGTCCTCTTCGTTCTGCGCGGCAATCAGCGTGATCCTGCTGAGCAGGCGGCGCATAAATTTCCCCAGCTTGCCGTAACCTTTCGCCGAGCGCTCTGACAGGCGCGCGTTGGCAATTACCAGCGGAATTTTACGGGCATGCAGGGCGGAAATCATGTTCGGCCACAGTTCGGTTTCCATCACGATCACCAGCTTCGGGCGAACGGTATTCAGGAAACGATTCATGGCGCAGGGCAGATCGTAAGGCAGATAGACGTGCTGCACGTCTTTACCGAAAGCGGATAACGCGCGCTCGGAGCCGGTCGGCGTCATCGTCGTGACGGTGATTGGCAGCGAAGGGTAGCGGTGACGCAGAGCGCGAACCAGCGGGATCGCCGCCAGCGTTTCACCGACAGAAACGGAATGCAGCAAAATACCGTCCGGTACGACTTTATTGCGGCAGAAGCCATAGCGTTCAGCCCAGCGTTTACGATACGCAGGCGCTTTCCGGCTACGAAGCAACAGTCTCAGCCACACCAGTGGCTGAATGATGTAGAGCAGAGCGGTATACAACAATTCCAAGCGATTATCCGTTTTTTTAGTTTCGGCGGGCAAATTCTAAGCATTTAGGCCAGGTAAAGCTATCTCTTATGCCAGATACCGTTTCAAACGGAAATAACGTCGACCCAGCCGCCAGCGCAGACGCGGACTTTTTGCACTTTTCCAGATGAGTTTCCAGATGCCTGTTTCGAAGAACTCTTTAATAATCATTGATTTCTTCTTCTCATCCTTCATGTTGTCGAAGGTGTGAATAATTCCCAGCCCCTCTTTGGCAATTTGCCAGTGGCAGGCAGGGATCCCTTTCACTTTATCCGGGTAACGCTGATTGATGGCATCGAGCAGCTGCAGGATTTTCATGTAGTGGCGCGCAGAGCGAATCAGCGTGTCGTCATTGTCCGGCATATGGGACACCGATGCGGAGTGAATGTAGTAGTCGTAATAACGCTCGCTGGTGTACTGAACCCGCTCGGCGGCGAGCAGCACCTCGGTGGTCCACGGAATATCCTGATGACGCAGGCCGGGTTCGAAATGGAAATTGTGTTTACGGATAAAGTCGTGGCGATAAATGTTCAACCAGGTGACGTGAAGGAACTTACGCGAATCCAGCGCCATTTTTAACCACGCCGGGCCAGCCATGACCCCTGTCGAAGCCAGTTTGTCTTCTGGGAAGATCGGGCGCGAGGGCTTCTTGTTGTTCTCCCAGACGTAGTTCCCGTTACAGGTGGCGACATCCAGATCCTGCGTGACGGCCATCTCCAGCAAGTGCTGGTACATGCCGGGTTTAAAGACATCATCAATGTCCGGGAAAGAGAGATATTGACCCGTCGCAACGGCCAGACCGGTGTTACGCGCGATGGATACGCCCTGGTTTTGCTGTTCTATGACCTGCAGCTGCGGCAGTTTTTCTCGCCAGTTTTCGACGATCTCCATCGAGCGGTCAGTAGAGCCGTCATTGACAATGATGACTTCCATGCTGTCGATGCGTTGATTCACAAGGCAGGTAAAGAACTGATCCAGGAAAGCTTCACCGTTATAAACGGCAACCACCACGCTCAACAATGGGGCTGAATTTTGCATAAGAAACCTGATTATTTTTGATTGTCGACCAGAGCAATATATTGCTGGCAAATGGCACTGATACCGAACGACGCGATGGTTGCATCGCCAACGACCGGCGGGGCGGTATAAATATCCGCCAGCGTTTTTGCCAGTGACGCGTCATTTAACTCTGCCAGCCCGCGCGCTAAGGCTCCGGTAAGGATTTCGGCGGGGCCACCGGGGCAATTTGTACTGACCGGTGGCGTCTGGCAGATAATGGCCTCAACCAGCACATTACCAAAACCTTCGCAGTCAGAACTTAACACTAAAAGGCGTGCCCCTTTAATCCACGGATAGGGATTGGAATCAAACGGGCGGAAAACCGTTTTGTTTTCAATACCCAGCTCGGCAGCAAGCTGCTTGAGCTTTTGAATTTGCGCTTCGGATCCATTGCCCATCATGACCAGCGTTGTGTCAATTTTACTCAGGGCGAACGCACGTAAGAGGCGGTCGTGGCGTTTGTGCTCATGGAAGCGGCCAACATGAATAATGTAATCCTTTCCCTGCATCTCGAAGGGAGCATCCGCCAGACGCTGAATTTCAGGAATATCGAAAGGATTATGGATAACCGCTTTGCGTCGAAGATTGAGGGCCAGCGTCTCGGAAAGATCTTTCAACACGGCGCCTGAGACGGCGACAACGTTTCGGTTTTCGTAGGTATGACGAATTTTAAGGTGTTTAAACCAGCGTGAAAGTCCGCTGCGATGGCGAAGATAGGAGAACGAGAACATGCCGTGCACGCAGAACCAGACTTTGTCACGTTCCAGCGCGCGGCAGTGCGCCACAATGCGGTCGGTTTTGTGCAAATGAGAGAAAACCACATCAAATTTGCCGCTGCGCTCAGCCCGTTCAATCGCCTGATCCAGCAATTGGGCGCGGCGTGGGATCTCCGTCAGCTTTCGCCACGGTTTTTTACATGTGTCCTGAACAACCTGATAATCGATGCCTTCCGGGATGGCGTAGTCGCACACTTTCCGCAGAGAGAATAGAGAGACCTGATGCCCCATTTCTATTAGCCCGCGGGAGAGTGTAAGAACCGTTTTTTCAGCTCCTCCACCGGGTAAACCATCAATAATCATTAGGATGCGCATTTTTAATCCAGTAATTTTTGATAAAGCGTAATAAGCTGACTTGATAGTTTTTCGGGAGTGGCGTCTTTTACACGTTCACGTGCCGCTCGTCCCATATTGTTATTTTTTTCCAGTGAAGGGATGGCGGCTACCGCTTCCTTCAATGTACTGATATCAAGTGCGTCACAATAAAATCCGTTCTGGCCTTGTTGAATAAATTCTGCACCACCGCAACTCTCTGAAGTAATGACGGGCAAGCCGCAGGCCATCGCTTCAAGAATGACGTTAGGAAAGGGATCATACAGCGTTGGCAACAGTAAACCATCGGATAGCTGATAAAAAGGCAGAGTTTCTTTTTGCACCCCCAGGAAGCGGATTTGCCCCTCGCAGCCTAACGAACGGGCGAGGTCGCGATAACGACTTTCTGCTTTATCTTGTCCAACCACAATCAGCCAGGCTGATGTTCCCGCGATAGCGCGTATGGCGCTGGCCAATCCTTTTCGTTCAAACCCTGAGCCGACAAAACAGAACACAACGGCATCGGCTGGCAAACCAAATTGTTGGCGCAAAATCGCACGCTGTGACTCCTGGGCCGGAATGAAGCGGCTGGAATCAATAGAATTATAAATCACATGAATTTTATTTGCGTCAATATCAAAGTCTTCAACGATTTCGCGTTTGATCATCTCCGCATTACAAATTACGGCTTTTAACTCAGGCGCCTGATACATTTCCCGTTCCGCACGCATCACGTAGCGGTGATAGCGGTCATACATCAGCATTTGCGCACGCCAGGCAGGTAAAATGCGCGCGCGCTGCAGCAGCCAGCGGCGATGCACTCCATCACCCGCGCGATAGATATCACAACCCGGGATGCGCTCATGGCTTTGAACAATATCAAACTGCTGTTGCTGCCATAGCGCGCGGGCGGCCTGTGCAAATCCGCGTTCACGACTGATGCGACCCCATTTTTGAGGGTTGCAAATGTGAATATGCCAGTCGTCTTGCTTCTCTCCCTGCCACTCACGCGTGATGACGTTGAGTTCAAGGTTCTGATTGCTCAGCGCGGTGAGGGCGCGCGAAACGAAGCGTTCCGCTCCGCCATCAGGGCGATACTTTTGGCGAACAATGGCCAGGCGATGGGGTTTCATGACAGATATCTCCTTGCGGCGGAGACGACAGCATCAACGGGAATGGCGTCGAGATAGCGTTCTTTCGTTTTGGTATCAATGGCATCCGGATCGGGGAGCGGGCCGTAATCGCCGGCCCAGATCACTTCCCCTTTAACCTGCCATGGAGACCAAAACGTCAGTTTAGAAGGGCCAAACAGCGCCACGCAGGGCGTTTGCAGCGCGGCGGCCATATGCATCGGCACGGAGTCAACACCAATAAACAGCGAGGCATGGTCGATAAGCGACGCCAGTTGGCGCAGCGTCAACTGGCCCGCGAGCGAAACGACACCGGTTTTCGGTGCGGCAGCGAGAATGCGATCGATCATCGCCAGCTCTTTTTTATCCGGGCCCGCGGTGAGTACAACCGTATGACCATCCTGCTGCAGTGCAGTAATGGTTTGCGCCATTTTGTCTTCGCTCCAGCATTTAAAGAACCAGCGGGACGTCGGCTGGATCACGATATAGCGCTCGCCCACGCCCGCCTGCGTCAGTCTTTGACGGGCATAATCCCAGTCGTCTGCGGCGTAGGCCATGGTGACGGCAGGCTGCGGCGCAACCGGTAATGGCGTTAAAATGGAGAGATTCTGTTCGACCGTATGCAGGGATTTGTGGCCGTCGACAGAGACCAGATCGGTATGACAAAAACGCCAGAATGCACTGTTGCGTTTGTTAAACGCGAATCCGAGGCGAATGGGTGCGCCGGTGAAACGGGTGACGATAGCGCTACGCCATTGATCGGCAAGGTTAATGACCAGATGATAATGCTGATTTCTTAACGCACGCAGCAACTGCCACTCTTTTTGAAGATGCTTCAGCGTGCCCAGCTGCTTCCATTTACGATCGATTCCATAAATTGTACCGATCGCCGGATGGGCGGCGAGCATATCGCGTGTTTCTTCATACAGCAGGACATCAATCTGCGCCTGCGGCCATTTTTGACGTAACGAATCAATGACGGGAGTGGTCAGCAACATGTCGCCATGATGGCGGAGTTTGATAAGTAAAATGCGCAAATCAGGTGTGTCAGGTAAGTTATTCATCATCATCTTATCGGCGTTGTACTGATGGCAATTCTAATAGACCTGATAGCGACTTGCACTCTTTCTCCATAATCTCAGGAATTTCCCTGGAAGGGTTTACTCATGCTTTGGAGAGTGCGTAACATAGCGCTAACTTTCCTGTCTTGCGGACTCATTATGAACAAACCAGCGTTTATCATCACAATTGATACTGAGGGCGATAATCTCTGGCAAAATCACCGCGTCATTAAAACGGAAAACGCGCGCTATCTGGCGCGGTTCCAGACGCTTTGTGAGCGTTTCGGTTTTAAGCCCGTGTGGCTGACCAATTACGAGATGGCGATCGAACCCGTTTTCATTGAATTCGCCAGAGACGTGATTGGCCGCGGTCAGGGCGAGGTGGGGATGCACCTTCATGCCTGGAATAGCCCGCCGGAACACGATCTCACGGGAGACGACTGGCGCTGGCAGCCTTATTTGATTGAATTTTCGGATGAGGTGATGCGCGAGAAAGTGCTGTTCATGACCCGCCTGCTGGAAGAGACATTCCAGACCAAAATGTTAAGCCACCGTGCCGGACGTTGGGCATTTGACAGTCGCTACGCAAAATTGCTCGTTGAACTGGGTTACCAGGTGGATTGCTCCGTGACGCCGCGGGTGAACTGGCGCAATGCGAAAGGTGCGCCGCAGGGTAATGGCGGAACGAATTATCAGCATTTCCCCGACCACGCCTATTTTATGGATTTAGATAATATTTCCCGGGCGGGCAATAGCCCATTACTCGAAGTGCCGATGAGCATTCAGTATAAACACCCGGCCTGGTTGAACACGATCAAGCAGGGTTACGACAGGCTTCGTGGTAAATATCGCTCACCTTCGGTCAACTGGCTAAGACCGTCCGGTGGGAATGCGGCGCAGATGATTCAGGTCGCACAGCAATGCCTGTCTCAGGGAAGTGAGTACGTGGAGTTTATGCTTCATTCGTCGGAATTTATGCCTGGCGGAAGCCCTACGTTTAAAGATGAGGCGGCGATCGAAGGGCTGTATCAGGATTTAGAAACGCTCTTTAGCTGGTTATCCGATAAGACGGTGGGGATGACGCTGGCGGAGTTTTATCAACACAAGAAAAAATAATGCCCGCGACGCGGGCATTATCACTTATTGACGTTGTCTGGTTTGCGAGAAAGGTGTACTCAGCGCAAACACGGTGACAAAGAAGATTAAGGCTTCTGAGCTCAACAGTATGACATCCGTCAGGCCATAGAGTAATAAAAGGAGCATGGTCGTCAGCAGCAGACCATTTCTGTTTTTAAGCGCGTAAGCGATCATCGATATATAGAAAAAGAATAATATCGCCAGGCCGGGGATCCCCTGCAGAGAATATTTTTCGATAAACTCATTGTGCAGATGTATCCTTATAAACTCGAGTGCGGCTGCGAGATGTGGATGCCCATTTTTCACATATTGCTGTGTCCATACTTCGCGGTCTTCAACCGACTGCCCCAAAGGATGGGCAAGCCCATTTTGAATACCAACGCTCCACATAGAAAAACGTGCGCCGAGTGAGGTTGCATCATATCCTTTTTGATAACTTTCAACTTCAGCTTGTGTTTGTTGTATCTTAGGTAAAATTAATGGCTTGTAGCTAACGATAACAATACCCGCCACAATACATAAGAAAATCAGCGTTGATTTAAGATGTATTCTTCTGAAGTGATAAAGCGTGAGTACAATCGCCAGGAGTAGGTATAACCCCATTGCGGCACGGGTACCCGTAAGAAGAATGACGAAATAAGATATTAAGATGATGAGTCCTGCGGCTACATACAGTTTGATATTTTTCTGTAGATAAAGGCTGTATACCAACGCCAGTGACAATACTGAGTAAACATAGGCCGACACGGTAGGTCGATTTATGGCCATCTCGATACGCCCCATACCCTGTGATGCCTGCCATAAGCCATAACCAGTGGCGAGTATAAACCCTGCACCAGAGGCGTATAAGAAATATTTCTGGAAGGATGTTCTATCAATATAAAACTTAAACCGGTCAAGATAGAAAATGAGAATACTTGCCAGAATCAATTTTTTACTTGCACCGAGATAATCGCTATAAACGTTCAGACCTTCGCTATGATATTCATACACCATGTACCAGCAAAGATTAAGCAACCCAATGAGCAAAATCGGTAGTGCGATAGAAAAAGGACGTAATGTGATTTTTTTATATTCGCACGCTAAGCCGATAATGCTGGCATAAATCGCAATATAGAAAAACTCTCGTTGCTTACCTGAACTCAGCAGTGCGAGCGCAAGCGAAATAAGGCTCAAAATCAGCGTAAGCTGATAAAGGCGCAGTTTTACTTTTTCCATAATGCCTCGATGACCCTTTTTTTGTAGCTGAAACGTACATCTCTGGAGAAGAAGAAAGAGAAAGAATAAAGTTCTTTAACCCGCTGTTTAACCAGTTTGAGTTGTATCTCGGTCAGATGTTGCCGGTGGTTACTGTAGATATCAAACCAGTGACAATTCACAAGATGTCTAAATGATGGCGGGAATGTTTTTTCCATCTGTAAGGTGCATTCGATAAGCGTAGCGATTTTACTGGCGTCGAGACGGCTCGATAAACTGTCGCTACGTTTGATGTAATAATAGTGTCCCTGACGCTGATAGACTATTTTACTCGATTGCATCAGCATGCCGGGAAATACGGCGAAATCTTCATAGCAGACCATCGAAGGAATCGGGTTGCTTACGTACAATTTCCGATCAATGAATTGCCCGATGAGATGTGCCTGAAAATCTTTGTGCTGCAGGAACCGTTTTATTGCCTCATGTTGTGACAAAGCAACAGGAGCGAACCCCTGCCAGTCGGCGGTGATTTTTTTGGTGTCGCGAATTTCCAGCAGGCGCGTCAGGAGCATATCAGGGCGCTCTGTTTTGAGGTATGCCACGGCGTCCCGAATGCTACCCGGTTTCAACAGGTCATCACTATCCAGCATGGTGATGTATTCACCTGACGCCAGAGAGAATGCGCTGTTTCGAACGTGACCTACGTTACGGTACTCAACGTATCGGGATTGCGCATTCGGAAGCTTTGGTAACCACGTCTCAATAATATCCTGAGTGGCATCAGTGGAACTGTCATTAAAGATAATGACTTCTACATCATCACCTGCATTCTCAATCGCGTTTTGCAGACTTTCCAGCGTGGCGTGAAGGGTGTTTTCGGCGTTATGTGCGGCAATAATGATGCTGAGAAAAGCCATAGTAATCAGTTTCCCTGAGCATCAAAGGCAGAGTTTGCTGGTGGCAGCCCGCAAATGAAATGTTTGAGTTCGTCCAGCGATTCGTCTGTTACCGCGAAGAGTTCTTCCCGGCTCTGTGAGAAATAATATCGTGTTTCAAAAACATACGAGCAAATATTGGCATCGTTGCCAATCAACAATACGTTGCCAAGCGGACGCTGCTCGTAGTGGCAGCACGGCCCGAACAGTAAGATGACCGGCACGTCCACCGCATCGGCGATGTAGACATTTCCTGAGTCAGATGCGATATAACAATCCATTTTAGAAATGGCCCACGGTAGCTCTTCAAGCGAGAGCTTGCCAATCAGATTAATAAAGTTTGGCAGTTCACCGTAGGCGCGGGTGATATCGTCCATCCACGATTGTTCATTTGGGGCGCCAAACACATAAAATTCGCAGGGCAGGTCGGCGAGGCGATCGGCAATTTGCTTCCAGATGACCGGCGGAACGGTTTTCGCTTTATTCCCGGCGGCAACGCTAATGCCAATGCGGATAACGCCCGGTTTATCAAGGATTGCCGGATAGGTTGCGGGTTTAAACAGTGGCTTTGTGGCGTGCTTTGGCGAGTCTTGCCAGCTCAGAGCGCGATCGGCCAGTTTGAGATAGTTCGTGACCGACAGCGTCTTTCTACCGTGTTCAACAGTCCCGTCTGCCGTTGCATAGAAAATGCCGTGATACCATCTGCGCGTGTAAGTGCTTAAAAACTGTTTGTTTTTAGCATTACACACGGAGGCGAAAAAGAGGTTCACGCTGTTAGGTTGCAGGAGATAGACATTGTCATAGCGGTTCATGATCCGGCAGGCAAAGACCAGCTTTCGCCACAGGTTACGCTTATGCTGCTCGATAAAAAAAATCTCGTCGATCGTCTCATCATGCTTCGCCAATGCACCCACGCTACGACTGACGAGCACGTCGCTTTTTTGCAGGTATGCCAGGAGGGGCGTGGCATTAACAAAATCGCCGATTTTTGCCGTCTGAATGACCAGGTTTTTACCCGTCTCTTTGCGGAACAGCTTCCGGATGAGTTTCACCGGAAAGAGTAAAATCAGCAGAAATACGTAACTCATGCGTTAGATATCCCTGTTGGAAAGCCAACGGCTGCCCTGTAAAAATGAAAAAATAGCATCTGCGCTGATATCCTTCGTTTGCTGGGTCGGGCTAACCATCTGATGCTGGTTTTTACCGTAACCCCCGATCAATCCAGGATCGGTCGGACCAAAAATCGTAATATTCGGACGATCCAGCGCCGCGGTTAAATGGCTTAAGCCAGTATCAACGGAAACAACAGCATTCGCCCCCGCCAGCTGCGCTGCAACCTGTGCCAGCGTGAGTTTCGGCAATACCTCGACATGCGAAAAGCCTGCTGCCAGACGCTCTGCGCGCTGCCGCTCATGTTCAGCGCCCCACGGGAGTTTAATATGGATGCCGGTGGGTTGCATCAGTTCGATCAGGCTTCGCCAGTGCGTTTCCGGCCAGTGTTTATCGTCGCGCGTTGTGGCATGCAGGAAGACAAGATAAGGCTGAGCACAGGGATCTGTATTGCGCAAAAAGTGCTGCGCAATGGCGTAGTCGCCCTGGGTTTCCGGTTTCGCGTAGCCCAGGCTTTTTGCAAAAAGCTCGCGGGTACGTTCGACGGCGTGCTGCTGCTTTGCGATGTGGTGGCGGCGGTTATAGAACAGGCTCGCCAGCGGTTCGCGGGCGGTGTGCCAGTCCATGCCGTGCTTTACGCCGTGTGCCAGACGCGTGACCAGCGCGGCGCTTTTCACCAGCCCCTGGGCGTCGATAACCGCGTCGTAACGCTGCGCCTGCACCGCCTCGCGGAAGGCTTTGCGTTCGGCTTTAATCGGCGCGGAGAACCACGCTTTGCGCCAGCGGCGAATCGCCACCGGGATCGCGCGGTCAACCGCTTCATGCCAGGTGGGGATCTGCGCGAAGCCTTCCTCCACCACCCAGTCAAAACGAATGCCGGGAACGGCCCGCATGGCGTCCGTCAGTGACGGCAACGTATGCAGAACATCGCCCATCGAAGAAGTTTTAACGATCAGTACCCGCATTCGTTATCCTTCTTCGCTCAACAGCAGTTCGTTAAGCTCTTCGAGAACGCGCTCTGGCGTAATGTCGATCAGGCTCTGATGATAGCCTTCTGCGGCATCGCCTTTACGCACTTTGTGGTAGCCGGTGATCAGGCGGATGACGCGCGCTTTATGAGAAAGCGGGGGCGTGAAGTCCGGGCTACTTGGGCCATACAGCGCCACCAGCGGGCGGTTGAGCGCGGCAGCGACGTGCATCAGGCCTGAGTCGTTGCTGACCACGGCCTTGCAGGCGGCAATCAGAATAACCGCCTGCTCAAGCTGCGTTTCGCCTGCCAGGTTGCGGCACCAGGCCTGCTGTTCATTACTGAGCGTGGCGAGAATTTCGTTGCCCGCCTCGTGGTCTTTTGCCGAACCGAACAGGACAATCTGGTAGCCTTCGTCGATCAGCTGTTTCGCCAGCTCCGCATAGTGATAGTGCGGCCAGCGTTTTGCCGGGCCGAACTCGGCGCCAGGGCAGAAGCCAATCATCGGGCGTTCTGACGAAAGACCAAACGCGCTGCAGGTCTGGGATTTCTCCCCGTCGTTAACCTGAAGCTGTGGCCAGAGCAGCGGCTGCGGCAGATCTTTCGCACTGCGCATCACGCCTTTGTCATAGGCCAGCGCCACATAGCGCTCCACCATCAGCGGCCAGGCCTCTTTATCCAGCACCCGCGCGTCGTTCAGCAGGCCGTAGCGCATTTCACCGCGCCAGCCGGTACGGTGCGGGATGCCCGCAAAAAAGGGCACCAGGGCGGATTTAAAGGAGTTTGGCAGCACATACGCGCGGTCATAGCGCTTCTCGCGCAGGCTATGACCGAGCTTGCGGCGTTCGCCGATTTCCAGCGCCCCGTGGCCGAGCGGCATCGGGATGGCTTCATTCACTTCCGGCATACGCGACAACAGCGGACGGCACCATGCGGGTGCCATCACGTCGATTATCGCCTGGGGATAACGCGCCTTGAGCGTGCGATAGAGACTTTGCGACATCATCATGTCGCCCACCCATGACGGGCCGATCACCAGAATCTTCATACTTACGCGTCGCGGTTCAGCCAGGCCATATATTCCGTTACGCCTTCGGCAACGGTCTTGAACGGCTTGTCGTAGCCTGCGGCGCGCAGGTTGGTCAGGTCCGCCTGAGTGAACGCCTGATAACGGCCTTTCAGCTTGTCAGGGAACGGAATGTACTCGATGCTGCCTTTTTTGTGATACGCCAGCGTTGCGTCAGCCACTGCCTGGAAGGACTCCGCGCGGCCGGTCCCCAGGTTGAAGATGCCGGATACGCCGTTTTCCCAGAACCACAGGTTCACTGCGGCAACGTCGCCCACGTAAACGAAGTCGCGCTTGAAGCCGTCGCTGCCTTCGAACAGTTTCGGGCTTTCGCCGTTATTCAGCTGGGTATTCAGGTGGAACGCTACGCTTGCCATGCTGCCTTTGTGGCCTTCACGAGGTCCGTAGACGTTGAAGTAGCGGAAGCCGACGATCTGCGAGTTCGCTTCCGGCAGAACCTGACGCACGTACTCGTCGAACAGGAATTTAGAGTAACCATAGACGTTCAGAGGCTGCTCATATTCGCGGGACTCGATGAAGTCCGAGGTGCGGCCGCCGTAGGTTGCCGCGGAGGAGGCGTACAGGAACGGAATTTCACGCTCCAGGCAGTAGTGCAGGATCTCTTTTGAGTACTGATAGTTGTTGTCCATCATGTACTTACCGTCCCACTCGGTGGTGGAAGAACACGCACCTTCGTGGAAGATGGCTTCGATCTCGCCGAACTCTTCGCCTGCCATAATCTGGATAAGGAAGTCTTCTTTATCCATGTAGTCAGCGATGTTCAGATCCACCAGGTTGACGAACTTGGTGCCGTCTTTCAGGTTGTCAACCACCAGGATGTCGGTGATGCCTTTGTCATTGAGAGCCTTAACAATATTGCTGCCGATAAAGCCCGCGCCGCCGGTAACGATGATCATAACTGTAACCTTTGAAGTGTGGAGCCCGGGGACAATCCCGGACGCTAATGTCTCTATCATATCATTAGTATGGCTGCCCTTCAGCCATTCACCTTCACAGCGCAGGGGTACGCGTGATTTATGCTGCAAAAACGACAAGAGATGACGTGTCATCTCGTCATGAACTATAGGTTTGGGTAATATGTCCCGAAATTTGCCGAGTCTGGAGAATTGCAATGCGTGGTGATTTTTACAAACAGTTAAACAACGACCTCGACACCGCACGTGCGGAAGGGTTGTTCAAGGAAGAGCGTATTATCACGTCTGCCCAGCAGGCGGACATCACCGTTGCCGACGGCAGCCATGTGATCAACTTTTGTGCGAACAACTACTTAGGTCTTGCGAATCACCCTGAGCTGATTGCCGCTGCAAAAAACGGCATGGACACACACGGTTTCGGCATGGCCTCCGTACGCTTTATCTGCGGTACGCAGGACAGCCACAAGCAGCTTGAGCAAAAGCTGGCGAGCTTCCTCGGAATGGAAGACGCGATTCTGTACTCCTCCTGCTTCGACGCTAACGGCGGTCTGTTTGAGACCCTGCTTGGCGCAGAAGATGCGATTATCTCCGACGCCCTGAACCACGCCTCCATCATCGACGGCGTACGCCTGTGCAAAGCGAAGCGTTTCCGCTACGCCAACAACGATATGGTTGAGCTGGAAGCGCGCCTGAAAGAGGCTCGTGAAGCAGGTGCTCGCCACGTGCTGATCGCCACCGACGGCGTGTTCTCCATGGACGGCGTGATCGCCAACCTGAAGGGCGTGTGCGACCTGGCGGACAAATACGATGCGCTGGTGATGGTCGATGACTCTCACGCGGTCGGCTTTGTCGGCGAAAACGGCCGTGGCTCGCACGAATACTGCGACGTGATGGGCCGCGTGGACATCATCACCGGTACGCTGGGCAAAGCGCTCGGCGGCGCGTCCGGCGGCTATACCGCCGCGCGTAAAGAGGTGGTTGAGTGGCTGCGCCAGCGCTCCCGTCCGTATCTGTTCTCCAACTCCCTGGCGCCGGCGATTGTTTCTGCCTCCATCAAAGTGCTGGAGATGGTGGAGTCCGGCGCTGAGCTGCGCGACCGCCTGTGGTCCAACGCCCGTCTGTTCCGTGAAAAAATGAGCGCCGCAGGCTTCACCCTGGCCGGTGCCGATCACGCGATCATTCCGGTAATGCTGGGCGATGCGGTCGTCGCGCAGCAATTTGCCCGCGAGCTGCAGAAAGAAGGGATTTACGTCACCGGGTTCTTCTTCCCGGTGGTGCCAAAAGGTCAGGCGCGTATCCGCACCCAGATGTCTGCGGCGCATTCGCCTGAACAAATTGAACGTGCGGTGGAAGCCTTCACCCGCATCGGCAAACAGCTGGGCGTAATTGCCTGAGGACGTGTGATGAAAGCGTTATCCAAACTGAAAGCGGAAGAAGGGATTTGGATGACCGACGTGCCGGAGCCGGAAGTCGGTCATAACGATCTGCTGATCAAAATTCGTAAAACGGCTATCTGCGGTACTGACGTTCACATCTATAACTGGGACCAGTGGTCGCAGAAAACCATTCCGGTACCGATGGTTGTCGGTCACGAATATGTCGGTGAAGTGGTGGGTATCGGCCAGGAAGTGAAAGGCTTCCAAATTGGCGACCGCGTCTCCGGTGAAGGCCATATTACCTGCGGTCACTGCCGTAACTGCCGCGGCGGACGTACGCACCTGTGCCGTAATACCATTGGCGTAGGCGTAAACCGTCCGGGCTGCTTCGCGGAATATCTGGTGATCCCGGCGTTTAACGCGTTCAAAATCCCGGACAATATCTCTGACGATCTGGCCTCCATCTTCGATCCGTTCGGCAACGCGGTACACACGGCGCTCTCCTTCGACCTGGTCGGTGAAGACGTGCTGGTCTCCGGCGCGGGCCCAATCGGCATTATGGCGGCAGCCGTAGCGAAGCACGTGGGTGCGCGCAACGTTGTGATCACCGACGTGAACGAATACCGTCTGTCGCTGGCGCGCAAAATGGGCGTCACCCGCGCGGTGGATGTCTCGAAAGAGAGCCTGACCGACGTGATGGAAGAGCTGGGCATGACCGAAGGCTTTGACGTGGGTCTGGAGATGTCCGGCGCGCCACCAGCGTTCCGCACCATGCTCGACACCATGAATCACGGTGGCCGTATCGCGATGCTGGGGATCCCGCCGTCAGATATGTCTATCGACTGGAACAAAGTCATCTTCAAAGGGCTGTTCATCAAGGGCATCTATGGCCGCGAGATGTTCGAGACCTGGTACAAGATGGCAGCATTGATCCAGTCCGGTCTGGATCTGTCCCCGATTATTACTCACCGTTTCTCCATCGATGAGTTCCAGCAGGGCTTCGACGCGATGCGTTCCGGCCAGTCAGGGAAAGTTATCCTGAGCTGGGATAAATAATCAAAAAGGGGCCTGAGGCCTGAGGGATCCCCACAAAATAATGCTTGCATGGACGACCCCCTCTCCCTTGAGGGAGAGGGTTGGGGTGAGGGGGAACATACAGCTCTGGTAGTCATTCCGTTCACTTTATGTTCCTTGCTGCTCTGTGATTCTTGTATCGGTGAACGTGCCAGGGTGGTTCAGTCGCCACCACCCTGGCAACCCGGGCTCCCGGCGGTAAATCGCCGCTTCGCGGTGTCCTCAGCTTATTCCTTCAGGCTATCGGGTCGGGCATGAGCCTGCATCCCTGCAGGCCACGCCCTCTCGGCGCATCCCTGCGCCTCGCCCCGGCCTTACGGAAACGCTTCGGCGATTTACAGCCGGACCAGGGCATCGCTGAAAGCCTGCAGTCATTATGAAAGCAGCTTTATTGCTTCTGCTTATAGATTTCTGGGGATTCCTCTTAGCCTGAGCCCCTTTTTTACTGATTCTTTTTCTCTTCATCCGTCAGGTAACGCACCTTGCGGGTGTAGTCCTGACCTTTGAACAGCAGCGTGTTATCCGGCGATTCAAGATACTTCTGCCATTCGGAGAGAGGGAAACCGCCGTGCGCGCCAATCACCTCTTTCGGTACAACGGCTTCCTGACCGCCGATCTTCTTCGAGACCGGCCAGTTCATCCAGTCGCCCAGGTTAACCGTTTTTAAATCCAGCATGTCCAGCAGCGCGGCGAGCGGCAGCTGATCGGTCGGCGGCTGCGTGTCGTCCATCAGCTCCCAGGTATCCTGGAACAGCGTCAGCCACAGCGGGCAGATGCGGCGCCAGGTCTTTTTAGTTGCCGCAAGAAACGCGCCGTTAACGTGATCGACCAGATACGGGCGTACCGTCTCTTTGTAATACGCCGGCACTTTCTCCGCTGGCGCACCGTCCAGCTTGGCAATCATTTTGCCCTGACGGAAGCTGGAGTAGATGTGCATGTCGGCCATGTTGATCTCTGGCATTTTCAGCAGGTTGAGATCGGAATCGATCATCAATACGCCTTCACCGCGCGCCTGCAGCGGGGCGTTAAGCTTCACCAGACGGCTGAGGTAGATCTGCTTATAGCGGTAACCTTCCTCACGAACGGGAAGGTTAAGCGTCACTACGCGGGTTTTCGGCGGCAGTACCCCGAAGGCCGATTCAGGCTGATCGCTGACGATGACGATTTCGCTCACCCCGGTGGCATAGCGTTCCGCGAAGGTGGCAGAGAGTAATGCCTCTTCGACGAAATCTGCGCCGGTACACGGAATCACAATAGAATCCACCGCAGCAGCTGCGCCCGTCACGGGCAGAGAACTGTAAGGAATGTTGTGTCGCCCGGTGATATGACGATAGCGAGCATTAAGAAATTTAAACATAGTTATCTCGTTTGGTTAGTGCGCGCCAAGCACGGCTTCGACACCGCTGACATAGTTTTCGATGGCATAGGTATGACAGACGTTCTGGTATGCGGCCGCCGCCAGCCGAGCCCGCAGATCCGCATCTGCCCAGATATTGTCCAGATGCTGTGCAAGCTGTGAAACATCGCTCCAGGGGAAAAGCAGCCCTGTCGAATCATGATCAATCAACTCCGCCGTGCCGGTCACCTGAGAGCCAATCACGGGGATATTGAGAAGCATCGCTTCCAGCACCACGCGCGGCAGCCCTTCGCTTTTTGAGGCGAGAATAAAGGCGTCAAACGTTGCGAGGTAATCAAACGGGGTATTCTGAAAGCCAGTGAAGATGACATGGTGTTCAATTCCCAGCGCTCGGGCCTGTTCCGCTAAAGCGCGGCGTTCGGCACCTTCGCCGACCAGCACCATTTTCCATTTCGCCTGCGGATGCTTCTGGCTGAACTGCGCCAGCGCCTCCAGCGTGTGGTGATTGGCTTTGCGAGGGATTAACGACCCGATACTGCCGAACACAAACGTGTCGTCATCGATGTTCAGGCGCTGGCGCATCGCGCGTCGGTCAGGCAAAGGCTGGTGGATGTCGATGGCATTATTGACCGTCGTACACAGTTCGGGCCGGACGCCATGCTGAAGCAACACGCGTTCAACGCCGTGAGAGACGGCGATGATTTTTGTGGCATGGGCATTAACCAGCTTCACCAGCGGTGGGGTCAAAACAGGCTCAATGCGGCAGTGCTGAATCAACCGCGCCTGCAGCTTTGCCGCCGCGAGATAGCCTTCCTCATTTGAGCCCGGCTGGTTATTCATATAGAGCGTATCGAAACCGCCCTGGGTGAAAAGGGTTTCGATTTTGCTGACGTTAGGCCTGATGCGCCACATGATATCCACATGACGCGTCAATGCCTTGCGGGCGCTGCGTGAGAAAAACAGCAGGCTACGTCCCGCTTCCTTCAGCAATTTGGCCCAGACCGGCTGCGGACGTTGAGGGATCACGATGAGCGGGATGCCGATGCCGTTGAGCACCTGGCCAATTGTCTCACCTTCAGCACGACTATAATCACTGTAAAAACAACAGGTAATATCGAATTTATCGCGATTGATTCGCTTCAGGAGCTCAAGCATACTGTTGGTGCCTCCCCCCCATTCTTTACCCGTATCCAGGAGGAGAATTTTACTTTTGTGCGGCATGTCTGAATCCGTGTGCTACCCTTCATCTGACTGCATTATAAAGAATCTGTTGAAATAAAATAGATTTTTCTATTTTATTGCGCTTCGCGACTGGACAAAATTTTAAGCGTGCTTATTTAGAAAGTGTGATTCTGGACTTTAATCGTCTCAACTCAATTCTATAGTATTAATAATATTAATTTAGGCTGCTATTGAGAGTGGGGAAATGTTTAAAATAACGGTCTGCTTATTAACGTTTAATTCTGAAAGATTATTGCACGATGTTATCCCGCCTCTTTTAAAAATAGCGGATGAAGTTGTTGTGGTCGATTCCGGCAGTACGGACAAAACACGATATATTTGTGAAAGTTTTGGCCTGCGACCCGTCTATAAAAAATTTGGCTGGCATGGCGATCAGATGAACCATGCCATATCCTTAGCCAGCCATGACTGGGTCCTGTGCATTGACAGCGACGAAATTCTTGACCAGGAAACGGTTAATGCCGTTTTAACGTTAAAAGCAGGCGATGAGCCAGACCCCGGAATGGCATGGCGGATATGCCGCCACTGGTTTGTTCTGGGTGAAGAGGTCCGGACGATTTATCCTGTTTCATCTCCTGATTATCCCGTGCGTCTTTTTAACCGAAAACAGTCCCGATTTAATAACCGACCGGTAGACGATCAGGTCGAAGGTTTTCTCCGTTGTGAACGTATTCCGGGTTATGTAAAACATGATACGTTTCCCACGCTGCATGAGCTTTTTAATAAATTAAATTGTTATACAACCCGCCTGGTTCAGCATCAAAAAATACGGCCCTCTATCGCGCGCGGCGTGATCAGCGCTATCGGGGCTTTTTTCAAATGGTATCTGTTTAGCGGTGCCTGGCGTCAGGGCAAAGTGGGGGTGGCGACAGGACTGTATGCCACAGCCTATAGCTTTTTGAAGTATTTCAAATCCTGGTATCAGCATCAGGAAAAAAAAGAGCCCGTTGCTAACGAGCAGACGGACTCTCAGATTGCAAAATAAGCGTCAGGCTTTCTTACCCCATCCCTGCCACTGCTGCTGGACGTATTTCACCAGCGTGCTGTTGCTGATGCTGTCTCCGATGACGGAGAAGAAGCGGGTCGCATAGACCGGTTCAAGCGGTTGCTTCGGTACGCAGTGCTTCACGCCGCGGAACGGATTACGCGGCGCCGTCGGGGCGGGCTGCGCAGAATTCGGTGTGGAGGTATCCACCTGCGGCTCGTTCAGCAGATCGCTCGGGCGCACCAGCGTGATATCGGCAGGCAAGGTCGGCAGCATTTGCTGCAGGACGCGAACGGTAGACGGGTGCGGGTGACCGATGGCAATGGCCGAGCCATTGCGGCGGGCCAGCTGAACCGCGCGATTAAACTGCATGCGGATATCGGCGTCGTTCTGGGTATCGTCCAGGAACACCTTGCGCTTAATCACCTTTACGCCCGTTCCCTGAGCGGCACGCATTGCCTGGCTGTTGCCGATAGTCATGCTGTCGAGGAAGTAGAGGTTGTAGCGTTCCAGCGCCTGCATCACTTTGAGCATCCCGTACAGGCTTGATGTCATCGCGCTGCCCATATGGTTGTTCAGCCCTACGGCATACGGCACTTTGTTGTAGGCGTCGCGGATAATGCGCTCGATCTCCTCGCTGCTCATATCCGGGCGCAGGGTATCTTTTTCCAGCGGCTGCTTGCTGAGCGGGGCCATGGGCAGGTGGATCAGCACCTGATGACCGCTGTTATGGGCTTTGGTCGCCATCTCGCGCGCGTGGGGGGCATTCGGAAGGACGGCGACAGAGATGGCCGACGGCATCGTCAGCACCTGATTTTCATAGTGTGGACGATAACCGAAGTCATCAATCACGATAGCGAGTTTACCTGCATATACCGGTGCAGCCAGCGCCAGCGCGCTGACGACGGAGAAAACCATTCGACGAAATTGAAGCAAAACTTATCTTCCCAACCACGGCTGTGGATTGACCGCCTGACCCTGGCGACGAATTTCGAAATAGAGTGACGGGCGGCCCTGACCGCCACTGCTGCCCACAAGGGCGATGGGTTGGCCGGCGCGCACCTGCGTGCCGACGCTGACCAGCGCGCTCTGGTTGTAGCCGTAAAGGCTCATATCACCTTTACCGTGTTCGACCACCACCACCAGTCCGTAACCCTGCAGCCAGTCGGCCAGAATCACGCGGCCATCGGCGATGGCTTTCACTTCGCTACCTTCAGACGCACCGATAACGATCCCTTTCCAACGTAGCTCACCCTGCAGCTGTTCGCCATAGCGATGCAGAATTGAACCGCGAACGGGCCAGAAAGCCTGACCGCGAGGAGAGCCCAAACCGCCGGTACGCGACATCAGAGAACGTTCGCTCTCGCTTGGCTTGTAGGTGGTCCCTTTGCGGGAGGCTTCCTGCTGCTTGTCGCGAACGGCCTGCGCCTCGCGCGCCTCTTTTTCGGCGCGCGCTTTCGCCGCCGCTTCCGCACGGGCGATGCTGTTACGCAGTTTTGATTCGTTGGCGCGCATTTCGCTCAGCTGGCTCTGACCTTCCTGAATGGAGGATTCAAGGCCGGAAAGGGTTTTCTTACGCTCGTTGCGAGCCTGCTCAAGCTTCGCCTGCTGGGCCTGCTGATCGTAGAGTAGCGTCTGCTGCTGGCTCTGCTTCTCTTCCAGCTCGGCTTTTTGCGTGGAGACCTCTTCGCGCGTCTGCTTCAGCTGCGCGATCGTCTCCTGACGCGCCTGGTTGAGATAGCCAAAGTAGGCCTGCAGGCGCTGGCCGCGCTGGCTCTCTTCGCCGCTGAGGATCAGCTGGAGTCCGGTATGTTCGCCCTGGCGGAATGCGGCATCAAGCTGTGCGGCAAGATTGCGCTCCTGCGCATCACGCTGGCGCTCCAGTTTGGCAATCGACGCGTTCATCTCGTCGATCTGTTTATTCAACTGGGCGAGGGTGTTTTGCGTTTCTCGGAGTTTACGCGTGGCGGCGGAGATCGCCTCTTCCTGCTGCTTAAGCTGGGCGAGGAGGGCGGAGCGCTGCTGCTGCTGCTGGCGTACCGCACGCTCTTTGGCGGCGATATCGGCCTGAATGGATTTCAGCTGGTCGCGGTCATCCGCGTGGGCGGATGCGGCGCACAGCAATACGCCAGCGCTGAGTGCGCTGGCGTAAAACAGAGGTCTGACTGATAACCTAAGCGGCTTCACGACCCATGTGATTGAAAAAATCGCCTTTCCCCTCATGGGGAGCGATTATTCCACGATGAACAGCGGCTTACCAGTCATCTCTTCAGGGATCGGCATACCCATCAGCGACAACATGGTTGGCGCGATGTCAGAAAGCTTGCCGCCTTCCACTGCTTTCAGTGATTTATCACCCACATAAATCAGCGGAACAGGCAGGTTGGTATGAGCCGTGTGCGCCTGGCCGGTCGCCGGGTCGCGCATCTGTTCAGCGTTACCGTGGTCAGCGGTGATCAGCAGCTGGCCGCCAACGGATTCAACCGCTTTCGCTACCTGCTCAACGCAGTTGTCCAGCGCTTCAACCGCTTTCACTGCCGCTTCCATCACCCCGGTATGCCCCACCATGTCGCCGTTCGGGTAGTTACAGATGATGGTGTCGTACTTACCGCTCTCGATGGCCGTAACCAGTTTTTCCGTCAGTTCGGCAGAGCTCATTTCTGGCTGCAGATCGTAGGTGGCCACTTTCGGGGAGTTGATCAGAATGCGGTCTTCGCCTTTGAACGGCTCTTCAACGCCGCCGTTAAAGAAGAAGGTCACGTGTGCATATTTTTCAGTTTCGGAAATACGCAGCTGCGTTTTGTCGTTCTTCGCCATCCACTCGCCGAAGGTGTTTGCCAGCGATGCTGGTGGATACGCGCAAGGCGCTTTGATGTCTGCGGCGTATTCAGTCAGCTGGATGAAGTCCAGTTTTACCACTTTCTTGCGGGCGAAACCGTCGAAGTCGCTGTTGACGAACGCACGGGTGATTTCGCGCGCGCGGTCAGCGCGGAAGTTCATGAAGATCAACGCGTCGCCATCTTCCATGGCGGCATCAGCCTGGCCATCAGCACGGATCACCGACGCTTTCACGAATTCGTCGTTTTCATCACGTGCATAAGCCGCTTCAAGGGCTTCAACGGCGGTTGCGAACTGGAACTCACCTTTGGCCAGGGTCATCAGGTCATAGGCCTGTTCAACGCGATCCCAGCGGTTGTCGCGGTCCATGGCGTAGTAACGGCCGATGATGGACGCTACGCGGCCTTTACCCAGCGCGGCAAATTTCTCTTCGAAGGCTTGCAGAGAGCCTTTTGCGCTGCGTGGTGGCGTATCGCGACCGTCCAGGAAGGCGTGCAGATAGATTTTTTCCGCACCGCGCTCGGCGGCCAGTTCAACCATCGCCATGATGTGATCTTCGTGGCTGTGAACGCCGCCTGCAGAGAGCAGGCCCATGATGTGTACGGCCTTGCCAGCGGCAACGGCTTTATCGACCGCGCCAGACAGCGTTGGGTTGGAGAAGAAGGTGCGTTCTTTGATTTCAACGTCCAGGCGCGTCAGATCCTGATACACAATACGCCCGGCGCCCAGGTTTACGTGACCGACTTCGGAGTTGCCCATCTGGCGGTCCGGCAGGCCCACTTCCAGGCCAGACGCGTCAATCAGCGTATGCGGACGTTTTGCCCACAGCGCATCCATGACCGGGGTTTTGGCGTTGAAAATAGCGTTATCCTGGCTGTCTTCACGGTAGCCATAGCCATCCAGAATCACCAGTACCATAGGTTTTTTAGAAACCGACATTGCGACAACCTCATGCTCAAGAGTCAAAATTTGCGTAATTTTACTACAGCTGAATCGATCAAATAGCCGCAGAAGATCAAAGAAAGCGCAGGGGCAAGGTGCTGACCAGACCATTTTGAGGCATTTTTTTAGGTGGCATGCCGCAGAAAATGGATTAGGTTATGGTCGCTGGCTGTATTTGCCAGAACGCACAGGTATACTCCTGTCCTGGTTTTTTTTATCACTTAGTCGGGAGTAGTTACCCTCCATGCAAGAAATTATGCAATTCGTTAGCCGCCATCCGGTTCTGAGCATCGCGTGGATTGGCCTGCTGGCTGCTGTGCTGTTCACCACATTTAAGAGCCTGACGTCTAAAATTAAGGTTATCACCCGTGGTGAAGCGACGCGTCTGATCAACAAAGAAGATGCCGTCGTAGTCGATCTGCGTCAGCGTGACGATTTCCGTAAAGGTCACATTGCGGGCGCAATCAACCTGCTGCCAGCTGAAATCAAAGCGAACAACGTCGGTGAGCTTGAGAAACACAAAGCCCAGCCGATTATCGTTGTCGATGCGACCGGCATGCAGGCACAGGAATCTGCCAGCGCGCTTCATAAAGCAGGCTTCGAAAACGTAACTGTGCTGAAAGAAGGTATTTCCGGCTGGAGCGGGGAAAATCTTCCTTTGGTTCGCGGTAAATAAGGAGTTCAGTCATGGCCAATATTGAGATCTATACCAAAGCGACGTGCCCGTTCTGTCATCGTGCGAAAGCGCTGCTGAACAGCAAAGGCGTCACGTTCCAGGAACTGCCGATTGACGGTGACGCGATTAAACGCGAAGAGATGATCAAACGTAGTGGTCGTACGACGGTTCCGCAGATTTTTATTGATGCGCAGCACATTGGCGGCTGTGATGACTTGTATGCGCTCGACGCCCGTGGTGGACTCGATCCGCTGCTGAGCTAAGAGACTTTAGGACAATTAAAAAGGGTATTTCCATGTCAGAACAAAACAACACCGAAATGACTTTCCAGATCCAGCGTATCTACACCAAGGACGTCTCTTTCGAAGCGCCAAATGCGCCACATGTTTTCCAGAAAGATTGGCAGCCAGAGGTTAAACTTGATCTGGATACCGCATCTACCCAACTGGCAGATGACGTGTATGAAGTCGTGCTGCGTGTGACCGTTACCGCATCTCTGGGCGAAGAAACTGCATTCCTGTGTGAAGTACAGCAGGGCGGCATCTTCTCTATCGGCGGTATCGAAGGCAACCAGATGGCGCATTGCCTGGGTGCGTACTGCCCGAACATTCTGTTCCCGTATGCGCGTGAATGCATCACCAGCCTGGTTTCCCGCGGTACATTCCCGCAACTGAACCTTGCGCCAGTTAACTTTGATGCGCTGTTCATGAACTATCTGCAGCAGCAAGCTGGCGAAGGTGCTGAACAACATCAGGATGCCTGATGAGCACTGTTAATGCGTCAATGACTGTGATCGGTGCCGGCTCATACGGCACCGCTCTTGCCATCACGCTGGCAAGAAATGGTCACGAAGTGGTTCTCTGGGGCCACGACCCAAAACATATCGCCACGCTGCAACGCGATCGTTGTAACGTCGCGTTTCTCCCGGACGTTCCGTTCCCTGACTCCCTGCACCTTGAAAGCGACCTTGCGACCGCGCTGGCGGCCAGCCGCAACATTCTGATTGTGGTCCCGAGCCATGTCTTTGGCGACGTGCTCCGTCAGATTAAGCCGCTGATGCGCCCGGATGCGCGCATTGTCTGGGCGACAAAAGGACTGGAAGCCGAAACCGGACGCCTGCTGCAGGACGTTGCCCGCGAAGCGCTGGGTGATGCGATCCCGCTGGCGGTCATCTCCGGCCCGACCTTTGCCAAAGAGCTGGCCGCTGGCCTGCCGACGGCGATTTCGCTGGCCTCCACCGATCAGGCCTTCTCCGACGATCTTCAACAGCTGCTGCACTGCGGCAAGAGCTTCCGCGTCTACAGCAACCCCGATTTTATCGGCGTGCAGCTGGGCGGTGCGGTGAAGAACGTGATTGCGATTGGTGCCGGGATGTCAGACGGCATTGGTTTTGGTGCCAATGCGCGTACGGCGCTGATCACCCGAGGGCTGACCGAAATGTCCCGCCTGGGCGAAGCGCTGGGTGCCGATCCGGCCACCTTTATGGGGATGGCTGGCCTGGGCGACCTGGTGCTGACCTGTACCGACAACCAGTCTCGTAACCGCCGCTTTGGCATGATGCTCGGACAGGGCAGCGATGTAAAAGGCGCGCAGGAGAAGATTGGTCAGGTGGTTGAAGGCTACCGCAATACCAAAGAAGTCCGCGAGTTGGCGCACCGTTTCGGTGTCGAAATGCCAATAACCGAGGAAATTTATCAGGTATTGTATTGCGGAAAAAATGCGCGCGAGGCAGCATTGACCTTATTAGGTCGTGCGCGCAAGGACGAGCGCAGCAGTAACTAGTCGGAACCGTTGTCACCTGAATGACCCAGCCAGCGCAGAACTGGCTGGTCATTAACTATCGTCTGGAGTAAGCAATGCCGTGTGAAGAACTGGATATCGTCTGGAACAATATTAAAGCCGAAGCCCGGGCGCTGGCCGACTGCGAGCCTATGCTGGCCAGTTTCTACCACGCGACGCTACTCAAGCACGAAAATCTCGGCAGCGCGCTGAGCTATATGCTCGCCAACAAGCTGGCTTCCTCGATCATGCCAGCTATCGCCATTCGTGAAGTGGTGGAAGAGGCTTACGCCGCTGACCCGGAAATGATCGCCTCTGCCGCCTGCGATATCCAGGCCGTGCGCACGCGTGACCCGGCGGTCGATAAATATTCTACGCCGCTGCTGTACCTGAAAGGCTTCCACGCCCTGCAGGCTTACCGCATCGGCCACTGGTTGTGGAATGAAGGCCGCCGCGCGCTGGCGATCTTCCTGCAAAACCAGGTTTCCGTGACCTTCCAGGTCGATATTCACCCGGCAGCAAAAATTGGCCGCGGGATCATGCTCGACCACGCCACCGGGATTGTCGTCGGGGAAACGGCGGTGATTGAAGATGACGTCTCGATCCTGCAGTCTGTCACCCTGGGCGGTACCGGTAAAACCAGCGGCGATCGCCATCCGAAAATTCGTGAAGGGGTGATGATTGGCGCGGGTGCCAAAATCCTCGGCAATATCGAAGTCGGGCGCGGTGCGAAGATCGGCGCAGGCTCCGTGGTGCTCCAGCCCGTGCCTCCGCATACCACCGCCGCTGGCGTACCGGCGCGCATCGTCGGTAAACCAGACAGCGATAAGCCGTCCATGGACATGGATCAGCACTTCAACGGCATTCACCATACGTTCGAGTATGGTGACGGTATCTGATATTTTGCCCGGTGGCGCTGCGCTTACCGGGCCTACCGTAATATGGCGCCCGCATACCCCATTTGGCGCCAGGCTTCATACACCACCACCGACACCGCGTTCGACAGGTTCATGCTGCGGCTGTCCGGCATCATCGGAATACGGATTTTCTGCTCGGCGGGCAGGGCATCCAGGATCGTGGCCGGCAGGCCGCGGGTTTCCGGGCCAAACATCAGATAGTCACCTGCCTGATAGCTCACGGCGCTATGCGCTGGCGTGCCTTTGGTAGTCAGGGCGAACATGCGCTGCGGCTTCTCTGCTTCCAGAAACGCGGCGTAATCGTGATGGCGAACGACGGCGGTAAATTCATGATAATCCAGCCCTGCGCGACGCAGACGTTTGTCGTCCCACGTAAAGCCCATCGGCTCAATGATATGCAGACGAAAACCGGTGTTCGCACACAGGCGGATGATATTGCCGGTATTCGGCGGAATTTCTGGTTCGAATAAAACGATGTTAAGCATGCTGCCCCCTTAATTGCGGGGGCAGAATAGCAGAAAAGAGAGGAACTACGCGACGCCGGGTTCCTGCGAGCGGCTGTACAGCATTTTATAGACGGTTGCCGCAGCGGCCACCAGAGCAGGCACGCTGAGGATCATTAAAATACTGTCTGCCTGCCACTGCATAGAAAGAAGCTGGGCGCTGGTCATGGTTCCCGCCACGCCGCCAAAGCGGCCGATCCCCTGCATCCAGGCGATGCCCGTCGCGCGGCACTCGGTAGGGTAAAAGGTGGCGGCCAGGGTTTGCATGCCCGACTGCGCGCCGTTCATCGCGATCCCCATCAGGAAAATCAACCCGCCAAACAGGGCGATATGGTTATGCTCAATGCCAAGCAAAAGAATAAGGCCCATTGTCAGCACGAAACCACACGCGACCACCCTGTGCGCTTCCCAGCGGTCCATCATCCAGCCCGCGAGCAGAATGCCTGCGGTGCCGCCGAAGGTGAACAGCGAGGTGAGCCAGGCGGATTCCGCCAGAGCATAACCCATCCCCTGCATCAGCGTTGGCATCCAGCTCAGCAGGACGTAGTAAATGACCAGGCCCATAAAATAGGTCACCCACAGCATCAGGGTGCCGGGCAGCCAGGGCATGGAAAACAGCTGCGACACGCTCCCTTTTTTAGACGCGACTTTCTCCTCCGCGAGGAAAAAGCCCGTGACGCTATCCAGCGTGCTGCGGGCAAACCGGCTGGCGATGCGGCGGACCTGCATGACGTCCTTTCCGCGCTGCACCAGAAACTTCACGGACTCCGGTAAAAACAGCGCCAGCAGCAGGGTTAAAACCAGCGGAGCAATCGCCCCGGTCAGCAGCACGCTTCGCCAGCCGTGGTGGGGGATTAGCCAGGAAGAGATCGCGCCGCCGCCCGCCGCGCCCAGAGGGAAGCCGCAGTACATGGTATTGATCGCCATGGCGCGACAGCGCTGGGGGGCAAACTCGGAGATAAGCGTGATGGCGTTAGGCATTGCGGCGCCGAGGCCCAGGCCCGTCAGAAAGCGCCACAGCGTGAGCGTATTCAGACTTTGCGCCCAGGCCGTCCCCAGGCTCGCAAGGCCGAAGAACAGACACGAAAAGACCAGCACCCGCTTGCGCCCCATCCGGTCAGATACCGGACCGGCAATCAGCGCGCCCAGCGACAGCCCCAGCAGCGCTGCGCTCAGCACCGGCCCCAGATCCTGTTTGTGTATCCCCCATTCTGCCGACAGCGTAGGCGCGATGTAACCCATCGCTGCCGTATCAAAACCATCGATCGCCAGAACCAGAAAGCCCAGCACAATGAGCAGCCAGTGAAACCCTGAAAAGGGACTCTCATCGATCACCTGCTGAATATCCACCTTACCTGAATACGCCATACGCTCCACTCCGATCTGATGTTGTTTTTGTGTTCTTGTATTTGCTTGTCTATACAATTGCGGACGGCGGGTGGATGTCAAATTTTCTTATCCAATATGTTATCTGGATGTTATTTTTGGCATAAAAAAGCGCCCGAGGGGAAAATCGGGCGCATGAGAAAGGGGGGAGGAACCGGAGAAGATCAGGCCGCGTTTCCCTGAGCAAGGGGAGCCAGCGCCGCCGGTAATTTGCTTAACTCCTGCACCAGGGAATCCTTACTGATTTCGCTAATCGTTCTTGCACCGGTCAGCGTCATCGCCACCTTCATCTCTTTTTCGATCAGGTTGAGCAGATTCGCCACGCCCGCCTGGCCCGCCGTCGCCAGCGCATACAGATACGCACGCCCCAGCAGTACGCTGTCAGCGCCCAGCGCAATCATTCGCACCACGTCCAGCCCGTTGCGGATGCCGCTGTCGGCCAGGATGGCAATATCGCCTTTCACCGCATCGGCGATGGCCGGCAGGGCGCGTGCGGAGGAGAGCACCCCGTCGAGCTGGCGTCCGCCGTGGTTAGAAACCACAATCCCGTCTGCGCCAAAGCGTACCGCGTCGCGGGCATCTTCCGGATCTAGGATCCCTTTGATCACCATCGGGCCGTCCCAGAACTCGCGGATCCACTCCAGGTCCTTCCACGAGATCGACGGATCGAAGTTGTTCGCCAGCCAGCCGATGTAATCCTCCAGCCCGGTCGGTTTGCCGAGGTAAGCCGAGATATTCCCGAGATCGTGCGGACGACCGTTCAGCCCGACATCCCACGCCCACTGCGGGTGGGTCACGGCCTGCAAGTAACGACGGAGCGCAGCGTTCGGGCCGCTCATGCCGGAGTGCGCATCGCGGTAGCGCGCGCCGGGGGTCGGCATATCGACGGTAAAGACCAGCGTGGAGCAGCCCGCCGCTTTCGCGCGCTCGAGCGCGTTACGCATAAAGCCGCGATCCCGCAGGACGTACAGCTGGAACCACATCGGGCGCTTGATGGTCGGGGCGACCTCTTCAATCGGGCAGACGGACACGGTGGAAAGGGTAAACGGAATGCCTTTGGCATCCGCCGCAGCGGCGGCCTGCACTTCGCCACGGCGGGCATACATCCCGCATAAGCCTACAGGCGCGAGCGCCACCGGCATGGAGAGCGTTTCGTTGAACAGCTTCGTCTCAAGGCTCAGGTCAGACATATTCTTCAGCACGCGCTGGCGCAGAGCCACCTCCGACAGATCTTCCACGTTGCGGCGCAGGGTGTATTCGGCATAAGCCCCGCCGTCGATATAGTGGAACAGGAACGGGGGCAAAATGCGCTGCGCCGCGGCGCGATAGTCACTGGCTGCTGAAATAATCATGCTTTGTTCTCCCTGGAAATATCACTGTCGCCAGGCAGACGGGTAATACGCGCCTGTCGGGCCTGGTCTTCATCGAATCGTTTAATGGTGGTGTGCACGAAGCCGAGATGCGCCATCATCGCTTTACGCGCGGCCTCGGCATCACCGGCCAGAATGGCGTTGAGCACCGCCTCGTGCTGTTCGGTCAGCTGGGCAAACACCGGCGGAACCAGATACATGCGCTGGCGGCTCTGTTTAACGGAGGATTGCAGCAGGTCGAAGAACCCGCGCATGGTCTGGAGCAGCACCACGTTGTGCGACGCCTCGGCAATCGCCAGGTGAAAACGGACGTCCGCCTGGGAGGCGATATCCGGGTCGCTGCTCTGCGTGGCCTCAAAGCAGGCGATGAGTTTCTCTTTGTCGGCGTCGGTTGCCCGCATGGCCGCGTGCCAGGCGGTACTGGTTTCGATGGCGTGACGCGCTTCAAGGATGTCGAAGCTGTAGTCCGGGTCGTTCTCCATCAGCGTCTTCAGCGGCTGAACGATGTTTTGCTCGGACCAGTCGTCATGCTGCCAGCGCACAAAGGTGCCGCCGCCGCGACGGCTCAGCAGCACCCCTTCGCTGACCAGCGTCGCCAGCGCCTCGCGCAGTGAATTGCGCGACACGCCAAGCTGGGCGGCGAGCTGGCGTTCGGCGGGCAGCTTCATGCCCGCTTCCAGCTGTTGTTCTTCAATCAGCGCCCGCACGCGAGAGGCAATCTCGTCGGACAGGCGTCTGGGCATCACTATCATGGGATCATCCAGGTTAAGACATAGGCCTGCAGGGTGGTGATCACCCCCACCATGCAGGTGAATATCAGGCTGTGTTTCACGGTAAAGCGGAACAGATCCGACTCTTTACCGACCAGTCCCACCGCCGCACAGGCAATGGCGATGGATTGTGGAGAGATCATTTTCCCGGTCACGCCGCCGGTGGTATTCGCGGCCACCAGCAGGACGTCCGATACGCCAATCTGCTGGGCTGCCGTTGCCTGCAGCGCGGCAAACAGGGCGTTAGACGAGGTATCGGAACCGGTCAGGAACACCCCCAGCCAGCCGAGGAACGGCGAGAAGAAGGTGAAGGCGTGGCTGGTATGGGCCAGCGCCAGTGCCAGCGTTGATGACAGGCCGGAGTAGTTCGAGATAAACGCGAACGCCAGCACCATGCCGATGGAGTAAATCGGCAGCATCAGCTCTTTAATGGTCGCCGCAAAGGTCTGCACCGCGGCCGCAGGCTTCATGCGCAGCCACACCACGGAAAGGAGTGCGGCAAACAGGATGGCGGTACCGGTGGCGGAGAACCAGTCGAATTTATAGACCGCGGCATACGGCGTGGCGGCGTGCACCACCGGCGGCATACGGGCGACCATCTTGTCGAGGAACGGCACGGAAATATTAATCACCATGTCGTACAGCGCCCCGCCCGGCGCGAACAGGGCTTTAAAAGGCGGGATGCTCCACAGGGTGACCGTTGCGGTCAGGAACAGGAACGGCGACCAGGCGCGGATCACCTGTCCTGCCGTATAGCCTGTGCGGGCCAGGGTTTGATCAACCTGCGAGGCGCCCATGTCGGCGAAGCGGAAAATACGTACCGGCTGCCAGCGCTTCAGGAACAGCGTCAGACAGACCAGGGACACCAGGGAAGAGATGATATCCGGCAACTCCGGGCCAAGGAAATTCGAGCTGAGGTACTGGGCGATAGCGAACGAACCGCCCGCCACCATCACCGCAGGCCAGGTCTCCTTCACGCCGCGCCAGCCGTCCATAATCGCCATGATCCAGAACAGGACGATAATGGTCAGGAAGGGCAGCTGGCGGCCAACCATCTGGCCGATCTCAAAGCTGTCCAGCCCGGTAACCTGTCCGGCTACCAGAATCGGAATACCCATCGCGCCAAACGCCACCGGCGCGGTGTTCACAATCAGGCACAGTCCCGCGGCATACAGCGGGTTAAAGCCCAGACCGACCAGCAGCGCGGCGGTGATCGCCACCGGTGCGCCAAAGCCTGCCGCACCTTCCAGAAACGCCCCGAAGGAGAAGCCGACAATCAGCATCTGCAGGCGCTGGTCCGGCGTGATGGAGAGAATTGACGAGCGGATAATGTCGAACTGCCCGGTTTTTACCGAGATTTTATAGACAAAGACCGCCGCGATGATGATCCACGCAATCGGCCACAGGCCGTAGAAGAAACCGTAGACGACGGAGGCCAGCGCGCGATCGACCGGCATTTTATAGAAGAACAGCGCCACCATCAGGGCGATAGCAACGGTATACGTCGCGGCGAGGTAGCCCTTCAGCTTGAGCTTAATCAGCGCAAAGAAGAAGAACAGGATCGGAAGCGATGCGATCAGGCTCGACAGCCAGATATTTCCGGCCGGGTCGTAGTTTTGTTGCCAGAGGCTCATGCAGGTCTCCTGGGGACCAGACAGCCTGCGCTGCGGGTGAGTCTCCGCTCAACTCTGCGTCACAGGTTGTGTAAAAGTGGTCCTGCCAATGTTGTGTTGTAGGGTTAATGACAATGAATGGTTAACTAAATGTTATGGCCAGGCAATGAGTTTGTGAGCGGAATTAATGGAATTGTGAACCGGGGGAGTGTTGACTGGCGGATTGGTTGGGCCAATTTCATGGGCCGAAAAAATAAAAATGGCGATATCGGAATCGATATCGCCATTGTCAGGATTACAGACGTTACTGTGTTACCACTGAATACCCGCACCGATAGCAGCAGAGTAATCACCCTGACTGTTACTGGTGCCTTGCAGTTTGTAAACCCAGCTACCGCTTGCGCTCACCATTGAAACGCCCAGCGCAACGGCGGTTTCACCGTTATAGGTACTTCCCGCGAGAGACGTCATGCTGGCACCAGGCGCGTAAGCCTGAGGAAGACCGGCCATTGCCATTGCTGAGGCAATACCGCCGCTCATTTTGTCTTCCACGCCGCGGATCTTGCTATTCATTTCACCCATTTTCTGGTCAGTATAGGTGTTAGCAGATTCGACGCTTTGTTTGAGCTGTGCATAGTTAACAGCATCAGTGTCATTCACCGCTGCAGAGACATTACTGATTCGTGTAGTGCTACCACTTCCATCGCCCAGGCTGAGCACACTGTAGTCCACAGAACCATCAGTGTTGGTAGTGTAACGTATAGAGCCAGCTTCGGATGCCTTCAACTGGGCCACGTTTACGGCATCTGTTGAATTCACGCCCGCCGAGACGTTTGTAATGCGGCGCTGCTGGCTTGAAGAACCGACAGATACCGTATTTTCTTCATCTGCAACGGAGCCTGCTCCTAACGCGACGCTGTTGTTTGCCGATGCCGTGGATGATGCGCCAACGGCCACGCTTTCAGCGCCTGCCGCGATAGCGGCATCTCCGGTGGAATTCACAGCCAGATATTCAGAGCCGCCTGATACGGTAATTTCACCCATGTTGTTTTCCAGCGTGGTCACTCGGGTGTCCAGATTGGTGTACTTGTTTACCAGGCTGGAAATGTTCGTGGTGTTTTCCGCGACTTTACTGTCTGTCACTTTGAGCTGTGCAACGTTAACGGCATCAGTGTCTGCTGAGCCAGCAGCAACATTGGTGATCTGACGCTGACCCGTTGCGCTGCCGACGGAGAATTCACCGACAGAATTTTGCGTGCCACTCAGGTTGTAAGCGGTATATCCGCTCTGTGCGCCTATGGTCGTCACGGAATTACTGCCTAACGCGATGCTGTCGGCGTAGCTTGCCTGAGCATTAGTGCCGATAGCGATACCGTTTGTTGCTGTCTGGTCAACGATTGAACCAGAACCAATACCCACGCCCGCATCGCCATTAACAACTGTTTTAGGACCCACAGCAATGGAATCAGTGCCAACAGCCAGTGAATCTTCCAGCGTGGAGTTTGCGTGGAAGTATTTGCCTGATGATGTGGCGACGGCACCGACAGCATTTTGCAACTGGCGAACGGTAACAGCGTCCTGCGCTTCAGTACCATCGGCAACGTTGGTGATCTGGCGATAGCTTTCGCCGTCCGTACCCAGTGACAATGCACCCAATAATGTTCTATCCGTCGTGTCGTAGCCAATGGTAACACCATCGCTGGTTACGCTTGTTGTTTGTGTACCTACAACAATAGCGCGGTTTGAGGTAGAGCCGCTGCCTAATGCGATACCGGTATCAATGCTGCTTGAGCTGTTCTGACCCATAGCAAGGCTGCCCGCACCCGAAGCCACGGCGTTATAACCCACAGCCGTAGCGCCAGCGCCTGATGCGTGTGCATCATCGGCAACTAAACTGCTATCGTTTGTGCGGATGTATTTCACGCCCGCACCGTTGTTGGTGATATAGGTTTCGCTAGTGTCGCCCGCTAAATTGCTAATTGCTTCACTATTTTCTGTGATTAACTGATTTGTTTCATACAGTTGAGCACCATTAACGGCATCAGTACTGTCGGCTGACAGCGCACCTGCGGCGACGTTGGTCACTTTGTTTGTCGCGCTGTTACCGTGGCTGGCGCTGTAAGAGCCAGAGGTTTCGTTCCAGCTTAATGAATCCATTCCCAGGTTAGTGATTGAGGTATTGATGGTTTCAATCGCCAGCGTGTTATTTGCCACGTTCTGATTGGTTTCATAAAGCTGAGAGCCGTTAACCGCATCGGTACTGGTAGCAGACAAATCACCAACAGCCACGTTGGTGATCTTGCTGGTTGCGTTGGTGCCGTGAGCCGCGCTGAACGCACTGGCCGTGTCATTCCACATCAGCGCATCTTCAGTCAGGCCGGTTACCGTGTCGCTAATGGTGGTGACAGAGCTGCTCAGATTAGTAATAGCCGTAGTGTTCTGGGTGATATTGTTCGTGTTCTGAGCGACGGCTTCGTTCGTGGTGTTAAGCTGCGAGCCGTTGATGGCATCGGTGCTGGCAGCAGAAACATCGCCAGCCGCCACGTCAGTAATTTTGCTTGCAGTCGCGTCGACGCCGTGTGCGGCGCTGAAGGCTTTGTGGACGTCGCTCCAGAGCAGGGAATCATCACTGAGGCCTTCAACCGTCGTATTAATGTTGGTCAGGGAGGAATCTACCGCGCCCAGCGCGTCGCCGACGTTATTGTAGGTTCCTGAAGTGATCGTATAGGACGGGGCATTAACGGTACCATTGGTAGTGTTCACGCTGGCACCGCCGCCCAGGCGATCAGCTACGGATTTACTGACATCGTAAAGCTGTCCGCCGTTAACTGCATCAGTGCTGTTTTTTACGACCGAACCTTTATCAACGTAGACGATTTTACGCTGTGTTGTGCTGTTACCGACCGAAACGGAATCATCTTCCTGAGCGGTAGAGCCCGCACCAAGTGCAACTGAATTTATCCCTGAGGCAGTCGCTTGCTCACCAAAAGCAAGGCTGCTGGTACCGGAAGCGGCGGACTTGTGACCCAGGGCAACACTGCTTGCGCCGCTCGCGGCACTGTGGTCGCCAATGGCGACAGTATTATCTTTTTGTGCCTGTGCATTCGTCCCCATCGCAATGGCGCTTACTCCCAACGCGCTAGCTGTATTACCGAACGCCAGGCTATCCTGGCCCGATGCTGCCGTTTTGTAACCCATCGCGATTGTATTGGCCGCAGAGGCGGATGAATTCACACCTAAAACAAGGCTATTGGCCGCAGAGACGGATGAGCCTGCGCCCAACGCAATACTATTTGTCGCAGTATCCGTCGCTGACGTGTTGTAACCGAAAGCCATGCTATCTATTGCTGCGGCATTGGCCCCAAGCCCGACTGTCAGGCTTCTTTCGCCATCCGCGATACCATCGCGGCCAAGCGCTATGGAGTTTTTACCGTTGGCTTTTGAGTTGGTCCCCAGGGCGATAGCGTACATACCAGAAGCCGTGGAATTGGTCCCCACGGCCGTGGAATATTTGGCGTCTGTGGTGGTGTGCGCGCCAGAGCCGAGCGCGATAGAGCCTATGCTTTCGGCAAGGCTATACCCGCCCAATGCCGTGCTGGAATTTCCTGTTGCCTGGCTATAATAGCCGATCGCGATGCTGGAACCGGCTACGTATCCCTTGGTTGGGTTGTTTGCCACCTCTTCTTGCGAGGTTATCTTTGAATCTGCTTCTGCACCTTCGCCAATTGCAATCCAGCCAGTTCCAGTGCCAATTGCTGCTCCCGTATCGTTGCCTGCATTCGCGAGGGCTTCGCCAGTCCCTATCAGGCTGCTGATACCCACGAGTGCGGATAGCGCCAGTTTTCTGCGCCCTGTTTTTTTACCGCGGCTCTTTGCTGTTTCACTCACAACACTGTAAGTACCTGTTGCTGAATTCCATATGACTTTAAATATTTTGTTCATAATAAATTTCTCTTATTAAAAATGGGGAACGGTGCTTTTTTAGTTATTTTTTGTTATTACCTGATGGTTTTCCGGCAGGCGTTGTCCTTTCAAAAACAACGTTTTCCATATTCATGCTCATTTTCAGGTACTTAAGGTTGTTAGGTGAGAAACCTTTCAGAGTTAAATTAATGTTTGTCCATTGCCCGGGTAATAATTCAATACTGGATTTCATCGCTGTTGAGACAAGCATTTGCTTCCAGCGCGCCAGCTCTTTAACATCCTGCATGTTCGCAGGTTTTTCGCCGCCCCATGTCATATGAAAGCCAATGTTAGATACAGGGACGCTTAATAAGTTAACCAGATCCATATGGATCACGCTGCCATCTTTTATAGGTTCGATGGATAATATGCGTCCTGCTAATCCAATCGAGCCATTATTAATAATGAAGTAGCGGGTCAGTGACGGATCGAACTCGGTGAATAACAACGCTTTTTGTTTTTTATCAATGTCATTAACGGCATTGACAATCGCCTTGGCGTTATTGATGGCGTTAATTTGCTGTTTTTCAATAAGTTCTATTTTTCTTTGCTGACTATCGAGTTTCTGGCTGAGTTCTTTGTTTGCAGCCATATCTGTCAGGTTATCGCACCCGATCAGAGAGAGTGACAGTGCAGGAATGAGGAGTGTTATAAACTTAGAATATGGTGACATATTAGCATTTCCTTGCTGTTGTCTGGCTAATTCATTCTTTTGAATTAGATGTTCTAACTATGGTATATGGTGTTTTTGTTGATGGAAAATATAAATAAAGATTGCTTCGCTTACTACTGATTGCGGAGCATTTATAACGGAAGTAACGATGGTAAGCAATATTTGTTGCGGTTTGATATTTGTATAAACGTATAGGTGAAGAGAAAAAATGCTATTTTCATTTGTTGGGTTAATGCATTTTTTGAGGAAAGGTATTTGGGTAATAAAAAAACAAAGGGTTACAGAGGATGGTGTTTTAATGTATTGATGGTGAATATATCTTTTTCAGAAAAGTGCCAATGATAAGATATATAGCTGTGTGGTCAATGGAATGTAATCAATATATTTCTATGGATAATGTATTAGTCGGCTAACGTTCTACTGGCATTGGGGATTAATGGCCCGGATAAGTTTCCGCCACCGGGCAACAGGAAAACGACGGGCAGGATTAGAATGCGCTTTTCGCGTAACCCGTCATCACTTGCAGGCCCATCTCGCGGCCTAATGCTGTCATCGGGTGAACAACAATCAGCCCACGCACACTTTTCTTCAGCTTGCCCATGTCGGCCTGCTCTTTTTTGGTGATCGCACGGCGGTGCGGCATATCCATCAGCTTCTGCGCTTCTTTGCTCAGCTTCTGACCTTTCACTTCGCGCAGGCGCTCGATTTCTGTCTCCAGCGTGGCGGCCTCTTTTTCCAGCTCGGCGTACTTCTCGGCGGAATCGACCAGTGACAGGCCAGCCATCTGGTGGCGGATCAGATCCAGGCGGTCGCTCAGGCGTTTAATTTCGTTCTTTTCGACTTCTTTCATGACAAATAACTCTGAAAACGGGGAATTTACAGATAAGGATACACCAATGTGAGCAGGCTTACTTCTGAAACGCTTTTTTTAAGCTGATTCGGGAAATCAGCTCAGTCAGGGAGAGAACCATCGTGGAACGGACAACCTGTTGATAACGCAGCTTTTGCATCGCGTAGAGCTCAGGGTCGCTGTTATCAAAATTGGGTGCAGGGGGCAGCGCGTTGACGCAGTGCAGCTCGCCGAAGGGCCCCAGGATCTCATCATCGGTAAAGGTGTACTCATTACCGTCATGATTGAGTTCTTCGCGCAGCGCCATTAACAGCTCCGCATCTTCATACTCTTGCCGGTTCAGCACGCCAAGACCATAAATCAGCTTCAGACGCACGGATAAATCGCCCAGCGGTCCGTCTCCGTCCAGTAACGGTTCTACAGCATATTTTACCGCGTAGTCGTCTTTGCGAAACACCTGAAGCACCAGGATATTCACCGCCTCGGTTAACAGCTCGACGGCGGCAATCAGGAAACTTCGTACGGTTTTGCCAGCATTCAGACGCTCAAGCACACGATTTTCAAAGGCCTGGGTTTGTTCCATTATTGCCTGCATATCTGACAATCTATTATCTGGGCGCAGGTTAACCTGCGCCTCACTGTGCATCATTTGGTTGCGTTGTATGCGTTAACCGCCTCCACAACCACGTCGCTGTTGGCGTCCAGACCGGAAATCTGAGCCAGCGCAGCCTGTGCGCCTTTGTTATCAATCAGCTGAGCCAGTTCCTGCGCCTGCGGGTCCTGCTCGCTGCGGTAGTGCATTGCAGCGGCAATCCCTTTCACCAGGTTGGTGTGCGGCAGGCCGTATTCCAGCGTGCCCAGCAGCGGCTTAATCAGACGATCGCCCGCGCTCAGTTTGCGCAGAGGCTGACGGCCCACGCGCTCAACGTCATCTTTCAGATACGGGTTTTCAAAGCGACCGAGGATTTTCTGGATGTATGCTGCGTGTTTATCAGCATCAAAACCGTAGCGTTTGATCAGCACCGCGCCGCTCTCTTCCATTGCCCCTTTTACCACCGTGCGGATCTTCTCATCGAGGATCGCGTCACGAATGGTCTGATGACCGGCCAATTTTCCGAGGTACGCGGTTATAGCATGCCCGGTGTTCAGCGTGAAGAGTTTGCGTTCGACAAATGCCATCAGGTTATCGGTTAATTCCATTCCCGGAATGGTCGGCAGGGCGCCTTTGAACTGGGTTTTATCCACGATCCACTCGCTGAAGGTTTCCACGGTCACTTCCAGCGGGTCGTTGGTGGCGGATTCTGACGGCGGAACGATGCGGTCCACGGCGGAATCTACAAACCCGACGTGCGCTTCAACCCAGGCTTTGTCTTCATCTGCTACAGCGTTAAGAACGTGGCCTTTCAACTGCGTGGTGCCGCGCACCATGTTTTCACAGGCGATAATGTTCAGTGGGGTGTAGATGCCCTGCGCTTTACGTTTTGCCAGGCCTTTCGCGACCGCAGGAGCGATACGCTCAAGGACAACCGGACCGACCGCCGTGGTCACCAGATCGACGCTGGCGATCAGGTCGATAACGTCTTCACCGATGCTGCTGACCGCGTTGACGCCGGATACCGTCTCAACCTGCTCGTTTTCACCGACCACGTGTACCTGATAGCTATGACGCGCATTCAGGGCATCCAGGACAACCTGATTCACATCGGCGAATGTCAGCGTAATGCCCGCGTCTGCCAGCAGTTTACCGATAAAACCACGACCGATATTACCTGCGCCAAAATGTAATGCTTTCATAGTGTTAACCTTCATCAATGTTTTTACCCGAGAGGGCTGGGGTGAGGAACGTTTCCCCTCACCCTAGCCCTCTCCCCATGGGGAGAGGGAAGAGGTGCTGCTATTTGTTGAGCAGTGCCAGAACTTCTTCAACGCTTTCAGTCTGAGCCAGACGCTCGATAACAGACTCATCATCCAGCGCGTTGGTCAGGCTGGTAATCACCTGAATGTGCTCGTTGTTGCGAGCGGCGATACCAATCACCAGACGGGCGATGTCGTCTTCTTCTTCACCGAAGCGCACGCCGTCAGGATACTGACAGAATACGACGCCGGTTTTCAGCACGCGGTCTTTCGCTTCAACCGTACCGTGCGGCACCGCGATGGATTCGCCCAGGTAGGTTGGCGTCAGTTTTTCGCGTTCCAGCATTGCGTCAACGTATTCAGGCTGAACGTAGCCGCCTTTCACCAGCTGCTCACCGGCAAAGCGAATCGCTTCTTCTTTGGTTGCCGCTGTACGACCGAGGAAGATGTTTTCCGCACCCAGCTTGAAGAGGTGGGCGTTGCTCTCGTCAAAGCTGTCCTGCAGGCTGGAGCGCACTTTCACTTCGTTGTCTTCGTGACGCTGCGCCGCAACCAGACGTTCGGTCAGGCTGGTGTACAGGCCGCTGTCGAGGAAGTTGGTCAGCGAAATGTGCTGTGCCTGCGGTACCTGACGCATGGCGCGTTCGGTCAGGTCGCGGTGCGTGATGACCAGGTCAACATCCGGCGGCAGGCTGTTGATGGCGCTGTTGGTCACGGATATGTTGGTCAGGCCCGCATCCTGCACTTTCTTACGCAGCACGCCTGCACCCATTGCGCTGGAGCCCATACCGGCATCACAGGCAACGATGATTTTACGCACGTGGCTCAGGTCGTTAGAGACATCGCCCGCGGTCAGCGGGGTTGCGCCTTTGGATTCAGCTTTCATGTCGTGCATACGACGGGTCGCCGCTTCAATATCGTCGTCTTCTTTCACTTTGCTGGTTTTCAGCAGGATAGAAGAGACCACGAAGGAGACCGCCATGGCCGCACAGATGGCCGCGATGTTCGCGAAGTACGCCCCTTTTGGCGTCATCGCCAGTACCGCCAGGATAGACCCCGGAGAGGCCGGAGACACCAGACCGCCGCCCAGCACGCTCAGGGTGAACACGCCGGTCATACCGCCAAGGATAACGGCCAGGATCAGACGTGGGTTCATCAGCACGTACGGGAAGTAAATTTCGTGAATACCGCCCAGGAAGTGAATGATTGCCGCACCGCCAGCAGACTGCTTCGCGCTGCCGCGACCAAAGAACATGTACGCCAGCAGTACGCCCATACCCGGACCTGGGTTAGCTTCAATCAGGAAGAAGATGGACTTGCCGAGATCGTGAGATTGCTGAATACCCAGCGGCGAGAAGATGCCGTGGTTGATGGCGTTGTTCAGGAACAGGATTTTCGCCGGTTCTACGAAGATAGACGCCAGCGGCAGCATGTCGTGCGCAACCATGAAGTTAACGCCTGCCGCCAGAATTTTGGACAGCACTTCAACCGCAGGGCCAATGCCGAGGAACGCCAGAATCGCGAGGATCATCCCGATGATGCCCGCAGAGAAGTTGTTCACCAGCATTTCGAAGCCGGATTTGATCTTACCATCAACCCAGACGTCGAATTTCTTAATCGCCCAGCCGCCCAGAGGACCGGCAATCATTGCACCGAGGAACATCGGCATATCCGCGCCGACGATAACACCCATGGTCGTGATGGCACCCACTACGCCACCACGGTCACCGCCCACCAGACGACCACCGGTGAAACCGATGAGCAGCGGCAGGAGATAGGTAATCATTGGGCCAACAAGTTTCGCCAGCGTTTCGTTAGGCAACCACCCTGTCGGAATGAACAATGCAGTGATGATACCCCACGCGATAAACGCGCCGATATTTGGCATCACCATGTTGCTGAGGAAACGACCAAAGCTTTGAACTTTGATCTTGAAATCGGATGACATAAAACACCCCTTCTTCTGTTTGCGCTTAGGCTTGCGGCCCGAGGTTTATTGTTAATGAGGCGGCAGAGGTAGCCGGACCCTGTTCTGATGCTGTGAAATCTGGCACTGAATCGTTCAACTGTCCAGACAGCGAAAATTTGTGTGACGCATGTCACGTAAATGTAGGGGGTGTGGATATTAATGAGGTGATCTGAATCACAAAATGGATGTGCAAAAAAAATACGATGGCGAGAAATAAAGCAAAAACCACCCTTTTCTGTGATGTTGTTCACGTTTTGGTTTTGTGTGTTTGTTTCTGGATTGTGACTGATTTCACAAAATATTTTTATGCAGATTTCTCCGGCTGCGATCGGCGGCAAACTCTGCCTGGCGTTTCGACGTCAGGATGACTTAGCACGACACGTTAAGCTAAAAAACCACTTTTGATGTGTGGTATGGCGAAAAGTTAAAACGTGGATTACGCTCATATTGTAAGGTTAAGTCTATTATTATTCAGGATATATTTTGACACGCTTATAAACTTGCATGGAGTTATTATAAAAACCCATACTCCCCGGCTCGGAAATAGTAAGCACAACCCCGTGTTTATAAAAATTAATTAGGTTGCGTACCATTATATTAATTTAATGAGTTGACGTTGTTTAAGTGAGGAGAATATGTTTCTCAACTATTTTGCGCTGGGCGTATTGATTTTTGTATTTCTGGTTCTCTTTTACGGAATCATCGCCATCCATGACATTCCATATAATATGGCCAAAAAGCGTAACCATCCCCATGCCGATGCGATTCATACTGCAGGCTGGATTAGCCTGTTTACGCTTCATGCCATCTGGCCGTTCCTGTGGATTTGGGCCACGCTGTACCGTGAAGATCGCGGCTGGGGTATGCAGAACCACATTACAAAGCCTGATGAGGTGCCGGGCATGGATGCGCTCGCCAAACGCGTGGCGGAACTCGAACAAAAGCTGGCCGCGATAAAGCCTGCTGCTGATAAGAACACGCTGGAGCGCTAATCATGGATCTGTTAATTATTTTGACCTATGTGGCATTTGCCTGGGTGATTTTTAAAATATTCCGTATTCCGGTAAACCAGTGGACGCTCGCTACCGCGACATTAGGCGGGGTGTTTATTGTTGCCGGACTTATTCTGTTAATGAACTATAACCATCCGTACACCTTTACGGCGCAAAAAGCAGTTATTTCTATTCCGATTACGCCGCAGGTTACCGGGGTGGTCAGTGAAGTGACCGATAAAAATAACCAGCTCATTAAAAAAGGCGAAGTGTTATTTAAACTGGATCCGGGCCGCTATCAGGCGCGCGTCGACAGGCTCCAGGCCGACCTGGTGACCGCGACGCACAATATCGACAATCTGAAAGCGCAGCTGGTGGAGGCCGTCGCCAATACGACGCGCGTCTCAGCAGAGCGCGACCGCCTGTATAAAGATTATCAGCGCTACCTGAAAGGCAGCCAGGCGAAGGTGAATCCGTTCTCTGAAAGCGATATCGACAACGCGCGGCAGAACTATCTCGCGCAGGATGCGCTGGTAAAAGGCTCCGTTGCTGAACAGACCCAGATTCAAAGCCAGTTGGACAGCATGGTGAACGGCGAGCAGTCGCAGATTGCCTCCTTACGCGCTCAGCTTGCCGAAGCCAAATACAACCTGGATCAGACCGTGGTGCGTGCGCCCAGCAATGGCTATATCACCCAGGTGCTGATTCGTCCGGGGACCTATGCCGCCGCGCTGCCACTGCGTCCGGTGATGGTCTTTATTCCTGAACAGAAGCGTCAAATCGTGGCCCAGTTCCGTCAGAACTCGCTGCTGCGCCTGAAGCCGGGCGATGAAGCGGAAGTGGTGTTCAACGCGCTGCCGGGCCAGGTGTTCTCCGGGAAGCTCACCGCGATTCTGCCGGTGGTGCCGGGAGGCTCCTATCAGGCGCAGGGCGCGCTGCAGTCGCTGACGGTGGTGCCGGGAACGGACGGCGTGTTGGGCACTATCGAACTGGATCCGAATGCGGAAGTCGATGCGCTGCCAGACGGTATTTACGCCCAGGTGGCCGTCTATTCGGACCATTTCGCCCACGTGTCGGTCATGCGTAAAGTATTGCTGCGCATGACCAGCTGGATGCACTACCTCTACCTCGATCACTAATCCTTCCAGGGCAGGAATGCGACACGCATACCTGCCCTTTTTTCATCGCTTGATCCATACTGAGCTTTTTCCGGCATCAAGGATCAGGCAATGAAACTCATCGGTAGCTACACCAGTCCCTTCGTGCGAAAGATCTCGATTCTCCTGCTGGAGAAAGGGATTGAATTTGAATTCATCAATGAACAGCCTTACAACGCCGAAAACGGCGTCGCGCAGTACAACCCGCTGGGGAAAGTCCCGGCGCTGGTGACGGACGAGGGCGAATACTGGTTCGATTCCCCGATTATTGCGGAGTATATCGAGCTGCTGGGCGTTGCCCCGGCCATGCTTTCGGCTGACCCAAAAGCGGCGCTGGCAGTGAAGCAAATTGAAGCCCTGGCCGATGGCATTATGGATGCGGCGTTAACCTCCGTGCGTGAACAGGCAAGGCCCGCCGCCCAGCAGTCGGAGACGGAACTGTTACGCCAGCGGGAAAAGATCAGCCGCAGCCTGGACAGGTGCGAGCAGCTTATCCGGGAAGGAAAAATTCAAACCGACAGCCTGAACCTGGCAACCATTGCCATCGCCTGCGCCATCGGCTATCTCAACTTCCGCCGCGTTTCCCCCGGCTGGTGCGTCGACCGTCCGCTGCTGGTGAAACTGGCAGACACGCTTTTTAGCCGCGAGAGCTTTGCCCGGACAGAACCGCCAAAGGCTTGACGCGGGTTATAACACTTCGGCGTCGGAGGCGTTACAATCCCTCCACATGTTAACTCCCTCTCCCGTCGGGAGGGGGGAAGATATTTACTCGCCAGGCGCTTTCATGACTACTCATCATTCGCTGTACAGCCAGATCCCCGCGACCGACCGTCTCCTTCGCGAGCCCCGCATTCATGCTGCCGTTGAGCGTTTCGGTCATACCGCGACGGTGGAGATGCTACGTCTGCTTCAGGACGAAGCTCGTAGCGCTATTCAGTCAGAAAACGCCTTGCCCGGCTGGTGCGCGGCGTGGGAGCAGGAAGCTGAACGCCGGCTGGATGAGAAAGCGCAAAGCGCGTTACGCCCGGTGATTAACCTGACCGGTACCGTACTGCATACCAACCTGGGCCGCGCGCAGCAGGCGGAAGAGGCTATCGCGGCGGTCGCGCAGGCCATGCGAGCGCCCGTGACGCTGGAGTACGATCTGGACGGCGCCGGGCGCGGGCATCGTGACCGGGCGCTGGCGGACCTGCTGTGTCAGCTGACCGGCGCGGAAGATGCCTGCATTGTGAATAACAACGCCGCAGCGGTGCTGCTGATGCTGGCGGCCACCGCCAGCGGCAAAGAGGTGGTGGTGTCCCGCGGCGAGCTGGTGGAGATTGGCGGGGCGTTTCGCATTCCGGACGTGATGCGCCAGGCGGGCTGCACGCTGCATGAAGTGGGCACTACCAACCGTACCCATGCGAAAGATTATCGCGCGGCGGTGAATGAAAATACCGCCCTGCTGATGAAGGTCCACACCAGCAATTACCATATTGAAGGCTTTACCAAAACGGTTGAAGAGGCGGAGCTGGCGGCGATTGGCAGCGAACTGAATATACCGGTGATTGCCGATCTCGGCAGCGGCTCGCTGGTGGATCTGAGCCTTTACGGGCTGCCGAAGGAGCCGATGCCGCAAGAGATGATTGCCGCGGGCGTCAGCCTGGTCAGCTTTTCCGGCGACAAGCTGCTGGGTGGGCCGCAGGCCGGGATTATCGTCGGCAAGCGCGAGCTGATTGCGAAGCTGCAGCAGCATCCGCTCAAGCGCGCCCTGCGAGCCGATAAAATGACGCTTGCCGCGCTGGACGCGACGCTGCGGCTCTATCTCCACCCGGAGAAACTGGCCGACCGCCTGCCCACGCTGCGTCTGTTAACCCGCGATGCCGCCTCGATTCGCGCCCAGGCCGAATTACTGCTGCCGCGCATTGCTCCGCACTACCCCGATTTTGACGTTCGCATTGAACCCTGCCAGTCGCAGATTGGCAGCGGTTCGCTGCCGGTGGACAGGCTGCCGAGTGAAGCACTCACGTTCGCCCCGCGCGACGGGCGCGGCAGCGGCCTCGAAGCCCTGTCGTCGCGCTGGCGTGGCCTGCCTGCGCCGGTTATCGGGCGGATTTACGGTGGCCGAATGTGGCTGGATCTGCGCTGCCTTGAAGATGAAGAGCGATTTCTGGAGATGTTGTTGAAATGATTATTGCCACCGCCGGTCACGTCGACCACGGAAAAACCACGTTACTGCAGGCGATTACCGGCATAAACGCCGACCGTCTGCCGGAAGAGAAAAAGCGCGGCATGACCATCGATCTGGGCTATGCCTACTGGCCCCAGCCGGACGGCCGCGTACTGGGTTTTATAGATGTTCCGGGGCATGAAAAGTTTCTGTCCAACATGCTGGCGGGCGTGGGGGGCATCGATCATGCCCTGCTGGTGGTGGCCTGCGATGACGGCGTTATGGCGCAAACCCGTGAGCACCTGGCGATCCTGCAGCTGACCGGCAACCCGCAGCTGACCGTGGCGCTGACCAAAGCCGATCGCGTGGACGACGCGCGCGTCAGCGAGGTGCGCGAAACGGTGCAGGCGGCCCTGCGGGAATATGGCTTTGCCGATGCGCCGCTTTTTGTCACCGTGGCGACAGAAGGGCGCGGTATCGATGAACTTCGCCACCACTTACAGCAGCTTTCGTCGCGTGACCACGCCAGCCACCACCGCTTCCGTCTGGCCATTGACCGGGCGTTTACCGTCAAAGGCGCGGGTCTGGTGGTTACCGGTACGGCGCTGAGCGGCGAAGTGAAAGTGGGGGATAGCCTGTGGCTGACGGGCGTTAACAAGCCGATGCGCGTGCGCGGCCTGCATGCGCAAAACCAGCCCGCAGAGCATGCTCATGCCGGGCAGCGGATCGCGCTGAACATTGCCGGGGATGCGGAAAAAGAGCAGCTTAACCGCGGCGACTGGCTGCTGGCCGATGCTCCACCAGAACCGTCTGAACGCGTCATTGTCTCTCTGCAGACAAACGTGCCCCTGACCCAATGGCAGCCGCTGCATATTCACCATGCGGCGAGCCATATCACCGGGCGCGTGTCGCTGCTGGAAAACGACCTTGCCGAACTGGTATTCGATTCTCCGCTCTGGCTTGCTGACAACGATCGTCTGGTATTGCGTGATATTTCCGCGCGGGAAACGCTGGCCGGGGCACGGGTCGTCGCGCTGAATCCACCGCGACGCGGCAAGCGTAAACCTGAATATCTGCGGTGGCTGGCAGCGCTCGCGCAGGCTAGCGATGATAGCGCCGCGCTGCGGGTGCATCTCGATCGCGGTGCGGTGAGCCTGAGTGATTTTGCATGGGCACGCCAGCTGAGCGGGGAAGGCTTACGTCAGCTCACCCAGCAGCCGGGCTTTATTCAGGCTGGAAATAGCCTGCTTAATGCCCCGGTTGCGGCACACTGGCAGCGTAAGATACTGAACACGCTGGCGACGTACCATGAACAGCATCAGGACGAGCCTGGCCCGGGCCGTGAGCGTCTGCGACGCATGGCGCTGCCGATGGAAGACGATGCGCTGGTGCTGCTGCTGATTGAAAACATGCGCGAAAGCGGTGTGATTAAAAGCCACCACGGCTGGCTGCATCTGCCGGATCACAAGGCCGGGTTCACCGCAGAGCAAGAGGCAGTATGGAAAAAAGTGGCCTCGCTGTTTGGCGATGAGCCGTGGTGGGTTCGCGATCTGGCCCGCGAAACGAGCACCGACGAGCAGGTGATGCGTCAGGTATTGCGCCATGCGGCGCAGCAGGGGCTGATAGTCGCGATCGTGAAAGATCGTTATTACCGTAACGATCGTATTGTGGCGTTTGCCAACCTGATCCGCGAGCTGGATCAGGAGCGGGGCTCTACCTGCGCGGCCGATTTCCGCGACCGGCTGAACGTGGGCCGCAAGCTGGCGATTCAGATCCTGGAGTATTTCAACCGCATCGGCTTTACCCGCCGTCGCGGTAACGATCATTTATTGCGAGATTCGTTATTATTTCCTGAAACTCCGTGACCCCCGTCGTAAACGCCGTTACCGGTTGGCGAGAAAATCGCCAGCCGGAACTACCCTTGTTGTACACCAACAGCAAGGAGACGGTCATGACAAACAATCCTCCCTCATCGCGTATCCAGCCCGGCGAGTATGGTTTTCCCCTCAAGCTGAAGCCTCGTTATGACAACTTTATTGGCGGCGACTGGGTTGCTCCCGTCGACGGCGAATACTATTCCAACCTGACCCCCGTTACCGGCCAGCCGCTGTGCGAGATAGCCAGCTCCGGCAAGCGCGATATCGATCTGGCGCTGGATGCGGCGCACAAAGCGAAAGATAAATGGGGTCATACCTCCGTTCAGGACCGCGCGGCCATTTTGTTCAAAATCGCCGACCGGATGGAGCAGAATCTGGAGCTGCTGGCGACGGCGGAAACCTGGGATAACGGCAAGCCGATCCGGGAAACGATGGCGGCAGACGTGCCGCTGGCCATCGACCACTTCCGCTATTTTGCCTCCTGTATTCGCGCTCAGGAGGGCGGGATAAGCGAGGTAGACAGCGACACCGTGGCGTATCACTTCCACGAGCCGCTGGGCGTCGTCGGGCAAATTATTCCGTGGAACTTCCCTCTGCTGATGGCGAGCTGGAAAATGGCGCCCGCGCTGGCGGCCGGGAACTGCATTGTGCTGAAACCGGCGCGTCTGACCCCGCTCTCGGTGCTGCTGCTGATGGAAATCGTTGGCGATCTTCTGCCGCCGGGCGTGATTAACGTGGTCAACGGGGCGGGCGGTGAGATAGGAGAATATCTGGCTACCTCGAAACGGATCGCCAAAGTGGCGTTTACCGGGTCGACGGAAGTGGGCCAGCAGATCATGCAGTACGCCACGCAGAACATTATTCCCGTGACCCTGGAGTTGGGCGGGAAATCCCCGAACATCTTCTTCGCGGACGTGATGGAGGAAGAGGATGCCTTCTTCGATAAAGCCCTGGAAGGGTTTGCGCTGTTTGCGTTTAACCAGGGCGAAGTCTGCACCTGCCCAAGCCGCGCGCTGGTGCAGGAGTCCATCTATGAGCGCTTTATGGAGCGGGCTATTCGCCGCGTCGAGTCTATCCGCAGCGGTAACCCGCTCGATAACGTTACGCAGATGGGCGCGCAGGTCTCGCACGGACAGCTGGAAACTATCCTCAACTACATTGATATCGGCAAGAAAGAGGGGGCGGATATTCTGACCGGCGGTCGCCGTAAGGTGCTGGGAGGGGATCTGCAGGAAGGGTATTACCTTGAGCCGACGATCCTGTTCGGTCAGAACAACATGCGCGTCTTCCAGGAGGAAATTTTCGGACCGGTGCTGGCCGTGACCACCTTCAAAACCATGGAGGAGGCGCTGGAGATTGCCAACGACACGCCGTATGGCCTGGGGGCAGGCGTCTGGAGCCGCAACGGTAATCTGGCCTATAAAATGGGCAGAGGCATTCAGGCCGGGCGCGTCTGGACCAACTGCTATCACGCTTATCCGGCGCACGCGGCCTTTGGCGGTTATAAGCAGTCGGGCATCGGGCGTGAAACCCACAAGATGATGCTGGAGCATTACCAGCAGACGAAATGCTTGCTGGTCAGCTACTCCGATAAACCGCTGGGGCTGTTCTAATCGCCCAGCTCAGGCCGTCCATGGGCGGCCTGAGCAATTTGCTGGCGCAGGCAGTTGAGGACGCCATCCAGAACGTACTGCACGCGCCAGGGCTGGTATTCACGTTTGCGGAAGATGGCCGTCAGATCGAGCCACCACTCTTCCTGATGCGGGAAGCAGGGGACCAGCATCCCGTTTGTTAATTCTTTCTTCAGACTCTCTTTTGGTGCAAAAACAATTCCAAGATTATTTCTTGCCAGCTCCAGAGCCGTCTGCGTATTGTCGCAAATATAATTACCGGTCACCCGGTAGTCATGCACGTTATCACTGCCGTGCACGCGAAAACGCCAGATGTTCGCATCATCGACCAGCATAGAGTCAATGAGAATGCAGGAGTGGTTAATTAAATCTTCAGGTCCCGTTAAGGGGTGTTTATTTAAATACTCAACGGTTGCGAATGCCGTAACGGAATATTTTGTCAACACGCTGGCGACCAGGCTTTCGTCTTTCGGTTGCGCATAGGTAATTAAAATGTCGCAATCATCCGGGAAGGAAACGCCTTCTGAAAATTCATTCCGATCCAGGTTGTAGGTTTTCAGGGAGATGCGAATGTCACCGATGTCTTCTATCTGATGGATCACGTGGCGCGCGAGATAGGTTACGATACCTGTAGGGGCATAGATTGTGACCTTTCCTCGCTTCTCATGCTTATAATCAGCAATGAAATTAACAAGTTGACTGTTTTTATCCAGCGTGGCGTTAACGTAAGGGAGTAACGCTTCACCAAACTGGGTCAGGGCCAGCTGGCGCGTGGTGCGCTCAAAAACCTTCAGTCCAACCCGCGTTTCAAAATCAGACAGATATTTACTGACGTTGGCCTGCGCCATGCCCAGCAGGGCGGCGGCATCACCAATGCTGTGGGTGGCTGCGATGACGGATATAATTTTTAATTCGCGTGGCTTTAGCTGTAATTTATTCATCATGCGCACCCATCTATATGATTTTATATATAATATTATATAAACCGCAGCGTTGCATTGGCAAATTTGTAACCATTATTATGCGCCTCGCTTGTTTGGCATTTTAATGGATTACATGTAATGACTATTAAATACAATTTACTCATCGCTGCCACGTTATTTGCAACATCCTCAGCAATGGCCGGAGACTTTTCACTTGGAGCGGGGGCTGTATTTAATGAGTCTCCTTACAAAGGCTATAACGAAAATACTACCGCAGTACCGTTAATTAGCTACGAAGGCGATCGCTTTTACGTTCGCCAGACCACCGGAGGATGGATCCTGTGGAAAGACCCAAAAAATGAATTCAGCCTGACCGCGTCGTGGATGCCGCTGCACTTCGATCCTGATGACAACGACGACCATCAGATGAAGCAGCTTGATGAGCGTAAAGCGTCAGCCTTCCTCGGTGGCGCGTACTACCGCCATGAAAGTTGGGGCTCGCTGAAAGTGGCGGTCTCGGGTGATGCGATGGATGAAAGCGGTGGCGTAGTGGGCGAGGTATCGTACTTCCGTCCGATCCGAATGGAGCGCCTGACCCTGACGCCTTCTGTTGGTGTGTTCTACAGCGACGAAAGCTATAACGACTACTACTACGGCGTATCCGGCAGCGAGTCTCGCCGCTCAGGTCTGGAGCAATACACCGCCGGTGACAGCTGGACGCCATACGTTGGCCTGGCAGCTAAATACCAGTTAACGCAGAAGCTATACCTCAACGCCAGCGCGGTCTACACCGTGTTGCCTGACGACGTGAAGAACAGCCCAATGATCGACCGCGACGACAGCTTCGCGCTGATGACCGGCCTGACCTGGCGTTTCTGATGCGGTAAAGCCGGGTGGCGGCTTCGCCTTACCCGGCCTACGTGGGGCATGGGGCACATCGTAGGCCCGGTAAGCGCAGCGCCACCGGGCAGCTACCCGCAGTTAATTATGCCTCGTCCACCCATATCCGCATTTCCCCTTCTCCCCGGTTAGCCCAGCTAAACCAGGGAATGAAGGTCAGCGTCTGGGGCTGACGTTGTACCGGCGAGCGGTCGTATTGCCACAGCGCATCCGTGTCCTTCACGTGACACCCCATCCCCTCTGCCTGTATCAGCATCTTGTGCGCGAAAATCCCTTTCCCTTCAAAGACCCTGAACTCGCTGTTTTCAGGCAGAGAAAGGTGATGAAGATTGGCACCGTTATCAGCCTCTTCCAGGCAGTAAACCAGCGGTCCGCGCTGTAGAGCGACTTTCCCCGCCTGCTGGCGGACCTGTGGGTTGCCATACACCCGGCGAACCGGCATAGGTAACGTTAGCGTAATGACGTCACCCTCCTGCCAGCTGCGGGTCAGATAAAGGTATCCACGTGAGATCTCGCCCGTTACCGCTTCACCATTTAATAAAACGTCAGGCGCGGCACACCAGTCCGGCAGCCTGAGTGCCAGCGTGTGGGTGACCGGAACCGGCGAGGTGATTTCGATCTTCACCTGCTCCTGCCACGGATAATTACCGCTAATGCGCAGCTGTAGGGCGTTATCGCCAACCGGAATGGCGACGTCGTTCCCCACGTACAGATTGATCAACAGCGCATCCTGGCGGACGGTATAAATGTAGTGCCCCAGCGAGGTCAGCACGCGGGCGATATTCGGCGGACAACAGGCGCAGCCAAACCAGCGCTGGCGGACGGGTTTCACGTGATCGTAGATATGGTTGAATGCCAGCGTTTTCGGGTGCACCTCCAGCGGATTCACATAAAAGAAATGCTTACCGTCCAGCGCCATCCCGCCCAGTACCGTGTTGTATAACGCGCGCTCCATCACGTCGGCGTAGTGGCCGTCAGCCTCCATCTCCAGCATCCTGCGCGCAAACATCATCAGACCGATGGAGGCACAGCTTTCGGCATAGACCGTATCGTTGGGCAGATCGTAATCACTGCTGAACGCCTCGCCGCTGCTTTGCGACCCGATTCCACCGGTAATATACAGCTGGCGCTGCGCCATATTTTTCCACAGCCGCAGACAGTCCTGCCGTTTATCCTCGTCATGACTCAGGCGCGCCAGATGCGCCATGCCCGCCATCAGGTAGACAAAACGCACCGCGTGTCCAATGGCCGTTTGTTGTTCAGAAAGCGGCTGATGCGCCTGGCTGTAGGCTTTGTCCTTGACCATCCAGGCCGGACCATAGGTGTTCCAGTATGACGTTCTGCCGCGCTTCTCATATTCGATATCGTAGAAGTGAGGCTGCACGCCGCGTTGTTCAACGAAATATTTCACCAGCGTGAGGTAGCGGGGCTCCTGCGTGACGTCGTAAAGCCGCATCAGCGCCAGCTCGATTTCCGGGTGGCCCGGATAACCATGTAGCTGGTTTTCACCGGGGCCAAACACGCTGTCGATATGGTCCGCCAGCCTGCAGACCACATCCAGCAGACGGCGTTTCCCTGTTCCCTGGAAATACGCCACGCCCGCTTCAATCATATGTCCGGCGCAGTACAGCTCGTGGCATTCGGCCAGATTCGTCCAGCGCTCCTCGGGGGCTTTCACCGTAAAGTACGTGTTGAGATAGCCATCTTCACACTGCGCTGCGGCAATCAGTTCAATGACCTCGTCGGCGGTTTTTTCCAGTTCAGCATCCGGTTTCTGGCACAGCGACCACGCCACGGCTTCGAGCCATTTCGCCACGTCACTGTCCTGGAACACCATGCCGTAGAATTCACCTTCCTCCAGGCCCGCCGCAATGCGGAAGTTGGCGATGGCGTGGCTGGGTTCGGCCTCCGTCACGCGATCGTTTAGGGCATCCCACTGGTAGGGGATCACCACCTCACGTACCAGCCGTTGATACTGCCCGAGAAACGGGTCGTTAATTTTCAGTTTATGCAGGTCGGCTTCCATAATAGACATCGTGTTCTCCTCAGGAGGGTACGTGACGCTGGCGCAGGTCGGTGGCAATGCGCGACATCATAGGGTTGTTGAGTCTGCACCAGCGGATAGAGACGGCCAGCAGCAGATGGAAAAGGGCGGGGAGCAGCGTCTCCATGGCGGTGATGCCCTGCAGCGAAGCAGGCGTCTGATTGCCCGCGCCTGGCTGATAGGCCACGACAATAAACACCAGGCTGATGATCCCGGCGCTGGACGCCCACGCGAGCTTGATGAAAAACAGGTTGAAGGCGAAGTTCATCCCAGAAGAGCGCACGCCGGTTTTCCATTCGCCGTAATCATCGGCAAACGCCATCAGCGAGAAGTGCAGCGGCAGGGTGAAGCCCAGGATCACGCCGTTGCTTAAAATGACGATCAGCCAGAGCGTCTGGTGTGCCGGGCCGCCTGGCAGGAACCACATTCCCACTGCGAGCGCGGCGAGCACCAGGTTGGTGTAATAGTAGAGTTTGACTGTATCAATACGGCGCGACAGCGGGCTGACGATCACCGCGCCCAGAATGGCGGCAAAGGTCACCATGGTGAAAAACAGCGAGGTATACGCGGTACTGCCCTGCAGCACGTAGGTGATAAAGTACATATACCCGCCGCCTCGAATGTTGAAGACATTGATCAGCAGGAACGACATCACCAGCATCAGCAGCAGCTGATCGTTTTTACGCAACCCGGCCAGATGCTCGCGCAGGGTGAATTTGCCCATTAGCGCCAGCGGGACGCGCTCGCGCACCCAGAAGAAGCAGCACAGGAACATCACCACGGCGACAGCGCACAGCACCCCAACGCCAAGCTGGTAACCTTTTGCGGCATTGCCCTGGCCCAGCGCTTCGACGAGCCACGGCAGACCCACTGAGACCAGGAAACCCGCAACACCGCAGAGTACAAAGCGCCATGACTGGCAGGAGATCACCTCATTGTGACGGGTCGTCATCGTGTTGATCAGCGCGCAGTAGGGCACGTTGATGGCGGTGTAGCCCACAGACAACAGCAAATAGGTGCCGAACGCCCACGCGATTTTCACGCCCATGCTGGCTTCCGGAACGGTGAAAGTCAGCACGCCGATAATCCCGATCGGGAAGGCGACCCACAGCTGCCACGGGCGAAAACGCCCCCAGCGGCTTTGCGTGCGGTCGGCAATAATGCCCATTACCGGATCGGAAATGGCGTCAAATACGCGCAAGGCAATAAAGAGCGTGCCAACGAGCGCAGGCGTCAGACCAAAAATATCGGTATAGAAAAAGGTCAGAAAATTCATGATCAGGCAGGTAATCACCGTCCCGCCCGCATCACCCAGGCCGTAGCCAATTTTTTCGCGGACGGACAAGTGGCTATCTGTTGCCCCTTGTGTCACGTCTGATTCTGTAATCGGTGTGGAAGTCATGAAGTAACTCCTCAGTAATCGAATTTATTATCGTATTTGTGCAAGGTACTCATTTATTCTGCACCGAACGGAAAGGCCAACAAGGGAAGGGAAAAGTATAAAAACATGACGATTCCGACCTGATGATAAAAATGTGATTCCGATCGGACAGTTATTCGAATATTGATTAATAATCAAAGCGTAAGTTGAATATTGATGGCAATAAAAGCGGAATGGTGAATATCCATGCTTGAATTATCCATAGCGCTTCCGATTAAGGTCCAAAATGGCGGCTTATTTATCTCCCGGGGCGTGGGCCGCCACCCTGCGCGAAAATTAACGTCGTGGGAGATTATTTTTGTCGAAAAAGGGACATTAACGATCCAGGAAGAAAGCACGTTATTTGAGGTAAAAGCAGGAGAGAGTTTGCTGCTTTGGCCAGACCGACGCCATGTGGGCGTGGGCGACTTTCCGGCCGATCTTAAATTTTACTGGCTGCATTTTGAGGTTGAGCATCACCCGCCCCGGTTACCAAATTTGGCAATAGAACAACATTGCCGAGTGAGGGATGCACAGTATGTGATTTCTCTTTTTCGCCAGTTCCTGAGTGAGCAGGAGAAATTACAGCGAAGCGTGGCGCTGGAAATCATTTTATTACTGATTTTACAGCAAATTTCCATTTCATCAGGATATGAAGATAAAGCTGATGAAGCCGGTGCGGCGATGGCGTGGAAGGCGAAGCAGCTCATTCGCACGCAGTTTCATTTACCGCTTTCTACGTCGCAACTGGCAAAAGCGTTGCACTGCAATGCCGATTACCTCGGACGCGTATTTCGCCGGACTTTCCATTTAACCCTGACGGAGGCGATACATCGCCAGCGCGTCAGGGCGGCTGAAAAGCTGTTGCTGGATGGCTCTGCCTCGCTCACCGAAGTGGCAACCCGCTGCGGCTTTAATGACGTGGGCTATTTTCGGCAGATCTTTTCAAAGCATACCGGGCTAACCCCCGCCGTCTGGAAACGGCGGTACTGTAAAGAGCATATCAATTCCGGCTGATCACTGGCCGTAATAGGCATTCACCCCATGCTTGCGCAGATAGTGCTTGTCGAGCAGCTCCTGCTGCATAACCGGTAGCTGCGGTGCGAGCTGGCGCGAGAACAGGCCCATGTACGCGCACTCTTCCAGAACTACGGCATTGTGAACCGCATCGGCAGCATCTTTACCCCAGGCGAACGGGCCGTGGGAGTGGACCAGCACCGCCGGGATCTGCATCGGGCTGAGATCGCGCTCCTCGAAGGTTTTGATGATCACTTCACCCGTCTGGTATTCGTATTCCCCGGCAATTTCTGCCGAGGTCATCAGGCGCGTGCAGGGAATGGTTCCGTAGAAATAGTCCGCGTGCGTTGTGCCCCAGGCGGGTAAATCCTGCCCCGCCTGCGACCAGATGGTGGCGTGGCGGGAATGCGTATGCACGATGCCGCCAATCTCCGGGTAACGTCGGTACAGCGCAAGATGGGTGGGCGTGTCTGAAGAGGGTTTTTTATTACCCTCGACGACCTGACCCGTGGCGATATTCACCACCACCATATCCTCCGCCGTCATCACGTCGTACTCCACGCCGGACGGCTTGATCACCATCATGCCGCTTTCGCGATCTATTGCACTGACGTTGCCCCAGGTAAAGGTCACCAGCTGGTGGGCGGGCAGCGCCAGGTTTGCCGCCAGCACCTCGGCTTTGAGTTGTTCTAACATGTCATGCCTCCTTCCTGCATACGGGCTTCAATCCAGCGGCGTGCCTGAATGATCTCCAGCACTGGCTCTTTGGCTTTTTCGGTCCACATTTCAATCAGAAACGCGCCGCGATAGTTCAACTGATTCAACGTGTTAAACACACCGACAAAATCGACGCAGCCATCGCCAAACGGCACGTCACGGAACTGTCCGGGGCTTTGCGCGGTCACGGGCTGGGTGTCTTTCAGGTGAATAGCCGCAATGCGGTCAATGCCCAGCGTCAGCTCGGCGGTAACGTCGTTACCCCACGCGCTGAGGTTGCCGACGTCCGGGTAAACGCTGAACCACGGCGAGGCGAACATGTCGTCCCACTTCTTCCACTTGCTGATAGAATTCATAAATGCGGTATCCATGATCTCGACTGCCAGCATCACCTGTGCGGCGGCGGCCTGCTCGACGGCCCAGGCCAGTCCTTCGGCAAAGCGCTGCTGCGTGCCTTCATCGTGCTCCTCGTAATAGACGTCATAACCCGCAAGCTGAATAGTGCGAATGCCTAAGTCGCGCGCCAGCCTGATGGCTTTGGTCATGATCTCACGGGCGCGCTGGCGCACCGTTTCGTCGCGGCTGCCAAACGGGAAGCGACGGTGGGCGGACAAACACATTGACGGGATCGCCACGCCCGTTTCGAGCATGGCTTCGACCAGGGATGCACGCTGCGTGGTGCTCCATTCAAGGCGCGATAAACGCTCGTCGGTTTCATCAACCGACATCTCAACGAAATCGAATCCGCAGCTCTTCGCCAGGACCAGGCGTTCCGGCCAGGAGAGATCTTTTGGTAGTGCTTTTTCGTAAATCCCTAACGGATGCTGACGCATAGTTACGCTCCCCAGATGTCGCGAATTTGCGAGTGGAATGCCTGCGCCACCTGCGGCGGATTCTCTGCTCCAGCCAGCGCACGCCCGGCAATAAAGGCTTTGACGTTGATCTGCTTAAACAGCGGCAGGTCGGCAGGGGTGATCCCGCCGGTGATCGAGAGCTGCAGGCCGATATCGGAGAGCGCCTTCATTTTCGCGAGATCCGCTTCGCCCCACTGCTGACCGCTCGCCTGTGCGTCGCGCCCGCGGTGATAGATTGCCTGCTTCACGCCGACGCGATGCCATGCGCGCGCGTCGTCCTGCGTCCAGTTGCCAAAGAGCTCCATCTGGATTTCACCTCCGCAGCGCAGTGCCACCTCGTGGCCTCGCTCAACGGTTGCCAGCGGCGCGGCGCAGATGATGGTCATCCAGTTAGCGCCCGCGCCAAACGCCTGCTCAGCCAGCGTTTCTCCGGCGTCGGCCACTTTCCAGTCCGCAACGACGATCTTATCCGGGCACTGCTCGCGCAGGGCGCGCACGGCGTTCAGCCCTTCTGTCAGGCACAAAATGGTGCCCGCTTCGACGATATCGACGTGATCTGAAAGCGTCGCGACGTCGCGCTGCGCGGCCTGCAGTGAAGTGTGGTCGAGCGCCAGCTGCAGTAATGGTCGGCTCATAGGTCGTACTCCTTAACACGGGCGTGATAGCCCTGTAGTGCTGAAATCAGTAGCTGGTAACGGTGATATTTGCGCTGGTAGGCCGCATGGGCGCGCATGTCCGGTTCAATCACCCGGATGTCGTGTTTGAGGGTGCGCTGCGCCGCGTGGAAATCGGGGTAGACGCCAGTGCCTACCAGCGCCGCCAGCGCCGCGCCGGAGCACCCCGTCTCTTCCACCTGCGGCAGCTCAATGGCCAGCCCGCTGACGTCGGCGAGCATTTGCATCCACACGTCCGAATGGGCCGGACCACCCGTCACGCGCAGCGCCTGCACCTGGGTAAAGCGTTCGAGCATGCGGTTAAGGTGGGTCATGTGGCTGAACACCACGCCTTCGTAAACCGCCTGCAGCAGGTGCGCGCGGGTGTGTAGCGCCTGCATGCCGTAGAAACCACTGGTCATCTCCAGCCCGGCGTTGCTGCCGTAGAGGAACGGCAGGAAGAACAGATCGCTTTCCGCTTTCGGCAGGCTGGCGACGGCATGGTTGATCTCATCGAATGACATATCGCCCCATTGGGCAGTGAGCCACTCAAGATTGCCGGATGAGGTGGGGCTGGCTTCGTGAACGATGTACTGCTGCGGGTGCACGTAGCGGCCATAGACGTACGGGAAGGGTTCGTTGTCGCGAAGCGCACTGGCGATCCCGCTGGTGACGGCCCAGGTGCCCATCACGGCATTCAGCGTGTGCTGGTCTTGCAGCCCGGCGCAGACTGCGGTGGAAACCACATCAAACAGTCCACCAACGACGGGCGTGCCCGCCGCGAGACCGGTAAGTGCGGCTGCCTGAGCGGTGATTTCCCCGCAAATTTCTGCTGAGCCGACAATCGGCGGCAGGGCGCCGTCAATTTCGCTGATACCGAGCCAGCGCGTAAGCTGTGGGTCGTATTTCCCGGTATTCATGTTGTAGAGATTGGACTCGGAGATATTGCTCTCCTCACAGCCCTTCACGCCGGTCAGACACCAGCGCAGATAGTCGTGCGCCATCATCACGCTGCTAATCTGCTGGTACCGCTGCGGTTCGTTCTCTTTCACCCAGCGCAGGAGCGAGGCCGGGTGCCCGGTCCACAGCGTCTGGCGCGTGTGCGGGTAGAGCTTTTCGGGAATGCCGTCCTGCTGCCAACGCTGCACAATGTCCAGCGCCCGGCGGTCAGAGGAGAGTATGGCGTTGCCCAGCGGCTGGTCCTGTTTATCGAGCAGAAACAGTCCCTTACCCTGTGCAGAAATGCCGATACCTTTAATCTGGTTGCCGTTTACACCTGAATTCTTAAGCAACGCGGCGATGGTGGCGTGGCAGTGCTGCCACAACTCATGCATATCCCGCTCCGCGTAGCCAGCACGCGGGCTGAGCGTGGCAACGGAGCGACGTTCAATACAAACTTCCTTGCCCTGGCTGTTGTATAAACCGGCTTTCAGATAAGTACCGCCACAATCGATACCCAGCCAGAAGGGTTCTTTTTCACTCATCTTCATCTCACTTATTCGCCGGGTGGACCCGGTTCGGTTTTCTCCCTCTCCCCGTGGGAGAGGGCTGGGGTGAGGGCATCAGGCCGCACGCTTATGCGGAGTCACCGTGGGATTAGGCTCTGCGCCGGCATCGCATTTCGCCGGTAACAGCAGGGCCAGCAGTGACGCCAGCGCCAGCGACACCGCCAGGCAGTAAACGCCCGCATCTTTGCTGTACAGGGTGATCAGCACGCCAACCGCATACGGGCCGCAGAAGCCACCAAGGTTGCCCAGGGCGTTGATCACGCCGCGCGCGCCGCCCGCCATCTCTGCGCTGAACAGTCGCGCCGGAATGGTCCAGAACACGCCCGCGGCGGATTGCAGGAAGAACCCGCAGCCCACCAGCGCTGAATACGCCAGCCAGGTACTCTCTTTCAGCGCCACAGAGAGGAACATGCAGAGTGCAAAGCCAATCAACGGCAGGGAGACAAACAGCTTGCGCTTGCCGGTGCGGTCAGAAAGCGTAGAGAACAGGAACATGCCCGCAATGGCGCCGATGTAAGGCAGGATGGCGAGCATGCCCACCTGACCAATGCTGGTGTGCGTCAGCTCTTTCAGGATGGTCGGCAGCCAGAGGGTGTAACCGTAAATCCCGGTCTGGTAGAAGAAGTTCAGGGCGATCAGCTGCCACATGGTTTTGTCGGACAGCACGGCGCTGAGCGAGGCATTTTTTACCTCTTTTCCGGCGATGGCCTGCTGCTCCGCCGCCAGCGTTTGCACCAGATAGTTTTTCTCCGCCTCTGAGATCCAGCGCGCTTCCTGCGGTCGGTCGTACACGGTGAACGCCCACAGCACCAGCACAACGACGGACATCAGACCTTCAATGATGAACAGCCAGCGCCAGTCGAGTGCGGTAATAATCCAGCCCGACAGCGGGGCGGTGATAATCCCGGCGATGGGTACGAACATGATCACAATGGCATTGGCGCGACCGCGCTCGGCATCCGGAAACCAGTTGCTGATCATGGTGAGCACAACGGGCAGCATCCCGCCTTCCGCCACGCCGAGTAAGAAGCGCAGCACCAGCAGCTGATACTGATTCGTCACCAGACCCGTGAGCACCGAGATCACCGCCCAGGCAACCAGCGACCAGCCGATAAACTTCTTGCCGCTGCCGTGGACGGCAATCTTGCCGCCGGGAACCTGCAGGAACAGATAGCCGATAAAGAAGATCCCACCTGCCAGGCCCGCCATAGTGGCGGTAATACCTAATTCTTCATCCATACCACCCGGCATCGCAAAAGCGATATTCACGCGGTCCATATATGAAATAATGCAGGCGATAAGAATGGGAGGAATGATTCTTAGCCAGCGCTGGCGCGGAATGTCCGCTTGTAGAGTATTCGAGTAAGTGTTCATATTTACTGTCTCAGTCAATGTAACCGGAATAGGGATATTTTTATTGTTATTGTGTTGCTTTATTCATTTCGCTAATACCGTCACGCAAAATAGCGATGCGATGACTGACGTCAGCATTAGCATTTATTTCCAGTAATTTAATACCGGAGAATTTCAACGTTGCGGCGCTCGCCGCAGTAAAGAGTGATTTTGCGTGTTCAGCTGACATCAAACTGTCGGCGCAGAATGAAGAAAACGGCGCGTGCAGATCCTGCCATTCTCCGTACTCCCCGTGGCTGGTCGTGCCCGAAAACATCAGTGCACCCAGTTTCCCGGCGTTGAGCGCGGCCTTAACGTGGTCAAGCGGAAGGGTCGTGCTGCGGCCTTCGATGGCCGAACGCGCCCAGTTGATGCAGACGCTGATATCGGTGTCTTTCACCACCTCCAGCACCTGCTCCAGGGGCAGGAAGCCCTTGCGCGGTGCCGGACCGTTCATGGCATCGCAGTGTTCCAGCACCAGATCGCAGTCCCAGTCCCAGCCCGCGATTTCCCGAATCGAGCGGGAAAACGCCTCGGTAGCCTGTTCGATGGAAGCATTGCCCGCCTGCGGGGCTGCCTGCATCTCCAGGGCAATCACTTTGCCCGGGAAGCGAGCGTTCACGGCAGTAATTCTCTGTTGCAGATGACGGTAGAAATCAACGCACGCTTTACGCTGCGCTTCGTCGGCTGAGGCCAGGCCAAACGCGCCGTTGCTGCTGCCGCGGCGGCGCATGGTTTCCATGACTGCGGTGACGACGATTTGCCAGTCACCCGGCGTATGGCGGAACAGCCATTCATCCCCAAACGGATGGAGATGTTCAAGGCACGGCTGTTCCAGGCCACGAATGTTCGGCGTGTCGGAAAGTTCCCGCCAGAAGGTTTGTTCTTCTTGTTCCCCTTTCTGGTGAAACGAGGGTGCGCAGGGGTACGCACCAATAATAAAACCGGTATTGGTCATTTCGCGTTCCTGTATATATATCAGAAAACTAATCTAATTCGCTGATTGCCACTTTCACCACAATTTTACGAATTGCGGATCCCTTGTTTTTAATACAGGCAGGACGATGCACATCCTGCGGGAAAAATAGGGCATAGCTGCCGGGTGTCATTTCGATAAAGGATTCATTTTCGCTGTCGTGATAAAAAATAATATCCCGCTGTTCCAGTAATGATTCGCTTATTTCGTTATTGCCGGTATCAATAGCGATACCGATTTTCTCTTCACCCCATGCCAAAAACTGAATATCCAGATAGCGGCGGTGCACTTCAGGACGGTTCTCGTGCGGTTCCTTTGTCGTCAGGTCGAGAACCTGGGCAAAAATAGTGCGGCCTTCAATTTCCACCACGCCTGGCGCCAGGGTGGTGAAATCCGTAGTGCGAAGAAAATGAAGTGCTTTTTCAATCGCCCGCGGCAGGCGACACGGATTTGGCTGGGAAATATGTCCGAATATCATGGTCCACTCCTTACAGAGACTGGATTTTCGCCCACACGCTGTCGTCAACCGTGATGCCGTTACGGCGGTTCTCTTCCAGCAAACGGGTGAATTCATGCCCCGGCAGACGGACGGCGACGTTTTCATCAGCGCGTTCGGCGGTGGTGACGAAGTCCATGATGCGCTGCAGTTTGGCATCTCGTGTTGGGCCGTCGACCAGGCGATCAACCTCGATGGCGATAAAGATCTGCGACACGCCATACTCGTCGCTGTTGTCCTGGGTCACTTCCGCGACGGAGGATCCGTTGGAGAGCAGGGTGGCGATCATATCGAGCACGATGGATAAGCCGGACCCTTTCCAGTAGCCCATCGGCAGAATACGGCGGTTTTTCTCAATCACGCCCGGCTCTCGGGTGAGATTGCCCTCGTCGTCGAAGCCGCCATCGACCGGCAGCTCGCGCCCGGCCAGGCGATTCACTTCCAGCATGCCGTAGGAGAACATCGACATCGACATATCGACCATGGTGATCGGGTTAGAGGGAATAGCCACGATCAGCGGGTTGGTGCCGATGCAGCACTCTTTTGATCCCCATGCGGGCATCACGGCGATAGAGTTGGTCCAGCAAATGCCGATATAGCCCTTCTCCGCCGCCTGCCAGCCGTAGCTGCCGCCGCGCATCCAGTGGTTCGCGTTGCGCAGTGCCACCAGACCGATGCCGTGGTCGGACGCCAGCTCGGTGGCGCGATCCATCATTTTTTTCGCCGTCAGGTTTCCGATGGCGCGCTGGGCGTCCCACTGTTCGATAGCCCCTAATGTCATCACCCGTTTTGGCTGTGCGTCGGGAATGATATCGCCTGCATCAAGCTGCTGAATAAAGCGCGGGAAGCGGTTAACGCCGTGCGAATAGACGCCGGACTCCGTGGTGCGGGCGAACATCTCGGCGCAGGCGTCTGCGGTTTCAGCTTTCACGCCGCGATCGAGCAGGACCCGATTGAACGCCGCTTTCAACTCTTCAAAGGTCACTTTCATCCCTGTTCTCCTGTTCTTTTAAGGGGCAAGTGCGAGTGCTTTTTTATCGCTAAATTTCACTATGCGGAATCTGATTTCAAATATAGCGATCAAATTTTGTCAGATCAACGACATTCATGTTTTTCAAAATCGATTAAAATCAAAAGGTTGTGTTTTTTCTGTTGAGATCGTGAACTGAACCACACTTTGCGCTACCATCAGGGCGCGACAAAAAGGAGCCATTTAATGAGCATGAAAGAGAGCGAAATGACGCAAGAAAAAGAGAGGCCAGCAGGCAGCCAGAGCTTGTTTCGCGGCCTGATGCTGATTGAAATCCTCAGCAACTATCCGAACGGATGTCCGCTTGCGCATTTATCGGAACTGGCGGGGCTGAATAAGAGCACCGTGCACCGCTTGCTGCAGGGGCTACAGTCGTGCGGGTATGTGACCCCGGCACCCGCGGCGGGCAGCTATCGCCTGACCACCAAATTTATCGCCGTCGGGCAAAAGGCGCTGTCGTCGCTGAATATCATCCACGTGGCCGCTCCGCACCTCGAAGCGCTGAACATCGCGACCGGCGAGACGGTGAACTTCTCCAGCCGGGAAGACGACCACGCGATCCTGATTTACAAGCTCGAACCGACAACCGGTATGCTGCGCACGCGCGCCTATATCGGTCAGCATATGCCGCTCTACTGCTCCGCAATGGGCAAGATCTACATGGCGTTTGGTCATCAGGACTACGTGGCGAGCTACTGGGAAAGCCATCAGGAACAGATCCAACCTTTGACGCGCAACACCATCACTGAGCTGAGTGCGATGTATGATGAGCTGGCGGAAATTCGCGATCGCAGCATGGCGATGGACAAAGAAGAGAACGAGCTGGGGGTTTCCTGCATTGCCGTGCCGGTCTTTGATATCCACGGCCGCGTGCCGTATGCGATCTCCATTTCGCTGTCGACGTCGCGCATGAAGCAGGTGGGTGAGAAGAACCTGCTCAAGCCGCTGCGCGAAACGGCAGAGGCTATCTCAAAAGAGCTGGGTTTTAACGTGCGCGAGGCGTAACAGATGAACCGATTTATCATGGCGGATGCGGAAAAATGCATTGGGTGCCGCACCTGCGAAGTGGCCTGCGCGGTGTCGCATCAGAGCGCTGTCTCCGCTCATGCCTTTACGCCCCGCCTTCGGGTGGTTAAGGGGGGCGCCTACACGACGGCCGTGGGTTGCCATCAGTGCGAGGATGCGCCCTGTGCTAACGTCTGTCCAACCCATGCCATCAGCCGTACGGCGGGAGCCTGGCTCGTTGAGCAGACGCGCTGCATCGGGTGCAAAAGCTGTGTGGTGGCGTGTCCGTTTGGGGCGATGCAGGTTCGTCTGGAGGGAAATAAGCCGCAGGCGCTGAAATGTGATTTATGTGCGCATCGCGAAGGCGGACCGGCCTGCGTTGAGGCCTGTCCAACCCACGCGTTAAGCTGTGTCGATCCCGCCAGATTACGCGCCGAGCGGCAACGTTATCTGGCGTAGGGTTTTACTAACCGTCTTCGCGCCAGGCTTTTTCGATTTCTTCGGCGAGGATCTTAACCCCCGCTTCGATTTTTTCCGGGTCGGGCACATAGTTCATGCGCATGCACTGGTGAGTATGCGGCCACGGCTTATCGAGCCCCGGGAAGAAGTAATCGCCTGGTACCATCAGCACGCCGCGCTTTTTCAGGCGCTGGTAAAGCAGCTCGGTGGTGATCGGCAAATCCTTAAACCACAGCCACAGGAAAATCGCCCCTTCAGGCTTGTGGATCAGGCAGCGTTCTTCCGGCAAATAGCGGCGAATTGTCGCAATTGTCTCCTGAACGCGCTGGTAGTAGAACGGTTTGATCACGTCATTGGACAGACGCAGCAGGTCGTTGCGCTTAATCATTTCGCACATCATCGCCGGGCCAATGCCGCCCGGTGAAAGGCTGATAATGCCGTTCATATTGGTAATGGCGGTGATGATTTTCTCGTTAGCGATGATGATGCCGCAGCGGCTGCCCGGCAGACCCAGCTTAGAGAGGCTCATGCACAGGACAATGTTCGGGTTCCAAAGCGGACGTGCTTCGCTGAAGATAATGCCCGGGAACGGAACGCCGTAGGCGTTATCGATCACCAGCGGAATGCCGTGCTGATTCGCGAGCGCATCCAGCTTCATCAGCTCGTCATCGGTGATCACGTTGCCCGTTGGGTTAGTCGGACGCGATACGCAGATCATGCCCGTCTCTTCACCAATATGCAGGTGTTCAAAATCGACGTGATATTTGAACTGGCCTTCCGGCAGCAGCTCAATGTTCGGGCGCGCGGAGACGAACAGATCCTCTTCCAGGCCGGAATCAGCGTAGCCGATATACTCCGGTGCCAGCGGGAACAGCACTTTTTTGGTGGTGCCGTCGGCGCGACGCCCTGCGAACAGGTTAAACAAGTAGAAAAACGCGCTCTGGCTGCCGTTTGTCAGTGCAATATTCTGTGGTTCGATATCCCAACCCAGCTCGTCACGCAGCATTTCGGCAAGGAGTGCCAACAGCTCGGTTTTACCCTGCGGGCCGTCGTAATTGCAAAGCGCATCGGTTGCTTTGCCGTTTTCCAGCATCTGAGCGAGCAGCGTCTGGAAATAGGTCGTCATCTCCGGGATTTGAGCCGGGTTTCCGCCGCCGAGCATGATTGCGCCCGGTGTGCGCAGCCCGTCGTTGAGGTCCTCCATCAGGCGAGTAATGCCTGAATGGCGGGTAAATTTGTCGCCGAAAAGTGAAAACGTCATAGCAGGTGATCTGTCGAGCTTATTTTGAAAGTGGGTAACCATAACGCTAGCACCGTGCTGGTGCAAATCGGGTGATGTGGTCGGATTTGTTGTTTTGTATGGCAGAGTTGGATTTGTGTAGTGAATAGTTCTGGAGAGTGCCCCTCACCCCGGCCCTCTCCCCAAAGGGGCGAGGGGGAAAGACCGCACAGTGCAATTCCCTCTCCCCTGTGGGGAGAGGGTTAGGGTTAGGGTGAGGGGTGTGGTCTACTGATTACCTGCCCATACCACCATCACCTTATCGCCATTGTGCTCGCGCACGAAGCCGTACCCCTCTTTCAGCGACAGCGTGGTTTGCTTGCCTTCACCGATCGCCGGATGGCGGGCGCGGAACTGGCCCAGCGTTTGCCAGTGGGCGACGGTTAGGGCCTGCTTGCCCGTGACGTCCTGCCAGTTCATATCCGAACGGGTGCCCTGCAGCGGGTCGGAGCCTGTTGGCCCAAACGGACGCTCGGATTCATCCCCGTAATAGATTTGTACGCTGCCCGGCGCCAGCAGAAGCAGCTCCGCCGCGCGCTGGCCCCCTTCGCGGAACAGACGCGTATCGTGTGATGAGAGATAGCTCAGCACGTTGAAGCTTTGCAGCTTCTCCGCCATCTGCTGCCAGGTGAGATCCATGTCGGCCAGGCAATCCACCGCTTTTGCCGCCTGCTCCTGATAATCAAAGTTGATCATCGCATCAAAACCGTGGCGGTAATAATCGCTTTGCATCACCCCGTGGCCCCAGGATTCCCCGGTCATCCAGAACGGTGCGTTGTCGAGCTTTTTGTCCGGGTTCGCCCCTTTCCAGGCGGCCAGCGCCTGGCTTGCCTGGTCTTTCAGCTGTTGCCAGGCCGCAAGCTCAACGTGTTTAGCCGTATCCACCCGGAAACCGTCGATGCCGTAGTCACGTACCCACTGGCTGAGCCAGTGGGTCAGATAATCGCGCGGGGTATATCCCGGGATGGCCTTCGCGAGGGTATCGGGCTTGTGTTGGTAAAAGTTTGGCAATCCGGAAGGCGTCGTGGATTCCGTTTTCAGATCCGGCAGAAATGCCAGCGACATGGTCAAATCATCAAAGCCAGGGTTGTCGTAATCGCCGATATCGGTGCGGATCCACTTTTTACCCCACCATTTTTCCCATGCGGCTTTGTCGCTAAAGTTGATGTAGTCGTTAAAGCTGTGCCAGCTTTGGCCCGCGCCCGGCTTCCAGTCCGTCCAGCGTTCTCCCAGCATCTTTTTCAGCTCATCACCCTGCAGGTACAGGGCTCCAAACTGATACTCCTGCATGTCTGCCAGCGTGGCATAGCCAACGTGGTTCATGACGATATCGAACAGAATGCGGATCCCGCGCTTATGCGCTTCGTCGACAAGCTGGCGCAGGTCATCCTCAGTGCCCATATTGGCGTCGAGCTTTGTCCAGTCCTGGGTGTAGTAGCCGTGATAGGCGTAATGCGGGAAATCACCTTTGGTGCCACCGCCAACCCAGCCGTGGATCTGCTCAAGCGGAGAGCTTATCCAGAGCGCATTCACCCCCAGTTGCTGTAAGTAGTCGAGCTTGCCGGCGAGTCCCTTGAGGTCACCGCCGTGGAAGGTGCCAATCTCCTGCATGCCGTCTTTATGGCGACCGTAACTGTTGTCGTTGCCCGGGTCACCATTCACATAGCGGTCGGTCAGTACAAAATAGACGGTGGCGTTTTGCCAGCTAAACGGCGCAGGCTTGTCGGTTTCGGCGCGCTCAAGCAGCAGCAGGCCGTTGCTGTTGGCGGCTGGCTGCAGGGTTATTTTTCCATTCTGCACCGTTGCCGTCTGTTTACTGTAGAAGTCGCGCACCACGGAGCCTTCCGGGAAGGTACTGCTGACGTCCAGCGTCAGCGGTTTGCCGTCCCACTTCGGACACTGGCGGATGACGTTTGCAACCGGCTGTTCTGCGGCACTCTGAATCGTCAGCATTAGGGTGGGCGTGCCGGAGCGGGTATCAATCCGCATCTGGTAGTCACCGTCGCGGAAAAGGCGCCACTGCGGTGGCGTGCCGTCACAGGGCTTGAGCGACAGCATCTCATTGAGTTTTATCGCGTCCGCAGGCTGCCAGCACGTCTTGTCAAAACTCAGCGTCAGAGGATGCGTACCCTTCGCAAGCTTTGCCTGGCTGGTGAAGACCCCGGTGCCTTCGGCGCTAAAGGCGCTAAACCCCGGCGATGACCAGTCGGCATGCGCCAGTGCGGGTAACATCAGAAAGGCTAATGCGGTACGTTTCATTCCTTTTTCCTGTCGCGGCATTTTTGACCAGTGTGCCATCAGGCGGGGGGCAAAAACTCATCCCCTGCCGCTTTCTGCCAGGAGGATGCGTGAGGATGAGTGATCTCGCGCAAAATTAGGCAGTTATCTGCGATAGCGCACACAGTTTCTGCGGAATGATTTTTTTATGAGCAAGTTTCAGGTGACATAGTTTCGGAATTGGACTATTTCTATACGTGCTCTTGAAGTCTATTTTTGATATGATTTGAGATTCCGCTCTCAAATTTGTGAAAAAAATAAGGTGTTGGGATGATTACATCCGACCAGGAGACCTAATGATATCGACTCCCATTCGACGATATGGGGCTGCGATACTCATGTTACTCACCACGGCATTTTCGGGTGAGGTGCTTGCGAAGACGCACACGGATACAACGAGTAAGAAAGCCCACGTAATAAAGACGACAAGTAGTAAGGTTAGCAGTAAACAAGAGTATTCTCGCAATAGTGCAAAGAGTAGTTCACTTCCTGATTTGCGAAAATACCCTTCCGGAACACCAAGGAAAAAAGCGTTTCTCCGGACGGTAATGCCTTACATCACGAGTCAAAATGCCGCGATTACTGCGGATCGTAACTGGCTGATTTCCAAACAGTACGATAGCCGCTGGTCGCCGTCAGAGCGCGCGCGTCTGAAAGATATCACGAAGCGCTACAAGCTGAGCTGGAACGGTAACACGCGTCGTGTGCCGTGGAATGCTCTCCTTGAGCGTGTAGATATCATCCCGGGCAGCATGGTTGCGACCATGGCTGCTGCCGAAAGCGGCTGGGGGACGTCTAAGCTTGCGCGTAGCAACAACAACCTTTTCGGCATGAAATGTGTGAAAGGTCGTTGTAACAATGCCCCTGGCAAGGTGAAAGGCTATTCGCAGTTTGAATCTGTGAAAGATTCCGTCAGCGCCTACGTGGTAAATCTGAACACGCACCCGGCCTACTCATCGTTCCGTAAATCACGCGCTCAGCTGCGTAAAGCGGACCAGGAAGTGACGGCCAGTACGATGATCCACAAGCTGAAAGGTTATTCGACAAAGGGACAGAGCTATAACAACTATCTGTTCGCCATGTACCAGGATAACCAGCGCTTAATCGCCGCCCATATGTAATCTCAAAAAAACGCCTTCCACTGGAAGGCGTTTTCTTTTCTATATCAGCACCTCGCTGTGGCGATCCCGATACTCCTTCGGCGTGGTGTCATACTCTTTGCGGAACACCGAATAGAAATATTGCAGAGACGGGTAACCGCACATCTGCGAGATTTCGTTGATCGACAGCGACGTGGAAATGAGCAGGCTGCGTGCTTTCTCCAGCTTTTCAGCATGGATGACGGCATGAATGGTTTCGCCCACCTCTTCTTTAAAACGCTTCTCCAGATTCGAGCGCGAAATGCCCACCGAATCCAGCACCTGATCGACCTTAATCCCTTTGCAGGCGTGGTTGCGAATATAGTGCATGGCCTGAATGACGGCGGGGTCGCTTAAGGAGCGATAATCAGTTGAGCGACGTTCTACGACGCGGACAGGAGGCACGAGCAAGCGCTGAAGGGGCAGAGATTCTTTATCCAGCAGACGATGCAGCAGCTTCGCCGCCTGATAACCCATCTGACGCGTGCCCTGTGCAACAGAGGAGAGCGCCACGCGAGACAGATAGCGGGTCAGTTCTTCGTTATCAATGCCAATCACGCACAGCTTTTCGGGCACCGGAATGTGTAAGTGTTCGCAGACCTGCAGCACGTGCCGCGCGCGCGCGTCCGTCACGGCAATAATACCGGTTTGCGGCGGCAGCGTTTGCAGCCAGTCCGCCAGGCGGTTTTGCGCGTGCTGCCAGTTTTCCGGCGCGGTCTCCAGCCCCTGGTACACCACACCGCGATACTTTTCCTTCGCGACCAGCTGGCAAAACGCGTGTTCGCGTTCAACGGCCCAGCGCTTGCCGCTGGTGGCCGGTAACCCATAAAACGCGAAGCGATGGACGCCTTTCTCTTTTAAATGAAGAAAGGCGGCCTCGACCAGGGCATGGTTATCGGTGGCAATATAGTGGACCGGCGGATAGTGTTCGGGCGCATGGTAGGAGCCGCCGACGCCCACAATCGGGACGTCGACGTCGGTCAGCAGCTGCTCGATGACGGGATCGTCATAGTCGGCGATGACGCCATCGCCCAGCCACTCTTTGATGTTCTCCAGACGGGTGCGAAAATCTTCTTCAATAAAAATATCCCATTCAGATTGCGACGCCTGCAAATATTCACCAACACCTTCTACCACCTGACGGTCGTAGGCTTTATTGGCATTGAATAACAACGTAATGCGGTGACGCTTTTCAAACATGGCTCACTTCCCAATTAAGTCACAATACGGTTATCAGGCCCGTCGCTTGGTGGCCGAGTCCATCCAGACTGCCAGTAAAAGAATGGCCCCCTTGACGATATACTGCCAAAACGTCGGGACGTCCATCATACTCATCCCGTTATCCAACGACGCCATGATAAATGCCCCCATGACCGCGCCCGCCACGCTACCGATACCCCCTGCGAGGCTGGTGCCGCCAATGACGCAGGCGGCGATAGCATCCAGTTCGGCAATGTTACCGGCGGAGGGCGATCCAGCTCCGAGACGCGAGCTGAGGATCAGCCCGGCGATAGCGACCATCAGGCCGTTAATGGCGAAGACCGCCAGCTTGGTGCGCTCGACATTGATACCCGAGAGGCGGGCAGCTTCAAGGTTGCCGCCAATGGCATAAATACGGCGGCCAAACGCGGTGCGCGTGGCCATAAACATGCCGCCCAGCAGTAAAAGCGCCAGCAGCAGGACGGGGGTCGGGACACCGCGATAGTCGTTAAGAAGCCAAATGGCGCCCAGCACAATGACCGCCGTGAGCGCCTGACGCCCCACCACCGAGGTTGACGCCGGAGAAGCCAGCCCCAGCGCCTGACGGCGCATGCGTCCACGCCACTGCCACGCGACAAAGGCCAGCAACCCAATCACACCGAGGGTAAAGCCCACGCTATCTGAGAGGTAACTCTGGCCAATCTGCGACATGGCCGCACTGGTGGGGGAGACGGTGGTGCCGTTGGTGATGCCGATTAAGATCCCGCGGAAGGCCAGCATCCCCGCCAGGGTGACAATGAACGATGGCACCTTACGGTAGGCAACCCACCAGCCGTTCCAGGCTCCCAGAACCAGACCCAGCACCAGCGTGACCGCCACGGTCAGCGGCAGCGGCCAGCCGAGCCAGACGTCAAAAATCGCCGCCACGCCGCCGAGGAGCCCCATCATCGAACCGACCGACAGGTCGATTTCCGCGGAGATAATCACGAACACCATGCCCACGGCCAGAATGCCGGTGATGGCGGTCTGGCGGAGCAGGTTGGAGACGTTACGCGCGCTCAGGTAAGAGCCATCCGTCATCCACGTGAAGAACAACATGATGACGATGATCGCCGCGATCATCACGAAAACCTGCAGGTTAAGCGCTTTTAGCCCCGCGAACGCACCGGGCGTCGGAACAGCGACTTTGATATCAGACGGATTGCTTTTCGACATGACGTTCGCTCCTTAAAGCGGCTTCCATCACCTGCTCCTGCGTCAGGTTCTGGTTAATCAGGTTGGCTTTCAGTTTTCCCTCGTGCATGACCAGCACGCGGTCGCTCAGGCCGAGCACTTCGGGTAACTCAGACGAAATGACAATGACGGCAATCCCTTGCTGTACAAGCTGATTAATCAGTTTGTAGATTTCATATTTGGCACCGATATCAATCCCGCGCGTGGGCTCATCAAGGATTAATATGCGTGGATTGAGAAGCAGGCAGCGCGCCAGAATCGCCTTCTGCTGGTTGCCGCCGCTCAGGCGGCCTATCGCCAGCTCCGGTGAAGAGGTTTTGACCTTCAGCCGGGCAAGCGACTGGAGGATGCACTGCTGCTCGGCGGCATCGTCCAGGCTGCTCAGCGCGCCGGAGAACCGATCGAGTGCCGCAAGCGTAATGTTTTTACCCACAGCCATGACCGGCACGATGCCGTCTTTTTTACGATCTTCCGGGACCATGGCAATGCCGCGGGCAATCGCCTGCTGGCAGTTGTCGATTTTCACCGGCTGACCGTCGATATAAATCGTGCCCTCCCAGCGCCCCGGCCACACGCCAAACAGACACTGTACGGCTTCGGTGCGCCCGGCACCGACGAGGCCCGCTATCCCAAGAATTTCGCCACGGCGAAGGGAAAACGAGACGTTATTGACGCGCTTAATGTGGCGGTTAACGGGGTGCCACGCGGTCAGGTTTTCCACGCGCAGCACTTCATCACCTGTTGCGTGGGGTTCATTCGGGTAAAGTGCCGTTAGCTCGCGGCCCACCATCATGGTGATGATGTCATCCTCGCTCATCCCGGCGGCTTCACGCGTGCCGATGTGTTGCCCGTCGCGGATCACGCAGATGGTGTCCGAAATGGCTTTAACCTCGTTCAGCTTGTGCGAGATGTAGATACAGGCGATGCCGTGGTTTTGCAGGTCGCGGATGATATTGAGCAGAACCGCGGTTTCCTGTTCGGTGAGCGAGGCCGTGGGCTCATCAAGGATCAGCAGCCTGACCTGTTTATTTAGCGCTTTCGCTATTTCGACCAGCTGCTGTTGCCCGAGGCCCAGATCCCCCACGCGGGTATCCGGTGAAATGTTGAGGCTCACCTGCGCCAGCAGCTTTTCGCAGCGGAGCGTCATGGTGTCGTAATCCAGCACGCCGTGGCGGGAAATTTCGGCCCCGAGGAAGATATTCTCCAGCACGGTGAGATGCTTCACCAGCGCCAGCTCCTGGTGAATGATGGCGATGCCTTTGCGTTCGGTATCGCGGATGTGTGTCGCCTGGATAACTTCACCGGCAAAGACGATTTCACCTTCGTAGCTGCCGTGTGGGTATATCCCGCACAACACTTTCATCAGCGTCGACTTGCCCGAACCGTTCTCACCGCACAGCGAAACCACTTCGCCGGGGTTCAACCGGAGGCTGACGTTGTCGACGGCTTTCACCGTGCCGAAGCGTTTGGTGATGCTTTTCATTTCAAGTAAATAAGGCATAACCGCTCCACATAACCCGAAGGAAGAACAGTACAACGTGATGCGCCCCCGCAGAGCAGGGGCCGCGCCGGATTACAGTTCGCTCTTCTTGTGGAAACCGTCTTTAACCACGGTGGCGTCAATGTTCTCTTTGTTGACTTCAATCGGTGTGAGCAGGCGCGCCGGAACGTCTTTCAGCCCGTTATTCAGGGTCGCGTCTGCTTTAGGTTGTTTGCCATTGCCCAGCTCTACGGCGATTTCCGCCGCCGTATTGGCCAGTTGGGTAATCGGTTTGTAGACCGTCATGGTTTGGGTGCCTGCGATAATGCGTTTTACGCCAGCCAGATCGGCATCCTGTCCTGAAATGGCGACTTTACCGGCCAGCCCCTGGGCGCTCAGGGCCTGGATAGCGCCGCCTGCGGTGGCATCGTTAGAGGCCACAACCGCGTCAATTTTGTTGTTGTTGGCCGTCAGCGCGTTTTCCATAATCTTCAGCGCGTTTTCTGGCAGCCAGCCGTCGGCCCACTGATCGCCAACCACTTTAATTTTCCCGTTGTCGATGTACGGCTTAAGGACTTTCATTTGCCCTTCGCGGAACAGTTTGGCGTTGTTATCCACCGGAGAGCCGCCCATCAGGAAATAATTGCCCTGAGGCACTTTATCGATCAGGCTTTGCGCCTGTAATTCCCCGACTTTTTCATTGTCGAATGAAATATAATAATCAATGTCCGCATTATTAATCATGCGGTCATAGGCCAGGACTTTTATGCCTTCCTGTTTGGCTTCTTTCACCACGTTACTTAATACCTGGCCGTTATAGGGGATAATGACCAGGACATCGACGCCACGGTTGATCATATTCTCGATCTGCGACATTTGTGTTTCTTCGTTGCCGTTAGCCGACTGAACAAACACGCTGGCGCCGAGGGATTCTGCTTTTTTAACAAAAATATCGCGATCTTTTTGCCAGCGCTCCAGACGCAGGTCGTCAATCGCCATGCCAATTTTGACCTCTTTGGCATGTCCTGCAAAGCTTGCAAGGAGGAGCGTAGTGCAAAGCGTTAGAGTCAGGTTCTTTATCTTCATAATTATTAGGCCTTTTTGTAGGGGTATGTGTTGCTGAGATAAAAGAAACATTCACTGCTGAGACGCAGCAAATTTTTAACGCGGAAAGGCGGGCTGGCAATTACAGATTTTTATCTTCTCATTATGATATTTGGTTTATTTCTGAATTTATGACCGCGATCGGATTTTAAAATACGTAACGTCTTAATTACATTTGATTCTGGAATACGCGCCGAAAAATAGTTTGTCTGCGCATTATTTTGCGAGCCAGCGCACAGTTGTGCATTCTCTCAATAGCAGTGTGAAATAACGTAATTGAGCAACCCAAAATGTCTATTCACTATTACTCCTGTATCAACGACTCGCCGCATACCCTGATTATGGAGCTCAATATGCAAGCTTATTTCGACCAACTCGATCGTGTTCGTTACGAAGGCCCAAAAACGACCAATCCTTTAGCATTTCGTCACTACAACCCGGATGAGCTGGTGCTGGGTAAGCGCATGGAAGATCATCTGCGCTTTGCCGCCTGTTACTGGCATACCTTCTGCTGGAACGGCGCCGATATGTTCGGCGTGGGGTCCTTTGACCGCCCGTGGCAGCAGCCGGGTGAGGCCATCGAGCTGGCAAAACGCAAAGCCGATGTGGCGTTTGAGTTCTTCCACAAGCTGAACGTGCCGTACTACTGCTTCCATGACGTGGACGTATCGCCGGAAGGCGCGTCGCTGAAAGAGTATCTGAACAACTTCGCGCAGATGGTGGATGTGCTGGCGGCGAAACAGCAGCAAAGCGGCGTGAAGCTGCTCTGGGGCACGGCAAACTGCTTCACCAACCCTCGCTACGGCGCGGGCGCGGCAACTAACCCGGATCCGGACGTGTTTAGCTGGGCGGCCACGCAGGTGGTGACGGCAATGAACGCCACGCATCAGCTGGGCGGTGAAAACTATGTCCTGTGGGGGGGCCGTGAAGGCTATGAAACCCTGCTCAACACCGACCTGCGCCAGGAGCGCGAACAAATTGGCCGCTTTATGCAGATGGTTGTCGACCATAAGCACAAAATCGGCTTCCGCGGCACGCTGCTGATCGAGCCGAAACCGCAGGAGCCAACCAAACATCAGTATGACTACGACGTGGCGACGGTGTATGGCTTCCTGAAGCAGTTCGGCCTGGAAAAAGAGATTAAAGTGAACATTGAGGCCAACCACGCCACGCTGGCGGGTCACTCTTTCCATCACGAGATCGCGTCTGCGATTGCGCTGGGTATCTTCGGCTCTGTCGATGCGAACCGCGGCGATGCACAGCTGGGCTGGGACACCGACCAGTTCCCGAACAGCGTGGAAGAGAATGCGCTGGTGATGTACGAGATCGTCAAAGCGGGTGGTTTCACCACCGGCGGCCTGAACTTTGACGCCAAGGTGCGTCGTCAGAGCACCGACAAATACGATCTGTTCTACGGCCACATTGGCGCGATGGACACCATGGCGCTGGCGCTGAAAGTGGCGGCTCGAATGATTGAAGACGGCGAGCTGGATAAACGCGTAGCGAAGCGTTACAGCGGCTGGAACAGTGAGCTGGGCCAGCAAATTTTGAAAGGGCAGTTATCGCTTGCCGAAATCGCGAAGTACGCTGAACAACATCAGCTGGCGCCGCAGCACCAGAGCGGGCATCAGGAACTGCTGGAAAACCTGGTCAATCACTACCTGTTCGATAAATAACAGCATCCAGGCCCGGTAAGCGCAGCGCCACCGGGCATTTCTGTCAAAGGAGTCACCACAATGTATATCGGGATCGATCTTGGCACATCGGGTGTGAAAGCCATCCTGTTGAGCGAGCAGGGCGACGTGTTAGCCACGCAGACGGAAACGCTGCAGGTTTCACGTCCGCATCCGCTGTGGTCGGAACAGGATCCGGAGCAGTGGTGGCAGGCGACGGATCGCGCAATCAAAGCCTTAGGTGCGCAGCATAGTCTCCGTGACGTAAAAGCGCTGGGAATTGCCGGACAAATGCACGGCGCTACGCTGCTCGATAGCCAGCATCGCGTGCTGCGCCCTGCGATCCTCTGGAACGATGGCCGCTGCGCGGAAGAGTGTGCGCTTCTCGAGGCGCGCGTACCTGCCTCCCGCGAGATTACCGGCAACCTGATGATGCCCGGCTTTACTGCGCCTAAATTACTGTGGGTGCAGCGCCACGAACCGGAGATTTTCCGTCAGGTGGCGAAAGTCCTGCTGCCGAAAGATTATCTCCGTTTTCGCATGACGGGCGATTTCGCCAGCGACATGTCCGATGCCGCCGGCACAATGTGGCTCGACGTGGCGAAGCGCGACTGGAGCGAGGCGATGCTGGATGCCTGCCATCTGACTCGTGACCATATGCCTGCCCTCTTCGAAGGCTGCGAGGTTACCGGCACATTGCAGTCCTCCATTGCTGAGCGCTGGAATATACCTGCCGTACCGGTGGTGGCCGGGGGCGGCGATAACGCGGCGGGCGCTGTCGGCGTTGGCATGGTTGAGGCGGGCCAGGCGATGCTGTCGCTGGGAACGTCTGGCGTCTATTTTGCCGTCAGCGACGGGTATCGCAGTAATCCAGAAAGCGCCGTGCACAGCTTCTGTCATGCCCTTCCCGGGAAATGGCATTTGATGTCGGTGATGCTCAGCGCGGCGTCCTGCCTGGACTGGGCGGCAAAACTCACCGGCATGGCCGACGTTCCGGCGCTCATTTCCGCAGCCCAGCAGGCGGATGACGCTGCGGGTACCGTCTGGTTTTTACCGTATCTTTCCGGCGAGCGTACGCCGCACAACAACCCGGAAGCGAAAGGGGTGTTCTTTGGCTTAACCCATCAGCATGGCCCGGCAGAACTGGCCCGTGCGGTTCTGGAAGGCGTGGGCTATGCCCTGGCCGACGGGATGGACGTGGTGCACGACTGCGGCCTGAAACCGACGAGCGTCACCCTGATTGGCGGCGGTGCGCGAAGCCCTTACTGGCGACAGATGCTGTCGGATATCAGCGGGTTGCAGCTGGATTTCCGCACCGGCGGGGATGTCGGGCCCGCGCTCGGCGCCGCGCGTCTGGCGCAGATAGCTATTCATCCGGAACAACCGCTTTCGCAGCTGTTGCCGCAGCTTACGCTTGAACAGGCGCATGTGCCTGACGCGGTGCGCCATGCGCGCTACACGGAAAGGCGCTATGTGTTCCGCAAAATCTACCAGCAGCTGCTGCCGCTGATGTCGTAAATACGCTTGTCCGGGAGAGGCACGAGGATGTCCTTTTTTGGTCTGTGCGTGGCTTCCTTTCCTTGCCAGTATGGTGTTACACCCACTGGCGAGGAGATCCATCATGTCACGCACTGCATTAATCAACATCGATACGCAGCAGTCATTTCACCACCGCAATTACTGGCAGGAAGGCGAGATCCCTGCGTTTCAGCAGGCGATGCTGGGGCTGATTGAAGGCTGCCAGGCGCGCAATATTCCGGTCGTTGATATTTTTCATGTGGATGAAGACGGACCTTTCACCCTGGAAAGCGGCTATGTCAAACCGATGGCCTTTTTGCGTCATCAGCCGGATGTGGTTTTCCAGAAACACGTCCATAATGCATTTACGGATACCGGGCTTGACCGCTGGCTGCGCGAGCGTGATATCAACAGTGTGATTATCTGCGGTATTCGCACTGAACAGTGCTGCGAAACCACCGCCCGGGTGGCATCCGATCTGGGTTATGCTGTGACCTTTGTCAGTGAGGCAACGCTGACGTTTCCCATGACGTACAAGGGCATTACCCTGAGCGCAGCGGAAATTCGCCATCGTACCGAGACGGTACTGTCCGGGCGTTTTGCCGAGATTAAAACGGTAGCGGAGACGCTGGAGTCCCTGTAATGAGCATCGACGTCTGGTTCGTGATGTTGCCCGGGGTGCTGTCATTAGACATGACCGGCCCGGCGGAGACCTTTGTGCTGGCTGGCGACGCGTTTCGCCTGCATTACATTGGCCCGCAGCCGGAGGTTCCGACGTCGATAGGCCTGACGATGAGCGGTATCCAGCCGCTGCCGGAAAGCCTGCCTCCGGGCAGCCTGCTTGTACTGCCGGGGGTGAGCGACTCCCGCTTTCAGTTCTCAACGCCACAGGCGCAGCAGATCCAGCACTGGCTGATGCGCCTGCAGCCGCAGATCCAGCGCCAGGAGATCGCCGTGATGTGCGTCTGTTCAGGGGCTTTACTGGCGGCGAAATCGGGCCTGCTGAACAACCGACAGTGCACAACCCATCATGATGTTATTAGCCGTTTACGCACCGCTGCCCCCACGGCGACGATTAAAGAAAACCGCATCTTTGTGCAGGATGAGAACATCTGGACCAGCGCGGGGATCACGTCGGGCATCGATCTGGCGCTGCACATGATTAACCGCCTGTGCGGCCCCGAAAAGGCGCTGACCGTGGCGCGTGAAATGGTGGTCTGGTTCCGCCGTTCGGGTGACGATCCCCAGCTATCTCCGTGGCTACGCTACCGCAACCATCTTCATCCGGCGATTCATCGGGCGCAGGATGCGCTCACCGCCGAGCCGCAAAAAACGTGGAGCTTGCCTGACATTGCCGCCCTGGCGCACGTCAGCCCGCGTCACCTCACCCGGCTTTTCCAGTCACATTTAGGCATTAGCGTTCGCGATTATCTTGAGCAGCTGCGTCTGGCGGTGGCGGAGCAGTGGCTATTGCAGGGGCGCGGCGTGGAGCAGGCTTCACTGGCGGCAGGGTTTTCCTCCCCGCGCCAGTATCATCGCGCCCGGCAGCGAAGCATTAGCTAACGAAGCGGCGAGCGTCTATTTTTTGCAGCAGCATCGACAGCAGCAGGCTGATCGCCAGCGTGGCGGCAAAAATCCAGACGATATCCAGCACCGGCCAGCTTTTTAGCTCAACGCCTCTCGTGCGCAGCGCGTGGATCACCAGCGCGTGAAAACCGTAAATCCCGAGAGAGTGCCGCGAGATAAGACTCAGCACGGGCAGGGGACGCGCGTTCAGAGTGTTTTTGGCGAGAGTGAGCAGCGAAACGGCACAGATAAAGACCATCGGCCCGCAGTACAGATACCATGTATCGGCAAAATTGCCGCGCCACTGCAGCTCGTGCAGCGTCCCGCGTGAAATCACCGCCACGCCAGCGATAAACAGCGCCCCGCAGAGCCAGTTCAGACCGCGTTTTTGCGTGTCCATCATCCCAATGGCGCGCCCCAGCATGCCGTAAAGCACGTAGTAAAAAGTATCACCGTTGATATAGAGATTGACCGGCAGCCACTCAAATCCGTCGATTTTCTGCGAGAGCGTATTCGGGTTGGCGATAATGCCGATAACCACCATTAGGGCCAGCAGCATTTTACCGCTGACGTTTTTTACCTGGATGAGCGGGGAGACCAGATAGATAACGATAATGGCGAAGAAGAACCACAGGTGATAGAACACCGGTTTTTGCAGCACGTATTTCAGCGAAAGCCCGGCGTTAATCGAGGTGAACAGGGTGATATAGAGCAGGGCAACGGCGCTGTAGAACCCCAGACAGGCCGCGATGCGAATGAAGTGTCTCGGCTGCGCGCTGCGTTCGCCAAAAAAGAGAAAGCCGGAAATCATAAAGAACAGCGGCACGCTGACGCGTGACGCAGAGTTGAGAATATTGGCGATATCCCAGTTAACGGGGCTGATGCTGTGGGCATTTGTGACGTACCAGGTCGTCGTGTGGATCATGACCACCATCAGACACGCTATTCCTCGCAGGTTATCAATCCAGTTAATTTTTGACTGCATCAGTTCCTCGTATTCCCTGTAAATTGAGTGTGACTGCCGTTGTCCAAAAGTCTTCGTTTGGAAAATTCTGAGTTTTATTCAGCAGGCTTGTAGGGAGGCCGCGAGATTCGCAGAATGCCGGACCGTAATCTATAAAAGCTTTGATACTAAAAATAACAGCCACTGACCAGGGCGGTAATAAAAATGATGATGAAGCGTGTGGCGTCACTCTTTCTGCTGGCGATCCTGGCGGGATGCAGTGCGCCGCAAGAAGCACCTGTGCAAAAAGCGCAGCAGGGTAAAATGAGCCCGGAACGTTCTCTGGATATGGAAGCGCTCTGTAAGGATCGGGCCGCTCGCCGCTATAACTCGGACGTGCAGAAAATTGATGTCACCGGGTTTGAGCGTTTTCAGGGAAGCTACGAGCTGCGGGGCCATACGTCGCGCAAAGAGGGCTTTGTCTGCTCGTTTGATGCGGACGGTCAGTTTTTACACCTCTCCATGCGCTAGCCTGCTCGCATAATCAACAGCCAGACGCCGTCAGCGTTCTGGCCGCAAGGCTTATTTCCCAATTTTCCCTAAACAACCCCGTTTCGTACTGTATATCTTGCAGCCAGCGGGTATACTGGTCCCTTCCATTTAAAACCACACGTATCCAGCACGAAATACTATGCAAAAGTTTGATACCAAGACCTTCCAGGGCCTGATCCTGACCTTACAGGATTACTGGGCTCGTCAGGGCTGTACCATTGTTCAACCTTTGGACATGGAAGTCGGCGCCGGCACTTCACACCCGATGACCAGCCTGCGCGCGTTGGGGCCTGAGCCAATGGCGACCGCGTATGTGCAGCCTTCCCGTCGTCCGACCGATGGTCGTTACGGTGAAAACCCGAACCGTCTGCAGCATTACTATCAGTTCCAGGTGGTGATTAAGCCATCACCCGACAACATTCAGGAACTGTACCTCGGGTCGCTGAAAGAGCTGGGTATGGATCCAACCATCCACGACATCCGTTTCGTGGAAGATAACTGGGAAAACCCAACGCTGGGTGCCTGGGGTCTGGGTTGGGAAGTGTGGCTGAACGGCATGGAAGTGACCCAGTTCACTTACTTCCAGCAGGTGGGGGGTCTGGAATGTAAGCCGATCACCGGTGAAATCACCTACGGTCTGGAACGTCTGGCGATGTACATTCAGGGCGTAGACAGCGTTTACGACCTGGTCTGGAGCGACGGCCCGCTGGGTAAAACCACCTACGGCGACGTTTTCCATCAGAACGAAGTGGAGCAATCCACCTATAACTTCGAATACGCGGACGTGGACTTCCTGTTCACCTGCTTCGAGCAGTACGAGAAAGAAGCGCAGCAGCTGCTGGCGCTGGAGACTCCGCTGCCGCTGCCTGCTTACGAGCGTATTCTGAAGGCCGCCCACAGCTTCAACCTGCTGGACGCCCGCAAAGCCATCTCCGTGACTGAACGTCAGCGCTACATTCTGCGTATTCGTACCCTGACCAAAGCCGTTGCAGAAGCTTACTACGCGTCCCGTGAAGCCCTTGGCTTCCCGATGTGCAACCGAAACAAATAAGAGGCGGCCATGTCTGAGAAAACTTTCCTGGTGGAAATCGGCACCGAAGAGCTGCCACCAAAAGCCCTGCGCAGCCTGGCTGAATCTTTTGCTGCGAACGTGACTGCCGAGCTGGATAACGCTGGCCTGGCACACGGTAAAATTGAGTGGTTTGCTGCACCGCGCCGTCTGGCGCTGAAAGTAGCAAATCTGGCGGCGTCTCAGCCGGATCGTGAAGTCGAAAAACGTGGCCCGGCGATTGCCCAGGCGTTTGACGCGGAAGGCAAGCCGAGCAAAGCAGCTGAAGGCTGGGCGCGCGGCTGCGGCATCACCGTTGATCAGGCCGAGCGTCTGACCACGGATAAAGGCGAGTGGCTGCTGTATCGTGCGCACGTGAAAGGCGAAAGCGCGGAAGCGCTGCTGCCGGACATGATTGCCACTTCGCTGGCGAAGCTGCCGATTCCTAAGCTGATGCGCTGGGGCGCGTCCGACGTGCACTTCGTGCGTCCGGTTCACACCGTGACCCTGCTGCTGGGCGATACCGTTATCCCTGCGACCATTCTGGGCGTGGCGTCCGATCGCGTGATCCGTGGCCACCGCTTTATGGGCGAGCCTGAGTTCACCATCGACAATGCCGACCAGTATCCGCAGATCCTGCTGGAGCGCGGTAAAGTCATTGCCGACTACGAGCAGCGTAAAGCCAAAATCAAAGCGGACGCCGAAGAAGCGGCGCGCCAGATTGGCGGTAACGCTGACCTGAGCGAAAGCCTGCTGGAAGAAGTCACCTCTCTGGTGGAATGGCCGGTTGTGCTGACCGCGAAGTTCGAAGAGAAATTCCTGGCCGTTCCGGCTGAAGCGCTGGTGTACACCATGAAGGGTGACCAGAAGTACTTCCCGGTATACGCCAACGACGGCAAGCTGCTGCCAAACTTCATCTTCGTAGCGAACATCGAATCAAAAGATCCGATCCAGATTATCTCCGGTAACGAGAAAGTGGTGCGCCCACGTCTGGCGGATGCCGAGTTCTTCTTCAATACCGACCGTAAAAAGCGTCTGGAAGATAACCTGCCGCGCCTGCAGACCGTGCTGTTCCAGCAGCAGCTGGGCACGCTGCGCGACAAGACCGACCGCATTGCGGAGCTGTCCGGCTGGATTGCTCGTGAAATCGGTGCAGACGTCAACCACGCGACGCGTGCTGGCCTGCTGTCCAAGTGCGACCTGATGACCAACATGGTGTTCGAATTTACCGACACCCAGGGCGTGATGGGCATGCACTACGCGCGTCACGATGGCGAAGCGGAAGACGTGGCCGTGGCCCTGAACGAGCAGTATCAGCCGCGCTTTGCGGGTGACGACCTGCCGTCCAACCCGGTTGCCTGCGCCGTGGCGATTGCCGATAAGATGGACACCCTGGCGGGTATCTTCGGTATCGGTCAGCATCCGAAAGGCGACAAAGACCCGTTTGCGCTGCGTCGTGCTGCGCTGGGCGTGCTGCGTATCATCGTTGAGAAGAACCTGAACCTCGATCTGCAGACGCTGACCGAAGAAGCGGTGCGTCTGTACGGCGACAAGCTGACCAACGCGAACGTTGTGGATGACGTGATCGACTTTATGCTCGGTCGTTTCCGCGCGTGGTATCAGGACGAAGGTTACACCGTTGACACCATTCAGGCGGTGCTGGCGCGTCGTCCGACTCGTCCGGCTGATTTCGATGCGCGTATGAAGGCGGTTTCCCACTTCCGTACCCTGGAAGCGGCATCTGCCCTGGCCGCGGCCAACAAGCGTGTATCCAACATTCTGGCGAAATCCGACGAGACGCTGAACGAGCGCGTGAACGCCGCAACCCTGAAAGAGCCGGAAGAGATCGCCCTGGCGATGCAGGTTGTGGTGCTGCGCGACAAGCTCGAGCCGTACTTCGCGGAAGGTCGCTACCAGGAAGCGCTGGTGGAGCTGGCCGAGCTGCGTGACGTTATCGACGCCTTCTTCGAGAAAGTGATGGTGAACGTAGAAGATAAAGAGCTGCGTGTTAACCGTCTCTCCATGCTCGAGAAACTGCGCGAACTGTTCCTGCGCGTAGCGGATATTTCGCTGCTGCAGTAATGTGCCCGCTGTTACAAATGCTAAAAACCCGCTTCGGCGGGTTTTTTTATGGGGTTTTTGTAGGCCGGATAAGCGCAGCGTCATCCGGCAGGTTTAGCCGATCGCGATTGTGCCTTCGTCTGTCTGCAGCCAGCGCGGTGCCTTCAGCGTATCAGCAAAGTAGCTGACCAGCTCGCACAGCAAATCTTCCATAACGATTTCAGATTGTCGCGGCAGTGAGCCGTTCATCAGCAGCTGCGTAAGCTCCTGACAGTAGCGCCCCAGCTGATCGCATTCGGGTTCGAAAGCCGGAACGCGTGACGGGAGTTCCTTCACGGTCAGGCTGGCTTTTAAAGCGTCCGGAACAGGTTCCAGAAGCGTGGGTTGCAGAAGATTCAGACAGGCATAGAGTCTGCCGTAAAGCGCCATTTTTGGGGCGGGTTCTTCGCAATCTACCAGTGCGTCGGTAAAACGTTCGCAGTTATCCGCCAGTTCGGTGAATTCGGTGGCGTGGTTGAAGGGCAGGGTGAATAAAGAATGAGCTTGGGTTGGGGTAGTAGCCATATTGGCAGCCTCCGATAAGTGATAAAGCTTCCACCACCGGAAATGCTAACTTCGCTGGTGGTGGACTGAACAGAGTTAGCATTACCGGCCTTATCGGATACCGGCGCATCTTTCGATGCCCCTGCTCAGCCCACCATTGAGATGTAGCAAAGCATGCTGCACATAATGTGCCGCCGATAAGATAAGCCAGGATGCTAAACCCGGCACCTGATTTTGCAGGTGCAAAGAGAACTTACTGCTCATCAAAACAGGCGGCAATAGATTTGAGCTATGCCACTGAGGATATTACCATTTCTGGAAAGAGACTCGCAAAATTACCGCAATGAAAAGCATACTGCGGGCAGAGGTCTTATAGCGACGCTATGGTCCGGCTGTAAATCGCTGAGGCGTTTCCTGCAGGCCGGGGCGAGGCGCATGGATGCGCCGAGAGGGCGGGCTTTACAGGGATGTTACCTCCGCCCGTCCCCGATAAGCCGGAAGGAATAAGCCGAAGGTACCGCGTAGCGGCGATTTACCGCCGGGAGCCCGGGTAGCCAGGGTGGTGGCGATTGAGCCACCCTGGCACGTTCACGGATATTGTCGTTACAGAGTAGCAAGGAACATAAAGTGAACGGAATGACCACCAGAGCCGTATGCTCCCCCTCACCCTAACCCTCTCCCCAAAGGGGCGAGGGGATTGTTCACTGCTCGCATTAATTTGTGGGGATCCCTCAGCCCAAAGGGAGAGGGAGTATAAGTCGCCCAAAATTTAACCTTGAAATGGTCAACACATTACCGCTATCCTTATCGCGTTAACTTTCTCGCGCTGGAGCGCCCCCCAAAAATGAACAAACACGACTGATGAATTTCGATCCTTGCTAAACGCCACCGCGTCGGCAGGGGATGTTTTGATTTCATTCAGGAGTGCTTATGGCTCATTTTGCGCAGTCCCCTTCTTTTATTTTGCATCAGGTCACCTGTCAGTTTCCGACGGGCGATACCCTTTTTGGTCCGCTGAATCTCACACTGGAACCCTCCCTGTGCGCGCTGGTTGGCCGTAACGGCAGCGGGAAAACGCGTCTGCTGCGTCTGCTGGCGGGGCTGGACGAACCGGCTACCGGTCATATTGAACGCTTTGGCTCGCATGTCTATGTGGCGCAGCAGCACGTCATTTCTCCGCAGACGACGCTGGCTGAACTGCTCGGGTATGACGCGATTTTTACTGCGCGTAAGCGCATCGACAGCGGCGATTACCAGCCTGACGATCTGGAGTTGCTTGACGGCTACTGGGATGTTGCCGAGCGTCTGAGCGAGGCGTTTAGCAATGCGCAGCTTCCACCGTTTGACCCGGATAAACCTGCCGGTGAACTCAGCGGCGGCGAGCGCATTCGCGCCCTGCTGTGCGGGGCGTTTACGGCTGAGGCGGATTTCATGCTGCTGGACGAGCCCACTAACCATCTGGATCGGCAAGGCCGGGCGTGGTTCTACGACCAGCTCAGTCGTTTTCAGGGCGGCGTGCTGGTGGCCTCCCATGACCGCGAACTTCTGGAGCAGGTGCCGCGAATCCTTGAACTGAGCGCCTCGGGCCTGCGCAGCTACGGCGGGAATTATGCGGATTATCAAACCCAGCGCGATGCCGAACAGCAGGCGGCCCGCGCGGCGCTGGAACATGCTGCAACCGAGCGCAAACGCACTCGGGTACGCATGCAAAAAGAGCATGACGACAGCCAGCGGCGTTCGGCAAAGACATTGCGCACCGTCGATACCCTGAATATCGCGTCGTTCGAGCGGGTCAAATATAAAGGCGCGGCAAAGGAGCGGATCGGTTCCTGGAAAAAACAGCACAGCGAGCAAAATGAAGCCCTGAATGCTGCGGTAAACAAGGCGCGTGAACGCGTTGAAGAAGATAACCCGGTAATGTTCACCCTGCCGGGGAGTCAGATCCCGGAGGGGAAGCAGGTGCTGGTGCTGGAGGATCTGGTGCTGCCGCATGTGCATATTCCTCCGCTCAACTGGCGGATGGACGGACCGATGCGCGTGGCGTTAAAGGGACCGAACGGCTGCGGAAAATCGACGCTGTTAAAAATCCTCCTCGGCGAGATTGCCCCCCGTTCGGGTACCTGTAAGGTGTCCGTCAGCTGTGCCTATCTCGACCAGCATCTGTCCCGGCTCGATCTTTCGCAGTCGGTCATGACGCATCTCAACCTGGGTCATACGCCTCTGGAAGAGGGGGTATTGCGAACCCGTCTGGCGCAGCTTCAACTGGGTGCCGACAAAGTGATGCTCCCGCTGGCGGAGCTCAGCGGCGGCGAGCGTCTTAAGGCCGCCCTGGCCTGCGTGCTGTGGCGCGCGGAGGCCACGCAGCTTCTGCTGCTGGATGAACCGACCAACCATCTGGATCTGGCCTCGGTCCAGGCCATTGAAGCGGCGCTGGCCAATTTCCCCGGGGCTCTGCTGGTGGTATCACACGATGAGGCGTTTTTAAGAGGCTTAACGTTAACGCATGAATGGGTGTGGGAAGAGGCGGGCTGGCGTTGTGAGAGCCTTTAAACACAAGCCCCCGCAGAGGCGGGGGCGTTCAAACTTGACTACGCTATCTGTTTGCTGAGTGCAGGGTTGGCCTGAATCAGGCGCATCAGCCTTAACTCGGTTGGGGTGGGTTTCTCACGTTTTGACTCCCACTCCTGCACCATAGCCACGCTGACACCCATCGCTCTGGCGAATTCTTCGGTTTTCAATCCTGTCCCTTTGCGCAATTGCTCATATTCTGTAAAGGGATTGGATTTTTGTTGCAGGCTAATCGTCTGCGGTACATCTTTAAAAATGATCTGTTCCAGGCTGCTCAGCAGCTCAAACTCAGGATCTTTATATTCCATTGAGGACTCCTCTTAAATCTCACATCGTGATCAAGAACATCAGAGAGCCAGTTAAGAATAGTCCCTAATACCAACCCAGGATCGTCACGGGTGTGATTAATCGTGCGGTAACGATCGCTTTATCCGATTCAGCAATATGGATAGTTATGCTAATTCCCTGATTAGTCATATGTCGGCTTCGTCAGGTATTTTTTTGTAAATGGTAAGAAATAAATCGGCAATAGCCGTTTTGCATGAAAAGAGTATCTTGCAAGGCTGACCTGGACTATCCTTGTCAGCGTCGGGCACGCGTGTGCCGGTGTGCGCTTTTTTGGGTGAAAGGAGTAATAAAATGGCGACAGGAAAGTCCTGCTCTCGCTGGTTTGCGCCTATTGCGGCGTTGTTGATGGTTGTTAGCCTGAGTGGGTGTTTTGATAAAGAAGGCGATCAGCGCAAAGCGTTTATCGATTTTCTACAGAATACAGTGATGCGCAGCGGCGAGCGGTTGCCGACGCTGACTGCGGATCAGAAAAAACAGTTTGGCCCCTTCGTGTCCGATTACGCCATTCTTTATGGTTATTCACAGCAGGTGAGCCAGGCGATGGATTCCGGAATTCGTCCCGTGGTGGATAGCGTGAACGCCATCCGCGTTCCGCAGGATTATATGACGCAGCGCGAACCGCTTCGCCAGTCCAACGGTGCGCTTGGCGTGCTGAGCCAGCAGTTGCAGAATGCGAAAATGCAGGCTGACGCGTCACGTTCTGCGCTGAAGCAGGGCGACGATCTCAAACCGGTCTTCGACAAAGTGTATGAGAAAGTGGTGACCAAGCCTTCTGAAGCGCTGCAACCGCTGATTCCGGCCGCGCAAATCTTCACGCAGCAGCTGGTTCAGGTGGGTGACTTTATTGCCCAGCAGAATACGCAGGTGAGCTTTGTTGCCAACGGCATTCAGTTCCCGACCTCGCAGCAGGCAAGCCAGTACAATACGCTGATTGGGCCGCTGGCCTCCCAGCATCAGGCCTTTAGCCAGGCCTGGAGTGCCGCCGTCACGGCCACAGAATAAACCGAAAAAACCCCGCTTCCGGCGGGGTTTTTTTTATGCTTATCGAAAATAACGCTTGTCATTCTTCTACCACATCGGTATAACTATCCCCGTCGGTTTGTTACACAGACCTAAAGCAGTTTAGTAAAGCAGTCCAGATTGTTATCCATAGATACCCTTCGTTGTGACCCTTCCTTCATCGCTTAAAAATCTGTAACGCAATCCATCAAGCCGGAAGGCTCAATATATTTGTTAATAAGGTAATTTCTATGTCTGCTAAAATGACTGGTCTGGTAAAATGGTTCAACGCTGATAAAGGTTTCGGCTTCATCACTCCTGACGATGGCTCAAAAGACGTGTTCGTACACTTCTCTGCTATCCAGAACGATGGCTACAAATCTCTGGATGAAGGTCAGAAAGTTTCCTTCACCATCGAAAGCGGCGCTAAAGGCCCAGCAGCTGGTAACGTTGTAAGCCTGTAAGCTTCCAACCCAGTAGCACAAAATTCAAAAACCCGCCTTCTGGCGGGTTTTTTCGTTTCTATCGTTGCACCTGCGGGTTCACGCAGTTTATCTCCACCTTTCCGCTAAGGGCGGCGATGAGATTATCGACCGCAGTGGCCGCCATGCTGTAGCGCGTCTCATGGGTGGCTGAGCCGATGTGCGGCAGCGCAACCACGTTAGGCAGCGAAAGCAGCGGGGAATCCACCGGCAGCGGCTCCTGCTCAAAGACGTCCAGACCTGCTGCATGGATCTCACCGTTCTGCAGGGCCTCAATCAGCGCTTTCTCATCCACCACCGGGCCACGACCCGCGTTGATGAAAATGGCTGACTGCTTCATTTTCTTAAACGCCTCTTTGCCAATCAGATGGCGCGTTTCGTCCGTCAGCGGCAGAACCAGGCAGACAAAATCAGCTTCCTGCAGCAGGGTGTCCAGCTCGCAGTAGCGGGCGTTGAAGCGTTCCTCGGCTTCACCGTGATGGCGACGCGCGTTATACAGAATCGGCATGTTAAAACCAAAATGCGCGCGCTGCGCCAGCGCCAGCCCGATACGCCCCATGCCAACAATGCCCAGCGTTTTGCCGTGAACGTCCACGCCGAACCAGTCCGGACCAATGCTTTTTGTCCATTCGCCCGCTTTCACGCGCCCGGCGACTTCCACCACGCGACGCGCCGTGGTGAGTACCAGCGCCATCAGCGTGTCGGCCACGGTTTCCGTCAGGGCATGTGGCGTATGCATCAGCAGGATCTTGCGGGCATTAAGGGCGTCCACATCGAAGTTGTCGTAACCCACGGAAACGGTAGAGGTAGCACGAAGCTTCGGCATTTTCTCCAGCAGGGCGACATCCACTTTCTCGCTTGAACCCAGCAGGCCTTCGGCGCTGGCGAACGCTTCGGCGTGCTGCGCCACGGTTTCCGGGCTCAGGTTCTTCACCTGCGTGACGGTGAAGTGTTCTTCAAGACGTTTCTGCAGATCTTCCGGCAGTGCTTTATACAAAATGACGGACGGCTTCATGCTAATCTCCGTTGATTTTTAAGGGTTCAGGCGTGGCGAGCGCCGACAGGGTGTTGTTGATTATTAGCAGGCTTAACAATCAGAGTAAGCCACACGGAGGCGAAAAGCGCCACCCCCATAAAGATGTACGATGCGGACGGACTGCCTGTGGCACCGTTCAGGTAACCGACGAACCAGGAGCCGCAGAACGAACCCAGCGCACCCATACTGTTAATCAGCGCCATCGCGCCACCCGCCACGTTACGCGGCAGCATTTCCGGAATGATGGCAAAGAACGGACCGTACGGGGCGTACATGGCGGCACCTGCAATGACCAGCAGGGCGTAAGAGGCCCAGAAGTGATTCGCGCCGACGGCCCAGGAGCCAATGAACGCAAAGGCAGCGATCAGCAGCAGCGGCCAGACAAACAGCTTACGGTTCTGCAGCTTATCCGATGCCCATGATGCGACGATCATGGCGATGGTCGCGGCCAGATACGGTACGGAAGAGAGCCAGCCCACTTCTACCATGCCGAGGTTTTCGCCGCCGCTGCGGATAATCGACGGCAGCCACAGCACAAAGCCGTACACGCCAATGCTCCAGGTAAAGTACTGCGCGCAGAGCAGGATCACGTTGCGCGAGCGGAAGGCTTCACCGTAGTTGCGAACCGCCTTCAGACCTTGCTGTTCTTTATCCAGCTGCGCCTGCAGCGCCGCTTTTTCATCTTCGGAAAGCCATTTCGCCTGGGCAGGTTTATCTTTCACCAGCACCCACCAGCAGAATGCCCAAATTACAGCCGGGACCCCTTCGATGATAAACATTTCGCGCCAGCCGAAGGACTGGATCAGGTAGCCAGACACCACCGACATCCACAGCACCGTTACCGGGTTACCGAGGATCAGGAAGGTATTCGCGCGCGAGCGTTCAGATTTGGTAAACCAGTTGCTGATGTAGATCAGCATCGCCGGCATAACCGCCGCCTCAACGACGCCGAGGATAAAGCGAATGGCGGCCAGGGCAGGAATATTGTTCACCACGCCGGTCAGTGACGCGCAGGCGCCCCACAGGATCAGGCAGACGAAGATCAGCTTACGCACGCTGCGGCGTTCCGCGTAAATCGCGCCGGGGATCTGGAAGAAGAAGTAGCCCAGGAAGAAAAGGGCACCCAGCAGGGAGGAGATACCTTTGGTGATGCCAAGGTCCTCTGTGATCCCCGCCGCGGACGCGAAGCTGAAGTTGGCACGGTCAAGGTACGCCAGGCTGTACGTGATAAACACGATTGGCATGATGTACCACCAGCGTTTTACTGCATTGGTCGAACTGTTCATAGGCTTGCCTCTGTTGTTGAGGTTGTTACCGCCGTTGTCTGTAGGGTACACGGTGGCTTGTTTTGTTGAGTGCGATTTATGCCCCTCACCCCGGCCCTCTCCCCAGAGGAGAGAGGGTTAGGGTGAGGGGGATGTTTATTCGTTAAGCTCTGCTCGCATTGGTAATCCTTCGCTGTCGCCCTGCACCTGAATGGCCAGCGAGCCAATCTTGTTGCCCCGCGCGACGGCCTGCTGCAGCGTTTTGCCTTCCAGCAGGGCGCTAATCACGCCCACGGCAAAACCGTCGCCCGCGCCGACGGTATCGACAACGTTCTCAACCTTCACCGCTGCGACCGCGCCCTGTTCGCCGTTGGCCGTCTTAAACCATGCGCCATCGGCACCGGTCTTCAGCACCACCGCTTTTACCCCTTTATTGAGGTAGAAATCGGCAATGCCTTCCGGCGTATTTTCACCCGTCAGGATCATCCCTTCTTTCAGGCCCGGCAGAACCCAGTCCGCTCTGAACGCCAGACGGTTGAGCTTCTCGACCATTTCCGCTTCGCTTTTCCACAGCACCGGGCGCAGGTTCGGATCGAAAGAGATCGTTTTTCCCTGGGCTTTCAGAGTGTCTGCCGCATGATCCAGCAGTTCATACGAGCTGGCAGACAGCGCTGCCGCCACGCCGCTCAGGTGAAGGTGGCGCGCGGAGGCGAAATAGTCGGCGTGGAAATCCGCGACAGAGAGGTGGCTGGCGGCCGATCCCTTACGGAAATACTCCACGATGGGATCGGTTCCATTTTCGACCTTAGATTTAAGCTGAAAGCCGGTAGGGAAGCGTCCATCAAGGGTAACCCCTGCGGCATCAATACCCTCTTTTTTCAGCGAGTCGAGGACGAAATGGCCAAAGCTGTCGTCCCCCACGCGGCTGACCCAGCCGACGTTCAGGCCGAGACGCGCCAGTCCGGTCGCGACGTTGAGCTCTGCGCCTGCCACGCGTTTGATAAAGTGCTCTACCGCGCTCAGTTCGCCCGTTTCAGTGGCGACAAACATCGCCATGGCTTCGCCGATCGTGATGACATCCAGCGTCTTGTGCATGATTTACTCCTCGCGCAGCAGGTTGACGTAACGGCGGGTAACGGCGGTTAAATCCGTCCCTTCCAGCGGGAACTCGATACCGCGCGGGGCATCGGCAGGCAGCTGGCCGAGCAGATCCAGCCAGCGCGCATCGGCGTGGTCCGGTGCCACGGCGCGGAAGTTGTCTTTATGCGGCACGGCGGCTTTAACGTGGATATAGCTCACCGCAGGGGCAAGATGACGTGCGGCCTCTTCGGGCGAGTCGCCAACCCACAGCCAGTTGCCCATGTCGAAGGTCAGCGTGACGGGGAGCGCCATTTCCCGGCTGGCGGCCTGGAAGCGCTGCATGAGCGCGAGCTGACCGCAGTCGGTCTGATCGTTCTCCACGACCAGCGCCATGCCGCTTGCGTTCAGCAGGCTACGCAGGGCGTCGAGAGGCTGCGCGTCGCGGAAATGGCCCAGGGAAACCTTCAGCCACAGGGCGTTCAGGGTGCTGGCCTCAGAGAGATAGTGGGTCAGGTCCGGGTTGAGGGTGCCGTCGGGCATAAACAGGGCGGCGGGGGCGGAGTAGCACGCCAGCAGGCCGAGCAGCTCAATGGATTCTCCCAGCGCAGGCAGCGCCAGCAGCTCTTCACTGCTGAACAGTTCCCGGCGGATCTCCACGCCGTCTGCCCCTGCGCCTGCAATCACGGGCAGCATTGCCCGCTGACCGCCTGCCTGTCGCACCTGTTCCGCACCGTACGCGGCGGTGACCACCATAATTTTCCTGCCCATCTTCGGACTCCATCGCAACATATCAATACTATTACGCTAGATGGAACCGGTTCCAAAGAAAAGGTCAGGATGTCGAATTTATGATCGGTATCACAAGGGAAAATTAACGCGCGGTGGAGCCGCGAACGATCAGCTCGCCGGAGAAGACCTGCTCGCGAACGGCATCGCTGGTGCCTTCAATGCGTCGAACCACTTGTTCAACAGCAGAATAGCCAATCTGCCAGGTGGGCTGTTTGAGGGTCGTAATGCCGACGCCCGCCAGCTCCGCCCACTCCAGTTCATCAAACCCCAGCAGACCGATATCGCTGCCCCAGTGCAGGCCAATGCGCTTGAGCGAGCGGGCGACCTGAAGCGTCAGCGCCCCGTTGGCGGAGATAACGGCTTTGCGCATCCCGCGATGGCGCGTGTGGAACTGGCGCAGGGTGTTGTCGAGCTGGTCGGCTTCGTGAAGCGGCGTTTCGGCATTTTCGGCGATCACGCCGGGATATCGCTCCAGCGTGGCGCGAAATGCGCTCAGGCGCTCGCGGCGGGTGTTGACCATCCCTAACGGCTCGCTCAGAAAAAGAATCGCCTCGAAGCCCTGTTCGATCAGGTGCTCGGTGGCGGTCGTGGCGGCCTGGGTGTTATCCAGCCCGACCACATCGCAGGCAAATTCCGGAATTTTACGGTCGATGAGGACCATGGGCAGGGAGGACTGCTGCAGGCGGTTTAAACCCTCTTCCCGCATGCCTACCGCGTTAACCACAATTCCTTCGACCTGGTAGCTGAGCAGCAGATCGAGGTAATGCAGCTCTTGGTCGACTTCGTTGTTGGTATTACAGACCAGCGGCGTGAAACCCTTCTCGCGACAGGCGGCTTCGATACCGCTGAGCACGTTAACGGAATAGGGGTTGGTGATATCGGCGATGATAAGCCCGATAAGGCGGGTGCGACCGCGTTTGAGCCCGCGCGCCATGAGGCTGGGACGGTAGTCGAGATCGGCAATGGCTTGTTCAATACGCGCCAGCAATGCGTCGGACAACAGGTGTTTCTCGCCGTTGAGGTAGCGCGAAATGCTGGTTTTACCGGTTTTGGCGGCTTTCGCCACGTCGCTGATGGTGGCCCGGGCTGGTTTGCTCATCGCTGATTTCCCTGAATTTAGTGTGAATACCTTAGCGGGAAAATCTGGCGAATCAAGTAATTTGCCCGGTGGCGCTGCGCTTACCGGAGGTTGCGGTCTGATGCCCTCACCCCAACCCTCTCCCACGGGAGAGGGCGCAAACACTAAAAACGGCAACGAGCGTTGCCGTTTTGCTTTTACCTACTGAATTGGACTCAACGTAATCTCAACGCGGCGGTTCTGCGCTTTGCCTTCCGCCGTGCTGTTGCTGGCGATAGGGTTGGCAGGGCCCATGCCGCTGGTGCGGATGCGGTTCGCTTCAACGCCCTGGGTAATCAGCGAGCTGGCCACAGCGTCGGCGCGCTGCTGGGACAGACGCATGTTCAGATCCTGGCTGCCGGTGCTGTCGGTATAGCCAATCACGTTAACGGCGGTCTTGTTGTACTGTTTCAGCACCATTGCCACGCCGGTCAGGGTGTTCGCCCCCGCGGGTTTCAGCGTCGCGCTGCTGCTGTCGAAGGTCACGTTGTTCGGCATGTTCAGGATGATGTTATCGCCGCTGCGCGTTACGCTCACGCCGGTTCCCTTCATTTTGTCGCGCAGCTTCGCTTCCTGCACGTCCATGTAATAGCCTACGCCGCCGCCCAGCGCCGCGCCCGTCGCTGCGCCAATCAGCGCGCCTTTGCCGCGATCTTTCTTGGAGGAGGAGAGCGCCCCAACGCCTGCGCCGACCAGCGAGCCGATACCTGCGCCAATGCCGGATTTACCCGCTTCGCGCTCACCGGTGTAAGGGTTGGTTGTGCAGCCAGAAACAGCCAGTGCACCGCTCACCAGAGCGGCAATAACGAGTACGCGTTTTTTCATCTTCTTTCCTTAATCCTTTTTATTCTTTGCCACGGCGAGCGTGGCAGTTGATTATGACGTCCAGATACGGAGAAAATTCCGGGTATAACTCTGAAATTTGTGACAAACCATAAACTGCCTCAGCAAGAAGGCCGTAAAACCTGCACGCAACCAGGAGCGCACGCTTGAGCACCTCAACGAAAACCATTCTGACCGCCGCCCACTGGGGGCCGATGCTGGTCGAAACCGATGGCGAAAATGTCCTGTCGTCCCGCGGGGCACTGCCAACACAACATCCCAACTCGTTACAGACCGTCGTTCGCGATCAGGTGCATAGCAAAACGCGCGTGCGCTGGCCGATGGTGCGTAAAGGTTTTCTGGTCTCGCCGGACAAGCCTCAGGGTATTCGCGGTCAGGATGAGTTTGTTCGCGTGAGCTGGGATGACGCGCTGGCGCTGATCCACGCCCAGCACAGGCGCATTCGCGACAGTTACGGTCCGTCGTCCATTTTCGCCGGGTCGTACGGCTGGCGTTCTAACGGCGTGCTGCATAAGGCCTCGACGCTGCTGCAGCGTTACATGAGCCTGGCGGGAGGCTATACCGGCCATCTGGGGGATTACTCCACCGGCGCGGCGCAGGCGATCATGCCGTACGTCGTGGGCGGGAACGAAGTGTACCAGCAGCAGACCAGCTGGCCGCTGGTGCTGGCGCATACCGACGTGGTGGTGCTGTGGAGCGCTAACCCCCTCAACACGCTGAAAATTGCCTGGAATGCCAGCGACGAGCAGGGCATTGGGTATTTCGACGCGCTGCGCAAAAGCGGCAAGCGCATCATCTGCATTGACCCAATGCGCTCTGAAACCATGGATTTCTTCGGCGACAGCGCCGAGTGGATCGCCCCGCATATGGGCACCGACGTGGCGATGATGCTGGGTATCGCCCATACGCTGGTTGAAAACGGCTGGCACGACGTCGAATTCCTGACGCGCTATACCACCGGCTTCGATAAATTTGCCGACTACCTGACGGGCCAATCCGATGGGGTAGCGAAAACGGCAGAGTGGGCGGCAGATATTTGCGGCGTTCCTGCGGACAAAATCCGCGAACTGGCGGCGTTGTTCCATAAAAATACCACGATGTTAATGTCCGGCTGGGGAATGCAGCGCCAGCAGTTTGGCGAGCAAAAACACTGGATGCTGGTCACCCTTGCCGCAATGCTTGGGCAGATCGGCACGCCGGGCGGGGGTTTTGGTCTCTCCTATCACTTTGCGAACGGCGGTAACCCAACGCGTAAAGCGGCGGTGCTGGCGTCTCTGCAAGGCTCGGTGCAGGGCGGCGTGGATGCCGTGGATAAAATCCCGGTGGCGCGGATTGTTGAAGCCCTGGAAAACCCCGGCGGTTTTTATCAGCACAACGGTCTGGACCGCCACTTCCCGGATATTAAATTTGTCTGGTGGGCGGGCGGGTCGAACTTCACGCACCATCAGGATACCAATCGCCTGATCCGCGCCTGGCAAAAGCCGGAGCTGGTGGTGATCTCAGAGTGCTTCTGGACCGGCTCGGCTAAGCATGCAGATATCGTGCTCCCGGCGACCACCTCGTTTGAGCGTAACGATCTCACCATGACCGGCGACTACAGCAACCAGCATATGGTCCCGATGAAGCGCGTTGTCGCCCCGCGCGATGAGGCGCGTGATGATTTTGACGTGTTTGCTGAACTGAGCGAGCTGTGGGAAGCGGGCGGTCGCGAGCGTTTTACCGAAGGGAAAAGCGATCTGCAATGGCTGGAGACCTTCTACCAGATTGCCGGACAGCGCGGCGCGGCGCAGGGCGTGACGCTTCCGCCCTTTGCTGAGTTCTGGGAGGCGAACCAGATCGTCGAGATGCCGGAGAGCGAACAAAACGCGAAGTTTGTCCGTTTTGCCGATTTCCGCCGCGACCCGGAGAACAACCCGCTGAAAACCGAGAGCGGAAAGATCGTGATCCACAGCGAGCGCATCGCCAGCTTTGGCTATGCCGACTGCCCGCCACACCCTATGTGGCTCGAGCCGGACGAGTGGCACGGCAACGCCCAGCCGGAACAGCTGCAGGTATTGTCAGCGCATCCCGCGCACCGTCTGCACAGCCAGCTTAACTATACGTCCCTGCGCGAGCAGTATGCGGTCGCCGGGCGAGAGCCGATCACGCTGAACACCCTCGATGCGAAAGCCCGCGGGATCGTGGACGGCGACGTGGTGCGCGTCTGGAACTCGCGCGGGCAGGTGCTGGCAGGGGCGGTGGTGAGCGACGGGATTAAGCCGGGCGTGATCTGCATTCATCAGGGCGCATGGCCCGACCTTGAGCCCGCCGAAGGCGGTATCTGTAAAAACGGGGCGGTTAACGTGCTGACCAAAGATCTCCCCAGCTCGAAGCTGGGGAACGGTTGCGCAGGGAATACGGCCCTGGCCTGGGTCGAGAAATATCAGGGACCCGCGCTTACCTTAACGGCGTTTGATCCGCCTGCCAGCTCATGATCCACGTCGGGTGCTGAGTGTCATCCTGCCAGGCGCTGTCTTCAATGCGAAAGCCCTGAGCATGGTAGAAATTCACCGCCCGGACATTTTTCTGGTACACCTCCAGCGTTAAGTGCGGGAAGCGCTGTTGAACATGGTTCAGCAGCGCGCGCCCGATGCCTTTCCCGATGCATGACGGTGCGACAAACAGCGCGCCGACAAACTGAGACTGCATTACGCTGATAAATCCGCAAGGTTCGCCGTCCTGTTCCCAGACCCAGGTTTCCGCCGACGGCAGGTAAACGTCCCGCACCATGGCCTCGTTCTCTTTCCAGTAACCCGGCTCGATAAACGGATGCGCTTCCGTGGTGCTTTCAAGCCACAGGCTCAGAAGCGGCGTGGTATTCTCACTTTGCCATTTGCGGATCATGATGGCCTCCCGGATGACAGAAGCAGCCGGTAACGTGGTCGTTGACCAGGCCACAGGCCTGCATAAAGGCGTAGCAGATGGTGGAACCGACAAACTTAAAGCCGCGTTTTTTCAGGGCCTTCGAGAGGGCATCCGAGGCCGGGGTCGAGGCCGGGATTTCCGCGAGCGTGGCGGCCTGGGTGACCTGCGGAGCGTTGTTCACAAACGTCCAGACAAAATCTGAGAACGATTCGCCGTTTTGTTCCATCGCCAGGTAAGCGCGTGCGTTACCGATGATGGCCTGGATTTTACCGCGATGGCGGATGATGCCGGCATCCTGCACCAGGCGTTCCACGTCCTCGTCGGTCATGGCGGCGACGGCGACAGGATCGAACTGGTGGAAGGCGTTGCGGTAGTTTTCGCGTTTCTTCAGTACCGTAATCCACGATAAACCCGCCTGCTGGCCCTCAAGGCAGATCATCTCAAAAAGTTTTTTGCCATCCGTTTCCGGCACGCCCCATTCCCGATCGTGATAGTTGATATAAAGCTGATCCTGGCTTACCCAACCGCAACGTTCCATCCGTCATCTCCCTTATTGATACTGATTTCGCAAAATTTTCGTTCTGACTGGCTTGACGTGTTTACTATAAAGACAATAGTTAATACAGGGCTATAAGCTCTTCCTGAATAACGACAAATATCGCCGAATTCGGCTCTCTCTGGGGTCGCGTTGATGATGATAAAAAAAATCAGTGGTCGCCATGCTGCTTCTGGCCTGGTGGGAATTTCAGCCTGCCTGTTTTTTTGTAATACAGCGTCTGCCTGGCAACAGGAATATATCGTTTCAGACGCCCAAAATAATACGGCGGAACGCTATACATGGGACGCGGATCACCAACCGCGTTATGAGGATATTCTGGCTGAGCGTATTCAGTCTTCGCAAAACGCGCCGGGTCTTGCCCTGAATATACCGTCTGGCAGCACGACGGAGGGGGCGATGAGCGTGGGCTGGAATTTTCCAGTTTCAGCGCATATCACTACCGGCCCGGTGGTGGCGTGGCGGTACGACGGCACGGCTCCCATAATGATTAACGAGTTTGGTGATAGCGCGTCGACGCAGGCACTCACCGACCCGCTCTGGCATGCCAGCGTCAGCACGCTGGGGTGGCGCGTGAATACCCAGTACGGCGATCTCCGTCCCTGGGCGCAGATCGGCTATAACCAGCAGTTTGGTGAAAACCAGTGGAAATCGCAGTTTGGCATGCCGCAAACGCCAGCCCCTGCCCAAAACGGTAGCTGGATGGACGTCACCGTGGGAACGGATATTCCCTTTAATACCCACATGGCGGCCTATGCGTCGCTGGCTCAGGGGGAACACACCACCGCCGGTGAGGAGTTTTTGTACACCCTCGGCGTCAGCGCGAATTTCTAACGTTGTTACTTTTTTAAACGTTACGATAACATCTCGAATACAATAACCACGGGCTTTACGGCGATAGCGGGTACTAACACGTCGTCGCTTTATTCCCGGGCCAGGCCATTCATTCCCGATTCCAGGCATTTCATTCCGTTCCGCCTGCATTTCATGCCGTTTTCCCCCAGGCGTATTAAGGTTTTGTTTATCGTTGTCCTCAGCGAACTTCCTTAATTTCTCTTGCAGGACAACTGCCATGAACACATCAACTTATAACCGCACGCGCTGGCTCACGCTCTTTGGCACCATCGTCACCCAGTTTGCGCTGGGGTCGGTCTATACCTGGAGCCTGTTCAACAGCGCGCTTTCCGACAAACTCGGCGCACCGGTCAGCCAGGTTGCGTTCTCCTTTGGTTTGCTGAGCCTGGGTCTGGCGATTTCGTCTTCCGTCGCGGGCAAGCTGCAGGAGCGTTTTGGCGTGAAGCGTGTGACCATGGCGTCCGGCATACTGCTGGGGCTGGGCTTTTTCCTGACGGCGCACTCCAGCAACCTGATGATGCTGTGGCTGAGCGCCGGCGTGCTGGTGGGGCTGGCCGATGGCGCAGGCTACCTGCTGACGCTGTCAAACTGCGTGAAGTGGTTCCCGGAGCGTAAAGGCTTAATCTCCGCATTCGCCATCGGATCCTATGGCTTGGGCAGCCTCGGGTTCAAATTTATCGACTCCCACCTGCTGGCGTCCGTTGGCCTGGAAAATACCTTTATGATCTGGGGCGCAATCGTGCTGGTGATGATTCTGTTCGGCGCCACGCTGATGACCGATGCGCCGCAGCAGGAGGTCAAATCCGTTAACGGCGTGGTGGAGAACGACTTCACCCTCGCGCAGTCCATGCGTAAGCCGCAGTACTGGATGCTGGCAGTGATGTTCCTGACGGCCTGCATGAGCGGTCTGTATGTGATCGGCGTGGCGAAGGACATCGCGCAGGGGATGGTGAAGCTGGATGCGGCCACGGCGGCCAATGCGGTGACCGTGATCTCCATTGCTAACCTCTCCGGTCGTCTGGTCCTCGGTATTCTGTCTGACAAAATCGCCCGCATCCGTGTGATTACGATTGGGCAGGTGGTTTCGCTGGTCGGCATGGCGGCGCTGCTGTTCGCTCCGCTGAATGAAGCTACCTTCTTCGCGGCGATTGCCTGCGTGGCCTTTAACTTCGGCGGCACCATTACCGTCTTCCCGTCGCTGGTGAGCGAGTTCTTTGGCCTGAACAATCTGGCGAAAAACTACGGCGTGATCTATCTGGGCTTCGGGATCGGCAGTATCTGCGGCTCGCTGATTGCTTCCCTGTTCGGTGGGTTCTACGTGACCTTCTGTGTGATCTTCGCCTTGTTGATTATCTCCCTGGCACTGTCCACTACGATTCGTCAACCGCAGCGTGAAGTATTCAAAGAAGTACATGCGTAACATACGATATGCCAGATATAAAGCGCCCATCGGGCGCTTTTTTTTGATTTAGCACAAATACATAATTAATTGTCACCCGAGCTACGTTAAATAAAGAAGGTGATTCATCTGACTGATTTATATATTGCCAAAAACAATATATAAATTATATTGATTTATTCCTAATGGAAAAGAGGGTTGTACGAACGCGCTTATATCATTATGAATTTACTTGGTTTTAACTTTGACTAAAAAACAGCTTTACTTATTCTAATTTTAAAATACAAACTCCCCTTTATATACTCCATTTCCTCACAAAATGCAGATTATTCCTAAGGATACGTTCTGTCATCTACCGTCATAAATGGAGTTTTTAATGAAAAAGGTTATTTTTGCACTGTCTGCTCTCGCTGTAGTTTCCACTTCTGCTTTCGCGGCTGAATCTGGTGACGGCACCGTTCGATTCTCCGGTGAAATCGTTGACGCGCCATGCGTAATTTCTACTGACTCTCAGAACCAGGAAGTTGTGCTGGGTCAGGTTAAGAAAACAGTCTTCAAAGCCGCTGGTGACAAATCTGTTTCCAAACCATTCCAGATCAAACTGGAAGACTGCGACATCACCTCTAAAACCAAAGTTGACGTGAGCTTCGCGGGCGTGGCTGACGCAGACAATGCGAAACTGGTTTCTGTTAACACTGAAGCGGGTGCCGCAACTGGCGTGGGCATCGGTATCTATGACAACAGCAACACCATGGTTGACATGAACACCGGTAAATCCACCACCACCCTGGCTGCTGGCCAGACCGTGCTGTACTACACCGCTAACTACGTTGCGACCAAAGATGCTGTTACTACTGGTTACGGTAACGCAGAAGTTGATTTCAACCTGACCTACAACTAAGGGTCATCCTTTACTTAAAAAGCGAATGGCAACGGAAATCCCGTTGCCATTTTTTCCAGCGGAGTCTCAGGGAGAGAAGCATGAACCGCTCACGTTTGATATCTTGCGCAGCACTGGCGCTGGCGCTGATTTCACAAAACAGTTTTGCAGGCGGCGTGGCATTAAGCAGCACGCGTGTTATTTATGACGGCAGCAGAAAGGAAGCTTCTCTGACGGTCAACAACAAAAGCACCTCGGATGAATTTCTCATTCAGTCATGGATTGATGATGTTAACGGTAATAAAAAGACGCCATTTATCATCACCCCACCGTTATTTAAATTAAGCCCGACGAAAAATAACGTCTTACGTATTGTAAATACCGCTAATACGTTGCCGCAGGATCGTGAGTCCGTTTACTGGATTAACGTGAAATCTATTCCTGCCAAAAGTGAAGATGCGGAAGGTAAAAACGTTCTGCAAATTGCCGTGCGTACCCGTTTAAAACTGTTCTATCGCCCGGCTGGCCTGAAAGGCAACAGCATGGATGGCTGGAGCAAACTGCAGTTTACACGCGCAGGGGCAAACCAGATCAAAGTCGAAAACCCCTCTGCCTTTAACCTCACTTTTAATAAATTTTATGCCAACGGCCGTGATATTGAAAAAGCGGGAATGGTTCCAGCAAAAGGCTCGTTGAATATTGAACTGCCAGCCGGTACAGGCAAGGTAAGCGAAGTTAAATACAACATAATTAATGACTTCGGTACGGCTGGCGACATGCTGACTCAGCGCGTTAATTAATACGTTTTGAAGGTTTATTACTATGCCATGGACGCATCTTCCTCAGGTCAATAAGACCCTGCGTTTCCCGCTGTCCGCGCTTGCGCTGATCGTTGCGGGTACGCTCCCCGCGTATGCGGGAACATTTAACCCGCGCTTTCTGGAAGATGTGCCGGGTATTGACCAGCACGTTGACCTTTCAATGTATGAATCCAGTAAAGCCGAACAGCTGCCGGGTAAATACCGCGTGTCGGTCGTGGTCAACGACAAAAAAATGGAGTCTCGTACCCTCGAGTTTAAGGCTGCGACAGAGGCTCAGCGCACAAAAATGGGTGAAAGCCTGGTGCCGTGCTTAAGCCGCGTGCAGCTTGAGGACATGGGCGTGCGTATTGAAAGCTTCCCGGCGCTGAAAATGGCGCCGCCGGAAGCGTGCGTGGCCTTTGACGACATTATCCCTCAAGCCGCCAGCCATTTCGATTTTGCGGACCAGACGCTGATCATGAGCTTCCCGCAGGCCGCGATGAAGCAGACGGCGCGCGGTACGGTACCGGAGTCCCAGTGGGACGAAGGGGTAAATGCCCTGCTGCTGGATTATAACTTCTCCGGCAGCAACGCCAGCTATGACGCCCACGACAGTGATACCAGCTACAACAGCGACAGCTACTATCTGAACTTGCGCAGTGGCATGAACCTGGGCGCGTGGCGGTTACGTAACTACAGCACCTGGACAAGAAACGACGGCAAAAACCAATGGGATAATATCGGCACATCCTTAAGCCGCGCCATTGTGCCGCTGAAATCACAGCTGACGCTGGGGGATACCTCTACGTCCGGTGATATTTTTGACAGCGTTCAGATGCGCGGTGCGCAGCTAACCTCGGACGAAGAGATGCTGCCTGACAGCCAGCGCGGGTTTGCGCCGGTCATCCGCGGTATTGCCAAAAGTAACGCCGAAGTGACCGTTGAGCAGAACAATTACGTTATCTACCGTACGTTTGTTCAGCCGGGTGCGTTTGAAATTAATGACCTGTACCCCACCTCAAACAGCGGCGACCTGACGGTCACCATTAAAGAAGCGGATGGCAGCGAGCAGAAGTTCGTACAGCCGTTCTCCGCGGTGGCGATCCTCCAGCGTGAAGGCCATCTGAAGTACAGCCTCTCCGCAGGGGAATACCGTGCCGGGAACTATAGCAGCGCCGAGCCGAAGTTCGGGCAGCTGGATGCCATGTACGGTCTGCCATACGGCTTTACCGTTTACGGCGGGTCGATCTTCTCGGACGACTATTACTCGCTGGCGGGCGGTTTAGGTAAAAACTTCGGTTACATCGGTGCGGTCTCCATTGACGTGACCCAGGCGAAAAGCAATCTGGCCAACGATGAGAGCTCGGAAGGTCAGTCTTACCGCTTCCTCTACTCCAAGAGCTTTAACAGCGGCACCGATTTCCGCCTGCTGGGCTACAAGTATTCGACCAGCGGCTACTACACCTTCCAGGAAGCAACCGATGTACGCAGCGATGCGGACAGCTCGTATAGCCAGTACCACAAACGCAGCCAGATTCAGGGCAACGTGACGCAGCAGCTGGGCACCTGGGGCTCTGTCTATTTTAACGTCACGCAGCAGGACTACTGGAACGATGAGGGTAAACAGCGCTCGCTGAACGCCGGTTACAACGGCCGTATTGGCCGCGTGAACTACAGCATCGCCTACACCTGGACGAAAAGCCCGGAGTGGGATGAGAGCGATCGTCTGCTGTCATTCTCCCTCTCCATTCCACTGGGACGCATGTGGAGTAACTATCGCCTCACCACCGATCAGCATGGCCGCACCAACCAGCAGCTGGGCGTGAGCGGTACCGCGCTGGAAGACCGCAACCTGAACTATAGCGTGCAGGAAGGCTACGGCAGCAACGGGGTGGGTAACAGCGGTAGCGTGAACCTGGATTACCAGGGCGGCGTGGGTAGCGCCAGCCTGGGTTACAACTACAACCGTGACGGCCAGCAGGTGAACTACGGTCTGCGCGGCGGGGTTATCGCCCACGGCGAAGGCATTACCCTTTCTCAGCCGCTGGGCGAATCCATGGCGATTATCTCCGCGCCGGGCGCGCGCGGTGCGCACGTCATTAACAACGGCGGTGTGGAAGTGGACTGGATGGGTAACGCGGTTGTGCCTTACCTCACTCCGTACCGTGAAACGGAAGTCTCACTGCGAAGCGACAGCCTCAACAGCAAGGTTGACCTGGACACTGCCTCCGTCAACGTGGTGCCGACGCGCGGCGCGATTGTTCGGGCCCGCTTTGATACCCGCGTGGGCTATCGCGTGCTGATGAACCTGACCCAGGCCGACGGCAAAGCGGTACCGTTCGGCGCCACCGCCACGCTTCTGGATACCAAAAAAGAGTCCAGCAGCATCGTCGGGGAAGACGGACAGCTTTATATCAGCGGGATGCCAGAGAAAGGCGCGCTGCAGGTGAATTGGGGTAAAGGCCAGTCGCAGCAATGCCGCGTAGCATTTACGTTACCAGAACAACAGGATAATGCCGGCGTGGTGATGGCGAATGCCGTCTGCCGGTAACAGGGAAGGATAAGGGCATGTTTAAAAAACTGATTTTAATCGCAGGCCTGATGTGCGGGTCAGTGCTGTTTGCCGGTCGGGCAGTGGCAGCGGATTGGGGGCCCTGCGAGGCGATTGAAGGAACGAAAGTTTATTCCCCCACATTTGATCAAACGATTACCGATACCTCAAAGAACACGACTGGGGCAATTATCGATAACTTCTATTCATGGAATATTGGTGGGACATATAAGGGAACCTGTGAATGCCCTGCAGTAGCCGATCGCCAAACACCTTATCCTCCAGAATATTATAAGGCAACAAGCGATCTGCCTTTAGGGAATGTTGCTGGTGGTTATCAGTACTTTCAGATTAACAAATATTTGGCATTTGCGGGCTCGGTAATGGTCTGGAATAACGGTCTTGTCCATATTCCGTTTACCGATCTGTCCAATAAATCACCAAATGGAACCTCTGACTGTGAGACTGGGGAGTATATTACTGGCAGTACTGGAACGATAAATTTACAAATAACTCACCCGTTTGTCGGGGAGCAGATTATCCCGCAAACAAAACTTATGGACCTTTTCGGTACTAAAAAGCCGGGTGTCTATGGTGCTACTGCCTTAGCGTCGATTTATATCAGTGGACGAGTGATTGTCCCTCAGGGCTGCGAACTGTCCACCGGCAGCACGCTGGAAATTCCGTTTGGTGAGTTCCAGGCGCATGACTTTAAGGACCGAAAAGGGCAGATGCCCACAGGTGCCGCGTCCATTACCAAAGAGCTGCAATTCAAATGCACCAATATTTCGGATGGCGTAAAAATCTTTCTGCATATTGAAGGCACGCCTAACGAGAACGACAGCAATGCTATTAGCATGGGTAACCCTGATATCGGTGCCATTATCAAAGGCCAAGGCGGCAACGTCCTGATCCCAAATAGCGTTGCTTTTGAACAGGAAATGAGCATGTCAGAACTGGTGGATGATACCCACCGCGTCGCGTCTACTAAACTGACCTTCGAACCGATTAGCACCACCGGTAAAATGCCGACAACGGGTGATTACGAAGGCATCGCCACCCTGCGTATTGATGTGGAGTAACGACAATGAAAATCATCAATACCTTAGCAGGCTGTGGGTTACTGGTTTCAACGGTCGCGATGGCGACACCGCAGAACATTGGTTCTGCGGGGGATGTGCATTTCACCATCAGCATCCGCCAGGGGACCTGTGAGCTGGTGAAAGACAATATCGATGTCGATATGGGGTCAGTCGTCTTACAAAGGCCGGTTACGGTCGGACGGGAGCTAAACCAGCAAAGCTTCTCGATTGGCCTGAAAAACTGTCAGGACGTTGCGCGGGTGTACGTGACGATGGACGGAACGGCGGATTCGACGAATCCTGACCTCTTCGCCCTGGACAGCGGTGGTGCAACCGGGGTTGGGCTGAAGATCAAAACCAAAGGTGGTGTGCAGCAGTATCCGGTCAGTACCAATACGACGCCGGTTGAGCATAGCGTCTGGTTTGATGGTACAAACCAGCTCAACTATATCGCCAGCTACGTTCTGGTGAAGACCGATGCCACCGTCGGCGCGGCGAATGCGACGGTGAATTTTAGCGTGGTATACGAGTAATCACTGAGGGTCAGTTCGCTGGCCCTTCTCCCTTTTTACCGGTCGCATCTGTGGCCTTTTTCTTCAGGAGATGATTTTTTTGTAAAAATCTTCATCGATCACACTCTCTGCTGCCACTTTTTTTTGCCGCTGTGGTCTACTTATCGCGGTTGTAGACGTTTCTGATAACGGTTTCTCCCGCACCTACTTACTCTGTCTGCTTTCTCCATGAGATTCGACGGGTCTTTATACCCCTTCCCCCAGGGTTGTTTGCATGAAATATATTAGGTCTCTTACCCAGCAACGATTGTGTCTGATGCTGGCTGTCTATATCGGTTTGTTTCTGAATGGCGCGGTGCTGTTCAGAAGAGTGGAAGGCTATTTTGAACACCTCACCGTAAGCAATGCGATTTTCGCCGTGATTGAAGTGTTTGGCTCTGTTCTGGCTACCTTTTTCCTGTTACGCCTGCTCTCTCTTTTTGGCCGCCGGACATGGCAAATTTTGGCCTCGCTGGTGGTGATTATCTCCGCCGCCGCAAGCTATTACATGACCTTTATGAACGTGGTCATTGGCTACGGTATCGTTGCCTCGGTGATGACCACGGATATTGACCTCTCGAAAGAGGTGGTCGGGAAAGGCTTTATCGTCTGGACGATTTTAACCTGTCTGATCCCGCTGTTCTTTATCTGGAGCAATACCTGCCGCTATACGCTGTTACGCCAGCTGCGCACGCGTGGCCAGCGGATCCGCAATATCGTTGTCGTTCTGCTGGCCGGTCTGCTGGTGTGGGCGCCTATCCGCCTGATGGAAACGCAGCAAAAACGCGTTGAAAAAGCGACGGGCGTGGATATGCCAAGCTATGGCGGCGTGGTGGCAAACTCCTATTTGCCGTCTAACTGGCTGTCAGCGTTAGGTCTTTATGCCTGGGCTCAGGCGGATGAATCCAGTGATGTGAAGTCTCTGATTAATCCACTGAAAAAATTCACCTACCAGCCGCCAGCCGACGGGATTGATGATACGTACGTCGTCTTTGTCATTGGTGAAACGACGCGCTGGGATCACATGGGCATTCTCGGCTATGACCGGGATACCACGCCAAAGCTGGCGCAGGAAAAGAACCTGGTGGCTTACCGTGGCTACTCCTGCGATACCGCAACTAAGCTCTCGCTGCGCTGCATGTTTGTGCGTGAAGGCGGTGCAAGCGATAACCCGCAACGCACGCTGAAAGAGCAAAACGTGTTTGCCGTGCTGAAGCAGCTTGGATTTAGCTCTGACCTGTTCGCGATGCAAAGTGAGATGTGGTTCTACACCAACACGCTGGCAGATAACATCGCGTACCGCGAGCAGATTGGTGCCGAGCCGCGTAACCGCGGTAAAAACGTCGACGACATGCTGCTGTTGGAAGAGATGTCACAGTCCCTCAAGAACCATCCACAGGGCAAGCATCTGGTGATTCTGCATACCAAAGGGTCGCATTACAGCTATTACCAGCGCTACACGCGTGATTTCGCGAAGTGGCAGCCTGAGTGCGTGGGCATTAATAAAGACTGCAGCAAGCAGGAGCTGATCAACGCCTACGATAACTCGGTTCTGTATGTGGATACCTTCCTGAGCAGGGTGATTGACCAGCTGCGCGATAAGAAAGCGATTGTGATTTATGCGGCAGACCACGGTGAATCCATCAACGAGAAAGAGCATCTGCACGGTACACCGCGCAAGCTGGCACCGCCAGAGCAGTTCCGCGTGCCGATGATCATGTGGATGTCGGATAAGTATCTTGAAAATCCGGAGAAGGCGAAGATGTTTGCTCAACTGAAGAAAGAGGCGGAAATGAAGGTGCCGCGTCGTCACGTTGAGCTGTACGACACCATTATGGGTTGTCTCGGCTATACCTCACCGAATGGTGGGATTAACGAAAACAACAACTGGTGTAAACTCCCTGATAACACCGCAAAAGCCGCGCAGTAGCTGCTCTGGCGAGAATATCGCCAGTTGAATCGCTTTTTGAAAATAAGGGATTGACGGGGGCGCACCTCAGCAGTAAGATGCGCTCCGCATTCGGCGAGTAGCGCAGCTTGGTAGCGCAACTGGTTTGGGACCAGTGGGTCGGAGGTTCGAATCCTCTCTCGCCGACCACATTCTGAAAAGGGCTAACCGCAAGGTTAGCCCTTTTTGCATTATGACCTTATCCCGTCAGAGTATCCAAAACGCCCCTTAGACCTGCTTCTCCCTGCCTGCTAACGATTTTGTGACATAATCCATTGTATTTTTTTATATATAGATTGATCTTTTTTCGCGTTGCTTATGGATAACCTCAGCATTTTTCGCTGTGCGTTTTAACGTTCGCGGTATTTAGTGCTCAGATAATCACCGTTCTGCAAGAAAATTTACCCATTCTGAATAAAAGTTAATCACTGATTGTTGCGAAATATGAAGAGAGTTGTGCTGCAAGAGAGCGAGTAGCATAAATTTCCCTGCTGAAAACTGGCGCACATAGTTTTTTTAATCTTTGTTTGCGGTTTCTCACACTCAGCGTAAATCCCCGTCACCTGTATTGACGTTTTCACATTCTGTTGACAGATTGTAGGGCATGAGGGGCATTTCAGGGACGATCTGCGCTGCAACTCAAACGCTCTTCTGAAAGGATTCTCCATCCCTTTAAAGCCTTCGGGCATCACCGACCGGACCGGGTAAAAAATAAATAAAGGTCTGGCGGCGTAACACAACAAAGCAAAACATCACATTGGAGCAGAATAATGAGTATTTCCTTGAAGAAGTCAGGGATGCTGAAGCTTGGTCTGAGCCTGGTGGCTATGACCGTGGCAGCAAGCGTACAGGCAAAAACCCTGGTTTACTGTTCTGAAGGCTCGCCGGAAGGCTTTAACCCACAGCTCTTTACCTCTGGTACGACTTACGACGCAAGCTCTGTACCGATCTATAACCGTCTGGTTGAATTCAAAACCGGTACCACGGAAGTGATTCCGGGTCTGGCCGAGAAGTGGGACGTCAGCGAAGACGGTAAAACCTATACCTTCCACCTGCGCCAGGGCGTGAAGTGGCAGGACAGCAAAGAATTCAAACCAACGCGCGACTTTAACGCCGACGACGTTGTGTTCTCCTTCGACCGTCAGAAAAACGCGCAGAACCCGTACCACAAAGTGTCTGGCGGCAGCTATGAATACTTCGAAGGGATGGGTCTGCCAGACCTGATTGCTGAAGTGAAAAAAGTGGACGATAAAACGGTTCAGTTCGTGCTGACTCGCCCGGAAGCACCATTCCTGGCTGACCTGGCCATGGACTTCGCCTCAATTCTGTCCAAAGAGTACGCGGACAACATGCTGAAAGCCGGTACGCCGGAGAAAGTCGACCTGAACCCAATCGGTACCGGTCCATTCCAGCTGCTCCAGTACCAGAAAGACTCCCGTATTCTGTATAAAGCCTTCGAAGGCTACTGGGGCACCAAGCCGCAGATCGACCGTCTGGTCTTCTCCATCACGCCTGACGCTTCCGTGCGTTACGCAAAACTGCAGAAAAACGAATGCCAGGTGATGCCGTACCCGAACCCGGCTGACATCGCCCGCATGAAGCAGGACAAGAACATCAACCTGCTGGAGCAGGCTGGCCTGAACGTGGGCTATCTCTCCTTCAACACCGAGAAGAAACCGTTTGATGACGTGAAAGTGCGTCAGGCGCTGACCTACGCGGTGAACAAAGAAGCGATCATCAAGGCCGTTTACCAGGGCGCTGGCGTTGCTGCCAAAAACCTGATCCCACCAACCATGTGGGGCTATAACGACGACGTTAAAGACTACAGCTACGATCCTGAGAAAGCGAAAGCGCTGCTGAAAGAAGCTGGCCAGGACAAAGGCTTTACCGTTGAGCTGTGGGCGATGCCGGTACAGCGTCCGTACAACCCGAACGCACGCCGTATGGCGGAAATGGTTCAGGCTGACTGGGCTAAGGTTGGCGTTCAGGCCAAGATTGTGACCTACGAGTGGGGCGAGTACCTGAAGCGCGCCAAAGCGGGTGAGCACCAGGCGGTAATGATGGGCTGGACCGGTGATAACGGGGATCCGGACAACTTCTTCGCTACCCTGTTCAGCTGCGCGGCGGCGAAAGACGGTTCTAACTACTCTCGCTGGTGCTACAAGCCGTTTGAAGACCTGATCCAGCCGGCGCGTGCGACCGACGATCACAATAAACGTATTGAACTGTACAAGCAGGCTCAGGTTGTTATGCACGATCAGGCTCCGGCGCTGATTGTTGCTCACTCCACCGTGTACGAGCCAGTGCGTAAAGAAGTGAAGGGCTACGTGGTTGATCCACTGGGCAAACACCACTTCGAAAACGTATCTGTTGAATAATAAGTAGGGTGTTCTCCCTCTCCCTCTGGGAGAGGGCAGGGGTGAGGGTCGTGCATGCATCCCCTCACCCTAACCCTCTCCCAGAGGGAGAGGGAATTTACATTTGTGAGCAATACAGACGTCACGCCACTGGTCGTGCGTCATCAGAGAGAATCCGGGTTATGTTGCAGTTCATCCTCCGACGTCTGGGACTTGTTATCCCCACGTTTATCGGTATCACCCTTCTCACTTTTGCCTTCGTCCATATGATCCCCGGCGACCCGGTAATGATTATGGCGGGCGAGCGTGGTATTTCCCCTGAGCGCCATGCACAGCTGCTGGCGGAGCTCGGTCTCGATAAGCCGATGTGGCAGCAGTACCTCCACTATATCTGGGGCGTGTTGCACGGTGATTTAGGGATTTCGCTGAAAAGCCGTCTTCCGGTGTGGGACGAGTTCGTGCCGCGTTTTAAAGCGACACTGGAGCTTGGCGTCTGCGCCATGATTTTCGCCACTGCGGTGGGTATTCCTGTCGGGGTACTGGCTGCCGTCAAGCGTGGCTCTATTTTTGACCATACCGCCGTGGGCCTGGCGCTGACCGGCTACTCCATGCCTATCTTCTGGTGGGGCATGATGCTGATCATGCTGGTATCGGTGCAGCTTAACCTGACACCGGTCTCCGGGCGCGTCAGTGATATGGTCTTCCTGGATGATAGCAACCCGCTCACCGGCTTTATGCTGATTGATACGGCTATCTGGGGCGAAGAGGGCAACTTCATTGATGCCGTGGCGCACATGATCCTGCCTGCCATGGTACTGGGCACCATTCCTCTGGCGGTGATCGTGCGTATGACCCGTTCATCAATGCTGGAAGTGCTGGGTGAGGATTATATCCGCACCGCGCGCGCCAAGGGCCTGACGCGTATGCGCGTCATCATCGTTCACGCGCTGCGTAATGCCATGCTGCCGGTGGTAACCGTCATCGGTCTCCAGGTGGGGACGTTGCTGGCGGGGGCGATCCTGACCGAAACCATCTTCTCCTGGCCGGGTCTTGGACGCTGGCTGATTGACGCGCTGCAACGCCGTGATTATCCGGTTGTGCAGGGCGGTGTACTGCTGGTCGCGACGATGATTATCCTCGTCAACCTGCTGGTCGATTTGCTGTACGGCGTGGTGAACCCGCGTATTCGTCATAAGAAGTAAGGGACCATCATGTCACAAGTCACTCAAAATAAAGTGGTCGCTGCACCGGTTCCGATGACGCCGCTGCAGGAGTTCTGGCACTACTTCAAGCGCAATAAAGGCGCGGTGGTAGGGCTGGTGTATGTCGTAATCATGATCCTGATCGCGGTGTTTGCGAACTTCCTCGCACCGTATAACCCGGCGGACCAGTTCCGCGATGCGCTGCTCGCGCCGCCTGCGTGGCAGGACGGCGGCAGCCTGGCGCACCTGCTGGGTACCGATGACGTGGGCCGCGACGTGCTGTCGCGTCTGATGTACGGCGCGCGCCTGTCGCTGCTGGTCGGCTGTCTCGTTGTTGTGCTGTCGCTGATCATGGGCGTCGTCCTCGGCCTGGTTGCCGGTTACTTCGGCGGCATCGTTGATAACATCATCATGCGTATCGTCGACATCATGCTGGCGCTGCCAAGCCTGCTGCTGGCGCTGGTGCTGGTGGCGATCTTCGGCCCGTCGATTGGTAACGCCGCGCTGGCGTTGACCTTCGTGGCGCTTCCTCACTACGTGCGTTTAACGCGTGCGGCGGTGCTGGTGGAAGTGAACCGCGATTACGTCACCGCGTCTCGCGTGGCGGGTGCCGGGGCGATGCGCCAGATGTTCGTTAATATCTTCCCTAACTGCCTTGCGCCGCTGATTGTTCAGGCGTCGCTCGGTTTCTCTAACGCCATTCTTGATATGGCCGCTCTTGGCTTCCTGGGCATGGGTGCACAGCCGCCAACACCGGAGTGGGGCACCATGCTCTCCGACGTGTTGCAGTTCGCACAAAGCGCCTGGTGGGTTGTCACCTTCCCGGGTCTGGCAATCCTGCTGACGGTGCTGGCATTTAACCTGATGGGTGATGGCCTGCGTGATGCGCTTGATCCCAAACTGAAGCAGTAAGAGGCACGAGATGGCGTTATTAAATGTAGATAAATTATCGGTGCACTTCGGCGACGAAGGCACCCCGTTTCGCGCCGTGGACCGCATCAGCTACAGCGTAAATCAGGGCGAAGTGGTTGGCATTGTCGGGGAGTCCGGTTCCGGTAAGTCAGTGAGCTCACTGGCGATCATGGGGCTGATTGATTACCCGGGCCGCGTGATGGCGGAAAACCTGCAGTTCAACGGTCAGGACCTTAAGCGCATTTCTGAGAAACAGCGCCGCCAGCTGGTGGGCGCGGAAGTGGCGATGATTTTCCAGGACCCGATGACCAGCCTGAACCCCTGCTACACCGTTGGTTTCCAGATTATGGAAGCGATTAAGGTGCATCAGGGCGGGAATAAGAAAACCCGTCGTCAGCGCGCGATCGATCTGCTGAACCAGGTGGGTATTCCTGACCCGGCATCGCGGCTGGACGTTTACCCGCATCAGCTCTCCGGTGGGATGAGCCAGCGCGTGATGATCGCGATGGCGATTGCCTGTCGACCAAAACTGCTGATTGCGGATGAACCGACGACGGCGCTGGATGTGACCATCCAGGCGCAAATCATCGAGCTGCTGCTGGAGCTGCAGCAGAAAGAGAATATGGCGCTGGTGCTGATTACGCACGATCTGGCGCTGGTGGCTGAAGCCGCGCACAAAATCATCGTGATGTATGCCGGTCAGGTGGTCGAAACCGGAAATTCACACGATATTTTCCGCGCGCCGCGTCACCCGTATACCCAGGCGCTTTTACGCGCTCTGCCGGAGTTTGCCCAGGACAAAGCGCGTCTGGCGTCGCTGCCGGGTGTGGTACCGGGTAAATATGACCGTCCGCAGGGGTGTCTGCTCAATCCGCGCTGTCCGTATGCGACGGATAAATGCCGGGCAGAAGAGCCAGAGCTGAACCAGCTTGCTGACGGTCGTCAGTCGAAATGCCACTACCCACTCGATGATGCCGGGAGGCCAACACTATGAGTACGCAACAGGCCACCACGCAACAACCGCTGTTGCAGGCCATCGATCTGAAAAAATACTACCCGGTGAAGAAGGGACTGTTTGCCCCTGAACGCCTGGTGAAAGCGCTGGACGGCGTCTCTTTTAACCTCGAACGCGGTAAAACGCTGGCGGTGGTGGGGGAGTCAGGCTGCGGTAAATCCACGCTGGGCCGTCTGCTGACGATGATTGAAGTGCCGACCGGCGGGGAGCTCTATTATCAGGGGCAGGATCTGCTCAAGCACGATCCGCAGGCGCAGAAGCTGCGTCGCCAGAAAATCCAGATTGTGTTCCAGAACCCGTATGGCTCTTTGAACCCGCGTAAAAAAGTCGGGCAGATTCTGGAAGAGCCGCTGCTGATCAACAGTAATCTGAGCAAAGAGCAGCGCCGTGAAAAAGCGCTGGCGATGATGGCGAAGGTCGGCCTCAAAACCGAGCATTACGATCGCTATCCGCACATGTTCTCCGGTGGCCAGCGTCAGCGTATCGCTATCGCGCGCGGGCTGATGCTCGATCCGGACGTGGTGATTGCCGATGAGCCGGTCTCCGCCCTCGACGTATCCGTGCGTGCGCAGGTGCTGAACCTGATGATGGATCTCCAGCAGGAGCTGGGGCTCTCTTACGTGTTTATCTCCCATGACCTGTCGGTGGTAGAGCACATTGCTGATGAAGTGATGGTGATGTACCTGGGGCGCTGCGTGGAGAAGGGGACTAAAGACCAGATCTTTAATAACCCTCGTCACCCGTATACCCAGGCGCTGCTGTCTGCGACGCCGCGTCTGAACCCGGACGATCGTCGTGAGCGCATTAAGCTGACGGGTGAGCTGCCAAGTCCGCTGAATCCACCTCCGGGATGCGCATTCAACGCCCGCTGCAGTCGCCGCTTTGGCCCGTGCACTCAGCTCCAGCCGCAGCTGAAGGATTATGGCGGCCAGCTGGTTGCCTGCTTCGCGGTCGATCAGGATGAAAATGGCGAGAAACCATAGGCATAATGAAAAAAAACCGGCGCTAAGCCGGTTTTTTTATGTCTGCTTGATTATTTCCGCAGGCGAATCTGGTCGACGGCGTGCTTCTCGCTCTTGGTGAGGATCAGGCTCGCACGCTCGCGCGTCGGCAGGATGTTCTCTTTGAGGTTCACATAGTTGATCTCGTTCCACAGTCCCGTGGCCACGTTGACTGCTTCTTCTTCAGAAAGCTGAGCATAGTGGTGGAAATAGGAATCCGGGTCGGTGAACGCCCCTTCGCGGAACTTCAGGAAGCGGTTGATGTACCAGTTTTGCAGCAGGTCTTCCGGCGCATCGACATAAATAGAGAAATCGACGAAATCCGAGACGAATACGTGATGCGGGTCGTGAGGATAGTCCATCCCGCTCTGCAGCACGTTCAGACCTTCCAGAATCAGAATGTCCGGCTGGACCACGGTTTTATCCCCACCCGGGATGCGATCGTAGATCAGGTGCGAATAGACTGGCGCAGTCACGTGCGGCACGCCGGATTTCAGGTCAGAGACAAACTTCACCAGACGGTGCATATCATAAGAAAGCGGGAAGCCTTTCTTCTTCATCAGTCCGCGTTCTTTTAACACCTCGTTCGGGTGCAGGAAGCCGTCTGTCGTGATCAACTCCACGCTGCGGTGTTCCGGCCAGCGGCTCAACAGCGCCTGCAGGACGCGCGCGGTGGTACTTTTACCCACGGCCACGCTGCCTGCGATACTAATGATATAAGGAATGCGTTGACCGTTCGTCCCGAGAAACTGCTCCAGCACGGCCTGACGACGCAGGTTCGAGCTGATATAGAAGTTAAGCAAGCGAGAGAGGGGGAGATAAATTTCTGCCACCTCTTCCAGGGACAGATCTTCGTTTATCCCTTTTAACCGTGCGATTTCACCTTCCGTCAGCGTCATAGGGACGGAATCACGCAGGGCAGCCCACTGGCTGCGGTTAAAGTGAAGATAAGGCGTCATTAACGTTTGCTCTTTTTTGCTCATAAGCATGCTTCAGTGAGCCAGCATCACACTGCCGGATTGTGGCTCATCACACAGTTAATTTTGGACAATGGGCAGGAGGTTAACACCAGATGACAGGAATAATAAGAAAAAAGATGGAAAGCGCTGCGTAACGCGGAAGCCGTCACGCTACGGTGAATACGGTGCAAATCACGCTGATATGTTGAATATTTGACCTCAAATGACTACTTTTACAGCGTCTGATGCGCTCTTCGCATAAAATGTGAGCGAAAGAACGTTTTATGCAAATTTTTAGTTGCATGACCGCGCAGGTATCCATAGAATGCGCGCTACTTGATGCCGACTTAGCTCAGTAGGTAGAGCAACTGACTTGTAATCAGTAGGTCACCAGTTCGATTCCGGTAGTCGGCACCATCAAGTCCGGTGGGGTTCCCGAGCGGCCAAAGGGAGCAGACTGTAAATCTGCCGTCACAGACTTCGAAGGTTCGAATCCTTCCCCCACCACCACTTTCTGGCAGCGTAAATGCCGCCGGAGCTGGTTGGAAAAATTAGCCAGCTCAAACTGAAAAAGAGAGAAATCTCTTTTTTTGTTACAGAAAGAACTGGGTAGCCGAGTTTCAGGATGCGGGCATCGTATAATGGCTATTACCTCAGCCTTCCAAGCTGATGATGCGGGTTCGATTCCCGCTGCCCGCTCCAATACGTGCTGATATGGCTCAGTTGGTAGAGCGCACCCTTGGTAAGGGTGAGGTCCCCAGTTCGACTCTGGGTATCAGCACCACTTCACTTCTCCTTCCCGTTTCTCTCTGTTTCAATTTTACTGTATTCAACAATTCAGGCATTTCGCCTGGTTGATGTGGTGATATCACCGATTTATCCGTGTCTTAGAGGGACAATCGATGTCTAAAGAAAAGTTTGAACGTACAAAACCGCACGTTAACGTCGGTACTATCGGCCACGTTGACCATGGTAAAACAACGCTGACCGCTGCAATCACTACCGTTCTGGCAAAAACCTACGGTGGTTCTGCTCGCGCATTCGACCAGATCGATAACGCACCAGAAGAAAAAGCTCGTGGTATCACCATCAACACCTCTCACGTTGAGTACGACACCCCGACTCGCCACTACGCACACGTAGACTGCCCAGGCCACGCCGACTATGTTAAAAACATGATCACCGGTGCTGCGCAGATGGACGGCGCGATCCTGGTTGTTGCTGCGACTGACGGCCCAATGCCTCAGACTCGTGAGCACATCCTGCTGGGTCGTCAGGTAGGCGTTCCTTTCATCATCGTGTTCCTGAACAAATGCGACATGGTTGATGATGAAGAGCTGCTGGAACTGGTAGAGATGGAAGTTCGTGAACTGCTGTCTCAGTACGATTTCCCAGGCGACGATACTCCAATCGTTCGTGGTTCTGCTCTGAAAGCGCTGGAAGGCGAAGCTGAGTGGGAAGCGAAAATCATCGAACTGGCTGGCTTCCTGGATTCTTACATCCCAGAACCAGAGCGTGCGATTGACAAGCCATTCCTGCTGCCAATCGAAGACGTATTCTCCATCTCCGGTCGTGGTACCGTTGTTACCGGTCGTGTAGAGCGCGGTATCATCAAAGTTGGCGAAGAAGTTGAAATCGTTGGTATCAAAGAGACTGCGAAGTCTACCTGTACTGGCGTTGAAATGTTCCGCAAACTGCTGGACGAAGGCCGTGCTGGTGAGAACGTTGGTGTTCTGCTGCGTGGTATCAAACGTGAAGAAATCGAACGTGGTCAGGTTCTGGCGAAGCCAGGCTCAATCAAGCCACACACCAAGTTCGAATCTGAAGTGTACATTCTGTCCAAAGACGAAGGCGGCCGTCATACTCCGTTCTTCAAAGGCTACCGTCCACAGTTCTACTTCCGTACAACTGACGTGACCGGTACCATCGAACTGCCAGAAGGCGTTGAGATGGTAATGCCAGGCGACAACATCAAGATGGTTGTGACGCTGATCCACCCAATCGCGATGGACGACGGTCTGCGTTTCGCAATCCGTGAAGGTGGCCGTACCGTTGGCGCGGGCGTGGTTGCTAAAGTTCTCGGCTAATCGCTGATAACATTTGACGCAATGCGCATGAAAAGGGCATCATTTGATGCCCTTTTTGCACGCTTTCACATCAGAACCTGGCTCATCAGTGATTATTTTTGTCATAATCATTGCTGAGACAGGCTCTGCAGAGAGCGTATAATCCATAAAGGGATTATTTCGATTTGGCTCGCCTCGCAATCGCGGGGTGAAATTATTTGTAGAATTCTTCTGACAGGTTGGTTTATGAGTGCGAATACCGAAGCTCAAGGGAGCGGGCGCGGCCTGGAAGCGATGAAGTGGGTCGCTGTTGCCGTGCTGCTGATTGTGGCAATCGTTGGCAACTATCTTTATCGTGACATGATGCTGCCGCTCCGCGCGCTGGCAGTGGTGATTCTGATTGCTGCAGCGGGCGGTGTCGCGCTGTTGACGACTAAAGGTAAAGCAACCGTTGCTTTTGCACGTGAAGCGCGTACCGAAGTCCGCAAGGTCATTTGGCCGACTCGCCAGGAAACATTGCACACCACGCTGATCGTAGCGGCGGTTACCGCTGTAATGTCACTGATCCTGTGGGGACTGGATGGTATTCTGGTTCGCCTGGTTTCCTTTATTACTGGCCTGAGGTTCTAAGATGTCTGAAGCCCCTAAAAAGCGTTGGTACGTCGTTCAGGCGTTTTCCGGTTTTGAAGGCCGCGTAGCAACGTCGCTGCGTGAGCATATCAAATTACACAACATGGAAGAGTTATTTGGCGAAGTTATGGTTCCGACCGAAGAAGTGGTTGAGATCCGTGGCGGCCAACGTCGCAAAAGCGAGCGTAAATTCTTCCCGGGTTACGTGCTGGTTCAGATGGTGATGAACGACGCGAGCTGGCACCTGGTGCGCAGCGTACCGCGCGTGATGGGCTTTATCGGCGGCACGTCTGACCGTCCGGCGCCAATCAGCGACAAAGAAGTTGATGCGATTATGAACCGCCTGCAGCAGGTGGGTGATAAGCCGCGTCCTAAAACGCTGTTTGAACCGGGTGAAATGGTTCGTGTTAGCGACGGTCCGTTTGCTGACTTTAACGGCGTCGTTGAAGAAGTGGACTACGAGAAGTCCCGCCTGAAAGTTTCTGTTTCTATCTTCGGTCGTGCGACCCCGGTAGAACTGGACTTTGCGCAGGTCGAAAAAGCCTAAGCAGCGATCAAAAAAGCGGCGATTTAATCGTTGCACAGGGCGCGAGATTGGAATACAATTTCGCGCCTTTTGTTTTTATGGGCCCCGGCCCGTAAAACGAATTTTATTCACGGGGAGCCTCCCTGAGGCGCTATTACCCAATCAGAGGATTTTAGAATGGCTAAGAAAGTACAAGCCTACGTCAAGCTGCAGGTTGCAGCTGGTATGGCGAACCCAAGTCCACCAGTTGGTCCAGCTCTGGGTCAGCAGGGTGTGAACATCATGGAATTCTGTAAAGCGTTCAACGCCAAAACCGAATCCCTGGAAAAAGGTCTGCCAATCCCAGTCGTAATCACTGTTTACGCTGACCGTTCTTTCACTTTCGTTACCAAAACCCCTCCAGCAGCAGTTCTGCTGAAGAAAGCGGCTGGTATCAAGTCTGGTTCCGGTAAACCGAACAAAGACAAAGTGGGTAAAATTTCCCGCGCTCAGCTGCAGGAAATCGCGCAGACCAAAGCTGCCGACATGACTGGTGCCGACATTGAAGCGATGACTCGCTCAATCGAAGGTACTGCACGTTCCATGGGCCTGGTAGTGGAGGACTAAGAAATGGCTAAACTGACCAAGCGCATGTCCGTGATCCGTGACAAAGTTGATGCGACCAAACAGTACGACATCAACGAAGCTATCGCTCTGCTGAAAGAACTGGCAACTGCTAAGTTCGTTGAAAGCGTTGACGTTGCTGTTAACCTCGGCATCGACGCTCGTAAATCCGATCAGAACGTTCGTGGCGCAACTGTACTGCCACACGGTACTGGCCGTTCCGTTCGCGTAGCTGTATTTGCTCAGGGTGCAAACGCTGAAGCTGCTAAAGCTGCCGGCGCTGAACTGGTAGGTATGGAAGATCTGGCTGATCAGATCAAGAAAGGCGAAATGAACTTTGACGTTGTTATTGCTTCTCCAGATGCAATGCGCGTTGTTGGCCAGCTGGGCCAGGTTCTGGGTCCACGCGGCCTGATGCCAAACCCGAAAGTGGGTACTGTAACTCCTAACGTTGCTGAAGCGGTTAAGAACGCTAAAGCAGGTCAGGTTCGTTATCGTAACGACAAAAACGGCATCATCCACACCACCATCGGTAAAGTGGACTTTGACGCTGACAAACTGAAAGAAAACCTGGAAGCTCTGCTGGTTGCGCTGAAAAAAGCAAAACCAACTCAGGCGAAAGGCGTGTACATCAAGAAAGTTAGCATCTCCACCACCATGGGTGCAGGTGTTGCAGTTGACCAGGCTGGCCTGAGCGCTGCTGCAAACTAATGCCTTTACGTGGGCGGTGATTTTGTCTACAATCTTACCCCCACGTTTGCTAACGAAAGTTAGCGGCTAAAAGATTTGTTCGTTGGAGCCTGGCCTAATCCAGGCCTCCGTCGAAGACCGCAGGTGTTTCGCAAGAGACTTAATCCCCTGCGTAGACGGTGACAGAACGCTAAGATTATTTTTGGATACTCTGGCTTGTTTCTGCTCACCGTATTAAGACGCTCTTTCCGTTGGGAAGAGTGAAGTGAGTTCCGGAACATGAGTTCCGGCAAACATCCAGGAGCAAAGCTAATGGCTTTAAATCTTCAAGACAAACAAGCGATTGTTGCTGAAGTCAGCGAAGTAGCCAAAGGCGCGCTGTCTGCAGTAGTTGCGGATTCCCGTGGCGTTACTGTAGACAAAATGACTGAACTGCGTAAAGCAGGTCGTGAAGCTGGCGTATACATGCGTGTTGTTCGTAACACCCTGCTGCGTCGCGTAGTTGAAGGTACTCAGTTCGAGTGCCTGAAAGACACGTTTGTTGGTCCGACCCTGATTGCATACTCTATGGAACACCCGGGCGCTGCTGCTCGTCTGTTCAAAGAGTTCGCGAAAGCGAATGCAAAATTTGAGGTCAAAGCTGCAGCCTTTGAAGGTGAGTTGATCCCGGCATCGCAAATCGATCGCCTGGCAACCCTGCCGACCTACGAAGAAGCAATTGCACGCCTGATGGCAACCATGAAAGAAGCTTCGGCTGGCAAACTGGTTCGCACTCTGGCTGCTGTTCGCGATGCGAAAGAAGCTGCTTAATCGCAGTTATCTTTATAAAGCATTCGCTTACGTATAAACTTATTCTGATTTTCAGGAACAATTTAAATGTCTATCACTAAAGATCAAATCATTGAAGCAGTTGCAGCTATGTCCGTAATGGACGTTGTAGAACTGATTTCTGCAATGGAAGAAAAATTCGGTGTTTCTGCTGCTGCTGCTGTAGCTGTAGCTGCGGGCCCGGCTGAAGCTGCTGAAGAAAAAACTGAATTCGACGTAATTCTGAAAGCTGCTGGCGCTAACAAAGTTGCTGTTATCAAAGCAGTACGTGGCGCAACTGGCCTGGGTCTGAAAGAAGCTAAAGACCTGGTAGAATCTGCTCCAGCTGCGCTGAAAGAAGGCGTGAGCAAAGACGACGCAGAAGCACTGAAAAAATCTCTGGAAGAAGCTGGCGCTGAAGTTGAAGTTAAATAAGCCAACTTTTCTGGTTGCAGCCTAAGTCATTAGGCTGATGGCTGGTGACTTTTTAGTCACCAGCCTTTTTGCGCTGTAAGGCATCAGTAGCATTTCACACTGTTTGACTGCTGGTTGTCCTGACAATGCATGTTTCTATCGACGACTTAATATATTGCGACAGGGTGCTCGCTCTGTGTAAATCGCGACGAAATGATTTAAGCGTGATAGCAACAGGTATTGCGGAAAGTATTCAATTTTCCGGTCCACAAAATGGTGTTGCACAAACTGTCCCTTCGTCGGACAGATGGGTCGACTTGTCAGCGAGCTGAGGAACCCTATGGTTTACTCCTATACCGAGAAAAAACGTATTCGTAAGGATTTTGGTAAACGTCCACAAGTTCTGGACATTCCATATCTCCTTTCTATCCAGCTTGACTCGTTCCAGAAGTTTATCGAGCAAGATCCTGAAGGGCAGTACGGTCTGGAAGCAGCCTTCCGTTCCGTGTTCCCGATTCAGAGCTACAGCGGTAACTCCGAGCTGCAGTACGTCAGCTACCGCCTTGGCGAACCGGTGTTTGACGTTCAGGAATGTCAGATCCGTGGCGTGACCTATTCCGCACCGCTGCGCGTAAAACTGCGTCTGGTGATCTACGAGCGCGAAGCGCCGGAAGGCACCGTAAAAGACATTAAAGAACAAGAAGTCTACATGGGTGAAATTCCACTCATGACGGACAACGGTACTTTCGTTATCAACGGTACTGAGCGTGTTATCGTTTCCCAGCTGCATCGTAGCCCGGGCGTCTTCTTCGACAGCGATAAAGGTAAAACACACTCTTCCGGTAAAGTACTGTATAACGCACGCATCATTCCTTACCGTGGTTCATGGCTGGACTTCGAGTTCGATCCGAAAGACAACCTGTTTGTCCGTATCGACCGTCGTCGTAAGCTGCCTGCAACCATCATTCTGCGTGCGCTGCAATACACCACTGAACAGATCCTTGACCTGTTCTTTGAGAAAGTGATCTTTGAAATCCGCGACAACAAGCTGCAGATGGAGCTGGTGCCGGAACGTCTGCGTGGTGAGACCGCGTCGTTCGACATCGAAGCCGACGGCAAAGTGTATGTGGAAAAAGGTCGCCGTATCACCGCGCGCCACATCCGCCAGCTGGAAAAAGATGATATCAAACTCATCGAAGTTCCGGTTGAGTACATTGCAGGAAAAGTAGCCGCGAAAGATTACGTTGATGAATCAACGGGTGAGCTGATCTGCCCAGCGAACATGGAGCTGAGCCTGGATCTGCTGGCTAAGCTGAGCCAGTCTGGCCACAAACGTATCGAAACGCTGTTCACCAACGATCTGGACCACGGCGCGTATATCTCTGAGACTATTCGCGTCGACCCAACTACCGATCGTCTGAGCGCGCTGGTAGAAATCTACCGCATGATGCGTCCTGGTGAGCCACCAACTCGCGAAGCGGCGGAAAGCCTGTTCGAGAACCTGTTCTTCTCCGAAGACCGCTACGATCTGTCCGCGGTTGGTCGTATGAAGTTCAACCGTTCTCTGCTGCGCGACGAAATCGAAGGTTCCGGTATCCTGAGTAAAGACGACATCATCGAAGTGATGAAGAAGCTCATCGATATCCGTAACGGTAAAGGCGAAGTGGACGATATCGACCACCTCGGCAACCGTCGTATCCGTTCCGTAGGCGAAATGGCGGAAAACCAATTCCGCGTTGGCCTGGTACGTGTAGAGCGTGCGGTGAAAGAGCGTCTGTCTCTGGGCGATCTGGATACCCTGATGCCTCAGGATATGATCAACGCCAAGCCGATTTCTGCAGCAGTGAAAGAGTTCTTCGGTTCAAGCCAGCTGTCTCAGTTCATGGACCAGAACAACCCGCTGTCTGAGATTACGCACAAACGTCGTATCTCTGCACTCGGCCCAGGCGGTCTGACCCGTGAACGTGCAGGCTTTGAAGTTCGAGACGTACACCCGACGCACTATGGTCGCGTATGTCCAATCGAAACGCCTGAAGGTCCAAACATCGGTCTGATCAACTCCCTGTCCGTGTACGCACAGACTAACGAATACGGTTTCCTCGAGACCCCGTACCGTAAAGTGACTGACGGTGTTGTAACCGACGAAATTCATTACCTGTCTGCTATTGAAGAAGGCAACTACGTTATCGCTCAGGCGAACTCCAACCTGGATGACGAAGGCCACTTTGTAGAAGATCTGGTTACCTGCCGTAGCAAAGGCGAATCAAGCCTGTTCAGCCGCGACCAGGTTGACTACATGGACGTATCCACCCAGCAGGTGGTATCCGTCGGTGCGTCCCTGATCCCGTTCCTGGAACACGATGACGCCAACCGTGCATTGATGGGTGCGAACATGCAACGTCAGGCCGTTCCAACTTTGCGCGCTGATAAGCCGCTGGTTGGTACCGGTATGGAACGTGCTGTTGCCGTTGACTCCGGTGTTACTGCGGTTGCTAAACGTGGCGGTACTGTTCAGTACGTCGATGCATCCCGTATCGTTATCAAAGTTAACGAAGACGAGATGTATCCGGGCGAAGCAGGTATCGACATTTATAACCTGACCAAATACACCCGTTCTAACCAGAACACCTGTATCAACCAGATGCCTTGTGTATCTCTGGGTGAGCCAGTTGAGCGCGGCGACGTGCTGGCAGACGGTCCGTCCACCGACCTCGGTGAACTGGCGCTCGGTCAGAACATGCGCGTAGCGTTCATGCCGTGGAACGGTTACAACTTCGAAGACTCCATCCTCGTCTCCGAGCGTGTGGTTCAGGAAGATCGTTTCACCACCATCCACATTCAGGAACTGGCATGTGTGTCTCGTGACACCAAGCTGGGGCCAGAAGAGATCACCGCTGACATCCCTAACGTGGGTGAAGCTGCGCTCTCCAAACTGGATGAATCCGGTATCGTTTACATCGGTGCGGAAGTGACCGGCGGCGACATTCTGGTTGGTAAGGTTACGCCTAAAGGTGAAACCCAGCTGACGCCAGAAGAGAAACTGCTGCGTGCAATCTTCGGTGAGAAAGCGTCTGACGTTAAAGACTCTTCTCTGCGCGTACCAAACGGTGTTTCCGGTACGGTTATCGATGTTCAGGTCTTCACCCGTGACGGCGTTGAGAAAGATAAGCGTGCGCTGGAAATCGAAGAGATGCAGCTCAAACAGGCTAAGAAAGACCTGTCTGAAGAACTGCAGATCCTCGAAGCGGGTCTGTTCAGCCGTATCTATGCGGTGCTGGTTGCCGGTGGCGTTGAAGCTGAGAAGCTCGACAAACTGCCACGCGATCGCTGGCTGGAACTGGGCCTGACCGACGAAGAGAAACAAAATCAGCTGGAACAGCTGGCTGAGCAGTATGACGAACTGAAACACGAGTTCGAGAAAAAACTCGAAGCGAAACGCCGCAAAATCACTCAGGGCGACGATCTGGCACCAGGCGTGCTGAAGATTGTTAAGGTGTATCTGGCCGTTAAACGTCAGATCCAGCCTGGTGATAAGATGGCAGGTCGTCACGGTAACAAGGGTGTTATCTCTAAGATCAACCCGATCGAAGATATGCCGCACGATGCTAACGGTACGCCGGTAGATATCGTACTGAACCCGCTGGGCGTACCGTCTCGTATGAACATCGGTCAGATCCTGGAAACTCACCTGGGTATGGCTGCGAAAGGTATCGGCGACAAGATTAACGCCATGCTGAAGCAGCAGGAAGAAGTCGCGAAACTGCGCGAATTCATCCAGCGTGCCTACGATCTGGGTACCGACGTGCGTCAGAAAGTCGACCTGAATACCTTCAGCGATGAAGAAGTGCTGCGTCTGGCTGAGAACCTGAAAAAAGGTATGCCAATCGCAACGCCGGTCTTCGATGGTGCGAAAGAAGCTGAAATTAAAGAGCTGCTGCAACTGGGTGGTCTGCCAACGTCTGGTCAGATTACGCTGTTTGACGGCCGTACCGGTGAACAGTTCGAGCGTCCGGTAACCGTAGGTTACATGTACATGCTGAAACTGAACCACCTGGTCGACGACAAGATGCACGCTCGTTCTACCGGTTCTTACAGCCTGGTTACTCAGCAGCCGCTGGGTGGTAAGGCACAGTTCGGTGGTCAGCGCTTCGGGGAGATGGAAGTGTGGGCGCTGGAAGCATACGGCGCGGCATACACCCTGCAGGAAATGCTCACCGTTAAGTCTGATGACGTGAACGGTCGTACCAAGATGTATAAAAACATCGTGGACGGCAACCATCAGATGGAACCGGGCATGCCAGAATCCTTCAACGTACTGTTGAAAGAGATTCGTTCGCTGGGTATCAACATCGAACTGGAAGACGAGTAATTCTCGCTCAAACAGGTCACTGGTGCCGGGTTAACCCCCGGCACCAGATTGTGCTAACTCCGACGGGAGCAAATCCGTGAAAGATTTATTAAAGTTTCTGAAAGCGCAGACTAAAACCGAAGAGTTTGATGCGATCAAAATTGCTCTGGCTTCGCCAGACATGATCCGTTCATGGTCTTTCGGTGAAGTTAAAAAGCCGGAAACCATCAACTACCGTACGTTCAAACCTGAGCGTGACGGCCTTTTCTGTGCGCGTATTTTCGGGCCAGTAAAAGATTACGAGTGCCTGTGCGGTAAGTACAAGCGCCTGAAACACCGTGGTGTGATCTGTGAGAAGTGCGGCGTTGAAGTGACCCAGACCAAAGTGCGTCGTGAGCGCATGGGCCACATCGAGCTGGCGTCTCCGACCGCTCATATCTGGTTCCTGAAATCTCTGCCGTCCCGTATCGGTCTGCTGCTGGATATGCCGCTGCGCGATATCGAACGCGTTCTGTACTTCGAATCTTATGTGGTTATCGAAGGCGGGATGACGAACCTGGAACGTCATCAGATCCTGACTGAAGAGCAGTATCTGGACGCGCTGGAAGAGTTCGGTGACGAATTCGACGCGAAGATGGGTGCGGAAGCTATTCAGGCCCTGCTGAAGAGCATGGATCTGGAGCAAGAGTGCGAGCAGCTGCGTGAAGAGCTGAACGAAACCAACTCCGAAACCAAACGTAAAAAGCTGACCAAGCGTATCAAACTGCTGGAAGCGTTCGTTCAGTCTGGTAACAAACCAGAGTGGATGATCCTGACCGTTCTGCCGGTTCTGCCGCCAGATCTGCGTCCACTGGTTCCGCTGGATGGTGGGCGTTTCGCAACGTCCGATCTGAACGATCTGTATCGTCGCGTGATCAACCGTAACAACCGTCTGAAACGTCTGCTGGATCTGGCTGCGCCGGACATCATCGTACGCAACGAAAAACGTATGCTGCAGGAAGCGGTAGATGCCCTGCTGGATAACGGTCGTCGCGGTCGTGCGATCACCGGTTCTAACAAGCGTCCTCTGAAATCTTTGGCCGACATGATCAAAGGTAAACAGGGTCGCTTCCGTCAGAACCTGCTCGGTAAGCGTGTTGACTACTCCGGTCGTTCTGTAATCACCGTAGGTCCATACCTGCGTCTGCATCAGTGCGGTCTGCCGAAGAAAATGGCACTGGAGCTGTTCAAACCGTTCATCTACGGCAAGCTGGAACTGCGTGGCCTCGCCACCACCATCAAAGCCGCTAAGAAAATGGTTGAGCGTGAAGAAGCTGTCGTTTGGGATATCCTGGACGAAGTTATCCGCGAACACCCGGTACTGCTGAACCGTGCACCAACTCTGCACCGTTTGGGTATCCAGGCATTTGAGCCAGTCCTGATCGAAGGTAAAGCTATCCAGCTGCACCCGCTGGTTTGTGCGGCATATAACGCCGACTTCGATGGTGACCAGATGGCTGTTCACGTACCGCTGACGCTGGAAGCCCAGCTCGAAGCGCGTGCGCTGATGATGTCTACCAACAACATCCTGTCCCCAGCGAACGGTGAACCTATCATCGTTCCTTCTCAGGACGTTGTACTGGGTCTGTACTACATGACCCGTGACTGTGTTAACGCCAAAGGCGAAGGCATGGTGCTGACTGGCCCGAAAGAAGCTGAGCGTATTTATCGCGCTGGCCTGGCCTCTCTGCATGCGCGCGTTAAAGTGCGTATCACCGAATACGAAAAAGATGAAAACGGCGAATTCGTTGCGAAAACCAGCCTGAAAGACACGACCGTTGGCCGTGCCATTCTGTGGATGATCGTACCGAAAGGTCTGCCTTTCTCCATCGTCAACCAGGCGCTGGGCAAGAAAGCGATCTCCAAAATGCTGAACACCTGTTACCGCATTCTGGGTCTGAAGCCGACCGTTATCTTCGCTGACCAGACAATGTATACCGGCTTTGCTTATGCAGCGCGTTCAGGTGCATCTGTTGGTATCGATGACATGGTCATCCCAGAGAAGAAACACGAGATCATCTCTGAAGCGGAAGCCGAAGTTGCTGAGATCCAGGAGCAGTTCCAGTCTGGTCTGGTTACCGCGGGCGAACGCTATAACAAAGTTATCGATATCTGGGCAGCGGCGAACGATCGTGTATCCAAAGCGATGATGGATAACCTGCAGACCGAAACCGTGATTAACCGTGACGGCGTAGAAGAGCAGCAGGTTTCCTTCAACAGCATCTACATGATGGCCGACTCCGGTGCGCGTGGTTCCGCAGCACAGATTCGTCAGCTGGCAGGTATGCGTGGTCTGATGGCGAAGCCAGATGGCTCCATCATCGAAACGCCAATCACCGCGAACTTCCGTGAAGGTCTGAACGTACTCCAGTACTTCATCTCCACGCACGGTGCTCGTAAAGGTCTGGCGGATACCGCACTGAAAACAGCGAACTCCGGTTATCTGACGCGTCGTCTGGTTGACGTTGCCCAGGATCTGGTTGTGACCGAAGACGATTGTGGCACCCTCGAAGGTATCACCATGACCCCGGTTATCGAGGGTGGTGATGTTAAAGAGCCACTGCGCGATCGCGTTCTGGGTCGTGTGACCGCGGAAGACATTCTGAAGCCGGGTACTGCGGACATTCTGGTTCCACGCAACACGCTGCTGCACGAGCACTGGTGTGACCTGCTGGAAGCGAACTCTGTTGACTCCGTGAAAGTACGTTCCGTTGTATCCTGTGACACCGACTTTGGTGTATGTGCGCACTGCTACGGTCGTGACCTGGCGCGTGGCCACATCATCAACAAAGGTGAAGCAATCGGCGTTATCGCGGCACAGTCCATCGGTGAGCCGGGTACACAGCTGACGATGCGTACGTTCCACATCGGTGGTGCGGCATCTCGTGCGGCTGCTGAATCCAGCATCCAGGTGAAAAACAAAGGTAGCATCAAGCTCAGCAACGCGAAGTCTGTTGTTAACTCCGCTGGCAAGCTGGTTGTGACCTCACGTAACACCGAGCTGAAACTGATCGACGAATTCGGTCGTACCAAAGAGAGCTATAAAGTGCCTTACGGTGCGGTTATGGCGAAAGGTGATGGCGAGCAGGTTGCCGGCGGTGAAACCGTTGCAAACTGGGATCCACACACCATGCCGGTTATCACCGAAGTAAGTGGTTTCATCCGCTTCACTGACATGATCGACGGCCAGACCATTACTCGTCAGACCGACGAGCTGACCGGTCTGTCTTCTCTGGTGGTTCTGGATTCTGCTGAACGTACTACCGGTGGTAAAGATCTGCGTCCTGCACTGAAAATCGTTGATGCTCAGGGTAACGACGTTCTGATCCCTGGTACCGACATGCCTGCGCAGTACTTCCTGCCGGGTAAAGCGATCGTTCAGCTGGAAGATGGCATTCAGATCGGTGCGGGTGATGCTCTGGCGCGTATTCCACAGGAATCCAGCGGTACCAAGGACATCACCGGTGGTCTGCCACGCGTTGCGGATCTGTTCGAAGCACGTCGTCCGAAAGAGCCTGCAATCCTGGCTGAAATCAGCGGTATCATCTCCTTCGGTAAAGAGACCAAAGGGAAGCGCCGTCTGGTTATCACTCCAGTAGATGGCAGCGAACCGTACGAAGAGATGATTCCTAAGTGGCGTCAGCTCAACGTGTTCGAAGGTGAACGTGTAGAACGTGGTGACGTGGTTTCCGATGGTCCAGAAGCTCCGCACGATATTCTGCGTCTTCGTGGCGTACACGCGGTAACGCGTTACATCACCAACGAAGTGCAGGACGTTTACCGTCTGCAGGGCGTTAAGATTAACGATAAGCACATCGAAGTTATCGTTCGTCAGATGCTGCGTAAAGCAACCATCGAAAACGCAGGCAGCTCCGAGTTCCTGGAAGGCGAGCAGGTTGAATACTCACGCGTCAAGATTGCTAACCGCGATCTGGAAGCGAACGGCAAAATCGGTGCGACCTTCTCGCGCGATCTGCTGGGTATCACCAAAGCGTCTCTGGCAACCGAGTCCTTCATCTCTGCTGCATCGTTCCAGGAAACGACTCGTGTCCTGACCGAAGCCGCTGTTGCTGGTAAGCGTGATGAACTGCGCGGTCTGAAAGAGAACGTAATCGTGGGTCGTCTGATCCCGGCTGGTACCGGTTATGCGTACCATCAGGATCGTATGCGTCGTCGTGCTGCGGGCGAACTGCCAGCTGCACCGCAGGTGACTGCTGAAGATGCATCCGCGAGCCTGGCAGAACTGCTGAACGCAGGTCTGGGCGGTTCCGACAACGAGTAATCGTTGATGCCCGGTGATGAACATTACCGGGTATGTGCCTCGTAGGTCGGGTAAGCTCAGCGCCACCCGACAATAAAAAACCCGCCTCGGCGGGTTTTTTTACATCTGTAGGTTATCAGTTTACCAACGGGATCCGACGATAAAGCTCAATCATATCGCCCGCCAAATCCTGAATGACCATCGCGTTCATCAGGTGATCCTGAGAGTGGACGGTGATCAGGTTAACCGGAAGCTTCCCGGTCCCTTCGTCAAGACCGATAAGCTGCGTCTGGATCGTGTGCGCATGCTTCACATATTCGCGCGACTCTTCCATCGCTTTTTCTGCTTCGTCAAACTCACCTTTACGCGCCATCTGTAACGCCGTCAGGGCCGCACTGCGCGCCGCGCCTGCGTTGACCAGCAGTTCCATAATCGTAGTTTCTAAGTCTTCCATTATGACTCCAGAAGTTTGAGCGCTTTTTCCAGTACGGCATCGCCTTTCATCATGCCGTAATCCATCATGTCGATCACCGCGACCTTTTTACCCAGCGGCTCGGCCTGCGCCTGAAGTTTAGCCTGCTCGTATTTAACCTGTGGCCCCAGCAATACGATGTCGGCCGTCGCGATGTTGTCTTTAAACTCCGCAACCGGAACGGCTTTAATGGTGACTTCAACCCCTTTTTTCTGCGCGGCGTCTTTCATACGTTGAACCAGCATGCTGGTTGACATTCCCGCTGCACAACATAAAACGATGTTCTTCATAATCAGCCTCGATCTACATGTGTTTATTGATAATTATCCCGTGCAGACCGCTTCAACAACCGGTTTACCGCGATTGTGTGTCAGGCATCACAAAGAAACCGGCGATTTTCTGAAACCGGTTACAATTTTGCATTGTCGGGTACCCGGCCCGTCGAAACGGGCAGGGTGAAAGAGGGGGATTAGCTGATGGACGTTCGGTTAATGCGGTTTTTACCCTGCTGCTTGGCGCTGTAGAGGGCGTTATCAACGCTGCCGACAAATTGATCCAGCGGTTCAAAATGCCACTCCCCAAGACCGCCGCTGAACGTCACCCGCAGGTTTTCTTCTCGCCAGACGCGTTTTTCAACAGCGATACGCCACGCCTCCAGCAATGAGAGCGCAGACGTCATCTGCTCAGCCTGGAAAATTACCGCAAACTCTTCTCCACCGTAACGGTAAAGCGAGACGTGATGTGGCTGCATGATCTGGATCCCCTCGCGGGCCACGTTGCGCAGAACGATATCACCGGTCAGGTGGCCCAGCGTGTCGTTAATCGACTTGAAGTTATCAATGTCCACCAGCGCCAGCGCGAAAGGCTGATGGGCATTCAGCAGCTCCGCGATATCACTATCGAATGCGCGGCGGTTTTTACAGCCCGTCAGCGCATCGTGAGTGGCCTGGCGCACATAGGCCATCTCACGCTCTTTATTGGACTGGATAGTGTGGCTCAGCATCGCCTCCAGCCGCGGCGCCTCGCTGACGTCGCCGGTTTTGATGGCATTGATAATGTGCATCAGCACGCTACGCGAGGCGTGGCGGAGGTATAAGCCGAAGAGGATGATGATGATGGCCGCCAGCGCAAACCCCCAGCCAACAATCGTCGTTTCGTGGCGGGTGATATCGGTGAGCGTCTCGCCAGAGACCCGGTAGATGACAAACCAGTCCGGATTGGTAAACGAGTAGTAGTAATACCAGGCGTTGCTTTTCTTGTCATAAAGGTGGCCTTCGCCGCTGGTCATTTTGTCCATCAGCGCTTCGCTCACGTACTGTTTGAAGAGCGCGCCGGTGTCCGGGTGAAGCACAACGGCGCCGTCGCGTTCGACGACGAAGAATTCCCCCTGAACGGGCGCCACCATCTGACGCAGGGTGTAGCCCATTGACGTCAAATCGAGATGAAACGCGATCGTTCCTTTTAGTCGGCCTTCCGGTGAAATCAAGGGTTTATAGAGCGTGACCGTCGGATGGCCGGTGAAGTAGTCCATGTAAGGGCGAGTATAGTGGCTGAAGATACTGGCTTCGGCCTGAGCGACAAACCAGGGCCGCGTCCGGGGATCGAAGGTTTTACTCTTCTCCGTGGGGAGTACTTCCGGTGCGCGGAGATAATGCCCCTGCGTATCTGCCAGCGAGATGGAGGACACGGTCGGCATCAGGTTCTGCAAATGCATCACCATCTGCAGCCCTTGCGTCGGGTTGACGTTGAGCGTCTCGTTTAGCCTGTCGTTACGCGAAAAGTACATCGCGGCACGGCCCAGGATATAGTCGTTTTCACGCAGGATCGACTCGGTGTAGTTCACCGCCAGGTTGTGCGTGAAATTGCTGTTAATCTTGTGATAATCCTCAAGAAAATCCTTTCGTTGCGAAAGCGTCACCGCGATCGCGATCACCGCAAAACTGCAGAGGATCCCCGCGAAGCTGAGCATGATTGGCCGGGTAAAAGAGAGCTTTTTGCTGTGAAGTGCCATGAGCTGTACATCGTTCCTGATGGTGAATACTTTTCGTCTGCCGATATCCTCTCAGCATAGTCGCTGTCCTGCGGTTAGCGGTGAATTATACGGCACCCGATTTCTGGTGGGATGATTTATCTTAAGAACCATTAAGAAAATACTTATTCAACTGGCTGAGGCCGTTTGTGCAATGAACCAGAGGCAGGGCGAAACGAGGAAGAAGCTTTTCGCCCTGGTCAGCATCCGTTGCTGACCGTGTGACAATAAAAAACCGGACGATCGCTGACAATCATCCGGTTTTGCCTTTTCGTAGCGCCTCGACAATTTTTTATGGTGTTGCAGTGCGTTTCAGCATCATTGCGAGGTTCTTCCCAGCCAGCTGTCCCAGTCTTTCCAGACAGGCTGAAGACCCTGAGCCGTCAGGGCTGCGGCGACCGCTTCCGGACGTCGTCCGTCATGCGGCACAAACTGCTCAAGCTCAGGATGATCGTCGGCGTAGCCGCCAGGCTGCGTTTTAGAAAACGCGCTGACGTTGTTAATCGCAAGCGGGATGACGCGATCGCGAAACGCCGGGGACTCACGCGTTGAGAGCGATAATTCCACTTCCGGGGCGAGCAGGCGAAACGCGCAGATGGTTTGCACCAGCTGGCGTTCATCCATCAGCGAAGCCGGTTCAATCCCGCCCGCGCAAGGTCTCAGGCGCGGGAAGGAGATGGAATAACGGCTCTGCCAGTAGTGCTGCTGGAGCCACAGCAAATGTTCCGCCACCATATAACAATCCACCCGCCAGCTGTCAGAGAGCCCGATCAGCGCGCCCAGACCGATTTTGTCGATGCCCGCGCGACCCAGCCTGTCCGGCGTTTCCAGGCGGAAAAAGAAATCCTGTTTCTTGCCCTTCAGGTGGTGCCGGGCGTACGTCGCCTCGTGGTAGGTTTCCTGGTAGACCATGACCCCGTCCAGCCCGAGGGTTTTGAGCTCCGCGTACTCCTCCTGTTCCAGGGGCTGCACTTCCATCTGCAGCGACGCAAACTGACGACGAATGGCGGGAAGGTGGTGACGGAAATAGTCCATTCCCACTTTTCCCTGATGTTCGCCCGTGACCAGCAGAAGATGTTCAAAACCCATTTCACGAATGGCCGCACACTCCCGGGCAATCTCATCGTCATCAAGCGTTTTACGCTTGATGCGGTTGCTCATGGAAAAACCGCAGTAGGTGCAGTCATTGGCGCACAGGTTTGAGAGATAGAGCGGCACGTAGAAGCTCACCGTGTTGCCAAAACGCTGGCGTGTGAGCCGCTGCGCTCGCTGGGCCATCGGTTCGAGGTACGCGCTGGCCGCCGGGGAGAGCAGGGCCATCAGATCCTCGCGGGTCAGATGGCGGGCATTTAGCGCACGCTCCACGTCAGCCGCCGTTTTGCTGTTGATGCGCAGGGCAATGTCGTCCCAGCTAAGCTGCCGCCAGCGCTCGGTAAACGTGCTCATGAGATCGCCTCCAGAAAACCGGTCAGCGGGCTGGTGGCCTGCGCCTGGAAACTGCGCGAGCCGGGGCCGGACTCCCTTGCCAGCAGGCCAGCCTCAACGGCCATGCGGAACGCACGTGCCATCATGACCGGATCGTCGGCAACCGCGATGGCCGTGTTGACCAGCACCGCGTCGGCGCCCATTTCCAGCGCCTGCGCGGCATGGCTGGGCACACCGATGCCCGCATCCACCACCACCGGTACGGTAGCCTGCTCGATGATGATTTCCAGCATCGCGCGGGTTTCCAGCCCCTGGTTGGAGCCAATAGGGGCGCCCAGCGGCATGACGGCGGCGCAGCCGACCTCTTCCAGCCGTTTGCACAGGACAGGGTCGGCGCCGCAGTAAGGCAGGACGATAAACCCTTGCTGCACCAGCTTTTCAGCCGCTTTCAGCGTTTCGATAGGGTCGGGCAGCAGCCAGCGGGCGTCAGGATGAATTTCCAGCTTCAGCCAGCGGGTGCCGAGCGCCTCGCGGGCCAGCTGTGCGGCAAAAATTGCCTCTTCGGCCGTTTTGGCACCGGAGGTGTTGGGCAGCAGCGTGACGCCAGCCTCCAGTAAAGGAGCGAGAATGGCATCGCTGTGATGACGTAGATCCACGCGCTTGAGCGCCAGCGTCACCAGCTGGCTGCCGCTTTCGCGAATGGCATCCACCATCAGCTGCGGCGAGGCGAATTTTCCGGTTCCGGTAAACAAATGTGAATTAAAGACTTTATCGGCAATACGTAACATCTCAGCCCCCTGCGATAACCTGAAACAGCAGGATCTGGTCGCCGTCATTGACCTGCTGATGTTCCCACTGCTCGCGCGGCAGGATCTGTTGATTGAGCGCCAGCGCCGTTCCCGGCCTGAGCTGACGCAGCTTGTCGAGCAGTACCGCAACGGTGAGCCCGTCGTCGCATCTCATCGGTTCATCGTTAAACAGAATGCGCATCGCGACCTCCGCATACCGGGCAGCGGCTGGCGCGGTGTAAGGCCAGATGGCGCCAGCCGCTGGAGCGGGCATCAAACAGCCGCAGCGTATTGCGTTCCGTCTCCATGCCGCTGAGCAGCTTGATGGCTTCCAGCGCCTGCATTGTGCCCATTACGCCGACCACCGGACCAAGAATGCCCGCCGTACGGCAGTTGCGCGCCGGCTCTGCATCATCCGGCCACAGGCAGCGATAGCAGCCCTGCGACCACGGTGGGGTCAGGACCATCATCTGCCCGCCGAAACCCACCGCGCTGGCGGTGATAAGCGGCGTATTACTTGCCACGCAGGCGGCGTTAATCGCCTGGCGCGTCGCCATGTTGTCCGTGCAGTCCAGCACCACGTCGGCAAGGGCGACCTCACGGCGCAGGCTTTCACCGCTGAGCCGATCCTGCAGGGCAATCAGCTCGATATCCGGGTTGAGCTGGTTCAGGCGCTGCCGGGTGATTTGCGCTTTCGGCTGGTTGATATCCTCGGTGGTAAAGAGGATTTGTCGCTGCAGGTTGCTGAGGTGAACCTCGTCGTCGTCGGCCAGCACCAGCGTACCGATGCCCGCACCAGCCAGATAAAGCGCGGCGGGCGCGCCTAACCCGCCCAGACCGACAATCAGCACCCGGCTGGCGAGCAGTTTTTGCTGCCCGTCGATGGCGATATCTTCCAGCAGGATCTGACGGCTGTAGCGCATAAAATCACGATCGTTCATCACCCGCTCCTGCCAGCTGTAACAGCTGTTCGGTGGCGAGACGCCAGTCTGCGGCCTGGGTGATGGCGCTGACGACGGCGATACTGCCGACGCCGGTCTCCAGCACCGCCGGGGCGCGTTCAAGGCTGATTCCGCCGATGGCGACGGTAGGGTAATCGGCAAGGCGTTTAACGTGGCTCGCCAGCTGCGTCAGACCCTGCGGTGCGGAGGGCATCTGCTTGGTTTGCGTCGGGAAGACGTGACCCAGCGCGATGTAAGAGGGACGGGCCGCCAGCGCCACGTCGATCTCCATGTCATCGTGTGTTGAAACGCCAAGACGCAACCCGGCTTCGCGGATAGCGCTCAGATCCGTTGTTTCCAGATCCTCCTGACCCAGATGCACGCCGTAAGCCTGGTGCTTAACCGCCAGCCGCCAGTAGTCGTTGATAAACAGGCGGGCGTTATGCCGACGCCCAAGCGCGATGGCGGCAACCACATCCGCTTCCACCTCTTCGTCGCGTTTATCCTTGATGCGCAGCTGGAGGGTGCGAACGCCTGCCCCCAACAGGCGCTCTATCCAGGCCACGCTGTCCACCACCGGATAGAGCCCTAAACGGTAGGGGACGGGCGGGAAATCGGGCTTATACATTACGCCTCCTCTTTTTTGAGGTAGATTTCGCCGCCTCTGGCGCGGAAGGATTCGGACATGTCCGCCATCCCCACTTCAATGGTCTGCGCGGCGGCGTAGTCGCGCACCTCCTGGCTAATTTTCATCGAGCAGAACTTCGGCCCGCACATAGAGCAGAAGTGCGCGACTTTGCCTGATTCCTGCGGCAGGGTTTCGTCGTGATAGGCGCGGGCGGTGAACGGGTCCAGCGCCAGGTTGAACTGGTCTTCCCAGCGGAATTCGAAGCGCGCCTTCGACATGGCGTTATCGCGGATTTGCGCGCCCGGGTGGCCTTTGGCCAGATCCGCCGCGTGGGCAGCAATTTTGTAGGTGATCAGCCCCTGCTTCACGTCCTCTTTGTTCGGCAGGCCGAGGTGTTCTTTCGGCGTTACGTAGCAGAGCATGGCGCAGCCGAACCAGCCGATCATCGCCGCCCCAATGCCTGACGTAAAGTGGTCATAGCCCGGCGCAATATCGGTGGTCAACGGCCCGAGGGTGTAGAACGGCGCTTCGTGGCAGTGCTCCAGCTCCTCGGTCATGTTGCGGCGGATCATCTGCATCGGCACGTGTCCCGGACCTTCAATCATCACCTGCACGTCATACTCCCAGGCGATTTTAGTCAGTTCACCCAGCGTGTGCAGCTCGGCAAACTGCGCTTCGTCATTCGCGTCGCGAATAGAGCCCGGACGCAGGCCGTCGCCCAACGACAGAGAGACATCGTACGCGGCACAGATTTCGCAGATCTCGCGGAAGTGCTCGTAGAGGAAGTTTTCCTGATGATGTGACAGGCACCACTTCGCCATGATGGAACCGCCGCGCGAGACGATGCCGGTCAGGCGCTTCGCCGTCATCGGCACGTAGCGCAGCAGCACGCCCGCGTGAATGGTGAAGTAGTCCACGCCCTGTTCAGCCTGCTCCAGCAGCGTGTCGCGGAACGCTTCCCAGGTGAGGTCTTCGGCAATGCCGTTGACCTTCTCCAGCGCCTGATAAATCGGGACGGTGCCAATCGGTACCGGGCTGTTACGCAGGATCCACTCGCGGGTTTCGTGAATATAGCGGCCGGTGGAGAGGTCCATCACCGTGTCCGCACCCCAGCGCGTGGACCAGACCAGCTTTTCCACCTCTTCTTCGATGGAGGAGGTCACGGCCGAGTTACCGATGTTCGCGTTGACCTTCACCAGGAAGTTGCGGCCAATAATCATCGGCTCGGACTCCGGATGGTTGATGTTGGCGGGGATAATCGCGCGGCCTGCGGCCACTTCGTCGCGCACAAACTCCGGCGTGATGTTCTCCGGCAGGCGAGCGCCAAAGCCCTCGCCTGGGTGCTGATAGCGCAGCACTTCGCTACGGATGCGCTCGCGGCCCATGTTTTCGCGGATGGCGATGAACTCCATCTCCGGCGTGACGATGCCCTGGCGCGCGTAGTGCAGCTGGGTCACGCATTTGCCCGCTTTGGCGCGTTTTGGCGTCAGCAGGCCGGTAAAGCGCAGCTCGTCCAGACCGTCGTCGGCCAGGCGCTCTTTGGTGTAGGCAGAGCTGAGTACGCTCAGTTCTTCGCAGTCGTTGCGCGCATCAATCCACGGCTGGCGCAGCTTCGCCAGACCCTGCTGGACGTTGATGGCAACATCAGGGTCGCCGTACGGGCCGGAGGTGTCGTATACCGGCACGGCTTCGTTGTCTTCATACTGCGGGTTATCTTTGCTGCCGCCGATAAGCGTCGGGCTGAGCTGAATTTCGCGCATTGGGACGCGGATATCGGCCTGCGAGCCGGAAATATAGATGCGTTTCGAGTTCGGGAAAGCGGTGCCTTCCAGCGTGTCGATGAAGTGTTGGGCCTGTGCGCGCTGTTCGCGGCGGGTCAGTTTTGCAGTAGACATAGCTCATTCCAAAAGTGAAGGACATGGCTTGTCAGACGACGGATGAAGCAAGAGAGGATCGCCCTCAGGCGATACAACAGCAGTGTGACTCTTGTTCCCTTCGCAGGTATTAGCCTGATCAGGTTCCGCGGATCCCGAATTAACGGTCTCAGCCCGCGCTTTCAGGCGCTGGGCACTCCGACAAGAAAAATCCCCCTCGTGAGAGGGGCGAATGGTTGTAAATTACTCGTTAACGATGAAGAACTCAAGCAGGGCGCGCGACGTTCTCTTCGCTACTGATGTTCACATCATTGTCCAGCACGAGGGCGATCAGCTTATCTTCCAGCGTGAATCGCTCTTCCAGCGCTTCACCGAGGTCGGATAGCGCCCGCTGGAACTCAAGATAGTTATCGTGATCGATGGCGTTCTCGAGCGCGGAATCATAGTAATCCATGATCTGCTGGGTGTTGGCTTCCAGCAGCGGATAGAGCTTGCTGGCCGCTAAATAGGGTGTTGTCCCTTCCATTTCACGGATAATGCGTTCATAAATATTGAAATGGCCGTCGGACAGATAGTCGACCAGGCCCTGACAAAAATCATCCAGCGCTTTTTCATTCAGTCGCATAAACGATTCTTTGCCAGGCTTAATACCGACCAGATTGTAATAAGCCACGAGTAGATGCTTGCGTACATGTAGCCAGCGATCCACCAGTTTGTTACTTCCTCTAACGCGCTCAGTCAGGCTTTCCAGCTGGTTTAACATGGTCGACTCCGCAAAATGTAGGATTGAATCTGCTTATCCAGAATGTAACCACAATGCTAACAACATGTCAGTGAAGCGAAGGTAGTGCAATAGATATGGATCGTATTATTGAAAAATCAGATCTTGGTTGGTGGATCGTCAGTCACGAACAAAAATTATGGCTTCCTGCCGGGGAAATCCCCTATGGCGCAGCTGAGGCATTCGATCTTGTTGGCCAGCCAGCGCTACAGATCGGCGAGTGGCAGGGTGAGCCCGTGTGGTTGATCCAACAGTCCCGCCGCCAGGATATGGGATCCGTGCGCCAGGTGCTGGATCTGGACGTGGGACTGTTCCAGCTGGCGGGGCGCGGCGTGCAGCTGGCAGAGTTTTACCGCTCGCATAAATACTGCGGCTACTGCGGTCATACCATGCGCCCGAGCAAAACCGAGTGGGCGATGCTCTGCAGCCACTGCCGCGAACGCTACTATCCGCAGATTGCGCCGTGCATCATCGTCGCTATCCGCCGGGAGGATTCCATCCTGCTGGCGCAGCATACCCGCCATCGCAACGGCATTCACACCGTGCTGGCCGGCTTCGTCGAAGTGGGCGAAACGCTGGAGCAGGCGGTGGCGCGCGAGGTGATGGAGGAGAGCGGGATCAAAGTGAAGAACCTGCGCTACGTCACCTCCCAGCCGTGGCCGTTCCCGCAGTCGCTGATGACGGCATTTATGGCCGAATACGACAGCGGCGAGATCGTTATTGACCAGAAAGAGCTGCTGGACGCGAACTGGTATCGCTACGACGATTTACCGCTGTTGCCTCCGCCGGGCACCGTGGCGCGTCGGCTGATAGAAGATACCGTGGCGATGTGTCGGGCCGAGTATGAGTAGTGTTACACTGAGGCCATGACGCTTAAGGAACTGCAAAAATGACCGAACTGAAGAACGATCGTTATCTGCGTGCGCTGCTGCGCCAGCCCGTTGATGTCACCCCGGTGTGGATGATGCGCCAGGCGGGACGCTATCTGCCAGAGTACAAAGCCACGCGCGCGCAGGCGGGCGATTTTATGTCGCTGTGCAAAAACGCCGAGCTGGCCTGTGAAGTCACGCTCCAGCCGCTGCGCCGTTTCCCGCTGGATGCTGCGATCCTCTTCTCGGATATTCTGACCATTCCGGATGCAATGGGCCTTGGCCTGTACTTCGAAACCGGTGAAGGTCCGCGTTTCACCTCCCCAATCAAAAGCAAAGCCGACGTGGATAAGCTGCCGATCCCCGATCCGGAAGGCGAGCTGGGCTACGTGATGAACGCCGTACGCACCATCCGCCGCGAGCTGAAAGGTGAAGTGCCGCTGATTGGCTTCTCCGGCAGCCCGTGGACGCTGGCGACCTATATGGTGGAAGGGGGCAGCAGCAAAGCCTTCACCATGATTAAAAAGATGATGTACGCCGAGCCGCTGGCCCTGCATGCGCTGCTCGATAAGCTGGCAAAGAGCGTTACCCTCTATCTGAACGCGCAGATTAAGGCCGGTGCGCAGTCGGTGATGATTTTCGATACCTGGGGTGGCGTGCTGACCGGGCGCGATTATCAGCAGTTCTCCCTGTACTACATGCACAAAATCGTTGACGGCCTGCTGCGTGAAAACGAAGGTCGCCGCGTGCCGGTGACGCTGTTCACCAAAGGTGGCGGTCAGTGGCTGGAAGCGATGGCGGCAACCGGCTGCGACGCGCTGGGCCTCGACTGGACGACCGATATTGCCGATGCCCGCCGCCGCGTGGGCGACAAAGTGGCGCTGCAGGGCAACATGGACCCGTCCATGCTCTATGCGCCGCCTGCCCGCATTGAAGAAGAAGTGTCGACTATACTGTCTGGTTTCGGCCAGGGGGAAGGCCACGTCTTTAACCTCGGCCACGGCATCCATCAGGATGTGCCGCCAGAACACGCAGGCGTATTTGTGGAGGCGGTGCATCGGCTTTCTGCCCAGTATCACAAGTAAGGAGTGATTATGGATCTCGCGTCGCTACGCGCTCAGCAAATCGAACTGGCCTCATCGGTGATCCGCGAGGATCGTCTGGATAAAGATCCTCCGCAGTACATTGGCGGAGCAGACGTCGGGTTCGAGCAGGGCGGAGAAGTGACGCGAGCGGCGATGGTGGTGCTGAAATACCCTTCGCTTGAGCTGGTGGAGTACAAGGTTGCGCGTATCGCGACCACCATGCCGTACATTCCGGGCTTTCTCTCCTTCCGCGAATATCCCGCGCTGCTGGCAGCGTGGGAGCAACTCTCGCAAAAACCTGACCTGCTGTTTGTCGACGGACACGGTATTTCACACCCGCGCCGTTTAGGCGTTGCCAGCCACTTTGGGCTGCTGGTGGATGTGCCGACCATTGGCGTCGCCAAGAAACGCCTGTGCGGCGCCTTTGAACCTCTTTCAGCCGAGCCGGGCGCGCTGGCGCCGCTTATCCATAAAGGCGAGCAGCTGGCGTGGGTTTGGCGCAGCAAGGCGCGCTGTAATCCGCTCTTTATCGCTACCGGGCACCGGGTGAGCATGGACAGCGCCCTGGCGTGGGTGCAGCGCTGCATGAAGGGCTACCGCTTGCCGGAGCCGACGCGCTGGGCAGACGCCGTGGCATCTTCGCGTCCGGCTTTTGTTCGTTGGCAGGAAATTCAGCGATGATTCAGGTAAACTGCGCCTAATTTTCGTTTCGAGAGATCATCATGCTACAAAACCCGATTCACCTGCGCCTTGAGAAAGTTGAAAGCTGGCAGCACGTGACGTTTATGGCTTGCCTGTGCGAGCGCATGTATCCCAACTATGCCGCGTTCTGTAAGGAGACGGGCTTTGGTGATGGCCATATCTACCGCCGCATTCTGGATCTGATCTGGGAAACGCTGACGGTGAAAGACGCGAAGGTGAACTTCGACTCCCAGCTGGAAAAGCTGGAAGAGGCGATTCCGGCTGCGGATGATTTTGACCTGTACGGTGTCTACCCGGCGATTGATGCCTGCGTGGCGTTAAGCGAACTGCTTCACTCCCGTCTGAGCGGTGAAACGCTGGAGCACGCTATTGAAGTCAGTAAGGCATCTATTACGACCGTCGCGATGCTGGAAATGACCCAGGAAGGTCGCGAGATGACCGACGAAGAGCTGCGTGCTAACCCGGCAGTTGAGCAAGAATGGGACATTCAGTGGGAAATTTTCCGCCTGCTGGCAGAGTGTGAAGAACGCGATATCGAGCTGATAAAAGGGCTACGCGCGGACTTACGAGAGGCTGCTGAGAGCAATATTGGTATAATTTTTAACCAATGAGATAAGAAAACTTGAGATAACGCCCGTTTTGTCGCTCCTCGACTCTTCCCTTTCGCCCCTTGTCTGGTCTACATTTGGGGGGCGAAAAAAAGTGGCTATCGGTGCGTGTATGCAGGAGAGTGCTTTTTTGGCATTTTCGTCGCACTCGATGCTTAGCAAGCGATAAACACATTGAAAGGATAACTTATGAACAAGACTCAACTGATTGATGTAATTGCGGACAAGGCTGATCTGTCTAAAGTGCAGGCTAAAGCTGCTCTGGAATCTACCCTGGCTGCTATTACTGAGTCTCTGAAAGAAGGCGATGCTGTACAACTGGTTGGTTTCGGTACCTTCAAAGTGAACCACCGCGCTGAGCGTACTGGCCGCAACCCGCAGACCGGTAAAGAAATCAAAATCGCCGCAGCTAACGTGCCGGCATTTGTTTCTGGTAAAGCACTGAAAGACGCTGTTAAGTAAGACGCGTGGCAGTGAACAGTTTTAGCGAAGGGGCGGTAACGCCCCTTTTGTCTTTCTGGCGTGGAACGCTCGCGCTGGCAGGCATGCTGCTGCTGTCCGCCTGCAGCCACGACACCTCCCTGCCGCCGTTTACCGCCAGCGGTTACGCGGACAACCAGGGTGCGGTCAGGATCTGGCGCAAAGATTCCGGCGGCGAAGTGCATCTGCTTTCTGCCTTCAGCCCGTGGCATAACGGCAATACGTCGACGGCGGAATATCGCTGGCAGGGAGATGACCTGTCGCTGATTGAACTGAACGTCTACAGCAAGACCCCCGAACACGTGAAAGTGCGTTTTGACGACCATGGCGAGCTGAGCTTTATGCAGCGTGAAGTCAGCGGTCAAAAACAGCAGCTTTCCAGCGATCAAATCGCCCTCTACCGTTATCGTGCCGAACAAATCCGCCAGACCAGCGATGCGCTTCGTCTGGGCCGCGTTGTGCTGCGCCAGGGGCGCTGGCATGCCGATGGAACGGTAACCACCTGCGAAGGGCAGACGGTCAAGCCCGAGCTCGAATCCTGGGCAACAGAACACATTCAACGCCGTCAGCGTCATTCATCAGTGGAGGTGAGTGTGGCGTGGCTGGAAGCGCCGGAAGGCTCTCAGCTGCTGCTGGTGGCGAACGAAGACTTCTGCACCTGGCAGCCGACAGAGAAGAGTTTCTAATTGTGCCGCGAGCGGTTCCCTCTCCCCTTAGGGGAGAGGGTTAGGGTGAGGGGAACAGACGGCTCCCTTACTCGCCCTGCTCGCGTGCAATCGCGCGATAACCGATATCCTGACGGCTAAAGCTGCCGTTCCAGTGAATATCCGCCATCAGCGCATAGGCGCGCTTCTGCGCCTCTGCCACGGTATGACCCAGCGCGGTCGCACACAGCACGCGTCCGCCGTTGGTGAGGACGCGATCGTCTTCAGCCAGCTTCGTACCGGCATGGAACACCTTCGCACCGTCAATCTCTTCCAGCGGCAGTCCGTGGATCTCATCCCCGGTGTTGTAGTTGCCCGGGTAACCACCCGCAGCAATCACCACGCCCAGAGACGCGCGCTCGTCCCACTCTGAGGTTTTCTCGTCGAGCTTGCCTTCGCAGGCCGCCAGGCACAGATCCACCAGGTCAGATTTCATGCGCAGCATGATGGGCTGCGTTTCCGGATCGCCAAAGCGGCAGTTGAATTCGATAACCTTAGGGTTACCCTGCTTGTCGATCATCAGACCTGCATAAAGGAAACCGGTGTAGGTGTTGCCTTCCGCCGCCATCCCTTTCACGGTAGGCCAGATGACGCGATCCATGGTGCGCTGATGTACTTCGTTAGTCACTACCGGAGCAGGGGAGTAGGCACCCATCCCACCGGTATTCGGGCCGGAATCACCATTACCCACGCGCTTGTGGTCCTGGCTGGTGGCCATCGGCAGAACGTGCTCGCCGTCGACCATCACGATAAAGCTGGCCTCTTCACCGTCGAGGAACTCTTCGATCACGATGCGGTGGCCCGCATCGCCAAAGGCGTTGCCCGCCAGCATATCCTGAACCGCGGCTTCTGCTTCTTCGAGGGTCATCGCCACGATCACGCCTTTACCGGCTGCCAGACCGTCGGCCTTGATAACAATCGGCGCGCCTTTTTCACGTAAATAGGCCAGGGCCGGCTCCACTTCGGTGAAGTTCTGATATTCCGCCGTCGGGATGTTATGACGCGCGAGGAAATCTTTGGTGAAGGCTTTGGAGCCTTCCAGCTGCGCGGCACCTTGCGTTGGGCCGAAGATTGTCAGGCCAGCAGCGCGGAAGGCATCAACGACGCCAATCACCAGCGGCGCTTCCGGGCCGACGATGGTCAGGTCGATTTTCTCGCTCTGGGCAAAGCTCAGCAGCGCCGGAATGTCGGTTACGCCAATGGCGACGTTCTGTAGCGTCGGCTCCAGGGCAGTACCGGCGTTGCCCGGTGCCACGAAGACCGTTTTCACCAGCGGAGACTGCGCCGCTTTCCACGCCAGAGCGTGCTCGCGTCCGCCGTTACCAATTACTAATACTTTCATTTTCAGCTCCGGGAATTAATGGCGGAAGTGGCGCATGTCGGTGAAGATCATCGCAATGCCGTGTTCGTCGGCGGCGGCAATCACTTCGTCGTCGCGGATTGAGCCGCCAGGCTGGATCACGCAGGTGATCCCTACCGCGGCTGCCGCGTCGATACCGTCACGGAACGGGAAGAAGGCGTCAGAAGCCATGGCGGAGCCTTTGACTTCCAGACCTTCATCGCCTGCTTTAATACCCGCGATTTTCGCGGAGTAGACGCGGCTCATCTGGCCTGCACCTATTCCGATGGTCATGTTCTCTTTCGCGTAGACGATGGCGTTGGATTTGACGAACTTGGCGACCTTCCAGCAGAACAGCGCATCACGCAGTTCCTGTTCGCTCGGCTGACGCTTGGTCACCACGCGCAGGTCGGCTTCTGTCACCATACCCAGATCGCGGTCCTGAACCAGCAGGCCGCCGTTCACGCGCTTGAAGTCCAGGCTCGGCACGCGTTCTGCCCACTGGCCGCAAACCAGTACGCGCACGTTCTGTTTCGCGGCGGTGATTTTCAGCGCCTCTTCGGATGCGGATGGCGCGATGATCACTTCAACGAACTGGCGGGAGATGATGGCCTGAGCCGTTTCAGCATCCAGCTCGCGGTTGAAGGCGATAATGCCGCCGAACGCAGAGGTCGGGTCGGTTTTGTAGGCGCGATCGTAGGCATCCAGAATAGAGGTGCTCACGGCAACGCCGCATGGGTTGGCGTGCTTAACGATTACGCAGGCTGGCTCGCTGAACTCTTTCACGCATTCCAGCGCGGCGTCGGTGTCGGCAATGTTGTTATAGGAAAGGGCTTTACCCTGAACCTGCTGAGCAGTCGCAACAGAGGCTTCTTTTACCTCTTCTTCTATATAGAAGGCAGCCTGCTGGTGGCTGTTCTCGCCGTAGCGCATATCCTGCTTCTTAATGAAGTTCAGGTTCAGGGTGCGCGGGAAGCGGCCAGAAGGATCTTTGCTTTCACCGTGGTAGGCTGGCACCAGGCTACCGAAGTAGTTGGCGATCATGCTGTCGTACGCGGCGGTGTGTTCGAAGGCTTTGATGGCGAGGTCGAAACGCGTTGCAAGCGTCAGGGACCCTTCGTTGGCATCCATCTCATTAATAATGGTTTCGTAATCGCTGCTCTTTACGACGATGGCCACATCTTTATGGTTCTTGGCCGCGGAGCGCACCATGGTCGGGCCGCCGATATCAATATTCTCTACGGCATCTTCCAGTGAACAGCCTTCGCGGGCAACGGTCTGGGCAAACGGGTAGAGGTTAACAACCACCATGTCGATTGGCGCGATGTCATGCTTTTCCATAATGGCGTCGTCCTGACCGCGACGGCCAAGAATACCGCCGTGTACTTTCGGGTGCAGAGTTTTGACGCGTCCATCCATCATTTCCGGGAAACCGGTGTAATCGGACACTTCGGTTACCGGCAGACCTTTATCTGCTAACAGGCGAGCGGTGCCGCCTGTAGAAAGCAGCTCCACACCGCGTGCGGAAAGTGCCTGAGCGAATTCGACGATACCGGCTTTATCAGAAACACTGAGCAGAGCGCGGCGGACTGGACGACGTTGTTGCATGGTAAATCCCCTGGATTTCACGATTACAGAGAGCGTTAGATGAATTTTCCTACGAAAAACTCATCTAACACACCTGACGGGGCATCCTTATTAAGCGCGAGCATTTTAACGAAAACGTTTGCGCAACGCTCGCACATTTTCACTTTTTCGTATCATTGTGGATAAGTCTGTGTGTAAAAAGGTATAAGGCGGGTTTTTGCTGTGGAATGCAGCAGTCAGTCATTTTTCTGTCATTTAGCGGTTGCGGCCTGCTGAGAACTCCCTATAATGCGCCTCCATCGACACGGCGGATGTGAATCACTTCACAAACAACCCGGTCGGTTGAAGAGAAAAAATCCTGAAATAACGGGTTGACTCTGAAAGAGGAAAGCGTAATATACGCCACCTCGCAACGGTGAGCGAAAGCCGCGTTGCACTGCTCTTTAACAATTTATCAGACAATCTGTGTGGGCACTCAAAGTGACATGGATTCTTAATGTCTTCGGACAATAAATGAATACCAAGTCTCTGAGTGAACATACGTAATTCATTACGAAGTTTAATTCACGAGCATCAAACTTAAATTGAAGAGTTTGATCATGGCTCAGATTGAACGCTGGCGGCAGGCCTAACACATGCAAGTCGAGCGGTAGCACAGGAGAGCTTGCTCTCCGGGTGACGAGCGGCGGACGGGTGAGTAATGTCTGGGAAACTGCCTGATGGAGGGGGATAACTACTGGAAACGGTAGCTAATACCGCATAATGTCGCAAGACCAAAGAGGGGGACCTTCGGGCCTCTTGCCATCAGATGTGCCCAGATGGGATTAGCTAGTAGGTGGGGTAACGGCTCACCTAGGCGACGATCCCTAGCTGGTCTGAGAGGATGACCAGCCACACTGGAACTGAGACACGGTCCAGACTCCTACGGGAGGCAGCAGTGGGGAATATTGCACAATGGGCGCAAGCCTGATGCAGCCATGCCGCGTGTATGAAGAAGGCCTTCGGGTTGTAAAGTACTTTCAGCGGGGAGGAAGGCGATAAGGTTAATAACCTTGTCGATTGACGTTACCCGCAGAAGAAGCACCGGCTAACTCCGTGCCAGCAGCCGCGGTAATACGGAGGGTGCAAGCGTTAATCGGAATTACTGGGCGTAAAGCGCACGCAGGCGGTCTGTCAAGTCGGATGTGAAATCCCCGGGCTCAACCTGGGAACTGCATTCGAAACTGGCAGGCTAGAGTCTTGTAGAGGGGGGTAGAATTCCAGGTGTAGCGGTGAAATGCGTAGAGATCTGGAGGAATACCGGTGGCGAAGGCGGCCCCCTGGACAAAGACTGACGCTCAGGTGCGAAAGCGTGGGGAGCAAACAGGATTAGATACCCTGGTAGTCCACGCCGTAAACGATGTCGACTTGGAGGTTGTGCCCTTGAGGCGTGGCTTCCGGAGCTAACGCGTTAAGTCGACCGCCTGGGGAGTACGGCCGCAAGGTTAAAACTCAAATGAATTGACGGGGGCCCGCACAAGCGGTGGAGCATGTGGTTTAATTCGATGCAACGCGAAGAACCTTACCTACTCTTGACATCCAGAGAACTTTCCAGAGATGGATTGGTGCCTTCGGGAACTCTGAGACAGGTGCTGCATGGCTGTCGTCAGCTCGTGTTGTGAAATGTTGGGTTAAGTCCCGCAACGAGCGCAACCCTTATCCTTTGTTGCCAGCGGTTCGGCCGGGAACTCAAAGGAGACTGCCAGTGATAAACTGGAGGAAGGTGGGGATGACGTCAAGTCATCATGGCCCTTACGAGTAGGGCTACACACGTGCTACAATGGCGCATACAAAGAGAAGCGACCTCGCGAGAGCAAGCGGACCTCATAAAGTGCGTCGTAGTCCGGATTGGAGTCTGCAACTCGACTCCATGAAGTCGGAATCGCTAGTAATCGTAGATCAGAATGCTACGGTGAATACGTTCCCGGGCCTTGTACACACCGCCCGTCACACCATGGGAGTGGGTTGCAAAAGAAGTAGGTAGCTTAACCTTCGGGAGGGCGCTTACCACTTTGTGATTCATGACTGGGGTGAAGTCGTAACAAGGTAACCGTAGGGGAACCTGCGGTTGGATCACCTCCTTACCTTAAAGAACCTGCCTTTGTAGTGCTCACACAGATTGTCTGATGAATGATGAACTTCTGAATGTACTTTTGAGTGCATTAAGAAGTTTTGCTCTTTAAAAATCTGGATCAAGCTGAAAATTGAAACGACACATCTTTAATGGTGTGTTCGAGTCTCTCAAATTTTCGCAATTTGATGATGAATCGAAAGAAACATCTTCGGGTTGTGAGGTTAAGCGACTAAGCGTACACGGTGGATGCCCTGGCAGTCAGAGGCGATGAAGGACGTGCTAATCTGCGAAAAGCGCCGGCGAGGTGATATGAACCTTTGACCCGGCGATGTCCGAATGGGGAAACCCAGTGTGTTCCGACACACTATCGTTAACTGAATACATAGGTTAACGAGGCGAACCGGGGGAACTGAAACATCTAAGTACCCCGAGGAAAAGAAATCAACCGAGATTCCCCCAGTAGCGGCGAGCGAACGGGGAGCAGCCCAGAGTCTGAATCAGCTTGTGTGTTAGTGGAAGCGTCTGGAAAGTCGCACGGTACAGGGTGACAGTCCCGTACACGAAAGCACACTTGCTGTGAACTCGAAGAGTAGGGCGGGACACGTGGTATCCTGTCTGAATATGGGGGGACCATCCTCCAAGGCTAAATACTCCTGACTGACCGATAGTGAACCAGTACCGTGAGGGAAAGGCGAAAAGAACCCCGGCGAGGGGAGTGAAAAAGAACCTGAAACCGTGTACGTACAAGCAGTGGGAGCACCTTCGTGGTGTGACTGCGTACCTTTTGTATAATGGGTCAGCGACTTATATTCTGTAGCAAGGTTAACCGTATAGGGGAGCCGAAGGGAAACCGAGTCTTAACTGGGCGTTAAGTTGCAGGGTATAGACCCGAAACCCGGTGATCTAGCCATGGGCAGGTTGAAGGTTGGGTAACACTAACTGGAGGACCGAACCGACTAATGTTGAAAAATTAGCGGATGACTTGTGGCTGGGGGTGAAAGGCCAATCAAACCGGGAGATAGCTGGTTCTCCCCGAAAGCTATTTAGGTAGCGCCTCGTGAACTCATCTTCGGGGGTAGAGCACTGTTTCGGCTAGGGGGCCATCCCGGCTTACCAACCCGATGCAAACTACGAATACCGAAGAATGTTATCACGGGAGACACACGGCGGGTGCTAACGTCCGTCGTGAAGAGGGAAACAACCCAGACCGCCAGCTAAGGTCCCAAAGTCATGGTTAAGTGGGAAACGATGTGGGAAGGCACAGACAGCCAGGATGTTGGCTTAGAAGCAGCCATCATTTAAAGAAAGCGTAATAGCTCACTGGTCGAGTCGGCCTGCGCGGAAGATGTAACGGGGCTAAACCATGCACCGAAGCTGCGGCAGCGACGCTTATGCGTTGTTGGGTAGGGGAGCGTTCTGTAAGCCGTTGAAGGTGTGCTGTGAGGCATGCTGGAGGTATCAGAAGTGCGAATGCTGACATAAGTAACGATAATGCGGGTGAAAAGCCCGCACGCCGGAAGACCAAGGGTTCCTGTCCAACGTTAATCGGGGCAGGGTGAGTCGACCCCTAAGGCGAGGCCGAAAGGCGTAGTCGATGGGAAACAGGTTAATATTCCTGTACTTGGTGTTACTGCGAAGGGGGGACGGAGAAGGCTATGTTAGCCGGGCGACGGTTGTCCCGGTTTAAGCATGTAGGCGGAACGATTAGGTAAATCCGGTCGTTTATTAACGCTGAGGTGTGATGACGAGGCACTACGGTGCTGAAGTAACAAATGCCCTGCTTCCAGGAAAAGCCTCTAAGCATCAGGTAACATCAAATCGTACCCCAAACCGACACAGGTGGTCAGGTAGAGAATACCAAGGCGCTTGAGAGAACTCGGGTGAAGGAACTAGGCAAAATGGTGCCGTAACTTCGGGAGAAGGCACGCTGATATGTAGGTGAAGCCCCTGCGGGTGGAGCTGAAATCAGTCGAAGATACCAGCTGGCTGCAACTGTTTATTAAAAACACAGCACTGTGCAAACACGAAAGTGGACGTATACGGTGTGACGCCTGCCCGGTGCCGGAAGGTTAATTGATGGGGTTAGCGGTAACGCGAAGCTCTTGATCGAAGCCCCGGTAAACGGCGGCCGTAACTATAACGGTCCTAAGGTAGCGAAATTCCTTGTCGGGTAAGTTCCGACCTGCACGAATGGCGTAATGATGGCCAGGCTGTCTCCACCCGAGACTCAGTGAAATTGAACTCGCTGTGAAGATGCAGTGTACCCGCGGCAAGACGGAAAGACCCCGTGAACCTTTACTATAGCTTGACACTGAACACTGGTCCTTGATGTGTAGGATAGGTGGGAGGCTTTGAAGCGTGGACGCCAGTCTGCGTGGAGCCGCCCTTGAAATACCACCCTTTAATGGCTGGTGTTCTAACGTAGACCCGTAATCCGGGTTGCGGACAGTGTCTGGTGGGTAGTTTGACTGGGGCGGTCTCCTCCCAAAGAGTAACGGAGGAGCACGAAGGTTAGCTAATCCTGGTCGGACATCAGGAGGTTAGTGCAATGGCATAAGCTAGCTTGACTGCGAGAGTGACGGCTCGAGCAGGTGCGAAAGCAGGTCATAGTGATCCGGTGGTTCTGAATGGAAGGGCCATCGCTCAACGGATAAAAGGTACTCCGGGGATAACAGGCTGATACCGCCCAAGAGTTCATATCGACGGCGGTGTTTGGCACCTCGATGTCGGCTCATCACATCCTGGGGCTGAAGTAGGTCCCAAGGGTATGGCTGTTCGCCATTTAAAGTGGTACGCGAGCTGGGTTTAGAACGTCGTGAGACAGTTCGGTCCCTATCTGCCGTGGGCGCTGGAGAATTGAGGGGGGCTGCTCCTAGTACGAGAGGACCGGAGTGGACGCATCACTGGTGTTCGGGTTGTCATGCCAATGGCATTGCCCGGTAGCTAAATGCGGAAAAGATAAGTGCTGAAAGCATCTAAGCACGAAACTTGCCCCGAGATGAGTTCTCCCTGACTCCTTGAGAGTCCTGAAGGAACGTTGAAGACTACGACGTTGATAGGTCGGGTGTGTAAGCGCAGCGATGCGTTGAGCTAACCGATACTAATGAACCGTGAGGCTTAACCTTACAACGCCGAAGCTGTTTCGGCGAAGAGACGACGCATTCAACTCAGCTTGATACAGATTTAACAGAATTTGCCTGGCGGCTTTAGCGCGGTGGTCCCACCTGACCCCATGCCGAACTCAGAAGTGAAACGCCGTAGCGCCGATGGTAGTGTGGGGTCTCCCCATGTGAGAGTAGGGAACTGCCAGGCATCAATTAGAAGAACCCCGTACCGTAAGGTGCGGGGTTTTTTGCTTTTGTTTTTCCCCCTCCTTGAAACTTTCTCACCTTCCTCTTGCAGACTCGACATTCAAACCATTTCTGGGTATCGTTAGCTATCTGGATGTCTAAACGTTTATACGTATGCTGTGAGGATATTAAGTTATGCCGATTCGGGTGCAGGACGAGCTACCAGCCGTCAATTTCTTGCGTGAAGAAAACGTCTTCGTGATGACGGCTTCGCGTGCGACAGGTCAGGAAATTCGCCCGCTGAAGGTGCTTATTCTCAATCTGATGCCAAAAAAGATCGAAACAGAAAACCAGTTCCTGCGTCTTCTGTCTAACTCCCCGCTGCAGGTTGATATTCAGCTGCTGCGAATCGATGCCCGTGAGTCACGCAACACGCCTTCTGAGCATCTGAACAACTTCTACTGTAACTTCGATGACATTCAGGGTGAAAACTTCGACGGACTGATTGTGACCGGCGCGCCGCTTGGCCTGGTTGAATTTAACGATGTCGCCTACTGGCCGCAGATCAAACAGGTTCTGGAGTGGGCAAAAGATCACGTCACGTCCACATTGTTTGTCTGTTGGGCGGTACAAGCCGCACTGAATATTCTTTATGGCATCCCCAAGCAAACCCGCACTGAAAAGCTCTCCGGCGTATACGAACACCACATTCTTCATCCACACGCGCTGCTGACGCGTGGTTTCGATGACTCTTTCCTGGCGCCGCATTCTCGCTACGCCGATTTCCCGGCCCAGCTGATTCGTGATTACACCGATCTGGAGATCCTGGCCGAAACGGAAGATGGAGATGCTTATCTGTTTGCCAGCAAGGATAAACGCATTGCATTCGTGACCGGGCATCCTGAGTACGATCCGCATACCCTTGCGTCAGAGTATTTCCGTGATGTCGAAGCGGGTCTTAATCCGGATGTACCGTACAACTATTTCCCGAAAGACGACCCGCAAAACAAACCGAGAGCAACCTGGCGCAGCCACGGGAATTTGCTTTTTACCAACTGGCTCAACTATTACGTCTATCAGATAACGCCATACGATCTGCGTCACATGAATCCGACGCTGGAGTAATCTTCTGCACTAAACGATCCTAAAGCGTTTCAGCTATTCAAATCAGGCACCTTCGGGTGCCTTTTTTATTTCCGAAATATCACCCACCGTTCGATCCAACTTTAATATCAATAAAATCAATCAATTAATCATAATTAATAATTAAAATGGAAATTGTTTTTGATTTTAGAAAAAATATAGATAGTCTTAATTCTGCTGAGCGAAAACTACCCAACGATCTTTCGTTCGCATCGGGGGCGTGATTTTGGATCTTTGATGAGGAGCAGAGTAATGACTCAACAGGCAACGACGGTCGATGAACTGGCCTTTACCAAGCCGTATGGCGAGCAAGAACAGCAAGTTTTGACGGCGGAAGCGGTAGAGTTTCTGACTGAACTGGTGACCCGCTTTACGCCGCAGCGTAATAAGCTGCTGGCGGCACGCATTCATCAGCAGCAGGAAATTGACGATGGCAAGTTGCCTGGCTTTATTTCGGAAACCGCTTCCATTCGTCGTGGAGAGTGGAAAATCCGCGGCATCCCTGAAGATTTACAGGATCGACGCGTTGAAATCACCGGTCCGGTAGAGCGCAAAATGGTGATCAACGCCATGAACGCCAACGTTAAAGTCTTTATGGCCGATTTTGAGGACTCACTGGCGCCAGACTGGAACAAAGTTATCGACGGGCAGATCAACCTGCGCGACGCCGTGAACGGTACCATCAGCTATACCAACGAAGCCGGCAAAATTTACCAGCTCAAACCGAACCCGGCGGTGCTGATCTGTCGCGTACGCGGCCTGCACCTGCCTGAAAAACATGTCACCTGGCGTGGGGAAGCCATTCCGGGCAGCCTGTTTGATTTCGCACTCTATTTCTTCCACAACTACAAGAACCTGCTGGCAAAAGGCAGCGGTCCCTATTTCTATCTGCCAAAAACGCAGGCCTGGCAGGAAGCGGCCTGGTGGAGCGAGGTCTTCAGCTATGCGGAAGATCGTTTCAACCTGCCGCGCGGTACCATCAAGGCCACGCTGCTGATTGAAACGCTGCCAGCCGTGTTCCAGATGAATGAAATTCTGCACGCCCTGCGCGACCACATTGTCGGTCTGAACTGCGGACGCTGGGACTATATTTTCAGCTACATCAAAACCCTGAAAAACTATCCCGATCGCGTGCTGCCGGATCGCCAGGTCGTGACCATGGATAAACCGTTCCTGAGCGCCTACTCGCGTCTGCTGATCAAAACCTGCCACAAGCGCGGTGCCTTTGCGATGGGCGGCATGGCGGCATTTATCCCGAGCAAAGACGCAGAACGCAACAATCAGGTGCTCAACAAGGTGAAGGCCGACAAAGAGCTTGAAGCCCGTAACGGTCACGACGGCACGTGGATTGCCCATCCCGGCCTGGCCGATACGGCGATGGAGGTCTTTAACCGCGTACTCGGTGACAATAAAAACCAGCTGTTTGTCACGCGCGATGACGATGCCCCAACGGCTGAAGAACAGCTGCTGGCTCCGTGTGCGGGCGAGCGGACGGAAGAGGGCATGCGTGCCAATATTCGCGTCGCCGTGCAATACATCGAAGCGTGGATCTCCGGTAACGGCTGTGTCCCGATCTACGGCCTGATGGAAGATGCCGCGACGGCGGAGATCTCACGTACCTCCATCTGGCAGTGGATCCACCATCAAAAAACGCTCAGCAACGGCAAGCCGGTGACCAAATCTCTGTTCCGCCAGATGCTGGCCGAAGAGATGCGGGTGATCCAGGACGAGCTGGGCGAACACCGCTTCAGCAGCGGACGTTTTGACGACGCTGCGCGCCTGATGGAGCAAATCACCACATCAGATGACTTAATCGACTTCCTGACCCTGCCGGGCTACCGCTTCCTGGCGTAACTCACCGCATAACAATATGGAGCATCTGCACATGAAAACCCGTACCCAACAAATCGAAGAGTTAAAGAAAGAGTGGACACAACCTCGCTGGGAAGGCATCCGCCGTCCTTACAGCGCGGAGGAAGTGGTGAAATTACGCGGCTCGGTCAATCCGGAATGCACGCTGGCACAGAACGGTGCGGCGAAAATGTGGAAGCTGCTGCACGGTGGCTCTAAAAAAGGCTATATCAACAGCCTCGGCGCGCTGACCGGCGGTCAGGCGCTGCAGCAGGCGAAGGCCGGTATTGAGGCGATTTACCTCTCCGGCTGGCAGGTCGCGGCGGACGCCAACCTGGCCTCCAGCATGTACCCGGATCAGTCGCTCTATCCGGCTAACTCCGTGCCGTCGGTGGTGGATCGGATCAACAACACCTTCCGCCGTGCGGATCAGATCCAGTGGGCCGCAGGTATCGAACCTGGCGATCCGCGCTTTACGGACTACTTCCTGCCGATCGTCGCGGATGCGGAAGCAGGCTTCGGCGGCGTGCTGAACGCCTTCGAGCTGATGAAATCGATGATTGAGGCCGGTGCAGCGGCCGTACACTTCGAAGACCAGCTGGCGTCAGTGAAGAAATGCGGACATATGGGCGGTAAGGTGCTCGTTCCGACTCAGGAAGCGATTCAGAAGCTGGTTGCCGCGCGTCTGGCTGCTGACGTGCTCGGCGTGCCGACGCTGGTGATTGCCCGTACCGATGCGGACGCGGCGGACCTGATTACCTCTGACTGCGACCCGTACGACAGCGAGTTCATCACCGGCGAGCGTACCAGCGAAGGCTTCTACCGCACCCATGCCGGCATTGAACAGGCGATCAGCCGCGGGCTGGCGTACGCGCCTTATGCGGACCTGGTCTGGTGTGAAACCTCCACGCCGGATCTGGCGCTGGCAAAACGCTTTGCCGACGCCATCCACGCGAAATACCCGGGCAAGCTGCTGGCCTACAACTGCTCGCCGTCCTTCAACTGGCAGAAAAAGCTGGATGACAAAACCATCGCCAGCTTCCAGCAGCAGCTGTCCGACATGGGCTACAAATACCAGTTCATTACCCTGGCAGGCATCCACAGTATGTGGTTCAACATGTTCGACCTGGCGCACGCCTACGCGCAGGGTGAGGGCATGAAGCACTACGTTGAGAAGGTGCAGCAGCCGGAGTTTGCCGCGGGCAAAGACGGCTATACCTTCGTGTCTCACCAGCAGGAGGTGGGAACAGGCTACTTCGATAACGTGACGACCATCATTCAGGGTGGCACATCCTCCGTCACCGCCTTAACGGGTTCAACCGAAGAAGCACAGTTCTAATCTTTTCCCCCTCTCCCCCCTCGGGGAGAGGGTTGGGGTGAGGGGGAATATATGTCGCGTGGCCTGGAATTACTGATTGCTCAAACTATTTTGCAGGGCTTCGATGCCCAGTATGGTCGTTTTCTTGAAGTGACATCCGGCGCGCAGCAGCGCTTTGAACATGCAGACTGGCATGCGGTTCAGCAGGCCATGAAGCAGCGTATCCATCTCTACGACCACCACGTGGGTCTGGTGGTGGAGCAGCTGCGCTGTATCACCGACGGTAAAAGCCCGGATGCAGAATTTTTACTGCGCGTGAAGGAGCACTACACCCATTTGTTACCCGACTACCCGCGCTTCGAGATTGCGGAGAGCTTTTTCAACTCCGTCTATTGCCGGTTATTTGACCACCGCTCACTATCTCCTGAGCGGTTATTTATCTTCAGCTCCCAGCCCGAGCGCCGCTTTCGAACCATTCCACGTCCGCTGGCGAAAGATTTCTTTCCCGACCGCGGCTGGGAAAAGCTCCTGCACCGCGTGCTAACGGATCTGCCGCTGCGCCTGCCCTGGGAGAATAAAGCCCGGGATATCGGCTATATTCACACCCATCTCAACGAAACCTTCGGCGCGGAGGTGCTTAGCCACAGCCATTTGCAGGTTGCCAACGAGCTTTTCTACCGTAATAAAGCCGCCTGGCTGGTGGGCAAACTGGTTACGCCGACCGCCATTGTGCCGTTTCTGCTGCCCATTCACCGTACCGACGACGGGGAACTGTTTGTCGATACCTGCCTGACCACTGGCGCCGAGGCCAGCATCGTGTTTGGCTTCGCCCGCTCCTATTTCATGGTGTACGCCCCGCTGCCTGCCGCCCTGGTGGAGTGGCTGCGCGAGATCCTGCCGGGCAAAACCACCGCCGAGCTGTATATGGCGATTGGCTGCCAGAAGCACGCCAAGACGGAAAGCTACCGGGAGTACCTGCGCTATGTCACCGCTGCCGACGAGCAGTTTATCGAAGCGCCAGGCATTCGCGGTATGGTGATGCTGGTGTTTACGCTTCCGGGCTTTGACCGCGTATTTAAGGTGATTAAAGACAGGTTTGCGCCACAGAAAGAGATGACCGCAGCCCATGTTCGCGCCTGCTACCAGCTGGTTAAAGAGCACGATCGCGTCGGACGCATGGCGGATACCCAGGAATTCGAAAACTTTGTGCTGGATAAGCAGCAGATCGATCCGGCGCTCATGACGCTTTTACTGCAGGAAGCCTCCGGCAAAATCACCGATCTTGGCGACAAAATCGTGATAAGCCATCTCTACATTGAACGCCGCATGGTGCCGCTCAATATCTGGCTGGAACAGTCCGACGGTCAGGCGCTGCGTGATGCCATTGAAGAGTACGGGAACGCAATTCGCCAGCTTGCCGCCGCCAATATCTTCCCGGGGGATATGCTGTTTAAAAACTTCGGCGTCACCCGCCACGGGCGGGTGGTGTTCTACGACTACGACGAAATTTGCTACATGACCGAGGTGAACTTCCGCGATATCCCGCCGCCCCGCTACCCGGAAGATGAGCTTTCCGGCGAGCCGTGGTACAGCGTCTCGCCGGGCGATGTGTTTCCGGAGGAGTTTCGCCATTGGCTGTGCGCCGACCCGCGCATCGGGCCGCTATTCGAAGAGATGCATGAGGACCTGTTCCGTGCCAGCTACTGGCGCGGACTGCAAACGCGGATCAAAAACGGGCATGTCGAAGATGTGTACGCCTACCGCCGCAAGCAGAGGTTTAGCATCAGGTTTTCAGAGGACATCATGTAGGCCGGGTAAGGCGAAGCCGCCACCCGGCAAAGCGATCTCAACGAATCCCACCGTACGCCAGCGTCACCTCTTTCGCCGCCTTAATCACCAGCGCACCCAGTTCTGTCACGCGGTCATCGGTCATGCGCGAAATCGGACCGGATATGGAGATCGCGGCAAACGGCTCGCGGTGCTCGTCAAAAATGCAGGCCGCGAGGCAGCGCAGGCCCAGGGCATGTTCTTCATCATCAAACGAATAGCCGCGCTTGCGGGTCAGGGCCAGATCTTCTTTTAGATGCACGGGCGACACCAGCGTGGCGTGGGTATAGGCGTGCAGCCCTTTACGGTGCAGCAGCCCCGTCACCTGCTCCTCGCTCAGCTGTGAGAGAAACGCTTTCCCCGCCCCGGAGGCGTGCATCGGCAGCTTGCCGCCAATTGGTGCAGACATGCGCATCAGCTGCGTGCACTGCACCTGGTCGATGATAATCGCCTGGTGGTCGCTCTGGTCCAGCACCGCCAGGTTTACGGTCTCGCCGGAATCTTCCATCAGCTTGCGCAGAATCGGGTGCACAATCGCCAGCAGGTTGCGGCTCTGCAGGAAGCTGCTGCCGACGATAAACGCATGCGCGCCCACCGCCCAGTGCCCCAGCTCGCCGACCTGGCGGACAAAGCCCAGCTGCTGCATGGTGGTCAGCAGGCGGTGCGTCGTGGAGTTTGGCAGGCCAGCCTGCTGGGCCAGCTCCGTCAGGGCCACGCTGCCGTGCGACTCGGCTATCCACTCCAGCAGCTTCAGACCGCGCGTGAGCGATTGAACCTGTCCGCCCTGTTGGGCGGTGGTAGTGGCAGCAGGCTTTCTGCCGCGTTTGGCGGGAACGGTCGCGACCATGACGATCTCCTTTTTCTGTATCGTGGAAATCATTTTCGTTTTATTTGGTGAATTTGCAACCGTTATCCTGACTGATCGGAGGAGTGATGGTGAACATGTCTCATGTTACCGCTGTGCGCCTTTTCCACCCTGCGAGATTGTGCCAGTATGGAACGCAGCCTTTTGGCCTTGTTAAGCGTTGTCGGGAGCAAGTGTGAGCAGCAAAGTAGAGCAACTGCGTGCGCAGTTAAATGAACGAATTCTGGTGCTGGACGGCGGCATGGGCACCATGATCCAGGGCTATCGTCTGAGTGAAGACGATTTCCGCGGCGAGCGCTTTGCCGACTGGCCCTGCGACCTGAAAGGGAACAACGACCTGCTGGTGCTCAGCAAGCCGTCCGTTATTAAGGATATCCACAACGCCTACTTCGAAGCGGGTGCGGATATCGTTGAAACCAACACCTTCAACTCGACAACCATCGCCATGGCGGATTACCAGATGGAATCCCTGTCGGCGGAAATCAACCTGGAAGCCGCGAAGCTGGCGCGCGCCTGCGCCGACGAGTGGACGGCCCGCACGCCGGACAAGCCGCGCTACGTTGCCGGGGTGCTTGGCCCGACGAACCGCACCGCGTCGATTTCACCGGACGTCAACGACCCGGCGTTTCGTAATATCACCTTTGACCAGCTGGTTGCCGCCTACCGCGAATCGACCAAAGCGCTGGTGGAAGGCGGTTCCGACCTGATCCTGATTGAAACCGTATTCGACACCCTCAACGCCAAAGCCGCCATTTACGCGGTGAAAGAGGAGTTTGAGGCGCTGGGCGTTGACCTGCCGATCATGATTTCCGGCACCATCACCGACGCCTCCGGCCGCACCCTGTCCGGCCAGACAACCGAAGCGTTTTATAACTCCCTGCGTCACGCCGAAGCGCTCTCCTTCGGCCTCAACTGCGCGCTGGGGCCAGACGAGCTGCGCCAGTACGTGCAGGAGCTTTCCCGTATCGCGGAATGCTACGTCACCGCCCACCCGAACGCCGGTCTGCCGAACGCGTTCGGTGAATACGATCTCGATGCCGACACCATGGCGGCGCAAATCCGCGAGTGGGCTGAGTCTGGCTTCCTGAACATCGTCGGCGGCTGCTGCGGCACCACGCCGGAGCACATCGCGGCCATGAGCAACGCCGTCGCCGGGCTGCCGCCGCGCAAGCTGCCCGAGCTGCCGGTTGCCTGTCGCCTTTCCGGCCTCGAGCCGTTGACCATCGGCGACGACAGCCTGTTTGTGAACGTGGGTGAGCGTACTAACGTCACCGGTTCCGCGAAGTTCAAGCGTCTGATCAAAGAAGAGAAGTACAGCGAAGCGCTGGACGTCGCCCGCCAGCAGGTGGAAAGCGGCGCGCAGATTATCGATATCAACATGGACGAGGGGATGCTCGACGCCGAAGCGGCGATGGTGCGTTTCCTCAACCTGATTGCCGGTGAGCCGGACATCGCCCGCGTGCCGATCATGATCGACTCCTCCAAGTGGGAGGTCATCGAAAAAGGGCTGAAGTGCATTCAGGGTAAAGGCATCGTCAACTCTATCTCGATGAAAGAGGGCGTTGATATCTTTATCCACCACGCGAAAATGGTCCGTCGCTACGGTGCCGCCGTGGTGGTCATGGCTTTTGACGAAGTGGGCCAGGCGGATACCCGCGAGCGTAAAATCGAGATTTGCCGCCGCGCGTACAAGATTTTGACCGAAGAGGTGGGCTTCCCGCCGGAAGACATTATCTTTGACCCGAACATTTTCGCCGTCGCGACCGGGATTGAAGAGCACAACAACTATGCCCAGGACTTTATCGGCGCATGTGAAGACATCAAGCGCGAGCTGCCGCATGCGCTGATCTCCGGCGGCGTATCGAACGTGTCGTTCTCGTTTCGCGGTAACGACCCGGTGCGTGAAGCGATCCACGCCGTGTTCCTCTACTACGCCATCCGCAACGGCATGGATATGGGGATCGTTAACGCCGGACAGCTGGCGATTTACGACGACCTTCCTGCAGAGCTGCGCGATGCCGTCGAGGACGTGATCCTTAACCGTCGCGACGACGCCACCGAGCGCATGCTGGACCTGGCGGAGAAATATCGCGGCAGCAAATCGGATGAGGCGGCAAACGTTCAGCAGGCCGAGTGGCGTTCCTGGGACGTGAAAAAGCGTCTGGAATACTCGCTGGTCAAAGGCATCACCGAATTTATCGAGCTCGATACTGAAGAGGCGCGCCAGCAGGCAGACCGCCCGATTGAGGTGATCGAAGGCCCGCTGATGGACGGCATGAACGTGGTCGGCGATCTGTTCGGTGAGGGCAAAATGTTCCTGCCGCAGGTGGTAAAATCCGCCCGCGTGATGAAGCAGGCGGTGGCGTATCTCGAACCCTACATCGAAGCCAGCAAAGAGAAAGGCTCCAGCAACGGCAAAATGGTCATCGCCACCGTGAAGGGCGACGTGCACGACATCGGCAAGAATATCGTCGGCGTGGTGCTGCAGTGCAATAACTACGAAATTATCGACCTCGGTGTGATGGTCCCGGCGGATAAAATCCTCAAGACCGCGCGCGAGGTGAACGCCGACCTGATTGGCCTCTCCGGTCTGATTACGCCGTCGCTGGACGAAATGGTCAACGTGGCAAAAGAGATGGAGCGACAGGGCTTTACCATTCCGCTGCTGATTGGCGGGGCGACCACCTCGAAAGCGCACACGGCGGTGAAAATCGAGCAGAACTACAGCGGCCCGACGGTGTACGTGCAGAACGCCTCGCGCACGGTGGGCGTGGTCTCCGCGCTGCTCTCCGACACCCAGCGCGACGATTTTGTGGCGCGCACCCGCAAAGAGTACGAAACCGTCCGCATCCAGCACGGCCGTAAGAAGCCGCGCACCCCGCCTGTTTCGCTTCAGGCGGCGCGCGACAACGATCTGGCCTTTGACTGGTCCAGCTACACGCCGCCGGTGGCGCACCGCCTGGGCGTGCAGGACGTAACGGCCAGCATCGAGACGCTGCGCAACTACATTGACTGGACGCCGTTCTTTATGACCTGGTCGCTGGCGGGCAAATATCCGCGCATCCTGGAGGATGAGGTGGTAGGCGAGGAGGCGAAGCGCCTGTTTAAAGATGCCAACGACATGCTCGACACCCTGAGCGCAGAGAAAACCCTCAACCCGCGCGGCGTGGTGGGCCTGTTCCCGGCGAACCGCGTGGGCGACGACATCGAAATCTACCGCGATGAAACCCGCACCCACGTGCTGGCGGTCAGCCGCCATCTGCGCCAGCAAACCGAGAAAGTGGGCTTTGCCAACTACTGCCTGGCCGATTTCGTCGCGCCGAAGCTGAGTGGTAAAGCCGACTATATCGGCGCCTTTGCGGTAACCGGCGGTCTGGAAGAAGACGCGCTGGCGGACGCGTTCGAAGCGCAGCACGATGATTACAATAAAATCATGGTGAAAGCGATTGCCGACCGCCTGGCGGAAGCCTTCGCCGAGTACCTGCACGAGCGCGTGCGCAAGGTGCACTGGGGCTACGCGGCGAACGAAAACCTCAGCAACGAGGAGCTGATCCGCGAAAACTACCAGGGGATTCGCCCGGCGCCGGGCTATCCGGCCTGTCCGGAGCACACCGAAAAAGGCACTATCTGGAAACTGCTGGACGTGGAAGCCCATACCGGCATGAAGCTCACCGAGTCGTTCGCCATGTGGCCAGGCGCGTCAGTTTCAGGCTGGTACTTCAGCCATCCGGACAGCAAGTACTTCGCCGTGGCGCAGCTGCAGCGGGATCAGATCGAAGATTACGCCCTGCGCAAAGGCATGAGCGTATCTGAAGTGGAACGCTGGCTGGCACCGAATTTAGGCTACGACGCTGACTAAAATCACTTTTCCTTACAACAAACAGGGCGCTCATGAGGCGCCCTGTCTCTTTCTTACGTTTAAACCCTTATACTGAAATAAGGTTCTAACCCTTTTGCCCGGTGGCGCTGCGCTTACCGGGCCTACGCGTAGGCCGGATAAGGCGTAGCCGCCATCCGGCATGGCAACGCGCAGCGAACCTCAGGAATATCGATAACGATAAGGAGGAAAACCTTCCGTGCTGACCCTGTTACACCTGCTCTCTGCAGTCGCACTGCTCGTATGGGGCACCCATATCGTCCGTACCGGCGTGATGCGCGTATTTGGCGCGCGCTTACGTACCGTCCTCAGCAGCAGCGTTGAGAAGAAGCCGCTCGCCTTCTGCGCGGGCATTGGCGTAACGGCTCTGGTTCAGAGCAGTAACGCCACGACCCTGCTTGTCACCTCTTTTGTGGCGCAGGATCTGGTCGCGCTCGCCCCGGCGCTGGTGATTGTGCTGGGGGCGGATGTAGGTACCGCGCTGATGGCGCGTGTTCTTACGTTCGATCTCTCCTGGCTGTCGCCGCTGCTGATTTTTATCGGCGTTATTTTTTTCCTCGGTCGTAAGCAGACGCGCGCCGGGCAGCTCGGGCGAGTAGGGATTGGCCTCGGACTGATCCTGCTGGCGCTGGAGCTGATTGTGCAGGCGGTCACGCCGATCACCCAGGCCAACGGCGTGCAGGTCATCTTCGCCTCCCTGACCGGGGATATCATGCTGGATGCGCTGATCGGTGCGGTGTTTGCTATTGTCAGCTACTCCAGCCTGGCGGCGGTCCTGCTGACGGCCACGCTTACCGCCGCAGGGGCGATCTCCTTCCCGGTGGCGCTGTGTCTGGTGATCGGGGCCAACCTCGGCTCCGGCCTGCTGGCGATGCTCAATAACAGCGCCGCCAATGCCGCTGCCCGCCGCGTGGCGCTGGGCAGCCTGCTGTTTAAGCTGGTGGGCAGCCTGATTATTCTGCCGTTTGTGCACCCGCTGGCGAACCTGATGGACAACCTTCCGCTGCCGAAGGCGGAGCTGGTGATCTATTTCCACGTCTTCTACAACCTGGTACGCTGCCTGGCGATGGTGCCGTTCGCTGGGCCGATGGCCCGCTTCTGCGAACGACTCATTCAGGACGAACCGGAGCTGGATGCGCGCCTGAAACCGAAGCACCTGGATACCTCCGCGCTGGATACCCCGGCGCTGGCGCTGGCGAATGCCGCGCGCGAGACGCTGCGCATGGGCGACGCAATGGAAACCATGCTCGAAGGCCTGCAAAAGGTGATGCACGGCGAGCCGCGTGAAGAGAAAGAGCTGCGCAGATTAGCGGACGATATCAACGTGCTCTATACCGCCATCAAGCTTTACCTGGCGCGTATGCCGCAGGACGAGCTGGCGGAAGAGGAATCTCGCCGCTGGGCGGAAATTATCGAGATGTCGCTTAACCTCGAGCAGGCGTCGGATATCGTTGAACGTATGGGCAGCGAGATTGCCGATAAATCCCTTGCCGCGCGTCGTGCGTTTTCAGGTGAGGGCCTGAAGGAGTTGGAAGCGCTGCACGAACAGCTGGTCAGCAACCTCAAGCTGGCGATGTCGGTCTTCTTCTCCAGCGACGTGCCGAGCGCGCGCCGCCTGCGCCGTAACAAGCACCGTTTCCGCATTCTGAACCGCCGCTATTCGCACGCCCACGTTGAGCGTCTGCACCAGCAGAACGTGCAGAGTATCGAAACCAGTTCGCTGCATCTGGGGCTGCTGGGGGATATGAAGCGTCTCAACTCGTTGTTCTGCGCGGTGGCGTATAGCGTGATGGAGCAGCCTGATGAAGACGACGAGCGGGATGAGTATTAATCTCTGAAAGCGCCTCGCAAAACCGTTTCGCGAGGCGTGACACCTTATAACGCGCCATTTACTCTTCAAACCTTACATTTTTAAGGGAATAGAAAATGCTCGTTTATTACGCTACACTTCGCCAATTCATGCGCATTCCGATGGGGGTTCTCATGCGCACTACTCATGGCATCAAAAAATCAGTCAATGTGTCGTTAGCGCCAGAAATCCTGGAAGAGGCGAGACGGCTTAAACTTAATCTCTCTGCCGTGCTCACGGCTGCACTGCAGGAGCAGTTTCGTGCGCATCAGCGCGCAGAGTGGTTAGCAGAAAATAAAGCGTCTATCGAGGCCATTAACCAATGGGTTGATGAAAACGGCTCCTTTAGTGACTTTCAGAGGTCGTTCTGATGGAGCAATATTTTGCTTATGAGAATGAAGGTAAGGGGAAAACTGCCTATCCCTGGCTAATCAATATGCAGCATCCGGTGGCCAATGTGATGAAACATGTCCTGGTTGCTCCCGCAGTTGAGCTTAGACACCTGGGAGGCATTCAACCGCCTGCGAAAGTGTGCCCTGTCGTTGAGATAGCGGGTAAGCCTTGCGTGGTCATGATGCACATGATGGCAGGCATATCGCCAAAAGAGTTAGGCGAGCGTGTCGCCGATCTTACGCAAAGCCGGGCTTCATTGCGGGATGCACTCGATTTTTTGATCAACGGTTACTAACACTTTTTTGTCAGCCGCAAGGTAAGGTATATTTCGCCCTTCACAGGAGAAACTATGCTGCCAACTCAATCAACCCGATTAAACAAATACATTAGCGAGAGCGGGATCTGCTCACGTCGCGAGGCTGACCGTTACATTGAACAAGGTAACGTGTTTCTTAACGGCAAACGCGCCACCATCGGCGATCAGGTGGCCCCTGGCGATGTGGTTAAAGTGAATGGTCAGGTCATCGAGCCGCGTGATGCTGAAGACCTGGTGTTTATCGCGTTGAATAAACCGGTTGGGATTGTCAGCACCACGGAAGACGGTGAGCGGGACAACATCGTTGATTTCGTAAACCACAGCAGCCGTATCTTCCCGATTGGCCGTCTGGATAAAGACTCTCAGGGGCTGATTTTCCTCACCAACCACGGCGATCTGGTCAACAAAATCCTGCGTGCCGGTAACGACCACGAGAAAGAGTACATTGTGACGGTGAACAAGCCGGTCACGGACGAATTTATTCGCGGCATGGGCGCCGGTGTGCCGATCCTCGGTACCGTCACGAAGAAGTGTAAGGTCAAGAAAGAAGCACCGTTCGCGTTCCGCATTACCCTGGTGCAGGGCCTGAACCGCCAGATCCGCCGCATGTGCGAACACTTCGGTTATGAAGTGACGAAGCTGGAACGCACGCGCATCATGAACGTCAGCCTGTCCGGTATTCCGCTGGGCGAGTGGCGCGACTTAACGGATGACGAGCTGATTGAGCTGTTCAAGCTTATCGAGAACTCGTCGTCCGAAGCGAAGCCGAAAGCTAAAGCCAAACCGAAAACCCAGGCGATTAAGCGCCCGGTCGTAAAGGCGCCGCAGGCGGAAGAGAAAGGGCGAGGCAAGCCGGGTAACGGAAAGCGCTTTACCCAGCCGGGGCGTAAAAAGAAAGGGCGCTGATTAGCGCCTTCCACGGGTTGATGTGGTGGCGGACCAGGAAAAGGTCGCCTCTGCATCCGGTTTATAAGCCTGCTCTTTTTTCAGCTTGCGGGCTTTTTTCGCCGCGGCCTCACGCTGCGCCATCAGCTTATCGATGTACTCTTTTTTCACCTGATTGGTTTCGGCGTTCGTCAGCGTGCGGCCATGTGCGATACGGGCGCGGTCGAGAAGCGTTTTCAGTTCGCGCTGCTCGGCTTCCGTCATGTCTTTCTGGGTCAAACGTGGTGTAGCCATTGCTGAAGCCTCCTGAAGGGGAGGCTTCAGTGTAAAGCAAGCCGCGTAAATTAACCCTGCTTCACCGCATCTTTTTTCGTTTGCTCATCAATCGGTTTGCCGGACCAGTAGCCCGCCAGCAGCGAGCCGGAGAGGTTATGCCAGACGGAGAACAGCGCGCCGGGCAGGGCCGCCAGCGGGGAGAAGTAAATTTTGCCGAGCGCCGCCGCCAGGCCGGAGTTCTGCATGCCTACCTCGATTGCCAGCGTGCGGCAGGTCGATTCGTCAAAACCAAACAGCTTCCCGCCCCAGTAGCCGCCCAGCAGGCCAATGGTGTTATGCAGCACCACCGCGATGATCACCACAAAGCCCACGGAGGCAATGTGCGATGCGGAACCCGCCACCACGGCGCTGATGATCGCCAGAATGCAGACCATCGAAAACGCGGGCAGGTACGACTCAACGGCCTTCACCACGCGCGGGAAAAGATGGTGAATGACCAGCCCCAGCGCAATCGGGATCACTACAATCTGCAGAATGCTGAGCAGCATGCCCATCACGTCCACCTGAATATGCGCGTCCACGTACAGGCGAGTTAACAGCGGCGTGGCAATCACGCCCACCAGCGTGGAAACGGACGAGATCGTGACGGAGAGCGCCACGTCGCCTTTCGCCAGGTAGATCATGACGTTGGACGCCGTGCCGCTAGCCACGCTGCCCACCAGCACCATCCCGGCGGAGAGATCGGGTGGCATCTTAAAGGCCATCGCCAGCAGCCACGCCGCAAGCGGCATCACCAGGTAGTGCAGGAAGATCCCTGCTGCGACGGGTGCAGGGCGAGAGAGCACGCGTTTGAAGTCGTCGATTTTCAGATGCACGCCCATACCGAACATGATCAGCATCAGCAGCGTGGCGACCCACGGACCAATGCCCGTGAAGGTGGCGGGGGTGTAATACGCGAGTACGGAGAGCAGCAGCGCCCATAACGGGAACAGCCGTGTGATGACGGATAACATAGTGGATTCCTTGCAGTATTGTCGTGTTGTTTAGTTATGAAAAAGCCGGGTCTGTGCCCGGCTTATAGGTATTGTTTATCGTGCTAACGAATTTTATTCAAACAAATTCTGATGAAGTTTCTGCACGACCTGCTCGGCCTGATCGGCAGGCACGAGGAAGCAGAGGTTGTAGCTGGACGCGCCGTAGCAGATCATGCGGATGCTGAACGGGTCGAGTACGCCGAACACCTCTTTACCCACGCCGCAGGCGCGCGACAGCTTGTTGCCAATGATGGCAACCAGCGCCAGGTCTTCTTCTACTTCCACGCGGCACAGTTCAGACAGCTCAATCAACAGAGACTGCGTCAGCAGCGTGTCGCCGGTGGAGGTAGAGCCGGTGGTGTCCAGCGTCAGCGCAATGCTCACTTCAGAGGTGGTGATAAGGTCCACGGAGATATTGTGGCGCGCCAGAATGCCAAACACTTCCGCCAGGAAACCGCGGGAATGCAGCATATTGTGGCTGTGGAGCGTCACCAGCGTCTGGCGACGACGCAGGGCCAGGGCGCGGAACAGCGGTGGGTTTTCCGTTTTCTTGCAGACCAGCGTCCCGCCCGCTTTCGGATCTTTACTGGAGCCGACGAAGACGGGAATATCGCTGCGTACGGCTGGCAGCAGCGTTGCCGGGTGCAGCACTTTCGCGCCGAAGGTGGCCATTTCCGCCGCTTCTTCAAAGGCGATCACATCAATACGTTTAGCTGCAGAAACGACGCGCGGATCGGTGGTGTAAATGCCCGGAACGTCCGTCCAGATATCCACGCGCGTTGCATGCAGGGCTTCGCCCAGCAGCGCGGCGGTGTAGTCGCTGCCGCCGCGGCCAAGCGTGGTGGTGCGGCCTTTCGCTTCACTGCCGATAAAGCCCTGGGTAATCACGATACCGTCTGCCAGGCGTGGTGCCAGCTGCTGATTGGTCAGTTCCGCCAGCGCCTCAACGTCCGGCTCGGCGCGACCAAAGCGATCGCTGGTACGCATCACTTTACGCACGTCAAACCATTGAGCCTGAACGTTACGTTCACGCATGATTTCAACAAACAGCAGGGTGGACATCAGTTCACCGTGGCTGACCAGTTCGTCGGTCAGGGCGGTGGAGGTCGCCAGAGAAGCCGCTTCTGCCAGGGTGGTGATATTTTCCAGCAGACGTTCCACTTCCTCGCGGATGACGTTCGGGTTCTGCAGACGCTCAAGAATGTCGAACTGAATTTTGCGCAGTGCATCCAGCTTCACGAAACGTTCTGTCGCTTCCAGTCCTTCAGACAGAGAAACCAGCAGGTTCGTCACGCCGGCGGAGGCAGACAGCACCACCAGGCGGGTATTCGGATCGGCCAGCACCACATCGGCGCTGCGGTTCATGGCATCGTAATCGGCCACACTGGTGCCGCCAAATTTGGCGACCACAAAACTCGTCATAACAACCTCGTGTCAGGGAATGAATAAGCGACCTTGGCACAAGAGTGAAACGAAAACAGGTGCAGGCGCAAAATACGGCCCTATAAATAAAATGCGGGGGAGGTCCTGTCAATGCTGGGATTATGCGGATTTTTTATGGGGGGGTACCCCTGAGAAACAGGACTTATAACAGGGCCATATTTTATGCTCCATTTTAGCCTGTTTTGGGCGACATTTCGCCGCCCCAGGAGGCTCCGTCAGCAGCTATACTTTTCGGGTCTTTTCACCTGTGTTTGATGCAGGCCAGGGCAATGGCATAAAAACCATCACAATTTTTATTTGCAGGCGCTACAATCGACCGCAGTCACAATTCTCAAATCAGAAGAGTATTGCTAATGAAAAACATCAACCCAACGCAGACCGCTGCCTGGCAGGCACTCCAGAAACATTTTGATGAAATGAAAGACGTCACCATCGCGGATCTGTTCGCGAAAGATGCCGATCGTTTCGCTAAGTTCTCCGCGACCTTCGACGACCTGATGCTGGTGGATTTCTCCAAAAACCGCATTACCGAAGAGACGCTGGCAAAACTGCAGGATCTGGCGAAAGAAACCGAGCTTGCCGACGCCATCAAATCCATGTTCTCCGGTGAGAAGATCAACCGCACCGAAGACCGTGCCGTGCTTCACGTGGCCCTGCGTAACCGTAGCAATACGCCAATCATCGTTGACGGTAAAGACGTCATGCCGGAAGTGAACGCGGTGCTGGAAAAGATGAAAGCCTTCTCCGAAGCGATCATCTCCGGTAGCTGGAAAGGCTACACCGGCAAAGCGATCACCGACGTGGTTAACATCGGTATCGGCGGCTCTGACCTCGGTCCGTTTATGGTGACCGAAGCGCTGCGCCCGTACAAAAACCACCTCAATATGCACTTTGTGTCTAACGTCGATGGTACCCACATCGCCGAAGTGCTGAAGAACGTGAACCCGGAAACCACCCTGTTCCTGGTTGCCTCCAAAACCTTCACCACTCAGGAAACCATGACCAACGCCCACAGCGCGCGCGACTGGTTCCTGGAAACCGCGGGCGACAACAAGCACGTGGCGAAACACTTCGCGGCGCTGTCTACCAACGGTAAAGCGGTCAGCGAGTTCGGCATTGATACTGCGAACATGTTCGAGTTCTGGGACTGGGTTGGCGGCCGCTACTCCCTGTGGTCTGCGATCGGTCTGTCCATCATCCTGTCCGTGGGCTTCGACAACTTCGTTGAGCTGCTCTCCGGCGCGCACGCGATGGATAAACACTTCTCCACGACCGCACCAGAGAAAAACCTGCCGGTGCTGCTGGCGCTGATCGGTATCTGGTACAACAACTTCTTCGGCGCTGAAACCGAAGCGATCCTGCCGTACGACCAGTATATGCACCGCTTTGCGGCCTACTTCCAGCAGGGCAACATGGAATCCAACGGTAAATACGTTGACCGTAACGGCAACGCGGTGGATTACCAGACTGGCCCAATCATCTGGGGCGAGCCGGGCACCAACGGCCAGCATGCCTTCTACCAGCTGATCCACCAGGGCACCAAAATGGTACCGTGCGATTTCATCGCCCCGGCTATCACCCATAACCCGCTGTCCGACCACCATCCGAAGCTGCTGTCGAACTTCTTTGCGCAGACCGAAGCGCTGGCGTTCGGTAAATCCCGCGAGGTGGTTGAGCAGGAATACCGTGACCAGGGTAAAGATCCGGCAACCCTGGACCACGTTGTGCCGTTCAAAGTGTTCGAAGGCAATCGTCCAACCAACTCCATCCTGCTGCGCGAAATCACGCCGTTCAGCCTGGGCGCGCTGATTGCCCTGTACGAGCACAAGATCTTCACGCAGGGCGCCATCCTGAACATCTTCACCTTTGACCAGTGGGGCGTTGAGCTGGGCAAACAGCTGGCAAACCGTATTCTGCCAGAGCTGGGTGACGATAAAGCGATTGCCAGCCATGACAGCTCGACAAATGGTTTGATCAACCGTTATAAAGCATGGCGTGCGTAATTAAAACGTCATAAAAACGTGCCGGCTTAATGCCGGCATTTTTTTATCGGATAATTCCTGATGTCTGTTAGTTAACTCAAATTCTGGATCTGAGTTTAATCCGAAAAAGGCGATTAACCCGTTAATTGCTGCGGTTTATTTTAAGAAAATACGTAGTAGTTCATTAATATGCCTATATTATAACTTATTGAATTTTATCAATTATATATTTCTGCTATTTGTCTTTCATTTCCATTTTAACCATTAGTCCGAAAACCCTCTCCCTATTTCCCCTTACGGCAAACCCACGGCAGGAGTTGTGTATACTCGATTCCGCCTGAAATTCTTTTCGGGCAAATCTCCATTCATTCATTGAAGGGAAATTGTTATGAAGAAAGTACTGTATGGCATTTTTGCCATATCTGCGCTTGCGGCGACATCTGTTTATGCAGCTCCGGTTCAGGTCGGGGAAGCGGCAGGTTCGGCTGCGACGTCTGCGTCTGCGGGAAGTTCTACCGCAGCCAGCGCCAGCACCGTAAGTTCAGCCGTGGGTGTCGCGCTGGCGGCAACCGGTGGCGGTGATGGCTCCAATACCGGAACCACGACCACCACGACAACCAGCACCCAGTAATAGCGGGTGTTTTAATCATAACCACACTTCGGTGTGGTTATTTCGCCCCTTCGGAGAAGAGTCGTGAAGCGACCTGCAATCATTCTGATTTGCCTGCTGCTGCAGGCGTGCTCGGCCACCACTAAAGGGCTGGGAAACTCACTGTGGGAAAGCATGTTCGGCACACCGGGCGTACATCTGACCGATGACGAACTTCAAAACATGCCCTATGCCAGTCAGTACATGCAGCTTAACGATGGCCCGCAGCTGTTTGTGGTGCTCGCTTTCGATGAAAACGGGCAGCAGAAATGGGTGACGCAGGATCAGGCCACCATCGTGACGCAGCATGGCCGTATCGTGAAAACCCTGTTGGGCGGCGACAACCTGCTGGAAGTGAACAATATCGCTGCCGATCCGCTGCTCAAGCCGAACCAGATCGCCGACGGCGCAAGCTGGACGCGCACGATGGGCTGGACCGAACATAAGCAGGTGCGTTACGCCACGGCACGCTCGACCTTCCGCTGGGACGGCACGGATAGCGTGAAAGTCGGCAGCGACGAAACCCATGTTCGCGTGCTGGATGAAGAAGTCACCACCGACCAGGCCACCTGGCACAACCGCTTCTGGATCGACGAGGAAGGGCAGATCCGCCAGTCCCTGCAGTATCTCGGTGCCGGATTCTTCCCGGTGAAAACCACCCTGATCAAGGCGGCGAAATCATGAAAACGCTCATCCACGTTGCGCTTCTCGCCAGCCTTGCCGCGCCGCTGGCATGGTCTGCAGGGACGGTAAATGTCTACACGCCGGACAGTGAAAACCCCAACACCTTAACCCACGCCGAGCATCTGATTGATCTCGTCGGACAGCCAAGGCTCGCCAACAGCTGGTGGCCAGGGGCAGTAATCGCTGAACGGCAGAAGACCGCTGAAGCGGAACAACAGCACAAAGCGCTCCTTGCCAGGCTGACGGGGTTAGCGGAGCAGGAAGATGGCGACGACGCGGCGGCCATTAACAGTGTTCGCCAGCAGCTGCAGGCGCTGAAGGTGACGGGCCGTCAGAAAGTCAATCTTGATCCAGACGAAGTGCGCGTCACGGAAAAGGGCAACCCCACGCTTGAAGGGGAGTATACGCTCTGGCTGCCGGCGAAGCCGACGACGGTGACCGTGATGGGGCTTATCAGCAGCCCGGGTAAAAAGCCTTTTACGCCCGGTCGTGACGTGGCGAGCTACCTCGACGAGCAGAGCCTGCTGAGCGGTGCCGATAACAGCTACGCCTGGGTGGTTTACCCTGACGGACACACACAAAAAGCCCCCGTTGCTTACTGGAATAAACGGCATATCGAACCTATGCCGGGCAGCATCATTTTTGTCGGTTTTGCCGACCATTTCTGGACGAAGGCGTATGACGGGCTTAACGCCGATATCCTTCACTCCCTGATTCAGCGGATACCGGAATAATGAAAAAAACCTATCTCTACAGCATGCTGGCGCTCTGCGTGAGTGCCGCCTGCCATGCAGAAACGTATCCGGCACCCATTGGCCCGTCTCAGTCAGACTTCGGCGGCGTCGGTTTACTGCAAACGCCCACCGCGCGTATGGCGCGCGAAGGAGAAATTAGCCTTAACTACCGTGATAACGACCAGTATCGCTACTACTCGGCGTCGGTGCAGCTGTTCCCGTGGCTTGAAACCACGCTGCGCTATACCGACGTGCGTACGAAACAATACAGCAGCGTTGAGGCATTCTCCGGCGATCAGACCTACAAAGATAAAGCCTTCGACGTCAAGCTGCGCCTGTGGGAAGAGAGTTACTGGATGCCGCAGGTGTCCGTGGGTGCCAAAGATATCGGTGGTACCGGTCTGTTCGATGCGGAATACATCGTGGCCAGCAAAGCCTGGGGCCCGTTCGACTTCTCGCTCGGCCTGGGATGGGGCTATCTGGGCACCAGCGGTAACGTGAAAAACCCGTTCTGTTCCTACAGCGATAAATACTGCTACCGCGATAACAGCTACAAAAAAGCCGGTTCCATCAACGGTGACCAGATGTTCCACGGCCCCGCCTCGCTGTTTGGCGGGGTGGAGTATCAAACGCCCTGGCAGCCATTACGCCTGAAGCTGGAGTATGAAGGGAATGACTACTCGCAGGACTTCGCCGGGAAGATTGAGCAGAAGAGCAAGTTTAACGTCGGCGCCATTTATCGCGTCACCGACTGGGCCGACGTTAACCTCAGCTACGAGCGCGGCAATACGGTGATGTTTGGCTTCACGCTGCGCACCAACTTTAACGACATGCGGCCGCACTACAATGATAACGCGCGACCTGCATACCAGCCGGAGCCGCAGGATGCGATTCTGCAGCACTCCGTGGTGGCAAACCAGCTGACGCTGTTGAAATACAATGCCGGTCTGGCGGATCCAAAGATTCAGACCAAGGGCGATACGCTTTACGTCACCGGCGAGCAGGTGAAATACCGCGACTCGCGCGAAGGGATCGAACGTGCCAACCGGATCGTTATGAACGATCTGCCGGAGGGGATCCGCACGATCCGCGTGACGGAGAACCGTCTCAACCTGCCACAGGTCACAACCGAAACGGACGTTGCCAGCCTCAAGCGCCATCTGGAAGGCGAGCCGCTCGGGCATGAAACCGAGCTGGTACAAAAACGCATCGAGCCCGTGGTGCCAGACACCACCGAGCAGGGCTGGTATATCGATAAATCGCGCTTCGATTTCCATATCGATCCGGTGCTGAACCAGTCCGTCGGCGGGCCGGAAAACTTCTACATGTATCAGCTGGGCGTGATGGCAACGGCGGATCTGTGGCTCACCGACCACCTGCTGACCACCGGCAGCCTGTTCGGCAACATCGCCAACAACTATGACAAATTCAACTACACCAACCCGCCAAAAGACTCGACGCTGCCGCGCGTGCGTACCCGTGTGCGTGAATACGTGCAGAACGATGCCTACGTGAATAACCTGCAGGCCAACTACTTCCAGTACTTCGGCAACGGCTTCTACGGCCAGGTGTACGGCGGGTATCTGGAAACCATGTACGGCGGCGCGGGGGCGGAAGTGCTTTATCGTCCTGTCGACAGCAACTGGGCGTTCGGGGTTGATGCCAACTACGTCAAGCAGCGTGACTGGCGCAGCGCGCAGGACATGATGAAGTTCACCGACTACAGCGTCAAAACGGGCCATCTGACCGCCTACTGGACGCCGTCGTTCGCCCCTGACGTGCTGGTGAAAGCCAGCGTCGGCCAGTACCTGGCGGGCGATAAGGGCGGTACGCTGGATATTTCTAAACACTTCGACAGCGGCGTCGTGGTGGGCGGCTACGCCACCATCACCAACGTCTCGCCGGACGAATACGGGGAAGGGGACTTCACCAAAGGGGTCTACGTGTCAATTCCGCTGGATCTGTTCTCGTCAGGCCCAACCCGCAGCCGTGCGGCAGTGGGCTGGACGCCGCTGACGCGTGACGGGGGTCAGCAGCTTGGACGTAAGTTCCAGCTGTATGACATGACCAGTGATAAGAACGTTAACTTCCGCTGATGCCCCTCACCCTAACCCTCTCCCCAAAGGGGAGAGGGGATCGCTCGGCGCTGTCTTTTCCCCCTCGCCCCTTTGGGGAGAGGGCCGGGGTGAGGGGAATCCTCTCCGTTGCGCCAAACATAAACAAAAAATATAGATCCCCGTCACATTTTTGCGTTATACAGGAATCTCGCCCTGGAGAATGAGGTGCTGTATGACATCCCTGACTCGCCCGCGCGTTGAGTTTATCTCAACTATCCTCCAGACCGTGCTGAACCTCGGTCTGTTGAGCCTTGGCCTGATACTGGTCGTCTTTTTGGGTAAAGAGACGGTGCATCTGGCGGATGTGCTGTTCGCCCCTGAACAAACCAGCAAATATGCGCTGGTAGAAGGCCTGGTGGTCTACTTTCTCTACTTCGAATTTATCGCTCTGATTGTGAAGTACTTTCAGTCCGGCTTTCACTTCCCGCTGCGTTATTTTGTCTACATTGGGATCACCGCGATTGTGCGGCTGATCATCGTCGATCATAAATCTCCACTCGACGTGCTGATCTACTCGGCGGCGATCCTGCTGCTGGTGATCACCCTCTGGCTGTGCAACTCGAAGCGGCTGAAACGCGAATAAAAAAATGGCGGCCCGGAGGCCGCCTAACAACAGTCACAAGTTGGGTCAATACAATACGTCTAAAGTTGAGGGTTGCAGTGGCATAACAAAATGAAACTTAACCTTTCACACCGCCCGCCGTCAGGCCATTGACCAGCCAGCGCTGTGCCAGCAGGAACACCACGGTAATCGGGATGGCAGAGAGTACGGCCGCCGCGGCAAAGTCGCCCCACAGGTAGTTTTGCGGGTTGAGGTATTGCTGCATACCTACGGCCAGGGTGTAGCTGTTCACATCACGCAGTAACAGTGAGGCAACCGGTACTTCGGTGATCGCAGCGATAAACGACAGAATAAACACCACCGCCAGAATCGGCACCGACAGCGGCAGCAGCACCAGGCGGAACGCCTGCCACGGGGTTGCGCCATCCAGCGCGGCCGCTTCTTCCAGCGAGCCGTCGATGGTTTCGAAATAGCCTTTAATGGTCCATACATGCAGTGCGATACCGCCAAGATAGGCGAAGATCACGCCGCCGTGGGTGTTCAGACCGATAAAGGGTACGTACTGGCCCAGACGGTCAAACAAGGCATACAACGCCACCAGCGACAGCACGGCCGGGAACATCTGGAAAATCAGCATCCCTTTCAGGAGCGTCGCTTTGCCCGGGAAACGCATGCGGGCGAAGGCGTAGGCGCAGGTGGTGGAAAGCGCCACGATACCAATGGCGGTAATGCCTGCAATTTTCACCGAGTTCCACAGCCACAGCAGCACCGGGAACGGCGGCGGCGTGACGCGGCCATCCGCGTGTTCCACGCTGAAGCCCAGCGCGAGCTTCCAGTGCTCCCAGGAAATTTCGTCCGGGATCAGGCTTCCGGTGGCGAAGTTACCCGAACGCAGGGAGATGGCGATAACCATCAGCAGCGGGAACATGATCGCCGCGATGAAAATCAGCAGGCCTAAGTGCGTCGCCAGGAGGCGCAGTTTCTGAGATTTGGGTTGTACCATTGCCATGATCGATGCCCTCCTTAGTCAAATTTCATACGTGTGGCTTTCAGGTTCACAATCGCCAGGGCGCCTACCAGCAGGAAGATCAGGGTGGCAATCGCCGCCGCCAGACCGAAGTCCTGACCGCCGCCGCCCTCGAAGGCGATACGGTAGGTGTAGCTCACGAGCAGGTCGGTATAGCCTGCTGGCGTCGTGGTGCCAAGGCGGTCCGGGCCGCCGTTGGTCAACAGCTGAATCAGCACGAAGTTGTTAAAGTTAAAGGCGAAGCTGGCAATCATCAGCGGCGTCAGCGGCTTAATGAGCAGCGGCAGCGTAATCTTGAAGAAGTTCTGGAACGGGCCCGCGCCGTCCATCGCCGAGGCTTCGTACAGATCGTCCGGGATAGCCTTCAGCAGGCCCATGCACAGGATCATCATGTACGGATAACCGAGCCAGGTGTTCACGATGATAATCATCGAGCGGGCGGTGGTTGGATCGCTGAACCAGGCCGGTTTGATACCAAACAGGGCGCTCAGCATCATGTTGATTTCACCGAAGCTCTGGTTAAACAGCCCTTTGAAAATCAGAATCGAGATAAACGACGGTACGGCGTAAGGCAGAATCAACAGCACGCGGTAAATCGCTTTGCCTTTCAGAGATTCCCACTGCACAAGACAGGCCAGCACCATGCCCACGGCCACGGTCAGGATCACCGTCAGCACCGAGAAGACCACCGTCCAGACGAAGATGGCGAAGAACGGTTTCTGAATGCCTTCGTCGGTAAACACGCGGGTAAAGTTGTCCCAGCCGATGGTGACGGTATAGCCCGGGCTGAGCTTGTCATCACCCCATTTGCCGTCGGCAGTAATGGACTGATAGAAACCAATGTCGTTATTCGGACGATATTTTACGCCGCTCTGGTTGTTGGTCAGCGTGCCGTCGTCCGCCAGGGTATACAGCGGCTGCGTGCCGGAGAACTGGCGCAGCGAGCTCATGGTCACTTTGCTTTCGTCTGGCAGCACGGCGGTGAGCTGGGTCAGCGCCTGACGGTTTTGCGTAATCACGCGCAGATTGGCACGTTCACCTTCCGGCAGGGCCGCAGCCTCTTTTAAGGCCAGCTTTTGCTCGCCGCCAAATTTGAACGCGTCGGAGAGATAGTTTTTGCCGCTCTCTCCGTCAGTGAGTGCTAACTTCCACTCGTCACCCTCAGGATACAGGCCGAAGTTGAAGGTTTTACCCGCCTGATAAGAGCGGTCCAGAAGCACCTGCGTTGCGCGTTCCTGTGCGAGCTGGTTGGTGCTGCTGTAGTTGGTGAACGCGATGGCGATGGTACAAATTAGCGGGAACAGGACAAACAGCCCCATCCCGGCCACGCCAGGGTAGACATAGCGCCAGGCGTAGGCTTTACGATTAGCGAAAATATACAGGCCAGCAGAGCTTAAAATCAGCGTCATGATGGCAAACAGATATTCCCCTTGTACGTACATTAAAACAACAAGGTAACCCACCAGCAGGCACAGCAGACCTATCACTGACCACTTCAGCGCGTCGCTTTGCCACCAGCGTTTCTTTTTAATGACATCCATGGGGTTCTTCCTCTACAACGGTGGAAACTTATCGTCAGGTGGCGCTGCTACCTGACCTACGGATCGTGCCGTAGTCGTAGGGCGGGTAAGCGCACGCGCCACCCGCCGTTTTTCAGACTTATTTAGTAATACGACCCTGAGCATCCTTCAGCGCGGCATCGACAGTCTGACGACCGCTTGCAGCGTTGATGACCGCGGTACGCGTGGCGTACCAGAACGCGGCCATCTGTGGGATGTTCGGCATGATTTCGCCTTTCTGGGCGTTATCCATGGTGGCGGCGATACGTGGGTCCTTCGCCAGCTGATCCTGGAAGGATTTCAGCGCAACGGCACCCAGCGGTTTGTCCTTGTTCACTTCATCCAGACCCTGATCGGTCAGCAGGTAGTTTTCCAGGAACTCTTTCGCCAGCTCTTTGTTCGGGCTGGCGGCGTTGATGCCCGCGCTCAGCACGCCAACGAACGGTTTAGACGGCTTGCCTTTGAAGGTTGGCAGCAGGGTCACGCCGTAGTTGATTTTGCTCTTGTCGATGTTGGTCCAGGCCCACGGACCGTTGATGGTCATCGCGGTTTCGCCTTTATTGAACGCCGCTTCCGCGATGGAGTAGTCGGTATCCGCGTTCATGTGTTTGTTCTTGATCAGATCCACGAGGAAAGTCAGACCCGCTTTCGCACCCGCGTTGTCCACGCCCACGTCTTTCACGTCATATTTGCCGTTTTCAAACTTGAACGCGTAACCGCCGTCGGCAGCAATCAGTGGCCAGGTGAAGTACGGCTCTTGCAGGTTGAACATCAGGGCGGATTTACCTTTCGCCTTCAGCTCTTTATCCAGTTTCGGGATCTCTTCCCAGGTTTTCGGTGGGTTTGGTACCAGGTCTTTATTGTAAATCAGAGACAGGGCTTCAACCGCGATAGGGTAAGCGATGAGCTTGCCGTTATAGCGAACGGCGTCCCAGGTGAACGGGAACAGTTTGTCCTGGAAGGCTTTATCTGGGGTCACTTCAGCCAGCAGGCCAGACTGCGCGTAACCCCCGAAACGGTCATGCGCCCAGAAGATGATGTCCGGGCCGTCGCCAGTTGCTGCAACCTGCGGGAATTTCTCTTCCAGCTTGTCCGGGTGTTCTACGGTAACTTTGATACCGGTGTCTTTCTCGAATTTTTTGCCCACTTCGGCCAGGCCGTTATAGCCCTTGTCGCCGTTAATCCAGATAACCAGTTTGCCTTCTTCAATTTTGGCGAGCGCCGGTGCGGAAATCATCATTGCTGCGAGGGCGGACAATGCGAAAACGCGTGCGCCAGTCTTGATATTCATAGCTGCCATCCTTTTTGGTGATGTCTCGTGGTATGACTTCAGTGGTTCAACGTGTCTCAGTCTCCTTATTTGACATCCTCTTTCCATCCTCCCAACCCCTACGCCCCACCCCCCGTTTGTGTGATCTCCGTTGCATAAATTTAAGTTATGAGTGCTGGCGCACATAAAACCCCACCGAATTTTGCAGGCGGCTTCACGAATTTTGCCTTAGCCCTCCCACAGCGGTCGCAGAGCCTGCTCTCTCATCCTCCCGCCTCCTCCCCCATAAAAAAGGCGGGGGGTGGAGGATTCGGGAAAGTAATGGATACCCCATAGTGAACTTATCTTGAATGTTTCTGTCGGTGACAGGTTGTAACGAAGGGAGAAGGGCATGGCGAGCGTACAGCTGCGTAATGTAACGAAAGCCTGGGGTGACGTTGTGGTGTCAAAAGACATCAATCTGGACATCAACGAAGGCGAATTCGTGGTGTTTGTTGGCCCATCAGGCTGTGGTAAATCTACTCTGCTGCGTATGATTGCCGGTCTTGAAACCATCACCAGCGGCGACCTGCTGATTGGTGATACCCGAATGAACGACATCCCGCCTGCCGAACGTGGCGTAGGCATGGTGTTCCAGTCTTATGCACTCTATCCCCACCTTTCCGTTGCCGAAAACATGTCCTTCGGCCTGAAGCTGGCCGGCGCGAAGAAAGAGGTCATTAACCAGCGCGTGACGCAGGTGGCGGAAGTGTTACAGCTGGCGCACCTGCTGGAGCGTAAACCAAAAGCGCTTTCCGGTGGTCAGCGTCAGCGTGTGGCGATTGGCCGTACGCTGGTGGCTGAACCGCGCGTGTTCCTGCTTGATGAACCTCTCTCTAACCTGGATGCCGCCCTGCGCGTCCAGATGCGTATTGAAATCTCCCGTCTGCACAAGCGTCTTGGCCGCACGATGATTTACGTCACCCACGATCAGGTGGAAGCGATGACCCTCGCCGACAAAATCGTGGTGCTGGATGCTGGCCGCGTGGCGCAGGTAGGCAAACCGCTGGAGCTCTATCACTACCCGGCAGACCGCTTTGTTGCGGGCTTTATTGGCTCGCCAAAGATGAACTTCCTGCCCGTCAAAGTGACCGCGACAGCCATTGAACAGGTACAGGTGGAGCTGCCAAACCGCCAGCAGGTCTGGCTGCCGGTCGACAGCGCCAACGTACAGGTCGGGGCAAACATGTCCCTGGGTATTCGTCCTGAACATTTACTCCCGAGCCACATCGCTGATGTGACCCTGGAAGGTGACGTTCAGGTCGTCGAACAGCTTGGTCACGAAACACAGATTCATATCCAGATCCCCGCCATCCGTCAGAACCTGGTCTACCGCCAGAATGACGTGGTGTTGGTAGAAGAGGGTGCCACATTCGCTATCGGCTTGCCGCCAGAGCGTTGCCATCTATTCCGTGAGGATGGCACTGCATGTCGTCGGTTGCACAAAGAGCCAGGCGTTTAAGCAATCCCAAAAGAAGACACGAAACCGACAGGTGAAGTGTTCAAAGAAAAGCAATGATCTCAGGAGATAGAATGATGATTACTCTGCGCAAACTTCCTCTGGCAGTTGCCGTCGCAGCGGGCGTAATGTCTGCTCAGGCACTGGCCGTGGATTTCCATGGTTATGCTCGTTCCGGTATCGGCTGGACGGGTAGTGGCGGCGAACAACAGTGCTTCCAGGCAACTGGTGCTCAAAGTAAATACCGTCTCGGTAACGAATGTGAAACCTATGCGGAATTGAAACTGGGCCAGGAAGTGTGGAAAGAAGGTGACAAGAGCTTCTACTTCGACACCAACGTAGCGTACTCCGTGGCGCAGCAGAACGACTGGGAAGCCACTGACCCAGCGTTCCGTGAAGCTAACGTGCAGGGTAAAAACCTGATTGAATGGCTGCCTGGTTCCACCATCTGGGCCGGTAAGCGCTTCTATCAGCGTCATGACGTCCACATGATCGACTTCTACTACTGGGATATTTCAGGTCCTGGTGCGGGTCTGGAAAACATCGACGTCGGTTTCGGTAAGCTTTCTCTGGCTGCGACCCGTTCTTCTGAAGCCGGCGGTTCTTCTTCCTTCGCCAGCAACAGCGTTTATGACTACACCACCCGCACGGCGAACGATGTCTTTGACGTGCGTTTAGCCCAGATGCAAATTAACCCGGGCGGTACCCTGGAGCTGGGGGCTGATTACGGCCGTGCAAACCCACGTGATGATTATCACCTGATCGACGGCGCATCTAAAGATGGCTGGATGTTCACTGCTGAACACACGCAGAGCATGCTGAAAGGCTACAACAAATTCGTTCTGCAATATGCAACTGATTCTATGACCTCTCAGGGTAAAGGTCTGTCGCAAGGTTCGAACATTGGCACCACTGACGATATCAACTACGGCATCAACAACAATGGTCACCTGTGGCGCGTACTTGACCACGGTGCTATCTCCCTGGGCGATAGCTGGGACCTGATGTACGTCGGTATGTACCAGGATATCAACTGGGATAACAACAACGGTACGAAATGGTGGACCGTCGGCGTGCGTCCTATGTACAAATGGACGCCTATCATGAGCACTCTGCTTGAAGTGGGCTACGACAACGTCAAATCTCAGGAAACTGGCGAAACCAACAACCAGTATAAAATCACCCTTGCACAACAGTGGCAGGCTGGCGACAGCATCTGGTCACGTCCGGCAATCCGCGTATTTGCAACCTATGCGAAGTGGGATGAGAAATGGGGTTATGCGCCTTCAGGTAAAAACTCCGTTGCGGGTTATACCCCAGGCATGGCCTATAGCGATACCACTGCGAAAAGCTTCAGCCGCGGCGACAACGACGAGTGGTCCTTCGGCGCCCAGATGGAAATCTGGTGGTAATACCGTCTTAACCTGACGTAATGACCAAACTGAGGGGCGCAAGCCCCTCAATCCTTGGGACGGCGCGCTATTGCCTGGCTACCGCTGACCTGTGCATTTTGAGGTGATAACAATGAAAATGAACAAAACTCTCCTTGCCCTTTGTTTATCCGCAGGGCTGCTGGCAAGTGCGCCTGCTGTAACGCTTGCTAACGTCAATTTCGTTCCGCAAAACACAACATCCGCGCCGGCTATTCCGGCAGCGGCACTGCAACAGCTTGTCTGGACGCCTGTCGATCAGTCTAAAACCCAGACCACCCAGCTCTCAACGGCAGGTCAGTCACTTAATGTTCCAGGTATTACCGGCCCGGTCGCTGCGTATAGCGTACCCGCCAATATCGGAGAGCTGGCCATTACCCTGACCAGTGAAGTCAACAAGCAGACAAGCGTATTTTCGCCTAATGTGCTGATTCTCGATCAGAACATGACGCCATCTGCCTTTTTCCCAAGCGAATACTTTACGTATCAGGAACCCGGAGTGATGAGCGCCGATCGTCTGGAAGGCGTCATGCGCCTGACGCCAGCGCTGGGTCAGCAAAAACTCTACGTTCTGGTCTTTACTACTGAGCAAGATCTCCAGAAGACCACCACGTTGCTCGATCCGGCTAAAGCCTACGCAAAAGGTACCGGCAACGCGATTCCTGATATTCCAGACCCGATTGCTCGTCACGTCACCGATGGAACGTTAAAGCTGAAGGTGAAAACGAACAGCGGTTCCAGCGTACTGGTCGGCCCGCTGTTTGGTTCCTCCGGTAACGGCCCTGTTACGGTGGGGAATACGGCTTCCCCGGCTTATTCCGCGCCAGCTGCCACGGCAGCCGCACCGGTGGCGACCGCAGCGCCTGCCCCGTCGAAGAAAGCTGAGCCGGTACTGAACGACACCGAAGAGTACTTCAACAACGCCATTAAGCAGGCGGTGAAGCGCGGCGATGTCGATAAAGCGCTGAAACTGCTTGATGAAGCCGAACGTTTAGGTTCAACCACTGCCCGTTCCACCTTTATCAGCAGTGTAAAAGGCAAGGGGTAACCGTTTCCCCACAGTGCTGATTTGTTAGTAGTTTAGTGCGCCTGAGTGGGCGCACTTTTTTTCGTATCCGCCTGGCTGTTGCGCCCATGTTGCGATCGTGATCGTTAAATAACGTTTGGCCCCCCTCAATCCGTGTTTCTGCGATACAATGCCATTACGTTATGTATCGGAGAGTCTGGCATGTCACACCCTGCGCTAACGCAACTGCGTGCGCTGCGCTATTTCGACCAAATACCTGCGCTTGATCCGCAGCAGCTTGACTGGCTGTTGCTGGAAGATTCCATGACGAAACGTTTTGAGCAACAGGGTAAAACGGTCACGGTGACCCTGATTCAGGAAGGGTTTGTCTCTGGCGATGAGATCGCCAGCGAGCTGCCGCTGCTGCCGCAGGAGCCACGTTACTGGCTGCGCGAAATTTTACTCTGTGCTGACGGTGAGCCATGGCTTGCCGGACGGACGGTGGTGCCCGAGTCCACCCTTTCCGGGCCAGAGCTGGCGCTGCAGCGTCTGGGGAAAACGCCGCTGGGGCGTTACCTTTTCACCTCGTCTGAGCTTACCCGAGATTTTATTGAGATTGGTCGTGATGCCGAACTCTGGGGGCGTCGTTCCCGCCTTCGCCTGAGCGGTAAGCCGTTAATTCTGACGGAGCTTTTTTTACCGGCATCACCGTTGTACTAAGAGGAAGAAAAAATGGAGTGGAGCCTGACGCAGAATAAGCTGTTGGCGTATCACCGCTTAATGCGTACCGATAAACCGATTGGCGCGTTACTGCTATTGTGGCCGACCCTGTGGGCGCTGTGGCTCGCCACGCCGGGCGTGCCGCCGCTGTGGATCCTGGGCGTATTCGTTGCCGGCGTCTGGCTGATGCGCGCGGCGGGCTGCGTGGTGAATGACTATGCCGATCGTAAATTCGACGGCCATGTTAAGCGTACTGCCGGTCGTCCGTTACCCAGCGGACAGGTCACCGGGAAAGAAGCCCGCGTGCTGTTCATTGTTCTGGTGCTGCTCTCTTTCCTGCTGGTGTTAACCCTCAACACCATGACCATCCTGCTTTCCGTTGCGGCGCTGGCCCTGGCCTGGGTGTATCCGTTTATGAAGCGCTATACCCACCTGCCTCAGGTGGTGCTGGGCGCGGCGTTTGGCTGGTCGATTCCGATGGCGTTTGCGGCGGTTAGTGAGTCCTTACCGCTTAGCTGCTGGCTGATGTTCCTGGCGAACATTCTCTGGGCGGTGGCGTATGACACGCAATACGCGATGGTAGACCGCGACGATGACCTGAAAATTGGCATCAAATCAACCGCCATCCTCTTTGGTCGTCAGGACAAGCTGATTATCGGTATCCTGCAGGTCGCGGTACTGGCGCTGATGGTCGCGATCGGTCGCCTGAACGGGCTGAACTGGGAGTTTTACTGGTCCGTGCTGGTGGCGGGGCTGCTGTTTGCGTACCAGCAAAAGCTGATTGCGAAGCGTGAGCGCGACGCCTGCTTTAAAGCGTTTATGAACAACAACTACGTCGGTCTGGTGCTGTTTTTAGGCCTGGCGATGAGCTATTTCTCCTGAAAAATAGCCCGGTGGCGCTGACGCTTACCGGGCCTACGTGTCGTGCCGAATTGTAGGCCGGGTAAGGCGTAGCCGCCACCCGGCGTTTTTACCGGCGACGCAGCAGCCGAAGCGCGTTCGCCGTCACCAGCACCGTTGCCCCTGTATCCGCCAGCACCGCCAGCCACAATCCGGTCATGCCGAGCAGGGTCGTCACCAGGAAAATCCCTTTCAGCCCGAGCGCGATACCGATGTTTTGACGGATATTGGCCCGCGTCGCCCGCGCCAGGCTAATCATCTGCGCCAGCCCGGTCAGGCGATTGTGCGTCAATGCCGCGTCGGCCGTTTCCAGCGCCACGTCGGTGCCGCTGCCCATCGCAATACCAATGGTGGACGCTTTCATCGCCGGGGCATCGTTAATCCCGTCACCGACCATCGCCAGCGGCGCGTGAGCGTTCAGCTCCGTTACCGCGCTGACCTTATCCGCAGGTAATAGTCCAGCTTTAAACTCCAGCCCCAGCTCACCCGCAATCGCTGCCGCCGCGCGAGGGTTATCACCGGTGAGAATAACGCCCTGCACGCCCAGCTTGTGCAGCGCCGCCACGGCTTCTTTGGCGTCATCGCGCAGGGTATCGCGCAGCGCCAGCATCCCTTTCGCGACGCCGTCCTGCATAACGGTCACGACGGTTTGTCCGGTCTGTTCTAACGCCTCAACCTCTGGATTAGAAGACTTGCCCGCCGCGACAATCAGCACCTTTTTACCCTCAACGATGGCCTCAATCCCTGACCCGACAAGCGCCCGCTGGGCGATTGCCGGAGGGATGTTCAGCCCGCGCGACTGTGCTTCTCGCACAATCGCCTGCGCCAGCGGGTGGGTGGACCCCTGTTCAACGGCGGCGGCCAATGTAAGCAGCTCATCTTCACTGATTTCCTGCGGATAAACGCCGGTCACCTGCGGCTTGCCCACGGTCAGCGTACCGGTTTTATCGAAGGCGATATGCTGGACCTGGCTCAGTTGTTCCAGCGCCGCGCCGCCCTTAATCAGCGCCCCGCGACGTGCCGCAGCCGCCAGCCCGGAGGTAATCGCCGCCGGGGTGGAGATCACCAGCGCGCACGGGCAGCCAATCAGCAGCAGCGTCAGCCCTTTATAAATCCATCCCTCCCACGGCGCGCCAAAGAACAGCGGCGGGACGACGGTGACCAGCAGGGCAACCAGCATGATGGCAGGGGTATAAATCCGGCTGAAGCGATCGATAAAGCGTTCGACCGGCGCGCGGCGCTCCTCTGCCTCTTCAATCAGCTTCAGGATGCGGTCGATGGCGCTGTCGCCCGGCTCGGAAAGCACGGTGAACTGCACCAGACGGTCGACGCTGGTGGCACCAGCAGGCACTTTTTCACCCGCGGCACGCTCTACCGGAATGGATTCCCCGGTCAGAGCGCTTTCATCAAAGTTCGCGGTGGCGGTAAGCAGCGCGCCGTCGGCAGGCAGACGCCCCCCTGCGGCCACTTCAATCACGTCGCCCGGGCGCAGCGTAGTGATGGCGACCGTTTCACGCGTGCCGTTTATCACGCGAGTGGCTGTTTCCGGCTTCAGCGCCATCAGCGCGCTGACCCCTTTACGCGCCCGGCTCGCCGCCCAGCCCTCAAGACGTTCGCCGATTAAGAACAGCAGCAGCACCATCGCCGCTTCCGCCGTCGCGCCAATGAACAGCGCGCCGATTGCCGCCACGCTCATCAGCGTTTCGATGGCAAACCAGCTGCCGCTTTTCATCAGGCGCAGCGCCTGACGGGCAATCGGGAACAGCCCGACCAGCGTGGTGGCGATAAACGCCAGATTGCCGAACGGATGGTTAATCTGTTCCAGCCCCCAGCTCAGGGCCATCATGATGATGAGGGTAATGAGCGGCAGGTTTTCTTTCAGGGAGGAGGCTTTTTCAACGGGCGCCGTTTCGCTACGCAGGGTATAACCCGCCTTGCTGACGGCGGCTTCAACCTGCTTGCTGACGTCGTTATCGGCGCTAACCAGCAGCTTTTCGGTGGCGAACAGCACCTGAACGTGACTCACGCCCGGTACCTGCATCACCGCGTTTTCCACTTTGCGCGCGCAGGCCGCGCAGTCCATGCCGTTGACGACCCAGCTGAAGCGGTTACCGCTTTCAGGAAGGGGTTGAGTTGGCGTTTCGCACGCGCCTTCGCAGCAGCAGTCGTCTTTCGACGGAGCCGGGCTGAGCTTAAGTGCCGAGAATTGAGGTACTTTTTTGGGTATTTCTGGAGTCGACATGGCAGTCTCCGGCAATGATAATTTTCTCATTAACCGCAGCATACACTCTGGAGTCGACTCCAGAGTCAAGCGCTATTTAGATATACAGCGAACGCACAATCAGGAAATGCCCGGCAAAGTAGCAGGCTGCGGCAATCGCGTTATCCGCCCGGAAGCGGCGGCGATAGTGGCTGCCCAGCCAGACGACATTCCCGAGCAGCAGCAGCGCGGCGCCGAAGAACGCGGACATCGCCGGAGCGGTCGGGCGGAAGAACCACAGCTCGCCCGCCAGCCACACCATCACCAGGGTCATGGCGATAAACGTACAGATTGGCAAACGCATCTCTTCCAGACGCGACCAGATCACCGCAATCAGCAGTGCGCCAATTACCAGCAGCACCAGCGGCAGCGGCCAGAAGAAGGAGAGCGTCATCTGGCTGGCAAAGTAGATGGTATAGAGCAGATGCGACAGGAAGAACGCGCCCACGGCATAGAGCAGACGCTGGCGGGGGAGCAGAGTCAGCGCATCGCCTATCAGGGACGCACACAGCCCGGCGAGCACCAGATAGCTGACGGCGTTGAACATCGGCGCTTGCCAGGCCAGCAGCAGCAGGAGCAACAGCGTGACCGGTTTAAACAACCAGCGCTGCCAGGTGGGACCGCGATACGACGCATCGACATAAAGCCATGCGGAAAAACAGACAGCGATAAATGACCAAAGCATATTAACTCCCTGTATCTGTTAAGTCTGAATAATCAGTTTCTGATCCAGTGTAGTGACGCGAGCGGGCGTTTGGCAATGGCGGGGAAGGCAAGGTATCCTGATTTCCGCATAATCTTATGGGATTTTAGAATGAGCAAGATGCCGCTTTTTTTCATTATCGTGGTGGCGATTATCGTTATTGCCGCCTCGTTCCGTTTCGCGCAGCAGCGCCGCGAGAAGGCGGATAACGATGCCGCACCGTTGATGCAAAAGCGCGTGGTGGTGACCAACAAACGCGAGAAGCCGCTCAACGACCGCCGCTCGCGCCAGCAGCAGGTGACGCCTGCGGGCACAGCAATGCGCTATGAAGCGAGCTTTAAGCCGGAAACGGGCGGCCTGGAGATGACCTTCCGCCTGGAGGCGCAGCAGTATCATCAGCTGACGGTGGGGGAGAAAGGGACGTTGAGCTACAAAGGGTCGCGGTTTGAAGGGTTTGAACCGGAGCGGTAATGCCGGGCGGCACTGCGTTTGCCCGGCCTACGGGGTTTCGTAGGCCCGGTAAGCGAAGCGCCACCGGGCGACTAAACGCACCTTACTTCTTCACCTGCGCCTTAAACTTCTTCATCCACACCAGCAGCTCAAACACGCCGAAAATAAACACGCGCAGCTGCTGCCAGCCCGTCATCTGCGGGCCGTCTTTCGGCAGGCCGTTTTTCAGCATCACCATCTGCAGGGCGTGCATAAACGACGTGAAAATCAGCGCCACGTTAACGAAAATGTTCATCGGGCGCGGGAACGGGTGCACCAGATTCAGAATCAAAAACGCCCAGACGCCCAGCATCAGCAAACGTCCCAGGTTAATCAGTACCGGCATCGGATCCTCCTTGTGCCTGACGGTGATACAGACGATAAGCAACCTGACCCGCGACTTTTTCGCGGTGCAGATCCCAGTGAGTGGGAACCGGCGGTAAACCGTTTTCCACTTCGCTTTCAACGTAAATTAGCGCGTCATCCGCCAGCCAGCCGTTTTGCTCCAGCAAGGATAACGTCTCCTCCAGCAGCCCCTTGCGGAACGGCGGGTCGACAAACACCACGTTATGCGGCGTGCCTTTCTGCGCTAGAAAACTCAGCGTGTTGGTGTTCACGACTTTGGCGTTGCTCGCCTTCAGCGTCGCCAGGTTTTGCTGCAGCGTCTGCGCCACGCCGCGCTCCATCTCCAGCAGCGTGGCGCTGGCGGCATAGCGCGACAGCGCTTCCAGCCCGAGCGCGCCGCTTCCGGCGAAGCAGTCCAGGCAGTGGGCGTCTACCATTGACGGGGCCAGCCAGTTAAATAGCGTCTCGCGCACGCGGTCGGTAGTAGGGCGTAAACCGGGGCTGTCCGGCACCGGTAATTTCCGGCCTCGCCACTGACCGCCGATAATACGAATTTGACCGGCCGGGGCGCGGTTGGGTTTCTTCATCTCAGGAAAGCTCTGTTAACAATTGGCCTACGATTGCGGGCGGTGATGTCAATTAAGTAAAGTGTTAGACTATTTCATCATTTTTTTAGCTTCCATGTATATAGCGCCGCGAGGAGTGTAGTCGCAGATGGCAAAACAAAAAAAACGTGGCTTCTTTTCCTGGCTGGGCTTCGGTGAAAAAGAGCAAGAAACAGAACAGAAAACCGAAGAGCAACAAGCCGTTGAAGAGCAGTCGCAGCCTGAAACGCCTGTAGAAACCGCCGCGGTAGTCGAAGCGGAAGAAACGGCGCACAGCAAAGAAGAAATTGAATCCTTTGCTGAAGAGGTGGTTGAGGTCACTGAACAGGTTCAGGAGAGCGAGAAGCCAGAGCCGGTTGTCATCGAGGCCGTTGCCGAAGCGCCGCAGGCTGTAATCGAGCGCGAAGAGCTGCCGCTGCCGGAAGAGGTGAAAGCCGAAGAGGTGTCTGCCGAAGAGTGGCAGGCCGAAGCGGAAACCGTTGAAATCGTTGAGGCGGTGGAAGAAGAAGCGGCACTTGAGCCAGAACTGACCGACGAAGAGCTGGAAGCCCAGGCGCTGGCGGCGGAAGCCGCGGAAGAGGCGGTCATCGTCGTGCCGGTGGAAGAACAGCCGGAAGAAGAGATCGTTCAGGAGCAGGAAAAACCGACCAAAGAAGGTTTCTTCGCACGCCTGAAGCGCAGCCTGCTCAAAACCAAAGAAAACTTAGGTTCCGGATTTATCAGTCTGTTCCGCGGCAAGAAGATCGACGACGATCTCTTTGAAGAGCTGGAAGAGCAGCTGCTGATTGCGGACGTCGGCGTGGAAACCACCCGTAAGATCATCGCCAACCTGACCGAAGGGGCGAGCCGCAAACAGCTGCGCGACGCCGAAGCGCTGTACGGTCTGCTGAAAGACGAGATGGGTGAAATTCTCGCAAAAGTTGACGAACCGCTTAATATTGAAGGCAAAACGCCATTTGTTATTCTGATGGTTGGCGTGAACGGCGTGGGTAAAACCACCACCATCGGCAAGCTGGCGCGTCAGTTCGAGCAGCAGGGTAAATCGGTGATGCTGGCGGCGGGCGATACCTTCCGTGCGGCAGCGGTTGAGCAGCTGCAGGTTTGGGGCCAGCGCAACAACATTCCGGTGATTGCCCAGCATACCGGCGCGGATTCCGCATCCGTGATCTTCGACGCCATCCAGGCGGCGAAGGCGCGAAACGTGGACGTGCTGATTGCCGATACCGCAGGGCGTTTGCAGAACAAATCGCACCTGATGGAAGAGTTGAAGAAAATCGTTCGCGTCATGAAGAAGCTGGACGAAGACGCACCGCATGAAATTATGCTGACCATTGATGCCAGCACCGGACAGAACGCCATCAGTCAGGCGAAGCTGTTCACTGAAGCGGTAGGATTGACGGGGATCGCGCTGACCAAGCTGGACGGCACCGCGAAAGGCGGGGTGATCTTCTCCGTGGCCGACCAGTTCGGCATTCCTATCCGCTACATCGGTGTGGGCGAGCGTATTGAGGATTTGCGTCCGTTTAAGGCGGACGACTTTATTGAGGCATTATTTGCCCGAGAGGACTAACAATGATTCGCTTTGAACACGTCAGCAAGGCCTATCTCGGTGGGAGACAAGCGCTGCAGGGGGTGACATTCCACCTGCAGCCGGGCGAGATGGCATTCCTGACCGGCCATTCCGGCGCGGGGAAAAGTACCCTGCTCAAGCTTATCTGTGGGATCGAGCGGCCAAGCGCCGGGAAAATCTTTTTCGGCGGCCATGAGATCAGCCGCCTGAAAAACCGCGAGGTGCCGTTCCTGCGTCGTCAGATCGGCATGATTTTCCAGGATCACCACCTGCTGATGGATCGCACCGTTTTCGATAACGTGGCCATTCCGCTGATTATTGCCGGCGCCAGCTATGACGATATCCGCCGTCGCGTTTCTGCGGCGCTGGATAAGGTGGGGCTGCTGGACAAAGCGAAGAACTTCCCGATCCAGCTCTCCGGCGGTGAACAGCAGCGCGTGGGCATCGCCCGCGCGGTGGTGAACAAGCCTGCGGTGCTGCTGGCGGATGAACCAACCGGTAACCTGGACGATGCCCTGTCCGAAGGGATTTTGCGTCTGTTTGAGGAATTCAACCGCGTAGGGGTCACGGTATTGATGGCGACGCACGACATCGGGCTCATTTCCCGTCGTTCGTACCGCATGCTGACCCTGAGCGACGGGCATTTGCACGGAGGCCACGGTGAACAAGCGTGATGCAATGAACCAGATTCGGCAGTTCGGGAACCGGTTTGACCGTTTCCGTAAGCCGCAGGGCGGTGGTGACGGCAATCGTAATGCGCCGAAGCGCCAGAAGGCCGCGCCAAAACCGGCCTCCCGTAAAACCAACGTATTTAACGAGCAGGTGCGCTATGCCTTCCACGGCGCGCTGCAGGACCTGAAAAGCAAACCGCTGGCGACGTTCCTGACGGTGATGGTGATTGCCATCTCCCTGACGCTGCCAAGCGTCTGCTACATGGTCTATAAAAACGTCAACCAGGCGGCTTCACAGTATTATCCGTCCCCGCAGATCACGGTCTATATGGATAAAGCGCTCGACGATAACGCCGCGGCGCAGGTGGTTGGGCAAATCCAGGCCGAGCAGGGCGTGGAGAAGGTCAACTATCTCTCACGTGAAGACGCGCTGGGCGAGTTCCGTAACTGGTCTGGCTTTGGCGGCGCGCTGGATATGCTCGAAGAGAACCCGCTGCCCGCCGTGGCGGTGGTGATCCCGAAGCTGGATTTCCAGGGGACCGATTCGCTTAACACCCTGCGCGATCGCATCACGCGGATTAAGGGCATTGATGAAGTGCGCATGGATGACAGCTGGTTTGCGCGCCTTGCTGCCTTGACCGGGCTGGTCGGACGCGTCGCGGCGATGATTGGCGTGCTGATGGTGGCGGCGGTCTTCCTCGTCATCGGTAACAGCGTACGCCTGAGCATCTTTGCCCGTCGCGATACCATCAACGTGCAGAAACTGATTGGTGCGACGGATGGCTTCATCCTCCGACCGTTCCTTTACGGCGGTGCACTGCTCGGTTTTTCCGGCGCATTTCTTTCACTGATATTGTCAGAAATTTTGGTGATGCGGCTTTCGTCTGCCGTGACCGAAGTGGCGCAGGTTTTCGGAACGAAGTTTGATATCAGCGGTTTAGGGTTCGATGAGTGCCTGTTACTGCTGCTGGTTTGCTCGATGATTGGGTGGGTGGCAGCCTGGCTGGCAACCGTTCAACATTTACGTCACTTTACTCCCGACTAATAAAAGCGTGATATAATCTTTCCCTGCACCGAGATGTTCGCTCTGCAGGGAAAGCGTCCCTGTTGTCGCTCCCCCTGTTATCATTTCCATGTCACATTTTGTGCGTAATTTATTCACCGTTGCACCTGGAACTTGTGGATAAAATCACTGTCTGATAAAAGAGTGAATGCTAATCTCGTTGCTCAAACGCTTTGGCATGGTTGTTGCCTGACGGGGACGACCTGGACCAGAAGAAACATTGAGAGGAATGAATGACCAAAGAAATGCAAACTTTAGCTTTAGCCCCTGTTGGTAACCTGGAATCTTATATCCGGGCTGCGAACACCTGGCCGATGTTAACGGCCGAGGAAGAAAAGGAGCTTGCTGAAAAGCTGCATTACCAGGGCGATCTGGAAGCAGCTAAGACGCTGATCCTGTCTCACCTGCGCTTTGTTGTTCACGTTGCTCGTAATTATGCGGGCTACGGCCTGCCGCAGGCGGACTTGATTCAGGAAGGTAACATCGGTCTGATGAAGGCTGTACGTCGCTTCAACCCGGAAGTGGGTGTGCGACTGGTCTCCTTCGCCGTGCACTGGATCAAAGCAGAAATTCACGAATACGTGCTGCGCAACTGGCGTATCGTGAAAGTCGCCACGACAAAAGCGCAGCGCAAACTGTTCTTTAACCTGCGTAAAACCAAGCAGCGTCTGGGCTGGTTCAACCAGGATGAAGTGGAAATGGTGGCGCGCGAGCTGGGCGTAACCAGCAAAGACGTGCGTGAGATGGAATCCCGTATGGCCGCGCAGGACATGACTTTTGATATGTCCTCCGACGACGACGCATCTGACAGCCAGCCGATGGCACCGGTTCTATATCTGCAGGATAAAACCTCTAACTTTGCTGACGGCATCGAAGAGGATAACTGGGAAGATCAGGCCGCGAACAAGCTGACCCATGCGATGGAAGGCCTCGACGAACGTAGCCAGGATATTATTCGCGCCCGCTGGCTGGACGAAGACAACAAGTCCACGCTGCAGGAGCTGGCCGACCGCTACGGCGTTTCTGCGGAACGTGTCCGTCAGCTTGAAAAGAACGCCATGAAAAAACTTCGCGCCGCTATCGAAGCGTAATTTCCGCGAAGTACACCGAGAACCCCTGGATGAGAGTCTGGGGGTTTTGTTTTTTTAGCGCCCGCTCTGGCGAATTCCCTCCCCCTGGCAAACACTTACTGATGCGCTAAGCAGGCGACTTTCTCAGGGGGACAGGGTGAAAAATAACGAACTGAACGACCGGCGTTTACAGGCGACGCCGCGCGGCATCGGCGTGATGTGTAACTTCTATGCCGATAAAGCTGAAAACGCCACGGTGTGGGACGTGGAAGGCAACGAGTACATCGACTTCGCCGCCGGGATCGCGGTGCTGAATACCGGCCATCGCCATCCAAAAGTCATTTCCGCCATTGAAAAACAACTCCACGCGTTTACCCATACGGCGTACCAGATTGTGCCGTACGAAAGCTACGTCGCGCTTGCCGAGCGCATCAACCAGCGGGTGCCCGTTGACGGTCCGGCTAAAACTGCGTTCTTCTCCACGGGGGCAGAGGCGGTCGAAAACGCGGTCAAAATTGCCCGGGCGTACACTAAACGTCCCGGCCTTATTACCTTCGGCGGCGCCTTCCACGGCCGTACCTTTATGACTATGGCGCTGACCGGCAAAGTTGCGCCGTACAAGCTCGGCTTTGGCCCGTTCCCCGGTTCGGTGTATCACGCGCAGTATCCGAATGAACTGCACGGCGTCAGCACGGCGGAAGCGTTGAAAAGCCTGGAACGCATCTTTAAAGCGGATATCGCTCCTGATCAGGTCGCGGCCATTATTCTCGAACCGGTTCAGGGCGAGGGCGGTTTCAACATTGCGCCAGCTGATTTTATGCAGGCGCTGCGCGCCCTGTGCGACACCCATGGTATTTTGCTCATTGCCGACGAGGTGCAAAGCGGCTTTGCCCGCACCGGCAAGCTGTTCTCGATGGAACACCACTGCGTGAAGCCCGATCTGATCACCATGGCGAAAAGCCTGGCGGGCGGAATGCCGCTCTCAGCGGTGTCTGGCCGTGCGGAGGTGATGGACGCACCCGCGCCGGGCGGGCTGGGCGGTACCTACGCCGGAAACCCGCTGGCGATTGCGGCGGCGCATGCCGTGCTCGACGTAATTGATGAAGAGGATCTCTGCACGCGTTCGGCGCATCTTGGCCATCACCTGGTGGAAGTGCTGAACAAGGCGAAGGAACGCTGCCCGTATATCGCTGACATTCGCGCGCAGGGCTCGATGGTGGCGGTGGAGTTTAACGACCCGCAAACGGGTCAGCCTTCGCCGGAATTTACCCGCCAGGTGCAGGAGCGCGCGTTGCAGGAAGGGCTGCTTCTTCTGAGCTGCGGCGTCTACGGCAACGTCATTCGCTTCCTCTATCCGCTGACTATCCCTGAAGCGCAGTTCCGCAAAGCGCTGGACATTATCTCCGCGTCGCTGACACGTTAAAGCCACACGCCCGGCGAAAATCCCAGCCGGGCCTGGCATATATTCATTTCAAATTAGCTATTCCAAAATCATAAAAATCGGGTATGTTTTAGCAGAGTATGCTGAAAAAGCGCGGACAGCACACCTATAACTGACATAAAGCGCTGCACAACAACATCACAACAATCGTAATAACCATAATAATGGGGAATCTCAGGATGAACATGAAGGGTAAAGCGTTACTGGCAGGATGTATCGCGTTGGCATTCAGCACCATGGCACAGGCAGACATCAAGGTGGCTGTTGTTGGCGCAATGTCCGGTCCGGTAGCACAGTACGGCGACCAGGAATTTACCGGCGCTGAGCAGGCGGTTGCAGACATTAATGCTAAGGGCGGTATCAAAGGCGAAAAACTGCAGATCGTAAAATATGATGATGCCTGTGACCCGAAACAAGCAGTCGCGGTCGCGAACAAAGTGGTGAACGACGGGATCAAATACGTTATCGGTCACCTGTGCTCTTCCTCTACTCAGCCAGCGTCTGACATCTACGAAGACGAAGGTATTCTGATGATCACCCCGGCGGCGACCGCACCAGAGCTTACCGCGCGTGGCTACAAGCTGACCCTGCGCACCACCGGTCTGGACTCTGACCAGGGTCCAACCGCGGCGAAATACATCGTTGAAAAAGTGAAGCCGAAGCGCATTGCCATCGTTCACGACAAGCAGCAGTACGGTGAAGGTCTGGCGCGTTCAGTGCAGGACAACCTCAAGAAAGCGAATGCTGACGTGGTGTTCTTCGACGGGATCACCGCTGGTGAGAAAGACTTCTCCACCCTGGTGGCGCGTCTGAAGAAAGAGAATATTGATTTCGTTTACTACGGTGGCTACCACCCGGAAATGGGCCAGATCCTGCGCCAGGCGCGCGCTGCGGGCCTGAAAACCCAGTTTATGGGCCCGGAAGGCGTGGCGAACGTGTCCCTGTCTAATATTGCGGGTGAATCAGCCGAAGGCCTGCTGGTGACCAAGCCGAAGAACTACGACCAGGTCCCTGCGAACAAACCTATCGTGGATGCCATCAAGGCGAAGAAACAGGATCCAAGCGGCGCGTTCGTCTGGACCACCTACGCGGCGCTGCAGTCTCTGCAGGCGGGCCTGAACCAGTCAGCCGATCCGGCTGAGATTGCCACCTGGCTGAAAGCGAACACTGTCGACACCGTCATGGGGCCGCTGTCCTGGGACGCGAAGGGTGACCTGAAGGGCTTCGAGTTCGGCGTGTTTGACTGGCATGCGAACGGCACGGCGACCGACGCCAAATAAAAGCAAAAAGGCAACGTAAGTTGCCTTTTTTAATGTTTTCTCCCTCTCCCCGTGGGAGAGGGCCGGGGTGAGGGCATCAGGCCGCACCGCACGCATCAGGCCGCACAAATCAATCCTGGCGCTTCTCCCACCCGCTCTCCTGCGCCGTAAACCCTAACGCCTGCATAAACGCCGCCATCACGCCGCGGTCTTCCACGCCCACGTCGGCCATCCACCATGAGGTCACGCTCGGGTTTTCACGGATCACTTCTTCAATTAAATACTGTCCCACACCGCGACGACGGGTGACGTCACGTACGCGCAGCGAGTCCAGCGCCCCTTCAGTACCGCTCAGGGTTACGCGAACCGCAGCCAGCAGGCGCTCGTTAAAACGCGCGGCATAAATACGGTGGGTCTCATCAACGCGCAGCGACGAAGGGGAATATTCCGGCCAGATCTTGCCCAGGTCGATATGATCCTGGTCGCTAAAGGTCACCAGACGCACGATAGTCAGTTTCATTAGCTACTTGTCCAAATCAGATTGAGTAGGGGCAGTGTACTCAATTTATTCACTCAGCGGCTTCCTCTTTTTATTCTCATTAACCAGGTGATTAGTTTTTTGGCAACGCGATGGGCAGCTTGAAAACACATGGATCGAAAAATAAGCAGAATTTTAACCTGAAGGGCAGTGATTTATTCGGCGCTTTGTACCGTTATTTTATGCTGCAAACTGCACTTTTATTTGTTTATCTCTGCCTGATTTCAGAATATTATCTTTGCTTAATCGCCTGAAAAATAGAGATTTTAGTCTGGTTTTTTACAAAAACCTGCGCTAAACCATTAAAGGCACTGGTAAAAATAGCGTTGTTCATTAAAAGTACAGAATGCTTTTTAACCATAATAAAACAAAATATAAACACGACATCACGAATGGGGATTCAGAGATGAAAAGGAACGCGAAGACGTTAATCGCGGGGATGGTCGCACTGTCGATCTCGCATGCCGCTATGGCCGACGACATTAAAGTTGCGGTAGTGGGTGCGATGTCCGGCCCTGTTGCCCAGTGGGGTGACATGGAGTTCAACGGCGCGCGGCAGGCCATTAAAGACATCAACGCCAAGGGCGGCATCAAGGGCGACAAGCTGGTGGGCGTGGAATATGACGACGCCTGCGATCCAAAACAGGCCGTCGCGGTCGCCAACAAAATCGTCAACGACGGTATCCAGTATGTGATCGGCCACCTGTGTTCATCCTCCACCCAGCCTGCGTCTGATATCTACGAAGACGAAGGCATCCTGATGATCACCCCAGGCGCAACGAACCCTGAGCTGACCCAGCGCGGCTATCAGCATATCATGCGTACCGCCGGTCTGGACTCCTCGCAGGGTCCCACCGCCGCCAAATACATCCTCGACACCGTTAAGCCACAGCGCATTGCCATTATTCATGACAAACAGCAGTACGGCGAAGGCCTGGCGCGCTCCGTGCAGGACGGCCTGAAAAAAGGCGGCGCGAACATCGTCTTCTTCGACGGCATTACCGCCGGTGAGAAAGACTTCTCCGCGCTGATCGCCCGTCTGCAAAAAGAGAACATCGACTTCGTTTACTACGGCGGCTACTACCCGGAGATGGGCCAGATGCTACGCCAGGCGCGCGCCACCGGCCTGAAAACCCAGTTTATGGGGCCAGAGGGCGTGGGCAACGCCTCCCTGTCGAACATCGCGGGGGATTCTGCCGAAGGCATGCTGGTGACGATGCCAAAACGCTATGACCAGGATCCGGCCAACAAGGCTATCGCGGATGCGCTCAAGGCGCAGAAGAAAGATCCGAGTGGTCCGTACGTCTGGATCACCTATGCGGCCGTACAGTCTCTGGCCACCGCGCTGGATCGCTCCGGCAGCAAAGAGCCGCTGGATCTGGTGAAAGATTTAAAAGCACACGGGGCGAACACCGTGATTGGGCCGCTGAACTGGGATGAGAAAGGCGATCTGAAGGGATTTGAGTTTGGTGTCTTTAAGTGGCACGCCGACGGTTCGTCCTCGGCCGCCAAATAATTATCCCACCGCCCGGCATGACGGGCGGGTATAAAAAGGTTTGCATATGTCCGAGCAGTTTCTCTATTTCCTGCAGCAGATGTTTAACGGCGTTACGCTGGGAAGCACCTACGCGCTGATCGCCATCGGCTATACGATGGTTTACGGCATTATCGGCATGATCAACTTCGCCCACGGCGAGGTGTACATGATCGGTAGCTACGTCTCTTTCATGATTATCGCCGCCCTGATGATGATGGGCATCGACAGCAGCTGGCTGCTGGTCGCCGCCGGGTTTGTCGGCGCAATTGTGATTGCCAGCGCCTACGGCTGGAGCATTGAGCGCGTCGCCTACCGGCCGGTGCGCAGCTCCAAGCGCCTGATCGCGCTGATCTCCGCCATCGGTATGTCGATCTTCCTGCAAAACTACGTCAGCCTGACCGAAGGCTCGCGCGACGTGGCGCTGCCAAGCCTGTTTAACGGCCAGTGGATTGTGGGAGCCAGCGAAAACTTCGCGGCCACTATCACCACCATGCAGCTGGTTATCTGGGTCGTGACCTTTATTGCGATGCTCGCCCTGACGCTGTTCATCCGCTACTCGCGTATGGGACGCGCCTGCCGCGCCTGCGCAGAAGACCTGAAGATGGCGAGTCTCCTCGGCATCAACACCGACCGCGTGATTGCCCTGACCTTCGTGATTGGCGCAGCGATGGCGGCGGTGGCGGGTGTCCTGCTCGGCCAGTTCTACGGCGTGATCAACCCGTACATCGGCTTTATGGCCGGGATGAAAGCCTTCACCGCGGCGGTACTGGGCGGTATCGGCAGTATTCCGGGCGCGATGATCGGTGGCCTGATCCTGGGCGTGGCGGAAGCGCTCTCTTCGGCGTACCTGAGCACGGAATATAAAGACGTGGTGTCGTTTGCCCTGCTGATTCTGGTTCTGCTGGTGATGCCTACCGGTATTCTGGGTCGTCCGGAGGTAGAGAAAGTATGAAACCGATGCATTTTGCAATGGCGCTGCTCTCTGCCGCCATGTTCTTCGTGCTGGCGGGCGTCTTTATGGGCGTCCAGTTAGGTCTGGACGGCACGAAGCTGGTGGTGGATACCGCCCCCGACATCCGCTGGCAGTGGGTGTTTATCGGCACCGCCGTGGTGTTCCTGTTCCAGCTGCTGCGTCCGCTGTTCCAGAAGACGCTGAAAAACGTCTCCGGGCCGAAATTCGTGCTGCCGGCAATCGACGGCTCTACCGTTAAGCAGAAGCTGTTCCTCGTGGCGCTGCTGGTGGCCGCCGTGGCGTGGCCGTTTGTGGTGTCTCGCGGCACCGTGGATATCGCCACTCTGACCATGATCTACGTGATTCTCGGTCTCGGTCTGAACGTGGTGGTGGGGCTCTCTGGCCTGCTGGTGCTGGGCTACGGCGGCTTCTACGCCATCGGCGCCTACACCTTCGCGCTGCTGAACCACTATTACGGTCTCGGCTTCTGGACCTGCCTGCCGCTGGCGGGGCTGGTCTCTGCCGCGGCGGGCTTCCTGCTTGGCTTCCCGGTGCTGCGCCTGCGCGGTGACTACCTGGCGATTGTGACCTTAGGCTTCGGCGAAATCGTCCGTATCCTGCTGCTCAACAACACCGAAGTGACCGGCGGCCCGAACGGCATCAGCCAGATCCCGAAACCGACCTTCTTCGGCCTGGAGTTCAGCCGTACCGCCCGCGAAGGCGGCTGGGATACCTTCAGCAATTTCTTTGGCGTGAAGTATGACCCGTCCGACCGCGTGATCTGGCTCTATCTGGTAGCGCTGCTGCTGGTGGTGATTACCCTGTTCGTGATCAACCGCCTGCTGCGCATGCCGCTGGGCCGCGCGTGGGAAGCGCTGCGCGAAGATGAGATCGCCTGCCGCTCCCTGGGCCTGAACCCGACCCGCATCAAGCTGACCGCGTTCACCATCAGCGCCGCGTTTGCCGGTTTCGCCGGAACGCTGTTTGCCGCGCGTCAGGGCTTCGTTAGCCCGGAATCGTTCACCTTTGCCGAATCCGCCTTTGTGCTGGCGATTGTGGTGCTCGGCGGGATGGGCTCGCAGTTCGCCGTTATCCTCGCGGCCATCCTGCTGGTGGTCTCGCGCGAGCTGATGCGCGACTTTAACGAATACAGCATGCTGATGCTGGGTGGTTTGATGGTGCTGATGATGATCTGGCGTCCGCAGGGTCTGCTGCCGATGACGCGTCCACAGCTGAAGCTTAAGAGTGCGGAAGCGAAAGGAGAGCAGGCATGAGTCAGCCATTATTATCCGTTAACGGTCTGATGATGCGTTTTGGCGGCCTGCTGGCGGTCAACAACGTGAATCTGGATCTGCACAAGAAAGAGATTGTCTCTCTGATTGGCCCGAACGGCGCGGGAAAGACCACGGTCTTTAACTGTCTGACCGGTTTCTACAAGCCGACGGGCGGCACCATCATGCTGCGCGACCAGCATCTGGAAGGGCTGCCGGGCCAGCAGATTGCCCGCATGGGCGTGGTGCGTACCTTCCAGCACGTGCGCCTGTTCCGCGAGATGACGGTGATTGAGAACCTGCTGGTGGCACAGCATCAGCAGCTGAAAACCGGGCTGTTCTCCGGCCTGCTGAAAACCCCGGCCTTCCGCCGCGCGCAGGATGAAGCGCTCGACCGCGCCGCCACCTGGCTCGACCGAATTGGCCTGCTGCAGCACGCCAACCGTCAGGCGAGCAACCTGGCCTACGGCGACCAGCGTCGCCTGGAGATTGTGCGCTGCATGGTGACGCAGCCGGAAATCCTGATGCTCGACGAACCGGCGGCAGGGCTCAACCCGAAAGAGACCAAAGAGCTGGACGAGCTGATTGCCGAGCTGCGCGATAGTCACGACACCACCATCCTGCTGATTGAGCACGACATGAAGCTGGTGATGGGCATTTCGGACCGTATCTACGTGGTAAACCAGGGCACGCCGCTGGCAAACGGCACGCCGGAAGAGATCCGCAACAACCCGGACGTGATCCGCGCATACCTTGGTGAGGCATAAGATGGAAAAAGCGATGTTAACGTTCGACAAGGTCAACGCGCACTACGGCAAGATCCAGGCGCTGCACGACGTCAGCCTGCATATCAATCAGGGGGAAATCGTGACTCTGATTGGTGCCAACGGCGCGGGCAAAACCACGCTGCTCGGCACCCTGTGCGGCGACCCGCGCGCCACCAGCGGGCGGATTGTGTTCGATGGTAAAGACATTACCGACTGGCAGACCGCCAGAATCATGCGCGAGGCGGTAGCGATTGTTCCGGAAGGGCGCCGCGTCTTCTCCCGCATGACGGTGGAAGAGAACCTGGCGATGGGCGGGTTCTTCGCCCACCGCGATGAATACCAGACCCGCATCAAGTGGGTGTACGAGCTTTTCCCGCGCCTGTGGGAGCGCCGCATCCAGCGTGCGGGCACCATGTCCGGCGGCGAGCAGCAGATGCTGGCGATAGGCCGCGCGCTGATGAGCCAGCCGCGCCTGCTGCTGCTGGACGAACCGTCGCTCGGTCTGGCGCCGATCATCATTCAGCAGATCTTCGACACCATTGAGCAGCTGCGTAAAGAGGGGATGACCATCTTCCTCGTCGAGCAGAACGCCAACCAGGCGCTGAAGCTCGCTGACCGTGGCTACGTGCTGGAGAACGGCCGCGTGGTGCTGGAGGATACCGGCGACGCGCTGCTGGCGGACGAAGCGGTGCGGAGCGCTTACCTGGGCGGCTGAGCCGTCTGTATCGCCCGGTGGCGCTACGCTTACCGGGCCTACAGAGATCGAGTAGGCCGGGTAAGGCGTAGCCGCCACCCGGCTTTTTTAACCACTACACCCCTTCACACAACCATCATCCCCCTGACGCCTGGCTGTCACTTATCTGTAAACAAACAGTTATTTTTCTGTAATTCGAGCATGTCATGTTACCTCGCGAGCATAAAACGCGTGATATCGCGCATCCGGCACAATAAGAGAGATGACAATGACATCGTTACGACACACAGCTTTGGGTCTGGCACTGGGTCTGGCTTTTGCGACGAACGCAATGGCTGTCACCACCATTCCGTTCTGGCATTCAATGGAAGGGGAGTTGGGTAAAGAAGTTGACTCCCTGGCGCAGCGTTTCAACGACACCCACCCGGATTACAAAATTGTGCCGGTGTACAAAGGCAACTACGAGCAGAGCCTGAGCGCGGGCATCGCCGCCTTCCGTACCGGCAACGCGCCTGCCCTGTTACAGGTTTATGAAGTGGGCACCGCCACCATGATGGCCTCCAAAGCCATCAAGCCGGTCTATGAAGTGTTCAAAGAGACGGGCATCAACTTCGATGAATCCCAGTTCGTGCCGACCGTCGCGGGTTACTACACCGATTCCAAAACCGGCCACCTGCTGTCCCAGCCGTTTAACAGCTCTACGCCGGTGCTCTACTACAACAAAGACGCCTTCAAAAAAGCTGGTTTAGACCCGGAGCAGCCGCCAAAAACCTGGCAGGACCTGGCGGAGTACACCGCGAAGCTGAAGGCGGCGGGGATGAAGTGCGACTACGCCAGCGGCTGGCAGGGCTGGATCCAGATTGAAAACTTCAGCGCCTGGCACGGCCTGCCGGTGGCGACCAAAAACAACGGCTTCGACGGCACCGATGCGGTACTGGAGTTCAACAAGCCGGAGCAGGTGAAGCACATTGCGCTGCTTGCCGATCTGAACAAGAAGGGCGACTTCAGCTACTTCGGGCGCAAAGACGAATCTACCGAGAAGTTCTACAACGGCGACTGCGCCATTACCACCGCCTCGTCCGGCTCGCTGGCGGATATCCGTCACTACGCCAAATTCAACTACGGCGTGGGCATGATGCCGTACGACGCAGACGTGAAGGGCGCGCCGCAGAACGCCATTATCGGCGGGGCGAGCCTGTGGGTGATGCAGGGTAAAGACAAGGGCACCTACAAAGGCGTAGCCGAGTTCCTCGACTTCCTGGCCAAGCCTGAAAACGCCGCCGAGTGGCACCAGAAGACCGGCTACCTGCCGATCACCAAAGCCGCGTACGACCTGACCCGCGAGCAGGGCTTCTACAGCAAGAACCCAGGCGCGGACATCGCGACGCGTCAGATGCTGAACAAGCCGCCGTTGCCGTTCACCAAGGGCCTGCGTCTGGGCAACATGCCGCAGATCCGTACCATCGTGGATGAGGAGCTGGAAAGCGTGTGGACCGGTAAGAAAACGCCACAGCAGGCGCTGGACTCTGCGGTAGAGCGCGGAAATCAGCTGCTGCGCCGCTTTGAGCAGTCGACCAAATCGTAAAAAAATGCCCGGTGACGCGTAGCGATCCGGGCCTACGACGTGCCCCATGTAGGCCGGGTAAGGCGTAGCCGCCACCCGGCATTGTTCAGGAACCAAATCTCAATGTCATCATCCCGTCCGGTGTTCCGTTCCCGCTGGCTGCCGTATCTGCTGGTCGCGCCGCAGCTGGTCATCACCGTTATTTTCTTTATCTGGCCTGCGGGCGAAGCGCTGTGGTACTCGGTGCAAAGCGTCGATCCGTTCGGGCTTTCCAGCCAGTTTGTTGGCCTGGACAACTTCACCGCGCTGTTCCACGACAGCTACTACCTGGACTCCTTCTGGACGACGATGAAGTTCAGCGCGCTGGTGACCGTCAGCGGTCTGGTTGCCTCGCTGTTTTTCGCCGCGCTGGTGGACTACGTGGTGCGCGGCAGCAGTATTTATCAAACGCTGATGCTGCTGCCCTACGCCGTGGCTCCCGCCGTCGCCGCCGTACTGTGGATCTTCCTGTTTAACCCGGGGCGCGGGTTGATTACCCACTTCCTGGCCGAACTGGGCTACGACTGGAACCACGCCCAGAACAGCGGTCAGGCGATGTTCCTGGTGGTGTTCGCCTCGGTGTGGAAGCAGATCAGCTACAACTTCCTGTTCTTCTTTGCCGCGCTGCAGTCTATACCGCGCTCGCTGGTGGAAGCCGCCGCCATCGACGGCGCAGGGCCCATTCGTCGCTTCTTCAGACTGTCGCTGCCGCTGATCGCCCCGGTGAGTTTCTTCCTGCTGGTGGTTAACCTCGTGTACGCCTTCTTCGACACCTTCCCGGTGATCGACGCGGCGACCGCAGGCGGCCCGGTGCAGGCGACCACCACGCTGATTTACAAAATCTACCGCGAAGGTTTCGCCGGCCTGGATCTCTCCGCCTCTGCCGCGCAGTCCGTCGTGCTGATGTTCCTCGTCATCATCCTCACGGTGGTGCAGTTCCGCTATGTCGAAAGTAAGGTGCGCTACCAATGATTGAGAACCGTCGCGGGCTGACGATTTTCAGCCATACCATGTTGATTTTAGGGATTATCGTCATCCTCTTCCCGCTGTACGTGGCGTTTGTTGCCGCCACGCTGGACACCAAAGCGGTGTTCGACACGCCGATGACGCTGATCCCAGGCACACATCTTTTCGAGAACATGAAGACCATCTGGACCCAGGGCGTGGGCGCCAACAGCGCGCCGTTCTGGCTGATGATGCTCAACAGCTTCATCATGGCGTTTGGCATTACGGTCGGCAAAATTACGGTGTCGATGCTTTCGGCCTTCGCCATCGTCTGGTTCCGCTTTCCGCTGCGTAACCTCTTCTTCTGGATGATTTTTATCACCCTGATGCTGCCGGTGGAGGTGCGTATCTTCCCGACGGTGGAGGTGATCGCCAACCTGAAAATGCTCGACAGCTATGCGGGCTTAACCCTGCCGCTGATGGCCTCGGCGACCGCCACCTTCCTGTTCCGCCAGTTCTTTATGACGCTGCCGGACGAGCTGATTGAAGCCGCACGCATCGACGGCGCGTCGCCGATGCGCTTCTTCCGCGACATCGTGCTGCCGCTGTCGAAAACCAACCTTGCGGCGCTGTTTGTGATCACCTTTATCTACGGCTGGAACCAGTACCTGTGGCCGCTGCTGATTATTCAGGACGTCAACCTCGGTACCGCAGTAGCGGGCATCAAAGGCATGATCGCCACCGGCGAAGGCACCACCCTCTGGAACCAGGTGATGGCGGCAATGCTGCTCACCCTTATCCCACCCGTAGTCATTGTTTTAGCCATGCAGCGTGCGTTTGTCCGTGGCCTGGTCGATAGCGAGAAATAAGATGGCAGGTTTAAAACTTCAGGCAGTAACCAAAAGCTGGGATGGCAAAACCCAGGTCATTCAGCCGCTCACGCTCGACGTGGCGGACGGGGAATTTATCGTGATGGTTGGCCCTTCCGGCTGCGGCAAATCCACCCTGCTGCGCATGGTGGCGGGGCTGGAGCGCGTGACGTCCGGGGATATCTGGATTGACCGTCAGCGCGTCACCGAAATGGAACCCAAAGACCGCGGCATCGCGATGGTGTTCCAGAACTACGCCCTCTATCCGCACATGAGCGTGGAAGAGAACATGGCCTGGGGGCTGAAAATCCGCGGCATGGGCAAAGGCCATATCGAGGAGCGCGTGAAAGAAGCGGCGCGCATTCTCGAGCTGGACGGCCTGCTCAAACGGCGCCCGCGCGAGCTCTCCGGCGGCCAGCGCCAGCGCGTGGCGATGGGGCGCGCCATCGTGCGCGATCCGGCGGTATTCCTGTTCGACGAGCCGCTCTCTAACCTCGACGCCAAGCTGCGCGTGCAGATGCGTCTTGAGCTGCAGCAGCTTCATCGTCGTCTGAAAACCACCTCCCTGTACGTGACCCACGATCAGGTCGAAGCCATGACCCTCGCCCAGCGCGTAATGGTGATGAACAAAGGCATCGCCGAGCAGATTGGCACGCCGGTGGAAGTGTACGAGAAACCGGCCACCCGCTTTGTGGCGAGCTTTATCGGCAGCCCGGCAATGAACCTGCTGGAAGGGCGTATCAGCAGCGCGGGCACGCATTTTGAGCTGGAAAGCGGGATGGCATTGCCGATCAACTGGTACTATCGTGGTTACGCCGGGCGTAAGATGACGCTCGGTATCCGCCCGGAGCATATTGCTTTAACCTCTCAGGCGGACGGCGGCGTGCCGCTGGTGATGGACACGCTGGAGATGTTGGGTGCAGATAACCTGGCGCACGGGCGCTGGGGCGAGCAAAAAATGGTGGTGCGCCTGCCGCATCAGGAGCGCCCTAAGGCAGGCAGCACGCTGTGGCTGCACCTGCCGGAAAACCATCTGCACCTGTTTGACGGTGAAACAGGACAACGAGTATGAGCAACTGGCCTTATCCCCACGTCGTCGCCCACCGGGGCGGCGGTAAGCTGGCGCCGGAGAACACCCTGGCGGCGATTGACGTTGGCGCGCGCTACGGTCACACGATGATCGAGTTCGACGCCAAGCTGTCGAAAGACGGCGAAATTTTCCTGCTGCACGATGATAACCTCGAGCGCACCAGCAACGGCTGGGGCGTGGCGGGCGAGCTGCCGTGGCGGGATCTGCTGAAGGTGGACGCCGGAAGCTGGTACAGCGGCGAATTCAAAGGCGAACCGCTGCCGCTGCTGGCCGAAGTGGCTGACCGCTGCCGCCAGCGCGGCATGATGGCCAATATCGAAATCAAACCGACCACCGGCACCGGGCCGCTGACGGGCAAAGTGATTGCCCTTGCCGCGCGCGAGCTGTGGGAAGGGATGACCGCGCCGCTGCTCTCCTCATTTGAAATTGACGCACTGGAAGCGGCACAGGCGGCCGTGCCGGCGCTGCCGCGCGGGCTGCTGCTTGACGAGTGGCGCGAGGACTGGCGCGAGCTGACGACGCGCTTAGCGTGCGTTTCTATCCATCTCAATCACAGGCTGCTGGATGAGGCGCGGGTGAAGATGCTGAAAGACGCGGGTCTGCATATTCTGGTCTACACCGTTAACAAACCCCAGCGCGCAGCTGAGCTGCTGCGCTGGGGCGTGGACAGCATCTGCACCGATGCAATCGACCTGATCGGCCCGGACTTTAGTTCTGCGGATTAAGCATACTGCCATTCGACTGCGGCGGCAGCATGTGCTGCTGTCCGCTGCCTGACGACGTCATTCCCCCTAACATCCCGCCGTTTTTATTCGGCAGCGGCTGCTCGCGCATCTGCCCCTGCTGCACGCGCTGGGTGTTGGCGTTCATCTGATTTTGCAGGCTTTGCTGCTGCATTTGGGTCTGCGTTTTAAGCTGCTGGTTAAGCATCCCTTTCTGCTGCTGTTGCTGGCTCATCATCTCGGTCTGCATACGCTGCTGGCTCGGGATAACGTAACCCTGCTGGTTCGGGTTGTTCATGGTGTTGAGTGGCTGTGCGAGCGCGGCAAACGGAATCAGCGCCGCAAGAATCATCAAGCGTTTCATTGTCATTTCCTCCTTTTGAGGTCTCTCTTAAGTTTACCCTGATTTCACCATGACGATGATTTTTTAGGAGTTGTGAACCAGGCTTAAGCGGGGAATATGGATCCCTTCACCTGGAGAACAATAATGATGAAAACAACGTTTTTGCGCTGGGTCGCCATCGCCGCGCTGATGGCAGGCGGTACATTTAGCGTGGCGGCCAACCCGCCAGCGGCGCCTCCGGTCTCTTACGGCGTGGAGGAAGATGTTTTTCATCCCGTGCGGGCAACCCATGGCATGGTGGCGTCAGTGGATGCGCTGGCAACAAAAGTGGGCGTCGATATTCTCAGGCAGGGCGGTAACGCGGTGGATGCAGCGGTCGCCGTCGGCTATGCGCTGGCGGTAACGCATCCGCAGGCGGGTAACCTGGGCGGCGGCGGCTTTATGATGCTGCGCACCAAAGACGGCAAAACGACGGCCATCGACTTCCGCGAGATGGCGCCTTCCCAGGCGTCCCGCGATATGTTCCTCGACGACCAGGGTAACCCTGACAGCAAAAAATCCCTGACCTCGCATCTCGCCTCCGGCACGCCGGGTACCGTCGCGGGCTTCTCGCTGGCGCTGGAAAAATACGGCACGATGCCGCTGAACAAGGTGGTGCAGCCTGCCATCAAGCTGGCGCGCGACGGCTTTGTGGTGAACGACGCCCTGGCGGACGATCTCAAGACCTACGGCAGCGAAGTCATTCCGAATCATGAAAACAGCAAAGCGATCTTCTGGAAAGACGGTGAGCCGCTGAAGAAGGGCGACAGGCTGGTGCAGAAGAACCTCGCCAAAAGCCTGGAGCTGATTGCGGAGCACGGTCCCGACGCCTTCTACAAAGGGGCGATTGCCGACCAGATTGCGGAAGAGATGCAGAAAAACGGCGGACTCATCACCAAAGCGGATCTGGCGGAATACAAGGCGGTGGAGCGCGAGCCGATTAGCGGCACCTATCGCGGCTACGAGGTCTTTTCCATGCCGCCGCCGTCCTCCGGCGGGATCCACATCGTGCAGATCCTCAATATTCTTGAAAACTTCGATATGCACAAGTTCGGCTTCGGCAGCGCGGACGCCATGCAGGTGATGGCGGAAGCGGAAAAACGCGCCTACGCCGACCGTTCGGAATACCTCGGCGATCCGGACTTCGTGAAGGTGCCGTGGCAGGCGCTGACCAACAAGGCGTATGCCAAATCCATTGCCGATCAGATCGACATCAACAAGGCCAAACCGTCGAGCGAAATCCGCCCCGGCAAGCTGGCGCCGTATGAAAGCAACCAGACCACCCACTTCTCGGTGGTGGATAAAGACGGTAACGCGGTGGCGGTGACCTATACGCTCAACACCACCTTCGGCACCGGGATTGTGGCGGGCAACAGCGGCATTCTGCTGAACAACGAGATGGATGACTTCTCCGCCAAGCCGGGCGTGCCAAACGTTTACGGGCTGGTAGGCGGTGATGCCAACGCCGTCGGGCCGAAGAAGCGTCCGCTGTCGTCCATGTCGCCTACCATCGTGGTGAAAGACGGAAAAACCTGGCTGGTAACCGGCAGCCCGGGCGGGAGTCGAATTATTACTACCGTGCTGCAAATGGTGGTGAACAGCATCGACTTTGGGATGAACGTCGCCGAAGCGACCAACGCGCCGCGTTTCCATCACCAGTGGCTGCCTGACGAGCTGCGCGTCGAGAAGGGCTTTAGCCCGGATACCATCAAGCTGCTGGAGCAGCGCGGGCAGAAGGTGGCGGTGAAAGAGGCGATGGGCAGCACCCAGAGCATTATGGTGGGGCCGGACGGGGCGCTGTTTGGCGCGTCGGACCCGCGTTCGGTGGATGATTTGTCGGCGGGGTATTGATGGTTCCCCTCACCCTAACCCTCTCCCCATAGGGGAGAGGGGATTGCACGGTGCGGTCTTTTCTCCCTCGCCCCTATGGGGAGAGGGCCGGGGTGAGGGGAGTATGTCACTTCATCCGCGCCATGTAATACGCATCCACATACTCGCCGTTGCGCAGGGCATAGCGTTTACCGGTGCCTTCGATTTCGAACCCGTGTTTTTTGTACACCGCAATCGCCGGTTCGTTATCGACAAACACCGTCAGCTCAATGCGGTCAACGCGTAGCCAGTTATCGCACATATCAATCATGGTGCGCATCAGCGCGCTGGCGACGCCCCGGTTTTGCCACTGCGCGCCGACACAAATCCCAAAATCAGCCACATGGCTGCGGCGCGGGCGTTGCGCGACGACGATGCACAGATGGCCGGCGACATGACCGTCTATGCAGGCGACGAGCTGCTTGATGCCGGGCTGGTCGGATAGCCGTTCTTGCCACATTTGCTCAGAGGGATGAGGAACCTGTAGCGTGTTGTGGTACACCTCCGGCTGGGCGTGGATCTGACGAATGGCGTCATAATCTTTCGGTTCCGCATGGCGTATCACTATCTCACTCATTCCTTGTTCCTCAGTCAGTTAAATGTCCCTTTCAACATCAATGACTTTAAAATTTGAGTCAACCGCTATTTTTTGCAAAAAAAAGTAGACAAGTGCGAATGAGAATGATTATTATTGCTCTGCATTCAGGAAGACCCCTACGGGAACCTGAAAGCACGACATTGCTCACATTGCTTCCAGTATTACTTTAGCCAGCTTCTAGCTGGCTTTTTTTTTGTTATGGTTAGACTCAGTAACCTTCCAAAAGGACTGAGCCATGACACTACATTGCGCATTTATTGGATTTGGTAAAAGTACGACCCGCTACCACCTGCCGTATGTTCTCAACCGTAAAGACAGCTGGCACGTGGCCCATATCTACCGCCGCCGCGCGAAGCCGGAAGAGCAATCCCCCCAGTATTCCCACATCCATTTCACCAGCGATCTGGATGAAGTGCTTAACGACCCGCAGGTCAAACTGGTTGTCGTCTGCACCCACGCCGACAGCCACTTCGACTACGCGAAGCGCGCGCTGGAAGCGGGCAAAAACGTGCTGGTGGAAAAGCCGTTCACCCCGACCATCGCCGAAGCCAAGGAACTGTTCGCGCTGGCGAAAAGCAAAGGCCTGACCGTTACGCCATATCAGAACCGCCGCTTTGACAGCTGCTTCCTGACGGCGAAAAAAGCGATTGAAAGCGGCAAGCTGGGCGACATCGTGGAAATCGAAAGCCACTTCGATTACTACCGTCCGGTCGCGGAAACTCAGCCCGGCCTGCCGCAGGACGGCTCGTTCTATGGTCTGGGCGTGCACACCATGGACCAGATCATCTCCCTGTTTGGCCGACCGGACCACGTGGCGTTTGACATCCGCAGCCTGCGTAATAAAGCCAACCCGGACGACACCTTTGAAGCGCAGCTGTTCTACGGCGACCTGAAAGCCATCGTCAAAACCAGCCATCTGGTGAAAATCGACTATCCAAAATTTATCGTTCACGGCACCCGCGGCTCGTTCATTAAGTACGGCATCGACCAACAGGAGACCAGCCTGAAGGCCAACATCATGCCGGGCGAACCGGGCTTTGCGGCGGATGATTCCGTGGGCGTGCTGGAGTACGTTAGCGATGATGGCGTAACGGTCAGGGAGGAGCTGAAACCGGAAGTGGGCGACTATGGCCGCGTCTACGATGCGCTGTATGAAACCCTCACAGCCGGCGCGCCGAATTACGTCAAGGAATCTGACGTTCTTACTAACCTGGAAATCCTTGAGCGGGCCTTCGAACAGGCTTCTCCTGCCACGATAACCCTCGCGAAATAAGCAAAAACGGCTCCTCTGTGCTTGTTCATAATTTTTGAACAGAGGAGTCAATTTTCACCCTCTATGATCCCAGGCGGTTTGCGTCCACACTTACTCCATCGAAACGAACTGAGGGTGAAAACAATGATCTACTTACGCAAAGCAAACGAACGTGGTCACGCGAATCATGGCTGGCTGGACTCATGGCATTCATTCTCGTTTGCCGACTACTACGACCCGAACTTCATGGGCTTCTCCGCACTGCGCGTGATTAACGACGACGTAATTGATGCAGGCCAGGGCTTCGGTACCCACCCGCACAAAGACATGGAAATCCTGACCTATGTGCTGGAAGGGGCGGTTGAGCACCAGGACAGCATGGGCAACAAAGAGCAGGTTCCGGCGGGCGAGTTCCAGATTATGAGCGCGGGTACCGGGGTGCGTCACTCCGAGTACAACCCGAGCAAAACGGAAAAACTGCACCTGTATCAAATCTGGATCATTCCAGAAGAGACCGGCATCACGCCGCGCTACGAGCAGCGCCGCTTCGACGCGAAGCAGGGCAAACAGCTGGTGCTCTCCCCGGATGCGCGTGAAGGTTCCCTGAAGGTGCATCAGGATATGGAGTTGTACCGCTGGGCGCTGGCGAAAGACGAACAGTCTGTTCATCAGATTGCCGCCAACCGCCGCGTCTGGATCCAGGTGGTGAAAGGTGAAGTGTCCATCAACGGCACCAAAGCAACCACCGCCGATGGCCTGGCCATCTGGGATGAGCAGGCGCTCTCCGTGCACGCCGACAGCGAAAGTGAAATCCTGCTGTTTGACCTGCCGCCGGTATAAATAATTACTCAACCTTCCCTTTAAACGGGGAAGGTTGAGCTTTGTCCGTGATAAACTGAGCAAATCTCTCACTTCAAGATTTCTCAGGACGATGAAAAAGAAACGCCCCGTACTTCAGGATGTCGCCGATCGCGTCGGTGTGACCAAAATGACGGTCAGCCGTTTTTTACGTAACCCGGAGCAGGTTTCCGTTGCGTTACGTGGCAAGATTGCCGCTGCCCTTGATGAACTGGGTTATATCCCCAACCGCGCACCCGATATTCTCTCCAATGCGACCAGCCGTGCGGTGGGCGTCCTGCTTCCTTCCCTGACCAACCAGGTTTTCGCCGAAGTATTACGAGGAATCGAAAGCGTCACCGATGCTTTTGGCTATCAGACCATGCTCGCCCACTACGGATACAAGCCGGAACTGGAAGAGGAGCGTCTTGAATCGATGCTTTCCTGGAACATCGACGGCCTGATTTTAACCGAACGTACCCACACTGCCCGCACGCTCAAAATGATTGAAGTGGCCGGTATCCCGGTGGTGGAGCTGATGGACAGCCAGTCTCCGTGCCTCGACATCGCCGTTGGGTTCGATAACTTCGAAGCGGCGCGCCAGATGACGGCGGCCATTATTGCCCGTGGGCATCGTCATATCGCCTATCTGGGTGCGCGTCTGGATGAACGTACTATCATCAAACAGAAGGGATACGAGCAGGCGATGCTCGACGCGAACTTAACCCCCTACAGCGTGATGGTGGAGCAGTCCTCTTCCTATACGTCGGGTATTGAGCTGATGCGTCAGGCACGACGCGAGTATCCACAACTGGACGGTATTTTCTGCACCAACGATGACCTTGCGGTCGGCGCGGCGTTTGAGTGCCAGCGTCTGGGGCTTAAGATCCCCGACGATATGGCGATTGCCGGTTTCCACGGCCACGACATCGGCCAGGTGATGGAGCCGCGTCTGGCGAGCGTCCTGACCCCGCGTGAACGTATGGGCCGCATTGGCGCAGAACGCCTGCTGGCGCGCATTCGTGGCGAGACGGTTACCCCGAAAATGTTAGATTTAGGTTTCACCTTGTCACCGGGTGGATCTATTTGAACTGACAAATTTGAAGTAGCTCACACTTATTCACTTCGCGCACGTTTGGATATTGCTTCTCTTTTGCCCCAGCAGGACAATGTTACCGATAACTGTTACCCGTAACAATTGACTGAGGGACACCCTTTGAGCACGACTAATCACGATCACCACGTCTACGTCCTGATGGGCGTTTCCGGTAGCGGGAAATCAGCCGTAGCCAGTGAAGTGGCGCATCAACTCCAGGCTGCGTTCCTTGATGGCGACTTCCTCCATCCGCGCAGCAACATCATGAAAATGGCCTCCGGCGAGCCGCTGAACGACGACGACCGCAAACCGTGGTTGCAGGCGCTGAATGACGCCGCGTTCGCTATGCAGCGCACTAACAAAGTCTCCCTGATCGTCTGCTCTGCGCTGAAAAAAACCTATCGCGACCTGCTGCGCGACGGCAACCCGAACCTCTCTTTCATCTACCTGAAAGGGGATTTCGAGGTGATTGAAAGCCGTCTGAAGGCGCGTAAAGGTCACTTCTTCAAAACCCAGATGCTGGTGACGCAGTTCGAAGCGCTGCAGGAGCCGGGTGAAGATGAGAAAGACGTCTTAGTGGTTGATATCGATCAGTCACTGGAAGGTGTTGTTGCCAGCACCATCGAGGTCATTAATAAAAGGCAGTAAGTTTTGAGTACATTAACGCTAGTTTTAACAGCAGTGGGTTCCGTGTTGCTGCTGCTGTTTTTAGTGATGAAGGCGAGCATGCACGCTTTTGTTGCTTTGATGGTGGTTTCTATAGGTGCAGGTCTCTTTTCCGGTATGCCGCTCGACAAGATCGCCGCGACGATGGAAAAAGGGATGGGCGGTACGCTGGGCTTCCTGGCGATTGTGGTCGCCCTTGGCGCGATGTTTGGCAAGATTTTGCACGAGACGGGCGCGGTCGACCAGATTGCCGTCAAGATGCTGAAATCCTTCGGCCACAGCCGTGCGCACTACGCGATTGGCCTGGCTGGCCTGATTTGCGCGCTGCCGCTGTTCTTCGAAGTGGCCGTTGTGCTGCTGATAAGCGTCGCGTTCTCCATGGCGCGCCATACCGGCACTAACCTCGTGAAGCTGGTTATTCCGCTGTTTGCGGGCGTGGCGGCGGCCGCAGCGTTTCTGCTGCCGGGGCCTGCGCCGATGCTGCTGGCGTCCCAGATGCACGCTGACTTTGGCTGGATGATCCTGATCGGCCTATGCGCGGCAATTCCGGGGATGATTATTGCCGGTCCGCTGTGGGGCAACTTCATCAGCCGTTACGTTGAGCTGCACATTCCGGATGACGTCACCGAGCCGCACCTGGGCGAGGGCAAAATGCCGTCCTTCGGCTTCAGCCTGTCGCTGATCCTGCTCCCGCTGGTTCTCGTGGGTCTGAAAACCATCGCCGCGCGCTTTGTGCCGGTGGGTTCCAGCGCCTACGAATGGTTCGAGTTCATCGGCCACCCGTTCACGGCGATCCTGGTGGCCTGTCTGGTGGCGATTTACGGCCTGGCGATGCGTCAGGGGATGCCAAAAGACCGAGTGATGGAGATCTGCGGTGCCGCGCTGCAGCCTGCGGGTATTATCCTGCTGGTGATCGGTGCCGGTGGCGTGTTCAAGCAGGTGCTGGTGGATTCCGGCGTGGGTCCGGCTCTGGGCGAAGCGCTGACCGGGATGGGCCTGCCGATTGCGGTAACCTGCTTCGTACTGGCCGCGGCGGTGCGTATCATCCAGGGTTCCGCAACCGTGGCGTGTTTAACCGCCGTGGGTCTGGTGATGCCGGTGATTGAACAGCTGAACTACTCCGGTGCGCAGATGGCCGCGCTGTCTATCTGTATCGCGGGCGGTTCGATTGTGGTCTCTCACGTTAACGACGCGGGCTTCTGGCTGTTCGGTAAATTTACCGGCGCCACCGAAGCGCAAACCCTGAAAACCTGGACGCTGATGGAAACCATCCTCGGCACGACGGGTGCGATTGTCGGGATGATTGCCTTTACGCTGCTGAGCTGAATGCGGTGATTTAACAAGGCTCAAAAATAAGGCCCGGTAGCGTTAGCGCTTACCGGGCCTTTATATTATGCAGAACGCCAGGCCGGGTCAGGTGAAGCCACCACCCGGCTTTTTCACATCACTCGCCCTGCGTCGCGCTCTCAATCGTTAAACGCACGTCCGAAGTGATCAGCTCTGCCAGCATCTGGTACACCTTCAGCGTCTCTTCCGGCTCGGCATCGCCCGTATCGCTAATGAAGCCTTCGTCACGCAGCGTCAGCACCAGAGAGCTGAAGACCGCTTTGTCGAAGAATTCAGGGGCGTTAATGCCGTGCAGAACGGACAGGCGCTGTGCCAGCGTCCGGCTCTCTTTCTCCAGCGTACCGCGGTTGATAGACGGGTTCGCACTCAGCAGCCAGAACGTTATGGCGTAGCGCTGCAGCGTTTCGCGCGCGCCGGCCGCCAGCAGTTGCAGGGTGCGGGAGCGTGAAGGATTGATGTGCAGCTCGTCGTTTGAGACGGTAATCAGCCCCTGACGACGCAGCTCTTCCGTCAGTTTATCCAGTTCGCCCGCCAGCTCATCTTTGCTCCAGCGCAGGAACAGCTCCGCTTTCAGCATCGGGTAGAGCGTATCAACGTGACGCAAGAGTTCCTGACGCGAGATACGGCGATGCTGGGTGATGATGGCCGCCATGAGCGACGGCAGCATCAGCATATGGGTGATGTTGTTGCGGTAGTACGTCATCAGAACTGCCTGCTCGCGCGGCAGAATGATGATGTCGCCGATCGTGTCCTTTTCGACTTCAAACTTGTTCATCTGCAACGCGTGATCGATAAGCTCACTGGCGGTAGCAGAAGGCACAGTTGAATCAACGGAATACGGCACGTTGCGCATCATGTCCAGATAGCAATCCAGCTGCTCCGTGAGCTGTTCGCGGGTCAGCGAGCGCTGACGCGAAGCCAGAAGCGCCGTACAGCACAGGTTCATGGCGTTAGCCGCACCGGCGTTGTTAATGCGCACCATCAGCTCGGACGCGATGCCGTTAACCGTTGGCGTCAGCCAGGCTGGACGAATCGCTTCGATAGGATCGATGGATTCGCGCCACTCGGGAACGTGATGGTTCAGGTACGTCATCAGCGGCATCGGCTCGCCAAAGTTCACATAGCCCTGACCGAGATTGCGTAGCTTGCTTAAGCCGCGCAGCATCTGCGGCAGGCTCTCTTTCTCTTTGGTCGCACCGCGCAGCTCTTTGGCGTACGTGCCCACTTCCATCACGTGCTCATAGCCAATGTAGATTGGCACCAGCGTGATTGGACGGGTTCCTCCGCGCAGCATCGCCTGAATGGTCATCGACAGCGTGCCGGTCTTCGGATCGAGCAGGCGTCCGGTACGGGAACGACCGCCTTCGACGAAGTACTCCACAGAATAGCCGCGGCTGAACAGCTCGCCCAGATACTCGCGGAACACGGTGGAGTAGAGCTTGTTGCCCTTGAAGGTACGACGGATAAAGAAGGCGCCCAGGCGGCGGAAAATCGGGCCTGCTGGCCAGAAATTCAGGTTGATACCGGCAGCAATGTGCGGCGGTACCAGCCCCTGATGATAGAGCACATAGGAAAGAAGCAGGTAGTCCATGTGGCTGCGGTGGCAGGGAACATAGACAATCTCATGGCCGTCATGCGCCAGCTGGCGTACGCGCTCGGCGTTATGAACGTTGATGCCCTGGTAGAGGCGGTTCCAGGTAAAGCCGAGAATACGATCGGACAGGCGGATCATCTCGTATGAGAAGTTCGCTGCAATCTCTTCCATCAGTGCAATGGCGTTCTGCTGGGCTTTCTCATGCGATATTTTCTTGCTGCGCGCTTCGTCTTCGACGGCGCGGGCAATCGCTTTGGAGGCCAGCAGCTTGTTGAACAGATCCTGACGCGCCGGGAGACGCGGCCCTACGGCAGCCAGGCGCTGGCGGGCGAAGTGCATACGCGCCACGCGCGCCAGTTTCTGCGCGATGATCTTGTCGGTGCCGTGCTCGTCCGCCATTCGACGCAGCGAAACGGAAGGGGAGAAACGCACAAAGCTGTCGCGTCCCAGCCAGGAGACCGCGAAGAACTTCTGGATGCCGTTAAGCATGCGCAGCGGCGGGTTCTCTTCACCTTTTTCACGGCCCGGGCGACGACCAAACATCACCGATACCGGCACCATCTGCACATCCAGATCGGGGTTGCTGCGGTGCAGGTCGAGATAGTCATGGAACAGCTTGATGGACTCTTCTTTTGGCGTGTAGTAGGTAAACACGCGCGGTCCACCGTGAATGAACACGTAGCGCGGCAGTAAAGTGCCGTCAACTTCTAGCGGTTCAAGCGGGTCAGGTAAGTCATGCGCCAGACACTGGGCGCGAAGCGTTAGTAAGTCTGCCTTCGAGTTATAAGGCAAAACGTACATAATAGGACGCGACGTATCGAGCCCCAATTCCAGCGCGGGTTCCGCTGGGATAGACTTGCTTTTTACCAGGATGCTTAATGGTAAATTAAGTAATTTGTAGTAAATTCGTGGCCAGCCGGACATAAACGATGTAAAGCCTCTGGTTAATAATGCAATTGCGGCGCAAGGATAACAGAAAGCGCGCAAAATTTCTGTTGTTACCCGTCATACTTCAGGCTGTAGCGAAACGCGCTACAGTTCCTGTTACTGACGCTTTTTTTCATAAAAGGTTCTTTTAATGGCCAATAATACCACTGGGTTAACGCGTATCATCAAAGCCGCCGGCTATTCATGGAAAGGGTTCCGTGCCGCGTGGATCAACGAAGCCGCCTTTCGCCAGGAGGGCGTCGCCGCTATCATCGCGGTGATCATCGCCTGTTTCCTTGATGTTGATGCTATTACCCGCGTACTTCTTATCGGTTCCGTGCTTCTGGTGATGATAGTGGAAATTCTTAATAGCGCTATTGAAGCTGTTGTTGATCGCATTGGTTCAGATTTCCACGAGCTTTCTGGCCGCGCAAAAGACATGGGCTCTGCTGCCGTGTTGCTGGCGATTATCACTGCCGTAATCACCTGGGTCACGCTGCTTTGGTCACATTTCCGATGAGCCTCGAGGAATAATTAAGTCCCTGGTTTTTTGTGCAGTTTTTGGTTCCAAAATCGCCTTTGACTGTATATACTCACAGCATAACTGTATATACACCCAGGGGGCGGAATGAAAGCGTTAACGACCAGGCAGCAAGAGGTGTTTGATCTCATCCGGGATCATATCGGCCAGACGGGTATGCCACCCACGCGTGCGGAAATCGCGCAGCGTCTGGGCTTCCGTTCTCCGAATGCTGCCGAAGAACACCTCAAAGCGCTGGCGCGTAAGGGCGTGATTGAGATTGTTTCAGGCGCGTCACGTGGTATCCGCCTACTGGTGGAAGAAGAGACGGGCATTCCGCTGGTGGGGCGTGTTGCTGCCGGTGAGCCTTTACTGGCACAGCAGCATATTGAAGGCCACTACCAGGTCGATCCGGCCATGTTCAAACCGAGCGCTGATTTCCTGCTGCGCGTCAGCGGTATGTCGATGAAAGACATCGGCATTCTTGACGGCGATCTGCTTGCGGTGCACAAAACGCAGGATGTGCGTAACGGCCAGGTGGTTGTCGCACGCATTGATGATGAAGTCACCGTCAAGCGTTTGAAAAAACAGGGGAACACCGTTCAGCTACTGCCTGAAAACAATGAGTTCTCCCCGATTGTGGTCGATCTCCGCGAACACAACTTCTCTATCGAAGGACTGGCGGTTGGGGTCATTCGCAACGGCGAATGGCTGTAACCTCTTCCTGACAGGCTATGGCGCCGCTGTAGCCTGCTTCATTCTCCACTCCCGGTATTTTTCATGTCACTGCTGACGGCATCCGATAAGGCATTGTGGCGTCTTGCTCTGCCGATGATTTTCTCCAATATTACCGTTCCCTTGCTCGGTCTGGTCGATACTGCCGTTATTGGTCACCTTGATTCGCCTGTTTATCTTGGCGGCGTGGCGATTGGCGCGACGGCAACCAGCTTCCTGTTTATGCTGCTGCTCTTTTTGCGTATGAGCACCACCGGGCTTACGGCACAGGCTTATGGCGCAAAAGATCCGCTGCGTCTGGCGCGCGCGCTGGTGCAGCCGCTGATCCTTGCGCTTGGCGCGGGGGCGTTAATCGTTTTATTACGTACGCCTCTGATCGACCTTGCACTCCATGTTGTTGGCGGCAGCGAGGCGGTACTGGCGCAGGCGCGACGTTTCCTTGAAATCCGCTGGCTCAGCGCGCCCGCGTCGCTGGCTAACCTGGTTCTGCTGGGGTGGCTACTGGGCGTTCAGTACGCCCGTGCGCCGGTCATTTTGCTGGTGGTGGGTAACCTGCTCAATATCGTTTTGGATGTCTGGCTGGTCATGGGTCTGCATATGAATGTGCAGGGCGCGGCGCTGGCGACGGCGATTGCCGAGTACGGAACCTTTATTATTGGCCTGTGGATGGTCTGGCGCGTGCTGGCGATGCGCGGCATCTCCCTGGCGCTGCTCAAAACCGCATGGCGCGGCAATATCCGTAAGCTGCTGGCACTTAATCGTGACATCATGCTGCGCTCGCTGCTGCTTCAGCTCTGCTTCGGCGCGCTGACGGTATTCGGGGCTCGACTGGGGCCAGAAATCGTTGCGGTCAACGCGGTATTGATGACGCTACTGACCTTTACCGCCTACGCGCTGGACGGTTTTGCCTATGCGGTAGAAGCGCATTCCGGGCAGGCGTACGGTGCGCGCGAAAGCGGGCAGCTTCGGGACGTCTGGCGGGCAGCCTGCCGTCAGTCGGGACTGGTGGCGCTGGCGTTCGGCCTGGTTTACGCCTGCCTGGGTGAGCAGATCGTTGCATTGCTAACGTCTATCCCTGCGCTGCGCGAACTGGCGAGTCACTATCTCATCTGGCAAGTCATATTACCGGTGGTCGGCGTCTGGTGTTATCTGCTGGACGGCATGTTTATTGGTGCGACGCGCGGAGCGGAAATGCGCAACAGCATGGCGGTCGCGGCGGCAGGGTTTGGCCTGACGCTACTGACGCTTCCCTGGCTGGGTAATCACGGTTTGTGGCTGGCCCTGGCCGTTTTCCTCTCGCTGCGAGGGATATCGCTGGCTTTTATCTGGCACCGCCACTGGCAAAACAATACCTGGTTCTCTTCACGTCACGATATATCGTGACGGTTAAAGATTCCGAATATGAAATCAACTGCCGAATCCTTAACTACAATAATTATCACGTCCAGCAGAAAAGAACGTAACGGACGTTACGACCCGACGCTTAACTAAGAGGACACGATGATGAATAAAGACGAAATCGGCGGCAACTGGAAGCAGTTCAAAGGTAAAGCGAAAGAAAAGTGGGGTAAGCTGACTGATGACGATATGACCGTCATTGAAGGTAAACGCGATCAGCTTGTCGGTAAAATTCAGGAACGTTACGGCTACGCGAAAGATCAGGCGGAAAACGAAGTCAAAGACTGGGAAACCCGTAACGACTACCGCTGGTAACGCTGAATAACCCACAGGGCGGCTCTAAGCCGCCTTTTCTTTTGCCGTTAACGCGGCTTTTTCTTCACAAGAATTGAGTGGTCGTGCTGGCACGCATCCTGATGGCGACAGGCTTCCACTTCCACGCAGGCAGAGCACAGCCCGTGCGCTTCAATCACGTTATGACGCAGGGCAAAACCCATTTTCGCCGCCAGCGTATGCATAATATCTTCCACGCCTTCCGCAGCCTCTTCTTTCACCACGCCGCAGCGGTCACAGATAAACATCGCCGACGTGTGGGTGGGCTGATCGAACAGATGGCACAGCACATAGCTGTTGGTGGATTCAACCTTATGCACGAACCCTTGTTCAAGCAGGAAATCCAGGGCGCGATACACCGTCGGTGGCTTCGCCTGCGGCTCGCTTTCGCGGAGCAGGTCGAGCAGATCGTAGGCGCTGATAGCACCCTGCTGCAGGCTCATCAGACGTAATACTTCAAGGCGCTGCGGAGTCAGGCGCACATTGCGTTGCGCGCACAGCTTTTCGGCCTGCGCTAACAGCTCTTTTGTGGACTTATCCATGTAGCACCCCGGATGTTATAGGACGGAAAACCCCCACTTTATCATGTTCTGGTAAAAACACCGAGATCCGCCAGTCTGTGCTATACCTGACCCATTACAAACCGGGAAATAAACAATGAAAAAACCTGACTGTATTCGGCACTGGCGCGACGTAGAAGGCGCGGATGATTCGACCTATCCAGATAGCGATGAGCTTTTTTCTATAGGCGCCCCGCTGGCTCGCAAGCTCGGGCTCGGGCGCATTGGCATCCATCATGAGCGTTTACCGCCCGGGCGCAGAACGTCCTATCCGCATGCTGAAAGCGATGAAGAAGAGTTCATTTACGTGATTGAAGGTTATCCAGACGCGTGGATTAATGGCTATTTATGGAAACTTGAACCGGGCGACAGCGTGGGGTTTCCTGCCGGAACCGGTATCTGCCACACCTTTATTAACAACACGGAGGAAGAGGTGCGGTTGCTGGTCGTAGGCGAGGCCAACAAGAAGCACAATCGCATCTACTATCCCCTCAATCCGGTGTATGCCGCTACCCGAGAGGATCGCTGGGTTGACCACCCACCCCAGTTTTTTGGACCGCATGATGGAAAACCTGGGAAAAAATAATTTCCTCTTCTATAAATATTGAGGGCCGTCACAAAATATAACAGGCCGTAAGGGAGTTTTACTTAGGGAAAGAAATAGCGGGTCTTTTACTACTTATTCACAGCAATAGTTCGTTCCTGTTTGGGTGATAACAGACAGGGGTTATTTCATAACAGACTATAACGGGCATACTGTGAAAAAAAATTTTAAATTTTCGGTGGTGAGTATCGCTGTTTCCTTGTTTATGGCAAATCAGGCGGGAGCAGCCAATACCTGGACAGAATCACGAAGTGACGCAATGGGGGGCACTGGCGTTGCCTCCGGGAGCTATGGTAGCGGGGCGTTAATCAACCCCGCGTTGCTGGCAAAGGCAAAACCGGACGATGATGTGACGGTCATTTTGCCGTCCGTTGGCGTACAGGTAACGGATAAAGACAATCTTCAGGACGAGATTGATAACATCAACGACAAAATTAATCACTACAAGGATGTGGTTGATGGCCTCACGCCAAGAGAGATTATTACCAATCCGTTAGGTTCCATTAATCAATTCCAGGGCGCGGCCAAAGATCTGGCCGATGAGTTGGACTATCTCAAGGGCAAAACCGCACGCGCGACGGCAGGTGCAGGGCTTGCCGTGAGTATCCCTAACGATGTGCTTTCTGTGGCCTTTATGGCGAAAGGCTATGCTCATGGCCGGGTGAGCTCGTCTATCGATCAGCAAGATATTGATTATCTGCGCGGTATTCAACGAAGCAATGTGGTGGCTGCCGGTGTTGCCCTGGACGCTGCGCTGAACGGCACGGATCAGATCACTAAAAATCTCAACTCAACGGCGTCTGGCCGGGCGGCGATTGTGTCCGATTATGGTGTTGCCGTTGCCCGTCAGTTTGACCTCGGCGGCGTCCCTGTTTCCGTGGGCGTGACGCCAAAACTGCAAAAAACCTGGGTCTATAACTACACCACCTCAATCTACGATTACGACAGTAACAAGTGGAACGACAGCCGCTACCGCACGGACGACACGGGCTTTAACGTCGATGCCGGTATTGCGGCTGATTTCGGCGAACACTGGACGGTAGGCGTGAGCGGACAAAACCTGATGTCGCGCGATATCGACACCAAAGATATCCGTATCCGCAACGGCCGTACGGGAGAAGTGGTGAGCTATAAAGATACCTACCAGATCCGTCCGCTGGTGACCGCCGGTGCCGCCTGGCACAACGATCTGGTGACGCTGACCGCCGATGGCGATTTGACGGAAACCAAAGGCTTCAAGAGCGAAGATACGTCGCAGTATGTGGGTGTCGGTGCCGAGGTTACGCCGCTCAGCTGGCTGGCGGTGCGTGCGGGTTATCGCGCGGACGTGAAGGGTAACGACAGCAATGTCTTTACCGGAGGTGTCGGTTTCGCGCCGTTCAGCACCGTTCATGTAGACCTGATGGGTCTGTACGGTGAAGACGAAACCTGGGGCGCAGGGGCTCAGCTGAGTATGACGTTCTAAAGTCCACCGGAGGCGCTGCGCCTCCGGCTTTTCTTTGTGCTATAGTAGCGCCCCTTTTCCACCAGATGCTTAAAACTTCGCCATGTCGTCAGAATTACAGACCGCTTTCCCTGCACACCGTTTCTCCATTGCGCCGATGCTCGACTGGACGGACAGACACTGCCGCTATTTCCTGCGCCAGCTCTCCCGCCATACGCTGTTGTACACCGAAATGGTGACCACGGGCGCAATCATTCACGGGAAGGGCGACTATCTGGCCTACAGCGAAGAAGAGCATCCGGTTGCCCTGCAGCTGGGCGGCAGCGATCGGGCTGCGCTGGCGCAGTGCGCAAAGCTGGCAGAAGCGCGCGGCTACGACGAGATCAACCTTAACGTTGGCTGCCCGTCCGACCGCGTGCAAAACGGCATGTTTGGCGCATGTTTGATGGGGAACGCGCAGCTGGTAGCGGACTGTATCAAGGCGATGCGCGATGTGGTCTCCATTCCGGTCACGGTCAAAACCCGTATCGGCATTGACGACCAGGACAGCTACGAATTCCTGTGCGACTTCATCAATACGGTATCCGGGAAAGGCGAGTGCGAGATGTTCATCATCCACGCGCGAAAAGCCTGGCTCTCCGGCCTCAGCCCGAAAGAGAACCGTGAGATCCCGCCGCTGGACTATCCGCGCGTATATCAGCTGAAGCGTGACTTCCCGCACCTGACGATGTCCATTAACGGCGGCATCAAGTCGCTGGAAGAGGCTAAAGCCCATCTGGAACATATGGATGGCGTGATGGTCGGGCGCGAGGCGTATCAGAACCCGGGCATTCTGGCGACGGTCGATCGCGAAATCTTTGGCATCGAAGGCGCGGACACCGATCCGGTTGCCGTCGTGCGTGCGATGTACCCTTACATTGAGCGCGAGCTGAGCAATGGCACGTATCTCGGCCATATCACCCGCCATATGCTTGGCCTGTTCCAGGGTATTCCTGGCGCGCGTCAGTGGCGACGCTACCTGAGCGAGAATGCGCATAAAGCCGGTGCAGATATCGAGGTGCTGGAACATGCGCTGCGACTGGTGGCAGACAAGCGATAACTTTCGCTAAAAGTTCGTCAAATTCACCACGCCCTGCAAACGCTCGCGGGGCGTTTTACTTTAATAACAACACGTTAAGTCTGGCATGATTCTTGTAATGCCTACTGCATTACTCGGGAACTCGTGGGAGAGCACCATGCTGGAACTACTTTTTGTGATTGGCTTTTTTGTCATGCTGTTAGCGACAGGCGTTTCGCTGCTCGGCATTCTGGCGGCTATCGTGGTGGCGACGGTGGTCATGTTTATTGGGGGATTGTTTGCCCTGACGATCAAACTGTTGCCGTGGCTACTGCTGGCCATTGCGGTCGTGTGGGTTATTCGGGCGATTAAAGCGCCAAAAGTGCCCAGTTATCAGCGCAATAACCGCTTCCGTTACTAAGGTATTGAGGGGTTCGTCACATACTTGTAACTTTTCCGGCGGCAGGGCTTAGAACAGAATAGGATTTACTTATCGAATCTGTCACTATGACTGCCGCTAAAGAATTCATCGAGCTGTACCCTACATACAGCCGAACTAAAAAAAGAAAGGGCTTCCCACGGGAAGCCCAATTTCTTTTTGGGACTCAGGGAATCAACAAGCTCGACCCCTGCGTCGCCCGGCTCTCCAGCACCTCATGCGCGCGCTGCGCATCGGTCAGCGCGAATTTCTGCGCATCTGCCACATCCACTTTGATGACACCGCTGGCGATCAGCGAGAACAGCTCGTTGCTGGCTTCCTCAAGTTCTTCCCGGTTGGTGATGTATCCTTGCAGGGAAGGGCGAGTCACGTACAGAGAACCTTTCTGGTTCAGAATACCCAGGTTAACGCCGGTTACCGCGCCTGACGCATTGCCGAAGCTGACCATCAGACCACGGCGCTGCAGACAGTCCAGCGACGCTTCCCACGTGTCTTTCCCCACCGAGTCATACACCACGCGCACTTTTTTGCCGCTGGTGATCTCCTTCAGCCGCTCAACAATGCTCTCTTCACGGTAGTTAATCACCTGCCAGGCGCCCGCCTGCAGCGCGCGCTGCGCTTTTTGTGCATTTCCGACGGTGCCGATCAGCTTCGCGCCCAGTGCTTTTGCCCACTGACAGGCGATGAGCCCGACGCCACCCGCTGCGGCATGGAACAGGAACTGCTCGTCGGGCTTAATTTCATAGGTTTTGCGCAGCAGGTAGTAAACCGTCAAACCTTTCAGGAACGAGGCCGCTGCCTGCTCAAAGGAGATGGCGTTAGGTAGCAGGGCGGCTTTATCTGCCGGAACGTTGTGGACGGAGCTGTAAGCGCCCAGCGCTGACTGCGCATACACCACGCGGTCGCCCTCTTTAATATGCTTGACCGCGCTGCCCACTTTGACGACGACACCGGCTGCCTCGGTGCCCAGGCCGCTCGGCATTGACGGAGGCGGGTAGAGACCGCCGCGAATATAGGTGTCGATGTAGTTTATGCCGATGGCTTTGTTTTCAACCTGCACTTCGTTTTCGCCAGGCACGGCAGGGGTGAACTCTACCGCTTTCAGTACGTCTGGCCCACCGTGTTTCTGGAATTCAATGCGCGTTGCCATGCTCCCTCCGTAAGAAAAATATGGTAATCTTTCGACCCACTCTTTATCTCGGTAACTCCATTCACTATGGCAGGAAACAAACCCTTCAACAAACAGACTGAACCTCGCGAGCGTGATTTCCAGGTCGCAGGGTTAAAAGTCCCGCCGCACTCGATTGAAGCGGAACAGTCGGTGTTGGGCGGTTTAATGCTGGATAACGAACGCTGGGACGACGTCGCCGAGCGCGTCGTGGCGGAAGATTTCTACACCCGTCCGCACCGCCATATCTTTACCGAAATGGCGCGTCTGCAGGAGTCGGGCAGCCCGATAGACCTAATCACGCTCGCGGAATCGCTGGAGCGTCTTGGGCAACTCGACAGCTGCGGCGGGTTTGCCTATCTGGCGGAACTGTCAAAAAACACGCCTAGTGCGGCGAACATCAGCGCTTATGCCGATATCGTGCGCGAACGTGCCGTCGTTCGCGAGATGATCTCGGTGGCGAACGAGATCGCCGAAGCCGGTTTTGATCCACAGGGTCGCACCAGCGAAGATCTGCTCGACCTCGCTGAGTCACGCGTCTTTAAAATCGCAGAAAGCCGCGCCAATAAAGACGAAGGCCCAAAAAACATCGCCGATGTCCTCGACGCCACCGTGGCTCGTATCGAACAGCTGTTCCAGCAGCCGCACGATGGCGTCACCGGCGTGAACACAGGCTATGACGATTTGAACAAGAAAACCGCCGGCCTGCAGCCGTCGGATTTGATCATCGTTGCCGCGCGTCCGTCGATGGGTAAAACCACATTTGCGATGAACCTCGTCGAAAACGCGGCGATGTTGCAGGATAAGCCAGTGCTTATCTTCAGTCTTGAGATGCCCTCCGAACAGATTATGATGCGTTCTCTGGCGTCGCTGTCGCGCGTGGATCAGACCCGCATCCGTACCGGCCAGCTCGATGATGAAGACTGGGCGCGCATCTCCGGCACCATGGGCATTCTGCTGGAAAAACGTAACATCTATATCGATGACTCCTCCGGCCTGACGCCGACGGAGGTTCGTTCCCGCGCGCGCCGTATCGCCCGTGAACACGGCGGCATCGGTCTTATCATGATCGACTACTTACAGCTGATGCGCGTCCCGTCGCTCTCCGACAACCGTACGCTGGAAATTGCGGAGATTTCCCGCTCGCTCAAGGCGTTAGCCAAAGAGCTGCACGTTCCGGTCGTTGCGCTGTCGCAGCTTAACCGCTCCCTGGAACAACGTGCCGACAAGCGCCCGGTCAACTCTGACCTGCGTGAGTCCGGCTCCATCGAGCAGGATGCCGACTTAATCATGTTCATCTACCGTGATGAGGTTTATCACGAGAACAGCGACCTGAAAGGGATCGCCGAAATTATTATTGGTAAACAACGTAACGGCCCGATCGGGACGGTGCGTCTGACCTTTAACGGACAGTGGTCGCGGTTCGACAACTATGCCGGTCCTCAATATGATGATGAGTAATTTCTAAGGAATTCAAATGCAAGCGGCAACTGTTGTTATTAACCGCCGCGCTCTGCGACACAACCTGCAACGTCTGCGTGAACTGGCGCCCGCCAGCAAGCTCGTTGCAGTCGTGAAAGCGAACGCTTACGGACACGGTCTTCTGGAGACCGCGCGAACGCTCCCCGATGCCGACGCCTTTGGCGTCGCCCGTCTTGAAGAAGCCCTCCGCCTGCGCGCGGGCGGCATTACTCAACCCATTCTGCTCCTCGAAGGCTTTTTCGAAGCCACAGATTTGCCGACCATCGCTGACCAGCATCTTCACACGGCAGTGCATAATGAAGAACAGCTCGCCGCACTCGAAACCGCCGAGCTGAGCGAGCCGGTGACCGTATGGATGAAGCTCGACACGGGCATGCACCGTCTCGGCGTGCGTCCGGAGAGTGCGGAAGCGTTTTATCAGCGCTTATGCCGGTGCAAAAACGTGCGCCAACCGGTGAATATCGTTAGCCACTTCGCCCGCGCCGATGAGCCCGAGTGCGGTGCGACCGAGCGGCAGCTGGATATCTTTAATACCTTTTGCGAAGGCAAACCGGGGATGCGTTCGATTGCGGCATCGGGCGGTATTCTGCTGTGGCCGCAGTCGCATTTCGACTGGGCGCGACCGGGCATCATTCTCTACGGCGTGTCGCCGCTGGAGAACAAACCCTGGGGGCCGGACTTTGGCTTCCAGCCGGTCATGTCGCTGGTCTCTAACCTGATTGCCGTGCGTGACCATAAAGCGGGTGAGCCGGTGGGCTATGGCGGTACCTGGTCCAGCGAGCGTGATACCCGTCTTGGCGTAGTGGCGATGGGCTATGGTGACGGATATCCGCGTGCCGCACCGTCGGGTACGCCGGTTCTGGTCAACGGTCGCGAGGTGAAGATTGTTGGCCGCGTGGCTATGGACATGATTTGTGTCGATCTGGGGCCTGAAGCCCAGGATAAGCCAGGCGACGATGTGGTGATGTGGGGCGAAGGTTTACCCGTTGAGCGCATCTCGGAAATCACGAAAGTAAGTGCTTACGAACTTATCACGCGCCTGACGTCAAGGGTGGCGATGAAGTACATCGACTAACATTTTACTCCAGGGAAGGATAATGTCCCCTTCAGAAATCGCTGCTTGTCTGGCCTATGCGCTCTCCGTCTGGCTGGCCGCCAGAAATAACATCCATACGTGGTGGATTGGCATCATAGGCAGCGGGCTTTATGCCTGGGTCTTCTATTCTGTGCAGCTATATGCTGACGTTACCCTTCAGTTCTTCTTCATCATTACGAGCATAACCGGCTGGCTGCACTGGCTGAAAGGCAATCGCGGGGATGTACTGCCCGTTCGGCGTACCAGACCGGGGCATTTTTTTATTCTGCTGGCCTGTGCCATGAGCGTGGCGGCGGTGTACGGATTGATTTTGCATCTCTACACCAATGCCTGGGCGCCCTGGCTGGATTCCATCATTTTGACGCTCAGCGTTCTTGCTCAGTTTATGCTAATGGGACGACGTCTGGAAAACTGGTACGTCTGGATTGCCGTTAACACGCTGGCGGTACCGCTATATGCGATGAGGGACCTGCATCTGACCGCCGGGTTATATCTGCTGTTTTGGTTTAATGCGTGGCACGGGCTTTATCAGTGGCGTAAGGAGATCCGCGCGCAATGAAGCGTTATGCCAGCGGCCTGGTTGTGGGCAAATTCGCACCATTACATGCAGGCCATGAAGCGCTTATCAATGCGGCACTTGAGCAGTGCGAGACGGTCTTTATCATTAGCTATTCGGTGCCGGAAATACGCGGTTATGAACCTGAAAAACGACTTCACTGGTTAACGACGCGCTTCCCGCAATGTCGCCACCTTGTGCTTTCTCCGCAGGTGATGGCGTCTTACGATATTGCGCCGCCCCCACCGAACGACGCTGACGCCGATCTGCATCGTCATTACGTTGCCACGCTGTGTGAAGACATCCTGCATTGTCAGCCACAGGCGGTATTTACTGCCGAAGACTATGGCGATGGGTTTGCCAGTGTGTTGAGCCAACGTTTCGGACGACCGGTTGCGCACGTTCGTCTCCAGCGTTCACTGGAACCTGATGCCCCTTCGGGAACGCGCATACGTTCTGATGTTCATCGTTATCGTAAGATGATGTCCCCTGAGGTTTATCGCAGCTTTGTTTTCCGCATCTGCTTATTAGGAGGAGAATCAACGGGCAAAAGCACGCTTTCTAAGGCACTAGCGCAGACGCTAAACGTCCCGTACGTTGCAGAGTATGGTCGTGAACACTGGGAAGCAAAGAATGGCGTTCTTGAGCTGGAGGATTTGCTGCATATAGCCCGAGAGCAAGTGCGCCGAGAGGAATTATCCTGTATCGCGCCTTACCTGGTGTGCGATACGTCACCTTTAACGACCTTGTTTTACACGCTCGATCAGTTTGGCAGCGCGCCGCAGGCATTAATTGAGTTAGCCGAACGCAACTATTCTCTGGTCGTACTCTGCGGGGATGAATTTCCCTTTGTGCAGGATGGGACCCGTCAGGATGAGGCGTTTCGTCATCGGCAGCAAGCGTGGTATGAAGCGGAGCTGTCACAGCGAAATATCCCCTTTTTGCGCGTGCAGGGTCCACTCTCTGCGCGAATCGATCAAATTTGCCGATATATCCAGGGGCTGGCCTGATATCGCTCTCGACCTTCTCCCACTTCCGGTTTATTGTTGAAATCCCTGCCTCATCGAATTCCGGAGAACCATCGCGTGTTTCAGAAAGTTGACGCCTATGCCGGCGACCCTATCCTCTCCTTAATGGAGCGTTTCAAAGAAGATCCTCGCAGCAACAAAGTGAACCTTAGCATCGGTTTGTATTACAACCACGAGGGTTTTATTCCTCAGCTGCAGGCCGTTGCCGAAGCTGAAGCGCGTCTGAACGCTGTTCCACACGGCGCGTCGCTCTATCTGCCGATGGAAGGGTTAAATGCCTATCGCAGCACCATTGCGCCGCTGCTGTTTGGTGCCGATCACGCGGTGCTCGCGCAAAAACGCGTGGCGACCATCCAGACGCTGGGCGGCTCGGGTGCGCTGAAAGTGGGTGCAGACTTCCTGAAAAAATACTTCCCGGATTCAGGCGTGTGGGTGAGTGACCCGACGTGGGAAAACCACGTTGCGATCTTCGAGGGCGCAGGCTTCAAAGTGGCGACCTATCCGTGGTTCGACAGCGAAACTAACGGCGTGCGCGTTGAAGCGCTGCTGGAAAAACTGAACACCCTGCCGGAGCGCAGTATTGTACTGCTGCATCCATGCTGCCATAACCCGACCGGTGCGGATCTCACCAATGCCCAGTGGGATGCGGTGATTGAGGTACTGAAGGCCCGCAACCTGATCCCGTTCCTCGACATTGCCTACCAGGGCTTTGGCGCGGGCATGGAAGAAGATGCTTACGCTATTCGCGCCGTGGCCAGCGCCGGGCTGCCAGCGCTGGTCAGCAACTCCTTCTCTAAAATCTTCTCCCTGTACGGTGAACGCGTTGGCGGCCTGTCCGTGGTGTGTGAAGACGCCGAAGCGGCAGGTCGCGTGCTCGGCCAGCTTAAGGCGACGGTGCGCCGCATTTACTCCAGCCCGCCGAACTTTGGTGCGCAGGTGGTGGCGACGGTCCTCGGTGACGAACAGCTGAAAGCGTCCTGGCTTGCGGAAGTGGAAGCGATGCGCCAGCGCATTCAGACGATGCGTCAGGAGCTGGTTAACGTCCTGAAAGAGGCCGTGCCGGGACATAATTTCGACTATCTGCTCAAGCAGCGCGGGATGTTCAGCTATACCGGACTGAGTGCGGCACAGGTCGATCGCCTGCGCGAAGAGTTCGGCGTCTACCTGATCGCCAGCGGCCGTATGTGCGTGGCGGGTCTGAATGCCAGCAACGTTCATCGCGTTGCGCAGGCGTTAGCTGCTGTGATGTAAGTACTCACTACCTATTTTCTCCCTCTCCCTGTGGGAGAGGGCTGGGGTGAGGGCATCAGGCCGCAGAAAATCTTGCCCGGTGGCGGCTGCGCCTTACCGGGCCTACACGCCTCTTCCGCGCTTTGTGATCGTCTTCTTTTTATTCAGCTTCATAAGCAAAAACTCCTTCCCTTCACCTCCCGCTGGGGTTATGGTCGGATAGTTTTTTGACCATTCGCTCAAAATAAAACGATAACAAACTGAATATTCAGGGGAAAATATGCGCAAGATCACACTGGCGCTCAGCGCCGCCTGCTTATTGTTCTCGCTTAATAGCGCCGTCGTCGCGCGAGCTTCTGCCCCGACGCCGCTTTACACCGGCACCACCGCCGCCATTCTCGCCGAGCAGGCGCCCATTCACTGGGTTTCCGTGGCCCAAATCGAAAACAGCCTGATGGGCAGTGCGCCAATGGCCGTAGGTTTTGACATTGACGATACCGTGCTGTTCTCAAGCCCCGGCTTCTGGCGCGGTAAGAAAACGTATTCACCAGACAGCGAAGCGTATCTGAAGAACCCGGAATTCTGGGAAAAAATGAATAACGGCTGGGACGAATTCAGCATCCCGAAAGAGGTTGCCCGTGCGCTTATTGCCATGCACGTGAAGCGCGGTGACAGCATTTATTTTGTGACCGGCCGCAGCCAGACCAAAACGGAAACCGTCTCTAAAACGCTGCAGGATGATTTCCAGATCCCGGTGACCAGCATGAATCCGGTAATTTTTGCCGGTGACAAAGAAGGGCAAAACACCAAAACCCAGTGGCTGGAAAAGAAAAATATCAAAGTATTCTACGGCGATTCAGATAACGACATCACCGCCGCGCATGACGTGGGTGCCAGAGGGATCAGGGTGTTACGTGCCTCTAACTCCACGTATCGACCGCTGCCGATGGCCGGAAAGTTTGGCGAAGAGGTGATCGTCAACTCGGAGTATTAAGTACCCGGCAGCGGGTTTGACTCTTTTTTAATCAAATCTCGCTGCTGCGGGTTTTACCTTTCGTCTTCTTGCTGCACACTTAGAAAGATTCATCTTTCATCACGGAGCAGCACATGTGGTACCAACAGACCCTGACCTTAAGCGCAAAACCACGCGGATTTCACCTGGTGACGGATGAAGTCATCGGGCAACTCCGCGACCTGTCGCGGGTGAAAACGGGTTTGCTGCATCTGCTGCTTCAGCATACGTCCGCCTCTCTCACGCTTAATGAAAATTGCGATCCCACCGTCCGGTCCGACATGGAGCACCATTTTCTGAAGAGCGTCCCGGACAACGCGCCTTACGAGCATGACTATGAGGGGGCGGACGATATGCCTTCGCATATTAAATCCTCCCTGCTGGGCGTATCGTTGATGCTGCCGGTTCACAACGGGCGGCTGATGTTGGGAACGTGGCAGGGGATCTGGCTGGGAGAGCATCGCATTCACGGTGGTTCGCGTAAAATTATCGCCACGCTACAAGGGGAATAAAGATGACAATTTCGGAGATACTTCAGTACTGCATGAGCAAGCCCGGCGCGGAGCAGAGCGTCCACAGCGACTGGAAAGCCACGCAGATTAAGGTGGGTGATGTGCTGTTTGCGATGGTGAAAGAGGTGGAAGGCCGCCCGGCGGCGTCGCTGAAAACCAGCCCTGAACTGGCGGATTTGCTACGCCAGCAGCATGATGACGTGAGGCCGAGCAAGCACCTCAATAAGGCGCACTGGAGCACCGTCTATCTGGACGGGACGATTCCAGGCTCGCAGATTTACTACCTGGTGGACGCGTCCTATCAGCAGGCGGTTGAGCTGCTGCCGGAAACCACCCGACAGCAACTCTCCGTGTGACAATTACAGCAACGGTTTAAGGAAGCGCGCGGTGTGCGAGGCTTCGCACTCTGCAACGGTCTCTGGCGTACCGGAGACGAGAATTTCACCGCCGCCGCTGCCGCCTTCCGGGCCGAGATCGACAATCCAGTCCGCAGTTTTAATCACGTCCAGGTTATGTTCGATGACCACGATAGTGTTGCCCTGGTCGCGCAGTTGATGCAGAACCTCGAGCAGCTGCTGGATGTCGGCAAAGTGCAGGCCGGTGGTCGGCTCGTCCAGAATGTAGAGCGTCTGACCGGTACCGCGTTTTGACAGCTCACGCGCCAGCTTCACGCGCTGCGCTTCACCGCCGGACAGCGTGGTTGCGGACTGTCCCAGACGAATGTAGGTCAGGCCTACGTCCATTAGCGTCTGCAGCTTACGCGCCAGCGCAGGGACGGCGTCAAAGAACTCGCGCGCCTCTTCGATGGTCATATCCAGCACTTCGTGGATGGTCTTGCCTTTGTACTTAATCTCCAGCGTTTCACGGTTATAGCGCTTGCCCTTGCACTGGTCGCACGGCACGTAGATATCCGGCAGGAAGTGCATCTCAACCTTGATCACACCGTCGCCCTGGCACGCTTCGCAGCGGCCGCCGCGTACGTTAAAGCTGAAACGTCCTGGCGTATAGCCGCGGGAGCGCGCTTCCGGCACGCCAGCAAACAGTTCACGTACGGGCGTGAATACGCCCGTGTAGGTCGCCGGGTTAGAGCGCGGGGTACGGCCAATCGGGCTCTGGTCGATGTCGATAACTTTATCGAAATGCTCCAGCCCCTGGATGTCGCGGTACGGTGCAGGCTCGGCCAGCGTCGCGCCGTTCAGCGCCGTCTGCGCAATCGGGAACAGCGTATCGTTGATCAGCGTCGATTTACCGGAACCGGACACGCCGGTAATACAGGTAAACAGGCCAACCGGCAGCGTCAGGGTGACGTCTTTCAGGTTGTTGCCGCGCGCGCCGGTCAGCTTCAGCACTTTTTCCGGATCTGCCGCTACGCGCTGTTTCGGCACTTCAATCTTGCGCTTGCCGCTCATAAACTGGCCGGTCAGCGACTCGGGTACCGCCATGATGTCCTTTAGCGTGCCTTCCGCGACCACCTGGCCGCCGTGTACGCCAGCGCCTGGGCCAATGTCGATGACGTGGTCAGCCGCACGGATCGCATCTTCGTCGTGCTCGACCACGATCACCGTGTTGCCGAGGTTGCGAAGGTGGACAAGCGTGCCGAGCAGACGCTCGTTGTCGCGCTGGTGCAGGCCGATGGACGGCTCATCCAGCACGTACATTACGCCGACTAAGCCCGCGCCAATCTGGCTGGCCAGACGGATACGCTGGGCCTCACCGCCGGAGAGCGTTTCCGCCGAGCGGGAAAGCGTCAGGTAGTTCAGGCCGACGTTCACCAGGAACTTCAGGCGATCGCCGATCTCTTTCAGCACTTTTTCGGCAATTTTTGCACGCTGGCCGGAGAGCTTCAGGTTGTTGAAGAAGTCCATCGCGTGGCCGATGCTCATGTCAGAGATGGTCGGCAGCGCGGTGTTTTCCACAAACACGTGACGCGCCTCGCGGCGCAGACGCGTGCCTTCACAGGTGGCGCAGGAGCGGTTGCTGATAAACTTCGCCAGCTCCTCGCGCACCGCGCTGGATTCGGTCTCTTTGTAGCGGCGCTCCATATTGTGCAGCACCCCTTCGAACGGGTGGCGACGCACGGAGGTATCGCCGCGATCGTTCATGTACTTGAACTCGATGTTCTCTTTGCCGGAACCGAACAGGATCACTTTGTGCACGTTCGGGCTCAGGCTCGCCCACGGCGCTTCGACGTCGAACTTGTAGTGCTCCGCCAGCGATTTCAGCATCTGGAAGTAGTAGAAGTTACGCTTGTCCCAGCCGCGAATGGCGCCGCCCGCCAGCGACAGCTCCGGGTTCTGGATCACGCGGTCCGGGTCGAAATACTGCTGAACGCCCAGGCCGTCACACGTCGGGCACGCGCCCGCCGGGTTGTTAAAGGAGAACAGGCGCGGTTCCAGCTCGCGCATGCTGTAGCCGCAAATCGGGCAGGCAAAGTTGGCGGAGAAGAGCAGCTCTTCCGCTTTTGGGTCATCCATGTCGGAGACCACGGCCGTGCCGCCGGAGAGTTCCAGCGCGGTTTCAAAGGATTCCGCCAGACGCGTGGCGAGATCGTCGCGTACCTTAAAGCGGTCAATCACCACCTCGATGGTGTGCTTCTTCTGCAGCTCCAGCTTTGGCGGATCGGACAGGTCACACACCTCACCGTCGATACGGGCGCGGATATAGCCCTGGCTTGCCAGGTTTTCCAGCGTTTTGGTGTGTTCGCCTTTTCGCTCTTTGATGATCGGCGCCAGCAGCATCAGGCGTTTGCCTTCCGGCTGCGACAGCACGTTATCCACCATCTGGCTTACGGTCTGGGCCGCCAGCGGGACGTCGTGGTCCGGGCAGCGCGGCTCGCCCACGCGGGCATACAGCAGACGCAGGTAGTCATGAATTTCGGTAATGGTACCGACCGTTGAGCGCGGGTTATGCGAGGTGGACTTCTGCTCAATAGAGATAGCAGGGGACAACCCTTCAATATGGTCGACATCCGGTTTTTCCATCAGTGACAGGAACTGACGCGCGTACGCAGAGAGTGATTCAACGTAACGACGCTGTCCTTCGGCATACAAAGTGTCGAAAGCCAGTGAGGATTTGCCAGACCCCGAAAGCCCGGTCACGACAATGAGTTTGTCGCGAGGGATTATGAGGTTGATATTCTTGAGATTGTGGGTGCGGGCGCCCCGAACTTCGATCTTATCCATTCACCTTTCCCGGTTGGAACACGGATTGCCTGATTTGTTTGAAGGACAAACGGCTGTCAGAAACGGCTAATTATGACACAATTTGACCTGTTTGAATATACAGTATTGGAATGCATTTTCTGATTGGCTGTGTAACAATGTTGAGTTGCGAGAGAACTCTGGAACGTGCTACGCAACTATCAAAGTGCAGCATGGAAATGGTACACTCGCGCGTTTACACTATTAAGAAACGTATTCAGGAGACACGAACATGGCCAGCAGAGGCGTAAACAAGGTGATTCTCGTCGGTAATCTGGGCCAGGACCCGGAAGTACGCTACATGCCGAGTGGTGGCGCAGTTGCCAACATTACGCTGGCTACTTCCGAATCCTGGCGTGATAAAGCGACCGGTGAGATGAAAGAGCAGACCGAATGGCACCGCGTAGTGCTGTTTGGCAAACTGGCCGAAGTGGCCGGTGAGTATCTGCGTAAAGGTTCTCAGGTTTATATCGAAGGCCAGCTGCGTACCCGCAAATGGACCGATCAGTCCGGTGCTGAGAAGTACACCACTGAAGTTGTGGTTAACGTGGGCGGTACCATGCAGATGCTGGGTGGCCGTCAGGGCGGTGGTGCACCAGCAGGTGGCGGCCAGAGCCAGCAGCAGGGCGGTTGGGGTCAGCCTCAGCAGCCGCAGGGCGGCAACCAGTTCAGCGGCGGCGCACAGTCTCGTCCGCAGCAGCAGTCTGCTCCGGCGCCGTCTAACGAACCACCAATGGATTTCGACGACGACATTCCGTTCTGATTTCCGAGTGCTTAAAACAAAAAACCCAGACCATGGTCTGGGTTTTTTTATTCCGTAAGGGATCAGGTAATCACCATCGGCCAGTCTGGCGGCGTGTGGCTCATCGCCTCAACCATCACCACTTTAATATTTTCCCAGACGGCGGCGATATCCAGTAGGGTGATGCCAAGCAGACCCGTTGCAAACCAGCAGGCCGCACCCAGCCCCAGCAGCGTACTGATTACAGCAAGACCCGCATAGTCAGATTTACGAAACTGAATATTCAGCGTGCTGGCTAAAAACATCAGTACCGCACTCAACAAAGGCCAGCGCAGGAGAACCATGCTGGTAGTAATGGTTGCCATAAAACCCATCCTCTACAAAACAGACGAACTGAATGAAACGGTGTTTCTCGTTACAAAATATGTGTGAACTATATCACATTTGTTGATTTATTCGCCAGCCTCTGTGCGAGCAAAAAGAGGATTTTATTCCTCTGGAAAGGCGATTGTGCAGGCTGGTTCTGCCTTCGGCGCATGAGGGGATGGACCCACAGCGTGCCGGAAACGCCCACCGGGCAGGTGGGAATACCGCAAATTCGGTTTTTATAAGCGGGGCGTTATTCTCAGCCGAAGCTGAAAATATTGTGCGAAGTCTGATTATTTATAAATCAACGAGCACAATAACCCAGAGCAAATAGCATAAAACGTCATGAGGAAGTTGTACTTTTTTCATGCTGTCAGACGTTTGGCTTAATCAACGATCGTCTGTTGTGTTATCTTCCCGCCTGCCCCTGCGGGCTGGATAATTATTTTCCTTAATTGAAACGGAACGAATACTTACAGTTTAACTTACGGGAAAATATTATCGTCATAACGAAATTTAAGATTTTTAATACGAAAAGTCAGTTGCTAACTTCGCATGATTCATGCAACGTAATCACCTGTTTAACAAAGCATCCGGCCTTCATTACTACAGGCGTACAACATGCAGGGATATAGGGCGGGAAATGAATCGTAGCGCGCGGCGCAAAATGCTCAGGGTAGTAGGGATCATCATGGTAGTTATGCTGCCGGTGATGCTTGCGCTATGGTTTGCCCAGCTACGAGCCGTGTCTGAAACAAGCGCCCAGCTAAGGACATTTGCTGAACTGGCTTTAGACAAAACAGAACTGGTTATTCAACAGGTTGAGCTGGCCCGGGACGAGGCTGAAAAATATCAGGGTGAGCTTTGCACGCCGGGACATCGTCAATATATGCTGAACGTTGTTCGTGGCCGCCTGTTTGTCGCCGATTTAATTTACGCTGAAGGTCAGAATTTTCTTTGTTCGACCGTTTTTACACCGGATCACCCCTACGCCATTCCTGTTGCTAATTACACGCGTAAACCTGACGTCGCTATCTATTATTATCGCGATACCCCATTTTATACTGGCTATAAAATGACATATATGCAGCGCGGAAATTATGTGGTGGTCGTCAACCCGCTTTCATACAGCGAAGTCATGTCTGCGGATCATTCTCTCTCGTGGGGCGTGTACGACACGGTAACCAATGCTTTCTTTTCCGTCAGCCAGAAAGCCAATGTTTCTTTATTAAATTCGATGATTCGGGATAAGGAATCGGTATTTCAAAAAGATAACCGCTTTTATACGATCGTAACATCCCCTAAAAGACCTATTGCGGCCATTGTGTCGACATCGAATAAACGCTTTTATGAAACGCTTTATCACCAGGCGACGTTGACGCTGCCGCTGGGCATGATCTGCAGCATTATTATTTTGCTGGTATGGTCCCGTACCCATCGTGAGCTCAACTCGCCGGGGCGCTTACTGCACCGGGCGCTGAACAAACGACAGCTTTGCGTGCACTATCAGCCGATTATTGATATCAAGAACAACCAGTGCGTGGGCGCGGAGGCGTTGTTACGCTGGCCTGGTTTTAACGGGCAGGTGATGAGCCCGGCGGAGTTTATTCCGCTGGCGGAAAATGAGGGGATGAGCGAGCGGATTACGGACTATGTCGTTGAAGAGGTGTTCAACGATCTGGGCCATTTCCTGGCCGAGCACCCGCATCTCTATATTTCGATTAACCTGTCGGCCACGGATTTCCACTCCTCGCGGCTGATCGCCATGATCTCCGACAAGGCTCGCCACTACGCCGTCCGTGCGCAGCAAATCAAAATAGAAGTGACGGAACGCGGTTTTATCGATGTGCCAAAAACCACGCCGGTGATTCAGGCTTTCCGTCAGGCAGGTTATGAAGTCGCGATCGATGACTTCGGTACCGGCTATTCGAACCTGCACAACCTCTACTCGCTGAACGTGGATATTCTGAAAATCGATAAATCATTTATCGATACCTTAACGACCAACAGCACCAGCCACCTGATCGCTGAGCATATTATCGAGATGGCGCAAAGCCTGCGGCTGAAAACCATTGCGGAAGGGGTAGAGACGGCAGAGCAGGTAAGCTGGCTGCTGAAGCGCGGCGTCCAGTTTTGTCAGGGATGGCACTTCGCGAAAGCGATGCCGCCCCAGGAATTTATGACCTGGCAGCAGCAGCCATTGCACTGAGGGTAATTAATTCAACTGGTGGCGATAGTCGCTCGGCGTGCGGTCAAACTCGCGGCGAAACACGCGGGAAAAGGTTTGTTGCGATACATAGCCAAGATCCATCGCAATATCAAAAATGGGCCGCTGCGTTGAGCGTAGTGCCTGCGCCGCCAGCAGCAGTCTGCGCTGGCGAATGTACTCACCCAGCGTCTGATGCATGACCGTGCGGAACATTCTCTGTAAATACCATTTCGAATAGCCCGACTTTTTAGCGACCACATCAATGTTCAACGGTTGGTCGATATGTTCATCAATCCATTCAATAAGCGTCTGAATAATCTGCTGATGCGACATAAGGTTGCCCCTCTGTAGATACAACTATCTCGGTTAATTCGTCGTTTTCTCTGCGGGGGAGTATAATTCCTCAAGTTAACTTGAGGTAAAGAGGTTTTATGGAAAAGAGATTGCCGCGAATTAAAGCGCTTTTAACCCCCGGTGAAGTGGCAAAGCGAAGCGGCGTTGCGGTATCGGCGCTCCACTTCTATGAAAGCAAAGGGTTAATCAAGAGTATCCGTAACGGGGGCAACCAGCGTCGCTATACCCGCGACGTGCTCCGCTACGTGGCGATTATCAAAATTGCGCAACGAATCGGAATTCCCCTGGCCACGATCGGCGAGGCGTTTGGCGTGCTGCCGGAAGGTCACACGCTTAGCCCGAAAGAGTGGAAAGAGCTGTCATCACAGTGGCGTGAGGAGCTGGACAGGCGTATTCATACGCTGGTCGCCCTGCGCGACGAGCTGGATGGCTGTATCGGCTGCGGCTGCCTGTCGCGTAGCGATTGTCCGTTGCGTAACCCCGGTGACCGGCTGGGCGAGCAGGGGACGGGGGCGCGGCTGCTGGAAGAGGATTGAGCGTGCGTGTAGCCCATTCGCCGGGTGGCGCTTCGCTTACCCGGCCTACCAGACCGTAAAATGTAGGCCGGGTAAGGCGCAGCCGCCACCCGGCAAAATCCCCGCATACATAAAGAACTAAAGCGCCACATAAGGGCGCTTTAGTTTTTCCCGGTCTTTGTCTTTCACTCTATCCCGCTGGTTCACGGGAGGGTTTCCCCCGACGTCAGTACCCCTCGTGTCGAGCTGGTTGGTGAGGTTCCGGATTGTGCTGACACTTTAATTCTATGCAAGACCCGTTTTTTCGCCAGCCTTGCTGACCGTTTTTTCGACGAATTTTTTTCGCGGTGTTGTTCAATTTTCTATAGTTAAAAAGTATGAATAACAGGAGAAAACCATGCTCACGGTACACCACCTTAACCAGTCGCGCTCGCACCGCGTGATTTGGGCGCTGGAAGAACTCGACCTGCCTTATGAGATCGTTCACTACCAGCGCGAAAAGAACATGCTGGCACCGGAGGCTCTCAAAAAGGTGCATCCGTTGGGCAAATCACCGGTCATCGAAGATAACGGACTGATCCTTGCGGAGTCGGGCGCCATTCTGGAGTATCTCCAGGAAACGTACGATCCCGAGTCACGCCTAAAGCCTTTAGATCCGGCGCATAAGGTGCAATACCGCTTCTGGCTGCATTACGCCGAAGGATCGCTGATGCCGCTGCTGTTAATGAAGCTGGTCTTCAACAGTCTCGGCAAGCCGCCGGTGCCGTTTGGTATCAGAACCCTGGGCAAAGCGCTGGGGCAGGGGGTGCAGAAAGCCTATCTCAACCGTCAGCTTGAAACCCATGCGCGCTTTATTGAGTCACATCTTGCCGAAAACAGCTGGTTTGCCGGGGATACGCTCAGCATGGCCGATATTCAGATGAGCTTTCCGATCTTTGCCCTGCTGGCGCGCGGAGGTATCGCTAATCTGCCGCATATTCAGGCATGGAAGACAAAAGTTGAGAGCAGCCCTGGCTGGCAAAGAACCCTGGAGCAAGGGGGGCCGTTATCTATCCCCGGCGAGGATTGAAATGTAAACAAATTGCGCATAGACGATAACGTTTGCGCATCCTCTGTTTATTTCTTCAGCGTCATAAGTGAATTTTAGCGAAAAACGAGAAAGTTCAGTTGAAAAGGGCGGGGATTACGCTAGATAATCGTTTGCCTTAATTTGACCACCCGTTTGTAAGCGCGGAGCTAAACGTTTGCTTTTTTTGTGACGCCCTTTCGTCACAAACGCAACACAAGGATTTGACGTTCAGCTGGCAGTGGCGTCTCCACCTCGCTTACGGACTTCCTAAAAAACTCTCAGGGGATGTTTTCTATGTCTACGCCATCTGCGCGTACTGGCGGTTCACTTGACGCCATGTTTAAAATTTCGGCTCGCGGCAGCACCGTGCGCCAGGAGATTGTTGCCGGTTTGACAACGTTTCTGGCGATGGTTTATTCCGTCATCGTTGTGCCGGGCATGCTGGGCAAAGCAGGCTTCCCGCCAGCGGCCGTCTTTGTGGCGACCTGCCTCGTGGCCGGTGTGGGCTCCATCGTGATGGGCCTGTGGGCGAACCTGCCGCTGGCGATTGGTTGCGCCATCTCTCTGACCGCGTTTACCGCGTTTAGCCTGGTGCTGGGTCAGCACATCAGCGTACCGGTTGCACTGGGTGCCGTGTTCCTGATGGGCGTGCTGTTTACCGTGATTTCCGCAACCGGCATCCGTAGCTGGATTTTGCGCAACCTGCCGCAGGGCGTGGCGCACGGTACCGGTATCGGTATCGGCCTGTTCCTGCTGCTGATCGCCGCCAACGGCGTTGGTCTGGTCATCAAGAACCCGCTGGACGGTCTGCCGGTGGCGCTGGGCCATTTCGCCAGCTTCCCGGTGATCATGTCGCTGATCGGCCTGGCGGTGATTATCGGTCTGGAAAAACTGAAAGTCCCGGGCGGCATTCTGCTGACCATTATCGGCGTTTCTATTGTCGGCCTGATTTTCGATCCAACCGTACACTTCTCCGGTATCTTCGCCATGCCGTCGCTGAGCGATGATAAAGGCAACTCCCTGATTGGCAGCCTGGATATCGTTGGCGCGCTGAACCCGGTGATCCTGCCAAGCGTGCTGGCGCTGGTGATGACCGCCGTGTTTGACGCGACCGGTACCATTCGTGCGGTGGCCGGTCAGGCGAACCTGCTGGATAAAGACGGTCAGATTATTGATGGCGGCAAAGCGCTGACCACTGACTCCCTGAGCAGCGTCTTCTCTGGCCTGGTGGGCGCGGCGCCTGCGGCGGTGTACATCGAATCCGCAGCGGGTACGGCGGCAGGCGGTAAAACCGGCCTGACGGCGATCACCGTCGGCGTGCTGTTCATGCTGATCCTGTTCCTCTCTCCGCTCTCCTATCTGGTTCCAGCGTATGCGACCGCACCGGCGCTGATGTACGTTGGCCTGCTGATGCTGAGCAACGTGGCGAAAATCGACTTTGCAGACTTCGTGGACGCGATGTCCGGCCTGATTACCGCGGTCTTCATCGTGCTGACTTGTAACATCGTGACCGGCATTATGATCGGTTTCGCGTCGCTGGTGATTGGTCGTCTGGTTTCCGGTGAATGGCGCAAGCTGAACGTTGGCACCGTGGTTATCGCCGTTGCGCTGGTGGCGTTCTACGCGGGCGGCTGGGCAATCTAAGTTGTCCTTTGATGCGAAAACGGGTGGCTGAGGCCGCCCGTTTTTATTTTCAGGACTCATCCCGTTGCCTTTTGCGTTACTCTGGAGAAGATAGAATAAAAGGCACGACGCCTTAGGTTTGGCTTTTAAGCAACACAGCAAACAGGGAACGCATGGAAATCTTCTTCACAATACTCATCATGACCCTTGTGGTCTCGCTATCCGGGGTAGTTACACGCGTACTGCCCTTTCAGGTCCCCCTGCCATTAATGCAAATTGCCATCGGCGCGCTGCTGGCGTGGCCGACGTTTGGCCTGCACGTGGAATTTGACCCCGAACTGTTCCTCGTACTGTTTATCCCGCCACTGCTGTTTGCCGATGGCTGGAAAACGCCCACGCGCGAATTCCTTGAGCACGGGCGCGAGATCTTCGGCCTGGCGCTGGCGCTGGTGGTGGTCACCGTCGTCGGGATTGGTTTTCTGATCTACTGGGCGGTGCCGGGCATTCCATTAATACCGGCTTTTGCGCTGGCCGCCGTACTGTCGCCAACCGATGCCGTGGCGCTGTCCGGCATTGTGGGTGAAGGCCGTATTCCGAAGAAAATCATGGGGATTTTACAGGGTGAGGCGCTGATGAACGACGCCTCCGGCCTGGTCGCCCTGAAGTTTGCCGTGGCCGTTGCGATGGGCACGATGGTCTTTACCGTCGGCGGTGCAACGCTGGAATTCTTCAAGGTAGCGATTGGCGGTATTCTCGCAGGCTTCGTGGTGAGCTGGCTGTACGGCCGCTCATTGCGCTTCCTCAGCCGCTGGGGCGGCGATGAACCCGCTACGCAGATCGTACTGCTGTTCCTGCTGCCGTTCGCCTCTTATCTGATTGCCGAGCATATCGGCGTGTCGGGCATTCTGGCAGCGGTGGCGGCAGGGATGACCATCACCCGCTCCGGCGTAATGCGCCGCGCGCCGCTGGCCATGCGCCTGCGTGCCAACAGCACCTGGGCCATGCTGGAATTTGTCTTTAACGGCATGGTGTTCCTGCTGTTGGGCCTGCAGCTGCCGGGCATTATGGAATCCTCGCTGGTGGCGGCCGAAGCCGACCCGAACGTTGAGGTCTGGATGCTGTTTACCGACATCGTGCTGATCTACCTGGCGCTGATGCTGGTGCGTTTCGGCTGGCTGTGGACGATGAAGAGATTCAGCGTGCGCTTCCTGAAGAAAAAGCCGATGGAGTTCGGCTCGTGGACAACGCGTGAGCTGCTGATCGCCTCTTTTGCGGGCGTACGCGGGGCGATCACTTTGGCCGGTGTGCTCTCCATTCCGCTGCTGTTGCCTACGGGAGACGTTTTCCCGGCGCGCTACGAGCTGGTCTTCCTGGCGGCGGGCGTGATTCTGTTCTCCCTGTTTGTCGGCGTGATTATGCTGCCGATTTTACTCCAGCATATTGATGCCGGTGATTCGACCCAGCAGCATAAAGAAGAACGTATTGCCCGGGCGGCGACTGCCGAAGTGGCAATTGTCGCGATTCAGAAAATGGAAGAGCGTCTGGCCGCGGATGCGGAAGAGAACATCGACAATCAGCTGCTGACGGAAGTCAGTTCCCGCGTGATTGGTAACCTGCGCCGCCGAGCGGACGGGCGTAACGATGTGGAAAGCTCGCTGCAGGAGGAGAACCTGGAGCGCCGGTTCCGCCTGGCGGCGCTGCGCTCCGAGCGCGCCGAGCTGTATCACCTGCGCGCCACGCGGCAGATCAGCAACGAAACGCTGCAAAAGCTGCTGCACGATCTGGACCTGCTGGAAGCGCTGTTGATAGAGAATCAGTAGTGCTGTTTTGCCCGGTGGCGCTGCGCTTACCGGGCCTACCTTCGAACCGTAGGCCGGGTAAGGCGAAGCCGCCACCCGGCACTATTCAGACCGCACCCAAAACCCCTCACAACACTGCAGCCAAGCCTGTGCGCTCTGCGATAAATACACCCCTTCACGCCAGATCATCCCCAGCTGCCAGTGCAGGTCGCTCTCCAGCGGGATCCAGCGCAGCGTGTTTTTATCCAGACGCTCGCAAATCGGCTGCGGCAGAATGGCAATTCCCACGCCTGCCTGCACCATCGCCGCCAGAAAATCCCACTGACCGCTGCGCACCGCAATGCGCGGCTTGACGTTATGGTGGCTAAACAGCGTCATCAGCTGGCGGCTGAGGGCAAAGTCTTCGTTGTAGATCAGCAGAGGGTGCTCGCCGAGCAGTTCAGGCTTCACCGAGTCTCGCTTCAGCCAGTCGCCGGAGCGGGGGACCAGCACGCACAGCGGGTGGCTAAAGAGCGGAAGTGTCGCCAGACCACTCTCCTCCTCAACGGGAAGGGCGGTCATTGCCACGTCGAGCTCGCCGTTGGTGACGGCCTGCTGGACGGTTAACCCACCAAACTCCGAAATCTTCAGCTCAATGCCGGGATAACGCTGGCGAAACAGGCTAATCGGCCCGGCCATCATCATCCCCACCATTGGCGGAATGCCGAGGCGAAGGACCCCTTTCGTCAGATGATTAATATCGTCCAGCTCCGCTTCCAGCTGGCGGAACTCCGCCAGAATCGCCAGCCCGCGCTCGAACACCACGCGTCCGGTGTCGGTCAGCAGCAGCTTGCGCCCGTCGCGGATCAGCAGGGTACAGTTCAGCTCGTCTTCGAGGTTTTTCAGCATCTTGCTGATAGTCGGCTGGGTCACAAACAACTTCTCCGCTGCGCGGGTAAAACTTTGCTGACGAACCACTTCGACAAAATAGCGCAGCGTTCTTATGTCCATGATTATTCCTCGAAACTATACCTTCGATGATTTTAATTCATTTCAGTCCACTCCGTGCGGTCTCTATACTGGCGCCTCGTCTCATTTTTGAGGAAACCCTCCATGGCCGTGGCGTTAAGCCGTGTTACGCCTGCCGTTGTGCAACGACTCCAGGTCCCGGTTCAGGTACTGCTCTACGCGGGACTGTTTGTTTTCGCGGAATATCTTGTCGGCTGGCTGCATCTGCCGCTGCCTGCCAACCTGGTGGGGATGCTGCTGATGCTGACGCTTATTCTGTGTCGCGTGATCCCCCTGAACTGGGTGCGTGCAGGCGCTCGCTGGCTGCTGGCGGAGATGCTGCTGTTTTTTGTGCCTGCCGTGGTGGCGGTGGTGAACTACGCGCAGCTGCTGATGGTCGACGGCTGGCGAATCTTTGCCGTTATCGCGCTGAGTACGATGATGGTGCTGGGGGCGACCGCCTGGGTGGTGGATAAAGTGTATCGCTTTGAAATCAGCAGGCAGAAGCATGACTAACTTTCAGATCAGCGTCTTGTGCCTGATTGCCACGCTAATTATCTACTTTACCAACAAGCGGCTGTATCGCCGTTTCCATGCCCTGCCGCTGATGCCGCTGGTCTTCACGCCGATCCTGCTGGTGATGATGCTGGTCTTCGGCCATATCTCCTGGCAAAACTACATTGGTGAATCCCACTGGCTGCTGTGGCTGCTCGGCCCGGCGACCATCGCGTTTGCCGTCCCCGTTTATGACAACCTGGCGATTATCAAACGCCACTGGATGTCGCTCAGCGCGGGCGTTGTCACCGCCACGGTGGTGGCGGTGTGCAGCTCCGTCTGGCTGGCGCGGCTGTTTACCCTGTCCGATGAAATTCAGCGCAGCCTGGCCGTGCGTTCGGTGACCACGCCGTTTGCGCTGGCGGCGGCTAAACCGCTCGGCGGGCAGCCGGATCTGGTGGCGCTGTTTGTTGTCGTGACGGGTGTGTTCGGTATGGCGGTCGGCGATATGCTATTCCTGCGCTTGTCGATCCGTGAAGGGATGGCAAAAGGGGCAGGGTTTGGCGCGGCGTCGCACGGGGCGGGCACGGCACGTTCGTATGAGCTGGGGCAGCAGGAGGGCGTTGTCGCGAGCCTGGTGATGATGCTTTCGGGCGTGGTAATGGTGCTGATTGCGCCGCTGGTGGCGTGGGTGATGTTCTAAGCTCCCCGGCCAGATTGACCGGGGAGAAAGGCTTAGTGCGCGCGGCCCTGCTCAACGCCGAGACCGGTTTGTGAGCGGATAAACTGGGCGCGGAATTTCTCACGCTCCAGGTTACCCTCCGGCGAATTGTCGGTAGCGGAGAAGAACCAGATGCCGATAAACGCCACGGCGATAGAGAACAGCGCCGGGTATTCATACGGGAAGATGGCGCTTGCGTGACCGAGGATCTGCACCCAGATGGTTGGGCCCAGAATCATCAGGATCACCGCCGTCAGCAGCCCCAGCCAGCCGCCAATCATTGCGCCACGGGTGGTCAGTTTCGACCAGTACATGGAGAGCAGGATGATCGGGAAGTTACAGCTTGCCGCAATCGAGAAGGCCAGCCCCACCATAAAGGCGATGTTCTGCTTCTCGAACAGAATGCCTAACAGAATCGCTACAACGCCCAGCACCAGCACGGTGATTTTCGAGACCTTCAGCTCATCGCGCTCGCTCGCGCCTTTGCGGATGACGTTGGCGTAGAGGTCATGCGACACCGCAGACGCGCCGGCCAGCGTCAGCCCTGCAACCACCGCAAGAATAGTGGCGAAGGCCACGGCGGAGATAAAGCCGAGGAACAGGTTACCGCCCACCGCGTCGGCCAGGTGCACCGCCGCCATGTTGTTACCGCCAATCAGCGCGCCCGCCGCGTCTTTAAACGCCGGGTTCGCCCCCACCAGCATGATCGCGCCAAAGCCGATGATAAAGGTCAGGATATAGAAGTAACCCATGAAACCGGTGGCGTAGAAGACGCTCTTGCGCGCTTCACGCGCATCGCTCACGGTAAAGAAGCGCATCAGGATATGCGGCAGACCTGCGGTACCGAACATCAGGCCGAGACCCAGCGAGAGCGCGGATATCGGGTCTTTCACCAGCCCGCCCGGGCTCATGATCGCTTCCCCTTTCGGGTGGACCGCCATCGCTTCGGTGAACAGGTTATTGAAGCTGAAGCCGACGTGCTTCATCACCATAAAGGCCATAAAGCTGGCGCCGAACAGCAGCAGGACGGCTTTGATGATCTGCACCCAGGTGGTCGCCAGCATGCCGCCGAACAGGACGTACATCACCATCAGCACGCCAACCAGCACCACCGCGATGTGGTAGTTGAGGCCGAACAGCAGTTGGATCAATTTACCCGCGCCCACCATCTGCGCAATCAGATACAGCGCCACCACCACCAGCGAGCCGCAGGCGGAGAGGGTGCGAATCGGCCCCTGTTTCAGGCGATACGAAGCCACGTCTGCGAAGGTATAGCGGCCCAGGTTACGCAGGCGCTCGGCAATCAGGAACAGGATGATCGGCCAGCCGACGAGGAAACCGAGAGAGTAGATCAGGCCGTCATAGCCGGAGGTGTAGACCAGCGCGGAGATCCCGAGGAACGAGGCCGCGGACATAAAGTCACCCGCAATCGCCAGCCCGTTCTGGAAGCCGGTAATGTTGCCGCCTGCGGTGTAGTAATCGTTACGTGAGCGCACGCGTTTCGACGCCCAGTACGTAATGTACAGCGTCAGCACCACGAAAATCAGGAACATGATAATCGCCTGCCAGTTGGTTGGCTGGCGCTGGACCTCGCCGGTAATGGCATCCGCCGCGTTGGCAGCAAAGGGAAGTGTGGCGGCAAGCGCCGTCAGAACTCGCTTCATGATGCTTTTACCTCTTGCAGTACTGCTTTATTAAGACGATCGAATTCACCGTTCGCGCGCCAGACGTAGACGCCGGTCAGCAAGAATGAAATCACAATCACGCCAATGCCAATCGGAATGCCGCGCGTCACGCTGGTCCCCTCGTGCAGCGGGGTGCCCAGCCAGTGTGGGGCAAAGGCGATCAGCAGAATAAAGCCGACGTAGATAACCAGCATGATGATGGAAAGGATGAAGGCAAACCGTTGCCGCTTATCGACGAGCTCCCTGTAGTGCGCACTATTCTCTATCTGCTGACAAATATCGTTATTCATCACAGAGTCTCCAAAGGTAAGGTTGGTTTGTTTTATCCCCTCTCCCCTATGGGGAGAGGGTTAGGGTGAGGGGAGAGGGAGAAAAGATTACGATGGCATTGCGATGGCCTGCTTCTCTTCGAGCAGTTTTTCCACCACGCCAGGATCCGCGAGCGTTGAGGTATCGCCGAGGTTGCTGGTGTCTCCTGCCGCGATTTTGCGCAGGATACGACGCATAATTTTGCCGGAGCGGGTTTTCGGCAGCGAGTCGGTCCAGTGCAGCACGTCCGGCGTCGCCAGCGGGCCAATCTCTTTACGTACCCAGTTGCGCACCTCGGTATACAGCTCTGGCGACGGCTCTTCGCCGTGGTTCAGGGTGACATAGGCGTAAATCGCCTGGCCTTTGATGTTGTGCGGAATACCGACAACGGCGGCTTCGGCAATTTTCGGATGCGACACCAGCGCCGATTCAATCTCAGCGGTGCCCAGACGGTGGCCGGAAACGTTCAGCACGTCGTCCACGCGCCCGGTTATCCAGTAATAACCGTCTTCGTCACGGCGCGCGCCGTCGCCGCTGAAATACATGTTTTTAAAGGTCGAGAAGTAGGTCTGCTCGAAGCGATCGTGATCGCCGAACAGGGTACGCGCCTGACCCGGCCAGGAGTCTGTGATCACCAGGTTGCCTTCGGTGGCGCCTTCCAGCGGGTTGCCTTCGTTATCCACCAGCGCAGGCTGCACGCCGAAGAACGGACGGGTTGCGGAACCAGCCTTCAGCTGCGTGGCACCCGGCATCGGGGTGATCATGAAGCCGCCGGTTTCGGTCTGCCACCAGGTGTCCATCACCGGGCATTTCTCGTTGCCGATTTTCTTCCAGTACCACTCCCAGGCTTCCGGGTTGATTGGCTCACCCACGGAACCGAGGATGCGCAATGAAGAACGGTCCGTGCCTTCGATGGCTTTATCGCCTTCCGCCATTAATGCGCGGATCGCCGTTGGTGCGGTGTAGAGAATGTTGACCTGGTGCTTGTCGACCACCTGACACATACGCGCCGGGGTCGGCCAGTTTGGTACGCCCTCAAACATCAGCGTTGTTGCGCCACAGGCCAGCGGGCCGTACAGCAGGTAGCTGTGTCCGGTGACCCAGCCCACGTCGGCGGTGCACCAGTAGATATCGCCCGGATGGTAGTCGAAGACGTATTTGAAGGTGGTAGCCGCATAGACCAGATAGCCGCCGGTGGTGTGCAGCACGCCTTTCGGCTTACCGGTTGAGCCGGAGGTATAAAGAATGAACAGCGGATCTTCTGCGTTCATCTCTTCCGGCTGATGCTGGTCGCTCGCTTTTTCAATCAGGTCGCTCCACCACAGGTCGCGCCCCTCGTTCCAGTCGATTTTGCCGCCGGTACGCTTCAGGACGATGACGTTACTGACCGTTTTGACGTTCGGGTTTTTCAGCGCTTCGTCGACGTTTTTCTTCAGCGGGATACCGCGTCCGGCGCGCACGCCTTCATCGGCGGTGATCACCAGTTTTGAACTTGAATCGACAATACGACCCGCAACCGCCTCTGGCGAGAACCCGCCGAAAATCACCGAGTGAATCGCGCCGATACGCGCGCACGCCAGCATGGCCACCGCCGCTTCCGGCACCATCGGCATATAGATAGCGACTACGTCGCCTTTTTTAATGCCTTTTTCCAGCAGGACGTTGGCGAAGCGGCACACGTCGCGGTGCAGCTCTTTGTAGGTAATGTGTTTGCTTTGCGAGGCGTCATCGCCTTCCCAGATGATGGCCGTCTCGTTCCCGCGCTCGGCAAGGTGACGATCAAGGCAGTTCGCCGCCAGGTTCAGGGTGCCATCTTCATACCATTTAATGGAGACATTGCCGGGCGCAAAGGAGGTGTTCTTCACCTTCTGATAAGGTTTGATCCAGTCAAGGATATGGCCCTGATCACCCCAGAAGGTGTCTGGGGCGGTGATAGATTGCTGATATTTCTCGTGGTACTGCTCCGGGGTGATCAGGCAACGGTCCGCAATATTTGCGGGAATGTCATGTTTGTGGATTTGGCTCATGGCTTTTTTTCTCCTTGTAAGATGTTAATAATATGTCGCAAAAACGTTAATTGTAGGGGCTTTACAAGCTTTGTTTAGTATTTGGGCTACAGATCACGCATTGTTTGAAGAGTATGAAAAATGAGCGAATGAAACTTTGAAGGAAAATAATTTATGCTGACGATTATTCACATTTATGTTTAAAAAAGCGTTTTTATAACAAAAGGTTATTTATCAGAATTAGAACAAACTCCCGTCATCGTCGCTTTTGTGAGTGAAACGCGTCGTTCTTTAAGGCTTGCGCAACAGGTCGCGCAAATGATACTCATACGCCGCGTTAAAAAATCCCATAAACCAACGCAACACAATTCATACCCTTTCAGTATGTCTCCATATTCATGCAGTTTGAGTGAATAAGGCGCTTCATTGAGGAAGTCAGTTTCTATGAAAAACGTTAAAGTCAGCCTTGCCTGGCAGATCTTAATCGCCCTTGTGCTGGGCATCTTGCTGGGCAGCTACCTTCACTATCACAGCGACAGCCGCGAATGGCTGATTGCGAACCTGCTTTCACCGGCAGGGGATATCTTTATTCATCTGATCAAGATGATTGTGGTACCGATTGTGATCTCGACGCTGGTGGTCGGTATTGCGGGCGTCGGCGATGCGAAGCAGTTAGGCCGTATTGGTGCGAAAACCATTATCTATTTCGAAGTGATCACTACGGTGGCGATTATCCTCGGTATCACGCTGGCGAACGTGTTCCAGCCGGGTTCCGGGATTGATATGTCGCAGCTGGCCACGGTGGATATTTCGAAATACCAAAGTACGACCGCTGACGTGCAGAGCCACGCGCATGGCCTGATGGGCACTATCCTGTCGCTGGTGCCGACCAACATCGTGGCGTCGATGGCGAAGGGCGAGATGCTGCCTATCATCTTCTTCTCGGTGCTGTTTGGTCTGGGACTCTCTTCACTGCCAGCGACGCACCGTGAGCCGCTGGTGACCGTGTTCCGCTCTATCTCCGAAACCATGTTTAAAGTGACCCATATGGTGATGCGCTACGCGCCGGTAGGGGTGTTTGCGCTTATTGCCGTCACCGTGGCGAACTTCGGTTTTGCCTCCCTGTGGCCGCTGGCGAAGCTGGTGCTCCTGGTGCACTTCGCCATCCTGTTCTTCGCGCTGGTGGTGCTGGGGATCGTGGCGCGCCTGTGCGGGCTGAGCATCTGGATCCTGATTCGTATCCTGAAAGATGAACTGATTCTGGCGTACTCCACGGCAAGCTCTGAGAGCGTGCTGCCGCGTATCATTGAGAAGATGGAAGCCTACGGCGCGCCTGCCTCTATTACCAGCTTCGTGGTACCGACCGGCTACTCCTTTAACCTGGATGGTTCGACGCTGTACCAGAGTATCGCCGCTATCTTTATTGCGCAGCTGTACGGCATTGACCTGTCGCTGTGGCAGGAGATCGTCCTTGTACTGACGCTGATGGTGACGTCCAAAGGTATTGCAGGCGTTCCGGGCGTCTCCTTCGTGGTGCTGCTGGCCACGCTCGGCAGCGTCGGTATTCCGCTGGAAGGTCTGGCATTTATCGCCGGTGTGGACCGTATCCTCGACATGGCGCGTACGGCGCTGAACGTGGTGGGGAATGCCCTGGCGGTGCTGGTTATCGCCAAGTGGGAACACAAATTCGACCGTAAAAAGGCGCTGGCGTATGAACGCGAGGTGCTGGGTCGTTTTGATAAGACGGCTGACCAGTAACATCCTAAGCCCGGTGGCGCTGCGCTTACCGGGCCTACGGGTTTTGTAGGCCGGGTAAGGCGAAGCCGCCACCCGGCACTTTATTCTCCGCTTAACGCATCAAACTCTTCGCATCCCGTATCAAACCCTTCCGTACAGCTCAGGTTCAACCAGTAGAGCGCTTTCTGTTTATTTGGCGTGATAAAGCCTTTCTCGCCCTGCCTGAACAACATCCCTGCCCAGTACTCGGCGTAGCCCGTACGTGAGAGTGCTGAACTGCGCTTAAACCACGAGGCAGCCTGCACATCGTCCTGGGCCACTTCAACGCCGTTGGCATAAATCAACCCCAGCAGCAGTTGCGCATCAACCGCGGAGTCGTTGTCGATATCCTCGGTCGCCGTTTGCAGCAGTTTAATGGCCTGCGGATAGTCGGTTTTCCCCGCCTGGGTGTTCACCAGCACGCGCGCCAGCATGATTGCGCCACGTTTGCTGCCCGCGATAGTTGCCTGCTGCGCCAGTGCTTTAGCCTGCGCATAATTTCCCTGGGTAAAGAGGATTTGCGAGAGCAGCCCCATGGCGTCGACGTCGCCGCCTTTAGCGGCTTTCTCGGCCCACAGCGCTGCCTGCTTGCTGTCACCGGAACTGAAGTACGTATCGGCAAGATAATACTGGGCGCGGGCGTCACCCGCTTCAGCCTGTTCTTTATACTGGCTGCCTATCTCATCCGCGCGGGCGAAAGAGGTTAAAAAGAATAACAACAGAAAAATGGGTTTCATGGATTCTTATCATCTGGGTACACGCCGCGCAGTATAATCGCGGTGGCGGAAGAAAAAAATGGGTGCATTAAGACCTCAGCATCCTACAAGCCGGGCGGAACCCTTTTTTCGCCCGTAGAGGTTAGCCTGCGTTGCAGGCTAATTTAGCCGCCACCTCCTGATGTTCACTCTTTATTGAAAACTCGCAGAGCCTGCCGCGAGTAATAAAGGTAAAGATCACTATCGTCAGGCAGATAATAAAGACGATGCCTAACGCAGTTTTTAATGGCGTCATGCCTTTTACTCCTTGTGTAAAAAAGAATAAGAGGCTACTCTCAACCTGTTGGTAGTTGAGGGAGTAGCCTCGGGTAAATGAAAATTTCCCGGGGCTTCTTACTTTCTGTCCCTCAACAATGCTCAAGACAGAAAGTCTTAAGCACCCGCCGCACATCTTATCCCTCTGAATTAAAATGCAAAGATGTAATTCTTTTTCGCGAGAATTACATTATTTCTGCGAGCCGCTTTCCAGAATAACAATTGATATTTTTAATGTGTTAAGCGGAAATAAAAAGGGAGTGAATATCTCACTCCCTTTGTTCATCATTTAATTAACGGCATCAACCCATTGCGCTTTCACGCAGTCGGGCTTTCAGCTTGTTATATTCGTCGATCACATACTGTTCCGCTGCGTGTTGATCCGCAATCGGCTCCACGCGCACGGCGCAGTATTTATACTCCGGCGTTTTGGTTATCGGGCTTAAGTTCTCCGTCACCAGCTCGTTACAGGCGCCAATCCACCACTGGTAGGTCATATAGACCGCCCCTTTGTTCGGACGATCGCTGACCTGCGCGCGGGTGATGATCCGCCCTTTGCGCGAATTCACCCACACCAGCGCTTCGTCCTCAATACCAAGGCGCTTCGCGTCGGCGGTATTGATTTGCGCATAGCCCGGTTCGTCCGCCAGCGCCGCCAGCGCGGCGCAGTTGCCGGTCATCGAACGACAGGAGTAGTGGCCCACTTCACGCACGGTGGAGAGCACCATCGGATACTCGTCGGTGAGCTTATCGATCGGCGCGACCCAGTCGCAGGTGAAGAACTGCGCCAGCCCGTTCGGGGTGTCGAACTTCTCTTTAAAGAGATACGACGTCCCCTGGTCGGCTTCGGACTCATCGCGGCACGGCCACTGGATGTACCCCAGCTCACCCATTTTTTCATAGGTTGCCCCATAAAAGTCCGGACACAGACTGCGCAACTCGTCCCAGATCTCCTGAGTGTTGTTGTAGTGCATCGGGTAGCCCATGCGGGTGGCGATTTCGCTGATGATCTGCCAGTCCGTTTTCAAATCCCACTTCGGCTCGACCGCTTTAAAGAAGCGCTGGAAGCCGCGGTCCGCCGCCGTGTAGACGCCTTCATGCTCGCCCCAGGAGGTCGACGGTAGAATCACATCCGCCGCCGCCGCGGTTTTGGTCATGAAAATATCCTGGACAATCACCAGCTCCAGATCCTCAAACCCTTTGCGTACCGCAGACAGCTCGGCGTCGGTCTGGAGCGGATCTTCACCCATGATGTAGGCCGCACGCACTTCGCCGTGCGCCGCGCGGTGCGGCAGCTCGCTGATGCGATATCCGGTGTGTTCCGGCAGGCTTTCCACGCCCCAGGCTTTCGCGAACTTGGCGCGGTTTTCCGGGAACTTCACGTACTGGTAGCCCGGATAGGTATCCGGCAGCGCGCCCATGTCGCAGGCGCCCTGGACGTTATTCTGACCGCGTACCGGGTTGACGCCAACGTGCGCCTTGCCAAGATTTCCCGTCAGCATGGCGAGGCTGGTCAGGGAACGCACGGTTTCCACACCCTGGTAGAACTGGGTCACGCCCATGCCCCACAGGATGGCGGCGGTTTTCGCCCCGGCATACATCCGTGCCGCCTGGCGAATCTCCTGCGCGCTCACGCCGGTTATCGTTTCCACCGACTCTGGCGTATAGCCTTCGACGATTTTCCGATATTCTTCAAAGCCTTCCGTACGGGTCGCGACAAACGCCTGGTCGTACAGGTTCTCCTCAATAATGACGTGCCCCATTGCGTTCAGCAGCGCGATGTTCGAGCCGTTTTTCAACGCGATGTGCATATCCGCAATGCGCGCAGTTTCAATTTTGCGCGGATCGCAGACGATGATTTTCGCCCCATTCTGCCTGGCGCGAATAACGTGGTTCGCGACGATAGGGTGAGAATCCGCCGGGTTATAGCCGAAAATAAACACGAGATCGGTATTATCTATCTCGTTGATGGCATTACTCATTGCGCCGTTACCGACCGACTGGTGCAGACCTGCAACCGATGGGCCGTGTCAAACGCGAGCGCAGCAGTCGACGTTATTGGTTCCAATAACGGCGCGCGCGAATTTTTGCATCACATAGTTAGTTTCATTCCCCGTCCCGCGTGAAGAGCCGGTGGTCTGAATCGCATCCGGGCCATATTTGGCCTTGATAGCGCTAAGGCGCGTAGCGACGTAATCCAGCGCCTCGCTCCAGCTGACGGCTTCCAGCTTGCCGCCGCGCTCGCGGCGGATCATTGGGGTTTTCAGGCGCGGGGTGAGGATTTGGGTATCGTTAATAAAATCCCAGCCGTAGTAACCTTTCAGGCATAGCGTGCCCTGGTTGGTTTTCCCCTGTGCGGCCTCCGCCCGGACGATTTTGCCGTTATCGACCACCAGGTGGATCTTGCAACCTGAGGCACAATAAGGGCAAACCGTGACGACTTTTTTCATCAGTCTGCTCCAGTTAATCGAATCATTCGCACCCACTATGCAGCTTCTATGCCATGTTTTTCGTATGGGTATACCCTGACTTTACGGTTCATTCGCGGTGAAAACCCTGACAAAAAACAGCCAATCGTCAAAATTGACGTGTCGACAGGGCAGCGGATGTGACATGGGTTGAATTTCCGTCACTGAAAAAACCATTTGACTGGAGCCGACGGCAGAATGGTTCAGACTTAACATAATCCCCTGACGGAAGCATACGATGAAACCGGCGATTCTGGTGGTAGATGACGATACGGCAGTCTGCGAACTGCTTCAGGACGTGCTGAGCGAGCACGTCTTTAGCGTGCTTGTCTGCCATAACGGCCAGGATGCACTGCGGCAGGTACAGCAGGAGCCGAATATCGCGCTGGTGCTGCTGGATATGATGCTGCCGGATATCAACGGCCTGCAGGTTCTGCTGCAGCTGCAAAAGCAGCGGCCGGCGCTACCGGTTGTGATGCTAACCGGGCTGGGGAGTGAGTCAGACGTGGTGGTGGGGCTGGAGATGGGGGCCGACGATTATATTGGCAAACCGTTCAACCCGCGCGTGGTGGTCGCCCGTGTTAAAGCGGTATTGCGCCGTACCGGCGTGCTGGCTGCTGAAGTCCCGGCAGCGCCCGTGGCGGGCATTGCTTTTAACGGATGGACACTCGATACCACCCGCTGCGAGCTGAGCGATCCGCAGCGCAATCCTGTGCCATTAACCCAGGGCGAGTACGGCCTGCTGCTGGCGCTCACGCAAAATGCCCGTCGGGTACTGAGCCGTGACCGGCTGCTTGAGCTGACCCACAGTGAAAGCGCCGACGTGTTCGACCGCACGATTGACGTGCTGATCATGCGCCTGCGCCGGAAGATCGAGGCTAACCCGCATCAGCCAGCGCTCATCAAAACCATCCGTGGGCTGGGCTATGTGTTTGCCTCCGACGTTTCCCATAGCGAGAAAGCGGCCTAGGTATTCTCTTTGATAAACAGCTGCAGTTCGGCCAGCGTTTTTGCGCCGTCAATCGCGTTGGCGGCCAGCAGGCTTGCCCGCGCGCAGGCGTGCGCCAGATAAATGCTCTCCGTGAGCGGCAGCGATTCATGGCAACCGTATAAAAACCCCGCGCAAAACGCATCGCCCGCGCCGACGCTGCCGACAATGTCTTTCTGCTCCAGTAACCATGATGGGATCCAGCGGCCTTGCTCACCCGGTGCTTCACCCCACGCGCCTTCCGGGCAGTGGATCACCACCCGCTGGCGAACGCCTGCCGCCAGCAGCTGCGCGGCGGCATCGGCGATATGGGCGATATTCAGCGCATCGTCGCCGTCGCGCATCTCAAGCCCGCTAAACTCCCCGGCTTCCAGCTCGTTAATCACCAGATAATCCAGATGACGCAGGGCAGGGAGCACCAGCGGCTGGTAGCGCGGGTCGCCCTTGCGGGACACCAGATCGAGCGAGGTTTCATACCCCTGGTCGCGCATCTGTGCCAGCAGCCGCGCGCTGCGGGTGCCGAACTCGTCATCGGGCATATCCAGGCTGTCGAGCAGCAGCAGGTAGCCGAGATGGAAGATCTTCATCGATTCGTCTAAGCGATCAAAGGCGGGAAGATCCAGCAGGCGGTTGGCGCCCGGCGAGTGGAAAAAGGTGCGCTGTCCGCTGGGATCGGTCATCACCTGCGACATGGAGGTCGGTGCAAAGGTGGTGCGCTGCACGCGCTGGCGGTTGACGTGGTACTGGTCGAGCATCGCCAGAATGTAATCCCCGTCGCCGTCTTCGCCAATCAGCCCCACCGCCTGCAGCGGCAGTCCAACGTGCATTTTGGCCAGCGTCAGCAGCACGTTGAGCGGCGCGCCGCCGGTTGAGCGTTCGCTGTGGGTGATTTCCGCCAGCCAGCCGCGCTCCGGCCACTGCACGATCTGGTGGACGTGATCCACCAGCATATTGCCTGCGGCGATGATGCCTTTGCGTTCCATTATGCCTGCCCCGCGCTGCCGAAGATGCGCATCTGTTCGGCGACCGTATCCGTTATCGCCTCTTCTATCCCCAGCAGCAGCTCGGCAAATTCATCGTACAGCGGCTGGCGGTTCGCCATGCGCTGCTCAACGGCGGCAAGCGCGGCCTGCGACATGCCGGTATAGAAGTTGATTTTATGAATGCCCAGCTCGATGGCGCGGCGGAAATCGGCATCGCTAATCCCGGAGCCGCCGTGTAAAACCAGCGGCAGCCCCGTCTGCTGGCGAATGGCGTCCAGACGGGGGAAATCGAGTTTCGGCTCGCCCTTGTATTTGCCGTGCGCGTTGCCGATGGCAACCGCCAGCGCGTCGATGCCGGTCTTATCGACAAATTCGCGCGCCAGCTGCGGGTCGGTAAAGAACGCTTCGTCCGCATGCCCGTAAAGCGCGCCGCCTTCATCACCGCCGACCGCGCCCAGCTCCGCCTCTACCGACACGCCCACCGCGTGGCACATCTTCACCACCTCCCGCGTCTGGCGAATGTTTTCCTCGTAGCTCAGCGTCGAGCCGTCGAACATCACCGAGCTGAACCCCAGGCGCAGGGCGCGCACCACCGCCTCGAAATGCAGGCCGTGGTCGAGGTTGAGCACCACGGGAATATCGTGGCGGGCGGCCTCGAACTTCACCGCTTCGACAAGCGAATCCAGGGAGACGTACTTAAAATGCACTTCGGCGATGTTGATGATAAACGGCGAGCGTTCCTGCTTCGCGGCGGCGAACAGCGCGCGCAGGAAGTGGGAGTCGAGCACGTTAAACGCGCCCAGCGCGTAGCGATGCGTCCTGGCGTGCTCCAGACCGTCGGCAAGAGAAATCAATGGCATCATTCACCCCTTATATCCGAAACAGGTTGTACTCGTTGCACAGCACCAGCAGCGCCGGTTCGTCTTCTTCGATGTTGTTATAGCGGGCAACGGGCTGCAAAAAGTGTTTATCGTGCTCGTCGTCGTTTACCGATGACACCTCCCCAACCAGCACGTCGCCGAAGCCGCGTTCGCCCCAGAAGCTGTGGTACAGACCGGGTGTCAGGCAGATGCTTTCCCCTGGCATGAGGCGCAGCTGGCTGCCGGGCGCGTGGGTCTGACGACAGCCGTCGACGGTGACCGTCACGTCGGTGTTTTCCGTCTCTTCATGCGCCCCGGCATTCCATAACTCAATAATCAGATTCCCGCCGCCCCGGTTGATGATGTCCTCCCGCTTGCGCCAGTGAAAATGCATCGGCGTCACCTGGCCGTCGCGCACGTGCATAATTTTTTCGGCATAGCCTTTTTCATAAGGCACGCCGTTGGGCGAGCCGTTGCGCAGGGTAAACAGCGTCAGGCCCTCAGCGGCAAAGCTGTTGCCGCCGAACGCCGTCACGTCCCAGCCGAGCTTGAGGTCGAATACCTCCTGCCATGCGGCCTGGTCAAGCTGCTGCCATTTTGTTGGCGGAAAGCTGGCAAACGGCGGGAGATGCACGTCGTGCATGGAAAAGAACTGTCGCGTGTGGCCGAGAATTTCATTGATGTCGGAGCGTTTCATGGGGACTCCTGGAATTTTATGCAAAACCACCCCTCACCCTAACCCTCTCCCCAAAGGGGAGAGGGAACTTGAACACCCTCGCCCCTTTGGGGAGAGGGCCGGCTGAGGGGGTTACTTAACCGTCCAACCCTTATAGGTACCGACGTTCTTTTTATCGATCATCGTCACCGGGATCAGCACCGGCGCTTTCGGCGCAGGTTTACCCTGTAGAATGTCATAGCCGATCTCCACCGCTTTTGCCGCCATCACCTGCGGATCTTGCGCCGGGGTTGCGACAAACAGGGAGTTTTCGCGCTTCAGCGCTTCCTCACCGTCCGGAGAACCATCCACGCCGACGATAAAGAACTCATTGCGCTGCGCCTGCTTCGCGGCCAGATCGGCGCCGATCGCGGTCGGATCGTTAATCGCAAACACGCCGTCGATCTTCGGATTGGCCGCCAGCAGGGAGGTCATGACTTCCAGACCGCCTTCACGACTGCCCTTGGCGTTTTGGTTATCCGAGAGCACCTTGATATCCGGATGTTTTTTGAATTCCGTCTGACAACCTTCCACGCGGTTTTGCACCGCAGAGACCGGTGGTCCGTTGATGATCACCACGTTGCCTTTGCCTTTCAGGCGGTCGGTAATGTACTTACAGGCCATTTCGCCCGCCTGGGTGTTATCGGAGGTGATGGTGGCATCAGCCCCTTCCGCCGCCACGTCAACCGCAACAACCACGATCCCGGCGTCCTTCGCGCGCTTCACCGCCGGGCCGATCCCTTTGGAATCCGCAGCGTTGAGGATGATCATGTCTACCTTCGCGGCAATAAAGTTGTCGATCTGCGCCACCTGCTGGCCCAGATCGTACCCGCTGGAGACCAGCGTCACCTTGACGTTATCGCCAGCCAGCTTGCGCGCTTCCAGCTCGGCACCTTTGGTGATCTGCACGAAGAACGGGTTGGCCAGGTCGCCCACCGTCACGCCGATGGACTTCAGATCTTTTGCCTGCGCAAACGGTGTTGCGGCAAGCAGTGCGCCAGCACAGAGCGCGGTCACTAACGGTTTCAAACGCATAGGATTTTCCTCGAAGCTGTAGGGTTTTGTTGTTATGCACTTTGATGGTGTCGGGTACGGTATTTGTCGATCAGCACCGCTATGATGATCACCGCCCCTTTGATCACCAACTGCCAGAAGTAGGAGACGCCCATCAGCGTCATCCCGTTGTTGAGGGTGGCGATGATCAGCGCGCCGACTAGCGTGCCGGTGATCGTGCCGATCCCGCCGACGAAGCTGGTGCCGCCGAGGATCACCGCCGCAATCGCATCCAGCTCGTAACCCGTGCCGAGGTTGCCGTTAGCGCTGTAGAGGCGCGAGGCGCTCATCACGCCGCCTAAGCCCGAGAGCAGGCCGCTCATGCCGTAGACAAACAGCAGCACCAGCCAGACCTTAATGCCGGTCAGTCGCGCCGCCTGCATGTTGCCGCCGACCGCGTAAATGTGAACGCCGAGCGTGGTGCGGCGCAGGATGAACCAGCAGATAGCAATCACCGCCAGGGCGATCACCACCAGCCACGGAATCGGGCCGAGGTAGTTATTGCCGATCCACTCGAAGCTGATGTTGGAGTTAATAACCGTCGTGCCGTCCGCCAGCAGATAGGCCGCACCGCGCAGCGCCGTATAGGTGCCGAGCGTCACGATGAAGGGAGGCAGCCCGGCAAAGGCCACCAGCGCGCCGTTAAACAGGCCCAGCACCATGCCGAGCATCAGCGCGGCCGGAATGGAGAGCATCGCAAATTCAGGGATAAGCGAGACCACCATCGCCGCTACCGCCGTGGTGCCCAGAATCGAGCCGACGGAGAGGTCAATCCCGCCGGTCAGGATGATGAAGGTCATCCCCGCCGCCAGCACGATGTTGATCGACGCCTGGCGGGTAATGTTGAGCAGGTTGCTCTCGGTGAAAAAGTTAGGGGCGATAAAGCCAAATACCGCCACAATCAGGATAAGAATCGGCAAAATGCCGACCGTTTGCATCAGATCGCTCATCAGCATTTTTTTGGCGGAGGCGGATTTCGCCACCTGCTGCGGATGGGTAGGAGTTGTCATGATTGCACCGCCTGATGAGTGTCGTTCACGCCGGTTGCCAGCGTCATAATATTTTCCTGAGAGATGTCGCGTCCGTGGAGTTCACCCGCGATGCTGCCTTCCCGCATCACATACACCCGGTCGCTCATGCCCACCACTTCCGGCAGCTCGCTGGAGATCATCAAAATCGCCACCCCTTTGCGCGCCATCTGGTTCATGATGCGGTAGATCTCGCTTTTCGCGCCGACGTCCACGCCGCGCGTGGGTTCGTCCAGAATCAGAATGCGCGGGCCGATGGCCACCCAGCGGGAGATCAGCAGCTTTTGCTGATTGCCGCCGGAGAGCCCGCCCGCGCGCACCTGCGAATGCGGTACGCGGATGTTGAGCAGGGCGATAGCGTCATCGGAAATGGCCTGCGCTTTTTTGCGGTTTAACATGCCGAAGGTGGCGTCGCGCTCCAGCGTCGCCATGGTGATGTTCTCCTGCGCCGCCAGCTCCAGAAACAGCCCCTGCTCCTTGCGGTTTTCGGTGAGAAAACCGATGCCGTTTTCGATGGCCGCGCGCGGGGAGTGGATCACCACCGGCTCGCCGTCGACCTCAATCATGCCGCCGGTGGCTTTACGCACGCCGAAGATGAGCTGCGCCAGCTCGGAGCGTCCGGCCCCGACCAGGCCCGCCAGCCCGACGATTTCGCCGGAACGTACCTGCAGACTGCACGGCTGCACTTTTTTACCGTCGGTGAGGTGGTGGACGTTGAGACGCGGGCTGCCGAGGGGAATATCATGCTCTTTGTTGAACAGGTCGCTTAACGGGCGGCCCACCATCATGCGCACCAGCTCGGAGGCATTCAGCTTGTCGCGCGTCAGGCTGCCGACGTACTGCCCGTCGCGCAGCACGCTGACGCGGTCAGAGAGTTCATACACTTCCGCCATGCGGTGGCTGATATAGATAATCGCCATCCCTTCATCGCGCAGGCGCAAAATCAGTTCAAACAGGCGGTGTGTTTCCCGCGAGGAGAGGGCGGCGGTGGGTTCATCCATCACCAGAATGCGGCTGTTGCGGTGCAGCGCGCGGGCGATCTCTACCTGCTGCTGCTCGGCGATGGTCAGCTTCATCACCCGATCGGTGGCGCTGAACTGTGCCCCGAGACGGTCAATCACCGCCTGCGCCTGAGCGGCCATCTCTTTGCGCTGGACCATCCCGCCGCGCGACAGCTCGCTGCCGAGAAAGATATTTTCGGCAACGGTCAGATTGGGCGCGAGCTGCATCTCCTGATAAATCAGGGTAATGCCTGCGGTCAGCGCATCCTTCGGCCCTTTAATGTGAAACGGCTGACCGTCGATCAGGATCTCGCCGCTGGTGGCGGTATAGGCTCCCGCGAGGATTTTCATCAGCGTGCTTTTTCCCGCGCCGTTTTCCCCCATCAGCGCGTGGATCTCTCCGGGAAAGACCGTCAAATCTACACCCTTGAGCGCGTGGAAACTGCCAAACGTTTTGGCAATGCTGCGCATCTCTAATACCGGGGTTCTGCTCATGGCGGATCTCCTGCGAATGCCGATATCTGCACTTCATCACAGGTGCGTAAATGCAAAATGTCAGAAGCTGTTCATATTTGTCATAGTTATGAATAGCTAATGTAGATCACAGTTATTGAACTACCCTCACCCCGGCCCTCTCCCTGAAAAGGAGAGGGAGCAAATCATCCCCTCGCCCCTTTGGGGAGAGGGCCAGGGTGAGGGGACACCAAACCGCACAGGAGCCCAAACCCATGCCATCACGCCCCCCGTTTTTCGCCAGCGCCCGCGGACGCCTGCTGATTTTCAATCTGCTGGTGGTCGCCGTTACGCTGATGGTGAGCGGCGTGGCGGTACTCGGCTTTCGTCACGCCAGCCAGATCCAGGAGCAGGTGCAGCAGCAAACGCTGGATGACATGACCGGCAGCATGAACCTGGCCCGCGATACCGCCAACGTGGCGACGGCGGCGGTACGGCTTTCGCAGGTGGTGGGGGCGCTGGAGTACAAAGGCGAAGCCGAGCGCCTGAAGCAGACGCAAATGGCGCTGCGCCGCTCGCTGGAACAGCTTGCGGATGCGCCGCTGGCGCAGCAGGAGCCGGCGCTGGTGGCGCGCATTATTCAACGAAGCAATGAGCTCCAGCAGAGCGTGACTGAGATGCTTGAGCGCGGACAGCGACGCCATCTGGAGCGTAACGCGCTGCTGAGCTCGCTGTATCAAAGCCAGAGCTACCTGCGTCATCTGCAGGACATCAACCGCCGCTATGGCAGCAACGTACCGGATGCGCAGCAGCTGATGGAGATGGACCGGCTGATCGCCGCTGCCATCGACACCCCTTCGCCGCGCGCGACCGTTCATCAACTGGACGCCGTGGCCGCAACGCTGCCCCGAAATGCCGTACAGCCGGTCGTGAAGGGAGTATTGCCTGATTTTAATGCCGAGTTAGGCAAGCTCGCCCCGCTGTCGAAGCAGCTGGAAGAGAGCGATCTGGCGATAAGCTGGTATATGTTCCACATCAAGGCGCTGGTGGCGATCCTCAACGGTGACATTAATCAGTACGTCGAGCAGGTGGCGCAGGCCTCCCGGCTTCGCACGGCCCAGAGCCATCACGAGCTGCAGTCCATCAGCGTGTTTATCAGCATCTTCGCCGTGCTGGCGCTGATCATTACCGGGTGCGCCTGCTGGTATATCTACCGCAATCTGGCCTCTAACCTGACGGCCATTTCCCGGGCGATGTCGCGCCTTGCTCACGGCGAACAGGATGTTTCCGTTCCCGCCCTCCAGCGGCGCGATGAGCTGGGCGAGCTGGCGCGCGCGTTTAACGTTTTTGCCCGCAATACCGCCTCGCTTGAGCACACCACGCGCCTGCTGAAAGAGAAAACCACGCAGATGGAGATTGACCGCGTCGAGCGTCAGGGGCTGGAAGAGGCGCTGCTGCACAGCCAGAAGATGAAAGCGGTCGGACAGCTGACCGGCGGGCTGGCGCATGATTTTAACAACCTGCTGGCGGTGATCATCGGCAGCCTTGAGCTCACCGACCCCGAATCGAAAGACGCGCCGCGCATTAGCCGGGCGCTGAAGGCGGCCGAGCGTGGTGCCTTACTGACGCAGCGCCTGCTGGCGTTTTCCCGCAAGCAGTCCCTGACGCCGCATGCGGTAGAGATGCTGCCGCTGCTGGAGAACCTCCGGGAACTGATGCGCCACTCTCTGCCTGCCACCCTGACCCTGGAGATTGAAGCGCAATCCCCGGCCTGGCCCGCGTGGATAGACGTCAGCCAGCTGGAAAACGCCATCATCAACCTGGTGATGAACGCGCGCGATGCGATGGAAGGGCAAAGCGGGGTGATTAAAATTCGGACCTGGAACCAGCGCGTCACCCGCAGCGACGGACGCAGGCAGGATATGGTGGCGCTGGAGGTTATTGACCGCGGCAGCGGCATGTCGCAGGAGGTAAAATCCCGGGTCTTTGAACCGTTCTTCACCACCAAGCAGACCGGAAGCGGGAGCGGGCTGGGCCTGTCGATGGTCTACGGCTTTGTGCGCCAGTCCGGCGGGCGCGTGGAGATTGAAAGCGCGCCGGGACAGGGAACGACCGTCCGGCTTCATCTCCCGCGCTCTGTGCTGCCCGCCGCCGCAGATGATGAAGCGCTCTCAGCCACCGACTCCGTGGATAGCGAGCGGCTGGTTCTGGTGCTGGAAGATGAGGCGGATGTCCGTCAGACCCTGTGCGAGCAGCTGCACCAGCTTGGTTATCTGACGCTGGAAGCGGACAACGGCGAGCAGGCGCTGAACATGCTGGCGGCGTCGCCGGATATTGGCATGTTTATCAGCGACCTGATGCTGCCCGGCAGCCTCAGCGGGGCCGAGGTGATTAACCATGTGCGTAATCATTATCCGCAGCTTCCGGTGCTGCTGATTAGCGGCCAGGATTTACGACCCGCGCATAACCCACAGCTGCCGGACGTCCAGCTACTGCGTAAGCCGTTTACGCGGGTGCAGCTGGCGCAGGCGCTGCGGAAAGTCTGTTTATAAGCAGTGATATTTAGGAATTCATCAAGAGCCTGAGTAAACCGGGGGATGCTAACCTGCGCAAAATTTGGCAGATTGGGATATAAAGGGAACTATGCCGGTACTTACAAGAGGGGACTCACAAATGATTGTGATGCCTACAACTTACAGCCCAAAGACCGTAGCAAGGTCTTTCAAGCTCGTTGATGAATTCGAACTCTCCGGGCGAGTGTTACATGTCATTTTTGATAGGCAGACGCCAAGGGCTGCGATTATTGAAGCGGATGTCGAAACCTTCGATGGTGTACCTCGGCATCGGGTTGTTGCTGCCCTGGATTTACAGCGTAAAACGCATTTGGGTGAAGATATCATTGCTGTCGAGCGCTGTTGGGAAGATGCCAATGTTATTCAGGTAGAAGGTATATGCGTTGATCCCGCCGAGCGCGACAAGGGATTGGCAACTCGTCTGTATGAAGCCCTGGTATTACATTGCGGCGTGACGCTTGTCAGCGACTTTGAACAATATGAGGGTGGGAAGATGCTCTGGCAGAAAATTGCCCGGGAGTCTGACCAAATCGCTGTATTTGTTCTCGATACCGAGCAGGGAGCATTTTGGCCGTATGATGGTAGCAAGGTTATCTATGACGGAGGGTGTATCCCCGAAGATCGTATCTGGAGCCATTCACCGGATCAAAAATGTTATGGCATTGTACTGGTTGCAGAAAATAAACAGCGTGCGAATCAGCTGATGGAAGATCCTGGGCACAACTGAATTTGAGATTCCTCCGCTACCCCCGTTCCCTGTCGTTCATTATCGTAAAGCCAGTTCACCTGCGAGTCTGGCCTTATGAAACGTTACTCAACTGCTCTGTTATTCGGTCTGCTGTCACTCACCAGCCAGCTGGCTCATGCCGATATTGTTGATGATGCTATTGGCAACATTCAGCAGGCGATCAACGATGCCTATAATCCCAGCAGCAGCCGTAGCAGCAGCGACGACGATCGTTATGACCGCAGCCGTCAAATCGACAGCCGCCAGTACGACGATCGCCGTCGGCAGCTTGAAGACAGACGTCGCCGTCTCGACGAGCGTCAGCGCCAGTTGGATGACGATCGCCGTCGGTTAGAAGAAGATGAGCGCAGGTTAGAGGACGATTTCGATCGAGGTTAAAGCCTGGTGGCGCTTCGCTTACGCAGGCCTACCAAATCCTGGACCGTAGGCCGGGTAAGGCGCAGCCGCCACCCGGCAAAACTCAGTCGAGTACCAAAATCATCCCGTCATAGCCCGCTTCTATGCCCTGCGGCAGCGGATTATCCATCATCCACACGTCAAACTGATGGCTGATGTGCGTCAGGATCACCTGCGGGCAGCCAATCACCTCGTTTAACGCAATCACGGTATTTAAGTCGCAATGGTTTCGCGGCGTCTCGTTGCGCGGTTCGTGACTGCAGTCGATGATTATGGTCTGCGGCTGGTTGTTGAGCAGGAACTTCACCGTTTTTTCCGGCAGCCCGGCGGTGTCGGAAAGCCAGGCCACGCGGCTGTGGGCCGATTCCAGCAAATACCCGAAGGTTAGTTTTGAATGGTTGAGCGGCAGCGGCGTGACCCGCATTCCCTGAAGTTCAAACATCACAAACGGTTCGACCGTGTGGCTGAAATCCAGAATCCCCGGATGTTTAAACAGGTCGTCGCAGCCCGCTTCGTCCGGCGGACCGTAAACCGGAATGGTCGCGCCAACGCCCCAGCGCAGGGGGAAGAGACCCTGAACGTGATCCATATGGTAATGGGTCAGCAAAAACTGCTGAAAGCTGCCCGCAGGCCAGTCATCCATCAGGTGCGGAATGCCCGCGTCCAGCAGCGTCACCGCATCGTTGAATTTGACCATCGCGCTGCAGGGGCGACGGCGATAGTTGTCCTGCAGGCGCGCCCGGCGGCAGGCCGCGCAGTCGCAGCCAAAGACCGGCACCAGCTGGGCGCCACCCGTTCCCGTCAACGTGATGGTCAGACTCATAACGCACCTCTACAGCGGTTTGGTGAATCGGAAATGGCTCTGCGTGTATCCTTCACGAACGTAAAAACGGTGCGCGTCGGTGCGCTTCACGCTGGTGGAAAGCTCGGTTAGCTCCGCACCGGCCTGTCGTGCCACCTCTTCCGCCCAGGCCAGCAGCTGACTTCCCACCTTTAACCCACGCGCCTGCGGCATCACGACCAGCTCCTGGATCTCGCCGATCCAGCGCGCGTGATGGAGGTGAAACTGCATGTGCAGACCGATCATGCCGATGACCTGTCCCTCTCTCTCCGCAAGTTGGTAGCGCATGTTGTGATCCTGCAGATTGGCAAGAAACCCGGCGTGGAACGCCTGATGGTCGAACTCTGCCTGCTTCAGTTCGCAGATCAGGGCATAGACAATCTGCGCATCGTCGGCAGTAGCGGGGCGAAGCTGGCAGTCAGGCATGCTGTTTCTCCTTCTGGCGGATAAGCGATAAAAAGGTATCGACTGACTGTAGCAAACTTCCGTCGTTATTGAGGATGTGGCAGTCGGACGGGGCATAGCGGGCCGCACGCTCAAGCCGCTGATCGATCTCACGGGCTGATTCACGCCCCCGACTCTGCAACCGGCTGCGCAGGACGTCCGGCGAAACCTGCAGGCAGACCGGCAGCAGGGCCGCCTCATAGCGGGCGCGCGCTTGTGGCAGATGCGCACGCGAGCCGTTAACCAGCACGTCAAAACCCGCGTGCAGCCAGAGGTCGATCTCAATGCCGACACCGTAATAAAAGCCGTTGGCGTGCCAGCTCAGCGCCAGCAGGTTTTGCCCGGCGCGGGTAAAAAACTCCTGCTCGCTCAGGGCAATATGGTTTTCACTCCCGGCATTGGCCGCGCGAGTAATATAGCGGTGCGCAACCAGCAGCTGCGGATGTTCCCGCTGCCGCAAGGCGGACAGCAGGCTGTCTTTACCGGAGCCGGAGGGCCCCATTAACCAGATGAGCCTTCCCATCAGAACACCCTTTTTCCCTGACGCCAGACGTGGTCGATATGAACGTGTTCGCCCTTGCGGTGGGCCAGCACCAGGTCCGCGCGTTTACCCTCGGCGATTTCCCCGCGATCCTGAAGATTAAGCGCGGTGGCCGGGTTTTTCGTCACCAGACGAATCGCCTGCGGCAGCGTAAAGCTGTTGCCTTCGTCGTCCGCCACCCGGAACGCCGCATCCAGCAGGCTGGCGGGATAGTAGTCGGACGAGAGAATATCCAGCAGGCCGAGGGAGGCGAGCCTGCTTGCCGCCACGTTGCCGGAGTGCGATCCGCCGCGCACGATGTTCGGTGCGCCCATCAGCACGTTCATGCCGTGCCTGCGGGAGGCTTCAGCCGCTTCAAACGTGGTGGGAAATTCGGCGATCACGCTGCCAAGCTGGTGGGATTCGCGCACGTGATCGTGCGTGGCGTCGTCATGGCTGGCCAGCGCGATATTGCGGTCACGACACATGGCGGCAATCCTGAGGCGGTTAGGCTGCGACCACTGTGCCGCCAGCGCCAGCTGCTCTTCTTCGTAGCGCGCCATCTCGGCGTCGTTGAGCGAGTATTTGCCCTGATAGTATTCGCGATACTTCTCAATGTTGGCGAACTGGCGCTGCCCCGGCGAGTGGTCCATCAGGGAGACCAGCGAGACCGGCTCGCGCCCGACCAGCTTTTCAAACAGCGGCAGGGTAGTGTGGTGCGGCAGCTCGCAGCGCAGGTGCAGACGGTGCTCGGCGCGGTTGAGGCCGCGTTTTTGCGTCTCTTCTACCGCGTTGATCATCTTCTCCAGATTCTCCAGGCGGTCGCCGCCGTCGCGCACGTCGCCAATCGCCACCGCGTCCAGCACGGTGGTGATGCCGCTGGCGACCATCAGCGCGTCGTGGCTGCTCATGGCCGAATGGGCGGGCCAGTCCACCTTCGGGCGCGGGGTGAAGAATTTGTCCAGATTATCGGTATGCAGTTCAATCAGCCCCGGCAGCAGCCAGCCGCCTTCGCCGTCCATCGCTTCAGGGGCACGGCTCTGGGTTTCGGCAAAGGCGCGAATAACGCCTTCATGGACTTCAACCGAGCCATCAACGACTTCATTTTCCAGCACCAGCCTGACGTTATTGATAATCATGCGTTTGTCCCCATCGGGTGCAATCTGTCCGCCACGCGGTTGCGTACGGCGTCGTCGTGGAAGATCCCGACGATCGCCGCGCCGCGCGCTTTGGCCTGTTCGATCAGCTCCACCACGGCCGCGCTGTTTTTACCGTCGAGCGAGGCGGTGGGTTCATCCAGAAGTAAAATCGGGTAGTCGACGATAAAGCCGCGGGCGATATTGACGCGCTGCTGCTCGCCGCCGGAAAAGGTCGACGGGGCAAGGTGCCACAGGCGCTCGGGCACGTTGAGGCGCGTCAGCAGGCTGGCGGCTTTGGCGGCGCAGGTTTCGCGCGGTACGCCGAGATCCAGCAGGGGCTGCATCACCACGTCCAGGGCGGAGATCCGCGGGATCACCCGCAGAAACTGGCTCACCCAGCCGATCGTCGTGCGGCGCACTTCCAGCACCTTACGCGCGGGGGCCTGCACCAGATCGACCCACTCATCGTTGTGGCGAATGCGGATATGGCCTTCGTCCGGGAGGTAGTTGGCGTACAGGGAGCGCAGCAGGGTGGATTTTCCGCTGCCGGAATGGCCGTGCAGCACCACGCATTCGCCGCTGCTGACCTCTAACGAGGCATTTTGCAGCACCGGCAGGCGCACGCCGTTTTGCTGGTGGAGCACAAAGGTCTTACTTACGTTTTGTACGTGGATCATGTTGGCCTCGCGATTCGTTTTGCCGGGTGGCGGCTTCGCCTTACCCGGCCTACGGGTGCGGTGTTCATTTTGCCAGGTGGCGGCTTCGCCTTACCCGGCCTACAGGTGCGGCGTTCGTAGGCCGGGTAAGCGCAGCGCCACCCGGCAACAGCAACCTCAGTTCTGCAATACGGACGACACCAGCAGCTGGGTGTACGGATGGTGCGGATCGTCGAGCACCCGGTCGGTGAGCCCACTTTCCACCACCTGACCCTGCTTCATCACCAGCAGACGGTCCGCCAGCAGGCGCGCGACGCCCAGATCGTGGGTGACAATCACCACCGCAAGGTTCAGCTCCACCACCAGGCCGCGCAGCAGGTCGAGCAGGCGCGCCTGCACGGAGACGTCCAGCCCGCCGGTGGGTTCATCCATAAACACCAGCTTCGGATGGGTCACCAGGTTACGGGCAATCTGCAGGCGCTGCTGCATCCCACCGGAGAAGGTCGTTGGCAGGTCGTCGATGCGCGAGGCGGGGATCTCCACCTCCTCCAGCCAGTGCTGGGCGGTGGCGCGGATGTTGCCGTAGTGGCGTGCGCCGGTGGCCATCAGGCGTTCGCCGATGTTGCCCCCGGCGGAGACCTGACGGCGCAGGCCGTCCATCGGGTGCTGATGCACCACGCCCCACTCGGTGCGCAGCAGGCGGCGGCGCTCGGCCTCGCTTATGCCATAGAGGGAGCGTCCCTGATACAGGATCTCGCCGTGTTGCGGCGTCAGGCGCGCGGAGATGGACTTCAGCAGGGTGGTTTTGCCGGAGCCGGACTCGCCGACGATCCCCAGCACCTCGCCCGGCCACAGCTCGAACGACACGTCGCTGAAGCCTTTGCCTGGCGCATACAGGTGGGTCAGGTTGTTAACCGAAAGCAGCGGTTTCATTGGCCGTTCGCCTCGCTCTGTTGGCGGCAGTAATCGGTGTCGGAGCAGACAAACATCCGTTTGCCCGTGTCGTCCAGCACCACTTCGTCCAGATAGCTGTGTTTGGATCCGCAGATGGCGCACGGCTCGTCCCACTCCTGCACCGTAAACGGGTGATCGTCGAAATCGAGACTTTCCACGCGGGTGTAAGGCGGGACGGCGTAGATGCGTTTCTCGCGACCGGCGCCGAACAGCTGCAGGGCGGGCATCATGTCCATTTTCGGGTTGTCGAATTTCGGGATCGGCGACGGATCCATCACGTAGCGCCCGTTCACCTTCACCGGGTAGGCGTAGGTGGTGGCGATATGGCCGAAGCGGGCGATATCCTCATACAGCTTCACCTGCATCACCCCGTACTCCTCCAGCGCGTGCATGGTGCGGGTTTCGGTTTCGCGCGGCTCGATAAAGCGCAGCGGCTCCGGGATCGGCACCTGGAAAATCAAAATCTGATCTTCCGTCAGCGGGGTTTCGGGGATGCGGTGACGGGTCTGGATCAGCGTCGCGTCTTCGGTTTTTTCGGTGGTGGTGACGCCGGTGACGCGCTGGAAGAAGCTGCGGATCGACACGGCGTTGGTGGTGTCGTCCGCGCCCTGGTCGATGACCTTTAGCACGTCCGCCTCGCCGATCACGCTGGCGGTGATCTGAATACCGCCCGTGCCCCAGCCGTAGGGCATCGGCATTTCGCGGCCGCCGAACGGCACCTGATAGCCCGGAATAGCCACCGCTTTAAGTATCGCGCGGCGGATCATGCGTTTGGTTTGCTCATCCAGATAGGCAAAGTTGTAGCCGCTTAAGTTAGCCATTGGCGCGCTCCCGTTGCAGGCGTTTCAGCAGTTCCAGTTCGGCCTGGAAATCGACGTAGTGCGGCAGCTTGAGGTGCGAGACAAAGCCGGCGGCCTCAACGTTATCCGCGTGGGCCAGCACGAACTCTTCGTCCTGCGCCGGGCCTGCAACGTGCTCGCCGTAGTCCGGCGCCTGCAGGGCGCGGTCGACCAGCGCCATGGCCATGGCCTTGCGCTCGCCGAGGCCGAATACCAGCCCGTAGCCGCGGGTAAAGTGCGGGTCTTCATTTTCGGGCGCGACAAAACCGTTCACCATCTCGCATTCGGTCATCAGCAGTTCGCCGACGTTCACCGCAAAACCCAGCTCTTCCGGCACGATTTCGACGTCGATGTAGCCGCTGCGAATTTCGGCTGCAAACGGGTGGTTGCGCCCGTAGCCGCGCTGGGTGGAGTAGGCCAGCGCCAGCAGATAACCTTCGTCGCCGCGCATCAGCTGCTGCAGGCGGGACGAGCGCGAGCACGGGTAAACCGGCGGCGTGCGGGTGATGTCATCCGGCTGCGCGTCTGAATCTTCCTCCGCCTTCGCCAGGCCCTGTTTTGCCAGCAGGCTGAAGACGTGCGGAGACGGTTCCTGTTCAGCGTCGGAGGTGCTCAGCTGCGGCGCTTCGCCGTTCGCCAGTAGGGTAAAATCCAGCAGGCGATGGGTGTAGTCGTAGGTCGGGCCAAGCAGTTGGCCGCCGGGGATGTCTTTATAAACGGCAGAAATGCGGCGCTCCAGGCGCATCTCCGCCGTGTTCACCGGCTCGCTCACCGCCAGTTTGGCAAGCGTGGTGCGGTAGGCGCGCAGCAGGAAGATGGCTTCCACGTTATCGCCGCTGGCCTGCTTCAGGGCCAGCGCCGCCAGCTCGCGGTCGGCGATGCCGCCCTCGGTCATCACGCGGTCGACGGCAAGGTTTAGCTGCTGTTCAATCTGGGCGACGCTCAGCTCGGGAAGCCGTTCATCGCCCCGTCGTCTGTGCGCCTGTAGCGCATGGGCGGCGGCGATGGCCTTCTCGCCCCCTTTGACGGCAACGTACATCAGCACACCTCCACGTGGGTGGTCCGCGGGATTGCCAGCAGGCGCTCGCCGCAGGTCAGGATCAGGTCAATGCCCAGCGGGAACGGGTGCGGGCGTTCGGTCAGCTCGTGAATGATGCACTCCGGCAGCTGCGGCGCGACCATGCGCTCGTCGGCGATGCCTGCCCCGGTGAGGCGCAGCATGCGGCCGCCGCTCAGGCTGGAGACCTGCAGGATCAGCGTGGCGCTGGTCTCCGGGGCGACGGCGCTGCCTTCGCTCAGGGCGTTGAGCTGTTCATGGCTAATTTGTTCGTCGGCCACGGCAAAAACCGCCTGCTGGGGCTGATCGACCAGCGGGGCGCTGGTGTGAAAACGCAGGTTCTGGCTGGCGATATCGTTCGACAGCGCGCCCGAAAGCCACACCGGAGTGTCGTTATCGGCAAGCGTCAGCAGCACGCTGGTGGTCGCCAGGTTCAGCGGCAGCCAGCCCTGGGAGAGCTGGTGCAGCGAGACAATCACGCCCGGCTCGCTCATCGCCTTCAGCAGGCGACGAAAACTGTGTTGGGCATCCTGGACGGCCAGGGTAAAAGCAGGTTGAAGCGTCATGCGTTGTCTCCGCGAACGAGCGTAAAGAAGTCGACCCGGCTGCTGTTCACTTCGGCCTGACGTGCGGCAATGCGCGCGGCGCGGTCGGCTTCCAGCGGGGCAATAAGGGTTTCCATTAACGTCTGGAAATAGGGTTGTTCCTGTAAAAGCGCGTCGATCACCGCGCAGCGCTCGGCGTGGGCTTTGTCGCGCCCCAGCACGTAGCTGTAGCCCAGCGTGCCGCTGTTCAGACGGATCGCCGCGCGGGTGAGGGTGGCGTCTCCGGCGAAGAAGCGCTCGCCGGTGCCGCCCATGCGCGCCTGGATCTGAACGAGGCCGATCTCCGGGGCGCGGAGGGTGTCGTAATCGGGTGCCAGACTCAGGGCGCTCATGCGGGCAGAGAGCGCGGCAGGCTGGCTGTGGGCCAGCACGCGCATCCAGCGCTGTCGGGTGGAGGTGTCGAAGTGCATTCAGTGCTCCATGGTGAATTCGATCATGTCGGCGCGGGTCAGGCTGACGGAGTATTCCGTCGCGTTGATCTCGCCGTCACGGTGGTTGAGGGTGCGCACGCAGAGCAGCGGGGCCATATTGGGAATTTCGAGCACCTTGCTCTCTTTCGCCTGCGCGCGACGGGCGCTGATGCGCGTCTGGGTGCGCTTGAGCGCAACGCCTGTTGCATCCTGAAGAAAGTCATGCAGCGAGCCGCTGGAGAAATGCTGGAGCACGGGCCAGAGGGCGAGGTCCGCGAAGTAGTGGTCTATCTGGCACACCGCCACGCCGTTAACCCGGCGCAGGGTGCGCAGGTGAATGACGTTATCGCCCTCCTGAATGCCCAGCGCGTCCGACACGTGGCTGGAGGCCGGGCGCAATACCGAGAGCAGCTTTTCGCTGGTCGGGTGGCTGCCCTGATCCAGCAGGTTCTGGCTAAAGCGCGCCTGGGCGTTGAGCGGGTAGTCGAACGGGCGCATCAGCACAAGGACGCCCACGCCCTGACGACGCTGGACCCACCCGCGCTCGACCAGTTGGTCAATGGCGCGGCGCAGGGTGTGGCGGTTTACCTCGTAGCGGTCGGCAAGCTGCTGCTCGGCGGGCAGGTAGTCCCCGCAGCGGTAGTGCGTGCGCAGCTCCACTTCGAGCTTTGCCGCAATCTCTTGCCAGCGGGTGGGGTAACTGGTCGGATGTCTGGATAAGTGCATAGAAAACAAAGCCTCGCTTCTCAGATGAAGTGCTTACGCAAACGTTGAGAGAGGAAATCCAGCAGGCTGACGGTGACGATGATGAGCACCATCAGGGCGCAGGTTTGCTGGAACTGGAAACCGCGAATCGCTTCCCACAGGGTGACGCCAATCCCGCCTGCGCCCACCATGCCCACCACGGTGGCGGAGCGGACGTTGGACTCAAAGCGGTACAGGGAGTAGGAGATCAGCAGCGGCATCACCTGCGGCAGGACGCCGTAAAGGATCTCTTCGATTTTGTTGGCGCCCGTGGCGCGGATGCCTTCCACCGGGCCGGGCTCGATGGCTTCGACCGCTTCGGAGAGCAGCTTGGAAAGCACGCCGGTGGTGTGGATGAACAGCGCCATCACGCCGGCGAACGGACCCAGGCCGACGGCGACCACGAACAGCATCGCAAAGACCATCTCGTTGATGGCGCGGCAGGCGTCCATCAGGCGACGCATCGGCTGATACACCCACCACGGCACGATGTTTTCGGCGCTCATCAGGCCAAATGGAATGGAGAGAACGACGGCAAGGGCGGTGCCCCAGACGGCGATTTGCAGGGTGACAGCCGTTTCGCTGAGATAGTCCTGCCACTGGCTGAAGTCCGGCGGGAAGAAGTCGGCGGCGAAGGTCGCCATGTTGCCAGCGTCTTTGAAGAGCAGCAGCGGATCCATTTCCGCGCCCTTCCAGGAGATAACCAGCACCGCCAGCAGGATGGCCCAGCTTATGAGCGAAAACCAGCTGCGCTTCGGCGGTGGGAGGGTGATGGTTTGCATGTTGGCTCCTTTGGGTTTAGTCCCCTCTCCCTTGAGGGAGAGGGTTAGGGTGAGGGGGAAATGTGCGCGCTGATGCCCTCACCCCGGCCCTCTCCCACGGGGAGAGGGAGAAAGGCACTACTGCACCGCTTTATTCACGCTGGTCATGGCGCTCAGCGCGGCGGTCAGGCGGTCGAGGTCTTCCAGCTGGGCCTGAATGGTGGTCACTTTGCTGGTCTTCTCCTCGTCCTTCAGCCCTTTGTTGTCCTTCACGCCCTGCATCTCTTTAAACAGCGCCAGCTGACGAATCGGGACCAGCTGCAGGTCGCTTGACGGGCGGAACGGTGCCCAGCCCAGACGCTCCAGGACCGCTTTCTCTTCCGGCGTTTTACCATAGGTCATAAAGAAGTCGTACACCTTGTCCTTGGTGCTTTCAGACAGGTTTTTACGCCACACGATCGGGTCGCCCGGGATCAGCGGCGATTTCCAGATGACCTTGATCTCTTTCAGCTTGTCCGGCGCGGAAGTTTTCAGCTTGTCGAGGTTTTCGGTGTTGTTGGTGGCAACGTCCACCTGCTTGTTGGCCACGGCCAGGGCGTTAGTTTCGTGGCTGGCGTTCACCGTGCGTTTGAAGTCGCTGGCGGAGGCGTTGTTTTTGGCGAAGACGTAGTAGCCGGGGACAAGGTAACCGGAGGTGGAGTTCGGATCGCCGTTGCCGAAGGTTAACTCTTTGCGTTTGGCGAGCAGGTCGTTGAGGTTGTTGATCGGGCTGTCTTTGTTCACGATCAGCACGCTCCAGTAGCCCGGGGAGCCATCTGCCGCGACGGTCTGGGCAAAGACCTGGCCGTTCGCGCGGTCCACCGCCTCCATGGCGGAGAGGTTGCCGTACCAGGCGATGTCCACTTTGTTGAAGCGCATTCCCTGGATGATGCCCGCGTAGTCCGGGGCAAAGAAGGCGTTAACTTTGATCCCCAGTTTGGTTTCCATATCTTTCAGGAACGGTTCCCACTGAGGCTTCAGGTTCTGCTGTGATTCCGTCGAAATAATGCCGAAGTTCAGCGCTTTTTCCTGCTCTTCCGCATACGCTGGGCTAAACAGGGTGCTGAGGCTGAACATGCTGGTAAAGGCCAGCGCGGCAACGGCTTTGTAGCTCATGTACTTTCCTCGGATCGGGTTTAATTAAGCAGCCTGCGCGTTCTCTTCGACGCGGTTAATGCTGCGGTAGAGATGGTCAAAACGTTCGTTATCAAACTGATGGCTCGCGCCATCAAAGAACACATGTCCCTGACGCAGGGCGACAATGCGCTCGCAATAGCGCAGGGCGTAATCCACCTGATGCAGCGTGACCACCACGGTGATGCCGTCGTTCTGGTTAATGTCGTGCAGGGTCTCCATCACGATGCGGGCGGACTCCGGGTCCAGCGAGGCAATGGGTTCGTCAGCGAGAATGATTTGCGCTTTTTGCATCAGGGCGCGGGCAATGGCAACGAGCTGCTGTTGTCCACCGGACAGGGTGGAGACGCGCTGGTGGGCGAAATGCGCCATGCCGACGCGGGTCAGCGCCTGTAAGGCTTCCTGCTTCTGGGAAGGGGAGAACCAGCGCAGACAGGTGCGCCAGAATGGGGTGCTGCCGAGCGCGCCAATCAGCACGTTCTCCAGCACCGTCAGGCGGTTCACCAGGTTGAACTGCTGGAAGATGTAGCCCGTCTGGGCGCGGCTCTTGCGGATATCGCTGGCGAGACGCCCCGCGCGCTGCACGCTATTGCCCAGCAGCTCGACGTGGCTTTCCGGCGTTTTATCGCAGGTGATAAGGCCGCTTAAATGACGCAGAAGGGTGGATTTACCTGAACCGGATGGCCCCAGCAGCGCCACCATTTCGCCCTGATGGACGGTCAGATCAACGGCATGCAGAGCCTTATTGTGATTGAAGGTCTTGCTCAGTTTCTCGACGCGGATGACGGTTTGCATGTGCTGGGCCTCACGATAAATGTGGCCTCATGCTGGCGCATCAATGTGACATTTGGGTTAAGTCTGGGTTGCGGGAGTTTGAAGAGTTGAGGGGAATTCGATGACAATCACCGTAGGCCCGGTCAGCGCAGCGCCACCGGGCACTGTTGCCGGCTGCGCTGCGCTTATCCTGCCTACGACGTTTGGTGTTGCTTAACGACGTTAATCATCCACGGCACGCCGTATTTATCGGTGACTTTACCGAAACCGTGCGCCCAGAAGGTTTCCTGCCAGGCCATTTCGATATTCCCGCCCGCGGCGAGGTTGTCGAACCAGCGCTTGCCTTCATTAACGTCCTGGGTATCGAGTACCAGCGTGAAACCCGCGTACTGCGCGTTGCTGCCCGGCGGCATCCCGTCGCTCATCATGATATCGCTGCCCGCAATGCGAACGTTGGAGTGAGCGATAGCCGAATCCGGAAATTGCATACCGGACGGACAGCCTTCATCGCTGTTATCGCTTTTTGGCATTTCGCCGAAGGTGATTTTATAGAGGGGTTCTGCGCCGACGGCTTGCTGGTAGAAAGAAGTGGCTTCTGCACAGTTGCCGGCGAAAGAGATGTAGGGACTTAACGGCATAATCTTTACCTCACGTAAGAAAAGCCCGTTAAGTGTAGTTCCCGAAAGCCCGGTAAGCGAAGCGCCACCGGGCGGGTAAATCAGTTCTTTTTCACGAACTCGGATTTCAGCTTCATCGGACCGAAGCCGTCAATTTTGCAGTCGATATTATGATCGCCTTCAACCAGACGGATATTCTTCACTTTGGTGCCAATCTTCAGCATGGAAGAACTGCCTTTCACTTTCAGGTCTTTAACCACGGTAACGCTGTCGCCGTCCGCCAGCAGATTGCCGTTCGCATCTTTTACGACAAGTGCATCAGCATCGTGTGATGGTTCGGCATCATTCCATTCGTGAGCGCATTCCGGGCAGATGAACATGCCATTATCTTCATAGGTGTATTCAGAATTGCATTTTGGGCAATGTGGGAGTGACATATCGGTATCCTCAAAAAAAGTGTAAACGCGCTGGAAAGTGCCAGCTAAATGACGGCAGCGTGCCGAAAAAGGCGGCAAGTATAGCGCAAATCCACACGGTTGTCGGTGATATTGTGAATTAAAAAAATGCAAAAAGCGTATCGGGAGTGACACTTCCTGTCAGTCAGTTAAGCGATGCTAACGTCATTAACACGGTGGAAAGAATGGGTGCTAAATATATCGAATATTTTATTGCGGCAAATTGCTACGCTCCGCCATTTCGGATAAGGTGAAGCGACACATTGTTATTTATCTCCTGACTTCGCTGCCATCCATATCTTTTGGCAGGGGCGTATTACCTCTCTTTTTAGGTGGGTAAATAATGATGATATATCCTGAAGTTTCTTAAAATTGGGCTACGCTTTTTTCCTTTGGCCGTCAGGCCCGGAGGGGAGCTATACACGCCATGCAAGGATAGCGAATTATTTCTGATTATCATCAATCGGTTATATTTCGGCGAACATGTTTTCCACACGTGATCATATAAGCCTGAACAACATAATTAATACCAGTGGCTTAATAAAAGTAATAAATTTGCGTTAAGGAAAGGCTTTTATCATGCACACACAGACCATTTTTGAATTAAGCCAGGAAGCTGAGCGTTTGTTACAGCTCGCCCTGCAAAATCTTGATACGTTGAAATCAATGCCGACTGCGATGCTGGAGAGCACAGCGGCAGCCATTACGGGTGAAAAGAACAACGTTTTACCTTTGCATTTTAGTGCGCGCGGTGTCGAAGCGCAGCAGGCGATGCTGAATAATGAATTACGGAAAATAACCCGGCTGGAAATGGTCCTCGCTATTGTTGGCACCATGAAAGCGGGGAAATCGACCACCATTAATGCGATTGTGGGTACCGAAGTGTTGCCGAACCGCAATCGTCCGATGACGGCGCTACCTACCCTGATTCGCCATACGCCGGGTCAGAAGGACCCGGTGCTGCATTTCTCACATGCCTCGCCGATTGATGATTTGATTCAACTGCTGCAGAAAAAGCTATGCGATTACGATCGCGGGAAGCTGGCCCAGCATCTGGAAATTGATAAAGACATGAATACGCTGCTGGAGCGCATTGAAAAAGGAGAAGCTTTTGAGAAGCATCACCTGGGCGCGCAGCCGATATTTCATTGTCTGAAAAGCCTCAATGACCTGGTAAGACTATCCCAGGCGCTAGGCGTGGAGTTTCCCTTCTCTGAATATGCCGCCATCGAACATATTCCGGTGATTGAAGTGGAGTTCGTGCATCTTGCGGGTCTGGATGCTCACCTCGGACAGCTGACGTTGCTCGATACGCCCGGGCCGAATGAGGCCGGACAGCCGCATCTGCAAAAAATGCTCAACGAACAGTTGTCCCGCGCGTCGGCTGTGCTGGCCGTGATGGATTATACCCAGCTTAAATCCATCTCTGATGAAGAAGTCCGCCAGGCTATTTCCGCGGCGGGAAAATCCGTGCCGCTGTATGCGCTGGTCAATAAGTTCGATCAGAAAGATCGCAACAGCGACGATGAAGAGCAGATCCGGGCGATGATCTCCGGCACCTTAATGAAAGGCAATATTTCGCCTGGCCAGATCTACCCCGTTTCCTCCATGTGGGCGTATCTGGCGAACCGCGCTCGCTACGAGATGAGTACCCACGGACAGCTGCCGGATCATCAGGAGCAACCCTGGGTGCAGGATTTTGCCGAAGCGGCGCTTGGGCGGCGCTGGCGTACGGCGGACCTGGACGATATCGATCATATTCGTCATTCTGCCGATTTGCTCTGGGAAGATTCGCTCTTCGAACAACCTATACGCAAGCTGATTTACGCCGCCTATGCCAACGCCTCGCTATACGCGCTGCGTTCGGCCTCGCATAAGCTGCTTAATTACGCACAAAATGCCCGGGAGTACCTCGACTTCCGCTATCAGGGTCTGACGGTCGCCTTTGAGGCGCTGGAATTGAATATCGCACGTCTGGAAGAGGACATGGCGCTTCTGCAGACGCGCCAGAGCGTGGTGAGCGATGAGGTGAAACATGAAGTTGAGGAGGCGCTGAACGCCACTGCGGACTTTATGGGGGCCCAAAAAACCGCGCTTAACCAGGCGATTGGCGAGGTGTTCAGCGCTCAGCATATTCGTGATTTGGCAGGCATCGATCGGCAGACCCCTCACGGTGACGAGCCGCACGAGCTGAAGCAGCTGGTTCTGGACGACGAAGGGCAGGCGCAGATTGCGCTGAGTAAAATCCGCTCCTCCTGCGAGCGGGTGATGCTGGATGCGCAGACGAAGATTTGCCGGGAGCTGGCGCTACGCTTCGACCAGCTTGAGTCCACGCTGGCGCGCTCCCTTAACGAAGCTATGCGCCCTATCGAAACGCGTATTAAAGAGCATCTGAGCCATGCGGGTTTTCGGGCGCGAATCAGTTTCCCGGCGTTTCAGGCTCACCAGCTTAACTTCAATACGCGGGCGCTGTTTAATGATGCGATTGCGCAGGATGACAGCCAGGCAGGCCCGCCATCGGGTGGGGGCAGCATGCGAGAGACGGTCTCTCGCTGGCTCAATAATCCGGGCTGGGGCTGGGATGAGTATGTGGAAACGCGCACGCGCTATGTTATCGACATTGCGCAGCTACATGACAAATTTAAGCAACATATTGAACAGTTTTGTGAACAAATACGTAAAGCTTTGTCCGCGCAGGTCGATGTCTCTGTTACGGCAGGAATGGCAACGTTCTTTGCAGAATTTTCGCTGTGCCTGACCGGGTTACAGGAAAGCTTGCGTGATAGCCTCGCAGTGCGTCAACAGAATGAGCATTCAACCCGAGCGCTCTGTCAGCTGTTGAAGCAAAGCATTACGACTGCGACGTGGATACAGGAAGATACCCGACTGTTACGCGATGATATTCAAACTCTATTCGCGGCAGAGCAACCATGACAACACCACTACTGGACGGCCCCGGGCGAACGCTGGAGTGTATTAATCCAAAATTTATGGTCGATCTGGTGCAGGGGGGAGACGCGGCGCGTCATCCTCACCTGGGACCACAACAGCTTCAGTTTCGCGAGCGTTTGACTCAGGAAATCATGACGCATACCCGGCTACGCCCCTGGGCGATGGCGGGTATGCTCAATGAAAATGCAGCGCTGCGCCTGGGGCTGGCGGAAAAACTGGCCGGCATGCTGGATCCGGGTCATCTGGCGCTGACGCTGATGGCAGAGAAGCTGATTGCTTTGCGCCAGCAGACGAACCCGCGCGCCCCGCAATCCCCCGGGCTGATGCAGCAGTACGCTGAACTCGCCTCTCATTTTACCCAACGTGCAGCATATAAAGAAAAGGCGCTGACCCAGCGCGGGCTCACGGTGCAGGCGGGCGAGCACAGTGAGCAGATTTTTACCCGCTGGCGGGCCGGGCATTATGATGGCTGGTCGCTGGCCGGGCGCTGTTTTATCGTGCTGGAAGAGCTGCGCTGGGGGGCATTTGGTGATGCATGCCGCCTCGCGAATGAAGATGTGGCGGCAATGCTTAAGGATAACCTGCGCAGCATGGCAGCTAACTATCTGGCGCAGGGCATTAATGCATCCCCCACGACCCGCCATTTCTATCACCAGTGGCTGACAACGCCTGCCTCTCCGGGTTTAATCGATCATAAAGACATGCTGGGGTGGCTGGGGGACTGGTGTCAGGCGGATCAACATCCGGTGAGCTGGTCAGTGACGCAAAACTGGCAGACCGTCGCGCTGGGTATGCCAAGGCTCTGTTCGGCAAAACGGCTGGTGGATGCGATGGTGGAAGAGATTTTTGGGTAAATCCCTTACCCCTCACCCTAACCCTCTCCCCGTAGGGGAGAGGGGATGGCCTGGTGCGGTGTGTTAATGATTCATTTGTATTGGTTTCGGTTCAGGCTGGGTCTCTGGCATATTCCCGTAGCGTTTCGCATACAGCGCCGTGATGATGGGGACCAGAATCGCGGTGACAATCACGCTCGCGGCAACCAGCGCCGTCGCTGAAGCGGCCACCGGTTCGAAGGCCGGGTTAATTTGGGCAATAATCACCGGGTTTGCGACGGCTGCGCCCGCGGCTGAAGAGGCGGCGACGCCGGCCGTGCCGTTTCCTCCTCCGATTACGCGGTCGGCAATAATCAGCGGAATACCGGTGATGACGATCACGGCGACACCCAGCACAATCCCCAGCAGGCCGGTATCGAGAATGACCTTCAGGTTGATGGTGTTCCCCAGTGCGAAACCGAAGAACGGGATCAGCACCGGCGTGGCTTTGCTAAAGAAATCACGCAGGTCGTGATCGAGATTGCCAAGGGCGAAACCGATCAGGAAGGGCAGGATCGCGCCGACAAAGTGGTGGGGTTCAAACGAGGCCAGGCCAGCAGATCCCAGGATCAGCATCGTCATCAGCGGGCCGGACTCCAGAGACATCAACACAAATGCGCCGGACTCTTCTTTCGTCCCGTACTGGTTCATCAGGCTGGCGTACAATCCGCCGTTGGTCATATCCATCGCCGAGACAATCGCCAGGACCGATAATCCCGCGAAGAACCCGGTCTGAATTCCATCCTCCGGAATGAACATTGCGCATATCATTGCTACCGCCCAGGCTACGGCTATTTTGGTTATCACCAGCGTGCCGGATTTGCGTATTACAGTCCCCGTTGCCCGCAAATTAATGGATGCGCCGATACAAAAAAACCAGACGGCAAGAATGGGAACCGTGCCTGTTATCATGCCTTTTGTGAAACCGCCAAAATAAGCTCCGGTATCGGGAGCAAGGGTATTCAGGATCGCGCCCAGCACCAGCGGAACCAGCATCATACCGCCAGGTATGCGTTCTATCGTGGCTTTAATCTTCATGGACAAACCTCACATCGGGTCCCGCAGGACGGGTGATAGCTGTTAAAAATTAGTCAATAAATTCAATTGATTGCTCGTATTGCTTGCGGTCTTTTTTCGATAACTCTGCAACATAATTAAATGTGTGCTCCCGATTAAACTGATTCAGAAACACCTTAAACGCTGAATTCGGATTTATCATCCGATCATTGGAATAGTGATTCAATGAAAATAAAACATCGTTTTAGTTATCCGTGTCACATATTCAATGTAAAACTTGAGGACGGTTCCTGTTGGTGGGAATTTATGTAAAGCCGATGTGAATTAACGTGGTTTGTTTTTCTGTTAGGAAAGAAATAATGACGCGCGTGAGGATGATCTTTAGGCAGGTTAAGGAAGTGCTTATTGGCACTCCTTGACAAAAATTTGCCTGAGCTGACCTGACGCGAAAATATGTGTGAAGTTGATCACAAATATAAACGCTGGTAGGGTAAAAAGGTCATTAACTGCCCAGGCAGGCGTCAACAGGTTCGGTTGTATCGACGTAAAACGTCAATGTAAGTAAACCTGCTACGCTTGAATAAGGCGATTCGCATGGAGCGGATCCCATGGTTCACAGAACGCTAACTGGACTGTGAAACAGACAGGGCCGAGTCAACGAGGATAGCTATGCTAAGAAGGAAAAAGATTAAACCCATCACGCTTCGCGACGTCACCATTATTGATGACGCAAAGCTGCGTAAAGCCATTACCGCAGCCTCGCTCGGTAATGCGATGGAATGGTTCGATTTTGGTGTCTACGGCTTTGTGGCCTATGCGTTAGGTAAAGTGTTTTTCCCCGGGGCCGATCCCAGCCTGCAGATGATTGCCGCACTGGGTACGTTCTCCGTTCCCTTCCTGATTCGCCCGCTGGGCGGTCTGTTCTTCGGTATGCTCGGCGATAAATATGGTCGTCAGAAGATCCTGGCCATCACCATCGTCATTATGTCGATCAGTACATTCTGTATCGGCCTTATACCGTCTTACGCCACCATCGGCATTTGGGCACCGATTTTGCTGCTGATTTGTAAGATGGCTCAGGGCTTCTCCGTGGGCGGTGAATATACAGGTGCCTCGATCTTCGTTGCCGAGTATTCCCCTGACCGTAAGCGCGGTTTTATGGGGAGCTGGCTGGACTTTGGCTCGATTGCCGGGTTTGTTATGGGCGCGGGCGTGGTGGTGCTGATTTCAACTGTCGTGGGCGAAGATAACTTCCTCGACTGGGGCTGGCGTATCCCGTTCTTCCTGGCACTGCCGCTGGGGATTATTGGTCTCTACCTGCGTCATGCGCTTGAGGAGACGCCCGCGTTCCAGCAGCACGTCGAAAAACTGGAGCAGGGTGACCGCGAAGGGCTGCAGGATGGTCCGAAGGTGTCGTTTAAAGAGATTGCCACTAAGCACTGGCGCAGCCTGCTGACCTGTATTGGCCTGGTGATTTCGACCAACGTGACCTACTACATGCTGTTGACCTACATGCCGAGCTATCTGTCGCACAACCTGCACTACTCGGAAGATCACGGTGTACTGATTATTATCGCCATCATGGTCGGTATGCTGTTTGTGCAGCCGATAATGGGCCTGTTGAGTGACCGTTTTGGCCGTCGACCGTTCATTATCCTGGGAAGCGTCGCGCTGTTTGCTCTGGCCATTCCGGCATTTATTCTGATCAACAGTAATGTGCTGGGGCTGATTTTTGCCGGTCTGCTGCTGCTGGCGGTGATCCTTAACTGCTTTATCGGGGTGATGGCCTCAACGTTGCCCGCGATGTTCCCGACGCATATTCGCTACAGCGCGCTGGCCGCGGCCTTTAACATCTCGGTGCTGATTGCCGGTCTGACCCCGACGCTTGCCGCCTCGCTGGTAGAGAGCACGCAGAACCTGATGATGCCGGCTTATTATCTGATGGTGATCGCGGTGATTGGTTTGATTACCGGTATTACCATGAAGGAGACGGCGAACCGTCCTCTGAAAGGTGCAACGCCTGCGGCGTCTGATATTCAGGAAGCGAAAGAGATCCTGCGTGAGCATTACGATAACGTAGAGCAGAAGATTGAGGATATTGACGCAGAGATTGAAGAGCTGCAGAAAAAACGCTCCCGACTAGTGGACCAGCATCCACGCATCAACGAGTAATAAAAGAAAACCCGCCAACGGCGGGTTTTCTTTTATTAGCATCCAGCAGCGATGTAGTCGCCATTGGCGCTGACGGGGATCACCGTCAGAAACAGCACCGTCGCGAACAGGATCAGGACTATCCCCCCGGCTATTTTGACTGCCGGTACGAGCCATCTTAATGAGGCGCTTTCTCCGAACCAGCTCACCGTGCGCTCGCGGGCGTAGCGTACTGCCAGTGAAAGCCCCACGATAGAGAGCGCGGTTCCCAAAGACATGGTCATGACTGCGGCCACCCCCCAAGTGACAATCCCCAGCGCGTTCGAAAACATCAGGATCATGATCGCCCCGCTGCACGGGCGTGCGCCAATCGCCAGAATGACACCCAGGCGCGTTTTCCAGTCGCCTTGTGTCAGGTTTGCCCCCACGCCGTGGTGGCCGCAGCCACAGTGTTCATCGTGCTGATGAAGCGGTTTGATGGCTGAGATCGTTAACCTGTGTGGACGCAGGCTCTTCAGCGCCTGATAAATAACAAACGCGCCAAAAGCGCCAATAAGCACTGCGCTTATCTTCTCCACGTACCAGCGGCTGGTACTGATATCCCCTGAGGCGAGGTTAAACCCCACCGCCAGAATAAAGACAAACAGAATGGCGCTCACGCCCTGCATCAGGCTACCGAGGAAGGGGACGACCCGGGCGGCCAGCTCGCTTTCCTTATTGGTGGTCAGATAGGTCGTCACAATGAATTTTCCGTGCCCGGGTCCGATGGCGTGAAGGACACCATAAAGGAAAGCCCCCGTTAACAGCCATAATCCGCCGCTGTACTGGTGGTTATTAAGCTGCAGCAGATACATCACCAGATAACGGTGCAGCGTAATTTGTGTGGCGAGACACCACTGGATAAAAGCGTTCCAGTGCGCATGCAGGGTAAAACCGGCAAAGAGGATTGCCAGCAGCATCACTCCTGCAGTAGGGAGACGCCAGTCACGGGCAAGGCGTTGTGTGGTCATGAGGATGGGCCTGCACAGAGGAGAGTATTTGCCGCTAGTATAGTTGATCTTCCCGTTCAATTCGTAGGATCGCATCGCGATCCGCTCACGATTGTGGATAACTTTGTGCATAAAAGGGTATAAGGCGGGGTTTTGCTGTGGAATGCAGCAGTCAGTCATTTTTCTGTCATTTAGCGGTTGCGGCCTGCTGAGAACTCCCTATAATGCGCCTCCATCGACACGGCGGATGTGAATCACTTCACAAACAACCCGGTCGGTTGAAGAGAAAAAATCCTGAAATAACGGGTTGACTCTGAAAGAGGAAAGCGTAATATACGCCACCTCGCAACGGTGAGCGAAAGCCGCGTTGCACTGCTCTTTAACAATTTATCAGACAATCTGTGTGGGCACTCAAAGTGACATGGATTCTTAATGTCTTCGGACAATAAATGAATACCAAGTCTCTGAGTGAACATACGTAATTCATTACGAAGTTTAATTCACGAGCATCAAACTTAAATTGAAGAGTTTGATCATGGCTCAGATTGAACGCTGGCGGCAGGCCTAACACATGCAAGTCGAGCGGTAGCACAGGAGAGCTTGCTCTCCGGGTGACGAGCGGCGGACGGGTGAGTAATGTCTGGGAAACTGCCTGATGGAGGGGGATAACTACTGGAAACGGTAGCTAATACCGCATAATGTCGCAAGACCAAAGAGGGGGACCTTCGGGCCTCTTGCCATCAGATGTGCCCAGATGGGATTAGCTAGTAGGTGGGGTAACGGCTCACCTAGGCGACGATCCCTAGCTGGTCTGAGAGGATGACCAGCCACACTGGAACTGAGACACGGTCCAGACTCCTACGGGAGGCAGCAGTGGGGAATATTGCACAATGGGCGCAAGCCTGATGCAGCCATGCCGCGTGTATGAAGAAGGCCTTCGGGTTGTAAAGTACTTTCAGCGGGGAGGAAGGTGTTGAGGTTAATAACCTCAGCAATTGACGTTACCCGCAGAAGAAGCACCGGCTAACTCCGTGCCAGCAGCCGCGGTAATACGGAGGGTGCAAGCGTTAATCGGAATTACTGGGCGTAAAGCGCACGCAGGCGGTCTGTCAAGTCGGATGTGAAATCCCCGGGCTCAACCTGGGAACTGCATTCGAAACTGGCAGGCTAGAGTCTTGTAGAGGGGGGTAGAATTCCAGGTGTAGCGGTGAAATGCGTAGAGATCTGGAGGAATACCGGTGGCGAAGGCGGCCCCCTGGACAAAGACTGACGCTCAGGTGCGAAAGCGTGGGGAGCAAACAGGATTAGATACCCTGGTAGTCCACGCCGTAAACGATGTCGACTTGGAGGTTGTTCCCTTGAGGAGTGGCTTCCGGAGCTAACGCGTTAAGTCGACCGCCTGGGGAGTACGGCCGCAAGGTTAAAACTCAAATGAATTGACGGGGGCCCGCACAAGCGGTGGAGCATGTGGTTTAATTCGATGCAACGCGAAGAACCTTACCTACTCTTGACATCCAGAGAACTTAGCAGAGATGCTTTGGTGCCTTCGGGAACTCTGAGACAGGTGCTGCATGGCTGTCGTCAGCTCGTGTTGTGAAATGTTGGGTTAAGTCCCGCAACGAGCGCAACCCTTATCCTTTGTTGCCAGCGGTTCGGCCGGGAACTCAAAGGAGACTGCCAGTGATAAACTGGAGGAAGGTGGGGATGACGTCAAGTCATCATGGCCCTTACGAGTAGGGCTACACACGTGCTACAATGGCGCATACAAAGAGAAGCGACCTCGCGAGAGCAAGCGGACCTCATAAAGTGCGTCGTAGTCCGGATTGGAGTCTGCAACTCGACTCCATGAAGTCGGAATCGCTAGTAATCGTAGATCAGAATGCTACGGTGAATACGTTCCCGGGCCTTGTACACACCGCCCGTCACACCATGGGAGTGGGTTGCAAAAGAAGTAGGTAGCTTAACCTTCGGGAGGGCGCTTACCACTTTGTGATTCATGACTGGGGTGAAGTCGTAACAAGGTAACCGTAGGGGAACCTGCGGTTGGATCACCTCCTTACCTTAAAGAACCTGCCTTTGTAGTGCTCACACAGATTGTCTGATGAAAAGTAAATAGCAAGGCGTCTTGCGATTGAGACTTCAGTGTCCCCTTCGTCTAGAGGCCCAGGACACCGCCCTTTCACGGCGGTAACAGGGGTTCGAATCCCCTAGGGGACGCCACTTGCTGGTTCGTGAGTGAAAGTCACCTGCCTTAATATCTCAAAACTCATCTTCGGGTGACGTTTGAGATATTTGCTCTTTAAAAATCTGGATCAAGCTGAAAATTGAAACGACACATCTTTAATGGTGTGTTCGAGTCTCTCAAATTTTCGCAATTTGATGATGAATCGAAAGAAACATCTTCGGGTTGTGAGGTTAAGCGACTAAGCGTACACGGTGGATGCCCTGGCAGTCAGAGGCGATGAAGGACGTGCTAATCTGCGAAAAGCGCCGGCGAGGTGATATGAACCTTTGACCCGGCGATGTCCGAATGGGGAAACCCAGTGTGTTCCGACACACTATCGTTAACTGAATACATAGGTTAACGAGGCGAACCGGGGGAACTGAAACATCTAAGTACCCCGAGGAAAAGAAATCAACCGAGATTCCCCCAGTAGCGGCGAGCGAACGGGGAGCAGCCCAGAGTCTGAATCAGCTTGTGTGTTAGTGGAACGGTCTGGAAAGTCCGGCGATACAGGGTGACAGCCCCGTACACGAAAGCACACAGGCTGTGAACTCGAAGAGTAGGGCGGGACACGTGGTATCCTGTCTGAATATGGGGGGACCATCCTCCAAGGCTAAATACTCCTGACTGACCGATAGTGAACCAGTACCGTGAGGGAAAGGCGAAAAGAACCCCGGCGAGGGGAGTGAAAAAGAACCTGAAACCGTGTACGTACAAGCAGTGGGAGCACCTTCGTGGTGTGACTGCGTACCTTTTGTATAATGGGTCAGCGACTTATATTCTGTAGCAAGGTTAACCGTATAGGGGAGCCGAAGGGAAACCGAGTCTTAACTGGGCGTTAAGTTGCAGGGTATAGACCCGAAACCCGGTGATCTAGCCATGGGCAGGTTGAAGGTTGGGTAACACTAACTGGAGGACCGAACCGACTAATGTTGAAAAATTAGCGGATGACTTGTGGCTGGGGGTGAAAGGCCAATCAAACCGGGAGATAGCTGGTTCTCCCCGAAAGCTATTTAGGTAGCGCCTCGTGAACTCATCTTCGGGGGTAGAGCACTGTTTCGGCTAGGGGGCCATCCCGGCTTACCAACCCGATGCAAACTACGAATACCGAAGAATGTTATCACGGGAGACACACGGCGGGTGCTAACGTCCGTCGTGAAGAGGGAAACAACCCAGACCGCCAGCTAAGGTCCCAAAGTCATGGTTAAGTGGGAAACGATGTGGGAAGGCACAGACAGCCAGGATGTTGGCTTAGAAGCAGCCATCATTTAAAGAAAGCGTAATAGCTCACTGGTCGAGTCGGCCTGCGCGGAAGATGTAACGGGGCTAAACCATGCACCGAAGCTGCGGCAGCGACGCTTATGTGTTGTTGGGTAGGGGAGCGTTCTGTAAGCCGTTGAAGGTGTGCTGTGAGGCATGCTGGAGGTATCAGAAGTGCGAATGCTGACATAAGTAACGATAATGCGGGTGAAAAGCCCGCACGCCGGAAGACCAAGGGTTCCTGTCCAACGTTAATCGGGGCAGGGTGAGTCGACCCCTAAGGCGAGGCCGAAAGGCGTAGTCGATGGGAAACAGGTTAATATTCCTGTACTTGGTGTTACTGCGAAGGGGGGACGGAGAAGGCTATGTTAGCCGGGCGACGGTTGTCCCGGTTTAAGCATGTAGGCGGAACGATTAGGTAAATCCGGTCGTTTATTAACGCTGAGGTGTGATGACGAGGCACTACGGTGCTGAAGTAACAAATGCCCTGCTTCCAGGAAAAGCCTCTAAGCATCAGGTAACATCAAATCGTACCCCAAACCGACACAGGTGGTCAGGTAGAGAATACCAAGGCGCTTGAGAGAACTCGGGTGAAGGAACTAGGCAAAATGGTGCCGTAACTTCGGGAGAAGGCACGCTGATATGTAGGTGAAGCCCCTGCGGGTGGAGCTGAAATCAGTCGAAGATACCAGCTGGCTGCAACTGTTTATTAAAAACACAGCACTGTGCAAACACGAAAGTGGACGTATACGGTGTGACGCCTGCCCGGTGCCGGAAGGTTAATTGATGGGGTTAGCGGTAACGCGAAGCTCTTGATCGAAGCCCCGGTAAACGGCGGCCGTAACTATAACGGTCCTAAGGTAGCGAAATTCCTTGTCGGGTAAGTTCCGACCTGCACGAATGGCGTAATGATGGCCAGGCTGTCTCCACCCGAGACTCAGTGAAATTGAACTCGCTGTGAAGATGCAGTGTACCCGCGGCAAGACGGAAAGACCCCGTGAACCTTTACTATAGCTTGACACTGAACACTGGTCCTTGATGTGTAGGATAGGTGGGAGGCTTTGAAGCGTGGACGCCAGTCTGCGTGGAGCCAACCTTGAAATACCACCCTTTAATGGCTGGTGTTCTAACGTAGACCCGTAATCCGGGTTGCGGACAGTGTCTGGTGGGTAGTTTGACTGGGGCGGTCTCCTCCCAAAGAGTAACGGAGGAGCACGAAGGTTAGCTAATCCTGGTCGGACATCAGGAGGTTAGTGCAATGGCATAAGCTAGCTTGACTGCGAGAGTGACGGCTCGAGCAGGTGCGAAAGCAGGTCATAGTGATCCGGTGGTTCTGAATGGAAGGGCCATCGCTCAACGGATAAAAGGTACTCCGGGGATAACAGGCTGATACCGCCCAAGAGTTCATATCGACGGCGGTGTTTGGCACCTCGATGTCGGCTCATCACATCCTGGGGCTGAAGTAGGTCCCAAGGGTATGGCTGTTCGCCATTTAAAGTGGTACGCGAGCTGGGTTTAGAACGTCGTGAGACAGTTCGGTCCCTATCTGCCGTGGGCGCTGGAGAATTGAGGGGGGCTGCTCCTAGTACGAGAGGACCGGAGTGGACGCATCACTGGTGTTCGGGTTGTCATGCCAATGGCATTGCCCGGTAGCTAAATGCGGAAAAGATAAGTGCTGAAAGCATCTAAGCACGAAACTTGCCCCGAGATGAGTTCTCCCTGACTCCTTGAGAGTCCTGAAGGAACGTTGAAGACTACGACGTTGATAGGTCGGGTGTGTAAGCGCAGCGATGCGTTGAGCTAACCGATACTAATGAACCGTGAGGCTTAACCTTACAACGCCGAAGCTGTTTCGGCGAAGAGACGACACATTCAACTCAGCTTGATACAGATTTAACAGAATTTGCCTGGCGGCTTTAGCGCGGTGGTCCCACCTGACCCCATGCCGAACTCAGAAGTGAAACGCCGTAGCGCCGATGGTAGTGTGGGGTCTCCCCATGTGAGAGTAGGGAACTGCCAGGCATCAATTAGAAGAACCCCGTACCGTAAGGTGCGGGGTTTTTTGCTTTGTGCGTCAGAAATCATGCCGAGTGGCTTAGTAGGCCGGATAAGGCAAAGCCGCCATCCGGCAACGCAGGTCGCACGATCCCACGACAAAGAGAAACAAGAATACAAAGAAGGGATTTATAAACGCAGAAAAGCAAAAACCCAGCCATAGGCTGGGTTCTTTAAATAGTGGTGCCCGGACTCGGAATCGAACCAAGGACACGGGGATTTTCAATCCCCTGCTCTACCGACTGAGCTATCCGGGCAACGGAGCGCATTAAACCGCAATCACGCCCGATCGTCAACATTATTTCGGGAAAAGCTGTTCAACTGCTTAAGTTTGCGGCAATCTGTCCGCTTTCGCCGCGAAAATGCACAAATCTTCCAGACAGTACCTGTGTGATACGGCAATGCTGAGAGTAAGAGGAGGGCAGTATGACGAATGACTGGCTTGAACTGCGTCAGCATGCAGATACGGGTATTGAGACGATTAAAGCGCATTTCGAAGGGCATGCCTTTGATCCGCACTGGCACGATAGCTATCTGGTAGGGATAACCCTCTCCGGCACGCAGCAGTTTCATTGCCGCCGTGAGCGTCATCGTAGCCAGCCGGGCGACGCATTTCTCCTCGAGCCTGGAGAAATTCACGACGGAGATGCGCCTGTAGAGGGCGGTTTTACCTATCTGACCTTCTATCTTGATGAGCGCTGGCTTACCCATGCGCTACAGGGGCTCTACGAATCGACTCCCGGGAGTTATTCACTCCACTTTGCCCAAACGCTGACGCGGGAGCCGCAGCTGGTGTGCGCTATCGGTGAGACATTCTCTACCCTGCATAATGACGAGATGAAAATCGTTCAGCAGAGCACAATGGATAATCTGCTCTCCCGGATCACCGCCCATTGCCACTGGCGTAAGAAACTGCCGTCGCAGTTACAAAGCGCTGCCGTGGCGCATCGTGCGCGCGACTATCTCTATGCCCATATCGGTGAGAACGTGGGGCTGTCAGACCTTGCGCGCGAGACGGGCACGGATCGCTTTACCCTGACGCGCTGTTTCAAGCGCGAGTTCAACCTGGCGCCCCACGCATGGCTTATTCAGCTGCGTCTGGCAAAGGCCCGACAGCTGCTGGCACGCGGTGACCAGCCCGTTGATGTGGCTGCCGCAGTGGGTTTTGCCGATCAAAGCCATCTGGGGCGATGGTTTCAGCGGGCTTACCGTATCTCTCCTGCACACTACCGCCGGTTGTGCACAAACCTTCCAGACGTTTCCAAAAAATAACGGCACATTCATGGCTCTAATAAAAAGGAGCCACCTGTGAGTTTGATACCCTTTCTGTTGTTCGCATTTGTTGCCTCCATTACGCCGGGGCCAACCAATATCCTGGTGCTGACGAACAGCCAGCACTTTGGCGTAAAAAATACCGTACCTGCTATTCTGGGCGGGTGTATCACGGCCAGTGCGATCGTGCTGGTATCAGGCGCGGGCGCAGGAGAAGTGCTGCGTCAGTATCCTCTGATACGTCAGATAATGAGCTGGGCAGGCGTGCTGTGGCTAAGCTGGATGAGCTGGCAGCTGTTTCGCGCTCCGGCCGCCCGTCTTTCCGCTGAGAACCGTATCCGATTCACCGCTCAGGCGGCGGCGCTGCTGCAGATCGTGAACCCGAAAACCTGGATGATGGCGCTGGCCGTCGTCAGTCTGTTTGCCCCTGCTGGCGACCATGCATTGCGGGATATTGCGCTAATGGCGCTATGGTTTCTGCTGATCTCAATAGTCTGTTTGATGTGCTGGGCGTGGTTGGGTAAAGCGGTGAACCGAATTTTTCGCACCACCGTGGCGATGGTGCGGTTTCAGCGCCTGATGGCGCTGTGTCTTCTCGTCTCTGCCTGGGCGGGCATCCTGGCTTAGGTCAGTGCTCCGCCCATACGACACTGAGCAAATCGCAAAATATCTTCCGCCAGACGGTGTGCCGTATCCACATCGGCCTGGCTACGGTTCACCAGCATGCGGCTGAGGCAACCTTCCAGCACCAGCTCCATCTGCTTCGCCACCATCGCCGGATCATCGACTTCCAGCGTGGTCAGCAGCTCGTGGGTGAAGTCATGCGCCGCCCGTTTTTGCTGATCCGCCAACTGGTGGATAGGATGGCCTGGGTCGGGAAAATAAGTGCAGGCGGCGATGAACAGACAACCCGGGTACCGGTTGTTGCTGACGCATTCCGTCAGGGCGGTATAGCGCGCCAGAAGCTTTTGCTCCGAGGTCAGTTCTTCATTCAGCATTAGTTGCCTGCGCCAGATATCAACCTGCTGGCTGAGATAGCGCAGGGCATCATAGAGTAGCGCCTCTTTATCCGGCCAGAAGCGCTTAAGTTCATCCAGGGGATAATCGATACGGTCGGCTACCATCTCAAGCGTGGTGCTGGCGATCCCTTGAATCTCAAGTAGTTGCAGGGCTTGTCCCAGTACGTCTTCACGTTGCACGGTTATCTCCTCCGCTATTCCCAACGGTTTGTCCCGTTTAAAGTGTTGTTTACGGTTGGCGATTGCGCAAATGCGCGCTAAATGCCGCCGCATCCATAAACCCGGTTACACGCTGTTCTGGCTGCTCCAGGCCCTGTTGATTGAAGAACAGAATGGTTGGCAGCCCGAGCACGTTAAGCTGCTTCAGCAGAGCTTTATCCTGCGCATTATTGGCGGTCACGTTCGCCTGGAGCAAAACGGTCTCTTTCAGGGCGCTTTGCACCTGCGGATCGCTAAAGGTATATTTTTCAAACTCTTTGCAGGCGACACACCAGTCGGCATAGAGATCGAGCATCACTGGTTTGCCTTTTGCCTCTGCCAGGGCGCTGTTGAGTTCATCCACGTTTTTAATCTGGGTGAAGTTCAGATGCGCTTGCGTCTGACCCACCGGTGTGCCGAACGCCCAGTCCTGCAGAGGGCGTACGCTCACCAGCGCGGCAGCGAGCAGAAGGATTTGCACCAGGCGCATCCATGGCTGTTTCGCCCCCAGGCTGACGATAAACGCCCAGGCAAAGAATGCTACGCCAAGCATCGCCCACAGGCGCAAGCCCCAGACATCGCCGATGATACGCTCAAGGAGGAACACCGGCAGCGCGAGGATGACAAAGCCAAACGCGGTTTTCACCGTCTCCATCCACGGGCCGCTCTTCGGCAGCAGTCGATTGCCGAAAACCGTGACCAGAATCAGCGGCAGGCCCATGCCCAGGGCATACAGGTACAACGTTCCGCCGCCGAGCCACATATTGCCGCTCTGGGCGATATAGAGCAGGATGGCGCTCAGCGGTGCGGTGGTGCAAGGGGAACAAATCAAACCGGCGATGGCTCCCATCGCGAATACCCCACCCGCCGAGCCACCCTGCTGGCGGTTACTCATCAGCGTTAAGCGAGTCTGCAGAGCCGAGGGTAACTGCAGGGTAAACAGGCCGAACATCGACAGTGCCAGCAGGATGAAGACCACCGACAGGCCAATAAGGACGTAAGGATGCTGCAGCGCGGCCTGGAACTGTAACCCGGCAGCGGCAACCACAAGACCAAGGGCTGTGTAGGTCAACGCCATGCCCTGCACATAAATAAAGGCCAACAGCAGGGCGCGTGCGGTGGAAAGCCGTTGCTTACCGCCCAGCACTATGCCAGAGATGAGCGGATACATCGGCAGCACGCACGGCGTAAAGGCAATGCCGATCCCGATCAGCAAGGCCCAAAGCGCTGAGAACGGAAGGTCTGGCGCGGCTTCGCCTTCTCCTTCATCCCTCACCCTGGCCCTCTCCCCTGAGGGGAGAGGGGGAATAGCGGCGGCAGCCTTAACTTCGCTGAGCGGAACGACCTTCGTTTCCGGCGGATAGCAGAATCCCGCGTCGGCGCAGCCCTGATACGTCACCGTCAGCGTTGCGCCTTTATCGGCCTGATTCACCGTAACGGGCACGCTTAAGCGCTGGCGATAGATCTCACTCTTGCCGTAAAACTCGTCCTCGTGCCACTCGCCTGCGGGCATCTGCAGGGTGCCCACGTTTGCCTGGGCAGGGGTAATGCTCACCTGCTTGCGATAGAGGTAATAGCCCTCTTTCACCTGCCAGGTAAGACTGAGATCGTGCTGGTTTTGCTGAAAGTCGAAAACGAACGCCTGGTCGGCAGGGATGAAGTTCGAACGGCCGGGCGCGTCAAACAACCCGGCAAAAGCTGACGTGCTGCACAGCAGCAGGATCAGCGTAAGGAAGCGTTGAGCCATGAGAGATAGTCGTTATCGCCATGAACCACTGGCAAGACCAGCAGTTCCGGGGTTTGGTAAGGATGATGAGATTTGAGGCAGTCCAGGAGCGCCTGCTGATTCGCCAGATTGGTTTTGAGCAACATCTGGACTTCGTACTCCTGCTCCAGCTTGCCTTCCCAGTAATAAAGGGAGGTGGCACCGGGGAGGAGCGTCACGCAGGCAGCCAGTTTTTCGGCCAGCACTTTGGCGGCGAGATCCTGGGCAGAGGCTTCATCAGGGGCGGTACACAGTACGACAACAGCATCAGGCGTGTTCACAAGTCGACCTCCTCATCACGAAAGGCTTCACTATATCACGCAAGGCGGTTGGTCATTAATGAAACGGGCCGCAGAGCGGCCCGATTTTAACTATTTTTACAACCACTCACCGTTTACAGCACCACGCCGCCAATGATAAAGCCGAGGATCACGCAAAGTGAAATGGCGACCACGCCCGGGATCAGGAACGCGTGGTTAAACACATACTTACCGATACGGGTTGAGCCGGTGTCGTCCATCTCCACCGCCGCCAGCAGGGTTGGGTAGGTTGGCAGAACGAACAGGGCAGAAACCGCCGCGAAAGAGGCAATCGCCGTCAGCGGGGTAACGCCCAGCATCAGTGCCGCAGGCATCAGCGCTTTGGTGGTCGCCGCCTGAGAGTAAAGCAGGGTAGCGGCAAAGAACAGCACCACCGCCAGCAGCCACGGGTAGTTGTGCAGCAGGTCGCCGGCTACGGTCTGGATGTCACTGATGTGCGCTTTCACGAAGGTATCACCAAGCCAGGCTACGCCGAGGACGCACACGCAGGCGCTCATACCGGATTTGAAGGTGCTGGCGTTCAGCACTTCGCTGGTATCAATTTTACAGGTGATGCTAATCAGCGTCGCGATGGTCAGCATAAACACCACAATCGCTTCGTTACGCGGCAGGACCGGGTTCTGGATCAGCCCCACGGTATCGCTGATAGCGGTCGCGTAGAACATGACGGCGACAATACCGATCAGGAACAGCAGCACGGAGCGTTTTGCGTGCGGCTTCAGCTCGAAGACCTGGCTGCCGCGCAGGCTCACTTCACCTTTTGCCAGACGTTCCTGATACACCGGATCGTCTTTCAGCTCAGCGCCGAGGAAGTTACACAGCACGGCAGTGATCATCACCGCAATCAGCGTCACCGGGATACAGATCGCCAGCAGCGTCAGGTAGCTCACGCCCATCGGCTCAAGGATACCGGCGAAGAAGACCACCGCAGCGGAAATCGGCGAGGCGGTAATTGCAATCTGGGACGCGACGACGGCAATAGAGAGCGGACGAGACGGGCGGATACCCTGCTCTTTCGCCACTTCGGTAATCACCGGCAGCGTAGAGAAGGCGGTGTGGCCCGTACCGGCGAGAATGGTCATAAACCAGGTCACCAGCGGGGCAAGGAAGGTGATGTATTTTGGATGGCGGCGCAGCATACGCTCCGCCAGGCTCACCAGGTAGTCCATACCGCCAGCCACCTGCATGGCGGCGATAGCGGCAATAACTGCCATGATGATTTCGATAACGTCAAACGGGATTGCGCCGGGTTTAATCTGAAAGATGAGGGTAAGAACGAGCACCCCGAGACCGCCAGCAAAACCGATGCCGATACCCCCGAGTCTTGCTCCCAAATAAATCGCCAACAAGACGATGACGAGTTCTGCTCCAAACATAAGGACCTTCCTTGCTTATTAACAAGTTGATATTGAATTGTTGTATTTTGGTAACGCCTAAAAAGAAAAAAGGCACGTCACAAGTGACGTGCCTTAAGAAGCCTAGCCTGAACGGTTACTGTTCGCTTTCATCGGTATATCGTTTTGCTTTATATGCCGGGTGCATCAGGTTCTGGGCCGAGAAGATATCGTCCAGCTCAGCTTCGGTCAACAGCCCGCGCTCCAGCACCACTTCACGTACGCTCTTACCGGTTTCGGCACAAATCTTACCGACGATGTCACCGTTGTGGTGACCGATGAACGGGTTGAGGTAGGTGACGATCCCGATGGAGTTATAGACATAACCCTCACAGACTTCTTTATTCGCTGTGATGCCGTTAATGCATTTTTCCAGCAGGTTGTAGCAGGCGTTCGTCAGGATGTGGATAGATTCAAACATCGCCTGGCCAATCACTGGCTCCATCACGTTCAGCTGCAGCTGACCGGCTTCAGAGGCCATGGTCACGGTTGTATCGTTGCCGATGACTTTGAAGCAAACCTGGTTCACCACTTCTGGCACAACCGGGTTCACCTTGGCTGGCATGATGGACGAACCGGCCTGCAGTTCTGGCAGGTTGATTTCGTTCAGGCCTGCGCGCGGACCGGAAGAGAGCAGGCGCAGGTCGTTACAGATTTTGGACAGTTTCACTGCCAGACGTTTCAGGGCGCTGTGCACCATGACGTAGGCGCCGCAGTCGGACGTCGCTTCAATCAGGTCTTCTGCAGGCACAACCGGCAGGTTAGAGACTTCAGCCAGCTTCTGTACCGCCAGCTGCTGATAGCCGTCCGGAGTGTTCAGACGCGTACCGATGGCGGTTGCGCCCAGGTTCACTTCCAGCAGCAGCTCGGAGGTGCGCAGCAGGTTTTTGGTCTCTTCGTTAAGCAGCACGTTAAACGCGTGGAATTCCTGGCCGAGCGTCATCGGCACCGCGTCCTGCAGCTGGGTACGACCCATTTTCAGGATGTCCTGGAACTCAACCGCTTTACGCTGGAAGCCATCACCCAGCTGGTTGATCGCATCTACCAGTTTCACTACAGAGGCATACACCGCGATACGGAAGCCGGTAGGGTAGGCGTCGTTGGTGGACTGGCATTTGTTAACGTGGTCGTTCGGGTTCAGGTACTGGTATTCACCTTTCTGGTGACCCATCAGCTCCAGGCCAATGTTTGCCAGTACTTCGTTAGTATTCATATTGACGGAGGTGCCCGCGCCGCCCTGATAGACGTCAACCGGGAACTGGTCCATGCATTTGCCGTTGTTCAGCACTTCATCGCAGGCCGCGATAATCGCATTTGCCGCGCTTTTAGGAATGGTTTGCAGCTCTTTGTTGGCCAGCGCTGCGGCTTTCTTCACCATCACCATGCCACGGACAAACTCAGGGATGTCGCTGATTTTGCTGTTGCTGATGTAGAAGTTTTCAATCGCTCTCAGAGTGTGAACACCGTAGTAGGCATCCGCTGGAACTTCCCTGGTACCCAACAAGTCTTCTTCGATACGAATGTTGTTTAACATGTGAACCTTCTTTTCAAGCTGCCGATGGATTGTACTAAACACACAGTATATATGTGGTTTTGAATATTTTCTGGCCGACGATTATTCCCTCAATCAGCCAGATGCTCGAGATCATATGCTGATGATAGCGAATTGCCGTAAGCTGGATCACTTATTATCGAGCCGATTCCATGATAATTATTAATCTGTGAAATGGGTCACCGCTTTAATATTTCCAAAAAAAATATCCGTGCAAACTGATTGAATTTTCGCTAATCGTCACCATTTCATACAAACGCGCGTCGCGAACACATTCAGACAGGGGCCCGACGGCCCTTGCCACACAGGAGATGCCAGTGCGCTGGATACCGTTTATTGCTTTCTTTCTCTATGTTTACATTGAGATTTCCATTTTCATCCAGGTTGCCCACGTGCTGGGCGTCCTGCTGACGCTGATTCTGGTGATTTTCACCTCCGTCATCGGCATGTCGCTGGTGCGTAATCAGGGTTTCAAAAATTTCCTGTTAATGCAGGAGAAGATGGCCGCAGGCGAAAGCCCGGCAGCGGAGATGATCAAAAGCGTATCGCTGATTATTGCGGGCCTGCTGCTGATCCTGCCGGGGTTCTTTACCGATTTCCTCGGCCTGTTGCTGCTGTTACCGCCGGTGCAGAAGCACCTGACCATGAAGCTGCTGCCGCATCTGCGTTTCAACCGCATGCCGGGTGGCGGGTTCAGTACCGGGCCGGGCGATACGTTTGAAGGGGAATACCAGCGTAAGGACGACCAGCGCGACCGGTTAGATCATAAGGACGATCGGTGATTTTTTTGCCCGGTAGCGCTTCGCTTACCGGGCCTCCCGATTCTGCCGTTTCGGTAAGAACAGCCACAGCCCAGCCAGCATGACAATCGCGTACACGCTCTTCCATCCCACCATCGCCAGCAACAGCAGGCAAAGCACGCCCCCGACGACCGCCAGAGCTTTATAACGACCTTTCAGCAAACGACATCCCGCCAGCATGCACAGCAGGTAGATCATGATGAAAATACCGTTGGCGTAGACGATCAGCGCGTCCAGATTGATCTTCAGCGCGTAAATACACAGCGTGCTCAGCACGCAGCAGCCCAGTACGGCATTCAGGGCATTCAGCGGAAGCTGGCGTTTAGACAGGCGCGCGAGGCGATTCTCAGGTTTGTCGAGCGCCTGCGACCACACCAGCCGCGCAAAGCTCTGGATATAAATATTCAGGCTGGCAAAACAGGCCAGATAGCCAATGATGCAGGCGATCCACAGCGCCTTCACGCCGAACAGCTCCACCACGATACCCGGCAGCGATGCAGCAGCGGCGAGATCCGCACCGAACGCGTTGAAGTGTAATACCAGCACGGTGCAGGCCCAATAGACCGTGCCTGCCAGCAGCAGGCCTATCATCAGCGCGCGGGGGAAATCGCGTTCAGGCTGCTTAAATTCCGACGCCAGATGGGCAAAGGCTTCCAGACCCACAAAACACCAGAACATGACGGAGAGCGCGGCGAAAAGCTGTGAATGGTCGACGTCTGTCACCGCCCGGAAGGGAATGTCCTTGATTGTAATATCGCCTGCCCACCAGATAGCGGCAACGAGCGCGACAATCAGCACCGCAACCAGCGTCTGCAGGTTGGCGCTGGAGCTCGCTCCGCGAGAGCCTACCCACCAGACGATAGCCAGCGTACCCAGCTCGGCCAGCAATAACTGCTCGTTATGCCAGCCAAACAGCGCCTGACCAAAGCCGGTCGCAATATGCAGCGCCGCAGGAAGGCCAACCGGAATGACGGAGAGAAACAGCCAGCCGGTGACGCGCTGCAGCCGCGGGCCAAAGGCCAGGCCGACAAAGTGCGCTACGCCGCCCGCGCTGGGGAAATGCCGCCCCAGGATGGCAAACACAATGGCTATCGGGAAAACCAGTACAATCAGCGCTGGCCACGCCCACAGGCTATTATTTCCAGCCACCAGCGCCGCCAGCGCGGGGACGGCAAACACGCCCGTACCTAACAAGGAGGTTGAGAGCAGTCCAACGCCCTGCGCCAGCCCCAACTCCTGCTTTAGTCCACTCATTGACATCGCCCTGCCCGTACCAAAAGAGAGGCGATGGTAACACTTTCGCAAATTTTTTTTTCGACTCCCCCCTTGAAGGGGTAAAAAGCTATCCCCATCTCTCAGGGCACTAGTCGGAAAACCGCATGCGGTCCGGCGTCATCCATAACTGATAATGACTTTCTCAAAGGAGAGCTATCAATGAGTATTCGTCCGTTACATGATCGTGTGATCGTCAAACGTAAAGAAGTTGAAACCAAGTCTGCTGGCGGCATCGTTCTGACCGGTTCTGCAGCAGCCAAATCAACGCGTGGCGAAATCATCGCTGTCGGTAAGGGCCGCATCCTGGAAAACGGAACTGTGCAGCCACTGGACGTTAAAGTTGGTGACATCGTAATTTTCAACGATGGCTACGGCGTGAAATCCGAGAAGATCGACAATGAAGAAGTGTTGATCATGTCCGAGAGCGACATTCTGGCAATTGTTGAAGCGTAATTTACGCACGAGAATTTGAGGAAATAAGAACATGGCAGCTAAAGACGTAAAATTCGGGAACGACGCTCGTGTAAAAATGCTCCGCGGCGTAAACGTACTGGCAGATGCAGTTAAAGTGACCCTGGGCCCGAAAGGCCGTAACGTAGTGCTGGATAAATCCTTCGGCGCGCCAACCATCACCAAAGATGGTGTTTCTGTAGCACGTGAAATTGAGCTGGAAGACAAGTTCGAAAACATGGGCGCGCAGATGGTGAAAGAAGTTGCCTCTAAAGCGAACGACGCTGCAGGCGACGGTACCACCACCGCGACCGTACTGGCGCAGGCGATCATCACTGAAGGTCTGAAAGCCGTTGCTGCGGGCATGAACCCAATGGATCTGAAACGTGGTATCGACAAAGCTGTCGCTTCCGCTGTTGAAGAACTGAAAGCGCTGTCCGTACCGTGCTCTGACTCCAAAGCCATTGCTCAGGTTGGTACCATCTCCGCTAACTCCGACGAAACCGTAGGTAAACTGATCGCTGAAGCGATGGACAAAGTCGGTAAAGAAGGCGTGATCACCGTTGAAGACGGTACCGGTCTGGAAGACGAACTGGACGTGGTTGAAGGTATGCAGTTCGATCGCGGTTACCTGTCCCCATACTTCATCAACAAGCCAGAGACTGGCGCTGTTGAGCTGGAAAGCCCGTTCATCCTGCTGGCTGACAAGAAAATCTCCAACATCCGCGAAATGCTGCCAGTGCTGGAAGCCGTTGCGAAAGCAGGCAAGCCGCTGGTTATCATCGCTGAAGACGTTGAAGGCGAAGCGCTGGCGACCCTGGTGGTTAACACCATGCGCGGCATCGTGAAAGTGGCTGCGGTTAAAGCACCTGGCTTCGGCGATCGCCGTAAAGCGATGCTGCAGGATATCGCTACCCTGACCGGCGGTACCGTAATCTCTGAAGAGATCGGTATGGAGCTGGAAAAAGCGACCCTGGAAGACCTGGGCCAGGCGAAACGCGTTGTGATCAACAAAGACACCACCACCATCATCGATGGCGTGGGTGAAGAAGCCGCTATTCAGGGCCGCGTTGGTCAGATCCGTAAGCAGATCGAAGAAGCAACTTCCGATTACGACCGTGAAAAACTGCAGGAGCGCGTAGCGAAACTGGCTGGCGGCGTTGCGGTTATCAAAGTTGGTGCGGCGACCGAAGTTGAAATGAAAGAGAAAAAAGCACGCGTTGACGATGCCCTGCACGCGACCCGTGCTGCGGTAGAAGAAGGCGTGGTTGCTGGTGGTGGTGTTGCGCTGGTGCGTGTTGCCGCTAAGCTGGCAGGCCTGACCGCACAGAACGAAGATCAGAACGTGGGTATCAAAGTTGCGCTGCGCGCAATGGAAGCGCCTCTGCGTCAGATCGTGTCCAACGCCGGTGAAGAGCCATCTGTTGTGACCAACAACGTGAAAGCGGGCGAAGGTAACTACGGTTACAACGCGGCAACTGAAGAATACGGCAACATGATCGACTTCGGTATCCTGGACCCAACGAAAGTGACCCGTTCTGCTCTGCAGTACGCGGCATCTGTTGCTGGCCTGATGATCACTACCGAGTGCATGGTAACCGACCTGCCTAAAGGCGATGCACCTGACTTAGGTGCTGCTGGCATGGGCGGCATGGGCGGTATGGGCGGCATGATGTAATCGTGCGCTCTACGTCGTAGAATGTGAAAAACCCCCGGGCAGAAATGCTCGGGGGTTTTTCTTTTGGTCATCTTTTAGGTATAAGATTTACACACGGACAACTACTGTCCAGCTTATTGAAAACGAGGAATAACATGCGCGTAAAAGTCTGTGCAGGGATTGTAGGGGCAGCATTGCTGCTGGCGGGTTGTAGCTCCAGCAATGAGCTGTCGGCAGCGGGCCAGGGCGTTCGCTTTGTGGAAGATAAGCCTGGCAGTGAATGCCAGCTGTTAGGCACGGCAACCGGTGAGCAAAGTAACTGGATGTCAGGTCAGCATGGCGAAGAAGGTGGTTCTATGCGCGGTGCGGCGAATGCCCTGCGTAACCAGGCTGCGGCGATGGGCGGTAACGTGATTTACGGCGTGAGCAGCCCAACGCAGAGTATGCTGTCCAGCTTCGTGCCGACCGCCAGCCAGATGAACGGCCAGGTCTACAAGTGCCCGAACTGAGTTAACTTGCTGATGGCGCTGCGCCCGGACCCCGTAGGGCAGGTAAGCGTAGCGCCACCTGCCTTTTTAGTTCTGCCGCAGCTGCAAATCCAGCGGCGTCTTGCTCGGCTCTCCGCCAATCTCGCGTGCCAGCTTCGGCACCATATAGCCTGAAACCAGCGTTAACAGTTCGCGCATAATCTGCCGGGCTTCTTCATCCGTCACCATGAAATGCGCCGCGCCCTGAACGCGATCCAGCACGTGCAGGTAATAGGGCATCACGCCCGCATCAAACAGGGCATTGCTCAGGTCGGCCAGCACGCGCGCGCTATCGTTTACACCGCGCAGCAGCACGCTCTGGTTCAGTAGCGTCACGCCCGCTTTACGCATACGCGCCATTGCCGCGCGAAACGCATCGTCAATTTCGTTCGCGTGGTTGATATGGTTCACCAGCAGCACCTGCAAGCGAGACTGCTCCAGGCGTGAGACCAGGCCGTCCGTGATCCGCGCCGGAATAACAATCGGTAAACGGCTGTGAATACGCAGGCGCTTAATATGCGGGATGGCTTCAAGCTCGGTCAGCAGCCAGTCCAGCTCATGATCTTTCGCCATCAGCGGGTCGCCGCCGGAAAAAATAATCTCATCCAGCTCCGGATGGGCGGCGATATAGTCCAGCGCGACCTGCCAGTTGCGTTTATTGCCCTGATTTTCGGCGTAAGGGAAGTGCCGACGGAAGCAATAACGACAATTTACCGCACAGCCGCCTTTTACCAGCAGCAGGGCGCGGTTGAGATACTTGTGCAGTAAACCCGGCACCACGCTGTTCTGCTCTTCCAGCGGATCGGTGCTATAACCCGGCGCGGTGACAAACTCATCCTGCGAAGTAAGCGTTTGTTTTAATAGCGGATCGTTGGGGTTGCCTTTCTCCATCCGCGCCACAAACGGACGGGGAACGCGCAGGGCGAAAAGGCGCTTTGCCTCGCGGCCTGCAAGCAACTCTGGGTGCTGATCGAGGTCTAAAAGACGCAGCAATTCATCAGGACTGGTGATTACATCGGCAAGTTGCGATAACCAATCTTCTCTGGACGGGGTGTTTAGGGTTACAATATGCGCCATTTTGTGGCTTAGCTACCAGTTAACAAATTTAGAGGGCCTTATGGCAACGTACTATAGCAACGATTTTCGTGCTGGTCTTAAAATCATGATGGACGGCGAACCGTACGCGGTTGAAGCCAGCGAATTCGTTAAACCAGGTAAAGGCCAGGCATTCGCACGCGTTAAGCTGCGCCGTCTGCTGACCGGTACCCGTGTTGAGAAAACCTTCAAGTCTACTGACTCCGCTGAAGGCGCTGATGTTGTTGATATGAACCTGACCTATCTGTACAACGACGGTGAGTTCTATCATTTCATGAACAACTCCACTTTCGAACAGCTGTCTGCTGATGAGAAAGCGGTAGGTGACAGCGCTAAATGGCTGCTGGATCAGGCTGAGTGCATCGTGACCCTGTGGAACGGCCAGCCTATCGCTGTGACCCCACCAAACTTCGTAGAACTGGAAATCGTTGAAACCGATCCAGGTCTGAAAGGTGATACCGCAGGTACCGGCGGTAAACCAGCCAAACTGTCTACCGGTGCAGTGGTTAAAGTGCCACTGTTCGTACAGACTGGCGAAGTGATCAAAGTGGATACCCGCTCCGGCGAATACGTGTCCCGCGTGAAGTAATTTACGTCATGATTGAAGGCGCAGCGTCCGCTGCGCCTGATTTTTGCAGGCAGGGATGATGAAACGTACCGTTAAAATTCTGCTTCTGTTAGCGCTTTCCAGCGCATTGCTTTCCGGGTGTAACACCGCGCGCGGCGTGGGTGAAGATATCCAGGATCTCGGCCATATCATTTCTCACGCTGCCAGCTAACACCGTCTAATTTTCCTAAAAATGCTTCCTTTTCCGTCAAACGACGGGATCTTGTCTATCCTTAAGTTGCTATACACAAAACAACTTTGGCTATAAAAGGAAGATATTATGGTTAAGAAAACAATTGCAGCGATCTTTTCTGTCCTTGTGCTTTCCACAGTGTTGACTGCATGTAATACCACCCGCGGCGTAGGGGAAGATATCTCCGACGGTGGTAATGCTATTTCTGGTGCAGCAACGAAAGCCCAGAACTAAATGTATGGACGGTACGGCACGATACTTTCACCGTACCGTCAATTCTCGACTTCCTGCAGGGATAAAAACGGAGAAAAACGCGTATCCATATGCAGTTTCATGCGGATATTGCGCTTATAGGTATAGACCGTTTTTCCGTTGATACTCAGGTGAGCGGCAATCTTTTGATTGCTCGCGCCGTCCATCCACAATGTCAGCACTTTCTCTTCCTGCCGGGTCAGCAAGGGGGCGGCTGCCGTTGGCCTTTCAGCGCATGAGCGCGAGATCAATGCGTCGTTGATAACCGTTGCCACCTCTCCGAGACTGGCGTTTTTCAACAATGACGACCACACCGGGAACTGTCCGAGCCAGTCTGTCATGCCGTTGTCCTCTCCCGATTGCAGCAAAATAAACGGTAAGCGTTCACTGGCGTTGAGCAAGGACGAGAGCTGCTGAAAATGATGGATATCCTGCCTGAAGCCGTACAGGTCAGCGATAACCAGCGTGGGTTTCCATTGCAGAATGTGCTCTCTGGCAAGGAACAGATTATTCAGCCCGGTCACAACGTAGTGTCCCGGGAACAAACCGGAATGATTGAGCCATGCTTCAAATCCCGTGCGGGTGAAGTGACAACGGTCAATCAAAAGAATTTTGAACATATTTTATTCGCAGTCGGCTAGTGGTTTGGCTTCCTGCCATCAGAAAGCACATCATCATAGAGAAGTCGGATGAGTGCTAAATGCCGGAACTACGCGCCATACTGCGGCTATTTCTTGCCTTAACGTGTTCAGCAAAAAATGATTGAAAAAAAATAGCACGCTAACCACAATATGGGGCGTAATCTCTGCCTTACGGGACGACCCGTAAGCGTTTCTTTCACCGGGGACGGCCCCAACTTGAATTAAGTTAAGGAGCCTGAAATGTCCTGGATCATTCTTTTTATTGCTGGCCTGCTCGAAGTGGTATGGGCGATTGGTCTCAAATACACCCACGGATTTACCCGTCTGACGCCCAGCGTCATTACCGTCACCGCGATGATCGTGAGTATTGTCCTGTTATCCTGGGCGATGCGTTCGCTGCCTGTGGGAACGGCTTATGCCGTCTGGACGGGCATTGGTGCGGTAGGGGCCGCCATCACCGGCATTCTGCTGCTGGGAGAGTCAGCGAGTCTGGCGCGTATCGCCAGCCTCGCGTTGATTGTGGCCGGGATCATTGGGCTCAAGCTCAGCACCCATTAATGGGGTTGTTTTACCCAGATAAGTTTTGACACATCAAACCCTTGCCGGGTCGCGACGTCCAGCATCTGCTGTTTCATTTCAGACGAAATAGTTGGCGTGCGGGAAAGTATCCACAGATAGTCGCGATCCGGCCCGCAGACCAGCGCATGACGGTACTCTCTGTCGAGCGCGATCACGTTATAGCCGCCATAAAACGGGCCAAAGAAAGAGACTTTGAGCGCGGCCCGTCGCGGGTCGCCCGTGAAGTACGCTTTCCCAATCGACTGTTGCCACATCTCCCGGTCGGGATTATAGCCCCGGTTGATCACCTGAATACCGCCATCGTCCATCGGACTGTAATTCGCCGTGACCTTCTCCAGGCCCTGTTCAAACCGATGGTCGAGGCGCGCGATTTCATACCATGTTCCAAGGAAGCGTTGTGCATCAAAAGGCGTGACGACGGTAACGCCAGGCGGTGGGGTAGGGGAACTGCAGGCAACCACTAAAAACGCGGCTGTCACCGCGGCGATAACAGGCAGAATGCGCATAGGAGTTTCCTTACTGTTTTTTTGTTAAGTGTAGATGACGGCAAGGAAAATGTGGTTTTTGTGCGGCGTCACACCGTGGATTTTGTAGGCCGGGTAAGGCGAAGCCGCCACCCGGCAATGTTTTACTGCAGCGCGTCGAGGATACGGTATGCCGCCTCAACGCGTGCCGGGTTCGGATAGCTTTTATTCGCCAGCATCACAATGCCGAGCTGCTTTTCAGGAATAAAGGCCACGTAGCTGCCAAACCCGCCGGTTGAGCCGGTTTTGTGCACCCATGAGGCTTTTACCGGAGGCGCCGGAGGATTCACTTCTCTTGCGGGCAGCGGCGCCAGTGCTACCTTATTGTCACTACCTTCAACCACGGTTCTGGCATCGACGGGCCAGTTAAGCATTTCCCAGCCTAACCCCTGATACATGGCCCCCACGCGCCAGTAGCGAGACTGCGCCAGGGCAATGCCTTGCCTGAGTGAATTATCCTGAAGGGAGTCCGGCTTCATGTTTATCATCACCCAGCTTGCCATATCCTGCACGTTGGTTTTTACGCCATAGGCTTCCGCGTCGAGCATGCCTGGCGAAACGTGTACCGCTTTACCATCACGGTATCCCCAGGCGTAATGCGCCTCTTCCGCTTTCGGAACGTTAATCCACGTATGGTCCAGCCTGAGCGGCTTAAAGACCCGCGCCGTTATGGCCTGCTCATAGCTCATGCCGGAAGGTTTGACCGCCAGCGCGCCAAAAAGGCCGATGCTGGTATTGGCGTAAAGACGCGTGGTACCCGGCTTCCACTGCGGCTGCCAGTTTTGATAAAAGCGCAGCAAAGAGGCGTTATCCGTGACCTCATCCGGTACCTGTAACGGCAGACCGCCTGCGGTATAAGTTGCCAGATCCAGCATGCGGATCCCCTGCCACGGCTTGCCCGTCAGCTCAGGCCAGTACTTTGTCACCGGGTCGCCGAGCGATATTTCACCGCGAGCAATCGCATCGCCACCCAGTACGCCGGTGAAGGTTTTACTTATAGAACCCAGTTCGAACAAGGTTTGTGGGGTGACAGGCTTGTTTGCCGCAACATCGGCTTTACCGAAGGTAAAGTAGTGCGGCTGACCCTGATAAATCACCGCCACCGCCATGCCCGGAATGGCCTGCGCTTTCATCAGCGGCGTAACGGTCCGTTCAACCACCTCAGCCAGCTGTTTTTCTGACATCGGGGCAGCCAATACCGAGCAGGAGGTGCTGAGCAGCAGGGCGCAGCAAAGGGATTTTGTCATCATCATTTATCTTCCGTAATAGCAGTTCAAGGGAGTGTCCGGGCCCGTCAGACCGCTGTAGTCTGTTGGATTTGACTATGGCTGACAAACGGTTAAATTTAGCATTAGCTGTTAATTTTTCTAACGGACGAGGCCATGACGCGCAGCTATCTTCCTCTTAATTCCCTGCGGGCGTTTGAAGCTGCCGCCAGGCACCTCAGTTTTACGCATGCCGCTATCGAGCTGAACGTCACCCATTCCGCGATTAGCCAGCACGTAAAGGCGCTGGAGCAGCACCTTAATTGCCAGCTGTTTGTCCGCGTGTCGCGTGGGCTGATGTTGACCACCGAAGGCGAAAATTTACTGCCGGTGCTGAATGACTCGTTCGATCGTATCGCCGGAATGCTGGATCGCTTTGCCAGCCAGCGCGCTCAGGAGAAGCTCAAAATAGGTGTGGTAGGGACCTTTGCCACAGGGGTTTTATTCTCTGAGCTTGCGGACTTTCGCCGCCGCTATCCGCATATTGATCTTCATCTTTCCACCCATAACAATCGCGTCGACCCGGCGGCTGAAGGGCTTGATTACACTATTCGCTACGGTGGCGGCGCGTGGCATGGAACCGATGCAGAATTCCTTTGCCCTGCGCCGCTGTCTGCGCTCTGTACACCCGATATTGCCTCCTGTCTAAAAAGCCCGGCAGATATCCTGAAGTTTACCCTGCTGCGCTCCTACCGGCGTGACGAGTGGGCTGCGTGGATGCAGGCAGCGGGTGAACATCCTCCCTCACCGACGCACCGGGTGATGGTGTTTGATTCGTCCGTGACCATGCTGGAAGCCGCGCAGGCAGGCGCAGGGATTGCCATTGCGCCTGTCGATATGTTTACCCATTTACTCAGCAGCGAGCGCATCGTGCAGCCGTTTGCAACGCAGATTGACCTCGGCAGCTACTGGCTCACAAGACTACAGTCACGGACAGAAACGCCCGCAATGCGCGAGTTTGCCCAGTGGCTGGTGGAGAAGATGCAGAAATAAAAGGCCCGCCGGATGGCGGGCCAGAAGCGTCAGATGGTGACCACGGCAATCAGCGTCACCACGGTCAGGATGGTCGCCAGACCGTAGAACACCCACTTACCGCTCGGGACATGGATTTTCAGGTCATGCATCGCATGGTGAATACGGTGCAGACCACACCACAGCGGCAGGACGATCATCAGGAAGATGAATACGCGGCCGATAAAGCTGCTCGCGAACGCCAGTACGCGCTCGTAGCTCAGCGCATCGCCCGGGAACAGCCCCAGCGGCAGCATAATGCCGACCAGCAGGATGATGACGGGGGCGATGATGGCACTCCACATGCCGCCTGCGCCAAACAGGCCCCAGAAGACCGGCTCGTCAGAACGTTTTGGATTTGGATTGATCACAGGTGTCTCCTTACCAGAACAGTGCGACAAACAGAATGACCACAGTGACCAGAATCGTCACTGCCCAGAGCCCTTTAATCACCGGCTCTGGCCCCATTTTCTCGTCTTTTACGATGATATTCGCCGCTTTTGGCGCCAGCTCAAACCAGGTTTTGGTATGAAGCAGCGCGGCCGCGAGCACGATCAGGTTCAGAACCACAATGATCGGGTTTTGCAGGAAACCGACAAAGCTGGCCCAGGCTTCCGGACCGTGCTTGAGGGCAAAAACGCCGTACATCAGCTCAAGGCTGAACCAGACCGCCGGTACCGCCGTGCCTTCACGCAGCATGTAGAAGCGATAAAACGGCAGGTTTTTCCACCAGGTGGACGGCACAGGCCGCACATAGGCTTTGCGTTTAGTCGTCATCATGCACTCCTTAGCGTGGTTTCAGGGTAGCGATAAGAAAGTCTTTCGAGCTTTCCACTTTACCCTGCTGAATTGCGGCGGCCGGGTCGACGTGCTTCGGACAAACTTCGGAGCAGTAACCCACAAAGGTACAGCTCCAGACGCCGTTCTGGCTGTTAAGCTGCGCCATACGTTCTTTTTTACCGTGATCGCGGCTGTCCTCGTTGTAGCGGTGCGCCAGGGTAATGGCGGCCGGGCCGATGAACTCCTTGTTCAGGCCAAACTGTGGACAGGCGGCGTAGCAAAGACCGCAGTTGATGCAGCCGGAGAACTGATGGTATTTCGCCATCTGCGCCGGCGTCTGGGTGTTCGGCCCCTGATCCGGCGTGCGCGGATTACCAATGATGTACGGCTTAATGGCTTCCAGGCTTTCGATAAAGTGGGTCATATCGACCACCAGATCGCGTTCAATCGGGAAGTTGCCCAGCGCTTCGACCTTAATGCCTTTGGTGTATTCGCGCAGGAAGGTCTTACAGGCCAGCTTTGGCACCTTGTTGACCATCATGCCGCAGGAGCCGCAGATTGCCATGCGGCAGGACCAGCGGTAGCTCAGATCTGGCGCCAGGTTATCTTTGATATAGCCGAGCGCATCCAGCAGGGAGGTTTGCTCGTCATAAGGGACTTCATAGAAAGCGCTGTGCGGTGCGGCATCCACTTCCGGATTGTAGCGCACCACTTCAACTTTCATTTTTTGCATCTCAGCCATTCGCCTTCTCCTTCTTCTCGGCGGCTTCTGCTTCTGCACCGTACACGCGTTTAGCCGGCGGCAGCGTGGTGATTTTCACGTCGCTGTAGTCCAGACGTGTGGTGCCATCCGCATCGCGCCAGGCGAGAGTGTGTTTCAGGAAATTGACGTCGTCACGTTCGGTACAGCCTTCGTCCAGACGCTGGTGGGCCCCACGCGACTCTTTACGCGCCAGCGCAGAGTGCGCCATACATTCCGCGACGTTCAGACCGTGGCCCAGCTCGATGGTGTAGAGCAGGTCGGTGTTGAATACGCTGGAGGTGTCGGTGATGCGCACGCGCTTGAAGCGCTCCTGCAGTTCCGCCAGCTTGTCGACGGTTTTTTGCATCAGCTCAGGGGTACGGTAGATACCGCAGCCTTCTTCCATCGACAGGCCCATCTCGTCGCGGATCTTCGACCAGTTCTCATTGCCTTCCTGGTTCACCAGATCTTTCAGGCGTTTTTCAACGTCTGCGACCTGCGCATCCAGCGCGGCACCGTTGGCTTCGCTCGCGGTAGCCGCTCGCTCCATCGCGCGCTCGCCCGCCATGCGGCCAAAGACGACCAGCTCTGCCAGCGAGTTAGACCCGAGACGGTTAGCGCCGTGCAGGCCGACTGAGGAACACTCGCCGACGGCGAACAGGCCTTTAATCCGGGTTTCGCACTGCTGGTCGGTTTCGATCCCGCCCATGGTGTAGTGCGCGGTTGGACGCACCGGAATCGGCTCTTTCACCGGGTCGACGCCGACGTAAGCTTTCGCCAGCTCGCAGATGAACGGCAGACGTTCCAGCAGTTTCTTCTCGCCAAGGTGACGCAGGTCGAGATAGACCACATCGCCGCGCGGCGTGGAGATGGTGTTGCCTTTGCGCCACTCGTGCCAGAAGGCCTGAGAGACTTTATCGCGCGGGCCGAGTTCCATGTATTTGTTCTTCGGCTCGCCGAGCGGGGTTTCCGGGCCCATGCCGTAATCCTGCAGATAGCGGTAGCCGTTTTTATTGACCAGAATACCGCCTTCACCGCGGCAGCCTTCCGTCATCAGAATGCCGGATCCCGGCAGGCCGGTTGGGTGATACTGCACGAACTCCATATCGCGCAGCGGCACGCCGTGGCTGAGCGCCATGCCCATGCCGTCGCCGGTGACGATGCCGCCGTTGGTGTTGTAGCGATAAACGCGGCCCGCACCGCCTGTTGCCATCACCACGGCTTTCGCGCGGATCTGGACAAGCGTGCCTTCCATCATGTTCATCGCTACCAGACCGCGAGCCTCACCGTCATCGACCAGAATGTCGAGGACGAAATGTTCATCGAAGCGCTGAATTTGTGGGAACTGAAGGGAAGTCTGGAACAGGGTGTGCAGCATGTGGAAGCCGGTTTTATCGGCGGCGAACCAGGTGCGTTCAATCTTCATTCCGCCAAAGCGGCGAACGTTGACGCTGCCGTCCGGACGACGGCTCCACGGACATCCCCACTGTTCAAGCTGGGTCATTTCCGTTGGACAATGATGCACAAAGTAGTCAACGACATCCTGTTCGCAAAGCCAGTCGCCCCCTGCAACCGTGTCGTGGAAATGGTATTCAAAGCTGTCATGATCCTGCGCAACGGCGGCGGACCCTCCTTCTGCTGCCACTGTGTGGCTACGCATTGGATAGACTTTTGAAATCAATGCGATTTTAGCGTTGGGATTAGCTTGTGCTGCAGCAATCGCAGCACGTAATCCAGCCCCGCCAGCGCCTATTACGGCAAGATCGGCTTGAAAAGTTTGCACGACATTCCTCCAGATTTTTGTTATTTCGCAACGCGACAAACTAAAGGTAGTTCACCCGTCCAAAAGGACGATTGCGAAAGCGTTTCCACTGCTCCTTTATGGGTAAAACAGTATAACCGTGTAGATGTCAGGGAAATTTGACGTGTTCGATTTTTTTGCTGTTCTGTCAGGCGATTTATCATGAAGATTGATGAATTACGTCACGTAATTACTCACCTAAATGAAATGCGCTTTTTTACTGCGCAAAATTTGTCTCTGCCCCAGCTAACGAGTAGACTTCGTGCCCTTGTCTGAAATCGGAGAACAACTCATGAGCGAAACGGCCACCTGGCAGCCGAGCGCATCCATCCCTAATCTGTTAAAACGCGCTGCAATTATGGCGGAGATCCGCCGTTTCTTTGCCGACCGCGGAGTCCTGGAGGTGGAAACGCCGTGCATGAGTCAGGCAACGGTAACGGATATTCATCTGGTCCCGTTTGAAACCCGTTTTGTTGGCCCCGGCCACTCTCAGGGCATGAATTTGTATCTGATGACCAGCCCGGAATACCACATGAAACGCCTGCTGGCGGCGGGATGTGGCCCGGTGTATCAGCTATGCCGCAGTTTCCGTAATGAAGAGATGGGTCGTCATCACAACCCGGAATTCACCATGCTGGAGTGGTACCGCCCGCATTATGATATGTACCGCCTGATGAATGAGGTGGACGATCTGCTGCAGCAGGTCCTGGAATGCTCGGAAGCCGAAACGCTCTCCTATCAACAGGCTTTCCAGCGCCATCTGGAAATTGATCCGCTGTCGGCGGACAAAGCCCAGCTGCGCGAAGTGGCGGCAAAACTGGATCTCAGCAACGTGGCGGATACCGAAGAGGATCGCGACACGCTGCTCCAGCTGCTGTTCACTTTTGGCGTTGAACCGCAGATTGGCAAAGATCGCCCGACGTTTGTCTATCACTTCCCGGCAAGCCAGGCCTCACTGGCGCAGATCAGTACCGAAGATCATCGTGTCGCAGAGCGTTTTGAGGTCTATTACAAAGGCATCGAGCTGGCGAACGGCTTCCACGAACTGACTGATGCCCGCGAGCAGCAGCAGCGCTTCGAGCAGGATAACCGCAAGCGCGCCGCGCGCGGTCTGCCGCAGCAGCCTATTGATGTTAATCTGCTTGAAGCATTAAAAGCAGGTTTGCCGGATTGCTCCGGCGTGGCGCTGGGCGTTGACCGTCTGGTGATGCTGGCGCTTGGCGCAGAGCAGCTAGGCGATGTGATTGCCTTTACGGTCGATCGCGCCTGATAAAATGCCGGGTGGCGCTGCGCTTACCCGGCCTCCCATTCCTGTCAATTAACCTTTCCATTTCAGCACGACAACATTAAAAACTGCCACATTCTCTATACACGGGTCTTTTTCTTAATTTGCCCCGCATAGCCACAATATCTGTCTGGTCTTCTGCTACCATCCGCGCAGTTTAATTCCTCTTCGGATGGTTCTATGTCCCAGTCACTCAAAAAGATGACCCTCACCGGGCTCATTCTGATGATATTTACCTCAGTCTTTGGCTTTGCCAACAGCCCGTCAGCGTTCTATCTGATGGGCTACAGCGCGACGCCGTTTTATATCGTTTCTGCTCTGTTCTTCTTTATCCCGTTTGCGCTGATGATGGCGGAGATGGGCTCGGCTTACCGGAAAGAAGAGGGCGGGATCTACTCATGGATGAATAACAGCGTCGGGCCGCGCTATGCGTTTATCGGCACGTTTATGTGGTTTTCATCCTACGTCGTCTGGATGGTCAGTACGGCGGCCAAAGTCTGGGTGCCGTTCTCCACGTTTCTTTTCGGTGCCGATAAAACGCAGGTCTGGTCTTTAGCCGGGCTAAGCTCCACGCAGGTCGTCGGCATTCTGGCGGTAGGCTGGATGGTGGTGGTCACCCTGGTGGCGTCTAAAGGCATCAATAAAATTGCCCGGATTACCGCCGTGGGCGGGATCTCGGTTATGGGGTTGAATTTGGTACTGCTGCTGGCGAGCATCGCTATCCTGTGCCTGAACGGTGGTCACTTCGCGCAGGAGGTGAACTTTGCCTCCTCGCCGAATCCGGGCTACCAGTCCGGGCTCGCCATGCTCTCCTTCGTGGTGTTTGCCATCTTCGCTTACGGCGGTATTGAAGCCGTAGGCGGGCTGGTGGATAAGACGGAGAACCCGGAAAAGAACTTTGCGAAAGGCATTATTTTTGCCGCCATCGTCATTTCCATTGGCTATTCGCTGGCGATTTTTCTCTGGGGCGTCAGCACCAACTGGCAGCAGGTGCTGAGTAACAACACCACTAATCTTGGCAACATCACCTATGTGCTGATGAAAAGCCTGGGGATGACGCTGGGACAGGCGATGAACCTGAGTCCCGAGGCGGCATCGGTAATGGGGGTCTGGTTCGCGCGTATTACCGGCCTGTCGATGTTCCTGGCCTATACCGGTGCGTTCTTCACGCTGATCTACTCGCCGCTGAAAGCGATTATTCAGGGTACACCAAAAGCGCTGTGGCCCGCACGTATGACCCAACTGAATAGCGCAGGCATGCCTGCCAACGCCATGTGGATGCAGTGTCTGCTGGTGTGCGTGTTCATTCTGCTGGTGTCATTTGGCGGCGATACGGCATCTGCGTTTTACAACAAGCTGACCCTGATGGCGAACGTGTCGATGACGCTGCCGTACCTGTTCCTGACCCTGGCGTTCCCGTTCTTTAAGGCGAAGCAGGATCTTGAACGTCCGTTTGTGATTTTTAAAACCCGCGCGGCAACGCTGCTGGCAACCACGGTGGTAGTGCTGGTGGTGGCGTTTGCCAACATCTTCACCATTATTCAGCCGGTAATTGAGGCGAACGACTGGAACAGCGCGCTGTGGATGGTGGGTGGGCCTATCTTCTTCTCGCTGCTGGCGATGGGGATTTATGAGAATTATCGTCGACGTGCGATGGCGTACGTCGCAGAAGTGGCGTAGCGGTAAAGTGCCCCTCCCGAAAGGGAGGGGAGAGAGATTACAGACTTCCCGCCGGGCGCGATCTTGCCACCGACGTGAGCGTTTTACCCATCTTGCGTCCGTCCATGCTTTCCAGACGCATCTGGAACGGTGGGAACGGCATATCAATACCGTGTTCGCGGAAGCCCGCCAGGATCAGCTGATGGATCTCATGGCGCAGCGGCATACGGTGCCCCATTTCGGCAGCGTAGATACGCAGCTCGAAAATCTGGATCCCCTGCTGTAAATCAACCAGGAACACTTCCGGTACGGGGTTATCGAGCACCAGCGTACAGCGTTCGGCAGCGGTGTAGAGGATCTGGGTGACTTCTTCACTGTTGGCATCCGACGGCGCCGGTACTGTCAGCACCACGCGCGTGACGGAGTCTGACAGGGACCAGTTGATAAACTGCTCGGTAATAAATGCCTTGTTCGGCACGATGATCTCTTTCCGATCCCAGTCGCTGATCGTAGTGGCTCGGGTGTTGATCTTCGTTACGCTCCCGGTCAGATCGCGAATCGTCACCGTATCACCGATACGAATCGGCTTTTCAAACAGGATGATCAGGCCGGATACAAAGTTAGCGAAAATCTCCTGCATGCCAAAGCCAAGACCAAACGTTAGCGCGGCAACCAGCCACTGCAGTTTAGACCACTCAATACCAATCATTGAGAACCCAACCATCCCGCCAAACAGCAGTATCAGGTATTTCGTAATGGTCGTGATGGCGTATCCCGTGCCAGGGGTTAAATCCAGATGCTGCAGCAGCGCCAGCTCCAGCAGTGCAGGGAAGTTACGCACCAGCTGCGTGGTGATGATCAGCACCAGAATGGCAATCAGCACCGCGCCTAAGGTGATCGGCTCCAGGCTTTCAACACCCTGTACCGTGGACGTCACGTCCCACAGAGAGATATTCTCCAGGAAGCCAAACGCGGAATGAATTTCCGACCACAGGAAGATCACCGACAGAAGGGCAACCAGCATCAGGAGGGAGCGCACCAGGCGCAAAGACTGGGTACTGATAGCATCCAGATCCAGTTCGACCTCGTCGGCATCCATCGTGCCTTCCGTACTGTTGACATGGTTTGGCTCTTCCTCACCCCGCGCACGCTGGGCGAGGATCTCCGCCCGGCGATGCTTGGCGCGGTCAAAGGCCAGACGGCGACGCTGGATCAGCATTCCGCGACGGATCACGTGATACACCACCAGCAGCAGGAACCAGATGGCTACCGAGGTTTCCAGCCTTGCCAGCAGCGCCTGCGCGGTTGCCAGGTAACCTACCGCGGCTGCCAGCATCGCAAACAGCGGCGCGCTAAGCAGCAGGTTCCAGAGCAGCCGGTTGAACATATTGTCACCGCTGCCGGATTTATCCAGATAGAGCGGAATGCCCGCGCGTTTCAGGCTGAGCGTGACGATGGCCAGCGCCCCGCATATCAGCATAAAGCAGAGGCGGCCCAGCGAGCCTGAGAATTCCCGATCGTTGAGATTATCGAACATGATCAGCGCCATAATCAGCGGCACAATCAGCCCGATGCTCATCAGGTAGTAACGCATGGCGCGCGCGACGCGATTACGCGGCCAGCCAAAGTGGGTGATGAACAGGCCATTGGGGCGCGCGAAGGTGGCGCAAATCATGACCACCCACAGCAGCGGCACCGTGGCGGTGACGCCATCGCCAATCGCTACCGCGAGCGGATAGGGCCAGGCTTCCCGCAGGCCATACCCCAGCGTCATCCACAGCACCGGCAGCGGAGAGGCGACAAGAATCGACCAGAATACGGTGCGCAGCGTAAGCCAGAAGTGATCCTGGGTGACTTTCCCCACCCGAGCGCTGGAACGCTCCAGGAAGCGGGTGAAATGTCTGCGCGAGTAAATGCTGAAGCCCACCAGAATCAACGCTCCCAGCAGCGGGAAAATGGTCTCTTTGCTGGTGAACATCATCACGCTGGCCTGTCCCAGTTGGCTGAAGGTATCCAGTGAAATCAGGCGGCGCAGGTCCTGGACAATCTCAATCGGCCACGAGAAGGTCATCGGACGCACGTCGGACGTCCAGAAGAGATAACGGTGCGTAGCCTCGTTCACCTCTTTCAGCGCATCTTCCAACTGGCTGTTGGATACTTTTAGCTTGGTCAGCTCCAGAATCAACGTATCCCCGCCCTGGAGCAGAGAGTTCAGCAGTTCACGCTGGGTACGCAGCTGGGCTTCCAGAATACGGTTTTGCTCGCTGGTCAGGGGCTGTCCGTCAGCCTGACGGATCTGGCGGATTTGCGGTTGCTTGTTGAGGAGATCTTCAAAGTGCAGGCGCTGAACGCGCAGCTGGGCCATCTCGGTATCTAGCTGCTGCGGCTTCGGCATTTCCGGCAGGCGCGCGACCTGGGCGCGTAACGCCTCGCCCAGCAGGTTTGATGACCCGAGCCACTGTGACTGTTCGCGCAGCGTGTTGAGCGCCTGGCGAACCTGGAGGGTTTGATTGGTCGCCTGACGCTGCTGGGAGGCAACCAGATCCATGCGCTGCGCCTGCTGGTTCAGCGCGGCAGAAAGTTCGCGGTTGACCCTGAATTGTTCGTTGATACCGGCAGGCAGGTTTTCGCTGTTTTCAGCGAGCAGTTCTGTACTTTCCAGCGCCCGTTCGGCTTCACGCTGGCGCTGGCTGTTCAGCTGATTACGCAGGGCCTGAAGGTAGGCATCAAGCTGCTCGCTCTGCTTTTGCGCCAGCTCGGCGCGCATGCGCGACAGCTCCTGACGGTTGTTGGCAGAAAGCTGCGCCAGCTCGAGCTCATCAACCAGCGCTTTAAGTCTGGCGGATTCAGCCTGAATCCCAAGATTTTGCGCCTGGCTTTGTGCTGAATTGCCAGACTGCGTGCCCACGCGGCGCTCCACCTCGTTTAGCTGGCGGCGGGCGTCGGTTTGCTGCTGCGGAAGCTGGCTGAGCGAGTCGGCGATTTCGCGCGCGCGCTCCTGTTCCTGCTGCGCCAGGCGGCTCTTTTCCAGAAGCTGGCTGCTGACCTGGAGGATCTCCTGGTTTAGCGCATCGGAGGTTAAGCCCGCAGGAACATCGCGCGGTTCGTCACGCAGATTATTGAGCTGCGCGCGCAGCGTCTGCGAGAGTTTGGGGAAGTTGTCGATAACCTGCTGATATTGCTGAGCGCGCTCAAGAGAGCCTTTCCGCTCCTCAAGCGCGTTCAGGGCAGCCTGGAGCGACTCGACGGTCTCTGGCTGAGCGGGTTTGGCCGCTTTTGCCTGCTCCAGTTCCTGGGTTATCTGTTTGGCGTTGGGGGCTGTCGCTGCGTACGCCCCCATGCTGAGGCACCAGGCCATCAGTAGAACGATAATCGGGCGCACGTCAGCGATCCTTCTGTTGTTAGCCTTCGTCTTTTTTGTCGACAACCAGCGGGCTGGCGTCGTGCTCGGCGTTGATCTCTTCCTGTGACAGCGGAGCAGGTTCTGCATCTGGCGTCACGAAGGTTTCGGTAGAGACCGCCAGCGGCTGGCCCAGCTTGGTGACTGACAGGCTTTCAAGCTGTTCAGCCAGCTTTACTTTGCCCGGCGCAAACAGGTTGATCACGGTAGAGCCCAGCTTGAAGCGACCCATCTCCTGACCTTTCAGCAGGGCCACAGAGCCTTCCGCTTCACCGGCAGGCCAGGTCCAGCGTTTGATCACGCCTTCGCGCGGTGGGGTGATGGTGCCCGCCCAGACGGTTTCGATGCTGCCTACGATGGTTGCACCCACCAGAATCTGTGCCATAGGGCCAAATTCAGTATCGAACAGACAGATGACGCGCTCGTTACGGGCAAACAGGTTCGGCACGTTCTGCGCGGTCAGGTGGTTTACGGAGAACAGGTCGCCCGGGACGTAAATCATTTCACGCAGGATACCGTTACACGGCATATGCACGCGGTGATAGTCGCGCGGTGACAGATAGGTAGTGGCAAACGTACCGTTGCGGAACAGATCCGCCATCAGGTAGTTACCTGCCAGCAGCGCTTCCAGACTGTAGTTATGGCCCTTCGCCTGCAGGATTTTGTCGTCTTCGATGTTACCCAACTGGCTGATCACGCCGTCTGCTGGCATCACCAGGACGTTAGGATCGGTGTTCAGCGGGCGCACTTCGTCACGCAGCGGGCGCACGAAGAACTCGTTGAAGGTGCGATAGCTGGCGGTGTCCGGCTTCTGCGCCTCTTTCATGTCGACCTTGTAATATTTTACGAAAAGGTCGATGACCAGTTTGGTCAGCCAGCCCGCGCGTTTGCTTGCGCCCCAGCCCGCCAGGCGAGTGAGCCACAGTTTTGGCAGAATGTATTGAAGCGAAAGTTTAAATGCGTTTAACAAGGTAGCCTCCAGGCCATTGTTTTGTCGTTCCTGATCCGGCGTTAAGCCGCCGGAACCTGAAAAAAGGGGACGATTTTAGCGATGCTTAGCTTAGTTGTCAGTTATCAGAATCAGAAAAGTTTTTACGCGTTTTTACGTCTTCCATGCTCTCAAGAATACGGTGGTAATTCTCGAAGCGGGTTTCCGCGATCTCGCCTTTCTCAACCGCTTCACGGATAGCGCAGCCTGGGTCGTTATCGTGTTTACAGTCGCGGTATTTACAAGCGCCTAAATAATCATGGAATTCGACAAATCCGTTAAAGATTTGTTCCGGCTCAAGGTGCCACAAACCGAACTCACGCACCCCTGGGGAGTCAATCACGTCGCCGCCGTGCGGGAAATGATACAGACGCGAGGCGGTGGTGGTGTGCTGGCCCAGACCCGAGACGTTGGACACATCGTTAGTCAGGATCTCTTGCTGGAGGCCAAGCAGGTTGTTCAGCAGGCTCGATTTACCCACGCCGGACTGGCCCGCAAAGATGCTGATACGGTCAGTCAGCGCCTCTTCTAACGGCTTAAGGCCATCTTTGGTGTGGCTGGAGACCATCAGTACGCGATAACCGATCTTACGGTAGATATCCATCTGCTCATTCACGAAGGCCATACCGTCGTCATCCAGCAGATCGATTTTATTCAACACGATGATCGGTTCAACCTGCAGCGTTTCGCAGGCGACAAGGTATCGGTCGATAATGTTGAGCGAAAGCTCAGGTAAAATCGCCGAAACAATGACGATCTGGTTAATGTTGGCGGCAATCGGTTTTACGCCATCGTAAAAATCCGGTCGGGTGAGCACCGACGTGCGTTCATGCACGGCTTCAACGATGCCCTTAACCGTGACCCCTTCAGCGGCCTCTTTACCCGGACGCCAGACCACGCGATCGCCGGTAACCAGTGAACGGATGGTGCGACGGATATTGCAACGGTGAATATCACCGTCGGCGGATTCGACATCGGCATGCATACCGAAACGGCTAATGACTACGCCTTCTGTAGCTTCACCAAACAGGTTGTCGTCATAATCCGGCTTCTCCGAAGTGGTTTTAAGACGGCGCTGGTGGTTGGCGTTTACGCGGCGCTGCTGCCCTTTGGAGAGTTTATTTTTACTCAATCGCGCTGGCTCCTGGTCGCCCGTAAGGGGCAAAACCTCTATGATACACTCTAATTAATACTAGTTAACCTGCTACTGCCGGTTATGCGAGAAGGGTGGAAAATAACATGAGCGCGGATGAAAACAACCTGATTTGGATCGATCTCGAAATGACCGGGCTGGATCCCGAGCGCGATCGCATCATTGAAATTGCAACTCTGGTGACGGACGCTAACCTGAATATCCTGGCTGAAGGGCCAACGATTGCGGTGCATCAGTCCGACGATCAGCTGGCTTTGATGGATGACTGGAACGTGCGCACCCACACCGGCAGTGGCCTGGTGGAGCGCGTGAAGGCGAGCACGTTCGGCGACCGTGAGGCGGAGCTGGCGACGCTTGAGTTCCTGAAACAGTGGGTTCCGGCAGGCAAATCGCCAATCTGTGGGAATAGCATCGGCCAGGATCGCCGTTTCCTGTTTAAGTACATGCCGGAGCTGGAGTCTTACTTCCACTATCGCTATCTGGATGTCAGCACCCTGAAAGAGCTGGCGCGTCGCTGGAAGCCTGAAATCCTCGACGGCTTTAAAAAGCAGGGGACCCACCAGGCGATGGACGATATCCGTGAGTCCGTGGCGGAGCTTTCCTACTACCGCGAAAACTTTATTAAGCTGTGATTTTGCGATCCGGCGCCTTGCGTGGCCGGGTTTTTGTCGTTAAATTGTTCAGCTTGCCGATTTAATAAGCATTTGAACTTAATTTCGAAAAAATCGCTTTAAGGGGGGTTGCAGCTAAAAGGATTTCTCGTATAATGCGCCTCCCGTAACGACAGAGAATTACACGTTACGACAGCAACAAAAGCAGTGCAGATTTGCGGGAATAGCTCAGTTGGTAGAGCACGACCTTGCCAAGGTCGGGGTCGCGAGTTCGAGTCTCGTTTCCCGCTCCAAAATTTGAAAGTGCTTCTAAAGCACGGACCACCCAAGCGGGAATAGCTCAGTTGGTAGAGCACGACCTTGCCAAGGTCGGGGTCGCGAGTTCGAGTCTCGTTTCCCGCTCCAAAATTTGAAAGTGCTTCTAAAGCACGGACCACCCAAGCGGGAATAGCTCAGTTGGTAGAGCACGACCTTGCCAAGGTCGGGGTCGCGAGTTCGAGTCTCGTTTCCCGCTCCAAATTCTTCTTAATCTCTAAAGTATCCACAGCGAAGAAACTCGTTGGGGACGTTTTCTATTGTCTCTGAAATACTCTTGTGAACAGAGTTATCCACAGAAACCGCGCTTACCCTGAACAGGGTTAAAACTTAGCAGGGTGAATAGTATCCATTTAACGCACTGTATTTAATGGATAAATTTTCATTTCAAAATGTTAGCGAGATCACTTGACCTCTTCTCCAGCCCAGATGGTGCTTGAGTTTGTAATTTTATTCACAGGCTGTGAATAGATCAGGCATCCCGTGTAAGCCCTTTTTCAATCACTCTCACCAGACGCTGTTTCTTCGGTAGCTGCACCTCGATCGCACAGGCATTACGCTTCTCAATCTGCTGCGCAATCGCCCATTCTATGTGTTCATCAAGAAGTGGGTGCTCACCTCTACGGCTTTCAAGCGCCCGCACGTTCGCTTCATCCCACGGGGCATTACCCAGCGCGACGGCAACATTACGCAGCCAGCGCAGATGACCGATACGGCGAATGGCCGAACCTTCCGTCACCTTCAGGAACCAGGCTTCGGTCCAGGCGAACAGCTCAATGAGCTGCGGCGCATGCAGCGCCTTACGCGGGCTGAAATCCTCTTCGTCCGTGAGCTGCGAATAGCGGTTCCACGGGCAGATCAGCTGGCAGTCGTCGCAGCCGTAGATGCGGTTGCCGATAAGCGGTCGAAACTCTTCGGGAATGGCCCCTTCCAGTTCGATAGTGAGGTAGGAGATGCAGCGGCGCGCATCAACGGTGTAAGGCTCTACGATGGCACCCGTCGGGCAGATGGTCATGCAGGCCACGCAGCGGCCACAGCCTTCCTCTACCGGGCCGTCTACCGGCAGCGGTAAATCAATCAGCAGTTCACCCAGGAAGAAGAACGATCCGGCGTCGCGGCTGAGGATTAGTGAGTGCTTACCTGTCCAGCCAAGCCCGGCTTTTTCGGCGATTGGGCGCTCAAGAATAGGCGCAGAATCGACAAAGGGTCTAAAATTCAGCGAAACACAGTGCTGCTGAATAGTTTCCCCGAGTTTTTTTAAACGGTTACGTAAGAGCTTATGGTAATCACGTCCCAGGGCGTACCGGCTGACGTAACCCAAAGAGGGATTTTTTAGCGTGCGCGCAAAGGCCGCGTTGGCGGGCAGGTAGTTCATGCGCACGCTGATGACGCGTAATGTGCCCGGCAAAAGCTCGTGAGGACGGGCGCGCATCATGCCATGACGCGCCATCCATTCCATTTCGCCGTGGTATTGTTTGTCCAGCCAGGCCTGCAGTTTCGGCTCGCTGGCGGAAAGGTCGGTATCGGTAATGCCGACCTTCTGGAAGCCAAGCTCAGCACCCCACTGTTTTATTTTTTGCGCTAATTCATTGAGATCGAGGGGCTGTGACATGACGGACCATACGGTGAAGAAAAACCCCGCAAGTATACCACATTCCATCTGGCATGCGGATGACCTCCGGCGCGCCGAAAAAGAGGCCGCAGATAGCCTCGGAATTACCCTTTATGAACTGATGCTGCGCGCGGGTGAGGCGGCGTTTAACGTTGCCCGCAGCGCTTACCCGCAGGCCGCCCACTGGCTGATTCTGTGCGGTCACGGTAATAACGGCGGCGACGGCTACGTCGTCGCCCGTTTGGCGGTTGCGGCAGGTATCCGCGTGACGTTGCTGGCCCTGGAGAGCGATAAACCTCTGCCGGAAGAGGCCGACGCGGCGCGGGAGGCGTGGCTTAACGCGGGCGGTGTGATTCATGCGCCTGATATCGTCTGGCCGGAAGAGGTGGATCTGATTGTGGATGGCCTGCTGGGTACCGGGCTACGCAGCGCGCCTCGTGAGAACATCGCCGCGCTTATTGAACACGCTAACAGACATTCCGCGCCGGTAGTCGCCCTGGATATTCCCTCTGGCCTGATTGCACCAACCGGCGCGACGCCGGGGGCGGTCATTCAGGCTGCCCATACGGTGACCTTCATCGCCCTCAAGCCGGGGTTACTGACCGGTAAAGCGCGAGACGTCGTTGGCGTACTGCACCACAATGCGCTGGGGCTGGAGAGCTGGCTGGCCGGGCAGGAAATGCGCATCGCGCGTTTTGATGCGTCGCAGCTTGCGGCGTGGCTCCCGCCGCGTCGGCCGACGTCCCATAAGGGCGATCACGGCAGGCTGGTCATTATTGGCGGCGACCACGGTACGGCAGGTGCGATTCGCATGACCGGCGAAGCGGCGCTGCGCAGCGGTGCCGGATTAGTGCGAGTACTCACTCGCATCGAGAATATTGCGCCGATCGTTACAGCCCGACCGGAGCTGATGGTGCACGAGCTTACGCCCCAGGCGCTTGAAGAGAGCCTTGAATGGGCGGATGTAGTGGTGATTGGCCCGGGTCTTGGGCAGCAGGCATGGGGTAAACAGGCCCTGCAAAAGGTCGAGAATTTTCGTAAACCGATGCTGTGGGATGCCGACGCGCTGAACCTTCTGGCAATCAATCCGGATAAGCGTCACAATCGCATTCTGACGCCACACCCCGGCGAAGCCGCGCGGCTGCTTAACTGCAGCGTGGCAGAAATTGAAAGCGATCGCTTACTTTCTGCTCAGCGTCTGGTAAAACGTTACGGAGGTGTTGCTGTTTTGAAAGGGGCAGGAACCGTTGTCGCCAGCGATGAGGCACAGGGCATTATTGATGCCGGAAATGCGGGCATGGCAAGCGGCGGCATGGGCGATGTGCTTTCCGGCATCATTGGCGCATTGCTTGGACAGAAACTTCCCCTTTATGATGCAGCCTGTGCGGGCTGCGTGGCCCACGGTGTCGCGGCGGATAAACTCGCCGCGCGTTACGGTACACGCGGTATGCTGGCCACCGATCTTTTTTGCACGCTGCGGCGTGTTGTTAACCCGGATGTGATTGACGTAGAAAATGACTAATCGAGCGATTCCTTTACCTGATGAACAAGCCACTTTAGAACTCGGCAAGCGCGTGGCGCAGGCCTGTCAGGGGGCAACCGTCATTTATCTGTATGGTGATTTAGGTGCGGGTAAAACCACCTTCAGCCGGGGTTTTTTGCAGGCGTTAGGGCATAACGGGAATGTGAAAAGCCCAACCTACACGCTGGTCGAACCGTACACCCTTGAAAATCTCATGGTGTACCACTTCGATTTATACCGCCTTGCGGATCCTGAGGAGCTGGAATTTATGGGGATCCGTGATTATTTTGCCAACGACGCCATTTGCCTGGTGGAGTGGCCGCAACAAGGTGCGGGTGTGCTGCCTGACCCGGATGTCGAAATTCACTTAGATTACCAGGCACAAGGGCGTGAGGCACGCATCAGTGCTGTTTCCTCATCAGGCAGTTCCTTACTGGCGCGACTGGCCGGTTAAGCGTAGGGATGACGGGATGATAAATCGCGTTAAAGGTTGGTTGTTGGCTGCCACCGTGCTGCTGTGCGCGCAGGCCGGGGCGGCAAACCTCTCAGATATTCAGGTATCAAACGGCGAAAGCCAGGCCCGGATCACGTTCAGCTTTATGGGCGATCCTGAATATGCGTTTTCACAGCCAGACAGCCACAGCGTGGCGCTGGATATCAAGCAGACTGGCGTGATCCAGGGGCTACCGCTGCGGTTCAGCGGTAACAACCTGGTGAAAAGTATCCGTTCGGGAACGCCGCAGGATAGCCAGTCGTTACGCCTGGTGGTCGATCTGACCGAAAAGGGAAAAACGAAGGCGGTGAAGCAGCAAAACGGGGCGAACTATACGGTGGTCTTTACCATCAATGCCGACGCACCGCCACCGCCTCCACCGCCGCCGGTCGTAGCGAAGCGCGTGGAAGAACCGGTGTATACGCCGCGTCCTTCTGAACCTGCGCGTAACCCGTTTAAATCGCAGAACGATCGCATTACTGCGGCAACCAGCAGCAATACGGTGACGCGTCCGGCGGCCAGCGCGCGACGCGCGACGGTCAGCGGTGACAAAGTGATTATCGCCATTGATGCGGGCCACGGCGGGGAAGATCCGGGGGCGATTGGCCCTGGCGGCACGCGAGAAAAAAACGTGACCATCGCTATCGCGCGTAAGCTGCGTTCGCTACTCAATGACGACCCTATGTTTAAAGGCGTGTTGACCCGCGACGGGGACTACTTTATTTCCGTCATGGGACGCTCGGATGTGGCGCGTAAGCAAAACGCGAATTTCCTGGTCTCCATTCATGCGGACGCCGCACCGAATCGTAGCGCCACCGGCGCCTCGGTTTGGGTGCTGTCGAACCGTCGCGCTAACAGCGAAATGGCCAACTGGCTGGAAGAGCATGAGAAGCAGTCTGAACTGTTAGGCGGCGCGGGCGACGTGCTGGCGAACAGCCAGTCCGATCCGTACCTCAGCCAGGCGGTGCTGGATTTACAGTTCGGTCATTCTCAGCGCGTCGGGTATGATGTCGCCACTAACGTATTGAACCAGCTGCAAAGCGTTGGCGTGCTGCATAAGCGTCGTCCGGAACATGCCAGCCTCGGCGTTCTGCGCTCGCCGGATATCCCGTCCATCCTTGTAGAGACGGGCTTTATCAGTAACAACGGCGAAGAGCGTCTGTTGGGAAGCGACAGCTACCAGCAGCAAATTGCCGAAGCGATTTATAACGGTCTGCGTAAATATTTTGATGCCCATCCGCTGCAGTCCGCGCCGCAGAGCGGCGCTGCCCAGACGGCCAGTGCTGCGCTACCGGGTGAGATGACCGCGACCAACTAAGGAGAATTCATGCCGATTCAGGTTCTACCGCCGCAGCTCGCGAACCAAATCGCCGCCGGTGAGGTGGTGGAACGCCCTGCGTCGGTGGTGAAGGAGCTGGTGGAAAACAGCCTCGATGCGGGCGCAACCCGCATCGATATTGATATCGAACGCGGTGGCGCGAAGCTTATTCGCATTCGCGACAACGGCTGTGGCATTAAAAAAGACGAGCTGGCGCTGGCGCTGGCCCGTCACGCCACCAGTAAAATAGCCTCTCTGGATGACCTGGAGGCGATTATTAGCCTCGGTTTTCGCGGTGAAGCGCTGGCCAGTATCAGCTCGGTTTCGCGCTTAACGCTGACCTCCCGTACCGCTGAACAGCAGGAAGCCTGGCAGGCTTACGCCGAAGGGCGCGATATGGATGTGACGGTTAAACCCGCAGCGCACCCTGTCGGCACGACGCTGGAAGTCCTGGATCTGTTCTACAACACCCCCGCCCGACGCAAGTTTATGCGTACCGAGAAGACCGAGTTCGGACATATCGACGAGATCATTCGCCGTATCGCGCTGGCCCGCTTCGATGTCACCATCAACCTCAGCCACAACGGCAAGGTGATGCGCCAGTATCGCGCGGTGGCAGAAGGGGGACAGAAAGAGCGACGTTTGGGGGCGATCTGCGGTACGCCGTTTCTTGAACAGGCGCTGGCCATTGAGTGGCAGCACGGCGATCTGGCTTTACGCGGCTGGGTTGCCGATCCCAACGCGAGCAGTGCTGCGTTTGCGGAGATCCAGTATTGCTACGTAAACGGCCGCATGATGCGCGACCGTCTCATCAATCACGCGATTCGCCAGGCCTGCGAAGACAAACTTGGTGCCGATCAGCAGCCTGCTTTCGTTCTTTATCTGGAAATCGACCCCCATCAGGTGGATGTGAACGTCCATCCTGCCAAGCATGAGGTGCGGTTCCACCAGTCGCGTCTGGTTCACGACTTCATTTATCAGGGCGTGGCCACCGTGTTGCAGCAGCAGGCAGAGCCAACGCTGCCGCTGGAGAACGACGCCCCTGCACCGCGTCCGCTGCCAGAAAACCGTGTCGCGGCAGGCCGCAACCATTTTGCGGAGCCTGCCGTCGCGCGTGAACCGGAGGCCCCGCGTTACTCCCCGGCAGGGAGCGCACCGCGTCCAACGGGCGCGAACTACCCGAATGCTCAGCCTGGCTATCAGAAGCAGCAGGGCACGTTGTACCGCAAGCTGCTGGAAACGCCAGCCGTGGAGCGTAAAGAGCACATTCAGGCCGCTCAGCCTTCTCTGGACGGCCATAGCCAGAGTTTTGGCCGGGTGCTGACGATTATTGCACCGGATATGGCACTGCTTGAGCGTGACGGCAAATTGATGCTTCTGGCACTGCCGGTCGCCGAACGCTGGCTCAAGCAGGTGCAGCTCACGCCTGGCGAAAATGCAGCCTGCGCGCAGCCGTTGTTAATTCCGGTTCGCCTGAAGATATCCCCTGAAGAAGCAAGGGTATTGCAGCGCGCCGAGCCGCAGCTGACGCAAATGGGTATTGAAACTGTGCTCGAACCACAACATGTGACAATTCGTGCAGTGCCTTTACCCTTACGCCAACAAAATTTACAAAACTTGATTCCTGAACTGATAGGCTACCTGGCGCAGCAAACATCGTTTGATGCCGCCAACACCGCGCAGTGGATCGCCCGCCATCTGGCAAGCGAACACACGCCGTGGAGTATGGCGCAGGCCATTAGCGTGCTGGCGGAGGTGGAACGCCTCTGTCCGCATCTGGTGAAAACGCCGCCGGGTGGGTTATTACAACCTGTTGATTTACAAACGGCGATGAACGCCCTGAAACATGATTGACGCAAGTAAGGCGAGCCTGCCTAAGGCAATTTTTTTAATGGGCCCAACGGCCTCCGGCAAAACGGCGCTAGCCATTGAGTTGCGTAAAGTTTTGCCTGTAGAGTTGATTAGCGTCGACTCCGCCCTCATCTACCGAGGGATGGACATCGGCACGGCGAAGCCTGACGCAGAAGAGCTGCGTGCGGCACCGCACCGTTTGCTGGATATTCTCGACCCGGCTCAGGCTTACTCCGCAGCGGATTTCCGCCGGGATGCCTTAGCCGAGATGGCCGAGATAACGGCGGCGGGACGTATACCGCTGTTGGTTGGCGGAACTATGCTCTATTTCAAGGCGTTGCTGGAGGGGTTGTCACCTCTGCCATCCGCGGATCCGGAAGTAAGAGCGAAAATTGAGCAGCAGGCGGCAGAGCAGGGTTGGGACGTTTTGCATCAGCAACTGGCGGAGATTGACCCGGTTGCGGCAGCACGGATCCATCCAAATGATCCGCAAAGGCTTTCCCGGGCACTGGAAGTTTTTTTCATTTCGGGTAAAACTTTAACGGAACTGACGCAAACGTCAGGAGACGCTCTGCCGTATCAGGTGCATCAGTTCGCCATCGCCCCGGCGAGCCGTGAACTGCTCCATCAGCGAATTGAGCAGCGTTTTCATCAGATGTTAGCTTCAGATTTTGAAGCAGAAGTGCGGGCGCTATTTGCCCGTGGAGATTTGCATACGGACATGCCTTCCATTCGTTGTGTGGGATACCGCCAGATGTGGTCGTATCTTGAAGGTGAGATTTCATACGATGAAATGGTTTATAGAGGTGTTTGCGCCACGAGACAGTTAGCGAAGCGCCAGATCACCTGGTTGCGCGGTTGGGACGGCGTTCACTGGTTAGACAGTGAAAAACCGCAACAGGCGTTAAACGAAGTGATTGAGGTTGTTGGTGATATCGCTCACTGAATGTGTACAATTGAGACGTATCGTGCGCAATTTTTCAGAATCGCAAGGTTCTAAGTACAAAACAAGCATATAAGGAAAAGATAGAATGGCTAAGGGGCAATCTTTACAAGATCCGTTCCTGAACGCATTGCGTCGGGAACGTGTTCCAGTTTCTATTTATTTGGTGAATGGTATTAAGCTGCAAGGTCAGATTGAGTCTTTCGATCAGTTTGTGATTCTGTTGAAAAACACGGTCAGTCAGATGGTCTACAAGCACGCTATTTCTACTGTTGTTCCGTCCCGTCCGGTATCTCATCACAGCAATAACGCTGGCGGCGGCACTGGTAGTAACTACCATCATGGCAGCAGCGCGCAGGGTTCTTCAACGCCGGCGCAGGACAGCGACGAAACCGAATAAGGTTTCGCACTGTTTTCCACACGGGGAGCCAGGGATCCTGCGTTCCCCGCTGATCTTTTTAGAGAGGTTTACGCTTGTTTGACCGTTATGATGCCGGTGAGCAGGCGGTGCTGGTACACATCTATTTTTCGCAAGACAAAGATATGGAAGACCTCCAGGAGTTTGAATCTCTGGTCTCTTCCGCCGGTGTCGAAGCAATGCAGGTGATTACCGGTAGCCGTAAAGCGCCGCACCCAAAGTATTTTGTTGGTGAAGGTAAAGCAGTCGAAATTGCGGATGCCGTAAAAGCAACCGGCGCGTCAGTCGTGTTGTTTGATCATGCGCTGTCTCCAGCCCAGGAGCGCAACCTGGAAGCCCTTTGCGAATGCCGTGTTATCGATCGCACGGGTTTGATTTTAGATATTTTTGCTCAGCGTGCACGTACCCATGAAGGGAAACTGCAGGTTGAGCTGGCGCAGCTGCGCCATCTGGCAACGCGTCTGGTGCGTGGCTGGACACACCTTGAAAGACAAAAAGGCGGGATTGGTTTGCGCGGCCCGGGTGAAACCCAGCTCGAAACCGACCGTCGTTTGCTGCGTGGCCGAATTACCCAGATCCTTTCACGTCTGGAACGTGTAGAGAAACAGCGTGAGCAGGGACGTCGGGCGCGAACGAAAGCCGACATCCCGACGGTGTCGCTGGTGGGCTATACCAACGCCGGTAAATCCACCCTGTTTAACCAGATAACCGAGGCCCAGGTTTATGCCGCAGACCAGCTGTTTGCGACCCTGGACCCTACGCTGCGCCGTATTGACGTTGCAGACGTCGGTGAAACGGTGCTGGCGGATACCGTAGGGTTTATCCGCCACCTGCCGCATGACCTGGTGGCGGCGTTTAAAGCCACCCTGCAGGAGACGCGACAGGCGACTCTGCTGCTGCACGTGATTGATGCGGCAGACGTGCGCGTGCAGGAGAATATCGACGCGGTGAACGTGGTGCTCGAAGAGATAGACGCCCATGAGATCCCAACGCTGTTGGTCATGAACAAGATCGATATGCTGGACGATTTCGAACCGCGTATCGACAGAGATGAAGAAAACAAACCGATTCGGGTCTGGCTTTCTGCCCAGACCGGTATTGGTGTGCCACTGCTTTTCCAGGCTTTGACAGAACGTCTTTCCGGTGAGGTAGCTCAGCACACGCTGCGACTGCCGCCACAGGAAGGCAGGCTGCGCAGCCGGTTTTATCAGCTTCAGGCGATAGAAAAAGAGTGGATGGAGGATGACGGCAGCGTGGGGATGCAGGTGCGTATGCCGATCGTTGACTGGCGTCGCCTCTGTAAACAAGAACCTGCGCTGGTCGACTATATCGTCTGATCAGAAAGGGGATGCCTGAATAATTCGCCCTTGCATAACAAATATGGAGCATATACATGGCGTGGAATCAGCCCGGTAATAACGGACAAGACCGCGACCCGTGGGGAAGCAGCAAACCTGGCGGCAACTCTGAGGGAAATGGCAACAAAGGTGGTCGCGAGCAGGGGCCGCCGGATCTGGATGATATCTTCCGCAAACTGAGCAAGAAGCTTGGTGGCCTTGGCGGAGGAAAAGGTTCTGGCTCGGGTGGCAATTCCACTCAGAGTTCGCGCCCGCCAATGGGGGGCCGCGTAGTGGGCATCGTGGCCGCTGCGGTAGTCATCATCTGGGCGGCCAGCGGGTTCTACACCATTAAAGAAGCAGAACGCGGCGTGGTCACCCGTTTCGGTAAGTTCAGCCATCTGGTTGAGCCGGGTCTGAACTGGAAGCCGACCTTCATTGACGACGTGACCGCGGTAAACGTGGAATCCGTCCGTGAACTGGCCGCCTCTGGCGTGATGCTGACCTCTGACGAAAACGTGGTGCGCGTTGAGATGAACGTGCAGTACCGCGTGACCGATCCTGAGCGTTATCTGTTTAGCGTGACCAGCGCCGATGACAGCCTGCGTCAGGCGACCGACAGCGCCCTGCGCGGTGTGATCGGTAAATACACCATGGACCGTATCCTGACCGAAGGTCGTACCGTTATTCGTAGCGATACCCAGCGCGAGCTGGAAGAGACCATTCGTCCGTACAACATGGGTATCACCCTGCTGGACGTCAACTTCCAGGCTGCGCGTCCGCCGGAAGAGGTGAAAGCCGCATTTGACGATGCGATTGCTGCCCGTGAAAACGAACAGCAGTACATCCGTGAAGCAGAAGCGTACACCAACGAAGTTCAGCCACGCGCTAACGGTCAGGCGCAGCGTATTCTGGAAGAAGCGCGCGCGTATAAGACGCAGACCATCCTGGAAGCTCAGGGTGAAGTGGCTCGCTTTGCGAAGATCCTGCCGGAATACAAAGCGGCACCTGAAATTACCCGTGAGCGTCTCTATATCGAGACCATGGAAAAAGTGCTGAGCCACACCCGCAAAGTGTTGGTTAACGACAGTAAAGGCGGAAACCTGATGGTTCTGCCGCTGGATCAGATGCTGAAAGGCAGTTCTGCGCCAGCAGCGAAAGGCGACACCAGCGGCGCGAACAACCTGCTGCGTCTGCCGCCAGCCTCATCAGGCAGCGCCAGCACGAACACAACGCCTTCTTCGAACGATGGTGACATTATGGACCAACGCCGTGCTAACGCGCAGCGTAACGACTACCAGCGTCAGGGGGAATAAGGATGCGTAAGTCAGTTATTGCGATCATCGTCATCGTACTGGTCGCGCTTTATACCTCGATCTTTGTGGTGAAAGAAGGCGAGCGTGGGATTAAGTTCCAGTTCAGCAGCGTCGTGCGTGATGGAGACAAACGTCCGGTGATTTATGAACCGGGCCTGCACTTCAAGGTGCCGTTCATTCAGTCAGTGAAAACGCTTGATGCGCGTATCCAGACCATGGATAACCAGGCCGACCGTTTCGTGACCAAAGAGAAGAAAGACCTGATCGTTGATTCCTATATCAAATGGCGCATCAGCGATTTCAGCCGTTACTTCCTGGCAACGGGCGGTGGCGATGTTTCTCAGGCAGAAGTGCTGCTGAAACGTAAGTTCTCTGACCGTCTGCGTTCCGAGATTGGTCGTCTGGATGTGAAAGACATCGTGACCGACTCCCGCGGTCGTCTGACCCTGGAAGTTCGCGATGCGCTGAACTCCGGTACCGCGGGCACGGAAGATGAAGTTTCAACGCCGGCAGCAGATGATGCGATTGCCAAAGCGGCTGAACGCGTTCAGACGGAGACCAACGGCAAAGTGCCGGTGATCAACCCGAACAGTATGGCTGCGCTGGGTATCGAAGTCGTTGACGTGCGTATCAAGCAGATCAACCTGCCAGTAGAAGTGTCCGAGGCGATTTACAACCGTATGCGCGCCGAGCGTGAAGCGGTAGCCCGTCGTCACCGTTCACAGGGCCAGGAAGAGGCTGAGAAGCTGCGTGCAGCAGCGGACTATGAAGTCACCAAGACGCTGGCGGAATCTGAGCGCCAGGGCCGTATCCTGCGCGGTGAAGGCGATGCCGAAGCGGCGAAGCTGTTCGCTGATGCCTTCAGCCAGGATCCTGACTTCTACGCCTTTATCCGTAGCCTGCGTGCTTACGAGAATAGCTTCCAGAGCAACCAGGATGTGATGGTGCTCAGCCCGGACAGCGATTTCTTCCGTTATATGAAGACGCCGACTAACGCAACGCGATAAACTCAGGCTCGTTTGAGTATTCAAACCACCGCTCTCAACGGAGCGGTGGTTTTCTTTTATAAGGAATAAAAATGAATTCAACGATCTGGCTCGCACTGGCTTTGGTCCTGGTGCTGGAAGGTCTTGGACCGATGCTTTATCCGCGCGCCTGGCGTCGAATGATCGCCACGATGAGCCAACTGCCGGATAATATTTTGCGTCGTTTCGGCGGAGGTCTTGTGGTTGCGGGCATCGTGATCTACTACATGTTGAGGAAAACGATTGGCTGATCAAAAAGTAGGCGCAATCGGCGTGTTTTGAGGTCAAAAAGTGCTGTATATCTGAAAAAGCGATGGTAGAATCCATTTTTAAGCAAACGGTGATTTTGAAAAAAATGGGTAACAACGTCGTCGTACTGGGCACCCAATGGGGTGACGAAGGTAAAGGGAAGATTGTTGATCTTCTGACTGAACGGGCTAAATATGTTGTACGCTACCAGGGCGGTCACAACGCAGGCCATACTCTCGTAATCAACGGTGAAAAAACCGTCCTCCATCTTATTCCATCAGGCATTCTTCGTGATAACGTCACCAGCATCATCGGTAACGGCGTTGTGCTGTCTCCTGCTGCGCTGATGAAAGAGATGAAAGGTCTGGAAGACCGTGGTATCCCTGTTCGTGAGCGTCTGCTGCTCTCCGAGGCCTGCCCGCTGATTCTGGATTATCACGTGGCGCTGGACGTAGCGCGTGAGAAAGCGCGCGGTGCGAAAGCGATCGGTACCACCGGTCGTGGTATCGGCCCGGCTTACGAAGATAAAGTTGCGCGTCGCGGTCTGCGCGTGGGCGACCTCTTCGACAAAGCCACCTTCGCTGAAAAACTGAAAGAAGTGATGGAATATCACAACTTCCAGCTGGTGAACTTCTACAAAGCTGACGCTGTTGACTACCAGAAAGTGCTGGATGACGTCATGGCGATCGCTGACATTCTGACCGGTATGGTTGTTGATGTGTCCGATCTGCTGGACCAGGCGCGCAAGCGTGGCGATTTCGTCATGTTCGAAGGTGCGCAGGGTACGCTGCTGGACATCGACCACGGTACCTATCCGTACGTGACCTCCTCTAACACCACTGCAGGTGGCGTGGCGACCGGCTCTGGCCTGGGTCCACGTTATGTGGATTACGTTCTGGGCATCATCAAAGCATACTCCACTCGCGTGGGTGCAGGTCCATTCCCGACCGAGCTGTTTGATGAAACCGGCGAGTTCCTGTGCAAGCAGGGTAACGAGTTTGGTGCGACCACCGGTCGTCGTCGTCGTACCGGCTGGCTGGATGCGGTTGCAGTGCGTCGTGCAGTGCAGATCAACTCCCTGTCTGGCTTCTGCCTGACCAAGCTGGACGTACTGGACGGCCTGAAAGAAGTGAAAATCTGCGTAGGCTACCGTATGCCAGATGGCCGCGAAGTGACCACCACTCCGCTGGCTGCTGACGACTGGGAAGGCATTGAGCCAATCTACGAAACCATGCCGGGCTGGTCTGAGACCACTTTCGGTGTGAAAGAGCGTAGCGGCCTGCCGCAGGCGGCGCTGGATTACATCAAGCGTATTGAAGAACTGACCGAAGTGCCGATCGATATTATTTCTACCGGCCCGGATCGTACTGAAACGATGATCCTGCGCGACCCGTTCGACGCATAATCTTCGTGAATGCTGGCCTGCGGGGTGCCCCGTAGGCCGGATAAGCGTAGCGCCATCCGGCGAACGCTCCTGGATCTCCGCTTTTTCGCCCCGTCTGTCAAATAAATTAGCCGCTAACTATCTGGCTGGTTTATCATCATTAATGAATATCTCTGCGGTTTGACCGCGTTTTCCCTTTTTTCCTGAGGTTGATGTGCAGTTAACAAGTTTCACCGATTACGGCTTACGTGCGCTGATTTACATGGCGTCGTTACCCGAGGGGAAGATGACCAGTATCTCTGAAGTCACAGAGGTCTACGGCGTATCCCGTAATCATATGGTCAAAATAATCAATCAACTTAGTCGTGCCGGATACGTTGCTGCCGTCCGCGGGAAGAATGGTGGGATCCGTCTCGGTAAACCGGCACAGAGTATTCGTGTGGGCGATGTGGTACGTGAACTGGAGCCGCTGTCTCTGGTGAACTGCAGCAGCGAGTTCTGCCACATCACGCCCGCTTGCCGCCTGAAAAAGGCGCTTTCAAAGGCCGTGCAAAGTTTTCTCATGGAACTGGATAACTACACGCTGGCCGATTTGGTTGAAGAGAATCAACCGCTTTATAAATTATTGCTGGTGGAATGAAGAAAATTTCCACCGGAGCTGACAACGGAGGAACCGACATGTCACATGATCCTTTCCAGGAACGCGAAGCCGAAAAATACGCGAATCCTATTCCCAGCCGCGAGTTCATCATTGAACACTTAACAAAACGCGAAAAACCCGCCAATCGTGAAGAACTTGCCGTTGAATTAAACATTGAAGGTGAAGAGCAAATTGAAGCCCTTCGCCGCCGCCTGCGCGCAATGGAGCGTGACGGGCAGTTGGTCTTTACCCGCCGCCAGTGCTACGCGCTGCCAGAACGCCTCGATCTGCTGAAAGGGACCGTTATTGGTCACCGCGATGGCTTCGGCTTCCTGCGCGTGGAAGGCCGTAAAGACGATCTGTACCTCTCATCTGAACAGATGAAAATGTGCATCCACGGCGACCAGATCCTGGCGCAGCCGCTGGGCGCTGACCGTAAAGGTCGCCGTGAAGCGCGCGTGGTACGCGTTCTGGTGCCAAAAACCAGCCAGATCGTCGGCCGCTACTTTACCGACGCGGGCGTGGGCTTCGTGGTGCCGGACGACAGCCGTCTGAGCTTCGACATCCTCATCCCACCTGAAGAGGTGATGGGCGCCCGCATGGGCTTTGTGGTGGTGGTGGAACTCACCCAGCGCCCAACCCGTCGCACCAAAGCGGTAGGTAAAATCGTCGAAGTGCTTGGCGACAACATGGGCACTACCATGGCCGTTGATATGGCATTGCGCACCCATGAAATTCCGTACATCTGGCCGAAAGCGGTTGAAGATCAGATCGAAAGCCTGCGCGAAGAAGTGCCGGAAGAGTCCAAAGTGGGCCGCGTGGATCTGCGCGATTTGCCGCTGGTCACTATCGACGGTGAAGACGCCCGCGACTTCGATGATGCCGTCTACTGCGAGAAAAAACGCGGCGGCGGCTGGCGCCTGTGGGTCGCTATTGCAGACGTAAGCTACTATGTTCGTCCGCACACCCCGCTGGATAACGAAGCGCGCAGCCGCGGTACCTCGGTCTACTTCCCGTCGCAGGTCGTGCCGATGCTGCCGGAAGTGCTGTCTAACGGCCTGTGCTCCCTGAACCCGCAGGTTGACCGCCTCTGTATGGTTTGCGAGATGACCATCTCCACCAAAGGGCGCTTAACCGGCTACAAGTTCTACGAAGCGGTGATGAGCTCGCACGCGCGTCTGACCTATACCAAGGTCTGGCATATGCTGCAGGGCGACCAGGATCTGCGCGAACAGTACGCGCCGCTGGTCAAGCACATCGAAGAGCTGCATAACCTCTACAAAACGCTGGATCAGGCGCGCGAAGAGCGCGGCGGGATCTCGTTTGAGAGTGAAGAAGCGAAATTCATTTTCAACGCAGAACGCCGCATTGAGCGTATCGAGCAGACCCAGCGTAACGACGCGCACAAGCTGATCGAAGAGTGTATGATTCTGGCGAACATCTCAGCGGCACGATTCGTCGAGAAAGCCAAAGAGCCTGCGCTGTTCCGTATTCACGATAAACCTTCGACGGAAGCTATCACCGCGTTCCGCTCCGTGCTGGCTGAACTGGGTCTGGAGCTGCCTGGCGGTAACAAGCCAGAGCCGCGCGATTACGCCGAGCTGCTGGAGTCCATTGGCGACCGTCCTGACGCAGAAATGCTGCAGACGATGCTGCTGCGCTCTATGAAGCAGGCGATTTACGATCCGGAAAACCGGGGACACTTCGGCCTGGCGCTGCAGTCATACGCCCACTTTACGTCGCCGATCCGTCGTTATCCTGACCTCTCTCTGCACCGTGCGATCAAGTATCTGCTGGCGCAGGAGCAGGGCCATAAAGGGAACACCACCGAAACCGGGGGCTACCACTATTCGATGGAAGAGATGCTGCAGCTGGGTCAGCACTGCTCCATGGCCGAACGTCGTGCCGATGAGGCAACCCGTGACGTGGCGGACTGGCTGAAGTGTGACTTTATGCTCGATCAGGTGGGTAACGTCTTTAAAGGCGTGATTGCCAGCGTGACCGGCTTTGGTTTCTTTGTTCGTCTGGACGAGCTGTTCATCGACGGTCTGGTGCACGTCTCCAGCCTGGATAACGACTACTACCGCTTCGACCAGGTCGGTCAGCGCTTGATTGGCGAATCTGGCGGCCAGACCTATCGTCTGGGCGACCGTGTCGAAGTGAAGGTCGAAGCCGTGAATATGGACGACCGTAAAATCGACTTCAGCCTGATCTCCAGCGAGCGCGCGCCGCGTAACGTCGGCAAAACCGAGCGTGAAAGGGCGAAAAAAACCGGTAACGGTAAACCGGGCGGCGGTAAACGTCGTCAGGCGGGCAAGAAGGTAAACTTCGAGCCGGACAGCGCCTTCCGCGGCGAGAAGAAACAGAAGCCGAAGGCGGCGAAGAAAGAAGCCCGTTCAGCGAAAAAACCGTCCGCGAAAACGCAGAAAATAGCTGCCGCCACCAAAGCGAAACGCGCGGCCAAGAAAAAGCAGGCGGAGTAAATTCTCCCCTCACCCTGACCCTCTCCCCTACGGGGGGAGGGGAAATACTTATTACGAGAACCATCAATGAGTGAAATGATTTACGGCATCCACGCGGTGCAGGCCCTTCTCGAGCGCGCACCGGAGCGTTTTCAGGAAGTGTTTATTCTGAAAGGGCGTGAAGATAAGCGTCTGATGCCGCTGATCCACGCGCTGGAAGCACAGGGCGTGGTGATCCAGCTGGCGAACCGCCAGTTCCTGGATGAGAAAAGCGAAGGCGCGGTGCACCAGGGGATCATTGCCCGCGTGAAGCCGGGTCGTCAGTATCAGGAAAACGATCTGCCGGATCTGATTGCCGAGCTGGATAACCCGTTCTTCCTGATCCTCGATGGCGTTACCGATCCGCATAACCTCGGTGCCTGCCTGCGCAGCGCGGATGCAGCGGGCGTGCACGCGGTGATTGTGCCGAAAGACCGCTCCGCGCAGCTGAACGCGACGGCGAAGAAAGTGGCCTGCGGCGCGGCGGAAAACGTTCCGCTGATTCGCGTGACCAACCTGGCGCGCACCATGCGTCTGCTGCAGGAAGAGAACATCTGGATCGTCGGTACCGCCGGTGAGGCGGATCATACTCTGTACCAGAGCAAAATGACCGGCCGTCTGGCGCTGGTAATGGGTGCGGAAGGCGAAGGCATGCGTCGTCTGACCCGCGAGCACTGCGACGAGCTAATTAGCATCCCGATGGCGGGCAGCGTGTCGTCCCTGAACGTTTCCGTTGCGACGGGCATCTGCCTGTTTGAAGCGGTGCGCCAGCGTAGCTGATTTTCGCCCGGTGGCGCTTCGCCTTACCCGGCCTACGGTTTTGTAGGCCGGGTAAGGCGAAGCCGCCACCCGGCAAAAACAACCTCACTCCTCCAGCGACCGCAAATGGTCATCCTTCCTCAGCGTCATCAGCGCGAAAATACTCACTACCGCCGTCGCCATCACGTAATACGCCGGAATATCCAGGTTGCCCGTCTGCTTAATCAGCCCGGTAATAATCAGCCCTGCACATCCCGAGAAAATCGCGTTCGACAAAGAGTAGGCCAGCCCCAGCCCCGTATAGCGCACGCGCGTCGGGAACATCTCAGATAGCATTGCAGGGCCTGGCCCCGCCAGCATGCCCACCAGACCGCCTGCAATCAATACCACACCAGCCTTAACCACCAGCGTACTCGACTCAGCCTGAAGGATTTTCAGCAGCGGCAGGGCGAGGATCAGCAGCAGCGCGGTGGCGATAATCATCACCGTGCGGCGCCCGATCCGGTCGCTCAGGATCCCCGACGGAATGATGGTGAGTGCAAAACCAATATTCGAAATCACCGCTATCAGCAGCGCCTGGTTAAACCCGGTGTGCAGCGCCGACTGCAGATAGGTTGGCATAATCACCAGATAGGTATACCCCGCCGCAGACCAGACCATGACGCGCCCAATCCCCATCACGATGGCCCGGAGCGTGGCGGCAGTATCCGCTTGAGCGACAGTCGGTTTATCCTGCTGCTGCACAAAGCTGGGCGTCTCCTCCATGCTGACGCGAAGCCACAGCGCAACGACGCCCATGGGCAGCGCCAGGAAGAAAGGAATGCGCCAGCCCCAGTCGTGCAGGGCTTCAGGCGTGAGAAGGGCGGAGAGCAGCGCCACGATGCCTGCGCCCGCTAACAGCCCCAGCGCCACGGTAAAGGACTGCCACGCGCCATAGAGCCCACGCTTGCCGCGCGGGGCGAACTCCGTCATCAGCGAGACCGCACCGCCGTACTCGCCGCCCGCGAACAGCCCCTGCAGGATGCGCAGCAGCGTAATAATGAGCGGCGCGGCAATCCCGATGCTGGCATAGACCGGCACAACGCCGATGGCGGCGGTAGCGAGCGTCATCAATACCAGCACAATGATTAGCGTCGGCTTACGGCCAATCCGGTCGCCGATGCGGCCAAACACCACCGCACCCAGCGGGCGGAAGAAGAAGGCGATGGCAAACGAGGCATAGGTGAGGATCAGGCTGGTAAGCCCCGCTTCTCCTTCAAGCTGGAAGAAGTTTTTCGCAATCACGGTCGCCAGAAAACCGTAGACCGCAAACTCATACCACTCGATAAAGTTACCAATGGAGCCTGCAATTAATGCTCGCTTGTGCGCATCCGGTTGCATAACGATCCTCACTGAAAAGGGTAAGAATAAATTATTCAACAAAAGCGAAGTGATGAAATAGTTTATTCTTATGTTCTGTGAGCTATTTCACGAATGATATCAGCGGGATCGTGAACGTGTGACTCCCCTCCCATGCAGCGTGCGCGCGGTCTGTCCATACTTATCGTCATTGCCACTGAAGGAGGGAGACAGCATGCACTGGCAGACCCATACCGTTTTCAATCAACCTGCACCGCTTTCCAACAGCAACCTTTTCCTCTCGGACTGCGCCCTGCGCGATGCGGTCGCGCGTGAAGGGGCCGAGTGGGATATTGAGCTGCTCGCCAGCATCGGACAGCAGTTAGGCACCGCGGAGTCGCTGGAGCTGGGCAGGCTGGCAAACGTTAATCCTCCGGAGCTACTCCGTTATGACGCCGCCGGGGAGCGGCTGGACGACGTGCGCTTTCACCCGGCGTGGCACCTGCTGATGCAGGGACTCTGTGCCAACCGCGTGCATAACCTGGCGTGGGAAGAGGAGGCACGTAAAGGGTCGTTTGTCGCTCGGGCCGCACGCTTTGTGCTGCATGCTCAGGTGGAGGCGGGTACGCTGTGCCCGGTCACCATGACGTTCGCCGCCACGCCGCTGCTGCAGCTGGCACTCCCCAAAGCATTTCACGACTGGCTGACGCCGCTGCTCAGCGATCGCTACGATCCGCATCTGGCCCCTGGTGCGCAAAAGCGCGGCCTGCTGATCGGCATGGGAATGACGGAAAAGCAGGGCGGCTCAGACGTGCTCAGCAACACCACCAAAGCGGAAAAATGCAGCGACGGCAGCTACCGGCTGGTGGGGCATAAATGGTTTTTCTCCGTCCCGCAAAGCGATGCGCACCTGGTGCTGGCCCAGGCGAAAGGCGGGCTATCCTGCTTTTTTGTGCCGCGCTTTTTGCCTGACGGACAGCGCAACGCCGTCCGGCTGGAGCGCCTCAAGGACAAGCTCGGGAACCGCTCCAACGCCAGCAGCGAGGTGGAGTTTCTTGATGCCTCCGGCTGGCTGCTGGGGGAAGAGGGCGAAGGGGTACGGCAGATCCTCAAAATGGGCGGCCTGACGCGCTTTGACTGCGCGCTGGGCAGCCACGGACTGATGCGTCGGGCGCTCTCGGTGGCGCTGTACCATGCCCATCAGCGGCAAACCTTCGGCAAAAACCTCATCGATCAGCCGCTAATGCGTGAGGTGTTAAGCCGGATGGCGCTGGTGCTGGAGGGGCACACGGCGCTGCTGTTCCGCCTGGCCCGGGCGTGGGACAAGCGTGCCGATCCGCAAGAGGCCGCCTGGGCGCGGCTGTTTACCCCGGCGGCGAAATTTAGCGTCTGTAAAGCGGGCATCCCGTTTGTCGCTGAGGCGATGGAGGTGCTGGGTGGGATCGGATATTGCGAAGAGAGCGAACTTCCCCGCCTGTATCGCGAGATGCCGGTCAACAGCATCTGGGAAGGATCGGGAAATATTATGTGCCTGGACGTTCTGCGCGTGCTGGCGAAGCAGCCCGGTATTCACGATCTGCTTGCCGACGAGTTTGCGCAGGTAAAAGGGCAGGACAGACACTTCGACCGCAGCTGGCGACAGCTTCAGCAAAAACTGCGTAAGCCGCAGGAGGCGCAGGGGAGGGAGATCGCGCAGCAGCTTTTCTTGCTCGGTACCGGGAGCCAGATGCTGCGGCACGCATCGCCCCCGGTGGCGCAGGCGTGGTGCCGCATGATACTGGACACCCGTGGCGGTACGCTGATGAGCGAGCAGGTGCAAAGTGATCTGCTGCTGCGCGCCACGGGCAGAGTCGGCTAGCCTTTTAGCTGGAACAGACTCACCAGTTGAGCCAGGTGTGAACCCTTCTCGCGCAGCGTTTGAGCCGTTTGCTCGCTGCGTGAGATGCGATCGGCATTGATATGTGACGCTTCGCCAATATGGGTCATGGCGAGGTTCACCTGGCCGATCCCGGCGGACTGCTCGCGTGAGGCATGGTTAATCTCGGTGACCAGCTGGCTGATGTTATCGATATGAATGATGATGTCATCCATCGCCAGGCGCGTCTGTTCAGACAGCGCATGACCCTCACTCACTTTTCTGAGCGTATCGCCAATCAGCTGTTCAATCTCCTTCACCGCGTTAGCGCTGCGTCCCGCCAGCGCGCGAACTTCCTGGGCGACTACCGCAAATCCTTTACCGTGCTCGCCCGCGCGGGCCGCTTCCACTGCCGCATTCAGCGCCAGAATATTGGTCTGGAAAGCAATGGACTCGATCACGCGCGTGATGTCTTCGATGCGTTTTGACGCTTCGCGAATGTCGTCCATGGTCGACACCGCGTGGGTGACCGTCTCACCGCCCTGATGAACCGCGAGCGAGGTTTCACCCACCAACTGCTGCGTTTGCTCCATATTGGCGGCATTTTGCTGCACGGTGGCGGCCAGCTGCTCCATGCTGGCAGACGTCTCTTCAACGCTGCTGGCCTGCTTGTTGATCTGCTCTGAAATCTCGCCAGTGTCGGCGGCCAGCGCGTTGGTGCCTGAATGGATCTCGCCTGCGGCCTCACGGACCTGCAGCACAATTTTTTGCAGGCCGCCGCCGATGCCGTTGATAGCATCGATCAGCTGGCCGACTTCGTCCTGGCGCGTCACGGGCAGGCTGGAACGGAGATCCCCTGCGGCATATTGCCGGGCAAGGTGGATCACATTGCGCAGCGGCCGGGTTAGCACGCGGCGAATCAGGACCACGAACAGGCCAGCAAAAAGGATGGATAAGACCACGCCGGCCAGCAGGAAACGATCGCGCATGGCGGTGACGCTTGAGAGCAGCACCGATTTATCCACTTCACCCACGATAGTCCAGTTCCAGCCCGGCAGCGGGGTATAGGCCATTTTCAGCGTGCGGCCGTCGTCGCTTACGCGCTCCAGCGTGCCGGGTTTATCACTCAGAAGCTGCTGCTGCGTCGCGCCGTCCCACTTCGGCAGTTTTCCCTCTTCGCTGGCGTGGAACAGGTATTGCCCGCGCGTTTTTCCGTTGCTGCGATCCAGCACAAAGAAGTGACCGCTCTCGCCCAGCCGGCGGTTGAGGATTTTCTCACGCATGACGTTCCAGGAGTGGGTGATGTCCACCCCGACAAAGACGATCGCAATGACCTGTCCTTCGGCGTTTTTCACGGGCTGGTACTGGGTGATGTAGCGTTTGCCAAACAGCAGCGCCAGGCCGCGGTAGACTTCACCTTTGCTGACGGCGGCAAAGGCCGGGCTGGCGTTATCCAGAACGGTACCCATTGCGCGATCGCCGTTCTCTTTGCGCAGGGAAGTGGCTACGCGAACAAAGTCGTTACCGCTGCGAACAAACAGCGTCGAAATGGCTCCCGTACGGTTCAGGAACTCGTCCGAAAGCGTGTTGTTTTCATGCAGCCCGGTTTCTCCGCCTTTCAGAAGCGGAACGCTGAGCCCGTTGATCGTCTGGGGTTGGGAAGTATCAATGTTCAGGGGCTGCGGTAAAAAGGTGGTGAACAGACGGGTATAGCTCTCAACCTCTTCACTCAGGCTGGTATTAAACATCTGCACCATGTCGACCATGCCGGTGGACTGATTATGCAGATCTTCTACCGCAAGGGCTTCAAGCTGCTGGCTGGCTTTTTGGCTGAGCAGAAAAGTGAAAAGCAGAAACAGCGTGGCGACACTGACGCCCGTAAGCAGTGACAGCTTCGCACCCAGGCCTGCGCGGCGAAAAACGTTGATCATAAATTGCTCATCATTGAAAAGGTATGGTTCTTCAACGGCAGAGCGGGGATTACGTTTACTGAATTAATGTAACAAAATGTTATTTTATTGTTCTTAATTGGTTTTAAATAAGATAAAAAATTTGCAAAAACGAAAAGCCACTAAAAATAAGTGGCTTTTATCAGGAGGGAGATTACACGTAGAGAATGGCCTGTACCCGCCAGCGATCGATATGGTTATCTTCCTGCATCTGGATGATGCGATACCAAGAAGCACCCTGCTCATCGGCCTTTAATGCCACGACACGTTCAACGTCTTGCGGGCTCCCCGAGATATTATTCACGGAGATCTGGCCAATTTCATTCAGGCCAGTCACACAATCAGCACTGGCGAATTCTGCTGACTGCGCGGTGGTGCTCAGCAGGCCTGCTGAGAGCAACAGTGAGGTCAAAGCAAGAGTTCGTTTCATCGTCAGCTCCATTTCACATATATCCGGTATCCGCCGGGCAATCCTTCGCGAATAAACTCCCTTCCATTGACGCGGGCGTGGAGTTTATTGTGGACAGGAAAATGTCTATGGACGCAAAGCAGTGTAAATCTCGTTCAAAGGAAAACCATTATTTACGGTACAAAATGGCCTGTGAATACCACTGTCCCGTTATGATGGTTTCGTCGATCATAATGATGACGTAATAATCTGCTTTGGCGGCGACGGCCTGTGCTTTTATTGCCGATTCTGCGTCATCCGGAGAGCCGCGAACCAGCGCGGAGATGGTGCCCATTCGTTGTAATCCTTCCGTCTGATTACGACGAATCTCCTGTGGATGATCGGCGACCGGTGGAGCGGGTTGCGGCGTTCCCTGCAGCGCGCTACAGCCACTCAGCAGAAACACCAGCAATAAAGCAGCAAACCTGCGCATAACCATATCTCGTTTCCTGATAGCCATAGTGTAGTTGTCTGTGAATTTAGTTTTGGGGGAATGTTCCCGAAGTGTTATCTGGGACGTATATTTCGAATGAAAATGACGTGAAAGCGTAACCCAGTTCTCAACATTATGAATCATACATTCGCACAGGGTCGACAATGATTGAAATTGAAATACGCCACCTCGGCGACCATGAAATTTTACACGCGATGCCAGCGGGTAAACGTGATAAACCGCTGCCTGTTGTGGTTTTTTATCACGGGTTTACCTCATCGAAGCTGGTTTACAGTTATTTTGCGGTAGCGCTGGCGCAGGCGGGTTTCCGCGTGGTGATGCCAGATGCACCAGACCACGGCGCACGCTTTATGGGCAATGAGCAGGCGCGGCTGGGGCAGTTCTGGCAGATCCTGCTCGGGAGCCTGACCGAATTTGCCAGGCTGCGCGATGCGCTTTATGAGGCAGGGCTGGTGGCCGACAATCGTCTGGCTGTCGCCGGGGCATCGATGGGCGGTATGACGGCGCTGGGAATTATGACGCATCATCCTGAAGTGAAGTCTGTCGCCTGTCTGATGGGCTCGGGCTACTTTACTTCGCTGGCGAAGACGCTTTTTCCCCCTCAGGATTTAACGGAAATGACCGCGACGCTGGCAGAGTGGGAAGTGACCCGGGCTTTGCCGCGCGTGGCCGATCGCCCGCTGCTGCTGTGGCACGGTGACGCGGATGATGTGGTCCCGCCCGAGGGAACCTTCCGTCTGCAGCAGGTGTTAATGAATGAAGGGCTGGACGGTAATCTGACCTGTCTGTGGGAACCGGGCGTCCGCCACCGCATCACGCCGACGGCGCTGGACGCCACGGTGGCGTTTTTCCGCCAGCATCTTTAGACGCGCAGGACTTTCACCCCCTGATCTTCCAGCTTCTGGAGGATCTCAGGGTTGGCGCCTTTGCCGGTGATTACCATGTCGATCTGTTCGGCACGGCTGAATAACATCCCTGCGCGCTCGCCCACTTTGCTGCTGTCGACCAGCACAACGAGCTTGCCCACAACGTTAAGCATGTTTTGCTCCGCCATCGCGGTCAGCATATCGGTTTTATACAGGCCATCCGCCGTCAGGCCTTTGCCGCTGGTAAACATCCAGTGCCCGGCATAGAGACTATTTTCGCTGTCCTGAGGACTAAGGGTGATGGACTGGCTTTTGTTGTATTGGCCGCCCATGATCACCACGCTCTCATGCTCCTGATCGATGAGATAGTTGGCGAGCGGCAAGTAGTTGGTGATGATTTGTACCGGCTTGCCGCACATTTCACGACCCAGCAGAAACGCCGTGGAGCCGCAGTTGATGACCACGCTCTCACCGGGATTCACCAGCTGCGACGCGGCTCTGGCGATCCGTACTTTTTCATCATGATTTTGCGCCTGATGAATATTCATCGGCGTCCAGCGGGGGCGCTGCTGGCTGATGGCTTCCGCGCCGTTGCGGACCTTTTTCAGCTTGCCGCTTTCATCCAGCTTGTTAATGTCTCGCCGCGCCGTTGCCGGGGAGATCCCTAAACGTTCGATCACTTTCTCGACGGTGATAAACCCTGTTTGCGCCAGGAGTTCCAGGAGAATTTGATGCCGTTGCGCTTCCGTCATGAGCTATTCCGATAAGAATTGATTTGAAAAGATGATATTTGAAATAGCGTGAAATTACTAAAAGAAATATGACATCGCCAGACATCACGTCTGGCGATTTGGCTGCACTATCAGAGGAAGGACTTGAACGGCAGGTCTGGCTCAATGGTGAAGCAATCATCGAAACCACGTGGGTAGTGATATTCCAGATTATCTTTGTCCAGTGGCCAGGTGAACTTGCCGCCGACCTGCCAGATGAACGGCTTGAAGCCATACTTCAGGCGGTCTTTTTTCATTTCCCACAGCACGCGGATTTCCTGCGGATCGGCCTGGAAGTTTGACCAGATATCGTGGTGGAACGGAATGACTACTTTGGTGTTCAGCGCTTCCGCCATACGCAGCATATCGGCACTGGTCATTTTGTCGGTAATGCCGCGCGGGTTCTCGCCGTAGGAGCCCAGCGCCACGTCAATCTGGTGCTCGTTACCGTGCTTCGCGTAATAGTTGGAGTAGTGAGAGTCACCGCTGTGGTACAGGGAACCGCCAGGGGTTTTAAACAGGTAGTTAACCGCACGCTCATCCATACCGTCCGGCAGCACGCCAGCGGCTTTCTGGTCGGCTGGTAGGGTAATCAATGCGGTACGGTCAAAGGCATCAAGCGCATGGATTTCAATATCTTTGATTTTCACCACGTCGCCAGGCTTCATCACGATGCAGCGCTCTTTCGGCACGCCCCAGCCAATCCAGAGATCCACGCAGGTCTGTGGCCCGATGAACGGCACGTCGTCCGCGCAGTTTTGCATTACCGCTGCCGCCACGTTCACGTCGATATGATCGTTGTGATCGTGAGTAGAAAGGACAGCGTCGATCTGGCGAATGGCAAACGGATCAAGCACAAACGGTGTGGTACGCAGGTTCGGCTGCAGTTTTTCTACGCCCGCCATGCGCTGCATCTGATGGCCTTTTTTCATCAGCGGGTTACCGTGGCTCTGCTTGCCGGTGCCGCACCAGAAATCGACGCAGATATTTGCGCCACCCTCTGATTTCAGCCAGATACCGGTACAGCCGAGCCACCACATTGCAAACGTGCCAGGAGCAACCTGTTCCTGCTCGATCTCTTCATTCAGCCAGCTGCCCCACTCCGGGAAGGTGCTCAGAATCCATGACTCACGGGTGATGGTGTTCACTTTACTCATCGTTTTGACTCCTGGTTTAATCAAAAGTAATCATTAAATGATTCGTTGTGATTAATGCTGTCACCATTTGATGCGCTTTGCAATGGCAAAAATGCGGAATTTTATCTGCTCGACTTCACGGACTCTGCACTTATTCCTTGTTAGACTATCCTGTATAAAACATTAATTGCATGAATTATAAAGATTAATTGATTTTTTATGTACGGTAGTGAAAATCATTACTAACACCATGGAAATAATTTGCGTGATACGTCACAAATAATCAAATGCAATCTTGTGGTGATTATTTGTGATTAATAGAGTGATGGCACCAACCACACAGGGATTGCCCCTCGTGTTCTCATTTCTGGAGAGAGTTATGGAGATCCTCTACAACGTCTTTACCGTGTTCTTTAATCAGGTAATGACCAACGCCCCGCTGCTGCTGGGTATCGTGACGTGCCTGGGCTATATCCTGCTGCGCAAAAGCGTCAGCGTGATTATTAAAGGCACCATCAAAACCATTATCGGTTTCATGCTGTTGCAGGCGGGTTCAGGCATTCTGACCAGCACCTTTAAGCCGGTCGTCGCCAAAATGTCTGAGGTATATGGCATCAACGGTGCCATCTCTGACACCTACGCATCCATGATGGCGACCATCGAACGCATGGGGGATGCCTACAGCTGGGTGGGTTATGCGGTCCTGCTCGCGCTGGCGCTCAACATCATTTATGTGCTGCTGCGCCGCATTACCGGCATTCGCACCATCATGCTTACCGGGCACATCATGTTCCAGCAGGCGGGGCTGATCGCGGTTTCTCTCTATATCTTCGGTTACCCAATGTGGACCACGATTATCTGCACCGCGGTGCTGGTTTCGCTCTACTGGGGTATCACCTCCAACATGATGTACAAGCCAACCCAGGAAGTGACTGACGGCTGCGGCTTCTCCATCGGTCACCAGCAGCAGTTTGCCTCCTGGATTGCCTATAAAGTTGCGCCGTACCTGGGCAAAAAAGAAGAGAGCGTTGAAGACCTTAAGCTGCCGGGCTGGCTGAATATCTTCCACGACAACATCGTCTCCACCGCCATTGTGATGACCATCTTCTTCGGTGCCATTCTGCTCTCCTTCGGCATTGACGTTGTTCAGGCGATGGCGGGTAAAACCCACTGGACGGTCTATATCCTGCAGACCGGCTTCTCCTTCGCGGTGGCCATTTTCATCATCACGCAGGGCGTGCGTATGTTCGTCGCCGAACTGTCGGAAGCCTTCAACGGTATCTCACAGCGCCTGATCCCCGGTGCGGTGCTGGCAATTGACTGTGCCGCTATCTACAGCTTCGCGCCAAACGCGGTGGTCTGGGGCTTTATGTGGGGCACCATCGGCCAGCTGATTGCGGTGGGCATCCTGGTCGGCTGCGGCTCCTCCATCCTGATTATTCCTGGCTTTATCCCGATGTTCTTCTCCAACGCCACCATTGGCGTCTTCGCTAACCACTTCGGCGGCTGGCGGGCGGCGCTCAAGATCTGCCTGGTGATGGGCATGGTTGAAATCTTCGGTTGCGTGTGGGCGGTCAAGCTCACCGGTATGAGTGCCTGGATGGGCATGGCGGACTGGTCAATTCTGGCACCGCCGATGATGCAGGGCTTTGCCTCCGTCGGGCTGGTCTTTATGGCCGTCATCATCCTGATTGCTCTGGCTTATATGTTCTTCGCTGGCCGTTCGCTGCGAGCTGAAGAAGATGCGGAAAAACAAACAGCAGAAGTGTCTGCTCATTAAGGAGTTTCGATTATGACCGTACGTATCCTGGCTGTGTGTGGCAATGGGCAAGGCAGCTCCATGATCATGAAGATGAAAGTGGACCAGTTTTTAACCCAGTCAAACATCGACCACACGGTGAACAGCTGCGCGGTGGGTGAATACAAAAGTGAACTGAACGGCGCGGACATCATCATCGCCTCAACCCATATCGCCGGCGAAATTAGCGTGTCGGGCAATAAATATGTGGTGGGCGTACGCAACATGCTGTCGCCTGCGGATTTCGGACCAAAACTGCTGGAAGTGATTAAAGAGCACTTCCCACAAGACGTGAAGTAAGGACTCCATCATGAAACTACGTGATTCGCTGGCAGAGAATAACTCCATCCTTTTACAGGCTGAGGCCAGCACCTGGCAGGAAGCGGTGAAGCTGAGCGTGGATCTGCTGGTTAAGGCTGACGTTGTCGAGCCGCGTTACTACCAGGCCATTCTTGATGGCGTGGCGCAGCACGGCCCTTACTTTGTGATCGCACCAGGGCTGGCAATGCCGCACGGGCGTCCTGAAGAGGGCGTGAAGAAAACCGGCTTCGCGCTGGTGACGCTGAAAACGCCGCTGGTGTTCAACCACGAAGATAACGACCCGGTCGACATCCTGATCACCATGGCCGCCGTAGATGCCAACACCCACCAGGAGGTGGGCATCATGCAGATCGTCAATCTGTTTGATGACGAAGCCAATTTTGACCGTTTACGCGCCTGCCGTACCGAGCAGGAAGTGCTGGATTTAATTGATAACGCCACTGCGGCGGCAGTCTAAGAGGAATTGAACATGTCATTACCTATGTTGCAGGTTGCGCTGGATAACCAAACTCTGTCCCACGCTTACGAAACCACCCGCCTGATCGCGGAAGAAGTGGACATCATCGAAGTGGGTACCATTCTGTGCGTGGGCGAAGGCGTTCGCGCCGTTCGCGACCTGAAGGCGCTCTATCCACATAAAATCGTACTGGCGGATGCCAAGATCGCCGATGCAGGCAAAATCCTTTCCCGCATGTGCTTTGAAGCCAACGCCGACTGGGTCACCGTGATCTGCTGTGCGGATATCAACACCGCCAAAGGCGCGCTGGACGTAGCGAAAGAGTTTAACGGCGACGTGCAGATTGAGCTGACCGGTTTCTGGACCTGGGAGCAGGCGCAGGAGTGGCGCGACGCGGGCATTCAGCAGGTGGTTTATCACCGTAGCCGCGATGCGCAGGCCGCAGGCGTGGCGTGGGGCGACGCGGATATCAGCGCCATCAAACGTCTGGCGGATATGGGCTTCAAAGTCACCGTCACCGGCGGCCTGGCGCTGGAAGATCTGCCGCTGTTCCAGGGCATTCCAATTCACGTCTTTATTGCCGGTCGTAGTATTCGTGATGCGGCGTCTCCGGTGGAAGCGGCGCGTCAGTTCAAACGCTCAATCGCTCAGCTTTGGGGCTAAGGAGCGGGTATGTTGTCAAAACAGGTCCCGCTTGGCATCTATGAAAAGGCACTCCCTGCGGGGGAGTGCTGGTTGGAGCGGCTACAGCTGGCAAAACAGCTGGGTTTCGATTTTGTCGAAATGTCCGTGGATGAGACGGACGAGCGTCTCTCTCGCCTCGACTGGAGCCGCGAACAGCGCCTGGCGCTGGTGAGCGCCGTTGCTGAAACGGGCGTACGCGTGCCGTCCATGTGCCTGAGCGCCCACCGTCGTTTTCCGCTCGGCAGCGAAGACGATGCCGTACGCGCGCAGGGGCTGGAGATCATGCGTAAAGCCATTCGCTTTGCGCAGGATGTCGGTATTCGCGTGATCCAGCTGGCGGGTTATGACGTTTACTATCAGGAAGCCAACGATGAAACGCGTCGTCGTTTCCGTGATGGCCTGAAAGAGAGCGTCGAGATGGCAAGCCGCGCGCAGGTCACGCTGGCGATGGAGATCATGGACTACCCGTTGATGAACTCCATCAGCAAGGCGCTGGGCTACGCGCACTATCTGAACAACCCGTGGTTCCAGCTTTATCCCGATATCGGCAACCTGTCGGCATGGGATAACGACGTACAGATGGAGCTGCAGGCGGGCGTCGGGCATATCGTGGCGGTACACGTCAAAGATACCCGTCCTGGCGTGTTTAAAAACGTACCGTTCGGCACCGGGGTGGTGGATTTCGAACGGTGCTTCGAGACGCTCAGGCAGACAGGCTATTGCGGGCCTTACCTGATTGAGATGTGGAGCGAGACGTCGGACGACCCGGCTGCGGAAGTGGCGAAGGCACGGGACTGGGTGCGCGAACGTATGGCGCGGGCAGGGTTGCTGGAGGCTGAACATGCTTAAGCTTAAACAGCAGGTCTTTGAAGCCAACATGGATCTGCCGCGCTATGGCCTGGTCACGTTCACCTGGGGCAACGTGAGCGCGATCGACCGCGAGCAGGGGCTGATCGTGATTAAGCCGAGCGGCGTGGCGTATGACACCATGAAAGCAGAGGATATGGTGGTGGTGGATCTCGACGGAAACGTCGTGGAGGGAAAATGGCGTCCCTCTTCAGATACCGCAACCCATCTGGCGCTGTACCGGCGTTATCCGTCCCTTGGCGGCGTGGTGCATACCCATTCCACGCACGCGACGGCCTGGGCACAGGCGGGGTTGCCCATCCCGGCGCTGGGCACGACCCACGCGGACTACTTCTTTGGCGACATCCCCTGCACGCGCGCATTAACGCAGGCTGAAGTGGAAGGCGAATACGAGCTCAACACCGGTAAGGTCATCATCGAAACGCTGGGTGAAAGCGAACCGCTGCATACGCCGGGTATTGTGGTGTATCAGCACGGTCCGTTCTCCTGGGGAAAAGATGCCCACGACGCCGTCCATAATGCGGTTGTCATGGAGGAGGTGGCGCGTATGGCGTGGATTGCCCGCGGCATCAACCCACAGCTTCAGGGCATTGATGACTACCTGATGAACAAGCATTTCATGCGCAAGCACGGCCCGAATGCCTACTACGGGCAGAAGTGAATAAGTGCTCTGGAATACCGAAAAACAGTTGTAACCGGTGGTATTCCGGAGCCATTCACAAAAAAAAAGCCCCCGGGCAGGGGGCAACGTCAACTATGGCTATGTTCTCGTTGTTGGCTTTCCTGGTGCTAGCGTTAAAGCGTTATCGGTAAATATCTGCACTGGCGTGCATGTTGCCGTTGCTGCCGGGCTCACGGGTTAACATCACGTGGTAATAGGTTGCGCCCTGCGCATCGGTTTCTTCGTTTAATGCCTGATCTGCTTCACTTTCCGTGGCGAAATTATGATTGATGTAAATGACGCCCAAGCTTTGCACATCATCCATGTTTCTGGCCTGTCGGCCGTCTATTTTGATGGCTGCCATCGCGTTTGCACTGAGCAAAAGCGCCGCCATTATGGCTAATGCGATTTTTTTCATGATATGCGCTCCACGACTACGTGCTGCGAGAGGGGGGATGCTCCTTCTTTAATTCAGGTGATCTCTGATTAAAGTGTAATCACTCATCCGGCGGGGATGCGTGACCATTTCTGATGCAGTTGTTCAAAAAAACAGCGCTTCCGGGTGTGACCAATTTTAAATCACCCACTTAGACCCGCTTCGCGCTTTGTGCGAATTATTTGTGCAATCAGCTTGAGTTTCCAGGGGCGCGCAAGTATTATGACGCGTCAATTTTTCAGCCGACCTTTAACACGTTCCTTGCCTCCCCGGGCCTCGGCTGACCCAGACAGGAGGCTGAATAATCCGTAAGGAGCAATTCGATGCGTCATTACGAAATCGTTTTTATGGTCCATCCTGACCAGAGCGAACAGGTTCCGGGTATGATCGAGCGTTACACTGCTGCCATCACTGGTGCAGAAGGTACGATCCACCGTCTGGAAGACTGGGGCCGCCGTCAGCTGGCTTACCCGATCAACAAACTGCACAAAGCACACTACGTTCTGATGAACGTTGAAGCGCCGCAGGAAGTGATCGATGAGCTGGAAACTACCTTCCGCTTCAACGATGCCGTTATCCGCAGCATGGTTATGCGTACCAAAAACGCAGTTACCGAAGCATCTCCGATGGTTAAAGCGAAAGACGAGCGCCGTGAGCGTCGCGATGATTTCGCAAACGAAACCGCAGATGATTCTGATGCTGGGGATTCTGAAGAGTAATTTCTGATGACCAACCGTCTGGCGTTGTCCGGCATCGTATGCAGGGCTCCCCTTCGAAAGGTCAGTCCATCAGGAATTCCGCATTGCCAGTTCGTGCTTGAGCATCGTTCTGTGCAAGAGGAAGCCGGGTTTCACCGGCAGGCGTGGTGCCAAATGCCCGTTATTATTAGCGGACACGAAAACCAGGCCATTACTCACAGTTTAACGGTCGGTAGCGCAGTAATCGTTCAGGGGTTCATCTCTTGCCACAAGGCAAAGAACGGCCTGAGCAAAATGGTTCTGCATGCCGAGCAGATTGATTTGATAGATTCTGGAGACTAGCCATATGGCACGTTATTTCCGTCGTCGCAAGTTCTGCCGTTTCACCGCGGAAGGCGTTCAAGAGATCGACTATAAAGATATCGCAACGCTGAAAAACTACATCACCGAAAGCGGTAAGATTGTCCCAAGCCGTATCACCGGTACTCGTGCAAAATACCAGCGTCAGCTGGCTCGCGCTATCAAACGCGCTCGCTACCTGTCCCTGCTGCCGTACACTGATCGTCATCAGTAATCGGGCACGGTCCATTAATACGACTTTAAGAGGATAAGGTAATGCAAGTTATTCTGCTTGATAAAGTAGCAAACCTGGGCAGCCTGGGTGATCAGGTTAACGTTAAAGCGGGTTACGCACGTAACTTCCTGGTTCCACAGGGTAAAGCTGTTCCAGCTACCAAGAAAAACGTAGAGTTTTTCGAAGCACGTCGCGCTGAACTGGAAGCCAAACTGGCTGACGTTCTGGCGGCTGCTAACGCTCGCGCTGAAGCAATCAACGCACTGGGCACCGTTACCATCGCGTCTAAATCTGGCGACGAAGGTAAACTGTTCGGTTCCATCGGTACCCGCGATATCGCTGATGCAGTTTCTGCAGCAGGCGTTAAAGTGGCTAAGAGCGAAGTTCGTCTGCCGAACGGCGTTCTGCGTACCACTGGTGAGCACGAAGTTGACTTCCAGGTTCACAGCGAAGTGTTCGCTAAACTGGTTGTTAACGTTGTAGCTGAGTAATTTTTTACTCTGCTCACGTTGAAACGCCGGCCTTGTGCCGGCGTTTTGCTTTTTAGAGAACCGGGCCTTAACGCGCCCTGATAAAACTGCCGTCTGGCTGGCGGGTAAACAGTACCTGTTGTCCACTTCCCGTATCAATCGTTAACCCTGTCACCACCCCGCTGGCATTCTGGCGAATCTGTACCATCTGACCATTCTGCAGGTTACTGAGCGGCTTGCCTGCGCCTTCCACCTTCGCCATGGCATAGACGTCGGTCGGCGGCAGGTTGTGATCCCGGAACAGCTGCGCCAGAGTTTTGCCCGGCTCTACGCGATAAGAACGCCACTGTTGCTCAATGCCGGTGGGCTGTTGCACCTGAGGCTGAGACGGGGCGGCTGCTTGATCCTGCGGCTGTTCATCCTGAATAGGCTCTGGCTCAACCGGCGCGACCTGACCCGGATCGTTAGACGGGGTGACGAGCTGCGTCTGCATCGGCTGTGCGTCAGGCTGCGGCCGCGTCTGCGACTGAATGTCCAGTTGGGCATTGCGGGTGACGGGTGCGGTATCAACATCATCGCCTCCGGAAGGAAGCAGGAAGCCCACGATCACCATCAGCGCGCCAATGATGATCCCTCTGCGATGCAGAGGAGGCAGCGGGTCCATGATGCGAAAATTGTCCGGCGCCTGCCAGATTTTCGCCAGGGTAGGTTTCAGTTCAAATCGCCCGGGCATGGCACTCCTCCTGCTCCGCGTATTTTTTATCCTGTGCCCTGAAGTATAGTTTGCTAACTGCCTGAACGGCGTAGTAAACCCGACATCCGTGACATCAGTTCGGGATTAATCCTGGTTATCTCTATTGTTTCTGTTTCGTCGCGGTTTGTCACCTTAACTTCAGACAAAGTTTTACCCATAAGGGCATGGCTGATATGCTGCCCGCTACTTTAAATGTGATGGAAGGAAAACCCATGACCACCCCGACTTTTGACACTATCGAAGCGCAGGCAAGTTACGGTATCGGCTTGCAGGTAGGACAGCAGCTGAGCGAATCCGGCCTGGAAGGTCTGTTACCAGAAGCGCTGGTGGCGGGTATCGCTGACGCGCTGGAAGGCAAACAGCCTGCCGTTCCGGTTGACGTCGTGCACCGTGCGCTGCGTGAAATCCACGAACGTGCTGACGCCGTGCGTCGTGCGCGCTTTGAAGAGATGGCCGCCGAAGGTGTGAAATATCTGGAAGAGAACCGCGAACGTGAAGGCGTGAACAGCACCGAGTCTGGTCTGCAGTTCCGCGTGATCAATCAGGGCGACGGCGCAATCCCGGCACGTACCGACCACGTTCGCGTACACTACACCGGTAAGCTGATTGACGGTACCGTCTTCGACAGCTCCGTGGCGCGCGGCGAACCGGCTGAATTCCCGGTGAATGGCGTTATCGCAGGCTGGATCGAAGCGCTGACCCTGATGCCGGTCGGTTCCAAATGGGAACTGACTATCCCGCATAACCTGGCCTACGGCGAGCGCGGCGCTGGCGCGTCCATCCCGCCATTCAGCACCCTGGTCTTTGAAGTCGAGCTGCTGGAAATTCTGTAATCGAATTTTCTTATTTCCTCTCCCCGGTTGGGGAGAGGAAAATAGTGTAAAAACCTATAGTTACGGTGCTATCAACATTTTATCTTGCAAACGAAACTGTTGCGTGTATTTTTGTGAGCTGTTTCGCGCTGTATGAGTGATATGACACTCACTTTCAACATATTATTAACATAATATCTAAATCATAGTATTCATCCCGCCGATTCTTACCTAATATCGATTAGCCCTTACAAGGGAACGTCATCTTTTGACGTATTTAAAGGCCAGAAGAGCCTTAACAACACAGACAGGCATAAACAGGAAAATATCACATGGTAGATCAGGTCAAAGTCGTCGCCGACGAAGAGGCGTCGTCCGAACAGTCGCTACGGCGCAATCTCACAAACCGTCATATTCAGCTCATTGCGATTGGGGGTGCCATCGGTACCGGGCTGTTTATGGGGTCGGGCAAAACCATCAGTCTCGCTGGACCGTCAATCATATTTGTCTATATGATTATCGGTTTTATGCTGTTCTTCGTGATGCGTGCAATGGGTGAATTGCTGCTCTCGAACCTCGAATACAAATCCTTTAGCGACTTCGCTTCTGACCTGCTCGGGCCGTGGGCGGGCTATTTCACCGGCTGGACCTACTGGTTCTGCTGGGTCGTCACCGGTATGGCGGACGTCGTGGCGATTACCGCCTACGCGCAGTTCTGGTTCCCCGGGCTGTCGGATTGGGTCGCCTCGCTGGCGGTCATTGTCCTGCTGCTGAGCCTTAACCTCGCCACCGTCAAAATGTTCGGTGAGATGGAGTTCTGGTTCGCGATGATCAAAATCGTCGCTATCGTGGGACTGATTGTTGTGGGTCTGGTGATGGTGCTGACGCACTTCCAGTCACCAACCGGCGTTCAGGCGTCGTTTACCCATCTGTGGAATGACGGCGGCTGGTTCCCGAAAGGCATCAGCGGCTTCTTTGCCGGCTTCCAGATTGCGGTGTTTGCTTTCGTGGGCATTGAGCTGGTGGGCACCACGGCGGCGGAGACCAAAGATCCAGAGAAGTCTCTCCCGCGCGCCATTAACTCTATTCCGGTTCGTATCATCATGTTCTACGTCTTCGCGCTGGTCATCATTATGTCCGTGACGCCGTGGAGCTCCGTGGTGCCCACCAAGAGCCCGTTCGTTGAGCTGTTCGTGCTGGTAGGCCTGCCTGCTGCCGCGAGCCTGATTAACTTCGTGGTGCTGACCTCTGCTGCCTCGTCTGCCAACAGCGGCGTATTCTCCACCAGCCGTATGCTGTTTGGTCTGGCGCAGGAGGGCGTGGCGCCGAGCGCGTTCGCGAAGCTGTCTAAGCGTGCGGTACCGGCGAAAGGTTTGACCTTCTCCTGCATGTGCCTGCTGGGCGGTGTGGTGATGCTCTACGTGAACCCAAGCGTGATTGGCGCGTTTACCATGATTACCACGGTCTCTGCGATCCTGTTTATGTTCGTCTGGACCATCATCCTCTGTTCATACCTGGTGTACCGCAAGCAGCGTCCACACCTGCATGAAAAATCGATCTACAAGATGCCGCTGGGTAAACTGATGTGCTGGGTGTGCATGGCGTTCTTCGTCTTCGTGCTGGTTCTGCTGACGCTGGAAGATGATACCCGTCAGGCACTCATCGTCACGCCGCTGTGGTTTATCGCGCTGGGGCTGGGCTGGGTGTTTATCGGTAAGAAACGTATGGCAGGCGTAAGGTAAAAGCAAAACGGCAACTTCGGTTGCCGTTTTTTAGTTTTTGCACCCTCTCCCCGTGGGAGAGGGCCGGGGTGAGGGCATCAGGCCGCAGCGGCCTTTTTTATTCCCCAGCTAAAGCCCGCGGGAACAGAACGTTGTTCTCAAGACTGATGTGTTCCATCAGGTCGTCGATCGTTTCGTTAATGCCGTTGTACATCGCTTTCCACGTTGTGCATGCTTCTGGCGGCGGCGTGACGTTGTGGGTGGTGTGTTTGATCACTTCCAGCAGTTCACCCGCATCATCATGCTCGCTTTCCATCACGCTGATAGGCCCCATCGCCTGGCTTCCCATTCCCTGTTTAATCATCGGGAAGAGGATCTGCTCTTCTTTCATCATATGGCTGGAAAGCTCTTCGTGCAGCAGGGTCAGGTATTTCGCCAGACCGCGCGGTACGGACGGTTTGTCGGCATGTACGCGCTCGACTTTGGTCGCCTGCAGGATCAGTTCCGGCAGCTGTTCACGGTGACGGTCATGGTAGCGCACGATGATATGGTCGATGATTTCAGCAAGCGGGGCGGTTCGCCAGTCTTTGTCGACGGGCTGCTCGGCCAGTAGCGCCAGCTCTGCTTCAATCACCTCAACGTCCAGCTCTTTGCGTGAGGCCGCACGCGCCAGGGTTTGCTTACCGCCGCAGCAGTAATCCATATCGTATTTACGGAACAGCGCAGAAGCGCGAGGAATGGAGAGCGCCAGCTCGCCAAGGGGTTGGTCGCGAAAGGCCATAGCAGTTACCTCGTCATCAATAATATAAGATGCATATTAAATGCATCTTTAAGGCGGCGCTATAACCCTTTAGAGGGAAGGGGGAAAATGAGATGCAGATCACAAAAAATACCCCATTTAACTCTCTGAATGGACTTAGGAAAGTGGTTTAGAAACTTTTTAAAGGTGTAGAAACAGTAAACAACCCGCCGCGACTGCCGATATATCCACGTCAGACAAACCTGCATATAACAAAGGCAACGCATGTTTAAACGTATAAAAGTCATTACCCTTCTGATTTCGGTGCTGCTTGTGCTCGGCATCATGCAAGTGATTTCCGCCGGTATCTTTATCAACGCGCTGAACAACGATAAAGACAACTTCACCGTGTCGCAGCTCTCCAGCCAGAACGTGGCGGAGTTTACCGATGCGTGGATCAGTCTGAACCAGGCACGCGTCACCCTGAACCGCGGGATGTTGCGCCTGCAAAGCAGCATGGCCTCGCAAATTAACGGCGGTCAGCTGAATGAGCTGGTGACGACGGCGAAAAATCTGCTGACTGAAGCGCAGGTCCATTACGATAAATACTATGCCTTGCCGAATACGCCAGGCCTGGACGAGAACCTGGCTAACCGGCTCGAAGAGCAGTACCGCATTTACTCTGCAACGCTGACCCAAATGAACGTTCTGCTGAGCCAGGGCAATCTGGAAGATATGTTCAAGCAGAATGCAGAACAAAAGCAAAACGCGATGCAGACGGTTTATCGTGAATGGCGTGAAGCGCAGGCTGCGCTCACCGATAAAGGCATTCAGGATAATGAAAGTGATTACAAACATATCCTGTGGATCCTCTCTGCGGTCATGCTGCTGGTGATTGTGGTGATTATTTCCAGCTGGGTAGCCATGCGCCGCGTGCTGCTGCTGCCTCTGGAAGAGGTGATTAACCATATTCGCGCCATTGCGGCAGGGGATTTAACCCAGCCCATTCAGGCTGACGGTAAAAATGAGATGGCTATCCTGGCGCGCAACGTTCAGGAGATGCAAACCTCGCTGGCGAACACGGTGGGCGTGGTGCGTGAAGGCGCAGATACGATTTACACCGGTGCCGGCGAAATCTCTGCGGGCAGTAACGATCTCTCTTCCCGTACCGAGCAGCAGGCCGCGTCTCTGGAAGAAACGGCAGCCAGCATGGAACAGCTGACGGCAACCGTGAAGCAGAACGCCGATAATGCGCGTCAGGCGTCCCGTCTTGCGCTGGACGCCTCATCAACGGCGAAGAAGGGCGGTAACGTGGTGGAAGGCGTGGTGCGTACAATGGACGAAATCGCCACCAGCTCCAGTAAAATCGCGCAAATTACTAACGTGATCGACGGTATTGCCTTCCAGACTAACATTCTGGCGCTGAACGCGGCGGTGGAAGCGGCGCGCGCGGGCGAGCAGGGCCGTGGTTTTGCGGTGGTGGCAGGGGAAGTCCGTACTCTCGCACAGCGCAGCGCCCAGGCGGCGAAAGAGATCAAAGCGCTGATCGATGACTCCGGCGAGCGCGTGAACGCGGGCTCCCAGCTGGTTAACGAAGCCGGGGAGACGATGGCGGAGATCGTTAATGCGGTCACCCGCGTCACCGATATCATGGGCGAAATCGCCTCGGCCTCTGACGAGCAGAGCCGCGGTATCGACCAGGTGGGTCAGGCGGTAGCCGAGATGGACCGCGTGACCCAGCAGAACGCCTCGCTGGTAGAGGAGTCCGCGGCCGCGGCGGCGGCGCTGGAAGATCAGGCTGCACGCCTGAACGAAGCGGTGGCGGTGTTCAAAATCACCCGCAACCAGGCGGTCAAAGCGGCGCCGGTGAAAACCTATGTGCCAAAAGCGCAGCCCGCAGCGGCGGCGTCTGAAGGGAACTGGGAAACGTTTTAACATCATGCCGGGTGGCGCTGGCGCTTACCCGGCCTACGAAACGGCTTCTTGTAGGCCGGGTAAGGCGGAGCCGCCACCCGGCAAAAATCACACCTCCGACGCCGGAACGACCCTCGCTTTCTCCGGCTTCGCTCTTACCGCCATCACCACCCCCACCACCAGCAGCGCGATCCCGCAGGCCGTGAATAACGGCGGCACGCTCTGGCGCATCAGGAAGGTATAAAGCAGTCCGGCCAGGGTTTCGAAGACAATCAGCGGCCCTAAAATCACCGTCGGCAGCTTCTGGCTGGCAATGTTCCAGCACAGCGCGCCCACCCATGAGCACAGCACTGCAATCGCCACCATCAGGCCGATAAACACCCAGGGTCTTGGCCCGAAGGGCTGGGCGAAGTCTGGCTGTTGATGGCCTAACCAGATGCACGCCCCGGCATATCCCACCAGCGAGACGGGCAGCGTGACCAGCGCCTGCGCCGTCGCCCACATCATCGGGTGCTTGTCCGGGTTCTCCCGCAGCCAGCGCGCATTGCGCAAGGCATACCATGCCCAGCACGCCACGGAAATGAACGCCAGCACAATGCCAGAGCCGTAGCGCCACAGGTCAACTTCCGCCTGCCCATGACGCAGCTCGGCAATATTGACGCATACCAGCCCCACGGCGGTGCATACCAGCGCCGGGGTCATTTTTGACCATGCCAGTTTGCCATCGCGGTGGCTGTAGAGCAGGTTCGCAAAGACGGGGATAACAACCGGCAGCGTGCCGATAATCATGGTAGATACCGGCGCACCGGTACGCTGAATGGCACTCGCGAGGCAAACGTAATAGATAAGATTGCCCATCATGGTCAGCGCCAGCGCGGTACTCCAGTCCTGACGGCTGAGCTGACGCAGGCGCGCGCGTCCCAGCCACGCCAGAGGCAGGGCAATCAGCCCGAGCGCCAGATAACGTCCGGTCGACTGCAGTATTGCCGGATACTCGGGCACGATTAATGGGCCGACAAAAATCAGCCCCCACATCATCCCGGCCAGCAGGGCATACAACACACCACTAATCATTTTTCCATCCACAGGTATTTACGCTGTATGCAGTGTAGGAAGGGAAAATGCGCGCGTATTGTATGAGATTGCGCATTAGCGCCGGGTGACCTGCTTCTGGTAGCGCACGGGGGTAATGCCGTAGCGGTGGGTAAACGCGCGGGTTAAATGCGACTGGTCGGTCAGTCCGGTTGCGGCGGCGACCTCTGCCGCAGGCATGCCGTGGGTGAGGAACGCTTTAGCGCGCCAGAGGCGAATGGCCATCAGCATCTGGTGCGGCGTAACGTGAAAATGGGCTTTGAACTGGCGCTGGAAATGATACGGGCTGAGCGAAACGACGCTGGCCAGCTCGTCCAGCGTCAGGGCGCGCATATAGTTGTCGTGCAGATACTCGCGCACGCGTTCGAAGCGGTGCGCGCCTTCCAGAACCACCGGCGCGTGATGGGCAAACGGCCGGAAGGTCTCAATCAAATCCAGCAGCAATCCTTTTTGCGCAAGCGGATCTTCCGTGTGCCACAGGCCGTAAATGAGCCTGCCGATTTGCTGCGAGCGCAGCGGGTCATGACGCGTGACATCGCTAAACCACCAGTGCCGGAGGCCGGTCACCTCTTCCAGCAGGTCGGGTTCGATATAGACCATCCGGTAGCGCCAGCCGCCTTCGGTGGCGGATTCTCCGGTATGGATCTCGTCCGGGTTCATGGTGACGACGGATTTTTCCGCCGCGAGATGCTGGGTACCGCGATAGCGAAAGCGTTCGGCACCGGTTTCAATCGTGCCGATCCCGAAGGCTTCATGGGTGTGAGGCTCAAAGGCGTAGTCAGAAATATGCGCGTGATAAAGCTCCAGGCCCGGCAGATGCGCCAGATGGCGAAAGCGCGCGCTGTCTCTTTCATCAGTAAACTGTTCCGGTACGCCTTGCACGGTGAGCCTCCTCGTGGTCATCTTTTCATTATCAGAGATGACCGGCGTTTATGCACTAAACATCTTTGCCCGGACGGTCTTACGGTAATCCCCCGGTGAAACCGTTGTTTTATGCTTAAACTGGCGATTAAAGTGCGCAATATCCTGATATCCAACCGCATTCGCGATCTCCTGAATGCACAGATTGGTGGATTGCAGCATTGTCATGGCGGATTCAATTCTGGCGGTTAATAAATACTGCAGAGGAGACATGTCGGTGGCATTTTTAAAGCGGCGATTAAAGTTGCGCAAACTCATGCCAGCCATATCTGCAAGACTTTGCATGGATATATCCGAAGCGCAGTTGGCTTTTATCCAGATTTGAATTTGAACAATGTCTTCATCCGGATGGGGTTTGTTTTCTTCACTGTAGCATTGACGCTCAAACTGGCTGCGAATCTCATGGAAAAATGTCCGTTGGGTATGTGTGGCTACCCGTTTCCCGTATATCGTTTCTATAAAATGGATCGTCAGGTCTGATAGGGCCTTAACGCTTGCGGCGCAGAAAATATTATCGGCCTGAGTGAGGAAATGTTTTGTTTGTAATTTTACGGTGGGGTAGTCGCGCGCGAATTGCTTGAAGTAGTGCCAGTGGGTGGTGGCGGGTTTCCCGTCGAGCAGTCCCGACTCCGCGAGAAAGCAGCAGCCCGTTCCGACGGCGGCGATGCGGGTTCCTCGCGCGGCCTGCTCGGTCAGCCATTCCAGGAGTTCAGGCTGTTGCCTGACCACTCCGCGAGGATTGCGCCACAAGGCAGGAAGATAGATAACGTCATAGTGTCTGTCTGCGGCAAGGGTGGTATCGGCGGTAATGCTAAAGCCACTGTGCGTCAGGATAGGCTCGCTGTTTATGCCAATCGTATTCACCTTCAGAATATTCTCCGGGCGACAGAGCCTGAAGGGTGACCTCTCCGGTTTGTGCGTGTCTGCGTGGGATGTTGTTTTTTGCTCAGCTAAATAGCTACTGGCTGCGGCTTTCCACATTTCAATCGGAAGACTGAGACCGGAACTTAGCATGCGTTCGCATAACACAAATCCTATTTGTGTATTTGTCATTTTTGATTAATACCTGTTTTGACTATTATTTTTGGTAGCTCATCGTTGTCCTGGCCAAAAAAGTCAGCATTTTGGCTGGATTTTCATATTAGCTTTTGTTGGTAATTTGTAAACTAATATCTGAAATTATCGCACTTACTTAACAAAATAAATCCACGACCACTACAGGATGAATTATGGTGAAATTACCCGTAATAACGGCTTTTGGCGGCTATGGTCCAGCTGGTCGTAGTTCTTCGCATCATGCATTTCGTCGAATGATAATTGAGTCATTATCGGAAGAGGAAAGGCAGGAGACGTTATTATCGTTAGCCATCCTGATGGGCGTGCTTAAATATGATGAGGGCGGGTATTGCGACAATTCCGGTAAAAGATTTACACCTGCTCAGGCCGCCGCGAGGATAAAAGACGAGGCGCTTGAGGGGACCCTTATCAGAAAAATCACGCGCGACTATTTTGATGTCGATGCTATCGCCAGCCATGCAAAATTGAATATGGTTTCAGGCGAAGAAGGGTTCAGTTTTAATATATCTGCCAGACAATTACCTCAGCCCTTACCTGCGGGATGGCACGTTGAAGAATTAGCGGATCAGCGTGTCCGCATCACCGTTCAGGGAGAGATGGACTGTAAAATTGAGGCGTTGCTGCGCACGGAGGTGCAGGCTGCCGGGCTGTTGCCGCAGGGATTCCGCCCGGGCGACCACTACAATTCGCAGTTCCATCCGCGGGCGTTACAAATGGCGATTGTCGGGGCATCTGACGCCATCAACGCCCTGGGGATCCCGTGGCGAGAGGTGCAGGCAAATATCACGCCGGATCAGCTCGGCGTCTATTCGGGCAATATCATGGGGCAGCTCGACGATTATGGCTTTGGCGGGATGCTGCAGTCGCGCCTGAAAGGCCATCGCGTTAGCGCCAAGCAGTGTCCGCTGGGCCTGAACAGCATGTGTGCCGATTTCCTCAATGCGTATGTGCTGGGTAGCGTCGGCCACACCAGCGCCACGCTGGGGGCATGCGCCACGTTTCTGTATAACCTGAATGCGGCGGTTGAAGATATCAAAGCGGGGCGCATTCGCGTAGCCGTCGTGGGTAGCGCCGAAGCGCCGGTCACCTCAGAAGTGATTGAAGGATTCGATGCCATGGGCGCCCTGGCAACGGAGAGCAAGCTTAAGCATATTGATGAAAAGGAAACCGCCGACTGGCGCAACAGCAGCCGCCCGTTTGGCAACAGCTGCGGTTTTGTGATCGCGGAATCCAGCCAGTATGTCGTGTTAATGGACGACGAGCTGGCGCTGCAGCTTGGCGCAGAGATCCACGGTTCGGTGGGAAATGTCTTCATCAACGCTGACGGCTTTAAGCGTTCTATCGCGTCACCGGGGCCGGGGAACTACATCACCATGGCGAAAGCCGTAGCCTCTGCGGTATCGATGGCCGGGATGGAGACGGTGCAGAAGGGTTCGTTTATTCAGGCGCACGGTTCAAGCACGCCGAAGAATTGCGTCTCCGAGGCGGATATTTTTGACCGCGTTGCGCAAGCCTTTTCGATTCGCGACTGGCCGGTGACGGCGGTGAAATCGTATCTCGGACACTCCCTGGGGCCCGCCAGCGGCGACCAGCTGATCGGCTGCCTCGGCGTCTTCCGCTACGGTATTTTGCCGGGAATTAAAAGCGTGTCGCACATCGCGCCGCAGGTGAACAACGCACGCTTAACCATTCCTCTTCAGGACTGCAAATTAGAGGAAGGCCAGGGACAAATCGCCTTTATAAATTCAAAAGGCTTTGGCGGTAATAATGCCACGGGGGTGGTTTACTCGCCAAAGCTTACCCATCAATGGTTGCGCAAACGCTATGGGGACGCGGTGTTTGCGGAATATCAGCAGCGTAACCGCCAGGTGCGACGTCAGGCTAACGCGTACGACGAGGCGGCTTCGCAGGGGGAACTCAATGTCATTTATCTGTTCGGACAGCAGGGGATAAATGAGGAAGATATAAAGATTGATAGGAATGGCATCACCATTCCCGGATTTGAAAAACCGATAACGTACGCGACGGATAAAGAATACCCGGACTTTTAATCGTTATATCTGATTTTATTATTAATAAATAAAGGTGCTTGTATTTTCTCAGGCGCCTTACCTTTGTGCACCACTAAACAGGAGAAAGAGAGTGGCTAATCTCAGTGCAATACTGATTGCCTTTGGCTGGAGCGGTATTGTCGTTGGCATAATGATGGGCGGATTAATGGGGATGTATGCGTTTAAGGGACCGTTTCGTGCCCCCAAAGGACATGAAAACTATACCGATTTAAACCGCAGAATGTTAAGGCTGGCACATATTGCCTTTATTATGCTGCCGTTAATATCCATGCTCTATGGCATGTGTATTGATGACCTCGCCGTGTCTTATACCTATAAATATTATGCCGTTATTTGCATGATGATACTTTCGGTAGGTATTCCGGTTCTCCTGATTGCATCGTGTTTTTATCTGCCATTTAAATATGTGCAGGTTATACCGTTTAGCTGTGGAATGTATGCGTTAGTCGTAATGGCAATTGGCAGGGTTTCAGCCCTGTAAACTATCACCTACCTGAGATATAAAAATGAAAACGTTACTGAATACCCGCCAGCTGGGTCGGGACGCTATTGTCGCGACCGTAGATAAGCACGTTTATACAGAAAACCGCGCATTTGCCAACAGGCTTATTGACCGGATTGAATCCCATCCGCTGATGCGCAGCCCAATATTGTCAAAAATGAACAGCGGTGAAGTCGATCTTCAACAGATGCGCGTATTCCATCTGGAGTTTTATCACGCTTTTGCGCAAGTCTTTACCGATGCCGTTATTGAAGCGTTAAGCGCGGCGAAGCAGTTGGAAGCTCCGCTGGGCGCGCAGGCGAAAATGGCGGCCCGTTTTCTGCTGCAAATCAACCTGCTGGATGAGCTGGGCTTCCACCCTGGCGAAGACGCCGAGGGTAATTACAACGGCCAGCCCGCGCTGGCGCACTACGTGCAGTTCTTTACGACCATCCAGCAGCTGGGGATGACAGAGCACGAGGTGAAATCCTGGCTGCCGATGTCCAGCTCTCTGGCCTGCCGCGCAACGTTTGAGAATGCCTATGGCGACTATACCCAGCTGGTGGGGTTGCTGGCCGTGGCTGAGACCGTCTTCCATGACTTCGCCACGCCGTGGGCCAAAGGCGTTGATAAAGCGACGGATATTGACGTCACGAAGGGCTATCACAGCATCCATGTAGAAAGCGAAACGGGAGAGTCCATTGAAGATGGTCACTCCGAAGATGCATGGATCCTGTTCTGCCAGGCGCTGACAGAAGACCGCTATGCCGAGATGGAACAGCGCGTCGATCTCTGGCTGAAGGTATGGAACGACTTCTGTAACGATCTGCTGGCTGGCCGCGCCGGAAAATAATCTTTTCACCCTCATTACATTTGAAAATATAGAGCGAATTATGATGCCGTCTCATCAGTTGTTTAACAGGGGATATCATTCCTTCAACCAGCTTTTGCCCGAACTTGCTGTTCAACAGACTACTCAGACGGCATTTGAATTCGTCCGCAGCGCCAGAGATATTCACAGCCAAAGCTATGACCAGTTACACCAGCGCGCCGCGTCGCTTGCACAAGCATTAATGCAATACGGGCAGCGGGGCGACCGGGTAATATTGCTTTATCCGGATGGCGAAGATTTTATTGGCGCTTTTTTTGGTTGTCTTTATGCCGGCAGGGTGGCGGTTCCCGTCCCAATGCCCGCAAAATCGTCAGGAAGCGCGTGGGAGCGTTTCGCCGGAGTATTACGTAATGCGCAAACGGAATGTATTGTTACGACAGCAAAGGGAGCAGAAACGCTAGGCCAGCTATCACTTCCGTTATCCCCGCTTATTTTTACCTTCGACAAACCAGACACAGCTGCGCTACCTGCGGGCTATCGTCTGCATCATCTTGAGCGCACGTTCTCCGGGGCATTTCACCCCGTTTCGGTAGCAGAAAACGATCTGGCTTTTTTACAGTACACCTCGGGCTCGACGGGCTCTCCGAAAGGCGTGATGGTGACCCATGGCAACCTGTGGGCTAACTCGCATGCCATTCACCGCTTTTTCGGCCACCACAGCGAAAGCCGGGGCACGATCTGGCTGCCGCATTTTCATGATATGGGGCTTATTGGCGGGCTACTGCAGCCCGTGTTTGGCGCATTCCCCTGCCGAGTGATGTCGCCCATGATGCTAATGAAAAACCCCCTTAACTGGCTCAAGCAGATTTCCGACTATCAGGCGACGACCTCCGGCGGCCCTAATTTCGCCTACGAGCTGTGCGTGCGCAAGATTGGCCGAGAGCAGGTTGAGGCATTGGATCTTTCGCGCTGGGATGTGGCCTTTTGCGGCGCAGAGCCGATTCGGCCCGCCACGCTCCAGCAGTTTAGCGAACACTTTGCGCCCGCAGGGTTTCGGCCCGGCGCGTTCCTGCCCTGCTACGGCATGGCGGAAACCACGCTCATCGTCACCGGAATGGACAAAGGGCAGGGGCTCCGCGTTTCCGACGAGGCCGGTGCGGTGAGCTGCGGGCAGGCTCTGACTGATACCGAGGTGCGTATCGTCGATCCTGACCACCATCAGCCGCTTGCTGACGGTGAGAGCGGCGAAATATGGCTGCGTGGTCCGAGCGTTGCCGCAGGATACTGGGACAATGACGCCGCCACGCGCGAAACCTTTCAGGCGTCTCTGGCTGGCCATCCGCACCCGTGGCTGCGCAGCGGCGATATGGGTTTTCTCCAGTCCGGTCATTTGTACGTCACCGGACGGCTCAAAGAGCTGCTGATTATCAACGGTCAGAACCACTACCCGACGGATATAGAAGAGACCATCCGTCAGGCCGATCCCGCGCTGGCGGAAGCGACGGTTTGCGTGTTTGCCAGCGAAGCCGAACGCCCGGTTGCGCTGCTTGAGCTGATGACGCGTCATAAAAATGACCTCGATATGGCGGCGCTTGCTCCGCGTATTACCGCGGCGGTAGCAGAGCGTCACGGCATTACGCTGGATGAACTGCTCCTTGTCGAGCGAAGGGCAATCCCCCGCACCACCAGCGGGAAATTACAGCGCACCCGCGCAAAAGTGATGTATCAGCAGGGGACCCTGGACGTGGCGTGGCGCAGCCGCCAGGCCGCGTCTAAACCTGCCGTAACCGAGGGGGAAACCCCACCCGCTCTGGCGGCGCTGATTGCCGGGATAATCAGCAGCGCGATGAATACGACGATCGGCGAATCCCAGTGGGATGACGCGTTTACCCGCTTTGGCATGAGCTCTCTGCAGGCCGTGGGCGTTATTGGCGAGCTTGAACAGCGGCTGGGCCGCGAGCTCTCTCCGGCGCTGATTTATGACTACCCCACCATCAATCAGCTGGCGGCCGCGCTGGGACAACCCGCTGCGGCCCGGCCGGTCAGCTCAGCCGTCGCAGAGAGCGCCATTGCGGTGATCGGCATCGGCGTGGAACTACCGGGGCATAGCGGCGTAGAGGCGCTGTGGTCGCTGCTGCAGCAGGGCCACAGCACGACCGGCGAGATCCCGGCGCACCGCTGGCGTACCTCGTCCCTTGACGGTTTTAACCGTAAAGGCAGTTTTTTTGACGAGGTCGACGCGTTCGACGCAGGCTACTTTGGCATCTCTCCCCGTGAAGCCGTCTATATCGATCCGCAGCATCGTCTGCTGCTAGAAACCGTTCAACAGGCGCTAACCGATGCTGGTCTTAAGGCGTCATCCCTGCGCGGTAGCGATACGGCGGTCTTTGTCGGGATCAGCGCCAGCGACTACGCGCTGGCCTGCGGCGATAACGTCTCGGCCTATAGCGGCTTAGGCAACGCGCACAGTATCGCGGCCAACCGAATTTCTTATCTTTATGATTTAAAAGGGCCAAGCGTCGCCGTCGACACGGCCTGTTCTTCCTCGCTGGTGGCGATTGAGGGGGCAATGCAGAGCCTGCGGAGCGGACGTTGCGCCCTGGCCATTGCCGGTGGCGTTAATCTGGCGCTGACGCCGCATTTGCAAAAAGTCTTCACCGAAGCACAGATGCTGGCCCCCGACGGTCGGTGTAAAACCTTTGACGCCCGCGCGGATGGCTATGTCCGCGGTGAAGGGTGCGGCGTCGTGGTGCTCAAGCCGCTGACCCAGGCGCTGGCGGATGGCGATCGGGTTTATGCCACGCTGGTGGCGAGCGCCGTCAATCAGGACGGCCGCAGCAACGGCATTACCGCGCCAAATGGCCCATCGCAGCAGGCGGTCATCCGGCAGGCGATGGCGGACGCCGGGGTGGATAGCGATAAGATTGACTATATCGAAGCGCACGGTACGGGAACGGCGCTTGGCGATCTGATCGAATATCAGGCGCTGGAAGCGGTGTTTGCGGACCGGAAAAAAACCGCACCTGTCCTGGTGGGCTCGATCAAAACCAACATTGGCCACCTGGAGGCGGCGGCGGGCGTGCTGGGTGTGGTGAAAGCGTCCCTGATGTTGCACTACCGGCAATTCGTTCCTCACCTCAATTTCCAGCATAAAAACCCGCATATTGCGGCGATTAGCCGTCATGTTGAGGTGAGTGGCGCGCAGCCTGCCTCATGGCATGCCGATGGCGAAGCACGCTACGCGGGCGTAAGCAGCTTTGGCTTCGGCGGTACCAACGGTCACGTGATTTTGCGCAGCGCACCAGCGGTGGAAAAACGCCTGGAGCCCGCTGCGCCCCACGGCCTGCTTCTGATCGGTTCTCATGATGAAGGCGCGTTTACCCTTCAGCGGGAGGAGGTCAAAAAAGGGTTATCTGCATGCCAGGAGAGCGATATCGCCACCTGGTGTCGGCTGGTGAACACCCGCTACGACGCGGCCCGCTATCGCGGCGTGGCGTATGGCGCGGATCGCACCCAGCTGGCAGAAAGCCTTGCGAAGCTCACGGCCTGCAAGGCGGGTAAAGCCCAGCCCCAGGTCTGGCTCTTCCCGGGGCAGGGCACCCAGCAAATCGGCATGGGTGCCGAGCTGTATCACCATCTGCCGCACTATCGCACCCAGTTTGACGCGCTGGCGACGACCATCCAGCAGCGCTATCAGATTGATATCACGCAGGCGTTGTTTGCCCGAGACGATAGCTGGCAGCGCTGCGCCAGAACGTGTCAGCTCTCCTTATTTGCCTGTAGCTACGCGCTTGCTCAGAGCGTGATGCAGTTCGGCCCGCGTCCGGCAGCCGTGATGGGCCACAGCCTGGGAGAGTACTGCGCGGCGGTTATCGCCGGCTATCTCTCGCTGGACGACGGGCTGGCAATGGTTCATCAGCGCGCGCTGCTGATGTCAGCCCTGACGCAGGAAGGGGCGATGGCGGTCGTCTTCAGCGGCGAAGCCGACGTCCGTCAGATGATTACCCCCTGGGCGGGCGACATTGATATTGCCGCATTCAATACGCCGACGCTGACCACCATAGCAGGCAGCCAGACGGCGATTGACGCCTGCCTTCAGGCCATTTCTTCTCAGGGTGGTCACGCCAGAAAAATTAAAACCGCCAGCGCATTTCACTCCCCGATGATGGATCCGATCCTCGGTGCCTGGCGCGAGTGGCTGGTCAACAACGTCACCTTCACCCGCGGGACGATCCCGTTTTACAGCAACCTGAACGGCGAGGCGTGCGACCGCACCGACGCCGACTACTGGACCCGGCAAATTCGCCAGCCCGTGAGTTTCCTTCAGGGCGTGCAAAACGTGCTTACGCAGGGGGAGTTCACCTTTATCGATCTGAGCGCGGACAGTTCGCTGGGCAAATTTGTGACCGCAACCGACCGCCGTCACCGGGTGCTGGCCGCAGGCGATCGGCGACATGAGTACAAATCACTGCTGACGCTGCTGGGTACGCTGTGGCAGCAAGGGCACGACATCAACTGGAGCGGGCTTTACCACGCGACCACGCGGGAGGCGCTAGCCCTGCCCGCAATCCAGTTCTGCCGCAAACGTTACTGGCTGGCGGGTGAGACGCCAGCGCAGACCCCATCTGCAAAAGAGGACGCTATGTCAAATCAACACCATTTAGCCGCTGAAATAAAAGCGATTATTGCCGGTTTTCTTGAGGCGGATCCCGCCGCGCTTGACGACTCTCTGCCCTTCCTGGAAATGGGGGCGGACTCGCTGGTGCTGCTGGATGCCATCAATACCATTAAAGACCGCTACGGCGTGGCCATCCCGGTGCGGGCGCTGTTTGAAGAGCTCAATACGCTGGATGCGGTGATCGGTTATGTGGTGGAGCACGCGCAGCCAGCGGCGGCTGCGGCTTTGCTCAGCACCCCGGAAACCGCCGGTCAGGCGACACCGCCTGTCGTGGCGCAGCAGGGCGCCAGCAGGCCGGTGCCTGATACGGTTCAGGATCTGATTGCCCGCCAGCTGGAGCTTATGTCCCAGCAGCTCACGCTGCTCAACGGCACGGCGAAGGCTCTCCCGATGCCAGCCGCACCCGCGACGCCGGACGTTATCGCGCCTGCGCCTGTCGCGACCCCGGCCGCACCGGTGAAGGCCAGCGCGCACAACAGCTGGTTTAAAAAAGAGACGAAAAAGGTATCCCTGGGCGCTGAGCGAGACCAGCATCTGGCGCAACTCACGCAGCGGTTTGTCGATAAAACGGGCGGGTCGAAACGCAATGCCCAGCAATACCGCGCAGTGCTGGCGGATAACCGGGCCTCTGCGGGCTTTCGTTTATCCACCAAAGAGATGCTTTACCCCTTAGTGGGGGAACGCTCTCAGGGATCGCGCATCTGGGATGTCGATGGCAACGAGTATATTGATTTTACAATGGGGTTTGGCGCTAACCTGCTGGGCCATGCGCCGGACTGTGTACAGCAGGCGGTAGCCGACCAGCTGGCACAGGGCATGCAGATTGGGCCGCAAAGCGCGCTGGCGGGCGAGGTGGCAACGCTTATCAGCGAGCTGACCGGCCAGCAGCGCGTGGCCTTTTGTAACTCCGGCTCTGAAGCGGTAATGAGCGCCGTGCGCCTGGCGCGCGCCGTGACGGGGAAAAATAAAGTCGCGCTGTTTAGCGGCTCGTATCATGGCGTGTTTGACGGCATTCTTGGGCGACAGCAGGGGGGCGAAACCCCCGAGCGCGCCACGCCGATTGCCGCAGGCACGCCGCCATCGCTGGTAGACGACCTGCTGGTGCTCGACTACGGCAGCGAAGAGAGTCTGGCGCTTATCGCCCGCTATGCCGCCGAGCTGGCGGTGGTGATCGTTGAGCCGGTGCAGAGCCGTTATCCCGATCATCAGCCGCGCGAATACCTGCATACCCTGCGTGAACTGACGACAGCCCACAACATTGCGCTGATGTTTGACGAGGTGATCACCGGTTTCCGTCTGGCGGCCGGTGGCGCGCAGGCGTATTACGGCGTTCAGGCGGATATTGCCTCCTACGGAAAGATTGTCGGCGGCGGTATGCCGATCGGCGTGATTGCAGGCTCTGCCCGCTTTATGGACAGTATCGACGGCGGATTCTGGCAGTATGGCGATGACTCCTGGCCGCAGGCTGAACTGATCTTCTTTGCCGGTACGTTCTCCAAGCATCCGCTGACCATGGCGGCAAGCAAAGCCGTGCTGGAGTACATCAAAGCCCATCCGGCGCTGTATGACGACATCAACCAAAAAACCGCGCGTCTGACGATGTCGCTAAATACCTGGTTCTCTGCAACCGGTACGCCGATTGAGATCGTCTCTGCCGGTAGCCTGTTCCGTTTCAAATTCAACGGCAACTACGACATCCTCTTCCACCACCTGATGCTGCGCGGCATTTTCATCTGGGAAGGGCGTAACTGTTTTGTCTCGGTCGCACACGCGGACGAGGATATCGATCGGTTTATTGCGGCAGTGAAAGAGAGCGTTAGCGCCATGCGCGTGGACGGCTTCTTTGGGGAGGCGGGATTGCGCCCCGACACGCGTTATGCCGCTGCGGACAGCCAGCAGCGTTTTCTGCAGCTGGCCGCGCAGGATGAAAGCGGACTGTTGGCCGGGACGATCGGCGGCGTCATTGAAACGCCGCGCAATGTAGACAGCGACATCATGCGCGCCGCCTGGCAACTGCTGTGCGAGCGCCATGACGCGCTGCGGATGCAGTTCACTGACGCAGGCGAACTTCAGGTGGCCCTGGCGCCCACCGTCGACGTCTGCGAGGAATACGCTGCGCCTGCCGCCTGTCTCGCTGATTTTGCCGCGCGTCCTTTTGATCTTACCGCCGCGCCGCTGGCTCGCCTGCTGCTGGTCCGCCATGAGGGGAAAACCACGCTCGCCATCTCGGCACATCATTCGGTGGCGGATGGCTGGTCGTTTATGGTGATGCTGCGCGAGCTGCTGCATCTTTACGATGCCCTGGCGTCGGGTAAACGTCCTGAGCTGGCGGCTGCGGCAAGCTATCTGCAGGTCATCCGTGCGCAGAACATCGTCAGCGAGGCGGAGCTATCTGCGCGTATTGCGGCGCTTCCTGTGCGCCGGGCAACGCCAGATGCTCTTACCGTGCTGGCCCCCTCCCGGACGTATCAGGGGCAGCGGCTGGTACAGCGCCTGTCGTATCCGGGCCTGACCGGGCAGCTGCGCAAAGCCTCTGCCGAGCTGCGGGTGACCCGCTTCGCGATGCTGAATGCGCTCTTTACCCTGACCCTGGAGAAGGCGTTCGGCCATGCTCCGGTGCCGGTCGGCGTGCCGGATGCCGGGCGGGATTTCGGGCAGGGCGACGCGCTTGTCGGCCAGTGCGTCAGGCTGTTGCCGCTGTGTATCGACAGCGCTGTCTGCGCGTCGGTGGCCGGGGTCGCCAGGGCAATCCATGACGGTATCCTCGCCCAGCGCGGCGAGCCCGCAATGCCGTCACGCTGCTTCCACGGTCAGGATGCGCCGCTTCCGCTGCTGGCGACCTTTAACGTCGAACCGCATGCTCCGCTGGCAGAAATGCGGCAGTGGGAGGCCAGCCTGTCGCTGCTCCCGATCGGCGCCGTCGAATTCCCGCTGATGGTTAACATTCTTGAGACGAAAGAGGGGCTGTCCGTCGAGCTGGATTACCAGATGCGCTATTTCACCGAGGAACGTGCCCGCGCGTTACTGGCGCATTTCCTGAAGGCGATAACCGTGCTGGCCGAGCAGGGAGAAGAGGCCGTCGAAGCATTATTCTCATCGTCAGAGGCGCTGGCCGCATCATGAAAAAGCTGACGATTATCGTCCTCGCGGGCGCCGTGCTAGCGTTCGCTGTAAACCTGCTGATCGATGCCGGACTGTTTTATCGGGTGCAGGAGAGCGGCGGGGAACAGTGCCAAAAAATAACGGGCATTGAGGGCGCGGAGGATATCGCTCCCTTATCGGACGGCGGGGCGATAGCCAGTAGCCTCAACCGACACGGCAGCGCGCCCGGGGCGCTGTATTACCTCAACGGCAGCGACAAGCCGCAGCGGTTGGCTGGCGACTATCCGGATACCTTCTTCCCGCACGGCATCGATGTCTGGCAGCAGGAGGGCGAGACGTGGATCTACGTGGTGAACCACCGCCCGCAGGAGGACAGCATTGATGTGTTTCGCTTTAATCGCGCGCAGATGCGTCTTGAGTATCAGCCCGCCCTGTCGCGCGCGGTCGGAAACAACATCAATGATATCAGCGTCATTGATAAAACCCACTGGCTGCTGACGCGGGACCACCGGTGGAAGGGCTTCGCGGGACGCGTGGAGGACTATCTGCGGCTGCCGCTGTCCAGCGTTCTGCTGGCAGACGAGGCGGGGCTGCATACCCTGATTGATGGACTGCATTTTGCGAACGGCATTTACTACAGCCGAGCGCGGGGGCGTCTGTACGTGGCGGAAACCACCCGCGGCGCGGTGAGCAGCTGGGCGTGGCAGCCGAACGAGGCTGCGCCCGTCCTGCTGGGGCGCTTCAGCGGTCTGCATGGCGTCGACAATATCCTGCCGGACGGGCAGGGAATGCTGGTGGCGTCGCACCCGCAGCTTCTGAAGCTGGCCGCCTATCAGAAAGATGCACAGGCGCGTTCACCGTCCATGGTGTGGCGGCTGACAACCGGCGCTCAGGGGGAGATCGCTCAGGCCAGTATGCTCTATCAGAGCCACGGCGAGGCGCTGGCGGCGGTCAGCGTCGCCGCGCCAGTGGGCGGAAAGGTGATGATGGGCAGCGTCTTTGACGACGGGCTGCTGCTGTGCGGGGAGCAATAAGATGCTGAAGAGATGGTTTTCCCGACGCGGTCATTTTCAGGGGACGCTTGAGGGACGGGTATTCCCCCTGACGTCCGGCCATACGCTCCTCGAAAGCGCGCTCAACGCCGGTGTTTCCCTGCCGTATAACTGCCAGGTCGGCTCGTGTAAATCCTGTCTTTGCCGGGTAACGAGCGGCAAGGTGCGTTCGCTTGTCGACCTGAGCTATTTGCTCAGCCAGGAGGAGATTGCCGCTGGCCACGTGCTGGCATGCCAGTGCCTGCCGGAATCGGATGTAACGCTGGCCGCGGCGTCCACGCCCTGGACGTCTGCGCAAATTACGCAGGTTGTCGCGCTCTCAGCAACGGTATGGCGCGTGACGCTCCTGGCGGAGCAGGCGCTGCCCTTTCAGCCAGGACAATACGTTCAGGTCGGTCTCGAAAAGGATAAGGATATCCGGAGCTTCTCCGTCAGCTGGCCGAGCCGCGGGCGAGAGATTGTTCTGGATATCACGCGCCGTGAAGAGGGGCGGCTATCCCCGCTGCTGTGTGATGAACGGGGGGCTGGCCGGAAGGTGTGGCTCTCAGACTGCCGGGGGCAGTTCGGCCAGCAGGATGACGGTAACGGTCCGCTGCTGGCCATCGCCAGTGGATCGGGACTGGGAACGACGCTGGGTCTGGTCCGCGCCGCGCTGGCGCGTCATCCCCACCGCGAGGTCATGCTGATCCACGCGGTTCGCAGGCGGCAGGACACATTCGACCTGCCTGAGCTGCAGCGTCTGCGTCAGCACTATCCCGGTTTTCACTTTCTGCACGCGTTATCCCGGGAGCGCGAGGTTCAGGAGCTGGAGCTGGCAGGCCGTATTACCTGCTGGCTGGACGACTGGCGTGCCCTCTATCCCCGCCGGACGGCGGTAGCCGAATGGCGCGTCGTGATTTGCGGCAATCCAGCGCTGGCGCAGGCGTGCCGGCAAAGGCTGCTTGCCGGAGGGGTGATGAGCCACCTGCTTGAAATGGACTGCTTCTCCCCGCCGGTCGGTGCAAAAAACAGTCATAACAATAAGGAGCCCGTATGTTGAGTTACCTGAGATTTGCCCTTGTCCCCTGCGTTTTTTTACCGCTAACCGCGCTAACCACCCTGCTCGGCGGCGTGTGGATCGTCGTTTCCATGCTCTGCGTGACGCTGAGCTATGTCTTTTTCGATAACGCAACCACGCACGACACCGCCGATCGCCACTACCGCCTTCCGGCGCTGCTGGAGATCATCCCGTATTTACAGCTCCCGGCCGCGCTGCTGGCATTGTTCACCCTTATCTGGCAGGCCGCTCCGGGCGATTTGCTCGGGTTTGGCGCATGGCTTTCCGCTCTGACGGGTCACAACGTCATGGCGCTGCATAACCTTGCCCTGCCGGAGCTGCTGCTTGCGGCGGCATCCACCGGCTATACCATGAGCACCAATACCGTGGTGGCCCATGAGCTTATCCACAAAACCCACAGTCTGACGGCGATGGTGGTCGGGCGCTGGCTTCTGGCGCTGGTCGGCGATGCGCAGTTTTCGATTTCACACGTCTATTCGCATCATCCTAACGTGGCGACCCCGGCGGACGGCGCGACGGCGCGTCGTGGAGAGACCGTGTATCGCTTCTTTATCCGTTCTTCTCTGTCGCAGTATGTTGAATCCTGGCAGGTGGAAGCGCAGCGGCTGTCGCAGCAGAACCGGCGCGGCGCCATGCTGGCGAACCGGGTGATGCGCGGCGTGCTGATGAGCCTGCTGATCCTGGCGGTCTGCTTCACGGCGGCGGGCGTCAGGGGCGTGCTGGCGTGTCTGGTGACCATGCTGGTGTCTAAATTCCTGTTTGAAACGGTGAATTACATCCAGCACTACGGTCTGGTCCGCCTTCCCGGCACGCGCGTGGAGCCGCGACACAGCTGGGATTGCAATAACCGGGCCTCGTCGGCCGGTCTGTTGAACCTGACGCGCCACTCCGATCATCACACCCATCCGCGTCGTGAATACTGGAATTTGCAGGCGCACAGCTACGCGGTGGGAATAGAAAAAGGGTATGTCGCCCATATTTTTTACGCGCTGATACCGCCACTGTGGTTTAAACGAATGGAAGCAAAACTCGCGTACTGGGACGAACACGTTGCCAGTGACGCAGAGCGTGCCTTGATCCGCCAGTCTGAATCATCCGCGGTTCAGTCCACTGTTCCCTGTGTTTCTGGAGAGTCCCATGAGTGAGCAATTTGATCGACTGATTGAGCAAGCCTACCAGCAGTATCGTGGACCCGCCTACCTGCGCTCTCCGATGGTTTCATGCGTAAAGGCCGGTATCCGCCTGATGGATCGGGTTGTGCCGGGGGCGACCGCCGACTGGCTGGGCAATCGGTTTTTTACGCCGCGCCGGGTGCCGACGCGTGCAGGCGATAAAGAAATGACGGCGCTGGCGAGCCGCATTGAATCTCTCCCTTTGAGTAATGGTAAACATGCGGTGGTGTACCGCTGGGGCAGCGAGGGACCTACCGTGCTGTTAGCCCACGGCTGGGAGTCGAGGGCTTCCCACTTTGGCAGGCTGATCAAGACGCTGGTCGAAAAGGGCTTTCAGGTCATCGGGTTTGACGCCCCCGCACATGGCAACGCGGCTGGACGCCAGAGCAGCATCGTCGAGTTCATTGAAATCATTGAACAGCTGGCGCAGCAGGAAGGGGGTTTTGACGCGATTGTGGCGCACTCTTTTGGCGGTTTATCCGTCATTAATGCGGTAAAGGCGGGATTGCGGACCCGCGCGCTGGTTATCGTAGGGGCACCGACGCACTTTAGCGGGCTGGTCACCAAATATGCCGCGATCCTGAACCTCCCGGCACGCCAGCAGCAGAGACTGCGTCGGTATATTGAAGGGTACTTTGGCATTGGCGAGGCGGTCTGGCAGCGCTTTAACGCCTATGAGGGGCTGCAGCAGGTCGATCAGCCCGCCCTTGTTATTCACGACAGCAGCGATGACATCGTATTGCGGGTCGAAGCTGAATGCCTGGTCAACGCCTGGCCTGGCGCGAGGCTGGCAGAGACCCACGGCCAGGGGCATAATCCGCTGCGCCGTCCGGGGGAGGGGATCGACATGGTGATGACCTATCTGGCCCCCTTGCTGACGTCAGGCAATGATCGTGATAACCCTGTCGCCTGAGAACTGATAATAGCCCTGGATCCGGCTGCCCTTTAGGCGTTGGGGGGAAAGCGTCCGGGTCAGCTCCAGGGTGATCCTCTGCTGTTCAGGCGCGATGTGGCACACGCGGGCCGCGTCAAAATCGAGGACGCGGCCAACGTCAGGATAGAGCGCTTTATAGAGACTCTCCTTCGCGGAAAAGGTCATCAATAGCGCGCTGGCTTCGTCGAACGGGCTGGCGGCAAGGCACTCCCGCTCCTGCGGTGTGGTAAACAGGTGCGCTGTCCGCCGGATAGTCTCGGGTGCCAAAAACTCAATGTCGACGCCCGGCGTCAGGCCCGACGCCTCTGGGGCAACGACCGCCAGCGCCCATTCCTGAGAATGTGACAGGCTTCCCCGCCAGCCGGAAGGCCACACCGGAGAACGGTCCGGCGTACTGCCCGGCGTAGCGTCACAGCCCCTGGATCTCAGCACCCGCTGCGCGGCGTAACGTGCCGCAAGATACTCCGCCCTGCGTTTGACCACGGCGCTATCGAGCTGACCGGGAAAGGGGATGCCCCAATTATCAAAGAGCCCGTCATGGTAATCACGCGCGGTGAATGAGACCAGGCAGTAGCGCAGTGCGGGAAAAGGGTCGACGTTGCCCATCTCAACGGAGTGAATAAAAGGGGGTGCTGAATCTGTGTTTATTGCAGTAAACATAGCGGGGTATCGGTATCTGTCGGGGGAACAGAATGCCATATAAGTGCGGGCCGGGTAAGGGGAATGACCCGGCCACAGGAAAAAACGGCTTGGCCGTTACAGAATGGCTTTAATGCTCTGCGCCAGCGGCGTAGTCGCGCGCCCGATCAGTTTGCTCAGCGTATGGCTATCGTCAAAAAGTCCCCCTTTGGACGCACCCACATCGGAGTCCGCCAGCATATCTGCCAGTCCGGCAGGCAGGCCGACGCTTTTCAGCGCGGCGGCAAAATCCGCTTCACTGAGATTCTGATAGGTTACCGGCTTCCCGCTCTGCTTGCTGAGTTCAGCCGCCAGTTCACTCAGCGTCCAGCCGTGGTCGCCCGCCAGTTCATAGACCTTGCCTGCATGGCCTTCTTCAGCGATCACTTTGGCTGCCGCCGCGGCATAGTCAGCACGGGTCGCAGCGGCAATTTTGCCTTCGCCTGCCGCACCAATAAACACGCCGTGTTCCAGCGCAGGCGGCGCGCTCGCCAGGTAGTTTTCGGTATACCAGCCATTGCGCAGCAGGGCATAAGGAATGCCGGACGCCGCCAGCGCTTTTTCAGTGGCAACGTGTTCAACGTGCAGACCCAGCGGGGAGTTGTCCGCATGCAGCAGGCTGGTGTAGGCGATAAATTTCACGCCTGCCGTTTTGGCGGCGTTAATCACGTTCTGGTGCTGGGTGGCGCGCTGGCCAACTTCGCTGGAAGAGATCAGCAGCAGCTTATCTACGCCGCTCAGCGCGTCGGTGAATGCGGCTTCATCCGTATAGTCCGCCTGACGAACCACAATTCCCTGCTGGCTTAAGGCCTGCGCTTTCGCCGGGTTACGTACGATGGCTACAATCTGGTTGGCCGGTACGGTTTTCAACAGCTGTTCAATAACGAGATGGCCAAGCTGGCCGGTAGCGCCGGTAATCGCGATCATGATGAATCTCCTTCGTGTTTGTCTGGTGTTGTGGCACACTAGCACCATAGCTAACTTTTAGTAAGTACGTACAAAAAGGTAAGTATGAAAACAACGATACCAACGCTCAGCGAACAAATGCGCGATGGCAATCTTTTCGCGGAGCAGTGCCCTTCACGCGAGGTACTCAAACACGTGACCAGCCGCTGGGGTGTTCTGATTCTGCTGGCCCTGCGCCAGGGAACGCATCGCTTTAGCGATCTGCGCCGTAAAATGGGCGGGGTGAGCGAAAAGATGCTGTCCCAGTCACTCCAGGCGCTGGAGCTGGACGGATTTGTCGATCGCGTGTCGTATCCGGTGGTCCCGCCGCACGTAGAGTATAGCCTGACGCCGCTGGGCGTTGAGGTGAGCGAGAAGGTCGCCGCGCTGGCGGACTGGATTGAGGTGAATACGCCGAAGGTGATGGCGAACAGGGACGATCGTGCGGCGTAAAAGCCGGGTATGTGCGGCCTGATGCCCTCACCCTGACCCTCTCCCACAGGGAGAGGGAACAAACACCAAAAACGGCAACGTGTGTTGCCGTTTTGCTTTTACCTGCTCAAATCCACCTGATAAATCGCGAACCCGATATCATCCGTTGCGACCTGTTTCATCGGATACTGCGCCTTGTCCTTAATGAACGCGGCAGCTTTATCGGACGGTGACGTTTCGAAGCGGATATCCAGTTTCGTATCGCTGTGGATCGGCGCGAGACGCCAGTTGTTATCCACTGCCGGATGGATTTCGCCCGCCTTTTTCGACTCCGCGCTGATCCACGCCGCCAGCACCGAGCGGTTCTCGTCCGGCGAGGCAAAGGCGATGTGGCTATCTCCCGTCCCGGCAAACTTACCGCCGTAGGCGCGGTAGTTATTGGTCACCACCAGGAAGGTGGCATTCGGGTCAATGGCCTTGCCGTTGAAGGTCAGGTTTTTGATGCGCTCCGCCTGCGGGTTGATCGCCTGACACTCGCCGTCATATTTCGCCGGCTGGGTGACGTCAATCTGGTAGTTCACGCCGTCGATCACGTCGAAGTTATAGGTCCGGAAGCCGTCCCAGTTAATCAGCGACTGCGGCTTACCGCTGTGCGGGTCAATCTGGTTAAACTGTCCGGCAGAGCACTCCAGCCACTCTTTCACCTCCTGGCCCGTCGCTTTTACCACCACCAGCGTGTTCGGGTAGAGGTAGAGATCGGCGGCGTTACGGAAGGTCAGCTGGCCCTTTTCGACTTCAACATAGCTTGCCGGGTCATTCTTACGCCCGCCCACCTTGAATGGCGCAGCGGCTGACAGGACCGGCAGTTTTGCCAGATCCGGATCGCCCTGCACAAAGTGTTCGGCATAGGCTTTCTGCGCCATGTTGACGACCTGAACGGTCGGGTCGTCCTGAACCAGCGCCAGGAAGCTGTACATGTTGTCGGCGGATTTGCCGATCGGCTTGCTGACGAATTCGCGCGTGGCGTCGTGATCGTGCTTCAGCACGTCGACCAGCTTTTTATCTTCAGCCGCCAGCGATTTTTTAGCCGCAGCGTCGTAAATCGGGCGTGCCTCTGCTTTTGACTGCATCACCTTCCAACTGCCGCTGTCGTTATTCAGCACCAGATCCACCACGCCAAGGTGGTCGCCCCACATGCCCGGCATCACCGACGGCACGCCGTTGAGCGTCCCTTTCTCAATGTCCGCCCCTTTGATGCTGGCGAAATCTTTGCCCGGGAAGACCGCGTGGGCGTGGCCGAACAGGATCGCGTCGATACCCGGAACTTCACTCAGATAGTAAACGGAGTTTTCTGCCATGGCCTGGTACGGATCGGCGGAGAGACCCGAGTGGGCGACAACGACCACCAGATCGGCACCTTTTTCGCGCATTTCCGGCACGTATTTGCGCGCGGTTTCGGTGATGTCGTTCACGGTCACTTTGCCGTCGAGGTTAGCCTTATCCCACGTCATGATCTGCGGCGGGACAAAACCGATATAGCCGATTTTCAGCGTCTGTTTTTTGCCGTCCTTATCGACGACGTTTGTCTCTTTAATCAGATAAGGGGTAAAGAGCGGCTTTTGGGTCTTAACGTCGATGATATTGGCGTTAACGTACGGGAATTTCGCACCGGCCAGCGCGTCATGCAGGTATGTCAGACCGTAGTTGAATTCGTGGTTGCCAAGGTTGCCGACGGTATAGTCCATGGTGTTCATCGCCTTATATACCGGATGAACCTCGCCTTTTTTCAGGCCCCTGGTCGCCATGTAATCCCCGAGCGGACTGCCCTGAATGAGATCGCCATTGTCGACCAGCACGCTGTTTTTCACTTCGCCACGCGCCGCATCGATCAAACTTGCCGTGCGTACCAGTCCGAATTTTTCCGTCGGGGTATCTTTGTAGTAATCGAAGTCCATCATGTTGCTGTGCAGATCGGTCGTTTCCAGAATACGCAGATCTACCGTCGCCGCCTGCACGCTCGCTGCAATCAGCGTCGCCAGAAGCGTTGCACTAAACTTAATCATCAGAGGAGTCCTTTTTTCGATGCAGACCACAAAAGAGTATGTATCTATAGCGTGTTGCTTACAGAAATGTGAATCCTGACAGAAAAAAGTAACCTGAAACCGGAATTGCTTCACAGATAGCGGAATTGTTCACATTACGATATAACTAAAACAAAGAGTTAACCTCACTGCGTTAACAAAGAGGTGGAAAATGCTAGATAAAATTTGTCAGCTCGCACGGGATGCGGGAGATGCCATCATGCAGGTGTATGACGGTAGTAAACCTATGGAGGTGGTCAGCAAAGCCGACGACTCTCCGGTCACGGCGGCGGATATTGCGGCGCATAAGGTGATCCTGAAAGGGTTACAGGCCTTAACGCCGGACATCCCCGTTCTGTCAGAAGAAGCGCCGCAAAGCTGGGACGAACGCCAGCACTGGCAGCGCTACTGGCTGGTCGATCCGCTCGACGGGACAAAAGAGTTCATCAAGCGCAACGGTGAATTCACCGTCAATATAGCCCTGATTGAGAAGGGCAAAGCGGTGCTGGGCGTAGTTTACGCGCCGGTAATGAAGGTGATGTACAGCGCCGCAGAAGGGAAGGCGTGGAAGGAAGAGTGCGGCGTGCGCAAGCAGATCCAGGTGCGCGATGCGCGTCCACCGCTGGTGGTGATTAGCCGCTCGCACAGCGACAGCGAGCTGCAGGAGTACCTGCAGCAGCTGGGTGAACACCAGACCACGTCGATTGGCTCATCGCTGAAATTCTGCCTGGTGGCAGAAGGCCATGCGCAGCTATACCCTCGCTTTGGGCCAACCAACGTCTGGGATACCGCGGCAGGTCATGCCGTTGCCGCGGCCGCCGGGGCGCACGTTCATGACTGGCAGGGCAAGCCGCTGGACTATACCCCGCGCGAATCCTTCCTCAACCCCGGCTTCCGCGTCTCTATTTATTGAGCCAGCAGCTTATGCAGCAGGTCGACAACCTGCTGCACCTCTTCCTGGGTTAACGCGCCGTCTTTCGCCCACTGTACGCGGCCCTCTTTATCCAGCACGACAATCGCGGAGCTCTCTTCCTCAAGCTGCCAGGCCTTACGGGTTACGCCGTTGCTGTCGACGATAAACTGCGACCACGGGTAGAGCTTTTTATTGCTCTCAAGGCTTGAGCGCACAAACATCCCGGAGCCCGGGATGGCGTCATCGGTATTCACGATCGTGGTGGTCTGGTAGCGGTCGTGAGGGAATTTTGCGGCCTTGATCGCTTCCACCAGGTTAGCATTTTTCTCTTTTGCGGATGTACGACCGGCAATATGTTGTACAACTCTCACTTTGCCCGCGAGCTGCGCGCTATTCCAGGGTTTGTAGCTAAACTTATCATTGTCGAGAATCAATTCTCCCCGGTCAGCAATGCCGACTGGCGGTACACGTTGTCCTTTTTCAATGTTGTGAGCGGAAGCCCACAGGGGCAGCAGCAGGCAGGCTGCTGCAAGGATATTACGTAGGGTCATGGCGTTTCCTTATTGTTTGCAGGTGATCCGACCACTTGGTCTTGCGCTTTTAATCATAAGTGCGATCAATGAGGTTTTCCCGCAATCCCGATGCCAGTTTGCGGGTGAACGCACATATCCATGAAAAAACGACGGCTTATACTGCTCTCAGTCACGCTTTGCAAAGATTATTCTGAATAATTGTAATCAAACGGTAAATAAACTTATGCACACTGGGTAACACCTAAGTTCTGGTCTATAGTCATTGGGCATCAAAATTTGCGCTCAGGACAGTCGGGCCGATTGTGGCACCGCAAGAGCGTATGATTCGCAGGAGATACAAGAATGAAAATTTTCCAACGCTACAACCCGCTTCAGGTGGCGAAGTACGTGAAGATCCTGTTCCGTGGACGGTTGTATATCAAGGATGTTGGCGCTTTTGAGTTTGATAAGGGCAAGATCCTTGTCCCAAAAGTGAAGGACAAGCAGCACCTGTCTGTGATGTCCGAAGTCAACCGTCAGGTTATGCGTCTGCAGACTGAGATGGCTTAACCAACGTGCTATGCAGTAGTTAAAAAGACGGCTCCCAATGGGAGCCGTTGATGTATGTGGGGCAGGTACTTTACGCGGAAACCTTCTCTTCCGCGTCCGGCAGCTTCGGCACCAGTACGGTCGGTTTGTTGTCGATGCGCGTCACCAGCAGCTGGTCGATGCGGTAGTTATCAATATCCACCACCTCAAACTTGTAGCCGGAGAACTTCACCGAGTCGGTACGTTTCGGGATTTTACGCAGCATAAACATCATAAAGCCGCCGATGGTCTCGTAGTTGCCGGACTGCGGGAACTCGTCGATATCCAGCACGCGCATCACGTCTTCAATCGGCGTGCCGCCATCAATCAGCCATGAATTATCGTCACGCTGAACAATCTGCTCTTCCAGCCCCTGGCCAACCAGGTCGCCCATCAGCGTGGTCATCACGTCGTTCAGGGTGATAATACCCACCACCAGCGCGTATTCGTTCATGATCACCGCGAAGTCTTCCCCGGCGGTTTTGAAACTTTCCAGCGCTTCTGAGAGCGTCAGAGTGTCCGGCACAATCAGGGTATTGCGGATCTGCACGCCGCTGTTGAGCGCCAGGCTCTGGTTTGCCAGCACGCGGTTCAGCAGGTCTTTGGAGTCGACGTAACCGATGATGTGGTCAATATCTTCATTACAGACCAGGAACTTAGAGTGCGGATGCTGCGCCACTTTGTTCTTCAGGCTCTGCTCATCCTCATGTAAATCGAACCAGATAATGTTCTCACGGCCGGTCATGGAAGAGGGCACGGTACGGGATTCCAGTTCGAATACGTTCTCAATCAGCTCGTGCTCCTGCTTGCGCAGCACCCCGGCCAGCGCGCCGGCTTCCACGACCGCATAAATGTCGTCAGACGTGATGTCGTCTTTACGCACCATCGGCAGCTTAAAGATGCGGAAAATGACGTTCGCCAGGCCGTTGAAGAACCACACCAGCGGACGAAACACGTACAGACAGAAGCGCATCGGGTTGATGATACGCAAAGCCACAGCTTCTGGCGCAATCATACCGATGCGTTTCGGGGTCAGGTCTGCAAAGAGGATGAACAGGCCGGTTACCAGCGAGAAGGAGAGGATAAAGCTCAACTGTTCGGCCAGTTCAACGGACATGTACTTAACAAACAGACTATAAAACGCCGGGGAAAACGCCGCATCGCCCACGATACCGCCGAGAATGGCGACCGCGTTGAGGCCAATCTGCACCACGGTGAAGAACATGCCGGGGTTTTCCTGCATTTTCAGGATGCGGGTAGCATTGATGTTGCCTTCATCGGCAAGCAGCTTAAGTTTGATTTTACGGGAGGCGGCCAGCGAGATCTCAGATATCGAGAAAAATGCACTGACGGCAATAAGGCAAAGTATTACTAAAATACTGTTTAACATAGTTTATCCGGCTTCTCGCCAGATCCTCTGAAGGGGAGTTGATACCATTTGTGTGAAGACACATTGAACGTCAGCTCGTAGCGTTGAGCCGATTATTTCAGCGGGTAGTATAGCGTAAAGAGATGTAAATCTGCCAGAGGTCACATTTTGGGCAAAAAAAGGCCGGGCAGGCGGGGAGCCAGCCCGGCATATGTCGCTATTTGACGGTCGACAGCGGGACGTTACCCACTGCACGGCGCGTTGCATCGCCTCCCCACACCTGGTCATACTCGTAGCCCGTCAGTTGCTTGATTACCACGCGGGTCTTCTCGTCGCAGTCGCGATAATCGCCACCCAGCTTGCGGCGGGCAATTTCTTTGAGCAGCAGCTTGTGTGTCTCACGGGTCAGCTTGAATTTGTATGTCGTGAAGAAGCTGACCGCCAGCAGGGCTGCCGTGGCGAAAATCATCAGCCCGATAATGGCACCCAGCGCGCTTTCAGGCTGCGCACCGCTGCCCTTCACAAATCCGGACTCCTGCAGCACCAGGCCGATAATCATAATGGCAATCGCCACGGTGCTTTTGCGGGTCAGGACCATCACCCCGGCAAAAATCCCTTCGCGGCGCTGCTGCGTCACCATCTCATCGATATCCGGAATGAAGCTGTAAATGTTCCACGGAATATAATAGAGGCCCGCGCGGGCGGCGCCCAACAGGATAAAGACCGCCGAGAACAGCAGCGTCGGCACCTGCGTTTTGGTCAGGTAGACCGTAAACAGGAACGCCAGCACCAGGAGGATACAGCCGTACGAGAGCCGCAGGGCGGCAGACGGCGTCATGTTCAGACGGTTCAATAGCAGCATAAACCCATAGGTACCCGGTACTGAGGCAAAGGCGGCAATACTCAGCCAGCCGGAAACCGCCGAGGCATCCTGGCTCAGGCAATACACGACGTAATAGGTAAAGACCGAGCCGAATACGTCCATCGCCGTGAACGAAAAGATGTAAATAATGATATGCAGGCGAAACGCGCGAATGCGGAAGGAGGAAAAGAGATCCAGCACCAGATATTTCAGGTGATTGAGTATCCCGCTGCTGCGCTGGTTGTCCACTTTAAAATCGGACTCTTGATGCACATCCTTTGCTTCCCAGGTGGTGTACCAGGTAATAAATACCGCGATGCAGAACACGCAGGAAAATATCAGCCCGGTGAGGGTATACGTAAACGGATTATCTTTTCCCGTGAACTGCATAATCACGCCGGGAACGGAAACCGCAAGAAAACCGCCCAGCTGAGAGCAGATCATGCGCACGCCGGAGAGGCGGCTACGCTCTTCATAGCGGTTGGTCATCTCCGCCGCCAGCGTCTCCCAGGGCACCAGCACCATTGCCGACAGCAGCTCGATAGAGAGATAGGTCCCAAGGTAATACCAGTAGCCCATGTCCGTCAGCCACAGCAGGGCATACAAAAACATGAGCGGCGAACTGAGTAATAAAAAGAAGCGGCGACGGCCAAATTTACGCCCGAGCCAGGTATCGCCGAAATTATCGGTGATATAGCCCATAATCGGGCTTAATAACGCATCAATCACGCGGGCAATGGCGAATATAGAGCCCGCTTCAATAACCGAGAGCCCGCAATAGGTGGTGTAAAAAAAGAGCAGCCAGGTGCCGATAATGGCGAAAGCCCCTCCGCCAAACAGATCGGTTACGCCGTAGCCAAGCGCCACGCCGTAACCTACTCTACGTTCAGTAGGTTTGACCATAATAATATCCAGTGTAGGGTAATGATTAACCTGTTTTTCAGGTCGTTTTTTTATTCAAATCTGGACGACACATTACGTTCTACTTATTGATTTCTATCCATTGTCTTAACTGAGATGAACGATAAATAGCCTCCACAAGGGTGAGTGATTTCCCGGCTTCGCGGATGTCGGTGTAATTCGCGTTTCCGGGATGAGAAATGGCATGATAAAAACGGCGGATCGCCTGCTCATGCCCCAGCCCCCAGTAGCTTTTGACCTGGCCGTCAGGGGAGTTATCGCTGGCTAGCCTGAGGCGCTCGCCGGGAGTAATGCGCCAGAGCACGTTGTCACTCAGCAGCAGAGAGCCCCGTTCGCAGTGGATTTCAAGCCAGAGGGGGGAGTCCGCGGTATTGCAGTTGCTGGCATAAAACAGGCCGCGCGCGCCGTTGGCAAAATGCAGCGTTGCCATCGCGCTGTCTTCCCCCTCGGTCACGTCCGCCAGCTCGCCGCGGTCCACCACGCCTTTCACCCGCGTCACGCCGCCGGCGAACCACTGCATCAGGTCGAGGGTATGGATGGCCTGGTTGATCAGCAGGCTGCCGCCTTCCGTTGCCAGCCGCCCGCGCCACGGGCTTTCGGTGTAGTACGCGCCCGAGCGTGACCACGTCAGTACCGCCTTGATGCTGAGCATTTTCCCCAGCACGCCGTCGTCCAGCGCCTGGAGAATGCCCAGGCTGGTGGGGTTAAGCCGGTTCTGGTAGCACACGCCGAGCAGCCCCGGTGCCTGCTCTGCGGCGCGGGTGATTTCCTCGAGCTCGCTGCCGTTCATTCCCACCGGTTTTTCGCAGAAAACATGCTTCCCGGCGGCGAGCGCCGCCAGGATCATGGTTTTATGCTCGAAATGCGGGGTGCAGATATGGACCACGTCGATGGCGTCATCCAGCAGCATTTCCCGGTAATCCTGATAAAAGCGACACTGATACCCCATCGCCAGCTTCAGCCCTTTGACGCTGTCGATGTCTACCAGCGCGCGCAGCGCGACGTTGGGCATCTGGCGCAACGCGTTCACGTGGCAGCCGTGAATTGCTCCGGCACCGATAACCGCCGTGTTCAGGATCGTCATTATCGCCTCCCGTTATTCCGTCGCGTTTGCCAGCATCTGAGCCTTCACGCAGAGCTCCGCCGCTTTGAAGGCGTGCGCCTGCGTCATGGCGTTTTCGGTGCGGTGCAGACAGTCGAGGATCAGTTCGCCAAAGAACGGGAACCCGACCTCTCCGGCGACCGGATAACGGAATTCCCCCTCTTTATTGACGAGATACACCACGTCCTGCTCGCCGCGGGTGAGATCGACATATTTGCGGATTTCGATATAGCCTTCGGTGCCGAGCAGGGTCAGACGGCCATCACCCCAGGTTGAGAGTCCGTCCGGGGTGAACCAGTCGCAGCGGAAATAGCCGCTGGCGCCGTTTTCGCCTCTGAGCGTCGCGTCGCCGAAATCTTCAAATGCCGGATGCTGAGGATGGTTGAAATTGCGTGCCTGGCTGGCGACCACGCATGCCTCACTGTTGCCCGTGTAAAACAGAAATTGCTCGATCTGGTGGCTGCCGATATCGCACAGAATGCCGCCGAAGTGGCGACGATCGTAGAACCAGTCCGGGCGGCCCGTGCCTTCCCGGTGCGGGCCGGTTCCCAGGGTTTGCACTACGCGACCGATCGCTCCCTGCTGCACCAGCTGTCCGGCAAACACCGCGCTCTCGACGTGCAGGCGTTCGCTGTAGTACACCGCGTATTTCCGCCCGGTTTTTTCCACCATCGCTTTGGCATCCGCCAGCTGTTCGAGAGTGGTGAGCGGCGCTTTATCCGTGAAGTAGTCCTTGCCTGCGGCCATGGCTTTCAGCCCCAGCGCGCAGCGCTCGGAGGGGATGGCCGCACCCGCAACCAGACGCACCTCGTCGTCGTTGAGGATCGCCTCCAGCGACTCCGCCACTTTTGCCTGCGGGTACTGCTGGATAAATTTATCCACTTTGGCCGGATCGGGGTCGTACACCCATTTCAGGGTGGCCCCGGCTTCTATCAGGCCGTTACTCATCCCGTAGATATGGCCGTGGTCGAGCGCGGCGGCGGCGAAGACGAATTCACCCTCGCGGACAACTGGCTGCGGTTTGCCCACCGGGGCGTAGTTCATTCCGTCATGCTTGTTCATGGTGTCACTCCTTAATCCAGATCTTTGCCAAGGGGAATCGCACCCACTTCGCTGAAGTTGGCGACGCTTGCGGATTTTTCATAAAAACGGGGGGCGAGGGCGTTGGTCCCGCCGGTACGGTAAAACGGGTCATCGCGCCGAATCGGTAGCGAGACCACGCTGCGGGTAATGGCGGATTTATAGATCGCGGTAATCAGCTCCAGCGAGCGTTTGCCCTGCAGGCCATCCACTAACGGCGCGGTGCCGTGCTCGATGGAATAAAGCAGGTCATCGATCTGCCCGGTGTGCAGCGTCCACTCGAGCTTCGGCGTCTCCTGAAAAACGGCGTTGAGCTGCGCTTCTCGCGTCAGGTCGTTAGTCTCCTGCGGGAAGCCGTTATCGGCGCTGACGCTGGCAAAGGCCTGCCACGGCGCGGAGATGCGCGCCTTGTCGCCCTGAATGATAATTTTCTGATCTTCGCCGTGGTGCACGACCGAGGCGGTCAACTGCGTGAGCGCGCCGCTGGGGTATTTGAAGATCGCGGCGCTGAGGTCTTCCACCTCGGCGTTGTCGTGCGCCACGTTGGTCATCATCGCCACCACCTCGGACGGGAAGCCGAGCATCCACTGAATGGCGTCGATGTGGTGAACCGCGTGGTTTAGGGTGCAGCCGCCTCCCTCTTTTTCCCAGGTGCCGCGCCACCACAGGTCGTAGTAGCAGTGTCCGCGCCACCAGAACGAATCCACCTGCGCGTGGCAGACTTTTCCCGCGAGGCCGGAGTCGAGCGCGGCTTTCAGACGCCAGAAGGCATCGGTAAAGCGGTTCTGGGCAATGATGGCGAGCGTTTTACCGCTGGCCTTTTGTGCGGCGATCATCGCGTCGCACTCCTCCAGCGAGGCGGCCATCGGTTTTTCGCACAGTACGTGACAGCCGGCCTTGAGCGCGTCGATGCTGATTTCTGCGTGGACGTAGGGCGGCGTGCAGACGTCGACGATGTCGATATCCGGCTCTGAGGCCAGCATCTGCTGGTGGCTGTCATACACGCGTGCTTCCGTCAGGCCGTAGCGTGCTTTTTTCTCTTCCGCTTTTTCCGGGTAGATATCCACCAGCGCGACGATCCGGCAGCGCTGGCCAAACTGCAAATAGCCCTGAATATGGTTATGCGAGATATTCCCTGTTCCCACAATAGCGACATTTAACATCGATTCTTCTCCGGAGTTACCAGGTGCCGGAGGCATCCAGCGTGACGCTGGCTGTCTCTTTAGCCACTGAGGTGCTGATGCGCTGCTGAAGCAGGCGCAGATACTGTTTTTCGTTGAGCGGGAGTTCGACCCAGTCGTCCGTCCAGGTGGAAAGGTGCATGGCGTTGGAGAGCGTGAGCCCATGGATCCCTTCCAGGCCCGGCGCAATCAGCGGCTCGCCGCGCAGGATGGCGGCACAGAAGTTGGCGGTAATGACGTGGTGTTCGCTGCATTCCGGGGCGACGGGAAGCGTGACCTCCCAGCATTCGGGTTCACCAAAACCGTTTTGCCAGCGGGCGTTGAAGGCAGTTTCAGACTCACGCAGCCGCCAGTAGCGCAGCTTGCCCTCTTCGACGACCACCTTGCCGCGATCGCCGACGATTTCCAGCCGGTTGGTGCCCGGCGTTTCCGCCACGGTGGTGATAAACACGCCCGTCGCGCCGCTGGCGTACTCGGCGTAGGCGGTGACCTCGTCTTCAACTTCGATTTGACGATGCTTGCCGAACTGGCAGAACGCGCGCAGGCGGACCGGCATGCCGACCAGCCACTGCCAGAGATCGAGCTGATGCGGGTCCTGGTTGAGCAGTACGCCGCCGCCTTCTCCTTTCCAGGTAGCGCGCCAGCCGCCGGAGTTGTAGTAGCTCTGCGAGCGATACCAGTTGGTGATGATCCAGTTGGAGCGGCGGATCTCACCCAGCTCGCCGCTGTCGATAAGATCTTTCACTTTCTGGTAGAGCGGATTCGGGCGCTGGTTGTACATGATGCCGAACACCACGTCGCACGCCTGGGCGCAGGCGTTCATCTCCTGCACCTGCGCCGTATACACGCCCGCTGGTTTTTCACACAGGGTATGGATGCCGTTGCGCATCGCCAGCATCGAAAGCCGTGGATGCTCGTAGTGCGGCGTGGCGATAATCACCGCGTCGATAAGCCCGCTCTGGAGCATCTCCTGCGCGTCGCTGAATAACGGGAGGGTGCCGACCAGCTGGCGGATAGCGGGGTGCTTTTCCGGTGCATTATCGCAAACCGCCGCCAGGCAGGCGTCACTGACCGTACCCGCCAGTAAATAACGCGCATGGACCGTACCGATATTACCTATTCCAATAATGCCAAAACGTACCTTTTCCATGTCACACCTTAATTTCAGTTGAAATGAGTGATGACCGGAAAATAGGAAAGGGGAGCAGTAGCGACAATGTGTTTTTGTGAGAATACTCGCAAGGTGATTAAGTAATCTCCAGGCTTCCTGAAATTTAGTTTTAAAATCAACGGACTGTTTCTGCAAATATTTGCAAAAACTGAATGAGAGCGAGGTCACACTATGCCGGGCAGGTTGAAAATGGAGGAAATTGCGGCCCTGACGGGCTATTCCGTCAGCACGGTTTCGCGGGTATTAAGCGGCAAGTCTTATACCAGCGATAAAGCCAGAGAGGCGATTGTTCGCACCGCGCGAGAATTAGGGGTGCTGGAGTCAATGGCGAGCGGAAGACTACTAATTAACGGTATCGCTGTTTTTGCGCCGGAAAGAACCTTTCAGGGACGCGGGGATATTTTTTATCTGGAAGTGACGAAAGGGATCGCTGAAGCCTGCTCGCGGCACAACGTGTGGGTCAGCTGCTGTGGTTTAGAAGAGCAGCACGCCGATGTGAAAGTCTTTATGGAAAAGGCCAGTCATAAGAATATCAACGCGATAATTATTATTGGGACTGATGATTCCACCATATTTAAACTGGCGAGCACGCTGAATAAGCCCTGCGTTTTGATTAATTCCGTCGATCGGGATCGGGTGCTGGATGCCGTGTCGCCCGATCACCGGGCGATTGGCTTTACCGCCATGCAGTACCTTTTTGAGCAGGGGCATCGCCGGGTGTTGACGCTCACCTGCCTGCGGCGGGATACGCTGTATGCGCGTCTGGACGGCATCAAAGAGGCGTACCGCCATTTTCATGTGGCTTTTGACCCGCAGCGCGATTTGCTCGTGACGGAGTGGTTTACCGCTGAAGAGGCCGAGCAGGCGCTGGATGCGTGGCTGTTGAGTCATGACCGTTCCCAGTGGCCGGAGGTCATTTTCCCGAACAGTACCCGCATGGTGGAAGGCGTGGTCAGAGCGTTAACGCGCCACGGGCTGCGCATTCCGGAAGACATTTCGCTAATTACGACCGATTTTGCATGGAATTTAGCGCACCGTCTGGAAAAACCGGTCACGGGCGTCACGGTGCCCTGCCGGGAGCTGGGGATTGAGGCCGTTCATCTGCTGCAAACGCGGCTTAACCGGCCGCAGGCGCCGGTCTTTAACCTGCTGCTGCAGGGCAAAGTGATGGATTACGGTTCAGTCAGTAACGCCACGCGCCACGCGGCGCGCGTGGCGCTGGATCAATAATCAGGCCAGCTGTGGCGGCAGGCAGACGCCTATACCTCCGATTCCGCAGTAGCCGTACGGGTTTTTATGCAGATACTGCTGGTGGTCGTCCTCTGCATAGTAGAACGGTTTCGCGGTGGTGATTTCCGTCGTTACCTCGCGCGTATCGCCCGCTTCACGCATGGCCTGCTGGAAGCGCTCAAGGCTGGCGCGCGCGGCGGCGTCCTGCTCAGGCGTGAGCGGATAAATGGCCGAGCGGTACTGGGTGCCGTGATCGTTGCCCTGACGCATGCCCTGCGCCGGGTCGTGGTTTTCCCAGAAGACCTGCAGGAGCTGCTCGTAGCTAATCACCGCAGGGTCATAGACCACACGTACCGCTTCCGCATGCCCGGTTTCGCCGGAGCAGACTTCGCGATAGGTCGGATTCGGCGTGTAACCGCCCGTGTAGCCCGCCGCCGTGCTGTAAACGCCGGGCAGTTGCCAGAAGAGGCGCTCAACGCCCCAGAAACAGCCCATGGCGAACAGGGCGATTTCCATTCCCTCCGGCACGTTGGTCATGGAATGGTTATTGACGGCGTGTAAGGTCGCCACAGGCATAGGGGTGTTGCGTCCCGGTAATGCATCGGTTTGTGAAACCAGATGCTTTTTGTCGAATAAACTCACGATGGGGCCTCCCGGGGTGCGATGTTTCAGTTAAGGTTGTCACGAAGCGTTTAATTGAACACAATAAATGCGCTGAATGAGTCTAGATTTAATCATAAGAAATATTTGGGTGTTACACCCATTTTCAACCCGCGATTCGGGTTTTTGGCCAACAGGCCGTGTTTTGCCGCGGAGCGGCACTTCATTTGCTTCCAGGGTGGAAACAGGGATATTCAGGAGAAAACGTGACAAAAATCCGCCAGTTATGTTTGGTCAGTGTGTTGCTGACAAGCGGGATTGCCAGCGCGGCGAATGTCCGTTTGCAGGTTGAGGGGTTATCCGGGGCGCTGGAAAAAAACGTGCGTGCGCAGCTATCGACCATCCAGAGTGATGAGGTGACGCCGGACCGGCGTTTTCGCGCGCGCGTCGATGACGCCATCCGTGAAGGGCTGAAAGCGCTGGGGTATTACGAACCCACCATTGATTTCGATCTCCGTCCGCCGCCAAAGAAGGGGCGCCAGGTTCTTATTGCCCGCGTTTCGCCGGGTGAGCCGGTACTGATTGGCGGTACGAACGTCATCCTGCGCGGCGGGGCGCGTACCGACCGGGATTACCTGGATCTGCTCAGCACGCGTCCGAAAGTCGGTACCGTGCTTAACCACGGCGACTACGACCATTTCAAAAAAGAGCTGACGAGCGTTTCCCTGCGCAAGGGCTACTTCGACAGCCAGTTCAATAAAAGCCAGCTGGGCATTGCGCTGGATCGACGTCAGGCCTTCTGGGATATCGACTACGACAGCGGGGAACGCTACCGCTTTGGCGATGTGACGTTTGAAGGTTCGCAAATTCGTGAAGAGTACCTGCAGAACCTCGTGCCGTTCAAAAAAGGGGATTACTACCAGTCGAGGGACCTGGCGGAACTGAACCGTCGCCTTTCCGCTACTGGCTGGTTTAATTCCGTGGTTGTCGCACCGGAATTTGAGAAGTCTCGCAAAACCAAGGTGTTGCCGCTGCATGGCGTTGTCTCGCCGCGCACCGAGAACACCATTGAGACCGGTGTTGGCTACTCGACGGATGTTGGACCACGCGTGAAAACCTCGTGGAAAAAGCCGTGGATGAACTCGTACGGTCACAGCCTGACCACCAGCCTGAGCCTCTCTGCGCCCGAGCAGCAGCTGGATTTCAGCTACAAAATGCCGCTGCTGAAAAATCCGCTTGAGCAATATTACCTTCTGCAGGGCGGTTTCAAGCGCACCGATTTGAACGACACCAGGCAGGACTCTACGACGCTTGCGGTCTCCCGCTTCTGGGATCTCTCCAGCGGCTGGCAGCGCGCCATTAACCTGCGCTGGAGCCTTGACCACTTTACCCAGGCCAACGTCACCAACACCACCATGCTGCTTTATCCGGGCGTGATGATCAGCCGCACCCGCTCGCGTGGGGGCCTGATGCCGACCTGGGGCGACTCGCAGCGCTACTCCATCGACTATTCCAACTCCGCCTGGGGCTCCGACGTGGACTTCTCCGTCCTGCAGGCGCAAAACGTCTGGATCCGCACGCTGTATGACAAACACCGCTTTGTGATGCGCGGCAATCTCGGCTGGATTGAAACGGGAGACTTCGAGCGCGTTCCGCCGGATCTGCGCTTCTTCGCCGGGGGCGACCGCAGCATTCGTGGGTATAAGTACAAATCGATCTCACCTGAGAACGAAAAGGGCCAGCTAACCGGTGCGTCAAAACTGGCGACGGGATCGCTGGAGTATCAGTACAACGTCAGCGGAAAGTGGTGGGGCGCCATGTTTGTTGACGGCGGTGAAGCGGTGAACGATATCCGCCGCAGCGACTTTAAAACCGGCGCGGGCGTGGGCGTACGCTGGCAGTCACCCGTCGGGCCCATCAAGCTCGATTTCGCCGTGCCTGTCGGCGATAAAGAAGAACACGGATTACAGTTTTACATCGGTCTGGGGCCTGAATTATGAGTTTATGGAAGAAAATAAGCCTCGGGGTGCTGATTTTTATCGTGCTGCTGCTCGGTACGGTGGCGTTTCTGGTGGGAACGACGACCGGGCTGCATCTGCTGTTTAACGCTGCGAACCGCTGGGTGCCGGGGCTGGAGATTGGTCAGGTGACGGGCGGCTGGCGCGATCTGCGTCTGAAGAACATCCGCTACGAGCAGCCGGGCGTGGCGGTGAACGCCGGGGAGTTCCATCTCGCGGTGAAGCTGGGCTGCCTGCGTGACAGCAAGCTCTGCGTCAACGATCTGTCGCTTAAAGACGTCAACGTGGCGATAGATTCGAAAAAAATGCCGAAGTCTGCGCCGGTCGAGGAAGAGGACAGCGGCCCTCTGAATCTCTCCACGCCGTACCCGATCGCGCTCTATCGGGTGGCGCTGGATAACGTCAATATCAAAATCGACGACACCACCGTGTCCGTGATGGATTTCACCTCCGGCCTGCGCTGGCAGGAGAAAAACCTCACCCTGACGCCTACGTCCCTGCAGGGCTTGCTGATCGCGCTGCCGAAGGTGGCCGACGTGGCGCAGGAGGAGATCGTCGAGCCGAAGATCCAGAACCCGCAGCCGGAAGAGAAGCCGCTGGGCGAAACGCTGAAAGATCTCTTCTCGAAGCCTGTCCTGCCGGAAATGACCGACGTTCACCTGCCGCTGAACCTCAACATTGAGGAGTTCAAAGGCGAGCAGCTGCGCCTGACCGGCGATACCGATCTGACGGTCTACACCATGCTGCTGAAAGTCAGCAGCATTGACGGCAACATGAAGCTCGACGCGCTGGATATCGACACCAATCAGGGCTCGGTGAATGCGTCGGGGAATGCCCTGCTGCGCGATAACTGGCCGGTGGATATTACGCTGAACAGCGCGCTAAACATCGATCCGCTGAAAGGCGAAAAGGTGAAGGTCAAAGTGGGCGGGGCACTGCGCGAGAAGCTGGACGTCGGGGTCAATCTCTCCGGCCCGGTGGACATGGTCCTGCGCGCGCAAGCGCAGCTGGCGGAAGCCGGGCTGCCGCTCAATCTTGAGGTTGTCAGCAAGCAGCTTGCCTGGCCGTTCACCGGCGAAAAGCAGTTCCAGGCCGATGACCTGAAGCTGAAGCTGAGCGGCAAGATGACCGACTACACGCTCTCGTTCCGCACCGCGGTGAAGGGGCAGGGCGTGCCGCCCGCGAACATTACGCTGGATGCGAAGGGCAACGAACAGCAGGTCAACCTCGACAAGCTGACCGTCGCGGCGCTGGAGGGCAAAACCGAGCTGACCGCGCTGCTCGACTGGCAGCAGGCGATCAGCTGGCGCGGCGAGCTGAAGCTGACGGGCATTAACACCGCCAAAGAGGTGCCGGACTGGCCGTCAAAACTGGATGGCCTGATCAAAACGCGCGGCAGTCTGTACGGCGGTACGTGGCAGATGGACGTGCCGGAAATTAAGCTTACCGGCAACGTGAAGCAGAACAAGGTTAACGTTGAAGGCTCGGTGAAAGGCAACAGCTATCTGCAGTGGGTTATCCCGGGTCTGCACGTGGCGCTGGGCCGCAACACGGCGGATATCAAAGGCGAGCTGGGGGTAAAAGATCTCAATCTTGACGCCACCATCGACGCGCCGAATCTGGATAACGCCCTGCCGGGTCTGGGCTGCACCGCGAAAGGGCTCGTGAAGGTGCGCGGCACCGTGGAGGCGCCGCAGCTGCTGGCGGACATTACCGCCAATAACCTGCGCTGGCAGGAGCTGAGCGTGGCCCGCGTCCGCGTGGAAGGGGATGTGAAATCCACCGATCAGATCGGCGGTAACCTGAACCTGCGCGTGGAGCGCATTTCACAGCCGGACGTGAACATTAATCTGGTCACCCTGGACGCCAAAGGGAACGAGAAGCAGCACGATCTCCAGCTGCGCGTGCAGGGCGAGCCGGTCTCCGGCCAGCTGCACCTGACCGGCAGCTTTGACCGCAAGGAAGAACGCTGGAAAGGAACGCTGGACAACACCCGCTTCAATACGCCGGTTGGGCCGCTGGCGCTGTCGCGCTCCATCGCGCTGGACTACCGCAACGCCGAGCAGAAGATCAGCATTGGGCCACACTGCTGGACCAACCCGAATGCGGAGCTGTGCGTGCCGCAGACCATTGATGCGGGTGCGGAAGGACGCGCGCAGATCAACCTCAACCGCTTCGATCTGGCGATGCTGAAGCCGTTTATGCCGGACACGACCCAGGCCAGCGGCGTCTTCAGCGGGAAAGCCGATGTGGCCTGGGACACCACCAAAGAGGGGCTGCCGCAGGGCAGCGTCACGCTGTCCGGGCGTAACGTGAAGGTGACGCAGGAGGTCAACGACGCGCCGCTGCCGGTGGCGTTCGACACCCTAAACCTGAGTGCTGACCTGCATAACAACCGTGCGGAGCTGGGGTGGCTTATCCGTCTGACCAACAACGGCCAGATGGACGGACAGATACAGATTACCGATCCGCAGGGACGGCGTAATCTGGGCGGCAACGTCAACATTCGTAACTTCAACCTGGCGATGGTGAACCCGATTTTCGCGCGCGGGGAAAAAGCAGAGGGCATGGTGAATGCTAACCTGCGCCTGGCCGGCAACGCGCAAAGCCCGCAGCTGTTCGGCCAGCTGCGCCTCAGCGGTGTGGATATCGACGGTAACTTCATGCCGTTCGATATGCAGCCCAGCCAGATTGCGATGAACTTCAACGGTATGAGCTCGACGCTGAGCGGCTCGGTGCTCACCCAGCAGGGGCAAATCAACCTGAGCGGCGACGCGGACTGGAGCCAGATCGATAACTGGCGCGCCCGCATCGCGGCGAAGGGGAGTCGGGTACGCATCACCGTACCGCCGATGGTGCGCCTGGACGTCTCGCCAGACGTGGTCTTTGAGGCGACGCCAAGCCTCTTCACGCTTGACGGACGCGTCGACGTACCCTGGGCGCGCATCGTGGTTCACGACGTGCCGGAAAGTGCGGTCGGCGTCTCAAGTGATGAAGTTATGCTCAATGAAAATCTGAAACCTGTCGAACAGAAGAGCGCTGGCATACCGATTAATAGTAACCTTATCGTGCACGTGGGGAATAACGTGCGGTTGGATGCGTTTGGGCTGAAGGCGAGGCTCACGGGCGACCTGAAGGTGGCGCAGGATAAACAAGGGCTTGGCCTGAACGGGCAGATCAATATCCCTGAAGGGCGTTTCCACGCCTATGGTCAGGATCTGATTGTCCGCAAAGGCGAGCTGCTGTTCTCCGGTCCACCGGATCAGCCCCTGTTGAACATCGAAGCGATTCGTAACCCGGAAGCGACGGAAAACGACGTCATTGCTGGCGTTCGCGTCACCGGTTCTGCTGACGAACCGAAGGCGGAGATCTTCTCTGACCCGGCGATGTCGCAGCAGGAAGCTCTCTCTTATCTTCTGCGTGGACAAGGTCTGGACAGCGGACAAAGCGACAGCGCGGCGATGACCTCGATGTTAGTGGGTCTGGGGGTTGCACAAAGTGGGCAGGTTGTGGGTAAAATCGGCGAGACGTTCGGCGTAAGCAATCTGGCGCTGGACACCCAGGGCGTGGGTGACTCCTCGCAGGTGGTGGTCAGCGGCTATGTGCTGCCGGGTCTGCAGGTAAAATATGGTGTGGGGATCTTTGACTCACTGGCAACACTCACGTTACGCTATCGCCTGATGCCTAAGCTATATCTGGAAGCAGTGTCCGGCGTAGACCAGGCACTTGATCTGCTCTATCAGTTTGAGTTTTAGCAATGCGAATATTTGTCTACGGCAGTTTACGAACCAAGCAAGGCAACAGTCACTGGATGACCAATGCCCTGCTGCTGGGGAATTACAATATCGAGAACTACCAGTTGTACAGCCTGGGCCACTATCCAGGCGCGGTTCCGGGCGAAGGAACAGTACAGGGTGAAGTCTATCGTATTGATAACGCGACGCTTGCCGAACTTGATGCCTTGCGCACCAGGGGCGGTGAATACGCACGCCAGTTGATCCAGACGCCGTACGGAAGTGCGTGGATGTATGTCTACCAGCGTCCGGTCGAAGGGTTAACGCGGATTGTAAGCGGTAACTGGTTAGACAGAGACCAGTACTGAAAAAAAACAACGCCACCGTGAGGTGGCGTTGTTTTTTTGCGCCTCTTGCCGGGGGGCGCTGCGCTCCAGCCACAAAAAAGCCCCGACTCGCGGGGCTTTCATCGATCGGCAGTAAGAATTACTTCTTAGCAGCGCGTTCGAAAGAGGCGATGATTTCTGCTTTCGCCGCTTCTGCGTTGTCCCAGCCGTCAACTTTAACCCACTTGCCTTTTTCGAGGTCTTTGTAGTGCTCGAAGAAGTGAGTGATCTGCGCTTTCAGCAGTTCTGGCAGGTCGTTCACATCTTTAATGTGATCGTATTCTTTGCTCAGCTTGGTGTGCGGTACCGCAACCAGCTTCGCATCTTCACCGGATTCGTCGGTCATTTTCAGCACGCCAACTGGACGGCAGCGAATGACGGAGCCTGGCTCCAGTGGGTATGGCGTTGGGACTAGCACGTCAACCGGGTCACCGTCCAGAGACAGGGTGTGGTTGATGTAACCGTAGTTGCACGGATAGAACATCGCGGTAGACATGAAACGGTCTACGAACAGGGCGCCGCTCTCTTTGTCCACTTCGTATTTGATCGGATCTGCGTTAGCCGGGATTTCGATAACTACGTAGATGTCTTCTGGCAGTTCTTTACCCGCTGGGACGTTGAGTAAGCTCATGTCGGTGTCCTTTAAAATGGATGGTAAACAAGTGGCAGGTATTATAGCCAACTCGCGCTGAATGTCTCCGCCTGTTTTCGCTTTCTCTCCCTGCTTTCTCCACTTTTCAGACCGATTCCATGACAGGAAAATCCATAAACTCAGCCGCTTTTTTCATGGCGAAATGAAAGCGATTACAAACTTGTGATTAACGTTTTATTCACTTTTCTGAAGTGTGATGTAACGCAATTCGTTACATATTTCATGGGCTATAGTCATTCCGCAGAACATCTTTTAACCAACAATAACTCACCCTACGAGGACGTTCATATGTGGAAGCGCTTACTCCTGGTCACAGCAGTTTCGGCAGCCATGTCGTCTATGGCGATGGCCGCTCCCTTAACCGTAGGTTTTTCGCAAGTCGGCTCTGAATCTGGCTGGCGAGCGGCAGAAACCAACGTGGCGAAAAGCGAGGCTCAGAAACGCGGTATTACTCTGAAAATCGCCGATGGTCAGCAAAAACAAGAGAATCAGATCAAAGCCGTGCGCTCCTTTATCGCCCAGGGCGTGGATGCCATCTTTATTGCACCTGTCGTGGCGACCGGCTGGGAACCCGTCCTGAAGGAAGCGAAAGACGCTGAGATCCCGGTCTTCCTGCTCGACCGTTCCATCGACGTCAAAGACAAATCCCTCTATATGACCACCGTCACCGCCAACAACGTGCTTGAAGGGCAATTGATTGGCGACTGGCTGGTGAAGCAGGTTGACGGCAAGCCGTGTAACGTCGTTGAGCTGCAGGGCACCGTCGGCGCGAGCGTGGCCATCGACCGTAAAAAAGGCTTTGCTGAAGCCATCGCTAAAGCGCCAAACATCAAGATCATCCGCTCTCAGTCCGGCGACTTTACGCGTAGTAAAGGTAAAGAGGTCATGGAGAGCTTCATTAAGGCTGAAAACAACGGCAAGAACATCTGCATGGTTTACGCCCACAACGATGACATGGTGATCGGTGCGATTCAGGCGATTAAAGAAGCGGGCCTGAAGCCGGGCAAAGATATCCTCACCGGCTCTATCGACGGCGTGCCGGACATCTATAAAGCGATGATCGACGGCGAAGCCAACGCCAGCGTGGAGCTGACGCCAAACATGGCGGGCCCGGCATTCGACGCGCTGGAGAAATTCAAGAAAGACGGCACGTTGCCTGAGAAGGTAACGGTCACCAAGTCCACGCTCTACCTGCCTGACACGGCGAAAGAAGAGTTAGAGAAGAAGAAAAATATGGGCTACTAAGACTCGCGCCCCTCACCCCTCACCCTAGCCCTCTCCCCGGAGGGGAGAGGGAAAAGGGCGGTTTGGGCAGAAATTTATAGACTGGCACGAATAGTCCCCTCTCCCCTCCGGGGAGAGGGTCAGGGTGAGGGGAGGACATATGAAAACTGAACAACACCAGGAAATCCTCCGCACAGAGGGCTTGAGTAAATTCTTTCCCGGCGTAAAGGCGCTGGATAGCGTTGATTTCAGCCTCCGGCGCGGTGAGATTATGGCGCTGCTGGGCGAGAACGGCGCGGGAAAATCGACGCTGATTAAATCCCTCACCGGCGTTTATCACGCCGATCGCGGCACCATCTGGCTGGAAGGCAACGCCATTTCGCCAAAAAATACCGCCCATGCCCAACAGCTGGGGATCGGGACGGTGTACCAGGAAGTGAACCTGCTGCCGAACATGTCGGTGGCGGATAACCTGTTTATTGGCCGCGAGCCACGCCGTTTTGGCCTGCTGCGCCGCAAAGAGATGGAAGCGCGGGCGACAAAGCTGATGGAATCGTACGGCTTCTCCCTCGACGTCCGCGAGCCGCTGAACCGCTTTTCCGTGGCGATGCAGCAGATCGTCGCCATTTGTCGCGCGATCGATCTCTCCGCGAAGGTCCTCATCCTCGACGAACCCACCGCCAGCCTCGATACCCAGGAAGTGGAGATGCTCTTTACCCTGATGCGCCAGCTGCGCGATCAGGGCGTCAGCCTGATCTTCGTTACGCACTTCCTCGATCAGGTGTATGAGGTGAGCGATCGCATTACGGTGCTGCGCAACGGCAGCTTTGTCGGCTGCCGCGAAACCCGCGAGCTGCCGCAGATTGAGCTGGTCAAAATGATGCTCGGCCGCGAGCTGGAAACCAACGCCCTCCAGCGCGCAGGGCGCACGCTGCTGAGCGAGAAGCCGGTCGCCGCGTTCAGCGATTACGGCAAAAAAGGGGTGATCTCGCCGTTTAACCTGGAAGTCCGCCCGGGCGAAATTGTCGGCCTGGCGGGCCTGCTGGGATCCGGCCGGACCGAAACCGCCGAGGTGATCTTCGGGATCAAGCCAGCGGACAGCGGCAGCGCGCTGATCAAGGGCAAACCGCAAGCCCTGCGATCGCCGCATCAGGCATCGTGTCTGGGCGTCGGCTTCTGCCCGGAAGACCGAAAAACGGACGGCATTATCGCCGCGGCCTCGGTGCGGGAAAATATCATTCTGGCGCTGCAGGCGCAGCGCGGCTGGCTGCGCCCCATTCCGCGTAAAGAACAAAACGCCATTGCCGAGCGCTTTATCCGCCAGCTGGGCATTCGCACCCCGAGCGCGGAACAGCCTATTGAGTTTCTTTCCGGTGGTAACCAGCAGAAGGTTCTCCTCTCGCGCTGGCTGCTGACCAAACCGCAGTTCTTGATCCTCGACGAACCAACGCGCGGCATCGATGTAGGTGCGCACGCTGAAATTATTCGTCTGATCGAAACGCTGTGCGCGGACGGTCTGGCGCTGCTGGTCATTTCGTCCGAGCTGGAAGAGCTGGTGGGCTATGCCGATCGCGTCATCATCATGCGCGATCGCAAGCAGGTGGCAGAGATCCCGCTGGATAAGCTGTCCGTTCCGGCAATCATGAATGCCATCGCGGCGTAAGGAGTGAATCGTGATGCCCCGTTCGCTTTCGCAAACCGGTGAGTCAAAGCGCCGCTTTAGCTGGCCGACCGGCACGCCGCAAATCGCGGCGCTGCTGGTGGTGCTGCTGGTGGATAGCCTGGTCGCGCCGCATTTTTTCCAAATTATCGTGCAGGATGGCCGCCTGTTTGGCAGCCCGATAGACATCCTGAACCGTGCCGCACCTGTGGCGCTGCTGGCCATCGGGATGACGCTGGTCATCGCCACCGGCGGGATTGACCTCTCCGTCGGCGCGGTGATGGCCATCTCCGGGGCTACGGCCGCCTCCATGACCGTCGCCGGACACAGCCTGCCGGTGGTCCTGCTGGCGGCCTTAGGCACCGGCGTGCTGGCCGGATTATGGAACGGCATTCTGGTGGCGGTGCTGAAAATTCAGCCCTTTGTCGCCACCCTTATCTTAATGGTGGCCGGGCGTGGCGTGGCGCAGCTGATTACCTCCGGACAGATTGTCACCTTTAACTCCCCGAGCCTGGCGTGGCTCGGGAGCGGCAATCTTCTGTTCTTCCCGACGCCGGTAATTATTGCCCTGGCCACGCTCGTCGTCTTTTGGCTCTTCACCCGCAAAACGGCGCTCGGCATGTTCATTGAAGCCGTCGGGATCAACATCCGCGCCGCGCGCAACGCTGGGGTCAACACCCGCCTGATGGTGATGCTAACCTACGTGCTGAGCGGCGTGTGCGCCGCCATCGCCGGGGTCATCGTCGCGGCGGATATTCGCGGGGCGGATGCCAACAACGCGGGACTCTGGCTGGAGCTGGACGCGATCCTCGCGGTGGTGATCGGCGGCGGGTCGCTAATGGGCGGGCGCTTTAACCTGCTGCTCTCGGTGATCGGCGCGCTGATCATTCAGGGCATGAACACCGGGATCCTGCTTTCGGGATTCCAGCCGGAGCTCAACCAGGTGGTGAAAGCGGTGGTCGTACTCTGCGTGCTGATCGTCCAGTCGCCGCGCTTTGTCAGCATCATTAAGGGGATCCGTGGCCATGATAAAACGTAATTTACCGTTGATGATCACGCTGGGCGTATTTGTGCTGGGGTATCTCTACTGTCTGACGCAGTTCCCCGGTTTTGCCTCGACGCGCGTGATTTGCAATATCCTGACCGATAACGCCTTTTTAGGCATCATCGCCGTCGGGATGACCTTTGTGATCCTCTCCGGCGGGATCGATCTCTCCGTCGGGTCGGTGATCGCGTTTACGGGCGTGTTCCTCGCGAAGGCGATCGGCTTCTGGGGGATCTCTCCGCTGGTGGCGTTTCCGCTGGTGCTGGCGATGGGCTGCGCGTTTGGCGCCTTTATGGGGCTGCTGATCGACGCGTTAAAAATCCCGGCCTTTATCATCACCCTCGCGGGGATGTTCTTCCTGCGCGGGGTAAGCTATCTGGTGTCGGAAGAGTCGATTCCGATTAACCATCCGGTGTACGACACGCTCTCCAGCCTGGCGTGGAAAATTCCCGGCGGAGGCCGCCTGAGCGCGATGGGACTGCTGATGCTGGGCGTGGTCGTGATTGGCATCTTCCTCGCCCATCGTACCCGGTTTGGCAATCAGGTGTACGCCATCGGCGGTAACGCCACGTCGGCAAACCTGATGGGGATCTCAACCCGCAGCACCACTATCCGCATCTATATGCTCTCGACCGGCCTGGCGACGCTGGCGGGTATCGTCTTCTCGGTGTATACCCAGGCGGGCTATGCCCTTGCAGGCGTGGGCGTTGAGCTGGATGCGATTGCTTCTGTGGTCATTGGCGGCACGCTGCTCAGCGGCGGGGTGGGCACGGTGCTGGGGACGCTGTTCGGCGTGGCCATCCAGGGGCTGATACAAACCTATATCAACTTTGACGGCACGCTCAGCTCCTGGTGGACAAAAATCGCCATCGGCATTCTGCTGTTTATTTTTATTGCCCTGCAGCGGGGGCTGACGGTGCTCTGGGAGAACCGTCAAAGCTCGCCTGTTACTCGCGTAAACACATCGGTAACAGAGCGATAACACGCTGAATTTGCTTAAAGTCTAAACATTTTCCGGTAGCGGCCGATACTCTTTTTTTATGCCCAGAAATATCTCGCTACCGGAAATAATATCATGCTTAAAACGCTATCGATTCGTACCGGCTTGCTCTCTTTACTGGCCGTTATGACCCTTCTGCTGCTGATTGTCAGCGGCATCGGCATTTATGCCCTCTCACAGAGTTCTTCTTCACTGCAGCGTATTAATCACCTTCAGGGTGAGCAGATGGTGCAGCTTAATTCAGGCTATACGCTGATCCTGCGCGCGCGCAATGAGGCGGGCCAGGCCGTCCGCATGATGGAAATCGGCATGCTGGACGATGCGGCCAAAGCGGTAAAAAACATCAATCAGGAAGTTGCCCTGGCCCAGAAAACGCTGAAAGGCGTGATTGACGGCGGCGTGGCTGACGAGCAGGGGCAACAGCTGCTCGATAAAGTGGCTGCCAGCCTGGCGACGTATAGCCAGCAGGGGATCAACCCGATGCTGAAAACCCTGAACGATCAGAGCGCGGACGGGTACTACGATCTGCTGGAGAAGACGCTGATACCGGTGGCGAAGCAGTTTGATAACGATATGCAGGCGTTTCAGAAATGGAGCGAAGCGCGTGGTCAGGCGGAAGTGAGTGCCGTGCAGGCGAGTAAAACCCGCGTACTGATCCTGATTATCGTCGCCGCGCTGCTGACGGCGGGTATTATCGTACTCGCCTGGCTGGTGCTGCGCCATATGCTGCTCAAGCCGCTCTCGGCCTCCATTGCGCAGCTGGAGAACGTGGCGGCGGGGGATTTAACCCATACGCTGAATGCCCCCGCGAGCCAGGAGTTTAACCGCCTCAACGCGGTGATAGAGGAGATGCGCCAGTCGCTAATGAACTCGGTTATGCGGGTACGCGATGCCAGCGCGCAAATTGACACCGGCAGCCGCGAGCTGACGCTGGGAAACCGCGATCTTGCCGAGCGTACGGAATCCACCGCCACATCGCTTGAGCAGACGGCGGCCAGCATGGAACAGATCACCGCCACGGTGAAGCTCAACGCCGATAACGCCGAGCAGGCGCACCAGCTGGCTAAGTCGGTGTCCGACACGGCCGATCACGGCAGCGAGATGGTCTGCTACGTGATTGAAAAAATGCGCGATATCTCCGGCAGCTCGGCGCGCATCGCCGACATCCTGAGCGTGATCGACGGTATTGCCTTCCAGACCAATATCCTGGCGCTTAACGCCTCCGTGGAAGCGGCGCGCGCGGGCGAGCAGGGGCGCGGGTTTGCCGTCGTCGCGGGCGAAGTGCGAAACCTCGCCAGCCGCAGCGCCGACGCGGCGAAAGAGATCCGAACGCTTATCAGTGATTCACAGACCCACGTTACCGAGGGCAGCGAGCTGGCCCAGCAGGCTGGTGAAACGATGGATGAGATCGCAACAGAAGTGCTGCGCATGACCAGGCTGATGCGTGAGATTGCGACCGCGTCTCAGGAGCAGAGCCGCGGCATTGAGCAGGTGAATATTGCGGTGAATCAGATGGACGAAACCGCGCAGCAGAATGCGGCGCTGGTGCAGCAATCCTCCGCCGCGACCCGCTCCCTTGAGGAGCAGTCGCGTCAGCTGATGGAAGCCATGTCATCATTCAAAGTGACGACTCAGACCGCTGCATAATATTACCCAGCCCCGGTACGCTCTGTGCCGGGGTTTTATTTTTCCCGGAATTAGCTGCCGCAATATTATCGTGAATATCACCCATTAATATTTCCAGTGAGCTGGTTAAGGCTAACGCCTTTTCCGTCGGTTCAAGATATAAACCTTTGCGGAAAAATAACGGCTCATCAAAGAGTTGATTAAAGCGCTTTAATGCCAGGCTCACCGCGGGGCGGGACATCTCCAGACGCAAAGAGGCCTTTGCCATGCTGCCGCAGCGGACGATTTCAATAAATACAGGGATAAGATTTAAATCAATGCCGGTATTAGCACGGGAATAATTTTTCATTGCGATTCTGCTCCACGAAATATCTGTCAAACTGTTATGGAAATAATGCAGGAGCAGTGGTGAATATTAAAGCATGTTTTTTATAAACACTTATACGGTAAAATATATAAATGACCAGGGGAGCCAGAACGGCTCCCCTGAAGAGAGGTATTACGCGTCCGGATACTCACGGATAAAACGTTCAACGTCTTCAACCATGTGGTTGTTGCCGACGAAGAATGAACGGCGCTGGTGAAGGCTTTCCGGCACGATATCCAGAATACGCTCTTTACCGTCGCTCGCCTTGCCGCCCGCCTGTTCGGCGAGAAACGCCATCGGGTTGCACTCGTACAGCAGGCGCAGCTTCCCGTCCGGGTGGCTGGCGGTGCTTGGGTAGAGGTAGATACCGCCTTTCAGCAGGTTACGGTGGAAATCCGCGACCAGAGAGCCAATATAGCGGGACGTGTACGGGCGCTGGGTCGCTTTATCTTCTTCCTGGCAGAATTTAATGTACTTCTTCACGCCGTTCGGGAAGCGGATGTAGTTGCCTTCGTTGATGGAGTAGGTGTTGCCCTTCTCCGGGAAGCGCATGCGTTCCTGGCTCAGGCAGAAAACGCCCAGTGACGGATCGTACGTAAAGGCGTGAACCCCGCACCCGGTGGTATACACCAGCATGGTGGAGGAGCCATAAACGACGTAACCGGCAGCAACCTGGTTAATGCCCGGCTGCAGGAAATCTTCTTCGGTCACCGGCGTGCCAACTGGCGTGACGCGGCGGTAGATGGAGAAAATGGTACCGACAGAAACGTTAACGTCGATGTTTGAGGAACCGTCGAGCGGATCCATCAGAACAACGTATTTAGCGTGTTCACACCCTTCGAAAACAACAATTTCATCTTCTTCTTCAGAGGCGATACCCGCAACGATGTCGCGCGCGCGCAGTGCAGCTTTCAATTTTTCATTTGCGAACAGATCGAGCTTCTGTTGAACCTCGCCCTGAACGTTCTCGGCACCGCTGGCACCCAGGATATCGACCAGACCGGCCTTGTTGATATCACGGTGGATGATCTTAGCGCCCAGCTTTATTGCCGACAGCAAAGCAGTGAGTTCACCGGTAGCATGAGAGAACTCGTGCTGCTTTTCGACAATAAATTCACCTAACGTTTTCATAACACTTTCCCTGCATCTTTGTGAGTAGAGCGATTGTATGTTCACTAAAACGACTAAAGCCCAACAATCTTAACAAACATTCAAATATTAGCGCAGAGGTGAATCGCGCCAGCAACATACGGATTTACCTGAAATGCGTTTCACAGCCGCTAACATGTGAGTAAAATGTGCGCCACATTGAAGAAGGATAGTGACGTATGCGCATTCATATATTGGGGATTTGTGGCACTTTCATGGGCGGACTGGCAATGCTGGCGCGCTCGCTGGGCCATGAAGTGACAGGTTCGGACGCCAATGTGTATCCGCCAATGAGCACACTTCTGGAGAAACAGGGCATCTCGTTAATTCAGGGCTACGATGCCAGCCAGCTGGATCCCGAGCCGGACCTGGTGATCATTGGCAACGCCATGACCCGCGGCAATCCGTGCGTCGAGGCGGTACTGGAACGCAATATTCCGTTCATGTCCGGCCCGCAGTGGCTGCATGACTTCGTCCTGCGCGACCGCTGGGTGGTTGCCGTTGCCGGTACCCACGGCAAAACCACCACCGCCGGAATGGCGACCTGGATCCTCGAAGCCTGCGGCTACAAGCCGGGCTTCGTGATTGGCGGCGTACCGGGTAATTTCGACGTTTCTGCACGTCTGGGCGACAGCCCGTTCTTTGTGATCGAAGCCGACGAATACGACTGCGCGTTCTTCGACAAGCGCTCCAAGTTCGTGCATTACTGCCCGCGCACGCTGATCCTCAACAACCTTGAGTTTGACCACGCGGATATCTTTGACGATCTGAAAGCGATTCAGAAACAGTTCCACCACCTGGTGCGCATTGTTCCGGGCCAGGGGCGCATCATCCTGCCGGAGAACGACATCAACCTGAAGCAGACCCTGGCAATGGGCTGCTGGAGCGAGCAGGAGCTGGTGGGCGAGCAGGGTCACTGGCAGGCGAAGAAACTCAACGCCGACGCCTCCGAGTGGGAGGTGCTGCTCGACGGTGAAAAAGTGGGTGAGGTGAAGTGGGGCCTGGTGGGCGAGCACAACATGCACAACGGCCTGATGGCCATTGCTGCGGCGCGTCACGTGGGCGTTCTGCCTGCGGATGCGGCTAATGCGCTGGGCTCGTTTATCAATGCCCGTCGCCGTCTGGAACTGCGCGGTGAAGCCCACGGCGTTACCGTATATGACGATTTCGCGCACCACCCAACGGCTATTCTGGCCACGCTTGCCGCCCTGCGTGGCAAGGTCGGCGGCACTGCCCGCATTCTGGCGGTGCTGGAACCGCGCTCGAACACCATGAAGATGGGCATCTGCAAAGATGACCTTGCGCCGTCGTTAGGGCGTGCCGACGAGGTCTTCCTGCTGCAGCCGCAGCATATTCCGTGGCAGGTGGCCGAAGTGGCCGACGCCTGCATTCAGCCTGCGCACTGGAGCGCGGATGTAGATGCGCTTGCGGATATGGTGGTGAAAGCCGCTCAGCCCGGTGACCATATTCTGGTGATGAGCAACGGCGGTTTTGGTGGGATCCATCAGAAGCTGCTGGACGGTCTGGCGAAGAAAGCGGAAGCGGTAGCCGCAGAGTAAAAAAAAGCCCGGTGGCGCTTGCGCTTACCGGGCCTACTTTCCCGTGTTTTCTCCCTCGCCCCTCCGGGGAGAGGGCCGGGGTGAGGGGAAGAGATTACTCGTCGTTCTCAGACAGCTCGCGCAGATACTGGAAAATCAGGCGCGCAGACTTCGGCGGCTTATTCCCTTCTTTCTCTTTCTTCGCGTTGCGGATCAAGGAACGCAGTTGCTGGCGGTCGGCATCCGGCCACAGGTTCAGCACTTCCGGTACGGCATCATCACCCTGTTCAATCAGGCGATCGCGGATCTGCTCAAGCTTGTGGAAAAACGCAACCTGCTGGTTGTGGCGGTTTTTCAGCTTGTCCAGCGCCTGGCGGATCGGATCGACGTCGCGCTGACGCAGCATTTTCCCGATAAGCTGAAGCTGGCGACGACGGCCTTCTTTTTTGATTTTCTGTGCCAGTTCAATGGCATCACGCAGATCCTGGTCGAGCGGGATCTTATCCAGCGCGTTTTTACCCAGTTCTACCATTTCTGCGCCAAGCTGTTTTAACTCTTCGGCGTCACGTTTAATTTCACTTTTACTGACCCAGATGATCTCATCATCTTCGTCTTCGATGTCATCACCGGGAACGTCGTCGAGCCAGTCTTCGGGCTGCTTAGTCATGTCAGGCTCCTTAAAAAAAGAGGCTAATGTTACCAGTTAAGACGCGCACTGAAAAACGGTTCTCTGTTAGACTTCAGATAACTCTCTCTTACAGTATGGCATTTGCGATGAAAGTAACCTCACAAGTTGAAGCGCAGCGTAAGATTCTTGAAGAAGCCGTCTCCACCGCGCTGATGCTTGCTTCAGAAAAATCAGATGGCGCCGAAGTGGCGGTCAGCAAAACCACCGGCATCAGCGTGAGCACCCGCTATGGCGAAGTGGAGAATGTCGAATTCAACAGCGATGGCGCGCTGGGGATCACGGTGTATCACCAGAATCGTAAAGGCAGCGCGTCATCCACCGATCTCAGCCCGGATGCCATTGCCCGTACGGTGCAGGCGGCGCTGGATATCGCCCGTTATACCTCCCCGGATCCTTACGCAGGCGTGGCGGATAAAGATCTGCTTGCGTTTGATGCGCCGGATCTCGATCTTTTCCACCCGGCGGAAGTGACCCCGGACGAAGCGATCGAGCTGGCCGCGCGCGCCGAGCAGGCTTCCCTGCAGGCTGATAAGCGCATCACTAATACCGAAGGCGGCAGCTTCAACAGCCACTACGGCATCAAAGTCTTCGGCAACAGCCACGGCATGCTGCAGGGCTACTGCTCTACCCGTCATTCGCTCTCCAGCTGCGTGATCGCCGAAGAGAACGGTGACATGGAGCGCGACTACGCCTACACCATTGGCCGCGCGCTGGGGGACTTGCAGTCTCCAGAGTGGGTGGGTAAAGAGTGTGCCGAACGCACGCTGTCTCGCCTGTCGCCGCGTAAACTCTCCACCATGAAGGCTCCGGTCATTTTTGCCAACGAAGTGGCGACCGGTCTGTTTGGTCATCTGGTGGGCGCGATCGCGGGCGGCTCGGTTTACCGTAAATCGACCTTCCTGCTCGACTCGCTGGGCAAGCAAATCCTGCCGGAATGGCTGACGATTGAAGAGCATCCGCACCTGCTGAAGGGGCTGGCCTCCACGCCGTTCGACAGCGAAGGCGTTCGCACCGAACGTCGCGATATCATTAAAGACGGTATTCTGACCCAGTGGCTGCTGACCAACTACTCCGCGCGCAAGCTGGGACTGAAAAGCACCGGACACGCGGGCGGGATCCACAACTGGCGCATTGCCGGACAGGGCCTGAACTTTGAGCAGATGCTGAAAGAGATGGGCACCGGCCTGGTTGTAACGGAACTGATGGGCCAGGGCGTAAGCGGCATCACCGGAGACTACTCGCGCGGCGCGGCGGGCTTCTGGGTGGAAAACGGCGAAATCCAGTATCCGGTGAGCGAGATCACGATTGCCGGCAACCTGAAGGACATGTGGCGCAATATCGTTACGGTCGGTAACGATATTGAAACACGTAGCAATATACAGTGTGGTTCTGTACTTCTGCCGGAAATGAAAATCGCCGGTCAGTAATACCCGTAAAGGCGTTTTAATAATAAAAAAGGAAGTGAGCAATGCGTAAACATCTGTTAGCGATCGTCGCGGCTTCAACGCTGGTTCTTGGCTCTTCTGCGTTTGCTGCCGATCTTGAAGACGACATGGGCATCCTCGGTCAAAACCTGAAGGTGGTGCAGAAAACGGACAATGCGGCTGAAATGAAAGACGCGCTGACCAAAATGCGTGAAGCGGCGCTGGACGCACAAAAAGCGACGCCACCGAAGCTGGAAAGCAAAGCGGCAGACAGCGCAGAGATGAAAGACTATCGCCACGGCTTTGACGTGCTGGTCGGCCAGATCGACGGCGCGCTGAAGCTGGCTAACGAAGGCAAAGTGAAGGAAGCCCAGGCGGCGGCCGAGCAGTTTGCGACGACCCGCAACACGTATCACCAGAAATACCGTTAACCGATCGCGCATCTGAAAAACAATCAGCGGGGGCCAGTGGCTCCCGTTTTTTTTACGCGGTAATAAGTAAACCCTATCGCCATCACATTTTTGCGTTACTACCCCTGAACGTTTTCGCTTCCCCGGCGCGCGTTTTGCCGCTGGAATACGTGATATTCATCACGCAAATACCGTTATTAATCCAGATTCACCGCATTTATGTGGCACAGATCACTGCTGCGGCTCGCCTTTCCACTTCGAAGTGGAAAACAACTCGCTACAAACAATTCCCCCCCAACGTTAGTTTTATTCCAGAGCCATTAACGGGGTAAGACCAGTGATTAACGGAGCGGTAATGAACGACGTTGGGGAACAGGCGGAGCAAACAGAACAGCTCGCGAACACCATGCTGCAGCAGGTTTATGCCCTGCTGGCACGGAACAACATCATCCCCAATGCGGTACAGGAGCAGATGCTCACTTCCCACGTGCGCGCAATGGCGCACCGGTCCGTGACCGGCGAGCCGCTGCCGGAGGTTGAAGCAGAGCTGTTTGACGAAATTTCACCGGATTCAATGCGGCTCGCCCGTGAAGTGGTCGCGCAGTTTGGCAATCTTCCTGATGAAGAAGCCTGGCTGCTCTCCGTTCACTTTGAAGTCGCGAAAGACAACCTTTAAGGAGCAACACATGGAACAGATTACAGTCGTGATTGGCGATCGCCTGGGCAAAGGTCAGAAAGTGGCTGCCGGTGTGGAAAAAGCAGGTGGACGCGCGGTGGTTGTGCCGGGCATGGCGGCGGACATGAAGCTGGGCGACATGATGAAGGCGGAAAACGCCACCTTCGGCATCTCCTTCTGCGGCAGCGGCGGCGCGGGTGCCATCACGGCCCAAACCAAATATGGCTATAAGGCCAAATACGGCATGCGTTCCGTGGAAGAGGGCGTGACCGCCATCAACGAAGGCTGCAACGTGCTGGGCTTTGGCTTTATGGATAAAGAAGAGCTGGGCGAGCGTCTGGTACAGGCGTGGCAGAAGAAATACGGCGCATAAGCATGAAAGAACAGTTCACAACCACGGTGAGAGTGAAGGGGAAAGGCGACGCCAAAGCGCGCGCCTTTGCCGACGCGCTCAACCACGTTCAGGCCGCGGTGATGAAAGCCTCACCGCATATCTTACTGCGTATTGAGCCACAGGATGTGCAGGTCGTTCAGGCGCAAGAAGCGGTGCGTAAAGAAGCGTTTCTGTTCTTCTTTCTGCGCCGGGAAAGACGCACCTACAGCGTGGAGCTGGATGTGACCGTCAACGTGACCGCCATCAATCTTGACCAGGTGGATTTCGTCACGCAACGCTGATTATTCATAAAAGGGCAGACTGATGTTCTTAATTATATTAATAAAATCGCTCATCATTGGCGGCCTGGTTGGCGTCGGTGTCGGAGCCGGGGCTGCACGCATGTTTCATGCGCCTACCACTCAGGGTATGGGCGCGTTTCGTACGTTGGGGGAACTGAACTCCTGTGAAGGGGATCCGGCGTCCCACTTCTCCTTTGGGTTAGGTTTCTTCTTTAACGCCTGGGCCTCTTCCGTGGCCGCAGGTGCCTTCACACAGGACGTTGACCACCGCATCATCCCGAACTGGGGTGCTGCTGCACTGATGATCAAAAACCGTAACGTCGGCGAAACGCTGCACGACCCGCGCAAAATGGCGATTGCCTGCGGGGTAATTGGCATGCTCGTCGTCACCTTCCTGAACCTGACCGCCTCCTCCGTTCCGGCTGCGCTTCAGGTCACCGCCGTCAAGGTGCTGGTGCCTGCGGCTAACCTGCTGGTGAACACCGTCATGCCGGTGATCTTCTGGCTGGCGGCCATCGACGCGGGTAAAAAATCGGGCTTCTGGGCCACCATCTTTGGCGGCGCGGCGCAGCTGATCATGGGCAACGCCGTACCGGGCCTGGTGCTGGGGATCCTGATCGGTAAAGGCGTGGAAGAGAGCGGCTGGAACCACGTCACCAAAGTGATGATGGCGGCGATCGTCCTGCTCTTCGTGCTGAGCGGCTTCTTCCGCGGCTTCGACATGAAGATGATCGAATCCTTCCATCTGACCGTGCCGAACTGGCTCGACATGATCCACAACTCGCTCAGCGGTAAATAACAGGAGCCTCTACATGGAACAGAATAAAGGTTTTTGGTATGCCGACTGGTCGTTCCCGATCTTCGTTGGCCTGCTCTCCTCCGGCGTCTTCGCCGGGACGCACATGTACTACCTCTACGGCATCGGCGCGTTTAACGAAGTGGCCTTCGTGGCGATGCTGAAAGCGGGGATGGATACCGGCGTCTACGGCGCGGTGGCGGCGTTCGGCGCAAGCTTCCTGTTCGCCCGTATTATCGAAGGGTCGCTGGTGGGTATTCTCGATATCGGCGGTGCGATCCAGACCGGCGTCGGCCTCGGCGTTCCGGCGCTGCTGCTGGGCGCGGGCATCATGTTCCCGGTGACCAACTTCATTGCCGCGCTGATTACCGGCCTGGTGATTGGTCTGGCGATTGGCTACGTCATTATCCTGGCGCGTAAGTTCACCATCAACCAGAGTAACTCCACCTACGGTGCAGACGTGATGATGGGCGCGGGTAACGCCTCCGGCCGCTTCCTCGGGCCGTTGATTATCCTCAGCGCCATGACCGCCTCCATTCCTATCGGCGTCGGTTCCCTGCTGGGTGCGCTGGTGTTCTACATCTGGCAGAAGCCGATCACCGGTGGCGCCATTCTCGGCGCGATGCTGTTGGGCTGGCTGTTCCCGGTCGCCCTTTAATACCCGCGGGCGCTCAGGCGCCCGCCTTATCAGGAGATCCTCATGTTTGATTTACTCCTGCGCCGTGCGCGCCTTGCCGACGATACCCTGACCGATATCGCCATTCAGGGCGGGAAGATCGCGGCGCTGGGCGAGATTGACGCCCCCGCGCATAAAACGGTTGAGCTGAACGGCGACGTGTTCGTCAGCGCAGGCTGGATTGACTCCCACGTTCACTGCTACCCGAACTCCCCGATTTACCACGACGAGCCGGACAGCGTGGGCATTGCCACCGGCGTGACCACCGTGGTGGACGCGGGCAGCACCGGTGCCGACGACGTGGACGATTTCTACGAAATCACCCGCAGAGCCTCTACCGAGGTGTTTGCCCTGCTGAACATCTCCCGCGTGGGGCTGATCGCCCAGAACGAGCTGGCCAACATGGCGAATATTGACGCCGACGCGGTGAAGCAGGCGGTGAAGCGCCACCCTGATTTTATCGTCGGCCTGAAGGCGCGCATGAGCAGCAGCGTGGTCGGTGAAAACGGCATCACGCCGCTGGAGCGCGCCAAAGCCATTCAGAAAGAGAACGGCGACCTGCCGCTGATGGTGCACATTGGCAACAACCCGCCGAACCTCGACGAAATTGCCGAGCTGCTGAGCTCCGGCGACATTATCACCCACTGCTACAACGGCAAACCCAACCGCATTCTGACGCCCTCCGGCGAGCTGCGCGCCGCCATCACCTCCGCCCTGAAGCGCGGCGTGCGTCTGGACGTCGGCCACGGTACGGCGAGCTTCAGCTTCGACGTGGCGAAACGTGCCATCGCGATGGGCATTCTGCCGCACACCATCAGCTCGGATATCTACTGCCGCAACCGCATCAACGGCCCGGTCGGCTCGCTGGCGAGCGTGATGTCGAAGTTTCTCGCCATCGGCATGTCATTGCCGCAGGTGATTGACTGCGTGACTGCGAATGCCGCCGACGGCCTGCGCCTGTCGCATAAAGGCCGCATTCAGCCGGGCCTCGACGCCGACCTGACGCTGTTTACGCTTAAACGCCAGCCGACGGTGCTGACGGATGCCGAAAACGACAGCCTGCAGGCTGAACACATTCTGGTGCCGCTTGCCGCGATCCGCGCGGGCAAGGGCTACATGACCGAACAAGGGAGCACGGAACATGCCTTCGATTTATGAGAAGTACAACTTAAAGCAGGTGATCAACACCTCCGGCCGCATGACGGCGCTGGGCGTCTCCACCCCGCGCCCGGAAGTGGTGCAGGCGGCAATGGACGGCATGAATCACTATTTCGAGATGAAGGATCTGGTCAACAAAACCGGGGAATACATCGCGAAGCTGTTGGATGTGGAAGGCGCGACGGTGGTCTCCTGCGCGTCGGCGGGCATTGCCCAGTCCGTGGCGGCGGTGCTGGTGAAAGACAGCGACTGGCTGCTGGAAAACCTGCACGTGACCCCGATTGAGAACAACGAAATCGTCCTGCCGAAAGGCCACAACGTGAACTTTGGCGCGCCGGTGGGCACCATGGTGGCGCTGGGCGGTGGCAAGCTGGTGGAGGCGGGCTATGCCAACGAATGCTCTGCCGATCAACTGGCGGCGGCGATCACCCCGCGCACGGCGGCGATCCTCTACATCAAATCGCACCACTGCGTGCAGAAAAGCATGCTCAGCGTCGAGCAGGCGGCGGTGGTGGCGCGCAAGCACGATCTCCCGCTGATCGTCGATGCGGCGGCGGAAGAAGATCTGCACGCGTACTACCGATCCGGTGCCGATCTGGTGATCTACAGCGGCGCGAAGGCGATTGAAGGACCAACCAGCGGGCTGGTGATCGGCAAAACCCAGTATGTTGAATGGGTGAAACGCCAGACGGCGGGCATTGGTCGCGCCATGAAGGTGGGTAAAGAGGGGATCCTCGGCCTGACCTGCGCCATCGAGCACTACCTGACGGCGACCAAAGAGAGCGGGGCCGAGATGGTGGCGAAGATGACGCCGTTTATCGACGCGCTCAATACCCTGAACGGCGTGACCGCGCGCGTGGTCTGGGACAGCGCCGGTCGCGATATCGCGCGCACCGAGATTAAGTTCGACGAAGCCGCTACGGGCGTCGGCACGGGCGATCTGGTGGCGAAGCTGAAACAGGGCGAATACGCCATTTACTTCCGTGGCTACAAGGCCAACGAAGGGATTATCGAGGCGGACGTGCGCAGCGTGAATGCTGACCAGCTGAACATCGTGTACCGCCGCATTAGTGAAGTATTAGGACAGGAGAAAAAAGCATGAAACTGACCCCCAACTTTTACCGTGACCGCGTCTGCCTGAACGTGCTGGCAGGATCGAAAGCCAACGCCAGCGCCATTTACGAGGCGGCGGAAGGTCACGTGCTGGTGGGCGTGCTCTCCAAAAATTACCCGGACGTGGCGAGCGCCGTTGCCGATATGCGTGAATATGCCGCGCTGATTGATAACGCGCTCTCCGTAGGCCTCGGCGCGGGCGATCCGAACCAGTCGGCAATGGTGAGTGAAATCTCCCGTCAGGTGCAGCCGCAGCACGTCAACCAGGTCTTTACCGGCGTGGCCACCAGCCGCGCGCTGCTGGGGCAGAACGACTCCGTGGTCAACGGTCTGGTCTCGCCGACCGGCACTGTCGGGATGGTCAAAATCTCCACCGGACCGCTGAGCAGCAACGCGCCTGACGGCATCGTACCGGTTGAAACCGCGATTGCCCTGCTGAAAGATTTCGGCGGCAGCTCAATCAAATACTTCCCGATGGGCGGCCTCAAGTGCCGTGACGAGTATAAAGCGGTGGCGGAAGCCTGCGCCCGTCACGACTTCTGGCTGGAGCCAACCGGGGGAATCGATCTGGAGAACTTTGAGGAGATCCTGCAGATCGCCCTGGACGCGGGGGTGAGCAAAATCATCCCGCATATCTACAGCTCGATTATCGACAAAGCCAGCGGCGATACGCGCCCGGAAGACGTGCGTACGCTGCTTGCGATGACGAAGAAGCTGGTGAAGTAACAAAAACGACACCCCTCACCCCAGCCCTCTCCCCAAAGGGGAGAGGGTGTAATCGTTCCCTCTCCCCTTTGGTGAGAGGGTTAGGGTGAGGGGGCAAACACCGCACATACCCAAAGGAGCCACCATGCACACCCGTACCCTGCTCGTCGCTTCACTCTCTTTACTTGCTACCTCTGCAATCGCTCAAACCCAGTACGCCTGGGTCGGCACCTACAACCCCAACGGCGAAGGGCTGTACCGCTTTACCGTTGACCCGCAAAGCGGCGCGCTGGCGAATAAAACGCTGGTGAGCAAGCTGCCGAACGCCGCGCAGCTGGCCGTCTCGCACGACGGCAAAACGCTCTATCTGGCAAGCGAGGTGGAGCAGGGCGTGGTGCAGGCGCTGCGGGTGGGGGATAACGGCCAGCTGAGCGAGCTGAATCAGGTGGCCTCCGGCGGTGCGGGGCCGGTGTATCTTTCCCTGACGCCGAACGGTCGCCATCTGCTGGTGGCGAACTACGTCAGCGGATCGATTGCCGTTTTACCGGTCAACGCAGACGGCAGCCTGGGTGAGGCCACGGACACTCATCAGGATCAAGGCGAAGCGGGCGCGGCGAAGCCGGAAGCGGCAGCGGAGGGCAGCTTTGCCATCAGCGATCATAACGGCCCCCACGCGCACATGATCGCCGCCGATCCGAGCGGGAAATACGTCTTTTCCACCGATCTTGGGCTGGATCGCCTCTACCAGTACCGTTTTGACGATCGAACAGGGAAGCTGACGCCGAACGATCCGCCGTTTATCAGCGCCTCCTCAAAAGGCGCCGGGCCGCGCCACTTCGTCTTTACGCCCAAAGGCGATGCCCTGTGGCTGATTAACGAAGAGGCGTCTACGCTCACCCATTATACCGTGAACGCCAACGGCACCCTGAAAGAGGGCAAAACGCTTTCAGCCCTGCCGGAAGGTTATAAAGGCACCAGCTTTGCCGCCGGGCTGGCATTAAGCGCCGACGGTAAACAGCTGTATGTGGCTAACCGTTTGCATAACAGCATCGGGCACTTTACCGTAACAGCGGAGGGCACGCTGACGCATCAGGACGACGTGTGGACGCGGGGCGACTATCCGCGCACCCTGACGCTCGATAAGCAGGGGCACTGGCTCTACGTCATGAACCAGCGCAGCGACAACATCACCCGTTTCCGCGTGGCGCAGGACGGCAAATTGAGCTTCGATCCAGACTACACACCGGTCGGCAGCCCATCCCAGATGGTCATTTCACCTTAAGCCGTAAGAGGACAAACCCGTGCGATTTCCGAACCAACGTTTAGCGCAACTGTTCGATCTGTTGCAAAACGAGACGCTGCCGCAGGACGAGCTGGCGCAGCGGCTGTCGGTCTCCACGCGAACCGTCCGTGCCGATATCACCGCCCTGAACGCGCTGCTGGCAGGCCACGGCGCGCAGTTTATATTGAGCCGGGGCAACGGCTATCAGCTCAAAATTGATGATGCCCAGCGCTACCAGCAGCTGCAGGCATCCCACCCGCGCGCGCTGCGTATTCCCCGGACCGGGCCGGAGCGCGTGCACTATCTGGTGGTGCGTTTTCTCACCTCGGCATTTTCTCTTAAGCTCGAGGACCTGGCGGACGAGTGGTTCGTCAGCCGCGCCACGCTGCAAAGCGACATGGCGGAAGTCCGCGAGTGGTTCCATCGCTATAACCTGACGCTTGAAACGCGTCCGCGCCACGGCATGAAGCTGTTTGGCAGCGAGATGTCGACCCGCGCCTGCCTGACCGATCTGCTCTGGGAGCTGGCGCAGCAGGACAGCCTGAACCCGCTGGTGACCGACGTGGCGCTGAATGCAGGCGTAGCGGAGCAGATGGTGCCCGTGCTGCACGAGGCGCTGACGCGTCATCACATCCGTCTGACCGATGAAGGCGAGCTGTTCCTGCGCCTGTACTGCGCGGTGTCGGTGCGGCGCATCAGCGAGGGCTATCCGCTGCCGGAATTCCACGCCGAAGACGTGGAAGAGAACGTGCGCGAGGCGGCGAAGGATATCGCCGTCACTATCCAGCAGCTGGCGGGCAAAGCGCTTTCACCTTCGGAGGAGAGCTGGCTCTGCGTGCACATTGCGGCGCGGCAGATCCAGGAGATTGCCCCGAGCGCCATTAACGCTGATGACGACGAAGCGCTGGTCAACTACATCCTGCGCTATATCAACACCCACTATAACTACAATCTGCTCAGCGACGCGCAGCTGCACGCTGACCTGCTCACGCACATCAAAACCATGATCACCCGCGTGCGGTATCAAATCATGATCCCCAACCCGCTGCTGGATAACATCAAGCAGCACTACCCGATGGCGTGGGATATGACCCTCGCGGCGGTGTCGAGCTGGGGCAAATACACGCCGTATGTGATCAGCGAAAACGAGATTGGCTTCCTGGTGCTGCACATTGGCGTCGGGCTGGAGCGCCACTACAACATCGGCTACCAGCGCCAGCCGCGCGTGCTGCTGGTGTGCGACGCCGGTAATGCTATGGTCCGCATGATTGAAGCGGTGCTGCAGCGTAAATACCCGCAAATTGAGGTCACGCGCACGCTCACCCTGCGCGAGTACGAGCTGGCGGAAACGATTGGCGAAGACTTTGTGATCGCCACCGCTCGCGTCAGCGAAAAGTCGAAACCGGTGGTGACGATCGCCCCGTTCCCGACCGACTATCAGTTAGAGCAGATCGGCAAGCTGGTGCTGGTGGACCGCACCCGCCCGTGGATGCTGGATAAATACTTCGACGCGGCCCATTTCCGCATTATCGACAAGCCCGTTGATCAGCAAACGCTTTTCCGGGAACTGTGCGCGCAGCTTGAAGGCGAGGGGTTTGTCGGCGCGGAGTTTCTGGATTCCGTCGTCGAGCGCGAAGCCATCGTCAGCACCATGCTCGGCGACGGCATTGCGCTCCCGCACTCCCTCGGCCTGCTGGCGCAGAAAACGGTAGTCTATACCGTGCTCGCCCCGCACGGCGTCCAGTGGGGCGACGAAACCGCGCACGTCATCTTCCTGCTCGCCATCAGCAAAAGCGAATACGAAGAGGCGATGGCGATTTACGATATCTTCGTCACCTTCCTGCGTGAACGGGCGATGTCGCGGCTGTGTAGCAGCGGAGATTTTGCCGAGTTTAAGGCGGTGGCAATGGAGAGTTTGAGCCGGTTTTGAGAGGCGTTATCCAGAATTCGATGTAATGCGAATGTAATGCTAAACTGCATTACACATTCGATTTTACCGGAGGCATAATGGCCACGCTGAACGTCCGTCTGGATGACAAACTCAAAAACGAGGCTTATGCCGTGCTGGAAAAACTTAATATCACCCCAACGGAAGCCGTGCGATTACTGTTTCAGTACGTCGCGGAGACGGGACGCATGCCCGTGAAAACGGTCACCATTAGCGACAGTGAAGATGAACTGATACAGGCAGTCCGGGATCGGCTGGCTAATCCGCAAAAGGGAATTAAGGTTAGCCTGGATGACTTATGAACTGGCATTTGATCCGAGGGCGTTAAAGGAGTGGAGCAAGCTGGGGGAGACTGTAAAAGACCAGTTTAAGAAGAAACTTGCGGACGTGTTGGTGAACCCCAGGGTTGAATCGGCCCGCCTGCATGGTCTACCGGATTGCTACAAAATAAAACTCCGATCGCAGGGTTATCGTTTGGTCTATCAGGTTCAGGACAATGTTGTAACGGTATTTGTTATCGCTATCGGTAAGAGAGAGAAAGCAGCCGTTTATCATGATGCAAACAAACGGCTCTAACGCTCATCGCAGATGATGCACAACCTGGTTACTGCTGCCGCGCCAAATCAGCGCCGGGTCTTTTAAATCCTGCACGAACTTGCCGTCGACCAGGACGTTAATCAGATCCACCACTTCCATTTGCTGCGCGTTCAGCTCATCCAGCCTGTAGCCTGTCCAGACCCAGATATCTTTTCCCGTACACTCTGCCCGAATGCGCTTCACCAGCTTCAGGATATCCGGGACGTTTTGCGGGTGCAGGGGGTCGCCGCCGGAAAGTGAGATCCCCTGACGGTGAATGCGCGTGTCGTTCAGGTCGTTGACGATCTTGTCTTCCATCTCAGCGGTAAACGGCATGCCGGAGTTCAGACGCCAGGTGCTTTTGTTGTAGCAGCCAGGGCATTCGTGGACGCAGCCTGAAACAAATAGGGTGCAGCGGGTTCCGGGGCCGTTGACGATGTCGACGGGGTAGTATTGATGAAAGTTCATAGCGGATAACCAAGCCGGGTGGCGCTGCGCTTACCCGGCCTACAGTGTGATTGCGGATTGTAGGCCCGGTAAGCGTAGCGCCACCGGGCATAAATGTGGCAGAGGGTTACCCGATCTGCCCATTCCCCAAATGCTTCACGCGGCGCTTCACCTCTTCCTGCTTGCCGGCGTTAAACGGACGCGCGTCCGGGCTGCCGAGATAGCCGCACACGCGACGGGTCACGGAGACGCGAGCCGCGTCGTGGTTGCCGCATTTCGGGCAGGTGAAGCCTTTGCTCGTACATTCGAACTCACCGGTAAAGCCGCACTCGTAGCACTCGTCGATTGGCGTGTTGGTCCCGTAATACGGCACGTGCTGATAGCTGTAATCCCACACGTCTTCCAGCGCCTTCAGGTTGTGCTGAATGTTCGGGTACTCGCCGTAGCAGATGAAACCGCCGCTGGCGATCGGCGGATAGGCCGCTTCGAAGTCGATCTTGTCATACGGGTTCACCTTTTTCTCCACGTCGAGGTGGAAGCTGTTGGTGTAATACCCTTTGTCGGTCACGCCTTCCACAATCCCGAACTCGGCGGTGTCCAGACGGCAGAAGCGATCACACAGGTTCTCGCTCGGCGTGCTGTAGAGGCTAAACCCGTAGCCGGTTTCCTCTTTCCACTGGTCAACCGCGTCGCGCAGGCGCTGAACGATGGCGATGCCTTTTTCGCGCAGGGCCTCGCTGTCGTACATATGCGTATCGCCCGCCAGGGCGTTGATGGTCTCGTGAATACCGATATAGCCCAGCGAAATGGACGCGCGACCATTTTTGAAGATCTCCGACACGTCATCGTCCGCCTTCAGGCGCACGCCGCAGGCCCCTTCCATATAGAGGATCGGCGCCACGCGGGCCTTGACCCCTTCCAGACGCGCAATGCGGGTCATCAGCGCTTTACGCGCCAGCTGCAGGCGTTCGTCCAGCAGCGTCCAGAAGGCGTCTTCGTTACCTTTCGCCTCCAGCGCGATGCGCGGCAGGTTCAGGCTGATGACGCCCAAGTTGTTACGCCCGTCGTGGATCTGCTCGCCGTTTTCATCTTCGTACACGCCGAGGAAGCTGCGGCAGCCCATAGGCGTTTTAAACGAACCGGTCACTTTGACGACCTGATCGTAGTTCAGGATGTCCGGGTACATGCGCTTGCTCGCGCACTCCAGCGCCAGCTGTTTGATGTCGTAGTTCGGATCGCCAAACTTGTGGTTCAGGCCGTCGCGGATGGCGAACACCAGTTTCGGGAACACCGCCGTTTTGCGGTTTTTGCCGAGGCCGGAAATACGGTTGCGCAGGATGGACTGCTGGATCAGGCGTGATTCCCATCTGGTGCCCAGACCAAAACCGAAGGTCACAAACGGCGTCTGGCCGTTGGCGGTGTGCAGCGTGTTCACTTCATATTCCAGCGACTGGAAGGCGTCGTAGCACTCTTTCTCGGTGCGGGAATGGGCGTAGCCGTCAGCGTCCGGGATCTGCCACTCCTCGGCCGTTTTACGATGCTTGTTGAAGCTTGCCGTCACGAACGGGGCCAGCACTTCATCAATGCGGTTAATCGTGGTGCCGCCATAAATGTGGCTGGCGACCTGGGCGATAATCTGCGCGGTGACGGCGGTGGCCGTGGAGATCGACTTAGGCGGTTCAATCTCGGCGTTACCCATTTTAAAACCGTGGGTCAGCATGCCTTTCAGGTCGATCAGCATGCAGTTGAACATCGGGAAGAACGGCGAATAGTCGAGGTCGTGGTAGTGAATTTCACCGCGCTCGTGCGCCGATACCACGTCGCGCGGCAGAAGGTGCTGACGGGCATAGTGTTTGGCGACGATACCGGCCAGCAGGTCGCGCTGGGTCGGGATCACTTTACTGTCTTTGTTGGCGTTTTCATTGAGCAGGGCTGAGTTGGTCTGCTCCACCAGGCCACGGATTTCCTGGTTCAGACGACCGCGCTTCTCACGCTGCACGTCACGATCGTGACGGTACTCAATGTAGGCGCGCGCCAGCTGCTTGTAAGGCCCCGCCATCAGCTGGTTCTCAACCGCAGTCTGGATCTCATTGATATCGACCTGGCTGCGTTCGTCCATCTGGCTGCTAACGACTTCTGCGACGGTGGCGCAGTAATCTGCGTCATCGACTCCCGCTGCTTTAGCTGCACGCAGAATGGCTTCCTGGATGCGCTCTGATTTAAACGGCACTTTACAGCCATCACGTTTCATCACATGCGGTGTCATGATCACTCCATTTTTTGAAAACAGGTTATCCACAGAGGTGGAGAAGTATTCACCGGGCGTATTCCCCGCCGGGCCAAAGACTTCCCGCGTTCCCAGCTCGTGTTATCCACAATTCCGGCCAGCGTAAGCGCCGTCTTGTTGTTGGAATAGTAGACGATAAATACAAGATGTTGGGTTGGCGTGCATTTTAAGTGCTACATATAGTGATTTGCATCAAACATGTTTGCGATTTATTTGATGCAGGACAAAGTAAAAAGACGAGAGTACAAACGGCGGGCGCTTCAGCGATTGTAAAGGCGTGCGAGAAAAATCTGATTAATTATTCAACAAAAACAGTAAAATAAGCCGGGTGCTGGGCGGCACCCGGCAGGGAACGTTACTGCTGCAGCCACCAGACCGCTTCAAACGGACGGAGCGACGTCGTTTGCGGTGCCGGGTAGTTACTTATCAGCACCTGCGGCTGACCGCTGAGAGCGTCTGTCTGCCATTCCTGAGGCGTATGGCTCAGGTTTGCCGCCACTATCAGCGTCTGCCCCTGCCACTGACGGCGGTAACACCACAGGGAAGGATGTTCCGGCAGGAGATCTTCATAATCTCCCCACGTCAGCACCGGCAGGGTTTTGCGCAGGCTAATCAGCGACTGGTAGGTGTAAAACACCGAATCCGGGTCGTCCAGCGCCGCGCGGGCGTTCACGGTTTCGTAGTTATCGCAGACGCCAATCCACGGCTCGCCCTCGGTAAAGCCCGCATTGTGCGACGCGTCCCACTGCATTGGGGTTCGTCCGTTATCACGGGACTTACTCGCCAGAATCGCCAGCAGTTCATCCGGCTCGCGGCCGTTGGCGCGCAGTTCCGCGAACATGTTCAGGCTTTCCACGTCGCGATAGTCGGTGATGCGGCTGAAGTGCGGGTTGGTCATCCCCAGCTCTTCGCCCTGGTAGATATACGGCGTGCCCTGCATGCCGTGCAGCACCATACCGAGCATCTTCGCGGCATGAACGCGATATTCCCCTCCGTCACCAAAGCGCGACACGATGCGCGGCTGATCGTGGTTACACCAGAACAGCGCGTTCCAGGCTTTGTTGTGCATCCCCTGCTGCCAGTGGCGGAAGAGGGTTTTCAGCGCCACGAAGTCAGGCTTCGCCTTCGTCCACTTTTCGCCGCCGGGGTAGTCCACCTTCAGGTGGTGGAAGTTAAAGGTCATCGACAGCTCGCTGCCGTCGAGCGACGCGTACTGCTGGCAGTTCTCCAGCGAGGTCGAGGACATCTCGCCCACCGTCATCAGGTTGCGCGGGGTGAAGACGTCGCGGCTCATCTCCTGCAGATATTCGTGAACGCGCGGCCCGTCGGTGTAGAAGCGGCGGCCGTCTCCGATGTTGTCGTCCGGGAAATCCTGGTCTTTTGAAATCAGGTTAATCACGTCCAGACGCAGGCCGTCCACGCCGCGATCGGCCCAGAACTCGCAAACCTTTTTCAGCTCGGCGCGCACCGCCGGGTTTTCCCAGTTGAGATCTGCCTGCTCCGGGGCGAACAGGTGCAGATAGTACTGCTCGCTCTCGGCGTGCCAGCGCCAGGCGTTGCCGCCAAACTTGGAGCGCCAGTTGTTGGGCAGCTGCTCCGGGGTGCCGTCGCGCCAGATGTAGAACTGGCGGTACGGGCTCGCTTTGTTCAGCGACTCGCGGAACCAGGCGTGCTGCGTGGAGGTGTGGTTAAACACCATGTCCAGCACGATGCGAATGCCGCGCTCGTGCGCCCTGGCAACCAGCTCGTCGAAATCATCCAGCGTGCCGTAGGCCGGGTCGATGGCGGTGTAATTCGCCACGTCGTAGCCGTTATCCACCTGCGGGGAGATATAAAACGGCGTCAGCCAGATGGCGTCGATGCCGAGGGTTTTCAGGTAGTCCAGGCGCTGCGTCACGCCGCGTAAATCGCCGGTGCCGCTGCCGGTGGTGTCCTGGAAGCTCTTTGGGTAAATCTGATAGATGACGCCGTTTTGCCACCATTGAGGGAGAGTATTCATAGTGCGTTCCTGCAAATGCGAAGGGGCGCAACTGCGCCCCGAAAGAAGACGTTAAACAATCTGCAGCGTGCCCTGACGGAACTTACGCTGGTAAACCACGGTGGTGAGCGCCATTGGGACGATAATTGCAACTGCCATCGCCAGCGCAAATACTTGCCAGAACGCGGGCTGGATGGAAAGGATGCCCGGCAGGCCGCCGACGCCAATCCCGTTCGCCATCACGCCGTTCAGACCGCACACCAGGCCCGCCAGACCGGAACCGATCATCGCGCAGAGCATCGGGAAGCGGTATTTCAGGTTGATACCGTACATCGCCGGTTCGGTGACGCCGAGGTAGGCAGAGATGGCTGCCGGAACGGAGATCTCACGCTCGTTGTGCTTACGGCTGACGATGATGATGCCGGTCACCGCCGATGCCTGCGCAATGTTAGACAGGGCGATAATCGGCCAGACCGGCGTGCCGCCGAGGCTCTGGATCATCTGCATATCAATCGCCAGCGTGGTCTGGTGCACGCCGGTGATGACCAGCGGGGCGTACAGGAAGCCAAACAGCGCGGCACCGACTGGCGCGAAGCTGCCGGTCATCAGGTGACGCACCGCGAAGGCCACGCCGTCGCCGATCATGCGGCCAAATGGACCGATAAAGGCGTGCGCCAGGAACACCGCCAGAATCAGCGAGCAGACCGGCACCACAACCAGATAGAGGTAATCCGGCACGATGCGCTTCAGGCGCGTTTCAATAAAGCCCAGCGCCAGACCCGCCAGCAGTGCCGGAATGACCTGCGCCTGATAGCCCACTTTGGCGATGGTAAACAGGCCGAAGTTCCACACCTCAGGCACCTGTTGCCCAAGTAAGTAAGCGTTCATTAACTGCGGAGAGACCAGCGTGACGCCCAGCACGATACCGAGGATCGGCGTGCCGCCCATTTTGCGCACCGCGGACCAGCAAATCCCGACCGGCAGATAGAAGAAGATGGCTTCGCCAATCAGCCACAGGAAGTCGTAGATGCTTTGCAGCGCCGGGTACATCTGCGCCAGCGTTTTGCCGTCGCTCATCGGCACATCGCCGATGACGTTACGGAAGCCTAAAATTAAGCCCCCGCTGATCAGCGCCGGCAGCAGCGGGAAGAAGATCTCCGCGAAGTGGGAGATCAGCTGCTCGTGCCACTTCATATTCTGGCGCGCGGCCTTCTTCGCCTGCTCTTTATCAGCAGAAGAATGCCCGGTTGTCGCCAGCAGAGCCTGATAGTAATCGCCCACTTCGGTACCAATAACGACCTGGAACTGACCGGCGTTGGTGAAGCAGCCTTTGACCATGGAAAGTTCTTCAATGGCCTTCGGGTTGGCTTTGGCCGGATCGTTCAGCACGAAGCGCAGGCGGGTAATGCAATGGCTGACGGTGGCGATGTTCTCGCGGCCGCCGACCAGGACGATCAGCCGATCGATATCTGCTTGTTTGACTTTACTCATCATGAAACCTCATGACAGATGGTGAAGGGGTGTAATGACCTGAGCGCAAGCCTACTCCTTCAGCGTGACGGCGAAAATGGGAACGTTCCCGAAATCGGGCGAAGATCACAATAAACTGATTTGCGGGGGTTATGAAAGGCGAGCAGGAATAACGATCTGACGGGGCTCTGAACGCCCGTTGATCTGCTCGATCAGCTGCGCGGCGGCCTGTCTGCCGGACTCGGCGTAGCCCGGGTCGACGGTGATGATCTCCGGGTGCAGGAACTTCATCAGCGGCGTGCTGCCGACGCTCGCCACCTGCAGGTTATCGATGCGCTGCTCCTGCAGATATTTGCTGGCACCCAGCGCAAGGGTATCCGTGGCGCACACCAGCGCGGTGGTCTGCGGCGTCAGGACGCTGGCGACCTGCTCGTAGCCTTGCTTCATGCCCAGCCCCGGCAGAGAGGCCACGGCGGAGAGACTGTGGCTTTTGCAAAAGGCCAGGTAGGCCTCATGACGGCGCTTGCCGGTGGTGACGTCCGCGTGCGGTACCCCGAGGAAGCTGATGTGGCGATGGCCTTCGTCAAACAGGCGCTGCATCAGGGTGATGATCGCGCCCTCGTCGTCATAGCAGACGGAGGCAAAGCCGTGGGCATCGCGCGCCAGCAGCACCAGCGAAGGCTGCCAGGGTTTGAGCATCTCGTCTTTGATGCCGGTAAAACCAAACAGCACCACGCCATCAATATTGCGCCGCTGGAGCATGCCCAGATGCTCTTCAACCAGCTGCACAGAGAACTGACTCTCCATCATGATCGGATCATACCCCTGCTCGTAGAAGGCGGGCAGCATGGTCTGCACGGCGAGGTTTTCAGACAGAGAGTCCAGACGCGAGACAATAATGGCGACGACTTTGTCACTCTGCCCGCGCATGGCGCGCGCGGAGCGGGAAGGGGAAAAGCCGTGCTGATTCATGACCGCCTCAACGCGCTCGCGGGTGCGTTCGCTGACGCCGCTCTCGTTGTTCAGCACGCGTGAGACGGTCGATTTCCCCACGCCGCTTAAACGTGCGATGTCTTTAATCGTTAGGCGGTTCTGCATGCTGTATTCCCTGTAACAACGACGATGTAGTGAATTGAGCCTAATGCTATAGCGCGATTTCGCTATGGGCAAAGTCTGGTTTACGTTCGGTTTATTTGCAGGGGGGTATAATACCGCCCGAATCGTCACAAAGGGTACGCTTAAATCCTTATACTGCGCGGCGACACCCTACTTTTTACTTACCGGAGGCTTCATGGATCCCGATCCCACACCTCTCCTGAACGGGAGAATGCGTTCTTTCCGGTAAGCCAGCCTGTTGCTGACTCACCGGTGATGTGAGGCAGCAACGCCACAAACGTTCCTGCTTGAAAAATTGAGTGCCTCTCAGGTACGGCCTTGCCACGCCTGAAGGAAATGCTGCGTCCGCATTCGCGGATGTGGAGGAATGACTATGTTTAAAAATATCACCCGGCAGCTGCAGGCCCTGCTGAGCCGCCACCTGCCACACCGTCTTGTTCAGCGCGACCCGCTGCCAAACGCCAAAAACATGGCGGGGGCGGCGATCCCCGCGTCTCTGACCGAACGCTGCCTGAACGTGGCGGCGATGGATGAAAACGAAGTCTGGCGCGCGTTCGGCGGACACCCGGAAGGGCTAAACGCGGCCGAAGTGGAAAAAATCCGCGCCGTGCACGGCGATAACCAGATCCCGGCGCAGAAGCCGTCTCCGTGGTGGGTACACCTGTGGCTCTGCTACCGCAACCCGTTCAACCTGCTGCTGACGGTGCTCGGCCTCATCTCTTACGCGACGGAAGATCTGTTTGCCGCAGGCGTCATTGCCCTGATGGTCGGCATCTCCACGCTGCTGAACTTCATTCAGGAAGCCCGCTCCACCAGGGCGGCGGATGCCCTGAAGGCGATGGTCAGCAACACCGCGACCGTCTCGCGCGTGATTAACGATCTCGGCGAAAACGCCTGGGTGGAGCTGCCTATCGACCAGCTGGTGCCGGGCGATCTGGTGAAGCTGGCGGCAGGTGACATGATCCCGGCGGATTTACGCATCATCCAGGCGCGCGATCTGTTCGTGGCGCAGGCCTCCCTGACCGGGGAATCCCTGCCCGTTGAAAAGGTGGCGCGCAGCCGCGACCCGCAGCAGATGAACCCGCTCGAGTGCGACACCCTGTGCTTTATGGGCACCACGGTGGTCAGCGGCACCGCGCAGGCGATTGTCACCGCCACCGGGGGCAACACCTGGTTTGGTCAGCTTGCCGGGCGCGTCAGCGAGCAGGAGAGCGAGCCGAACGCCTTCCAGAAAGGGATTGGCCGCGTCAGCATGCTGCTGATCCGCTTTATGATGGTGATGACGCCGATCGTGCTGCTGATCAACGGCTACACCAAAGGCGACTGGTGGGAAGCGGCGCTGTTTGCGCTCTCCGTAGCCGTTGGCCTGACGCCAGAAATGCTGCCGATGATCGTCACCTCCACGCTGGCGCGCGGGGCGGTGAAGCTCTCTAAACAGAAAGTGATCGTTAAACACCTCGACGCCATCCAGAACTTTGGCGCGATGGACATCCTCTGCACCGATAAAACCGGCACGCTGACGCAGGATAAAATCGTGCTGGAGAACCACACCGATATCTCCGGCAAAACCAGCGAGCGCGTGCTGCACAGCGCGTGGCTGAACAGCCATTACCAGACCGGGCTGAAAAACCTGCTCGACGTCGCGGTGCTGGAAGGGGTGGATGAAGAGTCCGCCCGCACGCTCTCCGGCCGCTGGCAGAAGGTGGATGAGATCCCGTTCGACTTCGAGCGCCGCCGTATGTCGGTGGTGGTGAGCGAGCAGCAGAACGTCCACCAGCTGATCTGTAAAGGCGCGCTGCAGGAGATCCTCAACGTGTCGACGCAGGTTCGCTATAACGGCGACATCGTGCCACTGGACGACACCATGCTGCGCCGCATTAAACGTGTCACCGACAACCTGAACCGTCAGGGGCTGCGCGTGGTGGCGGTCGCGAGCAAGTTCCTGCCCGCGCGCGAGGGGGACTATCAGCGTATCGACGAATCCGATCTGATCCTCGAGGGTTACATCGCATTCCTCGATCCGCCGAAAGAGACTACCGCCCCGGCGCTGAAGGCGCTGAAGGCGAGCGGTATTACCGTCAAAATTCTCACCGGCGACAGCGAGCTGGTGGCGGCTAAAGTGTGCCATGAAGTGGGGCTGGACGCGGGCGATGTGGTCGTGGGGAGCGATATTGAACATCTCTCCGACGACGAGCTGGCGCAGCTTGCCCAGCGCACCACGCTGTTTGCCCGCCTGACGCCGATGCACAAAGAGCGCATCGTCACTCTGCTTAAGCGGGAAGGGCACGTGGTGGGCTTTATGGGCGACGGCATCAACGACGCGCCCGCGCTGCGTGCGGCGGACATCGGTATCTCCGTGGACGGGGCGGTGGATATCGCCCGCGAAGCGGCGGATATCATTCTGCTGGAAAAGAGCCTGATGGTGCTGGAGGAGGGCGTGATCGAAGGGCGTCGCACTTTCGCCAACATGCTCAAGTACATCAAAATGACCGCCAGCTCCAACTTCGGTAACGTCTTTAGCGTGCTGGTGGCGAGCGCGTTTCTGCCGTTCCTGCCGATGCTGCCGCTGCATCTGCTGATCCAGAACCTGATGTACGATGTGTCTCAGGTGGCGATCCCGTTTGATAACGTGGACGACGAGCAGATCCAGAAGCCGCAGCACTGGAACCCGGCGGATCTGGGGCGCTTTATGCTGTTCTTTGGGCCGATCAGCTCCATCTTTGACATCCTGACCTTCTGCCTGATGTGGTTTGTGTTCCACGCCAACACCCCGGAACATCAGACGCTGTTCCAGTCCGGCTGGTTCGTGGTAGGTCTGCTGTCGCAGACGCTGATTGTGCATATGATCCGTACCCGCCGCATTCCGTTCATCCAGAGCCGTGCCGCGTGGCCGCTGATTGTGATGACGGGCATTGTGATGGCGCTCGGCATCGCGCTGCCGTTCTCGCCGCTGGCAGGCTACCTGCAGCTTCAGGCGCTGCCGCTGAGCTACTTCCCGTGGCTGGTGGCGATCCTCGCGGGCTACATGGTGCTGACGCAGATGGTGAAAGGATTCTATGCGCGTCGGTACGGGTGGCAGTAAAAACACACCCTCACCCTAACCCTCTCCCTGCAAGGGAGAGGGGACCGCTCGGTGCCGCCTTTCACCCTCGCCCCTTTGGGGAGAGGGCCGGGGTGAGGGGCGTGGCTTTCCTCCCAAATTCAACAACCTGTGATCTCCGTCGGCGCATTCGCTTGACGACAAATTGAGCGCATGTTAACAGAATGTTTTGCCTTTATTTGGCCCGTCAGATAAGGAACATTCATGTTACGGTACAGCCTCTTAACCGCCGGGCTGATGCTCGGCGCCTCAGCCTTTGCCGCACCGGCAGGCGATCTCCCCTTAATGCCCTGGCCTGCCAAGGTTGAACGCCCGACGACCCAGGGCGCGCTGGTGCTTAACGATAAAATCTCCGTCAGCGTCAGCGGCGACGATCTCGGCGACGCCGTCAACCGGCTGCGCCAGCGCATTGCCCTGCAAACCGGCTGGACGCTGCAGCCGCAGGCTGAAAAGCCAGACAAACCGACCATCCGCATCGCCATCGCCAAAAAGGTCAAGCCGCAGCCGCTGCCGGACAGCGATGAAAGCTATAAGCTCACGGTGGACGCCAACGGCGTCGATATCTCCGCTAACACCCGCTTCGGCGCGCTGCGCGCTATGGAAACGCTGCTCCAGCTGATGCAGAACGGAGCGGAAAACACCTCGCTGCCGTGGGTCACCATTGAAGATTCGCCGCGCTTCCCGTGGCGCGGACTGCTGCTCGACTCGGCGCGCCACTTTATCCCGCTGCCGGATATCAAACGTCAAATCGACGGCATGGCCGCGGCGAAGCTCAACGTTCTGCACTGGCACCTGACCGACGATCAGGGCTGGCGCTTCAGCTCGAAGCGCTACCCTAAGCTGACGCAGCTTGCCAGCGACGGGCTGTTCTACACGCCGGAGCAGATGCGTGAGGTGGTGCGTTACGCTACCGAACGCGGCATCCGCGTGGTGCCAGAGATCGACATGCCGGGCCACGCCTCGGCGATTGCCGTGGCCTATCCGGAGCTGATGAGCGCCCCGGGGCCGTACGCTATGGAGCGCCACTGGGGCGTGCTGAAGCCGGTGCTGGATCCGACAAAAGACGCAACCTATGCCTTTGCCGACGCGATGGTCAGCGAACTGGCGGCGATCTTCCCCGATCCGTATCTGCACATCGGCGGTGACGAGGTGGACGACAGCCAGTGGAAAGCGAACGCCGCGATCCAGAATTTCATGCGCGACAACAGGCTGGCGGACAGCCACGCGCTGCAGGCCTATTTCAACCGCAAGCTGGAGACGATCCTCGAGAAGCACCACCGGCAGATGGTCGGCTGGGACGAGATCTACCATCCCGACCTGCCGAAAAGCATTCTGATCCAGTCCTGGCAGGGGCAGGACGCGCTGGGACAGGTGGCGCAGAACGGCTACAAAGGGATTCTCTCGACGGGCTTCTATCTCGACCAGCCCCAGTCCACCGCCTATCACTATCGCAACGAAATTGTCCCGCAGGGGCTGAACGGCGTGGACGTGATTGCAGACACCGACAGCGCCCAGAGCTGGACCTTCACCATGCCGCGCCTGAAGGGCAAGCCGGTGGAGGGGAGCTTCACGCTGGTGAAAGGGGATGCCGGCTGGCGCGGATTTATTGATTTTGCCGGGAAATCCCGCCGCGCGGTGCAGGATATTGAATGGCGTGACGACAATCAGGTCACGTTTAGCGTCGACACCTGGATGGGAGAAACGCGCCCGGTGGTCTCCGTTGATAACGACAGGCTCACCGGCTATTTCCTGGTGGGGAACACGCGATACCCAATCAGCGGGTCGCGTCTGGACGAGGTGCCGAAAGGCATTCCGCCGGTGGTGCCGGACGTGGCGAATCAGGCCAACCTGCTCGGCGGTGAAGCCGCGCTGTGGGCGGAGAACGTGGTGGCGCCGGTGCTGGATATCCGCCTGTGGCCGCGCGCCTTTGCGGTGGCGGAGCGGCTGTGGTCGGCGAAGGACGTCAACGACGTCGACAACATGTACACCCGCCTGCAGGCGATGGACAGCTGGTCGACAGTGTCGGTCGGGCTGCAGCAGCATACCCAGCAGCAGGTGCAGTTCACGCGCCTCGCCGGTAATGCCGACACGCTGCCGCTGCAGATCCTCGCGCAGGCGGTAGAGCCCGCGCAGTATTACACCCGTCAGCACCTGAAGTTCCAGGCCGGAAACTACCATCAGTTTGAGCCGCTCAACCGCTTCGCGGATGCGCTGAACGCCGAAAGCGCCACCGTGCGCCAGATGAATAAATGGGCGGACCGCCTGGTAAGCGACGCGGAAGACACGGAAAGCGCCGACGCGCTGCGCCACGTCTTTAACCGCTGGCAGAGCAACACCAGCGACGCGCTGGCGCTTAGCGAAAACAGCTATCAGCTGAAGGCGATGAAGTCGGTGATCCAGGAGGTGGATAAGCTGGCCTCGATTGGCCTGAGGCTGACGGATCTGGTGGCGCGCCAGGGCACGCTGGATGATAAAGAGATTGCGTCGATTCAGAGCGAGCTGGATAACGCGGCAAAGGTTCAGGACGAGGTGGTGATTGCGGCGGTGTATCCGCTGGAGACGCTGCTGCGCGCGACGCGGAATCAGTAGCCCCTCACCCCAACCCCTCTCCCCAAAGGGGCGAGGGGCTCGATCGGTTCCCTCTCCCCTATGGGGAGAGGGTTAGGGTGAGGGGAAAAGACTACTTAGTTCTTCAACACCCACGCCTCTTTCCAGTGTGCGCCAACGCCTGGCTCATACTGGTTTGCGGTTGAGCTGTACTGCACGCAGTAGCCGCTGTACGGGAAAGGCTTACATTCGTAGGTCTTACCGTCTTTCGGCTGCAGCACCACGGTACCCGCCTTGTAGGACGCGATATTGTCCGGGAAGGTGAAGTCGTGATGACCGGTGCTGTCCGCAGCGGCGTCGCCTTCCAGCATCAGGTTCAGCACGTCCTGGGCGAACATCGTGCCGTCTTTGTTGGTCGCATAGTATTTCAGCATGTGGTGGCCCGGCGTCACGTCATTCAGGGTCATGGTCACGTCCTGATTGGCGTTGTTCATGTCCTGCTTCAGGTAGCCTTTTTCCGCACCGCTGTGGTTCATCACGTGTGCTTCCATATTCACGTCGCCTTTGGTGTTGACGTGGAAGGTCACGGTCGCGTTGCCATGCTCGATTTTGCTGTACTGCAGATCGGTGACGGCGATGGTCTCATTCACCTGCGCTTTCTGCTCTTCATAAGAGACGGCCACGGACTGCAGCGTGCTGCCGTCTTTCACGAATACGCTGTTTGCGCCATGAACCGGGCTGATTTCTCCCGCTTCATCCTTCACGCCGACGCGCACGTCGCTCTGGGCGGTGTTGATTTTCTGCGCCAGATCGTAAGACCACTGGTTAGCGTCGCCCTGCTCGGCTGAGCCGATGGTCATTTCGGTACGCATGGAGGTGACTTCGCCATTCGCGTCGAAGAAGCGTGCAATCACTTTATCGCCCGCGTTCAGGTTGTTACCCGCGATCTGGCCGCTCAGGGTTTTGCTCCACTGGGAAACAACCGCTGGCGTTTCGTCCGGCGTAACGTTGCCGCCGTTACCGAAATCAACGTCAATGGCCTGATAGAAGCTATTTGTGGTATCCGCAATTTCCCATACGCCATAAATAACCTGGTAGCCGGTACGCTCAGGTACATTACAATTCATTGGCTGAGTTACCGCTGGTGCCTGGCTATTACCATTGATGGTACAGAATGGGGTTAATTCAAACTGATCGCGGGTCAGCGGCTTATTTGGATCCCAGTTTTGTTTGGTGATGTAATAACGCCAGTTGACGGTTTTATGCGGGGCCGTATGGTGCCAGACGAACTGATGGGGACCCGCCGTCATCGGGTTTTTGGTCCATGCGTTCAGGCTCTGTTTGTCCAGCTGAGAATACTGAGAGATGCCCGCGCTGGCGAGGTGTCCGTCCGCGGGCTCAGCGCCTGACGGGAAGCCGGAGGTTTTCTCTACGCTCTGTGGTTCGTACTGTACGGAGCCACAGTCAACGTTTTGGCCCAGCTTACACATATAGGCGCGGCTGGCAGGAGATTCAATATATCCGTGAGCAAATGCCGAAGACGCAACGGTCACTGTTGCGAGGGCAAGTGCAATTTTTGAAAGTTTCATTACTCATCCATTATTAGAGAATATTACCAGGAGAGGGGAGTCTAATAATGGACTGGGCTATGTGTCATTTTATCCAGAGAGTAAAAATAGCCGAAATAATAAAGGCAGCTTACGCTGCCTTTTATTTATTGAAATAAATTAGCGACGTACGGCAATCGCTTCAATTTCAATTTTCACGTCTTTTGGCAGACGGGCTACTTCCACGCAGGAGCGCGCCGGGAAGGTCGCGTTGTGCTCGGTGAAGAAGGCTTCGTAAGTGGCGTTAACGGTCGCGAAGTCGTTCAGATCTTTCACGAAAACGGTGGTTTTGACGATGTCGCCCACTTTCAGGCCAGCAGATTCAACGATTGCCTGCACGTTTTCCAGCGACTGACGCGCCTGTGCCGCCACGTCGGCCGGTACTTCACCGGTTTTTGGGTTCACCGGGATCTGGCCCGAAGTGATGATCATGCTGCCCAGATCAACGCCCTGAACGTATGGGCCGATAGCCGCTGGTGCATTTTCCGTCGCGAGTACTTTGGTCATGATTTCTCCAGAATAACAGCTGATTTAAGAGTCCCGGCCATTATAGGGAGGCCGGGATCCTTTACCAACCTCAATTAGTTGGCCAGCACCACATAATGAGAAAACTCTTTTTCACAGTATTTGCATTTGAGCGCGATGTCATCGGCGCGTTTTTTCACTGCAAAGCTGGAGGAAACCGGTTCAGCGTGGCTGATGCAGTTGCTGTTCGGGCAGACCAGCACGCTTTCGATGCGATCCGGCAGGCTCGGGCGGGATTTGCCCACCACTTCATACTCGTCGATGCGGTTGACGGTGGCGTCCGGCGCGTACAGCGACAGCTGGTTAACCTGCTCGTCGGTCAGGAAGGTATTCTCGATTTTGATCAGGTCCTTGCGGCCCATCTCGCCGGACGGCAGGTTCAGGCCGATGGTGATGCGCTGGTCGGTTTCGGTCAGTTTGAACAGCGTCAGCAGCTTAAAGCCCACCTGCGCAGGGATGTGGTCAATCACGGTGCCACGCTTGATGGCTTCAACCTGGAGTTTGTTATCGTGTGTCATGGTCGTTTCCCCTTACAGTGCCAATTCGCGATTCAGAACCAGTGCCAGTAACGCCTGGCGGGCGAAGATGCCGTTTCCGGCCTGCTGGAAGTACCAGGCGTGCGGCGTTTTGTCCACGTCTGTGGTGATCTCATCGATGCGCGGCAGCGGGTGCAGCACCTTCATGTTGTCGCGCGCGCCCTCGAGGTCGCTGGCGCGCAGCACGAACTGCGCCTTCACGTTGGCGTATTCGGACGGGTCCAGACGCTCTTTCTGCACGCGGGTCATGTAGAGAATATCCACGTGGCTCATCACCTCTTCGATGCTGGCGTGCAGGCTCCACTGAATGCCTTTCTCATCCAGCATGTCGAGAATGTACTGCGGCATCGCCAGCGCGTCAGGCGCGATGAAGAAGAAGCGGTTGCCGTTAAATTTCGCCAGCGCCTGGGTCAGGGAGTGGACGGTGCGGCCGTACTTCAGGTCGCCGACCATGGCGATATTCAGGTTCTCGAGCGTGCCCTGCGTCTCCTGAATGGTGAACAGATCCAGCAGGGTCTGCGTCGGGTGCTGGTTGGCACCGTCACCGGCGTTCAGTACCGGAATGCCGCCGGAAAACTCGGTCGCCAGACGCGCCGCGCCCTCCTGCGGATGACGCATCACAATCGCGTCGACGTAGGTGCTGATCACTGAAATGGTATCCGCCAGGGTCTCGCCTTTTTTACCCAGCGACGTGTTGCTGCTGTCCGAGAACCCCACCACGCTCGCGCCCAGGCGGTGCATGGAGGTTTCAAAGGAGAGGCGGGTGCGGGTCGAGGCTTCGAAGAAGCAGCTCGCAATCACCTTGTGCTTCAGCAGCTCCGGTTGCGGATTGGCCTTCAGTTTTGCCGCGGTTTCCAGAACCAGTTCCAGCTCTTCGCGGCTGAGGTCGTTTATGGAAATGATGTGTTTTTGATAAAGCGGATTCATGTTTATCTCCTGACGCCGGGCAAAAAAAAGCCCCTCAAATGAGGGGCTCTGGGAATAGGTTTAGCAACGGGAAGAAAAACGGCAGGCCAGCGTCTGATTTCAGACGCGGTAAGACGTTATGTCGTACACGCTTGACCATGCTTCCTCCCGGCAAATTGTCGGGCATTATACGCAGCTCGCTTTTCGGATCAAGCGATTTAATGCACGCTTTACTCAATGCAAACGGTTCTTTATGAATATTAATGCGTTCTGAGTAAATAATTAATTTGCTTATGCACCAGTGCGGTGCGCTTCACGACCCGGGGCGCGACCCAGACGATACTGCTGCCAGCCACCACGCCTAAAATTTCCGGTAGCTGGTGATAATCCAGAATACGCGCCACCGCGCGGCCATATCCGGCGACGGTATGAACAAGGATAAACTCGCTATTATGCTCGACGCTGACCACCATTTCGGACACGGTACGCGCGGCGTCGGGGGCAGGGCGCAGCTGGGGATTCAGCGAATAAATCTTTAGCCCTTTGGCATTTCGAATTTTTATGACACCGAGCAATTTAAGCAGACGTGAAACGGTGGACTGGCTGATGGTCTCAAAACCACGCTCCTGCAAATCCCGGCGGATCTCCTCCTGAGAGAGATAACTCTTTTCTGCGATCAGGCGCTGGCAGACCGTCAGCTGAAGCTGTTCTTTTGGAGAGTAATCACCATATTCCGTCATAACTATTTCCCATGTAAGTGGCTGAAACAAAACGCCCGGTGGCGCTACGCTTACCGGGCCTACAACTTCAAAACATCACAACATCGCCCCCAGGCTTAACGCCACCATAATCACCACCGTTAATATCCCCAGCAGCGGCGCCACCCATTTCAGATAACGCACGTAGGGCACGCGGGCGATAGCCAGCCCGCCCATCACGACGGCAGAGGTGGGAGTGACCAGGTTAACGATGCCGGACGCCGACTGGTAAGCCGTGACCACCAGGTCGCGGTTGACGTTAGCGAAATCGGCAAGGGGTGCCATGATCGGCATCGTCAGAACGGCAAGGCCGGACGAAGAAGGCACAAGAAACGACAACACCACTTCGAGCCAGTACATCACGTTGATGAACGCCACCGTCGACAACCCGGTAACCATTCCCTCGGCGCTGTGCAAAATGGTGTGGGTAATCATGCCCTTATCCATGATGACTACGATACCGCGCGCGATGCCGATAATCAGCGCGACGCCCAGCAAATCTCGCGCGCCGTTGATAAACGTCGACGTCAGCTCCTCTTCGCTCATGCGGGCAATCAGGCCGACGATAATCGCGCTGGCGAGAAACACCGCCGAGATCTCCGCCATCCACCAGCCCAGCACCGCCACGCCGTAGATCATCACCGCGAAGGCGAGGGCAAAGATCACCAGGATGATTTTGCGCACCGGGGTAAATTCCAGCGACTGTTCGCCCTTGTCGCCGAGGAAATGGGCGCGGTTCTCTTCCTGTTTGTCTGCGACGATCGACAGCGACGGATCCTGGCGCACCTTGCGGGCGTAACGCATTACCCACGCCACGCAGATGATCCAGCCGATGACCAGCAGCGCCACGCGCAGGGCGATGCCGTTGGTGAAGGGGATCCCGGCGGCGTTGGCGGCGATCACCGTGGCGAACGGGTTGATGGTGGAGCCGAGGGTGCCGATCCCCGCCCCGAGCAGCACGGTGGAGGCGGCGACAACCGGATCGAACCGGGCGGCCAGCATCACCGGCACCAGCAGGGTGTAGAACGGCAGCGACTCCTCGGCCATGCCGTAAATCGTGCCGCCTGCGGCAAACAGCGCCATCAGGATCGGGATCATCCACTCCTCGCGCCCGCGCAGCCGGGTGGTGACGCGCTCGATCCCGGCGTCAATCGCCCCGGTTTTGGTGACGATCCCGAGAAATCCCCCGATGATCAGGATAAACAGCGCCACGTCGATCGCCCCGGCCTGGCCTGAAACCGGATCGTACAGCCCGGCGATGGGCGCCATCAGGACGGAAACCAGCCCCTGCGGATGCGCCGCCACGTGGGCGTACGTTCCGGCAATCGGGACTTCTTTACCGAGGGTTTCGTTCATCGCCATCTGGTACTGACCGGCGGGGACGACCCAGCTCAGCGCCGCCACAACGGCAATCAGAAAAAAGAGAATGGTGTAAGCGGAGGGAAACTTAAACTTGCCCATGATGTGCTCCTTAAACCCGGCGCACCCCGCGGCGCGCCGGGCGGTGATTAGTCGCCGAGTGTCGCCACCATGACCGCTTTAATGGTGTGCATGCGGTTCTCTGCTTCGTCGAAGACGATGGCGTTCGGTGATTCGAAGACCTCTTCCGTCACCTCCAGCCCCTTCAGGCCGTACGCCATCTCGATCTCGCGGCCCACCTTGGTGTGCTCGTTGTGGAACGCCGGCAGGCAGTGCATAAACTTGACGTTCGGGTTGCCGGTGGCTTTCATTACGTCCGCGTTGATTTGATACGGCTTCATCAGGCTGACGCGCTCGGCCCAGGCCTCCTTCGGCTCGCCCATAGAGACCCACACGTCGGTGTAGAGGAAATCGGTGCCCCGCACGCCTTCTTCCACATCGTCGGTGAGGGTGATGCGCGCGCCCGTCTCTTTGGCGATGGCGCGGCACTGCTCGACCAGCCCGGCTTCCGGCCAGAAGGATTTCGGCGCGACGAGGCGGATATCCATCCCCATCTTGGCCGCGCCGACCATCAGCGAGTTGCCCATGTTGTTACGCGCGTCGCCGAGATAGGCAAAGCTCAGCTCCGGCAGGGTTTTGCCCGGCGCGTGCTCCAGCATGGTCATCAGGTCGGCGAGGATTTGGGTGGGATGGAACTCGTCGGTCAGGCCGTTCCACACCGGCACGCCCGCGTATTCGCCCAGCTCTTCGACGATGGCCTGCCCGTAGCCGCGGTATTCGATGCCGTCATACATACGGCCCAGCACGCGGGCGGTGTCCTTCATCGACTCTTTATGACCGATCTGCGATCCGCTTGGGCCGAGGTAAGTGACCTGCGCGCCTTGGTCAAACGCGCCCACTTCAAAGGCGCAGCGGGTGCGGGTGGAGGTTTTTTCAAAGATCAGGGCGATGTTTTTCCCGACCAGGGTTTGCTTCTCACGCCCGGCTTTTTTGGCCGCCTTCAGCTCGATGGCGAGGTCGATCAGGTACTGGATCTCCGCCGGGGTGTAGTCCAGCAGTTTCAGGAAGTTGCGGTTTTTCAGGTTGATGGTCATGTGGGAAATCCTTTTTAAATTAATGTCTAAGACCTTACCCCTCACCCCGGCCCTCTCCCCAAAGGGGAGAGGGTGTAATCGTCCCCTCTCCCCTTTGGGGAGAGGGTTAGGGTGAGGGGAGAGTGTGCTCAATTACGAATCAACGTGCCTTTCTCGCCCGCGAGGATCTCCGCGCCGTCGGCCAGCGCGCCGATCCCGGCAATGCCGTTGCAGGTCTCAACAAACTCGCGGCAGGCGGCCACTTTCGGCCCCATTGATCCGGCGTCGAACTGCATGCCTCTGAGCAGCTCCGGCGTCACCTGCGCCAGCGGGCGCTGGGTCGGCTTGCCCCAGTCGAGGTACACCGCGTCGGCATCGGTCAGGATCAGCAGGGCGTCAGCCTCGATTTGCCTCGCCAGCAGGGCGGCGGAGAGGTCTTTGTCGATTACCGCCTCGATCCCGCGATAGCCGTTGGCGTGTTCCACCACCGGCACGCCGCCGCCACCGTTGCAGATCACCAGGTGGTCGCGCTGGATCAGCGCCGTGATGGCGTCGCTCTCAACGATGCGCTTCGGCTGCGGCGACGGCACCACGCGGCGGACGTAGCTGCCGTCGGCCTTAAACACCCAGCCTTTCTCCGCGGCCAGCGTTTTTGCCTGGGCTTCGCTGTAGACCGGGCCGATGTACTTGGTCGGGTTGCTGAAGGCCGGGTCGGCGGCGTCCACTTCTACCTGGGTGAGCAGAACGCTCACCTCGCGCTGCGGCAGATTGTTTTTCAGCGCCTGCTGGAGCATGTAGCCGATCATTCCCTGGCTTTCGGCGCCGAGGACGTCCAGCGGGTAGGGCGTCACTTTGTCGTAGGCGCTGTTCTGCAGCGCCAGCAGCCCGACCTGCGGCCCGTTGCCGTGCACCAGCACAACGCGCCACTGTGCCGTCAGCCCGGCGATGGTGCGGGCGGCCTGCTCGATGTTCTGGCGCTGGATCTCCGCTTCCAGCGGCTCGCCGCGCTTGAGCAGCGCGTTGCCGCCAAGGGCCACAACCAGAGTGGGTTTTCGTTCCATGATGGCTCCTTTAAATTCCGTCGCGTTCCAGCGGGCAGCTCATGCAGCGCGCGCCGCCGCGGCCGCGTCCGAGTTCGTCACCAGGGATGGGCAGCACGGTGATGCCCGCTTTGTCGTACTTCTCGTTGGTCCAGACGTTGCGCTCGTAGCCAATCACCACGCCCGGGCGGAGGGTCAGCACGTTGTTGGCGTCGTTCCACTGCTCGCGTTCCGCTTCAAAGGCATCCCCGCCGGTGGTGATCAGGCGCACCTGGTTAATGCCGAGCGCTTTCTCGATGGCGTGCAGCAGATCGGTTTCCTGCGTGCGCAGCAGGCCGCCGCGTCCGTCCGGGGTGAGCGTCCAGCACTGGGCGTCCTTGCGCACCACCTCCGGGTAGACGGAGAAGGTGTCCACGTCGATGTGGGTCATGACGGTGTCGAGGTGCATGCAGGAGCGGTGTTTCGGCAGCTCAACGGCGATCACACGCTCGGCCTGACGGTGTTTGAACAGGCTGTTGGCGAGGAACTCCACGCCCTGCGGCGTCGTGCGTTCGGACATGCCGATCAGGACCGCGCCGCGACCAATAACCAATACGTCGCCGCCTTCTAAGGTGGCGTGGTCGTAATTAATATTCTCGTCGCCGAAATACTTAATAAAATCGCCGTCGGCAAACGCCGGGTGCCAGCGATATATTGCCCGCAGGTTATTGGTTTCACGCTGACGGGCCGGTTTGGCCATTGGGTTAATAGAGACGCCGTTATAAATCCAGCACGAGGTGTCGCGGGTAAATAAATGGTTCGGCAGCGGCTTCATAATAAAATCATTCGCCGTGTGGGTATCGACCACCATATTTTTAATGGCCGCCGGAATTTCGCCGTAGGTTAATCCGCCGCTCAGTCTGCGCGCCAGTTCGCGGTGCGGCATATCCGCCAGCCAGCCGCGCACGTCGCCGGCAAAGGTCGGTCCGAGGCGATAGTCGGAGATTTGCGTATCCAGCAGCCAGGCTTTCGCTTCTGCAATATCAAGGGTTTGTGTCAGAAGGTCGGTCAACAGCAGGACTTCCACACCCTGCTCGCGCAGCGTGTTTGCGAAGATGTCATGCTCCTCGCCCGCCCGCTCAACCGAGAGTACGTCATCAAAAAGCAGCTCCTGACAGTTTGATGGCGTTAAGCGTTTCAGACTTAAATTTGGGCGGTGCAGCATAACGCTACGCAATTGACCAATTTCAGAACCGACGTAATGCTTTTCCATAATTATTCCTTTAACTGTTTTTCAGAATAAAAAGGGCATGCGCCATGTGATGTATTTAATTGCATGGCGGCTAAGCTCAATTGATTTCGTGATTCATACTAGGCAGTTAAATAATCCGTATTGTGATGTTGCTCACGCGAAAACGGATATTAAGGGGTTTGTTTTCATTTGCATGATTCGCATCAGATAATGATTAATTTCATATTATTGAGGGGTGAATAGCTAAGCAGGATCCGGTGGCATTATTTGAGGTTGTTATTATTTTGTAGATTTTAATCTTTTGAAATAATTTGTTATGTGGCTGAATTTAAATGATAAAAATCATGTTCAAGAATGGCTATGCAATTAACGTAATTAACTATTTTTGACTTAAGAAAAATCAATAAATAATTATGGATTTTTAGAACGAATTATCAAAACAGTAAAGTGTGAGGCGGCAGGGGGTTTTGTTAATTAGAGAGCATGATCAAGAGGTTAGAACAGCCGTGCGATAAGCGCGGATCGAGGTTATGCATAACCCCTGCATAAATGCCTGGGCAGGGTTAACAGCAAATTAACACCTTTCCCGATAAACATGCGCTCGCGCAAACCTCGTCCAAAAAGGGCTGGTATGGCAGCCGGGATTCTCGTATAAAAGATAAAAATGAAACGTTGTTTTATGTTGAGGGTTAAAACATGATTATCGGCAACATCCATCATCTGCAGTCCTGGCTACCTGACGATCTGCGCCAGGCGATTGAGCACGTTAAAGCCCACGTCACCGACGCCACGCCGCTCGGGAAACACGACATCAACGGCAGCAGCCTGTTTTTTCTGGTCTCTGAAGACATGACCCAGCCGTTCGCCGAGCGCCGCGCCGAGTACCATGCACGCTATCTGGATATTCAGATTGTGATGAAAGGACAGGAAGGGATGACCTTCAGCACCCTCCCGCACGGCACGCTCGACACCGACTGGCTGGCGGATAAAGACATCGCCTTCCTGCCGGAAGGCGAGCAGGAGAAAACTGTGGTGCTGAGCGAAGGGGATTTCGTGGTGTTCTGGCCGGGTGAAGTGCATAAGCCGCTGTGCGCGGTTGGGGCGCCTGCTAAGGTCAGGAAAGTGGTTGTTAAAATGTTAGTGGAGTAACCCTTACCCCTCACCCTAACCCTCTCCCCAAAGGGGAGAGGGAACTGCACCGAGCCATCTTTTCCCCCTCGCCCCTTTGGGGAGAGGGCCGGGGTGAGGGGCAATATGTGATCCAGCTTAAATTTCCCGCACTCCCTCTTCCCTTCCCATTTACCTCTCCTTTTTCTGCGTCATAGTATGATCGTTAAATTAATGAACGCTGTTCTATAATGTAGAACAAAATGATTCAGCAAGGAGATCTCATGCCGCAGTCCGCGTTGTTCACGGGAATCATTCCCCCTGTCTCCACCATCTTTACCGCCGACGGCCAGCTAGATAAGTCAGGCACCGCCGCGCTGATCGACGATCTGATCAAGGCAGGCGTTGACGGCCTGTTCTTCCTGGGCAGCGGCGGCGAGTTCTCCCAGCTCAGCGCCGAAGAGCGTAAAACCATTGCGCGCTTTGCTATCGATCATGTCGATCGTCGCGTGCCGGTGCTGATCGGCACCGGTGGCACTAACGCCCGGGAAACCATCGAACTCAGCCAGCACGCGCAGCAGGCGGGCGCGGACGGCATCGTGGTGATTAACCCCTACTACTGGAAAGTGTCGGAAGCGAACCTGATCCGCTACTTCGAGCAGGTGGCCGACAGCGTCACGCTGCCGGTGATGCTTTATAACTTCCCGGCGCTGACCGGGCAGGATCTGACCCCGGCGCTGGTGAAAGTCCTTGCCGACTCGCGCAGCAATATTATCGGCATCAAAGACACCATCGATTCCGTCGCCCACCTGCGCAGCATGATCCATACCGTCAAAGGTGCCCATCCGCAATTCACCGTACTCTGCGGCTACGACGATCATCTGTTCAATACCCTGCTGCTCGGCGGCGACGGGGCGATCTCGGCGAGCGGCAACTTTGCCCCGCAGGTGTCGGTGAATCTTCTGAAAGCCTGGCGCGACGGGGACGTGGCGAAAGCGGCCGGGCATCATCAGACCCTGCTGCAAATTCCGCAGATGTATCAGCTGGATACGCCGTTTGTGAACGTGATTAAAGAGGCGATCGTGCTCTGCGGCCGCCCGATTTCTACGCACGTGCTGCCGCCCGCCTCGCCGCTGGACGAGCCGCGCAAGGCGCAGCTGAAAACCCTGCTGCAACAGCTCAAGCTTTGCTGAGCCGGACGATAACGATGACCATCGAGAAAATTTTCACCCCGCAGGATGACGCGTTTTATGCGGTGATCACCCACGCGGCGGGGCCGCAGGGCGCGCTGCCGCTGACCCCGCAGATGCTGATGGAATCCCCCAGCGGCAACCTGTTCGGCATGACGCAGAACGCCGGGATGGGCTGGGACGCTAACAAGCTCACTGGCAAAGAGGTGCTGATTATCGGCACCCAGGGCGGCATCCGCGCCGGAGACGGACGCCCGGTTGCGCTGGGCTACCACACCGGGCACTGGGAGATCGGCATGCAGATGCAGGCGGCGGCGAAGGAGATTACCCGCAATGGCGGGATCCCTTTTGCGGCCTTCGTCAGCGATCCGTGCGACGGACGCTCGCAGGGCACGCACGGCATGTTTGATTCCCTGCCGTACCGCAACGACGCGGCGATCGTCTTTCGCCGCCTGATCCGCTCCCTGCCGACGCGTCGGGCGGTGATCGGCGTGGCAACCTGCGACAAAGGGCTGCCCGCTACCATGATTGCGCTGGCCGCGATGCACGACCTGCCGACCATTCTGGTGCCGGGCGGGGCGACGCTGCCGCCGACCGTCGGGGAAGACGCGGGCAAGGTGCAGACCATTGGCGCGCGCTTTGCCAACCACGAACTCTCCCTGCAGGAGGCCGCCGAGCTGGGCTGTCGCGCCTGCGCGTCGCCGGGCGGCGGGTGTCAGTTCCTCGGCACGGCGGGCACCTCGCAGGTGGTCGCGGAAGCGCTGGGCCTGGCGCTGCCGCACTCCGCGCTGGCCCCGTCCGGGCAGGCGGTGTGGCTGGAGATCGCCCGCCAGTCGGCGCGCGCGGTGAGCGAGCTGGATAACCGCGGCATCACCACGCGCGATATCCTCACCGACAAAGCTATCGAAAACGCGATGGTGATCCACGCGGCGTTCGGCGGCTCCACCAATTTACTGCTGCATATTCCGGCCATCGCCCACGCGGCGGGCTGCACGATCCCGGACGTTGAGCACTGGACGCGCGTCAACCGCAGGGTGCCGCGTCTGGTGAGCGTGCTGCCCAACGGCCCGGACTATCACCCGACCGTGCGCGCGTTCCTCGCGGGCGGCGTGCCAGAGGTGATGCTCCACCTGCGCGACCTCGGCCTGCTGCATCTGGACGCCATGACCGTCACCGGCCAGACGGTGGGCGAGAACCTCGACTGGTGGCAGGCATCCGAGCGCCGGGCACGCTTCCGCCAGTGCCTGCGCGAGCAGGACGGCGTAGAGCCGGATGAGGTGATCCTGCCGCCGAAGAAGGCAAAAGCGAAAGGGCTGACCTCGACGGTCTGCTTCCCGACGGGCAACATCGCGCCGGAAGGGTCGGTGATCAAGGCCACGGCGATCGACCCGTCGGTGGTGGGCGAAGATGGCGTGTACCGCCACACCGGCCGGGTGCGGGTGTTTGTCTCGGAAGCGCAGGCGATTAAGGCCATCAAGCGGGAAGAGATTGCGCAGGGCGATATCATGGTGGTGATCGGCGGCGGGCCGTCCGGCACCGGCATGGAAGAGACCTACCAGCTTACCTCCGCGCTGAAGCATATTTCGTGGGGCAAGACGGTGTCGCTCATCACCGATGCGCGCTTCTCGGGCGTATCGACGGGGGCCTGCTTCGGCCACGTGTCGCCGGAGGCGCTGGCGGGCGGGCCGATTGGCAAGCTGCGCGATAACGACATCATCGAGATTGCCGTCGACCGCCTGACGTTAACAGGCAGCGTGAACTTCATCGGCACCGCGGACAACCCGCTGACGCCGGAGGAGGGCGCGCGCGAGCTGGCACGGCGGCAGACGCACCCGGACCTGCGCGCCCACGACTTTTTGCCGGACGACACCCGGCTGTGGGCGGCACTGCAGTCGGTGAGCGGCGGCACCTGGAAAGGCTGTATTTATGACACCGATAAAATCATTGAGGTAATTAACGCCGGTAAAAAAGCACTCGGCATTTAATTATTTTCAGAGATTAAACCGTCTGCGGAAAATATTCCGCGGACGGCTTTTCTGTTTCTGTTATTTAATAATATAAACAATAGGTTGAGATATATCGTCGGCGTCACAAAAGCAAAATAACGTAATTCGGAAATAAGATATGACCATTGCTGGTTAATTGAACAGCTCATTACACTCCATTAACACGATGTTGTAATTCAGCACACTACATAAGGGTGTAATTCTGATGACGCAATTAACCATGAAAGACAAAATTGGCTACGGGCTCGGTGACACCGCCTGCGGCTTCGTCTGGCAGGCCACGATGTTCCTGCTGGCCTACTTCTATACCGACGTCTTCGGCCTGTCGGCGGGGATTATGGGCACGCTGTTTTTGGTCTCCCGCGTGCTCGACGCCGTCACCGACCCGCTGATGGGGCTGCTGGTAGACCGCACCCGCACGCGGCACGGCCAGTTCCGCCCGTTCCTGCTGTGGGGGGCCATTCCGTTCGGCATCGTCTGCGTGCTGACCTTCTACACGCCGGACTTCTCCGCGCAGGGCAAAATCATCTACGCCTGCGTGACCTACATTCTCCTGACGCTGGTCTACACCTTCGTTAACGTGCCGTACTGCGCCATGCCGGGCGTCATCACCGCCGACCCGAAAGAGCGTCACGCCCTGCAGTCCTGGCGCTTCTTCCTGGCGGCGGCGGGCTCGCTCGCCATCAGCGGCATCGCGCTGCCGCTGGTGAGCATCATCGGTAAAGGGGACGAGCAGGTGGGCTACTTCGGCGCCATGTGCGTGCTCGGGCTGAGCGGCGTGGTGCTGCTCTACGTCTGCTTCTTCACTACCAAAGAGCGCTACACCTTTGAGGTGCAGCCGGGCTCGTCGGTGGCGAAAGACCTTAAGCTGCTGCTGGGCAACGGCCAGTGGCGCATCATGTGCGCGTTCAAGATGATGGCGACCTGTTCCAACGTGGTGCGCGGCGGGGCGACGCTCTACTTCGTGAAATACGTGATGGATCACCCGGAGATGGCGACCCAGTTCTTACTCTACGGCAGCCTCGCCACCATGTTCGGCTCGCTCTGCTCCTCCCGCCTGCTGGGCCGCTTCGACCGCGTCACCGCCTTCAAGTGGATCATCGTCGCCTACTCGCTGATCAGCCTGCTGATTTTCGTCACCCCGGCCGAGCACATCGCGCTCATTTTTGCCCTCAACATCCTGTTCCTGTTCGTCTTTAACACCACCACGCCGCTGCAGTGGCTGATGGCCTCTGACGTGGTGGATTACGAAGAGAGCCGCAGCGGGCGACGCCTCGACGGGCTGGTGTTCTCCACCTACCTGTTCAGCCTGAAGATTGGCCTGGCGATTGGCGGGGCGGTGGTGGGCTGGATCCTCGCGTACGTGAACTACTCCGCCAGCAGCAGCGTGCAGCCGGTCGAGGTGCTCACTACCATCAAAATTCTGTTCTGCGTGGTGCCGGTGGTGCTCTACGCGGGCATGTTCATCATGCTGTCGTTCTACAAGCTCACCGACGCCCGCGTGGAGGCCATCAGCCAGCAGCTGATCAAGCACCGCGCGGCGCAGGGCGAGGTCGTTCCCGACGCCGCGACAGCCGCATCCCATTAACCGGAGGCACTATGCAAATCACCAACCCGATACTCACCGGCTTCAACCCGGACCCGTCCCTGTGCCGCCAGGGCGAGGACTACTACATCGCCACCTCGACCTTCGAGTGGTTTCCCGGCGTGCGCATTTACCACTCCCGCGACCTGAAAAACTGGTCGCTGGTCAGCACCCCGCTGGACCGCGTGTCGATGCTGGACATGAAGGGCAACCCGGACTCCGGCGGCATCTGGGCACCGTGCCTGAGCTACGCCGACGGCAAATTCTGGCTGCTCTATACCGACGTAAAGATTGTCGACTCGCCGTGGAAAAACGGCCGCAACTATCTCGTCACCGCGCCCTCCATCGAAGGGCCGTGGAGCGAGCCGATCCCGATGGGCAACGGCGGGTTTGACCCGTCCCTGTTCCACGACGACGATGGCCGCAAATACTACCTCTACCGCCCGTGGGGGCCGCGCCGCCACAGCAACCCGCACAACACCATCGTGTTGCAGGCGTTTGACCCGCAGACCGGCACGCTCTCGCCCGAGCGTAAGACCCTGTTTACCGGCACGCCGCTCTGCTACACCGAAGGCGCGCACCTGTATCGCCACGCGGGATGGTACTACCTGATGGTCGCCGAGGGCGGCACCAGCTACGAGCACGCGGTTGTGGTGCTGCGTTCAAAAACCATCGACGGGCCGTACGAGCTGCATCCGGAGGTGACGATGATGACCAGCTGGCACCTGCCGGAGAACCCGCTGCAGAAGAGCGGCCACGGCTCGCTGCTGCAGACCCACACCGGAGAGTGGTACATGGCCTACCTCACCAGCCGCCCGCTGCGCCTGCCCGGCGTGCCGCTGCTGGCCTCCGGCGGACGCGGCTACTGCCCGCTGGGCCGCGAGACCGGCATCGCCCGCATTGAATGGCGCGACGACTGGCCGTACGTGGAAGGCGGCAAGCACGCGCAGCTGACTGTGAAAGGCCCGCAGATGGCCGAGCAGCCTGCAGCCGTTCAGGCCACCTGGCGGGACGATTTCGACGCCAGTTCGCTCGACCCGGAACTGCAGACCCTGCGCATTCCGTTCGACGACACCCTCGGCTCGCTCACCGCGCGCCCCGGCTATTTACGGCTCTACGGCAACGACTCGCTCAACTCGACCTTCACCCAATCGACCGTGGCGCGCCGCTGGCAGCACTTCGCCTTCCGCTCAGAAACGCGGATGCAGTTTTCGCCGGTCCACTTCCAGCAGAGCGCAGGGCTGACCTGCTACTACAACAGCAAAAACTGGAGCTACTGCTTTGTGGACTATGAGGAGGGACGGGGCAGAACGATTAAGGTGATCCAGCTCGACCACAACGTGCCGTCATGGCCGTTGCACGAGCAGCCCATTCCGGTGCCGGAGAGTGCGGAGAACGTCTGGCTGCGCGTGGACGTGGATACGCTGGTCTACCGCTACAGCTACTCGTTCGACGGCGAGACGTGGCACGCCGTGCCGGTAACGTATGAGGCGTGGAAGCTATCGGACGACTACATCGGCGGCCGCGGCTTCTTCACCGGCGCGTTTGTGGGTCTGCACTGCGAGGACATCAGCGGCGACGGCTGCCACGCGGACTTCGACTACTTCACCTACGAGCCGGCATAGCCCAGCGCGCGTGACAGCGCGAGCCCGGCCTGCTGAAGCTGCTCGCGGAAATTAGCCAGCTCGGCGTCGTCCACGCGGGAGGTCAGCGTCGACAGGCTCAGGGCGGCGATGACGCGGGACTCGTGGTTCCACACCGGCACCGCCACGCAGCGCACGCCCTGCTCGTTCTCTTCGCTGTCCAGGGCATAGCCCTGCTCGCGGGTCTGCGCCAGCGCGGTCATTAACGCTTCACGAGAGGCGAGGGTAGAAGGAGTATAGGTGGTGTACTGATAGCCCTCCAGCAGGGCGTTCAGCTCGGCCTCGCCCAGCCAGGCAATCAACACCTTGCCGATGGCGGTGGCGTGAACCGGCAGGCGGCGGCCGATGCGCGAATAGGCGATGGCGGCCAGCTTGCCTTCAATCTTCTCGATATAGACCCCTTCACGCCCATCCAGGATCCCCAGATGGGTGGTCTGTCCGGTCCGCTGTGACAGCTCCGTCAGCCAGCCTTTCGCCTTCTGACGAATATCGATGGAGCCCACGACAAAATGACCGCGCTCGACCAGCTTCATGCCGAGGCGATACTTGCCGTTTTCCGGGTTCTGATCGATATAGCCGTGAAGCTGCAGGGTTTTCAGCAGCGAGTGGAGGGTACTCTTGCTCAGCCCCATCAGTTTGCTGATGTCGGTGATCTTAAGCTCGGTGGCCTGCTCGTTAAACAGGTCGAGGATCTGCAACGCACGTTCAACAGACTGAATAATCGGCATAATGCTGGCATGTCCACGCTGAAATTAAGGCGAAAACGTACCTTTTTCGGGGTGAAAAATCAATGAAATGGCGCCGGTTTGCCCGGCGGCGCTTCGCTTGCACGGGCCTACGGGCTGGGTGTTCTCCCTCTCCCTGTGGGAGAGGGCCGGGGTGAGGGCACCAGACCGCAGAGGAGTCCATCACTCCCCAAGCGTCGCCACCATCACCGCCTTAATCGTATGCATCCGGTTTTCCGCCTGGTCAAACACGATGCTCGCCGCCGACTCAAACACCTCGTCCGTCACTTCCATCCCACCGTGCAGGTCGAACTCTTTCGCCATCTGCTTGCCGAGCGTGGTCTGGTCGTCATGGAACGCCGGCAGACAGTGCAGGAACTTCACGTCCGGGTTGCCGGTCAGCGCCATCATCTGCGCGTTCACCTGATACCCGCGCAGCAGCGCAATCCGCTCCGCCCACTTCTCTTTGGCTTCGCCCATCGACACCCACACGTCGGTATAGATAAAGTCCGCGCCCTTCACGCCTGCCGCCACGTCTTCCGTCAGGGTGATCTTCCCGCCGTGCTTCTCCGCCAGCGCGCTGCACTCCGCCACCAGGCTCTCTTCCGGCCAGCAGGCCTTCGGGGCCACCAGGCGCAGATCCAGCCCGGTCAGCGCCGCCGCTTCCAGCATCGAGTTGCCCATGTTGTTGCGCGCGTCGCCCGCGTAGACCAGCGTCATCTCGTTAAACGCCTTGCCCGGCAGGTGCTCCTGCATGGTCAGCAGGTCCGCCAGCAGCTGGGTCGGGTGGAACTCGTTGGTCAGCCCGTTCCACACCGGCACGCCCGCATACTGCGCCAGCGTTTCGACCACTTCCTGGCCGTGGCCGCGATACTGAATGCCGTCGTACATCCGCCCCAGAACCCGCGCGGTGTCCTTAATTGACTCTTTATGCCCAATCTGGCTGCCGCTCGGCCCTAAATAAGTGACGCGCGCGCCCTGGTCAAATGCGGCAACTTCGAAAGAGCAACGTGTACGGGTCGAGTCTTTTTCGAAGATGAGCGCGATGTTTTTACCGGTAAGCTTCTGTACTTCCTTGCCATTTTTTTTATCGGCTTTGAGCTGTGCGGCAAGGGTCAGCAGAGAGGTGAACTGTGCAGGAGTAAAGTCGAGCAGTTTCAGAAAGTGTTTCTTGTATAAATCGGACATTTTATCCTCGCATGGCGAACGCCACTTATTGAATTAAAATTCACTTTATATGTGTAATTATTCATTTGCAACCCCGTTTCACAATTCTTTCTTACAAAGGTGGAGGCAAACCCGTCCGTGTGTGAAAATAGAAGTATCTGCCGCACTTTAAAGAGGATTGAGCCATGGCAAACCCGGAACACCTGGAAGAGCAACGCGAAGAGACGCGTCTGATTATTGAAGAACTGCTGGAAGACGGTAGCGATCCGGACGCGCTGTACACCATCGAGCACCATTTCTCTGCGGATGATTTCGACGCGCTGGAAAAACTGGCCGTGGAAGCCTTCAAGCTGGGTTACGAAGTGACCGAGCCGGAAGAGCTGGAAGTGGAAGAGGGCGACACCGTCATCTGCTGCGACATCCTGAGCGAAGGCGCGCTGAAGGCGGAGCTGATCGACGCGCAGGTAGAACAGCTGATGAACCTGGCCGAGAAGTTTGAAGTGGAATACGACGGCTGGGGAACCTACTTCGAAGATCCGAACGGTGAAGACGGCGAAGAAGGCGACGACGAAGATTACGTCGACGAAGACGACGACGGCGTGCGTCACTAAGCGTTTCAGGCGGTGGCGAGCGCCACCGCTTTTTCAAGGCAGAACCATGGATTACCCGCAGATACTCGCCCCCGTACTCAACTTCCTCCAGTGCCCGACCCCACAAGCATGGATTGATAAAGCCCGTGACCCGGCGAACCTGCCGCTGCTGCTCACCGACCACATGGTGTGCGAGCTCAAGGCCGCCCAGACCGCGCTGCTGCTGGTGCGTAAATACGTCGCCGACGAAAGCGGTGCCGACGCGCTGCTCGACTGGCTCAAGCCCTACGAACAGTTCACCTTCCGCGACGGCCCGGAGCCGGACTTCATCGCCCTGCACAGGCAGATTGGCAAAAGCGTGATGCCCAAAACCGACGACCCGTGGGGCCAGGCGCTCATCGACAGCATGGTGCTGCTAATCAAAGAAGAACTGCACCACTTTTGGCAGGTGCGCGAGGCGATGCTGGCCCGCGACATTCCGTACGTCAAAATCACCGCCAGCCGCTACGCCAAAGGGATGCTGAAGGAAGTGCGCACACACGAACCGCTGACGCTGATAGACAAGCTCATCTGCGGCGCCTACATCGAAGCCCGCTCCTGCGAACGCTTCGCCGCGCTGGCCCCGTTCCTCGACGACGACCTGCAGAAGTTCTATCTCTCGCTGCTGCGCTCGGAAGCGCGCCATTATCAGGACTACCTGACGCTGGCCCAGCAGGTGAGCGACGACGATATCTCACCGCGCATACAGCTTTTTGGCGAAATTGAAGCCACACTTATCTCGACACCGGACCACGAGTTTCGCTTCCACAGCGGCGTGCCGGTGTAAACCGGCACAACTCAAGGATAAGGATGCGAGATGAATAAAACGTGGACCCGTACCGTGATGGTTGTTGTGGTGGCCGCCGCAGTGGCGTTCTGGGTGTTCTTCGACAGGCAGCGCGCTCCGGAACGGCAGATGGATTCTGCCCTTAACGCGATGCCCGCCTGGCAGGTGATCAAGGAGCAGGAGCCCGCGCTGCATCAGCGCATCCTCGACCAGATGGCCGCCCTGCAAAAAGCGGGCGAGCCGGAGCAGCAGATTATCGACACCATCCAGCCGCAGATCCTGCATCTGCAGATGACGCGCCTGCAGAACGCCCCGGACGCCAACGTGGTGAACTACATGACCATCAATATGGAGCAGACCGCCGCCATCCAGAAGGTGAGCGACGACGCCTGCTTCCGCTTCCTCTACCCGACGGTGAAGGGCGGCGTGAATCCGATGCGCATGCTGGATAAAGACTTGATGGCGCGGCGCATGCAGGCCGACGCCGACATGATGCGCGCGGCCTACGGCAAAAACCGCCACATCGTGACCCAGGCCGAGCGTGAGGCGGCTGTCGAGGATGTGCGGCCGATTATGAAGGCGCTTGCCGATAAGTACGGCGAGGACATCCAGCTGCTGCAGATGCCGGAGAAGGCGGCGGGCAAAGAGAAGCTCTCCTGCGATATGGTGCAGGAGATGTGGGCGAAGGTGCTGGCGCTGCCGAAGCAGAAGGCGGCGGGGGTGATTCGTCTGGCGGTGTCTGAGCTGGAGTGAAAGGGCGCTGGTTTTTTGGGCACTTAGCGCGGGTTTAGCGCGTCGTCGCTTGCATGGCGGCGCGCGACGGGTATAATCCACAACGTTTCCGCATCCCCTTCAGTGCCGAAGTGGCGAAATCGGTAGACGCAGTTGATTCAAAATCAACCGTAGAAATACGTGCCGGTTCGAGTCCGGCCTTCGGCACCAAGTCACTAAATTCCTTTAAAAACAATGAGTTAGTGTGAAAAGCCTGCCTCATTTGCATATAAGAAATGTCAGTTCCCTATCAAGTACAAAAGCCACTGTGATTGTTAATGGCTTTGGTATGTTAGCACGCAGTGGCAAGTAGTTACCAGGCTCAACCTTGTATCGCTTTTCCTTTGAAGCCGGAAGACGTGCCGCCGTCTCAAAACTCCATACCAAAACAGATTGATCACACGCATTTAAGCCCGATGTGCGGCCTTATGAGCCACGTAAACAGGTTTATGGTGATAACGTACCTACAAACGATATGTAGGCTCTATCAGCGTTTCAACCACGCTCCCGCAAGGGTACACGGTTATCCTGATAAGGTGAGATCCCTCTGACAGTCTGATGAAGTCGCTACGCTCCGCTTGTTGCTGTATCACCAACGGGGCTTTATGGCTTCTATTGTCCAAAATCTGTTAGTTGCGCGTTTTATGCTCCCTGGATACCCTGATATAAATCATACAAGGAGGACAGTTTATGAGCGCACAGGCAGAGGAAGGAACATTACGCCGGATGACGTTAGGCGAGATTGCAATGGCTCGTAGGGTGTTCGGTGATTCGATAGTGTATAGCCGTGTCTGGATTCATTGCGACAGCTATTTACCGTTCGGACTACAGAAACAAAACTACGCGATGACCCCCAACGGGGAGTTGTGGTACAGAAAACAGATGTACAGGGAAGACTTTTCCGCAAACTCGGTTTTCGTTGAAGATAAATATGTTTTCATCCATGAGCTGGGGCATGTCTGGCAACACCAACACGGGCAATGGGTGAGAATGCGGGGAGCTTTTAGCTGGGCTGCTGAATATACATACAGGCTGGATAAAGAAAAGCTCACTGATTACTCTCTTGAACAGCAAGCCTCTATTTTAGCTGATTACTGGTTACTGCTGGTTTATGGGATCAGTAAGTGGTCTTACTATCAGAGAGCTGGGCGCATGGGGATGTACAGGGGCGTAGATATGTTGCAGGATGTCCCCTCGCTTTATCAGAAAATCGTGACAGGGAAGGGGCGTTAAACATGAAGAACAAAATGTTGCTGGGTGTTGTATTCCTTTTAACGGGATGTCCTGGGCCTGGTGATCGAATGGTAGATCGAGAATCGACAACAGCATTAATCAAAGATAATCAAGTTTGTGTGGTGTCACCACTGGAGCCACAGGAACGGATCACTGCTATCCAAATCAATGGCGATAGTAGCGAGTCTCTTCACAAGATTTTTGATGACAAGCCTGTTTATGTACCGAAGGGGGAGTGTCTTCCTGTATTCGGATTTAAGTTTACGCCTGGAGAGCGGTATAACTTCGCGTATGACGTCCAATCTGGTAAATCATATTCGCATTTAGTCACTGCTGAACTTTCTTATCCTAAGGAATAAGGGGGGCAAACTGCCCCCTTATGTTATTTCTTCAAGTCACCAGTACATTGATACTCCATTGTGACCATTGTTTCCATACATCCGCTTGAGGATGGTTGAGAACAAACTGAAGTATAACCGCCGAACGGCTCTGCACCAGAATAGCCCCATGCAGCGCAACGCTGTGCTGCTGCTTGAGCGCCTTGCTGGACGTTCACTTTAGGGGATTCGAACATCCCGAAAGAGTAGCTCATTTTTACAGTCCCATCGGCCTTGCTACCGCCAGTAGGAACCAGTTGTTTCTGTACAGCACACCCAGAGAGAAGCAGAGTTGTAGCTACCAACACCAATAAACCTTTACGCATAGAAATCATCCCGATTGATTGTTTTATTTTGAAGCGTCTGCAATGGTAAAACATAACTTTAAGAAGTTTAAGTGGATTCTGATTGTGATGTGATGGCGGAAGTGTATGCGTCTTTGTGGAAGTCTTCCCCTCACTGGTACGCTCATTAAATCGGCAGTAACATATTCTTCAAATCGATACATACGTAGGAGAGGTTATGGCAGGTGTATTAGCAAGCACGGCGGCAGCTATAGGGATTCTTGATAAAGCGGTAAGCATTACTCAGAAGCTGGCAAATAACAGTGATGAACTGGACAAGGCTACGCTCAAACTTGAGTTAGCTAATCTAATGGTCGAACTTGCTAACGCCAAGATTGAAGCGATAACAACACAAACGCTACTTTTCGACGCTGAACAGAAAAATAAACAGCTTGAAGAGCAGTTAAAGGATAAGCACGCTTTTACGTTTGACAGTGGACTTTACTGGAAAGAAGGAGATAAGACACCCTTCTGCCCTGCATGTAAAGAAAAAGATGCAAAATTCATACACTTGCATTACTTTGCTGGAGGCGGTAGTTACAGTGCTGGTTGGTACTGTAAGGTATGCCGCAACGAATTTGAAGCATAGGGGATTTGGAATGGTTGATCACAAGACAGTAAATATTAGGTATAACTTCAAGGGTAAGCCTGCTGAATCAGCGTATCAGTTTGATGGGGTTGATTTGATCAACAGTGTCTTAGGTCACCTTGTTAACTTACATGTTGAACCGACTCATATTCCTGCTCAAGAACGTATGGAAAATGGCGGTACAAGGAATATACAGAAGGATATTAATCTCATTGAACATGGGGTTGATGATGTATTTTACTTTGATGAAGAAAGTCAGGAATGGCTCGAAATCCCTTCAAAATGGTTAGTGAACGCATGAAGGCAGGGGGCAACCCCTGTCTGTTATTTCTCCGAATCATCAGTGTCGAATGTCTTAGCATACGGGCATCTTTGAGCACTCGTAACGTAGGTGAACAAGTAGATGCTGTTCTGATACGTGCATAGCGTTTTTCCGTTCTCCGTCTGTTCCTCCTGTGGGTTGACCATAGTTATCTGTCCGGCGTAAGTCTGTAAGCTCATAAGCGCCAGCGTTAGCACAAGATATTTCATGCGTATCTCCTTATAAGTCCATCTCATTGATCACACGGCTAACGGCTTGCTTGTCTAAGTCCAGATAGCGCCTGGTGTCAGTGATGTTGCTGTGATTAAGCACGGTCATAGCTAAAGCGATGTTGTTTGCTGAACGCTTGTAGATGGCATTCCCGCCAGCTTTGCGGAAGCTGTGAGCCGATACAGTGCCATGAATCCCGATAGCTTTCGCGGCTTCTGCGATTTGCTTGCTCACCTCTTCGCGTCGTACAGGTGCTTGCTTGTTCATCGAGCGGTTACGCTGGCTTCTGAACACATGCACATCATGCGGATACTCAGCACGGCGACGAGCTATCATCTGTACAACTGGAGCCGGAAGGGTGAGGGCTTTACGCTTCCCTGTCTTCTGTTCTTCTATGTCTATCTCTCCGTTGATCACTTCGTCGAAGCGCAAAGCTACGGCATCCCCCACACGCAATACGGCAGCTTGCATCATTAATGTAACGTCAGCTATCAGGCTTTTGTTATGAGCGTTTAGCCACTCCCTGATCGCTTTGGCTTGCTGTTCATCTAATACCACGGCTCTGTTCAATTTACCCTCCTTCAAGGTCACACATCTGAACTTATGAAATAAACAATATGATCAATTTCAGTAAGTTGCAATGTAAATGATCAAAAATCAAACAGTATTGTGTGTGGTAAATGGCGCGATTGCGTCCAGTGCTTAACGCGAAGATCAGGCACACCCAGATCGAAATCTGCATGATTTTGAAATATCTGAATAAAATCATAATGTTGGCATTTATAAACATGTGTTTGAACATTGCCAAATCCTCAACTTAGCACGAAGAACAACGGCAACAGCGGAACATCACACTACCAATGCTTGTGTGTGGTTATTGTCTATCTCATTGATTTAAATGTGATAAATGTAAGGTTGTTAGGCAAGGGCGGCGCTAACCTGCCTTTATGCACTGATTATGCGGAGTTTATGCACTTGAAACTGATTGCACAATGAAATGATTAGAGTGATAACTAATTAATGGGTTTAGGCATGGAAAATCAGCGGAGTGATCCTTCAAGAATACTCGTTCAACACATTGCACCTATCATGAAAGTGCTCATTGTCCACAATGAACGCTGTAAGCCTTGCGTGGTGCGGTTTCCGCATAAGGGATGAAAGATACTTTGAAAGTGAGAAAGGCGCTCATAGAGCATTACAGGCGGGTTATTTAGCTATCATTATTGATAGATTAAGGCGTGGTTTTAATAGGCTTATTTGCATATTACCAAATGGGAGATTCAGCTTAATCAATAAGTGTCAAAATGGCAGTCTATGGAAAGATTCGCTTTGCTGGCGTGTATCGCCTGGCGAGGTTCACCAACCGGATCGGCATCACTGATACCCCTATCAAAACCGATACCCCTATCAACTCTGACAGGAGTACCCCTATCAACTTTGATACCTCTACCCCTATCAAGTCTGATACCCGATAATAATAAGTTAATAATAATAACCTAATAAAAATGATCTTTATGTTTTGCGCTTGTCGCAAGGATTATTTGCTGGCGGCTCTTCGCCGTCACTCAAGGGGAAATCTCACCTACGCTACCCTGGTGGGGCTTACGGTTCGACCCACGTTCCGCTCAGGAACCAGCGCCAGCGTTACCTCTTGTATTGTGCAATGGCTTTGCCACCGTTTCACGGTTGCACAAGCGATATTACGCCACGGCGTAAATCTCCTTTGCGCTGTGCGCGGTATGTAACCATGTACCCAACCATCTGACGATGATTGACCACATGCTAACTCTACCTACTTCCTATTACCCTTCCTACATCCTTTCGTCTGTAGTTGTGTTAATCCTCGAAGGTAGAACAATATGGCTAAAGCTCACTTACCCTCGTAACTCGTGCAAGTTCACTAAGCCTCAATCCAAGACCACTAACTACTATCCTGATAACTAACGTTACCCCTCAGTAGTTGTGCTATTGGTTTCGGGAGTAAGTGCCAGAGGGCGGCAGCAATGCAAACAGAGCGCCTCAGATACGCTGTAAGCGATTTTAAGAGGGAAGGGAGGGGAAAGAGGGGCTACCGATGTAACAAAAGCTCTCAGAACGCGATATAGGATGTTTAAGCGGTGTCTCTGATATTAATCATGAGCGTTGACTTCAAACGATAGTGTGTGATATTGTATATGATGGGCGGGAATATTAAAAATATATTGACAAATGCCGCCTTTTAGTGTAATATGAGTTATATAGGGTAAAGAAAACATTCCCACCTACAATCCAAATCACAATGCACTTCGAAACCTTCAGGTTTGCGAGGTGTTTTATTTTATATTTGAAAAGGACATTAATGAAATACTTCGATATTGATACTACTGTGCTATCCCTCATTAAAGGGGAAGTGACACGCCACCAGATTAAATCACTACGTAACTCCAATCGTAAGCAGGGCTATTCAGAACGCGCCGAGTTTTTCACGGAAGTGCTACGCCGCTTCGATTTAATCAGAAACGCGACAAAAGAAACCAACGAATAAAGAATAAGGAGAAAATCACATGAGCGACATTATAAACGCGAAGAAACAACCACGCACTTGCCTACACATTCCTGATGAAACTTTCCAAGCCTTATTTAAAGAGGCAAGAAGCAGGAGAATGACTGTTACAGACTATATCCTTGACGTTCTGAATAAAGAGGCAACCAATCTTAACAAGGGCAAGTGATCCCATTATCACCATAGTAGCGCCGTGAGCGCGATTACATAGAAGGATATTTAATGACAAAACAGATTACGCCATTTTTGATGGTAGATTATGAACTACTTGAAATCATAACCGTAGAAGTTAACGGCGAAACAAAAGAAGTAAAACTCCACCACAAGATTGTATATTCCTACCTCAAGAGCCTATCCGGTACGTTCAAACAGGTGACACCTTCTTTAACTGGTATAGGTAAGCGATTGGGACTCGGTACAGATCAAACTGTGCGCCGTCATATTAAAGACCTTGTTTCTTTTGGATGGCTACATGTGAAAGAGCGTCCAGGGTGTACAAGTATCTTCACCGTTCTACCGTATGCACCAGAAACGAAGCCAGAAGCCTTAGAAGAAGTGCCACTGCCGACAATGACCAAAGTTATAGAGGAAGCTATTATCATGCCTGAGAGCGTCCCTGAAAGCGTTACAGCGGATAAAGCGTCGCCTCGCATCCGTACTTCTGACGCAGTGAAACACCTGTTTGAAAATCTGCAACAACGACGAGAGGACGAGAGTTTTTATTCTTGGTCATCAAGAGTGCTTCAACGAATCGGAATAGATCATTCAATGGGAATAGAACAACTATTTCAGGAAACTCACGCGTATGAATACCACCAGATTGAACAATCAACGATACCATTTTAACCAGGAGACACATTGAACAAGCTATACCTACTGAACGAATCTACACATCATCAAATCGAATGTAACACCATTTGCCAACGTCTTTATCAACACCTTGCATCTCTAATACGTGAACACGGAAAGATCCGTTCCACGGTGAAACATATTGCTGATGGTGTAGGAATAAGTGAGAGCGGGGCGCGGTATTGGTTATTAATAATGAAAGATGCAGCGGTTATTACAATGGAACGCCACGGCAAGTATTACGACATTACCGTAAACGAAGCGGTGAGCTTCATTACGACAACCAACTAAGAAACAATACGGGAAACTTTTATGATCATCGCTATCTATTGGCTGTTTGCATTTTACGCAGTATGGACATTAACGAGAAAACACGGAAGTTTCCCTCTACGAGGATAAATGAGTACAAGACAAAGAAACAACTTAGTGCGTATTGAGAAAGCAGCACAAGCCAGCAAACGTAAATACAGCCGTCAGTTGAAAGAACATGCAACTGAATCCATCCCTGGGGAGTGGATCACCGAAATAATAGAATACCCTGCAACGGTGCCAACCGGATCAGAGTTTGAACTATTGCAGGATGTTTTAGCATCTTCGGATAACGTCTTCTATAAACCACGCCGCCGCCGTGAATACCGTGTTGATTCATCGAACCTTAAGAAGTGGCAGTTATACGCAGAAAACTATATTGACTGGCGGGAATATATCCGCACTAACGGGTTATCCCACCACACACAAGACTTTGACATTCTCTTTGACGATAAGGAAATCACACATGACTAATACATACAGCACCATTGAAACTATGATTCTGAATTTTGAAGATGATTGGCATTTGCCAACATTGTCTTTAGTGAATCAGGCGCATGTATCAGGAACGCCCTCCGCGCTCCTGGAAGCGGTGCAACACACTGAACAGGCAATCACCGCCCTTGAACATCTGCAAACGTCTGTAGCTCGTTTGGTGCAGCGTGACGGCAGTACGATCACACCAGAAGAAGCCTGGCGTGTAGCTAATGACCTTGAAGAGCTGGCTTGCAGCCTCCAGTGGATCACCGCTGAACTGGGAGAGCTTAGCCTCGACATTGCCAAGGTTTATGGCATGATTCAGCGTGAATAAATATTCATTGGGAGTGCATAAAATGCTTGACATGCGCATAACTTTTATGTTACTATGTAAGTATAGGGTAAGTATTCGAATCACTTCCCCCTCGTATGAAAATACGACTTGTAAACACTATCCCATAGTGTGAGCACTCCGAGAGCATCATTCCCATAGATCGTGCTTTCTTCTCTATTAGCTCTTTAGAGCTTCCCCTGAAAACTTCTGGTTGTTTTCTTCTTTGTTTAGTTCCGAAGGAATGCGCGGGATATAATGCCTTGTTGTGTTGGCATTATATGCACTCACCCGCGCATCTCCATTTAATATGGAATAGACGTTTTCAGAGGGAGCTTTTTAAGCTTCCAGCTATCTATTAGAACATAGGTAGTGTCAGACTGAACATATTTAAAGAGATTCTTTGGATGGTTTAGCTGGTATTCTATTAATGCACCCACGAACGTGCAACTAAATAGATAATGTAATGAATATCTGTTACGCCAGCGTGAAGGGCTTCACGTGTAGCAGATGCAAAGTACCCCCGATCTTTTTAAATCTCCTAAGATAATAAAACGGGGGTTCTTTTTATTAGATAGTATTCTTAACTTCATTATCCATTCTAATGAAATGAAGTTACAAATGCTTTTTAATAAGGGCATACTCTCCAGGGGCTTAATGGCCCCTTTTCTGTTACGCCTTAAGTGTAACAAATAAGTTAATGCAACGCGAGGAAACGATAATGTTTCTATTAAATAACAAATCGCGTGTACTCAAATATAAAAATGATGTTCTCACTGTCAATCATCAAATGATTGAGATGGTGGCTCAGTATGCAGGTTGTTCGGTTGATGAAGTGATCAAAGCGATGGATATGTATTTTCCTGATGAATCACAAAAACAAGAAACAACTATTCAGGATTTGATTGCACGTAAAGTACAGGAAAGGAAATCAACCAAACAATGATTATTGAACTTGATACGCTGTTCCCACAGCGAAAATCTCTAACAGATCTGGTTAGTTATTCAACTGACCATTTTGCCTCTGTGGAAAGCAAGGTATTTGCCACTCTTCCTACTGATGTTGAATGCGGGGATGTTATTACATCCTCCGGTGCTCTTTATCAATCTGGTGCTGATGCTTTTATCGTGGTGTCTGAATATGTCACTGCTGGCTCTAATAAAGCTGTAAACGTCCTACGCTCTCCGGCGCGTGGCTCTCTTGTCTGTATCAAATCAGACAACCTCAAAGCTGCTGATGGCGCACATGCTGCCGCTGTAGCTGCTCTGGCGGCTCAAGGCTTCCAGATGCGTGAGTTTTTCACCAGTTAATCAAGGAAGGAAAATAATAACATGGCTATTTTAGGTCAAAACTTCGTGGATCTGAGTCCACTATTCAATCTGAATCCAACACGTAACTCTCTGCTGGCTTCGCTGGGGCTGTTCGATGGTGTGGGCGTTTCTTCTCATAAAGTGGCGGTTAGCCGTCTGGTGGAAGATAACCATTCTCTATACAACGAACCTACTGCAAGGTTCTCCAGCGAGCATAACGTGACAGCACGACAGAACGGGAAAGAATATCTTATCGAGCTTCCATATTTTCTACGTGAAGATCAGATCACTCCGGCAGATATTCAGGGCAAGCGTAAACCTGGAACAGACGTACAAGAAACCCTTACTGATGTATATGCTGCATTTACTCAGAAGCACAGTGTAGCGTTTATGCGTACTCGTGAAAGTTACCTCGCTCGTTGTCTATTCTCCGGTACTGTTCACACTCCGAAAACTGATGATGTGCTGATCGACTTTGGTGCTCTTTTCGGTGTAACTCCAATGAACACCACACTTAATCTGACTGCTACAGATAGCAGCACCTTACGTGCTATAGACGACATGGTGAGCCAAATCACTGAGGCGGCTCAAGGTATGGCTGCACAGGTAGAGCGAATCATTGTATTTGCTAAAGGTGATTTCTACAGCAATCTTCGCTTCTCGCCAGCGATGGAAGCGGCTTTCCGCTATGTTAGCCCACTTGATGAAAGCAACGTTGTATATCAGCGCCGTGATCTCCTGCCAGGTATTAGCACTTTCAGCATTCCAGGTTCTAACGTCGATGTGGTGAAAGTCACTGATCCGCTTCTACTCGCACAGATGGGAGATGCTGATGCTATCGCTATTCCACAGTTTGCTACTGGTTCGATGGTTTATCAGAACATCTATGGTGCACCATCAAGTTCATTTGAGCTTCTGGATGCAGCGGCAGCAGAAACGTATAGCTGGAGTTACGAGAGCGAACGCGGCGATGTGGTTAATGTGATTTCAGAGAACAGTTCTCTGCCTGTTAACCATGGGCTGGGCTTCTCTGTACATATCACAGCAGCTTAATGAGTGAAGCGGGAGCCTGACCCGCTGGAATAATCAGGCTTTTGAATAGGGCGTGTGAACGTTGGGAACATCTCCCCAGTGTTCCCGCCCTTTTTTATTTCCAGAATAATGAGGAAAGATAATGCAAGTGATTTTAAAAAGCGCGGGGCTTCACCTCGCCGTAAATGCTGAAACAGCAGAAGAGTTATTGAACTTGGCGGGGGTGTGTCGTGTGCTTGAAATAGATCACGGTCATCTGCGTCAGTTATTACACCGTGGGCGTAGTGTATCTGAGGCACTCAACTACCTGGTGAGTAAGAAAGGCGGTGAATAATGCTTGATCTGAATGTTAGCACCCTAAAAAATACAGTCACCTTCGTTGTGGACAAGCAAAGTATTGCAGAGGCCAAGGCCGCAGCGGATAACCTTCAAAAGCACTTTCAGAAAATAGCCGATCCCAAGATTCGCTTCCAGGATCTGAAGCAGCGCAGACAGAAAGCCCGTCAACAAGCCGATGATGCACGTTTTAATGATAAACCTCGTGATACAAAGGAAATGAAAGCCCAGCGAGCAGCAGAGAAGCAGAAAGCGAGAGATGAAAGGGCCAACCTGAGAGCGCAGCAGCAGATTCAGAAACGCCAGGAAACCGCTGAGCTTAAACTTCGTCATGCAGGGCTGCAAATCTCTGGGATTAAAGGTAAATACGGGCTTGATGCTAAGCAACAGTATGAGGCCTTGCATTTCATCCAGAAGCAAACAGAAGCTTTTGCTCAAGGTAACATCACAAGCCAGCGAATGAACGCCTCTATTCGTGAGCGTGTAACCCTATTACGCAGAGAAGCCGCACAACAAGCGAAGGTGACACAGGCACAGCGTACACAGTATGCAGCGACAGCGGAGAAGCTCAGATCTCCTAAAGCAACCCATTCTCCAATGATGGGTGGCATGTTAGGGAGTGCAGTATTAGCCGCTGGTTCGATGGGGGTTGGTCAACGCATTATTGATAAAGGTAATGAAAACCTCGAACTGGTGAGAATGAGTGAACGTGTTAGAACCAATCCGAATGTAATCAAAGCTATGGTGGCATGGGGGCAACAAAACGGTGTTGACTCTGCTAACGTGGATAAAGCCACAGACAATATGAAGGATGTGCGTGAACGTTTAGCTAATACTGTTACAAACGCATCTTTAGATCCTAAAAGTGGTAAATGGAGAGGTGGTGATGGTGGTGTTAACACTATTATGAATCAGTTTGGATGGAATAAAGCTGACATTAGCAAATACCAGGATAAAGCAAGTCAGGCAAGCTTTATGCAGAGCTTAACTCTACAAGTGAGTAGCGGTCAGTCATCGACTGGGGGATGATAGAAAGTACCACTTCGCTATATGTTGTATGATGTTTCGTGATCTATGTGTATATATTGTGTTCTTTTCATTGACGCCGCTTCGCTTATTACCTACTCTTAAAAAGGTTAAGTAGTTCTATCCTTCATTTTAGATGAGGTGTTTTCATGCCTAAACAAAAGGTAGTTCGTGATGCGGGTACTGGTCAGTTTGTTAAGCCGGAAGAGGCTAAGAAACGTCCAGGGACAACTGTTACGGAAACTGTAAAAATCCCCCCTAAAAAAGGGAAAAAGTAAAAACATCTCAAAGCGCTCATTAGTAGCGCTTTTTCTATCTCTGGAGATCTTTTGATGGAAAGTCATAACTTTGAAAGGCTAAAAGAACATATCTTATCGTTATCTGTTTCAAAAAACTTCGAAGTTGCTAAAACAGAGTGGAGTTTACATTCGATAGAAGTTTCTGAAGAAATGGATTCCTGTCCATGCGGTCAAGATATTAAAGAGCATTGCTTTATTGAAAATAAGAAAAATGGTAATAAAACCTATGTTGGTAATCAGTGTATAAATAGATTTCTTAATATTTCAACAGGAACTTTGTTTGAAGGGTTGAAAAGGATTAAGAAAAATATTCATGCCAATCCAAACTTGGCATTGATTGAGTATGCAAATGATAAAGGGTATTTATACGATAAAGAGTATGATTTCCTTGTTGATACGATGAAGAAAAGAAACCTTAGCGAAAAACAAAAGTTGTGGAAAGAGAAAATAAATAATCGCATCCTTAAGGAAGTTGTTGTTAAGAATCGTACAGCAAGATGAGTATTATTTTTTTGTAACTCCGATGTGAAAAATCTGAAAGCCAACACATTCTATACAGAGTTTTAGAAAAAAGGGGCTTGCGCCCCTTTTTTATTGGTTCTCAATCTCTGGATAACGTAACAACTCGATATATTGTCTAAGCTCCACCGGAGAGGCTGCATTCTTGCTGTATGTTTTGAAACTTTCTGTACTCCCGCGATCATGGCCAAGTAGCAAGGCAATGCGGTCTTCTGGAACAGGCTTTAACTTCCCCTTGCCAATGCCGCCCCTGTCCAGCATTTGCGCCACTTGATGGCGTAAGCTGTGGAAAACTTTTAACTCTGATCCCGCTTCGCCTAAAGCCTTGCGTTTAGCCCTCGTAAAACGCTGTGAATGCCACGTAGAGCGCTTCCCGTCTGCACGGTCAGTGATTGACGCACGATAGAATAAAAAGCCGTTGTAGGGCTTCTCACGTAGAGACAACACTAAAGGAGTGATAAGGCTATGCACGGGAACAATGCGGACGGCTGATTTTGTCTTTCCCTCAGTTACTTCGAAACATAACACCCCCTCAATCTCTCGGATGTTGGCTGTACGTAAAGAACAGATCTCATTCAATCTCATCCCGCTATACATCCCGATCAGTGTTACGTTCTGCATCTCTTCATCATCTGCCATTTCTGCGAACACTTTCGCCAGTTCGCCAGGTTCAAACACTTCATAACTCACCTTGCTACTTTTGGCTTCCAGTGCATGACCTCGCCAGATGTTTTCCTGTGGTGCATCGTGATATCTGTTACGAGCCAGATCCCAGATCTGCGCCAGTGCGCTGACGTAGTTTTGTATCGTCTGGGGTGCTTTTTCCGTCTTGAGCTTATCAAGCCAGCCTGTAACAGTGGTTCGGTTAATGTCACGAAGCTGAACGTCACGCTTTTTCAGATGTTCTAAGAAAACTTCTACGGCTTTGTTTGTCTTCGATAGTGTGGTGAGCTTGCGCTTCTCGCTGAACTGGAGAATGTACTGATCCCGCATCCTCAAGAGGGAAGGGCAACTCATTACAGGGGCGCTTAATGGCTCCGGCGCTTCATGTGCATACGTACCAACCTGACGTAGCTCATTAAGGATTTGCTCTACCTTCGAGCCTCGATCACGCTGCGGCTTTATCAGGTTACGAATCTTAAACCACTCCAGAGCAACCGCATCACGAAAGAGACGGGCTTCGCGCACATCGCGTGTGCCTGTGCTCTTCACATAGTTGTGCCGCCCTCCGAACAGATGGCGCATGTACTTTGGTATGGCAATCCTCACCAGATAGTTTCCGCAAGGATCTAAAACTAAGTAACGATCTCTCTTGTAAATCATGTTCACCCCGGCTATTTTGTCAGGGCTTTTGCACTTGATTTTGAATAGTGTGAAATGTCGAAGTCTTTCCCTGTTTTTGCATTTGATTCAAAGCATTACAGGAGCTTGCCAGACAAGCGAGCGACCGTAGAAATACGTGCCGGTTCGAGTCCGGCCTTCGGCACCAAAAGATGCAAATGAAAGTCGCTTAAGGGCGGCTTTTTTTGTGTCTGAAATCCAGTATTTACCCATCATCCCCGCTATATTAACTCTCCCAAGGTCAACCGGCTTCAACCTACATGTACTAACAGGTGTTGGTACAGATGATGGTATTTCAGGTTCGATAATGCTTGTACCAACAGGGAGGAGATAAGCATTGCTCTAACAGATATCAAAGTCAGAACAGCCAAGCCAACGGATAGCAATACAAGCTGACTGATGGCAGTGGTATGCATCTTCTTGTCCACCCTAATGGTTCTAAGTACTGGCGTTTGCAGTACCGTTTTGACGGCAAGCAAAAGATGCTGGCACTTGGGGTTTATCCTGAAATTACACTGGCGGATGCCAGAACTCGCCGTAATGAAGCTGGTAAACTACTAGCAAATGGCGTCGATCCGGGAGAAGGGGATTACGCCGTTTGTCTATGCGAAGTTAAATCGGGGTCATATTTAGAGTATATGTTTAACGAAGGTACAACTAATCAACCAGCTCAATTAGCCTGACTTTGGAGGCTAGTTGATGATTTTGGGTTTGACCCGCCGTCTCTGGATGTGTTTGGTATCATTGGTAACCTTGTACGGATAGGTAAAGATACGATGTTGAAAGCATACGTAATGATTGTGTCTAAGAGCCTATAGATATCATGGGTTAGCTTTTATACAATAGGTGAATTCTTACTTTAGAGAACATGAACTCATGAGCGCAATCACATTACGTAAAGCGTTGGGTGTACTTGCGAAGTCATCTTCGTTTTCCGTCACCACCGTGACACACCGTCAGAAGGATGAGTTCGATCAGTTAAAGGAACAACTCTTTGTTAAACAAGAAATTGAAACCGAATTACAACGCTATCTGGATGTTGCTAAACCCGGTGAAATCATTTTTTTGTGCGGCAGTAGCGGGGATGGAAAGTCCGAAATTTTAACCCGCTGTCAGTCAGATCCGCGTTATCAGCGGAGATTTATTTTCCATCTGGATGCCACCCATAGCTTTGCACCTCGACAATCAGCCATTGATGCTTTGAATGAATTATTTGCTAATCATCATCAGCAGTCATCTGCATTGCTCATTGGCATCAACACCGGAATGCTCGCTAACTTTGCCCGAGAAGGCGCTGAATGCCACAGGGTGATCCGGTCTGCAATTGACTCATTTTTATCAGGGCAGCAGGATGCAAGCCGTCCTTACCGTAACGAGAATTGTTCTTTTTTTGATTTTGAACATTACCCTAAATTCCAGTTTGACGAAAATAAACAATATTCATCATTTATTAAGACTTTATTATATAATTTAACTCGTGATGATGATAATAATTTATTTCAGTTTATTTTTCGGCGCGATGAGTCAATTCATCCGGATCTAAAAGAGGTCGCAAACTTTAAATTGCTTTGCATGCCAGGCGTGCAGAATGTATTAATTACGCAGCTCTTTAAAGCGCGGTTGATTAAAGACCAGTTTGTCACAACCCGAACGCTGCTGGACTTTCTGCATCATCTGGTGATGGGGCCTGGCTACTTATTTGATAACCTCTTCATCGGTGCAGAAAATGATCTGATTAAAAAAGTTTCTGATTTTGATCCCGCCAGATTTCATACCTATGAACTTGATCAGTTTGTTTTGCGCTATGAACTGGGACTGGGTGATGCTGATCTCGATAATTTTTTAGCCGCACTTGAGCCGTTGCACATTAAGTTTGATCGTCAGAGCGTTAAGCCCGGTGACGCAACCTCCTTGATCCGGCTTTTCTGGCTGTTGCAGCACGAGTCGTTGGGTAATGATTATCATCGGAGATTTTCCGCGTTCTTTAACGAATCGTTGCTTGAACGTTACTCAGAAATCTGGCATTTGCATAGAAATTACACAGCAGATCCGGAGCAAAAAAGATCACTTAATCGCTTCTATGCTTTTGAGCTTATCGCGGGTATTCAGCGCTATGCTAACCGCAAAGCACCTGAATTAAGTATGCAAAAAGAAGAGTTCTTCTTGGGTGAGTTTGGTGGGGTAAAAATAACCGCACCGGTAGAGGTGAAGCCTGATTGGGATGCAATCCGTAATAAACATACGGCTCATTCAACTGGCTTCGATGTCTATTTAAAGGTGGGGCGAAATCCACTGCCGCATATCCATATCGGGCTTAATTTGTTCGAATTATTGTACAAGTTGAATAATGGCTATCGTCCGAATAAATACGATAAAAATGCCATCGTGTTACTGGATGAAATTGTTGAGTTGATCGCGGAGCAGGCTAAATCCAGCAGCGAAATCAAATTTTATGATGGCAGACAAAGGGTTTATCGTGCAAAGGCGGATGACGATATGATCACTATTAGCGGTATGGAGGGTTAGCAGAATGTACCCTATCGCAAACGAGTTAAAAGTGGGTAACAATCAACTGGATAGTTACCTGCCTGTGCGCAATAAAAATAACGATATTAGCTGGCAATTCGTCACCGGTCTGGTCCTTAGCTACGCCCTGAAACGCAAAATCGAAGCTTACGATCCCGAACAATTCCGTGAAGATTGTAAAACACATCTGCAGGAGCTGCTTGATGAGCCTGAATTCTGGTCCGTGCTGGAGCGGATGTATTTTTCCAGTCAGGATATTTTCCGTGTCTCCCCACTTTTTTTACTGTTCCACGCCCAGTTTAATGGTGAAAAAATAAGTGCTGGTTCAACGGCAGATAAACGACTTGGCACGCTGTTTGCCCATTTGATGGGAGATTTCAGCCTTCGTTATCCCATACAGGACAGACTGAACTTCATCGAGCAGCAAATGCTGAATAAGCTCAATGAAAAAATAAAGCTGTTGGGGAAAGGACCGTTTGCCGAAGAGCAACCGTATCTTCCGTATATGGTAACGTGTTTTCAGTCCGATCTGGCATTTTTGGCGGAGCACCCACAATACCTTTTACAAGAATTGACCAACACCCTACGTTTGTACGCCTTTAGCTGGTGCGCTCAACTGGCGCTCAATCTGGACAGCTGGCAGGACGGCGAACCACAAAGCAAATCACTGTTTTTTATTCTTGATAGCGAAAAAGCCAGCTCCGAACGGGAAAAGGTGAAACGTTATGGCTATAAGCTGTTCGCCAGCCAGAGCGAAAAACTGTTCCCGATACTTTCCGCGCTGGAGGTGTTGCAGGTAAAAGGAGAGAAAAAACGCCCTCTCTGGCAGGTATATCAGGATTGTTTGAATTATTCAGGTCCCCCAAATCAGGTGTTAGATGATATTAATGATTACATACAGAAATTTATCAGTAAGGAAGAACGAGATCTTCCTGCTCGTGACCGCGCAACAAACCTGGAAAGTGCTTTCAAACAGCTATTATCCGTTGCCATAGAGCAATTCCAGGATAAAAAAACTAACCGCGCGGATATAAATAAGAACTACATTAAGGAGCTGGAAAGCCAGATTTGCACTGACTTCATTCAGGTCCGTGGTCGGGCAGGGAAAGTGCTGGTGCTGAATCAGGATCGTCTTCTGTTACTGACTAATCTCACTGTGGGCATAAATGACAAACTCCGCCTGCATGAACTGCTGCGTGGTTTTGAACAGCGCGGTTTTTATTTGGACAACCAGTCGGCGCAAACGCTGGTGGCGTTTTATGAACGCATGGGAAATGTAGAGCGAATGAGTGATAGTGGAGACGCCGTTTATGTCCGTAAAACAGTATGAAACCTATCTGGCAGAAACCTTTATTGAATGGGTAGGTGGCATCATTCAGCCCGGCGAGCGCTACCAGTTCAAATCTCCCGATCCAGATAATGCCCTAAAACTCTGGGAAGCATTCGTCTCTCTGGCGGACGGCAATCAGTTGGAAATTGCGCCAGGGCAATATATTGATTGCCTCCCCTGCAATGGTGTTCAGCTTATTCCTGTACTGCACGGAGCCGAGGCTCCAGCATTCACAGAAAACTACATTTCTCATTTGCGCGATGAAGTTGCAGGGCGCAGCGGCATTTTTGCCCAAACAGCGCTGTTGATTATTCACAACAGTATGCTCGATACCCTGATTAACAGCACAAAAGACGTAGCGGCACCGGATGCTATCTGGTACCCACAAACTTTCAGTCATCAACTGGAAAAGCTTATTACCACTGGTAGTAACCGTTCGGAATTGTCCCGTTGTTTGCTGGAGGATCAACTGGCGACGGTACTGGATGAAGGAGCGACCGTATTTGGTTTCTCGTCGCTGTATCGCTTGCTGGATGATGGCAATCTGGATTTCTCTGAGCTTCATCTGTTTAAAGATGATGAACTACTGAACTATAGCCAGAAGCAGCTACGCACCCGACTGAATGAAAACCGGAAATTATATCGCCAGATAGAAGATAGTATTGAACGCTACAGTGGACAGCTGGAGAATGTACTACCTGAGTTTAGTTCAAAATTCATTCAGGAGCATTTTTACGATAAAGATGACTGGCGTGAGCTCGATTTCTCCGACTACAGGAAAGAGAAAGAACAGAATAGTGAACAAAAACTGGTGCTGGAGAACGTCTCCGTCGAAAATGGCGAGGTTTGGCAACGGGCAAAAAGCGCCAGTAAGGCAGGCAAACGTGATATCAGCCTGTTAGTGCAGGTGCAGCCAGGGCAATCAAAGGCTGAGCTGGAGTTCAGTTTTCAGGGTAATGATCTTCAGGATAACCAGATAAAGATTGCCCATAATCGTCAGTTAAAGAATGCACCTTTCTGGCGCACCAGTCGGGCTGGCGGCAAGACTTCCCGCATTATGGCGTCGGTGCCTTTTGATGGGCATCCCTGCTTCTTTAGTCTCGAACTGACCAACCGCAATAATTCAGCCGAAGAGTATAAATTTCGCCTGTTGTTGGTCGAGCAGGGACAATTCTGGCTAAACGATATTCAGCACTGCTACCGCGTTGAGCCAGGTAAAGATCAAATAACCCTGCAACTGGAAGATAACACGCTGCGTATTGCCGAGTCTGGCAACTTGATCTGTACGTTGGATGACGAGAGTGAAGATATCGACTGCCAGCATTATGCTCATGTGAATTTTGAGACGCTGGCAAATAAAAGTGACCTGGTTCAGTTTGCGCTCGTGTCCGGTGATTCCCGTCTGTCGTTTAACATCGAGGGGCCGGGAGCAGAAGAAGGGCTAACGTTGCCGTTGTTTTTTGACCAAAGTCGTTTCAATAAATTGTTCAAAGAAGAGGGCAATGCAACCTGGAACCGATTAAAAGGGCGCATCATACTCGATAATACTGAACACAAGGTCGTCGGTGTACGCCAGCAGTTGTTGATACTGGAAGCCTCATTAATTGAACAACGTCTGCTGGGTAAGGGAAGTGACGATAGTGAGTTTGCGCTGGATGAACTTCTTACCTGCTACCCCGAGCTCTATAACGCCTATGAGCAGTTATTTGCCTACTATCATCGTCGTAACACCCTACCGAGTCTGGTGTCGTGGTCAGCGGAATATCGCACGCTGGTCAGCTACATTGTTACTACGTTTGAACATTCACTCCAGCAAATCGGCCTGAGCAGAGCGCTGACAGCGCACGAGAAACGTCTTCTGCATCTGGGGATTTGCCGCAATGATAGCCATGAGCGTCTCTCACCACTGCACCCATTAGTGCTGGCCTACCATCTTCAACTGGCAGAAACTATCGTTGCGGAGTCGGAACAGAACGATTCGGCTTCATTTGCCACACTACCGCCGATCACTCTTGATCGCTTGATGGTTTCCGGGTTAATGCCGTTTGTTTACCACAGTGAGCATGAATATGCGCAACTACAGCCGGTGGAGGAAAACCGCTTCTGGATTGATGCGGTTCCTCAGCGGCAGGTCAGCCATGACTACGTTAAACGTTTGGTAAAAGACAAACTCAATGAGTTCACAGACGCTTATGCCCGGTTGTTCCAGAGCGCTGAAAACAGTGCGTTGATTATCAATGCCATTAATCAAGGGAATGCCAAAGAACTGTTTCTAGGATTAGTAGAATATTTTAAGCAAGAAAAAGAGCGCGCTATTTCGGTTCATGTGAACTGCTACGATGAACGTTTGCTACCCAATATGTTCGATCACTTTGCCGAAAGTGGTAGCTATGAGCAGCTTAAAAACGATCTCGATCTGAACAGCGGCGTATGGCGGGCGGAAGCCGATATGCTGATTGACCTGCTGCGTAGCAGGTTAACGTTCAGCAAATTTGTTCTGCCGTCAGAAAGCGACAAGCTGGCCTATGCACATCTGGCATTTTTCACCAATACAGCACCTGTGGATTGCCGCCAGATCCGCATTGAAGATGCGTCCAGCGGGGTATTGTGTCATGGGTTGATCGCTGGGGAAGGTGCCGAAACGCAGGGGGATGCTTACTTTACCGCGTTTGGACTGCGTGATGTGGATACTGAGCCCTACAGCACCCTGCGTCTTGCCCGACTAATCGGCTGTCTGTGGCAACCCGCACGTCAAAGCAACAGCCAGTATCATGGACAAGGGATCGGCCTGGCCGTGAGTGGCAATTTTAAACAGCTACTCAATTACTCTTACAATAGCGCGCTCTGGACCACCATCATTGATCCTAAAGTCACCCTCGACTTTTTCACCAGTCAGAAAGATGTGGTGCTTATCCACTATTCTGACCAGTACACCAGTTGCGCAGGCTACGATGCCGTCACCGTCACGAAGCAGGTTGATTTGTTCCTGCGGTTGCTCCAGACCGGAAGCCAGTCAGGGCAACCTGCTGTTGATAGTCAGCATCTGTTGGCTGAATTTAATGCCTTTAACGGTGAATGGCTGCTGAAAATGCTGCGTTCCAGTGAAAGAGAGCGTAAAGAGAAGCATGGCATTATAGGTGCGTACAAATTTGTGCAATCTATGTTGCACCAGTCCGATATTTGCTGGATTCCGTTATCAGTAGCCGAAATGATCCGCGTGTCCGGCAATGTCGGGCTGAAAATGAAAGAGAGTGATTTATCAAGAAATTTACAGGGTTATCGTAAAGGTGCGATCTCTGATGATGTGCTCTTCGTGGGATTCAAAGAAGACCGCCTCTATCTGTTGCCTCTGGAAGTTAAAACCGGGGCGCGACCTGACTACAGCTATGCGGGTCAACAGGCTCGTGAGCTGAAACGTTATTTACAGCAGGATATTCTGGAACCACAAACGCTGGCATCACAGCTATATCGCGCGCTCTTTATACGTCAGGTGTTGATGCAGGTGGAGAAACTACGTCTGTACGGGGTGCTGGACAGCAACAAACTGTCTCCCTTGTTGGATCGACGCGAATGGTGGTTAACGGGCGACTATCAGTTAGGTGAGTTGACCGACTATGCGGACGGCTTCGTCGTGGCGCATGTGGATAGCGCAACCTGCTTCGATCTCTCCTATAAAGAGGCAGCGGATAATATCTTACAGATCGAAATCCCTTATTCACTGCTGCCTTCGCTAATTTCTGCGCAGGGGAATGAACCACCGCTGGCAGAACGTTATCGGGTGCCGGAAAAATATCGTCTTAAGCCAGAGAGTGATGCCACTCCGTCACAATCCAAAGTCGTGGTAGAAGTCACAACGCCGGCTACTGCATGGCCCATTTCGGAACCGGAGTCGTTACAGCCTACTGTGCCGGTGGCGACTTCTGATATTAGCGATGCTCCATTACAGATCCTGTTTGGTCATGATGCTGCGCGTCAGAGCCCGTTACATTGGGAGCCAACCAACACCGCGAAGTTCATGAATACCAATACCGGCATTATTGGAACGATGGGCACCGGTAAAACCCAGTTTACTAAATCGCTGGTCACACAGTTGATGCGTAATCAGTCCTGTAACGTTGATGGTAAACCTATCGGTTTGCTGATCTTCGACTACAAATCAGACTATGTGGATGAGGCTTTTCTTGGTGCAACGGGTGCCAAAAAGTACAAGTTATTTAAACTGCCTTACAACCCCTTATCACTGTTTGGCGATACGCCAATGCTACCAATCCATACTGCTGGTGGACTATCGGAAACGATGGCGAAAGCTTATGGGCTGGGACATAAGCAGCAGCTCAAATTAGAAAATCTAATTTTAGAATGCTACGAAGCGGCAGGTATTTCGCCGGAAGATCCGACAACATGGTCAAGAACAGCGCCGACGATTGAAGATGTATGGCAGCGCTTCCTCGATCAGGAGAAGGTTGAAGAAGATTCGCTTTACGCAGCACTTTCTAAACTGGCGCGTTACAAGATATTCGAGACTATCCCGGAGAAGATGACCAGCTTGTACGAATTGATTGACGGCGTCACCGTGATCGAACTGGCTGGTTACCCGCCAGAAGTACAAAACCTGGTAGTCGCACTTACGCTGGATCTGTTTTACGCTCAGATGCAAAAGCGCGGTAAACCGGTGGTGCGGGGGGATTATCGTCAGCTCACCAAAATGATTCTGGTGGACGAAGCCGATAACTTTATGCGTCAGGATTTTTCCAGCCTGCGTAAGATCCTTAAAGAAGGCCGTGAGTATGGTGTTGGTGCGATCCTGTCAACGCAGGAGATCACTCACTTTAAGACCGGAGAAAATAATTATGCCTCCTATATTTTAACGTGGGTAATCCACCGTGTTTCTGAAATTAGAAATGCGGATATCAAGGCGGTATTTAACGTTGATGATAAAGGTGAGCAGGAGTCTTTGATGGGGCAGATTCGGCAGCTTGAGAAGCATTTTAGCCTGTATGTTGATGGAGATAAAAAGGTTAAGAAGATGCGTGACAAGGCATTTTGGGAATTGCAATATGAATTGCATACAAAGGGGATTGAATAATGATAAAAAAGAGGCCTAATCCTTGGGGGGACGTTTTGGACGAGTTTTCATCTCGTTTATGCAATGCTATAAAAAGCCCTGCGTTTTTAGTTTATTTTTTTATTGGTGTCATTTTCATTGGTGGTGTTGGTATTTGGTTACCATACTTCTCTTCAGATGATCCGAATCCTGTTTTTATGGAAAGTCAAAATGTATTTACTTATTCCTTTGCAATATTGGGCACCTTAGCTATAGAGGTTATGCTAAGTTCGTCTATTAGCAAGTATTTGAAATCATTGGGGCTGTTAATCGGAGCTATAGCATTATTTTTTTGTGGGCTTGGATATTATGATATAAAACATGGTAATTCAATTTCTCTGAATATTGGAGCATTTTTAACATTGCTCCTTTTTTTGTTGGCAAATGTTAATGATGAGAAATTTGATCATGATGATCCTCCTTCCCCTGCCTCCCCAGTAGGTTTTGAAAGTGCCAGAAAAGACTTGATAAAAGATAAGGAATAACGATGAATAATTATCCTTTGCGCTTGCCTGCATTGAAAATAGTACAGCCACTAGGTGAGTTTTATGTTACGTCAATAAGTGCAGAAACTCTATTGGAAGTTAGTTATACAATTAAAGCTGAAATATTGGATGATGAAGATGAGGCATCCCCTGGTTATTTAGGTGGGGTGATTAATAAACTGGTAGGTAATCAACGTAAAAGAACTCCAAAACGATTGGAGGAAATCCGGGCCTATACAGAAACAGTTGATGCAAGTTTCCCAAATTCTATTATTCTGGGAGTTAACTATCTCGAAGATGGTGGGCTTGAAACAAATCCTGAAGAAAGATGGTATGTAGAAAACATTGGAAATGATTTTTATAATATAGTTATTCCGTCATCTAAGAAACTGGCCTCAATAATTGATGGTCAGCATAGAGTATTCGGTTTTGAAAACTCTAAAGCGAAAAATATGGAGCTCTTATGCTCGGTTTATCTGGACCTGCCTTTAGCATATCATGCTCGAATATTTACGAATATAAATATCAATCAAAAAAGAGTTGATAAAAACTTAGCTTACAATTTATTTCAATTTGATATAGAGCAGGGGGAACCCGAAACTTGGTCGCCGGAAACTTTAGCAGTCTATTTTGCTAGGGTTTTAGAAAAGGATGTAGATTCTCCTTTTAAAGGGAAAATTAAACTTGGTGTTGAAAACTCATCATCATCAACATCTATATCAATGGCGTCAGTAATAGATGGGATTCTATCGTTGATCACAAATAATCCTAAGTCAGATAGAGAATTACTTCATACTAAAAAAATAGGTGATGGACGTAACAGATCTATGCTTTCTGAAGTTAAAAGCAATGCGCCATTAAGAGAGCTTTATATAAAAAATCAAGACAAAACCATCTACAATATAATTAATGATTTTTTCTTGATTGTAAGCAAATATTTAGGTGAATATAAAGTTTTTAATAAAACATTGGGAGTGCATGCAGCATTTGATTTCTTAAGGGTAATTTTGAATAAAAATATTGAATTTACTCCGAGCATGGCTGCTCGCTGTGCTAAGGTTAATTTCAATGATTCATTTTTTGGTGTTCAAACGAAACTAAGGGTTAGGCTAAAGAACATTTTGTTGCTTGCTTCAGGTGTTATTGACATTGTAGAACTTGAAATAAAGGATCCAGACGAGTTACAAGAATATATTCGTATCCTGAAGTAAAGAAAAATACGACAGTCATTGTAAATGTGTACAATGACTGTCAATATATTTAAATTTTTAACGCAAGCGCTATATCTTTTATGCTTTTATAATTTCTCAAAGCAGCAATCCCATCCTCAACATGCGCCGCCCAAGCCTTAATCATATCCTTCTGTGTGATCTGCGGATAAAGCATCTTTAATACCAGCTCCGTAGCTTGTAGTGTTTCCCCAAGCCACGTAATTTTATCCAGCACTAGCGAACCATCCAGCTTCTTACTATCTCGCTCAGGCGAATAACGAAACTCACTCTCCACCGAGCGGAAAAATGCCAGTCGAGCAGCGACATTGGGCGTAATCCCAGTATATCCTTTTAACTTTTTGAGCTGGTCTTCAGTCTGACGATTAAGCACCATTCGATTCGGGAGCATCAGACAGCCTCCTTTGTTAATTCCCAGAAATAGCCAGGTTTCAGTGCAGATGATTTGGTATGCGCATTAAATACAATCTCATAAGCATGAGAAATATCATCACGCAGTCGATCGACGAAATAACGCTCGTCCACTTCAGTATCGGTGGATAGCATCACAACCTGATGGCTGGCCTCTGGAAAATAATGATTAATCAACTTATCCCGGTGCTGAGAATCCAGACGTCCTAACGGAGTATCAATAATCACCGGGAAATCACGGCCAGAGGTTTTTGCCAGCGCCTCAAGAATAGCAATCGCATAAATCTGCTTTTCACCCGCAGAAAGCAACTTACGATTAATCACCGAACCCTTTTCATCCACCAGTTCAACATCAAATGTCTGTGGATTTATGTGCGCATTAAGCTGTAAATCCTCTTTACGAGCAAGTTTGTGGTAGGCTATTTCAAAGTTAGCAGATAACTTTTTCACTCGAGCCTGTGTTAACACATCACTGTAGTAATCGAGCAGGTTAATGGTCTCCTGCGCATTTTTGAATGCGCTGCTCAAACCATATTGGCTACGGGTGATGTCATGCGCTTTCTGTACCTGACGAACACAGTCCAGTTGCTGCTGTTTCGTCCGTTTAGCCTCTTCCAGCAACGAGCGATATTTTTGCCGCTGTTTTTCACGCTTATGATCGAGATCGCGTAATGCCGCAAAGAGATCCATTAACTGTTCATCTTCTGGGGCGCGAGCAATGTTAGCAGCGGCCTGCTCCAGTTGTTGTTCAATATCCGCTAATTGATGGCGGTACATATCAAAACGCTGCCAAGCTTTTTTGCTGTCCTGCTCAATTGATTGCTGCAGCATACCGGCTTCACGTTCAGAAATATCAAACAGCAAATCACCTTTTGGTTTGGCTGCCATATATGCGTCCAAATTATTAGTAATCGCTTCGGTAGCAATGGCTCTGGTACTACTCTCGCTGCTGGAACGGAACGCGATATCATTTTTGAGTTGCGTTAAAAATTGATTTAATTCCGTCTCAAAAATTTTCGCCTGCTTGATCTGTGCTTCATTGGCAATTTTTTCCAGCAACCGCGACAACATATTAGGCGCTAAGGCATAGGGCAACGATCCATCGCATTCCTGTCGTAACGCTTTTTCCAGACGCTCTTTTTCTTTTAACAGCGTTTCAACTTTCTGTTTTTCCTGTGCTTTGGTCTGGGCAAATGCGCCGCCCTGCGCATTTAACAATCCCTCATGGCGAATAATGTCCTGGGATAAAAATTCAATCCGCGAGTTGACGAAATCGGCCTCTTCCAGCAATTTCTCTGCCTGACCGGCGAGCGTTTTAATCTTTGTCTCAAGCGCTTCGACCTGCAGTTGTTGTGAGCCACCCAACTGCGCGGTTTGCTGACGTTTGACAAAAATCATCAGATCATTTTGCAGTCTGGCGATCAGATCCAGTCCCAACAAACGACGCACCGCTGTACGCAGAATATTGCCGGATTCATCTTCCGCCAACTCTGCAATCTTCTCTCCATCAAAAAAGAAAAGATCGGCAACACCGTGAGGAATTAATTCATTCAAAAACCCTTGGCACTGGTCATAACTGAGTTCACTACGCGGTTGTCCATCCTGCTGCAAAGAGAGACGATCTTTCTTTCCTTTCTTCCAGCTACGCGTGACGGTGAATTCAGTCTCATGGCCGTTTTGGTTGTAGGTAAAGGTCAGTTCTACTGCGGCCTCATCCGGACGCTCTGCTGTATACGTCCCGTTGTGCACCAGCGCTCCGAGTTGTTCAACATACTCCTGCTGCTGCATTGCCGAGCCAAACGCTAAACGCCCATACAGTGCCAGTCGAATTGCCGACAAAATAGATGTTTTCCCTGCACCATTTAAACCACCAAATAGAATAATCGGGCGAGGGTTTACTTCATGCGGACGCTTTCTAGGCGCCAGATCGATAGTGTGTGTGCCGCAAAATACGCGAAAATTATGTAATACTAGTTGCTTAATGAGCACGTTCATTTTCCTCATCGATAAGCACAGACGATTCGCCCGCATCGATAATTCTGCGCTGTAAAGTCTGGAGTTCAGCTTCTAGCTTATCCACCTCGTCCTGATGAATATCCCGATCGTTGCGTTTTTGCAGCGTTGCCTGTTGCTGCTGGATCTCTTCCAGGCTGCCCCAGTCCTGCTTCAAAATTGTGCCAAGCTTGTCAAAAATACCCTGACGACGACTTAACCCTTCCATCGAGGTTTCCAGCTCAATCAGTTTCATTACCATTTCAGGTACTACGTCGAACCCTTGCGTTATCTGTATCAGCAAATCAGCATCGCTGGCATCAAAGCGAGATTGATCGTCAACCACCCAGTTAAGATCCTGCTGATATACCTCGCGGTAAATACCCGGCAAAGTGTCGTGCCAGTCTGGCTCATTAGGATCTTTTAACCACTCCTGGCGGATAGCGTGTAGCTCTGGCTGGGTAATTAACGTAATCATGTGACCTTGGGCGTTTAAATCACGCTCAATTTCCAATAAGTCTTTTAACCACTGCTGGCGGTATTTGAGCCAGTAGGGGCCAGGAACATGCTTGCGCTCTGCACTGCGATCTTCGCCGTCTTTAGCGTACTGATAGCTCACCTTACCGGTGCGGCGTTTATAGTTGCGAAAGGTGTCTTTATTCACAGGATCGGTGGTAAACGCCAGCAGATCACGATATTTCAGCAATGGCGACATCCACTCTTCGCCATTTTTGATCAGACTTTCCATCGCTTTATCTTTGGTTACTACGGTACAGGTCCAGCAGCCAAAGCGAGAGTTTCCACAAGAAGGGGTACTTTCGTCGATCACCAGGGGACACTCACCCTGTGCGGAAGAGTCCATATACAGCGTCCACAGAGGACGGTTATTTCCACCCCACGGGCTTTCCCATTCGTCGATATCATCAGGAGCATAGCGGAAGGCGCCGCGCAGCAGTTTCCAGACGTCTTCTACATCCCAGGTATCAATAGGGGTATAGATAAACGCATTTGCCAGCGTGGTATGCCGGGCCAGGCGCGAGCCATCAATTTTGTGCTTTGCGATGACCTGCGCACGGGAGGCACTCTCGCTACTCCGTGAGCCGAGGACAACTATCACTTCATCAAACTGGCTGACTTTATCTTTGATAAAGTCACTTACCGGGTTGATTTTCATGCGTTCTGTACACCAGCGGAAACTACGGGTAGGCGCTGGATAGCCTTTACCAAGCAGGTTTACCCAGAATGTCTCGTTGGTTTTTGGGGTTACAGCATGTTGTGTGATCGGTAAGCCGTCGCGCTTAGCGCCTGCTTCAATCTGGAGCATCGTTTTTTTGATGAGATCTACTACAACCGGCGTCTCTACGAGCGTGTCAGAGGAAACGACAAACACATCCTTCGTACGCATCTCCGGCGGAAGGCCCATCAACGCCAGATAAACAAGAGTAATAACTGCTGACGAGTCTTTACCGCCACTGTAGCCAATCACCCAAGGGCGTTTATCCGCGCAATAAACGCGCTGAACTTCCGAGACAAAATCAGCGAGAGTACGCCCAGCAAATTGCTCTTCGTTTATGAAATCTTCATAGTCGGCCAGATCATAGGCCTGAGTTAATGTACTCATGATACAACCATTTGAGCTTCAAGCTCTTGTTCTTCAGGAGAAAGGGGGAGAGACAGCGCAATTTTTAAAGCGTTGCACGTTAGCTGAATGGCGGTGCCGGTTTTGCTTAATTTGCCATGCTGCATTGCGCGCTTAATCATCTCAGGATTGCTTTTACGCCAGTCAAAGGATTTTAGCTTTGTCAGTTTTTCCTGCCAGTGCTCAGGTTCTTCAACCAGTAGTGAACGGCCCATAAGGCCCAAAGCCTGCAAACCGATACCGTGGGCATGCACATAATCCTGGCGGAGCTGCGCTGGAGATACTTCTTTGCGCGCAGCAAGCTGCCAGTCTGGCATGACTTTGAAAATAGCCTGCCAGTATAACGTAGCGATATGCGTATTGTCCTCAATGCTGCCTACTTTAGGGTCTTTACCAAGCAGGGCGCGTGTTGCCTGTTTAATGCTGCTTAGTGTGAACAGTTTATTGGAAAGCAAACTGATACTGGATTTCTCAAGTTCAGTAAGACCAATAAAGGGCTCGATAGACATCGCAAGATAGCGAGCAAGGTTCGAGCTTACGTCGCGATGATCGTAAAGCGCGGATAGTGATGGGCTGGGGCGGATGGCGTATTTATTCAGATCAGCAAACATCTGCTGGCTACGCCTTAAACCTTCATCAACGAAGAACAATACGGGGATATTGTCCTGCCCTAATTCGGGACGCTCAGAAAGGGCATCCTCGATAGCCTTACGGCGATGTTGACCATCATTGATAAGAATTTGAGCATCCATTGGTACGCGAAGCGTTCCGAGGTTGTTAGAGTTTTCGAACTCATCAAACTGTACATCGACAGCAATGGATGCCGTCAATGCAGAGAAAACGTAATCTTTTGGGTTTTCAAGTAAATAACGAACCATTTCGGGAATGCGTGATTTGTTCAGAATACGCTGAGCACGCAGCTCAGGTGGAACGTCTGACTCATCAAAGCTAAAGATCTTAGGGATGATGCGCATAGGGCAAGTGGCAATGTAGAATGGCCGTCCAGCCTGGACGCCCCTCACTGCGGGGAAAGAGTAGCAATAATCTGCATCAAAGTTAGCCATGTTCTAGTCCCTGTTTTAAAGACGCAATTACGTTACATTTTACGTAAAAAATTTCTGAGTACGAAATTTTTATGATGTTAAAACACGAATTGTTAAAGATTTACGTATGATTTAACGTAACTCTTTGCTGTGCTTGATTCTTATTGAATGTAAACCTTGAGCCAAAGATTTGGAGTAACAACGTGGCCGTATGAGCTCTGGATTGATACCAATTGCTCTGGCATGGAAGAAGTTTACTTTCTGCCACGCTCTCCCCAGAGGGGTAATCGTTGTGTAGGAGCAAATATCTAAGGTGGCGAGCGAAACCTCCTTCCTTTTGAGAGCCGCTAAAACACATGCTTTGTACCAAACCATTCTTCATATCCCCCTTTGGAAAAGATGACTGTACCAGACACTACGTTATTCGTAGCTTCTTTGAAATCAAAAAAAACTACGTTTTACGTAGTTTTGCGATAGCGCTCGAGAATTTGTGAAATCCTTACGTAAAAATCAATTTAGTGTTTACACTACGTAAAACGTAGTATCTTCCTTGGACATTAACTACGATTATCGTAGTTATGAAAACATCTAATCCCCACAATCAGCTCTTCAGTCGACGCCTCAAAGAGGTGCGCTTAGACATGGCGTTATCGCAAAAAAGCCTGGGTATTTTGGCTGGCATAGATGAGTTTGCAGCGAGCGCACGTATCAACCGCTACGAGAAAGGGGTTCACCAGGCAAGCATAGAAGTCGTCCGGCATCTCGCTAAAGTTCTTGAAGTGCCTGTAGCATACTTCTACACAGAAGATGATGAACTTGCCTCTTTAGTCCGTCTTTGGCCGAAATTGGACTCGGAGAAGAAAAAAAACATCCTTCAGCAGCTCTAAACGAAAAGAGTGGTTCGATGTACTTTCTCCTCTCGAAAAGCTATCCATAATTTAAAACCAAAATGTTGCGTTAGAATCTGATCTTAACTCGTCTGATTTCATTTCCTGAATCCCCCTCGCAAATTTCGAATTTCCTCCACCCAAAACCGCTGTATTTATATTCAGCCCTGTATAATAAGCACCAGAAATTACGCCAACCGGCAAAGGAAGTATCAAAGAGAATTTAAAGAAGAATTCGCGATATGAAGGTGCTGCAACACCCCCATACCGCTAACCACAAACAACTTACAAGGAGTTGAAAATGGCTGCGACGAATTTTAAGCCAGAGTTTACTGTTTGCAAAACAGAATCAGACGCTTTCACCGGCATGATTGAAAACCGCGAGCTGGTACGCAAAAACAGTGCCCGCCGTCTTCACGGCAACCAGCCCAACGCGGCACCCGTTCACCCCCGCGCGGAAACGCCGCAGGACAGTGCAGCCTGCTGCGAACTGTATGCACGCATAGACATGAAATACCTTCTTCTGGGCGGCGAGTGGTTAACCCGCGCAGGCTTTATCAACGGCATGCCGGTAAAAATCCGCGCCATGAAAGACTGCATTGTGATTACGCCACAACATACAAGAGAATTATGGGGATGCCTGGAAGGTATGAGCGTGGTGAATATCAATAAACAGAAAGTCGCACAATGGTTAAAAACATTTCCGGGAGCATTAAATGACACCGGCGATATTCCGGTAATTAAGCGTAACGCCTGATAAATATCCCGGTCCTGCGCCGGGATTATTATTTAAGCCGCTTTCAAAACACCGGCACCCCCAGCCCAACCTTCACCTCCCTCAACGTCGCCTGCGTCACCCCCTGCGCCCGCTCGGTCCCACGCTTCAGCATCGCCATCAGCTCTCCCCTGTCACGCATATACATCGCCCTCCGCTCCCGCATCGGCCCAATCAGCTCTTGCAAACACCCCTCCAGCTCGTTCTTACATACCCGGTCCCCAAGCCCGCCTGCCTGATAATGCGCCTTCATCGCCGCCACTTTCTCCTTGTCCGGATGAAACGCGTCGAGGTACGTAAACACCACGTTCCCCTCAATCTGCCCCGGGTCGCTCACCTTCAGGTGGTTCGGATCGGTGTACATGGCGCTGACCGCCCGGTGGATCGTCTCTTCGCTGGCAGAAAGGTGCAGCGTGTTGCCCAGCGATTTCGACATCTTGGCGCTGCCGTCGATGCCGGGCAGGCGGCTGGTGTCGCTCAGCATCGCCTTGCAGTGGCGCAGCACCGGGGCGGGCAGCAGGCTGTTCATCTTGTGCACAATCTCGTTGGTCTGCTCAATCATCGGCAGCTGGTCGTCGCCGACGGGCACGCACTCGGCCTTAAACGCGGTGATGTCCGCCGCCTGGCTGATGGGGTAGGCCATAAATCCGACCGGCAGCGAGCGGGCAAAGCCCTTCTGCGCAATCTCGTTTTTCACCGTCGGGTTACGCTCCACGCGGGCGACGGTGACGATGTTCATATACAGCATCGTCAGCTCGGCGAGGGCGGGCAGGGCGGACTGCAGGCAGATCGTGGTCAGGCTCGGGTCGATGCCGGCGGCGAGGTAGTCGGCCAGCACTTCGGGGATGTTGTCGCGAATTTTTTGCGGGTTGCTGCCGTTGTCGGTCAGGCCCTGCAGGTCGGCAATCAGCACAAACTGGCTGTGCGTCTGCTGCAGCGCCACGCGCTGGCGCAGCGATCCGACGAAGTGGCCGAGGTGCAGCGGGCCGGTTGGGCGGTCGCCGGTGAGGATGGTGGTTGCGTTCATAAAGACTCCTTAATGTGCAGTTGCCGAAAGGGGTCTTAGAAATGTGAAAGCCGCCTTTCGGCGGCTATCTGAAAATGGGGAAAACTACTCCGAGCCGCCTTTAAGAAGGCAGCCACCAGCGGTTTACGGTGAGCACGGCGTGGTTTATGTTCATCTCTTTACCGTATCACGTCCGGCGCGAAAAACAAAAGGGCACGTCATGCTGCAATCACTCAACCATCTGACCCTCGCGGTCAGCGACCTGCAAAAAAGCGTCACCTTCTGGCACGAGCTGCTGGGGCTTGCGCTGCACGCCCGCTGGAATACCGGGGCCTATCTCACCTGCGGCGATCTGTGGGTCTGCCTGTCGTACGACGAGGCGCGCCAGTACGTGCCGCCGCAGGAGAGCGACTACACCCATTATGCGTTTACCGTGGCGGAGGAGGATTTTGAACCGTTCTCGCAAAGACTGGAGCAGGCAGGCGTCACCGTCTGGAAGCAGAACAAAAGCGAGGGGGCGTCGTTCTATTTTCTCGACCCGGACGGGCACAAGCTGGAACTGCACGTGGGCAGCCTCGCCGCGCGGCTGGCGGCGTGTCGCGAGAAGCCCTATGCGGGCATGGTGTTTACCTCAGACGGGGCTTGAGGCGCGCACCTTCAGCCTGCCCGCCAGCGTCACGTGCGTGGCGGCATCTTCCTGATTGCACAGGTACTCCACCGCCAGCCGTCCCAGCTCGCTGTAGGGCAGCTGGATACTGGTCAGCGGCGGAGTGAGCTGCTCGGAAATCTTCTGGTCGTCGTAGCCCGCCAGCAGCATGTCCTGCGGGATGCGCACGCCGTTCACCGCCAGCGCCTGATAGCAGCCAATCGCCAGCCAGTCGCTGGCGCAGAAGATGGCGTCCGGGCGCTCGGCCAGTTCCAGCAGAGAAGTCGTGGCGGTAAAGGACTCGCTGAACTGCCAGTTGGTCTGGCGCACCAGGCCGTCGTCGCACGCGAGTCCGGCCTGCTGTAATGCCGCCTGGTAGCCCGCCAGACGCTGGCGCGAGGCCTCCATCCAGCTCTCCCCGGTGATGTGGGCGATGCGCGTGGCCCCGCAGGCGATGAGGTGTTTAGTCACCTGGAAGGCGTTGGCGTAGTCGTCCGGGATAAACGACGGCAGCAGCGGCGAGCCGGGGTCGCGCTGGTTGAGCAGCACCAGCGGGATGCGGGTGCAGTCCTGGAAGGCCGTCATGTCCACCAGCGTGGTGACCGGGGACGCGAGAATAATCCCGATGCAGTTACGCTTCTCCAACTGGCGAATGATGTTCAGCGCCAGCTCGATATCGTCGCCATAGTCGTAGACGGTGAGCAGGGTCTCGTTGCGCCACGCGGCTTCACGCGCCTGGCTGATGGCGTCGATAAACGGGTCGAAGCTCTGCATGGAGCTCACCAGCAGGGCGATCTCTTCCTGATTGCGCGGGGCGTGAACGGCGGGGAGGCGGTCGTAGCCGAGCTCGGTGGCGACGCTAATCACCCGCTGGCGGGTGTCGTCGCTAAGCTTGATGTTGCGTGACTGGTTAAGCACCAGCGATACCGTCGCCTGCGACACCCCCGCCGCCCGCGCAATATCGTTCATCGTCACTTTCGTTTTTCGCTTCATCCGTCCTCTCCCTTTCGCGATTTCGCATCATACCCTAACCGCACGCTTTAGCGCCGTCGATCACGTTTCTCATTCATCGAAGCGTGAACTTTGTGAGGGGCATCGCTTTTCTAAACGCCGTGATTTGCGCATTTATCCCGCAACTAATATTTATTAGCTAAATATTATCAGTAAGAGGACGCGTAATGAAAGAGCAGTGGAGCAGGGAGCAGGCACAGGCGTGGTATCAGCAAAAAGGCTGGCTGTGCGGGTTTAACTATCTGCCGTCGACGGCGGTGAACTGGACCGATATCTGGCAGAAGGAAACCTTCGATGCCGCAACCATCGAGCGCGAGCTGGGCTGGGCGGTGGAGGCGGGCTATAACACCCTGCGCATCAACCTGCCGTTTATCGTCTGGGAGCACGACCGCGACGGGCTGATGGCGCGCATCGACCGGTTTTTGACGATTGCCGACGGCCGCGGCTTCAGCACCATGCTGACCCTGATGGACGACTGCGGTTTCTCCGGCGACGAGCCGTACCTTGGCCCGCAAAAGCCGCCGGTGCCGGGCAAGCACAACAGCCAGGCGGCGGCGAGCCCGGGGCGCGATAAGGTGTGCGATCCCGACTGCTGGGCAAACATTGAACGCTATATCCGCGACGTTGTTCGCCAGTTCCGCGACGATAAGCGCGTGCTGCTGTGGGATCTCTACAACGAGCCGGGCAACCGCGGCATTTTCGCGACGGGCACGCAGGAGGTGCAGTACGACGCGAAGCTGGAGACCTGCGCGCACGAGTTGATGAAGCTCGCGTTCCAGTGGGTGCGTGAAGAAGACCCTACCCAGCCGCTCACCGTCTGCGCGTGGCGTCTGCCGCCGGAAGAGGAGGGCGAGACGTTCTTTCAGCATCCGCTGGACCAGACCGCACTGGCGCTCTCGGACGTGGTGAGCTTCCACGCCTACACCCACACCGGGCGCATGACGGCGATTATCCAGCAGCTGCAGGCGCTTGGTCGCCCGCTGTTCTGCACCGAATGGCTGGCGCGCCACGTGGGCAGCACCATTGAAGAGCAGCTCCCGCTGATGTACGCGGCGAAGGTCGCGCCGTACCAGTGGGGGCTGGTGCGCGGCAAAACCCAGACGTGGCTGCCGTGGCCGGTGGTGATGAAAGAGTCCACGGACTACTGCCGCCTCTGGTTCCACGACGTGTTCGAGGAGAACGGCATTCCGTTCTCGCGCCGTGAAATCGCATTAATGCAGCAGCTGCGCAAGATCGCCCCGAAAGTTCAGGGCTAATAATATCGACCCGGCGGACCACCGCCGGGCAACCAGGCAGGCATATAACAATGGCAACGACAATGAAAATACCGTCTCGCGAGTTGTGGTCTTATTTTGGCTATGGTTTAGGTCAGTGTTTTAGCTTTGGTTTAGTGGGTTCGTTTATTAACTATTTTTACACCGACGTGCTGGGGATCTCGGCGCTGGCGGCGAGCACCATCTTCCTGATTGCCCGCGCGTGGGACGCGGTTCACGATCCGCTGTTTGCCAGCATTATGGACACCATTAACAGCCGGTTCGGCAAATTTCGCCACTTTTTGCTGATCGCGCCTTTGCTGATCACCGGCGTCACGCTGCTGTCGTTCTATAAAATCGAAGCGGACATGACCACCAAAATCCTCTACGCCGGGGTGACCTACATCCTGTGGGGGACGCTGTACGCCATCTCTGATATCCCGTTCTGGTCGATGTCGTCGGTGATGACCAACGACTCCGCCCAGCGTACCCGTGCGGTGACGGCGGCGATGCTCGGGGTCAACGCGGGGATTGCCTGTGCCAACATCTTCTTCCCGAAGCTGGCGGCGTTCTTCGCCCAGTACAGCAACGATAAAGGCTACTTTATGGCGGCGCTGGTGATGATGCTGGTGGGCCTGCCGCTGATGCTCAACGGCTTTATGCAGATCAAAGAGCGCGTGCCGCCGAGCCCGGAAAAGGTGACCATCCGCGACACCTTCCACAATCTGCGCCAGAACAAGCCGCTGTTTATCGTCCTGCTGTCGTTCTTTTTCTGCGTGTTCCACAACGTGGCGGGCGGCCTGTATATCTACTTCTTTATCAACAACCTGGGCGACGGCAGCCTGCAGATGGCGATTGGCGTGATGGGGATAGTCGCGGCGGTGCTGTGCCTGGTCGCGCCGATGCTGACGCGCCGGATGCAAAAGCGGAAGCTATTTATGATCCTCTGCGGGCTGGACGTGGCGGTGCGCGTGGTGATGTGGTTTGTCGGGTATCAGCAGGTGACGATGCTGTTTATTCTGCTTGGCCTGAGCACGCTGTTCGTTATGATGACCAACATCCTCACCTCGTCGATGATTGCCGACACCATCGAGTACGCGGAGTACCACACCCACAAGCGCTGCGCGGCGATCACCTTCTCCGGGCAGACTTTTACCGGCAAGATGTCGGTGGCGGTGGGCGGCGGGTTAATCGGCGTGTTTCTGACGATGATTGGCTACGTGCCGCAGGCGCAAATTCAGAGCGAAGGCGTGCTGTCGGGGCTGTTCTTCGGGGTTTGTTTGTTACCGGCGATTGGGTCGCTGATCCGCATCGTGTTTATGTCGCGCTTTACCTTTACCGAGGAGAAGCATGCGGAGATTTGTCGGCTGCTGGCGGAGCGGAACGCGTCTGCGAAAGCGCCGGGTGGCGGCTGCGCCTTACCCGGCCTACAAAAAATTACAGCGACTTCACAAACGCCAGCAGATCTTCGTTGAGCTGGTCCTGGTGGGTCAGCGCGAAGCCGTGCGGCGCGTTGTCGTACACCTTCAGCGTGGCGTTTTTAATCATCTCTGCCGCCAGCTTGCCGGTGCTTTCAAACGGCACGATCTGGTCGTTGCTGCCGTGAATAACGAGCGTCGGCACGTCGATTTTCGCCATGTCCGGGCGGAAGTCGGTTTCGCCGAACGCGGTCACGCAGTCGATGGTGCCCTTCAGCGACGCCAGCAGGGCGATGTTCAGCGTCTGGGTCAGGGCACCGGCAGAGACGGTCTGCCCGGCGTTGATGCCGTAGAACGGCGTCGCGAAGTCGCTGATGAACTGGGCGCGATCTTTACGCAGTCCGTCGCGAATACCGTCGAACACGCTCTGATCCACACCCTGCGGGAAGGAGTCGGATTTGCCGAAGATCGGCGTCACCGCGCCCAGCAGCGCCAGACCTGCCACGCGCGCGCTGCCGTAGTTGTTAATGTAGCGCGTCACGTCGCCGCCGCCCATGGAGAAGCCCACCAGCGTTACGTCCTGCAGGTCCAGGGTGGTGATCAGGTCGTTGATGTCGGACGCAAAGGTGTCGTAGTCGTAGCCGTTCCACGGCTGATCCGAGCGGCCAAAGCCGCGACGGTCAAAGGCGATGGCGCGGAAGCCGCGCTCCGCCAGGTAGTTCAGCTGGCTGTCCCACATGTCGCCGTCCAGCGGCCAGCCGTGGCTGAAGAGAACCGGTTTGCCCGCGCCGCAGTCTTTGTAGTAAATCTGCGTGCCGTCTTTTGCCTTAAACGTTGCCATAGTGTGTTCCTGTGCAGGTGATGATTATGGTTATACCGGCGCGACCAGGTAGCGAATAGCCGGTGATGTTGTGCCCTGATGAAAAGCCAGAACGCGGCTCTGCAGCAGGAGGTCATTCATGGTGTGGCGCTCCTGCTGGCGCAGATGCTCAATCCAGGAGCCCATCAGGAAGGTCTCGATAAACAGGCCGGGACGTTCAATATCCTCGTACACCGCCCAGCTCATCGCCCCGGCGCGGCGGCGCACCCGGCGCAGCTCGTGAACCGCCTCCAGGAAGGCCTTGGTGTTTTGCGGGTCGATGATGTACTCGTGCGATACCAGCACCGGGCCGCGCTCGTTCGGCAGGTCAATCTCCACGCCGTCCAGCGGCTGGCCGCTGAGGTCGAGGTTCAGGTCCGGATCTTTCCCCAGCTTCCAGCGGAACACCGTCGCGCTCGCCAGCACCATCCCCAGCGTGGCGACCACCAGCGAGGTCGGGGTGCCGAAGCGGGAAGCGATCTGCCCCCAGATGGCGCTGCCCGCGGTCATCGAGCCGAAGAACACCGTCAGGTAGACCGCCAGCGCGCGGGCCTTCACCCAGCGGGCGGCGCTGCGCTGCGCGCCGAGGTTGAGGGTGGAGAGCACCGCAATCCACGCGAAGCCGGTGAAGAACTCAAACAGGTTGAGCAGCCAGACGTGGCGCACGAACGCCAGCGCCAGCATGGTGAGGGCAAACGTCAGGCTGGCGGCCACCATCAGGCGGTCGGCGTCCAGCCGCTGGCGCAGGCGCGGCAGCAGGATCGCCCCGGCAATCGCCCCCAGGCCAATGCACGCCAGCATCACGCCGTAGCCCGCCGGGCCCAGGCCCAGCTCGCGGCGCGCCACCAGCGGCAGCAGCGCCCAGCCCGCGCTGCCGAAAACGAAGAAGGCCACCGTTCGCACCAGCACGTTGCGCAGCACCGGGGCGGCGTGCACGTAGCGAATCCCGGATCGCACCGCGGAGAAGAAGTGCTCCGGCGGCAGACGCTGAATGGACGGGGCCGGACGCCAGCGCCACAGCACCCAGGCCACGCCGACCACGGACAGCGCGTTGAGGGCAAACACCATCCACGGCCCGGCGAGCGACAGCAGAAAACCGCCCAGCGCGGGGCCAATCGCCCGGCTGATGTTCACCCCGAGCGAGTTCAGCGCCACGGCGGCACCCAGCTCCGGCTTGCTCACCAGATCGGGCACCACGGCCTGGAACGGCGGCGAGCTCATCGCCGCGCCCACGCTCAGCAGAAACGTCGCCACCAGCAGAACGGTGGGGGTGACGTGTCCGGTGAAGGAGAGCACCGTCAGCCCGGCGGCGGCGATGAACACCCACAGCTGGGAGAAGAGCAGGTATTTACGTCGGTCGACGATGTCCGCCATCACCCCGGACGGCAGGGCGAAGAGGAACATCGGCAGGCTGCTGGCTGCCTGCACCAGCGCGATGTCCAGCGGGTCGGCGCTCAGAGTCAGCATGCTCCAGTTTATGCCGACGTCGCTCATCCATGAGCCGACGTTAGAGACCACCGTGGCGATCCACAGCATGCGGAACACCGGCTGGCTCAGCGGCTGCCAGGGCGAAACCGTCGATGCGGGCGTCGTCTCGACGTGTGCGTCGCGAACGTCGTTAACCTGGGTCATGCGAACCTCTCCGCTGCCTTACGCTGCAGCCGCCACTGGCCCGGCCCGGTGAGGGCAAGGGTGGTGAAGATAATCAGCAGCAGCCAGCCAAACTGCCCTTCGGCAATCGACCAGTTCGGGTGGACCGCCAGCATCGCCACCAGCAGCACGGCGATAATCGGCAGGCACGCCAGGCGGGTGTACACGCCCGCAATGATAAACAGCGGGCAAACCACCTCGGCGACAATCGCCGGGATCAGGCTGGCGTAAGGCCCGAAGCCAAACGGATCTTCAATGCGCGTCAGCTCTTCGCTGAAGTGCAGCACCTTCGGCAGGCCGTGCACGTACAGCAGCAGCAGGCTGCCGGTCAGGCGCAGGAATAACAGCCCCAGGTCGATCCGGGGCGGAGTAAAGGTGTTTTTCATCAGAATGCAAAGCAGCTGCAGCCCAGCGCCCCCCAGAAAGCGTTATCGTCGGACACCGGCATCTCTGACGTGCGGGCGAAATCATGCTGGTGGCTGTGAACCCCGCACGGGCCGCTGCAGTGATGGATAGGGTTCATGCCGACGCGTGCGGCCTGCGGCGGCGCGCTGCGGTAGTGGCCCGGCACCTTCACCACCGGTGACCACTCGGGCAGAACCGGAATGGCAGGCGGCGCGAGCGGGCCAAAGCTGCCTGCGGCGTAAACGATATCGCCGTTGACCACCGTCAGGACGGACTCGATGCCCTTGATCTCCTCTTCCGGCACGCGGAAGTAGTCTTTGCTGAGCACCGCCAGGTCGGCAAGCTGGCCGACCTTGATCTGCCCCTTCTGGTTCTGCTCGCTGGAGAACCACGCGCTGCCCTGGGTCCAGAGCATCAGGGCGGTATCGCGGTCCAGACGGGCGCTGTGATCGTACATCTGCATCCCGCCGACGGTGCGGCCGGAGACCAGCCAGTAGAGCGCGGTCCACGGGTTGTAGCTCGCCACGCGGGTGGCGTCCGTCCCTAAGCCCACCGGCACGCCGGTCTCGAGCATTTTCGCCACCGGCGGCGTGTGGCGGGTGGCTTCGATGCCGTAGCGCTCGGCAAAGTATTCCCCCTGGAAGGCCATGCGGTGCTGCACGGCAATGCCGCCGCCCAGTTCTTTGATGCGGTCGATGTTGGCCTGGGTGACGGTTTCCGCATGGTCGAAGAACCAGTGCAGGCCGTTGAACGGTATGTCGCGGTTCACCTTCTCAAAGACGTCCAGCATGCGGCTGATGGATTCGTTGTAGGTGGCGTGCAGGCGGAACGGCCAGCGGTGCTCCACCAGATGGCGTACCACGCGCTCCAGCTCGTCCTCCATGCCCGGCGCGAGGTCAGGGCGCGGCTCGAGGAAGTCTTCAAAATCGGCGGCGGAGAAGACCAGCATCTCCCCCGCGCCGTTGTGGCGGAAGAAGTCGCTGCCCTGGCCCGGCGTGAGCATATCGGTCCATTTTTCAAAGTCTTCCAGCTCGTGGCCCGGACGCTGGGTAAACAGGTTGTAGGCGATGCGGATGGTCATCTGCTTTTTCTCGTGCAGCTCGGCAATCACCTCGTAATCTTCCGGGTAGTTCTGGAAGCCGCCGCCCGCGTCGATGGCGCTGGTCAGCCCCAGACGGTTCAGCTCGCGCATGAACTGGCGCGTGGAGTTGACCTGCTGCTCCAGCGGCAGCTTCGGCCCTTTGGCCAGCGTAGCGTAGAGGATCATGGCGTTCGGACGGGCAATCAGCATCCCGGTCGGGTTGCCGTTGGCATCGCGCTGGATCTCGCCGCCCGGCGGGTTCGGCGTGTCTTTGGTGTAGCCGACCACCTTCAGCGCGGCGCGGTTGAGCAGGGCGCGGTCGTACAGGTGCAGGATGAAGACCGGGGTATCCGGCGCGGCGTCGTTAATTTCATCGAGGGTTGGCATGCGGCGCTCGGCAAACTGGAACTCGGTCCAGCCGCCTACCACGCGCACCCACTGGGGCGACGGCGTGCGCAGGGCCTGCTCTTTCAGCATCCGCAGGGCGTCGGCCAGGGACGGTACGCCTTCCCAGCGCAGCTCGAGGTTGTAGTTCAGCCCGCCGCGGATCAGGTGCAGATGCGAGTCGTTCAGGCCGGGGATGGCGGTATGGCCTTTCAAATCCACCACCTTGGTGCCGTCGCAGTGGTGCTGCATCACCTCGGCGACGGTACCCACTTCCAGAAATTTTCCGTCGCGCACGGCAACGGCTTCCGCGACGGGGTTCTCGCGATCGACGGTGTGAAACTGGCCGTTAACCAGAATGAGATCGGCTTTACCGAGGGTAACCATAAACTGCTCCTGACTGAGAGGGGAATGGTCAGGATTATGGGAACCGGTTTCGGCAAAGATCCAGTTATACAATAGGATAGGTATACCAAAGTATAACTATACCTAAGGTTAACTATACGAAGAGATAATTACGCGCAGAGACGGAAAACCGCAGGATGAGGGTGATTTTATCGTCGCGGCGCTCGCGGCGATTTCACCCTTAACCACTGGAAAATGCTATGACCTCTTCAAAGCTCGAAGTGTTAACCCCTGCGAACTGTCAGATCATCTTTATCGATCACCAGCCTCAGATGGCGTTTGGCGTGCAGTCTATTGACCGCCAGGTGCTGAAAAACAACACCGTGGCGCTGGCGAAAGCGGCCAAAGTGTTCAACATCCCGACCATCATCACCACCGTTGAGACCGAAAGCTTCTCCGGCAATACCTATCCAGAGCTGCTGGACGTGTTCCCGGGCCAGGACATCCTGGAGCGTACCTCCATGAACTCCTGGGACGACCAGAAGGTGCGCGACGCGCTGAAGGCCAACGGCAAGAAGAAGGTGGTGGTTGCCGGTCTGTGGACCGAAGTGTGCAACAACAGCTTTGCCCTGTGCGCGATGCTGGAAGGCGACTACGAAATTTATATGGTGGCGGACGCGTCCGGCGGCACCTCCAAAGAAGCCCACGACTACGCGATGCAGCGCATGATCCAGGCGGGCGTGATCCCGGTGACCTGGCAGCAGGTGATGCTGGAGTGGCAGCGCGACTGGGCGCGTAAAGAGACCTACACCGCGGTGATGGACATCGTGCGCGAGCACTCCGGCGCGTACGGCATGGGCGTCGATTACGCCTACACCATGGTGCACAAAGCGCCGTCTCGCCAGAAGAGCGAGCACCGCACCTTAGCGCCGGTCCCGGCTCGCTAAGTTCCGCTGGCGGGCTGGTCCCTCATCCGGCTCGCCGCTGCCTCTTTCTCTGGAGTTCACAATGAGTACTGGGCTGATATCCCTTGCGGCAGGCGTGTTGATTGGCCTGATGTATGCCGTGCTGAAGGTGCGCTCCCCCGCGCCGCCCGCGCTGGCGCTGATTGGCCTGCTGGGGATGCTGGCGGGCGAACAGGCGACGCGCCATCTGTTATCCCGCGACGCTGCGCCCCCTCCTCAGGTGACCGTTCCGCAGGCCAACTCGCAGACGGGAGCGTCGTCATGAAAGCATGGATAATTTCGCTGGTGTGCGGCGTGGTTGCTGGGGTAATTTACGCTCTGCTCGACGTCCATTCCCCGGCACCGCCGGTTGTCGCCCTGCTTGGCCTGTTTGGCATGCTGGTGGGCGAACAGCTCATCCCGGTGGGACGGCGTTTACTGAGTCGCGAACCGCTTACCCTCGCCTGGTTTCGTCACGAATGCGTACCGAAAATCAGCGGCACGGCGCCTCCTGCGCCCGCGAAGGACGATCGCGACGTTTAATGATTTACCAGAGGAAAGACAGCATGACGCTGCCGTGGCGCATTGCCATCATTGATGACGAACGTTCCGTCCGCAGCGGGCTGAGTAATCTCCTGGAGTCGGAGGGCTATGCCGCCGATACGTTTGATTCGGCAGAGGTATTTCTGAGCCATCCGCTCGCCCTGTCCGGCGCGGCGCTGGTGATCGCCGATATCAAGCTGCGGGGCATGAGCGGCCTGGAGCTGTTTGACAAGCTGCGGCTGCTGGCCGTCCCGCCTCCGCCCGTGATCTTTATCTCCGGTCATGCTGATGAAAATATGCAGCGGTACGCTCTCAGTCTGGGCGCCGCTGCATTTTTGCGTAAGCCTATTAACATCGATATTCTGCTGGATCATATTCAGCGGGAGATGGCCCGCCGACAATAAGGATCGCGGATGAACGAACACGAGCAGCCTGCATTCTGGCCCGCCCAGGGGAATCTTCACCAGGGGCGGGTTTTTGTCCTTAAAGAGGATGTGATTTTTACCGTGCTGGCGCAGGAGGGCGGTATCGCCTGGATGCACGCGCGACATCCCCATTCTGGCGGCTCGTTCATTATCGCCACCGCGGTGAGCGACGAAGAGGAAGAGCGGGCCACCCGGCTGCTGAAAAACGAGTTTGCGCTGCGCGACGCGCTGCAGGACAGCTGGGCCATCCGCGCCGTTGCCTCCACCCAGTACCGGGGGCGCTTCGCGCTGGTGTACGCCCCGTTTGCGTTTGAGCTGCTGGCGCGGCGCGCGGGCAGGGCGATCTCGGGGATCGCGCGCTTTATCGAGATGGCGATCCAGATCTGCGCTCCCCTGCGCCAGATGCATCTGCAAAACCTGATCCACGGCGATATTAAGCCCGGCAGTATTTTTGTTCATCACGATGCCACCTGCCGTCTGGGCAGCTTTGGCCTTTCCAGCAGCCTTTCCGATGCTATCACCCAGACCCGGCTTGCCGTTTCAGGCGGTACGCCCGCGTATATGTCGCCGGAGCACACCACCCGCACCCAGCGCCCCGTCGACGGCCGCAGCGATCTCTACAGCCTCGGCATGGTGCTGTATGAGCTCCTGACCGGACGCCTGCCGTTTGAGCTGGGGGAGGACGAACAGACCAACTGGGCGCACTACCATATTGCCTCGGCGCCGCTGGCCCCGGACGCGATCCGCCCGGACGTGCCGGGAATGCTGTCGACCATCATCCTGAAGCTGCTGGAAAAGCACCCCGATAACCGCTACCAGACGGTCGACGGGCTGATTGCCGACCTCCGCCGCTGCCAGGCGACGCTGACCTGCGAGGGCGAGATCGTCGCCTTTACCCCCGGCCAGCAGGACCGCACCCCGGCGATCAATCTGGCGGACTCCCTGTTCGCGACGCATCCGCAGGCGAACGACGTCATTGCCGCGTTTGAGCGGGTGGGGCAGAACCTGGCGCCGGAGCTGGTGACGATCGGCGGGCCGTCGGGGATCGGCAAATCCTCAATTATCGCGACGGCGCTCAAAACGCTGCAGCAGCGTACGGTGCTGCTGGCGGTGGGCAAAGTCGATCAGTTTTCGCCGTCGCTGCCCTACGGCGTATTAAGCTCCGCGTTCCGCACCCTGACGCTGCACCTGCTGGGGCTGCCCGCAGAGGACGTGGCGAAGTGGAAAATCCGCCTGTCTCGCGCCCTGGAGGGGCACGAGGCGCTGGCCGTCAGCCTGGTGCCCGAGCTGGGCCTGCTGCTGGAGAGCAAGCCGCGCTTCTCGGCGGATACGTTTTCCATTGATGCCCGGGCGCGCTTCAGCCATATGGTGCTGGCGCTGGTGAAAACCTTTGCCTCGCAGGGCTGCCCGCTGGTGCTGGTGCTCGACGATCTCCAGTGGAGCGATACCGCCAGCCTGCATACGCTCAAATATCTGCTGATGAACTGCGGCGCTGTTCCGCTGCTGGTGGTCGCGGCCCACCGGGATATCAGTTCCGTGTCCGACGCCGCCCTGCAGGCGCTGCTGGCAGGCCTGCCGGAGGCGGCGCAAAACGCGAGCGAGATTGTCCCGCAGGCGCTTTCCGTGAAAGCGGTGGCGCGCTGGCTGGCGACAGTATTTCGCACCCGCAGCGCGGCGACGACCGATCTCGCCACGCTGATCCACGAGAAGACGGGCGGCAACCCGCTCTTTGTGCACGAATTTTTCCGCCGCATCGTTGATGACGGCCTGGTGGTGCACAACAAATATCAGGACAAGTGGCACTACGATCTGCAGGCGATCCGCGCCAGGCATTACACCGAAAACGTCGTCACTCTTGTGCTGGAGCAGCTCGAAGAGCTGCCCGACGAGACGCGCCGCCTGCTGGGCAGCATCGCCTGCCTCGGCGGCACGGGCGAGATGGAGATGATTTGCCGCGTGGTTGGCATGTCGATGGCGGAAATGCGCTATGCGCTGCACCCGGCGGTAATGGCCCAGCTCATCGTGCTGACGGAAAAAAAGTACGCCTTCACCCACGACCGGGTGCAGGAGGCGGCCTTTGCGCTGCTGGAACGGCATGAGAAAAGCCATATTCACCTGACGACCGCCAGCCTGCTGGCCGACGCCGCGCGTCAGGCGGCGGGGAACGAGCTGCTGTTCCGCGCCGTTCACCACGTCACGGCCGCGCTGGACAGCATCCAGCCCGCCCCGCAGCGGGAGATGTTCCGCGAGCTGAGCCTGCTGGCCGCGCGACGCGCGAAGCGTTCGGGAGATTACCTTTCGGCGCTCGGCTATATCCAGACCGCCAGAGCGCTGGGCAACGCCGGGACGGTGTCGGACTTTATGCTCGATATCGAAGAGGCGGGCTGCGAGTTTGCGCTGGGGCACCTGGAGCGCACCCGCGAGCTGTGCGACGCCATTCTCGGCTGCCCCGGCGGGCTGACCGAAAAGGCGCTGGCGGCCAACCTGCTGGTGGAGGTGTACATTCGCCAGTCGGACAGCCGTCTGGCGCTGGAGGCGGCACTCTGCTGGCTGGGGATTTTCGGGATCCAGATTAGCCGCTATCCGGAAGATGCCGACTGCGACGAGGCCTGGGCGCTGTTTTGCAACCGCACGGCCGACGCGCCGCAAAACCTGTTTGCCCAGCTGTCGCTGATGGACAACCCGGAAACCGAAGCGGTGATGAACCTGCTCTACAGCGCCAGCATTTGCGCCAGCTTCATCTGCCCGCGCCTGCACTTTTTGCTGCTCTGCCGCATGATGCACCTGACCCTTGACCACGGCATTACCGGCGCCTCCACCACGGCGATGGCCTGGTTTGGCGTGCTGATGGGCCACCGCTACGCCGAGTACCGCCTCGGGTTTCAGTACGGCACCCTGGCCCGCGAGCTGGTGAATCGCCACGGCTACGACGCCTTCGAAGCCAAAACCCTGCTGCCGCTCGACCAGCTCAGCGTCTGGACCCAGCCTTTATCGTTTACCATCGAGTGCGCGAAGGCCTGCTTCACCTCGGCGGTGACCCACGGGGATATGACGATGGCCTGCTTTGCGGCCTGCCATCAGGTGATTAACTTCCTCTCGCGGGGCGATCACCTGGACGGGGTGCTGACCAGCATCGATCGCGGCCTGTCGTTCGTGCGTAAAACCCACTTCCAGGACGTGGAAACCATCCTGATGGTCCAGCGCGGCTACGTTGAGTTTCTGCGCACGCCGGTCATCGGCACCTGGACCGCGTCGCAGGTGCTGCCGGAGGCGCTGCTTCCCGCGTCGCCGGAGCAGGCGCCGGAGAAGAACGCCACCATGCTGTTCTGGTACTGGCTCTATCGCGGCATGGCGCACTTTACCTGCGGCGAATATGCCGACGCGCAGGCGGATCTCGAGATGGCGGGCTGGTTCGCGTGGTCTGCGCCGGGGCATATTCATCTGCTGGATTACCATCTCTACAGCGCTCTGGCGCTCTCCCGTCAGCTGACGCCGGAGACCTTCTCGGCGAATCACCGCCGCAGCATTCACGCCCACTACGACAAAATTGCCCTCTGGGCGCGCATTAATCCCGGCACGTTCGCGGATAAAGAGGCGCTGATCTACGCCGAAATCGTGCGGCTGGACGGGATGAACAGCATTGCGCTCGAGCAGTATGAGAAGGCGGTCCGGCTCTCCCGCGAGGGCGGGTTTAACCCGATCAACGCCCTGGCCCACGAGCTGGCGGGCCGCTTTTCGCTGGCCTGCGGCTACCCGACCGCCTCGGACGCGCACTTCCGCGGCGCGATTGCCGCCTGGGGCCGCGCGGGCGCGCAGGCCAAGGTGCGCCAGCTGGAGCAGGATTTCCCGCACCTGCTGGCCTCCGGGCAGGCCAGCGCCTACGACACGGTGGCGTTCGCCCAGAACGAGACCATCCGCGATCTGCAAAGCGTCATCAAAGCCTCCCGCGCGCTGTCGGAAGAGATTAACCTTGAGCGCTTAATCGAAAACCTGATGACCATCCTGCTCGAACGCGCCGGGGCGCAGCGCGGCCTGCTGCTGCGCGTGAGCGAGAGCCTCATTCCTGAGATCGAGGCCAGCGCCTGGACCAGCACCGAGGGCGTGCGGGTGCGGATCCTGAAAGACGTGCCGACGGCGACCGACCTGCCGCTGTCGGTGCTGGCGGCGGTGATCCGCACCGGGCAGGAGATCCGCACCGGCAGGCCGGAGGAGTTCCATCCCTTCAGTCAGGATCCCTATCTGGTGACCTCGGGGGCGGCGGTCATGTGCGTCCCGATGTTCAAGCAGGCGCGGCTGGTGGGCGTGCTGTACCTGGAAAACCGCCTGATGCCGGAGGTCTTCACCGCCGAGCACTCGCGCGTGGTGAGCCTGCTGGGCGCGCAGGCCGCAGTATCCCTGGAGACGGCGCGGCTGTACGCCGAGCTGCTGGCGGAGAACATCCAGCGCCGACGGGTGGAGAAAGAGCTGCGCTCCAGCCAGACCTCGCTGATGCTCGGCGAGCAGATCAGCCACACCGGCAGCTGGCGCTGGGAGCTGGAGCAGGATCTGATGTTTGTCTCGGAAGAGTACGCCCGCATTCTCGGCCTGCCCGAGCGGCAAAAGATGATCTCCATGGCGGAGTTTTTGACCTTCGTTCATGAGGACGATTACGCCCGCATCAGCGCCATCGTCACCGAGAGCGTGCGCGACGGGCTCTCCATGCGCGCGGAGTTTAGGGTTAAGCGTACCGACGGCTCAACGCGCTACCTCCTCGGGATTGGCGATCCGGTGGGCGTGGGCAGCGAGGTGAACGAGTATTACGGCATCATCACCGACATCACCAGCCAGCGCGCCGCGGAGGATGCCATGCGGGTCGCGCAGGCGGATCTGGCGCGGGTGTCCCGGGCCACCACCGTCGGGCAGCTGACCTCCTCCATCGCCCACGAGATCAACCAGCCGCTGATGTCGATCGTCTCGAACGCCGGGGCGAGCCTGCGCTGGCTCAGCCGCGAGCCCGCCCGGCTGGATAAAGTGCGCGAAGGGCTGGAGGAGATCGCCGCGGAAGGCGCGCGGGCGGGGGAGATCATTCGCAGCATCCAGTCCCTGACGCGCAAGCAGGATCCCACCTTCTCGCGCATCGACATGCACTACCTGATCCACCATATCATCACGCTTTCGCGCAGCGAGCTGGAGCAGAGACACATTAGCGTTGATTATCTGTTAAGGGCGCAGGACAGCTTTATCACCGGCGATAGCGTGCAGATCCAGCAGGTGCTGCTCAATCTGGTGATGAATGCGGTAGAGGCGATGGCCGATGTGAAGGATCGCGCCAGCACCATCACCCTCAGCACCGCTAACGCGGACGGGAAGGTGATCGTCGAGATCGCCGATACCGGGAGCGGCATTGAGCCCGAGCGGCTGGAGCAGATTTTTGACTCGTTCTACTCCACCAAAGCGCAGGGGATGGGGATGGGGCTGACCATCAGCGCCAGCATCATCGAGCGCCACTGCGGGAAGCTGAGCGCGCGCCGCCGGGAGCCGTACGGCACGGTGTTTGCGTTTGCGCTGCCGCTGGCGGCGCAGGAAGGGTAAAGGTTACTCCGCGGGCTGGCTATTCGTCAGGCGCTCAACGGCCCTGACCAGCTCCGCCACCGAGCGCACCTGCATTTTCTCCATCACGCGGCGACGGTGCACCTTAACCGTGATCTCGCTGACGCCCAGCTCGGCGGCAATCTGCTTGTTCAGCATGCCGCTTATCGCCAGCGTCAGCACCTCGTGCTCGCGCGGGGTGAGGGACATGTGGCGCTGCTTCAGGGCATAATGCTCTTTATTGCGCACGGCGTTGTGTTCCGCCAGCTGAAGCGCGGACTCGATGGCGTCGATAAGCGCGGTGGATTCGACGGGCTTGGTGAGAAATTCGTACGCGCCGCCTTTAATGGCGCGCACCGACATCGGGATGGTGCCGTGACCGGTGAGAAAAATAATCGGGATCTCGCGCCCGCTGTCCTTGAGCGCGTCAGCCACCTCAAATCCTGAGATGGCGGGCATTTGCATATCGAGGACCACGCACGAGGGTAGATCTTCAAAGCGGTGTTGAAGAAACGCTTCTGCCGATGAAAAGCCGACGGCGTTCAGGTCTGCCGAATCCAGCAGACCGATCACGGACTGCCTGACTGCGTCATCGTCATCTACCACATACACAATGTGTTCCATTCACCGCCCCGGTGCTGATTGACATGTCGAGGATGCAAACAATCCCGACGGTTACGTAAGGGACTGTTTATGCTGACTTTCATCTTAACACATTAACTATCATTATCATTTCACAATATGATAACCGTATGAAGATGAAGTATAGCGATACGTGGCCGGGGCGGTTAAGCAACGAAACGCTGATTTTATGCACCCACAAGTTCGATGCGGTTGCCGTCCGGATCCGCGATCACCGCTTCATAGAAGCCGTCCCCGGTCATGCGCGGGGCGCTGAGCAGCGTGCCGTTTGCCTGCGCCCGCTCGGCCATGCTGTCGACCTGCGCCCTGCTGCCGACGTTGATGGCGATATGCGCCCAGCCGATAAACTCCGGGTGCGCAGGGGCACCGGGCAGGTCCGGCAGCGTCATCAGCTCGATGGTCGGCCCGTTATCCAGCGTAATAAAGTGAGATTCGAAACCGGGACGATTTTTACTGACGTAGCGTTCGTTTCTGCGGCCATTAAACACCGTTTCCCAGAACTCAACCTGGGCGTTCAGGCTGCGGGTCCAGAGTGCGACATGTGCAATATTCATATGCTCCCTCGTTATTTGTCTGTGAGGACTTTGATCGGTAAAACAGGCTACACTCTGGTTTTGAGCGCTACAAGCTGAGGAAATAACAATGCACTACACACTGAAAGAAAGCGACAAGGATAAAGCGGAAGGGTCAAACGGCGCGGGCGCTCTGCAGCAAAAACTGCTGGAGTCCCGTTCGATTGTGATCTCCGGTGAGATCAACCAGGAGCTGGCGCAGAAAGTCATCACCCAGATGATCCTGCTGCAAAGCGTCAGCAACGATCCGATCAAGTTGTACATCAACAGCCAGGGCGGCCACGTGGAAGCGGGCGATACCATCCACGACTTCATCAAGTTCATCCGCCCGGAAGTTCACGTCATCGGCACCGGCTGGGTGGCGAGCGCCGGGATCACCATCTTCCTGGCGGCGAAGAAAGAGCACCGCTACTCGCTGCCAAATACCCGCTTTATGATCCACCAGCCGCTGGGCGGCGTGCGCGGTCAGGCAACGGATATTGAGATCGAAGCGCGCGAGATCATCCGCATGCTGGATCGCGTGAACAAGCTGATCGCCGACGCCACCGGCCAGCCGCTGGAAAAAGTGAAAAAAGACACCGACCGCAACTTCTGGATGTCTCCGGCAGAAGCGCTGGACTACGGCATCGTAGGCAAGCTGATTACCCATTATGACGAGCTGAAGCTGGATTAAGATTTACGTCGTGTACGTGTCGGGTGGCGGCCTCGCCTTACCCGACCTACACGCCCTCGTTTGACCCATGACAAGTTCCCCTCGTACCGTCTCTTCTATAATCGCGCCTGTTTCCCCTCTCACTGGTGCTACCCATGGCGTATCAACTGAACCTGAACTGGCCGGAATTTCTTGAGAAATACTGGCAAAAAAAACCCGTTGTGCTGAAAAATGCCTTCCCGAATTTTGTCGACCCGATTACCCCGGACGAGCTGGCAGGCCTGGCGATGGAGCCGGAAGTCGATAGCCGCCTGGTGAGCCATTTCAACGGCAAGTGGCAGGCCAGCAATGGTCCGTTTGAGCACTTTGACGATCTGGGTGAAACGGGATGGTCGCTGCTGGCGCAGGCGGTAAACCACTGGCATATGCCCGCCGCGGAGCTGGTGCGTCCGTTCCGAGTCCTGCCGGACTGGCGTCTGGATGACCTGATGATCTCCTTCTCCGTCCCCGGCGGCGGCGTGGGTCCACATATCGATCAGTACGACGTGTTTATCATTCAGGGGATGGGCAGCCGCCGCTGGCGCGTGGGTGATAAGCTGCCGATGCGTCAGTTCTGCCCACACCCGGCGCTGCTGCATGTGGATCCTTTCGAGCCAATCATCGACGAAGATCTGGCTCCGGGCGATATCCTCTACATCCCACCTGGATTCCCGCACGACGGCTTTACCCATGAGACCGCGCTGAACTACTCCGTCGGCTTCCGCGGGCCGAACGGTCGCGATCTGATCAGCAGCTTCGCCGATTATGCGCTGGAAAACGATCTGGGCGGCGAGCACTACAGCGATCCGGATCTGACCTGTCGCGAACACCCGGGCCGCGTGGAGCAGTACGAGCTCGATCGCATTCGTCAGATGATGATCGACATGATCGGCAAGCCGGATGATTTCACAAAATGGTTCGGCAGCTTTGTCTCGACGCCGCGCCACGAGTTGGATATTGCCGCCGCCGAGCCGCCGTACGCGCCGGAAGAGGTGCTGGACGCGCTGCAGGGCGGCGAAACGCTGTCTCGCCTGAGCGGCCTGCGCGTGCTGAACATTAACGGCAGCTTCTTCATCAACAGCGAACAGCTGGAGACGGTAGACGCGAAGGCGGCGGATGCGCTGTGCCGCTACACCGAACTCGGCCAGGCCGAGCTGGGCGATGCGCTGAATAACCCGGCGTTTGTTGAAGAGCTCACCGGGCTGATTAATCAGGGGTACTGGTACTTCGACGAGTAGTGCGGCCTGTTGCCCGGTGGCGCTGCGCTTACCGGGCCTACAACGGCGGTTTTCTCCCTCTCCCTGTGGGAGAGGGTCGGGGTGAGGGCATCAGGCCGCACTAGCCCTCCTCCATCGCAATCACAATCGCTTCGCCCATCTTCTTCAACGCCTCGCGATTCTTCTCAGTCGGCGGCAGCGCCACGTTGATCCTCAGACAGTTGCGGTACTTCCCGGAGGCGGAAAACAGCGACCCGGCCGCGGCCTGGATCTTCAGCCGACACAGCTGCTTGCTGACGCACACCATATCCACCTTCTCCGGCAGCTCAATCCACAGCAGGAAGCTTCCCTGCGGGCGCGTGACGCAAATCTCTGCCGGAAAATACTGCCGCACCCAGCAGGTGTAGGTTTCCATATTCTGCTGATAAATCTGACGCATACGGCGCACGTGGCGATGATAATGCCCGTCGCGAATAAACGCCGCCACCGCCATCTGCGTCCCCGGCACGTTAAACCCGCCCGCGGCGTATTTCATGTGCATCACCCGGTCGTAATAGCGCCCCGGCACAATCCAGCCGACGCGCAGACCCGGCGCCACGGTTTTGGTAAACGAGCTGCAGAGGATCACGCGGCCGTCGATATCCATCGAATGAATGGTGCGCGGGCGCGGGTACTCCGCCGCCAGCTCGCCGTAAATGTCATCCTCCACGATCACGATATCGTGCCGCTGGGCCAGGGCTAACACCTGCTTTTTCCGCGCTTCCGGCATGATAAACCCGAGTGGGTTATTGCAGTTGGGCACCAGGATCACCGCCTTGATCGGCCACTGTTCCAGCGCCAGCTCTAACGCCTCGATGCTGATCCCGGTCTCGGGATCGGTGGGAATTTCAATCGCCTTGATGTCAAACCCGCGCAGCATCTGCATGGTGCCGTGAAACGACGGCGACTCCACCGCCACGATGTCCCCCGGCTTGCACACCGAGAGTAGGGCGATCGACAGTGCGCCGTGGCAGCCGTTGGTGATGACAATCTCGTTCGCTGCCACGGTCGAGCCGCCGTCCAGCATCAGGCGGGCGATCTGCTCGCGCAGCTCCAGGCGGCCGTCGAGCACGTCATAGCTCAGCATTTCACCCGGATTATGCTGCGCAATGCGGCTCATCTCGCGCCACAGGGGCTTCAGGCTCGGCTGGTTAATATCCGGCGAGCCGCCGCCAAAGGAGATCATCTCTTTGTCGGCGCGGGCGTCCAGCAGCATCATCACCTCATCCCACTGGGTGACGTCCACGGGGCGCTGTACCGGGCGCGTCATGGCCGGAACCGGCGGCTGGGCTTTGCGCTGCGAAACAAAATAGCCGGAGCGCGGCTGGGGGGTGATCAGCTGGAGGTTTTCGAGGATCTGATAGGCCTGCTGTATGGTGCTGATACTCACACCGTGCTCCTGGCTCAGCGCGCGTACCGACGGCAGACGTTCGCCGCTGCGATACAGCCCTTGTTCAATGCGTTCTGCCAGAAGGTTGGCGAGATGTTGATAGCGCGTCATGCTGTATCCTTTGTTATCACCATACAGATTGTAAAACCAGTACAGATTGATGGGTAAACCGCCATGCAGATATCGTTTTAGCGGATCTGTATGGTAAACAAAAGCAGTTTTTGAATCTGTATTGTACAGACCGTTTTCCATGATGATAACCCCACTGACACAGCGAGGAGAGCATCATGGAATTCTACGAGAATCGTTCAAAACGTCCGTTTATCGCGTTTGTCTGGGTAGCGAAAACGCTGCGTAACTGGTATCGCATCAACCGTACCCGCCGCATTCTGAGCCAAATGAGCGACGAGCAGCTTAAGGACGTTGGGTTGTCGCGGTATGATGTATGAGCCGCGTCATCGCCCGGTGGCGCTACGCTTACCGGGCCTACGGGATCGAGTAGGCCGGGTAAGGCGTAGCCGTCACCCGGCGATATTCAGCGCCGATCCTGTAGGCCGGGTAAGGCATAGCCGCCACCCGGCGATGTTCAGCTCAACAGCCCAAACGTCTGCCGCTTCGGTCTTTCCAGCAAATCCACCGCCTCCTGATACGACCGCACGTTGTTATAGCCCATCACCAGCCCGTAGCGTTTGCCGGACCCGCGATACCACTCCGAAAGCGCATTCACCTGCAGCTGCTGTTCCTGCCAGCAGCGCGCCACTTCCCGGTCACCGCTTCCTCTGGTCAGGAACGCCACGATATGCATCCCGCCGTCGTTTTGCTCGGTGAAAAACAGATCGCCATACACCTCGCGCAGGGCGGCAATCATCCAGTCGCGGCGGGTCTGATACAGCGCGCGCATCTTTTTCAGGTGACGGAAAAAATGCCCTTCGTTGAGAAACGCGGTGAGGATCTTTTGCGTCAGCACCGGCTGGCCGCTGGTGGTAATGTCCGCGCAGTCGGTAAAGGCCCCGACGGTGCTGGCGGGCATCACCACGTAGCCCATGCGCAGCGACGGCATGATGGTTTTACTGAAGGTGCCCATAAAAATTACACGGTCGTGTTGGTCGAGGCTTTTCAGCGATGGCAGCACCTTGCGGGTGTAGTGAAACTCCCCATCGTAATCGTCTTCAACGATCCACGCCTCGTTCTGGCTGGCCCAGTCGAGCAGCTGCTGCTTGCGCGGCAGCGAGAGGGTGACCGCCAGAGGGCTCTGGTGCGACGGGGTGACGATGGCAAAACGGGCGTCGCGATGGTGACGGAGCAGGTATTCCGTATCGATGCCGCAGCGATCGACCGGCACCGTGTGCAGGCGCGGCACGATCCGCTTGAGCAGCTGCTGGCCCATAAAATAGCCCGGTTCTTCAAACACCACCTTGTCGCTGCGGCTGGCAAGGGTGTCGAGGATCAGCCGCAGGCTGCCGCTGTAGCCGCTGGTGATCAGCACCTGTTCGGCGCTGCAGGACAGCCCGCGTGAAATATTGAGATAGCTGGCGATGGCCTGGCGCAGCGGATACCAGCCCAGCACCGGTGGGTTGAGCATCTCCTCCTGACGCATGGCGCGCGTCGCCTGGCCCGCCAGCAGCAGCCATTTTTTATACGGAAAACTGTCGAGGGCAGGGATGCCGGGGCGCAGAAACCCCGCTCGTTCCCGCTGGCTGATGAGCGATGCCGGAAGCGTGCCGGTGGGCTGTTCCGCAGGGGCATTGTTATCCGGCAACAGTAAATCCGGATTGACCCGCGTGCCGCGCGCGCCCTGGCTCACCAGATACCCTTCGCCCGTCAGAATGGCGTACGCCGTTTCGACGGTTTTACGCGCCACCTTCAGCTCTTCCGCCAGCACGCGGATGGCAGGCACCTTATCGCCCGGCTTCAGCACGCCGCGCGTGATGTTGTCGCGATAGCGGGAATAAATCTCGTGATATCCCGGCTTCATGTCCTACCTCTTTTCACGCTTTTTGTATCTTTTTACTATGTCATGAACGGCGTAGATTTGCTGCATTGCATGACATATGCCGCACAAAAAAGAGGAAAGACAATGAGCACTCGCGTTAACCACCATAAAGTTACACCTGCCCTCGCCAACGCCCTGTCCGCCCTGAGCATGGAAGTGGCAAAAACCTCCATCGACCCGGCGCTGAAGCACCTGATCGACATTCGCGTGTCGCAGCTGAACGGCTGTACCTTCTGCCTGGATATGCACTCGAAAGAGGCCAAAATCGCCGGCGAGCGCGAGCTGCGCCTGTACCATCTGGCGGCCTGGCGCGAGTCCCCGCTGTTCAGCGCCCGCGAGAAAGCCGCGCTGGCCTTCACCGAAGCGCTGACCCAGATTGGTGTTCACGGGGTTAGCGACGCGCTGTACCGCAGCGTGGCGGAGCACTTCTCGGACGTGGAGATTTCAGAGCTGAACTTCGCCATCGTGGCGATCAACGCCTGGAACCGTCTGGGGATCACCTCCCGCATGGAACCCGGCTCGCTGGACGCGGCTTACGGGCTGAATAAGGCTAACCTGGAATAATCCCGCGCTCGCGGATCATCGCCACCAGCGCCCGTAGCCCTGGCGGAACGTGGCGATGGCCGGGGTAATACAGGCGCAGCCCGGCAAAGGGCTGCGCCCAGTCGTTTAAGACGCTCACCAGTTCTCCCCGCTCAAGCTCTTCACGGATATACAGTTCCGGCAAAAATCCCACCCCTAATCCCGCTTTCACGGCGCGGATCGAGGCAAAAAGATCGGACGTCGCAAAGCGCGGCGGCACGGCAAGGGCGTACGTTTCCCCCCGACGCGCCAGCTCCCAGCGGTAGATCCCGCCGTGGGCCATGCGCATGCCGATCCCCTGATGTGAAAGCAGATCGTCCGGCGTCTGCGGAATGCCGTGGCGTGCAAAATAGTCCGGCGTGGCGGTGACCAGCTGGCGGATCTCCCCGGTCAGCGGCACGGCGATCATGTCCTGCGGCACGGACTCCTCAAGGCGGATCCCCGCGTCAAAGCCTTCCGCGACGATGTCGATCATTCGCGCTTCGCTGACGGTCTCTACGCGCATCTTCGGGTAGCGGATCATAAAGTCGATCAGTAGCTGGTCCAGAAACAGGGTGCCGATATGGTTCGGCACGTTCAGCCGTAGCGTGCCAGCAGGTTCCCCGGTGTCGCTGTGGATCTCCTCGCTGGCGAGACGGATCTCCTGCAGGGCCGGGCCGATACGCGCCACGTAGCGCTGTCCGGCGTCGGTGAGCGCCACGCTGCGGGTGGTGCGGTTGAAAAGGCGGGTATCAAGGCGGCTCTCCAGCCCGGCGATGGCGTTGCTGACCGCCGTGGCGGACATGCCCAGCTCCTGCGCCGCGGCGCGAAAGCTGCCGCGCCGCACTACCGCCATCACCACTTCCAGCTCTGTCAGACCTGAACGATGCATAGATTATCCTGAAAATCGAAACAACCCTTGCAGCATAGCGTGGATTATCGCAACGGAAAAGCCGTGCCAGACTGTGCTCACACAGCCTGAGGAGGTTTATATGCACACCATCGAACAGATCTTTATTAACGGCGAATTTGTTACCGCGCACGGCACAGAGTGGTTTGATTTATACAACCCGGCGACGGCGCGGGTTATCGGCCAGGTTCGTCTGGCGGATGAGATTGACGCAGAGCGCGCCATTGCGGCGGCAAAAGCAGCTTTTCCGGCGTGGTCGCAGACCACAAAGCAGGAACGCATCGCGGCGCTAAAACGTATGCACGCCGCCGTGGCCGCTCGCCACGACGACCTGCTCGACGCGATCGTTGAAGAGTACGGCGCGCCCGCCTCGCGCTCGGCGTGGATGGCCAGCTATCCGGCGGAAGTGATTGCTCAGGCTATTGAGGCGCTGGAGGCGTTTGAGTTCGTCACTCCCGCAGGCGCGGCAACGGTGCAGATGACGCCGCTTGGGGTGGCCGGGCTTATCACGCCGTGGAACAGCGACGCGGGCTTTATCTGCGGCAAGCTGGCGGCCGCGCTGGCGGCGGGCTGTACGGCAGTCATCAAGCCGAGCGAAATGAGCGCCCTGCAAACCCGGATTGTCACCGAAGCGCTGCGCGATGCCGCGCTGCCGCCGGGCGTGTTTAACATCGTCACCGGGCGCGGCGAGACGGTAGGTGAAACCATTAGCCGCCATCCGGACGTGGCAAAAATCTCGTTTACCGGCTCCACGAATACCGGCAAGGCGATCCTGCGCAACGCGGCGGAGAGCTTTAAGCGCGTGACCCTGGAATTAGGCGGCAAATCGCCGACGATCCTGCTGGATGATGTGGATTTGGCGCAGGCGATCCCGCTGGTGATTCAGGCCGGGTTTATGAACAGCGGGCAGGCGTGCGTGGCCGGGACGCGCATTCTGGTGCCGCAGGCGCGTAAGGCGGAGATCGAAACCGCGCTGGCGCAGGCCGTGGCGGCGGTCAAATCCGGCGACCCGCGCGATAGCGCGACGGACGTCGGCCCGATGGTGAGCGAAAAGCAGTGGCAGCGGGTACAGGGCTATATCCGTAAAGGCACCGAAGAGGGGGCGCGTCTGCTGGCGGGTGGTGAAGGGAGACCGGACGGGACGCGAGATGGCTGGTTTGTGCGCCCGACGCTGTTTGCCGACGTGAACAACCGGATGACCATTGCCCGCGACGAGATTTTCGGCCCGGTGCTGTGCGTAATCCCTTATCAGGACGAAGCGGAGGCTGTCGCCATTGCCAATGACACAGAATACGGGCTGAGCGCGATGGTGCTGGGCGGCGATGCGGACCGCGCGCGACGCGTGGCGCAGCAGATTGTTTCCGGTCGCGTGCTGGTGAACACGCTTGCCCATGAACCGAAAGCGCCGTTCGGTGGGTTTAAGCAGTCCGGCGTGGGGCGCGAGATGGGCGAGTGGGGGATTAGGGCGTTTATGGAGCCGAGGTCGATTCTGGGTTAAGACCCGCCCGGTGGCGCTGCGCTTACCGGGCCTACATCATCCCACAGGCCGGATAAGCGCAGCGCCATCCGGCACAACACTTCGCTCCTTACCGAAGCATTGTTCCTCTCTACCCTACATTCTCTCCCCAACATCACTACGGAGAGACCATCATGATTGCAGTCATTTTCGAAGCCAAAGCCGCGCCTGCCCATCAGGCGCGCTATCTTCAGCTTGCCGCAGAGCTTAAGCCTTTGCTGGCCGACATCGACGGCTTTATCGATATCGAACGGTTCCAGAGCCTGACGACCGACGGCAAAATTCTTTCCCTTTCCTGGTGGCGGGATGAAGAGGCCGTCCGCAGCTGGAAGCAGAACGTCTTCCATCAGGCCGCGCAGGCCGAAGGGCGGGAGTCGATTTTCTCTTTTTACCGTATTCGGGTGGCGCAGCTGGTGCGGGAGTACAGTTCCGAAACCGGAGGGCGCGCGGATGTATGACGTTCATGTGATTTTTAGCGACAGGCCCGGCGAGCTGGCGCGCTTTGGACAGCTGCTGGGGCGCAACGGCGTGGGGCTGGAGGGCGGCGGCGTATTTGGTACCGATGCCCATTTTCTGGTGGAAGACGGGGAAAAAGCGCGACGCGTGCTGCTCGACGCCGGGTTTACCGTGCAGGCGGTGCGTAAGCCGGTGATCCGGAAACTCAGGCAGGAGCGCCCCGGCGAGCTGGGTGAAATTGCGGCGGCGCTGGCGGCATGCGGCGTGTCTATCCTTACCCAGTACAGCGACCACGCGAATCACCTTATTCTGCTGACGGATGATGATAAGCTGGCCGCAGAGATCACCGAACCCTGGGCGACATATGTTAAAAACGAGCCTACCTCCTGATAACAGCGTGGCGCTGGAACAGGCCGTTGCGGCTGTGGCGGCGGCAATGGCCGATCCGTCGCGCGTGAAGATGCTCTGCGCGCTGATGGACGGGCGGGCGTGGACCGCAACTGAGCTGAGCGCGGCGGCAGACGTTGCGCCGTCGACCGCCAGCGGGCATCTCGCCCGGCTGGTGGAGGGGAAGCTGATTACCTGCCTGTCTCAGGGGCGGCATCGCTACTATCGCCTGGCGGGGCACGACGTGGCGGCGCTGGTCGAGCAGATGATGGGGCTCTCCTGGAGCCGCATCACCCCGCCGGAAACCACCGTGCCGAAAGCCATGCGTGAAGCCAGGACCTGCTACGACCATCTTGCTGGAACGGTCGCGGTCCAAATCTATGATTTTATGCAGGCGGAAGCCTGGCTGGAGGCAGACGGTTCAGCGCTGACGCCGTATGGCCGGGAGCAGTTCCTGAAGCTCGGTATTCCGTTAACGCCTCACCCCCGTCGAAAGGCCTGCTGCGCCTGCCTGGACTGGAGCGAGCGGCGGTTTCACCTTGGCGGCGAGGCGGGTGCGGCGCTGCTTATTCATCTGGAAAACAAAGGGTGGATCCAGCGGGTGGCGGGGTACAGGGAGGTGGTGATGACGGCGTCGGGGAAAAGTGCCGTTCAGAGACTTTTTAGCCGCTAAAAAAAGCCCGGTGGCGCTGCGCTTACCGGGCCTACGTGTAAATCGCCTCCCGTAACGCCTTTCGCAATTCCTGCGCTTTTGCCTCTCGTTTCTTGATACTTACCCTGATAACTATTATCTTGACCGCGTGTGACGAGAGGTTTCCCCCATGAGTGAAGAAGAACTGTTCAGCCGCAGGCCGATGGGTATGCGGATGGCGATGATCGTGCGCCAGTGGCGTGCCGTGATCGACGATGCCATTCTCGATACCGGGTTAACCCAGTCGAGCTGGACGGTGATGATGCAGCTGCATCAGCTCGGGGATAACGTCTCGGTGAGTGAGCTGGCGGAGGTGCAGGGCATTGAACTGCCGCCGCTGATGCGCACCCTGACACAGCTGGAAAAGCAGGGTTACCTGCTGCGCGCCGTATCGCCTTATGACAAGCGCATCCGGCTTCTGACGCTGACGCCCGAGGGAAAAGCCATATTAAAACGGCTCACTCAGGTGATTGAGACCTATCAGGCGCGCGTATCGCAAAACATCGCGCCGGAACATATCGACATTTTCAGCGCCACGTTGAATCAAATCGCCTGCAATTTGCGGACAATCCGCGAAGAAGATAACAAGACCGAAAAATAATGACTCCTGAACAAAAGTTTGCCCGCTGGGTAAGGGTGAGTATTGCCTCTTTCCTGCTGATGTTTGTCTACTTTATCGTCGCGGATATCTGGATCCCGCTGACGCCGGACTCCACCGTGATGCGCGTGGTGACGCCGGTTTCTCCGCGCGTCTCCGGCTATGTGGCGGCGGTACATGTCCACAACAACAGCCAGGTGAAGAAAGGCGATCTGCTGTTTGAGCTCGACGACACGCCGTTTCGCAACAAAGTGGAAGCGGCGCAAATCGCGCTTGAGCAGGCACGCCTTTCCAACGAACAGCTGGATGCGCAGATCGCCGCCGCGCAGGCCAGCCTGAAAACCGCCGTGCTGACCGCGCGCAACGACAAAGTGACCTTCGATCGCTACCAGAAGCTGAGCACGCTGCAGAACGTCTCGCAGGCGGATCTGGATAAGGTCCGCACCACCTGGCAGAGCAGCGAGCAGTCCGTCAGCTCCATCCAGGCCAACATCCATAACCTGCGCATTCAGCGCGGCGAGCGGGACGAGCACCGCAACGTGACGCTGCAAAAATATCGGAACGCGCTGGATGAAGCGGAGCTGAATCTCGGCTGGACGAAGGTCTACGCTCAGGCGGACGGCACGGTCAGTAACCTGCAGTTAAGCCCGGGCTTTTACGCCTCCTCAGGTTCAGCCGCGCTGGCGCTGGTGAACAACCAGACCGATATCGTCGCCGATTTCCGCGAGAAGAGCCTGCGCCATACCCATCAGGGCACCGACGCCGCCGTGGTGTTTGACGCCTTCCCGGGGCACGTTTTCCGCGCCCACGTGACCAGCAGCGATGCGGGGATACTGGCGGGTCAGGAGGCCGTGAACGGTCAACTGTCCGAACCGGAGACCTCCAACCGCTGGGTGCGCGATGCCCAACGCATGCGCATCCACGTGGCGCTGGACGAAGAATTGCCGAAGCATTTGCCGACCGGTGCACGCGCGACCGTGCAGCTCTACAACAGCGAAGGACCGTTTGCGCGCTTCTTCTCCGGGATGCAGATCCACCTGGTGAGCCTGCTTCACTATGTTTATTAGTTCGATGTCTATTAGCACCCTGGCGCGGGTCTTTACCCCGCACGGCAACATCGTCTACACGGCAAACGACTTTCGCCAGACCCTGCGCATCGTCTTTGCCGGGATGATTGCGCTGAGCATCTCCAGCTTTTACAACACCAGCTACGGCGTGTTTTTTGTGGTCTATCCGATCATGCTGCTGTCGCTGGTACCGGTCTTTAACCGCCACGTGGCGAAGCAGTTTATCTTCAGCGCTGCGCTTAACTGCGTCGAAATGATCTTCATCATCGGCTATCTGTCGCAATGGCCGGTCATCATGACGCTGGTGGTGTTTGCCCTGTACGTGATGCGTTTTCGCTTTATGAGCAAGGGGCCGCTGTTCCTGTTTGGCTCAATGGGCGTGGTGTGCCAGAGCGTGATGCTCAACTTTATGAGCTACCCCACTACCAACTGGCACACGCTGCTGTTTTCCAACATCGAAGCGAGCGTGATGGCGGTGTGTCTGAGCGCGCTGATGAACTACCTCCTGCCGGACGTGGAGCCCCGCAAGCCGCCGCCGCTGATTGAGAAAGACGACGCCCGGGTGCGCCACGAGTCGCTGCTCTCCGGCACCGTCGCGACGCTGATATTCGTGGTGTTCCAGATTAGCGACTTAAGCGATTCGCTTTCGGCGCTGATGGCGGGGATTTTGATTCTGTTCCCGATGCACTATCGCGGTTCGGTGATGAGCTCTATCTGGCGCGTGGTCGGGGTAGTGCTGGGCTGCCTTTATATTCTGGTGGTGCAGCTGATCCTCTACGATCACAGCAGCCATATGCTGCTGATGATGCCGCTGATCGGCCTCGGGCTGGCGTTTGGCGCGCGCCTGCACGTGATGGAAAAGGTGGGCGCGGGCGTGGGGTTTTCCAGCATCACGACCATCGGCATTATGTTCGGGCAGAACATGCACCCGGACACTGACCTGGTGTTCAGCGATCTGTACCGCATCACCTCCGTCACCTTTTCGCTGGTGGCAACGCTGACGATGGTCTTCCTGGTGCACCTGATCCTCAACCGCTTTGAGGCGACGCGCTACGTCATCGCGCCGCCCAAAGTAGATTAATGCCCCAGCACGGCAGGCAGCTGCGAGAGTAAAAACAGGATCAGGCCAATCGTCCCGCCGACCAGCGTGCCGTTGACGCGGATGAACTGCAGATCTTTACCGATGTTAAGCTCAATCTGGCGGGACATGTCTTTGGCGTCCCAGCTTTTGACAGTGTCGCTGATGTGGCGGGTCAGGAACGCGGCAAAATCCGGCGCGAGGCGGTGCGCGGCCTGCTCCAGATGCTCGTTCAGCGACGCCCGCAGGCTGGCGTCGTTTGTTAGCGTTTCGCCAAACCACAGCCCGGCGTTGGCGATGCGTTGCTTCACGCGCGAGTCCTCGCTTTGCATATCCGCTTTCAGCCACTGGCGCAGGTCAGCCCACATCTCTCCCAGATAGCGGTTAAACGCCTCATCGTTTTTCAGGTAGTGCTTGATGTTGTCGGCTTTCGCCGCCATTTCCGGATCGTTTTTCAGGTTGTCGATAAGCTTCAGCGTGGCGCGGTCGAACGCCTGGCGGATCTGGTGCGTGCGGTCGTGGCTGATATCGTCCAGCAGCGTGTTCACCGCGTTCGACACCATCTCCGCGCTTTGATCGCCCAGCCACTCGGTGGGCAGCACCATCGCCTTGCGCGGGTGCTCGGTCTTCAGCCAGTGGACTATCTGGTCAGAGATAAACTCCCGCGTGCTCTCCCGCTGAATCAGGGTAATCAAACGGTTGATGATGGCGTCCAGCAGCACCTGGTGGCGGTTGTTTTTGGTCATGCTCTCCAGCATTACGGCGCTGGTTTCGGTGAAGTCGACCTTGTCGATGGCTTTATGCACCGCCCGTTTGAGCAGGCGCTGAATGCGCCCGTCGTCGGTGAGTTCGAGAAAACCGCTCATCACCTGCATCAAATGCAGCCCGACGCGCTGGGCATTGTCGGGCTTACTGAACCAGGCGCCGATCATCTGGGCAGGTTCATAGCGGCGGATCAACGCCACCAGCGATTGCGTGTCGAGAAACTTCTCCTGCACAAACTGGCCGAGATTGTCGCCTATTCGGTCTTTATTGCGCGGAATGATCGCGGTATGGCGCGAGATAAACGGAATGGGCACCCGGCGGAACAGCGCAACCACGGCAAACCAGTCTGCCAGCGCGCCGACCATCGCCGCCTCGGCAATGGCCTTCACGCCGCGCACCCAGAAGGTCTGCGGCAGGAACAGGGTGGTGATAAAGGCCGCGGCGGCAATCAGCAGCAGCGACAGTGCCAGCAGCTTGGCGCGTTTGAGTTCAGCTATTTTTTCCATGGGTTAAGGATAGAGGGAAGCGAGGGGAAAGTGCAAAGAAGGAGAAGGACCTTCGCGTTTCAGTTTCTGGAATGCGCCTTCAGAAAATGAAATTGAACGATGTCGACCGGTTCAATTTACGAACGTTTTGTATATGCTTTTTTGTATATACAATAAGGGAAGGGTACACTATGCCAACGGAGTTTGAATGGGATACCAACAAAGCGAAGAGTAATCTCATTAAGCATGGGATCCGCTTTGAAGAGGCTGTTCTGGTTTTTGACGATCCTTACCATTTATCTCTGCAGGATCGTCATGAAAATGGAGAGTTCCGTTGGCAGACCATTGGCCTTGTACATGGTCTAATTGTCATTATGGTCGCACACACGGTACGTTTTGAAAGTGGTGACGAAGTCATTCGAATCATTAGCGCACGAAAGGCGGACCGTAAAGAGAGGAGCCGTTATGAGCATGGTTAAACATAAACGCGGTAGTGCGCCTGAGGTTAGTGCTCGTCGTGAGGCTGAGCTCAAAGCACTCGCCGAAAAATCGGAAGCAGAGATTGATTACAGCGATATCCCTGCCACGGGGGATGAACAGTGGTCAGGGGCGGTGCGAGGGAAGTTCTATCGGCCACTCAAAACTCAGGCATCTGTACGTATCGACGCTGACGTGATGGAGTGGCTTAAACGGCCTGGAAAAGGTTACCAGACGAGGCTCAATGCCATTTTGCGTGAAGCAATGCTGCGCGATCAAAATAAAAAATAAGCAACGGGCGGCGTCAGGCTGCCCGCTATCTCAGCGTATAATTTCCAGTAGCCGCCACAGCACCCATCCCCCAAACCCCATCAGCACCACCCCTGCCGTGCGCTCAATCCACCACAGCGAACGGCTGAGCTTGCGTTGAACCGCCCTCAACCCCATCAGCGATACCAGCGCCAGATCCCACGCAAGCACCACCATCACCATCCAGACGCCGCAGGTCGCCTGCTGAAGCAGCGTCACGTCCGGCCCCAGCAGCGCCGTCATCAGCGCCAGATAGAACAGCGCATTCTTCGGGTTTAACAGCGCCGAACCGAGCCCCAGCAGGATCTGCTTACGCAGCGAGGGAAAGCGCTGATGGGTTTCATTCAGTGCCAGCGCCTGAGGTCGGCTGCGCACCAGATGCGAGCCGATCCACAGCAGATACAGCGCCCCGCAAAGCTCGATAAGCGTAAACAGCCACGTAAACTGGCGCAGCGCGCTCCAGCCGATAATCACCAGAACAATATAGAGCCCGTTACCCGCGGCGATGCCGAGGCACAGCCCGGCGCTGCCGCGCAGCCGATAGCGCGCGGCGTAGCCCACCAGCAGGAAGAAATCCGGGCCCGGGCTTAGCAGGGCAACAAAGTGCGCCAGCGCCAGGGCGAGAAAAGCGGAAGGGAAGAACAGTTCCATAGCGACCTCGGTTAACAATCCGAGGCCAGAGTACGGCGCTGCAGAACCTATTTATTGTCTGATATTGATCGGCCCGTGGCGTACTGGCGCGGCGTGGCGGCGGTATAGCTGACGAAGGTCTTATGAAAATGGCTCTGGTCGGCAAAGCCGCTCTGGTAGCCGACGTCGGCAATATCATCCCCGGCGCGCAGCCGCGCCTTGGCGTACTCCACGCGGGAGATGTTGAGGAAGCTGCCCGGCGTCAGGCCGGTGTCCTGCCTGAAGGTGCGAATCAGCGTCTCCTTGCGCAGCGAGAAGCGTTGGGCAAGCTCGTCGAGGGAAGGCGGGCAGGTGAGATCGGAAAGAAACGCCTCCTGAACCTTCTGGCTGGTTGGGCGAAGCGCGTCAGCGCTATCCGCAGCGCGGGGAAGGGCAGAAAGCAGTGTCTCCAGTGATGCCTGAGACAGGGTCTCGACAACGTCCAGGTAGTGGGCAAACAGGTCAGGGTTACGAATCACCTGTAGCGCCAGAGGACGCTCGGTGTCGATATAGAGCATATGGTAGCTGCGCGGATTCCCGGCGACGGGGTTGCAGCTGTGCGGCGCACAGGCCGGGATCACGATGAGGTCTCCGGGGTTAAGGATGTACTCTCTGTCATGACACACGCAGCAGGTCTGGCCCTCCACAATCGCGCCGATGGAGAGCTGAGGGTGACTATGGCGTTTGTACGCCTGCGTGCTCTGCCAGGTGCTGCGTAGCTCAAGGCCTGAGGCGCGGTGAAAAGTCTGGCGGACGTGTCGGGTATTGGTCATGGGCGCTCCTTCTGAATGTTTTTTATACCATGTCAGCGAACCGTCTGGCAGCGCTTCATTAAGAACCTTCCGGATATACCCAACTTTACGTCCATAGCCAGTCATGTTGACTACCCTTAATACCCTAAGCGGTAAAACAAGGAGATTCGACATGGCTTATCAGACAGTAAATCCTGCCACTAACCAGCTCATCAAAGAATACCCCTCGCATACCGACGTGGATATCGAAGCGGCGCTCAAGGCGGCCGATGCGCTTTATCATTCGGACTGGGCGAAAGGCGACATCAGCCAGCGCCTGCCCGTGCTGCATAAGCTCGCCGATCTGATCGACGAGCGCGCGGAGGATCTGGCGAAAATCGCCAGCCAGGAGATGGGTAAGCTCATCGAACAGAGCCGCGGCGAGGTAAAGCTGTGCGCGCAGATCGCCCGCTATTACGCCGATAACGCGAAGCGGTTCCTGGCCCCGGTGAAGTATCCGTCTGAGCTCGGGGAAGCGTGGGTGGAGCATCACCCCATCGGCGTCCTGATGGCCGTTGAGCCGTGGAACTTCCCGTACTACCAGTTGATGCGCGTTCTGGCGCCAAACCTGGCGGCGGGGAACCCGGTGATCGCCAAGCATGCCAGCATCGTGCCGCACTGCGCCGAGACCTTTGCGCATCTGGTGCGCGAAGCGGGTGCGCCGGAAGGGGCGTGGACCAACCTGTTTATCTCGTCCGAGCAGGTGGCAAAAATTATCGCTGACGATCGCGTACAGGGTGCCGCATTAACCGGCTCCGAAAAGGCGGGCAGCGTGGTGGCCGCGCAGGCGGCGAAGCACATCAAGAAATCCACGCTGGAGCTGGGCGGTAACGACGTGTTCGTGGTGCTGGACGATGCAGACCTTGAGAAGGCTGTGAAAATTGGCGTGAATGCGCGACTCAACAACGCCGGGCAGGTCTGCACCGCGGCGAAGCGCTTTATTCTGCACGAGAAGATTGCTGATAAGTTCCTGAGCAAATTCACCGAGGCGTTTAAGCAGGTGAAGATTGGCGATCCGCTGGACGAAAGCACCACGCTGGGGCCGCTGTCGTCTAAAGATGCGCTCGAAACGCTGACCAAACAGGTTAACGAGGCGGTGAAAAACGGTGCGACGCTGCACTACGGCGGCAAACCGGTACAGCGCGACGGGAGTTTCTTCGAACCGACGATCCTGACGAATATCTCCCGCGACAACCCGGCGTATTTCGAGGAGTTCTTCGGCCCTGTAGCGCAGATTTACGTGGTGAAAAGTGACGACGAGGCGGTCGCGCTGGCGAACGACTCCCACTACGGCCTGGGCGGGGCGGTATTTAGTCAGAATATCGAGCGCGCGAAGAAAATGGCGTCACGGATTGAGACCGGGATGGTGTACATCAACTGGCTCACCGATACCGCGCCAGAGCTGCCGTTTGGCGGCGTGAAGCGCTCCGGCTACGGGCGCGAGCTGTCGGACCTGGGGATCAAAGAGTTTGTGAACCAGAAGCTGGTGGTGGTGCGTAAGTAAGAGATAATAAAAAACCTGCCAACCGGCAGGTTTTCCATGAATAGTGTCATCGCCTTTCTTGCCGGGTGGCGCTACGCTTACCCGACCTACAATCTGCAACAGCATCAATAGATTGCACAGTTTTTGTAGGCCCGTGCAAGCGTAGCGCCGTCGGGCGCAATACAGGCTTAGAAGCTAACGCCGCCGCCCACGTACGCACCGTCAATCAGGGTGTGGTTTGGACGACCATCTTTGCCGTCGACGCTTACGTGGCGGTAGCCCACTTTCAGCGTAACCGGTTTGATTGGGGTCCAGCTTACGCCGCCGTTAGCTTCAACGTAGTTTTTCACGCTGTTGTTCAGTCCGTCTGGTGCAACGTATCCTTCACCAAATACGTTAATGCTGTCAGTCAGGGCAACATTCACGCCGCCACCGATTGGGAACGCTACGCCGTTATCGCCTTTTTTCGGGCCGATGTAGATGGCTTTCGCGCCTGCATTCAGCATCACCGGGCCCACTTCCAGGTTGTAGCCTGCGCCCACGCCGCCGGTCTGGGTGCCATCATCGGTATTTTTGAGCCAGTTACCTTCGGTATACAGGCCGGATGAGGATTTACCCATTTCCACATTCAGGTTGGTGAAGTTTTTACCCTGCTCGATGCTGCCGCCCATGGCCAAAGCGGAGCCCGATACCGCGGTCAAAGCAGAAAGGATAAGAATGTTAAGCTTTTTCATGAGTATTTCCTCGTCTTCAAATTAATCTGAGGACACCTTAACAAGCGATGTTTATGACTGCAAATGTGATGTAAATCGCGCTTTTATACTGATATTGTTAAATTTTTTATTGCGATTGTTGCGGTGATGTTTTATTGCCGGGGTGTCAACGGGTGATGTTTTAGCGTTTAGGAACCGTTTAGTTTTTTGACTAAACATAAACTGAACGAGGCGGGGATAGTGGTTTGAGATGAATTAATTGGGTTTCTAATAATTTCCGAAAGTGTTTCAGCTGTCACACTAAACAACAAAGCCTTACATTTCGAGTGATGAATATACGTTCAATCGCGCAGGTCGGTTTCCTTTTCATGTCATTTTTCTGACACGTTTATTCTTTACGTTGTTGGCTTCACTAACTGGATGCTAACAATATGAAAAGAAAAATTATTCCTGTGCTAATCGGTTGTGCGCTCTCTTTCTCTGGCCTGGCGGCGCAGCCTACTGCTGAGCGCTATGTCGTCAGCTTCCCTGAAGGCTCCCACGTGAGCTACAGCGGCGCGTTTGCCAGTGCGTTTCCGAACGGACTCCCGGTGGGAATCGGTTCTGGCCTGCTGTTTACGGGCAAGCAGGGCGATGCCCTGACCTTTGCGACCGTAACCGATCGCGGTCCAAACGCCGATGCGCCAAAAATGGGTAAAAACGAAGCCAAAATATTTGTCACGCCAGATTTCGCCCCCCTGCTGATGACCATCCGCGTTCAGAACGGCAAAGCGGAGGCTGTCGATGCCCGGCCGCTGCATGATGATAAAGGCGAGATCAACGGTCTGCCGCTGCAAAGCGGCGTGATTGGCTCCACCAATGAAGTGGCGTTCAGCGACACGCTAAAAATTCTGAAGGGTGACAACCGTGGCCTGGACACGGAAGGCATCACGCCGGACGGGAAAGGTGGCTTCTGGCTGTGCGACGAGTATGGCCCGTTCCTGATTAACGTCGACGGCAAAGGGAAGATCCTGGCGATCCACGGGCCGCAGGCGGCGGAAGGGGAGAAGTCCATCGCGGACGGTCTGCCAAACATTATCAAATGGCGCCAGGCGAATCGGGGCTTTGAAGGCCTGACCCGGATGCCGGACGGGCGGATTATCGCCGCCGTACAAAGCACGCTGGATATTGACGGTAAGAGCAAAAAACAGGCGCTGTTTACGCGTCTGGTGAGCTTCGACCCGGCGACCGGGAAAACCGCGATGTACGGTTACCCAATCGACAGCGCGGCCTACGGTAAAAACAGCGACGCCAAAATCGGCGACATTGTGGCGCTCGATGACCAGCACATCCTGCTGATTGAGCAGGGAAGCGATAAAAACGACGGCATGCGTAACCTGATTTACAAGGTGGATCTCAGCAAGGCGAGCGACCTTTCCGCCTTTGACAAGCCGGGCGAGTACCCGGAGTTTGATGATGAGAAAACCCTGGCGCAGCGCGGCATAACGCTTGCGGCTAAAACGCAGGTTGTCGATCTGCGCGCGCTGGGCTGGCAGCAGGAAAAGGCCGAAGGGCTGGCGCTAATTGACAGCAAAACGTTGGCGGTGGCGAACGATAACGACTTTGGCGTGAAGGTGGCGATGCAAAACCCGGTCGAGGGCAAGAAGCTCAAGGATTATCGGGTGAACGCGGAAGGCAAGCTGACGCTGGATGATAAGGCGGTTGAAACCACGCTCAGCGTGAAGCCGCTGAAGAAGCCGGAGTCGGACAGCGAGCTCTGGATTATAACGCTGCCGGAAGCGGTGAAATAAGTTTACCCCTCACCCTAACCCTCTCCCCATAGGGGAGAGGGGATGCAAGGCGGTTATTTTTTCAGACCCGCAAACGCCGCTCGAATTTCTTCTTCCGGGAGTTGGATACCTATAAACACCATCACGCTGCGCGGCGCTTCATCGCCCCAGGGTCTGTCCCAGTCGGCGCTGTACAGGCGCTGTACGCCCTGGAACAGCAGGCGGTTCGGCTCGCCGTCAATCCACAGCATCCCTTTGTAGCGCAGCAGCTTGTCGGCAAACGACAGCAGCAGGTTCTCCATCACGCGCGAGACCTCGCTGATGTCCACCGGGTAGTCCAGCTCGACCACAATCGACGCCACGTCGTTTTGCTTGTCGGATATAAAGTGGAAGCGCGGTTTCGCGGTGACGTTCTCTTCCAGCATAAAGCCGTTGGTGTTGAACAGCTGAGACAGATCGATGTCGCCATGCGTCACCGTGTAAATCGGCGCGCGGGAGTTAATGCGCGTCAGACGCTCGCGCAGCTTAACGCTTTCGCCCGCCACGTCGGTTTTGGTCAGCAGGATGCGGTCGGCGTAGCCCACCTGAGACTGGGCGATGGTGAACTGGTTCATCTGATCGTCAGCGTGAACCGCATCCACCAGGGCAATCACGCCGTCAAGCAGGTAGCGCTGGCAGAGGATCTCGTGAGAGAAAAAGGTCTGAATAATCGGGCCGGGGTCGGCCATGCCGGTGCACTCGATCACCAGACGGTCAAAATCGATTTCACCGCGGTCGCGGCTGTCGAGCAGGTCCAGCAGGGCGTCTTCTAATTCGTTAGAGCGGGTGCAGCAGATGCAGCCGTTGGTGAGGGTTTTGATCTGGGTGGCGCGATCGCCGATCAGCTGATCGTCTACCGAGACCTCACCAAATTCGTTTTCGATGACGGCGATTTTGAAGCCGTGCTGTTCATTCAGGATGTGGCGCAGCAGGGTGGTTTTGCCGGCGCCGAGAAAACCGGTCAGCAGGGTAACGGCAATCGGGGTCATGGTCTCTCCTTTAGCAGCAGCGGACGCCGCCTTCTCCACTTCCGCCGTAGCGCGCTTCCTGACGCTCGCGGAAGAATTCGGTGTAGGTCATGTACGGCTTATCCGGATGGTTGGTCTTCATATGCTCAACGTAGTTGTCATAGTCCGGAATGCCAATCAGCATTTTCGCCGCCTGACCGAGGTATTTTTTTGCTTCGCCTAAGTTACCAAACATTGTGGGTTCCAGACAGAAAAAGCCCGGCGATGTGAGTCCGCTGGGCTTGTGTTCCCCTCACCCCAACCCTCTCCCAAAGGGAGAGGGGGAGGATTGCGGATTAATGGTGTGAAGAGGTCTTCACGCCGCCCTCCGGCACCGGCACGTACGGAGTTTCTTTATCCGTACGACCGTCGGCGTTGCGCACGTTCAGCCAGGTTTTGATGCCGTAGAAGATGATGCTGTACACCACCACCAGGAACAGAATGCTCAGACCCGCGTTGGTGTAGTTGTTCACCACGATATGGTTCATGTTGGCAATCTGCTGCGCGGTCAGATCCGCGCCGCCTGCGGCAATCTTCTCTTTGTACTGGTTAGCCATGAAGAAGAAGCCTTCCAGCTGCGGGTTGGCGCTGAACAGCTTCAGGCCAAGCGCCCAGGTGGTGCAGAGCAGCAGCCACAGCGCAGGAACAACCGTTACCCAGATGTATTTGGTGCGTTTCATCTTCACGAGGACCACGGTACCGAGCACCAGAGCAACGGCTGCGAGCATCTGGTTAGAGATACCGAACAGCGGCCACAGGCTCTTCACGCCGCCGAGCGGGTCGACAACGCCCTGATACAGGAGGTAGCCCCACAGGCCGACGCAGCCGGCAGTACCCAGAATGCCCGCCACCAGAGAGTCGGTTTTCTTCAGGAACGGCACGAAGTTACCGAGCAGGTCCTGCAGCATGAAGCGGCCCGCACGGGTACCTGCGTCCAGCGCGGTCAGGATGAACAGCGCTTCGAACAGAATACCGAAGTGGTACCAGAAGCCCATGTCCGCCCACGGCAGCACTTTGTGGAACACGTGTGCGATACCGACGGCAAGCGTAGGTGCACCGCCTGCGCGGTTCAGCACGGACGGTTCGCCGATGTCTTTCGCGGTCTGCATGATCTGCTCAGGCGAAATCACGAAGCCCCAGGAGCTGACGGTCGCCGCCGCGTGTGCGCTTGCGTCTTTCAGCTGCGCCATAATCAGCGCCGCGTTATCGCCGCCCATCTCGTGCAGGTTTGGCATGGTAATGCCGAGGCCAGCAGGCGGGGTGTTCATCGCGAAGTACAGACCCGGTTCGATAATGGAGGCTGCAACCAGCGCCATGATCGCCACGAAGGACTCCATCAGCATTGCGCCGTAGCCGATCAGACGCGCGTCTTTCTCGTTCGCCAGCAGCTTAGGCGTGGTGCCGGACGCAATCAGGGCGTGGAAGCCGGAGACCGCACCGCAGGCGATGGTGATGAACAGGAACGGGAACAGGGCGCCTTTCCACAGCGGGCCGGTGCCGTCGATGTACTGCGTTACCGCAGGCATTTTCAGATCCGGGTTAATCACCAGGATGCCGATCGCCAGACCGACGATAACGCCGATTTTCAGGAAGGTCGCCAGGTAGTCACGCGGGGCCAGAATCAGCCAGACCGGCAGCAGCGCGGAGATAAACGCATAGCCAATCAGCGCGAAGGTAATGGTAGTGTCCTTGAAGGTCAGCGCCGGGCCCCAGTACGGGTCGTGCGCAATTACGCCGCCGAAGTAGATGGAGGCCACCAGCAGCACGATACCAATCACCGACACTTCACCCACGCGTCCCGGACGCAGGAAGCGCATGTAGATACCCATGAACAGCGCAATCGGCACGGTTGAGCAGACGGTGAAGACACCCCATGGGCTTTCGGCCAGCGCTTTCACCACGATCAGGGCCAGCACCGCGAGGATGATGATCATAATCAGGAAGCAGCCGAACAGGGCGATGGTCCCCGGCACGCGGCCCATCTCTTCTTTGACCATCTCACCCAGAGAGGCGCCGTTACGGCGAGAAGAGATAAACAGCACCATAAAGTCCTGCACCGCACCCGCCAGCACGACGCCAGCGAGCAGCCACAGGGTACCCGGCAGGTAGCCCATCTGCGCGGCCAGCACCGGGCCGACCAGCGGGCCTGCACCGGCGATAGCGGCAAAGTGGTGACCAAACAGCACGTAGCGGTTGGTTGGCACGTAGTTCAGGCCGTCATTGTTAATGACCGCCGGAGTGGCGCGCGTCGGGTCGAGCTTCATGACCTTCTGCGCGATGTACAAGCTGTAGTAGCGATAAGCAACAAGATAGACGGAAACGGACGCGACCACGATCCACAGGGCGCTTACGTGTTCGCCCCGGCGTAATGCGACAACCGCCAGACAAAAAGCGCCGAGGATCCCGAGTAAGGCCCAGGGCACGTGCTTCAGTAGTTTTTTAGTATCCATAGTAAGACCTGGTTTTTTATGTAAAGAAAAAAGGGTCAGGGTTCGTTGTGAGGAGGTATTGATTAATGCTGGAGCGATCGTGCCAGATCCTCGCGCGTGTAAAGGACGGTAAATGAATGAGTGGTTGAAAGTGCGAGGTGAGCGGTCAAAGGGGGCGACGAGCGGTTCCGGCTCGCCGCCAGGGGGCGAAATTATGTGATTGAGATCACTTGATTATTCGGGTTGCGTTCCACCGCCAGATAGTTCTCCAGCGTTCCGATCAGTTTTTCCTTCAGCCAGCTCGGCTCCAGAATCTGAATATGGGGCAGCCAGTAGAACAGCAGCGGCAGGATCTGGTTCTCGTGCGCCGCCTGGCAGCGCAGCGTGACGCCGCCCTGTTGCTCCTCCAGCAGCTCTTGTTCCGGCAGAAGATCGCGGCGCAGGAAGTAATGCGAAATATTATCTTTGATGAATATTTTCACCGCGAAAGTATTTTCAGATACCCAGGGGTCGAGGCTTTTTTCCAGCAGCTCAAGGACATTTTCTTCCGGAGTGAAGGTCGTTTTATGAATATCAAACCAGCTAATCTGGCTCAATGAGAAGGATTTCAGGCGGCTATTTTCGGTGGCTTGTAAATACCATATATTTTTTTTGTTAATGAGTTTATAGGGATTAATCAGACGGGTTTTCCCCTTATAAACAATCTGACAAACATTATGGTTTTTAATCGATCTCTCGATTTTCGTTAAATGACGGCGAATATCACGCTGTACCGTGTGTTCGGCTTCATTCGCAAGAATAAGAATATGGTTTTCGTCAACGCGCGTTTCAAGATTCTGCCAGAATTCCGTATTTCTTTCAGGGAAAAAGCTGTCCGCATTCAGGAAGTTAGCAAGGGTGTGATGTAGGCCTTGTCCGCCGGGCGATTGTGCAGAATGGATCAGTCGATATAGCCCGTTACCGGTATGTTCAACAATGGGAGAGAGGGCATTTAAATCCCGGTAGACGGTGCGCTCGGTAATTTTAAATTTCTCCATTAGCGCACTGCGGTTTACCACACCGTTTAAATGTAGCTCAACCAGAATATCGACCAGACGTTCAGCCGAGCGGCTCCGCGTCGTTTTAGCCATAAGGTCATCCTGTATATTTAGGTATGCGCTGAATGATGCGGGTGCACTGACAGGTGGTGTCAGTATTCAGTCACAGAAAATTTCTCTTATGGGTATATAACGGCGTGATTTAGCGGAAACCTTAGGAGTTTTTGTAGAAAGCGGCGCTGGCCGAAGAAAAAGGCCAGCGCGAGGGGGGATTACACGGCGGCTTCCGCCTCCAGCATGACCGGGTGGAAACGGCGCTTGAAGTAGATCAGGCCGTGTCCCGCGTCGCTCAGGATGATGTTTTTAATTTCAACAAGGTAGACAAGATGCGTGCCGATGGTTTGCACCTGGCTAATCTCGCCCTCAAGGCTGGCCAGCGCGCCCTTGAGCACCGGCTGCGCCAGCGGACCTTTCTGCCAGCAGGAGAGGGCAAAGCGCTCCTCCATCGTCATTCCGGTCATCCCGGCGAAATGGCGAGCCATGATCTCCTGCTCGTGATTCAGCACGTTCACGCACAGCCTGCCGTTGCCCTGAAATACCGGGTTCATGGCGCTGTTGGCGTTGATGCACACCATGACCGACGGCGGGGTGTCAGTCACCGAACAGACGGCTGTAGCGGTAATACCGCAGCGGCCCGCCTCGCCCTCTGTGGTGACCACATTGACCGCCGCCGACAGGCTGCTCATTGCGTCGCGAAAACGCAGGCGTTGTTCATCTAAATGCATTGCAACCTCCCGCTGCGCTATTTCAGCAGCTTGTCGAGCATGTTGATATCGCTGTTGTTGTGCAGGTGCGGCACCGTCCAGCCGTGCTGGTCGTATTCGGACATGCAGCGGTCGACCATCGCCATCATCTTGTCCATGTTGCCGGAGCTCTGCGCCTGGCGCAGACACTGCAGGCGGATCTCATCCTGGCTGCCGGAGTAGTTGATCTCGTACAGCTCGTGGCGGCCGCCGAACTCGCTGCCGATGGCGTCCCACATCAGCTTCAAAATCTTGATGCGTTCAACGTGATCCATGCCATTGGAGCCTCGCACGTATTTCGCCAGATACTGGTCGATCTGCGGGTTGTTCAGATCCCGGGCGCTGGACGGGAGGTAGATCAGACCGGACGTCACGTTACGCTCGATGATGTTCTTGATCTTCGCGTAGGCCATCGGCGCCATCACGCGGTAGGTTTGCAGCGCGGCGTGATCCGGCAGATACGCGCCGTTGACCCACGGGGTGGCTTCGGAGCACATGGAGTCGCTCAGCGCCCAGAACATGTTGCGCCAGGCCACCACTTCGCCGAGATCCGCCTGCACGCCGCGGAACTCCAGGGTACCGGTGCACTCAAGAGATTTCTTCAGCAGGGCGGTGATGAAGTCGAGCTTCACCGCCAGACGCACGCAGGCCTGCAGCGGGTACATCCGCGCAAATCCACCTTCCATCGTCCAGCGACGGCAGCGGTCGAAATCGCGGTAGATCAGCACGTTTTCCCACGGGATCAGCACGTGATCCATCACCAGGATCGCGTCGTTCTCGTCGAAGCGGCTGGAGAGCGGGTAGTCGTACGGGGATCCGGTTGCGCCTGCCACCATCTCGTAAGAGGCGCGGGAGATCAGCTTCACGCCTTCGGCATCCATCGGCGCGACGAACATCAGCGCGAAGTCCGGGTTTTCGCCCATCACCTGCGCGGAGCCGAAGCCGATCATGTTGTAGTGGGTCAGCGCCGAGTTGGTTGCCACCACTTTCGCGCCGCTGACGATGATCCCGGCGTCGGTCTCTTTCTCCAGCTTGATGTAGACGTCTTTCACCTCGTCCGCCGGCTTGTGGCGGTCGATCGGCGGGTTAACGATGGCGTGGTTGAAGTACAGGCCGGTTTCCTGAATGCGCGTGTACCAGCTGCGGGCGTTCTGCTCGAACTGGCCGTAGAAGCCCGGGTTGGCGCCGAGCGCGCAGCCGAACGCGGCCTTGTAGTCCGGCGTGCGGCCCATCCAGCCGTAGCTCAGGCGCGACCACTCGGCGATAGCGTCGCGCTGCTGGCGCAGGTCGTCGGCGCTTTTCGCCACGCGGAAGAACTTATGGGTATAGCCGCCGCTGCCGGTGTCGGTGCCCCAGCAGAGGGTGTCCTGCATGTCCGGCTTGTGCAGCGCGTCGTACATCTGCGCGATAGAGGCCGCCGCGTTGCGAAACGCCGGATGGGTGGTGACGTCTTTGACGCGCTCGCCGTAGATATAAATCTCACGGCCGTCCTGCAGGCTTTTTAAATACTCTTCGCCGGTTAACGGACGTTTGGCATCAGCGCGGAAATCTTCAGGCTTCATAGGGACCTCGTATCGGAATAGGGTTGTTAAATTTATGTTTTGTTTTTGTTGTTTAATTGAAGCCTGAGAGGGGCGTAACGTGAAGGGACGATTGGGACAACTGCGGGTACTTTTCGGGCGGGATTGGGATTTGTGATCGTTGTCCCCTCACCCCGGCCCTCTCCCCAAAGGGGCGAGGGAGAAATCGTCCCCTCTCCCCTTTGGGGAGAGGGTTAGGGTGAGGGGTAAGGTTTTACGACACTGGTACTTTCTGCGCCCGATACGCGCTCGGCGAGCACCCCACTAAGCGGTTAAAAAACCGGGCAAAATAGGCCGGATCCTTAAACCCCAGCTGCCAGGCAATCTCGCTCACCGCGCTGTCGGAGAAGAGCAGCAGCCGCCTGGCTTCGCGAAGCTGCCGGTCGAAGATCAGCCGCTTCGGCGGGCGGTTGGCGAAGCGGCGGCAGATATCTGTCAGGCGGGATTCGGTCAGGTGCAGTTCGCTGGCGTATTCCGGCACCGTCCAGTGCTGGTGGTAGTGGGCATCTATCAGCTGGGTAAAGCGCTGGAACAGCTTCAGCTCGCCGCGCATGCCGCCCGAAGCGTGGTCGTCGAGCTTCGCGTTGCGCAGCAGCAGGGTGAAGACCGCCTGCGCCAGCAGGACCAGGGTATGCTCGCGCCCCGGCAGCTGTTCCGTGGATTCCCGGGCAATCAGCTGCCAGTAGTGCTTCAGCGCCGCCAGCTCGTCCGGCCTATCGGCCAGCGAGAGGCAGATCCCCGGCAGGCCAAACGCTTCCCGCGTGCCGGGGTAGAGCACTTCAAGCAGCGGCCAGATCAGATCCTCGCGCACCGTCAGCACGTGCCCGTCGCTGTCGGATTCGGTGATAAACGCGTGCGGCACCGACGGCGGCGTGAGGACGAACAGCGGGGCCTGCACTGAGTAGCGGTGATCGTCGAGCTGGAGCTCAATCTGCCCGGTATCGAGAAAGTGCATCTGAAAATACTGGTCGTGACGATGCGCCTGCATGTCGCGGCCAAAAAAGGCCGCCATGCGGGCGAACGACTGGTAGTGCACATCGTCGGTGCCCAGACTTTCGTCGTACTCCTTGCTGATATCAATGTTGGCGATGGGGCTCTGGCACATGATCGTTCCTCTGTTGATCCCGCTGCGTCATCGGAATGCGCGTCAGCACCAGCGCGCCGACCACCAGCAGCCCGGCCACAAACCACAGCCCGGAGCTGAAGCTGCCGGTGGCGTCGCGCAGGATCCCAATCAGCAACGGGCTGACGGCGGATCCGACGTTGCCGATGGCGTTGATCACCGCCAGCGCCACCGCGCGTGACTGCAGGCTAATCACCCGATCCGGCGTGGTCCAGAATATGGCCATGGCGGTAAAGGATCCGGTTGAGGCCATAATGATGCCAAGCAGCTGGATCAGGCTGTGATCGGTGGCCGAGGCCAGCATCCATCCCGCCGCGGCGAACAGGTACGGCAGGATGGTGTGCTTTTTTCGCTCTTTCAGCCTGTCGGAGCGGCGGCTCCACCAGATCATCCCAAGAATGGTGCAAAACTGCGGGATCGCCGCCAGCAGGCCGATGACGATATTGCTGCTCCCCGTGTTAAAGCTTTGCAGGATCTGCGGCGTCCAGATGTTGATGGCGCTGAGCGTGTTGGTCAGGCAGAAGTAGGCCAGCGTGTAAAGCAGCACCGCCGGGGTCAGCACTTCGCGAAGCGTTGATTTCGGCGTGACGGGCCGGGCAATGGCGACCTCCTGCTCGCGGGCGATCATCGTTTTCAGCGCCTGCTTTTCGTCGTCGTCGAGCCAGGTGGCCTGATCCGGCGTGTCGTTGAGGTAAAACCAGGTCACCACGCCGAGCACCACCGACGGCAGCCCCTCCAGCAGGAACAGCCACTGCCAGCCCTTCAGATTCCACAGCCCGTCCATCGCCAGAATGTAGCCGGAGAGGATCGAGCCGAGCATCATGGTCACCGGCATGGCGATCATAAACAGCGCATTGGCGCGAGCGCGGTGATACGCCGGGAACCACCAGGTGAGGTAGACCAGGATCCCCGGCAGGAAGCCTGCTTCGGCAATGCCTACCAGCATGCGTAAAACATAGAGCGTGTGGGGGCTGGTGGCGAACATTGTGCAGGTGGAGGCGATGCCCCATACCACCATGATCCCGGCGATCCATCGCCGCGCGCCGATCTTCGCCAGCATGATGTTGCTCGGGATCCCGCACAGCACGTAGGTGACGTAAAACAGCGTCGCGGCCAGGCCAAACATGGTCGACGTAAGGCCCAGATCTTTGCCCATCGTCAGCCCGGCAAAGCCGATGTTGATGCGATCGAGAAACGAAAAGACAAACAGGATAAAGAGAAAGACGATCAGGCGTCGGAACAGCTTGTTAATGGCGCGATGTTCAACAGCTTTATTATCATGTGTTTGCAGGGTAGAGGTCGTCATGGTGCGCTCCAGATCTTACGTTTAGTAGACGGATTTATTGTTATTAACTGACGTAACCGGTTGTTCGATAAAGCGTGCCGCCAGCGCCTCCGCGCTGCGGGCGAGCAGGGTGGTGTCGACGCCGACGGCAACAAACAGCGCGCCGAGTTCAAGGTAGCGTTTCGCCAGCTGCTCGTTCGCCATCAGGATGCCGGGCGCTTTACCCGCCGCACGGATCTGCGCGATCGCCTGCTCGATGGCGGCCTGCACCTCCGGGTGCTGCGGATTGCCGGCAAAGCCCATGTCGGCGCTCAGATCCGCCGGGCCGATAAACACGCCGTCGACGCCTTCCACGTCCAGGATCTGCGGCAGGTTTTTTAGCGCCTCGCGGGTTTCGATTTGTACCAGCACGCACATGGCGTCGTTAGCCTGCTGCAGGTAGTTCGGGATGCGGTTCCAGCGCGAGGCGCGCGCCAGGGCGCTGCCGACGCCGCGAATGCCTGCGGGCGGGTAGCGGGTGGCACGTACCGCCAGCCGCGCTTCGTCGGCGTTTTGCACCATCGGCACCAGCAGGGTTTGTGCCCCCACGTCCAGCAGCTGCTTGATCTGCACCGGGTCGTTCCACGACGGGCGCACTACCGGCTGGCTGGGATACGGCGCGATGGCCTGTAATTGGGTTAACACGGTTTGCACGCTGTTCGGCGCGTGCTCGCCGTCGATCAGCAGCCAGTCGAAGCCTGCCCCCGCCAGCAGCTCGGCGCTGTAGCTGCTGGTCAGCCCCAGCCATAAGCCAATTTGCGGGCGGCCTGCCTGCAGCGCCGCTTTGAATGCGTTTTGCATGGTCCTCTCCTAAACAAAGCGGCAGCTGATGGAGCCCATATTGCCGTAGTCCACGTGGAAGGTGTCGCCTCTGCTGGCGGGCACCGGGCGGGTAAAGGAGCCGCCGAGGATGATTTGCCCCGGCTCAAGCTGCACGTCGTACGGCGCCAGCTTGTTCGCCAGCCACGCCACGCCGTTCGCCGGGTGGTTAAGCACGCCTGCGGCAACACCGGTCTCTTCGATCACACCGTTGCGGTAGAGCAGGGCGGAGATCCAGCGCAGATCCAGCGCGTCGGGCTTAATCGGACGACCGCCGAGGATCACCCCCGCGTTGGCGGCGTTATCGGAGATGGTGTCGAACACCTTGCGCGGGCGCTGGGTTTCAGGGTCAACGTTGTGGCAGCGGGCGTCGATCAGCTCCAGCGCGGGGATGACGTAGTCCGTAGCGTTGTAGACGTCGAAGATGGTGCAGTTCGGGCCGCGCAGCGGTTTTGCCAGCACAAAGGCCAGCTCCACTTCGATACGCGGAACGATAAAGCGATCGACGGGAATGTCGCTGCCGTCGTGGAAGAACATGTCGTCCAGCAGCGCGCCGTAGTCCGGCTCGCTTATCTGGGAGCTGGCCTGCATCGCTTTGGAGGTGAGGCCGATCTTGTGGCCCTTCAGCACGCGGCCTTCGGCGATTTTCAGGCTGACCCATTCGCGCTGGACGGCGTAGGCGTCTTCAATCGTGATCTCCGGGTACTCCAGCGAGATCGCGCGGATCTGCTCCCGGGATTGTTCCGCCTGGTGCAGGCGATGGGCGATCAGGGTATGGGTGTGTTTGTCGAGCATGGCGATATCCTTTGTGCGGCTGTTGCCGGGTGGCGCTGCGCTTACCCGGCCTACGTTCGGAGCCGTTGTAGGCCCGGTAAGCGCAGCGCCACCGGGCGAGCAAACGGCTACTTAAACAATGCGTGCACGTTGTTTTGTTTGTAATTGAGCGTCGGGTGCAGCTCGTCGAGCTCGAACGACAGCGCCAGATACCGGCTGTTCATCAGCGCTGCGAAATGATCTTTAATCAACGCAAACAGCATCTCCCCCACGGCTTCCCGGCTCTCCAGGCTGCGCCCGGCACCAATCTTCAGCGTCATATGCACAAAGGCGTAATCGTGCTTGCCGTCGGCCATCTGCCAGGTGTCCAGCCAGTGGGCGCGGCTGCGGATACCGCCGATGGGGAAGATGCCTGTGGCGGCGAGCGCCTCGTTGACTTTGGCGAACAGCCCCGGCAGGTCGGCCTGCTCGCGGATATTGTCGGTACATTCAGCAATAAAGTGCGGCATGGTGGCTCCTTACGCGGGCAGCGGGAAAACGGCGTTAACCTGGCCGGTGCCGGAGCTGGCGAACAGCTCGGTGAGGAACTCCACCTTGCCGTCGTACTGGTCCCAGCCGAGCATGCCCAGCAGCATCACGGTGTCGTGCATGTTGCCCTCGCCATAGCAGTAGTCGGCGTACTCCGGCAGCATGCTGCAGAATTCTTTGAACTGGCCCTCGCGCCACAGCTTCACCACGCGCTCGTCCATCTGACGGTCAAACTCGCGGGTGTAGCTGTTCATCCCTTCCTCCGCGCGCTGGTCGTCGATAAAGCGGTGCGACAGCGAGCCGCTGGCGAGCACCGCCACGGTGCCGTCGTATTTTTCGATGGCGCTGACGATGGCCTCTCCCAGTCTGCGGCTGTCGGCAAAGTCGTGAACCGTGCAGAACGCCGAGATGGATATCACTTTGAAGTGCTTATCCGCATTCATGTAGCGCATCGGCACCAGCGTGCCGTACTCCAGCTTGAGGCTCGGGATGTTGTGCGCTTTGGCGCGCACGCCCAGCTTCACCGCCTCGTCGGCAATCAGCTGGCCGAGTTCCGGGTTGCCGTCGTAGTCGTAGGTCATGTCGCGGATAAAGTGCGGCAGCTCGTTGCTGGTGTAGACGCCCGCAAAATGGTCCGCACAGTTGATGTGGTACGCGCTGTTCACCAGCCAGTGGGTGTCGAACACGATGATGGTGTCCACGCCCAGCTCGCGGCAGCGCTTGCTGATCTCTTTATGCCCGTCGATGGCCGACTGGCGGCAGCCGTGGTTTTTCCCCGGCAGCTCGGAGAGGTACATCGACGGTACGTGGGTGATTTTTGCCGCTAACGCTAATTTACCCATGGTCAGATCCCCCACTTTGGAATCGGATGGTCGCCCATGGAGATGCAGACGTTCTTCATCTCCGCGAAGACCTCGAAGCTGTACTCACCGCCCTCGCGGCCGGTGCCGGAGGCCTTCACGCCGCCAAACGGCTGGCGCAGGTCGCGCACGTTCTGGGTGTTCACGAACACCATGCCCGCCTCGATGCTGCGCGCCAGGCGCAGCACCTTGCTCACGTCCTGGGTCCAGATGTACGACGCCAGGCCGTACTCCACGTCGTTCGCCAGGCGCAGGCCTTCCGCTTCGTCCTTAAACGGCAGCAGGCAGGCCACCGGGCCGAAGATTTCTTCCTGGGCCACGCGCATGCGGTTATCAACGTCCGCCAGCACGGTTGGGCGCAGGAAGTTGCCGCCCTTCAGGTGCGCAGGCAGATCGGTCGGTTTGTCCGGGCCGCCTGCCAGCAGGGTTGCGCCTTCTTCAATGCCGAGGCGGATGTAGCCGGAGACCTTCTCCCAGTGCTGCTTGCTGATGAGTGCGCCAATCTGGGTGTTCGGATCGGTCGGGTCGCCCACGCGCAGGCGGTTGGCGCGCTCGGCAAAGCGCTTGACGAATTCCGGGTAGATGCTCTGCTGGATAAAGATGCGCGAGCCCGCGGTGCAACGCTCGCCGTTGATGGAGAAGATGGTGAACAGGGCGGCGTCCAGCGCGCGCTCGATGTCGGCATCTTCAAAAATCAGCACCGGGGATTTGCCGCCCAGCTCCATGGAGTATTTCTTCAGCCCGGCGTTTTTCATGATGTTGCGCCCGGTAGCGGTGCCACCGGTGAAGGAGACCGCGCGCACGTCGTGATGGCGCACCAGCGCGTCGCCTGCCGTCGCGCCGTAGCCCTGCACCACGTTGAGCACGCCCGCCGGGATGCCCGCCTCTAGCGCCAGCTCGCCCAGACGGTCGGCGGTCAGCGGCGAGAGTTCAGACATCTTCAGCACCGCGGTGTTGCCCAGCGCCAGGCAGGGCGCGACCTTCCAGGTGGCGGTCATAAACGGCACGTTCCACGGCGAGACCAGCGCGCAGACGCCCACCGGCTGCACCAGCGTGTAGTTGAGCATCTTATCGTCAACCGGGTAGGTTTTGCCGTTCATCTGCTGGCACACTTCGGCGAAGAACTCGAAGTTGTGCGAGGCGCGCGGAATGAGCACGTTTTTGGTCTGGTGGATCGGCAGGCCGGTGTCGGCGGTTTCCATGGCGGCGATCTCGGGCACGTTCTGGTCGATCAGATCGCCCAGACGACGCATCAGGCGCGCGCGCTCCTTCATCGGCAGGTTAGCCCACTTCGGGAACGCCTCTTTGGCGGCGGCGACGGCCTGGTGAATTTCAGCTTCACCGCCGGAGGCGACTTCTGCCAGCACCTCGCCGGAGGCGGGGTTGGTGGTGTGGAAGTACTCGCTTCCGGCGACGTTTTTACCGTTGATCCAGTGGTTAATCTTTTTCATTTTGCAGTCTCCTCGCTGACAATTCGGTTCACCAGGCGTCCGACGCCCTCCACTTCCACCACCACCTCATCGCCCGGCACCACGTCGGACAGCCCTTTTGGCGTGCCGGTGGCAATCATGTCGCCCGGCTGCAGGGTCATAAAATCGCTCAGGTACGCAATCAGGAACGGAATGCTGAAGATCAGATCCGCCGTGGTGCCTTCCTGGCGCAGCTCGCCGTTGACGAAGGTGCGCAGGGCGAGGTTGTGCGGGTCGGGAATTGCCGCTTTCGGCACGATGTGGGGAGAAATAGGCGTCAGCCCGTCGCGGCTTTTTACCCGCAGGTTCGGGCGGTAGTAGTTTTCCAGGTAGTCGCGTATGGCGTAGTCGTTGCAGACCGTGTAGCCCGCCACGTAGTCCATCGCCTCGGTTTCGCTCACTCTGCGCGCGGTTTTACCGATGACCACCACCAGCTCCGCCTCGTAGTGCATGTATTCGATATTGTTCGGGCGCACCGACGTCTGGTTGTCGCCGTTGAAGGTGTTTGGCGCTTTGATAAATACCAGCGGCTCGGTGGGTGGCTTGAAGTCCAGCTCGCTGGCGTGGTCGGCATAGTTCAGACCGAGGGCAAACAGCGTGGCGTGCGGCGGCGTGCTGTGGGCAATAGTGACGTTGCGCTCATCCACCACCGGGTTTTCCAGCGGCGGAAAGCCTGCCGCCAGAATACGCAGGCGATCGCCCGGGCGGATCTCCACGCGGCTTTGCGGGGTGCCGAGCAGGATCGCATCGCCGGGATTGAGGGTGGCGAACTCGCTCAGGGCGCTCAGCAGTTCGGCAGCGCTGCGCTGAAGATCGGCGGTGTTCCAGTGGTCCGCTTCGCGGCCGTTGATCTCGGTGATGATGGTCATGTTATCCACGCTATCAACGGCGACAAGTTCGCCCAGCGGGCAAAATCCGTCCCGGCATTTGGCCTTGATGGCCGGGCGGTAGAAGCTCTCTTCCGGCAGGCTCACCTCGTTGGCCAGCGCGTATCCGGCGATGTATTCCGCCGCATTTTCCACGCTCACCCTGCTGGCGGTTTTGCCCACGACCAGCGCCACCGTCGCGCCGCTCAGCACCGTTTCCCCCTGCGGGAAGGGGATCGGCTCGCCCGCGCGGATCACCGTGTTATGCGGTTTGATAAACCACACGGCTGTTTTCGGCGGCGTATTGTAAGGGGCTTTTTCAAACGCCTCGCGCCAGGCGTCACGCTGGCTTTGATGGTTGAGGGCGACGGCAAAAACGGTACCTTTCATTCACATACTCCTCACCCCGGCGGTCCGGGTTATGATTTCATTAATATGTTAATGATCTGGTTTTATGCTTTTGCTGTTTATTTCGCAATCAGAAGTGAAAAATTTGTGATATGAATAACAATAAATTTACATATTGGTTTTTATTTATAGTTAAATCAGGTTGTTAATAAAACTGAATGGTTTCTGTTAGACTTTTTGACGGAAAACGTGTTGTTTATAAAAGCAACTTTTAGTGATTGTTTACTTGTTAATGATGTGAAGGGGAGAGGCTATGCATGACTCATTAACCATCGCGCTGCTGCAGGCGCGGGAAGCGGCGATGTCGTACTTCCGCCCGATCGTAAAGCGCCATAATCTGACCGAGCAGCAGTGGCGCATTGTGCGCGTGCTGGCTGAGCATCCGTCGATGGATTTTCACGATCTGGCGTTTCGCACCTGCATTTTGCGCCCGAGCCTGACCGGCATCCTGACGCGCATGGAGCGTGACGGCCTGGTGCTGCGCCTAAAGCCGGTGAACGACCAGCGCAAGCTGTACGTGTCGCTGACCAAAGAGGGGAATGCGCTGTACGAACACGCCCAGGCGCAGGTCGAAGAGGCGTATCAGCAAATTGAGGCGGAATACACGCCGGAGAAGATGAAACAGCTGACGGCGCTGCTGGAAGAGTTTATTGAACTCGGAAACCGGCATAACGCAGCGCGGGAAGAAGAGTAAAAACCACAAATTCCAGGATGATTTTCGTAAAGTTTTCCCTTTCCAGGCCGAAAATTCTGTATCTGTCTGAGGAAAGAGAAAACATGTTAAACCGTATCAAGATTGTCACCAGCTTAATGCTGGTTTTAGCGATATTTGGCCTTTTACAACTCACGTCCGGTGGTCTTTTCTTTAATGCCCTTAAGAATGACAAAGAGAATTTCACCGTCCTGCAAACCATTCGCCAGCAACAATCCACGCTGAACGCCAGCTGGGTCGCGTTGCTGCAAACCCGTAATACCCTGAACCGCGCGGGTATCCGCTACATGATGGATCAGAGCAATATCGGCAGCGGCGCGACCGTTAACGATTTGATGCAAATCGCGTCTACGTCTCTGAAACAGGCAGAAAAAAACTGGGCTGCCTACGAAGCCCTGCCGCGCGATCCGCGTCAAAGCGATGCGGATGCCATGGAGATCAAGCGTAACTATGATATTTACCACGGCGCGCTGGCGGAGCTGATTCAGCTGCTGGGCGCGGGCAAAATCAACGCCTTCTTCGACCAGCCGACCCAGAGCTATCAGGACGGTTTTGAGAAGCAGTATGTGAGCTACCTGCAGCAGAACGACAAGCTGTACCAGACGGCGGTCGAAGACAGCAACAGCTCCTTCAGCCAGGCTATCTGGGTGCTGATCAGCGTCCTGATTGCCGTGCTGGTGGTGATCGTGGCCGTCTGGCTCAACATCAAGCAGACGCTGATCTCTCCTCTGAATCGTCTGATCGACAACATTCGCCACATCGCCAGCGGCGACCTGGTGAAGCGCATTGAGGTTCAGGGCACCAACGAGATGGGGGAGTTGGCCGACTCGCTGCGTCATATGCAGGGTGAGCTGGTGCGTACCGTCGGCGACGTGCGTAACGGCGCGAACGCTATCTACAGCGGCGCGAGCGAAATTGCGATGGGCAATAACGACCTCTCCTCCCGTACTGAACAGCAGGCCGCTTCCCTGGAAGAGACCGCGGCCAGCATGGAGCAGCTGACGGCGACCGTTAAGCAGAACGCCGAAAACGCCCGTCAGGCGAGCCATCTTGCGCTGAGCGCCTCTGAAACCGCGCAGAAAGGCGGTAAAGTGGTGGATAACGTGGTGCAGACCATGCGCGATATCGCGGGCAGTTCGCAGAAAATTGCCGATATTATCAGCGTGATCGACGGCATTGCCTTCCAGACCAACATTCTGGCACTGAACGCGGCGGTAGAAGCTGCGCGTGCGGGCGAGCAGGGTCGTGGTTTTGCGGTGGTGGCAGGTGAAGTGCGTAACCTGGCCCAGCGCAGCGCCCAGGCGGCTCGTGAAATCAAGAGTCTGATTGAAGACTCCGTGGGCCGCGTGGAAGTGGGTTCAACGCTGGTCGAAAGCGCCGGTGAAACCATGGGTGAGATCGTGAACGCGGTGACCCGCGTAACGGACATTATGGGGGAAATCGCCTCTGCGTCTGACGAGCAGAGCCGCGGTATCGACCAGGTGGGTCTGGCGGTGGCAGAGATGGACCGCGTGACCCAGCAGAACGCCTCGCTGGTTGAGGAATCTGCTGCAGCGGCCGCCGCACTGGAAGAGCAGGCGAGCCGTCTGACTCAGGCCGTGGCGGTGTTCCGCATTCAGCAGGAACAGATGAAAGCGCGCGAATTCGCTGCGGCTAAAGCGGTTTCCACGCCGGTGATGGCGCGTAAAACCGCGACGGCCGATTCAGGCGATAACTGGGAAACGTTCTAACTCTGCGCGTTGTGCCGGGTGGCGGCTGTGCCTTACCCGGCCTACGGTTCGTGGTTTTTGCCGGGTGTCGGCTGCGCCTTACCCGGCCTACGGGGCAGGATTTTGTAGGCCCGGTAAGCGCAGCGCCACCGGGCGATATTACAGAGGCAGGCGCATGGCGCAGCGCGTTTCATACGCTAAGCCGTGCGCTGTCTCTTCTTCACGTTTTTCACGCAGTTCAGGCGTGAGTTCAGTTACGTATTCAAACCCCAGCTTTGCATAGAAAGGCGCGTTCCACGGTACGTCCCGAAACGTTGTCAACGTCAGCGACGCCAGCCCCAGCCTGCGGGCATGGTCAGCCGCACGGGAGATGAGCTGCCGACCTATTCCTTTTCCCTGCCAGTCCAGATCGACCGAGAGCTCCACGATAAACAGCGACGAAGAGTGCGCTTCGGTGAGGATAAACCCCACGGGACAGTCATTCACCAGCGCCAGCCAGCTTAGCCCACGTTCGGCATACTCAAGGTGCTGCTCAGCGGAAATGACCTCACCGTCGGCAAGCCAGGCGAGCTCCGTGTCTTCACGAAAGCGCTCGCCCGCCGCGCGTTCAATGGCGGGCAGGGCGGTAACGTCGCCGGGACGCGTGGGGCGAACGGTGAGGTTAAGATCGACCATTAGCCTGCGCGACTCACAATTTTAATTTCTACCATGCCAATCCCGATCTCGCGCGGTGAGTGTCCAAGGATATTCCCTTCATTGGTCGACTGCGGGTCCGGCGGCACAATCACCAGGGTGTTGCTGCGCGATGGGTTCTCAAAATGCAGCGTGTGCGTGCTCACCTCGTTCCCGAGCGTCAGCGTTTGCTCCCTGTCGCCCACGCGCACCGGTACGGGCCTGTTAGCGTTCGGGCCATACGCTCTGGCGGTGATCACCAGGTCGAACTGTTCCGGCAGCGGATGGGTGTACTCAATTTTCACCTCGTTGCCCAGCTGCGCGTTTGACCAGCGTCCCCAGGACTCCGGACGCGAGATGCCGCTAAACTGCTTCACTTCCTCGGGCGCGCCGGCCACGTTAAAGATAAAGCTGTCCGCCTTATAGCGAATATCGTTATCGCTGACTTTCAGCATGTCGATGTTGTGCTGATAGCGCGCGGTATCAATCACCGTATCTTTAAACGCGGTTTTGCCTTTCCACTGGGCTTTATCCACGTGCTGTACGGTTTGCTCCCCGCCGAGCTGGCCCTGAGAGACGCACCAGTCGGTAGAAAGCGCCAGCGGCTGCGACCAGAGCTGGCCCATTTTGTAACACCTGTCGATCCAGACGAAATTATCGCGCGGAGCAAAATCGGCCAGCTGATAGCGCAGCGGCGCGGAATATTCGCTTTCCGGCAGAGGCTCTACGCGCCCCTCTGACACGCGCACCAGCAGCGGTAGACGGAAGCTGCTGCCCGAGAAGGCAATCGTGTTTTTATCCCGATCGACGGTGAAGTCCTTCATCTCTTTCGGGAAGTTCCACAGGCGGATGATGTCTGGCTTCCAGGCGAGGATTTTTTCCTTCATGTTGAGGAACACTTCCGACAGGGATTGCCCCGACAGCGTGCTGCGGCCCAGGCCAATAAAGTTGTCGCCGCCCAGAATGTCGAGCACGGTTGCGCCGTTATCCATGGAGTTGCGCTTGGTGGCGATGACCTCCTGCTGCGGCTGGTCGCCGCGCAGGACGAAGAACAGATTGCTGCGATCCTGCTTGTTGAGCTGATCCCAGGCGCTGTTTTTCATCGCCAGGTGGTCAGACGAAACGACGATGACGGTGTTTTTGAACCAGGGCGAGGCTTTGATTTTCTCGACCAGCGCGGCAATGTGCTCCTGGCTGCAGGTCACGGCGCTGAAAGATTTGTTGTTTTTGCCGTCAACGTCATAGCTTTTGCGTTTACAGCTGCGCGAGACGAACCCGTCCGGATGGTGGGTGTCCACCGTCAGCGCAAAGAGGGAGAAGCGCTTGCCCGCGCGGGAAAGCTCCTCGAATTTCTTCCAGGTTTCGTCGAGTACCGTATCGTCATAGAAGCCCCAGTCGTTACGGTAGCTCGGATCGGCAACCGTCGTTTTTAACTCTTCTGAGCCATACAGGTGGTCAAAACCGTGGGATTTCAGGAACACGTCTTTTCCGGCAAAGCGCAGGTTTGCCCCCTGCATAAAATAGTTTTCGTAGCCGGAGTTTTTCAGGATATCGCCGAGGCAAATATTCTGTGGGAAGAACGTCGACATCGAGGCTGAGGCGTTACCTTCAAAAGGCGCAAACAGCGGGATACCGCACTGGGAGGCAACCATCCCGGCAATCGTGTAATCCGTCCCGGGCAGCTGCATGGTGTGGCTGAAATCAAGACCTTCATTTTTCAGCGCACCCAGGTCTGGCGTCAGGTTCGGGAACGCGTCGTTATCAAAGTACGTGTGTTCCAGGCTTTCACCGTAGATGTAGACCAGGTTGAGCTTCGGGTTGGCGATCGTTTTCGACGGTTCTTTATAGTAAGCCACGAAATCAGGATCGCCTTCGCGCGACTGGGATTTCACCAGCTCGGTGATCTGATGGAACGCCGGGCTGGCGTCGACGGAGGCCAGCGCCAGGAATAACGCCAGCAGGCTGTAGCCATGATGGTGCGGAAGATGGCGACGGCGGCGCAGCACCCAGGCCAGCGCGCCAAAAATCGTCACCAGCGCGACAATAATGCCGAGCCCCGGAAGAATGTACTTGCCCACACCCGCGCCCGTCAGGCTGTTCGTCAGCGTGTAGAGCACCGCATCGTTAATACCGTCACCGGTAAAGTAATCGCTGGCGTATAAGGTAATGTTTAAAATAATAAAAATGCCGAGCACCACCAGCGTGGCGATAAACCACCAGGTGTGACGGCCGGCTTTCCAGGCGTAAACGCCGACGGAAGCCAGAAAAAGCATAAGAGACATGAATTCAGACAACAGCATATCCTCATGACGCCAGATGATTCGCTGGCTAACTGTTTATTTTTTGGGTCATACAATGTAATTGCGATGTCGTTAAGCTGCAATTTTAGTGTCACGAAAGTGTGCTGTTGTTAGGATTTGGTTTAGAAAATCGTTTTTATGAAGACGGACACATCCTGACAAACGGACGCTGAGACGGTGGCAGGTGGGAAAAACGCTCGTTTAGCGCCGCGCTGCAAGACTATCGCATTAAACGCGGCGTGTTGTGGCAGAAAATGGGGTGGATCAGGAGAGGAAATTAACGCCTTGTTTCAGCACCAGATCGCAGGCTTTGGTTTTCACCTGTTTTGCCAGAGAAGAGTTGCCGAGGGTGCTCAGGTTAAGCTGCTGGCCGTTTTGCGCGTTAAGCAGGCCCTGAATGCCGTCCATATAGTTGGTGTCCGCTTTCTGCTCCTGGGTATCCAGACCCAGTTTACCCAGCACCTGGTTTTTCACGTTTTGCGCGTCGGTCACGGAGGCCAGCTTTTGCTTCGCGCAATATTCCAGAATCCCCGCCGCATTGTTCATCGTGCCCGCGCTGAGGCTCTGAGAGCTGTTGCCCAACAGGCTGGTGAGGGAGGAGGCGGAGAGTCCGCCCTGAGAGCTGCTGCTCTCTTTGGTCAGCTCATTTGCTGCGCTTGACAGGGACTCCTGCCAGGACGCCGCTTGCGCTGCGCCAGTCACCAGCAGCGCGCCTAAAAAGGTGCTGATTAGAATCTGTTTTTTCATCATGGCTCTCTCAAAAAGGTCCGTTTTGGGCCGAAGGGGTTCCAGTATATACCTATGCCCTGGCGGCGATTCCTGGAACTGTCTTAATACTCTTTGCCGGTAACGCGGCTGCGGTAACTTTCCCAGTCGAAGATGACATAGAGGCTGTTACCCAGCTTCATGCGGTCCATGACGCGTTCCCCCAGCAGGCGGGTCATCTCGTCGATATTGTGGTTCGTCAACATGCCGGTGGGGCGCTTGGACGAGGAGCGGCGATCGACAATCTGGTTGATGATCACTTTTTCATAGCGGGATTCTGTCTGAACGCCAATCTCGTCGATGACCAGCAAATCCACATTGCTCAGATCGTTAAGCAGCTGTTCTTCGCTGGTTTCGCGGTTGCTGAAGGTGTCTTTCATCGCGGACATGATATCGGCCACGGTGATGATAAGAACCGATTTACCCCGCAGAAGCAGCTCGTTGCAGATGGCGGCTGCAAGGTGGTTTTTTCCGGTGCCCGGCTTGCCGCTAAAGATGAAGCTGGCGATATTGCCGTCGAATTCATCCACGTACTGACGGGCGGCGGCAAGGGCGTTCATCTGCCCGTTGGTTTCGACTTTATAGTTATCGAACGAGCAGTTCTGGTGCAGGGGACGGATACCGGAGCGGTTAAAGGTGCGCTGCATTTTCATCGCCCGGTTTTCCCTGGCGAGCGCGGCGGCGCGGATCTCACCTTGCTCTTTTTGCCACGCCAGCAGCTCTTCACCCGTAGTGAAAGCGGGCTTCACGTTGGCAGGCATCATTTTTTGCAGACGTTTCATCAGGTCGCCGACGTTCTTCATTTCGCACCTCGGAATCCGCTGGGGATCTGTTTATCCGGTTCTGAAAACGCGTTGATATCGCGTTTGGGCTGGCCGTTGTTGCCGGCGCGGGTAATTTGAAGATGACGCGCGAGCTTTTGCTGCCACTGAATGTGGGTGAAGACTTTACCTTCCGCCTGCCACCAGGCGGTAAACGCGGCGAGCTCTTCGGCGGTGGCCGGTTGGGTTAACGCGATGCCCCACAGCGCCGCCTGTCGCTGAAAATCCGCATCCGGCTGCCAGCCCGCGTACAGGGCAAATTTTCCCATCGGAACGGTCACGGGAACGTTGACCGGCTCATCAAAGAACTGGTTGTCCAGCGCGACATCGCTCGCCGGACGTGACAGTTGCGCTTCGATCTCCAGAAGCTGTGCCAGACGTTCCGGCGTGATTGCGTAAAACGCCGGCGCGTTGTCGGCAAAAACCGCAACCGTGCCGCCTTCGGCGTGGGTCAACACACCGCGTGGGTCGCGCATAAAGGCATCAATGCCAGCAATGCTGGTGGTCAGAATTCTGGAGGACATAACGCTTACTCTACTGATTACTACGGGCGTGATATGGGCTTATGGTAGCACAGAGAGAGGAAAGGGAAGGAGGGGATTTCCCCGGTGGCGCTGCGCTTACCGGGGCTACGGTCGTAGGCCTGAAAAGCGCAGCGCCATCAGGTATTTATCACGCGATGATGTTCAGGGTCACGTCGATGTTGCCGCGGGTCGCGTTAGAGTACGGGCAAACAATATGCGCCGCGTCGACCAGCTTTTTGGCTTCCGCGGGATCCATACCCTCAACGTGGATGTTCAGTTTCGCTTCGATACCAAAACCGGTTGGCAGCGGGCCAATACCCACTTCGCCTTCAATAAAGGCCTCTTTTGGCAGGGCAAATTTGTCGCGCGCCGCCACGAACTTCATCGCGCCCAGGAAGCAGGCAGAGTAGCCGGCAGCAAAAAGCTGCTCAGGGTTCGTTACTTCTCCCCCCATGCCGCCCATCTCTTTTGGCACGCCCAGTTTTACGTCCAGTACGCCATCGGAAGAGGTGGCACGACCGTCACGGCCACCGGTTGCTTTGGCTTTGGCGGTATAAACGACTTTTTCTAAAGACATGGCAGGTTCCTCATCTTGCTTTAATGTGTGCTATTAAATAGCGTGCGATATATATGGGTAATAATCACGCGTAAAGTATAGCCTTACGCGCGGTGTAGCTGTTGTCGCAAAAATTCGAGCTGCTGTTTGAGCGCCAGCAGGGTGTCGGTATCACACTGCGCTGCGCAACCCACCGCATGGGGGATACCCAATGCCTGCTGCTGCAGTTCACGTCCCGCTTCGCTCAGGGTGACGGCGACCTGACGTTCGTCTTTGCGCGAACGGTGACGGTTGATTAACCCAGCACTTTCCAGCCGCTTCAACAGCGGCGTAAGGGTCGCTGAGTCCAGAAACAGCCGTTCGCCGATGTCCGATACCGTCATGTCATCCTGCTCCCACAGCACCAGCATCACCAGGTATTGCGGGTAGGTCAGGTTCAGCGGTGCCAGCAGTTGCCGGTACAGCTTATTAAGCGCCAGATTTGCCGAATAGAGGGCAAAGCAGAGCTGGTTATCCAGCTTGAGCGCAGCGGTTGCGTCGTTCGTTTTCGCGTTCATGAAATAAATATAGATAGTGCACGATTTAATTGCAAGCAATTTTATGGGCAGGTGTAGCGGAGCGCTACCTGAACGGCCATTTTGCGATAGTGCTGGCGCTGGGCCTGTTCGTCCGCACCGTCTTCAAACAGGAGCGTGAAGGTGTAGCTGTTGGCAACGTAGTGAAAGCTGAAGCTGCTTATCAGACGGTGAAGATCGCGGGCGTCGACCGTCTGGCTGAAGAGCTGTTTTTCTTTGCCCCGGCGCAGGATCTCCTCCAGCAGGTCGAGCGCGCTGCGGTTGACCTGACGAAGATAGCTCGACTGCTGCATAAAGCGGCCACGCTGCATGTTTTCCATGCAGATAATCCGGATGTAGTCGGGATGGTCGGCATGATAGTCAAAGGTGGCTTCAACCAGGTCGACCAGCGCTTCAACAGGGGGCATTCCCGCCAGGCTTAGCGCTTTTTCACTGGCGCGAATCTGGGTGTAAACGTGTTCCAGCACCAGGAGATAGAGATTCTCTTTATTTTTAAAATGGTAAACCACCATGCGTTTGGTGGTACCCGCTTTCTCCGCGATCTGCTCCATGCGGGCACCGTTCAATCCATACTCAGCAAAAAGCGCGATGGCGCTCTGAAAAATTTTCTCTTTCAGGCTGGATTCTTCGCCGTGATCGGGGTGTTCGCTGCCAGGGTTAGCCACATCCTTTCCTTATTTTCACCAAACGGACCAGAAGGATTATCTCCATGGCAGCGAAATAACACAAATATCAAACGCGTGGGCGTTTGCGGTACAGCCACAGTCCGGGGATCGACAGCCCGATAGAGAGCGCGCCGACGATGGACGAGGCCTTAAGAAAGTTGCTCAGGAGGAGGATCATCTGGGGCTCGGTGTAGCCAAAATGGCTGATTTTCACCGCGGAAATCATCGCCGTATACGCAGATATGCCCGGGAACATCGGGATCACGGCGGCGACGGTGAACACCTTGGGATGCGCCAGATACCAGCGCGACCACTGGATGCCGATACTGCCGACCAGCATGGACGCCATGAACGTTGACCATTCGATGTTAAAACCCGCGGTCATCATCACCATTCGCGAGCCATGGCCAATCGCGCCCAGCAGCGCACACCACGGCAGCGCGCGTTGCGGAACGTTAAATACCATCGCAAAGCCGACGGCAGGAATGGCGGCCAGAAGCATGTCCTGCGCCAGCGCCAGCAGAAAATCTATCACGCCCATCCGCGTAACCCCCAGAGTGTCATAGCCATAACAACGCCGATGCAGGTCGCCAGCGTCAGCAGGCTGGCGATAGCCCAGCGTGCCAGGCCGGTATTGATGTGCCCTTTAAACATGTCGGCGACGGCGTTGATCAACGGAAAGCCCGGGACCAGCAGAAGCACGCTGGCGGCCATGGCAATCGTCGGGGTGTTAGCAAACTGCGGCAGGCGCAGAAGCAGGCCGGAAACCGTGGTGGCGACAAACGCGGTAATGCAGAAGTTAATTTGCGGATGCAGCTGCCGGTGCGTCAGCAACTGGCGAACATACATGGCGATACTGCTGGCAAAAAAGGTGACGATCGCACCGTCCCAGCCACCTTTATTGAGCTTACAAAAGCAGGCGCACGACAGGCCTACCATCAGCACGACAAGCCAGCGCGGATAACGTAACGGCTTAATTTGGTTGAACCGCTTTTCAATTTCATGGAGATCGAGAAGCTTGTGTTCAGCAAGGATCACGATGTGCTGCACTTCGGTCACGACGTGCATGTTAATGCCGCGGTCATGGTTTTTGCGGGTGGAGGTCAGGCACTGACCGTCTTTGATGGTGGTCAGCACAATGGCGTTGGATGAGATAGCGCTTTCAACGCTATCCATACCCAGTGCCACTCCCAGCCGGGTTGAAAGCTCCTCAACCAGCGCGCTTTCCGCGCCGTGCTGGAGCAGAAAAAGACCGCACTGAATACATAGCCGCGTGATAGCACGCTGCGTTGACCGATCTGCCTGCATGTATTGTCCTGAAGAAGATGGAAAGTTGCCGGTTGGCCCATAGTGATTACTTTTAGCACAAAGAGCCGTGCCTCTTGCTGTGGGCCAGATCAAGGTTTATGCAAACAGTTTCCGCCCGTATCGCGAAAGGGGAGTGGGATTAATTTATCAGTGCGGTGAATTATTAATATGGAAATATAGAATATTTGTATTTAGTTATTCTAATTTTATATTGTCGTTATTTTAATGGCTCCGCAATTAAATTTATTTGCGCTTTATGAGATATTACCGCTGTTTTAGGCATTTCTTAAACTAAGAACTTATCTCATCTTCTGCTTGTATTAATCAGTTTTACACTCAGGGACGAAAATACTCATACATTGATGCGTTTTAACGTGACTCATCAAATGAAGAATGGACACGGAGGGTCTATGTTGTCATTGCATGGTAAGCGCGGCGTGGTCATTAGCCGGATACCCGTGATGCAAAACGGGTTAGGGGGCTTGATGGCACGCCATTTCCCGGATTTTGAATTGACCTATTGCCGCTCACTGCAGGAGCTAACGCTGCTCCAGTTACGCCGCGCGGATGTCATTATTGCCGATGTTTCAGGTGAATACAGGAATCCTCGGGGCACCCTCGAAGAGTATTACGGTTTATTGAATCAATACCGGGACATTCACTGGATCTTTTTAGTTTCGCGGCCGCTTTATCCTATTGCGGTTGAGCTGCTTATGCGCCCGGAAAGTACGTTGCTGTCTGATATGGAGCCCATTGAAGGCGTGGTGAACGCTATTCGGGCAGGTAGCGAGCGGGCAGAGCGGATAAGCCAGACGTTATTAACCCCGGAACCTCAAAGTACGGAGGATGAAGACGAACACGTTATCGCGCTCACGCACTCGGAACGCAAGGTACTGCGTCTGCTAGGTAAAGGATGGGGGATTAACCAAATCGCCACCCTGCTCAAGAAGAGCAATAAAACCATCAGTGCGCAGAAAAACAGTGCGATGCGACGGCTGTCCTTACGCAGTAATGCCGATATGTACGCCTGGATCAACAGTACGCAGGGAATGAGAGAGCTGAGTTTGATGTCAGCCTATGGAGAGTTCGAGGAATGGAAAAAACCGATTCAACAAGACATATCGCCATCGTCGAAAATTGCACGATGAGTGCCGTTGGGCTACAGCATCTTTTTGCCATGCCCGGCCTGAACCAATATCAGCTGCATCTGTTTAGCGAATTTGACAGCTTTAAGAAAGCACTTCAGCACGTCAATTTTTTCTCGCTGATCTATTCACTTTCCGATGCGCGAGAGGAACGTCGTAACTGTCTGGCGCACCTGCGGGACCTCGCGTTTACGCATGGTCATATCCAGCGCATTATCCTGGTCGCTGATGAGACGGAAGCACGGTTAATTAGCCATCTTTCGCCGTCACGCCTTCACGGTGTGGTCAGTAAATCGCTGACGCTTGAGCACCTGCAGCAGGAACTTATGGTGTTGTTGAGTGAAACGCTGCGCATCAATGACAATATGATGAATCACTGGTACCGGAGCCAAAACAGAATGTTAAGCCCAACGGAACGGGCAATATTGCGTTATATGTCTTGCGGTTATTCTATTCCTCAAATCGCGGCACAGCTTGAACGCAATATTAAGACCATCCGGGCGCATAAGTTTAATGCGATGGTGAAGCTAGGGGTGAACTCTGACGTCGGGTTGCTCGATGCGGCGGATATTATTACTCACCTTCCGGCAAGAGAACCGCGAAGTTCGGCACTCGGCAAGCCGACCTTTTTATAACCTGTCCGTTGCGCGCCAGACAGGCTCTGGCGCATCAATCAGATGCAAACATCAACCCACTTTGCGGAAGTCAGCTCTGCCATTCTGTCAGGTGAAATACGCACGGCACTGTGAATTGCGCCTGCTGCGGGCAGGACTTCGGCGTACTGCTTTAATGAGATATCGCAGTAAACCGCGAGCGGGTTTTCCAGCCCGAACGGGCACACGCCGCCAACGGGATGACCGGTGATGGTCACCACTTCATCACTGCTGAGCATGCGCGCTTTCGCACCAAACGTATCTTTCAGCTTTTTGTTATCCAGGCGCGCATCGCCTTTCGCTACCACCAGAATCACCTCATTTTTCACCTTTAATGACAAGGTCTTGGCGATTTGTCCCGGTTCAACACGATGGGCGGCAGCAGCCAACGCAACGGTAGCGGTACTCTGACTAAGTTCAATTACGTCTATATCCGGCGCGTTGTCGGCAAAAAACTGCTGTACAGACTGCAAACTCATTGTTTCCTCCTGACAAATATCCTGCGTAATCTGTCATAAGAATTTATGCTCTGTAAATATCTCTTAAGTAACAAATATCCAGAACGGCTGATTTCTGGATCCTCTTCACATTCACAGAAACCGGTTACAGTAACCGGTTGCAGAGCGTGATGCGTCGATTAATACTGAGTACGTAACGTCCCCTGTATCCAATAATAAGAGCAAATTATGAAACCATTTCGTCTGAGCAGTACCACTGGTACACAAGCCAGCAAGGTTGTGAAGCTGATTTATGGAACAACGTGCGGCGCGAATGTGCCCGTAACAAACGTCTGACAGGAGATCTGCCATGTCTGCCAACCATGCTGCGTTTAACCTGATATTCCGTTTCGTTGAAAATTACGTGAGCCCGATTGCCGGGCGGATCTCTTCCCAGCGTCATGTCATGGCTATTCGTGATGGGTTCATCTCCGCGATGCCATTTATGATTGTGGGTTCATTTTTGTTAGTGTTCGCTTACCCACCTTTTTCGCCTGATACCACCTGGGGTTTCGCCCGCGCCTGGCTGGATATGGCGAAGCAGTTTGAAGGCCAGATCCTGACGCCGTTTGATATGACGATGGGCATTATGTCCATTTATATCTGTGCGGCGATTGCCTATAACCTTGGCAAACACTATGTCAAATCGCACCAGTTAGATCCGTTCATGTGCGCCATGCTGTCGCTGATGGCGTTTCTGCTGGTCGCGGCACCGAAAACCAAAGGCACGCTTCCTGTCGACAGCCTGGGTGGCACGGGGATTTTTACCGCGATTCTGGTGGCGATCTACTGCGTTGAGATGATGCGTTTCCTCAAGGCGCATAACATCGGTATTCGCCTCCCAGACCAGGTTCCTCCGATGATCAAAAACTCTTTTGATCTGCTGATCCCAGTGCTGGTGGTGGTGTTAACGCTCTATCCTCTGAGCCTGCTCATTCAGTCTCAGTTCGGCATGCTGATCCCGCAGGCCATTATGTCGGTCTTTAAACCGCTGGTGTCCGCGGCGGATTCGCTGCCTGCGATCCTGCTGGCCGTGTTGATTGGCCATCTGCTGTGGTTCGCCGGGATCCACGGCGCCGCCATCGTCTCCGGGATGCTGCAGATGTTCTGGCTGACTAACCTGGGCGCTAACCAGACCGCGCTGGCCGCCAGCCAGCCTCTGCCGCATATTTTTATGGAGGCGTTCTGGACGTTCTTTATCGTGATTGGTGGGTCGGGCGCCACGATGGGGCTGGTGATTTGCTATCTGCGTAGCCGTTCAGCGCATTTACGCTCTATCGGGCGTTTGAGCGTGGTACCCAGCTTCTTTAACATCAACGAACCCGTCATTTTCGGTACGCCGATTGTGATGAACCCGGTGTTCTTTATTCCATTCCTGCTGGCACCGATGGTAAATGCCGTGCTGGCCTGGGCGGCGATGACCTTTGACCTGATTGGCCGCGTCATCTCAGTGGTCCCCTGGACGGCACCGGCTCCGATAGGCGCAGCGTGGGCTCTGGGCTGGGATTTCCGCGCGGCTATTCTGGTTGTGGTTCTGGCCTGCGTATCGGCAATCATCTATTACCCGTTCTTCAAAGTGTACGAGAAGCAGCTGCTGGAGCAGGAAGCGGAAGAAGCGCAGCGTAACGCGGAAGAGGACAATCAGCAGGTGGCCTAGGTAAAAGCAAAACGGCAACGCATGTTGCCGTTTTTAGTGTTTGTTCCCTCTCCCACAGGGAGAGGGGCAGGGTGAGGGTATCAGGCCGGGCCTGACTACTTCAACGTGCAATCCCCGCACTGCTTAACGTCCGGCAGGCGGTAGCGCTGGCAGCAGGTGCGGCGAACCAGAAGCCCATCACGGAGCACGACGGTACGGAATAACGGGTTGTCACGGCCATCGGAAAGCTGTTTTGCAAAGAAACAGGACTGACGCAGGGCGTCAACGTTCTCATCACCAAGCAGAGGCTTCATTTCCGTTAAATACCAGTGGATTAGATACCCCGTATTGCTCCAGATAAGCTTCCCATTAATCTCTCCCGTCGCTTCAAGCGCTTCCACCACCGGGATCAGGGCCTGCGTGATAAGCCGCTCCATGCGTTCCTGAGCCGTCAGGCGTTCCGCGTTCTGGTCTTCGTGAAGATCGATCCAGAAGCAGGCTGCACGCCCGGTTTCGTGGAACTCGACGTGGAAATTATCCGGCGAGAGTTCCAGCATGCTCTTTTGCGTTAACAGCGCCAGCATGAGGGGAGGCACCATCAGCCCGATATACCACTGCGCCCAGAGTGAGAGCAGAGGTTTATTTTCCCGCGTAAGGGTGGGCTGATTGCGATAGATATGGTCGGAATAGGTGGCCAGCAGCGATTGCAGTTTTGTCGGTTGGCGCCACTCTGCGAGCGTCATGGCGTGGTTCGGGGGCGCTTCATCAAGCCGGATAAAGTCCAGCAGGTGGGCGCGCGTCTCCGCAATCTTATCCCGTATGGCATCCGCAAGCGAAGCATTCCCGCTGGTGAGGGGGGCTCGCCAGAGGAGGGGTTCGACGATGTGTGCGGTTTGCGTGGCCATAGTATAGATAGAAATCTAAATGATAATGATTGCCAATCCTAACTATTGCTCATACCAATGGCAAGACTTTTGTCCTGGTGACATCGCCGCGATGTTTACGCCGTCTGTAGCTCTTCACTCAACAGAATGTTATTGCGCCCCATATGCTTTGCTTCGTAGAGGGCTTTGTCCGCTTTTTCCAGCGCGCCTTCCACGTCTTCATCCTCGAAAATAGCAATACCAATGCTGATGGTGACGTTTGTCGCGACGCTCTCGTTAAACAGATGCGGTATTTTCAAATCGTAGACTTTCTGACGGATCCGCTCGGCCGTCTGGCGAGCATGCTCGAGTGAAATATTGGTCAGCAGCACCATAAACTCTTCCCCGCCAAAGCGCGCCACAATATCGCGAGAACGCACGGCGTCGCGGATTGCCGCAGAGACGCGCTTCAGCGCCTGGTCGCCCATCATATGGCCATAATGGTCGTTATAGGCTTTGAAGTGGTCGATATCCATCAGCAGGACAAAGTGCTCGCCATTTTCTACCGTCGGCAGGTTCTCCAGACGGCTTTGCAGACCGCGACGATTATAGAGCCCGGTAAGCGGGTCCATCATGCTGAGATCGGTAAGGGTTTCTCGCTCTTCCAACAGGCGAGAGAGCAATTCCTGAGCGAAACGATCGTTACGTCTTTGCAAAATGTTATGAATAGCAATTGCCACCACAGGAAGTGCGAAAGAATAGGTCATTCTCAGCCATATATCGTGATCGCTTAGCCACAGGCAGACAATAAAGGTGGGCAATGAGTGCAGCGTAAATGCTTTGATATTACTGGCGAATGCAAGCGTTCCGATAAAAAGTACCGTCAACAGGGTAATTAGCAAATACGTCGCATGGTCGTGGGAAATTAAGGCGAATTTCGACACAATTTGCCAGGCCCATAAAATACCGAAGATCCCTGAAACAACAGGAATATTTATCTTCCGCGCGCGCTTTCTCCAGTGCCAGACGAACAGCCCTGTGCTGATGGAGAAAATAGCAATAAGTGGTGCAGATAACAGGCGTACGGAATTGAGCGGGTTTGTTACCGAGAACACTGCCGAGGTTGCGTTCAGAAATAAAAACAAACGTAACGACAATTGATATTTTCTGTGAACCAAAGACCGCCAGGATTGTGATGTCATAGTCGTGCGTTTTTATTAAAATTTAATTAAAACAAATAAGTAGGTGTTGTTTCGCAATAAAATATGCAAAAAACTCAAAGAGTAATTATCAGAAAATCTTTAGGTGTTGTTAACAGGTGTGCAATTTATCACCTTAGGCAATTCCTGTCATTACGGGAAAGGTAAAGGTCGATGGATTTTGATTCATTTAGCTGACAAATGATAATCTCTGTCATATGATATTGGTTATCATTATCGTTGTGAGAGGGCAGATCATGTTGAACAGGGCGCTGGGAAGTGGTTGGGGGGTATTGCTACCGGGAGCCATTCTCGGCGGTTTGATGTTTGCCGATCTCTCCCTTGATACCTGGAAAGCGATCATTGTGTCAGGCCTGTTAGTTACGTCAGGCATGATCTGGCATAAGCAGCTACGCCACTTTGTTTTACTGCCATCCTGCGTAGCACTGGTCAGTGGAATTCTGGTAATACTGATGAGTTTGAAATAACAGGGAAAACAAGAGGAACTTCAGAGGGGATGTAAGATAATTGGTGCGAGGGGGGGGACTCGAACCCCCACATCCTAAGGACACTAACACCTGAAGCTAGCGCGTCTACCAATTCCGCCACCTTCGCACAGTCATCTTACTATTGTTGATATCGCCTCGTTGGTGCGAGGGGGGGGACTCGAACCCCCACATCCGTAAGGACACTAACACCTGAAGCTAGCGCGTCTACCAATTCCGCCACCTTCGCCCAGTGCGAGCAATATCATCGTGATTTATGGTGCGAGGGGGGGGACTCGAACCCCCACATCCGTAAGGACACTAACACCTGAAGCTAGCGCGTCTACCAATTCCGCCACCTTCGCATACCATCGATACTGTAAAAGTATCGTAACCACGGAGGCGCATTCTAGATGTTTTCAGCTTTACGTCAACTGAAAAGTGCTCACCTTTTATTGATTGCTGCAAAAATGGCCGGAACGGAGACGCCTGCTTGCCGGATGACGATTGCGCTTATCCGGCAAGCAGGAGTGGAGATTACTTTTTGGCCTGACGCGTCATCACGGTACGGTAGACCTTGAAGCGACCGGTCTGGGCGATCACTTCGTGGAAGCCGAAGGTTTCGTCCAGCACTTTCGGGTACGCCAGGAAGGCGTTCGCAACGATACGCAGCTCGCCGCCGCTGTTGAGGTGACGGGTTGCGCCACGGATCAGCGTTTGTGCCGCTTCAAGGCTGGTCTCCATGCCGTCGTGGAACGGCGGGTTGGAGATAATCATGTCGAAGCGACCGGTGACGTCAGAGAAGACGTTGCTGGCAATCACCTCGCCTTCAATGCCGTTTGCGGCAAGCGTTGCGCGGCTGGCTTCTACCGCCGGGGCGCTTACGTCACACAGGGTTAAACGGACTTTTGGTGAATGGCTGGCGAGCACGGTAGAGAGCACGCCAGCGCCACAGCCCACGTCCAGCACTTTGCCTTTGGTGTGCGGCGTCAGGGTGGAGAGCAGCAGCTTGCTGCCCGTATCCAGCGCGTCACGGCTGAACACGCCCGGCAGGGTTTTGATGGTCAGGCCGTCAAGCTGGTACTCGTCCCAGTAAGCCTGTGGATCGAACGTTGTCTGTTTTTCCAGACGGCCATGGTACAGACCACAGCGGCGAGCGCTGTCGACTTTGTTCAGCGGGGCGTAAGCTTCCAGCATCTGTTCTGCACTGCGCACGCCGCTGCGGTTCTCACCCACCACGAAAATATCGCAGCCGACCGGCAGCAGGGAGAGCAGGTTCATCAGCTGGAACTGGGCTTCCGGTTTGTTCTTCGGCCAGTAGTAAATCAGCGTATCGCAGTCGGCGATATCGCTCTGCTCCGCCACCAGACTAAAGCGCGCGCGCTCGCCCATCTGGCGGCTCAGCACCTGCCAGTGGTGGTAGTATTGGGTATGGGCACGGCTTTCAGCACAGTCGAAACGCGCAGGCAGGTCATCCTGCATATCTCCGGCAAACAGAATACGGCTTTCTTCGAAATCATCACTGTGACGCAGCAAGACTTCACTTGCCGGGGTAAATGCAGACATGAATTGTTCCTCAATAAACTCAGGCGGGGATTATAGTAGGTAGATGGCGCACTTTCGACACATTTGCTATATTTGCGCGCCTGAGAGACAGGAGTTTTCCCTATGACATCCCGACGAGACTGGCAGTTGCAGCAGCTGGGCATTACCCAGTGGGCTTTGCGTCGCCCGACGGCGTTGCAGGGCGAAATCGCCATTTCCATCCCTGCGCACGTACGCCTGGTGATGGTGGCGGAAGAACTGCCTGCCCTGAATGAACCCCTGATCGATGATGTCCTTCGCAGCCTGAAGATGACGGCCGACCAGGTTTTACAGCTGACGCCAGAGCGTGTCGCGATGCTTCCTCCTGATAGCCGCTGTAACAGCTGGCGTATCGGAGAGACAAACGAGATCCCCCTCCAGGGGAGCCAGATCTCCACGCCAGCGCTGGACGAACTGAAAGCCAACCCAAAAGCGCGCAGCGCGCTATGGCAACAAATCTGCGAATATGAACACGATTTCTTCCCTCACGACGACTGACCTGACCACCGCGTTTGCGATTGAAACACGCGCCCACGCGTTTCCGTGGAGCGAAAAAACCTTCGCCAGCAATCAGGGCGAACGGTATCTGAACTACCGACTGGACGTTGACGGCACCATGGCCGCCTTCGCGATCACGCAGGTTGTTCTTGATGAAGCGACGCTGTTTAATATCGCGGTTGATCCCGCGTTCCAGCGCCGTGGGCTGGGAAGAGAACTGCTCGAGCACCTCATCCGTGAGCTCGAAACCCGTGACGTTTTCACCCTGTGGCTGGAGGTGCGCGCGTCGAATGTCGCCGCCATCGCGCTCTATGAAAGCTTAGGCTTTAACGAGGCGACAATCCGCCGTAACTACTACCCCACCGCAGAGGGACGTGAAGACGCCATCATAATGGCTCTGCCGATTGGATAATAAAAAATAAGGTTGTAACGATGAAATGGGACTGGATTTTCTTTGATGCCGACGAAACGCTGTTTACGTTCGATTCGTTCGGCGGACTACAGCGGATGTTTCTCGACTATAGCGTGACCTTCACCGCTGAAGATTTTCAGGACTATCAGGCGGTAAACAAGCCGCTGTGGGTGGATTACCAGAACGGTGCCATCACCGCGTTACAGCTTCAGCACCAGCGCTTTGACGTCTGGGCGGAACGCTTAAAGGTCAGTCCGGGGACGCTGAACGAGGCGTTCCTGAACGCGATGGCCGATATCTGTGCGCCACTGCCGGGCGCGGTTTCCCTGCTGAATGCATTGAAAGGCAAGGTGAAACTGGGGATCATCACCAACGGTTTTACCGCCCTGCAGCAGATCCGCCTCGAGCGCACTGGCCTGCGCGATCATTTCGACGCGCTGGTGATCTCCGAAGAGGTGGGTGTACCTAAACCGGATCCGCGTATTTTCGATTATGCGCTGTCGCAGGCCGGTAATCCTGACCGCGATCGCGTACTGATGGTGGGTGATACGGCAGAGTCAGATATCCTGGGCGGCATGAATGCCGGTCTGTCGACCGTCTGGCTCAATGCGCATGGCCGCGTGAAGCCAGAAGGCATCGAGCCGACTTGGACCGTAACGTCGTTGAACGAACTGGAGCAACTCCTGTGTAAACAATGATTGCCTGCCCCCCATTGATGGGTAAAATAGCCGCAATTTTGTATTCCATGATGCGTGGCGTGCTGCCGCGCTTATAAAAGAAGATTTAATTATGACGTTGTCTCCTTATCTGCAAGAGGTGGCCAAGCGCCGCACTTTTGCCATTATCTCGCACCCGGATGCCGGTAAAACGACCATCACCGAGAAGGTGTTGCTGTTCGGACAGGCGATCCAGACCGCCGGTACCGTTAAAGGCCGTGGCTCCAGCCAGCATGCAAAATCTGACTGGATGGAGATGGAAAAGCAGCGTGGTATTTCGATTACCACCTCCGTGATGCAGTTCCCGTATCACGACTGCCTCGTGAACCTGCTGGACACCCCGGGCCACGAAGACTTCTCTGAAGATACCTACCGTACCCTGACGGCGGTGGACTGCTGTCTGATGGTGATCGACGCCGCGAAAGGTGTAGAAGACCGGACCCGTAAGCTGATGGAAGTCACCCGTCTGCGCGATACGCCGATCCTCACCTTTATGAACAAACTCGACCGTGACATCCGCGATCCGATGGAAGTGATGGACGAAGTGGAAAGCGAGCTGAAAATCGCCTGTGCACCCATCACCTGGCCAATTGGCTGCGGTAAGCTGTTCAAAGGGGTGTATCACCTCTATAAAGACGAAACCTACCTGTATCAGACCGGTAAAGGCCACACCATTCAGGATGTTCGCGTGGTGAAAGGTCTGGATAACCCTGAGCTGGACGTGGCAGTCGGCGAAGAGCTGGCCGCGCAGCTGCGCGACGAGCTGGAGCTGGTGAAGGGCGCGTCTCACGAGTTCGACAAAGAGCTGTTCCTGAGCGGTGAAATCACCCCGGTCTTCTTCGGTACCGCGCTGGGTAACTTCGGCGTTGACCACATGCTGGACGGTCTGGTGGAGTGGGCGCCGCGTCCGATGCCGCGTAAAACCGACACCCGTGAAGTGGAAGCAAAAGAAGAGAAATTCACCGGCTTCGTGTTCAAAATTCAGGCCAACATGGACCCGAAACACCGCGACCGCGTGGCCTTTATGCGCGTGGTGTCCGGTAAGTATGAAAAGGGCATGAAGCTGCGCCAGGTGCGTACCGGTAAAGACGTGGTGATTTCTGACGCCCTGACCTTTATGGCGGGCGACCGTTCGCACGTTGAAGAAGCCTATCCGGGCGACATCATCGGTCTGCACAACCACGGCACTATTCAGATCGGCGATACCTTCACCCAGGGCGAAATGATGAAGTTCACCGGTATTCCGAACTTCGCGCCGGAGCTGTTCCGTCGTATTCGTCTGCGCGATCCGCTGAAGCAGAAACAGCTGCTGAAAGGCCTGGTTCAGCTCTCCGAAGAGGGCGCCGTGCAGGTGTTCCGCCCAATTGCGAACAACGATCTGATCGTGGGCGCAGTCGGTGTGCTGCAGTTCGACGTGGTTGTTGCACGTCTGAAGAGCGAGTACAACGTGGAAGCGATTTACGAGTCTGTGAACGTCGCGACCGCGCGCTGGGTTGAGTGTTCTGACGTGAAGAAATTCGAAGAATTTAAGCGTAAGAACGAAATTCAGCTGGCGCTGGATGGCGGCGATAACCTGACCTATATCGCACCAACCATGGTAAACCTGAACCTGACGCAGGAACGTTATCCTGACGTCCAGTTCCGTAAAACCCGCGAGCACTAATCCCCTCTCAGAGCACGGCTGCCGCCGTGCTCTTCTTTAATTCCTGTCTTATTAATCCCTTGCGGAATGTTCTTAATTCAACGCAATTTTACGCTATTCGCGCGTTTTTTACCCAATTCTGAAAGCGGCTCTGTGAGAGTGATCTATATTTAACTCAGTGTTTAACACCGGGCGTGGATAAATTAACTGTTCAATGCATGACTTTAGGTTGTCCATTTTGCCCGCGTGTTTATTCGCAATATATAAAACTACTAAGGAAGTATGTAGCCCGAATAACGGGTCAACACAGGAATAGATCGATGAATATGACAAGACTGAAGATTTCGAAAACTCTGCTGGCTGTAACCCTGGGTAGCGTTCTGGTGAGCGGTTCCGCCCTGGCGGAAAGCACCACCATGGATAAAGCACAGTCCACTGCCGATACCGCAGGGCAAAAAATCGATAGCTCTATGAATAAAGTCGGCAACTTCATGGATGACAGCTCAATCACAGCAAAAGTGAAAGCCGCACTGGTGGATGATGAATCCATCAAAAGCACCGATATTTCCGTTAAGACCGACAAGAAAGTGGTCACGCTGAGCGGCTTCGTGGAAAGCCAGGCTCAGGCCGAACAGGCGGTGAAAGTCGCGAAGGGCGTCGAAGGTGTTGCCTCCGTCAGCGATAAGCTGCACGTACGTGACGGCAAAAACGCGTCGGTGAAAGGTTATGCCGGTGATGCCGCTACCACCAGCGAAATCAAAGCTAAACTTTTAGCAGATGACATCGTGCCGTCTCGTAAGGTGAAAGTGGAAACCACCGATGGTGTGGTTCAGCTTTCCGGTACGGTAGATTCGCAGGCGCAAAGTGAACGCGCCGAGTCCATCGCGAAAGCGATTGACGGTGTGAAAAGCGTTAAAAACGATCTGAAAACGAAGTAAATCTGGACCATTCGCCCGTCTGGCTAACACCTGCGGGCGAAATAAGAACGACTCTGGAAGAACGCCGGTGAGTGACCTGAGCGCTCACGTTTAGCGGCCGACATTAACTATGGTAAAGGAGAAGCTTATGTTTCGTTGGGGCATTATATTTCTGGTTATCGCGTTAATTGCCGCCGCATTGGGCTTTGGTGGACTGGCAGGTACAGCGGCATGGGCAGCTAAAATTGTCTTCGTTGTGGGTATTATTCTGTTCCTGGTCAGCCTGTTTACGGGTCGTAGACGTCCGTAGCAAACGCAATATTCCTTCAACAAAATAAAGCCAGTCACTGCGACTGGCTTTTTCTTATTTGCGGAACAGGTCGGGTGCGTTACTGTGGTGTTATAAAATAATCAAAACAGGAAAGCAGAGGTGGGGCAACGAATTCCCGTTACGCTCGGCAATATTGCGCCGCTGACGTTAAAGCCGTTTCGCGCAGGTCAACTCGCGCTGGTCTGCGAAGGTGGAGGACAGCGCGGCATTTTCACCGCCGGCGTGCTGGATGAATTTATGCGCGCGCAGTTCAACCCGTTTGACCTTTACTTCGGCACCTCTGCCGGCGCGCAGAACCTCTCTGCCTATGTCTGCAACCAGCCCGGCTACGCGCGAAAGGTCATTATGCGCTACACCACGGCGAAAGAATTTTTTAATCCGGTGCGCTTTGTGCGCGGCGGCAACCTGATCGATCTCGACTGGCTGCTGGAGTCGACCTCCTGCCAGATGCCGCTGGCCATGGATACTGCCGCCCGTCTGTTTGATAGCGGCAAAGAATTCTGGATGTGCGCCAGCCGGGGCGATGACTATTCGCCGGGCTATTTTTCTCCTCAGAAGGAGAACTGGCTGGACATCATCCGCGCCTCCAGCGCGATCCCCGGCTTTTATCGTACCGGCGCCCTGCTGGACGGCATTAGCTATCTGGACGGCGGGATCAGTGACGCGGTGCCGGTACAGGAGGCCGCCCGACGCGGGGCGAAAACCATTGTGGTGATCCGTACCGTACCGTCGCAAATGTATTACACCCCGCAGTGGTTTAAACGGATGGAGCGCTGGCTGGGCGACAGCAGCCTGCAGCCGCTGGTGAACATCGCGAAGCAGCATGAAACCACCTACGGCGCGATGCAGCGCTTCATTGAAAAACCGCCGGGTAAGCTGCGTATTTTTGAAATCTATCCGCCTAAGCCGCTGCTGAGCATGGCCCTGGGCAGCCGCGTTCCTGCGCTGCGCATGGATTACAAAACGGGGCGGCTGTGCGGGCGCTATTTCCTGGCAACGGTGGGGAAAATGCTGGCGGAGCAACCGCCGCTTCATCGCCATAAACGCATTATTATGCCGCCTGCGATTGTCGCCAACGACCCGCTGACCATGCCGCTGGTGGATATTCCCCAGGCGAACGATGTTCCACTGGATAACGAGGATCTGGCGTGACGCACCGCTTTGTCGATACCCACTGCCACTTTGATTTCCCGCCGTTTACGGGGGATGAAGCGCAAAGTATTGCGAGAGCTGCCGAGGCAGGCGTTCAGGCCATCATTGTGCCGTCAGTGGAAGCGGTATATTTTTCCCGGGTGCTGGATCTTTCCATGCGGTACCCCGCGCTCTATGCCGCGCTCGGCCTGCATCCGATTGTGATTGAGAGGCATCTTGATGAGCACATTGAGAGGCTTGATGAGGTCCTGCAGACCGCAGGAGACAAACTTGTCGCCATCGGTGAGATCGGCCTCGATCTTTATCGCGAGGATCCGCAGTTTGAGCGCCAGCAGACGATCCTCGACGCGCAGCTCAGGCTGGCGAAGCGCCACGATCTGCCGGTGATCCTCCATTCAAGACGTACGCACGATAAGCTGACGATGCACCTGAAACGCATCGATTTGCCGCGCAGGGGCGTAGTGCACGGTTTCTCCGGCAGCCTGCAGCAGGCGCAGCGTTTTATTGAGCTGGGCTATAAAATCGGCGTCGGCGGCACCATCACCTATCCGCGCGCCAGTAAAACCCGTGACGTGATGGCACAGCTGCCGCTGTCGGCGCTTCTGCTGGAAACCGACGCGCCGGATATGCCGCTGAATGGTTTTCAGGGTCAGCCGAATCGTCCGGAACAGGCGGCGCGCGTGTTTACCACCCTGTGTGAACTGCGAAAGGAGCCTGAAGAGGTGATTGCCGACGCGCTGCTTGAAAATACCCGTTCGGTATTTGGCATCACGCTATAGGTAAAGCGCCGGACGGATCACCGTTATCTTCTGTTTTTCCAGCGCCAGCGCCAGCGGCTCAACGTCCTCGGGCGTGGCGCTGCGCCATGAGGCCGCCTCACCGTAAACGCCATGCGCATGAAACGCGTTGATGCGCACCGGCACATTCCCAAGCCCGTGGATAAAGGTCGTTAGCGGTTTGAGATGTTCCAGGTAATCACATTGCTCTGGGATGACCAATAAGCGGAGTTCCGTCAAACGGCGGCGATCGGCCAGCCAGCGGATGCTCTGCTTAATCTGCGGGTTTTCGCGCCCGGTCAGGAAGCGGTGATGCTCGTTCCCCCACGCCTTCAGATCCAGCATCGCGCCATCCAGTACCGGCAGCAGCTTTTGCCAGCCGGTTTCGCTTAACAGACCGTTGCTGTCTACCAGGCAGGTGAGGTGACGCAGGGCGGGATCGGCTTTGATCGCGTTGAACAGGGCTATCAAAAACGGCAATTGCGTTGTGGCTTCACCGCCGCTCACGGTGATCCCTTCGATAAACGGTGCGGATTTGCGGATCTGGGTGAGGATCTCATCCACGCTGAAGCGGTGCGCCATAGGCGTTGCCTGCTGCTGGCACAGGTGCAGGCAGGTGTCGCACTGCTGGCAGTCACTCTCCTGCCACCAGACGCGTCCGGCCTGAATGGTCAGCGCGTCGTGCGGACAGTGGGGCACACAGTCCCCGCAGTCGTTGCAGCGGCCGATCGTCCACGGGTTGTGGCAGGTTTTGCAGCGCAGGTTGCAGCCCTGCAGGAACAGGGCCAGGCGGCTGCCCGGTCCGTCCACGCAGGAAAAAGGAATGACCTGACTAACTAAAGCGCATCTGCTGTTCATGGCTAATCACGCGCGGCTGACGTTCCAGAATACGGGTATTGCGTGCGGCCTCTTCTCCCAGCCACGTGGTATTGGTGCGCGATCCGGCTTCCCGGTATTTCTCCAGATCCGACAAGCGAACCATATAACCGGTCACGCGGACCAGATCGTTACCCGCCACGTTGGCGGTAAATTCCCGCATTCCCGCCCTGAACGCGCCCAGGCAAAGCTGAACCACCGCCTGCGGGTTGCGTTTTACCGTCTCCTCCAGGGTGAGAATATCGCTGATTCCGGCGTGATAGTGTTTGTGATGCGGCGCAACGGCCAGCAGATGGCTGATGGGATCCGGCTCGTCGCCATAGGGCAAGCGCGCGCCCGGTGTGGTGCCGGAGTCGGAGCTAATCCCCGATTGCGCGTGGAGCATCGCGCGGTGCTTCCAGCCGTGCTTCACCGGCGTGTTTTCCACAAACGTCGCAAGCTGTTCGCTGATGCGATAGCCCAGCGCGTTGGCCTGTTCGTCCTTTCCGTAGCGTCCCGCTATTCCTGCTTTCTCACAGAGCGCGTTTACCGCTTCCGCCAGGCCGTACATGCCAAACATGGGCACAAACCGATCGGCATCAATCAGCCCCTCTTTTGCCAGGAAGCTATTTTCAAAGAAGCCAGACTGCCCGTACAGAAAATCGCAGCGCGCATTGATGATGGCAATTTGCTGCTGGCAGTAGTGCGGGAGCGCGCGGGTAAAGAAGTCTTCAATGGATGTGCTGCGTTCAGCAATGGCTTTGAGGTTAAGGCGCACCAGGGTGCTGCCACCGCCTGCAAGCGGCAGGGAGTTGTAACAACTCACAACGCCGTAACGGCCTTTTGTGAAAATTTTATCATTCATCGGGCCATTAGAAATGTGCGGTTTGCTGCATTCACATATGTTTTTTGCCACCTCAAGCAGCAGGTCGTCCGGGGTGATATCGGGATCGTAGATAAAGGTCAGGTTCGGTGCGACCTGCTTCAGCTCTGCGTCGGCACGCAGAATGGCGCGTGTGACGGGCGTATCCGCCGGGCCGATATTGGCGTGCATAAACGCATCCGGCAGCGTACGGTCGAGATAGCGCCAGAAACGTTTTATTCTGCTATCGATCTCTTCTTGTGTTATAATTCTAACATATGGAGTTAATATCGCATCAAGCTGACCGAGATAGACCGGCATCGATGTGACGGACGGAACATGGTGGTAGAGGATGGTTAACAGCGAGAGGGCGTCGTCGAGATCTTTCGCCCCTTCCAGCTCCAGCCACTCTGAACCGTTAGCCAGAAATTTTGCGTAATCCGGCAGAACGTAACGGGGTTTGTAAGGCGCGTGACCTTCGAACATGTCGCAGATAAACCCTTCGTCCAGCGCGGCTCGCGCGGCCTCAGGAAGTGCCGGATAAGGCAGGTTGTTTTCCGCTTCCAGCGCCAGAAAATGACGTTTTTGTTCCGGGGTTAACACCGGGCTTGTCACAATGTGCTGGCAACGTTGTTGCAGGGCGTCGGGGCTGGAGTGGGGCATATTCGCTTCCTTGAGTGTTCTGCGGATGATGAACGGATTGTAGGAAGCCAGCCTGTCGGGGCTTTTGATCCGACAGGGGGTATCGCTGCTTTAGTCGACAATTTACGCGCTAAAGTTTGAAGAAGATCTCATTACAGTAATGCAAATTTGTACGCAGTTTTCATTAACTGTGATGAATGTCGAAGTGTGGATGCGGGTGAATGTTAGAATACTCACAGACCCGCAAGGTAAAATTTATACGGCACTGCCGTTGGAGAATGTTATGACCGATTTAACTGCAAGCAGCCTGCGCGCGTTGAAACTGATGGACCTGACCACCCTGAACGATGACGACACCAATGAAAAAGTCATCGCCCTGTGCCATCAGGCGAAAACGCCGGTGGGTAACACCGCAGCCATCTGTATCTACCCGCGCTTTATCCCGATTGCCCGTAAGACGCTGAAAGAGCAGGGCACGCCGGACGTGCGCATTGCAACCGTAACTAACTTCCCGCATGGCAACGATGATATCGAGATTGCGCTGGCAGAAACCCGCGCGGCGATTGCCTACGGCGCAGACGAAGTTGACGTGGTGTTCCCATACCGCGCGCTGATCGCCGGCAACGAGCAGGTTGGTTTTGACCTGGTGAAAGCCTGTAAAGAGGCCTGCGCGGCGGCAAACGTGCTGCTGAAAGTAATCATCGAAACCGGCGAGCTGAAAGAAGAGGCGCTGATTCGTAAGGCGTCTGAAATTTCCATCAAAGCCGGTGCGGATTTCATTAAAACCTCTACTGGTAAAGTGCCGGTGAATGCGACTCCAGAAAGCGCGCGCATCATGATGGAAGTGATCCGCGACATGGGCGTGTCCAAAACCGTTGGTTTCAAACCTGCGGGCGGCGTGCGTACTGCCGAAGACGCGCAGCAGTTCCTGGCGATTGCCGACGAGCTGTTTGGCGCCGACTGGGCCGATTCCCGCCACTACCGCTTCGGCGCGTCCAGCCTGCTGGCCAGCCTGCTGAAAGCGCTGGGTCACGGCGACGGTAAGAGCGCAAGCAGCTACTGATTGCCAGATAATGCCGGATGACGCTTCGCTTATCCGGCCTACAGGATCGTAGGGCGGGTAAGCGTAGCGCCACCCGCCACAACTCCCCCGATTCCGCATGGAGGTTACCGTGTTTCTCGCACAAGAAATTATTCGTAAAAAACGTGATGGTCATGCATTAAGCGACGAAGAGATCCGCTTCTTTATCAACGGCATTCGTGATAACACCGTCTCAGAAGGGCAGATTGCGGCTCTGGCGATGACCATTTTCTTCCACGATATGTCGATGCCTGAGCGCGTGTCGCTGACCATGGCGATGCGAGATTCAGGAACCGTTCTGGACTGGAAAAGCCTCAACCTTAACGGCCCGATTGTGGACAAACACTCCACCGGCGGCGTGGGCGACGTGACGTCTCTGATGCTCGGCCCAATGGTGGCAGCCTGCGGCGGCTACATCCCGATGATCTCCGGGCGCGGCCTGGGCCACACCGGCGGTACGCTCGACAAACTGGAAGCCATTCCGGGCTTCGATATCTTCCCGGATGACAGCCGCTTCCGCGACATTATTAAAGACGTTGGTGTGGCGATTATCGGCCAGACCAGCTCTCTTGCTCCGGCAGACAAGCGTTTCTACGCGACCCGCGATATCACCGCGACCGTTGACTCCATCCCGCTGATTACCGCGTCGATTCTTGCCAAAAAGCTGGCAGAAGGTCTGGACGCGCTGGTGATGGACGTGAAGGTGGGTAGCGGCGCGTTTATGCCGACCTATGAACTTTCTGCTGCGCTTGCCGAAGCGATCGTTGGCGTCTCCAACGGCGCGGGCGTGCGCACCACCGCGCTGCTCACCGACATGAACCAGGTGCTGGCCTCCAGCGCCGGTAACGCGGTCGAAGTGCGTGAGGCGGTACAGTTCCTCACCGGCGAATACCGTAACCCGCGTCTGTTCGACGTCACCATGGCGCTGTGCGTTGAGATGTTAATCTCCGGCAAGCTGGCCAAAGACGATGCAGAAGCGCGCGCGAAGCTGCAGGCGGTGCTGGACAACGGCAAAGCGGCGGAGATCTTTGGCCGCATGGTTGCGGCGCAGAAAGGCCCGACCGATTTCGTCGAACACTACGCGAAATACCTGCCAACCGCGATGCTCAGCAAAGCCGTTTACGCAGATACCGAAGGCTTCGTTTCCGCAATGGACACCCGCGCGCTCGGCATGGCGGTGGTCTCGATGGGCGGCGGACGCCGTCAGGCATCGGACACCATTGATTACAGCGTCGGCTTTACCGATATGGCCCGTCTGGGCGACAGCGTTGACGGTCAACGTCCGCTGGCGGTGATCCACGCCAAAGACGAAGCCAGCTGGCAGGAAGCGGCGAAAGCGGTGAAGGCAGCCATTACGCTTGACGATAAAGCGCCGGAAACCACACCGACTGTCTATCGCCGTATCACCGAATAGCGGTATACTGATCTGATCAATCATTTTTAAGCACTACGTACGGAGAACAATTATGAAACGTGCATTTATTATGGTGCTGGACTCATTCGGCATCGGCGCAACCGAAGATGCAGAACGTTTTGGTGACGTGGGTTCCGATACCATGGGTCACATCGCGGAAGCCTGTGCGAAAGGCGAAGCGGACAACGGTCGTAAAGGCCCTCTGACTCTACCCAACCTGACCCGCCTCGGTCTGGTGAAAGCGCATGAAGGTTCTACCGGTAAAATCGCAGCCGGTATGGACGGCAACGCGGAAGTCGTGGGCGCCTACGGCTGGGCTCACGAGCTCTCCTCCGGTAAAGACACCCCGTCTGGCCACTGGGAAATCGCCGGTGTGCCGGTGCTGTTCGACTGGGGTTATTTCTCCGATCACGAGAACAGCTTCCCGCAGGAGCTGCTCGATAAGCTGGTGAGGCGCGCCAATCTGCCGGGCTACCTCGGCAACTGCCACTCTTCCGGGACCGTAATTCTGGATGAGCTCGGCGAAGAGCACATGAAAACCGGCAAGCCGATTTTCTACACCTCCGCTGACTCCGTGTTCCAGATTGCCTGCCACGAAGAGACCTACGGCCTGGATAAACTCTACGAGCTGTGCGAAATCGCCCGTGAAGAGCTGACCGAAGGCGGCTACAACATTGGCCGCGTGATCGCGCGTCCGTTTATCGGCGACAAAGCGGGTAACTTCCAGCGTACCGGTAACCGTCACGACCTGGCCGTTGAGCCACCGGCGCCAACCGTGCTGCAGAAGCTGGTTGAAGAGAAAGACGGCCACGTGGTTTCCGTGGGTAAAATCGCGGATATCTACGCCAACTGCGGCATCACCAAAAAAGTGAAAGCCACCGGTCTGGATGCGCTGTTCGATGCCACCATCAAAGAGATGAAAGACGCGGGCGACAAGACCATTGTCTTCACCAACTTCGTGGACTTCGACTCCTCCTGGGGCCACCGTCGCGACGTCGCAGGCTATGCGGCCGGTCTGGAACTGTTCGACCGTCGTCTGCCGGAGCTGATGGAGCTGGTGGGTGAAGATGACATTCTGATCCTGACCGCGGACCACGGCTGTGACCCAACCTGGACCGGTACCGACCACACCCGTGAGCACATTCCGGTGCTGGTGTACGGCCCGAAAGTGAAGCCGGGCTCGCTTGGTCACCGTGAAACCTTCGCGGACATCGGCCAGACTATCGCGAAATACTTTGGTACGTCTGACATGGAATATGGCAAGGCCATGTTCTGATGTCATTGCCGGGTGGCGGCTGCGCCTTACCCGGCCTACAAAACCGTAGGCCCGGTAAGCGAAGCGCCACCGGGCAAAAAAAATTCAAATGAAAAGGAACTGAAGATGGCAACTCCTCACATTAATGCAGAAATGGGTGATTTCGCTGACGTCGTATTGATGCCGGGCGACCCGCTGCGCGCGAAGCACATTGCTGAAACCTTCCTGGAAGACGTGCGTGAAGTGAACAACGTTCGCGGCATGCTGGGCTTCACCGGTACCTATAAAGGCCGCAAAATCTCCGTGATGGGCCACGGCATGGGTATCCCATCCTGCTCCATCTACACCAAAGAGCTGATCACCGACTTCGGCGTGAAGAAAATCATCCGCGTTGGCTCCTGCGGCGCGGTGCGCATGGACGTTAAGCTGCGCGACATCGTTATCGGTATGGGCGCCTGCACCGATTCCAAAGTTAACCGCATGCGTTTTAAAGACCATGACTTCGCGGCGATTGCTGACTTCGGTATGGTGCGCGACGCGGTTGACGCGGCAAAAGCGCTGGGCGTTGAAGCGCGCGTGGGTAACATCTTCTCTGCTGACCTGTTCTATGCACCGGACGGCGGCGAGATGTTCGACGTGATGGAAAAATACGGCATCCTGGGCGTGGAAATGGAAGCGGCGGGTATCTACGGCGTTGCGGCTGAGTTCGGTGCGAAAGCGCTGACCATCTGCACCGTGTCCGACCATATCCGTACCCACGAGCAGACCACCGCTGCCGAGCGTCAGACGACCTTCAACGACATGATCAAAATCGCGCTGGAATCCGTTCTGCTGGGCGATAAAGAGTAAGAGCTGTTGAGCCGGGTGGCGGCTTCGCCTGACCCGGCCTATGGTTTTGTAGGCCCGCTAAGCGCAGCGCCAGCGGGCTTTTTAACTAGCGCACGGCCTGTGCAATCCATGCTGACAAATCTCTTAACTCTTTTTCCTGCCCCGGGAAATCTCCAATCAACGCGTCGCATTCCTGCTGCAGCATATCCGCCCGGTACAAACAGCCCTGCAAACGTGCCGCGAGTGCTTCCAGCGGCGCCGGGTTCAGGCTATCGGTAAACACCTGCGTGCGGGTGATATGGCCTTTCTCCACGTCAAAATGCAGCTCCACGCCGCCCCAGGTAAAACGCTCATCCAGCAGATGGGAAAACGCAGGTGCCTGGCCGAAGTTCCACTCCCAGCTGCTCTGGCGGGCGAAGGTGTCGGCGAAGTTGGGCAGGTCCGGGGTTTTGTCAGGGGAGATCACTTCTGCCTCCACGCGCTCGCCGTAATATTCAAAGAACGCGTCACGGATCGCATCGCAAATCTGCTCGTGAGTAATGCCCGGCAGCAGCTCCACCAGATTCGCCACGCGCCCGCGCACGGAGGTAATCCCTTTAGCCTGGAGCTTTTTCTTGTCCGGATTCAGGTAGTTCGCCAGACGGCTCAGGTCAGCGTTCAGCAGCAGGGTGCCGTGATGGAAGCCGCGATCCATGGTTTCGCGGTAGGCGGAGCCGGAGACCTTCCGGTCGCCCTCGGGGGTTTTCACCACCAGATCGTTACGCCCGGACGCTTCCGCCGTCACGCCGAGTGAATTGAGGGCGTTAAGGACGATGGAGGTTGAGATGGTTTTGTCGTACTCCGGTTTGCCCGCCATAAAGGTAAAGCAGGTATTGCCCAGATCGTGAAACACCGCGCCGCCGCCGCTGCTGCGGCGTGCCAGACGGACGTTGTCCTCTTCCATGCGCCGCGTATTGCACTCTTTCCACGGGTTTTGCGCGCGGCCAATGACCACCGTATCGGCGTTACGCCAGAGAAACAGTACGCGCTGGGTAGCGGGCATCTGGCGGAAGATGCACTCTTCTACCGCGAGATTAAACCAGGGATCGTAAGAGTCAGAGATAAGCAGGCGTAACGTCGTCATGGCAAAGTTCCTTTTCCGAATCGTTCGCCTACTTTATCACTATTCTTTATTCTCGCTCTCTTCGTCTTCGGGGACGGATTTGCTGGCGGTCAGCAGGAACGGGGATTGCTGCCAGCGCGAGCGCTTGCCGCGAAGCAGGGTACGTGCCAGCACAACGCCGATGGCGAGTGAAAGCAGCAGCATCAGGCGCAGAATATTGGTGGTATTATCGACCTGTTTGGCTTCAGTAGGCAGGGTGTGGGTATCGAGGGTCAGGCGCAGATAGCCCAGCGGACCATTCTTCCCCTGAATAGGTTCGACGATCTGCTGGTTAAAATAGCCCCCGGCTTTTTTACCGTCCAGCGCCAGCCTGTCGCGCACGTCGACGTGCTCGCCCGCGCGGGCAATCAGGTTGCCTTGCTCATCATAGACGCCGGCATCAAGAATGCGGCTGTTCTCCGTGAGCAGGCGTAAAACCTGGCCTATCCGCTTATCGTCCGGCGTTTCGGTACGCATGGACGGCGCGACGTTGAGCGTCACCTGGCGCGCCAGCGTGCGGGCCAGCTCTTCAAACTGCGGGTTACGTTGCCGTTGATGGTTCTGGCTAAACCACGATGCCCCTTGCATCAGCACCACTAATAGTGCGAGACAGGAAAGGACAATCACGGCGCGATGAAGCCGGAATTTCAGTTTTGCGCGAGCCATATTCCACCTGCTGAAAATTTACGGCTTAATGTTGCCAGAAGTGATGGTTACAGGGTAGCCTCATGCGTTATTTTCCCTCTGCAACCTTCCGGCGCGAACGAAATTACAGGAGCTTTAATGCCGAACATTACCTGGTGTGACCTGCCAACGGATGTCTCTTTATGGCCAGGATTGCCGCTCTCTTTAAGTGGCGATGAGGTGATGCCTCTGGATTACCACGCCGGTCGTAGCGGCTGGCTCCTCTACGGACGCGGTCTGGATAAGCAACGCCTGACCCAGTATCAAAGCAAGCTGGGTGCGGCGATGGTCATCGTCGCCGCCTGGTGCGTGGAAGACTACCAGGTTATTCGCCTGGCGGGTTCCCTGACGCAGCGCGCAACGCGTCTGGCGCATGACGCCGGGCTGGACGTCGCGCCGCTGGGTAAAATCCCACACCTGAAAACCCCTGGCCTGCTGGTCATGGACATGGACTCAACCGCCATTCAGATCGAGTGTATTGACGAGATTGCGAAGCTGGCGGGCAGCGGCGAGCTGGTGGCGGAAGTCACCGAACGTGCGATGCGCGGCGAGCTGGACTTCACCGCCAGCCTGCGCCAGCGCGTGGCGACACTGAAAGGGGCCGATGCCAACATCCTGCGCCAGGTGCGCGACGTGCTGCCGCTGATGCCAGGTCTGACGCAGCTGGTGCTGAAGCTGCAGTCCCTCGGCTGGAAAGTGGCGATCGCTTCCGGTGGCTTCACCTTCTTTGCGGATTACCTGCGGGAAAAACTGCATCTGACCACCGTGGTGGCCAATGAGCTGGAGATCATGGACGGCAAGCTGACCGGCCAGGTGATCGGCGATATCGTGGATGCCCAGTACAAAGCCAATACGCTGACGCGTCTGGCGGAAAAATATGAAATTCCGGTTGTCCAGACCGTCGCCATCGGGGACGGCGCGAACGACCTGCCGATGATCAAAGCGGCCGGACTGGGCATTGCCTACCACGCCAAGCCAAAAGTGAATGAAAAGACGGAAGTCACTATCCGTCACGCTGACCTGATGGGGGTGTTCTGCATTCTCTCCGGCAGCCTTAATCAGAAATAACGGTCTGCTTTGTAGGCCGGGTAAGCCTAAGCGCCACCCGGCACGCAGGCCGCACAGAAATAACGAGGTAAACCGTGGCGAAAGCTCCAAAACGCGCATTTGTCTGTAATGAATGTGGTGCGGATTATCCGCGCTGGCAGGGGCAATGCAGCGCCTGCCATGCCTGGAACACCATCACCGAAGTGCGTGGTGTGGCGGCTTCGCCGAGCGTGGCCCGCAACGAGCGCCTGAGCGGCTATGCCGGTAACGCGGGCGTGGCGAAGGTGCAAAAACTCTCGGACATTAGCCTCGAAGAGCTGCCGCGCTTCTCCACCGGGTTCAAAGAGTTTGACCGCGTGCTCGGCGGCGGCGTGGTTCCGGGCAGCGCCATTCTGATCGGCGGTAACCCGGGGGCGGGTAAATCGACCCTGCTGCTGCAAACGCTCTGCAAGCTCGCCGAACAGATGAAAACCCTGTACGTCACGGGCGAAGAATCTTTGCAGCAGGTGGCGATGCGCGCGCACCGTCTGGGCCTGCCGACCGGCAACCTGAATATGCTGTCGGAAACCAGCATCGAGCAGATCTGCATGATCGCCGAAGAAGAGCAGCCGAAGCTGATGGTGATCGACTCCATCCAGGTGATGCACATGGCGGACATTCAGTCCTCGCCGGGCAGCGTCGCGCAGGTGCGTGAAACCGCAGCTTACCTGACGCGCTTTGCCAAAACGCGCGGCGTGGCGATTGTGATGGTCGGCCATGTGACCAAAGACGGCTCGCTGGCCGGACCGAAGGTGCTTGAACACTGTATCGACTGCTCCGTGATGCTCGACGGCGACGCGGATTCCCGCTTCCGTACCCTGCGCAGCCATAAGAACCGCTTTGGCGCGGTGAACGAACTGGGCGTGTTTGCCATGACCGAACAGGGGCTGCGCGAAGTCAGCAACCCGTCGGCTATCTTCCTGAGCCGGGGAGATGAGATCACCTCCGGCAGCTCGGTGATGGTGCTGTGGGAAGGGACGCGCCCGCTGCTTGTCGAAATTCAGGCGCTGGTGGACGTGTCGATGATGGGCAACCCGCGGCGCGTGGCGGTTGGTCTGGAACAGAACCGTCTGGCGATCCTGCTGGCGGTGCTGCACCGTCACGGCGGGCTGCAGATGGCGGATCAGGACGTCTTCGTTAACGTGGTCGGCGGCGTCAAAGTCACTGAAACCAGCGCAGACCTGGCGCTGCTGCTGGCGATGGTCTCCAGCCTGCGCGACCGACCGCTGCCGCAGGATCTTGTCGTCTTCGGCGAAGTGGGCCTCGCCGGGGAGATCCGTCCGGTGCCCAGCGGTCAGGAGCGTATCTCCGAGGCAGCAAAACACGGCTTCCGCCGGGCGATCGTTCCCGCCGCCAACGTGCCGAAAAAAATCCCGGAAGGGATGCAGGTATTTGGCGTGAAGAAACTCGCAGATGCGTTAAATGTCTTTGACGACTTATAATTACGTAAAATTGATTTTGCAGGAGGCACCGTAATTTATGTCATCATTTGACTATATCAAGACCGCAATCCGCCAGAAGGGCTGCACGCTGCAGCAGGTGGCGGATGCCAGCGGCATGACCAAAGGCTACCTGAGCCAGCTGCTGAACGCCAAAATCAAAAGCCCCAGCGCGCAGAAGCTCGAAGCGCTGCACCGCTTTCTGGGGCTGGAATTCCCGCGTATGCAAAAGAACATCGGCGTGGTGTTCGGCAAGTTTTACCCGCTGCATACCGGGCATATCTATCTGATCCAGCGCGCCTGTAGCCAGGTTGACGAGCTGCACATCATTATGGGCTACGACGAAACCCGCGACCGTCAGCTGTTCGAAGACAGCGCCATGTCGCAACAGCCGACCGTGCCGGACCGCCTGCGCTGGCTGCTCCAGACCTTTAAGTATCAGAAAAATATTCGTATTCATGCCTTTAACGAAGAGGGCATGGAGCCGTATCCGCACGGCTGGGACGTGTGGAGCAACGGCATCAAAGCGTTTATGGAAGAGAAGGGCATTGCGCCGAACTGGATCTACACCTCTGAAGAGTCCGACGCGCCGCAGTTCCGCGAGCATCTGGGCATCGAGACGGTGCTGATCGATCCGAAACGCACCTTTATGAACATCAGCGGGGCGCAGATCCGCGAAAACCCGTTCCGCTACTGGGATTACATTCCGACCGAAGTGAAGCCGTTCTTCGTGCGCACGGTAGCTATTCTGGGCGGCGAGTCGAGTGGTAAATCGACGCTGGTCAACAAGCTGGCGAACATCTTCAACACCACCAGCGCGTGGGAGTATGGCCGCGATTATGTCTTCTCGCACCTCGGCGGCGACGAGATGGCACTGCAGTATTCCGACTATGACAAAATTGCGCTCGGACACGCCCAGTACATTGATTTTGCGGTGAAATACGCTAATAAAGTGGCGTTTATCGATACCGATTTCGTCACCACGCAGGCGTTCTGTAAAAAATACGAAGGGCGCGAGCACCCGTTCGTGCAGGCGCTGATTGACGAATACCGCTTTGACCTGGTGATCCTGCTGGAGAACAACACCCCGTGGGTGGCTGACGGCATGCGCAGCCTCGGCAGCTCGGTGGACAGGCGAGAGTTTCAGACCATGCTGGTGGAGATGCTCAATGAGAACAACGTTGAGTTTGTGCATGTGGAAGAGTCGGACTACGACTCCCGTTTCCTGCGCTGCGTCGAGCTGGTGAAGGAGATGATGGGGGAGCAGGGTTAAAGACGGCTCCGTGCTATCCCCTCTCCCCTATGGGGAGAGGGTTAGGGTGAGGGGAAACAAACCACTCAATACTCAACCACCACTTTCCCCCGCATATGCCCCTCCAGCACCTTACGGTGCGCCTCGGTAATGCTTTCCACGCTCAGCCCGTGCAGCGTTTCACTCAGCGAACTTTCCACCACACCGTTATCCACCAGCTTGGCCACCTCATTGAGGATCTCCCCCTGACGCGCCATATCTGCCGTCTGGTACATGCTGCGGGTATACATAAACTCCCAGTGCAGCGCGGCGGATTTGGACTTCAGCTTGTCCTGGTTCAGCGGACGTTCATTCTCAACGATGGAGCAGATATGCCCCTGCGGCGCAATCAGTTCGCTGACCGCATCCCAGTGCCCGTCGGTGTCGTTGAGGATGAAAATATAATCCACAAAGGTGAGCCCGTGTTTCGCCAGCTCGCCTTTCAGGTCACGGTAGTTGACGACCACGTCAGCCCCGCGCTCGCGGCACCACCGGGCGGAATCTTCTCGTGAAGCGGTTGCGATGATTTTCACCTTGCTGTTGTGCTTCGCAAACGGGATCGCCAGCGATCCTACGCCGCCCGCGCCGCCGATGATCAGCAGCGTTTTGTCCGCCCCGGCATCCTGAATGTTCAGCCGTTCAAACAGGCCTTCCCACGCGGTAAGCGCGGTTAAGGGCAGTGCGGCGGCAGCCGCCCAGCCGAGACTGGCAGGCTTGCGCCCGACAATGCGCGCATCGATCAGCTGATGCGTGGTGTTGCTGCCCGGGCGGGTGATATCGCCCGCGTACCATACTTCGTCACCTGGTTTGAATCCGGTGACGCCAGCCCCAACGGCTTTGACGATCCCGCTGGCGTCCCACCCGAGAATGCGCGGATCTTTCAGCCCGCTTTTGGCAATGCCCGCGTGGACTTTGGTATCGACCGGGTTAATGGAAACGGCCTTCACCTCCACCAGCAGATCGTGCTCGCCGGGTTGCGGCATCGGCGGGGTGATTTCAATGAAGGTGGACGGATTTTCTGGGTTAACGGCGATGGCTTTAACAGACATGGTGTGCTCCTCAATGGAATGCGTTTTGTTGAGGCTAGTCTATAAAGTGGACAGCTGCGTGATAAGATGGACAATCAAGAACTCAGCGTTCGTACAGGATGAACAATCATGTTTAAACAGCTGCAGGATATGGCGCTGTTCGCGCTGGTGGCGGAGATGGGCAGCTTTACCGCAGCGGCGCAGAAGGCCGAACTGCCGAAATCCAGCGTTAGCCAGCGAATTAGCCAGCTGGAGCAGCAGGTGGGGATCCGCCTGCTCAACCGCACCACGCGCAGGATCAGCCTCACGTTTGCGGGCGAGCACTATCTGGTGCACTGTCGTGAGATGCTGGCGGCCAGCGAGCGGGCGGAGTATGCCATCCAGCGACTGCGCGAAAACCCGAGCGGGCGGCTGCGGATCACCTGCCCGGCGGGGATAGGGGCGACGCTGCTGGCGCATATGAATGCCGAGTTCCAGCTTCGCTATCCTGACGTTTCGCTGGATGTGTCGATCTCTGATGACGTGGTGGATCTGGTCGAGGCCGGGTTTGACGTGGCGCTGCGTACCGGCAAGCCGCAGGACTCCTCACTGATTGGCCGGATGATCGGACACTGCCCGCGTTATATGCTGGCCTCGCCGGACTATCTGGCGCGTCGGGAGCCGTTAATTCATCCCCGTCAACTGGTGGATCATCGTTGCATTACGCACCGGGCGTGGTCGGAGTGGCTTCTGCGAAGCGAGAGCGAGGATTACCGCTACCTGCCGGATAACGCACACATGACCGATAATCTGGTATACGCCCGCGAGTGTGCGATTGCCGGTGCGGGGATCACGCTCTTACCCGCGTTTCTGCTGGAGGATAAGATCGAAAAAGGTGCGCTGGTTCAGGTGCTGCCGGAGTGGAATGTTGAAGGTAACGATCTGTGGCTGGCCTACCCGAGCCGCAAGCTGAACTCGCCCGCGCTGATGAGCTATATCGAGTTTGCGATGCAGTTCGATGAGGTGAAGCGGTATTACGTGGGCAAATAAAAAAGCCGGGTGGCGGCTTCGCCTTACCCGGCCTACAAAGTGTGCGGCCTGATGCCCTCACCCTGGCCCTCTCCCACGGGGAGAGGGAACAAACATAAAAAACGGCAACCGAAGTTGCCGTTTTGCTTTTATTTCGCAATACGCTTGTACTTAATACGCTTCGGCTCCAGCGCGTCGGCGCCCAGCGTGCGTTTTTTGTACTCTTCGTATTCGGTGAAGTTACCTTCGAAGAACTCCACTTTACCTTCGTCCTGGTAGTCCAGGATGTGGGTCGCGATACGGTCCAGGAACCAGCGGTCGTGCGAGATAACCATCGTGCAGCCCGGGAACTCCAGCAGGGCGTTTTCCAGCGCGCGCAGGGTTTCAATGTCCAGGTCGTTGGTTGGTTCATCGAGCAGCAGAACGTTACCGCCAACCTGCAGCAGCTTCGCCAGGTGCAGACGACCGCGTTCACCGCCGGACAGCTCGCCCACGCGTTTGCCCTGGTCGGTGCCTTTGAAGTTAAAGCGGCCAACGTAGGCGCGGCTTGGCATCTCGGTGTTGCCGATACGCATGATATCCAGACCGCCGGAGACTTCTTCCCACACGGTTTTGCTGTTATCCATCGCGTCACGGAACTGGTCAACGGAGGCCAGCTTCACGGTTTCACCCAGGGTGATAGAGCCGCTGTCAGGCTGTTCCTGACCGGACATCATGCGGAACAGGGTCGATTTACCCGCGCCGTTCGGACCGATGATGCCAACGATAGCGCCTTTCGGTACGGAGAAGCTCAGGTCGTCGATCAGCAGGCGGTCGCCGTAAGACTTGCGCAGGTTGCTGACTTCAACCACTTTATCCCCCAGACGTGCTCCAGGCGGAATAAACAGTTCGTTGGTTTCGTTACGTTTCTGGTATTCGGTGTTGTTCAGCTCTTCGAAGCGTGCCAGACGGGCTTTGCCCTTAGACTGACGGCCTTTCGCGCCCTGACGCACCCATTCCAGCTCTTTCTCAATAGACTTGCGACGCGCCGCTTCCTGGGAAGCTTCCTGCGCCAGACGCTGATCTTTCTGCTCCAGCCAGGAGGAGTAGTTGCCTTCCCACGGAATACCTTCGCCGCGGTCCAGCTCGAGGATCCAGCCAGCGACGTTGTCGAGGAAGTAACGGTCGTGGGTAATCGCCACAACGGTGCCTTCGAAGTCGTGCAGGAAGCGTTCCAGCCACGCCACGGATTCCGCATCCAGGTGGTTAGTCGGTTCGTCGAGCAGCAGCATGTCTGGTTTTTCCAGCAGCAGGCGGCACAGCGCCACGCGACGGCGTTCACCACCGGAGAGGTTAGCGATTTTCGCATCCCAGTCCGGCAGACGCAGGGCGTCAGCCGCGCGCTCCAGCTGCACGTTCAGGTTGTGACCGTCGTGCGCCTGGATGATCTCTTCATACTTGCCCTGCTGCGCGGCCAGCTTGTCGAAGTCCGCATCTGGTTCGGCGTATTTGGCATACACTTCATCCAGACCTTTCAGCGCGTTAACCACTTCGGAAACCGCTTCTTCAACGGATTCGCGAACGGTGTGTTCCGGGTTCAGCTGAGGTTCCTGCGGCAGGTAACCAATCTTGATGCCAGGCTGCGGACGGGCTTCACCTTCGATGTCTGTATCAATCCCGGCCATGATGCGCAGCAGGGTGGACTTACCGGCACCGTTGAGACCCAGAACACCGATTTTTGCGCCCGGGAAGAAGCTCAGCGAGATATTTTTAAGAATATGACGTTTCGGCGGGACAACTTTGCCGACACGATGCATGGTATAAACGAATTGAGCCACGTTGGACTTCGCCTCTTTTATCGTAATGAGAAGGAATTTCAGCCTCGAAGTGTAGCCTTTTTCACGTCCTAATCCCAGCCAGGAACGTCGGGAGTGTTAAAACGCGCAAGAAAGGTAAAAAAGTGTCCATGACGTGGCGCGTTGAAGGATGCCTGGTTAGCATAAGTTAATTAGACTTTGACGTGGCAAGACGCTGCAATTGACGAAAAAACAATGAGGAAGAGCTTGTGGAAAAAGCCAAACGGGTGGTCTGGCGTCTGCTGGCTGCCAGCGTATGCGTAATGGCGGTAAGCCAGGCGGTGCATGCCGATTCACTGGATGAACAACGTAACCGCTACGCCCAGATTAAACAGGCGTGGGACAACAAGCAGATGGATACCGTGCAGGCGCTGATGCCGACGCTAAAGGATTATCCGCTGTATCCGTATCTGGAGTATCGCCAGATAACCGACGATCTGATGAACCAGCCTACCGTCACCGTGAATAACTTCATTCAGGCGAACCCAACCCTGCCGCCTGCCCGAAATCTCCAGTCTCGCTTTGTGAATGAGCTGGCGCGTCGCGAAGACTGGCGCGGACTGCTGGCGTTTAGCCCTGAAAAGCCGAACGCCACCGAAGCCCAGTGTAACTATTACTACGCGAAATGGGCGACCGGCCAGCAGGAAGAGGCCTGGGCCGGGGCGAAAGAGCTCTGGCTGACCGGGAAAAGCCAGCCGAACGCCTGTGATTCCCTGTTCGGCGCATGGCGCGCTTCCGGCAAGCAGGATCCGCTGTCCTACCTCGAGCGTATCCGTCTGGCGATGAAAGCCGGTAACACGCGTCTGGTGACCACGCTGGCGGGGCAGATGCCGTCCGATTATCAGACGATCTCCACCGCGGTTATCTCGCTGGCTAACGATCCAAACAGCGTGCTGACCTTTGCCCGCAGTACGGGCGCGACCGATTTTACCCGCCAGATGGCGGCGGTGGCCTTTGCCAGCGTGGCGCGTGACGATGTGGAAAACGCGCGGCTGATGATCCCGCAACTGGTGCAGGCGCAGCAGCTCAATGAGGAGCAAACCCAGGAGCTGCGCGACATCGTGGCGTGGCGACTGATGGGCACCGATGTGACCGATGAACAGGCGCGCTGGCGTGACGATGCCATTATGCGTTCGAACTCCACGTCGCTGGTGGAACGCCGCGTGCGCATGGCGCTGGGCACGGGAGATCGCCGTGGGCTGAATACCTGGCTCGCGCGCTTGCCAATGGAGGCCAAAGAGAAAGACGAATGGCGCTACTGGCAGGCCGACCTGCTGATGGAGCGCGGTCGTGATGATGAAGCCAAAGAGATCCTACATACGCTGATGCAGCAGCGCGGGTTCTACCCGATGGCCGCCGCGCAGCGTCTGGGCGAGGAGTACACCTTCCGCATTGATAAAGCGCCCGCTAACGCGAACCCGGCGCTGACGCAGGGGCCAGAAATGGCGCGCGTTCGCGAGCTGATGTACTGGAATATGGATAACACCGCGCGCAGCGAGTGGGCGAATCTGGTGACCAGCCGCACCACCGACGAGAAAGCCCAGCTTGCCCGCTATGCGTTTGATAATCACTGGTGGGATCTCAGCGTGCAGGCGACGATCGCCGGCAAGCTCTGGGATCATCTCGAAGAGCGTTTCCCGCTGGCGTATAAAGATCTTTTCGATCGCTATACCAGCGGCAAAGATATCCCGCAAAGCTACGCGATGGCGATCGCCCGTCAGGAGAGCGCCTGGAACCCGAAAGTCCGTTCCCCGGTAGGCGCCAGCGGCCTGATGCAGATTATGCCGGGCACGGCGACGCACACGGTGAAGATGTTTAATATTCCGGGGTACAGCAGCCCGTCACAGCTCCTGGATCCGGATACCAACATCAACATCGGTACCAGCTATCTCCAGTACGTGTATCAGCAGTTCGGCAATAACCGCATCTTCTCTTCGGCGGCGTATAACGCGGGGCCTGGACGCGTGCGTACCTGGCTCGGCAACAGCGCCGGACGCATCGACGCCGTGGCGTTTGTCGAGAGCATCCCGTTCTCGGAAACGCGCGGCTACGTGAAGAACGTGCTGGCCTATGACGCCTACTATCGCTACTTCATGGGGCAGAAAGATACCCTGATGAGCGATGCCGAGTGGCAGAGACGTTACTGATCGGCGCGGGTTGTGTTATGCTGTACTCGCTAATGAGTACAAGAGGCAGCATAACATGACCCAGCATTCCCCGTATTCCTCGGCAATGGCCGAACAACGTCATCAGGAGTGGCTTCGTTTTGTGGAGCTGCTGCGTCAGTCTTACGAGCAGGATTTGCACTTGCCCCTTATGCAGCTGATGCTCACGCCGGACGAGCGTGAGGCGCTGGGTACGCGCGTGCGGATCATTGAAGAGCTGCTGCGCGGCGAGATGAGCCAGCGCGAGCTGAAAAACGAGCTCGGCGCGGGTATCGCAACGATCACCCGCGGCTCGAACAGCCTGAAGTCGGCACCGGTTGAGCTGCGCCAGTGGCTGGAAGCGGTATTGCTGAAAAACGCCGGATGACGGCTACGCCTTATCCGGCCTGGAAACTTACCGATAAATCGCGTTATGGAACGGGCTTAACGCCAGAATCACCGCCTGGTGGTAAACGCCTGAACGCGTCAGCGCGCCTGCGGTAAAGACGCCAATCGCCCCTTCTTTACGACCAATCTCATCGATGCCGGTGTACTGCGACATCACCGGCCCGAGCGCTTCACCCGCACGGACTTTTTCCAGAATGATCTCCGGCAGCGGCAGGGTGGCCGAACGCGCTTCACCGCGCTGCTCGCGGCTTTCGATGACCACCCAGCTAAAGGTTGCTCCCTCGTCGATACCTGCTTCAATCGCTACCCAAAAGTCAGCATTCGGTGCCGCGGCCTTAGCGTTTGCCACGCGATTTCGTGCGCCAGCGCGCGTTTCCTCGCTGCCAAACGGCTGTTCAGGTACGCCGCTCTCGACGCCGATGGCCTCAATATGGCAGGATCCTGCGCCGAAGATCTCGTCAAATGCCCTTAGAATTGCCTGAATTTTGGCAGGATTAGTGGTAGCAGAGACAACATGGTGCATAATTAAGCTCGATTCAAAAAAAAACTCATCGCAGTATAACGGAAAAAAAGCATGTTACAGGTATACCTTGTTCGCCACGGTGAAACGCAGTGGAACGCCGAGCGACGTATTCAAGGCCAGTCAGACAGTCCTCTCACTGAGAAGGGTGTGCAGCAAGCGTGGCAGGTGGCGGAACGCGCCAGAACGCTGGGCATTACCCACGTGATCACCAGCGATTTAGGTCGCACACAGCAGACGGCGCGCATCATCGCAGATGCCTGCGGCTGTGACGTCATGCTTGAGCCGCGCCTGCGCGAGCTGGATATGGGCGTGCTCGAAAAACGCCATATCGATACGCTGACGGAAACGGAAGAGGGCTGGCGCCGCACGCTGGTGAACGGTACCGAAGATGGCCGTATTCCTGAGGGCGAATCCATGCAGGAGCTCAGCGTACGCATGCATGCCGCACTGGCGGAATGCCTGAAGCTTCCGGCGGGAAGCCGTCCGCTGCTGGTGAGTCACGGGATTGCGTTGGGTTGCCTGGTGAGCACCATTCTGGGGTTACCGGCTTACGCTGAGCGCCGTTTGCGTCTGCGCAACTGCTCCATTTCCCGAATTGATTATCAGGAAAGCGCGTGGCTGGCGTCGGGCTGGGTAGTGGAGATGGCAGGGGACATTTCGCATCTTGATGCCCCTGCGCTTGACGAACTGCAGCGTTAACGACGTATCGGAATCAAGAATTCCATACGCAGATTGATTGGGCCTTCTTCCGGTTTGGCATCCTGCGCCGGGTAGTAGCGCTCAATGTCCTGACCCTTACGGCGATTCAGATTCAGCATCGGCATGCAGGTTCCGTAAACGGTCAGGATAAACTCCTGAACCCCCGTTCCCAGCCCTTCATAGGCGAACATCACGTATTCGCCGCCTTCCAGCACAACAGGCTTCGAACCCTGAATGTAGCCATTGGCCATCTCTGGCGTCAGCGCGGTGGTATAGAACACCTCCTGCTCGTCGTCTTTTTCCTGGCTTGGGTGCGTTTCGTTGAGGCCATACAGAATTGGCGGGATCGCCGGTGCGTGGCTCAGGAAGTCGCGCCAGAACTGGACGCGCATCTGATGACGGAACTCAGAAATCTGCTCCAGTGAACAGGAGTAGCTCTGGGTTGTGCCGATCAGATGGGTTTCCGGCAGCGCGACAAACTCATATTTCGGCATCGCGAACTCGCCCAGACGCAGCGGCGGACGCATGCCAAACGAACTCCAGTCAGGCGAGCGACGATAAAGCGCTGGCGTCAACGAGAACTGTTTTTTAAAGGCGCGGGTGAAAGTCTGCTGCGAATCGAAACGATATTGCAGAGCAATATCCAGAATCGGCCGCGCGGTCAGGCGCAGTGCCACCGCAGATTTAGATAAACGACGTGCGCGAATATAGGCCCCGATAGCATGACCGGTGACATCCTTGAACATCCTTTGCAGATGCCACTTGGAATAGCCTGCTTTAGCCGCCACATTATCCAGTGACAAAGGCTGGTCGAGATGACCTTCCAGCCAGGTGAGCAGGTCGCGAATAATTCCAGCCTGATCCATATACTATCCTCATCCTTAAAACAGCAGGTGCCTGATAACAGGTTAGCGGATAATAGCATTTTTTGATGTTTTAGCATTCAGTGTTTTTTTTGCGCATTCATGCTTTTTAGAGCACATTACAGGCAGATATATTCTAATCCTGTGATCTTGCTACATTTTTGTCTAAAGTGTTGAATAATCGCTCAGTGTAATTTTAAAGAATGGTAACAATATGAAATACAAGACTTTGATCTTCACCGCGTTGATGCTGATGGTCGGGCACGCGGCGCAGGCAGAACAGATTGGCTCCGTCGATACCGTGTTCAAAATGTTTGGCCCGGACCACAAAATCGTGGTGGAGGCGTTTGACGATCCGGACGTGAAAAACGTCACCTGCTACGTCAGCCGTGCGAAAACGGGCGGTATCAAAGGCGGGCTGGGGCTGGCGGAAGATACCTCCGATGCGGCGATTTCCTGTCAGCAGGTGGGGCCGGTTGAGTTGAGCGATAAAATTAAAAACGGTAAAGCGCAGGGCGACGTGGTATTCCAGAAACGGACCTCGCTGGTGTTTAAAAAGCTGCAGGTGGTACGTTTCTATGATGCCAAACGCAACACCCTGGCTTACCTCGCCTATTCTGACAAAGTGGTGGAAGGCTCGCCGAAAAACGCCATCAGCGCGGTGCCGATTATGCCGTGGCATTAATTCAGGGATGAACCATGCAACAACCTGTGGTCTGGCTGGTTGAAGACGAAACCAGTATCGCCGATACGCTGATCTACATGCTTCAGCAGGAAGGATTCGCGGTAAAGGCGTTTGAACGCGGTTTACCCGTGCTGGAGGCGGCGCGGCGGCAGGTTCCGGCGCTCGCTATTCTGGACGTCGGGCTGCCGGACATCAGTGGATTTGAGCTTTGCCGCCAGCTGCTGGCGCAGCATCCTTCGCTGCCCGTGCTGTTTCTGACGGCGCGCAGTGATGAGGTAGACAAGCTGCTTGGCCTGGAAATGGGTGCTGATGACTACGTTGCGAAACCCTTCTCACCTCGTGAAGTCTGCGCCCGGGTAAGGACGATTTTACGGCGTATGCAAAAATCCGCCGCGCCATCAGAGACGTTGCGTATCGGGCAGTTTGAACTGAACGAGCCTGCCGCGCGGATTAGCTGGTGCGGGGAAGCACTGCCCCTGACCCGCTATGAATTCTTGCTGCTCAAAACCTTGCTGCAGGCCCCCGGGCGGGTCTTTTCTCGTCAGCAGCTCATGGACAAGGTGTGGGGTGAAGACGGCGACAGCTTCGATCGTACCGTGGACACCCACATCAAAACCCTGCGCGCCAAGCTGCGGGCGGTGAACGAGGAACTTTCACCCATCAGCACCCATCGCGGTATGGGCTACAGTCTGGGTCTTTACTGATGCGCATTGGGATGCGGCTATTGCTGGGGTATTTCCTGATCGTGGCCATCGCCGCGTGGTTTGTGCTGTCAATCTTTGTTCAGGAAGTAAAGCCCGGCGTGCGCAGGGCAACCGAGGGCACGTTGATCGACACCGCGACCCTGCTGGCGGAAATTGGACGTGATGATTTGCTTTCGGGTCATGCGCAGCAGGGTAAACTGGCGCAGGCCTTTTCTCAGCTTCATCAGCGCCCTTTCCGCGCCAATATCGGCGGGATTCATAAAGTGCGTAACGAGTACCACGTCTACATGACCGATGCGCAGGGCAGAGTGGTATTTGATTCCGCCGGTCTGGCCGTGGGGCAAGATTACTCACGCTGGAACGATGTCTGGCTGACGCTTCGCGGCGAATACGGCGCGCGCAGTACCCAGAGCCATCCCGACGATCCGGAGAGCACGGTGATGTATGTTGCCGCGCCGGTTGTGGAGCAGGGCAAGATTATCGGCGTGCTGTCGGTCGGGAAACCTAACAGCGCGATGGCCCCGGTTATCCATCGCAGCGAGCGTCGGATCCTGTGGGCAGGCGGGGCGCTGCTCGGCATTGCCCTGCTGATCGGTCTTCTTGTCGCCTGGTGGATCAATCGTTCTATCAGTACGTTATCGCGCTATGCCGACTCGGTGACCACGGATTCGCCTCTCCCGCTGCCTAATCCTGGCAGCAGCGAACTGCACAAGCTGGCCCTGGCGCTGGAGAATATGCGCATTCGCCTGGAAGGGAAAAACTACATTGAACACTATGTCCATGCGCTGACCCACGAGCTGAAAAGCCCCATTGCCGCCATACGCGGCGCGGCGGAAATTCTCGCCGAGCAGCCGCCGCCGCAGGTGGCCGCGCGGTTTATCGATAATATTCTGGTACAAAACGCGCGCATGCAGTCGCTGGTTGAAAAACTGCTCACCCAGGCGCGGCTGGAAAATCGGGTCGAGATTATGCCTCAGACCGTCCGCGTCGACCTGCTGTTTACGCGTCTTGCCGACGCCCGCTCGGCGGTGCTGGCGGCAAAAGAGATTGGGCTGACCCTCCAGCCCGCTTCGCTTCATGTTGAAGGCGATCCCGACCTGCTCGAGCAGGCGCTCGGTAACTTGCTGGATAACGCTATCGATTTTACGCCGCAGGGTGGCGCCATTGAACTGGCGGCCCGGGAAGAGCAGGGGCAGATACAGCTTCTCGTCACCGACAGCGGAAGCGGGATCCCGGATTACGCGCTGGAGCGTATTTTTGAGCGCTTCTATTCCCTGCCGCGCGAGAACGGGTTGAAGAGCAGCGGACTCGGGCTGGCGTTTGTCCAGGAGGTGGCGCGTCTGCATCAGGGAGAGATTACGTTGCGTAATCGTGATGAAGGCGGCGTGATAGCCACGCTGACGCTTCACCGTCCCTTCACATAGCTTCAAACTGACCCCACACGGCCTGGTTACGCTCTCCTCATCACAAAGGAGACGTAATGATGAAATCCCCCCTGTTCTGGAAAGTAAGCACCCTGCTGGGGTGCATCCTGCTGCTGTTAGTCCCGCTTTTTATGGTCAGTAACCTGATATCAGAGCGGGAGAGCTACCGCAACGATGTCGAAAATACGCTTCGTCAGAGCACCAGCGGACCGCAAAAGCTGGTCGGTCCGATGATTGCGATTCCGATGACGGAGATCTTTTACAAGATAGAGGACGAGAAGAAGGTCGAGTACAAGAAAAGCTATATGCACTTCATCCTGCCGGAATCTCTGGTTGTGGAAGGGAACCAGCGCGTGGAGTCCCGCAATATTGGCATCTACGACGGGCAAATCTGGAACACTGACCTGAAGATAAAAGCGCAGTTTAATACCGAAGAGCTGAAGCAGCTGAAAGGGGAAACGATCGCGACAGGGCAGCCGTTTATCGTGACGGGCGTTGGCGACGCGCGGGGCATTGGCACGGTCAGTATCTCTAAAATCAACGGTGAGACGCTAAGCGTGGAACCCGGCTCAGGCGTCTACGGGGCGCTTGCAGGGATCCACATCCCGCTGACCGACAAAGCGCTGGAAGCCAAAACGTTTGCGCTTGAGATGTCCCTCAGCCTGGCGGGAACCGGCAGTTTTGCGGTGGTACCGGTAGGGCGTAATAGCGAAATGACGCTCAACAGCAACTGGCCGCATCCGGGTTTTATGGGCGATTATCTCCCTGTTAAGCATCAGATTGGTGAGTCCGGTTTCCAGGCGAACTGGCAGAGCAGCTGGTTTGCAAATAACCTTGAAAGCTGGTTCTACGACAAGGAGTCTCCGGAGTGGGAGGCACTCCCGGCCTTTAGCGTCACGGTAGCCACGCCCGCCGATCAGTATCAGCTGACCGACCGTGCGATCAAGTACGCCATTTTGCTGATTGCGCTGACGTTTATGGCCTTCTTTGTCTTCGAAACCTTAACCGGATTACGCCTTCACCCGATGCAGTATCTGCTGGTGGGGCTGTCGCTTGTCCTGTTCTATCTGGTGCTGCTGGCGCTGTCTGAACACGTCGGGTTTACGCCAGCCTGGGTTGTTGCAAGCCTGGTTGGCGCAGCGATGAACGGAATGTACCTGCAGGCCGTGCTGAAAAGCTGGAAGCGCAGCGGGCTGTTTGTGCTGGCGCTACTCGGGCTGGATGTGGTGATGTGGTTCCTGCTGCGCTCGGAGGACAGCGCGCTGCTGTTGGGGTCAGCGGTTCTCGCGCTGGCGCTGTTCGCCGTGATGTACCTGACCCGGCATTTCGACTGGTACTCGCTCTCTCAGCCGAAGCGACCTGAGCCACCCGCCGCACCGGATGACGATACGATGCGGATCTGGAAATAAAAAAAACGGCGCAAATGCGCCGTTTTTTAATGCGTAGACTGCGGGATTACTCCTGCAGATCGCCGCAGAAACGGTACCCTTCGCCGTGGATCGTGGCGATGATTTCCGGCGTATCTGGCGTAGATTCGAAATGCTTACGAATACGACGGATGGTCACGTCTACGGTACGGTCGTGCGGTTTCAGCTCACGGCCGGTCATTTTCTTCAGCAGCTCTGCACGGGACTGAATTTTGCCCGGGTTTTCGCAGAAGTGCAGCATCGCGCGGAATTCACTGCGCGGCAGTTTATACTGCTCACCGTTCGGGCTAATCAGCGAACGGCTATTGATATCAAGTTCCCAGCCGTTGAATTTGTAGCTGTCTACGCTACGACGCTCTTCGCTGACCGTACCCAGGTTCATGGTGCGGGACAGCAGGTTGCGTGCACGAATGGTTAACTCGCGAGGATTGAACGGCTTGGTGATGTAGTCATCCGCACCGATTTCCAGGCCAAGAATTTTATCAACTTCGTTATCACGGCCCGTCAGGAACATTAACGCGACGTTCGCCTGCTCGCGCAGTTCGCGCGCCAGAAGAAGACCGTTTTTGCCCGGCAGGTTAATATCCATGATCACCAGGTTGATATCATTTTCAGAAAGGATCTGATGCATCTCTGCGCCATCGGTCGCTTCAAAGACATCGTAGCCTTCTGCTTCGAAAATGCTCTTTAACGTGTTGCGTGTTACCAACTCGTCTTCAACGATAAGAATGTGCGGGGTCTGCATGTTTGCTACCTAAATTGCCAACTAAATCGAAACAGGAAGTACAAAAGTCCCTGACCTGCCTGATGCATGTCGCAAATTAACATGATCGGCTTAACGTGACTAAAGTACGTAATTGCGTTCTTGATGCACTTTCCATCAACGTCAACAACATCATTAGCTTGGTCTTGGGTACTTTCCCTTTGGACCCGACAGTGTCAAAAACGGCTGTCATCCTAACCATTTTAACAGCAACATAACAGGCTAAGTGACACCAGACACCCAATAAAACTACGCTTCGTTGACATATATCAAGTTCAATTGTAGCACGTTAACAGTTTGATGAAATCATCGTAGCCGAATGCTAGCCTTTGTCACAATTTTTCAATAAACCAACTAGTTGCGGACATTGATTTATAAACGAAGCGAATCCAATCAGAATAGGGTATTCATGTCGCTATTATCATTATAAAACATAGGGATAATAGTGTTCTGTTAACATTCTAACTGATTGTTCAGACAAGGAATAGTTTAGCGTTTTTAATTTGTTATGAAACGCTATTTCGGTGATTTGTGTTGCAATTTTGTAAATTCGCGCTGCGTAATATGTTGAGGCGCATCACATTTCTACCCGCTAACTGATTAAAAAGAGAGCATAAATGCATCTGTCGATTGTACTGGTTGCCCCGGCCAGAGCAGAAAATATAGGCGCTGCCGCGCGTGCCATGAAGACCATGGGTTTTACCGATTTACGTATCGTGGACAGCACGGCCCACCTGGAGCCTGCGGCGCGTTGGGTGGCACATGGTTCAGGCGATATTCTCGATAATATAACCACTTACGCGACGCTTGCTGATGCGCTGCACGACATTTCGTTTACCGTTGCCACCACCGCGCGCAGCCGGGCGAAGTTCCATTACTATGCCACGCCAGCGGAGCTGGTGCCGATGCTGAGCGAGAAAAGCCAGTGGCTGGATAAGGCGGCGCTGGTGTTTGGGCGCGAGGATTCCGGATTAACCAACGAAGAGCTGGAGCTGGCGGACGTTCTTACCGGTGCACCGATGGTAGCCGATTACCCCTCTCTGAATTTAGGCCAGGCGGTTATGGTCTACTGCTATCAATTAGCCTCCCTAATACAAATCCCCCAGCCTCCGGCAGAAGGGGCAAATGAAAATCAGCTGGCTGCGCTGCGGGCACGCGTCGAGCAGCTGTTATCTCAGCTGGGGGTGGCCGACGATCAAAAAATGGCTGACTGGCTGCAGCAGCGGTTGGGGCGTCTTGAGCAGCGGGACACCGCAATGCTGCACCGTTTGCTGCACGATATTGAAAAAAAACTGGCCGAGTAAAATACTGCCATAAGTTTTTACTATGGCGAATAAGTCTGTCCAGAAGGGTTGCACTTGGGCGAATCGGATGAAAATAAATCTGCAAGCAGCGGGACGTGAGAGTCTCCCGAATTGTGATCAAATTAAAAATTCGTTGACTTAAGGTGCCCGATCCTTTAACCCTAAAAGAATACAGCACAGACAGATAATAATTACAGAGTACACAACATCCATGAAACGCATCAGCATCACCACCATTACTACAACCATCATCATTACCACAGGTAACGATGCGGGCTGACGCGTACAGGAAAAACAAAAAAAAGCCCGCACCTAGACAGTGCGGGCTTTTTTTTCGGCTAAAGGAAACGAGGTAGAACCATGCGAGTGTTGAAGTTCGGCGGTACATCAGTGGCAAATGCAGAACGTTTTCTGCGTGTTGCCGATATCCTGGAAAGCAACGCCAGGCAGGGGCAGGTTGCGACCGTGCTCTCTGCCCCGGCAAAAATCACGAACCATCTGGTGGCGATGATTGAAAAAACCATCGGTGGCCAGGATGCACTCCCGAACATCAGCGACGCAGAGCGTATCTTCGCTGACTTACTGCAAGGGCTGGCAGAGGCGCTGCCTGGCTTCCCGCACGCTCAGCTGAAGTCCTTCGTTGAGCAGGAATTCGCGCAAATCAAACACGTCCTGCACGGCATCAGCCTCCTCGGCCAGTGCCCGGACAGCATCAACGCGGCGCTGATCTGCCGGGGCGAAAAACTCTCAATCGCCATCATGGCGGGCGTGCTGGAAGCGCGCGGCCATAGCGTGACCGTAATTGACCCGGTTGAAAAACTGCTGGCGGTGGGCCACTACCTCGAATCCACCGTTGATATTGCCGAATCAACCCGCCGTATCGCCGCGAGCAAAATTCCCGCTGACCACATGATCCTGATGGCAGGCTTCACCGCCGGTAACGAGAAGGGCGAGCTGGTGGTGCTGGGCCGTAACGGCTCCGACTACTCCGCCGCCGTGCTGGCCGCCTGTTTACGCGCGGACTGTTGTGAGATCTGGACCGACGTCGACGGCGTCTATACCTGCGACCCGCGCCAGGTTCCGGACGCCAGGCTGCTCAAGTCGATGTCGTACCAGGAGGCAATGGAGCTTTCCTACTTCGGCGCCAAAGTGCTTCACCCGCGTACCATCTCCCCGATTGCCCAGTTCCAGATCCCCTGCCTGATTAAAAATACCGGTAACCCGCAGGCGCCGGGTACGCTGATTGGCGCGAGTACCGATGAGGACGGTCTGCCGGTGAAAGGCATCTCCAACCTCAACAACATGGCGATGTTCAGCGTCTCCGGTCCGGGGATGAAGGGAATGGTCGGCATGGCGGCGCGCGTGTTTGCGGCCATGTCACGCAACGGTATTTCGGTGGTGCTGATCACCCAGTCCTCTTCCGAGTACAGCATCAGCTTCTGCGTGCCGCAGGCCGACTGCCTGCGCGCCCGCCGCGCGCTGGAGGAAGAGTTCTATCTGGAGCTGAAAGAAGAGCTGCTGGAGCCGCTCTCCATTCAGGAGCGTCTGGCGATCATCTCCGTGGTAGGCGACGGCATGCGCACGCTGCGCGGTATCTCCGCCAAGTTCTTTGCCGCGCTGGCGCGCGCCAATATCAATATCGTGGCGATTGCCCAGGGCTCGTCAGAGCGTTCAATTTCTGTTGTTGTGGACAACGATGACGCCACCACCGGCGTACGCGTGGTTCACCAGATGCTGTTCAACACCGATCAGGTTATCGAGCTGTTCCTGATTGGCGTGGGCGGCGTGGGCGGCGCGCTGCTGGAGCAGGTGAAGCGTCAGCAGGAGTGGCTGAAGAAGAAACATATCGATCTGCGCGTCTGCGGGATTGCCAACTCCAGAGCGCTACTCACCAACGTTCACGGTCTGAACCTGGAGAACTGGCAGGCCGAGATGAACGAGGCGAAAGAGCCTTTCAACCTGGGCCGCCTGATCCGTCTGGTGAAAGAGTACCACCTGCTCAACCCGGTGATCGTCGACTGTACCTCCAACCAGGCGGTGGCCGATCAGTACGCAGACTTCCTGCGCGAAGGTTTCCACGTGGTGACGCCAAACAAAAAGGCCAACACCTCGTCGATGGATTACTATCACCAGCTGCGTCTGGCGGCGAGCAAGTCGCGCCGCAAGTTCCTGTACGACACCAACGTGGGCGCGGGGCTGCCGGTTATCGAGAACCTGCAAAACCTGCTGAACGCGGGCGATGAACTGCAGCGTTTCTCCGGTATTCTCTCCGGCTCGCTGTCGTTTATCTTCGGCAAGCTGGATGAAGGGATGAGCCTGTCGGAAGCGACCCGCGCCGCGCGCGAACTGGGCTATACCGAGCCGGATCCGCGTGACGACCTTTCCGGGATGGACGTGGCGCGCAAGCTGCTGATCCTCGCGCGTGAAACGGGCCGCGAGCTTGAGCTTTCGGATATCGTGATTGAGCCTGTCCTGCCGGCAGAATTTGACAGCAGCGGTGATGTCGCTGCCTTTATGACCAGTTTGCCGCAGCTTGACGACGCTTTTGCCGCGCGCGTTGCGAAAGCCCGTGATGAAGGTAAGGTATTGCGCTATGTTGGCAACATTGAAGAAGATGGCGTGTGCCGGGTGAAGATTGCCGAAGTGGATGGCAACGACCCGCTGTACAAAGTCAAAAACGGCGAGAATGCGTTGGCGTTCTACAGCCACTATTATCAGCCATTGCCGCTGGTGCTTCGCGGCTATGGCGCAGGGAACGATGTTACGGCGGCGGGTGTGTTTGCCGATCTGCTGCGTACCCTGTCATGGAAGTTAGGAGTTTAACATGGTCAAAGTTTATGCCCCGGCTTCCAGCGCGAATATGAGCGTCGGATTTGACGTGCTGGGTGCGGCGGTAACGCCGGTGGATGGTTCGCTGCTGGGCGATACGGTCACGGTGGAAGCGGCAGACAGCTTCAGCCTGAATAACGTGGGCCGCTTCGCCAGCAAACTGCCGTCTGAGCCGCGCGAAAATATCGTCTATCAGTGCTGGGAACGCTTCTGTCAGGAGATCGGCAAAAACGAGCCGGTTGCCATGACGCTGGAAAAAAGCATGCCGATTGGCTCGGGACTGGGTTCCAGCGCCTGCTCGGTTGTCGCCGCGCTGGTGGCGATGAACGAGCACTGCGGCAAGCCGCTGAACAACAATCGCCTGCTGGGGTTAATGGGCGAGTTGGAAGGGCGCATCTCCGGCAGCATTCACTATGACAACGTGGCGCCGTGCTTCCTCGGCGGCATGCAGCTGATGATCGAAGAAAATGGCATCATCAGCCAGCAGGTGCCAGGGTTTGATGAGTGGCTGTGGGTGCTGGCCTATCCGGGCATTAAGGTCTCTACCGCGGAAGCGCGTGCGATCCTGCCCGCGCAGTATCGTCGTCAGGACTGTATCGCCCACGGGCGTCATCTGGCGGGCTTTATTCACGCCTGCTACACCCGTCAGCCGCAGCTGGCGGCGAAGCTGATGAAGGACGTCATTGCCGAGCCGTACCGCACGAAGCTGCTGCCCGGCTTTAACGAGGCGCGACAGGCCTCGATGGATATCGGCGCGCAGGCGTGCGGCATTTCCGGCTCCGGCCCGACGCTGTTCGCCCTGTGCGACAAGCCTGACACCGCGCAGCGCGTGGCGGACTGGCTCTCTAAACACTACCTGCAAAATCAGGAAGGCTTTGTTCATATTTGCCGTCTGGACACGGCTGGCGCACGAGTACTGGGATAATCAATGAAACTCTACAACCTTAAAGATCATAACGAGCAGGTCAGCTTCGCGCAGGCGGTAACTCAGGGGCTGGGCAAAAATCAGGGGCTGTTTTTCCCGCATGACCTGCCGGAATTTCAGCTGACCGACATCGACGAACTGCTGAAGCAGGACTTTGTCACCCGCAGCACCAAAATCCTTTCGGCGTTTATCGGCGACGAAATCCCGCAGGAGCTGCTGGAAGAGCGCGTGCGTGCGGCGTTCGCTTTCCCGGCGCCGGTGAAGCAGGTTGAGCCTGACGTTGGCTGCCTGGAGCTGTTCCACGGCCCAACCCTGGCGTTTAAAGACTTCGGCGGCCGCTTTATGGCGCAGATGCTGACCCACATCAGCGGCGACAAACCGGTGACCATCCTGACCGCGACCTCCGGCGATACCGGTGCGGCGGTGGCGCACGCGTTCTACGGCCTGAAAAACGTCCGCGTGGTGATCCTCTATCCGAAAGGCAAAATCAGCCCGCTGCAGGAAAAACTGTTCTGTACGCTCGGCGGCAACATTGAAACCGTGGCAATTGACGGCGATTTCGATGCCTGCCAGGCGCTGGTCAAGCAGGCCTTCGACGACGAAGAACTGAAGGTGGCTCTGGGCCTGAACTCCGCCAACTCCATCAACATCAGCCGTCTTCTGGCGCAGATCTGCTACTACTTCGAAGCGGTGGCGCAGCTGCCGCAGGAAGCGCGCAACCAGCTGGTGATCTCCGTGCCGAGCGGTAACTTCGGTGACCTGACGGCGGGCCTGCTGGCAAAATCCCTGGGTCTGCCGGTGAAACGCTTTATCGCCGCCACCAACGCCAACGACACCGTGCCGCGCTTCCTGAAAGACGGAAAGTGGGCGCCTAACGCCACGCAGGCAACGCTCTCCAATGCGATGGATGTGTCCCAGCCGAACAACTGGCCGCGCGTGGAAGAGCTGTTCCGTCGTAAGATCTGGCGTCTGGGTGACCTGGGCTACGCTGCGGTGACGGATGAAACCACCAAAGCGACCATGCGCGAGCTGAAGGCGGTGGGGTATACCTCTGAACCGCATGCGGCGATTGCCTACCGCGCGCTGCGCGACCAGCTTAACCCGGGTGAATACGGCCTGTTCCTGGGCACCGCGCATCCGGCGAAGTTCAAAGAGAGCGTGGAAGCGATCCTGGGCGAAACGCTGCCGCTGCCGAAAGAGCTGGCCGAGCGTGCCGACCTGCCGCTGCTGTCTCATGAACTGCCGGCAGATTTTGCCGCGCTGCGTAAGCTGATGATGGCTCGAGCGTGATTTTTGTCGGGTGGCGGCTACGCCTTACCCGACCTACAACGGCTCAGAACGTAGGCCGGGTAAGCGCAGCGTCACCCGGCAATAACGGTACCAATTCGTAGGCCGGGTAAGCGCAGCGCCACCCGGCAATAACGGCACCAACGTGTAGGCCGGGTAAGCACAGCGCCACCCGGCTTTTTTTGTGAAGAAATTAAGGAGAAATAAAGCAGGAAAAAAGCAGAAATTCCCAATAAATGCGGTCACTTAGCGTTTAGGATTGCAGAGAATAACATCCCCCGTTCCCCTCGCGTACTCTCCTTACATCGGCCCACGTTGGGCAAGAAGAATAAGGAGTCACCTGTGTCTACACTGAAACCTGCACTCATCGCGCTTTCACTAATGCTGGTCGCCCCCATGGCGGTTCAGGCATCTGAAATTACCCTCGTACCTGCGGTAAAATTGCAGATTGGCGACCAGGATAACAACGGGCATTACTGGGACGGCGGCCGCTGGCGCGACCATGACTGGTGGAAAGCGCACTATGACTGGCGTGATAACCACTGGCGTCCACATGATGAGCATCGTAAACATGACGATCGCCATGATGACCATCACCACGATGACCACCGTGACGATCGCGGCCCGGACTGGAAACACCATTAATGCAAAACCCCGCCATCTGGCGGGGTTTGTTTTTACTGCTCGTGGCGCTTAAACACCAGCTCGCCTCTCCCCGACGACGCCTCGTCAAAGAAATAGCCTTCGCTGTTAAAGGCGGTCAGCTGCTCCGGCTTCGTCAGGCGGTTCTGGATGATGTAGCGGCTCATCAGGCCGCGCGCTTTCTTGGCGTAGAAGCTGATCACCTTGAACTTACCGTTCTTCTCGTCGAGGAAGACCGGTTTGATAATCTCTGCATCCAGCTTTTTCGGCTTCACGGACTTGTAGTATTCGTCGGATGCCAGGTTAATCACCACGTTATCGCCCTGCGCGCGCAGCGCCGCGTTCAGCTTGTCGGTAATGATATCGCCCCAGAAATGGTACAGGTCTTTGCCTTTGGCGTTTTCCAGGCGAATCCCCATCTCCAGACGATACGGCTGCATCAGGTCCAGCGGGCGCAGTACGCCGTACAGGCCTGACAGCATGCGCAGATGCTGCTGGGCAAAATCGAAATCGGCTTCGCTAAAATCTTCCGCCTGCAGGCCGGTATAGACATCGCCTTTAAACGCCAGAATCGCCTGGCGGGCGTTAGCCGGGGTGAAATCCGGGTGCCACTCGTGAAAGCGGGTCGCGTTAAGATCGGCCAGCTTGTCGCTGATGCTCATCAGCGAGGCGATTTGCGGCGCAGAGAGCTTACGCGCTTCGCGGATCAGCTGCTGTGAGTAGTCCAGCAGTTCAGGCTGGGTATAGCGCTCGGTGGCGAGCGGGCTCTGGTAGTCGAGCGTTTTTGCAGGTGAAATCAGAATCAGCATATCCAGTCCTTGCAGGAAATTTAGAGCGACTTTAGCAAAAAATCGCCCTGAATTGATCGATAGCTGTTATTGCCGCGGCAAATCATCCCACGTGCCGGGGGCAAGCTGCGCCTTAATGTCGGGATAGCGGGCGGGATCAAATACCGGCGGAACGCCGAGTTTGCGCTGACGCAGATAGTCTCTGGCAATCAGGGTCACAACCGGCGAGAGCAGCAGGATCGCCGTGAGGTTCGTGATCGCCATCAGCGCCATAATGATATCGGCCAACTGCCAGACCAGCGGCATACTGAGCAGGGAGCCTGCTATCACCATCAGTATGACCCCCAGGCGCAGGGTTCCGATTGCAGCGCGGGAGTCGAGCTTCAGGAAAATAAGGTTATTTTCGGCGTAGAGGTAATTCACCACAATCGAGCTGAAGGCAAATAGGATCAGGATTAGCGAGACAAACCCTGCGCCCCAGCCGCCGGTCAGGTTCACCAGCGCCTGCTGGAGAAGCTGTATCCCGGCGGTTCCTGAGGAATGCGGTACGGGGCCTGCCAGCAGCAAAATCATGGCGCTGGCGGAACAGATGATAATGGTATCGGTAAAGACGCCAATCATCTGCACAATGCCCTGTGCGGCCGGGTGCGGCGGCCAGGAAGAGGCGGCGGCTGCCGCGTTGGGGGTTGATCCCATACCGGCTTCATTGGAGAACATTCCCCGCTGAAAACCCGCCATCAGCGCCTGGCTGAAGGTGTAGCCCAGCGCCCCGGAGGCCACCTCGCGCCAGCCAAACGCGCTTTTGACGATGGTCGCAATCACGCCCGGCACCAGGTCGATATGCAGTGCGGCGACGAACAGACTCGCGGCAACCCAGAGCAGCGCCATAATGGGAACCAGCCACTGCATCAGGCGGGCGATGCCCTTAAGACCGGCAGAAATGGTGAGCAGAACGACGAGGGCTAAAGCAATACCGGCGACCCACTCCGGGCAGGAGAAGGCGTAGCTCAGGGCATTGGCGACAGAATTTGCCTGGACGGTATTAAAAATAAGACCGTACGCGAGCAGTAAAAAAAGCGAGAACAGGACGCCCATCCAGCGCATCCCTAAGCCACGCGCCATGTACCAGGCAGGACCACCGCGAAACTGGCCGTTTTTATCTTTCTCTTTATAAAGCTGGGCGAGCGAACTTTCGGCGAAGGAGGTGGCCATCCCGAGTAGCGCCGTTACCCACATCCAGAAGACCGCGCCTGGCCCACCGGCGCTGATGGCCAGCGCAACGCCCGCCAGATTGCCGCTGCCGAGTCGTGCCGCCAGGCTGGTACAGAGGGCCTGGAACGACGTTAATCCACCCGGCTGGGGCGTAACGCTGTTTTTCAGACTTCTGCCAAACTTGCGAATATAACGAAACTGGATAAACCCACTGCGTAGCGTAAACCAAATACCTGCTCCCAGAAGCAGGTAAATCATTATCGAACCCCAGAGAACTTCGTTAATAAAGAAAAAGAAATCAGGCATTAACGTCCCTCTTGTTGATGCCAAAATGAATATGTAAGCGCTACCACTGATTGGGCATGCTGTTGCTTAGCAGCCTGTTAATCTTCCGAGTTTACCATACTCTGCCTAAGCGCACTGTCTGCGGTTGCGCTACCCCTCCGTCGTGTTATCATCAGGGCAGACCGGTTACATCCCCCTAACAAGTAAACCTGTCATTTTTCCGCTGCAGGCATGCTGTCGGTAGCGTGAATTATCCAGGGCACGTTAAAAGAGAAACACTATCATGACGGATAAATTGACCTCCCTTCGTCAGTTCACCACTGTCGTAGCTGACACCGGAGATATCGCGGCAATGAAGCTGTACCAGCCGCAGGATGCCACAACTAACCCTTCTCTGATCCTTAACGCCGCACAGATCCCTGAGTATCGCAAACTGATTGACGACGCAGTGACCTGGGCGAAAGCACAGAGCAACGACCGCGCGCAGCAGGTTGTGGATGCCACCGACAAGCTGGCAGTGAATATCGGTCTGGAAATCCTGAAACTGGTTCCTGGCCGTATCTCTACCGAAGTGGATGCGCGTCTCTCCTACGACACCGAAGCGTCTATCGCCAAAGCGAAACGTCTGATCAAAATGTACAACGACGCTGGCATCAGCAACGACCGTATCCTGATCAAACTGGCTTCCACCTGGCAGGGTATCCGCGCGGCAGAGCAGCTGGAAAAAGACGGCATCAACTGTAACCTGACCCTGCTGTTCTCCTTCGCGCAGGCACGTGCATGTGCAGAAGCAGGCGTATACCTGATTTCTCCGTTCGTGGGCCGTATTCTGGACTGGTACAAAGCCAACACCGATAAGAAAGAGTACGCACCTGCTGAAGATCCAGGCGTGGTTTCTGTTACTGAAATCTACGAATACTACAAACAGCACGGCTATGAGACCGTGGTTATGGGCGCAAGCTTCCGTAACGTCGGTGAAATCATCGAGCTGGCTGGCTGTGACCGCCTGACCATCGCGCCTGCACTGCTGAAAGAGCTGGCTGAAAGCGAAGGTACTCTGGAGCGTAAACTGTCCTACACCGGTGAAGTGAAAGCACGCCCAGAGCGCATCACTGAATCCGAGTTCCTGTGGCAGCACAACCAGGATCCAATGGCTGTAGACAAACTGGCGGACGGTATCCGTAAGTTTGCTGTTGACCAGGGCAAACTGGAAAAAATGATCGGCGACCTGCTGTAATCATTCTGCGTGACCGGGCTCCCGGTCACGCGTCTTACCCCCGCCTCTGTCTGAATTTCCTCTCTGCGTGTATCATTCCCTTTAATCAGTACTCTTTGAATGGAATGGATATGAATACCTTACGCATCGGCCTAGTGTCGATTTCTGACCGCGCCTCCAGCGGTGTTTACCAGGATAAAGGCATCCCCGCTCTGGAAGAGTGGCTTGGCAGCGCGCTGACCACCCCGTTCGAGATCCAGACCCGCCTGATCCCGGACGAGCAGCCGACCATCGAGCAGACCCTGTGTGAGCTGGTGGATGAGATGAGCTGTCACCTTGTTCTGACAACGGGCGGAACCGGCCCCGCGCGCCGCGACGTGACGCCGGACGCAACGCTGGCGATTGCCGATCGTGAAATGCCGGGCTTCGGCGAGCAGATGCGCCAGATAAGTCTACACTTTGTCCCGACGGCCATTCTCTCCCGCCAGGTGGGAGTGATCCGCAAGCAGGCGTTGATTCTGAACCTGCCGGGGCAGCCGAAGTCGATCAAAGAGACGCTGGAAGGGCTGAAGGCGGAAGATGGCAGCGTCATCGTTCACGGCATCTTTGCAAGTGTACCGTATTGTATACAGCTTCTTGACGGTCCGTATGTGGAAACTGATGAGAAAGTGGTAGCAGCTTTTCGTCCGAAAAACGCACGTCGCGAAACAATCTCCTGAAATTAACTAATATGTGACATTAGCTGAAGCGGCGATAGCGTGGTAACGCTTTTACGGTATAGTAATTTTTTCTTTACGATTGCTGTAAAAATAAATCCACAATACACGCATAATGGTTCGCTATGTCACATAACACCCGACCTCTGAATCGACAGGACTACAAAACCCTCACGCTCGCGGCCCTAGGCGGCGCGCTGGAGTTTTACGACTTTATCATCTTCGTCTTTTTCGCCGCCGTGGTGGGAGAGCTCTTCTTCCCGGCGGATATTCCGGAATGGCTGCGTCAGGTGCAAACCTTCGGCATTTTTGCCGCCGGGTATCTGGCGCGTCCGCTGGGCGGCATTGTCATGGCCCACTTTGGCGATCTGGTCGGGCGCAAGAAGATGTTTACCCTTAGCATCCTGCTGATGGCCGTACCCACGCTGGCCATTGGTTTGCTGCCCACCTATGCCTCGATGGGCATCCTTGCTCCGTTGCTGCTGTTGCTGATGCGCGTACTTCAGGGCGCGGCGATTGGCGGTGAAGTGCCGGGCGCGTGGGTGTTTGTCGCAGAGCATGTTCCGGCCCGCCGCATTGGTATCGCCTGCGGAACCTTAACGGCGGGGCTGACCGTCGGAATCCTGCTCGGTTCGGTGGTCGCAACGATTGTTAACACCAGCATGACGCAGCAGGCCGTGCACGACTGGGGCTGGCGTATTCCGTTCCTGCTGGGCGGGGCGTTTGGTCTGGTCGCGATGTACCTGCGCCGCTGGCTGCAGGAGACGCCGATTTTCCTCGAGATGCAGCAGCGCAAAGCGCTGGCGCAGGAGCTGCCGGTGAAGGCGGTCGTGGTTCGCCATAAAAAAGCGGTGGTGGTGTCGATGCTGCTCACCTGGCTGCTTTCGGCGGGCATTGTGGTGGTGATATTGATGTCCCCGGTGTGGCTGCAAAAGCAGTACGGCTTCGCCCCTGCCGTGACGCTTCAGGCGAACAGTATCGCGACAATCATGCTCTGCTTTGGCTGTCTGGCCGCCGGGCTGGCAGCAGATCGTTTCGGTGCCAGCGTTACCTTTATCGTCGGCAGCCTGCTACTGGCCGCGTCAAGCTGGGCGTTTTACCATCTGGCGGGCAGCCATCCTGAACAGCTGTTCCTGCTGTACGGCGCGGTAGGGCTGTGCGTGGGCGTAGTGGGTGCTGTGCCTTACGTCATGGTACGAGCTTTCCCGCCGGAAGTTCGTTTCACCGGGATCTCGTTCTCTTACAACGTTTCATATGCCATTTTCGGCGGGCTGACGCCTATTGCGGTTACCGTACTGATGGGCGTGTCGCCGATGGCGCCAGCCTGGTATGTACTCGCGCTCTCGCTGATGGGGCTGGTATTAGGATTTTGGCTTCGTCAGGCGGGGGGATGTCGTGCCCGCGAGGCGGACACGACAGAGGGATCAGTGTTTTTCACCAATAGGTAGAATGGTGCGGTCAAACTGCTCGTTCAGCACTTCGCCCATTGCCAAGTAGATAGCGCTTGCGCCGCAAACCAGACCAATCCAGCCTGCAACATGAACGATGCCTTCGTTATCCACCAGGTGACCAATCGCCAGCAGGGCGAACAGTACGGTCAGGCTCAGGAAAACGAACTGCAGCATGCGGTTACCTTTCAGGGTACCGAAGAACATGAACAGGGTGAAGACGCCCCACAGGCCCAGGTAAACGCCCAGGAAGTGGGCGTTTGCCGCGTCCGCCATGCCCATTTTAGGCAGCAGCAGAATGGCAACCAGGGTCAGCCAGAAAGAACCGTAAGAGGTGAAGGCGGTTAAGCCAAAGGTATTGCCTTTCTTATATTCCAGCAGGCCCGCGAAGATTTGCGCGATACCGCCGTAAAAAATGCCCATCGCCAGGATGATGCCATCCATCGGGAACATCCCGATATTGTGCAGGTTCAGCAGGATAGTGGTCATGCCAAAACCCATCAGGCCCAGCGGAGCCGGATTAGCCAACTTAGTGTTGCCCATAAGTCCTCAAAAAAATCATCATTAATATGGTGAAATGGTTAAACCCGCGTCAGTACTCCCTGACTGGGCGCGGCATCATAATGGGCGCAATCGATGGCGTCTATGATCTCATCAGGGTGAAATTAAAATTTTTTTTATGCTTGCCCCTTGATGGATGCCGTCGCGACCCCATCTTGTAGTCAACCGCAGTGTGTGGACCTGAAAAAAATCAAATCTGGGCAGTTGAAAAAGCACGTTCTGCCCTTATTACAGGTACACAACCACATGTTGACTGAATTTTTAGTGGAGACGTTTAGATGGGTAAAATTATTGGTATCGACCTGGGTACTACCAACTCTTGTGTAGCGATTATGGATGGCACTACTGCACGCGTGCTGGAGAACGCCGAGGGCGATCGCACCACGCCTTCTATCATTGCTTATACCCAGGATGGTGAAACTCTGGTTGGTCAGCCGGCTAAACGTCAGGCAGTGACAAACCCGCAAAACACCCTGTTTGCGATTAAACGCCTGATCGGTCGCCGCTTCCAGGACGAAGAAGTTCAGCGTGACGTTTCCATCATGCCTTACAAAATCATCGCGGCAGATAACGGCGATGCATGGCTTGATGTGAAAGGCGCTAAAACTGCACCACCGCAGATTTCTGCTGAAGTGCTGAAAAAAATGAAGAAAACCGCTGAAGATTACCTGGGTGAGCCGGTAACTGAAGCTGTTATCACCGTACCTGCATACTTCAACGATGCTCAGCGTCAGGCAACCAAAGATGCTGGCCGTATCGCAGGTCTGGAAGTAAAACGTATCATCAACGAACCAACCGCTGCTGCACTGGCTTACGGTCTGGATAAAGAGGTTGGCAACCGTACTATCGCGGTTTACGACCTGGGTGGTGGTACCTTCGATATCTCTATTATCGAAATCGACGAAGTTGACGGCGAAAAAACCTTCGAAGTTCTGGCAACCAATGGTGATACCCACCTGGGTGGTGAAGACTTCGATACCCGTCTGATCAACTACCTCGTTGACGAGTTTAAGAAAGATCAGGGCATTGACCTGCGTAACGACCCGCTGGCGATGCAGCGCCTGAAAGAAGCCGCTGAGAAAGCGAAGATCGAGCTGTCTTCCGCTCAGCAGACCGACGTGAACCTGCCGTACATCACTGCAGACGCGACCGGTCCTAAACACATGAACATCAAAGTGACCCGTGCGAAACTGGAAAGCCTGGTAGAAGACCTGGTGAACCGTTCTATCGAGCCGCTGAAAGTTGCTCTGCAGGACGCTGGCCTGTCCGTATCTGACATCCAGGACGTTATCCTGGTGGGTGGTCAGACCCGTATGCCAATGGTTCAGAAGAAAGTGGCTGAATTCTTTGGTAAAGAACCACGTAAAGACGTTAACCCGGACGAAGCGGTCGCAATCGGTGCTGCGGTTCAGGGTGGCGTACTGACCGGTGAAGTTAAAGACGTACTGCTGCTGGACGTTACCCCGCTGTCTCTGGGTATCGAAACCATGGGCGGTGTGATGACTGCGCTCATCAACAAAAACACCACCATCCCAACGAAACACAGCCAGGTGTTCTCTACCGCTGAAGATAACCAGTCTGCGGTAACCATCCATGTGATTCAGGGTGAGCGTAAGCGTGCGGCGGATAACAAATCTCTGGGTCAGTTCAACCTGGATGGTATCAACCCGGCACCGCGCGGCATGCCGCAGATCGAAGTGACCTTCGACATCGATGCTGACGGTATCCTGCACGTGTCTGCGAAAGACAAAAACAGCGGTAAAGAGCAGAAGATCACCATCAAGGCATCTTCTGGCCTGAACGAAGCAGAAATCGAAAAAATGGTTCGCGATGCCGAAGCTAACGCGGAATCCGACCGTAAGTTCGAAGAGCTGGTTCAGACCCGTAACCAGGGTGACCATCTGCTGCACAGCACCCGTAAGCAGGTTGAAGAAGCGGGCGACAAACTGCCAGCGGAAGACAAAACTGCTATCGAAGCTGCACTGAGTGCGCTGGAATCCTCACTGAAAGGTGAAGACAAAGCGGACATCGAAGCGAAGATGCAGGAGCTGGCGCAGGCTTCTCAGAAGCTGATGGAAATCGCTCAGCAGCAGCACGCTCAACAGCAGGCGGGCGCTGACGCTTCGGCGAACAACGCGAAAGACGACGACGTTGTCGACGCTGAGTTCGAAGAAGTTAAAGATAAAAAATAATCGCCCTGATGCAGGGTAATTAATCGGCACGGGCGTAGGAGAACTCTCCACGCCCGTGCTCGCATGTTAAGGGGCTTAAAAAAACCAATGGCAAAGCAAGACTATTACGAGATTTTAGGCGTTCCGAAAACTGCGGAAGAGCGTGAAATCAAAAAGGCGTACAAGCGCCTGGCCATGAAATTCCACCCGGACCGTAACCAGGGTGACAAAGAGGCTGAAGCCAAATTTAAAGAGATCAAAGAAGCCTACGAAGTCCTGACCGATGCACAAAAACGTGCAGCCTATGACCAGTACGGTCACGCAGCCTTTGAACAGGGCGGCATGGGCGGCGGTGGATTCGGTGGCGGCGGCTTTGGCGGCGGCGCTGACTTCAGCGATATCTTTGGCGACGTATTTGGCGACATCTTCGGCGGCGGTCGTGGTCGTCAGCGCGCGGCGCGCGGCGCGGACCTGCGCTACAACATGGAGCTGACGCTGGAAGAGGCCGTTCGCGGTGTCACCAAAGAGATCCGTATCCCGACGCTGGAAGAGTGTGACGTTTGCCACGGCAGCGGCGCGAAAGCGGGTACGCAGCCTCAGACCTGTCCAACCTGTCACGGCTCTGGTCAGGTACAGATGCGTCAGGGCTTCTTCGCGGTACAGCAGGCCTGTCCGCACTGTCACGGTCGCGGTACGCTGATTAAAGATCCGTGCACCAAATGCCACGGCCACGGTCGCGTTGAGAAAACCAAGACCCTGTCCGTTAAAATCCCGGCTGGCGTTGATACGGGCGACCGCATCCGTCTGGCAGGTGAAGGCGAAGCGGGCGAGCATGGCGCACCGGCAGGCGATCTGTACGTTCAGGTGCAGGTGAAGCAGCACGCTATTTTCGAGCGTGAAGGTAATAACCTGTACTGTGAAGTGCCGATCAACTTCGCGATGGCGGCACTGGGCGGTGAAATCGAAGTACCGACGCTGGATGGTCGCGTGAACCTGAAAGTGCCGGGCGAAACCCAGACCGGTAAGCTGTTCCGCATGCGCGGGAAAGGCGTTAAATCTGTTCGCGGTGGTGCGCAGGGCGACCTGCTGTGCCGCGTCGTCGTGGAAACGCCGGTTGCCCTGAACGACAAGCAGAAACAGCTGCTGAAAGAGCTGCAGGAGAGCTTTGGCGGCCCGACGGGTGAGAAAAACAGCCCGCGCTCCAAAAGCTTCTTCGATGGCGTCAAAAAATTCTTCGATGATTTGACCCGTTAATCTGTTCTCAGTTTTTCATCTGCAAAGGCCCGGAAGCGATTCCGGGCTTTTTCTATTTATGGGTATTGCTCGGTAAAACTGAATCTATACTCAATATTAATCTGTTTTTGCCGAGCTATCTGGCTTGGTATTATGGTTTTATCGAGGTATTGTTGTAACAGAGAGAATTAAAGTGAAATTACTACACCGTTTTTTTAGCAGTGAGGCGTCCGGCGGCGTGATCCTGATTATTGCCGCTGCGGCCGCGATGGTGCTGGCTAACCTTGGCATCACGCAGGAATTCTACCATGCATTTCTGGAAACGCCCGTTGAGCTGAAGGTCGGGGCGCTCGAAATTAACAAGAACATGCTGCTGTGGATCAACGATGCGCTGATGGCGGTGTTCTTCCTGCTCGTCGGGCTTGAGGTTAAGCGTGAGCTGGTACTGGGCTCGCTTGCCAGCCGCCAGCGCGCGGCGTTTCCGGTGATTGCCGCGCTCGGTGGGATGGTAGTGCCGGCGCTGCTCTTCCTGGCGTTCACCTGGCAGGATCCTGTTGCGCGTGACGGCTGGGCGATCCCGGCCGCGACGGATATCGCCTTTGCGCTCGGTGTCTTAGCCTTGCTCGGTAGCCGCGTGCCGGTGGCCCTGAAAATCTTCCTGATGGCGCTGGCGATCATCGATGACCTGGGCGCCATTGTGATTATCGCGCTGTTCTACACCAGCGATCTGTCGATCCTGTCCCTGAGCGTGGCCGCTGGGGCGATTGCAGTGCTGGCGCTGCTGAACATCTTCAATGTTCGCCGCATCGGTATCTATATCCTGGTGGGGATGGTGCTGTGGACGGCGGTGCTCAAATCGGGCGTGCACGCCACGTTGGCAGGAGTAATCGTCGGTTTCTTCGTGCCGCTTAAGCCGCAGGACGGCAAGTCGCCTGCCAAACAGCTGGAGCACGTGCTGCACCCGTGGGTTGCCTTTATGATCCTGCCGCTGTTTGCGTTTGCCAACGCGGGCGTTTCCCTCGGCGGCGTGACGCTGGACGGGCTGACGTCCGTGCTGCCGCTGGGCATCATTGCTGGGCTGTTTATCGGTAAGCCGCTGGGCATTAGCCTCTTCTGCTGGCTGGCGACGAAGCTGAAGCTGGCGTCTTTGCCGCACGGCACCACCTTTAAGCAGATTATGGCCGTCGGCGTGCTGTGTGGCATCGGGTTTACGATGTCGATCTTTATCTCGACGCTGGCGTTTGGTGCGCATGCGCCTGAGCTTATCGTCTGGGCTAAACTCGGCATTCTCATCGGGTCATTACTGGCCGCGGTAATCGGTTATACCTTGTTGAAGGTGAAATTGCCCGGACAGGCTGTCCAGGCATAACGGAACACCGGGAGGAGGCGATCCTTCTCCCGATACACACTCAGGGAGAGAAGACGCGATGTCTCATTTAAATTACAACCATCTGTACTACTTCTGGCACGTCTATAAACAGGGCTCGGTGGTGGGAGCGGCAGAGGCGCTCTACCTGACGCCGCAAACCATCACCGGGCAAATCAAGGCCCTTGAAGAGCGCCTGCAGGGCAAGTTGTTTAAGCGTAAAGGTCGTGGGATTGAACCCAGCGAACTGGGCGAACTAGTGTTCCGCTATGCGGACAAAATGTTCACCCTGAGCCAGGAGATGCTGGATATCGTCAACTACCGCAAAGAGTCGAACCTGCTCTTTGACGTGGGCGTGGCGGATGCGCTGTCCAAGCGGCTGGTGAGCGGCGTGCTGGATGCGGCGGTGGTGGAAGATGAGCAAATCCATCTGCGCTGCTTTGAATCCACCCACGAGATGCTGCTGGAACAGCTGAGCCAGCACAAGCTGGACATGATTATCTCGGACTGCCCGATTGACTCCACTCAGCAGGAAGGGCTGTTCTCGGTGAAGATTGGCGAATGCGGTGTCAGCTTCTGGTGCATTAACCCGCCGCCGGAAAAACCGTTCCCCGCGTGCCTGGAAGAGCGCCGCCTGCTGGTACCGGGAAGGCGTTCCATGCTCGGACGCAAGCTGCTGAACTGGTTTAACTCGCAGGGGCTAAAGGTAGAAATCCTCGGTGAGTTCGACGATGCGGCGCTGATGAAAGCCTTTGGCGAAGCGCATAACGCGATCTTCGTTGCGCCGACGCTGTACGCGCACGATCTCTATTCGGACGATAAGATTACGGAGATAGGCAGAGTGGATAACGTGATGGAGGAGTATCACGCAATATTTGCCGAACGGATGATTCAGCACCCGGCGGTGCAGCGAATCTGTAACCGTGACTACGCGGCGCTGTTTACGCCACCGGCAATCTGAAGGCATAAAAAAACCCGCGTTAAGCGGGTTCTTTAAACAAGCAACAACAAGTAGCGATTAAGCCAGTTTGTTGATCTGCGCGGTCAGGTTTGCTTTATGACGCGCTGCTTTGTTTTTGTGGATCAGACCTTTAGCAGCCTGACGATCCACGATTGGTTGCATTTCGTTAAATGCGTTCTGCGCTGCAGCTTTGTCGCCTGCTTCGATTGCTGCGTATACTTTCTTGATGAAAGTACGCATCATAGAGCGACGGCTTGCGTTGTGCTTACGAGCCTTTTCAGACTGAACGGCACGTTTCTTAGCTGATTTGATATTAGCCAAGTCCAACTCCCAAATATGTTCTATGTGGACAATTCAAAGGCCGAGGAATATGCCCTCTTTGCCTTCTTTTGTCAATGGATTTGTGCAAATAAGCGCCGTTAATTAGCGACGCTACGTTACGTAGTGATGGCGCAGGATTCTACCAGCTTGTCTTCCCTGAATACAGCCTTTCGGCATAAAAATCGCAGTTCACGAGCAGATTTTTTCGCTGCGAAAGGTCAGCCTGATGAAATCATTACGGCTTTCTGTTTTGCGCGAACAATCGCCGGTTAACCTTAACCGCTGTACAAGGTATACTTTGGCGATTTTCACTGTTTTGAGCCAGACATGAAGCTGATACGCGGCATACATAATCTCAGCAGCGCGCCACACGGGTGCGTGCTGACCATTGGTAATTTCGACGGCGTGCATCGTGGTCATCAGGCGCTGTTGCAGGGATTGCGTAAAGAAGGGCAGGCCCGCGGCCTGCCCGTTGTAGTGATGATTTTCGAGCCGCAGCCGCTGGAGCTGTTCGCGGGCGATAAATCTCCCGCCCGCCTCACTCGCCTGCGTGAGAAGCTGCGCTATCTGGCGGAGTCCGGCGTGGACTATGTATTGTGTGTACGTTTCGATCGTCGCTTTGCCGCGCTGACAGCACAAAATTTCGTCAGTGACCTGCTGGTTAAGCGTCTTGGCGTGCAGTTTCTCGCCGTGGGCGATGATTTCCGCTTTGGCGCTGGTCGTCAGGGCGATTTCTTGCTATTACAGAAGGCTGGTCTGGAGTACGGATTTGACGTCACCAGCGCGATGACCTTCTGCGAAGGCGGCGTGCGCGTCAGCAGCACGGCGGTTCGTCGGGCACTGGCCGATGACGAACTGGATACGGCGGAAACCCTGCTGGGGCATCCGTTCACTATCTCTGGCCGCGTGGTCCATGGCGATGCGCTGGGCCGCACGATAGGCTTCCCGACGGCGAATATACCGCTGCGTCGTCAGGTTTCCCCGGTTAAAGGGGTGTATGCGGTGGAAGTGGCAGGACTGGGCGATAAGCCGTTTTACGGCGTCGCCAACATTGGCACGCGTCCGACCGTCGCCGGTGTGCGTCAACAGCTAGAAGTGCACCTGCTGGACGTTGTAATGGACCTCTATGGTCGCCATATAGATGTGATACTGCGTAAAAAAATACGCAACGAGCAGCGATTTGGTTCGCTGGATGAACTAAAAGCGCAAATTGCGCGAGATGAATTGACGGCCCGCGAGTTTTTTGGGCTTTGAACCCGGCTTAACTGCCTACGTGATAAATACGGAACCGAGAATCTGATGAGTGACTATAAATCAACCCTGAATTTGCCGGAAACAGGGTTCCCGATGCGCGGCGATCTCGCCAAGCGCGAACCGGGAATGCTGGCGCGTTGGACCGATGATGACCTGTACGGCATCATTCGTGCAGCCAAAAAAGGCAAAAAATCCTTCATTCTGCATGATGGCCCTCCATATGCGAATGGCAGCATTCATATTGGTCACTCGGTTAACAAGATTCTGAAAGACATTATCGTGAAGTCCAAAGGCCTCACGGGATATGACTCGCCTTACGTTCCGGGCTGGGACTGCCACGGTCTGCCAATCGAGCTGAAGGTAGAGCAAGAGTTTGGCAAGCCGGGTGAGAAGTTCACCGCTGCCGAGTTCCGGGCGAAGTGCCGCGAATACGCCGCTACGCAGGTTGACGGTCAGCGCGCTGACTTCATCCGTCTGGGCGTGCTGGGCGACTGGTCGCACCCGTACCTGACCATGGACTTCAAAACTGAAGCCAACATCATCCGTGCGCTGGGTAAAATCATCGGTAACGGCCACCTGCACAAAGGCGCTAAGCCGGTGCACTGGTGCGTGGACTGCCGCTCTGCGCTGGCAGAAGCGGAAGTGGAGTATTACGACAAAACCTCTCCATCTATCGACGTGGCGTTCCATGCCGTCGATCAGGATGCGGTGAAAGCCAAATTTGGCGTGTCGTCCGTTAACGGCCCAATCTCTTTGGTTATCTGGACCACCACCCCGTGGACCCTGCCAGCCAACCGCGCGATCTCCCTGTCCGGTGAGTTCGAATACGCGCTGGTTCAGATTGACGGTCAGGCGGTTATCCTGGCGAAAGATTTGGTTGAGAGCGTGCTGAAGCGCGCGCATATCACCGACTACACCGTGCTGGGCACCGTGAAAGGTGACGCGCTGGAGCTGATGCGCTTCAAACACCCGTTCCTGGACTTCGACGTTCCGGCGATCCTGGGCGACCACGTGACGCTGGAAGCGGGTACCGGTGCGGTGCATACCGCCGGTGGCCACGGTCCTGACGACTACAGCATCAGCCTGAAGTACGGTCTGGAAATCGCTAACCCGGTTGGCCCGGACGGATCTTACCTGCCTGGCACCTACCCGGCGCTGGACGGTATCAACGTCTTCAAAGCGAACGACATCATCGTCGACATGCTGCGCACCAGCGGCGCGCTGCTGCACGTAGAAAAAATGCAGCACAGCTATCCGTGCTGCTGGCGTCACAAAACCCCGATCATCTTCCGTGCGACCCCGCAGTGGTTCATCAGCATGGATCAGAAAGGCCTGCGCGAGCAGTCTCTGAAAGAGATCAAAGGCGTGCAGTGGATCCCTGACTGGGGCCAGGCGCGTATCGAATCCATGGTGGCTAACCGTCCTGACTGGTGTATCTCCCGTCAGCGTACCTGGGGCGTACCGATGTCTCTGTTCGTACATAAAGAGACGCAGGAGCTGCACCCGAACACCCTGGAACTGATGGAAGAAGTGGCGAAGCGCGTCGAAGTTGACGGCATTCAGGCGTGGTGGGATCTCGACTCCCGCGACATCCTGGGCGCTGACGCAGACAGCTACGAGAAAGTGCCGGATACCCTGGACGTGTGGTTCGACTCCGGGTCTACCCACTCCTCCGTGGTTGACGTGCGCCCGGAGTTTGCCGGTCACGCTGCCGATATGTATCTGGAAGGGTCTGACCAACACCGCGGCTGGTTCATGTCATCTCTGATGATCTCCACCGCTATGAAGGGTAAAGCACCTTACCGTCAGGTACTGACTCACGGCTTCACCGTGGATGGTCAGGGCCGTAAGATGTCCAAATCTATCGGTAACACCGTTTCTCCGCAGGATGTGATGAACAAGCTGGGCGCAGACATTCTGCGTCTGTGGGTGGCATCCACTGACTACACCGGCGAAATGGCGGTGTCTGACGAGATCCTGAAGCGTGCTGCCGACAGCTATCGTCGTATCCGTAACACCGCGCGCTTCCTGCTGGCGAACCTGAACGGGTTCGATCCGGCAAAAGACATGGTGAAACCGGAAGAGATGGTGGTGCTGGACCGCTGGGCGGTAGGCTGTGCGAAAGCAGCGCAGGACGATATCCTGAAAGCCTATGAGTCTTACGACTTCCACGAAGTGGTGCAGCGCCTGATGCGTTTCTGCTCCATCGAGATGGGCTCGTTCTACCTCGATATCATCAAAGACCGCCAGTACACCGCGAAAGCGGACAGCGTGGCGCGTCGTAGCTGCCAGACCGCGCTGTTCCACATCGCAGAAGCGCTGGTACGCTGGATGGCGCCGATCATGTCCTTCACCGCGGATGAAATCTGGGGCTATCTGCCGGGCGATCGTGAGAAGTATGTCTTCACGGGTGAGTGGTACGAAGGTCTGTTCGATCTCTCAAGCACTGAAGCGATGAACGATGCCTTCTGGGACGAACTGCTGAAAGTGCGTGGCGAAGTGAACAAGGTTATCGAGCAGGCGCGTGCGGACAAGAAAGTCGGCGGCTCTCTGGAAGCGGCAGTGACCCTGTACGCCGAACCGGAGCTGGCGGCCAAACTGACGGCGCTGGGCGATGAATTACGATTTGTCCTGTTGACCTCCGGTGCGAAAGTTGCGGATTATGCCGATGCTTCTGCTGATGCTCAGCAGAGCGAGCTGCTCAAAGGACTGAAAGTCGCGCTGAGCAAAGCCGACGGTGAGAAATGCCCGCGCTGCTGGCATTACACCACCGATGTTGGCCAGGTGGCGGAACACGCAGACATCTGCGGACGCTGTGTAAGCAACGTCGCCGGTGACGGCGAAAAACGTAAGTTTGCCTGATGAGTAAAACTCTCTGTTCAACAGGACTGCGCTGGCTGTGGCTGGTTGTGGTGGTGCTGATTATTGATCTGGGCAGCAAGTTCCTGATCCTCCAGAATTTCGCTCTGGGGGATACGGTCCCGCTGTTCCCGTCGCTTAACCTGCACTACGCACGTAACTACGGCGCAGCGTTTAGTTTCCTTGCCGACAGCGGTGGCTGGCAGCGCTGGTTCTTTGCGGGTATCGCTCTTGGTATCTGCGTGATCCTCGCGGTGCTGATGTACCGCTCGAAGGCCACGCAAAAGCTGAATAACATCGCCTACGCGCTGATCATTGGCGGCGCGCTGGGCAACCTGTTTGACCGCCTGTGGCACGGCTTTGTGGTCGATATGATCGACTTCTACGTCGGCGACTGGCACTTCGCGACCTTTAACCTGGCCGATACGGCAATTTGTATCGGTGCGGCGTTAATCGTGCTGGAAGGCTTCTTGCCTAAACCGGCCGCGAAAGAGCAGGCTTAATTGTCAATGCCGGGTGGCGCTGCGCTTACCCGGCCTACAGAATTTGTGGCCTCCCGTAGGCCCGGTAAGCGCAGCGCCACCGGGCAACAGGTGACCCAAAACAAGCGAGCAATTTGCATGTCTAAATCCGTACAGAGCAACAGCGCGGTTCTCGTTCACTTCACGCTGAAGCTGGATGACGGCTCCACGGCCGAATCCACCCGCAACAACGGCAAACCGGCCCTGTTTCGTCTTGGCGATACCTCACTTTCTGAAGGTCTTGAGCAGCAGCTTCTCGGTCTGAAAGAGGGTGAGAAAAAAGCCTTTTCGCTGGAGCCGGATGCCGCGTTTGGCGTGCCGAGCCCGGACCTGATCCAGTATTTCTCGCGCCGCGAGTTTATGGACGCGGGTGAACCGGAAATCGGGGCGATTATGCTCTTTACCGCTATGGACGGCAGCGAAATGCCTGGCGTGATCCGCGAAATCAACGGCGACTCTATTACCGTTGATTTCAACCATCCGCTTGCCGGGCGTACCGTTCATTTTGATGTTGAAGTGCTGGAAATCGATCCTGCACTGGAGGCCTGAAATGCAGATCCTGTTGGCTAACCCGCGCGGCTTCTGCGCCGGTGTAGACCGCGCTATCAGCATTGTTGAAAACGCGCTGGAGATTTACGGCGCGCCGATTTATGTGCGTCACGAAGTGGTGCATAACCGCTACGTGGTCGACAGCCTGCGCGAGCGCGGCGCAATCTTTATTGAGCAGATCAGCGAAGTGCCGGACGGTGCGATCCTGATCTTCTCCGCGCACGGCGTCTCGCAGGCGGTACGCAACGAGGCGAAAAGCCGCGACCTGACCGTATTCGATGCCACCTGTCCGCTGGTGACAAAAGTGCATATGGAAGTGGCGCGCGCCAGCCGTCGTGGTGAAGAGTCGATTCTGATTGGCCATGCCGGGCATCCGGAAGTCGAAGGCACCATGGGCCAGTACAGCAACCCGGAAGGGGGTATGTATCTGGTTGAGTCGCCTGAAGATGTGTTAACGCTGAACGTGAAAAATGAAGCCCGTCTGTCGTTTATGACCCAGACGACGCTCTCCGTAGACGATACCTCAGACGTGATTGACGCCCTGCGCCAGCGCTTCCCGAAAATCGTCGGTCCGCGTAAGGATGATATCTGCTACGCGACCACTAACCGTCAGGAAGCGGTGCGCGCACTGGCTGAACAGGCGGACGTGGTGCTGGTGGTCGGCTCCAAAAACTCGTCTAACTCCAACCGTCTGGCCGAACTGGCGCAGCGTATGGGGAAAATGGCTTTTCTGATTGATGACGCGTCGGATATTCAGGAAGAGTGGGTTAAACACGCGGCCTGTGTCGGCGTGACGGCCGGGGCGTCTGCGCCAGATATTCTGGTACAGAACGTCATTTCCCGTTTGCAGGAGCTGGGCGGTGGCGAAGCGGTGCCGCTGGAAGGACGTGAAGAGAACATCGTTTTCGAAGTCCCGAAAGAACTGCGCATCGACGCCCGCGAAGTCGAATAGTCCTTTTTCTGATGAAAGGCCAGCACCTCCTGTGCTGGCCTTTTTTTTACCCGTTACTTTATCGTGACGACAAAATCATGTCTTTTACTGATATTTAAGTCGGTTTCACGTTAAATTCTAATTATCGGTGTTTTCAGTTGGCAGTGCTTCTCAAGGCTGGTTAATCTGAAAACGGTTTACATCATTTTAACGTAAGAGAATAACTATGCATGATGCACAGATCCGTGTCGCCATTGCGGGCGCGGGTGGACGTATGGGCCGTCAGCTTATTCAGGCGGCACTTCAGATGGATGGCGTCGCGCTTGGCGCGGCCCTGGAGCGTGAAGGTTCTTCGCTTCTGGGGACCGATGCCGGTGAGCTGGCGGGCGCAGGCCACACGGGCGTTACCGTGCAAAGCAGCCTGGAGGCGGTAAAAGAGGACTTCGATGTCTTCATCGATTTTACCCGCCCGGAAGGGACGCTCGCGCACCTGGCGTTCTGTCGCCAGCACGGCAAGGGGATGGTGATCGGCACCACCGGTTTTGACGATGCGGGTAAGCAGGCTATCCAGGATGCATCAAAAGAGATTGCGATTGTCTTCGCCGCAAACTTCAGCGTGGGCGTTAACGTCATGCTTAAGCTGCTGGAGAAGGCCGCGAAGGTGATGGGCAACTACACGGATATTGAGATCGTAGAAGCTCACCACCGTTACAAAGTTGATGCGCCATCAGGTACGGCGCTGGCGATGGGCGAAGCGATTGCTCATGCACTCGATAAAGATTTAAAAGATTGTGCGGTCTACACCCGCGAAGGTTACACCGGCGAACGCGTGCCGGGCACCATTGGCTTTGCAACCGTGCGAGCGGGTGACATCGTCGGCGAACACACGGCGATGTTCGCCGATATTGGTGAACGCGTCGAAATTACGCATAAAGCCTCCAGCCGAATGACGTTCGCCAACGGCGCCGTACGTTCCGCCTTATGGCTTAAAACCAAGAAAGATGGCCTTTTTGATATGCGAGATGTGCTCGATCTCAACAATTTATAAGCATTATTACCCATCGTGATGTGGTTATTGCAGTCGTAATTGTTTGATTGCATAGGGCAATATTTTATTGCCCTTTTATTTTATCTATTTCATGGTGTATTTTACTCCAAGGGCACAAATATCTATCTGAAGTTGCATTTTTGCGTTACTGAAATGTAAATTTTGACCATTTGGTCCACTTTATTAAGCTCCATCGCGTTATTTTTTATTAAACCAGGCGCGCAAGCGTTTTCCGCAGTGATTTACCTGGTCTTTTTGTCGCTTAAGCCGCATTCCTCTCGCCAGGCCTGCAAAAGACTAAACAAAATATCCGTTTTAAGTTGACTTTTACCCACCAAATCCCCAGAATGCCGCCGTTTGCCAAAAATCCGCTGGCAACACATTTGCATTGATCCATGACATGCTATGAATTAATATGCAAATAAAGTGAGTGAATATTCTCTGGAGGGTGTTTTGATTAAGTCAGCGCTATTGGTTCTGGAAGACGGAACCCAGTTTATCGGTCGGGCCATAGGGGCAACGGGTTCGGCGGTTGGGGAAGTCGTTTTCAATACTTCAATGACCGGTTATCAAGAAATCCTCACTGATCCTTCCTATTCTCGCCAAATCGTTACTCTTACTTATCCTCATATCGGCAATGTCGGCACCAATGCGGCTGACGAAGAATCTTCTCAGGTACATGCGCAAGGCCTGGTCATCCGCGACCTGCCGCTGATTGCCAGCAACTTCCGCAATACCGAAGACCTCTCTTCTTATCTGAAGCGCCATAACATCGTGGCGATTGCCGATATCGATACCCGTAAGTTAACGCGTCTGCTGCGCGAGAAGGGTGCACAGAACGGCTGCATCATCGCGGGTGATAACCTCGATGCGACGCTGGCGCTGGAAAAAGCGAAAGCCTTCCCGGGCCTGAACGGCATGGACCTGGCGAAAGAAGTGACGACCGCTGAAGCCTACAGCTGGACGCAGGGTAGCTGGACGCTGGAAGGCGACCTGCCGGAAGCGAAAAAAGAGAGCGAGCTGCCGTTCCACGTGGTGGCCTACGATTTCGGCGCCAAGCGCAACATCCTGCGCATGCTGGTTGACCGCGGCTGCCGCCTGACGGTGGTTCCGGCACAAACGTCTGCCGAAGACGTGCTGAAGATGAATCCGGACGGTATTTTCCTGTCCAACGGCCCTGGCGACCCGGCGCCGTGCGATTACGCCATCGCCGCCATCAAGTCCTTCCTGGAAACCGACATCCCGGTATTCGGCATCTGTCTTGGCCATCAGCTGCTGGCGCTGGCGAGCGGTGCGAACACCGTTAAGATGAAGTTCGGCCACCACGGTGGTAACCACCCGGTGAAAGACATCGATAACAACACGGTGATGATCACCGCGCAGAACCACGGCTTTGCCGTCGATGAAGCCTCGATGCCGGCTAACCTGCGCGTAACCCATAAGTCACTGTTCGATGGCACTCTGCAGGGGATTCATCGTACCGATAAGCCAGCGTTCAGCTTCCAGGGCCACCCGGAAGCCAGCCCGGGCCCACACGATGCCGCGCCGCTGTTCGATCACTTCATCGAACTTATCGAGCAATACCGTAAGACCGCTAAATAATCAGGAGCCGAGAAGACAATGCCAAAACGTACAGACATAAAAAGCATCCTGATCCTTGGCGCTGGCCCGATCGTCATCGGCCAGGCCTGCGAATTCGACTACTCCGGCGCGCAGGCGTGTAAAGCCCTGCGTGAAGAGGGTTACCGCGTTATCCTGGTGAACTCTAACCCGGCGACCATCATGACCGACCCGGAAATGGCTGATGCAACCTACATCGAGCCGATTCACTGGGAAGTGGTGCGTAAAATCATCGAGAAAGAGCGTCCGGACGCGGTGCTGCCAACCATGGGCGGCCAGACGGCACTGAACTGTGCGCTGGAGCTGGAGCGTCAGGGCGTGCTGGAAGAGTTCGGCGTGACCATGATTGGCGCAACCGCCGACGCGATTGATAAAGCAGAAGACCGTCGCCGCTTCGACGTGGCGATGAAGAAAATCGGCCTCGACACCGCGCGTTCCGGTATCGCACACAACATGGAAGAAGCGCTGGCCGTCGCGGCTGACGTGGGCTATCCGTGCATCATCCGCCCATCGTTCACCATGGGCGGCACCGGCGGCGGCATCGCCTACAACCGCGAAGAGTTCGAAGAGATTTGCGAACGCGGTCTGGATCTCTCTCCAACCAAAGAACTGCTGATTGATGAATCGCTGATTGGCTGGAAAGAGTACGAGATGGAAGTGGTGCGTGATAAAAACGACAACTGCATCATCGTCTGCTCTATCGAAAACTTCGATGCGATGGGTATCCACACCGGTGACTCCATCACCGTTGCGCCAGCCCAGACCCTGACCGACAAAGAGTATCAAATCATGCGTAACGCCTCGATGGCGGTACTGCGTGAGATCGGCGTGGAAACCGGCGGTTCTAACGTGCAGTTCTCCGTTAACCCGAAAACCGGCCGTCTGATTGTTATCGAAATGAACCCGCGCGTGTCCCGTTCCTCCGCGCTGGCCTCTAAAGCGACCGGCTTCCCGATTGCGAAAGTGGCGGCGAAGCTGGCGGTGGGTTATACCCTCGACGAGCTGATGAACGACATCACCGGTGGCCGCACGCCTGCGTCCTTCGAGCCGTCCATCGACTACGTTGTTACCAAAATTCCTCGCTTCAACTTCGAGAAATTCGCAGGCGCGAACGACCGTCTCACCACCCAGATGAAATCTGTCGGTGAAGTGATGGCGATTGGCCGCACGCAGCAGGAATCCCTGCAGAAAGCGCTGCGCGGCCTCGAAGTGGGCGCGACCGGCTTCGACCCGAAAGTGAGCCTGGACGACCCGGAAGCACTGACGAAAATCCGCCGCGAACTGAAAGACGCGGGCGCAGAGCGTATCTGGTACATCGCCGATGCCTTCCGTGCGGGCCTGTCCGTCGACGGCGTGTTCAACCTGACCAACATCGACCGCTGGTTCCTGGTGCAGATTGAAGAGCTGGTGCGTCTGGAAGAGCAGGTCGCTGAGCTGGGCATCACCGGCCTGGACGCTGATTTCCTGCGCGTGCTGAAGCGTAAAGGCTTCGCCGATGCGCGTCTGGCTAAGCTGGCGGGCGTGCGTGAAGCGGAAATCCGCAAGCTGCGTGACCAGTACGACCTGCACCCGGTCTACAAGCGCGTGGACACCTGTGCGGCTGAATTCTCGACCGATACCGCGTACATGTACTCCACCTATGAAGACGAGTGCGAAGCGAACCCGTCCGTCGACCGCGACAAGATTATGGTGCTGGGCGGCGGTCCAAACCGTATCGGCCAGGGCATCGAGTTCGACTACTGCTGCGTACACGCCTCCCTGGCGCTGCGCGAAGACGGTTACGAGACCATTATGGTCAACTGTAACCCGGAAACCGTATCGACCGACTACGACACCTCTGACCGCCTCTACTTCGAGCCGGTGACGCTGGAAGACGTGCTGGAAATCGTGCGCATCGAGAAGCCAAAAGGCGTTATCGTGCAGTACGGTGGCCAGACCCCGCTGAAGCTGGCGCGCGCGCTGGAAGCAGCAGGCGTGCCGGTTATCGGCACCAGCCCGGACGCGATTGACCGTGCGGAAGACCGCGAGCGTTTCCAGCAGGCGGTTGACCGTCTGAAGCTGAAACAGCCGGCGAACGCCACCGTCACCGCCATCGAAATGGCCGTTGAGAAGGCGAAAGAGATTGGCTACCCGCTGGTGGTGCGTCCTTCGTACGTGCTGGGCGGCCGCGCGATGGAAATCGTGTATGACGAAGCCGACCTGCGCCGCTACTTCCAGACCGCGGTAAGCGTCTCCAACGATGCGCCAGTGCTGCTCGACCGCTTCCTCGACGACGCGGTGGAAGTGGACGTGGACGCTATCTGCGACGGCGAAATGGTGCTGATTGGCGGCATCATGGAGCACATCGAGCAGGCGGGCGTACACTCCGGCGACTCCGCCTGTTCTCTGCCAGCGTACACCCTGAGCCAGGAGATCCAGGACGTGATGCGCCAGCAGGTGCAGAAGCTGGCCTTCGAGCTGCAGGTTCGCGGCCTGATGAACGTCCAGTTCGCGGTGAAAGATAACGAAGTCTACCTGATTGAAGTGAACCCGCGTGCGGCACGTACCGTACCGTTCGTCTCCAAAGCCACCGGCGTACCGCTGGCGAAAGTGGCGGCGCGCGTGATGGCGGGCCAGACGCTGGCGCAGCAGGGCGTGACCAAAGAGATCATTCCACCGTACTACTCGGTGAAAGAAGTGGTGCTGCCGTTCAACAAATTCCCGGGCGTTGACCCGCTGTTAGGGCCAGAAATGCGCTCTACCGGGGAAGTGATGGGCGTGGGCCGCACCTTCGCAGAAGCGTTCGCGAAGGCGCAGCTGGGCAGTAGCTCCACCATGAGAAAATCAGGCCGTGCGCTGCTCTCCGTTCGCGAAGGCGACAAAGAGCGCGTGGTTGACCTCGCCGCTAAGCTGCTGAAACAGGGCTTCGAGCTGGATGCAACCCACGGTACGGCGATTGTGCTGGGCGAAGCCGGTATCAACCCGCGTCTGGTGAACAAGGTGCACGAAGGTCGTCCGCACATTCAGGACCGTATCAAGAATGGCGAATACACCTACATCATCAACACCACCGCAGGCCGCCAGGCGATTGAAGACTCCAAGCTGATTCGCCGCAGCGCGCTGCAGTACAAAGTGCACTACGACACCACCCTGAACGGCGGTTTCGCAACGGCCATGGCGCTGAACGCGGATGCCACCGAGAAGGTGATTTCAGTGCAGGAAATGCACGCGCAGATTAGCAAGTAAGTCAAAATGCCCGGTGCCGTTCGGTTGCCGGGCATTCTCCCCATCTTCAGAACCTTCTGGTTTTTCATCCGCTTTCAGTCAGTTAGCCTAAAATGGTTAGGTCGATAACGAAATTCAACTGAGAGCAGGGGAAAACACCATGCAAAATAAATTACTGATCGCTTCCGTTCTGGCTGCCACGACAATGTTTACCGTTGCGGGCTGTTCGTCTAATCAGGCCGTAAAAACCACCGATGGCAAAACCATTGTCACCGACGGCAAACCGCAGGTGGATGACGATACCGGACTAGTGTCGTACAAAAACGCCGAAACCGGTCAAACCGAGCAGATCAACCGTGACCAGGTGAAATCCATGGGCGAGCTGGATAACTAATTCAGAATTCTGACGTAAGCCCGTCAATAATATTCACTATTAGCCTGTTGAATTACTGACTACACTCTTTTGTTAAAAGAAAGCAGTAACAACAGGCTAATCAATGATTCTGATAATTTATGCCCATCCATATCCGCAGCACTCGCATGCGAATAAGCGGATGCTTGAGCAGGTAAGGACGCTTGATAACGTAGAGATACGTTCCCTCTATCAACTCTATCCCGATTTTAATATCGATATTGCCGCCGAGCAGGAGGCGCTTTCCCGTGCCGATCTGATTGTCTGGCAGCATCCCATGCAGTGGTACAGCACGCCCCCGCTCCTGAAGCTGTGGATTGATAAAGTCTTCTCCCACGGCTGGGCGTACGGCCACAACGGCAATGCGCTAAAAGGAAAAAGCCTGATGTGGGCGGTCACTACCGGCGGAGGGGAAAGCCACTTTGATATCGGTTCCTTCCCGGGGTTTGACGTCCTGGCGCAGCCGCTGCAGGCGACTGCGCTCTATTGCGGCCTGAACTGGCTCCCGCCGTTTGCGATGCACTGCACGTTCGTTTGCGACGATGAAACGCTGCAGGCGCAGGCTCGCCATTATAAACAACGCTTACTTGAGTGGCAGGAGGCGCACCTTGGATAGCCATACGCTGATACAGGCGCTGATTTACCTCGGCGCGGCGGCGCTGATTGTGCCCGTGGCGGTACGCCTGGGGCTGGGCTCTGTTCTCGGCTACCTGATTGCGGGCTGCGTTATTGGGCCGTGGGGCTTTCGTTTAGTCACCGATGCTGAAGCGATACTGCATTTCGCTGAAATTGGCGTGGTGCTGATGCTGTTCGTGATTGGCCTGGAGCTCGACCCGCAGCGGCTGTGGAAGCTTCGCGCCTCGGTATTTGGCGGTGGGGCGCTGCAGATGGTGGCCTGCGGCCTGCTGCTGGGCGGGTTCTGTATCCTGTTGGGCATGGACTGGAAAGTGGCTGAGCTCATCGGCATGACGCTGGCGCTCTCCTCAACGGCCATTGCCATGCAGGCGATGAACGAGCGAAATCTGACGGTATCCCAGATGGGACGCAGCGCGTTCTCGGTGCTGCTGTTCCAGGACATTGCCGCCATCCCGCTGGTGGCGATGATCCCGCTGCTGGCGGCTAGCGGTTCCTCTACCACGCTGGGCGCTTTCGCGCTGTCGGCGCTGAAGGTGGCGGGCGCACTGGCGCTGGTGGTGCTGCTTGGCCGCTACGTGACCCGCCCGCTGCTGCGGTTTGTTGCCCGCTCTGGCCTGCGCGAAGTGTTCAGCGCCGTGGCGCTGTTCCTGGTGTTTGGCTTCGGTCTGCTGCTGGAAGAGGCCGGGCTGTCGATGGCGATGGGGGCGTTCCTCGCAGGCGTTCTGCTGGCGAGCTCTGAATACCGTCACGCGCTGGAAAGCGATATCGAGCCGTTCAAAGGGTTGCTGCTGGGGCTGTTTTTCATTGGCGTCGGGATGTCCGTCGACTTCGGCACGCTGGTGACGCACCCGCTGCGGATCGTCATCCTGCTCGTCGGCTTCCTGGTCATTAAAATGGTGATGCTGTGGCTGATTGCGCGTCCATTGAACGTGCCGGGCAGGCAGCGCCGCTGGTTTGCCGTGCTGCTGGGGCAGGGGAGTGAATTTGCGTTCGTGGTCTTTGGCGCCGCGCAGATGGCAAACGTGCTCGATCCCGAGTGGGCGAAAGCGCTGACGCTGGCGGTCGCACTGTCGATGGCGGCGACGCCTGTGCTGCTGGTGGTGCTGACGCGCCTGGAAAAATCGGACAGCGAGCAGGAGCGCGAAGCCGATGAGATTGACGAGGAGCAGCCGCGCGTCATCATCGCCGGATTTGGCCGCTACGGGCAGATTGTGGGCCGCTTACTGCTGTCGAGCGGAGTGAAGATGGTTATCCTCGATCACGATCCCGACCATGTCGATACCCTGCGTAAATTCGATATGAAGGTGTTCTACGGGGATGCGACCCGCGTCGATCTGCTGGAATCCGCCGGGGCGGCAAAAGCCGAGGTATTGATTAACGCCATTGACGATCCGGAAACCAGCATGCAGATGGTGGAGCTGGTAAAAGAACATTTCCCGGCGCTGACCATTATTTCCCGCGCGCGCGATGTGGATCACTACATCCGGCTGCGGCAGGCGGGCGTAGACGCGCCGGAGCGTGAAACGTTCGAAGGTGCGCTGAAGTCTGGCCGTGTGGCGCTTGAAAACCTCGGGCTCGGCGCGTATGAAGCGCGCGAGCGGGCGGACCTGTTCCGCCGCTTTAATACCGAGATGGTTGAAGAGATGGCAGCGATGGCCGGCAGTACGGCCACCGAGCGCGCGGCGGTGTTTAAACGCACCAGCGCGATGCTGACGGAAATCATTAACGAGGACCGTAACCACCTGTCGCTTACCCAGCGCCATGGCTGGCAGGGCACGGAAGAGGGCAAGCATACCGGCGATCCGGCTGACGAGCCCGAGAGTAAACCTTCCGCGTGAAGTGGAGTTGCCAGCAATATTAAAAAATTTCTTTATCTTTACCCTGCCGCCAGTCGACGAAAGATTAAGCTTTCCGTATAGTGGCGGCAATTTTTTGCATCCGGGAAATTTTCAATGATCAGTCTGATTGCAGCGCTGGCGGTGGACCGCGTTATCGGTATGGAAAATGCCATGCCGTGGAACCTGCCTGCCGATCTCGCATGGTTTAAACGTACTACGTTAAACAAGCCGGTAGTGATGGGCCGCCTGACCTGGGAGTCGATTGGTCGTCCATTGCCGGGCCGTAAGAATATCGTTATCAGCAGCCAGCCGGGTACTGACGATCGCGTCGAATGGGTAAAATCAGTAGACGATGCGATTGCTGCATGTGGCAATGCCGAAGAGATCATGGTGATTGGCGGTGGTCGCGTATATGAGCAGTTCCTGCCAAAAGCGCAGAAGCTGTATCTGACCCACATTGATGCAGAAGTGGAAGGGGATACCCATTTCCCTGACTACGATCCGGACGAGTGGGAATCGGTATTCAGCGAATTCCACGACGCGGATGCACAGAACTCCCACAGCTACTGCTTCGAGATTCTGGAACGTCGTTAAGTGATGTACCCCTCACCCTAACCCTCTCCCCAAAGGGGAGAGGGGACTGTTCGGTGCGGTCTTTTGGGGAGGGGGCAATAGTCAGGAGGCAACGGCCTCACTTTCACCTAAGTCCAGCTGTCGGTTGGACGGCTGCACAAAGTAAGCTTTATCTTCCCAGCGTAAGCAGGTTAACTCTCCGCCCCAGCAGCATCCGGTATCCAGACCGTAAATCCCTTCCGGTGTTCCTTTCCCTTCCAGCGCAGCCCAGTGACCAAAGACCACGCTGTACTCGCTGGTCACCGGTCCCGGAATGGCAAACCACGGTTTCAGCGGGGCGGGCGCGCTTTCCGGCGTCTCTTTGGAATACATGTCCAGCTGTCCGTTCGGGAAGCAGAAGCGCATGCGGGTGAAGGCGTTGGTGATAAAGCGCAGGCGGGCCAGACCGCTGAGTTCTTCGCTCCAGTGGTTCGGCATATCGCCGTACATGGCATCGAGGAAGAAAGGATACGAGTCGCTCGCCAGCACCGCCTCAACGTCACGCGCGCAGATTTTTGCCGTCTCAAGATCCCATTGCGGGGTGATCCCGGCATGCGCCATCACCAGCTTTTTCTCTTCGTCGATCTGCAGCAGGGGCTGACGGCGCAGCCAGTTAATCAGATCGTCCGCGTCCGGCGCTTCCAGCAGTGGGGTGAGGCGATCTTTAGGTTTGTTGCGGCTGATCCCGGCGAAAACCGCCAGCAGATGCAGATCGTGATTACCCAGCACCATGCGCACGCTGTCGCCCAGCGATTTGACGAAACGTAATACTTCAAGGGAGCCGGGGCCACGCGCGACTAAATCGCCCGTCAGCCAGAGCGTGTCCTGTCCTGGCGTAAAGTCGACCTGTTTTAACAATGCGATCAGTTCATCGTAGCAACCGTGAACGTCGCCAATCAGATATGTAGACATTAGATTAATGAATGAATGTGGTTACGGCGAGACGGAACACAGGAATGGCAACGCGGAAATCATTGCCATCGACGTCGACCATTTCATAATGGCCTTGCATGGTACCCATCGGCGTTTCAATCACCGCGCCGCTGGTGTACTGGTACTCTTCGCCAGGGGCGATGTGAGGCTGTTCACCGACCACACCTTCGCCCTGAACTTCGATTTCGCGGCCATTGCCGTTAGTGATAAGCCAGTAGCGCCCGCGCAGCTGCACGGGCATCCGCCCCAGATTGCGAATGGTCACGGTGTAAGCGAAAACAAAACGTTCTTCGTCCGGGGAGGACTGTGATTCAACATAGACGCTTTGTACATGGACACATACGCGGGGCGAATCAATCATGGCTTAACTCTCCTTCGGCGGCGCATTATCGCTGATGTAATTAGCCAGCTTGCAGTACTGCTCTACGGAAATGTTCTCCGCACGCATTGCCGGGTCGATCCCCAGCTCGGCTAACACCTCAACGGTAAACGAATTGCTCAGGCTGTTACGGATCGTTTTACGGCGCTGGTTAAAGGCTTCTGTGGTAATGCGGCTCAGTACGCGCAGATCTTTAACCGGATACGGTTTCGTTTTGTGCGGCACAAGGCGCACAACCGCTGAATCCACTTTCGGTGGTGGTGTGAACGCTGACGGCGGTACTTCGAGTACCGGGATCACGTTGCAGTAATATTGTGCCATCACGCTTAAACGACCATACGCTTTACTGTTCGGGCCTGCAACCAGACGGTTAACAACCTCTTTTTGCAACATGAAGTGCATGTCGGCAATGGCATCAGTATAGCTAAAGAGGTGGAACATGAGCGGCGTGGAGATGTTGTACGGCAGGTTGCCGAAGACGCGCAGCGGCTGGCCCATTTTTTCCGACAGCTCGCCAAAGTTCATGGTCATGGCGTCCTGCTGATAGATGGTCAGCTTCGGCCCGAGGAACGGGTGCGTTTGCAGGCGTGCGGCCAGATCGCGGTCCAGTTCGATGACGGTCAGCTCGTCGAGGCGTTCGCCTACCGGCTCGGTCAGCGCGGCAAGGCCCGGGCCGATTTCGACCATCGCCTGACCTTTTTGCGGATTAATAGCCGAGACAATGCTTTCGATCACGAACTGATCGTTAAGGAAGTTTTGCCCGAAACGTTTACGGGCTAAGTGGCCCTGATGGACTCGATTAGTCATTGAGTATTAACAATCATTTTGATGGCGAGATTAAGCGCCGTAATAAAACTGCCGACATCCGCTTTCCCCTGGCCTGCCAGATCCAGCGCAGTACCGTGGTCAACGGACGTTCGAATAAAGGGTAAACCGAGGGTGATATTCACTCCGCGGCCAAAGCCCTGGTATTTTAGCACGGGCAGGCCCTGATCGTGGTACATCGCGAGCACGGCGTCGGCATTATCCAGGTATTTCGGCTGGAAAAGGGTATCTGCAGGCAGCGGCCCGCTGAGATTCATCCCTTTCGCCCGCATTTCGTTGAGCACCGGAATAATGGTGTCGATCTCTTCGGTGCCCATGTGCCCGCCTTCTCCGGCGTGCGGATTCAGGCCGCAGACCAGCACGTGCGGCTGCGGGATCCCGAATTTCGTCTGCAGATCGTGGTGCAAAATCCCGATGATCTCGCGCAGGAGTTCAGGGGTGATCGCATCAGGAATGGCTTTGATCGGCAGATGGGTGGTCACCAGCGCAACGCGCATCTCCTCCGTCGCCAGCATCATCACCACTTTCGGGCTGTGCGAGCGCTCTTCGAAGAACTCCGTATGCCCGGTAAACGGTATACCCGCTTCGTTGATGACGCCTTTGTGGACGGGGCCAGTGATCAGGGCGGCAAATTCGCCCTTCAGGCAACCGTCGCAGGCGCGCGCCAGGGTTTCAACGACATAATGACCGTTTTCCGTGCTGAGCTGGCCCGGGATGACCGGCGTACGAAGGGGAACTGAAAGAAGGGTGAGCGTACCGGCTTGCTGCGGTGCAGGCTGTTGGCCTTCAACGTAAGGGATGAGCGTTAAAGGCAGACCGAGCAGCGTTGCCCGGTCTTGTAACAGTGTTGCATCGGCGCAGACAACCAGTTCTACCGGCCAGCTGCGCTGGGCGAGCTGGACAACGAGGTCAGGCCCAATCCCGGCGGGTTCGCCGGGCGTGATAACAACACGATGCTGTTTCATTAGTTGCTCAGAATTTTCACGTAAGCACTGGCGCGTTGTTCCTGCATCCAGGTTGCTGCTTCTTCAGAGAACTTACGGTTAAACAGCATACGGTAGGCTCTGTCTTTCTGTGCCGCATCCGTTTTATCAACGTTACGGGTGTCCATCAGCTCGATCAGATGCCAGCCAAACGAAGAGTGGACCGGCGTGCTGATCTGGCCTTTGTTCAGCTTCATCAATGCGTCGCGGAAGGCAGGATCGTAAATATCCGCAGCCGCCCAGCCCAGATCGCCGCCCTGGTTAGCAGAGCCTGGATCCTGAGAGAACTCTTTTGCAGCCTTCGCAAACGAGGTTTTGCCGCTCTTAATGTCTGCTGCGATCTGTTCCAGCTTCGCCCGCGCCTGATCGTCAGTCATGATCGGTGACGGTTTCAGAAGAATGTGGCGAGCGTGAACTTCGGTGACGGAGATATTTTGGCTCTGGCCGCGCAGATCGTTCACCTTCAGAATGTGGAAGCCCACGCCTGAACGGATAGGACCGACGATATCCCCTTTCTTCGCCGTGCTCAGCGCCTGGGCAAAGATGGATGGCAGTTCCTGAATACGTCCCCAGCCCATCTGGCCGCCTTTCAGCGCCTGTTGGTCAGCGGAGTAGGTGATTGCCAGCTTGCCAAAGTCGCCGCCGTTACGCGCCTGTTCAACAATAGAACGCGCCCGACTTTCTGCTTCCGCAGCCTGATCGGACGTTGGGTTCTCCGGCAGTGGGATCAGAATGTGGCTCAGGTTCAGCTCTGTGCTCGCATCGTTCTGGTTACCCACCTGTTTTGCCAGCGCGTCCACTTCCTGAGGCAGGATCGTGACGCGGCGACGCACTTCGTTGTTACGCACTTCCGAAATCAGCATCTCTTTACGGATCTGGTTACGGTAGGTGGCGTAGCTGATGCCGTCATAGGCCAGACGGCTGCGCATCTGGTCTAAAGACATATTGTTCTGCTTCGCGATGTTAGCGATCGCCTGATCGAGCTGCTCGTCAGTGACCTTCACACCCATTTTCTGCCCCATCTGCAGAACGATCTGATCCATGATCAGACGCTCCAGGATCTGGTGGCGCAGCGTGGCGTCATCCGGAAGCTGTTGACCGGCTTCGCCCGAATTGAGCTTCACCGATTTCATCAGACCGTCAACGTCACTTTCAAGCACGACGCCGTTGTTAACCACAGCAGCGACTTTATCAACAACCTGGGGGGCCGCGAAGCTGGTATTCGCAACCATAGCGACACCGAGCAGCAGCGTTTTCCAGTTCTTCATACTTTTTCCATTTCAATTAACCGCAAAGCGGATTACGTTGCAAATCAAGCACATTACAAGGCGCTACTGTACGGCAGAATATTCGAGCGCAGCATTTTCTGCGTACCCAGACCGTAGTTGGAACTCAGGCCGCGTAACTCGAAGTTAAAGCCAATCACGTTATCGTATTTGCTCTGATTGTTTTCCCAGCCGTTAAGCTTACGTTCGTAACCGACACGCAGCGCGTAACAGCAGGAGTTATATTGCAGACCTACCATCTGGTCAGCAGCTTTATTGGCGTTAGTGTCGAAGTAGTACGCGCCTACGATTGACCAGCGGTCGGCGATTGGCCAACTCGCTGCGCCACCCACCTGCGAAATACCGTCTTTATACTGCTCTGCAGTACCATAGTTTGGTAACGTCGCCTGAATATATTCCGGGCTGGCATAACGATAGGTCAACTGCAACATACGATCTTCATCCCGACGATACTCAATGGACGCCGTACTGTTGGCGATATTGTCGAGACGGGTGTCATATTGCACGCCACCGCGCAGACCCCAACGATCGGTCATGCGCCAGTAGGTATCACCAGCCCAAATCAGCGAACCTGTCTTGTTATCTTTCTCCCACTTAATATTGTCATCGCCCGTGCGAGACTCGGTGAAATAGTAGATTTGACCAACAGAAACGTTAAAACGTTCAACGGCAGCGTCATCATAAACGCGTGATGTGACCCCGGTCGTTAACTGGTTCGCTGAGGCGATGCGGTCAAGACCACCGTAGGTACGGTCGCGGAACAGGCCGCTGTAGTCAGATTGCAGTAAAGAGGAGTCGTAGTTATTGATGTTGCTCTGGTCGCGATAAGGCACGTACAGGTACTGCATACGTGGCTCCAGCGTCTGGGTATAGCCATCCGCCAGAAGTCCCATATTGCGTTCGAAGATCAGCTTACCGTCCATTTTGAACTGCGGAAGCGTACGGTTTACGGATTCCTCAAGATGGGCGTTATTGCTGGTATTGTAATCATCAATATTTTTTTGCTGATAGTGTGTCGCCATCAGCTTGGCTTCCGTGTTCAGGCTTGCCCAGTCATTCGACCATGGCAAGTTGATGACGGGCTCCAGGTGAACTCGGGTGGCTTCCGGCATACTGGAATTGGTGTTTACAAAATGCACCGCCTGACCATAAATACGGGTGTCGAACGGACCCACGTCATTCTGGTACCAGTTGACGTCCAGCTGCGGCTCGGCACCATAGGTACTCGCGGTCTGGCTGGAGAACACCTGGAACTGCTTGTTGGTTACCGTCGCATCGAAGTTTTGCACCGCATAGCCAACGCTGAAGATCTGTGTGGCGTAACCGTCGGTGCTTGAACCGTATTTTGACGAGAAATCGTTGAAGTAGTTCGGATCACTGACCTTGGTGTAGTTGACGTTGAAACGCCAGACCTGATCCATCACCCCGGAATGTTGCCAGAAATACATCCAGCGGTGCTTATCACCTTCGGTCGGATGCTCGTCCTGGAAGACTTTATCCGACGGCAGATAATCCAGCTCCATCAGACCCGCACCGGCGTGGGTCAGGTAGCGGAACTCGTTCTCCCACATGATGTTGCCGCGCTTGTGGATATAGTGCGGCGTGATCGTCGCATCCATGTTTGGCGCGATGTTCCAGTAATACGGCAGGTAGAACTCAAAGTAGTTCGTGGTGCTGTATTTGGCATTCGGGATCAGGAAACCGGAGCGACGTTTGTCACCCACGGGAAGCTGCAGATAAGGGCTGTAAAATATCGGTACCGGACCCAGCTTGAAGCGGGCGTTCCAGATCTCTGCGACCTGTTCTTCGCGGTCATGGATAACCTCGCTCCCGACTACGCTCCAGGTATTTGAACCCGGCAGACATGACGTGAACGTACCGTTTTCCAGGATCGTATAGCGGTTTTCACCGCGCTGTTTCATCAGGTCTGCGTCACCGCGCCCCTGGCGACCCACCATCTGGTAATCACCTTCCCAGACGTTAGTATCTTTCGTATTCAGGTTTGACCAGGCTTTCGGACCTTTCAGGATGACCTGATTGTCGTCATAGTGCACATTACCCAGCGCATCCACCGTTCGTACCGGCTCGGCCGCACCTTCCGGCTGCTTCTGGTGCAACTGCACTTCGTCTGCCTGCAGGCGGCTATTGCCCTGGTTAATATCTACATTGCCCGTAAACGTGGCATTGTCAGGGTAAGTCCCTTTCGAACTGTCGGCAGTAATGGTTACCGGCAAGCTATTTGTATCGCCACTCACCAGTGGGCGATTATAACTTGGGACGCCAAGCATACACTGCGAGGCGAGATCGGCCGCCAGCCCCTGTTGACTGTACAGGGCGGTGCCAATCATTGTGGCCAGGAGGGTGGGGATACGTTTTTTCATACGTTGTATTTTATTGTTCCGTCATCAGTGGCTACGGCTTACAAACGCTCAGAGACTATCTTACTCATCTGCGCAGTACCAGCGTTAATCCTGCCCGTTTGCGTGCCAGAGTGTTAGGCTCGCTATCGAATGACGAGTATGATAAAGCAAATTATAGGCGATGTCCTTCAATTGACCGTGACTTGAACACAGTGATGATGACGTTGCGTCGGCCAGGAATATGACTATCCGGGGAGTATATGCAGTATTGGGGTAAAATAATCGGCGTTGCGTTCGCCATCATCATGGGTGCCGGGTTCTGGGGGATTGTGCTTGGGCTTATTATCGGCCATATGTTTGATAAGGCGCGCAGCCGCAAAATGGCCTGGTTTGCCAATCAGCGCGAGCGTCAGTCACTCTTTTTCTCCACCACCTTTGAGGTGATGGGGCACTTAACCAAATCCAAAGGGCGTGTCACAGAAGCCGACATTCAGATTGCCAGCGTCTTTATGGATCGCATGAACCTGCACGGCGACTCCCGTCTGGAAGCGCAAAATGCGTTTCGCATCGGTAAATCGGATAATTATCCGCTTCGCGAAAAAATGCGTCAGTTCCGCAGCATCTGTTTTGGACGTTTTGATTTAATTCGGATGTTTCTGGAAATTCAAATCCAGGCGGCCTTCGCCGACGGTTCGCTTCACCCTAATGAACGTGATGTGCTGTACGTCATTGCGGAAGAGCTGGGCATCTCCCGCATGCAGTTCGACCAGTTCCTGCGCATGATGCAGGGCGGGGCGCAGTTTGGCGGCGGCTATCACCAGCAGTCGTCCGGCGGAGCCTGGCAGCAGGCGCAGCGTGGTCCGACGCTGGAAGATGCCTGCAACGTGCTGGGTGTAAAGCCCTCTGACGATCAGACCACGATTAAACGTGCCTATCGTAAGCTCATGAGCGAGCATCATCCCGACAAACTGGTCGCGAAAGGCCTGCCGCCAGAAATGATGGAGATGGCGAAGCAAAAAGCGCAGGAAATCCAGAAGGCGTACGAGCTCATAAAAGAGAAGAAAGGTTTCAAATAAAAAAAGCCCGACGATGTCGGGCTTTTTTTTAGAAGTCCACCGGGGCTTTAAACGTCATCGCGTTACCGAAGGCCGGATGGGTAATGGTGAGCGTCTGCGCGTGCAGCTGCAGACGTGGCGCTAAGGCCAGCGCTTCAGGCGGTGCGTAAAACCGGTCGCCCAGAATCGGATGACCCAGGGCGAGCATATGCACGCGCAGCTGGTGTGAACGTCCGGTAATCGGCTTAAGCAGGACGCGCGCGGTATTATCCGGCGCGTACTCCAGCACTTCATACTCGGTCTGCGCGGCCTTGCCGGTTTCATAACACACCTTCTGCTTTGGCCGGTTCGGCCAGTCGCAGATCAGCGGTAAATCCACCAGCCCTTCCGCCTGCGCGGGGTGGCCCCAGATGCGGGCGACATACTGTTTTTTCGGCTCGCGCTCGCGGAACTGGCGCTTTAACTCGCGTTCCGCCGCTTTATTCAGCGCCACCACAATCACGCCGCTGGTGGCCATATCCAGGCGATGGACTGACTCCGCCTGCGGATAATCGCGCTGAATGCGCGTCATCACGCTATCTTTGTGCTCGTCCAGACGCCCCGGCACGGACAACAGGCCGCTGGGCTTGTTGACCACCATAATGTGTTCATCCTGATACAGAATGACCAGCCAGGGATCCTGCGGCGGATTGTAAGGCTCCATCACCATTTTGCGCTCCGTTTACTGATGCGTCACAACGATAAGACGCAGGGCATCCAGACGCCAGCTCGCCTGATTCAGGCTTTCCAGCACCTGCTGACGGTTGCTTTCAATCGCCGACAGCTCGTCGTCACGGATGTTCGGGTTGACGGCTTTTAACGCTTCCAGACGGGACAGCTCCGCAGAGAGTTTCTCGTCGGCTTCGCTGCGCGCGGCGTCAATCAGCGCTCTGGCCGCATTTTCAATCTGGGTTTCGCCCAGTTGCAGAATAGCGTGCACATCCTGCTGTACCGCGTTCACCAGCTTGCTGCCCGTATGGCGGTTTACCGCGCTCAGCTGTCGGTTGAAACTCTCGAATTCAACCTGTCCCGCCAGGTTAGTGCCGTTTTTGTCCAGCAGCAGGCGGACCGGCGTTGGCGGCAGGAAGCGGGTGAGCTGCAGCTGTTTCGGCGCCTGCGCTTCCACAACGTAGATCAGCTCTACCAGTAGGGTGCCCACCGGCAGCGCCTTGTTTTTCAACAGGGAGATGGTGCTGCTGCCTGTATCGCCGGAGAGGATCAGGTCCAGACCGTTGCGGATCAGCGGGTGTTCCCAGGTGATAAACTGGGCATCTTCGCGGGACAGCGCCACGTCACGCTCAAAGGTGATGGTACAGCCATCTTCCGGCAGGCCCGGGAAATCCGGAACCAGCATGTGATCGGACGGGGTCAGGACAATCAGGTTCTCGCCGCGATCGTCCTGGTTGATGCCGACGATGTCGAACAGGTTCATGGAGAAGCTTATCAGGCTGGTGTCATCATCTTGCTCTTCAATGCTCTCGGCAAGCGCCTGCGCTTTTTCACCGCCGTTGGAGTGGATCTCCAGCAGGCGGTCGCGGCCCTGCTCCAGCTGCGCTTTCAGCGCATCGTGCTTCTCACGGCAGGACTTGATCAGCTCATCAAACCCTTCCGTGTTTTCCGGCGCGGCCAGGTAGCCGATCAGATCGCCATGCACTTGATCATAAATGGTGCGGCCCGTCGGGCAGGTATGTTCAAACGCGTCCAGACCTTCGTGGAACCAGCGCACCAGCACGGACTGGGCGGTTTTTTCCAGGTAAGGAACGTGGATCTGAATATCATGCGCCTGACCGATACGATCCAGACGGCCAATACGCTGCTCCAGCAGATCCGGGTTAAACGGCAGATCGAACATCACCAGGTTGCTGGCGAACTGGAAGTTACGGCCTTCAGAGCCGATTTCCGAGCACAGCAGAACCTGTGCGCCGCTGTCCTCTTCTCCGAACCACGCCGCGGCGCGGTCGCGCTCGACGATGGACATGCCTTCGTGGAACACGGCGGCACGAATACCTTCGCGCTCGCGCAGGACCTGCTCCAGCTGCAGCGCAGTGGCCGCTTTGGCGCAGATCACCAGCACTTTCTGGGAGCGGTGCGCGGTCAGATAGCCCATCAGCCACTCCACGCGCGGATCGAAGTTCCACCAGGTGCCGGTATCGCCTTCAAATTCCTGGTAGATTTGTTCCGGATAAAGCATGTCGCGGGCGCGCTCTTCCTGAGTTTTGCGCGCACCCATAATGCCGGAGACTTTAATCGCCGTCTGATACTGCGTCGGCAGCGGGAGCTTGATGGTGTGCAGCTCGCGTTTCGGGAAGCCTTTGACGCCGTTACGGGTGTTTCGGAACAGCACGCGACTGGTGCCGTGGCGGTCCATCAGCATGTCGATCAGCTCTTTACGCGCGGATTCCGCGTTGTCGCTTTCGCTGTTCGCAGCCTGCAAAAGCGGCTCGATGTCCTGCTCGCCAATCAGATCGCTCAGGGTGTTGAGTTCGTCATTTGACAGACGCTTGCCCGCCAGCAGCATAGCGACGGCATCCGCGACCGGACGGTAGTTATTCTGTTCTTCCACGAACTGCGCAAAATCGTGGAAACGGTTTGGATCGAGCAGGCGCAAGCGGGCGAAGTGGCTTTCCAGACCCAGCTGCTCCGGCGTTGCGGTCAGCAGCAGAACGCCAGGCACGCGCTCGGCAAGCTGCTCGATAGCCATGTATTCGCGGCTCGGCGCGTCTTCGCTCCAGACCAGATGGTGCGCTTCGTCAACGACCATAATGTCCCACTCGGCATCGCACAGGTGCTCAAGGCGCTGCTTGCTGCGGCGCACGAAGTCCAGGGAGCAAATGACCAGCTGCTCGGTTTCAAACGGGTTGTCGGCGTCGTGCTGCGCTTCGGCATAGCGCTCGTCATCGAACAGGGAGAAACGCAGGTTAAAGCGGCGCAGCATCTCAACCAGCCACTGGTGCTGCAGGGTTTCTGGCACCACAATCAGCACGCGTTCGGCAGCGCCGGAAAGCAGCTGTTGATGCAGGATCATGCCCGCTTCGATGGTTTTACCCAGACCCACTTCATCTGCCAGCAGCACGCGCGGCGCGTGGCGACGGCCCACGTCATGGGCAATGTTCAGCTGGTGGGGGATCAGGCTGGTGCGCTGGCCGCGCAGGCCGCTCCACGGCATGCGGTACTGTTCACTCTGGAACTTACGCGCGCGATAGCGCAGGGAGAAGCGATCCATACGGTCGATTTGCCCGGCAAACAGGCGGTCCTGTGGCTTACTGAACACCAGCTTGCTGTCGAGCAGCACTTCGCGCAGGACGACATTGGTCTCGTCGGTGTCCAGACGAGTCCCGATGTAGGCGAGCAGTCCATTCTCTTCTTTTACGTCTTCAATCTTGAGCTGCCAGCCGTCATGGCTGGTCACGGTGTCACCCGGATTAAACATCACGCGGGTTACAGGGGAGTCATTGCGAGCGTACAGACGGTTTTCACCGGTGGCAGGGAAGAGGAGGGTAACCATACGCGTATCGATAGCTACGACGGTTCCTAATCCAAGTTCGCTTTCTGTATCGCTGATCCAGCGTTGACCAAGTGTAAAAGGCATAGTTGTTCGGCTCTAATCTTTAATTGCAGGCAATAGTTCGACTACCGTCAAAAAAGACGGTCATCGAAAAATGGGTCCGGGAATGGAAAGGGCGCTATGGTACTGGATGGCAGCCATTTCGTCACGCGTCAAAATAGGCCAAGTTGCCCTGTCACTAGTGTAGCAAAATCATCGTCGATGAAGGGCAAAATTCCGTCGGCAACCGGCTGAAGCTGACGCGTCAGATAGTGTTCGTAATCCAGAGGAGAATGCTGATAATCCACGGGTTCCGGGCCGCTAGTGGTCCAGACGTATTTAATGGTTCCCCGGTTTTGATACTGCGGCGCGCGGCCACGGCGGATGTTTTCTTCATCCGCCAGACGCGCGGCGCGTACGTGCGGAGGAACGTTGCGCTGGTACTCCGCCAGCGGGCGGCGCAGGCGCTTGCGGTATACCAGCTGCGCGTCAAGTTCGCCCGCCATCAGGCTGGCTATCGTCTCGCGTACGTAGTCCTGATACGGCTCATTGCGAAACACCCGCAGATAGAGCGTCTGCTGGAACTGCTGCGCCAGCGGCGTCCAGTCGGTACGTACCGTCTCCAGCCCTTTAAAAACCATCCGCTGCGTGTCGCCTTCCTGAATCAGCCCGGCGTAGCGCTTCTTGCTGCCCTGATCGGTGCCGCGAATGGTGGGCATTAAAAAGCGGGCGAAATGGGTTTCAAATTCCAGCTCCAGCGCGCTGGTTAACCGCTCTTTCTGCAAATGTTCCTGCCACCAGTCGTTCACGAAGGCGACCAGCGCTTTGCCGATTTGCGCGGCGTCGTCTTCTGAATGCGCGCCCTTAAGCCACACAAAGGTGGAGTCCGTGTCGCCGTAGATGACGTCATAGCCCCGGGACTCAATCAGCGCTTTGGTCTGGCGCATGATCTCGTGCCCGCGCATGGTGATCGAGGAGGCCAGACGCGGATCAAAGAAGCGGCAGGCGCTGGTGCCCAGCACGCCGTAAAAGGCGTTCATAATGATTTTCAGCGCCTGAGAAAGGGGTTTGTTACCGTGGTGCTTGGCCTCGTCGCGGCCGTGCCAGATGTTTCCCACGATTTCAGGCAGACAGTGTTTTTCCCGCGAGAAGCGTGCGCCGAGGAAGCCTTCGGTGCTGTGCTCATCATCCGGCTGGGCCATGCCCTCAACCAGCCCGACGGGATCGATCAGGAAGGTGCGGATAATCGACGGGTACAGGCTTTTGTAATCCAGGACCAGAACGGAGTCATACAATCCTGGTCGGGAGTCCATGACGTATCCGCCGGGGCTTGCCTGCGGCGGCACGTCTCCGAGGTTGGGGGCGACGTATCCTGCCCGGTGCATCCGCGGAAAATAGAGGTGGCTAAAGGCGGCAACCGAGCCGCCGTGCCTGTCGACCGCAAGGCCGTTCACCGTCGCGCGCTCCAGCAGGAACGGCATGATCTCGGTTTTGTGGAAAATCTGCGTCACCAGCTCGCAGTCTTTCAGGTTATAGGTGGCGAGCGCGGGTTTATCTTCGTTAAAGCGCCGGTCGATCTCGTCCATTCTGTCCCAGGGGTTGTCGATGGATTTGCCTTCGCCAAGCAGCTCCTGCGCGACGGCTTCGAGGGAGAATGAAGAGAAGTTCCAGAAGGCGGATTTTAGCGCCTCGATGCCGTCGATAATCAGGCGACCGTTAGCCTGCGCGAAGAAAACGCCGTTCTTAAAACCGTGTTCGCGCCATTCCAGCTCGCTGTTTCCGCGCCCCAGCATCAGCGGGATGCGGTAGCGCTCGGCGTGTTTTTGCAGCACGCGCAGGTCGAACTGCACCACGTTCCAGCCGATCAGAACATCGGGATCGTAGTCGGCAAACCACTGGTTAAGCTTCTCCAGCAGCTGCGGACGGCTATTGACATACTCAAGCCGGAAATCCAGCGCGGACGCATCGCCATTCGGCGGCCCGAGCATATAGACAACCCGATCGCCGCACCCTTCCAGGCCAATGCAGTACAGCTCGCCGTGGCGGGTGGTTTCGATATCCAGGGAGGCCCACTTCAGCGGCGGGCGATAGTGTGGGTTAGGCTTCAGGCGCGCGTTAACGACGCCGCCGTTTTGTTCAATGCCATCAACCCAGACGGGGGCGGTGATGAACCGCTCCATCAGAAAACGTTCCGGCGGGCGGATATCTGCTTCGTAGAGCGTCACGCCCGCTTCGCGGAGCAGTTTTTCATAGCGCATCAGCTGTCGATGGGCGCGACAATAGAGGCCGTAAACCGGCTGGCGGTGGAAATCTTTCAGCTCAAGCGGGGTGATGCGCCAGCCGTTTTCGCCGCGCAGCAGCTGTTTCACTTTTTCGACGTGGGCTTCAGGAATAAAGGCCACGGATTCCTGCGGGGGCAGCGTAACGTGTAGCGGACCGTTATTGGTTGCCAGCCAGAACGCGACCTCGGTACCCTGAGGGGTATCCCGCCAGTGTCGGGTCAGTAAAAAGCCTTCTTGCGCCTGCGCCACGCCGTTATCCCAGAAAACAAAACCAGGCCTGATTATAGCCTGGTTAAGGTAGGTTTGCTGGGGTTTTATACAGTGCCTGTTTCGTCGGATGGCGCTGCGCTTATCCGGCCTACAGGTTCCGTAGGCCCGGTAAGCGCAGCGCCACCGGGCAAGGGTTTACTGCCCGTAGTAGGCCTTCGCGCCGTGCTTGCGCAGGTAATGCTTATCCAGCAGGGTTTGCTGCATATCCGGCAGCTGCGGCGCCAGCTGGCGGCAGAAGATCCCCATATAGGCGACCTCTTCCAGCACGATGGCGTTATGCACCGCGTCTTCTGCGTTTTTACCCCAGGCAAACGGGCCGTGGGAGTGCACCAGCACGCCGGGCATCTGCGCCGCGTCGATCCCCTGTTTTTCGAAGGTTTCGACAATCACGTTGCCCGTTTCCCACTCGTACTCACCGTTAATCTCCGCATCGGTCATCAGACGCGTGCAGGGAATGGTGCCGTAAAAGTAGTCCGCGTGGGTGGTGCCGGTCGCCGGGATGGACTGGCCCGCCTGCGCCCAGATGGTCGCATGGCGCGAATGGGTATGCACAATGCCGCCGATGGTTGGGAATGACCGGTAGAGCAGGCGGTGTGTCGGCGTATCGGAGGACGGTTTTTTCTTACCTTCGACCACTTCGCCGGTCTCGAGGCTGACAACGACCATATCGTCTGCGGTCATCACCGTGTAATCCACGCCGGAAGGCTTAATCACGAACACGCCTTTTTCCCGATCAACGGCGCTGACGTTGCCCCAGGTCAGGGTCACCAGATTATGTTTCGGCAGCGCCAGGTTGGCTTCGAGCACCTGACGTTTGAGATCGTCTAACATAGTTGTCTCCTGCCGGATGGCGCTTCGCTTATCCGGCCTACGGAACCGTAGGCCCGGTAAACGCAGTGCCACCGGGCATTCAGGGCTTAGCGTTTTGAACCGTAATAGACTTCGTTCCAGCGCAGCGCGTCTTTGAAGGCGGGCAGGCGGGTATCGTTATCAATGACGGTCAGCTCGATATCGTGCAGCTCGGCGAACTGACGCATGTCGTTCAGATCCAGCGCGTGGCTGAACACCGTATGGTGCGCGCCGCCGGCCAGGATCCAGGCCTCTGAGGCGGTTGGCAGGTCAGGCTGTGCTTTCCACAGGGCGTTGGCGACCGGCAGTTTCGGCAGGGAGTGCGGCGTTTCAACCGCATCGACGCAGTTCACCAGCAGGCGGAAACGATCGCCCAGGTCGATCAGGCTGGCGTTGATGGCCGGGCCTGTGCGGGTGTTGAAGATCAGACGCGCCGGATCGGCTTTACCGCCGATACCGAGGTACTGTACGTCGAGGATCGGTTTCTCTTCGACGGCGATTGTCGGACACACTTCCAGCATGTGGGAGCCGAGCACCAGGTCGTTGCCGTTTTCGAAGTGGTAGGTGTAGTCCTCCATAAAGGAGGTGCCGCCCTGCAGACCGGTCGACATCACCTTCATGATGCGAAGCAGAGCGGCAGTTTTCCAGTCGCCTTCGCCTGCAAAGCCATAGCCCTGCTGCATCAGACGCTGTACCGCCAGGCCCGGCAGCTGTTTCAGGCCGTGGAGGTCTTCAAAGGTGGTGGTAAAGGCGTGGAAGCCGCCCTGTTCCAGGAAGCGCTTCATGCCCAGCTCGATGCGCGCCGCGTCCAGCACGTTCTGGCGCTTGTCGCCGTTGATTTGTGCCGCAGGCGTCAGGCGGTAGCTGCTTTCGTACTCGTCCACCAGCGCGCTCACGTCGCCGTCGCTTATTTCATTCACCACCTGCACCAGGTCGCCCACGGCCCAGGTATTCACGGAGAAGCCGAACTTGATCTGCGCGGCCACTTTGTCGCCGTCGGTGACCGCCACTTCACGCATGTTGTCGCCGAAACGCACCACTTTCAGGTGGCGGGTGTCCTGCTTAGAGACGGCCTGACGCATCCAGGAGCCGATGCGCTGTTGCGCTTTACCATCCTGCCAGTGGCCGGTCACCACCGCGTGCTGCTGACGCATACGCGCGCCGATGAAGCCGAACTCCCGGCCGCCGTGCGCGGTCTGGTTCAGGTTCATAAAGTCCATGTCGATGCTGTCCCACGGCAGGGAGGCGTTGAACTGGGTATGGAACTGCAGCAGCGGTTTGTTGAGGATAGACAGACCGTTGATCCACATTTTTGCTGGCGAGAAGGTGTGCAGCCACACCACCAGACCGGCGCATTTATCGTCGTAGTTGGCGTCGCGGCAGATGTGGGTAATTTCGTCAGGCGTGGTGCCCAGCGGTTTTAGCACCAGTTTGCACGGCAGTTTAGCTTCCGCGTTCAGCGCGTTAACGACGTGCTCCGCGTGTTTCGTCACCTGCTGCAGCGCTTCCGGTCCGTACAGATGCTGGCTGCCAATCACAAACCACACTTCATAGTTATTAAAAATGGTCATCATCGTGTCCTTAATGGGTCAGGGTTGCCGTAGTGTCCGCGGTGTTTTTGGCCGGGGCGGCGACAGGGAGATAGTGAAGTTCGGCGCTTTTTGCCCATTGCTGGTAGCGCTGATAAAGCTGTTCAAAGCGTTGTGCCTGCTGGACGCGCGGCTGGAGCGTGTTTTCGACGGCGCTCGCCATATGCTGCTGCGCGGTCGGAATGTCGGCGTGAATGCCTGCGGCCACGGCGGCGAAAATCGCCGCGCCCAGCGCGCAGCACTGATCGGAGGCCACAATCTGCAGCGGACGGTTCAGCACGTCGCAGCAGGCCTGCATGATCACCGGGTTTTTACGGGCGATGCCGCCCAGCGCCATCACGTTGTTCACGTCGATGCCCTGCCCGGTGAAGCACTCCATAATGGCGCGGGCACCGAAAGCCGTTGCGGCAATCAGACCGCCGAACAGTGCAGGCGCGTCGGTCGCCAGGTTGAGATCCGCAATCACCCCTTTCAGACGCTGGTTGGCAAACGGCGTGCGGCGGCCGTTAAACCAGTCCAGCACCACCGGCAGGTGTTCGAGAGACGGATTTTTTGCCCAGGCTTCGGTGAGCTGCGGCAGAAGCTGCTTTTTGCTCTCGGCTATCTGGGTTTTCAGTTCAGGATGCGCCGCCGCCAGCTGGTCCAGCGGCCAGCCGAGCACGCGGCCAAACCAGGCGTAGATATCGCCAAACGCGGACTGACCGGCTTCGAGGCCGATGAAGTCCGGCACCACGCTGCCGTCCACCTGGCCGCAGATGCCTTTCACCGCGCGGTCGCCGACGGTGGCTTTATCCGCCGTCAGGATGTCGCAGGTGGAGGTGCCGATAACTTTGACCAGCGTGTTTGGCTGCGCGCCCGCGCCCACGGCGCCCATATGGCAGTCAAAGGCGCCGCCGGAGATGGCCACGTTTTGCGGAAGCCCCAGGCGTTTTGCCCACTCTTCGCACAGCGTGCCGACCGGAATATCGGCGGTGAAGGTGTCGGTAAACAGCGGGTATGTCAGGCTCTTGTTGAGGATCGGGTCGAGTTCATCGAAGAACGCGGCCGGAGGCAGGCCGCCCCAGCTTTCATGCCACAGGGATTTATGCCCGGCGCTGCAGCGACCGCGGCGGATATCCTGCGGGCGCGTGGTCCCGGAGAGCAGGGCAGGCACCCAGTCGCACAACTCAACCCATGACGCCGCAGCCTGTGCGACGGAGGCGTCGGCACGGGTGACGTGGAGGATCTTGGCCCAGAACCATTCGCTGGAATAAATCCCGCCGATATAGCGTGAGTAATCCGTTTTGCCCGGCTGATGGCACAGGCGGGTGATGGCTTCGGCCTCTTCCACGGCGGTGTGGTCTTTCCACAGCACAAACATGGCGTTCGGGTTGTCGGCGAACTCCGGGCGCAGCGCCAGCACGCGGCCTTCGGCATCCACGGGGGCTGGCGTGGAGCCGGTGCTGTCGACGCCGATGCCGACAATCTCCGCCCGCTGGGCATCAGTCAGTTCGGCCAGGACGGTTTTGATCGCCGCTTCCATCGACTCGATATAGTCACGCGGGTGGTGGCGGAACTGGTTGTTTGGCGCATCGCAGTAGCGCCCCTCTTGCCAGCGCGGGTACCACTCAACGCTGGTTGCTATCTCCTGGCCGGACGTACAGTCCACTGCCAGCGCGCGAACTGAATCGCTGCCAAAATCGAGGCCAATCGCAATTGCCATGGTGTTGCTCCATCGAAAAAACAGGTATGGAAGAACATTAGAGACTGGGAACAAAAGTCGTCAGGCAGGATCCGCTAATCTTATGGACTAAATTGCTGTTACAACGGAAAGTGTGACGCCGTGCAAATATTCAATGTGGACATTTCTGCCGCACTTATAGACACTTTTGTTACTGGTTATCTGCCTGCTCTTGCGGAGAAATCAGGGGGAAAGGCTGAAACATGGCGGACGTAAAAGCGGCGTGATGCTTTTTGGATCTTTTCGCTGGCCATTTTTAACCTGCTTTTAGTGATATGGACAATTGGTTTCCTTCAGGACCCTTGGGAGAACTGAATCTATGGCCGAAACGCAAAACGATCCCCTGCTGCCGGGATACTCGTTTAACGCGCACCTTGTGGCGGGACTGACCCCTATCGAGGCTGAGGGATACCTCGACTTTTACGTCGACCGACCGCTCGGCATGAAAGGGTATATCCTCAACCTGACCGTTCGAGGGGAAGGGATCATCAAGAACGGTGACCAGCAGTTTGTCTGCCGCCCCGGCGATATCCTGCTGTTCCCGCCGGGGGAGATCCACCACTATGGCCGACATCCGGATGCCAAAGAGTGGTATCACCAGTGGGTCTACTTCCGTCCGCGCGCCTACTGGCAGGAGTGGCTTTCCTGGCCAGCTATTTTTGCGCACACCGGTTTTTATCGCCCGGATGAGGTTCATCTGGCGCAGTTTCGCGAGCTGTTCGCGCAGATTATTGAGGCAGGGCAGGCGGGCGGGCGTTACGCTGAACTGCTGGCGATTAACCTGCTCGAGCAGCTGTTGCTGCGAAGGATGGAGGCGATTAACGAGTCGCTTAACCCACCGCTGGATAACCGCGTGCGCGACGCCTGCCAGTACATCAGCGACCACCTGGCCGATAGCCAGTTTGATATCGCCAGCGTTGCCCAGCACGTCTGCCTGTCGCCGTCGCGGCTGTCGCATCTGTTCCGCCAACAGCTTGGCGTCAGCGTATTGAGCTGGCGCGAGGATCAGCGCATCAGCCAGGCGAAGCTGCTGCTCAGCACCACCCGGATGCCGATCGCCACAGTGGGGCGCAACGTGGGCTTTGAGGATCAGCTCTATTTTTCTCGCGTGTTTAAGAAGTGCACTGGCGCCAGCCCGAGCGAATTCCGCGCGGGATGTGAATAAACGGTAAACATTCAGGTGAACTTCAGGAGCATCCTGTAAACTATTCAGACAATTGATGCCTTGACGCGGTGCGGGGCGCTAAGCAGAATCGCTGATTCGTTTTCTGACCGGAATAGTTATGCAGGCATTGCTGGAACACTTTATTACCCAGTCCGTTATGTACTCGCTCATCGCCGTGGCGCTGGTGGCGTTTCTGGAATCGCTGGCGCTGGTTGGGCTGATCCTGCCCGGCACCGTGATGATGGCGGGGCTTGGCGCACTGATTGGCAGCGGCGAGGTTAATTTCTGGCAGGCGTGGCTGGCCGGGATTATCGGCTGCCTGCTGGGCGACTGGATCTCCTTCTGGCTGGGCTGGCGCTTTAAGAAGCCGCTGCACCGCTGGTCGTTCATGAAAAAGAACAAAGCCCTGCTGGATAAAACCGAGCATGCGCTGCATCAGCACAGCATGTTTACTATCCTCGTCGGCCGCTTTGTCGGACCAACGCGTCCGCTGGTGCCGATGGTGGCGGGAATGCTGGATCTGCCCGTCGCGAAATTCGTGGTGCCGAACATTATCGGCTGCGTCTTCTGGCCGCCGTTCTACTTCCTGCCGGGGATCCTCGCGGGTGCTGCGATTGATATTCCTGACGGTATGCAAAGCGGTGAGTTTAAGTGGCTGCTGCTGGGCACGGCTGTGCTGCTGTGGCTGGCGGCATGGCTCTGCTGGCGGCTGTGGCGCAGTGCGAAAGCGAATATCGATCGCCTGACGCGCTACCTCCCGCGTACTCGCCTGCTCTGGCTGGCCCCGCTGACGCTGGGTGTGGCCGTGGTAGCCCTGGTCGCGCTGATTCGTCACCCGCTGATGCCGGTATACGGCGAGATTTTATTAAAAGTGGTCAGCCGTTAAGGACTTTTTTCCCTCTCCCCGTGGGCTGAGGGTTCCCCAGTAATTTTTTAAACTGGAAGCGATTAGAGTTTCATCAGTAAAATGAATGGCTTACAGCGATATCCTGGTCCGGCTGTAAATCGCTGAGGCGTTTCCTGTAGGCCGGGGCGAGGCGCATGGATGCGCCGAGAGGGCGGGCTTTACAGGGATGTTACCTCCGCCCGTACCCGATAAGCCGGAAGGAATAAGCCGAAGGCACCGCGTAGCGGCGATTTACCGCCGGGAGCCCGGGTTGCCAGGGTGGTGGCGACTGAGCCACCCTGGCACGTTCACCGGTTATGGCGTTACAGAGTAGCAAGAAAATTGAAGTGAACGGAAATACCACCTTAGCCGTATGTTCCCCTCACCCTAACCCTCTCCCCGGAGGGGCGAGGGGATTGTTCACTGCTCGCTTTAATTTGTGGGGAACCCTCAGCCCCGTGGGAGAGGGCATCAGACCGCACGAATGCCCAACAGCGAAGACGCCCCCGCTTTACCACTCAGCAGTTCTTCTGTATGTCCATCCCACAAAATACGCCCTTCGGCAATCACCACCGATCGCGGCGCGATGCGGGCGGCATCTTCGATACTGTGCGACACCATCAGCATCGTCAGCTGCTGGCGCTGACAGACGTCCTGCACCAGCGCTAGCATCTCCTGACGCAGTGCGGGATCGAGCGCCGAGAACGGCTCATCCAGCAGCAGGATTGGCTGCTCGCGCACCAGACAACGCGCCAGCGCCACGCGCTGACGCTGGCCGCCGGAAAGCTCGCCTGGCAGCCTGTCGATGAATTCAGCGATCCCCATCTGTGCGGCGATAATCTCCAGCTTCTGGCGCTGGGCATCGTTCAGCCTGAGTCCCGGATGCATTCCCAGCGCGATGTTTTGCCGCACCGTCAGGTGGGTAAACAGGTTGTTTTCCTGAAACAGCATTGAGACCGGACGTTTTGCGGGCGGCGTGTAGGTATGATCGTGATTTTCAATGACGATCGCGCCGCTTGCTGGCTGCAGAAAACCCGCAATCAAGTTAAGCAGCGTGCTTTTTCCCGCGCCGCTTGGGCCAAGTACGGCGATCATCTCCCCCTGGCGCACGGAGAGTGTGAAGCGCATCGGCAGATGCTGGTAAAGCCAGGTTACATCAGTCAGTTTTAACATCACGCCCCGGAAGTTTTTCGATAGCGGTAAATAAGGCAAAGCACAGCAGCAGCAGTAACAGCGCGGTGACCGCGCCGTCCTGACTGCGATAAGAGCCGATTTGCTGATAGAGCCAGTATGGCAGCGTGCGGAAATCGTCATTGCCAAAGAGAGCCACCACGCCAAAATCCCCAATCGACAGCACGCAGGCAAACGCCAGCGCCTGCGCCAGCGGGCGTTTTAGCGCGCGCAGTTCGACCACCTTCAGCCGCTGCCAGCCCTGCATGCCCAGCGACTGGCACAGCAAACCGTAGCGGCTGTTGACGTCGCGCATCGGGTTTTCCAGCACTTTGAGCGCGTAGGGAATGGCCATCAGAGCGTTAGTGAAAATCACAATGCCGTCGGCGCTTTGCGGCAGACCGATGGTGCTGTTGAACAGTAAAAAGAAGCCCGTCGCCAGCACGATGCCCGGCATCGCCAGAATCAGCATGCCCGTCAGCTCCAGCGCCTGTCCGGCCTTTTGGGCCCGCCGGGCATAGAGTTCACGGCTGCTCCACAGCAGCATCATGGTCAGCATGACGCACAGTAACCCAGCCGCCAGGGCGATACGCAGCGAGGTCCAGGTGGCCTGCCAGAGCACGGGCTGTTGCAGGACGGATATGAGATTGCGGTTCAGTCCGTCAACGATAACGGCCATCAGCGGCGGCAGCAGCAGCAGGAGCGCCAGCGCAATCAGGATAAAATCGGTGACGCGGCTGTGCAGGCTGTCCTGCGGATCGCGCCAGCCGGTTATTTGATTGCTGCCCGCGGGAATGGCTTTACTCAGCCGCTGGCTCAGCAGCACCAGCGCAAGACAGCACGCCATCTGCACCATCGCCAGCAGCGCGGCGCGACCGGGATCGTAGTCGTAACTTAGCGCCTGGTAAATCGCCAGCTCAATGGTGGTGGCCTGCGGCCCGCCGCCGAGCGACAGCACGGTGGCAAAGCTGGCAAAGCAGAGCATGAAGATTAACGCCGCGACGGGGGGAAGCTGGCGGCGCAGCCACGGCCATTCGACAAAGCGGAAGAACGACCAGCCGCGCATGCCGAGCTGGGCGGCAACCTGACGCTGTTCGCCGGGAATGTTTTCCAGCGCCTGCAAGAAGAGGCGCGTTGCCATCGGCATATTGAAAAAGACGTGCGCCAGCAGAATGCCCTGCAGGCCGTAGGGAGAGAATGACCATTCCAGACCAAACAGGCCGAACAGCGTAGCCAGCCAGCCCTGGCGGCCGTAGACACTCAGAATACCAAATACCGCCACCAGCACGGGCAGGATCAGCGTCATGGCGCACAGGCGCAGCAGTGCCAGCCTGCCGGGGAAACGCCGACGATACAGGGCGCGCGCAAGAAAAATGGCCGGGATCGCCGACAGCAGGGCAGAAAGAAACGCCTGCCAGAAGGAGAACCGGATCACGTGCCAGAGATAGCTGTCGTGCCAGAGGGCGAGCAGGTCACTCTCTGGCGCGTTGAACCACAGTGCAAGAAAAGCCCCCAGGCTGACCACTACCATCACTATGGCGGTGAGCAGCCCGGGAAGTAACCAGCCGGGAATCAACGGCTGACGGCGCGTTGCCATTCACTTACCCATGCTGCACGCTGCGCGGCGACCTGCTGCGGCGTAAACTCCAGCGAGGTGTTTGGTTTGGTCAGCTGCTCGAAACCTGCGGGCAGGGTAACGTTAGTGACCGGATACATCCAGTTGCCTGCGGGAATCGCATTCTGGAACGCCGGTGAAACCATGAACTTCAGGAACTTCTCGGCCAGCTCCGGCTGTTTGCTGGTGGCGGTACGCGCGGCGACTTCCACCTGCAGATAGTGCCCTTCAGCAAAATTAGCGGCAGCATAGTTATCTTTCTTCTCGGCGATAATGTGGTAGGCCGGAGAGGTGGTGTAGCTCAGCACCAGATCGCTTTCGCCTTTCAGGAACAGGCCATAGGCTTCGCTCCAGCCCTTGGTCACGGTGACGGTTTTGGCGGCCAGCTTCTGCCACGCTTCCGGCGCTTTATCCCCGTAGACCTTCTGCATCCACAGCAGCAGGCCCAGGCCCGGCGTGCTGGTACGCGGATCTTCATAAATCACGCGCCATTTCTGGTCACTTTCCACCAGCTCTTTCAGGCTCTTCGGCGGGTTTTTCAGCTTGTTTTTGTCATACACGAACGCAAAGTAGCCGTAGTCGAACGGCACAAAGGTGTCGTTTTTCCAGCCGCCCGGCACGTTAACGGCATCTGCCGCAACGCCGCTTTTGGCAAACAGTTTGGTTTGCGAGGCGGCTTCCAGCAGGTTGTTATCCAGCCCGAGCACCACGTCGGCCTTGCTGTTTTTCCCTTCCATGCGCAGACGGTTGAGCAGAGAAACGCCATCTTCCAGCGCCACGAACTTCAGCTCGCAGTTACAGTCCGCTTCGAAGGCTTTTTTGACCACCGGGCCAGGGCCCCAGTCGGCAGAGAAGGAGTCATAGGTGTAGACCGTCAGGACGGGCTTCGCAAAAGCAGGCAGCGCAAACAGCGCCAGCAGGGGGAGAACTTTTTTTAACACTTTGCACCTCAAAGTTGAGTGGCAAAGGATTTTGAGCGACAGCCTCAAATCCCTTCGCCGGCGTTATCCGGATCAGGTTCGACGGGTATTATCTCAGCGCACATCTGTGATGCAGCACCCCGTTGAGAACGGCGCTATTGTAATGATTTGGTGAATATTACGAAAGCGTTATGGCTCCGGCGGCGCAAACCAGGCGGATTTAAAATCAAACCAGCCCAGGGTATTCATCCGCAGGCCGCGCATGCTGCGCTGGCCCTGGATCATCAGCCAATGGTGGATCAGCGGTACGATCGCCTGCTCGCCCAGCAGCTGCTGGCACCACGCCGCAAGATTCATTTCGCCCGCACGCCACTGGGCGGCGTCCTGCTGCCAGTCACGGTCGATGCAGTGCTGGATGAGAGGCACTTCATATAGATGCGAGAAAAGGGAAAAATCGAGCGGCAGGGTAAAGTTGGCGCTGTTGAGCCAGATATCACTGGCGATCTCCCCCTGATGCCATTCGTCATAGTCTACTTCCCTGACGTCTAACGTGACCCCCTCGGCTGCCAGCAGTCGGGTCATGATTCTGGCGATAAAACGATGCTCCACGTGCTCGCGGTAGTAGGTCAGGGTGATGGACTCCAGCCCGGCGGGTTTGTCGCAGTGCACCGGGCGGGCGTGGTGCCAGCGCGGAAGCAGGCCGTACGCCGGGAACCAGTATGTCTGGTACTGCTCTTCCGCATGGTAAATCAGATTGGAAGGGGACAAAACGTGGCTGACCCACTTGCGCACGGCCTGATTTGCCCCACGGTGGGTGCGGCGGTCAAAGAGGAGATAGTAACATCCCTCTTCCAGGCGACTCTCTACGGCTTTTTCTCCCGTGGTAGGGCCTTCAAGCGTCAGCCCGCAGCTCAGGTCTTCATTGAGATCCGGTAATACCCACACGTTCACTTCGTCGATCAGCGCCCGATAGCCAAAGTAGTCGTCGAACGCGCGGATTTTCAGCTGGTTGCTGTTATTGCGGGAGACGGAGTAGGGCCCGGTGCCAATCGGCTGGCTGGCAAAGTTGTTCAACGATTCCCACTCGCCGGGCAAAATCATCGACGGCACATAGCCCAGCAGCCAGGGAAGCCACTTATCCTGCTGCGACAACTCGATATCCAGCGTCCAGGCCGTGGGGGAGTGCACACGGGAGATATGGGAGTAGAGCGGGAGCTTGCGGACGCGTTCCAGAGAGGCGATGACGTCGTGCATTTCCAGCTCGCGGCCGTGGTGAAAGTGGATGCCGGGGCGTAAGAAGAAGCGCCAGTGAAACGGGGAAACCTGCTGCCAGTGGTGCGCGATATCTGCTTCCAGTTCCCCGTTTTCCTCATTTATGCGCGTCAGGCCGCTGAAGATTTGCCGGGCCATGTGGGTTTCAGAGCGGCGTAAGGCCGTGCCGGGCAACAGATTTTTCATTGGGCGATAGTAAAGCACCCGCAGGATGTGTCGGCCCTGACGAAAGCTGCGCCCGAGATGGGAAACCAGCATCTGGCGCACGGCGGCCTTGTCGCCCACCAACTGGACCAGCTGATCGATGCGGTCCTGCTCCAGCAGGTCTTCCGCGCGCTGCTGCTGCAACGCCAGCCCGGTATAGAGAAAGGTCAGTCGCGAGCGTTTGCCGCGTCCCGCCTCCGCTTCCCAGCTTAACCAACCCTGCTGCTGCATGGTGTTGAGCAGCGTGCGCATATGGCGGCGGGAACAGCTAAGCAGGTCCGCCAGCTCGTTGAGCGTGGTCTCCTGCGATTGCCCCTCGCAGCACTGCCAGAGGCGGATAAACTGTTGTTGCAGACGACCGGAAGGCATAAAAGGGGAACTCCTGACAAAAAACCAGCAATTTATTTATCCCTATATTAGGCCAATAATTCTCCTCGATGAAGCGAGGAGGTAAATTATGAAGAGGTCTACCGCACGTCAGTTTTATCAGCAGTACTTTTCAGCGACGAAGGGATCGTCCTGGCTGGCCCGCCAGTGTGCCGAGCAACGGCTGAAAATGTTAGAAGAACTGATGCAGTGGGACGTTACGGAACCGGCCTCTTCCCGCTGACTCGCCTCGATCATGTGTGACTGAGTATTGGTGCTTATCACCCGCCAGCAAAATGTTTTTGCTGGCTTTTTTCGTTTACTATTCACCCAATTTCGATTCGCTTTCACAAGGACTTGCGCATGCTGTGGTTGATGACGATGGGGCGACGCCTGAACGGCGTGTATGCCGCTTTTATGCTGGTGGCCTTTATGATGGGCGTGGCGGGGGCGCTGCAGGCACCGACGCTGAGCCTGTTTCTCAGCCGCGAGGTGGGGGCACAGCCGTTTTGGGTCGGCCTGTTTTATACCGTCAACGCCATTGCCGGGATCCTGGTCAGCCTCGCGCTGGCGAAACGATCGGACAGCCAGGGCGATCGCCGCAGGCTGATCCTCTTTTGCTGCGCCATGGCCGTGGGCAACGCGCTGCTCTTTGCCTTTAACCGCCATTACCTGACGCTCATTACCTGCGGCGTGCTGCTGGCGTCGCTGGCGAACACCGCCATGCCGCAGCTGTTCGCGCTGGCCCGTGAATACGCGGATAACTCGGCGCGGGAAGTGGTGATGTTCAGCTCGGTGATGCGTGCCCAGCTCTCGCTGGCGTGGGTCATTGGCCCGCCGCTGGCCTTCATGCTGGCGTTGAACTACGGCTTTACCGCCATGTTCTCCATCGCCGCCGGGATTTTTGTCATCAGCCTGGTATTGATTGCCTTCGCGCTGCCGTCCGTGGCGCGCGTCGAACAGGCGACGGATAAACCTGTCACCCAGGTGAGCGGCTGGCAGGACAAAAACGTCCGCATGCTGTTTATTGCCTCCACGCTGATGTGGACCTGCAACACCATGTACATCATCGATATGCCGCTGTGGATCAGCAGCGATCTGGGTTTACCGGACAAACTCGCGGGGATCTTAATGGGGACCGCTGCCGGTCTGGAAATTCCGGCGATGATTCTGGCGGGTTACTACGTTAAGCGCTTTGGAAAGCGTCGGATGATGATCGTCGCCGTGGCGGCCGGGGTGCTGTTCTACGCGGGGCTGATCCTTTTCCATTCGCGTGAAGCGTTGCTGGCGCTGCAGCTGTTTAACGCCGTGTTTATCGGGATTGTTGCCGGGATCGGCATGCTCTGGTTTCAGGATCTCATGCCCGGTCGTGCCGGCTCGGCGACCACGCTTTTTACCAACAGTATTTCAACCGGAGTGATTCTGGCAGGCGTCATTCAAGGGGCGCTGGCGCAAAGCTATGGGCATGGCTCAGTTTACTGGATGATTGCCGCGATTTCGGTGGTTACGCTTGGGCTGACCTGCCGGGTTAAGGATGTCTGATTCTGGAAGGCGGCTTCACGAAATGAAACGACTTTCTGACAGGTACCTGGAAGGAGAATAGAGTGCGTGGCGGGTGCTTGAGGCTATTTGCCTCAGGCTTTCGCAAGAGGCAAACAGTGGAGAGTCCCACATCAAAAAAACTGATGGGGAGACCAACTTCACAACCAACATTGCGAGGTTAGTCTCTTCATTGCCGAAAAGCAATAAGGAGACTGGAATGCCAAAACGTACTCTGCTGTTAGGTTTGTTTCTGATCTGTACTACGCTGTTGATCTTCACCTGGATGGTGCGCGACTCGCTGTGTGAGCTGCACTTCAGACAGGAGAAAACAGAGCTGGCGGCAGTGTTGGCTTACGAAGCAAAACGTTAGCGGTATTGGCGGGGGAAATTTCCTCGCCTCTCCAGAGTGGTTGAGCCTCAACGCACCCTTATCAATGGCCCGCTTTTTGCGGGCCATTGCCTTTAGCCCATAAACGCAGGCTGTTTTTTCTCGTACGCTGAGATGGCGTCTTCGTGCTGGAGCGTCAAACCAATGCTGTCCAGACCGTTCAGCATGCAGTGACGGCGGAAGGCATCGATGCTGAAGCTGTAGGTCTTATCTCCGGCTTTCACCACTTCGGCTTCCAGATCCACTTCAAACGAAATGCCCGGATTCGCCTTAACCAGCGCGAACAATTCATCGACCTGTTCATCGCTCAGCGTCACCGGCAGCAGCTGGTTGTTGAAGCTGTTACCGTAGAAGATATCCGCGAAGCTTGGGGCAATGACCACTTTAAAGCCGTAGTCGGTGAGCGCCCACGGCGCGTGTTCACGGGATGAGCCGCAGCCAAAGTTTTCCCGCGCCAGCAAAATGGAGGCGCCTTTGTATTCCGGGAAGTTCAGAACGAATTCCGGATTAGGCACTTCGCCCTTATCGTCCAGGAATCGCCAGTCGTTAAACAGATGTGCGCCAAAACCGGTACGCGTCACCTTCTGCAGAAACTGTTTCGGAATAATAGCGTCAGTATCGACGTTGGCGGCGTCCAGCGGGACAACACGGCCCGTATGTTGGGTAAATTTCTCTGCCATGATTGTCTCCTTATTTCAGGCTGCGAATATCGGCGAAATGGCCGCTGACTGCCGCAGCGGCGGCCATTGCCGGGCTGACCAGATGGGTGCGCCCACCGCGGCCCTGACGGCCTTCAAAGTTACGGTTGCTGGTAGAGGCGCAGCGCTCACCCGGATTCAGGCGATCGTTGTTCATGGCCAGACACATGGAGCAGCCAGGCAGACGCCACTCGAAGCCCGCTTCGATAAAGATCTTATCCAGACCTTCGGCTTCCGCCTGAGCCTTCACCGGACCGGAGCCAGGTACCACCAGCGCCTGCACGCCCGGTGCCACTTTGCGGCCTTTGGCAATCTCGGCGGCGGCACGCAAATCTTCGATACGGGAGTTGGTGCAGGAACCGATAAAGACCTTATCAATGGTTACGTCGGTCAACGGCACGCCGGGCTTCAGCCCCATATAGGCCAGCGCTTTTTCCGCACTGGCGCGCTCGACCGGATCGGCGAAGGAGGCCGGATCGGGAATGGCGTCGTTGACGGAAATCACCTGGCCCGGGTTAGTGCCCCAGGTCACCTGAGGCGCAATCTCTTCAGCCTGCAGCGTGACAACGGTATCAAACGTTGCCCCATCGTCGGTTTTCAGGGCTTTCCAGTACGCGACCGCGTCGTCAAAATTCTGACCTTTCGGCGCGTGCAGACGACCCTTCACATAGTTAAAGGTGGTTTCGTCCGGGGCGACCAGACCGGCTTTTGCGCCCATCTCAATGGCCATATTGCACAGGGTCATGCGTCCCTCCATGCTCAGCGCCTGGATGGCTTCACCGCAGAATTCAACAACATGACCGGTGCCGCCCGCGCTGCCGGTTTTACCGATGATGGCCAGCACGATGTCTTTTGCGGTAATACCCGGTGCGGCTTTACCCTTCACTTCAATCTTCATGGTTTTGGCGCGGCCCTGTTTCAGGGTCTGCGTTGCCAGCACATGTTCCACTTCGGACGTGCCGATACCGAACGCCAGCGCGCCAAACGCGCCGTGGGTCGCGGTATGGGAGTCACCGCACACGATGGTCATGCCCGGCAGGGTGATCCCTTGCTCAGGCCCCATCACGTGGACGATGCCCTGGTACGGATGGTTCAGGTCGTACAGCTCAACGCCAAACTCGTTGCAGTTCTTAATCAGCTCCTGCATCTGGATACGCGCCATCTCACCCGAGGCATTAATGTCTTTGGTCTGGGTGGATACGTTGTGATCCATCGTCGCGAAGGTTTTACCCGGCTGACGTACCGGACGCTTGTGCGCGCGCAGGCCGTCAAATGCCTGAGGAGAGGTCACTTCGTGCACCAGATGACGATCAATGTACAGCAGCGGGGTTTCGTTTGGTGCCTCGTAAACAACGTGCGCATCAAACAACTTTTCATATAACGTCTTAGCCATGATTACACCCCTTCAGCGACATAGCGGGCAATAATGTCGCCCATTTCATCGGTACTGACTGCCACCGTGCCGCGAGCTAAATCGCCGGTACGGACGCCTTCTTCTAACGCCCGGTTAATGGCGTTCTCAATTGCGGTTGCCGCATCGCCTGCATCCAGGCTGTAGCGCAGCAGCAGGGCCAGGGAGAGGATCTGCGCAATCGGGTTGGCAATGTTCTTGCCTGCGATATCCGGCGCGGAGCCGCCCGCAGGCTCGTACAGGCCAAAGCCTTCTTCATTCAGGCTTGCGGAGGGCAGCATGCCCATGGAGCCGGTGATCATCGCGCACTCGTCAGAGAGGATATCGCCGAACAGGTTGGAGCACAGCAGCACGTCAAACTGGGACGGATCCTTAATCAGCTGCATGGTCGCGTTGTCGATGTACATGTGCGACAGCGCGACGTCCGGGTACTGCTTAGCCACTTCACTGACGATCTCGCGCCACAAAATGGAAGACTGCAGCACGTTCGCTTTATCAATGGAGGTCACTTTATGGCGGCGTTTGCGCGCCGACTCGAACGCGATATGGGCGATACGTTCGATTTCGAAACGGTGATACACCTCGGTGTCGAACGCTTTCTCGTGTTGTCCGCTGCCTTCGCGCCCTTTTGGCTGACCGAAATAGATCCCGCCGGTCAGTTCACGCACGCACAGAATGTCGAAACCGTTGGCGGCGATATCCGCGCGCAGCGGGCAGAACTCTTCCAGACCCTGATACAGCTTCGCCGGACGCAGGTTGCTGAACAGCTTGAAATGTTTACGCAGCGGCAGCAGCGCGCCGCGCTCTGGCTGCTCTGCCGGCGGCAGGTGTTCCCATTTCGGGCCACCGACGGAACCAAACAGGACGGCATCGGCATTTTCGCAGCCTTCCACGGTCGCTTTCGGCAGTGGCGTACCGTGGTTATCAATCGCAATACCGCCCACGTCGTAGTGGCTGGTGGTGATTTTCATCGCAAAACGCGCGCGAACGGCTTCCAGTACTTTCAGCGCCTGTGCCATCACTTCCGGACCAATACCGTCGCCCGGTAACACAGCAATATGGTAATTCTTCGACATTACACGGTTTCCTTGTTGTTCTCTTTATTCTGAGCTTTGCGTTGCAACTCTTTTTCGACTTCGGCGGCGCGCCAGATGTTGTTCAGAACGTGCACCATCGCTTTCGCGGAGGATTCAACGATATCGGTCGCCAGGCCCACGCCATGGAAGCGGCGGCCATTGTGGGTAACAACAATGTCGACCTGACCCAGTGCATCTTTGCCGTGGCCCTTGGCCGTCAGGTCATACTTCACCAGCTCAACGTCGTACTCGGTGACGCGGTTAATTGCCTGGTAGATGGCATCGACAGGGCCGTTACCGTTCGCGGCCTCTGCTTTAATTTCATCACCGCAGGCCAGTTTGACCGAGGCGGTGGCGATGTTGCTGGAGCCGGACTGCACGTTGAAGTAATCCAGACGGAAGTGCTCTGGCTCTTCCTGCTGCTTGTTAATAAAGGCCAGCGCTTCCAGGTCATAGTCGAACACCTGACCTTTTTTGTCGGCCAGCTTCAGGAATGCGTCGTACAGCTGATCCATGTTGTAATCGCTGTCCTTGTAACCCATCTCTTCCATACGGTGCTTAACCGCCGCGCGGCCGGAACGGGAGGTCAGGTTCAGCTGCACCTGATTCAGGCCGATAGATTCCGGGGTCATGATTTCGTAGTTTTCGCGGTTCTTCAGGACGCCATCCTGGTGAATACCGGAGGAGTGTGCGAAGGCGCCAGTGCCGACAATCGCTTTGTTAGCCGGAATGGGCATGTTGCAAATCTGGCTGACGGTCTGGCTGGTGCGCCAGATTTCGTTGTGATTGATGCGGGTGTGCACGTCCATGATGTCTTTGCGCACTTTGATCGCCATGATCACTTCTTCCAGCGAACAGTTGCCCGCGCGTTCGCCGATACCGTTCATCGCGCCTTCAACCTGACGCGCCCCGGCGTGGACGGCGGCGATGGCATTGCCCACGGCCAGACCCAAATCATCGTGGGTGTGAACGGAGATAATTGCTTTATCAATATTCGGTACGCGGTCATACAGGCCGGTGATGATGTTAGAGAACTCAAACGGCATGGTGTAGCCGACGGTGTCCGGGATGTTAATGGTTTTCGCGCCCGCGTTGATGGCGGCTTCCACAACGCGCGCCAGGTCTTCGATTGGCGTACGGCCCGCATCTTCACAGGAGAATTCAACGTCATCGGTATAGTTGCGTGCGCGCTTAACCATATAGACTGCGCGCTCAATCACCTCATCCAGCGTGCTGCGCAGCTTGGTTGCGATGTGCATAGGCGAGGTCGCAATAAAGGTGTGGATACGGAACGCTTCGGCGACTTTCAATGACTCGGCGGCAACGTCGATGTCTTTCTCTACGCAGCGCGCCAGGGCACACACGCGGCTGTTTTTAATGGTGCGAGCGATAGTCTGGACGGATTCGAAATCACCCGGAGACGAGACCGGGAAACCGACCTCCATCACGTCGACACCCATACGTTCGAGAGCCAGCGCGATCTGCAGTTTCTCTTTTACACTCAGGCTTGCCTGTAATGCCTGTTCACCGTCACGTAAAGTAGTATCGAAAATAATGACTTGCTGGCTCATGGGTTAGGTCCTTGTCAGTCTTAGGGCGCCTTGCTACGAGCATAAAAAAACCCGCGCAGTGGCGCGGGTTTTTAGTCTTACTGGTGACGATTCAACGCTGAATTTCGCCCGCCAGTCTACCGCGCACAGTGAATGCGTTTAGTAGTAGTAGACCGGTGAAACGAATGGTGCGAATCATGAATCGTGCTCCGTTAAATTCAATATGCTTTTAGTGGTACTGGATACGGCCGTTCATGTCAACCCCTGACGATGAAAACGGACCCGACAGACGGAATCTACCGGGTATTCACTTTAGCTAATTGTGCTGGTTTTAGCTTTCGCGACCCGACTAATTGTCTAATTTTGGACTTAAGAAAAGAGTTGCAGAAATAAATAAATATAATTGTTTAAAATGAGTGAAATGTACTGAAGAGGAGGCCTTCTGATTAAAAGGTTTTGATATCATTAAGTTATAAATGCTGTGAATCTATTCCATAATGCTAAAAAGCGAACAGAGATAACAGGTTGTTAACTAACTGTAGGGCGATAGCAATAACAGTTTAATAATACTTAAGTCATCATTAACCTGATGCCAATTGTATATTTGTTTGGTTTATGGTTTCATTCAAATCCTAAAGTCAAACATATCATTCGCGTTCATTAATTTTCGTTTATATAGAGTCTTTATATATTCCGAATTTTAAATAATTCTCTTTCGCTGATCGTATTTGCATGATAAATCATATTTTTCGAGATTATTACCGTACGATGGCAAAGGGAGTGTAGCGTGACAGTGGAGTCAGAAGTGTCAGAAAATAATATTAAACAACCTCAAGCTACTGATGGGATTAAACCGCAGTTACGCACGGTGGATCTTAATCTTCTGACGGTGTTTGATGCTGTCATGCAGGAACAGAATATCACCCGCGCGGCCCAAACGCTGGGGATGTCGCAACCTGCCGTGAGTAATGCCGTTGCCAGACTTAAGGTCATGTTTAACGACGAATTATTTGTTCGCTACGGGAGAGGGATCCAGCCTACGGCGCGCGCATTCCAGCTGTTTGGCTCCATCCGCCAGGCGTTGCAACTGGTCCAGAACGAGCTGCCGGGCTCGGGCTTTGAACCCTTAAGCAGCGAGCGCGTATTCCATCTTTGCGTCTGTAGCCCACTGGATAATTATTTAACGTCGATTATTTATAATAAAGTTGAAGAGATCGCACCCAATATCAATCTTGTTTTTAAATCATCCCTGAATCAAAACACCGAACATCAGTTACGCTATCAGGAAATCGAATTCGTTCTGGGATATGAAGAGTTTCGTCGTCCAGAATTTTCCTGCGTGCCGCTGTTTAAAGATGAAATGGTTCTGGTCGCCAGTAAAAAGCATCCGCGCCTGAATTCTCCGCTGCGAGAAAGCGATGTTTATAACGAGCAACACGCCGTTGTAGCACTCGACAGATATGCGTCCTTTAGCCTGCCGTGGTATGACACTGCGGATAAACAGGCGAGCGTGGCTTATCAGGGCATGGCCATGGTCAGCGTATTAAACGTGGTCTCCCAGACGCAGCTGGTGGCGATTGCACCGCGCTGGCTGGCAGAAGAGTTTTCTGACCCTTTAAATCTGCAAATTTTGCCTCTGCCGCTCAAGTTAAATAGCCGTACCTGTTATCTTTCCTGGCATGAAGCGGCGGGCCGGGATAAAGGACATCAGTGGATGGAAGAGCTGCTGGTTGGCATCTGTCGCCGGTAAACGCATCAGGGTAAATCGCATTGGTTTATGTGATTTATCCTGAGTTCTTTTAGATAATTGCTATTTTGTTCTGCGGTGCTTTTTTTCAGGCTGCTCTGCGGCACGCAAAAATAGATGATTTCCTGCATTGTCGCGCTTTTCAGTGATGATTTATCACCCCATCCTCTATTCCCAGAGGAATTAACCATATCTTCAGTTAACGGCTGCTTTTTCTGCTTTACGCGCCGTTTATCTCCCCGGGTTTGCTAATTGCCTGCCTCATAACGAGCGGTTAAGGTAAAGAACACTCTGCAAAATATAAGATTGGTCTATCCCAATCGTAAGACGGTGCGGAAATGAATTCGGCAGTCCGTCTATAACAAAATGCCTGGAGGCAAAGCATGGAGATGTTGTCTGGCGCGGAAATGGTCGTTCGGTCGCTGATCGATCAGGGCGTAAAGCAAGTGTTCGGCTACCCTGGCGGTGCGGTCCTCGATATTTATGATGCGCTGCATACGGTAGGGGGCATTGACCATGTTCTGGTACGTCACGAGCAGGCGGCGGTGCACATGGCTGACGGCCTGGCGCGTGCGACGGGTGAAGTGGGCGTGGTGTTAGTCACGTCCGGCCCCGGCGCGACAAACGCCATTACCGGCATTGCGACGGCCTATATGGACTCTATCCCGCTGGTGATCCTCTCCGGGCAGGTGGCAACCTCACTGATTGGCTACGATGCGTTTCAGGAGTGCGACATGGTCGGGATTTCGCGTCCCGTTGTGAAGCACAGCTTCCTGGTCAAGCAAACAGAAGACATTCCCGGCGTACTGAAAAAAGCCTTCTGGCTGGCGGCGAGCGGACGTCCCGGACCGGTGGTGGTTGATCTGCCTAAAGATATCCTGAACCCGGCAAACAAGCTGCCCTATGTCTGGCCGGAGTCGGTCAGCATGCGCTCTTATAACCCAACAACGCAGGGGCATAAAGGCCAGATCAAGCGAGCGTTGCAAACGCTGCTGGCAGCCAAAAAACCGGTGGTCTATGTTGGTGGCGGGGCGATCAACTCCGCCTGCGAAGTTCAGCTTCGTGAACTGATTGAAAAGCTTAACCTTCCCGTTGCGTCATCACTGATGGGGCTGGGGGCGTTTCCTGCCACCCATCGTCAGGCGCTGGGGATGCTGGGTATGCACGGTACCTATGAAGCCAACATGACGATGCATCATTCCGATGTCATCTTTGCCGTTGGCGTGCGCTTTGACGATCGCACCACCAACAACCTGGCGAAGTATTGCCCGAACGCCACCGTGTTGCACATTGATATCGATCCAACGTCAATTTCAAAAACGGTGTCGGCTGATGTGCCGATCGTCGGCGATGCCCGTCAGGTTCTGGAGCAAATGCTGGACCTGCTGGCCCAGGAGAGTGCAACCCAGCCGCTGGATGAGATCCGCGACTGGTGGCAGCAGATTGAACAGTGGCGCGCGCGCCAGTGCCTGAAATATGACACGCAGAGTGAAAACATTAAGCCGCAGGCGGTCATTGAAGCGGTGTGGCGACTGACGAAAGGTGAGGCGTACGTGACCTCAGACGTGGGGCAGCACCAGATGTTTGCCGCCCTCTATTACCCGTTTGATAAACCGCGACACTGGATCAACTCCGGTGGTTTAGGAACGATGGGCTTTGGTCTGCCTGCCGCGCTGGGCGTGAAGCTGGCGCTGCCGAATGAAACCGTCGTCTGCGTGACGGGAGATGGCAGTATTCAGATGAACATTCAGGAGCTGTCTACCGCCCTGCAGTATGAACTGCCGGTACTGGTGCTGAACCTGAATAACGGCTATCTCGGTATGGTGAAGCAATGGCAGGATATGATCTACTCTGGCCGTCATTCTCAGTCCTACATGAAATCGCTGCCGGACTTTGTTCGTCTTGCTGAAGCTTACGGCCATGTAGGCATGCGGGTGACCGATCCGGCCGAGCTGGAAACGAAGCTCGCACAGGCGCTTGAGCACGTTAAAAACAACCGCCTCGTCTTTATGGATGTGATTGTTGATGGAACCGAGCACGTTTATCCGATGCATATTCGTGGTGGTGGTATGGATGAAATGTGGTTAAGCAAAACGGAGAGAACCTGATATGCGCCGGATATTATCTGTTTTACTGGAAAACGAGTCTGGCGCACTGTCGCGCGTCATTGGCCTTTTTGCGCAGCGCGGCTATAACATTGAAAGCCTGACTGTCGCCCCGACGGAAGACCCCACGCTGTCGCGCATGACGATCCAAACCGTCGGCGATGCCAAAGTGCTTGAGCAGATTGAGAAACAGCTGCATAAGCTGGTCGATGTACTGCGCGTGAGCGAGCTGGGGCAGGGAGCCTATGTTGAGCGTGAGGTCATGCTGGTGAAAATCCAGGCCAGCGGCTACGGGCGTGATGAGGTCAAACGCAATGCGGATATTTTCCGCGGACAGATTATCGACGTCACGCCTTCTCTTTATACGGTTCAGCTGGTCGGGACAAGCGACAAGCTGGATGCTTTCCTGGCGTCCGTGCGGGACGTCGCAAAAATTGTCGAGGTGGCGAGATCGGGTGTAGTAGGTCTGTCACGCGGCGAGAAAATCATGCGTTAGTTGTCAAAAAGGTTCGCCTCTTTCTGCCCGGTCACCAAAGCCGGGCTTTTTTTTGCGTAATCAGCCGACAACGCAGATAAAAGCGGTTGCCGCGAAGGCTTTTCTGCGTTTAGATGTTAAAAGATTTAACCATAACCTTGACAGGGCCATGGACTCTTTTCTTTTTTTAAGGGGCAATTGTGAAACTGGATGAAATCGCCCGGCTAGCCGGCGTGTCACGAACAACGGCCAGCTATGTGATTAACGGTAAAGCAAAGCAGTACCGTGTCAGCGACAAGACCGTTGAAAAAGTTATGGCGGTCGTTCGTGAGCATAACTACCATCCGAATGCTGTCGCAGCCGGTCTGCGTGCCGGGCGAACCCGCTCTATTGGTCTGGTGATCCCTGACCTGGAAAACACCAGCTATACCCGTATCGCCAACTATCTTGAACGTCAGGCGCGCCAGCGCGGCTATCAATTGCTGATTGCCTGCTCGGAAGACCAGCCCGACAACGAGATGCGCTGCATTGAGCATCTTCTCCAGCGCCAGGTGGATGCCATCATCGTGTCGACCTCCCTGCCGCCAGAGCATCCGTTCTACCAGCGCTGGGCGAACGACCCGTTCCCAATCGTTGCGCTGGATCGCGCGCTCGATCGCGAGCATTTCACCAGCGTCGTGGGTGCGGATCAGGATGATGCAGAAATGCTGGCTGCAGAGCTGAGAACATTCCCCGCTGAAACGGTGCTGTATCTTGGCGCGCTGCCCGAGCTCTCCGTGAGCTTCCTGCGTGAGCAGGGGTTCAGAACCGCCTGGAAAGACGATCCGCGCGAGGTCCACTACCTCTATGCCAATAGCTACGAGCGTGAAGCCGCGGCGCAGCTGTTCGAGAAATGGCTGGAAACGCATCCGATGCCTCAGGCGCTGTTCACCACGTCCTTCGCGCTGTTGCAGGGCGTCATGGATGTGACCTTACGCCGTGAAGGTAAACTGCCTTCCGACCTGGCGATTGCCACGTTCGGGGATAACGAGCTGCTCGACTTCCTCCAGTGCCCGGTGCTGGCGGTAGCACAGCGTCACCGCGATGTGGCTGAACGCGTGCTTGAGATTGTGCTGGCAAGCCTGGATGAGCCGCGCAAGCCGAAGCCGGGCCTGACGCGTATCAAACGTAATCTCTACCATCGCGGAATTTTAAGCCGCCAAAAATGAAATGACCGGGGCGGCGAAATCTGCCCCATTTTGCTGCGATAATTCGTGCAGATAATTCCCGGAGAGAAATTAGGATAATTCTTGAGGGATCCTAATCACCTATTTTTCTTAATTCATTCTGGCTTTTAAATTGTTCTTTTAAAGAACGTCTGAGCGATTTTAAACGGCATTCTTTGTATTACTTTGTTACAAACCCTCTTCGGTCGATGAATATTCAGACGTTTTTCCTCCTCCTTTGCCAGCTTACGTGGCAACCGCCGCGCTTACCGGGTGCCTGGATGAATCTGGCGCTGTTATCCCCTGAGAATCTGTCATAAAATGCTGCCCGCGTCGCAAACTGACACTTTATATTTATCTGCGATGATATTGAGTGAGCTTTAACGCTAGTGTGCATATTCGGTTTTTTTCTTACAAATATTCATAACGTTAATTTTGCCTCGCCAGTTGTGCAGTTATTAACCAGGACTGTTTATCTCTGTAAATAGAGGGCTTTCGAGTCCTTATAGGGAGAGTCCTGGCTTGACAAGCTTTTCCCTCGCTCCGTAAACTCCTTTAGGTGGGAATTTGTGGGTTAAAGTGGTGAGGAGGGGTGAGACTGGCATGTTCCGTGGAGCTACGTTAGTCAATCTCGACAGCAAAGGGCGTTTATCGGTACCAACCCGATACCGCGATCGGCTGATTGAGAACGCTGCGGGTCAAATGGTTTGCACCATTGACATTAACTCCCCCTGCCTGCTGCTTTACCCCTTGCCCGAATGGGAAATTATTGAGCAAAAGCTGTCGCGACTGTCGAGCATGAACCCGCAGGAACGCCGCGTGCAGCGTTTGTTATTGGGACATGCCAGTGAATGTCAGATGGATAACGCAGGGCGATTACTGATTGCCCCTGTGTTGCGGCAACATGCCGGTCTGACCAAAGAAGTGATGCTGGTCGGGCAGTTCAACAAGTTTGAACTGTGGGATGAAACGACCTGGTATCAACAGGTCAAGGAAGATATCGACGCTGAGCAGTCTGATTCCGCGACATTATCGGAACGGCTGCAGGACTTGTCTCTATAAATATGATGGAAAATTATAAACATAAAACGGTGTTACTGGACGAAGCCGTTAACGGCCTGAATATTCGTCCGGATGGCATCTACATTGATGGCACGTTTGGTCGCGGTGGTCACTCGCGTTTGATTCTCTCCCAGCTTGGAGAGGAAGGACGCCTGCTGGCAATCGATCGCGATCCGCAGGCTATTGCCGTTGCACAGACCATCAATGACCCACGCTTTTCCATCGTGCATGGACCTTTCTCTGCGCTCGCGGATTATGTCGCTGAGCGCGGCCTGACGGGCAAGATCGACGGGATTCTTCTCGATCTTGGCGTCTCTTCACCTCAACTTGATGATGCTGAACGTGGTTTCTCCTTTATGCGTGACGGTCCGCTGGACATGCGGATGGACCCGACGCGCGGTCAGTCTGCCGCTGAGTGGTTACAGACCGCTGACGAAGCCGATATTGCATGGGTCATCAAAACGTTCGGCGAAGAGCGCTTTGGCAAACGTATTGCGCGCGCCATCGTTGAGCGCAATCGCATTGAGCCGATGACCCGCACCAAAGAGTTGGCCGAAGTGATCGCGGCGGCGACACCGGTGAAGGATAAGCACAAACATCCCGCGACCCGTACCTTCCAGGCGGTTCGCATCTGGGTAAACAGTGAACTGGAGGAAATAGAGCTGGCGCTAAAAAGCTCGCTCGACGTGCTGGCCCCGGGTGGGCGGTTATCCATCATCAGCTTCCATTCGCTGGAAGACCGTATTGTGAAACGCTTTATGCGTGAACAAAGCCGCGGTCCACAAGTGCCAGCGGGGCTGCCGATGACGGAAGAACAACTCAGGAAGCTGGGTGGCCGTCAGTTGCGAGCATTAGGCAAGTTGATGCCGGGCGAAGAAGAAGTGGCAGAGAATCCACGCGCCCGTAGTTCAGTGCTGCGTGTTGCAGAGAGGACGAACGCATGATCGGCAGAGTGACAGAGACCCTAAGCAAAGTTAAGGATTCGTTAGGAAGCAACGAGCGCCATGCCTTGCCTGGCGTGATCGGCGACGATCTTTTGCGGTTTGGGAAACTGCCACTCTGTCTGTTCATTTGCATCATTGTCACGGCAGTTACGGTGGTGACCACCGCCCACCATACGCGTTTATTGACTGCGCAACGCGAGCAGATGGTACTGGAACGCGATGCGCTGGATATTGAATGGCGAAATTTGATCCTTGAAGAAAACGCGCTCGGCGATCACAGCCGGGTTGAACGGATCGCAACGGAAAAGCTGCAGCTGCAGCATGTTGATCCTTCGCAGGAAAATATCGTAGTACAAAAATAAGGGAAAACGCGACGCATGAAAGCAGCGGCAAAAACGCTAAAACCAAAACGTCAGGAAGAACAGGCCAACTTTATCAGTTGGCGTTTTGCGTTGCTTTGCGGCTGCATTTTACTGGCGCTGGGTTTCCTGCTGGGACGCGTGGCCTGGCTACAAATCGTCGCCCCTGACATGCTGGTACGCCAGGGCGATATGCGCTCTCTGCGCGTCCAGGAAGTGTCGACATCTCGTGGGATGATCACCGACCGCTCGGGTCGTCCGCTGGCGGTGAGCGTGCCGGTGAAGGCTATCTGGGCCGATCCGAAAGAACTGCATGATGCTGGCGGTATCACGCTTGATAACCGCTGGAAGGCGCTTGCGGACGCGCTGAACATGCCGCTGGACCAGTTAGCATCACGCGTGAATACCAACCCGAGAGGGCGTTTTATCTATCTGGCGCGTCAGGTGAACCCTGACATGGCGGACTACATCAAGAAGTTGAAGCTGCCGGGGATCCACCTGCGTGAAGAATCGCGCCGTTACTATCCATCCGGCGAAGTGACCGCTCACCTCATTGGTTTCACCAACGTGGATAGCCAGGGGATTGAGGGCGTTGAAAAAAGCTTTGATAAATGGCTGACCGGCCAGCCCGGCGAGCGCATTGTGCGTAAAGACCGCTACGGTCGCGTGATCGAGGATATTTCCTCAACGGACAGCCAGGCCGCACACAACCTTGCGCTGAGTATCGATGAGCGCTTACAGGCGCTGGTTTACCGCGAGCTGAACAACGCCGTGGCCTTTAACAAAGCGGAATCGGGCAGTGCCGTGTTAGTTGATGTCAGCACGGGTGAAGTGCTGGCGATGGCCAATAGCCCGTCCTACAACCCTAACAATCTTACCGGTACGCAGAAGGATGTTATGCGTAACCGCACCATCACCGACGTGTTCGAACCGGGTTCGACCGTTAAGCCGATGGTGGTCATGACTGCACTTCAGCGCGGTATCGTCAATGAAAACACCGTACTGAATACCATTCCTTACCGAATTAACGGTCACGAAATCAAAGACGTGGCGCGCTACAGCGAATTGACCCTGACCGGGGTGTTACAGAAGTCGAGTAACGTCGGTGTTTCAAAGCTGGCGTTAGCGATGCCGTCCTCAGCGTTAGTAGAGACTTACTCACGTTTTGGGCTTGGAAAGGCGACCAATTTGGGGTTGGTCGGAGAACGCAGTGGCTTATATCCTCAAAAACAACGGTGGTCTGACATAGAGAGGGCCACCTTCTCTTTCGGCTACGGGCTAATGGTGACACCGTTACAGTTAGCGCGAGTCTACGCAACGATCGGCAGCTATGGCGTTTATCGTCCGCTGTCGATTACCAAAGTTGATCCACCGGTTCCCGGCGAGCGTATTTTCCCGGAATCGACCGTCCGTACTGTTGTTCATATGATGGAAAGCGTGGCGCTGCCCGGCGGCGGCGGCGTGAAGGCGGCAATCAAAGGTTATCGCATCGCCATCAAGACCGGTACGGCGAAAAAAGTGGGGCCGGACGGCCGCTATATCAACAAATACATTGCCTATACCGCAGGCGTTGCGCCTGCAAGCAATCCGCGTTTTGCGCTGGTGGTCGTGATAAACGATCCACAGGCGGGTAAATACTACGGCGGCGCCGTCTCCGCGCCTGTGTTCGGGGCTATCATGGGCGGCGTGTTACGCACCATGAACATTGAACCGGATGCGCTGGCGACGGGCGAAAAAAGTGAATTTGTAATTAATCAAGGCGAGGGTACAGGTGGCAGATCGTAATTTGCGCGACCTTCTCGCTCCGTGGGTGCCAAATGCACCGGAGCGAGCACTGCGAGAGATGGTACTGGACAGCCGCGTGGCTGCTTCTGGCGATCTTTTTGTGGCGGTGGTCGGTCATCAGGCGGACGGGCGTCGTTATATCCCGCAGGCGATTGCGCAAGGTGTGGCTGCCATTATTGCTGAGGCGAAAGATGAGGCAACCGACGGTGAGATCCGTGAAATGCACGGTGTGCCGGTTATCTATCTCAGCCAGTTGAACGAGCGTCTTTCCGCGCTGGCGGGACGTTTTTATCACGAACCTTCCGACCAGCTGCGCCTGGTTGGCGTGACGGGTACCAACGGTAAAACCACCACCACGCAGCTGATGGCGCAGTGGGCTCAGCTGCTGGGTGAAACCGGTGCGGTGATGGGGACCGTGGGTAACGGCCTGCTGGGCAAAGTGAGCCCGACGGAAAACACCACCGGCTCGGCGGTAGACGTACAGCACGTGCTTGCCGGTCTGGCAGGGCAGGGGGCAACCTTTGCTGCAATGGAAGTCTCTTCGCACGGTCTGGTACAGCACCGCGTCGCGGCGCTGAAATTTGCCGCTTCAGTGTTTACCAATCTGAGTCGCGATCATCTTGATTATCATGGTGATATGGAGCATTACGAAGCCGCGAAATGGCTGCTGTTCTCTACTCACCATTACGGACAAGCCATCATCAACGCCGACGACGAAGTGGGCCGCCGCTGGCTGGCGAAGCTGCCGGATGCGGTTGCGGTGTCGATGGAAGACCATATCAATCCGAACTGCCACGGCCGCTGGCTGAAGGCGGTTGCGGTGAATTACCACGACAGCGGGGCGACAATCCGCTTTGCCTCTTCCTGGGGTGAAGGCGAAATTGAAAGCCGCCTGATGGGCGCCTTTAACGTCAGCAACCTGCTGCTGGCGCTGGCAACGCTGCTGGCGCTGGGTTATCCGATGGCTGACCTGCTGAAAACCTCAGCGCGTCTGCAGCCGGTTTGCGGCCGTATGGAAGTGTTTAGCGCGCCGGGCAAGCCGACCGTTGTGGTTGATTATGCCCACACACCGGATGCACTGGAAAAAGCGCTGGAGGCGGCGCGCCTGCACTGCACAGGGAAGCTCTGGTGCGTGTTTGGCTGCGGCGGCGATCGCGATAAAGGCAAACGCCCGCTGATGGGGGCTATTGCCGAGCAGTTCGCAGATATTCCGGTAGTCACCGATGACAACCCGCGTACGGAAGAGCCGCGCGCCATCATCAATGACATTCTGGCGGGCATGCTGGACGCGGGCCGCGCTCGCGTGGTGGAAGGCCGTGCGGAAGCTGTGACGAACACCATCATGCAGGCGCGGGAGAATGATGTTGTCCTGCTGGCGGGTAAAGGCCATGAAGATTATCAGATCGTTGGCAACCGCCGTCTGGACTACTCGGACCGCGTAACGGCAGCGCGTCTGCTGGGAGTCGTGGCATGATTAGCATCACCTTAAGCCAGGCCGCTGCCATCCTGCAGGGCGACCTGTACGGGCAAGACCTGACGATTGATGCCGTAACGACGGACACCCGCAAAATCACCGCAGGCTGTCTGTTTGTGGCGCTGAAAGGCGAGCGTTTTGACGCGCATGATTTTGCTGAACAGGCCAAAGAGAACGGCGCCGGTGCGCTGCTGGTCAGCCGCAAGCTTGATATCGATCTGCCGCAAATGGTGGTGAAAGATACGCGTCTCGCGTTCGGTGAACTGGCCGCCTGGGTTCGTCAGCAGGTCCCTACGCGCGTTGTCGCCTTGACCGGATCATCAGGCAAGACGTCGGTGAAAGAGATGACGGCGGCGATCCTCAGCCAGTGCGGCAATACGCTTTATACCGCGGGCAACCTCAATAATGACATCGGCGTGCCGATGACATTACTCCGCCTGACCAAAGAACATGAGTTTGCGGTGATCGAGTTAGGAGCAAACCACCAGGGCGAAATCGCCTGGACCGTGAGCCTGACTCGCCCGGAAGCCGCGCTGGTGAATAACCTCGCGGCTGCGCATCTGGAAGGCTTTGGCTCGCTGGAAGGCGTAGCGAAAGCCAAAGGTGAGATTTACACCGGTCTGCCGGATGACGGTATCGCCATCCTGAACGCCGACAACAACGACTGGCTGAACTGGCAGAGCATCATTGGTTCGCGTAAAACCTGGCGCTTCTCGCCGAATGCGGCAAACAGTGATTTTACCGCGACCAATATCCATGTGACGTCGCACGGCACAGAGTTCACCCTCACCACCCCAACGGGTGGCGTCGATGTGCTGCTGCCACTGCCGGGTCGCCATAACATCGCCAATGCGCTTGCGGCGGCGGCGCTGTCGACGGCGGTGGGCGCGTCGCATGAAGCGATTAAAACCGGGCTGGCGAACCTGAAAGCCGTACCGGGACGCCTGTTCCCGATTCAGCTTTCGGAAAACAAGCTGCTGCTGGATGACTCCTACAACGCGAACGTTGGCTCGATGACGGCGGCGGTGCAGGTGTTATCTGAAATGCCGGGCTATCGCATCATGGTGGTTGGCGATATGGCCGAGCTGGGCGACGAAAGCGAAGCCTGCCATACCCAGGTCGGTGAAGCGGCGAAAGCGGCGGGGCTGGACTGCGTGCTGAGCGCAGGAAAACTGAGCCAGGCAATTAGCCATGCCAGCGGCGTTGGCGAGCATTTTGCTGACAAAACCGCGTTGATAGAGCGCCTTAAGGCGCTGATGACAGAAAAACAAATTGTGACTGTGTTAGTGAAAGGTTCACGTAGTGCCGCCATGGAAGAGGTTGTGCACGCATTACAGGAGAACGGGACATGTTAGTTTGGCTGGCCGAACATTTGGTCAAATATTATTCAGGCTTTAACGTCTTTTCCTATCTGACGTTTCGCGCCATCGTCAGCCTGCTGACTGCGCTGTTCATCTCGCTGTGGATGGGCCCGCGCATGATTGCCCGTCTGCAAAAACTCTCTTTCGGCCAGGTTGTACGTAACGACGGTCCGGAATCGCACTTCAGCAAGCGCGGCACGCCGACCATGGGCGGGATCATGATCCTGACCGCCATCGTCGTTTCCGTGCTGCTGTGGGCGTATCCCTCCAACCCGTACGTCTGGTGCGTTCTGACGGTACTGGTGGGTTACGGGATCATCGGTTTTGTGGATGATTACCGCAAAGTCGTTCGTAAAGATACTAAGGGCCTGATCGCGCGCTGGAAATATTTCTGGATGTCGGTGATCGCGCTGGGCGTGGCCTTCGCGCTGTATCTGGCCGGGAAAGACACGCCAGCCACCGAGCTGGTCGTGCCGTTCTTTAAGGACGTGATGCCACAGCTGGGGCTGTTCTACATCCTGCTGGCCTACTTTGTGATTGTCGGTACCGGCAACGCCGTTAACCTGACCGACGGTCTGGATGGCCTGGCCATTATGCCAACCGTCTTTGTGGCCGCCGGTTTTGCGCTGGTGGCATGGGCGACCGGTAACATGAACTTTGCGAACTACCTGCACATCCCTTATCTGCGCCACGCGGGTGAGCTGGTGATCGTCTGTACGGCGATAGTCGGCGCGGGGCTGGGCTTCCTGTGGTTCAACACGTATCCGGCGCAGGTCTTTATGGGTGACGTCGGTTCTCTGGCTTTGGGCGGTGCGCTCGGCATTATCGCCGTACTGCTGCGTCAGGAGTTCCTGCTGGTGATCATGGGCGGCGTGTTTGTGGTTGAAACCCTGTCGGTGATTTTGCAGGTCGGTTCCTTCAAGCTGCGCGGTCAGCGCATCTTCCGTATGGCGCCGATTCACCACCACTATGAACTGAAAGGCTGGCCGGAGCCGCGCGTGATTGTGCGCTTCTGGATTATTTCGCTGATGCTGGTGCTGATTGGCCTGGCAACGCTGAAGGTACGTTAATCATGGCAGATTACCAGGGCAAAAAAGTCGTTATCATCGGGTTGGGCCTCACGGGGCTCTCCTGCGTGGACTTTTTCCTCGCACGCGGCGTGACGCCACGCGTGATGGATACGCGTGTCTCTCCGCCGGGTCTGGACAAACTGCCGGAACAGGTTGAACGCCACCTTGGTGGTCTGAATGATGACTGGCTGCTGGCCGCCGATCTGATTATCGCCAGCCCAGGTATGGCGCTGGCGCACCCTTCGCTGAGCGCTGCCGCGGATGCGGGCGTTGAGATTGTCGGCGATATCGAGCTGTTCTGCCGCGAAGCGCAGGCGCCCGTTATCGCCATTACCGGTTCTAACGGTAAGAGCACCGTCACTACCCTCGTGGGTGAAATGGCGAAAGCGGCGGGCATGAACGTCGGCGTTGGCGGTAACATTGGTTTACCCGCTCTGATGCTGCTGGACAAAGGCTGTGAGCTGTATGTTCTCGAGCTTTCCAGCTTCCAGCTGGAAACGACCTCCAGCCTGCACGCTGCGGCTGCGACGATCCTCAACGTGACTGAAGATCATATGGACAGGTATCCATTTGGCCTGCAGCAGTACCGTGCCGCCAAGCTGCGCGTTTATGAAAATGCCAAAGTCTGCGTCGTTAACGCCGATGACGCGCTGACCATGCCCGTACGCGGTGCAGACGATCGCTGTATCAGCTTCGGTATCACGATGGGGGATTACCACCTGAACCGCCAGCTGGGCGAAACCTGGCTGCGCGTGAAGGGTGAGAAAGTGCTGAACGTGAAAGAGATGAAGCTCACTGGTCAGCACAACTATACCAATGCCCTGGCGGCGCTGGCGCTGGCGGATGCAGTCGGGCTGCCGCGCTCCTCCAGCCTGAAAGCGTTAACCACGTTTTCTGGCCTGGCACACCGCTTCCAGCTGGCGCTGGAGCACAACGGCGTGCGCTGGATCAACGACTCCAAAGCCACCAACGTGGGAAGCACGGAGGCCGCGCTGAACGGCCTGCACGTTGACGGCACGCTGCATTTGCTGCTGGGTGGCGACGGTAAATCAGCTGATTTCTCCTCACTGAAGCCGTATCTCTCTGGAGATAACGTCCGTCTGTACTGCTTCGGCCGTGACGGCAGCGAGCTGGCTGAACTGCGCCCTGAGATTGCCGAGCAAACCGAAACCATGGAACAGGCGATGCGGCTGATTGCTCCTCGCGTGAGGCCAGGCGATATGGTGCTGCTCTCTCCGGCCTGTGCCAGTCTCGATCAATTCAAGAATTTCGAACAGCGTGGTGATGTCTTTACCCGCCTGGCGAAGGAGTTAGGCTAATGCGTTTATCTCTCCCTCGCCTGAAAATGCCGCGCCTGCCAGGATTTGGGATCCTGGCATGGGTGTTTGCGGCGCTCAAAGGCTGGGTGATGGGCTCTCGTCAAAAAGATAACGACAGCCTGGTCATGTACGATCGCACGCTGTTCTGGCTCACGATGGGGCTGGCGGCGGTCGGCTTTATTATGGTGACGTCAGCCTCAATGCCTGTCGGCCAGCGTCTGGCGAACGATCCTTTCCTGTTTGCCAAGCGTGATGGTCTTTACATCATCCTGGCGTTCTGCCTGGCGCTGGTGACCCTGCGTCTGCCGATGGAGTTCTGGCAGCGGCACAGTACGGCGATGCTGATCGCCTCGATTATTATGCTGCTGATCGTACTGGTGGTGGGGAGCTCTGTTAACGGGGCATCGCGCTGGATCGCCTTTGGCCCGCTGCGTATTCAGCCTGCGGAATTTACCAAGCTCTCCCTGTTCTGCTACCTGGCGAACTACCTGGTGCGTAAGGTAGACGAAGTGCGTAACAACCTGCGCGGCTTCTTAAAACCGATGGGCGTGATTCTGGTGCTGGCGGTATTACTGCTGGCGCAGCCTGACCTCGGTACCGTTGTCGTGCTGTTCGTTACCACTCTGGCGATGCTGTTCCTGGCGGGCGCGAAGCTGTGGCAGTTCATCGCTATCATCGGGATGGGGATTTCGGCGGTTGTGCTGCTGATCCTCGCCGAGCCTTACCGTATTCGCCGTGTGACCTCGTTCTGGAACCCGTGGGAAGATCCGTTCGGCAGCGGTTATCAGCTGACACAGTCGCTGATGGCCTTTGGTCGCGGTGAAGTCTGGGGACAGGGTCTGGGGAACTCGGTACAGAAACTGGAGTATTTACCGGAAGCGCACACTGACTTCATCTTCTCCATTATTGCGGAAGAACTGGGTTATATCGGTGTGGTATTAGCGCTATTAATGGTATTCTTCGTCGCTTTCCGCGCCATGTCCATCGGCCGGAAAGCGCTGGAGATCGATCACCGCTTCTCAGGATTCTTAGCCTGTTCAATTGGTATCTGGTTTAGCTTCCAGGCATTGGTTAACGTCGGGGCCGCAGCGGGTATGCTGCCGACCAAAGGTCTGACGTTGCCGTTGATCAGTTATGGTGGTTCGAGTCTGTTGATTATGTCGACGGCCATCATGTTTTTGTTGCGCATAGATTATGAGACGCGTCTGGAGAAAGCCCAGGCGTTTACACGAGGTTCACGATGAATCAACCGAAGCGGTTAATGGTGATGGCAGGCGGTACCGGCGGACACGTGTTCCCGGGACTGGCGGTTGCGCACCATTTAATGGATCAGGGCTGGCAGGTACGCTGGCTGGGAACCGCAGACCGCATGGAAGCCGATCTGGTACCGAAGCACGGTATCGAGATCGACTTTATTCGTATTTCCGGCCTTCGGGGCAAAGGCCTCAAGGCAATGCTGCTGGCACCGGTGCGTATTTTTAACGCCTGGCGTCAGGCTCGCACCATCATGAAGCGCTTTAAGCCCGATGTGGTGCTGGGCATGGGCGGCTATGTCTCGGGTCCTGGCGGGCTGGCGGCGTGGTCGTTAGGTATTCCCGTTGTGCTGCATGAGCAGAACGGTATTGCCGGTCTGACCAACAAATGGCTGGCGAAAATCGCCACTAAAGTTATGCAGGCGTTTCCCGGCGCGTTTCCGAAAGCGGACGTGGTAGGTAACCCGGTGCGTGTGGACGTGCTGGCGCTGCCGCTGCCGGACGCTCGCCTGACGGGCCGTGAAGGGCCTGTTCGTGTACTGGTCGTCGGCGGCTCCCAGGGCGCGCGCATCTTAAACCAGACGATGCCGCAGGTTGCCGCAAAGCTGGGGGATGCCGTGACGATCTGGCACCAGAGCGGAAAAGGCGCTCAGCAGACCGTTGAGCAGGCTTATGCAGATGAAGGTCAGCCGCAGCATAAAGTCACAGAGTTTATCGACGACATGGCGGCAGCGTATGCCTGGGCCGATGTCGTGGTCTGTCGTTCAGGCGCGCTGACGGTGAGCGAGATCGCCGCCGCCGGTCTGCCGGCCCTGTTTGTGCCGTTCCAGCACAAAGACAGACAGCAGTACTGGAATGCGCTGCCGCTTGAGAAAGCCGGTGCCGCGAAGATATTTGAGCAGCCACAATTTACCGCCGACGCGGTCGCCACCACCCTGGCGGGCTGGAACAGAGACGCACTGCTGGAGATGGCGCAACGCGCGCGCGCGGCCGCTATCCCTGATGCGACGGAACGGGTGGCAAAAGAAGTGAGCCTGGCAGCCCAGGCTTAACCCTCGCAGCGCGTGAAGCGCGGCACGAATTTTAAGTAGTCGATGGCGTTTAGAGAATGAATACACAACAACTGGCAAAACTGCGTTCAATCGTGCCCGAGATGCGTCGCGTCCGGCACATTCACTTTGTTGGCATCGGTGGTGCTGGCATGGGCGGTATTGCCGAAGTGTTAGCTAACGAAGGCTATCAGATCAGCGGGTCTGACCTGGCGCCAAACCCTGTTACGCAGCAGCTGGCGTCGCTTGGGGCGACTATCTATTTCAACCATCGTCCGGAAAACGTGCGCGATGCGAGCGTGGTGGTGGTCTCCAGCGCCATCTCCTCTGACAACCCGGAAATCGTTGCCGCGCACGAAGCGCGCATTCCGGTGATCCGCCGTGCAGAAATGCTGGCGGAACTGATGCGTTTCCGTCACGGCATCGCCATTGCCGGGACCCACGGTAAAACCACGACCACGGCGATGGTCTCCAGTATTTATGCGGAAGCGGGCCTTGACCCGACGTTCGTCAACGGCGGTCTGGTCAAAGCCGCAGGCGTACATGCGCGTCTGGGCCACAGCCGTTATCTGATTGCCGAAGCGGATGAGAGCGACGCGTCGTTCCTGCACCTGCAGCCGATGGTGGCGATTGTCACTAACATCGAAGCTGACCATATGGATACCTACCAGGGCGACTTCGAGAACTTAAAGCAGACCTTCATCAACTTCCTGCACAACCTGCCGTTCTATGGACGCGCGGTGATGTGCGTAGACGATCCGGTGATCCGCGAGCTGCTGCCGCGCGTGGGGCGTCAAATCACCACTTACGGCTTCAGCGAAGATGCTGACGTCCGCGTGGAAGAGTACAAACAGATTGGTGCGCAGGGGCATTTCACGCTGGCGCGTCAGGACAAAGAGCTGCTGCACGTCACGCTGAATGCGCCAGGTCGCCATAACGCCCTCAATGCCGCAGCGGCAGTGGCCGTTGCGACGGAAGAAGGCATTGATGATGATGCGATTCTGCGCGCGCTGGAAAGCTTCCAGGGCACCGGCCGCCGTTTCGACTTCCTCGGTGAATTCCCGCTGGACGCCGTGAACGGTAAAACCGGCTCAGCGATGCTGGTGGACGACTACGGCCACCATCCGACCGAAGTGGACGCCACCATTAAAGCCGCGCGTGCAGGCTGGCCTGACAAAAATCTGGTGATGGTCTTCCAGCCGCACCGCTTCACGCGTACGCGCGATCTGTACGACGATTTTGCCAGCGTTCTGTCACAGGTCGACACCCTGTTAATGCTGGATGTGTACGCCGCAGGCGAGACGCCGATTCCAGGGGCCGACAGCCGTTCTCTGTGCCGTACCATCCGTGGGCGCGGGAAAGTTGATCCTATTCTGGTTTCTGATCCTGCACAGGTGGCGGAAATTTTGGCACCGGTCCTGACAGGTAACGATCTGATTCTGATTCAGGGTGCGGGAAATATCGGCAAAATCGCCCGTACCTTAGCTGAAATCAAACTGAAGCCGCAAACCCAGGAGGATGAGCATCATGGCTGATAAGATTGCTGTCCTGTCTGGCGGCACCTCCGCCGAGCGCGAGGTTTCCCTGAATTCCGGCGCGGCCGTGCTGGCGGGCCTGCGCGAAGGTGGCGTCAATGCGCACCTGGTCGACCCAAAAGAGGTCGACGTGACGCAATTGAAAGCCATGGGCTTCGATAAAGTCTTTATCGCTTTGCATGGTCGCGGCGGTGAAGACGGCACCCTGCAGGGGCTTCTGGATTTGATCGGCATGCCGTACACCGGCAGCGGCGTGATGGCCTCCGCTATCTCTATGGATAAACTGCGCAGCAAACTTCTGTGGCAGGGTGCGGGGTTGCCCGTTGCGCCATGGGTTGCGCTGACGCGTCGCGAATTTGAATTGGGCCTGCCGGATAGCGTTAATGCACGCATTGCTGAGCTGGGCTTACCGGTTATTGTAAAGCCCAGCCGGGAAGGCTCCAGCGTGGGAATGTCCAAAGTCGACAAAGCAGCAGATCTTTCGTCCGCTTTAGCACTGGCATTTCAACATGATGAAGAAGTTCTGATTGAAAAATGGCTCGGCGGGCCGGAATTTACCGTCGCGATGCTTGGCGAAGAAATTTTACCGTCAATCCGTATCCAACCGGCCGGAACCTTCTATGATTATGAGGCGAAGTATCTCTCTGATGAGACGCAATATTTCTGCCCTTGTGGTCTTGAAGCTGAGCGTGAAGCAGATTTACAGTCCCTGGTGCTTAAAGCCTGGCATGTTCTGGGTTGCCGCGGCTGGGGACGCATCGACGTGATGCAGGACAGTGATGGACAATTTTATCTGCTGGAAGCCAATACCTCTCCGGGAATGACCAGCCACAGCCTTGTGCCGATGGCCGCGCGTCAGGCGGGGATGAGCTTCTCGCAGTTAGTCGTACGCATTCTGGACCAGGCGGGCTGATATGTCTCAGGCTGCATTGAACACGCGCAACCGCGATGACGAGGATGAATACACCTCTTCACGCCGCAGTAATGGAACGCGTCTTGCAGGCATCATTTTCCTGCTCGGGGTGCTGTGCACCGTGTTTATCAGCGGCTGGATGGTCCTGGGCTGGATGGAAGATGCGCAGCGGTTGCCGCTCTCTAAGCTGGTGGTCACCGGTGAGCGTCACTACACGCGTAACGACGATATTCGCCAGTCAATTCTGGCGCTGGGCTCGCCTGGCACCTTTATGACGCAGGACGTCAACATTATCCAGAGCCAGATAGAACGTCTGCCATGGATAAAACAGGCGAGCGTAAGAAAGCAATGGCCTGATGAATTGAAGATTCATCTGGTTGAATATGTGCCCATTGCGCGTTGGAATGATCAGCACATGGTTGACGTAGACGGAAATTCCTTCAGCGTCCCGGCCGATCGTGTCAACAAGCAAAATTTACCGATGTTGTATGGCCCTGAAGGCAGCGAAAACGAAGTGTTACAGGGTTTTCGCGAAATGGGTCAGGTGCTGGCGAAGGACAGGTTTACGTTAAAAGATGCAGCCATGACGGCGCGCCGTTCCTGGCAGCTGACGTTAACGAACGGCATTAAGCTCAACCTGGGACGCGGAGACACAATGAAGCGTCTGGCGCGTTTTGTCGAACTTTACCCGGTTTTACAGCAGCAGGCACAGACTGACGGCAAACGGATAAGCTACGTTGATTTGCGCTATGACTCAGGCGCAGCAGTCGGTTGGGTACCGGCTCCGGTCGAGGAACCTAATCAGCAACAGAATCAGGCACAGGTACAGGCAGAACAACAATGATCAAGGCGACGGACAGAAAACTGGTAGTTGGACTGGAGATTGGCACCGCGAAGGTTGCCGCTTTAGTAGGGGAAGTTCTGCCCGACGGTATGGTCAATATCATTGGCGTAGGCAGTTGCCCGTCCCGTGGTATGGATAAAGGTGGGGTAAACGATCTTGAATCGGTGGTGAAATGCGTTCAGCGCGCCATCGATCAGGCTGAATTGATGGCAGATTGCCAGATTTCTTCTGTCTATCTGGCCCTTTCTGGCAAGCACATTAGCTGCCAGAACGAAATTGGTATGGTGCCGATTTCCGAAGAAGAAGTGACGCAGGAAGACGTTGAAAACGTCGTACACACGGCGAAATCCGTGCGTGTCCGCGACGAACATCGCGTGCTGCATGTCATTCCGCAGGAATATGCGATTGACTACCAGGAAGGGATCAAGAACCCGGTCGGTCTTTCTGGCGTACGTATGCAGGCAAAAGTGCACCTGATCACATGTCACAACGATATGGCGAAGAACATTGTAAAAGCCGTTGAACGTTGTGGCCTGAAAGTTGACCAACTTATTTTCGCGGGTCTGGCGGCAAGTTATTCCGTGCTGACCGAAGATGAACGTGAACTGGGTGTCTGTGTGGTCGATATTGGTGGTGGTACAATGGATATCGCCGTGTATACCGGCGGTGCGTTGCGCCACACTAAAGTGATCCCTTATGCCGGTAACGTTGTGACCAGCGATATTGCTTACGCTTTTGGTACGCCGCCGAGCGATGCAGAAGCGATTAAAGTGCGCCACGGCTGTGCGCTGGGGTCTATCGTTGGCAAAGATGAGAGCGTTGAAGTGCCGAGCGTCGGTGGTCGTCCACCGCGTAGCCTGCAGCGCCAGACGTTGGCAGAGGTAATTGAGCCGCGCTATACCGAGCTGCTCAACCTGGTCAACGAAGAAATTTTACAGTTACAGGAACAGCTTCGTCAGCAGGGCGTTAAACATCATCTTGCGGCGGGGATTGTATTAACCGGCGGTGCAGCGCAAATTGAAGGTCTTGCGGCCTGTGCTCAGCGCGTGTTCCATACGCAGGTGCGTATTGGTGCGCCGCTGAATATCACCGGTTTAACGGATTATGCTCAGGAGCCGTATTATTCAACGGCTGTGGGCCTGCTCCACTACGGGAAGGAATCTCATCTCAGTGGTGAAGCAGAAGTGGAAAAACGCGTCTCAGTGGGGTCGTGGGTCAAACGACTGAACAACTGGTTGCGAAAAGAGTTTTAATTTTTTTAAGAGACCGGAGAGAATTAGCGGTCTCGGGCGACAGGCACAACGGAGAGAGAAATTATGTTTGAACCTATGGAACTGACCAACGACGCGGTGATTAAAGTCATCGGCGTCGGTGGCGGCGGCGGTAACGCCGTAGAGCATATGGTGCGTGAACGCATTGAAGGTGTTGAATTTTTCGCAGTTAACACCGATGCACAGGCACTGCGTAAGACGGCTGTAGGCCAGACTATCCAGATCGGCGGTGGTATCACCAAAGGGCTGGGAGCAGGGGCTAACCCGGAAGTTGGTCGCAATGCGGCTGAAGAAGATCGTGAAGCGCTGCGCGCTGCACTGGAAGGTGCGGACATGGTCTTCATCGCAGCAGGTATGGGCGGCGGTACTGGTACCGGCGCAGCACCTGTTGTGGCTGAAGTTGCAAAAGATTTAGGTATCCTGACCGTTGCTGTCGTGACCAAGCCTTTCAACTTTGAAGGCAAAAAGCGTATGGCGTTCGCGGAACAGGGTATCACCGAGCTGTCCAAGCATGTGGACTCGCTGATCACCATCCCGAACGACAAGCTGTTGAAAGTTCTGGGTCGCGGTATCTCCTTGCTGGACGCATTCGGTGCAGCAAACGACGTGCTGAAAGGCGCTGTTCAGGGTATCGCTGAACTGATTACCCGTCCTGGCCTGATGAACGTTGACTTTGCAGACGTTCGCACCGTGATGTCCGAAATGGGCTACGCGATGATGGGTTCTGGCGTGGCGAGCGGTGAAGACCGTGCAGAAGAAGCGGCTGAAATGGCTATCTCTTCTCCACTGCTGGAAGATATCGATCTGTCTGGTGCGCGCGGCGTGCTGGTCAACATTACCGCTGGCTTTGACCTGCGTCTGGATGAGTTCGAAACCGTGGGTAACACTATCCGTGCGTTCGCTTCTGACAACGCTACCGTGGTAATCGGTACTTCCCTTGACCCTGAAATGAACGACGAGCTGCGTGTGACGGTTGTTGCGACCGGTATCGGTATGGACAAACGTCCTGAGATCACCTTAGTGACCAACAAGCAGACTCAGCAACCGGTAATGGACCGTTACCAGCAGCACGGTATGTCTCCTCTGACTCAGGAGCAGAAACCGGCCGCAAAAGTGGTGAACGACCCAACGCCGCAAACGGCGAAAGAGCCAGATTATCTGGATATCCCGGCGTTCCTGCGTAAGCAAGCTGACTAAGAATTGGCTGGAATTAGGGGATTTGCGCTCTTTGTGCTAAACTGGCCCACCGTTAGTGATATACACTCTCGGTTGGATAGTTAATTTGGCGAGATTATACGATGATCAAACAAAGGACACTTAAACGTATCGTTCAGGCGACGGGTGTCGGTTTACATACCGGCAAGAAAGTCACGCTGACGTTACGCCCTGCGCCGGCCAATACCGGGGTCATCTATCGTCGCACCGACTTGAATCCACCGGTAGATTTTCCGGCCGATGCCAAATCTGTGCGTGATACTATGCTCTGTACTTGTCTGGTGAACGAGCATGACGTGCGGATTTCTACCGTAGAGCACCTGAACGCCGCCCTGGCGGGTCTGGGTATCGACAACATTATTGTTGAAGTCGATGCGCCAGAAATCCCGATTATGGATGGCAGTGCTGCACCGTTCGTCTATCTGTTGCTGGATGCCGGCATCGAAGAACTGAACTGCGCGAAGAAATTTGTACGCATCAAAGAGACCGTTCGCGTCGAAGATGGCGACAAGTGGGCTGAATTCAAACCGTACAATGGTTTCTCGTTGGACTTTACCATCGACTTTAACCATCCGGCGATTGACTCCAGCACCCAACGCTATGCGATGAACTTCTCTGCCGATGCGTTTATGCGCCAGATCAGCCGAGCCCGTACATTTGGCTTCATGCGTGATATCGAATATCTGCAGTCCCGCGGCCTGTGCCTGGGCGGCAGCTTCGATTGTGCCATCGTTGTTGACGATTATCGCGTACTGAACGAAGACGGCCTGCGTTTCGAAGATGAATTCGTTCGTCACAAAATGCTGGATGCGATCGGCGACCTGTTCATGTGTGGTCACAACATCATTGGTGCATTTACCGCGTTCAAATCCGGTCATGCGCTGAACAACAAACTGTTGCAGGCCGTCCTGGCAAAACAGGAAGCCTGGGAATATGTGACCTTCGAAGACGAAGCTGAACTGCCGCTGGCTTTCAAAGCACCAAGCATGGTTCTGGCGTAACGGTTCAAACCGTTTCGTAAAAAAATCGACTGGTTAACCTGGTACTCTCTCCGACCAGGAAGACCAGTCGTTTTTATTTTTACCCTTCTTCGTTTGCCCCAGCGTTATCTCTCGTTTGTCTTACGCAGAAAATGTGTGCGTTAGCTGCATTCTTGACCGTTTTTCCCCGCGGCGGCACCTCATTCCTGCTGATGTATATTGGCTTTAGTGGTACTATCTGGGCGCTAAAAAGAATAACTGAACTCAGCCTCTGCAAGGCTGGCTTATTGGGTGGAGCAGGTGAGCGGAATACTGACGCGCTGGCGACAATTTGGCAGACGTTACTTCTGGCCGCATCTCTTATTAGGGATGGTCGCGGCGAGTTTCGGCTTGCCTGCGCTCTGCAACAATGCCGAAGCGGCGACGCCCGCAAAAACCTCTACCACCAAACACGATCTCAACACGCGGGTTAACTTTACTAACCTCGCGTGGCTTGAAGCCAACCGCCGCCCAAACTTCTCCGTCGATTACTGGCACCAGCATGCTATCCGCACGGTTATCCGCCATCTGTCCTTCGCGATGGCGCCGCAGGCCATGCCTGTTGCGGAAGAGACGCTGCCGGTGCAGGCTCAGCATCTTGCCCTGCTGGACACGCTCAACGCGCTGCTCACGCAGGACGGCCAGCCGCCGGTCATGGTTCGCCAGACGACACAGCGTGCGTTGGTTTCACCGGTTTCATTCTCTGTTTCCACCTGGATTAGCCAGGCCCACGGCATTCGCGCCGGGCCGCAGCGCCTCAGTTAAATTAACTTTTTCAATACCTTAATTTATCTGCCCACACTGGGGCGTTTGAGAATTTATTATGCTAATCAAATTGTTAACTAAAGTTTTTGGTAGTCGTAACGATCGTACCCTGCGCCGTATGCGTAAAGCTGTTGCCGTCATCAACGGTATGGAACCTGCGATGGAGAAGCTCTCTGATGACGAGCTCAAAGCGAAAACGGCGGAATTCCGCGCGCGTCTGGAAAAAGGTGAAACCTTAGAAAGCCTGATCCCGGAAGCGTTTGCTGTCGTGCGTGAAGCAAGTAAGCGCGTATTCGGCATGCGTCACTTCGACGTTCAGCTGCTGGGTGGTATGGTGCTTAACGAGCGCTGCATCGCGGAAATGCGTACCGGTGAAGGTAAAACCCTGACCGCAACGCTGCCGGCTTACCTGAACGCGCTGACCGGTAAAGGCGTTCACGTCGTTACCGTCAACGACTATCTGGCGCAGCGTGACGCCGAAAACAACCGTCCACTGTTCGAATTCCTCGGTATGACCGTCGGCATCAACATGTCCGGCCTGCCTGCGCCGGCCAAGCGCGAAGCGTATAACGCGGACATCACCTACGGCACCAACAACGAATACGGCTTCGACTACCTGCGTGACAACATGGCGTTCAGCCCGGAAGAGCGCGTACAGCGTAAACTGCACTATGCGCTGGTGGATGAGGTGGACTCCATCCTGATCGATGAAGCGCGTACCCCGCTGATCATCTCCGGCCCGGCTGAAGACAGCTCCGAGATGTACCGTAAAGTCGACAAAATCATTCCACACCTGCTGCGTCAGGAGAAAGAGGACTCCGATACCTTCCAGGGTGAAGGCCACTTCTCCGTTGATGAAAAAGCGCGCCAGGTGAACCTGACCGAACGCGGTCTGGTGAAAATTGAAGAGCTGCTGGTCGCTGAAGGCATCATGGAAGAGGGCGAGTCCCTGTACTCCCCAAGCAACATCATGCTGATGCACCACGTGACCGCGGCACTGCGCGCCCACGCGCTGTTCACCCGCGACGTCGATTACATCGTAAAAGACGGCGAAGTGATTATCGTCGATGAACACACCGGGCGTACCATGCAGGGACGTCGCTGGTCTGACGGTCTGCACCAGGCTGTAGAAGCCAAAGAAGGTGTAGATATTCAGAATGAAAACCAGACGCTGGCGTCTATCACCTTCCAGAACTACTTCCGTCTGTACGAGAAGCTGGCGGGCATGACCGGTACTGCTGATACCGAAGCGTTTGAATTCAGCTCTATCTACAAGCTGGATACCGTGGTTGTCCCAACCAACCGTCCGATGATCCGTAAGGATATGCCGGACCTGGTGTACATGACCGAAGCAGAAAAAATTCAGGCAATCATCGAAGATATTCGCGATCGTACTGCCAATGGCCAGCCGGTTCTGGTGGGGACCATCTCCATCGAGAAATCCGAAGTGGTTTCGCACGAGCTGACTAAAGCGGGCATCAAGCACAACGTTCTTAACGCCAAATTCCACGCCAAAGAAGCGGACATTGTTGCGCAGGCGGGTTATCCGGCTGCCGTGACCATCGCCACCAACATGGCGGGTCGTGGTACCGATATTATGCTGGGCGGTAGCTGGCAGGCTGAAGTGGCGGAGCTGGAAAACCCAACGCCAGAACAGATTGCGCAGATCAAAGCCGACTGGCAGGTTCGTCATGACGCCGTTCTGGCTTCCGGCGGTCTGCACATCATCGGTACAGAGCGTCATGAATCCCGTCGTATCGATAACCAGCTGCGTGGCCGTGCGGGTCGTCAGGGTGATGCCGGTTCATCCCGCTTCTACCTGTCTATGGAAGATGCGCTGATGCGTATTTTTGCCTCCGACCGCGTATCCGGCATGATGCGTAAGCTGGGTATGAAGCCTGGCGAAGCCATTGAGCACCCGTGGGTGACTAAAGCGATCGCTAACGCACAGCGTAAAGTGGAAAGCCGCAACTTTGATATTCGTAAGCAGCTGCTGGAATATGATGATGTGGCTAACGATCAGCGTCGTGCGATCTACACCCAGCGTAACGAACTGCTGGACGTATCCGACGTGAGCGAAACCATCAACAGCATTCGTGAAGATGTGTTTAAAGCCACCATCGACGCGCATATTCCACCGCAGTCTCTGGAAGAGATGTGGGATATCGAAGGCCTGCAGGAACGTCTGAAAAATGACTTTGACCTCGATCTGCCAATCAAAGAGTGGCTGGACAAAGAGCCTGAGCTGCACGAAGAGACCCTGCGTGAACGTATCTTCGAAACCGCGCTGGACGTTTACAAGCGTAAGGAAGAAGTCGTAGGCGAAGAGATGATGCGTCACTTCGAAAAAGGCGTGATGCTGCAGACGCTCGACTCCCTGTGGAAAGAGCACCTGGCGGCGATGGACTACCTGCGTCAGGGTATTCACCTGCGTGGCTATGCGCAGAAAGATCCGAAGCAGGAATACAAGCGTGAGTCATTCTCCATGTTTGCGTCTATGCTGGAGTCACTGAAGTACGAAGTGATCAGTACCCTGAGCAAAGTTCAGGTGCGTATGCCGGAAGAAGTGGAAGCGATGGAGCAGCAGCGTCGTGAAGAAGCCGAGCGTCTGGCACAGATGCAGCAGCTGAGTCATCAGACCGACGACAGCGAAGCCGCAGCGGCGATCGCCGCACAGACCGGCGATCGTAAAGTGGGTCGTAACGATCCGTGCCCGTGTGGTTCCGGTAAAAAGTACAAGGCGTGCCACGGCCGTCTGAGCTAAGTACATAAAAAAACAAAAAGGCGCAGATTTCTGCGCCTTTTTTATGGAAGTGACACTATGAAAATACTGCAAATTGCCGTCGGGATTATTCGCAACCCGCAAAACCAAATATTCATCACCCAGCGCGCTGCCGACGCCCATATGGCGAACAAGTGGGAGTTTCCGGGCGGTAAAATCGAGTCAGGTGAAACACCGGAAGAAGCGCTGGTTCGGGAGCTTCAGGAAGAGGTGGGGATCACGCCGCTTGGCGCAACGCTGTTTGATAAGCTTGAGTACCAGTTTCCGGACAGGCACATCACGCTGTGGTTCTGGCTGGTGGAAAACTGGGAAGGTGAACCCTGGGGAAAAGAGGGACAGCCGGGTAACTGGGTAGAGCTTCAGGCAAGTGATGCCGAAAAATTCCCGCCAGCCAATGAGCCCGTGATCCTGCGGTTAGTCGCACAACCGTAGGCCTGCTGAGCGAAGCGCCAGCAGGCTTTACAGATTACTGCTGGGTTTCACTCCAGTCATCGCTGTCCGAGAGATCGCCTTCGCTTGGAATGCGTTTCTCTTCCGCCGCCCATTCGCCCAGGTCAATAAGCTGACAGCGCTTGCAGCAGAATGGGCGGAACGGACTCACTTCGCCCCAGACAACGGTTTTGCCACAGGTTGGGCAGCTTACGGTGGTGACATCAGACATCGGTACTCCTTAACAACAGGCCAGTTCAAAATCGAGACGTTCCGGCACGGTGCCATTTTCGCTGTCCAGCGGCATAAAGCGAATCGCAAAGCGGCTCTTATGCCCGGAAATCTGCGGGTAAAGCTGTTCGCCAAGAGACAGATTGAGACGCAAAAGATCGGCATCATCACCGTTATCCTGGAAGAAACCATTCAGGCTGGTTTGCTTGCGGAACGGCGCAGAGTTACGGATCAGATCGAGGATCAGCGACAGCGTCTGGTGCATTGGCTCCAGGCTTGCCAGCCAGCTGTTCACCTGCGCGTCACGCTGCGCCTGTGGCATATGTAGCCACATATGCAGCGTCGGCAGGTCGAAGCTACAGCAGCCGCCAGGAATGCTCAGACGCTGGCGCACCAGGCCAATCAGGCGGTCTTCACGCAAAAACTGCCCGACGCGCGGCGCGGCCATCAGGACGGCACTACTGCTTTTCAACTGCTGGCGGAGCGCGTCGATACGGCTCTGGTCTACGCCGGGAACTTCTGTCCATGCCTGCAATTTACGCTGCTGGCGCTCCAGCTCTTTGAGTAATTCTGTGCGGACATCGCCGCGTTCAATCACATCCAGCAGATCGCCTACGTTGCGGAAGAAGTGCAGCGCCGTGGCATGATCGTTAACAGGCAGATGTTGTGAAAGTTGTTGAATAAGAAATTCGATGCGCAGCCAGGTGCGCATTTTTTCGTTGAGCGGATGCTCAAAAAGGATGTGTGTCGACATTATGGTTTTTCCTGTGCAACGGCCTGCGCGGCGAACGTCAGATACTGCGCGTGCAGACGGGCAACATCCGATGCAATGGCATCTGGTGCGCCGTTATTATCAATGACATCATCCGCCACGGCAAGGCGCTGAGCGCGCGTAGCCTGAGCGGCAAGAATGTGTTCAGCATGCTCCCGCGAAACGCGATCGCGCGTCATGGTTCGCTGAATTTGCGTTTCGGGAGAGACATCAATCACCAGCACCCGATCGGCTTTCATATGCAGCTGATTTTCAACCAGTAGCGGAACCACCCACAGGACATAGGGCGAGCGGGCTGCGGCTATCTGACGCTGAGTTTCCTGGTGGATGATGGGGTGGAGCAGCGCATTAAGCCAGGCTTTTTCCGCAGAATCGGAAAAAATGCATTCGCGAAGCTGACGGCGGTTCAATGTGCCATCGGCATTGATGATGGCCTGACCAAAATGTTCTGCGATGGCCTTTAGCGCGGGTGTATTGGGCTCTACCACCTGGCGGGCAATGATATCGGCATCAATAATCGTGATACCCAAACGTGAGAACGCGTCCGCAACGGTACTTTTGCCACTACCGATGCCGCCGGTTAATGCGACGATATACCCCATTAAATCAAATCCTGGGAATTATTCATTATTAAAATCAGTTGATTAAAACTCTTAGGTGCGCCAGCAACTGTTTAGCTCCGTTTACCGGCTTTTTACCAGGTAAATTTATAGGATTGTAGCGTAAAAAAAGAGAATTTCGCAGTCTTGCGGAGCAGGTATTAGTGCGTATGATAACGTCACTGGAGTTGTGCTTTTAACATATTTGCCTCTAACCCCAGGAATCCGCACATGCGTATCGAAGAAGATCTGAAGTTAGGTTTCAAAGACGTTCTTATCCGCCCTAAACGCTCTACACTGAAAAGTCGCTCAGACGTTGAACTCGAACGTCAATTCACCTTTAAGCATTCCGGTCAGACCTGGTCTGGCGTGCCGATCATCGCTGCCAACATGGATACTGTGGGAACCTTTGAGATGGCAACCGCCCTGGCACAGTTCGACATTCTCACCGCCGTTCACAAACATTACAGCCCTGAAGAGTGGAATGCGTTTGTTGCGTCCGCGTCTGCTGACGTGGTGAAACATGTGATGGTCTCCACTGGTACCTCCGATGCGGATTTCGAGAAGACCAAACAGATCCTGAACGCTAACCCGGCGCTCAACTTCGTCTGTATTGACGTGGCGAACGGTTACTCCGAGCACTTTGTGCAGTTCGTCAGCAAGGCGCGCGAGGCCTGGCCGACGAAAACCATCATCGCGGGCAACGTGGTGACCGGTGAAATGTGTGAAGAGCTGATCCTTTCCGGCGCAGACATCGTGAAAGTGGGTATTGGCCCTGGCTCCGTGTGCACAACACGCGTCAAAACCGGCGTCGGTTATCCGCAGCTTTCCGCAGTCATTGAATGTGCCGATGCAGCGCATGGTCTGGGCGGCCAGATCATCAGCGATGGCGGCTGTACCATGCCGGGCGACGTTGCGAAAGCCTTCGGCGGCGGCGCGGACTTCGTGATGCTCGGCGGTATGCTGGCTGGCCACGAAGAGAGCGGTGGTACCGTTGTTGAAGAGAACGGCGAGAAATTTATGCTGTTCTACGGCATGAGCTCTGAATCCGCGATGACCCGTCACGTCGGTGGCGTGGCAAAATACCGTGCGGCAGAAGGCAAAACCGTTAAGCTGCCTCTGCGCGGCCCGGTTGAATACACCGCGCGCGATATCCTCGGCGGCCTGCGCTCGGCCTGCACCTACGTTGGGGCATCCCGCCTGAAAGAGCTGACGAAACGTACAACGTTTATTCGCGTTCAGGAACAGGAAAACCGCGTATTCAATAGCCTGTAATGGCTTCGGCTGGCGCATGCCCGTGCGCCAGCACTGTTCTCTGCACTAGCCCGCGCTCATCGCATCTCCCAGATGGAAAATCGGCAGGTACATTGCCACCACCAGCGTGCCGATGATGACCCCTGTCACAATCAGAAGCACCGGCTCAAGAAGTGCCGCCAGATTATCTGCCCGTTGAAAGGTCTGTTCCGTGTGGTGTCGGGCGAGGTTTGCCAGCATGATGTCCAGCGCACCTGACATTTCGCCGGTGCGTAAAAGCTGAATACAGAGCGGGGTAAAGATGGCCGCTTTCTGAAAGGATGACCAGACGGGGAGGCCTTTTTCAATGTCCTCCCGAACGCTGCGCAGTATTCCCCGCCAGTAGCGACTTTCAACGGTCTCCTCCGCACTCTCCAGTCCCTGTAAAAAGGGGATACCGGCCCGCTGCGTGAGTGACAGCACGGTAAAGATGTGCCCCAGTTTTTGACCTTTTGCCAGTGCGCCCAGAACGGGCGCGTGCATCAGCATGCGCTGCCAGCGAGGGTTCTGCCGCAGAGCCCAGGCGGCGGCTAAGGGCGCTAATAACGCGGCGAACAACGCAAGGGCATATGACCGCATAAATGCGGCCATCCCCATGACCATTTGCGTCAGCAGCGGAAGCGGAGTGTTAAACGTTTTGTAGATCGCGGCAAACTCGGGCAAGACCAGGGTGACCATCGCCAGCACCACGAGTATGGCCAGGGTCAGGACGATCGCCGGGTAGCGCAGCGCCTTTCTCACTTTCGCACTGAGCTGCTGCTGCGCTTTTTGCTGCTGCGCAAGCTGGCGACAGCACTCCTCCAGCTTTCCTGTGAGCTCACCGGTTTTCACCATCGAGACATGCAGTGGGCTAAAAACGGCTGGCCACTTTTTTAGCGACTCAGAAAAGGGAGCTCCCTCACTGAGCTCATCGGCAATGCTTTGCAGCAGCGCCTGCCAGGGTTTTAACGGATGTTGCTCTGCCAGCATCTGCAGGCTGTGGGACAATGTCAGCCCGGCCTGCAGAAGCGTTGCGAGCTGGCGAAACATCTCGTAGCAGTGATGCGGCCGCCAGCGGTGTCGCTGAGCGCATCGGGTCAGCGTCAGAGGATGGAGGTCGCTGCGCATCAGCCTGGTGAAGGCGGCATTGCGGTCTGTGGCCCAGAGCGTCCCGCTTCGGGGTTCTCCTTCCTGGGTGAGCGCTCGCCAGCGCCAGAGCTGATTAGCAGCCATCGGGCATGCCCAGGACGCGCACCAGCTCTTCGAGCGTGGTCAGGCCTTGTTCGACGGCCATGCAGCCGTGCTCAAAAAGAGAAATCATTCCCGCCTGCCGGGCGCTTGCCTCTATTACTTCTGTTCCCGCCCCGCTGGCAATGGCCTGCCGCAGGGCATTGTCGATCGCGAGTACCTCAAAAATGGCCACGCGGCCATAAAAACCGTGATAGCAGCGATCGCAGCCGGTGGGCTGCCAGAGTGGAAGCGGTCTGGACCATACGGCGCGGGGTAATTCAGCCTGCTCGCTGGCTTCCCGACGACAGTGCGGGCACAGACGCCGGACCAGCCGCTGGGCAATCACCATCGACAGCGCGGAAGATATCATCCAGCGGGCGACGCCCATCTGCTCCAGGCGAATGAGCGTTTCCGTCGTCGAGTTGGTGTGCAGCGTTGACAGCACCAGATGACCGGTTTGGGCGGCATTAATGGCAATGTCTGCCGTTTCGCCGTCACGGATTTCGCCGACCATAATGATGTCTGGATCCTGACGCAGCAGCGCCCGCAGCACGCTCTGGAATGTTAAGCCCGCCCGGGGATTAATCTGCGTCTGGTTTAATCCCGCAAGGGGGATCTCAATGGGATCCTCCACGCTACATATGTTGACGTCAGGGGTGTTACGCGCCTGCAGCGCGCTGTACAGCGTCACGGTTTTGCCGCTGCCGGTAGGGCCGGTGACCAGAATCAGCCCCTGCGGCTGGTGAAGGACCTCAGTAAAACAGGCCAGCTGTTCAGCACTCATGCCAAGCGCGTTTGGCTCGAGGGCCTGCTGAACCTGATGCAGTAGACGCAGCACAATTTTCTCGCCGCCGCTGCAGGGAAGCGTCGCGATTCGAAACGAGACCGGCGCGTTTGCCAGCTCAATCGTAAACTGGCCGTCCTGAGGCAAACGACGTTCTGCAATATCCAGGTTACCCAGCACTTTTAAACGTGCGCTGAACAGACTTGCCAGCGAGGCGGAAAGCGAAGGCTGGGGGCAAAGAACCCCGTCGATGCGTAAACGGATCTGGCACGCGTGCTCCATCGGTTCGATATGAATGTCGGAGGCGCGCTGGTTGATTGCCTGCTGCAGCGTGTGGTTGAGAATATCCACCGTTGAGTGTGTTTGCGAAACAACGGGCAGATGCGATTGTGACGTTAGCTGCCGGTGTTTTTCCATGCGCTCAGCGCTCCAGCACTCAATATCAATCCGTTTCTGGGTCGCGAAGCGCAGCGCCTCCATCAGTTCAGCCGCGGGGCTGCCCACGACGGCGATGCTGACCATGTCACTGTCGCTGGTGAGCAGCAGAGCGTGATGGCGCAGGCAAAGCGCCACGAGTTGATCGGTATTCATTATCCGCTCCTCAGTTATTGTCGAAGCGGAAAACGTCTTCGCAGGCCTGTTTCAGGGCGCTGTCAGCACCGATGCTGCAGTCGCGCGTCCAGCCCGTCATACCGTTGCCGTCGCTCCACCGTGGCGTCATGGTTACCGTCAGACCGTTAAGACTCTCCTGTCCTGTTAAGGTCACGATCCCTTTAGCCACGCTCATTCCTGAAACGTAGCGGGTCGTGGTGGGGGAAGGGATACCGTTACTGCCAGCATCGCAGCTCTCCACGCCACCGTGATCCAGCGCGCAAAGCTCGATGGCCGTACGGTAGGGAACGAAGGTTTGCAGCATATCGGTCAGCGCCGCCTTGCGCAGGTAGTTCTGATAGGCGGGAACGCCGATGGCGCTCAGAATCGCAATGATGCCAATGACCACCATCAGCTCAATAAGTGTGAAGCCTTGTTGTCTTTCCATATCTGCTCCTTGTGCAAAGTGGCGCTACTTTGTCAGCGGGAAAGTGCAGAAACGAGGGGCAAAAAAAGGAACGGGAAGGGGTCTTCAGAGAATTTATTCAGTGTTGCAGGGTAGAACAGCGGATATGCGAGCGGGGCTGAAATTCCCCTCTCCGGGTGGAGAGGGGAGAATGCGTTATTTGAAGCGCATTGAGAGGTCGAGAGCGCGAACGTGTTTGGTCAGCGCGCCGACGGAGACGTAATCCACGCCGGTTTCGGCGAATTCACGGATCGTTTCGAAAGTGACGTTCCCGGACACTTCAAGCTGGGCCCGGCCGTTTGTCAGTTTTACCGCCTCGCGCATCTGCTCTGTTTCGAAGTTATCGAGCATGATGATATCGGCCCCGGCCTTAATCGCCTGCTCAAGCTCTTCCAGGCTTTCGACCTCCACCTCAACAGGCACATCCGGGTGCAGCCAGAAGGCTTTCTCAACCGCCTGACGCACGGAGCCAGAGGCAATAATGTGGTTCTCTTTTATCAGGAAGGCGTCGGATAAGCCCAGACGATGGTTCGCGCCGCCGCCGCAGAGCACCGCATACTTCAGCGCGGTGCGCAGGCCCGGCAGCGTTTTGCGGGTATCCAGCAGCTGGGTGCGGGTGCCTGCCAGCAGGTCAACGTAGCGACGCACTTCACTGGCCACGCCTGAGAGCGTTTGTACAAAATTAAGCGCGGTACGTTCGCCGGTCAGCAAGACGCGGGAAGGACCGTCCAGTTCGAACAGCGGCTGGTTGGCCGTGACTGCGTCGCCGTCTTCAACATGCCAGGTCACCTGCACATCATCGCCCGCCAGCTGGGTAAAGACCTCTTCAACCCAACGCTTGCCGCAAAAGACGCCGTCTTCACGGGTGATAATGACCGCGTGGGAGCGTGTCTCTTTTGGCAATAATTGTGCGGTAATATCCTTATCAGCGTTAACGTCACCGCCCAGATCTTCTTTCAAAGCATGGGAGACGCTTGCCGGAATATCCATATTAATACGTTCCAGAAGCGCTTCACGTCGGTGGTCGGGGTTATAGCGGCGAGGCGGCATGATAAAACTCCAAATTGGTAACGAATCATAATATTGAAACATGCTACTCTGAACCGAGTCATTGCACCATACAGAAGGAGTTCCAGCATGTTGTTAGAAAACGGATGGCTGGTGGATGCGCGGCATATGCCTTCGCCGCACCACGACTGCCGCCCGGAGGATGAAAAGCCCACACTGCTGGTGGTTCATAATATAAGTCTCCCGCCGGGTGAGTTTGGCGGTCCGTGGATCGATGCGTTATTCACGGGAACGATAGATCCGAATGCTCATCCCTTCTTCGCTGAAATTGCGCATCTGCGCGTATCGGCTCACTGCCTGATTCGTCGCGATGGTGAAGTGGTTCAGTATGTTCCCTTTGATAAGCGCGCCTGGCATGCCGGGGTGTCGATGTATCACGGGCGCGAACGGTGCAACGATTTTTCCATCGGGATTGAACTGGAAGGCACGGATACGACGCCCTACACCGATTCACAGTATCAACAGCTGGCGGCTGTAACCCGCACGCTTATTGGACTCTACCCGGCTATCGCCGACAATATCACGGGACACAGTGATATCGCCCCGGAGAGAAAAACCGATCCCGGTCCGGCCTTTGACTGGCCCCGGTTTCGCGCCATGCTCACCGCGTCGTCAGAATAAGGAGATACCATGACGTTGTTTACCATGCTGCTGGTTATCATCGCTGAACGCCTGTTCAAGCTCGGCGAGCACTGGCATCTGGATCACCGGCTGGAGGTGTTATTCCGCCGGATTAAGCACTTTTCCATGCTGCGCACGCTGCTGATGATGGCGGGCGTGATGGTCATTACGTTCCTGCTCCTGCGCTCGCTGCACGGACTGTTTTTCAACGTGCCGCTGCTGGTGGTGTGGATCCTGCTTGGCGTGCTGTGCATTGGTGCGGGCAAGGTGCGTTTGCACTATCACGCCTACCTGAAAGCCGCCTCCCGTGACGATGCCCATGCGCGCGGTGCCATGGCGAGCGAACTGACCATGATCCACGGCGTGCCGCCGGACTGCGACGAGCGCGAATTTCTACGCGAGCTGCAAAACGCGCTGCTGTGGATTAACTTCCGTTACTACCTGGCACCGCTGTTCTGGTTTGTGGTGGGCGGCCCGTGGGGGCCGGTACTGCTGATGGGGTATGCGTTTCTGCGCGCCTGGCAGACCTGGCTTGCCCGTTATCTGACGCCGCACGAACGCCTGCAGTCCGGTATTGATGCCATCCTGCACGTGCTCGACTGGCTTCCGGTGCGTCTGGTGGGCGTGGTGTACGCGTTAATTGGTCACGGTGAAAAAGCGCTGCCCGCATGGTTCGCGTCTCTTGCCGATCGCCATACGTCGCAGTACCAGGTGCTAACGCGTCTGGCGCAGTTCTCGCTGGCGCGTGAGCCGCATACCGACAAGATTGAAACGCCGAAGGCCGCTGTCTCGATGGCGAAGAAAACCTCGTTCGTGGTGGTGGTGATCGTGGCACTGCTGACGATTTACGGCACGCTGGTGTAGGCCAGCGCGCCGCAAAAACTAAAGCGTATCCGCGGGCGGGATGCCGAAATCAGGCATCCCGTTTTCATTCCAGCGGACGCGCTTCAGGCGGGTATGGCGATTCGGATCGTACAGCGGATCGCCTTCAATTTCGGTGTAATTGCGCGCGTGATACACCAGCACATCTTCCCCTTCGGGCGTTTGCGTAAAGCTGTTGTGTCCCGGGCCGAACTGGCGGTTCTCATAGCTGGTAACGAACACTGGACGCGGGGATTTGTGCCAGTTTGCCGGGTTTTGCGGATCGGCATTCAGGTCTATCCACAGTAACCCCATGCAGTAGTTCTCGTCGGTCGCGCTGGCGGAATAGCTGATAAACAGCTTATCGCCGTGAACCAGCACCGCCGGACCCTCGTTGACCCAGAAACCGCGGCACTCCCAGTCATACTCCGGCTTGCTGAGCATCACCGGCTCGCCTTTCAGCGTCCACGGGTTCTCCATTTCGCAAAGATAAAGATTAGAGTTACCGGAAATATGCGGGGCTTTTTGCGCCCACAGGTACCAGCGTTTGCCCTGATGCACGAACGTGGTAGCGTCCAGCGCAAAGGTGTCGAACGGCGTTTTTATTTGGCCTTTTTCTACCCACGCGCCGGTGAGCGGATCGCTGTCGGCACATTCAACAGCAAACATACGGTGCTGGAACATCCCGAGCGCGTCGAGCGCCTGGGTGTGCGTCGCGGCAAAATAGATGTACCACTTGCCGTCAATGTGGTGCAGTTCCGGCGCCCAGATTAGCTGACTCATCGGGCCGCTCTCGGGTTTACGCCAGACAACGACCTCTTCAGCGTCGCGTAGCCCTTCCAGCGTGTCGGCGCGGCGGATCGCCAGCCTGTCGTACTCCGGCACGGAGGCAATGAAATAGTATTGCCCCTCGTGATGCAAAATATACGGATCGGCGCGTTGCTCAATAAACGGGTTTGGCCAGGTTTGCATTCAGCTTTCCTTATTTAGTCTCAGCGGCTTTAAGTTCCTGATAATCGTTCAGCTCGCGGTAGTTGGCGCGACGCTTTTCCAGATCGGACTGGATCTGCTTCATGGTTTCGCGGTCCACTTTCAGCAGACGTACCACGCCAGCGGTAATTAAGTATCCAATGCCGGGAATGACGGTAAAGAGCAGCACGATCCCGTTAATGGCGTCCGCGCTTTGCGCTTTGGCGCCCGCGTCATAACCGTACCAGGAGAGCAGGAAGCCGACCATCGCGCCGGCAATCGCCAGGCCCAGCTTCAGGAAGAAGATGTTGCCGGAGAAGCTGATCCCGGTGATGCGTTTCCCGGTTTTCCACTCGCCGTAGTCGTCCACGTCGGCCATCAGCGACCAGTGCAGCGGAGACGGGATCTGGTGCAGGATGTTCAGCAGGAAGTAGAGCACCACGATGGTAACGGTGGCTTTCGGGTCGAAGAAATAAAAGGCGGTTGAGAATACCGCCAGCACGATGTTGGTCCAAAAGAAAACCTTCAGCTTACACCAGCGGTCGGTCAGCACTTTTGCCAGCACGCTGCCGAGCATCATGCCGACTACGCCCAGGCTGATAAACAGCGTGGCGAAGTGGGTGCTCTGGCCCATCACCCAGGTGACGTAATACATGGTGGCCGCCATGCGGATAAAGCCCGGGCAGACATTGCACAGGGTCAGGAGCAGAATGCGTACCCACTGGTCGTTCTTCCACACGTCTTTCAGATCGTTTTTCAGCTCGTCGTTGGTCTGTACCGCCGGGCGCACGCGCTCGCGCACGGTGGCGAAGCAGAACAGGAACATGCAGGTTCCAATCAACGCCAGCACGGTCATCGCCATCTGATAGCCTTTGGCCTTGTTGTCCCCACCAAACCAGTCGGCCATTGGCAGCAGCGTCAGAGACAGCAGTAGCGTGGCGATGCCGACCAGCACGAAGCGATACGACTGGCAGGCGACGCGTTCTTTTGGATCGTTGGTGATCACCCCGCCGAGCGAGCAGTAGGGAATGTTGATTGCCGTATAGGTCAAAGAGAGCAGGAAGTAGGTGACAAACGCATAGATAACTTTGCTGTTATAGCTCCACTCTGGCGTGGTGAACATCAGGATGCTGAACAGCGCGTAGGGGAACGCAATCCACAGCAGCCATGGACGAAACCGGCCATATTTACTGCGGGTACGGTCGGCAATCGCGCCCATGATCGGGTCCGTTACGGCGTCAATCACGCGGACGGAAAGCAGCAGCACGCCGACCAGCGCAGGCGCCAGGCCAAAAATATCCGTATAAAAATAGTTAACAAACAGCATGATGGCGCCGAAGATGATGTTGCATCCCGCGTCGCCCATCCCATAGCCGATCTTTTCTTTTACTGACAGTGTGTTGTTATCCATCGACAGCTCTCCGGTTTACGGTATGGAGAGAATTATTCGCTGGCAAAGGAATATATGCGTTGCAGTATCAGGGCGGTGATATGGATAAATGCGCTGTGGGCGTGAAAGTGTGAGGGAGGTAACACCGCGCGGCACCCGCAAAAGCAGGCGCCGCGGAGAGAGGCTTAGTGGGCCTTCATGGCATTACGGCTTTTCTGGCTGAAGAGATAGCCAACGCCCAGGATCGCAATCCAGACCGGGATCAGGTAGACGGAAATCGCCATACCCGGGGTGATCAGCATGATCACCAGCACGGCCGCCATGAACACCAGGCAAACCCAGTTGCCCAGCGGGTAAAGCAGGGCAGGGAAGCGGGTGGTAACGCCCTGCTGCTGCTTGGCGCGGCGGAACTTCATGTGCGCCAGGCTGATCATCGCCCAGTTGATGACCAGGGCTGAGACCACCAGCGCCATCAGCAGACCAAACGCCGATTCCGGTGCCAGGTAGTTAATGAGCACGCACAGCGCGGTCACGACTGCCGAAACCAGAATGGTGTTTACCGGCACGCCGCGCTTATCGACGTTGAGCAGCGCTTTTGGCGCGTTGCCCTGCTGGGCCAGGCCGAACAGCATGCGGCTGTTGCAGTACACGCAGCTGTTGTAAACGGAGAGCGCTGCGGTCAGCACCACGATGTTCAGGGCGTTAGCGACAAAGGTGTCGCCCAGCTCGTGGAAGATCAGCACAAACGGGCTGGTGTCGGCGGTCACGCGGGTCCACGGCAGCAGGGAGAGCAGCACGGCCAGCGAGCCCACATAGAAGATCAGAATGCGGTAGATAACCTGGTTAGTGGCTTTTGGAATGCTCTGCTCCGGGTTGTCGGCTTCAGCGGCGGTGATGCCCACCAGCTCCAGGCCGCCGAAGGAGAACATAATGATAGCCATCATCATCACCAGGCCCGTCATGCCGTGAGGCAGGAATCCGCCCTGTTCCCAGAGGTTGCGCACGGTTGCCTGCGGGCCGCCGTTGCCGCTGAACAGCAGCCAGCCGCCGAAGATGATCATCGCCACTACGGCAATCACCTTAATAATGGCAAACCAGAACTCCATTTCCCCGAATACTTTTACGTTGGTCAGGTTAATGGCGTTAATAATGACGAAGAAAGCCGCTGCGGAGGCCCAGGTTGGGATCTCGGGATACCAGAACTGAATGTATTTCCCGACGGCGGTAAGCTCAGCCATGGCAACCAGAACGTACAGCACCCAGTAGTTCCAGCCCGATGCGAAACCGGCAAAGCTGCCCCAGTATTTATAGGCAAAGTGGCTGAAGGAGCCTGCGACCGGCTCTTCAACGACCATTTCACCCAGCTGGCGCATAATCAGAAAGGCAATAAAACCGGCTATCGCGTAACCCAAAATAATGCCGGGACCGGCTGACTGGATAACGGACGCGCTGCCCAGAAACAGGCCGGTACCAATTGCACCGCCCAGTGCGATGAGCTGTATATGGCGGTTTTTAAGCCCGCGCTTTAGCTGATCGCCGTGCTGTTGAGCTTCCATTTGAAACCTCGTGTGTGGTTGTTATATTCACGCTGTGCGTGTGTAATTATGAAAATCCATATTCTGTATTCATTTCTTTACGGTTAACGAGACCGAAAAAAGCGGAGATGACTTCCGTAAGCGCAAGAATAGTGGTAAGCGCCTGTGAATGCACCTGCTTTATGAAGGGGTGATGACGACTTGAATAAAAAGAAAGCATTTGTAAATCGTCCCGCTTATTCTTCCTAACCCAACCTATAGAATAGAAATGCTCCATAAGTGGGCGAATTTTCATTATTTGCCTTGTTGAATCGCTTCAGATTGCAAAAACCCTCGTTTCATTATGGTTAAAACTCCCTCTTAAGGAGTAATCAACTCATTTGTGCAAAGTTACATTTCTGAAACGTTATTTCTGTAAGGTTGTTAAAATGTGCAGGGTTTACTGATTTCAATCAAAACCAATATGGACAGAAGGTGAATACTTTGTTACTTTAGCGATACGAAATAGAAATTGGTAAGACCAATTGACTCCGGGCAAAAAGGCGTAAGACAGGGAATATGGCCTACAGCAAAATTCGCCAACCAAAACTATCTGATGTGATTGAGCAGCAGCTGGAGTTTTTAATCCTCGAAGGGACTCTGCGCCCGGGTGAGAAACTTCCGCCAGAACGCGAGCTGGCAAAACAGTTCGACGTTTCACGTCCCTCTCTGCGTGAGGCGATTCAACGTCTCGAAGCAAAGGGCTTGCTGCTTCGTCGCCAGGGCGGCGGAACCTTTGTGCAAAACAGCCTGTGGCAGAGCTTCAGCGATCCGCTGGTAGAACTTCTCTCTGACCACCCAGAATCCCAGTTTGACCTGCTTGAGACCCGTCACGCGCTTGAAGGTATTGCGGCCTATTACGCCGCACTTCGCAGCACTGATGAAGATCGCGTGCGTATCCGCGAGCTGCATCAGGCCATTGAACGGGCACAGCAGTCCGGCGACTTAGACGCCGAGTCCAGCGCCGTCGTCCAGTATCAAATTGCCGTCACCGAAGCGGCCCACAACGTGGTGCTCCTCCATCTGCTACGCTGCATGGAGCCCATGCTGGCCCAGAACGTTCGTCAGAATTTTGAATTGTTGTATGCCCGTCGGGACATGCTCCCACTGGTAAGCAACCATCGCACCCGAGTATTCGAGGCGATAATGGCCGGGGAACCGGAGCAGGCGCGCGAAGCGTCGCACCGCCATCTGGCTTTCATTGAGGAAATCTTGCTGGACCGCAGCCGTGAACAATCGCGTCGCGAACGTTCATTACGCCGCATACAGCAACGAAAGGATTAAGCGCCAGGTACTTTTAGAGCGCGGCAACTAAACGCAGAACCTGTCTTATTGTGTTCTTACCCAAGAGCACAATGGGACAGGTTCCAGACAAATCAACGTATTAGATAGATAAGGAATACCCCCATGTCAGAACGTCTCCAAAATGACGTGGATCCGATCGAAACTCGCGACTGGCTACAGGCGATCGAATCGGTCATCCGTGAAGAAGGTGTTGAGCGCGCTCAGTATCTGATTGATCAGCTGCTTTCTGAAGCCCGCAAAGGCGGTGTGAAGGTTGCTTCAGGTGCAGGGGCTAGCAACTACGTAAACACGATTGCCGTCGAAGACGAACCGGAATACCCGGGCAATCTGGATCTGGAACGTCGTATCCGTTCTGCAATCCGCTGGAACGCCATCATGACCGTTCTGCGCGCATCCAAGAAAGACCTGGAACTGGGTGGCCACATGGCGTCCTTCCAGTCTTCTGCAACCGTTTACGAAGTGTGCTTCAACCACTTCTTCCGTGCAGCGAACGAGAAAGACGGCGGCGATCTGGTGTACTTCCAGGGCCACATCTCTCCTGGCATCTATGCACGTGCATTCCTGGAAGGTCGTCTGACTGAAGAGCAGATGAACAACTTCCGTCAGGAAGTTCACGGTAAAGGTCTGTCTTCTTACCCGCACCCTAAACTGATGCCTGAATTCTGGCAGTTCCCGACCGTATCTATGGGTCTGGGCCCAATCGGTGCGATCTATCAGGCTAAATTCCTGAAATACCTGGAACACCGTGGTCTGAAAGACACCTCTGAGCAGACCGTTTACGCCTTCCTGGGCGACGGCGAAATGGATGAGCCAGAATCCAAAGGTGCGATCACCATCGCTACCCGTGAGAAGCTGGACAACCTGTGCTTCATCATCAACTGTAACCTGCAGCGTCTGGATGGTCCGGTAACCGGTAACGGCAAGATCATCAACGAACTGGAAGGCATCTTCGCTGGTGCTGGCTGGAACGTGATCAAAGTCATGTGGGGCGGTCGTTGGGATGAGCTGCTGCGTAAAGACACCAGCGGCAAACTGATCCAGCTGATGAACGAAACCGTTGACGGTGACTACCAGACCTTCAAATCCAAAGACGGTGCCTACGTTCGTGAGCACTTCTTCGGTAAATATCCTGAAACCGCAGCACTGGTTGCAGACTGGACTGATGAGCAGATCTGGGCCCTGAACCGCGGTGGTCACGATCCGAAGAAAGTCTACGCTGCACTGAAAAAAGCGCAGGAAACCAAAGGTAAAGCGACTGTAATCCTGGCCCATACCATCAAAGGTTACGGCATGGGTGATACCGCAGAAGGTAAAAACATCGCTCACCAGGTTAAGAAAATGAACATGGACGGCGTGCGTTATATCCGCGACCGTTTCAACGTTCCAGTGACCGATGAGCAGGTAGAAAACCTGTCTTACATCACCTTCCCGGAAGGTTCTGAAGAGCACAAGTACCTGCACGAACGTCGTCAGGCGCTGAAAGGCTACCTGCCAGCTCGTCAGCCAAACTTCACCGAGAAGCTGGAACTGCCAGCGCTGGAAGACTTCTCTCAGCTGCTGGAAGAGCAGAACAAAGAGATCTCTACCACTATCGCTTTCGTTCGTGCCCTGAACGTGATGCTGAAGAACAAGTCGATCAAAGATCGTCTGGTTCCAATCATCGCCGACGAAGCGCGTACTTTCGGTATGGAAGGTCTGTTCCGTCAGATCGGTATCTACAGCCCGAACGGCCAGCAGTACACCCCGCAGGACCGTGAGCAGGTTGCATACTACAAAGAAGACGAGAAAGGTCAGATCCTGCAGGAAGGTATCAACGAGCTGGGCGCAGGCGCATCCTGGCTGGCTGCTGCGACCTCTTACAGCACCAACAACCTGCCGATGATCCCGTTCTACATCTACTACTCCATGTTCGGGTTCCAGCGTATCGGTGACCTGTGCTGGCAGGCAGGCGACCAGCAGGCTCGCGGCTTCCTGGTAGGCGGTACCTCCGGTCGTACGACTCTGAACGGTGAAGGTCTGCAGCACGAAGATGGCCACAGCCACATTCAGTCTCTGACTATCCCTAACTGTATCTCTTACGATCCGTCTTACGCGTACGAAGTGGCAGTCATCATGCATGACGGTCTGCAGCGCATGTACGGTGAAGCGCAAGAGAACATTTACTACTACATCACCACCCTGAACGAAAACTACCACATGCCGGCAATGCCAGCAGGTGCCGAGGAAGGTATCCGTAAAGGTATCTACAAACTCGAAACCCTCGAAGGTAGCAAAGGTAAAGTTCAGCTGCTGGGCTCCGGCTCTATCCTGCGTCACGTACGTGAAGCAGCGCAGATCCTGGCGAAAGACTACGGTGTGGGTTCCGACGTGTACTCTGTGACTTCCTTCACTGAACTGGCGCGTGATGGCCAGGATTGTGAGCGTTGGAACATGCTGCACCCAATGGAAACTCCACGCGTTCCGTACATCGCTCAGGTGATGAACGACGCGCCAGCGGTGGCGTCTACTGACTATATGAAACTGTTCGCTGAGCAGGTTCGTACTTACGTTCCAGCTGATGATTATCGCGTTCTGGGTACTGACGGCTTCGGTCGTTCTGACAGCCGCGAAAACCTGCGTCACCACTTCGAAGTTGATGCTTCTTACGTGGTTGTAGCAGCACTGGGCGAACTGGCTAAACGTGGCGAAATCGATAAGAAAGTGGTTGCGGACGCAATCACCAAATTCAACATCGATGCAGAAAAAGTTAACCCGCGTCTGGCGTAAGAGGTAAAAGAATAATGGCTATCGAAATCAATGTACCGGACATCGGGGCTGATGAAGTTGAAATCACCGAGATCCTGGTCAAAGTAGGCGACAAAGTTGAAGCTGAACAGTCGCTGATCACCGTAGAAGGCGACAAAGCCTCTATGGAAGTCCCGTCTCCTCAGGCTGGCATCGTTAAAGAGATCAAAGTCTCTGTTGGCGATAAAACCGAGACCGGCAAACTGATCATGATTTTCGATTCCGCCGACGGTGCAGCAGCTGCTGCACCTGCGCAGGAAGAGAAGAAAGCCGCTCCGGCCGCCGCTGCTCCAGCAGCTGCCGCGAGCGCGAAAGAAGTGAACGTGCCTGACATCGGCGGTGACGAAGTTGAAGTCACTGAAATCCTGGTGAAAGTGGGCGACACCGTTGCGGCCGAGCAGTCACTGATCACCGTAGAAGGCGACAAAGCCTCTATGGAAGTGCCGGCTCCGTTCGCGGGTACCGTTAAAGAAATCAAGATCAACACTGGTGACAAAGTGTCTACCGGGTCGCTTATCATGATCTTCGAAGTGGCGGGTGCAGAAGGCGCCGCCGCGCCTGCACAGGCCGCTGCTCCGGCTCCGGCTGCTGCACCAGCAGCTGCTGGCGGGGCGAAAGACGTTAACGTACCGGACATCGGCGGTGACGAAGTTGAAGTGACCGAAGTGATGGTGAAAGTGGGCGATAAAGTTGCCGCTGAACAGTCACTGATCACCGTTGAAGGCGACAAGGCTTCTATGGAAGTCCCTGCACCGTTCGCGGGTACCGTTAAAGAGATCAAAATCAGCACCGGCGACAAAGTCTCTACCGGCTCTCTGATCATGGTCTTCGAAGTGGAAGGCGCTGCGCCTGCCGCAGCTCCGGCTGCCGCGGCTGCTCCAGCCCCTGCTGCTGCACCGGCTCAGGCTGCTAAACCAGCCGCTGCCCCTGCTGCTAAAGCAGAAAAATCTGAGTTCGCTGAAAACGACGCTTACGTCCACGCGACCCCGCTGATTCGTCGCCTGGCGCGCGAATTCGGTGTGAACCTGGCGAAAGTGAAAGGGACCGGCCGTAAGGGTCGTATCCTGCGTGAAGACGTTCAGACCTACGTGAAAGACGCGGTGAAACGCGCCGAAGCTGCACCAGCTGCCGCCGCCGGTGGCGGTATCCCGGGCATGCTGCCATGGCCGAAAGTGGACTTCAGCAAGTTCGGCGAAATCGAAGAAGTGGAGCTGGGCCGCATCCAGAAAATCTCTGGTGCTAACCTGAGCCGTAACTGGGTGATGATCCCGCACGTTACGCACTTCGATAAGACCGATATCACCGATCTGGAAGCGTTCCGTAAACAGCAGAACGCTGAAGCAGAGAAGCGCAAACTGGACGTGAAATTCACCCCAGTGGTCTTCATCATGAAAGCCGTTGCCGCTGCCCTTGAGCAGATGCCACGCTTCAACAGCTCCCTGTCCGAAGACGGTCAGAAGCTGACGCTGAAGAAATACATCAACATCGGTGTTGCGGTTGATACGCCAAATGGTCTGGTTGTTCCGGTCTTCAAAGACGTGAACAAGAAGAGCATTACCGAGCTGTCCCGTGAACTGACCGTGATCTCCAAGAAAGCGCGTGATGGTAAGCTGACTGCCGGCGAAATGCAGGGCGGCTGCTTCACTATCTCCAGCATCGGCGGCCTGGGTACCACCCACTTCGCGCCGATCGTGAACGCGCCGGAAGTGGCTATCCTCGGTGTGTCCAAATCAGCGATGGAGCCGGTGTGGAATGGCAAAGAGTTCGTGCCGCGTCTGATGATGCCAATCTCTCTGTCCTTCGACCACCGCGTGATCGACGGTGCTGATGGTGCGCGCTTCATCACCATCATCAACAACACCCTGAGCGACATTCGCCGCCTGGTGATGTAATCGAAAAGCCGGCCAGTCGGCCGGCTTTTTTCTGATAATCTCATGGTGTTTGTGAGGTTATTGGCGAAAGCGACAATTCGTGAGCCGTTTGTTGTTTCAAAATTGTTAACAATTTTGTAAACTGCGGGCGGATAGAACGACCCGGTGGACGACGGGTATAAATTAAGAGGTCATGATGAGCACAGAAATCAAAACTCAGGTCGTAGTACTTGGGGCAGGCCCGGCAGGTTACTCCGCAGCATTCCGTGCAGCGGATTTAGGTCTGGAAACCGTCATCGTAGAACGTTACAGCACCCTCGGCGGTGTTTGTCTGAACGTCGGCTGTATCCCTTCTAAAGCGCTGCTGCACGTAGCGAAAGTTATCGAAGAAGCCAAAGCGCTGGCTGAACACGGTATCGTCTTCGGCGAGCCAAAAACCGATATCGACAAAATTCGTACCTGGAAAGAGAAAGTTATCACTCAGCTGACCGGCGGTCTGGCGGGTATGGCCAAAGGCCGTAAGGTGAAAGTGGTAAACGGTCTGGGTAAATTCACCGGTGCGAACACCCTGGAAGTGGAAGGCGAAAACGGCAAAACCGTGATCAACTTCGACAACGCGATCATCGCGGCAGGCTCTCGCCCAATCGAACTGCCATTCATTCCGCATGAAGATCCACGCGTGTGGGATTCCACCGATGCGCTGGAGCTGAAAACCGTTCCTAAGCGTCTGCTGGTCATGGGCGGCGGTATCATCGGTCTGGAAATGGGTACCGTGTACCATGCGCTGGGTTCAGAGATCGACGTGGTTGAAATGTTCGACCAGGTTATCCCGGCTGCCGACAAAGACATCGTTAAAGTCTTCACCAAACGCATCAGCAAGAAATTCAACCTGATGCTGGAAACCAAAGTGACTGCCGTTGAAGCGAAAGAAGACGGTATTTACGTTTCCATGGAAGGCAAAAAAGCCCCATCCGAACCACAGCGTTACGACGCCGTGCTGGTGGCTATCGGCCGCGTGCCGAACGGTAAAAACCTCGACGCGGGCAAAGCTGGCGTCGAAGTGGACGACCGTGGCTTTATCCGCGTTGACAAACAGCTGCGCACTAACGTGCCGCACATCTTTGCTATCGGCGACATCGTCGGTCAGCCAATGCTGGCGCACAAAGGTGTTCACGAAGGTCACGTTGCCGCTGAAGTTATCGCCGGCATGAAGCACTACTTCGATCCGAAAGTCATTCCATCCATCGCGTACACCGAGCCAGAAGTGGCATGGGTGGGTCTGACCGAGAAAGAAGCGAAAGAGAAAGGCATCAGCTACGAAACCGCCACCTTCCCGTGGGCTGCTTCTGGCCGTGCTATCGCGTCCGACTGCGCTGACGGTATGACCAAACTGATCTTCGACAAAGAGACTCACCGCGTCATCGGTGGTGCGATTGTCGGTACCAACGGCGGCGAGCTGCTGGGTGAAATCGGTCTGGCTATCGAAATGGGCTGTGACGCTGAAGACATCGCGCTGACCATCCACGCTCACCCGACTCTGCACGAGTCCGTGGGTCTGGCGGCAGAAGTGTTTGAAGGCAGCATCACCGACCTGCCAAACGCGAAAGCGAAGAAGAAATAAGTTTCTTCAGATAAAAAAAAGCGGCCAATGGCCGCTTTTTTTATGCGCTGCGTTTAGGGCGACACCGGCTGCCAGGTTTTATCAGGGCCATAGGTGGCTAGCGCCCGGGCTTTCTGCTCTGAATCGCTGCCGAGATCGGACTGGTACACCTTGTCGTCCTGGTTTATCACAAAGCTCATTACGCCCGTCTGACCATAGCTGACCGGCCAGGCAACCATCGCGAAACCGTGATTATCCGGCAGAATTCTAAAGCGATAGCCGTGATAGCCGGTACCAGGCTCTTTCGGGCTAAATGCCGGGCCGAGAGGGCTGGGCGCTTCGCCGGGCGAGGCTGGCCAGTATAGACCGTCTTTTTTCCCTTTCGAGCTGACAATCTTCTGCGCGTATGTCTGGTTCATCGCAAAATAGCTTTGCTGCGCATCAACATAGGCATGTAAGGCTTCAATGGCGGCGAGCTCGTTACGCCCGATTTCGCGGGTCAGGATCTCCTCAGCCCCTTCTTTGATATCGAACTGCCAGCCGGCAGAGGTTTTGATCACCGGGATGGGTAGCTGCCAGCCGCTGTCTCCCACAACCAGATGCGCCGTATCCCCTTCGACAACCGTGTTGTGACGGACGTTCCAGTCGCGCAGGAAGCGATCGACAGCATCCGGATCAACGCCTTCAGGGGGCAGAAAATCGCGCCAGTTCTCTCCGAGCAGGTTGGTCATCGCGCTCTCATTTTGCTCACTGATGGCTTTGGCCAGCGCATCGGTTGCCTGAGCGGGTGTGCTAAAAGACTGCTGCGCCATCACCGAGGCCGAAAGCATGAACAACACGATTCCACTGAGTAGTTTACTTTTCATGTCGGTTCCCTTAGCGATGTCGAATTTCACGGCGTTCAGCACGTCCACCAGACGCCTGACGCGGCTGCTGCTGGCGAGCAGCAAGCTGCCTGCTTTGCGCACCGCGCTGCTGTTGCGCCTGCCAGTTGGCGGAGCGGCTGTCGTTACCGCTCAGCGCATTGGCCCGCGGCTGGTTATTTCGCTGCTGGAGAGGGCGTTGCTGCGCGGGCTGAGAAACCCGCTTCTCTTGTCTCTGCGCGGTGGTCTGGCGATTTTCTCGCTGCTGCGCGGTGCTCCGCTTCGCCGTCTGCGGTTTGGTGTCGTAGCCACGGTAGTTATTGCGCTGCGAAATCTGCTTCAGCTGTTCGCTTGAGGCCTGACGCTGCACATCTTTCGTTCCGGTGCGCGCCGTTTGGGGGAAGGTTTTGCCCGTGGATTTCTCCATCTGGCTCAGCGCGGCCTGACGCTGGCTATCGCGGTTAACCGGTTTTTGCTGCGTTGAACTGAGCCCTGTTGCCGTGTTGGTGGAGTGGAAGCGAGTGTTGAGCTGGTTAGTCGGATAGGGCACGCCTTCCCGGTAGGCCGGGTTGTGCTGCCAGGTGCGGTTGGCGTCCGTCAGGCGCTGCCCACTGATTTTATTGAAGTTATCAACGTTGATATTGATGTTGTTATCACCGTTGCGGTTATAGCCGCCGTGATTGTCCCAGTCATCATCGTGATGGTGGTGGTCCCAGTCATCGTCATCATCCCAGTCGATGTTGCTGAAGATGGCATAGGTTGTGGCGACGCCCAGGCTGAAGCCTAAACCGTTTACGAAGCTGTTGCCAAACTGCTCCCCGGGTGTAGGCGGGAGATAGGTGGGCGGATAGGCGGTGTTTGGCCAGGTCCCGTAAACCGTATTGGGGTTATAGGTAGGGACGTAAACAACCTGCGGATCGGCGGATTCAATTTTGATTACCGTTGGGGCGGGCGCGGACGTCGTGGCTGTCGTTGTCTCAGTGGTGCTGGTTTTCGCTGATGCCGGTTTTGTCACGGTGGTGACCGTCTGCTGAGGCGTGGATTGTAAAGCGCCGGTCTTCTGCGCCAGCGCGCGCAGGCGCTGAACGGAATCCATCACGTCCTTCGGCTGCGCGAGAAACGCATCACCCAGATTTTGTACCCACGGCGGGTTTTCACCCATCAGGGACATAAGCTGAGGAAACGCGACCAGCGATTTTACGCTGGGATCCCAGGGCTGGCTGGCAACGGCCTGAATCGCGGCGTCCCCTTCCATTTTAGGGTTGTCTTTAGACCACTGCGCCGCCTGGATCACGTTGGCCGGATAGGTCGACGCCATTAAAATTTGCGACAGCAGGGCATCCGGGTAGAGCGCGATGGGAGCAACCCATTGATCGATTTGCGCGGCGGTGTAGGCTGGCGCGACAGCAGGGGCGGGCTGGGCTGCGGCAGGCGCTGCCGGTGTAGCCGGCTGTTGTGCGACGGGGGCCGGCGCAGCGGGCTCCGTTGCGCGACTTTTGACAAACATGACGCCTGAGGCGGCAAACAGCCCGGCACTGCACAGAAGGACGAGCAGATGTGGCTTAAAGGGCAACTTCATAAAATGACTCCAACGAGACAAGCGCTGTGCCGTGAGGCGTTACGGTTGGCGTGAGTATTATTCACCCGTCTTTTACTGTTTTGACTTTTATTGGGAAGCGTCCGGTACGTCCGGATAAAGAGTGTGAGTATTTATTACACAATTATATGCGATGCGGGAAAAGGCGCTGGGAATTCAGAAGGCCGCTCTTGCGAGCGGCCAGCAGCTAGTTACCGAGGTTGACGACAAACAGCACCGTGATGTCGAATATGTTCCAGCCACCGTGTAGTGCGGTTAGCAGTAAAAAGATGTGCTTGCGGATCCGCATACTCAGGCGCATTATTCACGATGAGTGCATTGCCGCAAATCTGCCAACACGGTGTGCTACCACCGCAAGGCAACAAATAAACCGCTATCAGGCGGTTTTTTTGTACCCAAAATTCGTCTTGTCTCCCCGCTACACCATGCTTAACGATTCAGCAAATTTTTTAATGTTGCTTTTTTGTAAACGGATTAACACTGTGCAGAAATCCTGCTATGCTGCCCGACGCGGTATCGGGCATTTACCCTACAAACTGCTGTCTCACAGGAGCGTGAAGAGAACGCCCGCCGCATATGACAATGAGAGCGAGGAGAACCGTCGTGCTAGAAGAATACCGTAAGCACGTAGCAGAACGTGCCGCCGAGGGAATTGTACCCAAACCTTTAGATGCAACCCAAATGGCCGCGCTCGTCGAGCTGCTGAAGAACCCGCCTAAGGGCGAAGAAGAATTCCTGTTAGATCTGCTGATCAACCGCGTACCGCCTGGCGTAGATGAAGCTGCCTACGTAAAAGCCGGATTCCTTGCTGCTATCGCCAAAGGCGAAGCCACCTCCCCACTGGTTACTCCTGAAAAAGCCATTGAACTGCTCGGCACCATGCAGGGTGGTTACAACATTCATCCGCTGATTGACGCGCTGGATAACGACAAGCTGGCACCGATTGCCGCTAAAGCGCTCTCTTCCACGCTGCTGATGTTCGATAACTTCTATGACGTAGAAGAAAAAGCCAAAGCAGGCAACGTCTATGCGAAGCAGGTGATGCAGTCCTGGGCTGATGCGGAATGGTTCCTGAACCGTCCTGCTCTGGCTGAAAAAATCACCGTGACCGTCTTTAAAGTGACCGGTGAAACTAACACCGATGACCTCTCTCCGGCGCCGGATGCGTGGTCTCGCCCGGATATCCCTCTGCACGCCCTGGCGATGCTGAAAAACGCCCGTGAAGGTATTGAGCCGGATCAGCCGGGCAGCGTCGGCCCGATCAAACAGATCGAAGCCCTGCAGAAAAAAGGGTTCCCGCTGGCCTACGTGGGCGACGTTGTGGGTACCGGTTCTTCCCGTAAGTCCGCGACCAACTCCGTGCTGTGGTTCATGGGCGACGACATTCCGCACGTGCCGAACAAGCGCGGCGGTGGCCTGTGCCTTGGCGGCAAAATTGCACCAATCTTCTTTAACACCATGGAAGATGCGGGCGCACTGCCGATTGAAGTGGATGTTTCTAACCTGAACATGGGCGACGTGATTGACGTTTACCCGTACAAAGGTGAAGTGCGTAACCACGAAACCAACGAGCTGCTGGCAAGCTTCGAGCTGAAAACCGACGTGCTGATCGACGAAGTTCGCGCCGGTGGCCGTATCCCGCTGATTATCGGTCGTGGCCTGACCACCAAAGCGCGTGAAGCGCTCGGTTTGCCGCACTCCGACGTGTTCCGTCAGGCGAAAGATGTGGCGGAAAGCAGCCGCGGCTACTCGCTGGCGCAGAAAATGGTCGGTCGCGCATGCGGCGTCGCCGGCGTGCGTCCGGGCGCATACTGCGAACCGAAAATGACCTCCGTGGGCTCTCAGGATACCACTGGCCCAATGACCCGTGACGAACTGAAAGACCTGGCGTGCCTGGGCTTCTCTTCTGATCTGGTGATGCAGTCCTTCTGCCACACGGCGGCCTATCCGAAGCCGGTTGACGTGACCACGCACCACACGCTGCCAGACTTCATCATGAACCGCGGCGGCGTGTCTCTGCGTCCGGGTGACGGCGTCATCCACTCCTGGCTGAACCGCATGCTGCTGCCTGATACCGTGGGTACCGGCGGTGACTCCCATACCCGTTTCCCAATCGGTATCTCTTTCCCGGCGGGCTCTGGTCTGGTGGCGTTTGCTGCTGCGACCGGCGTGATGCCGCTGGATATGCCGGAATCGGTGCTGGTGCGCTTCAAAGGTAAAATGCAGCCGGGTATCACCCTGCGCGACCTGGTTCACGCGATCCCGCTGTATGCGATTAAACAGGGCCTGCTGACCGTTGAGAAGAAAGGGAAGAAAAACATCTTCTCTGGCCGCATCCTGGAAATCGAAGGTCTGCCGGATCTGAAAGTGGAACAGGCGTTCGAGCTGACCGATGCCTCCGCCGAGCGTTCTGCGGCGGGCTGTACCATCAAGCTGAACAAAGAGCCGATTATTGAGTATCTTAACTCTAACATCGTGCTGCTGAAGTGGATGATTGCAGAAGGCTACGGCGACCGTCGTACACTTGAGCGCCGTATCCAGGGCATGGAAAAATGGCTGGCCGATCCGCAGCTGCTGGAAGCCGATGCTGACGCAGACTACGCGGCGGTGATCGACATCGATCTGGCGGATATCAAAGAGCCAATCCTGTGTGCACCGAACGATCCGGACGACGCGCGTCCGCTGTCTGAAGTGCAGGGCGAGAAGATCGACGAAGTGTTTATCGGTTCCTGCATGACCAACATCGGTCACTTCCGTGCCGCCGGTAAGCTTCTGGATACCCACAAAGGCCAGCTGCCAACCCGTCTGTGGGTGGCGCCGCCAACCCGTATGGACGCGGCTCAGCTGACAGAAGAGGGCTACTACAGCGTGTTTGGTAAGAGCGGTGCGCGTATTGAAATCCCTGGCTGTTCACTGTGTATGGGCAACCAGGCGCGCGTAGCCGACGGTGCGACGGTGGTTTCTACCTCTACCCGTAACTTCCCGAACCGTTTAGGTACCGGTGCGAACGTCTTCCTGGCCTCTGCGGAGCTGGCGGCGGTTGCGGCGCTGATTGGCAAACTGCCAACGCCGGAAGAGTACCAGACCTTTGTGGCTCAGGTGGATAAGACCGCGGTGGATACCTATCGCTATCTGAACTTCGACCAGCTCTCTCAGTACACCGAGAAGGCCGACGGGGTTATCTTCCAGACGGCGGTATAAAAACCAACCCCTCACCCCCAGCCCCTCTCCCCGAAGGGGCGAGGGGAGCCCAGTTCCCTCTCCCCTTTGGGGAGAGGGTTAAGGTGAGGGGCTTTTTTATTTTCATTCCTCCCACCTCTCACGCTTTTTTTCTTCCTCGCTGCTGCGATAATTACCCTAATGGCTTTGCAGAGGAAAACACTATGGATTACGAATTTCTGCGCGACATCACCGGAGTGGTGAAAGTGCGTATGTCGATGGGCCACGAAGCCGTTGGACACTGGTTTAACGAAGAGGTGAAAGAAAATCTCGCACTTCTTGATGAGGTTGAACAGGCGGCAAATACGGTGAAAGGCAGTGAACGCTCCTGGCAGCGCGCCGGGCATGAATACACGCTGTGGATGGACGGTGAAGAGGTCATGGTGCGTGCCAACCAGCTCGAGTTTTCAGGTGACGAGATGGAAGAGGGGATGAGCTACTACGACGAAGAGAGCCTGTCGATGTGCGGCGTAGAGGATTTCCTTCAGGTGGTAAATGCCTACCGTGACTTCATGAAACAGAAATAACAGACCGGAGCATCCCTGCTCCGGTTTGCTTTTACACGGCCGGAATATTGCGGCCGTAGTAGATCTCGCGCATCTCTTTCCAGAGCAGGTCAGTAATTGCCTTACGCTCTTCTTCGCTCAAATCTTCCGGCTTCGTGTGGAACATATAGTGCTTAAGGTCGAATTCCTTCAGTAACATCTTGGTATGGAAGATGTTTTCCTGGTACACGTTCACGTCCATCATGTCGTACAGCGATTTCATGTCGTCGGACATAAAGTTCTGGATGGAGTTGATCTCGTGGTCGATGAAGTGCTTCATGCCGTTGATATCACGGGTGAAACCACGCACGCGATAATCAATGGTGACGATGTCCGATTCCAGCTGGTGAATTAAATAGTTCAGCGCGTTCAGCGGGGAAATCACGCCGCAGGTCGACACTTCGATATCGGCACGGAACGTACACAGCCCGCCTTCCGGGTGACTCTCTGGGTAGGTGTGCACGCAGATATGGCTTTTATCCAGGTGGGCCACGACCACTTCCGGCAGCGGGCCCGGATGTTCAGTTTTGTCGATAAGCTTAGGATCGACCGGCTCTTCGCTGACCAGTATGGTTACGCTGGCGCCCTGGGGTTCATAATCCTGTCGGGCGATGTTCAGGATGTTTGCGCCAATAATGGAACAGGTTTCTGACAGGATCTCGGTCAGACGGTTGGCGTTGTAGAGTTCGTCGATATAGGCGATGTAACCATCGCGTTCTTCCGCTGTTTTGGCATAGCAGATATCGTAAATACAAAAACTCAGGCTTTTCGTCAGGTTGTTAAAGCCATGCAGTTTAAGCTTTTTCAATTAGCTCACCCCCTTAGTGGATAATGCGTCTTGCAGGTACTGCGGCAGCGCAAACGCTGCGGTATGAATAGCCGGATTGTAGTATCGGCACTGAAGACCGGCCTGATGGAAGCGGGCCTGAATAATTTCGGTGGAGAGATGGCGCAGCACGTCGTTATCCGTCGCCCAGGCAAAGGTCATGATCCCACCGTAATAGGTCGGAATGGCCGCCTGATAGAAGCTGACATCATCGAAATAGGTGCTGAGCTTACGATGGCTGTCGAGCGCTTCATCCTGCTGCAGGAAGCAGACGCCATTTTGTGCGACGAAGATCCCGCCCGGGTTCAGGCAGCGCTTGCAGCCTTCGTAGAATGAGGAGGTAAACAGCGACGCGCCGGGGCCGATAGGGTCGGTGCAGTCGGAGATAATAACGTCAAAGGTCTGCGAGGTCTGGTTAACAAAGTTAACGCCGTCGTCAATCACCAGGCTAAAGCGCGGATCGTCATAGCTACCGGCATTGTGGTTGGGCAGATACTGACGGCAGAAAGAGACGACGCCTGCATCGATTTCCACCATGGTGATGGTTTCAATGGAACGATGGCGGGAAACTTCACGCAGCATTGCGCCGTCGCCACCGCCGATAATCAGGACATGCTTCGCGTGACCGTGCGCCAGCAGCGGGACGTGGGTCATCATCTCATGATAGATAAACTCATCTCGCTCGGTCGTTTGCACGACGCCGTCCAGCGCCATGACGCGGCCAAAGGCGGCATTCTCGAAGATGATCAGATCCTGGTGATCGGTTTTCTCATGATAGAGCACGTTATCAACGGCAAAGTACTGACCAAACTGGTCATGCAGTGTTTCATGCCACAACGTGTGGTCGGCCATAGCGAACTCCTCCTGTGTAAACATCCATTACGCTCACAAAAAATGAACGAAACATGATAGCTAACTCTAACCGTGGTTGCACGGCCAGAGGTTCAACAGGAGGCGTTGGGAAGGTTATTTCACGTAGGCGAGCAGGCTGAGTGAATCACGAGCCAGCGCTTTGCATTTTTTGGCCGTGGGAATACCAATACCGCTTAGGTCACGGTAGCTGTCTTCGCCGAGCGCCTTCATGTCGAAGCTGTCGTAGTTACTGAGATCCCACTGGTTTTGCTGGGCAAAAAAGACCAGCGCGCGGCGAATTTGCCCGTTGGGTAAATTCTGGTAGCCACAATCATTTTTCAGGAATACAAAAACCGCCGTTAAATCGGCCATATCTTCCGCTTCATTTTCACTTAGCGCATAGCTGTTCGCACACATCGCCATCAGGCTACCGAACAAAATTGTCCTGAAAAACATCTTCATTGCTTCTACCACTTCTTCACGGAAAATTAACGTTAGCATACTTGATGCCGGTGCGACGATCTTTATTATTGCCGCTTGACTTGACCTTCCGGTAAGGGGAGGGTTTATGCTCAAAAGATCGCCTGCTGGAAATAAGGAAATGAACATGCAACGTCGTGATTTTTTAAAATATTCCGCTGTGCTGGGGGCTGCCAGCGCATTACCTCTCTGGAGCCGCGCGGTTTTCGCGGCTGACAGGCCCGCCTTACCCATCCCTGACTTAGTAACTGCTGACGCGCGAAGCCGTATCCAGCTTGTGGTGCAATCGGGCAAAACGACCTTTGGTGCAAATACCGCCACAACCTGGGGCTATAACGGAAATCTCCTTGGCCCGGCGCTCCAGCTGCGCAAAGGAAAAACCGTTACCGTCGATATCCATAACACGCTGTCGGAAGAGACGACGCTGCACTGGCACGGGCTGGAAGTGCCGGGCGAGGTGGACGGCGGGCCGCAGGGCGTCATCAAAGCGGGCGGCACGCGCAGCGTCACCTTTACGCCTGACCAGCGCGCGGCGACCTGCTGGTTCCACCCGCATCAGCATGGCAAGACGGGCCATCAGGTTGCGATGGGGCTGGCGGGGCTGGTGCTGATTGAAGACGACGAAAGCCGCCTGCTGCGCCTGCCGAAACAGTGGGGCATCGACGATGTGCCGGTGATTGTGCAGGACAAGAAATTCAACGCTGACGGGCAAATTGACTACCAGCTGGACGTGATGAGCGCGGCGGTAGGCTGGTTTGGCGACACGCTGCTGACCAACGGCGCCATTTACCCGCAGCATGCCGCGCCGAAAGGCTGGCTGCGCCTGCGCCTGCTCAACGGCTGTAACGCACGCTCGCTCAATTTTGCGGCCAGCGATAAACGCCCGCTGTATGTGGTAGCGAGCGACGGCGGCCTGCTGCCGGAGCCGGTGAAGGTGAGCGAGCTGCCGATGCTGATGGGTGAACGCTTTGAGGTGCTGGTGGACATCAGCGACGGCAAGCCGTTTGACCTCGTAACCCTGCCGGTTAGCCAGATGGGGATGTCGGTCGCACCGTTTGATAAGCCGCATCCGGTGCTGCGTATTCAGCCATTACTGGTGGCCGCTTCCGGCACGCTGCCTGATATGTTAACCACGCTGCCAGCGCTCCCGTCGCTTGACGGGCTTACGCAGCGCAAGCTGCAGCTCTCCATGAACCCGATGCTCGACATGATGGGCATGCAGGCGCTGATGGCGAAATATGGCGATAAGGCGATGGCGGGGATGCATCACGGGCAGATGATGGGCCATATGAATATGGACCATGGGAAAATGGGCGGCATGGGGAATATGAATCACGGCGATCATGGCTTTGATTTCCACAACGCCAATACGATCAACGGCAAAGCGTTCGACATGAACGCGCCGATGTTTGCTGCGACAAAGGGCCAGTTTGAGCGCTGGGTGATTTCAGGCGAAGGGGACATGATGCTGCACCCGTTCCACATCCACGGCACCCAGTTCCGCATTCTTTCAGAGAACGGCAAAGCGCCGGATGCGCATCGCGCGGGCTGGAAAGACACGGTGAGAGTGGAAGGCGGCGTCAGCGAGGTGCTGGTGAAGTTTGACCACGACGCGCCGAAGGAGTTTGCCTATATGGCGCACTGCCACCTGCTGGAGCATGAGGATACGGGGATGATGCTCGGTTTCACTGTTTAAAACAGTGCGGCCTGATGCCCTCACCCTGACCCTCTCCCACGGGGAGAGGGAACAAACACAAAAACGGCAACCGAAGTTGCCGTTTTGCATCTTTTCGTAGGCCGGGTAAGGCGTAGCCGCCACCCGGCTTTTTCAGTTACTTGTTTTCGTCAGGCAGCGCATACGCGACGATGTAGTCGCCCATCTTCGTGCCAAACGAACCGTGACCGCCCGCAGAGATGACAACGTACTGCTTGCCATTCACCTCATAGGTCATCGGTGTGGCCTGTCCACCGGCCGGCAGACGGCCTTGCCACAGTTTTTCACCGTTGGTCATGTTGTACGCGCGCAGGTAGTTATCTGCGGTTGCCGCGATGAATAGCACGTTACCGGCGGTGGAAATTGGGCCACCCAGCATCGGCATACCCATATTGAACGGCACCGGAACCGGCATCGGGAACGGCATGCTGTCCTGTGGCGTACCAATACGTTTTTTCCACACGATCTGGTTAGTTTTCAGATCCAGACCGGAGATATAACCCCAGGCAGGCTGTTTACACGGCAGACCAAACGGAGACAGGAACGGGTTCAGCGTCACGCCAAACGGTACGCCGTACTGCGGCTGAATGCCGGCTTCGGTACCGCTGCCTTTCGCGTCTTTCGGCTGCTCCATTGGGTTGCCCGGACCGCGTGGGATCAGACGGGAAACGAACGGCAGCGCCATTGGGTTGGCAATCGCCACCTGACGGTTCGGGTCGACGGAGATCCCGCCCCACTCGAACATCCCCAGGTTACCCGGGAAGACCAGCGTGCCCTGCTCAGACGGCGGCGTGAAGATGCCCTCATAGCGCAGCTGGTGGAACATCACGCGGCACACCAGCTGGTCAAACATGGTGGCACCCCACATGTCTGCCCCGCTGAGGTCTTTCTTCGGACGGAAGCTCAGGTCAGAGAACGGCTGGGTTTTGCTGACGTAATCGCCTTTCGCTGCACCCTGTGGAACCGGTTTTTCCGGGGCAGAGACAACCAGCTTACCGTTGCTGCGATCCAGGACGAAGATGTTGCCGGTTTTCGCCGGGGCGTAAATCACCGGCACGGTTTTGCCGTCAACGGTAATGTCCGCCAGCGTCGGCTGGGACGGCATATCCATATCCCACAGATCGTGGTGAACGGTCTGGTAGCTCCACGCCAGCTTACCGGTGGTCGCGTTCAGCGCCACGATAGCGCTCGCATAGCGCTCCTGCTCCGGCGTGCGGTTACCGCCCCAGATATCCGGCGTGGTGACGCCCATTGGCAGGTAGACCAGGTCCAGCTTCGCGTCATACGCCGCTGGTGCCCAGGAGTTTGGCGAGTTAAAGGTAAAGGTGTGCTCGTCCGACGGGATCGCGTTTGGATCTTTCGCGCCCGGGTCGAAGGCCCACAGCAGTTTACCGGTGTTTACGTCGAAACCACGGATAACGCCGGAGGTTTCACGCGTGGAGAAGTTATCAGTTACCGAACCGGCAATCACGATAGTTTTATCGGTGATGATTGGCGGCGAGGTTGGCTCATACAGACCCGGCGTGGTGTCCGGCATGTTGGTCTGCAGGTTCAGGATACCTTTGTTAGCAAAGGTTTCGCACAGCTTGCCCGTTTCGGCATTGATGGCGAACAGACGGCCATCGTTCACCGGCAGCATAATGCGGCGAGGACAGTCGGCAATGACCTCCGGGCTGGCATTATCGGCACGCGCTTCGTGGTAAGAGACGCCACGGCAGGTGACGTGCTGGAAGGACGGGTTGGAGTTCAGCTGTGGATCGAAGTGCCATTTCTCTTTACCGGTGGCCGCGTCGAGCGCGAACAGACGCTGGTGCGCCGTACACAGATAAAGCATGTTGCCAACTTTAATTGGCGTCACTTCGTTGGTCAGCTCGCCCGGATCGTTCGGCATCTTCAGGTCGCCGGTACGGAATACCCAGGCTTCTTTCAGGTTCTTCACGTTGTCCGCGTTGATCTGCTTCAGCGGAGAGTAGCGTTGACCTTCCTGATTACGACCATACGCAGGCCAGTCGCCGTCCGCCACCTGAGAGATAGCCGCAGCAGGCGTGGATTCCGCGTTCAGCGTACCGTTGATCTCCTGTGGGTCGTTAAAACCAGCCCAGGTCAGGATGCCGCCGGTAATCAGCAGGGCAACAACCAGGCCCGCCACCGCACCGCTGGAAGGCACAATCAGGCGACGCCACACGAACGGCAGGATCAGCCAGATGCCAAAGAAGACCAGGATGTCGCTACGCGGCGTCAGTGCCCAGAAGTCAAAACCGACTTCCCAGACGCCCCAGATCATGGTGGCAAGAAGGAGGGCGGCATACAGCCACAGTGCAGATTGTTTTCTACGCAACAGCAGAACGGTTACGGCAACCATAACCAGACCCGCAATCGGGTAGTACCAGGAGCCGCCTAAAGCGACCAGCCAGACGCCACCGATTAACAGATACAGCGCGCAGAAGGCTGCGAATGCGGCTGTTAATGTCACCAGTAGACGCGGCTGTTTAGAGTTTGTTTCAGCCATAGAAAGTGTACTCGTCAGTTTTTGTTAATAATTTGCTAGCAACTAATTATAGGTATTAACAAGTGTGATCGGAATCACAATATTTGCTTTTTATAACTCATACGCCAGGGTTATCCATTTGCTGATATAATGGCGGGCTTGCGTATCGATGCCGGAAATACATTCACCTGCATTGAGAGATTTTCATTAAAATCATTTGGTTAGTAATATGAAACATACTGTTGAAGTGATGATCCCGGAAGCCGAGATCAAAGCGCGTATCGCCGAACTGGGTCGTCAAATCACCGAACATTACAAGGACAGCGGCAGCGAAATGGTGCTGGTAGGTCTGTTGCGCGGCTCTTTCATGTTCATGGCAGACCTGTGCCGTGAAGTGCATGTGCCCCATGAGGTCGATTTTATGACCGCCTCCAGTTACGGCAGCGGCATGTCCACCACCCGTGATGTGAAAATCCTGAAAGATCTGGATGAAGATATTCGTGGCAAAGATGTGTTGATCGTTGAAGACATTATTGACTCCGGCAACACGCTGTCAAAAGTGCGTGAGATCCTGAGCCTGCGTGAACCAAAATCGCTGGCGATTTGTACGCTGCTGGATAAACCTGACCGTCGTGAAGTGCAGGTGCCGGTTGAGTTCGTGGGCTTCTCGATTCCGGACGAATTCGTCGTCGGTTACGGCATTGACTACGCGCAGCGTTATCGTCATCTGCCGTATGTTGGGAAAGTGGTATTGCTGGACGAGTAGTTGCTGTTTGTTGGCCGGTGACGCGCAGCGATCCGGGCCTACGAATGGGCACATGTAGGCCGGGTAAGGCGTAGCCGCCACCCGGCTTTTTAACGGGCACTTATTTATGATTGACGTGCTTAAGCTGAAGGTTGGCAATCCCCGAACGGTAGCGCTGCTCCAGCGTTTCGCGGTTGGTGGCGGTCACTTCCAGATTGCGCAGCAGACCATCGTGAATACCGTACGCCCAGCCGTGGACAGAGACCTTCTGCCCGCGTTTCCACGCTGATTGCATGATCGTTGAGTGGCCCAGGTTATACACCTGCTCCATCACGTTGAGTTCGCAAAGGGTATCCATGCGACGCTCCTGCGGCATTTCGCCCAGCAGTGAGCTATGTTTGAACCAGATATCGCGGATGTGCAGTAGCCAGTTATCAATGAGCCCCAGCTCCGTGTTTTCAACCGCCGCCTGCACGCCGCCGCAGCCATAATGGCCGCAAATGATGATGTGCTCGACTTGCAGAACGTCCACGGCATACTGAACAACAGAAAGACAGTTGAGATCGGTGTGAATCACGAGATTGGCGACGTTACGGTGAACAAACAGTTCGCCGGGTTCAAGGCCGGTCAGGCGCTCCGCCGGTACGCGGCTGTCGGAACATCCAATCCAGAGAAAGCGTGGGTTCTGAGCCTGCGCGAGTTTTCCAAAAAATCCGGGGTCTTCCTCCACCAGCATTTTTGACCATAGTGCATTGTTGCTGATGAGTGTATCTATGTTGTTCATGGAGGTTAGCGACCTGTAACCGAGTTATTGCGTTGCGCTACTATAGGGTAACCCGACTTTTAATGAAACCACACAACGTGTGTAAGAACTGAAGGTAAGTTAATTTCATGGCAATTGCACTGGAGCTTGAGCAGCTTAAAAAAACCTATCCGGGTGGCGTTCAGGCGCTACGCGGAATAGATCTTAAAGTAGAGGCCGGTGATTTTTACGCGCTTCTGGGGCCGAACGGGGCGGGGAAATCGACCACCATTGGGATTATCAGCTCGCTGGTCAATAAAACGTCCGGTCGGGTGAGCGTGTTTGGCTACGACCTGCAAAAAGATGTGGTGAACGCCAAGCGCCAACTGGGGCTGGTTCCGCAGGAGTTCAACTTCAACCCGTTCGAGACGGTGCAGCAGATTGTCGTTAACCAGGCGGGGTATTACGGGGTTGAGCGTAAAGAGGCGCTGGAGCGTAGCGAAAAATACCTCAAGCAGCTTGATCTGTGGGAAAAGCGTAACGAACGTGCGCGCATGTTGTCCGGCGGGATGAAGCGCCGCCTGATGATCGCCCGCGCGCTGATGCACGAGCCAAAGCTGCTGATCCTCGATGAACCGACCGCGGGCGTGGATATCGAACTTCGCCGTTCCATGTGGGGCTTCCTGAAGGATCTCAACGACAAAGGCACCACCATTATTCTGACCACCCACTACCTGGAAGAGGCTGAAATGCTGTGCCGCAACATCGGCATCATTCAGCACGGTGAGCTGGTGGAAAACACCTCGATGAAGAATCTGCTCTCCAAGCTGAAATCCGAAACCTTCATTCTCGATCTGGCGGCTAAAAGCCCGCTACCGAAGCTCGAAGGATATCAGTATCGTCTCGTCGATACCTCGACGCTGGAAGTGGAAGTGCTGCGCGAGCAGGGGATTAACAGCGTGTTCTCGCAGCTGAGCGCGCAGGGAATTCAGGTCTTAAGTATGCGTAACAAAGCGAACCGACTGGAAGAGCTGTTTGTCTCTCTGGTACATGACAAACAAGGAGACAAGGCATGACGCATCTTTACTGGGTCGCGCTGAAAAGTATCTGGGCGAAAGAGATCAACCGCTTTATGCGTATCTGGGTGCAAACCCTGGTGCCGCCGGTCATCACGATGACGCTCTATTTCATTATCTTCGGTAACCTGATTGGTTCCCGAATTGGTGAGATGCACGGCTTTACCTATATGCAGTTTATCGTGCCGGGCCTGATTATGATGGCGGTGATCACCAACGCATATGCCAACGTGGCGTCGTCATTCTTCAGCGCCAAGTTCCAGCGCAATATTGAAGAGCTGCTGGTGGCCCCGGTGCCGACGCACGTCATTATCGCGGGCTATGTCGGCGGCGGCGTGGCGCGCGGGCTGTGCGTGGGGATCCTGGTCACGGCGATTTCGCTGTTCTTTGTGCCGTTCCAGGTCCACTCGTGGCTGTTTGTCGCGCTGACGCTGCTCCTGACGGCAATCCTGTTCTCGCTGGCCGGTCTGCTGAACGCCGTGTTCGCCAAAACGTTTGACGACATTAGCCTGATCCCAACCTTCGTGCTGACGCCGCTGACCTATCTCGGCGGGGTGTTCTACTCCCTGACGCTGCTGCCACCGTTCTGGCAGGCGCTGTCGCACCTGAACCCGATTGTCTACATGATCAGCGGCTTCCGCTTTGGCTTCCTCGGCATCACTGACGTGCCGCTGTTTACCACGGTGGCGGTGCTGGTGGTGTTTATCATTGCCTTCTACCTGCTGTGCTGGTATCTGATCCAGCGCGGACGCGGTTTGCGCAGCTAATCTTCTGCCCGGCGACGTTCTGTTTGCCGGGCACTTTCTTTGACAGTTATCACCGAAAGCTAACCTTCACTCCGCTAAACTACTTGCCTGCTAAGGAGAGAGTTATGTTGGGATGGGTTATCACCTGCCACGATGAACAGGCGCAGGAAATGCTGGATAAGCTTGAAGCCAAATTTGGCCCGCTGGCGCAGTGCCGGGCGGTAAACTACTGGCGCGGGTTGAGCACCAACATGCTGAGCCGCATGATGTGCGATGCCCTGCATGAAACCGACACCGGTGATGGCGTGATTTTTTTGACCGATAAATCGGGCGCGGCGCCTTACCGCGTAGCCGCGCTGCTGAGCCATAAGCATGCGTGCTGTGAGGTCATCTCGGGGATCAACTTCGCCCTGCTGGCGTTAATGTATCCACAGCGTGAATCATTAAGCAGCGCTGAGTTTCGCCATGCCATCGTGGCGCAGGGCGTGCCGGGCGTCAGCAGCTTGTGGCATCAGCAGCAAAAAAATCCCCCCTTCGTCCTGCTCCACGACCTGTATAAGAATTAAACGTTGGTATTGATGTCTCATTTGTTACAATAGCGGCAGTTTCCCGCACCGATTAAGACACCATGCTACCGCGTATTCTTTTCCTGCTATTGATGCTCATTTCCGGCGTCAGCTCAGCCAGTTTACTCAGCCAGCAAACGCTGCCTGCCCAGTATATGCAAACCACCGAAGACGCGGCGATCTGGGCGCAGGTGGGGAACAGCGTCATCAACGTGGGTAACGTGCGCGCCGGGCAGATCCTGGCCGTTGTGCCCGCGGCGGCGGACTACTACGAATTTCGCTTCGGTTTTGGTACGGGGTTTATCGATAAGGGGCACCTGGAGCCGGTTCAGGGGAAACAGCGCGTCGAGGACAGCCTCGGGGATCTCAATAAGCCCCTGAGCAATCAGAACCTGATTACCTGGAAAGACACGCCGGTGTATAACGCGCCGTCGAGCGGCAGCGCACCGTTCGGCACGTTAAGCGCCAATCTGCGCTATCCGATACTGAACAAACTGAAAGACCGTCTGAATCAGACATGGTTCCAGATCCGCATCGGCAACCGTCTGGCGTGGATCAGTAGCCTGGACGCGCAGGAAGATAACGGACTGCCGATCCTGACCTACCATCATATTTTGCGTGATGAAGAGAATACGCGCTTTCGACATACGTCCACGACCACCAGCGTACGCGCGTTCAACAACCAGATGGCGTGGTTACGCGATCAGGGCTATACCACCCTGACGATGTACCAGCTGGAAGGGTACGTGCGTAACAAGATGAACCTGCCTGCAAAATCGGTGGTGATTACCTTTGACGACGGCCTGAAATCGGTCAGCCGCTATGCGTACCCTGTGCTGAAGGAGTACGGCTTCAAGGCCACCGCGTTTATTATCTCTTCCCGCATAAAGGGCCATCCGCAGAAGTGGGACCCAAAATCGCTGCAGTTTATGAGCGTGCAGGAGATTAAGGGCATTCAGGACGTGTTCGATATTCAGTCTCACACCCATTTCCTGCATCGTGTGGATGGCAATAAGCATCCGATTTTACTGAGCCGCAGCTATCACGTGATCCTGTTTGATTTTGAACGCTCGCGACGCGCGCTGGCGCAGTTTAATCCACGCGTGCTCTATCTTTCCTATCCGTTTGGCGGCTACGACAATAAAGCGATAAAGGCGGCGAATGACGCCGGTTTCCATCTGGCGGTGACGACGGTGAAGGGGAAGGTGAAGCCGGGGGATAATCCGTTCTTACTGAAACGCCTGTACATCTTAAGAACGGATTCGCTGGAGACGATGTCGCGGCTGATCAGTAATCAGCCGCAGGGGTAGGTTACTCGTAAGTTACCTGGAACGTGACAGTAGTACCGAATGCTCCAACGGTTACCGGATCGCTACCTACCTTGACCAATTTAGCAGCAAGTGCTTTATCCACATAATAAACGGGATCTCCGATCATTTCTCCAACAGCGATGACTCGGTCATAGCTGTCTGCCGGAACAGGATAGGTCGAGTTTGGTGAGTCCATAATCATGACCCCAACTCCCCCCGCGGCACTTACCCCACTGGTATCGATGACGGCATTCGTAAAATACTTCTTGTCCGCAGTCGTATGAGTTGAGGAAAGTGTATAGTGGACATACGTTGTGTTGACGCAAGTCCCGGTAATATGGAATTCAACTTTATCGGTATTTCCATTTTCTACTTCACCTGGAAACCAGTCTCCAAGGTTTACCGTCGGTGGAGCACGCAGTACGCAGGTAGGCCGATTTAGCGGAATACTGAAAGACATCTGCGACATATTAACCAGAGGGCGCGGATGATCATCCTTTGAGGTTCCATTCGGATTGCCGAGGATAATTTGACCAATGGGGCCGCCACTTGCGGTCAAGAAATTCTCGTCATCGGGCACTCCGGTAAAACCATTGGTCTGCCAAAACTCCATGCGAACATGCCAGGTTTTTTCATCAAAAGCCGATTCATTCCCTTCACCGACAGCTGTTTTAATGAAACCATTTGGGGCCTCGGGAAACCATGCGGTTACGCCATTGCCATCCGGATAAAACGCAAGCGTGTAATAGATCCCCGGAATATTTGTGCGAAACATCGCTTTGCCATCTATTCCAGCCATCAGCATTGTATTATTAGTTAACTGATAAACATCTTCACCATCATTGCCGCCAGCACAGTGCGATTTTAATGCTGGGGTTGTCTCCATAACGATCGTGTTGCTGATTTGCGTGGGTGTTGTTGTTACCACACCAACAGGCAGGGGAGTTATGACCGGCTGTGTACCCGGCGACATAATTAACACATCATCATGACCGTAAAATTTACACTCTTGTAAATTTGCATGCGTTACGCCAGACATCCCGAGCATTATCAGTGCTAATATATTGAGATATTTTTTCACTATAAATCCTTTTATTCGTAGCTAACATTAACCAGAACATTACTCATGACAATACCGCTGGTGATAGTCCCAACGTTCTGGTAACGCGCGTAAAAACCATAATCCTTTATATAACTTGTATCGTTCCCACTAACGTCATAGCTCACTTTAGAGCTGCCATCGCGGTTCAAAACATTGGTGTGGAAAGTATCTGAAAATATCACAATACCCACATTTTCTGCCGCTCCGGCTGACGCCTCATTTTTAAACACCTGATTCTGGTTATCCCAGAATCCAGACTGAGGTACGAAGCTAAACTGCAGTTGTTTAATACTTGCATCTCCCCCCGTGCTGGCATAGCAGTTGTCTACATGAATAGTGAAAGGCGTTCCTGCTTCATCATCGGTTGGTAATAAACGATCGCTCTTATCACTGTTATAAAACCAGTCGCGCGTAACGTTTGGTAAATAGACCTGGCCACCATTCCCCACGCTTAGCTGGCATGTGTTATTAACAATGTTTGCTGTCAGGTTTAGATCCATACCTGAACCTGCCTGGCTTACGCCAGGCAGGAGGCTGCCAGCCAGTCCCATAAGCAACACAAGACCGGGCTGGTATAAAGTAAACGGTGATTGTTGCATGATGGTCCCTGGCGTTATTGGTAAGAAACAGTAAAGGTTACTGGCGCGGTAACGGCACCTGTGCCTACATCAGCAATGGTTTGGCCTTGCCCGATGACAATACGGGAGTTCATCGGGAACTCTCCCTTGCCGTTAGTAATGGTGACTTCCTGGGCTGCCGGAGGTGTGTTGCAGCTCATCAGCAAGCCTGTATCGACAACCCCAGACCAGATTTCAAAGCCGGTTGCTAAGCCGCCGGAGAAAGAGTTGCCATTTTTGGATGTACCACTGCATTCCCCACCTGCGCTTTTCGCTGCAGCTACCGTCGCTTTTGTTACCCCTGAACAATTTGTGAGGCTAATTTTCAGTGGTTCCACACGGCTTTTGCTTACTAGCTCTGATTTATAGACGTCGCCGAACGCAATTTCAGAGGATGCTGTACCTGCACCGTTAAGCACTTTTGCTGTACACGTGCCCGATACAATTTTTGATTTGATCGTCAATTCGACGCTGCTGGTGCCTGTGATTGCTGCACTTGCCATTCCAGAGAACAGAAGTGCAGAAACGGACAGGGCGATAAAAGTTGATTTAAGTTTCATAATGTTGCTCCGTTTTCCTGCACCAATCACTCGTAGCTAAATTCAAAGGTTGCCACGGCTTGAAAATCGCCGATTGTCATGCTGTTCGCTTTTGTTTCACGTAATGTGGCCACCAAAGGAACTTCCTTATTCTGGATTTCTGTTGGGCTCCAGACCAGGCGCTCTGCATCCACGGTAGAGTTAACGACAAATGGGGCGTTTGGTGTACTTGCTCTGGCGATTTCGACAGAAGCGTAGTCTGCTGCGCCTGTTGCTGGCTGGTTAACAATCCCAGAGGGTAAATAACCCGATTTATTTCCCTTTACAGTCGTTTTCAATGAGGCCAGTGATGACGGGCATTCAACTATCACGATTTTGAAATTGGCATTTGCCGTTCCGGCTTTGACATCGTCAAGTCGTACCTGACCATTGTTGCCAATGTTCAGCGTTTGCTGCGTATCGGAACCCGTACCGCCAACCAGTTTCATATCACAGGTGGTTTCGCGGATATTGGCCGTGAAGTTAACGTCCAAATTAGTGCCTTCGGCAAGTGCCGAACCTGATAACGCCAGCATCGTTGTGGCAACGATGGACAGGCTAAAAAGATTTTTTTTCATACTCACTCTCATCTATTTTCCTGAATAATTACATTTGGCACTGTTGGTTATTAAGTACCGTTGTAAGTCCTACTTTTTGAGCATCTGGTAAAACCTGATAGTGGACGTCACATTTACTGTTTTTGTCATTGCCCCAGACAACATGCAGTACACCCCGATCGTCGACACCACGGACATAGGCCTGCCCGGCCTGTCCCACGGTCCCAACAGATTCATTTTTTTCATTTAATACATCGGCGCCCAACGGAATAAATCCTTTATCGCTACGCTGGAGTTCTAAAATAAATGAACGACCTTCATTCGTTTCGAAGTTAACCAGCACGATGGAACCGCTGCGAGGAACGGTAATTTCACTGGTATTCGTTATTTCGACGTCATTTTCAAGCGTGCTGATATCCAGATACACCCGGTTTTCACGATAAGCCGACATATACGGCAAAATACCGTAACCTGAATCACCTATTTCGCTACTTCCGAAGCCAATGCCTGCACCTTTTGCGCCACTGGCCTTGACCAGCGCCATTGCATCGTTGTCGCCAATGCTTCCTGGCGCAAATGCGATGCCTCCTGAATGCAATACCATTCCCCCGTTATAGGAAGCGGAATATTGCTTGCTGTTGTCGTCACCGAATGAAGCCGATAAACCAAGAGGACCGTATGCGCTATTCAGTGAACCATAACCACTTATCTGATTCAGGTCGCCGTAATTACCGCTATTTGAAGAGGCACTGACGGAGTAACTCACTTTGTTATCTTCCGTGTTTCCGCCCGCAGAGGTGTTAAAGTTAGTACCACCTTTAAGGTCGGAACGTATGCCCATATTTATGTTATTAAAGCCACCTGAACGTGTACTCGCGTTGTTATGTGAAAACACGTTTAATGGAATGCTCATGCTTAAATAAATACTGTCGTCTTTTTTACCATATTGGTCATAGGTTCGTTGTAATGACAGGCTGTAGCTGCCATAGATGAAGCTATTGTTATATCCAATATTGTAGTTGGACGTAGAGCCCGTTGCGTTCCAGTAATCCTGCCAGGTGCCGCTTACATAAAGGGAACCAAAATTATTTTCTCCAGACGTAAGTGGTTGGTTAAGACTAAGTTGTACCTGATTTTTTGTTCGCTGATAATCCGCATACAGCGCTTCGTTTGAATTGTAGCTGCGGTTCGAGTATTTCTGTCGCTTGATACTGTCCTGAAGTTGTGCAGCATCGTTAAGGCTGAGGTAATCTTCAGTCGAAAAACGATAGGCAGCAACGTTAAAGGACGTATCCGTTGCCTCAATCATTTTACTGTAGGTCAGGCGATAACTTTGACCGCTAAGAGTATCAAGACCCTCAATATCTGCATGGGATTGCGTGGCATCAAGCGCAAAAGCACCGATCCCTGTATTCATCGCCAGGCCTAAAATACCGGCGTAAAAATCCATGTCGCTATACTGTGCGCCAATATAGCCCGTAAAGGTATTATTCAGGCCATAGTAAAGCGTGCCATAACCGACTTTAGGTGCATCAAGCAGGGAATCATCATTTAATTCCCCTAATCCAACATCCCAACGAGTCGCACCTGGACGGAGCATTTGGGTGACGGATGAGAAGGGGACGGTAAAGGAGCGTTTGCTGCCGTCCGCTTCTTCAATTGTTACCAGTAAATCATTGCCGTAGCCCGTCGTGCTCAGGTCATTTATCTCAAACGAGCCTGGCGGTACGGTTGTTTCATAAATCTTATTACCGCTCTGTGTTACGCTGACTTTTGCGTTGCTGTTTGCCACGCCTCGGATCACCGGCGCATAGCCTGTTGACCCCATCGGCAGCATACGGTCATCACTGTACATACGCGTACCGCGCAGACTCAACGAGTCAAATGCTTCACCACGAGTATAAGAGTCCCCGATCACGAATTGAGCACTTAGCGGGGTAACATCCCTCTGCAAATAGATATCCTGGCTGGAATACTTTGTACCGTTATCTTTGTCCCAATTGAGATTACCGCGTGAACGCAGGCGCCATGGACCCATATTGAGCCCGTAGCGTAAACCCATATACGCGCTTTCCGATGTGCTGCCATTACTCTCGCTATGCCAGGCGTTCATGTCATAAGAGAGCAGGGCGGCAGGAATGCCATCTTCCCAAAGAGATGGGTCAACATAACCTGCCGGGCGTTTCAGGACATAGATCTGCGGGAAATTGAGATCCATAGTCTGTTTACCGCTGTCATAGTTTACCGCTGCACCGGGGAAGATTTTTTTAATATCGATGCACGTCGCATCTTCTTCCGATTCTTCAGCCAGCGAACTGGTGTCGATACCAGCTTGTGCCAACAGCAGTTTTGTTATGCAAGGTGTCGCACGCGGTGTCCCGTTATCTTTAAACGTAACCTCGACGGTAGATTTGAGTTTACCGTTCAGGTTTATCTTTGTGCGGTACGTACCCGGTAAGACCGGGTTGCCATGTGCAAAACGATTGATATCGATATTTGTGCTGCCACTTAAAAGAAACTGATCGTTAAACTCAATGGCTTCTTCATTTTCAGGCAGGTCTTTTGTAGACGTAGTGCTTTCTGCACAAACATAGAAAGGAAATGTTGCGCTTATTGCAAGGCATAAAAGAGAACGTTTAAATAACATGGCACATCCATTTAATCAGTGCAGAGAGAATACTCTCTGCAGAGTTAATGCTATCAATTATTATATGAATGAAAGGGCGCTCAATTTATTTAAGCTCAGCCTCGTGATGGTCTGTGCCACCATAGTCATTGATGGTGTCGAACTTTACGCTGCCATTTACTGCTGAAGATAAACCTTTCACCACCATTGCGGCATCACTGAACGGCTGGACGGCTTGATGAACAACGTCGTATGTTTTTTGACTGGTTTTAATGGTTACCGTCGAAACGGCGACGTTATAAGGTGAATTATTGTGAGCAACAAGCTTAACCGAATTCCCTTCTTTTTTCTGCGTCCAGGTCAAATGTTCGGCCGCTTCACCAGCCGTGCCTTTTAATCCATCAGGACGGAATAAGAATTTAATACGTGTTCTGAATGCCAGTTGAAGCTGGTTAAGGTTCTCTTTATCTGCAGCTTTTGATTTTGGCGGAATTTCCAGAACGTTGAACCAGAAAAGCGATTCACGATCCTGTGGTAAAGGTGTTCCCATGTAGGTAATACGTACAGATTGACCTTTTTTCGGGTCAATGCGCGATACCGGGGGAGTAATGATAAAAGGGAGTTTCAGCTCTTGCGGGTTTACACCATCGCGGCCGTCATCAAGCCATGTTTGAACCAAAAGGGGTTTAGTTCCGTGGTTATCGAGATTAACAACGACATCTTTTGATGATTGAGGATATATGATACGCGTGCCGGAAATAACAATATCCGCGTTTACATTCGAAGCGGACAAAAAAGCAGTAATGAGCAATGCGGCTTTGAAGCCTTTAATGAATAATGAATGAGACATTTTTCCACTTCCTTTTGGAATTATATAAGCAATCCTGCATTGACAATGAAGGATTGCTTAGTTTTAAATTTACGAATCTCTTATTCGTAGATCATGGTGAAGGCAACCTGTGCCTGCACAGTACCTGCAGATACTGGGTTAGCCGTTGCATCCCAACCCTGAGCCTGAGTGTATGCTACGCGGTAGTACAGGTTACCTGCGCCGGTAACTGCATCGATGTTTGCTTTCTGAGTATTGTTAGTCTGGTCAACTTTGATCTGGTCGGTTGCTGAGTTACCGTCGTTTGACAGCACCAGGTTCACGTTCTTAGCTGAGCCCTGAGCATTGCTTGGTGGAACCAGCAGGCCGCCTTCGGTTGAAGAAGAACCCGCCCATGAAGAGAACTGTGCTGATGCTTTCTTCGCAGTCGCGGTATCACAACCGGTCAGTGAAAGGCTGAATTTTTTTTCACCCAGGGTGCTGGTGGTACCCAGTGAGTTTGCGAAATCGCGCACAAATACAGTGTCCAGAGTCACATCAAAATCGTTGCCGTTCTGATCGATTTTCTGGTCAAGGGAGACCTGGCAAGTATTGTTAGAAACCATGCCGTGGAAAGTAATAGTACCGGTGTCAGGATCTGCGGCTACCGCTGAACCTGCAGCCAGAACGCTTGCCATTGCAACTGCCAAACCATATTTTTTAGAAATCATTTCAATATCCATATTCGTTGTTTAAATAATAAATGCCAGTAAAGCTATTATTTGAAATTAAATTTCGAAGCGGATTATATTGATATTTTTTATGAAATATAGGGGCTGCTCGTTATTAAAATTAAATGAGTGATTTAGAAAATTTAAAATGATTTATAATCAATGAAATGTATGTGTAAGGCAGGGCGATCTATGTAGGTGATATGAAATATTTAATTTTTGAATGATTTTAAGTGACCCATTCATTTGAATAATATTCAGGAATGGGTCATCGTATAAAACTATTAGGCTACCTGTACCGGAATGGCTTTCGCTGTGCGTTTCATCTCGTTGTCGCCTTCGAAGTAGGCCACTTTTGGCTGCCAGCGGTGTGCTTCTTCGTCAGACATCATCACGAAGCTGGCGATAATCACAATATCGCCCACGTCCGCGCAGTGTGCAGCCGCGCCGTTAACGGAGATGATTTTAGACCCGCGCTCGGCGGCAATCGCGTAGGTTGAGAAACGTTTGCCGTTATTCACGTTCCAGATATCAATCGCTTCGTTTTCAAGGATCCCAGCAGCATCGAGGAAATCCTGGTCAATGGCGCAGGAGCCTTCATAGTGCAGGTCGGCCTGGGTGACTTTCACACGGTGAAGCTTACCTTGCAGCATTTTGCGAATCATTACGTTTACCTTTCATTATCAAGGGCGAGAACTACGCCAGCTCAACCACTTTATTATCAATCAGACGAGCCTGGCCAAGCCATGCCGCTACCAGGATCACCGCACGCTTGCTGGTTTCAGTAAATTCCAGCAGCGTATCAGCATCACGAATTTGTACGTCGTCAGCGCGAAGGCCTTTATCGTTCAGCGCCTGTTCGGCGAGGGCAACGATCTCTTCGACGGTCAACTCTTTTGCCTGAACCTGCTCCGCCATGGTGTTCATGACCTTGCTTAAGCCCGGCGCGATTTTACGCTGTTCGGCGGTCAGGTAGCCATTCCGCGAGCTGAGCGCCAGGCCGTCTTTGGCGCGTACAATCGGCACGCCGACAATCTCAATATCGTAACCCATATCCGCGACCATCTTGCGGATCAGCGCCAGCTGCTGGAAATCTTTCTCACCGAAGCAGGCCACGTCCGGCTGCACCAGGTTAAAGAGCTTGCTGACGATGGTCGACACGCCGCGGAAATGACCCGGACGGCTTGCGCCTTCCAGCATGGTGGAAATGCCCGGTACGTCAACGTAAGTGGCCTCTTCCGTACCCTGAGGATAGACATCCGCCGGTGCCGGAGAGAAGACAATATCCGCATGGCGTTTTTTGAGCTTCTCGCAATCTTCCTGCAGGGTGCGCGGATAGCGTGCCAGATCGTCGGCGCGGTCAAACTGCATTGGGTTAACGAAGATACTGACCACCACGATATCTGCACGGGCTCTTGCTTCATCGACCAGCTTCATATGGCCGTCATGCAGGTTGCCCATGGTCGGGACCAGTGCGATACGTTTACCTTCCTGACGCGCGCGACGGATATGCTGGCGCAGCAGCGGCAGGGTTTCAATGATTAGCACAACGAGACTCCTTAATGGAAACTGTGTTCTTCACCCGGGTAAACACCGGATTCAACGTCGGCAATATACTGCCTGACCGCAGCGCGCATGTCGCCCGCTTCGGTGAGGAAATTTTTGGCAAACTTCGGAATATGCCCTCCGGTAATGCCAAAGGCATCGTGCATCACCAGAATCTGACCGTCGGTCACGTTGCCCGCGCCAATACCGATCACCGGAATCGACAGTGCCTCAGTAATACGCTTTGCCAGTTCAACCGGCACGCACTCCAGCACCAGCAGCTGCGCGCCTGCGGCTTCCAGCGCCAGGGCATCATCAAACAGCGTCTGGGCGGCGTCACCGCGGCCCTGCACCTTATAGCCACCAAAGATGTTGACGGACTGCGGCGTCAGGCCCAAATGGCCACACACCGGCACGGCGCGTTCGGTGAGCATTTTCACCGTCTCCACCAGCCAGGCGCCGCCTTCAATTTTGACCATATTGGCCCCGGCGCGCATCACCGCTGCCGCGTTTTCGAATGCCTGCTCTGGCGTGGCGTAGGCCATAAAGGGCAGATCGGAGAGCAGCAGGCAGGCTGGGGCACCACGGCGCACGGCGCGGGTATGGTAAGCGATATCCTCAACCGTGACCGGCAGGGTGGAATCATGTCCTTGTACCGTCATCCCTAACGAATCTCCGACCAGCATGACGTTGATACCCTCTTCGGCAAAGAGTTTGGCGAAGCTGTAGTCATACGCGGTGATGGTGGCGAAGCGTTTATTTTCCTGTTTGCATTTCTGCAGTAAGGAGATGGTGGTTGGTTTCATACTGTTTCCTGATAGCCCAAAAGCGAATCTTTGCGCATTCTAACAGTAACATTCGAGGGAACAATGATTTTAGGCAACCGATTAGCCACAATTATTTTGAGGCTAATCAGCAGGGGAAGCGGATCACCAGCGGGCGGGTCTTTCCGCGTTGAGGCCGTCCAGAATGGACTTAAGTGGGGTGCCGTCCGGGAAGATGAGATCGGGGGCGACTTCAAACAGCGGCCAGAGCATAAACCCGCGGTTTTTCATGTCGTAATGCGGAACGGTGAGACGTTCAGTGCTAATGGTCTCGTGCCCAAACAGCATAATGTCGAGGTCCAGCGTGCGCGGTCCCCAGCGTTCTTCTTTGCGTACGCGGCCCTGCTGCAGTTCGATGCGCTGGGTATTGTCCAGCAGCGTTTCGGCACTAAGGGCGGTTTCAAGCACCACGGCGGCATTGAGGTAATCAGGCTGATCCTGCGGACCCAGCGGCGGGGTACGGTAGAACGAGGAGACCGCCACGATCCGACTCTGAGGGATCTCGCCCAGCGCCTGTACGGCAGCGTTAACCTGCTCCAGCGGAGAGGCTAAATTGCTGCCGATGGCGATGTACGCGAGGGTCATGCTGTCCCTTCACGACGCGGCGCGCGTTTGCGCGGACGACGATGGCGGCGACGCGGTTCCGGCTCTTCATCCAGCCCGGTGAGCATATCTTTCTGCTCCGGCGGGGCGGAAACCTGGAATTCGGCCCACCACTGGGACAGGCGCTGCAGCTCCTGATTGCGTTCAATTTCAGCACGCAGCGACAGCAGATCGAAGGCGGCGCGGAATTTTGGATGCTCCATCAGCTTCCAGGCGCGTTTGCCCTGACGACGAGACATGCGCAGCTGAAGCTGCCAGATATCGCGCACCAGCGTGGTAATACGTTTCGGAATAGCGAGCGTGCGGCACCCTTCGTCCAGCACGTCGTTTGCGGCCAGCGCGAAGGCATCATAGTAGGCGAGCCCGCTCTCTTGGGTGATGCGCTGGGCCGTTTCCAGCAGCGGATACCAGAACATCGCCGCAAACAGGAACGCCGGATTGACGCGCATGTCGTTGCGAATACGGGTATCGGTATTTTTCAGCACCTGCGCAATCATCCGCTCCATTGGGCTGTCACCGCTTTCGGTGAAGTAGCGGGTAATGGTCGGGAATAGCGGCTGGAACAGGTTGTATTCGCGCAGCAGGTTATAGGTTTCAAAACCGTGGCCGGCCTGCAGCAGCTTCAGTGCCTCTTCGAACAGGCGGGCAGGCGGCACGTCGTTAATCAGCGTCGCCAGACGCGGAATCGGCTCTGCCGTTTCCGGGCTGATGCGCATATCCAGCTTGGCGGCGAAACGCACGGCGCGCAGCATACGCACGGGATCTTCACGATAGCGCGTTTCCGGCGTGCCGATCAGACGGATCAGACCTTCTTTCAGGTCCTGCATGCCGCCGACGTAATCGCGGACGGTGAAATCCGCCACGCTGTAGTAAAGGCTGTTGATGGTGAAATCGCGGCGCTGGGCATCTTCTTCGATAGAGCCGAAGATGTTATCCCGCAGCAGCATGCCGTTCTGGCCCTGCTGGGACGTCGTGCGATCCGATACGCCCGCTTCGTGATGGCCGCGGAAGGTCGCCACTTCGATAATTTCCGGCCCAAACATCACGTGAGCCAGACGGAAACGGCGGCCAACAAGACGGCAGTTGCGGAATAATTTGCGCACCTGCTCAGGCGTGGCGCTGGTCGTCACGTCGAAATCTTTTGGTTTTTTGCCCAGCAGTAAATCACGCACTCCACCGCCCACGAGGTAGGCCTCGTAGCCCGCTTTATTCAGACGATAGAGCACCTTGAGGGCATTTTCACTGATATCTTTGCGGGAAATAGTGTGCTGCTCACGCGGAATAACCGACATGTGTGGCTGTGCAATAGCATCGTTCGCCATGCTCTCTTCGCGGCTTAGCACTTTACGGCAAAAATTAGCGACTCGGGTAAAAATGGTACACCTCGTAGTGTGTTTTGTTATGAAAAAAGCGGCTAATCATAGCTCAGCGCAACGCATTTGAGAATGCTGGATTTTTGGCACTGCCGCGAGCGTCCAGTTGGCAACGGCCATTTTCAGCAGTTCGTCAACACGCAGATCCTGCCATTCGTTGGTTACATTCTGGTTGAGAAATCGCAGCGCGTCGATCAAAACAGGACGCGGATCGCCGTCTGGCAGGGCCGGAGCGTGGTTCTGCTTTGACAATTTAAAGCCCTGCGCATTGACCGCCAGCGGCAGATGAATGTAGTCCGGTGCCGTCCAGCCAAACTGATGATAGAGCGATATTTGTCGCACGGTCGGTTCGACCAGATCCGCCCCGCGCACAATTTCCGTCACGCCCTGGAAACGATCGTCGACGACCACCGCCAGGTTATAGGCAAACAGGCCGTCACGGCGGTGAATAATAAAATCCTCACGTGCCAGGCGTTCATCGGCATGAATCTCACCGGAGAGGAGATCGGTAAAGCGCGTTACCGGGGCACGCTGCTTTATACGTACTGCGGCATTTTCCTGGGGAAGATTAAGCGTGCGGCAGTGGCCGTCATAGACGCCACCCACGCTCTGGATACGCGCGCGGGTGCAGGTGCAGTTATAGGAAAGCCCCCGATCGCGAAGCCAGGCCAGACGTTCCCGATAAGCCTCGTGACGTGTTGACTGCCAGAGCACCTCGTCATCCCAGTGAAGACCGTAATGTTCCAGCTGACGCAGAATCGTCTCTGCAGCACCGGGAACTTCACGTGGAGGGTCAATATCTTCAATGCGTACGAGCCATTTTCCCTGGCGGGCGCGAGCCTGCAGGTAGCTGCCGAGCGCGGCTATTAATGAGCCGAAGTGTAATTCACCGGAAGGAGATGGCGCGAAGCGCCCAATATAGTGTGATTCAGACATATCAACAGTAACAAGGCGGGAGAGACTCCCGCCTTTAGAGTGTGTAAACAGCGCTGGTATTAACCGGCCATCTGTTTTTCGCGGATTTCGGCCAGCGTTTTACAGTCGATGCACAGATCGGCGGTTGGACGCGCTTCCAGGCGACGAATGCCGATTTCAACACCGCAGGATTCGCAGTAGCCAAAATCTTCGTCTTCGACTTTTTTCAGCGTTTTCTCGATCTTTTTGATCAGTTTGCGTTCGCGGTCACGGTTACGCAGTTCGAGGCTGAACTCTTCTTCCTGAGCGGCACGGTCTACCGGATCCGGGAAGTTAGCAGCTTCATCCTGCATATGAGTAACGGTGCGATCGACTTCATCCCTGAGTTGATTACGCCATGCTTCAAGAATACGCTTGAAGTGCGACAGCTGGGCTTCGTTCATATACTCTTCGCCCGGCTTCTCTTGATACGGCTCCACCCCAGCGATGGCGAGAATACTCAGGGACGATGTTTTACGGTTTTGCCCTTCTTGCATGTTGCTTCTCCTTAACACGCACTATCGATCCCCGTGTTGGGGGAAAAATCAGGTCGCTATAAATAGCAGATGCTTTTCCGGATGGCAATTATCTAAACGTAACACTTGACAAGCCTGTGAGGAAAAGCGTATTTGCGCACGCGGCCAGAACACTTAATCGTCAATCGTCTAATCCCTTATAAGACAATGGGAAGAGAGGATATCAGAGTCATATTATCGGCAGAAAGTTCCGCTTTATAAGCGAAAACCTCTACCCCCTGCTTTTGTGCCTCATTCAACAATTGCGCGTATTTAGGATCAATATGGCGGGCAGGGGAGAAACGTTCAATGGCTGAATGCAACACCGCAAACAGCAATACGGCGCGTTTGCCCGCCGCCGCAACACTCATTAGCTCTCGCAGATGCTTCTGGCCACGTAGCGTTACCGCATCCGGGAAGTAGCCATTTTCCTGTTCCGCTAACGTCACTGATTTCACTTCAATATAGCACTCCGGCCTGTCTTCCGCCTGTAACATGAAGTCAATTCTGCTGCCTTCATCGCCATATTTCACTTCACTTTTATGCGTGCCGTATCCTACCAGTTCAGGAATTGTGCCGTGGGTCAGCGCTTCCTTAACCAGTTGATTTGCGCGCAGGGTGTTAACGCAAATAAATGCCCCATTTTGGGTTTCGGTCATTTCCCAGGTATGGGCATATTTGCGTTTAGTATTTTCTGATGTGGAATACCAGACCCTGTCACCCGGCGTCGCACAGCCCGTCATGGCACCGGTATTGGGGCAATGCAGGGTGAGCTGTACCCCTTCTGGGGTGATCACGTCGGCGAGGAAGCGTTTGTAGCGTTGGATAAGCGTAGCGTGCTGCAGGGGAGGACTAAACTTCATCAGAATTCCTTTCGGTGTTGCCCAGCGTCCAGCGCTGTAGCGGCGTATAGCGGGTGCGTCCCTGTGCAAAGACGGATTCGTAAAGCGCAAATCCGTTGACCGGAAAGGCCCAGTGAAAACCCGGCGGCGGGATGGCAACGGCCTGACCGGCATCGCGCAGCAGCGTGATATGTGGATGAAACGGCTGTGGGCTCTGATAACAGCCGCTGCGCGCCGCCTGCGCGCGCAGCATATTCGCCAGCTGCAATAATCCGCGCGGAGGCTGGCGCGTGCCCAGCCAGACCACGCGCGAACGCAGCCACTGACCCGCGTCGTCGAGGTGCAGCGTAAATTCCGGCTGGGCAATACGCCCGGCCATTGCGGCTAACGCCCGCTGCTTTTCAGCACTGACGTCGCCCAAAAAGGCCAGCGTCAGGTGCAGGTTGGCCGCCGCGACAGGGCGGCCTGCCTCCGGCGGGAAGCAATCGGCGCGCCAGCGAACAATTTGACGCTGTATCGCGGTGGGCAATTCAATGGCAAAAAATAGCCGTTTCGACTCAGACATACGGAGGACTCGGTAATGATATGCGCCGATGCTACAATGTACGCCGATTAATGTTAACCCTCTGGAGCTGTTAGTGTCCTCATTGCCGGTCGCCGTCATTCTTCCTGAGCTTCTCGCTGCCTTACACCATGCCCCGCAGGTTTTGCTGAATGCCCCTACGGGCGCGGGGAAGTCCACCTGGCTGCCGCTGCAGATTCTGAAAGACGGAAACATCAGCGGGAAAATTATCCTGCTGGAGCCGCGCAGGCTGGCCGCGCGCAACGTGGCGCAGCGTCTGGCGGAACTGCTGAATGAAAAACCGGGCGAAACGGTAGGTTACAGGATGCGTGCCGAAACCTGCGTTGGCCCGACCACGCGTCTTGAAGTGGTCACCGAGGGGATTCTCACCCGCATGCTGCAAAACGATCCGGAGCTTACCGGCGTCGGGCTGGTGATCCTCGATGAGTTTCACGAGCGCAGCCTGCAGGCGGATCTGGCCCTCGCCCTGTTGCTGGATGTGCAGCAGGGGCTGCGCGACGATCTCCGGCTGCTTATCATGTCGGCCACGCTGGATAACGAGCGGCTACGACAGGCATTACCCGATGCGCCGGTCATCAGCTCAGAAGGGCGGGCGTTTCCGGTTGATCGCCGCTATCAGCCGCTTCCCGCCCATCAGCGTTTTGACGAGGCCGTCGCCATTGCCACCGCTGAGCTGCTGCGTCAGGAGCCCGGTTCCCTGCTGCTGTTTTTGCCGGGCGTCGGTGAAATCCAGCGCGTGCAGGAGCAGCTTTCTACCCGCGTAGGCGGCGAGGTGCTGCTTTGCCCGCTCTACGGCGCGTTGTCGCTACAGGATCAGCGTAAAGCCATCCTTCCGGCCCCGGTGGGGCAGCGCAAGGTGGTGCTGGCAACCAACATTGCTGAAACCAGTTTGACCATTGAAGGCATTCGCCTGGTGGTGGATAGCGCGCAGGAGAGGGTGGCAAGCTTTGACCCGCGTTCCGGGCTGACTAAACTCCTGACGCAGCGCATTAGCCAGGCGTCGATGGTGCAGCGCGCGGGCCGTGCGGGGCGTCTTGAGCCGGGTATCTGCCTGCATTTGACCAGCGCGGAACAGGCTGAACGCGCTGCACAGCAAAGCACCCCGGAAATTTTACAAAGCGATTTGTCTGGCCTGGTGATGGATCTGCTTCAGTGGGGCTGCCCGAACCCTGATCAGCTCATCTGGCTTAATCCTCCCCCTGTCGTAAACCTCACCGCTGCGCGCACGTTGCTTACCCAGCTCGGCGCGCTGGAAGGCGAGCGTCTGACGGCGCGCGGCCAGAAAATGGCGGCGCTGGGCAACGATCCGCGTCTGGCCGCGATGCTGGTGGCCGCGCAAGGGGATGATGAAATTGCCACGGCGGCAAAACTGGCGGCTATTCTTGAGGAGCCGCCTCGCGGTGGCAGCAGCGATCTGGGGCAGGCGTTTTCGCGCAGTCAGGGGAACTGGCAGCAGCGGGCGCAGCAGCTGAGCAAGCGCCTGAATAGCCGGGGAGGATCGCATGACAGCGATAAGATTGCCTTCCTGCTGGCACAGGCCTTCCCGGACAGGATCGCGCGTCGGCGCGGGCTGGACGGTCGCTACCAGCTGGCAAACGGCATGGGGGCGATGCTGGACAGCGATGATGCGCTGACGCGTCACGAATGGCTGATCGCCCCGCTGTTGCTTCAGGGCAGCCATTCTCCGGATGCGCGTATCCTGCAGGCGATTGCCGTAGAGATTGACGCCCTGACGCGTGCCTGCCCGCAGCTGCTTCAGCAATCTGATACCGTGGAATGGGATGATGCCCAGGGCACGCTGAAGGCGTTTCGTCGCAGCCAGATTGGTAAGTTGACGTTAGGGACGAAGCCGCTGGCTAAGCCGTCGGAAGAAGAGCTTCATCAGGCCATGCTGAACGGCATTCGGGAAAAAGGGCTGAGCGCCCTGAACTGGACGCCGGAAGCCGAGCAGTACCGCATTCGTCTGCACTGCGCCGCGAAGTGGCTACCGGAATACGGTTGGCCCGCGGTGGATGATGAGACGCTGCTTGCGACGCTTGAGCACTGGCTACTGCCGCAAATGAGCGGCGTGCACTCCCTGCGAGCCCTTAAGGCGCTTGATGTTAAGACAGCGTTACAGAATTTACTGGACTGGTCATTACGTCAACGTCTGGATAGTGAACTGCCAGGGCATTACACTGTGCCGACCGGAAGCCGGATTGCCATCCGTTATCATGAGGATAATCCGCCAGCGCTGGCGGTTCGGATGCAGGAGATGTTTGGTGAGGCCACCACGCCGTCCATTGCGGAAGGGCGCGTGCCGTTAGTGCTTGAGCTGCTGTCGCCTGCGCATCGTCCATTACAAATCACCCGAGATTTGGGGGCGTTCTGGGCGGGAAGCTACCGTGAGGTGCAGAAAGAGATGAAGGGGCGATACCCCAAACATGTCTGGCCGGACGATCCGGCGAATACGGCGCCTACGCGGCGAACGAAGAAGTATTCGTAAGAGGGGAGTGCGGCCTGATGCCCTCACCCCGGCCCTCTCCCACAGGGAGAGGGAGAAAACAAATTTTGAGAGATTTCTTCTTTCACAGACCTGTGAAAGAAAAGAAAATCTGGCCTTTGCGCCTGAAAGTTGCGGAGAAAAAGCATGGCGGGGAATGACCGCGAGCCAATAGGACGTAAGGGAAAACCAACGCGTCCGGCGAAAGAAAAGGTAAGCCGTCGTCGCCTCAGAGATGAGGACTATGACGATGACTATGAAGACGATTATGAGGATGAAGAACCGATGCCGCGTAATGGAAAAGGCAAAGGGCGTAAGCCTCGGGGCAAGCGCGGCTGGTTCTGGCTGCTGCTGAAGCTGTTTATTGTTTTTGTCGTGCTGATGGCGATTTACGGCGTGTATCTGGATCAGAAGATCCGCAGCCGTATCGACGGTAAAGTCTGGCAGCTACCTGCGGCAGTGTATGGCCGTATGGTGAACCTCGAGCCAGATATGTCCGTCACTAAGAACGAGATGGTGAAACTGCTGGAAGCCACCCAGTATCGTCAGGTGTCAAAAATGACGCGGCCTGGCGAATTTACCGTGCAGTCCAACAGCATTGAGATGATCCGTCGTCCGTTTGATTTCCCGGACAGCAAAGAGGGGCAGGTGCGCGCGCGTCTGACCTTTGACGGCGATCGTCTGGACACCATCGAGAACATGGATAACAACCGCCAGTTCGGTTTCTTCCGCCTCGATCCGCGCCTGATCACCATGCTTTCGTCGGCAAACGGCGAGCAGCGCCTGTTCGTGGCGCGTAACGGCTTCCCGGATCTGCTGGTCGATACCCTGCTGGCCACCGAAGACCGTCACTTCTACGAGCATGATGGCATCAGCCTCTACTCGATTGGTCGTGCGGTACTGGCTAACCTGACTGCCGGTCGCACCGTGCAGGGGGCGAGTACGCTGACTCAGCAGCTGGTGAAGAACCTGTTCCTCTCCAGCGAACGCTCTTACTGGCGTAAAGCGAACGAAGCCTACATGGCCGTGCTGATGGATGCGCGCTACAGCAAGGATCGTATCCTTGAGCTGTACATGAACGAGGTGTACCTCGGTCAGAGCGGCGATAACGAAATCCGCGGCTTCCCGCTGGCGAGCCTGTACTACTTTGGCCGTCCGGTGGAAGAGCTGAGCCTGGACCAGCAGGCGCTGCTGGTGGGCATGGTAAAAGGGGCGTCCATCTACAACCCGTGGCGTAACCCGAAACTGGCGCTGGAGCGTCGTAACCTCGTTCTGCGTCTGCTGCAGCAGCAGCAGGTGATTGACCAGGAGCTGTACGACATGCTGAGCGCGCGTCCGCTCGGCGTTCAGCCGCGCGGCGGCGTGATTTCGCCTCAGCCTGCGTTTATGCAGCTGGTGCGTCAGGAGCTGCAAAGCAAGCTCGGCGATAAGGTCAAAGATCTCTCCGGCGTGAAGATCTTCACCACCTTCGACTCCGTGGCGCAGGATGCGGCAGAAAAAGCGGCGGTGGAAGGCATTCCGGCGCTGAAGAAACAGCGTAAGCTCTCCGATCTTGAAACCGCGATGGTGGTGGTTGACCGTAACTCCGGTGAAGTTCGCGCCATGGTGGGCGGTGCCGAGCCGCAGTTTGCAGGCTACAACCGCGCCATGCAGGCGCGTCGCTCAATCGGCTCTCTGGCAAAACCGGCAACTTACCTGACAGCCCTGAGTCAGCCCAATCAGTATCGCCTGAACACCTGGATTGCGGATGCGCCGATCTCCCTGCGCCAACCTAACGGCCAGGTCTGGTCACCGCAGAACGATGATAAACAGTTCAGCGGTCAGGTCATGCTGGTGGATGCGTTAACGCGTTCCATGAACGTGCCAACGGTGAACCTGGGCATGTCTCTGGGACTGCCAGCGATTGTCGACACCTGGCAAAAACTGGGCGTGTCGAAAGATCAGCTGCACCCGGTGCCGGCGATGATCCTTGGCGCGCTTAACCTGACGCCAATTGAAGTGGCGCAGGCGTTCCAGACCATTGCCAGCGGGGGCAACCGCGCACCGCTGTCTGCCCTGCGTTCGGTGATTGCCGAAGATGGCTCCGTGCTGTATCAGAGCTTCCCGCAGGCGGAGCGTGCCGTTCCTGCTCAGGCCGCCTATATGACGCTGTGGACGATGCAGCAGGTTGTGCAGCGCGGTACCGGGCGTCAGCTGGGTGCGAAGTATCCGGGCCTGCATCTGGCGGGTAAAACCGGGACCACCAACAACAACGTCGATACCTGGTTTGCCGGTATTGATGGCCGTGAAGTGGTGATCACCTGGGTAGGCCGCGACAACAACCAGCCGACCAAACTGTACGGGGCGAGCGGGGCGATGTCGATTTACCAGCGCTATCTGGCCAATCAGTCTCCGGTGCCGCTGAATCTGGTTGCGCCGGAAGATATCGTGGATATGGGCGTGGACAGTTCCGGTAACTTCGTCTGCGGCGGGGGAATGCGTACCCTGCCGGTCTGGACGGCCAACCCGGACTCGCTGTGCCAGCAAAGCCAGCCTGAACAGCCGACGGGCAATCCGTTCGACCAGTCTTCTCAGCCACAGCAGCCGCAGCAGCAACAGCCGCAGCAGCAGAATGAGAAAAAAGACAGCGATGGCGTAGCCGGCTGGATTAAGGATATGTTTGGCGGGAACTGATTAGTTTCCTGAATAAAAAGCCGCTTTAATATAAAGCGGCTTTTTTTGTTTTTTACATTTATTAATATTTTAAAATTATTAAAAGCAGAATTAAGAATTATTAAGGGCTTAGTTTTATCATTTAAAACATAAGCTTGGCATAGCTTTTATTTGGTCTGTTATTTTGTGCTCTGGACACCTGCAAGAATAATCTGATGTAATCTCCTCAACAAATCCACCGGCCTCATAGAATATTTCATTGGTAGATGTTTGGTCGTGAGTGGCGTGAAAATTTGCATAACATTCTGACGCTCGTTATTTAGCGGGAATGGATGTCTACATTTGTATATAAGGATATTATCATGAATAAATATGTTGTTACTTCTTTCCTGGCCGGAAGTCTTATGGCTGCGGTGTCTCTGCCTGTATTCGCTTCTAACGATTCCGGTACGGTGAACTTCGCCGGAAAAATTGTTGCCGATACCTGCGAAATTAACGTTGATGGCTCAGGTACCAACGCATCAACCGTCACGTTCGCGGATACCTATCCTTCGGACTTTGGCGCTGACGGTACCGTGGGAACATCCAAAGCCTTCAAGATTGAAGTGAAAAAATGTGACCCGCTGGTCGCCAAACTGAACCTCAAGTTCAGCGGCACAACGACGGACGCGGCATACAAGCGTTTGAAGAACGACCTCTCCGGCGCAGGCAATGCCACTAACGTTGGCATCACTGTCAGCAATGAAAACGGCGGCAAAGGCGATGTGCTCTTTGACGGTTCAGTACCGGATGCAGGCACCGACGTGGATAACGATGCGACCGGCGCAGCGGCTTCTGTCTTTAACTACACCGCGAAAGTGATTCAGGTCGGTGATACCGCGCCAACCGCGGGTCATTACTCTTCCTCTGCAACATTCGAGGTTGTCTATCGCTAAGCAATTATCGGCAGCCTGAACGGCTGCCTTCTGGAACGCTGTATGAAGACGTTATTTAAATTGTTATGTGGTTGTTTAATTATTTCCTGTTGTTCAGTGCAGGCCAGCGTTGTTCTCGGTGGTACGCGAATTATTTATCCATCGAATAAATCTGAAGTACAAATCGCACTTAAAAATAAAGATCCTCATACGCGTTATCTGGTGCAAAGCTGGGTCAGTTATCCCAATGATGCAAAGGCTCCCTTTATTATTACGCCGCCTGTCTATAAGTTGCAGGAAAATCGTCAGACGCTGTTACACGTTATTTTTACCGGCGATAAAAACAGCCTGCCGGCAGACCGCGAATCACTGTTTCTGGCGAATGTGAAATCCGTCTCTGCTCTCTCTCCCGATCTGAAAGAGAAAAACACGCTGCAGTTCGCAATGAAAACACGCCTGAAGCTTTTCTGGCGTCCCGCTCAGCTGAAGGAAGCCGATGCGCTGGGGGCGTATGAAAAAATCACGTTCCATCGTCAGGGTGACACGCTAATTGCAAACAATCCCACGCCTTTTTACGTCTCATTTGGCGAACTGGCCGTTGGCGGGAAAAGTGTGCCGGTGAAAGAGACCAAAACCACGCCGGGTGCCATTTCAATGATGGTTGCACCCTTTAGCAAGCAGAGTTTCGCGCTACCAAAAGCGGCAAATGGCGCGGTGACCTGGACGGCTATTAATGATTTCGGCGCCCAGACCTCTCCACGCAAGCAGGCTCTTTAAATCGATCATGTTGGTACGTTATGTCGTCATCTTTACTTCACAAACAGGTACTGTCCGGGATCGCGCTGGCGCTGCTCGCCGCGATCCAGCCTGCAAGTGCGGATGACGAATTCAACCTGCGGATCCTTGAACTGGATACCCCTCTCGAAAATACCTCCACGCTCAAAAACTTCATCAATGATAATGGCTTACTTGCAGGAAGCTACCCCACGACGATTATGTGGGATCGGGACGTGCTGGATACCCGTACGCTCACCTACGTGCTTTCTGACGACAAACAGCATCTGCTGCCGGAGCTGACCAAAGCGGACCTTCGCGAATACGGCGTGAAAGTCGACACGATCCCGGATTTGAAAGAACTGGATGACGAGGCTTACGTTCGGGACATCTCTCATTTCATTGAAAACGCACGCTACGATTACGATCAGGATAACCAGACCCTGAAGCTGGTCATTCCGCAGATCTACCGCGATCGGGCCGTCGCCGGGGCGATAAACCCGAAATTCTGGGATGACGGCGCGCCTGCCGCCTGGACAAGCTATCAGCTCAGCGGTTCTCAGCAGCACTACAGCTCGGGCAACACCTCTTCGACCTGGCTGGGTCTGGAGTCGGGGATGAACCTTGGCGCGTGGCGACTGCGCAATAACAGCACCTGGAGCGACGCTTCCGGCTGGGAGGCCATCGCCAGCACTTTGCAGCGTGACATCAAAACGTTAAAAAGCCAGCTTGAGATGGGCCAGACGTATACTAATGGCGAGCTTTTTGACAGCGTCCAGATGACCGGCGTGAAGCTGGAAACGGACAACGCTATGCTGCCCGTCAGCCAGCAAGGCTTTGCGCCTGTTGTGCGGGGTATTGCGAATAGCGACGCGAAAGTCACCATCAAGCAAAATGGCTATACCATTTATCAAACAAACGTCTCGCCAGGGCCTTTTGAGATCCGCGACTTAAGCCAGGTGACTTCCGGAGCCGATCTGGAAGTCACCGTCGAAGAGGCGGATGGCAGCGAGCACAGCTTCATTCAGGCCAGCGCGTCGGTGCCGGTTTTACAGCGAGAAGGCGGTTTTAAGTATTCGCTGGCAGCAGGGCGCTATCGCGGTAACGAAGGTGAAGATGAACCCACCTTTGCGCAAGGTACGGCTATCTATGGTCTGCCTTACGGCGTCACGGCCTATACCGGCGCGCTGGGGGCGTCACTGTATCATGCGCTGCTGCTGGGTCTTGGTGCCGACCTGGGGCACTTTGGCTCCGCATCTGTCGATCTCACGGCTGCGCGTACCGCGTTTGATGACGGGCGTGACGATGCCAGCGGTTTATCGTGGCGGGCCCAGTACTCAAAAGATATCCCTGACACGGATACGACCGTCACGCTTGCCAGCTACCGCTACTCCACCTCGGGGTTTTATACCTTTCAGGAAGCTATCGATCAGCGTGACAGCGAGATCGATGACGGCATCTATACCTACCGCAGAACCAACAACCGCCGAAGCCGCATGCAGTTAAATCTGTCCCAGCGCATTTCAGACTGGGGCTCGGCTTATCTCAACGGCTATCAGCAGGATTACTGGGACATGGACGGCCATGAGCGTAGCGTCAGCGCGGGGCTGAGCTCAAGCTGGCGCAATATCACCTGGTCAATAAGCTACAACCTGACCCGCACGCCGGACGCTGATACTGACCGGCAGATGGCGTTGACGGTCAACATTCCTTTATCAAAGTGGCTGCCTGATTCATGGGCAACCTACAGTGCTAACACCGCCAGCGGTGGGTTTGTCTCGCATCAGGTCGGGCTCGGCGGTACCGCGCTGGAGGACAATAAGTTGAGCTACAACCTTCAGCAGAGCTATGCCAATCAGAATACCGGCTACGGCGGCAGCCTGTCCGGGCGTTACCGTGGCGCTTCCGGTGAGGTCGGGATGGGGTACAGCTACGGCGGCGATAACAGACAGTGGAACTACAGCGCGCAGGGGTCGATCGTTGCCCACGAACATGGCGTAACGCTGGGGCAACCTGTCCGCGACGCATTCGCCATTGTGCACATTAAGGATGGCGATAACGTCAAAGTGCAAAACGGGCGGGGCATCTCTACAGACCGTTTTGGTAACGCCATTGTGCCCTCCCTGGCGCCCTATCGGCACAACGTCATCACCGTAAATACCCAGGATCGGGAAGATATTGATATCGATGCAGCAACGCTCGATCTCGTGCCGACGAAGGGAGCGGCGCTGAGCGCGACCTTCGATGCTCGCGTTGGACGACGCGCGCTGGTGACCTTGCTCTACGCAGGTAAGCCCGTTCCGTTTGGGGCCGTGGTGGCGCTGGAGAGTACCTCCGCTATCGTCGGGGATGACGGTGAGGTTTACCTTACGGGACTGTCCGGCAAAACAACGTTTAGCGTGCAGTGGGGGGAAGAACGCGATCGTCAGTGTCAGGGAGTACTGGATCTTCCCTCGCAGGGCTCAGCAGGGATCGTGAAGGTTACGATCAACTGCCAATAACAGAGGTATTTCATGCGTCAATGCTGTTCAACCAAAACGTTTCTTTCGTCACTGCTGCTCTTGCTCGCGGGTGCCTTTTTCCATTCAGCCCATGCAGACTGTACCTTTAACGGCAGTTCTGACGTGGATGCCGTGGTGACGTTTCAACTTCCGCCGGTGATCGTGGTTGAGCCCGATACGCCCGTCGGCACCGTGATTTATGACGTCAGCGTCGAGAGTAAGGAAGTCACGGTGGAGTGTTATGGTGATGCGCAAATCAGACGCGGATATCTTTATCTTGCGAGTACTGATGCTCGGGAGAGTGTTCTGCCTGGAGTTTATCAAACTAACGTGCCGGGTATTGGTATCCGAGCGGCTTCCTCGAGCGAACGTTTTCCCAGCTATAACGAAGAGGACCTCTTTCGGACTATCCATTATATGGGGTCGATTCATGGTTCTTCGCAGAATAAATCTACGTTTCGCGCCGCTGCACAGCTGGTAGTAACAGGCGATATCCAGGAGGGAGATCTGGATACTTCGCGATTAACGGCTGTGGATATTCTGGGTAACGCGGTAATCGGTGAAATGCGGTTTTCTCCTGCCAGCGTTCACATTACGACCAACACCTGTAATCTGGTCGACCGCAACATTTATGTGCCCCTTAAAACGGTTAACGTTCAGGATTTTGACGGGCAATACTCAGATATTCTTACCGACGGCAGTTTTAAGATTGAAATCACCGACTGCGCGGCGGGGACGAAGGTCGATTATCAGTTCACCAGCGCGGGTTCGACGGGCGTGACGAACGGCAATATCCTTGGCATCGCCGCAGGAGATTCCGCCGCGTCGGGTGTCGGCATCCAAATTCTCGACAAGAATAATACGGTGCTGCAGTTTGACCAGAACTACACGGCGATAACCAGTACGCAGGACAAGGTTCCTCTCGAAATCCCCCTTAAGGCGCGCTACGTCAAAACGGGGGAGGTTAAAGCGGGCAAAGTCGACTCCGTCGCCACGTTCGAGGTGTTTTACCGTTAATCCTCTGCCCGTTTCGGCGGGCTTTAGCGATCATTTCGCTAACCTCATTAACCCTCTCTTTTCATCTGGTTAATTCTTAAACCCTTAAATATTGTAGGGCCGCTTACTGCTTGCTATGCAACCAGCGTTTCGCATATTATTCTGGCGCTCATAATAATAATTCTCGTTTACGTTATCATTCACTTTTCCATCAGAGAACAACATGGCGCTTTTCAATACAGCTCAGCCTATTAACACGTCGCGACGTAAAATCGCGGTGGTTGTCGCCACAGCGGTTGCCGGCATGTCTGCTTATGCACATGCGGCCGAAGCCCCGAAAAAAGAAGAAACCATTACGGTAACAGCGGCACCTGCGGCACAGGAAAGTGCCTGGGGGCCTGCTGCGACCATCGCCGCAAGGCAATCCGCGACCGGGACCAAAACGGATACCCCGATTCAAAAGGTTCCTCAGTCTATTTCTGTGGTCACGGCCGAAGAGATGGCACTGCATCAGCCGCGCTCGGTAAAAGAAGCCCTGAGCTACACGCCTGGCGTTGCGGTAGGCACACGCGGCGCGTCTAACACCTATGACTATTTGATTATCCGCGGCTTTGCGGCCGATGGTCAGACGCAGAATAACTACCTCGACGGCATGAAAATGCAGGGGAACTTCTATAACGACGCGGTGATTGATCCTTATATGCTGGAGCGCGCCGAGATCTTGCGCGGTCCGGTTTCCGTTCTGTACGGCAAAAGCAGCCCAGGCGGCTTGCTTAACATGGTCAGCAAGCGCCCAACAACCGAGCCGCTGAAAGAGATCCAGTTCAAAGTCGGCACGGATAGCCTGTTCCAGACCGGGTTCGACTTTAGCGATGCAATTGACGATGACGGCGTTTACTCTTACCGCTTAACGGGCGTGGCGCGTTCGAATAATTCCCAGCAGGAAGGTAAGGGTGAGCAGCGTTACGCCATCGCGCCATCTTTCTCCTGGCGTCCGGATGATAAAACCACCTTCACCTTCCTCTCCTACTTCCAGAACGAGCCTGAAACGGGCTATTACGGCTGGCTGCCAAAAGAGGGGACGGTTGATCCGCTGCCGAACGGCGATCGTCTGCCGACGAACTTCAACGAAGGCGCGAAGAACAATACCTATTCCCGTAACCAGAAAATGGTGGGATACAGCGTCGACCACGAATTCAACGACACCTTTACCGTGCGTCAGAACCTGCGCTATGCGCAGAATAAGACCTCGCAAAACAGCGTTTACGGCTACGGTATGTGTTCCGATCCGCTCTATTCGAGTAATCCGGCATCCAGCCCTTGCGCGAGCGTTCCTCAGTCGCAGTGGGGCCATACGCTGACTCGCCAGTATGTGATCGATAACGAGAAGCTGGAAAACTTCACTGTTGATACGCAGCTGCAGAGCAAGTTCGCGACGGGTTCACTCGATCATACTCTGCTGACGGGTGTGGATTTCATGCGCATGCGTAATGACATCGACTCGTGGTTCGGTTATGCCGGTTCCGTTGCGCCATCTGATATCTATAACCTCGATCGCAGCGATTTCGATTTCGGTTCACATCCTGGACCGTCAGGCGCCTATCAGGTGTTGAACAAGCAAAAACAGACCGGCGTTTACGCTCAGGATCAGATTGAGTGGGACAAAGTCCTGGTAACCCTGGGCGGTCGTTATGACTGGGCCGATCAGGAATCCTACAACCGCGTGACGAACACCACCTCCAAACGTGATGATACCCAGTTCACCTGGCGCGGTGGCGTTAACTATCTGTTTGATAACGGCGTAACCCCGTACTTTAGCTACAGCGAATCGTTTGAACCGGCTTCGCAGAGCGATGCCCAGGGCAAGCTGTTCGCGCCGTCTAAAGGCAAACAGTACGAAGCGGGCGTGAAATACGTGCCGAACGATCGTCCGATCGTCGTCACCGGCGCGTTGTACCAGCTGACCAAAACCAACAACCTGATGGCGGACCCGGCGGGCTCCTTCTTCTCGGTTCAGGGCGGTGAAATCCGCGCGCGTGGCGTAGAGGTGGAAGCGAAAGCGGCCCTGTCTGCGAGCGTTAACCTGGTGGGTTCTTATACCTATACCGATGCAGAATACACCACGGACACCACCTACAAAGGCAACACGCCTGCTCAGGTGCCAAAACACATGGCATCGTTGTGGGGCGATTACACCCTGTTTGACGGTGCGCTGTCTGGTCTGACGCTGGGTACCGGCGTGCGTTACACGGGCTCAAGCTATGGCGATCCGGCGAACTCCTTCAAAGTGGGCAGCTACACCGTTGTCGATGCGCTGGTCAGATACGATCTGGCACGCGTTGGCATGGCGGGCTCAAACGTGGCGCTGCACGTGAACAACCTGTTCGATCGCGAGTACGTTGCCAGCTGCTTCAATACCTACGGCTGCTTCTGGGGTGCTGAACGTCAGGTTGTTGCCACCGCGACCTTCCGCTTCTAATCTCTCTTCGGGCACGGTTCGCCGTGCCCTTTTTATTTAAGTTGGCTGATATGCAGGATATTCAAACGCAACCCGACACCACCTTTACGCTCAACCATCTCTCCTTTCGCGTACCCGGGCGCACTCTGCTGCATCCGCTCTCTCTGACGTTCCCTGCCGGTAAAGTGACGGGCCTGATTGGTCACAACGGCTCCGGTAAATCCACGCTGCTCAAGATGCTGGGGCGCCATCAGCCGCCTTCAGAAGGCGATATTCTGCTGGATGACCAACCGCTGGAGAGCTGGAGCAGTAAAGCCTTTGCCCGCAAAGTGGCCTATCTGCCGCAGCAGCTGCCGCAGGCGGAAGGGATGACGGTGCGTGAGCTGGTGGCGATTGGGCGTTATCCGTGGCACGGGGCGCTTGGGCGCTTCGGCGTCGCCGACAGAGAGAAGGTGGAAGAGGCGATTGCGCTGGTCGGGCTAAAACCGCTGGCGCACCGTCTGGTGGATAGCCTGTCCGGCGGCGAACGTCAGCGCGCGTGGATTGCGATGCTGGTGGCGCAGGACAGCCGCTGTCTGCTGCTGGATGAACCGACCTCCGCGCTGGATATTGCGCATCAGGTCGACGTCCTGGCGCTGGTGCATCGCCTGAGCCAGCAGCGTGGTCTGACGGTCATTGCGGTCCTGCACGATATCAACATGGCCGCGCGTTATTGTGACTACCTCGTCGCGCTGCGCGGGGGCGAGATGATTGCCCAGGGCACACCGGCAGAGCTGATGCGCAGCGAGACGCTGGAACATATTTACGGTATTCCGATGGGTATTCTGCCTCACCCTGCCGGGGCTGCACCGGTGAGCTTTGTCTACTGATGCTGGATAACACACGCATTAGCCGCCGTCGCCTGCTGACGGCGATGGCGCTCTCACCGCTGCTGTTCAAAATGAATACGGCGCGTGCCGCCGCCGTCGATCCGCACCGTATTGTGGCCCTGGAGTGGCTTCCGGTCGAGCTGATGATGGCGCTTGGCGTCACGCCCTATGGCGTGGCGGACATTCCTAACTATAACCTCTGGGTGAACGAGCCGAAGCTGCCGGACTCGGTGATCGACATCGGCCTGCGTACGGAGCCAAACCTTGAACTGCTCACCCAGATGAAACCCTCGTTCATGTTCTGGTCAGCGGGCTACGGTCCGTCAGAGGAGATCATGGCGCGCATTGCGCCAGGACGTGGATTCGCCTTCAGCGACGGTAAAAAACCGCTGGCCATGGCGAAAAACTCGATTAACGAGATGGCGCGTTTCCTCAACCGCGAGGTCGAGGCCAAAAAGCATCTCGACGAATTTGATACCCTGATCGACTCCCTGAAGCCACGCTTTGCCAACCGGGGCGATCGTCCGCTGCTGATGGTGACGCTGCTGGATGCCCGCCATATGCTGGTCTTCGGTAAAAACTGCCTGTTCCAGGAAGTGCTCGACAGCTTCGGCATTCGCAATGCCTGGGAAGGGGAGATGACGTTCTGGGGCAGTACCGCGGTGGGTATCGATCGTCTGGCGGCGTTTCGCGATGTCGATGTGCTGTGTTTCGACCACGGCAACGAACGCGCCATGCAAACCCTGATGGCAACCCCGCTCTGGCGGGCGATGCCGTTTGTGCGTGAGCAGCGCTTCCAGCGCGCCCCGGCGGTCTGGTTCTACGGCGCGACGCTGTCGGCCATGCATTTTGCCCGCGTGCTGGATAACGCCCTGGGAGGTAAAGCATGAATACGCGTATCGCCCGCTTCCCGGCGCTGCTGCTATCCCTGCTTTTTCTGGTTGCGCTGGTATTAACCGGGTTCAACCTCTCGGCGGCGTTACCCCGCGCGCAGTGGGGGGCCGCTCTGGCCTCGCCGGATATCGACAATATTCAGCAGATGCTGTTCCACTACAGCCTGATGCCGCGTCTGGCGATCTCCCTTTTAGTCGGCGCCGGTTTAGGGCTGGTGGGCGTGCTGTTCCAGCAGGTTTTGCGTAACCCGCTGGCAGAGCCCACCACGCTCGGCGTCGCGACCGGCGCGCAGCTTGGGATCACCGTCACCACCCTGTGGGCGCTGCCGGGTGCGTTAACCTCGCAGTTTGCGGCACTCGCGGGGGCGTGCGTGGTGGGCGCGCTGGTCTTTGGCGTGGCCTGGGGCAAGCGCCTTTCTCCGGTAACGCTTATTCTGGCCGGGCTGGTGGTGAGCCTCTACTGTGGCGCGATTAACCAGCTGCTGGTGCTGTTCCACCACGATCAGCTGCAAAGCATGTTCCTGTGGAGTACCGGTACGCTCACCCAGACCGACTGGAGCATTGTGCAGCGCCTGTGGCCGCAGCTGGCTGGCGGTGTTGTGCTGACGCTGCTGCTCCTGCGTCCTCTGACGCTCATGGGTCTGGATGATGGCGTGGCGCGTAACCTGGGGCTGGCGCTGTCGCTGGCTCGCCTGGCGGCGCTGACGCTGGCGATTGTATTAAGCGCCCTGCTGGTGAACGCGGTCGGCATTATCGGGTTTATCGGCTTGTTTGCGCCGCTGCTGGCGAAAATGCTCGGGGCGCGTCGTTTACTGACGCGTCTGATGCTAGCGCCGCTGATTGGGGCGCTGATCCTCTGGCTTTCCGATCAGCTTATTCTCTGGCTGGCGCAGGTCTGGAGGGAAGTCTCCACCGGCTCTGTGACCGCGCTTATCGGGGCGCCGCTGCTGCTGTGGCTGCTCCCGCGGCTGCGCAGCATGAGTGCACCGGCGATGGACGCGGGCGATAAAGTCTACGCTGAACGTCAGTCGGTGCTGTGGTTTAGCCTTGCCGGTCTGGCGGTGCTGATGATCGCCTCGTTCGCGGCGCTCTCATTCGGACGCGATGCCTCGGGCTGGCACTGGGCAACGGGTGATTTACTCAATGAACTGCTGCAGTGGCGCTGGCCGCGTATCTTCGCTGCGCTGATCGCAGGGGTAATGCTGGCGGTGGCGGGGTGCATTATTCAGCGTCTGACCGGCAACCCGATGGCGAGCCCTGAAGTGCTTGGTATCAGCTCTGGCGCTGCCTTTGGCGTGGTGCTGATGCTGTTCTTTGTGCCGGGCAATGCGTTTGGCTGGCTGATGCCTGCCGGCAGTATCGGCGCGGCAGCCACGCTGATGATTATCCTGATAGCCGCCGGTCGCGGCGGGTTTTCTCCGCACCGCATGCTGCTGGCCGGGATGGCGCTCAGCACCGCATTTACGATGCTGCTGATGATGCTGCAGGCCAGCGGGGATCCGCGTATGGCGAAGATCCTGACCTGGATTTCCGGCTCAACGTACAACGCCACCGGCAGCCAGGTAATCTGGTCCGGGATGGTGATGCTCGTGCTGCTGGCGATGGTGCCGCTGTGCCGCCGCTGGATGACCATTCTGCCGCTCGGCGGCGAAACCGCACGTGCGGTGGGAATGGCGCTGACGCCAGCGCGCGTGGCCTTGCTGCTGATTGCGGCGTGCCTGACGGCTGTGGCAACCCTGACGATTGGACCGCTGAGTTTTGTCGGATTAATGGCGCCGCACATTGCCAGAATGATGGGATTCCGCCGGACGATGCCGCATATCGTCATGTCGGCCCTGACGGGCGGGGTGATGCTGGTGTTCGCGGACTGGTGCGGAAGAATGATGCTGTTCCCGTATCAGATCCCGGCGGGTCTGCTGTCGACCTTTATCGGTGCGCCGTACTTTATTTATCTGTTGAGAAAGCAGAGCCGGTAGTCAGGTGCGGGCTGATGCCCTCACCCCAGCCCTCTCCCACAGGGAGAGGGAGAACACCCAACCCGGCAATGCCCTTAGAGCTTCGCGAACACCTTACGCGCCGCGTCGATGGTGTTATTGATATCTTCTTCGCTGTGCGCCACGGACATAAAGCCCGCTTCGAACGCGGACGGTGCCAGGTACACGCCTTCTTCCAGCATCAGGTGGAAGAAGCGCTTGAAGCGTTCAACGTCGCACTTCACCACGTCCTGATAGCTGGTCACGGTTTTCGCATCGGTGAAGAAAATCCCGAACATGCCGCCCACGTGGTTAACCACCAGAGGGATACCGGCCTCTTCTGCGGCTTCCAGCAGACCGTTTGCCAGCTGCGTGGTCAGGTCGGTCAGGGTTTCATGAATGCCAGGCTGAGCCACTTCGGTCAGGCAGGCAAAGCCCGCCGCCATGGCGATAGGGTTACCGGAGAGCGTGCCCGCCTGGTAAACCGGACCGGTTGGTGCCAGGGCTTCCATCACGTCCTTACGCCCACCGAATGCGCCGACCGGCATGCCGCCGCCGATGATTTTGCCGAGGCAGGTCAGGTCCGGCTCAACGCCGTAGTAAGACTGGGCACCCGCCAGCGCCACGCGGAAGCCGGTCATGACTTCATCAATGATCAGCAGCGCGCCGAACTCGTCGCACAGGGCGCGCAGGCCCGGCAGGAACTCAGGCTGCGGTGGGATGCAGTTCATGTTGCCCGCAACCGGCTCAACGATGATGCAGGCGATCTCCTGCGGATACTGCTCGAACGCCGCGCGAACGGTAGCAAGATCGTTGTAGGTGCAGGTCAGGGTGTGCTTCGCGAAATCTGCCGGTACGCCTGGCGAGTTTGGCTGGCCGAGCGTCAGCGCGCCGGATCCGGCTTTTACCAGCAGGCAGTCCGCATGGCCGTGGTAACAGCCTTCGAATTTGATGATTTTATCGCGACCGGTAAAACCGCGCGCCAGGCGGATGGCGCTCATGGTGGCTTCGGTACCGGAGTTCACCATACGCACCATGTCCATGGTAGGCACCAGTTCGGTCACCAGCTCCGCCATTTTCACTTCCATTTCGGTTGGCGCGCCGAAACTCAGGCCGCGCTGGGCAGCTTCAATCACCGCATTACGAATAGCCGGGTGGTTGTGCCCCAGCACCATCGGGCCCCAGGAGCCGACATAATCGATATAGGCTTTGCCATCGACATCATACAGATACGCGCCGTCAGCACGTTCGATAAACAGCGGCGTACCGCCCACGCCGGTGAAGGCGCGCACAGGTGAGTTCACGCCACCCGGAATAAGCTCGCGGGCTGCACTGTAGAGGTTTTCAGACTTGCTCATGGCGTCGTTCCTGGTTCGTATAAAATGATTAAGCCCACTATTCTAAGTGATTCGGGGAAGGTTATGAAATTTTTAGCCGGGTAATGCTTTAAGATTTGTTAAGTAATTTTCAGGAGACGGTGGGGCAGTCTCTGGTAAAATCCTCGCGGCTTTTTGTATGACGAATAAGAACAGGACATGAAATCAGATTCTCCGTCTTTTGAAGAACAACAGTTTACGCGCGCCCGGCACCGGGTCAGTATTCGGCGGCTGCTCAATCGCGATAAAACGCCGCTGGCGATCCTGCTGGCCGCTGCCGTGGTGGGGACTCTCGCGGGGCTGATTGGCGTGGCGTTTGAAAAAGCGGTTAATGCCGTACTCAACTGGCGAGTGGGCACCGTGGCCGGTTTCGCCGACAGCGAATGGCTGGTCTGGGTTTGGGCATTCGGGCTGTCTGCGCTGTTTGCCATGGTGGGGTATTTTCTGGTGCGTAAATTTGCGCCGGAGGCGGGCGGGTCGGGCATCCCGGAAATTGAAGGTGCGCTGGAGGAGCTGCGTCCGGTACGCTGGTGGCGGGTGATTCCGGTTAAATTCATCGGCGGCATGGGGACCCTGGGCGCAGGCATGGTGCTTGGCCGGGAAGGGCCCACGGTACAGCTGGGGGGAAACGTCGGCCGCATGGTGGGCGATCTGTTTCGGATGCGAAGCGCCGAAGCGCGCCATACGCTGCTGGCAACCGGCGCGGCGGCGGGGCTTTCCGCCGCGTTTAACGCGCCGCTGGCGGGTATTTTGTTCATTATCGAAGAGATGCGCGCGCAGTTCCGCTACAACCTGATCTCGATTAAAGCGGTATTTACCGGTGTCATTATGTCGAGCATCGTGTTTCGCATCTTTAATGGAGAGGGCGCGGTTATTGAGGTGGGGAAACTGACCAACGCGCCGGTCAACACCCTGTGGCTTTACCTGATCCTCGGCATGATTTTTGGCGTGGTGGGACCGCTGTTTAACGCCTTTATCCTGCGCGCTCAGGATATGTTCCAGCGCATTCACGGCGGCAACACCACGAAATGGGTGCTGATGGGCGGCCTGCTGGGCGGAATGTGTGGCGTACTCGGGTTTATTGAGCCGAATGCCGCAGGCGGCGGGTTCGGGCTGATTCCCATTGCGGCAGCGGGGAATTTCAGCGTGGGTCTGCTGCTGTTTATGTTTATTTCAAGAGTCATCACGACGGTGCTGTGCTTCTCCTCCGGCGCGCCCGGCGGGATTTTCGCCCCGATGCTGGCGCTGGGTACGCTGCTCGGCACCGCGTTTGGTATGGCGGCGGAAGCGGGGTTTCCCGCCTATCATCTTGACGCCGGGACCTTTGCCATCGCCGGAATGGGGGCGCTGCTGGCCGCGTCCCTGCGTGCGCCGTTGACCGGGATCGTGCTGGTGCTGGAGATGACGGACAATTACCAGCTCATTTTGCCAATGATCATTACCTGTCTCGGCGCGACACTATTAGCCCAGTTCCTGGGTGGAAAACCGCTATACTCCACCATCCTGGCGCGTACCCTGGCAAAACAAGAGGCTGAGCGGGCCGCCACGCAGAATACTTGAATGAATTACCAGGGTATTAGATAATGAGATAAAGAATTGGGTGAATTTTACCCAATAGCAGTATTCATGGGAGCATAAGATGAGTGATGACGTAGTAGCTGTACCGCTCGAATTTACCGAAGCAGCAGCCAACAAAGTGAAAGTCCTGATTGCCGATGAAGACAATCCGGATCTTAAACTGCGTGTCTATATTACCGGTGGCGGCTGCAGCGGCTTCCAGTATGGTTTTACCTTTGACGATCAGGTTAACGATGGCGATATGACTATCGAGAAACAGGGCGTCGCGCTGGTGGTTGACCCGATGAGCCTGCAGTATCTGGTGGGTGGTTCGGTTGATTACACCGAAGGTCTGGAAGGTTCGCGCTTTGTGGTCACTAACCCGAATGCGACAAGCACCTGCGGGTGTGGTTCTTCGTTCAGCATTTAAGAGGGTGCGGGCTGATGCCCTCACCCCGGCAAAACGCTAAAAACGGTAACCTTGTGGTTACCGTTTTGCATTTACCTGCCATTTTCATCCAGCGCAAACGTCGGCAGCTTCAGGTGCCAGCGTATCGCCGCTAAACGTATCACCAGCGTCACCACCATCCCCAGCATCGCGGCATTTTCCAGCGGGAGGGCAAAGGTGTAGTACGCGGTCGCGTGAACAATCCCGCCCACAATGCAGGCCGTTGCGTAAATTTCAGTACGCAGGATCATCGGCACTTCACGCGCCAGAATGTCGCGAATGATCCCACCGCCCACGCCGGTTAATACGCCCATACAGATTGCCACCATTGGACCGGTACCCGCATTAAACGCCTTATTGACGCCAATACCGACAAACACGGCCAGACCGACGGCATCCAGTACCGGCAATATCCATTTAGGTAATCTGCGGGGCTGGCGAACCAGCACAATGGTTAACAGGCAGGTGATCATCGCGACCACCAGATCGGTAGGATCTTTCACCCAAAACACCGGGCCATTCGCCAGCGCCATATCGCGGATAGTCCCGCCGCCGACGGCGGTCACGACGCCCAGCACCAGCACGCCAAACGGATCCATGCGTAGTTTTCCGGCGAGCAGGACGCCGGAGATAGCAAAAACGGCTGTGCCAAGAATATCCAGCCAATAAACGAGCATCGTTAAATCCTCGAAAAGGGTCTTATGTTAGTGACTCTCTGCCAGCGCGGCACAGAGCTGTTTTGCGGCGAGGATAATACGCGGGCTGGCGCGTTCAAACCAGTCGCTGTTGAGGGGTATTACCGGTATTTTTAGCTGCTTTTGCCAGAATTGCTCAATTTTGGGAATTTCGCTCGCATTTCCGACCACGACGATGGCCTGCGGCTGACGCGCCAGGACCTGTTCACGGCTGACCTGAGGCCAGGGCACCCGGCTGGCAGCAAAGATATTTTCACCGCCGCAGACTTCCAGCACCTGGTTTTGAATCGACCCTTTTCCGGTGGTGAACAGCGGCTGGCTGCCAAACTGCAGGAAGATGCGCTTTTTAACAGGGGTATCGTATTGGGATTTCAGCGCGGCATAGTCGCTCAGCATCTGTTTCGCCGCAGCCTCGGCTTTTTTGGGCGTAGGGCTATAGGGTGCCAGAGCGCGTAGCGCCTGAGCGACCTGCTCAATGCTGACGGCATCAATCCACATCACTTTTATGCCAAGCGAGGTGAGCTGGTTGACCTGCCGCTCGGCGTTGCCGCCGCGCCAGGCCAGCACGAGATCCGGTTTAAGCGACACGATGCGCTCAAGGTTCATCCCCTGCCAGGTTGCCACTTGTTCAATATCCGCGGCCTGCGGTGGGTAATCCGAATAGCTACTCACGCCAACGGGCGTGATCCCGGCGGCAAATGCCAGTTCCGTATTCGCGGGAGAGAGCGTAATCACACGCGGTACAGCATAGAGCCACAGCGGTGCGAGAAGAAGCAGGGCGGCCAGCGCCCTGACGGTATGTTTAGCCACGTGCCAGATTCTGCACCAGGCGTTCCACCATCACGGTGGACTGTTTTGCCGCAACGGTCAGGAACTCGTCGAAGCTGATGTGGGACTGCTGGTCTGCCACGTCAGAGATGGCGCGAACCACCACGAACGGTACGCTGAAGTTATGGCAAACATGAGCGATCGCGGTCGCTTCCATCTCAACGGCAACCGCCTGCGGGAAGTTATGACGGATTTTCGCCAGCCCAACGGAGCCGTTGATGAAGGCATCACCGCTGACAATCAGACCGCGTACCGCGTTGAGGTTGAGTTCTGCGATGCAGGTCTCTGCCGCCGCAATCAGCTTGTCGTCAGCTTTAAAGCCGGCAGGGCAGCCCGGAAGCTGACCGTACTCGTAACCGAACGCGGTGACGTCGGCATCGTGGTAACGCGCTTCGTCGGAGACAACGATATCACCCACTTTCAGCGTCGGCGCCAGGCCGCCCGCAGAGCCGGTATTCACGATCACGTCCGGCTTGCAGCGCTCAAGCAGCAGGGTTGCACCCAGCGCAGCAGCCACTTTACCGATGCCTGATTTCAGCAGAGCCACGTCAACACCGTTCAGCTGGCCGGTGTAGATCTCACAACCACCAAGAGAGAGAGTCTGACGGTTCTCAATTTTGTCACGCAGCAGCGTAACTTCTTCTTCCATTGCACCAATAATGCCGATTTTCATAGATTTACTCGCGATGTACCTTGTTAAGATGCATAGTCTATCATGCGGTTAAGGGGAAACGCATTCTCACGCGGGGGAGCACATGGCACCAATCGATTTTCGCACCAAAATTAACTGGCACCGACGTTTCCGTTCGCCGCAGGGCGACAAGAGCGAACATGAGATCCTGCGTATCTTCGAAAGCGATCGCGGGAGGATCATTAACTCGCCCGCTATCCGGCGTCTGCAGCAAAAGACGCAGGTGTTCCCGCTGGAGCGTAACGCCGCGGTGCGCACCCGTTTAACCCACTCCATGGAAGTGCAGCAGGTCGGGCGCTACATTGCCAAAGAGATTTTGAGCCGCCTCAAAGAGCAGCGTTTACTGGAAACCTATGGTCTGGATGAACTGACCGGGCCGTTTGAAAGCATCGTTGAGATGGCCTGCCTGATGCATGACATTGGCAACCCGCCTTTCGGCCACTTTGGTGAGGCGGCGATCAATGACTGGTTTAAGCAGCGGCTTTATCCTTCGGATGCGGTAAGCCAGCCCCTCAGCGATGACCGCTGCATCGTACGCGATTTACGTCTGCGTGAAGGTGAAGAGGGGCTGAACGATCTGCGTCGCAAAGTGCGCCAGGATTTGTGTCACTTTGAGGGCAACGCTCAGGGGATCCGGCTGGTCCATTCCCTGATGCGCATGAACCTGACCTGGGCACAGGTCGGCTGTATTCTGAAATATACTCGCCCCGCGTGGTGGATGGGGGAGACGCCCGCGTCCCACAGTTATTTAATGAAAAAACCGGGCTATTACCTTTCCGAAGAGGCCTATATTGAACGGCTACGTAAAGAACTTTCATTGACGCCAAACGGCCGCTTTCCATTGACCTGGATTATGGAAGCCGCCGATGATATTTCCTATTGCGTGGCCGATCTGGAAGATGCCGTTGAGAAAAGAATCTTCAGCGTCGAGGAGCTTTACCAGCATCTTCATGCGGCCTGGGGTGCCCATGAAAAAGGCTCGCTGTTTGCGCAGGTTGTCGAAAATGCCTGGGAAAAATCGCGCTCAAATACATTAAGCCGCAGTACGGAAGACCAGTTCTTTATGTATTTGCGGGTCAATACATTAAATAAACTGGTGCCGTATGCGGCGTCGCGCTTTATTGATAATTTGCCGCTCATCTTCAGCGGGGAATTCAACCACGCGCTGCTGGAAGATGACAGCAGTTTCAGTCAACTCCTTGAGCTTTATAAACATGTGGCGATGCGGCATGTATTTAGCCATCCGGATGTCGAGCAGCTGGAACTGCAGGGCTATCGGGTTATCAGTGGGTTACTGGAAATTTATGCCCCGTTGCTCCAGCTGTCGGTCGACGACTTCAGCGAGCTGGTGGAACACGAGCGCGTGCGCAGAATACCTATCGAATCGCGGCTTTATCAGAAACTCTCAACCCGGCACCGTCTGGCGTATGTCGAAGCGATTGGCAAGCTGGATCGCCACTCTTCCCAATGGCCGGTGATGGAATATTATTATCGCTGCCGTCTTATCCAGGACTATATCAGCGGCATGACGGATTTGTATGCCTGGGATGAATACCGCAAGCTGATGGCGGTGGAATAATCCCGGTGTTTTGTAAAGACGGCCAATAAATTTTTACCTTTTCCATAAACTTATCGCCGGAACTAAGCGGTATAAAACGAATCTGAGTTACACAGCAATTTTGCGTTACCTGTAAATCGAGATTGAGAAACATGAAAAAAACCACATTAGCAATGAGTGCACTGGCTCTGAGTTTAGGTTTAGCGCTGTCTCCTCTGACTGCTACTGCAGCCGAGACCGCGTCGTCGGCAGCAACCGCGCAGCAGATGCCAAGCCTGGCACCGATGCTCGAAAAAGTGATGCCATCGGTGGTGAGTATTAACGTTGAGGGCAGTACGACCGTCAATACGCCGCGCATGCCGCGTAACTTCCAGCAGTTCTTCGGCGACAACTCGCCGTTCTGCCAGGACGGTTCGCCATTCCAGAGTTCACCGTTCTGTCAGGGCGGTGGTGCAGGGGATGACAGCCAGGGCGGCGGCCAGCAGCAGAAATTCATGGCGCTTGGCTCGGGTGTGATTATTGATGCGGCGAAAGGCTATGTCGTCACCAATAACCACGTTGTCGATAACGCTAACAGCATCAAGGTTCAGCTGAGCGATGGCCGCAAGTTCGACGCCAAAGTGGTGGGTAAAGACCCGCGCTCCGACATCGCGCTGATCCAGATCCAGGATCCGAAAAACCTGACGGCGATTAAAATTGCCGACTCTGACGCGCTGCGCGTGGGCGACTACACCGTGGCGATCGGTAACCCGTTCGGTCTGGGTGAAACCGTGACATCCGGTATCGTCTCTGCGCTGGGTCGTAGCGGCCTGAATGCTGAGAACTATGAAAACTTCATCCAGACGGATGCGGCGATCAACCGCGGTAACTCCGGCGGTGCGCTGGTAAACCTGAACGGTGAGCTGATCGGTATCAACACCGCGATCCTGGCACCGGACGGCGGCAACATCGGGATCGGCTTTGCTATCCCAAGTAACATGGTGAAAAACCTGACCGCGCAGATGGTCCAGTATGGCCAGGTGAAACGCGGCGAGCTGGGTATCCTCGGGACTGAGCTGAACTCCGAACTGGCTAAGGCGATGAAAGTTGACGCCCAGCGCGGGGCATTCGTCAGCCAGGTGATGCCGAATTCCTCCGCGGCGAAAGCGGGCATTAAAGCGGGGGATGTGATCACCTCCCTGAACGGTAAGCCGATCAGCAGCTTTGCCGCCCTGCGTGCCGAAGTGGGTTCAATGCCGATTGGCAGCAAAGTGACCCTCGGCCTGCTGCGCGACGGTAAGCCGGTTAACGTGAGCCTGGAACTGCAGCAGAGCAGCCAGAATCAGGTGGATTCCAGCACTATCTTCAGCGGTATTGAAGGTGCTGAGATGAGCAATAAAGGCGCAGATAAAGGCGTGGTGGTGAACAACGTGAAAGCGAATTCACCGGCAGCCCGTATCGGCCTGAAAAAAGGCGATGTGATCATGGGCGCTAACCAGCAGCCGGTGAAGAACATCGCTGAACTGCGCAAGATCCTCGACAGCAAGCCTTCCGTGCTGGCGCTGAATATCCAGCGTGGTGACACCTCGCTTTATCTGCTGATGCAGTAATCCTCTAAAGCCCCTGTTCGCAGGGGCTTTCTCTTTTCTGTGATTCTTGCCACAACTCCATACTTCTCCCTCTCTCTTTGTGCATTCGCCCAATGCAGCCGTCGCTGAACTTCCCTATGCTTGAGCTCTGCTCACGGGAGGGTTCTATGGCTGGCTGGCATCTTGATACCAAAATGGCGCAGGATATCGTGGCGCGCACCATGCGCATCATTGATACCAATATCAACGTGATGGATGCCCGCGGGCGCATTATTGGCAGCGGCGATCACGAGCGTATTGGGGAATTGCACGAAGGTGCGCTGCTGGTGCTTTCCCAGGGGCGGGTCGTGGATATCGACGATGCGGTAGCGAAACACCTGCACGGCGTCCGTCAGGGCATCAATTTACCGCTGCGCCTTGAAGGCGAGATTGTGGGGGTAATCGGCCTGACCGGCGAGCCGGAGTCCTTGCGTAAATACGGTGAGCTGGTCTGTATGACGGCAGAGATGATGCTGGAGCAGTCTCGCCTGATGCACCTGCTTGCCCAGGACAGCCGCCTGCGTGAAGAGCTGGTGATGAACCTTATTCAGGCGGAAGAGCACACGCCGGCGCTCAGCGAATGGGCGCAGCGTCTGGGGATCGATCTCAACCAGCCGCGCGTCGTGGCGGTCATTGAGGTCGATAGCGGCCAGCTTGGCGTCGACAGCGCGATGGCCGAACTGCAGCAGCTGCAAAATGCGCTGGCGACGCCGGAGCGCGATAACCTGGTGGCGATCGTTTCTCTGACGGAAATGGTGGTGCTCAAACCGGCGCTTAACGCGTTCGGCCGCTGGGATGCAGACGATCATCGTCGTCGCGTGGAGCTGCTTATCTCCCGGATGAAGGAGAATGGTCAGCTGCGTTTTCGCGTTGCGCTGGGCAACTACTTTACCGGGCCGGGCAGTATCGCCCGCTCCTGGCGTACCGCGCGCACCACCATGATGGTGGGCAAGCAGCGGATGCCGGAGAGCCGCAGCTATTTCTATCAGGATCTGATGCTGCCGGTGCTGCTCGACAGCCTGCGCGGCGGCTGGCAGGCCAATGAGCTGGCGCGACCGTTAGCGCGTCTGAAAGCCATGGATAATAACGGCCTGCTGCGCCGGACGCTGCAGGCGTGGTTCCGCCATAACGTGCAGCCGCTGGCGACCTCGAAGGCGCTGTTTATTCACCGCAATACCCTGGAGTATCGGTTAAACCGGATTTCGGAGCTGACGGGGCTGGACCTGGGGAATTTTGACGACAGGCTGCTGCTGTATGTGGCGCTGCAGCTGGACGAGCAGAGATGATGCTTTTTGCCGGGTGGCGGCTTCGCCTTACCCGGCCTACATGCTGAGTGCGGTCTGGTGCCCTCACCCCATCCCTCTCCCACGGGGAGAGGGCGCAAACACTAAAAACGGCAATCAAGGATTGCCGTTTTGCTTTTATTTCCGCGTTAATTTCTCAAGATCCGCTTCAATCTCGCTGATCTTATTCGTTACAACGCTTTCAAGGTGACGCAGATCGTCAAGGATCTTACGCTTGAGATCGACTTCGGTGCGGTCGCGCTGGCAGATCTGATCGAGTTCATCGATCACGTAGCGCAGGTTAGGGCTGATTTCCTGTACTTCTTTGTATCCCTGTCCTACGCCGTCAGCAACAACGGTCTTACGCTGGCGTGGATATTTAAACTTCACGCTTTTGGCGAAAAACTCTCCTTTGTCCTTGTGAAAATAGATTTTCAGAATATCGTTATTGGCTTCCTGACGGAGGCTGTAACGATCAATTTCATCAGGATTGGTAATGCCCAGACTTTTCAGATTATCGTACATAGCGGTACCCTTGATCTCAACATAACCTTTGAATAATTAACGAAAAAATCTATTTTCGCCACCCTCAGATATAAAAAAAGCGGGGTTGCCCCCGCTTTTTGTTATACCCGATTAATCGATGGTGCGCAGCAATTCGTTGATGCCTACTTTACCGCGCGTTTTCGCATCCACTTTCTTCACGATAACCGCACAGTACAGGCTGTATTTGCCATCTTTTGACGGCAGGTTGCCGGAAACCACCACGGAGCCCGCCGGAACGCGACCGTAGTGAACTTCGCCGGTTTCGCGGTCGTAAATACGGGTGCTCTGACCGATGTAAACGCCCATGGAGATCACGGAGCCTTCTTCCACGATCACGCCTTCAACCACTTCAGAGCGCGCGCCGATGAAGCAGTTGTCTTCGATGATGGTCGGGTTGGCCTGCAGTGGCTCCAGAACACCACCGATGCCCACGCCGCCGGACAGGTGAACGTTTTTACCGATCTGCGCGCATGAACCGACAGTCGCCCAGGTGTCAACCATGGTGCCTTCGTCAACGTAGGCACCGATGTTCACGTAGGATGGCATCAGCACGGTGTTGCGCGCGATGAATGCGCCCTGACGCACTGCCGCAGGCGGTACCACGCGGAAACCTTCTTTCTGGAAACGCGCTTCGTCGTAGTCAGCGAATTTCATAGGGACTTTATCGAAGTAGCGGCTTTCAGCTCCGTCGATAACCTGGTTATCGTTGATACGGAAAGAGAGCAGCACGGCTTTCTTCAGCCATTGATGAGTGACCCACTGACCGTCGATTTTTTCTGCCACGCGCAGCGCGCCGGAATCCAGAAGGGAAATCACCTGGTTTACCGCTTCACGGGTCACGGTATCCACATTTGCCGGGGTAATCTCGGCGCGACGCTCAAAAGCGGACTCAATAACGTTCTGTAACTGCTGCATTGTTTACTCTTTCCATTTCACTAAAAAACATATCACCCTTTATCGTTTGGATTGAGGGCTGCTGTCAACCGTTGTTGCACTTCAAGCTGCAGGTCATTATTAAGGGCACGCCGGTCCGCTGTCGCGATTATAAATAAATCTTCTACTCGCTCGCCAATCGTTGTAATTCGGGCCCCATGGAGCGAAATTCCCAGATCGGCAAAAACCTGGCCGACGCGGGCGAGCAGCCCCGGCTGGTCGAGCGCGATCAGCTCCAGGAACGATTTACGGTCGGTGTGGGTCGGCAGGAAATTGACCTCGGTATCGACGGTAAAGTGGCGCAATTTTGCCGGCTGGCGACGCGGCTGCGGAGGCTGCCAGCTGCGCTGGGTAATCGCCTGCTCCAGACCAAAACGTATCCCTTCATGCCTGTCCGACGAGAGCGGGCTGCCGTCCGGCTCAAGCACGATAAAGGTGTCCATCGCCATGCCGTCGCGGGTAGTGAAAATCTGCGCGTCGTGTACGCTCAGGTTACGCCTGTCCAGCTCGGCGCAGACCGCAGCAAACAGATAAGGCCGGTCCGGGCTCCAGATGAAAATCTCCGTCCCGCCGCGGGTGGCCTGCGGGCTCAGGAGGATCATCGGCTGGGACAGATCGTGCTTCAGCAGGTGCCGCGCGTGCCACGCAAGCTGGTTTGGGCTGTGGCGGACAAAATAGTTGGCGCGGCAGCGGGCCCAAATCTGATGCAGCGCCTCTTCATCAATGTTGTCCATCCGCAGCAGCGCCAGCGCCTGCAGCTGGTGATGACGCACGCGCTCGCGCATGTCCGGGGTGTTTTGCATCCCGCGACGCAGCTGTTTTTCGGTCGCGAAGTACAGCTCGCGCAGCAGGCTCTGCTTCCAGCTGTTCCACAGCGTTTCGTTGGTGGCGCAGATATCGGCTACCGTCAGGCAGACCAGATACCGCAGGCGGTTTTCCGTCTGAACCACTTCCGCGAACTGCTTGATCACCTCAGGATCCTGAATGTCACGACGCTGCGCGGTGACCGACATCAGCAGGTGATGGCGCACCAGCCAGGCCACCAGCTGCGTTTCACGCGAGTTCAGACCGTGCAGTTCGGCAAATTTCAGCACATCCTGCGCGCCCAGCACCGAATGGTCACCGCCGCGACCTTTGGCGATATCGTGGAACAGGGCGGCAATCAGGATCAGTTCCGGATGGGTCAGGCGCGGCCACAGCTCCACGCACAGCGGGTGGCGGGAGCGCGTCTCTTCTTTCGCAAAGCTTTCCAGCTTGAGCATCACGCGGATCGTATGTTCATCCACCGTGTAGGCGTGGAACAGATCGAACTGCATTTGCCCGACAATGTGCGACCACTGCGGCATATAGGCCCACAGCACGCTGTGGCGGTGCATCGGCAGCAGCCCGCGGCTGACGGCGCCCGGGTGGCGGAGCATGCTCAGGAACAGCGAGCGCGCTTCCGGGATATAGCACAGCGGCTGCGTCAGATGGCGGCGCGCATGGCGCAGATGGCGCAGGGTGGTGGAGTAGATCCCGGTGATGGTGCTGTTGCGCACCATGGTATAGAACATCCTCAGGATCGCTTCCGGCTCGCGGATGAACAGCGTTTCGTCGCGCAGATCGATAAGCGTGCCGCGCAGCTGGAATTCGTCATCAATCGGGCGCGGTTTCTCGTCCGCCGTCAGGGCCAGAATGGCCTCATCGAACAGCTGCAGCAGCATCTGGTTCAGCTCGGTCACCCGGCGGGTGACGCGGAAGAAATCCTTCATCATGTGCTCAACCGGCTCGTTGCCTTCGCCCTGATAATTCAGGCGCTGCGCCACGCTGAGCTGGCGGTCAAACAGCAGACGGTTATCGTAGCGGGTGACTTCCAGATGCAGGGCAAAACGGATGCGCCACAGCAGGTGCAGGCACTCGTTAAGCTCGTTACGCTCTGCCTCGGTTAAGAAGCCGAAGCCGACCATCTCGTCCATCGAGGTGGCGCCAAAATGGCGGCGGGCGACCCACTGTAGGGTATGGATGTCGCGCAGCCCGCCGGGGCTGCTTTTTATATCGGGCTCAAGATTATAGCTGGTGCCGTGGTAGCGCTGGTGGCGCTGGTTTTGCTCCTCGACCTTCGCGGCGAAGAACTTTTCTGACGGCCAGAAGCCGTCGCTGAAGATGTGTTTCTGCAGCTCCAGAAACAGCGCGACGTCGCCAATCAGCAGGCGGGTTTCAATCAGGTTGGTGGCGACGGTCAGGTCCGATAACCCTTCCAGCAGACACTCTTCCAGGGTGCGCACGCTGTGGCCGACCTCCAGCTTCACGTCCCAGAGCAGCGTCAGCAGTTCGCCAATTTTTTGCGCCTGTTCGTCCGGCAGCTTTTTGCGGCTTAAGATCAGCAGATCGATATCGGAAAGCGGATGCAGCTCACCGCGGCCATAGCCCCCGACGGCAACCAGCGCAACATCACTGATTTGCCCAAACCCGTAATCGATCCACAGGCGCTGCAAGAGCTGGTCGATAAATTCGGTGCGCGCTTCAATGAGCTGCTCGGCCGACACGCCCGCGTCGAACGCGCTGCCCAGCCAGCGATGGAAAACATCCATATGGGCTTTAATATGCGCGCAGGTCAGCTCGTGCGACGGCCAGACGCCCGGGTTATCGGGCTGGTCGGGAAGGGTGGGAAGTGCTGTGTTAGCATACTGTTCGGGTAAAAGATTACTCATCGTGCGCCACCCATAAGAAAAAGCTATAGCCATTAAAAAAGCCGGCATTTGCCGGCTTTTTTATCATTCATCGTGCGTCAGTATCGCCGGGATGGTGTCATCCTTGCGCAACGTCATAATTTCGCAGCCGTTGTCCGTTACCACAATAGTATGCTCGTACTGCGCAGACAAGCTTCTGTCTTTGGTTTTCACCGTCCAGCCGTCTTTCATGGTGCGGATGCGGTAATCACCCGCGTTGACCATCGGCTCAATGGTAAAGGTCATGCCTTTTTGCAGCACCACGCCGCCGTCATCGGCATCATAGTGCAGGACCTGCGGCTCTTCATGGAAGACGCGACCAATGCCGTGACCGCAGTACTCGCGCACCACGGAGAAACCTTCTGCTTCCACAAACTTCTGGATTGCCGCACCGATGGTACGCAGGCGAATACCCGGTTTAACCATTTTCAGCGCCAGGTAGAGGCTCTCTTGCGTCACTTTGCATAGACGCTCGCCAAGAATAGTCGGCTTGCCAACGATGAACATTTTTGAGGTGTCACCGTGGTACTCGTCTTTAATGACGGTCACGTCGATGTTGACGATGTCGCCATCTTTCAGCAGTTTTTCGTCGTCCGGGATGCCGTGGCAAACCACTTCATTAATAGAGATGCAGACGGATTTCGGGAAACCGTGGTAGCCGAGGCAGGCGGAAACCGCGTGCTGCTCGTTCACGATATAGTCGTTACAGATACGGTCCAGTTCACCGGTGCTGACGCCCGGCTTCACGAACGGTTCGATCATTTCCAGCACTTCCGCGGCCAGACGACCGGCGACGCGCATCTTTTCAATTTCTTCAGGTGTCTTAATAGAGATAGCCATGTAATCTGTCCATCGGTGTCGATTTTTTCGACAATACTAGTCTAAGTGTCGTCAATGGTATCAGTCAGGCACACCCCGTGCCAAATTGAGAATCATTAACAGCACACTCCGCCAACAACTGTTGGTTTCTGGTCGTGTTTTGTGGTATAAAGCGCGCCGGACTTCCGATCCATTTCAGATACACAGGCTGGACGGAAGCGACAAATCTCACTTTGTGTAACAACACACACGTATCGGCACATATTCCGGGGTGCCCTTCGGGGTCGGTAATATGGGATACGTGGAGGCATAACCCCAACTTTCAATATAGAGGTTTTAAACATGGCAACTGTTTCCATGCGCGACATGCTCAAGGCTGGTGTTCACTTTGGTCACCAGACCCGTTACTGGAACCCGAAAATGAAGCCTTTCATCTTCGGCGCACGTAACAAAGTTCACATCATCAACCTTGAGAAAACTGTACCAATGTTCAACGAAGCCCTGGCTGAGCTGAACAAGATCTCTTCCCGTAAAGGTAAGATTCTGTTCGTTGGTACTAAGCGCGCTGCAAGCGAAGCTGTGAAAGATGCTGCTAACAGCTGCGACCAGTTCTTCGTGAACCATCGCTGGTTGGGCGGCATGCTGACCAACTGGAAAACTGTTCGTCAGTCCATCAAACGCCTGAAAGATCTGGAAACCCAGTCTCAGGACGGTACTTTCGACAAGCTGACTAAGAAAGAAGCGCTGATGCGCACTCGTGAACTGGACAAGCTGGAAAACAGCCTGGGCGGTATCAAAGATATGGGCGGCCTGCCAGACGCGCTGTTCGTAATCGATGCAGACCACGAGCACATCGCAATCAAAGAAGCTAACAACCTGGGTATCCCGGTATTCGCTATCGTTGATACCAACTCCGATCCGGACGGTGTTGACTTCGTTATCCCGGGTAACGACGACGCAATCCGTGCTGTTAGCCTGTACCTGAGCGCTGTAGCTGCTACCGTTCGTGAAGGCCGTTCCCAGGATCTGGCTTCTCAGGCGGAAGAAAGCTTCGTAGAAGCTGAATAATAAGGTTTTACCCCTTATTAGTACCGTGTATGAATAGGGGCCCATTACCGGCCCCTTTTTTCAATTTACACTGTTTGGCCCCCGGCCGGGCAGTTCACATCTCCCGAGGATTTAAGAATGGCTGAAATTACCGCATCCCTGGTAAAAGAGCTGCGCGAGCGTACTGGCGCAGGCATGATGGATTGCAAAAAAGCGCTGACTGAAGCGAACGGCGACATCGAGCTGGCAATCGAAAACATGCGTAAATCCGGTGCGATCAAAGCAGCTAAGAAAGCAGGCAACGTTGCTGCTGACGGCGTGATCATCACTAAGATCGACGGCAACTACGGCATCATTCTGGAAGTTAACTGCCAGACTGACTTCGTTGCTAAAGATGGCGGTTTCCAGGCATTTGCTAACAAAGTTCTGGACGCAGCTGTTGCGGGTAAAATCACTGACGTTGAAGTTCTGAAAGCACAGTTCGAAGAAGAACGTGTTGCGCTGGTTGCTAAAATCGGTGAGAACATCAACATCCGTCGCGTATCTTCTCTGGAAGGCGACGTTCTGGGCTCTTACCAGCACGGTGCACGTATCGGTGTTCTGGTTGCGGCTAAAGGCGCTGACGAAGAGCTGGTTAAACAGCTGGCTATGCACATCGCTGCAAGCAAACCAGAATTCGTTAAGCCAGAAGACGTGTCTGCTGAAGTGGTAGAGAAAGAGTACCAGGTTCAGCTGGACATCGCGATGCAGTCTGGTAAGCCAAAAGAAATCGCAGAGAAAATGGTTGAAGGCCGCATGAAGAAATTCACCGGCGAAGTTTCTCTGACTGGCCAGCCATTCGTAATGGACCCAAGCAAGTCTGTTGCTCAGCTGCTGAAAGAGCACAACGCTGACGTAACTGGCTTCATCCGCTTCGAAGTGGGCGAAGGCATCGAGAAAGTTGAGACTGACTTCGCAGCAGAAGTTGCTGCAATGTCTAAGCAGTCTTAATGATTGAAAAGGAGCCGCCTGAGGGCGGCTTCTTTTTGTCACCCGTCACAGGAAATCAGACAGGCTCCAGTATCGCTGTGCTGATTTGCGGCATATCATGTCGCCAGAATTAACCCCCATCTTAATCGTTGACAGTCTCAGGAAAGAAACATGGCTACCAATGCAAAACCCGTGTACAAACGCATTCTGCTTAAGCTGAGTGGCGAAGCACTGCAGGGATCGGAAGGCTTCGGTATTGACGCAAGCATCCTTGATCGCATGGCACAGGAAATCAAAGAACTGGTCGAACTGGGTATCCAGGTTGGCGTGGTCATTGGCGGTGGCAACCTTTTCCGTGGTGCTGGTCTGGCGAAAGCGGGGATGAACCGCGTTGTGGGCGACCACATGGGTATGCTGGCAACCGTCATGAATGGCCTGGCAATGCGTGATGCACTGCACCGCGCCTATGTGAATGCCCGCCTGATGTCCGCGATTCCGCTGAATGGCGTTTGCGATAATTACAGCTGGGCAGAAGCCATCAGCCTGCTGCGCAACAACCGCGTGGTGATCCTCTCCGCCGGTACGGGTAACCCGTTCTTTACAACCGATTCCGCTGCCTGCCTGCGCGGTATCGAGATAGAAGCCGATGTGGTACTGAAAGCGACCAAAGTAGACGGCGTGTTTACTGCCGACCCGGCAAAAGATCCTTCTGCCACCATGTACGATCAGCTGAGCTACAGCGAAGTGCTGGATAAAGAGCTGAAAGTGATGGATCTTGCCGCCTTCACGCTGGCTCGCGACCACAAACTGCCGATCCGTGTCTTCAACATGAACAAGCCTGGCGCACTGCGTCGCGTGGTCATGGGCGAAAAAGAAGGCACTTTGATCACGGAATAATTTCCGTTGACGACAAATACAGGTAAGATTCCGCTTTATTTTGTAGTGGTATCTTACCCGGGCGCGCCTTTGGCGTTGTCATGAATTAAACGCGACTATACTTAGCACACCTGTAGCGCTGTGCTGGCGGATAGTCTGCCTGAGACAAGTTTTCAAGGATTCGTAACGTGATTAACGACATCAGAAAAGATGCTGAAGTACGCATGGAAAAATGCGTAGAAGCGTTCAAAACCCAAATCAGCAAAATCCGTACTGGCCGTGCTTCCCCAAGCCTGCTGGATGGCATCATCGTAGAATACTACGGTACGCCAACCCCTCTGCGTCAGCTGGCGAGTGTAACGGTAGAAGATACCCGTACGCTGAAAATCAACGTGTTCGATCGTTCTATGAGCCCGGCCGTTGAGAAAGCTATCATGGCCTCTGACCTCGGACTGAACCCAAGCTCTGCGGGCGCTGACATCCGCGTTCCACTGCCTCCACTGACGGAAGAGCGTCGTAAAGATCTGATCAAAGTGGTTCGTGGCGAAGCTGAGCAGGGTCGTGTATCCGTGCGTAACGTCCGTCGCGACGCGAACGATAAAGTAAAAGCGCTGCTGAAAGAAAAAGAGATCAGTGAAGATGACGATCGTCGTTCTCAGGACGACATTCAGAAAATGACCGACGCTGCCATCAAGAAAATTGATGCGGCGCTGGCAGATAAAGAAGCGGAACTGATGCAGTTCTGATTTCTGTCGTACACTGATAAACGCCGTTCAGAGGGACTTCGGGTCTTGCTGGCGGCGTTTTGCTTTTATCTGGTCTAACTTTTTTCGGGCATCTCATGAAGCATTTAACACTCCTCGGCTCAACCGGCTCTATCGGTTGCAGCACTCTCGACGTTGTTCGCCATAATCCTGAACTTTACACCGTGACAGCGCTGGTGGCCGGTAAGAATGTGCAGCGAATGGTCGAGCAGTGCCTGGAGTTTGCGCCCCGCTATGCGGTAATGGATGACGAAGAGAGCGCGCGTCTGCTGAAAGCACAGCTGCGTGAACAGGGCAGCCGAACCGAGGTGCTGAGTGGCCAACAGGCGGCCTGCCAGATGGCGGCGCTGGATGAGGTGGATCAGGTGATGGCGGCTATCGTTGGGGCGGCAGGATTATTGCCCACGCTTGCCGCGATTGATGCCGGTAAGGATGTGCTGCTGGCCAACAAAGAGTCTCTGGTCACCTGCGGACGCCTGTTTATGGACGCGGTGAAGCAGCGCGGCGCGCGTCTTTTGCCGGTCGATAGCGAGCACAACGCGATTTTTCAGAGTTTACCGCAACCTTTTCAACAGAACCTGGGGTACGCTGACCTGGAGCAGAATGGCGTAGTGTCTATTCTGCTTACCGGGTCTGGTGGCCCGTTCCGTGAAACGCCACTGTCTGAACTGCGCGCCATGACGCCGGATCAGGCGTGCCGTCATCCGAACTGGTCGATGGGGCGTAAAATCTCCGTTGACTCAGCCACCATGATGAACAAAGGTCTGGAATACATTGAAGCGCGCTGGTTGTTTAATGCGTCAGCGAAACAGATGGAAGTACTGATTCACCCGCAATCGGTGATTCACTCGATGGTGCGTTATCAGGATGGCAGCGTGCTGGCACAGCTGGGCGAGCCGGACATGCGTACGCCGATTGCCCATTCAATGGCGTGGCCAAATCGAGTGAAGTCCGGCGTGAAGCCGCTTGATTTCTGCAAGCTAAGTTCCCTGACGTTCAGTGAACCAGACTACGACCGCTATCCATGTCTGAAGCTTGCGATGAATGCCTTCGACCAGGGGCAGGCGGCGACGACGGCACTTAATGCAGCCAATGAAATTACCGTTGAAGCATTTCTTAATCAGCAAATTCGTTTTACCGATATCGCGTCGTTAAATTTATCGGTACTGGAGATGATGGATTTGCGCGAACCACAAAGCGTGGAAGAGGTGCTGGCGGTGGATGCAGCTGCGCGTAATATTGCGCGCCAGCAGGTGACACGTCTCGCAAGCTGGTGATAAAGCAAGCACTAGTCGTCGTGCTATTTGTTAGCGTTGGGCTTCAGTGATATAGTCTGCGCCACCTGATCGCAGGTATTTGACTTAATGTGGTCAGGTGAGCCGTGGTTTGACACGGCTTTTTTATGTATAGGCTTCAGTATTCCTGAGTACCGTTAAATCCTTTTCAGGGACAAAAAACGCGTTATGTTGTCTGCGAATCAACCAATAAGCGAAAATTTGCCAGCTCATGGCTGCCGTCATGTAGCAATCATTATGGATGGCAATGGCCGCTGGGCGAAAAGACAAGGGAAGATACGAGCCTTTGGGCATAAAGCGGGGGCGAAATCCGTTCGCCGCGCCGTTTCTTTTGCCGCCAACAACGGCATTGATGCGTTAACGCTCTATGCTTTTAGCAGTGAAAACTGGAATCGACCTCTGCAGGAAGTGACTGCGTTGATGGAATTGTTTGTGTGGGCGCTAGACAGCGAAGTAAAAAGCCTGCACCGCCACAACGTCCGCCTGCGTATCATTGGCGATACCAGTCGTTTTAACTCACGTTTGCAGGAACGGATTCGCAAAGCAGAAGCGCTGACGGAAAATAACACCGGTCTGACGCTGAATATCGCGGCGAATTACGGCGGACGCTGGGATATTATCCAGGGCGTTCGGCATCTGGCCGAACAGGTTCAGGAAGGGCTGTTGAGACCCGACCAAATTGATGAAGAGGCGCTGAGCAAGCAAATCTGCATGAATGAACAGGCGCCTGTGGATTTGGTAATTAGGACAGGGGGGGAACATCGCATAAGTAACTTTTTGATATGGCAAATTGCCTATGCCGAACTTTACTTTACGGATGTTCTTTGGCCCGATTTTGATGAACAAGACTTTGAAGGTGCGCTGCATGCCTTTGCCAATCGAGAGCGTCGTTTCGGCGGCACCGAGCCTGGTGGCGACAAAGCCTGATGGGGGTAGCTTTTGCTGAAGTATCGCCTGATTTCCGCTTTTGTATTAATACCCATTGTCATTGCGGCGCTGTTTTTACTGCCCCCGGTGGGATTTGCTATTGTCACGCTGGTGGTGTGCATGCTCGCCGCGTGGGAATGGGGACAGTTTAGCGGCTTTACCTCGCGCACTCAGCGAGTATGGCTTGCGGTACTTTGTGGCTTTATCCTGGCCATAATGCTGTTTACGTTGCCTGAATATCACCATGATATTCATCAGCCCCTCGTTGCCGGTTCCTTGTGGATATCGTTGGCCTGGTGGGTTGCTGCGCTGTTGCTGGTTCTTTTTTATCCAGGCTCCGCGGCGTTATGGCGCAATTCAAAAGTGCTGCGACTGATTTTTGGTTTGCTCACCATTATTCCTTTTTTCTGGGGTATGGTTGCGCTGCGAGCCTGGCACTACGACGAAAACCACTACAGCGGTGCGATCTGGCTGCTTTATGTGATGATTCTGGTCTGGGGGGCTGACTCCGGGGCCTATATGTTTGGTAAACTGTTTGGCAAACATAAGCTGGCACCGAAGGTTTCTCCGGGCAAAACCTGGCAAGGATTCATCGGCGGCCTGTTTACGGCAGCGATCATCTCCTGGGGCTACGGCGTCTGGGCGAATCTTGAAGTGGCACCGTCAATACTGCTGGTGTGCTCGATTTTTGCTGCGCTTGCCTCCGTGCTCGGTGATTTAACCGAAAGTATGTTTAAGCGTGAAGCAGGGATTAAGGACAGCGGACACCTGATTCCAGGGCATGGCGGTATACTGGATCGCATTGATAGCCTGACAGCGGCTGTTCCAGTGTTTGCGTGTTTGCTTTTACTGGTATTCGGGACGATTTAACGGAAGGTTTTATGCTGAGCATTCTCTGGAATCTGGCGGCGTTCATTGTTGCACTGGGTGTACTGATTACCGTGCATGAATTTGGCCATTTCTGGGTTGCTCGCCGCTGTGGCGTGCGCGTAGAGCGGTTTTCCATCGGTTTTGGTAAATCACTCTGGACGCGCACCGACCGTCACGGCACGGAATTTGTCATCGCCCTTATCCCGCTGGGCGGCTACGTCAAAATGCTCGACGAACGCGTCGAGCCTGTCGCTCCTGAGCTGCGACACAGCGCATTCAACAATAAAACCGTTGGACAACGCGCCGCCATCATTGCTGCCGGACCGGTAGCCAACTTCATCTTTGCGATTTTCGCTTACTGGCTGGTGTTTATCATCGGCGTCCCTGGCGTGCGTCCGGTGGTGGGTGAAATTGCCCCTAACTCCATCGCGGCGAGTGCGCAAATTACATCCGGGATGGAACTTAAAGCGATTGATGGCATCGAAACCCCTGATTGGGATGCCGTGCGACTGCAGCTGGTAGCCAAAATCGGCGATCCGCAGACCACCATCAGCGTATCGCCGTTTGGTTCAGATACGCGTCAGGACAAAGTACTCGATTTACGTCACTGGCGTTTCGAGCCAGACAAAGAAGATCCCGTCGCTGCGTTGGGCATTCGTCCACGCGGCGCGCAGATCGAGCCGGTATTGGCCGAAGTCCAGGCAAATTCGGCGGCGAGCAAAGCGGGTTTGCAAGCGGGCGACAGGATCGTTAAAGTCGATGGTCAACCATTAACAGAGTGGATGACCTTTGTTACTCTGGTGCGCGATAATCCGGGAACGTCTCTCGCGCTGGAAGTTGAAAGGCAAGGCAGTCCGCTTTCGCTGACGCTGATCCCGGATACGAAGTCGGTCGGCAAAAAGGCAGAAGGGTTCGCAGGCGTTGTGCCTAAAGTGATCCCGCTGCCAGATGAGTACAAGACAATACGCCAGTATGGGCCGTTCAGCGCCATCCTTGAAGCCACGGATAAAACATGGCAACTGATGAAGCTGACGGTCAACATGTTGGGGAAATTGATAACCGGTGATGTGAAACTGAACAACCTCAGTGGGCCAATTTCGATTGCTCAGGGGGCTGGGATGTCAGCGGAATTCGGGGTGATTTACTATCTCATGTTCCTCGCGCTCATTAGCGTGAACCTTGGGATAATCAACCTGTTCCCGCTTCCCGTTTTAGACGGGGGTCATCTGCTGTTTTTGGCGATTGAAAAGCTAAAAGGCGGACCGGTATCCGAGCGAGTTCAAGACTTTAGTTATCGCATTGGCTCGATTTTGCTGGTGCTGTTAATGGGGCTTGCACTTTTCAATGATTTCTCTCGGTTGTAAGAGAGTGTTAGGAAGAACGCATAATAACGATGGCGATGAAAAAGTTGCTCATAGCGTCGCTGCTGTTTAGCAGCGCCACCGTATACGGTGCTGACGGGTTCGTAGTGAAAGACATTCATTTCGAAGGCCTCCAGCGTGTCGCCGTTGGTGCGGCCCTCCTCAGTATGCCTGTACGCCCCGGCGATACGGTAAATGATGATGATATCAGTAACACCATCCGTGCTCTGTTTGCCACCGGCAACTTTGAGGACGTTCGCGTCCTGCGCGATGGTGATACGCTGCTGGTACAGGTAAAAGAACGTCCAACGATTGCCAGTATCACTTTCTCCGGTAACAAGTCGGTGAAAGATGACATGCTCAAGCAGAACCTTGAAGCATCCGGTGTTCGTGTGGGTGAATCCCTGGACCGCACAACCCTTTCAGACATTGAAAAAGGTCTGGAAGACTTCTACTACAGCGTCGGTAAATACAGTGCCAGCGTGAAAGCGGTTGTCACTCCGCTGCCGCGCAACCGTGTTGACCTGAAGCTGGTCTTCCAGGAAGGTGTTTCTGCGAAGATCCAGCAGATCAACATTGTCGGTAACCACGCGTTCAGCACCGACGAACTGATCTCCACCTTCCAGCTGCGCGATGAAGTGCCATGGTGGAACGTGGTAGGCGATCGCAAATACCAGAAACAGAAACTGGCGGGCGACCTTGAAACCCTGCGCAGCTACTATCTCGATCGTGGCTATGCGCGTTTCAACATCGACTCGACTCAGGTCAGCCTGACGCCGGACAAGAAAGGGATCTACATTACGGTCAACATCACTGAAGGTGAGCAGTACAAGCTTTCGGGTGTTGAGGTGAGTGGTAACCTGGCGGGGCATTCTGCTGAAATCGAATCGCTGACCAAAATTCAGCCAGGCGACCTGTATAGCGGTTCCAAGGTAACCAAAATGGAAGACAGCATTAAGAAGCTGCTCGGCCGCTATGGTTATGCCTATCCGCGCGTACAGACTCAGCCGGAAATCAATGACGCGGATAAAACCGTTAAGCTGCACGTGAATGTTGATGCGGGCAACCGTTTCTACGTGCGTAAGATCCGCTTCGTTGGTAACGACACCTCCAAAGATTCCGTTCTGCGTCGCGAAATGCGTCAGATGGAAGGCGCATGGTTGGGTAGCGATCTCGTTGATCAGGGTAAAGAGCGTCTGAACCGTCTGGGCTATTTTGAAACGGTGGATACCGATACCCAGCGCGTACCGGGCAGCCCGGATCAGGTTGATGTCGTTTATAAAGTGAAAGAGCGCAACACCGGTAGCTTCAACTTCGGTGTGGGCTACGGTACTGAAAGCGGCGTGAGCTTCCAGGTCGGCGTGCAGCAGGATAACTGGCTGGGTACGGGTTACTCTGTCGGTATTAACGGCACCAAAAACGACTACCAGACCTACTCTGAGTTCTCTGTGACTAACCCATACTTCACCGTAGACGGTGTAAGCCTGGGCGGTCGTATCTTCTATAACGACTTTAAAGCAGACGACGCGGACCTGTCTTCTTACACCAACAAGAGTTACGGTGTAGACGGAACGCTTGGCTTCCCGGTTAACGAATACAACACCCTGCGTGCGGGCTTAGGTTACGTGCATAACGACCTGTCTAACATGCAACCGCAGGTGGCAATGTGGCGTTATCTGGACTCTATCGGCCAGTCAGCGAGTACAACCAGTGATAACAATGGCTTCGCTGCGGATGACTTCACCTTTAACTACGGCTGGACCTATAACCGTCTCGACCGTGGTTACTTCCCAACTGAAGGTTCTCGCGTCAACCTGAACGGTAAGGTGACTATTCCTGGTTCCGATAACGAGTTCTATAAGGTCACGCTGGATACCGCATCCTACTTCCCGATCGATGACGATCATAAGTGGGTTATTCTGGGTCGTACCCGTTGGGGCTATGGCGATGGTCTGGGTGGCAAAGAACTGCCGTTCTATGAAAACTTCTATGCGGGTGGCTCCAGCACCGTTCGTGGCTTCCAGTCCAATAACATTGGTCCGAAAGCGGTCTACTACGGTGGGAACGACAAAGATAACTGTGATAAAGGTGCAGGCCAGCTTTGTAGTTCTGATGATGCTGTAGGTGGTAACGCTATGGGTGTTGCCAGCCTGGAATTCATCACCCCAACGCCATTTATCAGTGATAAATACGCGAACTCGGTCCGTACGTCCTTCTTCTGGGATGCAGGGACCGTGTGGGATACAAACTGGAGCACCAAGGGTATGCCGAGCGATGTTCCAGACTACAGCGATCCGAGCAATATTCGCATGTCTGCCGGTATCGCATTACAATGGATGTCACCGCTGGGGCCGTTGGTCTTCTCTTACGCCCAGCCGTTTAAGAAATACGATGGAGACAAAGCGGAGCAATTCCAGTTTAACATTGGTAAAACCTGGTAATAATCCGCTGCAAAGGAATGCGTTGGCAGTGTAGCGCTGACAACTGGCGATCGGTAACACGGTCGCCTTGCCACGCAAAGAACGGTACCTTCTGGTGCCAATGGGATGGTAAGGAGTTAATTGTGAAAAAGTGGTTATTAGCTGCAGGTCTCGGTTTAGCGATGGCAACTTCTGCTCAGGCAGCAGACAAAATTGCAATCGTCAACATGGGTAATTTGTTCCAGCAGGTTGCACAGAAAACAGGTGTTTCTGCGACTCTGGAAAACGAATTCAAAGGCCGTGCAAGCGAACTGCAGGGTATGGAAAACGATCTTCAGTCCAAAATGCAGCGTCTGCAGCGTGATGGTTCTACCATGAAAGCAAGCGACCGTAGCAAGCTGGAAAAAGACGTAATGGCTCAGCGCCAGACGTTCTCCCAGAAAGCGCAGGCTTTCGAGCAGGATCGTCAGCGTCGTTCTAACGAAGAACGCGGCAAGCTGGTAACTCGCATTCAGACTGCTGTTAAAGCAGTGGCTGCCGATCAGAGTATCGATCTGGTTGTAGATGCGAACGCCGTTGCTTTTAACAGCAAAGATGTTAAAGACATCACTGCTGATGTTCTGAAACAGGTTAAATAAGTAATGCCTTCAATTCGACTGGCTGATTTAGCTCAGCAGTTGGATGCAGAATTACACGGTGATGGCGATATCGTCATCACCGCTGTTGCGTCCATGCAATCTGCTAAAGCTGGCACGATTACCTTCATGGTAAGCCCTAAGTACCGTGAGCAACTGGCTCAATGCCAGGCGTCAGCTGTTGTACTGACGCAGGACGATCTTCCATTTGCCACTGTAAGCGCGCTGGTAGTGAAAAACCCCTACCTGACGTATGCACGCATGGCTCAAATTCTCGATACCACGCCGCAGCCGGCCCAGAACATTGCTGCCAGTGCAGCGATTGATGCGACGGCCCGGCTTGGTAACAACGTCGCCGTTGGCGCGAATGCGGTTATCGAATCCGGCGTTGTGCTGGGCGATAACGTCGTCATTGGCCCTGGTTGCTTCGTTGGGAAAAATACGAAAATCGGCGCCGGGACCCGTTTATGGGCCAACGTATCCGTTTATCATGACGTTGAAATTGGCGAAAATTGCCTCGTCCAGTCCAGCACCGTAATTGGTTCTGACGGCTTTGGTTACGCTAACGATCGCGGTAACTGGGTGAAGATCCCGCAGCTTGGTCGCGTTATTATTGGCGATCGCGTGGAGATCGGCGCCTGTACCACCATTGACCGTGGCGCGCTTGACGACACGATCATTGGCAATGGTGTTATCATCGATAACCAGTGCCAGATTGCGCATAACGTTGTGATTGGCGACAATACCGCAGTTGCGGGTGGCGTCATCATGGCGGGCAGCCTGAAAATTGGCCGTTATTGCATGATTGGCGGTGCGAGCGTGATTAATGGCCATATGGAAATCTGCGACAAGGTGACCGTGACGGGAATGGGCATGGTAATGCGTCCTATCACTGAACCTGGCGTTTATTCCTCAGGCATTCCGCTACAACCCAACAAGGTATGGCGTAAAACAGCAGCTCTGGTGATGAACATTGATGATATGAGCAAGCGCCTCAAGTCTCTTGAGCGTAAGATCGATCAACAAGATTAAGCGTCATCCGTTTAACGCTATTTTTCCCGGCCTGTCGGCTTTCTAATAAACCGGCAGGCCGTGTTATTATTGTTATCAGTACATTTTGACAGGAAGAGTATTTTGACTACTGACACTCATACTCTGCATATTGAAGAGATTTTAGAACTTCTGCCGCACCGCTACCCGTTTCTGCTGGTAGACCGTGTGCTGGATTTTGAAGAAGGTCGTTTTCTGCGCGCAGTGAAAAATGTTTCCGTGAACGAGCCGTTCTTCCAGGGGCACTTCCCTGGTAAGCCTATCTTCCCGGGTGTGTTGATTCTGGAAGCGATGGCTCAGGCTACCGGTATTCTGGCGTTTAAAAGCGTCGGCAAACTGGAGCCAGGTGAGCTGTATTACTTCGCGGGTATTGATGAAGCGCGCTTTAAGCGCCCTGTCGTGCCTGGTGATCAGATGATCATGGAAGTCACTTTTGAAAAAACGCGTCGTGGCCTGACTCGCTTCAAAGGCGTAGCGCTGGTTGACGGCAAAGTTGTTTGCGAAGCGACGATGATGTGTGCTCGTAGCCGGGAGTCCTGATACGTGATTGATAAATCCGCCTTTATTCATCCTACCGCTATTGTGGAAACCGGTGCCATCATTGGCGCTAACGTCCACATTGGCCCGTTTTGTATTGTTGGACCCCATGTCGAAATTGGTGAGGGTACAGTACTGAAATCTCACGTTGTCGTGAATGGTCACACGACCATTGGCTGCAATAACGAGATCTATCAGTTCGCCTCCATCGGCGAAGTTAACCAGGATCTGAAATATGCTGGTGAGTCGACCCGTCTGGAAATTGGCGATCGTAACCGTATTCGCGAAAGCGTCACCATTCATCGTGGAACAGTACAAGGTGGTGGGTTGACGAAGGTGGGCAGCGATAACCTGTTTATGGTTAATGCGCATATCGCGCATGACTGTACCGTGGGTGACCGCTGTATTCTTGCCAACAACGCAACGCTGGCAGGACACGTATCGGTTGATGACTTCGCAATTATTGGCGGCATGACCGCAGTCCATCAGTTCTGCATCATTGGTGCGCACGTGATGGTTGGCGGATGCTCCGGTGTGGCGCAGGACGTCCCACCGTATGTGATTGCGCAGGGTAACCATGCCACGCCGTTTGGCGTGAACATCGAAGGCCTCAAGCGTCGTGGTTTTAGTCGCGAAGCGATTACTGCCATCCGCAACGCGTACAAACTGCTGTACCGTAGCGGTAAAACGCTGGAAGAGGCGAAGCCGGAAATTGCCGAGTTGGCGAATAAGCACCCGGAAGTGAACGCGTTCATGGAATTCTTTGACCGTTCAACAAGGGGTCTGATTCGTTAATGGTCGACAGTCGTCCGCTTACGATAGCCCTGGTCGCCGGAGAAACCTCCGGCGATATTCTTGGTGCCGGTCTCATCCGCGCGCTTAAGGCGCGTGTACCCAATGCTCGCTTTGTCGGCGTTGCTGGCCCGCTGATGCAGGCCGAAGGCTGTGAAGCCTGGTATGAAATGGAAGAGCTGGCCGTGATGGGTATCGTTGAGGTGCTGGGACGGCTACGCCGTTTGCTGCACATCCGTGCCGATCTCACCCGTCGCTTTACCGAACTCAAACCCGATGTGTTTGTCGGTATCGATGCACCTGATTTCAACATTACCCTCGAAGGGAATTTGAAAAAGCAGGGCATAAAAACCATTCATTACGTCAGTCCGTCCGTCTGGGCGTGGCGACAGAAACGCGTTTTCAAAATCGGACGGTCCACTAACCTGGTGCTGGCTTTCCTGCCTTTCGAAAAAGCGTTTTACGACAGATTTAATGTTCCGTGCCGTTTTATCGGTCATACCATGGCGGATGCGATGCCATTGGATCCGGATAAAAACGCGGCGCGCGACGCGTTAGGCATCCCGCATGATGTGCACTGTCTGGCACTGCTGCCAGGCAGCCGCGGTGCCGAAGTGGAGATGCTGAGCGCCGATTTTCTCAAAACAGCGCAAATTCTTCGCCAGACCTATCCCGACCTTGAAGTGGTTGTTCCGCTGGTGAATGCCAAACGCCGCGAGCAGTTTGAGCGCATCAAAGCGGAAGTCGCCCCGGATCTCCACGTCCGTCTTCTGGACGGGAAAGGGCGGGAAGCGATGTATGCGAGTGATGCCGCACTGCTGGCCTCCGGCACGGCGGCGCTGGAATGTATGCTGGCGAAATGCCCTATGGTGGTCGGCTATCGCATGAAGCCGTTCACCTTCTGGCTGGCAAAACGTCTGGTGAAAACGGATTATGTCTCGTTGCCAAACCTGCTTGCCGGGCGCGAGCTGGTAAAAGAGCTGTTGCAGGACGAGTGCCAGCCGCAGGCGCTGGCGGACGCTTTGCTGCCGCTGCTCGCCGACGGCAAGACCAGCCACCAGATGCACGATACCTTCCGCGAACTGCATCAACTGATCCGCTGTAATGCCGATGAGCAAGCGGCGGATGCGGTGCTGGAGCTAGCAAAATGATGGAATTTGTTTATCCTCACACTCGCCTTGTGGCGGGCGTGGACGAAGTGGGCCGTGGCCCGTTAGTCGGGGCCGTGGTGACCGCCGCGGTGATCCTCGATCCGGCTCGCCCGATTATCGGGCTGAACGACTCAAAAAAATTGTCTGAAAAGCGCCGGCTGGCGCTGTTTGGTGAGATTCAGGAGAAGGCGCTGGCCTGGAGCCTGGGGCGCGCTGAACCGCATGAAATAGACGAGCTGAATATTTTGCATGCCACGATGCTGGCGATGCAGCGTGCGGTAGCGGGTTTGAAAATTTCCCCGGAATATGTCCTGATTGACGGCAACCGCTGTCCTGCATTGCCCATGCCTTCAATGGCGGTCGTCAAAGGCGATAGCCGGGTCGCAGAAATTAGCGCAGCTTCTATTATTGCCAAAGTGACGCGCGACGCCGAAATGGCCGCGCTGGACCTCACTTACCCTCAGTATGGTTTCGCCCAGCATAAGGGGTATCCCACACCTTTCCATCTGGAAAGGCTGGCTGAACATGGCGCAACCGAACACCACCGTCGCAGCTTTGGCCCGGTGAAACGCGCGCTGGGACGGGTGTCCTGAATCAATACGCAAGCAAATAAGTAACGCGGAATCTGAAGATGGCTGAACCACGTTTCGTACACCTGCGGGTGCATAGCGACTACTCCATGATCGATGGGCTGGCGAAGACCGGGCCGCTGGTAAAAAAGGCGGCCTCCCTTGGCATGCCCGCGCTGGCGATCACCGATTTTACCAACCTGTGTGGCCTGGTGAAGTTCTACGGAACGGCGCACGGCGCGGGGATGAAGCCTATCGTCGGCGCAGATTTTCATGTGCAGAGCGATCTCATCGGCGATGAAATGACGCAAATCTCCGTGCTTGCAATGAACAACACGGGCTATCAAAACCTCACTCTGCTTATCTCAAAAGCGTACCAGCGCGGATACGGTGCGCTGGGCCCGTGGATCGACCGCGACTGGCTGGCTGAACTCAACGAAGGGCTGCTGCTGATCTCCGGTGGCCGTATGGGGGATGTCGGCAAATGCCTGCTGCGCGGTAACAGTGCGCTGGTGGATCAATGCGTCTCGTTCTATGAAGAGTATTTCCCGGATCGTTATTATCTGGAGCTGATCCGCACCGGTCGCCAGGATGAAGAGAGCTATCTGCATGCGGCGGTCGCACTTGCGGAAGAACGCGGGCTGCCGGTCGTCGCGACAAACGATGTGCGGTTCCTCGAGCCGGGGGATTTTGACGCCCACGAAATTCGCGTGGCGATCCACGATGGCTTCACGCTCGACGATCCCAAACGGCCACGTAATTACTCCGCTCAGCAGTACATGCGCAGCGAGGAGGAGATGTGTGAACTCTTCTCCGATATCCCTGAAGCGCTGGAAAACAGCGTAGAGATCGCCAAGCGCTGTAACGTTACCGTCCGCCTCGGCGAATACTTCCTGCCGCAGTTCCCGACGGGTGATATGACCACGGAAGATTTCCTGGTCGCAAAATCAAAAGAAGGTCTTGAAGAGCGTCTGGAATTCCTGTTCCCGGATGAGGCCGTTCGCAAAGAGAAGCGGCCGCCGTACGATGAACGCCTGGATATTGAACTCCAGGTCATCAACCAGATGGGCTTCCCGGGCTACTTCCTGATCGTCATGGAGTTTATCCAGTGGTCGAAGGATAACGGCGTACCTGTAGGACCGGGTCGTGGCTCCGGTGCAGGATCGCTTGTGGCCTATGCGCTTAAAATTACCGACCTCGATCCGCTGGAATTCGACCTGCTGTTTGAACGTTTCCTCAACCCGGAACGTGTTTCCATGCCCGACTTTGACGTCGACTTCTGCATGGAGAAACGCGACCAGGTGATCGAACACGTCGCCGATATGTACGGCCGTGATGCGGTATCGCAGATTATTACCTTCGGTACGATGGCGGCAAAAGCGGTAATCCGTGACGTCGGCCGCGTGCTGGGCCACCCGTACGGGTTTGTCGATCGTATTTCTAAGCTGGTGCCGCCCGATCCGGGCATGACGCTGGCAAAAGCGTTTGAAGCCGAGCCTCAGCTGCCGGAAATCTACGAAGCCGACGAAGAAGTTAAAGCGCTGATCGACATGGCGCGCAAGCTGGAAGGCGTCACGCGTAACGCCGGTAAGCATGCGGGGGGCGTGGTTATCGCGCCGACCAAAATTACCGACTTCGCACCGCTCTACTGCGATGAAGCGGGTGAGCATCCGGTTACTCAGTTTGATAAGAACGACGTGGAATACGCCGGGCTGGTGAAGTTTGACTTCCTCGGCCTGCGTACGCTGACGATCATCGACTGGGCGCTGAAGATGATCAACCCGCGCCGGGAGAAGCAGGGCCTTGAGCCGATAGACATTGCCGCCATCCCGCTGGATGACAAGAAAAGTTTCGACATGCTGCAGCGCTCGGAGACCACCGCTGTCTTCCAGCTTGAATCGCGCGGCATGAAAGATCTGATTAAACGTCTGCAGCCCGACTGCTTCGAAGATATGATCGCACTGGTTGCCTTGTTCCGTCCGGGCCCGCTGCAGTCAGGGATGGTAGATAACTTTATCGACCGTAAGCACGGGCGCGAAGAGATTTCTTACCCGGACGTTCAGTGGCAGCATGAAAGCCTGAAGCCGGTACTGGAGCCAACCTACGGCATCATCCTGTATCAGGAACAGGTCATGCAGATTGCCCAGGTGCTTTCCGGCTATACCCTCGGCGGCGCGGATATGCTGCGTCGTGCGATGGGTAAGAAAAAGCCGGAAGAGATGGCCAAGCAGCGAGGCACTTTCGAAGAAGGCGCGAGAAAAAACGGCGTTGACGGTGAGCTGGCGATTAAAATCTTTGACCTGGTGGAGAAATTCGCCGGGTACGGATTTAACAAATCCCACTCCGCCGCCTATGCTTTGGTGTCGTATCAAACGCTGTGGCTGAAAGCGCACTATCCTGCTGAATTTATGGCGGCGGTAATGACGGCCGATATGGACAACACCGAGAAGGTGGTTGGCCTGGTAGACGAGTGCTGGCGCATGGGGCTGAAGATCCTGCCGCCGGATATTAACTCAGGTCTCTACCATTTCCACGTTAACGACGACGGAGAGATCGTTTACGGGATCGGCGCGATCAAAGGCGTGGGTGAAGGTCCGATCGAGGCGATCATCGAAGCGCGTAACAACGGCGGGTATTTCCGCGAGCTGTTCGATCTCTGCGCCCGTACCGACACCAAAAAACTGAACCGTCGCGTGCTGGAAAAACTGATCATGTCCGGCGCGTTTGACAGGCTGGGGCCGCACCGCGCCGCGCTGATGAACTCGCTGGGCGACGCGCTGAAAGCGGCGGATCAGCATGCAAAAGCGGAAGCCATTGGTCAGGCGGATATGTTCGGGGTACTGGCGGAAGAGCCGGAGCAGATCGAGCAATCTTATTCCAACTGCCAGCCGTGGCCAGAACAGGTGGTACTGGATGGGGAGCGTGAGACGTTAGGCTTGTACCTGACGGGGCACCCGATCAACCAGTACATCAAAGAAATTGAGCGCTATGTCGGCGGCCACAGGCTTAAAGACATGCATCCGACAGAACGTGGTAAAATCACCACGGCTGCGGGGCTCGTGATTGCCGCAAGGGTTATGGTCACCAAGCGCGGCAATCGTATCGGCATCTGTACGTTGGATGACCGTTCCGGGCGTCTGGAGGTGATGTTGTTCACCGACGCGCTGGATAAATACCAGCAATTGCTGGAAAAAGACCGCATACTTATCGTCAGCGGACAGGTCAGCTTTGATGACTTCAGCGGGGGGCTTAAAATGACCGCCCGCGAAGTGATGGACATTGACGAAGCCCGGGAAAAATATGCTCGCGGGCTTGCTATCTCGCTGACGGACAGGCAAATTGATGACCAGCTTTTAAACCGACTCCGTCAGTCTCTGGAACCCCACCGCTCGGGGACAATTCCAGTACATCTCTACTATCAGAGGGCGGATGCACGTGCGCGGTTGCGCTTTGGTGCAACGTGGCGTGTCTCTCCGAGCGATCGTTTACTGAACGATCTCCGTGGCCTCATTGGTTCGGAGCAGGTGGAACTGGAGTTTGACTAATACAGGAATACTATGAGTCTGAATTTCCTTGATTTCGAACAGCCGATTGCTGAGCTGGAAGCGAAAATCGATTCTCTGACAGCGGTAAGCCGTCAGGATGAAAAACTGGATATTAACATCGACGAAGAAGTGCATCGTCTGCGCGAGAAAAGCGTAGAGCTGACGCGCAAAATCTTTGCCGATCTCGGCGCATGGCAGGTGGCCCAGCTGGCTCGCCATCCACAGCGTCCGTACACCCTGGATTATGTCCGCCTGGCGTTTGACGAATTTGACGAACTGGCAGGCGATCGCGCATACGCTGACGATAAAGCTATCGTTGGCGGTATCGCGCGTCTGGACGGACGCCCGGTGATGATCATTGGTCATCAGAAAGGTCGCGAAACCAAAGAGAAAATCCGTCGTAACTTTGGTATGCCAGCACCAGAAGGCTACCGTAAAGCCCTGCGTCTGATGGAGATGGCTGAGCGTTTCAACATGCCAATCATCACCTTCATCGACACCCCGGGTGCATACCCTGGCGTGGGCGCGGAAGAGCGCGGTCAGTCTGAAGCCATCGCGCGCAACCTGCGCGAGATGTCTCGTCTGAAGGTGCCGGTCATCTGTACCGTTATCGGCGAGGGGGGTTCCGGCGGTGCGCTGGCGATTGGCGTGGGCGATAAAGTGAATATGCTGCAGTACAGCACCTATTCCGTTATCTCCCCGGAAGGCTGCGCGTCCATTCTGTGGAAAAGCGCCGACAAAGCGCCGCTGGCTGCAGAAGCCATGGGCATCATTGCGCCGCGCCTGAAAGAGCTTAAGCTGATCGATTCCATCATCCCGGAACCGCTGGGTGGTGCGCATCGTAAGCCGGAAGTGATGGCGGCTTCCCTGAAAGCGCAGCTGCTGGCTGACCTGGCGGATCTGGACGTGCTGAGCAAAGACGATCTGCTCAACCGCCGCTATCAGCGTCTGATGACCTACGGTTACGCGTAAGCTTCACAATTATCTGAAAAGCCGCACACTGTTGCGGCTTTTTTTATACCTGCGGTTTAGCCGGACTATGCTTAGCTAATGTTTTTTAAGGAGGAAGCCCATGAATATCATTGCCATTATGGGGCCGCACGGCGTCTTTTATAAAGATGAGCCGATTAAGGAGCTGGAGCAATCCCTGCAGTCGCGCGGGTATCAGCTAATCTGGCCGCACAACAGCGCCGACCTGCTGAAGTTCATCGAGCATAACCCGCGTATCTGCGGCGTGATCTTCGACTGGGACGAATACGATCTCGAACTGTGCAGCGATATCAACAAGCTGAACGAATACCTCCCGCTGTACGCGTTTATTAATACCCATTCCACCATGGACGTCAGCGCCAACGATATGCGTATGGCGCTGTGGTTTTTTGAATATTCCCTCGGCGTGGCGGATGATATTGCGACCCGCATTCAGCAATATACCGGTGAGTACCTCGACAACATTACGCCGCCGTTTACCCGCGCGCTCTTCACCTACGTGAAGGAGGGCAAATATACCTTCTGTACGCCGGGTCATATGGCGGGAACGGCTTATCAAAAAAGCCCGGTGGGCTGCCTGTTCTATGATTTTTTTGGTGGCAACACCCTGAAAGCGGACGTGTCAATTTCAGTCACCGAATTAGGCTCTCTGCTGGATCACACCGGCCCGCATCTGGAAGCTGAAGAGTATATCGCCCGCACCTTTGGCGCCGAGCAGAGCTATATGGTGACCAACGGCACCTCGACCTCGAACAAAATCGTCGGGATGTACGCTGCACCCGCTGGCAGCACCTTGCTGATTGACCGTAACTGCCATAAATCGCTGGCACACCTGCTGATGATGAGCGACGTCGTACCGCTCTGGCTGTCACCCACGCGTAACGCGCTCGGTATTCTTGGGGGGATTCCGCGCCGGGAGTTCATCCATGACGCGATTGAACGTAAGGTTGCGGCAATTCCTGGCGCAAGCTGGCCTGTTCATGCGGTGATCACCAACTCGACCTACGACGGTCTGCTGTACAACACGAACTGGATCAAAAAGACGCTCGACGTGCCGTCGATCCACTTCGATTCTGCATGGGTGCCATACACCAATTTCCACCCGATTTACGCCGGTAAAAGCGGCATGAGCGGTGAACGCGTGCCGGGTAAAGTGTTCTTCGAAACGCAGTCGACGCATAAAATGCTGGCGGCGTTTTCCCAGGCTTCGCTTATTCACATCAAAGGTGAGTACGACGAAGACACGTTCAACGAAGCCTTTATGATGCATACCACCACCTCACCGAGCTATCCGCTGGTGGCCTCCATTGAAACGGCCGCGGCGATGCTGCGCGGCAATCCGGGCAAACGACTCATCAACCGTTCGGTAGAACGCGCGCTGCATTTCCGCAAAGAGGTGCAGCGGCTGAAAGATGAAGCCGACGGCTGGTTCTTTGATATCTGGCAGCCGGAAGAGATTGATGAAGCCGAATGCTGGCCCGTCTCGCCCGGCGAAGACTGGCATGGCTTCCGGGATGCCGATAGCGACCATATGTTCCTCGACCCGGTCAAAGTGACGATCCTGACGCCGGGCATGGATGAGCAGGGCAGGATGGGCGATGAAGGTATTCCGGCCGCGCTGGTGGCGAAATTCCTTGATGAACGTGGCGTGGTGGTGGAGAAAACCGGTCCCTATAACCTGCTGTTCCTGTTCAGCATTGGCATTGATAAAACCCGGGCGATGGGGTTGTTGCGCGGCCTGATGGAGTTTAAGCGCGCCTACGATCTCAACCTGCGGGTGAAGAATATGCTGCCGGATCTATACGCGGAGGATCCTGACTTCTATCGAAATATGCGCATTCAGGATCTGGCCCAGGGGATCCACAGGCTGATCCGTCAGCACGATCTGCCGCGTTTGATGCTTCAGGCGTTCGATGTATTACCGGAGATGAAATTTACTCCGCACAAGGCGTGGCAGCGCCAGGTGAAAAGGGAGGTCGAAACCGTCGAGCTGGAAAACCTGGTCGGACGCGTATCGGCCAACATGATCCTGCCTTATCCGCCGGGCGTACCGCTCCTGATGCCGGGAGAGATGATTACCGAAGAGAGTCGGGCCGTGCTCGATTTCCTGCTGATGCTCTGCTCTGTCGGGCGCCACTATCCCGGTTTTGAGACCGATATCCACGGCGCGAAGCGCGACGAGAACGGCGTTTACTGGGTGCGAGTCCTAAAATAAGGGTGACCGCTTGCCAGGCGCGGGTTTTCGGTTGTAACGTTCAGGCATCATAAAAAGGAGAAGCTATGCTGGGTTTAAAAGCTGTTCATCATATTGCGATCATTGCGACCGATTACGCGAAAAGTAAGGCCTTCTACTGCGACATCCTGGGCTTTACGCTCATGAGCGAGGCCTACCGCGAGGAGCGTGACTCCTGGAAGGGCGACCTGGCGTTAAACGGGCAATATGTGATTGAGCTGTTCTCTTTTCCTTTTCCGCCTGCGCGTCCGTCCCGCCCGGAAGCCTGTGGCCTGCGTCATCTTGCCTTCAGCGTCGATGACCTGGATAGCGCCGTCAAACATCTGGAGGCGCACGGCGTGACGTGCGAAGCGATACGCGTCGATCCGTTCACTGACAAGCGTTTTACCTTTTTCAACGATCCGGACGGCCTGCCGCTGGAGCTTTATCAGCAGTAATGGTTGTCCTGTGTGATAATGCCCGCTCAGTTCGGGCATTTTTTATGTGTAATCTCCTATGACCTTACCCGCTATCGCACAAGCCGTATCACCGTACCGCCAGCTGCTGGTGGGGTTTAGCGGTGGCCTGGATTCCACCGTGTTGCTGCATCGCCTTAAGCGCTGGCGCGATCGGGAACCTGACGTCCAGCTTCGGGCGATGCATATTCACCACGGATTAAGTCCTCACGCAGAGGAGTGGGTGGCGCACTGCGAAGCCTTGTGTGCGTCCTGGGCGATCCCGCTCATCGTTGAGCGCGTCACGCTTGCGGAGGAAGGGCTGGGCATCGAGGCGCAGGCGCGTAAAGCCCGCTATGCCGCGTTTGCCGGGGCATTACGTACTGGAGAAGCGCTGGTCACGGCCCAGCATCTGGACGATCAGTGTGAAACCTTTCTGCTGGCGCTTAAGCGGGGCAGCGGCCCGGCGGGGCTTTCTGCCATGCCGGCGCGTTCTGAATTTGCCGGCACAACGCTACTGCGTCCGCTGCTTGGCGAGACGCGTGCCTCACTGGAAGCCTGGGCGCGAGAACATCAGCTGAACTGGATCGAAGATGAGAGTAACCAGGATGACGGCTATGACCGTAACTTCCTGCGCCTGCGCGTCCTCCCGCTTTTAGGCGAGCGCTGGCCGCATTTCGCCGACGCGACGGCAAGAAGCGCCATGCTGTGCGCCGAACAGGAGTCGTTGCTGGATGAGCTGTTGAGCGACGAGCTGGCTGGACTCATTTCTGCCGACGGGGCGTTGGCGATCGCACCGATGAAAGCGATGAGCCCAGTACGTCGCGCCGCGCTGTTACGACGCTGGCTGGCCTTTCATCGCGCCGCGATGCCGTCGCGGACAATGCTGAGCCGTATTTGGGACGAAGTCGCCCTGGCGCGGGATGATGCTTCCCCGTGCGTCCACCTGAACGGTTTTGAGGTTAGACGCTATAAAGGCGAACTCTGGTGGATAAAATCCACGCCCTCACTGACCGATGTGGTGCTCGACTGGCTTTCTCCTGACGCACCGCTGATATTAGCCTGTGAGGCAGGACGCGTTTCTCTCCTGCCATCTGGTCATGTGCGGCTGCCGAAGCCCGGTGAACCGGTCACCGTGCGCTTTAAGGCTGGCGGCATGCTGCATATCGTCGGGCGCAACGGGGGACGGAAGCTGAAGAAAATATGGCAGGAGTGTAACGTGCCGCCGTGGCTGCGCGACACCACGCCGCTACTGTTCTACGGTGAAACGCTTATCGCTGCGGCAGGGGTTTTCATCACGGAAGAGGGGTGGTCAGAAGAGGGTGTCCGTTTCGAGTGGCAGAAAGCGTAACGGGCAGCCAGGCTGCCCGTTAGTGTCATCAGGATTCGCTCACCACGACGGTGCCGATTTGCGGGTGGCTGAAGCTGGCTATTTTGTCCAGACGCAGCTCACGCGTCGCACCGGCGTCTTCCACTATCAGATATTCCACATTCTTTCGTGAAACCAGATCGCTGGCTTTCGCCTTCAACACTTCGCCATCTTTTAGCTCCAGCGTCAGTAATAAATGATGCTGGCAGGCGAGTTCGAGGTTGTCATAGTCATCACAGTTGATGGGTTGATAAGTATCATTCATCGACATAATCGCTCACCAGTAAATTCGCCGCAGCATACGCCGCTTTTTCCCTGACCGACTCTGAAAGGCTCTCATCAGAGGCCACTTCATTAAGCACCTTCAATACACAGCCCAGCGCGTCCGGGACATACCCCAGATCTCCGCTGGCGATTTCCGCATACCGTTTGCGAATTAACTCACAATAATTATTCACATCCCCTCCCGCCAGCGCACTGACTTACTGTGAGATATCATTAAGCCTACGAAGATAAACTCGGTTTAGCAAGGTGACTATACCATACTCATTTAAGCAATATCAGAGCCTTGATAGCGGTGTATTTAACACCCTGTAACAGCCTTTTGCCGCGGTTTTCGCTACAATGTGCGCCTGATTCGAATGGAGTTCTCTCATGGCGCTGAAAGCGACAATTTATAAAGCAGTGGTCAATGTGGCCGATCTGGATCGCAACCAGTTCCTGGACGCGTCGCTTACTCTGGCACGCCACCCCTCTGAAACCCAGGAGCGCATGATGCTGCGCCTGCTGGCGTGGATTAAGTATGCCGACGAGCGTCTGCAGTTTACCCGTGGATTAAGCGCAGAAGACGAGCCTGAAGCCTGGCTGCGCAACGATCATCTGGGTATCGATTTGTGGATCGAACTCGGACTGCCGGACGAGCGCAGAATTAAGAAGGCCTGCACCCAGTCCGCTAAAGTGGCCTTATTCGCATACAATCAGCGCGCTGCGGAGATCTGGTGGCAGCAAAACAAGAGCAAGTGCGGACAGTTTAAAAATCTCACGGTCTGGTATCTGGATGATGAGCAGCTGGCGCAGTTAAGCGAGTTTGCCAGCCGGACCATGGTTTTGCAGGCGACGATTCAGGATGGCGCCATCTGGCTCTCTGATTCTCAGAATAATCTGGAAATTCATTTAACGGCGTGGCAACCCGCGTCATGATCGTCTTGTCCCGAAACGTCAGCATTCCTGACAACGAGCTGGAGATCACCGCCATTCGTGCGCAGGGGGCTGGTGGGCAGCACGTCAACAAGGCGTCGACGGCTATCCATTTGCGTTTTGACATTCGGGCCTCAAGCCTGCCAGAGTATTATAAAGAAAGCCTGCTTGCCGCCAGCCATCACCTGATCACCAGCGATGGCGTGATGGTGATCAAAGCCCAGGAGTACCGTAGCCAGGAGCTCAACCGGGAAGCGGCGATAGCCAGGCTGGTGGCGGTCATTAAAGAGTTAACGGCAGTACAAAAAAGCCGCCGGGCAACGCGACCAACCCGCGCATCGAAAGAGCGTCGGTTGTCCTCGAAGGCCCAAAAATCCACAGTGAAAGCACTACGCGGTAAAGTTCGTCGCCCGACAGAGTGACGAAAGGGAACACACTTTTCATAAGGAATTCATTGTGAAAAAAGTATTATGGTCAGCGCTGGCAGCGAGTACGCTGTTTGCGCTTTTTGGGTGTAACAACCGCTCTGAAACGCAGGTTTTACAACCCACGCAAACGGAAGAATTAAAACCGATGCAGCAAAGCTGGCGCGGCGTATTGCCTTGCGCAGACTGCGAAGGCATTGAAACGTCTCTGTTCCTGCAAAAAGACGGCACCTGGGTGATGAACCAGCGCTATCAGGGCGCTAAAGAGCCTTCTTCTTTTGCGACTTATGGAACATGGGCGCGTACGGCGGAGAAGTTGGTCCTGACGGATACCACCGGTGAGAAAACCTTTTTCCGCGCCAAAGGTGAGGGGATGGAGATGCTTGACCGCGAAGGCAACCCGATTGAATCCCAGTTCAACTACACGCTTGCGCCGGTAAAAGCGGCTCTGCCCGCGACGCCGATGGCAATGCGGGGGATGTACTTCTATATGGCGGATGCGGCGATCTTTACCGACTGCGCAACCGGCAGGAAGGTCAGCGTGGCAAACAATGCGCAGCTTGAACGTGATTACGCTGTGGCACGCGGCAATGACAGCAAGCCGGTATTGCTGACGGTTGACGGTCACTTTACGCTGGAGCCAAACCCGGATAGCGGAGAGATGGTGAAAACGCTGGTGGCAGATAAAGACGCGAAGTTTGTCGCGGGTAAAGACTGTAGCAGTAAATAAGCTGACGTTGAGCCATTAAAAAACCCCGCCTGAGCGGGGTTTTTTGTTTAGCCTTTGATGGCTTTCACCAGGTAATCAAGAATGTCGCCGGTCTTGATCATCTGTTTTTCGCCGCTGCGACGGTATTTATATTCAATCTCATCGCTGTCGAGGTTGCGGTCGCCGATGACGACGGTGTGCGGGATACCGATCAGTTCCATATCGGCAAACATCACGCCTGGACGCTCTTTACGGTCATCCATCAGCACTTCGATACCCTGAGCGCGCAGCTCGGCATACAGCTTCTCGGCCAGCTCCTGCACGCGGTAAGACTTGTGCATGTTCATTGGCAGAATAGCCACCTGGAACGGCGCAATATTGTCCGGCCAGACGATGCCGCGCTCGTCGTAGTTCTGCTCAATTGCCGCAGCCACCACGCGCGTCACCCCGATACCATAGCAGCCCATGGTCAGGATCTGGTTACGGCCATCTTCACCCTGAACTGCGGCGTTCAGCGCGCGAGAGTATTTATCACCCAGCTGGAAGATGTGACCGACTTCGATGCCGCGCTTAATCATCAGGGTACCCTGACCGTCCGGGCTTGGATCGCCTGCAACCACGTTACGGATGTCAGCCACTTCCGGCGTCGCCACGTCGCGATCCCAGTTGATGCCGAAGTAGTGTTTACCGTCGATGTTCGCACCTGCGGAGAAGTCGCTCATTGCAGCAACCGTGCGGTCAATAACAACCGGCACCGGCAGGTTGACTGGACCCAGTGAACCTGGACCCGCATTCACCACGGCGCGGATTTCCGCTTCCGTTGCGAACGTCAGCGGGCTGGCTACCTGCGGCAGCTTCTCGGCTTTCACTTCGTTGAGCTCGTGATCGCCACGCACCAGCAGGGCAACCAGCGGGTAAGCGCTACCTTCGGCGGATTTCACCAGCAGCGTTTTCACGGTTTTTTCGACTGGCAGATTGAACTGCTCAACCAGCTCGGCGATGGTTTTCGCGTTTGGCGTATCAACCAGCGTCATCTCTTGCGTTGCCGCGCCGCGTGGTTCTTTTGGTGCCAGCGCTTCTGCAAATTCGATGTTCGCCGCGTAGTCTGAAGAGTCAGAGAAGATCACATCGTCTTCACCGCTCTGCGCCAGTACCTGGAACTCATGGGATGCGCTACCGCCGATGGAGCCGGTATCAGCCTGCACAGCACGGAAATCCAGACCCATGCGGGAGAAGATTTTGCTGTAAGCCGCGTACATTGCGTCGTAAGTCTCTTGCAGTGATTCCTGAGAGGTATGGAAAGAGTAGGCATCTTTCATCAGGAATTCGCGAGAGCGCATAACGCCGAAACGTGGGCGAACTTCGTCACGGAACTTGGTCTGGATCTGGAAGAAGTTCAGCGGCAGCTGTTTGTAAGAGCTCAGCTCATTACGAATCAGGTCGGTAATAACTTCTTCATGCGTTGGGCCTAGAACGAACGGACGCTCGCCGCGATCGACGAAGCGCAGCAGTTCAGGACCATATTGTTCCCAACGGCCACTCTCCTGCCACAGGTCAGCGGGCTGAACCACAGGCATGGACACCTCGATAGCACCGGCGTTGTTCATCTCTTCACGCACGATGTTTTCGACTTTTTTCAGGACGCGCACGCCGGTCGGCAGCCAGGTATATAACCCGGAGGCCAGCTTGCGGATCATCCCGGCGCGCAGCATCAGCTGATGGCTGATCACTTCGGCGTCGGCAGGCGTCTCCTTCAGAGTGGAGAGCAGATATTGGCTAGTACGCATGTTGTTACGGTTCCATTTCGACGATTGGAACAGGCTGAAACACCAGCCTGACACAAAAAAGTGGTTTAGTTTACCAGTGTGGCAAAGATGCCAAAAGAGAGGAGAACAAAATTACCTGGGTTCAAGGGCAAACACTTCAAAACCTGTCCCGGTGACGCGCCAGCGAACGTTAAAATCCATCAGCCAGACGGCGTACGTTTTTCCTGCTTCCTCTTCTTTACGGTAGGCTGGACGAGGGTCCTGTGCCAGAACTTCAGTGATGAAATCCCGTAAGCGAGGATAGCGTTTCTCCAGTTGACCGAGCTGCGCGGTTATCTCAGGCGTAAAATAAACAGGCATGTCCGCCTGCGGCGCGTCCTGAGCATAGCTTGCACGCGCGTCCGGGAGGGCTTCTGCGAAGGGCAAATAGGGTTTGATGTCGATTACCGGCGTGCCGTCTACCAGGTCCAGGCTACCTAACTCCAGTATCACCCGATCTTTCTGGCAGCGTATGCCTTTCAGTTCAACCAGCGACATGCCAACCGGGTTTGGGCGGAAGGTCGAGCGAGTCGCAAACACGCCCATTCTCGCATTTCCGCCAAGACGAGGAGGGCGCACGGTCGGACGCCAGCCGCCTTCCATCGTCTGGTGAAATACGAACACCACCCATAAATGGCTGAAAGCCTCGAGCCCGCGTACCGCATCGGCCTGATTGTAAGGCGCAATCAGGTGAAGCTCACCGCTTCCGCTGGTCACAAGACCGGGCTGGCGGGGGACGGCGAACTTCTCTTTATAAGGAGAGTGGATAACGCCTATCTGCTCGAACTGAAATGCACTCATTTCGCCGTGATGTTCAGCGCAGAACCGATGCAAACCGCCTGACGGTAGCAGCCCGGCGTGCCGCTGGTGACTTCACAGCTGTGCAGCAGGACCGCGTTGGCTTTCATTTTTGCGGCATTAATCTGCATACGTTTACGCGCTGTCGGAATATTCGGTGGTGAGTCCTGATTGGTCGCCTGACAGGATTCACCGCTCACTTCGCCCAGTTCACGGAACGGTTTACCGACGAGTTCGTCTGCTTTCGTGATAATGCGAACCGGCGCAGGGCGAACCACTTTCGGTTTCGCAGGCTCGGTTTTTGGCGGGGTTGCCGTGCTTTGAACAGGTTCAACGGGAGATCTGCTTAGCATAGAACAGCCGCTCAGCATGAGTGCTAAAAGACAGATCGGTAAAGCACGCATAATATTTCCTCAATGGATAATCAAAACGTCAGATATTGAATCAGTTGACTGCACAAATGACAAGACGGGCATAAGCCCGTCCTGATGATATTACACTGAGGTGAGATTACCAGCCTTTAACAGCGCCGCCGTTAAACACTTTGTTGGCTTCCTGGTAAACTTCATCAGACTGATAAGCCTGAACGAATTTCTTCACGTTTTCCGCGTCTTTGTTGTCTTCGCGAGTCACGATCAGGTTGACGTACGGGGAGTCTTTATCTTCAACGAAGATACCGTCTTTGGCTGGCGTCAGACCAATCTGGCTGGCGTAAGTGGTGTTGATCACGGCCAGAGCAATCTGTGCATCGTCCAGAGAGCGTGGCAGCTGCGGTGCTTCCAGTTCAACAATTTTCAGATTTTTCGGGTTTTCGGTGACATCCAGAACGGTTGGCAGCAGGCCAACACCGTCCTTCAGTTTGATCAGGCCCACTTTCTGCAGCAGCAGCAGGGAACGACCAAGGTTGGTTGGGTCGTTAGGCACGGCAACCTGAGAGCCCGGCTGCAGTTCGTCCAGCGATTTAATTTTCTTCGAGTATCCAGCAATCGGGTAGACAAAGGTGTTACCCACGCCCACCAGTTTATAGCCGCGATCTTTGATCTGCTGATCCAGGTATGGCTTATGCTGGAAGGCGTTAGCGTCGATATCGCCTTTGCTCAGCGCTTCGTTCGGCAGAACGTAATCATTGAAGGTCACCAGCTCAACGTCCAGGCCATACTTCTCTTTTGCCACTTTCTGAGCAACTTCAGCAACCTGTTGTTCTGCACCCACGATAACGCCCACTTTAATGTGGTTTGGATCTTTTTCGTCCTGACCGCAACCCACCAGTGCCAGAGAGCCGATCAGCGCGCCTACTGCTGCAAAGGTCTTTAATTTAAACGCCATGTTTTATCCTTAACTCGTAGAGTTTGTGTTGTGTGTAACGTTATTTGTGAGTAACGGTCCGGACGATGCGATCGCCAGAGAACTGGATTAAATAAACCAGAACAACCAGCAATACCAGAACGGTATTCATCACGGTAGCGTTATATCCAATATAGCCGTACTGGTAACCAATCTGACCTAAACCGCCAGCGCCAACAGCACCGCCCATTGCGGAATAACCGACCAGCGTGATGAGCGTGATGGTTGCCGCGTTCACCAGGCCTGGCAGTGCTTCCGGGAGCAGGACTTTGCGCACGATCTGCATCGGCGTGGCACCCATTGCGCGGGAGGCTTCAATCAGACCTGTCGGGATTTCCAGCAGGGCGTTTTCCACCATACGGGCGATAAACGGTGCTGCGCCTACGGTCAGCGGAACGATGGCCGCCTGCAGACCGATAGACGTTCCGACGATCACGCGGGTAAACGGAATCATCCACACCAGCAGAATAATGAAGGGGATGGAACGGAAGATATTCACCAGCGCAGAGAGCGTACGGTACAGCTTCGCGTTCTCAATGATTTGACCCGGACGCGTCACGTACAGCAATACGCCGACCGGCAGGCCAATCACAAAACCAAAGAAGCCAGAGACAAAGGTCATTGCCAGCGTTTCCCAAACGCCGCGAACCAGCAGCCACATCATCGGCTCAGACATAACCCAGTACCTCTACTTTTACGTGGTGTTCTTGCAGCCAGGCAATCGCGGCCTGGGTTTCTTCTTGGGTGCCGTGCATTTCTGTCAGCATGATGCCGAACTTCACGCCACCGGCGTAATCCATCTGCGCGCTGATAATGTTGTTGTTCACGTTAAAGCGACGCGCGGTTTCGGAAAGCAGAGGAGCGTCAACGGACTGACCGGTGAACTCCATGCGCAGCATCGGGACGCTGTCTGCCGTCGGTTCGGTTTTCAAACGCTCCAGATAATCTTCCGGGATATCCAGATGCAGCGTGGACTGGATGAACTGCTGTGCCAGCGGCGTCTTCGGATGCGAGAACACTTCACTTACCGTGTCCTGCTCGATCAGCTCACCGTTGCTGATGACCGCCACGCAGTCGCAGATGCGTTTCACCACGTCCATCTCGTGCGTAATAAGGAGGATCGTCAGGCCCAGGCGACGGTTAATGTCTTTCAGCAGTTCCAGAATCGAACGCGTGGTTGCCGGATCCAGTGCGCTGGTGGCTTCATCACACAGCAGCACCTTAGGATTGCTTGCCAACGCGCGGGCAATGGCCACACGCTGTTTTTGCCCACCGGACAGATTTGCCGGGTAGCTATCATGTTTGTCGCCCAGACCCACGAGGTCGAGCAGTTCGGTGACGCGACGCTTCACTTCTTCTTTTGGCGTGTTATCCAGCTCAAGCGGTAAGGCAACGTTGCCGAACACGGTGCGGGAGGCCAGCAGGTTAAAGTGCTGGAAGATCATGCCAATCTGACGACGCGCTTTGGTGAGTTCTTTCTCTGAGAGGGCGGTAAGTTCCTGGCCGCCAACTTCTACGCTGCCCTGAGTTGGGCGCTCAAGCAGGTTAACACAACGAATCAGCGTGCTTTTACCTGCACCCGATGCGCCAATGACGCCATAAATTTGACCAGCAGGAACATGCAGGCTGACGTTGTTCAGCGCCTGAATGGTTCGGTTCCCCTGCTGGAACACTTTGGTGATATTGGAAAGTTTAATCATTAGATTATTTTTATCGTATGTAAGTTAGCCGTGGCATTTTCTTCTGCCAGATACGGGTGATGACCGTAAACAAAACGGATGTTAAGGCATCCAGACGTCTAAATCAATCCAACTCTGTACGATGAGCACTTTATTGCGCTGCGATTCATGAGATACTAGTCGAACATGCCTTTTTCAGGAGCAAACCGGTGGCAAAATCAGTACCCGCAATTTTTCTCGATCGTGACGGCACTATTAATGTGGATCACGGTTATGTCCATGAGATTGATGAGTTCGAGTTTATCGAGGGCGTAATAGATGCCATGCGCCAGCTGAAAGAGATGGGCTATGCGCTGGTGGTGGTGACGAACCAGTCTGGTATTGCACGCGGTAAATTCACCGAAGCGCAGTTCGAAACGCTTACGGAATGGATGGACTGGTCGCTGGCCGACCGCGGCGTGGATCTCGACGGTATCTACTATTGTCCGCACCACCCGCAGGGAACGGTAGAAGCGTATCGCCAGACCTGTGACTGCCGTAAACCGCATCCGGGGATGTTCATCTCTGCGCAGGAGTTCCTGCACATTGATATGTCTGCTTCTTATATGGTGGGCGATAAACTGGAAGATATGCAGGCAGCCGCCGCAGCGGGTGTAGGGACCAAAATATTAGTTCGCACCGGTAAGCCAGTGACGCCAGAAGCAGAAAATGCAGCGGATTGGGTGATTAATAGTCTGGCCGATCTGCCAAAAGAGATTAAAAAGTACCAAAAATAGCCTTTTTGGCGAAAAGATGAGCGGTTGAAATAAAAATGCATTTTTCCGCTTGTCATTCCTCGGCGGCCCCCTATAATGCGCCTCCATCGACACGGCGGATGTGAATCACTTCACAAACAACCCGGTCGGTTGAAGAGAAAAAATCCTGAAATAACGGGTTGACTCTGAAAGAGGAAAGCGTAATATACGCCACCTCGCAACGGTGAGCGAAAGCCGCGTTGCACTGCTCTTTAACAATTTATCAGACAATCTGTGTGGGCACTCAAAGTGACATGGATTCTTAATGTCTTCGGACAATAAATGAATACCAAGTCTCTGAGTGAACATACGTAATTCATTACGAAGTTTAATTCACGAGCATCAAACTTAAATTGAAGAGTTTGATCATGGCTCAGATTGAACGCTGGCGGCAGGCCTAACACATGCAAGTCGAGCGGTAGCACAGGGAGCTTGCTCCTGGGTGACGAGCGGCGGACGGGTGAGTAATGTCTGGGAAACTGCCTGATGGAGGGGGATAACTACTGGAAACGGTAGCTAATACCGCATAACGTCGCAAGACCAAAGAGGGGGACCTTCGGGCCTCTTGCCATCAGATGTGCCCAGATGGGATTAGCTAGTAGGTGGGGTAACGGCTCACCTAGGCGACGATCCCTAGCTGGTCTGAGAGGATGACCAGCCACACTGGAACTGAGACACGGTCCAGACTCCTACGGGAGGCAGCAGTGGGGAATATTGCACAATGGGCGCAAGCCTGATGCAGCCATGCCGCGTGTATGAAGAAGGCCTTCGGGTTGTAAAGTACTTTCAGCGGGGAGGAAGGCGATAAGGTTAATAACCTTGTCGATTGACGTTACCCGCAGAAGAAGCACCGGCTAACTCCGTGCCAGCAGCCGCGGTAATACGGAGGGTGCAAGCGTTAATCGGAATTACTGGGCGTAAAGCGCACGCAGGCGGTCTGTCAAGTCGGATGTGAAATCCCCGGGCTCAACCTGGGAACTGCATTCGAAACTGGCAGGCTAGAGTCTTGTAGAGGGGGGTAGAATTCCAGGTGTAGCGGTGAAATGCGTAGAGATCTGGAGGAATACCGGTGGCGAAGGCGGCCCCCTGGACAAAGACTGACGCTCAGGTGCGAAAGCGTGGGGAGCAAACAGGATTAGATACCCTGGTAGTCCACGCCGTAAACGATGTCGACTTGGAGGTTGTTCCCTTGAGGAGTGGCTTCCGGAGCTAACGCGTTAAGTCGACCGCCTGGGGAGTACGGCCGCAAGGTTAAAACTCAAATGAATTGACGGGGGCCCGCACAAGCGGTGGAGCATGTGGTTTAATTCGATGCAACGCGAAGAACCTTACCTACTCTTGACATCCAGAGAACTTAGCAGAGATGCTTTGGTGCCTTCGGGAACTCTGAGACAGGTGCTGCATGGCTGTCGTCAGCTCGTGTTGTGAAATGTTGGGTTAAGTCCCGCAACGAGCGCAACCCTTATCCTTTGTTGCCAGCGGTCCGGCCGGGAACTCAAAGGAGACTGCCAGTGATAAACTGGAGGAAGGTGGGGATGACGTCAAGTCATCATGGCCCTTACGAGTAGGGCTACACACGTGCTACAATGGCGCATACAAAGAGAAGCGACCTCGCGAGAGCAAGCGGACCTCATAAAGTGCGTCGTAGTCCGGATTGGAGTCTGCAACTCGACTCCATGAAGTCGGAATCGCTAGTAATCGTAGATCAGAATGCTACGGTGAATACGTTCCCGGGCCTTGTACACACCGCCCGTCACACCATGGGAGTGGGTTGCAAAAGAAGTAGGTAGCTTAACCTTCGGGAGGGCGCTTACCACTTTGTGATTCATGACTGGGGTGAAGTCGTAACAAGGTAACCGTAGGGGAACCTGCGGTTGGATCACCTCCTTACCTTAAAGAACCTGCCTTTGTAGTGCTCACACAGATTGTCTGATGAAAAACAGCAGTAAAAAACCTCTACAGGCTTGTAGCTCAGGTGGTTAGAGCGCACCCCTGATAAGGGTGAGGTCGGTGGTTCAAGTCCACTCAGGCCTACCAAATTTGCGAAGCAAATTTGAAGAGGTTAGCAAAACGATGGGGCTATAGCTCAGCTGGGAGAGCGCCTGCTTTGCACGCAGGAGGTCTGCGGTTCGATCCCGCATAGCTCCACCATCTTTTACTGCGAACACAAGAAAACTTCAGAGTGAACCTGAAAAGGTGCACTGCGAAGTTTTGCTCTTTAAAAATCTGGATCAAGCTGAAAATTGAAACGACACATCTTTAATGGTGTGTTCGAGTCTCTCAAATTTTCGCAATTTGATGATGAATCGAAAGAAACATCTTCGGGTTGTGAGGTTAAGCGACTAAGCGTACACGGTGGATGCCCTGGCAGTCAGAGGCGATGAAGGACGTGCTAATCTGCGAAAAGCGCCGGCGAGGTGATATGAACCTTTGACCCGGCGATGTCCGAATGGGGAAACCCAGTGTGTTCCGACACACTATCGTTAACTGAATACATAGGTTAACGAGGCGAACCGGGGGAACTGAAACATCTAAGTACCCCGAGGAAAAGAAATCAACCGAGATTCCCCCAGTAGCGGCGAGCGAACGGGGAGCAGCCCAGAGTCTGAATCAGCTTGTGTGTTAGTGGAACGGTCTGGAAAGTCCGGCGATACAGGGTGACAGCCCCGTACACGAAAGCACACTTGCTGTGAACTCGAAGAGTAGGGCGGGACACGTGGTATCCTGTCTGAATATGGGGGGACCATCCTCCAAGGCTAAATACTCCTGACTGACCGATAGTGAACCAGTACCGTGAGGGAAAGGCGAAAAGAACCCCGGCGAGGGGAGTGAAAAAGAACCTGAAACCGTGTACGTACAAGCAGTGGGAGCACCTTCGTGGTGTGACTGCGTACCTTTTGTATAATGGGTCAGCGACTTATATTCTGTAGCAAGGTTAACCGTATAGGGGAGCCGAAGGGAAACCGAGTCTTAACTGGGCGTTAAGTTGCAGGGTATAGACCCGAAACCCGGTGATCTAGCCATGGGCAGGTTGAAGGTTGGGTAACACTAACTGGAGGACCGAACCGACTAATGTTGAAAAATTAGCGGATGACTTGTGGCTGGGGGTGAAAGGCCAATCAAACCGGGAGATAGCTGGTTCTCCCCGAAAGCTATTTAGGTAGCGCCTCGTGAACTCATCTTCGGGGGTAGAGCACTGTTTCGGCTAGGGGGCCATCCCGGCTTACCAACCCGATGCAAACTACGAATACCGAAGAATGTTATCACGGGAGACACACGGCGGGTGCTAACGTCCGTCGTGAAGAGGGAAACAACCCAGACCGCCAGCTAAGGTCCCAAAGTCATGGTTAAGTGGGAAACGATGTGGGAAGGCACAGACAGCCAGGATGTTGGCTTAGAAGCAGCCATCATTTAAAGAAAGCGTAATAGCTCACTGGTCGAGTCGGCCTGCGCGGAAGATGTAACGGGGCTAAACCATGCACCGAAGCTGCGGCAGCGACGCTTATGCGTTGTTGGGTAGGGGAGCGTTCTGTAAGCCGTTGAAGGTGTCCTGTGAGGGGTGCTGGAGGTATCAGAAGTGCGAATGCTGACATAAGTAACGATAATGCGGGTGAAAAGCCCGCACGCCGGAAGACCAAGGGTTCCTGTCCAACGTTAATCGGGGCAGGGTGAGTCGACCCCTAAGGCGAGGCCGAAAGGCGTAGTCGATGGGAAACAGGTTAATATTCCTGTACTTGGTGTTACTGCGAAGGGGGGACGGAGAAGGCTATGTTAGCCGGGCGACGGTTGTCCCGGTTTAAGCATGTAGGCGGAACGATTAGGTAAATCCGGTCGTTTATTAACGCTGAGGTGTGATGACGAGGCACTACGGTGCTGAAGTAACAAATGCCCTGCTTCCAGGAAAAGCCTCTAAGCATCAGGTAACATCAAATCGTACCCCAAACCGACACAGGTGGTCAGGTAGAGAATACCAAGGCGCTTGAGAGAACTCGGGTGAAGGAACTAGGCAAAATGGTGCCGTAACTTCGGGAGAAGGCACGCTGATATGTAGGTGAAGCCCCTGCGGGTGGAGCTGAAATCAGTCGAAGATACCAGCTGGCTGCAACTGTTTATTAAAAACACAGCACTGTGCAAACACGAAAGTGGACGTATACGGTGTGACGCCTGCCCGGTGCCGGAAGGTTAATTGATGGGGTTAGCGGTAACGCGAAGCTCTTGATCGAAGCCCCGGTAAACGGCGGCCGTAACTATAACGGTCCTAAGGTAGCGAAATTCCTTGTCGGGTAAGTTCCGACCTGCACGAATGGCGTAATGATGGCCAGGCTGTCTCCACCCGAGACTCAGTGAAATTGAACTCGCTGTGAAGATGCAGTGTACCCGCGGCAAGACGGAAAGACCCCGTGAACCTTTACTATAGCTTGACACTGAACACTGGTCCTTGATGTGTAGGATAGGTGGGAGGCTTTGAAGCGTGGACGCCAGTCTGCGTGGAGCCAACCTTGAAATACCACCCTTTAATGGCTGGTGTTCTAACGTAGACCCGTAATCCGGGTTGCGGACAGTGTCTGGTGGGTAGTTTGACTGGGGCGGTCTCCTCCCAAAGAGTAACGGAGGAGCACGAAGGTTAGCTAATCCTGGTCGGACATCAGGAGGTTAGTGCAATGGCATAAGCTAGCTTGACTGCGAGAGTGACGGCTCGAGCAGGTGCGAAAGCAGGTCATAGTGATCCGGTGGTTCTGAATGGAAGGGCCATCGCTCAACGGATAAAAGGTACTCCGGGGATAACAGGCTGATACCGCCCAAGAGTTCATATCGACGGCGGTGTTTGGCACCTCGATGTCGGCTCATCACATCCTGGGGCTGAAGTAGGTCCCAAGGGTATGGCTGTTCGCCATTTAAAGTGGTACGCGAGCTGGGTTTAGAACGTCGTGAGACAGTTCGGTCCCTATCTGCCGTGGGCGCTGGAGAATTGAGGGGGGCTGCTCCTAGTACGAGAGGACCGGAGTGGACGCATCACTGGTGTTCGGGTTGTCATGCCAATGGCATTGCCCGGTAGCTAAATGCGGAAAAGATAAGTGCTGAAAGCATCTAAGCACGAAACTTGCCCCGAGATGAGTTCTCCCTGACTCCTTGAGAGTCCTGAAGGAACGTTGAAGACTACGACGTTGATAGGTCGGGTGTGTAAGCGCAGCGATGCGTTGAGCTAACCGATACTAATGAACCGTGAGGCTTAACCTTACAACGCCGAAGCTGTTTCGGCGAAGAGACGACGCATTCAACTCAGCTTGATACAGATTAACAGAATTTGCCTGGCGGCTTTAGCGCGGTGGTCCCACCTGACCCCATGCCGAACTCAGAAGTGAAACGCCGTAGCGCCGATGGTAGTGTGGGGTCTCCCCATGTGAGAGTAGGGAACTGCCAGGCATCAAATTAAGTAGTAAGCCGGTGCATAAATCCGGTGGTTACAAGCAGTCTTCGGTGGAGCGGTAGTTCAGTCGGTTAGAATACCTGCCTGTCACGCAGGGGGTCGCGGGTTCGAGTCCCGTCCGTTCCGCCACTTATTAAAAGCCCTGAGCTAACGCTCAGGGCTTTTTTCTTATCTGCCGTTTAATTATTGCGAAATTAGCAAAAATCCTCTGCGTTTTGCGATCTTTTTCTCTATAACAAGGCCAGCGATAATCTTCCTCAGTTTACGAACATAACGATTGAGGAATATTATGACTCTCCCTGCATTTGGTCTGGGCACCTTCCGCCTGAAAGACGACGTTGTTATCGCATCAGTTAAAACCGCACTCGAACTGGGCTATCGTGCAGTTGATACGGCACAGATCTATGAAAACGAAGCTGCCGTTGGACAAGCTCTCGAAGAGAGTGGCGTACCGCGTAACGAACTGTTTATTACCACGAAAATCTGGATTGAGAATCTCAGCAAAGATAAGCTGATCCCTAGCCTGAAAGAGAGCCTGAAAAAACTGCGTACTGACTACGTAGATCTGACGCTGATCCACTGGCCATCACCGAATGATGCCGTCTCAGTAGAAGAATTCATGCAGGCGCTGCTGGAAGCGAAAAAGCAGGGCTTAACCCGCGAAATTGGGATCTCCAACTTCACCGTCCCGCTGATGGAAAAAGCCATTGCCGCTGTTGGCGCAGAAAATATTGCGACCAACCAGATTGAGCTGTCTCCCTACCTGCAAAACCGCAAAGTCGTGGACTGGGCAAAACAGCACGGGATCCACATCACCTCATACATGACGCTGGCCTACGGTAAGGCACTGAAAGATGAAGTGATTACGCGTATCGCAGAGAAACATAACGCCACTGCTGCGCAGGTGATTCTGGCATGGGCAATGGGTGAAGGTTATGCCGTGATCCCATCATCAACTAAGCGTGAAAACCTGGCCAGCAACCTGTTGGCAACGGATCTTCATCTGGATGCTGACGATAAAAAAGCGATCGCAGCACTCGAGTGCAACGATCGCCTGGTAAGCCCGGAAGGTTTAGCTCCTAACTGGGATTAAGTTTGACCCACCCTCTGTAACCTGAACCCTCACACAGCTCCTCCAGGAGCTGTTTTTATATGTTCACTCAGGAAGTCAATAAAGGCACGAATGCGCGTACTCACCGCTCTGTCACTGTAATACACGGCGCTAAAAGGCATTTCGACCGGCAGACGCTTATCGGCCATTAACTCCACGAGCTCACCGCGCGCAATTTCTTTATCAATCATGTAATCCGACAAACAGGCGATGCCATTCCCGGTAAGGCACAGTTGCTTCAGCGTTTCGCCGCTGTTGGAGGATAATCCGCAGGTAATTTCATGAAGTTGACCATCATGACAGGCGACAGGCCAGGTGTTTAGCGACACCGGCTCCGTAAAACCCAGGCACAGATGCTGCTTCAATTCTTCAACCGTCTCCGGTTTACCATGCTCGGTAATATACTCTGGTGATGCGATAATTTTGCGGTAGCTGGCAAACAGAGGGCGGGCACGCAAGCTTGAATCTGTCAGGGTTCCCGCCCGGATAGCCACATCCACTTTCCGCTCGATGAGGTTGATAAATGTCTCTGAGGAGACCAGCGAGAGCGTCATCTCCGGATAGCGCTCTCGGAAAGGTTTGATCAGCGGCATCAGAAAGTGAAGCACCACCGGCGTGGCCGCATCAATGCGCAGCAATCCACGCGGCGTGCTGCGGGTCTCCATAATCTCCGTCTCCGCGGCAGCCATCTCCTGCAGTACCGACTGCACGCGGCGGAAGTAACGCTCTCCTTCTTCCGTCAGGCTCAGCTGCCGCGTCGTTCGGTTGAGCAAACTCACCCCAAGCTTCATCTCCAGTTTTTTTACCGAACGGCTGATGGCCGAATTAGCCTGGCCCAGCTGTTCGGCCGCGCGGCTAAAGCTGCCGCTTTCAACGACGGCGACAAAGATTGTCAGCTCTTCTGATGTTGCTTTCACTGTTGCACCACCTGCAAAATTCTATTGAGATTTTGACCATTTTTGTTATTTAAGCACTGGCGCATACTGCCTGTCATCTTAATCCTGATGATACGGAGTATTTTATGCCACTGGCGCTACTTGCCCTGACGATCAGTGCCTTTGCAATTGGCACGACCGAATTTGTTATCGTGGGGCTGGTTCCCACTATTGCTAACCAGCTTGCGATCTCGTTACCCTCTGCCGGGTTGTTGGTGTCCATCTACGCCCTCGGCGTCGCCGTCGGTGCGCCTGTGTTGACGGCCCTGACCGGGCGTTTTCCGCGTAAGCAGCTGTTAGTTGCGCTGATGGTGCTGTTCACCGCCGGCAACATTCTGGCCTGGCAGGCACCGGACTACACCACGCTGGTTATCGCTCGTCTGTTGACCGGCCTTGCGCACGGTGTGTTCTTCTCGATTGGTTCCACTATTGCAACCAGTCTGGTACCTAAAGAGAAAGCGGCTTCAGCCATTGCGATCATGTTTGGTGGGCTGACCGTTGCACTCGTTACGGGCGTACCGCTGGGAACGTTCATTGGTCAACACTTCGGCTGGCGCGAAACGTTCCTTGCCGTCTCCTTGCTGGGTGTCATCGCCCTGGTGACTAGCCTGCTGCTGGTACCGTCGAATATTCCGGGCCGGGCGAGCGCCAGCCTGCGCGATCAGCTGAAGGTGCTCACGCATCCGCGTTTGCTGATCATCTACGCGGTTACGGCACTGGGCTATGGCGGCGTATTCACCGCCTTTACCTTCCTGGCGCCGATGATGCAGGACCTGGCGGGCTTTTCCCCCAATGCCGTGAGCTGGATTTTGCTGGGATACGGTATTTCCGTTGCCATTGGCAATATCTGGGGCGGCAAGCTTGCAGATAAGCATGGTGCGGTACCGGCGCTGAAATTCATCTTCGCCGCCCTGGTTGTTCTGCTGATGATTTTCCAGTTCACGGCTTCGCTACACTACGCCGCGCTGGTCACGGTGCTGGTCATGGGGATCTTTGCCTTTGGTAATGTGCCCGGGCTTCAGGTTTACGTTGTCCAGAAAGCCGAGCTCTATACGCCAAATGCGGTGGATGTGGCATCGGGTCTGAACATTGCCGCATTTAATATTGGCATTGCGCTGGGCTCCATCATTGGCGGGCAAACCGTAGCGCATGTTGGGTTAACCCAGACTCCGTGGATTGGCGCGGTGATTGTCCTGGTGGCCTTCCTGCTGATTGGCCTGAGTGGGCGCCTTGATAAACCTGCTCGCGTCGCGCTGGGTTAACATCAGTAAGTGCTTGCTTACAAAACTGGAAAGCGGTTTCTCAGAAATTGCGTTGAAAGTATGACCTAAAGTCCCTATAACATTAGAACCAGTCCGTTTTCCGGGCTGGTTCATGTTACAGAGGCTGTTTCCAAAAGTGCGAAAAAATACCTATGCCATGCGTTATGTTGCCGGAATGCCCGCGGAGAGGATCTTGCCTCCGGGGTCATTTGCGAGCATAAGCCAGGCATTACCCGCCGGCACACCGTTAAGCAGCGACGAGAAAATCCGTGTACTGGTGTGGAATATCTTTAAGCAGCAGCGTGCCGAGTGGTTATCGGTACTCAAGAATTTTGGAAAAGATGCCCACCTGGTTCTGCTCCAGGAGGCGCAAACCACCCCTGAGCTGGTACGGTTTGCCACCACGAACTATCTTGCCGCTGACCAGGTGCCTGCATTTGTCCTGCCACAACACCCCTCAGGTGTGATGACACTTTCAGCAGCACATCCGGTCTATTGCTGTCCTCTGCGTGAACGTGAGCCTATCCTGCGTCTGGCGAAATCGGCGCTGGTGACGGTCTATCCGCTGCCGGATACCCGAATGCTGATGGTCGTGAACATCCATGCGGTCAATTTCAGCCTGGGCGTGGATGTCTACAGTAAGCAGTTACTTCCGATTGGCGATCAGATTGCCCATCACAGCGGCCCCATCATTATGGCAGGCGATTTCAACGCCTGGAGCCGTCCGCGCATGAATGCGCTGTATCGCTTTGCGCGTGAAATGTCGCTGCGTGAAGTTCGTTTTAGCGATGACCAGCGCAAAAAAGCCTTTGGTCGTCCTCTCGATTTTGTCTTCTATCGTGGTTTGAGCGTGCATGACGCCTCTGTTCTGGTGACGCGCGCCTCCGATCACAATCCTCTACTAGTCGAATTCAGTCCCGGCAAACCTGATAAATAATGGTGTGTCAGGTCTGCCGTGGGGCAGACCTGCGCGGGTGCTGCCCTTTTATTTTTAACCAACAAAGGACAGTACGATGACAACAGCACATTCCCATCATGACAACGTAGAAAAACAGTTTGGTTCTCAGGCAAATGCCTATCTGAGCAGCGCCGTACACGCTTCTGGGCGCGACCTGGTGCGTCTCGGTGAACGCCTGTCGGCATTCCCGCAGGCGCACGTGCTGGATTTAGGTTGTGGAGCCGGGCATGCCAGCTTTACGGCTGCGCAGCAGGTGGCGCAGGTCACCGCATATGATTTATCCAGCCAGATGCTGGAGGTGGTTGCTGAAGCGGCGAAAGCGAAAGGGCTGGACAACATTAATACGCGCCAGGGCTATGCCGAATCCTTACCTTTTGATGACGCGTCGTTTGAGGTAGTGATCAGCCGTTATTCTGCGCACCACTGGCATGATGTCGGCCAGGCATTACGTGAGGTCAAACGCGTCCTGAAGCCGGGTGGCATCTTCATCATGATGGATGTGATGTCGCCCGGGCATCCGGTGCGCAATATCTGGCTGCAGACGGTGGAAGCGCTGCGCGACACCTCGCATGTGCAAAACTACTCCAGCGGAGAGTGGTTTTCATTTATCACTGACGCGGGGCTGATCGCGCGCGCGTTGATTACCGACCGCTTACCGCTGGAGTTTAGCTCGTGGATCGCGCGTATGCGCACCCCGGAAGCATTAAGCCAGGCGATCAGGCTGTATCAGGAGAGTGCGTCCGCGGAGGTGAAGGCGTACTTTGAACTGCAGGACGACGGCTCGTTTACCAGCGATACCATCATGGCTGAAGCGCAAAAAGCGGGATAAACAAAAAAGGCACCGAGGGGAATCGGTGCCTTTTTATCTTTCGATCGTGCTATCAGGAGTCTGGCGTAGCGCTGTTTTTCACAAACAGCGTCAACTGGTCGCCAGGTTTCAGATTGTCAGTATCATTGTTCCAGCGCATCACATCCTTGATGTTTACGCCGTGTCGTTTTGCGATACTGGACAGTGAATCGCCCTTGCGCACGCGATAGGTAATGCTATCGTTGTTGCTGGCGAGACGCTGTGCGCTGCTACCTGCACCTACCGTCAGAGTCTGACCCACTTTCAAGCCGGAGCTGCGCAGATTATTCCACTGCTGCAGATCTTTCGCATTCACGCCAAGACGTGATGCAATGCCCGAAAGCGTATCACCTGAACGAACCTTATAACTGCGGCTGTTAACTGATGATGCATCCGCGATCAGCGTTGACTGAACGGCGGCGATTTCACCAGAAGCTAAAGACTCACGTAACTGTTCAGCATGTTTCTGCGGAACCATTACATACTGCGGGCCACTTGCCCCCAGGGTTGAGCCTTTAACGCCAGCATTAAAGGTTTTCAATTTACTTACCGACATACCCGTCATATCAGCAACCTGTTGAATATCAACCGGATTGCTGAGGCGAACACGCGCCAGTGCACGACTTTCGTCTGGTGTTGGCAGTTGTACACCGTAACGCTTGCTGTTCTTGAGAATATCGCTCAATGCCAGCATTTTCGGTACGTAAATCTTTGTTTCCTGTGGCAGTGAGAGCGACCAAAAATCGGTGGATTTACCCCGTGCTTTATTCGCTTTCATTGCCTTCAGTACACGACCTTCGCCACTATTATACGCTGCGACCGTTAACAGCCAGTCGCCGTCAAACATCTTGTTCAGACGTTGCATCATGTCGAGAGCGGCTGTCGTTGAAGCGACAACATCGCGACGCGCATCATAGTTGCGGGTCTGTTTCAGACCATAGTTTCGCCCGGTGCTCGGTATGATCTGCCAAATGCCTGCGGCATTGGCGCCAGACGTCGCGTGTGGGTCAAAAGCGCTCTCCACTATGGGTAGGAGTACCAGCTCCATAGGCATGTTACGTTTCTTAACTTGCCCGGCTATCCAGTACATATACGGCTCTGCCCGTAACGTTACATCGTGGAGATAGCTCTTATTACTTAAATACTTCTGTTTCTGTTCGCGAATCCGGGTATTTTCCGGAATTCCCATCTTTAGCTCGTCGCCAATAGAGGTCCACAAGTCTTGATCCTGCGCGAAAGATGTTCCATCGTCCATCCAGCGCGCCGAACTTGCAAACTTCCCTGCTTCCCCTTGACCAGCTGCAGAAAGGCTCTGTGCGTGCTGTTGTACGTTGCTGCCGTTTTGCGACTGGCAACCTACAAGCAGGACAGAGGCGAGTAATATCGCTTTTGCCTTCATGTGTGTGTCAATAGTTGCTTAAAAGACGAGCGATGATAACGGCGAAATTTTGAAAAGGCAACCCGCAATTATCTGAAGTTATCTTTCTTTGACCTTAACCATGCAAATCGCTGTTCTGGTTGTTGCAAATTTGTTTCTTGGTTAATTTTGTTAATTAAATCAATGTCATCTGTTCGTAAAAATAAATTAATTTGGCGCTCGTTTTTCAGAATTACGGGTAGTGTTTTTTGGTTTTTTGCACGTAACTCCTTCACTTTGTGATAATAATCCTGAATCGCCCGATCCTCGGGTAATAGGCTCACGGCAAACTTCATATTTCCTAATGTATACTCATGAGCGCAACAAATGAGTGTTTCGTCGGGTAGTGCGTTAATCTTCTGTAAAGACTGGTGCATTTGAGCTGGCGTGCCTTCAAACAGTCTTCCACAGCCTCCGGAGAACAGCGTATCGCCGCAAAAAAGATAAGGCTTACTGTAGAAACACAGATGTCCCAAAGTGTGACCTGGTGTAGCAAATACGGAAAACTCCCACTCGCGTATGAGGATAGTTTCGCCTTCTTCGACTACTTGCGTGATGCCCTTATCTTGTGCCTCTGCCGGTCCGTAAACCACCAGATGCGGAAAATGGGCGCGCAGTTCAGGCACGCCGCCAGTATGATCGTGATGGTGATGCGTCAACAGAATGGCTTCTGGCTGCCAGCCGTTCTCTTTTATGGCACGCAGAACAGGGGCCGATTCGCCGGGATCGACAATGACGCATCGACGATCGTCGTCAACCAAAACCCAGATGTAATTGTCCTCAAAGGCTGGAATACTGATAAGATTCATACATTACCTCTTATAGCGTGGCGGGTGTTTTGATGAAACCGGCAAGGATACCTCAGACTGTCGCAGCACCGGAACGTTGGGCGGAATTGCCCTGGGGTGAATACTATCGCGAAGCGTTAGAACAACAGCTGAAGCCCTGGCTCGCGAAAATGTATGGCTTTCACCTGCTTAAGATTGGCAATCTCAGCGCGGAAATCAATACCGAAAGCTGCGCTATCTCGCATCAGGTCAACGTCTCTCTCGGTGGATCGCCGGTTCAGGTAAAAGCAGACCCGTTGCATCTGCCGTTTGCGGAAAAATCCGTCGATGCGTGTTTGCTCGCCCACACGCTGCCCTGGTGCAGCGATCCGCACCGTCTGCTTCGCGAAGCCGATCGCGTGCTGATTGATGACGGCTGGCTGGTACTTAGCGGATTCAATCCGCTAAGCCTGATGGGCCTGCGTAAGCTAGTACCGGTGCTACGCCGGACTCCACCTTACAACAGCCGGATGTTCACCATGATGCGCCAGCTCGACTGGCTTTCGCTGCTGAACTTTGAGGTGCTCTGCTACGGAGGTTTTCAGGTGCTGCCCTGGGCGCGGCAGGGGGGCGTCGTGTTGAGCACCCATCTCCCGGCGTTGGGCTGTTTGCAGTTTATCGTCGCGCGTAAGCGAACCATTCCCCTTACGCTTAACCCCATGAAGCAGAGCAAGTCGAAAACGCCCATCCGCCAGACCGTCGGCGCCACGCGGCAGTACAAAAAAACAGATTAAACGTCGGGCTGATATCCCGCATCTTCATGGGCGGGATTGGATGCCGCAGCACGCGCCAGTTCGTCGCAGCGTTCGTTTTCCGGGTGGCCTGCGTGGCCTTTAACCCACTCCCACTTAATCTGATGCTGGCCCAGCGCAGCATCAAGACGTTTCCAGAGATCGACGTTCTTGACCGGCTTCTTATCGGCGGTTTTCCAGCCGCGTTTTTTCCAGTTATGGATCCACTGGGTGATCCCCTGACGCACGTACTGGCTGTCGGTGCTTAGCACCACGTCACAATGTTCTTTTAACGCCTCCAGCGCCACGATGGCCGCCATCAACTCCATCCGGTTGTTGGTGGTCAGAAAATAGCCTTCGCTAAAAGTTTTTTCGTGCTGGCGATAGCGCATAATCGCGCCGTAGCCGCCGGGTCCTGGGTTACCGAGACAAGATCCATCGGTGAAAATTTCTACCTGTTTACGCATCTCTGGTAGACTTCCTGTATTCGAAACGTTCAGTTAAACGATAAGTCTGACATAAATGACCGCTATGAGCACTGCAATTACTCGCCAGATTGTCCTCGATACCGAAACCACCGGTATGAACCAGATCGGCGCGCACTACGAAGGGCATAAGATCATCGAGATCGGCGCCGTTGAAGTGGTGAACCGTCGTCTTACGGGGAACAACTTCCACGTCTACCTCAAACCCGATCGGCTGGTGGATCCGGAAGCGTTCGGCGTTCACGGGATTGCCGATGAGTTCTTGCTGGATAAGCCGACTTTTGCTGATGTCGCTGACGAGTTCCTGGAATATATCAAGGGCGCCGAGCTTGTCATCCATAACGCATCGTTCGATATCGGCTTTATGGATTATGAGTTCAGCAAGCTAAATCGTGATATCCCGAAGACGAACACCTTCTGTAAGGTGACGGACAGCCTGGCGCTGGCAAGAAAGATGTTTCCCGGCAAGCGTAACAGCCTTGATGCGCTCTGCTCGCGCTACGAGATAGACAATACCAAGCGAACGCTCCATGGGGCGTTGCTCGATGCCCAGATCCTGGCGGATGTCTATCTGACGATGACCGGCGGGCAGACGTCAATGAAGTTCAGTATGGAAAATGAATCCCAGCAGACGCAAGGCGAAGCGGGCATTCAGCGTGTTGTCCGCCAGGCAAGCCGGTTGCGGGTTGTTTTAGCCAGTGATGAAGAGCTTAATAACCACGAATCCCGGCTTGATCTGGTCCAGAAGAAGGGCGGCAGCTGTATGTGGCGCGCCTGAAAAAACGCCGGAATGCCTGTAAAATCATCGTTTGGGCGATTTTTGCAGCAAACGATTCAAAACGTGAGAAAAAGCGTTGACGAGATCGGAGGCGCACCGTAATATGCGCCTCGTTCCCCAAACGGGAACAGTGGAGCGGTAGTTCAGTCGGTTAGAATACCTGCCTGTCACGCAGGGGGTCGCGGGTTCGAGTCCCGTCCGTTCCGCCACTATTCAGAAGGCCTGAATCAGAAATGATTCAGGCCTTCGTCGTTTCAGCGATCTGTAATCTCATCCCCCCATCTATCGTTAACAAAAAGTTAATACATATGGTGCAATTAATTAACAATTGCACGGTTGTAGTGCGTTATTTGCACTGGTATTGTGCATTTCATCACCACTCCTCTCTTCAGACCGCAGTCAGAATGTTTCTTTCTGTAAAAATAATTCACGCAGAATCATTTGGTTATCTCCCGCTTTCCAAAAAATAACCGAACCAATTTCGTATTGGTTTGGTTATTGCTTAATCATTAGCACGATAAGCTTCATTCCATATCAATAACTTATCGTTAATAAAAATAAAGCAATGATGAAAGCGAGCGAACCAATATGGAAAAACCGTCACGGTTTCTGGCAAATTCCAGTACCGCGCTTGAGCAGCTGCGCGGGCTTATCAACCAGCATGAGTCAACACCAGGCATACCGCTGCCCACGGAACGTGAGTTGTCGGACACTCTCGGCGTAGGACGACGTGAAGTGCGTCGTGCGCTGGACGTGCTGGAAGAAGAGGGGCGCATCTGGCGTAAGCAGGGCAAAGGGACCTTTATTGGCCCGGCGGCACCTGTTGAACCGCTGGCCCTTCAGGGATTGGTTCAGCAGACCAACCTTCTGGAAGTGATGGAAGCTCGTCTACAGCTCGAACCCGGCTTAGCCCGGCTTGCGGCACTGCGTGCCACCAGGGAAAACCTAGCGCTCATGCAGCGCATGCTGGAACGCATCGACAAGGTCAGCCCGGACGACCGCGATCTCAATGAACTCTGGGATAGCGCCTTTCACCGGGCGATTGCCGAGGCGGCGGGCAACCGTCTGATGCTCGGCCTGTTTGATGCCATTGATGCCGTGCGGCGTGAACCGGGCTGGCAGCATCTGCGCGAGCTGGCACGCACCCCCGAACGTGTCGACAGCTATAACGACCACCACCATAAAATCATGTCTGCGATTATCCATCGCCAGCCTAATGAAGCCGCGGCCGCCATGCGCGAACACCTGCTCAGCCTGCAAACCGCCCTGATTCAGGCGATCCACCTCGAGGACGACTTCACGCCATGACGACAATACCCTTTAAGGACGCCACGCCCGTATTGCGAGTGCAAAACCTCAACGTTACGTTTGCTGGCTCGCCGGTTAGCGTGCTGGATGGTATTTCTCTGACCGTCAGAGCGGGCGAAACGCTGGCGCTGGTGGGGGAGTCCGGCTGCGGGAAAAGTATCACCTCACTGGCGCTGATGGGGTTACTGCCTGCCAGCGCGCAGATTGTCAGCGGTGAGATGCAGTTTCGCCGCCACGACCTGCGAAAGCTCACACCGCGCGAATATGCCGATCTGCGCGGCAGCGAGCTGGCGATGATTTTCCAGGAGCCGATGACCTCGCTCAATCCGGCGTTCACGCTGGGGGACCAGCTCAGCGAAGCGGTGATGCGACACCAGAACGTCTCGCGCGCAGAGGCGATGAAGGTCGCGCTGCAGATCCTCGAGAAGGTACAGATCCCCGCGGCAGAGATGCGCCTGAAAGCATATCCCCACCAGCTTTCCGGCGGCATGCGCCAGCGCGTGATGATTGCGATGGCGCTGATTAACCATCCCAAACTGCTGATTGCTGATGAACCCACCACCGCGCTCGACGTCACCATCCAGGCGCAAATCCTCGCCTTGCTCAACGCCTTAAAAGAGGAAACCGGCACGGCGGTGCTGATGATCACCCACGATTTAGGCGTCGTGGCGGAAGTCGCCCAGCAGGTCGCCGTGATGTATGCCGGGCAGGTGGTGGAGCAGGGGAGCGTGGAGGCGATATTCGCCGACCCGCAGCACCCGTACACCATCGGCCTGATGGGCTCGATTCCTTCTCTTAGCGCGCGCAAGGGCCAGCTCTCCACCATTCCCGGATCGGTCCCGCTCCCGGAATCCATGCCGAAAGGCTGCCGTTTTGCCACCCGCTGTCCGTTTGCGCAGTCGCGCTGCCATGATGAAAAACCGCAGCTCGCCGCGCTCGGCGCGGGCCATCAGGTCGCCTGCTTCCGCGTGCCGCTCGAACAGCACATTGCCCTGGGAGAAATCGCATGACCACGCCCATTCTTGAAGCCCGTGACCTCAGCAAGCTTTTCCCCGGCCCGAAAAAACTCTTTACTCCGGCACGGTTTGTCACGGCGGTCGATCGTGTTTCGCTTGCCGTGATGCCGGGCGAAACGCTGGCGATCGTCGGCGAGTCCGGCTCCGGGAAATCTACGCTCGGTCGTTTGCTGCTGCGCCTGCTGGCTGCCAGCGAAGGGCGCGTGTTTTACCAGGGGGAGGAGATCACCGATGCCTCCGGTGCCCGCCTGAACCAGCTCCGGCGCGAGCTGCAGATTATTTTTCAGGATCCCTTCGCCTCGCTCAACCCGCGCATGACGGTGGAGCAGATCGTCGGGGAGCCGCTGTGGCTGCATCAGAATATGAAAAAAGCGGATCGCCAGTACCGCGTTGCCGAGCTGCTTAAAACCGTTGGCCTGCCTGCCGCCTGGGCCGGACGCTATCCGCACGAGTTTTCCGGCGGGCAGCGCCAGCGTATCGGCATTGCGCGCGCGCTGGCCTCGGGACCGAAGCTGCTGCTGGGTGATGAGCCGGTATCTGCGCTGGATGTCTCCGTCCAGGCGCAGGTGGTCAACCTGCTGGAAAGCCTGAAGCACCAGCTTGGGCTGACGATGGTGATTGTCGCCCACGGTCTGGCGGTGATCCGCCATATGAGCGACCGCGTGGCGGTCATGTACCTCGGCCAAATCGTCGAGCTTGCCACCGTGGATGAGATTTTTGACGCGCCGCTGCACCCCTATACCCAGGCGCTGATCGCTTCGGCACCGCAGATGCAGCCGGGCGTTGAGCGCGACGCGCCGCTGCTGCAGGGGGATCTACCCAACCCGGCTAGCCCGCCGTCCGGCTGCCGTTTCCACACCCGCTGCCCGTACGTTACCGATGAATGCCGCCAGGTCGAGCCAATCAATCAGGTGCTCGACGGCGGGCGTCAGGTTGCCTGCCACCGCTGGCAGGAGATCAACCGCGATCGCAGCGTTATCCAGATTGCACCGCCATCCGCCGCTTTTCTGCGCCGCCGCGCGCTGTTTGAACACGCGGCCACTCACTCGTCCCTTCCTTCAAGGAACTCATGATAATGACAATGCGTAATTCTCTTTTGACCGTACTGGGAAGTGTTATGTTGCTTGGCGCGGCGCTGCCCGCCCATTCTGAAAGCGTGCTGCGAATCGGCCTGGGCGCTGACCCGGACATGCTCGACCCGCATCTGGCGCGCACCTACTATGGCCGCTTCGTGTTTGCCTCCCTGTGCGACAGGCTGGTGGACGTGGATGAAAACCTGAAGGTTGTTCCCGGTCTGGCTAAAGACTGGGCGTGGAGTGAGGACGGTAAAACCCTGACGCTCAATCTGCGCGACGGCGTGACCTTCCACGACGGTGAGAAATTCGATGCCGCCGCGGCAAAATACAACCTCGACCGCGCCCTGACCCTGAAAGGCTCCCTGCGTAAGAGCGAGATCTCCTCCGTTGAATCGGTCGAGGTCACCGGCCCGATGCAGATTGCGCTGCACCTGAAAACGCCCGATGCCGCGCTGCTGATGCAGCTCACCGACCGCGCGGGCGCAATGATGGCCCCCGAGGCGGCGAAAAAGCCTGACTTTGCCGCCCACCCGGTCTGCTCCGGCCCGTATAAATTCGACAGCCGCGTGTCCCAGGACCGCATCGTGCTGACCCGCTTCGACAACTACTGGAACAAAGACGCCTACCACTTCGACAAAATTATCTATCTGCCGATTCCGGATGCCTCCGTGCGCCTCGCGAACCTGCGCGCGGGCGATCTTGACCTGACCGAAGGCATCGCCGCCAGCGACGTTAAAACCGTCGAAGCCGACAGCAAGCTGGCGCTGGCGAAGGTAACCGGTCTGGGCTATCAGGGCATCACCTTCAACATCAACAACGGCAAGGTGCCGGCGAACGATCCGTTCAAGGACGCCCGCGTGCGCGAGGCATTTTCTCAGGCCATTGACCGCGATGCGTTAAACCAGGTGGTCTTCGAAGGGCTCTACACCCCGGCCAACCAGGCGTTTTCACCGGTCAGCCCGTATCACGTTAACCTGCCGGTTCCGCCGCGTGACGTCGACAAAGCCAAAGCGCTGCTGAAGGCGGCAGGCGTCACCGCGCCGCTGACCGTCAACCTGCTGGTGCCGAACAACCCAACCTCGCAGCAGGTGGGGCAGGTATTGCAGGCGATGGTCGCTGAGGCCGGATTTAACCTGAACCTGCAGATGACCGAATTCGCCACACTGCTCGATCGCCAGCAGAGCGGTGACTATCAGCTGAGCTTCTCCGGCTGGTCGGGACGCCCGGATCCGGACGGCAGCATCTACGGCTTTATCAACAGCAAAGGCACGCTTAACGACGGCCGCTACAGCAACGCGCAGGTTGACGAATGGCTGACCCAGGCGCGCCAGAGCACCGATCAGGCCGCACGCCAGCCGCTGTACGACAAGGTGGTGAAGCAGTTGCAAACCGACATGCCGATTGCCTACCTCTACTTCGAGCCGCGCATTTTCGGTCTGAACAAAAGCGTGCAGGGCTTTAAGCCGTACCCGGACGGCATCGTGCGTCTGGCGGGTTTGACGCTGGCGAAATAAACGTCCTGAGGAGAACCCATGCTGGAACTGATTTGCAAACGTCTGCTGCTGGCCGTCCCGACGCTATTGCTGGTGAGCATGATGGTGTTCGGGCTGCAAAAGCTGCTGCCCGGCGACCCGCTGATTGCCATGGCCGGCGAGGAGCGCGATCCGGCGGTCATCGCCCAGCTGCGCGCGGAGCTGAACCTCGATGCGCCGATCCCCGTGCAGTATTTCCACTGGCTGACGCGGGCGCTGCAGGGCGATCTGGGCGTCTCCTTACGCACGCACGAACCGGTAACGCAGCTGATTGCCAGCAAGCTGCCGGTCACGCTGGAGCTGTCGCTGCTGGCGATGATTATCGCGCTGGTGTTTGGCATCAGCATGGGGATCCTCGCGGCGGTGAACAAAAACACCTGGGTCGATCACGGGGCTAACTTCGTGGCGATCTCGGGGATCTCGATCCCGCACTTCTGGCTGGGGATCCTGCTGATTCTGGTCTTTTCGGTGAATCTGCAGTGGCTGCCCGCCTCCGGGTACGTGCCGTTCAGTGAAGATCCGATCCAGAACCTGCGCACGCTGCTGCTGCCCGCGTCCGTGCTCGGAACCGGCCTCGCGGCGACGCTGATGCGCCACACCCGCGCCTCGATGATTGCGGTCCTGAAGGCGGATTACATCCGTACCGCGCGGGCTAAGGGGCTGCTGCCGAAAGCGGTGATCCTGAAGCACGCGTTTCGCAACGCGCTGGTGCCGGTCATCACCCTCACCACGCTGCTGTTCGGCGAGCTGCTGGGCGGCGCGGTGCTGACCGAGCAGGTCTTCACCATTCCGGGCTTCGGCAAGATGATCGTCGACTCGGTATTTAACCGTGACTACGCGGTGGTGCAGGGCGTGGTGCTGATCGTGGCGATTGGCTTCCTGATGCTCAACCTGCTGGCCGACGTGCTCTACGTCCTTATCAACCCGAAAATGCGAGGTTAACCATGGCGGAACTGACGACGCAAACCGTTACGCCCGCGCTGCCGCGCGCGCAGAACCGGGTGCTGAAGAAATTCCTCGCCAATAAAAGCGCGGTGATTGGCGCGGCGGTGGTGGGCTTCTTTGTGCTGGTGGCGCTGCTGGCGCCGTGGATCGCCCCGTTCGACCCGGTGAAAGCCAACTTCCTGGCGGTGCGCAAAGCGCCGTCGGCGATGTACTGGTTCGGCACCGACGAGCTGGGGCGCGACATTTTATCCCGCATTATCTGGGGGGCCCGCACCTCGCTGATGGCGGGCTGTATGTCGGTCGTTATCGCGGTGGTCATCGGCGTGCCGCTGGGGCTGGTGGCGGGCTATTTCCAGAAGATGTGGGACGGGGTGATCTCGCGGTTTATCGAGGCGCTGCTGGCCTGTCCGTTTCTGATCATGGCGATCGCGCTGGGGGCATTTTTGGGCCCAAGCCTGACCAACGCGATGATCGCCATCGGTCTTTCGGCGATGCCGATCTTCGCCCGCCTGACGCGCGGGCAGGTGATCGCCATTCGCAACGAAGAGTATATCGACGGCGCCCGGGCGATTGGCTTGCCGGATCGCTGGATCATCATTAAATACGTCCTGCCAAACGTAATGTCGCCGATCCTGGTGCAGGCCACGCTGGCGATTGCCTCGGCGATTATCGCTGAAGCCAGCCTGTCATTTTTAGGGTTGGGGCAGCAGCCGCCAAATCCGTCCTGGGGCTCCATGCTCAACACCGCGAAAGGGTTTCTGGAGCAGGCACCGTGGATGTCCGTTTTCCCCGGCGTGGCGATTTTCCTCGCCGTGCAGGGCTTTAATTTACTCGGCGACGGGCTGCGCGATGCGCTCGATCCTCGCCACGACTAAGGAGTCATGATGACCAAAGCGCTTGATTTTACGTCCGGTTACGATTCTAGACGCCCGCCGATGCTGGGCCATAACGCGGTTGCCACGTCGCAGCCGCTGGCGGCACAGGCAGGCATGAAAATGCTGCAGCTTGGCGGGAATGCCGTGGATGCGGCCATTGCCACCGCGATGGCGCTAACGGTGGTTGAGCCGACCGGCAACGGGATTGGCAGCGACGCCTTTGCCATCGTCTGGGACGGTGAAAAGCTGCACGGCCTCAACGCGTCCGGCCGTTCGCCTGCCAGCTGGCATGCGGATCTGTTTGCCGGTAAAACGGCTGTGCCGGAAATCGGCTGGGACGCGGTGACCGTGCCGGGCGCGGTCTCCGGCTGGGTCGCCCTGGCGGAACGCTTCGGCACGCTGCCGCTGACCACCCTGGCGCAGCCTGCCATAGACTACGCGCGCAACGGTTTCCCGGTCTCCCCGCTGATCGGCCATCTGTGGCAGCGCGGCTATAGCAAGCTGAAAGATCAGCCGGGCTTTAGCGCCTGCTTCGCGCCGGAAGGCCGCGCCCCGCGCGTGGGGGAAATTTTCCGTAACCCGGCGCAGGCGAACTCGCTGGAGCTGATTGCTAAAACTAACGGCGACGCTTTTTACCGCGGCGAGCTGGCGCAGAAAATTGCTGCTTTTGCCAAAGAACACGGTGCGCACCTGACGGCTGAGGATCTGGCAAACCACCGCGTGGACTGGGTGGAGCTGCTGTCGCGCGACTTCGCGGGCGGCTCGGTGCAGGAGCTGCCGCCAAACGGCCAGGGGATCGCCACCCTGATTGCGCTCGGCATTCTGGAGCAGTGCGGTATTGAGAAGCATCACCCGGATTCCGTGCAGTCCCTGCACCTGTCCATCGAGGCGATGAAGCTGGCGCTGGCGGATCTCGACCGCTACGTGGCGGATGAAGAGCACATGACGTTCGCGGCAAAAGAGCTGCTGAGCGACCACTATCTGGAGTCGCGTGCGGCGCTTATTGACCATGATAAGGCCTCAGATTTTGTCTACGGTTCCCCGACGCAGAGCGGCACGGTCTACATCAGTACCGCCGACGCCAGCGGGATGATGGTCTCGTTTATTCAGTCCAACTATATGGGCTTCGGTTCAGGCATCGTGGTGCCGGATACGGGGATCAGCCTGCAAAACCGGGGCTGCGGGTTCGTGCTGGATCCCAATCACCCGAACGCGCTGGCGGGCAGCAAGCGTCCGTTCCACACCATCATTCCGGGCTTTGCGATGGACGGCAACGGCCAGCCGCTGATGTCCTTTGGCGTGATGGGCGGCCCGATGCAGGCGCAGGGGCACATGCAGATGGCGCTGCGCATTATGCTGCATGGACAAAACCCGCAGGCGGCAATCGACGCTCCGCGCTGGCGCGTGGTGCAGGGCAGGGAGGTGATCGTTGAATCGACGTTCGATCGCAATACTATCGCCGCGCTGCGCGAGCGCGGGCATCAGATCGTGGTGGAAGATCCGCTTCAGGATTACAACTTCGGCGGGGCTCAGGTGATTTACCGCCTGCCGGAAGGGCACTACGTGGCCGCGACGGAAAGCCGCAAAGACGGGCAGGCGTTGGTGAGTTAATTAACGCCCGGTGGCGCTGCGCTGTGCTTTTGTAGGCCGGGTAAGGCGTAGCCGCCACCCGGCTTTTTTTCACCCAATGCTAAACGGATCCGCATCCTGCCATGCCGGAAACTTCTCCCGATACTCCTTCAGCGCCGTCAACGACAGCTCGGCATCAATGCGCGTCGCCTGATGCGGCTCGGCGGTGGCAATTATCTCGCCCTGAGGATTCACCACCCGGCTGTCGCCGCGGTAGTGATGTCCGTTGCCGTCCGTTCCCACGCGGTTACAGCCCACCACGTACGCCTGGTTCTCAATCGCGCGCGCCACCAGCAGCGATTGCCAGTGCAGGGAGCGCGGCGCAGGCCAGTTGGCGACATACAGCGCCAGGTCGTAATCGTTGCGGTTGCGCGACCACACCGGGAAGCGCAGGTCGTAGCAGACCAGCGGCAGAATACGCCAGCCGCGCCATTCAAACACCACGCGCTCGTGACCCGCTTCATAGTGATGATGCTCATCCGCCATGCGGAACAGGTGGCGCTTATCGTAAAAGTGCACTTTCCCTTCGGGCTCCACCAGCAGGAAGCGGTTCACGGGCCCGCGCTCCGTTTGCAGGGCGGCGCTTCCGGCAATCAGCGCGTTGGTCTGCTGCGCTTTGGCATGCATCCAGGCGACCACCTCATCCTGCGGCATTGACTGTTGTGCCGCTTCCATGGCGAAACCGGTCGTGAACATCTCCGGCAGGACAATCACATCACGCCCGGTAATCTCTTCCAGTTGACGATCAAAGTGGCGCAGGTTGGCGGGGCCATCCATCCACACTAAAGGTTGCTGCAAAATCGAAATCTTCAAACCAGGCACGATACAGACTCCTCAAAAGACCGCTTTTTGACACTGTAGCACGTCATTACGAGAAAATGTGGCAATAAAAAACCCCGCGCGAGGCGGGGTTTGTATAAGCGAAACGCGTTACGCCGCTTCAGGCTTGCGGTGCTTCTCCGGCAGCTTTACCGGCTGCGTCGCCAGCTCGTCCGGTTCGAAATCATCCACGTTAATACTGCGCAGACGGCTCTCTTCGGCTTTCACCAACAGCGCGGCTTCATCTTTATTGATAATGCCACCGGCCAGCGCCTGTTTTGCCAGTTCGTCCAGACGGGTAAACGGCAGGTTTTTGCCCAGCTGCTTACAGATCTTCTGATGAATCGGATCGGCAGCCATCACGTCCAGCAGCGCCTCTTCCAGCAGACCCACAGGGTTATGCGGCGTCGGCGTCAGATACTGACCGCGGCCAATGCGGGAGCGGGTTGCGCTCGGTACCTGCAGGATCTTCGCCACCTTGTGGTCCAGCTTGTCGGACGGCGCCAGGTGGTGACGACCGGTCGGGAAGATCACCGCGCGCAGGGCGCCCGCCACGAAGCGGTTCGGGAAGTTCGCCAGCAGGTCATCAATCGCCTGTTCAGCCTGATACATCGCATCCTGAACGCCCCAGTGCACCAGCGGCAGATCCGCTTCCTGACGGCCTTCGTCGTCGTAGCGCTTCAGGACCGCAGAGGCCAGGAAGATCTGGCTCAGCACATCGCCCAGACGAGCAGAGATACGCTCGCGACGCTTCAGGCTGCCGCCCAGCACCGCCATGGAGACGTCAGACAGCAGAGCCAGGTTGGCGCTCAGTCGGTTCAGATGCTGGTAGTAACGTTTGGTCGCATCGCCGGTCGGCGTCGCGCTGGTAAGACCGCGCGTCAGGCCCAGCCAGAAGCTGCGCACCTTGTTGCTGCCCACGTGACCGATATGCTTGAACAGCAGCTTATCGAAGGCATCCACGTCGTTGTTCTGCGCAGCGGCCATCTCTTCCAGCACGTACGGATGGCAGCGAATTGCGCCCTGACCGAAGATCATCATGCTGCGGGTCAGGATGTTTGCCCCTTCCACGGTGATGGCAATCGGTGCGCCCTGATAGCCGCGCGCCAGGAAGTTGCCTTCGCCGAGCATAATGCCTTTACCGCCTGCGATATCCATCGCGTCAATGATCGACTGCTGCGCGCGGTGGGTACAGTGGTACTTCACAATCGCGGACAGCACGGCCGGTTTTTCGCCCAGCATGATGCCGTAGGTAATCAGAGAAGCAGCGGCATCCATCACGTAGGCATTGCCCGCGATACGCGCCAGCGGCTCTTCGATACCTTCCATCTTGCCGATGGAGATTTTGAACTGACGGCGGATGTGGGCGTAGGCACCAATCCCCATCGCGACCGACTTCAGACCGCCGGTTGAGTTCGACGGCAGGGTAATGCCGCGGCCCACAGACAGGCATTCAACCAGCATACGCCAGCCCTGGCCGGCCATTTTCGGGCCACCGATGATGTAATCAATCGGCACAAAGATATCCTGACCGCGGGTCGGACCGTTCTGGAACGGCACGTTCAGCGGGAAGTGACGGTGACCAATTTCAACGCCTGGGGTAGAGGTTGGGATCAGCGCACAGGTAATGCCCAGATCTTCTTCACCGCCCAGCAGTTTTTCCGGGTCAGAGAGCTTAAAGGCCAGACCCAGCACGGTGGCGATTGGCGCCAGGGTGATATAACGCTTGTTCCAGGTCAGGCGCATGCCCAGCACCTGTTCGCCCTGCCATTCGCCCATGCAGACCACGCCGGTATCCGGGATCGCGCCCGCATCGGAGCCGGCTTCCGGGCTGGTCAGCGCGAAGCAAGGGATTTCCTGACCGCGTGCCAGACGCGGCAGGTAGTGATCTTTCTGCTCTTCGGTACCGTAATGCTGCAGCAGTTCGCCCGGGCCTAAGGAGTTAGGTACGCCAACCGTAATCGCCAGGATCCCGGAAACGCCCGCCAGCTTTTGCAGAACGCGAGCCTGAGCGTAAGCGGAGAATTCCAGACCGCCGTACTCTTTCTTGATGATCATCGCGAAGAAGCGATGTTCTTTCAGATACGCCCACAGCTCTGGCGGCAGGTCGGCCATTTCATGGGTGATGGCAAAGTCGTTGGCCATGCGGCACGCTTCTTCCACCGGGCCGTCAATAAAGGCCTGCTCTTCAGCGGTCAGGCGCGGCTGCGGATAGTTGTGCAGCTTTTTCCAGTCCGGGTTGCCCTGGAACAGATCGCCTTCCCACCAGGTGGTACCCGCGTCAATCGCTTCTTTCTCGGTACGCGACATGGGCGGCATCACTTTGCGGAAGCCTTTGAACACCGGCGCAGAGATCATTGATTTACGCATCGGCGCCAGGTTAAACGGCAGAAGAATGATGGCAAGAGGGACTAAAAGCCAGATATTCCAGAGGCCTGCGACGCCAAGCGCAGCCGTCCAGGCCAGAAGAATCAGGCTGCTCAGGAATAAACTTACGCGGTGATAGAACAGCACACCGAGCAGTACAACGGTTGCGAGAATGCTCAAAATCATCATAAAGAAAAGCTCCCTTGCTTGTAGGAGGTCTGACCACTTGTGATGATATGGTTGTAGTTGATGTGAATTCCTTTAGCAATGTGTTTACAAAATAATTACAACCTGGTTCACATTGTTCGTGTTTTAGCCGGCACAAAAAATCAAAACGCCGGATGATTCGCATGGCTTTAGCTTCTCGCTTTTCCCGCTATCCGGTACACTCCACTGTGTTATTTCATCAATACTGAAGGATTATCCTCATGTACCAGGATCTTATTCGTAACGAACTGAACGAAGCGGCGGAAACGCTGGCGAACTTTCTGAAAGATGATGCCAATATTCACGCTATTCAGCGCGCGGCGGTCCTGCTGGCCGACAGCTTCAAAGCCGGTGGCAAAGTGCTCTCCTGCGGTAACGGCGGTTCCCACTGTGACGCTATGCACTTCGCAGAAGAGCTGACCGGACGCTATCGCGAAAACCGTCCGGGCTACCCGGCGATTGCGATTTCCGACGTGAGCCACATCTCCTGCGTAGGCAACGACTTCGGTTACGACCACATCTTCTCCCGCTACGTTGAAGCGGTAGGCCGTGAAGGCGACGTGCTGCTGGGGATTTCTACCTCCGGCAACTCCGGCAACGTGATCAAAGCGATCGCCGCCGCGCGTGAAAAAGGGATGAAAGTCATCACCCTGACCGGTAAAGATGGCGGTAAGATGGACGGTACAGCGGATGTCGAAATTCGCGTTCCGCACTTCGGTTATGCTGACCGTATTCAGGAAATTCACATTAAAGTGATCCACATCCTGATCCAGCTGATCGAAAAAGAGATGGTTAAGTAAGACTTCGCTGGGGGCACTCTTGCCCCCGCTGTTGTGGAGGTGACGTATGTGCGAACTGCTCGGGATGAGCGCCAATGTGCCAACCGATATTTGCTTTAGTTTCACCGGGCTGGTTCAGCGCGGTGGAGGAACCGGGCCGCATAAAGACGGCTGGGGCATCACCTTCTACGAAGGCAAAGGGTGTCGCACGTTCAAAGATCCACAGCCCAGCTTTAACTCACCGATTGCAAAACTGGTGCAGGACTACCCCATCAAGTCCCGCTCGGTGATCGCCCACATCCGTCAGGCTAACCGCGGCGAAGTGGCGCTGGAAAATACCCATCCGTTTACCCGTGAACTGTGGGGCCGTAACTGGACCTACGCGCACAACGGGCAGCTTACGGGCTATAAGTCGCTGGAGACGGGCAATTTCCGCCCGGTCGGCGAAACGGACAGCGAAAAAGCGTTCTGCTGGCTGCTGCACAAGCTGACGGAGCGCTATCCCCGCACGCCCGGCAACATGGCCGCCGTATTCAAATACATCGCGACGCTGGCGTCTGAACTGCGTGAAAAAGGCGTGTTCAACATGCTGCTCTCTGACGGCCGCTACGTGATGGCGTTCTGCTCGACGAATCTGTTCTGGATCACCCGCCGCGCGCCGTTTGGCGTTGCGACGCTGCTGGATCAGGATGTGGAAATAGACTTTCAGAAGGAGACCACACCGAACGATGTGGTCACTGTTATCGCAACGCAGCCGCTGACGGGCAACGAAACCTGGCAAAAGATTATGCCAGGCGAGTGGGTGCTATTTTGTCTCGGGGACCGTGTAATTTGACGCCAGCTGCGGGTGGACGACTTCGTGGCTCAGCGGTTTGCTGACCACGTAACGGCCATCGACGATAGAGACCACCGGTGGCTTGTGGGTCTGCTCAAAGTAGTCGTAACCTGGCTTCAGCTGTTTCCAGAAATCCGCGTAGTATGAGTACTTGTGACGCGCCATGTTGGCGTCCGTCATGCGGAACGGATAGATGCTGACCTGTACGTTAGGCTGCCCAAAGACCAGTGCGCCCGTCACGAACTGGAAAATCTCATCAATGCCGGAGTCTGTCATCGCATAACAGCCGATAGACACGCAGGCACCGTGGATCATCAGATATTTACCTTCATAACCGTGTGCACGGTCATAGGCATTCGGGAAGCCGATGTTAATGGCTTTATAGAAGCGGCTGTCAGGCTTGAGCTGGCTGCGCTGAACGTTGTAGAACCCTTCCGGACTTTTGAAATCGCCCTGGCGTTGTTTTGGCCCCAGCCCGCCGGAGTAGTTACAAATTTTGTAACTATCAAGCAGCTGATATGTCTCGCCCATTTTCACAAACAGATCGAGAGTGCGTTCTTCCTTGAAGATTTGAATATAAACCGGCGATCCCATTAACTGCTGTTTATATTCCTTGCTGACCGGCGTCGTTGAGCTATTACTGCTGAGCAGTCCGGCAAACGACATGCACGGAATCAGAAGCATCGCAATGAACAATGCGATTTTACGCATACTACTAGTTCCTTGATAAAACCATGACCAACTTGCCAGGACGGCAAAAGAGACCCGAAATCAGATTATTCTGTTAGGAGCGCTCACATTAGCACCGCTATAGATTTTCGCAAGAGCCGGGCGGTGAGTTTACAAATTAGTTTTACTTTATAAACCATCAAAATTGCGATGGCTCCAGGAACTTTGCGCATTAGCTCGCAATTTGGCGCGCGCGACGGCGGATTCTCTGCCCGCGAGGAGGTGAAAATGTTACACTTTGCGCCCACTGGATTGTTGTTCATGGAAACCTGCTAACCACATGTTTAAAATCAAAAAAGGACTTAATCTGCCGATTGCAGGCGTGCCAGCGCAGCACGTTTCGACAGGCGCAAGCGTCCGTCATGTCGCCATTTTGGGCGACGACTACCTGGGAATGCGTCCTTCAATGCTGGTACAGGAGGGCGATCGCGTTATCAAAGGACAGGCGCTCTTCGAGGACAAAAAAAATCCCGGCGTGATGTTCACAGCCCCCGCGAGCGGCACCGTTGTGGCCATCAACCGCGGCGAACGGCGCGTTCTGCAGTCGGTGGTTATCCGCATTGAAGGCGATGAACAGCGTGAATTTGCCCATTACGACGCCGCAGAGCTCGCGTCGCTGAACCGTGACGCCGTTCAGGCTCAGCTCCTGGCCTCCGGTTTATGGACCGCGCTTCGTACGCGTCCCTTCAGCAAATCCCCTGTTCCGGGCACGGAGCCGGCCGCGATTTTCGTCACGGCCATCGACACCAACCCGCTCAGCGTGGATCCGCAGCCGGTTATCCTGGCGCAGCGAAAAGCCTTCGATGCCGGACTGACCGTTTTAACCCGCCTCACGTCCGGAAAAGTCCACGTTTGCCAGGCCGGCGGCGGCAAGCTTGGCGGGCATCCGCAGGGGCAGGTCACGTTTAATGAGTTTGCTGGTCCACATCCGGCAGGTCTGGTCGGGACGCACATCCATTTCCTTGAGCCAGTAAGCCTGACGAAGCGGGTCTGGCATCTTAATTATCAGGACGTCATCGCCATCGGTAAGCTTTTTACTACGGGTGAACTCAGCGCTGAACGGATCGTCGCCATCGGCGGACCGCAGGCCGCAAACCCGCGCCTGGTAAAAACGCTGCTGGGCGCAGACATCACGGAACTGCTGGTGGGGGAAACGAAAGAGGGGGAAAACCGCCTGATTTCCGGTTCGGTCCTCAGCGGGCGCCATGCTGTCAATGCGCACGCGTACCTTGGGCGTTTCCATTTGCAGGTCAGCATTGTGCAGGAAGGGCGCGAGAAAGAGCTGTTTGGCTGGGTTCTGCCAGGCGCGGAAAAATACTCCGTCACCCGGACTACGCTGGGCCATTTCCTGCGTAATAAGCTGTTTAGCTTCTCGACCAGCACGCACGGTGGCGAGCGCGCCATGGTCCCGATTGGCAACTACGAGCGCGTCATGCCGCTGGATATTCTACCCACCGTGCTGTTGCGTGATCTCCTTGCTGGCGATACCGACGGCGCGCAGGCGCTGGGCTGTCTTGAGCTTGACGAAGAAGATCTGGCGCTCTGTACCTATGTCTGTCCGGGAAAATACGAATATGGACCGGTATTGCGCGAGGTGTTAACCCGCATTGAGCAGGAAGGATAACCGATGGGCTTAAAACACCTCTTTGAAAAAATTGAGCCGCCCTTTACCGAAGGGAAGCTCAAAAAGTACTACCCGCTGTATGAAGCAACGACGACCATTTTCTACACGCCGGGCCTGGTGACGAAAGGGGCGGCGCACGTTCGCGACGCCATCGACCTGAAACGCATGATGATCCTGGTGTGGTTTGCGGTCTTCCCGGCGATGTTCTGGGGCATGTACAACGTTGGCTTGCAGACCCTTCCGGCGCTGCACCACATGTACGATGCCCAGCAGCTGGCGCAGGTCATCCAGTCTGACTGGCACTACCGTCTGGCGCAGTCGCTAGGGGTAAGCTTTGCCGCAGACGCGGGCTGGCTGAGCATGATGACGCTGGGCGCGGTTTTCTTCCTGCCGATTTACATCACGGTCTTTATCGTGGGCGGCTTCTGGGAAGTGCTGTTTGCCATCATCCGTAAACATGAGATCAACGAAGGCTTCTTCGTGACCTCCATTCTGTTTGCCCTGATTGTTCCCCCGACGCTGCCGCTCTGGCAGGCGGCGCTGGGGATCAGCTTTGGCGTGGTGATTGCCAAAGAGATCTTCGGCGGAACAGGGCGGAACTTCCTTAACCCGGCGCTGGCGGGGCGTGCGTTCCTGTTCTTTGCTTATCCGGCGCAAATCTCGGGCGACCTGGTCTGGACGGCGGCAGACGGTTTCTCCGGCGCGACGCCGCTTTCACAGTGGGCGGCACACGGCGGCGAAACGCTGGTTAACAACGCGACGGGTCTGCCTGTGACCTGGTTTGATGCCTTTATTGGCAATATTCCGGGCTCCATTGGCGAAGTGTCTACCCTGATGATTTTGCTTGGCGGGGCGATTATTCTTTTCGGTCGCGTGGCCTCCTGGCGGATAGTTGCGGGCGTGATGATCGGCATGGTGCTGACCGCCACCCTGTTCAACGTTATCGGCTCGACCACCAACCCGATGTTCTCCATGCCGTGGTACTGGCATCTGGTGCTGGGTGGCTTCGCGTTCGGCATGATGTTCATGGCGACGGATCCCGTCTCGGCCTCGTTTACTGACAAAGGTAAATGGAGCTATGGCGTGCTCATTGGCGCGATGTGCGTCCTGATCCGCGTGGTCAACCCGGCGTATCCGGAAGGGATGATGTTGGCCATTCTGTTTGCCAACCTGTTTGCGCCGCTCTTCGATTACCTGGTGGTGCGGGCCAACATTAAGCGGAGGAAGGCGCGTGGCTGAGGTTAAAAATAACGACAGCATCGGCAAAACGCTGCTGGTGGTGCTGGTGCTCTGTCTGGTCTGTTCCATCGTCGTGGCCGGTTCTGCCGTTGGGTTAAAACCCCTTCAGCAGGAGCAACGCGCGCTGGATAAACAGCGCAACATCCTGGCCGTGGCCGGGCTGATGCAGGAAGGAATGAGCGCAGACGACGTTTCGGCCGTCTTTGCTGAACGTATTTCGGCGCGTCTGGTGGATTTAAAAACGGGGGAACTGCTGGATAAAGACCCGGCAAAATTTAACCAGGCGCTGGCGCTGAAAGATCCGCAGATGAGCCTGACGCTGGAGGCATCGCAAGATCCCGCCGGGATTAAGCGTCGCAGCAACCTGGCCGAAATTTATCTGGTTCGCGATCCCCAAAAACGCATTCAGGAAGTGGTACTGCCGATCTACGGTAACGGACTGTGGTCAATGATGTACGCCTTTGTGGCACTGGATACGGATGGTCGCACGGTCAAAGGCATTACGTATTACGACCAGGGCGAAACGCCGGGGCTGGGTGGTGAAGTTGAGAACCCTAACTGGCGGGCACAGTTTGTCGGCAAGAAAGTGCTCGACGATAACGGCCTGCCTGCGCTGAAGGTGATGAAAGGGGCGGCACGTCCCGGTGACGACTACGCCGTTGACGGGCTTTCCGGCGCCACGCTCACCTCAAAAGGCGTGCAGCACAGTTTTGATTTCTGGATGGGCGAGCTGGGCTTTGGTCCTTTCCTGAAAAACGTACGTGAAGGAGCGCTGAACAATGGCTGATACCGGTGAACTGAAAGAAGTCAAAAAGGTGCTCATTGGCCCGCTGCTCGCCAATAACCCGATCACGCTGCAGGTGCTGGGGGTCTGTTCGGCCCTGGCGGTGACGACCAAGCTGGAAACGGCGGTGGTGATGACGCTGGCAGTCACGCTGGTCACGGCGTTCTCCAGCATGTTTATCTCGATGATCCGCCACCACATTCCCAACAGTGTGAGGATCATCGTGCAGATGGCGATCATCGCCTCGCTGGTGATCGTGGTCGATCAGCTGCTGCGCGCCTTCGCCTATGAAACCTCCAAACAGCTCTCGGTGTTTGTCGGGCTGATTATCACCAACTGTATCGTCATGGGGCGTGCGGAAGCCTACGCCATGAAAATGCCACCGCTGGCGAGCTTTATGGACGGTATCGGCAATGGCCTGGGCTACGGCGTGATCCTGCTGACCGTGGGGTTCCTGCGAGAGCTGATTGGCAGCGGCAAGCTGTTTGGCATCACGGTGCTGGACACGGTGCAGAACGGCGGCTGGTATCTGCCAAACGGCCTGTTCCTGCTGGCCCCTAGCGCATTTTTCATTATCGGTTTGTTGATCTGGCTGATTCGTACGTTGAGACCAGAACAGCAGGAAAAGGAGTAACCGACGATGGCTCATTACCTGAGTTTGTTTGTGCGCGCGGTGTTTGTTGAAAACATGGCGCTCGCGTTTTTCCTCGGCATGTGTACGTTCCTTGCCGTGTCTAAAAAGGTCTCCACGGCATTTGGCCTGGGTGTGGCGGTCACCGTTGTGTTGGGGCTTTCGGTTCCGATTAACAATCTGGTGTACAACTTTGTGCTGCGGGACGGCGCGCTGGTGGAAGGGGTCGATCTCAGCTTCCTGAACTTCATCACCTTTATCGGGGTGATCGCGGCGCTGGTGCAAATACTCGAGATGATCCTCGATAAGTACTTCCCGTCGCTGTACAACGCGCTGGGGATCTTCCTGCCGCTGATCGCGGTGAACTGCGCCATCTTTGGCGGCGTCTCGTTTATGGTTCAGCGTGATTACAACTTCAGTGAATCCGTGGTGTACGGTTTTGGTTCCGGTATCGGCTGGATGCTGGCGATTGTCACCATGGCGGGGATCCGCGAGAAAATGAAATATGCCAACGTGCCTGCGGGTCTGCGTGGCTTAGGGATCACCTTTATCACCACCGGGCTGATGGCGCTGGGCTTTATGTCCTTCTCCGGTGTGCAGCTATAAGGGCTAACAGATGGAAATTATCCTTGGCGTGGTGATGTTCACGCTGATTGTACTGGTGCTGTCAGGATTAATTCTGGCGGCGCGCGCGAAGCTGGTGAATTCCGGTGACGTGGTGATTGATATTAACGACGACCCGCAGAACCAGATCCGCACGCCGGCGGGGGACAAGCTGCTCAACACGCTCTCCGGTAACGGCATTTTTGTCTCCTCAGCCTGCGGCGGCGGCGGCTCTTGCGGGCAGTGCCGCGTGACGGTAAAAGAGGGCGGTGGCGATATTCTGCCAACCGAGTTGACGCACATCACAAAGCGTGAGGCAAAAGAGGGCTGCCGTCTGGCCTGTCAGGTCGCGGTGCGTCAGAACATGAAGATTGAGCTGCCGGAAGAGATCTTCGGCGTGAAAAAATGGGAGTGCGAAGTTATCTCTAATGATAACAAAGCCACGTTCATTAAAGAGCTCAAGCTGCGTGTCCCTGAAGGGGAAGATGTTCCGTTCCGCGCCGGGGGATACATTCAGATTGAATGTCCTGAGCATACCGTGGCCTACGCGGACTTCGACGTGCCTGAGGAGTATCGTGCCGACTGGGACAAATTCAATCTCTTCCGCTTTGTATCGGAGGTAAAAGAGCCGACGCTGCGCGCCTACTCGATGGCAAACTACCCGGAAGAGAAGGGCATTATCATGCTCAACGTGCGTATCGCCACGCCGCCACCGAATGTGCCGGACGCGCCGCCGGGCGTGATGTCGTCATATATCTGGTCTCTGAAGCCGGGAGATAAGGTGACCATCTCCGGTCCGTTTGGGGAGTTCTTCGCGAAAGATACCGACGCGGAAATGGTCTTTATCGGCGGCGGTGCCGGTATGGCCCCGATGCGCTCGCACATCTTTGACCAGCTCAAGCGGCTGGGTAGCCAGCGTAAGATCAGCTTCTGGTACGGGGCGCGCTCGCTGCGCGAGATGTTTTATGATGATGAGTTTAAACAGCTGGCGCGTGAAAACCCGAACTTTACCTTCCACGTGGCGCTTTCCGATCCGCAGCCGGAAGATAACTGGACGGGCTATACGGGGTTCATCCACAACGTGCTGTATGAAAACTACCTCAAGCAGCACCCGGCGCCCGAGGACTGCGAGTTCTATATGTGTGGTCCGCCGATGATGAACGCCGCCGTGATTAAGATGCTGAAAGATCTCGGCGTTGAAGATGAGAACATCATGCTCGATGACTTTGGAGGCTGATGATGCTGACGTTTCTGGCAACCTTTGTGGTGTTTGTGCTTGTCATCTTCGGCATGTCGTTAGGCTGGATCGTTAAGCGGAAAAGCATTCAGGGCAGCTGCGGCGGTATTTCCTCCATTGGGATGGAAAAGGTTTGCGACTGCCCGGAACCGTGCGATGCGCGGAAAAAAAGAATGGCCCGCGAGCAGCAGCGCATTATTTAGTCGTGTAGGTCGGGTAAGGCGAAGCCGCCACCCGACAATTCCCACGCACACTTCTCAACCCTTATTTATTTACTGTATACTTATCCAGTGATGAGTGAGGGCTTACTATGCGCAAAATAATCCATGTCGATATGGACTGCTTTTTTGCCGCAGTGGAGATGCGTGACAACCCGGCGCTGCGGGATATTCCCATCGCCATTGGCGGCAGCCGCGTTCAGCGTGGTGTCATCAGCACCGCCAACTATCCTGCGCGCAAATTTGGCGTGCGCAGCGCGATGCCAACGGCGATGGCCTTAAAGCTTTGCCCTCATCTCACGCTTCTGCCCGGCCGGTTTGAAGCCTATAAAGAGGCTTCCCTTCATATTCGGGAAATCTTCTCCCGCTATACCTCTCTGATAGAGCCGCTGTCGCTGGACGAAGCCTATCTGGATGTCACCGACAGCGTGCACTGCCACGGCTCCGCCACGCTGATGGCTCAGGAGATCCGCCAGACGATTTTCAACGAACTGAATCTGACGGCGTCTGCGGGCGTCGCGCCAGTTAAATTCCTCGCCAAAATTGCCTCCGATTTAAATAAGCCCAACGGCCAGTACGTCATCACGCCGGAAGAGGTGCCTGCATTTTTGAAAACGCTGCCGCTCGGTAAAATCCCGGGCGTGGGGAAAGTCTCCGCCGCAAAGCTGGAAAGCATGGGGCTACGGACCTGCGAAGACGTGCAGCGAAGCGATCTCGCGATGCTGCTCAAGCGCTTCGGGAAGTTTGGCCGCGTGCTGTGGGAGCGCAGCCAGGGAATTGACGATCGCGATGTGAACAGCGAGCGGCTACGTAAATCCGTCGGCGTTGAGCGCACACTTATTGAAGATATTCATGACTGGTCCGAATGCGAAACCATTATCACGGAACAGCTTTACCCGGAGCTGGAACGACGCTTAAGCAAGGTGAAGCCGGATCTGCTCATCGCCCGTCAGGGCATCAAATTAAAATTCAACGACTTCCAGCAGACCACGCAGGAACACGTCTGGCCACGTCTGAATAAAGACGATCTTATCGCGACGGCGAAAAAGGCATGGGAAGAAAGACGAGGCGGGCGAGGGGTGAGGCTGGTGGGTTTGCACGTTACGCTGCTGGATCCGCAGTTAGAGCGGCAGCTGGTATTAGGGCTGTAGAGTGCTTTAATCGTAGGCCCGGTAAGCGAAGCGCCACCGGGCATCAAACGGCTAATTACTTAACGGGGATCGCTTTCAGCAGTTCAGTCAGCAGCGTCCAGTAGTGACCGACGCTTTCGATATGAACCTGCTCATCTGGCGAGTGCGGACCGGTAATGGTTGGCCCAATGGACACCATATCCATATCCGGATACGGTTTCTTGAACAGACCACATTCCAGACCCGCGTGGATCACCTGGATGTTCGGGGTGCTGTTGAACAGACGCTGATAGGTTTCACGCACCAGCGCCATCACCGGAGAACTTGCATCCGGCTGCCAGCCCGGGTAGCTGCCTTTTGCAGACGTTTTCGCGCCCGCCAGCGTGCCCAGAGATTCCAGCATGCTCACCACATACTCTTTACCGCTGTCGATAAGGGAACGAATCAGGCAGATGATTTCCGCGCTGTCGTCGCTCATGGTCACCACGCCCACGTTCAGTGAGGTTTCCACCACGCCTTTCGCCACGTCAGAGTTGCGGATCACGCCGTTTGGCGTTGCGTTCAGCAACTGAACGAAGGTGTCACGAGACTGCGCGGTCAGGGCGGCTTTATCCGTGGTCACGGATTCCAGCACCACGGTCAGGTTTTTCTCTTTCGCCGACAGTTCGTTTTCCAGGATATCCAGATATACGCTGGAGAGTTTTTTCAGCTCGTCCGCTTTTGCCGCCGGTACTGCTACGGTGGTGAACGCTTCACGCGGGATCGCGTTGCGCAGGGTACCGCCGTTGAAGTCTACCAGACGCAGATCCAGCTCGGCCGCATGGCCTGCCAGGAAGCGCGCCAGCAGCTTGTTGGCGTTACCCAGACCCAGGTGAATATCGCCGCCGGAGTGGCCGCCTTTCAGCCCTTTCAGCGTCAGCTTGAAGGTCTGGAAGCCAGCAGGAATAGCTTCGCGCGACAGCGGCAGGGTAGAGATAAAATCAATCCCGCCCGCGCAGCCCATGTAGATCTCGCCTTCTTCTTCAGAGTCGGTGTTGATCAGGATGTCCGCCTGCAGCCAGTTCGCCTGCAGACCGAACGCGCCGTCCATGCCCGCTTCTTCGGTCATGGTCAGCAGCACTTCCAGCGGACCGTGCTCAACGCTGTCGTCGGCCAGCACGGCCAGCGCAGAGGCCATACCGATGCCGTTATCCGCGCCCAGCGTGGTGCCGCGTGCTTTCACCCAGTCGCCGTCGATGTACGGTTGAATCGGGTCTTTGGTGAAGTCGTGAACGGTGTCGTTGTTCTTCTGTGGCACCATGTCCAGGTGCGCCTGCAGCACAACCGGTTTGCGGTTTTCCATGCCTGCGGTAGCCGATTTGCGGATCAGAATGTTGCCAACCTGGTCACGTTCAGCATGCAGACCTTTTTCCTTCGCCCAGCCCATAATATGTTCGGCAAGCTGTTCTTCATGGTAGGAAGGGTGTGGAATGGAGCAGATTTTCGCAAAAATATCCCACAGCGGCTGCGGAGATAATTGAGACAGTTCAGACACGATAAGTCTCCTTGTCGAGGCGCTGCAATCAGGGTTGCAGGTCACAGGGTTAGCAGGTTAATAGTTACCACAAGTCAGGCTTGCGAGATGAAACTGAGAATACCACTTTCTCTGCTGGCTGGTAGCATAAAGCATGTAAAAACTCAGGCAGAGGGCGCTAAACACTGGTTTTTAGTGCGTCAGATCTCTATAATCTCGCGCAACCTATTTCCCCCTCGAACACTTTTTAAGCCGTATAAAAACAGGCTGGGACACTTCACATGAGCGAAAAATACGTCGTCACCTGGGACATGTTGCAGATTCACGCACGCAAACTGGCTGCGCGTCTGATGCCTTCCGAACAGTGGAAAGGCATTATTGCCGTCAGCCGTGGCGGTCTGGTACCGGGGGCGCTGCTGGCACGTGAGCTGGGTATTCGTCATGTCGATACCGTTTGCATCTCCAGCTATGACCATGACAACCAGCGTGAGCTGACCGTGCTGAAACGTGCGGAAGGCGACGGTGAAGGTTTCATCGTTATTGATGACCTGGTGGATACCGGCGGTACTGCGGTCGCTATCCGCGAAATGTATCCGAAAGCACATTTCGTCACTATCTTCGCGAAACCTGCTGGTCGCCCACTGGTTGACGATTACGTGATTGATATCCCGCAGGATACCTGGATTGAACAGCCATGGGATATGGGCGTGGTCTTCGTACCGCCTATTTCAGGCCGTTAATACCAGTACGTAACTTTACACGCCCGGCTATGTCGGGCGTTGTTCTTTTTGGCCTGCCACGCGTTACAATAGTCTTCATATGACGTATTCATGGAGGCAACGCAATGACGCAGGCGAATCTCACCGAGACTCTCTTCAAACCCCGTTTCAAACACCCTGAAACGTCGACGCTGGTGCGTCGCTTTAATCCGGGTACCCAGCCTGCCGTCCAGTCCGCGTTAGACGGCAAAAACGTGCCTCACTGGTATCGCATGATTAACCGCCTGATGTGGATCTGGCGCGGTATCGATCCGCGTGAAATCCTCGATGTGCAGGCGCGTATCGTAATGAGTGAAGCCGAACGTACCGACAGCGAACTCTACGATACGGTGGTGGGCTACCGCGGCGGTAACTGGATCTACGAGTGGTCGAAACAGGCGATGCTCTGGCAGCAAAAAGCTAGCCTGGAAGAGGACGCCACGCTCAGCGGCAAGCACTGGCTGCATGCCGCTAACCTCTACGGGATTGCCGCCTACCCGCATTTAAAAGGCGATGAGCTGGCGGAGCAGGCCCAGGCGCTGGCGAACCGTGCTTATGAAGAGGCGGCGCAGCGTTTGCCGGGCCAAATGCGCGAGCTTGAGTTCAGCATTCCAGGTGGCGCACCCGTCACCGGGTTCCTGCATATGCCGGAAGGCGACGGCCCGTTCCCGACCGTACTGATGTGCGGAGGGCTGGATTCCCTGCAAATCGATTATTACAGCCTCTTTGAGCGCTACTTCGCACCAAAAGGGATCGCGATGCTGACGCTTGATATGCCCTCAATCGGTTTCTCATCCAAATGGAAACTGACGCAGGATTCCAGCCTGCTGCACCAGCATGCGCTAAAAGCGCTGGAGAACATTCCGTGGGTTGACCACACCCGCGTGGCGGCATTCGGCTTCCGTTTTGGCGCGAACGTCGCGGTGCGTCTGGCCTACCTTGAATCGTCTCGTCTGAAAGCCGTCGCCTGCCTTGGTCCGGTCGTTCACGCCCTGCTCAGCGATCCTGCACGTCAGGGGAGCGTACCTGAAATGTACCTTGATGTGCTGGCCAGCCGTCTTGGCATGCATGATGCATCAGACGAAGCGCTGCGTATTGAACTCAATCGCTACTCGTTAAAAACGCAAGGGTTGCTGGGACGTCGCTGCCCAACGCCGATGCTGTCAGGATTCTGGAAAAACGATCCGTTCAGTCCGGAAGAAGAGTCGCGCTTAATCACGTCGTCATCTGCGGATGGCAAATTGCTTGAAGTGCCGTTCAGCCCGGTCTATCAGAATTTCGACAAAGCGCTGAAAGAGATTACGCGCTGGATCGCTCAGAGATTGTGTTAATAGATTGCTAAATTTCGCTGGTTTGGTAAAACAGTGGCTTCACAAAAGGAGATCGCAATGACGTTACCGAGTGGACACCCGAAAAGTAGACTGATTAAGAAGTTTATGGCTCTCGGCCCGTATATTCGAGAAGAGCAGTGTGAAGAGAATCGCTTTTTTTTCGACTGCCTGGCTGTATGCGTCAACGTGAAGCCTGCACCCGAAAAACGTGAATTCTGGGGCTGGTGGATGGAAATGGAAGCAGAGGAAAAACGTTTTACGTATAGCTACCAGTTTGGCCTGTTTAATAAAGACGGCAACTGGCAGGCCACCTCTATTAAAGATCAGGAAGTGATTGACCGCCTGGAATATACGCTAAAAGAGTTCCACGATAAGGCACGCGCGCTGCTGGCTACTCTGGATCTCAAGTTCGAACCCGCGGATGACTTTTCCAGCGAAGCGGTGAAGCTGACTGCCTGATGGTGTCACAGCGCCGGGTGGCGGCTTCGCCTTACCCGGCCTACAAAACTGATGGTTTTCTCCCTCTCCCTGCGGGAGAGGGCCGGGGTGAGGGCACCAGACCGCATTAATCCCCGACAAAAAAAACCGGCATCAAGCCGGTTTTTTTTAATCCGCATCATCAGAACTGGTAGGTCATACCCACGGCAACGATGTCATCGCTGCTTACGCCCAGTTTATTTTTGTCGTCAATCTGGTTGATTTTATAATCAACAAAGGTGGACATATTTTTGTTGAAGTAATAGGTCGCGCCAACGTCAATATATTTCACCAGATCTTCGTCACCAATACCTTCGATATCTTTGCCTTTAGACTGGACATAACCCAGGGACGGGCGCAGACCAAAGTCGAACTGATATTGTGCGACAACTTCAAAGTTCTGCGCTTTATTAGCAAACCCGCCGGAAATTGGCGTCATATTGCGGGTTTCAGAATACATTGCAGCCAGATAAATATCGTTCGCATCATATTTCAGACCGGTTGCCCAGGCTTCTGCTTTCTGACCCTGGCCACGCGCCAGCAGGTTCTGAGCGTTGGTGCGGTCAGAGTTGGTGTAGGCGCCGCTGACGGCGAAATCGCTGCCGCCGAAGTCATAGGTCAGAGAGGTACCAAAACCGTCACCGTTCTGTTTTTTGGCGTCACGGTTTTCGTTTTTCCCCTGGTACTGCAGCGTCATGTCCAGACCGTCAACCGCGCCGAAGAAGTCGGTATTGCGGTAGGTCGCAAGGCCAGTAGCACGCTTGGTCATGAAGTTATCGGTTTGCGCGGAAGAGTCGCCGCCGAACTCAGGGAACATATCGGTCCATGCTTCGACGTCATACAGGGCACCCAGGTTACGACCGTAATCCAGTGAACCAAAGTTTTTCAGCTTCAGACCAGCGAACGCCAGACGCGTCTTCTGAGAGGAGTCGCTCTCAGCTTTGTTACCTGCAAATTCAGATTCCCAACGGCCATAGCCCGTCAGCTGATCGTTAATCTGAGTTTCGCCTTTAAAACCGAAACGAACGTAAGTCTGATCGCCATCTTTGGTAGCATCATCACTGATGTAGTGCATGGCTTTCACTTTGCCGTACACGTCCAGTTTATTACCATCTTTATTATAAACTTCAGCTGCGTGAACGGATGCAGAAGCCACTACGCCCATAACCATTAATGCCAGAGTGCTCTTTTTCATTTTCGATCCTGTCTTATAAACGCGCTAAAAAATTCGCTGGACGATAAGCTCATGCTTAAGTCCCGTGAAAAAACAGGAAGGGTTTTATCGTTCTGGAGTGAAACTTTTATGACAAACTAAGAATAATTTTAAAAAACTGTGATTTATTATTTCGGTAATAAAAGTGTCAAACTTTCCCGCTAGGCTTCCTGATCCCGCGCAACAAAGTGTTTCGCGATGTGCTAAGGCAGTTGGCAACGGGGCTGACTCCTGTTAAAACGTTCGTTCGACATTACTTTCCCTTATCGTTGAACGGCAGAGAATCATGAGTGACAGCCAGACGCTGGTGGTAAAACTCGGTACCAGTGTTTTAACAGGCGGATCGCGCCGCCTAAATCGCGCCCACATTGTTGAGCTTGTACGTCAGTGCGCTCAGCTACATGCCGCAGGGCATCGTATTGTGATTGTGACCTCCGGGGCGATTGCCGCCGGGCGTGAACACCTGGGTTACCCCGAACTCCCCGCGACGATCGCTTCCAAACAGCTGCTGGCCGCCGTGGGGCAAAGCCGACTCATTCAACTCTGGGAACAGCTGTTCTCTATCTATGGTATCCACGTTGGGCAGATGCTGCTGACGCGTGCGGATATGGAAGACAGAGAGCGCTTCCTGAACGCCCGCGATACCCTGCGCGCGCTGCTGGACAACAATATTGTTCCGGTCATTAACGAGAACGATGCCGTTGCCACCGCTGAAATCAAAGTGGGTGATAACGATAACCTCTCGGCGCTGGCCGCGATTCTGGCCGGTGCCGATAAATTACTCCTTCTGACCGATCAGCAGGGGCTGTTCACCGCCGATCCGCGCTCCAATCCGGAAGCCGAGCTGATTACCGACGTTCACGGTATCGACGATGCGCTGCGCGCCATCGCCGGTGACAGCGTTTCAGGTCTCGGAACGGGCGGTATGGGGACCAAGCTGCAGGCCGCTGACGTCGCATGCCGCGCCGGTATCGACACCATCATTGCGGCGGGCAGCCGCCCAGGCGTGATTGGTGACGTGATGGAAGGCATCTCCGTCGGTACCCGCTTCCACGCCCAAGAATCTCCGCTGGAAAACCGCAAGCGCTGGATATTTGGCGCGCCTCCTGCTGGCGAACTCGTCGTCGATGAAGGGGCAACCGCCGCGATTCTGGAACGAGGAAGTTCATTACTTCCTAAAGGAATTAAAAGCGTGACAGGCAACTTCTCCCGTGGTGAAGTGATCCGTATCCGTAACCTCGAAGGCCGCGACATCGCCCGCGGCGTAAGCCGTTATAACAGCGATGCCCTGCGCCGCATCGCGGGTCACCACTCGCAGCAGATCGACGCCATTCTGGGCTATGAATATGGTCCGGTTGCCGTGCATCGCGATGACATGATTATTCGTTAAGGAGCCAGAACATGCTGGAACAAATGGGCGCTGCCGCGAAGGCCGCCTCTTACAAACTGGCGCTCCTTTCCAGCCGCGAGAAAAACCGCGTGCTGGAAAAAATCGCTGATTATCTGGAATCACAGTCCCAGGAGATTTTGCTCGCCAATGAGCAGGATTTACTGGAAGCGCGTCGAAATGGTTTGAGCGAAGCGATGCTTGACCGTCTGGCGCTGAATCCGACACGCCTGAAAGGCATCGCCGACGATGTGCGTCAGGTCTGCAATCTGGCTGACCCGGTAGGGCAGGTCATCGACGGCGGGCTGCTCGACAGCGGTTTACGCCTTGAACGCCGCCGCGTGCCGCTCGGCGTTATTGGCGTCATTTATGAAGCCCGTCCAAACGTGACGGTGGATGTCGCCTCCCTGTGCCTGAAAACCGGTAACGCCGCTATTCTGCGCGGCGGGAAAGAGACATGGCGCACCAACGCCGCGACGGTGAAAGTCATTCAGCAGGCGCTGGAAGAGTGTGGCTTACCGGCGGGTGCCGTACAGGCGATTGAGAGCCCAGACCGCGCGCTGGTCAACGAAATGCTGCGCATGGACAAATACATCGACATGCTGATCCCACGCGGCGGCGCGGGCCTGCACAAGCTGTGCCGCGAGCAGTCGACGATTCCGGTGATCACCGGCGGTATCGGCGTGTGCCATATCGTGGTCGACGACAGCGCTGAGATTGAACCGGCGCTGAAGATTATCGTTAACGCGAAAACCCAGCGTCCAAGCACCTGTAACACCGTAGAAACGCTGCTGGTGCATCAGAATATTGCGAACACCTTCCTGCCTGCCCTGAGCAAACAGATGGCAGAGAGCGGCGTGACGCTGCATGCTGACGCCAGTGCGCTCGCACTGCTGAAGGATGGTCCGGCTAACGTTGTTCCCGTAAAAGCGGAGCAGTACGACGATGAGTTCCTGTCACTGGATCTGAACGTGAAAATCGTTACCGATCTCGACGACGCCATTGCGCACATCCGTGAACACGGCACGCAGCATTCTGACGCGATCCTGACGCGCACCCTGCGCAATGCCGATCGCTTCGTGAACGAAGTGGATTCCTCTGCGGTCTATGTGAATGCCTCCACCCGCTTCACCGACGGCGGCCAGTTCGGCCTCGGCGCTGAGGTGGCGGTTAGCACGCAGAAACTGCACGCGCGCGGTCCGATGGGGCTTGAAGCGCTGACCACGTACAAGTGGATCGGCTTCGGTGACGATACGATTCGTGCGTAAATAATCACGGGTGATGCAAAAATAGCCGTTTGATTCAAAAGGGCATTGACGCATCACCCGGATAGATCTAACCTTTTGCCCCGTGGTTACGCTCGTAACCGGCCTCTCAGGGCCGATATAGCTCAGTTGGTAGAGCAGCGCATTCGTAATGCGAAGGTCGTAGGTTCGACTCCTATTATCGGCACCATCTAAAAAATCAATCACTTAGCGCAAAATATCTAACGGATTGTATCTTCAATTTTCATCCTTGATAACACTTGGTAAACGCCTTTGCGTTGTATCGGCTTAAGCCCGAACAGCACGGTGTTCAATGATGCTACACCTTGTGAAAGGTCGCAGAGAATAAACAGGCGTAATGTTGGGAAGACTAACCGGATCGGGAAAGAATCCAGCTCTGCCACGGTTTCGATCACCGGAGTATAACGATCACCTGATAAGAGAACGTGCTAAGGCTTTATCCCCCTTGCGAAGGGATCACATACTGCGGAAGCGCTACGCGCCGCCTTTTCTTATGTGCCCAACACGGCGCTAAATGGTTTGTATTGTTAGAAATCTAATAAATTGTACAAACATCATGTGATAGTTAACCTTAAATGGTCGAAATGCCTTGGCACCACCCAGACGACAAGAAAGGGGATAGAGTCTGCCGAAAAGTTTCGGCTGGATTGCTATAAAGTTCATCAGTATGATTGCTGGCACAATCAGTGATTGAGAAACAACTTCTGAGTGATAAGGGACGATACGATATGAAAGTGACTGATGAGGCGTTGTTACGTTCAGGATTTACACCATCAGATTTGCAGAAGATAAAAAACAACGTTGAAAACTACGGCGGAACCTTGGGGGAAGCGATTCAGGATCTGGCTAATCGATTCAGGGTTGTTTTATGGATAACATCGGCATGTCTGATGGTTTTTATCTTTTTAGTGTTATTTACTGCGAAAGAAACCGTGGTGGGTGGTGGGATATCAATTCTGATCGCAATAGTCATCGTTGCATTTATTCAACCGCCAGTCCTTTCTTATAAATCCTGGCGGTTCTGGAGAAAATTCAGAAACTAATGGTTCGATGTGTCAGTAGAAAGAAGGTCAAATATTACTTTGGCCTTAAGTCCATAACCTACTATTTTCATCGTTAATTTGGGACGGCTCATCGTGTCGACCTTGCGATAGAAATCACGGGGCATCCATTTAAATAGCCTCCATGCCTCGGGTCTTCTGGCTAATCCAAAGATGCTATATACACTTGCAGTTAACTTAATAGCATTATAAATCGCAAGTCCTGTTTCAGGCTTGAAACCCATAAACTGGGCCGCTTCCATAGTGCCATCAGCCACAAATCCCTCTGTTTTATTTTGTTTCCCATATATTCCAGGAATGATTTCTTTTGACAGACCGTTAATGCCATCTGTAACAAGGATAGCCCCTGCCAGCATACCTAAAGGTGTCATCGTAGCGACCATCAACGCACCGCCAGCAATTGCCATTCCAGAAACCACAATGTGAATAGCTGAAATCATGTAGCCGACGATTTTATTATTTTCCTTAACAAACTCGACCTTCGCGTAAAGCTGTGCGGACTTGGTTTTTAACAGACGCTCTTGTTCAAGCAGGTTGTCTGTTTCAGCACGAAGATTTTTGATGCATACAATACATTCTTCATCGGTTTTAGCTCGTCGTGCTGTTTCAAATTCTCTATCTACAACCTGTTTTATCTCTCCAACAAACTTGATACGTGTTATCCCATCTTGCAAATAGAATGCTGATAGCCGATTTGCTGTTTCGACGAGTTTCCGGGCTTCCAGATTCACCATGGTATCTGACCATGTTCTGTTCCAGCCCCTGTTGAGCAGCGCGATATCCATTAAAGACTCCTTCCCAAAATGTGTCTGGTCATTTTACGTGCAATAAGGTCGAAGACAACAGGAAATGATTTCCCAACGTCTGATTTTAGCGGAACGAATACGTAATCAAACCCTGAGACTCCACCCGGTAATTCTCTATTTTTCATTGTTCGACGTATCAAACGTCCTGGAGTACGGGCAGGATCGTCTACCGGGATGGGGTCAGTCCAAAATGACTCTGAGGTGTCTGTTAAACCCGTGGCGATTCACAGTGCTTATTGATCCTCAATTCTGCCTTCTATCTCTGGTAGCTCCTCAGTTGGGCTAGTGTTTAAAAAAGCTCATCTTAAGGGTATTCTTACATGAACATAACTACCATATAGATAGGCGAGCAAATGACCAGTGAACTAACGGAAAAAGAACTACTGGATAATGGTTTTTCGAATAAGCAATTATCTCGTCTGAAAAAGGTATTGAGCAGTAATGTAAATACTGGCGAAACGCTTTCAACATTAATAGATGAGCTGAGCAAGCGTTTTATGGAGGGATTATCTGTCTGATGCTTATCCTTGCGCCGCTGATTTTCCTTCCCGTATTTTATACGCCCTGGCTGCTGTTATATTACTTACCTGTTGCAATTATTGGCGTTATTGCGGTCTGGCATCTGATTCCACTTGGCCTCACATGGAAAGCGCATAAAATAATGAAAGGCCGGTAGGCTTCTCACACCCACACCCGCCAGATGGAAATCATCAACACTTCTTACGCATCATGCGCCAGGTTCCTCTGACAGCTCCGGCAAACCATCACACATCTCCTGCAACTCATTAAACATCCTTGCCACATGGAAACCATCGCACACCGAGTGATGGACCTGCACCGCCATAGGCAACAGCACTTTTCCATCCTGCTCGTAGTATTTTCCAAACGTGAACATAGGAGAAAAGAAGTTCTTCATGTGCGCAATGTTCATCGTAAAGTTCGTAAACGTTACCCAGGGAATAGACGAGACGAAAAAGACATTTTCCCGTGACTCTTCCTTCGGCCAGTAAGAAAGGTTATTTCCGTAGCGCGCAACATCTTCTGCATACGTATTCTGGAAGTGCTGAATATTGCCGTCGTAGTGGCTCCACAATGACGAAAACGTCTCGGTTTCAGGATGGAAAATGGTATAGCTTGGATGGATTTCATTCCATATAACAAGCTCATTGTCCTTCATGGCCATACGGAATTCCGGATGCCGGTTCATGATTTTAGAGAGGAGGAATATAATCGTCGGATAAAACTTCCAGCCGACCTCTTTGATATGTTTTCGCAGCGCGGTAATGTCGATCAGAACCGTTTGGTTAATTGTACACTCGGCAAATGACTGGAATACCTCAAAATGCTCCTTCCTGGCCCAACGAGATAAATCAACAGGCGTGTAGTCCGGGGCTGTTTTTTTCATTTTATAACCTTTGATTATCAATCGCCTAAAGGGATTTGGGCCAGCAAAAGCCGCGCAACCATTTCAACCGTATCTAATCTTCCTGTCAATCTCAGCCTGTGGTTTTCCGAACAGGTATCCCTGCACGAGATCGCAGCCAAGCGCCTGAAGACGTTCAAGCTGCGCTTCGGTTTCAACACCTTCCGCAATGACCCGCATATTGAGGCTCTTTGCCATGCCGGTTATCAATTTAACGATATTAAGGGCATCATCCTGCGTGGATATCGGGTTCACGAAGGATTTATCGATTTTAATTTTATCAAAATTCAGTTCACTCAGCCGTGAGAGCGACGAATAACCCGTTCCGAAATCATCGATAGAGATTTTTACACCCAGCGTTCTGAGCTTTTTGAGGATAGTGAGCGGCGTATTGCTGTCACTGAAAAGCGAAGACTCCGTAACCTCTAATTCAAGTCGGCTGGGAGGGAGTCCTGTCTCCTTCAGGATGGACTGTACCATCGTCGTAAATGATTTCGTGCCCAGCTGAACGGGTGAGACGTTCACAGAGATCCTCGCCGGAACGGCCCAGGAAACCGCTTCCCGGCAGGCAAGCTCAAGCACATTTTTGCCGATCTGATTGATCATCCCCGTTTTTTCAGCGACAGAAATGAAGTAATCAGGTGACAGTATCCCCTTCACCGGGTGTATCCAGCGAATAAGCGCTTCATAGCCGTAAATTTCATTGCTGAATGAATCGACAATAGGCTGGTAATAAACAACGAATTCATGGTTATCGATCGCCAGTGCCATATCATGTTCCAGGGTTCTGCTCTCCTGCAGCTTTTGCAGCATCCACTGACGGAAGACTTTTATCTGCTGTGAACCCTCTTTTTTGGCTTCGTAGAGCGCCAGATCGGCAAATTTATAAAGATAGTCTGAGCGCCGCTCATTATCAGATAAAACGATACCCACACAGGTGGCGATTTTTATCAGCTGGTTATTAATCGTATAGGGCTGGCTGATATGTTCGCTGATTTCTTTGGCGCGCGAAACGGCTGCTGTTTCGGTGAGTCCACTGGACAGAAGGGCGAACTCGTCTCCGCCCAAACGGTAAAACGTATCTGTGGCGCTGCTCATTGAGGTGAGTCGTCTGGATACCTGATTCAACAGTAAATCACCGGCATCATGGCCATAGGTATCGTTGACCTCTTTGAACCGGTCTAAATCAAATAACATCACCGTGACGGGGATGTGGTTTTTATCGGCCTGAAGATTAATTTTGTTGAGATCGTCCCAGAAGAAAAGACGGTTTTTCATGCCGGTGAGGGAGTCATGATAAACATCATACTCCAGCTTCGAGTTCTGAATTTGCAGCTTTTCTTTTGATATCTGAAGCTCGTCAGCAAGGCTTTTAACCTGCATGTGCGCTTTGAGAATGTTTTTATTCTGGTAGATCATTAAGAAACCAAGAATAAAGCTTAATATCACCAGAAGTAATGAAAGTGCGGAATAAATATAGTAAAGGATCTGTATTTTATGGTTGGATTCGTTAACCGTGTTAATATCTTTTGTTAATGCTGTCGCAGAGAGCTGGCTCAGCGGTGCATCGAGAGCATGCATATTTGTCAGGTATGCCTGTAACTCTGGGTGGCTCATGTTTTCAAGATGGCTGTCCAGATAGGTCAATATTTGCTCTAAGCGTAAAGCGAGCTCCTGATGCGTTTTATCGCTGTTAATATAGCGACCTAAATCGCCACCCTTCATTAAATCGCCCTGGCTGAGCATAATTTCGAGACGCATGCGGACCTGGTCTATCGTAACGTCATCGGTATCGGTTGCGTACAGACCAAGCCATGATTCAAAACGGTAATACTCTGATACCAGTTGTGCCACGGACCAGGACTCAGTGTATTGAGTCAGTTTTTGCAATTCCTGCTGTCGATCGTAAACAAGAAATGCAATATATCCTGTCGTGATAAAAAGAGAAAAAATGATACCAACCAGTATCCTGTTCATTATGTTCTCCTGAACGGCTACTCAATCTTCATTTTGCTAACCTGCCATGCTGATCGCGAGTAATAAATCTGATTATTCAACTCAGGAAGACTGTCATAGGGGTATACAATGAATGATGGACCTTTATCGCGGATGCGCATATATTCGCCATTGACCTTTAAGGCAAGTATGGCGTTGTATTTTTTGAAATCACTGAGAGGGATCACGGTAGAATAATCATTGAGCGCAATAACATTAACGTTAGTACCCTTCGCACCTACGTAATCCATGAGTTTGTTCATGGGAACACCCTCAAACTTAGTGCGTCCATTATACCAGGGGGATGTCGTATCGAAACTCACCATGCCCAGTTTTTCAAGGCTGGCGAGATCAAACACTGCTTTTCCATTTTCATTCGTATTTTCTATATTACCGTAAATCGTTAAAATGGGTTTACCAACTGGTTTTGGCAGATCGCCAGCCCAGGTTACACTTTGTACCAGACAGCATAACAGCAGTAGGGTTAATCGCATTTTGGCCTCCACTTTTTAACAGAAGTATAAGAATTATAATTTAGATATCACACTAGTTGATATATTTTGTTGAGTAGCAATGGTTTTTATAATTTTCTTTTTTAAACTTCAATAGAATCAAATAGTTAGACTTCATGGTGGCAAGAGGTTTGATTGCCAAGTGCGGATTCAGTTTTTTGAAGTATGCATTGGGCACATGAATAAACATTATTCCGCTTAAAAAATGTTCGTTTTACATCCATTTTTGGGAAAAACGAGCAAGGTATGTTGTTTAGGAAGAGAAAAACTGATCTGGAAAAGCGAGCCGCCTTCCAGAAGGGTTTGTTCAGGATCAGAACATTGCAGACCGACAGCTTTTATTCTGTACGCAAATTCCTTTTTTCGGATTACCTCAATGAGCGTTACACCTTTTGCGAAGGTCTTTTTTGCAGCATGCTGCCTGTTTTCAGCAAGTGATGCTCTGGCTAAAAATTCTGCACTGTCCAATGAAAAAGTAAAAGAAAACGTCATCGCGGAATCGATCGCGTCTTATCCCAGCGTTTGTGCATGCCCTTTTAATCGTACGCGTAACGGAAGTGCCTGCGGAAGGCGCAGCGCATGGAGTAAAGCGGGAGGCTATGCTCCCATTTGTTATATAAATGAGGTGACCGATGAGATGGTCAGGCAGTGGCGTGAAAATAATAGCTAACCCGCCTCCAGCATCCCAAAACTCACAATCCGCGCGCGGCCCAGCTCTTTCGCCCGGTACAAGGCCACATCCGCGGCGCGCAGCAGGTTGTCAGTCTGGGCATGTTGCGGGTAGCTGGCAATGCCAATCGACACATCCACCGGTCCAATCTCGGTCAGCCCGTAGCGAAGCGACAGCTCACGCACGCCATTGTAAATCTTCTGCGCGCAGGCGTGCGCCTCTGGTTCATCGGCACCGGGAAGCAGGACCAGAAACTCCTCGCCCCCGTAGCGGAATGCTAGTCCGTTGTCATGCGCGGCCCGCTGAACAATTGACGCCACACTTTTAATCACCTGATCGCCCGCTTCATGGCCGAAGCGGTCATTGATGCTCTTGAAGTGATCGATGTCGATCATCATGCAGCTTAACGGCTCGCCGGTGCGCATCGCCTGTGCCGTTTGGGTTTGCAGGGTATCTTCCAGATGATGACGATTACGCAGGCCGGTGAGCGGGTCGAACAAGGCTTTCTCCAGCAGCGCGTCGCGCAGGCGTTGGTTGGCCAGCGCCAGCCCGAGCGCTTCGGCCATCAGTTCCAGATACGCGCGGGAAGGGGCGTTGTCCGCCGTGATGTTCTGGAAAGAGAGCAGGCCAATGGCCTCGCCCTGGGCGATAAGCGGCACGCACAGGGAACTTTCCGCCTGGGAGGCCGGAAGATGGTAGCAGGCAATATCCGGCTCACCGTTTACCGGCGGGTGGCTCTGCCCGCGGCGCACGGCCCAGCACTCGTCAGGATGGAACGTCGTCTCTTCCCCGATGGGTGAAAGCCACTGCGCGACGCAGCGCATCTGCCACGGCTCCCGGTCAAGGACGTAAAGTCGGCCCGCGATACCCGGCGCGATATTGGGGGCAAACAACTCCGCCACGTTAATCACATCGTTAAAGTTCTCACATCCCTGCAGCCGCTGGGTCATGCGCGCCAGCAGCTCGCGGATGGCCCAGTCGGCATCGCGCTCTCTTTCCAGACGCTGTCGCGCCAGGCCGTTTTCGCGGAAGATGCGGATGGCCTGGGCCATATCGCCAATCTCATCAATCTGGTTGAAATTGGGCGTTTCAACCGCGTAATCCTGGGACGCCAGGCGGTGTACCACGTCGCTCAGGCGCACCACGGGGCGCAGCACGCGGCGCTTTAATATAAAACCGAGAACAAACAGGAACAGCAGGGCGGTCAGGCCGACCATCAGCTCAGAGGCCGTACGCAGCGCTTTCGATTTTTTTGTCGCTTCCTGAACGGAGGCGATGACGCGCTTGTCGAGTATCTGGCGAAAATGATCGATCTGGTTCTGCGCGCGCTCCAGCTCCTGCTCATAGGGCGCACCGTAGAGCAGGGCAACGGCCTGCGCATCTTCTCCCTGCGCCGCGCTCGTTAGTGCCGTCTGCTGTTCGTCCTGCAGTTCATCAATGATTTTTATGCCTTCGCGCAGCAGGGACAGCTCGTCATCCGATGCGCCGTTGTCCCGCAGTTTTTCAAGCCGGAGTTCAACGCTCTTCAGGTTGTTCTCTGACTGGCTATATTCCTTTAACGTTTGCGGATCTTTTTTGATGACGTAGAGGCGCGCTAAATCGGACTGTGCCCAGGCATCGGTTTCGATATCTTCAGTAAGCGCATCAAAACGCTGGCGTTGTTCAACGGCCTGACGTTCAGCAGTATCAGCACTGGACGCCATCAGCATGATGATGCCGGAGGCGATGGTCAGGCAGACCGTGGCACCATAGGCCCAGTTTGTTATCGTCGCGATTCGCACCTGATGATCCTTTTACGACATGAGTAGGATGGCGTTCTTTCAAATTATAGAAAACGTTTGATTTAAGGCGAAAAAAAAGGCGGCACAGCGCCGCCTGATGTGGTCTATATCGTCACATCCTCACAATTCTGGAGGATTTTTTCCTTCTTCGATGAAGTCGGGATCCAGCTCTTCGGCGTTACCTTCGTGATCGCGCCCTGAGAAGAGGTTCCAGCAGGCGATAAACAGCGCGGCAATGAGCGGCCCAATCACAAAGCCGTTAATGCCATACAGCTCCATGCCGCCGAGGGTGGAGATCAGAATCAGGTAGTCCGGCATTTTGGTGTCTTTGCCTACCAGCAGCGGACGCAGAATGTTGTCCACCAGCCCGACGATAATCACGAAGAAGCCGACAATAAACAGCCCCTGCCACAGCTGATGGGTGGCGAACAGGAAGATGGCGGCGGGCACCCAGACAATCGCCGAGCCGATGGCGGGCACCAGCGAGAGGAAGGCCATCAGCGCGCCCCAGAGTACGCTGCCGTCAATACCCGCAATCGCAAACGCAATCCCGCCGAGGATGCCCTGAACCACCGCTACCGCCGCCGTACCTTTTACCGTGGCACGCGACACGCCGACGAATTTGGCGAACAGGTGCTGCTTGGCGAAATCAGACAGCGGCAGGGAGTCGAGGATTTGGCGCACCAGATACGGGCCGTCTTTCAGCAGGAAGAACAGCAGATAAAGCATGATGCCGAAGCTAATCGCAAAGCCAAACGTTCCCTTGCCAATCAGAAACGCGCTGCCGGCAAGATATTGCCCGCCCTGCAGGGCGACGTCGGAGAGTTTTTTCTGGATCTGCGCCGCGTTGGTCAGGTTGTGATCCGCCAGGAAGCCGCTGGCCCAGTCAGGCAGATGGTTGAAGATGCTCGCCACCACTTCCGGAAACTGGGTGTTGTTCTCCTGGAGCTTCGTGTACACCACGTTCAGTTCAATGGCGAGCGAGGAGAGGATCACCATCAACGGGATAAAGACGATCAGGCAGATAATGCCAATGGTCAACAGCGAGGCAAGCCCGTTGCGATCCCCCAGCGCGGCGCGCAGCCTGTTTTTTACCGGGTTGAAGATGACGGTCAGAATTGCGGCCCACAGTATCGCGGAGAAGTAGGGCGACAGTACGTCGAAGAAGGCCCAGGTCACAAGGGCAAGAATAAAGATAAAGAAACCTTTGGTCAGTCCGTTAAAGCGCATCAGTCAGTCCTGGTTACTAAGAAACTGTGTCGACTATAGAACTGATTGTGAGAATTACCAACCTTGCGCCGGGTAGCGGCTGCGCCTTACCCGTCCTGCGGGCAGTGTTGCGGTATGAATCCGCTCTTCACGGATACCACTTTCGACTGACCGAAGATCGTCTCTTCCCGCACCATGCTGTAAGTATCTGCTTGCGGAGGTGCTTATGGCCTGGCGTCCGATTCTCTACGTGATCCTCACAACCCACCCCAGACTCAGCGCGCGGCGCGCCCGTCTGCGTCTGGTCATCTAGCTTTTTGTTAACAATCGCGGTATAACACACCTTCTTTGGATGTTTAGATGTCCATACGTATAGAAGGTAATATGCAAACACAACAAGAAAATGGGCAGCTTAAGCGCACCATGAAAACACGCCACCTGATTATGCTCTCGCTGGGTGGCGTGATTGGGACAGGGTTATTCTTCAATACCGGATACATCATTTCCACGACCGGGGCGGCGGGCACGCTGCTGGCGTACCTGATAGGTGCCCTGGTGGTCTGGCTGGTGATGCAGTGTCTGGGCGAGCTTTCCGTGGCGATGCCGGAAACCGGCGCGTTCCACGTCTATGCCGCTCGCTACCTTGGCCCGGCGACGGGCTACACCGTGGCGTGGCTCTACTGGCTCACCTGGACGGTGGCGCTTGGGTCGAGCTTTACTGCCGCCGGGTTCTGTATGCAGTACTGGTTCCCGCAGGTGCCCGTCTGGGCCTGGTGCGTGGTCTTCTGCGTGGTAATTTTTGGCCTCAACGTCATCTCGACGCGCTTCTTTGCTGAAGGCGAATTCTGGTTCTCCCTGGTGAAAGTCATCACCATCATCGCCTTTATTATCCTTGGCGGGGCGGCGGTCTTCGGCTTTATCCCGATGCAGGACGGTTCACCCGCGCCGGGCTTAAGCAACATCACCGCCGAAGGCTGGTTCCCGCACGGCGGGCTGCCGATCCTGATGACCATGGTGGCGGTGAACTTTGCCTTCTCCGGCACCGAGCTTATCGGCATCGCGGCGGGGGAAACGGAAAATCCGCACAAGGTGATTCCGGTGGCTATCCGCACCACCATTGCGCGCCTCATTATCTTCTTTATCGGTACCGTGTTTGTGCTGGCGGCGCTGATCCCGATGCAGCAGGCGGGTGTGGAAAAGAGCCCGTTCGTGCTGGTGTTTGAAAAGGTCGGTATTCCTTACGCGGCTGATATCGTTAACTTCGTGATCCTGACGGCGATCCTCTCGGCGGCGAACTCGGGTCTGTATGCCTCCGGGCGCATGCTGTGGTCGCTGTCGAATGAGAAAACGCTGCCGCGCTGTTTTGCCCGCGTGAACAAAAACGGCGTGCCGCTGACGGCGCTCTCGGTCTCTATGCTCGGCGGCGTGCTGGCGCTGTTCACAAGCGTCGTGGCGCCGGACACGGTATTTGTCGCGCTCTCGGCAATTTCTGGCTTTGCGGTAGTGGCGGTCTGGATAAGCATCTGCGCGTCGCACTTCGTTTTCCGTCGCCGCCATTTGCAGTCCGGCCAGCCGCTCTCTGCGCTGCAGTACCGTGCGCCGTGGTATCCGCTGGTGCCGGTGCTCGGTTTTATCCTCTGCGTGGTGGCCTGTGTCGGCCTGTGGTTTGACCCAAGCCAGCGCATTGCCCTTTATTGCGGGCTTCCGTTTGTCGCCCTGTGTTATGGTGCGTACTACCTGACCCGAAATATGACATCGCAGGAGCCTGAACATGTCGCAGAATAACCCGCTTACCGCCATCCTTGAAAAGCAGCCGTTTGTGGTGCTTGATGGCGCGATGGCGACGGAGCTGGAAGCGCGCGGCTGTAACCTGGCAGACAGCCTCTGGTCTGCCAAGGTACTGATGGAAAACCCGGAACTTATTCGCGAAGTGCATCTCGATTACTACCGCGCGGGTGCGCAGGTGGCGATCACCGCCAGTTATCAGGCCACGCCTGCGGGGTTTGCGGCGCGCGGCCTGGACGAAGCGCAGTCCCGCGCGCTGATCGGTAAAAGCGTGGAGCTGGCGCGTAAGGCGCGCGAAGCGTATCTGGCCGAAAACCCGCATGCGGGCACGCTGCTGGTGGCGGGATCCGTGGGGCCGTACGGCGCATATCTGGCGGATGGCTCAGAGTATCGCGGCGACTACGTGCGCAGCACTGAGGAGTTTATTACTTTCCACCGCCCGCGCGTGGAAGCGCTGCTGGATGCGGGCGCTGACCTGCTGGCCTGCGAAACGCTGCCCTCGTTTGTGGAGGTTAAGGCGCTGGCGGCGCTTCTTGCCGAGTACCCCCGTGCCCGGGCGTGGTTCTCGTTCACCTTACGCGACAGCGAGCACCTGAGCGACGGTACGCCGCTGCGTGAGGTGGTCAGCGTGCTGGCAAACTCTCCGCACATTGTCGCGCTGGGCATTAACTGCATCGCCCTGGAAAACACCACCGCGGCGCTGAAGCATCTGCAAAGCCTGACGTCGCTGCCTCTGGTGGTTTACCCGAACTCGGGCGAGCATTATGACGCGGTAACCAAAACCTGGCACCACCACGGGGAAGCGTGCGAGACGCTGGCGGGGTATCTGCCGCAGTGGCTGGAAGCGGGAGCGAAGTTAATCGGCGGATGCTGTCGGACCACGCCGAAAGACATTGCTGCGCTGACGGTTCAGCGCTGAGGTCTTTGCCGGGTGGCGGCTGCGCCTTACCCGGCCTACGGTTCGCTGACCCTCTCCCACGGGGAGAGGGAAAAAATGAACCGCACAAAATTCACTATCCTTACCCGCTTTTTATCTAAAAACGAATCGTTATGAGCGATTCATTTTTATTCCTTTATCAAAATTCCCGCGCCGGAAATACTGCCCTCATAACAACAAGGGGAGCAGGCACTATGGCAATTTCATCGCGAATCACACTTCTCGGCGCACTGGCGCTGTGGGCATTTCAGGCGCAGGCGGTGGACGTCACCGTCGCGTATCAAACCTCTGCGGAACCGGCGAAAGTCGCGCAGGCGGACAACACCTTTGCCAAAGAGAGCGGGGCGAAAGTCGACTGGCGCAAGTTCGACAGCGGGGCATCCGTCGTGCGTGCGTTAGCCTCCGGCGACGTGCAGATCGGCAATATTGGCTCCAGCCCGCTGGCGGTTGCGGCCAGCCAGCAGGTGCCGATCGAGGTTTTCCTGCTCGCCTCGCAGCTCGGTAACTCAGAAGCGCTGGTGGTGAAGAAAAACATCACCAAACCGGAAGATTTGATCGGCAAACGCATCGCTGTGCCGTTTATCTCCACCACCCACTACAGCCTGCTGGCGGCGCTGAAACACTGGGGTATCAAGCCGGGTCAGGTACAAATTATCAACCTGCAGCCGCCGGCGATTATCGCCGCCTGGCAGCGCGGGGATATTGACGGGGCCTACGTGTGGGCACCGGCAGTGAACGAACTGGAAAAAGACGGCACCGTGCTGACCGACTCTGAAAAAGTGGGCCAGTGGGGCGCGCCAACCCTCGACGTGTGGGTCGTGCGCAAAGACTTCGCCGAGAAACATCCTGAGGTGGTGAAAGCCTTCGCCAAAAGCGCGATTGACGCCCAACAGCCGTACATCTCTAACCCGGATGAATGGCTGAAGCAGCCCGCCAACCTGGAAAAACTCTCCCGCCTGAGCGGCGTGCCGGAAGCGGACGTGCCGGGGCTGGTGAAAGGCAATACCTATCTGACGCCCGCGCAGCAGGTGCAGCAGCTGACAGGACCGGTGAACAAAGCGATTGTGGATACCGCCACCTTCCTGAAAGAGCAGGGCAAAGTGCCAGCGGTGGCAGCGGATTACAGCCAGTACGTGACCGATCGTTTTGTGAAATAAGGAGTTCGCCATGCTGAATATTACGAACCTGTACGCCGATTACGGTGGTAAACCCGCGCTGGAGGACATCAACCTGACGCTGGACAGCGGTGAACTGCTGGTGGTGCTGGGCCCGTCCGGGTGCGGAAAAACCACGCTGCTGAATCTGATCGCCGGGTTTGTCCCTTATCAGCATGGCATCATTCAACTGGAAGGCAAAAAGGTGGAAGGCCCGGGCGCCGAGCGCGGCGTGGTCTTCCAGAACGAAGGATTGCTTCCCTGGCGTAACGTGCAGGAAAACGTGGCGTTTGGGCTACAGCTTGCGGGCGTCAATCGCGAACAGCGGCTGGAAACGGCGCGGGCGATGCTGAAAAAAGTGGGTCTGGAAGGGGCGGAAAAACGCTTTATCTGGCAGCTTTCCGGCGGCCAGCGACAGCGCGTAGGTATTGCCCGCGCGCTGGCCGCGAATCCGCAGCTGTTGCTGCTGGACGAGCCGTTCGGGGCGCTGGATGCCTTCACCCGCGAGCAGATGCAAACTCTGCTGCTGCGCCTGTGGCATGAGACGGGCAAGCAGGTGCTGTTGATTACCCACGATATCGAAGAGGCGGTGTTTATGGCGACGGAGCTGGTGCTGCTCTCGCCGGGGCCGGGCCGCGTGCTGGAGCGTTTGCCGCTGGATTTCGCCCGCCGCTACGTCGCGGGAGAACCCGTGCGCAGTATCAAATCCGATCCGCTGTTTATCGAACAGCGTGAATACGTCTTAAGCCGCGTGTTTGAACAACGGGAGGCTTTCTCATGAGCATCGTCTTCAGTGAAAAAACGCGCCGCGCGCGTCTGGCGCTGCGCTGGCCTTTCTCACGCCAAATCACGTTGAGCGTCGGTACGCTGCTGGTATTACTGGCGGTGTGGTGGGCGGTTGCTGCCCAGCAGTGGGTCAGCCCGCTGTTTCTGCCGCCGCCGGGACAGGTGCTGGCCAAACTCATTACTATCGCCGGGCCGCAGGGCTTTATGGATGCCACGCTCTGGCAGCACTTAGGTGCAAGTCTGGCGCGTATTCTGGTGGCGCTGCTGGCGGCGGTGATTATCGGTATTCCGGTTGGGATCGCGATGGGCTTAAGCCCGACGGTGCGCGGCATCCTCGACCCGCTGATTGAGCTTTACCGTCCGGTGCCGCCGCTGGCCTATCTGCCGCTGATGGTGATCTGGTTCGGCATCGGTGAAACGTCAAAAATCCTGCTGATTTATCTGGCGATTTTCGCCCCGGTTGCCATGTCGGCGCTGGCGGGCGTGAAGAGCGCCCAGCAGGTGCGGATCCGCGCGGCGCAGTCGCTGGGAGCCAGCCGCACGCAGGTGCTGCTGTTCGTGATTTTACCGGGCGCACTGCCGGAGATCTTAACCGGGCTGCGCATCGGCCTCGGCGTAGGCTGGTCCACGCTGGTGGCGGCAGAGCTGATTGCGGCCACGCGCGGCCTTGGGTTTATGGTGCAGTCGGCGGGAGAGTTCCTGGCGACTGACGTGGTGCTGGCAGGGATCGCGGTGATCGCCGCGATCGCCTTTGGATTAGAACTGGGGCTGCGCGCGTTACAGCGCCGCCTGACGCCCTGGCATGGAGAAATACAATGAGTGAACGTCTGACCATTACCCCGCTGGGGCCGTACATTGGCGCGCAGGTGTCGGGCCTGGATGTGACCCGCCCGCTGAGCGATAACCAGTTCGAGCAGCTGTACCACGCGGTGCTGCGCCATCAGGTCGTTTTCCTGCGCGAACAGGCGATCACCCCGCAGCAACAGCGCGCACTGGCCCTGCGCTTTGGCGACCTGCATATCCACCCCGTCTATCCGCATGCGGAAGGGGTGGAGGAGATTATCGTTCTGGACACCCACAACGATAACCCGCCGGATAACGACAACTGGCACACCGACGTGACCTTTATCGAGACGCCGCCCGCCGGGGCGATTCTGGCGGCGAAGCTGCTGCCGGAAACCGGCGGCGATACGCTGTGGACCAGCGGGATTGCGGCGTATGAGGCGCTCTCCGCGCCGTTCCGGACGCTGTTGAGCGGGCTGCGGGCAGAGCACGACTTCAAAAAATCGTTCCAGGAGTACAAGTACCGTAAAACGGAAGAGGAGCATCAGCGCTGGCAGGAAGCTGTGGCGAAGCATCCTCCACTGCTGCACCCGGTAGTTCGGACCCATCCGGTCACGGGCAAGCAGGCGCTGTTTGTGAACGAAGGGTTCACCACGCGCATTGTGGACGTGTCCGAGAAAGAGAGTGAGGCGCTGCTGGGATTCCTGTTCGCGCATATCACCAAGCCGGAGTTTCAGGTGCGCTGGCGCTGGCAGGAGAACGACCTGGCGATCTGGGATAACCGCGTAACGCAGCACTATGCCAATGCGGACTATCTTCCGCAGCGCCGGATTATGCAGCGGGCGACGATTTTGGGGGATAAACCGTTTTACCGTGCGCCTTGATCCCCTCACCCTAACCCTCTCCCCAAAGGGGCGAGGGGACTGTCCGGTGCGGTTTTCACCCTCTCCCTTTTAGGGAGAGGGCTGGGGTGAGGGAATTAAATGCGCCTCAATATACCGCTGATAGCGGTTCGCCTTCAGGTAACACAAATCCACCAGCACCAGCCCGTCGACGCAGTCGTTAAATGCCGGGTCGCTGCCAAAATCAATAAACTGCACGCCGCCGGGCTCGCAAAGCTCGGAATACTGCTTGTAGAGCGGCGGAATGCCGCAGCCAAGATTGCCGAGCAGGGATTTCAGCTTTGTCAGATCGTCCACGTAATCCACGCCGCCAAACTGCGCGAGCACGTCCGGCAGCGATGCGGGATACGGCTGACGTGACGCGGCGAGCGGATGCGTCGCCGGGAACCACAGGCGGTAAAATGCCACCAGCAGATCCCGCGCGGCAGGCGGTAAGCCGCCGGAAATCGAGACCGGGCCAAACAGGTAACGATAGTTCGGATAACGCGCCAGGTAGGCACCAATCCCAGACCATAAATAATCCAGGCCGCGGCGTCCCCAGTAGCGCGGCTGAATAAAGCTGCGCCCCAGTTCAATGCCGTGTTCCAGCACGTCCTGCATTTTGTCGTCGTAGTGGAACAGGCTATAGCTGTACAACCCCTCCAGACCGCGACGTTCAACCTGGCTGGCGGTCGGCATAAAGCGGTACGCGCCGACGATCTCCAGATCCTCATCATCCCACAGGATCAGGTGCAGATAATCATCATCGTAGCAGTCGGTGTCCCGGCGCTTGCCGCTCCCTTCCTCCACCGCGCGAAAGGCAATCTCGCGCAGGCGGCCCAGCTCGCGCAGCAGCGGGGCGTCTTCCTGACCGTTGCGCTGCCAAAGATAGATGGTTTTACCGTCGCTGGTATTGCCCAGACATTCGGCCTGCGCCAGCGCGCGTTTCAGGGTGGCCCGGTCTTCCGGGCGGGCAATGGCGCACTGGGTTTTAAAGACGCCGGGCACTCCCTTGCCAAGACGCATCACGTGCTGACGGCACTGCTCGGCCATCTCACGCGACGAAAGGGTAGCGCTATGCCAGTGATGCCAGGCGATCTGCTGGCCGATTTTAATCGGCAGCTGGCTATGGCGGCGACGGAACATCTGCTGCATCAGCAGCAGCATCGACAGCGTCGGGGAGACCAGCGTGCTGGCATAGAAGAGCAGGCTGTTATGCGCCTGAATATGTACCGGCAGCAGCGGAGCGCGCAGCTTGCTGGCGAGTTTGATAAAGCCAGAGTGCCACTTTTTGTCGCGAATGCCTTTGCGCGTGGGGCGGGAAACTTCTCCGGCCGGGAAGAAGATCAGCACGCCCGCGTTTTGCAGATGCTGTTCCATCTGCACCAGCGACGATTTCGCCGTCCTGCCGCCCATATTGTCCACCGGAATAAACAGTGAACTCAGGGGCTCAAGGTGCGTCAGCATCCGGTTGGTCACGACTTTCACATCGCGTCGCACGCGGGAGACGGCGTACATCAGCGCCAGGCCGTCCAGCGTACCCGTCGGGTGGTTAGCAATAATGACCAGCGGGCCATGTTCGGGGATTTGTTCGAGATCGCGGGCGGAAACGGTGCAGAGAATATCAAGGTGTTCCAGAACTTGCTCCACCATATCCAGTCCTTTCAGGTGGCGGTGTGCTGCGGCAAATTGCTGAAATTCGTCTTCGTAAAACAGTCTTTTTAACAGACTTTTTTGCCAGGGTGCAGGCCTCGCCTGAGGCCAAAGATCGTCGAGAACGCTATCGAGGCTAAACATGGTTACTCCTCCTGCCGTCTTGCGAAGACAGTAGAAGGAGCAGATGTCGGTTGTATTGCAGTTTGGTGAAGATTAGCGCAGAGAGTAGGCCGGGTAAGGCGAAGCCGCCACCCGGCGCTAAAGCGGATTAACGCAGAATTTTCTTCTCAGCCAGATCCAGCGCGAAGTAGCTGAAGATCAGGTCCGCGCCTGCGCGTTTGATGGCGCCAAGGCTTTCGAGGACCACTTTCTCTTCATCGATGGCACCCGCCTTTGCGGCGAATTTGATCATCGCGTACTCGCCGCTGACCTGGTAAGCGCCCAGCGGCAGCTCGGAGCGCTCGCGGATGTCGCGCAGGATATCGAGATACGCGCCAGCAGGTTTCACCATCAGGCAGTCTGCGCCCTGGGCTTCATCAAGCAGGGATTCACGAATCGCTTCCCGACGGTTAAGCGGGTTCATCTGATAGGTTTTACGATCGCCTTTCAGCGCCGTGCCCGCCGCTTCACGGAACGGGCCATAGAAGGAGGAGGCGAATTTGGTGGAGTAAGACATGATGGCGGTGTCGGTAAAGCCCGCCGCGTCCAGCGCCTGACGAATCGCCTGAACCTGTCCGTCCATTGCCGCAGATGGCGCGATGAAGTCCGCACCGGCAGCGGCAGCGACCACAGCCTGCTTGCCAAGGTTCAGCAGGGTGGCATCGTTATCGACGCCGTGATCGCACAGCACGCCGCAGTGGCCGTGAGAGGTGTATTCGCAGAAACAGGTATCGGACATGACGACCATTTCCGGCACGGTCTCTTTGCAGATGCGGGACATGCGGGCGACGAGGCCATCTTCTTTCCAGGCGTCGCTGCCGGTGGCGTCGGTATGGTGTGAGATGCCGAAGGTCATCACCGAGCGGATCCCCGCGTTGGCGATGCGTTCAATCTCACGCGCCAGATATTTTTCCGGAATGCGCATTACGCCCGGCATGGCTTCGATGGCTTTGTAGTCATCGATCTCTTCTTCGACAAAAATCGGCAACACCAGATCGTTTAAGGTCAGGGTTGTCTCTTCAAACATAGCGCGCAGTGCAGGTGACTTGCGCAGGCGGCGGGGACGTGCAATTAAATCGGTCATGGTATGCCTGATGTTTGTGGAACAAAGAAGGCTAGTGTACCTCAAAGTGAAGTCAGGTGTTTTACTAAAGTGGGCATTTTGTTTTTTGCGAAATGCGGCAGGTCAAGTTTCATATCAGCAATATATAATGCAGGTGAGTATATTACTGAAAGGGGGGAGATATTCGTGTTGTTTCTATATTAAGTGGGATGCATCATTAAAAATGATCTATTATTTGTTGTTATATGTTTTGCATTGGCGCGCCTGTATTTTAACGTTTTGTTTTTATAATATTTATCTCAAGTGACCCTTATGCTTGTCGTTTTTGAAGTGTTATTGGTCTGGATACGGACTTAATAGAAACATTCATTGAACCTTTTCGAAATGAAAATGCATAATTCCCTCCGCAATAAAATATTGCCAAATGATTTGATGGACAAACTTGCTTACGTCCCTGAGGAGGGATGACCCAATGCAAACATGGAAAAAGAAACTGGTTGTATCTCAACTTGCATTAGCCTGCACCCTGGCTATCGCTTCTCAGGCCAATGCGAAGGATATTTCCGGTACAACTTATAATACCTTCGGGTACGATAATACCGCGTCTACTCCCTGGTATTATGGCTATGCCGACTGGGATTACTCAGACGCTACCCACGACGGTGATATTTATCCCGTGATGAATAAATCGATCGTGAATGGCGTTATTTCAACATACTTTCTGGAAGATGGTGTAAATGGTCGGGCGAATGCGTTGAGCATTTCCAATAGCACCATTAACGGCATGATCACCTCTGAATGTATGACCACCTCGTGTGCTGACGGCCTGGATACCGACGGCACGACACATTCACAGTACGATCGTTTTAGTCTGACCGTTGATCACTCTACCATCAACGACACCTATGAGCATTATGCTTACGACGTTGTTAATGGCGACAGCACCGAAGCCCATTATCTGAATACGTATGCGCTGGGTAATGCGATTACGCTGGATGTGGAGTCTGATATTGTTATTCAGAATAACTCCCACGTAGCCGGTATTACGCTAACGCAGGGTTATCAGGAACTCGACAACACCCCGTATGACGGTGTTGAAGGTGTCGCCAACAGCAGCAATGTCTTTACCGATACGCTGCTGGTGAAAGATTCTGTACTGACCTCGGGTGCGTACAGCGATCTGGGCAATAGCGGATTCTACGGTCAAACCGCGAAGCCGAGCGACTATGGTGAAACTAACACGACAGCGGCGGATGATGCGGCCCTGATTGTAGCAGCCAGCGCGTCGGATAACGCGATGCAGACGTCTGCCACGTTCGATCACTCCACCGTTACTGGCGACATTCTTTTCTCCAGTACCTTCGACAACAACTTCTACCCGAACGGCGATCCGGCAACGGATACCAGTGCAGACGGTGTCTATAACCCAACCACCAACGGCTGGGACGGTACTGATAAGCTGGACGTCACTCTGACCAATGGCAGCAAATGGGTTGGTGCCGCCCAGTCGAGCGTCGAGGCTATCGGCACGGCGCAGATGTATGGCCTGGGCTACAGCAGCGTAGACTGGAGCACTCTGTCCCCTAACAGCATTTGGCCGGATTCCACCTATGACAGCAACGACCACGTTGCGGGTAAAGAGGTGTATCAGAGCGGTCTGTTTAACATCGCGCTGGATAACGGCTCCGAGTGGGATACCCGCAAGGTTTCTAACATCGACACACTGACGGTAAACAACCTGTCTCAGGTCAATGTTGAAAACTCTGGCCTGCTGGCGGATACCATCACCCTGACCAATGCCTCATCGTTGAATATCGGTGACAATGGTGGTGTGGCAACCGACCATCTGTATCTGGACAGCTATAGCCGTGCGGCACTGACGGAAGAAACGGCCGATCTGTATGCCAACACCATCACCGTGGATAACGGCGCTGAGCTGGCGCTGGGGCTGGGTCAGGTTGATACGCACAACATGGTGCTGACCGATGGTGGTGTGCTGAACGTTGCCAGCCGTGATTACGTGCTGAACAGCGATCTCAACAACGCACGCTATATCACCAACGATAAGTACAATGCCGATTACGACTACGGCGTTGTGGCGATTAATTCTGATGGCCATCTGTCAGTGAACGGTGACGTTGCAGGTAACTACAAGGTGCGCATCGATGATGCGACCGGTGCCGGTTCCGTTGCCGATTACAAAAATAAAGAGATCGTCCGCATCTATGACAATAACGCGGATACCACAGCCAGCTTTACGGCTGCAAACAAAGCCGATTTAGGTGCTTACACCTACCAGGCGCAGCAGCAGGGTGACGCCGTCGTCCTCCAGCAGAAAGCGCTGACCGACTACGCCAATATGGCGCTGAGCATCCCATCTGCCAACACCAACATCTGGAATCTGCAGCAAGATACCGTAGGTACGCGTCTGACCAACAGCCGTCACGGCCTGACGGATAACGGCGGAGCGTGGGTAAGCTACTTCGGTGGTAACTTCGACGGCGACAATGGCGTTATTAGCTACGATCAGGACGTGAGCGGCATTATGGTTGGTCTGGATACGCAGATTGACGGTAACAATGCGAAGTGGATCGTCGGTGGTGCGGCAGGTTTCGCGAAGGGGGATATCAGCGATCGTACCGGTCAGGTCGATCAGGACAGCCAGACGGCGATGATCTACGCGTCGGCGAAGTTCATGAACGATCTGTTCCTCGACAGCTCCCTGAGCTACACCCGCTTCAACAGCGATCTCTCTGCGAACATGAGCAACGGTCAGTATGTTGACGGCAACACCACCAATGACGCAGTTGGTTTTGGGCTGAAACTGGGCTATGACTGGAAGCCAAACCTGTCAGGCTATGTCACACCATACGCAGCCGTGTCTGGCCTGTTCCAGTCTGGCGATGATTACCGTCTCAGCAATGACATGCGCATGGACGGGCAATCTTACGATAGCCTGCGCTATGAACTCGGTGTTGATGCGGGTTACACCTTCAACTACGGCGGCGATCAGGCTCTGACGCCTTACTTCAAACTGGCCTACGTTTATGACGATGCCGATAACAATGCCGACGTTAACGGTGACAGCATTGATAACGGCGTGAAAGGCTCCGCTGTGCGGGTAGGGCTTGGCACCCAGTTCAGCTTCACGAAGAACTTCAGTGCGTATACTGATGCCACTTATCTGGGCGGCGGCGACGTTGACCAGAACTGGGGCGCAAATCTGGGTGTGAAATATACCTGGTAATGAATAAAGCGGGGGGAGTCATATCCCCCGCTTTTTATATACATAGCTAAAAATAATATTGAACCGACAAATACGGATGCCTTGAGGTCTGCATGAACGTTAATGCGAAACCGCTTTCTGAATTAAGCCGGCTCGAACAGTGTTTGAAATCAGCCAGTATCCCTTTTAAATGTGCTCCACAACAGTTGATTACATCAGGGGAGTGTCATGATCCCCGCACGACTGTATTACAGACCGGTATAATCGAAATCTATCGTTGTTCAGATGAACTGCTTGTGGGCATCGCAACAGCGCCTTTTATTTTGGGGCTGTCCACCGTGATGATTAATCATAGTCTGGAATATAGAGTGGTAGCCAAAACATCCTGTACGGGCTTTTATTTGCCTACTGAAACTACTCGTCAACTTATACAACAGAACGCGCTATGGAAAGAGGCTTTCGGTTGGTTATCCTGGATAAACTACATTCTTGAGAAACGCGATATGCAGCTGGTGGGAAATAATTCCTATCATCAGATCCGCGCCATGCTGCTGAATATGGCGGAGTGGGATGAAACGCTGCGCTCAAAAATTGGTGTGATGAATCATATTCAACAAAGTACGCGTATTTCACGTTCAGTGGTTGCTGAGGTTCTCGCTGCCCTGCGGCAAGGTAACTACATCAATATGAACCGGGGCAAGCTGGTCAGCATCAACCGCTTGCCCACGGAATATTAATATCAGTTAGACGCGGTGAGCACCTGGGCTTTATTGGCGCTCAGTTCTGCCACCAGGTTATTAATCCCGTCACTCATATTGACGAAACGCGTATGCGGGGAGCGGGTGACCACCACAAACGCGCCCACGTTTGACTGCGGGATCATGGCCATATAGGTGATGAATCCACCGCCGCCGCCGGTTTTCTGAATAATACCCGGACGGCCATTTTTTGGCGCCATATAGACCCACCCCATGCCGAGCGCATCGGCTTTACCCGGCACGTCCATTCCGATGACGCGGTGCAGCTGAGTACGCTGATAAATCAGGGTCTGCATGCGATCGGCCTGGCTGGTTCGAGCATAGAAATCTGAGGAAAGGAACTGCTGCATCCAGCGCATCATGTCGCCAGGCGTGGAATAGACCCCGCCGCTGCCCACGGCCGCGAGCGTGTTATTACAGGGGCTCGCGCCTTTCTCCGCCACCATCAGGCGACGGCACTGATCCGGGGATGGGGTAAAGGTGGTGTCTTTCATACCCAGCGGACGGGTTATCTGCTCTTCAAACAGCTGCGTGTAGGGTTTACCCGCCGCCGTTGAGAGGGCGTCCGCCAGCAGGTCAAACGCCAGGTTTGAATAAGAGGCCTGAGTACCCGGAGCCGCCTTCAGCGTGGCGGTACTCAGGTAGCTCCAGCGCTGGTCGCGCGTTGGCCAGACAAATACGTCACGATGCGCCGCCCCGCCAGGCTGCTCACGCGGCAGGGCGCTGGTGTGGGTGGCGAGGTTTACAAGCCGGATCGGTGTTCCCTGCCAGGTCGGAACCCGGGCGCCCGGAGGCGCGTATTTGCTGAGCGGGTCGTCGAGTTTCACCACGCCCTGGTCGAGCAGTTTCACCAGCATTTCGCTGGTCATCAGCTTGGTTAAGGACGCGATGCGGATTACGGAATCCAGCTGCGGGTGGACGTTATTTCCTGGGCGCGTTTCGCCAAAGCTGCGGAACACACGCTGGTTGCCGTCGATGACGACCATCGCCATCCCGGTCGCGCCGCTGCCGTAATAGATCAGGTTCGCGTAGCGATCGGCAATATCTGAAGCTAAAACGGGTGCCGTCAGCGGTTGGGCTGCCTGGGCGGTAGAAAAGCTCACCGCACACAGCGCGGCAAAAGAGAGCAGACAACGTTTCAACGAAAAGCATCCATGAAGTGAATGAGGAAAGTAATGGGTATTTATACTACTAATCGGAACCGCGCAATGCCCCGAATTGCATAACGATAGCGAGAAAAACGTAACCATGGGTAAATATGAACAATTTACTGACGAGCCATCTCCCATTTTGTGACATCGGGCTTATGATAGGCACCAGTGTCACTCAATCTTACGGAGAACGGTATGTCTGAGAAGCTTGTGGTTATGGTTGTCGATATGCAGAACGGGGTATTTGAAACCCCTCGTCATCAGCGCGAAAAGTGTGTCTCTCTGATCAACCAGCTTACGCAGGCAGCCGACAAGGTGATTTTTATTCAGCACACCGAGGACGGGGGCCTGGAAGAGGGAAGTGAAGGGTTCGCGCTGCTGCCTGAACTCCATCAGCCAGCTGACGCGCTTTACGTGACCAAAACCGCCTGCGATGCCTTCTATAACACCGTGCTTGAGGCGCTGCTGCGTGAGCAGGGCATTCGCGAGTTTGTCATCTGCGGCTGCGCCACCGATTACTGCGTCGATGCGACGGTTAAGAACGGCGTCAGCCGGGGTTATCACATCACCGTGGCGGAAGATGCCCACACTACCGCCAATCGCCCGGCGGCAGATGCGCAGATCGTGATTAACCACCACAACGACGTGTGGCGTAACTTCATCGCGCCGGCGAATCCTCTTGCAGTGAAACGCACCGAAACAATTCTCGAAAACTGGAAAGCGAACTAATAATCAACCCTCGGGTCTGACCTTTTTGCCCGGGCCGGGAGGCTGGCTCGGGCACGTTTTTCGTGTGGTAACGTGTTGTGCACAGCAACAGCCATAACAACAAGAAGGAAGCATTATGTTTAAGTCTTTTTTCCCAAAGCCGGGGCCTTTTTTCCTGTCGGCATTTATTTGGGCACTCATCGCTGTCATTTTCTGGCAGGCGGGCGGCGGCGCATGGCTGACGCGCATCACGGGTGCAACGGGCGAGGTGCCGATTAGCGCGGCGCGCTTCTGGTCGCTGAGCTTTGTGGTGTTTTATGCCTACTACACGGTATGTGTGGGGCTGTTCGCTCTCTTCTGGTTTAAATATTCTCCGCATCGTTGGCAGTTTTGGTCGATTTTAGGATCTGCACTGATCATTTTTGTTACCTGGTTCATGGTCGAAGTGAGCGTTGCAATTAATGCATGGTATGCACCCTTCTACGATCTGATCCAAAAAGCACTAAGCGCCCCGAATAAGGTTCCGATTGGTGAACTCTATGCCAGTCTCGTTAGTTTTACTGGCATAGCCATGATTGCAGTAACTGTGGCAGTGCTTAATAATTTCTTCGTTAGCCATTACGTTTTCCGTTGGCGTACTGCTATGAACGAATATTACATGGCAAATTGGCAACGACTGCGGCACATCGAAGGTGCAGCACAGCGTGTACAGGAAGACACCATGCGTTTTGCCTCAACGCTGGAGGACATGGGGGTCAGCTTGCTTAATGCTGTGATGAAACTTATCGCTTTTTTACCGATTTTGATTGCACTTTCACCCCATGTGCCTGAACTTCCAATTGTTGGTCATTTACCCTATGGTTTGGTTATTGCGGCACTAGTCTGGTCTCTTATGGGTACTGGGCTTCTTGCTGTAGTGGGGATCAAATTGCCGGGATTACAATTTAAAAATCAGCGCGTGGAAGCGGCTTACCGTAAAGAGCTTGTTTACGGTGAGGATGACCCATCACGAGCTGCGCCACCAACGGTAAAAGAGTTATTTCAGAACGTCCGTTTTAACTATTTTAAGCTCTACTTCCACTACATGTATTTCAACATAGCCCGCATTTTATATCTTCAGGCCGATACTGTTTTTGGAATAGTCCTGTTGTTCCCGTCAATTGTCGCAGGGACAATTACCTTGGGGTTGATGACCCAAATTACCAACGTGTTCGATCAGGTAAGAAGTTCATTCCAGTACCTGATCAGCTCCTGGACCACCTTGGTAGAACTGATGTCTATCTATAAACGTTTACGCAGTTTTGAACGTGAGCTGGACGATCGTGACCTGCAGGAAGTCACCAACACATTTAGCTAATACAGGAAGTTGCTATGTCTTTTGCCGTACCGCGCGCGTTACCGTTGTCCTTGCTGGCCGCTCTTGTGCTGGCAGGCTGTGCCGAAAAAGGGGCCGCTCCGCTCAAAAAGGGGGAGAAGCCCGTCGATGTGGCGAGCGTAGTGCGGCAGAAAATGCCCGCCAGCGTGAAGGATCGCAACGCGTGGGCAGATGCGCTGGCAAAAACCTTTGAAAGCCAAAAGATCGCGCCGACCGAGGAGAATATCTGCTCGGTGCTGGCGGTGGCGCAGCAGGAGTCAATGTACCAGTCAGACCCGGTGGTGCCGGGTCTGAACAAAATTGCCTGGAAAGAGATCGACCGCCGCGCGGAATCGATGCATATCCCGGTGTTCCTCGTGCATACCGCGCTTAAAATCACCTCGCCTAATGGCAAAAGCTACAGCGAGCGGTTGGATGCGGTGAAAACCGAAAAACAGCTTAGCGCTATCTTTGATGATTTCATCAGTATGGTCCCGATGGGACAGAAGCTGTTTGGCTCGCTGAATCCGGTACATACCGGCGGCCCGATGCAGGTGAGCATTGCGTTCGCGGAGAAGCATACCGACGGCTACCCGTGGAAAATCGACGGTACCGTGCGCCAGGAGGTCTTCTCCCTGCGCGGTGGGCTGTGGTTCGGCACGTATCATCTGCTGAACTATCCGGCGAACTATGATGAGCCGCTGTACCGCTTTGCCGACTTTAACGCGGGCTGGTATGCCAGCCGTAACGCGGCATTCCAGAGTGCGGTCAGCCGCGCAAGCGGCGTCAAGCTGGCGCTGGACGGCGATCTCATCGCTTACGGCAGCAGCGAGGCGGGAAGCACCGAGCTGGCAGTACGGAAATTATCCAACACGCTTGGCTTGAGCAACAGCGACATTCGTCGTCAGCTTGAAAAAGGCGACAGCCTGGCATTTGAGAAAACGGATCTGTACAAGAAGGTGTTTGCGCTTGCAGAGCAGAAAAGTGGGAAAACGTTACCGAGGGCTATCCTGCCGGGGATCCAGCTGGAAAGCCCGAAGATCACGCGTAACCTCACCACCGCATGGTTCGCAAAACGCGTGGACGATCGCCGGGCTCGCTGTATGGGGCTTTAATGGCGACGGCGAAAGCGCAACACTAACGCCACAACGCCCAGAATCATACATCCCGCGAGGAAGGGGATGAGGCCGAACAGGGTGCTGACACCAAAGCCAATCTCAACTCGCGGACGTCCATTATCCTGTACCTGCATCAGGTGTTCATAAACGCCTGGCGCATGGACCAGCATATTGAGCAGCTGGGAACCGGCCCAGAAGCAGAACAGGACAAACAGGGCATAAGCAATATTACCCGCCGTGGAGGTTTTTGGTTTGCCGCCAAAAATCGGTTTCGACAATGTAAAGTCAGCCATGTTGACCTCCCGTGGTATCACTCTGTTTTAATACGCTTCTTACAGGGTGAGTTTGACAGGTCATCGCATTTGTCAATATCAGAATCGTGGTAATTTACGCGCCGGAATCCTCCTGGATTGTCGATTTCTGCAGCACATCACAATTTCATCACTTAAGTGAAATTGCGTCGCGTTTCAGAATTTCCGTATCTGCCACAGACCTGGCCGAAAAACTGTGAGAGGATGTCTTTTTTTCCTGCCGGAGTTGTTATGAAGCTCACGTCCAAACTACGCCGTGACTGGCACTACTACGCCTTTGCTATCGGGCTGATCTTTATTCTTAACGGTGTCGTGGGCCTGCTGGGGTTTGAAGCAAAAGGGTGGCAAACGTATGCCGTCGGGCTGGTGACCTGGGTGATAAGTTTCTGGCTGGCGGGGTTGATTATCCGCCGTCGTCCTGAAGAGACGACAGCGGATGAGGCGGAGTCGGCGAAGCGCGCCGATTAACCGTTTACGGAGCTTTTAAGCGCGCTGTCGGCGGCGTGACGCTCCAGCGCCAGTTCGATCAGGCGGGTGATCAGTTCCGGGTAGCTCAGGCCGCTCGCCTTCCACAGTTTCGGATACATGCTGATGTTAGTGAACCCCGGCAGCGTGTTGATTTCATTGATCACCACCTCGTTTTCCGGCGTCAGGAACACATCCACGCGCGCCATGCCGCAGCAGCCGAGCGTCTGATAAGCGCGAATGGCGATCGCCCGGATCTTATCGTTAATCGCCGGATCGATATCCGCAGGAACGACAACCTGCGCGCCTTTGTCATCAATGTATTTGGTGTCATACGAGTAGAAGTCGCTGTTTAAGACCACTTCGCCGCAGGTGCTCGCCTGTGGAAAATCGTTGCCCAGCACGGCGCACTCAATTTCACGGCCTTTAATACCCTGTTCAACCACCACTTTATGGTCGAACTCAAACGCCAGACGGACGGCCTGCGTGAACTCTGCTTCGCTGGTGACTTTGCTGACGCCCACGGAAGAGCCCTGATTTGCCGGCTTCACAAACAGCGGCAGACCGAGATCTCCGCTAATTTGCGCGAAGCTGTGCTTGTCGCGGTTGGCGCGGGTGAGGGTCACGAATGGCGCAATGTTCAGCCCGGCATCGCGCAGCAGGCGTTTGGTGACGTCTTTGTCCATGCACGCGGCAGAGCCGAGGACGTCCGAGCCGACGAACGGCAGGTTGGCCATGCGCAGCATTCCCTGCAGGGAACCATCTTCCCCCAGAGTGCCGTGAACGATGGGGAAGACAACGTCGATCTGGGCGAGTGCCTGCGCGTTGCCGGCGTCGATGAGCTGCCCCTTCACGACGCCGGGTACGGTGGCGATGCTCACTTCTGAAGGATTAAGGGCAATGTGTGCCGGATCGTGAGCATTCAGCAGATACTGGCTGGCATCGTTAACGTGCCACTGGCCCTGTTTATCAATGCCCAGCAGCACCACGTCGAAGCGGCTTTTATCGATCGCATCAACGATATTCTTGGCCGATTGCAATGACACTTCGTGCTCAGCTGATTTTCCCCCAAAGACAATACCTACGCGCTGCTTAGCCATCTCACTCTCTTCCAGTCTGACGAAAAGCCAATAACATACCACGATGCCCGGCGGGTTTCGCGGCCTTCTGCCATAATGTTTTGGGGAATGTTGAGGGGGGGAGAGTGAAAGGAAAAACGCTGCTGACCGTTTTCATCATTGTGGCCTTTGCAACGGTGGGTTATCGCTGGTTGCCGTCCTACTACAACCCTTTCATGCCGCTGACGCTTGACGACCCGCCGGGCCGAATCACCCAGTATAAGCTTCGGCACTTAACTCCCGAGGCGTGCGCGAGCCTGCTGTCGCAGGCTAACCAAAGAGATCTCATCCGCACCCAGCCGGTGGCGGGCAGCGGCGGCGCGTGTCCGCTTAACAACGTCGTGCGCGTGCGCGACTTCGGCCCGGTCGGCCTGAACAGCAGCTTTCTTGCCAGCTGTCCGCTGGCGCTCGGCTCTGCGCTGTTTATCAGCCAGCAGGCCCGGCCGCTGACAAAACGCTATACGGGCAGCGACCTGGCGCGCATCGATCACCTCGGCAGCTTTGCCTGCCGCAATATTTACCACCGCCCTGACGCGCGACGCAGTGAACATGCCACGGCGGAGGCGCTGGATATCGCCGCTTTTCGGCTGGCGAACGGGGAACGCGTCACGGTGCTGAACGGCTGGAAGGCGGCAACAACGCAGCCATGGCTGAAGGCCATGCTGGCGGCAAGCTGCGGCTACTACGGAAACGGCCTGGGGCCGGAGTATAACGCGGCGCATGCCAACCATTTTCATCTGGGAATGCGCGGTTTCGGACTCTGTCGGTGAAGCATAATATTCCGCCAGAAAATGGATGAATTGTGACTTATTTCACAAATATGATGACTGGGAAGATAAAACACCAAAGTCAGTCAGGCCGCATCTCTGGTGCGACGTCAAAACGCGTAACTTGCTAATCTGTAGGCGAATTCGCCTAAAAATGAAGACTATTTCTTTATGGAATCCTGGAAAGTTAATCTCATCTCGGTCTGGTTCGGCTGTTTCTTCACCGGGCTGGCCATCAGCCAGATCCTGCCGTTCCTGCCGCTGTACGTCTCGCAGCTGGGGGTGACTTCGCATGAAGCGCTCTCCATGTGGTCCGGCCTGACGTTCAGCGTCACGTTTCTGGTCTCCGCCATTGTGTCACCGATGTGGGGCAGCCTGGCGGATCGGAAAGGCCGAAAACTGATGCTGCTGCGCGCCTCGCTCGGGATGGCGATTGCCATTCTGCTGCAGGCCTTCGCCACCAACGTCTGGCAGCTGTTTTTCCTGCGCGCGGTGATGGGGCTGACGTCCGGGTACATTCCGAATGCCATGGCGCTGGTCGCCTCTCAGGTGCCGCGCGAGCGTAGCGGCTGGGCGCTGAGTACGCTCTCCACGGCGCAGATCAGCGGCGTCATCGGCGGTCCGCTGTTGGGGGGCTTTCTGGCGGACCACGTCGGGCTGCGCGCGGTATTTATCATCACCGCGATCCTGCTGGTGATCAGTTTTCTGGTCACGCTCTTTCTTATCAAAGAGGGGGGCCGCCCGGTTATCAGTAAATCTGAACGCCTGAGCGGCAAGGCCGTCTTCGCCTCGTTGCCCTATCCGGGACTGATGATCAGCCTGTTTGTGACCACTATGGTTATCCAGCTCTGTAACGGTTCGGTCGGTCCGATTCTGGCGCTGTTTATCAAGTCGATGGAGCCGGAAAGTACAAATATCGCTTTTCTGAGCGGCATGATTGCCGCCGTGCCGGGCGTATCCGCTCTGATTTCCGCACCGCGTCTGGGAAAACTGGGTGACAGGATCGGCACGGCGCGCATCCTGATGGCGACGCTGATCTTTGCGGTCGTGCTCTTCTTCGCGATGTCGTTTGTCACCTCTCCGCTTCAGCTTGGCGTATTGCGATTTCTGCTCGGGTTTGCTGATGGCGCAATGTTGCCCGCGGTACAGACCCTGCTGGTTAAATATTCCAGCGACCAGGTGACGGGGCGTATCTTTGGATATAACCAGTCATTTATGTATCTGGGGAATGTTGCCGGTCCGCTTATTGGCGCATCCGTTTCCGCGATGGCCGGTTTTCGTTGGGTATTTGCGGCCACGGCGATTGTCGTTTTAATCAATATTATCCAGCTGGCTATTGCGCTGCGTCGCCGCAGACAAATGGCGGAAGCGAAATCGTCGAGATAATCGTTTCACTGATGTATTATATATTATTATAGTAGCCGCATTTTTATATAACGAAATGCGGCGTTTTTTTATAGAAAAACGTTTCGCTCACCGCGACGGCCCTTTATTTTCATTCCTGCGTCACTTTTGCATACTCTAATAAATTTCTTCTCTTTGCATTATGGATTCAGAATGCTAACTTCAGACAAAACTGAAAAAGGAACTGGCACGATGAAAAATCTCATTGCTGAATTGCTGGTCAAGCTGGCACAAAAGGAAGAAGAGTCAAAAGAGCTGGTCGCCCAGGTCGAAGCGCTGGAAATTGTGGTCACCGCGCTGCTGCGACAAATGGCGAAAACCGATCAACAGGCGTTGATTGAGAGCGTGGAAGGCGCGCTGGACAGCGTCAGGCCTGAATCACAGGTTCCGGTTGAGGATGCCGAGATGCTCCACCAGTACGTAAAGAAGCTGTTAAGGCATCCGCGCAGCTAAACCGTCATAGGACGTAACGACGTGTCATAGAATTGTCATGCAGGATGCCTATAGTCGCTCTGTTTTTATTTTTATGTATTTGTACATGGAGAAAATAAATTGAAACAGAGCGCACTCTTCATCGCATTACTTCCCCTGTTAATTACCCCTGCCATTTATGCCGATACTGTCCAAACCAGCGTGCTGGATAATCGTGCGGCAAAAGGGGATATCACCCAGCCTGGCGGCGCGCGCCGTTTATCAGAAGATCAAACTGCCGCTATTCGCGCTTCGCTGAATGATAAGCTGGCGAAAAATATTATTCTGCTGATTGGCGATGGAATGGGCGATTCCGAAATCACGGCGGCGCGAAATTATGCCGAGGGTGCGGGCGGCTTTTTTAAAGGCATCGACGCATTGCCCCTGACCGGACAATATACCCATTACGCGCTGGATAAAAAAACCGGTAAACCAGATTACGTAACGGACTCCGCGGCCTCTGCAACGGCGTGGTCCACCGGCGTGAAAACCTATAATGGCGCGCTGGGTGTGGATATTCACGAAAAAGATCATCAAACCCTTCTGGAGATGGCAAAAGCGGCGGGGCTGGCGACCGGCAACGTCTCTACCGCTGAACTTCAGGATGCGACGCCCGCGGCGCTGGTGGCGCACGTGACCTCGCGTAAATGCTACGGCCCGACAGTGACCAGCGAAAAATGCCCAACGAACGCGCTGGAAAAAGGCGGCAAAGGGTCGATTACGGAACAGCTGCTGAATGCACGTCCTGACGTGACCCTGGGCGGCGGCGCGAAAACCTTCGCAGAAACCGCGACGGCGGGCGAGTGGCAGGGCAAAACGCTGCGCGAGCAGGCGCAGGCCCGCGGCTATCAGCTGGTGAGTGACGCCAGTTCGCTGGCAGCAATTACCGACGCGAACCAGGACAAACCGCTGCTGGGGTTATTCTCTGAAGGCAACATGCCCGTGCGCTGGGAAGGACCAAAGGCCTCTTATCACGGCAATATCGATAAACCTGCCGTGACCTGCACCCCGAACCCGAAACGCACGGACAGCGTGCCGACGCTGGCGGCGATGACCGATAAAGCCATCTCTCTGCTGAGCAAGAGCGAAAAAGGGTTCTTCCTGCAGGTAGAAGGCGCGTCGATCGATAAGCAGGATCATGCGGCGAACCCGTGCGGTCAGATTGGCGAAACCGTCGATCTGGACGAAGCGGTGCAGAAGGCGCTGGAGTTTGCGAAAAAAGACGGCAACACCCTGGTGATCGTCACCGCGGACCATGCGCACGCCAGCCAGATCATTCCGCCAGATACCAAAGCCCCTGGCCTGACGCAGGCGCTGAATACCAAAGATGGTGCCGTTATGGTGCTGAGCTATGGAAACTCTGAAGAAGAGTCCATGGAGCATACGGGCACCCAACTGCGCATTGCAGCCTACGGTCCGCACGCGGCAAACGTGGTAGGCCTGACCGATCAAACGGATCTGTTCTACACCATGAAGGCGGCGCTGGGTCTTAAATGATAAAATCCCGGCGGAAATCACATCTGCCGGGTGGTTTTTTTCCTGTCACGAACCAGACTTACAGGGAATGTTCACAAAAGGATGGTGCAATGAAAACAACATTACTGGTTACTCTGCTCTCCGGCCTGTTCCTGGTCGCATCGGCGAACGCGGAAGAGAAAACGCTAACGCCGCAACAACAGCGTATGACCACCTGTAATCAACAGGCGACGTCTCAGAGTCTGAAGGGAGATGCCCGCAAGACCTACATGAGCGACTGCCTTAAAAACGGTGCCGCGAAACCGGCTGAAAAAAGCCTGACGCCACAGCAGCAAAAAATGCGCGAGTGTAATGCGAAAGCGACCGAGCAGTCCCTGAAAGGGGACGATCGCAGCAAGTTCATGAGTGCCTGCCTGAAGAAAAAAGTGTAGTTCTAACGGGTGAGCGGCTTCGGCGGCTCACCCGAAATTTCATACTTTCCCCGCAGACCCCCTCTCTATAATTTGGGAAATTGTTTCAGAATATTCCCAAAAATGATGAATGATGAAACGTATTACAACAAAAAGCGCATTCGGGAAGAGTGGAATTTAACCCTTTCTCAGGATGACCCTCACCGCGCCGGCATTCAGTTTGCCCGGCGAGTTCGGCTGGCGCGCGCCGTCGGGCTGGCGGCGATGTTTTTTTCGATTGCAGGGATGCTGGTCACCCATTTTTTACCCGGCGGCTGGTGGCTTTTACTGGTGGGGTGGGCGTTCGTCTGGCCCCATTTCGCCTGGCAGCTATCCTGCCGTGCCGCTTCACCTCATCAGCAGGAAATTTTTAATCTTAAAATCGATGCCATTATTGCCGGGCTCTGGATCGGCGTGATGGGGATGAATGCGTTACCCACGGCAGCGCTGGTGATGATGGTGGGGATGAATATGATGGGCTCCGGGGGCTGTCGCCTGTTCATCCCTGGGATCCTGTTGACGCTGCTCTCCGCGCTGGTGACCCTGCCGCTCGTCGGGAAGGTGGCCGTCTTCAACCCCGACCCCGTGGAGTGGGGCTTAACGCTGCCCGTACTCATGCTTTATCCCATGCTGTTTGCCTGGCTCAGCCACCGCACCGCCGTCAGGCTTGCGGAGCACAAGCGGCGGCTGGAAATGATGAGCACTCGCGACGGCATGACCGGGGTCTTTAACCGCCGACACTGGGAAATGCTGCTGCGAAATGAATTTGAGCACTGTCGGCGCGACCACAGCACCGCCACGATACTGCTGATTGATATCGACCACTTTAAAAACATCAACGACACCTGGGGACACGACGTGGGCGACGAGGCGATCGTTGCGATTACGCGTCAGCTCCAGCGGTCAGTGCGGTCAGGCGATGCGATCGGCCGGTTTGGCGGGGATGAGTTTGCGGTGATCATGTCGCAGACGGCGGCGGAAAGCGCCATCGCCGTGATGTCGCGGCTGCATGAGCGGCTGGAAAAGCTGACGTTACCGTGCGCGCCAAAAGAAGCGCTGCGCATCAGCGTCGGCGTTGCCCCCTGGGGACCGCAGTTTGGACACTATCGGGAATGGCTGAAGGCGGCTGACGTGGCGTTGTATAAGGCGAAAAATGCCGGGCGCGGCCGCACCGAAGTGGCGGCCTGACGCCCGACGGCGAGGATCAGGATTTACTCAGCTTCTCTGATTTTTCCATGCATTTTGCCATCGCTTCAATGACCGCCGAGCGGAACCCGCGCTCCTCCAGCACCCGCACCGCTTCGATGGTGGTACCGCCCGGGGAGCAGACCATATCTTTCAGCTCACCCGGGTGTTTGCCGGTTTCCAGCACCATTTTGGCGGAGCCCATAACGGCCTGCGCGGCGAACTTATACGCCTGCGCGCGCGGCATTCCGCCAAGCACGGCGGCATCCGCCATCGCTTCTAAGAACATGAAAACATAGGCAGGGGCTGAGCCACTCACGCCGACCACCGGATGGATCATCGATTCGGCAATCACTTCAGCTTCACCGAAGCAGCGGAAAATGTTCAGCACATCGGCCACTTCTTCCGTTGTCACCAGCGCGTTAGGCGTGACGGAGGTCATGCCAGCGTTGACCAGCGAAGGAGTGTTGGGCATCGCGCGGACGATTTTACGATCGTGACCCAGCGCGCGCGCCAGCTGATCGAGCGTGACGCCCGCGGCAATCGACACGACCAGCGTCTCTTTATTCAGGCTGGAGGTGATATCGCTCAGCACTTTGATCATGATGTTCGGCTTGACGGCGCCAAAGACGATATCGGCGACCTGGGCCACTTCCTGTGCGCTAACGGCTGCGTTGATCCCGTATTGATCGCGCAGCGCGGCGACCTTGTCCGGTGACGGGGTATAGACCCAAATCTGACCCGGCAGCACCTGCTCGCTGGCGATCAGACCGCCCAGGATGGCTTTGCCCATGTTACCGCAGCCGATAAACCCGATTTTCTTGTCCATCACGATTCTCCGTCATTATGCGTTGTTTTCTCTGATTGATAGCTTAACAACGAAATGCAGGCGACAATAGTCGACAGAGTCATTATGGGGAGACAATATGGCGATTTGGGTTGATGCGGACGCGTGTCCGAATGTGATTAAAGAGATTTTGTTTCGCGCCGCCGAGCGCGTTCAGATGCCGCTGACGCTGGTGGCAAACCAGAATATTCGCGTACCACCTTCGCGGTTCATCCGCTCCTTGCGCGTGCCGGCCGGGTTCGACGTGGCGGATAACGAAATTGTTCGCCTGTGCAGCGCGGAGGATCTGGTGATCACGGCGGATATTCCGCTGGCCGCTGAAGTGCTGGAGAAAGGGGCGGCGGCGCTCAATCCTCGCGGGGAGCGTTACTCGCCTTCGACCATTCGGGAAAAGCTCACCATGCGCGATTTTATGGATACGATGCGGGCCAGCGGCGTGCAGACCGGTGGACCGGACAGCCTGTCCCAGCGCGATCGCCAGCAGTTTGCTGCCGAGCTGGATAAATGGCTGCTGGAAGTGAAGCGCCGCACAGCGTAATGATAATTATTGTCAATTTGTGGTACAGTGTGGCCTCCACAGGGTTGTCATCCCGTACCGCTTTGCAGTAAAGTAATCGCAACATCTTCTGCAATTATTTCTTTACACTCTTCAGCCATTCGGCATCAAGGGGAACACCTGGCATGACCCAACCCATCTTTTTAGTTGGCCCCCGCGGCTGTGGGAAAACCACCGTTGGCCTGGAGCTGGCACGCGTGTGTCATCGCCAGTTTGTTGATACCGACCACTGGCTGCAAACCGAGGCCGGAAAAACCATCGCTGAGATCGTTGAGCAAGAGGGATGGGAGAGCTTTCGCGCACGCGAAACCGCCGCGCTGAAAGCGGTCACTACCCCGTCTGCCGTGATCGCGACCGGGGGGGGCATTGTTCTGGCGGAGTGTAATCGTCACTTTATGCGCGAAAAGGGGATTGTGATTTATCTCAGCGCGCCGGTGTCGGCTCTGGTAGGGCGTCTGGAAGCGTTTCCGGAAGAGGGGCAGCGCCCCGCGCTGACCTCAAGGCCGCTCAGCGAAGAGGTGAGTGAAGTGCTGGCCGAACGCGATGCGCTATACCGCGAAGCGGCTCACCACGTGGTGGATGCGTCAGCGTCTCCCGAAGACGTTGTGATTCAGATTATTACCGCCCTGCGTTTGGCTTGTGCCAGCTAACCGCCGTCTATACTTATAGCTCAGACATAAAAAAAGGATGAGCTATGCCAACCAGACCTCCCTATCCGCGTGAAGCGCGCATTGTTACCGTTGAAAAAGGCCATACGGGCCATACCGTGACCTGGTATCAACTGCGTGCCGATCACCCCAAACCGGACTCGCTGATCAGTGAACACGAGACTGAACAGGAAGCGCTGGACGCGAAACGGCGCTACGAAGATCCCGATAAAACCTGAATGTTTTCCTAAACGCTCCAATATCGTGCCTGAATCACACTTTTTACTCATCGGGAAAGTTAAGCAGGAGTTAATATTTAGTTATTACAAGTAACTCCGGTATCGGCAGGCGATCTTTACATTTCGATGTCGGGATCACCTGCTACGCTATGTGCTGTTTTATTGAAAAAATGAACTGTGCAGCGTAGTGAGCCTGTACCTGTGTACACGATTTTGGAGTAATGGAAGGCGATAAAAATGAAGGCAACGTTGGCGATCCTCACCATTGGTGTGGTCCCTGTAAGCGAAGTGTTACCGCTCTTAACCGAGCATGTATCTGAACAACAGATAACGCATCTCAGCCTGCTGGGGAAGATGAGTCGGGAAGAGGTCATGGAAGACTACGCTGTCGAGGCGGGGGAGGATCCCCTGGCGACGTTATTAAGTGACGGTAAACTGGCGCACGTTTCGCGCCAGAAAATCGAGCGCTCGCTGCAGGGCGTGATAGAAGTGCTCGATAATCAAGGTTACGACGTTATTTTGCTGATGAGTACCGCACCCATTAAGGGGCTTACGGCGCGTAATGCGATTTTGCTGGAGCCGATGCGGATCATTCCACCGCTGGTGGCCTCTATCGTTGATGGTCATCAGGTGGGTGTGATTGTTCCCATTGAGGAGCTCATGGATAACCAGGAGGCAAAATGGCAGGTGTTGGAAAAAGTGCCCTTGTACGCGCTGGCAAATCCGTTCTGGGACAGTGAGGCCAAGCTCATTGCTGCCGGGAAGGAACTGCTTGAGAGAGGGGCGGACGTCTTGATCCTGGACTGCCTGGGTTTCCACCAGCATCATCGTGACCTGCTGCAAAAAGCGCTGGATGTGCCCGTGCTGTTATCCAACGTTCTGATGGCTCGCCTGGCCTCGGAACTCCTCATGTAATGATTTTGCGTGACAGGTGATGAGCATGGCCCCTATAGTGAATTTTTATCTATAAATATAAGGGCCAGTTCATGCTTCAAAGTAACGAATACTTTTCCGGTAAAGTGAAATCCATTGGTTTTACCAGCAGCAGCACTGGTCGCGCCAGTGTCGGCGTAATGGCGGAAGGGGAATACACCTTTGGCACGGCGGAAGCTGAAGAGATGACTGTCGTCAGCGGGGCGCTGAACGTCTTACTGCCGGGTGAAACGGAATGGAAAGTTTACGCTGCCGGGCAAGTTTTCAACGTCCCTGGCCACAGCGAATTTCATTTGCAGGTGGCTGAACCTACCTCTTATCTGTGCCGCTACCTGAAATAAAAAATAAGCCGGGTGGCGCTCACGCTTACCCGGCCTACGTTTTGCCTGTTATCTCTGCGCTTCGCCGCCGAGACCTTCCACCAGATTCTGAATCAACGCGGCCAGCTCGCCGGTCATCAGGATGAAGTCCGCGTCAAAACGCTGGGCGTAATCTTCCCTGTCGATATCTTCGTTCTGATCGCGCAGCTCGTCGCAGAACTTCAGACGCTTCACGGAGCCGTCGTCGCACATCACGAACTGAATACGCTGCTGCCAGTCGAGCGCCAGTTTAGTGACCACTTTACCCGCTTCGATGTGTACGGCGATTTCGTCGCTCACCAGATCCTGCTTCTTCGCGCGGATCACGCCGCCATCTTCCAGCAGGGCTTTCAGCTCGGCTTCATCAAGGATCTGGAAACCCTGTGCCGCAGCACCGCTGCGTACCCATTCGGTCAGCGTCAGCTCGATCGGCGTTTCAAGCGCCAGCGGAACGACCGGTAAAGAGCCGATGCTTTTGCGCAGCAGGGCCAGCGTATCTTCTGCTTTCTTGGCGCTGGCGCAGTCCACCATGATCAGCCCGTTGACGGTGTCGATCCACATCATGGTCTGGCTGAAGCGGCTGAAGGCGCGCGGCAGCAGGGAGTGCAGCACTTCGTCTTTCAGCGAATCTTTTTCGGTCTTTTTCAGCTTGCGGCTTTGTTCGGCTTCCAGCTTGAAAATTTTCGCTTCGAGCGCCTGCTTAACCACCGGCGTCGGCAGGATTTTCTCTTCTTTACGGGCGCAGACGATGATTTGACCCGTGCTGCTGGCGTGGGTCAGTGCATCGCTTTGTGAACCCATTGGCGGAACCCAACCGGTTTTCGCCATATCCTGGCTACCGCAAGGGGAAAAGGTATAAGCGGCTAACTGTTTTTCCATCTCTTCTGCACGCAGCGAAACGTCGCGGCTGAGACGGTAAACCATCAAATTTTTGAACCACAGCATGATAATTTCCACGGCCTTGTCGTTAAATCAGCGGGCATGATAACGAATTGTCGCATCGCTTGCATTGCTAATCGGGAAGCGTGCTTCTACTCTGTTGATAATCAAAATAATGAGGAGAGTCTTGTGCGTATTGGGATCGATTTGGGCGGCACCAAAACAGAAGTCATCGCGCTGAGCGAGCAGGGGGAGCAGCTGTTTCGCCATCGTCTGCCGACGCCGCGCGATGATTATCACCAGACTATCGAGACGATTGCCAGCCTGGTTGAGATGGCAGAGAAGGCGACAGGGCAAACCGGCAGCGTCGGAATGGGGATCCCGGGGTCGATCTCGCCGTATACCGGCGTGGTTAAAAATGCTAACTCCACCTGGCTCAACGGTCAGCCGTTTGATAAGGATTTGAGCCAGCGTCTGAACCGGGAAGTGCGTCTGGCCAACGACGCCAACTGCCTGGCGGTCTCCGAGGCCATCGACGGCGCGGCGGCCGGTGCCCAGACCGTGTTTGCCGTGATCGTCGGTACCGGCTGCGGCGCGGGCGTGGCGTTCGGCGGGCGTGCCCATATTGGCGGCAACGGCACGGCAGGCGAGTGGGGACACAACCCGCTGCCGTGGATGGATGAAGATGAGCTTAAATACCGCGCTGAGGTGCCGTGCTACTGCGGAAAGCAAGGCTGTATTGAGACGTTTATCTCCGGCACCGGGTTTGCGACCGACTACCACCGTCTGAGCGGCCAGCCGCTCAAGGGCAACGAAATCATGCGTCTGGTCGAAGAACAGGATCCTGTCGCCGAACTGGCGCTTAGCCGCTACGAAATGCGGCTGGCGAAATCCCTGGCGCACGTGGTGAATATTCTCGATCCGGACGTGATTGTGCTCGGCGGCGGCATGAGCAACGTTGACCGGCTGTACGCCACGGTGCCGAACCTGGTGAAACAGTGGGTGTTCGGCGGCGAGTGCGAAACCCCGATCCGCAAAGCTGTCCACGGTGACTCCAGCGGCGTGCGCGGCGCGGCGTGGTTGTGGCCAGTAAATTCGTAGGCCCGGTAAGCGAAGCGCCACCGGGCGAATTCAGGCAGCCGCAAAAAAAAGCCGGGTGGCGGCTACGCCTTACCCGGCCTACAGATGGAGTGGACCTTTACTGCACCGCAAATTCTCTGTCCAGCCTGCTATACCCCAGCCCGTTGATCTTCTTCACCTTGATCTGCACCGGAATGCGCTCTTTCATCGCCTCAACGTGGCTGATCACGCCGATGGTTTTCCCGGTGGCGTTCAGCGCGTCGAGCGCATCCAGCGCGGTATCCAGCGTTTCACTGTCGAGCGTGCCGAACCCTTCATCCAGGAACAGGGAATCGATCCGCGTCTTATGACTCACCAGGTCGGAAAGGGCCAGCGCCAGCGCCAGGCTGACGAGGAAGCTCTCGCCGCCCGAGAGCGTGCGGGTATCGCGCACCGCATCCGCCTGCCACGTATCGACCACTTCCAGCTCCAGCGCGTCGCTGGCCTTACGCTGCAGCAGATAGCGCCCGTGCAGGCGGTTAAGCTGCTGGTTAGCAAGCCAGACAAGATTGTCCAACGTCAGCCCCTGCGCGAACTTACGGAACTTGTCGCCGGTGCTGGAGCCAATCAGCGCGTTCAGATAACCCCAGTCGTCCGCCTGGCGCGCGGCCTCTTCAATTTGCTGCATCAACGCCAGCTGGTGCTGACGGTTATCGCTGTCCTGCTTAAGCTGCTGGCGGATCTCGCCCTGTTGCGTCGTGTTCTCGCGAAGCCGCTGCGCCAGCAGCTGCAGCTGGCTTTGTAGCGCAGGTGCATCGGCGTCGAGCCCTTCCGGCCGCAGCGCCAGATGATCCTGCAGCTGCTGGTTAGCCTGGCCGGAAAGGGCCGCGGCCTGCTGTATCTGGCTTTCCAGTGACCGTTTCAGCTGTTCGAGGTGGCGAATAGCGTCGTCATCCAGCAGCGCGGCAAGGAACGCGTCCCGATCGGCAAAACAGCTCGCTGTGAGCGCCGCGGTGAACTGCGTCTCCGACTGCTGCAGGCGCTCTTGCTCCAGCTTTTCCTGCTGCTCCTGCGCGGTGAGCTGGCTCTGTAGCGACACGCATTCGTCGTGCACGTCGCGCCAGCCGTCCGGAATGGCCGGTTCGGCCTCTTCGCCGTGCGTGTCCGGAAGCGTGTCGAGCAGCGGCTTGAGAGCGTTTATGCGTTCCAGAAGCACGCCGTGCTGCGTTTGTTTCTCCTGCCACTGCGCGAACTCCGCTTCGCGGGCGTGCAGCCAGGCGGCTTCATTGCCGTCTTCAGGTACGTTAAGCGATAGCGAGAGCAGGGTGTGTTCCAGCGCCTGGCGCGCGGCCGTCAGCTGCTGCTGATATTGTCGCTCCTGCACTTCCTGCTCGTTCAACTGGTTTTGCAGGGTCAGACGCTGGCTGAGCTGATAAAGCTGGCGCTCGTACTGTTCCTGCTCGTTCATCCATGGCGTGATATCTTCCTGAATATTCAACGCGATGTTCAGGGAAGCGCAGGCTTCCATCCACTCTTTAGTGAGCGCTTGCTCTTCCTGAGAGAGAGTCTGCGCTTCGTCTGACTCGCGCTGGATCTGCTGAGTCAGGGCATTAACCTGTCCCAGCACCAGCAGGCCTTCCTCTTTAAGCGCGGCGACCTCTTTTTCCAGGGCATCACGGCGGCGCTGGTTATCCGTCAGCTCAAGCGACTGGTATTGCTCAACGGCGGGATGCTCGCTGGAGCCGCACAGCGGACAGGGTTTGCCTGCCTCAAGCCGGGAACGATAGCTTTCCAGGTCTTTAATCGTCGCTTCACGTTCGCACAGGGCCTTCAGGTCCAGATAGTGCTGGTGTTTCTCTTTGTACTGCTGGCGGCGTAGCGTCAGCGTTTCATTGAGTTTATTTTGATCGGCCTGGGCCTTCTGCACGCTTTCACCGCTCTGGCGCAGGCGCTTTTGCAGCGGCTGATAGCGGGCATGCAGCGACGTTAGCCGCTGGCGCAGCGTGCGTGACCGGGACTGCTGCTCCATGGCCGCGCTGACCTCATCCGCCGTCAGCGTCAGCGCATTTTCCGGCATCTCAGCCAGCCTGTTGCGTAATTCACGCATCCGCGCAGCAAGCGAGGCTAACTGTGTTTTATCGCGGTTAAGCTGCGAGAACTGGGCACGCCAGCCGGCAATCTCCTGCCCCAGCAGGCGATAGCGCTCGTGCTCCGCCAGCCACTGCGCCAGCGCCGTCAGTTCGGTCTGAAGCTGCTCATGATTCCGCTGGGCGGTATGACGGATCCGCGCGCGCAGTGCGGTTTTGGCTTGTAAGCGAGCATTTACTTCGATAATTCGCTGTTGGGTTTGCGTCAGACGCGCGGTCTGCTCCTGCAGGTACGCCCAAAGCGGTCGAAGCTGGGCGGCGGGCAGAGCAAGCTGGAGCTTTGCCAGCTCCGGTGCAGCGTTTGTCAGCGCCTGTTGCGCCTGCTGCTGCATCCCGGTGACGCGCTGTTGCTCGAGTAGGAGCTCATCATGGCGCGTAAGCCACTGAAATTCTTTCTGCTGGCTTTGCTGCTGAACCAGCAGGGTTTTCTCTTCGTCAGTAAGTGCCTGCAAACTTTGCTGTAACTGCTGCTGTTGCTCTTCGCTCAACAGCACCACGCCCGCCGCCTGCGCCTCGCACTTTTCAAGCACGCTGCGGGCGGCTTTGTGTTTTTCAAACACCATGGCGGAAATCTGGCCGTAGATCTCGGTGCCGGTCAGCTCTTCCAGCAGCTCGGCGCGATCGCTCGGTTTGGCATTAAGGAAGGCGGCAAACTGCCCCTGTGAGAGCAGCATGGAGCGGGTAAAGCGGCCATAGTCCAGCCCGGTGAGCGCGGCGGTTTGCTCCAGTTTATCCGTCACTTTGTCGGCCAGGATTTTGCCATCTTCGCAGCGCGCCAGCTCCACGCGCGGCGCCTGCAGGTTCCCGTCCGGCTGGTTGCGCGCGCGGTTCTGGCTCCAGAAGGCGCGATAGGCGGTGCCTTTTACCTCGAACTCCACTTCCGCCAGGCACTCGGCGGTGTCGCGCGTCATCAGGTCGTTTTGCGCCTGGGAGACCTTCTGCAGTCGCGGCGTTTCGTGATAAAGCGCCAGACAGATGGCGTCGAGCAGGGTGGTTTTACCTGCCCCGGTCGCGCCGGTGATGGCAAACAGACCGTTGCTGGCAAACGGCTCCGCGGTAAAGTCAATTTTCCACTCGCCCTTGAGGGAGTTAAGGTTTTTCAGGCGCAGGCTCAAAATTTTCATGCGTTTTCTTCCTCATCATTGAGCGCATGCAGGGTATGGCTGAACAGTTCGCTGAGTCTTGCGCGCGTCGCGTCGTCAATTTCCTCCTGCGAGAGCCTGCGTTCAAACACCTCTTCAACCCGTAGTTCACTGAGCGTTTCGCGTTGAGCGCTTAACAGAATTTTCTCGCGCTGCTCGCGGCTGCGGCGTACCAGTAAGACTTCGACGGGCAAATCTTCCGTCAGCGCCTGAATTTTGCGCTGCATATCGTGCAGGTAGTCATCGGTGGTGATTTCGATATCCAGCCAGACGGGCGGGTTAAGCGCCGCGCCGCGCCACTGTTCAAGCCGGGCGGTAATGGCGTCGAGATCGCCCTTTAGCACCGCCAGCGGCTGGGTGACGGGCACCTCCAGCGTCTCAACGGCGCGGAGTTTGCCCCCGGAGAAACTCACCAGATGGACGGACTTGGCTTTGCCCGTCTCGTCAAAGCTGAGCGAAAGAGGCGAGCCGCAGTAGCGGATATGCTCGCTGCCGCCGACGATCTGCGCCCGGTGTATGTGCCCGAGCGCGATGTAGTCGGCTGGAGGGAAGTTTTGCGCCGGAAAGGCGTCCAGCGTACCGATATAGATGTCACGTACGGCGTCACTTTTACTGGCCCCGACGGTGGTGAGATGTCCGGTCGCAATCACCGGAATCGGCTGGTCGCCGCGCAGGGCGCAGGCATCGGCGTGCTGCTGGTGATAATAGTCGGTGATGGCCTGTAACAGATGCTGTTGCTTTTCGCCGCCGGAAAGTCCCGCCCGGCTTTGCACAATATCGCGCGGACGCAAAAACGGAATGGGGCACAGCACCGCCCCCGGCGTGCCGTCGCGTTTTTTCAGGATCTGCGGGGCGTGCCCGGCGCTGGCGACGACGGTAGTATTGAGAAATGCCAGGATGTCGCGGGATTCATTCAGCGTCGCGACGGAATCATGGTTGCCGGCGACAATCACCAGATGACAGCCGGTTTGCTGCAGATTCACCACGAAGCGGTTATACAGTTCACGCGCATAGCTGGGGGGCGAGCCGGTATCAAAGATGTCACCCGCCACAATAATCGCGTCCACCTCTTGCGTTCGGGCCGTTTCCAGCAGCCAGTTCAGGAAGGCTTCATGTTCAGCCGCACGGCTTTTGCTGTAAAAATTTTGACCCAGATGCCAGTCCGAGGTGTGAAGTATGCGCATAGCTGATCCGTGGCAAAAAAGAGAAAGCAGGATTATAAACGTTCAGAGACGGGAAAATAACCGCTGTAATAAAACAACGGTTTGCCCGTTATCGTGGTACTGTTTTTCATAAATCTGTCATAAATCTGACGCATAATGGCGCCGAATTACAAACTTGTAACTTAAATAAGATAAGACAGGGCAAAGTATGGCGAGACGTATTCTGGTCGTAGAAGATGAAGCTCCAATTCGTGAAATGGTGTGCTTCGTGCTCGAGCAAAACGGCTTCCAGCCGGTTGAAGCGGAAGATTATGACAGCGCAGTGAACCAGCTGAATGAACCCTGGCCCGATCTGATTCTGCTGGACTGGATGTTGCCCGGCGGCTCCGGACTGCAGTTTATCAAACACCTGAAGCGCGAGGCGCTGACCCGCGACATCCCGGTTGTGATGCTCACGGCGCGCGGAGAAGAAGAGGATCGCGTTCGCGGTCTGGAGACCGGCGCGGACGATTACATTACTAAACCGTTCTCCCCAAAAGAGCTGGTTGCCCGCATTAAAGCCGTGATGCGCCGTATTTCGCCGATGGCGGTGGAAGAGGTAATTGAGATGCAGGGGCTGAGCCTTGACCCCACCTCACACCGCGTGATGACCGGTGAAAATCCCCTCGACATGGGGCCTACCGAATTTAAACTCCTGCACTTCTTTATGACCCACCCGGAACGCGTGTACAGCCGCGAGCAGTTGCTGAATAACGTCTGGGGAACTAACGTGTATGTCGAAGACCGGACGGTTGACGTACATATTCGCCGCCTGCGAAAAGCGCTGGAACTGAGCGGCCACGATCGCATGGTGCAGACGGTCCGCGGCACGGGTTATCGTTTTTCTACCCGTTTCTGAACAATGACAGGAGTGTGACGCGTGCTGGAACGTCTGTCATGGAAAAGGCTCGTCTTTGAACTGATCTTATGCTGTATTCCGGCCTTCCTACTGGGGGCCTTTCTTGGACACCTGCCGTGGTTTCTGCTGGCGTCGGTCACCGGGCTGCTGATCTGGCATTTCTGGAACCTGCTGCGCCTCTCGTGGTGGCTGTGGGTTGACCGAAGTATGACGCCGCCGCCGGGAAGCGGCAGCTGGGAGCCGCTGCTGTACGGTCTGCATCAGATGCAGATGCGTAATAAAAAGCGTCGCCGCGAGCTGGGAAGCCTGATTAAGCGTTTTCGCAGCGGTGCAGAGTCGCTGCCGGATGCCGTTATTCTAACGACCGAAGAAGGGACAATCTTCTGGTGTAACGGCCTTGCGCAACAGCTGCTGGGCCTGCGCTGGCCCGACGATAATGGTCAGAATATCCTCAACCTTCTGCGCTATCCCGAGTTCACGCAGTATCTGAAAACGCGTGATTTTACCCGCCCGCATAATCTGAAGCTCAATAACGGTCGCCATCTGGAAATCCGCGTGATGCCCTACAGCGATAAGCAGTGGCTGATGGTGGCGCGCGATGTCACCCAGATGCACCAGCTGGAAGGGGCGCGTCGCAACTTCTTCGCCAACGTCAGTCACGAACTGCGTACCCCGTTGACCGTGCTTCAGGGCTACCTGGAGATGATGCAGGAGCAAACGCTTGAAGGCGCGCCGCGTGAAAAAGCGCTGCACACCATGCGCGAGCAAACGCACCGGATGGAAGGGCTGGTGAAGCAGCTGCTGACGCTATCGAAGATTGAAGCGGCGCCAACGCTTGCGCTAAATGAGACCATTGATGTCCCGATGATGCTGCGGGTCGTTGAGCGTGAAGCGCAGACGTTAAGCCACAAAAAGCATCACCTGACCTTTGAGGTCGACAATACGCTGAAGGTGCTGGGCAGCGAAGATGAACTGCGTAGCGCCATTTCCAACCTGGTGTATAACGCGGTGAATCATACGCCGGAGGGGACGAATATCGTGGTGCGTTGGCACCATGCCCCAACGGGGGCGGAGTTTAGCGTGGAAGACGACGGGCCGGGGATCGCGCCTGAGCATATTCCTCGCCTGACCGAGCGCTTTTACCGTGTGGATAAAGCGCGATCCCGGCAGACAGGCGGAAGCGGCCTGGGGCTGGCGATTGTTAAACACGCGGTGAATCACCATGAAAGCCGTCTCGATATTCAGAGTACGCTGGGTAAAGGAACCCGTTTCAGCTTCGTGATCCCGGAACGATTAATTGCCAAAAAGATCGCCTGACGGCAGGTGTGTCATTTTACCTTTCCACGGGTCAGCGTCTGCTGGCCCGTTTGCTTTGCAGTCAAGCGAAACGCGGATGAATTATATACGGCTGACTGTTTTTTGTTCGCATGATTAGCCATGGGTTTTTCTTATAAATAGCGTATTATTCTAACGTGTATTTTTATGATGGCATATTGTTCTGGTTTTGCGATCCCACCTTGCCTTTAAACGTTATAAGCGTTTAAATTGCGCCCCAGATACTGTCAGACCGACTGTATTTGCGTGGTAAATCGAAAAACTATTCTTCTCCACGCCAGGACGGGAGCATTTCCCGCTGAAATTGAGCAAATTTTCGGCTGTATCGTCCCGTCAGGGAAATCGAAAATCTCAATGTTTTCAACACCACATCCACAGGCAGTAAGGTTTTATGACCCATCACTTAAAATCGCGTGACATCATCGCGCTGGGCTTTATGACATTTGCGCTGTTCGTTGGCGCAGGCAACATCATTTTCCCTCCAATGGTTGGCCTTCAGGCGGGTGAACACGTCTGGACCGCCGCGTTTGGTTTCCTGATTACTGCCGTGGGTCTGCCGGTTCTGACCGTCGTCGCGCTGGCGAAAGTCGGCGGCGGCGTGGATAGCCTCAGCACCCCGATTGGCAAAGTGGCGGGCGTTCTGCTGGCAACCGTCTGCTATCTCGCCGTTGGCCCGCTGTTTGCGACCCCGCGTACGGCAACCGTGTCCTTCGAAGTGGGTATTGCTCCCCTGACCGGTGACGGTGCGATGCCGCTGTTTATCTACAGCCTGATCTACTTCGCGATCGTGATTCTGGTTTCCCTCTATCCGGGCAAGCTGCTGGATACCGTGGGTAACTTCCTGGCTCCGCTGAAAATTGTGGCGCTGATTGTTCTGGCGGTAGCGGCCATCGTCTGGCCAGCAGGCCCGATTAGCGACGCGATGGACGCCTATAAAAATGCCGCGTTCTCTAACGGCTTTGTGAACGGCTACCTGACGATGGATACGCTGGGCGCGATGGTGTTTGGTATCGTTATCGTTAACGCCGCGCGTTCCCGCGGTGTGACCGAAGCGCGTCTGCTGACCCGCTATACCATCTGGGCTGGCCTGATGGCCGGTGTGGGGCTGACGCTGCTGTATCTGGCGCTGTTCCGTCTGGGCTCCGACAGCGCCATGCTGGTCGATCAGAACGCCAACGGTGCGGCTATCCTGCACGCCTACGTTCAGCACACCTTCGGCGGTGCGGGCAGTATGCTGCTGGCGGCGCTCATCTTCCTGGCCTGTCTGGTCACCGCGGTTGGCCTGACCTGCGCCTGCGCAGAGTTCTTTGCGCAGTATCTGCCGCTCTCTTACCGCACCCTGGTGTTTATCCTCGGCATCTTCTCTATGGCGGTGTCCAACCTCGGTCTGAGCCACCTGATTCAGGTCTCTATTCCGGTGCTGACGGCGATTTACCCGCCGTGTATTGTGCTGGTGGTGCTGAGCTTTACTCGCCCTTGGTGGAACAACTCTTCACGAATTATTGCGCCAGCCATGTTTATCAGCCTGATTTTTGGTATCCTTGACGGGATTAAAGCATCAGCTTTCGCGCACATACTGCCGGCATGGACACAGCGTCTGCCGCTGTCCGAGCAGGGTCTGGCCTGGCTGATGCCTACCGTTGTTGCACTGGTTCTGGCCATTATCTGGGACCGTGCTGCAGGGCGTCAGGTCGCATCGAACGCTCATTAATCAACGGCAACAAACTGTTTAACCACGGGGCTTAAGGCCCCGTGGTTTTTTGTTTTTTTCGTGTTGAATGGCAAGATTTAAATGGAAAGCACTAACAAACTTAAACGTGGATTGAGCACGCGCCACATCCGCTTTATGGCGCTGGGCTCTGCTATCGGCACCGGTCTTTTTTATGGCTCGGCAGATGCCATCAAAATGGCCGGTCCCAGCGTTCTGCTGGCGTACATTATCGGCGGCGTGGCGGCGTATATCATCATGCGCGCCCTCGGCGAAATGTCGGTTCACAACCCGTCCGCCAGCTCATTCTCCCGCTACGCGCAGGAAAACCTCGGCCCGCTGGCCGGGTTTATCACCGGCTGGACCTACTGCTTTGAAATCCTGATTGTGGCGATTGCCGACGTGACCGCGTTTGGCATCTATATGGGCGTCTGGTTCCCGGCGGTGCCGCACTGGATTTGGGTGCTGAGCGTGGTGCTGATCATTTGCGCCGTCAACCTGATGAGCGTGAAGGTGTTTGGCGAGCTGGAGTTCTGGTTCTCCTTCTTCAAGGTCGCCACCATTATCATCATGATCGTGGCCGGTTTCGGCATCATCATCTGGGGAATCGGCAACGGCGGTCAGCCGACCGGCATCCATAACCTCTGGAGCAACGGTGGCTTCTTCAGCAACGGCTGGCTCGGGATGGTCATGTCGCTGCAAATGGTGATGTTCGCTTACGGCGGCATCGAGATTATTGGGATCACCGCCGGGGAAGCGAAAGATCCTGAGAAGTCCATTCCGCGTGCCATCAACTCGGTGCCGATGCGTATTCTGGTGTTCTACGTGGGTACGCTGTTCGTGATCATGTCCATCTACCCGTGGAATCAGGTGGGTACCAACGGTAGCCCGTTTGTTCTGACCTTCCAGCATATGGGCATTGCCTTTGCGGCCAGCATTCTGAACTTTGTGGTGCTGACCGCGTCGCTTTCCGCGATCAACAGTGACGTCTTTGGCGTGGGCCGTATGCTCCACGGCATGGCGGAGCAGGGCAGCGCGCCGAAGGTGTTCGCCAAAACCTCACGCCGCGGCACGCCGTGGGTGACCGTCGTGGTCATGACCGTTGCGCTGCTGTTCTCGGTTTACCTGAACTACATCATGCCGGAGAACGTCTTCCTGGTGATTGCATCGCTGGCGACCTTCGCGACGGTGTGGGTGTGGATCATGATCCTGCTGTCGCAGATTGCCTTCCGCCGTCGTCTGTCGCCGGAAGAGGCGAAAGCGCTGAAGTTTAAAGTACCGGGCGGCGTTGCGACGACCGTCGTCGGGCTGATCTTCCTGGTGTTTATCATTGGGCTGATTGGCTACCATCCGGATACCCGCATTTCCCTGTACGTTGGGTGTGCGTGGATCGTTCTGCTGCTGATCGGCTGGGTGTTTAAGTGCCGCCGCGACCGTCAGCTGGCGGAAGCGCAGTAACATCCTTTTCCCCTCTCCCCGTGGGGGGAGAGATCCCCAAAATGATACTTGCACCGACGACTCCCTCTCCCTTGAGGGAGAGGGCTGGGGTGAGGGGGAATATACGGCTGTGGTGGTCATTCCGTTCACTTCATGTTCCTTGCTACTCTGTAACGACATGACCGGTGAACGTGCCAGGGCGGCTCAATCGCCGCCGCCCTGGCGACCCGGGCTCCCGGCGGTAAATCGCCGCTTCGCGGTTCCCTCAGCTTATTCCTTCAGGCTATCGGGTCGGGCATGAGCCTGCATCCCTGCAGGCCACGCCCTCTCGGCGCATCCCTGCGCCTCGCCCCGGCCTTACGGAAACGCTTCGGCGATTTACAGCCGGACAAGGGCATCGCTTTAAGCCTTTAGTCATTCTGAAAGCAGCTTTATTGCTTCTGCTTAAGACTTACTGGAGATCCCCAGCCCTGTGGGACAGACAATTTTTGCCTCCTCCCCCGTCCTCCTCCCCCAATAAATCACGTCATGGTGAGCTATCCTTAACCACCCTGTGGCAAGGTGACGTCAATTTCATCAAAGGGGATTCGTGATGTTAAATGCCTGGCACCTTCCGGTTGCCCCATTTGTTAAGCAAAACAAAGACAACCTTGTGATTACGCTTTGGCTGGCGGGGGAAAATCAGCCTGAACGCGTGACGCTCCGCGCCGAAATAGATAACGAAGAGACCGGGCTGAAAATGCACAAGCTGCGCAGCCAGCCGCAGCCGGGGATCACGGCGTGGCGGGCGAATATCGACCTGAGCAGCGGGCAGCCGCGCCGCCGTTATAGCTTCAAACTGCTGTGGAATAACCGCCAGCTGTGGTTTACCCCGCAGGGGTTTAGCCGTTTCCCGCCCGCACGGCTGGAGCAGTTTGCGGTCGATTACCCGGATAACGGCCCGCAGTGGGTTAACGATCAGGTCTTTTATCAGATTTTCCCGGACCGTTTTGCGCGCAGCGAAAAGCGCACCGCTGACCAGGATAAGATCTATCACCACCATGCGGCGGGCCATGACATTATCCTGAAAGCGTGGGACGAGCCGTTAACCGCGCAGGCTGGCGGCTCGACGTTTTACGGCGGCGATCTCGACGGCATCAGCGAAAAGCTGCCGTACCTGAAAAAGCTCGGCGTGACGGCGCTCTATCTCAACCCCGTATTTAAAGCCCCGAGCGTGCACAAATACGATACCGAAGATTATCGCCACGTTGACGCGCAGTTTGGCGGTGACGAGGCGCTGCTGCGCCTGCGCAAGAACACCCAAAACGAAGGCATGCGCCTGATTCTGGACGGCGTGTTCAACCATAGCGGAGATTCGCACGCCTGGTTTGACCGCCATAATCAGTCGATGGGCGGGGCATGTCATAACCCGGACTCGCCGCAGCGCGACTGGTACAGTTTTAACGAGGAGGGCCGCGCGCTGGACTGGCTGGGGTATGCCAGCCTGCCGAAGCTGGATTTCCAGTCGCCAACGCTCGTGAATGAAATCTACGGCGGCGAAGACAGCATCGTGCGCCACTGGCTGAAGGCGCCGTGGAATATGGACGGCTGGCGTCTGGACGTGGTGCATATGCTCGGTGAAGCGGGCGGGGCGCGGAATAACCTTCAGCACGTCGCCGGGATCGCGCGCTCGGCGAAAGCGGCTCAGCCGGAGGCGTTCGTCTTTGGCGAGCACTTTGGCGACGCGCGCCAGTGGCTGCAGAACGATGCGGAAGATGCGGCGATGAACTATCGCGGCTTTACCTTCCCGCTGTGGGGATTCCTCGCTAACACCGATATCTCCTACGATCCGAATCATATCGACGCTGAAACCTGCATGGCGTGGATGGAGAACTATCGCGCCGGTCTGTCTCATCAGCAGCAGCTGCGGATGTTCAACCAGCTCGATAGCCACGACACCGCCCGCTTTAAATCCCTGCTCGGCAAGGATGTGGCGCGTCTGCCGCTCGCGGTGACCTGGCTCTTCACCTGGCCGGGCGTGCCGTGCATTTATTACGGCGACGAAGTGGGGCTGGACGGTAACAACGATCCTTTCTGCCGCAAAACCTTCCCGTGGGAGCCAGCGAAACAGGACAAGGTGCTGTTCAGCCTGTATCAGCGGCTGGCGAAGCTGCGTAAGCAGAGTCTCGCCCTGCGCTACGGCGGCTGTCAGGTGGTGTACGCCCACGATAACGTGGTGGTGTTTGCTCGCGTCTATAACCAGCAGCGCGTGCTGGTGGCGATTAACCGGGGCGAAGCCTGCGAAGTGGTGCTGGATGATTCACCGCTGCTGAAGGTGGCGACGTGGAAGAATAAAGAGGGCAAGGCGACGATACAGGATGGCGTGCTGGCGCTGCCTGCGGTTTCCGCGACGATCTGGTCCGGCAGCTAAGACCTGCTAATGTTTCCACCTTTTAAGATGGCGCAAATGCAACTATTTGTGTCAATCTTAACGGATCGTTTACGGTGAAGGTGGAAACATGGACGAGCTTTACATCCTTGGCTGTTTGTTCCTGGTTTTTGCGCTGGTGGTGGCACCCGTGCTTGCGGTTATAGGCTTTAATCGAAGTACGGCGGCGCGACAGGAGATCGCCCGGCTACGCCAGCGCATTGAGGCGCTTGAGCAGCGCGGCGTGCCTGAAAGCGCGCCGGAGCCGGTGCAGACCACCGCGCCGGTGGCTGTGACCGCGCCTGCGGTTGAGGACGCTCCCGCGCCTGTCGACCCCTGGCGCCCCGATACGCCCGCAGCCGTGGCAGATCCCGCTCCGGCCCCGGTGGCTGCGGCAAAACAGCCTTCTGCCTTTGGCGGCATACTGACCTCGCTGGTGCGCTGGTTTATGCAGGGTAACCCGCTGGCGAAGCTTGGGATCCTGCTGCTCTTCCTCGGTCTTTCATTCCTGCTGCGTTATACCGTGGAACATTCCCTGTTCCCGCTTGAGTTGCGCCTCGTGGCAACGGCGCTGTTTGCCATCGTTCTGCTGGCGGTCGGGTGGCGGCTGCGGCACAGGCAGCGTGTCTATGCGCTAATCCTCCAGGGCGGGGCGACCGGCGTGCTCTACCTGACGGTGTTTGGCGCATTCCGGCTCTGGCAAATGCTGCCGATGACGCTGGCTTTTGCGCTTCTGGTGGTGATATGCGCGGCAAGCGTCGGGCTGGCGGTGCTGCAGAAGGCGCTGAGCCTTGCCATGCTGGCGAGCCTCGGCGGGTATCTTGCGCCGCTGCTCTTGTCTACCGGGGGCGGCAGCTTTGTGGCGCTGTTCTCTTTCTATCTCCTGCTTTCCATCGGCATTCTCGCTATCAGCATCTGGCAGCACTGGCGCGAGCTGAACCTGCTCGGGCTGCTGTTTACGTTCGGCGTGGGCGGCCTGTGGGGACTGAATGACTACCAGCCCGAAGACTATGGGGTCTGCCAGCTGTTTCTGATTGCCAATACGCTGATATTCGGCGTCCTGAGCGTGGCGCTGTCGCTGCGGGCGCAGGAGAAAGGGAAGCAAATTATCGACGGCGTGCTGCTGTTTGCCCCGCCGCTGATCGGTTTCGGGATGCAGTACGGCATGACCCGGCACTGGGAATATGGCCCGGCCCTGAGCGCGCTGGGATACGGCGCATTTTATCTTGCCCTCGCGTTCCTTGCGCTGCGGCGCTATCCCTCCATCGGGCGACCTCTGGTCATGGCGGCGCTGGCGATCGGCGGCGGGTTTGCGACGCTCGCTATCCCGCTGGCGCTGTCGGCGCGCTGGACGGCGATGGCCTGGGCGCTGGAAGGGCTGGGTATCCTCTGGCTGGGCGTGCAGCAGAACCAGCGTCGCATGAGCTATAGCGGGACGGCGCTGCTGGTGCTGGCGCTCGGCAGCGCGCTGTGGGCGCAAACGAACGGCGTTACGTCGCTGAGCCTGCTGCTGATCTTCACCATCCTCAGCCTTTGCTGGCTGGCTGCGGCCCGGCTGTGGCGGACTCTCTTTATGCCGGTCAGCCGGGCGCTGCTGGCCGGTGGTCTGCTGTTCTGGCTCGTGGCGCTATTGGGCGCATCGCGGCTGGTGCTGACGCAGGAATTACCGATTCTGGCGGGCGTGCTGGCGCTGACGGCGGCATCGGTCTGGGGCTGGCGGCAGGTGGCTGCTCGTCTGGCGTGGCGGGAGCTGGATGCCAGCAAATGGCTGCTGTGGCCGGTTATGCTGCTGATGGTGGGGTATCAGCTCTTGCACCAGCAGATTGTTGCCGCCGGGTGGTCAAATCTGGCCTGGTGCGTTGCGCTTCCTGCCGCGCTGATGCTGTTGCGGCGCGACGGTGAAAGACTCCTGCCGCGCATCGCGATGGGGCTGCATTTGTCGCTGTTCTGGATGATTTTGCTGGCGCTGGCCGCTGAGCTTTACTGGTTTGCCCGGTCGTTGCCGTGGGGCATGGCGGCCTGGGGCAGCGGTTTAGCGATGGCAGCAGGCGGCGGGGTAATTATGGGGCTCTCTGCAGCCGTACGGCGTCGCGGATGGCCGTTCCGGGAGTGGCCTGCGCTCTACGCCTGCCTGGCACCGATCCCCGTGGTCGTGGCGCTGCTGGTATTGCTGGTGGTGACCAATTTCCAGGACGGCGTGGTCTATCGTCAGACCTGGCTGCCGCTGGTAAACCCGCTTGAGGAAGGCGCGGCGTTCGCGCTGCTGGGGCTGGTGGTCTTTTATCGGGCTGTGGATCGCTACTATCCGGCGTGGCTCTCGCAGGCCCGACCGTGGCCTGCCGTCGCGATTATGGCGTTTGGCTTCTGGTGGCTGAATGGTGCGCTGATGCGCGCCCTGGCCTGGTACGGCGACGTGGCCTGGAATATGGCATCGCTGTGGGATTCGCGGCTTATCCAGACCAGCTTTGCCCTGTTCTGGATGCTGAGCGCGCTGGTGGTCATGATCCATGCCACCCGTCGGGCTTCCCGGCAGGAGTGGCTCTGCGGTGCCGCGCTGCTGGGCGTGGTGATGGTTAAACTGATGCTGGTGGACAGCGCGGGCGGAGGCGGTTTGTCGCGCGCGGTGGCGTTTATCGGCGTGGCGATACTGGTTCTGATCGTGGGGTATTTCTCACCGCTACCGCCCAAAACAGGAGATGAAAAATGAAATGGATGAAAGCGGTAGCCTGTACCGCGCTGCTGGCGCTTTCCGGCCCGGCGTTTTGCGACGAGGGACAAACGGAATCGCCCCGGGACTATGCTTTTGGTCTTTCACTCGATACGTCTGTTTCATCCCAGTGGTATCGGGTGATGCTGCCGCTCGCCGTTTATGAGCAAAGCACGTCGCCGGAACTGCATGATGTCCGCGTCTTTAACCAGTCGGGCGAGCCGGTTCCCTTCAGCCTGGTCAGCGCGACGCGCCCGCAGGCGCCAGCGCAATCCACGGCGCTGCGCCTCTTCCCGTTGGATGCCTCGCCGCTTGCGGCTTCGCAAGGATCCGGTGACAGCGATAAGATCCTGCTCCGTTCCGGAAATGGCGTTGAGATTGTGCTGGAGGGGCAAAAAGCCGCCGCAGCCGGGCAACATTATCTGCTGACCCTGCCGGAGCAGGCTGCGGGAGAGATCGCTATATCCCAGCTGCAGCTGCTCTGGAATACCCCTCAGACGCCGTGGCAGGGAACGGCGTCGGTCTATTACAGCGAGGATCTTAAGCGCTGGTATACCCTGCGTGAGGATATGCCCTTGCTGGATGTCGTCAGCGGCCAGGATCGTCTTAAGCTCGATCGGATCGATACCGATACGGTTTTATCTCCCGATGCGAATCGCTATCTCATGGTGGTGCTGAACGCACAGAGCCAGGGGATAACCTTGACCGGCGTAAACGCCATCAGCGCACCTGCCCAGGCGGCCCCGGAAGCGGTCGATCTTGAGGGGGAAGGGGAGCAGCTATCGACAAGCGAAGCGCAGTGGCACTGGGCGAGCCCGCAGCCGCTGAGTGCTGTCAGCCTCTCACTGAATGGCGATGGCGTCCTTCCCGTGGAGATAGCGTGGCGGAGTACGGTAAAAGACGCATGGCACCCCCTGAAGAAAGAGGTCCTTTATCGTCTTGAGGGAAAAACGTCGCCACCGGTTTCGCTTAACGGGGGCCTGGTGCAGGCGGTGAAAATCACGACGCTGAATGCGCGTCTGCCAGAATACCTGCCGAGCGTCACGGGACATCGCGACCGCTACGATCTGGTGTTCAACGCGCAGGGGAAAGCGCCGTACGTGCTCGCCTGGGGCAACGGCGCCGCAAAGCCTGCCAGCGTGGAGCCCGGCATGCTGATCCCGGCCGACCTGCGCAAGACCTATGATGTGGCAAACCTGCCGCAGGCCGACATTCAGGATAATGTCGCATTAGGCGGCGAGGGGCGTCTGACTGCTACCTCTGCGGCCGAGCGGGAGAGCAGGATGAACACGCTGCTGGTATGGGGCGTGCTGATTGCGGGCGTGATTCTGCTGGCGGGCATGGCCTGGCGCATCTGGCGAGAGACGCAGCGTAAGGCATAAAAAAAGGCCCGCATAAGCGGGCCTTTTTCGTAAACCGTGCCGATTACAGGCTGGATACGTTCTCAGACAGGTATTTCGCCACGCCGTCTGGAGACGCGTTCATGCCTTCTTTACCTTTTTCCCACTGAGCCGGGCACACTTCGCCGTGCTCTTCGTGGAACTGCAGCGCGTCGACCATGCGCAGCATTTCGTCGATGTTACGACCCAGCGGCAGATCGTTCACAACCTGGTGACGAACGATGCCGTTTGCGTCGATCAGGAAGGAACCACGCAGCGCAACGCCAGCGTCCGGATGTTCGATACCGTAAGCCTGCTGGATTTCGCGTTTGATGTCCGCAACCATTGCGTATTTCACCGCACCGATGCCGCCTTTGTCGACAGGGGTGTTACGCCATGCGTTGTGTACAAATTCAGAGTCGAAGGAGACGCCAACAACTTCCACGCCACGCTTCTGGAATTCTTCATAACGTTTGTCGAAGGCGATCAGCTCAGACGGGCAAACGAAAGTGAAGTCCATTGGCCAGAAGAACAGAACGGTCGCTTTACCGTTGGTGTGCTGTTTGAAGTTGAAGTTTTCAACGATTTCACCGTTGCCCAGAACTGCTGCAGCTGTAAAATCCGGAGCCGGACGAGTTACCAGAACCATATGATTCTCCTGTAGATACTAAGGTTATTTGGAACGCAACGCGAGCCAGTATAGAGAGTGTTCTTGGATAAGACAAAGAGGTGGTGACAATCGTTCCGCCAGCTTTTACCTATCAATGCGAATTCTGTTACAGCTGTTTGTTTTTGGCCTGCACCATCATGCGCGGGTAAAACTGCCAGAAACGCGTTTCCAGCGCATCATAATGTTCATCCAGGTCATACCAGGAGTCGCGCAGCGCATCCAGCCGCGGGCGACGGCTCGCCATCCCGTTCAGCACGTTCTGGATGAAGTCCATCTCGCGATAACGCTCCAGCCAGCGTTCCGACCACAGGTAGTTATTCAGGTTCACAAAGCGCGGCGGCGACTCGGGCAGGATGATCGACACCTGCTGGCGGGCATAGCGCACAAAATCCGGCAAGGGCATCTCCGGCGACAGCTGTTCCCAGTGGCGCGACAGAAAGTGGTCCCACATCACGTCGAGCGTGATCGGGGCAACGCGGCGCGTTTCAGGGCGAAACCACGCTTTGGCTTCCGTCACTTCCGGCAGCTTATCCGTCAGCACGTCGATGCGGCGGTGCATGAAAATGCCGTCGACAACCTCAGGGGAATAGTCCTCAGCGGGGTTGCCGCGTACGAAGTCGGCCAGCAAATTGCCGGACAGGGAGCTGTCAGCGAGGTGAGCGAGATGCAGGTGAGCGAGAAAATTCATGCGTTTTATTTGTCCGGGGGCGGCTAGTTGTTGCAGCAAAAGGGTGTGAGCACTAGACTATGCCGCCTGTTTTTAAGTCACGAGTATACGTCATGCGCGTCGCCGATTTCTCCTTTGAACTACCTGAATCCCTGATTGCTCACTATCCCATGCCTGAGCGCAGCAGCTGTCGCTTACTGTCACTGGATGGGCCAACGGGCGAGCTGACGCACGGTACTTTCACCGATTTGCTCGACAAGCTCAACCCTGGCGATCTGCTGGTCTTTAACAATACCCGCGTGATCCCGGCGCGCCTGTTTGGCCGTAAAGCCAGCGGCGGCAAGATTGAAGTGCTGGTCGAACGTATGCTCGATGATAAACGTATTCTGGCACATATTCGCGCCTCCAAGGCGCCGAAGCCGGGCGCTGAGCTGCTGCTGGGCGATGACGAGAGCATCAAAGCGACCATGACCGCGCGCCACGACGCGCTGTTTGAGGTGGCGTTCGACGACGAGCGTACGGTGCTCGATATCCTGAACGCCATCGGCCACATGCCGCTGCCCCCGTATATTGAGCGTCCGGACGAAGAGGCCGACCGCGAGCTGTATCAGACCGTCTACAGCCAGAAGCCTGGCGCCGTCGCTGCGCCGACCGCGGGCCTGCATTTTGATGAGCCGCTGCTGGAAAAACTGCGTGCGAAGGGCGTGGAGATGGCGTTCGTGACGCTGCACGTCGGCGCGGGGACCTTCCAGCCGGTGCGCGTGGACAGCATTGAAGATCACATCATGCACTCTGAGTATGCCGAAGTACCGCAAGAGGTTGTAGATGCGGTACTGGCGGCAAAATGCCGCGGTAGCCGCGTGATTGCTGTGGGCACAACTTCCGTGCGTTCGCTTGAGAGCGCCGCGCAGGCCGCGAAGAGCGATCTTATCGAGCCGTTCTTTGGCGATACGCAGATCTTTATCTACCCGGGCTATCAGTACAAAGTGATTGACGCGCTGGTGACCAACTTCCATCTGCCTGAATCGACGCTGATTATGCTGGTTTCCGCGTTTGCCGGTTATCAGCATACGATGAACGCCTACAAGTCTGCGGTAGAACAAAAATATCGCTTTTTTAGCTACGGGGACGCGATGTTTATCACGTACAATCCGCTGGCTTTGAATGAGCGTGTCGGGGAATAAGTCCGCGGCACCGTTTTACAACGTTGGACTGTTTTTCTGACGTCGGAGAAAAAATGAAATTTGAACTCGATACCACCGACGGTCGCGCGCGTCGCGGTCGCCTGGTGTTTGATCGCGGCGTGGTGGAAACCCCCGCGTTTATGCCTGTGGGCACGTACGGCACCGTAAAAGGGATGACGCCGGAAGAAGTAGAAGCCACTGGCGCACAGATTATCCTCGGCAACACTTTCCACCTGTGGCTGCGTCCGGGCCAGGAGATCATGAAGCTCCACGGTGACCTGCACGATTTCATGCAGTGGAAAGGCCCCATCCTGACCGATTCCGGCGGCTTCCAGGTCTTCAGCCTGGGGGATATCCGCAAGATCACCGAGCAGGGCGTACACTTCCGTAACCCGATCAATGGCGATCCGATTTTCCTCGATCCCGAAAAATCGATGGAGATCCAGTACGACCTCGGCTCCGACATCGTGATGATCTTCGACGAATGTACGCCGTACCCGGCGGACTGGGACTACGCCAAGCGCTCCATGGAGATGTCCCTGCGCTGGGCGAAGCGTAGCCGTGACCGTTTTGACTCCCTGCAGAACAAAAATGCGCTGTTCGGCATTATCCAGGGCAGCGTTTACGAAGATTTACGCGATATCTCTGTTAAAGGTCTGGTAGAGATAGGTTTTGATGGCTACGCTGTCGGCGGTTTGGCTGTGGGTGAGCCGAAGGAAGACATGCACCGCATTCTGGAGCATGTTTGCCCGCAAATCCCTGCGGATAAACCACGATACCTGATGGGCGTGGGTAAACCAGAAGATCTGGTTGAAGGCGTACGCCGCGGCATTGATATGTTCGACTGCGTCATGCCAACCCGCAACGCGCGTAACGGCCATTTGTTCGTTACCGATGGCGTGGTGAAAATCCGTAACGCGAAGCATAAGAGTGACACCAGCCCGCTCGATTCCGAGTGCGATTGCTATACCTGTCGCAATTATTCTCGCGCGTATCTGCATCATCTCGATCGTTGCAACGAGATTTTGGGCGCGCGTCTCAATACCATTCATAATCTTCGTTATTATCAGCGCTTAATGGCTGGTTTACGTAAGGCTATCGAAGAGGGTAAATTAGAGAGCTTCGTGACCGATTTCTACCAACGTCAGGGGCGGGATGTTCCACCGTTGAACGTTGATTAATTTTAATAATGAGGGAATTTGAATGAGCTTTTTTATTTCTGATGCGGTAGCAGCAACAGGTGCTCCAGCGCAGGGCAGCCCGATGTCTCTGATTCTGATGCTGGTTGTGTTCGGTCTGATCTTCTACTTCATGATCCTGCGTCCACAGCAGAAGCGCACCAAAGAGCACAAAAACCTGATGAACTCTATCGCGAAAGGCGATGAAGTGCTGACTAACGGTGGTCTGGTGGGTCGCGTAACCAAAGTGGCTGAAAACGGCTACATTGCTATCGCCCTGAACGACACCACTGAAGTGGTCATCAAACGTGACTTCGTAGCTGCCGTTCTGCCGAAAGGCACCATGAAGGCGCTGTAATCCCAACTTTTCCCAAAGGGAACTGCCGTGTTAAACCGTTATCCTTTGTGGAAGTACATCATGCTGGTCGTCGTGATTATCGTCGGCCTGCTGTACGCGCTTCCCAACCTGTATGGTGAGGATCCGGCCGTTCAAATCACTGGCGCGCGCGGTGTCGCCGCCAGTGAGCAAACGCTGATCCAGGTCCAGAAAACGTTACAAGAAGAAAAAATTACCGCTAAGTCTGTGGCACTGGAAGAGGGCGCTATTCTTGCTCGCTTCGACACCACCGACACGCAGCTCCGCGCTCGCGAAGCGCTGATGGGCGTGCTGGGTGATAAATACGTCGTGGCGCTTAACCTTGCTCCTGCAACTCCGCGTTGGCTGGCTGCTCTGAATGCAGAGCCAATGAAACTGGGTCTTGACCTGCGTGGCGGCGTTCACTTCCTGATGGAAGTGGATATGGATACCGCGCTCGGCAAGCTGCAGGAACAGAATATCGACAGCCTGCGCAGCGATCTGCGTGAGAAAGGCATCGCCTATACCACCGTGCGTAAAGAAGATAACTACGGCTTGAGCATCACGTTCCGCGACAGCGCGGCACGCGACCAGGCTGTAACTTACCTGTCTCAGCGTCACCGCGATCTGGTGATTACCTCTCAGGGCAGCAACCAGCTGCGTGCGGTAATGACGGATGCACGTCTGAGCGAAGCGCGTGAATACGCCGTTCAGCAGAACATCAACATTCTGCGTAACCGTGTAAACCAGCTGGGCGTGGCTGAGCCGCTGGTACAGCGTCAGGGTGCTGACCGTATCGTGGTAGAACTGCCGGGTATCCAGGATACCGCACGTGCGAAAGAGATTCTGGGTGCAACCGCGACTCTGGAATTCCGTCTGGTTAACTCTAATGTCGATCAGTCCGCTGCTGCCGCAGGCCGTATTCCGGGTGACTCCGAAGTGAAACAGACCCGCGAAGGTCAGCCGGTTGTGCTGTACAAACGCGTGATCCTGACCGGTGACCATATCACCGACTCCACTTCCAGCCAGGACGAATACAACCAGCCGCAGGTTAACATCTCGCTCGATAGCGCGGGTGGTAACATCATGTCCAACTTCACCAAGGACAACATCGGCAAACCGATGGCGACCCTGTTCGTGGAGTACAAAGACAGCGGTAAGAAAGATGCAAACGGTCGTGCGGTACTGGTGAAAGAGGAAGAGGTGATTAACATCGCCAATATCCAGTCTCGTCTGGGTAACAGCTTCCGTATTACCGGTATTAACAACCCGAACGAAGCGCGTCAGCTCTCTCTGCTGCTGCGTGCCGGTGCGCTGATTGCGCCAATTCAGATTGTTGAAGAACGTACCATTGGTCCTACTCTGGGTATGCAAAACATCCAGCAGGGTCTGGAAGCGTGTCTGGCCGGTCTGGTTGTCTCCATCCTCTTCATGATCTTCTTCTATAAGAAGTTTGGTCTGATTGCGACGTCCGCTCTGCTGGCTAACCTGGTGCTGATCATCGGCATCATGTCCCTGCTGCCGGGCGCGACGCTGACCATGCCGGGTATTGCGGGTATCGTTCTGACTCTTGCGGTGGCGGTCGACGCCAACGTACTGATAAACGAACGTATCAAAGAAGAGTTGAGCAACGGTCGCTCTGTGCAACAGGCGATTGAAGAAGGCTACAAAGGAGCGTTCAGCTCCATCTTCGATGCGAACGTAACAACACTGATTAAGGTTCTTATCCTGTATGCAGTGGGTACTGGCGCGATCAAAGGCTTTGCGATTACAACCGGTATCGGTGTTGCAACGTCGATGTTTACCGCTATTGTCGGCACCCGTGCCATCGTGAACCTGCTGTACGGCGGCAAGCGCGTCAAAAAGCTGTCTATCTGAGGAGTGCGTTGTGGCACAGGAATATACTGTTGAACAATTAAACCACGGCCGTAAAGTCTGGGACTTTATGCGCTGGGACTACTGGGCCTTCGGCATTTCAGGTTTTCTGCTGATTCTGTCCATCGCCATTATGGGCGTGAAAGGCTTTAACTGGGGTCTCGATTTTACCGGTGGTACGGTAATTGAAATCTCCCTGGAAAAACCGATCGATATGGACCAGATGCGCGAATCGCTGCAGAAAGCGGGCTTTGAAGAGCCGCTGCTGCAAAACTTCGGCAGCAGCCGCGATATCATGGTGCGTATGCCGCCAGTGCACGATGCCAATGGCAGCCAGGAGCTGGGTAGCAAGGTTCTGAACGTCATCAACGAATCGACCAGCCAGAATGCGGCGGTGAAGCGTATTGAGTTCGTCGGCCCGAGCGTGGGCGCGGATCTGGCCCAGACCGGTGCGATGGCGCTGATGGTGGCGCTGATCTCCATCCTGATCTACGTTGGCTTCCGCTTCGAGTGGCGCCTGGCGGCAGGTGTAGTTATCGCTCTTGCGCACGACGTGGTGATCACCATGGGCGTACTGTCGCTGTTCCACATTGAGATTGACCTGACGATTGTGGCATCCCTGATGTCCGTTATCGGTTACTCTCTGAACGACAGTATCGTGGTATCTGACCGTATTCGTGAAAACTTCCGTAAGATCCGTCGCGGTACGCCGTACGAAATCTTTAACGTGTCGTTGACCCAGACGCTGCACCGTACCTTGATCACATCCGGAACGACCTTAATGGTTATCCTGATGCTCTATCTCTTCGGTGGCCCGGTACTGGAAGGCTTCTCGCTGACCATGCTGATTGGTGTCACCATCGGTACGGCGTCTTCTATCTACGTCGCGTCCGCACTGGCATTGAAACTCGGCATGAAGCGCGAGCACCTGCTCCAGCAGAAAGTCGAGAAAGAAGGGGCGGATCAGCCGTCCATTCTGCCGTAAGACGACGTTTAGCGCGTTATCGAAATCCCGGTCGGTTGACCGGGATTTTTTTTATCTGCTCCTGACAAACACTCCTGACAGTATGCTGTCAGGAGCCCTGTCGTAGACTCCTTCTGAACCCAAACAACAGTCAGGAGGATGTATGAAAAGCGTCATTAACTGGTTTGAAATTCCGGTCGCGGATATGGATCGCGCTATCAAATTTTATGAGCCAGTGATGCAGCTCGCGCTGCGTCGCGAGAAAATGGACTGCGCGGAGCTGGCCGTTTTCCCGCATGAGGATCCGTATACCGGCGGGGCGCTGGCAAAATTTGACGGCGTTACACCGTCTTTGCAGGGCGCTATTATTTACCTGCATACTGACAATCTGGCGGCCACGCTCGATCGCATCGCCTCTGCCGGCGGCGAGTGCGTGTTTGGCCCGCTGGAACTGCCGCATGGCATTGGCACTATCGCATTGTTTACCGACAGCGAGGGTAACCGCGTCGGCCTCCATCAACCTGCCTGAGAGCGGAATAAGACATGACCCGACGCGCTGACCGTTTGTTTCAGATTGTGCAGATCCTGCGGGGCAGGCGTCTGACAACGGCAGCGCATCTGGCGGACCGGCTTGGCGTGTCCGAGCGCACGGTCTACCGCGATATCCGCGACCTGTCGCTTTCCGGCGTGCCGGTGGAAGGTGAGGCGGGGAGCGGATATCGGCTAATGTCGGGTTTTGACCTGCCGCCGCTGATGCTGACAAATAAGGAGTCAGAGGCGCTGATCGTCGCGATTCGCCTGCTCAAAACCTGGGGAGGGGAATCGCTATCGCGCGAGCTGGAGTCGGCTCAGGAGAAGGTGCTGGCTATCCTGCCCGAGGAGAGTCGTCGAAAGGCGGAGCAGACGCGGATCTACGCCCCGGATTTTTGCATGCAAAGCCACTCCCGCAGCGATTTTGACAGGATCCATCAGGCGATTTCCGCCCAGCGCGTGCTGGCGCTGCATTACCGTGATGAAGCCGGGCAGCTCTCAAAGCGCGAGGTTCAGCCGCTGGGACTGTTCTTTTGGGGGGAGCGCTGGCTGCTGGCGGCGTGGTGCGAACGGCGTGATGACTATCGCTGTTTCCGGCTCGATCGGTGCCTCAATATTGTGCAGACGGAGAGGCGGTTTAGCGAGAGTGCGGACAGGTCTCTGGCAGATTTTTTGCGGAAGGTTAAGCAGTAAAAAGCCAGCTCTTGAGCTGGCTTTTGTTGCCTGGCGGCGCTGCGCTTGCGCGGGCCTACAGGTTTTGTAGGCCGGGTAAGGCGTAGCCGCCACCCGGCATCAACCACAAGGTTAGAAGTTATAACCCACAACCAGGTAACCACCCCAGCCGGTAGAGCGGACGTTTTCGTTCATCCACACCAGTTTCGCGTCGTCGTTCCACTGGCCGCCGTTGTGCCAGTAACGTGCCACGACAGAGTAGTGCCAGTGATCGTAGTTCAACGCCAGAATGTGGCTGGAAGCGATGGAATTGTTGGTGCGCTGCTTGATGCCGTTTTCAGCGTAACCGCTCTTATCGCCCAGATCTGAACCCCAGTCGAAGTTGGTGAAGCCGATGTAGCTCAGGTTACCGCCCCACAGCTGAGTGATTGGCACAAAGTATTTCACTTTGAAACGATAGCCATCCCACTCATTCTGGTTTTCGGCACCATAGTTCTGCCACTGGTATTTAGCATAGACGTTCATGGACAGGCTCATTGGCAGGCCAGTGTCGATGTCCGTACCCAGACCCATATACCAGGTGCTCTGACGACCGGACTCGTTGCGGCCCATGTCGTAGATATAGTTGTTCGCGAAGTACCACTCTTTGAACGGACCGAAGCTCAGGTCGGTACCGGTCAGCTTGTCGATGGAGAAGCGCGGCTCGATCTCCATGAACAGAGGAGAACCGTGGTTCCAGATACCTTTTGCCTGAGAGTTACCACCAAAGAAGACCGGGGCATCCATATAGCCATAGAAATCAAACCAGTCTTTCTTGGCGAATGCTTCGTACTCCAGGTAGGTATCGTTGCGGATCTGAGGTCCGAAACGGGTGTGGTAGCTGCCGACCACGTTAACGCTCTGGTGCCACCAGTCGGAGAGGTATTGTGGTTTATCGTTTTCCGCTGCGTTAACAGTGAAAGAAGAGGAGAGTGCCAGTACAGCGCCAGCTGCGAGTAATGTTTTTTTCATAATCATGCCACTGATTGAAATTCCCTTCCGGGAGTGAAAAATGCGCGATTTGCGTATCAAAATATTTCGTGTTTCTGCGGAGCCTATTATAGGAATCCTTGCTCACAAAAATATGTGTTGTTTCACATATCTCTCACATGCGTAATCGATTGCGTTCACGTTTGCGTACTTTAAACGGCCGGGATTGTAGCGGCAATCATTTATGTTGCCAATCCATACGAAATGTAAATGTTAGCGGAGTGACATTGCACTCCGCTAAAAGATGGGGTTACTGCGCGGCGGGCTGGATATCGTGAATGCGGATAAAACCTAACTGCTCCGGAGTGAGTCCGTTAAGCTGCAGCGGAATGTCAACATCGCTTGGAGCCAGCACGCTGGCCGGTGCGGTGAACAGCTGACTGTTAACATTCACCTCCTGATAGCTCTCCGTGGTGCCCTGGATCTGTCCCCATTCGACGGTGCCGCTGAAGGCTGGCAGCGGATCGTTGGACTCGCCCTGAATGCGTAATGTTGCGCGAGTACCATCTGCATTCGCCGCCACGTTCACCAGAGACATCTTTAACGTGCCAATCTGGCTATTGAGCCGCGCAGGCGTATTCGCTCCCGGCAGGAGATAAACCCCGCTGCTGGATTTGGCATTCAGCGCGTTTTGCTGGGTGATCTTCACCGTTTCTTTGTTCAGTTTGTCCATCGCCGTATTGAGCGTATTCACGCTCTGTTTCATCTGACGGACTTCGGTTTGCTGTGCACAGGCGCTAAGGGTGAAGAGGCTCCCCACCAGCAAAATTTTCAGGTAACGTCTTGTCATTGCGTTTATTTCCTTGAAATAACGGATCGTCCTAATGGTAGCCAGCATCGTCGTGTCAGACATAGATCCTTTGTCTCAAAAAGCTCTTCCTTTGTTGTCAGGCCAGATCAGGGTAAAATGAAAATCAGTTAACCGGATAACAGGGATACCGTATGCATTGCCCATTCTGCTCCGCTGTGGATACCAAAGTCATCGACTCTCGTCTTGTGGGCGAAGGGTCATCCGTACGCCGTCGTCGGCAGTGTCTGGTGTGCAACGAGCGTTTCACGACCTTTGAGGTTGCAGAGCTGGTAATGCCGCGCGTGGTAAAAAGTAACGACGTGCGCGAGCCGTTTAACGAAGAGAAACTCCGCAGCGGGATGCTGAAGGCCCTCGAGAAACGTCCCGTCAGTGCGGACGACGTTGAGATGGCGTTAAACCACATAAAATCTTACCTTCGTGGTTTGGGCGAGCGTGAAGTGCCGAGCAAAATGATCGGCAACCTGGTGATGGAGCAGCTGAAAAAGCTCGATAAGGTCGCCTATATCCGCTTCGCCTCGGTCTACCGCAGTTTCGAAGACATCAAAGAGTTTGGCGAAGAGATCGCCCGCTTACAGGATTAAGCTCATGCAGGATGAGATTTACATGGCGAGAGCCATGAAGCTGGCGCAGCGCGGTCGTTTTACCACCCATCCCAACCCGAACGTCGGGTGCGTTATTGTTAAAGATGGCGAGATCGTGGGGGAGGGGTTTCACTATCGTGCCGGCGAGCCGCATGCCGAGGTTCATGCGCTGCGCATGGCCGGTGAGAAGGCGCGCGGTGCCACAGCCTACGTCACGCTGGAGCCCTGCAGCCATCACGGGCGGACGCCGCCGTGCTGCGAAGCGCTGATTGCAGCAGGCGTTTCACGCGTGGTCGCGTCGATGCAGGACCCGAATCCGCAGGTGGCCGGACGCGGTCTGTACCGCCTGCAGCAGGAAGGCATTGACGTCAGCCATGGGCTGATGATGCAGGACGCGGAAGCGATCAACAAAGGCTTTCTGAAGCGCATGCGCACAGGGTTCCCGTATATTCAGCTCAAGCTGGGCGCCTCGCTGGACGGCCGTACGGCAATGGCAAACGGCGAAAGCCAGTGGATCACGTCTCCACAGGCAAGGCGCGATGTGCAACGTCTGCGCGCGCAAAGCCATGCTATCCTCACCAGCAGTGAAACCGTTCTGGCTGACGATCCGGCCATGACCGTGCGCTGGGACGAACTGAATGCCGATACCCAGGCGCTGTACCCGCAGGAGAACCTGCGTCAGCCGCTGCGCATTGTCATTGATAGCCAGAACCGGGTGACGCCGGAGCACCGCATCGTCAAGCAGCCCGGTGAAACCTGGATTGCCCGCACCAAAGAAGATACGCGCGAATGGCCGGAAGGCGTGCGCAACATTATGGTGCCGGAGCATAACGGTCATCTGGATCTGGTAGTGCTGATGATGCTGCTCGGCAAGCAGCAGGTGAACAGCATCTGGGTCGAAGCCGGGCCAACGCTCGCCGGTGCGCTCTTACAGGCCGGGCTGGTGGATGAACTGATTGTCTACGTTGCGCCTAAACTGTTAGGTCACGACGCGCGCGGCCTGTTTGTGCTGCCCGGCCTTGAAAAACTGGCCGACGCACCGCAACTCAAATTTAGCGAGATTCGTCCGGTAGGTCCGGATGTCTGCCTCCACTTAACGACAGCGTAATTGCTCCTGAAATAGGGAAGCAGTGCGCAAAGTATTATGATAAAATCCGCCCCCCTGCGGGGCCAAATGAACCCGTAAAGGAAGAGTATGAACATTATTGAAGCTGCTGTAGCTACCCCGGACGCTCGCGTCGCCATCACCATTGCGCGTTTCAACAACTTCATCAACGACAGCCTGCTGGAAGGTGCCATTGACGCCCTGAAACGTATCGGCCAGGTTAAAGATGACAACATTACCGTTGTTTGGGTTCCAGGCGCTTACGAACTGCCACTGGCGGCGGGCGCGCTGGCGAAAACCGGTAAATACGACGCGGTGATTGCGCTGGGTACTGTTATTCGTGGCGGCACTGCGCACTTCGAATACGTTGCGGGCGGTGCAAGCAACGGTCTGGCACACGTTGCGCAGGATGCTGAAATTCCTGTCGCGTTCGGCGTGCTGACCACCGAAAGTATTGAACAAGCCATCGAACGTGCTGGCACCAAAGCCGGTAACAAAGGTGCAGAAGCTGCACTGACCGCGCTTGAAATGATCAATGTATTGAAAGCCATCAAGGCCTGATTTTTTTGTAAGGGGAATTCCGTGAAACCTGCTGCTCGTCGCCGCGCCCGTGAATGTGCCGTCCAGGCACTTTACTCCTGGCAGTTGTCCCAGAACGACATCGCTGATGTTGAATACCAGTTCCTGTCAGAACAGGACGTGAAAGACGTTGACGTTCTGTACTTCCGTGAACTGCTGTCGGGAGTGGCGACTAATAGCGCGTATCTCGATGGTCTGATGAAGCCTTACCTGTCCCGTCTGCTCGAAGAGCTGGGTCAGGTAGAAAAAGCAGTGTTGCGTATTGCGCTGTTTGAGCTGTCTAAACGTGATGATGTGCCGTACAAAGTGGCCATCAACGAAGCGATCGAACTGGCGAAAACCTTCGGCGCTGAAGACAGCCATAAGTTTGTAAACGGCGTACTTGATAAAGCAGCACCTGCGATCCGTCCCCACAAAAAGTGATCCGCAAACCGGAGTCCTGCATTGCCTGACGGGCAGTGTGGCTCCGGTTTTTTCTTTTATTTGCTGAGGCATAACGTATGGCATGCGGCGAATTCTCCCTGATTGCCCGTTATTTCGACCGTGTCAGAACCTCTCGTCTTGATGTTGAAACCGGCATTGGCGATGACTGTGCACTTCTCAATATTCCCGAAAAACAGACGCTGGCAATCAGCACCGACACCCTGGTGTGCGGACGTCATTTCTTACCGGATATCGATCCTGCCGATCTGGCGTATAAAGCGCTGGCAGTGAACGTCAGCGATCTGGCGGCGATGGGCGCCGATCCCGCGTGGCTGACGCTGGCCCTGACCCTGCCAGAGGTGGATGAAGCCTGGCTGGAAGCCTTTAGCGACGCGCTGTTTGAACAGCTGAATTATTACGATATGCAGCTGATTGGCGGTGATACCACTGCCGGGCCGCTGTCGATGACGCTGGCGATCCACGGCTACGTGCCGCTTGGCCGCGCGCTGAAGCGCTCGGGAGCAAAACCCGGCGACTGGATCTACGTGACCGGTACGCCGGGCGATAGCGCGGCTGGGCTGGCGATCCTTCAGGACCGTTTAACGGTTGAAGATGCTGATGATGCGGCGTATCTGGTGAAGCGCCATCTGCGGCCGACACCGCGTATTTTGCACGGCCAGGCGCTGCGCGAGCGGGCAAGCTCGGCTATCGATCTCTCTGACGGGCTGATCTCGGACCTTGGGCATATCCTGAAGGCCAGCGGCGTCGGCGCGCGGGTTGACCTGGATCTGTTCCCCCTGTCTGAGCAACTGCTTCGCCATGTAGAGCCTGAGCAGGCCCTGCGCTGGGCGCTGTCCGGTGGTGAAGACTACGAGCTGTGCTTCACGGTGCCAGAGCTCAACCGTGGAACGCTGGACGTGGCGTTAGCGCATCTCGGCGCGAAATTTACCTGCATCGGTCAGATCATGCCGGAGAGCGAAGGGCTGAAGTTTGTCCGTGAAGGTGCGCCGGTAACGCTCGACTGGAAAGGGTACGATCACTTCGCGTGAGTTTGTGCGCTCTGTATTGCCGGGTGGCGCTGCGCTTACCCGGCCTACAAACAGGGTGCGATCGTAGGCCGGGTAAGGCGAAGCCGCCACCCGGCAAGTGTTTACTTAAACCCCACTATAGGATGCTGCTGATACGGCGTCTCCAGCTCGGCAATCTGCTCCGGCGTCAGCGTGATATCCACCGCATTCAGCAGCTCATCCAGCTGTTCTTCCCGCGACGTCCCAATAATCGGCGACGCGACCCCGCGCTTGCCCAGCAGCCACGCCAGCGCCACCTGCGCGCGGGTGGCACCGGTATCGTCGGCAATACCGGCTAACCGTTCGGCAATCAGCGCATCGCTGGCTTCTGTACCGGAATAAAGATTTTTTCCCACTTCATCCGATACCAGGCGAGCCGTGGTTTCTCCCCACGGACGGGTCAGGCGGCCGCGCGCCAGCGGGCTCCACGGGATCACCGCCACGCCCTCCTGATGGCACAGCGGCAGCATCTCGCGCTCTTCTTCACGATAGATCAGATTGTAGTGATCCTGCATGGTGACAAAGCGCGCCCAGCCGTGCTGCGCCTGGAGATCCAGCGCCTGGGCAAACTGCGACGCGTGCATAGACGACGCGCCGATGTAGCGTGCTTTACCGGCTTTGACCACGTCGTTAAGCGCTTCAAGCGTCTCCTCGACTGGCGTGTTGTAATCCCAGCGGTGAATCTGCAGCAGGTCGACGTAATCCATGTTCAGGCGTTTGAGGCTGTCATCAATGGAGCGCAGGATCTGCGCGCGAGAAAGGCCCTCAGCCAGGTCGCCCACCGGATAGTAGACCTTGGTGGCGACGACGATGTCATCACGGCGGGCAAAATCGCGCAGGGCGCGGCCGATAATCTCCTCGCTGCTGCCGTCGGAGTAGCTGTTGGCGGTGTCAAAGAAGTTAATGCCGCCCTCGATGGCGCGTTTGATGATCGGACGGCTGCTCTCTTCCGGCAGCGTCCAGGCGTGATTACCCCGATCGGGCTCGCCAAAGGTCATGCATCCCAGACAAAGTCGGGAAACCTTAAGGTCCGTTTTTCCTAATGTTGTGTATTGCACGGTTCCGCTCCTGCTGTTTAAACACCAGGTTTAAGCATAGCAGGAGCGGAAAAGGGGGAAGGGGTTAGTCCAGCCAGGCGCGGATTTTGGCTTCGATACCGGCGGCGTCCAGGCCAATAGCCGCACGGGCTTCATCCTGGGTACCCTGAGGAATGAAATGATCCGGCAGGCCGAGATTCAGCACCGGCACGACTTTACGATTTGCCATCAGCACCTCGTTCACGCCGCTGCCCGCGCCGCCCATGATGGCGTTTTCTTCCAGCGTGACCAGCACGTCATGCGTTTCAGCCATACTCAGGATCAGAGCGTCGTCGAGCGGCTTCACAAAGCGCATGTCCACCAGGGTGGCATTCAGCGCTTCAGCCGCTTTCGCCGCCTCTGGCATCAGCGTGCCGAAGTTCAGGATCGCCACTTTTTCACCGCGACGCTTCACCAGACCTTTACCGATCGGCAGTTTTTCCAGCGGCTGAAGCTCAACGCCTACCGCATTGCCGCGCGGGTAGCGAACGGCGCTTGGGCCATCCTGATAGTGGTAGCCGGTAAACAGCATCTGACGACATTCGTTCTCGTCGCTTGGCGTCATGACAACCATATCCGGAATACAGCGCAGGAACGACAGGTCAAACGCGCCCTGGTGCGTCTGGCCGTCGGCACCGACGATGCCCGCACGATCGATAGCAAACAGTACCGGCAGCTTCTGAATCGCCACGTCGTGGATCACCTGATCGTAGGCGCGCTGCAGGAAGGTGGAATAGATAGCGACAACCGGCTTGTAGCCGCCAATCGCCAGGCCCGCTGCAAACGTCACAGCATGCTGCTCGGCAATGGCTACGTCAAAATACTGGTCAGGGTATTTTCTGGAAAACTCCACCATGCCGGAGCCTTCACGCATGGCAGGCGTCACCGCCATCAGCTTGTTGTCTTTCGCTGCGGTTTCGCACAGCCAGTCGCCGAAGATTTTTGAATAGCTCGGCATGCCGCCGCTGCTTTTTGGCAGACAGCCGCTGGACGGGTCAAATTTGGGTACCGCGTGGAAGGTGATCGGATCTTTTTCCGCCGGTTCGTAGCCACGTCCTTTTTTGGTCATGATGTGCAGGAACTGCGGGCCTTTCAGGTCGCGCATGTTCTTGAGCGTGGTCACCAGACCCAGCACGTCATGGCCGTCAACCGGGCCAATATAGTTAAAGCCCAGCTCTTCAAACAGGGTGCCCGGTACGACCATGCCTTTGATGTGTTCTTCGGTACGCTTGAGCAGCTCTTTAATCGGCGGTACGCCGGAGAAGACTTTCTTGCCGCCTTCGCGCAGCGAGGAGTAAAGCTTGCCGGAGAGCAGCTGGGCCAGATGGTTGTTCAGCGCGCCGACGTTCTCGGAGATCGACATTTCGTTATCGTTAAGGATAACCAGCATGTCCGGCTTGATGTCGCCCGCATGGTTCATGGCTTCGAAGGCCATCCCTGCGGTGATGGCACCGTCGCCAATCACGCAGACGGTACGGCGCTGCTTGTTCTCTTTTTCAGCGGCAACGGCAATACCGATGCCCGCCGAAATGGAGGTAGAGGAGTGGCCGACGCTCAGCACGTCATACTCGCTCTCACCGCGCCACGGGAACGGGTGCAGGCCGCCTTTCTGGCGAATGGTGCCAATTTTATCGCGACGTCCGGTCAGAATTTTGTGCGGATAGGCCTGGTGGCCCACGTCCCAGATGAGCTGATCGAACGGCGTGTTATAGACGTAATGCAGCGCCACGGTCAGCTCAACCGTGCCAAGCCCGGAGGCGAAATGGCCGCTGGAGCGGCTAACGCTGTCGAGCAGGTAGCGACGCAGCTCGTCGCACAGCTTCGGCAGGCTCTCTTTCGGCAGCAGACGTAACTCCTGGGTGGAGTCAACTAACGCCAGTGTCGGGTATTTGGCAATATCAAAACTCATCAAAGGCTCATCGAGATATATTGTTTATTTATCACGCTGGATTATATAGTCCGCTAGCGCTTCCAGTGCCGAGGTATCCAGCGATTGCGCGGCCAGTTCATTTAGCGACTGGCGGGCATCGTCAATCAGATCCCGGGCTTTACGTTGGGCTTGCTCAAGGCCCAGCAGGGCGGGGTAGGTACTTTTGCCAAGCTGCTGGTCCGCACCCTGACGTTTACCCAATGTTGCAGTATCGCCCACCACATCCAGAATGTCATCCTGAACCTGGAACGCCAGACCGATACTTTCTGCGTATCTGTCCAGAATCGGCAGGGCTTTGCGCCCTTGTTCACCCGCGCTCAGCGCGCCCAGGCGAACGGCGGAACGAATCAACGCCCCTGTTTTATGGCGATGAATACGCTCCAGCTGTTCCAGATTAACCTGACGTCCTTCCGCTTCAAGATCCAGCGCCTGTCCGCCGCACATCCCGGCCACGCCGCTGGCCATGGCCAGCTCGGAGATCATCGCCAGGCGGTCGCTGTCAGCCACTTCCGCCATCGGCGCGTCGCTCAGAATCGAGAACGCCAGCGTTTGCAGGGCATCACCCGCCAGAATGGCATTCGCCTCGCCAAACTTGATATGGCAGGTGGGCTGACCCCTACGCAAATCGTCGTCGTCCATGGCAGGGAGATCGTCGTGGATCAGCGAGTAGGCGTGGATGCACTCCACGGCCGCTGCCGGGGCGTCCAGCGTGTTATCGCTAATACCAAACATATTGCCCGTGGCGTACACCAGGAACGGGCGCAGGCGCTTCCCACCCAAGAGTGCGCCATAGTGCATGGCTTCAACCAGTGGAGTGTTCTGAAAAGGCTGTGGCGCAATAAAACGGCGCAGGGCGTCGTTGGCGCGTACGACACGCGCCTGAAGCTCGTTGGAAAAATCCATTTACTCGGCGTCCGGTGTAAAAGGCGTGGTTTTCGCGTCTTCGCTGTCGGAAAGCAGGATCTGCACGCGCTGCTCGGCCTGCTGCAGTTTGACCTGCCCCTGGCGCGCCAGCTGCACGCCACGTTCGAATTCGTTGAGCGCCTCTTCCAGCGGGAGATCGCCGCTCTCAAGACGGGTAACGATTTGCTCCAGTTCATTCAGCGCAGTTTCGAAACTGGCCGGTGCGTCGTTCTTCTTCGGCATAGTGAATTGACTCTTATATTCTCAGCCCCGACATGGTAACGGACTCAGGGCAATTATCAAATAACGCGCAATGTGCACAGGAGCGGCGCGATGGTGGTATACTTGCGCGCCTGGATGCAGCCACGGGTGTGGGCTGCTGTACTCTTTTCCATTACAAGCCTTAATACGCTTGCCTAAGAAACATTGCCGCCATGAAGTTTATCATTAAATTGTTCCCTGAAATCACCATCAAAAGCCAATCTGTGCGTTTGCGCTTTATTAAAATTCTCACCGGGAACATTCGTAACGTATTAAAGCACTACGACGAAACCCTCGCCGTGGTGCGCCACTGGGACCACGTTGAGGTCCGTGCGAAAGACGAAAACAAACGTCAGGATATTCGCGACGCGCTGACCCGTATACCGGGTATTCACCATATCCTGGAAGTGGAAGATGTTCCGTTCAGCGATATGCACGACATCTTCGAGAAAGCGCTGGTTCAGTACCGCGACCAGATCGAAGGCAAAACCTTCTGCGTGCGCGTGAAGCGTCGCGGCAAGCACGAATTCAGCTCCATTGAAGTGGAACGTTACGTCGGCGGCGGTTTGAACCAGCACGTTGAGACGGCGCGCGTACGTCTGACTAACCCGGACGTGACCGTCAATCTGGAGATCGAAAACGATCGCCTGCTGCTGGTGAAAGGGCGCTATGAAGGTATCGGCGGCTTCCCGATCGGCACCCAGGAAGACGTATTGTCCCTGATCTCCGGCGGCTTCGACTCCGGCGTCTCCAGCTATATGCTGATGCGTCGCGGCTGCCGCGTGCATTACTGCTTCTTCAACCTTGGCGGCGCGGCGCACGAAATCGGCGTTCGTCAGGTCGCACATTACCTGTGGAACCGCTTCGGCAGCTCCCACCGCGTGCGTTTCGTGGCGATCAACTTCGAACCTGTGGTCGGCGAAATCCTTGAGAAAGTCGACGACGGCCAGATGGGCGTGGTGCTGAAGCGCATGATGGTGCGCGCGGCGTCCAAAGTGGCGGAACGCTACGGCGTGCAGGCGCTGGTCACCGGCGAAGCGCTGGGCCAGGTCTCCAGCCAGACGCTGACCAACCTTCGTCTGATCGACAACGTGTCTGATACGCTGATCCTGCGTCCGCTGATCTCCCACGACAAAGAGCACATCATCGACCTGGCGCGCGAAATCGGCACCGAAGATTTCGCCCGTACTATGCCGGAATACTGCGGCGTGATCTCAAAAAGCCCAACCGTCAAAGCGGTGAAGGCGAAGATCGAAGCGGAAGAAGAGAACTTCGATTTTGCCATTCTGGACAAAGTGGTGGAGGACGCCTCCAACATTGATATCCGCGAGATTGCCCAGCAGACCGAGCAGGAAGTCGTTGAAGTTGAAACCGTCAGCGGTTTTGGTGCAAGCGATGTGATTGTGGATATTCGTTCGATTGATGAGCAGGACGCCAGCCCGCTGAACGTCGAAGGCGTTGAGGTGGTTTCTCTGCCGTTCTACAAGCTGAGCACGAAATTTGGCGATCTCGACAAGAGCAAAACCTATCTGCTTTGGTGTGAGCGCGGGGTGATGAGCCGCCTGCAGGCGCTGTATCTGCGCGAGCAGGGCTTTGCGAATGTGAAGGTGTATCGCCCGTAGCGTGCGGCCTGGTGCCCTCACCCCGACCCTCTCCCACAGGGAGAGGGCGCAAACATAAAAAACGGCAACCAAAGGTTGCCGTTTTGCTTTTACCTCGCGCCACCCGGCTTTTTTTATCCACTACTCTTCATAGTAATTATAAATCCCCGCCGGCATCACCAGCGATGACGCCACTTCATACGCTTTCTCGCGCCCGACCAGCAGGTCAATAATCTTTAAGCCAAAATCGATCGCGGTGCCGGGCCCCTGGCTGGTCAGCAGGTTGACGCGCGGGTCCCAGACGACGCGTTTATCCACCCAATGCTCTTCCGGGATTGTATCCTTAAGCCCCGGGAAGCCGGTCATGTTGCCGATGGGGAAGATATCGTGCGGAATCAGAACCGTTCCGGCGGCGGCACAGATTGCTGCGACGATGCGGCCGGACAGATGGAACTGGCGCACGGTCTCGACCAGCAGCGGGCTGTCGCGAAAACATTCCGCGCCTTTTAAGCCGCCGGGCAGCACGATGATGTCGTAATCGCCGTCAGCCACCTGAACAAGGGGGGCATCCGCGAGGATTTTCACCCCGCGTGAACAAGTGATTGCCAGATTGCCGTCGCTGGCGACGCTGGCGGTGGTGACCTTAATGCCGCCGCGCACCATCAAATCAATGGTGGTGACCGCTTCCATCTCTTCGCTACCAGGGGCGAGGCAGATCAGGGCTGACGCGCTCATATTCACTCTCCTTACGTTTAACCAGGTCATACAGACGGGCGTTTTCCGGCACGGCGATGCCGTGCGCGCGGGCGCGTTTTAGCAGATAGCCGGTGATGTAGTCGATCTCCGTGTGGCGTAATGCCCGAACGTCCTGCAGCATTGAGGAGATATTTTCTGCTGTACTCTCAATGACCTGCTCGACATAGCAGCGCAAATCGTCTGCCGAGGTATGCAGGCCTTCCCGCTCAACGACCGCCGCGACTTCCGCACACAAAACCGCAACGTCCTGCGGATGATTTTTCAGCTCCCCGTTCGGGCAGTCCCACAGCGCCGTCAGGGGATTAATCACGCAGTTGACGGCCAGCTTGCGCCAGAGCTGAGGGCGAATGTTGTTGTGCCAGGCCACGTCCGGCAGCACCTTTTGAAGCACATCGGCCAGATAGCTGTAGTCGCCATCCTGTGTTCTGGCCGGGCCGATATGCGTTACGCCGCTGGCGACATGCACGATGATGTTGCCGTCGCGACGTGCAGCGTGCGTGGTCGTCGCCATCAGCAGGGGCTGCGGGACGCTTTTCAGCTCATCAAGGGTCCCCATGCCGTTATGCAGCAGCAGTATGGGCGAAGTGGGGGGGAGCTGCGCGGCCAGCGTTTTTACCGCGTCTGAGACCTGCCACGCTTTGAGCGTCACCAGTAAAAGGTCGCTTTGCGCCAGGAAGTCAGGATCGTTCGCGGTGAGGGATTCGTTAAAGATGCTTCCGTCTTCACCAATCAGGTTTACACTGCAATAGGGCTGGGGCACGCGCAGCCAGCCCTGAACCTCATGTCCGTGCTTGCACAGCGCGGTCAGCCACAGCTGACCAAGCGCTCCGCATCCGAGCACCGTAATTTTCATTGTTCCTCCTCACCCGCAACTGCGCCAGGTGTTACAGCTTAATTATACAGCTAAGCTTCTGTTGAGTTATGCCTCGTAGCGGGTATTATGCAACGCAACAAAAGTGAAGGGAGAAGAAAAGATGCCATCTTTCGATATTGTTTCCGAAGTTGATATCCAGGAAGTTCGCAACGGCGTTGAGAACGCAACCCGCGAAGTTGAGTCACGTTTCGATTTTCGTGGCGTTGAGGCGTCGTTCGAGCTGAACGACGCAAATAAGACCATTAAGGTGCTGAGCGAGTCTGATTTCCAGGTGAATCAGCTGCTCGACATTCTGCGCGCCAAGCTGTTAAAGCGCGGCATCGAAGGGACGTCTCTGGACGTGCCGGAAGAGTTCGTCCACAGCGGTAAGAACTGGTTTGTTGAAGCCAAGCTGAAGCAGGGCATCGAGAGCGCGGTGCAGAAGAAGATCGTTAAGCTTATTAAAGACAGCAAGCTGAAGGTGCAGGCGCAGATCCAGGGCGAAGAAATTCGCGTGACCGGTAAGTCCCGCGATGACCTCCAGTCCGTAATGGCGCTGGTGCGCGGCGGCGATCTGGGGCAACCGTTCCAGTTTAAAAACTTCCGCGATTAATATAAAAAGCCCGGTTTAACCGGGCTTTTTTCACGCTTTGAGCGCCTGCTCGACTTCGAAGCGGTTGGTCATTTTACTGTCTATTTTGACGTAAGCGCTGCGCTCTTCCGGGACGATGAGCACATCCGTCACGCCTTCTTTGGCTTCCAGACGCTGTTTCAGCGCATCGCTAATTTCCACATCATCCGGGATTTCTACCCGCAGGCTGCTGACGTAGCGCGGCTCTTTCATGGTGCTGGCGACCAGCAGCCAGACTGTCGCCAATAGCGCACCGGCGAGGAACACGGTTTGTGAATCAAACAGGCCGTCCACCCAGCCGCCGAGCGAGCCGCCGATCGCCACGCCGAGAAACTGGCTGGTGGAGTAGATACCCATCGCCGTACCTTTATACCCGGCGGGGGACTCTTTGCTGATCAGCGACGGGAGCAGCGCTTCCATCAGGTTAAAGGCCAGGAAGAACAGCTGTACGCCAGCAATCAGTTCCCAGAAGTGCGGACCGGCACCCCAGAGCACAATTTCGGCAATCAGCAGTACCGCCACGCAGCCCACGAAGACGCGCTTCATTTTGCGCTTCACTTCGGCGTAGATGATGAACGGCACGACGGAGACAAACGAAATCAGCATCGTGACCAGATAGATTTTCCAGTGCTCAGCCGCCGGGAAACCCGCTGCGGCAAGCTGGCCGGGCAGGGCGACAAAGGTCGACATCAGCAGGATATGCAGGCACATAATGCCAAAATTCAGCTTCAGCAGGCGCGGCTCGACAATCACTTTGCTGAAGCAGCCTTTTACCATCCCCGACTCACGGTTCAGGACGTGGTTCTTGCTGTCCGGCACGACCCACAGGGTTAAGGCAATGCCGATGGTCGCCAGCACGGCAATCATCCAGAACAGGGCGTGCAGACCCAACGTGTGGGTAATGATGGGGCCCAGCACCATCGCAATCGCAAACGTCACGCCAAAGCTCACGCCGATGAACGCCATCGCTTTGGTGCGGTTCTGCTCGCGGGTTAAGTCTGACAGCAGAGCCATCACCGCGGCGGCAATCGCGCCGGAGCCCTGCAGAGCGCGACCGAGAATAATCCCCCAGATGGAGTGGGAGAGGGCGGCAATCACGCTTCCGAGCACAAAGACCAGCAGCCCGCCGACGATCAGTGGCTTTCGACCCACCCGGTCAGAGAGCAGGCCAAACGGGATCTGGAATACCGCCTGCGCCAGGCCGTAGATGCCGATCGCGAGTCCAATCAGCGCCTCGCTGGCCCCCTGCAGCGCCATACCGTACGTGGTCAGAACAGGCAGGACCATAAACATGCCAAGCATCCGTAGCGAGAAGACAGTCCCTAAGCCCCAGGTCGCGCGTAGCTCGCCCGGCGTCATTTTATAATCGTTCATTACCACCTCAGTTCAAAAGCAGGCACTAGTTTAGGCGGGGTGTTAATTGCGGTAAATAGGTGTTTGTTTAAGAGATATTACCATCGTGCAAAACCGCGTCGGGTGGCGGCGATGCCTTACCCGACCTACCGATCCCGTAGGCCCGTGCAAGCGTAGCGCCGCCGGGCAAAAAAAAAGCCAGGTGATTAACCTGGCTTTTTCAATTCAGCACGCTTACCAGACGTAAGTCAGCAGGTTGTGTGAATCTGGCACCATAAAGTCCACGGACATCATCACGGACAGCGAGGTGATGGCCACAATCGAGAACACAAACAGTTTGCGCGCCCAGACTTTGTCATCTTCCACTTTGTAACCGCGCAGCGCCATACCGAGCCACCAGACGCTCACCGCAGCGGCTACCGCCAGATATTTGTATCCGGCGTAACCACCCAGAGAGAGCATCAGCGTTGCCACAGCAAAGGCGATGATGTACAGCGTGATGTGGTTCTTGGCAACCGAAATGCCCTTCACGACCGGCAGAACCGGGATGTTCGCTGCCTGATAATCCTTAAAGCGGAAAATCGCGATGGCATAAGAGTGCGGCATCTGCCACAGGCTAAAGATAGCCAGCAGGATCAGCGCACCGCTGTCGAACTCGTTCGTGACCGCGCAGTAGCCAATCACCGGCGGCGCAGCGCCGGAGAGAGAACCAATCAGCGTGCCGTAGACGGAGTGGCGTTTCATATACAGGCTGTAGACGCCCACATACACCACGAACCCCATCACCCCCAGCCAGCAGGCCAGCGGGTTAGCACCAAACCACAGCAGCATAAAGCCAGCAATACCCAGCAAGGTGGCGTACACCAGCGAGACGGAAGGGGCGATCAGGCCTTTCACCAGCACCCGATTTTTGGTCCTTTCCATCTTCTTGTCGATATCCATGTCGATGTAGTTGTTAAATACACAACCGGACGCAACAACCAGTGACACACCGACCAGCGTGTAGATAAAGAGGGTGTAATCAATGCTGCCCTTAGAGGCCAGCAGGAACCCTCCGATCACGGAGATCAGGTTGCCAAAGATGATGCCTGGTTTCGTTACTTGCAGGTATTGCTTAAACATACTCGCCGCTCTTAGTGAACCATCATGTTGTAGTTGAGGTTCCACATAATCCAGATGGAACCGACTACCAGGATAGCGATGATAATCACGGTAAAGATAAAGGCGGTCATATTCCAGCCTTCATCGGACTTGGTGTTCATGTGCAGGAAGCAAACCAGATGCACCAGAATCTGAATCACCGCGGTCACCAGGATTGCACCCAGAATAACCGGCTTAGACGCAGAACCGCTCATCACCATCCAGAACGGGATCACCGTCAGGATGATCGACAGGATGAAACCTGTCATGTAGGTTTTTACGCTACCGTGGGAAGCGCCATGATCGTTTGAATGACTCATTACATCGCCCCCATCAGATAGACAACAGAGAACACACAGATCCACACCACGTCCAGGAAGTGCCAGAACAGACTCAGGCACATGATACGGGTACGGTTAGTGCTGGTCAGGCCGCGACGGGATACCTGGAACATCAGTACCGCCATCCAGATCAGACCAGAGGTCACGTGCAGACCGTGGGTACCGACCAGCGCGAAGAACGCGGACAGGAAGCCACTGCGATCCGGACCGAAACCTTCCAGAATCAGGTGATGGAATTCATAGATTTCCATCCCGATAAATCCAGCACCAAACAGCCAGGTCAACGCCAGCCAGGAAACAACCTGGCTCTTGTTGTTTTTGTACATGGCGATAGCCGCCATGCCGTAGGTGATGGAGCTGAATAACAGCAGTGCGGTTTCAACCAGAACGAACGGCAGTTCAAAGATGTCCTTGCCAGCCGGGCCGCCCGCCGTGCCGTTCACCAGAACGGCATAGGTCGCGAACAGACAGCAGAACAGAATGCAGTCGCTCATCAGGTAGATCCAGAAACCGAAGACTTTAGTCGGTCCTGTATCGTGGTGCGCATGTTCATGCGCGTGGGCAGTTGAGTGCGCCAGAGTATCAGTTGCCATTTTTCAGCCCCGCTTTAGAAATCTCGTCGAAATGCTGATTTTCCAGCTTCTCAACTTCACGGACTGGTACGTAGTAGTCCACGTCCTCGTCAAAGCTCTTCACAATCCAGCTGATTACGATGCCGGCGAAGCCAACAATCGCCATCCACCAGATGTGCCAGATCATTGCGAAACCAAATACCGTTGCGAAGGCGGCAATGACAATGCCCGCACCGCTGTTTTTCGGCATGTGGATCTCTTCGTAATGAGCTGGTTGCTTGTACGCTTCACCTTTCTCTTTCATTTCCCAGAATGCGTCGCGTTCATGAACCTGCGGCACGATGGCAAAGTTATAGAAAGGCGGTGGAGAAGAGGTTGCCCACTCCAGCGTACGGCCACCCCATGGGTCACCGGTCAGGTCACGGTTCTGATCGCGGTCGCGAATAGACACGTAGAATTGAATCAGCTGAGACGCGATACCACAGGCAATCAGCACGGCGCCGCCCGCTGCAACCATCAGCATTGGGTGGAACTGCGGATCGATCTGCTGGCTCAGACGACGGGTCATACCCATGAAGCCCAGCACGTACAGCGGCATAAATGCCACGAAGAAGCCAATGATCCAGAACCAGAACGCGCGTTTACCCCATTTTTCGTTCAGCGTGAAGCCGAACGCTTTTGGCCACCAGTAGGTTACGCCAGCGAAGCAGCCGAAGACCACGCCACCGATGATAACGTTATGGAAGTGCGCAATCAGGAACAGGCTGTTGTGCAGAACGAAGTCAGCACCTGGCACCGCCAGCAGTACGCCGGTCATCCCACCTACGGAGAAGGTCACGATGAAGCCGATGGTCCACAGCATCGCTGAGTGGAACACGATACGGCCCTGATACATGGTGAACAGCCAGTTGAAGATCTTCACCCCGGTAGGGATGGCGATAATCATGGTGGTGATACCGAAGAAGGCGTTTACGTTCGCGCCCGCACCCATGGTGAAGAAGTGGTGCAGCCAAACGATGAACGACAGAACGGTAATACACACGGTTGCCCACACCAGAGAGGTGTAACCAAACAGACGTTTACGCGAGAAGGTAGCCGCGATTTCGGAGAACACTCCGAACACAGGCAGAACCAGAATGTACACTTCCGGGTGACCCCAGGCCCAAATCAGGTTGATGTACATCATCATGTTGCCACCCATATCATTCGTGAAGAAATGGGTGCCCAGGTAGCGGTCCAGGGTCAGCAGCGCGATGGTGACGGTCAGAATTGGGAAGGAGGCAATAATCAGGATGTTGGCGCACAGAGATGCCCAGGTAAATACCGGCATCTTGAACATGGTCATGCCAGGGGCACGCATCTTGATAATGGTCACGAAGAAGTTGATACCGGTCAGGGTAGTACCGACACCGGAGAGCTGAAGCGCCCAAATCCAGTAGTCGACGCCAACGCCCGGACTGTACTCAATTCCTGACAGCGGCGGGTACGCCAGCCAGCCGGTCTGTGCGAATTCGCCCACACCCAGTGACAGGTTAACCAGGATAACGCCGACAACCGTGAACCAGAAGCTCAGGTTGTTCAGGAACGGGAACGCCACGTCGCGCGCGCCGATTTGCAGCGGAACGACAACGTTCATCAGGCCGATAACCAGCGGCATCGCCACGAAGAAGATCATGATAACGCCGTGGGCGGTAAAGATCTGATCGTAGTGGTGCGGTGGCAGGAAGCCGGCTTCACCCGCAGAAGCGAGTGCCTGCTGGCTACGCATCATGATCGCATCCGCAAAGCCACGAATTAACATGACGATACCGACGATGCAGTACATGATACCGAGTTTTTTGTGGTCAACCGAAGTCAGCCACTCGTTCCACAGGTAGCTCCACTTACCGAAGTAAGTGATCAGGGCCAGTAAGGCCGCGCCACCAATGATAATTGCAGCCACCGTAACCACGATAATCGGTTCATGGTAGGGCACTGCATCCAGTGTCAATTTTCCGAACATTTTCTTCCTCGGCCCCTTAGTGAGCGGTTTCCGCGTGGCTCATGTCCATGCCTTCCATACCTTCGTGCGCGCTGTGCTCGCCTTCAGGCTGGGTCATGTCCATGCTCTTGCCGTGATCCATAAATTTGCCAATAACGTCTTTGAACAAATCTGGTTTCACATTAGAGAAGTACTCCACCTTGTTGTATTCGCTAGGTGCAGCCACTTTTTCGAACGCCGCCATGTCAGACATGGTGTTTGGAGACTGCTTCGCTTTTTCAACCCACTGGTCGAAAGCGGCACGGTCCGGCGTCGCAATAGCTTTGAACTTCATACCTGAGAAGCCCGGGCCGCTATAGCTGGCGGAGATACCATCATAGGTGCCTGCTTCATTCGCGATCAGGTGCAGGTTAGTCTGCATACCGGCCATCGCGTAAATCTGGCTACCCAGACGTGGGATGAAGAAGGAGTTCATTACGGAGTTGGAGGTCACTTTGAACTGAACCGGAGTGTTCGCCGGGAAGGCGATTTCATTCACGGTAGCAATACCCTGCTCTGGATAGATGAAGAACCATTTCCAGTCCATGGAGACCACTTCAATGGTAATAGGTTTCTCATCGTGAACCAGCGGTTTGCTTGGCTCAAGTGCGTGAGTGGTTTTCCAGGTCAGTACGGCAAGGAACAGGATGATCAGAATAGGTACCGTCCAGACCACAGCTTCCACTTTATTGGAGTGTGACCAGTTAGGGCTATACTTCGCATCTTTATTGCTCGCACGATACTTCCAGGCGAAACCAACAGCCATCAAAATGGCAGGAATAACCACAATCAACATCAGGCCAAAAGCCGTCAATATCAGTGAACGTTGTTCCAGTCCAATCTGTCCTTTGGGGTCTAGTAGTGCAGAATCGCAGCCACTGAGTAATACAGTGCCCGCGAATAATGACAACCATCCCAAACTTTTATTGTATTTCCCGAGTCTCATTTAACGACCTCAATTCCACGGAGTCTGGTGGCGTTTAAAGTGTGCGGGCATTTTACGGGAAGGTTACATTACTGTAAACATCATTAGGCCTGTGTCAGGAAGGTGTTACTGGGTTCTGCCGCACATGTCACAAGTGTTGCAAATTATGTCGGTTTTTATGACCGAAGCCGCATGGCGTGGGCTTTATAACGAAAGGACCCCCAAGCATACCCTAAAAGGGACAATTGGTATAACCATTGTTGAAAATAAACAAAAAATTAACAATTAATTATCAATAAAAAGACATCTAAAAAACGAAAAATCAAACTCTCGCATGCTGAATCGTTTAATGAAAAATAGCGTTTTGGAATGGGAGCCAATAATTTCCAAATCCTATCCCGCACAAAACAACAAATATTTTTTTTAGCGGCTGGTGGCTATTTCGCCGTTATAATTTCGCTTAGTGATTACAACGGGAAATAACCTTTCGCATTTTTCTTCAGGTCATCTGCGTTTTACGCAACGCCATGAAATCGAGCAGACCCCCGGTCAGGATCCCGGCGATAGCCAGCAGGGCGCCTGCATCCAGCAGAAGGGCTTCGAAGGGCAGTGCCAGTGACGTGCTGGCATTAATAATGAGCACCACCAGCCAGAGTGCGAGAGCAGCGCAGCCCACCATTAACAGACGTAACGCAAAACGGTAGGCGCGGTGATATTCGGTGCGCGGCATAAAGTGTTCTGTCCGCTGGGTATATTCCAGCGTCTGACGGCAGACCAGCAGCAATAAAATTCCCGGCACGGCAGCCACGACCGAGAAGAGATAAAATGTTGGCCAGCCGTGGGCTTCCACGAACCAGCCGGCAATCGGTCCAACGTACACCCGGCCAACGGCGGAGAGCGCCGAGAGCAGCGCGAACTGGGTAGCGGAAAACGACTTGTTGCACAGGGTCATCAGCAGGGCAACAAATGCCGCTGTGCCCATACCGCCGCAGAGGTTTTCGAAAAACACCGCCGCGGCCATGCTGATCGTATGTTTGTCGGTAATCGACAGCAGCCAGTAGCCTGCGTTAGAGGCGCCCTGAAGGATGCCGAAAATCAGCAGCGCGCGAAACAGCGTCAGGCGCTGCATCAGTACGCCGCCATAAAGTGCGCCGACAATGGTCGCAAACAGTCCCAGCGTTTTATTCACCACGCCGACTTCACCCGCGTCAAAACCGACGCCCCGGATCAGGAAGGTGGTGGTCAGGCTCATGGCAAAGGCATCGCCCAGCTTATAAAGGACGATAAGCAACAGGATCAGCCAGGCGTTGTTGCGGCCAAAGAAGTCACGAAGCGGTTCGGCGACGGCCTGCTCCAGCGAGCGGGGAACCGGGATAACGTCACTCGGTTCGGGCGCGAACAGCGTCGCGATAATGCAGGGGATCAGCAGGGCGGCCATCAGCCAGTACATGCCCTGCCAGCCGAGGTAACGGTCGGCGAGCCACAGCGCCAGCCCGCCGGAGACCAGCATCCCGAGGCGATAGCCCAGCACGCTGATTGCCGCACCGGCGCCGCGCTCTTCCGCAGGTAAGACGTCCGTCTTCCAGGCGTCGAACACGATATCCTGAGAGGCGGAGCAGAAGGCAATCACTACCGCAAGCGCCGCCATCCAGCGAAGCTGCGTGGTAGGTTCAAGAAAACCCATCGCCGCGATGGCCAGCAGCAGCAGGATCTGCGTCATCACTAACCAGCCGCGTCTACGTCCGAGGAAAGGCGGCGTATAGCGATCCATGACCGGAGACCACAGGAACTTAAAGACATAGGCCTGGCCCACAAGCGAGAAGAAACCAATCGTTTTAAGATCGATGTTCTCAACCGTCATCCATGCCTGAAGCGTGCCGGAAGTGAGTGCGAGGGGTAAACCCGAGGCGAAGCCGAGGATCAGCAGGATAGCTGATTTCGGTTGCTGGAAAATGCGTAAGTAATGGCTGGACATGTTCTTATAAAACTGACCCGGTGATACACCGGGTCAGCGAGCGGGATTAACGCGCGTTCTGCTTGATGAAGTCGTGAATGCTGGTGTCCTGCGCCATATCGGCGATGGTGTCGGTCAGCACGCTATTAACGGCGTTAGCAATGTTCTGGTTGGAGGCCTGGAACGCACCTTCAACAGAGTAGCTGGCGCGGTAGTTTTTGGTCATCTTGTTGCCATTCTTCGCGGTGGCAATGATGGCGATATCCGCTTTGGTCGCGATGTTGTAGCGCACGTTGCCCTGAGACACGTCAGCGTACAGGTTGTTCACGATGATCTGCAGATCGACCGCGCCGCTTGGGCCAATCATGTAGCCGCGAGCGGTCATCTGTTTCTCCAGCACTTCCTGGAGCAGGAAGCGCAGGTCGCGGGACGCGGTGAGGGTAACCTGCTGGTTGTCGCGGGTCACTTTTGCCAGCGCCTGGTCCTGACGCTGATCGGCACCGTTAATGCTCACGGTGACGCCCATCAGGCTTGGGTCCTGCTGAGGCAGAGTGATTTTTGGTGAGACATCAATAGTGGTAGGCGGAGTAGCACAGCCTGCCAGCATAAAAAGGGCTACCAACGGAAAGAAGAGTTTTTTTAACATTTTCGGGTTCTCAACGAATCGTAAGCATATAAAGAGAAAAATTGCCGCCATCATAACATCGCCAACGGCGAGGGGAAGTGGTCAACGCATGTAAATTCATCGCCTTGTCCGAAAACTGACCAGTTCACCGTTTTTCCCAATCCGTGTATGACAAAACGTATGAGTCTCACAGTGAACTTCATTCGTTTGAATGAGAAAATCAGACGAAAGCTAAATATTTGTTGTCAAGGTGTAATGGAAACGGTAAAAGCGGCTAACATTTAAAGGGATGGGTGACATCCTGGCGTTGTCGGAGGAGTAATTTCATGATGATACGTGAGCATATAGAAGATAAATTAAGGGCAGCGTTCAACCCTGTGTTCCTCGAAGTCGTCGACGAAAGCTATCGTCATAACGTACCGGCAGGTTCTGAAAGCCACTTTAAAGTGGTTCTGGTTAGCGATCGCTTCACGGGAGAACGTTTCCTGAATCGACACCGCTTGATCTACAGCACCTTGACGGAAGAACTCTCCACGACCGTGCATGCGCTGGCACTGCATACCTACACCATTAAGGAATGGGAAGGCTTGCAGGATACGGTTTTCGCATCGCCGCCCTGTCGCGGTGCAGGCACTATCGCCTGATAAATCGGATTTGCAACGGCTGGAGCTTTTCCAGTATGTTGCTTACAGATTTCCTCAAAACGGCCTCCGGGCCGTTTTGTTTTGTCTGAGTTTTGAGCGGATGGTGCGATTTTAAGGCTAAAAATAGCCTTAAAGTGTGAAAAAAGCCGCAGCAACATGCCCCAACCGTTCTCGACTCACCTAAGTGATGCCGCTATAATGCCGCGTCTTATTGAATGTCTTCGGGATGATTCTGGCGACAGGGAATGTGAATCTGCACTAAGAGAGCATCCCGGTATAACAGACAGATTCAGAGTTGACCGAGCACTGTGATTTTTTTGAGGTAACAAGATGCAAGTTTCAGTTGAAACCACTCAAGGCCTTGGCCGCCGTGTAACGATTACTATCGCTGCTGACAGCATCGAAACTGCTGTGAAAAGCGAGCTGGTCAACGTAGCAAAAAAAGTACGTATTGACGGCTTCCGCAAGGGCAAAGTACCAATGAATGTTGTTGCTCAGCGTTATGGCGCTTCCGTGCGTCAGGATGTGCTGGGTGAACTGATGAGCCGTAACTTTATTGATGCGATCATCAAAGAAAAAATCAATCCAGCCGGCGCGCCGAACTACGTTCCAGGCGAATACAAACTGGGCGAAGACTTCACCTACTCCGTAGAGTTCGAAGTGTACCCGGAAGTTGAGCTGAAAGGTCTGGAATCTATCGAAGTTGAAAAACCAGTTGTTTCCGTGACTGACGAAGACGTTGACGGCATGCTGGATACCCTGCGCAAGCAGCAGGCGAACTGGAAAGAGAAAGAAGGCGCTGTTGACGCTGAAGACCGTGTCACCATCGACTTCACCGGTTCTGTAGACGGCGAAGAGTTCGAAGGCGGTAAAGCGTCTGACTTCGTACTGGCGATGGGCCAGGGTCGTATGATCCCAGGCTTCGAAGACGGTATCAAAGGCCACAAGGCTGGCGAAGAGTTCACCATCGACGTGACCTTCCCGGAAGAGTACCACGCTGAAAACCTGAAAGGGAAAGCAGCGAAGTTCGCTATCAACCTGAAGAAAGTTGAAGAGCGCGAACTGCCAGAACTGACTGAAGAATTCATCAAGCGTTTCGGCGTGGAAGATGGTTCCGTAGCGGGTCTGCGTACCGAAGTGCGTAAGAACATGGAACGCGAACTGAACGGCGCGGTGCGTAACCGTGTGAAATCTCAGGCGATCGAAGGTCTGGTGAAAGCCAACGAAATCGACGTTCCAGCTGCCCTGATCGACAGCGAAATCGATGTTCTGCGCCGTCAGGCTGCACAGCGTTTCGGTGGCAACCAGCAGCAAGCGATGGAACTGCCACGCGAGCTGTTCGAAGAGCAAGCGAAACGCCGCGTTGTTGTTGGCCTGCTGCTGGGCGAAGTGATTCGTACCCACGAGCTGAAAGCTGACGAAGAGCGTGTGAAAGGCCTGATCGAAGAGATGGCTTCTGCATACGAAGATCCATCAGAAGTTGTTGAGTTCTACGGTAAGAACAAAGAGCTGATGGACAACATGCGCAACGTTGCCCTGGAAGAGCAGGCTGTTGAAGCGGTACTGGCGAAAGCGAAAGTGACCGAAAAAGCGACCTCTTTCAACGAACTGATGAACCAGCAGGCGTAATTTCGCCCCAAAGGTTTAAAGTTTGAACAGAAAACCCGTTGCCTTGCGGCAGCGGGTTTTTTTTATCACAGCGATAGCCCAGGAAGAGTGCTAAAACGCCCTTTCGGTGTTAGCGTAACAACAAAAGGTTGTTATGCTTGAAATAGGGCACTGTAAACCCCATAAGTACGTAATCACGATGAATGAGACTGGCTGATAATCCGTCCGTAAGGTTACAATCAGTACAGCAGGTGTTTTCAATTTTGATCCAGGAGACGGAAATGTCATACAGTGGCGAACGAGATAACTTTGCACCCCATATGGCTCTGGTGCCAATGGTTATTGAACAGACCTCACGTGGTGAGCGTTCTTTTGATATCTATTCCCGTCTGCTCAAGGAACGCGTTATCTTTCTGACCGGCCAGGTGGAAGACCACATGGCTAATCTGATCGTGGCGCAGATGCTGTTTCTGGAAGCGGAAAACCCGGAAAAAGACATTTACCTGTACATCAACTCCCCGGGTGGCGTGATTACAGCAGGGATGTCCATTTATGACACCATGCAATTCATCAAGCCAGATGTAAGCACTATCTGTATGGGTCAGGCTGCATCGATGGGCGCGTTCCTGTTAACAGCAGGGGCGAAAGGTAAGCGTTTCTGCTTGCCAAATTCCCGCGTGATGATTCACCAGCCGCTGGGCGGTTACCAGGGGCAGGCGACGGATATCGAAATCCACGCCCGCGAAATTCTGAAAGTAAAAGCGCGCATGAATGAACTTATGGCGCAGCATACGGGTCAACCACTCGAGCAGATCGAGCGCGATACCGAGCGCGATCGCTTCCTCTCTGCTCCAGAGGCAGTTGAGTACGGCTTAGTCGACTCCGTGTTGACCCATCGTAATTGATGCCCGCGACGCGAGTGTGCCGCTATACTAAGGTAGGGCGGCACGCTGCTGATTGCAGCTTGCGTCTTAGAATGGCATTTGCGTCGTCATGTGCGGCACAAAGAACTTAAAAAGAGGTTTGGACTCATGACAGATAAACGCAAAGATGGTTCGGGCAAACTGCTGTACTGCTCTTTTTGCGGCAAAAGCCAGCATGAAGTGCGTAAACTGATTGCCGGGCCGTCCGTGTATATCTGCGACGAATGTGTCGATTTATGTAACGACATCATTCGCGAAGAGATTAAAGAAGTCGCACCGCACCGTGAGCGCAGCGCGCTCCCAACGCCGCATGAAATTCGTCATCACCTTGACGACTACGTCATCGGACAGGAGCAGGCCAAGAAAGTGCTGGCGGTAGCGGTCTATAACCATTACAAACGTCTGCGTAACGGCGACACCAGCAACGGCGTAGAACTGGGTAAAAGTAACATTCTGCTTATCGGCCCAACCGGTTCCGGTAAAACGCTGCTGGCTGAAACCCTGGCGCGCCTGCTTGATGTTCCGTTCACGATGGCGGATGCCACCACCCTGACCGAGGCCGGTTATGTGGGTGAGGACGTCGAAAACATCATCCAGAAACTGCTGCAGAAGTGCGATTACGACGTACAGAAAGCCCAGCGCGGGATTGTTTACATCGATGAGATCGACAAGATCTCCCGTAAATCAGACAACCCGTCCATCACCCGTGACGTATCGGGTGAAGGCGTACAGCAGGCACTGCTGAAGCTGATTGAAGGTACGGTTGCCGCCGTTCCGCCACAGGGGGGTCGTAAACATCCGCAGCAGGAGTTCCTGCAGGTTGATACCTCCAAGATCCTGTTCATCTGTAGCGGTGCGTTTGCTGGTCTGGACAAAGTTATCTCCCACCGTGTTGAAACCGGCTCCGGCATTGGTTTTGGCGCAACGGTGAAATCGACGTCTGAGAAACCGAACGAAGGCGAACTGCTGTCTCAGGTTGAACCGGAAGATCTGATCAAATTCGGTCTGATCCCTGAATTCATTGGCCGTCTGCCGGTGGTGGCAACGCTGAACGAGCTGAGCGAAGACGCGCTGATCCAGATCCTGAAAGAGCCGAAAAATGCGCTGACCAAGCAGTATCAGGCGCTGTTCAATCTGGAAGGCGTCGATCTGGAATTCCGTGACGAAGCGCTGGATGCCATTGCCAAGAAAGCGATGATCCGTAAAACCGGTGCCCGTGGTCTGCGTTCAATTGTTGAAGCGGCACTGCTCGACACCATGTACGATCTGCCGTCGATGGAAGACGTTGAAAAAGTGGTGATTGACGAGTCCGTCATTAGCGGCCAAACCAAGCCGCTGCTGATTTACGGCAAACCGGAAGCACAGCAGGCATCTGGCGAATAATTCACCAAATCATACAAGCAGTTAATCAAAAAGGGGGGATTTTATCTCCCCTTTACTTTTTCCGTATTCATAGCGTTGAATGTGTGGCAAACATCCCCATATACTGGATACATGTTAATGGTTATGTGAAGCACAGTGACATGACCAGCTTACCTGGCGGACACTAACTAAGAGAGAGCTCTATGAATCCTGAGCGTTCTGAACGCATTGAAATCCCCGTATTGCCGTTGCGCGATGTGGTGGTTTATCCGCACATGGTCATACCCTTATTTGTAGGGCGGGAAAAATCTATCCGTTGCCTCGAAGCCGCCATGGATCATGATAAAAAAATCATGCTGGTGGCGCAGAAAGAAGCATCAACGGATGAGCCGGGTGTAAACGATCTTTTCACCGTCGGGACCGTGGCCTCTATTTTGCAGATGCTGAAGCTGCCTGACGGCACCGTGAAGGTGCTGGTAGAAGGCCTGCAGCGTGCGCGTATCACCACTCTGTCAGACGACGGCGAGCACTTCTCTGCGAAGGCAGAGTACCTTGATTCGCCTGAGCTTGACGAGCGCGAGCAGGAAGTGCTGGTACGCACCGCGATTAGCCAGTTTGAAGGCTATATCAAGCTGAACAAGAAAATCCCACCAGAAGTGCTGACGTCGCTGAACAGCATCGACGATCCTGCGCGTCTGGCGGACACCATCGCTGCACATATGCCGCTGAAGCTGGCTGACAAACAGTCCGTGCTGGAAATGTCCGACGTTAACGAACGTCTGGAATACCTGATGGCGATGATGGAGTCTGAAATCGATCTGCTGCAGGTTGAGAAGCGTATTCGCAACCGCGTGAAAAAGCAGATGGAGAAATCTCAGCGTGAGTACTATCTGAATGAGCAAATGAAGGCCATTCAGAAAGAACTGGGCGAGATGGACGATGCGCCGGACGAAAACGAAGCGCTGAAGCGTAAGATCGACGCGGCGAAGATGCCGAAAGAGGCGAAAGAGAAAGCCGAAGCAGAACTGCAGAAGCTGAAAATGATGTCTCCAATGTCGGCTGAAGCGACCGTTGTACGCGGCTACATTGAGTGGATGGTGCAGGTTCCGTGGAACGCCCGCAGCAAGGTCAAAAAAGACCTGCGTCAGGCACAGGAAATCCTGGATACCGACCACTACGGCCTGGAACGCGTGAAAGACCGCATTCTTGAGTACCTCGCGGTACAAAGCCGTGTAAACAAAATCAAAGGCCCAATTCTGTGCCTGGTAGGACCGCCGGGGGTGGGTAAAACCTCTCTGGGTCAGTCCATCGCCAAAGCGACCGGACGTAAGTATATCCGTATGGCGCTGGGTGGCGTACGCGATGAAGCGGAAATCCGCGGTCACCGCCGTACCTACATTGGTTCTATGCCGGGTAAACTGATCCAGAAGATGGCGAAAGTGGGGGTTAAAAACCCGCTGTTCCTGCTCGATGAGATCGACAAAATGTCGTCGGACATGCGCGGTGACCCTGCGTCTGCACTGCTGGAAGTGCTTGATCCAGAACAGAACGTGGCGTTCAGCGATCACTACCTGGAAGTGGACTACGACCTGAGCGATGTGATGTTCGTGGCGACCTCCAACTCCATGAACATTCCGGCCCCGCTGCTGGACCGTATGGAAGTGATCCGCCTCTCCGGTTATACCGAAGATGAGAAGCTGAACATCGCTAAGCAGCACCTGCTGCCGAAACAGATTGAGCGTAACGCGCTGAAAGCCAACGAGCTGACCGTCGAGGACAGCGCGATTATCGGCATCATTCGCTACTACACCCGTGAAGCGGGCGTGCGTAGCCTTGAGCGTGAAATCTCTAAACTGTGTCGTAAAGCGGTGAAACAGCTGCTGCTGGATAAGAGCCTGAAGCACATTGTGATTAACGGCGACAATCTGCATGCGTACCTGGGCGTTCAGCGCTTTGACTACGGTCGCGCGGACAACGAAAACCGCGTTGGTCAGGTGACTGGCCTCGCATGGACGGAAGTGGGTGGCGATCTGCTGACCATCGAAACCGCCTGTGTGCCGGGCAAAGGCAAGCTGACCTACACCGGTTCGCTGGGTGAAGTAATGCAGGAATCCATCCAGGCAGCGCTGACCGTGGTGCGCGCGCGCGCGGAGAAATTGGGTATCAACACTGATTTCTACGAAAAACGCGACATCCACGTGCACGTTCCGGAAGGGGCGACGCCGAAAGATGGCCCAAGCGCGGGTATTGCCATGTGTACCGCTCTGGTTTCCTGCCTGACAGGGAACCCGGTGCGTGCCGATGTGGCAATGACCGGTGAAATTACGCTGCGTGGCCAGGTTCTGCCGATTGGTGGTTTAAAAGAAAAACTGCTGGCGGCACACCGCGGTGGGATCAAAACCGTATTGATCCCTTACGAAAATAAACGCGATCTGGAAGAGATTCCGGACAACGTGATTGCCGATCTGCAGATCCATCCTGTGAAGCGAATTGAGGAAGTTCTCAGTCTCGCATTGCAGAATGAACCCTCCGGAATGCAGGTTGTAACCGCAAAATAGTGACCTCGCGCAAAGAGCGTCAATAAAAACAAGGCTGGTAAGTCATTTCGCACTTGCCAGCCTTTTTTTGTATAGCTAATTTAGATTGCTGATTAGGTCAGCCATCAACAACGGGTGTTGTAAGGTCATGGCAGGCCTGATATAACTGCTGCGCGGTCGCGTTGTGAAGGATTCAGGCGCGATATAAATTATAAAGAGAGGAAGAGAACAGTGAATAAATCTCAACTGATTGACAAAATTGCTGCTGGTGCTGATATTTCTAAAGCTGCAGCTGGACGTGCGTTAGATGCATTAATTGCTTCTGTTACTGAATCTCTGCAGGCTGGGGACGACGTTGCACTGGTAGGCTTCGGTACTTTTGCTGTTAAAGAGCGTGCTGCCCGTACTGGCCGCAACCCTCAGACCGGTAAAGAGATCACCATTGCTGCTGCTAAAGTGCCGGGTTTCCGTGCAGGTAAAGCGCTGAAAGACGCAGTAAACTGATTGCTTTCCCGTTTCAGGGAAGCCGGAAAGTACAAGGGCGCATCATTTGATGTGCCTTTTTTGTTTGTCCAGACCTGATTTGTGCGAGTTTATGCGAGTTGTGGGCTGACAATCGCCCCGTTTTCTTGTCACAATACGCCTTCACGCGCGACGGGCAGGATTTTCCGTCAGCGTCAGGTAACCAGTCACCTACAGCGGAGTGTTGTTACACCATGATGGACAGCTTACGCACGGCTGCTAACAGTCTCGTGCTCAAGATTATTTTCGGTATCATTATCGTGTCGTTCATATTGACCGGCGTGAGCAGTTACCTTATTGGCGGTGGCGCAAACTATGCCGCAAAAGTGAATGGCCAGGAAATCAGCCGTGGTCAGTTCGAGAATGCTTTTGCCGGTGAACGTAACCGTATGCAGCAACAGCTGGGCGACCAATTCTCTGAACTGGCAGCGAACGAAGGGTACATGAAGACCCTGCGCCAACAGACACTGAACCGTCTTATCGACGAAGCGCTGCTTGATCAGTACGCCAAAAAACTGGGCCTTGGCATCAGTGATGAGCAGGTGAAAAAAGCCATCTTCTCCACCCAGGCCTTCCAGTCTAACGGTAAATTCGACAACGCGCGCTACAACAGTATCGTCAACCAGATGGGGATGACGGCCGATCAGTACGCTCAGGCGCTGCGTAACCAGCTGACCACCCAGCAGCTCATCAATGCCGTTGTGGGCACCGATTTCATGCTCAAAGGTGAAACGGACGAACTGGCCGCGCTGGTGGCGCAGCAGCGCGTTGTACGCGAAGCGACCATTGATGTGAACGCCCTGGCGGCGAAACAGCAGGTGAGCGACGCTGACGTTAACGCTTACTACGAGCAGAACAAGAATTCCTTTGTTTCTCCAGAGCAGTTCCGCGTGAGCTACATCAAGCTGGATGCAGCCGCGCTGCAGGAAACCGCGTCTGATGCAGAAATCCAGTCTTACTACGACCAGCATCAGGATCAGTTCACTCAGCCGCAGCGTAACCGCTACAGCGTGATTCAGACGAAGACCGAGGCTGATGCTAAAGAGGTACTGGAAGAGCTGAATAAAGGCGCTGATTTCGCGACCGTTGCGAAAGCAAAATCCACCGACATTATCTCTGCGAAAAACGGCGGTGATATGGGCTGGCTGGAAGACGCGACCACGCCGGACGAGCTGAAAAATGCCGGTCTGAAAGAGAAAGGTCAGCTTTCAGGCGTCATTAAGTCTTCCGTCGGTTTCCTGGTCGTGCGTCTGGACGACATCACCGCGGCGAAAACCAAGCCGCTGGCTGACGTTCGCGAAGATATCGCGGCGAAAGTGAAACAGGAAAAAGCGCTGGATGCCTACTACGCGCTGCAGCAGAAGGTGAGTGATGCTGCCAGCAACGATAACGAATCTCTGGCAGGTGCAGAGCAGGCGGCGGGTGTGAAGGCGGTTGAGACGGGCTGGTTTGGTCGTGACAACCTGCCGGAAGAGCTGAACTTCAAACCGGTTTCTGATGCCATCTTCAACGGCGGTCTGGTGGGCGAGAACGGCACGCCGGGCAGTAACTCTGACATCATTACCGTCGACGGCGATCGTGCGTTTGTGTTGCGCGTCAGCGAGCATAAGCCAGAAGCGGTCAAACCGCTGGCGGAAGTGAAGGATCAGGTTGTCGCTCAGGTTAAGCACAACAAAGCGGAGCAGCAGGCGAAACTGGATGCTGAGAAGATCCTGTCCGATCTGAAAGCGGGTAAAGAAGACGCGCTGAAAGCGGCTGGCCTGAGCTTCGGTGAAGCGAAAACGCTGAGCCGTACCGGTCAGGACCCAATCAGCCAGGCCGCGTTTGGTCTGACTCTGCCTGCCAAGGACAAGCCAAGCTTCGGTACCACCACCGATACGCAGGGCAACGTCGTTCTGCTGGCGCTGGATGAAGTGAAAGCTGGCACCCTGCCAGAAGCGCAGAAGAAAGCGATGGTTCAGGGGATTACCCAGAACAATGCTCAGATTGCCTTCGAAGCCATGATGAGCAACCTGCGTAAAGAAGCTAAAATCAAGCTGGGTGATGTGATGACGCAGCAGCAGTAATTACGTGTCTGCTCGCAGATTTTCGTAACGCTCTGCAAAAACTAAAGGCCGCTTTCGCGGCCTTTTCCATTTCTGCAATCTGCTGTTTGTACCGAGTTTATCTGGCGGCTATCGTGACGTGGCTGTCAACAAACAAGGAGATAACAGCATGAAATGTGGAATCAAAGCACTGTTAATTACGCTGGCTATTGCCACCACCGGGATGAGCGCGGGCGCGCTGGCGGCGACGCCAGCTGCCAAACCACAGGCTACGCAGAGCAAGTCCGATGCGGCAGCGCCGGTTCAAGGGCAAACCAAAGCGGCTGACGCCGGTAAAAATGCGGATGATGACGGTACGCGGGTCAGTATCAATTCGGCCTCTGCGGAAGATCTGGCTCGCGCGATGAATGGTGTCGGCCTGAAAAAAGCGCAGGCCATCGTCAGCTACCGCGAAGAGTATGGTCCTTTCAAGACGGTCGACGATCTCAAACAGGTGCCGGGCATGGGCAGCGCGCTGGTTGAGCGCAACCTCTCACACCTGACGTTGTAATAACGCAATTTCTTGCACTGCGGCAAAATTTTGCCAGGATAAAGAGGTCATACCAGTTATGACCTCTCATCCTACAATAACAGTAAAGGCTATTGCGCTATGCAGACAAAAATCAAAGTACGCGGTTTTCATCTCGACGTTTACCAGCATGTTAACAACGCACGCTATCTCGAGTTTCTTGAAGAAGCGCGCTGGGACGGGCTGGAAAACAGCGAAAGCTTTCAGTGGCTGACCGCGCACAACATCGCGTTCGTGGTCGTCAATATCAACATCAACTACCGCCGTCCGGCCGTGCTGGGCGATGTACTCACGGTGACCAGCCAGGTGCAACAGATCAATGGCAAAAGCGGGGTATTAAGCCAGGTGGTGACGCTCGATCCAGAAGGGCAGGTGGTGGCTGATGCGCTGATCACCTTTGTCTGTATCGATCTGAAAACGCAGAAAGCGCTGCCGCTGGAAGGGGAGTTGCGGGAAAAGCTGGAGTTGATGATCGTATAAGACATATTAAGGCGTACTCGTGCTGTCGACACCTGTTTTGCGACAGCACGGTCAAGTAGCCTTATTTAAGACCGGTCTTTTTCTGCATCGCGGCCATCACGCCGACTTTATCGGCAAGATAGTGGTTCAGCCCGTTAGCGCGAAGATTACAGGCCGCGCACTGGCCGCAACCGTCGCCTTTGATACCGTTATAGCAGGTGAGCGTTTCGCTGCGAACAAGGTCCAGCTTGCCCCAGTAGTCCGCCAGCGCCCAGGTTTCGGCTTTATCCAGCCACATGAGCGGGGTTTCAAAGCGTGTCTCTTTCGCCATCCCCAGATTGACGGCGTGGTTTAACGCTTTCACGAACTCATCGCGACAGTCCGGGTAGCCGGAGAAGTCGGTCTCGCACACGCCCGTGATCACCGCTTCCGCCTTTACCTGATAGGCGTAGATCGCCGTCAGGGTCAGGAAGAGGATATTACGGCCAGGCACGAAGGTATTCGGAATGCCGCTGGCATCGGGTTCGTAGTCAGGTACCGGGATACTGTCCCGGGTGAGGCTGCTCACGGCCAGTTCATTTAACAACGTAACGTCCAGCACCTTGTGCGCGCGTGCGCCGAGTTTCAGGGCAAGTTCACGGGCAACGTCGATTTCAGCGCGGTGACGCTGACCATAATCGAAAGTGACACAGTGAACTTCATCGTACTGATGAAGGGCCTGGACCAGGCAGGTAGTAGAGTCTTGTCCTCCGCTGAACACGACGACGGCACGTTTCATAAATCATCTCGACTGTTACGATAAAAACGTTATGTTACCGTCTGACCACGACGGCGACCAGCTTCTTCACGATTTCGGGGCGGGCAGCCAGGCTTCGGTAAAATCAAACCAGCCGCGGGTGTTGAGACGTATGCCGTTGACCCCCGGCGGGGCGCTGACCTGGTATTGATAATTGAACAGGGGAGTTATCACCGCCTTTTCCATGAGCCGGGAGAAAATGGCCCTCAGCCCGGCATGTCTGGCCTGTTCGTCGGCCTGGGTCTGTACGGCATCCAGGGTGGCCTGCAGATGAGCATATTGCGGTGCGCTAAGCACGTGTGGCCAGAGGGCATCACAGCGCAGCCACTGTTCAAGCGTATATTCCGGCGCTTCGCCAATCAGCCTGTCGCCCATCATGATGTCCGCTTCCGCCAGTTGCTGGCACCCGTCCCAGGTTTTCGCATCGTAAAAGATCGCCGTAAGCTCACAGTCGTGTTTTGCAAGGTACTGTTTTAGCTGGCGCGCCATCGTGTGTAACTCAACCGGTAAATGATAAATCAGGGTTAGCTTCTTCGGCAGAGGGACATGTGTTAAATCCGGCCACTGAGGGATCGCCCAGCCGGGGAGCAACTCCTCTGTCGGGGTAATCAGCCCTTCATTGAGCGGAAGCGTATGCAGAAGCGTCGAGAGATGAATGATGTTGATGAGTCGTCGAGCCTGCATTTCGCTCAGGTGCGGGCTTTGCTTCAGGGTGAGATAACAAAAGCCCAGGCTGGTGCTGTTCGTCACCAGGCGCAGACTCTCCAGTTCATCCGGCTCGCCAATGGCGATCTGCACCGGATGACGACAGCTGGTCCCTAACCCATAGTCAAACAGCGACGGTGTGATCCAGTACTCGATAGCCTTAAGCAGCGGATGGCTGAGATGGTACTGTTCGTGGCTTTCCAGACGAACCAGATCCGGCTCATACACGCTGACTCTGAAGGGGCCGCTGCCCGTCATAGGCTGTTCGGGATGTGCGAGCCGGCTACAGTAGGTGGCCAGGCGGTGCGCCAGCCAGTAATCCGGCTGGTGCAGCGTAAAGGTCAGACACTGAGGATGGGTAACGTCAACGCGTAAAACGCTCTGGAACAGTTTACGCAGGGCAGGCAAGGCGAAAAGCGCATCCAGGCTTTGCTGAAGCTGTCCGGTTTCGATTTTATCGCCGTTATGCCAGTGCAGAGTGGAGCGAATGTAGAAATGCCAGCGCAAACCGTCCTCCGACACCTCCCAGTGATGGGCGAGATCGCCCGTGGGTTCACTGCTGTTGCCGTGAAAACGCGTTAAACCTGAGAAAACCTGTCCCGCCAGATGCTGCTCCGCCCGGCCAGGTAAAAACCCCGGCTGAAGCGGATCCAGCGAGCGGTAATAGGGGATACGCAGTGTCGGCGTGTCGTTTTGCCACTGCCCGCCCAAAAACGGATGCAGCAACGATCGTAATTCTGCGGGGGCAAGCTGGGCCAGTTCCAGCGCGTTATGCTGCTGCCCGCTCTTCAGCGCCTCTTCCATCATCGCATTGCGCAGTGACTCCGGGGCGACATGGAACGTTAGCTCACCGCGCTTACCGCGGCCAGACTGCGCTCGCCAGCTCAGCCAGCCCGCCTCCTGAGCCTGGCGCAGCAGCGTTCGGACATGCCGCTCGCTGCAAAAACAGCGGGCAGCCAGTTCGCTGATGGTGACCTGCTGCGTTGCACCCAGGGAAGGCTGCCAGAGGCGGTGATACTGGTTGAGTCGATTGAGCTGGCGCATAAGAAACCCGGAACAATAATTATCATCTATTCACTATTACTTCCGTATATCTCACACGATACTGATGCACAAGTTAACCGCATCACATTTCGGGAGTAATCATGGCTCGGCTCGCTGCATTTGATATGGACGGTACGCTGTTAATGCCGGATCACCGTTTAGGGGAAAAAACCCTGAACACGCTGAAGCGCCTGCACGAGCGTAATGTCACCCTGACGTTTGCCACCGGGCGTCATGTGCTGGAAATGCGCCATTTGCTGGGGGCGTTTTCACTCGACGCTTTTCTGATCACCGGCAACGGGACGCGCATTCACTCCGTAGAAGGCGATGTGCTGCACCGGCAGGATCTCAACCCGGAAGTGGCGGATATCGTGCTGCACAGCACCTGGGACACGAAGGCCAGTATCCACGTCTTTAACGATCGGGGCTGGTTTACCGGAAGCGAAATCCCGGAATTATTGCACGCGCATGTTTACAGCGGCTTTAAATACCAGCTTATCGATCTGCGTCGGATCCCCGCCCATGCGGTAACTAAGATCTGCTTCTGCGGCGATCATGACGATCTGTGCCGTTTAAGGATTCAACTGAATGAGGCGCTGGGCGACCGGGCGCACCTGACCTTCTCGGCGGTCGATTGTCTGGAAGTGCTGCCGGTGGGCTGTAACAAAGGTTCCGCTCTGGCGGTACTGAGCGACCACCTGGGCTTAACGCTGCAGGAGTGTATGGCGTTTGGTGACGCCATGAATGACCGCGAAATGCTGGGTAGCGTAGGTCGCGGTCTGATCATGGGGAATGCGATGGCGCAGCTGAAAGCAGAACTTCCCCATCTGCCGGTTATTGGCCACTGCCGCAATGAAGCAGTGTCCCATTTTTTGACGCATTGGCTGGACAACAACAACCTCCCGTATTCCCCCGAATAGTGAGACCCTTCCAGCAAGCCAGACTTCGGTCTGGCTTTTTTTTATTTCACAAGCTGTGCAATCTGCGCTTTCCACGGGGCGATATCGCCGATGTTGGCCTGTACCCACTCCGCGTTGTAGTAGGTATCAAGATAACGCTCGCCGCTGTCGCACAGCAGCGTGACGATGGAACCGGTGCGGCCCTCTTCGCGCATACGTGCGGCAAGCTGCAGTGCGCCCCACATATTGGTGCCCGTCGATGCGCCCACTTTGCGCCCCAGCTGCGTCTCCAGCCAGTGCGCCGTTGCCACGCTGGCGGCATCCGGCACGCGCATCATCTCATCCACAACGTCGGGGATGAAAGAGGGCTCCACGCGCGGGCGGCCAATCCCTTCAATTTTACTGCCCACCGGGTTGCGCAGACCGGCATCGCGATTTTGCCAGTAGTCGAGGAACACGGAGTTCTGCGGGTCAACCACCATCAGTTGGGTATCGTAGCCCTGACAGCGGATGTAGCGTCCGATAGTGGCTGACGTGCCGCCGGTACCGGCGCTCATGACGATGTACGACGGAACCGGATGCGGTTCGTGGGTCATCTGGCGGAAAATACTGTCGGCAATGTTGTTATTGCCGCGCCAGTCCGTTGCGCGCTCGGCGAAGGTGAACTGGTCCATATAGTGGCCGTTCAGCTCGCGGGCCAGCATTTCGGAAGCGGCGTAGATTTCGCAGGCGCTTTCCACAAAGTGGCAGCGACCGCCGTAAAATTCGATTTGCTCGATTTTGCGTTTTGCGGTGCAGGACGGCATCACCGCGATAAACGGCAGGCCCAGCAGGCGGGCAAAATAGGCTTCGGATACCGCCGTTGAACCGGATGAGGATTCTATGATGGTGGTGCCTTCTTTGATCCAGCCGTTACACAAACCGTATAAAAACAGAGAGCGCGCCAGTCGATGCTTCAGGCTGCCGGTAGGATGGGTGCTTTCATCTTTCAGATAGAGCTGAATGCCGTCAAATCCCGGCAGGGAAAGGCGAATCAGGTGCGTATCCGCCGAGCGCTGATAGTCGGCATTGATTTCGCTGATCGCATGTTTAACCCAGGTGCTATTCATCGTCGTTATCCGTTTGTCATTTTGTGCCTAGCATAGCGAAAAGCACAGAAAAAATTGTTGCTATCTGCCCTTTAAAATAGAATGAAGGGAGAAAATTTTTCTCTGCGAGGTGGGTATGCTAGATAAAATTGACCGCAAGCTCCTTTCATTGCTGCAAAATGACTGTACCCTCTCTTTGCAGGCGCTGGCAGATGCCGTTAATCTGACCACCACCCCGTGCTGGAAGCGCCTTAAGAAGCTGGAAGATGACGGCATTCTTCTGGGGCGTGTCGCGTTGTTAGATCCCGAAAAGCTGGGGCTTGGGCTGACGGCGTTTGTTCTGATAAAAACCCAGCATCACAGCAGCGACTGGTATTGCCGCTTCGTCACTCAGGTGTCGGAGATGCCCGAGGTGCTCGGTTTCTGGCGAATGGCCGGAGAGTACGATTACCTGATGCGCGTTCAGGTGGCCGACATGAAGCGCTATGATGATTTCTACAAGCGGCTGGTGAACAGCGTACCGGGTTTGTCGGACGTCACCTCAAGCTTCGCCATGGAACAGATTAAATACACCACAGCATTACCTATTGAATAACTTCGTAAAATACCTTCAGGAACAAACCGCGTGCGATTATTTGCCCAACTAAGCTGGTACTTTCGTCGGGAGTGGCAACGCTACCTCGGCGCAGTATTCCTGCTTATTATCATTGCCATCCTGCAGCTGATCCCGCCGAAAGTGGTGGGGTACGTCGTGGATGGCGTCACCGAACAGCATTACACCACCGCACGGGTGTTGATGTGGGTCGGCACGCTGGTGCTGACGGCCGTCATTGTTTATCTGCTGCGCTACGTCTGGCGCGTGCTGCTGTTCGGTGCGTCCTATCAGCTGGCCGTTGAGCTGCGTGAAGATTTTTACCGCCAGCTGAGCCGACAGCATCCCGAATTTTATCTGCGCCATCGCACCGGGGATCTCATCGCCCGTGCGACTAACGACGTCGATCGCGTGGTCTTTGCCGCCGGGGAAGGGGTGCTGACGCTGGTGGACTCGCTGGTGATGGGCTGTGCGGTGCTGATCGTGATGTCCACGCAGATCAGCTGGCAGTTGACCCTGCTTGCCCTGCTGCCGATGCCGATCATGGCGCTGGCGATCAATCGCTACGGTGAACAGCTGCACGAGCGCTTTAAGCTGGCGCAGGCGGCGTTTTCGTCTCTGAACGATCGCACCCAGGAGAGCATGACCAGCATCCGCATGATCAAAGCGTTTGGCCTGGAAGACCGTCAGTCCGCGCTGTTTGCCGCCGATGCGGCGGACACGGGAGCGAAGAACATGCGCGTCGCGCGTATCGACGCCCGGTTTGACCCGACGATTTATATCGCGATTGGCATGGCAAACCTGCTGGCGATTGGCGGCGGAAGCTGGATGGTGGTGCAGGGCTCGTTGACCCTGGGGCAATTGACCAGCTTTGCGATGTATCTGGGGCTCATGATCTGGCCGATGCTGGCGCTGGCCTGGATGTTTAACATCGTGGAGCGCGGCAGCGCCGCCTATAGCCGCATTCGCGCCATGCTGGCCGAAGCGCCGGTGGTCATCGACGGTAGCGAAGCCGTACCGGAAGGGCGCGGCGTCATGGCCGTCGACGTCCGGCAGTTTATCTATCCGCATACGGAGCATCCGGTACTGGAAAACGTCAGCTTTACCCTGCAGCCAGGGCAGATGCTGGGCATCTGCGGCCCGACGGGATCCGGCAAAAGTACCGTGCTCTCTCTGCTTCAGCGCCACTTTGACGTTACCGAAGGCGATATCCGCTTCCACGATATTCCCCTGACCAGACTGCTGCTGGACGAGTGGCGCGGTCGCCTGGCGGTCGTCAGCCAGACGCCGTTTTTATTTTCGGACACCGTGGCGAACAACATTGCCCTGGGACGTCCTTCGGCAACGCAGGAAGAAATTGAGCATGTGGCGCGTTTGGCCAGCGTACATGATGACATTTTGCGTCTGCCGCAGGGCTACGAAACGGAAGTCGGGGAGCGCGGCGTCATGCTGTCCGGGGGGCAAAAGCAGCGTATCTCCATTGCCCGCGCTCTGCTGCTGAATGCTGAAATCCTGATCCTGGATGATGCGCTTTCCGCCGTGGACGGCCGTACCGAGCATCAGATCCTACATAACCTGCGCCAGTGGGGCGACGGACGCACGGTGATTATCAGCGCCCACCGTTTGTCAGCGCTCACTGAGGCCAGCGAAATTCTGGTATTGCAGCACGGGCACATTGCCCAGCGCGGACAGCATGAAACGCTTGCCGAGCAGCCGGGATGGTATCGCGATATGTACCGCTATCAACAGCTTGAGGCGGCGCTGGACGATGCGCCGGAGCAGAATGAGGAGGCCGCCAATGCGTAAGCTTGGAACGATGTGGCCGACGCTCAAACGTCTGCTGGCCTACGGCTCTCCGTGGCGTAAACCGCTCTCCGTGGCCGTGCTTTTACTCTGGATTGCGGCGATTGCTGAGGTGAGCGGTCCGCTGCTCATCAGCTATTTTATCGACAACATGGTCGCCAAAAGCTATCTGCCGCTGGGGCTGGTGGCGGGTTTAGGCGTGGCCTACGTTGGCTTACAGCTGACGGCAGCAGGGTTGCACTATGCTCAGTCGCTGCTGTTTAACCGTGCAGCCGTGGGCGTTGTTCAGCAGCTGCGTACGGATGTGATGGACGCGGCGCTTCGCCAGCCGCTCAGCGAATTTGATATCCAGCCGGTCGGGCAGGTGATTTCGCGCGTGACCAACGATACCGAGGTGATCCGCGATCTGTACGTCACCGTGGTGGCAACCGTACTGCGCAGCGCGGCGCTGATTGGCGCGATGCTGGTGGCGATGTTCAGCCTCGACTGGCGCATGGCACTGGTGGCGATCACCATTTTCCCGGCGGTGCTGATTGTCATGATCATTTACCAGCGCTACAGCACGCCGATTGTGCGTCGGGTGCGCGCTTATCTGGCCGACATCAACGATGGCTTCAACGAAGTGATCAACGGCATGAGCGTCATCCAGCAGTTCCGCCAGCAGGCGCGCTTTGGCGAGCGCATGGGCGAAGCCAGCCGTTCGCACTACATGGCGCGTATGCAGACGCTGCGCCTCGACGGTTTCCTGCTGCGTCCGCTGCTCAGCCTTTTCTCTGCGCTGGTGCTTTGCGGGCTGCTGATGCTCTTTGGCCTGAGCTCAAACGGTACGATCGAAGTGGGCGTGCTGTACGCCTTTATTAGCTATCTGGGACGCCTTAACGAGCCGCTGATCGAACTCACCACCCAGCAATCGATGCTGCAACAGGCGGTGGTTGCCGGTGAGCGCGTGTTTGAGTTAATGGACAGGCCACGCCAGGCCTACGGCAATGACGAGCGACCTCTGCAAAGCGGGACTATCGCCTTTGATAACGTCTCGTTTGCCTATCGCGAAGACCGGCTGGTGTTGCAGGACATTACGCTTGACGTTCCATCTCGCGGTTTCGTGGCGCTGGTGGGGCATACCGGCAGCGGTAAGAGCACGCTTGCCAGCCTGTTGATGGGCTATTACCCGGTCACGGAAGGTGAAATCCGTCTCGACGGACGCCCGCTCGCGTCTCTCAGCCATACTGTGTTACGCAAAGGCGTTGCGATGGTGCAGCAGGATCCGGTCGTGCTGGCCGATACCTTCTACGCCAACGTGACCCTGGGGCGAGACTACACCCAGGAGCAGGTCTGGGACGTGCTGGAAAAAGTGCAGTTGGCAGAGCTGGCGCGCGGGTTTAGCGATGGGATCAATACCAAACTGGGCGAGCAGGGGAACAATCTCTCCGTCGGGCAAAAGCAGCTCCTGGCGCTGGCGCGGGTGCTGATTGAAACGCCGCAGATACTGATTCTGGATGAAGCGACGGCCAGTATTGACTCCGGCACCGAGCAGGCCATCCAGCAGGCGCTGGCCGCGGTACGCGACCATACGACGCTGGTGGTAATTGCCCACCGTCTTTCCACCATCGTCGAAGCGGACACTATTCTGGTGCTGCATCGCGGACAGGCCGTTGAACGCGGTACGCACCGTGAACTGCTGGAAGCAAAAGGGCGCTACTGGCAGATGTACCAGCTGCAGCTGGCGGGCGAGGAGCTGGCGGCCAGCGTGCGTGATGAAGAGTCGCTTAGCGCCTGATGCACTAAAATGAGGCGCCGCGCTAACAGTCATTCCTGTTGGTGCAAAACTGAAACGCACCCTGCACCGGCATGGTGCGTTTTTTTTCACCTGCGCGTTTAACAGAACCGTGTAACGCTCATCGCACCGCTGTTCCCCCTCGTTTTCATTTCTGGCACACCCCTTGCAATACCTTCTGCGTAAGCTACGGCCATTACCGAATTCTGACTGGAGGGGATCTATGAAGCTGGTTACGGTTGTAATCAAACCATTCAAACTCGAAGACGTGCGTGAAGCGTTGTCTTCAATGGGTATTCAGGGACTGACTGTCACCGAAGTGAAAGGCTTTGGTCGTCAGAAGGGTCATGCCGAGCTTTATCGCGGGGCGGAATACAGCGTTAACTTCCTGCCAAAAGTAAAAATTGATGTCGCAATTGCTGACGATCAGCTTGATGAAGTTATTGATGTCATTAGCAAAGCGGCCTATACCGGCAAAATTGGCGACGGCAAAATTTTCGTTGCCGAACTGCAGCGCGTCATTCGCATTCGTACCGGCGAATCTGACGAAGCGGCTCTGTAAGTAACTCCTGGCACACAGTGATAGGGATCGAGAAAATGAAGATAGCAACACTCAAAACGGGTCTGGGTTCGCTGGCACTGCTGCCGGGCCTGGCGCTGGCTGCTACCCCTGCGGTGGTCGACAAAGCCGATAACGCCTTTATGATGATCAGCACCGCGCTGGTGCTGTTCATGTCAATTCCGGGCATTGCGCTGTTCTACGGCGGCCTGATCCGTGGCAAAAACGTTCTCTCCATGCTGACGCAGGTTGCCGTGACGTTCGCACTGGTCTGCGTGCTGTGGGTGGTTTACGGTTACTCGCTGGCGTTCGGCACGGGCAACGCGTTCTTTGGTAACTTCGACTGGGTGATGCTGAAAAATATTGAGCTGACCGCGCTGATGGGCAGTTTCTATCAGTATATCCACGTTGCGTTCCAGGGCTCCTTCGCCTGTATTACCGTCGGGCTGATTGTGGGCGCGCTCGCCGAGCGTATTCGTTTCTCTGCCGTCCTGATCTTCGTGGTGGTCTGGCTGACGCTCTCCTATGTGCCGATTGCGCACATGGTCTGGGGTGGCGGTCTGCTGGCAACGCACGGTGCGCTGGACTTCGCGGGCGGTACCGTTGTACACATCAACGCCGCGGTAGCGGGTCTGGTTGGCGCATACCTGATTGGCAAACGCGTGGGCTTTGGTAAAGAAGCGTTTAAACCGCACAACCTGCCGATGGTGTTTACCGGTACGGCTATCCTCTACTTTGGCTGGTTTGGCTTCAACGCCGGCTCAGCGAGTGCAGCAAACGAAATCGCCGCGCTGGCCTTCGTGAACACCGTTGTGGCCACGGCGGGTGCAATCCTCTCCTGGGTGTTTGGCGAGTGGGCGGTACGCGGTAAACCTTCTCTGCTGGGTGCCTGTTCGGGTGCCATTGCCGGTCTGGTTGGCATCACCCCGGCGTGCGGTTATGTCGGCGTAGGCGGTGCGCTGCTGGTCGGCCTGGTGTCCGGTCTGGCGGGTCTGTGGGGCGTTACCGCACTGAAACGCGTGCTGCGCGTTGACGACCCATGCGATGTGTTTGGCGTGCACGGCGTGTGCGGCATCGTCGGCTGTATCATGACCGGTATCTTTGCTGCCAAATCGCTGGGCGGTGTAGGCTACGCTGAAGGCGTCACCATGGTTCATCAGCTGCTGGTGCAGCTGGAAAGTATTGCTCTCACCGTTGTGTGGTCTGCCGTTGTTGCTTTCATTGGCTACAAACTGGCGGACATGACGGTCGGTCTGCGTGTCCCTGAAGAGCAGGAACGCGAAGGTCTGGACGTCAACAGCCACGGCGAGAATGCGTATAACGCCTGATAAACAGCAAAACGGCAACCTGAGGTTGCCGTTTTTAGTGTGTATTCCCTCTCCCCGTGGGAGAGGGTCAGGGTGAGGGCATCAGACCGCACAACATCAACCTCGGTTACGCATCACCCCTTCCTGCACCGTAGAAGCCACCAGCACGCCGTCCTGCGTATAAAACTCCCCGCGCACAAACCCGCGAGCGCTCGACGCTGACGTACTCTCCACGCTGTAGAGCAGCCACTCATTCATGTTGAAGGGACGGTGGAACCACATGGAGTGATCGATCGTCGCGACCTGCATCCCTTTTTCAAGGAACCCGACGCCGTGCGGCTGCAGCGCCACCGGCAGGAAGTTGAAATCCGACGCATACCCCAGCAGATACTGATGAACGCGGAAGTCCTCAGCCACGGTGCCGTTAGCTCGGATCCAGACCTGGCGCTTTGGCTCTGCGGGGTGGCCTTTCATCGGGTTATGGAACTCAACCGGGCGGATCTCCAGCGGTTTATCGCAGAGAAACTTCTCTTTGACCTGCGGCGGAAGCAGATGCGCCAGCGCACGGGCGATATCGGTCTCTGATTTGAGATCGTCTGGCGCGGGTGCCGGCGGCATCACTTTTTGATGCTCGTAGCCGGGTTCCGGCGCCTGGAAAGAGGCGGTCATATAAAAGATTGGCTTGCCGTTCTGAATGGCCGCTACGCGGCGAGCGCTGAAGCTGTTGCCGTCTCTCAGGACCTCAACGTCATACACGATTGGTTTCGCGCTATCGCCAGGGCGTAAGAAATAGCTGTGGAACGAATGCACCAGACGGTCTGCCGGGACAGTCTCCTTTGCAGCGTACAGCGCTTGTCCAACGACTTGCCCCCCGAAGACCTGGCGTAAGCCGAGATCTTCGCTCTGTCCGCGAAAGAGTCCTTCCTCAATTTTTTCCAGATTCAGTAATGTCAGCAGATTGTTCAGTGCCTGACTCATAGTTGTCCTCAATAAACGCCGTAGCGAAAGATAGGCAGAGTATAACGCAGAAATGAAAGTGGTCCGATGGGTAGAATAATCTGAATATCTGCACGTTTTCAGGCATAAATCGGTGATCTGTGCCACACTTAAATACGTTATGTGATTGAAACGACATCGGATGGGATCGATCCCGCTGGTGCATTGATAAGGAGACTTCAATGAAACTCGTGCCCATGCTAAGTGGTGTAGCTATTGCGGTGGCGTTGTCCGCCTGTGCCGGTAAGAGCGCCCAGGTGCCAGTGCCAGCAGCAGACCCGAACGGGATTAATACCCTTTCGCAGCAATCCATTCAGCAGCCTAACGTTTCCGGTACCATCTGGATTAAACAGAAAGTTGCGCTGCCGCCGGATGCGGTATTAACCGTGACGCTGTCTGATGCTTCTCTGGCCGACGCGCCGTCGAAAGTCGTGGCTCAGCGCGCCGTTCGTACTGAAGGCAAGCAGGCGCCGTTTAGCTTCGTGTTGCCGTATAACCCGTCGGACGTGCAGCCTAACGCCCGTATCCTGCTGAGCGCAGCGGTAACCATCAACGGTAAGCTGGTCTTTATCACCGATACGGTCCAGGAAGCGATTAACAACGGCGGGACCAAAGTCGACCTGAACCTGGTGCCGGTGCAGCAGACCGAAGTACCGGTCGCACCGCAGACCAATCAGCCGTCTCTGCCAACCCCACCGACTCAGATGTAATGTCTGCATTGCCCCTCTCCTCCGGGAGAGGGGTCAATATACCCAGCGAAATTTCTGCAAATCGATCTGACCCGACCCTGACACCTGCACCCCTTCTGATAGTAACGCCTGACGCTGACGCTGGAGATCCGGCCCGGTAAGCGAAATGGCGCCATGACGATTCACCACCCGATGCCAGGGCAACGTACTTCCTTCCGGCAGCCGTTTCAGGACGCCGCCAACCTGTCGTGCCGCGCGCGGGGAACCGGCCAGGCGTGCGACATCACCATAGGTGGTGACGTAGCCTTCCGGGATTGAGGCCACGATTTGCCATACGCGCTGTGGAAAGGAGTCTTGTTCGTCCATACCTTCACCTGTAGGGAGTTTCTGGAAAGCTATGGTAAACGAAGATCTTAATGATTGCTGCGCCTGTTTGCGCAAGAAACCAGCATCCGGTTCCTGGTCGCTTGCAATTGGGCCTTAGCACAGGGATAATGCGCCAGCGCGTTGGTTATCAACGCTCTCAATGGGGGCTCTGTTGGTTCTCCCGCAACGCTACTCTGTTCACCAGGTCAGGTCCGGAAGGAAGCAGCCAGGGCAGACGACGTGTGTGCCGGGATGTAGCTGGCAGGGCCCCCACCCATTTCTGCCCTCATAAGATCTTCCTGCTTCACCTCTCCACTTGAAAAGTTATTCCACAATAAGATTGTGCCTATATCGTGTAATATATATTTCATTGTACTGAAATATTATTGTCATAAACCTGTAATAATAGACTGTCATTTTATAATTGGACGGTTATTTTCTTCCATAACTCAAAAAAATATATATCTGGATAACATTGTTAACTTCGTGTATTAAATAAAGTACTTGTTCCGAAGGGAAGTGACAAACATGGCTACAGCGGTATTAAACGTTAAAATTGATGACGCGCTAAAAGAAAGGCTTCGCCACTATGCGGAAGTCAATAACGAGAATTTAAGCGTGACGACAGAGAAACTGCTGCTGCTGGCGTTCGAAGCAGTAGAAGAGGCGGGAGTATCGGAAGAGGATATTGATAATCAGCATACGGAAGAAGAGAGTGTTTCTCCTTTTACTCCTAAAGAAATCAAAGCTCTACGCAAACTTCTGAAGAAGAGAAAATGAAACAACAACTGTCAACTGCCAGTGACTACAAAGAGGCCTGCGATCTGTTGCGTTCAGGCTACGTGAAGCATGTACGTCTTGGCTGGAATGTCGGAAGTGATGAGTTCTTTCGTATTGCGTCTGACTGGTGTGATACCGGCGCAAAAATAAAGAAAGACGGTGAAAGCTTCGTTATTTCACTGAAAGGTTTTCCTATTCCTGCTCAGCATTAACTCCTGACCGGTGAAAACTGCTGACTGCCTCCGTGACAGTCAGCAGTTTTTATTTTTTATGATCTGCTTCAAAAATTTTAATATTAGATCACGCTGCGTTTTAACGATGGCACGTTTTTATTCAGGGCGAGCCATAGCGGTTTGATCCTCAGCAACGCCTGCTCAAGCTCTGTCGATTCGAGTGAGAAGGGCATCCGCAAATAGCGGTCAAACGCGCCGGATAAACCAAACCGCGTACCGGTCCCCAGATTGATCCCCAGAATCTCCGCCCGCGCGGCAAGCTGTGTCGCCAGCATGCCCGGGAGCTCTATCCAGTAAGAGAGCCCGCCTTCCGCTTCATGGAATTTCCAGTCCGGGAAATGTTCGCGCAACAGTTTACCGCATCGATCGCGTCGTTCCGCCAGCATCTTCCGGCGTGCGGGCAGAAACGTCTCGCTGTTGTTAATGAGCCACTCCATCGCCAGCTGTTCCAGCAGCGGCGAGCCTAAATCCAGTGTATCCCGCGTCTGGGCAAGCGTGGCGATAGTGCGCGAGGAGGCGCGGATCCAGCCGAGACGCAGCCCTCCCCAGAAGCTTTTTCCGGCAGAGCCTAAGGTGATGACGGTGGCCTGCGGGTTAAAGGCGGCCAGCGGTGGCGGGGGAGGCGCATCAAACCAGAGATCCACCATCGTTTCATCCACCACCAGCGCCGTGCGGGTTTGGGCAGCGATATCCGTGATGGCCCGACGGGTGGCGATATCCATACAGCGCCCGGTGGGGTTATGAAAATCAGGCATCAGATACGCCAGGCGCGGCGCCGTCTGGGCAAGCGTTGCCGCGAAGCCATCCGTATCCCAGCCGGTTTCCGGCAGCGACACCCCCACGGGCCGACACTGCGCGCCCTGAATAGCGGCAATCGCCAGCGGGTAGGTGGGGTGATCGACCACGACGCGGTCCCCCGGCCCGGTCATCATCCGCAGTACCAGCGCAAAGCCGCTGACGGCGCCATTGACCACCATCACTTCGTCTGCGCGGGTGGGAAGACCCCGCGCGGTATAGCGCGCAGCGATGGCCTCCCGCAGCGTCGGCAGCCCAAGCTGATCGTAGCCCGTCAGCGAGAGATGCTGCGTAATGGCCGTGAGCGCATGGGCATAGGCCTGATGGATCTCCGGCCCGGCATTGAGGGCGGCAGTGGAGAGATCCAGTGCGGCACTTGCCGCTGAAAGGGTGGGAACGGCGCGCGTATCCGGGAGGAGCACGCGTGACCCGCTGCCGTGGCGGCTTTCAAGATAACCCTCTTCTCGCAGGTGGGCGAGGGCGCTGCTGATGGTGGTTCGGCTCACGTCCAGCGCGGAGGCCAGCTCACGCTCGCCCGGGAGACGCGTATTCAAAGCCAGACGCCCATCAAGGATTAACAGACGCAGCGCGTCGGCCAGCTGTCGCCAGAGCGGGGTGCGGGATGAGGCTTGCTGCCAGTGGCCTAACAGGCGTACCAGAGACTGGCTTCCGAAGCGACGTGATGACATATGCAGTCCACTATTTGAAAACTGGACATTAATCATAGTGCCATTTTAGGTCAGGATGAAAGCCTGGTTCACTGGAGAAGATAAAAATGGTACGTCGTCTGCTACAACTTTATGTCGGTTTAGGACTGTATGGCCTTTCCACCGCAATGTTTATTCGTTCCGATTTGGGTGTCGATCCCTGGGATGTTTTTCACCTTGGGGTGGGGATGCAGCTGGGGATGACTATCGGGACGGTGATCATTTTAGTTGGTGCTGCGGTGCTGCTGCTGTGGATCCCGCTGCGCCAGATGCCGGGCCTTGGCACGATCAGTAACGTGATTTGTATCGGTCTGGCGGCGGACGCCAGCATGGCGCTTATCCCGGAACTGGATTCGTTACCCGTTCGAATCGCTTTCCTGGTGTCGGGCATCGTGATGAACGCGATTGCGACCAGCATGTACATCGGTGCCGGCTTCGGGCCCGGTCCGCGCGACGGCCTGATGACCGGCATTCATGCCCGTCTGGGGTGGTCCATTCGCAGCGTGCGCACCTCAATTGAGGTCTCCGTCCTGCTGATTGGGTGCGTGCTTGGCGGCACGTTTGGTGTGGGAACCGTACTGTATGCCCTGACCATTGGCCCGCTTATTCAGCTCTGTCTGCCCTGGTTCCGCCAGAAGCCGCGCATTGCGGAAATCCCCCGGCCGGAGCGGGTTGTTTAATTTTGCGAAGCGCTCACAAGTTTTAACGGCGTCGCTGTGCCAGAATAGAGGCACGATAAACGCGATGCCAGAATGCATGAAAGCTATCACTCTCTATGATGTCGCCCTCCTTGCGGGGGTTTCTTATCAGACCGTTTCCCGCGTCATTAACAACGCGGAACATGTGTCTGCCCGCACGCGAGAAAAGGTGCAGCAGGCGATGGCGGAGCTGCACTACGTTCCAAACCTACGGGCACAGCAGCTGGCGGGTAAACGCACCCGTACGCTGGGCCTCATCACTACCGACCTGGCCCTGCACGCCCCTTCACAAATTGTGTCGGCGGTAAAATCTCGCGCGGCGGAACAGGGGGCGAGCGTCCTTATCTCCATGGTGGAGCAGCCCCGGCAGTGTCAGGCCGCGCTTCAGGCGCTGCTGGCACAGCGGGTGGAGGCGCTGCTGGTGAATGTGCCGCTGGACGATCCGCACGCTGAAGAGCTCAGGGCGCTGGCGTCGCCTGTTCCGGTGCTGTTTCTCGATGTATCACCCTCAGCGCAGGTACACAGCCTCGTGTTTAACGCAGAGCTGGGGGCGCATTTGGGCGTTGAGCATCTGCTGTCGCTGGGACATCAGCGCATTGCCCTGCTGAGCGGGCCGGAAAGCTCGGTCTCTGCACGGGCGCGCCTGGCGGGATGGAAAGCCGCTCTCGCATTCGCGGGGCTTGAAGCCGCTGCGGTGGCCTGCGGTGACTGGAGCGCGGCCAGCGGATATGAGAAGGGACATCTGCTGCTGTCTGCGGCGACATTACCGGACGCGATTCTGGTGGCGAACGACCAAATGGCGCTCGGGGTGATGCGCGCCTGCGCGGAAAAAGGGGTAGCGATCCCGGGCCAGATATCGGTGGTTGGGTTTGATGATACGGCTGACAGCGCCTGGTTTTCTCCGCCGCTGACGACCATTCGCCAGGCGTTTCGCGAGGCGGGCGAACGCAGCGTTGAGTGGCTGCTGGCCCCCTCCGGGGACGAGGCGTGCTGGCAGGTTCAGCTGCCGGTGACGCTGGTTACCCGCCATTCCAGCGCGCGCCGCAACCCGCAGCAGGCCGAACGCGAGGATCTGGCGCAGCAGCTCAGAAGCCTGGCACTCCTGGCCGAGCAGCTTGCCCGTAAATAAGACTTTTGTGATCTGACTCGCTACCCTGCGATCGCGTGCTTTACCGTCGCAGAGTGCCAGGGCATGTTAACCAAAATTGTGAGCGCTTCGCAAAGAGGTTAACATGTCTGACACTCCCTCGCTGACCCTCAGCGCCCTCCTGGCCCGTCGGGACTGGGAAAACCCCGTAGTTACCCAGTGGAACCGTCTGGCCGCACACGCGCCGTTGCACAGCTGGCGCAATGAGCCTTCGGCCAGAGATGACGCCGGATCTGCCAGAAGGCAAACTCTCAACGGGCTATGGCGGTTTAGCTACTTTACCGCGCCGGAGCAGGTTCCTCAGTCATGGGTAACCGAAGATTGCGCGGATGCCGTTGCGATGCCCGTACCGTCTAACTGGCAGATGCAGGGATTCGACACGCCCATCTATACCAATGTCACCTATCCCATTCCCGTTAACCCACCTTTTGTGCCGCAGGAAAACCCGACCGGTTGTTACTCGCTCACATTTGAGGTGGATGACGCCTGGCTTCAGAGCGGGCAGACCCGCATCATCTTTGACGGCGTGAACTCGGCGTTCCATCTCTGGTGCAACGGGCAGTGGATAGGCTATTCCCAGGACAGCCGGTTGCCCGCCGAATTTGACCTCTCGGCGGCACTACGCCCCGGACAGAACCGCCTGGCGGTCATGGTATTGCGCTGGTGCGACGGCAGCTATCTGGAAGATCAGGACATGTGGCGCATGAGCGGCATCTTCCGCGATGTGACCTTGCTGCATAAACCCGAGACGCAGATTGCCGATTATCACGTCGTGACGGATCTGAATGCGGAACTGGACCGCGCGGTGCTGAAGGTTGATGTCACGCTGGCAGGCGCTGGCTTTGCGGACGGCGAGGTGGTCTTTACCCTGTGGCGCAAGGGGGAAAAATGCGCCAGCGTCTCCCGACAGCCGGGATCTGCCATTGTTGACGAGCGCGGCAGCTGGGCCGAGCGCTTAACGGTAACAATCCCCGTTGAGACACCTGCGCTCTGGAGTGCGGAAACGCCGGAGCTGTATCGCCTGACGATGGCGCTTCTTAACCCGCAGGGTGAGGTGCTTGAGATAGAAGCGTGCGACGTGGGCTTCCGCCGCGTTGAAATCAGCAATGGGCTGCTGAAGCTCAACGGTAAACCGCTGCTGATCCGCGGGGTTAACCGGCACGAGCATCACCCGGAAAACGGCCAGGTGATGGACGAAGCAACCATGCGTCGCGATATCGAAACCATGAAGCAGCACAGCTTCAACGCCGTGCGCTGTTCGCACTACCCGAACCATCCGCTGTGGTACCGGCTTTGCGATCGCTACGGGCTGTACGTCGTTGACGAAGCCAATATCGAAACGCACGGCATGGTGCCGATGAGCCGCCTTGCTGACGATCCGCGCTGGCTGCCCGCCATGAGCGAGCGCGTGACCCGCATGGTGCAGCGCGATCGTAATCACCCCTCAATTATCATCTGGTCCCTGGGCAATGAGTCGGGCCACGGCGCGAATCACGATGCGCTGTACCGCTGGCTGAAAACCACCGACCCGACACGCCCTGTGCAGTATGAAGGCGGCGGCGCGAACACGGCGGCGACCGATATTGTTTGTCCTATGTACGCCCGGGTCGATCGGGATCAGCCGTTCCCGGCAGTGCCTAAATGGTCAATCAAGAAATGGATCGGCATGCCGGATGAAACGCGCCCGCTGATCCTCTGTGAATACGCCCACGCGATGGGAAATAGCTTCGGTGGGTTTGCAAAATACTGGCAGGCGTTTCGCAGCCATCCTCGCCTGCAGGGTGGGTTTGTCTGGGACTGGGTCGATCAGGCCCTGACAAAACGGGACAAAGAGGGCAATACGTTCTGGGCCTACGGCGGAGACTTCGGCGATAAGCCGAACGACCGACAGTTCTGTCTTAACGGACTGGTGTTCCCCGATCGCACGCCGCACCCGGCGCTGTACGAGGCGCAGCGCGCCCAGCAGTTCTTTACCTTTACGCGGATCAGCACCTCGCCGCTGGTGATTGAGGTGCAAAGCGGCTACCTGTTCCGCCACACCGATAACGAAGTGCTGAACTGGACGGTTGCCCGGGACGGGGACGTGCTCGCTGCGGGCGAGGTGACGCTGGCGATGGCGCCTGAAGGCACTCAGCGTCTGGAGATTGCCCTGCCGGAGCTGAACGCCGGGCCGGGTGAGGTCTGGCTGAACGTTGAAGTACGTCAGCCGCGGGCAACGCCGTGGTCACCGGCAGACCATCGCTGCGCGTGGGAGCAGTGGCCGCTTCCGGCTCCGCTCTTTATTGCTCCGCCAGCCGCGGCGGGCGAGCCGCCGGTGTTAACGCAAAGCGATCGCCACCTGGAGATCGCCCACCGTCAACAGCGCTGGCAGTTCGATCGCGCATCCGGAAACCTGACTCAATGGTGGCGAAATGGCGTTGAAACGCTGCTTTCACCTCTGACGGATAACGTCAGCCGCGCGCCGCTGGACAACGACATTGGCGTGAGCGAAGCGACGAAGATCGATCCGAACGCCTGGGTTGAACGCTGGAAAGCGGCGGGCATGTACGATCTCACCCCGCGCGTGCTGCACTGTGAGGCAGAGCAGCACGCAGGCGAGGTGGTGGTCACAACCCAACACGTGCTTGAGTATCGCGGCAAGGCCTTGTTCATGAGCCGTAAAGTCTGGCGGGTGGACGATCGGGGCGTTCTGCATGGCGATATTCAGGTCGATATGGCGTCTGATATCCCTGAACCTGCGCGGATTGGCCTGAGCGTTCATCTCGCCGAAACGCCGGAAAACGTTCGCTGGCTTGGGCTGGGGCCGCATGAAAACTACCCGGACAGAAAGCTGGCGCAGCAGCAGGGGCGCTGGACGTTACCTCTCGAAGCCATGCACACGCCGTATATCTTCCCGACGGAAAATGGTTTGCGCTGCGATACCCGGGAACTTGTGGTGGGAATGCATCAGCTGAATGGCCATTTCCACTTCTCGGTGAGCCGCTATAGCCAGCAGCAGCTACGAGAGACAACCCATCATCACCTGCTGCGGGAAGAACCGGGATGCTGGCTCAACCTCGATGCGTTCCATATGGGCGTGGGCGGCGACGACTCCTGGAGCCCCAGCGTCTCGCCGGAATTCATCCTGCAGACACGTCAGCTTCGCTATACCTTCAGCTGGCAGCAGAACCCTTAACTGACCAGAAGATGCGGCCACACGGCGTGGCCGCACGCTTACCCCAGAATGCTGTTCAGGCCATGCAGGCTCATGTAAATCCCTACTACGGTAATCAGCGCAGCGGAGATCCACGGCGCTTTACGGGAGAATTCGCTAAACCCGGGCCAGCGTTTTGTCGCATGTTTGAGGCTTAAGGCGGCAATCGCGCCGGAAGCGACCAGCGTTAACGCCAGACCGATGCTGAAGCTAAATACCAGCGTCGCGCCGAGGGCAAAATGCTTTAGCTGCAGGCAGATCAGCAGCACGGTGATGGACGCCGGGCAGGGGATAAGTCCGCCGGTCAGGCCAAACATCACGATCTGTCCGGTGGTGACGTTTTGACCGCTGAAGCGGCGGTTAATATCCTGCGCGTGCGCGCGCTGGTGGGCGTCCTGCCACTCTTCTTCAATCAGCGTGTGCTCGTGGTGGTGATGATCATGATGGTGTTCATGGTCATGGTCATGGTGGTGATCATGGTCGTGATGATGATCGTGCGGCTGGCTCTCTTTCCAGGTTCGCCACGCCATCCACAGGGCGATCGCAACGATCAACACCCCGGAGATCAGCTGGAACCAGGGTTCGGACGTATGCGCATCCCAGCCCCGACCAAACCACAGTCCCGCCATGGCAACGAGCCAGACCACTGCCGTATGGGAGAGCGTGGCCGCCAGGCCGAGCAGTACCGCCTGTTTCAGCGTGCCGCGGATGGCCACAATAAAGGCGGCCATCATTGTTTTTGAGTGGCCCGGCTCCAGGCCATGTAGCGCACCGAGCAGGATAGCGCTGGGAACAAACAGCCAGGCATTGCCCTGCTGAAGGAGTGAAGCAAAATCGGTCATGGGAAATTCCGGAGTGGAAAGCGTGCGAAGATACTACTCCCCCCCAGTAGTTTAATACTACCCCCCAGTAGAAAAATACTCAGGGGGAGTAGAGCGTGATATGCTTTAAAAGCTAAAAACAAGGGATACAGAGATGTCACATACCGTTCGCGACAAGAAAATGTTACTGACTCGCCTGAAGAAAATTCAGGGGCAGAGTCATGCTCTGGAAAAAATGCTCAACAGCGATCACGAATGCGCCGAGGTGTTACAGCAGCTGGCGGCGATCCGCGGGGCGGTCAATGGCATGATGATGCAGGTGATCGAAGGGCATTTAACCGATCATGTGGTGAAAGAGCCTGAAGAAGCGCAGCGTGAAGCCGATCTTGGCGTGGTACTGCGGGTGATGAAGTCCTATCTCAAGTAGCGTGCGTGCCGAGGTTATTTTCTGCCCAGAGAATGAATTCCGCTTTTGGCAGCGCTTTGCTGTAGTACCACCCCTGCCCGTACTGCACGCCGTGTTGGTGAAGCCAGGCGAGCTGCCCTGCGGTTTCGACACCCTCCGCCACCATCGCCAGCTTCAGCGACTTCGCTATTTCAATGATGTGCGGCGTCACGTTTTTATATTCCAGCGCATCCACGAACGACTTGTCGATTTTTAGCGTGTCGACGTCCAGATCCTGCAGATAGCTCAGGCTGGAATAGCCCGTGCCAAAATCATCAATATAGACAGGGTGGCCCGAACGACGGAATGCCGCGATAGCCGGTGCGCTTATTTTGGGGTCGGCAAAGCCGCGCTCGGTGAGCTCAAGGGCGATCTGTCGGGGATGGATTTGCCACTTATTCAGGAGCTGACTCAGCAGCGGCGGCAGGATGCCGGAGGTTAAATCAGCAGGCGCGAGGTTGATGGAGATATGCTGATCCGAATGGCGCTGCAGCCAGTGGCCCATATCTTCAAACACCTTTTCGATGACGAGCTGCGTCAGCTGCGAAATGAGCCCCGTTTGCTCGGCAAGGGGAACAAAGATATCAGGCGACAGACTGCTTCCGTCCGGCTGGGGCCAGCGCGTCAGCGCTTCGGCGCCCACGATCTTTCCGCTGCACAGCGCCACGATGGGCTGATAGTGAACCACAAAATCGCGGCTGTTAATGGCGTCAAGCAGGCGATTGCGCGGCGACTGGATACGGCGCAGTATCCGCAGGACAAAGAGCGCGGCAAGCAGGCTCATCAACATGCCGAACGGTAACCAGAAAAGCAGCTGCCGGTGCCAGGTTTCAGCCAGCGGTTTAAGCGTTGCCCATGCGACGACGGTAAACCCCAGTTCAGGTACAGACTTCATGACGTACATTGAACCGTTGTACTGCACGCTGCCGGCACCCTGTTCCTGAATCATGTCGCGGATGTGGGAATCGAGCTTATTGCTGCTGGCGAATATGCGGTGCGTTGTGCTTCCTACCAGGGCGGCATCAATCGCTATCTCGCCGAAAGGGATCACGTCCACCAGCGAGGCAGGATCGACCATCACAAGGTAGTGGCCTTTACCCAGCACCGCCATGTAGCGGTTAAACCCAAGATCGTTCTGCGTGGTCAGCCAGGCGCTGTAGCCATCTTCGGTAATGCGCATCGGAGGGGGAAAAGGGGCCGAATGACTGGTTTGCTCCAGGGAGGAGCAGAGCGGGCGAAGGTTATCGATATAAATCACTTCCTGGACATATCGCCATGAGAAAGCAACCCGGCGCATCTCCCTTAATTGCAAAGGGCTACACGGCACGCCCTCAAAGGCCTGCAGGTGATCGAGCGCCTCCTTTGCCTGATCCACAACCCGGTCGGTTCGTACCAGCACGCGTGAGGCATAGTTTTCCAGCGCATCGACAAATTTATCTTCCGCCTGGCGATGGGCCAGCCAGATGCTGAGGCAAATGGGGACCAGCACGGAAAAGATAAGTACGCCAGTCACCAGACTGACCAGATGTCGGGTTTTCATGCTGTCGTGTCCTTCCTCGTATACCCGTTCCTGGGCATTGAGTTCCCTGCCTGAAGAGAAAGATTTTACCGCGAAATGATATAGTTATAGCACGTGGATGGCGTGGTTTTCATTTTATCTAAGGTAAACCAGAAAATAACGTCAGAAGAGAGGGGTTGTTTTTTCCACCTGGCCTGGATATTATTTTGTTATGTTATAACAAAACATAAAGGATTTACGATGAAACCCGATATCCATCCAGCCTATCGCACCGTGGTATTCCACGACACCAGCGCGAATGAATACTTCAAGGTTGGCTCAACCATTAAGACCGACCGTGAAATTGAACTCGACGGTGAAACATATCCGTACATCACCATCGAGGTTTCTTCAAAATCGCACCCGTTTTATACCGGTAAGCAGAAAACGTTCTCTACGGACGGCAGCGCAGCGCGCTTCCGCAAGCGTTTTGGCGGCTTTCTCAATGCGAAGCGGGGCTAACCATGCAGGTACTTAACTCATTACGCAGTGCAAAGCAGCGTCACCCTGATTGCCAGATAGTCAAACGCAAGGGGCGCTTATACGTGATTTGCAAAACCAATCCGCGCTTTAAGGCGGTTCAAGGACGTAAAAAAAGACGCTAGACGCGCGTTTCTCGCCAGCTTTCCAGGGATCTTTTCTGTTTGCCATCGGCAGTAAAATTGTCGGTGGCAAGCCAGCTTTCAAAGGCGCTCGCCAGCGCCGGCCATTCTTTGTCGAGTATCGAAAACCAGTCGGTATCCCGGTTGTGGCCTTTTATGACCAGCGCCTGGCGAAAGCGCCCCTCAAACTGAAAGCCCAGACGCAGTGCCGCCTTACGGGAAGGTTCGTTCAGGCTATTGCACTTCCATTCATAACGCCGATAGCCCAGGGTATCGAACACGTACCGCATCAGCAGATACTGCGCTTCTGTCGACATGGGCGTGCGGCTTAAAAGAGGCGAGAAGTGAACGTGCCCCACTTCTACGACCCCGTTTTTAGGATCGATACGCATCAGGGACAGCGTCCCGACGGGGGACTGGGTCCGGTTATCCATCACGGTAAAGTGGATGGGATCGGATAACTCACTTACGCTCGTCACCCATTCGGCAAACTCCTCTGCGGTGGCATCGGGTTCACGCAGTAGCCACGTCCAGCCGCGGGTATCTTCGGCCAGGGAATACGCAGAGAACAGCGCGTGGGCATGCGCTACGCGCAGCGGCTCAAGCCGACAATAGTGACCCTGAAGGACCACCCGGGACGGGTGCTGACGGGGTTGCCAGTCGGTAAGCGCTTCGCCCACCGGCTGTCCGAACTGATTGAATGTCTTCATCTTAATTTCCGTGACGTTGAAAAGAGCTTTAGACTAGTGAATTACTGGTTCCTTAAAAAGAACCACTGCGCTATGTTTTGATGGTGCCACGAGGAGGCGAGATGAATATACCGGGTGATGAATTTTATACCTTGCTCCATTCAGCCCTGAAAACACGCGGGGAAGAGACGCTCCAGCGCACGCTCTATCTTGCTCTGCGGGAGGCCATACTGTGCGGAAGGCTTCGATCCGGCAGCCAGCTTTCCGGTTCGCGAACGCTGGCTCAGCAGCTCTCCCTTTCCCGGAATACCGTCAATGCAGCGCTGGACCAGCTCACCCTCGAAGGGTATTTGCAGCGTAATCGCCAGGGAACGCGGGTGGCGCAGTTAGCTCACCGTTCCGTCACCCGGACAATGCCGGACCCTGCCATCACGCTCGCAAAACGGGTCGGGCTGCTGCCTGCGCCAGTGCCCCGGGACACGCCGGTTCTGGCGTTTACCCCAGGCACGCCGGCCATCAACTATTTTCCTCTGCCGCTGTGGCGGCGATTGTACGACCGCGTGATGCGGGAGGAGGGAAATGCTCTGCTAGGGTATGGCGACCCGGCCGGCGAGCCGTCGCTGCGGGCCGCGATTGCCCGGCATCTCGCCCTGTCCCGCGGTATTGACTGCGACGCCAGCCAGATTGTGATCACGGAAGGCGCGCTTGAGGGCGTCAACCTCTGCACGATGCTGTTAAGCGAGCCTGGCGATGTCGCCTGGGTAGAAAACCCCGGCTATAGCGGGGCAAAGAGCGCGTTTGTTAAAACCGGCCTGGCAATGACGGGAATACCGGTTGATGACGAGGGAATGTGCTGGGAAGGTCTTGATGCGCCTGCTCCCTCGCTGATTTTTACCTCGCCTTCGCACCAGTACCCTTACGGAAGCGTGCTCAGCGCGCGGCGGCGGCTGGCGCTGCTGGAACTGGCCCGGCAGCACAACGCGTGGATCATTGAAGATGATTACGACAGCGAGTTCCGCTATGCCGGTGAGCCCGTACCGGCGATGCTGGGAATGGTCAACAATGCGCCCGTTGTGTATCTGGGGACGTTCAGTAAAACGCTGTTTCCGTCGCTCAGAATGGGGTTCATGGTGTTACCGCCAGCGCTGGCGAAAGCGGCTCGCCCGGCCATCGGCTCGCTGTTGCGCGGCGGGCATCGTGCGGAGCAGCGCACCCTGGCTCTGTTCATTGAGGAAGGTCATTACGCCCGCCATCTTGCCGCCATGCGTCGGCTCTACCGTAAACGCTACCGCCAGCTGCGGGAGGTGCTGAGCGCAGAGCTTCATTCTCCGCACCGCATTCTGGCAGGCGAAGGGGGAATGCATCTGACGCTGGCGATAGACGGTATTGACGACCAGAGGCTGGTGGAGCAGGCGAGGGCGTTTCAACTGGCACCTGCTGCACTGAGCGGGTACTACCTGGAGGCGAAGCAGGGGCAAACCGGTCTGGTTTTAGGCTACGGCAATACCTCTGCTTCTCTGTTTACGCCGGGGATCCGACGCCTGCAGTCGTTAATTACGCAGCAGCAGGGCGGGAAAGGGTAAAGACATCATAGAAAGAGAGCTGGCCTTTGGTGGAGACCATTTTCTGCAGCTTCTCTTTTTGCCCGGCTTCAACCGCCGGAGAGTGCAGGATGTTTTCGATCAGCTCCTCTGGCACGTAACGCGTGTTGTACCATTCGCCGTTGTAGCAGACCCGGAAATCGAGCACGTCGATATCTTCGTAACGGTAGCGCGGATTCACGTCGAAAAAGAAAAAGGCGTTAAAGACGACAAACAGTACAACCAGCAGCCAGACGGAGTCCACCAGCGTTTCGGATGTCAGCATCACAACAAGCGTCGCCAGCCAGGCGGCATACATGGCGACAAACAGTCCAGGATGTTTGCGAATAAAGCTAATGCTAAAGCGCGGGCGATTGTCGCGCTTTTCGCGGAGGTTAAGATCGTCGATGGTGGCGGTAAGCAGGCGCTGTATCTCGGTCATTATTTGCCTTCATGAGAGTTGACAATACAGGGTGTCTGCCAATTTTAGGGGAGCCATCAGGCTGAAAAAAGTAACAGTCTGGACCTAAAAGACCATAACAGTTGGCTCCCCGTAACCTCACAGCGTTTTGATGATTTTTGCCGGGTTGCCGCCAACGACGACGTTAGCCGGGACGTCTTTCGTCACGACGGCACCGGAGGCCACCACCACATTATCACCAATGGTGACGCCAGGGTTAATGACCGCCCGGCCACCAATCCAGACGTTATTGCCAATCCTGACGGGTTTTCCAAACTCCACGCCGCTATTCCGTTCTTCTGCGTCAAGCGGGTGGGTGGCCGTATAAATATGAACACCCGGCGCGAGCATGCAGTTATCGCCAATATGGACAGGGCAGACATCCAGCATTACGCAGTCGAAGTTAGCGTAAAAGTTTTTGCCGAGATAAATGTTATATCCATAGTCGCAGCGGAAGCTCGGTTCTATATAAGCGCCTTCGCCTTGTCCCAGAAGTTCCGCCAGAATGTTCTGGCGTTCTGTTTTTTCATCAGGCGCGGTGTGGTTATAGCGATATACCAGATGGCGCGCCCGCAGTCGGTCGGCCCGTAACGTCTCATCGCCGGGGCGGTAAGGTTCACCGGCAATCATTTTCTGTTTTTCTAAGCTCATTGGAAACCTCTCTGGATGTGATTACCGCAGGGTAATCGGAACTGGCCAGGAGGGGAACGTTCCCGAAAAGCCGATGTGACTGGAGTCACAACATTGCTGCTGCTGAACACGTTTTACACGGAGACCTGGCTTACGCACAGGGAGCATAACGGGATAGGTAAATACTGAGAACGAGGCGTAGAACTCTACAGACACCCTTCAAAGATTAACGGACAAATTTCCACACAGAAGTAGGGATTTTGTCATACAGCTTATTCATTGTCAGTTCAGCAAGACGATGGTCAGCGGCTGAATAAAATACCGCCAGTTCATTATCCGAAAGCTCGTATTTATTCTTTTCAATGACGCGCTCAAGGGTGTCAATTGACTGACAACGTCGTAAGCGCATCAAATAATCGATCTTTGTGAGTGGTTTATCAGACATAAATTCACCTTAGTAATTGTAATAATTTTAACAGGAAAGACTAACCGGGTTAGCTCTGCTCACGTTGACGAAACAGCGGAATAGCCGGTTTCCCGATTTACGCCATTTTTGCAAATCCTGGGCGTTAATGCCGTAACTGCTGAACAACATAAAGGTGTCGTCCAGGTATTCATCAATTTGCTCAATGAGCTTATTATCTTCATTGTACTTAATTTTATAATTAAGTGCGAAGGTTGCGATATGCTCTATCAGCTCATTCAACTGTAAATTGATAGCAGACGTTGGATCGTTTACCCAGCCATGGTTGCTTTCATCAAGGTTGGCAAGGCAGTCATGGTACAAGGATTCGCAGAGAAATTTCAACTGCGCGATATCATGCCTTTTTGGCGAGTACTCGTCCATAGCGCATCCCCTTCTGAGTGATTTCTTACTCACCGAACATCATTGTCGGGATGGATACAACTGACTTAGCTACATGAGTGCTGTGTTCCTGATAACCTAACTATAAGCCACTCCTTCCTGGATTTCATCGCGCTATTACGAAAAATTACAAATAAAACCGCAGACTGCGAGCATCTACGCAAATGGTCGTCCTGGACTCAACTTTTTTATCCAAATTAACGAGTGTGTTTTATCGCTTCCTTACGTTTCATTGGCTTAGCAAAAATGATGAGAAAAGTTCAGATTCAGACTTATCTTTGTAAGAACTTCTTATTAGGAATATTCCTAATAGCTTAAGCGGAGAAATGAAATTAAAAAAATCCTGAATTCACCGATTAAGTTATCAGTTAATTATGATATGTCTATTTAAGATGGCAGAAAATAAATAGAACCACAATAAGCGTAATTTATGATTTTTTCTGAAAATGAAAAAGGCCGCTAATGCGACCTTTTTATCATGTGAAACCGGTATCAGTGAGGTTCTACCGAATGACTGTGTTCAACATCTTCATTCTTTCGGCTAAAGCGGCGGCGAACCACCACGAAGAACACCGGTACGAAGAAGATAGCCAGTACGGTCGCGGTAACCATACCGCCCATCACACCTGTACCTACCGCGTTCTGCGCGCCGGAGCCCGCACCGGAGCTGATAACCAGCGGCAGTACGCCGAGGATAAACGCCAGTGACGTCATCAGGATTGGGCGCAGACGCATACGAACCGCCTCAAGCGTCGCCTCAATAAGACCTTTGCCTTCTTTCTCCATCAGATCTTTGGCGAATTCAACGATAAGTATCGCGTTCTTCGCCGACAAGCCAATGGTTGTCAGCAGGCCTACCTGGAAGTAAACGTCGTTGGTCAGTCCACGGAACGTTGCCGCAAGCAGCGCACCGATAACCCCGAGTGGAACCACCAGCATAACGGAGAACGGAATCGACCAGCTCTCGTACAGTGCCGCCAGACACAGGAAGACCACAATCAGTGAAATGGCGTACAGAGCAGGGGCCTGGTTACCGGACAGACGTTCCTGATAGGACATACCGGTCCAGTCATAGCCGATACCCGCAGGCAGTTTGCTCGCCAGCTCTTCCATCAGGTTCATGGCTTCACCGGTGCTTCGGCCCGGCGCTGCCTGACCCAGGATCTCCATAGACGGCAGACCGTTATAGCGTTCCAGACGCGGTGAACCGTATTCCCAGCGTGACGTTGAGAACGCCGAGAACGGAACCATCTGACCATTGCTGCCGCGCACGAACCAGTTGTTGATATCGTTCGGCAACATACGGTACTGCGCCTCTGACATCACGTAAACTTTCTTCACGCGACCGCGGTCGATGAAGTCGTTAACGTAGCTACCGCCCCAGGCTGCACCCAGCGTGGTGTTGATGTCACTGATGGATACGCCCAGCGCCTGGGCTTTCTCCTGGTCGATATCGATCTTGTACTGCGGCGTATCTTCCAGGCCGTTTGGACGCACGCCGACCAGCAGGTCAGGGTGTTTAGCGACTTCACCAAACAGCTGGTTACGCGCCTGTGTCAGTTTCTCGTGACCCAGACCGCCCTGATCAATCAGCTGGAAGTCGAAGCCGGTCGCGGTACCCAGTTCAACAATCGCTGGCAGGTTAAAGGCGAAGACCATCGCATCTTTAATCTGCGAGAAGGTGCCCATTGCACGGCCGGTGATGGCTTCAACCTTGTTCTTTTCGCCCGGACGTTCAGACCAGTCTTTCAGAGAAACGAAGGCAATACCGGTGTTCTGACCACGACCCGCAAAGCCAAAGCCGTTAACCGCAAACACGGATTCAACGTTGTCTTTCTCTTTGGTGAGGTAGTAGTCCGTCACTTCATCCAGCACTTTCTGGGTACGCTCTTGCGAGGCACCCGCCGGAAGCTGTGCCATCGTCAGGAACACGCCCTGGTCTTCATCTGGCAGGAACGAGCTTGGCAGACGAACGAACAGGAAAGCCATGCCCACCACGATGATGATATAGAGCAGCAGGTAACGACCGGTGCTGCGCAGGATGTTACCTACGCTGTCGGTGTAGTGGTGCGTGCTCTTATCGAACATGCGGTTAAACCAGCCGAAGAACCCTTTATGCTCGCCGTGACCGCCTTTCTGAATGGGCTTCAGCATGGTGGCACACAGGGCAGGGGTCAGGATCAACGCCACCAGCACCGACAGCGCCATCGCGGAAACAATGGTAATAGAGAACTGACGGTAAATCGCACCGGTAGAGCCCCCGAAGAAGGCCATCGGAATAAATACCGCAGACAGCACCATCGCGATACCGACCAGCGCGCCCTGGATCTGGCCCATTGATTTACGGGTCGCTTCCTTCGGCGGCAGACCTTCCTCCGCCATCACACGCTCGACGTTCTCGACCACCACGATGGCGTCATCCACCAGCAGGCCGATGGCGAGCACCATCCCGAACATTGTCAGGGTGTTTATCGAGTAGCCAAATATCGACAGGATCGCAAAGGTCCCGAGCAGAACAACCGGCACGGCAATCGTTGGGATAAGCGTCGCGCGGAAGTTTTGCAGGAACAGGTACATTACCAGGAAGACCAGGATGATCGCCTCAACCAGCGTCTTAACCACTTCGTGAATCGAGATTTTTACGAACGGCGTAGTGTCGTACGGGTAAACGATTTTCAGACCTGACGGGAAGAACGGTTCCATCTTCTTCAGCTCTGCGCGGATCGCCGTGGCGGTGTCCAGGGCGTTAGCGCCTGTCGCCAGTTTGATACCCAGACCGGAAGCCGGTTTACCGTTGAACTTCGCGATGATGTCGTAGTTCTCACCGCCCAGCTCCACTTTCGCCACGTCGCGCAGGCGAACCTGCGAACCGTCCTGATTCACTTTCAGCAGAATTTTGCTGAACTCATCGGCAGAGGTCAGACGGGTCTGCGCGATGATCGAGGCGTTAAGCTGCTGGCCTTTCACCGGCGGTGTACCGCCTAACTGACCGGCCGCTACCTGGGCGTTCTGCGCTTTAATCGCGCTGATCACGTCAACCGGCGTTAGCTGGAAGTTGTTCAGCTTGTTAGGATCCATCCAGATGCGCATCGCGTACTGGGAACCGAACAGCTGCACGTCACCCACACCGGAAGTACGGCTGATGGCGTCCTTCATGTTGGCGCCCACGTAGTCGGAAATATCCTCCTGCGTCATGGTGCCGTTGGTGTTGATAACGCCGACAACCATCAGGAAGCTACTGGACGATTTCTCGACGCTCACACCCTGCTGTTGTACTTCCTGCGGCAGCAAAGGCATTGCCAGCTGCAGTTTGTTCTGCACCTGAACCTGCGCAATGTCAGCATCCGTACCTGACTGGAAGGTCAGGGTGATCTGTACTGTACCGGTGGAGTCACTGTTTGAGGACATGTACATCAGGTTATCGATACCGTTCATGTTCTGTTCGATAACCTGGGTAACGGTGTCCTGCACCGTTTTCGCATCAGCCCCCGGGTAGGTTGCGGAAATTGTCACCGCCGGTGGCGCAATCGTTGGATATTGCGCGACAGGCAGCTTCAGGATCGCAAGTCCCCCGGCCAGCATGATGATAATGGCGATCACCCACGCAAATATGGGGCGATCGATAAAGAAATTAGGCATGTCTTAACGGCTCCTGTTTAAGTTAAGACTTGGTTTGTTCTGACTGGCCAGCGGCCGAAGCTTGTTGTTTATCGTCAGATTTCACTTCCTGTGCTTTAACCTGCGCGCCAGGACGAACTTTTTGCAAACCAGTAACAATCACGCGATCGCCATCTTTCAGACCTTCCGTCACCAGCCATTTATCGCCAATCGCCTGGGTAGCGGTGATATTGCGCGTTTCGACTTTGTCATCAGCCCCAACAACCAGCGCGCTTGCATCGCCGCGTGGCGTACGGGTCACACCCTGTTGTGGAACCAGAAGTGCGGTTGGATTCGTTCCTTCTTCCAGACGTGCGCGAACGAACATACCTGGCAGCAGATTTTTGTCAGGGTTCGGGAAAATCGCACGTAAGGTGATGGAACCGGTGGTCTGGTCGACCGTCACATCAGAGAATTCCAGCGTACCTTCCTGCGGGAACTTGATACCGTCGTTGGTAATCAGCTCCACTTTGGCTTTGCCGTTTTCCTGTTTCAGGGTGCCGTTAGCCAGCTCCTGTTTCAGGCGCAGGAAATCATTGCTGGATTGCGTCACGTCAACGTAGATCGGATCGAGCTGCTGCACGGTCGCCAGCGCCGTGGTCTGACCGTTCTGCACCAGAGCCCCTTCCGTAACGGAAGACTTACCAATACGACCGCTGATAGGGGAGGTCACTTTGGTATAGGCCAGGTTAATGCGCGCGGTTTCGACAGCCGCTTTGGCTGCCACCACGGCCGCGTTAGCCTGCTGTGCATCTGCCAGGGCGGTATCGTAATCCTGTTGGCTGATGTACTTAGTGCCGAGCAGTTTTTGGTAGCGGTTCAGCGTCAGCTGGGCGATTTTGGCCGCGGCTTGCGCTTTTGCCAGGTCGCCTTTCGCGCTTTCATACGATGCCTGATAGGTTGCTGGATCAATCTGATACAGAGACTCACCGGCTTTCACATCACCACCTTCGGTGAAGTTACGCTTCAGGATAATGCCGCTAACCTGAGGACGCACTTCCGCAATGCGGTAAGCATTTGTACGGCCTGGTAATTCGGTGGTGATTTGTAGAGGTTCAGATTTGAGCGTCACAACGCCTACTTCTGGCGCCTGCTGAGCTCCTTGTTGAGCTGGTTTGTCGTCACATCCTGTAAGCGCTAAGCTGCCTGAGAGCATCAGAACGACCGCCAGAGGCGTTAACCCTCTGTTTTTGTTCATATGTAAACCTCGAGTGTCCGATTTCAAATTGATCAAGGGTCCTGAGTCTAAAACCCGTTGCTGCGTTTATATTATCGTCATGCTATGGTACATACATTCACAAATGTATGTAAATCTGACTCCTGTAAATTCACCCACCTATGGCACGAAAAACTAAACAACAAGCGCTGGAAACCCGACAACACATACTGGATGTGGCAATACGTTTGTTCTCTCAGCGAGGTGTTTCATCCACCTCGCTGGCACAAATTGCTCAGGCTGCCGGTGTGACGCGAGGAGCGATTTACTGGCATTTTAAAGACAAGTCAGATCTGTTCGGTGAAATCTGGGAGCTTTCAGAGTCCAGCATTAGCGATCTCGAGAGTGAGTATCGGGCAAAATTCCCTGACGATCCACTCTCAGTATTGAGAGAAATATTAGTATATATCCTTGAAGCGACGGTAGTTGAAGAACGTCGCAGATTAATGATGGAAATAATTTATCATAAATGCGAGTTTGTCGGCGAAATGGCGGTGGTGCAGCAGGCGCAACGCAGCCTCAGCCTCGAGAGCTATGACCGTATTGAGCAGAACCTGAACCTGTGTATGCAGGCAAAGCTATTACCGGCCAATCTCTTGACCCGCCGGGCGGCTATCCTGATGCGCGGCTACATCTCAGGTCTGATGGAAAACTGGCTTTTTGCGCCGCAATCCTTTGACCTCAAAGAGGAAGCCCGCAGCTACGTGGCGATTTTACTGGAAATGCTACAGCTCTGCCCCACGCTGCGCAGCGACGCGCCTTCTCTAACGGCCTGATCCCTTCCAGGATTTATCTCAGAGGATAACGTTCGCGCTATTCTGCTTTCAGCGAGCGTGATATTCTTCACGCCGGACTATTTTCGGTCATCTTCTGACATCATTCACAACTATGCTGCCCATCAATCGCTCGCAACATCCTGTTTTTGCATTGCTCTTTGCGATGCTGTTTTTCTTCGCCACGGCGCCGCTGACCTGGGCCCGCGCCGATAACAGCAACGATATTCCCTCGCGCGGCGATGTTCAGTCGCAGCTCGACACGCTGAACAAACAAAAAGAGCTCTCTCCTCAGGATAAGCTCATCCAGCAGGATCTGACGGAAACGCTGGAAACGCTGGATAAAATTGAACGCGTCAAAGCAGAAACTGCCCAGCTTCGTCAGAAGGTGGCGCAGGCTCCTGAAAATATGCGCAAGGCGACGGAATCGCTGAACGCCCTGAGCGACGTCGATAACGATACCGAAACGCGCAAGACGCTCTCAACGCTCTCTTTACGCCAGCTGGAGTCGCGCGTCGCGCAACTGCTCGACGACCTGCAAACCGCGCAGTCCGACCTCGCGACCTATAACAGCCAGCTTGTCTCCCTGCAAACCCAGCCGGAACGCGTGCAAAACGCGATGTACTCCGCCTCTCAGCAGCTGCAGCAGATCCGCAACCGTCTGAACGGCACAACGGTGGGAGAGGGCACGCTACGTCCGACGCAGCAAACCCTGCTGCTGGTTCAGCAGACCTTGCTCAACGCGCAGATTGAACAGCAGCGTAAAAGTCTGGAAGGGAATACGGTGCTGCAGGACACGCTTCAGAAACAGCGTGATTACGTCACCGCGAACATTAATCGTCTGGAACACCAGCTTCAGCTGTTGCAGGAGGCGGTAAACAGCAAGCGCCTGACCCTGACGGAAAAAACCGCCCAGGAGGCCGTATCCCCTGACGAAACCGCCCGCATTCAGGCGAATCCGCTGGTGAAACAGGAGCTCGAGGCCAACCACCAGCTTAGCCAGCGCCTGATACTGGCGACGGAAAACGGTAACTCGCTGGTTCAGCAAAATATCAAAGTGAAGAACTGGCTGGATCGCGCGCTGCAGGCTGAGCGCAACATCAAAGAGCAGATCGCGGTCCTGAAGGGCAGCCTCCTGCTGTCGCGTATTCTCTACCAGCAGCAGCAGACGCTCCCGTCCGCCGATGAGCTGGAGGACATGACCAACCGCATTGCGGATTTACGTCTGGAACAGTTTGACGTCAACCAGCAGCGCGATGCCCTTTTCCAGAGCGATACCTTTGTCGCCAAAATTGAAGAGGGGCATTCCAGCGACGTGAACCCGGAAGTGCACGATGCGCTGCTCCAGGTCGTCGATATGCGTCGCGAGCTGCTGGACCAGCTCAACAAACAGCTGGGTAACCAGCTGATGATGGCCATTAACCTGCAAATCAACCAGCAGCAGCTGGTGAGCGTCTCGAAAAGTCTGCAGGAGATCCTGACCCAGCAGATTTTCTGGGTGAACAGCAACAAGCCGATGGACTGGGACTGGATTAAATCCTTCCCGGAGACGCTGAAAACGCAGATCAAGAGCATGAAGATCACCGTAAACTGGGAGAAAGCCTGGCCTGCGGTGACGATTGCCCTGCTGGCGGGATTACCGCTGCTGCTGATTGCTGGCCTGATCCGCTGGCGTCTGGGCTGGCTTAAGAAATACCAGGCGAAGCTGGCGTCCGAAGTGGGGCAGCTTCGCAACGATAGCCAGCTCCATACGCCAAAAGCGATTCTGATCGATCTCATCCGCGCCCTGCCGGTGTGCCTGATTATTCTGGCCGTGGGTCTGATTCTGCTCACCATGCAGCTCAACGTCAGCGATCTGCTGTGGGCGTTCAGTAAAAAACTGGCGCTGTTCTGGCTGGTATTTGGCGTGTGCTGGAAGGTGCTGGAAAAAGACGGCGTGGCGGTGCGTCATTTCAACATGCCTGCGCAGCTGACCAGCCACTGGCGTCGTCAGATTGTGCGCATCAGCCTGGCGCTCCTGCCGCTGCACTTCTGGTCGGTTGTTTCTGAGCTTTCCCCGCTGCATCTGATGGATGACGTGCTGGGCCAGCTGGTCATCCTGCTGAACCTGCTGCTGATTGCGATCCTGATGTGGCCGATGTGCCGCGACAGCTGGCGTGATAAAGAGTCCCATAATATTCGCCTGGCCACCGTGACGGTGCTGGCAATCATTCCGCTGGCGCTGATGGTGCTGACGGCAACGGGCTACTTCTACACCACGCTGCGCCTGTCCGGGCGCTGGATTGAAACGGTCTATCTGGTGATCGTCTGGAACCTGCTCTATCAGACCGTGCTGCGCGGCCTGAGCGTGGCGGCCCGCCGCATTGCCTATCGTCGTGCTATCGCGCGTCGTCAGCATCAGGTGAAAGAGGGGGCCGAGGGCGCGGAGCCTCAGGAAGAGCCGACCATCGCCCTGGAGCAGGTTAACCAGCAGACGCTGCGTATTACCATGCTGGTAATGATCGCTCTGTTTGCGGTGATGTTCTGGGCAATCTGGTCCGATCTTATTACCGTTTTCGCCTATCTCGACAGTATTACCCTCTGGCAATACAACGGTACCGAAGCGGGCGCTGCGGTCATGAAAAGCGTGACCATGGGCAGCCTGCTGTTTGCGCTGGTGTCGTCGGTGGTGGCCTGGGCGTTGATTCGCAACCTGCCAGGCCTGCTCGAAGTGCTGCTCCTGTCACGTCTGAATCTTCGCCAGGGGGCTTCCTACGCCATTACTACGATCCTCAACTACGTGATCATTATTGTTGGGGCGATGACGGTCTTTGGCTCGCTTGGCGTCTCGTGGGATAAACTGCAGTGGCTGGCGGCCGCCCTCTCGGTGGGTCTTGGTTTTGGCCTGCAGGAGATCTTCGGTAACTTTGTGTCCGGCCTGATTATCCTGTTCGAACGTCCGGTACGAATCGGCGATACGGTTACCATCGGCACCTTCTCCGGTACGGTCAGCAAGATCCGCATTCGTGCCACCACCATCACCGACTTCGATCGCAAAGAGGTGATCATCCCGAACAAAGCGTTCGTGACCGAGCGTCTGATCAACTGGTCGCTCTCCGATACGGTGACGCGCGTGGTGATCCGCCTGGGCGTAGCCTATGGATCGGATCTGGAGAAGGTGAAAGAGGTGCTGCTTAAGGCGGCGTCAGAACATCCGAAAGTGATGCACGATCCTGCTCCGGCGGTCTTCTTCACCACCTTTGGGCCGAGTACGCTGGATCACGAGCTGCGTTTATACGTGCGCGAGCTGCGTGACCGCAGCTACACGGTGGATGAACTTAACCGCTCTATCGATCGTCTGTGTCGTGAAAACGATATTAATATCGCCTTCAACCAGCTTGAGGTTCACCTGCGTAACGAGAAAGGTGATGAGCATACGGAAGTGAAGCGCGAGATTAAGGGAGATGACCCTCACCCTAACCCTCTCCCTTGAAGGGAGAGGGAATAATCTGGTGCGGGCTGTTTTTACCCTCTCCCCTAAGGGGAGAGGGCAGGGTGGGGGGGAAGTTTTCCCTCAAAATCCCGCCGCACAATCTCCAGTGCCTTAAGCACCGTTTCGGCGGGGATCTCATGATTCTCCAGCAGCATAATCAAATCGACGGCCAGCTTGACCTCATCGGGTGCATTTTCCAGTGACATGGGTGTGGCTCCTGTTAACGGGTCAAACGTTCAATGACGCGCTCAATCTCATCCCGCGCCTGACGGCAGCGGACGATGCGTCCTTCCAGCGCGCTAATCTCGCGCATCAATAGCTGCTGCTCTTCCAGCGTTTCGCTGTTGTTCAGCCGCACTTCGCGTTCGCGCTTCATCTCAAACAGCCGGCGCTCAAACTCCTGGTTTTCCAGCCGCTTGCGCTGCCATTTACCGAGCCCCGGCGAGGCGCTGTCCCAGGCGCGCAGCGGCCAGGCGGCGATTTCGCGATGCAGAGCAGTGATCTGTTCAGTGAGATGCTCCGCAAGCCACGCCACCTGTTCCTGCTGTTCACTCTCAACCGCATGGCGAAGCTCGTCGAGGTTCGTCTGCGTTTCCGCCAGGTAATCCTGAATGACGGTGCTGCGAGTACGAAAAAGCTGTCGGTCAAAGCGCGGCTTCAGCGTGGCGTGCCCCATTAGCGGTGTAGCCTGCTCCCGCAGAGCAATCAGCTGATTTTGCAGCCTCTCAAGAAGCAGTGCTGTTTTCAAGGCGCTCTCCAGTGGTAAAGTAGCCGTTCAGTTTGATAACGATTCGCATTATGAAGCGTACTATTTTAATCATCATTGGCTGGCTCGCGGTAGTGCTTGGCACGCTGGGTGTGTTTTTACCCTTACTGCCGACCACGCCGTTCATCCTGCTGGCGGCCTGGTGCTTCGCCCGCTCATCGCCGCGTTTTCACCACTGGCTGCTCTACCGCTCATGGTTTGGCGGCTATCTGCGGCACTGGCAAAAACACCGGGCCATGCCGCCCGGCGCGAAGCCCCGCGCGATCGCGGTGATCCTCATCACCTTCGCTATTTCATTATGGCTGGTGAAAATGATGTGGGTACGCATTCTGCTGCTGGCGATCCTGATCTGCCTGCTTTTCTTTATGTGGCGGATCCCCGTGGTTGATGAAAAGCAACAAAAGCACTGAAGCCTCATCATGGCTGTTGCAATTATCACGCGCAGCCAGTAAATTCGACCGTTTTCGAGCACAGGTGCGCCTGGTCAAAGGTTAAACAATTGTTGCCTTGGCCGACTCGTTGCGCGCTGTGAGTAACACTGTTTCATTTAGGCAAAACCGATGACCGCAACTGCACAGCAGCTTGAATATCTGAAAAACAGCATCAAAAGCATCCAGGACTATCCAAAGCCTGGCATTCTTTTCCGTGATGTCACCAGCTTGCTGGAAGACCCGAAAGCGTACGCGCTCAGCATTGAACTGCTGGTCGAGCGTTATAAAAACGCCGGGATCACCAAAGTAGTAGGTACCGAAGCCCGTGGCTTCCTGTTCGGCGCACCGGTTGCGCTGGCAATGGGCGTGGGTTTTGTGCCGGTGCGTAAGCCGCGCAAACTGCCGCGTGAAACCATAGCTGAGAGCTACGAACTGGAGTACGGCACCGATCAGCTGGAGATCCACGTTGATGCGATCAAGCCTGGCGACAAAGTGCTGGTGGTCGACGACCTGCTGGCAACCGGCGGTACCATTGAAGCGACCGTGAAGCTGATCCGTCGTCTGGGTGGTGAAGTGACCGACGCGGCATTCATCATCAACCTGTTCGATCTCGGCGGTGAACAGCGCCTGGAAAAACAGGGCATCACCAGCTACAGCCTGGTGCCTTTCCCGGGTCATTAATCCCGGTTTTCACAACCTCGCTCAATGGGTGAGGTTGTGATAGCATTCCCCTCCATAAATTCACCTTCCAGCGTTGCAGAGCCTGCCCATGAGTTATCAGGTGTTAGCCCGTAAATGGCGACCACAAACCTTTGCTGACGTTGTCGGTCAGGAACATGTGCTGACGGCCCTGGCGAACGGCTTGTCGCTAGGTCGCATCCATCACGCCTATCTTTTCTCCGGCACCCGCGGCGTCGGTAAGACCTCTATTGCCCGTCTGCTGGCGAAAGGTCTCAACTGCGAAACCGGGATCACCGCCACCCCGTGCGGCGTGTGTGATAACTGCCGGGAGATCGAGCAGGGGCGTTTTGTCGATCTGATTGAGATCGACGCCGCCTCGCGCACCAAAGTAGAAGATACCCGCGATCTGCTCGATAACGTGCAGTACGCCCCGGCGCGCGGCCGCTTCAAGGTCTACCTGATCGATGAAGTGCACATGCTGTCGCGCCACAGCTTTAACGCCCTGCTGAAAACGCTGGAAGAGCCGCCCGCGCACGTGAAGTTCCTGCTGGCGACCACCGATCCGCAAAAGCTGCCGGTCACGATCCTGTCGCGCTGCCTGCAGTTCCATCTGAAGGCGCTGGACGTTGAGCAGATCCGCGCGCAGCTTGAGCACATTCTTGATGAAGAGAAGATCGTTCACGAGCCGCGCGCCCTGCAGCTGCTGGCCCGCGCGGCGGACGGCAGCCTGCGTGATGCGCTAAGCCTGACCGACCAGGCGATTGCCAGCGGTGACGGCAAGCTCTCCACCGAGGCGGTCAGCACCATGCTCGGCACGCTGGATGACGATCAGGCGCTGTCGCTTATCGAAGCGATGATTGCCGCCAACGGCGAACGTGTGATGTCGCAGGTGAATGCCGCCGCTGCCCGGGGTATTGAATGGGAAGGGCTTCTGGTTGAGATGCTCAGCCTGCTGCACCGCGTGGCGATGCTGCAGCTTTCTCCCTCGGCCATCGGCGCGGATATGGCCGCCATTGAACAGCGGATGCGTGAACTTGCCCGCACCGTGCCGCCTGCCGACGTGCAGCTGTATTACCAGACGCTGCTGATTGGCCGCAAAGAGCTACCGTTCGCGCCGGACCCCAGGATGGGCGTTGAAATGACGCTGCTGCGCGCGCTGGCGTTCCACCCGCGCATGCCATTGCCCGAGCCGGAAGTGCCGCGGCAGTCCTTTGCGCCGGTCGCCCCTACGGCGGTGATGTCGCCGCAGCAGGTGCCACCGCAGCCGACACCGCCGCCGCAGCAGAACGTGCCGCTGTCCGATGCCACCAGTTCGGTGCTTGCCGCACGCAGCCAGCTGCAGCGTGCGCAGGGAGTAACCAAACCAAAAAAGAGTGAACCGGCAGCGCCAGGAAGAGCGCGGCCGGTGAACAACGCCGCGCTTGAACGTCTGGCCTCGGTAACGGAGCGCGTTCAGTCGCGTCCGGCACCGTCCGCGCTCGAGCAGAAAGCCCCGGTGAAAGAAGAGGCTTACCGCTGGAAGGCAACCACCATCACTGAAACGGTGAAGGAAGAGGTTGCCACGCCGAAAGCGCTGAAAAAGGCGCTGGAGCATGAGAAAACGCCGGAGCTTTCCGCGAAGCTTGCCGAAGAGTCTATTGCGCGCGACGCCTGGGCCGCCGAGGTCAGCAAACTCCAGCTGCCGAAGCTGGTCGAGCAGGTCGCGCTGAATGCCTGGAAAGAGCAGGACGGCAATCAGGTGCGTTTACACCTGCGTCCGGGTCAGCGGCACCTCAATTCCCCTGGCGCGCAAAAGGCGCTGGCCGAGGCGCTCACCGCATTACAGGGTGCGCCGGTTGAATTGACTATCATTGAAGATGATAATCCGGCAGTGAAAACGCCGCTCGAGTGGCGCCAGGCCATTTATGAAGAAAAGCTCGCGCAGGCGCGCGAGGCGATTATTGCGGATAACAACATTCAGACCCTGCGCCGGTTCTTCGACGCCGATCTGGATGAAGAGAGTATTCGCCCCATTTGATCGTGAGTCTGACTTACGGTTGTAATCCTTAAACGTGAAAAAGAGAGAAGCCTATGTTTGGTGGAAAAGGCGGTCTGGGTGGCCTGATGAAGCAGGCTCAGCAGATGCAGGAAAAAATGCAGAAGATGCAGGAAGAGATCGCTCAGCTGGAAGTCACGGGTGAGTCCGGTGCCGGTCTGGTCAAAGTGACCATCAACGGTGCGCACAACTGCCGTCGCGTGGAAATCGACCCGAGCCTGCTCGAAGACGACAAAGAGATGCTGGAAGATCTGGTTGCAGCCGCGTTTAACGATGCCGCTCGCCGTATCGACGAAACTCAGAAAGAGAAAATGGCCTCTGTTTCCAGCGGTATGCAGCTGCCGCCTGGCTTCAAGATGCCATTCTGATGCAAACCAGTCCGCTGCTCACGCAGTTAATGGAAGCACTGCGCTGCCTGCCGGGCGTTGGCCCGAAGTCGGCGCAGCGCATGGCGTTTACGCTATTGCAGCGCGACCGCAGCGGCGGGATGCGCCTGGCGCAGGCTTTAACCCGCGCCATGTCAGAAATTGGTCACTGTGCGGATTGCCGCACCTTTACCGAGCAGGACGTGTGTAACATCTGTACGAACCCGCGTCGTCAGGAAAACGGTCAGATTTGCGTGGTGGAGAGTCCGGCGGACATCTACGCCATCGAACAAACCGGGCAGTTTTCCGGCCGCTACTTCGTGCTGATGGGGCATCTCTCCCCGCTCGACGGCATTGGCCCGGATGATATCGGTCTTGACCGCCTTGAACAGCGTCTTGAGTCCGAAACCATCAAAGAGGTGATCCTCGCCACCAACCCGACGGTGGAAGGGGAGGCAACCGCCAACTATATCGCTGAACTGTGCTCGCAGTACGGCGTTGACGCCAGCCGCATCGCCCACGGCGTGCCGGTGGGCGGCGAGCTGGAAATGGTGGACGGCACCACGCTGTCACACTCTCTGGCCGGACGTCACAAGATTATTTTCTGACCAAACGGAGGCTGCGCGCGCGGCCTCCGCTTGAAAATTTCCCCCCTTATCCCCATCTCTCACTCAACGTTTTACAACCCCATTAAATGGCATTGTTGAGGTCGACTTAGATGAAAGGACAAGAAACCCGTGGTTTCCAGTCAGAAGTAAAACAGCTTCTGCACCTGATGATCCATTCCCTGTATTCCAACAAAGAAATTTTCCTGCGTGAGCTGATTTCCAACGCCTCGGACGCGGCGGACAAGCTGCGCTTCCGCGCGCTGTCCAACCCGGACCTGTACGAAGGCGACGGCGAGCTGCGCGTGCGCGTCTCGTTCAACAAAGAGAACCGCACCCTGACCATCGCCGATAACGGCATCGGGATGAACCGCGACGAGGTGATCGACCACCTCGGCACCATCGCCAAATCCGGCACCAAAGCGTTCCTCGAGTCAATGGGCTCTGACCAGGCGAAAGACAGCCAACTGATCGGCCAGTTCGGCGTCGGTTTCTACTCGGCGTTCATCGTGGCGGATAAAGTCACCGTGCGCACCCGTGCCGCGGGCGACAGCGCCGAGAACGGCGTGCTGTGGGAATCTAAAGGCGAAGGCGAATACACCGTTGATGACATCACCAAGGCGGATCGCGGCACCGAAATCACCCTGCACCTGCGCGAAGGCGAAGACGATTTCCTGAACGACTGGCGCGTGCGCTCCATCATCAGTAAATATTCCGATCACATCGCCCTGCCGGTAGAGATTGAAAAACAGGAAGAGAAAGACGGCGAAACCGTGGTTTCCTGGGAGAAGATCAACAAGGCGCAGGCGCTGTGGACGCGCAACAAGTCTGAAATTAAAGACGACGAATACAACGAGTTCTACAAGCACATCGCCCACGACTTTACCGACCCGCTGACCTGGAGCCACAACCGCGTGGAAGGTAAGCAGGAGTACACCAGCCTGCTGTACATCCCGGCACAGGCGCCGTGGGACATGTGGAACCGCGATCACAAGCACGGCCTGAAGCTGTACGTGCAGCGCGTGTTCATCATGGACGACGCCGAGCAGTTCATGCCGAACTACCTGCGCTTTGTGCGCGGTCTGATAGATTCCAACGATCTGCCGCTCAACGTCTCGCGTGAAATTCTGCAGGACAGCACCGTCACCCGTAACCTGCGCAACGCCCTGACCAAACGTGCGCTGCAGATGTTGGAAAAACTGGCGAAAGACGATGCGGAAAAATATCAGACCTTCTGGAAACAGTTCGGCCTGGTGCTGAAAGAAGGCCCGGCGGAAGACACCGCGAACGTTGAAACGATCGCTAAGCTGCTGCGCTTCGCCTCTACGCACACCGACTCCTCCGCGCAGACCGTGTCGCTGGAAGAGTACGTCTCCCGCATGAAAGACGGGCAGGAGAAGATCTACTACATCACCGCCGACAGCTACGCGGCGGCGAAGAGCAGCCCGCACCTGGAGCTGCTGCGTAAGAAAGGCATCGAAGTGCTGCTGCTTTCTGACCGCATCGACGAGTGGATGATGAACTACCTGACCGAGTTCGACGGTAAATCCTTCCAGTCTGTTGCCAAAGCCGACGAGTCCATCGACAAGCTGGCGGATGAAGTGGACGAAAGCGCGAAAGAAGCCGAGAAGGCGCTGGAGCCGTTCGTTGAGCGCGTGAAAACCCTGCTGGGCGATCGCGTGAAAGAGGTGCGCTTCACGCACCGTCTGACCGACACCCCGGCTATTGTCACCACCGATGCCGACGAAATGGGCACCCAGATGGCGAAACTGTTCGCGGCGGCGGGCCAGGCGATGCCGGAAGTGAAATATATCTTTGAGCTTAATCCGGATCATCCGCTGGTGAAACGCGCGGCGGATACCCAGGACGACGCCCGCTTTGCCGAGTGGGTTGAACTGCTGCTGGATCAGTCTCTGCTTGCCGAGCGCGGCACGCTGGAAGATCCTAACCTGTTCATTAAACGTGTGAATGCGCTGCTGCTGGCGTAACTAAACACCTGCCCCTCACCCTGCCCTCTCCCCAAAGGGGAGAGGGTGTTCAAATTCCCTCTCCCCTTTGGGGAGAGGGTTAGGGTGAGGGGAATCAACCGCACTAACCCAAATAATCTCCCCCCGTTAACCGTTTCAGCCTTCCCGCCTTCCTTGAGCGATGCCCGTTCTGGTGGTATTGTTTAGCGCTTTTGAAAAATTGAAACGACTTTTGAGGGGATTTTCGCAATGCGTATTATTCTGCTTGGCGCTCCGGGCGCGGGTAAAGGAACTCAGGCTCAGTTCATCATGGAGAAATACGGTATTCCGCAAATCTCCACCGGTGACATGCTGCGCGCCGCTGTTAAATCTGGCTCCGAGCTGGGTAAACAAGCGAAAGACATCATGGACGCAGGCAAGCTGGTGACCGATGAGCTGGTAATTGCTCTGGTCAAAGAGCGCATTGCTCAGGAAGACTGCCGTAACGGTTTCCTGCTGGACGGCTTCCCACGCACCATTCCTCAGGCTGACGCCATGAAAGAAGCGGGCATCAACGTGGACTACGTTCTGGAGTTCGACGTGCCGGACGAGCTGATCGTTGACCGTATCGTTGGTCGTCGCGTACACGCTGCTTCTGGCCGCGTTTACCACATCAAATTCAACCCACCTAAGGTTGAAGGCAAAGACGACGTGACCGGCGAAGAGCTGACCACCCGTAAAGACGATCAGGAAGAGACCGTGCGTAAACGCCTGGTGGAATACCATCAGATGACCGCTCCGCTGATCGGCTACTACACCAAAGAAGCGCAGGCGGGTAACACCAAATACGCGAAAGTTGACGGCACCAAAGCCGTGGCTGACGTACGTGCAGAGCTGGAAAAAATCCTCGGCTAATCGCGCGCCTCTCACCCGGGCTCCCGGGTGAGAAATATTCTCATCTTACCTATTACAGCAATGGGTTTCGTTTAAACGCATTTCCGCTACAATTGACAACCTATCAAATGGTTAAGAGGCGTGAATGAGTCAGGCGAAAACCGGCATCCTGCTTGCCAATCTGGGCACTCCAGAAGCACCTACATCAGACGCGGTAAAACGCTACCTGCGACAATTTTTAAGCGACACGCGCGTCGTGGATTTCCCGAGACTGCTGTGGTGGCCGCTGCTTCGTGGCGTCATTCTGCCGATTCGTTCTCCGCGCGTCGCCAAACTCTATCAGTCCGTCTGGATGGAAGAGGGCTCGCCGCTGATGGTTTACAGCCGTCGCCAGGAAAAAGCGCTGGCCGCCCGCCTGCCGGATATGCCCGTCGCGCTCGGCATGAGCTACGGAAAACCGTCCCTGAAAAGCGCGGTGGAATCACTGCTGGCGCAGGGCGTGGACCATATCGTCGTGCTGGCGCTCTACCCGCAGTATTCCTGCTCGACGGTGGCCGCCGTCTGGGACGAGCTAGCCCGCATTCTGGCGACCCGCCGCCGCATTCCGGGCGTCACCTTTATTCGCGACTACGCGGATAACGATCTCTACATCCAGGCGCTTGCCAACAGCGCGCGCGCGTCGTTTGAAAAGCACGGCGAGCCGGATCTGCTGCTGCTTTCCTATCACGGGATCCCGCAGCGTTTCGCCAATGAAGGGGATGATTACCCGCAGCGCTGCCGCGATACCACGCGCGAGCTGGTCTCCGCTCTTGGCCTGCCACCGGAGAAGGTGATGATGACCTTCCAGTCGCGCTTCGGCCGCGAGCCGTGGCTGACGCCGTACACCGATGAAACCCTCAAAATGCTGGGCGAGAAGGGCGTGAAGCACATTCAGGTGATGTCGCCGGGCTTCTCGGCCGACTGTCTGGAAACGCTGGAGGAGATCGCGGTACAAAACCGGGAATTTTTCCTGGAAGCTGGCGGCGAAAAGTACGAGTACATTCCGGCGCTTAACGACTCCCCTGAGCATATCGACATGATGGTCTCGCTGGTGACGAAAAGCCGCTGATCGCGCTTGAGGCCGGGTTTGTGCTACCATTCCCGGCTTCGATTCCTTGCACAGTTCAGACCATGAAATTTCCCGGTAAACGTAAATCAAAACACTACTTCCCCGTTAACGCTCGCGATCCGCTCCTGCAGCAAATCCAGCCTGAAAATGAAACCAGCGCCGCATGGGTAGTGGGTATCGATCAGACGCTGGTGGATATTGAAGCCAAAGTGGATGATGCGTTTGTTGCCCGTTACGGTCTGAGCGCCGGGCATTCGCTGGTGATTGAAGACGACGTTGCCGAAGCGCTGTACCAGGAGCTGGTGCGCGAAAACCTGATTACCCATCAGTTCGCCGGTGGCACCATCGGCAATACGATGCACAACTACTCCGTACTGGCAGACGATCGTTCGGTGCTGCTCGGCGTGATGTGCAGCAATATCGAAATCGGTGGCTATGCCTATCGCTATCTCTGCAACACCTCCAGCCGTACCGATCTGAACTACCTGCAGGGCGTTGACGGGCCGATTGGCCGCTGCTTTACGCTGATCGGTGAGTCCGGCGAGCGTACATTTGCCATCAGCCCTGGCCACATGAACAAGCTGCGCGCCGAGAGTATTCCTGAAGAGGTCATTGCGGGCGCCTCGGCGCTGGTGCTGACGTCGTATCTGGTGCGCTGCAAGCCGGGCGAGCCGATGCCGGAAGCGACCATGAAGGCGATTGAGTACGCGAAGAAGTACGATGTCCCGGTCGTCCTGACGCTGGGCACCAAATTCGTTATCGCCGATAACCCGGAGTGGTGGCAGGCCTTCCTGAAAGAGCACGTCTCTATTCTGGCGATGAACGAAGAAGAGGCCGAAGCGCTGACCGGCGAAAGCGATCCGCTGCTGGCGTCTGACAAAGCGCTGGACTGGGTTGATCTGGTGCTCTGCACCGCTGGCCCGGTTGGGCTGTACATGGCAGGCTTCACGGAAGAAGAGAGCAAGCGCAAAACCCAGCACCCGCTGCTGCCCGGCGCTATTGCCGAGTTCAACCAGTACGAGTTCAGCCGCGGCATGCGTTACAAAGATTGCGTCAATCCGCTGCGTATCTACTCGCATATCGCGCCTTATATGGGCGGGCCGGAGAAGATCATGAACACCAACGGTGCGGGCGACGGCGCGCTGGCCGCGCTGCTGCACGACATCACCGCTAACGCCTACCACAAAACCAACGTGCCGAACTCCAGCAAGCACAAGTTCAGCTGGCTGACCTATTCGTCGCTGGCGCAGGTGTGTAAATATGCCAACCGCGTGAGCTATCAGGTGCTGAATCAGCATTCTCCACGCTTAACGCGCGGGCTGCCGGAACGGGAAGACAGCCTCGAAGAGGCGTACTGGGACAGGTAAAAGAAAACCCCTCACCCTAACCCTCTCCCCATAGGGGAGAGGGAACTCGAACACCCTCTCCCCTATGGGGAGAGGGCTGGGGTGAGGGGACCAGACCGCACAAAACTTACCCCGTCACCGCCTCTTCAACCGGCGGTTTCTCCAGCAGCGTCAGCATCGTATTCGCAATCTCGCGCTCGCCCATTACCACCTTATTCGCACCGCGCTCGGTAATGTATTCCACCTCGTCGTCATAATGCGCCCGGGCGATAATCTCAATCGTTGGGCACTTCTCGCGCGCGGAAGCCACAATCTCACCCGCTTCATAGCCGTTAGGTATGGTCAGCAGCAGCCAGCGCGCGCAGTCCAGATGCGCCAGATTCATGATCTCTTCGTTTGCCGCATTGCCCAGCACCGCACGAATACCGCGCTCGCGCAGCTCGTCGACGCGGGTGCGTGAGGTCTCAATCACAACCAGCGGAATGCCCTGCGCCATCAGCTTCTCACCGAGCAGGCTGCCCACGCGGCCAAAGCCGACCAGCAGGGCGTGATTGCAAATATCCACCGGGATCTGCTTCTCTTCTTCGATGGCCTCTTCGAGCGTCTGTTCTTCCAGCGTTTCGGTTTTATCGAGGTATTTTTCCAGCAGGGCAAACAGCACCGGGTTCAGCATAATCGACAGAATCGCTCCCGCCAGCACCAGGTTTTGCCCCGCCTGCGGCAGCAGGTTCAGGGCCATGCCGAGACCGGCCAGAATAAAGGCGAACTCACCGATCTGCGCCAGGCTGGCGGCGATGGTCAGCGCCGTCCGCGGCGAGTGGCCAAACATCCGCACCAGGAAGAAGGCGGCGAGCGATTTACCAAAGATGATGATCGCCAGCGTGCCCAGCACGGCCAGCGGCTGGTGAATCAGAACCATCGGATCAAACAGCATCCCGACGGAGACGAAAAACAGCACGGCGAAGGCGTCGCGCAGCGGCAGGGTATCGTGCGCCGCGCGGTGGCTCAGCTCGGACTCGTTCAGCACCATCCCGGCGAAGAACGCGCCCAGGGCAAAGGAGACATCAAACAGCTCTACGGCACCAAAAGCGATACCCAGCGCCAGCGCCAGCACGGAGAGGGTAAACAGCTCGCGCGAGCCGGTTGCCGCGCTGCGGGACATGATCCACGGCACCAGACGGCGGCCCACCAGCATCATGATGGCGATAAACGCCACCACCTTACCGATGGTGATGCCCATATCCAGCGCCAGCGAGGCAAAGCCGACGTTGTCTTTTTCCATCATCCCGGCGACGGCAGGCAGCAGCACCAGCGTCAACACCATCACCAGATCTTCAACAATCAGCCAGCCTATCGCGATTTGCCCGCGCTGGCTGTCTATCAGCTGTCTCTCTTCAAGCGCGCGCAGCAGCACCACGGTACTGGCGGTTGAGAGACACAGCCCAAAAACGATACCGGTCATTAACGACCAGCCCAGCACCGCCGAAAGCGCCATCCCCAGCAGCGTCGCCACCCCTATCTGGGCGATCGCTCCCGGTATGGCAATCGACTTTACCGCCATCAAATCCTTCAGGGAGAAGTGCAGGCCGACGCCAAACATCAGCAGAATCACGCCCAATTCCGCCAGCTCAGGGGCCAGTTTGGTATCCGCCACGAAGCCGGGCGTAAACGGTCCCGCCAGTACACCCGCTAACAGATAGCCGACAAGAGGAGAAATACGCAGTTTATTGGCAATCATGCCGAGGATAAAAGCGAGCACAAGTCCACCAACAATGGTGGTGATAAGCGGTGTGGCGTGGTGCATTCCGTCTCCTTTCGTTGTGGGTGTTCCTTTTTGGCGAAAACCAAAAAACCGAGTAATAGTTTATGACAATTTTTACCCTTATGTTTATGAATAATTGTTGAAGTTTGAATAAAACAGCAATATGCACGTAAAAAAGCGCATTTTGATAAATTCAGCGAGGGGATGAAGAAGAAACCCTTATGGCATCAGGGTATCAGGTAGCCAAAGTAAAACTTTGGCTACCCGTAATTCAGGCTTTATGACGGTTATCAGGCAGGAATATGGTTAACATCCCAAGAAACGGCAGGAAAGCGCAGATTTTATAAACCAGGAAGATACTGGTGTGGTCCGCGACCATCCCTAACACCGCTGCGCCAAGCCCTCCCATGCCGAAGGCGAAACCGAAAAAGAGTCCGGAAACCATACCGATACGGCCAGGCAGCAGTTCCTGGGCATAAACCAGAATGGCGGAAAAGGCGGAAGCGAGGATAAAACCAATAATCACGGTTAAAATCCCCGTCCATTCAAGGCTGGCGTACGGCAAAATAAGGGTAAACGGCGCCACGCCGAGGATAGAGCCCCAAATGACATATTTACGCCCAATCTTATCCCCCACAGGCCCGCCAATGACCGTACCGGCCGCAACGGCGAACAGGAAGGCAAACAGGTGGATCTGCGCATTCTGTACCGATAATCCGAATTTTTGCATCAGATAAAAGGTGTAATAGCTGCTGATGCTCGCCATATAGAAGTATTTCGAGAAAATCAGCACCAGCAGCACAGAGACGGCCAGGATAACCTTATTGCGCGGCAGGGGATTGATAACCTTCGCTTTAGGTTTCCCTTTATTCACGCGATGCTGAGCGGCATACCAGCGGCTGATCTGCGCCAGCACGATGATCGCCAGCAGCGCGGCCAGCACAAACCATGCCACGTTGCCTTTACCGTAAGGGGCAATAATCACCGCGGCCAGCAGCGGGCCGAGAGAGCTACCAAAGTTGCCGCCCACCTGGAAGAGGGACTGCGCCAGCCCGTGACGCCCCCCTGAAGCCATCCGCGCCACGCGCGAGGACTCCGGATGGAACACGGACGATCCGGTGCCCACCAGCGCGGCGGCAACCAGCACCGCTTCAAAACTCCCCGCCATGGCCAGCAGCACCAGCCCGCTTAAGGTAAAGCACATGCCGATCGGCAGCGACCACGGCATCGGGTATTTATCCGTCCAGTAGCCCACCACCGGCTGCAGCAGTGAGGAAGCCAGCTGGAAGGTCAGGGTGATCATCCCTATCTGCACGAAAGTTAACGAAAACTCGGACTGCAGCAGCGGATAAATGGCCAGAATCAACGACTGGATCATGTCGTTGAGCAGGTGCGAGAGGCTGATTGCGCCTAAGACTTTAAAGGAGGTGCGCGACGCCGGTGCGCCCGGAACGGGCTGGGTTGATTCACTGATTGCCATAGAGAGAAGTACCACGTCTTTAGTTATTAGAGATGCAGGGTGTAATTATTATCCGACTAACATACCCGCCCGGGACATTTGAAGAAAGTCGCAATTCTGAAAACTTATTTGTCTATTCTTGTTAGTCACTGTAATTTTTGCCTTTATCTATTGGTCAGGGAGAGAGAAGATGAAGTTAATGAAGCGGGGCGTCGCGCTGGCGCTCATCGCCGCATGGGGCCTGGTAAGCCTGCCCGCGCAGGCGTATGAAAAAGACAAAACCTATAAAATCACCATTCTGCATACCAACGATCACCACGGTCATTTCTGGCGCAGTGAATACGGCGAATATGGCCTGTCGGCACAAAAAACGCTGGTGGACGGCATTCGTAAAGAGGTTGCGGCCCAGGGTGGCAGCGTGCTGCTGCTGTCGGGGGGCGATATCAATACCGGCGTGCCGGAATCCGATTTACAGGACGCGGAACCTGATTTTCGCGGTATGAACCTGATTGGCTACGACGCGATGGCCGTGGGTAACCATGAGTTTGATAATCCCCTGACCGTGCTGCGTCAGCAGGAAAAATGGGCCAAATTCCCCTTCCTCTCCGCCAATATTTACCAGAAAAGTACCGGCGAACGCCTGTTTAAGCCGTGGGCGCTGTTTAAGCGTCAGGATCTGAAGATCGCGGTCATCGGCTTAACCACCGACGATACGGCGAAAATTGGTAACCCCGAGTTCTTTACCGATATCGAATTCCGCAAACCGGCAGACGAAGCGAAGCTGGTGATTCAGGAGCTGCAGCAAAACGAAAAGCCGGACGTGATTATCGCCACCACGCACATGGGGCACTACGACAACGGTGAGCACGGCTCCAATGCCCCCGGCGACGTGGAGATGGCGCGCAGCCTGCCTGCGGGCTCGCTGGCGATGATTGTGGGTGGTCACTCACAGGATCCGGTGTGCATGGCCTCGGAGAACAAAAAGCAGGTGGACTACGTGCCGGGCACGCCGTGCGCGCCGGACCGTCAGAACGGTATCTGGATAGTTCAGGCGCACGAATGGGGCAAATACGTGGGCCGCGCGGACTTCGAGTTCCGTAACGGTGAGATGAAGCTGGTCCATTACCAGCTCATTCCGGTCAACCTGAAGAAGAAAGTCACCTACCCGGACGGGAAAAGTGAGCGCGTACTTTACACGCCAGAGATTCCAGAAAACCAGCAGATGCTCTCCTTGCTGACGCCGTTCCAGAACAAAGGCAAGGCGCAGCTGGACGTGAAAATCGGCACGCTGAACGGTCGTCTGGAGGGGGACCGCAGTAAAGTTCGCTTCGTGCAGACCAACATGGGCCACCTGGTGCTGGCGGCGCAAATGGCGCGTACCGGCGCTGACTTCGGTGTGATGAGCGGCGGCGGCATTCGTGATTCCATCGAAGGTGGAAACATCACCTATAAAGACGTCCTGAAGGTGCAGCCGTTCGGCAACGTGGTGGTCTATGCGGATATGAGCGGGAAAGAGGTGATTGACTACCTGACCGCCGTGGCGCAGATGAAGCCGGATTCCGGGGCCTATCCGCAGTTTGCTAACGTCAGCTTCGTCGCGAAAGACGGCAAGCTTAACGATCTGAAGATCAAAGGCGAACCGGTTGACCCGGCTAAAACGTACCGTCTGGCGACGTTAAGCTTTAACGCCACCGGCGGCGACGGCTATCCGCATATTGATAACAAACCGGGATACGTGAATACCGGCTTTATCGATGCGGAAGTGCTGAAGCAGTTCATCGAGCAGAATTCGCCGATTGATGTGAATGCGTATGAGCCGAAGGGTGAGGTGAGCTGGCAGTAGTGCGGTTGTGTTGCCCGGTGGCGCTGCGCTTACCGGGCCTACGGATGAAAAATGTAGGCCCGGTAAGGCGAAGCCGCCACCGGGCAATTTTCTCAATCCCGGCGCGCAATATCCGCAAACTTCGCGTCCAGCATTTTCGCCAGATCGCCCGCCGCCAGCTCGATATCCAGCCCGCGTTTGCCGCCGGATATAAAGATAGTTTCAAACTCCTGGGAAGGCGCATCGATCAGCGTCGGCAGGCGTTTTTTCTGCCCGAGCGGACTGATCCCGCCCACCAGGTAGCCCGTGGTGCGCTGCGCCACCATCGGATCCGCCATATCCACCTTCTTCGCCCCCAGCGCTTTGGCGACTTTCTTCAGATCCAGCTGTCCCGCCACCGGGGTAACCGCGACGGCGAGGTGTTTCATATCACCGTTTACCGCAACCAGCAGCGTTTTGTAAACCTGGTCCGCGTTCAGGCCCAGCTTGCGCACCACTTCATCACCAAAGTTAGTCTCATTCGGATCGTGATCGTAAGTGTGGATCCGGAAAGAAATGTTGTTTTTTTCGAGTAATTTAACGGCGGGAGTCATAGCTATCCTTCTTACGACAGACAAATCATGCCAACAGCATACGCCTGACGTTTGTCTAAAAAATAGCACCATCTTGCGCAATAGTATTGGCAGTGATGGTCACTTTGAGCGACAATCGGCTCAACCGAAGGTCTCCTTCGGCATAATAAAAACGATGAAATTCCTCTTTGACGGGCCAATAGAAATATTGGCCATTTTTTTATTTTAACAGTGACGGCAAATTCCCTTCTCCGTACAAATGTAACGCCCCAACCGCCACCACGTAATGCCCCGCAGGTAACGCATGCAGCGTCTGCCGCCAGGCTTTGTTGCGCGCGTTCATCAGCACGTCGTACAGCGATTCGCTGAACGTCGACGGTAACGCCAGCTTACCGTCCTCAGGCGGCGCATCCAGCCACCAGCCAATCATGGTCTGCAGCAGGCGCGCGTTGGTGTGCCAGTGGGTCAACGTATCATCCAGCAGCATTAGACCGTCGTCGGGAAGCTGGCGCAGAAGCGCAATCTGGCTGTCCGTCCCTTCCAGCTCGATGATGGGCAGGCTGCGCGCCCTTGCCACGTTCAGCAGCTGGTAATCAATGCCGTAGTCACCGCGCAGTCCCAGACGCTGGGCCTGCGTGGCCTGCAGCACCATCGCAATTTGCCAGAGCGGCAGGGTGTCAATCATGGAGAGCGACACGCCGGTTTCATCCGCGACGCGCGTCAGTTCCGCAAGCTGGGCATCATCCAGACGTTCCGCCAGGGTGAGATCGCTCTCGAGCCCGGCAAACGGTGACTCCTGACCCGAAATGTCCGCCTCAACGACCAGCGCGTCGGCGCGTTTCAGCAGTTTTATCAGGCCGGGTGGCAGGGGAGACATATCCTGCGTACCCATATGGATGCTGCCGACCAGGTGCAGGTGCTGCCCGCCGGGGAGAGAGATATCCAGACCGGGCCAGGCGTAACGGCGAGGAAAGAGGGCGCGAAACGATGCTTTTATACGATTAAACAGACCCATACGCGCTCCATGAATGGAAAGGTTCATGCTAGCGCGTACGGGTACAAGGTTCAATCCTTCGGTTTAAAGCGCAGCAGCCGGTTGGCGTTGCTCACCACGGTAATGGAGGAGAGCGCCATCGCCGCGCCCGCGACCACCGGGTTAAGCAGCGTGCCGGTCAACGGCCATAAAATCCCGGCCGCGATGGGAATACCGAGGGTGTTATAGACGAACGCTCCCAGCAAGTTCTGCTTCATGTTGCGCAGCGTGGCTTTTGAAATGGCCAGCGCGTCGGCAACCCCCATCAGGCTATGGCGCATCAGCGTAATAGCAGCGGTTTCAATGGCGACATCGCTCCCGCCGCCCATGGCAATCCCCACGTCCGCCTGGGCCAGCGCCGGGGCATCGTTGATGCCGTCGCCGACCATCGCCACCTGACGACCCTGACTTTGCAGTTTCTTGATGGCGTCCGCTTTACCGTCCGGCAGTACGCCTGCAATGACCTCATCAATTCCGGCCTCTTTCGCGATGGCGTTGGCGGTGGTCGGGTTATCCCCGGTCAGCATCACCAGACGATAGCCCGCACGGTGCAGGCGCTGCAGGGCGTCCACGCTGTCCTGGCGAAGCGGATCGCGCACGGCCAGCAGCGCGGCGGCTTTGCCATCCATCGCCAGCAGAACCGGCGTGGCGCCCTGAGACGCCTGCGCTTTCAGCTCGCTTTCCAGCGCGGCGGTATCAATACCGTTTTCATTGAGCAATGCCTGGTTGCCCAGCAGCAGCGCGTGGCCTTCTGCTTCACCGCTGACGCCGAGCCCGCGCAGGGTGCGGAAATTGCTCACCTGCGGCAGGGCAGAAGCATTTGCTTTATCGAGAATGGCGCGCGCCAGCGGATGGCTGGATCCTTGCTCCAGCGCGGCGGCGAGACGCAGCGCGTCCTCTTGCGCAATGCCTGCGGTAGTGACGGCCACCACCTGCGGTTTGCCTTCGGTCAGCGTGCCGGTTTTATCAAACACCAGCGTGTCGAGGGTGCTGGCCCGCTGCAGCGCGTCGGCATCCCGCACCAGTACGCCAAATTCGGCCGCGCGGCCTACGCCGGAGATAATCGACATTGGGGTCGCCAGGCCAAGGGCGCAAGGACAGGCGATGATCAGCACCGTGGTGGCGATCACCAGGGTGTAAACAATCTGCGGTGCGGGGCCGAAGAAATACCAGATCGCCGCGCTCAGCAGGGCAATGCCGACCACCACCGGCACAAAAATGGCCGAGATTCTGTCAGCAAGCTGGCCAATTTCCGGCTTGCTGCTCTGGGCCTGGCGCACCATGCGGATGATACGCGACAGCGTCGTGTGGCTGCCGACGGCGCTGGCGGTAAACAGCACGCTGCCGTCCTGCACCACCGTCCCGGCATGAACGGCGTCGCCGTCTGATTTCTGCTGAGGGATAGGCTCACCGGTCAGCATCGCTTCATCCAGCCAGGCTTCGCCCTGGGTTATCTTACCGTCAACGGGAACGCGATCGCCCGTCGTCAGGCGCAGCGTCATGCCGGGCTGAACTTCCGCCAGCGGGACGCTTTTCTCCCCCTCGTCCGTGACCACGCGGGCCGTCGGCGGGGTTAAATCAAGCAATCTTTCCAGCGCTTTCGAGGAGCGCTGGCGGGCGCGGGCTTCCAGCATATGGCCCAGGTTAATCAGGCCGATAATCATCGCGCTCGCTTCATAGTAAAGATGCCGCGCCTCCATCGGGAACCACTGGGGCCAGACGTTCACGCTCATCGAATAGAGCCACGCCGCGCCGGTACCGAGCGCCACCAGCGTATCCATTGTCGCGGTGCGGTTTTTCAGGCTTTTCCAGGCGCTGGTATAGAAATGTCCGCCTGCAAACACCATCACCGCAAGGGTAATCAGGCCAATCACCAGCCACAGCGTACGGTTGCCGTCGGTGACCATCATGTTGTCGCCGATCATCCCCCACACCATCACCGGAATACCCACCAGCAGAGCGACAATCGCCTGCCAGCGGAAGCGTTTCATGGTGGCGATAGCCGTTTCCTGCTGGCGCTCGCGGCGCTCGGCATCATCTTCGATAGCCTCCGCCCCGTAGCCCGCTTTCTCAACGGCCTGCACTAAATCTGCGGCGGAGGCACTGCCCATCACCAGCGCAGTACGCTCCGCAAGATTGACCCGTGCCTGCGCGACGCCCGGTACGGCCTGCAAGGCGTTTTGTACCCGGGAGACGCAGCTGGCGCAGCTCATGCCGTTGATCAGCAGCTGTTTGCTGTCGTCAATATCATCCGCTGCCGGAAGCTCAGGAGTGGCCGCTGTCAGCGCTTCCGACGGGGATGATGACTCTGCCAGCGGTTTAGCCTTTGGGTGGCTTAACTCCGCCCCGTAACCTGCCTGCTTGATGGTATCGATCAGCGCATCCGCGCTGGCGCTGCCGGTCACGGCGGCATGATCGATAGTCACCTCAGCGCTTTCAACGTCAGGGCGCTGTTCCAGGCTTTCTTTAACGCGTTTGACACAGTGGCCGCATGAGAGGCCGTCCAGCGTCAGGTCGATAGTGTGAGACATAACAAAACTCCCGTATAATGAACTGGTCAGTAGTTGACCGGAGTAACGCTTTTCGCTAACTGTTATGAAGGTTAAACCTTCCATCAAGGGGAAGGTCAAGGGGGAAATGTGAATATCAGTGACGTGGCAAAAAAAACTGGCTTAACCAGCAAGGCAATCCGCTTTTATGAAGAGAAGGGGCTGGTAACGCCGCCGCTGCGCAGCGAAAACGGCTACCGCAGCTATACGAAACTGCATATTGATGAGCTGACGCTACTGCGCCAGGCAAGGCAGGTCGGTTTTAATCTGGAAGAGTGTGGCGAGCTGGTTAACCTGTTTAACGATCCGAAGCGTCATAGCGCCGACGTGAAAAAACGCACGCTGGAAAAAGTGGCCGAGATCGAACGCCACATCATCGAGCTGCAGGCGATGCGCGAACAGCTGTTGCAGCTCGCGGAATCCTGTCCGGGGGATGACAGCGCCGACTGCCCGATTATCGACAATCTTGCCGGCTGCTGTCATCGTAAGGCTTCTGCTTAGCAGGCTTTCACCCGCAGGGTAATGCCTTCCACCGCAATGACCTCAACCCGCGTGCCGGCGCTGAGGTCGTCGTCGGCGACCACCGGCCACGAGCTGTCGCCCACGCGCATATGCCCGCGCCCGTTCACCAGCGCGGTGTCGAGCGTAAAACGCTTGCCGACAATCTGCTGTCCGCGCTGGTTAAGGTGCGCGTCCAGCGGCTTCTGCTCCTTAACCCGCCGGTTTAGCCAGCGCCACCACAGCCACGCTGCCACCAGCGTGAGCACGGCAAACAGTGCGCCCTGCCACGCCCAGTCCAGCGGAAGGATCCAGACCAGAAGGCCAGTAATGACGGCGGCAACACCGCTCCAGAGCAGGTAGCCGTTGCCGCCCAGCATCTCCGCCGCCAGCAATAAGCCACCGAGGCTTAGCCAGAAGGCGTGAGGATGTGCAACAATCAGCTCAATCATTTTTTACGCTCGTTTCCGCTGTCTTTGATAAGCTCTGCAATACCGGCGATAGAGCCCATCAGGCTGCTGGCCTCCAGCGGCATCATCACCACCTTGCTGTTGTTCGCGGAGCCGATCTCTTTCAGCGCATCGGTATATTTTTGCGCGACAAAGTAGTTCACGGCCTGGATATCACCGGCGGCAATCGCCTCGGAGACCATCTGCGTCGCACGGGCTTCCGCTTCTGCCGAACGTTCACGCGCTTCCGCCTGTAAGAATGCGGATTGACGATCGCCTTCCGCTTTCAGGATCTGCGACTGTTTTTCCCCTTCCGCTTTGAGGATCTCCGCCTGACGCACCCCTTCGGCTTCCAGAATGTAGGCGCGCTTGGTTCGCTCGGCCTTCATCTGGGCGTTCATGGAAGCGATCAGCTCCGCCGGTGGGCGCACGTCGCGGATCTCGATACGAGTGACCTTGATCCCCCACGGGTTGGTTGCCTCATCGACAATATGCAGCAGGCGGGTATTGATGCTGTCGCGCTGGGAAAGCATCTCGTCCAGCTCCATCGAGCCGAGCACGGTACGGATGTTGGTCATCGTCAGGTTGACGATCGCCAGCTCCAGGTTGCTGACCTCATACGCCGCTTTCGGCGCATCAATCACCTGAATAAAGCAGACGGCGTCGATGGTGACGTTGGCGTTATCCTTGGAGATGATCTCCTGAGAAGGAATGTCCAGCACCTGTTCCATCATGTTGATCTTGCGACCGATTCTGTCCATGAACGGAACAATCAGGCTTAAGCCCGGCTGGAGCGTGTTGGTGTATCGACCGAAACGCTCAACGGTCCACTGATAACCCTGAGGGACAATTTTGACGCCTGCGCCCACAATAACCAGCGCAACAAAAATAAGGACAGGAACAACGATAAGCATAAAAACCTCCTGTTTTGCATGCTGTGACGAGAGATGTGTGTGTTTATTGCTCGTAAGTATAGGTAAAGTCAGAGATGAAGCCATCACCCGCTTCGGCAATGGCTTTGGATAATCCCTGGTAGTACTTCTCCAGCCCCAACGCTTCAATACGCTGGATCTGTTCGCGGATAGGGGCGCAGAACAGAACGGCATTCCCCGCTTCTACGCGTTTGTTATTCGGTGGAAGGTCGCCCGCGATGGCTTTGAACCACGTTCTGATGCCTTGTTTTAAATTATGCGGCGCTTTTGTCAGGTTATCCATGCCCGTCAGGACCTGCAGGGTAGGGAACTCGTCGGCCAGCACGGCGGTTTTCATGCGCGCAAAGAACTGGCTGAACAATTCAAACGATCCCAGATCGGTCACGCGCGGTTTGGTGGTTTTACCGTTCTTATTGCCGATTTTACCTGCGGCTGACGCTGAGGCCGGAACCGCATTCACCTTTTCCAGCTCCAGCCCGAATAGCAAATTACAGTGCGCGCGGCGCTCTTTCAGCGGGTAGGACATCAGCACGTCAATGAATCGGGTGGCTTTCACATCCGCAAGATCGTGGTTGATAAGCCACTGGGTACGAGAAAATTCAGCCGGAGAGACGAACCAGTCGGGTACCTCATTGAAGCGTTTTGATTTTCCCTTGCCGTCAAATTCAAGGAAGTGTGTCCCGTTGTCGAAGGCGAAATAGCAGTTTTTGAAACTGCCGATCGTGGTGTTCACGATGAGCGCCTTCTTAACAAAATCCACCACCTCTGCACCAATCACAAAACGCGTGAGTTCCGACGATTTGATGACTTCCATTAATGTTTCGACATCAGGAACACCAGGCTTCAGGGAAGGAAACTCATAAAAGATATGTGCCATGTCGCATACTTCCTGTAGTGATGGTGGTGACAAATAACAAACAAAAAGTTTAACACTTGCTTAAGCGTGAGGCTATTCGCTCTGTGCAGGCGAAAGGATTATGCTACAGGCGTTTCTTACAATAAGCGGTTAACGGAAGCGTAATGAACGATAAAAAAAAACTATTACAACTCAGGGATATCGGATTTCGTGTCGGGGAAAATACTATTCTTCAGCACGTCGGGTTTAGCCTGTCGCCGGGCGAGTTTAAACTCATCACGGGTCCCTCAGGCTGCGGTAAAAGCACGCTGCTGAAGATGGTGGCTTCCCTCCTCAGCCCGACGGAGGGAACCATTCTGTTTGAAGGAGAGGATATCGCAACGCTGTCCCCGGAAAGCTATCGCCAGCAGGTCTCCTACTGCGTGCAAACCCCCACGCTTTTTGGCGACACAGTTTATGACAACCTGATTTTCCCGTGGCAAATCCGCAATAAAACGCCGGAGCCGGAAAAATTTATCAGCGATCTGACCCGCTTTGGCCTGGCGCAGGAGACGTTAACCAAATCCATCAATGCGCTGTCGGGGGGAGAAAAGCAGCGCGTCTCGCTGATCCGTAATCTGCAGTTTTTACCGAAGGTGCTGTTGCTGGACGAAATTACCAGCGCGCTTGATGACGCCAACAAGCGCAACGTCAACGAGATTATTCATCGCTACGCCCGGGAGCAGAATATTGCCGTGCTGTGGGTGACGCACGACGCTAACGAAATTACCCATGCGGATGACGTGATTACGCTTCAGCCGCACGGCGGGAAAATGCAGGAGGCAAACCGTGGGTGAGCATAACATTACCAATGAATCACTGGCGTTTTCGATGGTGCTGGTGCTGATTGCGATTGTAGTCAGCTACCGGGAAAAGCTGGGGCTGGAAAAAGATATTGTGTGGAGTATCTGCCGCGCGGTGGTTCAGCTCATCATCGTCGGCTATGTGCTGAAGTATATATTCAACGTCAACCACGCGGTGCTGACGCTGCTGATGGTGCTCTTTATCTGTTTCAACGCGGCGTGGAATGCGAAAAAGCGCAGTAAATACATTGATAAGGCGTTTATCTCGTCGTTTATCGCCATTACCACCGGGACAGCGCTCACCCTGGCGGTGCTGGTGCTCTCCGGCTCGATTGCGTTTACGCCGATGCAGGTTATCCCTATCTCCGGGATGATTGCGGGGAACGCCATGGTGGCCGTTGGGCTGTGTTATAACAATCTCGGCCAGCGTTTCAGCAGTGAACAGCAGCAGCTGCAGGAGAAATTAAGCCTGGGGGCGACGCCTAAGGTAGCCTCGGCGCGGCTGATTCGTGAGAGCATTCGCTCATCGCTGATCCCAACGGTAGATTCAGCCAAAACGGTGGGGTTGGTGAGCCTGCCGGGCATGATGTCGGGGCTGATTTTTGCCGGTATCGATCCGGTAAAAGCGATTAAGTATCAGATCATGGTGACGTTTATGCTGCTTTCCACAGCAAGCCTGTCAACCATTATTGCCTGTTACCTGACCTATCGGAAGTTCTACAACGCGCGCCACCAGCTGGTGGTGACGCAGTTGAAAAACGTGCGCTGATTGTGCCGGGCGGCACTGCGTTTGCCCGGCCTACGATTCGTGCTTTTATAGGCCCGGTAAGGCGAAGCCGCCACCGGGCTTTTTTGTCAGTACAGCAGGGCGTACAGCTGACGACGATACTTCGACGCCAGCGCGTCTCCGGTGCCCAGCGCGGCCAGGATCTCCTGGAACATCTTACGCGCCTGACCGTCTGCGGCGGCCAGATCTTTTTGCAGATGGCTAAACAGCAGCTCAAGCGCTTCTTCGTTGCGTCCCACCTGGTGCAGCTGCAGCGCCAGCTGGCTTGCCAGCGCGGCGTCGGCCGGGTTGTCGGCGACCTGCTGCTGCAGCTGCTGAATTTCCGGGGTGTCCGCGGCCTGTTTCAGCAGCTCAATTTGTGCGACCAGCCCCTGATAGCGGGTGTCCTGATCCTGCAGCGGAACCGTTTTGAGTACGGCCTCCGCGTCTTCTGAGCGGTGCAGGGCGATCTGCGTTTCCGCCAGCAGCAGGCCAATCTGGCTGTTCTGATTCGACAGCTGCCACGCGTCTTTGAGCAGCGGCAGCGCCTCGTCGTATTTGCCTTCCTGCATCAGCGCCATGCCTTCCTGCGCTTTCAGCTCTTCTTCGCGCGGCAGCACTTTATCCAGCAGGGCGCGGATAGCCTCCTCCGGCTGCGGCCCCTGGAAGCCGTCAACAGGCTGACCGTTCTGGAACAGATAGACCGTAGGAATGGCGCGCAGGCCAAACTGGGACGCCACCATCGGCTCGGCGTCGCAGTCCAGCTTAGCGAGAATGAACTGACCGTTGTACTGGGCGGCAAGGCTCTCCAGCACCGGCGTCAGCTGCAGGCAGTGTTGGCTGCGTTCAGACCAGAAGTAGAACAGCACCGGTTTGGTCATCGACTGTTCAAGGGTCTGTTGCAGGTTAGCTTCTGTAATATTGACGATATTCTGTACGGACATGCGGCTTTCTCTTTTGTCGGTTTGTTCTTTACATGGGGATGCGCGTCGTCGCTTCAACTCAACCGTGTAAAATTTTGTCCATCATTCGGCCCGGCAGCAGGCGTTTTAACCAGCCTACGGCGTGGGTGACCAGCGTCACCGGATAGCGCATTTTGGGATGTTCGCTCTCAAAAGCATGGCGCACTTTGGCTACCACCGCCTCTGGCCCGAGGGTAAAACGTGCGGCAATGCCGGGGTTCTCGACCGGTTTATCCGCCTGCGTCTGGTTCACGTTTTCGGTAAAGCGGGTGCGGATCGGGCCGGGTTCAATCAGGCTGACCTTAATGCCGCTGTGGCGCAGCTCCATGCGCAGGGCGTCGGACCAGGCCTCCAGCGCATATTTGCTGGCGGCGTAGGCGCCGCGGCCCGGGGTGGAAATCAGCCCCATCACTGACGATGTCATCACGATGCGCCCTTCACCGTGGGGCAGCATCGCGGGGAGCAGACGCATGGTGAGCTGATGCACGCCGAAGAAATTGGTCGAAAACTGTTTCTCCAGCGTTTCGCGGGAGAGCGTATCCAGCGGGCCATATACGCCGTAGCCGGCATTGTTAAAGAGCCCGTAGAGACGATTGTCGGTCAGCGCGATCACTTCATCGGCGGCGCGTTCAACGCTCTTCGGCGAGTCCATATCCAGCAGTACGCCGGTAAAGCCCAGCCCGTTCATGCGTTCGACATCGCCGGGTTTACGACAGGCCGCCAGGACCCGAAACCCCTGGCGCTTCAGTTCGAGCGCGCTTTCCAGACCGATTCCACTGGAACATCCTGTAATTAAGACCGATTTTTGCATAACTTTACCTGTCAGGATCTCCGCTTAATCAGGAGTCATGTTTAACTAAAGGAGCCAGCCGCGTTGCCATCCAGTCGGCAATAAACGGCTGCGCATCGCGATTGGGGTGGATCCCGTCGTCTTGCATCCACTGGGGTTTGAGATAGACCTCTTCCATGAAAAATGGCAGCAGCGGAATATCAAACTCTTTGGCAAGCTTAGGGTAGATCGCGCTAAAGGCCTCATTATACCGACGACCGTAGTTGGCGGGCAGGCGAATTTGCATCAGCAGCGGTTGAGCGTTTGCCGCCTTGATGTCCTGCAAAATGGTGCGCAGCGTTTGCTCGGTTTGCTGAGGCTGGAAACCGCGCAGTCCATCATTACCGCCAAGCTCCACCAGCACCCAGCGCGGCTGGTGCTGTTTGAGCAGCGCAGGCAGGCGCGACAGGCCCTGCTGCGAGGTATCACCGCTGATGCTGGCGTTGATTACAGCGGTTTTGCTCTGCCATTTGTCATTGAGCAGGGCGGGCCAGGCCGCGCTGGCCGCCATGCGATAGCCTGCGCTCAGGCTGTCGCCGAGAACCAGTAACGTGTCCGCTGCCGCCGCGCGGAAGGTCATCAGAATCAAAAACAGGAAGGGCAAATGCCAGCGGAAAACAGTGTTGAAGTTCATCATCTTAAGAAGTCCGTCGGTCAGGGGGAACACGAGCTTTCCATCCTTACTGGAGTTGAACTCGTTGTCAAACGCGCTGAAACCATCGCGCTGATTGGCGAATCCGGTTCCGGCAAGTCCACGCTGCTGGCGATTTTAGCCGGTCTGGACGACGGTAGCAGCGGCGAGGTCCACCTTGTCGGGCAGCCGCTGCATCAGCTTGATGAAGAGGCGCGGGCCGCGCTGCGCGCGCGCCACGTTGGTTTTGTCTTCCAGTCCTTCATGCTGATCCCGACCCTGAACGCGCTGGAAAACGTCGAACTCCCGGCGCTGCTGCGCGGTGAAAACAGCCGTGAAAGCCGCACGCATGCGAAGGCGCTGCTGGAACAGCTCGGTCTGGGGAAACGTCTCGACCATCTTCCCGCGCAGCTTTCCGGCGGCGAGCAGCAGCGCGTGGCGCTGGCGCGGGCGTTCAACGGCCGTCCCGAAGTCCTGTTTGCCGATGAGCCCACCGGTAACCTTGACCGTAAAACCGGAGACAGGATTGCCGACCTGCTGTTTTCGCTCAACCGCGAGCACGGCACCACGCTGATCCTCGTGACCCACGATCCTCAGCTCGCCGCCCGCTGCGACCGTCGCCTGCGGCTGGTCAACGGTATTCTTCAGGAGGAGGCATGATTACCCGCTGGTTCTGGCGCGAGTGGCGTTCCCCCTCGCTGCTGATCGTCTGGCTGGCGCTCAGTCTGGCGGTGGCCTGCGTGCTGGCGCTCGGCAGCGTCAGCGACCGCATGGAAAAAGGGCTCAGCCAGCAAAGCCGGGAGTTTATGGCGGGGGACAGGACGCTGCAAAGCTCCCGCCCGGTACCGTCGGGCTGGATTGACGAAGCGCGCAAAGAAGGGCTGAAGGTGGGGGAGCAGATAACCTTCCAGACCATGACCTTTGCGGGCGACACGCCGCAGCTTGCCAGCGTGAAGGCCGTGGATGACATCTACCCGATGTACGGTGACTTACAAACCAGCCCGCCGGGGTTAAAGCCGACGCCTGGTACGGTGCTGCTGGCATCACGTCTGATGGCGCTTCTGAACCTCAAACCCGGCGACAGTATCGACGTCGGTGACGCCACGCTGAAAATCGCCGGGGAAGTGGTGCAGGAGCCCGACTCCGGCTTTAATCCCTTCCAGCTTGCACCCCGCCTGCTGATGAACACCGCGGATGTTGCGGCAACCCATGCCGTTCAGCCGGGCAGCCGCGTCACCTGGCGCTACAAGTTTGGCGGCACGCCTGCCCAGCTTGACGCGTATGAAAAATGGCTTCTGCCGCAGTTAAAACCGGAACACCGCTGGTACGGGCTGGAGCAGGACGAAGGGGCGCTGGGTAAATCTCTCGAGCGTTCTCAGCAGTTCCTGCTGCTGTCGGCATTGTTGACCCTGCTGCTGGCGGTGGCGGCGGTGGCCGTGGCGATGGGGCACTACTGCCGCAGCCGTTACGACCTGGTGGCGATCCTCAAAACCCTGGGGGCGGGCAGGGCGCAGCTGCGCAAGCTGATCGTCGGCCAGTGGCTGATGCTGCTGGTCCTCTCCGCGATTACTGGCGGAATAATGGGGCTGCTGTTTGAAAAACTGCTGATGGTGATGCTGAAACCGGTGCTCCCGGCCGCATTGCCGCCCGCCAGCCTCTGGCCGTGGCTGTGGGCAATCGGCGCGATGACGGTGATCTCGGTGCTGGTGGGGCTACGACCCTACCGCCTGCTGCTCGCAACGCAGCCGCTGCGCGTGCTCCGCAACGATGTAGTGGCGAACGTCTGGCCGCTGAAGTTCTACCTTCCGGTGATTATTGCAGTGGCGGTGGGGCTTCTGGCGTGGCTGATGGGGGGCAGCACGCTGCTGTGGGCGGTACTGGCCGGGGCGGTGGTGCTGGCGCTGCTGTGCGGTGTGCTGGGCTGGATACTGCTCAACGTCCTGAAGAGGCTGACGGTAAAATCCCTGCCCGTGCGTCTGGCGGTCAACCGCCTGCTGCATCAGCCGTGGTCAACGCTCAGCCAGCTGTCGGCCTTCTCGCTGTCGTTTATGCTGCTGGCGCTGCTTTTAGTGCTGCGCGGGGATCTGCTCGATCGCTGGCAGCAGCAGCTTCCGCCGGAAAGCCCGAACTATTTCCTGATCAACATTGCCCAAGAACAGGTCACGCCGCTGAAGGGCTTCCTGTCGGAGCATCACATTATCCCTGAGTCGTTCTATCCCATCGTTCGCGCGCGTCTGACGCAGATCAACGGTCAGCCAACGGAGGGGAACAAGGACGAGTCGCTGAACCGCGAGCTGAACCTGACCTGGCAGGAGAAACGCCCTGACCACAACCCGATAACCGCCGGTATCTGGCCGCCAAAAGCGGGGGAAGTGTCGATGGAGGAAGGGCTGGCGACGCGCCTGAACGTGAAGCTCGGGGACAGCGTGACCTTTACCGGCGATACCCAGGATTTCACCGCGAAAGTCACCAGCCTGCGTAAAGTGGACTGGGAAAGCCTGCGGCCAAACTTCTTCTTTATTTTCCCGCCAGGCGCGCTGGACGGTCAGCCGCAGAGCTGGCTGACCAGCTTCCGCTGGGAGAACGGCAACGGCATGCTGACCCAGCTCAACCGGGAGTTTCCAACGGTTAGCCTGCTGGATATTGGGGCGATCCTGAAGCAGGTCGGGCAGGTTCTGGAGCAGGTGAGCCGCGCGCTGGAGGTGATGGTGGTGCTGGTGACGATCTGCGGCGTGCTGTTGCTGCTGGCCCAGGTGCAGGTGGGCATGCGCCAGCGCCATCAGGAGCTGGTGGTTTACCGCACGCTGGGGGCCGGAAAGCGGCTGCTGCGGATGACGCTCTGGAGCGAGTTTGCGCTGCTGGGGCTGGTGGCGGGTCTGGTGGCGGCCATTGGCGCAGAGACGGCGCTGGCGGTGCTGCAGACAAAGGTCTTTGACTTCCCGTGGGAGCCTGACTGGCGCCTCTGGTTGATCCTGCCTCTCTGTGGCGCGGTGCTGCTTTCTCTCTGCGGAGGCTGGCTCGGCACGCGGCTGTTAAAGGGGAAAGCCCTGTTCCGTCAGTTTGCGAGTTGATTTAGCGAAGTGATAGTTGCGCACCGGTTTTTAATGCCGGTGCGCAGTGTTTAAATAGCACAAAGTGATAATACCCACTCATTTAGTAGCACAAAACATTAAAAACCCGAACACACAGCCCGATTATTTCCAGTTAATATTCACCCGCTAAATATTTAGCAGCGTGTCTATTAAGGAAAAATAATGACTATAAAAAAATCAGCGCTGGCGGCAACGATCGGCGCGGCAGTGGCATTGACTACCTTCGCTTCTCAGGCGGAAATCACCGTTCTTAAGCAGGATCCTCAGGCGGGTAACCCGCTGAGCCGCCTGAACTTCACCGTTGGCGGCAGTATTCGTCCTCAGTTCCAGAACATGACCGGCGACGACGGTAAAAACAGCTACAAGCGTAACGGCTTTGACGGCGGCACCCGTTTCCGTTTCGCGGCTGATTACTACCTGTTTGATGACATCAGCTGGATCAGCTACTACGAGCTGGGTGTCAATATTCCTGCGCAGTTCAACTGGGATCACCACTACGCCGACGGCGCACACGACACCACGCGTCGTATGCTCTACACCGGTCTGAAGAGCGACACCTGGGGTACGCTGACCTTCGGTCAACAGAACAGCGTTTACTATGATGTGGTTGGCGTGAAAACCGATATCTGGGACTACGACATGATTGGTCAGGCGCCAGGTAACGGGATCAACGGCGATTACGACGGTTCTTATCGTTCACGCCAGATGCTGAAATATAAGAAAACCGTGGGCGATGCTGACATTTATGCATCCTACCTGTTTGAAGACAGCGAATACCTGCCGGGCAACGGCCTGCGCTACAAGCGTAAAGGCGGCGGTTCACTGGGTCTGGATTACCACCTGACCACCGATCTGACCTGGGGCGCCGCGTGGAACTACACCCGTGCGGATATGCGTAACCCGGACAACGGCGACAGCAAAACCTACGACCAGAACATCCTCGGTACCGCGCTGAGCTGGACGCCGGACAACTGGACCTTCTCCGCGGGCGGCGGCTGGTACCAGAACTTCCTGACCACCAAAAAAGTGTCGGTTAACGACTACTTCGCCGGTGATGCATGGGGTATTGAATACTTTGCGGGCTACAAATTCCCAATCGGCCAGTACGCGGTTAAATCCATCCAGCCTTACTTCATGGGCGACCGCATTGAGTACGTGAACGGCCGCAACTACCAGCGCATCGACAACGGCGTGGGTATCAGCTTCCAGCTGGATTACGGTTTCCGCGTGGATTACGAACACGTGTTCACCTCCAGCACCGACAACCTGGGCGACATGAACCTGGTGCGTCTGCGTTACGACTTCTAAGCCGTCTGTTCCCCGGTGGCGCTGCGCTTACCGGGGCTACAAAAGCACGCGTAGGCCGGGTAAGGCGCAGCCGCCACCCGGTTTTTTTCAGCGATCAAGCCACTCGGCAATGTCTGCGAACGTTCCGCGATACACAATCTTCTCCGCCTTTTTCGCCAGCTGATAGCCGTACATCGGGTCGTAATAGTCCTTCAGCAGCGGTGCAAGCCAGCTAAAGTGCGCGTCAGTGCTGCCAGAACGCTGCTGTTCCAGCAGCGCGGAATCTAACAGCGCGGTGAATTCTGCATATCGCTGCAGCCCCAGACGGCGGCGAATGGCGAACAGGCCGTGATGCAGGTACTCACTGTACTCTTTCCAGCCCGCTTCCTCGCCGTAGGCAGCAGAAAAGTCCGCCCACATATGGTCGAAATACTCTTCGCGCAGGCGCTCAAGGCGGACGTCAAACGGGTCTTCGACGACAACGATAGGGGCTTCAACCATGCGGTCGCGCAGGCACTCCGGCAGGTGGTTGGAGCCAATCATCCGGCCTTCATCTTCCAGCACCCAGCGCGCGGCGTCTTTTTTCAATAGCTCAACCGCAAGGTGATTTTCAAAGCTGGCCTGGGAAAGCTGCGGCGTCAGCGTGCGGCCAAACGACGAACCGCGGTGGTGCGCCAGCCCTTCCAGATCGATGCCCTGCGCGTGCTGCTTCACCAGCAGGGTTTTACCGTTTCCGGTGCAGCCGCCGATAAGCACCATCGGCTTTTGCGACTGCTCGATCGTCACCTGAATCGCCGTCTGACGCAGGGCCTTATAGCCGCCGCGGATCAGCGGGTAGTCGACACCCGCCTCTTTAAGCCAGGCCTGTGAGATATGCGAGCGCTGGCCGCCGCGCGCGCAGCAAAGATAGCCCTCCGGGTGCGCAAGGCTCGCTTCGCGCCAGGCGTTGAGGCGTGCCTCACGCGTCTCGCCGCTCACCAGTCTGTGGCCGAGCGCCAGCGCCGCGTCGGGCCCCTGGCGTTTATAGCAGGTACCAATAGCGGCACGTTCGTCGTCGTTCATTAAGGGCAGGTTAACCGCCGCAGGCATCGCGCCCTGGGCAAATTCGATCGGCGCGCGAACGTCGATTAAAGGGGTATCAGACGCGAGGATCGCGCGATAGTCCGTTCCATCGTTCATGGTTATTCCAGAAGAAAACTCAGCAGCAATGGGCGGGGATTGTACGCCGGGGAAGGGGAAGGTCAACTCCCCGGCGCAGATGTCTTACTTGAGCTTTGACTGTGCCCAGACAATACCGCTCGCGTATTCCGGCGGCAGGAGAGGGATCATCGCTTCCAGGGTGGCGCTCAGACGATCGGTATCGGTGTCGTTCAGGTTAAGGTGACCGACCTTACGACCCGCGCGAACCTCTTTGTCATACCAGTGCAGATGCACCAGCGGCAGCTTCAGCCAGTCGTAGTTCAGATCGGTGCCGATCAGGTTGATCATCACCGACGGGCTGTCCACCACCGGCTGCGGCAGCGGCAGGTCGGTGATCGCGCGCAGGTGCAGTTCGAACTGGCTGATGGACGCGCCGTTTTGCGTCCAGTGGCCGCTGTTGTGCACGCGCGGCGCAAGTTCGTTGATCAGCAGGCCGGACGGGGTGATAAAGCACTCCATCGCCATGACGCCCACATAGCCCAGTTCGTGCATGATGGCAGAGAGCATCTCTTCCGCCTGCGCCTGCTGGTCAGCATTGGCGTGCGGGAAGGCGACGCTGGTGCGCAGAATGCCGTCCTGGTGCAGGTTATGCGTCAGCGGATAAAAGACGGTATGCCCGTCGTGCCCGCGCGCGCCAACCAGCGACACTTCGCCGCTAAAGTTGATGCCCTGCTCAACGATGCATTCGCCGTAGCAGTCGTCCGGCAGTTCTGCCGTTTCTTCTGCACGCAAACGCCACTGCCCGCGGCCGTCGTAGCCGCCCACGCGGCGCTTCACGATTGCCAGCTCGCCCAGCATCGCGAAAACGTCATTCCACTCGCTTTTATCGGATAAAAGCTGCCAGGGTGCGGTCGGCAGACCGAGCTTGTCGAAAAGCTGCTTTTGCGTCAGACGGTCGGCGATGATCGGGAACACGTCGCGGTTAACGAAGGCGTTATGACGCGCCAGCTCGCGGGTCAGCGCGGTTTCCGGCCAGCGTTCGATCTCGGCGGTGATCACGCTCTGGTGGAACGGCACCGCTTCCGGTTCAGCATCCAGCCCGACGGGCCAGACGGCAATACCCAGCGGCTCACCGGCCTGACGCAGCATGCGGCCTAGCTGGCCGTTACCGAGGACGCAAACCTGCTTCATGCCGCACCCCGCGGGTCCGGATTGTCCAGCACTTCGTTAGTCTGGGCTTTACGCCAGTCCGCCAGGCGCTGATGCAATGCTTTATCGTGCGTCGCAAGAATTTGCGCTGCCAGCAGGGCTGCGTTCGCCGCACCCGCTTTACCAATCGCCAGCGTGCCGACAGGAATACCGCGTGGCATCTGGACGATGGAGTAGAGGCTATCCACACCGCTTAACGCGGCGCTTTGTACCGGGACGCCCAGAACCGGCACCAGGGTTTTGGCGGCAATCATGCCCGGCAGATGTGCTGCGCCGCCCGCGCCGGCAATGATCACCTCATAACCGTTCTCTTCGGCGCTTTCGGCGAAGCTGAACAGTTTGTCCGGTGTACGGTGCGCGGAGACCACTTCAACGTGGTGCGGAACATTCAGGATTTCAAAGATTTCGGCGGCGAACTGCATGGTAGCCCAGTCGCTTTTGGACCCCATCACGATGGCGACACGCGCCGGATTATTGCGGGAAGACATGCGTCTTAAAACTCCTGTGGTGCGAAACACACTGCTTTCGAGGGCACAGAGAATAGCATGTAATACGGGCAAGGAAAACGGTTGCGTGGCTGAGAAATAAGCGAAACGACGAGAAAAGGTTAAAACGGAAACGCGATCAGTTCGACACCTTCTGGGGTGACTTTGACCATCGATCCCTCAGTGTGCCAGGCACCCAATACCACGCGATGGGCGGGCTCACCGTTGGCCACCAGCGTATGGACATCGGGACGATGGGTATGACCGTGGATCAACCACTGGACGCCATGCTTCTCCATCACGCTCACCACGGCCTGCGGGTTCACGTCCATGATGGTCATGGATTTGCTGCTGTTGGCGGCTTTACTACCCGCGCGCATTCTGGCGGCGATGCGGTTGCGGATAAACAGCGGCAGTGCAAGGAACGCCTTTTGGATCCACGGGGTGTGGACTTTGGCGCGAAACGCCAGGTAGCCGGTATCGTCGGTGCAAAGCGTGTCGCCGTGCATGATCAGGACCTTGCGGCCATAGAGGTCGAGCACCTGCTCTTCCGGCAGCAGCGTCATGCCGCTTTCGCGGGCGTAGCGCTTGCCGATCAGGAAATCACGGTTGCCGTGAATGAAGTAGCAGGGGACGCCGGAATCTACCAGCGCGTGAACGGCGGCGGCCATTTCACGGTGCAGCGGGTTAGGGTCGTCGTCGCCAATCCAGGCTTCAAAGAGGTCGCCCAGGATGTACAGCGCATCGGCGCTTTTCGCTTCACCGCGTAAAAAACGCAGAAAACCGGCGGTTATCGCCGGTTCTTCCGTTTGCAGATGCAGATCCGCAATAAAGAGTGTCGCCACCAATTACTCGCTGACGGTCACGCTTGTAATCACAACGTCTTCTTTAGGAACGTCCTGGTGCATACCGCTGCGGCCAGTAGAGACGGCTTTGATCTTGTCAACCACGTCCATACCTTCAACCACTTCTGCGAATACGCAGTAGCCCCAACCCTGCAGGCTTTCACCGGAGAAGTTCAGGAAGTCATTGTCAGCCACGTTGATGAAGAACTGCGCGGTTGCAGAGTGAGGTGCCTGAGTACGCGCCATCGCCAGCGTGCCGCGGGTGTTTTTCAGGCCGTTGTTCGCTTCGTTTTTGATCGCTTCTTTGGTGGCTTTCTGGTTCATGCCAGGTTCGAAACCGCCGCCCTGGATCATAAAACCGTTGATCACGCGGTGGAAAATGGTGTTGTTGTAGAAACCTTCGCGGCAGTAGTCCAGGAAGTTTTTAACTGTTTCAGGCGCTTTGTCATCAAAGGTTTTGATTACGATATCGCCATGATTAGTGTGGAAAGTAACCATTTTTGCATCCTGTTCCGTTATTGTGGTACGTCGACCCGCGTTCGGGTCATCTATAGGGGCTTGTTATAGCATAACCACAGGATGCGATCACCTTGCATTGTGTGCTGCTTCGGGTTTGAATTACGGGTAGAATAGCCGGTTTTCAACCACACACGTGTTTACATGGAATCTTCGATGTTAAAAATCTTTAATACAATGACGCGCCAAAAAGAGGAATTTAAACCTATCCATGCCGGGGAAGTCGGCATGTACGTGTGTGGTATTACGGTTTACGATCTCTGTCACATTGGCCATGGCCGTACCTTTGTCGCTTTTGACGTGGTGTCCCGCTACCTGCGTTTTCTGGGCTATACCCTGAAATACGTGCGTAATATCACCGACATCGACGACAAAATCATCAAGCGCGCTAATGAGAACGGCGAAAGCTTCGTTGCGCTGGTCGATCGTATGATCGTCGAGATGCACAAAGATTTCGACGCCCTGAATATTCAGCGCCCGGACAGCGAGCCGCGCGCGACCCACCATATTCACGAAATCATCGAGATCACCGAAAAGCTGATCGCACGCGGTCACGCCTACGTTGCCGACAACGGTGACGTGATGTTCTCGGTGCCGACGGACCCAACCTACGGTTCGCTTTCCCGTCAGGATCTGGACCAGCTCCAGGCCGGCGCGCGCGTTGACGTGGTTGACGTGAAGCGTAACCCGATGGACTTCGTGCTGTGGAAAATGTCCAAAGAGGGCGAACCAAGCTGGCCATCCCCGTGGGGCGAAGGCCGCCCGGGTTGGCACATTGAATGTTCCGCGATGAACTGCAAGCAGCTTGGCCAGCACTTCGACATTCACGGCGGCGGTTCGGACCTGATGTTCCCGCACCACGAAAACGAAATCGCGCAGTCCACCTGCGCCCACGGCGGCGAGTATGTTAACTACTGGATGCACTCCGGGATGGTAATGGTTGACCGCGAGAAGATGTCTAAATCGCTGGGTAACTTCTTCACCGTGCGCGACGTGCTGAAGTATTACGACGCGGAAACCGTGCGCTACTTCCTGATGTCCGGCCACTATCGCAGCCAGCTGAACTACAGCGAAGAGAACCTGAAACAGGCGCGCTCGGCGTTGGAGCGTCTGTACACCGCGCTGCGCGGGACCGACAGGTCTGTTCCTGCTGCGGGCGGCGAAGCGTTCGAAGCACGCTTTGTTGAGGTGATGAACGACGACTTCAACACCCCGGAAGCCTACTCCGTGCTGTTCGACATGGCGCGCGAAGTGAACCGCCTGAAGTCAGAAGATATGGCCGCGGCGAATGCGCTGGCGTCCCATCTGCGTAAGATCTCCTCCGTGCTTGGCCTGCTGGAGCAGGATCCGGACGTGTTCCTGCAGAGTGGTGCGCAGGCGGACGACGGTGAAGTGGCGGAAATTGAAGCGTTGATCAACGCGCGTCTGGAAGCGCGTCAGGCGAAAGACTGGGCGGCAGCAGATGCGGCGCGTAACCGTCTGACCGAGATGGGCATCATTCTGGAAGACGGCCCGCAGGGAACGACCTGGCGCCGTAAGTAGGTCCAGTGCGCGCTGATGCCCTCACCCCAGCCCTCTCCCACAGGGAGAGGGTGCAAACACTAAAAACGGCAACTTGAGTTGCCGTTTTGCTTTTACCTCCGCCTCCACCACAGCAACCCCATCAGCACTACCCCCGGTAGCCACACCCACAGCAGTTCTGAAACGATCACCTGATGCCCGTACGGCGTGGTATAGCGCGACAGCGCAAACGGCGCGACCTTAATGACCTGCCACGGCGCAAAGAAGCGTTCATCTGACCATGGCCACAGCCAGCCGACGCCTTTCCCGCCCGTGGTAATCGAATCCAGCAGGCTGTGCGACAGCAATGACACCGTTAAAAACAGCCAGCACCGCGTCAGGCTGACCCGGAACCATCGTCGGCCGATCAGCACACACAGTATCGGCACCACAAAGGCGAACAGCAGGGAGTGGGTAAAGCCGCGATGGCCGAAAACATTGCCGTACGCGACGCCGAATTTAAACGCCAGCACGTCGGCATCCGGCAGCATGGCGAGGACAATTCCGGCAAACAGCAGGCGGGGAGGAATCACTTTGGTTCCCAGGCCTAAGCCCAGACAAAGCGGAACGGCAGCGTGGGTAATAACGGTAGGCATTACGATTATCCATGGTAAATCATGGAAATATAGCAGCGAATTCGCTTTTACAAACCTGTGCTAAATTCTGATTTTACGCCGATTCGCGCGCGATAAGCTGCCCGGAGAGGGTAATGCGCTGGGTTTGCAGATCAGGCTCTTTCAGCTTGCGGATAATCAGCCCCGCCGCCTGGCGCCCGGTTTCGTCACTGGCCGAGGAGACGTAGGTAAATGACGGTGACGTGAGGTTAACGTGCAGCATATCTTCAAAACCGATCAGCGCCACCTGCTGAGTTAAAAACACATCTTTCCCTACGGTGCGACCCACCTGATGAATGCCGGAAATTGAACCGATCATGGCATCCGGCGAATGGCAGAGCAGGGCAGTGATGGCGTTATTTTTTTCCAGCAGCTGGCGAGTCGCCATCGCGGCGGCCTGCGTGTCGTCGCTGCAGGCCGGTGAATAGTCATCGCGCCAGACCAGTCCGTTCTGTGTCATGGCGCTGCGAAAACCGAGCAGGCGCTGCTCGCGGATAAGGCAGCCCTCGCGTCCGCCAATATAGGCGATCGTGCGGTGTCCACGCTCGATAAGATAGCGCGCGGCCAGGTTCGCCGCCTGGCGGTTGTCGCGCATCACCAGATTGCATTTTTCATCGAGCAGAGACTGCGAGACCACTACCAGCGGCAGCGGACACTGGCGGATCTGCTCCGGCAGAGCAGAGGTGCGGGTGTCAGACGCGAGATAAATAACGCCCGCGACACCCTGCTGCTTAAACGACAGCAGGGTTCGTTCCAGATGTTCCCGATCGTTCAGCGGCTGGCCGAGAAAAACCATATATCCCTGCTTCTCCAGCTCCTGAACGATGCTCGCCATCACCTTGATGGAAAAGCTGTCGCTGAAGTCGCGGAGGATCAGGCCGATAAGATTGGAGGTGTTAGCGCGGAGGTTGGCAGCGGCGACGTTATGAACATAGCCCAGCGTATTGATGGCAGCGTTGACCTTCCCGATCGTTGCCTCTGAGATTTTCCCTTTCTGGCGCAAAACCAGCGAGACGGTTGAGACCGACACGCCCGCGTGCTTTGCGACATCAATAATGCTGACTTTCTTCAAAACCGCTCCCTGAAATTTGCCGATTATCAGCCAGATAAAACACGTCTCCCAGCGTACAGGAGACGTGTCGTTCAGGCATCTTATTATTTGCCGATCATGGTGGACATGGTCTGGGCGATAAACTGTGCTCTGGCACCGAAAATCACCTGAATCCCGTTGTCGCCGACGAAGACCACGCCGCGCGCGCCGAGCCCGTTCAGCCCGTCTCTGTCCACCGCATCGCTCTTCGCCACTTCCAGACGCAGGCGGGTGATGCAGGAGCCGACGGAATCAATGTTCTGCGCGCCGCCCAGCAGGCCGATGATTTCGGTTGCAAGTTCGGAATCGGATTTGTCATTCGCACTGGCGGTCACTTCAGTGCGGCCCGGCGTCTTCACGTCGAAGCGACGGATCACAAAGCGGAAGGTAAAGTAGTAAATCAGCGCCATTGGGATACCGATGATAATGGCATTCAGGAAGTTGGTCTGGTAGCCGTTAAAGGACGGCAGGATCCCGAACGACAGGTAGTCGATAAAGCCCGCCGAGAACGACTTGGCGATATGCGCATGCAGCAGATACATGGTCATGTAGGCCAGACCCGCCATGATGGCGTTAAAGACGTACAGGATTGGCGCCACGAAGATAAAGGTAAACTCAACCGGTTCGGTGATCCCCGTCAGGAAGCAGGTCAGCGCCGCAGAGAACAGAATACCGGCCGCGATTTTCTTATTCTTCGTATGCGCTTCGTGGTACATCGCCAGGCACGCTGCGGGCAGTGCGAACAGCATCAGCGGGAATTCACCCTGCATGAACTTACCGGCGTTCTGGTAGGTATCGCTGCTGAAGGATTTCACCCCTTCTTCCAGCATCTTGAACCAGATGGTCTGGTCGCCGTGGATCACCTGGCCTGCCTGGGTGGTGTAATCCCCGAACGAATACCAGAAGGACGGATACCAGATGTGGTGCAGGCCGAGCGGGATCAGCGCGCGCTCCACCAGACCGAAGATAAAGGTCGACGCCGCCTGATTATCGCCGTTAACCACCACGGAGAGCGCGTCGATACCGGCCTGGATATGCTGCCACACGTACGGCAGCAGCAGCCCCATCAGGAACGAGAGGAACGCCGTTGCAATGGCCACGAAGCGCTTACCGGAGAAGAAGCCCAGGAACTCCGGCAGCTGCATGGTGTGGAAGCGGTTATAGCACCAGGCCGCGAGAATACCGCAGATCAGGCCGCCGAAGACGCCCATCTGCAGCGTCGGGATACCGACCACCATGGCGTATTTCCCGCCCTGGGAGGCCATCTCCGGCGTGATGCTCAGCACGGTGCTGATGGTGATATTCGTGACAAACACCGAAACGGCCGCAGACAGCGCCGCAATACCGGATTCAGACGCCAGACCCACGGCGGAGCCAATGGCAAACAGCATCGGCAGGTTATCAAAGATAACCCCGCCCGCGTTCATCATCAGCGGCAGATGGAACTTATCGCCGAAGGCCAGCAGCAGGCCCGCAGCGGGAAGCAGTGAAATTGGCAGCATTAAGGCGCGACCAATCATCGATAACTTTGACAGCGATTTAACAAACCCTGATATCAGACTCATGCTGATTTCCCCCGAGTAGCGCTTTTTTTGGCGCTGTTATTGTAAGTAGAACGTTTTAGTAGAACGTTCTACTTATCGTGGGCAAAGAGTGAAAAACGCGCAACTGAATTTTCACGTTTCAACAGATGAAATAGTGATTATTTGAAGTTGATCGATAAATAACCGCGATGGGTGTGAGGGGATTGTGAGAGAAATTGCCGGGTGGCGGCTTCGCCTTACCCGGCCTACAAACGGAGACAGTACGTAGGCCCGGTAAGCGCAGCGCCACCGGGCATCAGACGGCTCAGGCCGTAACGGTTACGCTCTGTCCTTCAAAGCTCACAGTCTGCCCCGCGACAATCTTGCAGCGCTTGCGCGTTTCTACTACGCCGTCGACTTTCACCAGCCCGTCGGCGATAACGATTTTCGCCTGCGCGCCGCTTTCGCTCCAGCCTTCCAGCTTCAGCAGATCGCACAGCTCAACGTGCGGGTGTTTTCCTAATGAAAAAGTCGCCATCTTACGCGTCCTCTACGTCGTGATATTCTTCGCACGCCTGCAGCGTATTCTGAATCAGTGTTGCAACGGTCATCGGGCCTACGCCGCCCGGTACTGGGGTAATGTAAGAGGCGCGAGCCGCGGCATCTTCATACACCACGTCGCCGACCACTTTGCCGTTTTCCAGACGGTTAATCCCGACGTCCACGACGATCGCACCCTCTTTAATCCACTCGCCCGGAATAAAGCCCGGCTTGCCGACCGCGACGATCAGCAGATCGGCATTTTCGACGTGGTGACGCAGGTTTTTGGTGAAGCGATGGGTCACGGTGGTGGTGCAGCCGGCCAGAAGCAGCTCCATGCTCATCGGGCGGCCCACGATGTTGGACGCACCGATAACCACGGCGTTCAGACCGTAGGTGTCGATGTTATAACGCTCCAGCAGCGTCACAATCCCGCGCGGCGTGCACGGGCGCAGACGCGGCGCGCGCTGGCACAGGCGGCCAACGTTGTACGGATGGAAACCGTCCACGTCTTTATCCGGTGCGATACGCTCCAGCACCTTCACGTTGTCGATACCCGCCGGCAGCGGCAGCTGAACCAGAATACCGTCGATTTCTTTATCGGCATTCAGGGTGTCAATAAGTTCCAGCAGTTCTGCTTCGCTGGTGGTTTCCGGCAAATCGTAAGAGCGGGAGACGAAGCCCACCTCTTCACACGCTTTGCGCTTGCTGCCGACATAAATCTGCGATGCCGGGTTGCTGCCAACCAGCACAACGGCCAGCCCGGGGGCGCGCTTTCCGGCAGCTTTACGCGCCTTCACTTTTTCAGCGACCTCAGAGCGCACCTGCTGCGCAATCGTTTTACCGTCAATAATCTTTGCTGCCATCAGAGAGAAGATTCCGTCTGTAACGTTTGAAAGGGGGGATGGCGTGTATTTTGTCAGAAGCGAGCGTCGCTGTCAGTCACCCTTTACGCGTTTTTATCAGCAAGACGCAAAAACCCTTCTTAGGGGATGGTCAATTTCTTAGGCGGGATTAGGATGTGACCTGGCGAAATGGCAGCGTTTTGACATATTTAAAAATCGCTTCCTGAGCTACTTTGTCTCCTCCGAAATAAGCTTTCAATTACTCAATTGAACGTATTTCTTATTCCCGATTATTCGCGGGAAGGGTTATTTACATTTTAAAGGAATAGACATGAAACTCAGCAACATTGCTTCTACTGTTATTGCAACTTTGGCCCTGGTTGCGGGTGCCGCAAATGCAGCAGATCCTGCTGCGCCGGTTTCCGTAAATGGCGGTACCGTACATTTTAAAGGTGAGCTGGTTAATGCGGCTTGTTCAGTAAATACTGATTCTTCCGAGCAGACCGTTAATCTGGGTCAGTATCGCACCGCGAAATTTACCAAAGTGGGCGACACCACCTCCAATATTCCATTCAACATTGAACTGAATGATTGCGATCCTCTGGTTGCCAAAACTGCCGCTGTTGCGTTCACCGGTCAGATCGACCCAACCGACAAAACCCTGCTGGCCGTTACCTCCGGTAACAACGACAACACCGCGAAAGGCGTGGGTATCGAGATCCTCGACAGCAAATCCAGCGTTCTGACCCCAGACGGCGCGACCTTCTCTGCTGCGCAGACGCTGATCGAAGGGACCAACACCCTGAAGTTCACCGCGCGTTATAAATCAACGGCTGCCACCACCGAGCCGGGCCAGGCGAACGCTGACGCCACCTTCGTAATGAAATACGAGTAATTCCTCCGCACAGGGATGTTCAGGCCTCAGGGACGAGGCCCGTCATACGCAAATGCCAGGAACGAAGGATGACAAGGACTGGAACACTACTGCTGTTAACCCTTGCGATGGCTTGTCCGGCATCGGCGCATACCGTGGTGATTGAAGGTGGCAAGGTTCATCTCCGTGGTGAACTGGTGAACGGCGGCTGCGCCGTGGCGCCCGACAGCCAGAATATGCGCATCGACATGGGGCAGTACCGAACCAATTCATTTTCCGGTGTGGGCAGTTTTTCCACGGTGAATGTGCCTTTCACCGTGCGGCTGCTGGACTGCAGCGTTGATGTTTCGCGCACCGTGGGGATCCAGTTTCAGGGCGTGACGCCCGCAGAAGATCCGCAGGTTTTTCTGGCGACATCGCGGCCGGGTGAAACGCCTGTCAGCAGCGGCGTGGGGCTGGCGCTCTTTGACGAACAGCAGCGTCAGATTATCCCAAACGCCACGGCCGTCAGCTGGCTACCGATCGAGACCCGCGAGCTCGCGTTCCATTTTAGCGCCCGCTATCGGGCTATTTCCGAACACCTCGAGCCAGGCAAAATTCAGTCGGATGTCTGGTTTACGTTGATTTATCCATAACACCTGCGAACACATTATTAAAGGTACGGTTGTGATGAATACCCTAATTAAACCAGGACTTTTTTTATCGTTTATTTTGATGATGGTTTCTGCCTGCGCAAATGCTTCCGGCGGTATTGCGCTGGGGGCCACGCGCGTTATTTATCCGGCAGAGGCGAAGCAAACGTCGCTAGCGATCACCAACAGCAATAAACAGGAACGTTATTTAATTAACGCGTGGATCGAGAATGCGAGCGGGCAAAAAGAAAAAACCTTTGCCGTTACCCCGCCCCTGTTTGTTAGCGAGCCGAACAGTGAAAACACGCTGCGTATTATTTACGCCGGGCCGGCGCTGCCTGCCGATCGCGAATCGCTCTTTTACATGAACGTGAAGGCGATCCCGTCGGTGAACAAAGCGAAAACGGAAAACAATAACGTGCTGCAGCTGGCGATCCTCTCGCGCATCAAGCTGTTTGTGCGCCCGAACAACCTGGCGATGCAGCCTGAAGAGGCGCTTTCCCAGCTGCGGTTTGAGCGCGCGGGCACCCATCTCAAAGTCAGCAACGCTTCTCCGTATTACATCACCCTCGTCAATCTGAAGCTAGGCGGGCAGCAGCTGGATAACCTGATGGTTGCGCCGAAAAGCTCGGCTCAGCAGGTGCTGCCAGCCGGTGCCAGCGGTACGCTTTCCTGGCAGAGCGTGAATGACTACGGTGCCATTACTCCGGCGCGTAGCGTCAACCTGTGAGCAGAGTCAGGGCGATGAAAAACCACCAGAGACGTTACTGCCCGGTTGCACTGGCGCTGATGGCTGCGCTCTGGCCGCAGGCTGGCTGGAGCGAAAGTTATTTCAACCCGGCCTTCTTGTCCGACGACGCCGCCAGCGTGGCGGATTTGTCGCGTTTTGAACAAGGACACCAGCAGGCACCCGGCGTTTATCGCGTGGATATCTGGCGTAACGATGAGTTTATCGGTACCCAGGACGTGCGTTTTGAGCAGGCCGAAAACACGCCGCCGGTGGCGGGCGGTTTGTCGGCCTGCATTACGCGCGCGATGCTCGATCGCTTTGGCGTCAACGTCGCGGCGTTTCCCGAGCTGGCGAAGGTGCAGGGAGAGACCTGCGTTCCGTTGACCACGGCCATACCCGGCAGCGAAACGGTATTCAACTTTGCCTCCCAGCGTCTGGACGTCAGCCTGCCGCAGGTGGCGTTGCAAAACAGCGCCCGGGGCTATATTCCGCCCGAACAGTGGGATGAAGGCATTCCCGCCGCGCTGGTGAACTACAGCTTCACCGGTAACCGGGGAAGCGAAGACGACAGCTATTACCTCAACCTGCAGAGCGGGTTGAACTATGGCGCCTGGCGTTTACGTAACAACGGCGCATGGCGGTACACGCAGAATAACGGGCAGCGGCACAGCGAGTGGCAGAATATTGGCACTTGGGCGCAGCGCACCGTTATCCCGCTTAAAAGCGAACTGGTGCTGGGCGACAGCAATACCGGGAATGACGTTTTCGACAGCATGGGTTTTCGCGGCGGGCGGCTCTTCTCGTCTGACAGCATGTACCCGGACAGCCTGCAGGGCTACGCACCGACCGTGCGCGGGATCGCCCGTACGCCCGCCAAAGTGGTGGTTCGCCAGAATGGCTACGTTATCTATCAAAGCTACGTCCAGCCGGGCGCATTTGCCATTACCGATCTTAACCCGACCTCCTCAAGCGGTGACCTGGAAGTCACGGTCGAAGAGAAAGACGGCACCCAGCAGCGTTATACCGTGCCGTACTCCACCGTGCCGCTCCTGCAGCGTGAAGGGCGCTGGAAGTACGACCTCGTCGCGGGGGATTACCGCAGCGGGAACAGCGATCAGGATACGCCGTTCTTCACCCAGGGCACCCTGGTTACCGGTCTTGCCAACGGCTACACGCTCTACGGCGGCACGCAGCTGGCGTCACGCTATACAGCGGTGGCCGTCGGGGCCGGGAAAAACCTGGGTGACTGGGGCGCGGTCTCGCTCGATATCACCCACGCCCGCAGCCAGCTCGCGGACGACAGCAAGCATGAAGGGCAGTCTCTGCGCTTCCTCTACGCAAAATCCCTTAACGGCTTCGGCACCAACTTCCAGCTGCTGGGCTATCGCTACTCCACAAAAGGGTTTTACACCCTCGACGATGTGGCCTGGCGCTCAATGGAGGGCTATCAGTATGCCGATAGCCAGAACGATAACGATGTGCCGGACGTGCAGAGCTATCACAACCTGACGTGGAATAAAAAAGGCCGCTTCCAGCTCAACGTCTCTCAGTCGCTGGGGGACTATGGCTCGGTCTATATCTCCGGTAGCGAGCAGACCTACTGGGGAACGGACGAGACGAACCTCTGGTACCAGCTGGGCTATGCGGGAGGCGTGAAGGGGATCAACTACTCCGTCTCGTGGTCGTGGAACAAATCCGTTGGGATAGACGGCACCGACCGGATCGCGTCGTTTAACGTCTCCGTGCCGTTCAGCCTCTTTACCCGTCAGGGCTATCGCCGGGACAGCGCGATTGACCGCGCCTACGCTACGGCATCTGCCAGTCGAAACAGCGATGGCGACACAAGCTGGCAAACCGGCGTCAGCGGAACGCTGCTGGAAGACCGCAACCTGAACTACAGCGTGACCCAGGGACACGCCAGCACCAACGGCTCAAGCGGAAGCGCCAGCGCCAACTGGCAGGCGACCTACGGCACGCTGGGCGTGGGCTACAACTACTCCCGCGACCAGCACGATCTCAACTGGCAGCTCTCCGGCGGGGTGGTCGGCCACGCCGACGGCGTGACCTTCAGCCAGCCGCTGGGCGACACCAACGTGCTGATCAAAGCGCCGGGAGCATCGGGCGTCAGTATTGAAAACCAGACAGGGGTGAAAACCGACTGGCGAGGCTACGCGGTGATGCCGTATGCCACCGTCTACCGCTACAACCGCGTGGCGCTGGATACCAACACCATGAGCAACAACACCGATATCGAAAACAACGTGAGCAGCGTGGTGCCGACCAAAGGCGCGCTGGTGCGCGCCAGCTTCGATACCCGCATTGGCGTGCGCGCCCTGCTGACGGTGATGCGCGGCAACCAGCCGGTGCCGTTCGGCGCGGTGGTCCGTGAGACCAAAAGCGGCGTCACCAGCATGGTGGGGGATGACGGACAAATATACCTGAGTGGGCTGCCGCTGGAAGGTGAACTGCTGATCCAGTGGGGCGACGGGGCGCAGTCCCAGTGTCGCGCACCTTACAGCTTGTCTGAACAGAGCCTGCAACAGGCAATCACACTTAAGGGGATCGGCTGTGATTAAAACCCAAATCTTTGCCCTGTCGCTGCTGGCGTTACTGCCCGCGACCAACGCACTGGCGACCGTGTGCGTCAATGAAAAAGGCGTGCCGACGGAGGTGCATTACGACCTGACGGATAAATTCAACAGCTCGAATAACCAGATTGGGCAGGTCGTGACGCTCAGCGAGAAATCGCAGTGGGTAGGGGTGAATGCCGTTTGCCCGAAGGGCACCGTCGGGAATACCACCAAGCGTAGCTATGTGACCGACTATCCGGTAACGGGAACGAGCGATGGCTATCAATATCTGAAGCTTAACGACTATCTGGATGGGGCGATGAAAATCACGGACAGCTATGCTGGCGTGTTTTACCCGCCAAAAAGCTATATCCAGATGGGGAGCCATCCTAACGTCTCCAAAAACAAACCGTTTGGCGTTCAGGACTCCAGCCTTGTCTTCCGTCTTAAGGTGACCCGGCGTTTTATCAACATGGTGGTGATCCCGCGTGCCACCATGTTCCGCGTCTACGTCACCACAACTTCATCCGATCCGTTAACCACGCCGGTTTATACCATCAGCTACAGCGGAACCATCCAGGTGCCGCAAAGCTGCGCCATTAATGCCGGTAACGTGGTGGAGTTTGATTTCGGCGACATTGGCGCCTCCTTGTTCAGCAAGGCGGGCGTGGGTAACAAGCCGGAGGGAGTCTCATCGCAAAGCAAAACCATTGCGATCAAATGCACCAACGTGGAGGCGAACGCCATGCTGACGATGCGCGTCGAGGCGGAAAAAGTCTCTGATAATGTGCTGGTGTCGGATAACCCGGACGTGGGGTTCATCATTGCCAACGAGAGCGGGGCGCCGCTCACGCCCAACAACCTGACGAGCAAAATTCCGTTCCGCCTCGACGACAGCGCGCAGGCGCAGGTGGGGATCCGCGTCTGGCCGGTAAGCGTGACGGGCAATAAGCCAGCGGAAGGGCGCTTCACCTCGCGCGGGTATCTGCGCGTGGATTACGACTAAGGAGCCAATATGCGAAACGGGATCCGTTTAATCACCGTGGCGCTCCTTGCGCTTTGCACGCAGGCTCAGGCGGACACCGCGTTGGGCGAGATTAACATTCGGCTCTACGGGAATATCGTCGATTTTACCTGCGTTGCCGAGGGCAGCGACAGCGACAAGACCGTCCCTCTTGGCACCTGGCCCACGAAACAGCTCAGCACCACCGGGAGCCGCACTCAGCCCATGCCGTTTACGCTGAAGCTGACCGGCTGTCCGCCGGGCGCGGCGTCCATTACGTTTTCGGGGAAAGCCGACGGGAGCAATAGCGGCTTGCTGGCGCTGAATGACGCCAGTACAGCAACTCACGTCGCCGTCGAGATCAGGGATGCGGATAAAACGCGTCTGGCTCTACAGCAGGCCAGCCAGCCGGTCTCGGTTGATGCGCAGGGGAATGCGATTCTGTCGTTTTATGCCAATTATATTGCCACTGCCGATAACCCTCAGCCCGGCCGTGCCGATGCGGATGCCACCTTCATGATTAACTATAATTAGCACTGACCGCACTCCCTGCAGCTCAGATAAACTGCAGGGAGTGAATTCAGGTTATAGCAGTTCGTGAGCTTTGGCGTAATCAATTAATTCCACGATGCTTTGCACGCCCAGCTTGGAATAAATATTGGATTTATGCGCGCTAATGGTCTTGTTGCTTAATAGCAGCTGTTCAGCAATTTCCTTGTTGGATAATCCATTTGCCAGATACCGTAATACCGTAACCTCGCGATTCGATAATGGCATATCCACTGCCATCCCTTTCCCTGAACCCAAATGGTTTATAAAGTTCAGCGTTTCCGATGGGAAAAAAGAATAGCCCATCAGGATCATTTCTACGGCGTTGTAGATCTCCCCTAAATCTTTTCGTTTACTGACGAAGCCATTTGCCCCGGCGCGAATAGCGCGACCCGCGTAAAATAACTCTGATTTAGACGAGAGGAACAGAACCTTAATATCTTTGTTTAAGTTTCTGATTCTCTTAAGTAAAGCGAAAGCATCCGTGCCCGTGAGTTCAATGTCAAGGATCACCAGATCGATAGGGTGATTGCGGATACAGTCAAGGACTTCATGGCTATCGCCAGACTTGAGCTTGACTATGATATTCTTATTTTTCTGTAGCAGGACTTCTATCGACATTCTGACGATAGGATGTTCGTCCATAATGATAACGGATGCCGGTTTCATTTTTAATGCCTCAGATTGTTAAAAGCGTTATGCAGAGTTTGGTAAAACTCTCGAAATGCCGGAAGGATATAAAGTGCAGATCCCTATACCGTAGTATTTCCCTGGAAAGAGCGAAAGCATCCTTGTTTACGTAATGAAAAGAACTATGCCTCAGCGCGGTCATCTCATTAGGCTGGTGTTGGCAAAAAGGTTTTTCTTATTCATATTTGATACGCATCTTATTATACAGGGTAAGTTTTTTCCGAAAACCCTGTAAATTAATATGAGGGTATTAGTTTGTATTATCTTCTGGATCTGAATCGCTATTTTTTTAAAATTAGCGGAAATATCCTATTATCTCATTTACCGCATATTTTCATCTTTATGTAATAACAAAAAATAACAGATATCTCTGTATGTTGATTAATTGTTAACAAAAATACACCTCTTTTAAGGGGTCTAACCTACAAAAGTGAGGTTAAAAATTGCCCTCGCAGGCCGTCAAACCTTCATCTGAAAGTGCTAACTCTGATCCGGATAACGGCGTCTGTCGTACAGGAGAACATGCTACCCGCTTCGCTTTTTACTCCTGGCAGTTGTCGCTAAGCTGCTTGTTTTTACATCATTATCATCTTGTTAACGCCTTCTGCATTCGCTTAACGGATGGAGGAAAGTGCTGCCGTTCATTCAATTTATGGCATTTCACAAGGTTTACGCCCATAAATTAGGAATAGTTATAAATTCGATTTTATTGTTAAAAATTAACATTTATGCAACGCGATTGGTAAGTAAATTCCTAAACCGCTTTAGGAAATAAGGGGTTAGGACGTGAGTTAAAACGTGCAGTCTGAGAGGTTATTAAGAAGATGCAGCAATTCCTGGCGATGGCTTAGCCCCAGCTTCAGCAGGATGCAGCTGAGACGATAGATAATGCGGCTATAGGGTCGATTCTGCATCAGGGCAATCTGACGCAGCGTCTTGCCCCGTGAGAGTTCCTGCAGGATGGGCCATTCATTGCGAGAGAACCAGTCTTTCTCGGTACCCGGCGGAGGGAGGGGATCCAGCAGGCTGTGCTGGAGCGCGGCGGCGTTCAGCTGACGTTCGAGCACATGAAAGGGACCTGCCGCTTTGCAGAAGAGGCGGGTGTCGTAATTATCGGCCCGGACTAACAGCCAGGGCGTCAGGAACGGAGGAAACAGGCTATGCCGTCTCAGCTGATCCAGTCTCTCCAGCAGCCCCGTGGACCTGCTTTCTATATCCACGACCAGACGGGCTGAGGGCCACTGGGTCTGAGCGATAAGGGCATCGTCCAGCGTGGCGTAGTCGCAGCAGCTGCTCAGGGGAAACTGCCCGTTGAGAAAACCGGTACGCAGATAGTGATCCTCCGTCACCAGAAGGATAAACGGGGCGTCTGTTTTGCGGGGCTGGCTGATGGACTGGCTCAAAAATTCGAGCCGGTCGAAAAAGGGGGGAGCAAAAGGTGAGCGCGTAAATCCCAGTGCATCACTTCCTGTACGCCGCCGCCGGTAACGGCGCACTGTCATTCGCATGGTCTCCCTCCTGGAAATGGCTTTTTAATCCTCCGGCCATGTCCAGGACGGCCAGTAATACCCCTGGCCGAGATCTGCGCCTGCCTGCAGTGCCCAGGTACGATCGCGTTCAGTCTCAATACCTTCGATAAGCACTTTCCCGGCCAGCTGAAAGCAAAGGGAAACCAGTTGCCTCAGCGCAGGGGTGTCGCGTAAACGCCAGAATGCTTCCTTATCTATTTTGATGCCGCTTAACGGGAGTCGGCAGGATAAAAACGACTGCACTAAGACATCATCCACGTCATCCAGCCAGATAGCGTGTCCCTGTCTGCGAAGCTGCTGCAGATTCTGAACCACATGCTGCTTTTGCGCGACGGGCAGCGCTAAAAAGGACGCGAGGTCGACAATCTCAATATTGAGCGGCACGTCAGGCAACCGGATAAGTCGATGAAAAGACGCAGGCTCTGTCAGGACGGTTATCGGCAGATTAATAAAAAGGTTATGACCGTGCGGCGGTTTTTTTAACGCGGCAAGCTGTGCTTCAAGCAGCGTTATCGACCAGTCAGCGGACCGCTCGCAAAAAAAGTCCTCGCTGTGCCGCCTGTCGGACAGAACGCTAAGTACCTCCACGCCAACCTGGCGCAAGGAGGAAAGGGCGACGATGGGCTCAAGCTTAATGCCGACGATGTCCTGAGAAATGTACTGTAACCGGGGGGGCGTATCGATCGGGTTTTGCGCTGTCACTCCATTGTCCTGTTGTCTGTCAGCCTCCAGGCGGCCGGGATACCTGGCTCTAGTGTGACGAGCTGACGTTCAGGAAAACAGCAGGCGTTACTTAAATGCAACTAAGCCTTTTCGCAGCGCTAAATTTTACGGTGAAACAGGGGTGAATGTTGAGAAAATAGCCGTATTTACAACCGGCTAGCGGTAATTGCCGTGGAAAACGGAAAAGGCATTGACTCACCTGCCATTGACCGTATAATTCTTCGCGTTTCACCACCGCGAAGTTCACGCTTCTCAGTGCGCCCTTAGCTCAGTTGGATAGAGCAACGGCCTTCTAAGCCGTAGGTCGTAGGTTCGAATCCTACAGGGCGTGCCATTTAGTCTCAGGTACTGAATTCTCTCCCTCTCCTTACTCTCTTCGAACGTTATTGCAGACAACGCGCATTTTATGCATTTCGTATGGCGTTACTACGCTTGCATGGGCCTGCAACGGTGAGAAATGTAGGCCGGGTAAGCGCAGCGCCACCCGGCAAGAAAGGCGCTTATATTATTAATGGCAGAGTTTGTCATCCGTTTCATTATTCTTCCCTGAACAGATAAATAACCGCGTAATAAATAGAAGCCTAATTAAAAGCCGTTATCACGAAGCCTAAGGTTTTCTTAATCTTTAATTAATCCGTTTTTTAAATCTGGATTTTTATCACTTCAAACCCAACGAAAATGAAATTTTACACTTTTACGCGTAAACTGGATTGATACTAATTATCATTAGCGTTGTTGTATGCTTTAATCCTGTCCCACAAAGCTATGAGTCGTTAATCCCGTTGGTCTATAAAGGATATGTTCATGAATTCTCGCCTGCTGTCCTGCTTCTCGCTTGCCTTGTTGTCTTCATCCCTTTTCCTTTCCACACAAGCGGTTGCCGCCGATAACAACGAAGGTATCGTTGTTTATAACGCGCAGCACGAAAACCTGGTGAAGTCGTGGGTTGACGGTTTTACCAAAGAAACCGGCATTAAAGTCACTCTGCGTAATGGTGATGACAGCGAGCTGGGTAACCAGTTGGTTCAGGAAGGCAGCGCGTCTCCGGCCGACGTGTTCCTGACGGAAAACTCACCGTCAATGGTGCTGGTGGATAATGCAAACCTGTTTGCGCCGCTGGATGCAGATACCCTGAAGCAGGTACCGGCAGAATATCGTCCGGCGCACGGCCGCTGGATCGGCATTGCCGCCCGCAGCACGGTGTTTGTGTATAACCCGGCGAAGCTGAACGAACAGCAGCTGCCTAAATCGCTGATGGATCTGGCAAAACCCGAGTGGAAAGGCCGCTGGGCGGCATCCCCGTCAGGCGCGGATTTCCAGGCCATCGTGAGCGCGATGCTGGCTCTGAAAGGCGAGAAGGCCACCCTGGAATGGCTAAAGGCAATGAAAGCCAATTTCGTTGCCTATAAAGGCAATAGCACCGTGATGAAAGCGGTCAATGCCGGTCAGATTGATGGCGGCGTGATTTATCACTACTACCGCTTTGTCGATCAGTCCAAAACCGGTGAAAACAGCAAAAACACCCAGCTCTACTACTTCAAACACCAGGATCCGGGCGCGTTCGTAAGCCTCTCTGGCGGCGGCGTGCTGGCATCCAGCAAGCACAAAGCGCAGGCGCAGGCCTTCATCAAATACATTACCGGTAAAGAAGGTCAGGAAAGCCTGCGTACCAACAACGCCTTTGAGTATGCGGTGGGCGTGAACGCGGCCTCAAACCCGAAACTGGTTCCGCTGAAAGATCTTGATGCGCCGAAAGTTGAACCTTCAACGCTCAACAGTAAAAAAGTTATCGAGCTGATGACGCAAGCCGGTCTGCTGTGATTCTGAGAGTGAAGTGAACGCCTTATGTCTGGTCTGAGTCTCGACATCGGAAAAAACAGAGTGCAGGAGCCTGCCCGCAGGCGTCCTGCACTGCCGATGGTTGCGTTAGCTGTATTGTTTTCATTAATGGCGCTTCTGCCTTTGGGTTTTATCATTGCCATTGGCATTGAGACCGGCTGGGAAACCATTAAGGCGCTGGTGTTTCGCCCGCGCGTGGCTGAGCTGCTCAGCAACACGCTGTGGCTGACGGCTTTAGCGGTTCCGCTGTGTATCGTGACGGGCGTGGCAATCGCCTGGCTCACAGAGCGCACGCAGCTTGCCGGGCGGGGGATCTGGTCTGCGCTGGCGGTCGCCCCGCTGGCAATCCCCGCGTTTGTGCAAAGCTATGCCTGGGTGAGCGTTGTCCCGTCCATGCACGGGCTCTCCGCGGGCGTGTTCCTCTCCGTTCTTGCCTACTATCCGTTTATCTATATGCCGGTTGCGGCGGTGCTGCGTCGTCTTGACCCGACGCTTGAAGATGTCGCCGCTTCGCTGGGTACGCCGCCGTGGCGGGTCTTTTTCCGCGTGGTGCTGCCCCAGCTCAAGCTGGCTATCTGCGGCGGCGCGCTGCTGGTGGCGCTGCACCTGCTGGCGGAATATGGCCTGTACGTGATGATCCGCTTTGATACCTTCACCACGGCAATTTATGACCAGTTCCAGTCTACCTTCAGCGGCCCGGCGGCAAACATGCTGGCGGGCGTGCTGGCCTTGTGCTGTCTGGCTATCCTGATGCTGGAAGGCGTAACCCGCGGCAAAGCACGCTACGCGCGCATTGGCGCCGGGGCCGCACGTGAACAAAAACGCTGGCCGCTGAAGCCTGCGGCCGCCGCGCTGGGGCAGCTGTTTTTCATCGTGCTGATCGCGCTGGCGCTGGGCGTGCCGCTAATTGTTCTGTGCCGCTGGATTTGGCTCGGCGGCGTGCAAAACTGGATGAGTCCCGATCTCTGGCACTCCCTTCGCCAGACGCTGATGCTCGGCGTGGGCGGTGCGCTCCTGACGACGGCGTGCGTGATCCCCATCGCGTGGCTCGGTATCCGCTATCCGCACCGTATCTTCCGGATGCTGGAAGGGTGCATCTATATCACCAGTTCACTGCCGGGAATCGTCACGGCCCTGGCGCTGGTCACCGTCACCATTCATTACGCCCGCCCCATTTACCAGACGGAAATCACCCTGTTCCTGGCCTACCTGCTGATGTTTATGCCCCGCGCGCTCATCAACCTGCGGGCGGGGATTGCGCAGGCGCCGGTCGAGTTGGAAAACGTGGCGCGCAGCCTGGGCAGCACGCCCGCGAAGGCGCTATGGAGCGTCACGATGCGGCTGGCCGCGCCGGGTGCGGCAGCGGGTGCCGCGCTGGTTTTCCTCGGCGTCAGCAACGAGTTGACCGCCACGCTGCTGCTCTCTCCGCTGGGCACGCGCACGCTTTCCACCGGATTCTGGGCGCTGACCAGCGAGATTGACTATGTGGCCGCCGCGCCTTACGCGATGCTGATGATCCTGATTTCACTCCCGCTGACCGCCATTCTCTATATGCAGTCGAAAAAAATTGCAGGGCTATGACATGCTTGAATTAACCGCCATTTCTAAATCGTTTTCTGATGTGCAGGTGCTCGACAGCTTAAACCTGAGCGTTGCGCCGGGCAGCAGGACGGCGATTGTCGGGCCGTCCGGGTCGGGGAAAACCACGCTGCTGCGTATTCTTGCCGGGTTCGAAACGCCTGACACCGGGCGCATTGTCATGCAGGGGAGAGCGCTGTTTGATGAAAACAGTTTTGTTCCCGCCCACCTGCGCCGAATCGGTTTCGTGCCTCAGGAGGGCGCGCTGTTCCCGCACCTCAACGTGGCAGACAACATCGCCTGGGGGCTGGACGGCACCCGCCACGAGAAGCGCCAGCGCGTTGAGGCTCTGATGGAGATGGTTTCTCTGGACAGGCAGCTCGCAACGCACTGGCCCCACGAGATTTCCGGCGGACAGCAGCAGCGCGTGGCGCTTGCCCGCGCGCTGGCCCAGCGTCCTTCCCTGATGCTGTTGGATGAACCGTTCTCGGCGCTGGACACCGGCCTGCGCGCCATGACGCGTAAGGCAACGGCCGATCTGCTGGCCGAAGCGGGCGTGGCCTCTATTCTGGTCACCCACGATCAGAACGAAGCGTTGTCCTTTGCCACGCAGGTTGCCGTGATGCGTGCCGGGCGCTTCACACAGGTTGGCACGCCTTATGACGTCTACACCCGTCCCGTTGACGAAGAGACGGCGCTGTTTCTGGGTGATGCCGTGATCCTGCCTGCTCGGCTCGCTGCCGGGTATGCGGTGTGCGCGCTGGGCGAAGTGCCGACGGACAACGCGCAGGCGACAGGAGAGGGCAGGGTAATGATGCGCCCTGAACAATTACGCGTGACGGCATGTGCAGCGCATGAAAGCCCGATCTCAATTCTTGATGTGGACTTCACCGGCCAGCTGTCGACCCTCACCCTTGGGTTAGCTGGGTATGCGCAGCCCGTTATCCTCAAGACCGTCAGTCAGCCTGGCTGGAACCCGGGCACGGCGGTGCGTATTGATGTTGCAGGTATCGCGCGCGTTTTGTGATAGTCACCGCCCCGCAGCGGGGCGGTTGTTCCCCCTTTTTTTCCCGTCACGCCCCCTTATGTACGCGGTTACACTTGCTAACACATAGATAATGCGTATAGTTCTCATTTGCATTGCACCCAATACATTCTAAGGCCCGACAACGGGTCATTTTTGCGCGCACTTTAAAATGAGTTAACTATGAACAACACCATCATGCACAAAACGCTGCTGGCGCTCGCCGTTGGCGCGGTGACACATTCCGCCTTCGCGGCGGACGATCAAAAAGAGGACACCCTCGTTGTCCAGGCTGCACCAGCCAGCGATTTCAAACCCGGCGGCGACCAGCTGGTACCGGCCTTTCTTGACGGACAGGTGGCGAACGGCGGGCGCATGGGGATGCTGGGCCAGCAAAACGCCATGGACGTGCCGTTCAACATCATCAGCTACACCTCGAAGCTAGTGGAAGATCAGCAGGCGAAAACTATTGCCGATGTCGTCGCGAACGACGCGGGCGTGCAGTTCGTTCAGGGGTACGGCAACAGCGCGGAGACCTACCGCATCCGTGGCCTTAAGTTTGACGGCGACGACATGACCTTCGGTGGCCTGTCCGGCGTGCTGCCGCGCCAGGTGGTGGATACCCAGATGGTTGACCGCATAGAGATCTTCAAAGGGGCCAACTCGCTGATGAACGGCGCGGCAAGCTCCGGCGTGGGCGGGATGATCAACCTTGAGCCAAAACACGCGGGCGAGCTCCCGCAGGCGAAGGTCGGCGTGGACTACACCTCGGATTCCCAGATTGGCACCACGCTGGATGCGGGCCGTCGCTACGGCGACAGCGACCAGTTTGGCGCGCGGGTTAACCTGGTCCATCGCGAAGGGGAAACCGGCATTGCGAACGATCGCCGCCGCACCACGCTGCTCTCAACCGGTCTCGATTACACGGGCGAACGCTTCCGCACCTCGCTGGATCTCGGCTATCAGAAGAAAACCTTCCACGGCAGCCCGACCAGCGTCAATATTTCCGCGGTGGATTTCGTACCCGAGCCGCCGAAAAACGATCGCAACTTCTCGCAGAAGTGGGCCTACAGCAACATCGAAAACGAATTTGGGATGTGGCGCAGCGAGTACGACATCACCGACGGCTGGACGGCCTATACCGGTCTGGGCGCGCAGCACGCGCATGAGGAAGGCATCTACAGCGCGCCGAAGCTGGTGGATAAAAGCGGCAAGGCAACGGTCAGCCGTCTGGATACCAACCGCATCAGCGATTCCGTCAGCGGCATGGCGGGCGTTCGCGGTAACTTCACTACGGGCTTCGTATCGCACAAGGTCAACGTTGGCTATTCGGCGATGACCAAAAACGAAAAAATCGCGTGGAAAATGTCGGCGGCGAAGGATAACCCGACCACCAACATCTATCACAATACCGGCGTCGATATGCCGGACAGCACCAACTTCAACGGCTCTGGCGGGAAGTACAGCGATCCGCTGACCAGCGGGCGCACCCGTACGCAGGGCTGGCTGCTGAGCGATACGCTGGGCGTGCTGGACGATAAGCTGCTGTTTACCGCCGGCGCGCGCCATCAGAAGGTGGTCATTCGCGGGTATAACAAAGTCACTGGTGCGGAAAACGCGGCGGACGGCTTCGACGGCAGCCGCTGGATGCCCACCTACGGCGTGGTCTACAAGCCGTGGGAGGCGATCTCCCTCTATGCTAACCACACCGAAGCGCTGCAGCCTGGCAAAACCGCGCCTAACACCGCCACCAACTACGGCCAGAGCACCGGAATCGTTCACTCCAGGCAGAACGAAGTGGGCGTGAAGGCGGACTTTGGCCGCGTGGGCGGATCGCTTGCGCTGTTCGAAATCAAAATGCCGTCGGCGATCCTCGACGACAGCGGTCACTACGGCCTTGACGCTGAACAGCGTAACCGTGGCGTGGAGCTGAACGTCTTCGGTGAGCCAATGCTGGGGATGCGTCTGAACGCCAGCGCCACCTGGCTGCAGGCCGAGCTGACCAAAACCAAAAATGGCGTGAATCAGGGTAACGATGCGATCGGTATTCCGAACTTTTACGCCGTGCTGGGCGCAGAGTACGACATCAAGCCGATTGATGGCCTGACCGCCACCGCCCGCGTGAACCACTCCGGCGCGCAGTACGCTGATCTGGCAAACACCAAAAAGCTGGACAGCTACACCACGCTGGATCTGGGGATGCGCTATCGCTTCGCGGTGAATCACAATGAAAACCAGATGACGGTTCGTGCAGGCATCGATAACGTGACCAACGAGAACTACTGGGCCAGCGTGGACGATTCCGGTACCTATATTACGCAGGGCGAACCGCGCACCTTTAAGGTCTCGGTGGGCTACGCGTTTTAAGCGTTCCATCTCGTTATCCGGGGCAGGGATGCCCCAATCCCTTGCCACCTCCAGCATGAAGTGTTAAAACGTGCCCCTTCTAAAAAAGAGACAGGGGTAGGACGTGAAAGACGCGTCATCCGCTTCAGGCCAAGGTAGCGCTGAAGCCTCGTCGGATCAGAATCCGACGCTGCAACGTGGTTTGCAAAATCGACATATTCAACTCATTGCCCTTGGCGGCGCGATCGGTACCGGGCTGTTTCTCGGCATCGGCCCCGCTATTCAGATGGCTGGCCCGGCGGTTCTGCTGGGTTACGGTATCGCCGGGATTATCGCCTTCCTGATCATGCGCCAGCTTGGCGAGATGGTCGTTGAAGAGCCGGTTTCAGGCTCCTTCGCACACTTTGCTTATAAATACTGGGGACCGTTTGCAGGCTTCCTGTCCGGCTGGAACTACTGGGTCATGTTCGTGCTGGTGGGGATGGCGGAGCTGACTGCCGCAGGCATTTACATGCAGTACTGGCTGCCGGACGTGCCGACGTGGATCTGGGCGGCGGCCTTCTTCATCATTATTAACGCCGTTAACCTCGTCAACGTGCGCCTGTATGGCGAAACCGAGTTCTGGTTTGCGCTGATCAAGGTGCTGGCGATTATCGGGATGATCGGCTTTGGCCTGTGGCTGCTGTTCTCCGGTCACGGCGGCGAGCGCGCCACGATCGACAACCTGTGGCAGCACGGCGGCTTCCTGGCGACCGGCTGGAAAGGGCTGATTCTCTCCCTGGCGGTGATCATGTTCTCCTTCGGTGGACTAGAGCTGATTGGCATTACCGCCGCGGAAGCGCGCGACCCGCATAAAAGCATTCCAAAAGCGGTCAACCAGGTGGTGTACCGGATTCTGCTGTTCTACATCGGCTCGCTGGTGGTGCTGCTGGCGCTCTATCCGTGGGTGGAAGTGAAGTCCGACAGCAGCCCGTTCGTGATGATTTTCCATGATATGAACAGCAACCTGGTGGCCTCGGCGCTGAACTTCGTTATTCTGGTGGCGTCTCTGTCGGTCTATAACAGCGGCGTTTACTCCAACAGCCGCATGCTGTTCGGCCTCTCCGTGCAGGGCAACGCGCCGAAGTTCCTCACCCGCGTCAGCCGTCGCGGCGTACCGGTGAATTCCTTGTTCCTTTCCGGCGCTATCACCTCGCTGGTGGTGTTGATTAACTATCTGCTGCCGAAAGAGGCCTTTGGCCTGCTGATGGCGCTGGTTGTCGCCACGCTGCTGCTGAACTGGATCATGATTTGCCTCGCGCACCTGCGCTTTCGCGCCGCGATGCGCCGCAAGGGACGCGAGACGCAGTTTAAGGCGCTGCTTTATCCGGCGGGGAACTACATCTGTATCGCGTTCCTGGGGCTGATTCTGGTGCTGATGTGCACTATGGATGAGATGCGCCTTTCGGCGATGCTGCTGCCGGTGTGGGTGGTGTTCCTGTTTATTGCTTTTAAGCTCTCGCGCAAAAAGTAGCGCGGTTTTCTCCCTCTCCCTGTGGGAGAGGGCCGGGGTGAGGGCACCAGACCGCACCTGCCTTCACGCCCGGTGGCGCTTCGCTTACCGGGCCTACAAACGAATTAATTGGCGATGACGCCCGCCAGGGATCGAATATCGTTCCCGGTTGGCGACTGGTGAATACGCAGCCCAAATTCATCCACCACCGCGAAAATATGGTCGAAGATGTCGGCCTGAATCTCCTCATATTCTGCCCAGACCACCGTGTTGGTGAAGGCATAGATTTCAATCGGCAAACCATTCGCATCAGGCGCGAGCTGGCGCACCATCAGCGTCATATCTTTGCGAATACGGGGATGGTTGCGCAGATATTCATTCAGGTAGGCGCGGAAGGTGCCAATATTGGTCATCTTACGCAGGTTTAATACCGACTCCCCTTCGCCGTTCTTCTGATTCCACAGGTTAATTTCCTCGTGGCGCGCGGCCAGATAGGGCTTCAGCAGTTTCGCCTGAATGAGTTTCTGCTGCTCCTGCTCGTCGAGGAAATGAATGCTGGTGGTATCAATATTCAGGCTGCGCTTAATGCGTCGCCCGCCGGAGGCCGACATGCCGCTCCAGTTAATAAAGGCGTCAGAGACCAGGGCCCACGTCGGAATGGTGGTAATCGTATTATCGAAGTTGCGTACTTTAACGGTGGTCAGACCGATGTCCGTCACCGTGCCGTTGGCACCGTATTTCGGCATCTCCAGCCAGTCGCCGAGCTTGAGCATATCGTTGGCGGAAAGCTGAATCCCCGCCACAAGTCCGAGTATCGGGTCTTTAAACACCAGCATCAGCACGGCGGCCATGGCGCCCAGACCGCTTATCAGAATCGCCGGGGACTGACCGATCAGCAGGGAGATAATCAGAATCCCCACAAGGATGGCGCTTACCAGCTTGATGCCCTGGAAAATCCCTTTCAGCGGCAGCTGTGATGCGGTGGCCATTTTCTGCGACAGATTAAAAATCACGTCCAGCAGCGAGAAGAAGGAGAGCAGGGCATACACCATCACCCACAGCTTTGCGCATGTCGTGAGAATTTCCGCCGCTTCGCTGCCTTTTTGCAGCCACAGTACCGCCTGAACGTTGACGATTATCCCCTGAAGGGTGAAGGCCAGACGGTGAAATAATTTATTCTGGGTAATGATCTGCAGCCACAAATGGCTACTGGCCTGCGCGCGTTTTTCGAACGCGCGAAGCACCACTTTGTGCAGAATAAAATGAACGATGATGGCGGTAAGAAAAATAATACCAAAGATAATCACTAAAGAGGTGGTGTGATTAATTTCAATGCCTAACTCTTCAACCTGAGCAATTAATTCCTGCATAACGTCTCCTTTATTGATGCAGCCCCATAATGGCGGCTGCGGATCTATTATGCAAATTCACGGGCTTATTTGGTGGCCTGGCAGACCTTCACCACCGGCAGGCACAGGCGATGGCGGATGCGCAGTGTCGCCAGAGCAAGCACCACCATCATCGCCGTTTCCACCATCAGGAAGACGTTCACCGCCTGGGTGTAATCTCCGTGGTGGTTCTGCAGCGCGTGGAGCAAAATCGCGCCAAAAATGGCCGGGCCAAGCCCCAGCGCAGCCTGCTGCAGCGTGCTGAGAATGGCGCTCGCGGCCCCGGCGTCGTCAGGCTGGATATCGCGCATCCCGATGCGGTAGAAGCTGTTCACGATGAGCGCCTGCCCGTAGCCGACCAGCCCGGTCGCGGGCGCCAGCGTCAGCGCGGTATTCTCCATTCCCCAGACGCGGAACGTGGCGATCAGCGCCAGCAGGCCGACAATCTGGATCGCCAGACCGGTCAGCAGAATGGTACTGGTGCTGTAGCGAGCAATCAGCCGCGGCGCGAACCACGCGGAGATAAAATAAGTCACCCCAAGGGCGATGAAACTATTCCCCGACTGCCACGGCGCCATCCCCAGACCGGTTTGCATGGTCAGCGCCATACAGAACATAAAACCGGACCAGACGCTGAAAAAGAGCATCGCAATCAGTATGCCAAAGCGAACGCTGCGAAGCTGCAGCAGGCGCGGCGGGATCAGCGGGTGGGCATTCTCACGCTCCTTTTTGCGCGCATTCAGCGCCATCAGCCAGGCCAGTGGAATAATGGCGAGCAGCATCACCTTCAGCGGCCACGACCAGTGCCACTGGGGGCCGAGCGCCATCGGGAACAGCAGGCAGCAAAGCACGATCGCCAGCAGCACGGTGCCCGGCCAGTCTATGCGTGACGGCGTATCGCGGCGGGTTTCGGGTACGAAATGGCGACTCAGCGCCAGCACCACCAGACAGATCGGCACGTTGATAAAGAAGGCGTTGCGCCAGCCCAGCCCGGCAATATCCGCCGATACCAGCCAGCCGCCGCCCATTTGCCCGACGATAAACGCAATCCCACCGATGCCGCCAAACAGGCTGATGGCTTTTGCGTGGGCGGTACCTTTCAGCGTGACGTGCAGCGTGGCAAGAATTTGCGGCATGATCAGTGCCGCACCTGCTCCCTGAACGATGCGCGCGGCCAGCAGCTGTTCAATGTTCCCCGCCATCCCGCACAGCAGAGAGGCGAGGCCAAAGCTCGCGACGCCCCACATAAACAGGCGTCGACGGCCAAAGTTATCCCCCAGCTTGCTGCCGAGCGCCAGGCAGACGGCGAAGGCCACGCCGTAGAGGGCGACAATCAGCTCCAGCTCGGTGGCGGTGGCGTGCAGCGAGTGGGTGATGGCGTCCAGCGCCACGTTGGTGATTGAGGTATCAATCATCGGCAGCATCTGGCCGGTTAAGAGCAATATCAGGCCAGCGCGGCCCGGTGAAACAACTGACGTATTCATGGGATCTCCATTGCGTCATTCATCAGATGGTCGTAGCATCAACCATCTGATAAACGGGTACCAGTTCTTACTTATACTGGTACTGGCACTACCATGCAGGGGGATTTATGACCTTGATGTCTGAACCCGTCGTCTCACTTCAGGATGACACGCGAAAACAGCTGGGGGCATTTTTACGCGCGCGACGTGAAAGCCTCGATCCGCAGCGTCTCGGCCTGCCGCGCAGTGGTCGACGCCGCACGCCGGGCCTGCGCCGGGAGGAGGTGGCGATGCTCGCTGACGTCGGCGTGACCTGGTACACCTGGCTGGAGCAGGGCAGGGACGTCAACCCTTCGAGCGCGGTGATGGCCGCTGTGGCAAAAGCGCTGCAGTGCACCCCGACCGAGGCTCGGCACCTGTTTGTGCTGGCCGGGTTGCCGCCGGGTGAAGCCCCGCAGGCGGTCTGCTGCGAGGGCATCAGCGAAGGCACGCGCCGCCTGCTTGATACCCTGCTGCCAAAACCGGCCAGCATCCAGAAGCCCAACTTCGACATCGTGGCGTGGAACGACAGCTTTGGCCACCTGATGGGCGTGGATTTCAATGAAATCCCGCCGGAAGACCGCAACTGTATTTACCTGTTCCTCACCCATCCGGCGTGGCGCGCGCGTCTCGGCAGGCGCGACGACGTGCTGCCTATATTTGTCTCCTATTTCCGCGCGGCGATGGCCGAGCACCGGGGCGACCCGCTGTGGGAAGCCAAACTGGCGCGCTTCTTTGCGGTGTCCGAAGAGTTCAAAACCCTGTGGCACCAGCGCAACGACGTACGCGGCGTGGAGAACCAGCTCAAGCTGTTTACCCATCCCGAGCTGGGGGATTTTACGCTGCAGCAGATGTACTGGTACTCCGCGCCGCGAAACGGCTCGCGGCTGCTGGTGTATCTGCCGGTGGACGAGGCGGGGGAGCGGGCGATGGAATGGCTGGCGGAGCAGGGGAAATAAGTTTTTTGCGAGACGCTTTCAGGGAATCAAAGCGGATCCGGTTCAGCCTGTTAAAAACGGGTAAGGTGGGACACGAAAAGCTAAATTAGCCTTTAATGCAAATTGCCTTATATGCTAATATCATCAGGGATGAAATACCGTGTTCAGACTTATCGTTCATCAGGCGGTCAGGGAAGAGATTCTCTCACTGCCTGCTGGGGTCCAGGCAAAGCTGATTCGCCAGCTTGATAAATTACGTAGTAACCCGACAGCACTACGAGAACCCAACAGCAAACCCTTACCCTATGGTTTGTTTGAAATAAGAACCGTCGGGCTGATTCACACTCGTGGGATCTACGTATATCAGCGGGAAAAGACAATTTTTCTGCTGCGGGTGTTTATCAAGAAAACGCAAAAAACGCCCTCTGCTGAACTCCGTGTGGCATTGAAACGACAACAGGAGATGTTGGATGAGCAAAAAGATTATTGACTGGGATGAACTCAGAGCGGAGCTGTTAAGCAATTCAGAGGTACAGGCTTCTTTTGATGCAGAAGAGCGCAAGGAGCGCCTGCGGGAGATGCTAGCGCAATGGCGCGACCATGCTGGTCTGACGCGCGCACAGGTGGCGGAGCGAATGGGCGTCAGCGCACCTACCGTATCAAGAATGGAAGCGAATATAACCCGGGCGAGCCTTGATACCTTAACGCGTTATGCACTGGTGTGCGGGGTTAAACACCCGCAGATTACGCTTTATTGAAAACAGGCACGCCGGAACCCAGCGTGCCAACAGCCATTAGCACTCAGTCACAATCGTGCTCAGCGGCAGGCGTGACTTCGGTAGCGTGGCGTTGAAATCTTCCACGCTGTGGTGCCCAACCGGTACCACGACCAGGCTGGTGAAGCCTTTCTCTTTCAGGCCAAACTCTTCGTCAAGAATAGCGGCGTCGAAACCTTCAATCGGCACCGCGTCCAGACCCATCGCGCCCACGCCCAGCAGGAAGTTACCGACGTTCAGGTAAACCTGTTTCGCCATCCACTGGTCGTCATCTTTCAGATCCACGCGGTGCATGTCGGCGAAGTAGTGGCGGCCTTTATTGTTGGCAGCTTTAGCTTCTGGCGTGTTGAAACGGCCGTCGGCCTCTTCCTGATCCACGACGCGCTCCAGCCAGGCATCGTCCATCGCGGTTTTCGCGCAGAACACCACCACGTGAGAAGCGTCCAGCATTTTGCGTTCGTTGAACACATAGGTGCCCGCAGCGGATTTCGCCACGCGCGCTTTTCCTTCCTCGGTGCTGGCCACAATGAAGTGCCACGGCTGGGAGTTGGTGCTGGACGGGCTGTACTGCAGCAGGGTTTTGATTTTTTCCGCTTCTTCCGCGGTCAGTTTTTTGCTTGCGTCGAACGCCTTGGTAGAGTGGCGTTTCAGGGCGACAGAAATGATATCCATAACAACTCCTGGTGATGAAATTCGCCCGCTCGCGGGCGCGAAAGGAAAGCAGATTACCGTGCGAAGCGGCAAAAGATAAGTGCAATTCGAGCGCTTAATCTGTTCGTCTCAGACGAACAATCAGACCGGCCGGATCCACTTCTGGTCTTTTTTCGGCAGCTTATCCACCACCAGATTCCAGGAATCATTGATGAGGTCGGTCACCAGTTCCGGCGTTACGTCGTCGGTGCCGTAAAGGGAAATCCAGTGCTTTTTACTCAGGTGGTAGCCCGGCTCTATCCCGCGATAGATCTGCTGATTGAGCAGGGATTTCTCCGGGTCTGACTTCAGGCTGACGTGCGGCCGCCCATGTGCGACCGCGACGATCATGAAAATCTTTCCGCCTACTTTAAACACATCAAACTCCGGCCCAAACGGCCAACAGTGCTCGGTGAAGGGCAACTCAAGGGCCACGCGCATTGCGTGTTCCTGCAGGGATTTACTGTCCATCGCTATCCTCCTGAGCAAGCCCGCGCCACATGGCCTCAAAACCCAGCGCTTTAAAATCGACGGCGCGTGAAGGGTCGCGGGTGGCAAACTCCATGGTGGTTTCCGCCAGCGATAAGAAAAGCGCATCGCCAAACGTTTTAAATTCATCTGACATAAACACCGGGCGCACCGAGCGGCGGCACAGCTCATGGAGTTCCGGGAACATCTCCTTTACCGCCAGTTCCGTTTCGGTGCTCAGCTTTTCACTGACGCCAATCTGGCGGATAGCCGCATGAGAAACGGGGTTACGAATACCCCAGTCCACGTAGCTGTTCCAGATATTGCGGGTATGCTCTTTGGGAAGCGTGATGGTGCGATCGAGGTTTGCCAGCATGGCCTGGCAGAGATCCTGCTTCAGGTGCAGGTAGAGGGCATTCAGCAGATCGTCTTTAGTGGGAAAGTAGCGAAACAGGGTACCTTCGGCGACGCCCGCGTTACGGGCGATTAACGCCGTTGAGGCGGCGATACCTGACTGTGCAAATGCCACCGTTGCGGCTTCCAGTAAGGCCTGTTTTTTATCTTCACTCTTCGGACGTGCCACTAAATTTTTCCCCCTGTCAATTGTAAAAACCCTGATTGAAACACGTGCTTTGACACGCTGCAACGCGGAATGTCAAAGATCGAAAACGTCTTGACGACTTTATCATCATATCTATAATGAGTGCTTACTCACTCATAATCAAGTTTACCCCGCGCAAACTATCGGATGGGGCGCGTTTTCGGGTCAGGATATGAAAAAACCTCTCTTCATCTGCGTGGTATTAATCATGATCATAGCTTCAGCTGCGAGTTTACCGTTTGTTCTGAATGCCGGATTCGGCCAGCCACCGCAGGGTGAGCAGCTCACTGAAGTGGAGGCCTCCCCCCAGTATCGCGAGGGTAAATTCCACAATACGCTGCCGACGCCGGGTTATAACGGCGACAAAAATATGCTGGTCGCGACGTGGGATTTTCTGACCAAAAAAACCGAAAATGCGCGCCCGGCCCAGCCGCTGCCGCTGGTGAAAACCGATCTTGCAAGCCTGCCGCTGGAGCAGGACACCCTGGTGTGGCTCGGTCACTCTTCGTGGTACCTGCAGCTCGCGGGTAAACGCATCCTGATTGACCCGGTGCTCGGCAACTACGCCGCGCCGTTCTCGTTCCTGAATAAAGCCTTTGCCGGCGAGTATCCGTGGCGCGCTGAAAGCATGCCGGAAATCGACCTGCTGATTATCTCGCACGATCACTACGATCATCTGGATTACGCCACCATCAGGGCGCTACTGCCGAAGGTGAAGCGCGTGGTGACGCCGCTGGGCGTGGGATCCCACCTGCGCTACTGGGGAATGAAGCCTGAGATTATTGACGAGCGCGACTGGAACCAGTCGGTGCGCATCAGCGATGAATTAACGGTGCATGTTCTGCCGGCGCGTCACTTCTCCGGGCGCGGCATCAAGCGCGACCAGACCTTGTGGGGCAGCTTTATGTTCGTCACGCCAGAGCAGAAGGTTTATTACAGCGGGGATTCCGGCTACGGCCCGCACTTTAAGGCCATCGGCGAGCAGTTTGGCGAGGTGGATTTAGCCATTGTGGAAAACGGCCAGTACGACCAGGACTGGAAGTACATCCACATGCTGCCGGAGGAAACGGCGCAAGCCTCGGCGGATCTCAACGCCAAAGCCGTGGTGCCGGGGCACAACGGGCGTTTCGTGCTGGCGAAACATGCGTGGAACGACCCGCTGATCCAGCTGGCGCGCGCCAGCAAGGACAAAAATTATCGGCTGCTGACGCCGGAACTGGGTGAGCCCGTGCGGGTGAGTGATACCACTCAGGCATTTCGCGCGTGGTGGGAATAATGTTTAAGCGAGAAGCAGAGGGGGAGAGCAGCATGACCATTTCCGCTCAAGTCATCGACACTATCGTCGAATGGATCGACGACAATCTGCACCAGCCATTACGTATAGAAGAGATTGCCCGCCACGCGGGTTACTCGAAGTGGCACCTGCAGCGGTTGTTTATGCAGTACAAAGGGGAGAGCCTGGGGCGCTATATCCGTGAACGCAAGCTGCTGCTGGCGGCGCGCGACCTGCGTGAATCCGATGCGCGCGTGTACGATATCTGCCTGCGCTACGGGTTTGATTCGCAGCAGACGTTTACCCGCATCTTCACCCGTACGTTCAACCAGCCGCCGGGAGCGTACCGTAAAGAGAACCATAGCCAGACACATTAACATGTCGCGTCTAGGCCGGGTAAGGCGCAGCCGCCACCCGGCTTTTTTGTGGGCATGGTGCCCGTAAATTGCCCGGTGGCGCTACGCTTACCGGGCCTACAGATAGCTTACCAGCGGTAATTCACCGTTGCCGTCACCGTCCGGCCAATCCCGTAGAAGCACGCCGTATCGCTTGCGCACGACGCGACATACTTGGTGTCCGCCACGTTATTGACGTTGAACTGCACGCTCGCCCCCTTCAGGCTGCGGTTCATCTCGCCCAGATCGTAGCTCAGCATCGCGTCATACAGATCCACCGACGGCACCTTGAAGGTGTTCTTCGCATCGCCGTAGCTGGTGCCGATGTAGCGCATCCCCACGCCTGCGGTCAGACTCTTCAGCGCGCCGCCCGGAACGGTATAGCTGGCAAACGCCGATGCCATATGCGCCGGAATGCGCGCAGGCGTTTTGCCTTCTGTTCCCGCCACCGTCGTGCTTTTGGTTTTCGCATTGGTGTAGGTATACGAGCCAATCAGGTTGATGTTGTCCATCAGCGTGGAGTGGATTTCCGCCTCAACGCCTTTCGAACGCACCTTGCCCGCGTTCTCGAACCAGCCTTCGGCGCTGTTATAGGTCGCCACGTTGTCCTGGGTTAAATCGTACAGCGCGAGGGTCATCAGCGTGCTGTCGACCGGCTGATACTTCAGGCCAATCTCGGTCTGCTCCCCGGTGGTTGGCTTGAAGGGGGCAACGCCCGGCGCGCGGTTGGTTTGCAGGTTCGGTTCAAACGAGGTGCTGTAGCTGACGTACGGCGACAGGCCAGAATCGAACGCGTACAGCAGTCCGGTTCGCCAGGTGAACTTGCTGTCGTTCTGCTGGGTAACGCTGCCGTCGGTGAAGTCGTTGGTTCGCACTTCGCTCCAGTCGTAGCGCCCGGAGACCAGCCATTCCCAGCTGTTCCAGCTCATCTGATCCTGCAAATACAGCCCCATCTGGTCGAGATTTTGCTGCTCGGCGGAGGCGGTTTTGAAGGTGCTTTCATCCACGTTCACGCCGTACACCGGGTTCGTCCAGTCAAGGTCATACTGTGAACCGCTCCCGCGTGCCAGCAGCTGTTTATCTTTGCTGGTCTTGTAGTCGAACCCGCCGAGCAGGGTGTGGCTGACGCTGCCGGTCTCCAGCAGATACTCCAGCTGGTTATCCAGGCCAAATTCATTGGTGGTGCGCTCTTCATGCTGCGCGCGTCGCGTTAATACCGTGCTGTTGGCCGCGCTGCTGGCGTAGACGAGGTAACGGTATTTTTGTTTGATGGCGGCGTAACGCGCGTTCTGGCGGAAGGTGAGGTCGTCGGCGAACTGATGTTCCAGCTCGTAGCCGATCGTCGTCTGCTCGCGCCAGGACTGATTGTAATTCGGATCGCTGACGTTAAAGTCGCGCGGGATGTATTTTCCGTCGACGCTTTTGACCGTGCCGTAGGCGGGCAGGAAGTTGCGGTAGCCCGCGTCCGGATCCTTCTGGTAGCTGGTCAGCAGCGTAAAGCGGGTCTGGTCGTTCGGGTACCAGGTGATGGCAGGCGCAATCGCCATCCGCGTCTCTTTATAATCATCCACCTGATTATGCTGAGTACGGGCGATACCGTTGACGCGATACAGCACGCGGCCGTCGTCGCTCAGCCTGCCGCCGAAATCAAACGCGCCTTCGGCCAGATCGTTATTGCCGGTGCGGAACTGCACGTTATGGATGGGTTCCGCGGTCGGCCGTTTGCTGGTCATGCTGATTAACCCGCCAGGATTGACCTGACCAAACAGGACCGACGCCGGGCCACGCACCAGCTCCACGCGCTCCAGCAGCCACGGGTCAATCGTACCCGTCTGGGACGAGGCCGTCGCGCCGAAGCTCAGGCCGTCGAGGAATTTCGGCACATAGCTAAAGCCGCGCACGAAAACCTCGTCGTTACGGTTCGACGAGCCGCGGTACTCGGTAAACACGCCCGCCGAGTAGCGCAGCGCCTGCGAGACGGACGTCACGTCCTGCATGTTCATCTGATCGCGGGTGATCACCGATACCGACTGCGGCGTTTTCACGATCTCCGCGCGGGTCTTGGTCGCGGAGAGCGTCTGGGTTGCCACAATCCCTTTTACCGGGGCGGTGGGGTCTTCACTCACGCTCTGCGTCACCGTTATGGTTTCTTCTCTATTTTCAGCCTGAGCCGCCACGCTGGTCGTCGCCAGACTCAGCAGCCACAGCTGCATTATCTTATTATTCTTAAACATTTTTTCTACTCATCCTTGTTTGCTATCGCCATAAAAACACCGTTAAAACGCGTTAGATGATATTGCAAATTATTACCATTTGCATTAGCGTTGATAACAAATTTCGTCAGGGAACAAGCGGTAATGAAGAGGGTATGGAGCGGATTATTACTCGGGATAGGTGTGCTGCCTGCGGTGGCGGCAACCTGTGAACACTCTTCCCGGCAGGGAGACGTCCAAGGGAAGTTTGATGCCAGCGGTGAAGTCTGTTTTATGCTGCCAGAGCTTGCTGAAAATTATGTTTCGGCCACGCTGAATGGCGTAACGGATGCTCGCCTGCTGGACGGGCAAAACCGCCGCATTCGTACGCTGATTGAAAATGGGCCCGCCGATGGCGAACACGCGCTGCTGTTTGCCCTGCCGGTAAAGCAGAGCACCTCGCTGGTCCTGCACGGCGAAGCGGGTAAACCCTGGCGTTTTCAGTGGCGGATGAAAGAAACTTCCGCATTACCGCGCGTGCAGATGCTGGCGCCTGAAAGCCCGACGCTTCAGGCGCTGGCAAAAGAGATTGCTGCCGGAGGGCGTACCGACGCGTTCTGGCAGACGCAGATTCGGCAGGGAACGCCGATGGTGGAGCCGGTAGACGCAGAACACAAGCGCGTCACCTTCCTGTGGCGCGGCGCGCGGGATAACGTCTTTATTCTCGGCTCACCGGCGGGGGATCACGACCCGCTGTTTCGCCTGGGCAACAGCGACGTCTGGTTCCGCAGCTATGTGGTGCCCGCCGACACGGTGATGCAGTACAAGCTCGCGCCGGACGTGCCGATCGTCGAGGGTTCCGCACGCGACCAGCGCCGCGCGATCCTGGTGAGCGCCCAGGCCGATCCGCTCAACCCGAATACCTTTGGTGAACAGAAGGCGGATCGCTGGAATCGCTATTCGCTGCTCGATCTCAGTCCGTCACGCTATTGCTCCGTGCAGGCCACGGCCCAGCCGCTGGTCCACGGATCGTTAAGCCGCCAGAGCATCACAAGCAAAATCCTCGGTAATTCCCGCGAGGTGATGATCTATAAACCGCGCGGCGCACAGCCTGCACGCTGGACGCTCATCCTCTTCGACGGGCAGATTTATCAGGACGAGTACCATTTCGCTAACGTGCTGGACGGTCTGATCGCTCGCCATCATCTTCCGCCGATTAACGTGGTGTTTATCGACAGCCTCGATCACGCCCGACGCGGCAACGAGCTGCCGCCGAACCCGGATTTCGCCGACTTTATGGCGCATGAACTGCTGCCGTGGCTGCGCGGACAGGGCATCGCGATGCAGCGGCAGAAAACGGTGCTGGCGGGGTCGAGCTACGGGGGAATCGCGTCGTCATGGGTCGCGCTGCGCTATCCGCGCCTGTTTGGTAACGTGCTGAGTCTTTCAGGTTCGTACTGGTGGGCACCGAAAGGGGAGGCTCCCGGCTGGCTGACGCGGCAATATAATCAGTCGCCGCCATATCCGGTTCGCTTCTGGCTGCAGGCCGGAAAGTTTGAAACCATGGGGCCGGGCGGGGGCATTTATCGCACTACGCAGGATTTCGAACAGGCGTTGAGGGAGAAAGGGTATCGCGTCAGCTTCCATCCCTCATCCAGCGGCCACGATTACGCGGCCTGGTGTGAAGCGCTGATCCACGGCATGCGCGATTTCACCGGCTTACGACGCCAGTGAAAACCAGCGGCGCCAGACGAAACGCAGGATGAAGAATTCGATGGCGCCGAGCGCTAAAAACCACAGGCAGAACAGAATGGTGTAGAGCTGGTTTAGATCGACCATGTGGAAGGTCGTCATCAGCTTCTGCGCCAGCACCAGACCCAGCGAAGGCGCGGGTAACAGCAGACAGGAGATCAGGGCCAGCAATAAAATGCCCCCCGCCGTAAGCAGCGATTCTAACGGGTGTTTCATCGTAATGTTAATCGTCAGTTAAAAATGTCATTGTCCGGCATTCTGTAACGTAAAGCAATATCAGCCCCGCTGGCCTTTTTGAATAAGACAACGACATTATTACTGCGAATAAATAACAACATATGACCCGGTATTTATATTAATATCGCGTTATGTAAATAAACGTCCGTTTCAGGAAAATAATTTTACAAACATATAAGTGCTGTATCCAATTAACGTGGCAATAACAATGGCTGCGACAATGTATAACGCCAGGCGTCGTCCGCGATAAATACCAAACATGGTTCCCCCTCGTTTAGTGTTGGTTTAGAAATATTTTGTAAAAATCAGGTCATCGAAATAGTTTTAATCAGTTTTGAATAACCGAGAAGTCATTATATTGCGGTAGATCAATTTTACCCGCAAGACTTAAAAATGAATTTATTTAGCCAGAAAGGAATTCAGGCTTCTGTTCACCGGATATTGAAGGAAAAATACGATGACCGAAAAAAAATTGTCCCCAAACGTGCCGCCTTCCGGCGGGCTGGCATACCAGCAGACCGCAGCGCAGGTGCTTGCTCACACGCAGAGCCAGGCCAGCGGTCTGGATCGTGCAGAGGCGCAGGCACGTCTGCAAAAATCAGGTCCGAACGCGCTGCCGGAGAAAAAAGGTAAACCCGCCTGGCTGCGTTTTTTAGCCCATTTTAATGATGTGCTGATTTATGTCCTGCTGGCCGCCGCCGTATTAACGGCAGTAATGGGCCACTGGGTGGATACGCTGGTTATTCTGGGCGTCGCGGTAATCAATGCCTTAATTGGCCATATTCAGGAAAGCAACGCGGAAAAATCCCTGAAGAGTATTCGCAATATGCTCTCCAGCGAGGCGCGCGTTATTCGTAACGGCAATCACGAAACGATACCCACAACTGAAATAGTCCCGGGCGATATTATTGTATTACGCGCGGGGGATCGTATTCCGGCGGATATGCGTTTAATCGAAGCGCATAATTTACGCGTGGAAGAGGCGATTCTGACCGGTGAATCTACCGTGGTGGATAAGCACATTAATCCGCTGAGTGGCGAACTGCCGCTGGGAGACCGCACCAATATGGTCTTCTCCGGGACGACCGTAAGCGCGGGCGGCGGCGTCGGCGTGGTCACCGCGACCGGTAAGGAGACGGAGCTCGGCCACATCAACCAGATGATGGCGGGTATCGAAAAACACCGCACGCCGCTGCTGGTGCAGATGGACAAGCTGGGTAAAGCGATCTTCGCCATTATCCTGGCAATGATGGCCGCGCTGTTCGTCTTCAGCCTGGTGTTCCGCGAAATCCCAATGGGCGAGCTGCTGCTCTCCCTGATTAGCCTGGCGGTGGCCTCCGTGCCGGAAGGTCTGCCTGCGATTATCTCCATCATCCTCTCGCTGGGCGTACAGGCGATGGCGCGCAAGCGGGCGATTATCCGCAAGCTGCCGACGGTTGAAACTCTGGGCGCGATGACCGTGGTCTGCTCGGATAAAACCGGCACCCTGACCATGAACGAGATGACGGTGAAAGCCATCATCACCGCCGACGCCTGCTATCGCGTGGACGGCAACAGCTACGAGCCGGTGGGCAACATCTTCCTGGAAGGCAGCGACGAGCCGGTGCAGATCCAGCCGGGCACCGTGCTGGAGCAGTACCTGCGCACCATCGACCTGTGTAACGACAGCCAGATGATTCAGGACGAGCGCGGCCTGTGGGGCATTACCGGTGGGCCAACCGAGGGCGCGCTGAAGGTGCTGGCGGCGAAGGCCAGCCTTGAGCCGGTGATGACCACGCTGGTTAACAAGATCCCGTTCGACTCGCAGTATAAGTACATGAGTACCCACTACCAGATTGGCGGTGAGGAGCAGATCCTGATCACCGGCGCGCCGGACGTGATTTTCGCTCTATGCGCCAAGCAGCAGACCCGCAACGGTGCGGAAGCCTTCAACCGTGCGTACTGGGAAACCGAGATGGAGCGCTATGCGCGGCAGGGGCTGCGCATGGTCGCCGCGGCGTTCAAGCCGGCGAACGGCGAGCAGGAACTGACCCACGACGACCTGAGCCACGGCCTGATCTTCCTCGGCATCGCCGGGATGATGGATCCGCCGCGTCCGGAAGCGATTGATGCGATTAACGCCTGTCAGCAGGCGGGGATCCGCGTGAAGATGATCACCGGGGATCACCCGCAGACGGCGATGAGCATCGGCCAGATGCTGGGGATCACCAACAGCGAGCAGGCGGTTACCGGCTACGAGCTGGAGAAGATGGACGACGCCGCGCTGGCGGAAGCCGCAGTGAAGTATGACATCTTCGCCCGTACCAGCCCGGAGCATAAGCTGCGCCTGGTGAAAGCGCTGCAGGATAAAGGTGAAATCGTCGGCATGACCGGTGACGGCGTGAACGATGCCCCGGCGCTGCGTCAGGCTGACGTGGGCATCGCGATGGGCATCAAGGGCACGGAAGTGACCAAAGAGGCGGCGGACATGGTCCTGACGGACGATAACTTCGCCACCATCGCCAGCGCGGTGAAAGAGGGGCGTCGCGTTTACGACAACCTGAAGAAGACCATTCTGTTCATCATGCCGACCAACCTCGCGCAGGGGCTGCTGATTGTGATTGCGCTGCTGGCGGGCAACATCATTCCGCTGACGCCGGTGCTGATTCTGTGGATGAACATGGCCACCTCCGCCACGCTCTCCTTCGGCCTGGCCTTTGAGGCCGCCGAGCGCAACATCATGCGCCGTCCGCCGCGTCAGACCGGGCAGCACGTCATGGACGCCTACGCCGTGTGGCGCGTGGCCTTCGTCGGCACCATGATTGCTATAGCCGCCTTTGCGCTGGAAGCCTGGCTGGCCCCGCGCGGCCACAGCGCGGAGTTCATCCGCACCGTGCTGCTGCAGATGCTGGTCTGCGCCCAGTGGGTGTACATGATTAACTGCCGCAACACCGAGGGGTTCTCCCTGAACCGCGGCCTGCTGGCGAACAAAGGGATCTGGCTGGTGACGGGCGTGCTGTTCCTGCTCCAGGCGGCGATTATCTACCTGCCGTTTATGCAGATGCTGTTCGGCACCGAAGCCCTGCCGCTGCGCTACTGGTTTGTGACCCTGGCGGTGGCGGGCGTGATGTTCTTCGTCGTCGAAATCGAGAAGCGACTGACCCGCAGGTTCTGTAAGGCTGCATAACGAAAACCTTAAAACCTTACCCCTCACCCTAACCCTCTCCCCATAGGGGAGAGGGGACAGTCAGGTACTCTCCTTTGGGCTCGGTTTTCTCCCTCGCCCCTTTGGGGAGAGGGCCGGGGTGAGGGGAGACAACGCTGAGGTACTCCCATGAAATTCCCGGTTCTGTTAGCACTTCTTGTCAGTACCCTGCAACCCGCATTCGCCGCCGTCCTCCCCGTTCGCGTCGCCGCCGTGGAGCAGACCGCCCACGCCGCCGAGCGCCAGATCCCGGGCCGCATCGAAGCAATCCACACCGTTGAGCTGCGCGCCCGTACGGAAGGCGCGATCACCAAAATCCACTTCCGCGACGGGCAGTACGTGAAAAAAGGCGACGTGCTGTTCGAGCTGGACGACGCCGAACCGCGCGCCGCCCTGCGCCTGGCGCAGGCCGAGGTGAGAAGCGCCGAAGCCACGCTGCGTCAGGCGCAGCAGCAGCTTTCCCGCTTTGAAAGCCTGGGCAGCAGCAACGCCATCAGCCGTCACGACGTGGACAATGCCCGCATGCAGCGGGACGTGGCGAGCGCCGCGCTGGAGCAGGCCAAAGCCCGTCTCGACAACCGCAGCGTCATTCTGAACTACACCCGCATCGCCTCGCCGATTGGCGGGCGCGTGGGGCACAGCCAGTTCCACGTCGGCAGCCTGGTCAACCCTGCCAGCGGCGTGCTGGTGGAGGTCGTGCAGCTCGACCCCATTCGCATCGCCTTTGCGCTGGAAGAGGGGGCGTTTGCCACCAAAGCCGGACAGCATGCGGATATCAGCGCCATGAAGCAGGCCTGGCAGGCGTTAATTGACAGCAACGGCCAGCGCGTCAGCGGTGAGCTGACCTCCGTGGACAATCGCATCGACCCGCGCACCGCCAGCGTGATGCTGCGCGCCGAGTTTGCCAATCCGCGCCATCAGCTCCTGCCCGGCGGCAACGTGAACGTGTATTTGCGCCCAGCAAGCGAACAGCCGGTCCTGACCCTGCCCGCCGCCGCGGTCCAGCAGAACGGCGACGGGTTCTTCGCCTGGGTAGTTAACGCCGACGGTAAGACCGAAATGCGCCCGCTGAAAATTGCCGGTCAGATTGGCCAGCAGTTCCAGATTACCTCCGGCATGAAGCCCGGTGAGCGAGTGATTACTGACGGCGCGCAGCGCGTGCAGCCCGGCACCGCCGTCCAGATACTGAATTAAGGAGCCATCATGCTGACGTTTTTCATCAAACGCCCGCGCTTCGCGATGGTGATTGCTCTGGTCGTTACCCTGCTGGGGGCCATCGCGCTGAGAATTATCCCGGTGGAGCAGTACCCGCAGATCACGCCGCCGGTGGTGAATGTGTCGGCCAGCTGGCCGGGTGCCAGCTCGGCTGACGTGGCGGAGGCCATCGCCACGCCGCTGGAGACTCAGCTGAACGGCGTGGATCACATGCTCTATATGGAGTCGACCAGTTCGGACGAAGGCACCTATAGCCTGAACATTACCTTTGCGGCGGGCACCGATCCGGACCTTGCCGCCATCGACGTGCAAAACCGCGTGGCGCAGGCCGTGGCGCAGCTCCCGACCGAGGCGCAGCAAAACGGCGTGCAGGTGCGCAAGCGCGCCACCAACCTGATGATGGGGGTAAGTCTTTACTCACCGAACAACACCCACACGCCGCTGTTCGTCAGCAACTACGCCAGCACCCAGGTGCGCGAGGCGCTGTCCCGCCTGCCGGGCGTCGGGCAGGTGCAGATGTTTGGCGCGCGCGACTACAGCATGCGCATCTGGCTGCGTCCGGACCGCATGAACGCCCTGAACGTCACCACCGACGACGTGGCGCAGGCGCTGCGCGAGCAGAACGTGCAGGGGGCGGCAGGCCAGGTCGGCACGCCGCCGGTGTTTAACGGTCAGCAGCAGACCCTGACCATCAACGGGCTGGGGCGCCTGAATCAGGCCGAAGACTTTGCCGACATCATTATCCGCGCGGGCGAGATGGGCCAGCTGGTGCGCCTGAAGGACGTCGCCACCATCGAGCTCGGCTCGCGCAGCTACAGCTCCGGCGCGCAGCTGAACGGGCACGACTCCGCCTACCTCGGCATCTACCCGACGCCGTCCGCCAACGCCCTGCGCGTGGCCGATGCGGTGCGCGCGGAGCTGGAGCGCCTCTCGACGCGCTTCCCGGACGACCTGGTCTACGAGGTGAAATTCGACACCACCTCCTTTGTTGCCGCCACCATTAAGGAGATCGGCGTCTCGCTGGCGCTCACCATGCTGGCGGTTGTGGTGGTCGTTTCCCTGTTCCTGCAAAGCTGGCGCGCAACGCTGATTGTCGCGCTCGCCATTCCGGTGTCGCTGGTGGGCACCTTCGCGGTGCTCTACACGCTCGGCTACTCCGCCAACACCCTTAGCCTGTTTGCCATCATTCTGGCGCTGACCATGGTGGTGGATGACGCCATCGTGGTGGTGGAGAGCGTCGAAACCCTGATGGCGGAAGGGCAGAGCCGCACGGCGGCGACCGCGCTGGCGCTGCGCCAGATTGCCGGGCCGGTCATCGCAACGACGCTGGTGCTGCTGGCGGTGTTTGTGCCGGTGGCGCTCCTGCCGGGGATTGTCGGCGAGCTGTACCGCCAGTTCGCGGTGACGCTCTCCACCGCCGTCACGCTCTCAAGCCTCGTGGCGCTGACCCTGACGCCCGCCCTGTGCGCGATGCTGCTGCGTCCGCGCCCGGAGAAACCTGCGGCGGTTTATCGCGCCTTTAACCGCGGGCTGGACGCCACGCGCGGTTTCTACACCCGCATCGTGCATGTCTTAAACCAGCGTCCGTGGCTGGCGCTGCTGGCTACCGCGGGCGCGGCGGCCGTGGTAGCGTTCAGCTTTACGTCGATGCCAAAGGGCTTTCTGCCGCAGGAAGATCAGGGCTACTTCTTCGCCAGCGTCCAGCTGCCGGAAGCGGCCTCGCTGGAGCGCACCGAGGCGGTGATGACCACGGCGCGTGAACTGATCGCTAAAAATCCGGCGGTGGAAGACGTGATTCAGGTCTCCGGGTTTAACATCCTCAACGGCACCAGCGCCTCCAACGGCGGGTTTATCTCCATCATGCTCAAAGACTGGAGCGAGCGTCCGCCGCTGGACGAGGTGATGGGCACCCTGCAGCGCCAGCTGCTGGCCCTGCCGGAGGCGACCATCATGACCTTCGCGCCGCCGACGCTGCCGGGGCTGGGCAACGCCTCCGGCTTCGACCTGCGCATCCAGGCGCAGGCGGGGCAGAGCCCGGCGGAGCTGGAGCGCGTGACGCGTGAGGTGCTGGCGAAAGCCAACCAGCACCCGCAGCTGAGCCGCGTGTTCACCACCTGGAGCAGCAACGTGCCGCAGCTGACGCTGACCGTTGACCGCGAGCGCGCCGCGCGCCTCGACGTGCCGGTGTCGCGCATCTTCAGCAGCCTGCAAACCGCCTTTGGCGGCACGCGCGCCGGGGATTTCAGCGTCAACAACCGCGTCTACCACGTGGTGATGCAAAACGAGATGCAGTGGCGCGAGCGCGCCGAGCAAATCAGCGAGCTGTTCGTGCGCAGCAACAGCGGCGAGCGGGTGCGCCTGAGCAATCTGGTCACCATTACGCCGAGCGTCGGCGCGCCGTTTCTGCAGCAGTACAACCAGTTCCCGTCCGTGTCGGTGAGCGGCTCGGCGGCGGAAGGAGTGAGCAGCAGCACCGCGATGGCGGCGATGGGCGAGATTCTGGCGGAAAACCTGCCAGCCGGGTACGACTATGCCTGGAGCGGCATGTCGTATCAGGAGCAGCAGACCGGCAATCAGGCGATATGGATCGTGCTGGCGGCGGTGGTGATGGCGTGGCTGTTCCTCGTCGCCCAGTACGAGAGCTGGACGCTCCCGGCGAGCGTGATGCTCTCGGTGCTGTTCGCCATCGGCGGGGCGCTGGTCTGGCTGTGGCTGGCGGGCTACGCCAACGACGTGTACGTGCAGATAGGCCTGGTGCTGCTGATCGCGCTAGCGGCTAAAAACGCGATTCTTATCGTGGAGTTCGCCCGCGCGCGGCGCATGGACGGGATGGCGATTGTCGATGCCGCGCGGGAAGGGGCCTCGCGCCGCTTCCGCGCGGTGATGATGACCGCCGTGTCGTTCATTATCGGCGTCCTGCCCATGATGCTGGCGACCGGGGCAGGTGCCCAGAGCCGCCGCATCATCGGCACCACGGTGTTCAGCGGCATGCTGGTGGCGACCGTGGTGGGGATCCTGTTCATCCCCGCGCTGTTCGTGCTGTTCCAGCGCCTGCGCGAGTGGGGCCACGGCCTTACGGACTCGTCGCCCACAGCTCGCAGTGCTTCTGCACCAGAGAGATCAGCGAGCCGCCGTCGGCGATAAACTCCCGCATGCGCTGCGCCTCGCTCTTGCCCTGCTTTAACAGCAGGGCAATTTCATTGATTGCGCTCGTCGCGCCGAGCTTCTCGGCCGACGGCGCAACCTGCTCCAGCAGCCACGAAATGTCTTCCGCCACGGTTTTGTGCTCGCCGGTGTGCACGTCCGTCAGGATCCCCTCCAGCCCGTAGCGGCACGCCTGAAAACGGTTAAAGCGGTACAGCAGAAAATCTTTTTCCTGATGCTTATAGGGCCGCGCGGTTAGCAGCCAGTGGGACGTCGCCTGTATAAGCCCGGCGATGTTAATGGCGTGGCCGAGCGTCAGCGGCGTATCCATCACCCGCACCTCGACGGTGCCGAAGTGCGGGCTGGGGCGGATGTCCCAGTGCAGATCCTTAATGCTGTCGATCATGCTGGTCGAACTCAGGCGGCGGAACAGCCCTTCGAACTCCTGCCAGCTGTTGACCCACGGCATCTGGCCGTTATCCGGGAACCCGGAGAAGATGTTGAGTCGCGACGAGGAGAACTTCGTGTCCGTGCCCTGCATATACGGCGAGGCGGCCGCCAGGGCGATAAAGTGCGGCACGAAGCGCGACAGGCCGTGCAGCAGGTAAATCGCGTCGTCCCCGGTTCGACACCCCACATGCACGTGCTGGCCGAACACCGTTGCCTGCAAAATCAGATAGCCAAAGCGCTCCAGCGTGACGTTATAGCGCTCGTCGTCGCAGACCTCCTGACGCTGCCACTTCTGGAACGGGTGCGTCCCGCCGCCGCAGATCTGGATATGCTGCTCCGCCGCCGCGCGCAGGATGCTCTGCTGCATCACCGAGAACTGCGCCGCCGCCTGGTCGATGTTCTGGCATACGCCGGTGGCGATTTCGAGCATGCTTTCGGTGATGTCGTGTTTGACCTCGCCGCCTTTGATGTCGTCTTTGACGGCGGCGATGAGCGCGGAGGAGTCCTGGCTGAGATCGTAGCCAGGCGGGTTAACCACCTGCAGCTCAAGCTCAATGCCGAGGGTAAAAGGTTCAGAGGATTTGAAATCGGGTAAAGGCATGGCGCACTCCGTTGTCTGTTGTGTGTTGAGTATAGACAACGACGTGGCGCTCATTTTTCTGGGTGGTATAACTGTTAGCAGGCTTAGCGAAAAGGGGAGTGACTCATGTCTGACTATCCAAACATAGCGCTGCTTGGACCGGGTGCAATTGGTACCACCATTGCCGCAGTGCTGCACGACGCGGGGCGCACGCCGCTGCTGTGCGGACGCACCGCGCACCCGGAATTACGCCTGCGCCACGACGAGGGTGAAACCGTGGTGCCTGGTCCGGTATTAACCGATCCGGCCGTCATCACGCGCCCCGTCGATCTCGTTTTCGTGGCGGTAAAAACGACGCAAAATGCCGACAGCGCCGGATGGCTGCGCGCCCTGTGCGATGAGAACACCGTGGTCTGCGCGCTGCAAAACGGCGTGGAGCAAAAAGCCCAGCTTGAACCGTGGGTTAACGGCGCGACGGTACTGCCGTCGGTGGTCTGGTTCCCGGCGCAGCGCGAGCCGGATGCCTCCGTCTGGCTGCGTGCCAAACCGCGCCTGACGCTGCCGGACGTGCCGCAGGCGCAGCGGGTGGTGGAGGCGCTTCGCGGTACGGGCTGTCAAGTTGAGCTCTCAACAGATTTCGCCACTGTCGCCTGGCGCAAGCTGCTGCAAAACGCGGTCGCCGGGCTGATGGTGTTGGCCAACCGCCGCGCCGGGATGTTCAGGCGCGAGGATATTAGCGAACTTTCGCTGGCCTACCTGCGCGAGGGGCTTGCCGTCGCCCGCGCTGAGGGGGCAAAGCTGGGCGATGCGGTGGCGCAGGAGATCCTGGCGAACTTCCAGCGTGCGCCTGAGGACCTGGGCACGTCGATCCTGGCCGACCGTCAGGCCGATCGCCCGATGGAGTGGGATATCCGTAACGGCGTGATCCAGCGCTACGGTCGCAAGCACGGTATTACAGTGCCCATCAGCGACGTGGTGGTGCCGCTGCTGGCGGCGGGGAGCGAGGGACCGGGCTAACGGCCGCTGTTTTTCCGTTCGGCAAAGTAGTGGGCGGGCGTGCTGCCCATCGCTTTTCGGAACATGGTGATAAATGCATTCACGGATTCGTACCCGAGCGTTGTCGCCACGTTCTGGACGGGCACGCCGCTTGCCAGTTCCCGCAGGGCAATAATCAAATGCAGCTGCTGGCGCCATCGCCCGAAGCTCAGCCCGGTCTCGCGCTGCATCAGGCGGGCAAACGAGCGCTCGCTGAGGGCGAGCCGTTTCGCCCAGTCCTTCAGGGTGCTTCTGTCCTCAGGGCGGGTAACCAGCGCGTCTGCCATGGCGCGAATTTTCGGAACGGTCGAGACCGGCAGGCTCAGCTTCTGCTGCGGCATGCTGGCAAGCTCGTCCAGCGTGACACGGGTCAGCCTCGCGACGTGGCCGTCGGCGGGATAATCCACGCCTTCGCGCGTCAGACGATCGACCAGCTCCTTAATCAGCGGCGAGATCGCCAGCGTGCAACACTTCTCCGGCAGCGCCGCCGCGCCGGGCTCAATAAACAGATAGTTGAGATGCGCGTTCCAGGTCGCTTTGGCGCTGTGCGGGATCCCGCCGGGGATCCAGACGGCGCAGTCCGGCGGCACGATCCAGATGTCATTCTCCGCGTAACAGCTGACCGCACCGTATCGGGCAATAATCAGCTGGCCCTTGCGGTGGGTGTGTACCGGCACTTCCGCGGCGTAATCCACGAAGTCCAGATGACGCGCCACGGCAGGAGAGGCGGTAGAGTCAGGGTCATACAGCGTAGTAGCGGGTTGAGGCTTCACGATTCTGGCAACATTTAGGTATTTTTTGACAGAATAGAGTATTTAAGCGGGTCTGCAAGCCGGTAATAATCCCGGCATGAAAAACATCTTCTCTCATCCCGTGCGTCTCCCCGCCGCGCTGCGAAACGATGCGGGCGCGCTGATCTATTCCGCGAAGAGTTTTGCCGCGGCGATGCTGGCTTATTACCTCGCGCTGTCGATCGGCCTCGAGCGTCCCTCGTGGGCCATTATTACGGTTTACATCGTGTCGCAGACGTCGGTCGGGGCATCGCTGAGCAGGAGCCTCTACCGGCTGGCCGGTACCGTGATAGGTGCCAGCGCGACCGTTTTGATTGTGCCCACCTTCGCGAATACACCAGTCCTGTGCAGCGCGGTGCTGACGGGCTGGATCGCGTTCTGCCTGTGGCTTTCCCTGCTGGAGCGCACGCCCCGGGCCTATGCCTTCGTGCTGGCGGGCTACACCGCGAGCCTGATTGGCTTTCCGGCGGTGTCCGATCCCGGCGGCATCTTTAACGTCGCCATCGTCCGCGTGCAGGAGATTTCGATTGGGATTTTCTGCGCGGCGCTGATTCACCGCTACGTGCTGCCCGCGCGCGTATCGGGCCAGTTCAACGCGAAATTATCCCAGACGCTACAGGCCGCGCGCGGGCGGGTGGCGGATACCATAGCCGGTAAACCCGATGCGGCTTCCGGCCCGCTGCATCTGGCCCTCGCGCTGCAGTTCCTGCAGGGAATAAGCCACCATATTCCGTACGATTTTGCCCTTTCAGCCCCGGTGCGGCAGGCCAGAAAGGCGATCCACGACCGGCTGGCGCGGCTGGTTATCGTCAACTGTGAACTACACGATCGCCTGCCAGCGATCGGAGCCCTGCCCGCCGACGTGCAGGCATTGCTGGAGGACGTTCAGGCCTGGCTTGCCGCTGAAGGCGCGGGGGCCAGCAGCACGGCAGAGGCGCTGCGGCTCCGCTGTGCGCTTCTTATCGATCGGTATGCCGCGCAGGCGCAGACGTTTGACGACGCGCTGCAGGTCAGTTTTATTCGCTACCTCTCGGAGGCTATCGCGCTTCTGCAGCAGTGCGAACGTCTTTCCGGGGCTATCCTCTACGCCAAACCCGTCTTTGGGGAGATGCAAACCCGCGCGGCGAAAGGCTACGTTTTCCACCGCGATCCTCTTACCGCGGCCCGCACGGCGTTGGGGGCTTTCGCCATCATCCTGAGCGGCTGCCTGGTCTGGATCTTCTCAGCGTGGCCGGATGGCGGCACGGCGGTATCTATCCTGGGGGTCTGCTGCACGCTGTTTGGCAGCTTCGACACCCCGGCACCGCACATCGTGAAATACATCATTGGCTCATTCTGGGGCGTGGTCATTAGCCTGTTCTACAGCTTTGCGCTGCTGCCGCTGGTGAGCGATTTCCCGGTGCTGGTGGCGGTACTTGCCCCGGCATATCTGCTGGCCGGGTCGTTTCAGGCGCGTCCGCCCACCACGTTTATGGCGATGGGTATCACCCTGACGCTGCCCATTCTTTGCGAGCTGGGGGCGCACTACAGCGGAGATTTCGCCGTTGCGGCCAACACCGCCATCGCGCTCTTTGCCGCCACCGGCTATGCCGTCGTCAGCATGAGCCTGCTGCAAACCGTGCAGGCGGATGGTGCCATCACCCGTCTGCTGAACCTGTGCCAGCGCGACATTCGCCGCAGCCTGAAGGGCACGCTGCGGGTTGATGAAACGCACTGGATCAACCTGATGATGGACCGAACCGCGCTGTTGCTGCCGCGTTTACAGCGCAGCGAGCGCGCGCCGGAGCAGGCGCTCGATCGGCTGTTACACGCGCTGCGTCTGGGGCTTTCGGTTATGCATTTACGCCGCATTGACGCACCGCCCGGCAGGGAGGTTGACGCGCTTTTTCATCGGATAAACGCCGCAGACCGCCACGCCTTACGCGAACGCATCGTTACCCTTATCGAACGCCATCTGCCTGCGGCAGATGAACATACGCGCCAGTTGGTCTTCAGGCTGGTGGATCTGCACTGTGCATTACGGGAGCCAGACCATGGTTAACGATCTCAATATCGGCGGCGTTTTGATTCCGGGGCTGCTGATGGTCGCCCTCGCGGCGCTGGTCTGCACGCTGGGCCTCGTCGCGCTTTTCTCTCTCAGCAGGCTCTACCGGCGCTTGCCGTTTCGCCCGCTGATGGATGTTTCAACCTGGATTGTCACCTTTTTCCTGCTGATGCAGGGTCTGACCGCGTTGGGGTTATTGTCATGAAATCACTGCTCTCTTTACTGGCTCGCTATGCGCTGACGCTGAGCGTCGTCGCGGCGGCCACGCTTCTGGCGTTTATGATGTGGAAACACTACGCGCAAACGCCGTGGACCCGCGACGGCCGCGTGCGGGCGGATGTGGTGCAGATTGCGCCGGACGTCTCCGGGCCGGTCATTAGCGTGGCCGTGCGGGACAATCAGTGGGTGAACCGGGGCGATGTGCTCTACACCATCGATCCGCGCTGGCTTAAGCTGGCTGTGGTCAGCGCGCAGGCAGACGTTGAGTCGAAACGCCATGAGATGCTGATGCGCCAGGATGCGGCCCACCGCCGCACGCTGATTAAAAACGCCATTTCGAGCGAGGATTTGCAGCAAACCGGCAGCGCGGCGAACGTCGCGGCGGCCAACTATCACGGCGCGCTAGCCGCGCTGGATCTGGCCGAGCTTAATCTGGCGCACGCCACCGTCCGTGCGCCGGTTTCGGGATACGTTACGCACCTGCGGCTTCGCCCCGGAGACTACGCGACGGCGGGGGAGACAAAGGTCGCCATCGTCGATGCCCACAGCTTCTGGGTGGTGGGGTACTTTGAGGAGACCAAGCTGCGCCATATTCGCGTCGGGGATGCCGCGCAGGTGGTGCTGATGGGATACGAGCCTGTCATCACGGGGCACGTGGAGAGCATCGGACATGGGATCGGGGACAGCAACGACGAGACGGGCGGGCTGGGCCTGCCCGACGTCGAGCCGACCTTTAGCTGGGTCCGGCTGGCACAGCGCGTGCCGGTGCGCATTCATATCGACAGGTTACCGGAGGGGGTTGAGCTGGTGGCGGGGCTGTCGGCGAGCGTGGCGGTGGGGGGATAGGGAGGGAAGGTGATAGATGTGAGTATGAATGTCTGTGTTGTGCCAGAAGCAGACGTTGAGGAAAGTATTATTTAGATGTGAAATATTTGCGTAATATTTTTTCTAATAGCGAGAAAACGACCGTGACCCTTTTGGGAGTAATCAGCTGATAAGGTCGATATAAATAAAATTGCCATTTCTCCTGTCGCAGTTCTGGCAGTGGGGGAACAAGTTGGCCGCTTGCTAAGTACTCCCTACAGATAAAATCGCTGGATTGTACAACCGTTTTTCCGGCCAATGCAGCCTGAATTTCGGCGTATGGGTCTGTAGTATAAAACTCAATATGACGAGGGACAAAAGTATTCACTGCGTCACTCATAAACTCAAATGACTTCCCCGTTTCAGGATTAATTAAACCACTAAATGGATAACGCTGTCGAAGATCTTCTAAATCAGTTGGTGCTCCCAGGCGCGCAATGAGTTCAGGGGATGCAACCAAAATATGTTCAACTTGCCCGATATTTTTAATGATGAAGTTTGGATTAGGCTCTCGCCCTACGCGTATGCCTATATCGATACGATGCTCGATAGTATCAAGTTTCATCATATCTAAACGCCAGTCGATAAATAACTCAGGATATGGACGCAGTGCAGTCAACAGTTCATACAAGATTTGCTCATGATTTGGAAATCGAAGTAATGTGATACGAACAATACCTTTCATTTCATTATCATCTTTCGCCATCAGAAATAACTTTTCAGAATCTTCCAGCAGTCGCTTCGCTTGGGGTAAAAATAACTCACCGAAACTGGTGAGAAAGATCGACCGAGTATTGCGTTTGAAAAGAGGTTCACCAAGCTGTTTCTCCAACTCAGCGACTGTTCGGGTTACTACTGATGGTGAAACCGACAGCTTTATGGCTGCTTCGCGGAAGTTCAGGGTTTCAGAGGCGATGATAAAAAACTTTAGAGCATCAAGTTTGTTCATGATTGTTGTGGAAATTGCAATAATGTATTTTGATAATAGCAATTAATCTGCAACTATTCCAGTCATATAATCGAACAATCAAATAAGTAATCTGTATTACTTTTTTATCAGAACTCAAAAGAGAAAATTATGTCAATTCAACCAGTAGAGTTAAACAAAGCCTATCGTTTATTGCAGGTCGGGCCAACGACGATGATATCGGCTAAAAATGATGGCATTGAAAATGTCATGGCAGCTGCCTGGGTGGGGTTAGTAGGTAATAACAAAGTGATGGCTTTTATAGGTCCACAAGCATTTACTCGCGGACTTGTAGAAAAAAGTGGATATTACGTTGTCCAGATCCCAGTAGTAAAACAGATGGAAATGGTTTTATATGCTGGAGGCCACAGTTATTCTGACACATCCGATAAAAACAGTAAAATTCCACTATTTTATCAGAAAGAGTTTGATCTTCCTTTAGTTGAAGGTTGCGCTGGCTGGCTAGTCTGTAAGGTCATACCTAATGTAGAAAATCAAAAACAGCACAACTTGTTCATGGGGGAAATTGTCGGAGCATGGAGTGATGACCGCGTTTTCAGAAATGGGCACTGGATTTTTGATGATGCGCCTGATGAATTACGTACTGTCCATTACGTAGCTGGCGGACAGTTTTACGCCATTGGTAAAGGTACAAAATTCAATTATGGTCCAGGAAAAGACTAATCCTTACTGCTGTATAAATGTAGCCATATAACATGGCTACATAGAGGTAATAGTATAAATAAAAACAACCGACTTAAGATGTCCGCTTTTCGCTCTTAGCAGACATTCAACGTTAGCGTAAGGCCGGAACCATGCTTCTACCCAGCTAGATTCCGGCTCCCATCACCCGCCTCAGTGCGCCGTGATATACGGCTCCTTCACAAACTCCGCCAATAACCAAACCATATCATGCAGCAGCCCGGTGAGTTCTTTCGCCACGCTCACAGGCAATGTCTCACCCATCACTGCCAGCGTTAACGCTACGGCATAGTCCACCTGCAGCGTCGTCTCCTGCCAGCAGTCCGGCACGCAGGAGGTAATCTTTTCCCCCGCAATCAACTGTTCAACCAGGTACGAAGGAAGTTCGGCATCACAGCACTCCCGCAGTCGCTTAAGCGCAGCCAGCAATCGCTTACAGAGCGTAGCAAACGTCACTGCGTCATCAGTTTCCACCAATACGCTCACATACGCAGTACAAGCGTCAGTCAGTTCGAAGAGATCCGCAGAATCGGAAATTGAAGTGTTGATGAGGTGATGAACTGCGCTTTCCTCAGAGAGCGCGTAAGAAAATCCAGGGGTAGTCGCCATTTAGCATCCTCTTTGTCTAAAAAAACGTCATGTTATGCTAACGGGTTCCTACGCCCGGTTACGGATGTGCCGCAACGCAGGCACTTTACGACCGCAAAGAAGGGATGAAAAGGGATCTCCCCTGAATTACATAAGGTTGCTTGCAGGTTTGCGAGGCGGCTTCCAGAAGGGCATTGCCGGGTGGCGGCTACGCCTTACCCGGCCTACATAACGGCCAACCAACCTACCCGCGACACGAACCGTAGGCCCGCGCAAGCGCAGCGCCGCCGGGCACAGTTTGCACCGCGGTTACTCCTTCACGCAGACCTTTTCATTTTGAGCAACCCTTCTAATAACGCCTGCGTCGCGCGGGAGGATTTACCCGCCTGCGAACAAACCACCCCAAACTCCCGGCACAGCGAAGGTGCCACGGGCACGACGCACAGGCCGCGTAATTCATCCGGCAGGGCGGATTCAGGTATCAGCGCGACGCCCATACCTTCGCGCACCAGCAGGCAGGCGCTGATCCAGTCGCGGACGGTCACCCGCACGTCAGACAGCTGCAAGCCAGCCTGTTCCATCAGGCTTTTTCCATTGACGGCACAACCGCCCGTTGCGAGCACGAAGGGCTGGTCTGCCAGTTCCTCAAGGGGGATGCCGCGCGTACGTGTATAACGAGCCTGACGGTGGCTGGCTGGCAACACCGCGACCCATGCATCCTGCCCTAAGACCGCTTCAGCACGCTCAGGAACAGGGTTCATGACCACGCCCAGATCAACCGTATCTGCCGCCAGCCACTCTTCGACCTCCTGGTCCGTCCCTTCGAGTACGATAACCTCGATTTCAGGATGCAGGCGCTTAAAGTCGCGCAGCAGTCCGGGCAAAAATGTGGATGTCACTGAAGGGAAACTGGCAAGACGAATGCGCCCCCCACTTAACCCCCGGCTCTCATCCGCCAGTACGCGGATGGCGTCCAGTCGCGCCAGCATGCTCCTTGCCTCTTTGACCACCTTCTCGCCCAGGGCTGTTACGCCGATGTGGCGCCGCTCTCGCGTGAATACAGCAAATCCTAATGAAGCCTCTAACTGAGCGATCGCCTGGCTGGCACCAGACTGCGTCATGCCTACCTCTTCAGCGGCACGCGAAATATTACTGGCATCGGCTACTGCAACCAGCAAGCGCCAGTGTAAAAGATTCATCATGGGTATCAGTAGCTCAGCTAATAGCTAATTTATGAGTCATTAATTTTACAGGGTGATTGGTTTTAAGCACAGTGTATTCAAACTGAATCGTCACCACTCAACAGCTTTAACGGAGAGATTATGAAACTCTATTACGCCCCGGACACCTGCTCACTCTCACCCCATATCGTGCTTCGCGAACTGGCGATTGAGTTTGAACTGGTTAAAGTGGACAACAGGAGCAAGCTTACCGCTGACGGGCGCGACTTCCTGACCATTAACCCTAAAGGTTATGTCGCAGCGCTTGAGCTGGATGACGGGAAAATCCTGACCGAGGGGCCAGCCATTTTGCAGTACCTGGCAGACCTCAAGCCAGAAAGTGGGCTGGCACCGCGTGCAGACGGCTGGGAGCGAGTGCGGCATCAGGAATGGCTAAACTTTATCACCAGCGAAATACACGCGGGATCGGCACCTCTTTTCAACCGTGCGCTGCCCGAAGAGGCCAAATCGATTTTTCGCGAGAAGCTGTTCAGGCGGTTCGATTTTCTTGAGAAAACGCTCTCCACAAGCGCTTATCTGATGGGAGCGTCTTTCAGCGTGGCGGATGCCTATCTTTTCACCGTGCTGGGATGGTGCACGTACTTCTCAATTGAACTCAACGACTGGCCCGCGCTACTGGCGTACAGGGAAAAAATCAGTGCCCGTCCCGCCGTGCAGGCCGCATTACGTGCGGAGGCGAAAGTCTAGTTCTGCGTATTCCGGCGCAACAATTAACGCCTGAAGCAGGAGGCAAATGAGGATGTGGAGTCAGGATGGGTTAGCATACTGTCACTCTGCATCTGATTGCCTGGCGCTTTTCACTGCATCCTGCTTCCCCGGATTGCCTGCAACAACTTTCCAAACTGCACCCGATGCGTTTATGGTGTTGTTTCACCCTCACAGGGCATCAGGTGTCATATATGTCGAAGGCAAAAGCCAACAAAGACTGGGTCAGACTGGCGCAACAACCCGGTAAAATAGAGCGCATAGAGGCGTATTTCAGCGGGCATGGCTATGAGCCGCATCGTCACGACACTTATGCCATAGGCCGGACCTTATCCGGGGTGCAGAGTTTTCACTATCGGGGAAGTAAACAACATAGCCTGCCGGGCGGGACAATGGTCCTGCACCCTGACGAAATACATGACGGAGAGGCGGGAACGAACGACGGATTCCAGTATCGGATGCTGTATATCGATCCGGCGTTAATTCAAAAAATCCTGGTCGGAAAGCCTTTGCCGTTTATTCCCGGCGGAATTTCATCCGATCCCCGGCTTTTTGCAGCGACCGAACCGCTGTTAAAAGCGCCAGAAGAATCTTTCGATACGCTGGAAGAAGACGATGCGCTCTACGATCTCGCCCACACGCTGGCCGTCGTGGGAGGACAACGTTTTCGCCGGAATCGGGTGGATTATCAATCCGCAGAACGCGCGCGCGAATATATACACGCTGAATTCATTCACAATATTACGCTGGATACTTTATCCGCCGTCAGTGGCAGAGATCGCTGGAGCCTGAGTCGGGATTTTCGTGCGCTTTATGGAACGAGTCCTTATCGCTATGTGACCATGCGTCGACTTGAATACTGTCGACGCCTGATTCAGGCGGGCCTGTCGCTTGCTGAGGCTGCCGCTACTGCGGGGTTTTCAGATCAGAGTCACATGACTCGTCAGTTCATCAAAACGTTGGGTATGTCGCCGGGGCGCTGGCAAAAATTCATCAAAGGTCATCCTGCCTGATTTGCACGATCGTTCAAGACCGGCACGCCGGCCTTATTCTATCCTGGATGCTTCTCAACCATAGGAAGTGTCGCAATGTATAGTCCTGTTAATTTAGACAATAAATTCTCTCTCTTCGACGCGCACTGGCAGCCGAAAGTCATCGCCCAGATGAATGACTATCAGTTTAAAATCGTCAAAATATCGGGTGATTTTATATGGCACGCGCACCCTGAAACCGATGAGGCATTCATCGTGGTCGAGGGCGTGTTACGTATTGATTTTCGTGACGGGCATGTGCTCGTCAATCCAGGAGAAATGTACGTTGTGCCGAAAGGCGTTGAACATAAAACGTCTGCTGAATCAACGGTAAAAATGATGATGATAGAACCTTGTGGGGTCCTGAATACCGGACACGAAGGCGGGGAGCGCACCGCAGAGAACGACGTCTGGATTTGACGACGGAGGCTGACTTGCCGGGTGGCGGCTACGCCTTACCCGGCCTACAAAACCGCCAACCAATCTACCCGCGACACGAACCGTAGGCCCGCGCAAGCGAAGCGCCGCCGGGCACAGCCGCACAGCCGTCACCCTTCACTCATCATCGTCAAAAACCGCTTCACCGTCCGCGAGCGTTCAAAACGCCGCCAGCACAGCGCGATATCGGTATAAAGCTCCGGTGAGCTCAGCGTATGATAGGTCACATTCGGCGGTGAAATAGCCGCCATGGATTTTGGCACCAGCGCGAACCCGCCGCCCGCGGAAACCATGCTCAGGGACGACGAAAGCTGCGACGACTGCAGCGCGCGCTGCACGTTAATACCGGCCCGCTCGCAGCAGCCGTGAACCCGATCGTACAACCCCGGCGCGACCTCCTGCGGGAACAGCACCACCGGCGTATCCCGAAGCTGCTCAAGCGCCAGCGAATCGCACGCCGCCAGCGGATGGTCGCGATGCAACGCTACCACCATCGGCTCCCGGTCGAGGACTTTTAACTCGAACGCCTTGCTGCTCTCGCACGGCAGGCGCACGAAGGCAATATCCAGCTCACCCTCCGCCAGCATCGTCGTCAGCGACGACATATTGGCTTCCACCTGGTGAACCTGCACCGCCATGTTCTGCACCTGAAACTGGCGAATCAGCGCGAAAATTTTAGGGTGAAAGGCATCTGAACTGGTGATCCCAATCGACAGGTTGCCGTTCAGCCCGCGTGCGATACCGCGGGCCTTTTCCAGCGCGGCATCGCTCAGCGCAAGGATCTTGCAGGCGTCCTCATAGAAGGCTTCTCCCGCCTCGGTCAGCTCCACGCCCCGCGTCAGGCGTCTGAACAGCGGCGTGCCCACTTCCTCTTCGAGCCGTTTGATCTGCTGACTCAGAGGAGGCTGTGAAATCCCCAGCGCTTCGGCCGCCCTGGTGAAGTGTCGCTCGCGTGCAACCGCGACAAAATACCGCAGATAACGAAGTTCCATATCTAAAACGTCTCAAACCAGCATAGTTTCTATATTGGAACTCTCTGCTGAATCGGGTCAACATTTATTTAACCTTTCTAAATAAAGTTGAAGAGGACGAGCACGATGATGCATGCATCTGCCTGCGATTGTGAGGCCAGCCTGTGCGAGACCCTGCAGGGGTTCTCCGCCCGGCATCCTGACAGCGTGATCTATCAGACATCGCTAATGAGCGCCCTGCTAAGCGGCGTGTACGAAGGAGAGACCACCATCGCCGATCTGCTGGCACACGGTGATTTTGGTTTGGGGACCTTCAACGAGCTGGACGGTGAAATGATTGCCTTCAGCAGTCAGGTGTACCAGCTGCGCGCCGACGGCAGCGCCAGGGCCGCGAAGCCAGAGCAGAAAACGCCGTTCGCGGTGATGACCTGGTTCCAGCCGCAGTACCGTATCACCTTCGATGCGCCGGTCAGCCGCCAGCAGATCCACGACGCAATCGACCAGCAGATCCCCTCAGACAACCTGTTCTGCGCGCTGCGCATTGACGGCAACTTCCGCCACGCCCACACCCGCACCGTACCGCGTCAGAAGCCGCCGTACCGCGCGATGACCGACGTGCTGGACGACCAGCCGGTGTTCCGCTTTAACCAGCGCGAAGGGGTGCTGGTCGGGTTCCGCACGCCGCAGCACATGCAGGGCATCAACGTGGCGGGCTATCACGAGCATTTCATCACCGACGACCGCCAGGGCGGGGGCCATCTGCTCGACTACCAACTGGAGAGCGGCGTGCTCACCTTCGGTGAAATTCACAAGCTGATGATTGACCTGCCCGCCGACAGCGCGTTCTTACAGGCCAACCTTCACCCCAGCAATCTTGATGCAGCGATCCGTTCCGTCGAAAACTAACAGGAGAACTACCGTGAACAGTGAGAAACAGTCACGTCAGTGGGCGCACGGCGCCGATATGGTTGTCGGCCAGCTGGAAGCGCAGGGCGTGAAGCAGGTGTTCGGGATCCCGGGCGCAAAAATTGACAAGGTTTTCGACTCCCTGCTGGACTCCTCCATCGAGATTATCCCGGTGCGCCACGAGGCCAACGCCGCGTTTATGGCGGCGGCGGTAGGGCGTCTAACCGGCAAGGCCGGAGTGGCGCTGGTCACCTCCGGGCCGGGCTGCTCTAACCTGATCACCGGTATTGCTACCGCCAACAGCGAAGGCGACCCGGTAGTCGCGCTGGGCGGGGCGGTGAAGCGGGCGGATAAAGCCAAGCTGGTGCATCAGAGCATGGATACCGTCGCCATGTTCAGCCCTGTCACTAAATACGCCGTGGAGGTCAGCTCACCGGACGCGATTGCCGAGGTGGTATCGAACGCGTTTCGCGCTGCCGAGCACGGCAGACCGGGGGGCGCGTTCGTCAGCCTGCCGCAGGATATTGTCGACCAGCCCGCGACGGGCGCGATTTTACCCGCCAGCGGCCCGGCGCTGATGGGCCCGGCACCGGAGTCGGCGATTAACGACGTGGCGAAGCTTATCGAAAACGCCAAAAACCCGGTCATCTTACTCGGCCTGATGGCCAGCCAGCCCGCGAACAGCGCCGCGCTGCGCAAGCTGCTGGAGAAAAGCCGTATTCCGGTGACCAGCACCTATCAGGCCGCCGGGGCGGTAAATCAGGAGCACTTCACCCGCTTCGCCGGACGCGTCGGCCTCTTTAACAACCAGGCGGGCGACCGGCTGCTGCATCTGGCGGATCTGATTATCTGCGTTGGCTACAGCCCGGTGGAGTACGAGCCGTCCATGTGGAACAGCGGCGACGCGACGCTGGTGCACATTGACGTACTGCCTGCCTATGAAGAACGTAACTACGTCCCGGATCTGGAGCTGGTGGGGGACATCGCCGAGACGCTGAACCTGCTCGCTAACCGCATCGATCGTAAGCTGGAGCTGAGCCAGCGCGCCTCCGAAATTCTGGTCGATCGCCAGCATCAGCGCGATCTCCTCGATCGCCGCGGCGCCTCGCTTAACCAGTTTGCCCTGCATCCGCTGCGCATCGTGCGCGCCATGCAGGACATCGTGAATAACGACGTGACGCTCACCGTCGACATGGGCAGCTTCCACATCTGGATCGCCCGCTATCTCTACAGCTTCCGCGCGCGTCAGGTGATGATCTCCAACGGTCAGCAGACCATGGGCGTTGCCCTGCCGTGGGCGATTGGCGCGTGGCTGGTGAATCCGGGCCGCAAGGTGGTATCGGTCTCCGGTGACGGTGGCTTCCTGCAGTCGAGCATGGAGCTGGAAACCGCGGTGCGCCTCAACGCCAACGTGCTGCACATCATCTGGGTGGATAACGCCTACAACATGGTGGCGATTCAGGAAGAGAAAAAATACCAGCGGCTTTCCGGCGTCGAGTTCGGCCCGGTCGATTTCAAAGTCTATGCCGACGCCTTCGGTGCGAAAGGCTTTGCCGTTGAGAGCGCCGAGGCGCTTGAGCCGACGCTGCGCGCGGCGATGGATGTGGATGGTCCTGCCGTGGTGGCCATTCCCGTTGACTACAGCGATAACCCGCTGCTGATGGGCCAGCTCCATCTCAGCCAGATTTTGTGACTCACGATAAGGACAGAGAAATGCAAAAAGTTGCTCTCGTAACAGGCTCAGGCCAGGGGATTGGTAAAGCGATCGCGCTTCGCCTGGTGAAAGACGGCTTTGCCGTCGCCATCGCCGACTATAACGTTGAGACGGCAAGAGCCGTCGCCGATGAAATCATCCGTAACGGCGGCAACGCCGTTGCCGTGAAGGTCGATGTCTCTGACCGCGAACAGGTGTTTGCGGCGGTGGAGAAAGCGCGCACCGCGCTGGGCGGCTTTAACGTTATCGTGAATAACGCCGGGATTGCGCCGTCTACCCCCATCGAATCCATCACGCCGGACATTGTCGACAAGGTCTACAACATCAACGTGAAAGGGGTGATCTGGGGGATCCAGGCCGCGATTGACGCCTTCCGCAAAGAGGGGCACGGCGGCAAGATCATCAACGCCTGCTCCCAGGCGGGCCACACCGGCAATCCTGAACTGGCGGTCTACAGTTCCAGCAAGTTCGCGGTTCGTGGCTTAACCCAGACCGCGGCACGGGATCTCGCGCCGCTGGGGATCACCGTTAACGCTTACTGCCCGGGCATCGTCAAAACGCCGATGTGGGCGGAAATCGACCGTCAGGTCTCCGAGGCGGCGGGTAAACCGCTCGGCTACGGGACGGAAACCTTTGCCAAACGCATTACGCTTGGCCGTTTGTCCGAGCCGGAAGATGTCGCCGCCTGCGTCTCATACCTGGCAGGCCCGGATTCCGACTACATGACTGGCCAGTCGCTCTTAATTGATGGTGGAATGGTGTTTAATTAAATTCTAATAAGCTCTGACATGAGTTTTCCCCTGCACCCGTGCAGGGGCTTTTTTTTGTCTCCTCCGTCATTGTGCATTACACTGCGCGCTGCAAAACTTTAGTCATTACGATCTGACAGGCGGTAACAGCGATGAACGGTACAATCACAACGTGGTTTAAAGATAAAGGCTTTGGATTTATCAAAGATGAAAACGGCGACAACCGCTATTTTCATGTGATTAAGGTCGCGAACCCCGATCTGATTAAGAAAGATGCCGCGGTGACCTTTGAGCCAACCACCAACAACAAAGGCCTTTCCGCCTATGCGGTGAAGGTGATCCCCGAAAGCAAACATCTCTTTATTGCCGGCGAGCGCGTGAAGCTCACCTCCATCAAATCCTTCGTGGTGTTTAACGAAGAAGAGCCGGTTGATACCAAAATCGACAAAGAGAACGCGGTACTGTCGGTTGGGCTGCTGATGAACAGCATCAAGCCGAAATCCGAGAAAAAGCCGGGCGAAATGCGCACGGTGAAGAAGCTGGCGATCACCACCTTCCAGAATACGACGCTGATCTTCACCGAAGATGAGATCGACATTGATGCCACGGTGAAGCTGCTGAAGTGATTTTTTGCCGGGTGGCGGCTACGCCTTACCCGGCCTACGAAACCCGCGCGGCGCTCGCCGCCACGCGGGTTACCCCATCCTGTGCTCGCCCCGCAACATCGCCTCGCGGTCAAACACCCTCTGGATCTCCCCGTGCGCCATAAACGCTGCCCGGTCGGACATATGCGCAATCACGTCCGCATCGTGGCTCACCAGCAAGTAGGTCATGCCGTGCTCGGCCTTCAGGCGGTTCAAAAGATTGAGAATTTCCGCCTGCACCGACATATCCAGTGCCGAAGTCGGCTCGTCCAGCAGCAGTAGCTGCGGGCGCAGCAGCAGCGCCCGGGCAATCGCCACGCGCTGGCGCTGGCCGCCGGAAAGCTGATGCGGATAACGCTTGCCCGCGTCGGCGGAAAGCCCCACCTGCTGCAGCGCATCCGCCACCTTTTCAGCAACCTGCGTTTCGCCGTGGATGTTTAACGGCTCCGACAGGGTGCGTGCAACGGTGTGGTTTGGGTGCAGCGACGCCCACGGATCCTGAAACACCATCTGCACGTTGCGGCGAAGCTCGCCTTCAAAACGCCGTCCTGGCCGTAGCGCGTCTCCCAGTATCGAAATGCGGCCGTTCCACTCGCGCTGCAATCCCGCCAGCACGCGCAGAATAGTCGATTTCCCGCAGCCGGATTCGCCAATCAGGCTGAAGGTTTCGCCTTTCTCGATGGCAAAGCTGGCGGCGGACACCGCCGTTTTCTCTCCGAAGCTCACCTGGAGATCCTTAACGTCAACGAGCGTCATTATCGGTCTCCTTCCACGGCTGCGAACGGTCCAGCGTCGGCAGCATCTGACCGAAGGTGTTGGCGTTTGGACGGCAGGTCCACAGGGTGCGCGTATACGGGTGCGTCGCCTGCGGCAGCCGGTTCGCCGCCATCTCATCGACCTTCTCGCCCTGATACATCACCAGCACGCGGTCGCAGTGTTCCGCCACCAGCGGCAGGTCGTGGCTGATTAACAGCATCGCCATCCGGCGTTCTTCGCTCTGCTGCACCAGCAGTTCGAGGATCTGGTTGCGCAGGCGGGCGTCCAGCGCGGAGGTGGGTTCGTCGGCAATCAGCACCTGCGGGTTGTTGATAAGCGCAATCGCAATCATCACCCGCTGGCCCATGCCGCCCGATAGCTCGCCGGGGTAGCGCTGGAGGACATGTTCGTTGAGTCCGACGGCGCGGATGATGTCGTGAATGCGCGCCCGGCGCTCGGCGCGGGGCAGGCGCTGATGCAGGGTCAGCGCTTCATCAAGCTGAGCGGCGACGTTTTTCGCCGGATTCAGCGCGTAGCGCGGGTCCTGCAGGACCATCGCAATCCCGTTACCGCGCAGCGCCTGCCAACGGCGGGGGCTCAGGGTCTGCAGGTCGTTGCCGAGCACGTTAAGCCGGTCCGCGCTCACGATGCCGGGCTTGCGCACCAGCCCCATCAGGGCGCGGGCGGACATCGACTTGCCCGAGCCGGACTCTCCCACCAGCGCCAGCCGCTCGTTGCCCAGCGTGAAGCTCAGGCTGTTGACCACGCGCGCGGCGGGGTAGTCGATATTCAGCGCATCGACGATGACGCGTTGTTCAGTCATGCTGTGGCTCCAGTACGTCGCGCAGGCCATCGCCCAGCAGGTTAAAGGCGAGGCTGGCAAACAGAATCGCGCCGCCCGGAATGGCGGCAATCCACCACTGGTCGAAAATGACCTGCATGCCGTCGGCAATCATCGCGCCCCATTCGGCCATTGGAGGGCGTGCGCCAAGGCCGAGGAAGCCCAGACCGGCAGCCGCCAGAATAATCCCCGCCAGATCCAGCGCCAGCCGCACAATCGCGGACGGCAGGCACAGGGGCAGAATATGGCCGACCAGCAGGCGCAGCCCGCGAATGCCCATCATCTCGGCGGCGGCGAGATAGTCGCTGTGGCGCAGACGCTGGATCTCGCTCCGCGCCTGCCGCGCGTAGGCCGGCCAGGTGGTTAGGGCCAGCGCCAGCGCGCCGTTGACCAGTCCCGGGCCAAGCATCGCCACAAACGCGAAGGCGAGGATCAGGCGCGGCATCGACATCACCACGTCGGTAAAGCGCATCAGGATGCGCTCCATCCAGCCGCCGTAATAGCCGGACAAAATCCCCACCAGCAGTCCGGCGGGCAGGGTGATAACGGTGACTAATGCCACCAGCCCGAGCGCCGGTCGCGTGCCGTAAATCAGGCGCGAGAGCAGGTCGCGCCCGTAGCTGTCGGTGCCCAGCCAGTGCTGGCCGTTCGGTGCCTGCAGGCGCGCGGCCGCGTCCTGCCAGTTCGGGTCAAGCGGCGCGAGCCACGGCGCGAACAGGGCGATAAGCACCAGCAGCGCGATGGCAATCAGTCCGCAAAACGCGGCGGGGGAGCGGCGCAGGCGGCGTAAGAAAAGATAAAACGGCATTAGCGCACCCTGGGATCGGTTGCCCGCACGAGCAGGTCGGTAAGGTTATTGATCAGCACAAAGCAGACGCCAATCAGCAGCGTGCCGCCCATGATGGCGGTGGTGTCTCCGGCGAACAGGGCGGTAGTGAGATAACGCCCGATGCCCGGCCACGAGAAGACGGTTTCGGTTAATACCGCGCCTTCCAGCATGCTGGTGTAGGCCAGCGCGATCACCGTCAGCAGGGTGCCGCGAATGTTCGGCAGCACGTGGCGCAGCAGAATGGCCATCTCCCCGGCGCCCTTGGCGCGGGCAAGCAGGATGTACTCTTTGTTCATTTCGCTCAGACAGGCGGAGCGCGTCAGGCGGGTGATGCTCGCCAGCGAGTAATAGGCCAGCAGCAGCACCGGCAGCACCAGGTGGCTGAGGGCGTTGCGGAACGCCTCGCGATCGCCGGAAAGCCAGGTATCCACCAGCGCAAAGCCGGTGCGCGGCTCGACGGTGAACTGCCAGATATCGTCCAGCCTGCCGGGACCCGCGCTCCACTGCAGCTTCGCGTAGAACAGGGCCAGCATCAGCAGGCCGAGCCAGAAAATGGGCACCGAGTTGCCGAGCAGGGTGAGGGTTCTGATGGCGAGATCGAGCGGCGAACCGGCGTAGCGGGCGCACAGCACCCCGGCGATCACGCCGAGCACGGCGCCGATGATCAAGGCAAGGGTTGCCAGCTCCAGCGTGGCGGGGAAGGCGTGCAGCAGATCCTGCAGCACCGGCTGCCCGGTGGCGCTGGCCGTGCCTAAATCACCGTGGGCAAGATTTTGCAGGTAGTGCCAGAACTGCACGGGCAGGGGACGATCCAGCCCAAGCTGGTGGCGAACCTGATCGTAGGTTGACTGGCTGGCGTGATCGCCGACGATCTGCAGCACGCGATCGACCGGTGAAAACGCCGAGAGCGCAAACGTGACGAGCAGCAGCCCGAAGAGCGTAAGCAGCAGGGTCAGCAGACCCTGGAGCACGCGGGTGGAAAGATGTGGCATGGGAAATCTCTTCATGCCGGGTGGCGGCTTCGCCTTACCCGGCCTACAAAAACCGAGAACGTAGGCCGGGTAAGCGCAGCGCCACCCGGCAACAAGGGCTACTTCGTGACGCGGTCGTACCAGACCATATCCGCGTTCAGCCCCTGCTGATACCCCTTCACGTTATCGCGCACCACGATCTGGGTTTTACCCTGATCGACGAACACATACGGCGAATTCTGCTGCAGCTGTTTCTGCATCTTCTTATACAGATCCAGACGCTTCGCCGGATCCGGCTCGGCTACCGCCGCCAGCGTAGCTTTGTTCAGCTCTGGAATTTTCCAGCCGTTCAGCCCGGCCACGGTGCTGGATTTGCCGTCGTTCCACGCAAAGGCGCTGGCGTTAGAGTGCGCGTCAAAATAGTCCGGGATCCACAGACGAATCGCCGCCTGATGCTGCTTTGCGCGCACGCGGGCATAGACCTGGCTCCCGGCGGCAGGCAGCAGATCGACCTTCACGCCGCCCTGGGCAAAGCTCGCCTGCATCGACTGGGCGATGGTGATAAACGGCGGCTTGTTCTCCACGTCCAGCGTGAAGTGCGCGTCTTTAATGCCCGCTTTGGCGAGGATCGCTTTCGCTTTTGCCGGGGCAAACGTAAATGGATTGTCTTCCAGCGCGCCCGGCAGACCGACCGGCAGGAAGCTCTGGTGAACAAAGTACTGGCCTTTCAGCAGATTTTTGGTGATGCCTTCATAATCCACCAGCCAGCGCGAGGCTTCCCAGAACGCCGGGTTGTTCAGCAGCGGGTTGGCGCTGTTGCCGGTATTAAACACCAGGTAATTCTGCTCCGCGGACGGAATGCTCAGCACCTTCACGCCCGCCTTGCCGTCCAGGGCGCTTATCTGATCTGCACCCAGATCGCGCGCCACGTCCGCATCACCCTGCTGGATCAGCAGGCGGCGTGAAGCCGGGTCGGGGACGTTTTTAATGATGATGCTTTTGAGCTTCGGCGCGCCGCCGGGCGCTGACTCGTTGGCTTCCAGCACGATGGCCTGATGCGGCTGATAGACGCGCATTTTGAACGCGCCGCTGCCCGCCGAGTGCATTTTCAGCCAGGCGTTACCGAAGTCGTTATCCTTCACGTTCGCCGCGACCTGCTTTTCATCGACGATGGAGGCAATCGGCGTGGAGAGAATATTCAGCGCCACCGACGGGCTAACGTCCGCAGTCCAGTGAAGCGTGAGGGTATGGTCGTCCACCTTTTTCAGCTGGCTGGCGATGTTGCTCGCGTCCCAGCCCAGCACGTTCAGGATGAATGCCGGAGATTTGTTCAGCGTTACGGCGCGGGTGTACGAGAAAATCACGTCTTCCGGGCGCAGCGGGTTGCCGGAGGCGAATTTGGCATCGGGCTTAAGTTTGATCGTCAGCGTTTTTGCTGCCGCGTCCGCTTCCCAGCTTTCTGCCAGAATCGGGGTGATTTTTTCAGGGTTATCGCGGTCCGGCTGTACCAGGCGCTGATACAGGCTCGGCACGGTCTGGATGCTGGAAAGCTCGTTGGCTTCGGCCGGGTCGAGGCTTACGATATCATCAAGCCCCTGGGCTACAACCAGCGTGTTGGGCGGAGTAGCGGCGTGGGCCGCGCTTGAGAGCGCAGCCAGCACCAGTAACGGCAACAGTTTTTTCGTCATAGCGATCCCTGAGAAGAATATATTGTGATTGTTTTATGCTCCGCTACGTTAGGTCGACTCTTACATTCCGCAAAGTCGAAATTCAGCTTTGCTTATATCTTACGGGAATATCGCATGCGCTCGGGCTATTAGAATACGCTGCTTTTCGCCCGCTTTTTAACCTGCTATAACAAACTCCTTACCTTTCAGGGAGTCACCGCCGTGCCCGAAATCAATCAACATGGTCAAACCGTTAACGATATCGTTCCCGACTGGAAAGGCGCGCGCGTATTAACCCGCACGCCGCTGTTCGGCCAGTATTGCCGCCTGGAGCCGCTGGATGCCGATCGTCACGCGGCCGATCTCTATGAGGCCTACGCGCTGGGCGATGACAGCGACTGGACATGGCTTGCCAGCACGCAGCCAGCGAACGTGGAAGCCACCGCGCACTGGATCATGGCTAAGGTCATGGACGATGAGCTGGTGCCCTTTGCCGTCATTGATTTACGCACCGAGCGGGCGGTGGGGCTGGTGAGCTATATGGCTAACGAGCGGCTGCTGGGGTCGGTGGAGATCGGGCACGTGACCTGGTCGCGCAGGATGAAAGGGACCCGGATGGGCACCGAAACGGTGTGGCTGCTGCTGAAAAATGCGTTTGAGCACGGCTACCGGCGTCTCGAGTGGAAGTGCGATTCCATGAACATTGCGTCACGCAGCGCGGCGGAGCGGCTGGGGTTTGTCTGGGAAGGACGCCTGCGCCAGAAGCTGGTGCGCAAAGGGCGCAACCGCGACAGCGATATGCTTTCTATTATTGACGGCGAATGGCCGCAAAGAGACGCCGAACTGCGCGCCTGGCTGGCGGCAGAGAATTTTGACGGGGAAGGGCGGCAGATTAAGCGGTTAGAGGAATTTCGGTAGTAAAAGACTTACCCCTCTCCCCAAAGGGGAGAGGGTTAGGGTGAGGGGATAAACGCACTCAGCGTCTTACCGGTGCACCGTTCGCCACATAATACGCCGCCGTGCTCTTCGCCAGCGGCTCGCGCCCGCGAATGGCGTCGGCAATCTTCTCGCCAATCATAATAGTGGTGGCGTTCAGGTTACCAGTGATGATCTGCGGCATGATCGACGCATCCACCACGCGCAGCCCTTCCAGTCCGTGAACGCGGCCTTCGCCATCGACCACCGCCATCTCGTCGTAACCCATCTTGCAGGTGCCGCATGGGTGGAAGGCGGTTTCAGCGTGGTTACGCACGAACTCGTCCAGCTGTTCGTCGGTCTGGCACTCGACGCCCGGGCTGATTTCGCGACCGCGATATTTGTCCAGTGCGGGCTGGTGCATGATCTCGCGGGTGATGCGAATCGCGTCCCGGAACTCCTGCCAGTCCTGCTCGTGGGACATATAGTTGAACAGGATCGCCGGATGCTGGTGCGGATCGCGCGACTTGATGCGCACGTGGCCGCGGCTCGGCGAGCGCATGGAGCCGACGTGGCACTGGAAGCCGTGCTCTTTTACCGCGTTCGAACCGTTGTAGTTAATCGCTACCGGCAGGAAGTGGTACTGAATGTTCGGCCACTCGAACTCCTCGCGGCTGCGGATAAACCCGCCCGCTTCGAAGTGGTTACTCGCGCCTACGCCGGTGCCGCCAAACAGCCACTCGGCGCCAATCTTCGGCTGGTTCCACCACTGCAGGGCAGGGTAGAGGGAGACTGGCTCTTTGCACTCGTACTGGAGGTACATCTCCAGGTGATCCTGCAGGTTTTCGCCCACGCCGGGCAGGTCGTGCACCAGCGGGATATCGAACTCGGCGAGCAGGTCCGCGCTGCCCACGCCGGAGCGCTGGAGGATCTGCGGGGAGGCAATCGCGCCTGCACACAGCAGCACCTCTTTGTTCGCCGTCGCTCTGGACGGGATAGTGCTTTCCCCTTCCAGCCACTCGACGCCCGCCGCGCGCTTGCCGTCAAAGATAATGCGATCGGTCGTGGCGTGGGTGCGGATGGTCAGGTTCGGACGTTGCTTTGCCTGGTCAAGATAGCCGCGCGCGGTGCTGGCGCGTCGGCCCTGCGGCGTGACCGTGCGGTCCATCGGGCCGAAGCCTTCCTGCTGGTAGCCGTTGAGATCCTCGGTGCGCGGATAGCCCGCCTGCACGCCCGCTTCCACCATTGCCTCAAACAGCGGGTTCACGCCCGGCTTCGAGGTAGTAACGCTCACCGGACCGTCGCCGCCGTGATAGTCGTTCGGCCCCACGTCGCGCGTCTCTGCCTTGCGGTAGTAGGGCAGGCAGTTGAGGTAGCTCCAGTGCTCCAGACCCGGCTCTTTGGCCCAGTGGTCAAGATCCATTGCGTTACCGCGGATGTAGCACATGCCGTTGATCAGCGACGAGCCGCCCAGCCCTTTTCCGCGTCCGCACTCCATGCGGCGGTTGTTCATGTGCGGCTCTGGCTCGGTTTCATACGCCCAGTTGTAGCGCTTGCCCTGCAGCGGGAACGCCAGCGCGGCGGGCATCTGGGTGCGGAAGTCAAAGCGGTAGTCCGGCCCGCCCGCCTCAAGCAGCAGGACGGTGGTGTTCGGATCTTCAGTCAGTCGCGTTGCCAATACGTTGCCGGCAGAGCCGGCCCCGATAATGATGTAGTCAAATTGCAAATAAACCTCCCGGTTAAAATATGGACTGGAATTTACCCATCTCAACCTGGATGGACTTCACCTGGGTGTAGCTCTGCAGCGTCATCACGCCGTTCTCGCGGCCAATGCCGGAGTGTTTGTAGCCGCCGACCGGCATCTCTGCGGCGGATTCACCCCAGGTGTTGATCCAGCAGATGCCCGCTTCGAGCTGATGAATGGCGCCGTGCGCGCGGTTCAGGTCGGCAGTCACGATGCCCGCCGCCAGGCCGTAGTCGGTGTCGTTGGCGCGGCGAATGGCTTCTTCTTCGCTTTCATAGGTGAGGATGGACATCACCGGGCCGAAGATCTCTTCGCGCACGATGGTCATCTCGTCGGTGCAGTCGGTGAACACGGTCGGGGCGACCCACGCGCCTTTGTCAAAACCTTCGCCCTTCAGCGCGTCTCCGCCGCACAGCACGCGCGCGCCTTCCTCTTTGCCTTTGGCGATGTAGCGCAGCACGCTGTCGCGGTGCGGGAAACTGACCATCGGGCCAAAGTTGGTGGTTTCATCGAACAGATCGCCCGCGCGGATGCGGCCCACGCGCTCGACGATTTTCTGCTCAAACGCGGCTTTCAATTTCGCGGGCACGAACACGCGGGTGCCGTTGGTGCACACCTGGCCGGAGCTGAAGAAGTTCGCCATCATGGCGATGTCCGCCGCGAGATCCAGATCCGCGTCGTCAAAAATGATCAGCGGGGATTTGCCGCCCAGCTCCATCGTCACCTCTTTCAGGGACGAGGCCGCCGAGTTGGCCATCACCTTTTTGCCGCTGGCGACGCCGCCGGTGAAGGAGACTTTCGCGATGCCCGGATGCTCGGTCAGGTACTGGCCGGTCTCTGCGCCCACGCCAGGCAGGACGTTAAACACGCCGTCCGGCACGCCCGCTTCGGTGTAGATCTCGGCAAGCTTCAGGGCGGTGAGCGGGGTGACCTCGCTCGGCTTGAAGATCATCGCGTTGCCCGCCGACAGCGCCGGGGCCGATTTCCACAGGGCGATCTGGATCGGGTAGTTCCACGCGCCGATGCCCGCCACCACGCCCAGCGGCTCGCGGCGGGTGTAGACGAACGAGGTCTCACGCAGCGGGATCTGGCTGCCTTCCAGCGCCGGGATCAGCCCCGCGTAGTACTCCAGCACGTCCGCGCCGGTGACGATGTCGACGGTTGAGGTTTCGGAATACGCTTTACCGGTGTCGAGGGTTTCCAGCTTCGCCAGTTCGTCGTTGCGCTCGCGCAGGATATCGACGGCGCAACGCAGGATGCGCGAGCGCTCCATGGCGGTCATCGCCGCCCAGATTTTTTGCCCGCGTTTTGCGCTTTCCACGGCGCGATCGACGTCTTCTCTCCCGGCGGCCTGTACGGTCGCCAGAACTTCACCGTTGGCCGGGTTGATGGTCTCGAAGGTGCGACCGCTGGTGGCGGATGTATAACCACCATTGATATAAAGCTGCTGTTCTGCCATTCGGGACATAAATTCTCCTCGGTTATTCGGTCGGTAAATGCTGGCTGATAAAGTGGCTGGTGAGCGATTGCGCCAGGGTTTTATCCAGCGGCTTGCCGCTCAGCGCGGCGCGCAGCCACAGCCCGTCGATCAGCGCCGCCAGGCCGTAGCCCGCCTCTTCGGCCTGTTCGCGCGGCAGCTCACGGCGGAACTCGTACACCAGGTTTGACAACAAGCGACGGCTGCTCACCTGCTGCAGACGGTAGAGCATCGGCTGGTGCATGCTGCTCGCCCAGAAGGCCAGCCAGGCCTTCATGGCCGCTCCGCTGGTCTGGGTTTCATCAAAATTGCCGCCGACAATTGCCTGCAGGCGCTGCTCCGCGCTGCCGTCCGGCAGGGCGCGTAAGCGGCTCAAAACCGCGTCGCGCAGCTGGCCGGTGATGTCGCGCATGGTCGCTTCCAGCAGACCGTTTTTGTCTTTGAAGTAGTGACTGATGATCCCCGTGGAAACGCCCGCCCGACGGGCGATCTGCGCGATCGTCGCGTCATGCATTCCCACTTCATTTATTGCTTCCAGCGTGGCGTCGATAAGCTGCCTGCGCCGGATCGGCTGCATCCCCACTTTGGGCATTTTTGCCACTCCATTCATCAGCGTTGGTAATACATTAAAGCGGTTTTTGATTGGACGTTCAATATAAAATGTGTCTTAATTGTTGCGGATTTGGATTTCAATAGTTACAAAAACAGTGGGGATACTGGATGACAGACCTTTCACAAGACAGAGAAAAAGACAAAATCAACCCGGTCGTTTTTTATACTTCCGCCGGGCTGATTTTGTTGTTTTCCCTGACGACCATCTTCTTTCGTGATTTTTCTGCCGAGTGGATTGGGCGCACCCTGTACTGGGTGTCGAAGACCTTCGGCTGGTACTATCTGCTGGCCGCGACGCTCTATATCGTCTTCGTGGTCTGCATCGCCTGCTCGCGCTTCGGGTCGGTGAAGCTCGGGCCAGAGCAGTCCAAGCCCGAGTTCAGCCTGCTGAGCTGGGCCGCGATGCTGTTTGCCGCGGGTATCGGCATCGACCTGATGTTCTTCTCCGTGGCGGAACCGGTCACGCAGTATATGCAGCCGCCGGAAGGGGCAGGTCAGACGATGGAGGCCGCGCGCCAGGCGATGGTCTGGACGCTGTTCCACTACGGCCTGACGGGCTGGTCGATGTACGCCCTGATGGGCATGGCGCTCGGATACTTTAGCTATCGTTATAATTTGCCTCTCACCATCCGCTCCGCACTGTATCCGATTTTTGGTAAAAAAATTAACGGCCCGATTGGACACAGCGTCGACATTGCGGCGGTCATTGGCACCATCTTTGGTATCGCGACGACGCTCGGGATTGGCGTGGTGCAGCTCAACTACGGGCTGAGCGTGCTGTTTGATATCCCGGATTCGATGGCGGCCAAAGCGGCGCTGATTGCGCTCTCCGTCATTATCGCCACCATCTCGGTGACGTCGGGCGTGGATAAAGGCATCCGCGTGCTGTCCGAGCTGAACGTGGCGCTGGCGCTGGGCCTGATCCTGTTCGTGCTCTTTATGGGCGATACCTCGTTCCTGCTCAATGCCTTAGTGCTGAACGTGGGCGACTACGTAAACCGCTTTATGGGCATGACGCTGAACAGCTTCGCCTTCGACCGCCCGGTAGAGTGGATGAACAACTGGACGCTGTTTTTCTGGGCGTGGTGGGTGGCGTGGTCGCCGTTTGTCGGCCTGTTCCTGGCGCGTATTTCACGTGGCCGCACCATCCGCCAGTTTGTGATGGGCACGCTGATTATCCCGTTCACCTTTACCCTGCTGTGGCTGTCGGTGTTCGGCAACAGCGCGCTGCACGAGATCATCCACGGCAATGCAACCTTCGCGCAGGAAGCGATGGCGCACCCGGAGCGCGGCTTCTACAGCCTGCTGGCGCAGTACCCGGCGTTCACCTTTAGCGCCTCCGTGGCGACCATCACCGGCCTGCTGTTTTACGTCACCTCGGCGGATTCCGGCGCGCTGGTGCTGGGCAACTTCACCTCGAAGCTTAAAGACATCAACAGCGACGCGCCGAACTGGCTGCGCATCTTCTGGTCCGTCGCCATCGGCCTGCTGACGCTCGGCATGCTGATGACTAACGGTATCTCTGCGCTGCAGAACACCACGGTAATCATGGGACTGCCGTTCAGCTTCGTCATCTTCTTTGTGATGGCCGGGCTGTATAAATCGCTCAAGGTGGAAGACTACCGCCGCGTCAGCGCCAGCCGCGACACCGCGCCGCGGCCGATGGGCGCGCAGGACAGGCTGAGCTGGAAGAAACGCCTCTCGCGCCTGATGAACTACCCGGGCACGCGCTACACCAAACAGATGATGGAGACGGTCTGCTTCCCGGCGATGGAAGAGGTGGCGCAGGAGCTGAAGCTGCGCGGCGCGTACGTGGAGCTGAAAAACCTGCCGCCGGAGGAGGGCGAGACCCTGGGGCACCTGGATCTGCTGGTGCACATGGGCGACGAGCAGAACTTTGTCTATCAGATCTGGCCGCAGCAGTACTCGGTACCCGGGTTTACCTACCGGGCGCGCAGCGGGAAATCGACCTACTACCGGCTTGAGACCTTCCTGCTGGAAGGCAGCCAGGGGAATGATTTGATGGACTACAGCAAGGAGCAGGTGATTACGGACATTCTGGACCAGTATGAACGGCACCTGAACTTTATCCACCTGCACAGGGAAGCGCCGGGCAATAGCGTGATGTTCCCGGATGTCTAAACGGATTCTTAAAATACCTTTTGACTGTATATAAATACAGTTATTCGGCGCAATATTACTCAAGGAAGAGTAACCATGCAGCAAAAGCCTGGTGCTGAAGCATTCAGGCTTTTGCTGCGTCCAGGGAAGGAACTATGGATGAGTCACGCAATAGAGTTTATCGAAACATCACTCTTTACCCGGCAGATTAAAAGCATTGCTACGGATGATGAATTAAAGGATCTCCAAAAGGAACTCATTGCCTGGCCTGATAAAGGCGACCTGATCCAACACACGGGTGGGCTACGGAAAATCAGGATGGCCGCAGGCTCAAAGGGAAAGAGAGGCGGTGCCAGAGTGATCTACTTTTTGGCCACGGAGGAGGTGATTTATTTCATCATGGCCTACCCAAAAAGCATTAAGGACAGCCTGACCGATCTAGAGAAAGCCGAACTCAAAAAACTCACGTCTGTTCTCACAAATACCGCTTCCAGTTCCGTTAACTAAAGGTGTACTATGTACTCCATCAGGCAAAAGAGGCAGACAATGAGTATCTTCGATGAACTGAAGGCTTCGCTTGAAGAGGCAGCCGAAATCCAACGTGGTAAGAAAACGCCATCACGAGTAACTCGCTATGAGGTCGCGGACGTTCGGGCGATAAGAGAGCAGTTAAATGTCACTCAAAGCGAAATGGCGAAGGCTCTGGGTACAAGCATTGACACGATTAAAAGCTGGGAGTCGAAACGGCGAAACCCAACGGGATTAGCGGCGAAAGTGCTGAATGTGATTAGAGATAATCCCGCGTTTTACAGAGCGCTTGCGGGGCAGTGAGCGCCGGGTGACGCTGCGCTTACCCGGCCTACAAAACCGCTTTACCGTAGGCCTGATAAGCGCAGCGCCATCAGGCTTTTAGCAGCGTCCACACGTTCCCATCATTATTCTGCCAGACGAGGGTGAAGCGTTTACCCTCAGGATATTCTCCAGCCGGGCGCGAAAGCGCCAGTGTGATTGTTTTTTCCGTTATCTCTGTGACTCTCGCCCACTCAAAACCCATGTAAATCTTCATCTGCGGGAAGAGGGCTTTAAACAAACTCTCTTTGGCGCTAAAAGCGAGCGTCAATGCCAGCGCAAAAGGGTAGCCCGAGTGTGTCAGGCATATCGCTTCCTGCGCATCAACGATGCCGTCCTTGATTTCGCGGGCTTCCCGGTCTGGAAGAATGGCTTCGCAATCAATACCCACCAGCGCATCTGGATGACGGACGACAACCGCCATCGCCTGCGTGCCGCTGTGGGTGATGCTTCCCGAAACCCCTTCCGGCCAGAGCGGTTCTCCGCTGGGGCCGATGCCGGGAACGGTGCGATCGGGTAAGGCATGCGCGGCGGCGATGCGTCCGGCAAGATGCTCGGCTTTGCGTTTGCGCCCGGCGTTTGAAAGCTCAGCGTGGTGGGGGAGCCAGAGGAGATCGGTGTCGGTGAAGGTGGTTGGGTCGAAGGTGACGTGGTGGACGGTGTGGCCGGCGAGAATGAACGTGGTATGGGTGGTGTGCATGTTTTTCCTTTTGAATTGTGCGGCCTGATGCCCTCACCCCGGCCCTCTCCCACGGGGAGAGGGAGCAAACACTAAAAACGGCAACGAGGTTGCCGTTTTGCTTTTACCTCGCCCTCACCCCGGCCCTCTCCCACGGGGAGAGGGAGCAGACACTAAAAACGGCAACGGGGTTGCCGTTTTGCTTTTACCTAGAATCGCGTATTCACGCTCATGTACCAGGTGCGGCCCGGTTCATTATACGTGTACGCACCCGCACCGTACATATACGCACCGGTGGTGGTGTTTCCGGTTGTCTGGGCATTACCCGCGCGCCACTGGCGTTTGTCGAAGACGTTGTCCACGCCGCCGGTCAGGCTGACGTTTTTGGTCATGTCCCACGTCGCGCTCAGGCCAACGATGCTGTACGGGCTGACTTCGTCTTTCTCAGACCCGGTCACAGGCTGGCCTTTGTAGTTGTACTTCTTCGGCTGCTGCTTGCCGTACCAGGTAAAGGTCGACTGGAGCGACACGTCCTGATGCACCTGCCAGCTCAGGGTTGAGTTCAGCGTGTACTCCGGAATGATCGACAGACGGTCGCCGGTCTCCTTGTTCTTGCTCTGCAGCATGTAGGTGATGTTGTTGGTCCAGTTGATCGTGTCGCTAACCGGCACGTTCAGGGAGCCTTCCAGCCCTTCGACCACCGCTTTCGGTACGTTTTCCCACTGGTAGATATCCGTCTGCACTTTACCGGAAGAGATGTGGCCAATCGGCGCGTAGCCCGCTTCGATCTTGTTGCGATAGTCGTTGCGGAACCAGGTCACGCCCGCCAGCCAGCCGTCGCGTTTCCACTCCAGTCCAATCTCTTTGTTGATGCTGGTTTCCGCTTTCAGGTCGTCGTTGCCCATCATGTAGCAGCCCACGCCGTCACCGCTGGCGTAGCAGCCCTGGCCTTTGCTGTACAGCAGGTAGTTCGGGTTGGTCTGGTACAGGCTCGGCGCTTTGTAGGCGCGCGCGATCCCCATCTTCAGCGTGAAGTCATCCCCCAGACCCTGCGACAGGTTCAGGGACGGGCTCCAGTTGTTGCCGACGATGGTGTGGTGGTCGAAGCGCAGGGCAGGGGTCAGCATGGTGCTGTCGGTCAGCTCCATGTTGTTTTCCGCGAACAGGGAGAAGATCTCCGCTGAGGTGTACGGGCTGCGGTCGTCGCTCATGCCCGGGATGGTGCCGCCCTGCTGGGTTTGCGTAAAGGAGGTTGAGTCCTTCATGCGCTGCTGGTTCCACTCGGTGCCCAGGGTCAGGTTCTGGTTGACGAGGAAATCAATCGGCAGGTTGATTTCGCTGTGCAGCATCACGTCGGCCAGGTCGGTGTCGGTGAACTTGTTGCTGTTGAACAGCCCTTCCAGCCCGCCCGCCAGCCCTTCGCCCAGACGGGAGTTGCGGGTGTGTTCGTACTGCGCCCAGCTGCTGGTGGTGATGCCGTTATCCCAGCCTCCGTTCCAGGTGACCGCGAAGTTCTGGCGATAAATACGGTTAGTTTCTTTGCCGTAGTTTTTCTTCACCAGCCCGCTAGAGCTGTTGTCGTTGTTGGTGTTCTGGGTATCGCCCGCGTAGAGGTTGTTCTGGCGGCTGTAGCCCGCCTCAAACTCCAGGGACTGCATTGGCGCAAAGTCCCAGCGCACCACGCCGTTGATGTCTTTATTCTCCACACCCTCACGGCCCGCCGGCAGCGTGTCGGCGTAGGCACCGGTACGGTCAGACTGGTGGCCCTGGTTAATGTCCCACGCGTCGGCCTGGGTCTTATCGAGGTTCCCGAACATGCGGAAGCTGAAGTCGCCGCCCAGCGGGCCGCTCAGGCTGAAGTTGGTGCGTTTGGTGGAACCTTCGTCCTTGTGTTCCGGCGCGTTCAGGTAGGTGTTCCAGGAGCCGTGCCACTGGTCGTCGAATTTTTTGGTGATGATGTTTACCACGCCGCCTGCCGCACCGTTGCCGTAGCGCGCGGCGGCTGGGCCGCGGATCACTTCGATGCGTTCGATCATCTCTGGCGGCACCCAGCCGGTGTCCCCGCGGGTGTCGCGCTCGCCGCGCCAGCCCAGACGGATGGAGTTGCGGCTGGTCACCGGCTTGCCGTCGATCAGGATCAGCGTGTTTTCAGGCCCCATGCCGCGGATATCAATCTGACGGTTATTCCCGCGCTGGCCGCTGGTGGAGTTTCCGGTCAGGTTAACGCCCGGCATGGTGCGAATGATTTCAGCCACGTCCCGCGCAGGCGGGTTTTTGCGGATCTCATCGGCGGTGATGGTTGACACCCCCGGCGCCTGTAAATTCTGTTCGGCGGCGGTGATCACCATCGTATCTTCGTGCTGCGCAGAGGCGGTCTTGTCGTCTGCCATAGCGGGCAGCGCGACACCATAAATCCCTAAATTGACCAGCAAGGCCAGAGAGTGAATCTTCTTATTCATTGTACGTCCCGCTTTTATGGTTATTTAATGAGCGCGCTTCCCACAGCGCGGGCATTACGCTATTGCAAATGCAAATAGTTATCAATAATATTATCAATAAAATTTGTCCTGAAACAAAAAAGTCTGTTAAACATGAGGTTATAAGGGTGACGGCGTTAACAACGGGAAGTGAAGCCTGGTGGCAGTCGAAAAATGGGCCAGAATGGGAACGTCTGAGGGCGAGCTATCGCGTCACCTTCTGGTGGCGAGACCCGGCAGGAACGCAGAAAACGTCAGCAGTTAAACGCGTCTGGCTCTACATCACCGGCGTGACCGATCACCATCAACATGCCCGCCCGCAGTCCCTCGAGCGCATCCCGGATACCGACGTCTGGCAGTGGCAGGGCGAGTTCAGCCCCGAGTGGCGCGGGAGCTACTGTTTTATCCCTTCTGTGAATGAAAATGATTTTGCCAGCGCAGTGTTTGAAGGCGCGCAGCCGGACCGCATGGCGCTGCGCGAAGGCTGGCGCAAGCTGCTGCCGCACGCGGTTTCCGACCCGCTGAATCCGCAGAGCTGGCGCGGCGGGCGCGGCCACGCCGTCTCGGCACTGGAGATGCCGGACGCCCCCGTTCAGCCCGGCTGGAGTCGTCCCGATACGCCGTATCAGCCGCCGGTCTGCATTGAGTGGAACAGCGCGCGTTTGAACAACCGCCGCCGCGTGTGGATTTATACCACCGGTGACGAGAACCCCCAACGCCCGCTGGCGGTGCTGCTTGACGGGCAGTTCTGGGCCGAAAGCATGCCCGTCTGGCCCGCGCTGGCGTCGCTCACCACCGAGCGCAAACTGCCGCCTGCGGTCTACGTCTTAATTGATGCGATCGATACAGAACATCGCAGCCGGGAACTGCCCTGTTACCGCGATTTCTGGCTGGCGGTGCAGGAAGAACTTCTCCCTCAAGTCAACAATCTCGCGCCATTTAGCGACCGCGCCGACCGTACCGTGGTGGCGGGCCAGAGCTTTGGCGGACTCTCTTCGCTTTATGCTGGCCTCAACTGGCCGCAGCGTTTTGGCTGCGTGCTGAGCCAGTCCGGCTCGTACTGGTGGCCGCACCGCGGCGGGCAGCTGGAAGGGTGCCTCATCGAACAGCTCAGAGCGGGTGAGCTAACCGCGAGCGGGCTGCGTATCGTTCTTGAGGCTGGGCGCAACGAGCCGCTGATTTTCAATGCCAATCAGGCGATTTACGCCGAACTACACGCGCAGCAGCAGGTTACCTGGCGTCAGGTTGACGGCGGACACGACGCGCTTTGCTGGCGCGGTGGGCTGACGCAGGGGCTGATGACCCTCTGGCAGCCGCTCATTCACTAACGGAGTCTGTATGGAATTCAGCAATCCTTTCGATAATCCGCAGGGACAGTTCGCCATTTTGCAAAACGACCAGGGGCAGTACAGCCTGTGGCCGCAGCAGTGCGAACTGCCTGCGGGGTGGCGCGTGGTGTGCGAAGCGCAGTCTCAGGAGGCGTGCCAGCAGTGGCTGGCCGGGCACTGGCGCACGCTTGAACCGTCCCACTTTGCGGAGGGAAGCGCATGAATCGTCTACCTCTCGTCGCCGCCCAGCCGGGTATCTGGATGGCGGAACAGCTGTCCTCCCTGCCAAACGCCTGGAGCGTGGCGCACTACACCGAACTGAAAGGCGATATCGACGCGCCGTTGCTGGCAAAAGCCATTGCGGAAGGCATGATGCAGGCCGATACCCTGCGGATGCGTTTTGCCGAGGAGAACGGCGAGGTGTGGCAGTGGGTGGATGACACCTTCATTCTGCCGGAACCGTCCATCGTTCGCGTTACCTCTCACGACGCCGCCGTGGCGCTAATGGAGGCCGATCTTAACCAGAACCTGCGCGTCGACAGCGGTCAGCCGCTGGCGTTTCACCATCTGATTCAGGTGGGAGAAAGCCACTGGTACTGGTATCAGCGCTATCACCATCTGGTGGTGGATGGCTTCAGCTTCCCGGCCATTACCCGCCAGATCGCCGCTATTTACGCCGCGTGGAAAAAGGGTGAACCGATGCCCGCCTCCCCGTTTACGTCGTTTGCCGAGGTGGTGGACGAGTATCAGCGCTATCGCGACAGCGAGGCGTACGCACGCGACGGTGTGTTCTGGGCGGAGCAGCGCAGGCAGCTTCCTTCTCCGGTCTCGCTCTCTTCCGCGCCGTTGCCGGGACGCGCCGCCACCACCGATATCCTGCGCCTGAAAATCGCCGCCGACGGCCGCGCCTTCAGCCAGCTTGCGCAGGCGGCAGGGCAGGCGCAGCGCACCGATCTGGCGCTTGCGCTGGTGGCGCTGTGGCTGGGCCGCCTGACCGGGCGGCTCGACTACGCCGCCGGGTTTATCTTTATGCGCCGCATGGGCTCCGCCGCGCTGACCGCGACCGGGCCGGTGCTCAATGTCCTGCCGCTGGCGGTGAATATCAACCCGCAGGAGAGCCTGCCGGCGCTGGCGCTGCGCCTGGCGAACCAGCTGAAAAAAATGCGCCGCCACCAGCGCTACGACGCCGAGCAGATCGTGCGCGACAGCGGGCGTGCCGCGGGCGACGAAGCGTTGTTTGGCCCGGTGCTGAACGTTAAGGTGTTCGATTATCAGCTGGATATCGACGGCGTGGAGGCCATCACCCACACGCTGGCAACCGGCCCGGTGAACGATCTGGAGCTGGCGCTGTTCCCGGACGAGCAGGGCGGCTTGAGCATTGAGATCCTCGCCAATAAACAGCGTTACGATGAGGCGACGCTCACCCGTCACGTCGCGCGTCTGAACGCGATGCTGATGCAGTTTGCGGCCAACCCTGACCTGCGCTGCGGCGAAGTGGAAACCGTTTCGGAGCAGGAATACCAGCAGCTGGCGCGCATCAACGATACCGGGCTGGCGCTGCCGTCTACCACGCTGGCGGATCTGGTGGCGGAGCAGGCGAGCAAAACGCCGGACGCCCCCGCGCTGGCGGATGCGCATATTGAACTCAGCTATCGTCAGATGCGCGAGCAGGTGGTCGCGCTGGCAAACCTGCTGCGCGCGCGCGGCGTGAAGCCGGGCGACAGCGTGGCGGTGGCCCTGCCGCGCTCGGTGTTCCTGACGCTGGCGCTGCACGGCATCGTCGAGGCCGGTGCCGCGTGGCTGCCGCTCGACACCGGCTACCCTGACGATCGCCTGCGGATGATGCTCGAGGACGCGAAGCCGTCCCTGCTCATTACCACCGACGAGCAGCTCCCGCGCTTTAGCGATCTGCCGATTACCGCTTTTAGTTACAACACACTGTTACCGGCTGCGGATGCGGAACCGCTGCGCCTGGCGAAGCCGGAGCAGACGGCGTACATCATCTTTACCTCCGGTTCGACGGGCCGCCCGAAAGGGGTCATGGTCGGCCATACCGCCATCGTTAACCGCCTGAAGTGGATGCAGGACCATTACCCGCTGGACGCGACGGACGTGGTGGCGCAGAAAACGCCGTGCAGCTTTGACGTGTCGGTGTGGGAGTTCTGGTGGCCGTTTATCGCCGGGGCGAAGCTGGTGATGGCCGAGCCGGACGCGCACCGCGATCCGCAGGCGATGCAGAGCTTCTTCGCCCGGTACGGCGTGACCACCACCCACTTCGTGCCGTCGATGCTGGCGGCCTTTGTCGCCTCGCTGACGCCGGAAAACGCGGCGTGCTGCAAAACCCTAAAGCAGGTGTTCTGCAGCGGCGAAGCGCTGCCGACCGAGCTGTGCCGCGAGTGGGAACAGCTCACCCGTGCGCCGCTGCATAACCTCTATGGCCCAACGGAAGCGGCAGTGGACGTGAGCTGGTATCCGGCGTTTGGCCCCGAGCTGGCGGCGGTGGAGGGAAACAGCGTGCTAATTGGCTTCCCGGTGTGGAACACGGGGCTGCGCATTCTGGACGCGATGATGCGCCCGGTGCCGTTCGGCGTGGCGGGCGACCTTTATCTCACCGGCATTCAGCTGGCGCAGGGGTATCTGGGCCGTCCGGACCTCACCGCCAGCCGCTTTATTGCCGACCCGTTTGCCCCCGGCGAGCGGATGTACCGCACCGGCGACGTTGCCCGCTGGCTCGACAACGGCGCGGTGGAATATCTCGGCCGCAGCGACGATCAGCTGAAAATTCGCGGCCAGCGCATCGAGCTGGGTGAAATCGACCGGGCGATGCTGTCGCTGCCGGACGTGGCCCAGGCCGTGGCGCACGCCTGCGTGTTCAACCAGGCGGCGGCCACCGGCGGCGATGCCCGCCAGCTGGTGGGATACCTGGTCTCTGAATCCGGTTTACCGCTGGATCGCGACGCGCTGCTGGAATCGCTCAAAGCCCAGTTGCCGCCGCACATGGTGCCGGTGGTGCTGCTGCAAATCAGCGCGCTGCCGCTCAGCGCGAACGGCAAGCTCGACCGCAAGGCGCTGCCGCTGCCGGAGCTGACGAGTAAAATCTCCGGCCGCGCGCCGGAGACGGAAACCGAAGCCGCCGTCGCGCAGGCGTTTTCCGCCCTGCTGGACTGCGAGGTCAACGACATTGAGGCCGACTTCTTTGCCCTCGGTGGCCACTCGCTGCTGGCGATGCGCCTGGCGGCGCAGCTAAGCCGCGCGTTCGAGCGCAGGGTGACGCCGGGGCAGATTATGGTCGCCTCCACGGTGAGCAAGCTCAGCGCGCTGCTGGACTCGCAGATGAGCGACGAGCAGGCGCAGCGTCTGGGGTATGAAACCCTGCTGCCGCTGCGCGAAGGCGACGGCCCGACGCTGTTCTGCTTCCATCCCGCGTCCGGCTTTGCCTGGCAGTTTAGCGTGCTGGCGCGCTACCTCAGCCCGCGCTGGTCTATCGTCGGCATTCAGTCGCCGCGCCCGGACGGGCCGATGCAGCAGCGTGCGGATCTGGATGGAGTGATTGAGCATCATCTGGCTACGCTGCGTCAGCAGCAGCCGCAGGGGCCGTATTATCTGTGCGGCTATTCCCTCGGCGGCACGCTGGCGCAGGGCATTGCCGCCCGTCTGCGCGAGCAGGGTCAGGAGGTGGCCTTCCTCGGCCTGCTGGACACCTGGCCGCCGGAAACCCAGAACTGGGCGGAGAAAGAGGCCAACGGCCTCGACCCGGAAGTGCTGGCGGAAATCGAGCGCGAGCGTCAGGCGTTTATCGCGGCCCAGCAGGGGCAGGGCTCCAGCGAGCTGTTTAACGCTATCGAAGGCAACTACGCCGACGCGGTACGACTGCTCACCACGGCGCACAGCGCGCGGTTTGACGGCAAAGCGACGCTGTTCGTCGCCGAGCGGACGCGAACGATGGATCCGCAGGTCGCGTGGGCGCCGTGGGTGGCGGAGCTTGAGGTGTACAGCCAGGACTGCGCCCACGTGGATATCATTTCACCGCAGGCGTTTGAGAAGATCGGGCCGGTGTTGAAAGGGATATTGGGGTAACGTTAACAGCCCCTCACCCCAGCCCTCTCCCCAAAGGGGAGAGGGTGTAATCGTCCCCTCTCCCCTTTGGGGAGAGGGTCAGGGTGAGGGGACATCAGACCGCACGTTTGCCCAACGGCACCACCAGCGGCGTACCCGCCACCGGATCGTCAATAATCATGCAGCGCATGCCGTAGATCCGCTCGATCAGCTCCGGCGTTACAATCTCTTTCGGCGCGCCCTGCGCCACAATCTCCCCGTCTCGCAAGGCAATCAGATGCGTGGCGTAGCGGCACGCCTGGTTTAAATCGTGCAGCACCGCTGCCAGGGTATACCCCTGCGTGCGGTTCAGCTCGCTCAGCAGCTCCAGCAGATCAATCTGATGGCTGATGTCGAGCCAGGTCGTCGGCTCATCCAGCAGCATGATCGAGGTCTCCTGCGCTAGCACCATCGCGATCCACGCGCGCTGACGCTGTCCGCCGGAAAGAGTGTCCACGCTCTGCTGGGCCAGATCGGTAATCCCCGTTGCTACCATCGCGCGGCTGACCGCTTCGTCGTCCTCTTTGCGCCAGCGGGTGAACAGCGGCTGGTGCGGATAGCGCCCGCGCGAGACCAGCTCCTGCACCGTGATGTCCCCCGGCGTGGTGGCGTTCTGCGCCAGCAGCCCGATGCGCCGCGCTACCTCTTTGCTGGCAAAGCGCTGGATCTGCTCCCCGTCGAGGAACACGCTGCCTTCAGACGGCGTCATCAGGCGGCTCAGGGTGCGCAGCAGGGTCGATTTGCCGCAGCCGTTTGGCCCAATAATTGCGGTGAAGTGGCCGTCCGGAATGGCGACGGACAGGTCACGAGCAATGATTTTTTTGCCGTAGCCGAGGGTGAGGTTTTCGCCGCGCAAGCGGGTGGTTGTGTCTGTCATTTCCTGCGTGACTCCTGAACGAGCAAGACGATGAGGTAAATCCCGCCGAGGCTGACGGTCACCACGCCCACTGGCAGTTGATAAGGCATAAACAGCCGCTGGGCGCAGAGATCGGCGGCCAGCAGCAGCAGCGCGCCGCACAGAGCCGCCTGGGTTAAGCCCCAGCACGCCGTCCCGCTAAGGCGGCGGGCGATGTGCGGTGCCACGAGGGCGATAAACGAGATCGGCCCGGCAATCGCGGTGGAGGCGGCGGTCAGCAGTACGGCGACCAGCATCAGCATCAGGCGTGAGCGTTCGACGCCCACGCCCAGCGCGCAGGCGCTGTCGTCGCCCATCTCCAGCAGGCGCATACGCCGCACCAGCAGCAGCGCGCCGATAAACATCAGCAAAATCAGCGGCGCGGCGGGCCAGGCTTTGCCCCACGTCAGGCCGTTGAGCGAACCGGCGTACCACAGCCCGGCGGAGAGCGCGGTTTCCAGCGAGGCCTGCAGCAACAGCCAGGTGTTAAAGGCCATCAGCATGGCGCGGATGCCGATCCCGATGATGATCAGGCGGAAGGTGTCGATGCCGTTGCGCCAGGCCAGCGCCCAGATCAGTAAGGACGTCAGAATGCCGCCGGCCATTGCCGTAAAGGTAATCGCCGTCAGGTGCTGACCAAACAGCACCATCGCCACCAGCACGCCGCTCCAGGCCCCGGTGTTGAGGCCCATCACGTCCGGGCTGCCGAGCGGGTTGCGCATCAGCGACTGGAATATCGCACCGCTCACGCCGAGCGCCGCGCCGACCAGAATCGCCATCGCCACGCGGGGCAGTCGCCACTCCGTCACCACCATGGTGATGTTGCGCGGCGCGCTGCCGAGCAGGGCGTTAAACACCTGAGAAAAATCGAGTGTCACCGCGCCGCTGCGCAGGCTCCAGACCGCCAGCAGCAGAATGGCGATAAGCAGCAGCGAGACGCTGATAAGTAAACGACGGGATGGGGCCATCATGCGCCACCTCCGCGTTTACGACGAACCAGGAAGATCAGCACCGGCGCGCCGATAAAGGCGCTGACCACCGAGACGCGCAGCTCGCCGGGCACCAGCAGGCGGCCCAGCACGTCCGCAAACAGCAGCAGAGCAGGGGTGGCCAGCAGCGTCACCGGCAGCGACCAGCGGTGATCCGCCCCCACCAGCCAGCGCGCCATGTGCGGCATCATCAGGCCAATAAAGGCGATCGGGCCGACCACCGCGGTCGCGCTGCCGCACAGAACCGTGATGGCGAGCAGACCAATCAGCTGCGTGCGCGCCACGCGGTTGCCGAGGGCGGTCGCGGTGTCGCTGCCGAGGCTCAGGCTGTTGAGCGACCGGCTTAAAAACAGCGCCACGGCGGCAGCGATAATGACCGGGATCGCCACCACTTTTAGGGTTTCAAGGGTGCGGATATCCAGCGAACCGGCCTGCCAGAAGCGCAGCTGGTCGTAAACATCCGGGTTGAGCAGGGCGATGCCGTTGGATAGGCCTTCCAGCACCGCCGCGAGCGCCACGCCCGCAAGCGTCAGGCGGACCGGACTCAGCTGACCGCCGCCCTGGCTGCCGGTAAACGCGACCACCAGCGAGGCGGCCAGCGCGCCGCAGAAGGCCATCGCCAGCTGTTCGGAGGGTGAGGTCAACCCGAACAGCGCCGCGCCGAGCACGATGGCAAAGCTGGCGCCGGAGTTGACGCCGAGAATGCCGGGGTCCGCCAGCGGGTTACGGGTAAGGGTTTGCATCAGGGCACCGGCAAGGCCGAGCGCGCCACCCGCCAGCAGTCCGGCAAGCGTGCGGGGCAGTCGGGCGTCGAGCACGATGATGCAGTCAGCGCTCTGGCAGGTACCGGAGAGCGCATCAACGATAACGGACGCGGGCAGCGGCTTCGCGCCGACCAGCAGGCTGAGTGCAACCGCAAGGCTCAGGAGCAGCAGTAAAACGGGCACGGCAACGGCGCGCACCGCAGAAGAGGAAAACGACATAGCAACATCCATGATTTGATAATGATAGTGATTATCGTTATCTATCTTATTTGGCTATGTTAGCATGTGCGCCCATGGAAAGGGTAGAAATAGACTCAAGGCTTTGTCATGAATCAAAAATCCTGGCTGCTCAACCTCAGCCTGCTGAAAACGCACCCGGCGTATCGCGCCGTATTTATCGCTCGCTTTATCTCCATTTTGTCCCTCGGGCTGCTCGGCGTGGCCGTGCCGGTACAGATCCAGACCATGACGCACTCCAGCTGGCTGGTGGGGTTATCCGTCACCTTAACCGGCGGGGCGATGTTCATCGGCCTGATGGTCGGCGGCGTGCTGGCGGACCGCTACGAGCGTAAAAAGCTGATCCTGCTGGCGCGCGGCACCTGCGGCGTGGGCTTTATCGGGCTGTGTCTGAACGCCATGCTGCCGGAGCCGTCGCTGATCGCGATTTATGCCCTGGGGCTGTGGGACGGCTTTTTTGCCTCGCTGGGCGTGACGGCGCTGCTGGCGGCGACGCCCGCGCTGGTCGGGCGTGAGAACCTGATGCAGGCGGGGGCGATCACCATGCTCACCGTGCGCCTCGGCTCGGTGATTTCACCGATGGTGGGCGGCCTGCTGCTGGCGACCGGCAACGTGGCGTGGAACTACGGCCTGGCGGCGGCGGGGACCTTCATCACCACGCTGACGCTGCTGCGCCTGCCGCTGCTGCCACCTCCGCCGCAGCCGCGCGAGCATCCGCTGAAATCGCTGATGGCCGCGATTCGTTTTCTGTTCAGCAACCCGCTGATTGGCGGCATTGCGCTGCTCGGCGGCCTGCTGACCATGGCGAGCGCCGTGCGCGTGCTCTACCCGGCATTAGCGGGAGAGTGGCAGATGAGCGCCTCGGAGATTGGTATTCTCTACGCCACCATTCCGCTCGGCGCGGCGTGCGGGGCGCTGACCAGCGGCAACCTGGCGCAGAGCGCGCGTCCGGGGCTGATTATGCTGCTTGCCACGCTGGCGTCGTTTATCGCCATCGGCTTCTTCAGCCTGATGCCGGTGTGGGCGCTGGGCGTGTTGTGCCTGGTGATCTTCGGCTGGCTGAGCGCTATCAGCTCGCTGCTACAGTACACCCTGATCCAGACCCAGACGCCGGAAGGCATGCTCGGGCGCATTAACGGCCTGTGGACGGCGCAGAACGTCACGGGGGATGCGATTGGCGCGGCGATCCTCGGCGGCCTGGGAGCGATGATGACTCCGGTGGCCTCGGCGAGCAGCAGCGGGTTTGTACTGGCAATTATTGGCGTGGTTTTATTAATGTCGTTGGCAGAATTGCGCCGATTCAGGCAGGAGAGCATCTTGACTTTGTAGGTCGGGTAAGGCGTAGCCGCCACCCGACAAAACGCCCGGTGGCGCTGCGCTTACCGGGCCTACGGGGAACGTGCCACTTATTTAAAAATTGAATTTAAACGCTGCAACACCAACATCGCGCTGTAATAATCCAGGCGGAACGTCTCGGTTCCCAATGCCCAAACCCGTTTGTTTTTCACCGACGGCAGATGCGCCAGCAGCGGGTTGGCGTAAATCGCATCCACGTCTTTCTGGTCGCCGGCAAACACAAACAGCCCTTCGCCGTTCAGCCCCGTCGCCAGGTTTTCCCCTCCCAGCTGAATAATGTCGTGGCGTTTGCCCTGGCTTTTAGAGGTCTGCAGCCCGGTGGGCAGCTCCGCCAGCGTAAAGCCCAGCTGGTGCAGCAGCTTGCCCTGCGCGGATTCCGCGGTCCACAGGTTAGCGCTGTGCGCGGCGGCGGTGTAGACGATGGCGTTCACCGGCTGCGGCGGCAGCTTCATCTGCTGTTTCACCTGCGCGAGCTGTTTATCAAACGCGGCAATGCGCTCTGCGGCCTGTTTTTCCTGTCCGGTGATGGTGCCCAACTGGGTCAGCAGTTCCTGCCAGCTCTTGTCGTCGTAGTTGATGATAAGCGTTGGGGCGATGGCGGAGAGCTGATCGTACAGCGCCAGCGCGGAATCCCCACCGGTGGCGCTGATCAAAATCAGATCCGGCATCTGGGCGGCAACCGCTTCGGCGCTCGGCTCGCCGATGTACAGCCGCGCAACCTTGCGCTGTTTCGCAATATCACCCCACTGGCGCAGGAAACCCTGACCATCCGCCACGCGGTTGTTCGGCGTGGTCGCGCCGCTGGCGACGACCGGTGCGTCAATCGCCAACAGGGAGCCGGTTAAGGTCACGCTGGTGGAGACAATGCGCGTCGGTTTGTTCTCAAGCGTGTGAACGCCGCGGCTGTCGGTCACCTGACGCGGCCAGTCGGCGGCAGCGGCTGAGGCAAGTCCTAAAACAAAAAGTCCAGGTACAAGCAGGGTATTACGGAATAGGGCAGGGAATTTCACAGCGCGACATCCTGTTTTTGTTGAAGATAATGCTTCTCATTTTCATGGCTACCGCGAAGGGATGCAAGCTTTTGTCGCACAAGTTATTTGCCCGACGGTTGACAGCGAAGCGATGTGGGATTAGGTTAGCCGACGAAAATATAAATGATAATCATTATTGCTTCTTTTATCATTTTAAGGAGGATGATATGGACACGTCCCTGGCTGAGGAAGTTCAGCACAACGCGACCACGCTGCAATCAGACAGCTTTTTCTTTATGTCGCCTTACCGCAGTTTTACCACGTCCGGCTGTTTTGCCCGTTTCTCTGAGTCCGCCGTTGGCGGCGACGATCCGGCAGGCCGCTTCCAGCAGAAATTAGCCCAGGCTTTTCGGAATGCAAAAGCCAGCGGCATCGCCCATCCGGTCATGGTTGGGGCCATCCCTTTCGATACCCGCAAGCCGTCTTCGCTGTTTATTCCCGAACGCTGGCAGACGTTTTCCCGCCCGGCGCGTCAGCAGTCTTCACGTTATTTTTCCGGCTCGCAGGCGCTGAAGGTTGAACAACGCACCGAGATCCCCTCGCAGCCCGTGTTCGAAGAGATGGTCGCTCGCGCCGCGTCGCTCACCGCCACGCCGCAGGTGAACAAGGTGGTGCTATCGCGCCTGATCGACATTGCGACCGATAAACACATTGATAGCGGTGCGCTGATGGAGCGCCTGATCGCCCAGAACCCGGCGAGCTTTAACTTCCACGTGCCGCTGGAAGACGGCGGCGTGCTGCTGGGGGCAAGCCCCGAACTGCTGCTGCGCAAAGAGGGCGGGCACTTTAGCTCGCTGCCGCTGGCAGGCTCGGCGCGTCGTCAGCCGGACGACGTATTAGATCGCGAAGCGGGCAATAAGCTGCTGGCCTCCGAAAAGGACCGTCACGAGCACGACCTGGTGACCCAGGCGATGAAGGCCATTCTGGCACCGCGCAGCCACCATCTGAGCATGCCGGATTCTCCTCAGCTGATTACCACGCCGACGCTGTGGCATCTGGCGACGCCGGTAGAAGGCGAGGCGCGTGAAAATGAAAACGCCCTGACGCTGGCCTGCCTGCTGCACCCGACCCCGGCGCTGAGCGGCTTCCCGCATCAGGTAGCAAAAGAACTGATTGCCGAGCTGGAGCCGTTCGACCGCGAGCTGTTCGGCGGCATCGTCGGCTGGTGCGACAGCGAAGGCAACGGCGAGTGGGTGGTGACCATCCGCTGCGCGCGTCTGAATAAAAATACCGTTCGCCTGTTTGCCGGTGCGGGCATTGTGCCCGCCTCCTCGCCGGTGGGCGAGTGGCGCGAAACGGGCGTGAAGCTCTCCACCATGCTCAACGTGTTTGGCCTGCACTAAGGAACACTCATGACCATTCCCTTTACCCGCTGGCCTGAGGAATTCGCCCGCCGCTACCGCGAAAAAGGCTACTGGCAGGATCGGCCGTTGACCCACATCCTGACGGATCGCGCGGACAGCGATGCCGTGGCGATAATCGACGGCGAGCGGCACATCACCTACCGCGCGTTTAATCAGGCGGTGAACAACCTCGCGTCCGCCCTTCAGGCGCAGGGGCTGCACCGCGGCGAGACCGCGCTGGTGCAGCTCGGCAACGTGGCCGAGTTCTACATCACCTTCTTCGCGCTGCTGCAGATCGGCGTCGCGCCGGTGAACGCGCTCTTTAGCCATCAGCGCAGCGAGCTGAACGCCTACGCGGAGCAGATCAAACCCGCCGTGCTGATTGCCGATCGCGACCACGCGCTGTTTGCGGGCGATGATTTTCTCAACGCCTTTGTGGATGCGCACCGCTCGGCACGCGTCGTACTCCTGCGCGGCGATAAGGCTGACCACGCCCTGGAAGCGGCGATTGCGCGTCCGGCGGACAACTTCATCCCGAACCCGACGCCCGCCGACGAGGTGGCCTTCTTCCAGCTCTCCGGCGGCAGCACCGGCACGCCGAAGCTGATCCCGCGCACGCATAACGACTACGACTACAGCATCCGCCGCAGCAACGAGATCTGCGGCATCACCGCCGAAACGCGTTACCTGAACGCGCTGCCCGCGGCGCATAACTACGCCATGAGCTCGCCGGGATCGTTAGGCGTCTTCACCGCGGGCGGCTGCGTGGTGCTGGCGAACGATCCGAGCGCCACGCTCTGTTTCCCGCTGATTGAACGGCATCAGATTAACGTCACCTCGCTGGTCCCTCCGGCGGTCAGCCTGTGGCTGCAGGCGATTGCCGACGGCGCGGGGAGCGCGCAGCTCACTTCCCTCAAGCTGCTGCAGGTGGGGGGCGCACGCCTCTCCGCCACGCTCGCGGCGCGCATTCCGGTGGAAATCGGCTGCCAGCTTCAGCAGGTGTTCGGCATGGCGGAAGGGCTGGTGAACTACACCGCGCTCGATGACTTGCCGGAGCGCATCATCAACACCCAGGGCCGCCCGATGTGCCCGGACGACGAAGTGTGGGTGGCGGACGAGCACGGCAACCCGCTGCCGCGCGGTGAGGTTGGGCGTCTGATGACGCGCGGGCCGTATACCTTCCGCGGCTATTTCAACAGCCCGGAACACAACGCCAGCGCCTTTGACGCCGACGGCTTTTACTGCTCCGGCGATCTGATTGCCATTGACGAGCAGGGCTACATCACCGTGCAGGGGCGCGAGAAGGATCAGATCAACCGCGGCGGCGAGAAGATCGCCGCCGAAGAGATCGAAAACCTGCTGCTGCGCCATGAGGCGGTGATCCACGTCGCGCTGGTGAGCATGGAGGATAGCCTGCTGGGCGAAAAAAGCTGCGCGTATCTGGTGGTGAAACAGCCCCTGCGTGCGGTCGAGGTGCGTCGCTTCCTGCGCGAGCAGGGCGTTGCCGAATTCAAGCTGCCGGACCGCGTGGAGAGTGTGGATGCGCTCCCGCTGACGCCGGTCGGCAAAGTCGATAAGAAACAGTTGCGCCTGTGGCTTGCTGAACGCGCCCGGGGCTGAGGAACAGAGTATGGCCATTCCAAAATTAACCGCTTACGCGCTGCCGACCGCCGCAGAGCTGCCGACCAACAAGGTGAACTGGAGCTTTGAGCCGGAGCGCGCCGCGCTGCTAATCCACGATATGCAGGAATATTTCCTGAACTTCTGGGGCGAAAACAGCGCGATGATGCAGCAGGTGGTGGCGAACATCGCTAAATTGCGCGCTTACTGCAAAGCGCACCATATTCCGGTCTACTACACCGCCCAGCCGAAAGAGCAGAGCGATGAAGACCGCGCCCTGCTGAACGACATGTGGGGGCCGGGCCTGACCCGCTCGCCGGAGCAGCAGCGTATCGTCGCTGAACTGACGCCGGACGAAGCGGATACGGTGCTGGTGAAGTGGCGCTACAGCGCGTTTCACCGCTCGCCGCTGGAGCAGATGCTGAAAGAGACGGGCCGCAACCAGCTGCTGATTACCGGCGTCTATGCCCACATCGGCTGCATGACCACCGCCACCGATGCCTTTATGCGCGACATCAAGCCGTTCTTTATCGCCGACGCGCTGGCGGATTTCACCCGCGACGAGCACCTGATGTCGCTCAACTACGTGGCCGGACGCTCTGGCCGCGTGGTGATGACCGACGAGCTGCTGCCGTCCGTTCCTGCCTCGAAGGCGGCGCTGCGCGAGCTGATCCTGCCGCTGCTGGATGAGTCCGACGAGCCGATGGATGACGAAAACCTGATCGACTACGGCCTGGATTCGGTGCGCATGATGGCGCTGGCCGCCCGCTGGCGCAAAGTGCACGGCGACATTGATTTCGTGATGCTGGCAAAAAATCCAACAATCGACGCCTGGTGGGCGCTGCTCTCCCGCGAGGTGAAGTGATGGGTTTTGATTTTACCGGCAAAACGGTTTGGGTAACGGGCGCGGGGAAGGGGATAGGCTACGCGACGGCGCTGGCGTTTGTGGAGGCGGGCGCACAGGTGACCGGCTTCGATCTGGCGTTTCCGCTGGGTGATTATCCGTTCGCCACCGAAACGCTGGACGTGGCGGATTTTGCTCAGGTCAGCGATGCGTGTGGGCGTTTGCTTAATACCCTTGAGCGGCTGGACGTGCTGGTCAACGCGGCGGGTATTCTGCGCATGGGGGCGACGGACCAGCTCTCGCAGGAAGACTGGCAGCAGACCTTCGCGGTCAACGTCGGCGGCGCGTTCAACCTGTTCCAGCAGACGATGGGCCAGTTCCGCCGTCAGCAGGGCGGGGCGATAGTCACCGTGGCGTCCGACGCGGCGCACACGCCGCGCATCGGCATGAGCGCCTACGGCGCCTCGAAGGCGGCGCTGAAAAGCCTGGCCCTGACCGTCGGGCTGGAACTGGCGGGCAGCGGCGTGCGCTGTAACCTGGTGTCGCCGGGCTCAACGGACACCGATATGCAGCGCACCCTGTGGACCCGCGACGACGCGGAGCAGCAGCGTATTCGCGGCTTTGGCGAGCAGTTTAAGCTCGGCATACCGTTGGGCAAAATCGCCCGTCCGCAGGAGATTGCCAGCACGGTGCTGTTCCTGGCGTCCGATGCCGCCAGCCATATCACCCTGCAGGATATCGTGGTGGACGGCGGCTCCACGCTGGGAGCGTAAAATGATCTGGAAACGTCATTTACCGCTCGAGGAGCTGAACGCGACCAGCCTGAACACCCTGGTGGCGCATCTCGGCATCGTCTATACCCGTATCGGCGATGACACGCTGGAAGCGGAGATGCCGGTGGATGCGCGCACCCATCAGCCGTTTGGCCTGCTGCACGGCGGCGCGTCGGCGGCGCTGGCGGAAACGCTGGGCTCAATGGCCGGTTTTTTGATGACCCGCGACGGGCAGAGCGTGGTGGGAACGGAGCTGAACGCCACGCACCATCGTGCGGTCTCTCACGGTAAGGTGCGCGGGGTGTGCCAACCGCTGCATCTGGGCCGCTCCACCCAGAGCTGGGAGATTGTGGTATTCGACGAGCAGGGGCGGCGGTGCTGCACCTGCCGGTTGAGTACGATGGTGTTGGGTTGAACGGTGCAGAATTGCCCGGTGGCGCTTCGCTTACCGGGCCTACGCGTAAGGTGTAGGCCGGGTAAGGCGAAGCCGCCACCCGGCGTTTACAATGTCGAGACGATCCGCTTTAACAAACGAATTCTCGGCTCAATGGACGCTTTATCCAGCCATTCCGCGGGGCTGTGGAACCCGGCGCCAATCGGCCCCAGGCCGTCGAGCGTCGGGATGCCCAGCGCGGCGGTGTGGTTGGCGTCGCTGCCGCCGCCGACCGCCTGCCAGGTGATGTCGATACCCTCCGCTTTTCCTGCCGCTTCAACCTGCTGCATCAGGGCCTGAGTCGCAACGCTGGCTGCCATCGCCGGTTTGTGATTCACCCGCGCAAGCGTCGTGGTCACGCCGTCTAAAAAGCCTTTTTCACATAACGCCTCCAGCGCCTGATTCACCCGGTCGTACTCGTCGTTTTCCCAGAAGCGCACGTCGAGTTCGGCTACGGCGTTATCCGCCACCACGTTGGCCGCGCTGCCGCCGTGAATCACCCCGACGTTGAGCGTGGTGCCGCGATCCCAGTCGGTTAGCGCATTAATGGCGATGACGCTGTTGGCCAGGGCGGTAATCGCCGAGCGGCCTTTCTCCGGGTCGTTACCCGCGTGCGCCGCCACGCCGCTGAAGGTGAGGTGATAGCCCGCCATCCCTTTACGCGCTTTCACCAGCGAACCGTCGGCGCGGGCGGCTTCGCAGACCAGCACGCAGCGGGAACGCTTAGCCAGCTCGCCGATCCATTCGTGGGAATGCACCGAGCCGGTCTCTTCGTCCGGGTTCATCGCCACGGCAATCGCGAGACGATCGTTGTTCGCAGCGTCGAGCCCGCGCATCGCCCACAAAATATTCAGAAGTCCGCTCTTCATATCCGACACGCCGGGGCCGTACAGGCGGATATCGTCCTCGCTCATCGGGCGCTCGGCGACGGTACCGGGCGCAAACACGGTATCCAGGTGCCCGACCAGCAGCACGTCAAAGCGTTCCGCCTGCGGCTTGTTGCTGACGAACACGCCGGGGCCCACCTTATCGCCCAGATTCACCTGCTCGGTGTGCCAGCCCTCGCGCTGCCAGAGCTGCTGCATAACGCCTGCCACGGCGGCAACGCCCGCAATGGTCTGGGTGCCGCAGTCCACGTTCACCAGGGTTTTCAGCTCTTCAATATAGTGGTCAAGATTCATGTTCACGTCCTGTTCAGAGGATAATGCGCATCAGCAGCATGGCTAAAAACGCGTTGACGACCGAGATGGCGATCATCAGCGGGATACGTTTGGCGCGGGTGCCGATCACGCCCAGAATGCGGCCCAGATACTGCACCTGCGAGCCCATCAGGTAGATGGCGGGTGCCAGGATCGCCAGGTGTTCGCCGGTGATAATGCCTTTATCAAACAGGCCGATGGCGACGCCGATCCCGCCGCCCATCGACATCCAGCCGCCGATCAGCACGGCGGCGGCCTCACCCGGCAGGCCGAACAGGCCCATCAATGGGGCGAAGATCATGCCCAGCCCTTTCAGGGCACCGGTGATTTCCAGCGCTTTAATGATGATAAACGCCATCACCACGTTGGGCAGGGTGCTGCTGGTGGCAATGCTCCAGCCCTTGCGCGCGCCTTCGACGAAGACATCGGTAATCACGGGGTTAGACTGTGGGGCACTCATGCGGCGTCTCCTTTACGGGTGAAGGACAGGATCAATCGCAGCAGATTTGCGCCCACGATCTTCATGATGAACATGACGGCGATACAGGCCCCGATGGACGTGGGAACCGCCGCCGTGCCGTCAACGGCGACCAGCGTGAAGAGGATCGCCCCGGAAGAGAAAAAGTTGGTGATCATCGCCCCGGCGGAGAACTGGAACATGGCGAAAACGTCTTTCTCTTTTTCGCTGATTTGCCCTTCGTCAGACAGGTTACGGGTCAGCGACGCGCCCACGTCGGTGCTTTGCAGGCTGCCGATCAGCGCCAGCCCGGTGGTGCCGGGAATGCCCAGCAGCGGGCGCAGCAGCGGGGTTAAGAGTTTGCGGGCGGCACGCAGCGCGCCGTAGTGCTCCAGCACGTTGATCATCCCCAGCGCGAACATCACCGCGGGAATTAAACCGAGCGCGAAGAGAAATCCGTCCATCGCGCCGCTGCCGCCGGTGCCGCGAAAGGCGCTGCTGGCTGTCGTCAGGGTGCCGTCATCCAGGCTGGCTTTACTGACCACTTTGCCAAACGCACCGTTGAGGGTGGTGAAATCAAAGACGCCGTACCACTCTTTTCCGCCTAACAGGCCAGAGAAGAAAACGGCTGCAAACGCCAGGGCGAAGTACGCGCCCGGCCCGACCTTATGATCCTGAGGTACAGAACTGTTCATATCCTTTTCCTTGTAAGCGCGCGATTGCGCAGGATCATTCTGGCGAGGTTATGAGCAAAAAAAATGATACAAATCATTCCGTAAGGCCGCGTCTGGCTGAAAAAGGCAAAAGTGTGACCGAGGACGTCGCGAAAGTGATCGGCTTAACAATGTGGTGTAAATGTCTGGTTTGACCACGCATTATTGCGTTTCAAAGTTGTTAAATTTTTCCGGTTGTTCTAGAAACAAAATGTAACATCTCACTGTTTCACAACAACGGATAACCACTATGAACAACTCAGGGAAATACCTTACATGGGCAGGGCTCTCCGTTGTGGGAGCCTTTGCCCTGGGCTATATCGCCCTCAACCGGGGGGAACAGATCAATGCGCTCTGGATCGTCGTCGCCTCCGTCTGCATTTATCTGATCGCGTACCGTTTTTATGGCCGCTATATCGCGAAGAACGTATTAGGCGTTGACGCGACGCGCATGACGCCTGCCGTCCGCCATAACGACGGGCTGGACTACGTGCCGACCGACAAAAAGGTGCTGTTTGGCCACCACTTTGCGGCGATTGCCGGGGCGGGCCCGCTGGTGGGGCCGGTGCTGGCGGCGCAGATGGGGTACCTGCCTGGGATGATCTGGATCCTCGCGGGCGTGGTGTTGGCGGGCGCGGTGCAGGACTTTATGGTGCTGTTCGTCTCCACCCGCCGCGACGGGCGTTCGCTGGGTGAGCTGGTGAAAGAGGAGATGGGGGCAACCGCCGGGGTGATTGCACTGGTGGCGACCTTTATGATTATGGTGATCATCCTCGCGGTGCTGGCGATGATCGTGGTGAAAGCGTTGACCCACAGCCCGTGGGGAACCTATACCGTTGCCTTCACCATTCCGCTGGCGCTGTTTATGGGGATCTACATTCGCTATCTGCGCCCGGGGCGCATTGGTGAAGTGTCGGTGATTGGTCTGGTATTTCTGGTGTTCGCCATTATCTCCGGCGGCTGGGTGGCGGAAAGCCCAACCTGGGCACCGTTCTTCGACTTTACCGGCGTGCAGCTGACCTGGATGCTGGTGGGCTACGGCTTTGTGGCGGCGGTGCTGCCGGTGTGGCTGCTGCTGGCTCCGCGTGACTACCTCTCCACCTTCCTGAAAATCGGCACCATCATCGGGCTGGCGATCGGCATTCTGATTATGCGCCCGACCCTGACCATGCCCGCGCTGACCAAATTTATTGACGGCACCGGCCCGGTCTGGACCGGTAACCTGTTCCCGTTCCTGTTTATCACCATCGCCTGCGGTGCGGTGTCCGGCTTCCACGCGCTGATTGCCTCCGGCACCACGCCGAAGATGCTGGCGAATGAAAATCAGGCCTGCCTGATCGGCTACGGCGGCATGCTGATGGAGTCTTTCGTGGCCATCATGGCGCTGGTCTCGGCCTGTATCATCGATCCGGGCGTGTACTTCGCGATGAACAGCCCGATGGCGGTGCTGGCACCTGCCGGAACCGTCGACGTGGTGGCATCCGCCGCGCAGGTGGTGAGCGGCTGGGGCTTTGCGATTACCCCTGATACGTTGACGAGCATCGCCAGTGAAGTGGGCGAGCAGTCGATTATCTCCCGTGCAGGCGGGGCGCCGACGCTGGCGGTGGGGATGGCCTACATCCTGCACGGCGCGCTGGGCGGGCTGATGGACGTCTCCTTCTGGTATCACTTCGCCATCCTGTTCGAGGCGCTGTTTATCCTGACGGCGGTGGATGCGGGAACTCGTGCGGCGCGCTTTATGCTCCAGGATTTGCTGGGCGTGATCTCGCCGAACCTGAAGCGTACCGATTCGCTTCCGGCGAACCTGCTGGCAACGGCGCTGTGCGTGCTGGCGTGGGGATACTTCCTGCACCAGGGCGTGGTCGATCCGCTGGGCGGGATTAACACCCTGTGGCCGCTGTTCGGTATCGCCAACCAGATGCTGGCGGGCATGGCGCTGATGCTCTGCGCGGTGGTGCTGTTCAAGATGAAGCGCCAGCGTTACGCCTGGGTAGCATTAGTGCCAACCGCATGGCTGCTGATCTGTACCCTGACGGCGGGCTGGCAGAAAGCCTTCAGCCCGGACAACAAGGTGGGCTTCCTGGCGATCGCCAACAAGTTCCAGGCGATGATCGACAGCGGCAAGATCCCGGCGCAGTACACCGAGTCCCAGCTGTCGCAGCTGGTGTTTAACAACCGTCTGGATGCCGGGCTGACTATCTTCTTTATGGTGGTGGTCGTGGTGCTGGCGTTGTATTCTCTCAAGACCGCGCTGGCGGCGTTGAAAAACGATAAGCCAACGGCGAAAGAGACGCCGTACGAGCCGATGCCTGAAAACCTGGAAGAGATTGTCACCCAGGCCAAAGGGGCGCATTAACCTGTGTGCCGGGTGGCGCTAGCGCTTACCCGGCCTACATTTCCTGTGAGACCAGAATTATGTTCGACACCCTTTCCAAAGCAGGTAAGTACCTGGGCCAGGCTGCCAAAATGATGATTGGCGTGCCGGACTACGACAACTACGTCGAGCATATGCGCGTCAACCATCCGGACCAGACGCCCATGACCTACGAAGAATTTTTCCGCGACCGTCAGGACGCCCGCTACGGCGGCAAGGGCGGGGCGAAGTGCTGTTAGCCCTCTTTCGGTAAATAGAGGCTGATCTGCTCCTGCTTGCAGCCATAAATTGCCGCCAGCTTTTCGCGGGTGCGCTTTTGCGGACGGGAGTCCAGCGCTTCCAGCTGTGACACGGCGGACTGGGTGATGCCGAGTTTTTCCGCCACCTCCTGCTGGGACATGCCGCGCAGGATACGCCACGCGGCCTGCAGGCTGACGTTCTGCCAGGTCATGATGCTGCAGACTTCCCCAGGCAATTCCACGTCATCAAGACTATCGTGTTCGACCTCAATATCCTCCAGATCGTCGTCGGTTTCGTCGTCAATTTCTGCCATCTGTAAGAGCATACGAAAATATTCGTGATAGGGAATAACGACGTACTGCGTTTTCCCGTTATCGTCCTTGATTAGCTGTACAGCCATAGTTGGCACTCTCCTCATGCAGGTAAGTCGTTGAAGTTCTGCGCTTGACGGCCAAAACATAACAATGGTCATCGGGATCGTCCCGAAGCGTATAGATGATGCGGTAATCGCCAACGCGTAGCCGGAAATGATCTTCTGTCGCCGATATTTTTTTGATATCGGGCCGGGGAGCCGAGCGGTCATCCAGCTCAGCAAGCTTTACCTCAATGCGACGCTGATACCGCTCGTCAATCTTTGAAAACGCCTTCTTTGCACCATTGGACCAGACAATCTTCATCCGTACCTCCACTGTACGCCCACACAAAATATAAGGAAATAATAAGGCTATTAGATAAATTCCGAATTTCTAATGGGATACTGTAGAGCGGAGAAAAAACGGGAGAAAGCGGCAAAACGCGAACCCTCGAGGGTGCTCGGAAACGCCTCTGCCGGGCGACAGAGGCTTGCAGGGAATATGCGATCAGGCGTTCAAACCGCCGTCCACGTCCAGACCGGTTCCGGAGATTTGCCCGGCAAGCGGGCTGGCAAGAAACGTGACTGCCGCCGCGACGTCTTCCGGCTGGCCGTAATGGCCCAGGGCAATAAGCTGACGCTGAGAGTCAGCCTGTTCCCCGTCTTCAGGGTTCATATCGCTGTTGGTGGGGCCGGGGTGGACCAGGTTAACGGTAATGCCGCGCGGCCCTAAATCACGGGCTAGTCCGCGGGTGAGAGAGTTAAGGGCCGATTTGGTCATCGAGTAAACGGCGATCCCCGGCTGCGCCACGCGGTTCGCCAGACAGCTGCCGATGTTGATAATGCGCCCGCCGTCGGACATGTGCACCAGCGCTTCCTGAATGGCGATCACCACGCCGCGGATGTTGACGTTGATAAGGGCGTCAATATCCGCCAGCGTCATGGATTCCAGCGGGCCGCCGCGCGCGATCCCGGCGTTATTGACCAGAATATCCAGCCCGCCAAGGGAGCGCGCCGCATGGGTGACGGCATCCTGAATCGCCTGCGCGCTGGCGCTGTCCGCCTGCACCGCTTCGCCGTGTCGTCCCAGCGCCTTAATCTCATCGGCGACCGCCTGGGCTTTATCGGCCGATTTTTCATACGTAATAATCACATCCGCACCGGCGCGCGCCAGCGAGAGTGCAATTGCCCGACCCAACCCGCGGCTGGCGCCGGTAACCAGCGCCTTTTTACCTGTTAAATCGATCTGCATGATGACCTCGTTACGAGAGTGGTAAGAATCATCATTAGGTATAGCCTGTCGGCGAGATTAACGGCTGAAGGATTCCACTTTCTCAAACGCGGCGCGCAGAACGTCAGGCGTTAACGCAACCGGCAGATAGTGAATCGACTCCACCGGGCGCAGGGTGTGGGCAATGACCTTATCCAGCGCTTCCCGGTTATTGATGTCGACGTCCAGCTCGCGAAGCGTGGTCGGCAGGTTAAAGCGCTGATACGCCGCCACCAGCTGCGCCAGCACGTCGTCCTGGCCGAGCAGGGCGCTCTGCACCAGAATGCCGTAGGCCACCTTGGTGCCGTGCAGGTATTTTTCCGTCTGCGGCAGCACGGTTAAGCCGTTGTGTACCGCATGCGCCGCCGCAACGCGCGTATAGCGTTCGCCCAGGCCGCCGACCATCCCGCCACCGGCGATAATCGCATCTACCACGTCCCGGAACGCCTGCGTCTGGTCACCGCGCTGCTGGTCGGCAAGCGCCTCTTCGCTGCGCGCCAGCAGCACGTCGCGGATCGCCAGCGCGCCGTTGATGCCCAGCCGCACGGTCAGCGGCAGGTTCTCCGGCTCAGGTGCCAACACCACCGCTTCGTACCACTTCGCCAGCGTATCGCCGATGCCCGCCAGCAGATATTCCGCCGGGGCGTTAAGGACGATCTGCGGCTCCACCAGCACCAGAAAGTTAGCGTCGTCGAAGATCTCAAAATGCAGCGCCTGACCGGCATCGTTGTACCAGACGGAGAGCGGGGTCCACGCCGCGCAGGTGGCGGCAATGGTGGGGATACCCACGAACGGCACCCCTAAGCGGCGCGCCACGGCCTTGACGGTATCTATCACCGCGCCGCCGCCGACGCCAATCACCACGCTGGCGTCGCTGCCGGATTCATTCACCAGATGGGTGACGTCGCGCTCGCTGCAGTGGCCTTTAAACAGCAGGCGTTTCGCCCCCGGCGCGTTAAAGCTCTCCGGCAGGAAAGGGCGCGCGCCTTCGATAGCGCGCTCGCCGTAGATCCACACCGCGCGGGAAAGCTGTTCCGGAGTAAAGAAGTTATCCAGCTGCGTCAGGCTTCCGGAATGTGAGAAGTAGTTCGCCGGGCCAGGCACGACGCGGATATCGGTGTTGCTCATGGTGTTGTCCTTTTTTTAGCAAGCGCTAACCCGATGTTATGTCTGGACATCCGGATGGCTAATAATATTTCGCTTTATCTTATGCCTTTTCCGTCGTTGTCAGTCAACCGGAGCTGTGAAAAATTCGATAAATCAGAAGAGTTATGAAGGATTTACGCGGATGGTTTCCAGTCGCCTTGAGATGCGCGGTATCAGCCTGGCCTTTTCCGGCTTTCAGGCGCTGTCGCGCGTGAATTTCACCTTAACCGGCGGATCCGTACATGCGCTGACCGGTGCCAACGGCGCGGGGAAATCGACCCTGATGGCGGTGCTGTGCGGCACGCACGACCACTATGAGGGTGAGATCAGCATTAACAACCAGCCGGTAACGATCCGCGAACCGCTTGACGCCAAACGGCTGGGGATCCACCTCGTACAGCAGGAGGTGGACGTGGCGCTGATCCCGGGGTTGAGCATTGCCGAAAACATCATGCTCGACCAGCTGGCGCAGCCGGGGCATCGCTTCAGCTGGCGCGCGATCCGCCAGCAGGCGAGACAGGCGCTGGCGCAGCTGGATGTCCCTCTGGACGTACGCCGTTCCATCGACAGCTGTTCGCTGGCCGAAAAGCAGCAGATTTTGCTGGCACGCGCGTTATCCCACCACTGCCGTTTTTTGATTCTTGATGAACCCACCGCGCCGCTGGATGCGCACGAGAGCGAGCGCCTGTTTGCGGTGGTGAGACGTTTAAAGCAGCAGGGTATCGGCGTGGTGTTTATCTCCCACCGTATTCACGAGCTGAAGGCCATCTGCGACACCTTAACGGTGCTGCGCGACGGCAAGCTGATCGAGTCCGGCCCGATGGCCGATCTTAGCGGCGAAGCGATCGTCGAGAAGATGCTCGGCCACGTGCTGAGCGATATCTATCCGCCCGCGCGACCGCCGCACGGTGACGAAACGCTGCTGCGGGTGGAAGGTCTGCATGACGATGCGCTGCTGAAAGATATCTCCCTGCACCTGCGCAAAGGCGAAATCCTCGGGATTGCCGGGCTGGCGGGCGCGGGGAAAACCGAACTCTGCAAGGCGCTGTTTGGTGCCACCAAAAGCCGCGTGGCAAACGGCGAGCTGAATCATCAATCCTGGCAGCCGCGCGACCCGGCCGACTCCGTGCTGCGCGGTCTGGCGCTGGTGCCGGAAGAGCGGCGGAAAGAGGGCATTTTTATCGACGAGCCGGTGAGCATGAACCTCGCCGTGTGCGCCGATAACAGCTTCTCGCGCTGGAGCCTGTTTGGTCATCGTCAGGCGTGGCGCTGGGCGGAAGAGGTGATTGCCCGCGTCGGCGTGCGCGCCCGCGGGCCGGGGCAGGTGCTGCGCCGCTTATCAGGCGGCAACCAGCAGAAGGTCGCCATCGGTAAATGGCTGCGCAATGACGCCAGCGTGCTCATATTCGACGAGCCGACGAAAGGCGTGGACGTGAAGGCCAAAACCGACCTGTTCCAACTGATTGACGGCCTGGCGCGCGAGGGCAAAGGGGTGATTTACGCCTCGGGCGAGTTTGCCGAGCTGGTCGGGCTGTGCGACCGCATCTGCGTGCTGTGGGACGGGCGCATCGTGGCGGAAATCGCCGGGGCCGAGGCCCGCGAAGAGACACTACTTTATTATTCAACCGGAGGAACGGCGTCGTGAGCAAGGCCCTTTCAGTGAACGCGGCGGCGTCTGGCCGTCAGCAGATTTTCGATTTTCTCTACAGGTGGGGCATGCTGTTAACCGTCGTCGCGCTGGTGGCCGTCTTTGGCCTGGCGTCGGACAGCTTCCTCGATCCGAACAACATCATCAACATTCTGCGCTCGATTGCCATCGTGACGGTGATTGCCATTGGCGTGTCGATTTCATTGACCATCGGCGGTTTCGATCTCTCTGTCGGATCCACCGCCTCGCTGGCTAACGCGCTGGTGATTTCCCTTTTCGTCTGGCACGGCTTTGGCACTACCGAGTCGATTCTGATCACCCTCGCGCTCTGCACGCTGGTGGGGCTGTTTAACGCCTTTCTGATCGTCATCCTGCGTATTCCGGACATGCTCGCGACGCTTGCCAGCCTGTTTGTTATTCAGGGCGTGGCGATGACCTACAGCTACGGCGGGTCGATTACCGAGAACATGGTGCTGCCGAGCGGCGACATGGCGGAAGGCACTATTCCGGCGGCGTTCAGCCTGCTGGGGCAGGTGCCGACCATCGTGATCGTCATGCTGGTGGTGACCGTGCTGGCGCAGCTTGGCCTCTCGTTGACCACTCACGGACGCCGGATGTACGCCATTGGCGGCAACCCCGAAGCGGCGCGTCTCTCCGGCATTCGCACCACGCGCTACAAGGTGGCGGCCTACGTGATCGCCTCGCTGCTGGCGGGCCTGGGCGGGATTTTGCTGGCGTCGCGCATTGGTTCGTCGCAGGTGAATGCGGGCGGCGGATACCTGATGGACGCGGTAGCTGCGGCCTGGATTGGCTTCTCGCTGGCAGGCTCAGGCAAACCGAATGCGCTGGGAACCCTGGTCGGAGCGGTCATTCTCGGCGTGCTGTCGAACGGGCTGGTGATGCTCTCCGTGCCGTATTACGCCATGGACATTATAAAAGGGCTGGTGCTCGCGGTGGCACTGGCGATTACCTACATACAAAAACGCTGACAACACAACGGGATAAAAAATGAAAAAGATTGCACTCTCTTTGGTGGCACTTGGGTTGCTTACGGCTCTGCCAGGCTTCGCGGCTACGCCCGCGCCGCTTCCGGCTGCCATTGCCAACCATGACGGCCCGATCCGCATCGCGGTGATCCGTAACCTTGGCTCAGACGACAACACCACGCAGTTTATTGCCGGGGCGATTCAGGAAGGGAAAAAGCTCGGCTTTAAGGTCAGCACCTTTTTAAGCAACGGGGATGACGCCAAATTCCAGGACTTCGTGAACCAGGCGATCAGCCAGAAATATGACGGGATTATTCTCTCTCAGGGGCGCGATCCGTACTCCACCGCGCTGGTGAAGAAAGCGGTGGATGCCGGTATCAAAGTCGCCGTTTTTGATACCGCCGTTAACGGCGAGATCCCGGGCGTGACCGTCACCCAGCAGGACGATGCCTCCCTGACGAACCTCTCCTTCGGGCAACTGGCGAAAGATTTCAACGGCAAGGCCAATATCGTCAAGCTGTGGGTCGCGGGCTTCCCGCCGATGGAGCGCCGTCAGGCGGCCTATAAAGAGCTGCAAAAGCAGTATCCGGACATCAAAGAGCTGGAGTCCATCGGCGCAGTGTCCTCTGACGTGCAGGGGGATACCGCCAACAAGGTGGGCGCGATCCTCGCGAAATACCCGAAAGGCAAAATCGACGCCATCTGGGGCACCTGGGACGCCTTCAGCCAGGGCGCGTATAAGGCGCTGAAGGAGAACGGCCGCACCGAGATCAAGCTCTACAGCATCGACATCTCCAACCAGGATCTGCAGTTGATGCGCGAACCGGGCAGTTCGTGGAAGGTGAGCGTGGCGGTGGATCCGAAGCTGATTGGCGCGACTAACGTGCGCCTGGTGGCGAACAAGATTGCCGGGGAAGCGACGCCTGCAACCTACGATTTCAAAGCGGCCGCCATTCCGCAGGCGCTGCTGACCGCCCAGCCGGGCCCGGTGAACGTGGCGTCTCTGGGGAAAATCATTCCTGGCTGGGGCCAGACGGAAGATTTCATCGCGCCGTGGTTTGCGACGCTTGAAGCCAGGTCAAAATAATGCCCGGTGGCGCTTCGCTTACCGGGCCTACGGTGTTGTAGGCCGGGTAAGGCGCAGCCGCCACCCGGCGAAAGGACTCCATTATGTCTGCATTACCTCAACCCGAATACAGCCGCAATATGCGGCTGATTGGCCATAGCGACCAGGGCGGTCGTCCGGACGGCGTGCAGCTGATGGTGCATCGCGGTTTCGCCTGGATCGGCCATATGGTTTCGCAGGGCTTTTCGATTGTCGACGTGCGCGACCCGAAGAACCCGAAAGCGGCAGGCTTCGTGCCCGCACCGCCCGGCACCTGGAACGTGCACCTGCAGGCGCATGACGACCTGCTGCTGGTGATTAACGCCCGGGATCTGTTTGCCGATGCCCGCTTTGCCGACGAGAAGGTCTACTACACCCGGCAGGTGGGGGAGACCGTCAGCGACGTGCAGGACAAAGGATGGAGCGCCGGGCTGCGCGTGTTTGATATCTCCACGCCGGACAGGCCGCGCGAAATCGGATTTCTGTCGCTGAGCGGCATCGGCATTCACCGCATCTGGTACGTCGGCGGCCGCTGGGCCTACGTGTCTGCGCTGATCGACGGCTTTACCGACTATATCTTCCTGACCATCGACCTGGCGGACCCGCGTAAGCCTGAAGTGGCGGGGCGCTGGTGGCTGCCGGGGATGAACCAGGCCGAAGGGGAGAAGCCGAACTGGCCGGAAGGCAAACGCTACGCGCTGCACCACGCGATTATCGCGGGCGACACCGCCTACGGCAGCTGGCGCGACGGCGGCCTGACGCTGCTGGACGTGAAGGACCGCACCCGGCCGAAGCTGATTAGTCACCGCAACTGGAGCCCGCCGTTTGGCGGCGGGACGCACACTGCGCTGCCGCTGCCGGATCGCGATTTGCTGGTGGTGCTGGACGAAGCGGTGCTGGATAACCAGCAGGACGGCGAAAAGCTGATCTGGCTGTTTGATATCCGCGAGCCGTCGAACCCGGTCAGCATCTCGACCTTCCCGCAGCCGGATGAAACCGACTACGTGGCGAAAGGGGCGCACTTCGGCCCGCACAACCTGCACGAGAACCGGCCGGGGAGCTTCGTCAGCTCGACGCTGATTTTTGCGACGTATCAGAACGCGGGCGTGCGCGCGTACGACATTTCCAATCCGTATCGACCGGTGGAAACCGGCGCGCTGGTGCCCGCCGCGCCGGAGAGAATGATGGACACGCGGCCAAATCGTCCGCAGGTGATCCAGTCGTGCGACGTGTTTGTCGATGCGCAGGGGATTATTTACAGCACGGATTATAACGGCGGGATGTCGGTGATTGAGTATTTGGGGTAAGTGCGGTTTGATGCCCTCACCCCGACTCAGGATCGTAGGCCGGGTAAGGCGAAGCCGCCACCCGGCAAAAGCACTCAGCTGTACTGCCGCACTCGTGCCACCAGCTCTTCCGCGCTGTCGATGCGGTCGGCAATGACAATCAGCGCTTTACCGAGCGTTATCGCGTGGCGCAGACATTCGTGGCGCATGGCTTCATCCTTGATGGTGTCAATATCCGCGACGTGGGAAAGCCCGACGCTGCGGCGAATGAGCTCGGTGCCGCAGAACCCGATGGCGTCATGCCAGACCTTTTTCAGGAACGCCGAGGCATAGCCCGGTGCGCCGAGCGCGGCGTCGCGCGTTTTCTCGTTAGCCAGCGCCTGGAAGCGTTCTGCGAAGGTGTTCCACAGCTCTTGAATATCGGTCAGGCGCTGCTCGCGTGCGGCGGCGGCATCGCGAATGCCAAGGTGCCCCGGCAGGCCGCAGAAGTTCAGCAGCAGGTTACCGATGGCGGTGCCGACGTCAAAGCCAATCGGCCCGAAATAGCCGAACTCGGCGTCGATGGCCTTCAGGCTGCCGTCGGCTACAAAAATCGACCCGCTGTGGATATCGCCGTGCAGGAGGGCTTCAGCCTGAGAAAAGAAACGGTGCTTCAGAGAGGCTACGGCAATTTTTAGCTGGGCGTCGTCGCGCAGGGCCGCTACGTCATTTTCCAGCTCGGCCGGGTAGCTGTTGCGCTCGTGGATCTGATACGGATCGTTGAAGAACAGATCTTCAGTGATCTCGCACATCTCCGGGTTGATGAATTTCGCCACCTGCGCTTTTTTCTCGTGCGGGTGCAGGTAGAAATCGCTGGTGTGGAACAGCGCGTGCGCGAGGTATTCGCCCAGCTGCTGCGCCGCCTGCGGGTAGTAAATGTTGTTGATCAGCTCGCCGCGCCAGATGCGATGGCTGGAGAGATCTTCCATCACCATTACCGCCAGTTCCGGGTCGAAGTGGTGGATTTTCACGGTGTGCTGCGGGCTGTGCCGGTAGTGCTCGACCAGCGTTTGCGCCTCAAGACGGGCGCGGTCCAGCGTCAGCGGCCAGGACTCGCCGACGCAGCGCACGTAGGGCAGCGCCTGCTTGACGATGATGCGGCTCACGCCAGCGCTGTCGAAAATTTTAAATACCAGATTGAGGTTGCCGTCGCCTACCTCCTGCGCCTCCACCAGCGATGATGGGTCATCAAGGCCGCCAAACTGCCTGGCATACTCCACGGCGTCCTGAGCGGTAAAGGTACGGTATTGCGACATGGCCTGTTCCTCACGGTTTGCTAATAAAGACATGTAGACGTCTATACATCTGGATTTCATCCTGACACAATGTGCTACAACAACGCAACAGGGAATTAACGACATGCAGACATTACAGACGACCAGCCTGCGGGTGGCGGATAATCAGCTCTTTATTCTCGACCAGCAGGCGCTTCCGCAGGAGAAACGCTGGCTGGATGCCTCGACGGTCGAGGCGCTGGTTGGGCACATTCATGCCCTGCGGGTGCGCGGCGCGCCGCTGATTGGTCTCTCTGCAAGCCTGCTGCTAGCGCTGCTGGCGGAAAACGGTAAAAGCCGCGACGAGCTGGCGGCGGCGCTGGAAACCCTGCGCGCGTCCCGCCCGACGGCGGTGAACCTGATGAACAATCTCGACCGCATGAAGATTGCGCTGTGGCAGGAAGATTATGTTCCGGCGCTGGTAGCCGAAGCGCTGCGCCTGATTGACGAAGACAAACGGCTTTGCGACGCGATTGCGAAAGCCGGCAGCGCGCTGGTTAAGCCCGGCAGCCGTCTGCTTACCCACTGCAACACCGGCGGGCTGGCAACGGCGGGCGTCGGCACCGCATTGGGCGTGATTGCCCGCGCGCATCAGGACGGTAACGTCAGCAGCGTCTGGGTGGATGAAACCCGTCCGCTGCTGCAGGGCGGTAGACTGACCGCGTGGGAGCTTGGCGAGCTGGGTGTGCCGTATCAGCTGATTACCGACTCCATGGCCGCCAGCCTGATGGCGAAAGGGCTGGTGGACGCCGTGTGGGTGGGCGCAGACCGTATTGCCGCCAACGGCGACGTGGCGAATAAGATCGGCACCTATTCTCTGGCGGTGCTGGCGAAATTCCACGGCATTCCGTTCTATGTTGCTGCCCCGCAAACGACCCTCGATCCTGACTGCCCGAACGGTGACGCGATCCCGATTGAACAGCGCGCCGCCAGCGAGGTGACGGGCGTGGCGGGAAGCTTTGGCGCGGTGCAGTGGGCGCCGGAAGATGCGCAGGTCTATAACCCGGCGTTCGACGTTACGCCTGCCTCGCTGATTAGCGGCTGGGTGCTGGATACGGGCGTGGTCACGCCGGAAGCGGTGGCAAACGGGAAATTCGCCTGAGTCCGGCTATCCTTGTAAGGGGTTCCCCTGAGAGGACAACATCGTGACGCTCGATCCTGAAACAGACTTAAAACTGGAGCGCGTGGTGGATGCACCGCGCGACCTGCTGTGGCTCTGCTGGACCACGCCGGAGCACATCAAAAACTTCTTCATTCCTGCTCCCCATAAGGTGACCGAATGCGACCTCGACCTGCGCGTGGGCGGGCGGTTCAACACCGTGTTCGAGGTGGACGGGCAGCGAATGGATAACCGGGGCGTATTTCTTGAAATCGATCCCGGTAAAAAGCTGGTCTTTACCGACGGTTACGGGGAGGACTGGAAACCTGCGGAGAAACCGTTTATGACGGCGATCCTGCTGCTGGAAGATGTGGGCGAGGGCAAAACCCGCTACACGGCGATTGCGCGTCATCCGACGAAGGAAATCCGCGAGCAGCATGAACAGATGGGCTTCCACGAAGGATGGGGGATTGTGCTGGATCAGCTGGTGGGGTATGCAAAAGGGCTTAACGCGTAGTGCGCGCTGATGCCCTCACCCCGGCCCTCTCCCACAGGGAGAGGGAGAAAAGATCATGCCAGCCTTGGATACGCATCCGCGATTGCATCGCCCGTAAACTGGGCCACCCAGCCTTCCGGGTTATCGAAAATACGGATCGCCGTAAAGTTCGGCTCTGAGCCCATATCAAACCAGTGCGGCGTGCCCGCGGGAACGGAAATCAGGTCGTTTTTCTCGCACAGCACCTGATACACCTCATCGCCAATGTGCAGGCAAAACAGCCCCGCGCCTTCTACGAAGAAGCGTACTTCGTCTTCGCCGTGGGTGTGTTCGTTCAGGAACTTCGCACGCAGCGCCTCTTTCTGCGGATTGTCGGCGCGCAGGCTGATCACGTCCCAGCTCTGATAGCCTTTCTCCGCCACCAGCTTGTCGATGGCATGCTGATACGCTTCGATCACGGCTTCGGGCGCGGGATCGTCTCCTAAATCGCGATCCGCAGCCCAGCGTTCAAACCGCACGCCTTTAGCGTTGAGCTGCTGGGCGATCTCGGCGGCGTCGGTGCTGTGCCACTGGTGTTGACTGGCGTCTTTATCGGAATAAATGGTCAATGCGCTCATGAAGGGATCTGCTCCGGATTAATCTCGTCAAACTGGTGGACCTGATGGTGGTGGCTTGCGCCGTCATCATCGCCGCGAATCAGCTGCAGGGTGCGAAAACCTGCCTGTTCAGCCGCGTCCAGCTCCTGATGAATATCGGACAGGAACAGGATTTGCGACGGGGCGATGCCCGTTTGCGCCGCAATGTTTTGATAAGACTGCACCTCGCGCTTGGCGCCGATGTGGGTATCAAAATAGCCGCTGAACAGATGAGTAATATCACCTTCATCGCTGTAGCCAAATAACAGTTTCTGCGCGGCGACGGAGCCTGAGGAATAAACATAGAGATCAATCCCTTGTGCTTTCCACTTTTCCAGCGCAGGCAGTACGTCCGGGTAGAGGTGGCCGGTAAAGTCGCCGTTCACGTAGCCATCATGCCAGATGATTCCCTGCAGGGCTTTGAGCGCCGTGGATTTGCGGTCTTCATCCATAAAGGCAAACAGGCCGTCGATAAGCTCGCTGACGCTGGCGTGCGGGTGGCCGATTTCATCACGCAGGTTGTCCAGAATGGATTTGACCGGCTCGGCGTACTGCTGCGCGGTCACGAAGGCCGCCAGCCGCTCACGCGCGTAGGGGAACAAAACATCATGGACAAAACGGATATCGCTGGTGGTGCCTTCAATATCCGTCACAATCGCGCGAATCATACTCTCTCCAGTTGTCGTAAACGCATTTCGCATTCAAATAAGAATTCTAATCCTTCCAGATGACGGCGGGCCTCGGCCACATCGCGTCCCCAGCAGGTTAAGCCATGACCGCGAAGAAGAAAACCATAATTAAGCGGGCGTTCCTGCGCGTAATGGGCGATTCGGGAGGCGAGGGCGTCAATGTCCTGATCGTTATCAAAAACCGGGATAGCCACCGTATCCAGATGCGTGGTCTGCCCGGTGAGGGATTTTTGCATTTCAAAGCCGCTGATGTTGAGCTCGGCTTCTTTGACCAGACGCGACAGCACCGTGGCGTTGACGGTATGCACGTGCAGGACGGCGTTGGCCTCCGGGAACAGGCGATAAATAAGGGTGTGTAGCCCCGTTTCGGCTGATGGCTTACGACCAGACGGCGCGCGGTTGGTGGCAATCTCCACCTGCAGAAAATCCTCCGTCGTCAGGCTGCCCTTGTCTTTGCCGGATTCGCTGAGCCAGCACAGGCGTTCGTCCTGACGCACCGACATGTTGCCGCCGGTGGCGGGTGCCCAGCCTTTGGCGCCAATCCAGCGGCAGGCGTCGACAAGATGTGTGAGTTGCAGGTTGTCTGTCATTTCCTTTTACCCTCGCGGCCAGGAATATTCATATGATTTAGACGTCTAAGCGTCTTGATTGCCAAAGACTAACATCGTGTTATAGTGGCAGCAACATAAGTATTACAAGCAGGCACGACACAATGAGCAGTAACGCATTGATTCCACAGAGTAAACTTCCCAATCTCGGGACCACCATCTTTACGCAGATGAGCGCCCTGGCACAGCAGCACAACGCCATTAACCTTTCCCAAGGGTTCCCGGATTTCGACGGCCCGACCTATCTGCAGGAGCGTCTGGCGTACCACGTGGCGCAGGGGGCGAATCAGTATGCGCCGATGACCGGCGTGCAGGCGCTGCGGGAAGCCATTGCGGATAAAACGGCGGAGCTGTACGGCTATAAGCCCGATGCCAACAGCGACATCACGGTGACGGCAGGGGCGACCGAAGCGCTGTATGCGGCCATCACCGCGCTGGTGCGTGCGGGCGATGAAGTTATCTGCTTTGACCCGAGCTACGACAGCTATGCGCCTGCGGTTGAACTCTCCGGCGGCGTGGTGAAACGCGTGGCGCTGCAGCCACCGCATTTCCGCCCTGACTGGCGGACGTTTGCGGCCCTTCTGAGCGACAAAACCCGCCTGGTGATCCTGAATACGCCGCACAATCCGTCGGCGACGGTGTGGCAGAAAGCCGATTTCGCCGCGCTGTGGCAGGTGATTGCGGAACGTGAAATTTACGTGCTGAGCGATGAGGTTTACGAGCACATCTGCTTTGCAGAGGAAGGGCACGCCAGCGTGTTGGCCCATCCGCAGCTGCGCGAGCGCGCCGTCGCCGTCTCGTCATTCGGTAAGACCTACCATATGACCGGCTGGAAAGTGGGCTACTGCGTCGCACCGGCCGCCATCAGCGCCGAGCTTCGCAAGGTGCACCAGTATCTGACTTTTGCGGTGAACACACCCGCCCAGCTGGCGCTGGCGGATATGCTGCGCGCCGAGCCGGAGCACTACCGCGAGCTGCCGGACTTCTATCGAAAACGCCGGGATCTGTTTGTGAACGCGCTGAGCAAAAGCCGCCTGGAGATTTTACCCTGTGAAGGGACCTACTTCCTGCTGGCCGACTACAGCGCGATTTCCGATCTGGACGACGTCAGCTTCTGCCAGTGGTTAACAAAAGAGGTGGGTGTGGCCGCCATTCCGCTGTCGGTGTTCTGCGCCGATCCCTTCCCGCACAGGCTGATCCGTCTTTGCTTTGCGAAGCAGGAATCGACGCTGCTGGCGGCGGCAGAGCGTCTCAACACGCTCTGATTATTTCACCGTCCAGGCTTCTGAGTAGCGGCGGTCTGCAAACAGCTCCAGCAGACCGTTAATTTGCTTGAGGCGTAAGACTTCATCCCCGTCCATTCCCAGCTCCTTGCTTATCCTCTCGTCATTCCAGCCAAGCTGCACCAGCTCGCGAACGATCTCCGACATGGCGTTAATCTGGTGCCGACCCCGCGCGCGGTTGTGACGAATGGTTGCGGCCATACGGTTATGTTTATCCTGCCGGTCCTGGCGCAGGCAGGTGATGGGGAGATAGCCCTTAAGCTGATGCTTCAGCGCTGCCCGGTTTTTGCCGATTTCATGACGATGAAAACCATCCACAATTTCGTAGTGCTGCGGTTCACTTTCTGTCACAACGATAGGTTGGGTGAATCCATCGAGTTCCAGCGACTTACTGAGCAGCCGCTTTTCTGGAGGGGCAACGTTATTGGGGTTGTAGTCGTTAGCGGTAATAGCGTCCTGTCTGATCCAGAGGACGCAGTCTATCGGTTGCTCGCGAAAAGGGCTGTTTTTATGGATTGCTTCGCGAAAAGCATTTATGGCGTTAATGCGATCCTCTTCGGGAAGTGACTGAAGGTACGTTTCCATCTCGGTGATTAGTCTTTGTCGCATAATATTCCCCACTCCTTGCGTTTTGCCTTCACTCTGTCGCTGTAGCGCTGATAATGTTTGGGTTTATTTGGGCTGAACGATAGCGCTCTGCACCAGTAGTCGTTATTAAGGATAACCTTACAAATACGGCGCCAGGAGGGAATGTCTTTGGCACCGATATCACCGTCCTGCGTATCGGGAATATCCTCTATGCCTCTCTTCTGATACCAGTGCAGATAAATGGCGATTTTATTGCGGTAATGCTCAGCGGTATTTTGCGGCATGCTGTCGAGGAGCAGCATGGCATATTCGCGCCAGCATAGGTGCTCGGGTTTCAGGATTTTCCGGTGGCCGTAAAAATGGTTATCGTGCCCGGCGTAAATTCCCCCGCTGCGCACGCCGCTCACGCGCTCGCACATGGCCGCCCAGCGATCGGGCTCAACAACGTGGTACAGCCATAGCCCCTGGCGTTGTTCCGGGCCGAAGGGCTCACAAATACGCATATAGCGGGGCGGCACGCCGGCCTGGAACATCAGGTCATAGAGCGGGTTATAGCAACATCCCGATTTGGCGAACCAGGTCCAGATATCGGCTGTTTTCCAGTCGTAGAGGGGATAAACATACCAGGCATGCCCGCCCGGGGCGACAGTCGTCCAGGGTTTATCATCGGCAAAGCGCTGCTTACGCGCCGACGCAATAGCCAGAAAACGGTTGTAAGACTCATCGGCGCGGATGCCAATCATCACCGCCGCCGGGCGATTGTGAGAAAACCAGTCGGAGAAACTGCGGACAAAAGTTTCAAACGTCATGCCGGGCTGGTAGAAGGGAAAAAAAGCGGGATCGGTTATCGCATCGTCAGGAGGCTGGCGGACCCATCGGGTACCGGGTTCCCAGCATTGCCATTCCGGCTGGAATTGCGACAGGGAATTTTGCGTTGTCAGGGGAAGTGCTACCCACCAGAAATGGCCGATAACATCGCTGTACAGCTCGCGCATATGCTCAACGTGGGTAATGGTATGGGAAAACTGCGCTTCCCAGTCGATAAAGAGGACATCTATTTTTATTTTCATCTGTCGCGCCTGTCGGGCAACCAGATGCAGCATGACGGTGGAGTCTTTACCTCCTGAAAAAGAGACACAGGTTCTGGGTAAATTCTCGAGGGTCCATTTTATTCGTTCCCGGGCCGCAGAAAGAACATCCTGGTTAAGAGGGTATTTATAAATTGACATGTTTATTCTCATCCTGAGGAATAAATACCAGACGTTAGCGTCAATACTAAAGTGAGAATTATATCAGTCAATAATTAATGAGGTGTATAAAGTTTATGCTGAATGTTTCTATAACGATGGTGTATGTTTCTGAAAGAGGTGGTTCTCATTCTGTGCGAGAACCACGACAACATCTCACGGTAAAGTTATTTCTTCAATAAAACTCGCGAATGCCGAGCTATTCAGCGCGGAACGATTATACATCATGTAAATATCAATGCTGGGAAACTGAATGTCTGTCTCCACTTTGCGCAGGTTAAGCGCGGGACCATATTGTTCAAAGGCCGGTGTGGGCGCTAGCCCTATGAGGTCGGATGAACTGATCACCGACAGAAGGGATATAAAAGAGTCGCTTCGGTAAACGATATTTCTTTCGGTTAACAGGTTCTCAGCCTTTTCCTGGTAGTCTTTGACGCTGTTCTCATCGCTCAGGTAGGCGGTGAAATTTTCATTCAGAATCTCTTCGCGCGTCGGTTTGCCGCTCATGCGGGGGTGATCTTTCCGACAAACGAGAACAAAGGGAAGTTTATGATACAGACTGCAGGCAATAGAGCGGCTGCTGGAGGTGGCAAAAGAAAATATCAGATCGGCTTTTCGGTAAGCCAGGAGATCTTCTGCTGAATCAGGAGCAAGAAAAACATCATGTAATTCAATGGAGTAATTGTACTTGTTCATAAGCAGCTTCATTGGCTCAAGCATCGTTTTGGTGCTCATAAACTGCGGGCAGTAAATCACAAAATTTTTCTTCAACCTGCTGCTGTGCATGATATTGATAGTCTGCTCAAGCTGGTTAAGGTTCTGTTCCAGATGATGATGCAGATTGACGCCGACGGTCGTGGGCGTGATCCCTTTACCGGAACGGATAAAAAGAGGATCGTTGAGTTGTCCTCTCAGACGTTGCAGCGACTGGCTCACGGCAGAGGGCGTGATATACAGCGTCTCGGCGGCTTTACTGATACTAAGATGTTGGTAAATGCACTCGAAAATGACTAACAGATTAAGATCGAATTTTTTAAGGTCGTAGAGGTTTGCCATGTTTCGTCCTGAGGATGCTGTGTTTATCACATCACTGATAACTATAGTTTGAAGTTAACCATTTACAATCCTTTCGGTTAACTCTCTTAATTTTAAATTAAACTCATCTTAATATATCACGACGTCAGATTATTGAAATAGCGCTTCAAAGGTGATTAAGATAATTTTATCTTAGAAGAGGGCGTGAACGTTTTAAATGACAATTGTTATTTATATATTGCGATAGTTTTATAATAAAAATAAATTTATAACGCTCCGGAATGATGTTCGACACAACCTATCACAGCCATAGGCAGGAATGTCTCTCTTATGGATTGCCCAATCCCTGTACGGGTGGTGTAATCAAAAGGCTGTTACCACCTTGATATAAAGGGTTGTAGAGCGCAACGCAACGCCAGTTTCGGCTGGCACTGAATGTACCTGCGGGGAATTCAGGTATCAGGGCCGCCCGTTGAGGCGGCCTTTTTACTTTCAGGCTTTCCTGTAAAAGGTTCACCTTGTTGTCTTGTCGACGTTGTAAGGTTTGGCTGATTGATTTGATAAAGCATACGCATTAGCCCCGATGAATAAAGTTGGTTACCTTACATCTCAACGAAAACACGGAGGAAGTACAGATGTCTTTGATTAATACCAAAATTAAACCTTTCAAAAACCAGGCGTTCAAAAACGGTGAGTTCATCGAAGTTACCGAGAAAGATACCGAAGGCCGCTGGAGCGTCTTCTTCTTCTATCCGGCTGACTTTACCTTCGTTTGCCCGACTGAGCTGGGCGACGTGGCAGACCATTACGACGAACTGCAGAAGCTGGGCGTAGACGTTTACTCTGTCTCTACCGATACCCACTTCACCCACAAAGCATGGCACGGCAGCTCTGAAACCATCGCGAAAATCAAATACGCGATGATCGGTGACCCGACTGGCGCCCTGACCCGTAACTTCGACAACATGCGTGAAGATGAAGGCCTGGCTGACCGCGCCACCTTCGTTGTTGACCCGCAGGGCATTATCCAGGCTATCGAAGTTACCGCTGAAGGTATCGGCCGTGATGCTTCTGACCTGCTGCGTAAAGTGAAAGCCGCTCAGTACGTGGCTTCTCACCCAGGCGAAGTGTGCCCGGCGAAATGGAAAGAAGGCGAAGCGACGCTGGCTCCATCCCTGGACCTGGTCGGCAAGATCTAAGTCTGTAAAGCCTGGCGGCGCTGCGCTTGCACAGGCCTACAGTATCGTAGGCCGGGTAAACGAAGTGCCACCCGGCAATCAATGGGCGCACCCGCGCCCATTTCATTCCAGCACCATGATGCAAGTTGCATTCAGGCCGCCCGTATAAGGCAGCTTGCATGATGACGTCTTAAGAGAGGGAAGAACAATGCTCGACACAAATATGAAAACCCAGCTCAAGGCCTACCTTGAGAAACTGACCAAACCCGTTGAGCTGATCGCTACGCTTGACGACAGCGCCAAATCGGCAGAGATCAAGGAACTGCTGGCGGAGATCGCTGAACTGTCGCCGAAAGTGACCTTCAAAGAAGACAACGCGCTGCCGGTCCGTAAGCCCTCTTTCCTGATTACCAACCCAGGCTCCGACCAGGGACCGCGCTTTGCCGGTTCTCCGCTGGGCCACGAATTTACCTCACTGGTGCTGGCGCTCCTGTGGACGGGTGGTCATCCATCGAAAGAGGCGCAGGCGCTGCTGGAGCAGATCCGCGATATCGACGGTGATTTCGAATTTGAAACCTATTACTCGCTCTCCTGCCACAACTGCCCGGACGTGGTGCAGGCGCTGAACCTGATGTCGGTTCTGAACCCGCGCATTAAGCACACGGCGATTGACGGCGGTACCTTCCAGAATGAAATCACCGATCGCAACGTGATGGGCGTTCCGGCGGTCTACATGAACGGCAAAGAGTTCGGCCAGGGCCGCATGACGCTGACCGAAATCGTTGCAAAAGTGGATACCGGTGCTGAAAAACGTGCGGCGGAAGAGCTGAACAAACGCGATGCCTACGACGTGCTGATTGTTGGCTCCGGCCCTGCGGGTGCGGCGGCGGCGGTTTATTCTGCGCGTAAAGGCATTCGTACCGGACTGATGGGCGAACGCTTCGGCGGTCAAGTGCTGGATACCGTGGACATCGAAAACTACATCTCCGTGCCGAAGACCGAAGGCCAGAAGCTGGCGGGGGCGCTGAAGGCGCACGTCAGCGACTACGACGTGGACGTGATCGACAGCCAGAGCGCCAGCAGGCTGGTTCCGGCTGCGGTGGAGGGGGGGTTACACCAGATTGAAACCGCGTCCGGCGCGGTGCTGAAAGCGCGCAGCATTATCATTGCCACCGGCGCGAAATGGCGCAACATGAACGTGCCGGGTGAAGATCAGTACCGTACCAAAGGTGTGACCTACTGCCCGCACTGCGACGGCCCGCTGTTTAAAGGCAAACGCGTGGCGGTGATCGGCGGGGGTAACTCCGGCGTGGAAGCGGCTATCGACCTGGCGGGGATTGTTGAACACGTTACGCTTCTGGAGTTTGCTCCAGAGATGAAGGCCGACCAGGTTCTGCAGGATAAAGTTCGCAGCCTGAAAAACGTCGACATCGTACTGAACGCGCAAACCACGGAAGTGAAGGGCGACGGCAGCAAAGTGACCGGACTGGAATACCGTGACCGCGTGAGCGGCGATGTGCACAGCGTTCAGCTGTCAGGGATCTTTGTGCAGATTGGTCTGCTGCCAAACACCACCTGGCTGGAAGGCGCGATTGAGCGCAACCGCATGGGCGAAATCATCATCGATGCGAAATGTGAAACCAGCGTGAAAGGCGTGTTTGCGGCGGGCGACTGCACCACCGTGCCGTACAAACAGATTATCATCGCCACGGGTGAAGGGGCGAAGGCGTCTCTGAGTTCATTTGACTATCTGATCCGCACCAAAACCGCATAACAGAAGAAAGTAAGGCTACACCTGCAATAGCGAGAGGCCACCGAAAGGTGGCCTCTTTTTTTATCTTACGACCATCACTGGTATGTGGGTGTGGCGGATCACGCTGGAGGCGTTAGAGCCCAGCAGATGCGTGGTAATGGAAGGGTTGCGCGAACCGATGACCACCACGTCTGCTTTCAGCTCGTTCGCCAGTTCGTTTACCGCATCGCGTACGCTGCCGAATCTGACGTGCGTTTTGATCCTTGAAGGGTCGATGCTGAAGTGGCTGACCATGGTCTGCAGACGGGTTTCCGCTTCATGCTGCAAATGCTCTTCGAAGCGACGCACGTCGGCGGCAAAGCGGTGAAGGCTCAGGCTGGCGGAGCCCGGCAGGACGTGCAACAGATGGATGACTCCGTCCTGCTGCGCCAGGAACTCCGCATGGCGAACGGCCTTGTCGCTCAGCTCCATCTCAAAAACATCAACCGGCATAATGATTCTCTGATACATACCCGTTTCTCCTTGTTTATAAACGCTGAACTTATTTAACCATAAAATATAAATGGTTTCTGTAAGCGCTCCGTCAGTTTTCTTATCTCACCAGGATAAATCTCAAAAGGCCCGTATTCCGGGGCAGACCTTGAGGGGTAGCTACCCTTATACACTTACCTGGAACCTTTCGGAGGTCGCATGAAAGCACTTACGTATCACGGTCCGCACCATGTTCGCGTCGAGAATGTCCCCGATCCCATCATCGAACAGCCCGACGATATCATTCTGCGCGTCACGGCCACGGCGATCTGCGGCTCCGATTTGCATCTCTATCGCGGAAAGATCCCGAAGGTGCAGCACGGCGACATTTTTGGCCATGAGTTTATGGGGGAAATCGTCGAGTGCGGCTCAGAGGTGAAGAATTTGCAAAAAGGGGATCGGGTGGTGATCCCCTTTGTCATCGCCTGCGGGGACTGTTTCTTTTGCCGCCTGCAGCAATACGCGGCCTGTGAAAATACCAATGCCGGGCAGGGCGCCGCGCTGAACAAAAAGCAAATCCCCGCGCCGGCCGCGCTGTTTGGCTATAGCCATCTCTACGGCGGCGTGCCGGGGGGACAGGCAGAATATGTCCGCGTGCCAAAAGGCAACGTCGGGCCGTTTAAGGTCCCGCAGCTCCTTTCCGATGATAAGGCGCTTTTCCTTTCCGATATTTTGCCCACGGCCTGGCAGGCCGCAAAAAATGCGCAGATTGAAAAAGGCTCAAGCGTAGCGGTTTTCGGCGCCGGGCCGGTGGGGCTACTGACCATTGCCTGCGCGCGGCTGCTGGGAGCGGAGCAGATCTTTGTTATCGATCACCACCCGTACCGTTTGCGCTTTGCCGAGGCGCGTTACGGCGCAATCCCCATCAACTTTGATGATGATAACGACGCAGCGGAAAAAATCATCGAGCAGACCGCTGGCCAGCGCGGGGTTGACGCCGTGATTGATGCGGTAGGGTTCGAAGCGAAAGGCAGCACCACCGAAACGATCCTCAGCAATCTTAAGATTGAAGGCAGCAGCGGCAAAGCGTTGCGTCAGTGCATTGCTGCCGTTCGACGCGGTGGGGTGGTTAGCGTACCCGGTGTGTACGCCGGGTTTATTCATGGCTTCCTGTTTGGCGATGCCTTTGATAAGGGGCTGACGTTTAAGATGGGCCAGACGCACGTCCATGCCTGGCTGGGTGAACTGTTACCGCTGATCGAAAAAGGGCTGCTTACGCCGGAAGAGATCGTGACCCATTATCTTCCCCTTGCGGATGCGGAGCGCGCCTATCAGGTATTCGAAAAACGGGAGGAGGAGTGCCGGAAGGTGATTCTGGTCCCCGGTGCAGAAACGCCTGAGGCTGCAGAGCAGAAAGTTAAGGGCCTGGTGAACGCTTTCCCGGGTGGGGTTGCATGAGTGCTCGCTTACCTGTGGCGTTCAAGGTAGAGCACCGCCGTGACGATAATCGCCACAAAAATCAGAAAAATAAGTGTGATAACCAGTATCTCACTCATGACCGTCCCCGCGGCACCAAAACAGATTAAGCGTGGATGAAGGCCGCTTTGCGCGATATAGGAAAATGGGGTGAATTTGCGGAAAGAGGATGCGGCTGCATCCTCTGTGCAACGCGGAGGCGCTTGTTCAGAAGAGGTTAACGCAGGTAATCGCCCGCGGCTTCTGGCTGGTAGAGTAATGCCAGCACTTCAAGATGGGCAGAGGCGCCGCCCGGCAATTCCCAGTGGATGGAATCGCCCGTGCGTAGACCCAGCAGCGCGGCACCCACAGGCGCAAGCACGGAAAGCTGGGCGCTGCTGTCGGTCATCTGCGCCGGATAAACCAGCGTGCGGGTCAGCTCTTCGCCGGTGGTCAGGTTGCGGAATTTTACCTGGCTGTTCATGGTGACCACGTCATGCGGCATTGACTCAGGCGTGCACATCTGCGCCCGGTCGAGCTCCTCATTCAGGGCGTCGGCCACGGGAAGTGAGGCAAACTCCGCTTTTTCCAGCAATCTGTCGATACGTTCTGCGTCGAGCTCATTGATGATAATTGTAGGTCTGGACATTTTTACTCCATGTCGTTAATGCTGCGTGTCACGCAGAAACCGATCCAAAAGAAAACCCTCGCCGTCTGGCAGCGAGGGTTTAACTCTCCCGATGATACTGGCTGAGCGGCCAAGTTTGAAGTGATGAAGGTCACATTCATGGTCCATATGAATTTTCGCTGAAATTTATTCAGTCTGCATTCCCGGCGGATTGCGTTACGCTGAACGTCCTGAACCAGGGCGTTGCCCACCAACGAGAGAGAACTATGTACTTCTACCAACCGTCTCAGGGTCACGGTCTGCCGCACGATCCGCTGAACGCCATTATTGGTCCACGTCCGATCGGATGGATCTCCTCATGCGATAGTGCCGGTCAGCTGAACCTCGCGCCTTATAGCTTCTTTAACTGCTTTAACTATCGTCCGCCGATCATCGGTTTTTCCAGCAACGGCTGGAAGGACAGCGTGCGGAATATTACCGAGACAAAAGAGTTTGTCTGGAACCTGGCGACGCGCGATCTCGCGCAGGCGATGAACCAAACCTCAGCGATGCTTCCCCACGATCGGGATGAATTTAGCTTCGCCGGGCTAACGCCAGCGGCCAGCCGGCTGGTTAACGCGCCCCGCGTCGCAGAAAGCCCGGTGAACTTTGAGTGCCGCCTGTCGCAGTGCATTCAGCTTACCGGTGCCGACGGCACGCCGGTCGATACCTGGCTGGTATTGGGTGAGGTGGTCGGTATCCATATTGCCGAAACGCTGCTGGAAGAGGGGATATACCAGACGGCCAAAGCGCAGCCCATCCTGCGTGCGGGTGGGCCGACGGCGTACTATGGCATCAGTGACGAAAACCGGTTTGATATGGTGCGCCCGACGGTAGATCAGTAACCGGCTTTATCAATCACGAACTGTTTTCCGCAGTTACCCGGATGTGGCTGCGGTGCAAATGACGCCGCTGAAAGCGGGCTATTAATGGCGTCTGCCTTCAGGGAAATCTGCATCTCGGTGAGATACGCCGGGTTGCCGTTGCAGGTCAGCTTGATCGCTTTGATGTTCTCCTTGCCCCAGCTTTTGGCAACGGCACTGTCAAAGTCGCTGCGATTGACGGGTTTCCCGTAGTTATCGGCGAGGAATTTACCGACCGCGCTGCTTTTAACTTCCTGGTTCATCCGCACCATCGTGCCGAAATAGGCATCGGGGTCGAAACCAAAGCAGACGCCATGTTTGGCATATTCGTAGCGTTCCAGGCAGGAATTCCCGCCCGCGCCCGGCATCACGTCGTTGAGCTTTGCGGCAGCGGAAAGCGACAGCCCGGTTTCGGCGGCATCGCATTTGCGGCTGGCCTTCACTTCCGGCATGTTCGGAATCGGACGTGTGGCACAGCCGAAACGCATCCATCGACGTTCATCCACGCCGCGCGCGGCAATTGATTTCGGCAGGCCGGGCCATAGCCCGTGAACGGTCAGAAAATCGGCTTTATTCTCGCGCTCTTTTTGCAGGCGACATTCGTCAGGTTCATTACGGTTGCGCTCGACCATGCTCTGGCAAAACCCGGTTTGCCAGGAGAGAGCCAGCACATAGCGATCGAAATCGCCATACTGTGTTGCCTTCAGCGGTTCCGCCTGTGCGGAGAAGAGACAGAGAGCAAGCGCCATTGCGCCAGACGGGATGACGATATCCTTCCTGAACATATGATTTCCTGATCGAATGAGCACGATTAATTTCTGGAAGTTATTAAAGCACAAAAAGCGCCCGCAGGCGCTTTTTGGATATCCCTAATTTAGCTTAGGCCGCGCCGGGTACCAGCACTTCCGTGGCGATAATCACGATAATCAGGCCAACCATAACGGGTACTGAGGTGCGTTTGACAACTTCGAATGGCGAGATTTTCGCCATCCCGGCAACGGCAACGACCACGCCCGACACCGGAGAAATGGTACGGCCCAGGTTTGACGCCTGCAGCATGGGAATGGAGAGATAGGCCGGGTTAATACCGGATGAGTGGGCCAGTTTCGGGATCATCTCAACGAAGGCGTAGAAAGGCGCATTACCTGAACCGGTGGTCATGGCCGCCAGCATGGTGAGCACCACCAGAACCAGCATCAGGATAATACTGGCCGAGCCGAACGAGGTGGCGATAGAAATCAGGCTCTGGATAAAGCCGATCGTGCTCAGACCCTGGGCAAAAACGCCTGCCGCAACCAGCAGCATCACCACGCCAGCGAAGGCATCCGCCATACCGCGATATGCCACTTCCAGACCTGAGAAGACTTTTTGTGTGTTAAAACCGCGTACAAACTCCAGCACGGCGGCCAGCAGCATACAGATGACCAGAATGGTGATGATGTGCAGCTGTGGACCCCATTTGCCGTCAAAAATCAGCACTCCGATAATCGGGGTGAACGGCAGAATGGCATAGAACGCGGGAGCGGTGGTGGTGATTTCACTCACGTCCATCATTTCATGGCTGATGTTTTCTTTCTTATCGAGATAGCGCTGCCAGAAGAAATGCGCGATACCCATGCCCACGATGGCAACAATTGAGATCGGTAACGTGGTTTTAAAGGCAAAGTCGATGAGTGACATCTCCGCCGCCTTTGCCGCCAGCACAACGTCACCGGAGGTTGGGGAGAGAATAATGGCCGCCGGGGACGCGCAAATTGCCGCGGCCGCACCGCGGCTGATACCGACGTTCACCATGACCGGGAACAGCGTCGCCATGAGCAGTACGCCAAGTCCGGTAGCCGACGAAACGGCCAGCGACATCAGGCAGGCAAGGAAATAGGCGGCGACCATCAGCAGATACGGCGAGTTGATGTACTGCAGGGGTTTGGAGGCAAGCTTAACGACCATGTCGTTGGCGCCGATGTGGGTCATATAGGCTGCAAAACCACACAGCATCATGATCATCATGCCCAGATCGCCGCCGCGGCTCATGAGCAATATTTTAATGTATTCAACAATATCTGTAGCGGTGTAACCGGTGCTGGTCGCGCTGGCTGGTAACACCTGGTGCCCCATTATTGCGCTGATAATCAGCAGCGTTAAACCGCCAACAAATAATACGCCCGTGGCCGAGTAGCCTTTAATGATGTAGCGCGCGACGCCGACAATGACGACGACGCCAATAAGGAGCTCGAATAACGTAAGCATGATTTCCCCTGTATCTCTGCTGCAATGGAGCACAAAAAATCAATAAAAAAAGAAGGATGAAAATGTGCCGAATAATTGGCCTGTTCTTGCTGATTAAAATCAATAAACAGACGACTAGAGAACCGAACAACTGTGTTTTGCCATGGCCCATACATTTATGTCATGCGGCCCTTGACCCTCAGAAATAGCGCAACATGTCCCATTAATGATAACAAATTGTTAATGTTTTGTATGGTTTTGCATGTTGCTGATTAACAAAGCTTAATGTGAAAAGTCACACCCCTTGTGGGTTTATTTGCACCTATCTCTGGCTTTCTTTAAGAATATTCCCGGAAAGAGGCCGAATAATTAGGAATAACGCCGATGCTGTTAAGCCTTGATTCAACTATTTTATGGTAAACTTTGCCTCGAATACTAAGAATGGTAATTGCATTGTGATCGTACGTAATACTTTTTTCTCTATTTTGTTGTTTATTTTTGGGCAGTTAACGTTTTCTTCTGTTGCACAGGCAGAAGGCAACGCGGCGGATAAAGGCTGGTTCTCAACCTTTACGGATAATGTTTCCCAGACATGGACGGCACCTGAACATTACGATCTCTATGTTCCGGCAATAACGTGGCATGCGCGTTTTGCTTATGACAAAGAGAAAACCGATAAATACAACGAGCGTCCGTGGGGCGCGGGTTTTGGCCAGTCTCGCTGGGATGAAAAAGGCAACTGGCATGGCATCTATCTGATGGCCTTCAAAGACTCGTTTAATAAATGGGAGCCGATTGGGGGATATGGTTGGGAGAAAACCTGGCGTCCGCTAGCGGACGAGAACTTCCACGTCGGTTTGGGCTATACCGCCGGGGTCACTGCACGTGATAACTGGAACTACATCCCGATCCCGGTGCTGCTGCCGCTGGCCTCGATTGGCTATGGCCCCGCAACGTTCCAGATGACCTACATCCCGGGGACTTACAACAACGGAAACGTTTACTTCGCCTGGATGCGTTTTCAGTTTTAACTGACAAAATGTGAAATGGTGGTGAAAAAACGCGCAGGCGTTGATTCATAAGCGATAAAAATCTGTCAGTGAAAATTAACGCGACTTTAGTCACTTTTTATCAAAGATCCGCTGGACAAAAGGTCCCACAATTGATGTACTGATAACCGACACAGCATTTGTGTCGTTTTTTAATGTAAAGGTAATTTTGATGTCTAAGATTAAAGGTAACGTTAAGTGGTTTAATGAGTCCAAAGGATTCGGTTTCATTACTCCTGAAGATGGCAGCAAAGACGTGTTCGTACACTTCTCTGCAATCCAGTCTAATGGTTTCAAAACTCTGGCTGAAGGTCAGCGCGTAGAGTTCGAAATCACTAACGGTGCCAAAGGCCCTTCTGCTGCTAACGTAATCGCTCTGTAATTCAGACGCGTCAGCAAGAATTTCAAAACCCGCTCACTGAGCGGGTTTTTTTCGTTTTGAATCAGCCAAGCAGATACATTTTCAGAAAGCTGGCTACGATCAGCACGCTCAACAACACCATTCCTGCGCTCATCAGACTCTGTTTCATTCTGTCACCCTCGTTCTGTACAACATCCAGAGTGACAGAGAAAAATTAAGCCAACATTAACGGTTCGGCTGTTAATGCGCGCTTGCGGAAGAAAATAGCCAGAATGCGATCCCCGTCATCGCAAAGGAGCCGAGCATGTTAATCGCCATATTCATCAGCGCCCAGCCGATACGGCCTTCCTGAAAGAGAAAAACCGTTTCCGCAGAAAAGGTTGAGAAGGTTGTCAAACCGCCGCAGAATCCGGTGGTAATCAATACCTTCCACATCGGGTCGATGTGCGTCATTCGGTTAAACCAGGCCAGCCCCATGCCGATGATAAAGGCACCAATCAGGTTAGCGGCAAGCGTCCCCATGGGAATCGCCTGATGCAGGGGGTTAAACCGCATACTCAGAAACCATCGCGCAACGCTACCCGTTCCCCCACCAATAAAAACGGCTAAAAGTAGTTGTAACACGCTAAATACCTGCTATTTGATGTGTAAGAGAAGCGAGTTTAACGCCGTTTATGATGAGGGGACAAATATGTATGTTGCGGTAGGGCAATTTGTGGTCACGCCTGACTGGCGTGAAAATGCGCTCACGTGCGTCGACCTGATGAAGCAGGCCCGGCAGAAAGGGGCGTCGCTGCTGGTTCTCCCCGAGGCGCTGCTGGCCCGGGATGATAATGACCCGGATTTATCCGTGAAGTCCGCGCAGCCGCTGGACGGCGAATTTTTACAGCAGCTGCTCGCCCAGAGCGTAGGCAATACGATGACGACGATCTTAACGATCCATGTTCCCTCAACGCCGGGTCGCGCGGTGAATACGCTTGTGGCTGTTCGTGGCGGGGTCATTGTCGCACGTTACGCCAAGCTTCATCTCTATGATGCGTTCAGCATTCAGGAGTCGCGTCGCGTTGACCCTGGAGACGGTATCCCCCCATTGCTGGAGATTGACGGATTTAAGATTGGGCTGATGACGTGCTATGACCTGCGTTTTCCCGAGCTGGCGCTCCATCTGGCGCTGCAGGGGGCGGACGCACTGGTACTGCCTGCCGCGTGGGTCAGAGGGCCGTTAAAAGAGCACCACTGGGCAACGCTGCTTGCGGCGCGCGCGCTGGATACAACCTGCTACGTCGTTGCCGCAGGGGAATGTGGCACGAAAAACATCGGGCAAAGCAGGGTGGTTGATCCGCTGGGGGTGACGATCGTTGCCGCCGCTGAAGCCCCGCATTTGCTGGTGGCGGAGATAAACTTAGAGAGAATTTCACTTGCGCGCCAGCAATTACCCGTTCTTCGCAATCGTCGGTTTGCGCCACCGCAATTATTGTGATGTTTTTTTCAACAACGCTTGATTCACCTTGTTACAGATTGCTATTGTGTGCACGCGCTAAATGACCGTTAATACAGTCAGGTTTTGGCGCTGAATGCAGCCTGTTTTAAGTAAAGAAGGTATCTATGGGTGAGATTAGTATTACCAAACTGCTGGTGGTTGCCGCACTGGTCGTCCTGCTGTTTGGTACCAAGAAGTTACGCACGCTGGGTGGTGACCTGGGGGCTGCCATCAAAGGCTTTAAGAAAGCGATGAACGACGATGATGCAGCGGCGAAGAAAAGCGCCGAGGATGACGTCCCGGCAGACAAGCTTTCTCACAAAGAGTGACAGCAACGCCTGAGGGCTTGCGAAAAAAAACCGGCTCATGAGGCCGGTTTTTTTGTATTACTGTAAAAGAATATTACAGCATTATTTAACTTCTTCGCCTTTTGCCTGCATATCGGCATGGTATGAGGAGCGAACGAATGGGCCGCAGGCAGCGTGGGTGAAGCCCATCGCCATCGCTTCGGCTTTCATTTCATCGAACTCGTCCGGGCTCACGTAGCGCTGTACCGGCAGGTGGTGACGGCTTGGCTGCAGGTACTGTCCCAGGGTCAACATGGTTACACCGTGGCGGCGAAGATCGCGCATCACCTCAATGATTTCCTCATTGGTTTCACCCAGACCCACCATCAAACCAGACTTGGTCGGAATATGCGGATGCGCTTCTTTGAAACGCTCCAGCAGTTTCAGAGACCAGTTGTAGTCTGCGCCCGGGCGGACCTGACGGTAGAGACGCGGCACGTTCTCCAGGTTGTGGTTAAACACATCTGGCGGCGTTGCGGTCAGGATATCTAGCGCGCGGTCCATACGGCCACGGAAGTCAGGCACCAGCGTCTCGATTTTGATGTTAGGGCTCTTCTCGCGAATGGCCGTAATGCAGTCGGCGAAGTGCTGAGCACCACCGTCACGCAGATCGTCACGGTCAACGGAGGTGATCACCACATAACGCAGCGCCATGTCGGCGATGGTCTGCGCTAGCTTCTGGGGTTCGTTAGCATCAGGTGCGACTGGACGGCCATGAGCAACATCGCAGAACGGGCAGCGGCGGGTGCAGATAGCACCCAGAATCATAAACGTCGCGGTACCGTGATTGAAACATTCAGCAAGGTTCGGACAAGAGGCTTCTTCACATACTGAGTGAAGGCCATTCTTGCGCATCGCCGCTTTGATCCCCTGGATACGCGAAGAGTCGGCCGGAAGTTTGATTTTCATCCATTCCGGTTTTCTTAACAGCGCCTCGCGCTCTGTAGCCACGTTTTTAACCGGGATAAGGGCCATTTTATCGGCATCGCGGTATTTAACACCGCGTTCCATCACAATGGGTTTACTCATAGCGTGCGTGTTCCAGTTGCGAATATCGAAGGAAAGCGTTTCAATTCAAGGGAATGTTGTATTTATCAACTATTTTTGAACGAACGACAGGCAGTATATCATTGAAACGGTCGTTAAAGCAGCCTGCCAGATCGCCAATTTGTAAAATAGTTGTTGTTTTGTGCCTTTTGCCCTGCCTGTTGCAGGGGCTTGTGCTGGCTAAACCTGTCAGAAGGCCTGACGGATGATGCGGATGACGTTTTCCAGGACCGGATCGCGCAAACTCAGCTTGTTGTAATGCAGTGAAATCTCGAAAGATTCCGCATTAAGCTGACTGAGCGGAATGCTCTCCAGCGGCCAGCATTTTCGTAGCAGGCCATACAGGCGTGATGGCATAACGCACAGCATGTCGCTGCTGCCGATCAGGGATGCCGTGGTGAACATATTGTAACTGCTGAAGCTGATCTGACGTTCCGGGAAAATTTCATCAATACGCTGACGAAGCGCATGGTTAGACTGCCCTTCGGTCATGAAAGACGAGTGGTCGTAGTTGCGCAGGTTTTCGATGGTCAGCGGTTCGCTGAGAACCGGATGCTGCTGCCGGCAAACCAGCACCAGGTTATCTGCATAGAGCACGTTCTGCCCCAGCGCTCTGGCACTGAAGCTGCCGCTTTCAATAATCAGGTCCGTCTGGAACTGCGCAAGCTGAATGTCAGGTTCATTGAGCGGCACGTTGCGAAGCAGGAGCTGCGGAGCATGTTCTTTCACGGCCTGGAAGATTGCTGGCATCACCAGCACACCCACAGAAGGGGAGCAGCCGATGGTGATGGTTCTCTGCTTATCATAGCTCCCGGTTAAATCCAGCGCGCCCAGAATCGACTCCAGCCCCTGGCTGATGTACTCGTGGAGATGCGTGGCGTAAGCCGTCGGCGTTACCCCCTGGCCCTTGCGGATAAATAACGGGTCAGGAAATATAGCGCGTAGCTTTTGGATTGACTGGCTTATTGCTGATGGCGTGAGATTAAGAATTTTCGCAGCGTTAACGATACCCTTATGGACATATACTGCCTCAAAAATAGTCAGTAAATTGAGATCAATATTACGTAAAGTCCGAAAAATTTGCGGCTTGTCTTCGCCACCAGGTTCATTCAGTCGTTTGGCTGGTAAATTATTATACTCCACGCTTTCACTCCGTATACATTCACAATATGAATGATAGTTGAATTTATTTATTATGCTTGTAGAGATTCGTAAAGTGTTGGTTTTGTTTCACTTGTTTATCAAAAGCAAACAGTTGTGTGATAATTGCTCACGTTACTTATGCCGTGTTTGCCAAGCTTGCTGGAGGCTAAATAATATGTAGCGGTAATATTCGGGCGCTTCGAAAATATAGAATCTGTGGATTATTGTAAAGTGCAAAAGCGGTAAATAAACAGCGGCCCGTCAAATTATCGAGCCCTGTTGTACGATATATTAAGCAGGGATATATTCGTGCGGGGGATTGTTAAGTAGCGCTAACACGTTCTTCAAAAGCACGGGACGAATATTCTCTGGCGTAGCGGTTTCTACCCACTGGCGCATTTGGGTCATTTCCATGCCGGCGTAGCCGCAGGGGTTTATGCGCTGGAAAGGCGCGAGGTCCATATTAATATTCAAGGCCAGGCCATGGAATGAGCAGCCTTTACGAATACGCAGCCCCAGGGAGCAGATCTTCATTTCCCCAACGTAGACGCCCGGCGCATCGGCGCGCGGATGCGCGTCAATACCGTATTCCGCCAGCGTGTTGACGACAGTTTGTTCCAGCAGGGTCACCAGCTCTCGCACGCCCAGCTTTCTGCGTTTCAGATTCAGCAGGACGTACATCACCTGCTGCCCGGGCCCATGGTAAGTGACCTGACCGCCGCGATCGCTCTGAATAACCGGGATATCTCCCGTCATTAATAGATGCTCTGCTTTACCCGCCTGACCCTGCGTAAATACCGGCAGGTGTTCGACCAGCCAGATTTCATCTGGGGTGCTGTCATCGCGTGAATCGGTGAAGTCATGCATAGCCTGGGAGACAGGCTCATAAGGTTGCAGCCCGAGGTGACGGACCAGAATTTTATCCTGATACAAAACTGCGTCTCCGAAGACGAGGGACAAAAGGTGTGGGGGAGTATATCACAGCGGGGAGAGGGGTTACCCGGCAAACCGGGTAACCGCAAAGGGACTACAGCACCATACGAACAATTTCGATATTGCCGAGCTCTTCGTACAGCGTTTCCACCTGCTCAATGTGTGTCGCAGTGATGGTAATAGAAACCGAGTGGTAGTTGCCCTTGCTGCTTGGTTTTACTGACGGAGAGTAGTCACCCGGCGCATGGCGCTGTACCACTTCAACCACCTGATCAACCAGCTCAGGTTTCGCCAGACCCATTACTTTGTAGGTAAATGAGGTAGGGAATTCAAGCAGTTCGTTAAGTTTGGTTTTCATGTCAGCTCCGGCGTAACGTCAAAAAATAATAACTCCCACGTCAGGTGGGAGTTATCAGGATACTTAGTATATGGGGATCAAAATCACACTTTCAAGTGTTCAATTTTTAACCAAACCAGTGGTGGAACATCAATTTAATGTAATCAATGATTTTGCCGAAGAAATTGCCTTCAGGAATTTCCTGCAGGACAACCAGCGGACGCTGATCGATCGTTTTTCCATCCAGCTGGAAGTTGATGGTGCCCACAACCTGGTTTTTCTGCAGCGGGGCATGCAGTTCGGTGCTGTTCAGCACGTAGCTGGCTTTCAGATCCTTCATACGACCGCGCGGAATGGTCAGGTAGAGGTCTTTATCAACGCCGAGAGAAGCACGGTCATTGTCGCCGAACCAGACGGGTTCAGACGCAAACTCTTTGCCTGCTTTCAGTGGATTCACGGTTTCGAAGAAACGGAAGCCCCAGGTCAGCAGTTTCTTGCTTTCTGTTTCACGACCTTTAAAGGTGCGGCCGCCCATCACGGCAGAGATCAGACGCATCTGACCTTCAGTGGCAGAGGCCACCAGGTTGTAGCCCGCTTTGTCGGTGTGGCCAGTTTTAATGCCGTCAACGTTCAGGCTGTTATCCCACAGCAGGCCGTTACGGTTGGTCTGACGAATACCATTGAAGGTGAACTCTTTCTCTTTATAGATAGAGTATTCATTAGGGACATCGCGGATCAGCGCCTGACCAATCAGGGCCATATCACGTGCGGAGCTGTACTGACCGTCTGCGTCCAGGCCGTGTACGGTCTGGAAATGGCTGTTTTTCAGACCCAGCGCGGTTACGTAGCTGTTCATCAGACCCACGAAGGCATCCTGGCTACCGGCGGCAAAATCGGCCATCGCCACGCAGGCATCGTTACCCGACTGCAGGTTGATACCACGAATCAGCTGGGAAACAGGAACCTGCATACCCGGCTTCAGGAACATAAGAGAGGAACCTTTGAAAACAGGGTTCCCGGTTGCCCACGCATCGTTACCGATGGTGACCAGATCCGATTCTTTGAATTTACCCGCCTTCATCGCCTGGCCGATAACGTAGCTGGTCATCATTTTGGTCAGGCTGGCCGGATCACGGCGGGCATCGGCATTCTGTTCTGCCAGCACTTTGCCAGAGTTGTAATCGATCAGGATGTAGGATTCCGCGTCGATTTGCGGAACGCCAGGGATCATGGTCTTGATATTCAGGTCATCGGCGTGAGCTGCAGAGAGCGCAGCAGCGCAAAGGGCCGTGGTCAGCGCCATGCGCTGCACAAAACGAGCAGAAAAAGTGGTCTTCATGGTCAGAACTACGACATCCGTGATGGAATTAAAAAAAGTGCCTTACTATAGCAAATGCTATTCAGGCAGGCATCCGACTTTAAGCATGAGTTTGTGAATGTATTTTACACAAACTGACAATTCGGATACCGCCGGTTCATTATTTCGCAACAGCGATAAATGACTGAAGTTGAGCTTCATTCTGCAGACGCTGCTGAAGGGATGCTGCCTGCGATTTGCTGGCAAACGGCCCCATCTGAATGCGCCAGACCGCGCCGTTCTGCTCAACGCGTCCTGGTACGCCAAACTGCTGGCTCAGACGCTGTTGATACTGTTTGGCTCGAGCCTGATCGCTCACTGCGCCCACCTGAACCACATAGCTGCCGCTGGCCGCTGCTGGAGCCGCCACCGCCGCACTTTGCGTGGCCGCTGGCGCCGTTACGGGAGCTGGCTGGGTTGCTGGCGCAGCTACGGGAGCAGGGGCTGGAGTGGGTTCACTGCCTTCCAGCACGCCCGAGGCTAAAGTCGTCGGTGCGCCAAGAAAGCCGCTACTCTTTACCGGCGCGCCGGTAGCATCCTCGCTTTGCAGCGTGTCATTGCTGATCGGGCGTATTTCTCCCCCCGGCTGAGCAGGCTCTGCCGGAGACGAGACGCTTCCCATTCCGCCGTCAAGATTTGGGCGGTCAGGAAGGGCATAGGTCTGTTTTGCCACCGTCGTACAGGCGGTACCCGGCCCGGAGAGCGAACCATCCTGCGCGACGATAATCGGGTCAATACGAACTTTGGTGTTGTTCGAGGTGTTCAGGCGATCGGCAGACGCGCGCGACAGGGAAATCACCCGGTCATTCCCGTAAGGACCGCGGTCGTTGATACGCACGACGATCATGCGGCCATTCGCCAGGTTGGTGATACGGGCGTAGCTCGGGATCGGCAGCGTTGGGTGTGCCGCCGTCAGCTGCATTGGGTCGAACGCTTCCCCGGAAGCCGTCAGGTTACTGCCCGGCTCGGCATCATAAATGGCGGCAAAGCCCGCCTGGCTGAAACGGGAAGGATCCTGAACAATTTTATAGCTTTTGCCGTCGCGCTCGTAATCCTGATTGGCACTGGCATTCAGCGGTTCATAAACGGGATCGGCACCGCTGATTTCAACGATTGGGCCATTACACACCGCAGGCTGCGGCGGCGCGACGGTTGCCTGTTGCTGACCATCATCACTTGTGCAGGCCGCAAGTAAACTTGCCGCAATGCAGATCCCCAGCCACTGCTTACGCATTCCGATCCCCTTATTTTTATACGCTTTTTGACAACATTTTTCTGTGGGTATGGATCGACATCACGATACCAAACCCGGCCATCAACACGATCAGTGCCGAGCCTCCGTAACTCACCAGCGGCAGCGGTACGCCTACCACCGGCAGAATACCACTCACCATACCAATATTTACGAAGACATAAACGAATAAAATCAGCATCAACCCGCCAGCCATGACGCGGCCAAAGGTGGTTTGTGCGCGTGCTGCAATCCACAATCCTCGCATGATCAGCAGGACATACAGCGCCAGGAGTATCAGGATGCCCACCAGCCCAAGCTCTTCCGCCAGTACGGCGAAGATAAAGTCGGTGTGGCGTTCCGGTAAGAATTCCAGCTGCGACTGCGTGCCGTGCAGCCAGCCTTTACCGCGCAGCCCGCCGGAGCCAATCGCAATCTTGGACTGAATAATATGATAGCCCGCGCCCAGCGGATCGGTTTCCGGATCGAGCAGCATCATGACGCGCTGACGCTGGTAATCATGCATCAGGAAGAACCAGAGGATAGGAATGAACGCCGCAATCAGCACCACCGCGATACCAATCAGACGCCAGCTCAGACCCGACAGGAAAAGGACAAACAGGCCGGAGAGGGCGATAAGGATTGAGGTACCGAGGTCAGGCTGCGCCGCAACCAGCAGCGTCGGCAGGAAAATCAGCACCAGCGCGATGGCGGTATTTTTCAGAGACGGCGGACAGACGTCGCGGTTGATAAAGCGTGCCACCATCAATGGAACGGCGATTTTGGCAATTTCCGAAGGCTGGAAGCGGACAACGCCCAGATCCAGCCAGCGCTGCGCCCCTTTTGAAATGGCGCCAAACGCATCTACCGCAACCAGCAAAATAATACAGAAGATGTAGAGGTAGGGCGCCCAGCCTTCGTAGACGCGCGGCGGGATTTGCGCCATCACCACCATAATGATCAGCCCCATGGCGATCTGGCCGATTTTGCGCTCCATCATGCCGATGTCCTGGCCGCTGGCGCTCCAGATAACCAGGGCGCTGTAAACCAGCAGGGCCAGCAGGATCAGCAGCATGGCTGGGTCGATGTGGATTTTGTCCCACAACGATTTTTTATTTGGATTATCCGTCATGATTATTGGTCCTCCGCCGCAGCGGCGGCCGGGTTTTCAGCCGGCAGTTCGGTGTTGTTATCACCCAGCATAATGTGGTCAAGGATCTGGCGCATGATGGTCCCTACTGCTGGCCCGGCACCGCCGTTCTCCAGAATCATCGCCACCGCGACCTGCGGGTTATCATAAGGGGCAAACGCCGTCATCAGCTTATGGTCACGCAGACGTTCAGCAATGCGGTGCGCGTTATAGGTTTCGTTGGCTTTCAGACCAAACACCTGTGCAGTACCGGATTTTGCGGCCACTTTGTACGGCGTACCGGCGAAGTACTTGTGCGCGGTCCCGTTCGGGCGGTTTGCCACGCCGTACATACCGTCTTTCGCAATTTCCCAGAAGCCAGAATGAATGTCACCCACCGGGGCCTCGTGCGGCTGGTTCCACGGCACTTTTTTGCCTTCTTCAACCGTGCTCTGTAGCAGATGAGGCACTTTTACCACGCCGTCATTGATGAGGATCATCATGGCTTTGTTCATCTGAATCGGCGTCGCCGTCCAGTAGCCCTGGCCGATACCCACCGGAATGGTGTCACCCTGATACCACGGTTTTTTAAAGCGCTTCAGCTTCCATTCACGCGTTGGCATGTTGCCAGAACGTTCTTCTGAAAGGTCAACGCCGGTGTAATGCCCGTAGCCGAATTTACTCATCCACTCTGACAGGCGGTCGATACCCATGTCATACGCCACCTGATAGAAGAAGGTATCCGCAGATTCCTCCAGCGATTTGGTGACGTTCAGATGACCGTGGCCCCATTTTTTCCAGTCACGATAGCGCTTGTCTGAACCCGGCAGCTGCCACCAGCCCGGGTCAAACAGGCTGGTATTACGATTGATGACGCCCGCACTCAGCGCAGAGACCGCCACGTACGGTTTAACCGTTGATGCCGGCGGATAAACCCCTTGCGTCGCGCGGTTCACCAGCGGCGTGTTCGGGTCATTCAGCAGACCGGAATAGTCTTTACTGGAAATGCCGTCAACGAAGAGGTTCGGGTCATAGCTAGGCATGGAGACCATTGCCAGGATGCCGCCGGTACGAGGATCGGTGACCACAACGGCTGCACGACTGCCTGCCAGCAGGGTTTCGATATACTGCTGAAGTTTAAGATCGAGCGTCAGATAGACGTCATGCCCCGCCTGAGGAGGCACTTCTTTCAGCTGGCGAATCACGCGGCCGCGGTTGTTAACCTCAACCTCTTCATAGCCGGTTTGCCCGTGCAGGACGTCTTCGTAGTAACGTTCGATCCCCAGCTTACCGATATCGTGCGTTGCAGCGTAGTTTGCCAGCTTGCCGTCTTTATCAAGGCGGTCGACGTCTTTGTCGTTAATCTTGGAGACGTAGCCAATCACATGTGTCAGCGCGGAGCCGTAGGGATAGTAGCGACGTTTATATCCCTTCACTTCCACGCCGGGGAAGCGGTACTGATTCACCGCAAAGCGGGCTACCTGGACTTCCGTCAGATTGGTTTTAACCGGAATGGAGGTGAAACGATGAGAGCGGGAGCGCTCTTTTTTGAACGCTGCGATATCGTCATCGTTAAGATCGACAACGCTTTTCAGCGCTTCCAGCGTATCCTGAACATTATCGACTTTTTCCGGCATCATCTCGATTTGATAGATGGTGCGGTTTAGCGCCAGCGGGGTGCCGTTACGATCGTAAATAATGCCGCGGCTGGGGGCGATAGGCACCAGCTTAATACGGTTTTCGTTTGAACGCGTCTGGTAGTCGGTAAAGCGGACAATTTGCAGATTATAAAGGTTGGCGATCAGCACGCCGGTAAGCAGCAAAATCCCGGTAAAGGCGACCAGCGCCCGGCGCACAAACAGCGCGGACTCAGCCGTATAGTCGCGAAAAGAATTCTGTAGTTTCATCCGCTGCTTAATCTACCCTGGTCAGTCATTACTCGCGGTGATAGGGGTGGTTGGTAGTAATGCTCCACGCGCGATACAGGCTTTCTGCCACCAGTACCCGGACGAGCGGGTGGGGAAGCGTCAGCGCGGAGAGGGACCAACTTTGTTCAGCTGCTGCTTTGCAGGCGGGGGATAACCCTTCTGGACCGCCAATCAACAGACTGACGTCACGCCCATCCTGCTTCCAGCGCTCCAGTTCGTGCGCCAGCTGCGGCGTATCCCAGGGTTTTCCTGGAATATCGAGGGTGACGATGCGGTTTTTGCCTGCGGCAGCCAGCATCAGTTCGCCCTCTTTATCGAGAATACGTTTGATATCCGCGTTCTTGCCGCGCTTACCGGCGGGAATTTCCACCAGTTCGAACGGCATGTCTTTTGGAAAGCGACGCAGATACTCAGTAAAACCGGTTTGTACCCAGTCCGGCATTTTGGTGCCGACAGCGACCAGCTGCAACTTCACGCATTAACCCCAGAGTTTTTCCAGCTCATACAGGCGACGGCTCTCGTCCTGCATGACGTGGACAATCACATCGCCGAGGTCGACCACCACCCAGTCAGCCGTCGCTTCACCTTCAACGCCCAGCGGCAATAGCCCTGCTGCACGTGATTCCTGAACCACGTGATCGGCAATCGAAACAACATGACGCGTCGATGTACCGGTGCAAATGATCATGCAGTCGGTAATACTGGATTTACCCTTAACGTCGATAGCGATGATGTCCTGACCTTTCAGGTCATCAATTTTGTCAATAACAAAATCCTGGAGTGCTTTACCCTGCAAGTTTTCCCCCTGGGGTGAATGAGATTGTAAAACTTTGAATTAGTAGCCAGACAGTATACCTGAACTCACGCCTGTGTCGGGACAAATGTCTCCGGCCGGGCTTTTGAAGGCGGGTATCATCCCACCCTCCGCCAGAGATTGCATCGCCATTTTTGTAAAACAATTTCTGTAAAGCAATGATCGGCGGGAAAGTCTGGCAGCGGAGAATAACAGTATGGCTTACCCTGTCAAGGCAGGATAAACAATAAGCCGCTTTTTATGCCCTCCGGCTATTCATCTGCGCTTTTCTGATACAAACCGTGCGTATGGATATAGGCCAGCACCGGGGTCGGGAGCAGATCGTCACACGCTAAACCCTGCTGTAAACGCTCACGAATGAGGGTTGCAGAGATATCGAACCACGGCGTTTCCGCCAGATAGATCTTCCCGGCAGGCTGATTGTGAAGATCTTCAACATTATCGGTGAGATGGTCTTCCAGCCACTGCTGGTATTGCTCTTCGCGCATGGTCAGCGGATAGCCCGGACGGCGGCAAACGAGCAGGTGGCTGTTCTCCAGAATGGTTTCATACTGATGCCACGTGGGGAGATTCAGCAGGGAATCCTGGCCGATGATAAACGCCAGCGGCTGGTCTGGCCCTTGTTCGGCGCGCCACTCCTGAAGCGTCTGGGACGTCCAGGAGGGCGTGTTGCGACGCAGTTCACGCTCATCAAGTCGGAAGAGCGGTTTATCTGCGATGGCAAGAGCCAGCATCTCTTTTCGCTGCTCGCTGGTCGCCTCGGGCTGCGGACGATGGGGCGGGACATTGTTGGGCATGATGGTGACGCGCTGAAGGCCAATCAGATTCGCCAGAATTTCAACCGGCTTCAGGTGCCCGTAATGTACCGGGTCGAAGGTGCCGCCATACAAGGCCTGTAATGAATGCATACTATCCATCAATAAAAACGTCTGCCAGCGCCTTGTGGCAGAGCAGCAGAGAAAGGCTTTCCAGCTCCGCCCAGACCGACTGGCCGTAATCTTGTTTTAACGTGAGCTCTGCGCGCATCAGAAGCTGTACAGCCTGACGAAGCTGTTCATGACTCAGGCGGTTGACGGCTTCGGTGGTCAAAGCCCGGCGATTTTGCCACACGCGGTGTTTATCAAACAGCGAACGCAGCGGCGTATGGGCGGACTGACGCTTGAGCGTAATCAGCAGCAGTAATTCGCGCTGCAGCGTACGCAGCAGAATAACGGGTTCGCTCCCTTCGAGACGCAGCTGCTGCAGAATATGCAGGGCGCGTTTGCTTTTCGCCGACAGCAGCGCGTCCACCCAGTGGAACGGCGTGAAGTGTGCCGCGTCATTAACGGCCTGCTCGACGCGCGGCAAGGTCAGCTTGCCATCCGGCCAGAGCAGGGAGAGTCTGTCCAGCGCCTGCGCCAGGGCCAGCAGGTTACCTTCATAGCAGTAGCAGAGCAGTTGATTCGCCGCATCATCCAGCTGAAGGTTGTTCTGCTTCGCTCTCGCGGCCACCCATTTGGGCAGATGCGCCTGCTCAGGCGTCTGGCAGGTGACCTGCACCGCGTTGGCTGCGAGCTGGGTAAACCACGCCGCGTTTTCCTGTGCTTTGGTGAGCTTGTTGCCCCGCACAATAATGAGCAGATCGCTGTGTAGCAGGCTGACCAGCGTGGCGAGTTGCTCATTCATTGCCGCGTTAGGACCGTTCTCCGGCAGCAGGATCTGAATGGTCTGGCGCGATGCAAAAAGGCTCATTGCCTGACAAAGCGAGAAGAGGGCGTGCCAGTCGGTGTTGTTGTCCAGCTGGACGGTGTGGTGTTCATCGAAGCCCTGAGCGGCGGCGGCATGCCGCACGGCATCCAGGCTTTCCTGAAGTAATAGCGGATCGTTTCCAAGGAGCAGATACGCCGCGCGCAGCCCTTCATTGAGCTGCGCGCGGAGTTGTTCAGGATACAGCCTGATCATCATTTACCCAGAGAGTTAGCAGCAGGAAGCGTGCCGGCAACCGGTTTTTCAACGATGTCAGATCCTTGTTTAGTCGACGCTGCAATACCTGGCAGTTTACGGATCAGCTGTTCCGCCGCCTTGTCGTACATTTCGTTGATGATAATCTGCTGCTCGGCATCTTTTGCCAGCGCCGTCTGCGGGTTATCAAAGAATGAACGGTACACTTTAGCGCTGATTGGGTAGATGTCTTTACCCGGGATCAGAACGGCTGCGTTGACCGTCATAACCATCTGGTACTCTGCGGTACGACCGTCCTGGAAGATAGAGGCCGTATCTTTGCCGAGAGTCATCCCCAGGACACGCAGAGATGGAATGTCCTGGCGCAGCGTTTGTTTCTCAACAAGCTCAACGCCATTCAGACGCAGCTGATTACGAATTGCCCGGCTGAGTGGACCATTCGGATCCCCTGAATCGAACATCATCGTTTTCATCTCAGCAGGCACCGCCGTGGTATTGCGCAGGTGCCAGCCACAGCCAGCGGTGACAAGCACCGACAGAGATAAGAGTATTGTTGCCAGTTGTCGCACGTTTCCTCCCGCGCTTAGCCAACGACCAGATTGAGCAGTTTACCCGGTACGTAGATCACTTTACGCACGGTAACGCCCTCAAGATATTTTGCGACCAGAGTTTCCTGGCCCGCGCGCTCGCGAACCTGTTCTTCGGTTGCATCGACCGCCACGGTAATTTTACCGCGGACTTTGCCGTTTACCTGGACCACAACCAGCGTCGTGTTTTCCACCATTGCTGATTCGTCTGCCACTGGCCACGGCGCGTTGTCGATATCGCCTTCGCCTTTCAGTTCCTGCCACAGGGTAAAGCTAACGTGCGGAGTGAACGGGTTCAGCATGCGAACGACGGCCAGCAGCGCTTCACGCATGAGGGCACGATCCTGCTCGCCGTCCTGCGGAGCTTTCGCCAGCTTGTTCATCAGTTCCATAATAGCCGCAATTGCGGTATTGAAGGTCTGACGACGACCAATATCATCGGTCACTTTCGCAATCGTTTTATGAACATCACGACGCAGCGCCTGCTGATCTTCAGTCAGTGCGGCGGCGTTCAGCGCCGGGGCATCGCCCAGTGCGGTGTGTTCGTAAACCAGTTTCCAGACGCGTTTCAGGAAGCGGTTCGCGCCTTCAACGCCGGACTCCTGCCATTCGAGGGTCATGTCTGCCGGAGAGGCAAACATCATGAACAGACGCACGGTATCCGCGCCGTAACGCTCGACCATCACCTGCGGATCGATACCGTTGTTTTTAGACTTGGACATCTTGCTCATGCCGGTGTAGACCAGCTCATGACCTTCGGCGTCTTTCGCCTTAACGATACGGCCCTTCTCGTCGCGCTCAACGATCGCATCAACCGGAGAAACCCAGTTACGCTCGCCGTTGGCACCGACGTAATAGAACGCATCCGCCAGTACCATGCCCTGACACAGCAGCTGTTTTGCTGGTTCGTCAGAGTTCACCATGCCCGCATCGCGCATCAGCTTATGGAAGAAGCGGAAGTAGAGCAGGTGCATGATGGCGTGTTCGATGCCGCCAATGTAGATGTCTACCGGCAGCCAGTAGTTTGCCGCATCGGAATCGAGCATACCGTCCTGATACTGCGGGCAGGTGTAGCGCGCGTAGTACCAGGAGGATTCCATAAAGGTGTCAAAGGTGTCGGTTTCACGCAGCGCAGGCTGGCCGTTAACGGTGGTTTTTGCCCACTCGGGATCGGCTTTGATCGGGCTGGTGATGCCGTCCATGACCACGTCTTCCGGCAGGATCACCGGGAGCTGATCTTCTGGCGTTGGCATCACGGTGCCATCTTCCAGCGTCACCATCGGGATTGGCGCACCCCAGTAACGCTGACGGGACACCCCCCAGTCGCGCAGACGGAAGTTAACTTTGCGCTCACCCACGCCCAGAGAGGCCAGCTTGTCGGCGATGGCGTTGAAGCCCTCTTCAAAGCTCAGACCGCTAAATTCACCGGAGTTGAACAGGGTGCCTTTTTCAGTCAGCGCGTGTTCGGACAGGTCTGGTTCAGAACCATCGGCGGCCAGAATAACGGCTTTAATCGGCAGGCTGTATTTGGTGGCAAACTCATAGTCGCGCTGATCGTGGCCCGGTACGGCCATTACCGCGCCTGTACCGTACTCCATCAGAACGAAGTTGGCGGCCCAGACCGGGATAGCTTCGCCAGTCAGTGGATGTTTGGCATAGAAGCCTGTCGCGACGCCTTTTTTCTCCATCGTCGCCATGTCGGCTTCGGCCACTTTGGTGTTGCGGCACTCGTCGATGAAGCTAGCCAGTTCCGGATTGTTTTCCGCCGCTTTCTGCGCCAGCGGGTGACCAGCGGCCACGGCCAGGTAGGTCGCGCCCATGAAGGTGTCCGGACGGGTGGTGTAGACGGTCAGGGTCTGGTCGTAGTTCTCAACGTTGAAGGTAATTTCTACACCTTCAGAACGGCCGATCCAGTTGCGCTGCATGGTCTTAACGGTATCAGGCCAGTGGTCCAGGTTATCCAGATCGTTCAGCAGCTCATCAGCGTAAGCGGTGATTTTGATAAACCACTGTGGGATCTCTTTACGCTCAACTTTGGTGTCGCAGCGCCAGCAGCAGCCGTCGATAACCTGTTCGTTCGCGAGAACGGTCTGGTCGTTCGGACACCAGTTAACGGCAGAGGTCTTCTTATATACCAGGCCTTTTTTGTACAGCTCGGTGAAGAACTTCTGCTCCCAGCGATAGTATTCCGGGGTACAGGTTGCCAGCTCGCGGCTCCAGTCATAGCCAAAGCCCAGCATTTTGAGCTGGTTTTTCATGTACGCGATGTTGTCGTACGTCCACGGCGCCGGTGCGGTGTTGTTTTTGACCGCCGCGCCTTCCGCAGGCAGACCGAACGCATCCCAGCCGATAGGCTGCAGAACGTTTTTGCCCAGCATGCGCTGGTAACGTGCAATCACATCGCCGATGGTGTAGTTACGCACATGGCCCATGTGTAGTCGACCAGAAGGATAGGGAAGCATCGACAGGCAGTAATACTTCTCTTTGCTCTCGTCTTCGGTTACTTCAAAGGTGCGCTTCTCGTCCCAGTGTTGCTGGACTTTTGATTCTATCTCTTCCGGGCGGTATTGCTCTTGCATGGCAGCCAGTGGTCCTGTTTTCAATACAGCTACAAATGTAGCCAATGGATGTGGTAATTCAGATCCGCATAGCATAGCCCAAACGCCCGCGTCAAAACAGCCTTTCGCACAAATGCGCTTTGCAGGAATTTACCGGGTCTGTGCTTCACCTGACAAAGCGGCGATGAAATAAGGTCTATTATTAGAAATAGTTACTTACCCGGGAGGCAAAATGATGAACAAGGTTGCTCAATTTTACCGCGAACTGGTGGCGACACTGACGGAACGGCTGCGTAACGGCGAGCGAGATATCGACGCGCTGGTGGAGCAAGCGCGAGCCCGCGTGACGCAAACGGGTGAGTTAACGCGAACCGAAGTGGAAGAGGTGACGCGCGCCGTGCGTCGCGATCTGGAAGAGTTCGCGCGCAGCTACCAGGAGAGTCAGGAGGAGGTCACGGACAGCGTTTTTATGCGGGTGATTAAAGAGAGCCTGTGGCAAGAGCTGGCCGATATCACGGATAAAACGCAGCTGGAGTGGCGCGAGGTTTTTCAGGATTTGAACCATCACGGTGTGTATCACAGTGGTGAGGTGGTCGGGTTGGGAAATCTGGTGTGCGAGAATTGCCACCACCATATTGCGGTGTATACGCCGGATGTCCTGCCGATGTGTCCGAAATGCGGCCACGACCAGTTCCAGCGTCGGCCGTTTGAGCCCTAGGTAAAAGCAAAACGGCAACCCTGTTGCCGTTTTTAGTGTTTGCTCCCTCTCCCCGTGGGAGAGGGTTGGGGTGAGGGCATCAGGCCCCACTATAGTAAGCCAGCCTTTCCGCCAGCAAATCCACAAACGCCTCCCGGTCGATGTCCACCATCACCGTGGTATTCGGTTTATTGCCCGTCAGGGAGTAATAATCCACCACCGTCATTCCCTGGGTGTATTTTCCCTGCGTCTCAACGCCAACCCATCTGTTCACCGTGGTAAACATCTCAGGCTTCAGTAGCCAGGCAATGGTGCACGGGTCGTGCAGGGGCGCGCCGTGGAAGCCCCACTTCTCGGCTTTGTGATACTCCATGAAGAAGTCGAGCAGTTCGGCCACGGTTGTCGCAACCGGGTTGCCCACCGAGCGGAAACGCTCAATATCGTCCGCCATAATCTGCGCGCGGTGGGTAACGTCCAGTCCCGCCATCACAATCGGTAAGCCGGACTGGAAGACAATCTCAGCGGCTTCCGGGTCGACAAAGATGTTGAATTCCGCCGCAGGCGTCCAGTTACCGAGCCCCATGGCGCCACCCATAATCACAATACGGGCAATTTTATTATGCAGCTCAGGATGGCTGTTCAGCAGCAGCGCAACGTTGGTTTGCGGTCCGGTAGCCACCAGCGTTACCGGTTCTGCACTTTCGCGCAGCACCTTCGCCATCAGCTCGACGGCGGTACAGTTTTGCGGCGGAAGCCCGGCTCCGGCAGTGCCGGGCCGTCCAGCCCGCTTTCACCATGAACGTTCTCGGCAATAATCAGCTCGCGCATCAGCGGCTTCACGGCCCCGCCAGCGACAGGAATATCGGTGCGTTTGAGCAGCGTGAGCATGCGCAGCACGTTGCGCAGGGTTTTTTCAGGGGTCTGGTTTCCGGCGGACGAGGTGACGGCTTTCACGTCGAGTTCAGGGGAGGCAAGTGCAAGGACGAGCGCGATCGCGTCATCATGACCCGGATCGCAATCGAGAATAATAGGCTGTGCCATAGCGTTCTCCATACGTAGCGTTATTTTGTGACAAGGTTAACGCTGCAATGTGACGCCGACGAGAGGAAGTGAGTTAAAGCGTGAAGCAGTGCGCAATCCGCAGATTGCGCACCGGGAAGATTAGTGCAGGATTTTGGCAAGGAAGTCTTTGGCGCGGTCGGATTTCGGGTTAGCGAAGAACTCTTCTTTCGGTGAATCTTCGACAATTTTCCCTTCGTCCATAAAGATCACGCGGTTGGCCACTTTACGGGCAAAGCCCATTTCGTGGGTCACCACCATCATGGTCATCCCTTCGTGCGCCAGTTCGACCATCACGTCCAGCACTTCGTTGATCATTTCTGGATCGAGCGCCGACGTTGGTTCATCAAACAGCATCGCCACCGGATCCATGCACAGCGCGCGGGCGATCGCCACACGCTGCTGTTGGCCGCCAGAAAGCTGCGCCGGGAACTTATCGGCATGTGCCGAAAGCCCAACGCGTTCCAGGAGCTTCAGACCTTTCTCACGCGATGCTTTTTTATCACGCTTAAGCACTTTTACCTGCGCCAGCGTCAGGTTCTCAATAATGGAGAGGTGAGGGAACAGCTCAAAATGCTGGAACACCATGCCAACATGAGAGCGAAGCTGGGCGAGGTTGGTTTTCTTGTCGTTGACTTTGGTGCCGTTGACGACGATCTCACCCTGCTGCACCGGCTCCAGTCCGTTGACGGTTTTGATCAGCGTTGATTTACCGGAGCCGGACGGCCCGCACACCACCACCACGTCGCCTTTTTTGACTTCAGTGGAGCAGTCGGTCAGCACCTGAAAGTGCCCATACCATTTAGAAACATTTTTCAGGGAAATCATTATACCGTCCTTTTCTTCAGCCAGCTGACCAACAGCGACGCGCTTAAACTAATCACAAAATAGACCGCACCCGCAAAGAGCACCATCTCGACCTGCGTACCATCACGTTCACCGATGGTTGACGCGGTACGGAAGAAGTCTGCCAGACTCAGCACATAGACCAGTGAGGTATCCTGGAACAGCACAATACCCTGAGTCAGCAGGAGCGGAACCATGGCGCGAAACGCCTGCGGCAGAATAATGAGCTGCATGGACTGCCAGTGCGTCATGCCCAGCGCCAGCGCGGCGCTGGATTGCCCGCGGGAGATACTCTGAATGCCCGCGCGGATAATCTCCGAGTAGTAAGCGGCCTCAAACATCGAGAACGCCACCATGGCGGAGATTAGACGGATATCGGTTTTCGGCGACAGCCCCAGCACGTTCTGCAGGAAGCCGGGTACAATCAGGTAAAACCACAGCAGCACCATTACCAGCGGGATGGAGCGGAACACGTTAACGTAGGCGGTTGCAAACCAGGCGAGCGGCTTAAAGCTCGACAGGCGCATGACGGCCAGCAGGGTACCCCAGACGATACCAATGATGATGGCGATAACGGTGATTTTTAAGGTAATCACCAGGCCATCAAGCAGGTAAGGCATGGATGGAACGATAGAACTCCAGTCAAATTCGTACATTATTTGCCCCCCAGATTACCCGGCAGGCGGATTTTGCGTTCAACCAGGTTCATCACCAGCATGATGAAAGCGTTAATCAGAACATATGCGAGCGTGATCGCGGTGAAGGATTCCCACGCGTGTGCGGAGTAATCCAGCAGCTTGCCCGCCTGCGCGGCCATGTCCACCAGGCCGATAGTCGAGGCGATGGCCGAGTTTTTCACCAGGTTCATCATCTCAGAGGTCATCGGTGGAACGATAACGCGGTAGGCGTTTGGCAGCAGCACATAGCGGTAGGTTTGCGGCAGGGTCAACCCCATCGCCAGACCCGCATTTTTTTGTCCACGGGGTAATGACTGAATGGCGGCACGCACCTGCTCGCAAACGCGCGCAGCGGTAAACAGCCCCAGACACATCATGGAGGAGACAAAGAACTGTACGTTCGGATCCAGTTCCGACTTGAACCACATGCCAATATTTTCCGGCAGCAGTTCCGGGATGACCAGATACCAGGTAAAGAATTGCACGATCAGCGGAACGTTACGGAACAGTTCCACATACAGGGTGCCAAGTGTTGAAAGAAAGCGGTTTGGGACGGTGCGCAGAATACCGAACAAAGAACCGACAAGAAACGCGATGATCCACGCCGTTATCGATAATGCCACGGTGACCTGAAAGCCGCTCCACAGCCAGCCAAGATAGGTGGTGTTGCCGAACGGGGCTTGTTGCAGGAATATGCCCCAGTTCCAGTCTATTGACATAATAAACTCCAGAAAAAAAAGGGTAGCAGCGCTACCCTCGAAGATTGGTGAGAAGCTCATTTTTCGCGCTGAGTGGGGAACGACCACTCAACGTATAGTCTGTCCATGCTTCCCGACAATCGAGAGGGCAGGAGATCCCGCCCCTGTTGTTCTAATTAGTTAAGAGCCTTGTCATTTGGAGATTTGAACAGCGCTTTCATGTCTTCAGACAGTTCAAAATTCATGTTCAGGTTTTTTGGTGGAATCGGGTTCTTGAACCACTTATCGAACCATTTTTCGGCTTCGCCGGAGGTCTGCACCTGAGCGATGGTGTCATCGATCAGCTTTTTGAACTGCGGATCGTCTTTACGCAGCATACAGCCGTAGGCTTCTTTAGACTGCGCGGTACCGACGATATCCCAGTTGTCTGGTTTTTTCGCTTTCGCACGTTCGCCCGCCAGCAGGGCGTCATCCATCATAAACGCGACGGCACGACCGCTTTCCAGGGTACGGAAGGAGTCGCCATGGTCTTTCGCGCTGATGATGCGCATATCCATTTTCTTCTCGTCGTTCAGCTTGTGCAGCAGCACTTCTGAAGTGGTACCGGAGGTCACAACAACCGCTTTGCCTTTCAGATCAGCGAAGTCTTTGATCTCACCGCCTTTCTTCGTCAGCAGACGGGTGCCCACGACAAAGATGGTGTCTGAGAAGGCAGCCTGTTTTTGACGCTCGAGGTTGTTGGTGGTGGAGCCACACTCGAAGTCAAAGGTGCCGTTTTGCAGCAGTGGAATACGGTTCTGTGAAGTGATTGGGATCAGCTTCACCTGCAGGTCAGGTTTGTTCAGCTTTTTCTTCACAGCTTCAACGATGGCGTTGGAGTAATCCTGTGAATAGCCCACGACTTTTTGCGTGTTGTCGTAGTAAGAGAACGGGACAGAAGATTCACGGTGGCCGACCACGATGACGCCGTTTTTGGCAATCTTGTCGAGAGTGCTGCCTGCTGCCGGCGCATCTTCAGCGTGAACCACGCCAGCAGACATTCCCATAACCAGCATTGCTGTGGCCAGTTTACGTAATTGCATACCCAACTCCTTTTTTATCAGCGCCAGAGACGCTTTGATACCCATTGTGATGTTGTTATATCTCGCGCAATGCGAGTGCAGTGTTATGCAAGCTTGTTAACATTTAGTCTGGCTTAATGTAAAGATTTTGCTGCGTTATTGTTTATTTTTGCGAAGCGCGCCGCACCATTCAGAGGCAAATATCTCCCGTTGCACCGTTTCGGTGCTACCGATGATCTACGCTGGTGCGACAAAGTTGCACGTTAAGCCAAACTGCGTTTACCTGAATAAACAAAGCAATAGGCGTGCCAGAATGGGCATTTGGAGGGAATTGTCGGGTGGCGGCTACGCCTTACCCGACCTACAGCATGGGAAAGTAGGCCGGGTAAGCGTCAGCGCCACCCGGCAACAGAAGGGAAGGTTATTTCCGACGCTGACGCAGGCTCATCAGCACCGCGCCAAAGCCGAACAGCACGGTCAAAATCCACAGCGGCCAGTTGCCGGTACGAGCGTATGGCGTCAGCCCCGTGGTTGGCGTGACTTTAGTGGTCAGTACCTCACGGGTAAACTGTGGGATCATCGCCTGAATTTCACCCTGCGGACCAATCACAGCGGTGATGCCGTTGTTGGTGCTACGCAGCAGCGGACGCGCCAGCTCCAGGGAGCGCATACGTGCCATCTGGAAGTGCTGCCACGGGCCGATTGACTTACCAAACCAGGCGTCGTTGGAGATGGTCAGCAGATAGTCAGTATCCGGGCGGAAGTTATCACGCACCTGCTCGCCGAGAATGATTTCGTAGCAGATGGCCGCCGTCAGGGCAACGCCGTGCGCGTGCAGCTGAGGCTGTACGTACGGGCCGCGGCTGAAAGAGGACATCGGCAGGTCAAAGAACGGGGCCAGCGGGCGCAGAATCGACTCCAGCGGGACAAATTCACCAAACGGCACCAGGTGATTCTTATTGTACCGGTCAGTGGAGTGGTAGCTGTACTCGCTGTCTTTCCCGAGCGTAATGATGCTGTTGTAGGTGTCGTAGCGGTTCTGCTGATTCAGACGCGCATCGACAATCCCGGTGATCAGCGTGCTGCCGCGCGCCAGCAGCAGGTCGTTCATCATGTTGAGGAACGGCTGCTGGTTAATTTCCAGATCGGGGATTGCAGACTCCGGCCAGATAATCAGCTGGGATTTACCCATCACCTCTTCGGTGGCGTTGGCGTAAATCTTCAGCGTATTCAGCAGCTCTTTCTCATCCCACTTCATGGACTGCGGGATATTCCCCTGCACCATGGAAACCTGCATGGCGCGAGCGGGCTCGGGCGTGAACCACTGGATATAGCGCAGCGGGAAGGGCAGGGCGAACAGCACCAGCGCCACGGCCAGCGGTTTCCAGCAGCGCTGGACCAGCGCCAGGACAAGCAGGCCGCTCACCACCATCAGCAGGAAGTTAATGGCTTCAACACCCATTACCGGCGCCAGACCTTTCAGCGGGCCGTCAATCTGGCTGTAGCCGAACTGCAGCCACGGGAAGCCCGTCAGCACCCAGCCGCGCAGGAACTCGGTAATTTGCCAGACGACGGGCGCCGCAATCGCGACGCGCAGCCAGGTGGTTTTAGGCCACAGACGCGAGAGGATCCCTGCGAAGAGTCCGGTATAGAGCGAGAGATAGGCGGCGAGCAGCACAACGAGGAAGACGTTAACCGGCCCCGGCATGCCGCCAAACTGGGCGATGCTGACATAAACCCAGTTGATGCCTGAGCCAAACAGCCCCAGCCCCCAGAAGTAACCGACGGCAGCAGCCTGTACCGGACGACGATTCAGGGTCAGGCCCTGAAGCCCCATCAGGGAGAGAATGGCCGCGGGCCAGATATCGTAAGGAGAGAAAGCCAGCGTACCGCTGGCTCCAAGTAACAGCGCCAGCAGCAAACGGACGCGCTGGCGTTCAAGCAGTGGGGCAAATGCCATTTACATTAATCTTCCAGTTTTGGCACCGGTGAGTCGTCCGGCGTTCTGACGTGAACCTGTATAATACGTCGGCTGTCGGCCATTGCCACTTTGAACTGGTAACCGTCGATGTCAACGGTCTCACCGCGCGCCGGGAGGTGGCCAAAGGCCTGCATCACCAGCCCGCCAATGGTATCGACCTCTTCATCGCTGAAGTGGGTACCGAAGGCGTCGTTGAAGTCCTCAATCGAGGCCAGCGCACGCACGGTCCAGGTGTGGCGGCTAAGCTGACGGAAGTCGATATCTTCTTCTTCGTCATACTCATCTTCGATTTCGCCCACGATCAGCTCAAGAATATCCTCGATCGTGACCAGACCGGAAACGCCACCAAACTCATCAATAACAATCGCCATGTGGTAACGCTGAGAGCGAAACTCTTTCAGCATCCGATCCACACGTTTACTTTCTGGCACAACCACGGCCTGGCGTAACACTTTTTCCATGCTGAAGGCTTCGGCATCGCTGCGCATAAACGGCAGCAGATCTTTCGCCATCAAAATCCCTTCGATGTGATCTTTGTCTTCGCTGATGACCGGGAAACGCGAGTGGGCGGATTCGATGATCACATCGAGGCACTCGTCCAGGGTCTGGTTACGTTTCAGGGTGATCATCTGCGAGCGGGGGATCATGATATCGCGAACGCGCTGGTCGGCGATGTCCATAACCCCTTCGAGCATTTCGCGCGTATCTTCGTCGATAAGGTCGTTTTGCCCGGAATCACGAATCAGCTCCAGCAGTTCATCACGGTTTTTGGGTTCGCCGTGGAAAAGCTGGTTCAGAATGAGGGAGAAAAATCCCTTTTTACTGGTTGTCGTGTCGCTACTGTGTGAATTGTCGTCGCTCATGGCGTTTGTTAAGGGTTCTCTTGTTAGTTCAACGTTTACCGCCACGCGATGTCCTTTCGTGGCGGCATGTGAGTCAGTCAGGTGACGGACTATTCTTTCTCGGCAATGTACGGATCCTCATAGCCCAGAGCAAGCATTATCTCTGTCTCGAGGGACTCCATCTCTTCCGCTTCGTCATCTTCAATGTGATCGTAGCCGAGCAGGTGCAGGCTACCGTGTACCACCATATGCGCCCAGTGGGCCTCAAGCGGCTTTTGCTGCTCTTTGGCTTCCTGCTCAACCACCTGACGGCAGATGATCAGATCGCCCAGCAGCGGCATCTCGATGCCCGGCGGGGCTTCGAACGGGAAAGAGAGCACGTTGGTCGGCTTATCTTTCCCGCGATAGGTCAGGTTAAGCTCATGGCTTTCCGCTTCATCCACCAGGCGAATCGTGACTTCTGATTCTTCCTGAAACTGAGGAATAACGGCATCCAGCCATTTCTGAAATTGTGCCTCATCTGGCATGCCGGAATTGTCTTCACAGGCCAGCTGTAAATCGAGGATCACCTGACTCATTTCTGTTCTTGCTCCTGCGCTTCGCGCTTACGTTCTGCGGCCAGTTCGGCCTTACGCTTCTGATCCGCCTCTTCCCAGGCTTCATAGGCGTTAACGATACGCGCGACCACCGGGTGGCGTACCACGTCTTCACTGTGGAAGAAGTTAAAGCTGATTTCGTCGACCTCGGCCAGCACCTCAATGGCGTGGCGCAGGCCGGATTTGGTGCTGCGCGGCAGGTCGATCTGGGTGACGTCACCGGTAATGACCGCTTTCGAGTTAAAGCCGATACGCGTCAGGAACATCTTCATCTGTTCGATGGTGGTGTTCTGGCTCTCATCGAGAATGATGAATGCATCGTTCAGCGTACGACCGCGCATGTAGGCGAGCGGGGCAACTTCGATAACGTTTCGCTCAATGAGCTTCTCGACCTTCTCAAAGCCCAGCATTTCGAACAGGGCATCGTATAAAGGACGCAGATACGGGTCGACCTTCTGACTTAAATCGCCCGGCAGGAAGCCCAGCTTTTCGCCCGCTTCAACGGCCGGGCGGGTCAGCAGAATACGACGGATCTCCTGGCGTTCCAGCGCATCTACCGCAGCGGCAACGGCCAGATAGGTTTTACCCGTACCTGCCGGGCCCACGCCGAAGGTGATGTCGTGGTCGAGGATATTGGCGATGTACTGCGCCTGGTTTGGCGTACGCGGCTTAATGACGCCGCGTTTGGTCTTGATGTTAATGGCCTTGCCGTAGTCCGGCACGCTTTCCGCGCTCTGCTCAAGCACTCGCGCCTCTTTAATGGCGAGGTGGATCTGTTCCGGCTCGATATCCTGCGTTTCGCCGCGCATTGGGGCGGTATCAACATACAGGCTACGCAGAATATCCGCAGCGGCGTTGACGCAGATAGGGCGTCCGGTAAGTTTGAAATGATTATCGCGACGATTGATTTCGATACCCAGACGTCGCTCCAGTTGTTTGATGTTGTCATCAAACGGCCCGCACAGGCTCAGCAGGCGAGCGTTGTCTGCTGGCTCAAGGCTAATTTCACGCGTATCTATATTCAAACTGTTCCTCTTTAATTGGTTAACTGACCCATTGCGATAGGGCGTAATAAAACGGTCATTACCGAAATTATTCACGCCACAGAATAAAGGCGCAAGCGTTGCGGAAGATATTGGGGACGATGAGAGGAAATACAAGGCCTGCCGGAAAGGCAGGCCAGGAGGATTAAGGCTGGTAAATCCCCACGCCAGAATCGTTTTCTTTGCGGGTGCGAGAGATCACGGATTCCGGTGACTCGGCAATACGCAGGCCCATTTCGTCCTCGGTGCGTACCAGCTTCGCGCGCAGCGAGTTGGTCAGCACGTCGACGATCTCGACATCCACGAATTTACCGATCATATCCGGGGTGCCTTCAAAGTTCACCACGCGGTTGTTTTCGGTACGACCGGAGAGTTCCATAATGCTCTTGCGGGAGGTGCCTTCCACCAGAATGCGCTGAACGGTGCCGAGCATACGGCGGCTCCACGCGTTGGCCTGCTGGTTAATACGCTCCTGCAGAATATACAGACGCTGCTTTTTCTCTTCTTCCGGCACATCGTCAACCATATCGGCCGCAGGTGTTCCAGGACGTGCAGAGAAGATGAAGCTGTAGCTGACGTCAAAATTCACTTCACCGATGAGCTTCATGGTGCGCTCGAAGTCATCAGCGGTTTCGCCAGGGAAGCCGACGATAAAATCGGAGCTGATCTGGATATCCGGACGCGCTTCACGCAGCTTACGAATAGTGGATTTGTACTCCAGCACCGTATGCGTGCGGCCCATCAGGTTCAGCACGCGGTCAGAGCCGCACTGAATCGGCAGGTGCAGGAAGCTCACCAGCTCTGGCGTATCGCGATACACGTCAATGATGTCGTCGGTAAACTCCATCGGATGGCTGGTGGTAAAGCGAATGCGGTCGATACCGTCAATCGCGGCCACCAGACGCAGCAGTTCGGCAAAGCTGCCGGTGGTGCCGTCGTAGTTCTCCCCGCGCCAGGCGTTAACGTTCTGGCCCAGCAGGTTCACTTCGCGAACGCCCTGCGCGGCAAGCTGGGCGATTTCAAACAGAATATCGTCTGCAGGACGGCTGACTTCTTCACCGCGGGTGTAAGGCACTACGCAGTAAGTGCAGTATTTGTTGCAGCCTTCCATGATGGAGACGAAGGCGGTCGGGCCATCGGCGCGCGGCTCTGGCAGACGGTCAAACTTTTCGATCTCCGGGAAACTGACGTCAACGACCGGGCTGCGGTTGCCGCGAACCTGATTGATCATCTCCGGCAGGCGGTGCAGGGTCTGAGGACCAAAGACAATATCCACATACGGGGCTCTCTGGCGGATCAGCTTGCCTTCCTGCGACGCAACGCAGCCACCCACGCCGATGATCAGGTCCGGATTTTTTCGCTTGAGAAGCTTCCAGCGGCCTAACACGTGAAAGACTTTTTCTTGCGCTTTTTCACGAATCGAACAGGTGTTCAGCAGCAGCACGTCCGCTTCTTTCGCATTTTCTGTCAGCTGGTATCCGTGGGTTGAATCCAGCAGATCGGCCATCTTGGATGAATCGTATTCGTTCATCTGACAGCCCCAGGTTTTTATATGGAGTTTTTTAGTCATCGACTTGCTCAGCTCAGGATTGCAAGCCGCGTATTGTAATGCTTTGGTGGGGTTGTGACCAGTATGAAGGTTATGTGTCTCAGGACCGCAAAAATCCGGTAAACTTAAGAGATTCTCCAATAAGGAAAATTGACCATGACACTCCTACACACCGAAGTTGCCGTTGTCGGCGGCGGTATGGTCGGCGGCGCGCTGGCGCTGGGGCTGGCGCAGCAGGGATTTGAGGTAACGGTAATTGAACAGGCTGCTCCGCCGGCCTTCGATCCCGCCAGCAAACCGGATGTGCGCATTTCCGCGATCAGCGCGGCGTCCGTCGATCTGCTGCGCGGGCTGGGCGTCTGGGAGGCGGTGCTGGCGATGCGCGCCCATCCTTACAGCCGTCTTGAAACCTGGGAGTGGGAAAATGCCCACGTCGCGTTTGATGCCGCTGAGCTGAAGCTGCCGCGCCTGGGTTATATGGTGGAAAACAACGTGCTCCAGCTGGCGCTCTGGCAGGCGCTGGAGACGCATCCGAAGGTGACGCTGCGCGTTCCGGCGTCGCTTAAGGCACTGCACCCTCACGAGAGCGGCTATTTACTGACGCTCGACAGCGGCGATGAACTTGCCGTGAAGCTGGTCGTTGGGGCGGACGGCGCTAACTCACAGGTCAGACAGATGGCGGGTATCGGGGTTCATGCCTGGCAGTATGAGCAATCCTGCATGCTGATTACCGTCGAGTGCGAGAATGCGCCGGGAGAAAGCACCTGGCAGCACTTTACGCCTAACGGTCCGCACGCCTTTTTACCGCTGTTTGATAACTGGGCGTCGCTGGTGTGGTACGACAAACCCGCGCGCATTCGCCAGCTGCAGGGACTTTCAATGGAACAATTGCAGCGGGAAATCCGCCTGCACTTCCCGAGCCGTCTGGGCAACGTTACGCCGGTCGCTGCCGGGGCGTTTCCGCTCACGCGCCGTCACGCTTTGCAGTATGCCCGTGCAGGGCTGGCGCTGGTGGGCGATGCGGCACACACCATTCATCCGCTGGCCGGGCAGGGTGTCAACCTGGGGTATCGTGATGTCGATGCGTTACTGGATGTGCTGGGCAGCGCCCGCGGGCACGCGGAAAACTGGGCCAGCCATCAGGTCCTGAAACGTTACCAGACGCGGCGCATGGCGGACAATTTCATCATGCAGTCGGGGATGGATCTGTTCTATGCCGGGTTCAGCAATGACTTAGCCCCGGTGCGCATTCTGCGTAATATTGGATTGATGGCAGCGGAGCGTGCCGGTGGTCTGAAACGTCAGGCGCTGAAATACGCCTTAGGACTTTAATCTTTGCTCCGACTATTCCCTCGCCCCTTTGGGGAGAGGGTTAGGGTGAGGGGGCATCAGGCCGCACAATTCTGAGCAACAAAAACAAAAAAGCCCGCAGAGCGGGCTTTTTTGTTACTTAAGTGGCTGGGGTGCAGGGATTCGAACCCCGGAATGCTGGTATCAGAAACCAGAGCCTTACCGCTTGGCGACACCCCAATTGCGTTAAACAAACTGCTTAACGACTTTTTAAATTGGCTGGGGTACGAGGATTCGAACCTCGGAATGCCGGAATCAGAATCCGGTGCCTTACCGCTTGGCGATACCCCAACAATTTGTCTTGATTACCGAAAAATCGACAATCTTAATTTGGTGGCTACGACGGGATTCGAACCTGTGACCCCATCATTATGAGTGATGTGCTCTAACCAACTGAGCTACGTAGCCAGTACTGCAATCTTCGATGGCTGGGGTACCTGGATTCGAACCAGGGAATGCCGGTATCAAAAACCGGTGCCTTACCGCTTGGCGATACCCCAATACCGCGGAGAACCGCAAAATCGAAGAAATATGGCTGGGGTACCTGGATTCGAACCAGGGAATGCCGGTATCAAAAACCGGTGCCTTACCGCTTGGCGATACCCCATCCGTGCAACGCTTACCTGGGAATGGTGCGGGAGGCGAGACTTGAACTCGCACACCTTGCGGCGCCAGAACCTAAATCTGGTGCGTCTACCAATTTCGCCACTCCCGCAAAAAAGATGGTGGCTACGACGGGATTCGAACCTGTGACCCCATCATTATGAGTGATGTGCTCTAACCAACTGAGCTACGTAGCCATCTTTTTTCGCGTTACCTTATCGGCGTTGCGGGGCGCATTATGCGTATAGACCCTTGCAGCGTCAACACCTTTTTCAACGAAAATAGCCGGAATGTGACTGTTTGGTTAGGTTGCGAACAGCGTGACCGAATATTCGGCAATTATTGGTTATTAATCAGATTTAGACGGTGAAATACGAGGCAAAAAAATCAGGCCCCTGAGGGGCCCGATTGCGATCTGAGTGATTATTTGTAGGCTGACTGGTGAACGCCTACCGCGCGTCCTGATGGATCGTTCATGGATTTGAAAGATTCATCCCATTCAATCGCTTTGGCAGAAGAGCAGGCGACGGATGGGCCACCCGGTACGCACTCCGCAGCACTCGGTACCGGGAACAGCTCTTCAAAAATTTCACGGTACAGATAGGCCTCTTTCGAACCCGGCGTGTTGTACGGGAAGCGGAAGCTTGCGGTTTCCAGCTGTTGGTCAGAAACCTGTTTCGCCGCGACCTCTTTCAGGGTGTCGATCCAGCTATAACCTACGCCATCAGAGAACTGCTCTTTCTGACGCCATGCCACGCTCGCCGGCAGGTAGGATTCAAAACATTCGCGCAGGATATGTTTTTCCATTTTGCCGTTGCCGCACATCTTGTCCTGCGGGTTGATGCGCATCGCGACGTCGAGGAATTTTTTATCCAGGAACGGCACGCGCGCTTCCACGCCCCATGCGGACATCGCTTTGTTAGCACGCGCACAGTCAAACATATGCAGCGCCTGCAGCTTACGCACGGTCTCTTCGTGCAGCTCTTTGGCGTTCGGGGCCTTATGGAAGTACAGGTAGCCGCCAAACACTTCGTCAGAACCTTCACCGGAGAGCACCATCTTGATGCCCATCGCTTTGATCTTACGCGACATCAGGTACATCGGGGTCGAGGCGCGGATGGTGGTCACGTCATAGGTTTCAATGTGATAGATCACATCGCGGATCGCATCCAGACCTTCCTGCACGGTGAAATGAATCTCATGGTGCACGGTGCCGAGGTGATTTGCCACTTCCTGCGCGGCTTTCAGATCCGGTGCGCCTTCCAGGCCAACGGCAAAAGAGTGCAGCTGTGGCCACCAGGCTTCTGAGCGCTCCTGATCTTCCACGCGACGGGCCGCGAATTTCTTGGTGATCGCGGAGATCACGGAGGAGTCCAGACCGCCGGAGAGCAGCACGCCGTACGGCACGTCGGACATCAGGTGGCTTTTCACGGAATCTTCCAGCGCCTGACGCAGCTCGGCTTTATCCGTGACGTTGTCTTTTACCGCGTCGAAATCGAACCAGTCACGCTGATAATACTGACGGATCTCGCCGTCTTTGCTCCACAGGTAGCTGCCCGCCGGGAATTCTTTGATGGTGCGGCAGACCGGTACCAGGGCTTTCATTTCAGAGGCAACATAGAAGTTGCCGTGCTCATCGTGGCCCATGTACAGCGGGATAATGCCGATATGGTCACGGCCAATCAGGTAAGCGTCTTTTTCACTGTCGTACAGAGCGAAGGCGAACATGCCCTGCAGGTCGTCCAGGAACTCGGGCCCTTTCTCCTGATACAGCGCCAGGATCACTTCACAGTCAGAACCGGTCTGGAACGCGTAGCGGTCGCCGTATTCGGCGCGCAGCGCCTGGTGGTTGTAGATCTCACCGTTGACAGCCAGCGCGTGCGTTTTTTTCTCGTTATACAGCGGCTGTGCACCGGCGTTGACGTCAACAATAGACAGACGTTCGTGAGCCAGAATCGCTTTATCACTGGCGTAGACGCCTGACCAGTCTGGTCCGCGATGGCGCATCAGGCGGGACAGTTCGAGTGCCTTTTTACGCAGTTCGCCCGCGTCAGTTTTAATATCCAGTACGCCAAAAATTGAACACATAACCTTCTCCGTTAACCCTGTTGCTTTGTAATGTTGCTTGCTTATGAAAATGCCGCAAAGGGGCAGGGCGCGCAAGCGTTTTACGGGTGAAAACGGAAATAGTGCAATGGTGATTGTGGAATAGTGAAAAAAGAGTACGTCATGAAGTCTTTTATTGATGATTATGCAATAAAACGTGCTTTTTGTTAGATGGGGTTTTGTTTGTATAGGCCTTAAATGAAAAACCACGCCCTGAGGCGTGGTTCGGTATCAGATAATGTCAATTTCATCGACGGAGGGGTAAATCCAGCTTGGCCGGAACGGCATCGAATCAATGTCATCAAGTTGAGATACGCCGGAGAGGACCAGTATTGTCTCCAGACCCGCCTGGAAACCGGCCAGAATATCGGTGCGCAGGTTGTCGCCGACAATAACGGTTTCTTCAGAGTGGGCCTGCATTTTGTTCAGCGCGGCACGAATGATCCATGGGCTAGGTTTCCCGACCACAAACGGCTTACGACCGGAGATTTTCTCGATACCGGCGCAGAGCGCGCCGCAGGCCGGATAAAAACCACGGCCGTGCGTATCCGGGTTGGTGGCGATAAAGCGCGCGCCGCTGGCGACAAAGTATGCAGCTTTATGCATCATCTCCCAGTTAAAGGAGCGCGTTTCGCCGACAATCACAAAGTCCGGATTAACATCGGTGATGGTAAAACCCGCTTTGTACAGCTCGTGGATCAGCGCGCCTTCACCGACGACGTAGGCTTTTTTCCCTTCCTGACGCTTCAGAAAATCCGCCGTGGCCATCGCCGAGGTATAAAACACGCTGTCCGGGACGTCGACGCCCGCCGTGGCAAAGCGGTTTGCCAGATCCTGACCTGTTTGGGAAGGGTAGTTCGTGAGCAGAACCAGTGGCATTCCTTTGTCGATGATGCGGTGAAGAAACTCCGCAGCACCCGGCACGGCAACGTTGTCGTGCATCAGCACGCCGTCGATATCACAAATTACATTCTTAATGGTCATGGACAGTCCGACATCAAAAAAAGAAGGCGTTACTATAAGGTCCGATCAGCTTTCCAGCAAATGCTGCAGCAGAATTCCGTTAAGCATGGCGCGTTTGACCAGCGCGAACGCGCCAATCGCCGAGCGATGGTCAAGCTTTGAACGAACCACCGGAAGATTCTGGCGGAATGCTTTCAGCGCCTGGGTGTTAATACAGCCTTCAATGGCGGGGAGCAGCACCTTTTCCGCTTCCACAATTTCACCGGCGATCACCACTTTTTGTGGGTTAAACAGGTTAATGGCGATGGCGATGGTTTTCCCCAGGTGGCGTCCTACCTGCTCGATTACTTCGCAGGCCAGCGCGTCGCCCTTATTGGCGGCTTTGCAGATGGTGCCTATCTTGCAATCGTCCAGAGTGACGCGGCTTTGGTAACCCTGTTCAAGGAGATGGCGAACGCGCTGCTCGATGGCCGTGTTGGCGGCAATGGTTTCAAGACAACCGAAGTTGCCGCAGTGGCAGCGCTCCCCGAGGGGCTCAACCTGAATGTGGCCAATCTCGCCGACGTTACCGTTGCGACCAATAAAAATTCGGCCGTTAGAGATAATACCCGCGCCCGTTCCGCGGTGAACGCGCACCAGAATAGAGTCTTCACAGTCCTGGCTCGCACCAAAGTAGTGCTCTGCCAGCGCCAGCGAGCGAATGTCGTGACCCACAAAGCAGGTCACTTTAAAACGCTTTTCCAGCGCGTCGACCAGTCCCCAGTTTTCAACCTGAATGTGCGGCATATAGCGGATCACGCCGCTTTCCGGGTCGACCAGACCGGGTAGAATTACGGAGATGGCGATGAGTTCGCGGATCTTGCGCTGACAGCTTTCAATAAACTGCGCGATGGTATTGAGCAGCGCATGCTCCAGCGTCTCCTGGGTGCGCTCCGGAAGAGGGTAGTGCTCTTCCGCAATGGCTTTACTGCTCAGATCGTACAGCGTGAGCGTGGTGTCATGGCGGCCCAGACGGACGCCAATGGCCTGAAAATTGCGGGTTTCGGTAATAATGGAGATTGCGCGGCGGCCCCCGGTGGAGGCCTGCTGATCGACTTCTTTGATCAGACCGCGCTCAATGAGCTGACGGGTAATTTTTGTCACGCTGGCGGGAGCAAGCTGGCTTTGTTCGGCTATCTGAATTCGCGAGATTGGTCCGTGCTGGTCAATCAGGCGGTACACCGCCGCACTGTTAAGTTGTTTAACGAGATCGACATTACCGATTTGAGCTTGTCCGCCAGGTGTCATACTTTTACTTACTCAGTGACGACCTCGTTACCATTAACGATGGTCTTAATAATTTTATAATCGTGTGTGAATGCCGTCAGGTTTGCAACCATACCTGGTGCAATTCCGCCGAGCTGTTTATCAACGCCCATTGCGCGAGCCGGATAAAGGGTTGCCATACGCAGGACTTCATCAAGCGCAATCCCGCAATGTTCAACCAGGTTACGCACCCCTTCAATCATGGTTAAAGAGGAACCGCTCAGCGTACCGTTTTCATCCACACACAGTCCATTGCGGTAGTATATTGTTTTACCGGCAAAAATGAACTGCTCAATATTTGCACCTGCCGGTGCGGTGGCATCCGTCACCAGACAAAGCTTGTCACCTTTCAGCCGCTTAGCGTTGCGGATGTTGGTGTAATCGACATGCAAGCCGTCAGCAATAATGCCGCAGTAGACGTCTGGCTCATCCAGAATCGCCCCGACCAGACCCGGTTCACGGCCTGTGATATACGGCATGGCGTTGTAAAGGTGCGTTGCGAAGGTAATGCCCGCGCGGAAACCGGCTTTCGCTTCTTTCAGCGTCGCGTTTGAGTGCCCTGCTGAAACGATAATCCCGGCACCAGCCAGTTTGCTGATGACCTCCGTCCCCGCTATTTCAGGCGCCAGCGTCACTTTGGTGATCACATCGGCGTTCGCACACATGTAGTCAACCAGCTCCGCATCAGGTTTACGCACGTAATTTGGGTTATGCGTTCCTTTCTTGACCATATTCAGCCATGGCCCTTCAAGGTGCAGACCCAGCGCCTGATTAGGGTGCTTGGCCAGATATTCGCGCATCACGCGGATACCCTGCTTCATGAGGTCATCACTGCTGGTGATGAGCGTTGGCAGATAGCTGGTGCAGCCCGATTTCTCATTGGCTTTCTGCATGATCTCCAGCGTTTCGACCGTCACCGCATCCGCGGTGTCATTGAATTGCACACCGCCGCAGCCGTTGAGCTGTACGTCGATGAAACCGGGGGAGATTACTGCTCCATTGAGTGAGCGCTGTTCAATCTCCGGCGGCAGTTCTGCCAGCGGGCAAACACGTTCAATCAGGCCATCAGCGATAACAATCGCATGGTCATCCAGAATTTCATGGCCGGTATAAATCCGACCGTGGGTTAAAGCGTACATAACGACCCCCGGTTAAAAAAAGCGGCCGCCTCTTGATGAAGAGGCGGTTATTCAATTACAGACCTTTGATGTTCTCAGCTTCTAACTCGTTGAAGTATTTCAGCGTTTTTACCTTCAGCTCCATCGTGGACGGTTCGTCGCAGACGATGACTGATTTAGGATGCAGCTGCAGGCAGCTGATGGTCCACATATGGTTAACGTTGCCTTCTACGGCCGCCTGGAGCGCCTGCGCTTTCACGCCGCCCAGCACCAGAATCATCACTTCTTCGGCATCCAGCAGGGTGCCTACGCCAACGGTCAGGGCGTATTTCGGAACCTGGTTAACATCGCCGTCAAAGAAGCGGGAGTTTGCCACGCGCGTGTCATGGGTCAGCGTTTTAATACGGGTGCGAGAAGCCAGAGATGACGCCGGTTCGTTGAACGCGATATGACCATCGTTGCCCACGCCACCCATGAACAGGTGGATTTTACCGTAAGAACGGATTTTTTCTTCGTACTGGCGGCATTCTGCGTCAATATCAGGCGCGTTTCCATTCAGCAGGTTAATATTTTCAGCTGGGATATCAACGTGATCAAAGAAATTGCGGTGCATGAAGCTATGGTAGCTTTCCGGATGTTCCTTTGGCAGGCCAACATATTCGTCCATGTTGAACGTCACAACATGCTTAAAGCTAACCTGGCCTGCTTTATGCATCTCAACCAGCGCCTTATAGGCGGTCAGTGGCGTGCCGCCGGTCGGAAGTCCAAGAACGAAAGGACGATCGGCGGTCGGTTTAAACGCGTTAATACGATTAACGATATGGCGAGCGGCCCATTTACCGACTTGTTCAGCAGTTGCCAGGGGAATCAGTCTCATTGTTCACCTCAAGAGTTAAAGTAGAAGAGCGGGCGGATGGCTATCGGAACCTGATACGTAAGCGTAACCTGGAAACTTTCAGGCCGGATCAATCCGTCTTGATTTTTTGAATGATAAAATAAGTTTTCGCTGTTAGCCAGTATAAGGGAGGGTGAATAACGATATTTGGTGACAAAAATCACAAAAAGTACGCGTTTAATTTGCGATACGAATTAATTTTTCACACACTCACAATGCCAGTGAAGCATCAACGGTATCTATCGTTCGTGACACAATAAAAAACAGAGCTGAGAACATGCCTTAAACGGGGTCTCATAGGGGGAAGAAAGTGAGTATTCTAGGTTATTTACAAAAGGTTGGTCGCGCACTGATGGTGCCGGTCGCCACGCTGCCTGCCGCAGCCATCCTGATGGGTGTCGGCTACTGGATCGACCCCAACGGCTGGGGTAATACCAGCGCGCTGGCGGCGTTCTTTATCAAGTCAGGTTCCGCCATTATCGACAACATGTCCGTGTTGTTCGCGATTGGTGTGGCCTACGGTATGTCAAAAGACAAAGACGGCGCCGCTGCGCTGACGGGTTTTGTCGGTTTCCTCGTATTAACCACCCTCTGCTCGCCTGCAGCGGTGGCTATGATCCAAAAAATTCCGGCGGACCAGGTTCCGGCGGCATTCGGTAAGATCAGCAACCAGTTCGTCGGTATCCTTGTGGGTATCATCTCCGCTGAACTGTATAACCGCTTCAGCAGCGTAGAGCTGCCAAAAGCGCTCTCCTTCTTTAGCGGACGCCGCCTGGTCCCCATCCTGACCTCGTTTGTGATGATCGTTGTCGCGTTCATCATGATGTACGTCTGGCCGATGATCTTCGACGGTCTGGTGAACTTCGGTGAGCACATCCAGAAACTGGGTTCTGTCGGTGCGGGCGTGTACGCGTTCTTCAACCGTCTGCTGATCCCGGTCGGTCTGCACCACGCGCTGAACTCCGTATTCTGGTTCGACGTTGCTGGTATTAACGATATCCCTAACTTCCTGGGTGGCGCACAGTCCATCGAAGCAGGTAAAGCGGTTGTCGGTATCACCGGTCGTTACCAGGCGGGCTTCTTCCCGATCATGATGTTTGGTCTGCCGGGTGCTGCGCTGGCTATCTACCACTGCGCGCGTCCAGAGAACAAAGCGAAAGTGCTGGGTATCATGATGGCGGGGGCATTCGCGGCCTTCTTCACCGGTATCACCGAGCCGCTGGAGTTCTCCTTCATGTTCGTGGCGCCGGTGCTGTATGTGATCCACGCCGTGCTGACCGGTATCTCCGTGTTCATCGCTGCCAGCATGCAGTGGATTGCCGGTTTCGGCTTCAGCGCCGGTCTGGTGGATATGGTGCTGTCGTCCCGTAACCCGCTGGCGACCCACTGGTGGATGCTGATCCCGCAAGGTCTGGTGTTCTTCGCGATCTACTACGTGGTGTTCCGCTTCACTATCACCAAATTCAACCTGATGACCCCGGGTCGTGAACTGGCCGTGGCCGGTAGCGAAGCGGATGGTCAGGATGTGAACGTGAGCGGTGCTCAGGATCAGGACGTATCAGGTCTGGCGCGTCAGTACATCGCCGCTGTCGGCGGTTCTGACAACCTGACCGGTATCGACGCCTGTATCACTCGCCTGCGTCTGAACGTTAAAGACTCTTCCCTGGTGAACGAAGCGCTGGCCAAACGTCTGGGGGCTTCCGGCGTTATCCGCCTGAACAAAACCAGCGTGCAGATTATCGTTGGCTTCGTGGCAGAGAAAATTGCTAACGCCATGAAAACCACCGGTCCGGTAGCCGCAGCAGAAGCTTTTGCCGCCCCTGCCGCCGCGCCAGCGGCTGCAAAACCGCAGGCGGTACCCAACGCCAAAACGGTAGCCGCGCTGGTTTCACCGGTAACCGGTGACGTCGTTGCGATTGAGCAGGTGCCTGACGAAGCCTTCGCCAGCAAAGCGGTTGGTGACGGTGTGGCGGTGAAACCAACGGAAAAAACTGTTGTGTCTCCTGCGGCCGGTACCATCGTGAAAATCTTCAATACCAACCACGCGTTCTGCCTCGAAACCGAAAATGGCGCGGAGATCGTTGTCCATATGGGTATCGATACCGTTGCGCTGAACGGTCAGGGCTTTACTCGCCTGGTGGAAGAGGGCGCTGAAGTGGTGGCCGGGCAGCCGATTCTGGAAATGGATCTGGACTTCCTGAACGCCAACGCGCGCTCCATGATAAGCCCGGTCGTTTGCAGCAACATCGACGACTTCAGTGGCCTGGTCATTCAGGCGAAAGGTCAGGTTGTTGCGGGGCAAACGCCGCTGTATGAGATTAAAGGCAAGTAATCGCTCCTGAGTAGAGTCATGCCTTAAGCGGCGGGGGATATCCTCCGCCGCTTTTTTTTGCAGCAAACGCCCCCATTATTTTCATCAGATACGTATTTTCCGTAACTAAGGGTTGTCACTACGTCCGGCTTATAAGATCATACGCCGTTATACGTTGTTTACGCTTTGAGGAATCCACGATGAGTGAGGCAGAAGCCCGCCCGAGTAACTTTATTCGTCAGATCATCGATGAAGATCTGGCCAGTGGTAAGCACACCACAATTCATACCCGCTTCCCGCCGGAGCCGAACGGCTACCTGCATATCGGGCATGCGAAGTCCATTTGCCTGAACTTTGGCATTGCGCAAGACTACCAGGGACAGTGCAACCTGCGTTTCGATGACACCAACCCAGTAAAAGAAGACATCGAATACGTTGAGTCCATCAAGAATGACGTGCAATGGCTGGGCTTCAACTGGTCTGGCGATATCTGCTACTCCTCTGACTATTTCGATCAGCTGTATGCCTACGCGGTTGAACTGATCAATAAAGGTCTGGCGTATGTTGACGAACTGTCTGCTGATGAAATCCGTGAATATCGCGGTACGCTGACTGCGCCGGGCAAAAACAGCCCGTTCCGCGATCGCAGCGTGGAAGAGAACCTGGCGCTGTTTGAAAAAATGCGTGCCGGTGGCTTCGAAGAAGGCAAAGCGTGCCTGCGTGCCAAAATCGACATGGCATCTCCGTTCATCGTGATGCGCGATCCGGTGCTGTACCGCATCAAGTTCGCAGAACACCACCAGACCGGTAACAAGTGGTGCATCTACCCGATGTACGACTTCACCCACTGCATCAGCGATGCGCTGGAAGGCATTACGCACTCCCTGTGTACGCTGGAGTTCCAGGACAACCGTCGTCTGTACGACTGGGTGCTGGATAACATCACCATTCCTGTGCATCCGCGCCAGTACGAGTTCTCTCGTCTGAATCTGGAATACACCGTGATGTCCAAGCGTAAGCTGAACCTGCTGGTGACCGACAAGCACGTTGAGGGCTGGGATGACCCGCGTATGCCGACCATCTCCGGTCTGCGTCGTCGTGGTTACACTGCCGCCTCTATTCGTGAGTTCTGCAAACGTATCGGCGTGACCAAGCAGGACAACACCATCGAGATGGCCTCCCTGGAATCCTGCATTCGCGAAGATCTCAACGAAAACGCCCCGCGTGCGATGGCCGTTATCGATCCGGTGAAACTGGTTATCGAAAACTATCCGCAGGGTGAAAGCGAGCTGGTCTCCATGCCTAACCATCCGAACAAACCGGAAATGGGTAGCCGTGACGTACCGTTCAGCGGTGACATCTGGATTGACCGCGCTGACTTCCGCGAAGAAGCCAACAAGCAGTACAAGCGTCTGGTGCTGGGTAAAGAAGTGCGTCTGCGTAATGCCTACGTCATCAAAGCCGAGCGCGTAGAGAAAGATGCGGAAGGGAATATCAACACCATCTTCTGTTCTTACGATGCAGAGACCCTGAGCAAAGATCCTGCTGACGGCCGTAAAGTGAAGGGCGTTATTCACTGGGTGAGCGCTTCCCACGCGCTGCCGGTTGAAATTCGTCTGTACGATCGTCTGTTCAGCGTGCCTAACCCAGGAGCTGCGGAAGATTTCCTGGCGACCATCAACCCGGAATCTCTGGTAATCAAGCAGGGTTATGCGGAGCCTTCTCTGAAAGCCGCTGAAGCGGGCAAAGCGTTCCAGTTTGAACGTGAAGGTTACTTCTGTCTGGACAGCCGTTACAGCACGGCGGAAAAACCGGTATTTAACCGTACCGTCGGCCTGCGTGATACCTGGACGAAGATCGGCGAATAATATTGCTGCTCTGGTCAATGAGAGACAAACGCCGCACTATGCGGCGTTTTTTTATTTAACGATCAGGGTATTAAGCCAGGGACTAAAGAGGCGTCATAAAAATATCAAGTCAATGAGGTGCTACTTATTTTTTTTAAAAAAGTTTGTGTCATTACGAAAATCAAAAAGGTGATAAAAAAAGAAAGAGAACCCACGTCTAGCCACTGAAATACCTGATAATTCCCCGCCATTGCTCGCCTCTCTGCAAATGTTACAAATCACTACCAATTATGTGCACTTCGTCATAATCCTGACTTTTGTCCGCTAAAAAGCATTGATAATTCGCGTCGCGAAAAATAACCTAAAGACGGTAGTTAATTCGAGGGTATTTAAAACTACCCCTGACCATTTGGTCTTTTTTATTTACGCCGTTTCAGGCGTTTTAATTCGTCAAAGAGGAATAATCTATGCGTACGTTCAGTGGCAAACGTAGTGCGCTGGCGCTGGCTATTGCCGGTATGACAGCAATGTCGGGCCTGGTGGTGACACCAGAGGCGAAAGCGGCAGGCTTCATCGACGATTCTACCCTCACGGGCGGTATTTATTACTGGCAGCGTGAACGTGACCGTAAAGACGTCACTGAAGATAAATATAAAACCAACCTTTCGCACTCCACCTGGAACGCCAACCTGGACTTCCAGTCAGGTTATGCCGCGGATATGTTCGGTCTGGATATTGCTGCGTTCACCGCGATTGAAATGGCGGAAAACGGCGACAGCGGCCACCCAAACGAAATCGCCTTCTCCTCCAGTAACAAAGCGTATAAAGAAGACTGGTCCGGCGACAAGAGCGGTATCAGCCTTTACAAAGCCGCTGCGAAATTTAAATACGGCCCGGTCTGGGCGCGCGGTGGTTATATTCAGCCAACCGGCCAGACCCTGTTAGCGCCGCACTGGAGCTTTATGCCGGGTACCTATCAGGGTGCGGAAGCCGGGGCGAACTTTGACTACGGTGATGCGGGTGCGTTGAGCTTCTCCTATATGTGGACCAACGAGTACAAAGCGCCGTGGCACATCGAGATGGACAAGTTCTACCAGAACGATAAAAAAACCAAAGTCGATTACCTGCACTCGCTGGGCGCGAAGTACGACTTCAAAAACGATCTGGTGCTTGAAGCGGCATTTGGTCAGGCACAGGGCTATATCGATCAGTATTTTGCCAAGGCCAGCTATAAATTCGATGTCGCGGGTAGCCCGCTGAGCACCAGCTACCAGTTCTACGGCACGCGCGATAAAGCCAGCAATGGCACCGTTAACGACATTTATGACGGCACCGCGTGGCTGCAGGCGTTAACCTTCGGCTACAAGGTCGGTCAGGTTGATTTGCGTCTGGAAGGCACATGGGTGAAGGCGGAAGGGCAGCAGGGCTATTTCCTGCAGCGTATGACCCCGACCTACGCCTCCTCCAACGGTCGTCTTGATATCTGGTGGGATAACCGCTCAGACTTCAACGCCGACGGCGAGAAAGCGGTCTTCTTCGGCGCAATGTATGATCTGAAAAACTGGAACCTGCCTGGCTGGGCGGTGGGCGCGTCTTACGCTTACGCCTGGGATGCAAAACCTGCCGATATGGCAACCCCGGACGCATACTACGATCCCAACTATCGCCTGAAAGAGTCTTCCTACAGCCTCGATGCTATCTATACCCTGCAGGATGGCCGCGCGAAAGGCACAATGTTCAAACTGCACTTCACCCAGTATGACAACCACTCTGATATCCCGAGCTATGCGGGCGGTTACGGCAACATCTTCCAGGATGAACGTGACGTGAAATTCATGGTTATCGCCCCATTCACCATCTTCTGATGAACGCACCGGCGGGCTGAGTCCCGCCGGTATGGAGACTGCACATGATGAAAAAAATCGTAATCGTCGCGTTGCTGGCATCAGGGCTGGTGGCGTGTGCTCAGACACAGGCGCCGAAAGAGGACACCCGTCTGAAGGAGGCGTATAGCGCCTGCATTAATACTGCGGAAGGTTCGCCGGAGAAGATTGAAGCCTGTCAGAGCGTGCTGAACGTGCTGAAGAAAGAGAAAGCACACGAGCAGTTCGCGACGCAGGAAAACGTCCGCGTGATGGATTACCAGGCCTGCATTCAGGCGCGTAAAACCGGTAACGATCAGGAAGTGGCGAAGCGTTGCGATAAGATCTGGAACGAGATACGCAATAACAATAAATAAGTTGCTTTACGCCCGGTGGCGCTGCGCTTGCTGGACCTACAAAGGTGTCATAGCCCGTAGGCCCGGTAAGCGCAGCGCCTCCGGGCTTTTTTCAGGCAAAAAAAAGCCAACCTTACGGCTGGCTCAGAGTAAAAACACTCGCTTATTTCGCGTCGTGCGCGTGGTCGTCTTCGCGGCAGTCGCCTTCAGCGCAGTGACCGTAAAGGTACAGGCTGTGGTTCGTCAGTCGGATGCCATGACGCGCAGCGATTTCACGCTGGCGTGATTCGATGGAATCATCGCTGAATTCAATGACCTTGCCGCAATCGAGGCAGATCAGGTGATCGTGGTGCTGCTGCTGGGTCAGTTCGAAAACAGATTTACCGCCTTCGAAATTATGACGGGTAACAATGCCCGCGTCATCGAACTGGTTCAGCACGCGATAGACGGTAGCCAGCCCAATCTCTTCACCCATGTCGATAAGACGTTTATAGAGGTCTTCCGCACTGACATGGTGATTGTCTGGACCCTGAAGCACTTCAAGGATTTTTAACCGAGGAAGCGTAACTTTCAGGCCAGCCTTCTTTAATGCGGTATTGTTGTCAGTCATGCGGAATCTGTCCTGTTGCTAAACGATTCACTTCTGTAGGAAGTGACAGAAAATGCACCTGGGATAATGCGTCTCATTATAGAACTGCCACGGCTAAATGAAAACTGCAAGTCTCAGGCAAAATATGCTTATAAAAATGGGGTATCACCAACAAACTTGCTCAATGGAAAACCACATTTTATCAGGGAGACATTGTACAGGTCTGGGCGAAAAAGTTAAAAGATTGTAGCGATTAATTTAATCGGTTTGACCTGGAGCACGGGCGCAGCCGCCGCTGCGCCGCGATAAAATCAGGCGTTCAGAATATCGTCCAGGTGCAGTTCCTCACGGATCTGCTTCACCCATTTCTCAACGCGCTCTGCCGTCAGCTCTGGCTGACGGTCTTCGTCAATGGCCAGACCCACGAAGTGATCGTCATCGGCCAGGCCTTTAGACGCTTCAAAGTGGTAACCGGCAGTCGGCCAGTGGCCTACGATAACCGCGCCATTCGGCTCAATGATATCGCGGATGGTACCCAGCGCGTCACAGAAGTATTCGGCGTAGTCTTCCTGATCGCCACAGCCAAACAGGGCCACCAGCTTACCGTTGAAGTCCACTTCTTCCAGCGTCGGGAAGAAATCATCCCAGTCGCACTGGGCTTCACCGTAGTACCAGGTTGGGATACCCAGCAGCAGAATGTCATAGCCTTCCAGATCTTCTTTGCTGCTCTTGGCGATGTCATGCACATCAGCAACGTCTTTACCGAGCTGTTTTTGAATGTTTTTTGCGATATTTTCGGTATTGCCGGTATCACTGCCAAAGAAAATGCCGATGATTGCCATGAGTAAAATAACCTCTTGAAACTTAATAGTATGGTGGCGCAATTCGGCCACGGATAAGGGCAATAATAGCAGAACTGGCAACCCTGCGGAAACAGCTATCGCGCAGGACTGCACTCTGTGCTACATGAAAAGGGCGATAAAGGGGATTTTCAGACTTATGCCTGGCTGCGTAACGTCTCAAGCTGGGCGATCAACATCTCTTCAATGAGCTCGCTGCGGCTGATATTTCGCGCGTCAGCCAGTTCGTTCAGCGCATCGACGGCGTCGGCGTTAAGCTTCAGTTCGACACGCTTAAGCCCACGATTTTTATCGCGTTTAAGCTGGTTGCGTTTATTGATACGCAGCTGTTCATCGCGCGAAAGCGGATTCGTCTTGGGTCGTCCCGGGCGACGCTCATTCGCGAACAGATCTAGTGTCGTACGGTCCGTTTGTTCTTTGGCCATGATTCTGAGACTTCGGGGGAAACACGCCGCCCTGCTAATGCCCGGGCGATAAGCGCGCCATCATACATCACCAAAAACGGCACGCCAACGACTGGAAGCCCGCAGCCTTCCAGTCGCTTTCTTTTTAATCAATTTGCAGTATCAGCGAGATAGCGGCGAATGGCGCGCAGTACGGCATCCGGTTTCTCCGCATGCACCCAGTGCCCGGCACCGGCAATCACGTGGGCGCGAGCCTGCGGGAATTGGGACAGCAGCGTGTCGCGGTACGCGTCCGTAACATAAGGAGAGTTTCCGCCGCGAATAAAGAGGGTAGGGTGCGGCCAGGCAGGGACGGTTTCCCAGCCCACGATGTTGTTGTACTGGTCCCAGAGCACCGGCACGTTAAAACGCCATTGCCCGTCAACAAACGACTTCAGCAGGAACTGGACGACGCCTTCTTCATCAAGATGCTCACGCATGACGGCAGCCGCCTGTTGGCGTGTCGCAACACCCGCTTCTGTGACCGCATTTATGGCGGCAAAAATCTCGTCGTGACGGCGGACGTCGTAATCCACGGGCGCGACGTCAATCACCACCAGGCCGCTAATACGCTCCGGGGCCAGCGCCGTCAGGGCCATCACCGCTTTGCCACCCATTGAATGCCCGATGAGGGTCACCTTTTGCAGATCGTTGGCATCCAGCGTATCCAGCAGATCCTGCGCCATTGCCGCGTAGGTCATCTCGTCTGAACGCCCTGAAAGACCGTGATTGCGCATATCGACCTGTAAAATATCGTGGTCGGTAACCAGATCGCGCGCCAGCACGCCCAGGTTATCCAGGCTGCCAAAAAGCCCGTGAACCAGTACGATGGGAGAATTATTGTTCGGCGATTGTGCAGTTTGCGCTCGGGTATTCAATTTCATGGCAAAGTTCTTTTTTTACGTATGTCAGGTTAGGGTATCATGTTGACCATTCTGCCGCCCGGCTGCAAGGTTCCAGTTTAATCTGACTTTTGCCGCCAACCTGGTTTGACGCTATCCGCTGTTGGGATTTGACCTTATAATCCCAATGACTTGTATTCAGATAAGATATCGCACTGGATTAAGATGAAAACAATCGAAGTTGATGACGAACTCTATCAGTATATTGCCAGCCAGACGCGGCATATCGGGGAGAGTGCGTCCGACATTTTACGGCGCATGCTTAAAATTTCCGCCGCTTCACAGCCTGCTACCCCAGTCACCAAAGATGTCGTGTCTCAGCCGAGCGTTGTTGCGCAAGCAAAACCTGTCGTGACGCCGGCAAAAGATAAAGTGCGCGCGATGCGCGAGCTGCTGCTCTCCGATGAATACGCGGAGCAGAAAAAGGCGGTTAACCGCTTTATGCTGGTGCTGTCTACACTTTATTCACTGGATAACAAAGCGTTTGCTGAAGCGACCGAGTCGCTTCACGGCCGTACTCGCGTCTATTTCGCGGGCGACGAGCAGACGCTGCTGCAAAATGGCAATCAAACCAAACCCAAACATGTTCCTGGCACCCCGTACTGGGTGATCACCAATACCAATACGGGCCGCAAGTGCAGCATGATTGAACACATCATGCAGTCCATGCAGTTCCCGGCGGAATTGATTGAAAAGGTTTGCGGTACAATTTAACCCTTGCATCAGAAGGACCCGGTAATGGCAAATCACAGCCGTGCAGGCCAACCTGCACAACAAAGCGATTTGATTAACGTCGCTCAGCTGACCGCGCAGTATTACGTGCTGAAACCGGTCGTGGGCAACGCAGAACACGCAGTGAAGTTTGGTACATCCGGTCACCGCGGCAGCGCGGCGCGCCACAGCTTTAACGAACCGCACATTCTGGCCATTGCTCAGGCCATCGCGGAAGAGCGCGCTAAAAACGGCGTTACCGGTCCGTGCTACGTGGGGAAAGATACCCATGCCCTGTCTGAACCGGCGTTCATCTCTGTGGTGGAAGTGCTGGCGGCAAACGGCGTTGATGTGATTGTTCAGGAGAATAACGGCTTCACCCCAACGCCTGCGGTCTCTAACGCCATCCTGGTGCACAACAAAAAAGGTGGCGCGCTGGCTGACGGTATCGTTATCACGCCATCCCACAACCCGCCGGAAGACGGTGGTATCAAATACAACCCGCCTAATGGTGGCCCGGCCGACACTAACGTCACAAAAGTGGTGGAAGATCGTGCGAACGCCTTGCTGGCTGACGGTCTGAAAGGCGTGAAGCGCATCTCTCTGGATGCTGCCATGGCGTCCGGTCACGTGAAAGAGCAGGATCTGGTTCAGCCGTTCGTGGAAGGGCTGGCGGATATCGTTGATATGGCGGCTATCCAGAAAGCCGGCCTGAAGCTGGGCGTGGATCCGCTGGGCGGCTCCGGTATCGAATACTGGAAACGTATCGCCGAGCATTACAAGCTGGATCTGACCATCGTGAACGATCACGTCGATCAGACCTTCCGCTTTATGCACCTGGACAAAGACGGCGCGATCCGTATGGACTGCTCCTCCGAGTGCGCGATGGCGGGCCTGCTGGCGCTGCGTGATAAATTCGATCTGGCGTTTGCTAACGACCCGGATTATGACCGTCACGGTATCGTCACCCCTGCCGGGCTGATGAACCCGAACCACTATCTGGCCGTCGCGATTAACTACCTGTTCCAGCACCGTCCGCAGTGGGGCAAAGAGGTGGCTGTCGGTAAAACGCTGGTGTCCTCCGCGATGATCGACCGCGTGGTCGAGGCGCTAGGCCGCAAGCTGGTGGAAGTGCCGGTGGGCTTCAAATGGTTCGTTGACGGTCTGCACGACGGCAGCTTTGGTTTTGGTGGTGAAGAGAGCGCGGGGGCATCTTTCCTGCGTTTCGACGGCACGCCATGGTCAACCGATAAAGACGGCATCATCATGTGCCTGCTGGCAGCGGAAATCACCGCGGTCACCGGTAAGAACCCGCAGGAACATTACAATGACCTGGCGGCACGCTTTGGTGCACCAAGCTATAACCGTATTCAGGCTAGCGCGACGTCAGCTCAGAAAGCGGCCCTGTCCAAACTCTCTCCAGAGATGGTCAGCGCAAGCACCCTGGCGGGCGATCCGATCACTGCCCGTCTGACGGCAGCACCGGGCAACGGCGCATCCATTGGTGGTCTGAAAGTGATGACCGAGAACGGCTGGTTCGCCGCGCGTCCGTCCGGTACGGAAGATGCGTACAAAATCTATTGCGAAAGCTTCCTCGGCGCTGAGCACCGTCAGCAGATTGAGAAAGAAGCGGTAGAGATTGTCAGCGAAGTGCTGAAAAACGCGTAAATGGTGTTTGGTGCGGGCTGGTGCCCTCACCCCGGCCCTCTCCCACAGGGAGAGGGAGAAAACATTAAAAACGGCAACCTCAGGGTTGCCGTTTTGCTTTTACCTAACTGTGTTTGTTCTTCAATTCAAACCGTGGTGACACCAGACCGTACAGCGTCCAGCCCATAAAGGTCACCATCGCGCCATACAGCATCGCTTCCTGGCCGGATGAGTAGAGCGCATAGAAGCTGTAGATTGCCCCAATCAGCGCCACGATATTGGCCGCACGCGCTTTGCGTGGATCCACCTTCGCCACCTTCTGAATAATCACCAGTGCCGCCATCGACAGAATATACGGAATGATGTTTGTCACTACCGCCAGGTTGACCAGCACGTTGAACTGGCTGTTCAGCGACGGGCTAATGGTCATCAGCGACAATCCGCTCTGGAAGATGACAATTGCCAGCATCCCCTGCACCGGCGCATCCGCTTTGGTCACGCGGGAGAAGATTTTTGGGAAGTAACCTTCATCAGCCGAGGATTTAAACACCTGTGCGATGGTGAACTGCCAGCCGAGGAGTGAACCGCAGCAGGACATGACCATCAGACCCATGATCACTTTCCCGACTTCCGGGGTGAACATCTGCGCGAAGGCCAGCCCGAACGGCGCCGTGGAGTTAGCCAGATCCATATTCGGTACGATGCCCGCAATCACGTTAGTCGAGACGATATAGATCACCGCCGCGCCCAGCGTGCCGCCGAGGACCGCAATCGGCACGTTCTTCTCCGGGTTCTCTACCACTTCCGCGTTCGCGCAGGCGGATTCCAGACCCAGGAAGGCCCACAGCGTCATGGCGATGGATGACCCAACAGCGGTAAAGAACGGCACATGGTGCGGGTTCCAGGAATTCGCGTACAGTGTCGGGCTGAACCAGAACCAGCCGATGATGCACAGGCCGACAACCGGAATAATCACGCCCCAGACGGTGATGCTGGAGAGCTGCCCGGTGATACGCGCGCCGCCAAAGTTAGCCACGGTGCAGATCCACAGAACCCCGATGGTCGCCAGCCCAATTTGTACCGGGCTGAGCGTCGCGCCAAACAGCTCCGTACCGTAACCCACCGCGGAGATGGCAATCGCCACGTTGGCGATCAGCAGCGACACGCCGTAGGTATAGTTGGCCATAAAGTTGCCCGACTTGCCAAAGGCATACTCGGCATAGCCACCCATGCCGCCTGACTTACGGCTGAACATCCCGCACTTGGCGAACGCCCACGCCAGCGCCATTGAACCGACTGCCGTTACCAGCCAGGAGATGATAGAGATGGTACCCACCTCTGCCAGTTTGGTGGGCAGCATGATAATCCCGGAGCCCATCATGTTTACCATGGTGAGGATGGTCAGCTGCACCACGCCCATCTTATTGGACTTACTCATAATTTTTCTCCTTTCAGCAGCGCGGGCTGAGCGGCGGGTTGTTTGATGACGTTGCAGCGAACCTGTTTGCGCCCCTCACACTCTTCGACGTACACACCCTGCAGCTCCGGCGCGAAGCCCGGCAGAAGGTTGATGCCTTCTTCCAGCGCGGCAAAGTAGCGCAGCACGGAACCGCCCCAGACTTCCCCTGGGACCACGCACAATACCCCCGGTGGATAAGGAAGGGCGCCTTCGGCGGCGATGCGGCCTTCCGCGTCGCGCAGGGAGACCAGTTCAACATCACCGCGCAGATAGGCGTAGTTCGCGTCCTGCGGGTTCATCATCACGCGTGGGAAGTGAGACTTGCGGAACATCTCTTTCTGCAGCTGCTTCACGTTGTGGCGGGCGTACAGGTCATGCATCTCCTGGCAGATCTGGCGCAGGGTGTAATCCGCGTAACGCTCCGGATGCTGTTTGTAGAGAGAAGGCAGGACGTCTTTCAGCGGAACATCGCTCTCGAGCAGTTTTTCGAAGCGCACCAGCTGCGCCACCAACTGCTGCAGTTTGCCCATATCTTCTGCAGGCGTGAGCAGGAACAGGATCGAGTTGAGGTCGCATTTTTCCGGCACGATGCCGTTTTCGCGCAGGAAATTGGCAAGGATAGTGGCGGGCACGCCGAAGTCCTCATACTCCCCAGTGCGGGCGTTAATGCCCGGCGTGGTCAGCAGGAGCTTGCACGGGTCGATAAAATACTGATGCTCAGCGTAGCCTTCAAAAGCGTGCCAGTTTTCACCTGGTACGAAGTGGAAGAAGCGCAGATCGGTCGCAATCTCCGCGGTGTCCCAGCTTTCCCACGGGCGGCCATCCACCGTTTCCGGCACGAAGGGGCGCAGATACCGGCAGTTCTCCAGAATCAGCTTGCGCGCTTCGATACCGTTCACCACGCAGTCCATCCACATGTTGCGGCCGCTCTGGCCCTCATGCATACGGGCGTTAATGTCCAGCGCAGCGAACAGCGGATAAAACGGGCTGGTGGAGGCGTGCATCATAAATGCATTGTTCAGCCGCTTGTGCGGGACATAGCGCTGTTGCCCTTTGATATGGCTGTCTTTCTTGTGGATTTGCGAGGTCTGCGAGAAGCCGGCCTGCTGTTTATGCACGGACTGGGTGACCAGGATACCCGGATCGTTTTCGTTCAGCTCCAGCAGCAGCGGAGAGCAGTCGGCCATCATCGGAATAAACTGCTCGTAACCCACCCAGGCCGAGTCAAACAGGATGTAATCACACAGGTGCCCAATCTTATCCACCACCTGACGGGCGTTATAGATGGTGCCATCGTAGGTACCCAACTGGATCACCGCCAGACGGAACGGACGCGCATCGCGTGTACGGCCCGGTGCCACCTCTGCCACCAGCTCGCGCAGATAACTTTCTTCAAAGCAGTGGGCGTCAATGCCGCCAATAAAGCCGTACGGGTTGCGCGCGGTCTCCAGATAGACCGGCGTTGCGCCAGCCTGGAGGAGGGCACCGTGATGGTTAGATTTGTGGTTGTTACGGTCGAACAGCACCAGGTCGCCCGGGGTGAGCAGGGCGTTAAGAACCACTTTGTTGGATGACGAGGTGCCATTCAGCACGAAGTAGGTCTTATCGGCATTAAAGACTTTTGCCGCATGCTGCTGGGCGATGCACGGCGCGCCTTCGTGGATCAGCAGATCCCCCATCGCCACGTCGGCGTTGCACAGATCGGAGCGGAAAAGCGTCTCACCAAAGAAATCGACAAACTGATTACCGGCAGGATGGCGGCGGAAGAACTGGCCACCCTGATGCCCCGGGCAGTCAAACGCGCTGTTGCCCTGCTTAACATAGTCGACAAGCGCGCGGAAAAACGGCGGGCGCAGCTGAGTTTCGTACTTCTGGGCTGCCGCTTCCAGCTGGCGTCCATAAAAGTCGTTGCTGGTGTCTGAATACTCAAATACGCCATGAATGCGCGATAAATAGTCTGCCGGGATGAACTCTTCTTTGTGCGTCGCGACAAATACAGGAATGCCAAAACCGGTGGCTTCTATTTCATCCAGGATACCGCTGGCAATATCCGTGACCGCCAGAACAATGGCGGCAACATCAATATAATCAGAAGCGCGGACATCCACCAGTTCACGCAGGGTAGTAAAGCAATCCGGACATGCACGGCTGGCTGCGATTTTTAAACTTTTCATCTTTCTCTCTTTATTTTAGGTAATAAGCGTCCCTCGATTTCTTGCAAGAAAGAAATCGATAATTTTCCGGAAAAAAAGCAAAAGGTGACCGCTGATTAAAATCAGTGAATTGCTTTTTTGATGATTGAAATTCAGTCCGCCCGGTGCGGATGAGTCTGAATCAAGATGAATGAGCGCACGAGTTCACAGGCAATGGCCTGTAAAATAAGGTGTTTCAGGATAACCTGTAAGCGAGTGCGCCAGAAGGCGAAGGACTACCGGGCATTAAAGAGATGAAAGTCAAAGCAGTTTCGGTGGGCAAACATCATGATATGTGTTGTCCGCCTTATATGGGGCATTAAGCGATTGTTGTTTTCCATGTTTCATTTTCCTTTCAGTAATTGAAAGCATGGTCATTTTATCCAGGAAAAGGCGATTAACCGTGAGATAGATCACCGTTAACCGATCAAATCAGAAATAAATATTCGTTTCAAATGAATATGGCAGATCAAAATTCTGATTTGTTGATGATGCGTTAATGGGTTGTGTTATTAATGTTTTAAATGAGCGTAAATAACCCGTAAAAATAACGCGCTGGTTATTTGTGAAATATTTTCCGAGGGATTTGGTTTTTATTTAAAAATAAAGTGAATAGTTATTCAAAGCATAAACCGATAACCGATACCGGTTTCAGTTAATAAATGGCGAGGGCGAGCGGGGTCGACTTCGAGTTTCTGACGAAGGTGTCCCATATATATGCGTAAATAATGACTATGTTCTACAGCGTTGGGTCCCCACACCTGACTTAATAGCTGGCGTTGGGTGAGAACCTTGCCGTGGTTGTTGAGCAGTACGGCGAGCAGGCGAAATTCTATTGGCGTGAGGTGAATTTCCTCATCGCCGCGCACAATGCGTCGCGCGGCCAGGTCAACCCGGATATCCCCAAACGTGTAGGTTGGGTCAGCGGGCGTGGTGGCGCTATGGCGACGCAGCGCCACGCGAAGGCGAGCCTGCAGTTCGCCGATACCAAAAGGTTTAATCAGATAGTCATCCGCACCGGCATCCAGCGCCGCGATTTTATCCGTCTCTTCCGTACGGGCGGAGAGCACGAGGATCGGCATCTGGCTCCACTGACGCACTTCCCGGATAAAGTCGATGCCGTCACCGTCCGGTAGACCAAGATCGAGGATCACCAGGTCCGGCTTGCGGGTGGCGGCTTCAATTAAACCCCGCTGAAGCGTACCCGCATCATGAACGCGCAGACCGTCTCCTTCCAGCGCAGCGCGCAGAAAACGGCTAATGGCGATCTCATCTTCAACAATCAGAACGTTGATCACAAATCCTCTGGTAATTCATTAAGTTCTGGCGGGGTTTCCAGAGGAAGTGTAACACAAAACCGCGCGCCGCCTTCCGGACGATTCTCTGCGGAGATGGACCCGCCGTGGACGTCAATGATCGCCTGACAAATGGCCAGCCCCAGCCCGACGCCCGGAATGGCCGACTCCTTATTGCCGCGCGCGAATTTTTCGAAAATAGCCAACTCCTGCCCGGCAGGAATGCCCGGTCCGGTATCCCAGACGTCAAGGCGAAGCGCGCCATCGTCCACCGTCGCATCCACCCCTATTTGCGCGCTGGCGCCCGCATATTTGCCGGCATTTTCCAGCAGGTTAATCAGCACCCGCTCAAACAGCGGACCATCGACATGAATTAACGTCAGGGGCTCGGGCATGTTCAGCGCGATATGTCGCCCGCCAAGACCGGGTTCGAGCATTTTCAGGGCGCTGCCCACCACCTCTTCAAGCGTGAGCCACTCTTTTTTGAGGTTAAAACCGCCTGACTGGATACGCGCCATATCGAGCAGGTTATTCACCAGGCGCGTGGTATTCAGCACATGCTGGCGGATCTCGCTGGCCTGAAGGGCGTGTTTAGAGCCTTCCGCCGCCAGGTCCAGCGTCAGGATTTCTGACTGACCAAACAGGACGGTGAGCGGGGTTCGCAGATCGTGTGAGAGCGCCGCCAGCAGCGAGTTACGAATGCTTTCACGCTCGCTCGCCAGCCGGGCCTGCTCTTCGCTGGCGGTGAGGGCCAGCCGCTCCAGCGCGCTGGCAACCAGCAGCGTAAAGGTCTCCAGCAGCCGCTGCTGTTCGGGGATCATCAGCTGGCGCAGGTTTGAGGGCTCAACGATGACCAGCCCCTGATTTTTATCGGCGCTGCGCAGCGGCAGAATTTGATAGGGCACGCCGGGCAGGGTGTCGGTCCCTGCGCCCGCAGGCAGCCCTTTATCAAAGCTCCAGCGCGCGATAGCTTCGTCCCAGGGCGTCATGCCTGAGGCCGACGTCAGCGGACGCAGCTTGCCGTGTTCGTCCGGGAGTAAAATCAGGTTGCTGGCATGAAACGTCGAGCGAATAAACTGCTCGCTGGTCTGCACAATATCCAGCGGCGTGCGGCCCACCGCCAGCGATTTCGACATCTCATAGAGATGGCGCGTGCGCTGTTCGCGATAGCGGGCGATACGCGCCTGATAGCGCACGCCCGCCGTCAGATTCCCGATCACCAGCCCGACGGTGAGCATCACCGCGAAGGTGAGGATGTACTGCACGTCCGACACCGCGAGCGTCCCGCGGGGGGCAATAAAGAACAGATCGAAGCTGATGACGTTGATGACCGTTGCCAGTACCGACGGCCAGCGCCCGTAAAAGAGTGCCACCACCACCACGCCGAGCAGGTAGATCATCACCAGGTTGGCGGCGTCGAAGGCGAACAGCCACTGGCTGGCAATCATGGTAATCAGGGCGCAGAGCACGACGGCGACAAGACAGCCGCGCAGCTGAATGCGCCATTTATCGCTGAAGGCGCGGCTGTCCGGCGCGCGGCTGGGTAGCTGCGTGGGCTTATCATCCAGCGCTACGATCACCAGGTCCAGATCCGGGGCGCGGTGGGCCAGCTTGTCGGCAAACGATTCACGGCTAAACCAGCGGCGATGCTGGCGACGACCAATCACGATTTTCCCCAGATTGTGCTCACGGGCGTAGCGCAGAATGGCTTTATCTTCCTGAGGATCGGATAGGGTGGCGGTTTCGGCACCCAGCTCCTGCGCCAGGCGAAGCGAGCTCAGGATAGCGCGACGCTGGTTTTCGGGCAGAGCGTGCAGCTGCGGCGTTTCGACATATACCGCATGCCAGACGCTGCCAAATTTGGCCGCCAGGCGAGCGGCGGTGCGGACAAGCTTTTCATTGCCGCTGCCGTGACCCACGCACAGCAGGATGGCATCCCGCGTATGCCAGACGCGTTCCTGGCCCTGCAGGTCACGCCAGGCGCGCATCTGATCGTCGACGCGATCGGCAGTACGACGCAGAGCCAGCTCGCGCAGGGCAATCAGGTTACCTTTACGGAAGAAATGTTCGATGGCGCGCTCGGCCTGACCGGCAATATAAACCTTGCCTTCGTGCAGGCGCTGGCGCAAATCGTCAGGGGGCAGGTCAACCAGCACCACTTCATCGGCGGAATCAAAAAAGGGATCGGGCACCGTCTCGCGCACCTGAATGCCGGTGACGCCGCTCACCACGTCGTTCAGGCTTTCGAGATGCTGAACGTTAACCGTCGTGAAAACGTCGATGCCGGCTTCAAGCAGCTCTTCAACATCCTGCCAGCGCTTTGGGTGGCGTGAGCCTGGCGCATTGCTGTGCGCCAGCTCGTCCATCAGGATAAGGGCGGGACGGCGGGCGAGGGCGGCATCAAGATCGAATTCGGTAACTAACCGACCGCGGTGGCTGATGCGGCGGGGCGGCTGGGTAGCCAGCCCCTTCAGCAGCGATGCCGTCTCTTTACGTCCGTGGGTTTCTACCACGCCAATCAAAATATCGAGCCCCTGCGCCCGAAGCCGCTGGGCTTCCGTCAGCATGGCGAAGGTTTTCCCGACGCCTGCGCAGGCGCCAAAGAAAATTTTCAGTTTGCCGCGATGGGCTTCAGCCGTCTGTTCAAGCAGCCTGTCCGGATCCGGGCGCATGGGCTCGTCGGTCATTTAGTTTTTCCTTAGCGCGTCCAGCGCCAGATTCAGCTCAACAATATTCACCACGGGCATGCCGATAAAGCTGACCAGCGGTTTTTGCGTGTGCTCGGCAACCAGCTGGCTAACCTGTTCGACGGTCAGCTGACGGGCCGTGGCGACGCGCGGGATTTGCCAGGCCGCTGCTGCTGGCGTCAGGCTGTAGTCCAGCCCGCTGGCCGAGGCGGTGACCAGCTCTACGGGAACGTCACGGCTGGCCTGCGGATTGGCGGCGCGCAGGGCTGCCACGCGCTCAGCAACGGCTTTGTCCAGCTCAGGGTTGCTGCCCGCCAGGTTGCTGCCGCCGGATGCCATCGGATTATACGGGCTTTCGGCAGTGGCGGAAGGGCGTCCCTGGAAGTAACGGGCATCCGTAAAGTTCTGACCAATCAGGCGAGAACCGCGGTTTTCACCGCTTTGCATAATCAGCGAGCCGTTGGCCCGATCCTTAAACCACCACTGGCCCAGCGCGGTGGTCACCAGCGGATACAGCCCGCCGGTAATAAGAGACAGCAGAATAAACAGAAGTATAGCGGGGCGTAACATCGTCATTTGAATCACCTTTTAAACCAGGCCGAACAGCGTCAACAGCAGGTCGATAACCTTGATACCGATGAAAGGCACCACCAGCCCGCCCAGGCCGTAAATCCACAGGTTGCGGCGCAGCATGGCGGCGGCCGTGAGCGGCTTATAGCTCACGCCTTTCAGCGCCAGCGGGATCAGGAAGACAATAATCAGGGCGTTAAAGATCACCGCGCTCAGAATGGCCGAGGACGGGGAGTGCAGGTGCATCACGTTCAGGGCGTTTAATTGCGGATAGGTCGCAGCAAACGCGGCCGGAATGATGGCGAAATATTTCGCCACGTCGTTGGCGATACTGAACGTAGTCAGCGACCCGCGCGTCATCAGCATCTGCTTACCAATGTGCACCACTTCAATCAGTTTGGTCGGGTTAGAGTCGAGGTCGACCATGTTGCCCGCCTCTTTTGCCGCCTGGGTACCGGAGTTCATTGCCACCGCCACGTCGGCCTGCGCCAGGGCAGGGGCATCGTTGGTACCGTCACCCGTCATCGCCACCAGGCGGCCTTCCGCCTGATACTGACGAATCAGCGCCAGTTTCGCTTCCGGTGTGGCTTCAGAAAGAAAATCATCCACGCCCGCTTCGGCGGCAATCGCTGCGGCGGTAAGACGGTTATCCCCGGTGATCATCACCGTTTTGATCCCCATTTTACGCAGCTGGGCGAAGCGCTCCTTGATGCCGCCTTTGACGATATCCTTCAGGGCAATCACCCCGAGCACGCGCGCGCCCTCGGCCACCACCAGCGGCGTCGCCCCCTGACGGGCCACGCTTTCGACCAGGCTGTCCACTTCCGGTGGGAAGTGGCCGTTATTGGCCTCAATGTGGCGACGGATGGCGTCAACAGAGCCTTTACGGATCATGCGATCCTGAATGTTAATGCCGCTCATGCGGGTTTGCGCCGTGAAGGGCACGAAAGTGGCGTGCAGGCTCTGAACGTCGCGCTGGCGCAGGTTAAAGCGCTGCTTGGCGAGGATCACGATACTGCGGCCTTCCGGAGTTTCATCGGCAAGCGAAGAGAGCTGCGCGGCATCTGCCAGCGTTTTTTCATCCACGCCCGGCGCGGGTAAGAAATCTGACGCCTGGCGGTTACCGAGGGTAATGGTCCCGGTTTTATCCAGCAGTAAGACATCCACGTCACCGGCGGCTTCCACCGCACGTCCGCTGGTGGCGATGACGTTGGCACCGAGCATACGGCTCATGCCGGCCACGCCGATGGCTGACAGCAGGCCACCAATGGTGGTGGGGATCAGGCAGACCAGCAGCGCCACCAGCACCGTGATGGTGACCGCGGTGCCGCCGTAGGCGGAGAACGGCCACAGCGTCGCGGTTGCCAGCAGGAAGACGATGGTCAGGGCCACCAGCAGGATGGTCAGGGCAATCTCGTTCGGCGTTTTACGACGCTGGGCGCCTTCCACCATGGCGATCATCCGATCGAGGAACGTTTCCCCCGGGTTAACGCTACACTGGATCACCAGCCAGTCGGAGAGAATGCGCGTCCCGCCCGTCACGGAGGCGAAATCGCCGCCGGATTCACGGATAACCGGCGCGGATTCCCCGGTAATGGCGCTTTCATCCACCGAGGCGCCCCCTTCGATGACTTCTCCGTCGCAAGGGATAATGTCACCGGCCTCTACCAGCACCACATCGCCTTTACGCAGTTCATCCGCCGGAACGTGGTCCATCTGCGCGCCGTATTTCGGCTCACGTAGCTTGCGCGCGAAGGCGGTTTTTTTCACCCCTTTCAGGCTGTTGGCCTGGGCTTTACTCCGGCCTTCCGCCAGCGCTTCCGCAAAGTTGGCGAACAGCACGGTAAACCACAGCCACAGGCTGATGGCACCGGTAAACATCGCATTCCCCGGCATGTGGCCCGTTCCCATGGCAATCGCCAGGGCGGTGGTCAGCACGCTTCCCGCCCAGACAATAAACATCACCGGGTTGTGCCACTGCACGCGCGGGCTCAGCTTTTTCACCGCATCCATGAGCGCCTGGCGAACTAATGACGGTTCGAACAGGGCCAGTTGTTTACGACTCATGACAATTTCTCCGCAAATCAGCGTAAAGAGAGGTATTCCGCGACCGGGCCTAACGCGAGGGCGGGGATAAAGGTCAGGGCGCCGACCAGTAACACGGTGCCCGTCAGCAGGCCGATAAATAGCGCGCCGTGGGTCGGTAATGTCCCGGTGGTGGTCGGTTGAATTTTTTTATTCACCAGCGATCCGGCAATCGCCATAACCGGCACAATGATCCCGAAGCGACCCACAAACATGCAGAACGCCAGCAGGCAGTTCCAGAACGGTGAGTTGGCGCTTAAGCCTGCAAAGGCGCTGCCGTTGTTGTTAGCGGCAGAGGAGACGGCATACAGCACTTCACTAAAACCGTGAATGCCGGGGTTAAAGATGCCGCTGCGTCCGGCCTCGGTCATCAGGGCCAGCGCGGTGCCGAGCAGCACAAGCGCCGGGGTGACCAGAATCGCCAGCGCGGTTAATTTCATCTCGCGCACGTCGATTTTTTTACCGAGGTATTCCGGGGTGCGGCCAATCATCAAACCGGCAATAAATACCGCCAGCAGTACGAACAGCAGCATGCCGTACAGACCCGAGCCCACACCGCCAAACACCACTTCGCCAATCTGCATCAACCACATCGGGATCATGCCACCCAGCGCCGTAAAGGAATCGTGCATGGCGTTAACCGCCCCGCACGAGGCCGCCGTGGTGACCACCGCATAGAGGCTGCTGGCGAGAATGCCAAAGCGGCTCTCTTTACCTTCCATGTTGATTGCGCTATCGGCACCCAGCGAGAGGAAGTGCGGATTACCCTGCCACTCGGCCCACATCACCAGCGCAGCGCAGACCACGAAGATAAGCGACATCGTCCAGAGCAGGGTGCGGCCCTGACGGCGATCGTTGACCACGTCGCCAAAGGCAAAGCAGAGCGCGGCGGGGATCAGGAAAATGGCCAGCATCTGCACAAAATTGGTCAACGCGGTAGGGTTTTCAAACGGATGCGACGAGTTGGCGTTGAAGAAGCCACCCCCGTTCGTCCCGAGCATTTTTATGGCTTCCTGTGACGCCACTGGCCCCATCGGCAGGAGCTGTTTTGCGCCTTCCAGCGAGGTATAAGGCGCGTAAGGCATCAGGTTTTGCAGTGTGCCCTGCTGAATAAAGAACAGTGCGATCAGCAGCGCAATCGGCAGCAGGATCCACAGGGTAATGCGCGTCAGATCCACCCACGCGTTACCGAGCGTGCTCACCTTCTGGCGCGCAAACGCACGCGTCAGCGCGAAGATCACCGCTATACCGCTCGCGGCAGAGAGGAAGTTCTGCACGGTTAACCCGACCATCTGGCTGAAGTAGCTGAGCGTGGTTTCGCCGGAATAGGACTGCCAGTTAGTGTTGGAGACAAAACTGACCGCCGTGTTCAGTGCAAGATGCCAGGACAGGCCCGGTAACTGTTGCGGATTCAGCGGCAGGATGCCCTGTAACATCAGCATGGCAAAAAGCGCAACGAGCCCAACGATATTCAGCAGCAGAATGGCGATCAGATATTCACGCCAGTTCATCTCCCGATCGTCTATTCCCAGTACGCGCCAGATCCCTTTTTCAACGCTTCCCGTGCCGGGCAGGGGGACGTTGTTGATCAATCGTGCCAGTCCTGTTCCCAGTGGTCTTGCCAGAACGAACAGTACCACTAAGAAGCTGGCAATAAGCAGAAACGCCTGAGCAGCCATCAGAAGGCCTCCGCATTAATCAGGGCATAGACCAGATAACCCAATAACAGGAACACCAGCACGATGCCGGCAATAAGACCTGCACTCACAATCCACCTCCAGGTGACTTTCGTTGTTGTACTAACGGTAGGATTTCCGGCGCAAAGATTTCGCAAAAATGGGGAGGGCGGGTGTAAAAAAAGTATAAAAATGGCAAAGTCCACAATTTAACTATTGATAAGTAAATCGTTAACTTTTTTGTAACTTAATTACGGCGTGAATGTAAATATTCACTAAATGGATAAAAATAAGTGGTCGGATGAGTAGTAAAATTACAAACAAAGCGATATTATTTTAGCCAGGTCACAGATTTTGAATTTTCCGGATGACGTTTCCGGCCAACTATAGGGGAGAAAATATGGATCTTTATAAAGAGTATCCGGCTCATATCGTGTTCATGCGTCGCACTTTCGCCGTAGTGGCTGGTGTGCTGGCGCTGCCGGTGATGCTGTTCTGGAAAGATCGTGCACGTTTTTACAGCTATCTGCACCGCGTCTGGGCGAAAACCAGCGAGAAGCCGGTGTGGATGGATCAGGCCGAGAAAGCGACCTGCGATTTCTACTGATACGAAGACTACACATAGCAATAAAAAAAACCGCCACATTGCTGTTGGCGGTTTTTTGTCCCTCAGGATTCGCGGTCCGTTGGGTGGTCTTCAAGCCCTCGTCAGAGACTTACAAGAATATCTCGGGTCCTTAAGTAATCAAACGGCAAATCCCTAAATAGATTCTTAAAAATCATTTCAGTGGATTACCTTTTACGCGAGGGCCAACTACTATGCAGCGTCCCTTTCCGCCATCTCGCACATGGGCACCGGTCCCGGGAAAGGCGTCACCACAACCGTAAGTCAGGCTCTCGTCAGGGCTTGTGTCCACCGACTTATCACCGGTGGAGAACGGTGGAGCGGTTAGCTGCAGGGACCGCATAATGAAACGCTATTTATGTATTGCGTTCATTGTCGCCAGCGTGCTCGTTGTAAAGAGCGATGAACCGAATGTGTTTGTCGCTTTAACCACGATAGCGCAGGACAAGTAGCGTTAAGGCCGCCTCGGGCGGCCTTTTTTATTTCATCCCGTCTACACTTCATGGCAAAGTAGTTCAATGCATGCTTTTTCCTTTTACGGCATGCCCTTATGGACATAATGGACAATAGCCTGGAGTTTTATGCCCACCCATCTGGTTTGGTTTCGCGCGGATCTGCGCGTACATGACAACATCGCACTCGCGGCGGCCTGTCGCGACAACGACGCTAACGTACTGGCTCTGTTTATCGCCACGCCCGAGCAGTGGCGGCAGCACGATATGGCTCCCCGCCAGGCGGCCTTGCTCCGTGCTTATCTGACCGACCTGCAGCACTCGCTCGCCGGAAAAGGCATACCGCTTCTCTATAAAGAGGTGAGTGATTTTGCCGCACAGTTGCAGACGGTGCAGGAGATCTGTAAGCAGCACAACGTCACGCGTCTTTTTTACAACTATCAGTACGAATTCAACGAGCAGCAGCGCGACCGTCAGCTGGAGAAGTTGCTGGAAGGGGTGGTCTGCGAAGGGTTTGATGACAGCGTGATGCTGGCACCGGGCAGCGTGATGACCGGCAGCCACGAGATGTATAAAGTTTTTACGCCGTTCAAAAATGCCTTTATCAAGCGTCTGAAAGAGGCGCTGCCGGAGTGCGTTGCCGCGCCTGCCGTGCGAGGTGAAGCCATAAAGGACCTCCCTGAACTGACGTTTGATTACCCTCAGCAGCCGTTTGATGAAGCGCTGTTCCCCGCCGACGAGAAAGCGGCTATCGCCCAACTGCGCCAGTTCTGCAAACAGGACGCGGCCTGGTACGACGCGCGTCGGGATTTTCCCGCCATCGAGGGCACCAGCCGCCTGTCGGCCTGTCTGGCGCTGGGCGCGATCTCTCCTCGGCAGTGTTTACATCGCCTGCTGGCGGAGCAGCAGCAGGCGCTGGAGGGGGGCGCAGGGTCCGTCTGGCTGAATGAACTGATCTGGCGCGAGTTCTACCGCCATCTTATGACGTATCACCCTGATTTATGTAAGCATCGTCCCTTCATTGGCTGGACCGATAATGTAAAGTGGCAACTGAACGATCGGCTGCTGAAAGCCTGGCAAACAGGGCAGACGGGTTACCCGATAGTCGATGCCGCCATGCGTCAGCTTAATGAGACGGGGTGGATGCACAACCGTCTGCGGATGATTACCGCCAGCTTTCTGGTGAAGGATCTGCTTATCGACTGGCGTATCGGAGAGCGCTATTTTATCTCTCAGCTGATCGATGGCGATCTCGCGGCGAATAACGGCGGCTGGCAGTGGGCGGCCTCTACCGGCACCGATGCCGCGCCCTATTTCCGGATTTTTAATCCGACCACTCAGGGACAAAAATTTGATGCGGACGGCGAGTTTATCCGCCGCTGGGTGCCTGAGCTTAACGGTATACCTGCTAAAGCGATCCACGAACCGTGGGCGTGGGCGGATAAACAGCGTGTAAAGCTGGATTACCCTCGTCCGGTTGTCGACCATAAACAGGCGCGTGTCGCCACGCTGGCGGCGTACGAAGCTGCCCGCAAAGCATAAGAGAGTGATGATGAAAAACAGCGAACTGGAAAGCCTGATTAACGAAAAACTGAACAGCACGTCCTTCAGCGATTACGGCCCGAACGGGCTCCAGGTTGAGGGGCGCGAGACGGTGCAAAAAATTATTACCGGCGTGACGGCAAGCCAGGCGCTGCTGGACGAGGCTGTTCGTCAGGACGCTGACGCGGTGATCGTCCATCACGGTTACTTCTGGAAAAACGAATCGCCGATTATTCGCGGGATGAAGCGCAACCGCCTGAAAACGCTGCTGGCAAATGACATCAACCTGTACGGTTACCACCTGCCGCTGGATGCGCACCCGGAGCTCGGCAACAACGTCCAGCTGGCGCAGCTACTGGGCATTACCGTGATGGGCGAAATTGAGCCGCTGGTGCCGTGGGGCGAACTGTCGATGCCGGTTCCGGGGCTGGAGCTGGCCTCGTGGATTGAAGCGCGCCTGGGGCGTCGCCCGCTGTGGAGCGGTGATACCGGTCCGGATACGGTGAAGCGTGTTGCCTGGTGTACCGGGGGCGGTCAGGGCTTTATCGACAGCGCCGCGCGTTTTGGCGTCGATGCTTTTATCACCGGCGAGGTTTCCGAGCAGACCATCCATTCTGCGCGTGAACAGGGACTGCATTTTTACGCGGCAGGCCATCATGCCACCGAGCGCGGCGGCATTCGCGCCCTCAGCGAGTGGCTGACGGAAAATACCGACCTGGATGTGACCTTTATTGATATCCCTAATCCGGCCTGATGAGAGGTGCCTGAGTGCAGCGAGCGCGTTGTTATCTTCTGGGAGAAACGGCAGTGGTTCTGGAGCTCGAGCCGCCGGTGACCCTTGCCACGCAAAAGCGAATCTGGCGGCTAACACAGCGTCTGGTCGAACTACCGGAAGTGGTTGAGGCCATTCCGGGGATGAATAACATCACCGTGGTGCTGCGTAGCCCGCATACGCTGGCGCTGGATGCCATCGAACGTTTGCAGCGCTGGTGGGAAGAGAGTGAGGCGCTGGAGCCGGAATCGCGTGCCATTGAGATCCCGGTCGTTTATGGCGGTACGGGTGGGCCGGATCTTAGCGTGGTGGCAGACCACTGCGGATTAACTGAAAAGCAGGTTGTTGAGCTGCACAGCTCGGTGGACTACGTGGTCTGGTTCCTGGGGTTTCAGCCCGGATTTCCGTATCTGGGGGGATTATCCCCTCAGCTGCATACGCCACGCCGTGCCGAACCGCGCCTGAGCGTACCCGCGGGGACGGTGGCTATCGGCGGCGAGCAGACCGGCGTTTATCCGCTGACATCGCCTGGCGGCTGGCAGCTTATTGGGCATACCGCGACACCGTTATTTGACCCGGGGCTGGAGACGCCGATACTCCTGCGTCCCGGCGATACCCTTCGCTTTATCCCGCAGAAGGAGGGGGTATGTTAACGCTTATTCGCGCCGGGCTTTATACCTCCGTACAGGATGCGGGCCGCTTTGGTATGCGCCAGTCTGGCGTGAGCTATTGTGGCGCGCTGGACAGGCCTGCGCTGGAGATTGCTAACGTGCTGGTGGGCAACCCCGGCAATACGGCCGCGCTCGAAATTACGCTCGGCCAGTGCGTCATTGAGTTTAGTCAGGAGACCTGGTTTGCCTTAACCGGCGCAGGGTGTGACGCGACGCTGGATGGCAAAGCGGTGTGGACCGGGTGGCGGCTGCGGGCCAAAGCCGGACAGCGTCTGACCTTAAAGCGTCCTTTGCACGGTGTGCGTAGCTATCTCGCGGTGGCGGGCGGCATCGACGTGCCGGAAGTGCTGGGCTCGTCCAGTACCGATCAGAAAGCCGGGATCGGCGGTCACGAAGGGCGTCTGCTGCGCGACGGCGATCGGCTGGCAATCAAGCCCTCCGCGCGCCATTTCTCCACCACGCAGGGCGTAAAACAGCTGCTGTGGGGAAACCAGATCCGCGCCTTACCGGGGCCGGAATATCATGAGTTTGACGAGGCGTCTAAAGAGTCCTTCTGGCGCTCGCCGTGGAAGCTCAGCCCGCAGAGTAACCGCATGGGCTACCGCCTGCAGGGACAGCCGCTGACCCGCACGACGGACCGGGAACTGCTCTCCCACGGTTTATTGCCGGGGGTTATTCAGGTGCCGGGCAACGGTCAACCCATCGTGTTAATGAACGACGCGCAGACAACGGGCGGCTATCCGCGCATTGCCTGCATCATTGAAGCCGATCGCTACCATCTAGCGCAAATTCCCCTCGGCCAGCCGATTCACTTCGTGCAGTGTTCGCTGGAGGAGGCGCTTAAGGCGCGGCAGGATCAGCAGCGTTATCTGGAGCAGCTGGCGTGGAGGCTTGATGGTAAAGATTGATCTGAATGCCGATCTGGGGGAGGGCAGCAGCGCCGATGCGGCGCTGATGACGCTGGTCACCTCGGTCAACATCGCCTGTGGCTTTCACGCGGGCGATGCGCAAACCATGCTGGAGAGCGTGCGTAATGCCATTAGAAATGGCGTCGCGATAGGCGCTCATCCGAGCTTCCCCGACCGGGAAAACTTTGGCCGCACGGCGATGGAACTGCCGCCGGAGACGGTCTACGCTCAGGTGCTCTACCAGATCGGCGCGCTGGAGGCGATGGTGCGCGCCGAGAAGGGCGTGATGCGCCACGTGAAGCCGCACGGCATGCTCTATAACCAGGCGGCGAAAGATCCGGCGCTGGCGGAGGCGATTGCCCGCGCGGTGCGGGACTGTAATCCGCAGCTGATTCTGGTAGGCCTTGCGGGCAGCGAGCTTATTCGCGCCGGACAGCGGCTGGGCCTGACCACCCGTCAGGAAGTGTTTGCCGATCGGGGATACCTGCCGGACGGCAGCCTGGTTCCACGTACGCAGGCCGGGGCGCTGATTACCGACGAAGCTAAAGCGCTGGCGCAGACGCTGGAGATGGTGCGCGCCGGGCGGGTGACCGCCGTGGACGGAACATTGGCAAACGTGCAGGCCGATACGGTGTGTTTACACGGCGACGGCGAGCATGCGCTTCAGTTCGCGCGCCGCTTGCGCGCAGCGTTCTCTGAAGAGGGCATTCTGGTCAGCGCAGAATAATCATGAAAGGACAATAACATGCCAGAAGGTCCGGAGATCCGCCGCGCGGCGGATAGCCTGGAGGCGGCGATAAAGGGCAAACCGCTGACGGATGTCTGGTTTGCTTTTCCGCAGCTAAAACCGTTTGAATCACAGCTGGTGGGGCAGACGGTGACCCATATTGAAACGCGCGGCAAGGCCTTGCTCACGCACTTTTCCCATAACCTGACGTTATATAGCCATAACCAGCTCTACGGCGTCTGGCGGGTGGTGGAGGCGGACGAGGAGCCGCAAACCACCCGCGTGCTGCGCGTCAGGCTGCAAACGGCGGATAAGGCGATCCTGCTCTATAGCGCGTCGGATATCGAAATGTTAACGCCAGAGCAGCTGCTGACGCACCCGTTTCTGCAGCGGGTCGGGCCGGACGTGCTGGACATGCGCCTGACGGCGAGCGACGTGAAGGCCCGGCTGTTATCACCTAAATTCCGTAACCGACAGTTTTCCGGTCTGTTCCTCGACCAGGCTTTTCTGGCCGGGCTGGGTAACTACCTGAGGGTAGAAATTCTGTGGGAAGTCGGACTGGCGGCACAGCACAAAGCGTCTCAGCTGAATGATGAACAGCTGGAGGCGCTATCCCACGCCCTGCTGGATATTCCGCGGCTGTCCTACAACACGCGCGGCGTGGTGGATGAGAATAGGTATCACGGGGCGCTGTTCCGGTTCAAGGTGTTTCATCGGGCGGGGAAAAAGTGCGAGCGGTGCGGCGGGATTATCGACAGGATTATGCTCTCTTCAAGACCGTTTTACTGGTGCCCGCACTGTCAGAAATAAAAAAGCCGGGTGGCGGCTACGCCTTACCCGGCCTACATTTCGCACTTGTAGGCCCGGCAAGCGAAGCGCCGCCGGGCGTGTTTATTAGCGCTTAATATCAGACTTAAAATCACGCTGCTCGTAGCCGGTATACAGCTGACGAGGACGGGCGATTTTCATGCCTTCGCTGTGCATTTCGTTCCAGTGCGCAATCCAGCCTACGGTACGGGCCATGGCGAAGATTACGGTGAACATGGAAGACGGAATACCCATCGCTTTCAGAATAATGCCAGAGTAGAAATCGACGTTCGGGTAGAGTTTCTTCTCGATGAAGTACGGGTCGTTCAGCGCGATGTGTTCCAGCTCCATCGCCACTTCCAGCAGGTCATCTTTGGTACCCAGCTCTTTCAGCACTTCGTGGCAGGTCTCACGCATGACGGTGGCGCGCGGGTCGTAGTTTTTGTAAACACGGTGACCGAAGCCCATCAGGCGGAAGGAGTCATTCTTGTCTTTCGCGCGACGCACGAACTCAGGAATGTGCTCAACGGTGCTGATCTCTTCCAGCATCTTCAGTGCCGCTTCGTTCGCGCCGCCGTGCGCCGGTCCCCACAGGGAGGCGATGCCCGCAGCGATACAGGCGAACGGGTTCGCGCCTGAAGAGCCCGCGGTACGGACGGTAGAGGTAGAGGCGTTCTGTTCGTGGTCAGCGTGCAGGATCAGAATACGGTCCATCGCGCGTTCCAGCACCGGGTTCACTTCGTACTCTTCGCACGGCGTGGAGAACATCATGCGCAGGAAGTTACCCGCGTAGGAGAGGTCGTTGCGCGGATACACAAACGGCTGGCCGATAGAGTATTTGTAGCACATCGCCGCCATGGTAGGCATTTTGGACAGCAGGCGGAACGCCGCGATATCACGGTGACGCGGGTTATTCACGTCAAGGGAGTCGTGGTAGAACGCCGCCAGCGCACCGGTAATCCCGCACATCACCGCCATTGGGTGAGAGTCACGACGGAACGCATGGAACAGACGGGTAATCTGCTCATGGATCATGGTGTGACGGGTCACGGTGGTTTTGAATTCATCGTACTGTGCCTGCGTCGGTTTTTCGCCGTTCAGCAGGATGTAGCACACTTCCAGATAGTTGGATTCGGTGGCTAACTGATCGATGGGGAAGCCGCGATGGAGCAGGATACCTTCGTCACCGTCAATGTAGGTGATTTTGGATTCGCAAGATGCGGTAGAGGTAAATCCAGGGTCAAAGGTGAACACACCTTTAGAACCCAGCGTACGGATATCAATAACATCCTGACCGAGCGTGCCTTTTAGCACATCCAGTTCAATAGCAGTGTCACCATTTAGGGTGAGCGTTGCCTTTGTATCAGCCATTTACGGTCTCCTTAGCGCCTTATGCTTAAGACTGCGCTTCACCGGATTTGCTTTCAGCTGTAAATCACCGTTACCAGATTGTTATTTGGCTTACCGCTCAGCTCACGAGGACAAACCAGGGTACAGAGCTATGGCGCCTTGCAGGTAAACGAATGAAATATCAGTGAAACAACAGCAAATCAGCGTTTTTGCAGTCCGAATTATTCAAACCTGTATATCACTAATAACTGTCCTGATAACTTCGGTCAATACCATCACACTGTTACATAACTATTTGTCAGGTGAAAGTCAGACCTCATAACTTTTGCGCATTATATGCCTTTTCTGATGACGTTTGTAACAATATTGTTTAACATTTGTCAAATCAGATGATTAAAAATTAAAAAGATGTTGTTATCGTGACCCTGATCACTGTTCCAGAGAAAACCCGACAAACTGTATGTAGGTTAATTGTAATGATTTTGTGAACGGCCTATACTGCCGCCAGGTCTCCGGAACACCCTGCAATCCCGAGCCACCCAGCGTTGTAACGTGTCGTTTTAGCATCTGGAAGCAATGTTTTGCATGACGCGCAGTTATAGAAAAGGAACGCTGCTTGACCCGCATCGCAGTCCGGAGGAAGGAAACAATAAGAACAGCATGTGGGCGTTATTCATGATAAGAAATGTGAAAAAACAAAGACCTGTCAATCTGGATCTCAAAACGATCCGGTTCCCTGTAACAGCAATAGCGTCCATTCTGCACCGTGTGTCCGGTGTGATTACGTTTGTGGCGGTCGGTATTCTGCTGTGGTTGCTGGGGACCAGCCTCTCTTCTCCTGAAGGATTCCTCCAGGCCTCTGCCATCATGAACAGCTTCTTCGTGAAATTCATCATGTGGGGCATTCTGACCGCGCTGGCGTACCACGTCGTCGTGGGTGTCCGCCATATGCTGATGGATTTTGGCTACCTGGAAGAGACTTTCGAAGCCGGGAAACGCTCCGCTAACATTTCATTTGTGATTACAGTCGTGCTTTCACTTCTCGCAGGAGTTCTCGTATGGTAAGCAACGCCTCCGCATTAGGACGCAACGGCGTACATGACTTCATCCTGGTCCGTGCTACCGCCATCGTTCTCACGCTTTACATCATCTATATGATCGGTTTCTTCGCGACCAGCGGCACGCTGACGTGGGAAATCTGGAGTGGGTTCTTCGGCTCCGCCTTCACCAAAGTGTTCACCCTGCTGGCTCTGTTCTCCATCCTTATTCATGCCTGGATTGGCATGTGGCAGGTGTTGACCGATTACGTTAAACCGCTGGCGATTCGCCTCCCGCTGCAGCTGGCCATTGTTGTTGCACTGGTGGTTTACGTTATTTATGGATTCGTTGTGGTGTGGGGTGTGTAATGAAACTGCCAGTCAGAGAATTTGATGCTGTTGTGATTGGTGCCGGTGGCGCAGGTATGCGTGCCGCACTGCAAATTTCCCAGAGCGGCCAGACCTGTGCGCTGCTCTCTAAAGTTTTCCCGACCCGTTCTCACACTGTGTCTGCGCAGGGCGGTATCACCGTTGCGCTGGGTAACTCCCATGAAGACAACTGGGAATGGCACATGTATGACACGGTAAAAGGTTCCGACTACATCGGCGACCAGGATGCCATCGAATATATGTGTAAAACCGGCCCGGAAGCGATTCTGGAGCTGGACCATATGGGTCTGCCGTTCTCCCGTCTGGAAAATGGCACTATCTATCAGCGTCCGTTTGGCGGCCAGTCGAAAAACTTCGGCGGCGAGCAGGCGGCACGCACCGCGGCGGCGGCTGACCGTACCGGTCACGCGCTGCTGCACACCCTGTACCAGCAGAACCTGAAAAACCACACCACCATCTTCTCCGAGTGGTATGCGCTGGATCTGGTGAAAAACGCCGATGGCGCAGTCGTCGGCTGTACCGCGCTGTGCATCGAAACCGGTGAAGTGGTTTATTTCAAAGCCCGCGCTACCGTGCTGGCTACCGGCGGTGCAGGCCGTATCTATCAGTCCACCACGAACGCCCACATCAACACCGGTGATGGCGTCGGTATGGCTATCCGCGCGGGCGTGCCGGTGCAGGATATGGAAATGTGGCAGTTCCACCCAACCGGTATCGCCGGCGCGGGCGTTCTGGTGACGGAAGGCTGCCGTGGTGAAGGTGGTTACCTGCTGAACAAACACGGCGAGCGCTTCATGGAGCGTTATGCCCCGAATGCGAAAGACCTGGCGGGTCGTGACGTGGTGGCGCGTTCCATCATGATCGAAATCCGTGAAGGCCGCGGCTGTGACGGCCCATGGGGTCCACACGCGAAGCTGAAGCTCGACCATCTGGGTAAAGAGGTTCTGGAATCCCGTCTGCCGGGCATCCTGGAACTGTCCCGCACCTTCGCACACGTCGACCCGGTAAAAGAGCCGATTCCGGTTATCCCAACCTGCCACTACATGATGGGCGGTATTCCGACCAAAGTGACCGGTCAGGCGCTGACCGTGAACGAGCAGGGCGAAGACGTGGTCATCCCGGGCCTGTTTGCGGTAGGCGAAATTGCCTGCGTATCCGTACACGGTGCAAACCGTCTGGGCGGCAACTCCCTGCTGGACCTGGTGGTGTTTGGTCGTGCTGTAGGTCTGCATCTGCAGGAATCCATTGCCGAGCAGGGCGCGCTGCGTGATGCGACCGACGACGAAATTGATGCCTCTCTTGAGCGCCTCAACCGCTGGAACGGTAACCGTAACGGCGAAGATCCGGTGGAAATCCGTAAAGCGCTGCAGGAGTGCATGCAGCACAACTTCTCGGTATTCCGTGAAGGCGACGCGATGGCCAAAGGTCTTGAGCAGCTGAAAGCGATCCGCGAGCGTCTGAAAAATGCCCGTCTGGACGACACCTCCAGCGAGTTCAACACCCAGCGCGTTGAGTGCCTGGAGCTGGATAACCTGATGGAAACCGCGTTCGCGACGGCAATGTCGGCAAACTTCCGTACCGAAAGCCGTGGCGCGCATAGCCGCTTCGACTTCCCGGATCGTGATGACGAAAACTGGCTGTGCCATTCCCTGTATCTGCCAGAGTCGGAATCCATGACGCGTCGTAGCGTCAATATGGAACCGAAACTGCGTCCGGCGTTCCCGCCGAAGATTCGTACTTACTAATGCGGAGACAGGATAATGAAACTCGAATTCTCAGTTTATCGTTATAACCCGGATGTTGATGACGCTCCGCGTATGCAGGACTACACCCTGGAAGCGGAAGAAGGTCGCGACATGATGCTGCTGGATGCCTTAATCCAGCTGAAAGAAAAGGATCCAACGCTGTCGTTCCGCCGCTCCTGCCGTGAAGGGGTTTGTGGCTCTGACGGGGTGAACATGAACGGCAAAAATGGCCTGGCCTGCATCACGCCAATTTCAGCGCTGCAGCGTCTTGGTCAGAAAATTGTTATCCGTCCTCTGCCAGGCCTGCCGGTCGTGCGTGATTTGGTGGTAGACATGGGGCAATTCTATGCACAATATGAGAAGATTAAGCCTTACTTATTGAATAATGGGCAAAATCCACCTGCTCGCGAGCACTTACAGTCTCCTGAGCAGCGTGAAAAACTCGATGGGTTGTACGAGTGTATTCTCTGCGCATGCTGTTCAACGTCTTGCCCGTCGTTCTGGTGGAACCCGGACAAGTTTATCGGCCCGGCCGGTCTGCTGGCTGCCTATCGCTTCCTGATCGATAGCCGCGACACCGAAACCGACAGCCGTCTGGAAGGACTGAGTGACGCTTTCAGCGTATTCCGCTGCCATAGCATCATGAACTGCGTCAGTGTGTGTCCTAAGGGGCTGAACCCGACGCGTGCCATCGGCCATATTAAGTCGATGCTGCTGCAGCGCAGTGCGTAAGTAAAAACGCCGGATGGCGCTGCGCTTATCTGGCCTACGTAACAGTAGGCTCGGTAAGCGTAGCGCCGCCGGGCAAATTGCAGAAACCTTTAAAAACTGCCCTGAAGTCTAGACAGTTTCTAAAGGTTCCTTCGCGGGCCAAATGAAAAGAGCTCGCAGGTGAACCCCGGCACGTACACGTGGTGTGCGTGGTAGTTTCTACGGCGAAAGTAAGCATAAAAATGCTTAAGGGATCACGATGCAGAACGGCGCAATGAAAGCCTGGCTGGACTCTTCTTTCCTTTCTGGTGCGAACCAGAGCTGGATTGAACAGCTCTATGAAGACTTCTTAACCGATCCTGACTCAGTGGACGCAAACTGGCGTTCCATGTTCCAGCAGTTGCCTGGCACAGGGGTCAAACCGGATCAATTCCATTCCAAAACACGTGATTATTTCCGTCGTCTGGCGAAGGATGCCTCACGTTACTCTTCTGCGATTTCCGACCCTGACACCAATGCGAAGCAGGTTAAAGTCCTGCAGCTTATCAACGCTTATCGCTTCCGCGGTCACCAGCATGCGAATCTCGATCCGCTGGGACTGTGGAAACAAGACCGTGTGGCCGATCTCGATCCGGCGTATCACGATCTGACCGAGGCCGATTTCCAGGAAAGCTTTAACGTAGGTTCCTTTGCCATCGGCAAAGACACGATGAAGCTGGGCGATCTGATTGACGCGCTCAAGCAAACCTACTGCGGCTCCATCGGCGCGGAATACATGCACATTACCTCTACCGAAGAGAAACGCTGGATCCAGCAGCGCATCGAATCCGTAGCGGGCCACGCGACCTTCTCGGCTGACGAGAAAAAACGCTTCCTGAACGAACTGACTGCAGCGGAAGGGCTTGAGCGCTATCTGGGCGCGAAATTCCCAGGCGCAAAACGCTTCTCGCTGGAAGGCGGCGACGCGCTGGTGCCGATGCTGAAAGAGCTGATTCGTCACGCAGGCAAGAGCGGCACCCGTGAAGTGGTACTGGGTATGGCGCACCGCGGTCGTCTGAACGTGCTGGTCAACGTGCTGGGTAAAAAACCGCAGGACCTGTTCGACGAGTTCGCGGGCAAACATAAAGAACACCTCGGCACCGGCGACGTGAAGTACCACATGGGCTTCTCGTCAGATATCGAAACCGAAGGCGGTCTGGTTCACCTGGCACTGGCGTTTAACCCGTCACACCTGGAAATCGTTAGCCCGGTGGTTATCGGTTCCGTGCGTGCGCGTCTGGATCGTCTGGACGAGCCGAGCAGCAATAAAGTTCTGCCAATCACCATTCACGGCGATGCGGCGGTAACAGGGCAGGGCGTGGTTCAGGAAACCCTGAACATGTCGAAAGCGCGTGGTTACGAAGTGGGCGGTACCGTTCGCATCGTGATCAACAACCAGGTGGGCTTTACCACCTCTAACCCGCTTGATGCGCGTTCTACCCCGTACTGCACCGACATCGGTAAGATGGTGCAGGCGCCAATCTTCCACGTGAATGCGGATGACCCGGAAGCCGTTGCTTTCGTCACCCGTCTGGCGCTCGACTTCCGTAATACCTTTAAACGCGATGTGTTCATTGACCTCTTCTGCTACCGCCGTCACGGCCACAACGAAGCGGACGAGCCAAGTGCAACCCAGCCGTTGATGTATCAGAAAATCAAAAAACACCCGACCCCGCGCAAAATCTATGCTGACAAGCTGGAGAGCGACAAAGTGACGACGCTGGAAGATGCGACCGAAATGGTCAACCTCTACCGCGACGCGCTGGATGCGGGTGAATGCGTGGTGAAAGAGCTGCGCCCGATGAACATGCACTCCTTTACCTGGTCGCCGTACCTCAACCACGAGTGGGATGAGAGCTACCCGAACAAGGTTGAGATGAAGCGCCTGCAGGAGCTGGCTAAACGCATCAGCACCGTACCGGATGCTATCGAGATGCAGTCTCGCGTGCAGAAAATCTACGCTGACCGTCAGTCCATGGCGGCAGGTGAGAAGCTGTTCGACTGGGGCGGTGCGGAAACGCTGGCCTACGCAACGCTGGTTGACGAAGGCATTCCTGTTCGTCTGTCCGGTGAAGATGCGGGCCGCGGTACCTTCTTCCACCGTCACGCGGTTGTTCACAACCAGTCCAACGGTTCAACCTACACCCCGCTGCAGCACGTGCACAACGGTCAGGGCCAGTTCAAGGTCTGGGACTCCGTGCTGTCTGAAGAAGCGGTGCTGGCTTTCGAATACGGTTACGCCACCGCTGAACCACGCACCCTGACCATCTGGGAAGCGCAGTTCGGTGACTTCGCCAACGGTGCGCAGGTGGTTATCGACCAGTTCATCTCCTCCGGCGAGCAGAAATGGGGCCGTATGTGTGGCCTGGTAATGCTGCTGCCGCACGGTTATGAAGGCCAGGGTCCGGAGCACTCCTCCGCGCGTCTGGAACGTTATCTGCAGCTCTGCGCCGAGCAGAACATGCAGGTCTGCGTGCCGTCCACCCCGGCTCAGGTGTACCACATGCTGCGTCGTCAGGCGCTGCGCGGTATGCGCCGTCCGCTGGTGGTGATGTCGCCGAAATCCCTGCTGCGTCATCCGCTGGCGGTGTCCAGCCTGGAAGAACTGGCGAACGGTACCTTCCAGCCGGCCATCGGCGAAATTGACGAGCTGGATCCGCAGGCCGTGAAGCGTGTCGTAATGTGTTCTGGTAAGGTTTATTACGACCTGCTGGAACAGCGCCGTAAGAACGATCAGAAAGATGTCGCCATCGTGCGTATCGAACAGCTTTATCCGTTCCCGCATCAGGCGATGCAGGAAGTGCTGAAACAATATGCTCACGTACATGATTTTGTCTGGTGCCAGGAAGAGCCGCTTAACCAGGGCGCATGGTACTGCAGCCAGCATCATTTCCGTGAAGTGATTCCATTTGGGTCAGCCCTGCGCTATGCAGGTCGCCCGGCCTCCGCCTCTCCGGCGGTAGGGTATATGTCCGTTCACCAGAAGCAGCAACAAGATCTGGTCAATGACGCGCTGAACGTCGATTAATTAAAGGATACAAAATGAGTAGCGTAGATATTCTTGTTCCCGACCTGCCTGAATCCGTAGCAGATGCGACCGTCGCTACCTGGCACAAAAAACCAGGCGATGCCGTTAAGCGCGATGAAGTGCTGGTAGAAATCGAAACTGACAAAGTGGTACTGGAAGTACCGGCTTCGGCGGATGGCGTTCTGGACGCGGTGCTGGAAGATGAAGGTACCACCGTCACCTCTCGTCAGATCCTGGGTCGCCTGCGTGAAGGCAACAGCGCGGGCAAAGAGTCCAGCGCGAAATCTGAAGAAAAAGCCTCTACGCCGGCTCAGCGCCAGCAGGCTTCTCTGGAAGAACAGTCTAACGACGCCCTCAGCCCGGCGATCCGTCGCCTGTTGGCTGAGCACAGCCTTGACCCGGCAGCCATCAAAGGCACCGGTGTGGGCGGTCGTCTGACCCGCGAAGACATCGACAAGCACCTGGCGAAAGCGCCTGCTCAGGCAGAAGCGAAAGCCCCTGCTGCGGCACCGGCAGCACAGCCTGCTCTGGGCGCCCGCAGCGAAAAACGCGTGCCGATGACTCGCCTGCGCAAGCGCGTGGCCGAGCGTCTGCTGGAAGCGAAAAACTCCACCGCGATGCTGACCACCTTCAACGAAGTGAACATGAAGCCAATCATGGACCTGCGTAAGCAGTACGGTGACGCCTTTGAAAAACGTCACGGTATCCGTCTGGGCTTTATGTCCTTCTACGTGAAAGCGGTTGTTGAAGCGCTGAAACGCTACCCGGAAGTGAACGCGTCCATTGATGGCGATGACGTGGTTTACCACAACTATTTTGACGTCAGCATGGCGGTTTCTACCCCACGTGGCCTGGTAACGCCGGTTCTGCGTGATGTAGATACCCTGGGTATGGCTGACATCGAGAAAAACATTAAAGAGCTGGCTGTTAAAGGCCGCGACGGCAAGCTGACCGTAGACGATCTGACCGGCGGTAACTTCACCATTACCAACGGCGGCGTATTCGGCTCGCTGATGTCTACCCCGATCATTAACCCGCCGCAGAGCGCGATCCTGGGTATGCATGCCATTAAAGATCGCCCGATGGCGGTAGACGGTAAAGTTGAGATCCTGCCAATGATGTACCTGGCGCTCTCTTACGACCACCGCCTGATCGACGGCCGCGAGTCCGTGGGCTTCCTGGTAGCGATCAAAGAGCTGCTGGAAGATCCAACGCGTCTGCTGCTGGACGTCTAGTGACTATTTAGCATCACCTGCCCTGTAGGCCGGATAAGCGTAGCGCCATCCGGCACACAGACTGCGCCGGTCTACAGGTTTGAAGATAACGATTACCCTGAAGGATGGATAGAACACATGAACTTACATGAATATCAGGCCAAACAGCTGTTTGCCCGGTATGGCTTACCGGCTCCGGTGGGTTATGCCTGTACTACCCCGCGTGAAGCAGAAGAAGCTGCATCTAAAATCGGTGCTGGCCCGTGGGTAGTTAAGTGTCAGGTTCACGCTGGTGGCCGTGGTAAAGCGGGCGGTGTGAAGGTTGTTAAGAGCAAAGAAGAGATTCGTGCGTTTGCTGAACATTGGCTCGGCAAGCGTCTGGTAACGTACCAGACAGATGCGAACGGCCAGCCGGTTAACCAGATCTTGGTTGAAGCGGCGACCGACATCGCGAAAGAACTGTACCTGGGCGCGGTTGTTGACCGTAGCTCCCGTCGCGTGGTGTTCATGGCGTCTACCGAAGGCGGCGTGGAAATCGAAAAAGTGGCGGAAGAGACCCCGCACCTGATCCACAAAGTGGCAATCGATCCGCTGGCGGGCCCAATGCCTTACCAGGGGCGCGAGCTGGCGTTCAAACTGGGTCTGGAAGGCAAGCTGGTTCAGCAGTTCACCAAGATCTTCATGGGTCTGGCGAACATCTTCCTGGAGCGCGACCTGGCGCTGATCGAGATCAACCCGCTGGTGATCACCACCCAGGGCGACCTGATCTGCCTCGACGGCAAGCTGGGCGCTGACGGCAACGCGCTGTTCCGCCAGTCCGATCTGCGCGAAATGCGCGATCAGTCTCAGGAAGACCCGCGTGAAGCGCAGGCTGCACAGTGGGAGCTCAACTACGTGGCGCTGGACGGCAACATCGGCTGTATGGTTAACGGTGCGGGCCTGGCAATGGGCACCATGGACATCGTTAAGCTGCACGGCGGTGAGCCAGCAAACTTCCTCGACGTAGGCGGTGGCGCAACCAAAGAGCGCGTAACCGAAGCGTTCAAAATCATCCTCTCTGACGACAACGTGAAGGCCGTTCTGGTGAACATCTTCGGCGGCATCGTCCGTTGCGATCTGATCGCCGACGGTATCATCGGTGCGGTAGAAGAAGTGGGTGTTAACGTTCCGGTTGTTGTACGTCTGGAAGGTAACAACGCTGAACTCGGCGCGAAAAAACTGGCTGACAGCGGCCTGAATATTATTGCAGCGAAAAGTCTGACGGATGCAGCTCAGCAGGTTGTTGCCGCAGTGGAGGGGAAATAATGTCAGTTTTAATCAATAAAGATACCAAGGTTATCTGCCAGGGCTTCACCGGTAGCCAGGGGACTTTCCACTCCGAACAGGCGATTGCCTACGGCACGCAGATGGTTGGCGGCGTAACGCCAGGTAAAGGCGGCACCACGCACCTGGGCCTGCCGGTGTTTAACACCGTGCGTGAAGCCGTAGAAGCGACGGGCGCAACCGCGACCGTGATCTACGTTCCGGCTCCGTTCTGCAAAGACTCCATTCTGGAAGCGATCGACGCAGGCATCAAGCTGATCATCACCATCACTGAAGGCATCCCGACCCTGGATATGCTGACCGTGAAGGTGAAGCTGGATGAAGCAGGCGTGCGCATGATCGGCCCGAACTGCCCAGGCGTTATCACTCCGGGCGAATGCAAAATCGGCATCATGCCGGGCCACATTCACAAGCCGGGCAAAGTGGGCATCGTGTCCCGTTCCGGTACCCTGACCTATGAAGCGGTTAAGCAGACCACCGACTACGGCTTCGGCCAGTCCACCTGCGTGGGCATCGGCGGTGACCCGATCCCGGGCTCTAACTTCATCGACATCCTGAAGCTGTTCCAGGAAGATCCACAGACCGAAGCGATCGTGATGATCGGTGAGATCGGTGGTAGCGCGGAAGAAGAAGCGGCTGCTTACATCAAAGAACACGTGACCAAGCCGGTTGTGGGTTACATCGCTGGTGTGACCGCGCCGAAAGGCAAGCGTATGGGTCATGCAGGCGCGATCATCGCCGGTGGTAAAGGTACGGCTGATGAGAAATTCGCAGCGCTGGAAGCCGCAGGCGTGAAAACCGTTCGCAGCCTGGCGGATATCGGCGAAGCACTGAAATCCATCATTAAGTAAGTCCTCTCTGCTCCCCGAAAGGGGGCGTTGAAGTATAAAAATGTCCGTTTCGACATGGTTGGCCGCTGTAAAGCGGCCTTTTTTATTGCCTGCGTTTGGCTACGAGAGTGAACTTGTAATCGTCGGTATTGAACACGTTGCGGCTGTATTCAAATACCCGTCCGTCCTTCAGAAACCCGCGGGAGACTTTTTCCAGGATCGGCTTCGCCGGATCGAGCGACAGCGCGGCAATCGCCTCTTCTGACGGCATGATCGGCACCAGCTCCTGCTCGCTGCGATCGATAACCAGCTTTTTGATCCGCTCAACGTAGTGGTATTTCGAATTCTCCATCACTTCCCAGGTGAGGTCGGGGAACATCGCCAGCGGCATCCACGTTTCTTCCAGATTCACCGGTTTCTGTTTGATAAAGCGGACTCGTTTGACGTGCCAGACTTTATCGTCCGGGTTGATCGCCAGCCTTGCTGCGAGCCGCTCATCGGCTTTGACCACTTCGAAGACGCTGACGTCGCTGTGCGTATCCACGTTCCGGTCCGCCAGCTTTTCGTAAAAGCCGGTGAGCTGGTAAATGTCGTAGTTAACACGCTCTTCTTTTACGTAGGTGCCGCTGCCCTGAATGCTCTCGACGATCTGCTCTTCCGTAAGCAGCTTCAGCGCCTGTCTCACCGTTACACGGCTGACGTTGAACGCCTCCTGAAGGCTGGATTCCGTCGGTAGCGCATCGCCGGGTTTTAACTCACCCGCATTGATTTTCTCGCGAAGCGCATCGGCTATCTGCCGGTACATCGGTTTGTTACCCATAGAATCTGCCTTTCTAATACCTTTTCACGGAATTATGCCTTCGGCGTAAAATTTGTAAATAATACAATTTAAATACAAATTTGCGTTGTTAGTGAAAATGATCACATAAATGTATTGTATTGCCTGCCACAATTGCCGCCAGACAATAACAACTTACGTGTGAGGATCTTATGAACCTGACGACTCTGACCCATCCCAGCGCTGTCTGCGTGCAGGCTCACTATGCCAGCCGTGATGAGGCAATTCGCCAGCTTACGATGCGGCTGGTGGCGCTGGGCAAAATTACCGATGGCGATGCGTTTCTGGCGGAGGTCTACCGTCGCGAATCGCAGGGGCCAACCGCACTGGGAGAAGGGCTGGCTGTCCCGCATGGTAAATCGACCGTAGTGAAAGAAGCGGCTTTTGCGGTGGCCACATTGAGCAAACCGCTGGAGTGGGAGGGCGTGGACGGCCCGGAAAATGTTGAACTCATTTTCCTGCTTGCCATTCCACCTGCCGAAGCAGGATCCACGCATATTCAGATATTAACAGAGCTGACGTCTCGCCTGGCGGATGACGCCCTTCGGGCACGCGTGATGGCGGCAACCACGGCGGAGGGGCTACTTGCTGCGCTGGAGGATGCGCCCCAGCAGGAAGAGGTTACCGTCCTGGTGAATGCGCCAACGGTTGTCTGCGTCACCGCCTGTCCGGCCGGAATTGCCCATACCTATATGGCAGCTGAGTACCTGGAAAAAGCGGGACGTAAGCTGGGCATCAACGTTGTGGTCGAAAAGCAAGGGGCGAATGGCATTGAGGGGCGCATCACCGCGCAGCAGTTGCAGGAGGCCAAAGCGTGCATCTTTGCGGCAGAAGTGGCGATCAAAGAGAGCGAGCGATTCGAGGGCATTCCAACACTTTCGGTACCGGTTGCGGAACCGCTGCGCCATGCCGAAGCGTTAATTGAGCGTGCACTGGCATTACGGTCTTCGTCTGAAGCGCAGCCCGGACAGGCAGAAAAAAAGAGCGTTAAAACTGAGCTCAAGCAGGCGCTCCTTAGCGGTATCTCCTTTGCGGTGCCGCTGATCGTCGCCGGCGGGACGGTGCTGGCCGTGTCGGTACTGCTAGCGCAAATCCTCGGCCTGCAGCACCTGTTCGACCAGGAAAACTCATGGCTGTGGATGTACCGCAAGCTTGGCGGCGGCATGCTCGGCATTTTAATGGTCCCCGTTCTTGCGGCCTATACCGCTTACTCGCTGGCGGATAAACCCGCGCTGACGCCGGGCTTTGCGGCCGGTCTTGCGGCCAATATGATCGGCTCCGGTTTTCTCGGCGCTATCGTCGGCGGGCTGATCGCGGGTTACCTGATGCGCTGGGTAAAAAATCACATTCGCCTGAGTAGCCGCTTCAACGGCTTTTTAACCTTTTATCTCTATCCGGTTATTGGCGTACTGGGTGCGGGCAGCCTGATGCTGTTCGTGGTCGGTGAGCCGGTGGCCTGGCTTAATACTACGCTCACCGCCTGGCTTAACGGTTTGTCCGGCGCGAATGCGCTGCTTCTGGGGGCGATCCTCGGGTTTATGTGCTCATTCGATTTGGGTGGCCCGGTCAACAAGGCTTCTTACGCGTTCTGTCTGGGAGCGATGGCTAACGGGGTATACGGCCCCTATGCCATCTTTGCCTCCGTCAAAATGGTGTCGGCCTTCACCGTCACGGCGTCAACGATGCTGGCACCGAAACTGTTTAAACCGTTTGAAATTGAAACCGGTAAATCCACCTGGCTGCTCGGCCTTGCGGGCATCACCGAAGGGGCGATTCCGATGGCGATTGAAGATCCGCTTCGCGTAATCGGTTCATTTGTGCTCGGCTCCATGGTAACTGGCGCGATTGTCGGCGCGATGGGGATCGGGTTGTCCACGCCGGGGGCCGGTATTTTCTCTCTCTTTTTACTTCACGATGCCGGGTTGAGCGGTGTGGTTGCGGCGGCGGGCTGGTTTGGCGCGGCGCTGATGGGGACCGCTATCTCCACCTTTATTCTGCTGCTCTGGCGACGCCAGGCGGTGAAAAACGGCAACTACGTCACTGAAGACGCCATACCGTAACAACGCACAAACAGGAAACGAAGATGAAAGCTGTATCTCGCGTTCATATCACGCCGCATATGCACTGGGACCGTGAGTGGTACTTCACCACCGAAGAGTCGCGTATTCTTCTGGTCAATAATATGGAAGAGATCCTGACCCGTCTGGAGCAGGATGACGAGTATAAATATTATGTCCTCGATGGACAGACGGCGGTGCTGGAGGATTATTTTGCCGTCGTGCCTGAAAACCGCTCGCGGGTGAAAGCGCTTGTAGAGCGCGGAAAGCTGATTATCGGCCCCTGGTATACCCAGACCGATACCACGATTGTCAGCGGCGAGTCGATTGTCCGCAACCTGATGTACGGCATGCGCGACTGCATGGCGTTCGGTGAGCCGATGAAGATCGGCTATCTGCCGGATTCGTTTGGTATGTCCGGCCAGCTTCCGCATATCTATAACGGGTTTGGCATTACCCGCACGATGTTCTGGCGCGGCTGTTCTGAACGACACGGGACTGACAAAACCGAGTTTCTCTGGCAGAGCCAGGACGGCAGTGAAGTGACGGCGCAGGTGCTGCCGCTGGGCTACGCGATTGGTAAGTACTTACCGGAGGACGAAGCAGGGCTGCGAAAACGGCTCGACAGCTACTTCGAGGTCCTGGAAAACGCCTCCGTCACCAAAGAGATTTTACTTCCTAACGGCCATGACCAGATGCCGCTGCAGCAGAACATTTTCGCGGTGATGGATAAGCTTCGAGAAATCTATCCCCAGCGTCAATTCGTGATGAGTCGGTTCGAAGAGGTGTTTGATTATATCGACGCGCACCGCGATGGGCTGGCGACGCTAAAAGGGGAGTTTATCGACGGGAAATACATGCGCGTCCACCGGACCATCGGCTCCACGCGCATGGATATCAAAATCGCCCATGCGCGTATTGAGAACAAAATTGTCAATATCCTCGAGCCGCTGGCGGCGCTTGCCTGGACGCTGGGCTTCGACTACCACCACGGCCTGCTGGAGAAGATGTGGAAAGAGATCCTCAAAAACCACGCTCACGACAGCATCGGCTGCTGCTGTAGCGATAAGGTGCACCGCGAGATTGTCTCCCGCTTTGAGCTGGCGGAGGACATGGCGGACAACCTGGTGCGTTTCTATATGCGCAAGATTGTCGACAATATGCCGCAAAGCGACGCCGATAAGCTGGTGATGTTCAACCTGGTGCCCTGGCCGCGCGAAGAGGTGATGAACACCACGATTCGGCTGCGGGCCAGCCAGTTCAGACTGCGGGATGAAAAAGGCAACGAGATCCCCTATTTCATTCGCAGCGCGCGCGAACTCGACCCCGGCCTTATTGACCGGCAGATTGTCCATTATGGCAATTACGAGCCGTTTATGGAGTTTGATATTCAGCTCAGCCAGATACTGCCGTCGATGGGCTACCGTACGCTGTATATCGAACCGAACGTGGCCGGGAAGGTGCTCCCGGCGGTGAAAAACACCGAATCCTTACTTGAAAATGCCTTCTGGCAGATTGATTTAAACGATGACGGCACGCTGCGCCTGCGCGACAAAGAAACCGGGCTTATTTATGACCGCGTACTGGAAATCGAAGAGAGTTCGGACGATGGCGATGAGTACGACTATTCACCTTCCCGGGAAGAGTGGAGGCTCACTTCAGCGCAGGGTGAACATGAGGTTGAGGTCACGCACGAAGGCTGGCAGAGCAGGGCGGCTATCCGCCATCGGATCGCCGTTCCGGCAAATCTGGCCGAACGCGCGGCGCGCCAGCGAAACGGCTCGCTCAACGTGGAGTTTGACGTCACGCTTAGCCATAACAGCAGGCGTATTAATGTGGCCGTGCGTCTGGATAATCAGGCTGACGACCACCGCGTTCGCGTGCTGATCCCAACGCCGTTTATGACAGAGGACGTGTTAGCGGATACGCAGTTTGGCTCGCTCACTCGCCCGGTGCAGGACGCGGCGATGGCGACCTGGCAGGTGGAGGGCTGGAAAGAAGCGCCGGTTCCCGTCTGGAATTTACTCAACTATGCCGTCCTGCAGGAAAAGCGCAACGGGCTGGCGCTCTTCACCGAGGGACTGCGCGAGTTTGAAGTGGTGGGCGATGACAAAAAAGCATTCGCCTTAACCTTGCTGCGCGGCGTGGGGCTGCTCGGGAAAGAAGATTTGCTGTTGCGTCCAGGCAGGCCTTCCGGGATCAAACTGCCTGTTCCTGACTCTCAGGTGCGCGGGCCGTTAACCTGTCGCTTTAGCCTTTTCAGCTTCAGCGGTACGCCGGAAAACGCGGGCGTCGCACAGCAGGCTAAATCGTGGTTAACGCCGGTGCAGTGCTATAACAAAATTCCCTGGGATGCGATGAAACTGAATCGCGCGTCGTTTACCGCGCCGGAAAGCTACAGTCTGTTAGCGCTTTCGCCAACGGGATGCGTGCTCAGTACGCTCAAAAAGGCTGAAGATCGTGATGAGCTCATTCTCCGCCTGTTCAACCCTTCGGCGTCCAGCGCATGTGATACAACGGCGTCTATTAATCCGGCGGTGAAACGGTGGCGCGAAACGGACATGAACGAACGGATAATGGATGGATGTGAAGAAGAGGGCATTGTCGGGGCATTCAGGCCGGGGCAGTCGCGAACCTTTAGCATTCTTATCGCCTGAGCACCGTGATACGAAAAAAGGCTGTAGTCAGGGCAGCCTTTTTCATTAAATAGTCACACAGCGGTGTTAACTTATGAGGCATTAAAAGTAAATTAAATGTAATTTCGAAGGGTTGCATAAATGCAATGGAAAAATAATCTGGCCCGACTACGCTTTATTGTTTGTCCTTCACTGAAATGTTGCTCTCTTTAGCGTTAATTAAAATCACTTCTGTTTATATCCTTCCCCGTCTTCGATAACCAATCTCATGTTTGTATGCACATATCATTAACATGGTTTTTACCATTCTCACCATGATTAAACATGGTTAACATCAATGATTGTTTTTGATTTAAATCAAAGTTTAATCCTTGGAAAAAGACGCTGAAAAGCGCTAAATTGTCCCCGATCAAAATGGCCGAAAAGTGGTAATTTTGCTATAAATTGATCACCGTCGAAAAACGTAAATGTGATTCAATAAAAACCTGTTTATTGTAAGGGTTTTGCAGCGTATTATATTTGCGGGATCAATTTGAGTTTTTTATTAACGTATTTGTAACCTCACGTCATCGTTTTTATCCTTCTTCAGGGTAATAACGACGACAAGGATGCGAATAATTTGTATTGGGGCATGCGTGTGGATCTCTCTCTGACGGGGTTCACTCTCGGAGTCTTCATGCGATGAGCAAGGAGTCATGATGTTAGATATAGTCGAACTGTCGCGCTTACAGTTTGCCTTGACCGCGATGTACCACTTCCTGTTTGTGCCACTGACGCTCGGTATGGCGTTCCTGCTGGCCATTATGGAAACGGTATACGTTCTCTCCGGCAAACAGATTTATAAAGATATGACCAAGTTCTGGGGCAAGTTGTTTGGTATCAACTTCGCACTGGGCGTGGCAACCGGTTTGACCATGGAGTTCCAGTTCGGGACTAACTGGTCTTACTATTCCCACTATGTAGGGGATATCTTCGGTGCGCCGCTGGCCATTGAAGGTCTGATGGCATTCTTCCTCGAATCCACCTTTGTAGGTCTGTTCTTCTTCGGTTGGGACCGTCTGGGTAAAGTCCAGCATATGGCGGTGACCTGGCTGGTGGCATTAGGTTCGAACCTGTCCGCGCTGTGGATCCTGGTGGCGAACGGCTGGATGCAGAACCCTATCGCGTCTGATTTCAACTTCGAAACCATGCGTATGGAGATGGTCAGCTTTGCCGAGCTGGTCCTGAACCCGGTTGCGCAGGTTAAATTCGTTCACACCGTCGCTTCTGGCTATGTGTGCGGCGCGATGTTTATCCTGGGTATCAGTTCTTACTACATGCTGCGCGGTCGTGATTTCGCGTTTGCTAAGCGCTCCTTTGCTATCGCTGCAAGCTTCGGTATGGCTGCAATCCTCTCTGTTATCGTTCTGGGTGATGAATCCGGTTACGAAATGGGTGACGTGCAGAAAACCAAGCTGGCCGCCATCGAAGCCGAATGGGAAACCCAACCGGCGCCTGCTGCCTTTACGCTGTTCGGTATTCCCGATCAGGACGCGCAGGAAAACCGCTTCGCTATTCAGATCCCTTACGCGCTGGGTATCATCGCCACCCGTTCTGTTGATAAGCAGGTGACCGGTCTGAAAGAGCTGATGGTTCAGCACGAAGAGCGTATCCGTAACGGTATGAAAGCCTACTCGCTGCTGGAACAGCTGCGTGCCGGTTCTACCGACCAGGCCGTTCGCGACCAGTTCAACAACGTGAAGAAAGATCTGGGTTACGGTCTGCTCCTGAAACGCTATACCCCGAACGTTTCTGATGCGACAGAAGCACAGATCCAGATGGCAACCAAAGACTCGATTCCACGCGTTGCGCCACTGTACTTCGCATTCCGTATCATGGTGGGCTGCGGCATCATCATGCTGCTGATTATTGCGGCGTCCTTCTGGTCCGTGATTCGCAACCGCATCGGCGAGAAAAAATGGCTGCTGCGCACCGCGCTGTACGGTATTCCACTGCCGTGGATCGCGATCGAATCCGGCTGGTTTGTTGCGGAGTATGGCCGTCAGCCATGGGCGATTGGTGAGGTACTGCCAACGGCGGTAGCGAACTCTTCCCTGACAGCGGGCGACCTGATCTTCTCCATGCTGCTGATTTGTGGTCTGTACACCCTGTTCCTGGTGGCTGAACTGTTCCTGATGTTCAAGTTCGCGCGCCTTGGCCCAAGCAGCCTGAAAACCGGTCGCTATCACTACGAGCAGTCCACCGCGACTACTCAGCCGGCACGCTAAGACAGGAGTCATCAAATGATCGATTATGAAGTATTGCGTTTTATCTGGTGGCTGTTGATCGGCGTTCTGCTGATCGGTTTCGCCGTCACGGATGGTTTCGACATGGGGGTGGGGATGCTCACCCGTTTCCTCGGTCGTAATGACACCGAGCGTCGAATCATGATCAACTCCATCGCCCCTCACTGGGACGGTAACCAGGTGTGGCTGATCACCGCAGGCGGCGCGCTGTTCGCTGCCTGGCCGATGGTCTACGCGGCTGCGTTCTCCGGTTTCTACGTGGCGATGATTCTGGTGCTGGCCTCTTTATTCTTCCGTCCGGTCGGTTTCGACTACCGTTCTAAGATTGAAGACACCCGCTGGCGCAACATGTGGGACTGGGGCATCTTCATCGGTAGCTTCGTTCCACCGCTCGTGATCGGCGTGGCGTTCGGTAACCTGCTGCAGGGCGTACCGTTCCACCTGGACGAATACATGCGTCTTTACTACACCGGTAACTTCTTCCAGCTGCTGAATCCGTTTGGTCTGCTGGCAGGCGTGGTGAGCGTGGCGATGATCATCACTCAGGGCGCAACCTACCTGCAGATGCGTACGGTTGGTGAACTGCACCTGCGTTCCCGTGCTACTGCTCAGGTTGCGGCACTGGTGACGCTGGTCTGCTTCGCGCTGGCCGGTGTGTGGGTGGTGTACGGCATTGATGGCTACGTGGTGACGTCTGCGATTAACCATACGGCCCCGTCTAACCCGCTGACCAAAGAAGTGGCGCGTCAGGCAGGGGCATGGCTGGTGAACTTTAACAATACCCCTGCGCTGTGGGCTATCCCGGCTCTGGGCGTATTGCTGCCGCTGCTGACCGTGTTGACGTCTCGTCTGGAGAAAGGCGCTCTGGCGTTCGTATTCTCATCACTGACCCTGGCGTGCATCATCCTGACATCGGGTATTGCGATGTTCCCATTCGTCATGCCATCCAGCACCATGCTGAATGCTAGCCTGACCATGTGGGATGCAACGTCCAGCCATATGACGCTGAACCTGATGACGTATGTTGCTTGCGTGTTCGTTCCGATTGTTCTGGCCTACACCATCTGGTGTTACTGGAAAATGTTCGGTCGCATCACGAAAGAACATATCGAAAGCAACACCCACTCTATGTACTAAGTAAGGAGCTGAATATGTGGTATTTCGCATGGATTTTAGGGACGCTTCTTGCCTGTGCATTTGGTGTCATCACTGCCCTGGCGCTTGAGCACGTCGAAGCGACCAAAGCGGGTGAAGAAAAACACTAATGAATATTATCGCAACGTTATATGCGGTAATGGACAAGCGCCCGTTACGGGCGCTTTCTTTAGTGATGGCATTACTGCTGGCAGGTTGTATCTTCTGGGACCCTTCGCGCTTTGCAGCGAAAACCAGCGAGCTTGAAATCTGGCACGGCTTCCTCATTATGTGGGCGGTGTGTGCAGGTGTGATCCACGGCGTGGGCTTTCGTCCGAAAGCCGTTCACTGGCAGGGAATTTTTTGCCCGCTGATTGCCGATCTGGTGCTTCTCGCCGGTTTGATTTTCTTCTTCTTCTGAATAAGAAATGTCCGTTAACGTTATGGGCTTACCCAAGCCCATAAAAATTTACTCTCCGTTTACTTTCTCCCATTCCCAACCCTCTTTCCCGCGCGTATAGTAGCGAAGTTTAAAAGCATTAACTTTTGTTGCATTACCGGGATGTAAAGTGAATACAACGCTGTTTCGATGGCCGGTTCGTGTCTATTACGAAGATACCGATGCCGGTGGTGTGGTTTACCACGCCAGCTACGTTGCTTTTTATGAACGGGCACGCACAGAGATGCTGCGCCATCATCACTTTAGTCAACAGGTACTGTTGGCTGAGCGAGTTGCCTTCGTGGTTCGCAAGATGACGCTTGAGTATTTTGCGCCTGCCAGACTCGACGATATGCTCGAAGTCCAAACTGAAATTACATCAATGCGCGGAACCTCACTGGTTTTCACGCAGCGGATAGTCAACGCAGAGAATACCGTACTGAACTCAGCTGAAGTACTGATTGTTTGTGTTGATCCAACCATAATGAAGCCTCGTGCGCTTCCTAAGTCTATTGTCGCGGAGTTTAAGCAGTGACTGACATGAATATCCTTGATTTGTTCCTGAAGGCAAGCCTTCTGGTTAAACTTATCATGTTGATTTTGATTGGTTTTTCAATCGCATCCTGGGCCATCATCATCCAGAGAACGCGTATCCTCAATGCCGCTGGCCGTGAAGCCGAAGCCTTTGAAGATAAGTTCTGGTCGGGTATTGAGCTTTCTCGTCTGTATCAGGAAAGCCAGGGGCGCCGTGAAAACCTTACAGGCTCCGAGCAAATTTTTTATAGCGGTTTCAAAGAGTTTGCCCGTCTGCATCGTGCAAACAATCATGCGCCGGAAGCGGTGGTGGAAGGTGCCTCGCGTGCGATGCGCATCTCTATGAACCGCGAGCTGGAAAATCTCGAAACGCATATTCCATTCCTCGGCACTGTCGGTTCCATCAGCCCGTATATCGGCCTGTTTGGTACCGTGTGGGGGATCATGCACGCCTTTATCGCGCTGGGCGCGGTGAAGCAGGCGACGTTGCAGATGGTTGCACCGGGTATCGCTGAAGCACTGATTGCGACCGCTATCGGTCTGTTTGCGGCAATTCCGGCGGTTATGGCTTACAACCGTCTGAACCAGCGCGTGAACAAACTGGAACTGAACTACGACAACTTTATGGAAGAGTTCACTGCGATTCTGCACCGTCAGGCGTTTACCAGCACCGAGAGCAACAAGGGGTAAACCATGGCCAGATCGCGTGGACGAGGTCGTCGCGAGCTCAAGTCCGAAATCAATATCGTTCCACTGCTGGACGTCCTGCTGGTACTGCTGCTGATCTTTATGGCGACAGCGCCAATCATTACCCAGAGCGTGGAAGTGGATCTGCCGGATGCGACAGAATCACAGGCGGTGAGCACCAATGACGATCCTCCGGTTATCATTGAGGTTTCCGGCGTAGGGCAATACAGCGTCGTGGTCGAGAAAGATCGTATGGATCAGCTGCCGCCTGAGCAGGTGATTGCTGAAGCGCAGCGTCGCCTGGAGTCAAATCCGAAAACGGTCTTCTTAATCGGTGGCGCGAAAGACGTACCCTACGATGAAATTATTAAAGCGCTGAACTTGCTACATAGTGCGGGTGTTAAGTCAGTTGGCTTAATGACCCAACCTATTTGATCATCCGCGTAGTTTTTGGGAACCGATAGTGTCAAAGGCAACCGAACAGAACGACAAGCTTAAGCGAGCGATAATCGTCTCCGCAGTGCTGCACGTTATTCTCTTTGCAGCGCTGATCTGGAGTTCGTTCGACGAGCATATTGATGCATCAGCCGGCGGCGGTGGAGGGTCTTCCATTGACGCCGTGATGGTGGATCCCGGTGCGGTAGTACAGAACTATAATCGCGAGCAACAGCAGAAGGCGAGTGCCAAACGGGCTGAAGAGCAGCGCGAAAAACAGTCGCAACAGCAGGCGGAAGAACTGCGTGAAAAGCAGGCCGCAGAGCAGGAGCGTCTGAAGCAGCTTGAGAAAGAACGTTTGCAGGCGCAGGAAGCTGCGAAAGAGCAGGCGGAGCAGCAGAAACAAGCCGAAGAGGCCGCGAAGAAAGCCCAGGAACAGCAAAAGCAGGCGGAAGAGGCGGCAGCAAAAGCCGCAGCGGACGCGAAAGCACAGGCTGATGCCCAGGCAAAATTAGCGGCAGAAGCGGCGAAGAAAGCCGCTGCAGATGCTCAGAAGAAAGCTGAAGCAGAAGCGGCGAAGAAAGCCGCGGCTGATGCCCAGAAGAAAGCTGAAGCGGAAGCGGCGAAGAAAGCCGCTGCCGATGCTCAGAAGAAAGCCGAAGCGGAAGCTGCGAAGAAAGCCGCTGCTGATGCTCAGAAGAAAGCGGAAGCCGAAGCCGCGAAGAAAGCCGCTCAGGACGCAGAGAAGAAAGCTGCTGCCGAGGCCGCTAAGAAAGCGGCTGCTGCTGAGAAAGCGGCAGCAGAAAAAGCAGCCGCCGCAGAAAAAGCCGCTGCTGATAAAAAAGCTGCAGCTGAGAAGGCCGCTGCCGATAAGAAAGCAGCAGCTGAAAAAGCCGCTGCGAAGAAGGCTGCCGCCGCTGAAAAAGCTGCTGCTGCCGCAGGGGTTGACGATCTGCTGGGCGATTTGAGCTCCGGTAAGAATGCACCGAAAGCGGGCGGTGGGGCGAAAGGAAACAACGCAGCGCCGACCGGAAGTGGTAACACTAAGAGTAACGGTGCGAGCGGGGCTGAAATCAACGGTTATGCCGCGCAGATTAAATCCGCTATTGAAAGCCGATTCTATGATGCGTCTTCCTATACCGGTAAAACGTGTACGTTGCGTATAAAACTGGCTCCGGACGGCATGCTGCTGGATATTAAGTCTGAAGGTGGCGACCCGGCTTTATGTACTGCGGCCCTGGCTGCAGCGCGTCAGGCGAAGATGCCTAAACCGCCGTCTCAGGCCGTTTACGAAGTCTTTAAAAATGCGCCGCTGGACTTCAAACCTTAAGTTACATTTTCCCCGTGCAAACGGGGAAAAATAGACCAGGTTTAGTCACAGGGTTCTGGTAGTTTTGTCTATTTGAGTTTGTTAACATTCTGCTAAATTATCGTGGGTAAGGTTACCCGGATAAGGGAGATATGATGAAGCAGGCATTACGTGTAGCATTTGGTTTTTTAATGCTGTGGGCAGCAGTACTGCACGCAGAAGTACGTATCGAGATCACCCAGGGGGTGGACTCGGCACGCCCAATCGGTGTTGTTCCGTTCCAGTGGGCCGGTCCTGGCGCTGCACCTGAAGATGCCGGTGGCATCGTGGCGGCTGACCTGCGTAACAGCGGTAAATTCAACCCGTTAGATCGTTCTCGTCTGCCTCAGCAGCCGGGTAGCGCGCAGGAAGTACAGCCTGCTGCATGGTCTGCACTGGGTATTGATGCCGTGGTTGTGGGTCAGGTTACGCCTAACCCGGACGGCTCCTACAACGTGGCCTGGCAGCTGGTGGATACCGGCGGTGCACCGGGTACCGTTCTGGCACAGAACTCTTACAAGGTCACTAAGCAGTACCTGCGCTACGCGGCACACGCTGCCAGCGATGCGGTATTTGAAAAACTGACCGGCATTAAAGGGGCGTTCCGTACCCGTATTGCTTATGTGGTGCAGACCAACGGTGGTCAGTTCCCGTATGAGCTGCGCGTATCTGACTACGACGGCTACAACCAGTTTCTGGTGAAACGTTCTTCACAGCCGCTGATGTCTCCAGCCTGGTCTCCGGACGGTTCTAAACTGGCCTATGTGACCTTCGAAAGCGGCCGTTCAGCGCTTGTTATCCAGACGCTGGCAAACGGTGCTGTTCGTCAGGTTGCCTCTTTCCCACGTCACAACGGTGCGCCTTCGTTCTCTCCGGACGGGTCTAAACTGGCCTTTGCGCTGTCAAAAACCGGTAGCCTGAACCTGTACGTGATGGACATTGGCTCTGGCCAGATCCGTCAGGTGACCGACGGTCGCAGCAACAACACCGAACCTTCATGGTTCCCGGACAGTCAAAACCTGGCGTTTACCTCTGACCAGGCTGGCCGTCCACAAATCTATAAAGTCAACATCAACGGCGGGGCTCCGCAGCGTATTACCTGGGAAGGTTCGCAGAACCAGAACGCAGACGTGAGCACCGACGGTAAATTTATGGTAATGGTCAGCTCGAACGGTGGGCAGCAGCACATTGCCAAACAAGATCTGGTAGCGGGTGGCGTGCAAGTTCTGTCGTCAACGTTCCTGGATGAAACGCCAAGTCTGGCACCTAACGGCACTATGGTAATCTACAGCTCTTCTCAGGGGATGGGATCTGTGCTGAATCTGGTTTCTACAGATGGGCGTTTCAAAGCGCGTATTCCGGCAACTGATGGACAGGTAAAATCACCTGCCTGGTCGCCGTATCTGTAAATAATAATTAATTGATTACTAAAGGAATCATAGAAATGCAACTGAACAAAGTGCTGAAGGGGCTGATGATCGCTCTGCCTGTAATGGCAATCGCAGCGTGTTCTTCTAACAAGAACGCAAGCAATGACCAGAGCGGCGAAGGCATGATGGGTGCCGGCACCGGTATGGACGCGAACGGCAATGGCAACATGTCTTCTGAAGAGCAAGCGCGTCTTCAGATGCAGCAGCTGCAGCAGAACAACATCGTTTACTTCGATCTGGATAAATACGACATCCGTTCTGACTTCGCTGCGATGCTGGATGCGCACGCTAACTTCCTGCGTAGCAACCCATCTTACAAAGTCACCGTAGAAGGTCACGCGGACGAACGTGGTACTCCAGAGTACAACATCTCCCTGGGTGAACGTCGTGCTAACGCTGTTAAAATGTACCTGCAGGGTAAAGGCGTTTCTGCTGACCAGATCTCCATCGTTTCTTACGGTAAAGAAAAACCTGCAGTACTGGGTCACGACGAAGCGGCTTACTCCAAAAACCGTCGTGCCGTACTGGTTTACTAAGAGAATTGCATGAGCAGTAACTTCAGACATCATCTGTTGAGTCTGTCGTTACTGGTTGGAATAGCGGCCCCCTGGGCCGCTTTTGCTCAGGCACCAATCAGTAGTGTCGGCTCAGGCTCGGTAGAAGACCGGGTCACTCAACTCGAGCGTATTTCTAACGCTCACAGCCAGCTTTTAACCCAACTCCAGCAACAGCTCTCCGATAACCAGAATGATATTGACTCTCTCCGCGGCCAGATTCAGGAAAGCCAGTATCAGCTTAACCAGGTTGTGGAACGTCAGAAGCAAATCTTGTTGCAGATAGATAGCCTGAGCAGCGGTGGTGCAGCAGCACAAGCACAGCCAGCCGCGGGCGATCAGAGCGGGGCGGCGACATCAGCTCCGGCTGCGGATGCTTCTGCTTCAACAGGTGCGCCTGTACAGAGCGGTGACGCGAATACGGACTACAACGCGGCCATTGCCCTGGTGCAGGATCAATCTCGTCAGGATGACGCGCTTGCTGCGTTTCAGAACTTTGTTAAGAAATACCCTGATTCTACTTATCAGCCAAATGCGAATTACTGGCTCGGTCAGCTGAATTACAACAAGGGTAAAAAGGACGATGCGGCGTTTTATTTTGCCTCCGTGGTAAAAAATTACCCGAAATCGCCAAAAGCACCTGATGCGATGTACAAAGTGGGCGTCATCATGCAGGACAAAGGCGACACTGCGAAAGCCAAAGCGGTTTATCAGCAGGTGGTCTCTAAATTCCCGGGTACCGAAGGTGCTAAGCAGGCGCAAAAACGTCTGAATTCGATGGGATGATTACCGCATGACCAGAAATCGCGTTATTTCTGGTCGTGCAGCATGATTCGTAAGCAGTTAAGTGATCTTCATCGAAATTTTTGTTGCGCTGAATTCTTAAATCAGTAATATATGCCGCCGTTGCCACGGGATATCAAACAACGTGAAAACAGCGTAAAAGTGGGTCGTTAGCTCAGTTGGTAGAGCAGTTGACTTTTAATCAATTGGTCGCAGGTTCGAATCCTGCACGACCCACCACTTAACGCATACCGGTAGTACAGAGTGGGTGATTAGCTCAGTTGGTAGAGCATCTCCTTTACACGGAGGGGGTCGGCGGTTCGAGCCCGTCATCACCCACCACTCGGGTCGTTAGCTCAGTTGGTAGAGCAGTTGACTTTTAATCAATTGGTCGCAGGTTCGAATCCTGCACGACCCACCACTCTCCGGTGGTACCGAGTAAAAATCTTCGAAGTCAGCACCCGAATGGGTCGTTAGCTCAGTTGGTAGAGCAGTTGACTTTTAATCAATTGGTCGCAGGTTCGAATCCTGCACGACCCACCACTTCGAAGAAAAAAATCCCGCAAGGGGTCGTTAGCTCAGTTGGTAGAGCAGTTGACTTTTAATCAATTGGTCGCAGGTTCGAATCCTGCACGACCCACCAGTGTAGAAAGGCGCCCTAAAGGCGCCTTTTTGCTATCTGCAGTTTTTGTAGGTCGGGTAAGGCGAAGCCGCCACCCAACAAATGCTATCCGCACCTATTTCCGGTGACTTTTCCGCTCATATTCGCTATCTTGTTTAGTATACAAAACACAATTGCCACGCGTTTTGCTATGTCATGCAAAAGAAAGGCAATATTGTTAAGCCCGTAAAACGAGAAGCCATAATGAGTGTGATGTTTGATCCTGAAGCTGCAATCTATCCGTTTCCGCCCAAGCCTGTCCCGCTAAGCCTGGATGAAAAGCAATTCTATCGCGAGAAGATCAAACGTCTTCTCAAAGAACGAGATGCGGTGATGGTGGCCCATTACTACACCGACCCGGAAATTCAGCAGCTGGCGGAAGAGACCGGGGGCTGTATCTCTGACTCACTGGAGATGGCACGCTTCGGTGCAAGACATCCCGCTTCCACGCTGCTGGTTGCCGGCGTGCGTTTTATGGGGGAAACGGCAAAGATCCTGAGCCCTGAAAAAACCATTCTGATGCCCACGCTTAACGCGGAGTGTTCGCTGGATCTCGGCTGCCCGATTGACGAATTCACGGCCTTCTGTGATGCCCACCCTGACCGCACCGTGGTGGTTTACGCCAATACCTCTGCGGCGGTAAAAGCGCGGGCAGACTGGGTAGTCACGTCGAGCATCGCCGTTGAGCTGATTGAACATCTGGACAGCCTGGGAGAGAAGATTATCTGGGCGCCTGACCGTCATCTTGGAAATTATGTCCAGAAGCAGACGGGGGCTGACGTTCTCTGCTGGCAGGGCGCCTGCATTGTGCACGACGAATTCAAAACCCAGGCGCTGGCGCGCATGAAGGCACTTTATCCTGGCGCCGCGATCCTTGTTCACCCGGAATCACCGCAGTCGATAGTCGACATGGCGGATGCCGTGGGCTCAACCAGCCAGCTTATCAACGCGGCCAGGACGTTGCCTCACAAGCAGCTCATCGTGGCGACCGATCGCGGTATCTTCTATAAGATGCAGCAGGCCGTGCCGGAGAAAGAGCTCCTTGAAGCGCCAACGGCGGGTGAGGGCGCAACGTGTCGCAGCTGTGCGCATTGCCCGTGGATGGCGATGAACGGCCTGAAGGCCATTGCCGAAGGGCTCGAGACAGGCGGTGCAGCACATGAAATCCATGTGGATGCGGCTCTGCGTGAAGGTGCGTTAATTCCGCTTAACCGCATGCTGGATTTTGCGGCTACACTACGTACTTAATTCACTACGCCCCGGGGAAAAGATGGATTTTTTTAGCACGCAGAACATTCTGGTTCATATACCGATTGGTGCAGGTGGCTATGACCTGTCATGGATTGAGGCCGTTGGCACGCTGGCGGGGTTACTCTGTATCTGGCTAGCCAGCCTGGAGAAGATCAGCAACTATGCGTTCGGGCTGATTAACGTTACGCTGTTTGCGATTATCTTCTTCCAGATCCAGCTGTACGCCAGCCTGCTTTTGCAGCTGTTCTTCTTCGCCGCCAATATCTACGGCTGGTACGCGTGGTCGCGTCAGAACAGCCAGCAGGAGGCAGAGCTGCAGATCCGCTGGCTGCCCTTGCCGAAAGCCATCGCCTGGCTTGTCGCCTGTGTGGTCGCGATTGGCTTAATGACCGTCTATATCAACCCGGTGTTTGCGTTCCTGACCCGCGTTGCCGTCTCGGTCATGTCCGATTTCGGCCTGAACGTGACGATGCCTGTCCTCCAGCCGGATGCCTTCCCGTTCTGGGATTCCTGCATGATGGTGCTGTCGATTGCGGCGATGATCCTGATGACCCGTAAATACGTTGAGAACTGGCTGCTGTGGGTCATCATCAACGTGATTAGCGTGGCGATCTTCGCGCTGCAGGGCGTCTATGCGATGTCGCTGGAATATCTGCTGCTGACCTTCATCGCGCTGAACGGCAGCCGGATGTGGATTAACAGCGCGCGTGAGCGAGGCTCTCACGCGCTTTCCAGCTAATGGTGGTGATGATCTGAATGTCCGGACTGCGCCTCGTTAAGGTGGCAGTCCGGCCCGTTACAGGGTTGATACTCCATCTGGATGGTGGCGTGGCCAATTTCGTAGTGATGTTCAAGAAAATGCTGGATGCGCTCAAGCAGCGCATCGTGGTCGTGAGGCGGGATCACCTGGACGTGCAGCGTCATGACCGGTTTCTCCCCTACCAGCCAGACGTGAACATGATGAACGTTGCGTACTTCCGGGACTGAACGGCGCAGGTTGCGCTTCAGCTCGTCAATATCCATCGATGCCGGTGCCCCTTCAAGCAGTTCATTCACGCTCTCCTTCAGCAGCCGCCAGGCGCTGCGCAGGACCAGACACGACACCAGTACGGACAGAATCGGATCGACAGGCGTCCAGCCGGTGTAGAGGATCACCAGCGCGGCGACAATCGCCCCGACTGAGCCGAGCAAATCCCCCAGAACATGCAGAGCCGCCGCGCGCACGTTGAGGTTCTTTTCCCCGCTGCCGCGGTGCAAAATCCAGAAGGCCAGGATATTTGCCAGCAGCCCCGCCACGGCAATCACCATCATTGTCGCCCCGGCGATAGGCTGCGGGTGTCTGAAACGCTGTACGGCCTCCCAGACGATAAGAACGGTAATGACCACCAGCGCAATGGCGTTAACAAACGCGGCCAGGGTTGTCAGCCTCAGCCAGCCGAAGGTATGGCGCGCATTCGGAGGACGACGCGAAAACTGTACCGCCAGCAGGGCGAAGAGCAGCGCTGCGGCATCGGTCAGCATGTGTCCGGCATCAGCCAGAAGCGCCAGCGAGCCGGAAATCAGGCCGCCAACGACCTCGATAACCATAAACGTTGCCGTGACGCCAAAGGCCAGCATCAGTCGTTTAGCGTTGTCGTTGCCGGGAGAGTACGAGTGGGAATGGGAGTGCGCCATGTCTGCTTTCCTGATGTGTTATTGTTTTTAGTGTAGCGTTTTTAATAGGTTACTCCAAAAAAAAGGAGAGCCAGAGCTCTCCTTTTTATTCCCGTTCACAACCCATTACTGGGTTGTGCCGTCGGTTTTAGTATTCGCGTCGTTTCCGACTTTGTCATTTGGATCGGGGCATTTGCCGTCCTTACACATCGAGTTCTTATGAACCTCATCCGAACTCATATTGTCATGATTCATGGTGCCGGAACCGCTGCCGTTGGGATGCAGCATCGTGCCGCCGGTGTTGGTGTTGCCGGTATTGATCTGGCTGTTGTCGACATTATTCGGGGCAATATTCTGTTTCGCATCAGGGGCGGGCTGGCCTGCTGCCGCAGCCGCATTCGCATCCCCGTTGCTGTCTGATGTGCCCGTTTCCGCAGCCAGGACGCTGCCGCTGGCCAGAGTGAGTGTGGCGGTCAGGAAGAGGGTTGCCAGTTTTGTCATTTTCATCATGGTGCTCCTGTTCTTGTCGTTACGCTGGATAACATTCTCCAACAGTGCATCTTTTTCAGAGGCGAAAGATTCCGCCTTACGGACTTTCGTCAGTAGGGAATCGCGTTTAAGCGTGTAAAATTGGTTGTTACAGTTAAAAAGCTTAGGTTAGATCTCATTTTTCGCTATTTTGTGGCGATTTTTAGGCGAATTCCAGGAATTATCTGCGTGAAGTGTAAAACCGTGTTTACACTTCCTGGTCGACAAGATAGATTGAAAGGATTGCTTTCATTACTAAAGATATGGCAGAGCTGGAAAGAAAATGAATTATCAGAACGACGATTTACGCATTAAAGAGATCAATGAGTTATTACCTCCTGTAGCGCTCCTTGAGAAATTCCCCGCCACTGAAAATGCCGCAAACACGGTTTCTCATGCTCGTAAAGCGATCCATAAGATCCTGAAAGGTAATGACGATCGTCTTCTGGTGGTGATTGGCCCGTGCTCCATTCACGATCCTGCAGCCGCGAAAGAGTACGCAGCCCGTCTACTCACTCTGCGTGAAGAGCTGAAGGACGAGCTGGAAATCGTCATGCGCGTCTATTTTGAAAAACCGCGCACCACCGTGGGCTGGAAAGGGCTGATTAACGATCCGCACATGGATAACAGCTTCCAGATCAACGACGGTCTGCGCATTGCGCGCAAGCTGCTGCTGGAGATCAACGACAGCGGCCTGCCAGCGGCCGGTGAATTCCTCGACATGATTACGCCACAATACCTGGCAGACCTGATGAGCTGGGGCGCAATTGGTGCCCGCACAACAGAATCTCAGGTGCACCGCGAGCTGGCGTCCGGTCTCTCTTGCCCGGTGGGTTTCAAAAACGGCACTGACGGCACGATGAAGGTAGCTATTGATGCCATCAACGCAGCGGGCGCGCCGCACTGCTTCCTGTCGGTGACCAAATGGGGCCATTCCGCCATCGTTAACACCAGCGGCAACGGCGACTGCCATATCATTCTGCGCGGCGGCAAAGAGCCAAACTACAGTGCGAAACACGTTGCAGAGGTAAAAGTCGGGCTGGAAAAAGCCGGGCTGCCACCGCAGGTGATGATCGATTTCAGCCATGCCAACTCCAGCAAGCAGTTTAAAAAGCAGATGGAAGTGGGTGCCGACGTCTGTCAGCAGATTGCCGGCGGTGAGAAGGCGGTGATTGGGGTGATGATCGAAAGCCATCTGGTTGAAGGTAACCAGAACCTGGAAGGCAGCGAACCGCTGGTGTATGGCAAAAGCGTGACCGATGCCTGCATTGGCTGGGACGATACCGATACCATCCTGCGTCAGCTGGCGAATGCGGTAAAAGCGCGTCGCGGTTAATTCGAATGCACAAATAAAAAAGCGCGGAAGGCTCCGCGCTTTTTTTATGTCTGGCGAAAATTACTTCGCTTTACCCTGGTTCGCGACAGCCGCTGCTTTCGCCGCGATCTCTTCTGCGTTACCCAGATAGTAGTGTTTGATTGGTTTGAAGTTTTCGTCGAACTCATACACCAGCGGTACGCCAGTTGGGATGTTCAGTTCGAGGATTTCGTCTTCACCCATGTTGTCCAGGTATTTCACCAGCGCGCGCAGGGAGTTACCGTGAGCAGCGATGATCACGCGCTCGCCGCTTTTCAGGCGTGGCAGAATGGTTTCGTTCCAGTAAGGCACAACGCGGTCGATGGTCAGCGCCAGGCTCTCGGTGGTTGGCAGCTCAGCGTCGGTCAGCTTCGCGTAACGCGGGTCGTGGCCCGGGTAGCGCTCGTCATCTTTGGTCAGCTCTGGTGGGGTGATTGCGAAGCCGCGACGCCACTGTTTAACCTGCTCGTCGCCATATTTCTCAGCGGTTTCCGCTTTGTTCAGGCCCTGCAGCGCACCGTAGTGACGTTCGTTCAGTTTCCAGGACTTCTCAACCGGCAGCCAGGCCTGATCCAGTTCGTCCAGCACATTCCACAGGGTGTGGATGGCACGTTTCAGCACAGAGGTGTAAGCAAAATCAAAGCTGAAGCCTTCTTCCTTCAGCAGTTTACCTGCTGCTTTTGCTTCGCTTACGCCTTTCTCAGACAGATCAACGTCGTACCAACCGGTAAAGCGGTTTTCGTTGTTCCACTGGCTTTCGCCGTGACGCACCAGGACCAGCTTAGTAATAGCCATCTCTTACTCCTCAAGCATTTTTAGAATGATAACAATTCTCATTATATTGCCGTGGCGGTGCCACCAGCAACGCTTAACCCTAACCATAGCGAAAATAGTCTCTGAGTGTAAGATGCTTGTGAATCCAGGGTTATGATTTTGTCTGCGATCGGCGCTATTTTCAGCAAGACGCGCAGAAAAAAGCCCTCGTTGTGAGGGCTGGCGTTTTTTGCCGGATGGCGCTTCGCTTATCCGGCCTACCCGTAGGCCCGTGCAAGCGTAGCGCCGCCGGGCATTAAGCGCGCGGAATGAAATGATACTCGGTAACGCTCACGTACTCTTCACCCGGGCGCAGCACGCAGTCCGGCTGTGGCCATTCCGGATGGTTCGGGCTGTCCGGCAGGAACTCGCTCTCCAGCGCCAGGCCTTGCCAGTCGCTGTACTCATCGTGTTCGCGCGCCGTCGTGCCGCCGAGGTAGTTGCCTGAGTAAAACTGCAGAGCAGGGGCGGTGGTATAAACCGTCATCTGCAGCTTCTCATCCGCAGACCAGACCTGCGCGGCAGGTTGTTTCACATCGCCTTTGGCCTGCAGCAGGAAAGCGTGATCGTAGCCTTTTACCTTACGCTGATCGTCATCGCTCAGGAAATCCTGGGCGATGGATTTCGCGCTGCGGAAGTCAAAGCTGGTGCCGCTCACGTCTTTGAGGCCCTGATGCGGAATGCCCATCTCGTCAACCGGCAGATACGCATCCGCCAGGATCTTAAGCTTGTGGTTGCGAACGTCGCACTGGTTACCGTCCAGGTTGAAATACGCGTGATTGGTCAGGTTGACCGGACACGGCTTATCGACCGTCGCACGGTATTCAATGGCGATACGGTTGTCGTCGGTCAGCGTAAAGCGCGCGGACGCGGTAAGGTTCCCCGGGAAGCCCTGATCGCCATCAGGCGAATCCAGCGAGAACAGCACTTCGCCGTCGTTTTGACGAACAATCTTCCAGCGGCGTTTATCAAACCCGTCCGGTCCGCCGTGCAGCTGGTTCTCACCCTGGCTTGGAAGCAGGGTGTACTGCACGCCGTCGAGCTCAAAACGGCTCTTCGCGATGCGGTTAGCATAGCGCCCAACGGACGCGCCCAGATAGGCGGACTGATTGATGTACTGCTCAGGCGAGGCGCAGCCGAGCAGGGTCTCTCGCACGCTGCCGTCCGGCATCGGTACGCGGGCAGAAAGCAGGGTTGCCCCCCAGTCCATCACCGTAACGACCATCCCCGCGCTGTTGCGCAGGGTTAACAGGCGATACGGCAGACCATCCGGTGCAAGGGTAGGTGTTTCGTTTAGCACTGTCCGGCTCCTTGTGATGCTTTGCAAACATAGAAGGTTTCTTTGATACCCGTTTTCGCTTCGTACTGCTTCGCCACGGCCTCCTGTACGGCAGGGACCAGTTCTTCAGGCACCAGCGCAACGATACAGCCGCCAAAGCCGCCGCCCGTCATGCGCACGCCGCCTTTGTCGCCGATGGTGGCTTTGACGATGTCCACCAGGGTGTCGATCTGCGGAACGGTGATTTCAAAATCATCGCGCATGGAGGCGTGAGATTCCGCCATCAGCTCACCCATACGTTTCAGATCGCCTTTCGCCAGCGCGGACGCGGCTTCAACGGTACGGGCATTTTCCGTCAGCACGTGACGAACGCGTTTGGCGACGACCGGATCCAGCTCGTGCGCCACTTTGTTAAATTCATTGAGCGTTACGTCGCGCAGGGCAGGCTGCTGGAAGAAGCGGGCGCCGGTTTCGCACTGTTGGCGGCGGGTGTTGTATTCGCTGCCCACCAGCGTGCGCTTAAAGTTGCTGTTGATAATCACCACGGCCGCGCCTTTCGGCAGGGGAACGGCTTTGGTACCGAGCGAGCGGCAATCAATTAACAGGGCATGCTCTTTTTTGCCCAGTGCGGATATCAGCTGGTCCATAATGCCGCAGTTACAGCCCACGAACTGGTTTTCTGCTTCCTGACCGTTCAGGGCGATTTGCGCGCCGTCCAGCGGCAGATGATAAAGCTGCTGAAACACGGTTCCCACGGCGACTTCCAGAGACGCAGAGGAGCTTAAGCCCGCACCCTGCGGCACGTTGCCGCTGATGACTAAATCTGCACCGCCAAAGTTCTTGTTACGCTTCTGAAGGTGTTTCACCACGCCGCGCACGTAGTTAGACCACTGCTGGCTGTCGTGTGTAACAATTGGGGCATCAAGGGAAAACTCGTCCGCCTCATTATCGTAATCCGCCGCAATCACGCGGACTTTACGGTCGTCGCGCTTCGCACAGCTGATGACGGTCTGGTAATCAATGGCGCACGGCAGAACGAAACCGTCGTTATAGTCGGTGTGTTCACCGATCAGGTTAACGCGGCCAGGTGCCTGGATAACGTGGGTGGCAGGGTAGCCAAATTTCTCAGCAAACAGGGATTGTGTTTTATCTTTCAGACTCATTTTTTAGACTCCTGATTCGCGATAGTGGACGTCGCTAACGGCACGCAGACGTTCTGCCGCCTGTTCCGCCGTCAGGTCACGCTGGGTTTCCGCCAGCATTTCATAGCCCACCATAAATTTACGCACCGTTGCAGAGCGCAGCAGCGGCGGATAGAAATGGGCGTGCAGCTGCCAGTGTTGATTCTCTTCGCCGTTAAACGGGGCGCCGTGCCAGCCCATGGAGTACGGGAAGGAGCACTGGAACAGGTTGTCGTAACGGCTGGTCAGCTTTTTCAGCGCCAGGGCAAGGTCGTCGCGCTGCGCGTCGCTGAGATCGGTGATGCGCTGCACGTGTGCTTTCGGCAGCAGCAGCGTTTCAAACGGCCAGGCGGCCCAGTAAGGGACGACGGCCAGCCAGTGTTCGGTTTCCACCACGGTGCGGCTGCCGTCGGCCAGCTCGCGCTGGGTGTAATCCACCAGCATCGGCGAACCGTTTTCCGCGTAATACGCTTTCTGCAGACGGTCTTCACGCTCGGCTTCGTTAGGCAGGAAGCTGTTCGCCCAGACCTGGCCGTGCGGGTGCGGGTTAGAGCAGCCCATCGCCGCACCTTTGTTTTCGAACACCTGCACCCACGGATAGCTCTGCCCCAGCTCTGCGGTTTGCGCCTGCCAGGTGCTGACGACCTCTTTCAGCGCGTCCACGCTCAGCTCCGGCAGCGTTTTGCTGTGATCGGGCGAGAAGCAGATCACGCGGCTGGTTCCGCGCGCGCTTTCGCAGCGCATCAGCGGATCGTGGCTTTCCGGCGCGTCCGGGGTGTCGGTCATCAGAGCGGCAAAATCGTTGGTGAAGACGAAGGTGCCTTTGTAGTCCGGGTTTTTATCCCCGGTGACGCGCGTGTTGCCCGGACAGAGGAAGCAGTCCGGGTCGTGCTGTGGCAGCGTCTGTTTTGCAGGCGTCTCCTGCGCCCCCTGCCAGGGGCGCTTGGCGCGATGCGGAGAAACTAAAATCCATTGCCCGCTTAACGGGTTAAAACGACGATGCGGATGATCGACGGGATTAAATTGCGTCATGAAGGATCCTTAGTCCGGATAGCCTTGCGGGTGGCGTGACTGCCAGTGCCAGGTATCCTGTGCCATTTCATCAAGCGTGCGCGTCACACGCCAGTTAAGCTCTTTGTCGGCTTTGGTGGCATCGGCCCAGTAAGCAGGCAGGTCACCATCACGACGCGGGGCGAAGTGGTAGCTCACCGGCTTACCGCAGGCTTTGCTGAAGGCGTTAACCACGTCCAGCACGCTGCTGCCGACTCCGGCGCCGAGGTTGTAAATATGCACGCCCGACTTGTTGGCCAGCTGCTGCATCGCGGCAACGTGGCCGTCGGCCAGATCCATGACGTGGATGTAGTCGCGCACGCCGGTGCCGTCTTCGGTAGGGTAGTCATTGCCAAAAATTGCCAGCGAGTCGCGGCGGCCCACGGCAACCTGCGCAATATACGGCATCAGGTTGTTCGGGATGCCCTGCGGATCTTCACCCATGTCTCCAGAAGGATGCGCGCCGACCGGGTTGAAGTAGCGCAGCAGCGCGATGCTCCACTCCGGCTGCGCTTTTTGCAGGTCGGTCAGGATCTGCTCCACCATCAGCTTGCTTTTGCCGTACGGGCTTTGCGGTGTACCGGTCGGGAAGCTTTCCACATAAGGAATTTTGGGCTGATCGCCGTAAACGGTGGCGGAGGAGCTAAAGATGAAGTTTTTGACGTTGGCCGCACGCATGGCGGAGATGAGACGCAGGGTACCGTTGACGTTGTTGTCGTAATACTCGAGCGGTTTCGCAACGGATTCACCGACCGCTTTCAGACCCGCAAAGTGGATCACCGCTTCGATGGCGTGGTCGTGAAGGATCTCGGTCATCAGCGCTTCGTTGCGGATGTCGCCTTCCACGAAAGTGGGTTGTTTACCGCCAAGACGTTCAATCACAGGCAGCACGCTGCGCTTACTGTTGCACAGGTTGTCGAGAATGATGACGTCGTGACCGTTTTGCAGCAGTTGCACGCAGGTATGACTACCTATGTAACCGCTACCACCTGTTACCAGAACTCGCATATTTCGCTCCATTGGGCTTATGGTATGTAATAACCATAGCATAACAGAGACGCGAAAAGTGTGACATGGGATAAAATAGTGGAATCGTTTACACTGTTTTTAAAATCCGATTTTCAGCCGCTTTAGGGCATTGTAGATCAAAGGGATAGCGATGGCTTAGTGCAGGTTATCTGAAAAACGGAGGGCAGTACCCTCCGGGGGTTAATCGATTTTGCTTTGCAGATAACGATAGTGCTCACCGTCCGGAACAAACTCCAGGCGATGCGTGATGCAGGAGGGGGCATCTTCGGCATGGTGTGAAACGAACAGCAGCTGCGTTTCACCTTCGCTAATCAGCACGTCCACAAAGCGGCGGATAAGCTGTCGATTCAGCGGATCGAGTCCCTGCAGCGGTTCGTCGAGGATCAGAAGCGTAGGGTGTTTCACCAGCGCGCGAACGATCAGGGCCAGACGCTGCTGCCCCCATGACAGGCTATGAAACGGCGCGTCAGCGATCCGGGTGTCCATGCCCAGGATATCCAGCCACTGCTGGGCCAGCTTGTGCTGTTTGTCCGACACCGCCTGATAAATCCCGATGGAATCAAAATAGCCGGAAAGGATCACGTTGCGTACCGTGGTACTGACCCGGTAATCCAGATGCAGGCTGCTGCTGACGTAGCCGATATGTTTTTTAATATCCCAGATGGTTTCGCCGCTGCCGCGACGCCGACCGAACAGCGTCAGATCGTTGCTATAGCCCTGCGGGTGATCGCCGGTTACCAGGCTCAGCAGCGTGGATTTTCCCGCGCCGTTAGGGCCGACAATCTGCCAGTGCTCGCCAGGATTGACCGTCCAGCTAAGACGGTTGAGGATCGGGCGATCGTCATAAGAGACCATCCCATCCCGCAGCACGATGCGCGGCTGGTGGGGATCAAGCGCGTGGCGGGCCGCAGGGGCGTCAGGTTCCGGAAGGGTAATACCGTCGAGTTGTTCACTGTGCGCGAGCTGGGCGATGAGCGCCTGCTTAAGCAGCGCTGTCTTTTCACCGGTCTCGGTCAGGTTACAGTCAGCCAGTACGCCTGCATGCTGGATAAAATCCGGAATTTCATCGAAGCGGTTAAGCACCAGCACCAGGGTATATCCCTGCTGATTAAGCGATTCCAGCAGGGCCGCCAGCTGCGCACGGGACTGCACGTCAAGGCCGTCAAACGGTTCGTCGAGGATAAGCAGCTCGGGCTCGCTCATCAGCGCCTGGCAGAGCAGCGTTTTCCGCGTCTCGCCGGTAGAAAGGTATTTAAAGCGCCGGTTCAGCAGGGCGGTGATGCCGAACCGTTCTGCCAGGCGCTGACAGCGGGCGGGATCTTTCACCTCATCCTGAATAATTTCCGCCGTCGTACGGCCGGTATCTTCTTCGCCAGGGCTGAGTAAATCGGTGTTGTTGCGCTGCCACTCGTCGCTCACCAGCTTTTGCAGTTGTTCAAATGACAGGCGCGTCAGGCGCGTAAAGTCGCCCTGGCATTCGCCCTTGAGGAGGGGAAGCTCGCCAGCCAGCGCGCGGGCCAGCGCGGATTTACCGCTGCCGTTAGTGCCGACAAACGCCCAGCTTTCACCCGCGCGTATCGTCAAATCAGCAATCGTCAGCGTTCGGGTATCGCTAAGACGAAACGTGCCTTGCGAAATATGCAATGATGACATGATTTATCCCTGTTTTTGCAGCAACAGATATCAGGGATACGCACTGTCGGCGCGATTGTCAATGCGCTCAGCACAATGTGGCGATAATCACCCGGTCTGCGTTGAACCAGGCGGTAACGACAGTACCTTCTTCTAAACCGTCCGCTTCGCTAAGCGGTATCGTCGCGCAAAGCTGTTGCCCGTCAGCCAGGGTCATCAGCACTTCGCACTGCGCCTGGCCGCGTTCGATATGGCTAATTGCGCCCTGTAGCTGGTTATCGGCTGCCTTTGCGGTGTCGGGATCGCGCGTGATATTGACCCACGGTGCTTTCAGCAGCACCAGCACCTCTTTACCTTCATCCAGCTCAAGGCGCTCTGCGCTCTGCGCCGTGATTGCGGCTTTCAGACGGGTGGTGCCGTCGGCAAGCAGGATCTCAATATGCTGCTGTACCTGGAGATTGTCGCGCGCCGTCACCGTTCCAAACCACTGGTTGCGGGCGCTGGTTTGTAACGAGAAGCGGGAAATGGCGGCCAGCAAGCTGTCCAGCGGAACGTTATCGTCGTCGCTCAACGCGTCAAACGCTTTTTGCTGGATCTGGGCCAGCAGATCGTAAAGCTGAATAAGACGCTGGCCATAGCGCGTCACGATCGCACCGCCGCCGCCTTTGCCGCCCGTGGCTCTGTCCACCAGCGGCTGTTCGCTCAGGGTGTTCATTTCGTTAATGGCGTCCCAGGCACTTTTGTAGCTGATGCCCGCGTTTTTCGCCCCCTGGCTAATCGAGCCCGTTTGTTCTATTTGTTTAAGCAGGGCGATACGTCGCGGATCGGCGAAAAGCTTTTGCTGAAGTCGTAGAGTGAGAAGAATTTCGGCCTGCATAACAGTGTCCTGGCAAAAAGAGTATTGTGGCCTAAATGGGGCAAGGCGCAAAGGGTACCGCACAAAAGGGGATGTTTTTCTCACTTGAAAGGGTAGAATAAGCTGTTCACAATATCTGGAGAAAACCATGTTAGAGTTGTTGAAAAGTCTGGTATTCGCCGTGATCATGGTACCAGTAGTGATGGCCATCATCCTCGGTGCCATCTACGGCCTGGGTGAAGTGTTCAACGTCTTTTCGAACATTGGTCACAGAGACCAGGCTAAAAAGCAGCATTGATTCCCCACAAAACGCCCGGCTAGCCCGGGCGTTTTGCTCTCAAGATTTTCCCGTTTTCGCCGATAATATTTAACGTATTACACCGATTTACCCCTTCAGCGGTACGATTAAACGCTGGGATCTCCCTGACGTTACCGTTATATTAATATGTATATAACGCTACTCACAGGAGTTACAGATGGCACGTTCATGGGTACGCCTTTTCGCAGGGGCAACGCTGACGCTTTCACTTACCGGACACGCGCTGGCGGACGAGGGTAAAATCACGGTCTTTGCGGCGGCGTCGCTGACCAACGCGCTGCAGGATATCGCGGCGGCGTATAAAAAAGAGAAAAACGTCGAGGTGGTCTCCTCTTTTGCCTCTTCCTCGACGCTGGCGCGCCAGATAGAAGCGGGCGCACCGGCGGATCTGTTCATCTCTGCCGATCAGAAGTGGATGGATTACGCGGCGGAGAAGAAGTCGATTGATGCGACAACCCGCGAAACGCTGCTGGGGAATAGCCTGGTTGTCGTGGCGCCCAAAGCCAGCGCGCAGGCGGACATCACCATCAACAAACAGACCAACTGGACGAGCCTGCTGAACGGCGGCCGTCTGGCGGTGGGCGATCCGGAGCACGTTCCGGCCGGTATTTATGCCAAAGAAGCGCTGCAAAAGCTGGGCGCATGGGAGACATTGTCACCGAAGCTGGCCCCGGCGGAAGATGTACGCGGCGCGCTGGCGCTGGTTGAGCGCAACGAAGCCCCGCTGGGCATTGTGTATGGCTCAGATGCCGTTGCCAGTAAAGGGGTAAAAGTGGTCGCAACGTTCCCGGAAGATTCCCACAAGAAAGTGGAATATCCTGTTGCGATTGTTGATGGACATAAAAATGCGACCGTGACGGCCTTCCGCGATTACCTGAAGGGCCCGGAGGCGTCCACAATCTTTAAACGTTATGGATTTACGACTCACTGATGATATTGACCGATCCTGAATGGCAGGCTGTTCTGCTGAGCCTTAAAGTCTCTTCCCTGGCGGTTGCGCTGAGTTTGCCCTTTGGGATCTTCTTTGCCTGGCTACTGGTTCGCTGCCAGTTTCCCGGCAAAACGCTGCTCGACAGCGTGCTTCATCTGCCGCTCGTTTTGCCGCCAGTAGTGGTCGGTTATCTGCTGCTGATTTCGATGGGGCGACGCGGTTTTATCGGCGAGAAGCTTTACGACTGGTTTGGGCTGACGTTTGCGTTTAGCTGGCGCGGTGCGGTACTGGCGGCGGCGGTGATGTCATTCCCGCTGATGGTGAGGGCGATACGCCTCGCGCTGGAAGGCGTGGACATGAAGCTCGAACAGGCGGCCCGCACGCTGGGCGCAGGGCGCTGGCGCGTCTTTTTCACCATCACGCTACCCCTGACGCTACCCGGCATTATTGTTGGTACGGTGCTGGCCTTCGCCCGCTCGCTGGGCGAGTTTGGCGCGACGATCACGTTTGTGTCGAACATCCCCGGCGAGACGCGAACCATTCCGTCGGCAATGTACACCCTGATTCAAACGCCGGGCGGTGAAGGCGCGGCGGCGCGGCTGTGTATTATTTCAATTGTGCTGGCGCTGGCATCGCTGATGGTGTCTGAATGGCTGGCGCGGATCAGCCGCGAGCGGATGGGGAAATAAGCATGCTGGAACTCCATTTTACCCAGACGCTGGGAAACCATACCCTGACGCTTAACGAAACGCTGCCGGCAAGCGGAATCACCGCCATCTTTGGCGTGTCGGGAGCGGGAAAAACGTCGCTGATTAATGCCATCAGCGGCCTGACCCGCCCGCAGTCTGGCCGTATTGTCCTGAATGACCGCGTCCTGAATGACGTGGAGAATAAGGTTTACCTCTCGCCGGACAAGCGCCGCATCGGCTATGTTTTCCAGGACGCGCGCCTGTTCCCGCACTACAGCGTGCGCGGCAACCTGCGTTACGGCATGGCGAAAAGCATGGCCGGGCAGTTTGATAAGCTGGTGACGCTGTTAGGCATTGAACCTCTGCTCGACAGACTACCCTCCTCGCTCTCCGGTGGAGAAAAACAGCGTGTGGCCATTGGCCGCGCGTTGCTGACCGCACCCGAACTGCTGCTGCTCGACGAACCGCTGGCCTCGCTCGATATTCCGCGTAAACGCGAGCTTCTGCCTTATCTACAGCGCCTGACGCGCGAAATTAATATTCCGATGCTCTACGTCAGCCATTCGCTGGACGAAATCCTCCATCTGGCCGACAAGGTGCTGGTGCTGGAAGAGGGCAGCGTTAAGGCGTTTGGCAACCTGGAAGAGGTATGGGGCAGCAGCGTAATGCACCCGTGGTTACCCAGGGAGCAGCAGAGCAGCATCCTGAAAGTGAGCGTTCTTGAACACCATCCACACTACGCGATGACCGCCCTGGCGCTGGGTGACCAGCATCTTTGGGTCAATAAGATCGACAAACCGTTACAGTCCGCGCTGAGAATTCGCATCCAGGCGTCGGACGTCTCGCTGGTGCTGCAGCCGCCGCTGCAAACCAGTATTCGAAATATTCTGCGCGCCAAAGTCGCGGAATGTTTTGATGATAACGGGCAGGTGGAAGTGAAGCTTGAAGTGGGCAGCAGGATGCTCTGGGCGCGCATCAGCCCGTGGGCCAGGGATGAGTTAGGGATCAAACCCGGCCTGTGGCTTTACGCGCAAATTAAGAGCGTCTCGATTACCGCCTGATTACAGCAGGTGGGTATAAATGTACTGCGCGATGCTGTCGGTGGTGTTGTCGCCAATCACCACGTTGGCGCGGGCTTTGACCGCATCGTCGGCATTGCCCATTGCCACGCCGGTACCGGCGGCTTCCAGCATGCTGATGTCGTTGTAGTTATCACCAAAGGCGACAACATCCTGCATCGACCAGCCTTTTGATTCCACAAACTGCGTCAGACGCTTGCCTTTGCTGTTGCCTTTACGGGCAATATCCACCTGGTCATGCCAGGACCATTCGCACTCCAGACCCAGCGTCTGCTCCACGTGTTTTGCGAAGGTATTCAGTTTAGCGGTGTCTTCATCCGTCAGGGCGAATTTCCAGATAGCCTCAACGTCCTGGGCAGCCTGACGCAGGGAGGAAACCTGGGTAAAGACCGGACGCTGCGCTTCAGGCAGGGACAACGCCCAGTTGCTGGTGCGCACCACATGGCCTGTAGGGCGCTCGTACACCATCGCGTTATCCACGTACATCAGGCCGTGAACGGCATGCTCATCCAGCAGATCAATCAGCTGCAGCGCCTGGGGAACCGGCAGCGGGTCGGAGGCTAAAACCTTTTTTGCCTGATAATCATACAAATAAGTGCCATTACAACAAATTGCAGGTGTATCTAACGCCAGTGCCTGATAAAAAGGGTGAATGGCAACGTGATGTCGACCCGTTACGATAAGGAGTTGATATCCCACTTCCTGCGCGCGTTTAAGCGCCTCAAGGGAGGAGGGGAGAAGGGTTTTTTGCGGCGTCAGTAAGGTACCGTCTAAATCCAGAGCAATCACACGCGAGGTCATCTGTTTTCCCGGGTTAATATTGAATTTACGTTTTGATGGGATGGTACACCGAGAGGCGAACGCTTCAAAATTCCTGTCGACAATTCAGCATTCACCGTCAAAAGTTAATTACTTTCATGCGCAGTGAGGAGTGAATATTCATGAAACAAACCGTTTATACCGCCAGTCCTGAAAGCCAGCAGATCCACGTCTGGCGTTTAAATACCGAAGGGACACTCACGCTGGTTCAGGTTGTTGACGTGCCAGGCCAGGTGCAGCCGATGGTCATCAGCCCGGATAAACGTTTCTTGTACGTGGGTGTGCGCCCGGAGTTTCGCGTGCTGGCCTATCGCATTTCTCCGGACGATGGCGCGCTGACGTACACTGCCGAAGCACCACTGCCGGGCAGCCCAACCCATATCTCTACCGATCGTAAAGGCAACTTTGTCTTCAGCGGCTCTTATAACGCGGGCTGCGTCAGCGTAACGCGTCTGGAAAATGGCATTCCGGTCGAAACCGTGGATGTGGTGGAAGGGCTTGAAGGCTGCCACTCGGCGAATATCACGCCGGATAACCGCACGCTGTGGGTGCCTGCGCTGAAGCAGGATCGTATCTGCCTGTTCACCCTGAGCGACGATGGTCACCTGGTGGCGCAGCATCCTGCCGAAGTGACTACCGTTGAAGGCGCGGGTCCGCGCCATATGGTCTTCCATCCGAACCAGCAGTACGCCTACGTGGTCAATGAACTGAACAGCTCTGTGGACGTCTGGGAGCTGAAAGATCCTAACGGCCAGATTGAGTGCGTGCAGACGCTGGATATGATGCCGTCTGACTTCTCCGACACCCGCTGGGCGGCGGATATCCACATTACGCCAAATGGCCGCCATCTGTACGCCTGTGACCGTACCTCCAGCCTGATTACCGTGTTTAGCGTCTCCGAGGACGGCAGCGTGCTGGCCATTGAAGGCTTCCAGTCAACGGAAACCCAGCCGCGCGGCTTTAATATCGATCACAGCGGTAAATACCTGATTGCGGCGGGGCAGAAATCCCACCACATCGCGCTGTATGAAATTAAAGGTGAGCAGGGGCTGCTGGAAGAGAAAGGACGTTACGCCGTCGGCCAGGGGCCAATGTGGGTCGTGGTAAACGCTCACTAAGCGGCTAAAAACAAAAAACCTCGCGAATGCGAGGTTTTTTTATGCCCGGTGGTAGCCGGGTGTGCACATCAAAACGTAACCAACACGTCCATCATAATATTGGCTTAAGGTGATGTAAATTCATCGTCAACGAAGAAAAGAGATTATGAGACGATGGTAGATATCAATATTTAATATAATCAGTGAGTTATTTATGTTCTCTTTATAAATTCCTAAACTCCCTTTAACTGTTTTTATGTACAGTAATGGTCTGATATTATTCTGTCCGTTGGTTTGATGTGTTGCAGTTCCGCAATTCAGGATCCTTTTTAAGTCCTGGCTGTCGGGTGGTGCCGACGGTGCCTAAACTGCGGAGCACATCAAAACATAACCAACACACCTCTGGTGACAGGCAGCGGAAAGGTAAATCAGAGGAGAAGTGCTCTATACCAAAGGAGTGGCGTATGAGCGGTGTGGAATGGGCAATTCTGTTCCTGCAACTCATGGTTGCGATTATGCAACTATTGGATGCGTATCTTAAGTTTGGTGCCTGACGTATCCAGTCGCAGTAAAAAGGGGGATTAACATCCCCCTTTTACTCTCATCTTACTGCTTCGGCTCAGCAACCACTTTGCTACCCAGACCGCGGTTATTGTATTCCCACATGCGGTTGAAGTTAGCGTCGTTCAGGTTGCGCTGCACGTTTCCTTTATCATCCACCGCACCGGTATTGCCGGAGAACGGACGTTTGGAGATCGCGGCATCAGCCCACGGCTTCGCCATGTTGAAGCCTTCGTTGATCACGCTGTCGCGGATCACGACCTGGCCGTTAGTGGCAGAGTCCACGTCCAGGGAGCGTCCCAGCTGCGCCACGCCGTCACCGGCAGCGTTAAAGCGGCTGTTCACGGCCAGGAAGCCGTAGAAGAGGTTAGACTGGGTTGCCGGAGCAAACACGTAGCCTTCCTGCTGAGTACGTGAATTCACCACGCGGAAATCGGTGTTATCAAACACCACCGCACCGCGCCCGGACACCAGATCCACGTCACCTTCAACGTAGCTGTTGGTCACCAGCGTACGGGTCAGGCGGTTATTCTGCAGGGTGTTCTGCACGCCGCTGTTGGTCACGAAGAAGGTGTTCTGTCGGCCCAGAATGTTGACGTTGTTAATCTGCACCTGGTCGCCATCGCTACGCAGCGCAACGGCCTGGTGGTTACCGGCATCAACGCTGTCGCCCAGGGTATTCTGAATGGTCAGGTTCTGCAGCTGCAGACCGTTATTCTGAGACCAGAACACCGCTGAGCACATCACGCCAATGGTGGCGGAACGCTTGCTCTGGCAGTTATCAAACATGTACCACGCCGGTTTACCCGGCATATATTTACCGGCCGGGTTCACCAGGTGACGCCAGGTGTTGCTGTCGATTTCGGAATCAATCGCCAGGCCAATTTTTACGTCGATCGCTTTTTCGCCCAGACCGTAAAGCGTAACGCTGCCTGGAGCCGCCGGAACATATACGGTGCCTTCATATTCACCCGGCAGGATCGCGATATACTGTCGAGACGCGCTGTGTTTAGTGATGGCAGCATCAACCGCAGCCTGAATAGAGGTGTGCGTTACGCCCTGCGCACCTGCCGGGCCAACCACGAAGTCAGGCTGTTTAGGCAGGTTAATAGACGACGGGGTCCACGGCGCAGCGTTAGGATCCATCGCTGAGAAGTAGTGCGCACGGTCGAAGTTCTTCGCTTCATCAGCGGACAAAATCGGGCGGGAGGCGGTACCGGGCGCAGCCTGCTCAGAAGGTCGCTGATCCGGTGGAGTTGAACTGCATGCGGATAAGGTCACGCCAAAGGCGAGTGCTAACGCCAGACGGGAAATCCTGGAAATGTTCAAGGTGAAGCTCCTGGGTATGCAAGTCTTTACGGGATAGACGAAATAGCCTGCTTTTTTATACTAAGTTGAGCGAAACGGGAAGATAAAAAGGGTAAAAGTTGCATTTTTAGCCCGGAGCGGCAGGTAAGTGATCACAAATAAATAACATTTTCCGCAAAGTCGGTTGACAGCAGACAACAGATGAAAATAAATGTCTATACAATCTAAGACAAGTGGAACGCCCCATGCAGCAGATTCATCCCGACGATGTAATATGGCGAAATGCGCGACTGGCTACGATGGCGCCGGACGTATCTGCGCCTTATGGACTGAAAGAGCAACATGCCCTGGTCGTGCGCGGCCACACCCTTCTGGCCGTGATCCCTGAATCTGACATTCCTGCCGGACACCCTCGCTGTGTCGATCTCCAGGGGCGTCTGGTCACGCCTGGCCTGATTGACTGCCATACCCACCTGGTATTTGGCGGCGATCGCGCGGCGGAGTGGGAGCAGCGTCTGAACGGCGTCTCTTATCAAACGATTAGCGCCCAGGGGGGCGGGATTAACGCGACCGTGACGGCGACGCGCAGCAGCGCAGCCGAAACCCTGCTTCAACTGGCGCAGCAGCGGCTTCAGCGACTGATGAATGAAGGCGTCACCACGGTTGAAATCAAGTCGGGATACGGTCTAAACCCCGAGGCCGAAGAGAAGATGCTGCAGGTCGCGCGCCAGCTGAGCCTCAATAATCCGATCGATATCAGCCCAACGCTGCTGGCGGCGCATGCGGTTCCAACGGAATACCGGCAGGATCCCGATGCGTACCTCACGCTGGTCTGCGAGCAGATATTGCCCACGCTGTGGCAGAAAGAGTTATATGAAGCAGTAGACGTGTTTTGTGAAAACGTCGGCTTCACCCCGTCGCAAACCGAGCGCCTCTTTAAGGCTGCCACCGCGCTCGGTATTCCGGTGAAAGGGCATGTCGAGCAGCTGTCTAATCAGGGCGGCGCGGCGCTGGTCAGCCAGTATAAGGGGCTTTCCGCCGATCATATTGAGTATCTCGACGACGCAGGCGTTCAGGCGATGGCGGAAAGCGGCACGGTTGCCGTCCTGCTCCCCGGCGCGTTCTATTTTCTTCAGGAGCGCCAGCGTCCGCCGGTTGAACGGCTCAGAAAACAGGGTGTCCCGATGGCCGTCGCGACTGACTATAACCCCGGCACCAGCCCGTTTGCCAGCCTGCACCTGGCGATGAACATGGCCTGCGTCCAGTTTGGTCTGACCCCTGAAGAAGCCTGGGCTGGCGTCACGCGGCATGCCGCGCAGGCGCTGGGCCGTGGCGCAACCCACGGACAGCTGCGGGCAGGGTTTGTCGCTGATTTTATCGTCTGGGATGCTCGTCATCCGGTTGAGATGGTCTACGAGCCGGGACGCAATCCGCTGTATCAACGTATTTTCCGTGGGGAGGCAGTATGAGGTTATGGCGGCCCGTAGCCGAAACGGTCTGGCAGGGGCGCGACGACAGCGCCGAGGCCAGCAATGCAACGCGCATTTTCCAGACGATAAAGCAGCAGGGACAGTTCACGCCGCTTTCATCCGGCATCGCGCTGATAGGCTTTGAATGTGATGAAGGGGTTAAACGCAATCAGGGCAGGCCAGGCGCCGTGCAGGCACCGGATATGCTGCGAAAATCGCTGGCGAATATGGCAAGTCATCAGGGGCACGACCGGCTGGCGGATATGGGCTCGGTGTACGTTGAAGGCCACGAGCTGGAAGCGGCGCAGCAGGCTTTAAGCGATGCCGTCACGATCTGCCAGCGGTCCGGGATGCGCACGCTGGTCTTTGGCGGCGGGCACGAAACCGCCTGGGCGCACGGTCGGGGCATTCTGGATGCGTTCCCGAACGAGCGCGTGGCGGTGATCAACCTTGATGCCCATCTTGACCTGCGCAAGGCCGACCATGCCACATCCGGCACCCCATTTCGCCAGCTGGCGCATTACTGCGATGAGCGCGGGCGGGAATTTCAGTACGCCTGCTTTGGCGTGAGCCGGGCGGCGAACACGCTGGCGCTGTGGGATGAGGCCGAACGCCTTAACGTCACGCTGGTGGAAGATCTCCATTTCAGGCGCGATGCGCTATCCGCGCTGGAAAAGGTGCTGACGCAGGCCGATCGTATCTATCTGACGATCGATCTGGACGTCCTGCCCGCCAGCGAAATGCCTGCCGTGTCCGCCCCGGCTGCGTTAGGCATACCGGCGCTGGATCTTCTCCCGGTTATCGAACAAATCTGCCGCAGCGGTAAGCTACAGGCCGCCGATCTGGTAGAGTTTAACCCGCAGTACGATCGGGACGGACAGGGCGCAAAGCTTGCCGCCCGTCTGGCCTGGCAAATTGCTCACTGGTGGGCATAACACTATTCAAGGAGTCACGATGTTTTCACGCTCACCTCTGCCGCCGTCGAGCCCTCCCGCGCCTTTCTACGAAAAGGTGAAGCAGGCAATCAGCGAAAAAATCGCCACCGGCGTCTGGCGCCCGCACGATCGCATCCCCTCGGAGGCCGAGCTGGTGGCGCAGTTTGGTTTTAGCCGGATGACCGTCAACCGGGCGCTGCGCGAACTGACCGACGAAGGGCTTCTGGTGCGCCTGCAGGGCGTGGGGACGTTTGTGGCGGAACCGAAAGGGCAATCTGCCCTGTTTGAAATCCGCAGTATTGCCGATGAGATAACCTCGCGAAATCATCAGCACCGCTGTGAGGTGCTGGTGCTCGAAGAGACCCAGGCCAGCGCCGAGCAGGCCGTAGAGCTGAATGTCAAAGAAGGCAGCCGTATCTTCCATTCCGTGATGGTGCATTTTGAGAACGACATTCCGGTGCAGATTGAAGATCGCTGCGTCAACGCTGAGCGGATACCGGACTATCTGAATCAGGATTACACCCAGACCACGCCGCACGCCTATCTCTCGCTCGTCGCTCCGCTCACGGAAGGGGAGCACATTGTGGAAGCCGTGCGCGCCACGCCGCAGGAGTGCGAGCGGCTGCGTATTAAAGAGCACGATCCGTGCCTGCTGATCCGCCGTCGGACCTGGTCCTCATCGCACATTGTGTCGCATGCCCGGCTGCTTTTCCCGGGTAACCGCTACCGGCTGCAGGGCCACTTTATGTCATAAGTTTTAAAAGCGTGATAGCTAACGCAATATAACAAAATTGTATCTTTTTTGTTAAATCTGACCTTGTGTGTGCTTGTCTATACAAGTATATCTAAATGCATCACTGTCCCGTATGAGGAGCACACAATGTCGTCAGGTAAATACCGCCAGCAGGATGTCCGCGCCGCGCGCGGCACCACACTCACCGCCAAAAGCTGGCTCACCGAAGCCCCGCTGCGCATGTTGATGAACAACCTCGATCCTGAGGTAGCGGAGAACCCCCACGAGCTGGTGGTCTACGGCGGCATAGGCCGCGCCGCGCGCAACTGGGAATGCTATGACGCAATTGTAAAATCCCTGACCGAACTCGAACACGACGAAACCCTGCTGGTACAGTCCGGCAAGCCGGTGGGCGTGTTCAAAACGCACAAAAACGCACCGCGCGTGCTGATCGCCAACTCTAACCTCGTGCCGCACTGGGCCACGTGGGAACACTTCAACGAACTGGACGCGAAAGGGCTGGCGATGTATGGCCAGATGACCGCGGGGAGCTGGATCTACATCGGCAGCCAGGGGATCGTGCAGGGCACCTACGAGACCTTCGTGGAAGCCGGTCGCCAGCACTATAACGGCTCGCTGAAAGGCCGCTGGGTATTGACCGCAGGTCTTGGCGGCATGGGCGGCGCGCAGCCGCTGGCCGCCACGCTTGCCGGCGCGTGCTCGCTCAACATTGAGTGCCAGCAGAGCCGCATTGATTTCCGTCTGCGCACCCGCTACGTCGATGAACAGGCAACCGATCTGGACGATGCGCTGGCGCGTATCAAAAAATACACCTCCGAAGGCAAAGCGGTGTCGATTGCCCTGTGCGGCAACGCGGCGGACATTCTCCCGCAGCTCGTCGCCCGCGGCGTGCGTCCGGATCTGGTCACCGACCAGACCAGCGCCCATGACCCGCTGCACGGTTACCTGCCAAAAGGCTGGACGTGGGAAGAATATCAGCAAAAAGCGGAAACCGACCCGGAAGGCACGGTGCTTGCCGCAAAACGCTCTATGGCAGAACACGTCTCCGCCATGCTGGCCTTTAGCCAGATGGGCATTCCGACCTTTGACTACGGCAACAACATCCGCCAGATGGCGAAAGAGATGGGCGTAAGTAACGCGTTCGACTTCCCGGGATTCGTTCCTGCCTATATCCGCCCGCTGTTCTGCCGCGGTATCGGCCCGTTCCGCTGGGTTGCCCTGTCCGGTGACCCGGAGGACATCTACAAAACCGATGCCAAAGTGAAAGAGATCGTCGCCGATGACGAACACCTGCATCACTGGCTGGACATGGCCCGCGAGCGCATTAACTTCCAGGGCCTGCCGGCGCGTATCTGCTGGGTAGGGCTGGAGTGGCGGCAAAAACTGGGCCTCGCCTTCAACGAAATGGTGCGCAGCGGTGAAGTCTCCGCGCCGATCGTCATTGGCCGCGACCACCTGGACTCCGGCTCCGTCGCCAGCCCGAACCGCGAAACGGAAGCCATGCGCGACGGCTCGGATGCGGTCTCCGACTGGCCATTGCTGAACGCTCTGCTCAATACCGCCAGCGGCGCGACCTGGGTATCGCTGCACCACGGCGGCGGCGTGGGGATGGGCTTCTCCCAGCATTCCGGGATGGTCATCGTCTGCGACGGAACCGATGAAGCCGCCGCGCGTATCGCTCGCGTGCTGCACAACGACCCGGCAACCGGCGTGATGCGTCACGCGGATGCGGGTTACGAAATTGCCATTGACTGTGCCAAAGAGCAGGGCCTTAACCTGCCGATGATCCCTGCCACACAAGGAAAGCATTAATGAACGCATTAACACTCACTCCCGGCTCGCTGACGCTCAAACAGCTGCGTAACGTCTGGCGTAAACCGGTCACCCTTTCGCTGGATGCAAGTGCCCATGCCGCCATTAACGACAGCGTCGCCTGCGTCGAAGCCATCGTTGCCGAAGGGCGCACCGCCTACGGGATTAACACCGGCTTTGGGCTGCTGGCGCAGACCCGCATCGCGACACACGATCTGGAAAACTTACAGCGTTCGCTGGTGCTGTCGCATGCCGCGGGCGTGGGTCAGCCGCTGGATGATGAGATTGTCCGTCTGATGATGGTCCTCAAAATCAACAGCCTGGCGCGCGGCTTTTCCGGTATTCGCCTGAGCGTGATTCAGGCGCTGATGGCGCTGGTGAATGCAGAAGTCTATCCGTGGATCCCGGCAAAAGGCTCCGTTGGTGCTTCCGGCGATCTTGCGCCGCTGGCGCACATGTCGCTGCTGCTGCTGGGCGAAGGCAAAGCGCGCTGGCAGGGCGAGTGGCTTCCTGCGAAAGAGGCGCTGAAAAAAGCCGGGTTAAATCCGATCACGCTGGCGGCGAAAGAGGGGCTGGCGCTGCTGAACGGCACACAGGCATCGACCGCTTTCGCGCTGCGCGGCCTGTTTGAAGCGGAAGATCTGTTTGCCTCGGCGGTAGTGTGCGGTGCGCTGACCACCGAAGCCGTGCTGGGCTCGCGTCGCCCGTTCGATGCCCGCATCCACGAGGTGCGCGGTCAGCGCGGGCAGATTGATGCCGCCGCGATGTACCGTCACGTGCTTACCGACACCAGCGAAATTGCCGATTCACACCATAACTGCGAAAAGGTGCAGGATCCGTATTCCCTGCGCTGCCAGCCGCAGGTGATGGGCGCGTGCCTGACGCAGCTGCGCCAGGCGGCAGAGGTCCTGTTGGTGGAGGCCAACGCGGTGTCCGATAACCCGCTGGTGTTCGCCCAGGAAAACGAGGTGGTTTCCGGCGGCAACTTCCACGCCGAGCCGGTGGCGATGGCGGCGGATAATATCGCCCTGGCGATTGCCGAAGTCGGCGCGCTGTCCGAGCGCCGTATTGCGCTGATGATGGATAAACATATGTCCCAGCTGCCGCCGTTCCTGGTGCGTAACGGCGGGGTCAACTCGGGCTTTATGATTGCCCAGGTCACCGCGGCGGCGCTGGCGAGCGAGAACAAAGCCCTGTCGCACCCGCACAGCGTGGACAGCCTGCCAACGTCAGCGAACCAGGAAGATCACGTTTCGATGGCACCGGCTGCCGGGCGTCGTCTCTGGGAAATGGCCTCCAACACCCGCGGCGTGCTGGCGGTGGAATGGCTGGCGGCAAGCCAGGGTATCGATCTGCGAGAAGGGCTAAAATCCAGCCCGCTGCTGGAGCAGGCGCGTCATGCGCTGCGCGAGCATGTATCGCACTACGATGACGACCGCTTCTTTGCGCCGGATATTGATAAGGCGATGCAGCTTCTGGAAGAAGGGCGGCTGGTAGGGTTGTTACCTTCCGTGCTCTGATTTTTTTGCCCGGTGGAGCTGCGCTTACCGGGCCTACGCGTGCGAAATGTAGGCCGGGTAAGGCGAAGCCGCCACCCGGCTTTTTTATGCACCAGGCGATGCAGCTTCTGGAAGAAGGGCGGCTGGTGGGGTTGTTGCCTTCCGTGCTCTGATTTTTTTGCCCGGTGGCGCTGCGCTTACCGGGCCTACGCGTGTGAAATGTAGGCCGGGTAAGGCGAAGCCGCCACCCGGCTTTTTTATGCACCAGGCGATGCAGCTTCTGGAAGAAGGGCGGCTGGTGGGGTTGTTGCCTTCCGTGCTCTTATTTTTTTGCCCGGTGGCGCTGCGCTTACCGGGCCTACGCGTGCGAAATGTAGGCCGGGTAAGGCGTAGCCGCCACCCGGCTTTTTTTACGAATACATCGCCGTAATCGACGCGCTCCCAAGCGTATGGAAATGTACGTTAAACCCTACCATCGCGCCGCTCGCCCCTTCATCGACATCAATCTTCTCCACGTCCAGCGCGTGCACCGTGAAGATATAGCGGTGGGTTTCCCCTTTTGGCGGCGCGGCGCCGCCGTAGCCCGCTTTACCAAAATCGGTGCGCGTCTGAATGGCGCCTTCAGGCAGGGCAACCAGGTCTGAACCGGAGCCCTGCGGCAGGACGCGCGTGTCGGCTGGTAGGTTCGCCACAATCCAGTGCCACCAGCCGGAGCCGGTAGGCGCATCCGGGTCGTAGCAGGTCACGACAAAGCTTTTGGTGCCTGCCGGAACCTCGTCCCACGCCAGGTGCGGGGAGATATTGTCTCCCTGATACCCCATGCCGTTGAATACGTGGCGTTCCGGCAGCTTTTCACCGTCGCGCAGATCTTTACTGATGATTTTCATACGGTTTACCCTCGTTGATCGCTCGTTCAGCAAGTGTAATGCATAGGGTTACATCGTGAAATGCGCGGGAATGTTAACGGCTGTTACGACCGCGTCGGTTAATTTACGCAGCTGCTCTGGCGTAATGCTGTACGGCGGCATCAGGTAGATAAGCTTGCCGAAAGGCCGCACCCAGACGCCCTGCTCAACGAAGAAGCGCTGCAGCGCCGCCATATTCACCGGATGGGTGGTTTCAATCACCCCGATGGCGCCCAGCACGCGAACGTCCGCCACAAAATTCGCACCTGAGGCGGCGCTCAGCGCCTCTTTCAGCTGCGCCTCAATCGCCGCCACCTGGATTTGCCATTCGCCGCCTTCCAGAATGGCGAGGCTTTCGCTTGCAACGGCGCAGGCCAGCGGATTACCCATAAACGTCGGACCGTGCATAAAGCAGCCCGCCTCGCCGTCGCTGATGGTGTCGGCAACCTGACGGGTCGTGAGCGTGGCGGAGAGCGTCATGGTGCCGCCGGTCAGCGCCTTGCCCAGACACAGAATATCCGGGGCGATACCCGCATGTTCGCAGGCAAACAGCTTGCCGGTGCGGCCAAAGCCGGTAGCGATCTCATCGGCAATCAGCAGAATGCCTTCGCGGTCGCACATCCTGCGAATACGCCTCAGCCATTCCGGGTGGTACATCCGCATTCCGCCCGCGCCCTGCACAATCGGCTCCAGGATCACGGCGGCGATTTCATGGCGGTGTGCCGCCATCAGCCGCGCGAAACCGACCATGTCCATCTCGTTCCACTCGCCGTCGAAGCGGCTCTGGGGGGCCGGGGCAAACAGGTTTTCCGGCAGGTAGCCCTTCCACAGGCTGTGCATGGAGTTGTCCGGATCGCACACCGACATCGCCCCGAAGGTATCCCCGTGATAGCCGTTGCGGAAGGTGAGGAACCGCTGGCGCGTTTCGCCCTTAGCATGCCAGTACTGCAGCGCCATTTTCATCGCCACTTCCACCGCCACGGAGCCGGAATCGGCCAGGAACACGCACTCCAGCGATGCAGGCGTCATCGCTACCAGGCGACGGCATAAATCCACCGCGGGCTGATGGGTGATCCCGCCAAACATCACGTGCGACATCTGGTCAATCTGCGCCTTCATCGCCGCATTCAGGCGCGGGTGGTTGTACCCGTGAATGGCCGCCCACCAGGAGGACATCCCGTCAACGAGCCGCTCGCCGCTGGCGAGGTGCAGCTCGCAGCCGTGGGCCGAGGCCACCGGATAGACGGGAAGAGGGCGGGTGGTAGAGGTGTAAGGGTGCCAGATATGCTGCTTGTCGAAGGCGAGATCGTCCTGGGTCATAATCGACTTGTAAACCATTTTGAAAAGTTTTAGGTTTACGAGTATAAACCGAACCGAAAATTAACAAAACCCTTTGGAGAAGCCCCATGGCTCACCACGCACGCTGGACGATGTCGCAAGTTACTGAATTATTCAACAAACCTTTCCTTGAGCTGATGTTCGAAGCCCAACAGGTGCATCGTCAGCACTTCGATCCTCGCCATGTTCAGGTCAGCACGCTGCTGTCGATCAAAACCGGTGCCTGTCCTGAAGACTGCAAATATTGCCCGCAGAGCGCGCGCTACAAAACCGGCCTGGAGTCCGAACGGCTGATGGAAGTTGAGCAGGTGCTCGACTCGGCGCGCAAGGCGAAAAACGCCGGCTCGACCCGCTTCTGCATGGGCGCAGCGTGGAAGAACCCGCACGATCGCGACATGCCGTATCTGGAGCAGATGGTGAAGGGCGTGAAGGAGATGGGCCTCGAAGCCTGTATGACGCTCGGCACGCTGAACGACGAGCAGGCGCAACGCCTCTCCGCGGCGGGGCTGGACTACTACAACCATAACCTCGACACCTCGCCGGAGTTTTACGGCAACGTCATCACCACGCGTACCTATCAGGAGCGTCTGGATACCCTGGATAAAGTGCGCGACGCGGGGATCAAGGTCTGCTCCGGCGGTATCGTGGGCTTGGGTGAGACGGTGAAAGACCGCGCGGGCCTGCTGCTGCAGCTGGCGAACCTGCCGACCCCGCCGGAAAGCGTGCCGATCAACATGCTGGTGAAGGTCAAGGGCACGCCGATGGCGGACAACGACGACGTGGATGCGTTTGATTTTATCCGCACCATCGCGGTGGCGCGCATCATGATGCCGACCTCTTTCGTGCGCCTCTCCGCCGGTCGCGAGCAGATGAACGAGCAGACCCAGGCGATGTGCTTTATGGCCGGAGCCAACTCCATCTTCTACGGCTGCAAGCTGCTGACCACGCCGAACCCGGAAGAGGACAAAGACGTTCAGCTGTTCCGCAAGCTGGGGCTTAACCCGCACCAGACCGAGGTGCTGACGGGCGATAACGAGCAACAGCAGCAGCTGGAGCAGCAGATTTTCAACGCCGACACCGACCAGTTCTATAACGCGGCAGCCGTATGACCTGGCAGGCACGAGTGAATACCGCACTGGACGAACGCCGGGCGGCAGAGGCGTTTCGCGTTCGCAGGGTGGTGGAAAACGGCGCGGGTCGTTTTCTTACCCGCGAGGGGCGGCAGTTTTGTAATTTCTCCAGCAACGATTATCTCGGGCTGAGCCAGCATCCGGCCATCATCCGCGCCTGGCAGCAGGGGGCAGAGCGGTTTGGCGTAGGCAGCGGCGGCTCGGGACTCGTCAGCGGATACACCACGGCGCATCAGGCGCTGGAAGAGGCGCTTGCCGACTGGCTGGGCTACCCGCGTGCGCTGCTGTTTATCTCCGGCTTTGCCGCCAATCAGGCGGTTATTACCGCCCTGATGGAAAAAGAGGACCGCATTGTCGCTGACCGCCTGAGCCACGCCTCGCTGCTGGAGGCGGCAAGTTTAAGCCCGGCGCAGCTGCGCCGCTTCGCCCATAACGATGCGGGGCAGCTCGCTGCGTTGCTGGATAAACCCTGCGACGGACAGCAGCTGGCGGTCACCGAAGGGGTGTTCAGCATGGACGGCGACAGCGCGCCGCTTGCCGCGTTGCACGGGGCCGCAAAGCGGCAAAACGCCTGGCTGCTGGTGGACGATGCCCACGGGATTGGCGTAATGGGCAACGAAGGTCGCGGCAGTGCGCATCAGCAAAACGTGAAGCCGGAGCTGCTGATTGTCACCTTCGGCAAAGGCTTTGGCGTCAGCGGCGCCGCCGTGCTGTGCAGCGAGTCCGTCGCCGACTATCTGCTGCAGTTTGCCCGACACCTGATCTACAGCACCAGCATGCCCCCGGCGCAGGCCGTGGCGCTGTCTGCGTCGCTGGCGGTGATCCGCAGCGCAGATGGGGATGAACGTCGCCAGCGGCTGGCGGAGCATATCTCTCGCTTCCGCCAGGGGCTAGCTGCGCTGCCCTTCCACAGCCCCGATTCGCAGAGCGCCATCCAGCCGGTGATTGTCGGCGAAAACGGCCGCGCGCTGGCGCTGGCACAGGCGCTGCGCGAGCGGGGCATGTGGGTGACCGCCATCCGCCCGCCAACGGTCCCGCCGGGTACCGCGCGACTGCGCTTAACCCTGACGGCGGCGCATGAAGCACGGGATATCCAGACGCTGCTGGAGGCGCTCCATGATGCCGGTGAATAAGCAGGCCGTTGCGGCGGCATTTGGCCGGGCCGCGCAGAGCTATTCGCAGCACGATGAACTGCAGCGTCAGAGCGCGCAGGGGCTTCTGGCCGCGCTTGGCGACAACCGCTTTCCGCAGGTGCTGGACGCGGGCTGTGGTCCCGGCAGCAACAGCCGCTACTGGCGCGGGACGGGAAGCCAGGTCACGGCTATCGACCTCTCAGAGCAGATGCTCGACGAGGCGCGTCAGCGGCAGGCAGCGGATCGCTATCTGCTGGCCGATATCGAGGCGATCCCGCTGGCGGATGCGCAGTTCGATCTGGTCTGGAGTCATCTGGCGGTACAGTGGTGCAGCAGCCTGCCGCAGGCCCTGCGCGAGCTCTATCGCGTGGCGCGACCGGGCGGGAAGGTGGCCTTTACCACCCTGCTGGAAAGTTCGCTGCCGGAGCTGAATCAGGCGTGGAAAGCGGTGGATGAGCAGCCGCACGCTAACCGCTTTTTATCGCATGACCAGGTGACGCAGGCGCTGGCAGGCTGGCGCTATCGCAGCACGGTGCAGACCATCACCCTCAATTTTAGCGATGCGTTCAGCGCGATGCGCTCGCTGAAGGGCATCGGGGCCACGCACCTGCATGCCGGACGGGAGAAAAAACCGCTGACCCGGGGCCAGCTGCAGCGTCTGGAGCTGGCCTGGCCGCAGCAGCGGGGACATTTCCCGCTCTCTTATCAACTTTTTCATGGGATTATCGAACGTGAGTGAACGTTATTTTGTCACCGGAACGGATACGGAAGTGGGCAAAACGGTGGCCAGCTCGGCGCTGCTGCAGGCGGCACGACTGATCGGAAAAAACACCGCCGGGTATAAGCCGGTTGCTTCCGGCAGCGAGATGACGGTGGAAGGGTTACGCAACACCGACGCGCTGGCGCTCCAGCGTAACAGCACCCTTGAACTTGCCTATTCAGCGGTGAATCCGTACACCTTTGCCGAGCCGACCTCGCCGCACATCATCAGCGCTGACGAAGGTCGTCCGATTGATTTCGCCGTGCTGTCTGCCGGGTTACGGACGCTGGAAGGCCAGGCCGACTGGGTGCTGGTGGAAGGTGCAGGGGGCTGGTTTACGCCGCTTTCGGACACGCAGACGTTTGCTGACTGGGTGCAGGCCGAGCAGCTTCCGGTCATTCTGGTCGTCGGCGTCAAACTGGGCTGCATCAATCACGCCATGTTGACCGCACAGGCCGTACAGCAGGCCGGGCTGACGCTGGCGGGCTGGATAGCCAACGACGTGGTTGCGCCGGGTAAACGACACCAGGAGTATCTGGCGACGCTCAGGCGCGTCCTTCCCGCCCCGTGCCTCGGAGAAATTCCCTGGCTTGCTGACGGCGCGGAAAATGCCGAAACCGGGCGTTATCTCGATCTCAGCGTCTTGCTTCCCGCGACATCCAATGCGCGATAAGCTCGTCATCCAGTTCGTTAACGTGGCCCTGCGCCACGTTACGCCCGCGATAGAGCATACAGAAACGGTCCGCAACCCGGCGGATGAACGACAGCTGCTGCTCCGCTAACAGCACCGTCATACCTAACTCCCGGTTTAAGCGCACCAGCAGCTGCCCCAGCTTCTGGGCGAAGCTGTGTCCTGCGCCGTGCAGGGGCTCATCGAGGATCAGCAGGTGCGGGCGGTTCACCAGCGCATTAGCCAGCGCCAGCTGGTACTGGTCGTCCGGAGAGAGCGTGTTGGCGCGGGTCTGCCGCAATGCGTAGAGCGCCGGAAACAAATCGTAAACGTCACTTTTCGCTTCCGGGTTGGGTTTCCCCATCGCCCGCATGGCGATATGCAGATTCTCCTCAATCGTTAACTGGGAGAATATCCGCCTGTCCTGCGGGACATAGCCTATCCCCGGTCCTGACCGCTGTTCTGGCGGCAGGTTAAGCAAATCACGCGGCGGCGCGCCCGCTTCATGCCAGATGATGCTCCCGCTTTCGACGGGCACTCTCCCGGCGATGCAATTCATGAGGGTGGTTTTCCCCATTCCCGGCAGGCCAACAACGCCTGTACACATCCCTTGCGGAAAATCCAAATTCACGTTCCATAGCGTATGTTGGCTTCCGTAAAACTGATTCACAGCACGCAGACTCAACATCTTTCTCTCCTTAAAAATGTGTGTGGGTGAGGCTCGAGTTTGAGACTGCAAAACCCCTGCCAGAAACCGAAAAGTGTTTAAAAAAACGGCTTTTTTAGGAATAAGTCACCGGAGAGGGGCTGAGAAAAAAGGGGATTGCACATCGACGGTGCTGGCGCTGTTGAGTTGTGGTGCAGTGCCCGAAATGATGAAAATGTGAGCAAGATCTCATCAGTTGGTTATGAATGACACAACTGTTAATCATCAAAAAATAGCTATAAAAATTTTTTACTGCCGTCTCGTGGGAAAATCCGGGAATTTGCCGAGCGCCACGCTGTATGGGCTGGAAGCAGTTATCCACTATTCCTGTGGATAACCATGTGCATTAGAGTTAGAAAACACGCGATAAGCGAGAGAAGACGCGGCTTACGCCCAAATTGACGCGAAACGCGGCTTTAGAAAATATCGTTTATTATTTAACTGCTTAGATAAAAGCAATTCCCGTCATGAAAGTGTCACCCGTTGCCACAAAACTATCATTACCTGGCTTGACAAATGTTAAAAAAGAAAAAGTTCTGGGGATAACCTGACCTGACTGGTGTTTTATATTGTCACAGCCTAAATTTTGGCCGATATCGCACCAATCCTTAAGGCGCTATGCTAAATATCCTGACATGCCACTGGTTTTTCATCCAGTGTTTTTTACTGGCATTCCTGGCAACAACGAGTAAAATTACTCACCTGCCGCTTATAACGTCATCAGGTTGTCGCCCATGAGTAAACCGTTCAAATTGAATTCTGCTTTCCGTCCATCTGGCGATCAGCCTGAGGCGATCCGTCGTCTGGAAGAGGGGCTGGAAGATGGGCTGGCGCACCAGACGCTGCTGGGGGTAACCGGCTCGGGTAAAACGTTCACCATCGCCAACGTGATTGCGGATCTCCAGCGCCCAACAATGGTGCTGGCACCCAATAAAACCCTGGCCGCGCAGCTTTACGGCGAGATGAAAGAGTTCTTCCCGGAAAATGCGGTGGAGTATTTCGTCTCCTACTACGATTACTACCAGCCTGAAGCCTATGTGCCGAGCTCTGACACCTTCATTGAGAAGGACGCCTCGGTGAACGAACACATCGAGCAGATGCGACTGTCGGCCACGAAGGCACTTCTGGAGCGTCGCGACGTGGTCGTTGTCGCATCGGTTTCCGCGATCTACGGTCTGGGCGATCCGGATCTCTATCTCAAGATGATGCTGCACCTGACGCAGGGGATGATCATCGACCAGCGTGCCATCGTTCGTCGTCTGGCGGAGCTGCAGTATGCCCGTAACGATCAGGCGTTCCAGCGCGGGACGTTCCGCGTACGCGGTGAGGTGATCGACATCTTCCCGGCGGAATCGGACGATATGGCGCTGCGCGTCGAGCTGTTCGATGAAGAGGTTGAACGGCTGTCGCTCTTCGACCCGCTGACCGGACACATTGAGTCGGTGATCCAGCGCTTCACCATCTACCCGAAAACGCACTACGTGACGCCGCGCGAGCGTATCGTGCAGGCGATGGAAGAGATCAAAGTGGAGCTGGCCGAGCGCCGTAAGGTGCTGCTGGCGAACAATAAGCTGCTGGAAGAGCAGCGCCTGAGCCAGCGTACCCAGTTCGACCTTGAGATGATGAACGAGCTGGGCTACTGCTCCGGCATTGAAAACTACTCGCGCTTCCTCTCCGGGCGCGGGCCGGGCGAGCCGCCGCCGACGCTGTTTGACTACCTTCCGGCAGACGGTTTGCTGGTGATCGACGAATCCCACGTCACGATCCCGCAGATCGGCGGGATGTACCGCGGCGACCGGGCGCGTAAAGAGACGCTGGTGGAGTACGGCTTCCGCCTCCCGTCGGCGCTGGATAACCGCCCGATGAAATTTGAAGAGTTTGAGGCGCTCGCGCCGCAAACCATTTACGTCTCGGCCACGCCAGGCAACTACGAGCTGGAGAAATCCGGTGAAGACGTTGTCGATCAGGTTGTGCGTCCAACAGGTCTGCTCGACCCGATTATCGAGGTGCGTCCGGTGGCCACGCAGGTGGACGATCTGCTCTCGGAGATCCGCGCCCGTTCCGCCATCAATGAGCGCGTGCTGGTGACCACGCTCACCAAGCGCATGGCGGAAGACCTCACCGAGTATCTCGAAGAGCACGGCGAGAAGGTGCGTTATCTGCACTCGGATATCGATACCGTGGAGCGCATGGAGATTATCCGCGATCTGCGTCTGGGCGAGTTTGACGTGCTGGTGGGGATCAACCTGCTGCGAGAAGGTCTGGATATGCCGGAAGTCTCGCTGGTGGCGATTCTGGATGCGGACAAAGAGGGCTTCCTGCGTTCCGAGCGTTCGCTGATCCAGACCATTGGCCGTGCGGCGCGTAACGTCAACGGTAAAGCGATTCTGTACGGTGACAAAATCACCCCGTCGATGGCGAAAGCGATTGGCGAAACGGAGCGCCGCCGCGAGAAGCAGCAGCGCTACAACGAAGAGCACGGCATCACGCCGCAGGGACTGAACAAGAAGGTGGTGGATATTCTGGCGCTGGGTCAGAACATTGCCAAAACCAAAGCGAAAGGCCGCGGCAAGGCGCGTTCAGTGGTGGAAGAAGATACCGTCGTGCTGACGCCGAAAGCGCTGCAGCAGAAAATCCACGAGCTGGAAGGGCAGATGATGCAGCACGCGCAGAATCTGGAGTTCGAAGAGGCGGCGCAGATCCGCGACCAGCTTCATCAGCTGCGGGATCTTTTCATCGCGGCATCGTGAGTAAAGCGTTGTTTTCTCCCTCTCCCGGTGGGAGAGGATCCCCAGTAATTTTTGAACAGAAGCAATAACGTTGTTTCAGAGCGATTGAAGGCTATCAGCGATGCTCTGGTCCGGCTGTAAATCGCTGAGGTGTTTCCTGCAGGCCGGGGCGAGGCGCAGGGATGCGCCGAGAGGGCGGGCTTTACAGGGACGTTACCTCCGCCCGTACCCGATAAGCCGAAAGGAATAAGCCGAGGGCACCGCGAAGCGGCGATTTACCGCCGGGAGCCCGGGTCGCCAGGGTGGTGGCGATTGAGCCACCCTGGCACGTTCACAGGCCATGTCGTTACAGAGTAGCAAGGAACATAAAGTGAACGGAATGACCACCAGAGTCGTATGTTCCCCCTCACCCCAGCCCTCTCCCTCAAGGGAGAGGGGGTCGTCCGTGCGGGCATTATTATGAGGGCATCAGGCCGCACAAGACGAACCTAACCCAGCGCCTGAATCGCCTTCTCCAGCGCCTCGCGCAGCAGGTGACGGTCGTGGCGATACTTGATATCGCTGGCCTCCAGCGGCTCCTGCACCACCAGACGATCGCCAATCCCTGACACATCCACTTTCGGGCCCACGACTACGCCGTCAATGATCTTCTTGCCGACGTAATGCTCCATTAATTCAAGCTTGTCTGCCAGCGACAGGCTCGCCGCCGCCGGGCTCAGTTCACGTCCCAGGTTACCGATGTAAACCATCGGGGCAGGGGTGCGGCGCAGCGCCTGCGCCAGCTCTTTCACCAGCAGAATGGGCATCAGGCTGGTGTAAAAACTGCCTGGGCCGATCAGGATAAGATCCGCTTCACCGATGGCTTCCACCGCTTCTCGCGTAGCGGGTACGCTCGGATAGGTCATTAGCTCCGTCGGCGGCAGGAGGAGCTGGTCGATATTCACTTCGCCGTAAACTTCATGCCCTTCGGCGTCGATTGCCATCAAGTCAACCGGTTGTTCGGACATAGGGATCAGGAATGCGTCCACTTTGAGCAGATTACGGATTAAGTTGATGGCTTCCAGAGGCCGTACGCTCAGGTGATCAAGCGCCTTTAACATCAGATTTCCGAGGTTATGCCCGGAAAGTTCGCCATTACCGCCAAAACGGTACTCAAACATCGCCGACGCGACGCTTGGCTCGGTAATTAACTGGTTCAGGCAGTTGCGCATGTCTCCCCAGGCAATGCCGCCTTCGGCACGACGAATGCGCCCGGTTGAGCCGCCGTTATCGGTGGTGGTCACTATCCCGGTCAGCCTTGAGCCGAGTGACGACAAAGAGGACATAACCCGGCCTAAGCCGTGTCCTCCGCCAAGAGCGACCACTCGGTCAAGATCCGCAAAAGTGCGATTGCGCATACGTATTCCTTATCACGTTCGATCGCGTAACAGTAACCTAACTACCCCTAAAAGACGATGCCTCACCCGATCCAAAATGACGTATATCAATGTGAAAATGTGGTTTTTAGGTATTCTGTAGCGAAAATGCAGGATTGAATCGCTATATAGCTAATTATATAGCGAAAAGCGATAATGGCGTCGTCAGAATTTCCGCGCTACTATCGCCCTAACCACGTTTTCAAAATTGAAAACATACACTCTAGCCCTTGTGCCTGTGTCGAAAGATATGGCGCTCTGGCCGTGGCGAATTTGCCACCAGGGTACAGAAAGAAATGACTGTGCCTCCCGATCTGGAAAGGTGTACATGGCTTCACAACTTACTGATGCTTTCGCGCGTAAGTTTTATTACTTACGTCTGTCGATTACCGATGTGTGCAACTTCCGTTGCACCTACTGCCTGCCCGACGGCTACAAACCGGGCAGCGTTACCAATAACGGCTTTCTCTCCGTGGATGAAGTGCGCCGCGTCACGCGCGCCTTCTCTGAGCTCGGCACCGAAAAAGTGCGTCTGACCGGCGGTGAACCCTGTCTGCGCCGTGATTTTCCCGACATCATCGCCGCCGTGCGTGAAAACGAACGTATCCGCCAGATTGCCGTGACCACCAACGGTTACCGCATGGCGCGTGACGTGGCGAACTGGCGCGATGCGGGGCTGACGGCGATCAACGTCAGCGTCGATAGCCTGGACGCCCGTCAGTTCCACGCCATTACCGGCCAGGATAAATTTCAGCAGGTTATGGACGGTATCGACGCGGCATTTGCGGCCGGGTTCGAGAAGGTCAAAGTCAACACGGTTCTGATGCGTGATGTGAACCATCATCAGCTCGATACCTTCCTGGCGTGGATCAAATCCCGCCCTATACAGCTGCGTTTTATCGAGCTGATGGAAACCGGCGAGGGCAGCGAGCTGTTCCGTCGCCATCACATCTCCGGCATGGTGCTGCGCGACGCGCTGCTGAGACGCGGCTGGATCCACCAGATCCGCCAGCGCAGCGACGGCCCGGCGCAGGTCTTCTGCCACCCGGATTACGAAGGTGAGATAGGGCTTATCATGCCCTATGAGAAAGACTTCTGCGCCAGCTGCAACCGCCTGCGCGTCTCCTCCGTTGGCAAGCTCCATCTTTGCCTGTTCGGCGACGGCGGCGTGGACCTACGCGATCTGCTGGAAGACGATGCGCAGCAGGACGCGCTTGAAGCACGTATTTCTGAAGCGCTGACGCATAAAAAACAGACCCACTTCCTGCATCAGGGCAATACCGGTATTACTCAGAACCTGTCCTACATCGGCGGGTAATCAGGCTTAAGAAGGAATCAGAAGATGAGTCAGGTAAACGCAGAATTTATCCCGACACGCATTGCTATCCTTACCGTTTCCGACCGCCGCGGCGAAGAGGATGATACCTCCGGCCACTGGCTGCGCGAGGCGGCCCATGACGCGGGGCATCACATCGTCGATAAAGCGATCGTGAAGGAGAACCGCTACGCCATTCGCGCTCAGGTTTCTCAGTGGATTGCCAGCGATGAGGTGCAGGTGGTGCTGATCACCGGCGGCACCGGCTTTACCGCAGGCGATCAGGCCCCCGAAGCGCTTATCCCGCTGTTTGACCGCGAGGTGGAAGGCTTCGGCGAGGTGTTCCGCATGCTCTCCTTTGAAGAGATTGGTACCTCCACGCTCCAGTCGCGCGCGGTGGCCGGGGTGGCTAACAAAACCCTGATTTTCGCCATGCCGGGTTCGACCAAAGCCTGCCGCACCGCGTGGGAAAACATCATCGCCCCGCAGCTGGATGCCCGTACCCGTCCGTGTAATTTTCATCCCCATTTAAAGAAATAAGCTATGTCACAACTGACCCACATTAACGCCGCCGGCGAAGCGCATATGGTGGATGTTTCCGCCAAAGCCGAAACGGTGCGCGAGGCGCGCGCGGAAGCGTTCGTCACTATGCTGCCGGAAACGCTGGCGATGATTATCGACGGCAGCCACCATAAGGGCGACGTCTTTGCCACCGCGCGCATCGCGGGTATTCAGGCCGCAAAGCGCACCTGGGAACTCATTCCGCTGTGCCATCCGCTGATGCTGAGCAAGGTGGAAGTGAACCTGCAGGCGCAGCCGGAGCAGAGCCGCGTGCGCATTGAGTCACTCTGCCGCTTAACCGGCAAAACCGGCGTGGAGATGGAAGCACTCACGGCGGCTTCCGTTGCCGCGCTAACCATCTACGACATGTGCAAAGCGGTGCAGAAAGATATGGTCATTGGCCCGGTTCGCCTGCTGGCAAAAAGCGGCGGCAAATCCGGTGATTTTAAGGTGGACAGCCATGATTAAGGTGCTCTTTTTTGCGCAGGTGCGCGAGCTGGTGAATACCGACAGCCTGACGCTGGATGCGTCCTTTGAAAACGTCGCTGCCCTGCGTGCGCATCTGGCGGCACAAAGCGAACGCTGGGCGCTGGCGCTGGACGAAGGCAAGCTGCTGGCCGCCGTTAACCAGACGCTGGTGGAGTTCACTCACCCGCTGAAGGAAGGCGATGAAGTGGCCTTCTTCCCGCCGGTGACGGGGGGCTAAGATGGCTGAAACCCGAATTCTGGTGAGCCCCGAGCGTTTTAACGTGGGGACCGAATACAGCTGGCTGGCGGAACGAGATGAAGACGGCGCGGTTGTCACCTTCACCGGCAAAGTGCGCAACCACAACCTCGGCGACAGCGTGAAGGCACTGACGCTGGAGCACTATCCGGGGATGACCGAGAAATCGCTGGTGGAGATTGTCGACGAGGCGCGGGGCCGCTGGCCGCTTGGCCGCGTCACGGTGATTCACCGCATCGGCGAGATGTGGCCCGGCGAGGAGATTGTCTTCGTCGGGGTGACCAGCGCACACCGCAGCAGCGCGTTTGCAGCAGGGGAGTTCATTATGGATTACCTCAAAACCAAAGCGCCGTTCTGGAAGCGCGAAGCCACGCCGGAAGGTGACCGCTGGGTAGAATCTCGCGACAGCGATAAACAAGCCGCCAGCCGTTGGTAGTCGGTTTACGTGGATGTGTTAATCTTAACGTGTGTGTCTACTTAAACTTAATCAGGAGTGAATCATGGACCGATTTCCGCGTTCCGATTCAATAGTACAGCAGACCCGTAGCGGCCTGCAGACGTATATGGCTCAGGTGTACGGCTGGATGACGGTTGGCCTGCTGCTTACCGCGTTTATCGCGTGGTATGCGGCGAACACGCCTGAACTGATGATGTTTATCTTCTCCAGCAAAATCACCTTCTTTGGGCTGATTATCGCGCAGCTGGCGCTGGTGTTTGTGCTTTCGGGTCTGGTGCAAAAGCTGAGTGCCGGAATGGCGACCACGCTGTTTATGCTCTATTCGGCGCTGACCGGGCTGACGCTTTCCAGTATTTTCATCGTCTACACCTACTCCTCCATAGCCAGCACCTTTGTGGTGACCGGCGGGATGTTCGGCGTGATGAGTCTCTACGGTTACACCACGAAGCGCGATCTGAGCGGTTTAGGCAGCATGCTGTTTATGGGGCTGATTGGGATTGTGCTGGCGTCGCTGGTAAACCTGTGGCTGAAGAGCGACGCGCTGATGTGGGCCGTGACCTACATCGGGGTGGTGATCTTCGTTGGGTTGACGGCGTATGACACCCAAAAGCTGAAAAACATCGGCGAGCAGATTGACGTACGCGATAGTTCAAACCTGCGCAAATACGCGATCCTGGGCGCGCTGACGCTGTATCTGGACTTCATCAACCTGTTCCTGATGCTGCTGCGTATTTTCGGCAACCGTCGCTAGGGTTGTTTTGCCGGGTGGCGGCTTCGCCTTACCCGGCCTACGAAACGCGAACCGTAGGTCGGGTAAGGCGAAGCCGCCACCCGACTTATTCACTTCGCTAACATCCTCTCATTCTTTGCCCGTAATTTCTTCGCCCGACTCTCCAGCACCAGATAACAGACCGTTGCCAGCGCCAGCGGCAGGAAGTAATACAGCATGCGGTATGCCAGCAGGGCCGCGATAATCGTGCCCTGAGAGACATGCTCCCCGGCCAGCAGGGCGATAAATACCGCTTCCAGCACGCCGATCCCCGCCGGAATATGCACAATCACGCCCGCAATACTGCTCACCAGCAGCACGCCCAGCACGAAGAAGTAGTTCACGTCCTCGCCAATCAGCAGCCAGATAATGGCCCCCATCGCCATCCAGTTGGCGCTGGAGACGGTCATCTGAAGCACCGCAAACTTCCATGAGGGCAGCACCAGCTTTTGCCCTTTAATGGTCATATGACGGCGTCTGGCAAACGCGCAGGCCCAAAGATAAACGGCGATGATCAGTAGCAGTACGATGCCCAGAATGCGCAGCGTGGCCTCATCGATATACCAGTGCGCGGGCAGCTGCACCACGCCGATGGTGAAGATCACCCCGCCGAGCAGAATATAACCCAGCCAGTTGGTGGTGATGCTCAATGAGAAAATGCGCGTGATGGTCCCGCCCGGCAGGCCGAGCCGCGAATAAAGGCGATAGCGCATGCCAATGCCGCCGACCCAGGTGCTCAGCGTCAGGTTAAAGGCGTAGCAGATAAACGACACCAGCATCACCTGACGTTTGGCCAGCTTGTGGCCGCAGTAAGCTCGGCCCAGCAGGTCATAGCAGCCGTACATCAGATAGCTCACAATAACCAGCCCTACAGCGCCCAGCAGCACCATCCGGTTATAGTTGCGGATGACTTTCCACACCTCTTCCCAGTCAACTTTCTGCGCGTAGACCACCAGCAGAACCGCGACCGCAATAAAAAACAGCCAGGTCAGGATCTTTTTTGCCAGCCGCCAGCGCGGATGCGATTTCGACATCAGGGTTTGCCTCCATCTTCCGCTTCAATACGGTCCTGGGTTTCCATTTCCGGTTGTACCGGTGGGTCGACCTGCGCAAGCTTAGGCGTATGCGCTGGCAGCCAGCCGACCATGGCCGGGAAATGGCGCAGAAAGTGGAACACCACCACGCTGATGCCCAGGTTCCACCAGGTACGTTTGGGGACCATGGATTCGTCCACGCGCACGCTGTCGTTAACGATCAACGCCTGCAGGTTATCCCGCAGGGTCTGGTTAAACTGGCGATCGTGAATGATCAGGTTGGCTTCAAGGTTGAGCGATAAGCTCAGCGGATCGAGGTTACTGGAGCCCACGGTTGCCCAGTGATCGTCCATCAGCGCCACTTTGCCGTGCAGCGGTCGGCGGCGATATTCGTAGATCTGTACGCCGCCCTTCACCAGATAGTTATACAGCAGCCGCGCGCCGACTTTGACTATTGGCATATCCGGCTCGCCCTGCACAATCAGCTTCACGCGTACCCCGCGCCGGGCCGCATTGCGCATGGCGTGCAGCAGACGATAGCCCGGGAAAAAGTAGGCGTTAGCAATAATCACTTCGCGCTTCGCGTTGGCGAGCATCTTGAGATAATGACGTTCAATGTCGTCTCGGTGCTCGCCGTTATCCCGCCAGACGAAAAGGGCCTGCGCTTCGCCGGGCTTCCGGTTCTCTTCCGGGCGATGGCGGCGTCTCCACCAGCGGCGAACGGCCTCTTTACCCGGCAGGTTCTCCAGCTCAAACAGTAAGATGTCCTGCACCACCGGGCCTTCTATGCGAATGGCGTAGTCCTGCTTTGCCTCCGGGCCGTAGTCGGACATATGCTCAGCGGAGTAGTTAATGCCGCCGACAAAGGCCACCGTCTCGTCCACCACCACAATTTTGCGGTGCATCCGGCGGAAAAGATTGGTACGCATGCCGAACAGGCGAGGGCCGGGATCGTAGTAGCGGAACACCACGCCCGCGGAGGTCAACTCATTGACAAACGCATCGCTGAGGTCCGGCGAACCATAGCCATCAAGCAGCACTTCAATTGTGACGCCGCGCTGGGCGGCGCGCAGCAGCACGCTGTGCAACTGCTTGCCGACGTTATCTTCGAACCAGATAAAGGTCTCGAGGATCACCTTCTGCTGAGCGTTATCAATCGCCTTAAACACGGCCGGGTAATACTCGTCCCCGTTGACCAGCAGCGTGATTCGGTTGCCTTCCTGCCAGGAACATTTCATAGGTGGATCTCCGCGCTGAGCGGGGCGTGGTCGGAAAGATGTCGCCAGTTAAGAAGCGCCAGGGCGGTCGGGCTGCTGGCGTGGGCATTTTTCACGTAGATGCGGTCAAGCCGAAGCAGCGGGAAACGGACCGGGAAGGTGCGCGCAGGCCTGCCGTTGGCGCGAGTAAAAATCTCCTCCAGTCCGGCATCCACTTTCAACGGATGGTTTGCCCGCTGTCGCCAGTCGTTGAAATCGCCTGCCACGACCACCGGTTCACCTTCGGGAAGGGCGTTGGCCCATTCGGCCAGCATTTTCAGCTGCGCCTGACGATGGGCTTCGCGAAGACCCAGATGAACACAGCCGACATGCACAGGTCGCTCGAGGTCGGGCGGGGTAATACGGCAGTAAAGCAGGCCGCGTTTTTCGCTTTCCCCGACGGAAACGTCGCGGTTTTCGTAATGTTCAATGGGGTAACGGGACAGCACCGCGTTGCCATGATGCCCTTCCGGGTAGACCGCGTTGCGGCCGTAGGCGTAATCACTCCACATGGTGTCGGCCAGAAATTCATAGTGCGGCGTGTCGGGCCAGTTCTCAAAGTGGAGCGGATGCACTTCGTGTGCGCCCATCACCTCCTGCAGGCAGACAATATCCGCGCTGACGGTGCGAACCGCGTCGCGCAGCTCCGGTAAAATGAAGCGGCGATTAAATGCTGTGAAGCCCTTATGAATGTTTATCGTCAGCACCTTAAGCGAGAAATGCTGCATTTTTTGAGTCATAAGCTCTTTCCTGAGTGACTATCCCAATGAAAATAAAGTGTAGTCGTCGTCACAAAAAGATGCGGCGTTACGGAATTTTCCGTAAAGTGCGGTAGTCTGATTAAGCAGAGAAAAATCCTTCAGGAGAGAAGCCATGAAGTGGCAACAACGTGTTCGTGTCGCAACTGGCCTGAGTTGCTGGCAGATAATGTTGCATTTACTGGTCGTGGCCGTACTGGTGATGGGCTGGATGAGCGGCACGCTGGTGCGTGTTGGCCTAGGACTATGCGTCCTTTATGGCGTCACCGTGCTGTCGATGCTGTTCTTACAGCGCCACCATGAAGCGCGCTGGCGCGAGGTGGGTGATGTGCTCGAAGAGCTCACCACCACCTGGTATTTTGGTGCCGCGATGATTGTGCTTTGGCTGCTGTCGCGCGTGCTGCAAAACAACCTGCTGCTGGCCCTGGCGGGTCTGGCAATCCTCGCAGGGCCTGCGGTCGTCTCGCTGCTGACCAAAGAGAAAAAGCTACGCAATGTTGCGTCTAAACATCGCGTACGCCACTGAGCCCGTCGTGGCCGCAATCACCAGTAGCGGCCACAAACTTCCCCAGACAATATCCAGACTCGCATCCTTCAGATAGATTTGCTTGGTGATGTCCGTAAAGTGCCGAATTGGATTTACCCACGTCAGATCCTGTAGCCATACCGGCATGTTCTCGACGGGAGAAACATAACCCGAAAGCAAAATCGCGGGCATCATAAAGACGAATACCCCGATGAACGCCTGCTGCTGCGTCGAGCAGAGCGCCGAGATCAGCAGTCCAAACCCCACCAGCGACAGCCCGTAAATCACCATCGTGAAGTAAAACAGCGCCAGCGAACCGGCGAACGGGATCTGGTAGGCCCAAATGCCCACCCCCAGCACGATGGTGGCCTGGAACGTCGCGACGATCAGCGCCGGCACCGCTTTGCCGACGAAAATCTGCCAGGTGGCGAGCGGGGAGACCAGCAGCTGATCCAGCGTGCCCTGTTCGCGCTCGCGGGCGACGGACAGGGAGGTCACGATCATCACCCCGATGGTGGTGATCATGGCGATCAGCGACGGTACCACGAACCACTTGTAGTCCAGATTCGGGTTGTACCAGTTACGCACCACCAGCTCGCTGTTGTTGGGCTTCGGTTTGCCCTCCATCAGCTCCTGCTGATAATCCTTCACCACCTGCTGCAGGTAGTTGGCCGCTATCTGGGCGCTGTTGGAGTTGCGTCCGTCGAGGATCAGCTGCATCGGCGCGGTCTGGAAGGTATCCAGATTGCGGGAGAAATCCGCCGGGAACCGCACCAGCAGCAGCGCTTTTTGCGTGTCGATGGTGGGCTGGATCTCCTGCGGGCTTTTCAGCAGCAGGATGTGGGTAAAGGCTTTGGCACGGGCAAAGCGCTGCGTCAGCTCGACGGAATGTTTGCCGTTGTCTTCGTTGTAAATGGCGATAGTGGCGTTGGTCACCTCAAGGGTGGCGGCAAACGGGAACAGTAAAACCTGGATCAGCACCGGCAAGACCAGAATGGCGCGGGTTTGCGGCTCGCGCAGCAGGGATTGCAGCTCTTTGCGTATTAACGTCCATAATCGATGAAACATCGCGTCGTCCTCCTGTCGGGTGGCGCTTGCGCTTACCCGACCTACAAAATCCGATGGCTAATCTAATCTTCTTTTCGTTTTCATCCACGTCAACCCGATAAACATCACCGCCGACGCCATCAAAAACAGGGTGTTGATAATCAGCACCACCGGAATATTCCCCGCCAGGAACAGGCTTTGCAGCGTGCTCACGAAGTAGCGCGCCGGGATGATGTAGGTCACGGCGCGGATCACCGCAGGCATACTGTCTATCTGGAAGATAAACCCGGACAGCATAATCGACGGCAGAAAAGCGGCGTTTAGCGCCACCTGCGCGGCGTTAAACTGGTTGCGGGTGATGGTGGAGATGAGCAGACCCATGCCCAGCGTGCTGAGTAAAAACAGGCTGGTGATAAAAAACAGCACCACCAGCGAGCCGCGATACGGCACGCCGAGGATAAAGACTGACACCAGCATGCAGAGCAGCATCGCCAGCATGCCGAGGAAATAGTAGGGGATGAGCTTGCACAGCAGCAGCTCGACGCGCGTCACTTCGGTAGAGAGCAGCGCCTCCATGGTGCCGCGCTCCCACTCGCGGGCGATGACCAGCGAGGTCAGTATCGCGCCGATTACCGTCATGATAATCGTCACCGCGCCCGGAATAATAAAGTGCTGACTGATGGCGGCAGGGTTAAACCAGTAGCGCGTCTGCACGTCGATCAGCGGTTTAAATTCTTCACCCCGATCTTCCGCCCGCTGCATCTGCCAGAGCTGCCAGATCCCCTCCGCGTAGCCCTGCACGAAGTTGGCGGTGTTCGGCTCGCTGCCGTCGGTGATCACCTGGATCGGCGCATCGGTATTTGCCCGCGCCATATTGGCGGCGAAATCCACCGGAATGACGATCAGACCGCGAATTTTCCCGGCCTGCATTTTCTGGATCAACTCCTGGCGGCTGTCGCTGATGGTGGCGTCAATGTAGGGCGACCCGGTCATGGCGTGAGTGAAGTCCAGCGCCTCTTCGCTCTGCTGCTCCAGCAAAATCCCGACCCGGAGCTTGCTGGAGTCCAGGTTAATGCCGTAGCCAAAGATAAACAGCAGCAGCAGGGGGATCACCACCGCGATCAGCCAGCTGCTGGGATCACGCACGATCTGCCGCGTCTCTTTAACGCACAGCGCGCGCACCCTGCGCCATGAAAGGGCATTACTGCGCATGGGCATTCTCCTTATCCCAGTCGTGGATGAGGGTGATAAACGCCTGCTCCATGGTCGGGTCCGGGACCTCATCGTCGGCGGCCTGGTTTTTCAGGTCGTCCGGGGTACCGTGGGCAATCAGCTTGCCGCGATAGACCAGCCCGATGCGGTCGCAGTACTCCGCCTCGTCCATGAAGTGGGTGGTCACCATCACGGTCACCCCTTTTTCCACCATGCTGTTGATGTGCAGCCAGAACTCGCGGCGGGTAATGGGATCAACCCCCGAAGTCGGTTCATCCAGAAACAGAATATCCGGCTCGTGCATCAACGAGCAGGCCAGGGCCAGCCGCTGCTTAAAGCCGAGAGGCAGCTCGTCGGTGGCGTGGGAGGCGATGTTGGTTAACGCGAAGGCGTCGCTCATGCGGCGGATTTTCTCGTTCTGCGCGCGCCCGCGCAGGCCGTACACGCCGGAGAAAAAGCGCAGATTCTGCTCGACCGTCAGGTTGCCATACAGGGAAAACTTCTGCGCCATGTACCCCAGATGCTGGCGCGCCTTGCCGGAGCTGACCTTCAGATCCATGTCCAGCACGAGCGCCTTGCCGGACGTCGGCACCAGCAGGCCGCACATCATCTTAAAGGTGGTTGATTTTCCCGCGCCGTTCGGCCCGAGCAGGCCAAAAATCTCGCCGCGCTTAACCGCGAAATTGACGTTATCGGTGGCGGCGAAATCCCCGAACTTTTTGGTGAGCGATTTCGCTTCGATCACCGTTTCGCCCGGCGTGCCTTCCACCGTATGCAGAATGGCGGCAAGCGGCGACTCTGACGTACCCGCGCCGCCCAGCAGGTCGATAAACGCGTCCTCAAAGCGCGGTGCGGTCTCTTCTATCTCGATCTCAGGCATTCCCTGCGCCTGGCGAACGTCGTCGGCGGTGGCCTCTTTTTTGAGAATAATGCGCACCGAGCGGCCCTGGATCATCCCGTCGCTGACCTGCGGCAGCCTGAGCACCCGCTGCAGCAGCCTGCGGTTGGACTCCTGCGGGCTGTGTAGCAGGAAGCTGCGTCCGGCCATGCTCTGCGTCAGCGTCGTCGGCTCGCCCTGATAAAGCAGTTCGCCTTCGTTCATCAGCAGCACGTCCCGGCACTGTTCCGCTTCGTCGAGGTAGGAGGTGCTCCAGAGGATCAGCATCCCGTCGCCCGCCAGCTCGTGCACCATCTGCCACAGTTCACGTCGCGAAATGGGGTCTACGCCGACGCCGGGCTCGTCCAGCAGCAGCACTTTCGGCTCGCCGACCAGCGTGCAGGCCAGCCCCAGCTTCTGCTTCATCCCGCCGGAGAGCTTGCCCGCCAGCCGGTCGGTGAACGGGCCGAGGGAGGTAAACTCCAGCAGGCGCGCGAAGGTTTTCTGTCGGGTTTCGCCGGTGACACTGCGCAGGTCGGCGTACAGGTTCAGGTTTTCCATCACCGTCAGGTCTTCATACAGGCCAAACTTCTGCGGCATATAGCCGAGCATGGCGTGGAGCGCGCCGTCGTCTTTTATCGGGTCAAGACCGAGCACGCTGGCCGATCCTTCATCCGGCTTGAGCAACCCCGCCAGCATCCGCATCAGCGTGGTTTTCCCCGCGCCGTCCGGGCCGACCAGACCGGTCACGTAGCCTTTCTGGATGGTGCAGTTCAGCGGCGCGACGGCCGGTTTGTCCATTCCCGCGAAGCGTTTGACCAGATTATTGAGCTGAATAACCGCGTCATTCATGTCGTTCCCCGCTGTCTACTTTTACGGTGACGGGCATGCCCTGACGCAGCGCGTCGTCCGCATCGGTGACGATGATGCGCAGGCGATACACGAGGTCGGTACGCAGGTCCGGTGTTTCAACGGTTTTCGGCGTGAATTCGGCGGTAGGGGAGACAAAGCCCACCTTGCCGTGATACGGCTTGTCCGGGCGGCCGTCGGTATAGAGCAGCAGCTCGCGGCCCGGCTGCATCTGGCCGAGATTTGGCTCGTCAATGTAGGCTCGCACCCACACCGGGCGGGTCAGGGAGAGCGTTAAGACGGTGCTGCCCGCGCTGAGCATGCTGCCCGGCTCCACGGCGCGGGTCATCAGCGTGCCGTCAGACGGCGCGATTAAGGTAGTGTCGTGCAGATCCAGCTCTGCCTGCGCCAGCTGTGCCTGCGCCTGTTCAAGGCTGGCTTTCGCCTGGGCAATATCCTGCGCGCGGTTACCGGTGCGGTACTGGCTTAACTTATCCTGCGCGGACTTCAGCGTGGCCTGCGCCTGGTCGCGGGACGAGCGCGCATTTTCCAGATCGTTGGCGGAAATGGTGCGGCTTTTCCACAGTCCCTGCTGGCGCGCGTAGAAGTTCTGCGCGTAGTCATAGGCGGCCTGCGCCTGTTTGACCGCGGCGGCGGCCTGGGCGATCTCTTCGTCGCGATAGCCTGCCAGCATCAGGTCATACTGCGCCTGAGCGACGGAAACGCCCGCTTTGGCCTGCATCAGCGCATTCTCATAGGGCGCTTTATCCAGCATTCCCAGCGTCTGCCCGGTTTTAATAGCATCGCCTTCGTCCACACTCAGCGAGGCGAGACGTCCACCGACGCGGAAGCTCATATTCACCGTGCGAATATCCACGTTACCGTACAGCGTCAGGCCTTTATCCTGATGGCTCTGGTACCACAGCCATCCACCGACTCCAGCGGCAAGCAAAACAACAACCACCAGAATGATGGCGACAGGTTTTTTCATGACTTCAGGCTCCTTTGCGTTAAGCCTTGCAGGATCAGATCGACGTGACAGGCGATCACCTTGCTAATCTGCGCGGCTTTATCCTCATCAAATTGTGTCCAGCCGGTGCGTAACAGGATAGTTTCCCTGCCCAGACGGAAGGCAAGGATTTCACCCAGCAGGGCGTGGGTATGCAAAACCGTCTCGGTATCACCGGCATCCCGACCGGTATAGGCGGCGATCAGCCGGGTCAGGTGTGAGTGCATTGGCTCAATCACCCGATCGTGCACCCGCTGATAGGCGACTGTGGGGGAGAGCTGCTCCCGGGAGATAAACTTGCTCAGGTTGAGCGTATCGTCGTGCGTCAGCAGGCGGATCATATCGTGGCAGGCATTGAGAATAAGCTGGCGAACGGCGGCGCGATCGGGCGACGGCTGGCCGAGCAGCGCGGTGGCTTCCTCAACGTGCGGGTGAAACTGCGTGCCGATAAAATCGGCGATCCACTCGGCGCAGGCGAGGTATAAATCCTCTTTTGAGCCAAAATAGTAGGTAATAGCCGCAATGTTCTGCCCGGCCAGCGCGGCAATATCGCGCGTGGTCGCATGCAGCCCGTACTCACCAAACTGCGCCAGCGCGGCGGCGATAAGCTGATTTTTGGCCTGTTCACCTTTGGTTGTTGTGGGTGTCGTATTCATGGCGGCATTAAGAATTAATCAATCGATTGATTAAGATTATGCCTGATTTACGCTCACGTCGAGGGAATGCGGAGGGATATTTTATGCGCCACGTCACAAAAGCTGCTACACTCCGCTCCTTCGCGACATTGTGGTTTTTGTCCTCCCCTATTCGTTATATCTCCCTGAAAACTACACCTGTGATGGTCGGGGCGGTTCGGAGTTTTTATGTCTTTTGATTCCCTTGGCCTGAACCCGGAAATTCTGCGCGCGATCGCAGAGCAGGGCTACGTTGAGCCAACCCCAATCCAGCAGCAGGCTATTCCTGCCGTCCTGCAGGGCCGTGACCTGATGGCCAGCGCCCAGACCGGCACAGGTAAAACCGCGGGCTTTACGCTGCCGCTGTTAGAGCTGCTGGTAAAAAACCAGCCGCACGCCAAAGGCCGTCGTCCGGTTCGTGCCCTTATCCTGACCCCAACCCGCGAGCTGGCAGCCCAGATTGGTGAGAACGTGCGTGAGTACAGCCGCTATCTCAACATTCGCTCGCTGGTGGTCTTCGGCGGGGTCAGCATCAACCCGCAGATGATGAAGCTGCGCAGCGGCGTTGACGTTTTGGTTGCTACCCCAGGTCGTCTGCTGGATCTGGAGCATCAGAATGCGGTTAAGCTGGACCAGGTTGAAATTCTGGTGCTGGACGAAGCCGACCGCATGCTCGACATGGGCTTCATCCACGATATTCGTCGTGTGCTGGCCAAGCTGCCCGCGCGTCGTCAGAACCTGCTCTTCTCCGCGACCTTCTCCGACGAGATCAAGGCGCTGGCGGAAAAGCTGCTGCATAACCCGCTGGAAGTGGAAGTGGCGCGTCGCAACACCGCCTCTGAGCAGGTGACGCAGCACGTTCACTTTGTTGATAAAAAGCGCAAGCGGGAACTGCTCTCCCAGATGATCGGCCAGGGTAACTGGCAGCAGGTGCTGGTCTTTACCCGCACCAAGCACGGCGCCAACCACCTGGCGGAACAGCTGAATAAAGACGGCATCCGCAGCGCGGCGATCCACGGTAACAAGAGCCAGGGCGCGCGTACCCGCGCGCTGGCAGACTTCAAATCCGGCGACATCCGCGTGCTGGTGGCGACCGACATCGCTGCCCGTGGCCTCGACATTGAAGAGCTGCCGCACGTGGTGAACTACGAGCTGCCAAACGTGCCGGAAGATTACGTTCACCGTATCGGTCGTACCGGCCGCGCGGCGGCAACCGGTGAAGCGCTTTCTCTGGTCTGCGTGGACGAGCACAAGCTGCTGCGCGACATCGAACGCCTGCTGAAGAAAGAGATCCCGCGCATCGAAACCCCGGGTTACGAAGTGGATCCGTCGATCAAAGCCGAGCCGATTCAGAACGGTCGTCAGGGTGGCGGTGGACGCGGTCAGGGCGGTGGCGGTCGCGGTCAGCAGCCGCGTCGTGCCGAAGGCGGCGCGCCGAAATCATCCGGCAAACCGCCGCGTCGCAACAACGACAGCAAACCGGCGGGTGAAAGCCCGTGGCGCAACGGCGAAGGGAAACCGGCAGGGGAAGGGCAGCGTCGACGCCGCCCGCGTAAACCTGCTAACCCGCAGTAATCTGGAAGCCCGGTCGTAAAGCCGGGCTTTTCTTTTTGCGGCAGCGAAGAGAAAGTGCCACAATAGTGGCTGTTTATACAGTATTTCAGGTTTTCCAATGGCTTTAACCGCTGCGCTTAAGGCGCAAATTGGCGCATGGTATAAGGCGCTACAACAGCAGATCCCCGATTTTATCCCCCGAGCGCCGCAGCGGCAGATGATTGCCGACGTGGCAAAAACGCTCGCCGGGGACGACGGGCGACATCTGGCGATTGAAGCCCCGACCGGCGTCGGGAAAACCTTGTCGTATCTCATTCCCGGCATCGCGATTGCGCGGGAAGAGGACAAAACGCTGGTGGTCAGCACCGCCAACGTGGCGCTGCAGGATCAGATCTTCAGCAAAGATTTACCGCTGCTGCGCAAAATTATCCCTGACCTGCGGTTTACGGCAGCCTTTGGGCGCGGGCGTTACGTGTGTCCGCGTAACCTGGCGGCGCTTGCCAGCAGCGAGCCGAATCAGCAGGATCTGCTCGCGTTTCTGGATGACGAGCTGACGCCAAACAATAAGGCCGAGCAGGAGCAGTGTGCAAAGCTCAAAGTCGAGCTCGACGGCTATAAGTGGGACGGCCTGCGGGATCACACCAGCCAGGCCATCAGCGACGATCTGTGGCGCAGGCTCAGCACCGACAAAGCGAGCTGCCTCAACCGCAACTGTCACTACTACCGCGAGTGCCCGTTCTTTGTCGCCCGGCGCGAGATTCAGGAGGCGGAGGTGGTAGTCGCCAACCACGCGCTGGTGATGGCGGCGCTGGAGAGCGAAGCGGTGCTGCCGGAGCCTAAAAACCTGCTGCTGGTGCTTGATGAAGGCCATCATCTGCCGGACGTGGCGCGTGACGCGCTGGAGATGAGCGCCGAAATCACCGCTCCGTGGTTCCGCCTGCAGCTGGATCTCTTCTGCAAGCTGGTGGCCACCTGCATGGAGCAGTTCCGCCCGAAAACCACGCCGCCGCTGGCGGTGCCGGAGCGGCTGAGCGACCACTGTGAAGAGGTGTATAGTCTCATCTCATCGCTCAACAACATCCTGAATCTTTATCTTCCGGCAACCCAGGAAGCTGAACACCGCTTTGCGATGGGGGAGCTACCGGAAGAGGTGATGGAGATCTGCCAGCAGTTGGCGAAGCATCTGGAAAAGCTGCGCGGGCTGGCGGAGATGTTCTTAAACGATCTGAGCGAGAAAACCGGCTCGCATGACGTGGTGCGTCTGCACCGCATTCTGCTGCAGATGAACCGCGCGCTGGGGATGTTTGAAGCGCAAAGCAAGCTCTGGCGGCTGGCCTCGATGGCGCAGGCGTCCGGCGCGCCGGTCACCAAATGGGCCACCCGCGACGTGCGCGACGGACAGGTCCATCTCTTTTTCCACTGCGTGGGCATCCGCGTGGCCGATCAGCTGGAAAAGCTGATCTGGCGCAGCGTGCCGCACGTGGTTGTCACCTCTGCCACGCTGCGTTCCCTGAACAGTTTTTCTCGTTTGCAGGAGATGAGCGGGCTAAAAGAGAAGGCGGGCGACCGCTTTGTGGCGCTGGACTCGCCGTTTAACCACTGCGAGCAGGGCAAGCTGGTGATTCCGCGCATGAAATTCGAGCCGCTTATCGACAACGAAGAGCAGCACATTGCGGAGATGGCGGCCTACTTCCGCGAGCAGGTCGAGAGTAAAAAGTACCCCGGCATGCTGGTGCTGTTTGCCAGCGGGCGGGCGATGCAGCGCTTCCTCGAGCACGTCACCGATCTGCGTTTACTCCTGCTGGTGCAGGGAGATCAGCCGCGCTACCGGCTGGTGGAAACCCACCGCAAGCGCATTGATAACGGCGAGCGCAGCGTGCTGGTGGGGCTGCAGTCGTTTGCTGAAGGTCTGGATTTGAAAGGGGACTACCTCACGCAGGTGCATATCCATAAAATCGCCTTCCCGCCCATCGACAGCCCGGTGGTGATCACCGAAGGGGAGTGGCTGAAAAGCCTCAACCGCTATCCGTTTGAGGTGCAGAGTTTACCCGCGGCGTCGTTTAACCTGATTCAGCAGGTCGGGCGTCTGATTCGTAGCCACGGCTGCTGGGGGGAGGTGGTGATTTATGACAAACGTCTGCTCACCAAAAATTACGGCCAGCGGCTGCTCAACGCGCTACCGATCTTCCCGATCGAACAGCCGGAGGTGCCGGAGGTAAAAAAACGCCCGACAAAACTGGCCGCCGGGCGTAAGAAAAGCATCCGTGCTAAGGGGCGCGGTCCTACTGGTAAGTGAAGGTCACCTGAATCACGCTGCTGAACGTCCCGGCGCTGACAGGCATGGAGGTGGCGTAATAGCGCGCGGAAAGCGGAAACGTCGCCGTGTGGTCGCTCGGGTTGATGGCGACGTTAAAGGCAGCCTGCGGGGCGATAAGTATCTTGTCCTGACGGTCAGCCAGCTCCAGCGCCAGCCCTTTCGCGCTGCCGGTGTTAGCGAATTTTGTCGGGTGCACGCCGTCTGCCTGGCCGTAGAAAAAGGCAGTGGCAAGCGCCAGCGTGGCCGGGCAGTGCGATACCGACAGGGAAAAGTCTTTCCAGTCGCCGGTATCCCCCACGTCTTTAAAATTGCCCGACACCGCCTGGCCTAAATCCACCGTCAGGTTGCGGCTCGCGCTGTCGATGACGCAGGTGTTGGCGTAAATATTCCCCGTCATCTGGATCTGAATATCGTCTGCGTGTGCCTGGGCAATAAGCCCAAGCGCCAGGAGAGTAATGATTTTTTTCATCGCGATCACTTATAGGCGAGGGTGATAGTGGCAACGGTGTTGGCAGGACCCGGGGTGACAACGTCGCTGACCTGCTCGTAGCGAACCTGGAATGGAATTGTCAGCGTTTCGTTGGCTACCGCTTCGCGTTGGGTGTTTACGTAGGTATCGAACGTGGCGATGTTGTCGTCGAATACCATTTGTACCCCGACGCCGGTTGCCATGCCGGTCTGCTGAGTGAGTTTCAGCACGCCTTCGAACGCCGTTTCGTATCCGTTTGAGCTTGTCACTTTTACCTCGGGCTGCACGGTGGTGTCACAATTCACCGTGACGTCAAAACTCTGTGCCGGGGAAGAGAGCATGCCCACGCTGACAAAATCGCTGACCGGGAAATCGCCCAGGTTAACCGTCAGATTTTTCGGCAGAACGGAGCAGGTGACCTGATGAAGAATGACGTTACCTGAATAGGCAATATCGTTTGGATTGCCAATCCCTTCATGGCCAAAAACGCCAATACCGAACCGGGTTTGGGCCTGCACCAGGGTTCCTGATGACACGGTATCGCTCGTTTTGACCAGCTCAAGCGTTACCTGAAAGCTAAACGACTGCGACCCGTCGGAAGAGACGTAACCAATCGGCGTTCCGCGCGAATCGCACTGCACTCCGCCAGCGCCGCTAATACGCTGACCCTCTTCATTCTTCAACGCCACGCCAACACCCGGCACGCCAGAATCGTATACGCCCTTCAGCCCCGGAATTTCCGCTCCCGAACCGTAGTAGCAAGAGACAATCTCAAGACCTTTGTCGCCGCTTTGATCGCAATTACCCGCAATATGAACGGTTTGCTCCGTACCGGGGATCGTCTCGCCAACGGCAAGCGTAGTCGGAACGGATATGGAGGCCACGTTAATCATTTTCGGCATATCTGGCGACGTGCAGGTTGCCTTTGCGTGCGGCATAAACAATGCCGCCGTTCCAAGAACCAATAAGAAAAAACACTGTTTAATCATTTGCATACTGTTTGCCCAATCGAGGTATCAATGACACTGCGCGGCAGCGTTAATGATGCTGGTTTTCTCTTTCTCATCCGTTAGCGCATAGTCAGCGACGCAGTGCTCGCTCGCATCCTGTCCCCAGGAGACGCTGAGATGCCCTTGCTGCGGCAGGCCCGAGAGATAGGTCTGCCCGTCATTGCCGACAATGAACTCGCTGTCCTTATCGTCCGTGGTCACCGTTGCGCCGAAGGGCAGCGGTTTGCCGTTTTGCGTGAGCGTCATCAGCACGCGACTGCCGACGCGGGTATTAAAGCTGGCGCGCACCACGGCGCCGCGCGTTGGGGTCACCACCTGCGCCGCGTGCGTCACGTCGGCGTTGTCCGGCAGCGTTTCGGTATCCAGCGCGATGGTGTTGTGGCGATACGCGGTAACAAACGGCACGACGGTATAGCCGCGGAAATCGGTCTCCACGCCTGTCTGATTAGCGATATGCGTCCCGTGCGTGCCGGGTGCTTTCACCAGCGCGATGGTCTCACCCAGCGGCTGGCTCAGGGTGATGCCGTTCGCGTGGGCAACCACGCCGCCCTGCAACCCGACGTTAACGGTCTGCTGATACTTATCCTGACTGACGCCTGCGCTCACTTCGCCATAGGTCGCTTTGTAATCAGCGTTCATGCTTGTTGAGTTACCGCTGCCGGTACTGCTCAGCCCCTGCTGGATATTCCAGTTCAGGTTGTCTTCCTTCAGCGCCGTGCCGTTCAGGCCGATATTCTGCGTAGTACCGTCTTTGGTGTTGTTCAGGTTGTAGGTGGCCCAGGTGTTGTGCATCCAGTGGTCCAGCGGAACGGAGACGCTCAGCGAGAACTGGTTGTCGTTCGTCACTTGATTACCGTCTTCATCACTGTCGTTGGTGTTTTTGTTCATGCTGTAGCTCAGGCTGTAGCTCACCCCGTGCCAGCTGTTGTTGTAGCTGACGCTCATGGAGGTCATGTCCTGGTTCTGGCTCCAGTAAGTCTCTTTCACCATGCTCAGGGTGACGGAGCCCCAGCCTTCAGGCAGCGTCTGGTCGACGGTGGCCTCGGTTCGGGCGCGGCGCTGCTGGGGGGCAGACCAGTCGTCAGAGCGGGTATATGACTCCATGGTGTCTTCCAGGGTGTAAAACCCTTTGCTGTTGTAGCGATAGCCCGCGAGCGAGAAGTTGGTGCCTGAACCGGCAAAATCTTTGCTGTAGCGCACGCGCCAGGACTGGCCCTTGCTGGACTGCTGCTTTTTCAGCAGGGCTTTCGCGCGGGTGACGTCGATGGAGAACGCCCCGAGATCGCCCATGTTTTTCCCGGCGCCGAGCGCCTGGGACTGATAGTGGCTGCTCTGCTGCACGCCGCCGTAAGCGGTGAAACCATAGGGCAGGCCGTAGATCGCGCTGCCCTGGGCAAACGGCGTCTTCTCGACGTCTTTGTCGTAAGAACGGTACCGCCCGGCGGTCACGCTGTAGCGCAGGTTTTTTTCACGCTGCAGTACCGGCACGGAGGCATACGGCACCACGAAATGGCTTTCGCTGCCGTCGGTCTCTTTCACGGTGACCTGCAGATCGCCGCTGCTGCCGGTAGGGTAGAGATCGTTTATTTCAAACGCGCCGGGGGCGACCGTGTTCTGATAAATGACGTAGCCGTTCTGGCGTACCATCACCAGCGCATTGCTGTGTGCGGTGCCGCGAATGATCGGCGCATAGCCTTTCTCGCTGTCCGGCAGCATGTCGCTGTCGGATTTCAGCTCCACGCCGGTGTAGGGCACGCTGTCAAAAACATCAGATGGCGAAGAGCTTTGCCCAACGGTGAGATCGCTCTTCATCGCCACGATATCGCGCTGGGCATAGGTATAAACGGAGGAGAATTTCTGCTGCTCTTCCTTGCCCTGGGTGCTGCGATTCCACGTGGAGTAGTTGCGTACGCGCCAGGCACCGACGTTAAAACCGGGACGCAGGTTAACATACTGGCTGCTGTTGTCCTGCTCGCCCTGTTGACGCGCATGGCTCTGGCTGGCGGTCGCGCTGTAGTTGAGAATGCCCGCGGTGATCCCCTCGTCGAATTCTTTCGGGTCGATATAGCCGCGTGGAACCTGGCCCAGGGCCAGCTGTGGAATACTGAGCAGCAACTGCTGATTGCGAACGTGAAACGACGCGGAGGCTGCCGGGATGGCGGTTAAATCAGCGCACTGGCCTTTTGCCATCAGCGCCGGATATTTTCGGGTTTTGATCCCAAGGCTTTTTAAATCGCTCAGGCTAAAGCAGGGCTGAAGTGAACTGCTGCCGTGTGAATCTTTTTGCAATGTGAACGTGACGTCGCGGGTATCAATTTTATTATTGTTGATAAAGATAGCGACCTGATATTTACCCGGTGCCTGCCCTGGCCCTTTTTCGTAAACCGACAGATCGGTCTTACCCTGCTGCGGATTATCAATATCCAGCAGCGCCGGGTTAAAATAATCATCAGCCATAACCTGCTGCGCAAAGATCGCCAGTGCCAGGCCACAGAGAATGACCAGCAGGGATGAAATTCGGCAGGTGAACGGCTTTTTATGGCTGTACATGATTATCGTAATTATCTGCGTGTGATATTAGTGGACTGATTTCGACCAGGTCTGGCTGATGCTGCCGTAATCCGTAATAATGGAATACGCGACGGTTGAACCGCTGACGTTGCCAGGTAAGGCGAAATGCGTTTCCGTTTCCGGAATTGCCCACGTGGCTTTATCCACTTTGTGGCCGTTCAGCGTCACCTTCTGGAAATTCATATAGAAAGGCGTAGGGTTATTAACGACCAGATCGTTACCCTCGCGATGCCACTCAAGTTTATTTGCGACATCTTCCGGTTTGCCTTTCACCGCCGATGGGCGATACAACAATTTAATGCGCGTATTAATGGCAATTTGCAGGGTATTCATCCCGTCAACGTGCTTAGACGAAGGGATGGCTTTGATATTCAGCCAGTACAAGGATTCACGGTCTTCCGGTAAATTACCGCCGGTGCGCACCACGCGCAGAACGTTATCCTCTTTCGCATCCAGGCGAAAAAGCGGGGGGGTTATCAGGAAAGGGGCTTTGGCCAGGTTTTTACCGCCAGAATCGACCCAGGACTGTACCAGATAATCCGTTGTATCCGGGTTTGAAAGACCAAGAGACGATTCCTTTTTATCTCCCTGGTAGACCAGACGTGTGCCATTAATAATGACACCTGCGTGTGCTGTGGCGGCCGCCAGTAAAAGCGTGCTCAGTAAATAACCGTGGCGCATAAATATTTCTCAATAATAGAAGAGATATTAACGCGTATAAACGCGTTAATATCTCAGGATTGATAATATCAGTTATAGATAACGGTGAAGGTCGAAACGGAATTAGCCGGACCTGCGGTAATCGCGGCCCCGGTTTGAATATAGCGGGCACCGAATATCAGGTCGTTAACCGCCGTACCGGAGGCTAACGGATATTGCTGAGAAGGGGTGTAAAGACTCACCGGCTGCTCGGAAGCGTCAACCAGCTGAATAGCTACGCCCGTTGCCGCATCCACATCCGGCGTTAATGCCAGCGTAGCGTTGTTATTTGCATCCGGCGTTCCGCCGAAGTTAATCGCGGCGGAGGTAACGGTTTCCGGACAGTCTTTTAACTGAATATCGAACTTTGTTAACGTACTGGTGGAGCCTGCACCGGTAAATACCGTTTTAGAGACTTTGCCTAACTGAACGTTTAACGGGTTACTCAACCCATTAACCACCTGACACGCTGAATCAATAATTTCCCCGGTGAAGTTGATCTGACCTTCGCCGTTTGTTGCCGCAAATGCGGATGCAGAACACCCCACCGCTGCGGCGATGAATAAACCTAAAGCAACCTTGTTCATAGTAAATCCTGGTATGTGACTGGTGCGAACGTTGCCTGGACGTTTTCACCGTTGACCCTTAATGACTTTCCGCTGGTTATTTAATCAAAAAATGTATAGCTAAGAATCTTCTATAGAAATCACAAATAATTGAAAAATTGCTTGTGTTTATTTTTTTTCATTAAAACAGCGCGTTGGGTTCGGGGATAAAACACTAACGGCCTGGCAATCATCAGGGCTATATTGTTAACAAGATGATGCTGTCAGGAGAGATGTCGTGGATTACCGCAAAATTATCAAAGAGGTAGGGCGCGGGAAAAATCATGCCCGCGATCTGGACCATGAAACCGCGCGTGCGCTTTATACCCGCATGCTTGAGGGCGACGTCCCCGACCTGGAGATGGGGGGCATTCTGATCGCGCTGCGTATCAAAGGGGAAGGTGAGGCGGAGATGCGCGGGTTCTATGAAGCCATGCAGGCGCAAACGCTGCGCTTAACCCCGCCCGTGGCAAAGCCTATGCCGATCGTTATCCCGAGCTACAACGGCGCGCGCAAGCAGGCAAATCTAACCCCGCTGCTCGCTATCTTATTACACAAACTGGGGTTCCCGGTGGTGGTGCACGGCGTAAGCGAAGATCCTACTCGCGTGTTGACGGAGACCATTTTCGGGATGCTGGGCATCGAGCCAACGCGTCATGCCGGTCAGGCGCAGGCGAAGCTGGACGGTCATCAGCCTGTTTATATCCCGGTCGGCACGCTCTGCCCGCCGCTGGAAAAGCAGCTCGATATGCGCTGGCGCATGGGCGTGCGTAACAGCGCGCACACGCTGGCGAAACTGGCCACGCCGTTTGACGAAGATGCCGCCCTGCGTCTCTCCAGCGTTTCGCACCCGGAATACGTGGCGCGCGTGGGGCAGTTCTTTGAGGCTATTGGCGGAAGGGCGTTGCTGATGCACGGCACGGAAGGCGAGGTTTATGCGAACCCGCAGCGCTGCCCGCAGGTGATGCTGATCGATTCTGCCGGTACGCGCGCCGTTCTGGAACGCGGGGAAGAGAATACCGGCGTGATATTGCCTGAGGCAAAAGATCCCCATACTACAGCCTACTGGATTGAGCAGTGCCTTGCCGGAAATGTTCCGGTTCCACATTCGATCAAGCTGCAGATGGCCTGCTGTTTGCTGGCAACCGGAGAAGTGGAATCCGTCCTGGGCGGGCTTGAACGCGTGGCGCAGATGTTTTAGACAAAAAAAAGCCCGTCCAGTGGCGGACGGGCAAGCAAGGGTAACAACAACAGGGTCAATGAGGGTGGAGCAGCTCACCAGAGGGTATGGCGAGGGTACAGCATTCATTCAGTCGATTATTTGTAGATAACCGCGGTACCGCTCAGCTTGTTATTGCCGTTAGCGGAGGTAATGGTGTATCCGCTTGCACCGGCAGCAGCGGCTTTCTCAGCCAGTTTGGCTTCCAGGCCGTCTAGGGTGGTTGCGCCATCAGCACTGACCACACCGACTTTGTTCATGTTCTGTGCCTGAGTAGAAGAGACAGGCTCTACAGCGAAAGCGCCGAAAGACAGAGCGGACAGGGCAACAGCAGCTACAGCATATTTGATGGTTTTCATAATTAATCTCTCGCAGGTGTTTCTGTTAAGGGGACGATGTTCCGTCGATGTGATAAGTATCACGGTTTTTCGCGAGTGATAAAATCGAAGAGAATTGACGTGGTTACTCAAAAAAATTGAATGACAAATAACTTATTGAATATTAATAAATTCAAAGCACCGCTTTACACTTCTTGCGGATGCGCTTTACAGAAGCGATAAGAAGGGCACGTTTTGCTACGCGTCTGGCTAAAAACCGTGAGCGTAAAGGAACGCGCGGGCTCGGTTAATTTTGGTAAAGCAAAGTCAACGTAACTGGCTGTCTTTCGAACCTCTGCGATTATATCCCGAGTGTGACGCATTTTTTGAATCTTTATGCTGCTGACAGGTAATGCAAAGCCGTACGCCGGGAATGGCTTTTCGGCGCGCCTCCGGAATGGGTTCTCCGCATTCTTCGCATTCCGTTAAGCTTTCGCCGCGCGGAATTTCACCGCGGGCACGCGCAACTGCATCTTCAATTGTACTGTTGATCTGTTCGTTAACAGCGTCGTCATTTGCCCAGCCGGAAGCCATAGCATCCTCCTGAAATCGGTTTAGGCCATACGTTTACTATGGGGTTAAAAAATGAACAATCAAGGCGAAGGGAGAAGAGAACTGCACCCGTTGGGCAGATGCAGTCTTGCAGAAGAGACAGGTTATTTATAGATGGTCGCAGTGCCGTACATATGGTTATCTCCGCCAGCGGAGTTCACCACGAATCCTTTTGCACCTTCCTGACGGGCTTTTTCGGCGAGCTTAGCCTGCAGATCGTCAAGGTTGCTGGCACGGCTTACCGAAACGGTGCCCGCAGGGCGTAGCTGGCTCGTATCGGTATTCTGGGTCAGTGACTGAACGGCCATGGCAGAGAAGGACGCGGTCGCCAGGGCGGCTGCGATAACAGCAAGGGTCAGGTACTTTTTCATAATCACATCCTCATGAGGAAACAACAGGTGATTCCCTTTAAGTTTAGAAGCCTGACGAGTGTGACTTAGCGCAAATATTTGATGATGATCTGCTTATTTTTTGAACGATATAAATTGACAATTCGCTGACGGATCATAGACATAAAGGTGTTTGATTTATGGCGGTTTTTTGAGCGTCGCAGAGAAAGATTTACCGTGGGGCCTGCAAAGGGTATCTTACGCCGCTGTTTAAAGGAGAATGCCATGACTGCCCAAAAGCCGGGATTGCACCCGCGAAATCGCCACCGCAGCCGCTACGACATGAACGCGTTGTGCCTGAGCTGCCCGCCGCTGCAGGACTATCTTGTTCAGACCCCAGCGGGTGAGCCCTCGGTCAACTTTGCTGACCCGCAGGCGGTTAAAATGCTGAACAAAGCCCTGCTGGCGCATTTTTACGGTGTGGCTCACTGGGATATTCCGGAAGGCTTTCTCTGTCCACCTGTGCCGGGCCGCGCTGACTACGTTCATCACCTTGCCGACCTTCTTGCCGAAGGCAATGAGGGGGTCGTTCCACAGCAGGCCACCATCCTGGATATTGGCACCGGGGCGAACCTGATTTACCCGCTGATTGGCGCGCACGAATATCAGTGGCGCTTTACCGGAAGCGAAATTGGTGACGAGGCCTTTGCCAGTGCCCAGGCGATTATCAGCGCTAACCCGGGATTGAGCCGCGCCATTCGCCTGCGTCGTCAGAAAGACGCGGCGTCGATCTTCAACGGCATTATTCACAAAAACGAAAGCTATGACGCCACGATGTGCAATCCGCCGTTCCATGATTCGGCGGCATCGGCCCGTGCGGGCAGCGAGCGCAAGCGCCGTAACCTGGGCCAGGACGAGGATGCCGCGCTGAACTTCGGTGGTCAGCAGCAGGAGCTTTGGTGTGAAGGGGGCGAAGTGGCGTTTATCTTGCGCATGATTGCGGAAAGCAAACAGTTTGGCCGTCAGGTGAAGTGGTTCACGACGTTGGTTTCCCGGGGGGATAACCTGCCACCGCTCTACCGCGCGCTGACCGAAGCGGGCGCCGTAAAAGTGGTGAAAAAAGAGATGGCGCAGGGCCAGAAACAGAGCCGCTTTATCGCCTGGACGTTTATGGACAACAACAAACGTCGCAAATAGCACCCCGTCGTAGGCCGGGTAAGGCGAAGCCGCCACCCGGCAACCAGGTTACAGCGTCGGCTCCTGCGGAGGGAGCGGCGATGCGGGCGGCGGCAATACCTGATAGGTTTGCACGGGCATCCGCACGTTCGCCAGATCAAAGTGTTTCTTCACCATGCTGTCGAGCGCAAAGCGTACCGTCCACTGCTTCAGCGGCTGGGTGGTGAACGACACGCGCAGGGTAAACGCCGTATTCGTCAGCCCGACGATGCCGGCAAATGACGGCTCTCCGATCACCAGCCCGCGGATATCCTCCATCTCCATCAGTTCTTCTACCGCATCGCGCAGCGCCTGCTTCGCTTTGTCCGCATCCTCGTGGCGATCCACATCGTAGTTCGCCACAACGGAACCAATGCCGCGCACAAAGTTGGCGAAGGTGGTGATCGAAGACCAGGGAATGATGTGGTACGCCCCGGTGTCCTGACGCACGCCAACCGAACGGATGGACATCCTCTCCACGGTGCCGGTTAACGGCCCGATGGTCACCAGATCGCCCGTGTTCATCCCGTTCTCAAACTGAATAAAGATGCCGGTAATAATATCCTTCACCAGCGTTTGCGAACCGAAGGAGATGGCCAGCCCCAGGGCACCGGCACCCGCCAGCAGCGGGGCGATATTCACGCCGATTTCCGACAGCACGATCATGATGGTGATGGTGCTGATAATCACCGCCAGCGCGTTGCGGAACAGCGTTAACAGCGTTCTTGCCCGCGCGCTGGGCAGGGGCCTGCCGTGAATATCCGAGACCAGACGGTTCTCAATAAGGCTCGCCAGCAGCGTCCAGCCGACGGCGGAGAAGAACAGAATCAGCGCGATGCGAATCAGGATATCGACCGTTTTTTCACCCGCACCGTTGTGCAGCCAGTTCCAGAAATCAAACAGGCTCCACGCATTCAGGAGCAGCATAATCGCCACGCAGACGGTGAGAATGCGCGCCACTTTGAGCGATACCGACATCCAGCCGTTTACCCGCTTTTGCAGTTCCGGATAACTCCGCTGGACCTGCGGCGACAGGGTGATGGTTTTCGAGATCCAGCGCGACAGCAGCCCCGACACAAAGGCCGCGATGCCGATAATGGCCAGGCTTTTGAACGTCGCCCCCATCATAAATTTCAGGCTATTACCCGGGTCAAACAGCGAGAAGAAGCACAGTACGATGAAGTAAGCGCTTGCCAGCCAGTGCCACACCAGGGCGAACGCGCGAATAAAGAGGCTAAAGAACGACAGGGAGCGATCGGCCAGATTCAGCAGGCTTTGGGTAATGGTTTTTTTATTGTGGAAGATAAGGTACAGCGACCAGACGGTAATGCAGATCATGATCAGCACGTTTGCCAGCGCGCCAAACTGGACGTTCACCTGGTTGGAGATGATCGGCACGGCAACCAGCAGACCGTAGCCAATCAGCCCGCTGAGCACGCTCAGGCGCAGCGCCCAGTACTTCGCGCTCGCATCCCGAATGGAGAAAGGACGCAGCTCCGGCACGTGCGGACAAAAGAGTAACCGCAGCAGCGCCTTGAAGAACTCAATCAGGGCAAAGGCATTCAGGAAAAGCGACTGCTGGAAGGCGATGGTTTTGTTGCCAGCATTCAGCCTGTCGGCCAGCATCTGGCCTAAAAACAGCGTCAACGCCAGCAGCAGTAAATCGATGATAAACGCTGAGGCTATCATCAACGGCAGGTGCAGCCAGCTGCTTTTCTGCTGATTCTTCCTGCGTCCCCATTGCCCCATTTTGCGGTACAGCGGCCACGCGCACAGGCGCACCAGCCAGTAAAAAAGAAATACCGCACCCGCCAGCATCAGGAACTGCGTGGCGGCGGCGGTGAACGTTTGCGGGTTAAATGCCTTATGCGGTGAGCCAATCAGGTTTCTGTATAGCTGAGCGAAGCGCGAGGAGAGCGCTTCCCCGTAGTGGCGGCTCACGTCGGTGACGTTTTCCAGCACCGTTTTTTGCTCCTCAACCTGCGGAGGTGTGAGGGTTGGCACCTCCGCCTGCGGCGGCGTGGCGGCCACTTTCCGCAGCTGACCAATGAGTTCCTGTCGGGAGGTGTCGTTCTCGAGGACGTCGGCAAGGGCGCTGTAGGCCGCTTTTTTCTGTTCGGCATCGGGCTCGGGTGGCGGCGTGCTGTTCGTCGTCGCGGTGGTTCCGGTGGTGACGCCGGGGATCGCGACGGCGAACGATGGCGCACTAAACAGGCTTATCAACAGCAACAGGATCCACGGCACGGCGTCCTCCGGTGAAAATGTCGAACAAAATGATAAGTATAGAAGTCGAGGCGAGGAGGGGGATTTTTGGGAACAATCTGGCGTAAAAAAGCCGGGCATGCCCGGCTTACATGTGAAGCTAACGATCAGGAGACGTGCTGCAGGAACTCCTGCAAACGCAGGCTCGGCGGGTTCGCGATCAGCTCCTGCGGGTTGCCGTCTTCCGCGATGCGGCCTTTATCAATAAAGATCAGGCGGGACGCCACTTTCTCAGCAAAGCCGATTTCGTGGGTCACGATCACCATCGTCATCCCTTCTTCCGCCAGATCCTGCATGACTTTCAGCACCTCGTGACGCAGCTCTGGGTCGAGTGCGGACGTAGGCTCATCAAACAGCATCATTTTCGGTTTGACCGCCAGGGCGCGGGCAATCGCCACACGCTGCTGTTGACCACCGGACAGCTCGGAAGGGTAGTGGTGCGCACGTTCTGCCAGGCCGACTTTTGCCAGCAGATCTTTTGCCAGCGCTTCCGCCGCCGCTTTGCTGGCACCGCGCACGCGCAGTGGGCCAAACATCACGTTTTCCAGCGCCGTCAGGTGCGGGAACAGGTAGAACTGCTGGAACACCATGCCCGCTTCCTGACGAATCAGACGGTCATCCACTTTCGGGTCGTTCACCTTCAGGCCGTCGACGATCAGATCGCCGCTGGTGATCTCTTCCAGCTTGTTGATGCAGCGCAGCAGGGTGGATTTACCGGAGCCGGATGGCCCAATAATCACCACCACTTCACCCTGTTTAATGTTCAGATCGATATTGTGCAGCACCTGGGTTGGGCCAAAGTGCTTGGAAACGTTTTTAAATTCAATCACAGGATTTTCATCCTTCTTTCAAGACGACGCAGAACGAAGCTCAGAACCAGAGTAATGATCAGGTAGACAACGGCTACCGCACTCCAGATTTCCAGCGCGCGGAAGTTGCCAGCAATGATCTCCTGACCCTGACGGGTCAGCTCGGCCACGCCGATAACAATGAACAGCGACGTATCTTTGATGCTGATAATCCACTGGTTGCCGAGCGGCGGCAGCATACGGCGCAGCGCCAGCGGCAGAATAACGTGGCGGATCGTTTCGCGACGAGAAAGACCTAACGCCAGACCGGCTTCACTGAAACCTTTATGAATCGACAGCACCGCACCGCGGGTGATTTCCGCGATGTAAGCGCCTGAGTTGATCATAATGGTCACGACGGCTGCGCTGAACGGGTCGATGCGCAGGTCGGTGAACGCCATTGGCAGGGCGAAGTAGATGAACATGACCTGCACGACGATAGGGGTGCCGCGGATCACTTCGATGAAAACCAGTGCGATATGGTTTGCGATCCAGCCGCCGTAGGTGCGAGCGAAACCGGCGACAAGACCGATAATCAACCCACCAACCAGACCCAGGACCGAAATCCACAGAGTCATTTTAGCGCCTTCAAGCAAGAGTGGAATGGCAGGCCAGATGGCGCTCCAGTCAAACTGCATGATGTATTCCTGTATACCGTGGTGAAAAACGAAAAACGTAGGCCCGGTAAGCGGCAGCGCCACCGGGCATTACAAACCTGAATTCAGGTGAAATTATTTAGGCTCGGTACCGAACCATTTTTTGTAGATTTCGTTATAGGTGCCGTTCTCTTTCAGCGTTTTCAGCGCGCCGTTAACTTTCGTGCGCAGCTCGTCGCTGCCTTTCGGGAACGCGATACCGTACTGCTGTGCTTCCAGAGACTCACCAACGGCTTTGAACTTGCCGTTACCTGCTGTTTTGATGAAGTACAGGATGTTAGGCGTGTCGTGCAGAACAGCGTCAGCACGGTTGGTGCCGAGTTCCATGTATGCGTTGTCGATGTTCGGGAACTGACGCAGGTCTTTGGTTTTGATATTTGCTTTCGCGTAATCAACAGAACCGGTGCCGCTCTTCACTGCCACCACTTTGCCGTCGAGATCTTTCACGCTTTTTACGTCGTTATTATCGGCTTTGACCATGACCAGCAGGCCGCTTTTGTAGTAGCCGTCAGAGAAGTCGATCGCTTTTTTACGTTCATCGGTAATGGTGATGCCTGCCAGTGCCAGATCAACGTTCTTGGTTTGCAGTGCCGGGATGATGCCGCTGAAGTCCATCGGCTTCAGGGTGTAATCCAGCTTGAGTTCTTTTGCGACAGCGGCCCACAGATCCACATCAAAACCAACGTATTTATCACCCTGTTTGAATTCAAACGGAACGAACGCCGTGTCGGTCGCCACAACCAGTTTGTCGGCAGCCTGAGAGGACACTGCAAAAGCCAGGGTAAGTGCAGCCAGTGAAACTTTTAATACAGACTTCATAGCATTTCCTTTTATATCCACGGGGCGATCCCCTGCGAGAACAGGTGGCACAATGAAAAAATCGTGCCAACTTTACAAGCTATTGTTTTGCAAAGGGGATGATGTCATGCATTGCACAATAAATGGGGCAATGAGGTTTTATTGCACCAAAGTGGAGCACTATTTTGGTGCGCTTCGTTTGGCCCAACTGACGGGGAGATATTTAGCGTAAATTCCGACGAAAAAACAATCTTCCGTTAACGGTTGTGTGAAGTGATTATTACATTTCGTTCACTTTTGCAGGTGTGCAGACAAAAACTGTGCACCATAGATGTGCAAAACCCTCACCGGAGGGCGAGGGTTTGATAGCAAATTCGTATGAATTATTCGATGTTAGATTCGATAAACCACAGGAACTGATCCAGGTCGCGGGACGCGGCGGTGAAAATGTCTGCGGTATCTTCGTCTTTGGCTTCCCCAATCGCTTTACGCACGTCATTTGCCACAATCGCGTAGCGGTCCGCCAGCTCTTTCAGGTGATCCTGAACGGTATGGATATCCAGCGGATAACTCTTCAGTGGCGTTTTGCTGTTGATCACCTGCGTAGTACCCAGCGCCACGCCGCCTAGCTGAACGGCACGTTCAGCCATCGTATCGAGGTGGGTAACCAGTGCTGTGCGGAAGCCATCCAGCATTTCATGAACGGCAATAAAGTTTGCACCGCGCATATTCCAGTGGGCCTGTTTGGTGATCAGCGAAAGATCGATGAACTGGATCACCTGGCGATTCAGCAACTCAATAGTCGCTTTTTTGTCGCTATCCGATACATCGTTACGGGTATAAAGCAGATTAGACGCTTTCGTTTTCACCAGTTTAGCGGTACTCATAATCTCATATCCTCTTGATGTTTATGTCCCAGGTAATTACGGAACTAAGTATAGCACCGGATTTTTTGCCTGCGGTTCGGCTGTGCCTATTGGTTTAATAGCGAGAAGGAGGTTGAGAATTTAACTTATTGAAATTGATGTCAATTTTTTAAATTGATACAGATCAATCTTAATTGCTGGAGAGGGCCGTAAACGCAGAGGGATATTTCGAAAATAGCGCAAAGTATGTAAAAAATTATAACGGCTGTCTTTCTGGCCTTTATTCTGCATGGCGTGGAGGCCATGCAGAATATATGGCCTTAGCTGATATCCACTTTCTCAACTTTAGGTTCAGGGCGCATGGTGAGCGTTGAGCCCATTGATGCCGCGATAATCGAGCAGAGCGCCAGCGTCTGGGTCAACGTGAGGGTTTCGCCGAGAAATACCATTCCAGAAATGGCGGCTAGCGCAGGCTCCATGCTCATCAGGGTGCCAAATATGCGTGTCGGCAGACGCGTAAGGGCAATCATCTCCAGAGAGTAGGGGAGTGCGGTAGAGAGAATCGCGACCGCCAGCCCGATGGGCATAACCGACCATTGCCAGATAGATTCGGTCGCCTGCGCCATGCCGATAGGCACAAAGACAATGGCAGCGATCAGTGACCCCAACGCAACGGTCGCCGGACCGTGCTCTTCTCCCGCACGCTGGCCCGTAAGTATATAGACGGCCCAGCATGCACCTGCACCCAGCGCCAGGGCAGCGCCCGTCAGATCAATCTCAGCGACGCTCTGGCCCAGGGGAAGCAGGAACCATAACCCCAGCACGGCTAACACGACCCAGATAAAATCGACCGCACGTCGCGAGGAGAAAAGCGCCACCGCCAGCGGGCCGGTAAACTCCAGCGCGACGGCGATCCCCAGCGGTATCGTCTGAATAGAGAGGTAGAACAGATAGTTCATTGCTCCCAGGGAGAGTCCATAAAACAGCAGGGGTAAACGCTGCTCCTTTTTGAACCGCAGACGCCAGGGTTTGAAAATGACCACCAGTATCGCCGTGCCCAGCACGATACGCAGGGCGGTGACCCCAGGCGCGCCAACCAGCGGGAAAAGCGATTTTGCAAGCGAAGCACCGCTTTGAATGGACAACATGGCGATGAGTATGACTGCGACCGGCAACCAGACCGACGACGTGCGGGATAACCCAGGCATCCTTTCTCCTGTCAGCTTATGTCAAATGAGGTAAAGGTTGCAGTGTAAAGGAAATAAGCGGCAACGGTTGAGGCGCTGTTGAAAAAAAACCTCGTGAAATCCGTAAAATGGTTAAGCGCTGGTGGATTTATCGCCTGATAGATTAGGAATAATCTGGATGAATGTAACGGCGCGTGCGCGCACTATGCGCATTTAGTAGTGAAAATTGCATGTGATTTGAAAGAGATAGCTGACGCTGGAAACGTTCTGTTACAGGAAAGGTTTCATTAGACATCACGAATCACAAAGAGTTTCGCAAATTTTTTTGATATATTTAAAACTTACGGACTTACTTGAAGCACATTTGAGGTGGTTATGAAAAAAATTGCATGTCTTTCAGCACTGGCCGCTGTACTGGCTGTTTCCGCAGGTACCGCTGTAGCTGCTACTTCTACTGTTACTGGTGGTTACGCTCAGAGCGACTATCAGGGCGTGATGAACAAAGCTAACGGTTTCAACCTGAAGTATCGCTACGAGCAGGATAACAACCCACTGGGCGTGATCGGTTCTTTCACCTACACCGAGAAAGATCGTTCTGAAAACGGCGCATACAACAAAGGCCAGTACTACGGTATCACCGCTGGTCCAGCTTACCGTCTGAATGACTGGGCGAGCATCTACGGTGTTGTAGGTGTTGGCTACGGTAAATTCCAGCAGACTGAAAACCTGAGCGAAAGCCGCACTGCAAGCAACAGCGACTACGGTTTCTCCTATGGCGCAGGCCTGCAGTTCAACCCAATCCAGGACGTTGCTCTGGACTTCTCCTATGAGCAGAGCCGTATCCGCAACGTTGACGTTGGCACCTGGATCGCGGGCGTAGGTTACCGCTTCTAATCACTCCGGTGATGAAATAAAAAATCCGCCCATTGTGGCGGATTTTTTTTTGGCTTTTTCCCTCTCCCCGTGAACTGAGGGTTCCCCAGTAATTTTTTAAACTGGAAGCGATTGGGATTTTATACGTAAAATAAATAACTTACAGCGACTCCCTGGTCCGGCTGTAAATCGCTGAGGCGTTTCCTGTAGGCCGGGGCGAGGCGCATGGATGCGCCGAGAGGGCGGGCTTTACAGGGATGTTACCTCCGCCCGTACCCGATAAGCCGGAAGGAATAAGCCGAAGGCACCGCGTAGCGGCGATTTACCGCCGGGAGCCCGGGTTGCCAGGGTGGTGGCGATTGAGCCACCCTGGCACGTTCACCGATTATGGCGTTACAGAGTAGCAAGAAAATTGAAGTGAACGGAAATACCACCTTAGCCGTATGTTCCCCTCACCCTAACCCTCTCCCCGGAGGGGCGAGGGGATTGTTCACTGCTCGCTTTAATTTGTGGGGAACCCTCAGCCCCGTGGGAGAGGGCCAGGGTCAGACCGCACGAGACGGCAGAAACTACTTACTCTTAATATCAAAAATATCCGTACCCAGATGGTTGTAGTCAACTTTCTGTAACTTGAAGTTGGTAACGTACACTGGGGGAGCTTTCTTGTTAGAGACAAACGGGTAAGCCGTTTTTATCTGCTCGGCCTTAATCCCCGTCCACTGCGAGAAGAACTGCAGGAAATCATTTGCCGAACGACGCGCTTTAATAACGCGATGCGTTTTATCATCACTCGACAGCACCATAAACGGCACCTGGAAGTTCTGTTGGAACTTGTCATCGTGCGCCAGGTACTGCACCTCTTTACCACGCTCTTTAAACGCCAGCCCGTGATCCGAGAAATAGACCATGGAGAAGCTGTCGCCCGTATTGCGTAGCTGATCGTACAGCTTGCTCAGCAGGTTGTCGGTTTGCGTCATGGTGTAGAGATAGCAAGAGGTCTCTTTGGACTGCACGAACTCCGCGTACTTCCCGCCGGTCCGATCGCAGGCCTGCGGGTGCGACCCCATCAGGTGCAGGACGATCAGCTGAGGCTGGATGCGCGGGGTGGCGAAGACCTGGGCCGTCATTTTCAACAGCGCTTCGTCTTTGGTGTTTTTGTCGGCTTCAAAGTCGCCGTTCTTCAGGAACTGCACTTCGTCGGCACGCTTGGCGATACTGGCGATGGCCGTATCGTATTCGCCAATTTGCCCCTGATTGGAGAACCACCAGGTCTGATAACCCGCGCGGTTTGCCAGGGTGACAAAATTATCCTGGTACTGAGGTTTGCCGTCGACGACCCGGTTAAGCGTCAGGCCGAGCGATTTCTGCGTCGAGCCGCTGGCCGCGACGTAATCGGTAAACAGCGTGCCTTTGACCGAACTGGCAAACGGTGTGTTATCCCAGTGTCCGCCGAAGGCTCCCATTGCATCGCGACGTGCACTTTCGCCAATCACCACCACATAGGTGTGATATTTCGGCTTAACGGCCAGCACGTTCCAGGTGTCTTTCATATTGGAAAGCTCAGCCATGCGCGCCTGTTCGTCGAGAACCTCTTTATTATTGACAACGACGTCTTTCACGAAGCGGAAAACCGGATAGCCGATATTGATGAGCCTTAGCTTACCGTCCCAGGGAATATTCTGGATGGGGGCGACAAACGCCACGGCAATGCTGAAAACCAGACAGAGTATTTCGATCTTACCCCAGGATTTTTTCTCGCCCGACTGACGGCGGATGGCGATAACGCCCAACGCGAAGATAAAGATCCCGACCACGTAGCTGTACCACGGGAAGATCGTCAAGATCTCCGTCGACTCTTCCATATTGGTCGAGTGCAGCGCCAGCAGGGTATTAAAGTTTGGCGCGCCGTAAGCCTGGCCAAACGGGAAATAGAGTGCAGCAACCAGCGAACAGATCCCGATTAACGCCTTTTGCACGCGCGGTGCGGCTCGCCACAGCACATGCAGAACGCAGGTGAACGCCACCGCGTAGAGCAGGCTAAAGGGATAACCCAGCGCAAAGTTAATCAGTAATGACTGCAAAAAGTAAAAACCCGTCCACGGGCTTAAGGCCCGGCTGCGGGTCACAACGGTATCTATCAGGGTTACATTCATAGGTCACTATCATGGATGAAAACGCCATGTGCTCACCCTGGCGTCAAGGGTCATAACCTGCCTGACAGTGCGTGGAGAGGGAATGAGGGTCCGCTTCAGCGAGCCGCAAATTGTGCAGGGCTGCAAGAAGATAGTGCGAGCGCTAAATAATATCAACAGTTGCTAAGCAGATGTTTTGCGAAGGGGACTGCAAATCCGTAAAAAAGATCGGGAATAAGGCGGCTGGAAGCCAGTTTACAATGAGATTGTGACGGGAAAATGAAGCGGCGTACCGCAACGCCGCTTAGTGGGAAGGTTTGTCGTCCTGATGCGGTTTGTTGTTAAACATATCGCACAGCATGTTCAACAGCATTAAGCGCACTTTAAAGGGAGAGTGGGTAAACACGGTCATGCACCTCTTGAATTCGTTCATAAGACCTCCTGAGTTTTGATCCCTTCGATCCGTGAAGGGTGACTGCATTACATACAGATATAGCACAGGCTATATTGTATAGCTATGGCTATTTCGTTAATTTTTTGTGCTTGCGGAGCTATGGTTTACAATGTGCGCTCTCCAAACCGGGCGCTGGAAGCGTCACCCCACTGAGGAAGTACAATGAACCGTCGCGCAGGTCATCCGACAATGAGGAAAACGACGCAACTGGTGAATGTTGAAGAACATGTCGAAGGTTTTCGCCAGGTCCGCGAAGCGCACCGGCGTGAACTGATTGATGATTATGTTGAACTCATTTCCGATCTGATCCGTGAGGTTGGTGAAGCGCGCCAGGTCGATATGGCCGCCAGGCTGGGGGTTTCACAGCCAACTGTCGCTAAAATGTTAAAACGCCTGGCCTCCGTGGGCTTAATTGAAATGATCCCCTGGCGCGGTGTTTTTCTGACGCCGGAAGGGGAGAAGCTCGCGCAGGAGAGCCGCGAGCGCCATCAGCTTGTCGAGAATTTTTTACTGGTGCTGGGCGTTAGCCCGGAGATCGCCCGCCGGGATGCGGAAGGAATGGAACACCACGTTAGCGAAGAGACGCTGGTGAAGTTTCGCGAATTTACCCTTAAATATGGTCCCTCCGCTGAATGAAAATCCCTGGACTGCAGGCCCTGGCACGCGATCGTTTCTTCCATCTCTTATTAATTATTGGCGCAGCGTTAAGCCTCTTTGTGCCGTTTGCCCCACACGCCTGGCCCGCCGCGATTGACTGGCGCACCATCATTACCCTGAGCGGCCTGATGATGCTCACCAAAGGGGTTGAGCTGAGCGGCTATTTTGACGTCCTGGGACGTAAAATGGTGCGCCGCTTTGCCACCGAACGCAGGCTGTCCCTGTTTATGGTGTTCTCCGCCGCGGTGCTGTCGACGTTTCTGACCAACGATGTGGCGCTGTTTATCATCGTGCCTCTCACGCTTACGCTGCGTAAGCTGTGCGAGATCCCCGTCAGCCGCTTGATCATCTTTGAAGCGCTGGCCGTCAATGCAGGCTCACTTCTGACGCCAATCGGCAACCCGCAAAATATCCTTCTCTGGGGACGGTCCGGTCTGTCGTTCGCCGCCTTTACCTGGCAGATGGCCCCTCTGGCGCTGGTGATGATGCTGTCGCTGATGGCGGTGTGCTGGTTTGCATTTCCGGATAAAAAGCTGCAGTACCACAGCGGCACAACGGGTCCGCAGTGGCAGCCTCGTCTGGTGTGGAGCTGTCTCGGGTTATACATCGTCTTTCTGTTCGCGCTGGAGCTGAAGTATGAGCTGGCGGGCGTCCTGCTCGTTGCCGCGGGTTTTGTTGTCCTGGCGCGTCGCGTGCTGGTGAGCGTGGACTGGACGCTGCTGCTGGTCTTTATGGCGATGTTTATTGATGTGCATCTCCTTATCCAGCTTCCGGTGCTGCAAAATGTTCTGCACAGCGTCAGCACGCTGTCTCAGCCGGGGCTGTGGCTGACGGCGATTGGCCTGTCGCAGTTTATCAGCAACGTGCCGTCCACCATTCTGCTGCTCAACTATGTTCCGCCCGATACGCTCCTGGCCTGGGCGGTGAACATCGGCGGGTTTGGGCTGCTGCCCGGTTCGCTGGCAAACCTGATTGCCCTGCGTATGGCCAACGACCGTCGTATCTGGTGGCGTTTCCACGTCTGGTCGATTCCGATGCTGGTTTGGGCCGCGGCGATCGGTTTCGGAATATTCCTTCTCATATAGTGCGCAATTTGTCAGTTTTTCCTGGCAAACGTATAGCAACGTCCTAGCTTTAGTGAACGGCATAGTGTGATGCCGCTCACTGACAGGACCGTTGCTGAACTATGGCTGAAGATCAAAACCCGCCTGCTGACGAGCAGGAAAAAAACAATAATGAGCGTAAGCGCCCGGGCAAGAAACCGTTAATTATCCTCGGCATTGTCGTGGTGGTAATGGTCGTCGTGGCGCTGGTGTGGTGGTTTTTAACCCGTAACGAAGAGACGACCGACGACGCCTTTACCGACGGCGACGTGGTGACGATTGCCCCCAAAACGGCGGGCTACGTCACCGAGCTGCGCGTGCGCGATAACCAGCGCGTGAAAAAGGGCGATCTGCTGGTGGTTATCGATCCGCGTGATACCACCGCACAGCGCGATCAGGCTCAGGCCCAGCTTGGGCTGGCGCTTGCTCAGCTGCATCAGGCGCAGGCACAGCTGGCGCTCTCGAAGGTGCAATATCCCGCCCAGCGTGACGAAGCCAAAGCGCAGGTGCTGAAAGCGCAGGCCGATATGGCAAACGCGCAGGCGGAGTACCGCCGTCAGCGCGGCGTTGACCCGCGTGCGACCACCCAGCAAAGCATTGATTCCGCGAACGCTCAGCTGCGCAGTGCACAGGCCGGACTGGCCAGCGCCCAGGCACAGCTGGAAGTGGCGGAGCAGGTGCAGCTGCAGATTCGCCAGCAGGAAACTAACGTTGAAGCGCGCGAGCGTCAGGTCGATCAGGCTAAAGCGCAGCTGGAAACCGCCAATCTTAACCTCTCTTACACCGAAGTCCGCGCCCCGTTCGACGGCGTTGTCACCAAACGCAACGTGCAGCCCGGCACGCTGGTGCAGGCGGGAACGGCGCTGTTCTCGCTGGTTTCCCCGAACGTGTGGGTGGTCGCGAACTTTAAAGAGTCGCAGCTTGAGCGCATGAAGCCGGGCGATAAGGTCACCGTGTCCGTCGACGCCTGGCCGGATATGGAGCTTGAGGGCCACGTAGACAGTATCCAGCAGGGCAGCGGCTCACGCTTCTCCGCCTTCCCGGCAGAAAATGCCACCGGTAACTTCGTCAAAATTGTGCAGCGCGTGCCGGTCAAAATCGTGATTGATAAGGGCCTCGATCCTAACAAACCGCTGCCGCTGGGGCTGTCGGTGGCACCGAAGGTGACGGTGGAATGACGGATCACAGCCACGACAGCTGGAAACCCGCCAGTAATCCGTGGGCGGTGGCGATTGTCGTCACCCTGGCGGTGTTTATGGAAATTCTGGACACCACTATCGTCAACGTGGCGCTGCCCCACGTGGCAGGCTCGCTCTCGTCCAGCTATGACGAATCCACCTGGGTGTTAACCAGCTATCTGGTGGCAAACGGTATCGTGCTGCCCATCTCGGCGTTTCTGAGCCGGGTTTTCGGGCGCAAGCAGTTCTTCCTGATCTGCATCGTCATGTTCACCGTCTGCTCGTTCCTGTGCGGCATCGCCACAGAGCTGTGGCAGATCATCCTGTTCCGCGTGATGCAGGGCTTCTTTGGCGGCGGGCTGCAGCCCACGCAGCAGTCGGTGCTGCTCGACTACTTCAAACCCGAAGACAGGGGCAAAGCGTTTGGTCTCTCCTCCATTGCGATTATCGTTGCGCCGGTCCTCGGCCCGACGCTGGGGGGCTGGATCACCGACAACTACTCGTGGCGCTGGGTGTTCTTTATCAACATTCCGGTGGGGATTGTGACGGTGCTGGCGATTTACCAGCTGCTGGAAGATCCGCCGTGGGAGAGCAAATCAAAAGAGAAGCTGAGTATCGACTGGACGGGGATCGGCCTGATCGCGCTGGGACTGGGCTGTCTGCAGGTGATGCTCGACAGGGGAGAAGACGAAGACTGGTTTAACTCTAACTTTACCCGCACTTTCGCGGTATTAACGCTGATCGGCATCATTGGTGCGATTTACTGGCTGATGTATGCCAAAAAGCCGGTGGTGGATCTGCACTGCATGAAGGATCGAAATTTTACCGTCTCCAGCCTGCTGATGGCGGGGATGGCGATGATCCTCTACGGCAGCTCGGTTGTGATCCCGCAACTGGCGCAGCAGGACCTGGGCTATACCGCCACCTGGTCCGGGCTGGTGCTGTCGCCCGGGGCGGTGCTGATTGTGTTAACCATTCCGCTGGTGCTGAAGCTGATGCCGGTGGTGCAGACGCGCTGGATTATTGCCTTTGGCTTTACCTGTCTGGCGGTGTCGTTCTTCTGGTCGCGCACGCTCACGCCGGATATCGACTTCGAAACGCTGGTCCTGTTCCGCAGCGCCCAGTCGATAGGGCTGGGGTTCCTGTTTGTGCCGCTGACTACCATTGCTTTTATTTCGATTCCGAGACGGCTCAACGCCGATGCGGCAGCGCTGTTTACCATGTTCCGCAACGTTGCGGGTTCGGTTGGGATATCGCTCTCGACGGCGGCCATCACCGAACGCGCGCAGGCGCACAGCGCCCATCTGGCGTACCACGCCTCGCCGTTTAACGAGCAGTTCCAGCTGGCGATACGCGAAGGCGCGCAGGCGATCCAGAACTTCACCACCCAGGTGGGCGATCCCACCGGCATCGCCACCGGACGCATGTACCAGACGATGATTGAGCAGTCGCGCATCCTGGCCTACATCGACGTCTTCACCATCCTGAGCGCGGTGGCCTTGTTACTGATTCCGTTTTGTTTGTTGCTCTCGCCGGTTAAGAGCGAGGGGAGTGCAGGAGCACATTGATGATACACAGACGTTTACACCCTCTGATGATAATGATGCTGCTGGCGGGCTGCGCCGTCGGGCCGGACTACCAGCAGCCCGCACCGCCCGCCGTCACGCACTGGAACGATAAGGGCGACAGCGCGGTGAAGTCGCAAACCACCTCCGCCGCGACCAACCCGCGCTGGTGGAAAACCTTCGGCTCACCGCAGCTCGACAGCCTGGTTGAACGCGCCATCGCCGGAAACCTGACGCTGCAGCAGACGGTGCTGCGCATCGCCGGGGCGCGTGAACAGATTAATCAGGCGGGCGGGGCGTTTTATCCGTCGGTGAACGGCAATCTGCAGGCGACGCGCCAGCAGCTTGGGCTGGAGGGGGAGCTGAAATCCCACGGCGTGTACGACCAGGTGGATAGCATCGATCCCAATCTGAAAGGCGCGCTGGGGCCGCTGACGCAGCCGGTTAACCTCTACCAGGGCAGCTTCGACGCCCAGTGGGAAATCGACCTGTGGGGCAAGGTGCGTCGTCAGGTGGAAGCCGCCGAAGCGCAGCAGAAAGCGGCTATCGAGCAGCGTAACGACGCGCTGGTGTCGCTGGAAGCCGAAGTGGCGCGCGCGTGGCTACAGCTGCGCGGGGCGCAGAGCATTATCGCCACGCTGAACACCCAGATTAAAAGCGCGCAGCAGACGCTGGATCTGACCGAAAGCCGCCAGCGGGGCGGGCTGTCGCCGCAGATGGACGTGGAAAACGCCCGGGCGCAGTTAGGCAACCTTGAAGCACAGCTTCCGCAATATCAGGCGCAGGAGCGGCAGGCGATGAACGGTCTGGCGATCCTGCTCGGCAAGCCGCCGGGGGCGCTGGATGCGGAATTGCAAAGCGTGCAGCCGATGCCTGCTCTGCCGGATATTGTGCAAACGGGCATTCCGTCCACGCTGGCGCGCCGCCGTCCGGACGTGCGCGAAGCGGAGGCGAACCTCCACGCCGCGACGGCGCAAATCGGCGTCTCGGTGGCGGAGCTGTTCCCGAGCTTTACGCTCTCCGGGCAGTTTGGCCTGCGCAACAGCGAAACCAACTGGCTGACCGACTGGAGCAGCCACTTCTACAGCTTCGGTCCGCAGGTCTCCATTCCCATCTTCCAGGGCGGACGGCTGGTTTCCAGCGTGAAGGTGGCGCGTGCGCAGCAGGGCGCAGCGGTGCTGGACTATCGCCAGACGGTACTGACCGCGCTCGGGGATGTGGAAAACGCGCTGGTGAGCTATCGCACCGACCAGCAGCGTGAAGCGGGTCTCGCAAAAACGATCGACGCCCTGCAAAACGCCTTTGACCTGGCAAGCGACAGCTACCGGCAGGGGATTGCCAGCTTTATCGACGTGCTGGACGCTCAGCGTCAGCTGGCGCAGGCCCAGCAGCAGCGCGCACAGGCGCAGGTGCAGAGCGCGCTCGATCTGGTGGCGCTCTACAAGGCGCTCGGCGGCGGCTGGGAGCCGTATCAGCAGGTGCAGTTACCGGACTACAGCGTCTTTGGCGACGCCCCGCGCGGATAAATTCAGAGGATTGGGCAAGAAACGGACAGGAACACCACATTCGCGATGGCTGAGGGGCGGGTATAACTATCGGGTACCCAATCGACATGCGAGGAATAACTTATGCGTTATCAAAAACTGGGCAACACCGGTCTGTTTGTTTCTGAACTGTGCCTCGGCACCATGACCTTCGGCGGTGAGGGCGGCATGTGGGGCAAGATTGGCCAGCTCCAGCAAAGTGAAGCCGAGCAGCTGGTGGGCCGCGCGTTGGATGCCGGGATCAACTTTATCGACACCGCGGACGTTTACTCTGAAGGGCGCTCGGAGGAGATCACCGGTCAGGCGCTGAAAAACCTGAAAATCCCGCGCGAGAACGTGGTAGTCGCCACGAAAGTGTTCGGCGAAACGGGAACGGCAGGGGTGAACTCTCGCGGCAGCTCGCGCTATCACATCGTCAGCAGCGTGAAGGAGAGCCTGCGCCGCCTGCAGCTCGATCATATCGATCTCTACCAGCTTCACGGCTTCGACCCCGCAACGCCGATTGAAGAGACGCTCTACGCGCTGGATAACCTGGTGCAGCACGGCCACGTGCGCTACATCGGCGTCTCGAACTGGGCGGCGTGGCAGATTGCCAAAGCGCTCGGTATTTCTGAACGTCTTGGGCTGGCGCGTTTCGCGTCGTTGCAGGCGTATTACACCATTGCCGGGCGCGATCTGGAGCGCGAGCTGGTGCCGATGATGCAGAGCGAAGGCGTCGGGCTGATGGTCTGGAGCCCGCTGGCGGGCGGCCTGCTGAGCGGAAAATATGGCCGCGACGGGCAGAGTGAAGCCGGTGGTCGCCGCCTGGAGTTCGACTTCCCGCCGGTGAATAAAGATCGCGCCTTCGACTGCGTGGACGTAATGCGCACTATCGCCGAAAGCAAGGGTGTCTCCGTCGCGCAAATCGCGCTGGCGTGGCTGCTGCATCAAAAGGCCGTGACCAGCGTGATTATTGGTGCGAAACGCGTCGATCAGCTGGACGACAATATCGCCGCGACCGGGATCCGCTTAAGCGAAGACGAGCTTAAGCAGCTTGATGCGGTGAGCGCGCTGCCGCGCGAATATCCGGGCTGGATGCTGGAGCGGCAGGGGGAGTATCGTCGTAATCAGCTTGCACAACAGTAACCTTCCTTGCCCTGGGAGTGCATAGCGATTTACTGGATAGCGAGTTTTGCGATTTTACCGTCCCTGGTCCTGATGGCCAGGGGCGTCTCTTCTGTGGGGCTGGCTTATCTGTATGGCAGCCGGACAGCAGGAAGTGGCAGGCCAGTACTGCGGTGAATCTCCTTTTCATTGGTTTTCCTTACCACTGCCCGTACGGGTAGGTTTTGTCTTTGATAAGCTCCTTTGTCTCCCGATCATATCCGTCAGGCACGGCATAACTGAAATTAATGCGGGGTGGAACATATTTACAGGCATCCAGTTTTTCGCCGGACAGCGTGGTGAGCCGCTGTGGCTCTACCGGCAGGTTATCATTCCCGCCACGGCTGTTCTGCAGCCAGACACGCACCCTGCCTTCCGGAGCCAGGCCAATCAGCAGCGTGTTATACCAGGCGGTAGCGCCGGCTGTAGTCTTGCCGGTCGGGATCAGCATTCTGGTCCTGAGCGACGCCGGAAAAACTATCCGGGTCTCATAGGTTTTTTTGTCGATGACCGAATCCCAGCAGAACAGCATCATCACGGGCGGGTGACGCGCCTGATTAAACTGGGCGTTCCGTCGCACCCGGTTACTCCATGTTCCCACGGTAACGCCACTGTCCTGCACGGAGTCCAGCGTCCGGAAGGTATACACCACCCCCTTTTCATCAATAACCAGCGCCTGGGTGACCTCGGCATACAGCGCTTTGGGAGTGAAAAAAGCAAAATCCCATTTCCCGTAAGGCATTCCGCCGGTCTCTTCGGGGGTTGCTGGCTCACCTGTATGGCAGCCGGACAGCAGGAAGAGGCAGGCCAGTACTGTGGTGAATCTCCTTTTCATTGGTTTTCCTTACCACTGTCCGTACGGGTAGGTTTTGTCTTTGATAAACTCCTTTGTCTCCCGATCATATCCGTCAGGCACGGCATAACTGAAATTAATGCGAGGTGGAACATATTTACAGGCATCCAGTTTTTCGCCGGACAGCGTGGTGAGCCGCTGCGGCTCTACCGGCAGGTTCTCGCCAATCCCGCTGTTCTGCAGCCAGACACGCACCCTGCCTTCCGGGGCCAGGCCTATCAGCAGCGTGTCATACCACGTGGTGCCGTATGAGTCCTGGCCTGTAGGAGCCAGCATTCTGGTCCTGAGCGAGGCCGGAAAAACTATCCGGGTCTCATAGGTCTTCTTGTCGATGACCGAATCCCAGCAGAACAGCATCATCACGGGCGGGTGACGCGCCTTGTTAAACTGGGCATGCCGCCGCACCTCGTTATTCCATGCCCCCACAGTAATAGCGCTGTCCTGCACGGAGTCCAGCGTCCGGAAGGTATACACCACCCCCTTCTCATCAATAACCAGCGCCTGCGTGACGTCGGCATACAGCGCTTTCGGGGTGAAGAAAGCGAAGTCCCATTTCCCGTAAGGCATTCCGCCGGTCTCTTCGGGGGGGGCTGGCTCACCTGTATGGCAGCCCGTCAGGGTGGCCAGGATTAAAAACAGCCACAAGCAGCATTGTTTCAAAATGACTCTCCTTCTATGTTGTAGCGCGTACGCCGCCAGTCTTCATCGGGGCGATTAACGAAGCTGAGCAGTTCAGCCAGTGTGGCACCGCCCTGAATCTCACCGCGGGTATTTCTCACGACGGGGTTCCAGTTAGCAGAGCAGTGGATATATGAGCGAGCCAGAAAATTCATTTCCTCCGGAGTAAAAGCAGGCGGCACGTTGCCATCACGTACCGCTTTTCCCATCAGCAGAGCTTTGTCGCACGTAGCTGAAAGTTCAGAAGGAAAATTCAGTTCCTCGTCATTATTTGTAATAGCTTTGAAATTCACCCCAGCCTCTTTCGCCGCCTCGATCATCACCCGCAGTACCACCTTTGCCCAGTCGTTGCGAATTAGCCGGTTTCGCAGCGTCAGCGCCGAAAAACTTCGTTTCTGAAACTGCCCGTAGCGATCCGGAGGAAGCCGGTCGTCATACCAGGTTTCGGCCATAATGCGGCTGGTCCGCAGAACGGGGGCGAGACAGGGAAACGTATCCAGCTGCGGGAGTTGTTGTATCAGCTGCGTATAGCTTCGCGTCTGGCTTCCCGGCAGGCTGAGGGGGACCGTTTCCGTGGCAGGGCGGGTCAGGAACAGGTTTTCCCGCACCAGGGGCAGATAGCCGCCGCCAGTGTCGGAATGCGCGCCAGGGAGAACCAGTTCGGGCCATACGGGCCGGACGCTGTTCAGGGCAAAGTTAAACCGGCACTCATTTCCCGCCGTGATATGGAAGACCTTCTCCGCGATGCCGGGAGGCAGCGTGATTTTCACCTCGCCGGTACTGGCTGAGTGTGGATTCATGCCGTTCACCGGGCTGCCGATGGCCGCAACGGTGTCAAACAGGCCAATAAATCGGGTCTTTCCGGCTGGCAGCCCCTGAAAGATAACGCCGTTCAGCCCCTGGCGAATGGCGGCAATAATCGCGCTGTCCTGAGCCAGGACGCGGTTGGCGAAATGACGTGCCGCAGCGGCACCACGGCTGAACCCGAAAATATCGAACGTCAGGGACGTCAATGTTAATTTCTCAGCGTTTAGTTCTGTTTTAATACTTTCAATGGATTGGCTAATTGTCTGGGCCAGACCCGCTACCGCTTTATCCGTTTTGGCAATCACGCCCGTATCCGCAATCCCCATCGACTGGCCAATCAGGCTGTCGGGTTTACCCGCTTCGGTGCCGATACCATCGATATACAGTGACGCCTGAACCGCTGTACTGTCGGGCAGCAGGTCCGTCTGATAGAGGGTATGCAGCCAGTGCACGTTGGTGTAATACCCGATGTAGCTGCCTGCGCCAGTGCCGGATACCCCGAACGCCTCCCGCGCGCACCGGGCCATAATGACCTCGGCTTCCGCGCTGGTGTAGTCGTAGTGTCTGGCCGTACAGGCTTTAATCATGTTCTCCGTGTTAACGGCGTTATTCCCCGTACCGTCAAAAAACAGGCCGATCGTCAGCGTCACCTCTTGCGGCACGGCCCCGGGTGCCGCCGGAGCCGGGAAGGATGGCAGCGGAGAAGACGCCGCGGTGGGTTCCTGTGTTTGTGTGCGAGGTGACGGGCGTCCGGCGCTCTGTAAGGTGGCCGGCGTTGTCGAAAGGGCAGCGGAAGAAGAGACGATAACGCGGTTTTGTCCTGCCGGGCAGCCACATTTCACTTCAGAGCCATGAACGGCAGCCCTGGCACCATCAACAATGAAATCTGATGTGCCGGTGACAACGATGCCCGGGCATTTACAGACCGGACAAACCGTCGTTGTATCGCCCACGCGAACCATGCCTCTTCCGGTATCCTGATGGGTGCGAAGGGAGCTGATACAGCTGGCGCCGGTGGTGGTTTCATCCCCGTCAAGGGCAAGCTCAAGTCCATTAATACTGACAGAGTGGAGCATTTCATATCCGTATGAAAAGTGTGCCTGGTGCGCCGGACTATACGCCCGGTTTGCAGAGGAGAAAACATGATTAGCATGCAAATGGTCACATTAAAAAATAATTAGGATTAACACCCGGAATTAGACGGTGCTAAATCAAACGACACTGTCGCTTGTCGGTTTTTTCCCGCATTGCTCACAAAAAACGATCCTCCTCTTTGATCCAAATTTAATCTTCGCCTATATGACTAGTCATGAAATTTTAAATGACTAGTCATATAGGGAGAGACCATGAACAAATCACTGCCAGCCAATTTTTTATGGGGCAACTCGGTGTCCAGCATGCAGACGGAAGGGGCCTGGAACGAGGGCGGGAAAGGCATGTCGGTGTACGACATTCGCGAAGCCGGGGAGAACATCTCCGACTGGAAAGTCGCGACCGACTCCTACCACCGCTACCGGGAAGATTTCGACCTGATGCAGGATCTGGGCATGAACTGCTACCGCTTCCAGATCTCATGGAGCCGCGTCTGCCCGCAGGGCGACGGCGATTTTAACGACGAGGGCATCGCGTTTTACGACCGTTTTATCGACGATCTCATCGCCCGCGGCATCGAGCCGATGGTTTGTCTTTACCACTTCGATATGCCGCTGGCGCTGGCGCAGGAGTACAACGGCTTCAACGACCGCCGCGTGATGGACGCCTTTATCCGCTACGGTAAAAAGATGATCGACTGCTATGGCGACCGCGTGAAGTACTGGCTGACCTTCAACGAGCAAAACATCTTCCACATGCCGGAGGCGTTCCGTATTTCGGGCTATATGAAAGGCGAGAAAACCCTGCGCGAGCTGTACGAGCTGCAGCATCACACCATGGTAGCGCACATGGCGCTGACCGAGTATCTGCACCAGACCAAACCGGGCCAGCTGATGGGCGGCATGCTGGCGCACCAGCTGATCTACCCGGCCACCTGCAAACCGCGCGATATCTTCTGCGCCCAGCAGTACGACGAGTTCCTCAACCAGAACCTGCTGCGCGTCTTCGCAGGGCAGGGCTACAGCCCGGCGGTGATGGCGGTGGTGGAGCAGGAGGGCTTTGGTGATATCTATCGCGCCGAGGATTTAGCGCTGCTGGCGCGCACCAGAAACGATTATATGGCCTTCAGCTACTACGCCAGCAAAACGCTGGACAGTGATGCGATCCCGGAAGGCACGCCGGTGAACTATTACCTGCTGCACGGCGAGAAAAACAACCCGTACCTGAAGGCCACCGAGTGGAACTGGCAGATCGATCCGCTGGGCTTTCGCACCATCATCACCCGCTACGCCAACGACTGGCGGATGCCGGTCTTCCCGATCGAAAACGGCATTGGGGTGATTGAGTCCTGGGACGGTGTGAACCCCATTGAGGACACCTACCGCATCGACTACCACCGGGCGCATATCGAGGCCATGAAGGAGGCGATGTTCGAGGACGGAGCGGAGGTGATCGGCTACCTCGGCTGGGGGTTAATCGACATTCTCAGCTCCCAGGGCGACATGCGTAAGCGCTACGGCGTGGTCTATGTCAACCGTGAAAACCACGACCTGAAAGACCTGAAGCGCGTGCCGAAGAAGAGCTATGCGTGGTTAAAACAGGTTATCCATACCAACGGACGCGAGATGTAAGCCGTACGCTGCCGGGCCGTTTTTGTGACTGATTGATGGGAACACTCCGCTATGTCTGAAACAAAAATAACACCGTACATGCAGTCTTTTGTCGATAAATTTGTTGAGTTCTCGGCGCGCCTGGCAAACCAGGTGCACCTGCGCTCCCTGCGCGACGCCTTCGCCACGGTGATGCCCATTTTCATCCTCGCCGGTCTGGCGGTGCTGGTGAACAACGTGGTGTTTCCGTGGATTTTTCACGGCGATACGCTGGCACACTTCAAAGTGTGGGGCGAGGCGATTATCAACGGCACGCTGAACATCGCCGCGCTGCTGCTGGCGCCGATGATTGCCTGGTCGCTGGCGCGCAACAAAGATTTCGACAATCCGGTCTCGGCAGTGGTTATCGCCGTCAGCAGCTTCATCATCATGATGCCGATGCGCCTGCAGCTTACGCCCGTCGGCAGCGACGCCGCGGTGAACGTCACCCAGGTGCTGACGTTCGCCAACATTGGCTCAACCGGGATTTTCGCCGGGGTGCTGATCGGGCTGCTCTCAACGGAACTGTTTATCGCTATTTCGCGCCTGAAGGCGCTGCACATTTCCCTCGGGGAAAACGTGCCTCCGGCGGTGAGCAAATCCTTTACCGCACTGATCCCGACCATCCTCACGCTCTCCCTGTTCGCGGTGCTGGCGGCCGTGCTGGCAAACGTGCTGCACACGGACCTGATCCATCTTATTACAACCTTTATCCAGCAGCCGCTGCGGCTGATTAACACGAGCCTACCGGGGACGATTTTCATCTACAGCTTCGGTAACTTCCTGTTCACGCTCGGTATTCATCAGTCTGTCGTTAACAGCGTGGTGCTGGAGCCGTTCCTGCTGATCAACACCAACGAGAACATGCTGGCCTTCGCCAACGGCCAGCCAATTCCGCATATCATCAACAACATCTTCGTGCCAACGTTTGGCATGGTGGGCGGCACGGGCAGCACAATATCGCTGCTGATCGCCATCTTTATCTTCTCTCGTCAAAAATCGGCGAAGCAGGTGGCGCGTCTGTCGCTGGCGCCCGGTTTGTTCAACATCAACGAGCCGGTGATCTTCGGCCTGCCGATCGTGTTTAACCTGCCGCTGATGATCCCGTTTGTGCTGCTGCCCGCCATCGGCATTTACTTCGCCTGGCTCTGTACCACGCTGGGGTTAATGTCGCGCTGCGTGGTGATGATCCCCTGGACAACGCCGCCCATTCTCAGCGCCTGGCTGGCGACGGCGGGGGACTGGCGCGCGGTGGTGGTGCAGTTGGCAATCATTGTATTTGGTGTATTCTTCTACCTGCCTTTCCTCAAAATTGCCGAGAGAGTGGCGTTGAAAAACAGCGGGATAGAAAACTAACTGAAAGGAAGGACGATGGCGGCGAAGTACATCACCATAGCGCGGGAAATTAAGAAACGCATTATCAGCCAGCAGTACGCCGCCAACGAACCCCTGCCGGACCAGTTTGCGCTGGCGGCGGAGTTCAGCTCCAGCCGGATGACCATTCAGCAGGCAATGCGCCAGTTGATCGTCGAAGGTCTGGTCTATACCCGCCAGGGGCAGGGCACGTTCATCCGTAAAAATTTCCTCCAGCTCTCGCAGTGGGATCTTTCCGGCAGCGACTACTTCGGCGCGACCAAAACCTGGGAGCATCTGGGCACGGTGACCAGCCGGGTGGTGCATTTCGAGCTGCGTTTTCCGAACGAGAAAGAGCAGGCGTCGCTGATGATTAACGCCGATGCGCCGATCTACGACTTCATTCGACTCCGTTTGCTGAACGGCGAACCGATGTCGCTGGACTCCACGGTGATGCCGATGAATCTGGTGCCGGGCCTGACGAAAAACCATCTTGAAGGTTCGGTGTTCCAGTACGTGCAGGAGACGCTGGGGCTGAAAATTATGGGGTCATATCGGGTGGTGCGGGCGCTTAAGCCCAACGCGCTGGACAGGGAGCATCTGGTCTGCGAGCAGACCGATCCCGTACTGGAAGTGGAGCAGGTGATTTATCTGGAGGACGGTACGCCGCTGGAGTATGCCCACTGCCACTATCGGTACGACCACGGCGGGATCGTGATCGTGAATAACGGGTAAAAAAAAGCGGGCAACGAGGCCCGCTTTTTTAATGCTTCTCTATCAGTTCAAACGCACCGGCATACCGGAGCGGTTCTGCACGGCCTGGTCAACAATCGCCGTTTCTACGTCTGGCTGAGAGGTCACCGCCTGCACCGCGCTGTTCAGCGTAACAGGGACGATTTCGTTATTGTTGATCTGGTCTTCGCTGGTGGACAGCGGGTTGTGCACTTCGATGTAGCGGCTGCCGTCTGGCTCAGAGGTCGCTTTCACCGGTTCGTTGATGAACTGCACGCGCGTACCGACCGGCACGTTTTCGAACAGGAATTTGATGTCGTCGTTACGCAGGCGCACGCAGCCGTGGCTTACGCGCAGGCCGATACCGAAGTTGGCGTTGGTGCCGTGGATAGCGTACAGGCGGCCAATGTACAGCGCGTACAGACCCATTGGGTTATCCGGGCCTGCCGGCACAACGGCTGGCAGCGGTTCGCCCGCAGCGATGTATTCCGCGTGCATTTTGGCAGTCGGCGTCCAGGTTGGGCCCGCTTTCTTACGCTCAACTTTGGTGGTCCAGTTCATTGGGGTGTCTTTACCCAGCTGGCCGATACCGATTGGCAGCACGATAACGGTGTTGGTGCCTTTCGGGTAGTAATACAGACGCATTTCGGCGCTGTTAATCACGATACCTTCATGAACGGTATCCGGCAGGATCAGCTGCTGAGGAATATTCAGCACGGTGCCCGCTTTCGGCAGATACGGGTCAACGCCCGGGTTCGCTTCCAGCATGTTAGACAGGCCCAGTTGGTACTGCGCAGCGAAATACTCCAGTGGCTGAGAGTTACCTTCTGGTACCGTCACAACCTGGTTCTGGCCCACCAGACGGCTACCGTCTGTTGGCAGGGGATACGTCACCGCAGAAGCGGTCTTGCAAAAACCTACTACGGCTAACGCCGCCGCAAAAAGCGTTGTTAATTTCATGTTCATGTTGTGCGAGGTATCTAAGCCATTCTGGCGATGAGTTGATAAGTCTGAATCTGTGATGGGAGCGCATTATATGTGCATTCCCGCTCACAGGGAATTCAGATGTGTACGAAATCACATTTTTTTCGATTTTGTTAAAGTTTAGTGGATTGCCGCAACACGGGATCTCAATTCGGAATTGTGGCATAATGCCGTGTTTATCACACTTTTCGCAGGAATCTCCCCGTGTTAGTTACCAGCAACGTCACTATGCAGTTTGGCAGTAAGCCGCTGTTCGAAAACATTTCCGTCAAATTTGGCGGCGGCAACCGTTACGGCCTGATTGGTGCCAACGGTAGCGGAAAATCCACCTTTATGAAGATCCTCGGCGGTGACCTGGAGCCGACGCTCGGCAACGTATCGCTCGACCCTAACGAGCGTATCGGTAAGCTGCGTCAGGATCAGTTCGCCTTCGAAGAGTTCACCGTGCTCGACACCGTGATCATGGGGCATGGGGAACTGTGGGAAGTGAAGCAGGAGCGCGATCGCATCTACGCGCTGGCCGAAATGAGCGAAGAAGACGGCTATAAAGTGGCCGAGCTGGAAACGCAGTACGGCGAGATGGACGGCTACTCTGCGGAAGCGCGCGCGGGCGAGCTGCTGCTGGGCGTAGGCATTCCGGTTGAACAGCATTACGGTCCGATGAGCGAAGTTGCGCCAGGCTGGAAGCTGCGCGTGCTGCTGGCACAGGCGCTGTTCTCTAACCCGGACATCCTGCTGCTCGACGAACCGACGAACAACCTGGACATCGACACCATCCGCTGGCTGGAGCAGACGCTGAACGATCGCGACAGCACCATGATCATCATCTCGCACGACCGTCACTTCCTGAACATGGTCTGTACGCACATGGCGGATCTGGACTACGGCGAGCTGCGCGTGTACCCGGGCAACTACGACGAATACATGACGGCGGCCACCCAGGCCCGTGAACGTCTGCTGGCGGATAACGCCAAGAAGAAAGCGCAGATTGCTGACCTGCAGTCCTTCGTCAGCCGCTTTAGCGCTAACGCCTCTAAGTCGCGTCAGGCGACCTCGCGTGCGCGTCAGATCGACAAAATCAAGCTGGACGAAGTCAAAGCCTCCAGCCGTCAGAACCCGTTCATCCGCTTCGAGCAGGACAAGAAACTGTTCCGTAACGCGCTGGAAGTGGAAGCCCTGGCAAAAGGCTTTGAGAACGGCCCGCTGTTTAAAAAATTCAACCTGCTGCTGGAAGTGGGCGAGAAGATTGCCATTCTGGGTGCCAACGGCGTGGGTAAATCCACCATGCTGAAAACCCTGGTCGGCGAACTGCAGCCGGACAACGGCACCGTGAAGTGGTCTGAAAACGCGCAGATTGGCTACTACGCGCAGGATCATGAATACGAGTTCGAAAACGATCTGACCGTCTTCGACTGGATGAGCCAGTGGAAGCAGGAAGGCGACGACGAGCAGGCGGTGCGCAGCATCCTGGGTCGTCTGCTGTTCAGCCAGGACGATATCAAAAAGCCGGCTAAAGTGCTCTCCGGTGGTGAGAAGGGCCGCATGCTGTTCGGCAAGCTGATGATGGAAAAACCGAATATCCTGGTGATGGACGAACCGACTAACCACCTGGACATGGAGTCTATCGAATCCCTGAACATGGCGCTGGAGATGTATCAGGGCACCCTGATCTTCGTCTCTCACGACCGTGAGTTCGTCAGCTCGCTGGCGACCCGCGTGATCGAAATTACGCCAGAGCGCGTAGTGGACTTCACCGGTAACTACGAAGATTACCTGCGCAGTAAAGGTATCGACGGCTAAAAAAAGCCCGGTGGCGCTACGCTTACCGGGCCTACGAGTCAGTTTGTAGGCCGGGTAAGGCGAAGCCGCCACCCGGCAATGCTCAAAGCACCCACTCACCCCCTTCAACCCCGTTCACCAGCAGCGTACGTTTTTCCCCTACAGGCAGCGACACCTTCAGCGATTTCCACGCTGGACGATAATCCCCGCGCGCGTTGACCTTCAGGTTGATGGTTGCGCCATCGCACACCATTTCCCACTCCACCCACAGCGCATTGCCGTTCTGGTAGCCCCAGCTTTCGCCGTCGTCTTCAAACAGCATGCCCGAGGTTGTCCCGACGCCCTTCACCGGGAACAGCTTCAGCTCGCGGGTGTCGTCTTTTTCAGCGGAAACGTGAGTAATGCGTTCACTTAGCGGCAGACCGGCACCGGCGCGCACCAGCAGCGGCAGTTTTTCCAGCGGCGCGTCGAGGACGATCGACTGGCCGCCCGCATACCACGCGTGGGTGTAAAAATCATACCAGCCGGTGGCGTTATCCGGCAGCCAGACGCGGCGCTCGCGCTGCCCGGCTTCGACGACGCTGGCCACCAGCAGATCGCGGCCCAGCAGGAAGTCATCGCACTCTTCAAACGTCTGCACATCGTGCTCGTGGTCGAGGAAGGTCGGGCGCAGCATCGGCTCGTCGTCGGCATGCGCCTGCCAGAGCAGGGTATAGAGGTACGGCAGCAGACGGTAGCGCAGCTCAACCGCGCCGCGAATGGCTGGCGTGACGCCCGGGTACATCCACGGCTCGTTCACGGTGTGGTCATCGTTCCACGAGTGAATGGTAAAGCGCGGGTGCATCACGCCGTTCTGCACCCAGCGCACGAACAGCTCGGCGTCCGGCTTGTCGCCGGAGAAACCGCCGACGTCGTGACCGACGTTGAACAGGCCGGACAGGCTCATGCCCAGCCCCATGCGGATGTTATAGCGCAGGGTCTCCCAGCTGGTGCGGTTATCTCCGCTCCAGGTCTGGACGTAGCGCTGCATCCCGGCGCAGCCGGAGCGGGAGATCAGGTACGGGCGCTTTTCCGGCGCGAAACGCTGCTGCGCTTCCAGCGAGGCGCGCATCATCAGCAGCGGCATCACCGGGCGAATGTGCTTGATGGCGATCTCCTTGCCGAAGCCAAAGCAGCGCGCTTCCCCGTCCCACACTTCGTATTCGTTGTTGTCGTTCCAGGTGGAGTCGATGCCCATCTCCAGCAGCTGCGTGGTGACGCCGTTCTGCCACCACTGCACCGTCTGCGGGTTGGTAAAATCGAGGTGCGAGCCTTCGTCATCCCAGAAGCTGGAACGTTCAGGCGCATCGGTTTCTGAATCGCGAATGAACAGGCCGCTTTCCGCCACTTCGTTATAGCGCGGATGGTCCTGCAGCAGGCACGGCTTGATATTGGCCGCAAGCTTGAGCCCCGCGTCGTGGAATGCCTGGCTCATCACCTTCGGCTGCGGCACCTTGTCATAGTTCCAGTTGAAGACGTAGCGCTTGCCGTTGATGGAGGTATAGCCGGAGGAGAGCTGGAACGAGTCGCACGGAATGGCGTGCTCTTCGCACAGGCGGATGAAGTTCATCAGCTGGTTCTGCGCGTCCGGCGCATCGGTGTAGTGCATGGTCGAGCCGCTGTAGCCCAGGCTCCACTTCGGTCCGAACAGCGTTTTCCCGGTCAGGCGCACGAAGGCTTTGGTGACGTCCAGCACGCCCTTGCCGGTAAAAATGTAGTAATCGATATCGCCCGCTTCCGCCTGCCAGCGACGGTAGGCGGTGTGGTAGTTGTCGATTTCGTTGCCCAGATCCAGCCAGCAGCTGCTCAGGTTGTCGTAGAACAGGCCATAGCTGACGTCGTCGCGGCGGGCGATGGTGAACGGGATGTGCTTGTAGAGCGGGTCGGTGCTGGCCGCGTTGTACCCCATCGCGTCGAGGTTGCGCATCTCGTAGCGTTTACCGTTGCGCTGCAGATCGCCCGCTTTCTCGCCCAGGCCGTAGAAACGCTCGTCATTACGACGGCTGAGATAGTGCGCCACGCCGTCGCCGTGGGCGTTCAGCAGGTAGGCACTGGTTGGACGGTCGTTGACCAGCGGCTGCCACTCGCCCGCCTCATTGCGGTAGTGCCACTCCAGCCACAGCGGCTGGTGGACGGTCACGCGCAGCCGTTCGGTTGCCACGGTGAGCGTCTCATCCTGCTGCGTCAGGGTCCAGGCCGGGCAGGAAAAACCGCTTATGTCGTCACGACGGCGGCCTTCCCAGGGCACGTCTTTTTCCGGCGCGATGCTCCAGGTGCGGTCCAGCGCCAGCTCGCCTTTGCGCTTAATCAGCACGCGGAACAGGTTCTCTTCCAGCACATACAGGCACAGGCGGTGCTGGTTATCGACCAGCAGTTCCAGATGGTTTGCCGACTGCTTGTCTACGGTCCAGTTTTTCAGGGTTTTCATATGCAATACATCCACTATCAGGCGCGCTTGGCGCGGCGTTCAGCAATAAATGCTACCAGGAAGACGGCGCCAATCAGGTCAAAGAAGCCCATGGCGATAAAGAGCGGGTTAAAGCCGATTTTGTCGGCGGTCACGCCGATTAACAGCGAGAACAGGAAGCTGGCGATCCACGCCGCCGAGCCGCGCATGCCGTTGACGGTCGCCATCTGGCCTTTGTCGAACGACTCCACGACCAGGGCGCTCAGCATGCAGGAGATGATCTGGTGCCCGAAGCCGCCGATGGAGATCAGCACGATGGTGATATACGGGTCGCGGGTAATGGCCACGATACCCAGCGAGATCATCAGGAACGCGCCCGTCACGGAGCTTGCAACGACCGAGTTAACGCGGGAGCAGCCGAACAGGCGGGTGTACAGACGCGTCAGGTAGCCGCTCGCCACGCTGCCGAGGTCGGCGGCGAGGAACGGCAGCCAGGCAAACATCGCAATCTGCTTCAGATCCATGCCGTGCTCTTTGGCGAGGTACAGCGGCACCCAGAAGCTCAGCACCGCCCAGGCCGGTTCCGCCATAAAGGCCGGGATGGCGATACCGTAGAAGCGTTTGTTTTTCGAGACGGTTTTCAGCGCGGTCAGGAAGGGCAGTCTCACCGCGGGCGGTTCGTTATCCTGCTTGATAAACGCCAGCTCGTCCTTGCTCAGGTTCGGGTGCTGCTCCGGGTTGTGGTAGAACGCCCACCACAGGATCACCCACAGCAGCGCCAGCACGCCGGTAAACATAAACGCGCCCTGCCAGCCGAACGAGGCGTGAGCAAAGTAGATGATAGGCGGAGCCAGCATCGCGCCGATGGAGAAGCCTACGCCCGCCCAGCCGGCGGCAACGGGACGTTCAGATTTCGGGAACCATTCGCCGATGGTTTTGGCGTTCGCCGGGGTGGCGGCGGCCTCTGAGGCACCCATAAAGAAGCGCAGAATCGCCAGGTGCAGCCAGCTTCCGGCGCCCGCGTGGAAAATACACATCAGCGCCCAGATCCCGGCGCAGACCATAAAGCCAATCTTCAGGCCGATGACGTCAATCAGCCAGCCGCACAGGGGCTGGAAAATGGTGTAGGCGATCTGGAACGCGCCGACGATCCAGGAGTATTGCTCGGTGGTGATCCCGAGGCTCTCTTTCAGCTCGGGGGCAAGAATGCCTAACGAATTTCGGGTGATGTAGTTAACGGTGACGCCAAGTAAGAACAGCACCAGCACGTACCAGCGTAGGTTCTTGATGACGCGACGGGTTTTGCTTGTCGCAACGGTGTTATTGATGTCCTGACTCATTTTACTCTCCACAAGACGGACGGTAAGGGGACGGAGGTTCAGGTGTCACACAGATTTTTATGCCTTTGATTTCTATCCGTTTAAACAACTTAAGTTGCTATACAACTAGTATGGAAGTTGTGTGACAAGTTCACCTTAAGGGAGAAAATGAGCAGGCAATAGTGGATTTTGTGCAAAATTTCTCATAACTGACGAAATGCCTCTGGCATGATGGTATTTATGTCAGTTATTGCCTGACGGATACGCTATGAAAATTTTTTCATTTCGCAAATGGAGCCAGATCACAAAATGGACAAAAGGCTAAAAATCACCGAAATCGCCGCCCGAACGCAGCTCTCGATCAGCACCGTGTCGCGGGTCCTGGCGGGAAAAGCGAATACCAGTGAAAAGGCGCGCGCAAAGGTGCTGGCGTGCGCGCGGGAGCTGGGGGTAATGGACGGCATGGCGGCGGGTCGGTTGCTGCTCAATAGCCTGGTGGTTTTTGCCCCCCAGCGCGCCTTCGACGAGCGGTCCGACATCTTTTACTACCGCGTGATCCAGAGCGTGAGCAAAGGTCTGGCGTCCCACGATGTGCGGCTTCGCTACTGCGCGCTGGAAGAGAACGACAGCGACGCCCAGCTGTTTCTGGCGCGGATGAACGAAGCGGATACCCAGGCGGCAATCCTTCTTGGCATCGACGATCCGCATATCCACGATCTGGCGGTGGACGTGGGTAAACCCTGCATGCTGATTAACTGCCGGGACCGCCACGTGCGTCTGCCTGCCGTCGCGCCGGACCATCGCGCCATTGGCGAGCGGGCAGCAGAGTACCTGTTCGAGATGGGGCACCGTGAGGTGATGAACGTGCTGTGCCTGCGTCGCTACACCATGGAGCTGCGCCTGTCGGGGATCCGCGATGCGTGGCAGGCCCACAACATGTCGTTCAACGATAAACGCGATCTGCTGGTGGTGCCCAGCTTCAGCGCGCGCGAAACGGAACAGATGGTCAGCGAGTGGCTTAACCAGCAGAAGGGCAAAGACCTGCCGACGGCGTTTCTGGTCGGCGGCGACTTTATGGCGGCGGGCACCATTAGCGCATTACAAAACCACGGTCTGCGCGTGCCGCAGGACGTGTCGGTGATGAGCATTGACGGCTTTAACCTGGCGGCGATTCAGGATGTTCCATTAACGGCCGTGCATGTTCCCCGCGATGAGCTGGGAACAGAAGCGGTATATATGCTCCAGCAGCGGCTGATGCGCCCGGACGCGCCGGTAGGCACGCTGTTGCTTAATGGAACCCTGACCGTACGGGAATCGGTACGGCGGATACGTCAGGGAAAACGACGCACCGCCGTGGAGCGGGAAGGCCTGTACGACAGTTAGACCATGCCCAGCGCGCGCTTGCCGTGGATGTTGAGATCGTTCACGGTAAAGCGGTCCTGCCAGCTCTTTTCATAATCCTCGCGCGGGAAGTCTCCCGGCGACGCGCCGGTTTCCAGCGCTTCCTTGACCTTCTTCGCGTAGGCGAGGTTTTTCTCGCACATCGGCGCGGCAGGAATGTACATCACGTTGCCCCAGCCCTGCTGATTTTCCACCGGCGCGACGGAGTGGATCACATCGCAGTGCCACCACACGGAATCGCCCGCCTCGAGTGCCGGAATGCTGCTTAATGCCTCGATCAGCAGCGGGTGCCACTTCTCGGAAACCGGCAGCACGCGCCCTGGCGCCACGCCGCAAAGCTCGTCTTCCGGCACGTCGTCCAGCAGCGGGCGCAGCAGAATGTAAGCCATCGCTTCCGGGATGGGCACTACGTGCAGCAAGCCCTGTCCGGGGATCATATCCGACAGCGCCGTCCAGCCCTGGAAGGTGCGGAACACCGAGCATTTGGTGGTGTTATCGACGGTGTACTCTTCCACTTCGGTACGGTGCGCGGCGTTCCACGGATCGTACTTATCGACGTTGCCGTCAAACACGCGGGCAAAGACCTGCTGATAGGCCGGCAGCAGCCAGCGCTCCAGCGCGCCGGAGTCGGTATGCGCGCCCAGTCCTTTCGAGGTGGTTCCCGGCGGACGGCGGCGGATACGGTCCGGGTAAATTACGCTCACGTCCGGGTTGAACCACTGCTTGCCGTTGCTCTCGAATGTCCAGAGACGGTTCAGGAACGACTGCACCTGCGCCATCTCTTCGCTCTGGCGCGCCTGCATCTGCGCCTGCGACCAGTAAATCGGGTAAATCTCCGGGCGGGAGGCCGTTAAGGTGCCGAAGAAGTTATCGCCTGGCCCTTTGTACACGTCGTCAAATTTGTTCAGATCGAGATAGTCGAGCATCGACCGATCCCACGCCAGCGCCTGCTCGCGCGGGAAATGACCTTTAATCACCGCGCAGCCGCGGCGTTTAACGGCTTCGCGCTGTGCGTCGGTAATGGTGCCGTTTTTCACGTCCGCAAACGGGATCTCCGGCCAGACGGATTCGCCTTTGTTCTTAAGGGCGTTGATCTCCGCCACGCGGGTGGCAATTTTATCGCTGAGCTTATTAAACACCGCCTGCACGTCGCCGATCTGCGCGCGCAGCTCACGTTTCAACTGACGGATTGCCGCTTTGGGATCCGCTGGCAAAGTTTCACTGGAAAAGGTCATAACCGCCTCACATCTTTCATTCGAAAGTAAAAGTGTCTACAAGTGATACTTTAAGTTAAAAATAAGTTAATGCAAGTTTAAAAACTTGACGCAAGCCACAGGACGGAAAAAGAGTGAGAGGCCGGAGCGAGGCTCCGGCGAGGAGAGGATCAGGCGTCGAACGGGGAATGGTTGTCGAGCACGGCCTGAATAACGTTCAGCGCGCCCTGATGGTTGTTGTCGTCGGTGCTGTAGCGGCTGATTTCTTTGATGCTCTGCGCCGCGTTGCCCATCGCAAAGGAATATTTCACCAGCTTTAGCATCTCGGCATCGTTGCCGCTGTCGCCAATGGCCACGCACTCCTGCGGGGAGATTTTCCAGCGTTTCAGCAGACGGCTGATGCCGTTGGCTTTGTGCAGGCCGGGGATAATTAAATCCACAAAGCCAAAGCCGCTGGTGACCGGCTTCATGATGCCGTCCAGGGAGACGTGAAGTTTATCCACCAGATTAGGGATATCGCTGTCCGGCAGGTTCAGGGAGAACTTAAACAGCACGTCGTCGATTTCGCGGTAATCGCTGATGCGCTTTAAGCGATGGTAGTGCTTTGACATCAGCGCCACAAATTCTTCAGGGGCCTGGTCGCTCACATATGCACTCTCCAGCCCGCAGGCCACAAAGTTCAGCCCTTTGTCTTTCAGCAGTTCGCCAATCACGATCTGCGATTCATGACGCGTCAGCTCGCCGTGGAAAATCTGTTCGCCGCGATCGAACACCAGCGCGCCGTTTTCCGCCACGAAGGAGATCCTGTCTTTCAGCTCCGGGAAGAAGGAGATGAGCTGGTAATACTGGTTGCCGCTGGCGACAACAAATTCAATGTCGCGGGCTTTAAGCTGTTCAAACTGTGCCTGGAAGCGGTCACGATCGTACTGCTTGGCATCATCAAGGAAAGTTCCGTCCATATCGGTGACGATAACTTTTACGGTCATACTGTGCTCCTGGGTCACTGCGTTTTGAAACATTCTAATAACAAGGTGACGGGGAGCACAAATTTAATTTCGAATGAAAGTCAGAAAGCCGGGTGGCGGCTTCGCCTTACCCGGCCTACGGGGAGACAATGTAGGCCCGGTAAGCGAAGCGCCACCGGGCGTTTTTTTACAGCGTATGCTCAGTACGCGCAATAATATCGTCCTGCGCATCCGGCGACAGGGCAGTGAAGAACGCCGAGTAGCCCGCCACGCGCACCACCAGGTCACGATACTGGTCAGGATGTTTCTTCGCTTCCAGCAGCGTTTCGCGCGAGACGATGTTGTACTGAATATGCCAGCCTTTATGCACCTCGAAGAAGGTGCGCAGCAGCACCATCAGCTTCTGGCGATCGCTGTCGTTTTCCAGCGTTGACGGGTTCAGCTTCTGGTTCAGCAGCACGCCGCCGAGAATCGCCTCGGTAGGCAGTTTACCCACCGAGCCAATGACCGCCGTCGGGCCGAGGTGGTCCGTACCGGAAGCCGGGCTTGCCCCTTCCGCCAGCGGGGTATGCGCCTTACGTCCGTCCGGGGTGGCCATTGTCGCTGCGCCAAACGGCACGTTTGCGGAAATGGAAGAGGTGCCCGCGTAGTAGTTACCGCCAATCGGGCCGCGGCCATGGCGCGGGTTGTGGTACTGCTTCAGCTCTTCGATGTAGGTCTGATAGGCGCGCGTCAGCAGCATATCCACGCTGTCGTCATCGTTGCCGTACTTCGGCGCGCCGTTGATCAGGCGCTGGCGCAGCTGCTCGTGGGTCAGCCCCTCGAAGTCATCCGCCAGCGCGGCCGCCAGCTGCTGCTGACCGATAGTGCCCTGTTCGAACACCAGCTTTTTCACCGCCGCCAGGCTGTTGCCGAGGTTGGCGATACCCACCTGCAGACCGGAGACCCAGTCATACTTCGCGCCGCCCTGCTTGATGCTTTTCGCACGTTCGATGCAGTCGTCCACCAGCGCCGAGCAGAGAATATCGTGGACGTTCTCTTCCAGCATGGTATCCACCACGTACTCAATCTCGATGGATTTGCGGGTGTAGTAGCGGATCTGGCTGTCCCACGCCGCCATCACCTCGTCGAAGTTGTCGAAGTTACCGGCAGAGAGCGCTTTTTCCTGCGGCAGGAATACCTTGCCGCTGGTGGCGTCGCGCCCGCCTTCCAGCGCCGCCAGCATCACGCGGGCGAAGTTGATGAAGCTCATGCCGGTGCAGCGATAGCCCCACTTGCCTCCCACCGCGGTTTCGATACAGCCGATGGCCGCGTAGTCGTAGGCATCGTCGCGCTCAACGCCGAGCTTGATGAATTCCGGAATGACGATTTCATCGTTGTTGAATGCGGGCATGCCGAAGCCGCAGCGGATCACCTGCACGCAGGCGTCGAGGAAGTCGTTGCTCATGCCCGCGTGGTAGCGCACGCTCAGGTTCGGCTGGGTGGAGCGCAGGCGACCGCACGATTCCAGAATCGCGTAGGAGAGCGGGTTCACCGCGTCCATTGGCTCACCGTTGACCAGCTTCTGGCCGCCGATGGTGACGTTCTGGTACAGCGGGCTACCGGCGGAAGCCTTGGAGTGAGAGCCGGAGCGGATCTTGTTCACTTCCAGCAGCTTCAGCCAGCAGCTGTGCAGCAGCTCGATGGCGTGCTCGCGGTCGAGGCTCTGGTTCAGCTCCACGTCGCGGCGGTAGTACGGATAGAGATACTGGTCCATACGGGCAAAGGAGACGGAGTGGCCGTTGGACTCAATCTGCAGGATCAGCTGAATGAAGTAGCACAGCTGCAGCGCCTGCCAGAAGGTTTTTGGCGGCTCGTGAGCAATCACGTCGCAGTTTTCCGCCATCGCCAGCAGCTCGTCGCGGCGGCTTTCGCGGGTCTCGGTAGACGCCATTTCACGCGCCAGGTCGGCAAAGCGTTTGATGTGCAGGCTCACCGCTTCCAGCACGATATCAATCGCCTTGAGGAACTGGTCGCCGTGCAGGTCTTCCAGCACCGTCAGGTTGATGCGCGAGCGGCGCTCGGCCACTTTGGCGCGCAGGCCGTCGAGGCCTTTCTCCAGCACCAGCGGGAAGTTCACCGCCAGGTGCGCGTCGCCGGAGGTCATGTTGCCCTCGGCTTTGATAATGCCGGTTTCCAGCAGGCCTTTCTGCTCGTCGGTGAACATGCCGTAGCAGCGATCCTGCACCGTCTGGCCGCGCCACCACGGGCAGATCTCATGCAGCACGCGCTTGTTCTCTTCGCTCACCGCAAAGCCCGCGCCCGGGCGGTCCGCCAGATCGTCGATCTCTTTCTCAATCCAGGAGACGGTGTATTCCGGGAAAATCGGCGCGGCGCGCACTTCGCTTGCCTGGTTACCGATAATCAGCTCATCGTGTTTGATCCAGATGGTGCGTTCAGCCAGGTGATGCGCCAGCGCCAGGGCGCGGCGTACCGGAATCGGCTTGTCCATGTGCTGCTGGTACATTTCGGTGTAATGCTGTGCGCGCTCGGTACAGACCGGCGGCTTAACGATATGCACCAGGGCCGTTTTGTGCGCTTTAATGCGCTCGCTGAGGGTGTTGAGATTCAGGGTTGTCATAGGTTTATCCTCGTAAGGTCGCGGTTAACCCTTTCTGGCAGGCGTACTGCTGCGCGAAGTCCAGCAGGGCAGGGTTATCCAGCGGTTTGTCAGGGGCAGAGTAGGGTTGGCCGAGCAGGGTGTATTTGTTTATGCCCAGCGTGTGATACGGCAGAAAATGAATATCCTCGACGCCAAGCTCGTCGGCGGCGAAGTTGGTAATGGCGGTGATGGACGCTTCATCGGCGTTAAAGCCCTGGATCAGCGGCACGCGGATGGTGATTTTTTTCCCGGCCGCGGCAAGGCGTTTCAGGTTATCCAGGATCCGCTTGGCCGAACCGTCCGTCCACTGTTTGAACACGTCACCGTCGACGTGCTTCAGGTCGGCGAGGAACAGATCGACGTAGGGTAATGACGGCTCGATATAGTGCCACGGCACGTGAAGGCAGGTTTCCACGGCGGTGTGGATCCCCTGTTCGTGGCTGGCTTTAAACAGGGCGTGCGCCAGCTCAGGGTTCATAAACGGCTCGCCGCCGGAGAGGGTGATCCCGCCGCCGCTGCGGTCGTAGAAGGGTTTATCGCGCAGTACGGTCGCCATGATCTCCTCCACCTGCTGTTCTTCACCGCAGACGGTCAGCGCCTGCGTCGGGCAGCAGTCGGTAAGGGCGTTGAGCGTGGCGTCATCAAGCTTCTCACGATGAATGACCAGCCCGTTCAGCGCGCGTTCGATACAGCCCGGTGCCGCCTGCTGGCACAGATCGCAGCCGTCCAGGCACAGGCGCGCATCAAACAGCACGTCCCGGCTGCGGGAGCGGCTTTCCGGGTTCTGGCACCAGCGACAGCCCAGCGAGCAGCCTTTCAGGAACACCACGGTTCGAATACCGGGGCCGTCGTGGGTAGAGTAACGCTGAATATTGAAGATCATGATTTTGCCTCTCATGTTGCATATGAAGATTAAATGACTTTCGAATGAAAGTTATCTTGATGCAGGTCAACTACTGAGCAGGTTTTGTCGTGATAGGGTAAGTGCAGGCTAATTTTGAGGGCGACATCTTGGAACTTTATCTCGACACATCTGACGTTGCGGCAGTTAAAAAGCTGGCGCGTATCTTCCCGCTGGCGGGCGTGACCACTAACCCAAGCATTGTGGCGGCAGGTAAAACGCCGCTGGACGAGCTGCTGCCAGCGCTGCACGACGCGCTGGGCGGCAAAGGCCGTCTGTTCGCCCAGGTGATGGCGACCACCGCCGAAGGGATGGTGGAGGACGCGCGTAAGCTGCGCGCCATCATTAACGATCTGGTGGTGAAAGTACCGGTGACCGCAGAAGGGCTGGCGGCAATCAAGATGCTGAAAGCCGAAGGGATCCCGACGCTGGGCACGGCGGTGTACGGCGCCGCGCAGGGGATGCTGTCCGCGCTGGCAGGGGCGGAGTATGTCGCGCCTTACGTTAACCGCGTGGATGCGCAGGGCGGGGACGGGATCCAGACCGTGGTTGAACTGCAGCAGCTGCTGACGCTGCACGCCCCGCAGTCAAAGGTGCTGGCCGCGAGCTTTAAAACGCCGCGTCAGGCGCTGGACTGCCTGCTGGCAGGGTGCGAGTCCATCACGCTGCCGCTGGACGTGGCGCAGCAGTTTATTACTTCACCCGCCGTGGATGCGGCGATTGTGAAGTTTGAGCAGGACTGGCAGGGGGCGTTTGGACGGACGTCGATCTAATGCTGTTGCCGGGTGGCGCTCACGCTTACCCAGCCTACGTTCGCATCGCTGTTGCCGGGTGGCGCTGGCGCTTACCCGGCCTACGTTCGAGCCGTTGTAGGTCGGGTAAGGCGGAGCCGCCACCCGACTTTTTATTTGCTACAAACCTCACACCCCGGGTTACGCATCAGCTTCATCTCGCGGAACTGGCAGGTCATCGCGTCATACATCACGATTTTCCCCGCGGCAGGCGTGCCGTAGTGCGCCAGGACTTTGATCGCTTCCATCGCCTGCAGGGAGCCAATCACGCCGACCAGCGGCGCCATCACGCCCGCCTCAACGCAGGTTAGCGCGTTCTCGCCGAACAGGCGGCTCAGGCAGCGGTAGCAGGGTTCACCCTCAGCGTAGGTAAAAACAGTGATTTGCCCCTCCATGCGGATCGCCGCGCCGGAGACCAGCGGGATTTTGTGGGCAAAACAGCCTGCGTTCAGCTGGTTACGGACGGTGACGTTATCGGTGCAGTCGAGCACCAGGTCATGCTGCGCAATCTGCGCCGACAGCGCGTCGTCATCCAGCATCTCGCCAATCAGGGTGAACTGAACGTTGGGGTTGATGCGCGTCAGCGCCGTGCGGGCAGAGTCCACTTTCGGCTGGCCAACCGTCGCGTCGCTGTGCAGCGTCTGACGCTGCAGGTTGGACACCGATACGGTATCGAAATCCAGCAGCGTCATCCTGCCCACGCCCGCCGCCGCAAGATACTGCGCGGCGGCGCAGCCCAGACCGCCGAGCCCGACAACCAGCACGCTGGCCGCCTTGAGCGCTTCCTGGCCTTCGAAGTCAAACCCGCGCAGCACAATCTGGCGGTTGTAGCGCATCATCTCCGGGTCGCTCAGCTCCACCGTCATGTCAGCCTCCGAACAGGTGGTTAAAACGCTCTACCTCAACCCACTCGCCTGCTTCCACGTTGCCGCGCTCGCGCTCCAGCACGATAAAGCAGTTGCCCTGGCTGAAGGAGCTGAAAATGTGCGAGCCCTGATGACCGGTGGTGCTCACTTCGAGCTCACCGTCCGCGTTGCGCGCCAGAATACCGCGCTGGAAATCGAGACGGCCCGGTGATTTTTTCAGGCGCGTGGCGGCGCGCACGCGCTGGCGTTCAGGCAGCGGGCTGGCGCTGTTGCCGGAAAGCTTCGCCAGCAGCGGGATTGCCAGCTGGTAGAAGGTGAGTGCCGCCGAGACCGGATTACCCGGCAGGCCACAGAACCAGCTGTGTTGAAGCTTGCCAAACGCGAACGGTTTGCCCGGCTTGATGGCCAGCTTCCAGAAGGCGATTTCGCCCAGCTCTTCAAGGATGGTTTTGGTGTAATCCGCTTCGCCCACGGAGACGCCGCCGGAGCTGATGACCACGTCGGCTGCGTTATCCGCCTCGATAAACGCGGCGCGCAGTTTTTCCGGATCGTCAGGAATGATGCCGAGGTTAATCACCTCGCAGCCCAGCTGCTCCAGCATCAGGTGTACCGCCAGACGGTTGGTATCGTAAATCTGGCCCTCCTGCAGCGGCTGGCCCGGAAGCTGCAGCTCGTCACCGGTGGAGAAAACGGCGACGCGCACCTTACGGATAACGTCGATTTCAGCAACGCCAAGCGACGCCAGCACCGGCAGTTCACCTACCGTCAGCTTCTGTCCCGCGGCAAAGACCGTTGCGCCAAGCCTGATATCTTCACCCGTGCGGCGGATGTTCTGGCCCGCTTTAACGTTCGCGGTAAAACGCACGCCGTCGTCGGTCTGTTCGGTCTCTTCCTGCATCACCACGGCGTCGCAACCGGACGGAACGGGCGCGCCGGTCATGATGCGCACGCAGGTGCCCGCAGGCCACTCACCGCTAAATGGCTGACCCGCAAAGGCTTTACCTGCCACCGGCAGGGCGTAACCCGTCTGGAGATCCGCCAGGCGCACCGCGTAACCGTCCATCGCGGAATTATCAAACCCCGGCACGTTAAGCGGAGAGACGATATCGCGCGCGGCGATACGGCCAAAACAGCGCACGAGGGGCAGCGTCTCAACGTCATGCAGCGGGGAAACTCGGTCAAGCATCTGCGTGAGTGCCGTCTCAAGCGGCATCAGTCCGGCGGTAAAATCCATGGTGGGCTCCTGCGGAGTAACAACGAAAGCGCTCATTATGGCAGAAAAGTGCGGCTAACTGTATGACCCGATGGGTGTACGCTTTACATCACAGTTACGTCTTTCTATATTCAAAAATCATCTGAAGTTTCATCGACGATAATGATATTTATAGAAAAAGCCGCAAATCAGGCTAACGGGTGATGCGAATGGTTAATGCGGTAATCGCAATTCATGGTGGCGCCGGGGCAATCACCCGAGCACAGCTCAGTCCCGAGCAGGAAAAGCGCTATATCGACGCGCTGTACGCCATTGTGGAAACGGGCCAGAAAATGCTGGAAGCGGGCGAAAGCGCGCTGGATGTGGTCACCGAGGCGGTGCGCCTGCTGGAAGAGTGTCCGTTATTTAATGCGGGGATCGGTTCGGTCTTTACCCGGGATGAAACGCACGAGCTGGATGCCTGCGTGATGGACGGCGTCACCCTGAAAGCGGGCGCCGTGGCGGGCGTGAGTCATCTGCGCAATCCGGTGCTGGCCGCGCGTCTGGTGATGGAGGCGAGTCCGCACGTGCTGCTGACGGGGGCCGGGGCAGAGGCGTTTGCCTTCGAGCACGGGATGGAACCGGTAGCGCCGGATCTGTTTTCCACGGAGGAGCGCTATCAGCAGCTGCTGGAAGCCCGTTCGGCGGGCATGATGCAGCTTGACCACAGTGCGCCGCTGGATGAAACCACCAAAATGGGCACGGTCGGCGCGGTGGCGCTGGATAAGGCCGGAAACCTCGCGGCGGCGACGTCAACGGGCGGGATGACCAACAAGCTGCCCGGGCGCGTCGGCGATAGCCCGCTGCCGGGCGCTGGCTGCTATGCCAATAACGCGACGGCGGCGGTGTCGTGTACCGGAACCGGAGAAGTGTTTATCCGCGCCCTCGCGGCCTACGACATCACCGCGCTGATGGATTACGGCGGTCTAAGCCTCAGCGAAGCCTGCGAGCGCGTGGTGATGGAGAAACTGCCTGCGCTTGGCGGCGTCGGCGGGCTCATTGCGGTGGATCGCGAGGGCAACGTGGCGTTGCCGTTCAACAGCGAAGGCATGTATCGCGCCTGGGGTTATGCCGGTGATGAACCGAGCACGGGCATCTATCGTGAATAAGGGGGCAGCGCGTGCCGCACAGTGAAGAACTGGACAACCGCGAAGTGCTGGCTGTCCATCAGCTCAATATTGCGTTTCAGGAAGAGCGGCAGTTCATCCCCGCAGTACAGAATTTATCGTTCACGCTCAGGCGCGGCGAGACGCTGGCGATTGTTGGCGAGTCCGGCTCCGGTAAATCGGTCACCGCGCTGGCGCTGATGCGCCTGCTGGAGCAGACGGGCGGGCAAATCAGCAGCGAGAAAATGCTCCTGCGCCGCCGCAACCGTCAGGTTATTGATTTAAATGAGCTAAGCGGTTCGCAGATGCAGGGCGTGCGCGGGGCGGATATTGCGATGATCTTCCAGGAGCCGATGACCTCCCTGAACCCGGTTTTCCCGGTCGGGGAACAAATCGCCGAGTCCATCCGCCTGCATCAGGGGCTGAGCGGCGATGAAGCGCTCAACGAGGCCCGACGGATGCTGGAGCTGGTGCGCATTCCGGAGGCGCAGGCCATTCTGGGTCGCTACCCGCATCAGCTTTCCGGCGGCATGCGCCAGCGGGTGATGATTGCCATGGCGCTCTCCTGCCGTCCGGCGGTGCTGATTGCCGATGAACCGACGACGGCGCTGGACGTGACGATTCAGGCGCAGATCCTGCAGCTCATCAAAGTGCTGCAGCAGGAGATGGAGATGGGGGTGATTTTCATCACCCACGATATGGGCGTGGTCGCCGATATCGCCGATCGCGTGCTGGTCATGCATAAGGGCAACGCGGTGGAAACCGGCCCGGTCGAGCAGATTTTTCACGCGCCCGTCCATCCCTATACCAAAGCGCTGCTGGCGGCGGTCCCGCGCCTGGGGGGGATGAACGGCAGCGATTTGCCGCGCCGCTTCCCCCTGATTTCTCTCGATGCGGCGGGGCAGGACGAAGATGAGCGCGAGCAGGACACCGTGGTGCCGGGTAAGCCCATTCTGGAAGTGCGCGATCTGGTCACCCGTTTTCCGCTGCGCAGCGGCGTGTTGAACCGCGTGAAGCGCGAAGTGCATGCGGTGGAAAACGTCAGCTTCGACCTCTGGCCGGGCGAAACGCTGGCGCTGGTGGGGGAGTCCGGCTGCGGTAAATCCACCACCGGGCGCGCGTTGCTCCGTCTGGTGGAATCACAGGAAGGCAGCATTACCTTTAACGGCGAGCGCATTGATACCCTTCCGGACAGCAGGCTGCAGGCGGTGCGGCGAGATATTCAGTTTATTTTCCAGGATCCGTATGCCTCCCTCGATCCGCGCCATACGGTGGGCTATTCGATCATGGAGCCGCTACGGGTACATAACCTGCTCGACGGCGAAGCGGCACAGCGTCGCGTCGCGTGGCTGCTGGAGCGTGTCGGCCTGAAGCCGGAGCACGCCTGGCGTTATCCGCACGAGTTTTCAGGCGGACAGCGGCAGCGTATCTGCATCGCCCGCGCGCTGGCGCTAAACCCGAAAGTGGTGATTGCCGATGAGTCCGTCTCGGCGCTGGATGTCTCTATCCGGGCGCAGATCATTAACTTATTGCTGGATTTACAGCGGGATATGGGGATCGCCTTCCTGTTTATCTCGCACGATATGGCCGTGGTCGAGCGCATCAGCCATCGCGTGGCGGTGATGTTTATGGGGCAAATCGTGGAGATTGGGCCGCGAAGGGCGGTGTTTGAGAACCCTCAGCACCCGTATACCCGCAAGCTTATCGCGGCGGTCCCGGTTGCCGATCCCGCGCACCGTCACGGCCAGCGCGTGCTGCTGCAGGATGAAATGCCGAGCAATATTCGTAAACGCGGCGAGGCCGTGGAGCGCGTGACGCTGCGCGAGGTCGGTCCGGGTCATTTCGTCGCTCCCCCGCGTCAGGACAATGCGTTTTCGCGGTTATAACTTACAACAGGCAGGAGAACAGAATGGTTACTTTTGTAGCGCGTAGATGGTTGTTAGCCGCGAGCGTGACGGCAGCCCTGGCCGCTGCCCCCGCGTTCGCTGCCAAAGATGTGGTGGTTGCCGTCGGCTCGAATTTCACCACGCTCGATCCGTATGACGCCAACGACACGCTCTCTCAGGCGGTGGCGAAATCGTTCTATCAGGGCCTTTTCGGCCTGGATAAAGAGATGAAGCTCAAAAACGTGCTGGCGGAGGGGTACACCGTGTCCGACGACGGATTGGTGTATACCATCAAGCTCAGGACCGGCGTGAAGTTCCAGGATGGGACAGATTTCAACGCGGAGGCGGTGAAGGTTAACCTTGACCGCGCCAGCAATCCGGAAAATAGCCTCAAGCGCTATAACCTGTATAAAAATATCGCCAGCACCGAGGTGGTCGACCCGGCGACGGTAAAAATCACCCTGAAAGAGCCGTTCTCCGCGTTTATCAATATTCTGGCGCATCCGGCAACGGCGATGATTTCCCCTGCCGCGCTGAAGAAATACGGCAAGGAGATCGGCTTCCACCCTGTTGGCACCGGCCCTTACGAACTGCTCACCTGGAACCAGACCGATTTTGTGAAGGTGAAGAAATTCGCTGGATACTGGCAGCAGGGGCTGCCGAAGCTCGATACCATTACCTGGCGCCCGGTGGTGGACAACAACACCCGCGCGGCGATGCTGCAAACCGGCGAGGCGCAGTTTGCCTTCCCGATCCCGTACGAGCAGGCCGCCATTTTGCAGAAAAACAGCAAGCTGGAGCTGGTCGCCAGCCCGTCGATCATGCAGCGCTACATCAGCATGAACGTCACGCAAAAGCCGTTCGATAACCCGAAGGTGCGTGAGGCCATCAACTACGCCATTAACCGTCAGGCGCTGGTGAAGGTTGCCTTTGCGGGCTATGCCACCCCGGCGACCGGCGTGCTGCCGCCGGCTATCGCCTATGCGCGAAGCTATCAGCCGTGGCCGTACGATCCGGCCAAAGCGCGCGAGTTGTTGAAAGAGGCGGGCTTCCCGAACGGTTTCAGCACCACGCTGTGGTCGTCGCATAATCACAGTACCGCCCAGAAGGTGCTGCAGTTTACCCAGCAGCAGCTGGCGCAGGTCGGCATCAAGGCGCAGGTGACCGCGATGGATGCCGGACAGCGTGCGGCAGAAGTGGAGGGGAAAGGGCAGAAAGAGAGCGGCGTGCGGATGTTCTATACCGGCTGGACGGCCTCGACCGGTGAAGCCGACTGGGCGCTGTCGCCGCTGTTCGCCTCGCAGAACTGGCCGCCAACCCTGTTCAACACCGCGTTTTACAGCAATCCGCAGGTGGACAAAGACCTGGCCGATGCCCTGAAAACCACCAAACCGGAAGAGAAGGCACGCCTCTACAAAGACGCGCAGGACATTATCTGGAAAGAGTCACCGTGGGTGCCGCTGGTGGTGGAGAAACTGGTGTCAGCCCATAACAAAGCGTTGACCGGGTTCTACATCATGCCGGACACGGGCTTTAGCTTTGACGATGCGGATTTAAAATAAACCTCATGCTGAATTATGTTTGTAAACGCCTGCTGGGGCTTATTCCGACGCTGCTGATTGTGGCGGTCCTGGTGTTTCTGTTTGTCCATATGCTGCCGGGCGATCCGGCGCGTCTGGTTGCCGGGCCTGAAGCGGATGCCACCGTCATTGACCTGGTGCGTAAGCAGCTTGGCCTCGACCAGCCGCTGTATATGCAGTTCATCCATTACATCTGCAACGTTCTTCAGGGCGATTTTGGTATCTCGATGGTGTCGCGCCGTCCGGTGTCGGAGGAGATTGCCAGCCGCTTTATGCCCACGTTCTGGTTAACGATTGCCAGCATGAGCTGGGCGGTGGTGTTTGGGCTTGGCGCCGGGATTGTCGCGGCCGTCTGGCGCAACCGCTGGCCGGACAAGCTCGGCATGGCGCTGGCGGTGACCGGCATCTCCTTCCCGGCGTTCGCGCTGGGGATGCTGCTGATGCAGATCTTCTCCGTCGAACTGGGCTGGCTGCCGACCGTCGGGGCCGATACCTGGAAGCATTACATCCTACCTTCCATGACGCTGGGCGCTGCCGTGTCGGCGGTAATGGCCCGCTTTACCCGCGCCTCGTTCGTTGACGTGCTGAGCGAAGACTACATCCGCACCGCGCGGGCGAAAGGGGTCAGCGAGAAGTGGGTCATTCTCAAGCACGGGTTTCGCAATGCGATGATCCCGGTGGTGACGATGATGGGGCTGCAGTTTGGCTTCCTGCTCGGCGGCTCTATCGTCGTGGAAAAGGTCTTCAACTGGCCGGGGCTGGGACGTCTGCTGGTCGATTCCGTCGAGATGCGCGACTACCCGGTGATTCAGGCGGAAGTCCTGCTTTTCTCGCTGGAGTTTATTCTTATCAACTTAGTGGTGGACGTGCTCTACGCCGCCATTAACCCGGCCATCAGGTACAAGTAAGATGCGATTGTTGAACTGGCGACGTCAGGCCGTTTTAAACGCGATGCCGGGGCTCAAACCGGACCATATCCGCACCCCTTGGTCTGAATTCTGGCGGCGTTTTCGCCGCCAGCCGGTCGCGATGACCGCGGGGCTGTTTGTGCTGCTGCTTATTGCGGTGGCGGTGATTGCGCCGTGGGTGGCGCCGTTTGATGCGGAAAACTATTTTGACTACGACCGTCTGAACGACGGACCGTCGATGCTGCACTGGTTCGGCGTGGACTCCCTCGGGCGCGATATCTTTAGCCGCGTGCTGGTGGGGGCGCAGATCTCGCTTGCCGCCGGGGTGTTTGCGGTGCTGATCGGCGCGGCCATCGGTACCGTGCTGGGTCTCGTTGCCGGGTATTACGAAGGCTGGTGGGATCGCATCATCATGCGTATCTGCGACGTGCTGTTTGCTTTCCCCGGCATTTTGCTGGCGATTGCCGTGGTGGCGATCATGGGCAGCGGCATGGCGAACGTCATCATTGCGGTCGCGGTCTTTTCGATACCGGCTTTTGCCCGTCTGGTACGCGGGAACACGCTGGTGCTGAAACAGCAGACCTTTATCGAATCGGCCCGCAGCATGGGGGCCAGCGACGCCACGATCCTGTTCAGCCATATTCTGCCGGGTACGGTGTCGTCCATCGTGGTCTATTTCACCATGCGTATCGGCGTGTCGATTATCTCGGCGGCCAGCCTGTCGTTTCTGGGGTTAGGCGCGCAGCCTCCAACGCCGGAGTGGGGCGCGATGCTGAACGAGGCGAGGGCGGATATGGTGATTGCACCGCACGTGGCGATCTTCCCGAGCCTGGCGATTTTTCTGACCGTGCTGGCGTTTAACCTGCTGGGTGACGGGCTGCGCGACGCGCTGGATCCGAGGATTAAGGGGTAGGTTTATTGCCCCTCACCCTAACCCTCTCCCCGGAGGGGAGAGGGGACTGCTCGGTGCGGTTTTCCCCCTCGCCCCTTTGGGGAGAGGGCCGGGGTGAGGGGAATGTAATTAAACCCGGCTACCCCACAGGTCATACTCGTCCGCGTTTTCAACCTTCACGCGAATAATATCACCCGGCTTAACGCTGGTTTCGCCGTTCAGGTACACCGCGCCGTCGATTTCAGGTGCGTCCGCCATGCTGCGGCCAATCGCGCCTTCTTCGTCCACCTCGTCAATGATAACCATGATCTCACGGCCCACTTTCTCCTGCAGACGCTCAGCAGAGATCTGCTGCTGCAGCTGCATGAAGCGGTTCCAGCGCTCTTCTTTCACCTCTTCCGGCACCTGGTCCGCCAGCTCGTTGGCGGTTGCGCCTTCTACCGGGCTGTACTTGAAGCAACCTACGCGGTCCAGACGCGCTTCTTTCAGGAAGTCGAGCAGCATCTGGAAGTCTTCTTCGGTTTCACCCGGGAAGCCGACGATGAAGGTGGATCGCAGGGTCAGATCCGGACAGATCTCGCGCCACTGCTTGATGCGCGCCAGCTGGCGGTCAACGGAGCCAGGACGCTTCATCAGCTTCAGGATACGCGGGCTGGCGTGCTGCAGCGGGATATCCAGGTACGGCAGAATTTTGCCTTCCGCCATCAGCGGGATCACGTCGTCAACGTGCGGGTACGGGTAGACGTAGTGCAGACGCGTCCAGATACCGAGCTTGGACAGCTGCTCGCACAGGCCCACCATGCTGGTTTTCACCGGCTCGCCGTTGTGGAAACCGGAGCGGTGTTTGACGTCCACGCCGTAAGCTGAGGTGTCCTGGGAGATGACCAGCAGCTCCTTCACGCCCGCGTCAGCCAGACGTTTCGCTTCCGCCAGCACTTCGCCAATCGGACGGCTCACCAGATCGCCACGCATGGACGGGATGATGCAGAAGGTGCAGCGATGGTTGCAGCCTTCGGAAATTTTTAAGTAAGCGTAGTGGCGTGGCGTCAGCTTCACGCCCTGTTCCGGCACCAGGCTCAGGAACGGGTTGTGCTTTGGTTTTGGCACGTAGTGATGAACATGTTCCAGCACCTGCTCGTAGCTGTGCGGACCGGTGATCTCCAGCACCTTCGGGTGCACTTCGCGGATTTGGTCCACTTTGGCGCCCAGGCAGCCGGTGACAATCACTTTGCCGTTTTCCGTCAGGGCTTCACCGATGGCTTCCAGGGACTCCTGAACCGCGCTGTCGATAAACCCGCAGGTGTTAACGATCACCATATCGGCGTTGTCGTAGCTTGGCACCACGTCATAGCCCTCGGTGCGCAGTTCGGTCAGGATGCGTTCTGAATCCACCAGGTTTTTCGGGCAGCCCAGGGAGACGAAGCCGATTTTCGGCTGGTGCGTAACATTGCTCATAGGTTAAAAATTCATCAATTATGGAGTTATCAGGGCGGGATTTTACAGCGTATCGCGGGGGATTTATACACTCTTTGCAAGGCGGATGCGCCGGGCAGACGTTGTAACATTGTAAATAATGTTAATCAGTTAATAAAAATTGATCCCAGGCATTAAACTGTACAAAAAATGTACTTATCCTGATTATGCACAATGGCTGACAGAGGAGGAAAGAGCATGACCGTTGACAGACTAAAACGCGATCTGCTTAACAAGCTGATCAACGCCCGAATCGACCTGGCCGCGTACCTGCAGTTGAGGAAGGCAAAAGGGTATATGTCAGTCAGCGAAAGCGAACATCTGCGTGATAACCTGTTTGAACTTTGCAATTTCATGCGTGAAAAAGCACCGACCCTGAAGGCGAAATACGGCGAAAGTGAGCTGGTCGCCCTGCGCCGCGCCGCTGAGGTGCTCTCCATCGCTGGGGTATGTTTGATGAATGGACGCCACGACTGCCCGAATTTTATCGCTGTTAACGCGGAGAAGCTTGAAAACTGCCTGACCACGCTCTCTCTATGCATCATGTGCCTGAACGAGCACGAGAAGCTTGAACAGCACTGAGCCCAGGGGGAGGCAACTCCCCCTTCTGATTAAGCTTTTGTAAAAGTGGTAACGCGCCCGGATGCAGTGGCTAACCTTTAAGCCATATGCCGATAAAGGAGCGCGTTATGCCTCGATCCTCTCTAATTTTCCTGCCTGCGTTTTTCATTCCGTTTTCGCTTCTTGCCGCGCCAGAGACGGTCAAGGTTGAGGTGCTGCAAAATAAACTCGATCACCCCTGGTCCCTGGCGTTTCTGCCGGACAATAAAGGCCTATTGGTGACCCTGAAGGACGGCCAGCTCAAACGCTGGCAGGCCGGAAAAGGGCTATCCGATCCGATTGTCGGCGTGCCGAAGGTCTGGGCAAACGGTCAGGGAGGATTGCTGGACGTGGTCCTGGCCCCGGATTTTGAAAAATCGCGCCGCATCTGGCTGAGCTTCGCCGAAGCAGGGAGTGACGGCAAAGCCGGAACGGCGGTGGGCTATGGCCGATTGAGCGACGATCTGACGCGGATTGAAGCCTTCCAGGTGGTGTTCCGCCAGATGCCGAAACTCTCCACCGGAAACCATTTTGGTGGGCGACTGGTGTTCGACGGCAAAGGCTCGCTCTTTATCGGACTCGGCGAGAACAACCAGCGTCCGACGGCGCAGGATCTGGATAAATTGCAGGGTAAAGTGGTGCGCCTCACCGAAGACGGGAAAGTGCCGCCGGATAACCCCTTTGTGAATACCCCCGGCGCGCGACCCGAAATCTGGTCCTACGGTATTCGCAATCCGCAGGGGATGGCGATGAATCCCTGGAGCGACACGCTGTGGCTAAACGAGCACGGCCCGCGCGGCGGGGATGAGATCAACATCCCGGAGAAAGGAAAGAACTACGGCTGGCCGCTGGCGACGCACGGCATTAACTACAGCGGTCTGAAAATTCCAGAAGCCAAAGGCGAGCATGTTGAGGGAACCGAAAAACCGCTGTTCGTCTGGAAAGTGTCACCTGCGGTGAGCGGCATGGCGTTCTACAACAGCGACGTTTTCCCGCAGTGGAAAAACAAGCTGTTTATCGGGGCGCTGAAGGAAAAGGACGTTATTGTGCTGAGCGTGGAGGGTAATAAGGTGACGGAAGTCGGGCGAATCCTGGGCGATCGGAATCAACGTATTCGCGATGTGCGGGTGGGGCCGGACGGCTATTTATATGTGCTGACCGACGAGACGGACGGGCAGCTGTTAAAAGTCAGCCCGTCCGGTGCGTAATCAGGTGACCGGGATCATCACCACGTTGCGGTAGGCCGGGCGATCGCTCAGCTGTTTTAGCCAGCGCTCAAGGTGAGGGCGCGGCGTCCACTTCAGGCCCATATTGGTCAGGTTCCAGACGAACGGCGCCACGGCAATATCGCCTGTACCGAAGGCCTCACCGGAGAACCAGGCGTGCTTCGCCAGCTCATCATCCATCATCGCAAACAGGTTTTCGCACGCATCCTGCGCGGCATGAATGGCCGGATAGTCGCGCTCGGCTTCCGGCGTACGGATAAGCCCCATCAGGATCACGCGGTGGGTGGGTGAAAGCGTCTGGTTCGCCCAGTCCATCCACTTTTCGCCCTGAGCGCGCCGGGCCGGGCTTTCTACCCACAGGCGGCCCTGACCGTACTGGGCGGCGAGGTAACGCACAATGGTGTTGGATTCCCAAAGCGTCGCGTCTGTTTCATCATCGCGCAGCAGCGGCACCAGCCCGTTCGGGTTCATGGCCAGATAGTCGGCCTCTTTGTTCACGCCGAACGACATGCCAGCCATGATTTGATTGAACGGTAAATCCAGCTCCTCGAGCGTCCAGAGCACTTTCTTAACGTTGGTCGAGTTGTTCCTGCCCCAAAGCGTAATCATATTTACTCCTGATGAGATGTGAATCCGGGTCAGCTTTCGCCATGGTGAGATAAACCTAACAATTACGCAACAGAAGACAAAAAAATCGTCTGAATCAAAGCGTATCTGAATGTTATTGCATAAACTTTAATAACTTTACCCTCGTTGGGTTTCTTTAACCGTTTTAGTGCGCTATTACTCATCGCTTCTTGCGACACGGTGATGTGACGTAATTTTTGAATGGACACTCGGGTGGCATTTATGACGCGTAAAATGACTTCTCTGCGCAGCCTTGCGACAGGCTCTGCGCTCCTTTTCCTGTTTGCACCAACTCTCTATGCAGCTGAACAGGCTGCGCCCGAAGCGCCGCCTGTGGATGCGCGCGCCTGGATCCTGATGGATTATTCCAGCGGTAAAGTGCTGGCGGAAGGGAATGCGGATGAGAAACTCGATCCGGCAAGCCTGACCAAAATCATGACCAGCTACGTGGTAGGCCAGGCGCTAAAAGCGGGCAAGATCAAGCTGGACGATATGGTCACCATTGGGAAGGATGCCTGGGCCACCGGCAACCCGGCGCTGCGCGGGTCTTCCGTGATGTTCCTGAAGCCAGGGGATCAGGTCTCCGTTTCCGATCTGAACAAAGGGGTAATTATTCAGTCGGGAAATGATGCGTGCATCGCGCTGGCCGATTACGTTGCCGGCAGTCAGGATTCTTTCATTGGCTTGATGAATGGCTATGCGCAGAAGTTGGGCTTAACCAACACCACGTTCAAAACGGTTCACGGTCTGGATTCGCCGGGACAGTTCAGTACCGCGCGCGACATGGCGCTGCTGGGGAAAGCGCTGATCCACGACGTGCCGGATGAATACGCCATCCATAAAGAGAAAGAGTTTACCTTCAATAAAATCCGCCAGCCGAACCGCAACCGCCTGCTGTGGAGCAGCAACGTTAACGTGGACGGAATGAAAACCGGCACCACGGCGGGCGCAGGCTATAACCTGGTGGCCTCCGCGACCCAGGGCGACATGCGCCTGATTTCGGTGGTGCTGGGGACCAAAACCGACCGTATTCGCTTTAACGAATCAGAAAAACTCCTGACCTGGGGCTTCCGCTTCTATGAAACCGTGACGCCGATTAAACCGGATGCCACCTTCGTCAGCCAGCGCGTCTGGTTCGGTGACAAGAGCGAAGTGAATCTGGGCGCTGGTGAGGCCGGTTCCGTGACCATTCCGCGCGGTCAGCTGAAAAACCTGAAGGCCAGCTTTACCCTGACCGACCCGCAGCTCACGGCGCCGCTGAAAAAAGGCCAGGTGGTCGGGACGATTGATTTCCAGCTAAACGGTAAGTCGATTGAACAGCGTCCGCTGATTGTGATGGAGGCGGTGGAAGAGGGCGGCTTCTTCAGTCGGATGTGGGATTTCGTGATGATGAAATTCCACGGGTGGTTTGGCAGCTGGTTTAGCTAAACCTTATGGTTTTTCTCCCTCTCCCTGTGGGAGAGGGCCGGGGTGAGGGCATCAGGCCGCACCCCTCTTAATACATCAACTTCACCTGCTGCGCCTTCGCATGGACCACGATCTCGTCGTCCGGGCGGCAGTCGCTGACGATGGCGTCAAACTGCGCCAGCTCGCCCATTCTCGCAGAACGCACCTTACCAAACTTGCTGTGATCGACCACCAGCACATGATACTGCGCCGCGCTTAACGCCCAGTGTTTCACCGGCAGCTCTTCCAGGTTAAAGCAGGTCGCGCCCTGACGCACGTTGACGCCTGCGGCGGAATAAAACGCGATATCCGGGCATAAATTGCTGAGCGTGTCCTGCAGGTTAAGCGGCTTAAAGATGGCGTTACTGGCGTGAAACTCACCGCCGCAGAGGATCACCCGGCACTCGGGTTTCTCCTGAAGCGCCAGAAAGGTGTTCAGGGAGTAGCACACGGCGGTGAAAGGGATGCTGCTGTCGATGGCTTCGATAATCCACGGCGTGGTCGTTCCGCAGTCAAAAAACAGCGTCTGGTGTGGCTGTACCAGTGAGGCCGCAAGCCGGGCGGCTTTGCGTTTCTCTTCCACCAGGCGCGTCTTCTGGTCGCTGATCAGATAATGGCTGGCGCTACGCGGCTCAAGCACAATATACCCACCCAGCAGCACGACGGGGGCGCTTTCGCTGTTCAGATCCCGACGAATGGTCATCTCTGAGACGCCGAGGAGGTTGGCGGCTTCCTTAAGATGCAGCTTATCGCTGCGCTTCAGCGCCTGTAGCAGCTGAGCAATGCGGTCATCGCGACGTGTTTCCATAGTCCCTCGGGATAAAAAAAGTGAACCCCCGCAGGGCGGGGGTTCAAGTGTAACCTGTCAGGTTGGGGTTAGTCACGTATCCAGCCTTTGCGGATCGGGATAGCGAAAATGGCGCGATAGAGTGAAGACAGCGTGCGGTAGAGCGCTTCACCGAAGAGACTCCACAGGATAGCCGCGCTCACGCAGCCAATCAGCCCGACCAGGAAACCGCCCACCATATCCAGCGGCCAGTGAACGCCCAGGTAAACGCGAGACCAGGCGATTGCCAGGGCCGCCACCATCAGGACCGCACCGGACCACAGGCGATGCCAGAACAGGAAAGCCAGCGCGAAGGTGAAGATCACCGTACCGTGATCGCTCGGGAACGAATCATCCGGCGCGTGGTGCAGGAAGGTATAGCCGACATGATCGACAAAAGGACGATCGTGCGGGAAGGCGTGACCCAGAATGTAGCTCAGCAGTACGCTTACCCCGAGTGCCATCGCCACTTTAATCACCAGCTGGCGCTGCGCCTTCACCTGGCTGCGGGGCCCCCACAGCCAGAGAATCGCAGCCAGTACAGGCACGATACTGATCAGATCTTTTGCCAGGAAGGTGGCAAAATCGATCGACCACTCAGGCGAGGCTGGCGTGGCGTTGATCAGATAAAACAGCTGATAATTCAGATTCTCTAACATAGCGTTATCACTCTTTAGCAAACCGGGTGGAAACAAGTCCGTAGACCACCACCTGGGAAAACCAGACCCACCACCCGGCCCACAGGTTGTGAGAGAAAAAATGCGCCCCGCGCATGACCTGGCCGTAGCCCATCGCCAGACCTAACACCACGCCCAGCGCGACGAAGCACCAGGCGAGACGCGGACGCTCGCGCCAGAAGGCAAAAAACAGCCCCATCACCATAAAGCCGCTGGAGGCGTGACCGCCGGGGAAACAGCGCCCCGGACCGCTGTCGGCAGGGACGGCGCTGAACAGGGGATAAGACACAGCCTTACCGCCATATTCCACCAGATCCCACGGGCAGCTGTGATGGCTCACGCTTTTCAGCACGCCCACCACCAGCGCGCCAACGCCCATCAGCAGCGCCGCCGTGACCAGCCTTGCGTTACGCTTGTAGGCGCCGTAAAACAGCGCCACGGCGCCTAAGGCGATGGCAATGTACTTCGCCAGACGGTGGTTCAGCAGATCCAGCAGATGATCTTTCTGCAGCGGGAAGCTCTGCGTTGCCGCGTCATACCAAAAACCGGTGATCCATCTGTCGAGCGCTTCATTGCGCGATAGCCACGTGAAAAGCACGGCAAGGGCGATCAGTACGAAAAGCTGATAACCATAAAAGCGGCCCGGCAAGCGGTAAAGTCGTTTTGTCTTATTTGTCTGTAAGTTAGACAATTCTGAACGGCTGGAAGTGAGTGCCATAATTTGGGGTCGTTGACGAGTAATGGGGGTATCATAAATCTGTCAAATTAAGGAAACCTTAAACGAAGACGATATGTGCTTTATTTCTGTTTACCCTCGATAAATCACTATCTCGGGCTGCGGCATTTCATTAAACTCGTCGCGATTTTGTCATTATTAAGAGATTGCATGTTAAACCGTTCTTCTTCTGGTTCACGTCTGGGTCGTCAGGCGTTGCTTTTCCCCCTGTGTCTGGTGCTCTACGAATTTTCTACCTATATCGGCAACGATATGATCCAGCCCGGTATGCTGACCGTTGTGGCGCAGTACAACGCGGGAATTGAGTGGGTACCGACCTCCATGACCGCCTATCTGGCCGGCGGCATGTTTTTGCAGTGGCTGTTAGGGCCGCTGTCGGATCGTATTGGCCGCCGTCCGGTGATGCTGACGGGCGTGGTGTGGTTCATCGTCACCTGTCTCGCCACGCTGCTGGCGCAAAACATTGAACAATTTACCCTGCTGCGCTTCCTGCAGGGGGTGAGCCTGTGCTTTATCGGCGCCGTGGGGTATGCCGCCATTCAGGAGTCGTTTGAAGAGGCGGTGTGTATCAAAATTACCGCGCTGATGGCGAACGTCGCGCTGATCGCCCCCTTACTCGGTCCGCTGGTGGGGGCCGCGTGGGTGCACGTTGCGCCGTGGGAAGGGATGTTTGTGCTCTTTGCGCTTCTCGCCGCCTTCGCGTTCTTTGGCCTGCACCGTGCGATGCCGGAAACGGCCACCCGCATCGGCGAGAAACTCTCGCTGAAAGAGCTGGGTCGGGATTACAAAGAGGTGCTGAAGAATGGCCGCTTTGTGGCGGGTGCGCTGGCGACCGGGTTCGTTAGCCTGCCGCTGCTGGCGTGGATCGCGCAGTCGCCGGTCATTATCATCAGCGGTGAAAAGCTCAGCAGCTACGAGTATGGCCTGCTGCAGGTGCCGATCTTTGGCGCGCTGATTATTGGGAACCTGGTGCTGGCACGTCTGACGTCACGCCGCACCGTGCGTTCACTGATTATCATGGGCGGCTGGCCGATTGCGGCAGGGCTGATTCTGGCGGCGGTGGCGACCGTCGCGTCATCCCACGCCTACCTGTGGATGACGGCGGGGCTGAGCCTCTATGCCTTCGGAATTGGCGTGGCTAACGCCGGGCTGGTGCGCCTGACGCTGTTTGCCAGCGAGATGAGTAAAGGCACGGTCTCAGCGGCGATGGGGATGCTGCAGATGCTGATTTTTACCGTCGGTATCGAAGTGAGCAAGCATGCCTACGCGATGGGCGGCAACGGGCTGTTCAGCCTGTTTAACCTCGCCAACGGCGTGCTGTGGGTTGGATTGATGGTGGTGTTCCTGAAAGACAAACGCGTCGGAAACGCCCTGCAACCATAATCTTTTTTCCCTCTCCCCTTTGGGGAGAGGGCCAGGGTGAGGGGCGAGGGCACCAGACCGCCCGCGGTCAATTAAACGGCGCCTCCCCGTTCAACACCTTCTCAATCACGTCTAAAACGCCTTCATCGTTATTGTGCGGCGCTTCAAAACGCGCCACCGCTTTAATATGCGGTCTGGCATTCGCCATCGCAAAGCTGAACCCGGACTGACGCAGCATCTCCACGTCGTTGCCGCTGTCGCCGAAGGCCACCACTTCGCTGTCGTCAATGCCCCAGCGCTTTTGCAGGATCCGCAGACCGTTGGCTTTATGCACGCCGGGGATGATCAGGTCGATACTGCCGTGACCGGTCGTGACGGGCACCATGATGTCGCTCAGCTTTTCATGCAGCAGCGCCTGAATCCGCGGAATTTCATCGTCAGACACGTTAAGCCCGAACTTGAAGAAAATATCGTTCAGGTTGTCAAAATCACTCACCATTTCGAGACGGTGATAGTACTTCGCCGCGATATCCTTAAAGCCCTCGTCATAGCATTTCAGCGTGTACGCGCTGCTCTTCCCGCAGGCGATGATCTCAATGCCCGGAACGTCGTTTAAGACGGTCGCGACGGTCTCGAAATGGGCTTTCGACAGTTCGCCGTTAAAGACATCCTCACCTTCGCTCACGACCCAGCCGCCGTTTTCGGCGACGAAGGCAATTTCATGCGCGATCTCCGGGAAAAACGAGATCAGCTGGTAGTACTGGTTGCCGCTGGCGACCACAAAGCGAATGCCTTGCGCCTTCATGCGGGCGTACTGCGCCAGAAAGCGCGGCCGATTATAGGTCTTGGCATCGCTCAGAAAAGTACCATCCATGTCGACGGCGATCAGTTTAACGCTCATATCCCTTCTCCAGTGTCGTTTGATTCGTTTCCGGCTTTGCCACCGCGCGCGCCACCAGCGCCGCGATGATGACCAACCCTAACACCACCAGCATGGCGCTGCGCAGCCCGTAGTGCTCGCCGAGGAAGCCGAGCAGCGGCGGCCCGACCAGGAAGGCGAGATAGCCCGTGGTTGCCACCACGCTGACGCGCGTCGGGGCATCCGGGCCGGTATCGCTGGCGGCTGAAATGGTCAGCGGGAAGCCGAGCGACGCGCCCAGTCCCCAGAGGATCACCGAGACCCCGGCAATCCAGTCGACGTCGACAAAGATGATCATCGCTATACCCAGGCCGCCCAGCAGGGCGCTGGCGCGCACCACCGCCACGCGGCTGTAGCGGTCGATAAACCATCCGCCGGTGAAGCGACCCACGGTCATCCCCAGCGTAAACCCGGCGTAAATCAGCGAGCCGGAGGTTGGGCTAAAGCCGTGACCGTCTACCATCAGCAGCGGCAGCCAGTCGTTGGCAGAACCTTCCGCGAATGCCATCGCCAGCACCACCACGCCGATCAGCATCAGCTGGAAATCGCGGTAGAAGGGCAGCCCTTTTTCGGCTGAGTGCTGTTCGTCAGCGGAGTTTTTGCCGGTACCGTCCGGGATGGCCCGGATGCCGGTCAGAATCGGAACGATACACACCAGCGCCGCCAGCAGGATATGCAGGTTCGCGCTCACGCCGGTGGCCGTCAGCGCCATCCCCACGCCCGCACCGGCCAGCGTGCCGAGGCTGTAAAAACCGTGCATCATCGGCAGCACGGTTTTGTTCATCTCACGTTCGACCGCCGCCCCTTCAACGTTGATGGCAACTTCAGCCGAACCGAAGCTGCCGCCGAATACCGTCAGGCCCAGGGCGAACAGCACCGGCGAGGCAAACCACAGCGCCACGCTCAGTATCCCCATCCCGAACACGGCAAAGCACATGGTGGTGCGGATCACCGCCCGAGTACCGAAGCGCTTAACCAGCCACGCGGAGCAGAGAATGCCGCTCATGGAGCCTATCGACAGGCCGAACAGCACGATGCCCATCTCGGCGGTAGAAACGGACAAAATATCGCGAATGGCGGGGGTGCGCGTGGCCCAGGAGGCCATCAGCAGGCCGGGAATAAAGAAGAACATAAACAGCGCCCACAGGCGTCGCTGCAGGGCTTTACGGGGAGAGGTCAGCGTCATTGGGGTAGCACCAGAAGTACAACAATAGCGACAACACTAGCAAGTTTGTGTACATTTGTACACAAACCACGTGAGGAATTTATGAGCAGACCACCGAACGATCCGCATCGACGGGAGAAGATCCTGCAGGCAACGCTCGATACCATCGCTGAACACGGTATTCACGCCGTCACGCACCGTAAAATCGCCACCTGTGCGGGCGTGCCTCTGGGGTCGATGACCTACTATTTCGACGGCATGGAGCCGCTGCTGGAGGAGGCCTTCACGTGGTTTACCCGGCAGATGTCGCAGCAGTACCGGGATTTCTTTGCCGGCGTCACCGGGCCGGAAATGGCGTGCGAATCTATCACCACGCTGATCCACAGCTCGCAGGTGACCACGCCGCACAACATGGCGCTGATGTATCAGCTCTACGCCTTTATGCACCGCAGCGCGGCGCTGAAAACGGTGATGCAGGACTGGATGAAGATGAGCCAGACCACGCTGGAGCAGTGGTTCGACCCGGTCACCACCCGCGCGCTGGACGCGTTTATCGAAGGGATGACGCTGCACTATGTCACAGACCGGGCGCCGTTAACCCGCGAAGAGATCCGGGCGATGGTGGGCAGGATTGCGGGCGAGAGCGGCCGCTAGGTTGCGCCCTCTGTCATATTGACCGTGGTTCCCGTGATAGCGCCTGCCGCATCTGAGGCCAGAAACGTAATCGTGTCTGCCACCTGTGCCAGCGTCGGCAGGCGATGCGTCAGGGGACTTTGCGCGGCACCGCCGAGAAACTGCTCAACCGTGATCCCCATCGCCTGCGCCTTGGCGGCGAAAATGGTCCCCACATACGAACCCGCCTGCACCGCGTCGGCTATCGCGTGCGAACGCACGCACAGCACGCGAATATTGTGTGTCCCCAGCTCAGCTGCAAGCGCCCGGGTCAAGGCCTCCGTTCCCGCGCAGCCGACGATATGCCCGAGGTGGCCCGCCATTGTCATGTTGGCGGCGGGGGCGACGACGGTAATTATGGTCCCGCCATGCTCTCCGCCCATGCGGGGCGACGCTGCTTTTGCAATGTTAAAGTACGCGGCCAGGAAGGGGTCGAAACCCTGCCTGAACTCGCCGAGCGTTAACGCCTCAAGGCGTTTACCCTGATCGTGCATAAAGCCCGTGGCGTTGACGACGACATCAATGCGGGCAAGGTCCGGAAGCTGCGAGGAGTCATTGAGCGCATCGAACATAAACGTGCTGGCAGACCCTCCGGCGGCGCGAATACGGCTGGCGACCTGCTCCAGCCTGGCGTGGTCACGCGCGGCGAGGTACACATCCGCCCCTTCACGCGCCAGAGCGTGCGCCGCTGAACTGCCGATGGCGCCGCTGCCGCCGAAGATGACGGCGGTTTTGTTTGTAAAGCCCATACCTGCATACCCTCACCAGGATCAACCCTCAAAAGTATGTGCCGGGTTTCGGCTGATGCAACCTGTCCGGCGGGTGGGGGATGCGGCTGGCAGGCCTTACTGCGCCATTATCAACGGGTTACTTTGGCGAGATTTTTTTCCCGCTGGCGTCCACCACGGCTTCGCCATCCTCTTTCGTAAACGCCCCTTTCTGCACATCGGGCAGGATGTCGAGAACGACTTCAGAAGGGCGACACAGGCGGGTGCCCAGCGCCGTCACCACGATCGGACGGTTAATCAGGATCGGGTGTTGCAGCATAAAATCGATAAGCTGGTCGTCGGTGAAGTTATCGTCGGCAAGGCCGAGCTGTTCATAGGGCTCCACGTTTTTACGCAGCAGGTCCCGCACCGAAATGCCCATATCGGCAATCAGGGTGGTCAGCTTATCGCGCGACGGCGGGGTTTCCAGATAAAGGATAATCTCTGGCTCCGTGCCGCTGTTGCGGATCATCTCCAGCGTGTTGCGCGAGGTTCCGCAGGCCGGGTTGTGATAAATGGTGATGTGGCTCATATCAGTGGCTCATTACAGTGTGAAGGAGAGACGTAGCGCCAGCGCGGCGAGCGTCACAAACAGGACCGGCAGCGTCATAATGATGCCCGTCCGGAAATAGTAGCCCCAGGTAATCGTCATGTTTTTCTGCGCCAGCACGTGGAGCCAGAGCAGGGTGGCGAGGCTGCCGATAGGCGTGATTTTCGGCCCCAGGTCGCAGCCAATCACGTTGGCGTAAATCATCGCTTCCTTGATCAGTCCCGTCGCCGTACTGCCATCAATGGAGAGCGCGCCAATCAGCACCGTGGGCATATTGTTCATTATGGATGACAGAAACGCGGTGATGAACCCGGTTCCCAGCGTGGTGGCCCATAGCCCGTGTCCGGCTAGGCTATCCAGTACGCCTGAGAGATATTCCGTCAGCCCGGCATTGCGCAGGCCATACACCACCAGATACATCCCCAGCGAAAAGATAACGATCTGCCACGGCGCGCCGCGCAGAACTTTTCCGGTGTTTATCGCATGTCCGCGTTTTGCGACAGCGAATAAAATCAGCGCGCCGACGGTCGCAATGGCGCTGACCGGAATGCCGAGAGGTTCCAGCACGAAGAAACCAACGAGCAGAAGCAGCAGGACGATCCAGCCCGTTCTTAACGTCGGGAGGTCGTGAATGGCCCGCGCGGGCTCGCGAAGTTTTGCCAGGTCATATTCCGGGGGGATTTCCTTGCGGAAGAAGAGATGCAGCATCACCAGCGTTGCGGCAATCGCGGCGATATCTACCGGGATCATCACCGAGGCGTATTCGCTGAACCCCAGCTTAAAGAAGTCTGCCGACACGATGTTGACCAGGTTGGACACAATCAGTGGCAGGCTGGCGGTATCGGCGATAAAACCTGCTGCCATCACAAACGCCAGCGTGGCCTGCTTGCTGAACCCCAGCGCTAGCAGCATGGCGATAACGATAGGCGTCAGGATCAGCGCCGCACCGTCATTGGCAAACAGCGCCGCCACGGCTGCGCCCAGCAGCACGATATAGGTAAACAGCAATCGCCCGCGACCGTTTCCCCAGCGGGCAACGTGCAGCGCCGCCCACTCGAAAAAGCCGGACTCATCCAGCAGCAGGCTGATGATAATGACGGCAATGAACGTTGCCGTCGCGTTCCAGACGATATTCCACACCACAGGAATATCGTTAATGTGAATCACACCGCTGGCCAGTGCCAGCACGGCACCGATGGTCGCGCTCCAGCCGATACTGAGCCCCCTGGGCTGCCAGATGACCAGTACCAGCGTAAACAGAAAAATAGCCCCTGCCAGAAACATCTTCTACTCCGTTATATCTGTTTTTGTGAATGTGTTTTGCTTAGCACGAGCCCGGAAGTCGGTTTTTAAGCTTCATGCGCGTCTCTTCCCGCAGGCAGTTCCAGCTGTTGTCGATAACGGTTGCCGCCCACGCAGGCATGTTGGGGGAGAGACGGTAATGGACCCATTTCCCCTCTCGACGATCGATAACCAGCCCGGACTCGCGCAGCAGTGCCATGTGGCGTGAGACCTTAGGCTGCGACTCGGCGGTCGCGGAGCAGAGATCGCAGACGCACAGCTCGCCTGCTTCACGGAGCAGCATGACGATGGCGAGCCGCGTTTCGTCGGAGAGGGTTTTGAAGAGCTGGAGCGGATGGAGCATGGGTGTTCCTGCAGGTGTGATTTTTTATATGCGTTTAATCATATATGTTTTGATGGCAAGAGAAAAGGTGAGATTAGAGGAAGGGGAATTTCAGGCAACAAAAAAACCATTTATGTAAATTGGTTAGCAAAAATAATTATTTTTAAGAAAATCAATATTTTATTTTTGTGGCGAGAAGTGAAGATTACGGGGGAATGCAACCGCTGCCGCCACTTTTTAATGTAGCTAATGAAATGAAGTGCAGGGCTGTTTCAAGGTGGTCAGGAGCCAGGTGAGCATAGTGTATGATCATTTTATGTCGCCATGGCCGAAGATTTTCTGCATGGCTAGGATATTGCCGCCAGACATCATTAAGTGTGCTGCGAACGTAAGGCGCAGAACGTGGGTAAGCTGGCCGCGCGAAAGCACTATGGGGGTTTTGTCCAACATATACAAAAAACTGGAAGTAGCAATCTGTAAAAAACTTGAAGCCGTCTAGGGCATGATTTCCTCAACAGCTCTTTGCTGATCGGGATACTGCGGTTCTTCATGGGGATGTCCTCATGTGATTTATGAAGACATTACTAACATCGTGGCGTATTAATCAATGGGGAGCAGGTCAACATGATGGCCCCCCTGTACCGCCGCAGATGATGGGGATTATGCGGAGCAATGTTGGGGAAAATGTAGAGAAGGCGGCTAATGTTTTTGTTCGAAATGAACTACTACCTTTACAGAAAAGGATCGGTGAGCTGAATACATGGCTAGGGGAATGTTTAATTACATTCCATGAATACACATTGTAATGTGAATGAGGCTGTATTTTCAGCCTCATTCACAATAAAACTATTCTACACGACGATATTTACCTCCTAAATTTTTGATATGTTCTTCAACTGCGACCCGAATCAATCCTACATGTGAGAAAAACACCCCACGATTTACTCTGACGTCAGTATCATCTTCATCTTGCCCGGTAGTCCACCAATCCTCACCGGAAGAGTTCATCGCATCATGCAATCTAGCCATTTCTTTTTTACGGTAGAATTCTTTATTTTCATCGAGTATTTTAGCCAACTGATCGACCTTAGTGATATCATTCAATAATAACTCTTTCAAAAGTTCATCATAAGGCTCTATTCTTTTAGCATTTTCTTTTGGAAGATGTTTATCAGCAATAAACTTAAGGCTGTCAACATTAAGAAATTCATCTTGAGTCAGATTGCTCTTTGATTTTTCGTTGAGGGTTTCAACATAACCTTCTCTGCCTATTAATATCCTTTCAAATTCAAGATCAACAACTTCCAATAGAGCTGACGCACGATTCAATGCTCGTCTTAAAGAGATTGGAACACTATCTTCATTCTTATATTGAAGTTTATGCGAAGTTGCTGCCCATATATGTTGAGATAGGGTTCTCAGTTGAATTTCAGCTTTGTAGTTTTTGAAGGGTTTGAATGATGGAACTTTTAACCACGCGCTTGGAACTTTAATTATATAATGCCTAGATTGATAGCCAAATTTATTATCCTCTAAAGAATCAAATTTATCCTCTTCACTTATGACGTCAAAATGTTTTTTTATAATATCTGAAACAACATCCAAATCTCTTTTAAATAAAAGTATAATCCTAAAGCCAATTAAATCACTAATATCATGAATTGTGATTATTTTTAATTCTTTTCTTTCTATTTTATTACGTATTGACAACCAATCCTTAACTCTTGACTCTAGATTGATACCAAGAGGTACTTGCGATGAAATAATGAGATTACTTAGTTGCTCAAGTACATTTTTTCTAAAATCATCTATAGCACCGATCGTTTTTTTATATTCACTTTCTAATTCTTCTTCGTTCATATAATCATCCATAAATAATAGTGAATTTTATATCTTATCCGATAAATAGGTCAGGTTTAAAGGCCTTTGCGCGCGTTCGTATCCCCGCCATGCCTGCCCACTTTATGCAGTGGTTTTCATGTAGGTGCATGACGGACCCGAGACTGTGCGAGCACTGACTGTTCCGACCCGCTGCGATCCTATTTAGATCATGCGAATCCATGTGCAATTCGGCGCTTACGATGCATAGTAACCCAGCTACAGCCTTCAGGAAGCCCCATTGAGGCAAGTCACAAATTAGCGTTGAACAGCATTCTCATATACAAATTAAAAATGTTTCTTATCAACTGCTTAGTGATGTGGTTAAATCAAAATCTGCACCTGAAATTTCACTCATGAAGGAAAAGCATGGAAGCGAATGAACCTAGAAAGCTGATATGGCATGCAGCCTGTGATGAATTGGACATAGATGGTCAATGATTTTATGGATTTGGTAGTCAGTGGGTGAAGTATTAGAGGCGTGGAGACTTAGTGCACATCATTCGTGAGCTTAAGGAAAAGCATAAATGTAGCGATGAAATAAAGTGGCAAAAAGCTCATTCAAAGCGAAATGCGGCTTGTTGTCGCCATAGCAAAAGCGCTGCCGCCACTCTGTCGGCATACATAGGAAATTGGTTATATAAGTGGTTGATTTAATGGGTGGTAAATTTCAGACAACAAAAAACCCATCAACCTTGAACCAAAACGGCGGGGTTGATGGGCTCCACAAATTGGGGACATCAAAGAAAAGCAGTGGCACTAGTTATGACTGCCCCCTGATAAAAAAGTTCTGCGCGTAACGAAAATATTTTCCACCACGCGCAAACTTAGGAGTTATCCGAGTCCCGGCCAGATGATGATAATCAGCGTACCCGCCAGCGTCAGCAGCACGTTAGCGATAGCATAGGTGCCCGCATACCCCAGCGCCGGGATGTTGCTGCGCGCGGTATCGCTGATGATTTCCATGGCCGGGGCACAGGTACGCGCCCCCATCATCGCCCCGAAGAGCAGGGCGCGGTTCATGCGCAGCACGTAGGCGCCGAACAGGAAACAGATCACCACCGGTACCAGGCTGACGATAAGTCCGGAAACCAGCATCTGCCAGCCGACGGCACCGAGGCTGTGACCAATCCCGCTGCCCGCGCTTAAGCCGACGCCCGCCATAAAGACCATCAGACCGAACTCTTTCACCATGTTCAGCGCACCCTGGGGAATGTAGCCGAAAGTCGGGTGGTTGGCACGCAGGAAGCCCAGCATGATCCCGGCAAACAGCAGCCCGGCGGCGTTACCGATGCCGAAACTGAAGTTGCTGAACTGGAAGGTGATCATCCCGATCATCAGGCCGACGATAAAGAAGGCGCAGAAGGCCAGCAGGTCGGTGACCTGGCTGTGAATGGAGATAAAGCCGATGCGGTCGGCAACGGTTTTCACGCGTCGTGCGTCGCCGCTGACCTGCAGAACGTCGCCTTTGTTGAGCACGACGTTATCGTCGATAGGCATCTCAATCTGGCTGCGGATCACGCGGTTGAGGAAGCAGCCGTGGTCGGTCAGCTTCAGCTGCGCCAGACGGCGGCCAACGGCGTTATGGTTTTTCACCACGATCTCTTCGGTAACGATACGCATGTCGAGCAGGTCGCGGTCGAACACCTCTTTGCCGTTACGGAAGCTCGGGTCGAGACGGGCGTGCGCATCCGGGTAACCCACCAGCGCGATGTCGTCGCCCATCTGCAGCACCGCGTCGCCGTCCGGGTTCGCCAGAATGCCGTTACGGCGGATGCGTTCGATATAGCAGCCCGTCTGGCGGTAAATCCCCAGCTCGCGCAGGTTTTTGCCGTCTGCCCATGCCACCAGCTCCGGTCCGACGCGGTAGGCGCGGATCACCGGAAGATAGACTTTACGTTTGGAATCGGTATCCAGACCGCGCTCGCGGGCGATTTGCTGGGCGCTGGTCTGCAGATCCTGGTGCTGCAGTTTTGGCAGGTAGCGTGCACCGACGATCAGGCTCACCAGACCAATCAGATAGGTCAGGGCATAGCCCAGGCTCAGGTGGTCGAGCGCGGTAGAGAGCTGCGCGCCAGCCATGCCGGAATGGCGAAGGGTATCACCGGCGCCCACGAGCACGGGGGTGGAGGTCATGGAGCCTGCCAGCATACCGGCCGTTAACCCGATATCCCAGCCAAACAGTTTACCCAGCCCTAACGCGATCAGCAGCGCGCTGCCGACCATCACCAGCGCCAGCATCAGATAATTTTTGCCGTCGCGGAAGAAAATTGAAAAAAAGTTCGGTCCTGCTTCCACGCCAACACAAAAAATAAACAGCATAAAACCTAAGTTGAGCGCGTCCGTGTTAATGCTGAAGTGCTGCTGGCCTAATAATAGGGAGACGACTAAAACGCCAATGGAATTACCAAGTTGAACTGAACCCAGGCGCAATTTACCCAGGCAAAGGCCCAGCGCCAGTACCACAAATAATAACAGGATGTAATTCCCATTTAACAAGTCTGCGACGTTTATATTCACGGAGGCTAACTTCTTGTTTACCAGTAAGTTGTTGAATGAAAGGACTATTTGGGCTACTGTTTTCTGGGTCAGGGAAAGGCGTTAACGCTCCCTGTTTCCTGCTTTATTCCCTAAAACATTAGCTGGCGTGTAGTTTAATCGCATTAGCTACTGACAGCTACTGATTATCGCATCACCCTGTGCGTACTTTGGCAAGGATTGCCGCATTAGCTTTATCTGACTGGGCGTCTACCCGACGAAGGTATATTTGATAGAGATAAGTCAGGAGGATAGTTTGAACATTAAACGAAACTGGGCGGGGGTGATCAGCTGCTTTTTGCTGTTTACCGTCGTGTGCATGTCGCTCGCTTTTAATGTGAAAGGGGCATTCAGGGCGTCGGGCCATCCGGAGCTGGGGCTGCTCTTTTTTACGCTGCCGGGTGCCGCAGCCAGTTTTCTCTCCCGTAAAGGGGAGGTGGCGAAACCGCTGCTGGGCGCCATACTGGCCGCACCGCTGTGTCTGCTGCTGATGCGCTTGCTGTATGTGTCGACGAGAAGTTTCTGGCAGGAGCTGGCGTGGTTGCTGAGCGGCGTCTTCTGGTGCGCCCTTGGCGCGCTGTGCTATTTGTTTGTGTGCAGCCTGATTAAGCATCGACGGCACCACAATTAAAAACGCCCTCAGGGTGAGGGCGTCTTAGCATTACTGAGCGGCAAACAGGCCCAGATGTTCTTTGGCATAAGCTTCAAAGTCAGTGCAGCCGCCGATGTGTTTCTGATCGAGGAAGATCTGCGGTACGGTTTCAACCGGCTTGCCGACGGTTTTTTCGAGATCCGCTTTGGTAATGCCTTCCGCGTGGATATCCACGTAGCGGAAGTTGAAGTCATCGCGCTCTTCGGTCAGTTTCTCAGCCAGCTCTTTCGCGCGCACACAGTAAGGGCACCCTGGACGACCAAAAATTACTGCAAACATTTCTCTCTCCTCAAAAAACAAGCCTGACGGCGAATAGGACATATAGTGCCCGATAACCTGCCGCCATTAAAGAAGGTTTCGCCTGTCGCTTTGATACAGTCAGGCTATGTTTCGCCAATTACATCACGTAAATCATTGCCTATACTGGCTGGCATAAGGTTTAAGCAAGACAAAGAGAGACAAGATGACACCAACGATTGACCTGCTCCGTTCCCACCGTTCCATTCGCCACTTCACCGATGAGCCGATTACCGAGGCTCAGCGTGCCGCGATAATTGACAGCGCCAGGGCGACCTCCAGCTCCAGCTTTCTGCAGTGCAGTTCCATTATCCGCATCACCGACCCGGCCATGCGCGAGCAGCTGGTCACGCTGACCGGCGGGCAGAAGCACGTGGCTCAGGCGGCGGAGTTCTGGGTGTTCTGCGCCGACTTTAACCGCCACCTGCAGATCTGCCCTGAGGCCGAGCTGGGGCTGGCCGAACAGCTGCTGCTGGGCGTGGTGGATACCGCGCTGATGGCGCAAAACGCCTTCACGGCGGCGGAGTCGCTGGGGTTAGGCGGCGTCTACATCGGCGGTCTGCGTAACAACATCGAAAACGTGACCGAGCTGCTGAAGCTGCCAAAACACGTGCTGCCGCTGTTCGGCCTGTGCCTCGGCTGGCCTGCGGATAACCCGGATCTAAAGCCGCGCATTCCTGCCGCGATGCTGGTACACGAAAACCACTACCAGCCGGTCGATCAGGACGTTCTGGATCAATATGATGAAGAGCTGGCGAACTACTACATGACGCGCGGCAGCAATAACCGTCGCGATACCTGGACTGACCATATTCGTCGCACCATCATTAAAGAAAATCGCCCGTTTATTCTTGATTACCTGCACAAACAGGGATGGGCGACGCGATAGTCCATTCCTCCTGCGCTTGCCTGCGTATATGATACGCAGGCTTTTTCCATGTCTTCAGAGAGGTGCAGGGTGAAAATTGCCATATTGTCCCGGGATGGAACGCTCTATTCATGTAAACGCCTGCGTGAGGCGGCGGCGAAACGCGGGCATCAGGTTGAGATCCTCGACCCGATGTCCTGTTATATGAACATCGACCCGTCCGCCTCGTCGATTCATTACAAAGGCCGCAAGCTGCCGCACTTTGATGCGGTGATCCCGCGCATCGGCTCCCAGATCACCTATTACGGCACCGCCGCGCTGCGCCAGTTCGAGATGCTGGGCAGCTATCCGCTCAACGAATCCGTCGCCATATCCCGCGCCCGCGACAAGCTGCGCTCGCTGCAGCTGCTCGCCCGTCAGGGGATCGATCTCCCCGTCACGGGTATTGCCCATTCACCTGACGACACCAGCGATCTTATCGACATGGTGGGCGGTGCGCCGCTGGTCATCAAGCTGGTGGAAGGTACGCAGGGCATTGGCGTGGTGCTGGCGGAAACGCGCCAGGCGGCGGAGAGCGTGATTGACGCCTTTCGGGGACTGAATGCCCACATTCTGGTGCAGGAGTACATCGAAGAGGCGAAAGGGCGCGATATTCGCTGCTTCGTGGTCGGAAATGAAGTAGTGGCGGCCATTGAGCGCCAGGCGAAAGAGGGAGATTTCCGCTCTAACCTTCACCGGGGCGGCATTGCAAGAATCGCTGATATCAGCGATCGCGAACGGGAAATTGCCGTCAAAGCGGCGCAAACCCTGGGGCTGGACGTGGCGGGCGTAGATCTTCTGCGGGCGACGCGCGGGCCGCTGGTCATGGAGGTGAATGCCTCGCCGGGGCTGGAAGGCGTGGAAAAAACCACAGGTGTCGATATTGCGGGTAAAATGATCTCATGGATCGAGCGTCATGCCACGCCGGGTTACTGTCTGAAAACGGGCGGTTAAATGGATTACCGCGCGCTTTTTGAGTACCCTATGCGAAGTTTTTACTAAAGAGGCTGCACAGCGATGGATTTACAGGTCGTACCTACACTGGATACGTTACGTCAATGGCTTGATGATGCCGGAATTACGTTCTTCGAATGCGATTCCTGCCAGGCGCTGCATCTGCCTCATATGCAGAATTTCGACGGCATTTTCGATGCCAAAATCGATCTCATTAACGACGTGATCCTTTTCTCCGCGCTGGCCGAAGTGAAGCCGTCCGCGCTGCTGGCGCTGGCCTCCGACCTGTCGGCGATTAACGCCAGTTCTTTGACGGTGAAAGCATTTCTCGACATACAGGATGATAATCTGCCAAAACTGGTCGTTTGCCAGTCTTTATTCTCCGGTGCCGGGCTGTCATTCAAGCAGTTCTCCGCGTTTATGCGCTTGAGTGAAGAGCAAATTTCCATGGTCATGATGGAAGCCAATGCACACCATCTGCTGTATAGCGCGGAAGATGATGCAGAGAATAATGATGCATCTCCCAATTTTCTCCACTAAGCCTGTCTGACTTTTGCGCAGTCGCTGCCATAGCGGCTGCAGAAGGCCATTTTTTCTGCTGCTTTTAACCTTTCTTTAAAGAATTTTTCACCTCCCCTAAGGCCGTTTCGGCTTATCACGTAGACATAACCTGCATAAAAAATTGATAAAAGGCGTTTTTTCGTCTGGGCTATAGCCGGAGACACGGGCTACAGTTATTCTTGCGGTGCTTAAAAAAGCGAGCGGAAACTGCCGGGTAAAGAGGTTTCTTTTTATTTTGGGCAGAGCGACAAACTATGCATGATTATTGCATATCTTCAGATTGCACAGTTTTAGTTCGTTTGTTAACGAGCTTTCAGAAGGAATAAAGATATGATCGCCTTGAATAAAAAATGGTTATCGGGTCTGGTTGCGGGTGCTCTGATGGCCGTCTCTGCCGGCACGCTCGCTGCGGAACAAAAAACGCTGCACGTTTACAACTGGTCTGACTATATCGCGCCGGACACGGTGGCAAATTTTGAAAAAGAGACCGGCATTAAAGTGGTCTACGACGTTTTCGATTCCAACGAAGTGCTGGAAGGAAAACTGATGGCGGGCAGCACCGGGTTTGATCTCGTGGTGCCTTCTGCAAGCTTCCTGGAGCGTCAGCTGACGGCAGGCGTCTTCCAGCCGCTGGACAAGAGCAAGTTATCAAACTGGAAAAACCTCGATCCGGAAGTGCTGAAGCTGGTGGCGAAGCATGACCCGGACAACAAATACGCCATGCCTTACCTGTGGGCGACCACCGGCATCGGCTACAACGTTGATAAAGTCAAAGCGGTGCTGGGCCCGGACGTCAAGCTGGACAGCTGGGACGTGGTGCTGAAACCGGAAAACCTGGAGAAGCTGAAAAGCTGCGGCGTCTCCTTCCTCGATGCGCCGGAAGAGATTTTCGCGACCGTGCTGAACTACCTGGGCAAAGACCCGAACAGCAGTAAAGCCGATGATTACACCGGCCCGGCGACCGATCTGCTGCTGAAGCTGCGTCCAAATATTCGTTACTTCCACTCGTCTCAGTACATCAACGACCTGGCGAACGGCGACATTTGCGTCGCGATCGGCTGGGCAGGGGACGTGTGGCAGGCGGCTAACCGCGCGAAAGAGGCGAAGAACGGCGTGAACGTCTCTTACTTCATTCCGAAGGAGGGGGCGCTGGCGTTCTTCGACGTCTTCGCAATGCCGGCTGATGCAAAAAATAAAGACGAAGCGTATCAGTTCCTCAACTACCTGATGCGCCCTGACGTAATCGCCCACATCAGCGACCACGTTTACTACGCGAACGGTAACAAGGCCTCCGTGCCGCTGGTAAGCGAAGAAATCCGCAATAACCCGGCTATCTATCCGCCGGCGGATGTGTTCGCCAAGCTTTTCACCCTTAAAGTTCAGGATCCAAAAATTGACCGCGTGCGTACCCGCGCGTGGACCAAGGTGAAAAGCGGTAAATAACGGCGTTTGGTGTTGTTGCCCGGTGGCGCTATCGCTTACCGGGCCTACAAAACCCGTAGGCCGGGCAGGCGTTAGCGCCGTCCGGCGATGCGCACCCTGACGGTGCGTTTGCACCAGTATTGATCTATGCCGGAGAACACCCCGTGAATGACGCGATCCCCCGCCCGCAGGCGAAAGTCCGTAAAGCGCTGACCCCGCTTCTTGAAATTCGTAACCTCACCAAATCTTTCGATGGCCAGCATGCCGTGGACGACGTCAGCCTGACTATCTACAAAGGCGAAATTTTCGCGCTACTGGGCGCATCTGGCTGCGGTAAATCGACCCTGCTGCGCATGCTGGCCGGTTTTGAACAGCCCACCGCCGGGCAGATCATGCTCGATGGCGTGGATCTCTCCAGCGTGCCGCCGTATCAGCGCCCGATTAACATGATGTTCCAGTCCTACGCGCTGTTCCCGCACATGACGGTGGAGCAGAACATCGCCTTTGGCCTGAAGCAGGACAAGCTGCCGAAGGCCGAAATTACCGCGCGCGTGGCCGAAATGCTGAGCCTGGTGCACATGCAGGAGTTCGCGAAGCGTAAGCCGCACCAGCTCTCTGGCGGCCAGCGGCAGCGCGTGGCGCTGGCAAGAAGCCTGGCGAAACGCCCGAAGCTGCTGCTGCTCGATGAACCGATGGGTGCGCTGGATAAAAAGCTGCGCGACCGTATGCAGCTCGAAGTGGTGGATATCCTCGAGCGCGTGGGGGTGACCTGCGTGATGGTGACCCACGACCAGGAAGAGGCGATGACCATGGCCGGGCGTATTGCGATCATGAACCGCGGGAAGTTCGTGCAGATCGGCGAGCCGGAAGAGATTTATGAGCACCCGACCACCCGCTACAGCGCGGAGTTCATTGGCTCGGTCAACGTTTTCGAAGGGCTGCTGAAAGATCGTCAGGAGGATGGCCTGGTCATCGAATCGCCGGGGCTGCAGCATCCGCTTAAGGTCGATCCTGATAACTCGGTGGTGGATAACGTGCCGGTCTACGTCGCGCTGCGTCCGGAGAAGATCATGCTCTGTGAGGATCCGCCTGCCGATGGCTATAACTTTGCCGTGGGCGAAGTGGTCCACATTGCCTATCTGGGCGATCTGTCTATTTACCATGTGCGTCTGAAAAGCGGACAAATGCTCAGCGCGCAGCTACAGAACGAACATCGCTATCGCAAGGGGCAGCCGACCTGGGGTGACGAAGTGCGCCTGTGCTGGGACGCTGACAGCTGCGTCGTGCTGACGGTATAAGGAGCGATCATGAGCACACTTGAACCTCCAGCCCGCGCAGAAAAGCCGGGCGCCTTTGCCGGTTTTCTGACGCGCATGCAGATGAAACACGGCCGCAAGCTGGTGATCGCCATGCCGTACGTGTGGCTGATCCTGCTGTTCCTGCTGCCGTTCCTGATTGTTTTCAAGATAAGCCTGGCGGAAATGGCGCGGGCGATCCCGCCCTATACCAACCTGCTGGACTGGGCCGACGGGCAGCTGACGCTGACGCTCAATCTCGGCAATTTCCTGCAGCTCACCGACGATCCGCTCTATTTCGAAGCGTATCTGCAGTCGCTTCAGGTGGCAGCGATCTCGACGCTCTGCTGCCTGGTGATGGGCTACCCGCTGGCGTGGGCGGTGGCGCACAGCAAGCCGTCGACGCGTAATATCCTGCTGCTGCTGGTGATCCTGCCGTCGTGGACCTCGTTCCTGATCCGCGTTTACGCCTGGATGGGGATCCTGAAAAACAACGGCGTGCTGAATAACTTTCTCATGTGGCTCGGGGTGATCGACCAGCCGTTGACCATCCTGCATACCAACCTTGCGGTCTATATCGGGATTGTTTACGCCTATCTACCGTTTATGGTGCTGCCGATATACACGGCCCTGACGCGCATTGATTACTCGCTGGTGGAAGCGTCGCTCGATCTCGGCGCCCGCCCGCTAAAAACCTTCTTCAGCGTCATTGTCCCGCTGACCAAAGGCGGCATTATCGCCGGGTCAATGCTGGTCTTTATCCCGGCGGTGGGGGAGTTTGTGATCCCGGAACTGCTCGGCGGCCCGGACAGCATCATGATTGGCCGCGTGCTGTGGCAGGAGTTCTTCAATAACCGCGACTGGCCGGTGGCCTCGGCGGTGGCGATTGTGATGTTACTGCTGCTGATCGTGCCGATCATGTGGTTCCACAAGCATCAGCAGAAACAGATGGGAGATCACGGATGAACAACTTACCGGTAGTACGCTCCCCGTGGCGGATAGCGATCCTCGTTGTCGGCTTTACCTTCCTGTATGCGCCGATGCTGATGCTGGTGATTTACTCCTTCAACAGCTCCAAGCTGGTGACGGTCTGGGCGGGCTGGTCGACGCGCTGGTACAGCGAGCTGTTCCACGACGATGCGATGATGAGCGCGGTGGGGCTGAGCCTGACCATCGCCGCCCTGGCGGCGACAATGGCGTCGGTGCTGGGCACGATCGCCGCGCTGGTGATGGTGCGCTTCGGGCGTTTTCGCGGTTCCAACGGCTTTGCCTTTATGATCACCGCGCCGCTGGTGATGCCGGATGTGATCACCGGTCTCGCGCTGCTGCTGCTGTTCGTCGCCCTGGCGCACGCCATAGGCTGGCCGGCGGATCGCGGCATGCTCACCATCTGGCTGGCGCACGTCACCTTCTGTACGGCCTACGTGGCGGTGGTGATCTCCTCGCGCCTGCGCGAGCTGGATCGCTCCATTGAGGAGGCGGCGATGGATCTTGGCGCGACGCCGCTGAAGGTCTTTTTCATCATCACCCTGCCGATGATTATGCCGGCGGTGATCTCCGGCTGGCTGCTGGCGTTCACGCTGTCGCTGGACGATCTGGTTATCGCCAGCTTTGTCTCCGGACCGGGCGCGACGACGCTGCCGATGCTGGTCTTCTCCAGCGTACGCATGGGGGTCAACCCGGAGATCAACGCCCTGGCCTCTATCATCCTCGGCGTGGTCGGAATTGTCGGATTTATCGCCTGGTATTTGATGGCGCGCGCGGAAAAGCAGCGCGTGCGCGATATCCAGCGTGCAAGACGCGGCTGAAGGATTTAAAATTTCCAGTGATGTGCCGCGCATGACGCGGCACTGTTTTTCAGGGAAGTAAAACATTGGGATTATTAAAAAAATCACGTACTACGCACGCGCGACCTAACGTACCTGCACTGGTTCAGGTGGCGGCGCTCGCCATTATTATGATCCGCTGCCTGGACGTGCTGATGATTCTGAACACTCTGGGCGTGCGCGGCATCGGTGAATTCATTCACCGCAGCGTGCAGACGTGGAATCTGACGCTGGTCTTTTTGAGCAGCCTGGTGCTGGTGTTTATCGAGATCTACTGCGCGTTTTCGCTGGTCAAAGGGCGCAACTGGGCGCGCTGGGTCTATCTGCTGACGCAAATTACCGCCGCCAGCTATCTGTGGGCCGCCTCGCTGGGATACGGCTACCCGGAGCTGTTCAGCATTGCCGGTGAATCCAAACGCGAGATCCTGCGCGCGCTGTTTATGCAAAAACTCCCGGACATGCTGGTTCTGTTCCTGCTTTTTATCCCCGCCTCCAGTCGGCGGTTCTTCCGCCTGCAATAATGTGTATAATCGCAGCCCTCGTGATCCTTAAGGTTTTCATATGCAGTGCGCACTCTATGACGCCGGACGCTGCCGCTCCTGTCAGTGGATAGAACAGCCGGTCTCTCAACAACTCACCGCCAAAATGGCCGACCTGCAACAGCTGCTGGCAGCGCACGCGGTGGGCGAGTGGTGCGCACCCGTCAGCGGCCCGGAGCAGGGTTTCCGTAATAAAGCCAAAATGGTGGTCAGCGGCAGCGTTGAAAAACCGCTGCTGGGGATGCTGCACCGCGACGGCACGCCGGAAGACTTAACCGACTGCCCGCTGTATCCCGCCTCATTTGAGCCCGTCTTTGCCGCACTGAAACCCTTTATTGCGCGTGCAGGGTTAACGCCTTATAACGTCGCCCGCAGGCGCGGCGAGCTAAAATACCTTCTGCTGACGGAAAGCCAGAAAGACGGCGGCATGATGCTGCGCTTCGTGCTGCGTTCGGAAGCCAAGCTCGAGCAGCTGCGCGCGGCGCTGCCGTGGCTGCAGGCGCAGCTCCCGCAGCTTAAGGTCATTACGGCGAATATTCAGCCGGTGCATATGGCGATCATGGAAGGGGAGAAAGAGATTTTCTTCTCCGAGCCGCATGCGCTGGCCGAAAGCTTCAACGGCGTGCCGCTGTGGATCCGCCCGCAAAGCTTCTTCCAGACCAACCCGACCGTGGCAAGCAGCCTGTACGCCACCGCCCGCGACTGGGTGCGTGCGTTAAACATCCAGCATATGTGGGATCTCTTCTGCGGCGTGGGCGGCTTTGGCCTGCACTGCGCCACGCCCGAGATGCAGCTCACCGGAATTGAGATCTCCGCCGAAGCGATTGCCTGCGCGAAACAGTCCGCCGCCGGGCTGGGGTTAACGAATCTGCACTTCCAGGCGCTGGACTCCACGCAGTTTGCGACCGGCCAGGGCAACGTGCCGGAGCTGGTGCTGGTCAACCCGCCGCGCCGCGGCATCGGGAACACGCTGTGCGACTACCTGAGCCAGATGGCACCGGAGTACATCGTCTATTCCAGCTGTAACGCACAGACCATGGCGAAAGATATCGCTCATCTACCGGGCTACCGCATTGAACGCGTGCAGCTTTTCGATATGTTCCCGCATACCGCGCATTATGAAGTGCTGACGTTGTTGGTGAAAACGCGCTAATCCTAAACATCGCCCGGTGGCGCTGCGCTTACCGGGCCTACGAGTTCGGGTAGGCCGGGTAAGGCGTAGCCGCCACCCGGCATGAATCCCGCACAATGTTCAACAAAATGTGAACTCTTCCCCCGCTCGAAATCAGGTAAGCTTACGTCATAAGAAATGATTGAAGGCTTACCCATGAAGCAGATCCTGCTGGTGGAAGACGACCACGATATCGCGGCGCTTCTGCGACTCAATTTAGAAGACGAAGGCTACGCCATCACCCACGAGCCCGACGGGGGCAATGCCTTACTGCGCCTTGAAAAACAGCCGTGGGACGCGGTGATCCTCGACCTGATGCTGCCCAACGTTGACGGTCTGGAGATTTGTCGCCGCATCCGTCAGATGACGCGTTACCTGCCGGTGATCATCATCAGCGCCCGCAGCAGCGAAACCGACCGCATTACCGGGCTGGAAACCGGCGCCGATGATTATCTGGCTAAGCCGTTCTCGGTGCAGGAATTAATTGCGCGCATCAAGGCGCTATTCCGCCGCCAGCAGGCGATGGGGCAGGCGCAAACCGACGGCCAAATTCAGGCCCACGGTCTGACCATCGATCCGCTGGCGCGCAGCGTGCTGCTTCACGGCCAGGTGGTGGATCTCACCCCGCGCGAGTTCGAGCTGCTCTACTTCTTTGCCCGTCATCCCGGCGAGGTGTTTTCCCGTCTGGCGCTGCTGGAGCAGGTCTGGGGCTACCAGCACGAAGGCTATGAGCACACCGTTAACACCCATATCAACCGCCTGCGCATCAAGATTGAGAAGGACGCCGCCGAGCCGGAGATTATTCGCACCGTCTGGGGCAAGGGCTATAAATTTGCGGAGCCAAATTATGATGCGCCGCTTTAGCCTGAGCCAGCGCCTGACGCTGCTGTTCATTCTGCTGATGATGCTCTGCGCCACCGTTGCCTGCGCGGTACAGCTCTACACCAGTACGCAGTACGGTAACGCGATGGTGCAGCGGCTGTCGGGTGGGCTGGCGCAGCAGATCGTTCAGCGTGAACCGATTCTGGACGCGCAGGGCAGGGTCGACCGGACGGCACTCAAGCCGCTGTTTGACCGGCTGATGACCTTTAATCCGAGCGTTGAGCTGTATGTCGTCTCCCCGGACGGCGATATCCTGGCCGACGCCGCACCGCCGGGGCACATTCAGCGGCAAAAAATCGATCTGGCCCCGGTGCAGACCTTCCTGAGCGGTACCGCTATACCGATCCTGGGCGACGACCCGCGCAGTCAAAACAAAAAGGTCTTTAGCGCCACGCCGCTGCGGCAGGACGGCGAGCTAAAAGGCTACCTGTACATTATTTTGCAGGGCGAGGAGTCCAACGCGCTGGCGGAGATGGCCTGGCACAAGGCGCTGTGGAGCACGGTGCTGTGGTCACTGCTGTGGGTTGCGCTGTTTGGCCTGCTGGCAGGTTTACTGGTCTGGTACTGGGTCACGCGCCCGGTAAAACAGCTGACGGTCGAAGTCGCCGGGCTGGAGCAGGACAGCATCAGCGCTATCAGGCAGCTGGCCGTTCAGCCGTCGGACGCGGCGGCAAAGGATGAAGTGGCGATCCTGCGCAACAGCTTTATCGAGCTGGCGCGTAAAATCACCCGCCAGTGGGACCAACTGGCCGACAGCGATCGCCAGCGCCGGGAGTTTATCGCCAACATTTCGCACGATCTCCGTACGCCGCTGACCTCGCTGCTGGGCTATCTGGAAACCCTTTCGCTAAAATCCGCCACGCTGACGCCGCAGGAGCACCAGCAGTATCTCGCCACCGCGCTGCGTCAGGGGCAAAAGGTCCGTCATCTGTCGCAGCAGCTGTTTGAGCTGGCGCGCCTTGAGCACGGCGGCATTAAGCCGCAGCGCGAGCGTTTCGCGATGGGGGAGCTGATTTCCGACGTGGCGCAGAAGTTTGAGCTCACCGCCCGCACGCGCGAGGTGAATCTGCATATTGACGTGCCGGGACCGCTGCCGCTGATTAACGCCGATGTGTCGATGATCGAACGCGTGGTGACCAACCTGCTCGATAACGCGATGCGCCATACGCCTGGCGGCGGAGAAATTCGTCTGGCGGTCTGGCAGGAGAATGAACGGCTGCAGGTCGAAGTGGCTGACAGCGGAACGGGCGTGGACGCCTCGCTGCGCGACGATCTGTTCCAGCGGCCATCGGCGTTGAATACCCAGGCATCGCGGGAGAATCGCGGCGGGCTGGGGCTGTTAATCGTTAAGCGGATGCTGGAGCTGCACGGGGGCGGGATAAGGCTGATGGAGTCGGCGAGCGGGGCACGGTTTAGGTTCTTTGTGCCGCTGTGAGGGAGTGCCGGGTGGCGGCTTCGCCTTACCCGGCCTACAGACTACCACCCCCGTAGGCCGCGTCACCCGGCAAAAAACATTACTGCGGGAACCACTGCTCGCTGATTTTCTGGTACGTACCGTCTGCTTTAATCGCTTTCAGCGCGCCGTTCAGTTTTTCCAGCAGGGCTTTGTTATCCGGACGTACCGCGATGCCGAGGCCTGTACCAAAGTACTGTGGATCGGTCACTTTCTCGGTAGCGGTGCCCAGCTGCGGATTGGTTTTCAGCCATTCGTTCACCACGGCGGTATCGCCGAATACGCCATCGATACGGCCATTTTTCAGGTCGATAATCGCGTTCTGATAGCTGTCATAGGCTACGGTTTTCACTTCAGGATGCTTGTCCTGGAGGTACTTCTGGTGCGTGGTGCCGTTTTCCATGCCGATGCGTTTGCCTTTCAGCTGATCGAAAGAGGTATAAGCGCCTTTCTTCGCAATCACGACCGCAGAGTTGGCATAGTACGGGTCGGTAAACGCGACCTGCTTGCTGCGCTCAGGCGTGATGTCCATCCCTGAGATCACCGCATCGTATTTTTTAAATTTCAGTGACGGGATCAGGCTGTCGAAGGCATGGTTGGTAAAGGTGCAGTCGGCCTGCATTTGTTTGCACAGCGCTTTCGCCAGGTCGATGTCGAAACCGACGATCTGGTTGCTGGCATCCAGCGATTCAAACGGCGGATAGGTGGCGGAAACGCCAAAATTGATTTTATCTGCTGCGGATGCGCCAGCGGCGAAGGTGGCGAGTAATGCGGCCAGAACTAACTTTTTCATTGTAATGCTCCCGTCTGTCTTATTTATGCGCCGTGTCTGCGGCATGGATGTACAATGCCATTTAATGAATTTATATGCAATAAAAATGATTAAGTATTATGGAATGGCAAAAAAAAAGCGGATAACCCATCAGGTTACCCGCTCCATAGATACCGTTTTATGCATTCGCGTGGTTAATTTCTGCGCTCAAACGCCAGCGCTTTACGCTCGATCAGGCGCATCATCAGCGTCAACAGACCGTTAACCACCAGGTAGACCACGCCCGCCGCGCCGAACACCATCACGTCATAGGTGCGTCCATAGAGCAGCTGTCCGTGACCCATCACCTCCATCAGAGTGATGGTGTAGGCCAGAGAGGTACTCTTGAACACCAGCACCACTTCGTTGGAGTAAGAGGAGAGCGCGCGCTTAAAGGCGTACGGCAGCAGGATCGCCAGCGTGTCTTTCTTGCTCATGCCCAGCGCCCCGCAGGACTGCCATTGACCTTCAGGAATGGCGCGGATCGCCCCGTAGAACAGCTGGGTGGTATAGGCCGCACTGTTGAGCGAAAGGGCAATCAGGGCACACAGCCACGGTTCAGAGAGCAGATGCCAGATAACCGGATACTCCTGCAGCGACGGGAACTGGCCCGGGCCGTAGTAAATCAGGAAGATCTGCACCAGCAGCGGCGTACCGGTAAACAGGGTGATGTAACCGCGCACAATCCACACCAGCACCGGCGTTTTCAGCGTCAGGATGATGGTGAAGATAAGGGCCAGGATCAGCGCCACGATAATGGACGCCACGGTCAGCGTCAGGCTGGTGTGCAGCCCTTTCATCAGCTCGGGGAAATATTCAAGCATCAGCCTGGTCTCCGTTCAAAGCGCGTCGCACGCAGGTCAATACGCTTGAGGATGTACTGACTGAGCAACGTGATCACCAGGTAGATAGCCGCCGCCACAATGTACCAGGTAAAGGGCTCCTGGGTACGGGTGGCGATGCTTTTGGTTTGCAGCATCAGATCGTTAACGCTTATCAGGCTTACCAGTGCGGTATCTTTCAGCAGCACCAGCCACTGGTTGCCTAGGCCCGGCAGGGCATGGCGCCACATCTGCGGCATAACCAGACGGAAGAAGATGGCTGACTTCGACAGGCCTAACGCCTGACCCGACTCCCACTGACCCTGCGGCACGGCTTTCAGCGCACCGCGCAGCGTTTGCGACGCGTACGCGGAGTAGAGCAGGGAGAGAGCAATCACGCCGCACAGGAACGGGCTGACGTCGAAGTTTTCAATCTGCATCTGCACCGGGATCTGCGCAAAGCCGAGATTGAGGGTAAAGCCGTCAGACAGCGTGAGCAGCAGCTGTGAAGAGCCGAAATAGATAAACAGGACCACCAGAATTTCCGGTAGCCCGCGCAGCACGGTGACCAACGCGGAGCCTGTCCAGGCGACGGGGAACCATTTCGCGGATTCCCACACCGCAAAGAACATCGCCAGCACGAGGCCGATAATCAGTGCGCAAACGGCAAGGCCGACGGTCATCCCGGCGGCGCTTGCTAAAGGAAAAATTTCATTCATCAGGAATTACTTCTGGAACCATTTTTTGTAGATGGTTTCGTAGGTGCCGTCTTTCTTCACTTTTTCCAGCGCAGCGTTGAATTTCTGCTGCAGCTCAGTGTTGCCCTGACGAACGGCAATCCCAAGACCGGTACCGAAGTAATCCTTATCGGTCACTTTGTCGCCCACTGGCGCCAGCTTGTCGTTGGCCTTCAGCCACTCGGTCACGACCGCGGTATCACCAAATACGCCGTCGATACGGCCATTTTGCAGATCCAGCTTCGCGTTCTGGTAGCTGTCATACGGAACGGTGGTGATTTCCGGATGTTTATCCATGATGAATTTCTGGTGCGTGGTGCCGTTCTGCACGCCGACTTTTTTGCCTTTCAGCTGGTCGACAGAGGTGAATTTACCTTTCTGACCAATGAACAGGGCGGAGTTGTCGTAGTAAGGGGTGGTGAACAGCACCTGCTTTTCACGCTCCGGGGTGATGTCCATACCGGCCATCACGGCGTCGATACGGCGGAACTTCAGGCTTGGGATCAGGCTGTCGAACGCCTGGTTGCTGAAGGTACAGGTCGCGTCGATCTCTTTACACAGGGCGTTAGCCAGGTCCACGTCGAAGCCAACAATTTTATTGTTCGCATCAATCGACTCAAACGGAGGGTAAGAGGCTTCCGTGGCAAAACGAATGGTCTGGGCTGCGGTAGCGGAAAGGGTAACGCCAGCAAGCAGCACGGCAAGTAATACTTTTTTCATTATATTTCCCCTGACACAATCAATGAGATAAATAGTTTTTGAAGGCATCGGTTTGCGGGTTCGCGAAGCAGCTCGCATCACCTTGCTCAACGATATAACCGTTTTCCATGTAGACCACACGGCTGGCGGTTTTACGCGCCACTTCCACTTCGTGGGTGACGATAACCTGCGTAATATTGGTTTCCGCCAGCTCGCGAATAATGCTGACGATCTGGGCGGTGATTTCCGGGTCCAGCGCCGCGGTGGGTTCATCAAACAGCAGTACCGCAGGCTCCATCATCAGCGCGCGGGCAATGGCCACGCGCTGCTGCTGACCGCCGGAAAGGTGCAGCGGATAGCGGTCGCTGTAAGGCTTAAGACGCAGACGATCCAGCAGCTTTTCAGCACGGGCGATCGCCTGATCCTTGCTTAACCCCAGCACGCGGCACGGCGCTTCAATCAGGTTTTGCAGGACGGTCAGATGCGGCCAGAGATTGTATTGCTGGAAGACCATGCCGACGTTTTGACGCAGTTCGCGAATCGCTTTATCAGACGGGGTTTTCGCGAAGTCAAAATGGTTACCGGCAATCGCCAGCGTACCTGAACGGGGCATTTCAAGCAGATTAAGGACGCGCAGAAGGGAGCTTTTGCCTGCACCGCTTGGGCCAAGCAAAACCAGCGTTTCGCCTTCCGGGCAGTTCAGCGTGATGTCAAACAGCGCCTGGTGTGCGCCGTAGAAGCAGTTAATGCCGTTTAGTTTAATACTCATCGGGGCAGTCTTTACTCATCCAGGCAATCTATAGCAATTGAGGCCGCAGATAGTACCGTTGACAGAATAGTTATGCAATATTTATGCGTTAAAAGTTAAATATAACCCGCGTTTCCTCTTAAACATAGCACAAAATAGCGAACGGTATGGTCGGCGAGTATAAATGTCGGCATTCCGCATGAAATGCCGCACATTTTACGGGGGTAACCAGGTGGTATCGGCGGGTTTAGCGATTCTCAATCGACTGGCGAAGCGTGCCTGCCGGGGCATGAACGCTGCCGCCAACGTAGCGTACGTCGTCTACCGCCCAGCACTGTCCTTCACGGATCATCAGCACTTCATCCTGCCACGTTTGGGTGCCCTGCGTCAGCTTCACGCGCAGCGGAATATTGCGGGCATCCGTGTTCGGGATGGTTGACGCGCTGGCCACTTCGGCGCTGTCCGGCAGCGTGGCGCGGCTGGAGAACGGATCGGATTTCAGCAGGGCGTTATGCTGCGGATCGCGGGTGGCGTCGTTAAGCAGTTTTGCCAGGCCGTCGCTCAGATACGGGCGCAGGTCGGTGAGATCGTTGCTGCGGTGCTGAATGCGATAATCATAGAACTGCTGCGCCACGGTGTCCGGGCCGCCCTCGATGCAGGGGCCGCTGCGGGTACCGATATCCTTAAAGGCTGGCGTGACCGTGGTGGTACAGGCGCTGAGCACCAGCGCGCAGGGCACCAAAAGTGTTAAAGCAGAATAGCGCATGTTGATTTCCTTATTTATTAACTATCCTTTCAATCATAGCGTAACGAACCGATAATGCTGTGCCTAAGGCATTGAACGCTAAAGAAGGAGAGAAACCATGCAGTTTTCAACAACGCCAACCCTGGAAGGGCAGACAATAACCGAGTATTGCGGTGTGGTTACCGGCGAAGCGATTCTCGGCGCCAATATCTTCCGCGACTTTTTTGCCGGTATCCGCGACATCGTTGGCGGCCGCTCGGGCGCATACGAAAAAGAGCTGCGTAAAGCGCGCGAAATCGCCTTTAAAGAGCTTGGCGAGCAGGCGGAAGCCCTCGGAGCCGATGCGGTCGTGGGGATTGATATCGACTACGAAACGGTCGGGAAAGATGCCAGCATGCTGATGGTGAGCGTAAGCGGTACGGCGGTGAAAACCCTCCGATGAGACGTTCGTTTGCAACACTCCTGCTGGCGCTGCTGCTGGCAGGGTGTGCCACCGAAAAAGGGATCATCGACAAAGGCGCCTACGAGCTGGATACGCGTCATCAGGCGCAGGCAGCTTACCCGCGCATCAAGGTGCTGGTTATCCACTACACCGCGGATGATTTTGACAGCTCGCTGGCCACGCTGACGGATAAGAACGTCAGCTCTCACTATTTGATCCCGGCGAAACCCCCGGCCCCGGACGGTAAGCCGCGCATCTGGCAGCTGGTACCCGAGAGCGAACTGGCCTGGCATGCAGGCATCAGCTTCTGGCGCGGCACCAACCGCATCAACGATACGTCTGTCGGCATTGAGCTGGAGAACCGCGGCTGGCAAAAAACGTCGGGCGTTAAGCACTTTACCCCGTTTGAGCCTGCGCAAATTGCGGCGCTGGTGCCGCTCGCCAGAGACATTATTACCCGCTACAACATCAGGCCTGAAAACGTGGTGGCCCATTCGGACATCGCTCCGCAGCGCAAAGACGATCCCGGTCCGCTGTTCCCGTGGCACCAGCTTGCTTTGCAGAGCATTGGCGCCTGGCCCGATCCTGCGCGCGTCGCGTTCTATATAAACGGGCGTCCGCGCTATCAGCAGGTGGATACCGGAGCATTACTCGATCTCCTCGCGCGGTATGGCTATGAGGTGCCGGCTGACAGCACCCCGGCGCAGCAAAAGCGCATTATCACGGCGTTCCAGATGCATTTCCGGCCTGACCTGTGGAACGGCGTCGCGGACGTCGAAACGATGGCCATTGCCGAAGCCCTTCTGGAGAAATACGGGCAGGGGTGATCCTACGGTCGCCCCCGAATGCCTTAGCTCATCCTGACTCTCTTCAGATTAATCTTAAGTACAAACTCAATTCATTTTTAGTTAATTGACTTAAAATTATCCGGATTTAAGATAGACACATAGCTTGCTAAGTAATGCGGCAAATAAATATATCGCAGTTATTCTTTATTTTTCTCCTTGAGAACGCCATCAGGAAAATATTCAAAGGTTAAGGCTTTTTTTGCCTTGTGCCTGCATTTTTAAATTTCACATCTTAAATCGGGTATAACAATGTTAAGCATCTATGCGAAAAAATTACGTCCGCAACATGAAATGGAAGCCATTATTTCTGCAACCTCAGGCTTAGAAGAAAAAACCTTAAAGAAATGGCAGAAAATATCCACGTCTGATTCACAATATATTCATATTATCGTCAGCGGCGAAGTGGAATTCCGACGCGAATCCGACGAGCTGTGCATGTTCACAGTAACGGGCCAGTGCATCTTTGGTCTCTCGTCGATGTACTACAATTCAACCCATATGTACGGGCTGGTTCGCGCCAACACCGTGGTGCGCTCGATCAAGAAAGAGGTCTTCGCGCAGCTGATGACCGATAAACACTTATGGCCTGAGTTGACCAAAGTGCTCTCCTGGTACATCTGCATGCTGAGCAAACGTGACGATGTGCTGGTTGCCCGCAGCGCTTACGCCGTTGTGCGTGAATTCCTGTACGAGATTAATGAACTGATCGTTCATCATCAGCGTGATATTAATATTTACGATTATATTCAGGAATACACCAACCTGGCGCGCAGTACCATTATTAAAATCCTCTCCGATCTGAAAAAAGGTCAATATATTGTTGTGGAAAAAGGACGACTCCTTAACCTGACAACGTTGCCTGAGAAATATTAATTACTCCAGCCGGTCGCCTTTCTGACTTAAAGGCGATCGGTCATCCACCTTATGTAACACTCTCGACTGTGAATTATCCTGCGTTTCGTCCACCGGCGGCGCAGGAATTTTGCCTTGCGAATAATCTTGCTCCTGTTCTTTTAACGCCTGCTTAAACAACTCTGTTAACGAGGTATCCTCACTGCCTGCGCTGGCGGGAGCGACATCATGCGCTTCGGTGCCGGGTAACGTATCCCGCGACGTATCGTGCGGTTCGGCACCGTCGGGGGCCTGCTGCCAGTCGGCATCGTCGCTGTTAATCGGCAGATCCTGCATGGCGGGGATCTCGGCCTGCACCGGCGCCGGTTTCGGATGAGGATGCGGGAACGGCTTGCTCACATACACGTAGTGCATATCGGAAAGCTGCGTTTCGGGTTTCGCGACGCTCGCTTTTTTTACCGGTTCCGGCGCAGGATGACGCAGGCTCCAGTAAGTATGCGCGTACCCCCCCGCCATCAGCATGGCGCACAGGCCCAACGTCCATAAAAAGGCGTTGCCGAAGACTTTTCTCAGGCTGGGAAGGCGGTACGAAAACCAGACCGCTTCCCCGGTAGTGTAGCTGCGCTGGGCAGCAAGACAGATGGTAGACATCAGGAATGCTTCTCCTGCTTTTTAGCGTCCGGTGTGGAGCGCGAGGCCTGTATTAATACGCTCGGCGTGGAATGGGTTTCACGCATTAACTGCATCAGCGTATCTTCCCCTGGAATGCCATCCACGTGCAGATGCATTTTTTGCTGGAACTCACGGGTGCGTTTCATCATCTCCGCCGTCCAGGTCTGGGCATGGGTTTCCGGCTGGTTAAGGGCCACGCTCAGCTGCTGGTCAAGCCAGCCCATGTCTTTCGCATCGCTGGCGGCGCTGATGGCGTCTTTGCCATCCGGCGTCAGGCGGTGCAGCTGGGTGTAGTTCCCGGTGGCATGCTGGTTAAACCAGCTGCGGCTTACCTGCCAGGTGCGGTTGTTCATCAGCAGGTCGAGCGAGTTATCCCCGACGCGGGCGACCACGGCATAGTTGAGGTGGTTGCCGGTTTTCAGCTCGCTCACCCACGGATAGCCTTCCTGCGCCAGCGCCTCCGGTGAGGCGTTCCCCTGCTTACAAATCAGGTTCACCTTCGCGGCGTTTTGACACAGGGCATCGTCCGCCGAGGCGTCATACCCCCACATCAGATAGAGCTGATGCATTGCATCCGGCTGATTCACCACCTCGTTGTCGATAACCGGCACCACCGGGGCCTGAACGCGCGGCGTCTGCTGTTTCCAGCTCGCGGGAACCGGGAGCTGAACCGGAAGTTTTGCTCCGATCGAGGAGGTGAAATACCAGCCGCAGGCGGCAAACAGCACGGACGCGAATAAACCGACGGTAGCCAGGCGCTTGCCGTGTTTTTTCGCAGGCAGCGTCTCGCCTGCCGCCAGCCGTAAATGACGCGGGCTGACCTGGGCTGCGCGTTCGGTCCAGGCGGCCAGCATCGACAGGTGCGCCAGCTCGTTCAGCTTGCTGATATTCCCCCTGGTTAGCGCATGCATCTTGCGCACGCGCGCCGGTGTGAGCGGCGCGTTCTCGCACCCGTGCTCTTCACACTGCGCCTGCACGTAGCCGAGAAACTCCCGGCAGGTAAGGGGACGCAGGGTGTGACGGGTGTGAGCATATTCGCGCAGCTCAGGTTGCTGCATCAGAACGGTGTCCTGATCCGCAGCCCCCATCAGCACGATGGACAGGCGAAACTCCAGCTCCTGCGCGCGCGTCAGCAGCATCGCCAGCACTTCCCGACAGGTGTCCTTCATGGCTTCGGTATGGTTAATCACCAGCACTTTTGACCGGGTTTTTCCCCCTTGCCACTGGTGCAGTACGGCATCCACCGCCTGAAGCCGGTTCTTGCTCTCTTTCGTTCCCGGGTTGAGTTTGTACAGCAGGCTACTGGCACTCAGTTTTGGGAACGCGTTGATGGCAAGCACGCCAGGACTCGCGGACTTCAGGGCATCGCTGAACTGGCCCAGCAGCGGAGCATCGTCAGCAAAGAGCCCAGTAATCCCCGCCCGTTGGGTTTTCTCTTTCAGCAGGTTGAACACGTCCTGATGATAAGGCACCAGAAAATCCCCGGATACACGGGTTATTTTCCGAAAGGGCGGATTTTTAAAATTAAAGTGGCTCTGATACATAACGACTTACCGTCTCTGATTAGGAATAGCAACAGGACGAGAAAGTAAAGCAACGCTATAGGGTGGTCAATTTGCGCACAGGGTAAAAATATCCTGCCGGTGAGGCCTAACATCTGGATTTTATACGGTCAATATTTTTCTGTATGAAAGTTAGCGGCAAAGTCAGTGGTTGTTTTTACAGCGGGAAATTACTCTTTGCTCACATATTGGCGCAGCACGACGCTGCTTATTTTCGCTTTGTTAAAGGCCAGATGAAAAATGAGGTTCTCATTTCTGTCACGGTGGATAACGCCTTGCATTATGTTCGTGCTGTTAATTTTTTGCGGCCAGCAAGGGTATCTGACGTTTAAAGATTATAAAAAAGTTACGAATAAGTTGGCTAATTCTGATGCGCAGCCGCTGAAAACGCCTCGTAACGAAAAGACATTCACGCTTTTTACCGCAGCAGTTCGTCAGGATAACGTTCCGACGGCGGTAAAAGCCCCGCTGGCAGCGGAGATCGAAGGGATCGTGCGCAGCGATGACGCCTGGCTCTCCTTCGCGGTTATCAAAACGCCGGGCGGCCAGAAGAGCTACCGTGAAGGCGAGCCGCTGACCGGTTTTAACGATGCTTTTATTCAGGAAATAAACAAAGACAATGTGGTGGTTAATTACGAAGGTGCTACGCAGGTACTGGCGTTAAATAAGCCTGATTATTTTAAGGGCGGCGTTGACAGCGGCCCGGTAACCAAATCGACGAAAGATGCAGGCGCGGAAAGCGTGCATCTGAATGATTATCTGGTGTTAAAGCCGTTAATCGAAAAGGGCCAACTGGAAGGCTACAACATTAATCCAAGGAATGCCTCCTCCTTCTACAGCCATTCAGGGCTGAAAAAGGGTGACGTGGCAGTAAAAGTCAACTCTGTCGATATGACCGACGAAGCAAAGGCAAAAAGTATTATTGCCAGCTGGTCGAAAATGAAAGAAGCGGAGGTCGTCGTCAGACGTCACGCTCACCTTGAAAATATTCGGGTTAATGTTCTAAACAATTAACAAGTGTACAGACATGAAGAAATTTCCTTGGGCGTGCGTGGCGCTGACCGCATTGTCGTTATATTCGAGTTCGCTGCTTGCAGCCAACTTTAGCGCGAGCTTTAAAAATACCGATATCCGCGAGTTTATCGATACGGTAGGCCGCAATCTGAATAAAACCATTCTCGTCGACCCGTCCGTTCAGGGCTCGGTGTCGGTGCGAACCTACAACGTGCTGACGGAAGATGAGTACTACCAGTTCTTCCTGAGCGTGCTGGACCTGTACGGCCTGTCGGTGATCCCAATGGACAACGGCATGGTGAAAGTGGTGCGCTCAAGCGTGGCCCGCACCGCCGGCGCGCCGCTGGCGGACAGCAAAAACCCGGGCAAAGGCGATGAGATCATCACCCGCGTGGTGCGCATGGAAAACGTGCCGGTACGCGAACTCGCTCCGCTGCTGCGCCAGCTCAACGATGCCACCGGCATCGGCAACGTGGTGCACTTCGAGCCGTCCAACGTGCTGCTGTTGACCGGTAAAGCCTCGGTGGTGAACCGCCTGGTGGATCTGGTGCAGCGCGTCGATAAGGACGGTGTTCAGCGCCGCGAGATCGTGCCGCTGCGCTTTGCCTCCGCCAAAGAGCTCTCGGACATGTTGAACAACCTCAACAACGAAGAGCAGAAGGGGCAGAACGCGCCGCAGCTGGCGACCAAAGTGGTGGCGGATGACGAAACCAACAGCCTGGTGATCAGCGGCTCGGAGGATGCGCGCATGCGTACCCGCTCCCTGATCCATCAGTTGGATCGCGAGCAGAACAACGAGGGGAATACCCGCGTCTTCTATCTCAAATACGCCAGCGCCACGAAGGTGGTTCCGGTGCTCACCGGGATTGGCGAACAGCTGAAAGACAAGGCCGGCACGCCGAAGGCGAAAACCGCCACCGCGTCCAGCGATCTGAACATCAGCGCCGACGAGTCAACCAACTCGCTGGTGATCACCGCCCAGCCTAACGTGATGAATTCTCTGGAGAAGGTGATCGACAAGCTCGACATCCGCCGTCCGCAGGTGCTGGTGGAAGCGATCATTGCTGAAGTGCAGGACGGTAACGGCCTGGATCTCGGCGTGCAGTGGACCAGCAAGCACGGCGGCGTGCAGTTCGGCTCCACCGGCCTGCCAATCAGCCAGATTAAGAACGGCACCATGAAGGGGGCGAGCTTCACTGGCCTGGCGACCGGCTTCTTTAACGGCGATTTCGGGGCGCTGATGACCGCGCTCTCCACCGACGGCAAAAACGACATTCTCTCCACGCCAAGCGTGGTGACGCTGGATAACAAAGAGGCGTCGTTCAACGTCGGTCAGGACGTGCCGGTGCTTTCCGGCTCCCAGACCACCAGCGGCGACAACGTCTTTAACTCCGTCGAGCGTAAGACCGTCGGTACCAAGCTGAAAATTGTGCCGCAAATCAACGACGGCGACATGATCCACCTGAAGATTGAGCAGGAAGTCTCCAGCGTCGACAACAGCGCGACGGAAGACGCCAGCCTCGGCCCAACCTTTAACACCCGCACCATCAATAACGAAGTGATGGTGCACAGCGGGCAGACGGTGGTGCTCGGCGGCCTGATGGAAAACGTTACCAAGCAGTCGGTCTCCAAAGTGCCGCTGCTGGGCGATATCCCGCTGGTCGGCCAGCTGTTCCGCTACACCTCGCAGGATACGTCGAAACGCAACCTGATGGTGTTTATCCATACCACCGTTCTGCGTGACGACGACAACTACAGCGCGGCGTCGAAAGAGAAATATGACCAGATCCGCGCCCGCCAGCAGCAGCGCCTGGAAGAGAAAAAGCTCGGCATTATCGAACCCACGGATAACGCGGTACTGCCTGCGTTTCCCGTTGACGCCAGCGCCGCGCCGGTAAAAACCAGCGCCAGCGCACCGCGCAATCCGTTTAAACACTAAGGCGGAGAGGGCACCGTGGACGAACTGACTAAAACCCTGTGTAGCAGCAGCTACGCGAAAGATAACGGCGTTCTGTTTTACAACAACGACGTCTATATCCGTGAAGACACCCCGGCGTTTGCACTGCTGGAGGTGCGCCGGGTGCTGGGACGCGCGTTCGTCCCGGTGACCCTGACGCCGGAAGCCTTTGATGAGCTGCTGGCCAAAATCTGGCAGCAGAGCAGCGGCGTATCGCAGCAGCTGGTGGACGACATGGACGCGGATATCGACCTGATGGCGTTAACCGAGGAGATCCCGGACAACGAGGATCTGCTCGATAACGACGAAAACTCCCCGGTGATCCGCCTGATCAACGCCATTCTCGGCGAGGCGGTGAAAGACGGCGCGTCGGATATCCATATCGAAACCTTCGAGCGCACGCTGAGTATCCGCTTTCGCGTCGACGGCGTGCTGCGCCCGGTGCTGCAGCCTGCGCGTAAGCTCGCGCCGCTGCTGGTGTCGCGCATCAAGGTCATGTCAAAACTCGACATCGCCGAGAAGCGCCTGCCGCAGGATGGCCGTATCTCCCTGCGCATTGGCCGCAAGGCGATCGACGTTCGCGTGTCGACCATTCCGTCCCAGTACGGCGAGCGCGTGGTCATGCGCCTGCTCGACAAAAGCAACCTGAAGCCCGACATCAACAAGCTGGGGCTGATTGATGAAGAGCTGGAGAAGTTAAAAGGGCTGATTGACCGCCCGCACGGCATCATCCTGGTCACCGGGCCCACGGGCTCCGGTAAAAGTACCACCCTGTACGCCATTCTCTCGGCGCTGAACGGCCACGAGCGCAACATTCTGACCGTTGAAGACCCGATTGAATACGAGCTGGAAGGGGTGGGACAGACGCAGGTTAACCCGCGCGTGGACATGACCTTTGCCCGCGGGCTGCGTGCCATTCTGCGTCAGGACCCGGACGTGGTGATGATCGGGGAAATCCGCGACGGCGAAACCGCGCAAATTGCGGTGCAGGCGTCGCTCACCGGTCACCTGGTCATGTCTACGCTGCACACCAACAGTGCCGCAGGGGCGATTACCCGTCTGCGGGACATGGGGCTGGAGTCTTTTTTAATCGGTTCATCGTTGCTCGGTGTCATTGCCCAGCGTCTGGTGCGTCGGCTGTGTACGCACTGCCGGACCACCAGTCCGCTGGACGCCAATGAAAAAGCGCTGTTCAGCTTTATGGACGCGCCGCCCAAAGCGATTTACCGCGCGGTGGGCTGCGAGCACTGCCGCCAGAGCGGCTATCAGGGCCGCGCCGGTATTCATGAATTTCTGGTGGTGGACAGCACCATGCGCCGCGCCATCCATGAAGATAAGGATGAAATGTCCATCGAAACGCAGCTCTTTAAGCAGGCCTACAGCCTGCGCGAAAACGGGCTGCTGAAGGTGATTAGCGGCGTAACCTCTCTGGAAGAGGTGATGCGCGTCACCGCCGAGCGCGGGGGGGATGCGTAATGGCCTTCTACGCCTGGACGGCGACGGATGCGGTGGGCAAAACCCAGCGCGGCACCCTGCAGGCCGAGGGGCAAAAGCAGGTTCGCCAGATGCTGCGCGAGCAAAAGTTGATGCCCGTCAGCATCACCGAAACCCGCGAGGCGGCGGCGTCCGGTAAGGCAAAAACCGGGGCAAAGCTCTCCACGCCGGTGCTGTCGATGTTTACCCGCCAGCTCTCCACGCTGGTCAACGCCGCGCTGCCGCTGGAGAGCGCGCTGAAGGCCATCTCGAAGCAGACGGAAGACAAAAAGCTGGCGGCGATGGTGGTGGAAATTCGTGAAAAGGTGGTGGAAGGGCACACGCTGTTTGACGCCTTCAGCCAGTTTCCGCGCACCTTCGACAAGCTCTACTGCACGCTGGTGATGGCCGGTGAAAAGACCGGCCACCTGGGCGACGTGCTGGAGAAGCTGGCGGAGTACAACGAGCAGCGCCAGAAGATGAAAAGCAAGCTGACGCAGGCGATGGTCTACCCGATCACCCTGACGGTGGTGGCCATCGCGGTCATCAGCATTCTGCTGGTGGCGGTGGTGCCGCAGGTGATCGAGCAGTTCACCCACATGAAGCAGCAGCTGCCGATCACCACCCGCACGCTGATTGCGGTGAGCGATTTCCTGCAGGCCTACGGCATCTATATTGTCGGGATCCTTGGCGGTGGGTTTGTCGGTTTTAAAACCTGGCTCAGAAATGCCAAAAACCGTTTTCGCTGGAACCGCTGGCTGGTGAACGGCTCGCCGATTAAAAAGCTGGTTTGCGCCATCAACAGCGCCCGCTACATCCGCACCCTGAGCATTCTGCAGGCCAGCAGCGTGCCGCTGCTGGAGGGGATGTATATCGCGATGGACGGTATCGAAAACCTCTACGCCCGGCAGGTGCTGGAGCAGGCCGCGGATACCGTGCGCCAGGGGGCATCGCTTTACGCGGCGCTTGAACAGGCGAAGCTATTCCCGCCGACCATGCTGTACATGATTGCCTCCGGCGAAGAGAGCGGGGAATTGGGCAATTTAATGGACCGCGCGGCGGAAAACCAGGAATCGGCATTACAACATCGCATTACGTTAACGCTGTCGGTATTTGAACCGGCGCTGGTGGTATCCATGGCGACGATTGTTTTATTCATCGTGCTGTCAATATTACAACCGCTTCTGCAACTTAATAATATGGTAGGTTAAATCATGGCTATAAAAAGAAAACACCTGGCTCGCCAGGCGGGCTTCACGTTGCTCGAATTAATGGTGGTGATCGTTATTCTCGGCGTTTTAGCGAGTATGGTGGTGCCAAACTTAATGGGCAATAAAGAAAAAGCGGATACGCAAAAAGCGACCAGCGATATTGTCGCGCTCGAAGGCTCGCTGGATATGTACAAGCTGGATAACCACCGCTACCCGACAACAGAGCAGGGTTTACAGGCGCTGGTGACCAAGCCTGAAATCGCGCCCATCCCGAACGGCTACCGCGCCGATGGCTATATCCGCCGCCTGCCGCAGGATCCGTGGGGCGGGGATTATATCCTGGTGAGCCCGGGCGAACATGGTGCGGTTGACGTCTTCTCTGCCGGTCCGGACGGTGAAGCCAATACCGCTGACGATATTACGAACTGGTCTCTGGATAAGAAAGAGAAATAATGAAACGCCAACGCGGCTTTACGTTGCTGGAAATTATTCTGGCGCTGGTGATATTTGCCAGCTGCGCCATGATGGTGGTGTCAACAATACCTTCGCGCAGCGGTGCGGATATATTTGGACAGCAATTAAAAGCCCTCGTTGATTATGGTTCAGACCGCGCGGTGATGGACGGCAATATTGTGGGGCTGGTGCTGACCACGGATAGCTATCAGCTTGTGACGCTTGAAGATAAAAACGGCGAGCACCGCTGGGTGCCGTTATCCGCGGGGCGTATTACCACCAAAGGCGATTTCCCGGAGGAGATGCACGTTTCGCTCTCTCCCCAGCGCCTGGCCGCCACGGTAACGTCCGACCCGCAGGTGCTCTTTTTGCCTGACGGCGAAATCAGCCGCTTCACGCTGACGCTGCAAAGCTACGACAAACAGCACCATTTCCGCGTGGTGTCGCAAGGCGCGGCCCCGGTATCGGTAGAAAACGATGGCTAACGGCAAAAACAAGCAAACGGGCATGACCCTGCTGGAAGTGATGGTCGCGCTGGTGATCTTCTCCACCGCCGCGCTGGCGCTGATGAACTCGGTGTCCCTGAACGTGCGTTTTACCCACGGTCTGGCCGACACGCTGCAGGCGAGCTGGGTGGCGGAAAATCAGCTGGCAGAAGCGCAGCTCGCGAAAACCGACTTCCCGGATGCTGAGCAGCAGGGAACGGAAATCATGGGCGGGCGCAGCTGGAACTGGCGAAAGCAGCGGATCAAAACCGCCGACAGCGGCTGGGCTAACGCCATCCGCGTTTACGCCGAAGGCGACGACAGCCAGCCGGTTATTTCGCTGCAGATCGCTCCGCCGGGAGAGAGCAAGTGAAGAACACCCGACGCCAGCGCGGTTTTACCCTGCTGGAGATCATGATTGCGCTGACCATCTTTGCGGTGATCAGCACCCTGGCTTGGCAAATTCTGGACGGCGCGATGCGCACCAGTTCGGCCACCGATGCCAGCGCGGCGAAGCTCAATCAGCTCCAGCGGGCCTGGAACCTGATGGAGCGCGATTTCTACCAGCTGCAGGCGCGCGCGCCGCGCAACGAGCCGGAACTGTTTCGCCAGGCGGACGATGCGCTTGAACTGACCACGCTGAACGGCGTGAGCGGAACGGTCCAGCTGGAGCGCGTGCGCTGGCGGCTGGAAGCGGGGCGATTGTATCGCGACGTCTGGCCGGTGATTGACGGCCCGGCGGACGCCAAACCCGACGAGGTGCCGATTGTCAGCGAGGTGAAATCGCTGGAGTGGCGTTTTTACCGTCAGGGCTGGCTTAAAAGCTGGAGCGACCCGGCGCACCTGCCGAACGGCGTGGAGCTGACGCTGACCATGGAAAACGGCGACACCTGGCGCTGGGTGTTTACGACGCCGGGCGATCTGCCTGACGCGGCCATACCAGCACCTGCCGCAGCGCCAGAGGCCGCGCCTGCGCCGCAGCCTGCACCGGAAGTGAAGCCATGAGCCGATTACAGAAACAGAAAGGCGTTGCCCTGCTGGTGGTGCTGATCCTGCTGGTGATGATGTCGGCGCTGGCCGCCAAAATCAGCCAGCAGTTCTGCCGCAACCTGCAAAAAACGCATTACCAGGTGAGCCAGCAGCAGCTGCGCTGGGCGATGCAGGCCCAGGAAAAGGTGGTGAAAGACCGTCTGCAGGCTGACGCCAGCGGGGAAAGCAAAGCGCTCTCCCTCGATGGCGACTGGCATCAGCCGCTGGAAACCCGCGGCGAAGACTACACGGTGGTCAGCCAGGTGGAGGACGCGCAGGACTGCTTTAACGTCAACAACCTGCTGGCGGTGGAAAAAATTGCCCAGGGACAAACCGCCCCGGCGGTGCCGGAAAAGCCCCGCAGAGAGCAGATTGTTGAACAGCTTCTGACGCAGAGCGGCCTGAGCCAGACCAACGCGGAAGAGGTGTATCTGCAGTTGGTGGACTATCTCGATGGCGACACGACCACGGCCAAAGAGGGGGCAGAGACCGATGCCTGGGCAGGTGTGGTCCCCGCTCGCCAGCCGGCGAACCAGATGATGCGCACCATTGCCGAGATCAAGATGCTGCCTGCGTTTCCGGCTGCCGCTTATCCGAAGGTGAGCAAGCTGCTGTGCGCGCTGCCGGACTCCGCCAGCAGGGTGGATGTGAATACCCTTAAACCGGAACAGGCCGCCTTACTGGCCGCCCTGTTCCCCGGAAAACTTAATGAAGATGATGCCGCTCGCCTGATTGAATCGCGTCCTGAAACCGGCTGGGAAAATATGGAAACCTTCAGCAAAGCGCTGGAGCAGACCTTCCCGCAGTTAAAAGACGACCTCCCGCAGGTGGCCGATTATCTCTCCATTAATAGCCGGTATTTCCGCGTGAACTATACCGGCAATACCGATGAATTAACGCTTCGCGTGGTGAGCCAGCTTCAGGTGAATAACGAAGCCGGTGAGATCGTGACGTGGCAACGTCGTTACCGAATGATTGAATAAGAAAAGTAGAACGCTATGAAACAGGTCCTTTTTGTTCGTCCCGACAGCCGCGAGGGCGGGAAAATAATGTGGTGTGTCTCCGGCAGCGAGCAGGTTGAGGTGCTGGAGAGCCTGGACGCGCTGGCGGACCATCCTCTGGCCGCCCGTGTTTGCCTGCTGCTGCCCGCCAGCAGCATGATCTTCCGCCACTTTACGCTGCCGAAGAAAGTTGCCTCGCAGGCGACGGCGTTCTCGTGGATGGCGGAAGAGACGCTGATTGGCGACGTGGATAATCTCCACTGGACGGTGCTCAACAAAAAGGGCGCCGAAGTTGACGCGGTGGCCATCGACGCTGACTGCCTGCGCAGGTGGTTAAGCCGCTGTCAGGAGGCCGGATTAAAGGTGATTCAGGCGCTGCCGGATGCGTGGCTGCTGCCCGTGACGGCGGGCGGAAGCACGCTTGTCGTCCTGGACGACGGCTACTGGCTGCGTTTATCGCCGCATGTTGCCAGCGAAATGGAGGCGAGCCTGCTGCCGCTGCTGATGCAGAAAGCCGGAGAGGGGGACGTGTGCTGCTACGGCGACGCGCCTGCTGGCGTCGACGTTGACGTCGGGCACCCCTGGCAGCATCCGCTGGTCCTGATCCAGCCCCAGTGGCACGCCTGCCGCGTCACGCTCCTGCACGGCGAATTCAGCGCGAAAGCGGGCTCGGGTAAAGCGTCGAAGGGAATCAAAGCGGCAATCGCCGCGGCGGGTCTGCTCTCTCTCGGCCTGTTGCTGGGGCCGCGCGTCGCCATGGCCTGGATGCTCGTGCAGCAGGAAAACCAGGTTCAGCAGGAGATCCTTCAGGTTTACCAGCACCATTTCCCCAGCATGCGCCAGCAGACCAACATCAAATATCACTTTGGTCAAAACATGAAGAAGCAGACCAAAGGGGTCTTTTTGCAGCTTGAAGAGCTGGAGAAAGCCAGACAGGCCGTGCCGGCAATGGAAATCGATCTGCTGGAATACGACGCCCAGCAGAACACGCTGACGCTGAGCGTCAGTTCGCAAAACCAAACCGCGTTGCAGACGTTTGTGAATCAGGCCGGGGAGAATTTTGACTTCAGCCTGCAGCCTGTTTCCACCGCTGCACCTTATACCGCCATGATCGCAGGGAAATATAAATGAAAGAGCGAATCGCGCAGCTTAAGTCTCGTTATCAGAATTACAGCGCCAGGGAAAAAGTTATTCTGAAAATATGTGCCGCCGCACTATTGGGGGCGGTCGTTTATTACGCGGGCATGATCCCGCTGGATAATATGATTCAAAATAGTAAAGCCACGCTGACCAGACAAAAAGAGACGCTAAACTGGATGCGCAGCGAAATAGATAAAAATCACCTCCAGGTTCAGATTGTCAAAACGGATAATCCACGCACGGTGGTAGAGAACAGCGCGCAGGAAATTCATCTGCCCCTGACGGATGTTCGTCAGGATGGGCAAACCTTATCGTTCGTGGTCAACCGCGTTAACGTGTATGAATTAAAGAACTGGCTGCGCGAAATCAACCAGACTTCCGGCGTTCGGCTGCAGAAAATGAACCTCACGCCGGTCGATCACCTCAGTCATGTAAAAGCGGAAGTACAGCTCTCCTGGAGCAAAACCGCATGAACACCTTCGCGCTGATGCGGGAGGTTTACCCGGTGGGGTTCCCGGTGATGAGTGCGATCTTGGGCGGCATTGTGGGGAGCTTTCTGGGCGTCGTTGCCGAGCGCGTACCGGGCATGGTGATGGACGAAGAGGGCGGCGGCAATTTGCTCTTTCCGGCCTCGCACTGCCCGGTATGCCAGCATACGCTGGCCGCCTGGGAGAATATCCCGCTGGTCAGCTGGCTTGTTTTACGCGGGCGCTGCTGCCGTTGCGGCACCGCCATCCCGCTGCGGATATTTTTAATCGAACTTTTTTCCGCCCTGTTTTTTGGCGTCACCGCGTGGTGCATGCCGGACGTCCAGGCACTGTTCTCCCTGTGGCTGCTGGCGGCGTTTTTATTGCCCCTTGCGATGATCGACTGGCGGCACCAGCTGCTGCCGGACTGCCTGACGCAACCCCTGCTGTGGGCGGGATTATTGCTCCATGCGTTTGACCATACGCTGCCGCTGTGCGATGCGCTGTTCGGCGCCGTGGCGGGCTATCTCTCGCTCTGGGTGCTCTACTGGGCATTCCGACTGACCACCGGACGCGAAGGGCTGGGATATGGTGATTTTAAGCTGCTGGCGGCCTTAGGCGCCTGGTGCGGCTGGCAGGCATTGCCTTCGCTGGAATTAATCGCCGCGCTAGGCGGTATTATCGGCTATTTCGCGCTAAATAATTTAAATAAAAATAACCTCACTATTTCTTTCGGTCCCTACCTCTCATTTGCTGGAATAGTGGTGTTTATTGGGCAGCAGTTTGCTTTCATATTTTAAATATTCAGGTCAAGATTTTTTATAAATTTTTTCGACGGTGGAAGAGAAGGACGTCTCTTTGCGCTCAGTGTATCGTAAGGGATATAAGCTACACGGAATTTGGGCTTGTATCTTTTTATGGAGGAATACAACGCAGCAATACGTTTTTTTGTCACGGTTTTCAGATTGGTTAAATACGCATTACGCGAAACGCATCCATGTGCTCACGGAAGACATGGGTTATTAATGTTACGAATAAATTTATCAGGATATAAAATGAAATTTATGAAGCCTAAATATCTGGCGCTTTTTGTTGCAGCCGCAACAAGCTCAGTATTTGCAGCGGCACCGGGTACGCCTTCTATTACATCGGGCAATGACAAATTTGCGCTGGTGGAAGTTGATCAGGCTGCGCAGGACTATAACAACCTCGTCAAGGTGCACAAAGATGGCGTGGATGTGAAGGTTGAGTGGAATGTCTGGAGCGGCGATGCGCCAACGTCTGCAAAAGTGCTGCTGGACGGCCAGACCGTCTGGACCGGCGCGGGCAGCGCCGCAGGCTCTGCGACCTTTAAAGTGAAAAAAGGTGGCCGTTATCAGGAGCAGGTTGAGCTCTGTAACGACAGCGGCTGCACCAAAAGCGCCAGCAAGCTGATCATCGTTGCGGATACCGACGGTAGCCACCTGCTGCCGCTGAATACCCCGCTGCTGGAAAACAACAAAGCCTTCGCGCAGCACACCGACAAAGTGGTCGGTGCTTATTTCCCTGAGTGGGGCGTGTATGACCGTAACTTCTCAGCGGACAAAATCCCGGTGGCGAACATTAACCACCTGCTGTACGGCTTCATTCCAATCTGCGGCGGCGACGGCATTAACGACAGCGCTAAATCTTCCGGCGCGCTGGAATCCCTGAAACGCGCCTGCCAGGGCCGTCCGGACTACACCGTGGCGATCCACGACCCGTGGGCTGCGCTGCAGAAACCGCAGCAGGGCGTGACCGGTTGGGACGACCCGTACAAAGGCAACTACGGCCAGCTGATGGCGATGAAAAAAGCCCATCCTGACCTGAAAATTCTGCCATCCGTAGGCGGCTGGACGCTGTCTGACCCGTTCTATCAGATGGATAATAAAGTGCTGCGCGATCGCTTCGTGGCCTCTGTGAAAGACTTCCTGACGACCTGGAAGGTGTTCGACGGCGTGGATATCGACTGGGAATTCCCGGGCGGCGGCGGTGAGAACGCCAAACTGGGTAACCCTCAGACCGATAAAGCGACCTATACCGCGCTGATGCACGACCTGCGTCAGATGCTGAACGAACTCTCTGCAGAAACGGGCCGTACCTACGAGCTGACCACCGCAATCGGTGCGGGCAAAGATAAGATCGAAGACGTGGATTACAACACCGCGCAGCAGTACATCGACCATATCTTCCTGATGAGCTATGACTTCTACGGCGCGTGGAGCAATACCGATCTCGGCCACCAGACCGCGCTGTACGGTGCGTCCTGGAAACCGGATACCAACTACACCACCGATAACGCCGTGAAAGCGATGCTGGAGCAGGGCGTTAAGCCTGGCAAGATCGTGGTGGGTGCAGGCATGTACGGCCGCGGCTGGACGGGTGTTCACGGCTATACCGGCGATAATCCGTTCACCGGTACGGCAACGGGACCAATCAAAGGCACATGGGAAAACGGCATTGTCGACTATCGTCAGATTGTGAACCAGATGCTGGGCAAACCAGGCTGGGAATACAAATACGATGAAGCGGCTGAAGCGCCGTACGTGTTCAACAAGTCTACCGGCGAACTGGTGACTTACGACAACGCCCGTTCCGTGATGGCGAAAGGCAAATACGTACAGAACAAAAACCTCGGTGGTCTGTTCGCATGGTCTATCGAATCCGACAACGGCGATATCCTGAACGCGATGAACGAAAGCCTGCTGGGCGGCAGTTCAACGCCTGTTGAGCCTGTTGCGACCAACCATGCGCCTGTGGCTTCTGCTACCGATATGACGGTAACCGGCCCGGCAACCGTCACCCTGGACGGCTCTGCATCCAGCGACCAGGACGGCGACGCGCTGACCTACAAATGGACGCAGGTGTCCGGCACGACCGTGACGCTGGCGAACAGCACCAAAGCGAAAGCCAGCTTCAGCGTACCGGCCGTCGCCAGCGACCAGAATCTGGTCTTCCGTCTGACCGTGACTGACGCGAAGGGTCTGAGCAACGCGATTGATGTTCAGGTTGTGAACAAAGCGCCGAAAGCGAACCAGGCTCCGGTGATTAATGCCATGGAAGCCGTCACCGTTGAATCCGGTGAAGCGATTTCCCTACATGCACAGGCAACCGATCCAGACGGCGACGCGCTGACCTATAGCTGGAGCGTACCGGCGGATATGAACGCAACGGGTACCGATACCGCTAACGTTCGCATCACTGCACCAGAGGTTAACAACACCTCATCCTACACCCTGAGCGTTGTCGTGACCGACGGCAAAACCAGCGTGCAGTCAAACGTGCAGGTAACGGTAAATCCGAAACCTGCAGACGTAACGCCGCCTGCTGATGAGGTGACCCCACCGTCTGATGAAGTGACTCCTCCGTCTGACGAGGTGACTCCGCCATCTGACGAAGGCACAGCAACGGGCAGCTGCGACGCGCCTGTCGATGCTAACGCCAGCAAATATGCTGCGTGGGATTCCAGCAAAATCTACAACAATGGCGACACCGTAAGTGCCGATCATCTGGTGTGGAAAGCGAAGTACTGGACGCAGGGCAACAAGCCTGGCTTCGGTGTGGATGCATGGGAACTGGTGAGCAACGTGAAGATGAACTGGCGTTCTGACCTGGTTTACAACGGCGGCGAAACCACCACTTACCAGGGCAACGTTTACCGTGCCAAATGGTGGACCCGCGGAGATAACCCAGCTAACAGCGACGTATGGGTAAAAGAAGGCGCAGCAGCAGACTGCAAATAATCTAACCCGATAAACGCTCACCGCTCTCTTGTGAGGGTGGTGAGCGATTCAAAAATTCATTTTACAGGATGTGGGCAAGGAGAAATAACCGAAACTGTCAGCAGGTAAAAATGAAAAAATTAATATTATTGTTACTGATAATAAGTTAAAGCGCACTGGCAAACTGTTGGGATAAAGCCGCGCATTATTATCATGTCGATCCCTATTTATTGTATGCCATTGCTAACGTTGAATCCGGGATGAACCCGTATGCGGTTGGGCAAAACCACGACGGCACCCGCGATGTCGGTCTGATGCAGATAAACAGCTCTCATTTTACGGAGCTGGAGAGCAGGGGGATTGATGAATACCGACTGATGACCGAGCCCTGTACCTCAATCATGGTGGGGGCGTCCATCCTCTCCGGAATGATTAAAGTCTATGGCTATAACTGGGAGGCGGTAGGCGCCTATAACGCCGGGTTAAAAAAAGAGAATTATCCGCAGCGAATGATATATGCCCACAAGGTCTGGAAAAAATATCAGCAGTTGAAATTAGCGGCACGTTATTAAGGTTTTTTATTTTTGAAGAATTCCTGAGGGTGTTCTTCGAAAAATGAAAACCGCTGTCTGTGGTTTATTTATTAATGGATTAATACATAAGCCGGGATTTAACTTTAACTTCAATTAACAGGAATACTGAAATGAACAAAAGGACGTTACTGAGTGTACTGGTTGCCGGCGCGTGCGTAGCCCCCTTTATGGCACAGGCTGCGTCGCTGCAAGCGACCACCAGTGAGCCGTACACCATGAAAGCCAGCGATCTGGCGAAGAAGGAAAAAGAGCTGACCAGCTTCCCGCTGATGGCCTCCGTAAAAGAGACCATCCAGACGCTGGACAATGCTCAGGTAGAAATGATTGAGCCAGGCCGTGCGGCGAACCCGGAAAACGTGAAGCGCGTAGAAGGGATCGTGAAGGCCAGCGACTGGGAATACCTGTTCCCGATGCGCGCGCAGGCATATACCTACAGCAACTTCCTGAAAGCGGTGGGTAAATTCCCGGCGCTGTGTAAGACCTACAACGACGGTCGCGACAGCGACGCCATCTGCCGTAAAGAGCTGGCAACCATGTTTGCCCACTTTGCCCAGGAAACCGGCGGCCACGAAAGCTGGCGTCCGGAAGCCGAATGGCGTCAGGCGCTGGTTCATGTGCGTGAAATGGGCTGGACCGAAGGCCAGAAGGGCGGTTATAACGGCGAATGTAACCCGGACGTCTGGCAGGGGCAGACCTGGCCGTGCGGTAAAGATAAAGACGGTGACTTCCTGAGCTACTTCGGTCGCGGTGCGAAGCAGTTGTCCTACAACTACAACTACGGTCCATTCTCTGAAGCGATGTACGGCGACGTGCGTACCCTGCTCGACAAACCTGAGCTGGTGGCGGACACCTGGCTGAACCTGGCGAGCGCAATCTTCTTCTTCGCCTATCCGCAGCCGCCAAAACCAAGCATGCTGCAGGTTATCGACGGCACGTGGCAGCCGAACGATCACGATAAGGCCAACGGCCTGGTACCGGGCTTTGGGGTGACCACCCAGATCATCAACGGAGGCGTTGAGTGCGGCGGCCCGACTGAAATTGCCCAGTCGCAGAACCGTATCAAGTACTACAAAGAGTTCGCGAACTACCTGAAAGTGCCCGTTCTGGCGAATGAAGTGCTTGGCTGTGCCAACATGAAGCAGTTCGACGAAGGCGGTGCCGGTGCCCTGAAGATTTACTGGGAACAGGACTGGGGATGGAGCGCGGATACGCCAAGCGGCGAAACCTACTCTTGCCAGCTGGTGGGCTACCAGACGCCGTTCAGCGCCTTTAAAGACGGTGACTATAGCAAGTGCGTGCAGAAGTTCTTCAAAGTTAACATCGTGAACGACGACGGCTCTGCCACCACCCCGGATGAAACTCCGGTAACGCCAGCGCCGACACCAGCGGAAGATCAGACTCCGGCACCTGCGCCAACGCCGGATGAAACCCCGGCTGAGCCAGTGGCGGTGAACCACGCTCCGGTTGCGCATATCGCGGGTCCAATCGGTGCGGTTGACGCCGGTGCGCAGGTTTCTCTGAGCGCGGAAGGGTCTACGGATGCGGATGGCAACAAGCTGACCTACACCTGGCGTTCACAGGATGGTCAGACCGTCACCGGTCAGGATAAAGCGGTTGTGACCTTCAAGGCGCCAGAAGCGGCGACGGCTCAGCAGGTTGAAGTGAGTCTGACCGTTAGCGATGGTGAACTGAGCAGCACCACCTCTTACCTGCTGAACGTGAAGGCGAAAGCGGCACCGTCTCAGGACGAAGGCACTTCCGGCTCTTACGCCGCGTGGAGCGCGAACAGCAAGTACAACGCAGGTGATATCGTGAATAACCACGGTAAACTGTTCCAGTGCAAACCGTTCCCGTACAGCGGCTGGTGTAACAGTGCCCCGGCATACTATGAACCGGGTGCAGGCCTGGCATGGTCTGACGCCTGGACGGCATTATAAACAGCAAACGGCAACCGAAAGGTTGCCGTTTTAGTGTTTGCTCTTTCCCCTCACCCTAACCCTCTCCCCAAAGGGGCGAGGGAACAGTACGGTGCAGTTGTAGGCCCGGTAAGGCGAAGCCGACACCGGGCAAAAAGGCTAGCGATGAAGCTTCCCGTGATCCCGTAACCACGCCGCCGTGCGCTCAATCCCTTCATCCAGCGTCACAACCGGTTTATACCCCAGTTCGTTCTCCGCCCGCGAAATATCCAGCGTGAAATCAAAGTTAAGCTTCGATACGCCGTAATGCGTCAGCGCAGGCTCTTTGGCCGATTTACTGCCAAAACGCTCCATGCTGCGGGCAATCATGTCCAGCATCGGGTAGGGCACGGAACGGATACGGCAGTCGATCTGCAGCTCGTCGATCAGCCGCTGCACAATGCTGCGCAACGTGCACGGTTCGCCGTTAGTGATGTTGTAGGCGCGACCGGAAATGAGCTTATCGCAGTCCGGCTGGCTCGCCAGCCACATGGCGTGAACGGCGTTTTCGTAATAGGTCATATCCACCAGCGCATCGCCGCCGCGCGGCAGCAGCACGCTGCCGTAGTGGTGCATCATCTGCGCCAGGCGCGGAATAAACACTTTGTCGTGCGGCCCGAACAGGCTCTGCGGACGCAGCACGGTAAAGCGGGTATGCGGGTTCGACTGTGCCAGCAGGTCAATCACCTCTTCGCTGGCCGCCTTGCTGCGGGCAAACTCACAGGCAAAGCGAGCAGGGCGGAAATCTTCCTGCACGTCACGATGGTGGTGATAGTCAAAATAGAGAGACGGTGACGAGATATGAATAAAGTTACGCACGCCCCAGGCGACGGCCCATTCGCCCAGACGGCGGGTGGCCCGCACGTTGGCGAGATCGAAGGCTTCCTGGGTACCCCACGGGGAGGTAAAACTGGAGCAGTGCCACAGCGTGTCGATACCGGCGAGCATCACTTTCGCCTGAGAGGAAACCAGCTCCGTCAGGTCAGCATGGACGAACTCTGCGCCCATTTTTTGCAGCAGTTTTCCCATCGCTTCGTTGCGACCGGTAGCCCTGACGCTGATGCCCTTGTTGCGCAGAAATTCGACCGCATTTCGGCCTAAGCCGCTGGTCGCCCCGGTAACCAGTACCTTCATATCTATCCACTGTGTTGAAAAGAATTTCGTGCGCATTCTTTCGTGAATTACGACGCTATGCAATGGGAAAGGTGAAAGAAAAAGGGTTTTATTAACTAATTTTCATCTTTTGTTCTGCCCGTTGCGCAATGCGTTTCGCCATCCCCCGAAAGATAAACAGGTGGGCGGGGATCATCAACAGCCAGTAGAACAGACCCGGCATTCCGTGGGGATGCCACCAGGCGCGAACGTCCAGTTCACGATGATCGCCTTTGTTTTTGAGGGTAAAGCAGAGCCGGCCCAGCCCCGGGGCCTTCATACCGAACAGCATCGCCAGCTGTTTTTCCGGCTCGACGATGATCACCTTCCAGCTGTCGACCGCATCGCCCACCTCAAGATACGGGCGTGCCGGACGACCTTTCGCCAGCCTGTGCCCCACCAGCAGATCCATCGCCCCGCGCGTTTGCCAGAGGATATTACCGAAGAAATAACCGTCCTTGCCGCCAATCTGGTTCACCACCTCCCACAAATCTGCAAGGCTGGCGGAGGTCTTCACCGTGCAGCCCGCCTGTTTCGGGTAATAGCCGTACTCCGGCCGCCAGCGGGCAAACGCCTGGGCGTCGTAACCCCAGTCGCTGGAGTTCACCAGTTGCTCTTCCTCTTTCAGCGTATTGCGCACGGCGTCGTCAAAGCGGATCAGGTCCTGGGGAATGAGCGCCCGCAGCTCGCGATCGTCCGCCAGCAGATCGTGTTTTAGCCCCTGAATCAGCGCTTTTGCCGTGGTTGGCGGCACTGACGTAATGACGTTCAAAAACCACACCGAAATCCAGCGGGTTGGAAAGGGGATGGGGATCAGCCAGCGGCGGCGGCCGCTGACGCGCATGAAATGTTCGAACTGCTCCTGATAGCTCAGGACTTCAGGGCCCGCAGCGTCCAGCACGCGGTGTTGCTCCGCCGGATGTTCCAGCAGGGCCACCAGATAATGCAGTAAATTCTCCAGCGCAATCGGCGTGGTGCGCGAACGAACCCAGCGCGGCGGCGTGAGTACCGGCAGGTTGTAGACCATATCGCGCATCACTTCGAAGGCGGCGGAACCCGCGCCGACGATAATGCCGGCGCGCAGTTCGGTAACAGGGATAGCGGCGTCGCGCAGGGTGTCCCCCGTCAGCTGGCGGGCGCGCAGGTGATCGGACTGCTCATGCTCGGGCGCCTGGAGCGAGCTTAAAAAAATCACCTGCTTCACCGGCGTTTGCAGCAGAACATCGCGGACGTTCATCGCCACCTGACGCTCGTGGGCGATAAAATCTCCGCCTTCACCCATGCTGTGCACAAGGTAGTAAAGCGTGTCGACCCCTTCGAGCAGCGCGGGAAGCTCCTTCGGCCAGTTGAGGTCAACGCTGTGGCAGGTGACGCCTGGCAAACTGAGTTTTTGCAGCCGTTCGGTGTTACGTGCCGCAGCCAGCACCCGGTGTCCCTGCTGGCTTAACGCCGCGGTAAGATGCTGACCGATATACCCGCTGGCGCCGAGCACCAGAATGCGTTGCGGCACGTGATGCTCCTTATCGCTGTAAAAACGCCTGCCAGTGTTTCACCACGTCCGCCAGCTGTTCGCGACTCACGTCAAGGTGCATGACCAGGCGCACGACAGGTGAGGCGTTGATCAGCACGCCACATGATTTCATACATTCACCCAGCGCGGCGGCGTGGTCATCGCCCACGCGAACAAACAGCATGTTGGTGTCGTGACGCATCACTTCGGCGCCAATTTCGCGCAGCTGCGTAGCCATCCACGCGGCGTTGTCGTGGTCGTCCTTCAGGCGCGCCACGTTGTTTTTCAGGGCATACAGCCCGGCAGCTGCCAGAATACCCGCCTGGCGCATGCCGCCGCCGGTCATCTTACGCCAGCGGTTGGCGCGCTTGATGTAGTCTGCGTTACCGACCAGCAGAGAGCCGACCGGCGTGCCCAGACCTTTAGAGAGGCAAATGGTGAACGAGTCGCAGTATTGCGTAATCTCTTTCAGCTCGCAGCCGTACTCCACCACGGCGTTGAAGATACGCGCGCCGTCCACGTGCAGGCCGAGCCCGCGCTCGCGGGTGAATTCCCACGCTGCTTTCAGGTACTCGCGCGGCAGCACTTTGCCGTTGTGGGTGTTTTCGAGGCTGAGCAGCCTGGTGCGGGCGAAGTGAATATCGTCGGCTTTGATTTTCGCCGCGACCTTATCGAGCGGCAGGGAGCCGTCTGGCGCGGCGTCAATCGGCTGCGGCTGAATGCTGCCGAGCACCGCGGCACCGCCTGCTTCATACAGATAGTTATGCGCGCCCTGGCCGACGATATACTCTTCCCCGCGCTCGCAGTGGCTGAGCAGCGCGACCAGGTTGGCCTGCGTGCCGGTTGGCAGGAACAGGGCGGCCTCCTTGCCGCTCAGTTCCGCCGCGTAGCGCTGCAGTTCGTTGACCGTCGGGTCATCGCCGTAGACGTCGTCCCCGACCGGGGCGGCCATCATCTCTTCGAGCATGGCACGGCTCGGGCGTGTTACGGTATCACTACGTAAATCAATCACGTCATATCCTTATACGCTTCACCCTTCACGCCGCCTCGGCGTTGGCTTCGCCCTCAAACCCCAGTCACATAGTTATCTATGCTCCTGGGGATTTCGGACTTGCCGCCTTGATGCGACATGAATGGTTTTGCGTATGACTTTAAAAGGATATTTTTACCTGAGCCAGTTGGTTTTTGCCAGTTCGATCACTTCATCGCCGCGCCCACTGATGATGGCGCGCAGCATATACAGGCTAAAGCCTTTGGCCTGCTCGAGCTTGATCTGCGGCGGGATCGCCAGCTCCTCTTTGGCGACGACGACATCCACCAGCACCGGTCCGTCAATGGAGAAGGCGCGCTGCAGGGCTTCATCCACCTCTGAAGCTTTCTCCACGCGAATGCCGGTGATGCCGCAGGCCTCGGCAATGCGCGCGAAGTTGGTGTCGTGCAACTCAGTGCCGTCCGTCAGGTAACCACCGGCCTTCATCTCCATTGCCACGAAGCCCAGCACGCTGTTGTTAAAGACCACGATTTTCAGCGGGAGCTTCATCTGCACCACCGAGAGGAAATCCCCCATCAGCATGCTGAACCCGCCGTCGCCGCACATTGCCACCACCTGACGCTCCGGCGCCGTCGCTTTTGCACCCAGCGCCTGCGGCATGGCGTTGGCCATCGAGCCGTGGTTGAACGAGCCGAGCAGGCGGCGCTTGCCGTTCATCTTCAGATAGCGGGCCGCCCAGACGGTTGGCGTGCCCACGTCGCAGGTAAAGATGGCATCGTCGTCAGCGAAATGGCTGATCTGCTGCGCCAGATACTGCGGGTGAATGGCTTTGTCGCTCGGTTTGGCTAGATCGTCCAGCCCCTTGCGGGCATCGCGATAGTCGCTCAACGCCTTATCAAGGAACTTGCGATCCGTTTTTTCTTCCAGCAGCGGCAGCAGGGCGGCAAGGGTCGATTTAATGTCGCCCACCAGCGCCATATCGACCTTGCTGTGCGCGCCGATGCTGGCCGGGTTGATATCAATCTGAATGATTTTGGCATCCGCTGGATAGAACGGACGATACGGGAACTGGGTGCCGAGCAGGATCAGCGTGTCGGCGTTCATCATGGTGTGGAAGCCGGAAGAAAAACCGATCAGCCCGGTCATCCCCACGTCGTAAGGGTTGTCGTACTCGACGTGCTCTTTGCCGCGCAGGGCGTGGACAATCGGCGATTTCAGCTTACCGGCAAATTCAAGCAGCTCCTTGTGCGCGCCCGCGCAGCCGCTGCCGCACATCAGGGCGATATTGCTGGAGTACCGCAGCAGCTGCGCCAGTTTTTTCAGCTCCTCTTCAGCAGGCGTCACCACGGGCTGTGGGGCGTGATACCAGTGGGTGCTGGCCCCTTCCGGCGCGGCCTTGAGGGCCACATCGCCCGGGATAACGACCACAGAAACGCCGCGGTTCAGCACGGCCTTGCGCATGGCGATCGCCAGCACCTGCGGGATCTGCTCCGGGGATGAAACCAGCTCGCAATAGTGGCTGCATTCACGGAACAGCTCCTGCGGATGCGTCTCCTGAAAATAGCCGCTGCCGATTTCGGAAGAGGGGATATGGGCGGCGATGGCCAGCACCGGCACGTGGTTACGGTGACAGTCGAACAGTCCGTTGATCAGATGCAGGTTGCCGGGACCGCACGAGCCCGCACACACGGCCAGTTCCCCCGTGAGCTGTGCTTCCGCGCCTGCAGCGAAGGCGGCAACCTCTTCATGGCGGGTGGGCATCCATTCGATAGTCTTCATCTTGTTGAGGCTGTCGCTGAGTCCGTTCAGGGAATCGCCGGTTACGCCCCAGATACGTTTCACGCCAGCCTGTTCGAGCGTTTTCGCAATATATGCAGCCACGGTTTGTTTCATGGTTGTCCGTCTCCTTTTTGTGATATCGCTTACAAGCTTAGAAGAAAGTCTCCGTATTGCCCGTTATCTCCCCCTAATTAAAAGGTGCTTTTCACGCGCAATTATTCGGCATAATGTGGCTATACCTCGGTGAAAACAGGATTCATTTCAAATGGTTAAATCATTGTTAATTGCTGTTAATGAAAAGCTATCGTGCGACGATCTTGGCAAACTCTTGTTACGACTTGCCGTCGGCGGACTGATGCTCTTTCACGGTTTGCACAAGCTTTTTGGCGGCGTGGGCTTTATCAGCGGCATGCTGGTGGAGAAAGGGTTGCCGGGGTCTATCGCCTACGGCGTATTGGTTGGCGAAGTGGTGGCACCGATCCTGATTATTGTTGGGCTCTTTACGCGCCCGGCCGCGCTGGTGCTGGCGTTTACGATGATCGTGGCGTGGCTGATGGTGGGAATGGGTGAAACGCTCGCCCTCGATAAGGTAGGCGCATGGGCGATTGAAAGCCTGGTGTACTTCTTTATCGGCTCGCTGGCTATCGCGTTTTTAGGCGCAGGGCGGTTTGCGGTAGGGAAAGGTCCTGCGTGGCGGTGAGGATAACAAAAGCCCGGTGGCGCTAGCGCTTACCGGGCCTACGAAGAGCCGCACGTACAACGTAGGCCGGGTAAACGCAGTGCCACCCGGCAAAAATGGTGGCACCGCATCACATTACGCCAGCACCAGATCGCCCTGCGGGTGGCACGAGCACGCCAGCACGTAACCCTCGGCAATTTCCGCGTCGGACAGCGTCATCGTGCTGGTGACGGTATACTCCCCGGAAACCACCTTCGTCTTACAGCAGCCGCACACGCCAGCGCGGCAGGCCGCCGCTACCGGCACCTTGTTGCTTTCCAGCGCCTCCAGCAGCGTGGTACCCACGCGGCCAAAGAAGGTCTGCGCTGGCTGCAGCCTGGTGAACTTAACGCCGCTGGTTGCCGCTTCCGCCACCGGCGTGAAGAACTGCTCTTTGAAGAAGCGGGTCACGCCAAGCGCCTTCACTTCTTTCTCGACGATATCCATGTAAGGCGCCGGGCCGCAGGTCATCACGGTGCGGTTTGCGATATCCGGCACGCTTTGCAGCAGCTCGCGGCTCAGGCGACCGGGCACAAAGCCGTGGGTCGCGTTGTGCTCCGCCACCAGCGTCACCAGATAATCACGCCACTCATCGGCAAAAATCACATCCTCGGGTGAACGTACGCTGAAAATCACCTGCACGTCCGCCTGCGGGCGGTTCTTCGCCAGCCAGCGGCGCATCGACATGATCGGCGTCACGCCACAGCCCGCCGCCAGCAGCAGGAATTTATCGTCTGCCTTGTCGTCACAGGTGAATTCCCCCTGCGCGTCGGACAGCCAGATATAATCCCCGCGCTTCACGTCCCGCGTCAGCCACTGCGAGCCCGCGCCGTCATCAATGCGGCGGACGGTGAGCGTAATGTACTCGCTCACGCCCGGCGTTGAGGAGATCGTGTAGGCGCGCAGGGTGTCTGCCGAGTTGCGAACGCTAACCAGCGCATACTGACCTGCACGGTACGGATAGTAGTCATGGCACAGCAGCGACAGCGTCCACACATCCGGCGTCTCCTGATGGATGTGATGAACCTGCATCCGCCACGGACATTGTGAGGTTGGCATGGTCATGAATACCTCCTTACGCGCTCAGCAGCTGCTTCATATCATCTTCAACGTTGGTCACGGAACGCAGACCGAATTTCTCGTTCAGCACCGCCAGCAGGTCCGGCGTCAGGAAGCCTGGCGCGGTCGGGCCGGTCACGATGTTGGTCACGCCCAATGAGAGCAGGGTCAGCAGGATGACGATCGCTTTCTGCTCAAACCACGACAGCACCAGAGACAGCGGCAGGTCGTTCACGCCGCAGCCCAGTTTCTCCGCCAGCGTGACCGCCAGAATGATGGCCGAGTAAGCATCGTTACACTGGCCCGCATCGATCAGGCGCGGCAGACCTTCGATGTCGCCGAAGTCCAGCTTGTTGAAACGGTATTTGCCGCACGCCAGGGTCAGGATCAGGCAGTCTTCCGGCACGCTGGTGGCGAAATCGGTGAAGTAGTTACGCTCGCCGCGCGCGCCGTCGCAGCCGCCGACGAGGAAGATGTGGCGCAGCTTTTCACGGCTGACGAGATCGATCAGCGAATCAGCGGCGCCGAGCAGGGTTTCACGACCAAAGCCGACGGTGATCAGGTGCGGGATTTCGCTGTACGGGAAGCCCGCCATCTGCTGCGCCTGGGCGATAACCGGACCGAAATCGTCGCCTTCAAGATGGCTCACTCCCGGCCAGCCGACGATGCTGCGGGTCCAGATGCGGTCGTCATACGCGCCCACGGTAGGGTCGATGATGCAGTTAGAGGTCATCACGATAGGGCCAGGGAAGCGGGCGAACTCCACCTGCTGGTTCTGCCAGCCGCTGCCGTAGTTGCCGATCAGATGCTTAAATTTACGCAGCTCCGGGTAGCCGTGCGCCGGGAGCATTTCACCGTGGGTATAGACGTTAACGCCGGTACCTTCGGTTTGCTTCAGCAGGTTGTAGAGATCTTTCAGGTCGTGACCGGAAATCAGGATGCACTTGCCTTCGGTCGCCTTGACGTTGACCTGAGTCGGCGTCGGGTGGCCGTAGGTGCTGGTTTCACCGGCATCCAGAATGCTCATCACGCGGAAGTTCATCTGACCGATTTCCATTGAGCATTCCAGCAGCGCGTTCATATCGGCAGGCCAGGTGCCCAGCCACGCCATGATTTTGTGGTACTGGGCGTAGATGTCGTTGTCTGACTTCCCGAGCACGTGCGCGTGTTCCATATAGGCCGCAGCGCCTTTCAGGCCGTACAGGCACAGCAGGCGCAGGCCGAGAATGTTCTCGCCAATCGCCGCTTTGTCTTTATTCGGGGTGAATTCTGCCGCCTGACGCTGGAGGTCGCCCAAATCGTCGCTGGCCAGCTGAAGTTCAGACATCGGGTTTTCCACGCGGGCGCTGGCGTCTGCCTTCAGGCACTGTGCTTTCAGCGCTTCACGCAGGGCAATCGCTTCGCGGGCATAGCCGACAATGCGCGGGGAGTCGAAGTTAACGTTGGTCAGCGTGGAGAAAAACGCGCGCGGGGCGAAGCTGTCGACGTAGTGGTCAACAATGCCGTATTCGCGGGCTTTGAACGCCCATGCGGAAAGGCCTTGCAGGGCGGCAATCAGCAGGTCCTGCAGGTCAGATGTTTCTGCGGTTTTGCCGCACATACCCTGTGCGTAAGAGCAGCCATTGCCTGCCGGGGTACGGATGGTTTGTTCACATTGCACACAAAACATAATCACACCTGTTAAAGTTATATTTGATATACATGTTTAAGGTTATGCCTGTGCCAGAACGGAGAAAAGGGCTTTCTGCTACAAAATAGAGGGAGATTGATTTAGCGCAATTTTGGCGGCAGGAAACCTACCGCCAAAGAAGTATCAGGCAGAGAAGAAGGCCATCATGATCGGAACCAGCAGACTTAAAATAAAGCCGTGCACGATAGCTGCGGGCACCATCTCCAGCCCCCCGGAGCGCTGGAGTACCGGCAGGGTAAAGTCCATCGACGTCGCGCCACACAGGCCCAGCGCGGTAGAACGACTGCGGCGAACCAGACCTGGGATCAGCATGATGGCAATCAGCTCGCGCGCCAGATCGTTAAAGAAGGCGGCGCTGCCGATCACCGGACCGAAAGATTCGGTTAGCAGAATACCGGAGAGGGAGTACCAGCCAAAACCTGACGCCATCGCCAGGCCGGTTTTTAGCGGAAGATCGAGAATAAAGGCATTAATGACGCCTGCCACCATTGAACTGGCGACAACAATCACCGCAACCATCATTCCCCGACGGTTGAGGACAATTTGTTTCAGCGTCATGCCATTATTTCGCAGCTGAATACCAATCAGGAACAGCAGGAAGATCAGCGTATATTCACTGGCCTCTGTCGCATGCTGTAAAAATGCCCAACCGGTCAGCCCAAGAAGAAAACCGAGCACCACGACGCCGCATAATTTTAATGATTCAAGCGCCATTGCAATTCGTGAAGGGAGTTTTTCCTGATGGTGGTGATTTTTCCATGGAATAGCGCGTTCCAGCCACAGCAGTGCGGCAATATTGCACAGCAAAATAACCACCACGGTGACGACAGAATAATGGAGGATGGAAAGCAGATTGGTGGCCAGATTATCCAGAAAGGCGAGGCTAATCCCCATAAAGAAAAGAATGACGTAAACAATCCAGCTGAGAAAACGGTTGATAAGCCGTAATGCGGATTCCTGATGCAGCGGGATAAGGTAGCCCGCAATCAGGGGCAGCAGAATAATGAGGAGTCCTGAAAACATGAACAGCCGGTCCTTTTGAGTATCTGTTGAGCGCCAGAGACACTACCCAATAAAGGCTGTTCAGTAAAGCGGCAAAAGAAAGCCGGGTGGCGGCTACGCCTTACCCGGCCTACAAGTGCACTCTCACGTAGGTCGGGTAAGCGTTAGCGCCATCCGACACCGAGCGCAATTAATCGCGTTTTTCCAGCAGGGTGCGGTACAGCACGCCGCCCAGGATACCGCCGATAATTGGCATCACCCAGAACAGCCACAGCTGTTCAAGCGCCCAGCCGCCCTGGAAGATGGCGACGGCGGTGCTGCGTGCCGGGTTAACCGAGGTGTTGGTGACCGGAATTGAAATCAGGTGGATCAGCGTCAGTGCCAGACCAATGGCAATCGGGGCAAAACCGGCCGGCGCGTGTTTGTCCGTTGCGCCGTGGATCACCAGCAGGAAGCCCGCGGTCAGCACGATTTCAATCACGATGGCAGACAGCATGGAGTAGCCGCCCGGAGAATGCTCGCCGAAGCCGTTAGAGGCAAAGCCGCTTGCCGCCGCGTCGAACCCGGCTTTACCGCTGGCAATGACGTACAGAACGCCCGCCGCAATAATACCGCCAACTACCTGCGCCACAATGTAGCCAATCACGTCTTTAGCCGGGAAACGACCGCCCGCCCATAAACCTAATGTCACTGCCGGGTTAAAATGACCGCCGGAAATATGTCCCACGGCAAACGCCATGGTTAATACGGTTAAACCAAACGCCAGCGCGACGCCGACAAAACCAATGCCTAATTCCGGGAATGCTGCTGCCAGAATGGCGCTACCGCAGCCACCAAATACCAGCCAGAATGTACCAAAGCATTCTGCCGCTAATTTTCTAAACATAACCACCTCAAATAATTATCCGCACGCTTTCCCGCGCGCGGGATATATCGTCATAAAGGGATGACGACTCAAAGAGTCTCTATTCTAAAAAATAACAACACCCCTTCGCCACTTAAATAAATTCTGTTGGTTTGATTTTGGGCAATGTGATGTCAATCCTTGTTCAATTCAGCGGTAAATAGAGCATAGACCAATTCTCGCAAGGGTGAATGTTGTGCTGTCGTGACAGAACGCCTCCCGCTATACTGCTGATAACTTGAAGGAAAAAGTGATCATTTGTCGGGGGATTTATGCTTCTCGAACGTGTGGAAATTGTCGGGTTTCGCGGTATTAACCGTCTGTCGCTGCAGCTGGAGCAGAACAACGTCCTGATCGGCGAGAACGCGTGGGGGAAGTCCAGCCTGCTGGATGCGTTGACGCTACTGCTTTCGCCCGAAGACGATCTGTATCACTTCGTCCGCGACGATTTCTGGTTCCCGCCCGGCGATGTGACGGGGCGCGAGAAGCACCTGCATATCATCCTGACGTTCCGCGAATCCGAGCCCGGACGGCATCGCGTGCGTCGCTTCCGCCCGCTGTCACCCTGCTGGGTGCCGTGCGATGACGGTTTCCACCGGATTTTCTATCGGCTGGAAGGGGAGATGGCGGAGAACGAAGGGGTACTCACCCTGCGTGATTTTCTCGATGAGAAAGCCAACCCGATCCCGCTGGACAATATCGACGAACTTGCCCGCCACCTGATCCGCCTGACGCCGGTGTTGCGCCTGCGCGATGCGCGCTTTATGCGGCGTATTCGTAACGGAACCGTACCGAATATGCCGGACGTGGAAGTCACCGCCCGCGAGCTGGATTTTCTGGCAAGAGAGTTGGTGTCGCGTCCGCAGAATCTGACCGATGGTCAAATCCGTCAGGGGTTGTCCGCAATGGTGCAACTCCTGGAGCACTATTTTTCCGAGCAGGGCACCTCGGCGTCCCGCCATCGTCTGATGCGCCGCCGCTCTCATGATGAGCAGCGAAGCTGGCGCTATCTCGACATCATTAACCGGATGATCGACCGGCCCGGCGGCCGTACCCATCGGGTGATTTTGCTGGGTTTGTTTTCAACGCTTCTGCAGGCCAAAGGCACCGTTCGTCTTGACCGGGACGCCCGGCCGCTGCTGCTGGTGGAAGACCCGGAAACGCGCCTGCATCCCATCATGCTCTCCGTGGCATGGCATCTGCTGAATCTGCTGCCGCTCCAGCGCATTACGACCACCAATTCCGGGGAGCTATTATCGCTGACGCCGGTAGAACACGTCTGTCGCCTGGTGCGTGAATCCTCCCGCGTCTCCGCTTTCCGCCTTGGGCCGGGCGGTTTGAACGCGGAAGACGGGCGGCGCATCGCGTTTCATATTCGCTTTAACCGGGCGTCGTCGCTCTTTGCCCGCTGCTGGCTGCTGGTGGAGGGGGAAACGGAAACCTGGGTCATCAACGAACTGGCGCGCCAGTGCGGCCACCATTTTGATGCGGAAGGCATTAAGGTGATTGAATTTGCCCAGTCGGGATTAAAACCGCTGATAAAATTTGCCCGCCGGATGGGGATCGAGTGGCACGTGCTGGTAGACGGTGATGAGGCGGGTAAAAAATATGCCTCGACCGTGCGGAGCCTGCTGAATAACGAGCGAGAGGAAGAGCGCGATCATTTAACCATGCTCCCTGCGATGGACATGGAACACTTTATGTATCGTCAGGGGTTCGACGACGTCTTCCACCGCATTGCCATGGTGCCGGTCGATGTCCCAATGAACATGCGGCGCGTGATCGCCAAAGCCATTCATCGTTCGTCAAAACCGGATTTAGCCATTGAAGTGGCGACGGAAGCGGGGAGGCGGGGCGTGGAGGCGGTACCGACCCTGCTGCGGAAGATGTTCTCCCGTGTGCTGTGGCTGGCACGCGGGAAAGCGGATTAGCGCTGGGTCGCCTGTTTCACCTGCTGGATCAGGCTATCCAGCAGCGCGTAGCGGCGGCGATATTCGGCGCGTTTTTTGCTGGCAATCTCTTCCATCGGTTTACGCGGCATGACGAGCGGCAGCATAAAGTTACCGTTATCCTGCTTTTCACCGCCGATGGAGAGCCAGAAACTGTCGTAATCGGCCAACAGTTTGCCCTCTTTTTTCTTGCGGTAGCGCCAGCTGCGATAAATATGGGTATCGTTACTGACGGCGACAATTTGCTCTACCGGGAACGCGGCGCCGAGCGTCATTGCGGCCTCGACCAGCAGACGTTTCGGGAACAGACCGTGGCAGGCTTTCGTCGCACCCTGGATCAGCTCATGGGGAACATGCGCTTTTGCGCCCTGCAAACCGCCAATGAACAGCGTCGATTTTCCCTCAAACTGGCATAGCGTAAAGGTCATCTCCGCCAGCGCCGTATTTTGACTGTCACAGAAAACGAGGGTAGCTTCTCCCTCTTTATCCATAAACGCGTCGGCACACAGACGGACGGTAAATTGCTGTTCATCTTTTCCGGTTAAGGTCAGCAGAGTCACGCCCTGCTTTGAAAGGTAACCATGAGCCAGCGTCGCCGACAGCTGACGACACATCATCTGATAGTGCCAGGAGAGCGATTCCAGCGCACGCTGTCGATCCATATGGACCGTCAACCACGGACGATGAAGGCGGCAGGGCAGCCCCGGCTGAACCTGGAGCATTTGCATCAGGTGCGGATGTTTTGCCAGCTCAGACAGCAGACGCGCGGTGCTGAGCGGTGTCGCCAGTGAGCGCAGCATGAACTTACGTCGGTAGCCGGTTTTTTCCCATGCCAGCCCGGGCGTAATCTCACCGAAAGCCAGGTTTTTGAAAAGCTGCCAGCCGGATTTTGGCTGCGGCAGGTTTGAAAGTGATGTATCGACGATAGAAGACATGGTAGATCCTGATCCTTGTGGAATATCGCTATTTCAACAGGAGAAATGTCAACATCTCGTAAACAAATTAGGACGATTTCGGAGAACAGGGCTTTCGTTGAAGAGTCGTTTAGTTAGAATCAACACTTATCATTGCCAGAACATTTATTTGGAATATTTATGAACCTCAAGGGAAAACGCAGAACGCTGTTTCTGCTGCTGGCGGTCGTGGTTTTAGCCGGTGGATACTGGCTATGGCAGGTGCTGAATGCGCCGGTGCCACAGTATCAGACGCTGATTGTTCGCCCTGGCGAACTGCAGCAAAACGTCCTCGCGACGGGCAAGCTTGACGCGTTGCGCAAGGTTGACGTCGGCGCTCAGGTCAGCGGCCAGCTGAAAACGCTGTCGGTTGAGATTGGCGACAAGGTGAAAAAAGGCCAGCTGCTCGGCGTTATCGATCCTGAGCAGGCTGAGAACCAGATCCGCGAGGTGGAAGCCACGCTGATGGAGCTGCGCGCGCAGCGTGCGCAGGCGCTGGCAGAACGTAACCTGGCCCAGGTAACGCTGACCCGTCAGCAGGCGCTGGCCAAAACCCAGGCTATTTCGAAACAGGATCTCGATACTGCCACCACTGAACTGGCGGTGAAACAGGCGCAGATTGGCACGATTGACGCGCAAATCAAACGCAATCAGGCCTCGCTGGATACGGCGAAAACCAACCTCGACTACACCAAAATCGTCGCGCCGATGGCGGGCGAAGTGACCCAGATCACCACGCTGCAGGGCCAGACGGTGATTGCCGCGCAGCAGGCGCCAAATATTCTGACGCTGGCGGACATGAGCACCATGCTGGTTAAAGCACAGGTCTCAGAGGCGGATGTTATCCATCTTAAGCCGGGGCAGAACGCCTGGTTTACGGTGCTTGGCGACCCGCAGACCCGCTACGAAGGCGTGCTGAAAGACATTCTGCCGACGCCGGAAAAAGTGAACGACGCTATCTTCTACTATGCCCGCTTTGAGGTGCCAAACCCGCAGGGCGTGCTGCGTCTGGATATGACCGCGCAGGTGCATATCCAGCTGACCGGCGTGAAGAACGTGCTGACCATTCCGCTCTCTGCGCTCGGTGAATCCGCCGGGGATAGCCGCTACAAGGTGAAGGTGCTGCGCAACGGCGAAACGCGCGAGCGCGAGGTCGTGATCGGCGCGCGCAACGACACCGACGTGGTGGTGGTGAAAGGGCTGGAAGAGGGCGAGGAGGTTGTTGTCAGTGAAAGCCTGCCCGGAGCCGCCAAATGACGGCGCTGCTTGAGCTGAATAACATTCGCCGCAGCTATCCGTCCGGCGACGGTCCGGTGGAGGTGCTGAAGGGCATCTCCCAGCGCGTGGAGGCGGGCGAGATGGTGGCCATCGTCGGCGCATCGGGTTCCGGTAAATCGACGCTGATGAACATTCTCGGCTGCCTGGATAAACCGACCAGCGGGACCTATCGCGTGGCCGGGACGGATGTCTCCACGCTGGACGGCGACGCGCTGGCGAGGCTGCGTCGGGAACATTTCGGCTTTATCTTCCAGCGTTACCATCTGCTTTCTCACCTGAATGCGGCCCAGAACGTGGAAGTGCCTGCGGTGTATGCGGGCGTCGAGCGTAAAAAGCGCCTTGAGCGCGCGCAGATGCTGCTGACGCGTCTGGGGCTGGCGGAGCGGGTGGAGTACCAGCCCTCGCAGCTGTCCGGCGGCCAGCAGCAGCGCGTGAGTATTGCCCGCGCCCTGATGAATGGGGGGCAGGTGATCCTCGCGGATGAACCGACCGGCGCGCTCGACAGCCATTCCGGCGAAGAGGTGATGGCGATCCTCCATCAGCTTCGCGATCAGGGGCACACGGTGATTATCGTTACCCACGATCCGCAGGTGGCGGCGCAGGCGGAACGCATTATTGAGATCCACGACGGCGAGCTGGTCAGCAATCCGCCGCCGCGCGAGTCCAGGGCCGCGGCGCCGAAAGAAGTGCTGCCGGCATCAACCGGCTGGGGACAGTTCTCCAGCGGCTTTCGCGAAGCGCTGACCATGGCCTGGCTGGCGATGGCGGCCAACAAAATGCGTACCCTGTTGACGATGCTCGGCATCATTATCGGTATTGCCTCGGTGGTGTCGATCGTGGTCGTGGGTGATGCGGCCAAGCAGCTGGTGCTGGCGGATATCCGCGCCATTGGCACCAACACCATTGACGTTTATCCCGGAAAAGACTTTGGCGACGACGAGCCGCAGTATCAGCAGGCGCTGAAATACGACGATCTGGCGGCGATTCAGAAGCAGCCGTGGGTGAACTCCGCCACGCCTGCGGTTTCGCAGAACCTGCGTCTGCGCGTGGGCAACGTTGACGTGGCCGCCAGCGCTAACGGGGTGAGCGGAGACTATTTCAACGTCTACGGCATGACCTTCAGCGAAGGCGCCACCTTCAACGCCGAGCAACTGGCGGGCAGGGCGCAGGTGGTGGTGCTGGATGCGAACTCGCGCAGGCAGCTCTTCCCCAATAAAGCCAGCGTGGTAGGCGAAGTGATCCTGGTGGGCAACATGCCTGCCACGGTCATCGGCGTGGCGGAAGAGAAGCAGTCGATGTTCGGCAGCAGCAAGATCCTGCGCGTCTGGCTGCCCTATACCACCATCTCAGGGCGGATTATGGGGCAGTCCTGGCTCAACTCCATCACCGTGCGCGTGAAGGAGGGCTACGACAGCGCGCTTGCCGAACAGCAGCTTGAGCGGCTGTTAACCCTGCGCCACGGGAAGAAAGATTTCTTCACCTGGAATATGGACGGCCTCTTGAAAACGGCGGAAAAGACCACACGTACTCTTCAGCTGTTCCTCACGCTGGTGGCGGTGATCTCGCTGGTCGTCGGCGGCATCGGGGTGATGAATATCATGCTGGTGTCGGTCACCGAGCGCACCCGGGAGATCGGCATCCGCATGGCGGTCGGAGCCAGGGCCAGCGACGTGCTGCAGCAGTTTTTGATTGAAGCGGTACTGGTGTGTCTGGTCGGCGGGGCGATGGGCATTGCGCTCTCGATGATGATCGCGTTTGCGCTCCAGCTCTTTTTACCCGGCTGGGAGATTGGCTTCTCGCCGGTTGCCATTATTACCGCATTTTTGTGTTCGACCTTTACCGGCATTTTGTTTGGCTGGTTGCCCGCCCGCAACGCGGCGCGGCTGGATCCGGTGGACGCGCTGGCTCGGGAATAACCCGAAAATAAAAATGCCAGCCGATCGGGCTGGCATTTTGACTGCGGGATGTACACAATAAAACAGAGAGCTATGCAACCGTCTCTGCTTCAAGGGGTACGATTAGGCTTGCATGATTGCCTTTTGGACCCTGATGTACATCGAACCGGACGGGCTGCCCGGCTTTGAGCGTTCTGTAACCATCCATCTGAATGGTGGAATAGTGAGCGAAGATATCCTCGCCGCCGCCTTCGGGGCAGATGAAGCCAAACCCTTTGGCGTTGTTGAACCACTTAACAGTACCCATTTCCATGCTTCGACATCCTTCGTAAATCTTATAAGTTAAGATGGAATGAACCGGTGGTGGAGTGGGGGCTGTTCAAAACCTCGCCATCTCACGCTTGTACAATTTAGAGAAACGAAAGAAGTCGTCAAGCGTTTGGCGCTGGAGATGGGACAATAATCAACCAAAGTTTGAAGCAGTTAACGCTATTGCAACAGTTTGTGACAGACATCGCGGATGACAGTAATAGATGATTGTTATCTAACATCTGAGGTAGATTCAAAGTGGTTATGCATAATGGGTAAGACCAACGATTGGCTGGATTTTGACCAGCTGGCGGAAGATAAAGTGCGCGACGCGCTAAAACCGCCATCTATGTATAAAGTTATGTTAATGAACGATGATTACACGCCGATGGAATTTGTTATTGACGTGCTACAAAAGTTCTTTTCTTATGATGTAGAACGTGCAACGCAACTGATGCTTACCGTTCATTATCGAGGCAAAGCTATCTGCGGCATCTTCACAGCCGAAGTGGCGGAAACCAAAGTGGCGATGGTGAACGACTATGCGAGGGAGAACGAGCATCCGTTGCTGTGTACGCTGGAAAAGGCCTGATAAGGCATAAAATTGGGGGAGGTGCCTATGCTCAATCAAGAACTGGAACTCAGTTTAAACATGGCTTTCGCCAGAGCGCGTGAGCACCGACATGAGTTTATGACCGTCGAGCATTTACTGCTCGCACTGCTTAGCAACCCATCTGCCCGCGAAGCGCTGGAAGCCTGCTCCGTGGATCTGGTGGCGCTACGTCAGGAACTCGAAGCCTTCATCGAACAAACCACACCGGTGCTGCCAGCCAGTGAAGAAGAGCGCGACACGCAGCCGACGCTCAGCTTCCAGCGCGTGCTGCAGCGCGCGGTATTCCACGTCCAGTCTTCCGGACGTAGCGAAGTGACTGGCGCAAACGTCTTAGTCGCCATCTTCAGCGAGCAGGAGTCACAGGCTGCCTACCTGCTGCGCAAACACGAAGTCAGCCGCCTCGACGTGGTTAACTTTATTTCTCACGGAACGCGCAAAGACGAGCCTAACCAGGCATCGGATTCCAGCAATCAGGTCAATAACAATGAAGAGCAAGCAGGCGGGGAGGATCGTATGGAAAACTTCACCACCAACCTTAACCAGCTTGCTCGCGTTGGCGGTATCGACCCGCTGATTGGTCGCGATAAAGAGCTGGAGCGCGCGATCCAGGTGCTGTGCCGTCGCCGCAAGAACAACCCGCTGCTGGTGGGTGAGTCAGGCGTGGGTAAAACCGCGATTGCCGAAGGTCTTGCCTGGCGCATTGTGCAGGGCGACGTGCCGGAAGTGATTGCCGACTGCACCATCTACTCGCTGGATATCGGCTCGCTGCTGGCGGGCACCAAATACCGCGGTGATTTTGAAAAACGCTTCAAGGCGCTGTTAAAGCAGCTGGAGCAGGACACCAACAGCATCCTGTTTATCGATGAGATCCACACCATCATCGGCGCAGGTGCGGCCTCCGGTGGCCAGGTGGATGCCGCGAACCTGATTAAACCGCTGCTCTCCAGCGGCAAGATCCGCGTGATTGGCTCCACGACCTACCAGGAGTTCAGCAACATCTTTGAGAAAGACCGTGCGCTGGCGCGCCGCTTCCAGAAAATCGACGTGACCGAACCGTCCGTCGAGGAAACGGTGCAGATCATCAACGGCCTGAAGCCGAAGTACGAGGCGCACCACGACGTGCGTTACACCGCGAAAGCGGTCCGTGCGGCGGTGGAGCTGGCGGTGAAATACATCAATGACCGTCATCTGCCGGATAAGGCGATTGACGTGATTGATGAGGCAGGGGCGCGTGCGCGTCTGATGCCGGCCAGCAAGCGTAAGAAAACCGTTAACGTGGCGGATATTGAGTCCGTGGTGGCCCGCATCGCGCGTATCCCTGAGAAGAGCGTTTCTCAGAGCGACCGCGACACGCTGCGCACCCTCGGCAATCGCCTGAAAATGCTGGTCTTTGGTCAGGATAAAGCCATTGAGGCCTTAACCGAAGCGATCAAGATGGCCCGTGCCGGGCTGGGGCATGACCACAAGCCTGTCGGTTCCTTCCTGTTCGCTGGCCCGACCGGCGTGGGGAAAACCGAGGTGACGGTTCAGCTCTCCAAAGCGCTGGGCATTGAGCTGCTGCGCTTTGATATGTCCGAGTATATGGAGCGTCACACCGTCAGCCGTTTGATTGGTGCGCCTCCGGGCTACGTGGGCTTTGACCAGGGCGGCCTGCTCACCGACGCGGTGATCAAGCATCCGCATGCGGTCCTGCTGCTCGATGAAATCGAGAAAGCGCACCCGGACGTGTTCAATATCCTGCTGCAGGTGATGGACAACGGGACGCTGACCGACAACAACGGGCGCAAGGCGGACTTCCGCAACGTGGTGCTGGTGATGACCACCAACGCCGGTGTGCGTGAAACCGAGCGTAAATCCATCGGCCTGATCCACCAGGATAACAGCACCGATGCGATGGAGGAGATCAAGAAGATCTTCACGCCGGAGTTCCGTAACCGTCTGGACAACATTATCTGGTTCGATCACCTGTCTACCGACGTGATCCATCAGGTAGTGGACAAGTTCATCGTCGAGCTGCAGGTTCAGCTGGATCAGAAAGGCGTGTCGCTGGAAGTGAGCCAGGAGGCCCGCAACTGGCTGGCCGAGAAAGGCTACGACCGTGCGATGGGTGCCCGTCCGATGGCGCGCGTGATTCAGGACAACCTGAAGAAACCGCTGGCGAACGAGCTGCTGTTTGGCTCGCTGGTGGACGGCGGCCAGGTGACCGTGGCGCTGGACCAGGCGAAGAACGAACTGACGTACGATTTCCAGAGTGCGGCGAAGCACAAGCCGGAAGCGGCTCACTGAGTGAGTTGAACGTTAATGTTAAAAACCGGGCGAATGCCCGGTTTTTTTATGCCTGCCGAGGTAAAAGCAAAACGACAACAGTGTTGTCGTTTTTAGTGTTTTCTCCCTCTCCCTGTGGGAGAGGGCTGGGGTGAGGGCAACAGACCGCAGAGGAATTTTGCGAGGCGCTTTCCAGTTTCTTTCTAAGTCAGTTGCTGGATAAATCCACAGTAATAAAATGGCGGCGCACCTGCAAAATCAGGTGCCGGGATTGGCGTCCTGATTACACACGAGAAATGATGTTGATACGTCAACTATCATCAGGTTCGTTCACACTTTTGAAAGCTAGCGATATAATCCGCAGACTCAATTATGGTGGGCTGAACCGGGGCTTCTTTTGAAGCGCCGATTTTCCCGTGTGGGTCGGTACGCCAAACCGGTTCAGTCTGCCACCTGAGTTGGCGTTCGGGTGGAGATCTCATCATTTCACACGGAGTCATAATCAAATGGAACATAACAATCTTTCTCTGCTTTATAGCGAACTCTCCCTCAACCCCGATCTCCCAACCCTGGCCGAGCGCTGCAAACTGCTCACCGAAATCCTCCTCGACTGCAAATCACTCCCGCAAACGCAGCCCGTATGCCGTTGCCTCGGGGCTTATCTTGAAGAGGTGAAAACTGGCCTCACGGAATCCATGCGTGATTTTCAGATAGTGGAATTTGAGGAAGAAGCGGAACAACCGCGACAAAAGGAGTGGCTGCTGGAAGATACAGAAACGAAATGCGACTACTGCCGTGCGTTAAACCATGTGCTGCTGGTGTCGCATTTTGACCGCGATATGTTGCCGCACCTGACGGGATTACTCCATGACATGGCTCATTCTATGGCGGGGGATTTAATCGCTCCTGTCCAGCCATGGATGACAATACATCTTCCGACGCAGCAACACTAAAGCCATAAATAAAAAAGGCCGGGATTATCCCGACCTTTTAAATATTCATCTGCCATTACAGGCGAAAACAATTAGCGACTACGGAAGACAATGCGGCCTTTGCTCAGGTCGTACGGGGTCAGTTCAACAGTCACTTTGTCGCCCGTCAAAATGCGGATGTAGTTTTTGCGCATTTTACCGGAGATGTGCGCAGTTACCACGTGACCGTTTTCCAGCTCTACGCGAAACATGGTATTAGGCAACGTATCAAGTACGGTACCCTGCATTTCAATATTGTCTTCTTTGGCCATCTAATCCTCTGGGGTATCACTACCAAGTTTTGAACCGGCAAGATAATGCCGAAATTCATCAATTAAGTAAAGAATTGCGCGATTAAAACGCAGCAAAACAGTTTCGGCGCATTGCCCAAGCGTCACGGTACAACCGAACAGGAAGCGCATTCGTAAAGGGGAGACGACAGGATAAACGTCAGGACGTTATCTGAAGCGAGGGTCCCAAACGGCGGCGGGGCAACAGGCAGAAGCTACTCTGCGGCATAATTATAACACCCTCACAAAAAATATGCGGAAAACATTTAGGCATTGGGCATAAAGAGCGTTCTCGGTATCCAGAAGTCGCGCGGGAGCTTCTCCTGACGGCTGGCGTCCAGCTGTTCGATGTACTGGCGTCTCGGGATCTCAACGGCGCCGAGAGAAGCCGTGTGCTCATTGAGCACCTGACAATCGATCAGGCGTCCACCGCGCTGGGCAAACGCCTGGCTGAAGACCAGCAGCGCCGTTTTCGAGGCATTCACCGCGCGGGAGAACATCGACTCGCCGCAAAACAGCGTCCCCTGCGCCACGCCGTACATGCCGCCGACGAGCGCTCCGCCTTCCCACACCTCGATGGAGTGGGCGTAGCCAAGCTCATGGAGCTGGTGGTAGGCGGTAATGATATCGCGGGTTATCCATGTCCCTTCATAGCGGTCTTCGGCACAGCCTTCAATGACCTGACCAAAGGCGTGGTTGAAGGTGACGCGGTACGGTGATTTCGCATGGAAACGCTTCATGCTGCGGCTCACGTGAAACTGCGCTGGCCACAGCACGGCACGCGGATCGGGGGACCACCATAAAATCGGATCGCCGGGGGAAAACCAGGGGAAGATACCGCGCTGGTATGCCATTAACAGTCGAGCGGGACTGAGGTCACCGCCAAGGGCCAGCAGCCCGTTGGGCTCACGCAGCGCCCCTTCCGGAGAAGGGAACGCGATGTTATGACGAGAAAGCTGGACCAGGCGCATGACAGCAAAACTCCAGTACGCGAGTGAGGACGCTACAAATATAGTCTACAGACGCTGTTTAAACTGGTAGTAGCGACCCTGTTTCGCCAACAGCTCTGCGTGATTACCTTGCTCAATAATGTGCCCGTTGTCCATCACAATTATCCGATCAAAACTCGCCAGTCCGCGCAGGCGGTGTGTGACCATTAGCACGGTTTTGCCGGTCATGACATTCGCCAGTAAATCAAGGATTTGGCTCTCGGTCGTGGCGTCCAGCCCTTCGGTGGGCTCGTCGAGCAGCATCAGCGGCGCATCGTGCAGCAGCGCGCGCGCAATGGCCAGACGGCGCAGCTCGCCGCCGGAGAGCTGACGACCACCTTCGCCAAGCCAACTGTTCAATCCCTCGTCCTCAAGCAGCTTTTGCAGACCTACCTGCTCCAGCACGGCGCGAAGCGCATCATCAGAGGCCTCTGGCGCGGCCAGCAGCAGGTTATCGCGCAGCGTGGCGCTAAACAGATGCACCCGCTGTGGAACGACGCTCACGGTTTTGCGCAGGGCCTGCTCGCTGAAATCGGTCAGCAAGGTGTTGTTAAAACGAATCTGACCGCGCTGCGGATCCCAGGCGCGGGTCAGCAACTGCAGCAGGGTCGATTTACCGCAGCCGGTACGGCCGAGGATAGCAATCCGCTGACCTGCCTCAACAGAAAGGTTGATACCGTCCAGCGCGTTCTGCGCCTGTTTGTCGTAGGCGAAGGTGACATCATCAAGCGTTAGCGCAACCTGCTCAGGTACAGCGGTTTGCCCGGCACTGAACGTGACTTCAGGCTCCTGCTCCGCAATCTGGGTGATGCGCAGGGCAGAGGCGATGACCTGACCCAGATGCTGGAAGGCGCCCGTCACCGGGGCCAGCGCTTCAAACGCCGCCAGCGCGCAGAAGACGAAAAGGGCAATAAGAGGACCCGGCTGTGAATTTCCCCCGACATCGCCGGAGGCCAGCCACAGCATGGCAATCACCGCCACGCCGCCGATTAACATCATCAGCGCCTGAGAGAAGGCCGTCAGCTCCGACTGGCGGCGCTGGGCCTCATGCCAGTTCAGCTCCGTACTTTCCATCCGGGCACGGTAGCGCTTGCTGGCACCAAAAATGGTCAGCTCTGCCTGCCCCTGAAGCCAGGAGGTTAGCTGCTGGCGGTAATCTCCGCGCAGACGCGTCAGGTTTTCCCCGGTGGATTTTCCGGCACGGTAAAACAGCGGCGGCAGAATGATCAGCGTCAGCAGCATGATCCCGCCCAGCGTCAGCGCAACGGGAACATCCAGAACAGACAGCCCCAGCGTGACCACCACAATCACCACAAACGCGCCCACGATCGGGGAGATCACGCGCAGGTACAGGTGATCCAGCGTGTCGACATCCGCAACGACACGGTTGAGTAGCTCACCCTGACGAAAACGCGCCAGCCCGGCAGGGGAGAGGGGCAGCAGCTTGCTGAAGGTGTAGATGCGCAGGTGCTGCAGCACGCGGAAAGTGGCATCGTGGCTGACCAGCCGTTCGAAATAGCGTCCGGCAGTACGGGTGATGGCAGTACCGCGAACGCCGGCAGCCGGGAGCATATAGTTGAAGCTGTACAACCCGGCAACGCCCGCGACGGCCGAGGCCGACAGGAACCAGCCGGAAAGCGTGAGCAGGCCGATGCTGGCGAGCAGCGTGACAATCGCCAGCACAATCCCCAGCGTCAGCATCCATTTGTGGCGTTTATAGAGCGCAAGATAAGGCAGCAGAGCACGCATCAGATGTCCTCCTGACGGTTCGCCAGCAGGGCGGCAAACGGCCCCTGCGCGGCAACGAGAGAGGCGTAATCGCCTTGCTCAACAAGACGGCCGTTCTCCATGACCCAGATCTGATCCCAGTCGGCAATGCCTTCCAGCTGATGGGTGACCATCAGGGTGGTTTGCTGCCGGGAGGCGGCGTTCAGGGCCTCCATTACGCGCTGTTCGCTGTGGGCATCCAGGCTGGCGGCAGGCTCATCCAGCAGCATCAGCTGACAAGGATTCAACAACGCACGGGCAACCGCCACACGCTGTGCCTGTCCGACCGACAGCCCGGCGGACTGGTCGCCGACCACGGTATCTACACCTTGCGGGAGCAGGGGCAGAAACTCGCTGACCCAGGCGCGGTCGAGAACCGATTGCAGTTCATCTTCACGCGCATCCGGGCGCGCCAGCAGGACGTTTTCACGCAGCGTTGAGGCTGGAAGCTGCGGGTTTTGGCCCACCCAACTGAGCTGTTTACGCCAGGCGTCAGGATCGAGGTTGCGCAGTTCGGTTTTGTTGATCCGCAGTGAACCCGTGTAGGCCATAAAACCGGATAGCGCATTCAGCAGAGAACTTTTCCCGGAGCCGCTGGTGCCGACGAGCACCACGCGTTGTCCGGCAGGTAAGGTAAAGTTCAGCGGACCCGCGAGCACTTTGCCTTCCGGTGACAGAATGGAAAAGTCCTGCGCTTCAATGGTCACGGGGTCTTTAGCATTCAGCGTAACGTCACCGCGCTCCGGGTGTGCCAGCGGCGTTTCCAGGAACGTTTTCAGGCTATCGGCTGCGCCAACCGCCTGCGCTTTGGCGTGATAGAAGGTCCCCAGATCGCGAAGCGGCTGGAAAAACTCCGGGGCCAGGATCAGCGCCAGGAACCCGGCAGAAAGGGTCACCGCCGTGCCGTAATGGCCGAAATCCAGCGCGCCGAGGTAGGAGAAGCCAAAGTAGACCGCCACGAGAGCAATCGACAGTGAGGTAAAGAATTCCAGTACGCCGGAAGACAAGAAGGCGAGGCGTAACACTTCCATGGTGCGCTGACGGAAGTCCTGCGATGCCTGGCGAATGTTTTCGGTTTCCGCTTCACCGCGGCCAAAAATGCGTAACGTCTCCATGCCGCGCAGACGATCGAGGAAATGGCCGCTCAGGCGACCCAGTGCCAGGAAGTTACGGCGGTTGGCATCCGCTGCCCCCATGCCGACCAGCGCCATAAACAGCGGGATCAGCGGGGCGGTGCCCATCAGAATCAGCGCAGCCATCCAGTTCACCGGGAAGATGGCGATCACGATCAGCAGCGGAACGAAGACGGCAAGTGCCATCTGCGGCAGATAGCGCGCATAGTAGTCGTGCATATCGTCAATCTGCTCAAGGATCAGCGTCGCCCAGCTACCGGCCGGTTTACCCTGGATCCACGCGGGCCCGGCTTCCTGAAGGCGATCCAGCACCTGACGGCGGATTTCGTAGCGGATGTGCTGTCCGGCGTGAAAACCGACGCGCTCACGCAGCCACACCACCCAGGCGCGCAGGATAAAAATCAGGATCAGGACAATAAAGGGCAGCAGGAGTGCCTCGCGCGGGATGTTCTCCATGATCATGTGATTAAGAATGCGGGCCAGCAGCCATGCCTGGGCAACAATCAACAGACCGCTAACGAACCCCAGGAGACGGGAAATCGTAAGCCAGCGGCGGGAAATAACGCTTTGCTGTTTCAGCCAGCGTGTTAACTCTTGTTGACGGGTTTTTTCCATTGCGTACTTTGCAGGTGACGTTATTAGAAATTGGGCAGCGCAATGTTACAACGGGGAGACAATAAAGGCGACTTATCGCCGCCTTTATTTACGTTTGTTACTGACTTGTAAAGATTATTTACCTTGTTCAGCCAGTCCATCGAGGTAGCGTTCAGCGTCCAGCGCGGCCATACAGCCGGTGCCCGCAGAGGTAATCGCCTGACGATAGATGTGGTCCATCACGTCGCCAGCCGCGAACACGCCCGGGATGCTGGTCTGGGTCGCGTTACCGTGAATGCCTGACTGCACTTTGATGTAGCCGTTTTCCAGCTCCAGCTGACCGTCGAAGATCGCGGTGTTCGGGCTGTGACCGATCGCCACAAACAGGCCCGCCACTTCAAGCGTTTCGACGTTATCGGTGTTCTGGGTATCGCGGATACGCAGACCGGCAACGCCCATCTGGTCGCCCGTCACCTCTTCGAGGGTACGGTTGGTGTGCAGCACGATGTTGCCGCTTGCCACTTTATCCATCAGACGTTTGATCAGGATCTTCTCCGCTCGGAAGGTTTCGCGACGGTGGATCAGGTGCACCTCAGAGGCAATGTTCGCCAGGTAGAGCGCTTCTTCCACTGCGGTGTTGCCGCCGCCGATGACCGCGACTTTCTGGTTGCGGTAGAAGAAACCGTCGCAGGTTGCGCAGGCAGAGACGCCGCGGCCTTTGAACGCTTCTTCGGATGGCAGACCGAGGTAACGGGCAGAGGCGCCGGTGGCGATGATCAGCGCGTCACAGGTGTATTCGCCGCTGTCGCCCGTCAGGCGGAATGGACGGTTCTGCAGATCGACCTTATTGATGTGGTCGAACAGAATTTCGGTTTCGAATTTGGCGGCATGCTCGTGCATACGTTCCATCAGCAGCGGCCCGGTCAGGTCGTTCGGGTCCCCTGGCCAGTTTTCCACTTCGGTGGTGGTGGTCAGCTGACCGCCTTTTTCCATACCGGTGATGAGTACCGGGTGCAGGTTAGCGCGTGCAGCATAGACCGCTGCGGTATATCCCGCAGGTCCAGAACCAAGGATTAGCAGCTTACTGTGTTTGGCCGTGCCCATGAGATCCCCATTGTTGTTGGCAGACATTTGGCTGGATTGTAGGGAATTTGTTGTCGTAAAAAAAGAGCGCAGCAATTTTGATATCAATCTGTGTAATAGCCACGGACGATGAATGAGGCGCTATAACATCACGCTTTCTCCTGAAAATCGCTCGTTTGTAAGGCAATAAAATGAGGATTAATACCCTGCCGTAATGAATATCCGGCATGTTGTACTAAAAAACGATGTTTTGCTTTGACAATCCCCTGCGCTTTTGCGAAAACATTCAAGGAAGAAAAAAAACCGCGTTAACCGTATGCCGCATAGGCATGCACGTAAATGCCATTTTTACCGGGTCAGTGAAATCTACGCATGGCGTGGACAGACGCCATACGTGATGTCGGTGACTGCCTTCGGGCAACGGTCTTCTTACCAACAGAACCCGAATCCGCATCGCGTCTAATACATAATCAGGCGATGTGATGACTAACGGGTACAGGCTCTGAACAGTGATGTGCACAGGGTCCAGGCAGGAGTAGGGAAGGAATACAGAGAGACAATAATAATGGTAGATAGCAAGAAGCGCCCTGGCAAAGATCTCGACCGTATCGATCGTAACATTCTTAATGAATTGCAAAAGGATGGGCGTATTTCCAACGTCGAGCTTTCAAAACGTGTGGGACTTTCCCCGACGCCGTGCCTTGAGCGTGTGCGCCGACTGGAAAGACAGGGTTTTATTCAGGGCTATACGGCTCTGCTGAACCCGCATTATCTGGATGCCTCACTTCTGGTATTTGTTGAGATTACTCTGAATCGTGGTGCGCCGGATGTGTTTGAGCAATTTAACTCCGCTGTACAAAAACTTGAAGAAATTCAAGAGTGTCACCTGGTGTCCGGTGATTTCGACTACCTGTTGAAAACCCGTGTGCCTGATATGTCCGCCTACCGTAAGCTGCTGGGGGAAACCCTGCTGCGTCTGCCGGGCGTGAACGACACCCGTACATATGTGGTGATGGAAGAGGTCAAACAGAGCAATCGTCTGGTTATTAAGACGCGCTAACACGGAACAGGTGCAAAATCAGCGTAGTTTGATTACACTCCTGTTAATCCATACAGCAACAGTGCCGGGGAGTCCCGGCGCTGTTGTCCGTTTTAGCAAACAGGCAGGATATGCCTGATACCTGGAGAGCCTTTCTTGAGCCAGGAATACACTGAAGACAAAGAAGTCACACTATCGAAGCTAAGCAGCGGACGTCGTCTCCTCGAGGCTTTGCTGATTGTTATTGCCCTTTTTGCCGTCTGGCTGATGGCAGCCTTACTCAGTTTCAATCCCTCAGATCCCAGCTGGTCACAAACTGCATGGCATGAGCCTATCCATAATTTAGGCGGTGTTCCCGGTGCCTGGCTTGCGGACACGCTGTTTTTCATTTTCGGTGTGATGGCCTACACCCTTCCCGTCATTATCATTGGCGGATGCTGGTTTGCGTGGCGTCATCGTCAGAACGATGATTACATCGACTATTTCGCCGTGTCGCTGCGCCTGATTGGCGCGCTGGCGCTGATCCTCACCTCATGCGGGCTGGCAGCGATAAATGCGGATGATATCTGGTACTTCGCCTCGGGCGGGGTGATCGGCAGCTTACTCAGTTCTGCGCTACAGCCGATGCTGCACAGCAGTGGCGGCACGTTGGCGCTGCTGTGCATCTGGGCTGCCGGGCTGACGTTGTTCACCGGCTGGTCCTGGGTGAGCATTGCCGAGAAAATTGGCAGTTTTATCCTCACCATTCTGACCTTCGCCAGCAACCGTACCCGCCGCGACGATACGTGGGTTGATGAAGACGAGTACGAAGATGAAGAGGAAGATGACGCGCCTGTGCAGCGTCGCGAGTCTCGTCGTGCGCGTATTCTGCGCGGCGCGCTGGCGCGTCGTCAGCGTGTTGCTGAGAAATTTGCCAACCCGCTGGGTCGTAAAACCGATGCGGCGCTCTTCTCCGGTAAACGGATGGATGAAGACGAGCAGGTGGCGTATCGCGCGGCGGGTGTTGCCGTCGATCCTGACGATGTGCTCTTCTCCGGCAGCCGGGCCACGCCGGGTGGCTTCGACGAATACGATCCGCTGTTAAATGGCCACTCGGTTACCGAGCCGGTTGCGGCCGCCGCCGCCGCGACGACCGCTGCGCAGGCGTATGCCGCGCCTGTCGATGCCGTGATGCCATCCGCGCCGGTATCGCCGCCGGAGTCCGTTATTCAGCAGCCGCAGGTTGACTGGCAGACTGCGCCAGGCGTTCACACGCCGGAGCCCGTTATCGCGCCTGAACCAGAGAGCTACATCCCTGTGCAGCAGGAGCAGTGGCAGCAGCCGTATCAGCCGCCACAGCCTGCGTATGAACCGCAAGATTACCCGCACTATGAACAGCCTGTGGCCCAACCTTATCAGGAGTATGTGCCTGAGCCGGTTGAACCTGTGCAGCCTTATGTAGAGCCGCAGCCTGAACCTGAAATCGTGGAAGAGGTAAAACCCTCTCGTCCACCTATGTACTATTTTGAAGAGGTTGAAGAGCGTCGCGCGCGTGAACGCGAGCAGCTCGCGGCCTGGTACCAGCCTGTGCCTGAACCGGTGCAGGAGCCGGTGACGAAAGCGCCTGCTGTTTCCGTTCCACCGATCGACCCGACGCCTGCAGTCGCACCCGTAGCGGAAAGCGTGAAGCAGGCTACCGCGGCCGCTGCCGTGGCTGCACCTGTCTTTAGCCTGGCAACAGGGGGCGCGCCACGTCCTCAGGTGAAGGAGGGGATTGGTCCGCAACTGCCTCGCCCTAACCGCGTTCGCGTTCCAACCCGCCGTGAGCTTGCCTCTTATGGTATCAAGCTGCCTTCCCAGCGTATGGCCGAAGAGAAAGCGCGCGAGCCTGAGTACGAAGATGACGCCGATGAAATGCAGCAGGACGAGCTGGCCCGCCAGTTCGCTGCGCAGCAGAATCAACGCTACGGTGAGGAATACCAGCACGATGAGCCTGTGCTTGAAGACGAGGATGACGCGGCAGAAGCCGAATTAGCGCGCCAGTTTGCCGCTACCCAGCAGCAGCGCTATTCCGGTGAACAACCTGCTGGCGCAAATCCGTTCTCGCTGTCGGATTTTGAATTCTCGCCGATGAAGGATCTGGTGGACGATGGCCCGAGCGAGCCGTTATTTACCCCGAGCGTGATGCCGGAAGCAGAGCCCGTGCGCCAGCAGCCAGCGCCGCAGGCCTACGCGCAGCCGCAACAGCCGTATGCGCAGCCGCATCAACCTGTTCAGCAACCGCAGCAGGCACCACAGTCGCCGCAGTTCCAGCAGCCTGCGCCTCAGCCTCAGGAGAGCCTGATTCACCCGCTGCTGATGCGTAACGGTGACAGCCGTCCGCTGCAGCGTCCAAGCACGCCGCTGCCGTCTCTGGATCTGTTAACGCCACCGCCGTCAGAAGTGGAGCCGGTCGATACCTTCGCGCTCGAACAAATGGCGCGTCTGGTGGAAGCCCGTCTGGCTGACTTCCGCATCAAGGCGGACGTGGTGAACTACTCACCGGGTCCTGTTATCACCCGTTTTGAACTGAACCTGGCGCCAGGCGTTAAAGCCGCGCGTATTTCCAATCTGTCCCGCGACCTGGCGCGTTCTCTGTCGACCGTGGCGGTACGTGTGGTGGAAGTGATCCCAGGCAAGCCGTACGTTGGGCTTGAGCTGCCGAACAAGAAACGTCAGACCGTCTACCTGCGTGAAGTGCTGGATAACACCAAATTCCGCGATAACCCGTCCCCGCTGACCGTGGTGCTGGGTAAAGATATCGCGGGCGATCCGGTGGTGGCCGATCTCGCGAAAATGCCTCACCTGCTGGTCGCGGGTACTACCGGTTCCGGTAAGTCTGTCGGCGTGAACGCCATGATCCTCAGCATGCTTTATAAAGCGCAGCCGGAAGATGTGCGTTTCATCATGATCGACCCGAAAATGCTCGAACTGTCGGTCTACGAAGGCATCCCGCATCTGCTGACCGAAGTTGTGACCGACATGAAGGACGCCGCCAACGCCCTGCGCTGGAGCGTCAATGAGATGGAACGTCGCTACAAGCTGATGTCTGCGCTGGGCGTGCGTAACCTGGCCGGTTATAACGAGAAAATTGCCCAGGCGGTGCGCATGGGACGTCCGATCCCGGATCCTTACTGGAAGCCGGGTGACAGCATGGATGCCCAGCATCCGGTGCTGGAAAAACTGCCTTATATCGTCGTGCTGGTCGATGAATTTGCTGACCTGATGATGACCGTCGGTAAGAAAGTGGAAGAGCTGATTGCCCGTCTGGCGCAGAAAGCGCGTGCGGCCGGTATTCACCTTGTGCTGGCGACCCAGCGTCCTTCCGTGGACGTTATCACTGGTCTTATCAAAGCGAACATTCCGACGCGTATCGCCTTTACCGTATCCAGTAAAATTGACTCCCGTACCATTCTTGACCAGGGCGGCGCAGAGTCGCTGCTGGGTATGGGTGACATGCTCTATTCCGGCCCGAACTCCACCTCTCCGGTGCGTGTCCACGGCGCGTTCGTTCGCGATGAGGAAGTACACGCCGTCGTGCAGGACTGGAAGGCGCGCGGTCGTCCACAATATGTTGACGGCATCACCAGCGATACGGAAAGCGAAGGCGGCGGCGGTGGCTTTGACGGCGGCGAAGAGCTGGATCCGTTATTCGATCAGGCGGTTAACTTCGTTACCGAAAAACGCAAAGCGTCAATCTCTGGCGTGCAGCGCCAGTTCCGCATTGGCTATAACCGCGCAGCGCGTATCATCGAGCAGATGGAAGCGCAGGGCATTGTGAGCGAGCAGGGGCATAACGGTAACCGCGAGGTGCTGGCGCCGCCGCCGTTTGATTAACCTTCAGCGATTGCAAAGAAGGGTAAATCAGCCAAAATTAAGCATTTTCTTCTGTCGCCTGCCTTCGGGCAGGTCCAGAATAGAAGACGGAAACCCCATATCGGGAAGACGTATTTTAAGGAATAACAATGAAAAAAATCGCCATCGCCTGTGCATTACTCACCAGTTTTGTCGCCAGCAGCGTCTGGGCTGATGCAGCCAGCGACCTTAAAAGCCGACTGGATAAAGTAAGCAGCTTCCACGCCAGCTTCACGCAAAAAGTGACTGACGGCAGCGGTAACGCGGTGCAGGAAGGCCAGGGAGATTTGTGGGTAAAACGTCCCAATCTGTTCAACTGGCACATGACCCAGCCGGATGAGAGCATCCTGGTGTCTGACGGCAAAACCTTATGGTTCTTCAACCCGTTCGTTGAGCAGGCAACGGCGACCTGGCTGAAAGATGCCACCAGCAATACGCCGTTTATGCTGATTGCTCGTAACCAGTCCAGCGACTGGCAGCAGTACAATATTAAACAGACGGGTGACGAGTTTGTCCTGACGCCGAAAGGCAGCAACGGCAACCTGAAGCAGTTCACCATTAACGTAAGCACCAACGGTACCATTAATCAGTTCGGCGCGGTTGAGCAGGACGATCAGCGCAGCAGCTACCAGCTCAAGTCTCAGCAGAACGGCGCCGTTGATGCATCGAAATTCACCTTTACCCCGCCGCAGGGCGTAACGGTGGACGATCAACGCAATAAGTAAGAGGCGTGAGTGGGCAATCTGTCGCTCGATTTTTCAGATAACGCGTTTCAACCTCTGGCCGCCCGTATGCGGCCAGAAAATTTAGCGCAGTACATCGGCCAGCAGCATCTGCTGGCTGCCGGTAAGCCATTGCCGCGCGCCATTGAGGCCGGGCATCTTCACTCCATGATCCTCTGGGGCCCACCTGGCACCGGCAAGACTACGCTTGCAGAAGTGATCGCCCGCTATGCCAACGCGGACGTCGAACGTATCTCGGCGGTCACCTCCGGCGTGAAGGAGATCCGTGAGGCGATCGAGCGTGCGCGGCAGAACCGCAATGCCGGGCGGCGCACCATCCTCTTCGTGGACGAAGTCCACCGCTTCAACAAGAGCCAGCAGGATGCCTTCCTGCCGTATATTGAAGACGGCACGATCTTCTTCATTGGCGCGACCACCGAAAACCCGTCGTTTGAACTGAACTCGGCGCTGCTGTCCCGCGCACGCGTTTACCTGCTCAAATCGCTGACCACCGAGGATATCGAAAAGGTTCTCACCCAGGCGATGGACGATAAAGCGCGCGGCTACGGCGGGCAGGATATCGTTCTGCCTGACGACACGCGTCGTGCGATTGCCGAGCTGGTCAACGGCGATGCGCGTCGGGCCCTGAATACGCTGGAAATGATGGCCGATATGGCCGAAGTCGACGATGCGGGGAAGCGGGTGCTGAAGCAGGAGTTGCTCACCGAAATTGCCGGTGAACGCAGCGCGCGTTTCGATAATAAAGGCGACCGTTTTTACGACCTGATCTCGGCACTGCATAAGTCCGTGCGCGGCAGCGCGCCGGATGCGGCGCTGTACTGGTACGCGCGCATTATCACTGCAGGCGGCGATCCGTTATATGTCGCGCGTCGCTGCCTGGCGATTGCGTCAGAAGATGTCGGCAATGCCGATCCTCGCGCCATGCAGGTCGCGCTTTCGGCCTGGGACTGCTTCACCCGCGTTGGACCCGCGGAAGGCGAACGTGCCATAGCGCAGGCGATTGTCTATCTGGCCTGCGCGCCGAAAAGCAATGCGGTTTATACCGCCTTCAAAGCGGCGATGTCCGACGCGCGCGAACGCCCGGACTACGATGTGCCGGTTCATCTGCGTAACGCGCCGACCAGGCTGATGAAAGAGATGGGTTACGGGCAGGAGTATCGCTACGCTCACGACGAACCCAATGCCTACGCTGCCGGGGAGGAATATTTCCCGCAGGAGATGGCACAAACGCGCTATTATCACCCCACAAACAGAGGTCTTGAAGGCAAGATTGGTGAAAAGCTCACCTGGCTCGCCGGACAGGATCAAAATAGCCCTATAAAACGCTACCGTTAGTTCAATCGTTGCGGTAATGTTGGCATAGTATCCTTGTGGCCGCAGGCTGTGGTCACATTTTCCTATTTTAATTCGATAAGCACAGGATAAGCATGCTCGATCCCAATCTGCTGCGTAATGAGCCAGACGCAGTCGCTGAAAAACTGGCACGCCGGGGCTTTAAGCTGGATGTAGATAAGCTGCGCGCTCTTGAAGAGCGTCGTAAAGTACTGCAGGTACAAACTGAAAATCTGCAGGCAGAGCGTAACTCTCGATCGAAATCCATCGGCCAGGCGAAAGCGCGCGGGGAAGATATTGAGCCATTACGCCTGGAAGTGAACAAACTGGGTGAAGAACTGGATCAGGCGAAAGCTGAGCTGGACGTTCTTCAGGCCGAGATTCGTGATATTGCCCTGGCTATCCCGAATATTCCTGACGACAGCGTGCCTGTCGGCAAAGATGAAAACGACAACGTTGAAGTGAAACGCTGGGGTACGCCTCGTGAGTTTGACTTCGAAGTGCGCGATCACGTGACGCTGGGCGAAATGCACGCGGGCCTGGACTTTGCGGCAGCGGTTAAGCTGACCGGTTCTCGCTTCGTGGTGATGAAAGGCCAGATTGCCCATCTGCACCGCGCGCTGGCGCAGTTCATGCTGGATCTGCACACCGAGCAACATGGCTACAGCGAAACCTACGTACCGTATCTGGTTAACCACGATACGCTGTACGGTACGGGTCAGCTGCCGAAATTTGCCGGCGATCTGTTTCATACCCGTCCGCTGGACGAGGAAGCCGACAGCAGCAACTACGCGCTGATCCCAACCGCTGAAGTGCCGCTGACTAACCTCGTGCGTGATGAGATCATCGATGAAGACGACCTGCCAATTAAGCTGACAGCACACTCTCCGTGCTTCCGTTCTGAAGCTGGATCTTATGGTCGCGACACGCGCGGTCTGATCCGTATGCACCAGTTCGACAAAGTTGAGATGGTGCAGATCGTCCGTCCTGAAGAGTCCATGGACGCGCTGGAAGAGATGACCGGCCACGCTGAGAAAGTGCTGGAGCTGCTGGGTCTGCCGTACCGTCGTATGGCCCTGTGTACCGGTGATATGGGCTTTGGTGCCTGCAAAACCTTCGATCTGGAAGTGTGGGTGCCTGCGCAGAACACCTACCGTGAGATCTCCTCCTGCTCTAACGTCTGGGATTTCCAGGCGCGCCGCATGCAGGCTCGCTGCCGCAGCAAATCTGACAAGAAAACCCGTCTGGTGCATACCCTGAACGGTTCTGGTCTGGCCGTGGGCCGTACGCTGGTTGCCGTGCTGGAAAACTACCAGCAGGCAGACGGTCGTATTGAGATCCCTGAAGTGCTGCGTCCATACATGAAAGGCCAGCAGTACATCGGCTGATAATTTGTCTTAAAACAAAAAAGCGCCTCAGGGCGCTTTTTTTATGCCTGCTAATTGATACGACTCAATAATCTCTCCCTCTAAAGTAGTAATACTCCTCCGAATGAAAGTCAGCATAAAAAGCTGATAACGAAGAAATTCGTTCTAAATAAAACTATATAGCGGTCTATGCCGCCTCTCATTTCTTTGTGAGCAACCAAAGTGAGTCTTTATGAAAATCAACGCGCCTGAAGCGTTAATGGCTGCCGAGGTCACTCGCCGTGGGTTGATGAAAACCACGGCAATTGGCGGCCTGGCTGTAGCCAGCAGCGCCTTCACGCTCCCTTTCACCCGACTGGCGTCGGCGGCGGATGCATTGTCCCCAGCCTCAGCTCCGGAAAAAGTGGTGTGGAGTGCCTGTACCGTAAACTGCGGTAGCCGTTGTCCGCTGCGTATGCATGTAGTGGATGGTGAAATTAAATATGTCGAAACCGACAATACCGGGGACGATAACTACGAAGGGTTACATCAGGTTCGCGCTTGTCTGCGCGGCCGCTCCATGCGTCGCCGCGTGTACAACCCGGACCGCCTGAAATACCCGATGAAGCGCGTCGGTAAGCGTGGGGAAGGGAAGTTCGAGCGTATTAGCTGGGATGAAGCCTACGACATTATCGCCACAAATATGCAGCGTCTTATCAAAGAGTATGGCAACGAATCCATCTACCTGAACTACGGCACCGGGACGCTCGGCGGCACGCTGACCCGCTCCTGGCCGCCGGGTAAAACGCTGGTGGCGCGCCTGATGAACTGCTGCGGCGGTTATCTCAACCACTACGGCGACTACTCCTCGGCGCAGATCGCTGCTGGCCTGAACTACACCTACGGCGGCTGGGCGGACGGCAATAGCCCGTCTGATATCGAAAACAGTAAGCTGGTCGTGCTGTTTGGTAACAACCCGGGCGAAACCCGCATGAGCGGCGGCGGGGTAACCTACTACCTGGAACAGGCCCGCGCAAAATCCAATGCTCGCATGATCATCATCGATCCGCGCTATACCGACACTGGTGCCGGACGTGAAGACGAGTGGATCCCAATCCGTCCGGGTACCGATGCGGCGCTGGTCTCAGCGCTGGCGTGGGTGATGATCACCGAAAACCTCGTCGATCAGCCTTTCCTGGATAAATACTGCGTCGGCTATGACGAGAAAACCCTGCCAGCCAGCGCGCCGGCTAACGGTCACTACAAGGCGTATATTCTCGGTCAGGGCAGCGATGGCGTAGCGAAAACGCCCGAGTGGGCCTCCACCATCACCGGTATTCCGGTGGAGCGTATCGTTCAGCTGGCGCGTGAGATTGGCTCAGCCAAACCGGCCTATATCAGCCAGGGCTGGGGACCGCAGCGTCATGCAAACGGCGAAATCGCGACCCGCGCGATCTCAATGCTTTCTATTCTGACGGGCAACGTGGGCATTCACGGCGGAAACACCGGCGCGCGTGAAGGCTCTTATGAAGTGCCGTTTGAACGTATGCCGACGCTGGATAACCCTGTTCAGACCAGCATCTCCATGTTTATGTGGACCGATGCGATCGAACGCGGCCCGGAAATGACCGCCCTGCGCGACGGCGTGCGCGGCAAGGACAAGCTGGACGTGCCGATCAAGATGATCTGGAACTATGCCGGTAACTGTCTCATCAACCAGCACTCTGAAATCAACCGCACCCATGAAATCCTGCAGGATGACAAGAAGTGCGAGATGATTGTGGTGATTGACTGTCACATGACCTCCTCGGCGAAATATGCCGATATCCTGCTGCCGGACTGTACCGCGTCAGAGCAGATGGATTTCGCGCTGGACGCCTCCTGCGGCAACATGTCCTACGTGATCTTCACCGACCAGGCCATCAAACCGCGCTTCGAGTGCAAAACCATCTATGAGATGACCTCTGAGCTGGCGAAACGTCTTGGCGTTGAGCAGCAGTTTACCGAGGGACGTACTCAGGAAGGGTGGATGCGCCATCTGCATGAACTTTCCCGTAAGGCGATCCCTGACCTGCCGGATTTCGATACCTTCCGCAAGCAGGGTATGTACAAACAGCGCGATCCGGAAGGGCACCACGTGGCGTACAAAGCGTTCCGTGAAGATCCGCAGGCGAACCCGCTGACCACGCCGTCGGGCAAAATCGAAATCTACTCCGAAGAGCTGGCAAAAATCGCGTCGACCTGGGAGCTGCCGGAAGGGGACGTTATCGATCCGCTGCCGATCTACACGCCTGGTTTCGAAAACTACAACGATCCGCTGACGGCGAAATTCCCTCTGCAGCTGACCGGTTTCCACTACAAAGCGCGCGTGCACTCTACCTACGGCAACGTCGACGTACTGAAAGCCGCCTGCCGTCAGGAGATGTGGATCAACCCGATGGATGCCAAAGCGCGCGGCATCAGCAATGGCGATCGCGTACGCATCTTCAACGGTCGCGGCGAGGTGCACATTGAAGCCAAAGTGACGCCGCGCATGATGCCAGGCGTGGTGGCGCTGGGGGAAGGGGCCTGGTACAGCCCCGATGCCAACCGCATCGACCAGGCGGGCAGTATTAACGTGCTGACCACGCAGCGTCCGTCGCCGCTGGCGAAGGGCAACCCATCCCACACAAACCTTGTCCAGGTTGAAAAGGTTTAAGGAGTAGCCGATGACAACCCAGTATGGATTTTTTATTGATTCCAGCCGTTGCACCGGGTGCAAAACCTGCGAGCTGGCCTGTAAAGATTACAAAGACCTGACTCCTGACGTCAGCTTCCGCCGCATCTACGAATACGCCGGTGGCGACTGGCAGGAAGATAACGGCGTCTGGCATCAGAACGTCTTTGCGTATTACCTGTCGATTGCCTGTAACCACTGTGAAGATCCGGCCTGTACCAAGGTCTGCCCGAGCGGGGCGATGCACAAGCGTGAAGACGGTTTTGTGGTGGTGGACGAAGATGTGTGCATCGGCTGTCGGTACTGCCATATGGCGTGCCCGTACGGCGCGCCGCAGTACAACGCCGCCAAAGGTCATATGACCAAATGCGACGGTTGCCACACCCGCGTGGCGGATGGCAAAAAGCCGATTTGCGTCGAGTCCTGTCCGCTGCGCGCGCTGGACTTCGGCCCGATTGAAGAGCTGCGTAAAAAACACGGCCAGCTTGCTGCCGTTGCGCCGCTGCCTTCCGCGCACTTCACGAAGCCGAGCATTGTGATTAAACCTAACGCCAACAGCCGTCCTACAGGTGACACCACCGGCTACCTGGCAAATCCGAAGGAGGTGTGAGATGGGAAGTGGATGGCATGAATGGCCGCTGATGATCTTCACGGTCTTTGGTCAGTGCGTGGCGGGCGGTTTCATTGTGCTCGCGCTGGCGCTGTTAAAAGGGAACCTCAATGCCGAACAGCAGCAGCGTCTGGTGTTGAGCATGTTTGGCCTGTGGGTGTTGATGGGAATTGGCTTTATCGCCTCTACGCTGCACCTGGGTTCACCGATGCGCGCGTTTAACTCTCTGAACCGCGTGGGGGCCTCATCCCTCAGTAACGAGATTGCCAGCGGGGCAATTTTCTTTGCCTTCGGTGGGCTGGGTTGGCTGCTGGCCGCGATGAAGAAATTGCCTGCGGGTCTGCGCAGCCTGTGGCTGATCGTGACCATGGTGCTGGGCGTGGTGTTCGTGTGGATGATGGTGCGCGTCTATAACACTATCGATACCGTTCCAACCTGGTACAGCGTCTGGACGCCGATGAGCTTCTTCCTGACGATGTTTATCGGCGGGCCGCTGCTGGGCTACCTGCTGCTGCGCGTGGCGGGCGTAGACGGGTGGGCAATGCGCTTGCTGCCCGCTGTTTCGCTGCTGGCGCTGGTGGTGAGTGCGATAGTCGCCCTGATGCAGGGTGCCGAACTGGCAACCATTCACAGTTCTATCCAGCAGGCTTCTGCCCTGGTGCCGGACTACGGTTCTCTGATGGCCTGGCGCATCGTTCTGCTGGTCGCGGCGTTGGTATTCTGGATAGCTCCCCAGCTTAAAGGTTATCAGCCCGCGCTGCCGCTGCTGTCACTGGCCTTTGTGCTGGTACTGGCAGGTGAACTGATTGGCCGCGGCGTATTCTACGGGTTGCATATGACCGTTGGTATGGCTATCGCCAGCTAGCGTTGTATTTCGTTATATCAAGCCGGGCCCGAGTGCCCGGCTTTTTCTTTTTTCGATCATGAAATTTTTCGACTGTCGTTTTGTTTTAATTTCGCCCATTAATAAATAAAAACAGATACATAATTAATATCTATAGCAGGCGTGGCATTAGCAGGATAAGTTTTTTAAATCGACAGGGAACATATTGTGCGAGGCGGCTAAGTCAGTGGATTGACTTTGTTTTTGCCAGTGGCATGATGCGCACGAAATCTGAACTTCCTCACGGTTTTTAATCCATGACCACCTATACCCGCCCAGTGCTTCTGTTGCTCTGTGGCCTGCTTCTGCTGACCCTGGCGATCGCAGTGTTAAATACGCTCGTCCCGCTGTGGCTTGCCCATGAAAACTTACCGACCTGGCAGGTGGGTATGGTCAGCTCGTCCTTTTTTACCGGGAACCTGCTGGGCACATTATTAACCGGTAGCCTGATCAAGCGTTTTGGCTTTAATCGCAGCTATTATCTGGCTTCGCTGATTTTCGCCGCCGGGTGTGCCGGGCTGGGCCTGATGGTCGGCTTCTGGAGCTGGATGGCGTGGCGCTTTATCGCTGGCGTAGGCTGCGCGATGATTTGGGTCGTGGTTGAAAGTGCGCTGATGTGCAGCGGCACCTCCCGCAACCGTGGACGCCTGCTGGCGGCCTATATGATGGTTTACTACGTCGGTACCGTGCTGGGTCAACTGATGGTCAGCAAGCTGCCAACCGACCTGATGAGCGTTCTGCCGTGGGTTACGGGCATGGTGCTGGCCGCAATCCTGCCGCTGCTCTTCACGCGCATTGTGAACCAGAACAGCGAGCATCAGGAAGCGACCCACGTCTGGCCAATGCTCAGACTCCGCCAGGCGCGTCTGGGGGTTAACGGCTGCATTATCTCGGGGATTGTACTGGGCTCGCTCTACGGCCTGATGCCGCTCTATCTGAATCATCAGGGCGTCAGCGATTCCGGAATTGGCTTCTGGATGGCGGTCATGGTGAGTGCGGGCATCGTCGGGCAGTGGCCGATTGGCCGCCTGGCGGACCGTTTCGGTCGTCTGCTGGTGCTGCGCGTTCAGGTCTTCGTGGTCATCATGGGATGTCTTGCCATGCTCAGCAACGCCGCGATGGCGCCAGCGCTGTTTATTCTCGGGGCCGCCGGCTTTACGCTCTATCCGGTCGCGATGGCCTGGGCCTGTGAGAAAGTTGAACATCATCAGCTGGTGGCAATGAACCAGGCGCTGTTACTGAGCTATACTATCGGCAGCTTATTAGGGCCGACGTTTACCGCGATGCTGATGCAGAATTATTCCGATAATTTACTGTTTATCATGATCGCCAGCGTATCGTTTATTTATCTCTTAATGCTGCTGCGCAAAGTGGGCGAACACCCAACGCCTGTGGCTCATGCCTGATTAATTAAAAGCCTGTCGACGACAGGCTTTTTTGTCCCTGTCACAACTAAGAGTTTTACTTATTGTTTGTTTATTGCGCCAGGCGATAATTCATGTGAGTCCTACCACTATAAGGCAGTAATCATGTCTATTCGTCGTTTTTCCACTACCGCACTTGCCGTAGTGTTGTCTTTAACGTTTGCAACGGCTCCGGTCATGGCTAATCCTGGAAACGGGAATGGCGGTGGCCACGGAAACGGTGGCGGACAGGGTAATGGCGGCAGTCATGGTAACGGGAATTCTGGTAACCATGGCAATAAGCAAAATAACGGTCAGGATAACCCTGGAAAATCGGATAAGAGCTTTAAAAACAGTAAGGATGTCGGTAACGATGTCGACGCTCGTGTGAGCTTCGATCATGCCCGCCATCTGGCGCTGAATTATGGCTTAACGGGCTATGACTCACTGCCTCCGGGCATCGCTAAAAACCTGGCGCGCGGCAAGCCGTTGCCTCCGGGCATTGCGAAGAAAACCGTGCCGGCCTCTATGTTGGGTCAGCTTCCTTCCTATCCAGGCTATGAGTGGCGGGTAGTGGGTGACGACCTGGTCTTAATTGCGCTGAGTACAGCCATTGTGACGTCCGTGATTAACGGCGTCTTTAAATAGAATATAAAAAAGCCCGGTTTTCACCGGGCTTTTCTTTAATACATCACCTTGTGGCCGTACTGTTCAAGAATACCTTTGACGCGTTCCATCGTCTCTTTCTTCGGCGGCTTCACGCCATCGAGTTTGTACTCTTCGCCCATTGCCACCCATTTATGTTTACCCAGCTCGTGATAGGGCAGAAGCTCGATTTTCTCGACGTTGCCCATATCGCGGGTAAATTCCCCGAGGCGGTGCGCGGAATCGTCATCATCTGACCAGCCAGGCACAACCACGTAGCGGATCCAGGTTTTAATGCCTTTATCGGCAATGTATTTGGCAAATTCCAGCGTGCGGTGGTTTGAGACGCCAACGAGGTTCTGGTGGATCTCATCGTTCATCTGTTTGAGATCGAGCATCACCAGATCGGTCACTTCGAGCAGTTCGTCAATAACCGGATCGTAGCGGCGTACAAAGCCGTTGGTATCGAGACAGGTATGAATGCCTTCTTTGCGGCAGGCACGGAACCAGTCGCGCACAAACTCCGCCTGCAGAATGGCTTCACCGCCGGATGCGGTGACGCCGCCGCCGGACGCGTTCATAAAGTGGCGGTAGGTCACCACCTCTTTCATCAAGTCTTCAACGGTCACTTCTTTACCGCCATGGGTATCCCAGGTGTCACGGTTATGGCAGTACAGGCAGCGCATCAGGCAGCCCTGGAAAAAGGTGATAAAGCGGATGCCCGGGCCATCGACGGTGCCACAGGATTCAAAGGAGTGAATGCGACCAATAATTGACATTGCGGTGATATCTCCAGCATCGGCCCGTCCGGGGCCTGAGTATGCACAGCTCAAAGCCGGCTGTGTTGAAGTCTGTTTTGGCTGATATCCATAAAGTATAGATAGCGGACAAAAGAGACTGAGATGGAGAGGGTGCTAAAAAGGCCCCACTGACGTGGAGCCTTTATTGTACGCTTTTTAACGCGTGATTTCAGTCAATTCCACTTACATGGACTGAGTGAAAGTACGGGTGATAACGTCCTGCTGCTGTTCTTTAGTCAGGGAGTTAAAACGTACTGCGTAGCCAGATACGCGGATGGTCAGCTGAGGATATTTCTCAGGGTGTTCCATCGCGTCGAGCAGCATTTCACGGTTCATGACGTTCACGTTCAGGTGCTGACCACCTTCGATGGACGCTTCGTGGTGGAAGTAACCATCCATCAGACCCGCGAGGTTAGTTTTACGCACTTCGTCGTCTTTACCCAGCGCGTTTGGCACGATAGAGAAGGTATAAGAGATACCATCTTTCGCGTAAGCAAACGGCAGTTTAGCAACGGAGGTCAGAGAGGCAACCGCACCTTTCTGGTCACGACCGTGCATTGGGTTAGCACCTGGGCCGAATGGCGCGCCAGCACGACGACCGTCTGGGGTGTTACCGGTTTTCTTACCATACACAACGTTAGAGGTGATGGTCAGAACAGACTGAGTCGGGATAGCGTTACGGTAAGTAGTCAGTTTCTGAATTTTCTTCATGAAACGTTCTACCAGGTCAACCGCCATGTCATCAACGCGAGAGTCGTTGTTACCAAACTGCGGATATTCACCTTCGATTTCGAAGTCTACAGCCAGGCCGTCTTCGTCACGAATTGGTTTAACTTTCGCATATTTGATTGCAGACAGGGAGTCAGCAGCAACGGACAGACCAGCGATACCACACGCCATGGTGCGGATAACGTCACGGTCGTGCAGCGCCATCAGAGAGGCTTCGTAGCTGTACTTGTCGTGCATGTAGTGGATAACGTTCAGCGCAGTGACGTACTGTTTAGCCAGCCAGTCCATGAAGTGATCCATGCGGTCCATGACTTCGTCGAAGTTCAGAACGTCGCCTTTGATCGGCTCAGACTTAGGACCAACCTGCATTTTCAGTTTTTCATCAACGCCGCCGTTGATTGCGTACAGCATGGTTTTCGCCAGGTTTGCACGCGCACCGAAGAACTGCATTTGTTTACCAACAACCATTGGGCTTACGCAGCAAGCGATAGCGTAATCGTCGTTGTTGAAGTCCGGACGCATCAGGTCATCGTTCTCGTACTGCAGAGAAGAGGTATCGATAGACACTTTAGCGGCGAATTTCTTGAAGTTCAGAGGCAGTTTTTCAGACCACAGAACGGTGATGTTCGGCTCCGGAGAAGGACCCATGGTGTACAGGGTGTTCAGGAAGCGGAAGCTGTTTTTGGTTACCAGAGTACGGCCGTCAACGCCCATACCGCCGATAGATTCTGTTGCCCAGATTGGGTCACCGGAGAACAGCTCATCGTATTCAGGGGTACGCAGGAAGCGAACCATACGCAGTTTCATGACCAGGTGGTCAATCATTTCCTGAGCGTCTTGCTCGGTGATTTTGCCTGCTTTGATGTCGCGTTCGATGTATGCATCCAGGAAGGTGGATACGCGGCCGAAGGACATTGCTGCACCGTTCTGAGACTTAACCGCGGCCAGGTAGCCGAAGTAGGTCCACTGGATAGCTTCCTGAGCGTTGGTCGCAGGACCAGAGATATCGCAGCCATATTTAGCCGCCATCTCTTTGATCTGACCCAGCGCGCGGTGCTGTTCAGCGATTTCTTCACGCAGACGGATAGTCGCTTCCAGGTTTACGCCGTTTTCCAGATCGGACTGCAGAGACACGAACTGAGCGTATTTGTCTTTCATCAGGAAGTCGATACCGTACAGCGCAACGCGACGGTAGTCACCGATGATACGGCCACGGCCATACGCATCTGGCAGACCGGTCAGAACGCCAGATTTACGGCAGTTCAGAATGTCTTTGGTGTAAACATCGAATACGCCCTGGTTGTGGGTTTTACGGTATTCGGTGAAGATTTTTTTCAGCATTGGGTCCAGCTCGCGGTTATACGCTTTGCAGGAACCTTCAACCATTTTGATACCACCGAACGGGATGATTGCGCGTTTCAGTGGTGCTTCAGTCTGCAGACCAACGATTTTCTCAAGGGCTTTGTTGATGTAGCCAGCATCGTGAGAAGTGATGGTGGAAGCAACGGAGGTGTCAAAATCAACTGGCGCGTGAGTGCGGTTTTCCAGTTTAACGCCTTCCATTACGCTGTCCCACAGCTTGGTGGTCGCGTCAGTTGCGCCAGCCAGGAAGGATTCGTCACCTTCATACGGGGTATAGTTTTTCTGAATGAAGTCACGTACGTTTACTTCATTCTGCCAGTCACCTTTCGCAAAACCTTCCCAGGCTGTGGCTAACTTTTCATTAAGCTCGGACATGTAACACCTACCTTCTTAAGTGGATTTTTTATTTACTGCCTGAGAAAACCATCAATGATGATCGTCGCCACGCAGGTAAATGACCCAGTATGTCAACCCAACTAACAGACCCCCACCGATAATGTTCCCGATAGTGACAGGGATCAGGTTATCAGTAATGAAATTCATAATAGTCAGGTGAGAGAAACTTTCCGGGGATGAACCAACTGCGGTCCAGAACTCCGGGCTCGCAAAGTCGCGGATGACTATGCCCATTGGGATCATGAACATATTCGCGATACTGTGCTCAAAGCCGCTGGCAACAAACATCGCAACCGGCAGAACCATAATTAAGGCTTTGTCCATCAGGCTACGACCCGAGTAGCTCATCCATACAGCCAGGCAGACCATCAGGTTAGCGAGGATGCCGAGAGCAACGGCTTCGATAAATGTGTGGTGCATTTTGTGGTCGGCGGTTTGCAGGACGTTAAGGCCCCAGCCACCGTTGGCGGTCATGTACTCACCAGAAAGCCACATCAACAAAACAAAGAGCAGACAGCCAACCAGGTTACCCACATAGACGTTAAGCCAGTTACGTGCCAGCTGACCCCAGGTAATTCTTCCGCTGGCCTTTGCCACGACAATCAGCACCGTTGAGGTGAAGAGGTCGGCGCCGCAGATGACGCAGAGAATCAGACCCAGTGAGAAGCAAATGCCGCCAATCAGTTTGGCCATGCCGAAAGGCATTCCGGCAGTACCGGTGGTGGCGGTGATGTAGAAGACGAAAGCGATAGAGATGAACACACCTGCCGTGATCGCCAGATAGAACGTCTTCATCGGGTGTTTCGTTGCTTTATAGACACCTGCTTCTTCGGCAACTTTGGCCATCGCAGCAGGGAGTAAAAGATCAAAAGGGTTGTCAGCTTTCACACTAACTCTCTCTTTATTAAGTCGGCGACGAGATACTAACAAAGCATTATAGAAGAGAAATTGATATAGATCATATCTCGCCTGGCTTATAGGCCCGCAGTGTGTATGGTTTTACGACAAATGCGGAGTAAGTATTTGATTATCCGTATAAAAATAAATTTTAAAAGTTATGAAAAGAGTTGAATTTTTTCGTTCAGCCACCTTTGAGACAGTTAATTAGTATGGAGTATTTACCATAAAAAGTAACAGTAAAGCCCAGGTAAATATTATTATATTTACCCATGTTTAACTTTATTATTACAATCAACAGTCATTGCCGAAGAAAATAAAAAACGGGGCAATGAAATTGCCCCGTAATATAGCCCAGACGATTGAATACGCCTACTGCTGGTAATGTTATGTGCGCTTATTTTGACCAGTAAGCGGCTTTTGCTTTCTGCAGCTTTTCGTAGGCCTTCAGCAGCGACTGGTGCGCCGGGAAGGCTTTCAGATCGCTATCAACAGCCTGCAGGCCATAGAACGGCGCTTCGCCGCTCAGGGCCGCGCTGGCTGCTTCTACGGCCTCAGCACCGTACATACGCACGAAAGCGTTCAGATATTGCAGCGGCTCGCGATCGTCTTCCTGTGCCAGCAGCAACAGGGTTTGCAGGCAGCGGTAATAATTGGTGCGTTCGGCAGAGAAGACCGACTGGTTGAATTCCATGGTCCACTCGGTCCAGGCCAGAGCCTGATCCAAATCGCCTCCCGCCAGGGCCAGCATCGCTTTCAGCTCACCGATACGCAGGGTATACCAGCCGTTGTCTTTACCGGTCGCCAGGCCCAGCAGTTCGCGTACGCGGGTAAAGTCATCGTGGCCTTCTTCGTCCAGCTGGGCGATCAGGTTCAGATAATCTTCTTTCTCCCACTCGCTGCCCGGCAGAGCCAGCAGCGTTTCGCGCAGGTGCGCGCCCATGCTGTTATTCGCCAGCCACAGATCTTCAGCCGGGTAGATGTCGGACATGCCTGGAACAATAATGCGGCACGCGTAGACGCCAAGGTGTTCGTAGTCGGCAATATAAACTTCCTGATCTTCCGCGTTGAAGATCGCCATCAGCGTGGCGAACTCTTCTTCCGTGGTACCGGCAAAGCTCCAGTCCACGAACGGATAGTCAGCGTCCTGCTTGAACATATCCCAGGAAATTAAGCCGCTGGAGTCGATGAAGTGGGTTTCGAGGTTGGTATGCTCGGCCACTTCTTCATCGTCAAACGTTGGCGGGGTGAAGACGTCGAGATCTTTCAGGCTACGGCCCTGCAGCAGCTCGGTGACGGTACGCTCCAGCGCCACGCCGAAGTCAGGGTGCGCGCCGAAGGAGGCGAAGCAGGTGCCGTTGGCCGGGTTAAACAGCACGACGCAGATAACCGGGTACTTACCGCCCAGCGAGCCGTCATAGGCAAAGATTGGGAAACCTTCGGCTTCGAGCTTGGCGATGGACTCCACTACGCCCGGGTAGCGCGCCAGCACGTCGGCCGGAATTTCAGGCAGGCTGATGGATTCGGCGATGATGCGGTTTTTGATGTGGCGTTCAAAGACTTCAGACAGACCCTGCACGCGCGCTTCATTGCGGGTGTTACCGGCGGACATGCCGTTAGACACGTACAGGTTGCCGACGATGTTCATCGGGATATACACGGTCTGCTCGTCAGACTGACGGGTGAACGGCAGGGCGCAGATACCGCGATCCTCGTTACCGGACTGGAGATCGATCAGCATGCTGGCGGTCAGTTCGCTGTCTGGATCGTAGAAGGCACGCAGGCGCGCGTCGAGAATACCTTCCGGCAGCTCGTCATCTTCAGTCAGCGGGAACCATTTTTCATTTGGATAGTGAACGAACGGGCCGTTAGCGATGGTCTCGCCCAGCCAGAAGTCTGCGAAGAAATAGTTGGTGGACAGACGCTCAAAATACTCACCCAGCGCAGAGGCCAGTGCCGCTTTTTTTGTCGCGCCTTTACCGTTGGTAAAGCACAGGGCACAGTCTTTATCGCGAATATGCACGGACCAGACATGAGGCACCGGATTGAGCCAGGAGGCTTCTTCGATGTTAAAACCCAGGTCGGTCAGTTTCTGCTGGAAGCGAGCGATGGAATCTTCCAGAGCGGCGTCTTTGCCGGGGATAAACGTTTGAGTCATGGCGTTCACTTTTATCGTACGTAAAGCGCGCAATGATACGGGTTTTGCGTGACGGGTGCTATCTTCGGCGAAAATAAAAGGCTGGACTATGCTTAGTGGCAGTAACTGACTGTTAAGGCATAGAAAAATGAAAGCATTTGATCTCCAGCGGATGGCGTTTGATAAAGTTCCTCCTGAATTTCTGGGCGAAGTGGCGCTGCGCAGCCTCTATACCTTCGTACTTGTCTTCCTGTTTCTTAAGATCACCGGCCGTCGCGGTGTGCGGCAGATGTCCCTCTTTGAGGTGTTGATCATCCTGACGCTGGGGTCAGCGGCGGGGGACGTCGCCTTTTATGATGATGTGCCGATGGTGCCGGTGTTTATCGTGTTTGTCTCACTGGCGCTCCTTTACCGTCTTGTCATGTGGCTGATGTCGAAAAGCGAAAAGCTGGAAGATCTGCTTGAAGGCAAGCCGGTCGTTATCGTCGAGGACGGACAGCTGGCCTGGGAAAATGTACAAAGCGCCAATATGACCGAGTTTGAATTCTTTATGGAGCTTCGCCTGAACAGCGTTGAACAGCTCGGGCAGGTGAGGCTGGCGATCATGGAAACCAACGGGCAGATCAGCGTCTATTACTATTCTGACGACGAGGTGAAGCCGGGACTGTGTATCCTGCCGGATATGCTCATTGAGCGTTTCAGAACGGTACCGGAATCCGGCGAGTATGCTTGCGTAAGATGTAGCCATGTTGTCGCGATGCAGCCGGGGGATCGCCAATTATGCCCCCGCTGTGCAAATCCGGAATGGACGAAGGTTAGCCGGGCCAAACGCATCACCTGACAGCCATTTTGTCGGTTTTGTCTTAGCGAGGCGGCAGATTGTTTTGTGTGACGCGGGACACATTTCACGGGTCATAAGTTTTAGACATTGCGGCGCGTGTCACTGAATGATAAAACCGATATCCACAGTTATAACTTATGGCTTTTAGCGTGGTGAGGGGAAATGGCTCAAGTCTTTAATTTCAGTTCAGGTCCGGCAATGTTACCGGCAGACGTGCTTAAACAGGCTCAACAGGAACTTTGTGACTGGAACGGTCTCGGTACGTCGGTGATGGAAATCAGCCACCGTGGTAAAGAGTTTATTCAGGTGGCGGAAGAGGCAGAAAAGGATTTTCGCGATCTGCTGAATATTCCCTCGAACTACAAAGTATTGTTCTGTCACGGCGGTGGGCGCGGCCAGTTTGCGGGTATTCCGCTGAATATCCTCGGTGACAAAACGACGGCTGACTACGTTGACGCGGGTTACTGGGCGGCAAGCGCCGTTAAAGAAGCGCATAAATACTGCACGCCGAATGTTATCGACGCCAAAGTGACCGTTGACGGTCTGCGCGCCGTGAAGCCAATGAGCGAGTGGCAGCTTTCTGATAACGCAGCCTATCTGCACTACTGCCCGAACGAAACCATTGACGGGATTGCCATCGACGAGACGCCAAACTTCGGCAGCGATGTCGTGGTTGCCGCCGACTTCTCCTCCACCATTCTGTCTGCGCCAATTGATGTCAGCCGCTACGGCGTTATTTATGCGGGCGCGCAGAAAAATATCGGTCCGGCCGGTTTGACTATCGTCGTCGTGCGTGAAGACCTGCTGGGTAAAGCGCATAAATCCTGCCCGTCGATTCTCGATTACACCGTGCTGAACGATAACGACTCTATGTTCAACACCCCACCAACGTTTGCCTGGTATCTCTCCGGCCTGGTCTTCAAATGGCTGAAACAAAACGGCGGCGTGGCGCAGATGGACAAGGTCAATCAGCAGAAAGCTGAACTGCTGTATGGCGTGATCGACAAGAGCGATTTCTACCGCAACGATGTGGCGAACGCTAACCGTTCCCGCATGAACGTGCCGTTCCAGCTGGCGGACAGCAGCTTGGACAAAGTGTTCCTGGAAGAGTCCTTCGCGGCAGGTCTGCATGCGCTCAAAGGTCACCGTGTCGTTGGCGGCATGCGTGCCTCCATCTATAACGCGATGCCGCTGGAAGGCGTTAAAGCCCTGACGGATTTCATGATCGACTTCGAACGTCGTCACGGTTAATTCGCTGTTTTTCACCCCCGCAGCGTCCCTGCGGGGTTTTTATTATGTTGAGTTGAGAGTTTAGTTTTCATGGAATCCCTGACGTTACAACCTATCGCGCGGGTAGATGGCACCATTAATCTGCCTGGTTCAAAAAGTGTCTCGAACCGCGCTCTGCTGCTGGCAGCTCTGGCAAACGGCACCACCGTCCTCACAAACCTGCTGGACAGCGATGACGTGCGCCATATGCTCAATGCGCTGAAAGCGTTGGGCGTTCATTACACTCTCTCCGACGATCGTACCCGCTGCGAAGTGACCGGCAACGGCGGCGCGCTGCGTTCGGGCGAAGAGCTTGAACTGTTTCTGGGCAACGCGGGTACCGCGATGCGCCCGCTGGCGGCGGCCCTGTGCCTGGGGAGCAACAACATCGTGCTGACCGGCGAGCCGCGCATGAAAGAGCGTCCGATTGGTCACCTGGTGGATGCCCTGCGTCAGGGCGGCGCGCAGATTGAGTATCTGGAGCAGGAAAACTATCCGCCACTGCGTCTGCGCGGCGGTTTTACCGGCGGTCATGTCGAGGTTGACGGCAGCGTTTCCAGCCAGTTCCTGACGGCACTGCTGATGACCGCGCCGCTGGCCCCGCAGGATACGGTTATCACGATTAAAGGTGAGCTGGTTTCCAAACCTTACATTGATATCACGCTGCACCTGATGAAAACCTTTGGCGTTGAGGTGGAAAACCAGTCTTATCAGCGCTTCGTGGTGCGCGGGGCGCAGCAGTACCAGTCTCCGGGTAATTACCTGGTTGAAGGGGATGCGTCATCCGCGTCCTACTTCCTGGCCGCGGGAGCGATTAAAGGCGGCACGGTAAAAGTGACCGGTATTGGACGTAACAGCGTGCAGGGCGACATCCGTTTTGCGGACGTGCTGGAAAAAATGGGCGCTACTGTCACCTGGGGCGATGACTTCATCTCCTGTACCCACGGCGAGCTGAACGCCATCGACATGGACATGAACCATATCCCGGATGCGGCGATGACCATTGCCACGGCGGCGCTGTTTGCCAAAGGCACGACCACGCTGCGTAATATCTACAACTGGCGCGTAAAAGAGACGGACCGCCTGTTCGCAATGGCGACAGAGTTGCGGAAAGTCGGTGCCGAGGTGGAAGAGGGCGAAGACTACATTCGCGTGACCCCTCCGGCAAAACTGCAGTTTGCGGAAATCGGAACCTACAACGATCACCGTATGGCAATGTGCTTCTCGCTGGTGGCGCTGTCAGACACGCCTGTCACCATTCTTGATCCGAAATGTACCGCGAAAACCTTCCCGGACTACTTCGAACAGCTGGCACGCATTAGCACGCTGGCCTGATAACGCCTTGCCGCATCGTCCGATGCGGCATTTGCTTACGCTTCATTACGAATACCTCCGCTCATTTATTCTACACTCTGCTTCAATCATTCCGTAATTTGCACGCAAAGGTAACAGTTGCGCACGTTGGCGCGTATAATGCGCGGCGTTCATGTAAACGGTATGCCTTATTTAAGGAGAAAAAGATGACGGCAGTTGCCCCGGTAATCACCATTGATGGGCCGAGTGGCGCAGGGAAAGGTACTCTGTGCAAAGCGATGGCGGAAGCATTGCAATGGCATCTTTTAGATTCGGGAGCAATCTATCGCGTGCTGGCGCTGGCCGCGCTGCATCATCACGTGGATGTCGCGTCTGAAGAGGCGCTGGTTCCGCTGGCTGCGCATCTGGATGTGCGTTTCGTGTCGACCGATGGCAACCTGGAAGTCATCCTTGAAGGGGAAGACGTGAGCGGCGAAATCCGTACGCAGGAAGTGGCGAATGCAGCCTCCCAGGTCGCGGCCTTCCCGCGCGTTCGTGAGGCGCTGCTGCGTCGTCAGCGCGCGTTCCGTGAAGCTCCGGGTCTGATCGCTGACGGACGCGATATGGGAACCGTGGTATTCCCTGACGCGCCTGTGAAAATTTTCCTCGATGCCTCTTCGGAAGAACGTGCTCAACGCCGCATGCTTCAGTTGCAGGAAAAGGGGTTTAGTGTTAACTTTGATCGCCTTTTATCCGAGATAAAAGAGCGCGATGACCGCGATCGTAACCGCGCCGTCGCCCCACTTGTTCCTGCAGAAGATGCATTAGTTCTGGATTCAACCAGTTTAACTATTGAGCAAGTGATTGAAAAAGCGCTACAATATGCGCGCCAAAAACTGGCACTCGCGTAATCGCGACCGATTTAGTAGTACCCCCGCTGCAATGGATTGACGGCGGGTATGTGAAACAACCCCATCCGGCACGGAGCCAGGTGGACGTTATCTTAACCTGAAGATTAAACATGACTGAATCTTTTGCTCAACTATTTGAAGAATCCTTAAAAACAATCGAAACCCGTCCGGGTTCCATCGTTCGTGGTGTTGTTGTTGCTATCGACAAAGACGTAGTACTGGTTGACGCCGGTCTGAAATCTGAGTCCGCCATTCCGGCAGAGCAGTTCAAAAACGCCCAGGGCGAGCTGGAAATCCAGGTTGGTGACGAAGTTGACGTTGCTCTGGATGCAGTGGAAGACGGCTTCGGTGAAACCCTGCTGTCCCGTGAGAAAGCTAAGCGTCACGAAGCTTGGATCACGCTGGAAAAAGCTTACGAAGAAGCTGAAACTGTGGTCGGTGTTATCAACGGCAAAGTTAAAGGCGGCTTCACTGTTGAGCTGAATGGTATTCGTGCGTTCCTGCCAGGTTCACTGGTAGACGTTCGTCCAGTCCGTGACACCCTGCACCTCGAAGGCAAAGAGCTTGAGTTCAAAGTAATCAAGCTGGACCAGAAGCGTAACAACGTTGTTGTATCCCGTCGTGCCGTTATCGAATCCGAAAACAGCGCAGAACGCGATCAGCTGCTGGAAAACCTGCAGGAAGGCATGGAAGTCAAAGGTATCGTTAAGAACCTCACTGACTACGGCGCATTCGTTGACCTGGGCGGCGTTGATGGCCTGCTGCACATCACCGACATGGCGTGGAAACGCGTTAAGCACCCAAGCGAAATCGTGAACGTTGGCGACGAAATCACTGTTAAAGTGCTGAAGTTCGACCGCGAGCGTACTCGTGTATCCCTCGGCCTGAAACAGCTGGGCGAAGATCCATGGGTAGCTATCGCTAAGCGTTACCCAGAAGGTACTAAACTGACTGGTCGCGTTACCAACCTGACTGACTACGGCTGCTTCGTTGAAATCGAAGAAGGCGTTGAAGGCCTGGTGCACGTTTCCGAAATGGACTGGACCAACAAAAACATCCACCCATCCAAAGTTGTTAACGTTGGTGATGTAGTGGAAGTGATGGTTCTGGATATCGACGAAGAACGTCGTCGTATCTCCCTGGGCCTGAAACAGTGCAAAAACAACCCATGGCAGCAGTTCGCGGAAACCCACAACAAGGGCGACCGTGTTGAAGGTAAAATCAAGTCTATCACTGACTTCGGTATCTTCATCGGCCTGGACGGCGGCATCGATGGCCTGGTTCACCTGTCTGACATCTCCTGGAACGTTGCAGGCGAAGAAGCAGTTCGTGAATACAAAAAAGGCGACGAAATCGCTGCAGTTGTTCTGCAGGTTGACGCAGAGCGTGAGCGTATCTCCCTGGGCGTTAAACAGCTCGCAGAAGATCCGTTCAACAACTGGGTTGCACTGAACAAGAAAGGCGCAATCGTAAACGGTAAAGTGACTGCAGTTGACGCTAAAGGCGCAACCGTAGAACTGGCTGACGGCGTTGAAGGTTACCTGCGCGCTTCTGAAGCTTCACGTGACCGCGTTGAAGATGCCACTCTGGTTCTGAACGTAGGCGACGACGTTGAAGCTAAGTTCACCGGTGTTGACCGTAAGAACCGTGCAATCAGCCTGTCTGTTCGTGCTAAAGACGAAGCTGATGAGAAAGATGCAATCGCAACTGTTAACAAACAGGAAGATGCAAACTTCTCTAACAACGCAATGGCTGAAGCTTTCAAAGCAGCTAAAGGCGAGTAATATCAGGTTCTCAGCATCATTTGCGCTGTAACGCATTTACAGCGCGAAGGATGAGGAGCAAACTTGACAGATTGCAGGATTCGTCCTGTAATCAATAACAAAGGGCGGCTACGGCCGCCCTTGTTTAATGAGCTGTTCAGCTAATTGGTTTGAAAGGAACCGGAGGAATCATGACCAAGTCAGAATTGATTGAAAGACTTGCCAGTCAGCAACCGCATATCCCTGCCAAGGCAGTGGAAGATGCCGTAAAAGAGATGCTGGAGCATATGGCCTCCACTCTTGCCCAGGGCGAGCGCATTGAAATCCGCGGTTTCGGTAGTTTTTCTCTGCACTATCGTGCTCCACGTACCGGGCGTAACCCGAAAACTGGCGATAAAGTCGAGCTGGAAGGTAAGTACGTTCCACACTTTAAGCCGGGTAAAGAACTGCGCGATCGCGCCAATATTTACGGCAACTGAGTTTAGCCAGCCGGTTAAACTGGGTTCGAAAGAAAGCACCTGCGGGTGCTTTTTTTGTCTCTGTCGCTTTCATTCTGAAGGTGCCCCGCATTTTTCATTTCATTTTCTGCAAACCGATAAAAACAGCACAGCGCGTGCCGTAAAACACATGCTTCTCACCTGACAACTCACTCTATCTGCTTACATACTGCCCCCTGAAACAGGGAGGTAGAAATGGGAATTCCCGCTCTTAGCGTCTGCGTCATTCTGGCAATAGCCCCGTTACTCTGGTTACCTGAACTGCCATCACGTCATACCGTGTGGCTAATGATTGTTGGCGGGATAGCGCTGGCCGCAACGCGCAATGTACGACTGAAGTATGTCGGGATCGCGTTATTATTTTGTGCATGGGGTATGCTTGCCGCGCAGGAGAGCGTCTGGCCGATGCAGCATTTAACCACGGGTGCTGTGCAGGCTGAGGTGGAGATCACCGCCACAGATGGCGCAACGCTGCATCAGGGAAACATTCTCAGCGTAGAGGGCAAGCGCTGGTGGGGCTCCACCGGCGTAACGCTGTATGGAAATTATCTGCCCCAGAAAGCGTGTGCCGGTCAGCGCTGGAGCATGACGCTCAGGCTCAGGCCTGCTCACGGCGAACTGAACGAGGGCGGATATGATTCTCAGCGCAGCGCTTTTGCCCGACACCAAACGCTGAGCGGGCGCTTCACCCGTGCTGAACTTGTCGATGGGCGCTGCAGCCTGCGAGCGCAATACCTGATGTCACTGCAAAACCGACTTTCGGCTTACCGCTGGGGGGCGGTTATCCTCGGACTGGGAATGGGGGAACGTCTGGATGTGCCCCGGGAAATAAAAGACCTGATGCGTGAAACCGGGACGCTGCATTTAATGGCGATTTCGGGTCTGCATATCGCGCTGGCGGCATCCCTCGTCTGGTTACTCGCGCGTGGACTCCAGTTTTTATTACCCAGCCACCGGGTCCACTGGCAAATGCCGCTCCTGGCCGGATTATGCTTTGCCGCTTTCTACGCCTGGCTTACCGGTCTGCAACCTCCTGCGCTACGAACGGTCATCGCGCTTGCTGTGCTTGCTATGTTGCGGATCGCTGCCCGCCAGTGGACTCCCTGGCAGGTATGGGTGTGCTGTATCGCGGCGATCCTGATAAGCGATCCTTTAGCCGTACTTTCGCAGAGTCTGGCCCTGTCCGCATTTGCCGTCGCCGCGCTGATTTTCTGGTTTCAGTGGCTGCCTCTTCCTGAGTGGCACAGGGCACGACGTATTCGACCGCTACTGAACCTGCTCTATCTGCAGGTCGGCATGCTGATGCTGCTCATGCCGTTACAGGTCTTGATTTTCCATGGCTTCAGCATCTCCTCCCTGGTCGCGAATCTTTTTGCCGTTCCCCTGGTGACGTTTGTCTCCGTGCCGCTTATCCTGCTCGGCATGCTGCTTCATCTCCTACCGCTGGCGGCACCGGAAAGCGTCGTCTGGTTCGCAGCCGATAGGTCACTTGCGGGGTTGTTCTGGCTACTCATGCGCCTGCCTGACGGTTGGCAGAGTGTCGATCAACGCTGGCAGTACATGACGCTGCTGCCCTGGCTTATCATCATGGGCTGGCGCTTTCGTGCCTGGAAAACACTGCCTGCCGTGTGTCTTGCAGGAAGTGTCTTACTGACATTTCCTCTCTGGCGAACGGCAAAAAGCGAGAGCTGGACGCTGCATATGCTGGATGTAGGGCAGGGGCTGGCGATGGTCATTGAACGGCAGGGGAAAGCTATTCTCTATGATACCGGTCTCGCCTGGCCGGGCGGGGATAGCGCGCAGCGGTTAATTATCCCGTGGCTTCGCTGGCATCACCTGAGGCCTGAAGGCGTTATTATCAGTCATGAGCACCTCGACCATGCGGGAGGTCTCGTATCGTTGCAGAAAGCGTGGCCTGATGTGTGGGTCAGAAGCCCCTTGCGCCAGGCGGGACATCGCCCCTGTTTTCGCGGGCAGAGATGGCGATGGCAGGGACTTACCTTCACCGTCCACTGGCCCCCTGAAAATTACCCGGCTCAGGGTAACAACCGTTCCTGCGTGGTAAAGGTGGACGACGGCGAGCAGAGTGTTCTGCTAACAGGCGACATTGAAGCGCAAGCGGAACAGGCTATGCTTAGCCATTACTGGCGTTATCTGACGTCCACGCTCATACAGGCGCCCCATCATGGCAGCAATACCTCGTCTTCATTGCCGTTGGTACAGCGGGTGGAAGGTCAGATTGCCCTGGATTCAGCGGCACGGTATAACGCCTGGCGATTCCCGTCGGCAAAAGTTGTCCGACGTTATCGAAAAGAGGGGTATATCTGGCACGATACTCCCCATTCTGGACAAATATCGGTGACATTCTCGCAACATCACTGGCAAATCCGGCGCTTGCGAGAGCAATTTTTACCCGTTTGGTATCATCAGTGGTTTGGCGCGCCCGTCGATAACGGGTAGAATATGCGGCTATTTCAACGAATGCTGGTTTTTTGAATGCATAACGACAAAGATCTCTCCACGTGGCAAACCTTCCGCCGACTCTGGCCGATGATTGCGCCCTTTAAAACAGGCCTGATCGTGGCGGGAGTAGCGTTAATCCTCAACGCAGCCAGCGATACTTTTATGCTATCGCTTCTCAAACCGTTACTGGACGACGGTTTTGGTAAAACGGATCGCTCAGTGTTGCTATGGATGCCTCTGGTGGTTATCGGACTGATGATCTTACGCGGCATCACCAGCTATATCTCCAGCTACTGTATTTCCTGGGTATCAGGGAAAGTGGTGATGACCATGCGCCGTCGCCTGTTCAGCCACATGATGGGCATGCCGGTTTCGTTCTTTGACAAGCAGTCTACCGGGACGCTGCTGTCCCGTATTACCTACGACTCAGAGCAGGTTGCCTCCTCGTCCTCAAGCGCGCTGATCACCGTTGTGCGTGAGGGTGCGTCAATCATCGGCCTGTTCGCGATGATGTTCTATTACAGCTGGCAGCTGTCGATCATCCTTATCGTTCTGGCGCCGATAGTTTCTATTGCTATCCGCGTCGTCTCAAAGCGCTTCCGCAATATCAGTAAGAATATGCAGAACACGATGGGGCAGGTGACGACCAGCGCGGAACAGATGCTGAAAGGGCATAAAGAAGTTCTGATTTTTGGCGGTCAGGACGTCGAAACCAAACGCTTTGATAAAGTCAGCAACAAAATGCGCCTTCAGGGGATGAAAATGGTCTCGGCCTCTTCCATCTCTGATCCGATTATTCAGCTGATTGCCTCCCTGGCGCTGGCATTCGTCCTGTATGCGGCAAGCTTCCCGAGCGTCATGGAGACGCTGACGGCGGGTACCATTACCGTGGTCTTCTCCTCTATGATTGCACTGATGCGTCCGCTGAAATCACTGACGAACGTCAACGCCCAGTTCCAGCGCGGGATGGCCGCCTGTCAGACGCTGTTCAGCATTCTGGATTCCGAACAGGAAAAAGATGAAGGTAAGCGCGTGATCGAGCGTGCGAACGGAGACGTCGAATTCCGCAACGTGACCTTTACCTATCCAGGCCGCGAAGTGCCTGCCCTGCGTAATATCAACCTGTCTATTCCGGCGGGTAAAACCGTTGCGCTGGTGGGCCGTTCTGGTTCGGGTAAATCGACTATTGCCAGCCTGATGACCCGTTTCTACGACATTAACGAAGGTGAAATCCTGTTAGACGGTCATGACCTGCGGGAGTATACCCTGCAGTCGCTGCGTAACCAGGTGGCGCTGGTTTCCCAGAACGTGCACCTGTTTAACGATACGGTCGCCAACAACATCGCTTACGCACGCACTGATGAGTACAGCCGCGAGCAGATTGAGAACGCCGCGCGTATGGCCTACGCAATGGACTTTATCAATAAGATGGATAACGGTCTGGATACGATAATCGGTGAGAACGGGGTACTGCTCTCCGGCGGTCAGCGTCAGCGTATCGCCATTGCGCGCGCGCTGCTGCGCGATAGCCCAATTCTGATCCTGGATGAAGCGACCTCTGCGCTGGATACGGAATCTGAACGCGCTATTCAGTCTGCGCTGGATGAGCTGCAAAAGAACCGTACCTCGCTGGTGATTGCGCACCGACTGTCGACTATCGAGCAGGCTGATGAAATCGTCGTGGTTGAGGATGGCGTCATTGTTGAACGCGGAAGCCATGCCGATTTGCTGGAACACCGCGGCGTTTACGCCCAGCTTCATAAGATGCAGTTTGGCCAACAATGATTGCACGCATCTGGTCCGGTGAATCTCCGCTGTGGCTGCTGCTTCTGCCGCTCTCCTGGCTATACGGCCTGGTGAGCGGCACTATCCGTCTGCTTTACCGTCTGGGGCTGAAGCGTGCCTGGCGCGCGCCGGTTCCGGTTGTGGTTGTCGGTAATCTTACGGCGGGCGGCAACGGTAAAACGCCGGTGGTGATCTGGCTGGTGGAGCAATTGCAAAAACGCGGTATCCGCCCGGGGGTGGTATCGCGCGGATATGGTGGTAAAGCGGCGCGTTATCCGCTGCTGCTGACGGCGGAAACCACGACCGCCGAAGCGGGTGATGAACCGGTATTGATTTTCCAGCGTACCGGCGCACCGGTTGCGGTCTCCCCGGTGCGCAGCGACGCCGTTCAGGCACTGCTTGCCGAACACATGGTACAAATCATTATCACTGACGATGGCCTGCAGCATTACGCCCTGGCGCGTGATAAAGAGATTGCGGTCATCGACGGCGTTCGCCGTTTCGGTAACGGCTGGTGGCTGCCGGCTGGCCCCATGCGCGAACGTGCTTCGCGTCTTAAGTCCGTTGATGCGGTGATTGTGAACGGTGGTGAGGCACGCGCGGGTGAAATCCCGATGCACCTGCAGCCGGGCCTGGCGGTCAACCTGGTGACGGGGGAACGCCGGTCGGTTGCTGAGCTACCTTCACTGGCGGCGATGGCGGGGATTGGCCATCCGCCGCGCTTCTTCGCGACGCTGGAACAGTGCGGTGCCCGGCTGGAAAAACGCGTTCCGCTGGCCGACCATCAGGCGCTGGTGGAAGGGCAGGTTGATGCCTTGACCGTACCCGGACAGTCGCTGATCATGACCGAAAAAGATGCGGTGAAATGCCGTGCCTTTGCGAAAGATAACTGGTGGTATCTGCCGGTTGACGCTGAACTCAGCGGCGAGCAGCCGGAACTCTTGCTCCAGGAACTGATTGCGTTGGTGCAGTAAAGGCTTACGCGGTTCTGGTGCGCTTTGACTGACAGGAAAACGCATGTCTTTACCGCAACTCTCGCTTTCAGCCGCACGTCATTTACATCTTGCCGCGCAGGGGCTGCTCAAAAAGCCCCGCCGCCGCGCGCAGCCTGCCGATATTCTCTCTACCGTCCAGCGCATGTCGCTGCTTCAAATCGACACCATTAACATTGTGGCCCGTAGCCCTTACCTGGTTCTGTTTAGCCGCCTGGGAAATTATCCTTCGCAGTGGCTGGATGAGGCGCTCAGCAAGGGGGAGTTAATGGAGTACTGGGCGCACGAAGCCTGCTTCCTGCCCCGCAGCGATTTTGCCCTGGTTCGCCACCGTATGCTTGCCCCGGAAAAGATGGGCTGGAAATACCGACAGGCGTGGATGCTGGAACATGCGGCCGAAATTGAGCAGCTAATCGCGCATATTCAGGATAACGGGCCCGTACGCTCCGCCGATTTTGAACACCCGCGCAAAGGCACCAGCGGCTGGTGGGAGTGGAAGCCGCATAAACGTCATCTCGAAGGGCTGTTTACCTCTGGCAAAGTCATGGTGATTGAGCGGCGTAATTTTCAGCGCGTCTACGACCTGACGCATCGCGTGATGCCGCACTGGGACGACGAGCGTGACCTGCTTACCCAGGAGGCGGCCGAGGCCCTCATGCTGGAGAACAGCGCCCGCAGCCTGGGGATTTTCCGCACGCAATGGCTGGCAGACTATTACCGCCTTCGCCAGCCCGCGCTGAAACCGCTGCTGGATATCTGGCAACGCGAACAACGCGTCATCCCCGTCACGGTGGAAACGCTGGGCGAAATGTGGCTGCATGCGGATCTCCTCCCGCTACTGCCTCAGGCCCAGGAGGGGAAACTTCAGGCAACCCACAGTGCGGTGTTGTCGCCTTTCGACCCGGTCGTCTGGGACAGAAAACGCGCCGAGCAGCTGTTCGATTTTAGCTACCGGCTGGAATGTTATACCCCGGCCCCAAAGCGCCAGTATGGTTACTTTGTTCTCCCGCTGCTGCATAAGGGGCAACTGGTCGGGCGCATGGACGCCAAAATGCACCGCAAGACCGGCACGCTTGAAATCATTGCGCTTTATCTGGAAGAGGGCGTCAGGGTGACGGCGAGCCTGGAAAAAGGGTTAACGTTCGCCATTAGCGAATTCGCGCGCTGGCAGGGCGCCCGCGACGTGACGCTGGGCCGGGTACCCGACGGACTGTTTACAACCTGTCGAAGTGGCTGGGAAACAGGCACTCCCTGAAAAGGGAATGTGTTAAGCTTTAGCGATTACCCATACGGAGGAACTATGGATCACCGTTTACTTGAAATTATTGCCTGCCCGGTATGCAACGGCAAACTCTACTACAGCCAGGACAAACAGGAGCTGATCTGCAAGCTGGATAGCCTGGCTTTCCCGCTGCGCGATGGCATTCCGGTACTGCTGGAAAATGAAGCTCGTTCCCTGGTGGCAGAAGAGAGCAAACCATGAGTTTTGTTGTCATTATTCCTGCGCGCTATGCCTCAACGCGCCTGCCGGGTAAACCTCTGGTGGATATCAACGGCAAGCCGATGATTGTGCATGTTCTTGAGCGTGCGCGTGAATCCGGTGCCGATCGCGTGATTGTTGCTACCGATCATCCTGACGTCGCCCGTGCGGTTGAGGCGGCAGGCGGTGAGGTATGCATGACCCGCGCCGATCACCAGTCCGGCACCGAGCGTCTGGCGGAAGTGGTTGAGAAATGTGGTTTCAGTGATGATACGGTCATCGTTAACGTGCAGGGTGACGAGCCGATGATCCCGGCGGTGATTATCCGTCAGGTGGCAGAAAACCTGGCTCAGCGTCAGGTTGGTATGGCGACGCTCGCGGTGCCCATTCACCACGCTGAAGAGGCATTCAATCCGAATGCGGTGAAGGTGGTCATGGATGCCGAAGGCTATGCGCTCTATTTCTCGCGCGCCACGATCCCCTGGGATCGCGATCGCTTTGCGCTCTCTAAAGAGACCATCGGTGATACCTTCCTGCGTCATATTGGGATCTACGGCTATCGGGCCGGTTTTATTCGTCGGTATGTTACCTGGGCGCCGAGTCCGCTGGAGCATATCGAAATGCTGGAGCAGCTTCGCGTGCTCTGGTACGGCGAAAAAATTCACGTTGCCGTTGCCAGCGAATTGCCTGGAACGGGCGTTGATACGCCGGAAGATCTTGAGCGCGTCCGCGCCGAGCTGCGCTAATACCGCCTGCATCCCTCCTGACGGGGGGATGTCCTCTCCCCGTTAATTCCCCTTTCTTTTCCCTAATTGATCTCTTCCGGGTGACATCTTCCTTCAGGACGCTCATTATAAAAGCAGTAGTCTTAATGGGGGTAATCTCATATGGAACAGCTGCGTGCCGAACTTAGCCATCTGCTGGGTGAGAAATTAAGCCGGGTCGAATGCGTGAGTGAAAAGGCCGATACCGCGCTTTGGTCGTTGTATGACAGTCAGGGCAACCCTATGCCGCTGATGGCCAGAAGTTTCACCTCGCCGGGCGTTGCCAGGCAGCTTGCATGGAAAATGTCGATGCTGGCGCGGGAGGGAACCGTCCGTATGCCGACGGTGTACGGCGTAATGACGCACGAGGAACACCCCGGCCCGGACGTGCTGCTGATTGAGCGCTTGCGCGGCGTGCCCGTTGAAGCGCCCGCGCGCACGCCGGAACGCTGGGAGCAGTTAAAAGACCAGATTGTCGAGGCGCTGCTGGCCTGGCACCGTCAGGATAGCCGCGGGCTTGTCGGGCCGGTCGACAGCACTCAGGAAAATCTGTGGCCGCTGTGGTATCGCCAGCGGGTTGAGGTCCTGTGGGGGACGCTTAACCAGTTCAACAATACCGGTTTAACCATGCAGGATAAGCGTATTCTGTTTCGCACCCGCGAGTGCTTACCGGCGCTGTTCGACGGTTTTAATGACAACTGCGTGCTGATCCACGGTAATTTCACCCTGCGCAGCATGCTCAAAGACTCCCGCAGCGATCAGCTTCTCGCGATGTTGGGGCCGGGGATCATGCTCTGGGCTCCGCGCGAATACGAGCTGTTCAGGCTCAGCGACAGCGGGGCGGCGGAAGGTTTGCTGTGGCACTACCTTCAACGCGCGCCCGTTGCAGAAGCGTTTCTCTGGCGGCGCTGGCTTTATCTGCTCTGGGACGAAGTCGCGCAGCTGGTGAATACCGGACGTTTTAATCGCGCAAACTTCGATCTGGCAACAAAATCACTCCTGCCCTGGCTCGCCTGACGATCCTTTCAGCCACTGCCAGAGGCGTCCGAGCGTCTCATAACCGACGCGATCGCTATGCATCAGCCACGCCGGGGAGGGGATCGCCCGTTCCCACGGGTTAAGCGGCGCGTCGATGGCCATCTGGTTTGCCGGTGCGGGAAGCGGGTGCAGGCCTTGCTTCTCAAAGAAAATCATTGCGCGCGGCAGGTGTGAGGCGGAGGTCACCAGTAAGAACGGGACATCGCCAATCGCCTGCTTCACTGCGGCAGCCTCTTCTTCGGTATCTTTTGGGCTGTCCAGAGTGATAATTGAGGAGCGCGGCACGCCGAGTGATTCCGCGACTCTGGCGCCCGCCTCAGCCGTACTCACTGGGTTCGTTTTGGCCGCTGCGCCGGTGAAAATCATTTTTGATCCCGGATTCGCCAGCCAGAGGCGAATGCCTTCGTTTAGCCGTGGCAGGCTGTTGTTGATCAGGTTTGAACTGGGTGCCCAGTCAGGATCCCAGGTATATCCGCCGCCCAGCACCACGATGTACGCCACTTTCTGATTTCCCTGCCACGTTGGGTACGTGTTTTCGATGGGTCGTAGCAGACCATCCGCGACCGGCTGCAGGCTCAATAGCAGCAGGACAAACCAGCCGAGCGTGATAAGCGTTTTGCCACTCTTCTGAAAGCGACTGAACCACACCAGCGCCAGCCCCAGCGCGATGATGATGAGCAGCAGCGGAAGGGGAAGCATCATCCCTCCAATGTATTTCTTAAGGGTAAAAAGCATCCTTTTTGGTTCCTTTTTTGACCATATAGCAGGTGATTACCCGTGATATTACACCAGAGAGGTTCATTCTCCGCGCGGGTGTGACAAAATAGCGGTTTTGCAGTTAGCGAGTGGAACTCTCCCAATGCGGGATCGCAATTTTGATGACATCGCGGAAAAGTTTTCGCGCAACATTTATGGCACCACGAAAGGGCAGCTTCGTCAGACGATCCTCTGGCAGGATCTGGACACCATTCTGGCCACCTTTGGTGGTCAAACGTTGCGCGTGCTGGACGCCGGTGGCGGTGAAGGGCAGACGGCGATAAAAATGGCCGAGCGCGGTCATCACGTCACGCTTTGCGATCTTTCTGCTGAAATGGTCGCCCGCGCGACGCGTGCTGCAAAAGAGAAAGGTGTGAGCGACAACATGCATTTTATACAATGCGCCGCTCAGGACATCGCGCAGCATTTGGAAACCCAGGTTGATCTGATATTGTTTCATGCGGTGCTGGAGTGGGTTGCCGATCCGCAAAGCGTGTTACAAACCCTGTGGTCGATGTTACGCCCGGGCGGCACGCTGTCGCTGATGTTCTACAATGCTAACGGCTTCCTGATGCACAACATGGTTGCAGGAAACTTCGACTATGTTCAGGTCGGGATGCCTAAAAAGAAAAAGCGCACGCTTTCCCCGGACTATCCGCGCGATCCACAGCAGGTTTATGGCTGGCTGGAAGCGATTGGCTGGCAGATCGTCGGGAAGACGGGCGTCAGGGTGTTTCATGATTATCTGCGTGAAAAACACAAACAGCGTGACTGTTTTGACACCTTAACAGAATTAGAAACGCGGTATTGCCGTCAGGAGCCTTTTATCAGCCTTGGCCGCTATATTCACGTCACCGCGCACAAGCCGCAGATGCAAGGATAACCTATGAGTGAATTTTCCCAGACAGTCCCCGAACTGGTTGCCTGGGCCAGGAAAAACGATTTCTCCATCTCGCTGCCGGTAGACAGACTCTCTTTCCTGCTGGCGGTTGCCACGCTGAACGGCGAACGGCTGGACGGTGAAATGAGCGAGGGTGAACTGGTGGATGCGTTCCGCCATGTCAGTGATGCGTTTGAGCAAACCAGCGAAACCATTAGCGTGCGTGCCAACAACGCGATCAACGATATGGTGCGTCAACGTCTGCTGAACCGCTTTACCAGCGAGCAGGCGGAAGGAAACGCCATCTATCGCCTGACGCCGCTGGGCATCGGCATCACCGATTACTACATCCGCCAGCGTGAATTTTCCACGCTGCGTCTTTCCATGCAGCTCTCGATCGTGGCGGGTGAGCTTAAGCGCGCCGCCGACGCGGCGGATGAAAACGGTGACGAATTCCACTGGCACCGTAACGTCTACGCGCCGCTGAAATATTCAGTGGCCGAGATTTTCGACAGTATCGATCTCACCCAGCGCCTGATGGACGAACAGCAGCAGCAGGTGAAAGACGATATCGCGCAGTTGCTGAATAAAGACTGGCGAGCGGCCATCTCCAGCTGTGAACTTCTGCTGTCAGAAACCTCCGGCACGCTGCGTGAGCTCCAGGATACGCTGGAAGCCGCAGGGGACAAGCTGCAGGCTAACCTGCTGCGCATCCAGGACGCGACGCTGGCGCACGACGATCTGCATTTTATCGACCGTCTGGTGTTCGATCTGCAGAGCAAGCTTGACCGCATTATCAGCTGGGGCCAGCAGTCGATCGACCTGTGGATCGGCTACGACCGACACGTGCATAAATTTATCCGTACCGCGATTGATATGGATAAAAACCGCGTCTTTGCTCAGCGTCTGCGTCAGTCGGTGCAGACCTATTTCGATGCGCCGTGGGCGCTGACCTACGCCAGTGCCGATCGTCTGCTGGATATGCGCGACGAAGAGATGGCGCTGCGCGATGAAGAGGTAACCGGTGAACTGCCGCCGGATCTGGAATATGAAGAATTTAACGAAATTCGCGAGCAGCTTGCGGCGATGATCGAAGAACAGCTCGCTGTCTACAAAACCAGACAAGTGCCGCTGGATCTTGGTCTCGTGGTGCGCGACTATCTGGCGCAGTATCCACGCGCGCGCCACTTCGACATTGCCCGCATTGTGGTAGACCAGGCGGTGCGTCTGGGCGTCGCGCAAGCAGATTTCACCGGACTGCCGCCGAAGTGGCAGCCAATTAACGATTACGGAGCCAAGGTACAGGCGCATGTCATTGACAAATATTGAACAAGTGATGCCGGTTAAGCTGGCTCAGGCGCTGGCGAATCCGTTATTTCCGGCGCTGGACAGCCAGCTGCGTGCCGGTCGTCATATTGGCTTAGACGAGCTGGATAATCACGCCTTTTTGATGGACTTTCAGGAGTACCTGGAAGAGTTTTACGCACGCTACAACGTGGAGCTTATCCGCGCGCCGGAAGGGTTTTTCTACCTGCGTCCGCGCTCCACGACGCTGATTCCGCGTTCCGTGCTCTCCGAGCTGGATATGATGGTCGGCAAAATTCTTTGCTACCTCTACCTCAGCCCGGAACGTCTGGCGAATGAAGGGATCTTCACCCAGCAGGAACTTTACGACGAGCTGTTGACGCTGGCTGATGAGAGCAAGTTGCTCAAGCTGGTGAACAACCGCTCCACGGGATCGGATCTTGACCGTCAGAAATTACAGGAAAAGGTTCGCTCTTCCCTGAACCGTCTGCGTCGTCTGGGCATGGTCTGGTTTATGGGCCACGACAGCAGCAAATTCCGCATCACGGAATCTGTCTTCCGCTTCGGCGCCGACGTGCGTGCGGGCGATGACGCGCGTGAAGCGCAGCTTCGGATGATCCGCGACGGTGAAGCGATGCCGGTGGAAAACCATTTGCAGCTCAATGATGAGCATGAAGAGAATCTGCCGGATAGCGGGGAGGAAGAGTAATGATTGAACGCGGTAAATTTCGCTCACTGACGCTGATTAACTGGAACGGCTTCTTTGCCCGAACGTTCGATCTGGATGAGCTGGTCACGACGCTCTCCGGCGGTAACGGTGCGGGTAAATCCACCACCATGGCGGCCTTTGTTACGGCGCTGATCCCCGATCTGACGCTGCTCCATTTCCGTAACACCACCGAAGCGGGGGCAACAAGCGGCTCCCGCGATAAAGGTCTGCACGGTAAGCTGAAGGCCGGCGTCTGTTATTCGGTTCTGGACGTCATTAACTCCCGTCATCAGCGCGTGGTGGTGGGCGTGCGCCTGCAGCAGGTTGCCGGTCGCGACCGCAAAGTGGATATCAAACCGTTTGCGATCCAGGGTCTGCCAACGTCCGTGCAGCCGACGTCGCTGCTGACGGAAACCCTGAACGAACGTCAGGCGCGCGTGCTGACGCTGCAGGAGCTGAAGGACAAGCTCGAAGCCATCGAAGGCGTGCAGTTCAAGCAGTTCAACTCCATTACCGACTACCACTCGCTGATGTTCGATCTGGGCGTGGTGGCGCGTCGTCTGCGCACGGCGTCAGACCGTAGCAAATATTACCGTCTGATCGAAGCGTCTCTGTACGGCGGTATCTCCAGCGCGATTACCCGCTCCCTGCGCGATTACCTGCTGCCGGAAAACAGCGGCGTGCGTAAGGCCTTCCAGGATATGGAAGCGGCGCTGCGTGAAAACCGCATGACGCTGGAAGCGATTCGCGTTACCCAGTCTGACCGCGACCTGTTTAAACACCTGATCAGCGAAGCCACCAACTACGTGGCGGCGGACTACATGCGCCACGCCAACGAGCGCCGGGTGCATCTCGATCAGGCATTAGAATACCGCCGCGAGCTGTTTACCTCCCGTAAACAGCTGGTGGCCGAGCAGTACAAGCACGTTGAAATGGCGCGCGAGCTGGGCGAGCACAACGGTGCTGAAGGCGACCTGGAAGCCGATTACCAGGCCGCCAGCGATCACCTGAACCTGGTGCAGACCGCGCTGCGTCAGCAGGAAAAAATCGAGCGCTATGAAGCGGATCTCGATGAGCTGCAGATTCGTCTCGAAGAGCAGAATGAAGTGGTGGCCGAAGCCGCCGACATGCAGGAAGAGAACGAAGCCCGTGCCGAAGCGGCCGAGCTGGAAGTGGATGAGCTGAAAAGCCAGCTTGCCGATTACCAGCAGGCACTTGACGTGCAGCAGACGCGAGCGATTCAGTACACCCAGGCATTGCAGGCATTACAGCGTGCGAAAGAGTTGTGCCATCTGCCTGACCTGACGCCGGACAGCGCCGACGAGTGGCTGGATACCTTCCAGGCCAAAGAGCAGGAAGCCACCGAAAAACTGCTCTCCCTCGAACAGAAAATGAGCGTCGCGCAAACGGCGCACAGCCAGTTTGAGCAGGCTTATCAGCTGGTGGTCGCAATTAACGGCCCGCTGGCGCGTAACGAAGCCTGGGACGTTGCCCGTGAACTGCTGCGCGACGGTGTGAACCAGCGCCATCTGGCCGAGCAGGTTCAGCCGCTGCGTATGCGCCTGAACGAGCTGGAGCAGCGCCTGCGCGAGCAGCAGGAAGCCGAGCGTCTGCTGGCGGAATTCTGCAAGCGTCAGGGAAAAAATTACGATTTCGACGAGCTTGAGGCCCTGCATCAGGAGCTGGAAGCGCGTATTGCGGCCCTGTCCGATACCGTATCAAACGCCAGCGAACAGCGTATGACGCTGCGTCAGGAGCTGGAGCAGATACAGTCCCGTTCGAAGGCGCTCCTGCAGCGTGCGCCAGTCTGGCTGGCTGCGCAAAGCAGCCTGAATCAGCTCAGCGAGCAGTGCGGCGAGCAGTTCGAATCCAGCCAGGAAGTGACCGAATACCTGCAGCAGCTGCTGGAGCGCGAGCGCGAAGCCATTGTTGAGCGTGACGAAGTGGGCGCCCGCAAGCGCGACGTCGATGAAGAAATTGAGCGCTTAAGCCAGCCGGGCGGTTCAGAAGATCCGCGCCTGAATGCGCTAGCTGAGCGTTTTGGCGGCGTGCTGCTGTCCGAGATTTATGACGACGTTGGCCTTGACGATGCCCCGTACTTCTCCGCGCTGTACGGTCCATCCCGCAACGCGATCGTGGTCCCGGATCTGTCCCTGATTTCTGAGCAGCTTGCCGGCCTGGAAGATTGTCCGGAAGATCTTTACCTGATCGAAGGGGATCCGCAGTCGTTCGATGACAGCGTATTCAGCGTCGACGAGCTGGAAAAAGCTGTCGTGGTGAAAATCGCCGACCGTCAGTGGCGTTATTCCCGCTTCCCTGAGCTGCCGCTGTTTGGCCGCGCCGCGCGCGAAAGCCGCATCGAGAGCCTGCACGCCGAGCGTGAGACGCTGTCCGAACGTTTTGCGACCCTGTCGTTTGACGTGCAGAAAACCCAGCGTCTGCATCAGTCGTTCAGCCGCTTTATCGGCAGCCATCTCGCCGTAGCGTTTGACGCGGATCCGGAAGCCGAAATCCGCAAACTCAATACCCGCCGTGGCGAGCTGGAACGTGCGATTGCCAGCCATGAAAGTGATAACCAGCAGAGCCGCGTTCAGTTTGAACAGGCGAAAGAGGGCGTCGCTGCCCTCAACCGCATTCTGCCGCGCCTGAATCTGCTGGCGGATGACACACTGGCTGACCGTGTGGATGAGATCCAGGAGCGTCTGGATGAAGCGCAGGAAGCCGCGCGTTTCGTGCAGCAGCACGGCAATCAGCTGGCGAAGCTGGAGCCCGTCGTGTCTGTCCTGCAGAGCGATCCGGAACAGTTCGAGCAGTTAAAAGAAGATTATGCCTGGTCGCAGCAGGTGCAGCGCGAAGCGCGTCAGCAGGCGTTTGCCCTGACGGAAGTGGTGCAGCGTCGTGCGCACTTCGGCTACTCCGATTCGGCTGAAATGCTGAGTGGTAACAGCGACCTGAACGAAAAACTGCGTCAGCGCCTTGAGCAGGCGGAAGCGGAACGTACTCGCGCCCGCGAAGCAATGCGCAGCCACTCCGCTCAACTGAACCAGTACAACCAGGTGCTGGCCTCGCTGAAAAGCTCCTTCGACACCAAGAAAGAGCTGTTAAACGATCTGCAGAAAGAGCTTCAGGACATCGGCGTGCGTGCCGACAGCGGGGCAGAAGAGCGCGCGCGTATTCGTCGTGACGAGCTGCATTCTCAGCTCAGCAATAACCGCGCGCGTCGTAATCAGCTGGAAAAAGCGCTGACCTTCTGCGAAGCGGAAATGGATAACCTGACCCGTCGCCTGCGCAAGCTGGAGCGCGACTACTTTGAGATGCGCGAGCAGGTCGTGACCGCCAAAGCAGGCTGGTGCGCGGTGATGCGCATGGTGAAAGACAATAACGTTGAGCGTCGTCTGCACCGTCGCGAGCTGGCGTACCTCTCTGCCGATGAGCTGCGTTCCATGTCGGATAAGGCGTTGGGTGCGCTGCGTCTGGCGGTGGCGGATAACGAACACCTGCGCGACGTGCTGCGTATGTCGGAAGATCCAAAACGTCCGGAACGTAAAATCCAGTTCTTCGTGGCGGTTTACCAGCACCTGCGCGAGCGTATTCGTCAGGACATCATCCGTACTGACGATCCGGTTGAAGCCATCGAACAGATGGAAATCGAGCTGGGGCGCCTGACGGAGGAGCTGACCTCCCGCGAGCAGAAGCTGGCGATCAGCTCCCGCAGCGTGGCGAACATCATTCGCAAAACCATTCAGCGCGAGCAGAACCGTATCCGCCAGCTGAACCAGGGTCTGCAGAGCGTGTCGTTTGGCCAGGTGAACAGCGTGCGCCTCAACGTCAACGTGCGTGAAGCCCACGCGACGCTGCTGGAAGTGCTGTCTGAGCAGCACGAGCAGCATCAGGATCTGTTCAACAGCAACCGTCTGACCTTCTCCGAAGCGCTGGCGAAGCTGTATCAGCGCCTGAACCCGCAGATTGATATGGGGCAACGTACGCCGCAAACCATCGGTGAAGAGCTGCTGGACTACCGCAACTACCTGGAAATGGAAGTTGAGGTAAACCGTGGCTCAGACGGCTGGCTGCGTGCGGAATCCGGGGCGCTCTCTACCGGTGAAGCGATCGGTACCGGGATGTCAATTCTGGTGATGGTCGTACAGAGCTGGGAAGATGAAGCGCGCCGCCTGCGCGGCAAAGACATCTCGCCATGCCGACTGCTGTTCCTCGATGAGGCGGCGCGTCTTGATGCCCGCTCAATTGCTACGCTGTTCGAGCTTTGCGAACGTCTCGATATGCAGCTCATTATCGCGGCACCTGAGAACATCAGCCCCGAGAAGGGCACTACCTACAAACTGGTGCGTAAAGTGTTCCAGAACAGCGAACACGTTCACGTTGTGGGGCTGCGTGGCTTTGCGCCGCAGCCGCCGGAGTCATTGCCGGAAACCACGGCGGACGCTTCCTAACGCGTCTTCTGACCCGAAGCGGCGCACTGGCGCCGCTTTTTTTTTAAACTTAACTTGTGCTTAGGGCTGCGTTATCTTTAAACTTCTTTACATAAGGTAAGGCAACAGCTTAGCCGTCTACCTATAATGAAAGAAAGCCCCAACGTGATGGGCATGTCGTGAAAACAGGGGGCAAGGGATGTTGCTTAAGAAAGAATGTGGTCGTCAGCTGTCTGCGCTGAGTTTATGCCTGGCAGTGATGTTTGCTCCGCTGTTAACCGCCCAGGCCGACGAGCCTGAAATTGTGCCGACTGACAGCTCGGCAACGACAGGCGCGCAGCCAACGTCGTTGTCCCAGCCGCTGGACCAGTCTCCGGCAACGGCCATCATGGCCGGTATTAAACCGCTGCCGGAAGGCATCGATGCCGAATCACTCAGTCAGCAGCTGCAGTCGGAGCTGCCGTCAGGCTACACGCCTGTCTATATCAATCAGCTCACGCTCCTCTATGCTGCCCGCGATATGAAACCGATGTGGGAAAACCGCGATGCGGTGCGCGCCTTCCAGCAGCAACTGGCGGAGGTCGCGATTGCAGGGTTTCAGCCGCAGTTTACAAAGTGGGTTGAGCTGTTAACCGATCCTGCCGTCACCGGGCAGGCGCGGGACGTGGTACTTTCCGATGCCATGATGGGCTACCTGCAGTTCGTGGCGGGTATTCCGGTCAACGGCAACCGTTGGCTCTACAGCGATAAGCCGTACAAGCTGGCGACGCCGGCGCTGTCGGTAATTAACCAATGGCAGCTAGCGCTGGATAACGGCGAACTGCCGTGCTTTATCGCCAGCCTCGCACCGGCGCACCCACAATATGCCACTCTGCACCAGTCGCTCCTCGCGCTGGTGGGGGACACGCGTCCATGGCCGCAAATGCGCGGTACCGCGACGCTGCGTCCGGGGCAGTGGAGCAGCGATGTTCCCGCCCTGCGCGAGATCCTGATGCGTTCTGGTCTTCTTGACGGCGGGCCAAAGATTGCTCTTCCGGGTGATGATCCACAAAGCGTCGCCGTCAGCCCGTCAGCGCCCGTGAAAGAGAAGAAAGCCGTTGTCCTGAGCAACAAACCTGCGGCTTACGATCGCGAGCTGGTGGCGGCCGTTAAGCAATTCCAGGCCGCTCAGGGGCTAGGGGCCGATGGCGTCATTGGCCAGACGACGCGCGACTGGCTGAACGTATCGTCTGCGCAGCGGGCAGGGGTGCTGGCGCTCAATATCCAGCGTTTGCGCTTGCTGCCGGGAACGCTCTCTACCGGAATTATGGTTAACATCCCGGCGTATTCCCTGGTCTATTATCAGGATGGTAGCGAAAAACTGGCGTCGCGCGTGATTGTCGGGCGTCCGGATCGTAAAACACCGATGATGAGCAGCGCGCTAAATAACGTGGTGGTTAACCCGCCGTGGAACGTGCCGCCGACTCTGGCGCGAAAAGATATTTTGCCGAAGGTCTGGAACGATCCGGGTTATCTGGAGCGTCATGGCTATACGGTGATGCGTGGATGGAACAGTAAAGAGGCTATCGATCCTTATATGGTCGACTGGTCGACAATCACCGCGTCGAATCTGCCGTTCCGTTTCCAGCAGGCTCCCGGGGCGCACAACTCTTTAGGGCGCTACAAATTCAATATGCCGAGTTCAGAAGCTATCTACCTGCACGATACGCCGAACCACAACCTGTTCCAGAAAGATACTCGCGCGCTGAGTTCTGGCTGCGTGCGCGTGAACAAAGCCTCGGAGCTGGCCAATATGCTGCTGCAGGATGCGGGCTGGAACGATACGCGCATCTCGGATGCCCTGAAACAGGGGGATACGCGTTACGTTAATATTCGCCACAATATTCCGGTCAATCTTTACTATCTGACGGCGTTTGTGGGTGAAGACGGGCGTACTCAGTATCGTACAGATATTTACAATTATGATCTCACCGCGCGATCCGGCGCACAAATTTTGCCAAAAGCGGAACAATTAATCAGGTAAATGAAGCAGTTCGGGAAAAATGATTGTCGTAAGTTATGGTGAATAGGGGGCTATATCGCTGCAAGCCGCATATTCACTGGGGTTGGGCGCCTTGACGTACCTGGTTTTGCCAGTTATGGTGCCCTTCGTGCGCTAAGCATATTACGATTTCTTTTACCTGTAGACCTGATTATCATGGACAAATTTGACGCTAATCGCCGCAAACTGCTGGCGTTAGGTGGCGTTGCGCTTGGCGCAGCGGCCATCCTGCCGACGCCAGCATTTGCCACCCTCTCGACACCTCGTCCGCGAGTTTTAACGCTCAACAATCTTCATACCGGTGAGTCGCTAAAAGCGGAGTTTTTTGATGGCAGAGGCTATATTCAGGATGAATTAGCAAGACTTAACCATTTTTTCCGTGATTTCCGCGCGAATAAAATAAAAGCCATCGATCCAGGACTGTTTGATCAGATTTTCCGCCTTCAGGGCCTGCTGGGCACCAGCAAGCCGGTGCAGCTCATCTCTGGCTATCGCTCGATTGATACCAATAATGAACTGCGCGCCCACAGCCGCGGGGTAGCGAAAAAAAGCTATCACACGAAGGGACAGGCAATGGATTTCCATATTGAAGGCGTTTCGTTAGCCAATATTCGCAAAGCCGCGTTATCTATGCGCGCAGGTGGTGTAGGATATTACCCCAGCAGCAACTTTGTGCATATTGATACCGGTCCGGTTCGGCACTGGTAATAACGAAACACAGGAGCAGTATGAACTATCGTATTATTCCGGTTACCGCGTTCTCCCAGAATTGTTCATTGATCTGGTGCGAACAGACTAAACTGGCCGCGCTTGTCGATCCCGGCGGTGACGCTGAGAAAATCAAGCAGGAAGTCGCAGCAAGCGGCGTCACGCTGATGCAGATTTTGCTCACTCATGGTCATCTTGACCATGTAGGTGCTGCGGCTGAACTGGCTGAACACTACGGTGTGCCGGTGATCGGCCCGGAAAAAGAAGATGAGTTCTGGCTGCAGGGGTTACCCGCCCAAAGCCGCATGTTTGGTCTTGATGAGTGTCAGCCCCTGACGCCCGATCGCTGGCTAAACGAGGGAGAGCGCGTTAACGTAGGGAATGTGACTTTACAGGTGTTGCATTGTCCTGGGCATACGCCAGGCCATATCGTCTTCTTTGATGACCAGTCCCGTCTGCTGATTTCCGGCGATGTGATCTTCAAAGGTGGCGTAGGACGCAGCGATTTTCCGCGCGGCGACCACGGGCAGCTGATTCAGTCGATTAAACAAAAGTTATTGCCGCTGGGCGATGACGTTACGTTTATTCCTGGACACGGTCCGATGTCGACGCTGGGCTATGAACGGCTCCATAACCCGTTCCTTCAGGATGAAATGCCTGTCTGGTAACCAGAATAAAAAAAAGCCTGCATAGCGCAGGCTTTTTTTATGGGCGCAAATTACAGTACGGCGACAATCGCTTCGCACAGTGGCGCCATGTTGTCAGGCGTCATGCCTGCAACGTTCACGCGTCCAGACGCTACGGCGTACACGCCAAACTCTTCACGCAGACGCAGAACCTGCTCTTTGGTCAGGCCGCTGAACGAGAACATGCCGTTCTGTTTGATGATAAAGCTGAAGTCGCGGTCCGCGCCTTTCTCAGCCAGGGTGTTCACAAACAGCAGGCGCATACGCTGAATGCGCTGGCGCATATCGTTCAGCTCTTGTTCCCAGATAGCGCGCAGCGCATCGTTGCTCAGGATGGTGGCAACAACAGACGCACCGTGTGCCGGTGGGTTAGAGTAGTTCGCGCGGATAACCGATTTCATCTGGCTGAACGCACGATCGACGGTCTCTTCGTTAGCAGCAACCAGCGTACAGGCACCCACACGCTCATTGTACAGACCGAAGTTCTTGGAATAAGAGCTTGCGACAATCAGCTCCTGATGCACGGCTGCGAACGCACGCAGACCTTCGGCATCTTCTTCCAGACCACGGGCGAAGCCCTGGTAGGCAAAGTCAAACAGCGGCAGCCAGCCTTTTTCTACGGACAGCTTCGCCAGGTGTTCCCACTGCTCAAGCGTCGGATCGATACCGGTTGGGTTGTGGCAGCAGCCGTGGAACAGCACCACGTCACCTGCCTGCGCTTCGCTCAGGCTCGCCAGCAGGCCGTCGAAGTCGAGAGAGTGGTTTGCCGCGTCGTAGTAGGCGTATTCACGCACTTCCAGACCCGCAGAGTTAAACACGCTCTTGTGGTTCGGCCAGCTTGGGTTGCTCACCCACACGCGCTTAACAGAGGTGTTTTTCGCCAGGAAATCCGCCGCAACGCGCAGCGCGCCGGTACCGCCAGGGGTTTGTGCTGTGCGAGCGCGTTTGCTGCTCACAATTTCGCTGCCTTTACCGAACAGCAGTTCCTGAGTGCAGCGACCAAATTCAGGGATACCATCAATACCGAGGTAGTTTTTGGTGGTTTCGTTTTCCAGCAGATACTGCTCAGCTTTCTTAACGCTGGTCAGTACCGGAGTTTTGCCGGTTTCATCTTTATATACACCAATACCCAGGTTGATTTTGCCAGGGCGGTCGTCGGCACGAAACAGATCGGCCAGGCCCAGAATAGGGTCGGCAGGAGCGGCGGTAATGTTCTCAAACATGACGAAGTTCCATTGTGATTACAGAAGTGAAATCCGCTATCAGGTTAACGGTAGATTTACAAAATGCCAACCGTTTGCGACGAAAAGCGTGCGGCTTTTCAAAAGTCGCCATTATTTTCTGTCACGCATAAAAAAACAGGGCCGAAGCCCTGTTCATTAAGCATATAACAAAGTGGTGTACTGATTAGAACTGGTAGGTTACGCCAACGGTAGCCTGGTTGTCAGAGCCAACCCAGCTGGTGGACGCATCTTTGTCGTCCAGCAGGTTGAAGCGGTAGTCACCGTACACGTTGAAGTTCTTGTTGAAGTAGTAAGTCGCACCAGTGGTGATGTATTTCGCCAGGTCACGGTCGCCGATGCCGTTCAGGTCTTTACCTTTGGACTGAACGTAAGAAACGGAAGGACGCAGACCGAAGTCGAACTGGTACTGTGCGATAACTTCGAAGTTCTGGGTCTTGTTAGCAACGTCGTACACAGTCTCTGTGCTATCGCCCAGGATGCTCATGTTGCGGGTTTCAGCGTAAACGGTCGCCAGGTAGATATTGTTCGCGTCATATTTCGCGCCAACTGCCCAGGACTCAGCTTTATCGCCTTTACCATCTGCTTTCTGATCCAGAGTACGGTTTGCAGTGCTGTATGCACCGATCAGACCGAACCCTTCGCCGAACTCGTAGCCCAGGGACAGACCAACGCCGTCACCGTTCGCTTTACGCAGATCGCTACGTTCGTTTTTACCCTGGTACTGAACGCCAAAGTTCAGACCATCAACCAGACCGAAGAAGTTGTTGTTACGGTAGGTCAGCAGGCCAGTAGAACGGCTGGTCATGTAGTTATCAACATAGCCGCCACCCCAGGTTTCGCCAGAGAAGGACGGAGCCATATCCGTGTAGGATTCTACGTCGTAAACGATACCGTAGTTACGACCGTAGTCCAGAGAACCTGCTTCAGAAACTTTGATACCCGCGAATGCCAGACGAGTTACGTTAGTCTGGTCGCCTTCGGCTGCACCAGCTTTCGCACGGTATTCCCACTGACCGTAACCGATCAGTTGATCATTGATCTGAGTTTCGCCTTTAAAGCCGATCTGGCCGTAAGAGGAGTCAGCGTTTTTATGTTCGCCAGAAGTGGTGAAGCCGTGTTCACCCACAACTTTACCGTAGAAGTCCAGTTTGTTGCCGTTCTTGTTATAGATTTCTGCAGCGTTAGCTGCACCGGCTACCAGCAGGGCAGGGATTACCACTGCCAGAATATTGCGCTTCATCATTATTTATTACCCTCATTGGTTTTTTTATGACACTCGCCACTGCCGTCAATAAATTCTGTCAATAAATATTTCCGGAACTATTGATGAGAGTTTGGTGTCTTTATGTATCTGACAGGCATCTTTCCATTCGGCGAAGCGTTTCGCTAGCCTGAAAGTGCTACAATTCTCAAGATTAAGTAACTAAAAGCAATTATGTGTAACTAAATATGTATTTTTGGGAACTTTGTGAACCACCTCAAACTTCAGACCCGCCTGGCGAATTAAACGGCAAAACCTATCCTATATATATGAATTGCTTATGATTAATTGAGATAAAGGTGATTCGTATAAACAGACGTTAAACGACCCTGTTTTTCTTATGACCCCAAAAAGACTTCTGGATGGCTGTAAAAGTGGTTGAAATTTGTGCTATCGCTTGAGGAAGTAATAATCGCAATAAGAATGGGGTTTATTTTTTGTGGCTGGATATTTCGCGGAAACAAAACGTAACAGGTAGTGGTTGTGACGGGGTGAAGGTTTAAAGACGCTGACTTTGCGCTGACGAAAACTGACAATGCAGAATAAAATAATGGCCAGCAGATGCTGGCCATTTTAGTCTTTTATCGATTAGAAGCTGGCGTTACGTGGAGTACGTGGGAAAGGAATCACGTCACGTACGTTCTGAACACCGGTAACGTAGGCAATCAGACGCTCGAAGCCCAGACCAAAACCAGCGTGCGGTACGGTACCGTAACGACGCAGATCGCGGTACCAGCTGTAGTCAGCCGGGTTGAGCCCCATCTCTTCCATACGCGCGTCCAGCACGTCAAGACGCTCTTCACGCTGAGAGCCACCGATGATTTCACCAATGCCCGGCGCCAGGACGTCCATCGCTGCCACGGTTTTACCGTCTTCGTTAAGGCGCATATAGAAGGCCTTAATGTCTTTCGGGTAGTTTTTAACCACAACCGGCGCTTTGAAATGCTTCTCGGCCAGATAGCGTTCGTGCTCAGACGCCAGGTCAACGCCCCAGTAAACCGGGTTCTCGAACGTCTCACCGCATTTCTCGAGGATCGCCACCGCGTCGGTATAGTCCACCTGCGCAAAGTCGGCGGACACGAAACGCTCCAGACGCGCCACAGCATCGCTGTCTACGCGTTCTGCGAAGAATTTCATGTCGTCAGGACGCTCTTCCAGCACCGCTTTGAACACATACTTCAGCATCGCTTCCGCCAGACCCGCAACATCGTCCAGGTCGGCGAAGGCCACTTCAGGCTCCAGCATCCAGAATTCCGCCAGGTGACGGCTGGTGTTGGAGTTTTCGGCACGGAAGGTCGGGCCAAAGGTGTAGATCTTAGACAGCGCACAGGCGTACGTTTCGCCGTTGAGCTGACCGGATACCGTCAGGAAAGCTTCTTTACCAAAGAAGTCTTTGTCATAGTCCACTTTACCTTCAGGCGTGCGCGGCAGGTTTTCCATGTCCAGCGTCGAGACGCGGAACATCTCACCCGCACCTTCCGTATCGGAGGCGGTGATCAGCGGGGTAGACACCCAGAAGTAGCCCTGCTCATCGAAGAAACGATGCAGCGCCTGCGCCAGCGTATGACGCACGCGCGCCACCGCACCAATCAGGTTGGTACGCGGACGCAGGTGGGCGACTTCACGCAGATATTCGATGCTGTGACGTTTTGCCGCCATCGGATAGGTATCCGGATCTTCAACCCAGCCGGTGACTTCAATCGCAGAGGCCTGAATTTCGAAGCTCTGGCCCTGGCCCGGTGATGCCACCACAACGCCAGTCACAATGACCGAACAACCCGTTGTCAGGCGCAGAACGTCATCATTGTAATTGGGCAGAGAATTATTAATGACGGCCTGTACAGGATCAAAGCAGGAACCGTCATAGACGGCAAGGAAGGAGATGCCAGCTTTAGAATCTCGGCGGGTACGCACCCATCCGCGCACGGTGACTTCCTGGTCAACGGCGACACGGCCCTGGAGTACGTCGGCTACAGGCACAACGCTCATAATATTCTCTCTGTTAATAGTCGGAAAAAATAGACACTTGTCCACCCTTATGGGGGGATATCTATGTTACCTGCCATCCGCTATCAGACAAGTAAATTTCGCAGTCAAAAGAGAAGAATTGAGAAATAAATAAGGAGTAGGGAGCCTTGAAGGCTCCCGTAAGCGCTTAACTGGCTTTTTTGATCTGGGGAAGATCGAACGCTTTGCGCAATGCGCGGACAAACGCTTTGTCATGGCAGATGGTTTTACCCGGGCTGTCGGAGAGTTTTGCCACCGGCTTGCCGTTACATTCCACCAGTTTGATGACGATATTCAGAGGTTTTACCTGAGGAATATCACAGGTCAGACGGGTACCAATTCCGAAGCTCAGGTTCACCCGGGTGCTGAAATGGCGATAGAGATCGACCGCTTTCGCCAGGTCGAGATTATCCGAGAAGACCAGCACCTTGCTCATCGGATCGATGCCGAGCTTCTCGTAATGGGCAATGGCCTTCTCGCCCCATTCAACCGGATCCCCGGAGTCGTGGCGTAACCCCTGGTAACGTTCAGCGAACTCGGGACCAAAGTCGCGCAGGAAGGCATCCATCGTAATACAGTCGGTGAGGGCGATCCCGAGCTGATTCGGGTACTCCTCAAGCCATGCGGCCAGTGCCGCGCGCTGGCTGTTAGCCAGATCGGGGCTGATCTGCTGATGCGCCTGGAACCACTCGTGCGCCTGGGTGCCCATCGGCGTCAGGCTGAGGCGACGTGCCAGATCGTAGTTACTGGTGCCAACGAACCACGGCTCCTGCTGCAGACGTTTAACGATGGCCTCCTGGACGTCACGCGAGAAACGGCGGCGGGTGCCAAAGTCCATCAGGCGGAAGCGGGACATGTCCAGCCCTTCGGTCAGCGTAGAGAAGGCAGCGAGTTTATTTTCCAGCGCGGCGACCGCCTGCTCGACGCCCGTTTCCGGCGAACGGTAGCGGTGAGCCAGTTCACTGATCACCGCCAGAAGCGGTACTTCCCACATGATCACTTCCCGCCACGGCCCTTCAAGGCGAATATCCAGCTTGCCGTTATCGTTAAGCACGGTGACCTGCTCCGGCTTATAGCGGAAATCGCGCAGCCAGCTCAGGTAGTCGGCTTTGAAGAAAGGCAGGCCAGAAAGCCACTGATATTCCTCGTTCTGCAGCGTCAGATGCTGCATAGCATTGACCTGTTCACGAATGGCGTCTGCGTAGATACCAAGCAAGTCGTCGCCACGACAGCGGAATTCCGCCGCGACATGAACGTCATAGTAATGGTGGAAAACGGCTTGCTGCATATGCAGTTTATACGCGTCGGTATCCAGCAACGTATGCAGAACTGGAGAAGCGAATTGAGTCATAGGTGCGCAGTAGCATCCTCTCACAGGAGCGTTTAGTACAATAAACAACTCCGGAGTATACCTTGTTTAGTGATTTATTGAACCCCGATCACAACATAAGCGCGTTTTATGGTCGAGGGCATTTTGTGCCCCGTGTTATACAAATGTAGCAAAAAACGGTTTTGCCCCTGAAAAGATGAACATTCTGCATAGCGCGTTTTGCGCAACAGGAATATATTGAAACGTTACTCGACAAACGATGCATAAGGTTTTCTATGACACAACAGCCACAAGCCAAATACCGCCACGACTACCGTGCGCCGGATTACCTGATTAGCGAAATCGATCTGACTTTTGACCTGGATGCCACTAAAACCGTTGTCACGGCGGTGAGCCAGGTGACGCGCCACAGCGCAACTGCGGTGCCGCTGCGTCTGGATGGTGAAGACCTGACGCTGGTCTCCCTGCATATTAATGATGAAGCCTGGTCAGACTATAAAGAAGAAAACAACCAGCTGGTCGTCGACAACCTGCCGGAACAGTTTACGCTGCGCATCGTGAATGAAATTAGCCCTGCCGCCAACACCGCGCTGGAAGGGCTTTACCAGTCAGGCGTGGCGCTGTGTACCCAGTGTGAAGCGGAAGGGTTCCGCCACATTACGTGGTATCTCGACCGTCCGGACGTCCTGGCGCGCTTCACCACCAAAATCATCGCCGATAAAACTCTGTATCCCTTCCTGCTCTCCAACGGTAACCGCGTAGGCGAAGGCGAGCTGGAGAATGGCCGTCACTGGGTGCAGTGGCAGGATCCCTTCCCGAAACCGTGCTACCTGTTTGCGCTGGTGGCGGGGGATTTCGACGTGCTGCGCGACACCTTCAAAACGCGTTCAGGCCGCGAAGTGGCGCTGGAGCTGTTTGTTGACCGCGGCAACCTTGACCGTGCGCCGTGGGCAATGACCTCCCTCATCAACTCCATGAAGTGGGACGAGGAGCGCTTTGGCCTCGAATATGACCTCGACATCTATATGATCGTCGCCGTTGATTTCTTCAACATGGGCGCAATGGAGAACAAAGGCCTTAACGTCTTTAACTCCAAATACGTGCTGGCGCGTACCGATACCGCAACGGACAAAGACTACCTCGATATCGAACGCGTCATCGGCCACGAATATTTCCACAACTGGACCGGTAACCGCGTTACCTGCCGCGACTGGTTCCAGCTGAGCCTGAAAGAGGGCCTGACCGTCTTCCGCGATCAGGAGTTCAGCTCCGACCTGGGTTCACGCGCGGTGAACCGCATCAACAACGTGCGCACCATGCGTGGTCTGCAGTTTGCGGAAGATGCCAGCCCAATGGCGCACCCGATCCGCCCGGATAAAGTCATCGAGATGAACAACTTCTATACCCTGACGGTGTACGAGAAGGGCGCTGAAATTATCCGCATGATCCACACCCTGCTGGGTGAGGAGAACTTCCAGAAAGGGATGCAGCTTTACTTCGAGCGTCATGACGGCAGCGCGGCTACCTGCGACGATTTTGTGCAGGCAATGGAAGATGCCTCTAATGTCGATCTTTCCCACTTCCGCCGCTGGTACAGCCAGGCCGGTACGCCGATTGTTACCGTCAAAGACGACTACAATCCGGAAACCGAGCAGTACACCCTGACCATCAGCCAGCGCACGCCGCCGACGGCGGAGCAGGAAGAGAAATATCCGCTGCATATTCCGTTCAGCATTGAGCTGTACGATAACGAAGGCAAAGTTATCCCACTTCAGAAGGGCGGCCACCCGGTACACCACGTGCTGAACGTGACCCAGGCCGAGCAGACCTTTATCTTCGATAACGTTTACTTCCAGCCGGTGCCTGCGCTGCTGTGCGAATTTTCCGCGCCGGTGAAGCTGGAGTACAAGTGGAGCGATCAGCAGCTGACGTTCCTGATGCGTCACGCGCGTAACGACTTCTCCCGCTGGGATGCGGCGCAAAGCCTGCTGGCGACCTACATTAAGCTCAACGTAAACCGTCATCAGCAGGGCCAGCCGCTGTCGCTGCCTGTCCACGTGGCTGACGCGTTCCGCGCGATCCTGCTGGATGAGAAGATTGACCCGGCGCTGGCCGCTGAAATTCTGACCCTGCCGTCAGCGACTGAAATCGCCGAGTTGTTTGATATTATCGATCCGATTGCCATCGTGGCGGTGCGTGAAGCGCTGACCCGTACGCTGGCTGCAGAACTGGCCGATGAGTTCCTGGCCATTTATAACGCCAACAAGCTTGACGCTTATCGCGTTGAGCATGCGGACATTGGTAAACGTTCTCTGCGCAATACCTGCCTGCGCTATCTCGCGTTTGGTGAAACCGGGCTGGCGAACACCCTGGTGAGCAAGCAGTATCACGAAGCGGATAACATGACCGACGCGCTGGCCGCGCTGGGTGCAAGCGTTGCCGCCGAACTGCCGTGCCGCGATGCGCTGATGCAGGAGTACGACGACAAGTGGCATCAGGATGGCCTGGTGATGGACAAGTGGTTCATCCTGCAGGCGACCAGCCCGGCAGCCGATGCGCTCAGCAAAGTGCGCAGCCTGCTGAAGCATCGCTCCTTTACCCTGAGCAACCCAAACCGCGTGCGTTCTCTGATTGGCGCGTTTGCCAGCAGCAACCCGGCGGCGTTCCACGCTGAAGACGGCAGCGGTTATCAGTTCATGGTGGAAATGCTGACCGAGCTGAATAGCCGTAACCCGCAGGTGGCGTCGCGCCTGATTGAGCCGCTGATCCGTCTGAAGCGTTATGATGCGAAGCGTCAGGCGAAGATGCGTGCCGCGCTTGAGCAGCTGAAAGGGCTGGAGAACCTGTCTGGCGATCTGTACGAGAAGATTGCTAAGGCACTGGCCTGATAGAAAGCTTAACCCTCCCTCTCCCTGTGGGAGAGGGCCGGGGTGAGGGCATCAGGCATTAGCCTTAGCTCGTTCTAACTCCGTACCCCCACGCTTCATCACCCGATCCAAAACCTCAGCTTCCAGCTCCGCCAGCCTTGCCGAACCCACGCGACGAGGCCGCGGAAGATCCGCCGTCAGATCCAGACCTATTTTCCCGTCCTCTATTAACAGCACCCGGTCAGCCATCGCCACAGCTTCGCTCACGTCATGCGTCACCAGCAGTACCGTAAAGCCGTGCGCCTGCCACAGGGAACCAATCAAATCCTGCATTTCGATCCGCGTCAGGGCATCGAGCGCGCCGAGCGGTTCATCAAGCAACAGCAGGCCCGGTCGGTGAATCAGCGCCCGCGCCAGCGCCACGCGCTGCTTTTGCCCACCCGAGAGGGCTGACGGCCATTCACCCGCACGATTTTCCAGCCCAACGGCGGCCAGCGCCTGGCGGGCTTCATCCCGCCAGTTGCCCTTAAGACCGAGACCGACGTTGTCGATAACCGTTTTCCACGGCAGCAGGCGCGCGTCCTGAAACATCATGCGGGTATCGTCCTGAATATTCGAAAGCGGCGTCGTTCCTGCCAGAATATCACCGCCGTTAGGGGCTTCCAGTCCGGCCAGAAGGCGTAGCAGGGTACTCTTGCCGCCGCCGCTACGCCCGACAACGGCCACAAATTGTCCGGCGGGAATATGCAGATCCAGCCCGTTAAGAATGGTGTTTTCGCCGTAGCGTTTGGTCACGCCGTTCAGCAGTAACGGCGTTCCCTGGTTCAGTCGTGCTGTATTCATGCTTTCGCCTCCTGAAGGGTGTAGGCCGGGTTCCAGCGCAGCCAGCTGCGCTCCAGCCACTGGGCGCTAACGTCGGCGAGTTTGCCGAGCAGGGCATACAGAATGATGGCAACCACCACCACGTCCGTTTGCAGGAATTCACGGGCGTTCATCGCCAGGTAGCCAATGCCTGAGTTGGCCGAGATGGTCTCCGCCACAATCAGCGTCAGCCACATCAGGCCGAGCGCAAAACGCACCCCGACCATAATGGAGGGCAGGGCGCCCGGCAGGATCACATGTATAAAGAGAGAAAAACCCGATAGGCCGTAGCTGCGCGCCATCTCCACCAGACCGCGATCGATGTTGCGGATGCCGTGCCAGGTGTTGATGTAGATCGGGAACAATGTGCCCAGCGCCACGAGGAAAATCTTGGCGCTCTCATCAATACCAAACCACAGGATAACCAGCGGGATCAGCGCCAGATGCGGCACGTTGCGCAGCATCTGAATGGAGGTATCCAGCAGCCGCTCGCCCCAGCGGGAAAGGCCGCTAATCAAGCCCAGAACCAGACCGATGCTGCCGCCGATGGAAAACCCAATCACGGCGCGCCAGGAGCTGATCGCCAGATGCTGCCACAGCTCACCGCTCACGCTCAGCGACCAGAACGCTTCTACGACGCCCTCCGGAGAGGGCAGAATGCGGCTCGATAGCCAGCCGGTGGACGACGCGAGCTGCCAGAGAGCCACAATGCCGACGGGTAAAAACCACGGCGCGGCGCGCAGCAGCCATTTTTGTGAGGTGGCAGACATGGTCACTCCTTAGCTCTGTGCGGCTTTGCGTGGAATAAACTCGTTCGCCACGGCTTCGCCCTGAAGCTGAAGCCGCTGCGGCTGCGGAATTTCCGGAATGGCAACATCCAGATGCGGGAATAACAGCTCGCCCACCTTGTACGCCTCTTCCAGATGCGGATAACCGGAGAGAATAAAGCTGTCGATACCCAGCTCGGCGTATTCATTAATCCGGGCGGCTACGGTCGGACCGTCGCCGACCAGCGCCGTGCCCGCACCGCCGCGCACCAGGCCGACGCCCGCCCACAGGTTCGGGCTGATCTCCAGGTTCTCGCGCTTGCCGTTGTGCAGGGACGCCATTCGGTGCTGTCCGACGGAGTCGGTTTTGGCAAACGCGGCCTGCGCCTTCGCGATGGTCTCATCGTCCAGATGAGAAATCAGGCGGTCGGCGGCCTGCCACGCTTCTTCATTGGTTTCGCGCACGATAACGTGCAGGCGAATGCCGAAGCGCACCTTGCGGCCGTGGGCGGCCGCCTTAGCGCGGACCTGGGCAATTTTTTCTTTCACCAGCTCAGGCGGTTCGCCCCAGGTCAGGTAGAGATCGACCTGCTCTGCCGCCAGATCCTGGGCCACATCCGACGATCCGCCAAAATAGAGCGGCGGGCGCGGCTGCTGCACCGGCGGGAAGTAGAGTTTCGCGTCGCGAACGTGAATATGCTTGCCTTCAAAGGTAACGGTTTCACCTTCCAGCAGACGTCGCCAGACGCGGGTGAACTCGGCGGAGGCTTCATAGCGCTCGGTATGGTCGAGGAATACCCCATCGCCCGCCAGCTCCTGCGGATCGCTGCCCGTCACCAGGTTAAACAGGGCGCGACCGTTGGACAGTCTGTCCAGCGTTGCCGCCTGACGCGCCGCCACGGTGGGGGAGACCACGCTCGGGCGTAACGCAACCAGGAATTTCAAACGCTGGGTGACCGGGATCATCGACGCGGCCACCAGCCAGGCATCTTCACATGAACGTCCGGTCGGGATCAGCACCCCGGTGAAACCGATTCGGTCCGCCGCCTGCGCAATCTGCTGCAGATAGCCATGGTCAACCGGGCGCGAGCCCTCTTCTGTACCAAGATAGTGTCCATCACCGTGGGTGGGTAAAAACCAGAAAAGATTCAGACTCATGATTTAGCTCCTTCTTTGCCAGCGGGCTGCCAGATGCGTTCGCGAATAGTGACCTGTTTTGGTACCAGGTGGTTTTGATAGAAAAGGTCAGCCGTTTGTTGCTGAAGCGCGGCGACGTGCGCGTCTACGGGCGTAATGGTGGTCGGCGGACGGTGGTTGAGATAGCTCGCGATCACCGGCTCAGGTAAGCCCATGGTTTTCGCCAGCAGGGCAATGCTCTCCTGACGCTGGGTCTGGGTCAGCGCATCGGCCTGGGTAAAGGTATCCAGTACGCCCTGAATAAATGCGCCGTTCTTTTCCGCATAAGGACGCGCGGCCAGGTAGAACGAGCCGGTCTGCTTCAGCGTGGTGCCGTCTTTCAGCACGCGAACGCCGCCCTGCAGTAATGCGGCGGAGTAGTACGGATCCCAGATGGCCCAGGCATCAACGTTCTTCTGCTGGAACGCGGCGCGGGCGTCGGCAGGCGTCAGGTAAACAGGCTGAATGTCAGTGAACTTGAGCCCGGCTTCTTGCAGGGCACGCAGCAGCAGGTTGTGTGAGCTGGAACCTTTCTGGAAAGCAACTTTATGCCCTTTAAGATCGGCGACGCTTTTAACGTCGCTGTTTTCAGGCACCAGAATCACTTCGGCCTTCGGTTTGGGCGGCTCAACGCCAACATAGACGAGGTCCGCTCCCGCCGCCTGGGCGAATATCGGCGGAATATCACCCGTGCTGCCGAGATCGATACTGCCCACGTTCAGGGCCTCCAGCATCTGCGGGCCAGCCGGGAACTCCACCCAGGAGAATTTGGTGTCCGGGAAGCGTTTTTCCAGAAGCTGGTGGCTTTTCGCCAGCACCATGCTGACGCTGCCTTTCTGGTAGCCAATGCGTAAACTTTCCGGAGCCGTTTCTGCGGCATGGGCCAGCGAGGAAAGCGCCATCAGACCTGCCAGGCCGATGCGGGTTAACGTTTTAAACATGTGCGACTCCTTGAGGCTGACCAAACGCCGGCGCCTGGATATCCCGGCGGTGCAGAGCATGCCAGAAGGTTTCCAGGGCAGTATCGAGGCGGGTTTGCAGGTTCGGCGTAAAATGGGGTTTATGTTGATAATCGATAACCTGGGAGTCATCTGCGAAAACGCCGTGGAGGATCTCCTGCGCTTTCAGCGCGTTCAGCACCGGCTTCAGGGCATAATCCACGGCCAGTAAATGGGCAACCGTACCGCCCGTTGCCAGCGGCAGCACGACTTTGCCGTCCAGCGCGCGTTCCGGAAGCAGATCGAGCAGAGTTTTCAGCGCCCCGGAAAAAGAGGCTTTATAAATGGGCGTAGCCACAATTAAGCCGTCAGCGCCGTTAAGCTGCTCGATGAGCGTTTTAAGCGCAGGGCTGTCGAAACGGGCATAGAGCAGATCTTCAGGTTCGAAGTTATGCAGGTTCCAGTGGCACACTTCCACATCCAGGGCATTGAGTTTTTCGCGGGCATATTCCAGCAGGGCGCTGGAGCGCGAAGGGAATCGTGGACTTCCGGCCAGGGTAATGACGCGCATACTTCCTCCTTATAACCAATTGTTTGCTTTTATCTAAAATTCATAACAATTTTCAGGAGTGTGACACCGCGCGGTTATTCCACTAAATGATTTATCTGCAATTAAAATGCGAAAAAGTGCATAAGAAATAGACGGGAAGGTAAACGATTGCGTTTTACGCTGGTTTTTTGCCGCAGGTCAATTCCCTTTCGCGCGCGGATCGCCCATAATCCCCTCCCGGTTTGCACACCGGGAATCCAGGAGAGTTCATGTACTACCCCTTCGTTCGTAAAGCCCTTTTCCAGCTCGACCCTGAGCGCGCTCATGAATTTACATTCCAGCAATTACGTCGTATTACCGGAACGCCTCTGGCCGCTCTGGTGCGTCAGAATGTGCCGGAAAAACCTGTGCAGTGCATGGGTCTGACCTTTAAAAATCCGCTGGGTCTGGCGGCGGGTCTGGACAAAAATGGCGAGTGCATTGATGCCCTGGGCGCGATGGGCTTTGGCTCCATTGAAATCGGTACCGTCACACCGCGCCCGCAGCCGGGAAATGACAAGCCGCGCTTGTTCCGCCTGGTTGAAGCCGAAGGGCTGATCAACCGCATGGGCTTTAATAACCTCGGTGTTGATCACCTGGTGGAGAACGTAAAAAAAGCCCATTTTGACGGGATATTAGGCATTAATATCGGCAAAAATAAAGACACGCCGGTAGAGCAGGGTAAAGATGACTATCTGATTTGTATGGAAAAAGTCTACGCCTATGCCGGTTATATTGCGGTGAATATTTCTTCACCCAATACCCCGGGGCTGCGTTCCTTACAATATGGCGAAGCGCTTGACGATCTTCTGAGTGCCATTAAAAATAAGCAAAATGAACTCCAGACGATCCACCATAAATATGTTCCGGTCGCGGTTAAGATCGCCCCGGATCTTTCTGCCGAAGAATTGATCCAGGTTGCCGACAGTTTAGTTCGCCATAATATTGATGGTGTGATTGCAACCAATACCACCCTCGATCGCTCCCTCGTGCAGGGAATGAAAAACTGTGACGAAGCGGGTGGGTTAAGTGGACGTCCGGTACAATTAAAAAGCACCGAAATTATTCGCGCCCTGTCTGCGGAATTAAAAGGGCGTCTGCCGATTATTGGCGTCGGCGGCATTGACTCAGTGATAGCTGCACGCGAGAAGATGGCGGCGGGTGCGTCACTGGTGCAAATCTATTCCGGCTTTATTTTTAAAGGACCACCGCTGATTAAAGAAATCGTTACTCATATCTAATCTTTTCTCTTAATCAGACAACCAGGGCTTTATTTCCAGCCCTGGTTGTTTTATATTCCGTCACTGTTGCTTATTTAGACATTATAGTCTTTTATTAATGGTGTTATAAACGAAGCGGCGATCAGGACAATTTTAGTACAGGACGTTTGGGGACGGGAGAGACACATGCGAATTAAACCTGACGATAACTGGCGCTGGTATTTTTGCGACGAGCATGACCGAATGATGCTCGACTTAGCCAATGGCATGTTGTTTCGTTCTCGTTTTGCCCGCCGAATGTTAACCCCGGACGCGTTTTCCCCGTCGGGCTTTTGCGTTGACGATGCGGCGCTTTATTTCTCTTTTGAAGAAAAATGCCGCGATCTGGTGCTCTCGAAAGAGCAGCGCGCCGAGCTGGTATTAAATGCGCTGGTGGCTATCCGCTTCCTGAAACCGCAAATGCCAAAAAGCTGGCATTTTCTTGCGCACGGTATGAGCTGGACCCCGGCAACGGGTGATGCGGCCAGCGTCAATCTGAGCGATACCGCAGAAGAGGTGAGCCTGCTGGTGGTTGAGCCTGGCGAAAATGCTGCGCTCTGCCTGCTGGCACAGCCCGGCGTAACCATTGCCGGGCGGACGATGCAGCTTGGCGATGCCATTAAAGTGATGAACGACAGGCTGAAGCCGCAGCTGCGCGTCGATTCCTTCAGCCTCGAACAGGCGGTTTAAGCTTCCAGCTGTACGGACGTTTTCGGTATGCAGCTACAGCACAGAATTGTGCCGTCATTTCCAATTGCCGATTTTTTCAGCGCACTGACCTCTCCATCCACCAGCTTGATGCGGCAGCATCCGCAAATGCCTGCGCGACAGGAATAGGGTACGCGAATACCTGCCTGCTCCAGTTGCTCCAGTAATACCTGCTGGTTGTTGCCACGGATGACGTTGCCCTGCCAGTGAATATCTACCGCCGAGGCAACATTCGTCACAACGTCGACCATTTCTTCTTCCTGACCTGAGCCGTACACTCTTGCAGGCCCGCGGGCAAGGATCTCTACCTCATCACCGACGCGGATTGCGCCGCTGGAGCGCGGGATCAGGTTCTGGCCGAAATCCACATCGCCGCTGTCCTGCGCGGTGCGGAACGACTGCAGCGTCTTCAGCGGTTCACCGGAAGGGTGCTTCTGGCCTTTCTCTGGACTCACCGTGGTGAAAATGCAGCGGCTGCAGGGTTTAACGACATCAAAGATGACGTTGCCGATGCGGATCACCTTCCAGGTATCTTCGTCCCAGGCGTCGACCCCCGTCACCACCAGGTTCGGACGGAACTGTTCCATCTGAACGCTCGCTTTGCAGCGGTTTTGTAAATCGCGCAGCGAAGCTTCGTTGGTCAGCAGGAACGGGAAGCCATCGGCGAAGGAGAGGGGAACGGCGTCATGGCGCTTCACGCGACGCGTCGGTTCAGGCCCAACCCAGCGCAACTGTACGTCGCGGGAGAAGAAAGCGCTCAGCCAGCGGTTAATTTCATCCGGGGCGATGCGCGCGGTAAAATGATTGCCCCACACTTCCGTTGGCGCATCGACAGGCGCAAAATCAGCAAAGCGAATGACCGCGCTGGAGCCGTCCGGCGCGGTCAGGTGCAAACCGTCATGAAGCGGGGAAGGGGTAAAGCGAACCATCTGCGGGAACTGGCGTGCGGTAATGAACGTGCCGTCAGGCTCGGTGACCATAAAAATACGATCGAAGGCGAATCCGCTCATGTCGGCCAGCGCGTGAGAGACGCCGATGCCGCGCATGGATTTCACCGGATGGATAAAAAGCCTGGATAACGTCGCCACTGCACACTCCCACAAATGAAAATAAGCCTTCAACTTTATGACATACACGCCATATTAGCTATAATGCGCGACAATTTTCTAAGAGTAAAAGTGACGATATGAATTCTCTGTTTGCCAGTACGGCCCGTGGGCTGGAAGAGCTGTTAAAAACTGAACTGGAAAGCCTGGGCGCACAAGAGTGCCAGGTGGTTCAGGGTGGTGTCCATTTTGAGGGCGACACGCGGCTTATTTACCAGAGCCTGATGTGGAGCCGTCTGGCGTCGCGCATCATGCTGCCGATGAAGGAGTGCAAGGTCTATAGCGACCTGGACCTCTATACCGGCGTACAGATGATCGACTGGACAGAGATCTTCACGCCAAATGCCACCTTTGCGGTGCATTTCAACGGCGTGAACGACGAGATCCGCAACAGCCAGTACGGTGCCCTGCGCGTAAAAGACGCCATTGTGGACTGCTTCACGCGTAAAAATAAGGAACGCCCGAACGTCGATCGCGAAAATCCGGATCTGCGTATTAACGTCTGGCTGAACGGCGACACGGCGAGTATTTCTCTCGATCTGAGCGGCGCGGGCCTGCACCTGCGCGGCTACCGCGATCGTACCGGTATGGCGCCAATTAAAGAAACGCTGGCTGCCGCCATCGTCATGCGCTCCGGCTGGCAGCCGGGCACGCCGCTGCTCGATCCGATGTGTGGTTCCGGTACGCTGCTGATTGAAGCGGCTATGCTGGCAACCGACCGCGCGCCGGGCCTGCATCGCGGCCACTGGGGCTTTAAAGGCTGGGCGCAGCACGACGAAGCGATCTGGAAAGAGGTTAAAGACGACGCGCAGACCCGCGCGCGCAAAGGTCTGGCAGAGTACACCTCCCACTTCTACGGCTCGGACAGCGACCCGCGCGTCATTGAACGCGCACGCAGCAACGCCCGTCGCGGCGGTATCGGCGAGCTGGTCACCTTCGAGGTGAAAGATGTGGCGAACCTGACTAACCCACTGCCAAAAGGCCCGTACGGTACCGTGATCAGCAACCCGCCATACGGCGAGCGTCTGGACAGCGAGCCGGCGCTGATTGCCCTGCACAGCCTGCTGGGCCGCAATATGAAGGACTACTTCGGCGGCTGGAACCTGTCTCTGTTTAGCGCCTCGCCGGAGCTGCTGAGCTGTCTCCAGCTGCGTGCCGATCGCCAGTTTAAGGCGAAAAATGGCCCGCTGGACTGCGTGCAGAAAAACTACCATCTGGCGGAGAAAGCGGCGGACAGCAAGCCATCCGCCGTGGCGGAAGATTACGCCAACCGCCTGCGCAAAAACCTGAAGAAATATGAGAAGTGGGCGAAGCAGGAAGGGATTGAATGCTACCGCCTGTACGACGCCGACCTGCCGGAGTACAACGTGGCGGTTGACCGCTACGCGGACTGGGTGGTGATTCAGGAATATGCGCCACCGAAAACCGTCGATGCGCAAAAAGCGCGTCAGCGCATGCTGGACGTCATTGCGGCGACCATCGCCGTGCTCGGCATCACGCCGAACAAGCTGGTGCTGAAAACCCGTGAGCGCCAGAAAGGGAAAAACCAGTACCAGAAGATGAATGAGAAGGGCGATTTTATCGAAGTGGGCGAGTACAACGCCCGCCTGTGGGTAAACCTGACCGACTATCTGGATACCGGTCTGTTCCTTGACCACCGTATCGCCCGTCGCATGCTGGGCCAGATGAGCAAGGGCAAAGATTTCCTCAACCTGTTCTCCTATACCGGCAGCGCGAGCGTGCATGCGGGTCTGGGCGGCGCGCGGAGCACCACCACGGTGGATATGTCCCGCACCTATCTGGAATGGGCGGAGCGCAACCTGCGACTTAACGGTTTAACCGGACGTCAGCATCGCCTGATGCAGGCCGACGTGCTGGGCTGGCTGCGTGATACCGACGAGCAGTTCGATCTGATCTTTATCGATCCGCCGACCTTCTCCAACTCCAAGCGTATGGAAGACAGCTTTGACGTACAGCGCGATCACCTGCGCCTGATGACCGACCTGAAGCGCCTGCTGCGCAAGGGCGGTACCATTATGTTCTCGAACAACAAACGCGGCTTCCGTATGGATCATGACGGTTTAGCAGCCCTGGGACTGAAAGCACAAGAAATCAGCCAAAAAACGCTGTCTCAGGACTTTGCCCGCAACCGTCAAATTCATAACTGCTGGTTGATTACCGCGGTCTGAAAGGAAAAATAAATGTCATTAATTAGCATGCACGGCGCGTGGCTCTCTTTTAGCGATGCGCCACTTCTCGATGATACTGAACTGCATATTGAAGACAACGAACGCGTCTGTCTTGTAGGCCGTAACGGCGCGGGTAAATCCACGCTGATGAAAATCCTCAACCGTGAACAGGGCCTGGATGACGGGCGCATTGTTTACGAACAGGATCTGATTGTTTCCCGTCTGCAGCAGGACCCTCCTCGTAACGTGGCGGGTACCGTTTATGATTTCGTTGCAGAAGGGATTTCTGAGCAGGCTGAATACCTGAAGGGCTATCACGAAATTTCACATCTGGTGATGACCGACCCAAGTGAAAAAAATCTCAATGAGATGGCACGCCTGCAGGAGCTTCTGGATCATCACGGTCTGTGGCAGCTTGAAAGCCGTATCACCGAAGTGCTGGATCAGTTAGGTCTGGATGCGGATATGGAGCTGTCGGCGCTCTCCGGCGGCTGGCTGCGTAAAGCGGCGCTCGGCCGCGCGCTGGTCAGCGGCCCGAAGGTGCTGTTGCTGGATGAACCGACCAACCACCTGGATATCGAAGCGATTGACTGGCTGGAAGGGTTCCTGAAGACCTTTAACGGCACCATTATTTTCATCTCACACGACCGTTCGTTTATCCGCAACATGGCGACGCGTATTGTCGATCTCGATCGCGGCAAGCTGGTCACCTATCCTGGCGACTACGATACCTATCTGCTGGAAAAAGAAGAAAACCTGCGCGTGGAAGAGCTGCAAAATGCGGAGTTTGACCGCAAGCTGGCACAGGAAGAGGTCTGGATCCGTCAGGGTATCAAAGCCCGCCGTACCCGTAACGAAGGCCGCGTGCGTGCCCTGAAGGCGATGCGTAACGAGCGTAGCGCTCGCCGTGAAGTGATGGGAAGTGCGAAGATGCAGGTCGAAGAGGCATCCCGCTCCGGTAAGATTGTCTTTGAAATGGAAAATGTCGATTACCAGGTTGATGGAAAAGTTCTGGTGAAAGACTTCTCCGCTCAGGTGCAGCGTGGCGATAAAATTGCCCTCATTGGCCCGAACGGCTGTGGTAAAACCACGCTGCTCAAGCTGATGCTCGGTCAGCTGCAGGCTGACAGCGGCCGTGTTCACTGCGGGACTAAGCTGGAAGTCGCCTATTTTGACCAGCACCGTGCAGAGCTGGATCCAGACAGAACGGTAATGGATAACCTTGCTGAAGGTAAGCAAGAGGTGATGGTTAACGGTAAACCGCGCCACGTGCTGGGCTATCTGCAGGACTTCCTGTTCCATCCGAAACGTGCAATGACCCCGGTGCGTGCGCTATCTGGCGGAGAGCGTAATCGTCTTCTGCTGGCGCGTTTGTTCCTGAAACCAAGTAACCTGTTGATTCTCGATGAACCAACGAACGACCTGGATGTCGAAACGCTGGAACTGCTCGAAGAGCTGATCGACGGTTATCAGGGCACCGTGATGCTGGTCAGCCACGATCGTCAGTTCGTTGATAACACCGTGACCGAATGCTGGATCTTCGAAGGTGAAGGGCGAATTGGACAATACGTAGGCGGTTATCACGACGCAAAAGGGCAGCAATCGCAGTCTCTGGCGCAGAAACAGTCAAAGTCCAAAACAAGTTCTGAACCTGCTGTAACAAAAGCAGAAACTGTCAAGAAAACCTCGGCTAAACTGAGTTATAACCTGCAGCGCGAACTGGAGGGGCTACCTCAGCGTCTGGAAGAACTGGAGGCCGCGCTTGAGGATCTGCAAAAACAGGTTGCTGATGCGTCATTCTTTAGCCAATCGCATGACTATACTCAGAAAGTACTGTCCGAACTGTCCGCGGCTGAAAAAGCCCTGGAAGAAGCATTTGAGCGCTGGGAGTACCTTGAGTCTCTGAAGAACGGCGCATAAACAGGGATAACATATGTGTGACCAGCACCATGCCGACAGGCATATTTTATGCTCGCAATGCGATATGCTCGTGGCGTTGCCAGAGCTTGGTCACGGAGATAAAGCCCTGTGTCCACGTTGCGGTGCGACGTTGACAACCGAGTGGGACGCGCCGCGGCAGCGTCCCACTGCTTACGCTCTGGCAGCACTGTTCATGCTGCTGCTCTCCAATCTCTTCCCCTTCATCTATATGAAGGTGGGGGGGATAACCAGCCAGGTGGATTTGCTTGAAATCCCGGGCGTGATGTTCTCGGAAGATTACGCCAGCCTCGGCACCTTTTTTCTCCTGTTTGTCCAGATAGTCCCGGCGTTGTGCCTGGTCGTCATCCTTTTGCTGGTGAACCGCGTCAGGATGCCGATATCCCTGAAAATCCGGCTTGCGCGTATCCTTTTTCAGCTTAAAAGCTGGGGCATGGCCGAAATCTTTCTGGCGGGCATTCTGGTCAGCTTCGTGAAGCTGATGGCGTACGGCGATGTGGGGATCGGCAGCAGCTTTATTCCGTGGTGCCTTTACTGTGTCCTGCAGCTGCGGGCATTTCAATGCGTGGACAGACGCTGGGCGTGGGATGATATCGCCCCGGCACCGACGCTTGCGCAGACGGTGAAGGTCGGCGTGCCCGGTATTCGTCAGGGGCTGCGTTCTTGCCCATGCTGCACCGCCGTGCTGCCCGCCGATCTCGACGTTTGTCCACGCTGCGAAACGAAAGGTCACGTACGCCGTAAAAATAGCCTGCAGTGGACGATGGCGCTGCTGGTCACGTCCATCATGCTGTATCTGCCCGCCAATATTCTGCCGATCATGATCACCGATTTGCTCGGCGACAAAATGCCCTCCACGATCCTGGCCGGGGTGATATTGCTCTGGGGTGAAGGTTCTTATCCGGTTGCTGGCGTCATCTTTATCGCCAGTATTATGGTGCCAACCTTAAAAATGATCGCTATCGCCTGGCTTTGCTGGGATGCGAAAGGTCATGGGAAACGCGACAGCGAGCGCATGCACCTGATTTATGAAGTGGTCGAGTTTGTCGGACGCTGGTCAATGATTGACGTGTTTGTCATCGCCGTTCTCTCTGCGCTGGTGCGGATGGGCGGTTTGATGAGTATTTATCCCGCGATGGGGGCTTTAATGTTTGCACTGGTTGTGATTATGACCATGTTTGCGGCCATGACCTTCGACCCTCGTTTATCGTGGGATCGTGAGCCTGAATCAAGCCATGAGGAAGAGTAAGAGCATGGAAAATAAGAGTGGAGAGGCGAAAGTGCAGAAGGTCAAAAACTGGTCTCCGGTGTGGATTTTCCCCATCGTGACCGCGCTGATCGGTGCATGGATCCTGTTTTATCATTACAGCCATCAGGGACCGGAAGTCACGCTGATAACCACCAATGCCGAGGGGATTGAGGGCGGTAAAACGACCATCAAAAGCCGTAGCGTGGACGTGGGCGTGGTCGAAAGCGCAACCCTGACCGACGATTTAACCCATGTGGAGATTAAGGCGCGCCTTAATGCCGGCATGGAAAAACTGCTGCATGGCGATTCCGTTTTCTGGGTGGTTAAACCGCAGGTGGGGCGCGAAGGGATCAGCGGCTTAGGGACGCTGCTCTCAGGGGCTTACATCGAACTGCAGCCGGGCGCAAAAGGCAACCAGCCGGCGCAATACCAGCTTCTGGATTCACCGCCACTTGCGCCGCCTGATGCCAAGGGTATACGCGTGATCCTCGACAGCAAAAAAGCGGGCCAGCTTACGGCGGGTGACCCGGTACTGTTCCGCGGCTACCGCGTGGGGTCGGTGGAGAAAAGTACGTTCGATCCTCAGAAAAGAGCCATCAGCTATCAGCTGTTCATCAATGCGCCTAACGATCGTCTGGTCACCAGTAACGTTCGCTTCTGGAAGGACAGTGGCATCGCGGTGGATCTGACCTCGGCAGGCATGCGCGTTGAAATGGGCTCGCTGACAACCCTCTTTGGCGGCGGCGTGAGTTTTGACGTGCCGGAAGGGCTTGACCTCGGGCAGCCGGTGGCGGAGAACACCGCTTTCCGCCTGTTCGACGATCAAAAAAGCATTCAGGATGCGCTCTACACCGATCACGTTGACTTCCTGATGTTCTTCAAAGATTCCGTCCGCGGTCTGCAGCCGGGGGCGCCTGTTGAGTTCCGCGGCATTCGCCTCGGTACGGTTGGACAAGTGCCGTTCTTTGTGCCTGGCCTGCAGCAGGTGCTGGATGATGATTACCGTATACCGGTGCTGATTCGTATTGAACCCGAACGCCTGATCAACCAGATTGGCGAGAATCAGGATATTGCCACCCATATCAGTCAACTGATGGAACGCGGTCTGCGCGGGTCGCTGAAGACGGGTAACCTGGTGACCGGTGCGCTGTATGTGGATATGGACTTCTACCCGAAAGCACCGCCGATTACCGGTATTCGTGAATTTGGTGGCTATAAGATCATCCCAACGGTGAGCAGCGGTCTGGCTCAGATCCAGCAGCGCCTGATGGAGACGCTGGATAAGATCAACAATCTGCCGCTGAATCCGATGATTGAAGCGGCGACAGGTTCATTGCATCAAAGCCAGGCGACAATGCAACGCCTGCAGACCACGCTGGATAATATCAATAAGATCACTGCCAGCCAGAGTATGCAGCAGCTGCCGCAGGACATGCAGAAAACGCTGCGTGAGCTGAACCGCAGTATGCAGGGCTTCCAGCCGGGCTCTGCGGCCTACAATAAGATGGTGGCAGATATGCAGCGTCTTGATCAGGTCTTACGTGAACTGCAGCCGGTGCTGAAAACGCTCAACGAGAAGAGCAATGCGCTGGTGTTCGAAGCGAAAGATAAAAAGGATCCTGAGCCGAAGAGGGCAAAAGAATGAAAAAGTGGCTATTGATGGTTGGCGCTCTGCTGTTAACGGCGTGCAGTTCAGGGGTAGATAATAAAAGCTACTATCAGCTGCCTGTGGCTACCCACAGCGGTGGGCAAAGCACAGCCAGCCAGGGAAACCGTCAGCTGTGGGTTGAGCAGGTTGCGGTGCCGGATTATCTGGCAGGAAACGGGGTGGTCTATCAGACCAGCGACGTTAAATACGTGATTGCGACGAACAACCTGTGGGCCAGCCCGCTCGATCAGCAGCTGCGCAACACGCTGGTGGCCAATCTCGGCAGCCAGCTTCCCGGTTGGGTTGTCGCGTCGCAGCCGCTGGGTAACGACCAGGATACGCTGAACGTCACGGTAACGGGCTTCCACGGCCGTTACGACGGTGCGGTGGTGATCAGCGGGGAGTGGTTGCTGAACCATCAGGGGCAACTGATTAAGCGTCCTTTCCATCTGGAACTGAAGCAGCAGAAAGATGGCTATGACGAAATGGTGAAAGTCCTGGCTCAGGGTTGGGCACAGGAGTCGGCCAGCATCGCGAGAGAAATTTCCCGGCTGCCATAAGTAAAATTCATCATCAAAAACCGCAGTTGGCCCGTTGCTGATTGCGGTTTTTTTTCGTTTTCTCTTCAGTTTGTTACTTGTGCCACGTCACAATTTTTGTACAAATGAACTTCCAGGTAGCTCACAAATATGACACCCGTATGAATTTTGAACATTGACGCTGCGACTAATTCGGGGTATTCGTTATCTGTGCCTGTGCATTTAGTGCAGACACTGTTTTCTTTCCACCAGACAAAAGAATGAGGGAAACGAGGCATGAAGAGACAGAAACGAGATCGCCTGGAACGGGCTCATCAACGTGGTTATCAGGCTGGCATCGCTGGACGTTCTAAAGAAATGTGTCCTTATCAGACGATAAATCAAAGGTCACAATGGCTTGGAGGCTGGCGAGAAGCCATCGGCGACAGGGCACTCATAGCCTGATAACGTCTCTTTCAAAAAAGAAACCTCCGCAATGCGGAGGTTTCGCCTTTCTGGAGGTGCGAAAAGCACAATCAGAACGCGGAAGTGTCCTGGAACAGGCCAACTTTCAGGTCGCTTGCGCTATAGATCAGACGGCCGTCTACCAGCACTTCGCCATCTGCCAGGCCCATAATCAGGCGGCGGTTAACGATGCGCTTGAAGTGAATACGATAGGTCACTTTCTTCGCTGTAGGCAGAACCTGGCCAGTGAATTTGACTTCGCCCACGCCCAGCGCGCGGCCTTTACCTTCGCCGCCCAGCCAGCCCAGATAGAAACCAACCAGCTGCCACATGGCATCCAGGCCCAGACAGCCAGGCATTACCGGATCGCCAATAAAGTGGCAACCGAAGAACCACAGGTCCGGGTTGATATCGAGTTCTGCTTCTACGTAACCCTTATCGAAGTTGCCGCCGGTTTCGGTCATTTTCACGACACGGTCCATCATCAGCATGTTAGGGGCCGGTAACTGTGGGCCTTTTGCGCCAAACAGTTCGCCGCGACCAGAGGCAAGAAGATCTTCTTTTGTATAGGATTCGCGTTTATCTACCATGTTCTCAGTAAGCCTTATTTTAGTGAAGGACGCAGGATAGCTAACACGTGTACGCTGAACAAGTCCGATCAGTTCGAACTAAACCAGCCCAGCCAGCGTAACGGCCATGGATAACGATGACGAGCATCCTGCTGCGTCGCCTGAGCAATGCGCTCCTGGATGGTCTGCATCAGGGTGGTTTGCCCTTCGCCATCCCAAACCAGATTTGTCAGTAAGGTTAGCGCATCCTCAATCCCTTCGATGGCCCAGATGGTGAACTGCTCTTGCTCAACCGCATCCAGAATGTCCTGACTGAGGCTCAAATGGCGTGCGTTGGGAGCAGGAATAATCACACCCTGTTTGCCGTTTAAACCGCGCTGCTGACAGATAGAGAAGAAGCCTTCAATCTTTTCGTTGAGGCCTCCCACTGGCTGGGCACGACCAAACTGGTCCACCGAACCGGTGATCGCGATGTTCTGATTGATGGGCACTTCCGCCAGGGCGCTGATTAGGGCACACAGCTCGGCCATAGAGGCGCTGTCGCCATCCACTTCGCTGTAGGACTGCTCAAACGTCAGCGAGGCGGAGAAGGGGATCTGTTGCTCAAGCTGCAGCTCTGACATCAAAAACGCCTGCATGATCATCATGCCTTTCGCGTGAATGTTGCCGCCCAGCTCGGCTTTCCGTTCGATATCGGTGAACTCGCCATCGCCAATGTGGACAACGCAGCTGATACGGGACGGTTCCCCAAATGCGCGCGGATGGCCGGGAAATTCAATCACCGACAGGGCGTTGATCTGCCCGATGCGTTCGCCTTCGGTCTCCACCAGAATTTGTTCCAGCAGAATTTCATCCTGCATACGGTCGGCAAGGTAGCCTTCTCGCCACTCACGCTGAGCCAGCATCTGAGTGAGCTGTTCACCGGTGAACGCTCCGTCACCGCTGATAGCACCCACTTCACGCAGCTGTTTACCGATCCAGAGCGGGCAAAGCGGCAGCGTTTCCTGATCACCGGTGTAGCGCACCGCTTCGCGGATTAAGCCCGGCCACGCGTCAGCCGCAGGGGTTGGTAGCGCAAAACGTTCAGCAACGGCCATCACCCACTGGCACCACTGTGCCATATCGTCGGCATCAGCAATCTGGATGTTGTCTTCGTATTCGCTATACACCGCCTGCTCAGCGAGTTCCGGCTCCATTTCCTGGAAGTCCGCCAGCGATTCACGGTCGCCCGTCAGCACGACGGTTAGCGACAGCGGCATAGACGGAACGGAGACAGGCAGAGGACGAGACTCATCGTAGCCCACCCAGTCGAAACGCTGCTGGTGCACGATGGTTTTCAGACGCATCCACAGCAGCGGCTGCGAGAGAAGGGTACGCAGTGAGATGATGAGAACACCGCCATTTGCGCGATGTACCAGCCCCGGCTGCAGCGAAAGTTCACCGTTAAACTGGCGCAGACAACCAAAGAGCTGTTCCGCCTCGGCCCAGTTCGCGGTAATCACTTCACCCTTAGCGGCAAAACGACCATCGGCCTGCGTCGCCAGTTCGAAAGTGACATCATGTCCCGCAATACGATACTGGCCACCAAAAACTGCGTTCGCTTCCGGCTTCAGCTGACGTACGGCATCTCCGAGCAGCGTCAGGTACTCCGCTTCTTCCGGGGCCTTGAGCAGCATGAAGGGCGCTGTTGCCCATGGGCTTAACACCTGCTCCAGCGCATAATGCAAACGAGGCTGCGTATCGCTAAGGATGAATTCGTGTTCTTTTGCGAGTTCGGGCTGTGCAAACAGTTCCTGGTAACTTTCGGTATCCGGAACAAGGTCACGCCATGCAAGTTTCGTAATGGTCAAAGTTGATGTTTTTTAGTCAGATGTAAAAGCGTGGAGTATACCGTAAGCGGGGGGCTGTACCCAAGCAGGATTGGGTATTTCGACAGGGCGATTGGCTGCATTCACTCACAGGATATGATTTCTTTTCAGCAGATTGCTAAAAAACTGATATTCTGAACAGAGTTACGTGGTAACACTGAGATCGCAATGAAATATCAACAACTGGAAAATCTCGAAAGCGGCTGGAAATGGAAGTACCTGGTCAAAAAGCACCGTGAAGGGGAGCTGATCACCTGCTACATCGAAGCCAGCGCTGCGCAAGAAGCCGTGGATATTTTGCTGACCCTCGAAAATGAACCGGTACAGGTTAACAGCTGGATTGAGAAACACATCAATCCCGCGTTGTTAAACCGGATGAAGCAAACTATCCGCGCGCGACGCAAACGGCACTTTAATGCTGAGCATCAACACACTCGCAAAAAATCAATCGACCTGGAGTTCGTTGTCTGGCAACGCCTGGCCGGGCTGGCACAACGACGGGGCAAAACGCTTTCGGAAACCATCGTGCAGCTGATTGAGGATGCCGAACATAAAGAGAAGTACGCCAATCAGATGTCGACGCTGAAGAACGACCTTCAGGCTCTGTTGGGTAAAAAGTAGATTTTTCTTTTCTGCAGACAATAAAAAACCCCGCATGGCGGGGTTTTTTTATAAGACGATAACTTATGCCGCTGGCTGAGTTACAACGTCTTTGATGCCTTTAACTTCGATCTCTACGCGACGATCTGGAGCCAGGCAGTCGATCAGTGCAGCGCGAGCTTTCACGTTGTCACAGGTGTTGCCAGTAACTGGGTTAGATTCGCCCATACCACGTGGGGAGATCTTGTTAGCTGGGATACCTTTAGAGATCAGGTAATCAACAACAGACTGAGCACGTTTCTCAGACAGTTTCTGGTTGTAAGCGTCAGAACCGATACGGTCGGTGAAGCCCAGAACCACTACAGAACCGTCTTTAGGATCCAGGTTGCTCAGCTGGGTGTACAGCTGATCCAGTGCCTGCTGGCCTTCTGGTTTCAGAGTCGCTTTGTTGAAGTTGAACAGAACGTCAGACTTCAGAGTGAAGTGCTTGGTCTGTACTTCTGGAGCTGGAGCTGGCGCTGGAGCAACAACTGGTGCTGCTTCTTCCTGCTGGCCGAAACGGTAGGAAACACCTACGCTCAGCATGCCGTTGTCTGGACGAACACCAACGGTGTTGCCGTCGCCGATGTTGTTAACCCACTGGTATTCCAGACGGGTAGCGATGTCACGGGTCATAGCCCACTCAACGCCACCAGCGAATACTGGGGAAACACCGGTGTCATGGTTGTCACCAGAGATGTTGTTGCTGGAGTCTGCGCGCCATACCATGCCGCCCAGACGGGTGTACACGTCCAGATCGTCAGTGATTGGGTAGCCCAGTTTAGCGGTCAGCTGAACGCCCTGTGCTTTGAAAGCGCCGTTGATGGTGTCGCCTTTGTATGGCATACGACCTAACCAGTCGTAACCCATTTCAAAACCAACATACGGGTTAACCTGATAGCCACCGAACGCACCTGCACCAAGCTGGCTCTCGTGAGTTGGGCCATCATTGTTCAGGCTGCTGTTGTACCAGCCGGTGTCGTGGAACTGAGACCAGCCCAGTTTACCACCTGCATACCAGGTATTATCTTTCGGAGCGGCCTGCGCTACGGTAGCGAAGCCAGCCAGTGCCACTGCAATCGCGATAGCTGTCTTTTTCATTTTTTGCGCCTCGTTATCATCCAAAATTCGCCATGAAAGTCTCAGGAGAGAATCACGGTTAAATCCTTCACCGGGGGGCGTGGTCAAATATAAATCTACCGATATCTTCGGCTTAGGCCGAGCACCCCTGGCGATGTAAAGTCTACAACGTAGCTGAAAACTTACAAGTGTGAAGTCCGTCAGGCATATGAAAAAAAAAGTTCCGTATACCGATTATTTAACATTTTTCGAACGAATTTTGTGCAATAAAATTAAGGAGAACCGCACCAGACAAGCCTTGCCGCAATTTTCAGTCAGGGAACTTTAATGCCATCTTGTAGTCAAAAAAAATTCCAGGAAAAATCTTAATTTCACTCAATGATACAAATTCGAGTGAATTTTTAGCCCAGAAAGTTGTCCTCTGCGGTAAGAATCCGATCGAACCGGACGCATAATGAACCCGATCGCATTCCCTTCTTCAGCTGCTTCTGTCAGACGGAAATGTTCCTCTTCCGTCAATTCTTCCGGTAACCATCCAATCACCACGCTGTAATTTCCGGTGCGTAACGCGCGGATCATCGACTCCACGGTATCGCACGGCGAGAGCTGATTAATTTGCATGACCTTGGTGAGCGGAAGGCCTGCGGACTGAACCCACTCACGGCTCAGTTTTTGCTGAGGGGTGAGCCAAAGCTGCCAGCGTGATTGCTGACCAAGCTGTTGCAATAATGGCAACAGCAGAAGTTGCGTCAACAGGGGCTGGTCTTCACGATAAACCACTTCACTGATAAGCCCCGTGGAAACACGCTCGACGGAATTCTGCGCGACATTGCCTGCGGTAGAAGAGAGAGAAGTTGAGCGATTTGCATAGCCTGAAGTGTGCATATTCATTCCAGCCCTGTAGTTACTGTATGGATATACAGTAACCCCTGAATGCATAAAGATCAACCTCATTTTCGGAAAGCGACTCGCAAAATTCATTCAATCTTGATGCCCCTCGTAAAATCATCTTGCTCAACGGCGATAAGTTGCCTATTTTCCTGCTAACGGATCCGCTAGTAAGAAATTTCGTTGTTACGTTATGATTTTTAAGGGAAATATCATGAAAAAGATATCTTATGAACGGATTTATAAATCCCAGGAATACCTCTCCCCGTTGGGCGAGATACATCATCGCGCGCTGTTTGGAGGCTACACCCTGGCGGTGGATGATGCGGTTTTTGCCATGGTGTCCGATGGCGAGCTTTATCTTCGCGCCTGTGAGGAGAGTGCGAAATACTGTGTAAAGAATGCCTCTTCATTTTTGACGTTGATGAAGCGAGGCCGCCCGGTGCTGCTCAACTATTATCGTGTGGATGACGGATTATGGCAGGACAGGGAGCGGTTGCTTCAGCTCTCCTCGTTTGCGCTCAGTGCGGCAAGAAAAGAACGCTATCAACGCCATCAGCGAAACCGACTCAAGGATCTGCCAAACCTGACCTTTCAGCTTGAAGTCTTGCTCTTTGAAGCAGGCATTACCAACGAGGAAACGCTGCGGGAGCTGGGTGCCAGAGCGAGCTGGCTAAAGATGCGGGCAAAAAACAAAGCGCTCAGTATTAAAGTTCTCTTTGCGCTGGAAGGGGCAATCGAAGGGCTGCATGAGGCGGCACTCCCGGCTGGCATTCGCCGGGAGCTGACGGAGTGGTTTAATGCGCTGCCTGAGCCACAGGAGAATCACTCCTCCAGGTAGCGATTTGCTGTTGCAGCCGGCAAATTTCAGGCAGCAGAGCGATAAGCAGGCCTATCTGCTGAAGAACCAGCGGCGCTTTGCTGTCGTTTCCTGGGTCAAGATGCGCAATGCGTTGAGCCAGTTCATCCAGTGCCTGTTGAACGCGGGGCTCATCGGCTGGACGGTGATGAAGCGCATCATCAACATAGCAGACGGCGTCATCGAGCAGGTTGAGAATACCCGGGTTGGTGAGTTTCTCACGGTGGGCACCCAGCGTCGAAATATAGCTGGTGAACGTATGGTTCAGGCAGAGCAGGCGGAACGCGGTCTCACGGATCTCCGCCGTGGCGCGAGGCTCCGTAGACATGTTAGAGACAACGGAGGCCAGTTCTGCATCACTGTTGTGCGCGTCGCGACGTGCTATCCGGTAAGCCAGGCGGTTATCGCGCCCCTGGTGGTACTGCTCCAGGATAGCGTCAAGGTATCGACAGTTGGCGTTCATCGCCCTGTCTACCACGCGCGGCAAATTGCGGAAACGCCAGTCCGGCCAGATAAAGCTGACCGCGGCCCAGGCAATCGCGCAGCCAATCAGGGTATCGATCACGCGGGGCAGGGCGACTTCAAACCCTTCACCCAGCAGGTTAAAGCAGAGCAGCACCAGCAGCGTGATGAACATGGTGGCGTGAGCATACTGCACGTTGCGAAACGCAAAGAACAGCACGCCGGTGATCACGATCAGAATCAGTTGACCTTCAATGGAGGGCACAAAATAGAGCACCGGAAGGCCGATCGCGACGCCAACCAGCGTGCCGATAATACGCAGCGCAAGGCGGTGTCGGGTGGCGTTATAGTTCGGCTGGCAGACGAACAGGCTGGTCAGCAGGATCCAGTAGCCGTGGTGCAGCCCGGTTATCTGAATAAAGGCATAACCCACGCACAGCACCAGCGACATTCTCACCGCGTGGCGAAAGAGAGCTGACTCCGGCGTAAAGTTGCGGCTCAGCCGTAGCCACATATCGCTAACGCTGTGCACGCTGTCATCAGCAAGCTGGTTTTCCACCTCACTGCCCGGCAGCGCCATCGCCTGTTCGGACTCAATTGTCGCCAGTTGAGCATCAATCGCCCGCAGGTTGTTCAGCAGAAAGCCCAGCGCTTTGATGTGCTCCGGTGACGTTCCGCTGGCCTGAACGCGGTCGAGCGCCGCATCAAGGTGGCTGAATACGCGTTCAAAGCGGGGATCATGCTGATAGGGCGTGCGCAGCAGAATGGAGCGTGAGAGCTGCTGGCACGCCTGGGACTGCATGGACAGCAGGCGCTGGAAGCGGAACATGACGTCGCTGTAGCGGAACTTCTCGCGCAGGGCAGCATACTGAACGTGTGAAGAGCTGGCGCGTTCATGAATATCCTGGGCGGCAAAATAGTAGTGTAAGGTCCTTCGGGTTCCGCGCTGGCCGCGATCGCCGCGCAGACGGGTAAGCAGAGAGGCTTTTGTCTGGTTAAGGGTGGCGACCAGCTGGCCGTTTGCCAGCGCCAGATCGTAGAGCGGAGCCTGGCTTTCTTCCTCGATATCCGGGTCGAACAGCCGGGATTTCAGTTCCAGATAGTGGGCTAGCTGCTCAAAGCTGCGGGCAAGGTTATCCTGCAGAGGGCGAACCGGGAAGATCAGATGACCGGTTAGCGTCAGCAGGTTATACCAGATGGCGCCCAGCAACAGCAGAACCGGCTGCTGGTACCACTGGTCGTACAGGGAAACGCCCAGCATGGTGTAGATGGCGATCAGCAATGCACCAAAAGCGATGGTGGCATAGCGCTGTCCGAGGCCGCCCAGCAAAATAAACCCGCTGGTTGAGAGCGTAAGGCCCAGGGCAAACAGCCAGGGCCACGGGAAAAGCAGCTCAACGGACGCTGACGCAATGAAAAAGCAGACAAGCGTAATGACCAGGTTACGTAAACGCCCGGCCAGCCGATCGTCCAGGTCCGCCAGCGCCCCGGCCACCACCCCCAGCGTGAGTGGAATGGTGAGCTTGACATCATTCAGCCACCAGGGCAGGGCAACCGTGCCGCAAAGCGCGATAAATATCCTGACGTTGTATAGCCAGGTGCTGTTCCAGGTATAACGGCGAAGCAGTGGGCTTAGCATAAACGCGGCCGGTCCTTATTTACTGAAAACGACGACGAGCGTTTGCTTCACGCGCCGCCTGGGCCACTTCTACCGGAACAACCCTGCGGCCGACGGGCCAAAGGGCGATGGCGGCGATCTTAAAGTTCGCGATCCCCACCGGAATGCCAATAATCGTGATGCACTGTGCAATACCGGCAAAAATATGCATGATGCACAGCCACCAGCCGAAGAAAATCAGCCACAGAATGTTCAGCAGGGTTCCGCCCGTATTCATCAGGGCGTTTTTGCTCTCCGGATTCAGCTCGTCAACGTGGATGGCTTCATTCCCGTAGGGGATTAAGGAGAGTTTTGTGATTTCCCAGCAGGAACGGGTCAGGGGAAGCGTGAAAATCAGGACGATGCTCACCAGCGTGGCAAAAAGCCAGGAAAGGGTGGTGGCAAAACCGCCCAGCACAAAATTCAACACATTCAGAACGGTACGCATAAACCCTCACTTCCTTTCGATAAAATTAACGCCCAATGATTGTAACGTTTTTTTAGGCTGGAGCACCTTAAAACTGGCAGTTAAACTGTCAGGTAAATTATCTCTTCGTGGATTTGGCGGAACATGGAACTGAAAGCAACGTCGTTAGGCAAACGCCTGGCGCAACACCCTTACGACAGGGTTGTTCTCCTTAATGCCGGGGTGAAAGTCTCCGGGGAACGCCACGAATACCTTATTCCGTTTAACCAGCTTCTGGCTATCCACTGCAAACGCGGGCTGGTGTGGGGCGAGCTGGAGTTCGTTCTGCCTGACGATAAAGTCGTGCGTCTTCACGGCACCGAGTGGGCGGAAACCCAGCGTTTCCATCATCACCTGAACGCGCTCTGGCAGCAGTGGAGCCAGGATATGAGCGTGATTGCCGCCCAGGTGCTCCAGCAGGTGCTGGACGATATCGCGCAAAGCAACGCGCAACACGCGTGGCTGACCCGTCAGCAGACCGCCGGGCTGCAGGAAAAGATCCGACAGGCACTCTCGGCGCTGCCGCTCTCCGTGACGCGTCTCGACGAGTTTGACAACTGTCGGGACGCCTGGCGCCAGTGTCAGGCCTGGCTGAATGATAAGGATAAAAGCCGTCTTGCCCATAACCAGGCGTGGACGGACGCCATGCTCACCCAATACGCCGACTTTTTCAGTACGGTAGAATCTTCACCGCTCAACCCGGCCCAGGCGCGCGCGGTAGTTAACGGCGAGCAGTCGCTGCTGGTGCTGGCGGGGGCCGGTAGCGGTAAAACGTCGGTGCTGGTGGCGCGTGCCGGCTGGCTGCTGACGACCGGGGAAGCGGTCGCCGATCAAATTCTGCTTCTGGCCTTTGGCCGCAAGGCTGCCCAGGAGATGGACGAACGTATCCAGGAGCGTCTGCACACCCGGGACATCACGGCCAGAACCTTCCATGCCCTTGCGCTGCATATTATTCAGCAGGGCAGTAAAAAAGTGCCTGCTATCAGTAAGCTGGAAAACGACGCGCAGGCGCGTCAGGCGCTGTTCATCAAAACGTGGCGCCAGCAGTGCAGTGAGAAAAAAGCGCAGGCGAAAGGATGGCGTCAGTGGCTGGAGGAGGAGCTCAACTGGGAGGTGCCAGAGGGCAGCTTCTGGCAGGACGATAAGCTGGCGCGTCGGCTGGGTTCGCGACTTGACCGCTGGGTCAGCCTGATGCGAATGCACGGTGGATCGCAGGCAGAGATGATTGAAAGCGCGCCGGAGGCGATCCGCGATCTGTTTTCGAAGCGGGTCAAGCTGATGGCTCCAATGCTGAAAGCCTGGAAAACCGCGCTGAAAGAGGAAAACGCCGTTGATTTCTCCGGTTTGATCCATCAGGCCATCATCATTCTTGAGAAGGGACGTTTTGTCAGCCCGTGGAAACATATTCTGGTGGATGAGTTCCAGGACATCTCGCCGCAGCGTGCTGCCCTGCTCTCGGCGCTACGGGAGCAAAATAAACATACGTCGCTGTTTGCGGTGGGGGATGACTGGCAGGCCATCTATCGCTTCAGCGGGGCGCAACTCTCCCTGACGACCGCGTTCCACCACTATTTTGGCGAAGGAGACCGCAGCGATCTGGACACCACCTACCGCTTCAATTCACGCATTGGTGAGATCGCCAACCGCTTTATCCAGCAGAACCCGCATCAGCTGGCAAAGCCACTCAACAGCCTGCGCCCAGGAGATAAAAAAGCGGTCACCCTGCTGGCGGATGACCAGCTGGAACCGCTGCTGGACAAGCTCAGCGGCTATGCAAAGCCCGATGAACGTATTCTGGTGCTGGCGCGCTACCATCACCTTAAACCCGCGGCGCTGGAAAAAGCCGCCACCCGCTGGCCGAAACTGCAGCTTGAATTTATGACCATTCATGCCAGCAAAGGGCAGCAGGCCGATTATGTGATTGTGGTGGGGCTGAAAGAGGGTAGCGACGGTTTCCCGGCCCCGGCCCGCGAGTCGGTAATGGAAGAGGCCTTACTGCCGGTGCCGGAAGACTTCCCGGATGCCGAAGAGCGGCGTTTGCTGTATGTGGCCATCACCCGCGCTCGGCATCGCGTGTGGCTGTTGTTCAATAAAGAGGAGCCATCCGTGTTTGTCGATATCCTGAAGAGTATTGATGTGCCGGTGGCGCGTAAACCATAACGATGTCAGGCAAGATTTCGTAGGCCGGGCAAGGCGTAGCCGCCACCCGGCAGAAAAGCTACTTCAGTCTGTCGGAAAGATAACGCTGATAGTCCGGAATAAGGATATCAACCGGCGAGTTAAACTGCGGTGATTCGATGATGAAATCCGCCGTGGAGAGGTTCGTCGCCACCGGAATATTCCATACCGTCGCCAGGCGCAGCAGCGCTTTAACATCCGGATCGTGCGGAACCGCGTTCAGCGGATCCCAGAAGAAAATCAGGACATCAATTTTCCCTTCGGAAATCTGCGCGCCGACCTGCTGATCGCCGCCCATCGGGCCGCTCAGCATGGCATTCACCTGCAGACCCGTTTCGCGCTGGATCAGGTTACCGGTTGTGCCGGTCGCCGACAGGGCGTGCTTCTCCAGCGAAGACTGATGGCGGCGAACCCAGTTAAGCAGCATTTGTTTACAGTGATCGTGCGCCACCAGAGCAATGTGTTTGCGTTCAGGCAGCGTGCGTGTTGTCAGTTCCATAATCATATCCATCAGGTTAACTGACTACACGATGACGGGAACCGTCTGACGCTGCAAGAGAAAGGCGTAAAAAATGTGGCTTATGATGAAGGTTGTTGTTTTGCCCACTGTAAAAACCGGGCCCGCGTGTCGGGATCGGCCTGCTGGAACCAGAATTTAAGGCGCTGTTCCGTCAGGGTCTGGGACTGGGGAGGAATAACGTCCAGTTCCGAGACGCCGGATAGCAGCGTACTGTCGTCCGCCATCATGGTGGCAAACTGCGGAAGCGAGGCGCGTTTACCCGCTTTGTTATAGGTCTGGGTCGCGGCCTCGTAATCCGGACCTTTCGGTGAGGCCGTCAGCGCCAGAATATCCAGCTTCACCGGAATCGGCATCGCATCCCCGTCCAGCAGTTCAATGCGGGGTGACGCGTCGAAGGCCGCGGATTCCTTCTCCGTTTCAAGGCGAGGGAGGGTGATGTTCACCTGACTGATTTGCCGGGTATTAAAGCTGACGATCAGCGGCGGGGAGATATACATTCTTTGCTCGTGATTAGCCAGACCGATCGATTTTTCTACCCGGAAGACCAGCTGATGCGGTCCGTTATCTAACTCGATGCTGTCTGCACCCCGCAGTAACGAACTGGAGACCTTTTTCCCGTCCAGGACCAGAAGGTCAATGTCGGTAGAAAGCCGGAGCGTGGTAGCAAAAACGCAAACCGGCATCACTAACGCAATCAGAGCAGTGGCAATACCGGTTTTCATAGAAGGCTCCCGTCAGAAATCCTGTCGCCGTATTAATGTATCTGGATTTTTCGAGAATCACGTTTACTAACATATAGACATATTTCGCCGTTTTGCCCTCATGCATCTGTATGGGATGGATGGTTGAGATGTGCGGTTTGGCGTACACTTTTAAAAAAGCCAGGAGAAAAACCATGAAAGAGAACGATATTGCCGAGATTCTGACATCCACGCGTACCATTGCGCTGGTGGGCGCGAGCGATAAACCCGATCGTCCAAGCTATCGGGTGATGAAATACCTTCTCGATCAGGGTTATCACGTCATCCCGGTGTCGCCAAAAGTGGCGGGGAAAACATTGCTGGGTCAGCAGGGTTACGCCACGCTCGCTGACGTGCCGGAAAAAATTGATATGGTCGATGTCTTCCGTAATTCCGAGGCGGCGTGGGAAGTGGCGCAGGACGCTATCGCCGTCGGCGCGAAAACGCTGTGGATGCAGCTGGGCGTGATTAACGAGCAGGCCGCCGTGCTGGCGCGGGACGCGGGGTTGAAGGTCGTCATGGACCGCTGTCCGGCGATTGACATCCCCCGTCTGGGGCTGGCGAAGTAATAAAAAAAAGCCCGTTCATCGGGCTTTTTTTACACGCTTAGTTCCGCAGGCGCGGAGCCTGTAACTGTTTGCGGATAGTCTGAGCAAGCTCATCCATTGTGGGTTGCTCCGGATGCTCTTCCTGCAGCTCGCTACTCAGCTGCGCTTCGGCAAGATAGGTGTGGACGGGCTGTCCATCGTCACCTTCCATCACCACATGGTACCAGGGCGCGGCGCGAAGCTCTGCGTTCACCGCCAGCTCGTCTGCTGACGGTTCATCAAGGGAATACTCCGGGTCGATATCCACGACCACACCCAAATACCCTAGCAAAGTGTGGCGGACCTGCTGGCCGATACCGAATTTGCTGGCAATCATAGTCACCTCCCGGGAAACACTACTTACACGTTATGTGCGGGCAATATTTCTCTTTTCAAGTTACATGACGCGACAGGCAAACCCTTTCAGATACAGTCCTTCCGGGTAGGTAGCAATCACGGGGTGATCGGCTGCCTGACGGAACTGCTCTATAAATTGTACATCACGGCCAGCATCTATTGCGGCATCGGCGATGATTTTCTGAAATAAATCTGTGGTCATCAGGCCGGAGCAGGAGAAGGTGAGCAGAACCCCGCCCGGGTTCAGCAGCTGGATAGCCAGCATGTTGATATCTTTATACCCGCGGCAAGCGCCCATCAGCTGGCTTTTGTTTTCCACAAACTTTGGTGGATCCATCACGATGACGTCGAACTTCTCGCCCTGGTCGCGATACTTACGCAGCAGCTTGAAGACGTCATCGCGTACAAACTCCGCTTTGCTCAAGTCCAGCTTGTTGAGCTCGACGTTCTGTTTTGCCACGTCCAGCGCTTCCTGCGAGGTGTCCACGCTCACCACCTGGGCACAGCCGCCCATCAGCGCCGAAACGGCAAAACCGCCGGTATAGGAGAAGCAGTTCAGCACGCGTTTGTCGGCAACGTACTGACGCGTAGCCAGACGGCTGTCGCGCTGGTCGAGGTAGTAACCGGTTTTGTGCCCGCCCTGAATATCCACCAGCAGCTTCATGCCGTGCTCTTCAATCGGCAGCAGGGCAGGTGGCAGTTCGCCCGTTACGGGCCCCTGAGTCAGCTCCATACCTTCTTTTTTGCGCACAGCAACGTCGCTGCGGTCATAGATGGCGCACTGCGGGAACAGCGTTTGCAGCGCGCTAATCAGCGCGGCGCGCTGGTATTCCGCTCCGGCGCTCAGGAGCTGCAGCACCAGGAAGTTACCGAAGCGATCGATGGTCACGCCCGGCAGGCCGTCGGACTCACCGGCAATCAGACGGTAGCTGTCCAGCCCGTCGCGTTTTGCCAGCCAGTCGCGCCACTGCTGCGCCTGCTGCAGGCGGCGGACGAAGAAGTCGATGTCGATGGTTTCATCTTTATCAAACGTCCAGACGCGAGCCCGGATCTGGGACGCTGGCGAGTAGGCGCCTCGCGCTAACCATTTCCCCTGATGGTCAACGATATCAATGGTTTCACCGAGGCTGGCTTTGCCTTCCATACGGGCAACCGCGCCGGAAAAGACCCAGGGATGACGGCGCAGTAATGATTTCTCGCGCCCTTTGGCTAACACTAAACGTACACTCATAATTTGCTGTTCTGTCGATTTCAGGAAATGGCGCGTAGAGTAGCACATTCAGCAAGTCGCAATCATCTGCGGATGCCGTTGAGCGTTTCGGCACAAAATCAAATCGCTTAGGCACATTACGACATTGCAGCAGGCTTTACAGTGGGGCTTCCGGTACAGCAGAGGGAGCACCCATGAAAAAGCGCAGTGTAATCGCAATAGCCGCTCTGGCGGCGATGAGTTTTCAGGTTTTAGCGGCAACGCCTTTCGGCATCACCAGCCAGGATATTTCCGGCGAACGCCGGTTAGCGCAACAGCAGATATTTGAGGGATTTGGCTGCCACGGTGGGAATATCTCTCCCCAGCTGGCATGGAAAAATCCGCCCGCCGGTACAAAAAGTTTTGCCGTTACGGTATATGACCCGGATGCCCCCACCGGCAGCGGCTGGTGGCACTGGACCGTAGCCAATATTCCGGCGACTACACTGACCCTGCCCGCCGATGCCGGTAACCCGAACGGCGAAAAATTACCCGCGGGGGTTGTGCAGGGGCGTAATGATTTCGGCTATTCTGGATTTAGCGGCGCATGTCCACCCGCCGGGGACAAGCCCCACCGCTATCAGATTACCGTCTGGGCCCTGGACGTGGATAAACTGCCCCTCGACAACAATGCCAGCGGCGCGCTGGTCGGTTTTATGCTGAATAGTCACGCTCTGGCAAAGGCTCAGTTAACGGCAACCTACAGCAGATAAGGATGACAGGGTGCAGGAGTTCCATTTTCGACATAAACATCTTACAGCGGGTGAAGTGACTGCCAGCAAAATGCATCGCCTGCACCAGGTTAAACTCTTTTTTCCGGCTATTTGTCATATCACCCACGGCAGTAAGGTGATTGTTCAGGATGATAACCGCCTGGAGGCGACACGGGATGAGCTCATCATTATCCCTGCCAATACGGCGATGGAGATTATCAATCAGCCTGTAAACGGGCTGTTTCACTCGGATTTGCTGATGTTGTCTCCGGAGATCGTCGCCGAGTTTAAAGCGCATTACCTGAAATCCTGGCCTCGCACGACGCTGCATTCGCTCTGCGCCCCGCTGAGCGAGGGGCTGGCGTTTATGTGGGACAACCTGCTGCACGCCGTGCGTCAGGATTTACCGGAGGCGCTACAAAAGCATCAGGCTTTCGGTCTTTTGCTGGCCTTGCTGCATGATGGCGTGGCAGGTCCGCTGCTTATTGAGCGAAACAGTAACCTGACCGAGCAGGTGCGGCAGTTCATTATGCTGTCGCCCGCCAGAGCCTGGACCGCGCAGGACGTCGCCAGCCGTCTGGCCTTAAGCGTGCCGACGCTGCGAAGACGCTTACGTGACGAGTCACAGAGTTTTCGCCAGATCGTGGAGGAGGTGAGGATGGCCGTTGCTTTGTCACAGCTCCAGTCAACCCGATTACCAATTGGCGAAATCGCATTACAATGTGGGTATCTTTCCAGCTCTCGTTTCACCGCCCGTTTCCGGCAGCACTATGGCTGTTTGCCGAAAACGCTACGTTAAGGAGAAGAAAAATGTCAAAAGTCTGCACCATTGCCTGGGTTCACGGCGTTGTTCAGGGCGTCGGGTTCCGCTACAGCACCCAGCGCGAAGCGGTTGAGCTTGGGCTAACGGGATACGCGCGAAATATGGACGACGGCAGCGTTGAGGTGGTCGCCTGCGGCGAAGCGGAGCAGGTCGACAAGCTGGTGGCGTGGCTGAAAGCGGGTGGGCCGCGCAGCGCCCGGGTTGATAAGGTGTTAACGGAACCGCATCAACCCGGGCGCGAATACGTAAACTTCGGGATTCGGTATTAAATACACTTCACCGGCTTAGGCAGGCCAGCAATTTTGGTGGCTTGTTTTGCCGGGCCTTTCGGGAACAGACGGTACAGATAGCGGCTGTTGCCTTTCTCTTCGCCGAACTTATTGGCCATCGCCTTGACCAGCATGCGGATCGCCGGAGAGGTGTTGAATTCAAGATAGAACTCGCGCACAAAACGCACCACTTCCCAGTGTTCGGGAGAGAGGGTAATCCCTTCGTTTTCCGCAATTTTCTCCGCCAGCGGTTCGCTCCAGAGCGTTGTATCTTTCAGATAGCCTTCGCTATCGGTCTCAATTTCCTGGCCTGCAAAAATGAACATAATCTTCTGTCGTATGTGAAAAAATCGGCGACAGTGTAGCAAAAAAGCGGCCGCAGGATAAGCCGTGACCTACAGGAGCAGCTGCAGCAGATTGTTGGCGTTGAGCTTCTTTAGCGCGTTGCATTTATGGGTTGAAACCTGCTTCTCAGACATACGCGTCACGATGGCAATGTGGCGTACCGGCAACCCCGTAAGCATCAGATCGAGCACGTTGAATTCAAGGCCGGTAAGACAGCAGTCCAGGCTTCGAACGCGGCGGGGCTCTTTGGCCAGCAGATACGCCGCATCGGCAACGGCGATCCTGTCGTCGATGATATAAAGGGTTAAAGTACTGAAACGCTTGCGTAAATGCGTCGCCAGCGCCCACCCTTTTTCATTGCAGACCAGATAAAGGCTGCCTTGCCACCGGGCGGCTTCCAGTCTGAGTAAAATGTTAATCAGCGCCTGATGCGTACCCGCCACGGAAAAACGACAGCGTACGACAACCACGCGGCGGGTAAGCAGGGTTGGCTGCCATTTTACTGTATCGCTGATGACCTCTGGCTGGACGCCCCGACGCAGCAGCGCATAGCGCAACCCTTCGGCGTAAAATCGATTGTTGTCGAGAATGGCGTAACTCACGGTGACCTCGTTATAACGTGCTGGGCGTATAGATAACGCGCAGCGTGCCGGTATAGTCGCCCGCGTTTTTGCTGCTGGCGGCAAACGCAGGAGTTTTCAGGATTATAGGGGCAGGGATGCACAGTACGCTCTCGCGTCCGCCGGGCAGCACGACCTGACGCAGATACTGCGGATCGTTCGTGCCTTGCCAGACCAGGGTTTTACCGTTCGCGACGGCTTCGGTTGCGCCTGTGATTGGGTTGGTGACGGAGACCCGATAATCGAGACGATCCCGCGCATCGGTCTGGCTACCGCCACGTCGCCTGATAGAAAACGCGCCTTCGGCACGATCAACTGAGGGGAGTCCGTCATCCTCAAAGCGAAGATAGGCGCGGGTGCTGGTACTGTTTTTGCCGTCGTAAAGGCACATATCCAGCGAGTTTTCCCCCTGAATCTCGCTGCCCCCGGGCCGTCCCGGAAAGTTGGTCAGGTTGAGGTTAACGATGGGCGTTGAGTGCGGAAAGGCCGGCAGATAGATCTGCTGATTACCCGGATCGACCACTTCAATGCGAATATTTGCCTGCCAGGTGGCGATGGTGAGATAGCCAGGGCATCCGACGTTTACGTCATTGAAGTTCCCACCGCAGTCGGCGCTCCCCCATTGACGCAGGTTCTGCTTCAGCGTGGCGGTCCAGATCCCCGGCAGGGCGAGCTTATCCAGTTCGCTTTTCACAATATAGAAATCGAAGTAGGGCTCTCTGTTCCAGGCGCTAAGATCGCCCGTTCCACCCGTGACAAAGCTGGCAAAGGTGAACACTTTATTGTTGATAAACATATAGTGATCGCCATACACCTTGATATCCACCGTCTTGCTGGTAAGGGCATGCGTGAAACGTACATTGATGGCATAGGGCGCGGCCGGGTTAGCTGAGAACCAGACCGGAGAGTTCATGCAGGCCCCGTACGTGGAATCAGTCCGGGACTGACAGGTCAGGGTATTGCGCCCCCACTTTTGCGGGTCGGCGGCGTCATAGCCGCCCGATTCATGAAGCCAGATATCGAAACGCGCGGGCGGTGCCGTGCGATCGAAGCTGATCCCAACGCTGGTGTTGCGTCCCGCAGGGGCGCCCGCCAGAGTCTGGCCTGTCCACAGGCTTAAAAACAGTAAAATAAAGAGGCACTTAATCACATCATTTCCCATTAGTGAGGTTGTCGGCGTTCATGGCGGTCGGGCTGACTGGGGTCGTTCGTCCGGCGAGCATCAGCTGTGCCTGCTGCTGGACGGCATCCGGCAGGGCGGAGAAGGTTAACTCCCGGCAAGGAATGGAACCGACGTAGCGCACCACGTCGCGCATACTCTTCACGCGCAGCGCGCACTGATAAAACTGCTGCTGGCGTACCAGGTAGAGGTTATGCAGCAGGGCGTCGCTTTGGGCGCTAAACCCGCCGTTGCCAAGATCGCTCCAGCCGTTCACGTTCAGCGGCACGCCGCCGATAAACGGGGAATGACGCTCGTCGGTTAACTGGCCGAGCCAGGTGTAGCTTGCGGTGGTTTGCACATCCCGACGCAGCAGTTTGCCCGGCACCATAAACAGCGTTCTGCTGCCTGAACCTTGCGTAATCTCACTGCTGGCTCCTCGCGAGACGTCCAGCGATTCGTTAATCGTCAACGTTGACTGCTGATAGCCCGGCACGGCGAAGAGGGCGCGGCTATTGCCCGGAATGTCTGCACTACCGCCGTTATCCAGCGACACGGCGACGCTCGGACCCAGAGTCTCTTCCGGGGTGGCAACGTTAACCGCGACGGCGGAAGCAGGACGTCCGTCGCTCCAGCGGCCCAGCCACAGGCCAGAGCGCGACAGCGCAAGAGTCGAGCTGTAGTTGCCGCTGCTGCTTAGCGTATGGCGACGATCCTGACGATCCCAGGCGTCGCTGACGGTCAGGCTGCCGTTGCCATATCGTCCGCCCTGGCGCGTATAGGCTGAAGTATTGAGCGAATCGCTGTTAATGCCCGACGCGCTCAGACCGTACTCATTTTCGCCGCGTGCATCGGCGTACCAGTTATGCGCCACGTTGTAGCTCAGCTGATTTTTTTCACGCTGCTGGTGCTGCCATGTTGCGCCCAGAGAGGTATAGCTCGACGCATCCCCCTGACGGTTATGCGCCATGGACAGGCTCACGCTCAGGTAGCCGCCTTTGTCCCTGCCTTCGCGGGAGTCATCGTTACGCATGAACAGGTTAATGCTGCTGTTAATGTTCAGGCCTCGGGTGCTAAAGGTATTGCTCAGGCCTCCCTGCCAGGCCCGCGTGCGCGAGCGGGTCATATAGACCGATTCCCACGGCAAACCCGCATCGTGGCGATCGTCGCTGTCCGGGAGCTCACGGCGTGAAACGTACCGTCCTTCATTGCGGTTATCCGAATACCCCAGGCTCGCATACCATGTGCCGACAGGGACGGATAACATCACCGAGAGGGTGCGATAGCAGCCGTTCACGGCGTCAAACCCCGCGCTTCGGGTATTGCAGTTTTCCGCTGATAGCGCGTTACGATAGAGGCTCAGTGAAAAGCCGTCGTTGTAGCTGATTTGCTGAATATTGCCGCGTTGACCTTCGCTGCCGTAAAGGTAGCTAAACCGGGTACTCAGCACGCCGTCGATCGGGCCCGCGTTGAAGCCCCGGCTCCAGTCGATCGCATTTTCCAGGAAACGCTGGTTTTTCTTTATCGTTGCACCGCTGGTCAGCGCCAGCGTCGGGGTGACGGGCAGGCGTACGCCCGCCTGCGCAACCGCGCTACGTTCTTCGTTTTGATCGCTATTATCGGTTTCACCCGCCTGCAGGAACCACTCGACGCGGTCGAATGGCGTTATGCCGGTTCGGGTAAACGGCACCTGCTCGGTGCGCGTCAGCCGGTTATTTTCATAGATGGAGAGCGTCACGGTGTAGCTCCCGTCCGGGAACGATCGCGTGTCCAGGGTTTGTGCACCGGCATTCAGATAAAAGCTCGCCAGCAGCTGATTGCCACGGCGGGCGTCGATACGCGCGTCATGGGAAAGCAGCACGGTGACAGGGGTTCCCTTCGACTGCTGAAACGGATTCTTCCACGCTCTTGTTGAACCCGTGCGCAGACCACGAATTTTGCCCAGCGGCAGCTGACTGAGGTTGATATTTCCGCCGGCATTACTGAACAGATCGCGGGTATCCATCTCGCCTAGCTGGACATAGTACTGACGCAAGATATCCTGGCGGAACCAGGCGTTGTTGACGGTTATCTCCTGCTGCTGACGCCGTGAACGCTGTCCCAGCCAGGTCCAGTCGAGATTAACATAGCCGTCCTGCGCGAGCGCCAGCGCGCCGTTGCCCTGTACGGTAGCCGACTGATAATCCCTGTCGGCAACAAAATTAATGTTCTGCTGATGGATCAGCGCATTTTCAGTGTCCTGCGTGGGCTGATACCACTGATTTTCCGCGGTGGCTTTAGGCAGATATTTCTTGTCCAAAAACAGGCTAATGCGGGCGTTATTCTCGTCATAGATAATGGCCGCGCGGTCGGTATCAATGTAATCGCAGCCGGCTGCGGAGCCGTTGCTGCTGCAGGCCAGGTTGCCGTTACGGGCAAGCGGAACGGCCAGCGCGGCAGACACGGTGGCAACGAGTGCAGGGGCGTCATTGAACCGTCGTTTGATGGCCGCAACCACGGTTTCAGGTGCGACGAAACTGACCGTTTCAAGCGTGATATCCGTTTCAAAAAGACCAAGTGATTCTCCGTAGAGGTTCACCTCCGTCCACAGACGCTGCGTTTTCGCCAGATCTTCAAAACCCGCCGGGACGGCCATCCCGGCGCAGGCGAGTTGGATGGATGCGGGTAACAAAGCAACAAAGAGGAGAGTATTTCTGTGAAACGCCATGAACGAGCCTCGACATCATCCTGACGTCAGAGGGTGGGCACCCTCTGACGTTATTCCTTAGGTGCTGTGGTGTTACGCACCGCCTTCCGTGGTAGTCGCCTGCGTCAGCATCAGGCTGACAACGCCGCTGTACTGACCGGTTTTCAGAATGCCTTTGGTGGTCTGAGAAATGGTCAGTGGCAGAACCGCTGAACCGTTTTCGATGCTCCCCGGGAACAGTTCGGTACCGGTATATTCAACATCGGCGGTGGAGAGGGTTTTATCGCCCAGCATCACCGTCATTGGGATGGTCTCCGCACCGTCAGCATTTGCCAGCTTCGCGGCGCTCACCAGACGGACCTTCACGTTGCTGGTGGCGGAGTTAGACCATACCTTGGTATTCAGGCGGTAGCTTTCCAGGCCACGGCCAGGCAGGTACTGCATATCGATGCTTGCTGGCAACGGCGTGTTATCGGCCTGGGTCATATCCAGCTGTGAATCAACGCTGGCGTTGACGGTAATATCTTTTTGAATTGCCAGCGCGCTAACGGACGTGGTCATCGCGGCAACAATCATCAGAGGTTTAAAGTACTTACGCATTGATATCTCCATATTTACAAATGAGCACCCTGGCTCTTTAAACAAACCCTTTGGGGTCTTTACGGTAACGTCGTGTTATTGCACGACGGGTAAATCAGCTTCTTCAGCGGTTTTATTCACCCAGTTGAAGTAGCGGAATTTATATTTCTGGCCTTGTGTCTTTGTGAGCGTTTTTAATGTCCGTTCGGTGTCCGGATAAATCGTCGCGTCTTCTTTAATCCATTTACACGACGAATCAGCGTCACAAATACCGAGCTCTCTCAGCGGTACGCGCAGCGTACCGTTGTTTTTTAACGTCCCCCTGCGAGGGTCTATCGAGAGTGAAACCACACTTTTTTCCGGCGCGAGGTGGATCAGGGCGCCCCAGATTACGTTGACGCCCAATGTCGCCGTCGCAGCCGGGCTTTCTGCCTTGCCGGGAATAATGCTGTCAGGTTGTTTTACCCCTTCAAAATAGACGCGCCAGGTAGTCTCTTTTTCCGGTGGCGTAAGCGATACCAGGCGAACCACGCGCATTGCGCCTGCCGCAAGAGCAAATTTTTCGGGCGTGACAACAACGCCGCCTTCTTTCCACGAGGCCACATCAACCTCTTTTTCCTGGGCAGTGCCGGGATTAAGAATTTTCTTTTGCCTCACCCGAATGAACTGAATATCATCCGTTTTCGACGCCACCTTAATTTGCGCTGTACCGGACTTATCCACGTTAAGTTCCATGGGGTACACGCTCATATTGGCCATTGTCATTTCTGAGAAAAATGGCAATGACAGCGCGGCGACATAAAAGGCTGTTTTCACGTTCACTCTTTTTTTCTGTTTCACATTCAGTCTGCCTGCTCTGAGTTCATCGGCGGCGCGTTAACACCAGTACACCGTCTGCTTACGTATTGCTTCAGGGCAGGGAAACTTTAACCAGAACAGCGGTTTGTGAAAATTTGTATTAATTAACTCATTAAATACAGTTTTTTATCCTGATTTTCTGGCTTTAAGGTTGTATAGTTAAGCGAAAATACCGCTACCAGGGATGGAAAGAAAATTCCTTCTGATGAAAAAACAAGCAGGTCAGGAGGCGGTTTTCATGTCGATGTACCAGGGATAAAAAAACATGCGGTAACAGCCGAGAATAAAAGATGTTTTTTATATGCAATAATTCGTTGTTATTCGATCCTGAAGCACATGCAATAAGTCTTGTTGGACAACCAGAATCTGTATTAACCCTTTCGGCACCCGCCGTACGGCTTTTACAGGAATTTATTAAACACAAAGGACGCGACCTGAGTCGGGAAGAATTGATCGCTCGCGTGTGGGAGGAATTTGGCTTTACGCCATCGGGAAATAATCTCAATAAAGCGGTGAGCGAATTACGTAAAAGCTTCCAGTCTCTGGGCGAGGGGCACGAATTTATCGTGACCGTGCCCCGTTACGGGTTTCGTTTTGAGGCCGATGTGATTTTTCAGCCCGGAGAGAATATTCCATCCGCCGATCTGCAGCCCTCGTCCGCAACGCAAGAGGTAAAGCCTCAACGCGCGCCTCGGAAAATATGGGCGATTGTGGCCGTATTGATTGTCGCTGCGCTGGGGGCTGCCCTCTATTTTAGCCGACAGCAGTGGATTTTCGTTCCGGCGAAACTCAAGCCGGTTAAGGAAAAAATCGCGCGTTGCAGCATCTGGATTATTAACGATCACGGAAGACCGCTGGTGTTATCGAAATTAGCGGAGCGTCTGGAGGCCAGTAACGTGGCGTGCGAACGTGAGGAGTACGACATTTATTATTTCAGCGCCCGTTTTTCTCTTTCCGCTGCAGATGAGGTGTTCATTGGCGCCTGCCCGGCCAGTCAATCCAGCCTGTGTAAAACCATACGTTATAAAGGCGGGGCACAACAATGAAAATAAAACTCCTTTTTGGGCTGGGCGGTGCGCTGGCTGGCGGTGCCCTGGCGCTGTTTTACTATTCCGGCTTTGCGGGTAAAAAGGATGCGCTGGCCTGCGGTACGGAATTTAACTTTACGCGCAATGAGGGAAAAGCCAGTGAAGTGAAGGTCAATGCTGTGGCCCAGTTCTATTTTCACCGGGACGGTACCGGGTTCACCACCTATAAGGGCGCGGCAAGGGCCGGCGGGCAAAATTTGATCGTTGACCGAGATGTGGACTTTACCTGGGAGCAGCGGGACGATGATAAGGTTATTGTGTTGAGCTACACCAAAACCTGGCGGCGGCACAATGACAATACGCCGGATGAACAGTGGGGTAGCTTCGCGTATCCGACTGCACGCTACTACCTGACGATCTCTGAGCTCGCGCCTTCCGTTTGGCTGATTCAGGACCGGCGATACCCGACCTATATTTGCCGGGGTGAGTAGGGCATAAAAAAAGGAGAATGCCACCGGCATTCTCCTTATTGTTTCAGCAGGTCGGCTTAATCGCGGCTGGCGAAGCCCAGGATGCTCAACAGGCTGACGAAGATGTTGTACAGCGACACGTACAGGCTCACGGTGGCGCGAATATAGTTCGTCTCACCGCCGCGAATGATATTGCTGGTTTCAAACAGGATCGCGCCTGAAGAAATCAGAATAAACACGGCGCTAATCGCCAGATGCAGGGCAGGCAGCTGCAGGAAGATGTTTGCCACCATACCCACCAGCACCACCACAACACCCGCCATCAGCATACCGCCGAGGAAGGACATGTCCTTACGGGTGGTCAGCACGTAGGCCGAGCAGCAGAAGAACACCAGCGCGGTACCGCCCAGCGCCATGCCGATAAGATCGCCCATACCGGCAGACAGATACGCGTTCAGCATCGGCCCCAGGATATAGCCCAGGAAGCCGGTGAAGGCAAAAGCAGAAAGAATACCGACCGGTTTGTCAGCGGTTTTGTAGGTCAGGAACATCAGACCATACATACCCACCAGCGTCAGGATCAGCCCCGGAGACGGCAGCATCAGCACGGTGCTGGCGGTGGCGGTGATCGCTGAGAATGCCAGCGTCAGGCTGAGCATGAAATAGGTATTGCGCAGCACCTTGTGGGTACTGAGTAGCGATGTGCGGTCGCGTGAAGAAGTAATTATACGATCCATGAGTCACTCTCTTATGACAGATGTAATTAGCGGAAAGAATAGGAAACGGCACGCCAGTCTCAAAGTGGTTTTACCCATCTTTACTCAGCACGTTAGCGCTGGGGGTGGTTATTTCTTCTGCAGAAGACCCTTTCACCAGAATGAACAGCGGTTTGCGACAATTTACCAGATCAAGCTCTTATAGGTTACTGAAAAATATTGCGTTATTACCATTCGAACGCTAAGAGTTATTTCCGGATCGTCATAAAACAGACAATAAGGCGAAGGAAATGAAACCACAAACACGCACGAACTTTACGCTCTCTTTGTTAACCGCCGGGATCCTGTGCACCAGCACGGCAGCCTGGGCGGCTAACGTGCCGGCAGGAACCGCGCTGGCCGATAAACAGGAACTGGTCAGGAATAATGGCAGTGAACCGGCTTCGCTCGACCCGCATAAAGTCGAAAGCGATGTCGAATTCAATATTATCAGTGATTTATTCGAAGGGCTGGTCAGCGTTTCTCCAGCAGGAGAAGTCCAACCCCGACTCGCGGAAAAATGGGAGAATAAGGACAACACCGTCTGGACGTTCCATTTGCGTCCGGGCATCACCTGGAGCGACGGCACGGCGATTACCGCAGAGGATGTGGTCTGGAGCTGGCAGCGCCTGATCGATCCGAAAACGGCTTCGCCTTATGCGAGCTATCCGGGCAACATGCATATCGCCAACGCGGCCGATATCGCCCAGGGGAAAAAAGCGCCCGACACGCTGGGCGTAAAAGCGATTAACGACACCACACTGGAAGTGACGCTCACGCAGCCAAACGCGGCCTTCCTCGCGATGCTGGCGCACCCGTCGCTGGTGCCGGTGGATAAAGTGCTGATTGGGCGTTTCGGCGATAAGTGGACCAAGCCGGAGCATTTCGTCAGCAGCGGGGCGTACAAGCTGTCGCAGTGGGTGGTCAACGAACGCATCGTGGCGGAGCGCAACCCGCGCTACTGGGATAACGCGCACACCGTGATTAACAAGGTCACCTACCTCCCCATCACGTCTGAGGCCTCGGATGTGAACCGCTATAAAGCGGGCGAAATTGATATCGTGTACACGGTTCCGATTAACCAGTTTGCCCAGCTCAAGAAAACCCTGGGCAGCCAGCTGGACGTTTCACCTCAGCTTGCGACCTATTACTACGAATTCAATACCACCCGTCCGCCGTTCAACGACGCGCGCGTGCGCAAGGCGCTGAACATGGCGCTGGATAAAGACATCATTGCCGGAAAAGTATTGGGGCAGGGGCAGCGCCCGGCGTGGCTCATCAGCCAGCCGGATATCGGCGGCGTTAAGCTACACAACCCGGATTACGCCAGCTGGCCGCTGGACAAGCGCATCGCGGAGGCGAAAAAGCTGCTGAACGAGGCCGGATATAACGCCAGCCATCCTCTGAGCTTCAACCTGCTCTACAACACCTCTGAATCGCACCAGCGCATCGCGATTGCGGCCAGCTCCATGTGGAAGAAAAACCTCGGTGTGGACGCGAAGCTGCAAAATCAGGAGTGGAAAACCATGCTGGACACCATGCACACCCACAACTTTGACGCGGTGCGCTACGCGTGGATTGCCGATTACGACGATGCGGCGACCTTCCTGAACAACTTCCGCACGGGCGACAGCGAAAACACCAGCCAGTACAGCAATCCGGACTACGATGGGGCGCTGGTGAATGCCGCAAAAGCCAAAACGGCGGAAGAGCGGGGTAAGTACTACCAGCAGGCAGAAGATCTGCTGGGGCGTGATGTGCCGGCCATTCCGGTTTATCACTACGTCCGCACGCACCTGGTGAAACCGTGGGTCGGTGGATTCACGCCAGATAAGCTGGGGTACTATTTCACGAAAGACATGTACATCAAAAAACACTAAGCCTGTGCTGATAAAATCGTCGATGTGTCGTCAGTTCAACCGATTAAACACGTTTTGACTATTTTTACAGCGAACGAGTGCAGCCACTCTTTACAGCACGCGGTGAGGTGTTTATAGTTCGCCTCACTTAGGAAGCGTGGCCGAGCGGTTGAAGGCACCGGTCTTGAAAACCGGCGACCCGAAAGGGTTCTAGAGTTCGAATCTCTACGCTTCCGCCAAACATAAACCCCAGGTTACTCGTTAACCTGGGGTTTTCTTTTGGATTGACCGATCCGCCTCACACTTTTAAAACTCCGCTATTCCCCTGTAAAAATCAGACGTTATCATTCAGCCCGTAAATACCTTTTCATCTCTCACCGAGGCTTTGATGCTGGAGAATGTTTTCATCAGATAATCAGTTTCCCGCCCTTTTCAGGACGGACTGGTTATCGCTGCGCTTAAACCTTACGCACGCACCTGCGGGTGTGGGCTTGTTTTTACGCATGATGATTACACAGGTTTTCCAGTATGAATTTATCCCGTCAGGAACAACGTACCTTACATGTTCTCGCCAAAGGTGGACGTATTGTGCACGTCCGCGACAGTTCTGGCCGCGTCACGTCCGTTGAGTGCTACACCCGTGAAGGGCTGGTGCTGAGCGACTGCACGCTCAGCGTCTTTAAAAAACTCCGCACCAAAAAGCTGATCCGATCCGTGAACGGGCAGCCTTACCGCATCAACACCACCGGGCTGAACAACGTTCGCGCCCAGCTGGATAATCGCTAAGGAGAAGTGATGAATACACCTTACACAGATAGCTACGACCGCACTTTTTTGCTCGATACCATGATGGGCCCAAACGCCATGCGGCTTACCGAAGAGCTGGTTGCTCAACTGCAGATTGATCCAGGGATGCGCATTCTCGATCTCGGCTGCGGGAAAGGGATCTCTTCTATCCTGCTCGCCGAAAAATATGACGCCACGGTTTTTGCCGCCGATCTGTGGATTACGCCGAGCGAAAACGCAGCGCGTTTCAGCGAACGGGGTCTGGACGGAAAAATTTTTCCTCTACGGGTTGATGCCACGAAAGCGATCCCGTTCGCGCATGATTACTTCGACCTGATCGTGAGCGTGGATGCGTATCAATACTTTGGCAACAATGACGCCATGCTGGGCACGCTGCTACCTTTCCTGAAACCCGGAGGACATATTGCGGTTGCCGTTCCCGGGTTTATCGGTGAATACAGCGAAACGCATCTTCCGGAGGTGGTTAAGCCTTTCTGGACGCCAGAGTGGTATTTCTATCCGCTCTCCTGGTGGAAAGCGCTGTGGGAAAAAGAGCCCGGTTCGGTTCTGACCACCGTGCGGGAGATGGATACCTGCCAGCAGGCGTGGGATGAGTTTATGCAATGCGAGATCGCCCAGGAGATGATGGTGCCCATTATGGATGCGGGCGCCGGGGCTTACTTCAACATGATCCAACTGGTTGCGCAGAAGCGCTAAAAGGTCATAAACAACGCCACCTCCTGGGTGGCGTTCATGCATTGAATTGTGCAAATGTAGGTCGGGTAAGCGCAGCGCCACCCGGCAAGAAACGCGGCGTTATGAGCGAATAAAGGCCAGAATGTCCGCGTTGATGGTGTCCGCATGGGTGGTATGCATCCCGTGCGGGAAGCCCGGATAAATTTTCAGTACGCTGTTCGCCAGCAGCTTGTCCTGCAGCAGGGCAGCGTTTTTATACGGCACGACCTGATCGTCGTCGCCCTGCAACACCAGAACGGGAACCGTGATGGTTTTCAAATCTTCCGTCTGGTCGGTCTCTGAAAACGCCTTAATCCCCTCGTAGTGGGCCTTAGCGCTGCCGATCATTCCCTGACGCCACCAGTTCTGGATCGTGCCCTGTGAAACGTCCGCGCCCTCCCGATTAAAGCCGTAGAAAGGACCGCTGGCGACATCGAGGTAAAACTGGGCGCGGTTAGCCGCCAGCGCTTTGCGGAAGCCGTCGAAAACCTCAATAGGCGTTCCGCCTGGGTTAGCGTCCGTTTTGACCATCAGCGGCGGCACGGCGCTGACGAGCACCGCTTTGGCGACGCGACCCTGCGGCTGTCCATACCGGGCAACATAGCGGGCGACCTGGCCGCCGCCGGTGGAGTGACCGACGTGCACGGCATTGCGCAGATCCAGGCTTTCAACCACGGCTGACGCGTCGGCCGCATAATGATCCATATCGTGGCCTTCGCTCACCTGGTCCGAACGCCCGTGACCACGGCGATCGATAGCGATAACGCGATAGCCTTCCGCGAGGAAGAAGAGCATCTGGTTATCCCAGTCATCGGCACTCAGCGGCCAGCCGTGGTGGAAAACAATGGGTTGAGCCTCTTTTGGGCCCCAGTCTTTGTAGTAAATATTGACGCCGTCTTTCGTTGTTACGAATGCCATACCGCAGACTCCTCTGTTAAAGGCAAAACGATCCCCGGCTGAGCGCACAGCGAATCAGTAATGCCTTAATTAAGTTGGCTTTTTTCTTTTTACCGTACCGACAGTACTCCTAAAGTGTAGGAGAAATAGTAAAAGCGGTTGGTTTCATTGCTGTTAAAGGCATCCATTGCCAGCCCTATCATCGTTCTCCTGGCGTAATCCGCTTGCGGGTATACATCGCCTTGTCTGCGCTATTGAGCAACGTATCGGCATCACCTGCGTCATGAGGAAAGCGGGCAATACCAATACTGCCGGAGATGGTAATCACCTGCTCGTTAATCAAAAAAGACTGTGCCAGCGCGGCGCTGACCTTTTCCGCCGTTTGGGTGGGTAAGGGATCGGAGGTCGTTAAATCGGGGAGCAGGGCGACAAACTCATCGCCGCCGAGGCGGGCCACCGTGTCACCTTCGCGCAGTACGCTTTGCAGACGAAATGCCACCAGCCGCAGCAGCTCGTCGCCGACGGCATGACCATGGAGATCGTTCACCGGTTTAAACCGGTCGAGGTCGATAAACAGCAGCGCCACTTCTTTATCGTGGGCGATGGCCTGGGCGATCGCCAGCTCAAGACGGTTAACCAGTAATCTTCGGTTCGGTAACCCCGTCAGGGCATCAAAGTTAGCATGCAGCCACGCGATGTGTTCACGCTGTTTGCGATCGGTAATATCGCGAATAAATGCCGAAAATATCTGCTTACCCGCTTGCTGGTGGGGCCATATCGAGAGCTCAATAGGGAACTCGCCTTTGGTGCGATGCAGCGCAGCGATCTCGATAGTGCGGTTGAGAATATTCGACGGTTGCCCGGCCTTGAAGCGCATCAGGCCGCGTGCGTGCTGCTCGCGAAACGCTTCCGGTACGATCATCTTGCCAAGGCTGTTGCCTGTCGCTTCTTCCGCTGACCAGCCGAACATTCGCTCTGCCGCCTGGTTCCAGTTTACAACGTTACCGGCATGATCGATGGTAATCACCGCATCCTGCGCGGTTTCAACCAGCTGACGATGATACTCTTCACTCTCTTCCAGCGCCTGCTTCATCGACTCTATCTGGCTGATGCTCTCCTGCAGCTCGCGGTGCATTTCCGCCAGCGAAAGGGAGAAGAAGCGGATCCGCTCTTCAACGGACATATTTTTCATTTCTGAATAGAGATCGCTGGCGGTACGTGGCGACATACTGAATTCCTGACAAAAGAGTTAGGTACCTATCAATTATGGCGCTTTAGATAACTTTTTGTATCGGGAGTGTGGCTGGGCAGCGGTAGGGGGCTTGCAGGTAATTTAGACAGCAGCAATAAAACAGGCTCCGGAGCATACCTCCAGAGCCTTCCGGGTTAGCGGTTTTCTTCAATATAGCGGGCCAGGTCCGCCGGGGTTTTCAGCACCGTCGCCACGTCAGTTGGCGGGATCATACAGCCGTAAACGTCCTGCACTTCCAGCACCATATCGACCGCCAGGATGGAGTCGAGAATGTCGGATTCAATCAGTTCATCGTGAAAGCCCACTTTACGGGATAACACTTTTTCGAACAGGGCGAGAATTTCTTGTTCCATAATTTTTCCTGGAGTCATTAATTTGTGCGGGCGTAAGCGTCCAGCAGCTTGCGGTCAATTTTGCCGTTAGGATTCAGCGGCAAAGCGTCTTTTACGATAATTTGTGAAGGCACCATATAGTGCGGAACCACCTTCGACAGCGACGTTTTGATGGTATCCGGCGCCATATCCGTCACGCAGAACGCGGCAATGCGCAGCACGCTACCGCAGGATTTCATCAGCGGCAGAACCACCGCTTCGTTGATGCCGGACATGGCCAGCAGGCGGTTTTCAATCTCATTGATTTCAATACGGTAACCGTTCAGTTTTACCTGGCTATCGTTGCGGCCCTGGCAATAGATAAGCCCCGCTTCGTAGCCCAGATCGCCGGTCCGGTAGCCGCGAAACGCTTCATTTTCCCGGCGGAGTAATTTTTCCGCGTTCTCCTGCGGCAGGCCGAGGTAGCCGCGCATGACGTTTTTACCCCAGATAATCAGCTCGCCGTCGGCGGAAATTTCCATTTTGCTCTCAGGCATCATGACCCCCACCGGCAGCACGGCGCTGTCGCTGTTCAGGATCTCATCCGTGATTTCAACCACGGTCGTCGCGATGGTCGCTTCCGTTGGGCCATAGGAGTTGATGATTTTGGCCTGCGGGAAACGGCGGCGGAGCTGTTTAACCAGCGCCTTATTTAACACTTCACCAATGAAGATAAAGACGCTCAGCGCGGGCAAATACTCGCTGTTGAACTGCGGGGAAAGCAGCTGCTGGTAGGCAAAAGAGGGGGTGGAAACCCAGGCGGAGACCGCGTTGCTTTTCAGTCGCTCCAGCCAGTTCTCTTTCTGAATATCCTCTTTAGCGTTCAGCACGATGTGTCCGCCCATCGCCAGATTCGCCAGCAAAGGGATCAGGGAGAGGTCAAAGCTGAATACCGCGTGGTTCATCAGGACCGGTTTTTCCGGCAGTGAAAAGTCCTGGCTGACCCATTTCATGAAGTGCCATACGCTTTCACGCCCAATCTGCACGCCTTTAGGTTTACCGGTGCTGCCCGAGGTAAACATGATGTAGGCCAGATCCTGCTCCTCCAGCACCTTGCCCGGTTCACCGGTGGCGATGAACTGCCGGGTCGCGACGTCGTAATAGTAAGGGGCATTGGCCAGATGGCAGATCTCGCGCAGGCGCTCCTGCGGGTAGATGCAGTCCACCGGGATGTAGGGGATGTTGTGCAGCAAACAGCTATAAATCGCCACGGCGAACTCGGCCTGCTGGTGTCCGTACAGGACAACAGGCGTACCGGCAGCAGGCTGGCAACGCTGATAGCGCTGTGCCCAGTCCGTCACGGCAGCAGAAAGCTGTAGCCAGCTTAAGGCTTCGTCGCTGCCGCTGATGGCCAGTTGCTGCGGAGAGGCGGGATCGCATAATGCCGCACGTAAGAAATCCTGCAGTTCCTGAAGATCGGAGTGATTTTTCATAGAGGTGACATTCCACTAAAGATGTAAAGGGATCCCGCGGCGCTTCCCAGCGTCAGAATTCGCCCTAAAAACGCAACGGCCGGATACTGCAAACCGCGGTGCAATGCCGGGCTGCGTTTGGCTGACCACAGCAGCATGTTATGGGTGACGGAAATCGCGCCAAACAGCGCGCCGCTGATAACGTAATGGCGCTCCAGGCCATTCCATGCCCCCATGCAGAACAGGGTGCAAAAAATACCGATATTTTGCGCCAGCGCTTTGTTTTGACGGAAAAAGTTGAACTTCATCAGGTTCATGTAAACGGGCATAAAGACCACATCGCGCAGCCATTCAGACAAACTGATGTGGAAGCGGCGCCAGAAATCCTGCGGGTTCTTTGCCAGAAGCGGCATGTTGAAGTTTGCCGGAATATTGAGCCCAAACAGGCGGCCTGCACCGATGGCCATATTGCTGTAACCCGCAAAATCAAAGTACAGGTAGGTGCTATAGGCAATCGACATCACCACGCCCACGGTCAGCGTAAACGGCTTATGGCTCCAGGGCTGCACGACAAGCGAATCGACCAGCATGGCAAACAGGAACTTCTGGACAATGCCGGTAATGATTTGCTCTAACGCGACTAAAAACTGTTCACGGTTAAAGGCAAATACGGGCTTGCTGACATCGCTCATCCATGTCCGCCAGCGGTACATGGGGCCGGCCAGGATGATAAAGGGCATAAACAGATAGCAGAAATAGTGCAGGAAATTCTGACCTTCTTTTTTACTGCGATAGAGCAGCACGTCCACCGCGCGGAACGTCATAAAAGAGAGGCCGATCATGCCCCAGTGGTTATTTAAGTGAAGTTTCACCAGCAACAACGGCAATAATGTCAGGACGACCGCCTGCCACGTTTTTAACCATCCCTTCTCTTTTAGCGTGGCGAAAACATAAAAACTGAAAAATACGGCGGCGGGGACAATATAATCCCCCTGAAATATATATCCCCATCCCAGCGCCGTCAGCACCGACAGCGCAGATAACCAGGTCAGGCGATGGCGTAATACGCGATTGACCAGCGCAAACGCCAGGGCGGAGGAAAACAAATAAACAAAAAACATGCCTGAGCTATACATCATTCGGCCTCAGAACTTTTGATATTCAAAATGCAGCTGCATACTCATGCTGTCATCGACAGAGGTCCACGCGACGATGGTGATCGCCAGCAGGAGATAAAGGAAAAAAAGACGGATCGCGATTTTCATCATTTAAAACTCTGTGCAATAAAGCGAATCATAGGAACCCAGGCCAGTTCGGAAGGGTGCAAACGATCCCAGTTCCAGCCATTCTGATAAGGCATGGCGTACATATCTAAATAAGGGATCTGGTTCTTTTCCAGAATGGTTTTAATTTGCTTATCAACCGGGCGGAAGGTATCGGTATTGTAAAGCGCCCAGGGGTTAACCGGGTCGACGATAGCAATCACCTGCACGTGACGTTCTTTCAGCAGCTGAACGGTTTTACTGAGCGCGGCGATTTGCGCAGGCACGACCGGCGTGTCATCCCACTGCTGTGGCTTACCGTCCTCTTCGTAAATCGTTTTGTCCATCCACAGCGTGGCCGCGCTCTGCTGGCGTTTTTTATTTAACTCGCGCGCGTTCGCCAGCTCTTTATCCCAGTCTGGGGTGATGTGGGTGGTTGGCTGCTGCGGCCAGGGCTGTACCGTCCGGGGCGTGACGTTGAGCAGCGCCAGCCAGTCGTTTTTTATCAGGGTGCAGACGTTCGCAAACTGGAAGCTCAGCTCGTCCCATATCAGGTCGGGGTGCCAGCCAAAGACGCGCATTTGGCCAAAGGTTAAATGGCTTATGTCTTTACTATCAATATGCTTTAAATAATTAACCAGCAGCGGGCGCGCCTGCGGATCCTTCATCAGCGGATTAAAAATAGAAGCGGGGAAATTATCGGCATAGATAGCCGGTGGCAGACCTTTTGAGTAAAAGCTGTCAGGTGCCAGAAGCAAAACCACTTTACTGTTTGCGTTAAGGCTATTTTTAAAACGTGAGAACAGTAAAAATTGCGTTTCGTCATCGACAAACGCATCGCCATACGCCACGACGGGCGTGTGCAATTGCTTATTAAAGTAATTATATACCGCGTAATGTTCATCTTCCGAGGTGGCAACCTCAGACGCGCCGATGAAGAAAATAGCATTCCCTTCTAAGGCGTGGGAAATAGTCGCAATTTTTTCCGCTTGTTCTTTCGGCGTGCCGTCCATTGATTTAATCAGCGGCTGGAAGGTGAGGGGCGGATCGAAGCTCGTCACCAGCGGGTGAACGCACAGGAACAGAATGGCCAGGGTCGCCATCAGGATATGTAAGCAAAACGTATTTTTGATTTTCATCATCAACCAGTAACACTGCATGGCAGTAATTTCTAAAATCTGTGACTGCTCAGATTTATAACAATTACACAACAAATGACCGTTTATTTTTGTGGCATTCTATACCAGAGCGATTTAAAAGGATGAGCGTTGCTGTGTTACGGTATGTACAAGCGAGCAGAGACCGATGCGCCGTCAGCGCCTGGGTGATTTTTGCGCAGTCAAACGTCGGTGGGTAAAAATAGAAAAAATCCTGCTTTACAAGGCGCTAATAGATGTTTATAGTGCGCCTCACTTTGGAAGCGTGGCCGAGCGGTTGAAGGCACCGGTCTTGAAAACCGGCGACCCGAAAGGGTTCTAGAGTTCGAATCTCTACGCTTCCGCCAAATTCGAAACCCAGGTCGTTATGCGACCTGGGTTTTTTGTTTTGAGCCGGTTTCAGCATGCGTGCTGAAGAGGCGCAGGTGCGCCGGTTATCGGAGGGACGTACACAAAACCCCGCAGTATTTTTAGCACAACGTTTTGTTTTATATTTTTTAACGTCCGGTCCTGCACTATTCCTGTTTTTAATGCCCATACGGTTTTTCGTATAATAAGGCGCTGCCGCCATTATGTAAGGCACAAATTGAACAGGTTCTTAATAATCTTTCATGTTTCATTTCATTTTCTGCAAGTACTCTGGCCTGACGCGCAAAACTGATTAAATCATGGTGTGGATCACTGCCGACGGAGCATAACTAAAATATAATGGCGGTATCGTTCTGAAGCAGGGTTTATTCGCTTCAAAAAATTACTGTTACCCACCATGAATGGAAGACATGATGAGAGGAAAAATCCCCAAGAGCGAGCTGCTGGTGACGTTCGAAGTTGTGGCGCGCCACGAGAGCTATACCCGCGCCGCAGAAGAGCTGGCGTTAACGCAGAGTGCAGTGTTCAGACAGGTGACGGCCCTGGAGGAGTTTTTACACACCTCATTATTTAATCATGCCAAAAAGCGGATTTTTCTGAATGCAGCGGGAAAGCATTATCTGAATATCGTCAAAGAGACGCTTAATAAGCTGGAACGCGATACAAATATGATAATGTCCTGGCAGCCTGCCGTTCAGGTTGTGGAGCTGGCGGTAAATCCCACCTTCAGTACGCATTGGCTGATCCCTAATTTATGGGAGTTTAATAAATTAAATCCTGATATTATTGTTAATATTCACTCGCTGGCCAATATCGGCGATTTTTTAAATCGTGAATACGATGCGGCTATTATGCGCGCCGATTTTTGTCCCCCGTGGTCGGAAGTCGATTATTTATTTGAAGAGGAGATCCTGCCGGTCTGCAGCCGAAGTTTGCTCCCCAGCGCGGAGCAGAAGCTGGGGGTGGAGGAGCTGCTAAGGGAGTTTCCGCTGTTACACCAAAGCACTCGCATCAATGGCTGGCAGGAGTGGTTTGCGCTGTCCGGTATCACCAGTCCGGACGTGAACCTTGGCCCGCGCTTTGACCTCCTCTCAATGCTGATTGCCGCAGTACGCTCGAATCTTGGCGTCGCGCTGCTTCCCCGCTTCGCCATCCAGCATGACCTGGACTGCGGCGAGATGGTTATCCCCTGTGATGTTCCTATCCGCACCGGCAACCGCTTCATCATGACGTGGCGAGAGGAAAAGGCTCAATCCCTGCCGTTACAAACCTTCCGCGAGTGGCTATTACAAAAATCAGTGGTCTCGCCGGTAGAGTAATAACACCGGATGGCGGCAGCGCGGCGCGCCATCCGGTACAGACACGCTTACCAGTCAACGCCCTCCTGCGCCTGAATACCGCTGTCAAATGCGTGTTTCACCGGGCGCATTTCGCTGACCGTGTCGGCAAGCGCCAGTAACTGCGAGTGGCAGCCGCGCCCGGTGACGATCACGGTCTGCTGCACTGGACGGTTCTCAACCGCCGCGATCACCTCCTGAGTATCCAGATAGTGATAAGCCAGCATATAGGTGAGCTCATCCAGCACCACCAGGTCGTAACTCGGGTCAGCCAGCATGCGTTTGCTCTCCTGCCACACCGCCGTTGCGGCCTGGATATCCGTCTCCCGGTTTTGTGTCTCCCAGGTAAAGCCGGTGCCCATAATGTGAAACTCGACGCCGAGCGGATGCAGGGTGTTGTATTCACCATTATCCCACTGGCCTTTAATAAACTGCGCGACGCCAACGGTTTTACCGTGGCCGACGGCACGCGTCGCCGTGCCGAAGGCGGCGGTGGACTTGCCTTTTCCGTTGCCGGTGAAGACGATCAGAATGCCTCTCTTCTCTGTTGCCGCCGCCACGCGGATATCAACCTGCTCTTTGCGCTTTTGCTGTCGTTGGCGGTGTTTGTCTGCGTTAGCTCGCGCTTCCATAGTGGCTCCTTAATGTCCGGCAGGGCAGGATGCGCAGCGATGCTGCTGCTCAAACTGGCTGAAGAAATTATTCCCTTTGTCGTCCACCAGCACAAAGGCGGGCAGATTTTCGACCTCCATCATCCACACCGCCTCCATACCCAGTTCGGGATACTCAAGGCAGCGCAGGCTTTTCACATACTGCTGCGCCAGCAGGGCCGCCGCACCGCCGATGCTGCCGAGGTTGAAGCCGCCGTGCTTATGGCAGGCATCGGTGACCTGCTGGCTGCGGTTGCCTTTGGAAAGCATGATCAGGCTTCCGCCCGAGGCCTGGAAAGCATCGACGTAGCCGTCCATGCGCCCGCCGGTGGTTGGACCGAGGGAGCCGCAGGCCTGATTCTCCGGCGTTTTCGCCGGACCGGCGTAATAGACGATATGGTTTTTCATGTACTCCGGCATCGGCTCGCCGTTATCCAGCCGCGCTTTGATTTTTGCGTGGACAATATCGCGGGCGACCACGATCGGGCCGCTTAGCGACAGCCGGGTGCCGATGGGCAGGGCGGACATATCGCGCAGGATCTCGCGCAGCGGGCGGTTCAGGTTGATCTGTACGGCTCGGGCGTCGTTTTCATCACGGCTGGCCTTGGGGATATATTTCCCAGGGTTATGCTCCAGCTTCTCCAGCCAGATGCCGTGCCTGTTGATTTTCGCTTTGATATTGCGGTCGGCGGAGCAGGAGAGCGCCATGGCGACAGGGCAGGAGCCGCCGTGACGCGGCAGGCGGATGACGCGAATATCGTGTGCGAAGTACTTGCCGCCGAACTGGGCGCCGATGCCGAATTCGCGGCTGGCGTTGAGCAGCGTGGCTTCCAGCGCCGTATCGCGGAACGCCTGGCCCAGCTCGTTCCCGATGGTGGGCAGGTTGTCATAATATTTTGTTGAGGCCAGCTTCGCCACCTTCAGCGCCTGGTCGGCAGAGAGGCCGCCGACCACAAAGGCAATGTGGTACGGTGGACAGGCCGCCGTACCGAGCGACTTCATCTTCTCGATCAGGAACGCGGTAAGTTTATCCGGCTGCAGAATGGATTTCGTTTCCTGGAACAGCGCGGCTTTGTTAGCCGATCCGCCGCCTTTATTGACAAACAGGAAGCGATATTCGCTCCCCGGCGTGGCGCTGATGTCTATCTGCGCCGGCAGGTTGGTTTGGGTGTTGACCTCGGTGTACATGTCCAGCGGTGCGTTTTGCGAGTAGCGCAGGTTGCACTCGCTAAAGGTGGCGTAAATCCCCTTGCTCAGCGCTTCGGCGTCATCCCCGCCGGTCCAGACGTGCTGGCCTTTGCTCGCCACAACGGTGGCCGTGCCGGTATCCTGACAGTTTGGCAGGACGCCTTTTGCCGATACTTCGGCGTTGCGCAGCAGCTGCAGGGCGACATACCTGTCGTTACTGCTGGCCTGCGGGTCGTGCAGGATGCTGGCTATCTGCGTTAAATGTCCGCCGCGCAGGAAAAATGAGGCTTCATAAAAGGCCTGCTGGGCCAGCAGGGTCAATGCCTCAGGCGCCACCTTAATGACCTCCTCGCCCTCTAGCTCCGTCACCGTAACGTGCTGTGTGCTGAGGAGTTCATATTCCGTCGTATCGTTACCCTGAACAAACAGGTCCTGCCAGACAAATGGTTTAGACATAGTACTTCTCACTTTGAGGTTGTTTTTGCCGGGCGCTGGCGCAGCTGGCGCGCCCGGCTGACAAAATCACAGGCTGTTAGAATCAATGGGCTAAAAAGAGGTTGGCCTGCGTCGCCCCGGCAACATACGCAATCGTCTGCTGGGCGCGAACGCTATTCCCGGCGGCATCCAGCGGCGGCGAGTAGACCGCGATGGCGTATTGCCCGGGCACGATGGCAACCATGCCGCCGCCGACGCCGCTCTTCGCCGGGATCCCAACGGTGTACAGCCATTTGCCGCTGCCGTCGTACAGCCCGGCAATCGCCATTTCCGCCAGAACCTGCGGCACGTAGCGTTCATTCAGCAGCTGTTTGCCGTTGAAAGGCGATTTGCCCTTGTTCGCCAGCACCGCGCCCATTTTGGCGAGCTGCTCAACGGTGATGTCTACGGAACACTGGCGGGTGTAGATTTCGACGGCTTCCCGGGTATCGCCATAAAAGCTGTTGTAGGACGCCATCAGCATCGCCAGCGCCTGGTTATGCTGATTGGTCTCCATTTCTGATTTGAACACCGGCTCGTTGACGGTCAGCGAGGCATCGGCCCACGCGTTCAGGTTATTGAGGATCGTGTTCCAGCGGTCGGTCTTATCTTTCGCCTCAATCAGGCTGACCGTGCTCATCGCCCCCGCGTTCACCAGCGGGTTTTCCGGCGCACCTTTGGTCAGCTCAATGGCTAAGCCGGAGTTGAAGGGCAGACCGGTCGCACTGGCGCCGAGTTTATCCAGCACCTCCTGCGGACCGCGCTGCTCCATCGCCAGCGCCAGGGTGAAAACTTTGCTCAGCGACTCCATTGGAAACGCTTTTTTCACGTCGCCAGCCTGGTAAATGTTGCCGTCGACCGTGGCGAGGGTGATGGCGAAATTGTCGGGGCTATAGGTCGCCAGGGCAGGGATGTAGTCGGCGACCTTTCCCTCATGATTACCTTTGAATTTTTGGTGAGCCTGCTCAAGCAGCTGCGCGTAGTCCGGCGCGGGTTGCGCCAGCGCGGCGGCGCTAAACAACAGGCTGACGGATAAGAGGCTGACGCCGAAAATGTTTATCTTCATGGGGCTATCCTGTCATCGGAAGACGAAAGGCCAACGACGGTTGGCCTTTGTAATCAATACATGGCGATTTCAGTTTCTGAAGCGGCGCTTTCTTTGGCCGGAACCTTGCCGCGGCAGCCGACGCCAAAGTGCTCGCCTTCCCAGCGACCGACGATAGCGGCACCCATCGCGTTACTCATCACGTTGGTGGCGGAACGGCCCATGTCGAGGAACGGATCGACGCCCATCAGCAGAATCAGGCCCGCTTCCGGAATGTTGAACTGGTTGAGCGTGGCGGCAATAACCACCATCGATGCGCGCGGCACGCCCGCCATTCCTTTAGAGGTCAGCATCAGGATCAGCAGCATGGTGATCTGCTCGCCAATGCTCAGTTCGATGTTGCACGCCTGGGCGATAAATACGGTCGCAAACGAGCAGTAGGCCATTGAGCCGACCAGGTTAAAGGAGTAGCCGATGGGCAGGACAAAGCTGGCAATTCTTGAGGAGACGCCGAATTTTTCCAGTTTGTTCAGCGTACCCGGGAAAGCCGCTTCTGAACTTGAGGTCGTAAAGGCCAGCAGCGCAGGTTCGAAAATCGCTTTTGTCAGACGACGGATGCACGGACCGACAATCAGCGTGGAGAGGCCAATCAGAATCGCCCACAGCAGGCCGAGCGTCATGTAGAACTCGCCCATGAAAATACCGGCGCTGACCATCACGCCCAGACCGCGTTCGGCAATCAGTCCGGAGATCGCGGCAAACACGGTCAGCGGTGCAAACAGCATGACGTAGCCCGTCAGCTTCAGCATCACGTGCACCAGAGAGTCGAGCACCTTAATGATGGGTTCGGCTTTCTCGCCAATGGCCGCCAGGCTGCAGCCGAGGAAAATCGAGAACACCACGATTTGCAGGATCTCGTTGCGGGCCATGGCATCAACGATGCTGGTCGGTACCGCGTGAGAGATAAACACTTTCAGCGTGAACGGCTCGGACTGAACGGCCGCAACGGCCCCGGCGTCATGGGGAACAAAGTTAATGCCTGCGCCAGGCTGGAAGATGTTGACGATAACCAGCCCCAGCGCGATGGACAGCAGCGAGGCGCAAATAAAGAGGAAAAAGGTTTTGGAGAATATTCGGCCAAGCGTTTTAGCATCACCCATTTTGGCTATGCCAACCACGAGGGTGGAAATCACCAGCGGGGCGATAATCATTTTCACCATGCGTAAGAATATGGTGGTAAATATAGAAATATCCTGCGCGTACGATTTTGCTGTATCTGCTGATGCCATATTATTAATGACCACCCCGGCTATCATGCCGAGTATCAAACCTAAGATGATCATTTTCGTTAAGCTTATTTTTTTCATGTTTACTCCATCGGATAAAGGTTGGTTAATGTGTAGGGGCGCGTGCGTCTGAGCCCTGACGAACCGCTCAGACGCACGTTTGTTGTGACCAACCGCATGAATTATCTGGAATACAGTGATACAGCAAATATCTATATCCCAATGGACGTTGTTGTATTTGTAGTGTTACAGATCGAACTCGATACTTAATAACGGTGCATGCTGCTGGGCACCATAGACATCATTGTCGCCGACGTTGCCGGAGATAATATCGCGAGGCATGACGATTTTGACCGCATTGGCCGGGTCGAACCAGATAATGCGATGAATAAAGTCAGGCTTAACGTTATATAAACGGGCAATAAGCTGCGGCGTTAATTGCTCCGAGGCTTTTACCCGCTGATAGTCTTCACGCGTTTTAAATAAAATATCCAGAACCAGCTCATACGGTCCGGCGTTTTTAGAACGAATGACCTGCGCCAGTGAGCAAATACCGTGTTTCATGACTGAACTCCTTCTGGCGTGACCTGCTCGAGGTGGAAATCAAAACGCAGCGCGTCGCTCGCTTCGATCAGGTGGTAGATTGAGAACTCATACACCGGGCCGCTCTGAATGTCGGAAGGGGAGAACGGGAACGCGAGGTTGCCCGCCGTTGCGATCCGGTTTTCATAGCCGTAGTGCAGCAGGGTAGAGCGCACCAGCGAACAGACGCTGTTGGCGATATCCTGGGTGGGGGCCACCACGTCCAGCAAAATCCCCAGCTCGTGCCCGGCGGACTGCATCGGCTCATGGTTGCCCATCACGCCATTCTTGCCGTACAGGTGGAACGTCATGCGGATGCTGTCGTCATTCAGCGAGAGGTTGCGCTTCACGCTGACCTGCACTTCTTCGAGGATATTATCGATCCCGGCAATCATGATCGGGTCGCGCGTACCGGCAATGGTCAGACAGCGGAAGCCGACCCGGCGGGCGCCTTCCAGCTTCAGCGCATACGGCGTTTCTTCGTGGCGGGAACCGCTGACGTACACTTCGCCCTCGTTGACCGCTTTGAAGCTGCACCCTTTCAGGTTCAGCACGCCGCCCGGCCCCGGCAGGAAGTACGGGTCGGACTTCTCATACAGGGTGTGGGCCGCGGCCGACGTTTCGGTGAATTTACGCTTCGGATTAAACGTTTTCAGCGTAAAGCCGTTATCGTCAATGATGCCCATCGCGCAGTCGGAGCCGGACCCCGGCGTAGCGGCAATCGCCGCGCACTCCAGGATCTTACCGCAGTGCAGCGCCAGACCTTCATCGAAGCCCTGCATGATGGGCAGCGCGGCAAAGCAGGCCGGATCGTACGCTCGTCCGCCCAGCACCACCTGCGCCCCGGCCGCCAGCGCCCGCTGGAAAGGCTCGATACCCATTTGCGCCACGATATAGGTGCTCTCTTCGATGGCCTCGTGGGTCAGCGCCGGGACGAAATCCAGGGCGGTGATTTTCCCGTTATCCAGCGCCTGATGCACGGTGGCTTTATCGACATCCGACGGGATCAGCGCCATAGAGAACGAGAGCTTCTCTTCCTGAGCAATTTCAAGGATTATCTGTCGGCACCACTCCAGATGCGGCGCGGCCCCGGACCCACCGGCGGTACCGATCACCACCGGAATGTTGTGCTTAACGCCGGCCACGATCATATAGCGCAGATCGCGTTTTACCCCCGCCCGGTCGGTGAAAGGCTTACCTGCCCCCAGGTAGTGGGGGCCAGGGTCGGAAGAGCCCGCGTCGACCGCAATAAGATCCGGCGACGCTTCCATGGCCTTACGAAAGCTCTCTTCCGGGAAGCCATAGCCCAGGATAGCCGTTGGCGATAAGATCTTAAATGTACGTGCCATCTGTTAATCCTTAGCCTGCAACAGTGCGATGGTGCGGTTCATTTCGTTAAACACGATGTTAAGACCTTCATCGAAGCCCATGCCCGGTTTGATCAGCATGCGCATCGGGCGAGCGGCGAGGGCCACGTGCACGCAGGTGCGGGCGCTGATTTCCGTCTCGTTACAGGTCCCGCCCTGATAGGCTTCCATGCCGTGTTTGTTGCAATACAGCACCGCATCAACGATGTTGTGAATACCGCCCAGGTCCGGGGTTTTAATCTGCACCATGTGGCAGCTGCCCGCATCGGTGAAGTCCACAATGTCCTGATAGGTGTTACACCACTCATCGGCAACGATTTTCACGCCGGAACCCAGACGCATCAGCTCGTGGGTGATGGCGGTCAGCAGGCGGATCTGATCCGGCTTGTTGCCCGCATCCACCGGCCCCTCGATGTACAGCGGCAGGCCCTGGGCCTCTTTTTCAAGGCTGGCGATATAGGCGGCGCAGCGTACCGGGTCCATATCGAAAATCAGACCGATGGTGCCGTACACGTCGATGTGCAGCGTCGGGCGATAGCGCGGGCTGGTGCGCAGGCTTAAGATGCGGTCGGATAACCAGCGCACATACTCGCGCAGTTTTTCCCCCTTCAGGCCCAGCTTCTCCTCCACGTTGTTGATAAGCGCGTGCGGCAGTACGTCAACGCCTTTGAGGATCATCTTGTCGACGGCGATATAGCGGTCGTCGCCGCTCTGCCCAAATAACGGAATGGCCTCCGGGACGCACGGCAGCTGCCATTCATCGCACACGACTTCCGTTTTCAGACGGCCGGTCGCCAGCGCCGCCGCGTCGAGCAGCGCCTGCGACAGGCCATAGCGTACGGCGGTATGCAGCAGATGGCCGTCTATACGCAGTTCGTCAAAGAAGCGGGCGTTCGTCAGGAACCGGTCAACCTCACGGCCTTCCAGCAGCGGCTTGATGTGATCGTTGAGGAACGGAATGAAGTGTTCAGCCAGGAACAGCGGATCGCGACCGCCCGCGCCTGAATATTGCACCGCTGCACAATCGCCCACCGCCACCGCGCCGTTTTCCAGAATCAGCTGTACGGAGACGCATTCACCCGCCTGACGAACGGACGTAAACCCGGGCGTTACCGGATTGCCGGTATAGATGAACCCGTCATGCCCGGCGCCGTTTTTGATGGCCTGCTGATCGTCGAAATAGAATGAGGAGTAGCCTGCGGTGAAAAGGGCCTGCTTAATTTTCATTATGGTCTTCCTATTAATTTACTGTGGGATACCGCGTTGATGTCATCAACAACCATCTGGAATGAGGGTTTACGGCCTTCAAAACGCGCGCGCTCGGCGACGTAATCGTGATGCAGGGCGAGGATATCTTTCGGTAGCGGAACCGCACCGGCTTCCAGCACGCGAATGGCGCCGGCGTTATCACGAACCGGCAGGATTTTGCCCGCGTTGCAGGAGGCGGGGGCGAACGGTACGTCCAGCACGCCCGCTTCAAACGCCAGCACCGTCCCGCGCGCCACGTCGCCGTTGCCCAGCTCGAAGACTTTCTTCAGCACGGCGCGGACTTCGCTCTTAATGAGCTCGACTTCCTGCTCGACGGCGGCGCACGGCGGGAATTTCTGATCGCTGACCATGTTGAGCATCTGACGCGAGGCCTTCAGCCCCTGGGCGTTTGCGGCGGCGGTCGGGATACCGAACGCTTCGTGTGGGCTCTTGGTGATCACTTTGGTCGCCCCTGACATACCGGCAACCGCTGCGCCCCAGGAGATAATGGCAAACGCTTTCGACTCATCTTCCGGGAAGCCGCCCATCCACTGGTGGAAGACGGTACTCAGCTCGTAATCGTCAAAGCCGTGGTTATGGAAATATTCGTGGGACAGCTCGCGCAGGGCCTGAATCGCGGCGATATCCTGCGTCAGGCTACCGACCTGGCCGTAGCCAACGGTAATTGACTTCACGCCCTGTTCCAGCGCCAGCAGACCTTCGATAATCGCCACCGAGTGGGACACAAACGGTGGGATCAGGGTGCCGGTCAGCGGGCCAAACGGTTCACGGTTAATGCGAATGCCGTTCTCTTCGTACAGGCCCATCAGGCGGTCGCAGTACTGCCAGTCGCGGATGGATTTTTCCAGAGTGACGCGCTTAGCGTACGGAATGTTGTAGGAGATACCGCCGCCCTCATAGCTGGTAAAGCCGCTGGCCATCGCGATCTCCGCCAGCAGGCGCGCATCCGGCGTGCCGTGACGTACCTGAATCGGTTTCTCCAGCGCTTCGGTCATGCGGCGGCAGGCGGCGACACCGTGGTTGACGACCGGTAAGCCGTTAAGTTTGGAGGTGCCCGCTTCGATGGATTTTTGGATCCCTACCGCCGCCTCTTCATAGCGATTCAGGCGGGTATAGGCATCGATGGTGCTGGGCAGCAAATCACAATCTTCCTGCAGCGTTTTGAGCAGGGCGATATGTTCATCCATCAGCGCTACGCCTGCGCGCGGCTGGCTCAGGGTTTTACCTTCCTGGTCCGCCTTCAGCAGGGCGTGAGAAAAGCGTTTTTGTTCAGGAATGGTTTGCTGGTACTTCACGCCATCTTCGAAGTTCTCAACGTCCTTGCCGGTGTGCCAGGTCTGCAAGACCTGTTGCCGCTCAGTCATGAATTCGTCATGGGTTAGCTTTTTATTTCGAAGTTCCATTCGTTGCTGCCTTAGGTTTTATAGGGTTAAACAATGAATACTGGTGCGAGCCGCCGCCTGCGGATCCAGCCTGGCGACGTTCGCCAACAGAGGAAGCAGACCTTTTGCATCGCGGTAATAGTCAAACTGCCCGGGTAAAAGCACGCGCCTGCTGCTATCGTCCAGCTCGCGGTACTTCAGCCAGCGGTGAATATCGAACTGGCTGGCGCGGGAGAGCCATCCCCCGGAGCCCACCACCTTGCGCACGGTGGTCAGATCGCGCCCCATCTGCAAATCGACGTTGCCCACGCAGGTACAGACCTGTTTTTTGGTGCCGGCATGGCGCTCGCTGGCGTATCCCACGCACAGCCCGGCCAGCAGCGTGTCGAAATGCTTTTCTTCTTCGGTAACGGGGAGATAGTCCGGATGCGCGACCAGATGGCGCAGATAGCCATAAAACGCGTCCCTGCGCTGAGGCTGGTGGGCGAACACCGCGTTCACCAGTTCCTGCGTACTTTCGCCGACCACCACCGCCGAGACGCGCATGCCGAGGTCGCCCTCTACGGTGCGTTTCACAAACGGCTCAGGTACGCCGTGCAGAACGGTATCCGGGGAGAGCATATTGGCGCTGGCGGAGTAGACGTCGGTGGTGGCACCGCCCATGTCGATCAGCATGAATTCTTTCCACGCGCTGTCGACATCGCTGATCGCCTTCACCAGCTCGTAGACGGTCCACGGCGTGGGCATCGGCTCTTCACCGGTTTCCCCGACGATAACGTCCAGTCCTTTCCCCTTCACGATGCGGGAGAGAAAGACATCGCAGATGGCCTTGCGGGCGGCATAGGGATTCGGGTGATCGAGGTCAGGCAACACGTTGTCGACCACGATCAAATCTTTGTGACCAAGAATGGCCTGCACGTTGTCCTGAATATCGCGATTGCCCGCGTAGATAATGGCGCAATCCAGGTTTGACGCTGCCAGCGCGCGGGCATTGGCCAGTCCGTGGCTCTCTTCGCCGCCGTCCGTACCGCCCGTGAACAGCAGAATGTCCGGCGGGGAGTCCTCCAGCGCCTGGATATCGTGACGGTTCAGCTTGTAGGAGTAGTACTGGGCGATTTTGGCGCCCGCAGAATGGGCGGTGACTTTGGCTGATTCCAGGGTTATCGACGGCACCAGACCCATTGCGGCAACGGCGAGCCCGCCTTTTGCCGACGACGAGTATTTCAGCGTAACGTCCCCGCTGTTCAGCAACGGTCGCGCATCGGCAACGTTTAGCACCTGGTTCAGGCTGGTGAAGAAGCCCTCCGCCAGATGTTGGGTCGTCGTCGGGGTCAGAACGTGGTTGACCAGCGTTAGCGCATCACCCTCCGGCGTGAAGAGCGCGGCTTTGGTCCACGTCGAGCCAATGTCGACTGAGACGATTTGCATCAGAAGCCCTCTTCAAGACAGAGCTCTTCAACGCGCTGACGCTGCTGTATATCGTTCGCCATCAGCTGACAGACGTCTTCCAGGTCGTGGCTCGGGGCGAACACGCGGTTGAACCCCATCTCTTTGAATTTGGCTTCGACATCGGCGAAATCGTGCTTGCCTACGACCAGATTACCGCCAACATAAAGCAGAATGTCGCCGATACCGCGTTCGATACAGCGCTCGCGCAGCCCCAGGCAGTCGATGTCGCCATGGCCGTAGATGGATGAAACGACAATAGCATCAGCACCCGTTTCGATGGCCGCATCAATATATTCATCCTGGCTCACCATCACGCCAAGATTGATGACGTGAAAATCATGGGAAGTAAAAACGCGGTCCAGAACTTTATTGCCTACCGCATGGCAGTCAGCACCAATGACGCCAATAACAAGTGTTGATTTCTTCATGGGTAATCCTCTGTAGGGCTGATAGTGGAAATAAAAAGGGTATAAAAAACGGTTAATGTACATTGGGTCTGTTAATGGTGTTGGAGTGTGTTTTGAAGACGAAAAGGAAGCAATTGATCTATTTTCAAAAAATCCTTCCAAAAATGACGATGGTAATGGGGTGATATTAAAAAATGTTTTATATCAATTGGTTGTGAGTTCTTCATTTTAGGTTTGATATTTATCTATAAACGTCACTGACAAAACCATTGTAATATTTGTGATCGCGCGCCTGTTTTATTGTTGATAGTGGTTAATATGTTTTTTTAAGCATAATGACCAAAGCGATAATGTCGCAATGGCAGAGGAAAAGCGGTATTCACTGTTTTATTGATATTGGTCATAAACGCCATTCGTAAAATTAAGAAAGAGTGATAAATACATCAAATTTTTGACGCGTGGAGGGGATGTATAATTCAGCGCTAATTTTAATTATCCGCTTTCTTGCGTCTTAAAATATTTAATCTGAGGATATAACGATGAGTAAAGGGAAGGTTTGGCTTGTAGGGGCAGGGCCTGGCGATGCGTCTTTAATTACGGTAAAAGGTCTGCACTGTATCCGCCATGCGGAGGTGATTGTTCACGATCGCCTGGTTAACCCTGAACTTCTGGCCCAGGCTCCGGCAGGCTGTCTGATGGTTGATGTCGGTAAAACCCCAAGCCATCATCCGGTCCCTCAGGAACAAATCAATGCCCTGCTGGTCAAGCATGCCGGGGAAGGGCGGCAGGTGGTGCGTCTGAAAGGCGGAGACCCCTACGTTTTTGGCCGCGGGGGTGAAGAGGCAGAGCAGCTGGCGAAAGACGGCCTGACGTTCGAAATTGTGCCGGGGATCAGTTCCGCGATTGGCGGACTGGCCTATGCCGGTATCCCGGTCACGCACCGTCATTACGCCTCCAGCTTTCATATTGTGACCGGCCATATGTGCCAGGGAAACGACCCGCAAAACTGGCATGCCCTGGCGCAAATGAACGGAACGCTGATTGTTCTGATGGGAATGACCCGGCTGGCTGAAATCTGCCAGCAGCTTATCGAGGGAGGCATGTCCGCCGGGACGCCGGTGGCGGTGGTGATGTATGCCAGCCAGTCTCGTCAGCAGATCGCCAAAGGCACGCTGACCGATATCCACCTCGAGGTTGAACGTCAACAACTGCATGCTCCGGCGCTCATCGTCATCGGTGAGGTCGTCAACCTGCAGGAGATACTGGCGTTTACCGCATCACATCTCGCGCTGAATCAGGTTGTGGTCTGATGTTATCCTGACATTTTGAAATGGACGAGTGAAACGAATGAGTGAGCATGGTGGTAACGTTCTGGAAACGGGGCTGCAGTTGGGGATCGATCCCGAGCTGCTGTTGGACTTTAGCGCGAACATCAATCCGCTAGGGCTGCCCGAGCGCGTCAGGTCGCTCATTGTGTCCCATCTGGATATCATCATGCAGTACCCGGACGTTGAGTACCGCCATCTTCATCAGGCGCTGGCCAGCGCCTGCCGGTGTGACTATGACCAGACGATTGCCGGGAATGGCGAAACGGAGCTGATCTATGGCCTGGTGCGAACGCTTGCCCCTCGCCGGGCGATGCTGCTGGTGCCGGGCTTCGCTGAATATCGCCGGGCATTACAGCAGCAGGGTTGCGAGATAATCGACTATGCGCTGAGTGAGCAGAGCGGGTTCCAGGTGGATGCTTCCATACTGGACGCCGTTCGCGCGCGCAGGCCCGATTGCCTGTTCATCGCGACGCCAAACAACCCTACCGGACTCATGCCTGATGCCGATCTTCTCGACCGGTTGGCCTCGCTGTGCGAAGCGCTGCAGATTGCGCTGATTGTGGATGAAGCGTTCATCGATTTTCTGCCGCAGGGCTCCACGCTGGCACCGCGGCTGGCGAAGTCACGCTATCTTTACCTGCTGCGTTCCCTGACCAAGTTTTTTGCTATTCCCGGGCTGCGCCTTGGGTATCTGCTGAGCGGAAATACGCAAACTATTCGCCAGCTGAAACGCACCCGCGAGCCCTGGTCCGTGAATGCCTTCTCGGCGCTGGTGGGGCAACATTTGCTGTTGGATGAAGACTATATTGCGCGCAGCCACGCCTTTATCGCCCGGGAGCGTGATGTCCTGTGGCAGGCGATGACGCGCTTTTCCTCGCTGGCGGTCTGGAAGCCGCAGGCCAACTTTATTTTCTTCCGCTGCCTGCGTCAGGGTTTCGACCTGAAGGCGGCGCTGCTCGGCCATCACATCCTCATCCGCCACTGCGAAAACTATCCCGGGCTCGATCGCGACTACTACCGGATTGCCGTGCGTACCGAAGCGGAGAACCGCCGGTTTATTGACGCGCTGACTCACGTTTTACAAGGCTAAGGCGATGGACTATTTCCCAATTTTTTGCAACCTGAAGGGGAAACGCTGCCTGCTCGTCGGTGGCGGGCAGGTGGCGACGCATAAGGCAAAGGGGCTGCTGGCCGCCGGAGCGGTGCTGCGCCTGGTTGCGCCCACCCTGACGCCGGAACTCGCCAGCCTGCACGCGAGCGGTGACATCGAGTGGTTTCCGGAGACGTTTTCGCCGCGGTTTCTCCAGTCATGCTGGCTGGTCATTGCCGCGACCAGCGATCGGCAGGTGAACCGTCAGGTCGCAGGGGCCGCCAGCGCGGAGCGTATCTTTTGCAATGTCACTGACGACCCCTCTGCTGCCACCTTTATCTCACCGGCCGTTATCGACCGTTCGCCGGTCATTATTGCGCTGAGCTGCGGAGGCAACGCGCCGGTATACAGCACGATCCTCAAAGCGCATGTCGCAGACCATCTTCCTGCGGGCATGCGGGAAAGCGTGCGGCTGGCGGGGGCGCTTCGTGAAAGGATTAATGGCGCATGCGGTGACCGGGAGCGCAAGCGTGCATTTTGGGACGCGTTCTTCCGGCATGTGCCGCTGCAGCAGGCTCTAGCGCAGGAGCACGAGCAGGAGGTCAAGCAGCAGGTCGAGTGGCTCATTCAGCACAGGCTGCTGTCAGAGTAGCGTCACGCCGCCTTTTACCATCCGCAGCAGGTGTTGTTGAGGCCAGTGGCGGGTGAGCTGTTTTTTCGCCAGCAGCCATATCACATAGTCGACATCGTCTTTACTTCTGTCCAGCATCAGCCCCACCACGCTGCCGCTGTGCGCTACGTTCACCCCGTAAATACCGCACTCCTCTACCAGTGCGAGCAGTGCGTCAAAATCTGGTTTGGGCAACAGCCTCTGGCTGGCGATGGCGCTGAGGGTTGCCGCTTCGCCCAGTCGGTAAGGGTTTTGCGTGATACAGGACTCCTGGATTTTTTCCCACGCGCGTTTCAGCGCTGGCGCACCGGCCTGTAGCCCCGCCTGACGCGGAATGCGGTGGTAGTCTGCCGTGCGCAGCGTTTGCGGACTTTCGAGAACAAGCAGGTCGAGATCGGGCTGGGCGTCGCAGGCAATCTGCGTGGACGCGTCGTTATGATCGAAAAGGGTCAACTGGCGAAACACGGTACTGTCGGTGGGTTCGAGCGAAACGCAGAGCGCTGCCAGCGTGCTTTCGTCGAGCTGACGCCCCAGATGACGGGCGGTGGCGACGGCGGTGGCGGCAATATCTGCGGTGCTGCTGGCCATCCCTTTGGCAACCGGGATGGTCGAGTGCACGTCAATGCGGATATCCTGGCTTAGCTGTGCCGGGTAGTGCCAGTGCTGAAGTAACCGCTCGACCATCGCGCGCGACAGCGGGCGTTCATCCGCCACGGGTGAGCCGTGGCTCACCTCAACGGTGCTGTACCATTCGACAGGGCAGGAGACCAGCTTCTCACTGCCCAATATCCAGCCCTGGATAAGCTCACCGCACGACGCGGGGCATTGCGCAACAGCCACCTTTTCACCTTTCTGGTCAGAAATTTCTGGAGCATAGTGTCATGAGGATATTCCGCTTACCTTGATATACCGCAAATTATAGCCTCCATATTATTCTGCGATCCTGCTGAACGCGTAATGCATCAATTAAATCACACGAACATACGTTGAATAGCAATATTATGTTGTTGCCGGGCTTTAATATCCTGATGAATTTTGATCATGATAAAATGAAAAAATATCAAGTGGTGCAATAACTTGTCGTAGCGCAATAAATATTGAGATTTTAATCGTAATTATCTTTGCTTTTTATTTTTTGTGATAAAACGTTGAGTTATCGAGAAGGACGTCAATTATTCTGGCGCCACGTTTTACTCAGCATAGTTTTCATTTGCGGTTAAGTATTTGCCTAAGGTGAATTGAAACGCCGTAAATAGCATTGCTGTGTTGAGAACGTACTCTTTCTCATAATGTAAGCCGACAGGTTTGCCACATTTGTGGCAGGGAAGGGGGTGACAATCCCCCGCAGCCCCCGCTGCTGTGATGCTGACGACCCCGTAATGACCACTGATCGCGAGATTGGGAAGGACGGGCGAGGAGGACGCTAAGCCAGAAGACCTGCCTGTCGGGCACGTTCAACAACTTCGGTGGGAAGTGGGTTGTACTGATGCATACAGTCGAAAGACTGGGACAACGTGTATCTATACCTCCCTACCACCCTGGACAGGATCGGGGTCATGGCGGCAATGCAGCACGCGTTTGTTCTGGCAGGTACCGGAAGCGGTTGTGGTAAAACCACGGTGACGCTGGGCCTGTTGAGTCTGCTAAAACAGCGTGGGCTACGCGTCCAGCCGTACAAAGTGGGCCCTGACTATCTTGACACCGGCTGGCATACCAACATCAGCGGTACCGCCTCCCGCAACCTCGACAGCTTTATGCTTCCTGAACCGATACTCAACGCGCTGTTTTGCGAGCATATGCAGCAGGCGGATATCGCGGTTATTGAAGGCGTGATGGGGCTGTATGACGGCTACGGCACCGATCCGAACTATTGCAGCACCGCCGCGATGGCAAAACAGCTGGGCTGTCCGGTGATTCTGCTGGTGGACGGCAAGGCGGTTTCTACGTCGATTGCCGCGACCGTAATGGGCTTTCAGCGATTCGATCCCACCCTCAATATTGCCGGGGTGATTGTCAATCGCGTCAACAGCGAGTCGCATTATCAGCTGCTCAAAACGGCCATTGAGCACTACTGCGCGGTACCCGTCCTGGGCTATGTGCCGCACGTTGAGGGCGTCGGTTTGCCCGAGCGCCATCTGGGGTTGGTCACCGCGCGGGAGTCGGTCTCGGACCCGCAGACCTGGCAAAATTTTGCCGCCATTCTCGAACGTACGCTGGATATCGGGCAACTTCTCGCGCTCAGCCAGATGGCGTCGCTGCCGCAGGGCACCTGGCCCGCGCTTCCTGACGGGGACGCCGGACTCGGGTTAACGCTTGCGATGGCCGATGACGAGGCCTTCAACTTCTATTACCCGGATAACATCACGCTGCTCGAACGTACCGGGGTCCACATTATTCGCTTTAGCCCGCTGCGCGATAGCCGTTTACCTGACTGCCAGATGGTCTGGCTCGGGGGCGGTTACCCGGAGCTGCACGCAGCACGGATTGCGGAAAACACCGCGATGCTCGCCAGCCTGCGGGAGGCGCACCGGCGCGGCGTGGCGATCTACGCCGAGTGTGGTGGGCTGATGTACCTCGGCAGCACGCTGGAGGATAGCGAAGGGGTTACCCACCGGATGGCCAATATTATCCCCGGCCACAGCAGGATGGGTAAACGGTTGACCCGTTTTGGCTACTGTGAGGCGCAGGCGCGCCAGCCCACGCTGCTGGCCGATAGCGGGGAGGTGCTGCGTGGGCATGAATTTCACTATTCCGACTTCACCCCGCAAACCCCTGCGGTGCTGGCGTGCCGCAAAGTGCGCGATGGCGTGACGATGCAGGAATGGGCGGGTGGCTGGCAGGTTGGCAACACGTTCGCGAGTTACCTGCACCTCCACTTTGCCCAACGGCCCCTGATGCTCAGCCGCTGGCTTACCGCGGCGAGGGGAGCGTTATGACCCTGCTGGCATGGTGCGTCGCGTGGCTGCTCGATGTCATCATCGGCGACCCGCAACGCTGGCCGCATCCGGTGCGCTGGATAGGCAACCTGATCAATACGGCACAGCGGGGTATTCGCCGCTGCTGTCATAGCGACGCGGCGTTACGCGTTGGCGGCGGCGTCATGTGGCTGGCGGTAGTGGGGCTGACCTGGGGCATGGCCTGGGGCGTGCTGGCGCTCGGACGGTGGGTTCATCCCTGGCTGGGCTGGGCGATTGAGGTGTGGATGATGTTTACCGTGCTGGCCGGGCGCAGCCTGGCCAACGCCGCGCGGGACGTTGAACGCCCTCTGCGGGCGGGCGACCTTGATGAAAGCCGCGAAAAGCTCTCATGGATAGTGGGGCGCGATACCTCTCAGCTTCAGCCGGAACAGATCAACCGGGCGGTGGTGGAGACCGTCGCGGAGAACACGGTCGACGGCGTTATCGCTCCGCTGTTCTTCCTCCTGCTGGGCGGTGCGCCGCTGGCGATGGCCTATAAGGCGGTGAATACCCTCGACTCAATGGTGGGCTACAAGCACGAAAAATACCGCGCAATCGGCATGGTCAGCGCCCGTATGGATGACGTGGCGAACGCAATCCCCGCGCGCCTGAGCTGGCTCTTGCTGAGCGCTGCGGCGTGGCTATGCCGCGAGTATCCCTCCCGCGCGCTGCGCGTCGGCTGGCGCGACCGCTACAACCACAGTAGCCCCAACTGCGCGTGGGCTGAAGCGACGGTTGCCGGTGCGCTGGGCATCCGGCTTGGCGGACCCAACACCTATTTTGGCCAGCGCGTGGAAAAGCCGTGGATCGGCGACGCGCTGCGCCCGATTGCGGTAGACGACATTTCCCGAACCATTCGACTGATGTGGGTTTCCTCCACCCTGGCGCTGGCGCTGTTTATGGCAGCACGCTGGCTGATGGCTGGCGCGGCCTGAGGACAAAAGACAATGCAATACATCCAGCAACCCCAGGCGATTGAAGCCAAAAGTTTCGACATCATTGGCGAAATCATTCGCGAAACGCGGCCAGAGTACCGGTTCGCCAGCCCGCTGCATGAGGCGATCGTCAAGCGGGTGATCCATACCACCGCAGATTTCGACTGGCTGGATATTCTCTGGTTTTCAGATGACGCGCTGGAGCAGCTTTGCGCGGCGCTCCGTCGCCCGTCCGTTATCTATACCGATACCACGATGGCGCTCTCCGGGATCAACAAAACGCTGCTGGCCACGTTCGGGGGCGAATGCCGCTGCTATATCAGCGACCCGCGGGTAGTGGCCCAGGCAAAAGCCCAGGGAATCACCCGCTCGATGGCGGCCGTTGATATCGCGGTGACGGAAGAGAGCGAGAAGATCTTCGTCTTTGGCAACGCGCCCACGGCGCTGTTTCGCCTGCTTGAGCATGACGTTGCCGTCCGCGGCGTGGTGGGCGTTCCGGTGGGGTTTGTGGGGGCGGCGGAATCGAAAGAGGCGCTGACGCACAGCCATCTGCCCGCGATTGCGGCACTCGGGCGCAAAGGCGGCAGCAATGTGGCGGCGGCGATTGTGAACGCCATGCTCTACTACCTGCAGGGGGCGCGATGAGCGAGTCCACCTTTGACGCCCCGGTATGGCATAACGGGAAGGCATTACGTAAAGGCTACACCACCGGTTCCTGCGCGACCGCGGCGGCGAAAGTCGCCGCGCTGATGGTGCTGCGCCAGCACCTCATTCATCAGGTTTCCATTGTGACACCCTCCGGCGTCACGCTGTGTCTGAACGTGGAATCGCCGCACATCGAAGGGCAGCAGGCGATGGCGGCCATCCGCAAAGACGGCGGTGATGACGTCGACGCCACCCACGGCATGCTGATTTTCGCCCGCGTGACGCTCAACGACAGCGGCGAGATCACGCTGGCGGGCGGCGAGGGCGTGGGGACCGTGACGCGCAAAGGCATTGGCCTGCCCATCGGCAGCGCGGCGATCAACCGCACGCCGCGTCACACCATTGAGTCCGCCGTGCGCGAGGCGATTGGCCCGACGCGCGGGGCCGACGTCGAAATCTTCGCGCCTGAAGGTGAAGAGCGGGCGCAGAAAACCTACAACTCACGCCTCGGCATCCTGGGTGGTATTTCAATCATCGGCACCACCGGGATTGTCACGCCGATGTCAGAGGAGAGCTGGAAACGCTCGCTTTCTCTGGAGCTGGAGATTAAACGCGCGGCCGGGCTGGAGCGGGTCGTGCTGGTGCCGGGCAATCATGGTGAACGCTTTGTGCGCGAGCAGATGGGCATCGATGAAGATGTCGTGGTCACCATGAGCAACTTTGTCGGCTACATGATCGAAGAGGCGGTGCGGCTGGGGTTTCGCCAGATAGTACTGATCGGCCATCCCGGCAAGCTCATCAAAATTGCCGCCGGGATTTTCCACACCCACAGCCATATCGCCGATGCGCGCATGGAAACGCTGGTGGCGCATCTGGCGCTGCTCGGCGCGCCGCTGGAATTACTCACCGTCGTCAGCGAGTGCGATACCACCGAAGCGGCGATGGAGCACATCGAAATCTATGGTTTTCAGACGCTTTACAGCCACCTCGCCGAACGGATCTGCCTGCGCGTAATGCAGAGGCTGCGCTTTACCAAAAATCCGCCGACCTGCGACGCCATTCTGTTTTCCTTTGATAACCAGGTGCTGGGCAGCAACCGCCCGGTCGAGGCGATTGCCCGGGAGCTGCAATGTTAACGGTCGTGGGCATGGGGCCTGCGGGATTGCGCCTGATGACGCCCGCTGCGCGTGAAGCCATCGAACGCGCCGATGCGCTGGTCGGCGGAAAACGTCATCTGCTGCAGTTCCCGGGGTTTTGCGGCGAGACGTTTGTCCTGAGCGCCAACATTCCGGAGCTGCTGGCCTGGGTTGAGGCGCGTCAGGAGAAAAAGGTGGTGATTGTGGCCTCCGGCGATCCGCTCTTTTACGGCATCGGAACGCGGATGGTGGCGCATTTCGGTATTGCGCGCGTGCGCATTATTCCCGGCATCAGCGCGGTGCAGTACCTGTGCGCGCAGGCGGGTATTGATATGAATGAGATGTGGCTCACCAGCAGCCATGGCCGCAGCGTGAATGTGGACGAGCTGGCACGGCATCGCAAAGTGGCGATGGTCACCGACAGCCGGTGCGGGCCGAAAGAGATTGCCGCGCAGCTGGCGGCACGCGGTAAGGGCCATCGCTGGATGGTGATTGGTGAAAACCTGGCGATGGAAAACGAACGGATCCACTGGCTGCCCGTCAGTGAGGTCTGTGCCGACTATGAGATGAATGCGGTGGTGATCCTCGATGAAAGATGAACTGTTTCTGCGCGGCGAAACGGTGCCGATGACCAAAGAGGCGGTACGCGCGCTGGCCCTCACGAAGCTCGAGCTGCACCGCGCCAGCCACCTGATTGACGTCGGCGCGGGGACCGGGAGCGTGTCGATAGAGGCGGCGCTGCTGTTTCCCTCGCTGCGGGTGACGGCCATTGAGCGTAACCCTGCGGCTCTGCAGCTGCTTGCGGAAAATCGCCAGCATTTTGCCTGTCGCAATATCGCGATTTTGCCCGGCGTTGCGCCGTTGCCGGTGGCGGATAAGGCCGATGCGGTATTCATGGGCGGCAGCGGCGGCCATCTGACCTCGCTTATTGACTGGTCCCTGCGCCAGCTACATCCGGGGGGACGTCTGGTGATGACGTTTATCCTGCAGGAAAACCTCCATACCGCGCTGGCCCATCTGCAGCAGGTCGGCGTCCAGGACATTGATTGCCTGCAAATGCAGGTCTCCGCGCTGACCCCGCTCGGCAGCGGCCACTATTTCAAACCGAATAATCCCGTTTTTGTTATCGCCTGTCAGAAGGAAAAACACCATGTCTGAGACGTTTGATTCCCGTTGCGTGTGGTTTGTAGGAGCAGGTCCCGGCGACCGTGAGCTCATCACGCTCAAGGGCTACCGGCTGCTGCAGCAGGCGCAGGTGGTTATCTATGCCGGTTCGCTTATCAACACCGAACTGCTGGCGTATTGCCCGCAGGGGGCCGAATGCCACGACAGCGCGGAACTCCATTTAGAACAGATAATCGACCTGATGGCGGCGGGCGTGAAGGCCGGAAAAACGGTGGTACGTTTGCAGACCGGGGATGTCTCGCTCTACGGCTCCGTCCGCGAGCAGGGCGAAGAGCTGACCAAACGCGGCATCGCCTGGCAGGTGGTGCCCGGCGTCAGCGCCTTCCTCGGCGCCGCGGCGGAGCTTGGAGTGGAATACACCGTGCCTGAAGTCTCACAGAGCCTGATTATTACCCGCCTCGAAGGCCGTACGCCGGTGCCGGAGCGGGAACAGCTGGAGTCATTTGCCAGCCATCAGACCTCCATGGCGATTTATCTCTCGGTCCAGCGTATTCACCGGGTGGCGGAACGCCTGATTGAGGGCGGTTATCCGGCCACCACGCCCGTTGCCGTCATTTATAAAGCGACCTGGCCGGAAAGCCACACCGTACGCGGCACGCTGGCGGATATCGCCGACAAAGTCCGCGAGGCGGGGATCCGCAAAACGGCGCTCATTCTGGTCGGGAAGTTCCTCGGCGAGGAGTATCACTACTCAAAACTCTATGCCGCGGATTTTAGCCATGAATACCGTAAAGCCTGAGTCCATCGCGCTGTTTTGCCTGACGCCGGGCGGCGTGCGGCTGGCGAAGCGCCTGGCGGCGATGCTGCCGGTCACCTGCTTTACCAGCGAGCGCCTGCAGGAAGAGGGCTTTGTCTCCTTCGACGGCGGCTTTGCCGCGGCGGTTCGCGAGGCGTTCAGGCACTATTCGGCGCTGGTTTTTATCGGCGCAACCGGCATTGCGGTGCGCGTCCTGGCGCCACTCATCCACGACAAGCTGAGCGACCCGGCGGTGGTGGTGATCGACGAGCGCGGGCAGCACGTGATTAGCCTGCTTTCCGGCCATGCTGGCGGGGCGAATGCGCTGACCCGCTATCTGGCGGGAATGCTGGGGGCGGACCCGGTGATTACCACCGCCACCGACGTCAACGAGATGGCCGCGCTGGATACCCTTGCCTTCCAGTTGAATGCCCGAATGAGCGATTTCCGAACGTCGGTAAAAATCGTCAACCAGATGCTGGTGAGCCATCAGCGGGTAGGGCTGTGGTGGGATGCGGAACTCGACGACGACGTCAGTCGGTGCGATCGGCGCGGGTTTATCACCGTGAGCGACCTGCAGCACCGCCCGGAACTGGATGCGCTGGTCTGTATCACGCTGCGCAACGCGCTGCCGGAACTGCCTCTGCCGCACTGGAAGCTGGTCCCTCAGCGGGTCGTGGCGGGTATCGGCTGTCGACGCGACACGCCGTTTCCGCTGCTGGCGACCCTGCTGGCGCGTCAGCTTGAGGCGCAGCAGTTCGATCCGCTGGCGCTGAAAGCGATTGGCAGCGTCTCCCTTAAAAAAGACGAGGCGGGCCTGCTTCAGCTTGCCGCCTGCTGGGGCGTGCCGTTTGAAACCTTTACCGCTGACGCGCTGCGTGAGCACGAACATCGCTTTCCGGCTTCACCGTTTGTACGCCAGACGGTTGGGGTAGGGAGCGTCTCGGGACCGGCAGCGTGGCTGCTGAGCCATGGGCAGCTACGAGGAGAAACCCTGCGCGAACAGGGCGTCACTATCACTTTGGGAGTTTCACACTGATGTTAACCGTAATTGGAATCGGCCCTGGCTCGCAGGCCATGATGACCATGGAAGCCGTAGACGCGCTGCAGGCGGCTGAAATCATCGTTGGCTACAAAACCTACACCCATCTGGTGAAGGCCTTCACCGGCGACAAACAGGTGATCAAAACCGGGATGTGCAAAGAGATTGAACGCTGTCAGGCGGCGATCGAGCTGGCGCAGGCCGGGCATAACGTCGCGCTTATCAGCAGCGGCGACGCCGGTATTTATGGGATGGCGGGGCTGGTGCTGGAGCTGGTCAGCAGGCAGAAGCTGGACGTTGAGGTTCGCCTGATCCCCGGGATGACGGCCAGTATCGCCGCCGCGGCTCTGCTTGGCGCGCCGCTGATGCACGATTTTTGCCACATTAGCCTGAGCGATCTGCTGACGCCGTGGCCGGTCATCGAAAAACGCATTGTCGCCGCGGGAGAAGCGGACTTTGTCATCTGTTTCTATAACCCGCGCAGCCGGGGTCGCGAGGGCCATCTGGCGCGGGCGTTTGAGCTGCTGTCCGCCAGCAAAAGCCCGCAAACGCCGGTAGGGGTAGTGAAGTCTGCCGGGCGTAAAAAGCAGGAGAAGTGGCTGACCACGCTGGGTGACATGGACTTTGAGCCGGTCGATATGACAAGCCTGGTGATCGTCGGAAATAAGGCCACCTACGTGCAGGAGGGGCTGATGATCACGCCCCGGGGCTATGTGCTGTGAACTATGGCGACGTGCTGGTCATGGGCGGCACCAGCGATGCCCGCGCGATCTGCCAGCAGCTGGATGCGGCGGGCGTGGCCTACACCCTGTCGGTGGCGACGCCCACCGGGCAGCGGCTGGCGGGCGACATTAACGGCCGGGTGCGCTGTGGCCGCCTGGAGCCGCAGCAGATGGTTGACTGGCTTGCGGAAAACGGGACCCGCTGGGTGATTGACGCATCGCACCCCTACGCCGAGGTGGTCAGCCGCAACATCCTGACGGCCTGTGAAACGGTGGGCGTGCTGCTTAGCCGCTATCAGCGCCCCGAACAGCTCAGCGAGCTGACGCATCCGCTGCTCTACAGCGTGCCGGGAATTGACGAGGCTTGCGACATCGCGCGGCGGCTGGGCGAACGCGTGCTGTTGACCACCGGCAGTAAAGATCTGGCGCGCTGGCGCGCAGGGCTGCCGGAGAAAACGCTGCTGGCTCGGGTGCTGCCGGTGCCCGAGGTCGTTGAGCAATGCGCCGGGCTTGGCTTTGGCGTTACCGAGATCTTCGCTCTGTGCGGGCCATTCAGCGCTGAGTTTAACGCGGCGTTTTACCGCCAGTGCCGGGCTGACGTGATGATCACCAAAGCGTCCGGTGCGGAAGGCGGCTATCGGGAAAAGGTTCAACCCTGTCTGGATGCGGGCATCCCCTGCATCGTGATTACACGCCCGGCGCCGCTGGTGACGGGAGACGAGTTACTGGAAAGTCAGGCCGCATTCGCCGGGCGTTTAGCCCGCTGGCTGGCCGCTGCTTAAGGAGTTAGAGATGAAAAAGGCGCTTCTGGTGGTCAGCTTTGGTACCAGCTACCACGATACCTGCGAGAAAAACATTGTGGCCTGCGAGCGTGCGCTGGCGGAAAGCTGCCCTGACCGCGAGCCGTTTCGGGCATTCACCTCCGGGATGATTATTCGCAAGCTCAAACAGCGTGACGGCATTGAGATCGATACGCCGCTGCAGGCGCTGAAAAAGCTTGCGGCTCAGGGATATCAGGACGTGGCGATCCAGTCCCTGCACATCATCAACGGCGATGAGTACGAGAAAATCGTCCGTGAAGTGCAGAGCCTGCGCCCGCTGTTTACCCGCCTGACGCTGGGGGTACCGCTGCTGAGCAGCCACGACGATTACGCACGGCTGATGCGCGCGTTGCAACAGCAGATGCCGACGCTTGGGGCCACGGAAAAAGTGGTGTTTATGGGCCACGGTGCCAGCCATCACGCCTTTGCGGCCTATGCCTGCCTCGACCACATGATGATGGCCCAGGGCTTCCCAGCCCGCGTCGGCGCGGTGGAGAGCTATCCGGAAGTCGACATCCTGATTGAGAGCCTCGGTAGAGAAGGCGTTACCGCCGTGCATCTGATGCCGCTGATGCTGGTGGCGGGCGATCACGCCATTAACGATATGGCCTCTGACGACGAGGACTCCTGGAAGACGTTGTTTAACGCCGCCGGGATCCCGGCAACGCCGTGGCTGAACGGGCTGGGGGAAAACCCGGCGGTGCGCGCGATGTTCGTTGCCCATCTCCAGCAGGCGCTGAGCGTGGCGATGGAGGAGGCAGCATGAGCGGCAAACTGTACGCCCTCAGTACCGGGCCGGGCGCGTCGGACCTCATCACCGTGCGCGCCTCACGAATCCTCGGTTCGCTGGATATTCTCTACGCCCCGGCGGGACGAAAAGGGGGCGACAGCCTGGCGCTTTCTATCGTTCGTGAATATGTCGGCGAGCAGGCCGAAATCCGCTGCTGCCACTTTCCCATGAGCGCCGACAGCGCCGAAAAGGAGTCGGTGTGGGATGCGGTGGCCGACGCGTTAGTGACGGAGGTGAACGCCGGAAAACAGGTTGGTTTTATCACCCTGGGCGACGCCATGCTGTTCAGCACCTGGGTGTTCTTACTTCAGCGCATCGGCAGTCCGGACTGGCTGGAAATTGTGCCTGGCGTGACGTCGTTTGCCGCGATTGCCGCGCGGTCCAAAACGCCGCTGGCGATGGAACAGCAGTCGCTGGCGGTGATCGCCTGTACCGCGCCGGAAGCGGAAATTGCGCAGGCGCTGCAGCAGCACGACAGCCTGGTGCTGATGAAGGTCTATGGCCGGTTTGCGCGCATTAAAGCGCTGCTGAGGCAGGCCGGGCTGCTTAACTGCGCGCTGATGATGTCAGAGGCCACGCTCCCCGGCGAGCAGTGCTGGCGGCATCTGGATGAGGTTGCTGACGACCAGCCGTTACCCTATTTCTCGACCATTCTGGTCAACAAACAGTGGGAGTATGCCCGATGAAACTTGAACAACAGCTTAAACAGCTGTCACTCAGCGGTCTGGCGGCGGCGCTATTGCTGATGGTGGTGCCGGAGCAGGCGTTCGCGATGCACATCATGGAAGGATTTTTACCGCCGATGTGGGCGCTGGCGTGGTGGCTGATCTTCTTACCGTGCCTGTGGTACGGGCTGGTACGCCTGCGCCGTATCGTGCAGGAGGATAGCCACCAGAAAGTTCTGCTGGCGCTGTGCGGGGCGTTTATTTTCGTGCTGTCGGCGCTGAAGATCCCCTCGGTGACCGGCAGTTGCTCGCACCCGACCGGCGTGGGGCTCGCCGTGATTCTGTTCGGGCCGGGCGTCGTCGCCATTCTCGGCGCCATCGTGCTGCTGTTTCAGGCGCTGCTGCTGGCGCACGGCGGGTTAACCACGCTTGGCGCGAACGGCATGTCGATGGCGGTGATTGGGCCGGTTGTCGGGTACATGGTGTGGAAAATGGCCTGCCGCGCCGGGCTCCGTCGTGACGTCGGGGTATTTTTGTGCGCGATGCTGGCGGATCTGGTGACCTATTTTGTCACCTCGGTCCAGCTTGGCGCGGCATTCCCGGACCCGGCGACGGGTGCCGCGGGCTCGATGGTGAAATTCATGGGCATTTTCTGCCTGACGCAGATCCCCATCGCCATCGCGGAGGGGCTGTTAACCGTCATGATTTATGACCAGTTGACCAAACGTCAGCTGATTACCGCACAAGGACACTGAAATGAAAAAGACGCTGATGCTGTTGGCGATGGTGCTTGCTCTGATCGTACTGCCATTTTTTATCGATCACGGGGGGGAATTTGGCGGCTCGGATGGCGAAGCCGAAAACCAGATTCAGGTTGTGGCGCCTGATTACACGCCGTGGTTCACGCCGCTCTATGAGCCCGCCAGCGGCGAAATTGAAAGCCTGCTGTTTACGCTTCAGGGGTCCATTGGCGCAGCGGTGATTTTCTATATTTTGGGCTACACCAAAGGCAGACAGCGCCGTGATGACCGGGCTTGACAGGCTTAGCTACCAGAGCCGCTGGGCCCACGTTGCGCCGGAACGCAAGTTTCTGCTCTGGCTGGCGCTGATGATGCTGGCGTTTGCGCTGCCGCCGCTGGGGCAGGGGATCGTCCTGGCGTTGACGGCGGGACTGACCTGCTGGCTGCTGCGGATGACCTTCTGGCGCTGGTGCCGCTGGATGGCGCTGCCGTTTGGCTTTCTGCTGGTCGGCGTGCTGACGATCCTCTTTAGCGTCACCCGCGATCCGCACACGCTGGCGGCAGGCGTCCCGGTGGGGCACTACTGGCTGGGGATAACCGCATCCGGGCTGACCGTCGCCAATGAAACCTTCTGGCGCAGCCTTGCCGCGCTGGCGGCGACCTTCTGGCTGGTGCTGAACCTGCCGTTTCCGCAGCTGATAGTGCTGCTTAAGCGGGCGCGCGTGCCGCGCCTACTCACCGAGCAGATCCTCCTGACCTGGCGCTTTATTTTTATTCTGTTAGACGAAGCGCTGGCGATTCACCGCGCGCAGACGCTGCGTTTTGGCTATCGTAGCCTGCCAAAAGGCTATCGCTCGCTGGCGATGCTGGTCGGTTTGCTGTTCACCCGGGTGCTGATTCGCTATCAGCAGATGGCGACCACGCTGGATATTAAACTCTACCAGGGTGATTTTCCCCTGTAAGGAATCGCACCATGCTGACCACCGCCGATCTCTGGTTTCGCTATCAGGAGGCGCAGGTACTCAAAGGGCTGACGCTGGATTTTTCGACCCATCCGGTCACCGGGCTGGTCGGGGCTAACGGCTGCGGAAAGTCGACGTTATTTATGAATCTGAGCGGCCTGCTGAGGCCGCAGCAGGGTGCGGTGCTGTGGCAGGGGAAGCCGCTGGACTACAGCAAGCGCGGACTGCTGGCGCTTCGTCAGCAGGTCGCAACGGTGTTTCAGGATCCCGATCAGCAGATCTTTTATACCGATATTGATAGCGACATCGCCTTCAGCCTGCGCAACCTGGGCGTGGCGGAACCGGAGATTGCGCGGCGCGTCGACGATGCGCTGACGCTGGTCGACGCGCAGCGTTTTCGCCAGCAGCCGATCCAGTGCCTGAGCCACGGGCAAAAGAAGCGGGTCGCCATTGCCGGGGCGCTGGTGCTGGGGGCGCGCTATCTTCTGCTGGACGAGCCCACGGCCGGGCTTGATCCTTCAGGACGCACGCAGATGATCGAGATTATCAGGCGCATTGTGGCGCAGGGGAACCACGTGGTGATCTCCAGTCATGATATTGATCTGATTTACGAAGTCAGCGATGCCGTCTACGTGCTGCGCCAGGGAGAAGTGCTGGCGCACGGCGCGCCGGGTGAGGTCTTCGCTCGCGGCGAACTGATTGAACGGGCCGGATTAACGCAGCCCTGGCTCGTCAAGCTGCACGCGGAGCTTGGCCTGCCGTTATGTAAAACCGAAGATGAATTTTTCAGCCGTATGCGACAAAAAAACGTAATGAAGGAGGCCTCATGACGCAGGCAATTATGTTGCAGGGCACCGCTTCTGACGTGGGCAAGAGCGTCCTGGTGGCGGGGCTGTGCCGGATTTTCTATCAGGATGGCCTGCGTACCGCGCCGTTTAAGTCGCAGAATATGGCGCTCAACTCCGGTATCACGCCGGAGGGAAAAGAGATGGGCCGCGCGCAGATATTTCAGGCTGAGGCAGCGGGGATTACGCCGGACGTACGGATGAATCCGGTGCTGTTAAAACCGACCAGCGACCGTAAAGCGCAGGTGGTGCTGATGGGACAGGTGGCAACCGATATGGACGCGGTCAGCTACCACGAGTACAAACCGCGCCTGCGGGAGCAGATCCGCGACGTCTATAACAGCCTGGCCGGAGAGTATGACGTGCTGGTGCTGGAAGGGGCGGGCAGCCCGGCGGAGATTAACCTCCGCGATCGCGATATCGTCAACATGGGAATGGCCGAAATAGCGCAGTGCCCGGTGATCCTCGTGGCGGACATTGACAGAGGCGGCGTCTTTGCCGCCATCTACGGCACGCTGGCGCTTTTGCACGATCGCGAACGGGCGCGGGTGAAAGGGGTCATCATCAATAAATTTCGTGGCGATGTCGCGCTGCTTTACTCGGGTATTGAGCAGATAGAAAACCTGACCGGCGTGCCGGTGCTGGGCGTTATGCCGTGGCTGGAGGTGGATCTGGAAGACGAAGACGGCGTGGCGCTGCAAAAGGGAAAATACCTGCGAACCGCCCAGCGCGATATCGACATTGCCGTGGTGCAGGTACCGCATATCTCCAACTTCACCGATTTTAACGCGCTGGCGGCGCAGCCCGATGTTCGCGTGCGCTATGTCCGCTATCCCCAGGAGCTGGCGGGGGCTGACCTCGTGATTCTACCCGGCAGTAAAAATACGCTGGGCGATCTGGCCTGGCTGCGGGAAAGCGGCATGGCGCACGCGGTGCTCCAGTTACACCAGCAGAACGTGCCCGTCATGGGCATTTGCGGCGGCTACCAGATGCTGGGCGACACCATCATTGATGAGGTGGAGTCGGGGCTGGGAACCCAGCCGGGGTTGGGGCTGCTCCACACCGTGACCCGCTTCGCGCAGCGAAAAACCACGACGCAGGTCTCGGCGCAGATGGCGTCGGCGCTCCCGGCGTGGCTTAAGTCGGCGGCGGGCATTAAGGTGCAGGGCTACGAGATCCATATGGGAGAGACCCGGCTGACATCCGACGATAGCCCGGCGCTGTTTCTCGAAAAAGAGGGCGAGCGCATCGCGGACGGCGCCATCAGCGCTGACGGGCAGGTGATAGGGACCTATCTCCACGGGTTATTCGATAACGATGCCTTCACGCGCGCGATGGTGGACGGCCTGCGCCAGCGCAAAGGGCTGGCGCCCTTAGACGTTGCGGTCGATTACGCGGGCTACAAAGCGCAACAGTTTGATATCCTGGCGAGCGCGATGAGAGAACATATTGATATTAAAAAGATCTATCAAATAATGCGGGAGCATCAGGAGGAAGGCGCATGATTTTGGTCACCGGAGGCGCGCGCAGCGGGAAAAGTGCGCACGTCGAACAGCTGGCGGCGGCGCAGTGCGAGCGCGTGCTGTATATCGCGACGTCGGTAATTACCGATGAAGAGATGGCGCTGCGCGTTGACAGGCACCGCGCCCAGCGTCCTGCGCACTGGCGAACCTGGGAAGGGTATCGCGATCTGGGCGACGTGATTCGCCATCAGGTGCAGCCGGGCGAAGGCGTGGTTCTGGAATGCGTCACTACCCTGTTGTCGAACCTGCTCTATGACGCCAGCGGCGGCGCTTCGCCGGAAACCCTCGATTTTTCCACGCTTGAGGCGGTGCTGCAACAGCAGGTGGACGACCTGATTGCGGCCTGCCAGCAGTCGGCGGCGCCGGTTTATATTGTGACCAACGAGCTGGGCATGAGCATCACGCCGGAGAATCGGCTGGCGCGTCATTTTGTTGATATTGCCGGTCGCGCGAACCAAAGGCTGGCGAGGGCGGCGCAGGAAGTGTGGCTGGTGGTCTCGGGAATTGGAGTAAAGATTAAATGCCGTTAAAAATGCTGTGGGCGACGCTGGGATTTATTACCCGCATTCCGGTGCCGCAAAAATGGAGCGACGGCGTTGAATTTTCGCAGTATGGCCGTGGCGTTCCCTGGTTTCCCGTGGTGGGCCTGATCGTTGGCGTCCTGGCCGCCTTAGGCTATCTGGCGGTGAGCCAGACCGGCGGGGGCATCTATATCGGCGCGGTCGCCTGGGTACTGGCGCTGGTGCTACTGACCGGCGGGTTTCATCTGGACGGCCTGGCGGACACCTGCGATGGCGTTTTTTCTGCCCGCACCCGCGAACGGATGCTGGAGATTATGCGCGATAGCCGGTTGGGGACCTACGGCGGTCTGGCTATCGTATTCTGCATTCTTATCAAGGTCGCAGCGGTGATTTCCCTGGCTCACCTTCCGGTTAATACCCTGTTTGCGCTGCTGGTGTGCGCGCCGATCGTCGGGCGAACGGGAATGGTGTTGGTCATGTACCGGCAGCACTATGCGCGCGAAGGTGCAGGAATGGCAAACGCCTATCTCGGCCATATCAGCGGCAAAGAGACGGTCATCACCCTCTGCATCGGCGTGGCGCTCGTGGGGCTGCTGGCGGGGATGCAGGGGCTGGTCGCCAGCGTCATCACCTGGATTGTCGTCAACGCCGTAAAGACCTTTTTAAGCCGCCGACTGAACGGGCTGACGGGGGATACCCTGGGCGCGATGGAAGAGATCGGCGAAATGGTCTTCCTGCTGTCGCTTCTGTGGGTCTGATGTATGCGCATATTTCTGGTCCGGCACGGACAAACAGCCGCTAACGTCAGCGGCGTATTTTACGGGAGCACCGATCTGTCGCTCTCGCCGCAGGGTATTACGCAAAGCCAGCGTGTTGCCGGGTACCTGTCCGGCGTCGCGTTCGGGCACACGCGCGTCAGCGCGCTCCAGCGTTCGCAGCAAACGGCGCGGCTTATCGTGCCGACAGCCGATGATGTCCATGTTGATGCGCGACTTAACGAGCTGGATTTTGGCGAATGGGAGATGCGGCACTTCAGCGATATCGAAAAAGAAAGTCCCGCGTCGTGGCAGCGCTGGATGGATGACTGGCAAAACGCCACGCCCGACGGCGGCGAGGCCTTCCCGCATTTCGCCGCGCGCGTCAGGGCGGCGGCGGACGAGATGAGTCAGCTTCAGCAGGGCGAAGACACGCTCATTGTGGCGCATCAGGGCGCGCTGAGCCTGCTGCTGGCAACCTGGTTAGGGATGCCCGTGGCGGCGATGTGGCATTTCCCGTTCAGTCACGATGCCTACACGGTCGTTGAAAATCGGGCCGGGTATTGGGTGTTACGGGTATTTAATGGCAAAAGCGTTTGGCAAACAGAAGAGTGAGGGTGATGAGGATGGGGATGGGGACAGTGAAGGCGCTGGCGGCGGCCATCAGACCGCTTGATAAACAGAAGATTCAGGCGGCCTCGCGGCATGTCGATGGCTTAATAAAGCCGACAAACAGCCTCGGTCGGCTGGAGAGTCTGGCAATTCAGCTTTCGGGAATGCGGGGCATCGACAGGCTCGATAATCTGCAAAAAGAGATTATCGTCATGTGCGCCGACCACGGCGTGTTTGATGAAGGCGTGGCCGTGACGCCGAAAGTGGTGACCTGGCTTCAGGCCGTCAATATGCAAAAAGGGCTGACCGGGGTATGCGTGCTGGCCCGCAATAGCCAGACGTCGGTACTGCCCGTTGACATCGGTATTGACGGCGAGCCTATCGACAATATGCTCAGCCTTAAACTCTCGCGCGGCAGCGGTAATATTGCTCAGGGTCCGGCGATGAGCCGTCAGGATGCCGAGCACCTGCTGCTGGCGAGTGCCAGCCTCGTTAAAAAACGCGCTCAGGAGGGGATCTCCGTCTTTGGCGTTGGCGAGCTGGGTATTGCCAATACCACGCCGGCTTCGGCAATCATCAGCGTGCTGACCGACAGCGATCCGCATGATGTGGTGGGGATTGGGGCCAATTTGCCGCAGGACCGGGTACAGCATAAGGAAAACATTGTCCGGCAGGCGATACGCATTAACCAGCCTGATGCGCGCGATGCGGTTGATGTTCTGGCCAAAGTCGGCGGCTATGACCTGGTGGGCATGACCGGAGTGATATTGGGCGCTGGCGCATGCGGGCTGCCCGTTGTGTTAGACGGTTTTCTCTCGTATGCCGCCGCCATCGCCGCCTGTCAGATTGCGCCAGAGGTTAAGAACTACTGTATTCCCTCTCATTTTTCCGCCGAAAAGGGGGCCCGGCGCGCGCTGGAGCACCTTGGGCTGGCGCCGTTTATCCATCTTGATATGCGTCTTGGCGAAGGGAGCGGCGCCGCGCTGGCAATGTCTATCGTCAGTGCGGCCTGCGCAATGTACTGCGAGATGGGGCAGCTGGCGCAAAGCGGCATTGAGTTGCCGGTTCCTGCATGACGGAAAGCGTTCAGCTTTGGGCAGTCATCAAAACCCCGTTAACCTGGCATTCTGGTGTTGAGGATACGACGTCGATACTGCAGCGGCGTCTGACGCATCATTTTTTTAAAGCAGGTGATGAAGTAGGTCACCTCGCTAAACCCGACGGCCAGGGCAATCGCGTCAATTGTCTCGTCGCTGTACCGTAACCGATCGCAGCTGCTTTTTATCCGCCGGGTCAGCAAATATTCGTGGATGCTGCCCCCGGTCTGCTGGCGGAAGATGCGTGAGGTATAGCTGCGCGAAAGCCCCAGGTCGTGCGCTAGCTGGTCGAGCGAAAACTTGCTGGCATAGTGGGCTTCGATCCAGCTCATAATCCGCGAGGCGACGGTCTGCTGGCGCGGCGGGTAGGGCTGCGGCTGGTCGGGGAGAAATGTCATGAGCTGCATCACCAGAAATGCCACCTCGCAGGCCTCGGTCTGCTCGCTGCCCTCAAGACGCTGAAACTGCTCAAGGATCCTCTCGATAAACGCCGCGTGCTCGCTGAGATCGTAGATTTGCGCGGGCAGATTGCTGGCGGCCAGCGCGGCGAACCGGGCCTGATGGCGCGGGAAGGCGCTGAGCGCGCTTTCGACGACCGCTTGCTCAATGTGCATCGTGGTGCGGTGATAGGGGTTCTTATCGCTATGATCGACCTGCACTTTGTGCAAGCGGAAGGGCGGGAAGATAAATAATCGCCCCGGACGGGCGGTGTAGTGCTGGTTATCCACCACCACGATGCCGTAGCCGCTGGAAATATAGAGCAATTCAACGCACTGATGCCAGTGGTAGTAAATCGCGCTGCTGGCGTACATGCGGTTAAAAGAAATGGCCTGCCGATCGAGCGTAATGCGTTCCAGCAGCTGCGTTTCACCCATTTTACCTCCAGGACAACCGATTTAAATTTTTAGGCCATCATTTGTAATTTATCCCCTTCGCGACCGACAAAATCCAGAAAAAATGAAATAGCGGTTCAAATTTGTGAGTCTGCTCACTCAGCGCCGGGAATAAAAGCAGTTACTCTTCATCCAGACGTCGCACTCGTGGCTTTAAAAAGCCAAATAACAATAACTTATCTCTACCCTCGTGTAATGCGGGAGGACCCTGTGCAACCTGAAAATATTCATCTGGATAATCCACTGACAAGCCGGGAAGAGGTGCAACGGCTGGTCAACGACATGCTGAACGCGGTGGCGCCCTGGTTTAAAAACGACGCCAGCCGCATTGATTTAGCGAACTTTACCGCTCACTACGGCCAGCAGGTCGCAAGCATGGAAACCTTTTCCCGCCTGCTGTGGGGCGTCACGCCGCTGCTGGCCGGCGGCAGCGAGCCGCAGCGCTTCTCCTTCTATTTACAGGCGATAAAAAACGGCACCAATCCGCAGCATGCCGATTACTGGGGCGACGTCGAACCGTACGATCAGCGAATCGTCGAGATGGCGGCCTACGGGCTGCTGCTGGCGCTGGCGGGCGATACCGTGCTGGCGCACTTCACCGGGACGGAGAAAGCGAACTTATGGCGCTGGCTAAAGCAGTGCGAGACCCAGGAGATCCCCGATAACAACTGGCACTTCTTTCCGATTCTGGTGCAGGTCGGCTTCCATTATTGCGGCATGCCGACCAACCCGCAGGTGCTGGAAAATCATTTTGCTGCCATGGAGCACTACTATCTCGGCGATGGCTGGTACTCCGATGGTCCGGGGCGGCCGCGCGACTATTACATCTCGATGGGCTTTCATTTCTATGGCCTGATTTACGCGAAGCTCATGGTCGAGGTCGATCCAGAGCGTTGTGCAACGCTGCGTCACCGCGCCGCGCGTTTCTCCTCTGACTTCATCCATTTCTTTGCCGAAGACGGCGCGGCGATCCCGTTTGGCCGCAGCCTGACCTACCGCTTTGCCGAGGCGGCGTTCTGGAGTGCGGCGGCCTTCGCCGGGCTGGAGGTCTTTTCACCCGGCGTGATTAAGGGCATCGTTCTGCGCCATCTGCGCTGGTGGCTGAAGCAGCCGATGTTCGACCGCGACGGCGTACTCAGCGTCGGCTACAGCTACCCGAATCTGGCGATGGCGGAAGACTACAACGCGCCGGGTTCGCCCTACTGGGGCCTGAAGACCCTGCTGGTGCTGGCATTAGATGAGGGCGATGCCTTCTGGCAGGCGGCGGAGCTGCCGCTGCCACTGTTGCCCGTACAGCACACGATAGCCCACGCGGATCAGGTGGTGGTGCATCAGGCCGATCACCTGTGGATGCTGACTTCCGGCCAGCTGGAGCTGAACAACTTCGTCAATACCGAAGCGAAATACTGCAAATTTGCCTATTCCACCCGCTTTGGCTTCACCATCGAACGCGGACGCTACGGCCTGAACCATGCCGCGCCCGATTCGATGCTGCTGCTGGCCGAAAAGGATAACTACTGGCGTGGCCGCCGCGAATGCCAGCGCGTGGTCACCGCAGACGGCACCATTTACAGCCTCTGGCTGCCGTGGCGCGATGTGGTAATTGATAGCTGGCTGCTGGCGCTGGGCGACTGGCAGCTGCGCGTCCATCGTATCAATACCCGGCGCGCGCTGGACTGCGCGGAGGGTGGCTTTAGCCTGGCAAACCGCCCGCAGCCGCAGGTCCACGAGAGCGACAGCGCCTGCTGGTTACGCAATGCCCGGGATGTATCAGCCATTTTCTGTTTACACCCGCACGCCCGCCGCGGCGAGACGGTGTTGACGCCGCCAAACAGTAATCTGCTGTTCGCCGAGCGCGCGGCGGTGCCGCTGCTGCGCGGCGAGATCGACCCCGGCAAGCATCTGTTGATAAGCGCGGTGTGGGCGGGAAATGCCGCCGACTTCGATCCGCAATACTGCCCACAGGCCATCATTAGCGATGATGCGGTACGCTTCGTGACGGCACGACAAGAAACGACGCTCGTTCTGGCCCCGGAGGCATCGCTATGAGCACATCATCGTCCGTACGCGCCGCACAGTACAAAATGAGTACCTTTATTTTTCTTTACTTCTTCACCTGGTCATCCAGCTTTGGCCTGTACGCCCTATGGCTGAGCCAGAAAGTGGGCCTCGATAGCATCACCATCGGCAGCGTGTTCGCCATCAACGGCGTCTTCGCGGTGGTCCTGAAGCCGGTGTACGGCTACATCATGGACAAAATCGGCATGAGCAAGTGGCTGCTCTATTTTGTCTGCGCCATTTCTGCGCTGATGGCGCCGTTCTTCGCGCTGGTGTATCAGCCGCTGCTGCAAAGCCATGCGATGGCGGGGATTATCATCGGCGCGCTGTATCTGAGCCTGGGCTGGTACGCCGGCGTGGCGGCGTCTGAATCTTACGCCGACCGCTTTAGCCGCCTGTACGGGCTGGAGTTTGGCCGCATCAGAATGTGGGGTTCGCTGGGCTGGGCGATGGCGGCTTCGGTCTCCGGGCTGCTGTTTAACTTCACGCCGCTGGCCAACTTTCTGCTCAGCAGCGGTACCTCGGTAGTGATGCTGCTGGTGCTGATCAGCCTCAAAATCGGCGACGAGCAGCTGCGCAACAACAGCGTCATCTCCGCCAATAAGATCGTTTTTGCCGACGTGCTGATGCTGCTGAAAAACCGCAAATTCTGGATGTTCAGCCTCTACGTTGCCGGGGTGGCGTGGATGATGTTTATCGCCGAGCAGCAGTTCCCGCGCTACTTCGTGTCGTTCTTCCCCACCAAAGAGCAGGGGAATGCCTGGTACGGCTACCTGAGCACTGTCCAGTCGGGGATGGAGTTCGTGATGATGATGTTTATCCCGTGGCTGGTGAACCACTACGGCGCTAAGCGCGGCCTGCTGTTCTGCGGCTGCGTGGTAGGAGCACGGCTGATCGCCTCCGGACTGACCAGCGACCCGATTGTTATCTCCATCATCAAACCGTTTTATGGCGTCGAGATCGCGCTGCTGCTGATTTCGGTCTTCAAATACATCGCCGAACATTTCCATCGTCGGGTTAACGCCACGATGTACCTGCTGGGCTACCAGGCGATGATTTACGTTGGCTCGATTGTGGTCGCCCCGCCTGCCGGCTACCTGTACGACAGGATAGGCTTTGAGCATACCTATCTGCTGATGGGCTGCTGCGCCCTGATATTTACGCTGATTTCCGCCTTTACGCTGTCGCGCTGCCAGTCGAATCGCGATGTTTCACGACCCTTTGCTCCGGCTTTAGATACCGCCCCGGTTGAACCGGCCAAACATTAATTCAGGAGTTGTTATGACCAAATCTGTTATCACCGAAGCGCTGCGGCCGATCGAACTGCATCAGGTCGATCGCCTGGCGCTGAGCCAGAAGCTGGAAGCGGCCTTAACCCGCGTAACGCGCAAGCTCGACAACAATATTGTCGCCTTCGGCGATAAGTTCCCCGGCGAAGCCTGTGAGAAGGGCGTCTGGCCGCGCACCGATAACGTGGAGTGGACCACCAGCTTTTGGCCTGGCCAGCTGTGGCTGGCGTGGGAGATGACCGGCAAAGCGCATTATCGCGAAGCCGCCGAGCGCTATTTACCGTCGTTCGCCCGGCGTATTGAGCAGCGTATCGACACCGCCACGCACGATCTCGGGTTCCTCTATTCGCTCTCCTGCATCAGCGCCTGGCGGCTCACCGGCAACGAAGCCGCTCGCCAGTCGGCGCTGCTGGCAGCCGAGCGCCTGATGGAGCGTTTTAATCCGACGGCCAACATTATTCAGGCGTGGGGTGATTTAAACGACCCGGAGCAGCAGGGGCGAATGATCATCGACTGCAATATGAACCTGCCGCTGCTGTACTGGGCCAGCGAACAGACCGGGGATCCGCGCTATGCGCAGGCGGCGACGGCTCATGCAGGACAGGCCGCGAACTATATCGTGCGTGAGGATGCCTCGACGTACCACACTTACTATATGGATGTGCAGACGGGTGAGCCGCGCTTTGGCAATACCCATCAGGGCTACAGCGATACCTCGTGCTGGTCGCGCGGCCAGGCGTGGGGCATTTACGGCTTTCTGCTCAGCTATCAGCACACCGGCGATAAGCAGATGGTTGAGCTGTCGCGCAGCCTGGCGCATTACTTCCTCAACCGTCTGCCGGAAGATGACGTTTGCCACTGGGATCTGGCCCTGCTCGGTACCGACGCCGTGCGCGACAGCTCAGCGGCGGCGATTGCCGCCTGTGGCCTGCTGGAGCTGGTCAAGGCGCTGCCGACGCTCGACGCACACCGCGCGTATTATGAAGAGATGGCGCTGCGTATTGCGCAGTCGCTGACCGATAACTACCTGGCTCATGACGACGATCCGACCGAAGGGCTGCTGCAGCACTCGGTTTATCATATGGGCAGCGGGAAAGGCGTCGATCAGTGCTGTAGCTGGGGTGACTATTTCTATCTTGAGCTGCTGGCGCGGCTGCGACAGATTTGGCATCCGTACTGGTAACCCTGAAGCAATGGAGAGCAAGATGAAAAGCGTAGCCGTGCTATTAGCCCCCGGTTTTGAAGAGGGGGAAGCGATTGTCACTATCGATATCCTGCGCCGCCTGAATATTAGGGTGCAGACGATTGCCTGCGGCGAGAGTCGCGAAGTGGTGAGCTATCACGCCATCCCAATGGTGGCGGATAGCACCCTGAAGGCCAGCCTCGATCGGACCTTTGACGCCGTGGTGCTGCCGGGCGGCCCGGAAGGCAGCGTCAACCTGGCGAAAAGCGCGGAGGTGATTGCCTTCGTTCGCCGCCATGATGAAGCGGGCAAATATATCTGCCCGATCTGCTCCGCCGCCGCGCGCGTGCTGGGCGGCAACGGACTGCTCAAAGGGCGCCGCTATGTCTGCTCCGGCGAGTTGTGGAAAACGGTCAGCGATGGCATTTACGTCAATGCCGACGTGGTGGAAGACGGCAATCTGCTAAGCGGCCGCGGGCTGGGCAACGCGTTTGATTTCGCCTTTACCCTGGCGGCGCGATTGCAGGGCGATGGGGCACTGGCGCAAGAGCAGGCCAGCCATATTGAGTACGCGTGGCAGGATAGCGAGCCCGTTTACGGGCTGGCAAAGTGCGATTTGTGAGTTCCGCCCGGCGGCGCTACGCTTGCACGGGCCAACAATAAAACGTGCAACCAATTGAAAAGTCTGCGCAATGTAGGCCGGGTAAGCGTAGCGCCACCCGGCAAGAAAGACTGTGCAGGTGGTTTACAGCCCGATCACCAGCTCCCCCGAATGGCTCCTCGAGCAGCACAGCGCCACCTGCTGCTCCGGTGCGCTTTTTTCCGCCTCCGACTGCACGCTGTCACGGTGATCCACCACGCCGTCAATCACCGGCGTCAGGCAGGCGCCACAGATCCCCATCTCGCAGGACAGCGGCACGTCCACGCCGTTTGCCTGCAGCACCTGGGCGATGGTTTTGTCCGCAGGCACAGGCCAGCGCTCCCCGGTGGAGGCCAGCTTGACCGTAAAGATCTCGCCGGATTCACCGCCTGCGGCAGGGGCTGCGGGCTGAAACGCCTCGCTGTGAAGATGGCCGTCATCCCAGCCCTTCGCCGTGGCCACCTCACGTACTTTTTCCATAAACCCCGCTGGACCGCAGATCCAGGCGTGAAGCCCTGCCTCGGCCGCCGGAAGATGCTCTGCCAGCGCTGTGCGCGGGCTGGTTGTATGAATGATGCACTCACCGCACTGCGAGAGTTCGCGCGCAAACGCCGCGCTTTCGCGGTTTTTGACGTAATAGTGCAGCGTAAACGGCGTTCCGGACGCCTTCAGCTGCAGGGCCATCGCATACAGCGGCGTAATGCCAATGCCCGCCGCCAGCAGCAAAACCCGCTCGGCCTGAGCAAGCGGAAACAGATTGCGCGGTGCAGAGATGGTCAGCGTCTGTCCGGGCCGCAGCGTCTCGTGAACGTAGCGCGACCCGCCGCGCGAGGCGGTTTCCCGGCCCACGCAGATAAGATAGCTCTCGTCCTGACATGCCCCGGTCAGGGAATACTGGCGCACCACGCCGCAGGGCAGGTGAACGTCAATATGCGCCCCCGGCTGCCACGGCGGCAGCGCTTCACCGTCTTCAGCCACCAGCCTGACGGCGAGGCTTTTGTCGCCCTCGCGCCACAGCCCGTCAACAATTACGCTCAGCATATCGGCCTCCGTCATACCAGGAAAAATTCGCCAAAGCCCATTTTTTTCAGTCCCCGACGGTAGGCAATTGAGCTTTTATCGGCGGGAATATGGGCTTCCAGCGTCAGATCCAGCGGCAGGCTTTCCGGGCGCTGGGTTTCCACCATCAGGCGATCTTCTTCGAAGATGCGCAGGTTAAAGGCATGCACGTCCTCCACCGGAATATGCAGGTCAAGGTTGCGCGCAATAGGGGCGAACATGCGGGTCACCCGCGATGACACCGGCGACGCGGCGTTCATGATCACCAGTCTCGACTCTCCCGGAAAATGAATCGTCAGGGTGGCGGTAAACGGCAGATGCATTTCAAAATGGCGCAGCCACTGGAACCCTTCTGGCGCCTGCACGGGTGAACCGGCGGGATAGTTGCTCACGGAGCTCCAGTAATCGGCAACAAAGCCAAATTCGGTCTCCTGCGGCTGATAGGCGGGCACAAGCTGATTATTGGGATCGGCAAAGGTATCTGTGTGGATCCACGCAAAGTGCGCCACGTCCAGAAACCCCTCCACCTGACGCCCGGCGAAGCCGTTCACCTCAAACGCCGGGCAGTTGATCTGCTGAAATCCGTCGTCATCCCAGTGCGGCATGGTGGGCAGCGGCGCGGGGTTTTCCGGGTCAAACGCCAGGCAGGTCCAGATCAGGCCGAAGCGCTCCTCCACGGCGTAGTTAATCAGGTTCAGCTTCGCCGGAACGGGCTGGTCGGGGCTGGACGGAATACGGTTGCAGCGCCCGTCCTCCCCGAAGCGGAGGCCGTGGTAGGGGCAGATAATCCCGTGCTCATCGTGAAAGCCCAGCGTCAGCGGCACGCCGCGGTGCGGGCAGACGTCACGGGCGACCACGACCTGGTCGTGGATCCGATAAATCACCAGCTGTTCATCCAGCAGGGTCGCCTTGACCGGTGCCGGGCCGACGTCGCAGGCGCGCGCGACCGGGTGCCAGCATTTCGCCAGGCGCAGCCAGTCCTCTGGCTCAAACGTGCAGTGGGCGGGTGGAGTCGGTTCTCTTTTCATCGTTGTCCCTCTTGCGTTCAGCCTAACGGGCCGCCCTGAATGGTCTCGCACAGACCGTTGATGATGCGCTCGCCGGTCTCCTCTTTGAGCTCCTGATACCAGGCCTGCGTCAACGCCATGTCTTTCCCGTGGGTGACGTCGCAGCGTTTACGCGCCTTCAGCACCAGATCGCGCACCCGGTCGCAGCGCAGCGCTTCGTACTGCCGCAGCGCCAGCGTAATGCTGTGGTTTTCACGCAGGCACTCACCCAGCACCACGGCGTCTTCCATCGCCGCACAGCCGCCCTGGCCGATGTCCGGCGTTGTGCTGTGCGCGGCATCGCCGAGCAGCGCGACGTTGCCGCGCACCAGGCTGTCGAACGGCTCAATGTCGTGGATTTCAATGCGGTTGGTGGTTTCAGGATCCAGCGCCGCGATAAGCTTCTGCACCGGCGGCGCCCAGCCGCGGAAGTAGCCCGTGAGATCGGCGCGCAGGGTGGTGCGATCCTCTGCCAGGCCCGCGGGCAGCGGCACGTCAAAAAAGAAGTAGAAACGACCGCCGGAGACGGGCATCAGCGACACGCGTTTGCCTTCGCCAACGAAGGTGGTCCACTGGTGCGCCGGGGCGATCTCTTCATCAATCTTCACCAGCCCGTTCCAGTTTACGTACCCGGCGTAGCGGCGCTCGGGGGTATATCCCAGCACGTACGGACGAACCGCCGAGTGGCTGCCGTCGGCGGCAATCAGAAAATCGCCGGATGCCGTGGTGCCGTCGGTGAAGGTCACGCTCACGCCCGCGTCGTCTTCATTTACGCGTTCGACGCGCTTGCCGAACTGCACCCTGTCGCGTCCCCAGAAGTCCAGCATTTCACGCTGGAGCTCGGTGCGCGAGACGGGGCAGGGGCGCCCGCCGGTACGCTCAACCAGCGGGGCCAGGCTAAAGCGGGTCAGGGTCTCGCCGCGCCGGTAATCCTTGTAGGCCATAAAACGCATCGGCCCGCCGTACGTCTCGATGATGTCGCCCATGCCGAGGTGCTGCATGCATTTCACGCCGTTAGGCCAGATAGAGATGGCCGCCCCGACGGGCCTGATCTCCTTTACGGCTTCAAATACGGTACAGTCGATGCCCGCTTTCTTCAGCGCGACGGCGGCGCTCAGGCCGCCAATACCCGCGCCAATGACGATTGCTCTCATGCTTCTCTCCTTTTGCAGGGTGTAAAGGCATTCAGCAATTTGCGTACCAGGCTGCAGAGTGGCGAAAACGGCGTTGTGAGAGGTGAGTGTGCACTGCTAAGGTGCGCAAACGCGGTGAGCGTGCCTTTTTTTGAATCAAAAATTTCCAGTTGAGCTATGCGGAATCGACTGTTTCACGCCCGCGCTCAGAGTGGCGTGGTTTGTGCAACAACCCGGAGGAAGACAATAAAGGAGACGCTATGATCGCACTGCACGAGTTCAATCATCTTTCCCACGAAAAGGCGTTAGCGCTGATTCACCCCTGCGTGGCGCTCCCCGACTGGGCCGACGCGCTGGCTCTGGGGCGGCCCTACGCCAGCCGGGACGAATTGTTCAGTACGGCAAACGCGCTGACGCAAAACTGGGGCGAAGCGGCATTAACGCAGGCATTGAGCGCCCATCCGCGCATCGGGGAAAAGCCCGTAGGTTCACAGGCGGAGGCGGCGCTGTCGCGCCAGGAGCAGGGCGCGGTGAATGACGGCGATGCTGACCTTGCCCGGGCGCTGCGCGAGGGCAATGCCCGCTACGAGGCCCGCTTCGAGCGCGTCTTTCTGATCCGCGCGAAGGGCCGCAGCGGCGAAGAGATTTTACAGGCGCTGCACGCGCGGCTGGAGAACAGTGACGCGCAGGAAATCCGTGCCGCGCTGGAACAGCTGCGGGAAATTACGCTGCTACGGCTGGAAGGAGTCATTAGCGAATGAGCACACTCAGCACCCATATTCTGGATATCTCGACGGGCAAACCCGCAGTTGGCGTGACGGTTCATCTCCAGCAGGAGGGGAAGACGCTCGCCACCGGCGTGACCAACGCGCAGGGGCGCATCGCCGCGTTCGTTCCTTCTCTGCCCGCAGGCCGCTATCGGCTGGTGGCGGAGATCGGCGCGTGGTTTAGCGAAACCGGTCGCGACACGCTCTACCCCTGCGCGCAAATTGATTTTATGACGGGAGAAGCGGCAGGCGAGCACTTCCATCTGCCGTTTGTGATTGCGCCCGGCGGGTGGTCAACCTACCGGGGCAGTTGACCACACCCGCTCGCCGTTGACCCAGGTCTCGCTGATGTTGCGCTCGTCGCCCAGGGTCATCAGCACAAAAAGCTGCTCGTAGATATCTTGACAGCGGCGATTGCGAAGGCGCTGCAGCGGCGTTACGTCAGGGTCGATAACCACGAAATCCGCCTCTTTTCCGGGCGCGAAGTTGCCGATCTTATCGTCCAGGCGGAGGGCGTGCGCGCCGCCCAGCGTGGCGTGGTAAAAGGCCTCGCTGGCGCGCAGGCGGTAGCTCTGAAGCTGGCCGACCTTGTAGGCTTCCCCCAGGGTGCGCAGCATGCTGAAGGTGGTGCCCGCCCCGACGTCGGTGCCGATACCCATCCGCACCCTGTGCTGCCAGCAGGCGGGCAGGCGAAAGAGCCCGCTGCCGAGAAACAGGTTAGAGGTGGGGCAAAACGCCACCGCCGAACCGGTGTCGTGCAGGCACTGCCACTCGCTGTGGTGTAGATGAATCGCGTGGGCAAACACGCTGCGCTCGCCGGTCAGGCCGTAGTGGTGATACACGTCCAGATAGCGCTCATGCTCCGGCCAGAGGTCGCTTACCCAGGCCACTTCGTTGGGGTTTTCGCTCAGATGGGTCTGCAGCCAGGTATCCGGGAACTCCTCTCTGAGCAGGCTGACCGCGGCAAGCAGCTCGGGGGATGAGGTCGGGGCAAAGCGCGGCGTAATGGCGTAGCCCAGGCGTCCACGGTGATGCCAGCGCTGGATCAGCGCCCGCGTCTGCCGGTAGCTCTGCTTCGCGTCTTCGCTCAGGTAGTCCGGCGCGTGTCGGTCCATCATCACCTTTCCGGCGATAAGGCGCATGTTGAGCCGCAGGGCTTCGGTAAACAGCGCCTCGACCGATTCCGGATGCAGCGTGCAAAACACCAGCGCGGTGGTGGTGCCGTTGCTCACCAACTGCTGAATGAAAAATTCGGCGATCTCTTTCGCGTAGGCTTCATCGGCAAACTGGCTCTCCACCGGGAAGGTGTAGGTGGTCAGCCACTCCAGCAGCTGTTCGCCAAAGGCGCCGATCATCTCCGTTTGCGGGTAATGGACGTGGGTGTCGACAAAACCGGGCAGCAGCAGCCTGCCGCGCAGGTCGGTGTAGCCCTTGTGGGGGTCAAGATACTGCTCGCCCTCCTGCCACGGCATCTGCGCCAGAATTTTCCCGCTCTGTATAAACAGCAGCCCGTCCTCAAGGTAGCGCGCGTGTTGGGCAATCGCGTCTGCGCTGTCGCAGACCTGGGCAATATCAAAAAATGCACCGCGGATCGCTGTCTGGTAATCCATCATGGTTCCTGCCTTAGTGTTTGCGTAGCGGGGTGAGAAGGCGCAGCAAGAACGGTGCCACAATGAACGGGCCGCAGACACGCTGCGGCCGGAGGGAGGGGGTTACTCTTTTTGCGTCGCCACGCGGGAGCTGAACGACGTCGCGCCCGCCGTCTCGCGCTCTTCCCGCGCCAGCCAGCGGTAGGTCACGCCGCCGAGGAAGACGCCGATGAACCAGCTGAAGTTCGCCACCTCATGCAGGGCCGGGATGAAGCTAATCACCAGGCCCACGGCCACGGACGGGATCAGCGCGCCAATGGCTTTCGGGTTAAAGCCGTTGCGGTACCAGTATTTGCCCTTTGGCGTGTCGTCGAACAGGTCGTCAACCGACACCTTGCCGCGCTTAATCAGGTAGAAGTCGGCAATCAGAATGCCGAACAGCGGGCCGATGAAGGCCCCGAGCACGTCCAGGGTGTAGTGGATAAGCTCCGGCGAGTTGAACAGGTTCCACGGGGTGAGCAGGATCGAGCCGACGGCGGCAATCATCCCCCCGGTGCGGAAGCTGATTTTCTGCGGCGAGCAGTTAGAGAAATCAAACGCCGGAGAGACGAAGTTCGCGACGATGTTGATCCCGATAGTGGCGGTGATCATCGTCAGCAGGCCAATCGCCACGGCCAGATCGTTACCCACGCGGCTGACGGTCTCAATCGGGTCGGTGATCATGCGGCCAAACAGCGACTGGGTGCCGGAGACAATGACCACGGTGACGATGGAGAACAGCAGGAAGTTAAACGGCAGGCCCCAGCGGTTGCCGCGGCGGATCTCGCCCATGCTTTTGCCGTAGCGGGAGAAGTCACCAAAGTTGAGCAGCGGGCCGGAGAAGTAAGACACCACCAGCGCGGTCGCGGTGATCATCTGCCAGGTCTGCTCGCCCGCGCTCAGGGATTTGCTGGCGAGGGTGAAGGAGATGCCGTCAAAACCGGTCTTGTATACAATCCAGCCTGCAAGGGCCAGCATGACCACGTAGACCGCCGGACCGGCGATATCAATAAAGCGCTTGATGGCGCTCATGCCGTGCCAGAAGACCATCGCCTGCAGGACCCACATGATGGCAAAGCAGATCCAGCCCAGATGCGACAGGCCCAGGAACGCGCCGGTAGTGAGCGAAGAGAGCGACGGCCAGAACTTCAGCGCCACCAGCATCAGGGCGTTCGCGGCCAGATAGGTCTGAATGCCGTACCACGCGAAGGCAATCAGGCCGCGGATCACCGCCGGAATATTGGCCCCGAAGACGCCAAACGCCTGACGGCTGATCACCGCGTAGGGCACGCCCGCCATCTGGCTCGGTTTGGCCACCAGGTTGGCGCACAATTGCACGATGCAAATCCCCACCAGCAGGCAAAGCAGCACCTGCCAGCTTGCCAGCCCGAGCGTAAAGAAGCTCGCGGCGACAACATAACCCCCCATGCTGTGAACGTCCGACATCCAGAACGAAAAGATGTTGTACCAGCTCCAGTTCTGGTCACGCGTTGGTGCCAGATCCTCATTGCAAAGACGTGGGCTGTAAACCGCACCGGAATCAGCGGCCGTACCCTGCTGCGCGTTTTGACTGTTTGGCATGAAACCTGCTCCTGTGAATGAAAACCCGTTGAGTGGGAGTACAGACGGTGTTGCAGGATCCAGGCCAAAATAATAAATCTTGTATGCAATATTTTATTTTTATGTATACGATTCGATAACGAAGAGTAAAAGACGGAGTGGTGAATGAACAACATAAACGCCCTGCAGACCGCGCCAGACCTGCATGACAAAGATGAATCGATCTTTCAGGCGCTGATGACCGCGATTGTCGAACATCAGCTGCTGCCGGGGAGCAAACTGCCGGAAGAGGCGCTGGCCGAGGTGTTTGGCGTAAGCCGCACGGGCATCCGTAAGGTGCTGCAGCGACTCGCGGCTGTGCAAATGGTCACCTTAACGCCCAAGCGTGGTGCACACGTCGCCAGCCCGACGGTGGAAGAGGCGCAGCACATCTTTCGCACCCGCGCCCTGCTGGAGGTCGCAAACCTGCCGGACGTGCTGGCCCGCTGCCAGCCGCCGCACCTTGCCGCGCTGGAGGCCATCATTCGCCAGGAGCAGCAGGCGCACGAGGCATACGACGGCCCGGCGGCAATTCGCCACTCCGCCAATTTTCACATTCAGCTGCAGGCCATCTCCGGCAACCAGGTGCTGACGGAGATGGTGACCGGTCTGAGCCAGCGCTCCTCGCTGGTGATTGCCACCTGGGGCGCGCCGTGGCGTCAGGGCTGTCGCTGCAACGATCACGAACAGCTTGTGGATCTGCTGCGCCAGAAGGCGCTCCAGCCGCTCAGCGATGCCTTAATGCACCATTTTGAACATATCGTCGCCAGCCTCTGCTTCGAGCGGGCGGGCGAGTGCCTGCCTGATTTTGCCCGGCTGTTTGCCGGCCACAAGGAGTCGTAATGTCCTCTGTCCGTATACAAGTGATCAACCCCAACACCAGCCTCGCGATGACGGAAACCATCGGCGCGGCGGCCCGCGCGGTAGCGGCGCCGGGTACGGAGATCCTCGCGGTCTGCCCGAGCGCGGGCGTGCCGTCTATCGAGGGCCACTTTGATGAAGCCATCGCCGCCGTGGGCGTTCTCGAACAGGTCAGGCTCGGCAGAGAGCAGGGCGTGGACGGTCACGTCATCGCCTGCTTTGGCGATCCGGGCCTGCTGGCGGCGCGCGAGCTGGCGCAGGGGCCGGTGGTGGGCATTGCGGAAGCCGCCATGCATATGGCGACGCTGGTGGCGACGCGCTTTTCGGTGGTGACCACGCTGCCGCGCACGCTGATCATTGCCCGTCATCTGCTGCACCAGTATGGCTTTCACGATCGCTGCGCGGCGCTGCACGCTATCGATCTCCCGGTGCTGGCGCTGGAAGACGGCAGCGGCCTGGCGCAGGAGAAGGTGCGCGCGCGCTGTATACAGGCGCTGAAGGAGGATGGCTGCGGCGCCATCGTGCTCGGCTGCGGCGGCATGGCGACCCTGGCCCAGGAGCTGACCCGCGAGCTGCGCGTGCCGGTGATCGACGGCGTCAGCGCGGCGGTGAAGATGGTGGAATCGCTGGTGGCGCTGGGGCTGTCGACCAGCAAGCATGGGGATCTGGCCTTCCCGGAGAAAAAAGCGTTAAGCGGACAGTTTCAGGCATTGAATCCATTTTGAAGGTAAGGGGAGACGTAATGGCGCTTTTTGAACAGAATTACCCGCGGGATCTGCGCGGCTACGCGGGCAACCCGCCGCACGCGCGGTGGCCAAATCAGGCGCGCGTCGCCGTGCAGTTTGTGCTCAATTATGAGGAAGGGGCGGAAAACCACGTTCTGCACGGCGATGCCGGATCCGAGCAGTTTCTGTCGGACATCATCGGCGCGGCCAGCTACCCGGATAAACACATGTCGATGGACTCCCTCTACGAATACGGCAGCCGCGCCGGGTTCTGGCGGATCCACGCTGAATTTCAAAAGCGCGGCCTGCCGCTGACGGTCTTCGGCGTGGCGATGGCGCTGGCGCGTCACCCGGAGATCGTCGAGGCAATCAGGGCGGCGGATTACGACGTGGTGAGCCACGGCTGGCGCTGGATCCACTATCAGCACATGGATATCCAGCAGGAGCGCGAACACCTGAACAAGGCGGTGCAGGTGCTGACCGACCTGTTCGGCAAGCCGCCGACGGGCTGGTACACCGGGCGCGACAGCCCCAACACCCGCCAGCTGGTGGTGGAGCACGGCGGCTTCGACTACGACAGCGACTACTACGGCGACGACCTGCCCTTCTGGACGGAAGTGGCCTGCGGCGACGGCACCCAAAAACCGCACCTGATTGTGCCCTATACGCTGGATGCGAACGACATGCGCTTCGCGACCGCGCAGGGGTTTAACACCGCCGAGCAGTTTTATACCTATCTGAAGGACAGTTTTGACGTGCTGTACGAAGAGGGGGAACGCGCGCCGAAGATGATGTCCATCGGCATGCATTGTCGCCTGCTGGGGCGGCCGGGGCGTTTTCGCGCGCTGCAGCGGTTCCTGGATTATATTCAGCAGCACGAGCGGGTGTGGGTCTGTACCCGCCAGCAGATTGCCGACCACTGGCGGGAGGTGCATCCATTTCAGAAATAAGTGTGCCGTGTTTAGCCGGGTGGCGGCTGCGCCTTACCCGGCCTACAGGACCCACAGGGTATATGGGACATTGTAGGCCCGGTAAGCGCAGCGGTTCCTGGATTACGTGCAGCAACACGAGCGGGTGCGGGTCTGTACCCGCCAGCAGATTGCCGACCACTGGCGGGAGGTGCATCCGTTTCAGAAGTAAGTGTGCGTTGTTTTGCCGGGTGTCGGCTGCGCCTTACCCGGCCTACAGGACCCACAGAGCATACGGGACATTGTAGGCCCGGTAAGCGCAGCGCCACCGGGCAGGTTTTTCAGCGTTACACCATCAAACTCACCTGCGCCGCCACGATCCGCCACCCGTAGGCAAACCGCACCCACGTCTGCTGCTGGCGTCCAGTGCGTTCCGTGCCCTCCCGGGTAAACTCGGTGCTGCATACGGCATAATCCTCCCCGAAGGTGGTGATGACGGTGTGGCGCAACGTCCGCTGTAACCCGGCGGACGGGCGCGCCGCGCGAAAGGCGCGGATTTCATCAATCCCGTACAGGTTTTCACCCGCTCCCAGACGCACCGTTTTTTTGTCGTGCCAGAACAGCTCGTCCAGCACCGCAACGTTGTTGCTCACCAGCGCGTCTTCATAGCGGTAAAACGCGGCGGTTACCTCGGCAACCACCCACGGCAGGTTAATGTCATCGTGATTTATCATGCGGCCACCTCCGCCGGACGGGCATCGGTGATGCCACTCTCCTCCAGCACGCGCGCAACGCGAAGGCAGGCCTGCTCGTTAAACGGCGCGGCAATCAGCTGCAGGCCAATCGGCGCACCCTGGGCGGTGCGCAGCGGAACGGTGGTCACGGGCAGGCCCAAAAACGAAATCGGCTGGGTCAGCATCCCCATGCTGGCGCGGATGGGGAGCGCCTGGCCGTTAATCTCCATGGTCTGCTCACCCGCGAGCGTCGCGCTGCGCGGCGTTGCCGGGGCGATCAGCACGTCGGCCTGCGCGAACAGGTTTTTAAACGCCTGCCGGGCGTGCGCGCGAAACCGCTGGGCCTGAATGTACCAGGCGGAGGGGATCATCGCCCCGGCAAGCAGGCGTTCGCGGGAATGCGGTTCAAAACGCGCGGGCTCGCGGCGAAGCGCGGGCAGGTACTGATTTCCCCCTTCGGAGGCGCTGATGATAAACGCGGCGGAGCGCGCCAGCTCGGCGTCCGGAAACTGCAGCTCATCCTGCACGTCGAGCGCCTTCGCCACCCGCGCCACGGCGTATCTGGCATCCGCGTCGCACCAGGTGGTGAAGTAGCCGCCGAGCACCGCGCAGCGCAGGCCGTCAAGCCCGCGCTCAAGCAGGGGGCGCGTCTGCTCGCGCGAGCTCTCTGCCTGAAAACCGTCGCTGCTGTCCCGCCCCTGCAGCGCGTCGTATACGGACGCCAGGTCGCACACGCGACGGGCAAAGGGGCCGATATGATCGAGGCTCGCGACAAACGGATGGCTGCCGGATCGCGACAGGCGGCCAAAGGTGGGCTTCAGGCCATAGATGCCGCACAGGGAGGCCGGAACGCGAATCGAGCCGTTGGTGTCGGTGCCAAGCGAAAAGTGCACCAGCCCGGCGGCCACGGCGGCGGCTGAACCGCCGGAGGACCCGCCCGCAATGCGCGCCAGATCGTGCGGGTTAAGCGTGGTGCCGTAGTGGCTGTTTTCGGTTGTGAAGCCGTAGGCGTAGGCGTCCATATTCACCATCCCGGTCAGCAGCCCGCCCGCGCTGCGCAGCTGGCGCACCGCGAAGCTGTCAGCGGCCGCGGCAGGGCGCTGGCTTAACAGCTCTGCCCCGGCAAGGGTGGTGTGACCGGCAACGTCGAACAGATTTTTTACCGCGTAGGGCACGCCCGCCAGCGGCGGCAGGGGGCGCTTTTCGCGGCGCAGGGTGTCGATGCTCTCGGCCTCGGCGAGCATGCGCGCTTCCGTCACGGCGGTCCAGGCGTTAATCTGCGGGTTCACGCGCGCAATCGCTTCCAGCGTCTGGCGGGCAATCTCGCGAGCGCTCAGCTCGCCTGCGCTCAGCGCATGCTGGATCGCGCTGATACTCATCTCGTGTAGCCTCATGCTTTGTATACTCCTGCGATCTCCAGACGGTCGTCGAGCGGCAGCGCCATCAGCGGGGCGGCCAGGGTTGCAATGCGGCTGAACTGCAGCTGCAGCTCGGCGCGGCGGGCATCGTCCAGCGTCACGCCGAGAACGGACTCCATTTGCGCCAGATACGCCTGCCAGTCGGGTTGTGGTGTCGTCATTGTTTTCTCCTCAGAATCCGGCCGCCGCGCCGTTGCTGCGCGGGTCAAATGCCCCTTCGAACAGCCCGTTGGGGTGGCGAACAATCGCGCCCGCGTGGCCCATCGCTTCGCTGAAGTCAGGGAAGATTTCCACCTCATGTCCCCGCGCGCGGAGCTGCGAGACCGTCTCAGCGCTAAAGCGTCCTTCAAGCTTTAAGGTGTCCGAGGTTTGTCCCCAGGTGCGCCCCAGCAGCCAGCGGGGGCGGGAAATGCTTTCCTGTAAAGGCACGCCCTGAATCGCGTAGCGGGTAAAGATCGCGGCCTGGGTTTGCGGCTGTCCGTCGCCGCCCATGGAGCCGTAGACCATCACGCGCCCGTCCCTGAGGCGCGCCGCCGCCGGGTTCAGGGTATGGAAGGGCTGCTTTCCCGGCGCGAGGGCCAGAAGATGCCCCGGATCGAGGCTGAACGATGCCCCCCGGTTCTGCCAGACGATGCCGGTGTCGGGCAGCACCACGCCGCTGCCGAACTCGTGATAGATACTCTGGATAAACGACACGGCGAGCCCGCTGTTGTCCATTACCCCCATCCACACCGTATCGCCGGGGCCTTTTCCGGTGCCCCACGGCGCGGCGCGGCCGTCGTCAACCCTGTCGGCAAGCGCCTGCAGAGCGGCGGGATCCAGCAGACCCTGAATATCTGTTTTCAGCTCGCGCGGGTCGGTGATGTGGGCATCGCGCAGGCCAAAGGCCAGCTTGGTGGCTTCAACGATGCGGTGAACGGTGTCGGCGTCGTCGGCCTCCGCCATGTTCAGGCGGTCGGTGATGCCGAGTATCGCCAGCGAGACCAGCCCCTGCGTCGGCGGGGCGTGGTTAAAGATCTCCCCCTGCTGATGCTGCAGCTTCAGCGGCGCGGTGCGCCGGGCGGCGTGCGCGTTAAGATCGGCCAGCGTCACGGGCAGGCCCAGCGTCTCCATGCCGTGCGCCAGCACGTCCGCCAGCGGGCCGCGGTAAAAGCTGTCCAGACCGTCCTCCGCCAGGCGCGTCAGGGTCGTGGCCATGGCGGGCTGGTAAAAGCGGCTGCCGACCTCTGGCGGCTTACCGTCCACCAGCCAGGTTTCCGCGAAGCCGGGGATGGATTTCAGCTCGTCGAATTTGCTGGCGGTGGCATGGGCCTGTGAGGCCGTGACCGGCGTGCCGTTCTGCGCATACTCAATGGCGTCGGCCAGCAGGCGGGCCAGCGGCAGCGCCTTGCCGGTCATCTCGCGGGAGACCTTCAGCGCCTCGTCCCAGCCGCTCACCGTGCCGGCGACGGTCAGCGCCGCACGGGGGCCGCGATGGGGAATATGCGCCAGCCCGTCGTAGGCGGCGAGCGTTGCGCGAGAACCCGCCGCGCCGCTGGCATCAATGGCGACAGGTTCGCCGTCCGGCGGCACGATAAGCCAGAAGCCGTCGCCGCCCAGCCCGTTCATGTGGGGATAAACCACGGCAATGGTGGCCGCCGCGGCGACCATTGCCTCTATGGCGCTGCCGCCTTCGCGCAGCACCGCCAGCGCGCTCTGGCTGGCAAGATGGTGGGGCGCAACGGCCATGCCGTGCGTGGAGACATTACTTTGCATGAAGCGTCCTCGTAACCCTGAAAGTCACAAGGTGCTGCAAAAGCTGTTCCAGTTCTGAAAGAAAAGTTTCAGTAAACTGGCACGCATAATGAAAGGTAGAATGAAAGGCAAAATGTGATGAAACAAAAGTTACAGAGGCGCTATGGAACAACTGGATGAACGTCTGAAAGCACAGTACCCGTCGCTGTCGCCGCAGGAGCAGCGGGTGGCGGATTTTATTTTCGATCATTTTGACGATCTGATTAGCTACAACAGCGCCGAGCTGGCGCAGCTGAGCGGGGTGTCGAAAGCCACGGTCAGCCGTCTGTTTAAGCGTCTGGGCTATGAGAAATATAAGGACATGCGCGACGAGCTGCGCACCCTGCGCCAGAGCGGGATGCCGCTCACCGATAACCGCGACGCGGTGCAGGGCAATACGCTGCTGGCGCGCCACTATAAGCAGGAGATGGCGAACCTGACCCAGTGGGTCAATGCCCTCGACGCGCAGCAGTTTGCCGACGCGATGGCCTGCATGGTGAAGGCGCGGCGCATCGTCATTATCGGCATGCGTAACGCCTATCCGGCGGCGCTGCACCTGCGCCAGCAGCTGCTGCAGGCGCGCGGTCAGGTGCTGGTCCTGCCGCAGCCGGGGCAGAGCCTGGGCGAAGAGCTGGTGGATTTAACGCCGGACGATCTGGTAGTCATGATGGCCTTTCGCCGCCGCCCGCGCATTATCCGCCCGCTGATGCAGCAGCTTCAGAGCAGCGGCATTCCGGTGCTGCTGATGTGCGAGCCGCAGGCGCACAGCCTGTTTCCGCTGGCGAGCTGGCAGCTCTGCGCCCCGCTGGACAGCGTCTCGGCCTATGACAGCTACTCCTCGGTCAACAGCCTGATCAACCTGCTGGCGAATGCCTTCCTGCATGAAATTCTCGATAAAGGCCGTCCGCGCATTCACGACATTGCCTCCCTCTACCAGCAGCTGGACGAACTCGAACAGCGATAATGGGGCATCAGGCTGGTGCTTTGCATTAAAATGGTGCAGTCTGACGGGGCGAAAATGGAGAATATTTTCGCCCCGTCCGCGTTTTATCAGGCTCTACAAGAATATTCCCCGCTTCGCCTTATCTGGCACATTAGTTGCAAAATCACATTCAAAGAATCTTTTGTTTCATGTTAACGTTACGGGGAAGCACCATGAAAAAATTGTTGATTGCACTGGCCGGGGCCGCATGCCTCTTCACGCAGCTGCCGGCAAAGGCTGACCAGCTTCAGGATATCGAGAAGCGCGGCACCATTCGCATTGCCGTTCCGCAGGACTTCCCGCCGTTTGGCTCGGTGGGGACCGATCTGCAGCCGCAGGGCTATGACATCGACATGGCGCGCTATCTGGCCAAACAGATGAAGCTCAAGCTGCAGCTGGTGCCGGTGACCAGCGCCAATCGCGTGCCGTACCTGCAAACCGATAAGGTGGATCTGGTTATTTCAAGCCTCGGTAAAAACCCGGAGCGCGAGAAGGTGATCGACTTCAGCCGCGCCTACGCGCCGTTCTTCCTCGGCGTGTTTGGCCCGAAAGGCGCCGAGCTGAAGGACGCCGCCGCGCTGAGCGGAAAAACCATCGGCGTGACGCGCGGGGCGGTGGAGGACATGGTGCTGACCGGCCTGGCGCCGAAAGACGCGGACGTGAAGCGCTACGAAGATAACAACACCACGCTCTCCGCCTACCTCTCCGGACAGGTGCAGTATGTGGCAACCGGCAACCTCGTGGTGGCGGCTATTTCGCGCCAGAACGCGGATAAAGCCCCCGTGCCGAGCTTTATGCTGAAAGATTCGCCGTGCTTTATTGGCCTGAAGAAAAACGAACCGGCCCTGAAGGCAAAAGTGGATGCGCTGATTGAGCAGGGCATCAAGGACGGCACGCTGAACGGCCTGTCTGAGCAATGGCTGAAGGCCCCGCTGCCGGCAAACCTTGGCGCCTGAGCCGATGACGGAGCAACTTGATTTCTCCGCGCTCTGGCCTCACTGGCCGGAGCTGCTGGCGGGGCTGTGGGTCACCGTTCAACTGACGGTGATGGCGACCGTCGGCGGGCTGGCAACAGGGATTTTCGGGGCGGCGATCCGCAGCGGACGCACCACCTGGTTCAGCCGTATCTGGGGCGCGTACGTGGAAATCATCCGCAACACGCCGTTTGTGGTGCAGCTGTTTTTCATCGTCTTCGGCCTGCCGAATCTCGGCCTGAAGATGACGGCGGGGGAAGCGGCGCTGCTGGCCATGGTGGTGAACCTGGGCGCCTACAGCACCGAGATTATCCGCGCGGGCATTCAGGTCACGCCGAAAGGGCAGTGGGAAGCCGGACGCGTGCTGGGGCTGACCCGCCTGCAGACCTTTATTCGCGTGGTGCTGCCGCCCGCGCTGCAACGCATCTACCCGGCGCTGGTGAGCCAGTGCATTATCGTGATGCTCGGCTCGTCGGTGGTGTCGCAGGTCTCGTATGAAGAGCTGACCTTCGCCGCCAACCTGATCCAGTCCAGAACGTTTCTGAGCTTTGAGGTCTATCTGGTGACAACCGGGATTTACTTAGCGCTGTCGATTACCCTGCGCCAGCTGATGATGGCGGCAGGACGCAAATGGCTGGGGGTGCAGGCATGATGACCACCTTTACCGACTGGGACATTATTCGCAACCTGCTGCTGGCCGGGCGCTGGACGGTGCTGCTGTCGCTGGTGGCGTTCGTCGGCGGCGCGGCGGTGACGCTGCCGCTCCTGCTGCTGCGCCTGACGGGCGGGCGCGCGGTGAAGCGCATCATCCGCGGCTACATTGAGCTGTTTCAGGGCACGCCGCTGCTGATGCAGCTGTTCCTGGCCTTCTTTGGCGTGGCGCTGTTCGGCATCGACGTCTCGCCGTGGACCGCCGCCTCGCTGGCGCTCACCTTCTACACCAGCGCGTTTCTGCTCGACATCTGGAACGGCAGCATTCGCGCGCTGCCGAAAGGGCAGTGGGAAGCCTCGCGCTGCCTGGGACTGACCTTCGGCCAGACCCTGTTTCGCGTCGTCGCCCCGCAGGCGCTGCGCATCGGCATCGCCCCGACGGTCGGCTTTGCCGTGCAGGTGATCAAGGGCACCGCGCTGGCGTCGATTATCGGCTTTATCGAGCTGACCAAGGCCGGGACCATGCTGACCAACGTGACCTATCAGCCGTTTAAGGTCTTTGCGCTGGTGGCGCTCGGCTACTTTATTCTGTGTTATCCGCTGTCGCGCTACAGCCGCTATCTGGAGACGAAATTCAATGCCTCTCATCACCATTAATCAGGTGCAGAAGTACTACGGCGATAACCACGTGCTCAAGGGCGTCGATCTGGATATCGACATGGGCCAGGTGATCTCCATTATCGGGCGCAGCGGGTCGGGCAAAAGCACGCTGCTGCGCTGCATCAACGGACTGGAAGGCTATCAGGACGGCAGCATCAAGCTGGGCGGCATGACCATTACCGACCGGGATTCTCAGGCGCGTGAAATCAGCCGCTCGGTCGGGATGGTGTTCCAGAGCTTCAACCTGTTCCCGCACATGACGGCGCTGGAAAACGTGATGCTCGCCCCGCGTCGGGTGCTGAAGAAAAGCGCCGCCGAATGCCGCGAGCTGGCGCAGCAGATGCTGGAGAAAGTGGGCTTAGGCGATCGTCTGGATTACTACCCGTCAAGCCTCTCCGGCGGCCAGCAGCAGCGCGTGGCGATTGCCCGGGCGCTGGCCATGTCGCCTAAAGTTTTACTCTGTGACGAGATCACCTCCGCGCTCGACCCGGAGCTGGTGGGTGAAGTGCTCAAGGTGCTGGAGCAGCTGGCGGCCGAGGGGATGACGCTGATACTGGTTACCCATGAAATGAATTTTGCCCGCGAAGTGGGCGACCGCGTGGTGTTTATGCACCAGGGGAAAGTCTGGGAGCAGGGCGACAGCAAAACGCTGTTCGCCAACCCGCAGACCACGGAACTGAAGCAGTTCATCTCCTCCGTGCGCGGCCTCAACTGATAAGGACTTAACAATGGATATCGCACGCTTTCCGCAAATCAACCCGCCCCAGCGCCTGCTGATGGGGCCGGGCCCGATCAACGCCGACCCGCGCGTGCTGCGCGCCATGTCGAGCCAACTGATCGGCCAGTACGATCCGGCCATGACCCACTACATGAACGAGGTGATGGCGCTCTATCGCGGTGTGTTCCGCACCGAGAACCGCTGGACGATGCTGGTGGACGGCACCTCCCGCGCGGGAATTGAAGCCATTCTGGTCTCCGCCATTCGCCCAGGGGATAAGGTGCTGGTGCCGGTCTTTGGCCGCTTTGGTCATCTGCTGTGCGAAATTGCCCGCCGCTGCCGCGCGGAGGTGCATACCATTGAGGTGCCGTGGGGCGAGGTGTTCACCGCGGACCAGGTTGAGGATGCGATTAAGCGTATTCGCCCGCGCCTGCTGCTGACCGTGCAGGGCGACACCTCCACCACCATGCTGCAGCCGCTCGCCGAGCTGGGTGCCATCTGCCGCCGTTATGACGTGCTGTTTTACACTGACGCCACCGCGTCGCTCGGCGGTAACGCGCTGGAGACCGACGCCTGGGGACTGGACGCCGTCTCGGCCGGGATGCAGAAATGCCTCGGCGGCCCGTCGGGCACCTCGCCGATCACCCTGAGCGCGCGCATGGAAGAGGCGATCCGCCGCCGCAAATGCGTTGAGGAGGGCATTCGCACCGACGCCCACCGCGACGGTGACGAGGAGATGATCTACTCCAACTATTTCGATCTCGGCATGGTGATGGACTACTGGGGGCCGGAGCGGCTGAACCACCACACCGAAGCCACGACCGCGCTGTTTGGTGCCCGCGAATGCGCGCGGCTGATCCTGCAGGAAGGGCTGGATAACGGCATCGTGCGTCATAAGCTGCACGGCGATGCGCTGCTGAAGGGCATTCAGGCGATGGGGCTGGAGACCTTCGGCGACCTGAAGCACAAGATGAACAACGTGCTGGGCGTGGTGATACCGCAGGGCGTCAACGGCGACCAGGTGCGCAAGCTGATGCTGGAGGATTTCGGGATTGAAATCGGCACCTCGTTTGGCCCGCTGCACGGCAAAGTGTGGCGCATTGGCACCATGGGCTACAACGCGCGCAAAGACTGCGTGATGACCACCCTGAGCGCGCTGGAGTCGGTGCTGAACTACCTGAAATTCACCACCACGCAGGGTGCCGCCATGCAGGCCGCGTGGGACCACTATCGCCGCGAGACGCCGCAATGAGCCCGGCGGCAGAACGGGTGATGGCGCGCGCCGACGCGCTGGCCGCCATCAGCGAAACCCCGGATGCGCTGACGAGGGTGTACCTTTCGGCGCAGCATCTTCAGGCCAACCAGCTGGTCGGCGAGTGGATGCGCCAGGCGGGCATGACCGTCTGGCAGGACAGCGTGGGCAATATCTGTGGACGCTATGAGGGCGCGCAGGAGGGGGCGCAGGCGGTGCTGCTCGGCTCGCATCTGGACACCGTGCGCAACGCCGGGCGCTACGACGGCATGCTCGGGGTGCTCACCGCCATTGAGGTGGTGGACAGCCTGCATCAGCAGGGGCTGCATCTGGCGCAGGCCATCGAGATTGTCGGCTTTGGCGACGAAGAGGGGACCCGTTTTGGCATCACCCTGTTGGGCAGCCGGGGCATTACGGGCACCTGGCCGCAGGGCTGGCTGGAGACGTGCGATGCCAGCGGCATCAGCGTGGCGCAGGCGATGGTGCAGGCAGGATTAGATCCCGCCCGCGTGGTGCTGGCGGCACGCCATCAGGACGATTTCAGCGCCTGTCTGGAACTGCACATCGAACAGGGGCCGTGCCTGGAGCAGGAAGGGCTGGCGCTGGGGGTGGTGGAAGCCATTAACGGCGCGCGCCGCCTCAACTGCCGCTTCACCGGCGAGGCCGGACACGCGGGTACCGTGCCGATGGCTCATCGTAAAGATGCCCTGGCCGCCGCCGCCGAATGGATGGTGCTGATCGAAAACACCACCCGACAGCAGGGCGGTCATCGCGTGGCGACGGTCGGGGAACTGCGCTGCCTGCCCGGTGCGGTCAACGTTATTCCGGGCGAGGTTGCGCTCTCGCTGGATATTCGCGGCCCGCAGGATGGCCCGCTTGACGCGCTGCTCGCGGAACTGCTGGCGCAGGCGCAGGCCATTGCCGCTCGTCGCGGGCTGAGCTTCAGCGCCGAGGAGTTTTATCGTATCGCCGCCACGCCGTGCGATGCGCGTTTGCAGGAGCTGCTGGGACAGGCCGTTGAATCGGTCCAGGGGCGCTCATTATCGCTGCCGAGCGGTGCCGGGCATGACACCATCGCGCTGGCAGAACGCTGGCCGGTCGGCATGCTGTTTGTGCGCTGCAAAGGGGGCGTCAGCCATCATCCGGCAGAATCGGTGATGGCTGAGGATGTTGCCCTGGCGATTGAGGCGTTTGGGTTGGCGGTGAGATCGCTTGGTGCGGCCTGAGTAGTGCCCGGCGGCGCTACGCTTGCACGGGCCAACGGGATGGGTAGGCCGGGTAAGCGCAGCGCCACCCGGCAAGAAATCACATCACTCCAGCCCCAGCGTATATTGCGCAATCTTAAAGTAGATAATCAGCCCGGTGCCATCGATAAGCGTCGCGATGAACGGCGCGGAGACGACCGCCGGGTCAATGCCGCAGCGCTTGAGCACCATCGGGATGACGGACGACACAATCGCGCTCCACAGCGTAATGCACACCAGCGTCAGGCTGACGATAAGCGTGATTTCCAGCCCAATCCCCATCATCCATGCGCGAATGCACCCGGCGACACCGAGCGTGGCGGCAATCATCAGCGAGGTGGTCATCTCTTTACGCAGCACGCGGCCAACGTCGCGCAGACGGACTTCCCCCAGCGCCATGGCGCGCACCAGCGTGGAGGTGATTTGCGTGCCGCTGTTGCCGCCCGTGCCGATCAGCAGCGGAATGAAGAACGCCAGCGCGATGGCGGACTCCAGCGCCTCTTCAAAATGCTGGATCACCGAGCTGGTATAGGCCTCCGCGACAAACAGCAGCAGCAGCCAGACGGAGCGTTTCTTCCACAGGCTGTACGGGCTGGTGTCCAGATAGGGCTTCTCCAGCGGTAGCGTCGCCCCCTGAAGCTGTGCGTCTTCGGTGACGTCATCTTCCAGCAGATGGGCGATTTCGCGCTCGGTCAGGCAGCCGACGAGCTTGCCGTGGGTGACCACGGGCACCACGTCCGCGCCGCCGTGCGCCAGCAGTCCGGCAACGTCGGCACGTTCATCCTCCGGTTTGACCTGCAAAAACTGCGAAATCATCAGCGATTTCACCGGCTGTACAGTATCCGCGGTCTGCAGCAATTTACGCACGGCAATCATGCCCGCCAGGCGGCCATTGTCTTCAATAAAAATATGAGACGGAATATCGTCGTCTTTTAATTTTTCGAAGAATTGCTCGCGCGCCAGCGCCACGCATAATGAAATATCGAGGACAATAAAATCGGTATTCATATATTGCGCGATCGCGCTGTCATTGAATGCCAGGTTTTGGTTGTGAATAGCGTAAGACATAGTGAATTCCCTTTGAATAATAACATCTCTCAGGGGCGAGCAAGACAGGGCATGTCGAAGAGGAGATCCCCACGTCCTGGGTTCAGCACTGTACACCGTATCCCGTGAGGGAAGTTATACTGACAAAGCCTTGATTCGACAGTGCCTGTTTTACCCTGTGCCGGTTCTCTCGAACCCACCAGAGCGATAACGTGTATTTGTACAGGAGCCTCGCCATAACGAGATCGTTGTAAAACGAGAGAAATAATACGCTTATTTGATATTGCCGCTCGGGAAATTAAATAATGTTTAAGAACGGTTTAGGAGAATGTTATTAATAAAGCGTTGACGGTTTATTTAAGGTAATTCATTTCTAATAAAGGATTATATAATCAACGGAGGAGGAGGAAATGGCGTGGTTTGATAATCTGCTGAATCATTTTGCGCTCTATCCGGCACATCTTTTCGCGCTGTTATTTATGATGGCGCTGAGTAAATCGACGGTGCTGATCTCCTCCGTGCTGCCGCCCGCCTCTGTGATGCTGCTGGCGGGCATTACCGTCAGCCAGACGAGTATGCATCCTGTGCTGGCGTGGCTCGCCGTGGTAATGGGAGCAGCGGCGGGTTCGGTGCTGAACTACCATATTGGCCAGCTGATGGGGCACTCCCGGCTGGTCACGCGTTTCACCTCAAAGCATGCCGATAAGTTCTTGCGGGTCCAGCATCAGCTGCAAAAGAACGGGGTCATCGTGCTGTTTACGTCACGCTTTCTGGCGGTGTTGCGCTACATCGTCCCGCTGGCGGCGGGGATGCTCAGGCTGAATGCAGTCAAGGTCTACGCCGTCAGCCTGCTTTCCGCCTGCGCATGGGCGGCGCTGTATGTCGGCATCGTCACCGGCATCAGCGCCTTTTGAGTTATAAACTCCCCATTCCGCCGTCCACCAGCAGCTCCGTTCCCACCGTGTAGCTCGACTCGTCGGACGCCAGATAGAGCGCGGCTTTTGCCAGCTCCGTCGTCGAGCCCATTCTGCCGAGCGGCACCAGCTTGATGACCTCTGCCATCATCGCGTTAAGCGCCTCGTCGCTTAGGCCCGTCTTCGTAAACGCCGGGGTTTCCACCGGGCCGGGGCTCAGGCCGTTAACGCGGATCCCGCGCGGCAGCAGCTCCGCCGAGAGCGTGCGCGCCAGTGACAGCAGGGCGGCCTTGCTCGCGGCATACACGCTGCTGGTGGGCAGGCCGATGCGCGCGCTCACGGAGCCGCAGAGGATCACCGACGACGGGTTATTCAGCAGCGGCAGCAGCGCCTGAATTAAAAAGAACGGTCCCTTCAGGTTGATGCCCATCAGGCGGTCCCAGGCATCCTCCTGCCAGGCTTCCAGCGGCGCGTGCGTCACGTCGCCCGCGTTGAGAAAAACCGCGTCAAGGCGCGGCCAGCGGGCGGCGAGGGTGTCCGCCAGCGCTTTTTGCGACGCGATATCGCCCGCATCGGTTGGGATCACCCAGGCCTTATCGCCAAGAATACGTTCTGCTTCGGCGAGCGTTTCCGGGTTGCGTCCGGTCACGGCGACGTGCGCGCCTTCGGCGATAAACGCCTGCGCGGTGGCGAGGCCGATGCCGCTGGTGCCGCCGGTAATCAGCGTATATTTATCTGTTAAACGACCCATGTTCTTCTCCTGAAATGTCACTGGAGAAAGCACTATAGAAACGTTAGTATCGAAAGGAAACCAGGTACCAAATGGATACTAACGAGGCAAGAGGTGTGCTATGGCAGAAATGCTGGAGGTGTGCTGCGAAAAAAAATCTGAGGCGTATACCTGCCCGATGACGCAGTTTGTCAACCTGATATCCGGTAAGTGGGCGATCCCCATTCTCTACCGCCTGATTGTGTTCAACACGCCCGTACGCTTTGGCGATCTGCTGCGTGCCGCTGCCCCCATCACCCAGAAAGAGCTGACGAAGCAGCTGCGCCTGTTCGAGCAGCGCGGTCTGGTGACGCGGACGGTCTACCCGGAGATCCCGCCGCGCGTGGAGTATCAGATCACCGGGCTGGGGTTAACCCTGCAGGACGCGCTCTCGCCGCTGGCCGCATGGATGAGCGAGTACGGCGACCAGCTTGAGCGTTAGGCTACTGTTTTGCGTAGCGCGGTGCCGGAATGCCGGTGCGCGCGCTGTTGAACAGCTCAAGTCGCGCCGCTTCGTAGCGATCCCACAGGCCGACGTCGTGCATCGGCGGGATGGTGATCGGTTCACCCTGATCCAGACCCGCCAGCGACGCATCCACCATATCGTTGGTGGTCATCACCGAACCTTCCGGCAGATCGTTCACCGTGACGCCCGAATGGCTCCAGATTTCGGTCGCCGTGGCGGCGGGCAGCACGGCCTGAATGCGCACGCTGCTGTCGGCAAACTCTTCCTGTAACCCACGGGTAAAGCTCAGTACCCACGCCTTGGTGGCGCTGTAGAGGGCGCTTCCGGCGCGAACGTGCAGCGCTAACACCGAGGCGATATTGATCAGCGTGCCGCGATTGTTCTGCGCCAGGCGGGGCAGGATGGCGTAGGTCAGACGCATCAGCGCCGTGGTGTTCAGGGTGTTAATGGCCTGATGCTGCGCCACATCGCCCGCGAGGAACGGTGCCATCTGCGCGGTGCCCGCGTTGTTAACGAGCGTATCAATGGCGGTATTGCTGCGCAGCGCCTCTTCCACGGCGCGGATCCCGGTCTCGTCGGTGAGATCGGCCACCAGAATATCGACGGCCACGCCATAGCGCGCGCGCAGGTCGGCAGCGAGGGTTTTCAGACGATCCTCGCGGCGGGCAACCAGCACCAGGTTAGCGCCGCGTGCGGCAAGACGGTCGGCATAAACGGCACCAATCCCGGAAGAGGCGCCCGTAATCAGGGCGGTGGTGATTTGCGTAGTCATCGTGTGTTACCTCAAGGCAAAGTAGTTATTTGGTTTCAATATGAAACTGAATTAACTCTCGGCTATTTGGTTTTATAATGCAACCATATTAGCGAGCATTTTGTGCTTTTGCCGTCGGGAACGATCAGGAGGGGAGTTTAGCCACGATCTGCTCAGGCGTCAGCTCGCGCCCATCGTCGGCGATAAGCGCCAGCTTGCGCAGGGGTTTGCGCTGTTCAGCATCGACCAGCACGGTACCGCATTCGTTTTCAGCAAACAAAAATTCATTGCCCCACTGGGACAGCGCAACCAGCACCGTTTGCAGGGCGCGTCCTTTCTCGGTCAGGACGTACTCCTGCCAGGCGCTGCCGTCGGATGCAGGCTGAAGCCGGAGGATGCCTTCGTCGACCAGCAGCTTCAGCCGCGTGGTCAGCATGTTTTTTGCGATACCGAGGCTTTTCTGGAACTCGCCGAAGCGTTTAATCCCGCGCAGCGCGTCGCGCACGATCAGCAGCGACCACCAGTCGCCGATGATATCCAGCGAGCGGGCGACGGGGCAGGTGCTCTCTTCAAGGCGGGTACGTTTCACGGTCAATTCTCCGGTAGGGTGTGGTTTTATTATAAAACTAATCTGCGCGCGTCGTAAGCAGGTTAATCATCAGTTTGAGAAATGCTTCCCGGAAAATTGTCACCAATCTGTCACACTGAGCGCGACATTTTAAAACGAGTGAGGAATTAGGGATGAGAAAAGCACTACTCGCGCTGGCAGTCGCCGGTTCCATTTCAGCAACGTTTGGCGTGCAGGCGCAAGAGACGCCGGAAGGGTATCAGCTGGAGCAAGTTTTAATCATGAGTCGCCATAACCTGCGCGCGCCGCTCGCCAATAACGGCAGCGTGCTGGAGCAGTCCACGCCGAAGCAGTGGCCGGAGTGGGAGGTGCCGGGCGGTCAGCTCACTACCAAGGGTGGCGTGCTGGAAGTCTATATGGGCCATTATATGCGCGAGTGGCTGGCGCAGCAGGGGATGGTGAAGACGGGAGAGTGTCCAGCGGCGGATAGCGTTTATGCTTATGCCAACAGCCTGCAGCGCACCGTCGCCACCGCGCAGTTCTTTATCACCGGCGCGTTCCCGGGCTGCGACGTTCCCGTGCACCATCAGGAAAAAATGGGCACCATGGATCCGACCTTCAATCCCGTGATTACCGATAACTCGCCAGAATTCCGCGAAAAAGCGCTCAAGGCGATGGAGTCCGAGCGGCAGAAAATGCAGCTTGGCGAAAGCTATAAGCTGCTGGAGCAGTTGACGAACTATGCGGACTCCCCGTCCTGCAAAGAGAAAAAGGTCTGCTCGCTGGCAGACGCGAAAGATACCTTCAGCGCCGACTATGAAAAAGAGCCTGGCGTATCAGGGCCGCTGAAGGTGGGTAACTCGCTGGTGGACGCGTTTACGCTGCAGTATTACGAAGGCTTCCCGGCCGACCAGGTGGCCTGGGGCGAAATTAAAACCGACCAGCAGTGGCGCGTGCTGTCGAAGCTGAAGAACGGCTATCAGGACTCGCTGTTTACCTCCACCGAGGTGGCGCAAAACGTGGCGAAACCGCTGGTGAAGTACATTGATAAAACGCTGGTCACCGAGCAGGCGAAAGCGCCGAAAATCACCCTGCTGGTGGGGCATGACTCGAACATTGCTTCCCTGCTCACCGCGCTGGATTTCAAACCGTATCAGCTGCACGACCAGCAGGAACGTACCCCGATTGGCGGCAAAATTGTCTTCCAGCGCTGGCATGACAAAAATGCCAATCAGGAGCTGATGAAAATTGAGTATGTTTACCAGAGTTCAGAGCAGCTGCGTAACGCCAGCGTGCTGTCGCTGCAGTCGCCTGCGCAGCGCGTGACGCTGGAGCTGAAAGGCTGCCCGGTGGATGCGAACGGCTTCTGTCCTGTCGATAAATTCAATGCGGTTATGAATAACGCGGCGAAGTAAAGGAGAACCCCCCGCTGCGGCGGGGGGAAACGCTTAGACGTTTTTACGTTCGATGGTTTGCTCGCCCCAGAAGAGCGAGTCTTTATCCGTTTTTTCGAAGGCGCGTACCAGCACCTCATCGTTACCTTCCTCCCAAATCTGCTCGGCCAGCTTTTCATCGTACTTCGCGACTTCAAAGATAGCTTCGGCAATCTCCGGAGAGGTGTTGCGTAAACTTGCCCATTCGCCCACGTGGTGAGCTTTGGATTCTTGAGTTGGCATGCTTGTCCTCCTGTTGGGTGTTAGCCGTTCAGTTTTTTGGCCAGACCCGCGACATATTCACCCTGATAGCGGGCGATAGACAGTTCTTCATTGCTTGGCTGACGTGAGCCATCCCCACCGGCAATGGTGGTTGCGCCGTACGGCGTACCGCCACGCACCTGGGAAACGTCAAACAGCTCCTGCGCGCCGTAGCCAATCGGCACAATCACCATCCCGTGATGAGCAAGGGTAGTCCAGGTTGAGGTAATCGTCTGCTCCTGACCGCCGCCGGTGCCGGTAGAGCTGAATACGCTGGCGAGTTTGCCGTAGAGCGCCCCGGATGCCCAAAGTCCGCCGGTTTGATCGAGGAAGGTGCGCATCTGGCCTGACATATTGCCGAAGCGGGTCGGGGTGCCGAAGATAATGGCATCATACTCCGCCAGCTCCTGCGGGGTGGCGACCGGGGCGTTTTGTGTTTTCCCCCCGGCTTTCAGGAAGGCTTCCGCCTGCATGGTTTCCGGTACGCGTTTAACCACAACCTCAACGCCATCAACCCTGTTTGCACCTTCTGCTACCGCGTGAGCCATGGTTTCAATGTGTCCATACATGGAATAATAGAGCACCAGAACTTTTGCCATTTTGCATCACTCCTCGTTGGTTTTTCTTACAGCGGATCGCTGCGTTCTTTTAAAGATATGCCATCACAGCCAGACTGCAAAAATGAACGGCATTTCTTTGATTTATAACAATATGGTTACAAAAAGGCGTTGTAGCAAAATGAAACAACTTTTAGGCGGCGGATTTTTGAAATGATAAGAAAGGCTTATGCATCCCCGTCGCGTCATCTCACCCGAAAGGCTGAGTTCATGTTGCAGAATATTACCTGCGGCTTGCCGGATAGCGGCATTCCACTAAGCTTAGTTTCACGCGGCACAGATAAAGGCACTGTCCTTGTGTTGCGAGGTGAAAGATTCCTCTTTTACTGAATGCAATATGATGTCTAATGTTTCACATTCTGGAGGTTAGAGATGGCAAACCATCGTGGTGGTTCAGGTAATTTCGCAGAAGACCGTGAAAGAGCATCAGAAGCAGGCCGTAAAGGTGGCCAGCATAGCGGGGGCAACTTCAAGAATGACCCGCAACGCGCATCTGAAGCTGGCAAGAAAGGGGGCAAAAACAGCCACGGCAGCAGCAGTAAGTAACACGCCGGGTTGAACCCTGCCGCCGGGATCTCCCGGCGGTTTTTTTATTTCTGCAACATTGAACTGTAACCAAAGGCAACGCACACTAGGGAATTGATCTTAACCGCGAGTGCCGCATGTCTGTCTCACGCTTCAAATTCTCCATAAAACCGCAGGAAGCCATCCTCATTCTCATCACCATGTTCTGGGGCGGGACGTTTCTGGCCGTTCAGTACGCGGTGACCCTCAGCGATCCGTTCTTTTTTGTTGGCCTGCGCTTCGCGACGGCGGCGCTTGCCGTAGGGCTGATTTCGCTTAAAACGCTGCGGGGGCTGACGCTTACAGAGCTTAAGGCCGGCGTGGCGATTGGGGTGGCGATAGCAATGGGCTACAGCCTGCAGACGTGGGGATTGCAGACCATCTCCAGCAGTAAATCCGCGTTTATCACCGCCATGTATGTACCGCTGGTGCCGCTTTTACAGTGGCTCTGTCTCGGCAGAATTCCGGGTCTGATGTCCTGCATTGGCATCGTGCTGGCGTTTATCGGCCTGATCCTGCTGGCCGGGCCGGAAAATAACCTGCTGGCGCTGGGGCCGGGCGAAATCATCACCCTGATTGGGGCGATTGCCATCGCGGCGGAAATTATTCTGATTAGCGCCTGGGCGGGCAAGGTCGACGTCAAGCGGGTGACGGTGGTACAGCTTGCCACCGCGTCGCTGGTGGCGTTTGCGACGATGGTGCCGGCAGGCGAGTCCGTACCGCCGATGTCCACCGGTCTGGTGGTGGTTGCACTGGGGCTGGGTATCTTCAGCGCCATTATTCAGGTCACCATGAACTGGGCGCAGCGCAGCGTATCGCCAACCCGCGCGACGGTGATTTATACCGGTGAACCGGTCTGGGCGGGCATTTTCGGGCGACTGGCCGGGGAGCGTCTGCCGCTGCTGGCCCTGGTGGGCGCGGCATTTATTGTCGCCGGGGTGCTGGTGAGCGAGTTAAAGCTCAGAAAGCGTCGGAGTGAGGTCAGGGATTTGACGGCAAAAGAAGGTTTAGATTGAAAAAATGAACGAGCTTATCTACGATGTGTACGGATAAATACCGTACACGGTGAAGTAAACCATGCCAGCACTTAAAAAACAGCGTATCGATCTTCGCTTAACGGACGAAGACAAAACAATGATTGAAGAAGCGGCGGCGATGACGAACCAGACCATCACCCAGTTTATGGTGAACAGTGCGTCAGAGCGTGCTGCAGAGGTCATTGAGCAGCACCGTCGACTCGTATTAAACGAAGCATCATGGAATGCGGTGATGGATGCCATTGACAATCCGCCTGAGCCAAACGAACGCCTGAAACGAGCAGCAAAACGTCTTCGAAACATGGAGTGAAGCGTCGTGGCAAATCTCACGATCGAAATGTTATCTGAGGGAACCGATTACGACTTCGAGGATTTTGATTGTGGAGAACCCTCGCTAAATGCCTTCCTTGCAGAACACCTGGTACGTCAGCACAATGGTCGTATTTTACGAGCCTACCTGCTTAAAGAGCGCGATCGTTCGCGCGTCCTGGGTTATTACACGTTATCGGGAAGCTGCTTTGAAAGAGCGATGCTTCCTTCTAAGACGCAGCAGCGCCGGATCCCTTATATCAACGTACCCAGTGTGACGCTGGGACGTCTGGCTGTAGATAAAACACTACAGGGAAACGAGTGGGGAACAACGCTCGTTGCGCATGCTATGCGCGTTGTCTACCTGGCATCACAGGCTGTGGGGGTACACGGAATATTTGTTGATGCCCTTAACGAGCAGGCAAAACAATTTTACCTGAAGCAGGGGTTTATCCCTCTGACAGGTGAAAACAGCCATTCTTTGTTCTTCCCTACAAAATCTATCGAACGGCTGTTTGAGCAAGAGTGATAGCTTTACATCCTGGCGTTCTTAAGGAACATCCAGGTCGGGTCACCCGACCTGGAGATTTCAGGAATCCTGATGCACCACGGTGCCCTGCGGCGCGGCGGCCATTCGGCGGCTCAGCAGGGCGTTAAGCAGGATCGCGCCGAAGGTCGCCGTACCAATCCCGCCAATCGTAAACCCGCCCAGCGTCAGGGCAAAATCGCCTGCACCGAGCACCAGCGTGACCGCCACCATAATCAGGTTGCCGTTCTGGCTGAGATCGACCCGATGCTGCACCCAGATACGCGCCCCGGCCACGGCGATCAGCCCAAACACCACAATTGATGCCCCGCCGATAACCGGTGACGGAATGGTGTGGATCAGCGCGCCGAACTTCGGTGAGAATCCGAGCAGCATCGCCATCACCGCCGCCGCCACGAAGACCAGCGTGGAGTAAACTTTGGTCACCGCCATCACGCCGATGTTTTCGGCATAGGTGGTCACGCCGCTGCCGCCCACGGAACCGGAGAGCATGGTCGCCAGCCCGTCACCGACGAACGCGCGGCCCATGTACGGATCCATGCTGCGCCCGGTCATCCCCGCCACGGCTTTCAGGTGGCCTAAGTTCTCTGCCACCAGGATCACCGCCACCGGTGCGATAAGCATCATCGCCTGGGTGTTAAAGGTGGGCGAGGTCACCTTCGGCAGGCCGAACCAGGCGGCCTGATGCAGCAGGGTAAAATCAACCGGCTTGCCCAGACCGAAAACGTTGGCCAGCAGGGCGTAGACCAGACAGGCGACAATCAGCCCAACCAGGATCAGCAGCCGCTGGATCATGCCCCGCGTGAACACCGCCACCAGGCCGATGCACAGCACGGTGATCACAGCCATCCAGCTTTCAAACGGCGAGGCGGAGACGCTCCTGACCGCAATCGGGGCGAGGTTCAGGCCAATCGCCATCACCACGGCGCCCGTCACGACCGGGGGCATCATTCGCTCTATCCAGCGCGTGCCGATTTTCATCACCACCAGACCAATCAGGGTGTACACCAGACCGCAGGCGATGATGCCGCCGAGGGCCACGCTCAGGTTGGGGTTGATCCCCTGGCCGTTAAACCCGGTGGTAGCGATGACCACTCCGACAAAGGCGGCGCTGGATCCGAGATAGCTGGGGACGCGCCCGCCGGTGACGAAAAAGAACAGCAGCGTGCCGATACCCGACATCAAAATAGAGAGGTTGGGGTCCAGCCCCATCAGCATTGGCATCAGCACCGTGGCGCCAAACATGGCGACCGCGTGCTGAACGCCCATCACCATCGTCTGCCCGAGCGGGAGTCGTTGATCCGGCGCGACCACGCCTGCGTCTGTGGAGGTCGATTTCAACTGCCAGTGGGGAAATCCGAACATGGTCTGTCTCCTTAGAGCGGGTTAACAGGCGGGGCGCATAAGCGCGTGGTAGCCGCGGTCAAACCACACCAGACCTTGCGGCGCGGGGTGGCGGATAATCGAAACAATGTCGCAAAACAGAATGTCGTGGGTGCCGACGCTCACCACCTGGCTGATGCGGCAGTCAAACGAGGCCAGCGCATCCTCCAGGCGCGGGCAGCCCGTGTCGCCCGTCTGCCAGCGGGCGGCGGCAAAGCGTTCCTCCATCGGCGTTTTCCCGCCAAACAGATTGGACAGCGGCTCCTGCCCGGCGCTCAGGGTATTCACGCAAAGGGTGCGGTTTTCGCTAAACGTAGGCCAGACGGACGCGCCGCGGTTCAGGCACACCAGCAGGGTGGGCGGTGAATCCGTGACGCTGCACACCGCGCTGGCGGTGAAGCCTGCCAGCCCCGCAGGGCCGTCGGTGGTGATGATATTGACCGCCGCGCCCACGCAGGCCATGGCGTCGCGAAAGGTTTGTTTATCCGGTGTCGTCATAATCACTCCTTACGCCAGCCCGCAGGCATCGTCGAAGTCCAGACGCGGCAGGCGCCCGTAAAGTTTGCGGGTATCGCCGTAGCCAATGTTGATCAGCAGATTGCTTTTAAGCGTGGTGCCGGTGAAAAAGGCCTCGTCGACCTTTTGGCGGTCAAAGCCCGACATAGGGCCGGTGTCCAGCCCCAGGGCGCGACAGGCGAAAATCAGGTAGGCGGCCTGCATTGAGCTGTTGCGAAAGGCGGTCTCTTCCGCATGCGCGGGGCTGGTGGTAAACCAGCTCTTCGCATCGCCGTGCGGGAACAGCTCGGGCAGGCGCTCGAAGAACTCACTGTCCCAGGCGACAATGGCCGTGACCGGGGCGGTGAGCGTTTTCTCGAGGTTGCCGCTGGAGAGCGCCGGACGCAGCTTCTCTTTCCCTTCTGCGCTTCGCACAAACACAATCCGCGCCGGGGAGCAGTTGGCGGACGTTGGCCCCCATTTCATCAGGTCATAAATTTCGCGCAGCGTTTCGTCGCTGACCGGCAGATCCTGCCAGCCGTTGTGGGTGCGGGCGCCGGTGAACAGCGTTTCCAGCGCGGCGGGCGTAATGGCTTCGCTCATTAAAGCTCCTTATAAAGCGGGTTCCGGGCTGTGCAGCAGGCTGGCAAGCCCGTTCAGCAGCAGGGTGTTAAAGGTATCCGGCTCGGTGACGTTACAGGCGTGCCCGCCCTGGCGCATCACCGCGCTGCGGCTGTGCGGGATCGCGGCCTGCAGTTCCGACGAGCAGACGGAGGGCACCAGCATGTCGTCGGCGGAACAGATAATCTGTACCGGACAGCGAATGCGCGCGGCATGGCGGCTGAAGTCGGCCTTTTTCAGGGCGCTGAGCCTGTGCAGCAGGTTGGTTTTACCCTGGAAATGGGCCAGCGCCAGCGCTTCTTCTGCCTCCAGACGGGGAGCGCGGGCGGCCATCCAGTCCGCCGGGTAGAGAAACAGCGGCTGCGCCTCGACCCACGCCTGCGCGCCGCCGTAATGCAGCAGGCGCTCGCGGATCTGAAAGCAGCGGCGGGTGTGGGCGTTGAGGGTCAACCAGCCGTTGACGCATACCAGCGCGGTGAGGGCGTCGGGCCTGTCGAGGGCCAGCTGCAGGCCGACCAGCGCCCCCAGCGCGTGACCCACGACGCTGTAGCGGGCAATCCCGGCATCAGCCAGCGCCTGGGCCAGTTCGTCCGCCATCTGCGCAAGGCTGTACCCTTCCGGCAGGGTGTCAGGGTTATTGCCCGTTCCCCGCTGGTCATAGCACACCACCTGATACTCCGGCTCCAGCGCGGCCAGCTGGGGCAGCCAGTAGCTGCCGCTGCCGCCGAGACCGGAAATAAAGACCACCACGGGCGCGCCCTCAAACGGGGGCGGCGAGACGGAGAGTTTCATACCTGCCTCACTTCGCGATGTGCGCAACGGTGGCGATTTCAACCAGCGCCTCAGGCTTCACCAGCCCACACTGAATGCAGAACCGGGCCGGTTTATCGCCGGGGAAGAACTCGGCGTAGATCTCATTAATCGCGGCGTAGTTTTTCCAGTCGGTGATAAAGATGCTGTTGAAGGTCACATCCTCCATCGTGCCACCCGCCGTTTCGATCACGGTTTTGATCGTCTCCAGCACGTGGCGGGTTTGCGCCTTTGGGTCGTTGATAAACACCACGTTGTTGTCTTTATCAAAAGGCAGCGTGCCGGAGACATACACCACGCCGTCGGCGAGGGTGCCGGGAACAAACGGGGCGATGGGCGTGCTGGTGCCCGGCGGAATAATCACGGATTTTGGCATCAGGTGTCTCCTCAGGCGATACGGGCGAGCGGGGGATTCAGGGCGTCGCAGAAATCATTGACGTTACTGACCCAGCCAAAAAAGGTTTCGATATTGAACAGGGCCGCTTTCTGGGCGAATTCCGGCCCGGCCTGATGGGTCGCGTCCTCCAGCACTACGCCAAAATACTCGAGGAAAAAGCCGTCGCGCAGGGTCGACTCCACGCAGACGTTGGTGGCGATGCCGGTGAACACCAGATGGCGAATGCCCCGGCTGCGCAGCAGGCTGTCGAGCGGGGTATTGAAAAAGCCGCTGTAGCGCGGTTTGGGCAGGACAATATCGCCCGCCTGCGGTACCAGCTCATCCACCAGCTGATAGTCCCAGCCGCCTTTCGCCAGCAGCTTGCCCTGCAGTTCGGGCCGTTTACGCATGGTTTTCAGGGCGTTCGACTTGTGGAAATTGGGCGAGCCGGGGCCGCCGGCCTCGACGTACTGGTCATCCCAGCCGTTCTGGAACCAGATGATGAGCATACCCGCAGCGCGCGCGGCGGCGACGGCGGTTTTAATGTTCTCGATCACCGGCCGGGTGGCGGAGACGTCGAACCCCGCCAGATCCAGATAACCGCCCTGGCTGGCGTAGGCGTTTTGCATGTCCACCACGATCAGCGCGCTCTGCTGCGGCGCAAAGGTGATGGCTTCCGGGCGTGCGTTAAGAGTCGTCATTACGCCACCTCCTTCGTGACGGCAGGGATGTGGGCGCGGCACTGCATCAGCGGCTGGATGCGCTCGCCGAAGGTTTCTACGCCGGTGAGGAAATCATCAAAGGTCAGCAGGACGCCTTCTGCGCCGGGGACGGCCGCCACTTCGTCAAGCATTCTGGCGACGCTGGCGTACGAGCCGACCAGCGTGCCCATGTTGATATTGACCGCAGAGGTCGGGTCGGCCATCTGACGCACGTTGGTATCCGCCCCGGAGCGGGTATCCTTCTGGCTCTGTTCGGTCAGCCAGCTCAGGGCCTCCTCGTCGGCGCCGTCCTTATAGCGCTCCCATTTGGCGCGCGCGGCGTCGTCGGTTTCATCGGCAATCACCATAAACAGCACGTAGGAGCCCACGTCGCGTCCCGTCCTGTCGGCGGCCTCTTTCATCCGCGCGGCGGTCGGGGCAAAGGCGGCAGGCGTGTTCACGCCTTTACCGAAGCAGAAGTTAAAGTCGGCGTATTTGGCGGAAAATTCCATCCCCGCGTCGCTCTGCCCGGCGCAAATCACCTTCATCGGCACCGACGGCTGCGGGCTGACGCGGCAGTCGTTCATGGTGAAGAAGTCACCCTTGAAATCGCTTTTTCCGGTACCCCACAGATCGCGCAGCACCTGCACGTATTCGGTCAGGTAGTCGTAGCGACGCGAGAAGTAGTCGTCACCTGGCCAGAGCCCCATCTGCTCGTACTCGGGTTTTTGCCAGCCGGTGACCAGGTTAACGCCAAAGCGCCCGCCGGAAATGGAGTCGATGGTGGAGGCCATGCGCGCCACGATCGCCGGTGGGAGGGTGAGCGTGGCGGCGGTAGCGTAAATCTGAATACGCGAGGTGACCGCGGCCAGACCGGCCATCAGGGTAAAGGACTCCAGGTTGTGATCCCAGAATTCGGTTTTGCCGCCAAAGCCGCGCAGCTTGATCATCGAAAGCGCAAAGTCGAAATGGTAGTGCTCCGCCTTCTGCACGATGGCTTTATTCAGCTCAAAGGTCGGCATGTATTGCGGTGCAGTGGTCGAGATAAGCCAGCCGTTGTTGCCGATGGGTACAAATACGCCAATTTTCATCACGAACCTCTCTTCATCTCAGTGTGGGGTGAAAGTCAGACGTGGCGCTGCATCCTGCATATCCTGTTCAGCCTCGTGAGAAAGGATTTGCAAAGGGAATGCCAGTTTTCAAAATTGCTTTGTTATTAATGTGTTAATTATGGGTTGGTGAATTGGGTGTAAATAAAGTGGACTAAATGGTCAAAAGAAATGCACACAAAGCAGGCAACGGTGCTCGATGGCGGTGCAGGAGCGAGGAGGGGAATGCAGCACGATCCCGGTGCAGTCCGGGATCGCAGGTTAGCGTTTATTGTGGCTTCACGCATAAAAACGACTTTTATTTAGTTGCTGGTTTAGCATTAACCACAGTCTCCTTACCTTTGATAGCATTATCTAATATTTTAGAGAATAGTTGTGCGTAGGCATCTTGGTCTATGGCATTTGAACCATAAGCCATGCATAGTGAGAAGCTAGACGATAATACAAACAGAGCAGATGACATTTCATCGTCCTTATTCAGAACAACCACGTCAGAAGTATCTTGAGTATCACGTTTCCCAGTAATAGATACTTTCGGTACGGTGATTGTAGCTTCTGTATTACGGATCTTTTTTAATGCTTCTGCTGCTTGAGATGGTAGGGTACAAAGTACTGGTTCGAAGTGTGCTGTATCACCCTTCCGGTAAAGGACATAAGATAAATTTTTCATAGGGTTGGTTAAAATTAATTTACCTTGCACTCTGCAATTGCTATCTCTGTGGTGCTAAATTCCATTAGCATCCTTATAATCATCACAGTTATATGAAGCTTGATTGGTAATCGCTAAAATATCAGTTTCCTTAGGTGCCTCTGAGGTGCACCCACTTAAAAGTAAACTAGCTAACACAATAGAGGGAGCAATCAATTTGTTTGAGTTTGAGAGAATGCGTAAATAAAAACCAAAGTTAGTCGACATGGGGGACTCCAATCAAAAGGATAATTAAATGGATTCAATCTTTATTCACCATTAAGGGACTCTAATGGCTGAACATGTTACGGAGTTAGCCAACGTTTTTATTTCATTGCATAAGCCTCGATTAGTCTCCATAACAACCGGCCCATAGGTAATCGATAGATATCGCTATGGGCATCGCCACCTGTACCAAAGGAATTGAATTGTGTAATTCCGTTTGATGTATCAATGTAATCAATTATTCTTGACTCATTAATAATTTTAAGAGGGTTTGTACATTTTTCTGATGTATCACCACGGTTGCAGAGTGAAAATTTACCATGTGTTTCTGTAGCTGATGTATCTGAGGCAGTCATACAGTGAAATGTTCCCGAGTAAACTGGTTGCGTACAAGCTTTCACATAACTTTTCACTGCTCCTGCAGGGTCAGTCCATTTCGCAAATTTTACTGCTGAGTCGAATTTCGATGCTGTTAATACTAATTTAGTATTACCCAATCTCATGTAATCTCTATATGGCGCTCCTTCTTCACTTAACCCAGGAAAGAACCTGTTGATACTCATGGCACCCTGCAATGACACTGCTAAATCTACGGGGCTCGAGACCGTGGTGTCATTTTTTATTAATGGACTGCTAAATAGCGCTCGAGTCATAGCGCGAGCACCGAAACTATGACCTATGGCGATGACAGGAAGTTTGATGCCTGATTCGCTCATGCTCTCAGGTATAGTTTGATTGATAATTTTATTAAGCCAGATGAGACCCAGTTCGTCCGCATCGTTTGCTTTGTTTGGGTAGCTGGCAACATTATCTAGCCTGGTGGACCAATATGAAGGCCAGGTAATACCAATTACGAGTGGCCTAAAAGGAAGGTTATTTTTTTCGAAGGACTTTATGACTCGTACTCTGGGGATTAGTATGTTACTTGTGGAACTTAAAGGGTTTTCTTTAACATGATCCTGTTGTTCCAGAGAGGCTGTTATTATATTTCCAGTAATGTCATTAAAATTACGAACTGCGTCACTTTGAGACGTATTCCAGCCCATGACGATGATCAGGATATGGCTATAAGCGCCACTTTTAAGATCATGCTTGAGATTGCTTTTAAGTGCAGTAATCCCAACGTCACTATTTTTATAAAATGAGCGTAATTCAGCGTGCTTTGCATCTTCAATAGAGCTGGAAATTTTACACGCATCCCACCCATTTATTTTTGCTAGATCGATATTTGATTTGCCTACTAATTCTTCTGATATATAGGAATTATAAACAAAACAGTAGCTGCTAGTAATATAAGGAGTGGGTGAGCTTTCATTTATGACATTAAAATTATTTTTTATGATATGAGATATAAAAATGGATTTTCTATTGCTTTTTGGTAGTGGTTTGATTTTATTTGGTCCGCCGATGGTTCTTATCGGTGATTTTTCAACGCCAATGATATATCCGGGGCTGTGAAGGGCTATACCTGAAGGATAATATAACATAGAGTGAAAGCTTCGAGTGGTTGTGCCATCGAGTTCAAGTTTCTTTTCATAAGGAGCCATTACCGTATCAGAATTGCTACAACTGCTGACAGTAGAACAAAACATTATGATGAACATCTTTGATAATTTCATATGCTTTACCCAATCAAATGCTGTGAGTTGAACATTTAGGATGCAATAATTCATAAGCAATAGAATCTATTTTTAAAAACCTTAGTCCCAAATTAAGGTTATTTAGTGTGTTAAAGAGTAAATGTGATTTGTTCTCATCATTTCATCATCAAATGGTTTTCTAAACATAAAAGCACAGTGGTTCAAGCTCGAGTAGGTAACTTCATTAAACTTAGACCTGCTTAAAAACAACTCCAGTGATTTCCGGTTAGAAATGAAAATAACATTAAAATACTGAGTTTTATTTTTATTGTGGTATTTAATTTCATGGCATTAAACACTTTCAGGATTTTATTGATTTTACTTTGGTAGAATAGAAAGCCTTAACAATAGATTTATTCACCAAATGAATAAATGGTGTATTGAAAAAAACATCAGCCTGTTTCTCAAAAAATTTATGGTTCATGTAGTTTTAACAACCGTACCAGGCACGAAGCGGACCGTTTAAAGTACCGAGGAGTCAGCTATAAAGGACTAGCAACATTCGCACCTGACCTCGCTCAACAGCTTTTCTTTTTCGATTTTGCACAGAGCCTGCACCCCAAAATGTCGAGAGAAAGCAGGGCTTTTGCTATGCTATGGCAAACCAATAAGGAGAGCGGGAATGGCACAAGGCGCAGTGAAAACACCAGGTAAACGTTCGCAGGCGGTGAGCGCTAAGAAACAGGCGATCCTCAGCGCGGCGCTGGAGACCTTTTCGCAGTTTGGTATTCACGGCACGCGCCTGGAGCAGGTGGCTGAGCAGTCCGGGGTATCCAAAACCAATCTGCTCTACTACTACCCGTCGAAAGAGGCGCTCTATATCGCGGTGATGCAGCAGATCCTCGATATCTGGCTGGCGCCGCTGAAGGCCTTCCGCGCAGAGCTGGCCCCGCTGGTGGCGATCAAAGAGTACATTCGCCTGAAGCTGGAGGTGTCGCGCGATTACCCGCAGGCATCAAGGCTGTTTTGTCTTGAGATGCTGCAGGGCGCGCCGCTGTTGCAGGCGGAATTAACCGGAGATTTAAAGCAGCTGGTTGACGATAAGTCGGCCATTATTGCCGGATGGGTCGCCAGCGGAAAGCTGGCACCGGTCGACCCGCATCATCTGATCTTTATGATTTGGGCCTCCACCCAGCATTACGCTGACTTTGCGGCCCAGGTTGAGGCGGTGACCGGTAAAACGCTCCAGGACGAGGCGTTTTTCCACAGCACGCTGGAAAACGTGCAGCGGATGATTATCGAAGGGATCCGCCTGCGCTAGTTTCCCGGCGGGAGAGGGCAGCTTAAGTCGCCCTCTTCACACTGCATCAGCGAGGCCAGAAACGCTTCGCGCTCCACGGTTTTTTCCGCCAGGCACTGGTTAACAATCATTGGCTGGACGCTCCCGCCTTCCGTCCCCGAACCGATAAACGCACAGTCCGCGTCGCGCAGGGTAATCCACGCCTGCTGCGCTTTTTTCAGCAGGTCGCGCTGGGGGGCTGCCGCGCGTTTGATGGCGGCCTGATAGGTCTGGTTGAGTTTTTTATCGGCAGCCTGGTACTGCTGCGCGCTACAGGTATTCAATTCAAGCTGGGTGGTCGCTTTGTCGCACTCGTCGGCCAGCGCGCTGGCGCTAAGCAGCAGCGCTGCGCCTGCGAGAAATACTCTTTTCATCATTCCCTCCGTGTAAAAAAGCCGGATGCGCTGCGCTTATCCGGCCTGGGGTGATTTTGTAGCCCCGGTAAGCGTAGCGTCACCGGGGAAAGTTTACACGATTAACCGATTGTCATCAGGCTGGCGTTACCGCCTGCCGCCGCCGTGTTGACGCTGAGCGAGTGCTCCACGTACAGACGCTCCAGCAGCAGGTTGGTTTCACCGCGGGCGAAGCCCTGTACCGAAACAATCGCCCCGCTGCGGGCCGCCACCTGCTCGCACAGTTCGCGCAGCTGGTCGGAATCACCGTGGTAAATTACGGCATCAAACGGCTGCGTCAGCAGCGCATCGGCTTTCGCGAAGCGAATGCGGGCTGAGACCGCTTTCGGCAGCTGTTTGGCGAGATCGCGATGCAGCGCATCTTCCGGCCACAGCACTTCACAACCGGTTGCCATCGCGGCGGCCAGCTGCACCAGCGCGTCCTGCTCGTTATCGGCCACGCACAGCACGCGCTCGCGCGGCATCAGCGTCCAGGTGTTGCGCTCGCCGGTTGGCCCCGGCAGCAGACGCTGGGTGCCCGCCTGCGCCAGCTCGCCGTACTGCTTCGCCACCTTTTGTAGCTCTGGACGTTTATCGGCCCAGTTAATCAGCGCGTCCAGCGGCTGCGTCAGCACAGTTTTCAGCTGTGCGTCTACCGGATACTCGCTGTCCTGGCGCGCCAGCGTCACGCCCAGCGCATTCTCAGGACGGTTCGCCAGCAGACGGTACAGGTAGAGCGGACCGCCCGCTTTCGGACCGGTCCCGGAGAGGCCTTCGCCGCCAAACGGCTGTACGCCCACGACCGCGCCGACCATGTTGCGGTTGACGTACAGGTTGCCCACTTTGGCGCTGCCGGTCACCTGCGCGATAGTCTCGTCGATACGGGTATGCACGCCGAGCGTCAGGCCATAGCCGGAGGCGTTGATCTGCTCAACCAGTTCGTTCAGGTTGTTACGGTTGTAGCGCACCACGTGCAGCACCGGGCCGAAGACCTCTTTTTTCAGCTCGTCGAAGCTTGCCAGCTCAATCAGCGTTGGCGGCACAAAGGTGCCGGTCCGCCATTCGCGGGCATCTTCGCTGTTTTCACGCACCGCCTGGAATACCGGACGGCCTTTCGCGCGCATGGTCTGAATGTGGTTTTCGATGTTGGCTTTGGCTTCCGCGTCGATCACCGGTCCGATGTCGGTGGTGAGACGGCCCGGGTTGCCCATGCGGCATTCGGCCATCGCGCCGCGCAGCATCTTCAGCGTGTGGTCCGCCACGTCGTCCTGCAGGCACAGCACGCGCAGCGCGGAGCAGCGCTGACCGGCGCTGTCGAAGGCGGAGGCCAGCACGTCGACCACCACCTGCTCGGTAAGGGCAGAGGAGTCAACGATCATGGCGTTCATCCCGCCGGTTTCCGCGATGAGCGGCGTAGGACGACCCTGCGCATCCAGACGGGTGGCAATGTTGCGCTGCAGCAGGGACGCCACTTCGGTCGAACCGGTGAACATCACGCCGCGCACGCGGTTATCGGAGGTCAGTTTGGCGCCGACCGTTTCACCTCGGCCCGGCAGCAGCTGAACCACGCCCGCCGGCACGCCGGCTTCCAGAAGAATGTTGATGCCCTGCGCGGCAATCAGCGGAGTCTGCTCTGCCGGTTTTGCCAGCACGCTGTTGCCTGCGGCCAGGGCGGCGGCAATCTGGCCGGTGAAGATCGCCAGCGGGAAGTTCCACGGGCTGATACAGACGACCGGACCCAGCGGACGGTGGGTTTCGTTGTCGAAATCATCGCGCACCTGACCGGCGTAGTAGTGCAGGAAATCGACGGCCTCGCGCACTTCGGCAATGGCGTTGCTGAAGGTTTTACCCGCTTCGCGCACCAGAATGCCGATGAGCGACTGCATCTGATCTTCCATCAGCACCGCGGCGCGTTCCAGAATCGCGGCGCGCTCCTGCGGCGGGGTGGCGAACCAGATAGGGGCGTTATTCACCGCGCTGTCCAGCGCCTGATCCACTTCCGCCTCGGTGGCTTCACGCACGTAGCCGACGATATCTTTTGGCTCTGCAGGGTTAATAACCGGCTGCATGTCGCCGTCAGCAGCGGGCTGCTCCAGAATCGGTTTGGCCTGCCACTTCTGCAGCGCGCTGTTGAGCAGGGCAGAGGAGAGCGATGCCAGACGGTGTTCGTTGGCGAGATCCAGACCCGCCGAGTTGACGCGGCCTTTGCCGTACAGCTCGCGCGGCAGGGCAATCTTCGGATGCGGCAGGCCAATCTGACCTTCCTGCGCCGCCATCTTCTCAACGGCCTGCACCGGGTCGGCCACCAGCTCGTCCAGCGGCAGGGTGGTGTCGGCGATGCGGTTAACGAAGGAGGTGTTCGCGCCGTTTTCCAGCAGACGACGTACCAGGTACGCCAGCAGGGTTTCGTGGGTACCCACCGGAGCATAGATACGGCACGGGCGGTTCAGCTTGCCGTCCGCCACTTTACCGGTGACCTGCTCGTACAGCGGTTCGCCCATGCCGTGCAGGCACTGGAACTCGTATTGGCCAGGATAGTAGTTCTGCCCGGCCAGGCTGTAGATCGCCGCCAGGGTGTGGGCGTTGTGGGTCGCGAACTGCGGATAGATCAGGTTCGGCACGCCGAGCAGCTTTTTCGCACAGGCGAGGTAAGAGACGTCGGTGTAAACCTTGCGGGTATAAACCGGATAGCCTTCCAGCCCGTCCATCTGGGCGCGTTTGATTTCGCTGTCCCAGTAGGCGCCTTTCACCAGACGGATCATCAGGCGACGACGGCTGCGGCTGGCCAGGTCAATCAGGTAATCAATGACGAACGGGCAGCGCTTCTGGTAGGCCTGGATAACGAAACCGATGCCGTTCCAGCCTGCCAGCTCCGGCTCGAAGCACAGTTTTTCCAGCAGATCGAGGGAGATCTCCAGACGGTCGGCCTCTTCGGCGTCGATGTTAATGCCGATGTCATACTGGCGCGCCAGCAGGGTCAGGGATTTCAGGCGCGGGTAGAGCTCTTCCATCACCCGGTCGTACTGTGCGCGGCTATAGCGCGGATGCAGGGCAGAGAGCTTAATGGAGATGCCCGGGCCTTCATAAATACCGCGACCGTTGGACGCTTTACCGATGGCGTGGATCGCCTGCTGGTAAGAGACCATATAGGCCTGCGCGTCGGCGGCGGTCAGCGCCGCTTCGCCCAGCATGTCGTAGGAGTAGCGGAAACCTTTATCTTCCAGCTTGCGGGCGTTCGCCAGCGCCTCGGCAATGGTTTCCCCGGTGACGAACTGCTCGCCCATCAGGCGCATCGCCATGTCCACGCCCTTGCGGATCAGCGGCTCGCCGCTCTTACCGATGATGCGGTTCAGGGAGCGGGAGAGGTTGGCTTCGTTATGGGTGGAGACCAGCTTGCCGGTAAACAGCAGGCCCCAGGTTGCCGCGTTGACGAACAGCGACGGGCTGCGGCCAATGTGGGAATGCCAGTTGCCGTTGCTGATCTTGTCGCGGATCAGCGCGTCGCGGGTGGCTTTATCCGGAATACGCAGCAGCGCTTCCGCGAGGCACATCAGCGCCACGCCTTCCTGAGAGGAGAGGGAAAACTCCTGCAGCAGACCCTGAACCATCCCGGCGCGGCCGGTGGCGGTTTTCTGGTTGCGCAGCTTGTCGGCTAACTGATACGCCAGGCTGTGCGCCTGTGCGGCAATGGCTTCCGGCAGGCGAGCCTGCTCCAGCAGCATCGGCACGGCGTCGGTTTCGGCACGGCGGTAGGCGCCGGTAATGGCGGCACGGCTGACGGACTGCGGCAGGATCTGCTCGGCAAACTCAAGGAACGGCTGATGGTTCTCGTCGCCAGAGACGGGCGCTTCCTCGCTTTCGTTCGCCGCACCGGCCAGCAGGGCAGGCAGCTCCGGCAGGCCCTCATCGCTCTCGAGTCTTTCGAGATAGTTAAAAATCGCCTGCTTAATTAACCAGTGCGGCGTGCGGTCAATGCGGGTTGCTGCGGTCTTAATCCGTTCGCGGGTTGCGTCATCCAGCTTAACCCCCATGGTGGTCATACCCATGCCAAAGCTCCTGTTGTTCTGTAATAGCGTTCTGTAGATAGCGTGAAATATCCCCCATGTTGCAACTTTGTGCAACCGTGTTAAATGTGACCTGGTTTGCAACCCGGAAAATGAATGGATTGTTAACGAATGGTTAGCTGGAAAAACGCGCTGGCTTTTGTGCGGGAAGCCTGGTTTTATGCGGCAGTTAACACTTTTCAAAGGTGCAACCCGTAAAAGCGTGAGCGAGTGCAACCTATAGGAAACTCGTATCAAACCGGGGATGAAATTGATGTAAATGCAGTGTTAAATCGTTTGTCAGCGGAAGGCGCATACGGCAGGATAGCGCGCCCAACCGAAACACAAGATACATTCACCTCGTTCCGGTGATCATATAACAAGGCAGCCCGGATGGTTGTCGCTCGACATTTTGGAGAATTTGAATGGCTATTAGCACACCGATGCTGGTGACATTTCTCGTTTATATTTTTGGCATGATCCTGATAGGGTTTTTGGCGTGGCGTTCTACAAAGAACTTTGACGACTACATTCTGGGCGGACGCAGTTTAGGCCCGATGGTGACCGCACTCTCTGCGGGCGCATCTGACATGAGCGGCTGGCTGCTGATGGGGCTGCCGGGCGCGATTTTCATCTCCGGTATCTCTGAAAGCTGGATCGCCATCGGTCTGACCGTCGGCGCGTGGATCAACTGGAAGCTGGTGGCAGGCCGCCTGCGCGTGCATACCGAGGCCAACAACAACGCCCTGACGCTGCCGGACTACTTCACCGGACGTTTTGAAGATAACAGCCGCATCCTGCGCATTATCTCCGCGGTGGTTATTCTGCTGTTCTTCACCATTTACTGTGCCTCCGGCATTGTGGCGGGCGCGCGCCTGTTCGAAAGCACCTTCGGCATGAGCTATGAAACCGCCCTGTGGGCCGGTGCGGCGGCGACCATCCTCTATACCTTCGTGGGCGGTTTCCTGGCGGTGAGCTGGACCGACACCGTGCAGGCGAGCCTGATGATCTTCGCCCTGATCCTGACCCCGGTGATTGTGATTTTCACCGTTGGCGGCTTTGGCGAATCGCTGGAAGTGATCAAGCAGAAGAGCATTGAAAACGTCGACATGCTGAAAGGGCTGAACTTCGTGGCCATCGTGTCGCTGATGGGCTGGGGCCTGGGCTACTTCGGTCAGCCACACATTCTGGCGCGCTTTATGGCGGCGGATTCTCACCACACCATCGTTCATGCCCGTCGCATCAGTATGACGTGGATGATTCTGTGTCTGGCGGGTGCGTGCGCGGTCGGCTTCTTCGGTATCGCGTACTTCAACAACAACCCGGCGCAGGCGGGCGCGGTGAACCAGAACGCCGAGCGCGTGTTCATCGAGCTGGCGCAAATTCTGTTCAACCCGTGGATTGCCGGTATTCTGCTCTCCGCGATCCTGGCGGCGGTGATGTCCACCCTGAGCTGCCAGCTGCTGGTTTGCTCCAGTGCGATCACCGAAGACCTCTACAAAGCCTTCCTGCGTAAAAACGCGAGCCAGAAAGAGCTGGTGTGGGTAGGGCGCTTTATGGTGCTGGTGGTGGCGCTGATTGCCATCGCGCTGGCGGCCAACCCGGATAACCGCGTGCTGGGCCTGGTGAGCTACGCGTGGGCGGGCTTCGGTGCCGCGTTTGGTCCGGTGGTGCTGTTCTCCGTACTGTGGTCACGCATGACCCGCAACGGCGCGCTGGCGGGGATGATCATCGGTGCGGTGACCGTCATTGTCTGGAAGCAGTTCGCGTGGCTGGGCCTGTACGAAATCATTCCGGGCTTCATCTTCGGCAGCATCGGTATCGTGGTCTTCAGCCTGCTGGGTAAAGCACCGTCTGCCTCCATGCAGAAACGCTTTGCAGAAGCAGACGCGCACTACCACTCCGCGCCGCCGTCTAAGCTGCAGCCGGAATAATTTTCCCACGTAACACCGTAGGCCGGGTAAGCGTTAGCGCCACCCGGCTTTTTCTTGCAAATTTTCCAGAATTACGTTGATATCGCTGCACTTATAACAATGAGGATAGCGAAGCATGACAATCAAAACAGGGTTAATGGCGGCGGCATTATTGATGCTGGCTGGCTGCAACGCGCCATCGCAACACGCAGCGGTAGAGACCTGCAAAGCGGATAACCAGATGCAGCAAACCACGCTCTATTTCGGCTTAAATCGGCCTGCCGGGGCGCAGATCACCGGCAACGAGTGGCAGCAGTTTGTTGACCAGGACGTGACGCCGCGCTTTCGCGATGGCTTAACGGTATTTGATGCGCGCGGGCAGTGGCTGGGGAACGACGGAAAAGTGGCGCGTGAGCCGAGCAAAGCGCTGATGCTGATCCACGGTAAAGATGCGCAGAGCGAGAAAAACATCGAAGCGTTGCGCGGGATTTATAAATCACGCTTCGCGCAGGAGTCGGTGATGCGCGTCGACCAGCCGGTGTGCGTGCAGTTCTGAGAAACCGATGTCCGGTGGCGGCTACGCCTTACCGGGCCTACAAAACCCGTAGGCCCGTGCAAGCGAAGCGCCGCCGGGCACAAACGGCACAAAACTTACAACACCAACCCCGCAAAGCTCGCCGACAGCAGGCTCACCAGCGTCGCGCCGTATACCAGACGCAGACCAAACCGCGATACTACGTTCCCCTGCTTCTCGTTCAGGCCCTTAATCGCCCCGGCCACAATGCCGATGGACGCGAAGTTCGCGAAGGACACCAGGAAGACGGACAAAATGCCCAGCCCGCGCGGGGACATCTGATGCGCGATTTTTTGCAGCTCAATCATCGCCACAAATTCATTCGCCACCAGCTTGGTCGCCATAATACTGCCCGCGTTCAGGGCATCACTCAGCGGAATACCGATAAGCCATGCCAGCGGATAAAACACATAGCCCAAAATCTGCTGGAAGCTCATGCCAAATACGCTGGAGAAGAGGGCGTTTACGGCGCTAATAAGGGCGATAAAGCCAATCAGCATGGCCAGAATAATCATCGCCACTTTAAAACCGGCCAGAATATACTCGCCGAGCATTTCGAAGAAGCTCTGCGATTCGTGCAGTTTTTCCAGCCTGATATCCGGCTCCGCTTCAGGACGCGCCGGGTTGACGACAGAGAGAATAATAAAGGTGCTGAACATGTTCAGAATCAGCGCCGCGACGACAAATTTGGCGTCGAGCATGGTCATATAGGCGCCGACAATCGACAGGGAGACCGTCGACATGGCCGTGGCCGCCATGGTGAAGAGACGACGAGAAGAGAGATCGCCCAGCACGCCCTTGTAGGCAATGAAGTTTTCCGACTGGCCGAGGATCAGCGAGCTCACCGCGTTAAAGGATTCCAGCTTGCCCATACCGTTCAGTTTTGACAGCAGCGTTCCGATGACCCGAATAAAAATCGGCAGGATCCGCCAGTGCTGAAGAATACCAATCAGCGCGGAAATAAAAATAATCGGGCAAAGCACGCCGAGGAAAATGAACGCCAGCCCTTTTTCTCCCATTCCGCCAAAGACGAAATTGGTGCCTTCGCCGGCAAATTTAAGCAGTGATTCAAAAAATCCCGAGACGTATTTAATCAGGAATAACCCACTTTCGGCGTGCAGGAAAAAGAACGCCAGCGCTATTTCAATGACAATCAGCTGTAAAACAAAACGAATGCGAATTTTTCGGCGGTCGAAACTCACCAGCCAGGCGAGCGCAAGAATAATCACCAGCGCCAGCAGGAAATGGACAATCTTAAACATGGTTTATTTTCAGTTGGTTTTTGAGGAGGATATTTAGCCACAGCGCTGGTTAACCGTAAATGGGCAATTTTATTATAACTTATAAACTTAACGGTAACGCTGGCAACTATTAACAGGCTTTGCGTTTACAACTCGTCATCAAAACACCACACATTTCGCTTGTGTTTCTTTTCGCCGTAATGATAATCACTATCACAAGAATTTACCTTTCTTTGCATCAGTTGACCGCGATAAACATTTAAGGTGTCGGCATGTTTGTTCCATTTCTCATTATGTTACGTGAAGGGCTCGAAGCTGCCCTCATCGTGAGCCTCATCGCCAGTTATCTGAAGCGAACCCAGCGCGGACGCTGGATTGGCGTCATGTGGGTCGGGGTATTCCTCGCCGCGGCGCTCTGCCTGGGCCTCGGTATCCTCATCAACGAAACCACCGGGGAGTTCCCGCAGAAAGAGCAGGAGCTGTTCGAAGGGATCGTCGCCGTGATTGCGGTGGTGATCCTTACCTGGATGGTGTTCTGGATGCGTAAAGTCTCACGCAACGTGAAGGTGCAGCTGGAGCAGGCGGTGGATAACGCGCTGCAAAAGGGCAACAACCACGGCTGGGCGCTCATTATGATGGTCTTTTTCGCCGTCGCGCGTGAAGGCCTGGAGTCTGTTTTCTTCCTGCTGGCGGCGTTTCAGCAGGACGTGGGTATCTGGCCGCCGGTTGGCGCGATGCTCGGGCTGGCAACCGCCGTTGTGCTGGGCTTTCTGCTCTACTGGGGCGGTATTCGCCTGAACCTGGGCGCGTTCTTCAAGTGGACCAGCCTGTTTATTCTGCTGGTGGCGGCAGGGCTGGCGGCGGGCGCAATCCGCGCCCTCCACGAGGCGGGCCTGTGGAACCACTTCCAGGACGTGGCGTTCGATCTCAGCAACGTTCTCTCCACCCATTCTCTGACCGGCACCCTGCTTGAAGGCATCTTCGGCTATCAGGAAACGCCGAGCGTCAGCGAAGTGGCGATGTACTTTATTTATCTGGTTCCGGCGCTGGTGCTTTTCGCAATGCCGCCGCGTACCGGCTCGCAGGCGTCGCGCGTTACGCCATAATTTTTGTTTTAGTTACAACATACTTTTAAAGGGAAGAGTCATGGCAATTCAGTTCCGTCGTAGTGCGTTATGCGCAGGCATTGCCGCGCTGTTCGCTTCCGCATTCTCCGCCTGGGGCGCGGATGTTCCTCAGGTTAAAGTCACCGTTAATGATAAGCAGTGTGAGCCGATGACCCTCACGGTGAATAGCGGCAAAACCCAGTTCATTATTCAGAACCACAGCCAGAAGGCGCTGGAATGGGAGATCCTGAAAGGGGTTCTGGTGGTCGAGGAGCGTGAAAATATCGCCCCTGGCTTCAGCCAGAAGATGACCGCCAACCTGCAGCCGGGCGAGTATGAGATGACCTGCGGTCTGCTGACCAACCCTAAAGGGAAGCTTATCGTCAAAGGTGAAGCGACGGCCGATGCGGCGAAAGGCGCTGCGGTGCTGAGTCTGGGTGACGCGATTACCGCGTATAAAGCCTACGTCACGAAAGAGACGGCGGACCTGGTGACGGCAACCAAAGCCTTTACCGATGCGGTGAAAGCGGGTGACATCGAAAAAGCGAAATCCCTCTATGCGCCAACCCGTCAGCACTACGAGCGTATCGAACCGATTGCCGAACTGTTCTCTGATCTTGATGGCAGCATTGATGCTCGCGAAGATGATTTCGAGCAGAAGGCCGCCGATCCGAAATTCACCGGTTTCCACCGTCTGGAGAAAGCCCTGTTTGGCGACAACTCCACCAAAGGGATGGAGAAATACGCCGAGCAGCTGAACGGCGACGTGCTGGAGCTGCAAAAGCGCATCAGCGAGCTGGCCTTCCCGCCGTCAAAAGTGGTGGGCGGCGCGGCTGGTCTGATTGAAGAAGTGGCCGCGAGTAAAATCAGCGGTGAAGAGGATCGCTACAGCCATACCGATCTGTGGGACTTCCAGGCCAACGTCGACGGCGCGCAGAAAATTGTTAACCTGCTGCGTCCTCAGCTGCAGAAAGAGAACGGCGAACTGCTGGCCAAGGTGGATGCCAACTTCAAAAAAGTCGACACCATTCTGGCGAAGTACCGGACTAAAGACGGGTTTGAAACCTACGACAAGCTGACCGATGCCGACCGTAACGCGCTGAAAGGCCCGATTACCGCCCTGGCGGAAGATCTCTCTCTGCTGCGTGGCGTACTGGGTCTGGACTAAGCACGATGAATAAGCATAGCGAGAACGACGTGGTTGAGCCTTCACGTCGTCGATTGTTAAAAGGGGTAGGGGCGCTGGGCGGCGCGCTTGCCCTGGCCGGTGGCTGTCCGGTAGCGCATGCGGCGAAACCGCAAAGCGCGCCCGGCACGCTGTCACCCAATGCCCGCATGGAGACGCAGCCATTTTATGGCGAGCATCAGTCGGGTATCCTGACGCCGCAGCAGGCGTCCATGATGCTGGTGGCCTTTGATTCGCTGGCCAGCGATAAAGCCGATCTGGCGCGCCTGTTCCGCCTGCTGACGACGCGCATCGCGTTTCTCACCGCGGGCGGACCGGCGCCCGATACGCCGAACCCGCGCCTGCCGCCAATGGACTCCGGCATCCTGGGGCCGTTTATCGCCCCGGATAACCTGACCATTACCGTTTCGCTCGGGGAGTCTCTGTTTGACGCGCGCTACGGGCTGGCAAAACAGAAGCCGAAAGCGCTGCAGAAAATGACGCGTTTCCCGAATGATTCCCTCGACGCGGCGCTGTGCCACGGCGACCTGCTCCTGCAAATTTGTGCCAATACCCAGGACACGGTGATCCACGCCCTGCGCGATATTATCAAGCACACGCCGGATCTGCTGAGCGTGCGCTGGAAGCGGGAAGGGTTTATCTCTGACCACGCCGCCCGCAGCAAAGGCAAAGAGACCCCGGTTAACCTGCTGGGCTTTAAGGACGGTACGGCCAACCCGGACAGCAGCGATGCGGCGTTGATGCAAGACGTGGTATGGGTGACGGCAGATCAGGGCGAACCGGCGTGGGCGGTGGGCGGCAGCTATCAGGCGGTGCGCATTATTCAGTTCCACGTGGAGTTCTGGGACCGCACGCCGCTGAAAGAGCAGCAGACGATCTTTGGTCGGGATAAGCAAAGCGGGGCACCGCTCGGCATGAAGAACGAGCACGACGTGCCTGACTACGCCAGCGATCCCAATGGCGATACCATCGCGCTGGACAGCCATATCCGTCTTGCTAACCCGCGCACCAAAGAGACGCAGTCCAGCCTGATGATGCGTCGGGGCTACAGCTATTCGCTGGGCGTGACCAACTCCGGCCAGCTTGATATGGGGCTGCTGTTCGTCTGCTATCAGCACGATCTGGAGAAAGGTTTCCTGACCGTGCAGAAGCGGCTCAACGGCGAAGCGCTGGAAGAGTACATTAAGCCTATCGGCGGCGGCTATTTCTTTGCCCTGCCGGGCGTGCGCGACAGCAACGCGTACCTCGCTCAAGGTCTTATTGAAGCCTGATAATTGTCCCCGCAACCGTTCGCGGGGACATTATTTTTTCATATGACTATCTTGTTGTTATATTTCTGTAATATTCATATATGAGACTGATTCCGCTGCAGGAGCAGTCTTAAAAGTTGCACTCAGGTAAAATAAATGTTGCATTTATGATAACTCCTGATGTACTTAAGATAAGACAGCGGTAGTTCCCGGCAGTGATGCTGAATCACTATGGAGATCGCGAATGGTTGCGTCCTGTACTGGACAAGGTAAACATAACAACCGCAGCACCCGGCGCGGAGGCTCAGACTCCGGCAGCGATTTCCTCACCACTAAATTCTCCCCCCTTCCTCAAGAATCTGATTCGACCGACGTGCAGAACGGTGCGCGTAGCTGTTCCGTATCGTCATCCGATAAAGCAAGCAATGGCTTACAAGGAAGCCAACCCTCTGATGTTCGTGCGCATAATCGTGCCGAAGCTGGCGCGTGTGATGAATACCAACAACTCAAGGTGCTATCCATGGGAAGACAAAAAGCAGTGATCAAAGCTCGTCGCGAAGCAAAACGTGTGCTGAGACGGGATTCACGTAGCCATAAACAGCGTGAAGAAGAATCGGTCACCTCGCTTGTGCAGATGAGTGGCGTAGAAGCAATTGGCATGGCCCGAGACAGCCGTGATAATTCTCCAATTGTGGCGCGCAATGAGGCTCAGGCGCACTACCTGAATGCTATCGAGAGTAAACAGCTCATCTTTGCAACCGGTGAAGCCGGATGCGGGAAAACCTGGATTAGTGCAGCCAAAGCGGCGGAAGCATTGATCCATAAGGACGTGGAGAGAATTATTGTTACCCGTCCGGTACTGCAGGCTGATGAAGATCTCGGCTTCTTGCCAGGAGATATTTCGGAGAAGTTTGCCCCGTACTTCAGGCCCGTCTATGACGTGCTGGTGAAGCGACTGGGTGCATCCTTTATGCAGTACTGCCTGCGGCCAGAGATTGGCAAGGTGGAAATCGCGCCGTTCGCCTATATGCGCGGACGTACATTTGAAAATGCGGTCGTCATTCTTGACGAGGCTCAGAACGTGACCGCTGCGCAAATGAAGATGTTTTTAACGCGCCTCGGGGAGAACGTGACGGTTATCGTTAACGGCGATATTACCCAGTGTGACCTGCCATCCGGCGTGAAATCCGGGCTGAGCGACGCCATGTCACGTTTTGAGGAAGATGAGATGATTGGGGTGGTACGCTTCACCAAAGATGACTGTGTGCGCTCCGCGCTCTGCCAGCGCACGCTGCAAGCGTATTATTGAGTTTGCTGTTGTGTTCAAGGCCCGGGAAACCGGGCTTTGTTTTTTGTGCGGGTATGATGTCGGGTGGCGCTGCGCTTACCCGACCTACAATACCCGTAGGCCTGGTAAGCGCAGCGCCACCAGGCAATGCAAAAAAAAGCCCGTACTTTCGTACGAGCTCTTCTTCAAATATGGCGGTGAGGGGGGGATTGACTCGCTGGGCAGCCTGTTCGCTTCGCTCTCAGTCTGTCCAACTGGCTGTCGCCAGTTGTCGAACCCCGGTCGGGGATTCTCATCCCCCCTGCAGGTGTGCAACATGCGAAAAAAAAGCCCGCATTTTCATGCGAGCTCTTCTTTAAATATGGCGGTGAGGGGGGGATTCGAACCCCCGATACGTTGCCGTATACACACTTTCCAGGCGTGCTCCTTCAGCCACTCGGACACCTCACCATATTGTTTTGCTGCCTGACCGCTTGGGGGGCAACGGGGCGCTACTATAGGGAGTTGCGCTGACACGGTCAAGCAGATTTTCAGCTTTAGTGCCTGTTCGGTTAAGCATTAATCAGCTCCACGGTTTTTACGCCGTGGAGCGGGTTATTAACGCTGTGAATCGAGCACTTCGCTGTTTTTAACCACTTCCTGTGCTTTGCCGTAGCTTTCGATCAACAGCTGATAAGCCGGGAAGATGTGGGTGTAAACCTCAGCCCACTCAGCCGCGTCCTCACGGTTCCAGGTTCGCTGGATCTCAGAGGCCACCGCCGCCGTATCCATCGGAACCACACCGGCCTGCACCACGCGCGCCAGGGTGATCTCCTGCGCCATCTTGCTATAGGTGCCGGAGGCATCAATCACCGCAAACACTTTATACCCGTCCGCCACCGCGCTGATTGACGGGAAGGCCATGCAGACGCTGGTGATCGTGCCCGCGATAATCAACGTCTTGCGTCCGGTCGCTTTCACCGCGGCCACGAACTCCGGGTTATCCCAGGCGTTGATCTCACCTTTACGGGCAACATATTGCGCATGCGGCGCGTTGGCGTGGATCTCCGGGATAAGCGGTCCGTTCGGTCCCTGTGGGACGGACGCGGTGGTGATCACCGGGATCTTCGCCAGGGTCGCGATTTTTGCCAGCGCTGCTGCACGGGCGCGCAGTTCCGGCATTGGCATATCTCCAACGGTCTGGAACAGGCCGCTCTGGTGATCGATAAGCAACATCACCGCATCGTTCACATCAATAACCGGACGGGTGCCGTTAAAATTCGCAGGTGTAGACATGTTCTTCTCCTTTATTACGTTCAGATCTGGCCGAAGCGGCCGGAGTTGAAATCACGAATGGCTTCGTTGATTTCGCTTTTACTGTTCATCACAAACGGGCCATAGCCCACGATGGGTTCATTCAGCGGCTCGCCGGCCATCAGCAGCACTTTTGCATCGCTGTTCGCCTCCAGGTGCAGTTTGTCGCCTTCCTGACTCAGTACGACCAGCTGGGCTTCACCTGCCTGCGTTGTACCGTTCACCGTGATGTTGCCTTCAAGCACGACCAGCGCGGTGCTCCAGCCTTCGGGCTGATTGAGCGTCAGATGGCTTCCCTGGTTCAGCGCGATGTCCCAGACGTTGAGCGGTGAGAAGGTGTGCGCAGGGCCGGTAACCTCGTCGTAGCGACCGGCAATCACCCGCAGGGTGCAGCTGTTATCCGGCAGCGTCACAACCGGGATGTCGCTTTTGGTGATGCTCTGGTAGCCCGGTGCCGCCATTTTGTCTTTCGCTGGCAGGTTGACCCACAGCTGCATCATTTTCAGCTCTCCACCTTTCTGCGAGAACGCACTTGAGTGGAACTCCTCGTGCAGGATGCCTGCACCTGCCGTCATCCACTGCACGTCGCCGGGGCCAATAACGCCGCCCTTGCCCGTGGAGTCGCGATGCTCTACTTCACCGGAATAGACGATGGTGACCGTTTCAAAACCCCGGTGAGGATGTTGGCCTACGCCGCGTTTCGCCCCATCTGCCGGAAAGGTGTACGGACCTGCGTAGTCCAGCAGCAGGAACGGACTCAGCGGCTCGCCGTGGGTTTGGTAAGAAAACATCGAACGAACCGGAAAACCATCGCCAACCCAGTGCTGACGCGGAGCGGTATAAACGCCTGTTACGTTTTTCATGATTAACTCCTGATGTTCTGTTGATGTAATTAGCTTATATTCAGAGTTAATGTCCCGGTAGATAGTGAAAATGGCATTCACTGTTCCGAAAATAGAACGATGAGGATTTATGCAAGATCTCAATGACTTCGTCTGGTTTGTGAAGGTGGTCGACTACGGTGGCTTTGCGGCGGCGGGAAGGGCGCTCGACCAACCTAAGTCCAAACTGAGCCGCAGGATCGCGCAGCTGGAGGATCGGCTTGGCGTACGGTTGATACAGCGCACTACGCGGCAGTTTACGGTGACGGAAGTGGGGCAGACTTTCTATCAGCACTGTAAAGCGATGATGGTGGAGGCCGAGGCCGCGGAGGAAGCCGTGGCGGCACTGCAGGCTGAACCGCGCGGTATCGTCAGGATCACGTGCCCGATAACCTTATTGCATGTCCACGTTGGTCCGATGCTGGCCAGATTTATGGCGCGCTACCCCGGCATCAATCTTCAGCTTGAGGCGACCAACCGGCGGGTAGACCTGGTGGGAGAGGGTGTAGATGTCGCGATCCGCGTACGCCCGCGTCCATTTGATGACAGCGATCTGGTTTTAAGAGTGCTGGCTGACAGAGGACATTGTCTGGTCGCGGGTCCGGCCTTGATTCAACGCCTGGGAAAACCGGTCGTCCCGTCTGAACTCAGCGCCTGGCCTGGGTTAAGCATGAACGAGGGGAAACATATTCATAAATGGGATCTGTCCGGTCCCGGAGGTGCTAAAGCGGAGATCCATTACCATCCTCGATTGATCACCACCGATATGCTGGCGCTTCGTGAAGCTGCCATGGCAGGTATCGGCGTGGTGCAGCTACCGATATTGATGGTGAAGGATCAGCTTGCGTCAGGGGAACTGATAAGGGTGCTGGACGCGTGGGAACCCCGACGGGAAGTGATTCACGCGGTTTACCCTTCGCGGCGCGGTCTGCTGCCGTCGGTCAGGACGCTGGTGGATTTTCTGACCGAAGAGTATGCGCGGATGGTGGAAGAGTAGCACTTCCCTCTCCCCTGGGGAGAGGGGCAGGGTGAGGGGCTCAGGCCGCACCGAGCTGCATATAGCACCGGGGGGGATTGACTCGCTTCGCTCGCCCTGCGGGCAGCCTGTTCGCTTCGCTCTCAGTCTGTCCAACTGGCTGTCGCCAGTTGTCGAACCCCGGTCGGGGATTCTCATCCCCCCGGGGTGTGCAACATGCGAAAAAAAAGCCCGCATTTTCATGCGAGCTCTTCTTTAAATATGGCGGTGAGGGGGGGATTCGAACCCCCGATACGTTGCCGTATACACACTTTCCAGGCGTGCTCCTTCAGCCACTCGGACACCTCACCATATTGTCATCCCGTTGTTGTCGGGACGGGCGCTAATGTAAGGAAAAGCCGAACTGCCGTCAACTCACTTTTTCAGTAATTTAGCGCGTTTAGACAAACTTCAAGCAACCTGACTCCTAAATGTGCACAAAGCGCCTCTTTTATCAGCAACACGGTTTCCTGATAAATTTGTTATGCTGGCAATCCATTTGAAAATGAAAACAAAACAGCGCAATAAAAGGCAGGAATGACCATGGATATTCTCTTCTATCACCCTACATTTGATACCGCTTACTGGATTGACGCACTTTCGGCGGCGCTGCCCGGCGCACGCGTTCGCGAGTGGAAGCGTGGCGATAATGAACATGCCGACTATGCGCTGGTCTGGCATCCCCCGGTCGAAATGCTCCAGGGCCGTAAGCTGAAAGCCGTTTTTGCCCTGGGAGCTGGGGTGGATTCCATTCTGAGCAAATTGAAGGCACACCCTGAAATGCTGCCGGAAGAGATCCCTCTGTTCCGCCTGGAAGATACCGGAATGGGCCAGCAAATGCAGGAGTATGCCGTGAGCCAGGTGCTGCACTGGTTCCGCCGCTTCGACGATTATCTGGCCTTTAAACAGCAGGCCCACTGGGAGCCGCTGCCGGATTATCGACATGAAGATTTTACAATCGGCATCCTCGGCGCGGGTGTGCTCGGCTCGAAGGTGGCAGAAGCGCTCGCCCCGTGGGGCTTCCCGCTGCGCTGCTGGAGCCGCAGCCGTAAGGATTATCCCGGCGTAGAGAGCTTTGCCGGAACGGATGAGCTTTCTGCGTTCCTGAAAGGCACACGCGTGCTTATTAACCTGCTGCCAAACACAGCGGAAACGGTAGGGATCATCAATGAAGCCCTGCTCAATCAGCTCGTCGACCAGAGCTACCTGATGAACCTGGCGCGCGGGGTCCATGTCGTGGAAGGCGATCTGCTGAAGGCGCTGGACAGCGGAAAGCTAAAAGGCGCCATGCTGGATGTCTATAGCCGTGAGCCGCTGCCCGCGGAAAGCCCGCTGTGGGCGCACCCGCGCGTGGCGATGACTCCGCACGTGGCTGCCGTGACGCGTCCGGCAGAAGCGGTGGCGTATATCTCCCATACCATCAGCGAATTGGAAAAGGGTCACGCGGTCACCGGACAGGTCGACAGACAGCGCGGCTACTGAGAGAAACCCGGCGTTCGCCGGGTTTTTGCTAATATTCGCCGCTGATAACTGCTATCCTTTGGAAAAACCGCAGAGGAGAAAGAGATGTATCCCGTTGACCTGCATATGCACACCGTCGCCAGCACCCACGCGTACAGCAACCTCCATGATTATATCGCCCAGGCGAAGCTTAAAGGTATTAAGCTGTTCGCGATCACCGATCATGGCCCGGACATGGCGGATGCGCCGCACTACTGGCATTTTGTGAATATGCGGATCTGGCCACGTCTGGTGGACGGCATTGGGATACTGCGCGGCATTGAGGCGAACATCAAAAATATCGACGGTGAGATCGACTGCACCGGCCCGATGCTGACCTCACTTGATCTTATTCTCGCCGGTTTCCATGAGCCGGTTTTCCCGCCTCAGGATAAAGACACCAATACCGCGGCGATGATTGCCACCATTGCCAGCGGCAATGTGCACATTATCAGCCACCCCGGTAACCCGAAGTACCCGATTGATATTCAGGCTGTCGCGCAGGCGGCAGCGAAGCACCGCGTGGCGCTAGAGATTAATAACTCCTCCTTTGTTCACTCGCGTAAAGGCAGTGAAGCCAACTGTCGCGCCGTGGCGGCCGCCGTACGTGATGCGGGCGGGATGGTGGCGCTGGGGTCCGATTCTCATACCGCGTTTACGCTGGGTGATTTCAGCGAGTGCCTGAAAGTGCTGAATGATGTTAACTTCCCGGAAGCGCAAATCCTGAACGTGACCCCACGCCGCATGCTCGATTTCCTCGAGTCGCGCGGAATGGAGCCGATTGCCGAATTTGCCGATCTTTAATTGTGTAATGGAATAAAAAAATGAATGAGTTCTCCATCCTTTGTCGCGTGCTGGGTACGCTCTATTATCGCCAGCCGCAAGATCCGCTGCTGGTGCCGCTCTTTACGTTAATTCGTGAAGGTAAGCTGGCGCAGAACTGGCCGCTGGAACAGGATGATTTACTGGAGCGTCTGCAAAAAAGCTGCGACATGCAGCAGATTGCGACGGACTACAATGCGCTGTTCGTCGGCGATGAGTGCCGCGTTTCGCCATACCGTTCAGCATGGCAGGACGGGGCAACGGAAGCGGAAGTCCGTGCGTTCCTCTCCACGCGCGGTATGCCGCTGAGCGATACGTCAGCCGATCATATCGGTACGCTGCTGCTGGCGGCGTCCTGGATCGAAGACAACGCCGGTGATGATGAGAACGAAGCTATCGAAACCCTGTTCGAAACGTACCTGCTGCCGTGGGTCGGGACATTCCTGGGTAAAGTTGAAGCGCATGCCACCTCGCCATTCTGGAGAACGCTGGCGCCGCTGACCCGCGATGCTATCGCGGCAATGTGGGATGAGCTGGAAGAAGAGAACGAAGAGTGACTTGGGTCACATAAACTCTGCAACTCAACATTCCAACTTGCACGTAATGTGCTGCCGATCGCATTTCTATGGTGCGCTTCTGCTAAGATGCGCGCCATGAACATATTACTTTGTATCGCAATTACGACAGGTGTTCTCTCCGGGCTCTGGGGATGGGTAGCCGTGTCTCTCGGATTGCTCAGCTGGGCCGGGTTCCTCGGCTGTACCGCCTATTTCGCTTGTCCGCAGGGGGGCGTCAGAGGGCTCTTTATCTCTGGCTGCACGCTGATGAGCGGTGTCATCTGGGCGCTGGTGATCATGAAAGGCAGCGCGCTGGCGCCGCATCTGGAAATCCTGGGATACATCATGACGGGCGTTGTCGCCTTCCTGATGTGCATCCAGGCTAAGCATCTCCTGCTTTCATTTGTGCCGGGAACCTTTATGGGGGCGTGCGCGACCTTTGCAGGGCAGGGTAACTGGAAGCTGGTGGTCCCCTCGCTGGCGCTGGGGCTGCTGTTTGGCTATGCCATGAAAAACAGCGGTCTTTGGCTGGCGTCGAAGAGGGAAAAAGCGCAAAACATCACTGCGGTGAGTGAATAAAAAAAGGCGAGATAATCATCTCGCCTTTTTTATGCGCTTCCTGTCAGGATTCCGGAGGGACTGACATATCGCGGTATTTCACCAGTATCGGGTTCTGCACGTCTGCTTTGTTTTGCAGATCCCACAGCCCGCGGTCTATTCCGTCGTTAATTAAGTAAATCACGCCGGTTTCAATGGCTGACATCAGACACATCATGACCGGCTCGTTAGAGGTGTAGCCGATTTCACCTTCCAGCAAACGCTGGTAATCGATGAAGCGGAATACCCCAGCCTGAACTTCATAAGACAGAATGGTTTTGCTGGTGTTCACCGAAGAGAGCACTTCGCCTGTACTGACGTTAACCACACGCAGGTTAACGGCGATTTGGTCGAGCTGGTACTGGGTATCCGCACCGATACCGAAGTAACGTGCTCCCGCACCACCCGATTTAACGTTACTTTCGTAGCCGATAATCGATCCTTCAATCATCACGTTCGCTGCCGCCAGAGATTGCAGAGGCATGCGGTTATTGTCCGCGACGGTGCCATTTTCCTGAGCGGCACGAATGATTTTGCGTTCATTCAACAGGTTCTGAAGACCCTGACGTTCCAGCGGAATAAACCAATGCGAATCCTTGAGCGCGGTAACCAGCATGGCGGTGGCGCTTTGCGGCACGGCCGTGGAGAAGTTACTTGCCGGGTAAGGTTTGAACTGCCCGGTTTCATCCTGAATGTTGTATACGGAGACAAATATTTTCCCCGTTGGAGCAGGTAAATGCGTTAAATCACGGTAACTCTGGGCCCGAGGCATTAATGTAGGTTTTGCAGCTTCTTTAGGTGGAGCAGTTAAACAACCGCTCAATAAGCACACTGCAACAAATATCAGGAAGCGCTGCATGATCGTTGTCCTTATTTAGCTATTGTTTAAAAGTCAGTTGAATTACTTTGTAGACCGGAAACCTGAATGGTGGAGAGTCTTCCGGTTTTACGATCGGTTACGTTCAACTGAAGCTGTCCGTCCGTGTTGGCGATATCAACGATAAAGTCGTTGGTCACCATCCGCCCGGGTTTACCGGTATTAATGTTGGTCAATAACCCACCTAAAATCTGCGACTGGATGGCCTGAGTGAAGTTGTCCAGTGCGGACGGGGTATCAATGCTAAAATCCTTTAAGCTTGGGTCCTTATAGGAGTTTTGCGCCTGAGCTTCATTCAGCAGGAACGCGCCGTTGTTAGGGTTACCGCCAAAGTTAGGGTTACGGAACTGAAACGTCATGTTTCCGGCCCAGCTGATGGGTGTTATCAGCATTATTGAAACAACTGCATATGCAATACGCATGACAGCCTCCGCATATCGGTTCGCTAGAACTCGTCTTTTGCTAAATCGCTGGTGCTTAATAGGGCTTTATCTATTTGCAGGCGATTAATAGCGTCTTCTGATTGTTCCAGTGCTAAGACGACGTTTTTATCGAAGTCTATTTTGGTCGGGAATAAAAACGTTTGATAAATAACGTTCTGATTAGCCGTTATTGTTATCCAACTTCCCCATCGTGCACTGGGCCGCTCGTTGATTGTTATATTACCCGTGTAGGTACTGTCCCATTTGTCACTGAAGGCACGGTAAAAACTGTGCCCGACCGATGAGACAGTGTGGTCTGTTAACAATCCGGGAACTTCGACCTCGACGGCCTTCAGATTCCCAGCAGCGAGCAAGAAACCCGCTGCGGCGATCCAACTCAACGTGCGCTTCATGTGATTAACGCCTGAGGTTATCGTTTGCCCACGAAACCGCCTGAGTTCGGTTTTTCACAGCTATCTTCTTGAAAAGATTATAAAGGTGCGTCTTTACCGTATTTTCGCTGATAAATAACGAACGGGCGATTTCAATATTTGAAGCACCAATGCGTAACTTATTCAGGATCTCTTTCTCACGGTGCGTGAGCAGTGCTGACTCTGTGCTGTTATAGCGATAATTTCCGGAGTGCGTGATGAGATAGCTGGCAAGCTTTTGCGAAAAATAACACTCTCCGCGCAATATACCCTGCAGCCCCTCTACCACCCGGTCTTCTTCTTCTGTGACGTAGAACACGCCATTGATATGCGGCCAGCTTTCAATATCTCTGAAAGGATATTCATCAGGCGTATTCAACAATAGCACGCGGATATTATTGTTTTTCCTGCTTAAAATATCCTGCCAGTAATGGATAAGCTTTTTATCAGCTTCCATCATATCGAAAAGAATGATGCTGCCAGGTGCAATATCATCAAAAGAACGTTGAATATTATGCAATTTCCCGTTCAGTGATAAAGATTGCTTTAAATGTTGTAATAACGCTGTCGCTTGCAAAGAAGGTTTTGTGATCAACAGTAATGTATGACCATGTAAACTATGGACTTCATTATACATGATGAAACCCCACTTTTTTTTGGCACCTGGCAGCTGTCCTCCTGTTTAAAAGAGGACACCAGAAGTACTGACAGATGTTGCACTGCTGTGTGTAGAATCAGACCATAACCTCCACAGGGAGGTAAATATAAAACCAATTTCGTACATCTAATTTCAATCTAGCTTTTACGAAGTTTAAAGCAAGTGTTAAACATGTAACAGGATGTAAAAATCAATATTAATTTGTGAAATTAGGTTGTTTGGAATGGCAATAATTGATGAGAAAGTTGTACACCTAAATAGAGGTGCACAGATTTTAAAAATCATACAAATATTTTTAATGAATTGATTTTTAATGTTATTTGTTATTTTCATGAGGCGATAATTAAGTATGAGTTTCAGATAATTTCTAAGCCCACGAATGAGCGACTGTCTGGCTTAAGAAAAGAGGCTCCGTGTCACGCGATGAGAAAAATGTTCTCCTGCCGTTACGTTTAAACAACCCGGGACGAAGCGTAGACAGCCTTCGTCTCGTTGTACAACCTTTCGCAAAGCACCTTTAATAAAAAATATAAGCTGGCCTGATTACAGTGATTTTTGAGGTAAATTACGACTTTGTGGTGATCCGATAAATAAAAATAAGCCGCGCGGGTGAGATATTTAAAATGTTTCAGCGGACATACTCTTCACCGTAACGACGCGTTAACACAATACGAGTCGTTTAAACATGGAGTGATTAAATAGCCAGGTCCAGGGTGACAACATGAAAAACGCATCGTTAATTATGATGTTTACATTACTGGGTGCGCCTGGATTTGTAGCCGCAGCGAATTCAGATTTGGCAAATTCTGAATATAACTTTGCGGTTAACGAATTAAGTCTTTCATCACTAAATCAGGCAGCCATTATTGGTCAACAGGGCGTTTTCAATAACGCTGAGGTTCGCCAGGACGGTTCAAGACTCTTATCCATTGTTTCACAGGATGGGGTGGGGAACAGAGCGAGAGTTGATCAATCAGGGAGTTACAATATAGCCTGGATCGATCAGAGCGGTAACGCGAATGATGCAGGTATTACGCAAGATGGATACGGTAATAGCGCGAAAATTATCCAGAAAGGGTCGGGTAATAGAGCAAATATTACGCAGTACGGTACGCAGAAAACCGCAGTTGTAGTGCAGAAACAGTCGCAAATGGCTATTAACGTTATTCAACATTAGCGCTTTCGCGACGACTTAAATCAATCCGATGGGGGTTTACCATGAAATTTATCAAAGTGGCAGCACTTGCAGCAATCGTAGTTTCTGGTAGTGCTATGGCGGGTTCTATTAATCAGGGCGGTTGGGGTCATGGACATGGTCACGGTGGATACAGTGGCCCAAATTCTACCCTGAATATTTATCAGGACGGTGGCGGTAACTCCGCGGTTGCTCTGCAGACAGACGCCAGAAATTCCGTGCTGAATATTACCCAGAAAGGTGGCGGTAACGGTGCTGACGTTGGTCAGGGTTCTGATGACAGTAAAATCAACCTGACCCAGAAAGGATTTGGTAACAGTGCGACACTTGATCAGTGGAACAGCAAAAAATCCGTCATGAATGTTAGCCAGTCCGGCGGCTTTAACGGTGCCCTCGTAGACCAGACTGCGTCCAATTCAACTGTTAACGTTACCCAGATCGGTTTTGGTAACCACGCGACAGCTCATCAGTACTGATACTGAAATCTGTGCTACAAAAAAACAGGGCATCAGCCCTGTTTTTTTTCGGGAGTTCATCATGAATACCTTAATTCTCCTCGCCGCGCTTTCCAGCCAGATAACCTTCAAAACGTCACAGCAGGAAAATATGACCACCATTATTCCGCAGGTCACTCTGGCGCAATCGTGTGATTGTCAGGTTCAGATTGTTTCTCTGCGAGAAGGGCAGGGGGGGCAAAGTTCTTCCCGACAGCAAAACACACTTTTTATACCCGCTAATCAGACGATTGATTTAATGCGCCTGAGTTTAAATATTAGCGCGGGAGACACGGTAAAAATCGTTGTCACCGTTTCAGACGGTAAATCGCTGCATTTATCACAACAGTGGTCGCCAGCGGAACGCTCGCTCTAAACATTCATGAAATCAATAGGTTGAGAATGTGGCGGGTCTGTGCCGTTGAGCTATGCTGATATCAGGGACCAGGTCGTTATGTTCCGTAACGTGAAACTTCGTTTGCCGTAATAAATGAAGCGCGTTTACCCCTCATGGACGATTTTCATTGAGGAGTACCTATAATGAACAACTATTTTGCTCGACTCGCGGCAGGTCTGGGTCTGGTCGTTTCTGCTTTGAGTATCCCGGCCTATTCGGCCACGGTTGTTGACGGTGGTGTCATTCATTTCCGCGGTGCCATTGTCGCAGACCCCTGTGAAGTCACTCCCCAGAAGCAACAGTTTGCAATGTCATGTCCAAACAATAACCGTATGCAAACGCGTATGGTCAGCTATGAAGAGGCGCTTAACGGGAAAGTGAGCGACTCAAGCCTGGCGACGCTCAATATGAAATACCTTAATCCTGAAAAAACGCTCGCGGTTGTCGAAATCCAGTATCGCTAGTGCGCACTCTTCCGCCCTGCGGTGGAAGAGGATTTTTTCTGATAGTTTTTTCTCCCGGTCTCCTCTGCGATACACTTAAGAAAATGGCGGGTTGCAGAGGGGCTTTATGAAACCGCAAATTGAGATTATTCATGGCGATATTACGACTATGCACGTCGACGTTATCGTCAATGCGGCCAATCCATCCCTGATGGGAGGAGGGGGCGTGGACGGGGCTATCCATAGGGCTGCCGGACCGCAGCTGCTGGAAGCCTGTAAAACCGTGCGGCAACAGCAGGGCGAGTGTCCTCCCGGTCACGCGGTGATTACGCTTGCGGGCAATCTGCCTGCCAGAGCGGTTATTCATGCCGTAGGGCCCGTCTGGCATGGCGGGGACCAGCACGAAGCGAGTATTCTCGAAGAGGCTTACCGGAACTGTCTGCGACTGGCCGCCGACAACGGTTATAAAACGATTGCGTTCCCGGCCATCAGCACCGGCGTGTATGGTTATCCTAAGGCCGCCGCCGCAACAATCGCCGTCGAAACCGTTTACCGCTACCTGTCTTTAAAACCGCTGCCGGAGAAGGTGATTTTTGTCTGTTTTGACGAGGACACTACGCATCTTTATCAGCGGCTTCTGACTCAGCGCAGACAAGAGCTGGAAAGCTGAAGCAAACGCGGCGCATCGAGTGCGCCGCGTGGTTTATGAGGCTTTCGCCGGTGGTTTTCCTGAAAAGAGGAAACGCAGGAGCGGGATCCGCAGATGGATCTCGTAGAGAACGATCGCTACCCCCACCACAAACACCAGCCCGGTAAAGAAGCCCAGAGTGTTGGAGGCGATGTGCGGTGTGATGTAAGCCCCGAAGAAAAGCGTCAACGGATGATGCACCAGATAAATAAACAGCGAAGCATTAACGAAGTAGGTCACGCGGCTGGACTTAAAGTTCAGCAAACGGTGGCCGAGCGCGAACACCACGTTCACCATCCACAGGCCCAGCAGCATAGTGATCACGCTTTCCGTTTCATACATCCAGGCGTCGCCGCTGCCGTAGCGCTGATTCAGCAGATAGGCCGCGAACGCGAGGGTGGCTCCCAGCGCGCACCACGGTGACGGGGTGACAAACAGCGATTTAAGTTTCGGATGAATAAAGGCCAGCGCGCCTATTAAAAAGAACGGAATGTAGAACAGGGACTGCATCACCACAAAATTAAATAACCCGTCGCTCAAAATCGGCGGGTAGACGATAAGCAGGGTCCGTCGCACGGCGGCATAGGCAATCCCCAACAGCAAGAAGAGCACTGACAGTTTGCCCATCGTAACGTTGGCGAAAAAGGTGTCGGCTTTCGTACTCAGATGGCGGCGCAGGCGGCTGAAAATCAACAGACTCACCGTCGTGAGCACCACCAGGACCAGCAAGAACCACAGGTGAGATACCAGCTCCCAGACCAGCGTATTGTACTTTTCATACAGCGTCAGATTCGGCCAGTTCTCCGCCTTGCCCTTCACGTACTGCAACATAATGAACTGAGGCAGCGTCAGCAGCGGAATTGCGGTCAGCATGGGGATCCCCACGCGCTCTACGCGCACTTTCCACCAGCGCTTGAGCGGGTATCGCAGAAACAGCATGTAAGAGAAATAGCCGGATATGACGAAAAACACCTGCATACGGAAGGCGTGAATAAAGTCATTAAACAGCGTCAGCCACCAGGAGGGCATCTGGCTATTCACGTGCCAGGTGTGGCTGGAGTAAATCAGTGAAATGTGAAAGGGGATCCCCAATAGCATCAGCCATGCCCGGATCGAGTCGAGGAAATATTCCCGTTGTATTGGTGTTGTGCTCATATAACGTTGTGCATTCTCAGACTTTTCGCCTTATCCCTAAGACTCATAATGGTTACATTCGAAGCCAACCCTACACCAAGACCGACACCCTGTCTCCAGGATAAGCACGCAAAGTGAATAGCGGGTTCTTTCATTTGCTTAATCCATGAGCCAGCAGCTGAACAAAGCAGTGATAATGTTGTCGGATTGCCTGAGTTTCCATTAAAATGGATCGGATCGATATAAGCACACAAAGGGGGAAGTGCTTACTTATTATGAAACATAAACCACAGATGATGAAAATGCGTTGGTTAGGTGCTGCAGTGGTGTTGTCACTGTATACCTCATCGGCACTGGCCTTTAACATCGACGATGTCGCAAAACAGGCAAAATCGATGGCAGGCAAGAGCTACGAAGCGCCGAAAAGTAACTTGCCCTCCGTTTTCCGCGACATGAAGTATGCGGACTATCAGCAGATCCAGTTCAATCACGATAAAGCGTACTGGAGCAATATTAAAACCCCGTTCAAGCTTGAATTTTATCATCAGGGTATGTACTTCGACACGCCTGTTGCCATCAATGAAGTGACGGCGACTGCGGTTCGTAAGATTAAGTACAGCCCGGATTACTTCAATTTTGGCAATGTGCAACACGACAAAGATACGGTGAAAGACCTGGGCTTCGCAGGCTTTAAGGTGCTTTACCCGATCAACAGCAAAGATAAAAACGACGAAATCGTCAGCATGCTGGGTGCCAGCTATTTCCGCGTCATTGGCGCGGGGCAGGTATACGGGCTTTCTGCGCGCGGTCTGGCTATTGATACCGCGCTGCCATCAGGTGAAGAGTTCCCGCGTTTCCGTGAGTTCTGGATTGAGCGTCCAAAACCAACGGATAAACGTCTGACCATTTATGCGCTGCTGGATTCCCCGCGTGCAACCGGTGCCTATCGCTTTGTGATTATGCCGGGTCGTGACACGGTAGTTGACGTGCAGTCCAAGGTTTACCTGCGTGATAAAGTGGGCAAACTGGGCGTTGCACCATTGACTAGCATGTTCCTGTTTGGGCCGAACCAGCCGTCTCCGGCAACCAACTTCCGCCCGGAACTGCATGACTCCAACGGTCTGTCTATTCATGCCGGTAACGGTGAGTGGATCTGGCGTCCGCTGAATAACCCGAAACATCTGGCGGTTAGCAGCTTCGCAATGGAAAACCCGCAAGGTTTCGGCCTGCTGCAGCGTGGTCGTCAGTTCTCCCGCTTTGAAGATTTGGACGATCGCTATGACCAGCGTCCAAGTGCCTGGGTCACGCCAAACGGTGACTGGGGTAAAGGTAAGGTCGAGCTGGTAGAAATTCCAACCAACGACGAAACCAACGATAACATCGTCGCTTACTGGACACCGGATCAGCTGCCGGAAGCCGGTAAAGAGATGAACTTCAAGTACACCATTACCTTCAGCCGCGACGAAGATAAGCTGCATGCGCCGGATAACGCGTATGTAATGCAGACTCGCCGCTCAACGGGTGATGTGAAGCAGTCTAATCTTATCCGTCAGCCTGACGGTACCGTGGCGTTCGTCGTGGACTTCACGGGCCAGGATATGAAGAAACTGTCACCGGACACCGCCGTTGCCGCTCAGGCCAGCATCGGTGATAACGGTGAAATCGTTGAGAATACCGTGCGTTACAACCCGGTAACCAAAGGCTGGCGTCTGACCCTGCGCGTGAAAGTGAAAGATCCGAAACAGACCACTGAAATGCGTGCTGCGCTGGTCAGTAACGATCAGCCGCTGAGTGAAACCTGGAGCTATCAGCTACCTGCCAATGAATAATACATCTGAATATATTGATGCCATGCCGCTGACGGATATCGAAAAAGCGGCACTGCCTAAGAGCGACATCCGCGCGGTTCACACCGCGCTGGATGGTGAACATCATACGTTTTCTCGTGATGATGATACGCCGCTCGGGTCAGTCAAGGCGCGTCTGGAGCAGGCATGGCCGGACTCGCTGGCGGAAGGGCAGTTGATTAAAGACGATGAAGGACGCGATCAGCTTCAGGCGATGCCGAAGGCCACGCGTTCCTCTATGTTCCCCGACCCATGGCGCACCAACCCGGTGGGCCGTTTCTGGGATCGCCTGCGCGGGCGTGATGTTACGCCGCGCTATCTGTCGCGCCTGACGAAAGAAGAGCAGGCGTCCGAACAGAAATGGCGTACCGTGGGGACAATCCGTCGCTATATCCTGCTGCTTCTGACGCTGGCGCAGACCGTCGTCGCGACCTGGTATATGAAAACCATTCTGCCTTACCAGGGCTGGGCGTTTATCAACCCGACGGACATGATGGGCCAGGATCTCTGGGTCTCCTTCATGCAGCTGCTGCCGTATATCCTGCAGAGCGGCATTCTCCTGCTGTTCGCGGTCCTCTTCTGCTGGGTCTCGGCCGGTTTCTGGACCGCGCTGATGGGCTTCCTGCAGCTGCTGATGGGGCGTGACAAATACAGCATTTCGGCGTCAACGGTCGGGGATGAACCCCTCAATCCCGAGCACCGTACTGCGCTGATTATGCCTATCTGTAACGAAGACGTTGACCGCGTATTCGCGGGCCTGCGTGCGACCTGGGAGTCCGTAAAGGCGACCGGCAACGCGGAGCATTTTGACGTTTACATCCTGAGCGACAGCTACAACCCGGATATCTGCGTTGCAGAGCAAAAAGCGTGGATGGAGCTGATTGCAGAAGTGCAGGGCGAAGGCCAGATCTTCTACCGCCGCCGCCGCCGTCGTGTGAAGCGTAAAAGCGGTAACATCGATGACTTCTGCCGTCGCTGGGGTAACCAGTACAGCTACATGGTGGTGCTGGATGCTGACTCCGTCATGAGCGGAGACTGCCTGAGTGGTCTGGTGCGTCTGATGGAAGCCAACCCTAACGCGGGTATCATTCAGTCCTCGCCAAAAGCGTCCGGCATGGACACCCTTTACGCGCGCTGCCAGCAGTTCGCCACTCGTGTTTACGGGCCGCTGTTTACGGCGGGTCTGCACTTCTGGCAGCTGGGTGAGTCGCACTACTGGGGGCACAACGCCATTATCCGCGTGAAGCCGTTCATTGAACACTGTGCGCTGGCACCGCTGCCGGGTGAGGGTTCGTTTGCCGGTTCTATTCTGTCGCACGACTTCGTAGAAGCGGCGCTGATGCGTCGTGCTGGCTGGGGCGTCTGGATTGCCTACGACCTGCCGGGATCGTACGAAGAGCTGCCGCCAAACCTGCTGGACGAGCTCAAACGTGACCGCCGCTGGTGTCACGGTAACCTGATGAACTTCCGCCTGTTCCTGGTAAAAGGGATGCACCCGGTTCACCGTGCGGTATTCCTGACCGGCGTGATGTCTTATCTCTCCGCACCGCTGTGGTTTATGTTCCTGGCGCTGTCGACTGCCTTACAGGTGGTTCATGCCCTGACGGAGCCGCAATACTTCCTGCAACCGCGGCAGCTGTTCCCGGTGTGGCCGCAGTGGCGTCCGGAGCTGGCGATTGCCCTGTTTGCCTCCACCATGGTGCTGCTGTTCCTGCCTAAGCTGCTCAGCATCATCCTGATCTGGTGCAAAGGCTCGAAAGAGTACGGCGGTTTCTTCCGCGTGACCCTTTCACTGCTGCTGGAAGTGCTGTTCTCCGTGCTGCTGGCGCCGGTACGTATGCTGTTCCACACCGTGTTTGTGGTCAGCGCGTTCCTGGGCTGGGAAGTGGTCTGGAACTCACCGCAGCGTGACGACGACTCCACGCCGTGGAGTGAAGCCTTTATGCGCCACGGTTCTCAGCTGCTGCTGGGTCTGGTGTGGGCGGCCGGGATGGCCTGGCTGGATCTGCGCTTCCTGTTCTGGCTGGCGCCGATTGTCTTCTCGCTGATCCTGTCGCCGTTTGTGTCCGTGATTTCCAGCCGTTCAACGGTGGGGCTGCGAACCAAACGCTGGAAACTGTTCCTGATCCCGGAAGAGTATTCCCCGCCGCAGGTGCTGGTGGATACCGATCGTTACCTGGAACAGAACCGCAGTCGCTCGCTGGATGACGGCTTCATGCACGCCGTGTTTAACCCGTCATTCAACGCCCTGGCAACGGCAATGGCGACCGCGCGTCACCGTGCCAGCCAGGTGCTGGAGATTGCTCGCGATCGTCACGTTGAGCAGGCGCTTAACGAGACCCCGGAAAAACTCAACCGCGACCGTCGACTGGTGCTGTTGAGCGACCCGGTGACAATGGCGCGTCTTCACTACCGCGTGTGGTCCGCTCCGGAGAAATACTCTTCGTGGGTGAACTACTATAAGGACATGAAGCTGAATCCGCTTGCACTGAAGGCGAAGTAAGTTGTTAAGCAGGGCGGGTAGGCGAAGCGCCACCCGCCAGATAAAATACCGGCTGTGAGGCCGGTATTTTTTTAGAGGCTAGAGATGAGAATAATCATCGTCATCATGATGGCATGCCTGCTCAGCGGCTGCGGCAGTATCATCAGTCGCACCATTCCAGGGCAAGGCCACGGTAATCAGTATTACCCCGGCGTGAAATGGGATCTCCGTGATTCCGCATGGCGCTACCTGACCGTGCTCGATCTGCCGTTCTCGCTGATTTTCGACACGCTGTTGCTGCCGATCGATGCCAGCCACGGCCCTTACGAATAGCGTAAATTAACGCTCGTCCCACTCATCGGCAGCGGTTTGACCTTCTTCCGTATCCAGAGGTGGCTCGAGCTGAAACTCGCCCTCATCCCACTCGTGCAGGGTGTTCTCCTCCAGCCATTCCTGCCGAAGTTCGATTTCGTCATAGTCGCCATCAAAGACGGCCTGCGCACCTTCACCGCTTAATATCGGCAAGCATTCCCCTTCTTCACCTTCATCGGCAAAGAATTCGGCCTGCCACATAATATCCCCATCCTGCAGAACGTATTTTTGGATATTAAGCTGTTGCACGTCAGCATCTTCTTCTTCAACGCCGGGGTTGTCGGCGAGGAACTCTTCACGAGCGGCATCAATAGCTTCTTCCAGCGTGGCGTACATGGTCATTGGTGTCTCCCTGTTTTCCAGAAGGTTTCAGGGAAAGAATAGCTGAATATAAGATTCTGCAAGTATGAATGCGAAAATAAGCCGTCAGGCGTTCGTCTTATTCCATCACGGGCCGTAGCGCACGGGATAAACTGAACCATGAATAAATGGCATTGAACAACACGACGCCCGCCGTCACGATAAAGACGGCGCGAAAACCAAAGCTTGCGGAGATCCCGGCCCCGAGCAGCGGTCCGGTGACGTTGCCGATATCCCTGAATGACTGGTTATAGCTGAAAATACGCCCGGCAATCTGGTTCGTGCAGTTGTAGACCAGAAGGGTCTGTACGGCGGGCAGCAACGCGCCGTCGGCGGCGCCCAGCAAAAAGCGCAGGACGCCCAGCTGCCATGGCGTTTGCACCATCGACATCGGGATAAGCAGCAGGACGGAAATTACCAGCGCGCAGATCAGGATTTTTTCCGGACCCACCCGGTCCCCCAGTTTTCCCAGCCTCGGGGCGCTCAGCAGCGCCGCCACGCCGGGTACGGAGGCAATCAGCCCGCTAATGAACGCAATACTGCTGACGTTACCCGCCAGGTCGCGAACGTACAGCGTCAGAATAGGGGCAATCGACCCGGTAGCGACCTGGATAATCATTGTCGTCACGAACAGGCTCAGCACCAGTCGGGGATTTTTAAGCGAGGTCAGCACCTCTCTGGCGTGGAGCATCTCTTTTTTGGCGACAGGCGTGAAGTTTTCACGAATACAGAGCAGGGTGACGATAAAGCACAGGAACAACACGCTGGCGGTGATGAAAAAGACCGGACGCAGGCCGTAGTTATCCGCCAGTAATCCGCCGGCCAGCGGTCCCAGCAGAGCACCGCTCACGCCGCCGGTAGAGAGCGTCCCTAGCGCCCAGCCGCTCTTATGGCGGGGGATTTGCGTGGCTATCAGGGCGTTCGCGTTGGGAATAAATCCTCCCAGCAGGCCCAGCAGCGCGCGCAGGATCAGAAACTGCCAGACGTTCTGCACCACGCCCATCAGCGCCATGATAATGGCCATCCCCAGCGCCGAACGCAGCAGCATGATTTTACGTCCCTTGCGGTCGGCAAGGCCGCCCCAGAAGGGCGAGGCTATCGCGGAAAAGAGAAACGTGATGCTGAATACCAGGCCAGACCACATATTGAGCGCGCTGTGGCCCGTCACGCCAAGCTGTTCGACGTAGAGCGGCAGGAAGGGCATGACCAGGCTAAACGCCGCGCCGGTAAGAAAACAGCCAAGCCACGCAACCGTGAGGTTACGCTTCCAGTTTATGGGGGCATCTGAGGGTGACATAACTATCCGCATAATGAGGTGCAGAGCACCTGAGGCATAAAGTAATAAGCCTGCTAATTATGCGCCTGGGTTATGATTGCCGCAATGAGGAGGAGCTTTTAAAGCTAAAACGGCATGCGGCCCTGAGGACCGCATGAGGATTAATAGCGGGACGGCGTGCCTTGTGGCCGCGTTTTAAAACGGCGGTGCAGCCACATATACTGCTCAGGCGCCAGCATGATGCACTTCTCCACAACGCTGTTCATCCAGCGTGCGGTGGTTTCTGCATCGTCAAGCGGCGGCGCGAGTTCCGGCTCCAGCATCATCAGCTCGTAGCCTGAACCATCCGGCTTACGGCGGGGAACAAAAGGCACGATGGCGGCTTTGGACATGCGCGCCAGCATCCAGGTTCCGGTCGTCGTGGCGGCCTCTTCAACGGCGAAGAAGGGGACAAATACGCTGGCCTGTGGGCCATAGTCGTGGTCGGGGGCATACCAGACCACTTCACCGGATTTCAGCGCGCGGATCATCCCCTTCAGATCTTTACGGTCGATCATGCTTTTATTGGAGCGCATGCGGCCGTTAGTCTGGATTAAATCGATGACCGGGTTATCGTTAGGACGATAAACGCCAATGCCGGGTGCCTGCATGCCGAACATGCGCGCCCCGATTTCCAGCGTCAGGAAATGGACGCCGATCAGCAGAACGCCCGTCTGATTGGCCTGAAGCGTATGCACCGGCTCCATGCCGGTCCCCGTCACCTCGCTCCAGCGGGCCATGCGTTTGTCCGGCCAGAACCACGCCATTCCGGTTTCCATGAGCCCCATCCCGACGGATTCGAAATTCTTCGAGACCATATCGTGACGCTCTGACTCGCTCATCTGCGGAAAACACAGCTCAAGATTACGGTACGCGATTCTGGCGCGACGTTTCATAAACAGTTGCGCGAAACGGCCCAGAAATTTACCCAACCGAAAAATAACAGGGTAGGGAAGCTGTACCAGCAGCCATAAAAAGCCGATGCCAAGCCAGGTCAACCAATAACGGGGATGCAAAAGGGCGGCAGTAAATTTTGGTAACTGGGTCATGTCATTCCTGTTTTCAAACGTCCTGTTTTGCTAGTGTCTCATTTTTTGAGACGTAGCCAAAATATCTGCTTTCGAAGCGTGCACGAATACAGCAATTGTTAAGCCTGATTAATCAGGGTGTGTGAAATGTAGCGTAAATTGTGTGGATGTAAATTGGTTTTATTTGCTATATGATGCCGACCGATTTTTCATTCTCTCTAACGATTCCAGGACTGTACACCATGCCAGTGTTACACAACCGCGTGTCGAATGAGATGTTAAAGGCGCGTATGTTGGCTGAAACCGAACCGCGCACAACCATCTCTTTCTATAAATACTTCACCATCAACGATCCACAGGCGACCCGCGATGCGCTTTATCAGGCGTTCACGGCGCTGAACGTCTTCGGCCGCGTCTACCTTGCCCGTGAAGGCATTAACGCGCAAATTAGCGTACCGGAAAGCAAAGTCAGCGCCTTCCGCGACGTGCTTTATCAGTTCGATCCGGCCCTCGACGGTTTGCGCCTGAACATTGCCCTGGACGACGACGGGAAATCCTTCTGGGTGCTGCGCATGAAGGTGCGTGAGCGCATCGTGGCGGACGGTATTGACGATCCTGAGTTTAACGCGGCGGATGTCGGTGAATATCTGAAGGCTGCGGAAGTGAATGCGATGCTGGACGATCCGGATGCCGTGTTCATTGATATGCGTAATCACTATGAGTACGAAGTGGGGCATTTCGAGAACGCGATGGAAATCCCGGCCGACACCTTCCGCGAGCAGCTGCCCAAAGCGGTTGAGATGATGCAGGAACATAAAGATAAAAAGATCGTTATGTACTGCACTGGCGGTATCCGCTGTGAAAAAGCCAGCGCGTGGATGAAGCACAACGGCTTTAATAAGGTCTGGCATATTGAAGGCGGCATTATCGAGTACGCCCGCCGCGCCCGCGAGCAGGGTTTACCGGTACGCTTTATCGGGAAAAACTTTGTCTTTGACGAGCGTATGGGTGAGCGTATCTCGGAAGACGTTATTGCCCAGTGCCACCAGTGCGGCGCGCCGTGCGATACCCATACCAACTGCAAAAACGACGGGTGCCATCTGCTGTTTATTCAGTGCCCGGCCTGTGCCGAGAAGTTTAACGGCTGCTGTAGCGAGCTGTGCAGCGAAGAGAGCATCTTGCCGGAAGAAGAGCAGCGTCGCCGCCGCGCAGGACGTGAAAACGGCAACAAGATTTTCAATAAATCACGCGGCCGTCTGAATACCAAACTGGGTATCCCCGACCCGGAATGATAATAACGCCCGGCACGGCAAAAGCCTGCCGGGCGAATCTATTATGATTTCTGCTGTACACCCTCAACGGAAATAATCAGCTCAACGTCCTGAGACGCCGGGCCTAAATCCGTTGTGATATTAAAATCTTTCAGGTGAATTTTACCCGCCGCTTCAAATCCTGCGCGTTTACCGCCCCACGGGTCGTCACCCTGGCCCAGTAATTTAGCATCAAGCGTGACCGGTTTTGTTACGCCGTTAAGCGTCAGGTTGCCGGTAATATTCAGCTTATCACCGTCTTTTTTCACTTCCGTGGAGGTGAAAGTAGCCTGTGGGTATTTCCCGACATTGAGGAATTCCCCACTGCGCAGATGTTTATCACGTTCAGCATGATTGGTATCCACGCTGTTGGTATTAATGGTCACATTGACCTTGTCGGCGGCAGGATTTTTCTCGTCAAAGGTGAATGTGCCGTCAAAATCCTTAAAGGTACCGTACAGCCAGCTGTATCCCAGGTGCTGAATACGGAAATTGACGAAAGCGTGCTGGCCCTCTTTATCAATTTTATAATCGGCCGCCACGGCGGAACCGGCGGTGAATAACAGAGAACCCAGGGCGATACCCAGCAGGTGTTTTTTCATTTTATGCTCCAGAGTCAACTGACGAGCGGCCAAGCATGCGCTTTAGCGTATCGTCTTTATCAATAAAATGGTGTTTGAGGGCGGCAAGCCCGTGCAGTACAGACAGGATCACGACGCTCCATGCGAGCCAGAGGTGAACGACCCCTGCGGTGTCAGCCTGAGCGCCCGCATCGCTGAGCGTTGCCGGGACGTCAAAAAGGCCAAAGACGCTAATCGGCTTACCGTCCGCCGTCGAGATAAGGTAGCCGCTGATCAGAATGGCGAAAAGCAGCGCATAGAGCGCGATATGCGCGGCAACTGCACTCAGGCGGGTCATTTTGCCATGGGTCTTCGGCGCGGCGGGCGGCGGGGAAACATGCCGCCAGATTACGCGAAAAACCAGGCCCAGCATCAGGAGGACGCCAATGCTTTTATGTAACTCCGGTGCCTGGTGATACCAGCCATCGTAATAGCTGAGCGTGACCATCCAGAGCCCAAGTCCAAACATACCGTAGACGGCAATAGCAAATATCCAGTGCAAACCTATGGATATTATTCCGTAGCGCCGGGAGGAGTTACGCAATTGCATTAGAATGTCCATTTTCAAATTAACCGAAGGGTAAAAATGAACGGGAAGTTGTGATATTGCAACTGAAATAATTGTCTATTGATTTTTATTTTATTTATTTCAGCGTTTTTGAACAGGATTGATAAAGGTAATTCAATGTCTTCGTGCAAGATGAAATTCAGATTTTCAACAAAGCTAAATAAATGTCAATTATTGTCAGTCAGGGCTTTCAATAAAATACAATGTAAACAAAATCAATAATGGCCAGCAGCGCCCACAATAAGATATAGAGCATAAAGTGCTCGCGAATATTATTCATCAGAAAGCTAACGATCCTGCGCATAACGCCCCGTAATGCAGTGTGAATGACACGGGCCCCGGGACATCCGGAGCCCGTGCGGATTATCCGTTAAAACGCGAGAGTGAGAAGGGCGTCAGATCAAACTGCGGCGCGATACCCTGGGCAAACTGCGCGGCGATTTCCCCCAGCACGGAAGCGAACTTAAAGCCGTGGCCGCTCAGCCCGGTGATGAGCAGGGTGTTGTCATGCCCGGGCAGCGTATCAATGATGAAGTCTTCATCCGGCGTGTTGTCGTAGGTACAGGCCGCGCCATACAGCAAGCCACCGACGCCCGGGAGAATAGTGCGCAGGAACGAGAAGGCTTCCGAACCATCCAGTGGGAAGGCGCCGAAAGGCTTACGCTCTTCAGGGGAGGTGATAGCCTGGCCGCCGTTGTGTTTACCGATTTTCAGCGCGTCTTTCTCGGAAGGGAAGCCGTAGAACTGATCGCCATTCGGCAATTCGCCGGTGAAGGCCGGGAATTTATTCTGCGCGCTGTAGCGACCATCCGACTGGAACCAGGAGAAGACCTTGCGCACCGGCTGGATCGGCAGTTCCGGCAGCAGGCGAGTGACCCAGGTCCCTGCGCTGACGAGCAGGCGGGACGCTGAATAGTCGCCGTCGATAGTCGTTACCGTGACGCCATTTTCGTCATGGGTGATGGCCTCTACCGGACAGTTAAACAGCTGCGCACAGCCGGCTTTCGCGGCAAGATCGATCCAGGTTTTAATCGCCGTTTCACAATGCAGCACGCCGGAGTGGGCTTCAAAGAGGCCAATGTAATCGTCGGGGACGGTAATTTCAGGCCAGCGCGCGGTAATGCCCGTTGCGTCCAGCTTCTCAACTTCCAGATTAAAGGCTTTTGCGCTGCGCTCGACGCTGGCGAGAAAATCAGAATGGGCAGGGCCAAGGTTGATGACGCCCGTACGCTCGAAAATACGCTCTTCGGTCTGTTTCGCCAGCTCGTCCCACAGCGTCTGGGCGCGAAGCACCAGCGGTACATAGCGCTCGCCTTCTCCATACGCATGGCGCACGAGGCGGGTATCGCCATGATGGCTACCCTCCGCATGGGGAGGAAGATGGGCATCGATCATCAGGACCTTCAGACCTGCCTGCGTTGCGTAATAACCGGCGGCGGAACCCACGGAGCCGCTACCAATAATGATTAAGTCGTATCTCATATGCATCTCGTAAACTGACGTTTTGTTAGCAGAGTAATTAACAACACGGGGTTAGACAAGAGAGAAATAAATAAGGCACCGCGAGGGTGCCTGTAGAGAGAAAAGTGGGCATAAGCTTAGTGTCGTTTATACTCATTTTCCTGATAGTCGCCAGATTCTATTTTTGCAATACCTGCCTCTAAAATAGAAATAAACTGACGGGCGACGTCTGTTGTTAGCCACAGCGTCTGTCCAACTTCCGCTTCTTCACGGTTGAGTTGATTCGGGGTCTGGTAGTGCAAACGCAGCATCAGCGCATCGTAGCTATCTACGGTACTGATATCCCAGCCAACAAGTGGATGGGTCTGGATCACTTCACTATTCTTTTCCATTATAACCCCCTTAATGCGTGTTAGAAGACAACGGCTTTGAGGTTCAATGCATGTTTTTCTGAAAGCATCTTCAGTATACCAAGTAATAAGGGTTCCGAAGGGAAAAATAAACAGGTGGCAACACATTTTTCTGCTTTTTAGGATTGTTCGAACAATAAAACACCATCTTGTTCACGATTCTTAAAGAAGATGCCGAATTAATTTGAACTTACCGTATTTTTAGACAAAAAAAAGCCGGGGCGACCCGGCAAAAAACACAATGAGGGAGCAGTGTTAATCTGTGATAAACCAGTCGTCTGCGCTTTCCCACGTTTCCTGCAGGATTTCGCTGATGCGATCTTTATCTTCTTTCGCAGCACCAATGACGGAGAGGTTGTTCGCCGCGGCGTAACGCACCGTTACGGCACCGGCGTTGTCGGGAAAGGTGTTGTTAATACGGCGGGATAATTCGCCTGCCAGTGCATCAAGCGCGCCGGCAGGCAGAACGGTTGTTTTGGCTATGGTGACTTCAATACGCATAAATGCCCCCTGTGTAATATACTGTTTATTTATACAGGTATATTGTCGGTTTGACAACAAGGGGCATTGATTTTTTAACGTTTTACCGTCCAGTTGACGGTTTCGCCCGCCAGGAAGGGGATCAGCGTGTCATCCGTCAGCGCAATGGACTCCTCAACGTGGCTCGCTTTACGCTCCAGTTCGATGAAGGTGTCATTGACTGGCAGGCCGTAGAAACGCGGGCCGTTAAGGGAGCAGAACGCTTCGAAATGTTCCAGCGCGTTCATCTCTTCAAATACGGTCGCGTAGCTGGCAAGCGCCGTTGGGGCGTTGAAGCAGCCTGCGCAGCCGCAGCTCGCCTCTTTACGATGGCGGGCGTGAGGCGCGGAATCGGTGCCGAGGAACGCGCGGGAGAAGCCGCTGGCAACCAGCTCGCGCAGCGCCTGCTGGTGGATGTTGCGCTTGAGAATCGGCAGGCAGTACAGGTGAGGGCGCACCCCGCCCACCAGCATGTGGTTACGGTTAAACATCAGGTGCTGCGGCGTAATGGTGGCGGCGATAAGATCGTTGCCGTCACGCACATACTCTGCCGCGTCTTTGGTGGTGATATGCTCAAAGACCACTTTAAGCGCGGGCAGGCGCTGGCGCAGAGGCTCCATCACGGTCTCGATAAAGCGGGCTTCACGGTCGAAGATGTCAATCTCGGCATGCGTGACTTCACCATGGACCAGCAACGGCATGCCCAGTTTCTGCATGCGTTCCAGAACCGGCATGATGGCATCAATGCTGGTGACGCCGTGGCTGGAGTTGGTGGTGGCATTTGCCGGGTAGAGTTTCGCCGCCGTAAATACGCCTTCGTTAAACCCGCGCTCCACTTCGTTCGGGTCCAGCGAGTCGGTCAGATAGCAGGTCATCAGCGGCGTAAAATCGTGTCCCGCAGGGACGGCATCCAGGATGCGCTGGCGATAGGCCATCGCGGCATCGACGGTGGTGACTGGTGGCACCAGGTTAGGCATGACAATCGCGCGGCCATAAATTTCGCTGGTATAAGGCACGACGGTTTTCAGCATATCGCCATCACGCAGATGGATATGCCAGTCGTCAGGGCGGCGGATTTTAAGAACCTGGGGTTGTGCAGTCATGGAAGCTCCGGCTTGTCAGGAATCAGTCATAAGGATGGCTGTTTTTGCCGGACACAAATCATAAGCGGAAACGTTTTCGTTTGCACACTTTTCCGTAAAAAAAAGGGCGCCGCAGCGCCCTTCAGGTTAATCGGTGAAAGGAATGATAATTTCACCCGGTTTCACCTCTATGCCTTTTGCATATTTTTTCGCCAGAGCTTCACCCTTGCTTTTGTCTTCGCTTAAGACGTACGCGGGCTGCTGGTTGAAATAATTACGCAGCGACTGGTTGAGATAGGGCATCAGGGTTTGCAGTACCGGTGCCATCTTGTCCGGCGAAACCTGCGCATCGACGACTTCCATCTCCTGGAGGAAAATCGCCCCTTTCTCTTTGTTGAACACGGGGAGTGCCTTCAGCTTGAGCTTGATGTTGGCTTTCTGATTGCCAAAAAGGGATGACATATCGAGAGCCGCATCACCGGCCAGGGTGACTTTGTTCGGCTCTTCACGTCCGATCTGGCTGGTCAGATTCGTGAGCACGATATGCGCGTCCGCCAGCCCCGGCACGCCAATGTCTTTAGAAAAATTGTTATGTTTTTCCAGCGCCTGATTAATTTCCTGTTCACTGACGGTATATTGCGTGAGCTGGTTACAGCCAACCAGCAGACCGCTGACAACTAATGCCGCGGCAAAGACAATTTTCTTCATAGTGTTCCTCAACGAAAAATCGGCGCTTCTGTCCTGTTCCGTCAGTATGTCAGTGTGAATTGGCAGAAACCAGCAGAAAAAACTGAGAAGTGGGGCGGGAGCGGCTCCCGCCCGAGGGAAAGGCTACGCGCCAGGCTCGAGCATCCCGCTCGCGCTGCGTTTCTGGCTGAACTGCCACCACAGGGCAAGGAGCGTCATAAAGCCCACCGCGCCGAGCATCATCCACGGGAGTTCGGGCTGGTTTAACGCTTTGCCAGCATCAAACAACCAGCCGCCACCGGCGTAACCTAATGCGCCGCCAAGCGCCAGTCCCAGCCGGCTGAAGCCCATATAGCTGCCGCGCGCACGCGCATCCGCAAGGGAGGCGCTCAGCGTTTCGCGGGCAGGCTCGGCGATGATCGACCCTATGTAGAACGTACAAATCAGGGTAAACAGCTGCTGGAGAGAGTTCACCAGGCCGATCGGCATCATGCTCAGCGTCATCAGGAACAGCCCGGCCATCAGGCGATGCTCCAGACGAAAACGCCGCTCGCTCCAGCGGGCAATCGGATAGAGCAGCGTCAGGGAAAGTGCGGCTTCAATGGCGTACATCCATTTAACGGCAGCAGGCGTGCCCGCAATGTCGTTAACCATGATCGGCAGCATCAGCATGACCTGCACAGCCAGCATGTAGTATCCCGTCAGGGTCAGCACATAAGTGACAAAACGTTTGTCGCGCAGCACGCGGCCAAGCCCTTCCCGGACCGGCGCTTTGACCGTCGAGAGTTTCCAGTCGGGCAGGAACAGGCCATTAAACAGCGCGCACAGAATAAAGAGCACCGCCCCCGCCGCGCAGACCAGTCGGAAGTCATACTGCAGCAGCCAGCTTCCCAGCAGGGCGCCGATAACCGCCCCGGCACTGTCCTGCATCATCAGAATCGAGAAGAAACGGCCGCGATGCTGGGGGCGAATAAGCTTCACCACCAGCGCGGTGCGTGGCGGATCGAACAGCGTACCCCCGATACCGGAGAGGAAACAGGAGAACCAGAGCAGCCAGGGCTCCTGGGCGACAGCCATCGTGGCAAAGCCTGCCGCGCGCAGCAGCATACCGGTCACGATCATCGGTTTAGCGCCAAAGCGGTCGGCAATGGCCCCGCCAAAGACGCCCAGACCCTGCTGGACAAACTGGCGTAACCCCAGGGCAATGCCAACCATTAATGCCGCCCAGCCCATTTGATCGACAAATCGGATCGATATCAAAGGAAAAACGACAAAAAAGCCGAGCACGACCAGCATGTTATCGACGAGCAGGAAATATTTACCCAGGCTCCTGGCCTGTGATACGCGGGACATTTTCCCTCCAGGGAAAATAAGAAGGTGAGCACGCTAACATTCTGCGGTGTCGCCGCGTTTTTTCCCACCCCCGGGCGTGACAATATTTTTTTATCAAAAGGGTGCTTTGATAGAGAGTTCTCATCGAAAATAATGAAAAGAGGGCAAAATGGTATGTCACTGTTTTCACAGACGGCGCAGGCGCAGGTATAGTAAAGCTAATGGGTAAGCTGAAGTGACGGGAAGGAGTGGTATCGATGTTTGGCTATCGCAGTAATGTGCCAAAAGTGCGTCTGACAACGGACAGGCTGGTCGTTCGTCTGGTGCATGAGCGTGATGCCTGGCGTCTGGCGGATTATTACGCCGAGAATCGCCAGTTTTTAAAACCCTGGGAACCCGTTCGGGATGAGAGCCATTGTTACCCTTCCGGCTGGCAGGCGCGCCTCAGCATGATTACGGAATTTCACAAGCAGGGCAGCGCGTTCTATTTCGCGCTGCTGGATCCTGAAGAGAAAGAGATTATCGGGATCGCCAATTTTTCAAACGTGGTGCGCGGGTCGTTTCACGCCTGCTACCTTGGCTACTCCATCGGCCAGAAATGGCAGGGGCAGGGGCTGATGTACGAGGCGTTAACGGTGGCGATCCGCTATATGCAGCGCACGCAGCATATCCATCGCATCATGGCGAACTATATGCCGCATAATCAGCGCAGCGGCAATTTGCTGGCGCGTTTAGGGTTCGAGAAAGAGGGTTACGCTAAAGACTATCTGCTGATAGACGGAGAGTGGCGCGACCACGTTCTGACGGCGTTAACCACCCGGGACTGGACCGCAGGTCGTTAAGGAGAAAAGATGAAGTATCAGCTAAACGGTACAGAAGCGCGCGTGATTGGGTGCTTACTCGAAAAACAGGTCACCACGCCGGAGCAGTATCCGCTCTCCGTCAACGCCGTGACCATGGCCTGCAACCAGAAGACCAACCGCGAGCCGGTGATGAACCTCAGCGAGCATGAGGTTCAGGACGTGCTGGATGCGCTGGTAAAACGCCACTATCTGCGCACCGTCAGCGGCTTCGGCAACCGCGTGACCAAATACGAACAGCGCTTTTGTAACTCCGAATTCGGTGACCTGAAGCTGAGCAGCGCGGAAGTGGCGGTCATCACCACGCTGCTGCTGCGCGGGGCGCAGACGCCGGGGGAACTGCGCACGCGCGCTTCCCGGATGCATGAGTTCAGCGATATGCAGGAGGTCGAGCAGACCCTGGAAGGGCTGGCTTCTCGCGAAGACGGCCCGTACGTGGTGCGTCTGGCGCGCGAGCCGGGCAAACGTGAAAGCCGCTATATGCATCTGTTCAGCGGCGACGTCGATGTCGCTACCGTGGAGAGCGATGCGGGCTCCTCAGCTGGCAATGACACTCTTGCCGCGCGCGTAGAGGCGCTGGAAGAAGAGGTCGCCGGGCTGAAACAGCGTCTGGATGCGTTGCTGGCACATTTGGGAGACTGACGGTGAAAAAATTACGCGTAGGCGTGGTGGGGCTGGGCGGTATCGCGCAAAAAGCCTGGCTGCCTGTTTTAGGTGCGGCGACGGGCTGGACCCTGCAGGGGGCATGGTCGCCCACCCGAGAAAAGGCAGAACGTATCTGCGAAACCTGGCGCATTCCGTATGCTGCCTCCCTGCAGGATCTGGCCCGCGAGTGTGATGCGGTTTTTGTGCATACCTCAACGGCAACCCACTATCAGGTGGTGAGCGAGCTGCTCAATGCGGGGGTTCACGTCTGCGTGGATAAACCGCTGGCTGAAAATGTTCAGGATGCCGAGCGGCTGATTGAGCTGGCCGCGCGCAAAAAACTGACGCTGATGGTGGGCTTCAACCGCCGCTTCGCGCCGCTTTACCAGCAGCTGAAGGCGCAGTCGGGTACGCTCGCCTCGCTGCGGATGGATAAGCACCGTACCGACAGCGTTGGGCCTAACGATCTGCGCTTCACCCTTCTGGATGATTATCTGCACGTTGTGGATACGGCGCTGTGGCTGAGCAACGGCGAAGCGCTGCTGAAAAGCGGTACCCTGTTGACGAATGACCAGGGGCAGATGGTCTACGCGGAACACCACTTCGCCGTTGAGCATCTTCAGATTACCACCAGCATGCACCGTCGGGCAGGAAGCCAGCGTGAATCCGTGCAGGCGGTGACCGACGGCGCGCTGTATGACATTACGGACATGCGCGAGTGGCGGGAAGAGAAGGGCAACGGCGTGGTGACGCTCCCGGCGCCAGGCTGGCAGAGCACCCTGGAGCAGCGCGGTTTCGCAGGATGCGCCCGTCACTTTATCACCTGCGTGCAAAATCAGACGGTTCCTGAAACGTCCGGCGAGCAGGCCATTCTGGCGCAGCGCATTGTGGAAAGACTCTGGCGCGAAGCCATGAGCGAATAACTCGCTGTAACATCTGCGGATAGTAATTCGTTGAAATCCGGTTAGACTAAGCGCCGCTTGTTGGCTTTGCCGGGTGGCGCTTAGGCTCACCCGGCTTACAAATCCGTATGGTTCTGGAAATTCACGTTAATGAACTTATTAAAATCGCTGGCGGCCGTCAGCTCGATGACCATGTTTTCCCGCGTGCTGGGTTTTGCGCGCGACGCCATTGTGGCAAGGGTATTTGGTGCAGGGATGGCCACGGACGCCTTTTTCGTCGCGTTCAAACTGCCGAACCTGCTGCGTCGTATTTTTGCGGAAGGGGCGTTTTCTCAGGCATTCGTGCCTATCCTGGCGGAATATAAAAGCAAGCAGGGTGAAGACGCGACGCGCGTCTTTGTTTCTTATGTCTCCGGGCTGCTGACGCTGGCCTTGGCGGTGGTGACCGTACTCGGGATGCTGGCCGCGCCGTGGGTGATCATGGTGACCGCGCCCGGTTTTGCCGATACGGCTGACAAATTTGCGCTGACCTCGCAGCTGCTGCGCATCACTTTCCCCTATATTCTGCTCATCTCGCTGGCCTCGCTGGTGGGGGCGATCCTGAATACCTGGAACCGCTTCTCTGTTCCGGCGTTTGCGCCAACGTTTCTCAACGTCAGCATGATCGGTTTTGCCTTGTTCGCCGCGCCGCACTTTAACCCGCCGGTGCTGGCGCTGGCCTGGGCGGTCACCGTCGGCGGCGTACTGCAGCTGGCGTACCAGCTGCCGCATCTGAAAAAAATCGGCATGCTGGTGCTGCCGCGCATCAATCTCAAAGATGCCGGGGCGATGCGCGTGATCAAGCAGATGGGGCCCGCCATTCTTGGCGTCTCCGTCAGCCAGATCTCGCTTATCATCAACACCATCTTTGCCTCTTTCCTCGTGTCCGGCTCGGTATCCTGGATGTACTACGCCGACCGTCTGATGGAGTTCCCGTCCGGAGTGCTGGGCGTGGCGCTGGGGACCATCCTGCTGCCGTCGCTGTCGAAAAGTTTTGCCAGCGGTAACCATGATGAATATTGCCGCCTGATGGACTGGGGTTTACGTCTCTGCTTCCTGCTGGCCCTGCCAAGCGCGGTGGCGCTGGGTATTCTGGCTAAACCGCTAACGGTGTCGCTCTTCCAGTACGGGAAATTCACCGCCTTTGATGCCGCCATGACCCAGCGCGCGCTGATTGCCTACTCGGTCGGATTGATGGGGCTGATCGTCGTCAAGGTGCTGGCGCCCGGGTTCTACTCGCGTCAGGATATTAAAACGCCGGTGAAAATTGCCATTGTGACGCTGATTATGACCCAGCTGATGAACCTGGCGTTTATTGGTCCGCTGAAGCATGCAGGCCTGTCATTATCGATTGGTCTGGCGGCCTGTCTGAATGCCGGACTGCTGTACTGGCAGCTGCGCAAGCAGGATATTTTCACGCCGCAGCCGGGCTGGGGGAGTTTCCTGGTGCGTCTGATCGTTGCGGTACTGGTGATGTCTGCCGCGCTGCTCGGCATGATGTACGTGATGCCGGAGTGGTCCCTGGGCACCATGCCTTATCGTCTGATGCGGCTGATGGCCGTGGTAGGCGTCGGGGTGGTGGCTTACTTTGCCACGCTCGCGGTGCTGGGGTTCAAAGTGAAAGAGTTTGCCCGCCGTACGGCATAAACGCCAAAAGGGGAGTTCACCTTATGGTGCTCCCCGCTGCATGATTTGTCGCTCAGGCGTCAAATCGAAATCTTTTTAACTCCCGCAATACGCGCAGTTGCCGTCTGACCATCCGCACCGTACAGTCCGGTTTCTTTATGCGGTTTCAACACCTCAAGCGCCTGCTGATTACGCTCAATCTGACCTTCCAGTAGCCAGCCGTTGTGCTGGTTAAGGTCGCGCAGGTGCTGGGTTTTTTCAGTAATGGTTTGCCAGCGCTCAACAATATCGTCATTGGCGCTGCGCTTAGGATCCTGCTCAGCGCGGCGCTGTTGCTCCAGATAATCCAGCGTTGCCAGAAGCGAACTTTTGTCTTCAGTAATACGCTGCAGCGCGCTGCCGTTGATATGACCGGAAGAGAGATGCTGCTGTTCAGCGTCCATTACCGTTTTCAGGTCGTTCAGGACAACCGTCATTTGATCCAGTATTTCTGACAGTCGACTCATACGGTTAGTTACTCTGTAAGAAACTCTGTGCTTCCTGAATCAGGGCATCAGCAATCTTGCTGGTATCCATTTTCAGCTCACCGTTACGAATAGCCGTTTTCAGCGCTTCAACACGTTCCATATTGATATCGTTGCTGCCTGGCTGCATCAGTTTTGCCTGCGCGTCGCTCAGGGTTACGCTGGTGCTGTTGGACGTTGACGGTTTTTCCAGACGCGTTTTCTGCGCAGGAGCGTCATTCGTTTCGCGAGGTTGTACAGCGCTTACCGGCTTCAGGGCTGATGTACGATCAATGCTCATAGTGTTGTCCTCATCGAGGGTTCGCGGCGTTTGCGCCTGACATCATCATTAGTGGAATATTTATCGGCACGCGCCGCGAAATCTTTAAAAAGATTATAGGTTAATCAGAATATTCCCATCAGAATCGACGGTTCCGCTCACCACCTGGCCTGAGGACATTCTGACGCGGGCATTTTGCGCCACCGCGGCATTGTTTAACGCTTTCCCTTCACTGTTGATGCTAAAGCCATCTCCGTTGGCCACGACCATCACCTGTTGACCCGCTTTTACCCGCCATGACTGACGCAGCATTGAGAGCTGTATCGGCTGGCCGGGGGCGACATCACGCAGGCTGACGGCGTCCTGTGCCTGATTCATTTCCAGCATGGTGCGTGGAGGCAGCTGATCCAGACGGCCGCGCTTCAACGTCACGCTGTTCGTCTGCAGCAGGCTGCCGCGCGCAATCGGCACGGCGGCGACAACATAATTGCCCGTCGCCTGAACTGCAACCTGTAAATAGCGTTTTTCGTTGGCGCAGCGTGCCAGCACGTTCACATTTCCCCACAGCCGGGTGGTCCCCGTCACGCTGAATGACGGCTGGTCACAGGTAGGGTACAGATTCGGTGGGGTGCGCACGGTAACGCTAACGTCATCGCTAAAGCCCGCCAGCTTTTCAGCAAAAAAAGCCGTCAGCCGATCCTGTAAGCCTTCAGCCTGCACCAGAGGGCTAAACAGCAAGAAAGTTGCCATCAGGGCACGTTTTAACGTTTGCATCGCAAGTTCCACCGTTTCCAGAGTTGAATGAATTCTACCTGCAGTGGTTTTGCATCAACGCAATAAATAGCGACGCATTTTGCGCTTATTCCGTCGATAGGGGAGACCGGGTGAGATTTAAGCTGTGAACTGAAATTTTGCCATCAGCGGAGGAGACATGCTCGATAAACTCGACGCCGCGTTACGTTTTCAGCAGGAAGCGCTCAATTTACGCGCCCAGCGGCAGGAGATTTTAGCCGCCAACATCGCTAACGCCGATACCCCAGGGTTTCAGGCGCGCGATATTGATTTTTCCAGTGAACTCAAAAAGGTGATGGAGCGTGGACGTGCCGAAGGAACGGGTGTTGCACTTGCCATGACATCCTCTCGCCATATTCCTGCTCAGGCGATGACCGCGCCAGCGACCGATTTACTTTACCGCATTCCCGATCAGCCCTCACTCGACGGTAACACCGTGGATATGGACCGGGAGCGTACCCAGTTTGCCGATAACAGCCTGAAATACCAGACGGGCCTGACCGTACTCGGCGGACAAATCAAAGGCATGATGAACGTCCTGCAGGGGGGGAACTGATAGATGGCCTTGTTGAATATTTTTGATATTGCCGGTTCGGCGTTAACCGCGCAGTCCAAACGCCTGAACGTGGCTGCCAGTAACCTGGCAAACGCCGACAGCGTAACCGGACCAGACGGTCAGCCTTATCGTGCCAAACAGGTTGTCTTTCAGGTCGATGCTGCGCCGGGCGCGGCGACGGGCGGCGTGAAGGTGTCTGATGTGGTAGAGAGCCAGGCGCCGGACAGGCTGGTGTATGAGCCGGGTAACCCGCTCGCGGATGCCAGCGGATACGTGAAAATGCCAAACGTGGATGTGGTGGGTGAGATGGTGAACTCCATGTCGGCTTCTCGCAGCTATCAGGCCAACGTCGAAGTGCTTAATACCGTGAAGAGCATGATGCTCAAAACACTCACTCTCGGCCAGTAAAGGAGACATGCATGTCCATCGCCGTAAATGTGAATGATCCTACGAACTCGGGTGTTAATAACACCAAGAGTACGACAGGTTCTAACTCCCTCACCGGGAGCAATGCCTCCGATCTTCAGGGCAGCTTTCTGACGCTGCTGGTGGCGCAGCTTAAGAACCAGGATCCCACCAACCCAATGCAGAACAACGAACTGACCACGCAGCTTGCGCAGATCAGCACCGTTAGCGGCATTGAGAAACTGAATACGACCCTCGGTTCCGTCTCCGGCCAGATTAACAGCGCCCAGTCTCTGCAGGCGGCAAGCCTGATTGGCCACGGGGTGATGATCCCGGGAACCACGATTCTGGCGGGCACCAGCACCACCGAAGGCAACACCACAACGACCACCACGCCGTTTGGCGTTGAGCTCCAGCAGCCGGCTGACAAGGTGACTGCAACGATCATGGATGCCAATAACGTGGTGGTTCGCACCATTGATATCGGCGAGCTGAAGGCGGGCGTTCACACCTTTACCTGGGATGGCAGCCTGACCGACGGCACGAAAGCACCAAACGGTTCCTACAAAGTCGCGATTAGCGCCAGCAACGGCACGACCCAGCTGGTGGCGCAGCCGCTGCAGTTCGCGCTGGTTCAGGGCGTGATTAAAGGGGGCGACGGCAACAAACTGGATTTGGGTACCTCGGGTACCACCACACTCGACGAAGTTCGGCAGATTATCTAAGCCTTAACACTTATCAGGAGTAAGTCATGGCCTTTTCTCAAGCGGTCAGCGGCCTGAATGCTGCGGCCACCAACCTGGACGTCATTGGCAACAACATCGCCAACTCCGCGACCTATGGTTTTAAATCCGGTTCTGCTTCATTTGCAGACATGTTTGCCGGTTCCAAAGTCGGCCTGGGCGTGAAAGTTGCGGGCATCACTCAGGACTTTACCGACGGCACCACTACCAACACCGGTCGTGGTCTGGACGTTGCCATCAGCCAGAACGGTTTCTTCCGTATGGTCGATTCCAACGGCTCTGTGTTCTACAGCCGTAACGGTCAGTTCAAGCTGGATGAAAACCGTACGCTGGTTAACATGCAGGGCATGCAGCTGACGGGCTACCCGGTAGCGGGTACGCCACCAACCGTTCAGACCGGTGCGAACCCTCAGGCGATTACTATCCCGAATACCCTGATGGCGGCGAAATCGACCACCACCGCGTCGCAGCAGATCAACCTGAACTCAACCGATCCTGTTCAAACGGCCCCCTTCGATGCGACTAACCCGGATACCTATAACAAAAAAGGGACCGTGACCGTATTCGACAGCCAGGGTAACGCCCATAACATGTATGTCTACTACGTTAAGACGGCCGACAATAAATGGGATCTTTACACTCAGGACGGCAGCGTTGCGGGTTCTACAGCGGCCAAAGCGGCGCAGATGAACTTTGATGCGAACGGTAACCTGGCGGGTGTCTATAACTACGACGCTGCGGGTGTACTGAGCGCAACGCCAAACGCCACGCCGGCAATTAACATCACCACGGGTTCTGTCAGCGGTGCGACGGCTGCGACCTTCTCCCTCAGCTTCCAGAACTCCATGCAGCAGAACACCGGTGCAAACAATATCGTGGCGACCAATCAGAACGGCTTCAAGCCGGGCGACCTGGTGAGCTATCAGATCAACGATGACGGCACCGTTGTGGGGAACTACTCCAACGAACAGACTCAGGTTCTGGGTCAGATCGTGCTGGCAAACTTCGCGAACAACGAAGGCCTGAAATCGGAAGGCGACAACGTCTGGTCTGCCTCCCAGTCCTCCGGCGTGGCGCTGCTGGGTACCGCAGGCACCGGTAACTTCGGCAAGCTGACCAACGGCGCGCTGGAAGCCTCCAACGTGGATATGAGTAAAGAACTGGTGAACATGATTGTCGCGCAGCGTAACTATCAGTCGAACGCGCAGACCATCAAAACCCAGGATCAGATCCTCAACACGCTGGTTAACCTGCGTTAAGCGGCTAACAGGAAAGCGCAATGGATCACGCAATATATACCGCGATGGGCGCGGCAAGCCAGACGCTCAATCAGCAGGCCGTTACTGCCAGCAACCTGGCAAACGCCTCGACGCCGGGCTTTCGCGCGCAGCTTAATGCGCTGCGCGCGGTGCCGGTTGAAGGGCTTTCTCTGCCAACCCGTACGCTGGTGACGGCATCAACCCCTGGCGCAGATATGACGCCAGGGCAGATGGACTACACCTCGCGCCCGCTGGACGTTGCCCTGCAGCAGGACGGCTGGCTGGCGGTGCAAACTGCGGACGGCAGCGAAGGTTATACCCGTAACGGCAATATCCAGGTGAGCGCGACGGGCCAGCTGACGATTCAGGGCCATCCGGTGATGGGTGAAGCGGGCCCGCTGACCGTGCCGGAAGGCTCTGAGCTGACTATCGCCGCGGACGGCACCATTTCGGCGCTGAACCCGGGCGACCCGGCCAACACCGTTGCGCCCGTCGGACGTCTGAAGCTGGTTAAGGCGGAAGGCAAAGACGTGCAGCGTGGCGATGACGGCATGTTCCGTCTGACCCAGGCGGCGCAGGCGACGCGTGGTGCCACGTTGCAGGCCGATCCGAGCATCCGCGTGATGTCCGGCGTTCTGGAAGGCAGCAACGTCAAGCCGGTTGAAGCCATGACCGACATGATTGCCAGCGCCCGTCGTTTTGAAATGCAGATGAAGATCATCAGCAGCGTGGATGAAAACGCGGGCAAAGCTAACCAACTTCTGGCTATGAGTTAACAGGACTCCTTATGATCAGTTCTTTATGGATCGCGAAAACTGGCCTGGACGCCCAGCAAACCAATATGGACGTGATTGCCAACAACCTGGCAAACGTGAGCACCAATGGTTTCAAGCGTCAGCGTGCCGTTTTCGAAGATTTGCTTTATCAAACCATCCGCCAGCCGGGCGCGCAGTCTTCTGAACAGACGACGCTGCCGTCGGGCCTGCAGATCGGTACCGGCGTTCGCCCGGTGGCCACTGAGCGTCTGCACAGCCAGGGCAACCTGTCTCAGACCAACAACAGTAAAGATGTGGCCATTAAAGGGCAGGGTTTCTTCCAGGTGCAGCTGCCTGACGGTACCTCGGCCTATACCCGTGACGGCTCATTCCAGGTGGATCAGAACGGCCAGCTGGTGACGGCGGGCGGTTTCCAGGTTCAGCCTGCAATTACCATCCCGGCGAACGCCCTGAGCATCACCATCGGACGTGACGGTGTGGTCAGCGTGACCCAGCAGGGACAGGCCGCGCCGGTTCAGGTTGGGCAGCTCAACCTGACCACCTTCATGAACGATACCGGTCTGGAAAGCATTGGTGAGAACCTCTACACCGAAACGCAATCCTCCGGTACGCCTAATGAGAGCACCCCGGGCCTGAACGGTGCGGGCCTGCTGTATCAGGGTTATGTTGAAACGTCCAACGTGAACGTGGCGGAAGAGCTGGTGAATATGATCCAGGTTCAGCGCGCGTATGAAATTAACAGTAAAGCAGTGTCGACGACCGACCAGATGCTGCAGAAACTGACGCAACTCTAAGGTGTAGCCCGGTGCGGTAAACGCCGCACCGGCTCCCTGTTTTCGAAGATGAAGGCAATGCAAAAAAACGCGGCGTTTCGTTATCCGATACTGACTGTTCTGGCTGTCACCCTCAGCGGGTGTGCTTTGATCCCGTCTAAACCATTGGTCCAGGGTGCGACGACTGCCCAACCCGTTCCTGGCCCTGCGCCAGTGGTAAACGGCTCCATTTTCCAGACCGCGCAGCCGATTAATTACGGCTATCAGCCGCTGTTTGAAGATCGCCGCCCGCGTAACGTCGGCGATACATTGACCATTGTGCTGCAGGAAAACGTCAGCGCGAGCAAGAGCTCGTCGGCGAACGCCAGCCGCGATGGCAAAACCAATTTTGGCTTCGATACCGTGCCACGCTATCTCGAAGGGCTGTTCGGCAACGCGCGTGCTGATGTGAACGCGTCCGGCGGCAACACCTTTAACGGCAAAGGCGGCGCGAACGCCAGCAACACCTTCAGCGGTACGCTGACGGTCACGGTTGACCAGGTTCTGGTTAACGGCAACTTACACGTTGTGGGTGAAAAACAGATTGCCATCAACCAGGGCACTGAATTCATTCGCTTCTCGGGCGTGGTTAACCCTCGCACCATCAGCGGCACCAACACCGTTCCGTCCACCCAGGTGGCGGACGCGCGCATTGAGTACGTCGGTAACGGCTATATCAATGAAGCGCAAAATATGGGTTGGCTGCAGCGCTTCTTCCTTAATTTATCGCCGATGTAAGCGAGGTGACCCATGTTTAAATCGATCTTCGCCGTGGCGCTCGCGCTGGTGGCAACATTTGCCCAGGCTGACCGTATTCGCGACCTCACCAGCGTTCAGGGCGTCCGTGAAAACTCCCTGATTGGCTACGGCCTGGTGGTGGGTCTGGATGGTACCGGTGACCAGACGACCCAGACGCCGTTCACCACCCAAAGCCTGAACAACATGCTTTCCCAGCTCGGCATTACCGTGCCGGCGGGAACCAACATGCAGCTGAAAAACGTGGCCGCGGTCATGGTCACCGCGTCCTACCCGGCCTTTGCGCGTCAGGGGCAGACCATTGATGTGGTGGTCTCCTCAATGGGTAACGCCAAAAGCCTGCGCGGCGGTACGCTGCTGATGACTCCGCTGAAAGGCGTTGACAGCCAGGTGTATGCGCTGGCGCAGGGGAACATTCTGGTTGGCGGTGCGGGTGCATCCGCAGGCGGAAGCAGCGTGCAGGTGAACCAGCTGAACGGTGGACGTATCACCAACGGTGCGATCATTGAGCGTGAACTGCCGACCCAGTTTGGCGCGGGCAACACCATCAACCTGCAGCTCAATAATGAAGACTTCACGATGGCGCAGCAAATTGCCGATACCATCAACCGCAGCCGCGGCTACGGTAATGCAACGGCACTCGATGCGCGCACCGTGCAGATCCGTACCTCAACAGGCAGCAGCAACCAGGTGCGCATGCTGGCGGATATCCAGAATATGGAAGTGAACGTTCCGGTACAGGATGCCAAGGTGATCATCAACTCCCGTACCGGCTCGGTGGTGATGAACCGGGAAGTGTCGCTGGACAGCTGTGCCGTGGCGCAGGGGAATCTCTCCGTGACGGTAAACCGCTCCGCGAACGTGAGCCAGCCGAATACGCCATTTGGTGGCGGTCAGACGGTGGTGACGCCGCAAACGCAGATTGATATGCGTCAGAGCGGCGGGTCGCTGCAGAGCGTTCGCTCCAGCGCCAACCTGAACAGCGTGGTACGTGCCCTGAACGCCCTGGGGGCAACGCCGATGGACCTGATGTCTATCCTGCAATCCATGCAAAGCGCGGGCTGCCTGCGCGCCAAACTGGAAATCATCTAATGCTGACCGATAGCAAACTGTTGACCAGTGCAGCCTGGGACGCCCAGTCGCTCAACGAACTGAAAACCAAAGCAGGCAAAGACCCGGCGGCGAACATCCACCCGGTCGCCCGCCAGGTAGAAGGGATGTTTGTACAGATGATGCTGAAAAGCATGCGTGAAACCCTGCCGAAAGACGGGATGTTCAGCAGTGATTCAACGCGTCTCTACACCAGCATGTATGACCAGCAGATTGCGCAGCAGATGACAGCCGGTAAAGGCCTCGGTCTGGCTGACATGATTGTGAAACAGACCGAAGCCGCGCAGGGTATTCAGCCTCAGGAGCAGCCGCAGCAGGTACCGATGAAGTTCGACCTGGAAACGGTGACCAGTTATCAGAACCAGGCCCTGACGCAGCTGGTGCGTAAAGCCATACCTAAAGCGACGGAGAGCGGCGATGAGCCGCTCTCGGGTGACAGCAAAGACTTCCTGGCGCAGCTTTCTCTGCCTGCGCGCCTTGCCAGCCAGCAGAGCGGCGTGCCGCATCACCTGATTCTGGCGCAGGCTGCGCTGGAGTCGGGCTGGGGCCAGCGCCAGATCCGCAAGGAAAACGGCGAGCCGAGCTTCAACATCTTCGGCGTGAAGGCCACCTCCAGCTGGAAGGGGCCGACAACGGAGATCACCACCACCGAATACGAGAACGGTGCGGCGGTGAAGGTCAAAGCAAAATTCCGCGTCTACAGCTCTTATCTGGAAGCATTGTCCGATTATGTCGGCCTGCTGAGCCGAAATCCGCGTTATACCGCCGTTACGCAGGCGGCGACGGCGGAGCAGGGTGCTCAGGCGCTGCAAAACGCGGGCTACGCGACTGACCCGAACTATGCACGTAAGCTCACCAGCATGATCCAGCAGCTGAAATCCATGGGCGAGAAGGTCAGCAAAGCCTATAGCACAGATATTGAAAATCTGTTCTGAAAGTTCTCAAGTCCCGGTGGAGGTTGCCGATAACCTTCATCAGGACTCGTGTCTGAACGTATAAAAGGAACCCCCATGTCCAGTTTGATTAACAGCGCCATGAGTGGCCTCAGTGCTGCGCAGTCGGCACTCAATACCGTCAGTAATAATATTTCAAGCTATAACGTGGCAGGCTACACCCGCCAGACCACGGTGCTGGGCGCATCTAACAGCACGCTGACCGGCGGTGGCTGGGTGGGTAACGGGGTTTATGTCTCCGGTGTCCAGCGTGAGTATGACGCCTTCATCACCAACCAGCTGCGCGCCGCGCAGACGCAGAGCAGCGGTCTGACGACGCGCTATCAGCAGATGTCAAAAATTGACGATGTGCTCTCCGATACCACCAACTCGCTCTCCACCACCCTGCAGGACTTCTTCAAAAGCCTGCAAACCCTGGTGAGCAACGCGGAAGACCCGGCTGCACGTCAGACGGTGCTGGGTAAAGCGGGGGGGCTGGTCAATCAGTTCAAAACCAACGATCAGTATCTTCGTGACCAGGATACGCAGGTCAATACCGCCATCTCAAGCAGCGTGTCTCAGATCAACAACTACGCGACACAGATTGCGAACCTGAACGATCAGATTTCCCGTCTGACCGGCGTCGGTGCGGGCGCTTCGCCTAACGACCTGCTCGACCAGCGGGATCAGCTCGTGACTGAACTGAACAAAATCGTGGGCGTGGAAGTCTCCGTACAGGATAGCGGCACGTTTAATATCTCTCTCGGCAACGGTTACAGCCTGGTGCAGGGCAGCAAAGCCAGCCAGCTGGCAGCCGTGAAGTCCAGCGCCGATCCGGCTCGTACGACCATTGCCTACGTCGATGACGTGGCGGGTAATATTGAGATCCCCGAGAAATTTATCACCACCGGTTCTTTAGGCGGTTTACTGACCTTCCGCACGGAAGATCTGGATAAAGCGCGTAACAGCCTGAACCAGATGGCGTTGGCCTTCGCCGATGCGATGAACACGCAGCATGAAGCCGGTTTTGATGCGAACGGTGATGCGGGCGGTAAGCTGTTCAACTTTGGTTCTCCGGCGGTGCTGTCCAACAGCAAGAACGGCGGCTCGGCCGTTGTCACGGCCTCCGTGGCGGACAGTAAACAGGTCCAGGCGACAGACTATAAGCTGCAGTTTAACGGCACTGACTGGACGGTCACCCGCACGTCAGACAAAACCAGCTTTACGATGAGCCCGGATGCCAGCGGTAATCTGTCGTTTGATGGCCTTAACGTCAACGTCAGCGGCACGGCAAATACCAAAGACAGCTTTACCGTGAAGCCTGTTTCCAACGTCATCATGAACATGGATCTCGCGATCAGCGACGAGTCCAAACTGGCGATGGCATCGGTGCAGAACGGCGGCGAAAGTGACAACCGTAACGGCCAGAAACTGCTCGATCTACAAAACGCGAAAGTCGTGGGGGGCAACAAAACCTTCAACGATGCGTATGCCTCTCTCGTCAGTACCGTGGGTAGCTCAACGGCGTCACTGAAGGTGAGCAGCCAGACGAAAGCCAACGTGGAGACGCAGTTAATCAAGCAGCAGCAGACCATCTCTGGGGTAAACCTCGACGAAGAGTATGGCAATTTGCAGCGTTATCAGCAGTATTACCTGGCCAATGCCCAGGTATTACAAACTGCCAGTACGCTCTTCGATGCAATTATCAACATTCGTTAAGGTTGAGGTGAACAATGCGTATTAGCACCCAGATGATGTATGAGCAGAACATGCGAGGGATCACCGATTCCCAGAGCAGATGGCTGAGCTACGGTGAGCAGATGTCCACCGGTAAGCGCGTCAATCGTCCTTCGGACGATCCTATCGCCGCGTCGCAGGCCATCGTTCTGTCACAATCTCAGTCGCAAAACAGCCAGTTTGCACTCGCGCGTACCTTTGCAACGCAGAAGGTCTCGCTGGAAGATAACGTGTTAACCCAAGTGAATACCGCGATCTCAAGCGTGCGCGAGAAGCTGGTTTATGCCTCAAACGGCACATTAAGCGATGACGACCGTCTTTCTCTGGCGACCGATATTCAGGGGATCCGCGATCAGCTGATGAACCTGGCCAACACGACGGACGGTAATGGTCGCTTTATCTTTGCGGGATACAAAACAGAGAGCGCACCGTTTGATGCCGCGACCGGGGATTACAACGGCGGCGCAGAGGCCATCAGCCAGCAGGTTGATACGGCGCGAAATATGACCATCAGCCATACCGGACAGCAAATTTTCGAAAGCATTACCAGTAATGCGGAACAGCTGCCGGGCGGTGGGTATGGCGAAACAAATATGTTCAAAATCCTGGATTCTGCCATTGCGTCGCTGAAGACACCGATTGAGAACGATCCGGCTGCCGCAACGGCACAAAGCCAGGTGATTGCCAATGCGCAAATCGGCATCAAAAACTCCCAGAACAATGTCCTGACGGTCGTTGCGGATGTGGGAACCAAGATGAACGAGCTGGAAAAACTCGATACGCTGGGTGATGACCGCGCGCTGGGTCAGACCAAGCAGATGAGTGATCTGGTAGATGTTGACTGGAACGAAGCGATTTCCTCTTACACCATGCAGCAGGCGGCCTTGCAGGCGTCTTATAAAGCGTTTAGCGATATGCAGGGCATGTCTCTGTTCCAGCTGAACAAATAACATCTTGACCTCTTGGAACATGTCTTGAAACTGGGCATGTTTTACTGCCCAATCCGTCTGGATTGGGCATTTTTTTATGCAACTTCCGCCGGTACGGAGGCGACACGTGCGCTTTCTATCAGACGGATTGCCAGCGCAATGACCCCACAGACTGTCGCCAGCGCGACCACGCCCGTCCAGCCAGCCAGCGAGTAGATATTGCTGCCTAACGCGGAACCCAGCGCCATCCCGATAAAGACCACCGTAAAGAGCAGGGCATTGAGACGCCCCCGCGCCTGCGGTTCAAGGCTGTAAACCAGGTTCTGGTGAGCGACCAGGCTGGACTGCAGACCCAGGTCGAACCCAACGGCGGAGACGGCGATCAGCATCAGCTGTCCATGAACGCCCAACGCGGGCATCAGGAACATCAGAGCGAATGAGACGGTCACAAGAACTGCACCAAGCTGCGTGACTTTTCCTGCGCCGAGTTTGTCCGCCAGACCTCCTGCCAGCGGGGCAGCTAACGCACCGGCGGCACCTGCAATACCAAAACCACCCGCTACGGCACTACCCAGGTGATAGCGTTCAAGCAGCATGACCGCAAGCGTAGACCAGAAGGCGCTAAAGGCAATCGACAGGAAGCCCTGAGCCAGCGCCGCACGGCGCAGCGCCGGATAGCGACGCCACAGATGTTCCATTGAGCGCATCAGCGCGGGGTAGCTCAGCGTGGAATGAATGGCAAAACGGGGAAGCACAAACCACATCATCACGCCGATGAATGCAATGCTCGCCGCCGCCAGCTGGTACATGACGCGCCAGCCAAACGCTTCGCCCACCACGCCGCTCACGGTTCTGGATAATAAGATACCCATCAGCAGCCCGGTCATTACCGTACCCACGGTTTTCCCCTGTTTACCTTCCGGCGCAAGGATGGCCGCGGCAGGGACGATGTCCTGTGCCATGGTGGCGGCCATGCCGATGAGCAGGCTTGCCAGCAGCAGAGAATGTATCTGCCCGGTCAGGCTACAGCCGAGAAGAAACAGCGCCAGCGCCGCACTCTTTATCAGGATTAACGTCCTGCGGTCGTGGCGATCGCCGAGCGGTAGCAGGAACAGGATCCCCAGGGCATATCCCGCCTGGGTGAGCGTCGGGACCAGGCCCATGCCTTCGATACTCAGGTGAAGGTCTGCTCCCATAAGCGGCAGCAGAGGCTGGGCATAATAGATAGATGCCACGCTGAAACCTGCACCTATCGCCAGCATTAAGATTACCCAGCGGCTCACGGCATGGGCGGCGGTTGTTGTGTTCATAAGATGTTCCTCATTCGTCGTGTGAGGCTATTTTTTATCAGTACGCCTTGCGACGGTAGCGGGCCCGGTGGTAAAACGCTTATACGTTGGACGTATAAGTGAAAATGCGATGAAAAGAGCTGAGCGTATAGACAGGGTCGAGTTGATGCGGACGTTTGTCCGCATTGTGGAGGCGGGTTCCCTCTCTGCGGCGGCGCGGCAGCTGGCCACCACTCAGGCCACGGTGAGCAGACGGTTACAGTCGCTGGAGACCATGCTGGGGGTGCGCCTGATACTGCGCACTACCCACACGACGCGGCTGACGGATGACGGCGAGCGCTGCTATCAGCACGCCCGTCGGGTGATTGACAGCTGGCTGGCGCTGGAAGATGAGGTGGGGCAGACGGAAGATGAGCCCGTTGGCGTGCTGAGGGTGCGGGCACCCCACGCGTTTGGTCAGGACCAGCTTCTGAAACCCGTAACCGAATTTTTGCAACGCTATCCGCAGCTTTCGATTGAGTGGATGCTCAACGATCGGTCGGCGGACTTCCTCGGCGACAACCTTGACTGTGCTATTCGGGTGGGCGTGGAGGTCGATCCGGCGACCGTATCCGTGCTGCTGGCGGAAGTGCCGCGCTCGGTGGTGGCTTCACCGGCGCTGCTGGCCCGTTTTCCAACGGTTACCGCGCCGGAGGATTTGCAGCAGTTTCCCTGGATAGCGATTAGCTCTTTCTACCAGCGCCATGTGGAGCTTTTTCACGATGCATCACCAGCCACCGCGCGAGTGGCGATTACCCCACGCCTCAGCACCGATAGCCTGTATGTCGCACGCAACACGGCGCTCACCGGCCTTGGCGTGGCGGTGGTATCCAGCTGGACGGTACAGGATGATATTCGGGAAGGGCGACTTGTGCATTTGCTGCCAGACTGGCAGCCAGCGGCGTTACCGGTGCATCTGGTTTATCCCTGGTCCCGTTATTACCCGGCCCGCTTGCGGCGTTTTCTGGAGTTGATGCGGCAGGTCATGCCGGAGGTCACCGGGATGAGAAAGCCCGTGCAACAGCCATAAAAAAAGCCGACCCTAAGGTCGGCTTTTTACTTTCAGCGTCGTTATTCGACAGACTGCGGACGCGTTGCCGGTGCAGTCGCCTGATGCGTTGCACTGTGGCCGCCTGCAGCGCCTTTACCGTCGAAGCTGAACGCCGGGCGTACCCAGTCACTGTGACGCGGGGCTTCTGGCACATAATCCGGCGCCGGGGCGCGCGTCATTGGTGCTGTCGCCACGTGGGCAGCGGCTGGCGCAGCAACAACCGTCTCAGGTTTCACCTCAGGCGCTTTCGCTTCTTCAACAACCGGTTCAACTTCAATCTCAACGTCCTGAACAACTTCTTCAGTGGTGGTTTCAATCAGGGTTTCGGCGGTGTCTTCCACTGCGGCTACAGGTTCAGCCTCTTCAGCAACTTCCTCAGCCACCACGGCATCTTCTTCGGCGATAAGCTGCGGTGCGGCATCAACCGGCGCGGCAATCACTTCTGGATGGGTGGTTTCAACTTCCACTGCGTGAGGTGCTTCCGTTTCAACAACCTGAGGTTCAACCACGGTTGCCGCTTCAGTCACGACGTCTTCTACCGCTGCTGCTGCAGGTGCAATCACCTCTTCGGTTACAGGCTGTTCTTCAACAACCTGCTCCGGGCGAGCAACCGGGTAGCGGATCCAGACCTTACCGGAGGCCATTTCTGGTGAAGCACAGGCAATGGTCAGCGGCATTGGCGACTGAGTAGGGTAACGCTCGTCACGATAGCGACGACGGCGCTGGCCGCTGACGCGCAGATGACGTGGGGAACGGCGTGAACGGCGCGGCATACCGGCGTTATCACGGTTTTCACCGTTATCATCCTGCTCAACGTTGTTTTCAACGACCGCCGGCAGATCAACTTTCGCCAGCTGCGTACCGGTTGTGCTCTCGCTGGTTTCAACCGCGACAACGGCTGACTCTTCGGTTGCTTCAGAGGCGAAGCGAACTTTCTGAGCAAGCTGGCGCTGCTTACGACGCGGCATAACCTGAGTACGTTCTTCCTGCTCGCCGTCCTGCTGTTCAACAGGCTCTTCGCGGTTCAGGTTTTTGACTTCCTGCTGTGCCTGACGCTTCTCGTCGTTACGACGACGGTTGCGTTCACGGCGCGGCTGCTGATCATCACGCTGTTTGCTCTTCTCAGACTCATCGCCCGCCTGCTGGCGAATTTCGCGATCTTCAACATTCGGCTGTTGTTTCTCGCGACGGTTGCGGCGGTTGTCTTCGCGTTGCTCACGGCCTTCGCCATTCTCAGAGCGATTGTCACGGTTGTCACGACGCTCGCTGCGGTCATTACGGTCATTACGGTCGTTACGATCGCGGCGGTTGTTTTGACGCTTGCGACGATCCTGCTGACGCTCCGGTTTGGCCGCTTTAGGCTCTTCTTTCGGCTGCTCTGGCTGAACTTCTTCTTCAGCAAACATCTTCTTCAGCGCGCCAAAGAAGCGGCTCAGCAGACCCGGCTGTGCCGGCTGGGCTTTCGCTGCCGCTGCTTCTGGTTTCTTCGCTTCAGGTTTGGCGGCAGGTTTTTCCAGAGCTGCTTCCGGTGGCGCTTCTGGCATGATGAAGGTCGCTAACGCAGGCTGCTCTGGCAGTTTACGCTCTGCAGGCTCTTCATCGGAAGGCAGGGCCATCTCTTCTTCATGCAGCTTCGGCAGCAGGTAGCTGAGGGTGGTCGTCTCTTCGCCCTTACGCACGCGCAGTACGTGATAGTGCGGGGTCTGCATCTGGTCGTTTGGCACGATGATGCAGCGAACGCCGCCCTGACGCGCTTCAATGGCACTTACCGCTGCACGTTTTTCGTTAAGCAGGTAAGAGGCAACGGGAACCGGCACAATGGCGTGAACCTCTTTGGTGTTCTCTTTCAGCGCTTCTTCTTCAATCAGACGCAGAATGGAGAGAGACAGAGATTCGTTATCACGCACGGTACCGGTGCCGGAGCAGCGCGGACAAACGTGATGGCTGGACTCGCCGAGAGACGGGCTCAGACGCTGACGGGACATCTCCAGCAGGCCAAAGCGTGAGATATGGCTAATCTGGATACGCGCCCTGTCCTGACGCACCGCTTCGCGCAGGCGGTTTTCAACCGCACGCTGGTGGCGTACAGGGGTCATGTCGATGAAGTCGATAACAATCAGACCACCCAGGTCGCGCAGGCGGAGCTGGCGGGCGATTTCATCAGCGGCTTCGAGGTTAGTGTTGTAGGCGGTCTCTTCGATATCGCCACCGCGCGTTGCGCGCGCGGAGTTGATGTCGATAGCGGTCAGCGCTTCAGTGGTATCGATAACGATAGAACCGCCGGAAGGCAGACGTACTTCACGCTGGAAGGCGGACTCAATCTGGGATTCGATCTGATAGTGGCTGAACAGCGGGATTTCACCGGTGTACAGTTTAATTTTGCTGGTGAAATCCGGACGACCCAGCGCGGCGATGTGCTGGCGCGCCAGCTCAAGCACTTTCGGGTTATCGATCAGAATCTCACCGATGTCCTGACGCAGGTAATCACGGAAGGCACGCACGATAACGTTGCTTTCCTGGTGGATCAGGAACGGAGCAGGGCGGCTTTCCGCAGCTTTCTGAATGGCTTCCCAGTGCTTCAGACGGAAGCTCAGGTCCCATTGCAGCGCTTCGGCTGATTTGCCTACGCCTGCGGTACGCACGATAAGCCCCATGCCATCAGGCAGTTCGAGGCTTGCCAGCGCTTCTTTCAGCTCGGTACGGTCATCACCTTCGATACGGCGAGAGATGCCACCCGCACGCGGGTTGTTAGGCATCAGAACCAGATAGCTCCCTGCCAGGCTGATAAAGGTGGTCAGTGCGGCACCTTTGTTGCCACGCTCTTCTTTATCAATCTGAACGATAACTTCCTGACCTTCACGCAGAACATCTTTGATGTTTGGGCGGCCATGGGCGTTGTAGTTTGCAGGGAAATATTCGCGGGCGATTTCTTTCAGAGGGAGAAAACCATGACGCTCAGCACCGTAATCGACAAATGCAGCTTCAAGGCTTGGTTCAATGCGGGTGATTTTACCTTTGTAAATGTTCGCTTTTTTCTGTTCGTGTCCAGGACTTTCGATATCCAGATCGTACAGGCGCTGCCCATCCACAAGGGCGACACGCAACTCTTCTTGTTGAGTTGCGTTGATTAACATTCTTTTCATCGTAACTTACTCGTTATTCTTACATTGACGACAAAGCTGCGGGCAAGGTGACGCTTTCCGGGGTATGAACCGATGGCCTCGTGTCTGTTCACGTCGCCAACCTCACGGTTGTCGCTCGCTTAAGAGGCGCAGAGTGTCGGTTGCCTGTATTTCATACGGAAACACAGCGCAATTATCAGGGGAATTGCCTGGGTAGAACTCTCCAGAGAACAATCCTTATACCGGGAAGTACTGCAACCCGCAGCCCGCTAACTGCCTGAAAGATCAATACGTCTTACGCCATTGCTGCGTGGATGATCGGTCAGACAAAATTGGTCATTCCGTCAACATCCTTACTTAACCAGGATTTAACACGGAAAACAGCCTCATTATTCCACTGCTCGCCGGGTTATAGCAAGATGACTTTTACCAATTATCACCCGGTTACTCACAGTTTCTTCACTTCAGAATGGCGATTGGTTTAATAACCACCAAATCGGTTGCGCGAAACGGGGAGCTGGCCGGATAAAAGTAAATATAAGCATAGAAAAATGAGTGGCGCTAATGGCTGACGATATTTAGAATCGCCAACCATGAAAACAGAGACTCCAGCCGTAAAAATGGTTGCCATCGCCGAAGATGACGCGGGGCAACGTATCGATAACTTTTTGCGCACCCAATTGAAAGGTGTGCCAAAGAGCATGATTTACCGCATCCTGCGCAAGGGCGAGGTGCGGGTTAACAAAAAACGCGTGAAGCCCGAGTACAAACTCGAGGCTGGCGATGAAGTGCGTATTCCGCCGGTGCGCGTTGCGGAACGTGAAGAAGAGACCGTTTCACCGAAGCTACAGAAAGTGGCGGCCTTAAGTGATGTGATCCTTTACGAAGATGACCACATTCTGGTGCTCAATAAACCGTCAGGAACGGCTGTCCATGGCGGTAGCGGTCTGAGCTTCGGCGTGATTGAAGGGCTGCGAGCCCTGCGCCCGGAAGCGCGCTTCCTTGAACTGGTGCACCGTCTTGACCGTGACACCTCAGGCGTACTGCTGGTGGCGAAAAAGCGTTCTGCGCTGCGTTCTCTGCATGAACAGCTGCGTGAAAAAGGGATGCAGAAAGATTACCTGGCGCTGGTTCGCGGTCAGTGGCAGTCCCATGTAAAAGTGGTGCAGGCGCCGCTGCTGAAGAACATTCTGCAAAGCGGTGAACGCATTGTCCGCGTGAGCCAGGAAGGGAAACCGTCTGAGACGCGCTTTAAAGTTGAAGAGCGCTATGAGTTTGCCACGCTGGTGCGCTGCAGTCCGGTGACCGGTCGTACCCACCAGATCCGCGTGCATACGCAGTTTGCAGGACACCCAATCGCCTTTGATGACCGCTATGGCGACCGCGAGTTTGATAAGCAGCTGGCGGGGACGGGACTGTCGCGTCTGTTCCTGCACGCGGCAGCGCTGAAGTTTACCCATCCTAATACGGGGGAAGTCATCCGTATTGAAGCGCCGCTGGACGAGCAGTTGAAACGCTGTCTTAAGGTTCTGCGCGGCTAAGGTAAACGTAAAACGGCAACGAATGTTGCCGTTTTTAATGTTTGCTCCCTCTCCCTGTGAGAGAGGGCCAGGGTGAGGGCATCAGGCCGCAGCGTCCCAGTCACATGGTCAGCGGATTACACTCTTCTCGTCTTAACATCTGACACAAGGCAATCAGCGGTAACCCCACCAGCGTGTTGGGATCGCGACCGTCCAGCTTGTCGAACAGCGCAATCCCCAAGCCTTCACTTTTAAAACTCCCCGCACAGTTCAGCGGTCGCTCACGGCGCACATAATCCACGATCTCTTGTTCGCTGAGATGGCGGAAGTGTACGTCGAACGGCTCGCACTCCGTTTGCAGATGACCGTTGGCGGAGTTATAGAGCGCCAGGCCCGTATAAAAGGTCACGATCGTGCCTCGCGCACGCAGAAGCTGCTGACAGGCGTTCTCCTCCGTATGAGGCTTGCCGGTGATTTCGCCGTCCAGCACGCAAACCTGATCGGAGCCTATAATCAAATGCGAAGGATAGCGTGCGGCCAGCGACTGCGCTTTCTCCTTAGCAAGACGCATCACCAGATGGCGCGGTGATTCGCCCGGCTGCGGTGTCTCATCAACCTCTGGCGCGGCGCATTCAAACGGGATCCCGAGTTTTTCCAGCAGCGTTCGGCGGTAGGGAGAAGTGGAAGCAAGGACGAGATTTGGCATATTTTTATCACCAGATATAGCGTATCGATGCCAGCCATTTTAAACTACAGGCCGCAATGTGTGCGAATAATTGGCAAAAGGCAGCTCTGGTTGCCTTTTTCTTTGACTCTATGACGTTACAAAGTTAATATGCGCGCCCTATGCAAAAGGTAAAATTACCCCTGACTCTTGATCCGGTTCGTACGGCTCAAAAACGCCTCGATTACGAAGGTATCTATACTTCCGATCAGGCTGAGCGTATTGCCGAATCCGTAGTCAGTGTGGACAGTGATGTAGAATGCTCCATGTCGTTCGCTATCGACAACCAGCGTCTCGCCGTTTTAACCGGTGATGCAAAGGTGACGGTAACGCTCGAGTGTCAGCGTTGCGGGAAACCGTTTGTACAGCATGTTCACACAACGTATTGTTTCAGTCCGGTTCGTTCTGACGAACAGGCTGAAGCACTCCCGGAAGCGTATGAGCCGATTGAGGTTAACGAATTCGGTGAAATCGATCTTCTGGCTCTGGTTGAAGATGAAATCATCCTCACCTTGCCAGTGGTTCCGGTGCATGATTCTGAACACTGTGAAGTGTCCGAGGCGGACATGGTCTTTGGGGAACTGCCTGATGAAGCGCAAAAACCAAACCCATTTGCCGTATTAGCCAGCTTAAAGCGTAAGTAATTGAGGAGTAAGGTCCATGGCCGTACAACAGAATAAACCAACCCGTTCCAAACGTGGCATGCGTCGTTCCCATGACGCGCTGACTGCAGTTACCAGCCTGTCTGTAGACAAGACTTCTGGTGAGAAACACCTGCGTCACCACATCACCGCTGACGGTTTCTACCGCGGCCGCAAGGTTATCACTAAGTAATCACGCGCAAGCGTGATTAGGCTTAGTGAGGATTTCCCCGTGCAAACGGGGAATTTACCGAACCAGGCTGCGACGATACCTTGACACGTCTAACCCTGGCGTTAGATGTCATGGGGGGAGATTTTGGCCCTTCCGTGACAGTGCCTGCAGCATTGCAGGCACTGAATTCTAATTCGCAACTCACACTTCTTTTAGTCGGCAATCCCGACGCAATCACGCCATTACTCGCAAAAGCTGACTTTGAACAACGTTCGCGTCTGCAGATTATTCCTGCGCAGTCAGTTATTGCCAGTGATGCCCGACCCTCGCAGGCTATTCGCAATAGTCGTGGCAGCTCTATGCGGATAGCGCTGGAGCTGGTGAAAGAAGGGCGAGCCCAGGCTTGCGTCAGCGCGGGGAATACCGGCGCGCTGATGGGGCTGTCGAAATTACTGCTCAAACCTATTGAAGGTATTGAGCGTCCGGCGCTGGTGACGGTGTTACCGCATCAGCAGAAGGGCAAAACGGTGGTGCTCGATTTGGGCGCTAACGTCGACTGTGATAGTACTATGCTGGCTCAGTTTGCCGTGATGGGATCGGTGCTGGCAGAAGAAGTCGTCGGGATCAACACTCCCCGTGTTGCGTTACTGAACATTGGTGAAGAAGAGACCAAAGGCCTGGACAGCATTCGCGAAGCGGCTGAATTGCTCAAACAGGTTCCCTCCATCAACTATATTGGTTATCTCGAAGCCAATGAGTTGTTGACGGGTAAAACGGATGTTCTGGTGTGCGATGGCTTCACCGGAAACGTCACGTTGAAGACCATGGAAGGGGTCGTGCGCATGTTTCTTTCTCTGCTGAAATCGCAGGGAGAAGGCAAAAAAAGCGCCTGGTGGCTAATTTTATTGAAGCGTTGGTTACAAAAGAGCCTGACGCGGCGATTCAGTCACCTCAACCCCGACCAGTATAATGGCGCCTGTCTGTTAGGATTGCGCGGCATCGTGATTAAGAGTCATGGCGCCGCCAATCAGCGAGCATTTGCTGTCGCGATTGAACAGGCAGTGCAGGCGGTGCAGCGACAAGTCCCTCAGCGGATTGCCGCTCGCCTGGAATCTGTATTAGCTAAAAGTGACTGAGCGTACATGTATACGAAGATTTTAGGTACCGGCAGCTACCTGCCAAAACAAGTGCGTACCAACGCCGATCTGGAAAAAATGGTAGATACGTCTGACGAGTGGATTGTCACGCGCACAGGTATCCGTGAACGTCGTATTGCCGCGCCAGACGAAACCGTGTCGACCATGGGTTACGAAGCCGCACAGCGTGCTATCGAAATGGCGGGCATTGATAAAGAACAGATTGGTTTGATCGTGGTCGCCACGACGTCTGCCACGCATGCTTTCCCAAGCGCGGCGTGCCAGGTGCAAAATATGCTCGGCATCAAAGGCTGCCCGGCGTTTGACGTCGCTGCCGCGTGCGCAGGCTTCACCTATGCGCTGAGCGTTGCCGATCAGTACGTGAAATCCGGTGCCGTTAAATATGCGCTGGTGATCGGTGCTGACGTGCTGGCGCGCACCTGCGATCCAACCGATCGCGGAACGATCATTATTTTTGGTGATGGTGCGGGCGCGGTGCTGCTGGGGCAGTCCGAAGAGCCGGGTATCATCTCGACGCATCTGCATGCTGATGGCAGCTACGGCGAACTGTTGACCCTGCCTAACGCCGATCGCGTTAATCGGGACAACTCGATTTACCTGACTATGGCAGGGAACGAAGTGTTCAAGGTGGCGGTGACTGAGCTTGCGCACATCGTTGATGAAACGCTGGAAGCGAATAACCTTGAGCGCTCCGCGCTCGACTGGCTGGTGCCGCATCAGGCGAACCTGCGTATCATCAGCGCGACCGCTAAAAAGCTCGGCATGTCGATGGATAACGTTGTGGTGACGCTGGATCGTCACGGCAATACCTCTGCGGCGTCGGTACCGTGCGCATTTGATGAAGCGGTACGCGATGGACGAATCAAACGGGGCCAGCTGGTCTTGCTTGAAGCCTTCGGTGGCGGGTTCACCTGGGGTTCCGCGCTGGTTCGTTTCTAGGATAAGGAATAAAAAATGACGCAATTTGCTTTTGTGTTCCCGGGCCAGGGCTCTCAAACGGTTGGGATGTTGTCTGAAATGGCAGCAAACTACTCCGTAATTGAAAAGACTTTCCGTGAAGCTTCTGATGCACTGGGTTATGATTTATGGGCGCTGACCCAGCAGGGTCCGGCCGAAGAACTGAACAAAACCTGGCAGACCCAGCCAGCGCTGCTGACCGCGTCCGTTGCGCTGTGGCGCGTCTGGCAGCAGCAGGGCGGTAAAGCGCCAGCGCTGCTCGCGGGTCACAGCCTGGGTGAATATTCTGCGCTGGTGTGTGCCGGCGTGATCGCGTTTGCTGACGCGGTACGTCTGGTTGAACTGCGCGGTAAATTCATGCAGGAAGCGGTGCCGGAAGGCACGGGCGGCATGTCTGCCATCATCGGTCTGGATGACGCTGCAATTGCAAAAGCGTGTGAAGAATCTGCTGAAGGCCAGGTTGTCTCTCCGGTAAACTTCAACTCGCCGGGCCAGGTAGTTATTGCCGGTCATAAAGAAGCGGTTGAACGTGCGGGTGCGGCCTGTAAAGCAGCCGGTGCTAAGCGTGCGCTGCCGCTGCCGGTCAGCGTGCCGTCTCACTGTGCGCTGATGAAGCCTGCTGCTGAAAAACTGGCGATTGAGCTCGAAAAAATTACGTTTAACGCACCGACGATTTCCGTTGTGAACAACGTCGATGTGAAATGCGAAACCACGCCGGAAGCTATCCGTGACGCACTGGTTCGCCAGCTCTACAGCCCGGTACAGTGGACTAAAACCGTTGAGTTTATGGCAGCGGAGGGCGTTAAGCATCTGTATGAAGTCGGCCCTGGTAAAGTCCTCACCGGTCTGACAAAACGTATTGTTGACACCCTGACAGCCTCGGCGATTAACGAGCCGGAAGCAATGTCAGCGGCACTCTCGCAATAAAAGAGGAATACCATGAGTTTTGAAGGAAAAATCGCCCTGGTCACTGGCGCAAGCCGCGGTATCGGGCGTGCAATTGCTGAAACACTGGTTGCGCGCGGCGCGAAGGTGATTGGTACAGCAACCAGCGAGAATGGCGCTCAGGCCATCAGCGAGTATCTGGGTGCAAACGGTAAAGGTCTGGTACTGAATGTGACTGAACCTGCATCTATCGAATCTGTTCTGGAAAATATTCGCGCAGAGTTTGGCGAAGTGGATATTCTGGTAAACAATGCCGGGATCACTCGCGATAACCTGTTAATGCGAATGAAAGACGACGAGTGGAACGATATCATCGAAACCAACCTGTCATCTGTATTCCGTCTGTCAAAAGCGGTAATGCGCGCTATGATGAAAAAGCGTCATGGTCGGATTATCACTGTCGGTTCTGTGGTTGGTACCATGGGAAATGCTGGTCAGGCTAACTACGCTGCGGCGAAAGCAGGTCTGATTGGTTTCAGTAAGTCGCTGGCGCGTGAAGTTGCGTCCCGCGGTATTACGGTAAACGTTGTTGCTCCGGGCTTTATTGAAACGGACATGACGCGTGCGCTGACTGAAGAGCAGCGTGCGGGTACGCTGGCGGCAGTTCCGGCGGGTCGTCTTGGCGACCCTAAAGAAATCGCCAGCGCGGTTGCATTTTTAGCCTCTGACGAAGCGGGTTACATCACTGGTGAGACCCTCCACGTCAACGGCGGGATGTATATGGTTTAACCACGATGAAAAATATTTGCGTTATTAGGGCGAATGGCCTCAAAATAACGTAAAATCGTGGTAAGAACTGCCGGGATTTAGTTGCAAATTTTTCAACATTTTATACACTACGAAAACCATCGCGAAAGCGAGTTTTGATAGGAAATTTAAGAGTATGAGCACTATCGAAGAACGCGTTAAGAAAATTATCGGCGAACAGCTGGGCGTTAAGCAGGAAGAAGTTGTGAACTCCGCTTCCTTCGTTGAAGACCTGGGCGCAGATTCTCTTGACACCGTTGAGCTGGTAATGGCTCTGGAAGAAGAGTTTGATACTGAGATTCCGGACGAAGAAGCTGAGAAGATCACCACCGTTCAGGCTGCCATTGATTACATCAACGGTCACCAGGCGTAAGTGAACATCTCCAGGCGGTCATTCGACCGCCTGAGTTTTATCTTTTTTAGTCCCACGAATCTCTTTTTTTATCCCTCCCTGGAGGACAAACGTGTCTAAGCGTCGTGTAGTTGTGACCGGACTTGGCATGTTGTCTCCTGTCGGCAATACCGTAGAGTCCACCTGGAAAGCTCTCCTTGCCGGTCAGAGCGGCATCAGCCTAATCGACCATTTCGATACTAGCGCCTATGCAACGAAATTTGCTGGCTTAGTAAAGGATTTTAACTGTGAAGAGATCATCTCGCGCAAAGAACAGCGCAAGATGGATGCCTTCATTCAATATGGAATTGTCGCTGGCGTTCAGGCCATGCAGGATTCTGGCCTTGAGATTACGGAAGAGAACGCAACCCGTATCGGCGCCGCTATCGGCTCCGGGATTGGCGGTCTTGGCCTGATCGAGGAAAACCATACATCTCTGATGAATGGTGGCCCGCGTAAGATCAGCCCGTTCTTCGTTCCGTCCACGATTGTTAACATGGTGGCAGGTCACCTGACCATCATGTTCGGCCTGCGTGGGCCAAGCATTTCTATCGCGACCGCCTGTACGTCTGGCGTACATAACATCGGCCAGGCCGCGCGCATTATCGCGTACGGCGATGCAGATGCTATGGTTGCGGGCGGTGCTGAAAAAGCCAGTACCCCGCTGGGTGTCGGCGGTTTTGGTGCGGCGCGTGCGCTGTCTACCCGTAACGATAACCCGCAGGCGGCGAGCCGTCCGTGGGATAAAGATCGTGACGGCTTTGTGCTGGGCGACGGGGCGGGCATGATCGTACTGGAAGAGTACGAACACGCGAAAAAACGCGGTGCGAAAATTTATGCTGAAATCGTTGGTTTCGGCATGAGCAGCGATGCTTACCACATGACGTCTCCTCCTGAGAACGGCGCGGGTGCTGCGCTGGCGATGGAAAACGCGATTCGTGATGCGGGTATTACCCCAGCACAAATTGGCTACGTGAACGCGCACGGCACCTCTACGCCTGCAGGCGATAAAGCTGAAGCTCAGGCGGTTAAGTCTATCTTCGGCGAATCTGCCAGCCGCGTAATGGTGAGCTCCACGAAGTCCATGACCGGTCACCTATTGGGTGCGGCGGGTGCAGTAGAGTCAATCTACTCCATCCTTGCGCTGCGCGATCAGGCTGTACCGCCAACCATCAACCTGGATAACCCGGATGAAGGTTGCGATCTGGACTTCGTTCCTCACGAAGCGCGTCAGGTTAGCGGTATGGAGTACACCCTGTGTAACTCCTTCGGCTTCGGCGGCACCAACGGCTCTCTGATCTTCAAAAAGATCTGATCCTGACGTCCCGATAGCGTTTAAAAAGGTCCGCTTGCCGGGCCTTTTTTATTAAGCCTAATCTTCTTGTCGGCTGCATGACATCCTGCCAGACTAAACGCCCACGCATAAGGAGCCACCATGTTTTTAATCAATGGCCTTGAGCAGGACACGCTGCCTGCCAGCGACAGGGCGATACAGTTCGGTGATGGTTGCTTTACGACGGCGCGCATTCTGGATGGCGATGTCTGCCTGATGGAGGCGCATATTCGACGCCTGCAGCATGGCTGTGAAAAGCTCATGATCCCCTTTACGCACTGGGACACACTGCGCCAGGAAATGTGCCAGCTGGCAACCGGGAAGGACAGCGGCGTACTCAAGGTCATCATCAGCCGCGGCAGTGGTGGCCGGGGTTACAGCGCCGCATCCTGTGTCAACCCAACGCGTATTCTTTCCGTTTCTGCTTATCCCGCGCATTATTCTCGCTGGCGAGAAGACGGCGTCACGCTGACGCTGAGCCCGGTACGGCTGGGACGAAACCCGATGCTGGCCGGGCTTAAGCATCTCAATCGCCTGGAGCAGGTGCTCATTCGTACTCATCTTGAACAGACGGACGCCGATGAGGCGCTGGTTCTTGACAGCGAAGGGTTCATTACGGAATGCTGTGCGGCTAATTTACTCTGGCGGCAGGGGGAAGAGGTATTCACTCCGTCGCTGGAACACGCTGGCGTAAATGGGTTAATGCGTCAGTTTTGTCTGCAACAGCTGGCACGCTCTGGCTTTCGCGTTGTCGAAGTTAGCGCAGGAGAAGCCGCGCTACAGACCGCAGATGAAGTCATCATCTGCAATGCGCTGATGCCTGTTGTACCCGTCAGTGCGTATGGCCAACAACGCTGGTCTTCGCGCGAACTGTTTCAGTTTTTAGCCCCGATATGTGAGCAAACCAGATAGTCATGAAAAAAATGTTGCGCTTTGTCCTTATCCTCATCGTTGCGCTGGGCGTCGCTGGCGGAGCTGGCGTATGGAAAGTTCGCCAACTGGCGGACAGCAAGATCCTGGTTAAAGACGAAACGATCTTTACCCTGAAAGCGGGAACCGGCCGTCAGGCGCTGGGGGAACAGCTCTATGGCGACAAGATTATCAATCGTCCACGGGTATTCCAGTGGCTATTGCGCGTGGATCCTGAGCTGTCGCATTTCAAAGCCGGTACCTATCGCTTTACGCCGGGAATGACCGTCAGGGAGATGCTGCAGCTGCTGGAAAGCGGCAAAGAAGCCCAGTTCCCCCTGCGGTTTGTAGAAGGGATGCGCCTGAGCGATTACCTTAAACAGCTGCGTGATGCGCCGTATATCAAACATACGTTAAAAGACGATAGCTATCAGACGGTGGCTGACGCGCTGAAGCTTGAACATCCGGAATGGGTGGAAGGCTGGTTCTGGCCAGACACCTGGATGTACACGGCAGGCACGACCGATGTAGCCATCCTGAAGCGGGCGCACAAAAAAATGGTCGCCGCCGTGGATGCCGCCTGGGAGGGGCGAATGGAAGGGTTGCCTTACAGCGATCAGAATCAGTTTGTGACCATGGCCTCGATCGTTGAGAAAGAGACAGCCGTTGCCGCCGAGCGCGATAGGGTGGCGTCAGTATTTATCAACCGTCTGCGCATCGGCATGCGTCTGCAAACCGACCCTACCGTTATCTACGGCATGGGTGAGAGCTATACCGGCAAGATCTCAAGAAAAGATCTGGAGACGCCAACGGCGTATAATACCTACGTGATTAGCGGTTTACCGCCGGGCCCGATCGCCACGCCGAGCGAAGCGTCGCTCAAAGCCGCCGCGCATCCGGCTAAAACACCGTATCTCTATTTTGTGGCTGATGGAAAAGGGGGGCATACCTTTAACACCAACCTTGCCAGCCACAATCGCTCTGTTCAGGACTATCTGAAGGCACTTAAGGAAAAAAATGCGCAGTAAATACATTGTCATTGAGGGACTCGAAGGGGCAGGTAAAACCACCGCCCGCAACGTGGTGGTGGATACGCTCAAAGCGCTTGGCGTGGCGGACATGGTATTTACCCGCGAGCCGGGCGGCACGCAGCTGGCTGAAAAGCTGCGCAGCCTGGTGTTGGATATCAAATCCGTCGGCGACGAAGTTATCACTGACAAAGCCGAAGTGCTGATGTTCTACGCGGCGCGCGTTCAGCTGGTTGAGACGATTATCAAACCTGCCCTGGCCGAGGGTAAGTGGGTGATCGGCGACCGTCACGATCTGTCGACTCAGGCGTATCAGGGCGGAGGACGCGGTATCGACCAGACAATGCTGGCCACGCTGCGTAATGCCGTATTGGGTGATTTTCGCCCCGACCTGACGCTCTATCTGGATGTGACGCCGGAAGTGGGCCTCAAGCGCGCCCGCGCGCGCGGCGAGCTGGACCGCATAGAACAAGAGTCGTTTGATTTCTTTAACCGCACCCGTGCGCGCTATCTTGAACTGGCCGCACAGGACAGCTCAATTTGTACCATCGATGCGACGCAGTCCCTGGACGACGTCACGCGTGACATTCAGCATACCATTACGCAGTGGGTGCAGGAGCAGCAGGCATGAAATGGTATCCATGGTTGCGCCCACACTTTGAACAGCTGATCGGCAGCTATCAGGCGGGTCGGGGGCATCATGCGTTACTGATTCAGGCATTGCCGGGGATGGGTGATGATGCGTTGATTTATGCCATCACCCGTTTTCTGATGTGTCAGCAGCCGGAAGGGCACAAGAGCTGTGGTAAATGCCGTGGCTGTCAACTGATGCAGGCGGGCACGCATCCTGACTACTACACCCTTGAGCCTGAAAAGGGCAAAAGCGCGCTCGGTATTGATGCCGTGCGTGAAGTCGGTGAAAAATTGTATGAACACGCACGACTGGGCGGCGCTAAAGTGGTCTGGCTTAAAGACGCTACGCTGCTCACCGAGGCGGCCGCTAACGCTCTGCTCAAAACCCTGGAAGAGCCGCCGGTAAAAACGTGGTTTTTCCTCTCATGCCGTGACCCGGGACGATTGCTGGCGACGTTGCGCAGCCGTTGTCGTCTCCATCACCTGGCGGTGCCCCAGGAATCATGGGCGCTGAGCTGGCTTGAGCGTGAGGTGACAACGTCACCTGAGAGCGCGCTGACCGCCTTGCGCCTGAGCAGCGGCGCGCCTGCTGCGGCGCTGGCATTACTGCAGCCTGGCGTCTGGTCAGAGCGAGAAACGCTCTGCCGGGCCGTAGACGCTTCACTGAACAGTCACGACTGGCTAAGTTTACTGCCTGCGCTTAACAGCGATCGGGCCGTTGAGCGTCTGCACTGGCTGGCCTCCTTGCTGCTGGATGCGCTCAAAATCCAGCAAGAGGCAACGCTTCTGACCAACCCGGATGCGTGGCCGCTGGTGAATACGCTGGCGAACCGCCTCTCAGGGAAGATTCTTCACGCGATGCTCCATGAAATTTGCCAGAGTCGTGAACAGCTTTTAACCGTGACGGGTCTTAATCGCGAGCTTTTACTGACCGACCAGTTACTGCGTATCGAACATTACCTGCAACCCGGCGTCACACCGCCAGTTTCCCATCTCTGAGAGAGACATTATGTTTTTAGTCGACTCACACTGCCATCTTGATGGCCTGGATTATCAATCCCTGCATAAAAACGTGGATGACGTGCTGGCAAAAGCCGCTGCCCGCGATGTGAAATTCTGTCTTGCGGTAGCAACCACGCTGCCGGGCTACCGCTCCATGCGTGAGCTGGTGGGCGTTCGCGATAACGTGGTGTTCTCCTGCGGCGTGCACCCGTTGAATCAGGACGAGGCGTACGACGTTGAGGATCTGCGCCGACTGGCAGCAGAAGAGGGCGTGGTGGCGATGGGCGAGACCGGGCTGGACTATTTTTACACGCCGGAAACCAAACCGCGCCAGCAGGAGTCCTTCCGCAACCATATTCGCATTGGCCGGGAGTTGAGCAAGCCGGTTATCGTCCACACCCGCGACGCGCGTGCGGATACCCTGGCGATCCTCCGGGAAGAAAACGTGACGGATTGCGGTGGCGTACTACACTGTTTCACAGAAGACAGAGAAACGGCGGGTAAGCTGCTTGATTTAGGGTTTTATATCTCGTTTTCGGGGATCGTGACGTTCCGTAATGCTGAGCAGCTGCGTGATGCTGCACGCTATGTTCCGCTCGATCGCATTCTGGTGGAGACAGATTCTCCGTATCTCGCACCGGTACCGCATCGCGGTAAAGAGAACCAGCCCGCTATGACGAGAGATGTGGCTGAGTACATGGCCGTACTGAAGGGCGTCAGCATCGATGAGCTGGCCCGCGTGACGACGGAAAACTTCTCCACGCTGTTCCATATCGACCCCGCCCGCCTGCAATCTGTCTGATACACCTGTTTTTTTTAGGCTCGTAATTAATAAGTAAAGCGAGTAAAGTTCACCGCCTCATTTGGGGCGGTGAGGGTGTTTTTAGACACATCCGGACATGCTTTTTGTAAATAACTGAAAGTTTTTCGACCGCCTTAAGCTGAAACGTGATAGCCGTCAAACAAACTCAGAGGGAATTATTTTACTCTGTGTAATAAATAAAGGGCGCTTAGATGTCCTGTCCACGGCACGGTACTCCCCCCGGGCCAATGCGTGAAAGCGTAAAAAAAGCACAAATACTCAGGAGCACTCTCAATTATGTTTAAGAATGCATTTGCTAACCTGCAAAAGGTCGGTAAATCGCTGATGCTGCCAGTATCCGTACTGCCTATCGCAGGTATCCTGCTGGGTGTCGGTTCTGCTAACTTCAGCTGGCTGCCAGCCGTAGTGTCCCACGTGATGGCCGAAGCAGGCGGTTCTGTCTTTGCTAACATGCCACTGATCTTCGCGATCGGTGTGGCTCTGGGCTTCACCAATAACGACGGCGTTTCTGCGCTGGCTGCAGTGGTTGCCTACGGCATCATGGTGAAAACCATGGCTGTGGTTGCGCCGCTGGTTCTGCATTTACCGGCAGAAGAGATCGCCGCGAAACACCTTGCAGACACCGGTGTTCTGGGCGGTATCATCTCCGGTGCGATTGCAGCGTATATGTTTAACCGCTTCTATCGCATCAAGCTGCCTGAGTATCTGGGCTTCTTCGCGGGCAAGCGTTTCGTTCCGATCATCTCTGGTCTGGCAGCGATTTTCACTGGCGTGATCCTGTCCTTCATCTGGCCACCAATCGGCTCCGCTATCCAGACCTTCTCTCAGTGGGCTGCTTACCAGAACCCGGTTGTAGCGTTTGGTATCTACGGCTTCATCGAGCGTTGCCTGGTGCCATTTGGTCTGCACCACATCTGGAACGTTCCATTCCAGATGCAGATTGGTGAATTCACCAACGCAGCAGGTCAGGTATTCCACGGCGATATCCCACGTTACATGGCGGGCGACCCAACTGCAGGTAAACTGTCTGGTGGCTTCCTGTTCAAAATGTACGGTCTGCCAGCCGCTGCGATTGCTATCTGGCACTCTGCTAAGCCAGAGAACCGTGCAAAAGTGGGCGGTATCATGATCTCCGCAGCGTTGACATCGTTCCTGACCGGTATCACCGAGCCGATCGAGTTCTCCTTCATGTTCGTTGCGCCGATCCTGTACATTATCCACGCGATTCTGGCGGGCCTGGCGTTCCCAATCTGTATTCTGTTGGGTATGCGTGACGGTACGTCCTTCTCTCACGGCCTGATCGACTTCATCGTTCTGTCCGGTAACAGCAGCAAACTGTGGCTGTTCCCAATCGTGGGTGCGTGCTATGCGGTTGCGTACTACACCATCTTCCGCGTGCTGATTAAAGCACTGGACCTGAAAACTCCAGGCCGTGAAGATGCGACAGAAGACAGCAAAGCAGGCGCTACCAGCGAAATGGCTCCGGCACTGGTCGCAGCGTTCGGTGGTAAAGAGAACATCACTAACCTGGACGCGTGCATCACTCGTCTGCGTGTGAGCGTTGCCGACGTCGCGAAAGTAGACCAGCCGGGTCTGAAAAAACTGGGCGCAGCGGGCGTAGTTGTTGCAGGTTCTGGTGTACAGGCAATCTTCGGTACCAAATCCGATAACCTGAAAACCGAAATGGATGAGTACATCCGCAGCAACTAAGTTGTGACCTGGGGAGACTAAGGCAGCCGAATGGCTGCCTTTTTTATTCCTGTGGTTTATGGTGCCGGGTGGCGGCTGCGCCTTACCCGGCCTGGGTGATGGGTAGGCCCGGCAAGCGTAGCGCCACCGGGCTTCTGCCACTCAGAAGTCGTAGCTCGCGCTCACCGAGACGTTCAGCGGCGCGCCATAAACCACATAAGAGCCGACGTAATCGTAATACTCTTTGTCGAACAGGTTGTTGACGTTCGCCTGAACGGCAAAATCTTTGGTGACCTGATAGCGGCTAAAGAGGTTAACCAGCCCGTAGCTGCCTTGCTCCGCACGGTTGCGGCCAGCCGGAGCGCCATCCACATCCGTCCACACTTTGTTTTGCCAGTTTACACCACCGCCTACGGTCAGGGCTGGCAGCATAGGCAGTTGATAACGGGTGAACAGTTTCATGGTCGTGCGCGGCTGATCGGCGCTGACGGCGTTGCCATTCTTATCTTCAGCAATGTAGCGAGTCGCGCCGAAGGTCAGCTGCCAGCTATCGGTCAACGCGCCGTTCAGCTCGAACTCAATCCCTTTGCTCACTACGCCGTCCAGCGACTGATAGATCGACTCACCGCTCGGCATGTAGGTATACGTGTTGCTTGCTACGTTATCCTGCTCAATGCGGAAAATCGCCAGCGAGGTGGTAAGACGGGTATTGAACCAGTCTGCCTTCACACCGGCTTCGTAGCTTTTGCCCGTGGTGGGGTCGAGATAGCGTCCGCTGGCGTTCCGCTTGTCCTGCGGCTGGAAGATGGAGGTATAGCTGACGTAGGTCGACCAGTCTTCATTGATGTCGTAGACCAGGCCTGCGTACGGCGTAACGTCATCTTTAGTGCTTTCCAGACGGGTGTCCGGGGAGCCCGCCGGGTTATAGCGAATATTATAGTTGGTATAACGCGCGCCGAGGATCAGATGCAGCGGGTCAGCCAGCGAGAAGCGGGCGGAGGTATACGCTGAGGACTGGCGGATGTCGTCCTGGCTGTAGAGCTTCCACGGCGTCCACTGCGGGTCGGCAATGTTCCCGTTCCAGTTCTTAAAGTTACCCACATCAACCATGCCATAAACCGCGTCAGGCATTGAGTTGTCGTAATGGTTACGCTGACGGCTGAAGCTGCCGCCGAACATCATTTCGTGCTGACGGCCAAAGAGTTCGAAACCGCCACGCAGGAAAGCGTCCACTGCATCCTGTTTACGTTCGCCACGGTTCCAGCCGCCGTAGCCCACCATGCCCGCGCCGGTCTCTTTATCCGGATAACCGGACATATACATCAGCTTAGAGTCGAAGTTGGTTTCAGCATGCATGCCGTTAATGTGCGCTTCCCAGCCATTATCGAAACGCTGGGTCAGATTAGCGAAGATGCGGGTGCTGTCCTTGTCCGAGTAGGCCCAGTCAGGCGCGACGGTCTGGCTACGATTGTAATCGGTTTTACTTCCGTCGCTGTACCAGGTCGGCAGTCCGCCCCAGGTTGGGTCGGCGGTATGGCTTTCCTGATATTCATATCCCACAGAGAGGGCGGTGCTGTCGGTGATGTCCGCGTCCATCACGCCATAGAGGAATTTTTTCCGGTAGTGGTAGTTATCCACGAAGCTGTCGTTATCCTGATAACCCGTAATCAGGCGGCCCCGTACCTTGCCGGACTCTACCAGCGGCGCCTGCAAATCCAGCACGTAGCGCTGCTTGTCCCAGCTGCCGTAGCTGGCGGAGACATTCCCTTTGAATTCATTGCTGTCCGCATGCTTACGTACCATATTGACGTACGCCGCCGGGTTGCCCGTACCGGACATCAGGCCGGTTGCGCCGCGCACCACTTCGATGCGGTCATAGATCGCCGTATCGGCGGCGGTATCACCAAAGTTCCACACCTCGCTGATGGAGGTCGGCAGGTCGTCATAGGCGTAGTTGCTAACGAAGAACCCGCGTGAGTAAAACACGGTACGATCGCTGTCCTGCACCTGCGCCGTAACGCCCGTGGTGTTGGTTAACACCTGACCGATGGACTGCAGGTTCTGATCGGCCATGCGCTGCTGGCTAATCACGCTGACGGACTGCGGGATATCGCGGGGAACCAGCAACAGTTTGGTGCCGGTGGTGGTGGTTTTTACGCTGTAATCCTGAGCCTGGTTTGCGGAAGGATCCTGTGTATTGTCAAAACCTTCGTCTACGATGACGGTATCTTCGGCTGTTGATGCAGCGAAAGCGGTGGCTGGCGTCAATGCCATAGCAATGCAGACTGCCAGCAACGAAGGCGTTGCGACAGGCTGATGTTGCCCATCCCTGGTGTGATTAATGAAAGACATTATCAAACCCTTATGAACGGTGTAGAGGGTATGCGTCAGTCCCGCAGAAACGGGCTGGCGTCGTTTTCTATATTGAAAATGCGCATGAAAATGCAAATGCGAAATATACGCATTGCTATTAATGCTGTAAACAAATGTGTCGACCGCAACTGAAATAATGTTTCAGCCCGTTGAGGCATACGAGCGGTCACTCTTCGCTCAGCTGATGAACATTCAGGAAAGAAATCGAGGGAGGAGGTTGAAAGGACAGGAGAAACTCGCTCATACTCTTGAATTGTGTCACACACCGATCCCCGGAGTGTGTTTACAGCGGACGCATTGCGCCAGATTAAACAAAATAGGAAAAGGTCATGGCTGAAGAAACGATTTTCAGTAAAATTATCCGCCGCGAAATTCCGTCGGATATCGTCTATCAGGATGAACTGGTGACGGCTTTCCGGGACATTTCCCCTCAGGCCCCGACGCACATCCTTATCATTCCCAATATTCTGATTCCGACTGTAAACGACGTAAAAACCGAGCATGAAGTGGCATTAGGTCGTATGCTGACGGTGGCCGCGAAAATCGCTGAACATGAAGGGATTGCAGAAGACGGTTACCGTCTGATCATGAACTGCAACCGTCATGGTGGCCAGGAAGTTTATCATATTCACATGCATCTGCTGGGTGGACGTCCTCTGGGGCCGATGCTGGCACATAAAGGTCTTTAACATGTTTAAAGGGCGTATTGCAGCGCTGGTAATGACGATGATGATTGTGGGGTGCAGCTCGCGTCCGGCGATCCCCGTGAATGATGAACAGACGCTGGTCATGGAATCCTCCGTGCTTGCCGCGGGCATCACGGCGCAACAGCCCGCGTTGACCATCAGTGAAATCAACTCATCTGCCTCCTCTATGCTCTTTAATGAACGACATGAACCAGTGACGGTCCACTACCGTTTTTTCTGGTATGACGTAAGAGGTCTTGAAATGCATCCGCTGGAGGCGCCGCGCAGCGTCACCATTCCGGCCAGGTCGTCGGTAACGCTCTATGGCAGCGCCAACTATCTGGGTGCGCATAAGGTGAGACTTTATCTTTATCTCTGAGGGGTGAACCTTGATTAAAAATTTGAGCCGCTATGCGCTCGTGACCGCTTTCGCTCTGTTTCTCGCAGGGTGTGTGACCCGAACTGAACAGCCTGCGCCTGTGGAAGAGGCTAAACCGGGTACTGAACAGCCGACACCGCCAACGCAGCAGCAGCCAACCGTTCCGTCTGTACCGTCTATTCCGGCCCAGCCGGGCCCGATTGAGCATCCGGACCAGACGTCACAGCCCACGCCGCGCGTGCGCCATTACGACTGGAACGGGGCCATGCAGCCGATGGTCGGCAAAATGCTGCAGGCGCAGGGTGTGACGGCGGGCAGCGTGTTGCTGGTCGACAGCGTCAACAACCGTACCAACGGTTCGCTGAACGCGGGTGAAGCGACGGAAACCCTGCGCAATGCTCTGGCTAACAACGGCAAGTTTACGCTGGTCTCGGCTCAGCAGCTCGCGGTGGCCAAACAGCAGCTGGGCCTGTCGCCGCAGGATAGCCTCGGCACACGCAGCAAAGCGATCGGCATCGCCCGTAACGTTGGCGCACAGTATGTGCTTTACTCTAACGCCACCGGTAACGTGAATACCCCAGCCCTGCAGATGCAGCTGATGCTGGTTCAGACAGGCGAAATTATCTGGTCAGGTAAAGGTGCGGTTACGCAACAATGACGGCACGCGTGAAGAGATTCTGACGCGCTATTTTCCTCAGTACCGCCTAATCGCGCCGCAGGCCCACTCCGGGCTTGGCGGCGCGAGTTGCATTATAGAGCAGGGCGAACGACGTCTGGTCTTGCGGCAAAATCACGACCCCTTTGCTCCTGCCTCCCATTTTCGTCGTCAGTTTCGTGCCCTGAGACGTCTTCCGTCAGATCTCGTGCCTGAGCCCCGTTTTTTCAGACAGGGCTGGATGGCCGTCGACTATCTGGACGGTGACGTTAAAAGCGCGCTGCCGGACACGCCGGAGCTTGCGGCGATGCTGTATCATCTGCACCGGCAGCCACGTCTGGGATGGCGAATTACGTTATTCCCGCTGCTTGAACATTACTGGCAGCAAGCCCTGCCTGACAGGCGTACCCCAGTATGGCTGGCACATCTCAAGCGGCTGCGTAAAACGGGCGAGCCGCAGCCGATTCGGCTCGCGCCGCTGCATATGGATGTTCATGCCGGGAATATTGTTCATACGCCAGCGGGCATCAGGCTTATCGACTGGGAGTATGCCGGAGATGGCGATGTGGCGCTGGAGCTGGCGGCAGTCTGGACGGAGAGTGACGCCGCGCGGCAAATGCTCATCAGGGGCTATGCCCGGGTGGCACATATTGACCCCGATGCGCTTACGCGTCAGGTCAGACGCTGGCGACCCTGGGTCGTCATGCTAATGGCTGGCTGGTTTGAAATGCGCTATCGGCAGTCCAGAGACAAACAATTTATTGCGCTGGCAGACGATGCCTGGCGTCAGTTACAAACTAAAGGATAAGAGAGGTGGATGTGGGTCCAGTCATGTTGGATGTAGAAGGGTTTGAGCTGGATGCGGAGGAGCGCGAAATTCTGGCGCATCCGCTGGTGGGTGGCCTGATCCTGTTTACCCGCAACTATCACGATCCGGCGCAGCTGCGTGAGCTGGTGCGTCAGATCCGCGCCGCGTCGCGCAATCATCTGGTGGTGGCCGTCGATCAGGAAGGCGGACGCGTGCAGCGTTTTCGCGACGGTTTTACCCGCCTGCCCGCCGCCCAGTCTTTTGCCGCGCTGCTCGGCACGGAAGAGGGTGGAAAACTGGCGCAGGAGGCCGGCTGGCTGATGGCCAGCGAAATGATTGCCATGGATATCGACATCAGCTTTGCCCCGGTGCTGGATGTAGGGCATATCAGCGCTGCTATCGGAGAGCGTTCATACCATGACGATCCGCGTATTGCGCTGGCAATGGCGACCCGGTTCATCGACGGCATGCACGATGCCGGGATGAAAACCACCGGGAAACACTTCCCGGGTCACGGGGCGGTGACGGCGGATTCTCACAAAGAGACCCCGTGCGATCCGCGCCCGGAAGCGGAGATCCGCGCCAAAGATATGTCGGTTTTCCAGTCGCTTATCACCGATAACAAGCTGGATGCCATTATGCCCGCACACGTCATTTACAGCGACGTCGACCCGCGTCCGGCCAGCGGTTCTCCGCACTGGCTGAAAACCGTTCTGCGTCAGGAGCTGGGTTTCAACGGCGTGATTTTCTCTGACGATTTATCGATGGAAGGGGCCGCGATCATGGGCAGCTACGCTGAACGCGGTCAGGCATCGCTGGATGCAGGTTGCGATATGATCCTGGTCTGCAATAATCGTAAAGGGGCCGTTAGCGTGCTGGATAACCTGTCGCCGATCAATGCAGAGCGTGTTACACAATTGTATCATAAAGGTTCATTTAGCCGTCAGGAGCTGATGGATTCGGCGCGCTGGAAGACGGTCAACGCCCGGCTTGAAGACCTGAATGAGCGCTGGCAGGCACATAAAGCCAGCCTGTAAACCCTCCCGGAAGGCGTAGCGTGGTGAGAAGACGATGATCATCTATTTACACGGTTTTGACTCAAACAGTCCTGGTAATCATGAGAAGGTGCTGCAGCTGCAGTTTATCGATCCGGATGTACGGTTGATCAGCTACAGCACGCGTCATCCGAAGCATGATATGCAGCATCTGCTCAAAGAGGTGGATAAGATGCTGCAGCTCAACGTCGACGATCGCCCGTTGATCTGCGGCGTGGGGCTGGGCGGCTACTGGGCGGAGCGCATTGGCTTCCTGTGCGACATTCGCCAGGTGGTGTTCAATCCTAACCTGTTCCCGAACGAGAACATGGAAGGCAAAATTGACCGCCCGGAAGAGTATGTCGATATTGCGACCAAGTGCGTCAGCAATTTTCGTGAGAAAAACCGCGACCGCTGCCTGGTGATCCTTTCCCGTAATGATGAAGCGCTCAACAGCCATCGGGCAGCAGAACTGCTGCATCATTACTATGAGATCGTCTGGGACGAAGCGCAGACCCACAAGTTCAAAAACATCTCCCCGCATCTGCAGCGTATCAAAGCGTTTAAAACGCTCGGTTAAGCCTATACCCGCAGGCATCAAAGCCCGGCCGCGAAAGCGTTCCGGGCTTTCTTTTTGACCAGAATTGTCTACTTTTAAGCCATCAAAACTTGATGCATATCAATTTTGGTATGACCAATGCGCCTGACGTGTTATTCTCAATGCACCTGAATGGTTTCAGTGCTGTAACCTGTTGTTAATTAAGGGTTATTTTTATAACTTTTAATTAACAATTGGTTAATAATTTGAGGGGGTCACGTTGACTACGCCATTGAAAAAGATAGTGATTGTAGGCGGTGGTGCTGGCGGGCTGGAGCTGGCTACACAGCTGGGCAAGAAGCTGGGTCGCGGTAAAAAAGCCAAAATTACGCTGGTGGATCGTAACCACAGCCACCTGTGGAAACCGCTGCTGCACGAAGTGGCGACCGGCTCTCTGGATGAGGGCGTGGACGCGCTCAGCTATCTGGCGCACGCGCGCAACCATCATTTCCAGTTCCAGCTGGGCTCGGTGGTGGACATCAACCGTGAAAGCAAAACCATCACCCTGGCAGAGCTGCGCGATGAAAAAGGGGAGCTGCTGGTTCCCGAGCGTAAACTGGCGTACGACACGCTGGTCATGGCGCTGGGCAGTACCTCCAACGATTTCAACACGCCGGGCGTGAAAGAGCACTGTATCTTCCTCGATAACCCGCACCAGGCGCGGCGTTTCCATCAGGAAATGCTGAACCTGTTCCTGAAGTACACCAGCAATATGGGTGCGAACGGTAAGGTGAATATCGCCATCGTCGGCGGCGGCGCGACCGGCGTTGAGCTGTCTGCGGAGCTGCACAATGCGGTGAAACAGCTGCACAGCTACGGTTACAAAGGGTTAACTAACGAAGCGCTGAACGTCACGCTGGTTGAAGCCGGTGAACGCATCCTGCCTGCGCTGCCTCCGCGAATTTCCGGTGCGGCGCACAATGAGCTCACCAAGCTGGGCGTGCGGGTGCTGACGCAAACCATGGTGACCAGCGCCGACGAAGGCGGTCTGCACACCAAAGACGGCGAGTATATTAAAGCGGATCTGATGGTCTGGGCGGCAGGTATCAAAGCGCCTGACTTTATGAAAGAGATCGGCGGTCTGGAAACGAACCGCATTAACCAACTGGTAACCGAGCCAACGCTGCAAACCACGCGTGACCCTGAAATCTTTGCTATCGGTGACTGTGCCTCCTGCGCGCGTCCTGAAGGTGGTTTCGTGCCGCCGCGCGCGCAGGCCGCTCACCAGATGGCAAGCCTGGTGCTGCACAACATTCTGGCGCAGTACAAAGGCAAGCCAATGAAAGCGTATGTCTACAAAGACCACGGTTCACTGGTGTCGCTGTCAAACTTCTCTACCGTCGGCAGCCTGATGGGCAACCTGATGCGCGGCTCAATGATGGTAGAAGGGCGCATTGCCCGCTTCGTGTATATCTCCCTGTACCGTATGCACCAGATTGCGCTGCATGGCTACTTCAAAACCGGGCTGATGATGCTGGTGGGCAGAATCAACCGCGTGATCCGTCCTCGTCTGAAGCTGCACTAATCTTCCACTCCCTCCGGGCCCTCCGGAGGGAGTTTTTAGCATTTCATGCTGTAGATCACAGTTTGAGTGCTTAAGAGTTCTCCTAAATACAATATATCTCCTCTCAACGCCCCTTTTTTGATCCTTTATCTTATTGGCGAAGCGTTGCCTCCATTGCAAAATTGTTACCAATAGCAACAAAGGAGGAAGTCCCGTGAATAAATCAATGTTGGCGGGTATAGGGATTGGCGTCGCGGCTGCGTTAGGTGTGGCTGCCGTTGCCAGTCTCAACGTATTAGATCGCGGCCCGCAGTATGCACAGGTGGTTTCTGCTACACCGATTAAAGAAACCGTGAAAACCCCTCGTCAGGAGTGCCGCAACGTCTCCGTGACGCACCGTCGTCCGGTACAGGATGAAAACCGCATTGCCGGTTCTGTTCTGGGTGCGGTAGCGGGTGGCGTGATTGGTCACCAGTTTGGCGGCGGCCGTGGTAAAGACGTAGCGACCGTGGTCGGCGCGCTGGGTGGCGGCTATGCCGGTAACCAGGTGCAGGGCGCAATGCAGGATAATGATACCTACACCACGACTCAGCAACGCTGCAAAACCGTCTATGACAAGTCGGAAAAAATGCTGGGCTATGACGTGACGTACAAAATTGGCGATCAGCAGGGCAAAATCCGCATGGATAAAGACCCGGGCACGCAAATTCCACTGGATGGAAATGGCCAGCTGGTTCTGAATAACAAAGCGTAAAAAAGATGTTCTCTGAATTTAGCTCCTCATGCGCTCAGGCTGAGGAGCTTTTTTTTGCGTCAGATTTTCAGTAGCTCAGGCCACAGCCGCAGCGTGGTTTCGCTAATATGCTGCAGTTTTTCCAGCGTAGCCCCTTCACGGGCGCTGATCGACATCCCCTGCAAAATACAGCTCAGGTATTGCGCCAGCAGCTGAGGGTTGCACTGCGCAGGGATTTCACCGCGCTGCTGGCGCTGCGCCAGAAATGCGCTGAGCGTCTCCTCCTGCATGGCATGCCGCGATTTCACCGTATTGGCAATCTCTTTAGAGGACGCCGCAAGGGTGGCAGAGGTGTTAATCATAAAGCAGCCCGCAGGCGTCTCTTTACTGGTGAAACAGGTCGCGACGGCGGTGAAATAGTCGCGAAGCGCCTGTTCAACGCTTTTCTCTTCGCAGAACAGCTGGGCTTCGTGTTTCGCCGCAAAGCGCGAAATGTATCTGTCCAGCACCGCCCTGAACAGCCCCTCTTTATTGGTAAATTCGGCATACAGCGTCGGCGCTTTGGCTCCGGTGGCTTCTACCAGATCGGAAAGCGAGGTTGCTTCATACCCATGTTGCCAGAAGAGAGTCATGGCCTTATCAAGCGCTGCATCCCTGTCAAACACTTTTGGTCGGCCACGGCTTTTCTTCGCACAACTCGTGACATCGGTTGTCATTTGCCGTTGGTCCTCTGTTGGTTTGGTGAATGACCATTATAAAAATAAACGCAACCCACCACCAGTGCAGAATGCTTAAAAATAAATTAATCATATATGTATGAAAAATAACAATTTTAAAATTAAATTAACGCTCGTTATAAAATTATGTTGACGCGTGACCTGGATCACATTTATGATTTACCTATCGATCGTTAACTAAATGATTAACGACCTCCAAATTCATCTGCTAAAGGTAAACATCATGAAAAACGTAAAAACCCTCATCGCTGCCGCTGTCCTGAGTTCACTCTCTTTTGCAAGCTTTGCTGCTGTACAAGTGCAATCTACGCCTGCTGACCAGCATAAAGTCGGGACAATCTCTGCCTCTGCCGGTACTAACCTGAGTTCCCTGGAAGATCAGCTGGCACAAAAAGCGCAAGAGATGGGTGCAAAATCTTACCGCATCACATCCGTGACCGGTCCTAACACCCTGCACGGTACGGCTGTCATCTACAAATAAGCCGGGCATAAACCCTCATTTATGCCACTGCAATAAAAAAGGCCCTGCTCAGCAGGGCCTTTTTTTATTTCTGATTTACATCGACTGCGGGACGACGTCGTGATGCCGGGTGACATCGGTCGGCATGCCTGACCGCGCTTCCATCGCGCGCTCCATCACCACGCTATTGGTATTGGCATTCGTTTTGAAGCTCACCATCGCGGCATTCAGGTTAATGGGCAGCGTCTGCGGATCGTCGCCAATGTTTTTCGATAACGGCTGGTGAATCTCAACCAGCCGCACGCCGCCGGGCTCTTCTGAAACTTTAATCGGCGTATTGATAATATTCACTTTGGTTCCCGGCGTAACGACGTTAAACAGCGTTTTGATATCGTCATCGCGCAGACGAATACAGCCGGAGCTGACGCGCATGCCGATGCCAAAATCCGCATTCGTTCCGTGCAGCAGGTAGACGCCGCCGTATGCCGCCAGGCGGATCGCGTGGTGCCCCATCGGGTTATCCGGACCTGCCGGCACCACGGCAGGAAGATCGATCCCCTGGGCCTTATAGCGGGCACGAATGTTGGCCGTCGGGGTCCAGGTTGGATTCGCGCGTTTATCCGAGACGGTGGTGACCATCGTCGGCGTCAGCGTGTCGCCGCCCAGCTGGCCAATACCGATAGGGTAGACGGTCACTTCGTTTTTACCCGGCGGGTAATAGTACAGGCGCAGCTCGGCGAGGTTTATCACCATCCCCTCGCGCGGGGCGTCCGGCAGGATAGTCTGTAACGGGATCGTCAGTACGCTGCCCGCGCGCGGGACATACGGATCGACGCCGGGGTTCGCCTGCAGCAGGGCCAGAAAACCGACGTTATATTTTTTGGCAATTGCTTCCAGTGAACCACCGTTGTTTTCAACCACATGAAAGCGGTTTTCACCCACCACCTTGCTGCCGGGAGGAGGAAGGGGCCAGGTGTTTGCCCGAGCGGGAAGCGCAACCGCGACGGTGGCTGCCAGCGCAAACAGGGTCATCCAGCGAGTAAAACGCGAAGAGGTCATCATCACCATAATCCATATAAATGATAAGGTTATTGTTTTATAAGGGGTTAAACATAATTATGGCGAATGGGTGTGTCGGGAAGATCGGGTGAAGTGCAAAGAGTTTGTAAATTGTCCCCCCGTAGCGCCGGGCTAACAGGGGGAAGGAAGGTTATGCGATCGCGTTCTCTTCCAGTTGACGCATGAAGTTACGCACCCAGTCCATACGGGTTTTGCGCTCCGTCAGCTCCTGGGTAAATTTCAGACGGGTTGGACCATCCAGACGGAAATGCTGCGGCTGTTTTTGCAGCAGGCCGATCAGCCACATCGGGTTGACGTGATTCTTCTCGGCGAATTCAATCACGCCGCCTTTTTCATTGCCTTCGAGCTTGCGGATCCCCAGCTTTTGCGCCTGCTGGCGCAGTCTCGCGATATCCAGCAAATTTCTCGCCGGATCGGGCAGCAGACCAAAGCGGTCAATCAGCTCCACCTTAATCTCTTCCAGCTCGTTCTCCTTCTTCGCGCTGGCGATGCGCTTGTAGAATGAGAGGCGGGTATTCACGTCCGGAATGAAATCGTCCGGCAGCAGGGAAGGCATACGCAGCTCGACCTCGGTCTGCTGGCTGGTGAGATCTTCCAGCGACGGCTCGCGCCCGGCCTTCAGGGCATCGACCGCGTTCTCCAGCAGCTCCATATAGAGCGAGAAGCCGATGGTTTCCATGGAGCCGCTCTGGTCTTCACCCAGCAGCTCGCCGGCACCGCGGATCTCAAGATCATGCGTGGCCAGCGCAAAGCCTGCGCCGAGGTCTTCCAGCGAGGCGATAGCTTCCAGACGCTTTTGCGCGTCGGTGGTCATCGCTTTCGGATGCGGCGTCAGCAGCCAGGCGTAGGCCTGATGGTGCGAACGCCCGACGCGGCCGCGCAGCTGGTGAAGCTGCGCCAGACCAAAGTGATCCGCGCGCTCAATGATGATGGTGTTCGCCGTCGGAATGTCGATCCCGGTCTCAATGATGGTGGTGCACACCAGCACGTTAAAGCGCTGGTGGTGGAAGTCGTTCATCACCCGTTCCAGCTCGCGCTCGCGCATCTGCCCGTGACCGATAGCTATGCGCGCTTCCGGCACCAGCTCCGCCAGCCTGTCCGCCGCTTTCTGGATGTTTTCCACGTCGTTGTAGAGGTAGTAGACCTGCCCTCCACGCAGCACTTCACGCAGAATGGCCTCACGCACCACCAGATTATCGTACTCGCGGACAAAGGTTTTTACCGCCAGACGGCGCGCCGGCGGCGTGGCGATAATCGACAGATCGCGCATACCGCTCATCGCCATGTTCAGGGTTCGCGGGATAGGCGTCGCGGTCAGTGTCAGAATATCGACGTCGGCGCGCATCGCTTTGATGCGCTCTTTGTGACGCACCCCGAAGCGGTGCTCTTCGTCGACGATCAGCAGCCCCAGATCTTTCCACTTCACGTCGCTTTGCAGCAGCTTATGGGTGCCGATCAGAATATCAATTTTGCCTTCGCTGGCCTGTTCGAGGATCTGGGTCTGCTCTTTAGTACTGCGAAAACGCGAGAGCATCTCAATACGTACCGGCCAGTTGGCGAAACGGTCGCGGAAGTTGTCGAAGTGCTGCTGAGCGAGCAGGGTAGTCGGCACCAGCACCGCAACCTGCTTGTTGTTTTCGACCGCAAGGAAGGCGGCGCGCATCGCCACTTCGGTTTTACCGAAGCCGACGTCGCCGCAGACTAAGCGGTCCATGGCCAGCGGCTGGCACATGTCGCTCAGCACGGCGTTGATGGCCTGGGCCTGATCCGGCGTGGTTTCAAACGGGAAGCTGTCGCAGAACAGCTGGTACTGTTCTTTATCATGCTTAAAGGCGAAGCCCTGTTTGGCCGCGCGCTGGGCGTAGATATCCAGCAGCTCGGCGGCCACGTCGCGCACTTTTTCCGCCGCCTTCTGGCGCGCGCGCGCCCAGGCATCGCCGCCCAGCTTGTGCAGCGGCGCATTGTCTTCGGCACCGCCCGCGTAGCGGCTGATCAGATGGAGGGAGGAAACCGGGACATACAGTTTGGCGTCGTTAGCGTAGGTCAGCATCAGGTATTCACCTTTGATGCCGCCCGCTTCAAGCGTGGTCATCCCCTGATAGCGCCCAACGCCATGCTCCAGGTGGACAATCGGCTGGCCAGGATGCAGCTCGGCCAGGTTACGGATCAGCGTGTCCGGGTTGATGGTCCGACGGCTGTCCTGACGGCGGCGGGCGACGCGCTCACCCAGCAGATCGCTTTCGCAAATCAGCGCCAGGTTGTTGAGCGTGTCGATGAACCCGTGCTCGGCGGCGCCAATCATCAGGTAACGACCGTTTCCGGTCGCTTCGCTCAGACGCAGGATGCGCTTCGGCGCCACCTTAATGCGTCCCAGCAGCTCGCCTAAAGCTTCGCGGCGGCCTTCACTCTCAACGGAGAACACCACCGGGCCGGTAAAGGACTCCAGGAACTTGCGCAGATTATCCAGCGGGGATTTCTGCTGCGCCTGAACGGCCAGGTCCGGCAGCGTCCGGAAGGCGAGGTTGGTGTTGGCGGCCTTATCGGCAAGCGAATCGGTTTTCAGCTGCATGCGCGGCCAGCGCTTCAGCTCGGCGTTGAGCTCGTCGGTGCGCAGCCACAGCGCTTCCGGCGGCAGCAGCGGACGCATCGGGTCAACGCCACGGTTTTCAAAGCGGGCGCGGGTTTCGCTTTCAAAGCGGCTTGCGCTGGCGTCGATATCCCCGGTGTTGACAATCAGCGTATTCGCCGGGAAGTAGCTGAACAGGGCAGGCAGCGGCTCGTTGAAGAACAGCGGCTGCCAGTATTCGATCCCGGCAGGAAGCGTGCCTTTACTGACCTGCTGATAAATATGTTCCGCGTCGCGCTTCACCTCGAACTTATCGCGCCACTGGCTGCGGAACAGTTCAATAGCGGTTTTGTCCGTGGGGAACTCATGCGCGGGCAGTAAGTTGATGGACTCCACTTCTTCCAGCGTGCGCTGCGTGTCGGCGTCGAACACGCGCAGGCTGTCGATTTCGTCATCAAAAAAGTCCAGACGATACGGCTGGTCGCTACCCATCGGGTAAAGATCGAGCAGCGCGCCGCGGGTCGCGTATTCCCCGTGCTCCATCACCTGGTCGACGTGGCGATAGCCAGCACCGTCAAGCTGCGCGCGCAGGGCATCACGGGACAGGCGCTGGCCTTTTTTCATCACCAGCGCGTGACCGTGCAGATAGCTGTGCGGACAGACGCGCTGCATCAGGGTATTTACCGGCACAATCAGCACGCCGCGCTGCATGGTCGGGAGTTGATAGAGCGTCGACAGGCGCGAGGAGATTATCTCCTGATGCGGAGAGAAGCTGTCATACGGCAACGTCTCCCAGTCGGCCAGGCTGAACACCAGGCTATCGGTGAACTGGCGAATTTCATCGTGCAGGCGCAGGGCGTTTTGCATATCCGGGGCAACCAGAATCACCGGGCCTGGATGACGCTCGGCGATTTCCGCCACCAGCGTGGCGCACGCCGCGCCCGTGAGTTCACCCAGCTGGCGCTGGTCGCCCGCTTTGACAGGTAAGGAATAACGATAGTGTTCAGGCATGGCTATGTCAGAGTCTCTTATGGATATACCAACAGTATTGGGGCATATCACTGATACGCAATGTCTTTATTATCCTCGATCGTTTTACATAAGCAAATCGTAACCGCACGGCAGGGCTAAACGCCCCCGAAACGGGGGCGGAGAGGGTATTAACGCGTTGAAGGTGACAAGGTCAGCGTAGAGGGAGGAGAGAAGAAAACGTCCCCAAACAGCGCGGTAGAGATTTTACGCACCCCGAGCCCGGCAAGGGTACAGATAAGCAGGCTGGCAAACGGATAGACCAGGATCAAGCTCAGCTCTGCCCAGACCGGCCAGTAAGCGGCATTCATCTCGCCAATCAGGAACAGGCTAAAGGCCTCAATCAGGATACGGTGGGTGGTATAAATCGCAATGGTGTTTGAGCCAATCACGTTCAGCAGATTGTTCGGGTGAACCGCATAGCGCTGCTCAAGGCAATAGAACAGCTTCATGATCAGCACAATCGACAGCAATGAGAGCAGCAGCGGAACGTTAGCAAACCACAGCACCACGGAGACGGCGGCGAAAGCGCCGGTTGCCAGCCAGATGCGGCGCAGGTTGACGCTTTTCATCCACGCCATCAGCTCTGCGCCATACCACGCCCCGAGGCTGTAGTAGATCATGTTGCGTACCACGCTGTTCATTCCCCACCACGGCAGCGGCAGGAAGTTAATCGCGATGCTTGCCAGCGCCAGCAGTGCCAGTACCGGCAGCTTCCAGCGGCTCAGCAGTTTACACAGCGTGAAGTAGACCACCAGAGCATACAGATACCACAGACTGGTGCTGGCGGTGACCATCCCCAGCACAAAGCCTGAGAACGAGTCGGCGTAGGCCGCGTTCGACGAGGTGGCAAGCTCACGCTCGGGCGCCAGCCAGGCGTTCAGATGGGTCAACGCCTGCCATTGCAGGACGCCCCACAGCGCCAGGACCCAGACAATGCTCCAGATCCGCTTGTCGAGACTGGTTCGCCAGTCCACCTCGTCGATATAACGACGGATCAGGTAGCCGGAGATAAAGAAGAAGACCGGCATACGAAACGGTGCGAGATAGAGGTTAAAATAGACCCAGCATTTGGCGAGAAGGCCGGAGAGCGGGTGTTGCAGCCCGATCAGATGGGGATAAAACGTGATAACCGAATGATAGATAACCACCAGGCAGATACACAGCCCTTTTATCTGGTTAATCCATAATGCTTTTTGCTTCATTGTTCGCCACTACCTTATTGCCATAAACGAACGAGCAATTGTTGTAAAACGAAACCAGGATGTAATGGGTAACAGTCTGTATCAGGAGGTTTTTCGGAAAAGGTGGAGGTTGCGAGGTGAGTATTCAGACAATAGCACCCTGATTTATCTGAATTTTTCGGAAAAATGATTACCAAAGCTTACTGTTTCAGTCATTTACGCTTAACGGATTCGCTTATATACTCGTGGGTCTGCTATCAGCAAACAGACGGATTTCATGTATCAACCTGTCGCACTCTTCATAGGCTTACGTTACATGCGTGGGCGCGCCGCGGACCGCTTCGGTCGCTTTGTCTCCTGGCTTTCGACTATTGGCATTACGCTTGGCGTGATGGCACTGGTGACGGTGCTTTCCGTCATGAATGGCTTTGAGCGCGAGCTGCAAAATAACATCCTGGGGCTGATGCCGCAGGCCGTTCTCTCATCGACTAACGGTTCGGTTAACCCGCAACAGCTGCCGGAAAGCGCGGCGAAGTTACAGGGTGTCACGCGCGTTGCGCCGTTGACGACCGGCGACGTGGTGCTGCAAAGCGCCCGCAGCGTGGCGGTCGGCGTGATGCTGGGTATTGACCCGGCGCAAAACGATCCGCTGACGCCGTATCTGGTTAACGTGAAGCAGACCGATCTGGAAGCCGGAAAATACAACGTGATTCTGGGTGAGCAGCTTGCCGGCCAGCTTGGCGTCAACCGCGGTGACCAGCTGCGCGTGATGGTGCCTTCTGCCAGCCAGTTTACCCCGATGGGGCGCCTGCCAAGCCAGCGCCTGTTCAACGTGATTGGTACCTTTGCCGCCAACAGCGAAGTCGATGGCTACCAGATGCTGGTTAACATTCAGGATGCTTCACGCCTGATGCGCTACCCGGCAGGGAACATCACCGGCTGGCGCCTGTGGCTCGATGCGCCGCTGAAGGTCGATACCCTCAGCCAGCAAAAACTGCCGGACGGCACCAAATGGCAGGACTGGCGCGAGCGCAAAGGCGAATTGTTCCAGGCCGTGCGGATGGAAAAAAACATGATGGGGCTGCTGCTGAGCCTGATCGTGGCCGTGGCCGCATTCAACATCATTACCTCGCTGGGCCTGATGGTGATGGAGAAGCAGGGCGAAGTCGCCATTCTGCAAACCCAGGGGCTCACGCCGCGCCAGATCATGGCGGTGTTTATGGTGCAGGGGGCCAGTGCCGGTATCATCGGCGCGCTGCTCGGTGCCGTGCTGGGGGCATTGCTTGCCAGCCAGCTTAATAACTTAATGCCGATCATCGGCGCGCTGCTTGACGGCGCGGCGCTGCCGGTGGCTATCGAGCCGCTGCAGGTGGTCGGTATTGCGCTGGCCGCGATGGCCATTGCGCTACTTTCTACGCTTTATCCTTCCTGGCGCGCCGCCGCCACTCAACCCGCTGAGGCTTTACGTTATGAATAAGATCCTGTTGCAATGCGACAACCTGTCCAAACGCTATCAGGAAGGCACTGTGCAAACCGACGTGCTGCACAATGTGAGCTTTAGCGTGGGTGAAGGCGAAATGATGGCGATTGTCGGCAGCTCCGGCTCGGGCAAAAGTACGCTGCTGCATCTGCTGGGCGGGCTGGATACGCCAACCGAAGGCGACGTGATTTTCTCCGGCCAGCCGATGAGCAAAATGTCCTCCGCGGCGAAGGCCGAGCTGCGCAACCGCGAGCTGGGCTTTATCTACCAGTTCCACCACCTGCTGCCGGACTTCACGGCGCTGGAAAACGTGGCGATGCCGCTGCTGATTGGCAAAAAGAAACCGGCAGAAATTAACGCTCGCGCCAGCGACATTCTAAAAGCGGTAGGGCTGGGCCATCGAGGTAACCATCGTCCCTCTGAGCTTTCCGGCGGCGAGCGCCAGCGCGTGGCGATTGCCCGTGCGCTGGTCAACAACCCGCGTCTGGTGCTGGCGGATGAGCCTACCGGTAACCTGGATGCCCGCAATGCGGACAGTATTTTCCAGCTTCTGGGCGAGCTGAACGCCTCGCAGGGCACCGCGTTTTTGGTCGTGACCCACGATCTGCAACTGGCAAAACGCATGGGACGTCAGCTTGAGATGCGCGACGGCCATCTGAACGCGGAACTGACCCTGATGGGAGCAGAGTAATGGCGTCACCGTTATCGTTACTCATCGGTTTACGTTTTAGCCGCGGCCGCCGTCGCGGCGGCATGGTGTCGCTGATCTCCGTCATCTCGACCATCGGTATTGCGCTGGGCGTGGCGGTGCTGATTGTGGGCTTAAGCGCCATGAACGGCTTTGAGCGCGAGCTGAATAACCGCATTCTGGCGGTGGTGCCGCACGGGGAGATCGAGCCGGTCAACCAGCCGTGGACGAACTGGAGCGATGCGCTCACCAAAGTTGAAAAAGTGCCGGGCATTGCCGCGGCCGCGCCCTACATCAACTTTACCGGGCTGGTGGAGAGCGGGGTAAACCTGCGCGCCATTCAGGTGAAAGGGGTCAACCCCGTCCAGGAAGCGCGTCTCAGCGCGCTGCCAAACTATGTGCAGAACGGCGCGTGGGCCAACTTTAAGGCCGGCGAACAGCAGATCATCATGGGTAAAGGCGTGGCCGATGCCCTGAAGGTGAAGCAGGGCGACTGGGTGTCAATCATGATCCCGAACGCCAGCGCCGACCACAAGCTGCAGCAGCCTAAGCGCGTGCGCCTGCACGTCACCGGTATTCTTCAGCTGAGCGGTCAGCTCGATCACAGCTTCGCCATGGTGCCGATGGAAGATGCGCGCCAGTATCTCGATATGGGCGACAGCGTGACGGGTATTGCCATTAAGGTGAACGACGTCTTTAACGCCAACAAGCTGGTCCGCGACGCGGGCAGCGTGACCAATAACTATGTCTACATCAAAAGCTGGATCGGCACTTACGGGTATATGTACCGTGATATCCAGATGATCCGCGCGATTATGTATCTGGCGATGGTGCTGGTGATTGGTGTGGCGTGCTTTAATATCGTCTCCACGCTGGTGATGGCGGTCAAGGACAAGAGCGGCGACATCGCCGTGCTGCGTACGCTGGGGGCGAAAGACGGTCTTATTCGCGCCATCTTCGTCTGGTACGGTTTGCTGGCTGGGCTCTTTGGCAGCCTGTGCGGCGTGGTGATTGGCGTGGTGGTTTCCCTGCAGCTGACCCCCATTATCAACGGGATCGAAAAGCTTATCGGCCACCAGTTCCTGTCGGGTGATATCTATTTTATTGACTTCCTGCCGTCTGAACTGCACTGGCTGGATGTTTTTTATGTGCTGGTTACAGCACTTTTACTGAGTCTGCTGGCAAGCTGGTATCCGGCGCGTCGCGCAAGCCGAATTGATCCGGCGAGGGTATTAAGTGGCCAGTAATTACGTCATGATCTAGCGGCTTTCGGGCCGCCAGGTCAAAAGAGGAATGCGTTTATGTATTATGGATTTGATATTGGCGGCACCAAGATTGCGCTCGGCGTGTTTGATAAAGACCTCAAGCTGCAGTGGGAAACCCGCGTTCCCACGCCGCGCGAAAGCTACGACGAATTTTTAACCGCGATTGCCGCGCTGGTGGCGCAAGCCGATGAACGCTTCGGCGTCAAAGGCAGCGTCGGCATCGGCATTCCGGGTATGCCCGAAACGGACGACGGCACGCTGTATGCCGCCAACGTGCCTGCCGCCAGCGGTAAACCTCTCCGCGCCGATCTCTCTGCCCTCCTTGAACGCGACGTGCGTTTAGACAATGATGCCAACTGCTTTGCGCTCTCCGAAGCCTGGGATGATGAATTCCGTCAGTATCCGCTGGTGATGGGGCTGATCCTCGGTACCGGCGTCGGCGGGGGGATTGTCATCAACGGTAAGCCCATTACCGGGCGCAGCTACATAACCGGAGAGTTTGGCCATATCCGTCTGCCGGTGGACGCGCTGGAGGTGGTGGGGCGTGATTTTCCGCTGACCCGCTGCGGCTGCGGCCAGCACGGCTGTATTGAGAACTACCTCTCAGGGCGCGGATTTGCATGGCTTTACGAACACTTCTATCATCAGAAACTTGAGGCCCCTCAAATCATTACCCTGTGGGAGCAAGGGGATGCGCAGGCGCGTGAGCACGTCGAGCGCTATCTGAATCTTCTGGCGGTGTGTCTGGGAAATATTCTCACCATCGTCGACCCGGATCTGCTGGTGATCGGGGGAGGGCTTTCAAACTTTACCGCGATTACGGAACGGTTGTCCGGGCGTTTGCCCCGACATTTATTGCCGGTTGCCCGCGTGCCGCGTATTGAACGCGCGCGACACGGGGACGCAGGAGGCATGCGCGGAGCCGCATTCCTTCATCTCACCGATTAGTTTACGAGGTTTCTATGCTGTCGCGTCGCCAGGGTCGACTCAGCCGTTTTCGCAAAAACAAACGCCGCTTGCGTGAGCGCTTGCGCCAGCGGATCTTTTTCAGAGACAGAATGATGCCAGAAGCGATGGATAAACCCAGAGTGGTGGTGCTGACCGGGGCGGGGATCTCCGCCGAGTCAGGAATTCGAACCTTCCGCGCGGCGGACGGGCTGTGGGAAGAGCACCGGGTGGAGGATGTGGCCACGCCGGAAGGCTTTGCCCGCGACCCGGATCTCGTGCAGGCGTTTTACAACGCCCGCCGTCGTCAGCTTCAGCAGCCTGAAGTTGCGCCGAATGCGGCGCATCTGGCGCTGGCAAAGCTGGAAGAGGAGCTCGGCGATCGTTTTCTGCTGGTCACGCAGAATATCGACAACCTGCACGAGCGGGCCGGTAACAAGAACATCATTCACATGCACGGCGAGCTGCTCAAGGTTCGCTGCGCCTGGAGCGGCCAGGTGCTGGACTGGAAAGAAGACGTGCTGCCAGAGGATAAGTGCCACTGCTGCCAGTTCCCGTCACGCCTGCGTCCGCACGTGGTCTGGTTCGGCGAAATGCCGCTGGGAATGGATGAGATCTACAGCGCGCTGGCGATGGCCGACGTGTTTATCGCCATCGGCACATCCGGTCATGTTTACCCGGCGGCGGGGTTTGTCCACGAAGCGCGACTGCACGGTGCGCATACGGTTGAACTCAACCTTGAGCCAAGCCAGGTGGGCAGCGAGTTTGAAGAGAAACACTACGGTCTGGCAAGTACGGTCGTCCCGGAGTTTGTCGACAAGCTGCTGAAAGGGCTGTAGCGGTAAGAGAGTAAACGGGCACCCGTCCAGCGGGTGCCTTTTTATTTATGAATGGAAGAATGCCAGCGTCTTCTCCAGCGATTTAGCCTGCTCATCCAGCGAGAGCGCCGCCGCGGAGATCTGCTGAACCAGAGAGGCGTTCTGCTGGGTTGTACTGTCCATCTGGTTAACGGCGGTGCTCACCTGGCTAATCCCCCGATTTTGCTCGTCTAGCGCCTGAACGATATCGTTAATGACCAGATGCACATGCGACACCGCTTCAATCACCTGTTTCATCATCACCCCGGTTTCATTGACCAGCTCAACGCCTTTGCTTACGCGGCCTGAGGACTCGGCAATCAGCTGAGAGATCTCTTTTGCCGCGTTGGCGCTTCGCTGGGCAAGATTGCGCACTTCCCCTGCGACAACCGCGAAGCCGCGCCCCTGTTCGCCAGCCCGTGCCGCTTCAACGGCAGCATTCAGCGCCAGGATATTGGTCTGGAAGGCGATGCCATCGACAATGCTGTTAATCTCACCGATCTTACGCGCGCTCTCGTCAATCTCCCCAATCACCACGACCACGTCGTTTACCAGCGTTTCGCCATGCCCGGCGAGGCTCGCGGCGCGATCGGTCAGCGTCGTCGCCTTATGGGCGTTGTCGGCGTTATTTTTCACTGTGACCGAAATCTCTTCCATGCTGGCTGCCGTTTCAACAATCGCAGCCGCCTGTTCTTCGGTCCGCGAGGCGAGGTCAAGATTGCCCGCCGAAATTTCGCTGGTGCCGCCGTGCACGGAATGGCTGGCTTCGCTGATATTGTCGACGATGCGCTTGAGCTGCATCTGCATGGTGTGCAGGGCATAAAAAATGCTGTGGGTATCCCCGGAACGAACCGGGATGGTGTTGTTCAGATCCCCCCGGGCAACCGCCAGGGCGATCCCGGCGGCTTCCGAAGGTTCACCCCCCACCGGACGGTCAACTTTGCGGGTAAAGATCTGCGCCATCACCAGGCTAACCGCCACGATGCTTAATACCATCAGGACGATGGCTTTCAGTAAAAATGCGCGCGCTTCGGCCATCACTTCGCTGACCGGAGTGATAATGGCGAGTTTCCATGGCGTCTGGCTATTACCGACGGCGATATCCTGCCAGGTGATGAACACATCCTCCTTCAGCAGCGGATCGCTTACCCGGGTGACGTCATGACCGGTAATCTGACCGGCGTAAGGCTTGCCTGCCGCGCGCTTGTCCGGGCTGGACACTACGTTATTACCCGCGGAGAGGAGCAGGGCGTAGCCTGTTCCGTTCCACGGTTTAATCGCGCCGATGGTCGATTGCAGCGTGGCGAGGGAGAAATCAGAGGTGACCGAGCCCAGAAACTGACCGTCGCGCATGATGGGGGCGGCAATCGAGGTGAGCATCACGTCCACGCCGTTGTAGGGATAAATATAGGGCTCGATGATCACATCTTTATGCCGTTGTTTCGGCAGCAGATAGTAATCACCGCTGCCGGGGGTTTCGATGTCCGTCAGCAGGTGTAATGCCGGTTTGCCGGTGGCATCCCGGTCAACGTAGCGGGCATAGCGCCCGGCAGGATCTTCACCGCTCTGACCGGCCCAGGCGGCATCTTTATCGTCGAACGCGTTGGGCTCAAAGGCCATCGACATAGAGAGAAACTGTGGATGAGCCGACAGATAGTGAATGAGCAGCTGGTTCAGGCTCTGGCGATCGGATACGCCCGCCTCGCGCAGCGCCAGGGCGCTGTTGCCCATGTCCCGGGCGGCAGTCAGGGCAGAATCCAGCTGTTTGCTGACCTGCATCGATTGCACCTCGGCAATCTGGCGGATATGTTTTTTGGCCAGAACCTCCTGCTGCGCCATCCACTGCCACATCATAAACCCGATCGTTGCCGTAAAGCCCACCGTCACGGTGAGGAAAATGGACAATAGCATCAACGTCTTGACTCTTATTTTTTGTCTTCGGACCATGGCGTCTTTCATTCTCTTCTCCCGTAATATTGTGCATGTTGGGCAGGCACCTATTCCTTATCGGATATTTTTTCCTCTTTCTGTAGATCGCCAGGTATATTTAATTTAAATCCTGAACATATAAATCCCGTTAATTAGTGTGGATGCTTTTATTTTGTGCATTCAATCAAAATAGTGCTCGATAATGCTCGTTATCGTCGTGTAGAAAGAGGATGCTAATAAATAATAAAGTTGTAGAGGAGGATGGGATATGTACGGATTTATTGCGCGACAACCCATTTTTAACCCTGAAATGAATACGGTGGCCTATGAGCTGCTCTTCAGAGATGGGATGACAAACCGTTTTCCGGACGTGTCGGCGGAATATGCCACCTCCAGAATGATATCCGATCAGTTTTTATGCGTGCCTTCCCAGCGCATCGCCGGGGCGCATACGTCGTTTATTAATTTCCCGTCGCGAATGGTCATTGACCGCAGCGGAGAAGCGCTGGATAAAGAGAGCGTGGTCATTGAGATTCTTGAAGATGCTGTGCCAGGGGCTGAACTGCTGCAGGCCGTCAGGGAGATGAATGCGCACGGCTATCAGTTTGCGCTTGATGATTTCACCCTTGCTCCAGAATGGGATGCTTTTTTACCCTATATTTCTATACTGAAATTCGACGTCAGAAATTATTCCTTAGCGCAAATTAAAGCGTATCTGAAAGAGCGTAAACATCTGACCGGGCATATTAAATATCTCGCTGAAAAAATTGAGACTAAAGAGGAATTCAACCAATACAGGGAAGAGGGATTCTCGCTGTTTCAGGGCTATTTTTTCTGCCGTCCGGAGGTCATTAAATATAAACGGCTATCGCAAAATCAGCTGGCGATTTTTCGGCTGCAAATGGAGGTTGGGCGCAATAAGCCTGATTTTCGGATCGTCGAGTCGTTGATTAAAACCGACCTCACGCTGTCCTGGAAGATCATGCGCTACATGAAGCACACCGCATTTAAACATATCGGTGCCTGTAATTTCAGTAAGTTAACCCTGAGCGAAGTGCTCAGATACCTCGGGGAAAACCAGCTGAGGCGGTTTGTTGCCGTCGTGGTCCTCGCCAGTGCGGGCAATGACACCGTTAGCGAGCTTTACCCGTTGAGCATGATGCGCGGTAAGTTCTGTGAGCTGATAGCTGAGACGATGAAAGAACCGGCGCTGGCTGAAAATGCCTTCATGTGCGGCCTGTTTTCTCTGCTCGATACCCTCCTTGAGGTGCCGATGGCCGAGTTGATGAAGCAAATTGCGGTGCCGCAGAGCGTGAGCAATGCGCTGTGTCACCAGGAGGGAAGGTTAGCCGATATGGTGAGCCTTTGCCGGTACTATGAACAGCAGCAGTGGGACGAGGCGACCAGAGTTCGCCAGGCGCTGGGGCTGTCGGATGAGGAGGTAGTTGAGGCGATGAGAAAGGCGACGGTCTGGGCCGGGGAGAATGCGGTCAGTTAATCCTTCCTCACGCCGTACAGGCGGCGCGAGGAAGAACGCGATACCGTTTATCGGCCCGCTTTCAATTTCTGGTAATACTCTTCGTAGAGGCGGCTGGCGTCGCCGACATCGTTCTGCCATTCACCCTTGCTGATGGTTTCGGCATCCGGGTAGAGCGATTTATCGTTAGCTACCTCAGGCTTCAGCAGCTTGCGTGCCGCGAGGTTTGGCGTGGGGTAGCCTATCGTCTCGGCGACCTGTTTCGCCACGTCAGGGCGCAGCAGGAAGTTAATCAGCTTAAGCGCGCCATCCACGTTTTTCGCGTTGGCAGGAATCGACAGACTATCCATCCAGAAGATCCCACCTTCTTTCGGCCAGACCACCTCAAGAGGCGTACCGGCCTGGCGGGCCACGTACGCGGAGCCGTTCCACACCATCCCCAGATTCACTTCGCCTTCCATATACGGGTTAGCCGGGTTATCAGAGTTGAACGCCGCCACGTTAGGCATCAGCTTTTTCAGCTCGTTATACGCCGCTTCGATCTCTTTCGGATCCGTCGTGTTGCCCGAATAGCCCAGCTTGCGCAGCGCCACCTGGAACACTTCACGCGCGTCGTCGGTTAACAGCAGGCTCCCTTTGTATTCCGGTTTCCACAGGTCGGCCCAGCTCGTCACCGATTTCGGATCGACGGCCTCGCTGTTCACGCCAATAGCGGTCGCACCCCAGATATACGGAACGGAGTAGTCGTTATTCGGGTCGAACGGCTTGTTGAGCATCTTCGGATCGAGGTTTGAAAAATGGGTCAGCTTCGTTTTATCGATCTTCTGGATCATGCCTTCTTTGCGCATTTTGTCGACAAAGTAGGTGGAAGGAACGACCAGATCGTACGCGCCGTCTTTGTACGTTTTCAGCTTGGCATACATGGTTTCATTCGACTCGTAGGTCGAGTAGATCACCTTGATGCCCGTCTCCTTCGTGAACTGTTCCAGCAGGCCCGGCGGCACGTATTCGGTCCAGTTGTAGAAGTAGAGCGTTTTGCTGTCATCAGCGTGCGCGGCACCCATGCCAAGCACCAGCGCCGCAGCGGCGAGCATTTTTTTCATTTCATTGTCCCCTGAGATTTTGTTTTATCACGAGCAATAACCTGGCTGGCGATCACCAGAACCAGCGAAAACACCAGCAGAATGGTCGCCAGCGCGTTCACCTCTGGTGAGACGCCGACTTTCACCATTGAGTAGATCTTCAACGGCAGAATTTCATAGCTCGGACCGGTGACGAAGGAGGACACGACCACGTCATCCATCGACAGGGTGAAGCTAAGCAGCCATCCGGCCGCCACGGCAGGCATCGCCAGCGGCAGGATGATTTTTCGCAGGATGGTCATCTCGCTGGCGCCCAGATCTTTCGCCGCCTCCAGCATGCGCACGTCGAACCCTTTAAGGCGTGCAAAGACGGTCACCACCACAAACGGCAGGCAGAAGGTGATATGGGAAAACAGCAGCGACCAGAAGCCAAGCTGTACGCCCAGCAGCATAAACAGCACCAGCAGCGAAATGGCCATCACGATGTCAGGCGACATCATCACCACGAACAGCATGCCGCTGACGAACGGTTTGCCGCGAAAGCGATAGCGGTACAGCGCCACGGCGGTGAGCGAGCCAATTAGCGTCGCGAAGGTGGCGGAGAAGATCGCCATCGTCAGCGAGTGCTGAGCGGCCTGCAGCAGGCTGTCGTTGTTTATCAGCAGGCTGTACCAGTTGGTGGTAAAGCCCTGCCAGTTAATCCCGAACCGCGAGCTGTTAAACGAGTTCACGATCAAAATAACGATTGGGATATAGAGCCAGGCATAAACGGCGGTCATAAAACCGCCGCGAAGCAGTCGACCGATCATTCGAGTTCCACCTTTTTATTCAGAAGGCGAGAGGCGCGCCAGTAGACCAGCAGCATCAGGCCCATTACCACCGTCAGCGTAATGCTGGTGGCCGAGCCGAACGGCCAGTCGCGGATGTTGAGGAACTGGCTCTTGATGACGTTACCGATCAGCAGGTTTTTCGCGCCGCCCATCAGATCCGATACATAGAACAAGCCCATCGCCGGGAGCATTACCAGCAGACAGCCCGCGATAATGCCGGGCATCGTCAGCGGAATGATGATGCGAAGAAAGGTCTGCAGCTTGCTGGCACCAAGATCTTTTGCCGCTTCCAGCAGCGGTTTATCCAGCTTCTCGATGCTGGAGTAGAGCGGCATCACCATAAACGGCAGCAGGATATAGACCAGGCCGACAATCACCGCGCTCGGGGTAAACATGATGCGGATCGGCGTATCAATCACCCCGAGCCACAGCAGAAACTCATTGAGATAGCCCTTTGTGCTGAGGAAGATCTTCAGGCCATAAATACGGATGAGCGAGTTCGTCCAGAAGGGAACAATCAGTAAAAACAGCAGCAGGGGCCGCACCTTTTGCGGCAGGCCCGCGAGGAACCATGCAAAGGGATAACCCAGCACCAGACAGGCAAGGGTGGCAATCAGCGCCATATTGAGCGAGTGCAGCAGCACGTCAAAATAGAGCGGATCGAGCAGGCGCGCGTAGTTGTCCAGCGTAAAGACCAGCGAAACGAAGCTAGCGTCGTCGCGGGTCAGGAAGCTGGTGGCAACGATCATCAGGTTGGGTAAAAAGACAAACAGCACAAGCCAACCGACGATCGTGGCGATCACCACATTCTGGAATTTACTTGTGTTCTTCATCAGCCAGCACAACCTCCCAGCTTTCTACCCAGTTGATAACCATTTTCTGGTCGAGAGAGTGGTCGAAGTCAGGGTCGTCTTCGTTAAAGAATTCGCTGACCATCACCATCTTGCCGTTCTCCAGCTCGACGACAGACTCCAGCGTCATCCCTTTGTAGTTGCGCTCGCGGATATAGCCGATTAAACCTTCGGCCTCGGTATTGCCGTGAATTTCATCGACGCGCAGATCTTCCGGGCGCAGCAGAACGTTGAGCTTTTGTCCCTTTTCGACGGGGAAAGTCACCGTGATATTGCACTCGCGTCCTTCAACGCTGGCGCGCACGCGCTGGTCGTCCAGACGCTCAATCACCGTGGCGTCGAAGATATTGATCTCGCCAATGAAGCTGGCGACAAACAGATTCTTCGGCTCTTCGTAGATTTCGCGCGGCGTGCCGTCCTGCTCGATTTTGCCGTCGCGCATCACCACGATGCGGTCAGACATGGTCAGGGCCTCTTCCTGATCGTGGGTGACGAAGACAAAGGTAATGCCGAGCTTGCGCTGCAGGGCTTTGAGCTCGTTCTGCATCTGCTTGCGCAGCTTGTAATCCAGCGCCGAGAGGGATTCATCCAGCAGGAGCAGGCGAGGCTTGTTGACGACGGCGCGGGCGATGGCCACGCGCTGCTGCTGGCCGCCGGAAAGCTGATGGGGTTTACGCTGGGCAAACGTCTCAAGCTGCACCATGCGCAGGGCGTCGGTGACGCGCGGTTCGATCTCGCTCGCCGGGGTTTTTTGCATCCGCAGACCAAACGCCACGTTTTCAAACACGGTCATGTGCGGGAACAGGGCATAGCTCTGAAAGACGGTATTGACGTGGCGATCTTCGGCGGGAACCCGGGTGATGTCCTGGTTCTCAAGATGGATATGGCCGTTATCGACGCTTTCCAGCCCGGCGATAAGGCGTAGTACGGTTGTTTTGCCGCAGCCAGAGGGGCCAAGCAGCGTCAGAAACTCACCGTCATTGATGGTGAGCGTGAGGTCGGAAATGACATCTTTGCCATCAAAGCTTTTACGAATTCGTTCCAGTTGCACCAGCGGTGAACGTGAACGGGATTGTGTATTCAATTTTTGCGCTGTCCCATATAGACGCCTCAGGCAGCAGACTGAAGCGGGGTTTGTGTGTAACCACCTTGGTGACTCGTAATGAGGGCGGACATTCTACGGCAATCCCCTGCAATCGCCAATCCTTGTCACTGATTCATAAGCTACATTTATTAACGCATAACGATATAAACGGAAAATATTCTCGTTTGCGGGATAAAAGTGACCTGACGCAATATTTGCGTTTTGATGCTTATTGATAATGTTGTCACAAAAAGTGAGGGTGACTGCATGGATAAATTACTTGAGCGTTTTTTACAGTACGTTTCGCTGGATACCCAATCTAAGCCGGGTGTTCGCCAGGTGCCGAGCACCGAAGGCCAGTGGAAGTTGTTAAACCTGCTCAAAGAGCAGCTTGACGCCATGGGGCTGGTCAACGTCACCTTAAGCGAGAAAGGCACTGTGATGGGAACGCTGCCGGCGAATGTTCAGGGTGATATTCCGGCGATTGGCTTTATCTCTCATGTCGACACCTCTCCGGATTTTAGCGGTAAACATGTGAACCCGCAGATTGTGGAAAACTACCGCGGCGGCGACATTGCGCTGGGTATTGGCGACGAAGTGCTCTCGCCCGTGATGTTTCCGGTGCTGCACCAGCTGCTGGGCCAGACGCTGATCACCACCGACGGCAAAACGCTGCTGGGGGCGGATGACAAGGCGGGCATTGCGGAGATCATGACCGCGCTGGCGGTGCTGAAAGAGAAAAATATCCCGCATGGGGATATCCGCGTGGCCTTTACGCCGGACGAAGAGGTCGGCAAGGGCGCGAAGCACTTCGACGTGGAGGCCTTTAACGCGCAGTGGGCCTATACCGTTGACGGTGGGGGCGTCGGTGAACTGGAGTATGAAAACTTTAACGCCGCGTCCGTCACGATCAAAATTGTCGGCAACAACGTTCACCCCGGTTCGGCGAAAGGCGTCATGGTGAACGCGCTGTCGCTGGCGTCACGCATTCATGCGGAAGTCCCGGCGGAAGAGAGTCCTGAACAGACCGACGGGTATGAAGGGTTCTATCACCTGACCAGCATCAAAGGCACCGTGGACAGCGCGCAGATGCACTACATCATCCGCGATTTCGACCGCAAAGCCTTTGAGGCGCGCAAGCGTAAGATGATGGAGATCGCCAAGAAGGTGGGCAAAGGGTTACACCCTGATTGCTATATTGAGCTGATCATTGAAGACAGCTATTACAATATGCGCGAGAAGGTGATGGCGCATCCGCATATTCTCGATATCGCCCAGCAGGCGATGCGCGACTGTGATATTGAACCGCAGCTGAAGCCGATTCGCGGCGGCACCGACGGTTCTCAGCTGTCGTTTATGGGGCTGCCGTGCCCGAACCTGTTTACCGGTGGCTACAACTACCATGGCAAGCATGAGTTTGTGACGCTGGAGGGGATGGAAAAAGCGGTGAAGGTGATTGTGCGGATAGCTGAACTGACGGCAAAATGCTGAGAAAACGCCCGGTGGCGCTACGCTTACCGGGCCTACATTCGGTTCGTAGGCCGGGTAAGGCGTAGCCGCCACCCGGCATTAAGGCAAGGAACGCCAATGTCTCACTATCGTCGTCATTACGTCCCCGGCGGTACCTGGTTCTTCACCGTCAACCTGCAAAACCGCCAGAGCGATTTGCTTACACGCTATATCGACAGCCTGCGTGCTGCCACCTCTACGGTTAAACGCGCGAAGCCCTTTATCATAAACGCCTGGGTTATCCTTCCCGAACATATGCACTGTATCTGGACTTTACCGGAAGGCGACAGTGACTTTTCGGCCCGCTGGCGCGACATCAAAAAGACATTTAGCCGCAACATCGAAATGCGCCATATCTGGCAGCCACGCTTCTGGGAGCACACCGTCCGTAACGAAGAGGACTACCGGCGGCATATGGATTACGTCTACATCAATCCGGTGAAGCATGGCTATGTCAGCAAAGTCAGCGACTGGCCGTATTCAACGTTTCATCGCGATGTACGGGAAGGGTTGTATCCTGCGGATTGGGCGGGAGAGATCGAGGATTTTGCAGCGGGGGAGCGGAGATAAAAACGCCCGGTGGCGCTACGCTTACCGGGCCTACGGGATCGTGCTTTTGTAGGCCGGGTAAGGCGAAGCCGCCACCCGGCAAATATCACGACTCAGTCCTCAAAGAACCAGTACCCGCTGTTGACCAGCGCGGCCAGCATCGCGAGGAAGGACGGGTCTTCCAGCGCGTCGCCAAAGGTGTCGGCTGTCAGCACCAGATGGCTGGCAATGGCTTCGAGCGCCGGACGGTGCGGAGAGTCCAGCTTCTCGCCGTTGACGAACACCTCCTCACCAATGCGGAGCACGCGCAATCCGCCCAGACGCGCCAGCTTATCGCCCTGCTGAAGCGCATCGTAAATCTCGTCAGCCTGATAAGGCGGCTCCGGCGGCGCAACGTCCAGCTCGTGACGAGACTGGCTGATAAACTCACCAAACCACTGTTTGAAGTGCTCCGGCTCGTTAATCAGATCCAGCATCATGCCGCGCAGCTTATCGAGTTCCTCTGGCAGAATATCCGCCGGATGTTCGCGCGCAGGCACATCAGGGTCGCTGTAACGATAGCTGCCCAGCTCGCGTTGCAGAACGTAGTCGGCAAATCCGCTGATCATCTCGCGGCCGCTCGGCGCGCGGAACCCTACGGAGTAGTTGAGTGAGTTTTCCAGGGAGTAGCCTTCGTGAGGGAATCCCGGCGGAATGTAGAGAATGTCACCCGGCTCCAGCTCTTCGTCGATAATCCCTTCAAACGGGTCAACCTGGAGCAGATCCGGATGCGGACAGTGCTGCTTCATTGGCACTTTTTCGCCCACGCGCCAGCGGCGGCGGCCCGTACCTTGAATGATAAACACGTCGTACTGGTCCAGATGCGGACCCACGCCGCCGCCAGGTACGGAGAAGGAGATCATCAGATCGTCCATGCGCCAGTCGGGCAGGGCGCGGAACGGGAGCATTAAGGCGGCAGTTGGCTCGTGCCAGTGGTTGACCGCCTGCACCAGCAGCGACCAGTTGTTTTCACCGAGGTGATCGTAGCTTTCGAAAGGACCGTGGCTAACCTGCCATTTTCCGTCCTGGTGGCTCACCAGACGGCTGTCGACTTCGTTTTCCATGGCCAGACCGGCCAGTTCGTCAGGCGAGATGGGGTCGACAAAATTGCTGAACCCGCGCTTCAGAACCACCGGGCGTTTTTGCCAGTAACGTTCAATAAACTCGGGCCAGTTAAGTGTTAAGTGATAATCCATAATTTTTTTATTCCGCAGGCTCTTACTGACTCGGATTATAACGGAAGCTCAGCCCCCCGGCTGCGAGATCCTCGCATTTTTCACATAACGGGTTAACTATCGTTCGATGTGGGCTGCTGGCGACCAAAAATGACCTCCATTCTGGCGCCACCCAGCAGGCTTTCGCTGGTTTCGATTTTTCCGTCGTACTGATCGACAATCTCGCGCGCGACGGCTAATCCTACGCCCTGGCCTGGACGTAACGTATCGGCGCGCTGACCGCGATCGAACACCACGTCACGCTTATTGCGCGGGATCCCCGGGCCATCATCCTCAACGATAATATGCAGCTCGGTTTCCGTCTGGCGCGCAGACACTTCCACGAACTCCAGGCAGTATTTGCAGGCGTTATCCAGCAGGTTACCCATCACTTCCATGAAGTCATTTTTTTCACCCACAAAGCTTATCTCTGGCGAGATATCGAGGCTGATGTTCACACCTTTACGCTGATACACCTTGTTGAGGGCGGACGTGAGGTTATCCAGAAGCGGGGCTACCGGGTGCAGCTCGCGGCTCAGCAGGGCGCTGCCGGAACGCATGCTGGCGCGATGCAGGTAATAGCCAATTTGCTGTGAAATACGGCTGATCTGTTCCAGCATCACCGGCTCGGCATCGTCGACGCTCAGCTTCGAACTGCGCATGGAACGCAGGGTACTTTGCATCACGGCCAGCGGGGTTTTCAGGCTGTGGGTCAGGTCGGTAAGGGTGGTGCGGTATTTATCGTAGCGTTCGCGTTCGCTTTTCAGCAGGCGATTGAGGTTACGCACCAGGCTGGTGAGCTCACGGGTCGTTTCCGGGTTCAGCTTCTCGCGATGATGTTCTTCCAGCTCGCGTACCTCGCGGGCAAGAGATTCAATTGGCCGCAGGCTCCACCAGGCCGCTACCCAAAGCAGCGGGATCACCAGCAGCAGATTGGCGGCAAGAACATACACGAACCAGCTCCAGACCTTGTAAGAGCGTTTTAGCTCAACCGGAATGGTGTCGATCACCACAATGGTCAGCTGCGGCATGTTCATTGTCGCAGGGTAAATATTGATCGCCACGGAGTGCGTCATCTCCGTCTCGGCATCATCAGCGCGAATTTCATTGAGCTTCTGCTGCATAGAGCGATCTTCGCGGATCAGCGTGCTGGTGGTATTGAGATCGGCTTCAATCTCATGAAACCCGTTAGTTTTAAGCCACTCCGGACGAATGCTTTTGACCAGCCAGGGGATGTCGCGCTGCGCCCACAGTAACTTTCCCTTTTCGTTATAAATCAGGGCCAGCGTCGGGCTCTGCTGATTCAGGTTTTCCGGCATTTCGACGGTGATTCGGTTGTTTTCCCACTTCGCCAGGGTATAAAACAGATTGCTTTCGCCACGCAACAGCCGAAAGGTGGTTTTATCAAAGCTGACGCTGTAGCCCACCAGGGCGACCATGCCGTAGGAGAGCGACAGCACCAGCACGACGGCGGCTGTTGCCAGTAAGAAACGAACCCGCAGCGAGAGGGGCAGGATGTGGCGTAAAATCCGTTTCATTTAGCGTAATTCGAACAGGTAGCCCTGACCGCGGACGGTGGTAATCACATCCTGCGGATACTGCGCCTGAATTTTCTTACGTAAACGTCCCATCAGCACGTCAATGGTATGGCTCTCGCGCAGTTCAGCATCAGGATAGAGCTGGAGCATTAAGGAATCTTTGCTCACCACTTTGCCATTGTTACGGATCAGCGTTTCCATAATGGTGTATTCGAAGGCGGTGAGTTTGATCACTTCATCATTGATCGCTAATTCCCTGCGGGAGAGATCGACCTGGAAAGGCGGGATGGAAATAACCTGTGAAGCCAGCCCGCTGTTGCGGCGTAACAGCGCCTGCATGCGCGCCGCCACCTCTTCAATATGAAACGGCTTGGTGACGTAATCATCCGCACCCGCGCTGAGCACTTCAACCTTATCCTGCCAGCCTTCACGGGCGGTCAGAACCAGAACCGGCAGGGAGACATCGTGGCTGCGCCAGCGGCGAATTAACGACAGACCGTCTTCGTCAGGCAAGCCTAAATCGACAATGGCGATATCCGGCAGGTGTTCATTGAGATAATAATCGGCTTCTTTTGCATCTTCAGCATCGTCCACCTGATGTCCCATCTCCTGAAGCTGTACCTTCAGGTGATGGCGTAGCAATGCGTTATCCTCAACAACCAGTACGCGCATCATCTCTTCTCCCTAAATAATTGGTATGAATAGTTTAACGCTGATTATGTTGTTGTGGGGATAAACATTGAGTAAACCGGGGAAAAGCATCCCCCTTTTCGGGCGAAAAGGGGGAGAGGGGCGTTACTTCAGATCGTCGACCATGGTGATGGCGCGGCCAATATAGTTCGCCGGGGTCATCGCCTTCAGGCGCGTTTTCTCTTCTTCCGGCAGGGCCAGACCGTCGATAAACTGCTTCATGCCTTCGGCGTCAACGCGTTTGCCGCGGGTCAGCTCTTTCAGCTTCTCGTACGGTTTTTCGATACCGTAACGGCGCATCACGGTCTGGATTGGCTCCGCCAGCACTTCCCAGTTGTGATCCAGCTCGTCCAGCAGACGGTCACGGTTCACTTCCAGTTTGCTCACGCCTTTCAGGGTGGACTGATACGCGATCAGCGCGTAGCCAATGCCCACGCCCAGGTTACGCAGTACGGTGGAGTCGGTCAGGTCGCGCTGCCAGCGGGATACCGGCAGTTTGCTCGCCATATGCTGCAGCACGGCGTTCGCCAGGCCCAGGTTGCCTTCGGAGTTTTCGAAGTCGATTGGGTTGACTTTGTGCGGCATGGTGGAAGAGCCGATTTCACCGGCGATGGTTTTCTGCTTGAAGTGGTTCAGGGCGATGTAGCCCCACACGTCACGATCGAAGTCGATCAGGATGGTGTTGAAGCGCGCGATGCAGTCAAAGAGTTCGGCGATATAGTCGTGCGGCTCAATCTGGGTGGTGTACGGGTTCCACTGAATGCCCAGAGAGGTCACGAACTCTTCGCTGAACTGGTGCCAGTCAACTTCCGGATAAGCGGCGATGTGGGCGTTATAGTTACCGACCGCGCCGTTGATTTTGCCCAGAATTTCAACCTGTTCCAGCTGACGGTACTGGCGCTCCATACGGTACGCGACGTTCGCCATCTCTTTACCCATCGTGGATGGGGTGGCTGGCTGACCGTGGGTACGGGAGAGCAGCGGAATGTCGCGGTATTCCACGGACAGCGCTTTTACCGCGTCGATGATTTTACGCCAGTAAGGCAGCACCACCTCTTTGCGCGCGGTGGAGAGCATCAGCGCATGAGACAGGTTATTGATGTCTTCAGAGGTACAGGCGAAGTGAATGAACTCAGACACGGCATGCAGCGCAGGGACGCTTTCCACTTTCTCTTTCAGGAAGTACTCAACCGCTTTCACGTCGTGGTTGGTGGTGCGTTCAATGGTTTTAATGCGCGCGGCGTCTTGTTCGCTGAACTCGGCAACGATTTTATCAAGGTAATCGTTTGCCTTTTCGTCAAAAGCAGGAACTTCCTTGATTGCTGCCTGGGCGGCCAGCTTTTGCAGCCAGCGTACTTCAACCTGAACACGGAACTTCAGCAAACCATATTCGCTGAAGATCCCGCGCAGCGCGCTGACTTTATCGCCGTAGCGTCCATCGACAGGGGATACGGCGGTCAGTGAGGATAATTCCATAATTCGCAACTCCGGGAGGTTAACAATGAGCAAGAATTTGTTTTGCCTGAGTGGTCAGGCGATTACGAGAAAACATTAACTGCAGGCGGCCACCGCCAACCTGGTGCCACAGCACGGCGGCGCGGATCCCTGCCAGCAGGGACGCGCGCACTTTTGCCTGTACCTGCGGACTTTGCAGCACGGCAGGGGATCCGGTGACCTGAATACGCGGGCCCAGCGGGCTGATGACGTCAACATAAATGCCGGCCATGGCGCTGAGCAGCGTTTCGGACTGCAGGTCAAAATGGTCGAGCTGACGCTGTAACCCGGCAATACGATCGCCCAGCGTATTCATTGCGCCTTTTGCGGCGCTCAGCTTACGCTCCAGCACCATCAGGCTCAACGTGTAGCGGGTCAGCTCCGCGTTTAAACCCTGACGGCTGCTGGCGTTAAGCACGCCAAGCAGGGTTTCAAGACCGAGACGAAGATTGGTTTCACTGCCACCGAACACGCCCAGTGTGGAGCCGGGGTTGAGATCGATAACGCTGTTCAGTGAAACGTGCAGGGCGTCAGCGTCGCAATGACCCTGATGCGCCAGCTGTTGCACCAGACGGGCTGACTGGCAAATTCCCGCCAGCGCCAGGGTGATGTCATAGTAGTTCTTCCCCACACGGTCTCCTTTATGTGTGCAATCGTATTAAACAGCAGGCAGCGGCAGGCGCTGTTCAATGATCCCACCGCCCAGGCAGATCTCACCGCTGTAGAAGACAGCGGACTGACCCGGGGTGACGGCGGCGACCGGCTCGTCGAAACGCACGTCAATGCGATCGTCATCGAGCGCGGTAATGGTGCAAGGGATATCGGTCTGACGGTAGCGGGTTTTCACCGTGCAGCGCAGCGTGCCTTTCAGCGGCTCACGATCGACCCAGTGCAGCTGCTGCGCGATAAGGCCAACGGACATCAGACGCGGATGATCGTGACCCTGGGCAACAACCAGAATATTGTTTTCGACGTCTTTGTCGACAACATACCACGGATCTTCACTGCCTTCTTTGGTCCCGCCGATACCCAGTCCTTTACGCTGTCCGAGCGTGTGGTACATCAGCCCCTGATGCTGGCCAATCTCTTCCCCGTCGACGGTGACAATTTTACCCGGCTGTGCAGGCAGGTAACGTCCCAGGAAATCGCGGAATTTGCGCTCGCCGATGAAGCAGATGCCGGTAGAGTCTTTTTTCTTCGCGGTGATCAGGTCCAGCTCTTCGGCGATTTTACGCACCTGCGGCTTTTCCAGCTCGCCGACCGGGAACAGGCTCTGGGCGATTTGCTCGTGGCTCAGCGTATAGAGGAAGTAGCTCTGATCCTTGTTGCCGTCCAGGCCGCGCAGCAACTGGCTTTTGCCATTCACGTCTGCACGACGCACGTAGTGACCGGTCGCAATGTAGTCTGCGCCCAGATCTTCCGCGGCGAATTCCAGGAAGGCTTTAAATTTGATCTCTTTGTTGCACAGAATATCCGGGTTCGGCGTACGCCCTGCTTTGTACTCTTCCAGGAACAGTTCAAAAACGTTGTCCCAGTATTCTGCGGCAAAGTTAACGGTGTGCAGCTCAATGCCGAGCTTATCGCATACGGCCTGCGCGTCGGCGAGATCCGCAGCGGCGGTGCAGTATTCCTCGCCATCATCTTCCTCCCAGTTCTTCATGAACAGGCCCTCCACCTTATAGCCCTGTTGCTGCAACAGGTAGGCGGAAACGGAGGAATCGACACCGCCGGACATGCCGACGATCACTTTTTTCTGGCTGTTATCTGACATGGAATACTCACGACATTGAACTTCAAGGCGGCGTATTCTATCACGCCCCCCCACCATTGACACCCTCTGTAAACGGCCAGTTAAATGCGCCGATGACATCCAGTGGTAAGCGGCCAGCAGACTGCCAGCAGCGAATGCTTTCCGCAACCAGCGGCGAGCGCAGGTTTGGCGCGTTCAGGATATCGTCGGCGGTGACCCACAGACAGCGGTCGATATCGTCATCCTGCGGCTCAGTGGCGCACGTTTCGCTAAGCTCAACGGCGAATAAAAAGCGCAGGAACGGGGTGTGATCCGGCGCGATCCACTGGTGCATACGGATGAAGTGCTGGGGTTCAGCGTGGATGCCGGTCTCTTCCCATAGCTCGCGCTTCGCTGCCTGCAGCAGGGTTTCATTGGCTTCAAGGTGTCCGGCAGGCTGGTTCCACAGCGCTTTGCCGTTAATGCTCTCTTCGACAACAAGAAATTTACCCCGGGCGTGGACCACGCAGGCAACCGTGACATGAGGTTTAAACATAGTGACTCCTTAAGGGGTAACGTCGCGCCATTCGCCGTTTGCCAGCGTTTCCAGGGTGTAGCTACCCATAGCGTAGCGAATCAGACGCAGGGTAGGGAAGCCGACATGCGCGGTCATGCGGCGAACCTGGCGGTTGCGGCCTTCATAAAGGGTAATTTTGAGCCAGCTTGTCGGAATGGATTTGCGTTCGCGAATCGGCGGGTTGCGCGGCCACAGCCACTCCGGTTCATTCACGCGCTCAATACCTGCGGGCAGGGTTGGGCCGTCGTTCAACGTCACGCCGCTGCGAAGCGCTGCCAGCGTCGCGTCATCCGGCTCGCCTTCCACCTGGACGAAGTAAATTTTACCGGTACGTTTCCCGGGCTGTGTGAGCTTTGCCTGTAAAGCCCCGTCGTTGGTTAAGACCAGAAGGCCTTCGCTGTCGCGGTCCAGACGCCCGGCTGCGTAGACGCCCTGAACGGGAATATAGTCCTTCAGCGTGCTGCGCCCGGCTTCATCGGTAAACTGCGGCAAAACATCGTAGGGTTTATTGAACAAAATAACCCGCTTCGGCTGGGTTTCCTGCGGTCTTCTGGCGGGTTGTCGCGAGCTGAATCGCTCAACCCGGTGTTTTGTAAAAGAAGTTTTCTTCATGGTATTTTCAGGCGTTATCAATTGCCGCATTATAGCCTAATAACGAAGACCTTTCATGGCGCAGGACAATCAGGTACTATCGAAGGGCTCATTACAATTTATTAACATAAGATCAGTAACAACCAGAAGCGCTCGAAGGAGAGGTTAATGGAAAGCAAAGTAGTTGTTCCGGCGGAAGGTAAAAAGATCACCCTGCAAAACGGCAAGATTAACGTTCCTCACAATCCGATTATCCCGTTCATCGAAGGTGACGGTATCGGTGTAGACGTTACCCCGGCAATGCTGAAAGTGGTTGATGCCGCTGTTGAGAAAGCCTACAAAGGCGAGCGTAAAATTTCCTGGATGGAAATTTACACCGGTGAGAAATCTACTCAAGTTTATGGCCAGGACGTCTGGCTGCCAGCAGAAACGCTGGATCTGATCCGCGACTACCGCGTTGCTATTAAAGGCCCACTGACCACGCCAGTTGGCGGCGGTATCCGTTCCCTGAACGTGGCACTGCGTCAGGAGCTGGACCTGTACGTGTGTCTGCGTCCGGTTCGTTACTATCAGGGCACTCCTAGCCCGGTTAAGCACCCTGAACTGACCGATATGGTTATCTTCCGCGAAAACTCAGAAGACATCTACGCGGGTATCGAATGGAAAGCGGACTCTGCTGACGCAGAAAAAGTGATTAAATTCCTGCGCGAAGAGATGGGCGTGAAGAAAATTCGCTTCCCTGAGCATTGCGGTATCGGCATCAAGCCATGCTCTGAAGACGGTACTAAACGTCTGGTGCGTGCAGCCATCGAATATGCAATCACCAACGACCGTGACTCTGTGACTCTGGTTCACAAAGGCAACATCATGAAGTTCACCGAAGGCGCGTTCAAAGACTGGGGCTACCAGTTGGCGACCGAAGAGTTCGGCGGTGAGCTGATCGACGGCGGCCCATGGCAGAAGATCAAGAACCCGAACACCGGCAAAGAGATCATCATTAAAGATGTGATCGCCGATGCGTTCCTGCAGCAGATCCTGCTGCGTCCTGCTGAATACGACGTGATTGCCTGTATGAACCTGAACGGTGACTACATCTCTGACGCCCTGGCAGCGCAGGTTGGCGGTATCGGTATCGCCCCTGGTGCGAACATCGGTGACGAGTGCGCCCTGTTCGAAGCGACCCACGGTACTGCACCAAAATACGCAGGCCAGGACAAAGTGAACCCAGGCTCTATCATCCTGTCCGCAGAGATGATGCTGCGCCACATGGAATGGTTCGAAGCCGCAGACCTGATCGTTAAAGGTATGGAAGGCGCGATTAACGCGAAAACCGTAACTTACGATTTCGAACGTCTGATGGAAGGCGCTAAGCTGCTGAAATGTTCAGAGTTTGGCGACGCGATTATCAAAAACATGTAGTATAAAGGCTGTGTGATTAGAGAACGGGAGCCAGTTGGTTCCCGTTTTTATTATTAGTTTTTGAATGATTATCAAAAAGTTATCAAAATAAATTAACAAAATAATTGGGAAAGATTATGGTTCAGTTTATTTTCATTGCAGTTCTTGGCGTCGTGATTGTTTCTTTTTTATATATATTACTTATACTAGAAATCCCTCAACTTTTTGGAGACTTCGACTTTAGTCAAACAGGCACATTCGGAGATTCATGGGGAGCTCTAACTTCGGTGTTTTCAGCTTTGGGTTTCGTTGGTGTATTATGGACGTTAAAGACACAAAATGATTCAATCAGAAGAGTCGAAAAAGAAAATAATCGCAAAGAGGTAAATGATGTACGGCGTGATTTTGAAAATTCATTTTTCAATATGCTGAATTTACTTCAAGTGATTATCAATGATATGAAAGTTAAAAATAAAATAACCAAAGAAGTAAAAGCAGAGGGAAGAGGTATATTCCTATATTTTTTCAAGGCCTTCAAAAGCGAGATGAAAAGGAATGGACATTATCGTGTATCAAACGATGATAGTGACCAATTCAAATTTCATATGGCTGGAGTCATTGGCAAGCAGTACTGTCAGCATTTTCAAGATAAATCTCAAAATCTTTCTCATTATTATCGGTTTTTATTTAATACATTTAAGTTTATTGATGATGCGGAAATTGATAATGAATCCAAGAAGAAGTATGCTAATATTTTAAGATCTCAAATATCAAATTACGAACTTATAATGCTATTCTATAATTCACTGTCTATTGATGGCGAAAAGTTTAGGTATTACTTTGCCAAATACGAAATTCTTGATAATTTGCCAGTTTATAAATTAGTATATAAAAACCATGTTGTTTTAGTTGATAAAAAATGTTGGGGTGATAATAAAATAGCATTAGAATTATTTGGTGGTCCCATATTGAAATGATGCTTTTTAAAAGGCGTCATCCGTAAGCATTCACTTTCAGCCAATCTTTACCTCAATCATCATGATACCGCGCTGCCTGATTAGGCTATTTATACCCTAGCAATTTCTAATTATCGAACCCTTGAGCTGTATAAAGACGTTCCGCTAAAGACCGTTGTTCATGGAAAGTTTCCGGCTTACCTTCCCCCCAATTAGGATCTTCTTTATCGCGTGCATTGCTGAAATTCATCGTAATGTTTGTGTACTACGCTTTGCTTGTGATGTTGCTCGGAAGAAATGAACCGTATAGGGGCTGACTGCATAATTGCGGCATCTGGCTACCACATCCCTGAGGCTCCAGCCAATCGCATTCAGATGTAGGGAGAGAGGGCTCGAAATTTTGCTCCCGGTTTTCTCCTGCACAACGTGAAGATGATCCTCCAAGACATCGGTAAATTTCATGGTCGAGATTACCTGTTATTGGGTGTTTATATCGCCAATAAACCTTGTTCACTTTGCGACTATAATGGGTAAATTTGGTATTTTGACGTTATTTTTACGTGGTCTGGCAAGCATCCGACAATATCCTCTGTAGTTTTGGTGTGTCTGATTTGTTAATTATTGACTGAGCTATACTCTCGTTATTTATGCATCTTTTCCCACCCGCCAGAACTTCCGTCTTTCCGTGCTGGTGGACAGAACATGCTTTGCTTCGCATACCCGCGCAATGTGTTCAGGCTGGGCGGATTTCTCTGGTATTTGACTGCGGCCTATTGTTCTAAGGTCAACATTCGAAACATGGCTTTTCTCCACTAAACCGGCTGCTCCCGGATATTTATAAACTATCGGGGCATATCCAATAAACTTATATACCATTTATTTTTTTTACAGGCGCATGGGATTATAAATAGCTTAATATCCATACTCTAAAAATAACAAATTTCAAACAATCTTGTATCAATGGCATTTTATTTATCAGGGGGTGCTATAATGAACTTACTTTCAAGATAAGTTAAATATTCTTTGGGAAATACATAACTATTTCTCCCAGTGCTTGTTGCTATGAGACTCTGTGCCATATTTTTGAGTTTCTCATTGTTCTCATTTATGACTTCCTTAGCTTTATTCCAGGCCTCGGCGACAATTAAATTAAATTGTGCTTCAAGGCACTTCCCATCACTGGATGGAGCATTTCGTATACCATTTATTATATGCACTAACTCTTCAATTTTCCGCTTATCATTTAGACCAGTGTTATCCATGATTCCATCTTCAAAAATTTTTTCGACATGTTCTTGTTTAATCTCAATTTTCAAAAATAATTCATGCCAAACAAGATCTGCGAGCACACCAGCACAAAGAATAGACATTCTGTCAATGATATGTTCGTCTACATCCTGTATAGTCTGGAGTTTTTTTACTGGATGTGGATGCACTGTCGATGAACCATGTACTTGTGTGTAATTGTTAGTTGTGAGTTTAATTTCACCAACGTCAAACCCAATGTGCCTTGACATAATCCAATGCCCAAGCTCATGAAACAATACTCTTTCAATATTTTGCTGTGGTGTTAGTGGAGGTAACAAAATTAATTCCTCTAATTGTTTATTTTTAGTCATTATATAATGAAATTTATCATTTGGCTTTTGATAGTTACCTAGTCTCTTCACTTTTTTTGCACATGTACCGCTACTTATATAGTGCTCATTCGGCCGTCTCCCTGCGTTACTACTGAGTATGTGCCATCAGGGCTGCAAAGGTTACATCAAACCTGGCCGCGACTTCTCGCATCAGGCGTGCTACTACTGGTGGTAGGCTCGAGGCTTCTTCATTTACTGCAGCCACCAATTCATTCACTTTAAGATGTCGCTGCATTTTCCCAGTTCAGTAGTTCGTTATAGCGGGCCATAAACATGCCGAATGCCTGGCTCGGGCGGAGAGGAACAATATGGTCGGGATCAACTGTTAAAGCAGCTATTGAACTAGGCAGCTGGGCTATCGTCGTAGAACTTGAAGAAGAACGATTCAAAGGGACATCTGAAGAAATAATACAGCAGTTAAGAAGGTGAGTTGCTTGCAAATTTTTTGGGTTCCATGCATTCTCCTTATCTGTGATTTAATTCAAGGTGTAAAAATGGAACTTACTAAAGAAACTGTCGCTCTCTTGGCTGCATGCGGCGTGTTAATCGGTACTATTATTTCAAATTTTATGACGTATCTTATCCATAGATCTAAAGAAAAAAATGAATGGATAAAAGAAAGCAAAAAGAAAAAAATGGAAAAAGGAGAGGATTTATATAAAAATCTTGTTATTTGGAAAAGATCTGTATTTGTAACTCATAATGATTGGGTTTTACTCGTGAGAGGACATCTAACCCTAGATGCTATAAATGAGAGAATAAATCAGAGAAATCTTGATAGCCCTGAATTCGGGAAAATTTCAGAAGTTACAACAATTCTTGCTGGAATATATTTCCCTGATGTTTTTCCAAGTATCTCTGAAGCACAGAAAAAGTTGAAACCCGCTAATGATATTTACTTTTCACTTGTGCATGGTAATGAAATAAAAGATAAACAAGAAGCGGTGATTGCTATCTTGGATTGTGGACGTAACTTCGATAAGTGTGTTGATGAAATTTTGAAGAGCATTTCAAATAAAATTATTGGAATGATGGATAAATAATTGGAATAAATTGATTCTGCTTACCTAAATAGATCTGGATTATACGCCAATTATTATGCTGGCGTTTAAATTATCACCCCTAAACCACCTCCTAGGGAGGTGGTTTAGGGGTGATAATTTAAAATAAGCTGTAACTAACTGGTTTTAAATGTGTTTTTGGTCTGCGCGAGAGGGTTTTAACCTCCCCCCGCCCCCCCATCGTGGCACGCTTAAGCTTAACTCAGTCGCAACCATTCTATCAGAGAGAAATCAGCTCTAGATGCTGCCTCATCCTCAATGCAATTAAGGAACATTGTTAGATAGAGCGAGGTTGTATCTATTTTATCAGTTGAAGGAAGTTTAATAAAACTATTCGATGAACGTACATAATTGAAAAATCCAGCTTCTGGCAGACAAAACATAACATTTGGAATGTTAACAGTAACAGTCCATTTTGCTAGTGCACTATCTAGATCAGAGATAGATTGTTTATATGAAAAGCAGCTAACCAAGGGGTAATTAGTTTTATTTTCTTCTAACTTTCCGTTTTTAGCAGTCTTCAACCCATTTGGGTTATCAGGGTGTATAGCCCATGCAAGATCTAAGGTTTGATGCATACCTTTTGTGTCTAAATCACTTTTTACCTCAATGACTCGGTGTACTGAGTCGATAAAGTATATACCTAGTCCATTCTGCTCAATAATTGGTGGGATCTTGCGCTTATCATATATGATGATATCAGCCTGCGGGGAAAATCTATCCCATCTATCAACGAGTTGACCAGAACCTATTCCAAAGTGGGACGGCAACAAGGATTGAATTATAGGAACCAGAAACCCCTCCCTAAATGTCCCTTTAACGGTGGAGTGAGGTATCTGACTTACAGACATTGCATTATCGTAACCTTGCTTTATTCTATTATTTAATATGGTTGTAAAAAATTGACTAGGCATATTGAATTTATCCTTAAAATTTATAATAAAATGATGCTTCTAAGCATGTTATCGGCGAAAAATTATAATTCTTTACACGAAGTTCAAGAAAAAAAGTTAAGATACATTCCAACAACGTAGACTTAGCATGAGTCATTTTTCGACACTGTAACTTATTGGTAATTTCAATCTATCGGAAAAGTTAGACATTAAACGTCAATGCAATGGCAAAGATATCACATATGTCACTGATAAATATCAGAATAAAACCTGATTTAAATAACCTTTTGATTTCCCGACTTCAAGAGGTGAATAACTACTACAACCGAAAAGTGGCTATCAAAACCCAAAAATAATTAAATATAATCAAATGGTTAGCCAGTGGCTAACAATGTGTGACGAGAGCATTATTTGTGATTTTGTTACTTAAAAATCAATGCATCATGATTGATTTCATGAAATACTGCTGCGCCACATGGAATGGTTCGAAGCCGCAGACCTGATCGTTAAAGGTATGGAAGGCGCGATCAACGCGAAAACCGTTACCTATGACTTCGAACGTCTGATGGAAGGCGCTAAACTGCTGAAATGTTCAGAGTTTGGCGACGCGATTATCGCGAATATGTAATCCAGATTCTGGGTTAAACAAGAGCGGGGGCCTGAGGGTTCCCGTTTTTTTTGCCTCTGCCTGCGGGAGATAACATGATGTTAGCCACTGTCCTTATCGCTATCGTTGCACTCATCCATCTCTACATTCTTGTGCTGGAAATGTTCCTGTGGAATACCAAAACAGGGCACAAGGCCTTTAATCTGCATCCCGACTTTGCGCGCGACACCCGCGTGCTGGCCGCAAATCAGGGGCTGTATAACGGTTTTCTGGCGGCCGGTCTGCTCTGGAGCCTCTGGCTCGGCGAAAAGGGGATTCAGGTGGCCATCTTCTTCCTGGCCTGCGTATTGGCCGCCGGGCTCTTTGGCGCAGCCACCGCCAGCCGAAAAATTTTGTATGTACAGGCCGCGCCCGCGCTCGCAGCGCTGCTTGCGTTACTCATCTGAAGCAATGCTTTGGTTGAGGTAAGGCGTCCGATATACTGATGGCTTTACCTTTACAGGTTAACGACGAGACAGTTATGAACAACGATATCCCACTGAAATATTATGACATTGCCGATGAGTACGCGACGGAAGCTGCAGAGCAAGTCGCTGAGTTAGAACTCGACGCGCTGGCGCATTATTTCCAGCTGCTGCTCACCCGTTTATCGAATAATGAGGAAATCAGCGAGGAGGCTCAGCAGGAGATGGCCGCTGAGGCCGGGATCCGTGCGGGCCGCATTGATGATATTGCGAATTTCCTCAATCAGTGGGGAAATGAATAGTCTGCTTTAAAAACCGTTATGCTGATGCTTAGCAATACAGCTCAGCATCACGCTATCGGACCACATGCATTTTTTCCGCAGAATATGCGAAGCGGGGGCGTCGATGAACAGCGCGAAAATAACGGTCAGACAAAAGAGTACCACTGGGAACAGTAAGGATAATTTCACGTTTTTAACCAAAATATGAGTGTGCTTCAGGGTAATCTACCGTCTGATTGTGACGACTATATGTTTTTGCGTAAAAAATGGAAATGCCCGACTGGAAAAAAATGGATACGCAAGGCTTCTGGTTACGGTGCGACCCCGGAGAGTCGCTTCGCCAGCTCGCTGCGGGTGAGTGCTTTTGAAAAATACCATCCCTGAATCAGCGCATCGGGATATCGGCTCGCAATAAAGCGATATTGAATTTCATTTTCCACGCCCTCGAAAACAAGGGTCTTATTTAATCTCGCGAGGGCATCGCTGAAGATAGCAAAGATGTTTTGCTTATAATGCTCGCTGATGCCGTCCACCAGCGACTTATCGATTTTGATCTCATCATATTCTAGCAGCGACAGGCGGGCGAGGTTTGAATTTTGCACGCCAAAATCATCTATTGATATTTTAACGCCGAGCGATTTGAGCTCCTGACAAAACCCCTCGAGGATATCTGCCGTGGAAACGGCTTTCTCGGAAAGTTCGACCTTAATCAGGGAAAGGGGAAGGTGATTGGCTAAACATTCACGGCGCAAAATGTTAATGAACTGCCCATCTTCAATTTCCGTCCGCCCAACGTTAATGGAGACGATCAGCTGGTGTTTAATCGCCAGTGGGGCAATATCTGAAAGGGATTTCCCGATAATATTACTGTAATATTTTTTATACAGACCAATCTTTTTAACTAATGGGATAAACAGCTCCGGAGAGACGTCCCCATGCTTTTGATCGCGCCATCTCGACAGAACTTCGACGCCCACGATTTTTTGATCGTGAATGCGGATAATAGGCTGATAGTTAACGCTGATGGTATTGGTGATGACGGCTTTGATCAGCGTGCGTTCCAGAGAAAAACGGTCTTCATAGATGCGGAAGATAAATAACGTTATCGCGACCCAGATAAAATAGAGAATGACGGCGAGAAAGGAAAAGATAAACGGGGGTAACGAGGCCAGCCCGGCGTCGTGATGCTTCACGATGACGCACAGGTCCCAGAGAGCGCTACACTGCGTCAGGGTCAGGGTAAACAACGTCGAATGCAGCCAGCTCTGCTGCGTTAACTCAGGGACGGTTGAAAAAAAGACTCTGCCGAAGTCTTTGGTCGTGGTACTCAGAGAATAGCTTGCCGTAACCGGGGTGAATTTATCGTAAGCATAGCGGGTGGTGAAGATAATAATATTATTATAAATTGCCGCATTGCCCGTGAAAAAATCTTTTCTGGAAAACTGAGCCAGGAGAAAGCCTCTCGGCGTTTTATGCAGTTCTGCAGGAAGCGCAACGGGCGCTGCAAGTTTACCCCAAAAGGCAGTACAGACTATTTTTCCCTTCTCGATAAAACCGATATCGTCAAAATAATAGTTATTCAGCGTTATTTGCCTGTAGCTATCAAGGCTGGTTTTATCACATCCCTGCGTAGTGATGCTTTTAAGGGCCATCGCCACGCTTTGGGACAGGTCTTCTGAATAACGTAATAGGGTATGGGATATCTCACGCTGTTTGCTCTTCTGCTGCCCCACGATAACAGCATTGACCGCATAAAGAGACAGAATGACCAGAAGCGTTGAAACGATCGCAACGGCAATGAGCTTTTTCATTTCCCGGTTATCCTGTCCGCTCCCTGATTTCACAAATCTTAACACAGCCAGGGCAAGGCACAAGCCTGATAGTCACGTCATGTGAGTAAATTCGGGCAGGTGAACTCATACGAAAGCATCAGTTTTTTAAGACAATTCTCAGCTAAGCTATTTTCATTGTTATAAGCATTACCGGGTTAGCACAGGCTCTTCTCCCAGAACATTCATGCTTGCTTTTTCTATTAAGGAAAACATCGTGCGCAACGTGATGATCCCTATTCTTAGCGCTCTGTTTCTTTTTCTGAGCGGCATTCTGATTATTAACTGGCAGCTATGGCAGATGGCGAAGCTTAATAATAGTCATACCGCCACGGCAAGCACCCAAAAAATAGAAAACATTCTGGCTGAGGCCGTCAGCGCGGCCAACACGGCGAAGTATGTTGCGGCCGAAGGGTGTACCCGTAGCGGACAGCTGGCGCTGGGGACAGAGGCCGCGCTAAAACCGCATCTGCGCGCCATCATGATCCAGCAGCAGGGTAAAATTATCTGTACATCCCTTCCCGGGAATGGCGTGCTGATTATTCATCCGGAGACGCTACCTGTCGAAAAACTGATGCTGTTACCCGGCAATCGGCTGGTGAACGGCATTCCGGTGCTTATTTTCCAGATGCCGGTCGCGGCAGGGCGCGTCATCGTCAGCGTGAGTGATGCACACTTGCGGGACGTTATCGCGAGCGAATCAAACAGCGTAGATCTGGGGCTGGTTGTCGGCGAAAGCATGCTTGGGCGCAACGGTGATGTTACCGGCTGGAAAGCCGCCTCCTGGGCAGGGGCGGTTACGGCGTCAACGCAATTCCCCTTTAGCCTGGCCTGGCAACCTCCTGCCTTTTTTAGCCTGACGCGGCTGCTGCAACAGGGATGGAGCCTGATACTGCTTATTCTTGCGCTATCGGTGGCGGTGGGCATTTTGATCCGCCGTTACAAGGGGAAAAGCACCTCATTTGAAGACGATTTACGTAAGGCCATTTTGCAGGGGGAGATCGTGCCGTATTACCAGCCGATCGTGAACGGCGATACCGGCGGGCTGTATGGCGTTGAAGTCCTGGCAAGATGGAAGCATCCAAAGTCAGGCTTTATCCCACCGGATGTTTTTATTCCGATTGCCGAACGTAGCGGTTTGATTATTCCGCTAACCAAAGGGCTGATGGCGAAAGTGGTGACGCAGCTTAAGCCGCTTTTGCCTAAGCTACCGGACGGGTTTCATATCGGGGTGAATGTCAGCGCCAGACACATCAATGCACCTTCCTTCATTGGTGACTGTCGCGTCTTCGGAAAGGGATTTCAGGGCAAAGAAGTCAAACTGGTTCTCGAGGTGACCGAGCGTGAACCGCTGATCGATAATCCTCACCTGGTGAAAAACCTTAACATGCTGCATAACGCCGGTTTTGTCATTGCGCTGGATGATTTTGGTACAGGCTATTCAGGTCTTTCATGCCTTAATGCGCTTGCCATTGATTATATTAAAATTGATAAAAGCTTTGTGAACCGGGTTTCAGATGAAAAGGATTCAACGATCCTGCTGGACTGCGTCATTGACCTGGCGAAAAAACTCTCATTGCGCATTGTGGCTGAAGGCGTAGAAACGAAAGCGCAGCTGGAGTATCTCAACCGTAATGAGATTACCCTGTTGCAGGGTTATTATTTTGGTAAGCCCGTCTCCTATATCGAATTTATTAAAGTCATTTTATCTAAGCCCCGGGAGACGGTAAGTTTGTAAAACGAAATTAAGACGAGCCTCTGTTGTATGCTTAAGTGCAATTCATTTTCCTCTTATCCTGAGCTTTGTTACAGTGACAAGAGTTGTCAGCCAGGGATGTCAGGCGTGATAAGGTGGAAAAGCTCGTGCATGTGAAAAATACTTTTTACACAACAACCATTACCGTCATCATTGTCTCATTGATCATCTCGCTGTCGCTTGCCGTCCAAATTGCAACGTCCAGGCAGCAGTCAATCCAGCAAATTAATACCAGCGTCGCTAACCTGAGCCATACCCTTGATGTCTATACCGAAGGGATTATGCGCCAGAGTGAAATGTTAATTACTACCGTTTCCGACATAATCGAAATTTATGGCATGACGCCGCAACAGGCGACCCATATTCAGTGGATGATAAATAATCAGGACAATCTTCTTTCCCAGATTAATAATGTGGTTGTTTACGATGCCAGGGGCGATATCTTTACCGCATTACACGAAACGTTTACGGGCCCGCGCAAAGGCTCGGACAGAGAGTTTTTTATCTATCACAAGGAAAATAACAATCAGCAGATTTTTATTGGTGAGCCCGTAGTCAGCAGAACCAATGGTAAATGGGTCATCACCATTAGTCGCCGCCTTGAAACCCACACCGGGGCATTCAATGGTGTTGTGGTGGTGACGCTGGGGATCGAGAATTTTCTCGCGCTCTACGGGCAGATTAATATTGGTCACGCGGGGGTCATTGGCTTAACAACCGAGTCAGGCGTGCTGCTGGTCCGTTATCCTTTTAAAAATACCTATATCGGCACGATCGTTTCTGATTCACCGCTCTTCAGGAAATACCTCAAGGTACAAAATACCGGGATAGCCAGTTCCATTTCGCGGTTTGATAAAATCGAACGCATTTATGCCTATGAAAAAAACCGACGCTACGGGCTGGTCACCACCGTGGCCGTCAGCATTGATGAGGCCCTCGCTCCGTGGCGCAAGCAGGCCATTCAGCTGGCGGTACTCATTTTCGTTTTCACTGCGGTACTCATCGTCGCGTCATACTTCCTGTATTCCGACTTATCCAGAAAAACCAGAGATAACAAGGCGCTGAAGATTATCGCTTCTGAGGATGCGCTAACCGGGCTTTACAACCGTCGTATTTTTGATGAAAAAATTCTCTCGGAAATCGCGCTTTGTGCCGCACATGACGCACCGATTTCGATACTGATTGTGGACGTGGACTTCTTCAAAAAATACAACGATAACTACGGCCATCCGGAAGGGGACCGGTGTCTGGCGCTGCTGGGAAACAGTCTCAGGAAGAGCCTTACCCGTGATAATCAGATTGTGGCGCGATACGGCGGAGAGGAGTTTGCGCTGATATTGCCGGATACGGATATCCAGGAGGCGCTTCGACTGGCGCAGACGATCATACGCAACGTGTTTTCTCTGCAAATCGCACATGCTTTTAGCCCCTTCGGGCGGGTGACGGTAAGCGTCGGAATTTCTACCGCGCGAGCGGTCGACATCGCGGGCAGCCAGCAGAATATCATTATTGCCGCTGACCAGGCGCTCTACCAGGCAAAACGCGCAGGACGTAACCGATACGCGTTTGTTGGGGTATGAAAAAAAAAGCCCACTTAAAAGTGGGCAAGAAATACTGGAAGCAATGTGAGCAATGTCGTACTGAATACCTGAGCGTTTCGCTCAACTATTCAGTGTTGAGAAAGATAATCTTTCTCAACAAAAGATGCAACCCCACAGTTTATGTGGCACGCTCTTTTTGTTGATGGATAATTGCGCACTCTCGCATTGTGATGCCTATCACAAATTTCCTTTCTGAAATCCTGTGCTATTCTTTTTTGTGTCGTTGATTTAATGACAAAAACCATACAGAGAGGAAAGTTATGGGAATTTTATCCTGGATTATCTTTGGGCTTATTGCGGGTATTCTGGCGAAGTGGATCATGCCGGGCAAAGATGGCGGTGGATTTATCGTCACCGTAATACTGGGTATTATCGGCGCGGTAGTGGGCGGCTGGATCAGTACGCTTTTCGGTTTTGGCAAAGTCGATGGCTTTAACTTCGGCAGCTTCGCCGTTGCGGTGATCGGTGCGCTGGTTGTTCTGTTTATCTACAGAAAAATCAAAAGCTGATCCTTAACGCGTTAAAAAAGGCTGCCGGATGGCGGCCTTTTTTACGTGGCGGGTTTACCACCAGCCAAGCTGCGTGCCGGCAAACGCCGCGAGGGCAACGATCAGCATAATGAGGGTCGTTTTTCTCATTTATGCCCCCGGCGCCGCGTAACCACCGACAAAAAACCACGCTAAAAAAATCACCGCCGTTATAAAAATAACGACCGGGAAGAGGATCCCTATTCTCATACCATCACCTGTTTCGGTTTCTATAACGCCGTAGAGTGTACGGGGTTAATCCATAGTGAGAAAGCGTGTTTTGCTTTTTCCTTTCTTATCCTGATACATCGCGACATCCGCGTCGCGTAATGCGCTGTCCGGATCGGTTACCCTAGGGTCCACTTCGATAACGCCGAGGCTGGCACCGGGGTAGATGAGGTTGATGCTACCCAGCCAGTATTCACCGGCAATACAGGCGCTGAGACGCGTTTTGAGCAGGGTGACCTGCGCGTTATCTCCTTCGACGTGGGATGTGCTCAACGACGCCACCAGAAACTCATCGCCGCCCAGCCGACCAATGATATCGTCCTGCTGTTTTTCTTCCGTCAGACGCTTGCCCACTTCAATCAGGAACTGGTCGCCAGCCTCGTGGCCGTAGCGATCGTTAATCAGCTTAAAATCATCCAGATCGATGAACGCGATGACGGTGTTACGTTTAAGGTGCCGTGCCAGCGAAAACAGCGTGGTCAGGTCTTCAAAAATGGCGCGACGGTTGGGTAAACCGGTAAGGGCATCCGTGTAAGAGTGCGCGATGAGGGCCGCATTGGCTTCGCGAAGCTGGGTCACCAGCGACTCTTTCTGAATGGACTGGGCAATCAGCCCGGCGAATAGCTTCAGAACCTGTTCACCGCGCTCGCTAAGCGGCTTTCTGGCCGTGCTGGTGGCGCAGAGCGTTCCGTAGAGCGAACCATCCGCAAGATGGACTGGAATACTCATGTAGGTCGTGATACCGAGCGCTTTCGCCGCCTCGCACTCCGGCCAGCGTTCGGGAACGTCGTTGCTGAATACGGTGTCGCTATCCAGCGCGCGCTTACACAAGGTTTCATCCCACGGAACGCTCAGTCCCTCCGGGATTGTCATCTGCTTGCTGTTGCGGGCGTAAAGGATATGCTGCAGTCGGGCTTCTATATCTACCTTGGTGAGGTAAGTCGACTCCATGTCAGTCACTATCTCCAGCATCTCCAGCAGCTGGCGAACGAGACCTTCAAGGGATTGTTCAGTGGCGAGGGTTTCTGAAACACGGGCAAGGATAATATCCGACATGACGTAGAATGACTCCCAGGCAGAAGACGTCTGCATCTGCATGTTATGCTGAGTTTTTAGACTTCAGGCATAGTAAAACATGAATATAGAAAATTTAATATATGCAGGGAGAGGGCAGCAGGAGAGAAAAAAGGCCCCGTTGTTGAGACCGGGGCAAAGACATCTTGATTACGGAATGATGTTCTCTGGTCATATCGAGAACATGCATCACTATAGTGTTGAAAAGTGCAGTTAAAATGGAGAAATCATGGAGAAAGCGGCGGTGACCCGTTACCCTTAGACTGTAATGATGTGAAAAGGATCAATGAGATGAGATATCTGCTTCTGGCGCTGGCGCTTCCCCTGGCTGGCTGCACCGCTAAAACGACCCCACCCGATGCCCCGAAACCGCCGCACGCTATCGGTATGGCGAACCCGGCCTCCGTGTACTGTCTGGAGAAAGGCGGGGAACAGATCCCGGTTCAAAGCCCGCAGGGCGTTCGCACGGAGTGCAAACTCCCGGGGGGCGAAGTGATTGATGAATGGACGCTCTACCGTCGCGATCATCCGCAACCCACCAGGTGACAGACGTATATTGCCTGCGATACACTTCTCTTTAGGATTATTCTTAGCCAGTCCCTGGCTACCGTTATCGTGAGAGAAGTATGTTTCAGCTTAAACCGGGCAGCATGGCGATGATCGTGGGTGCCCGCACGGCGTCAGGCCGTCGCAATATTGGTAAATCTGTTGAGCTGTTTGGCCTGTGCCAGCCCGGCCTGCGTTTCGTTAACCCGGTCAACGGCGTGATGACGCAACTCCCCGCAACTGCGGATCGTGCGCTTTGGCTGGTGACGGGTGATGTTTACGCCTTTGACAATCAGCACGGCTTTGCGTTTGTCCGTGCCGAACATCTGATGCCGCTCACCCCCGATGAAGCGCCGCAAACCCTTGATGAGCTGGCGATCGGCTGATCAGAGGTGGCGCAGCCAGTCGGCTAATACCAGGGCGTGATTTTGCTTCGTGTCTTTGGCCGCAAAGAGCAGGGTGACGGTCTGCCTGTTCGCCAGCGTCGCCAGACGCCTTCCCTCATCAGCGTGCTGCGCCAGCTCTTCCCTATAGGCCTTACTGAAGGCGGCGAAATCAATGGTTTCGCTATGAAAGGCCTTGCGTAATTCATTCGAGGGCGTGAGCGCTTTGCACCATTCATCATACTCGAGGTCCGTTTTTTTGACCCCGCGCGGCCACAGCTTGTCCACCAGCACCCGATAGCCGTCGTCCGGAGCTGCCTGTTCGTACACGCGTTTGCATTGAATCATGATTCCACCCTCCCAATTTAAGGTATTGTGATAATTGCAGAAGATCGGTAGTCTGAGGTTCCTTATGTTATCTGATAATACTCTGGCATAAGGAACCTTTCATGGAACACCTCCCGGTTAAAACGACGCTGCGCATTGCGCTGGTTGGCGATTACAATCCCAATGTTATTGCGCATCAGGCGATCCCGCTGGCCATTGACGACGCCGCCGCAGTCCTTGACCTCACCGCCGATTACGACTGGCTTGCCACCACGGAGCTGACAAGCCCTGAAGATCTGGTGGGCTACGATGCCATCTGGCTGGTTCCCGCCAGCCCCTATAAAAACACCGAGGCCGCTTTTATCGCCGCGCGCTACGCCCGTGAAAACAGCATTCCGTTCCTTGGCACCTGCGGTGGATTCCAGCATGCGCTGATTGAGTATGCCCGCAATGTGTTGGGCTGGGCTGATGCGGCACATGCTGAGACGGATAGCGAAGGCACCATGGTGATTGCGCCGCTGGCCTGCTCGCTGGTGGAAAAAACCGATGCCATTGAGCTGCGCAAAAATACGCTGATCGCAAAAGCGTACGGCAAGCCGGAAATTGAAGAGGGATATCACTGTAACTATGGCGTGTCGCCAGAGTTTGCACAGGCGCTGGAAAGCGGTGATATGCACGTTACGGGCTGGGACGAACAGGGGGAAATTCGCGCCGCAGAACTGGTTACGCACCCGTTCTTCGTAATCACCTTATTCCAGCATGAGCGTAGTGCGCTGGAAGGACGCCCGGTCGTGCTGGTGCAGGCGATGCTGCGCGCGGCGCGCGATTCATAACGTCGTCGCTTCTCTTGCCGGGTGGCGCTGCGCTTACCCGGCCTACAATTCTGCGCGCGGGTAAGAAAAGGCAGACCCGATGGTCTGCCACACTGTTTAACGGGGCGCGATCTCCCGGTCTCGCCCGGCAAGCACGCCGCAAATGGCCATTATCACGGCGGCCAGGGCGCAGCCCAGGAGCGGGATCCGCCAGTCTCCCGCGCTATCGTGAATTTTCCCCATCAGCGGAGGGCCGCAGGCGGCGAGCAGATAGCCAATCGACTGCGCCATGCCGGAGAGCGCCGCGGCCTGGTGCGCGGAGCTGGCGCGCAACCCGATGAACGTCAGGCCGAGGATCATCGTTGCCCCTGTGCCAAAGCCAAACACCAGCGTCCACATCACCGCCATGTCAGGCATAAACCACAGCCCCGCCGCGCTTACCGCGCACAGCAGCGCCACTGCGCCTGCAATGACCCGCTGATCTTTCAGACGGTGGAGGACCAGCGGCACGGCAAGCCCCGGCACGGCCGTGGCCAGCTGCAGCAGCCCGTGCACCGATCCGGCCTGCGCTTCGCTGTAGCCGTGGCTAAGCAATATCGCCGGCAGCCAGCCGATGATCACGTAGTAAATCAGCGAGTTAATCCCCAAAAAGAGCGTCACCTGCCAGGCGAGGGCCGAGCGCCAGATGGCGCGATTATGCAGCGCGCCAGCGCCCGTTACCGTCGCAACGTGTTTCTGACGCCACTGGGGCAGCCAGAGCAGCAGCGCGACCAGCGGAAACGCCATCAGCATCAGCAGTGCGCCATGCCAGCCCGCATTACCCTGCGCCAGGGGAACAATCATCGCTGAGCCAAACGCCGCCGAGACGCCCATTGTCAGGGAGTAGGCCCCGGTGAGTCGGGCTACCTGGCCCGGGAAGTCACGTTTAATTAATCCGGGTAACAGCACGTTCCCGAGCGCAATCCCGCAGCCGATAACCGCGGTTCCGGTGAAAAGCAGCGCGGCGGAAGGCAGCGAGCGAAGTGCAATTCCGACGCAAATCAGCAGCAGGGCGATAAACAGGCTGCGCTCCATGCCGATGCGTCGGGCAACGCCTGCGGCGAGCGGCGAGACGAGGGCGAAAGCCAGCAGGGGCAGGGTGGTCAGCAGACCGGTTTGCGCCGTGCTTAAGCCATAATCAAGACGAATAGTGTCGAGCAGCGGGGCTGCGCCGGTAAAGGTGACGCGAAGCGTAGTGGCAATCATCAGGATGCCTGCAATCAACAGCGCGCCGTGTTTTCCTGAGGTGCGAATAGCAGTAGTCATTATGTTCTCATACGTTCAAGCGAGGGCACACAATACCGATTTTCTCAGCGGTTGAAATCAGGCTAAAATGACAGTTTATCGCTAAAATCGGACAAACTGATGATTGGTCTGGGACTGGACGGCTATGATCCCGATAGCCAGCACGATGCGGCCGTCGCGTTTCGCATCCGCGTGGTGGCGGAGGAACAATATATTCCCCGACATCATCACCGTAAGGGGCAGCTAATTCTGGCCCTCGGCGGCGCGATCACCTGCGAAGTGGAAAATGCCATGCTGATGGTCCCGCCCCAGTACGCCGTCTGGATCCCCGGCCAAATGCCGCACAGCAACAGGGCTACGCCGGGCGCGCAGCTCTGCTTTCTGTTCATTGAGCCGGGGGCGGCAAGCTTGCCCGAGCGCTGCTGCACCCTGAAAATCTCTCCTCTGGTGCGGGAGCTGATTTTATCCCTGGCGGAAAAATCGCGTGAACAGCTGCCTCTTGCGGCCACATCGCGCCTGGTGGACGTCCTGTTTGACGAGCTGCCGCTCCAGCGTCAGGAGCATCTGCAGCTGCCCGTGTCGCCCCATCCTAAAATTCGCCTGATGAGCGAGAAAATGGCGGAAGAGCCTGCCGCCTGGCAGACGCTGGCGCAGTGGGCGAGCCACTTCGCCATGAGCGAACGCAGCCTGGCGCGGCTGGTGGTGAAAGAGACCGGCTTAAGCTTTCGCCGCTGGCGTCACCAGCTGCAGCTGATCGTGGCGTTACAGCATTTGATTAGTGGGAAATCTGTACAGCAGGTGGCACAGTCACTGGGATATGACTCTACCACCGCGTTTATCACCATGTTCAGAAAGGGACTGGGCCAGACGCCGGCGCGTTATATGGCCAGCCTGACTACGACTTCCCGATAAACAGAGAGACAAGGCCTGCCGCAATCAGTGGCCCCACCGGAACGCCGCGGAAGATCGCCACGCCCAGAACGGTGCCCACCAGCAGACCCGCCACTATCGAGGGCTGGCTGCTCATCAGCGTAACGCCGCGTCCGCCCAGCCACGAAACAAAAATCCCCACCGCGATCGCTACCAGCGATTTCCAGTTTACAAACGAGTGCAGCAGGGTTGAGGCGGGCAGCGTACCGCTGGCGATGGGCGCCATTACCCCGATGGTTAAAATGATGATCCCGATGGTGAGGCCTTGTTTTTCTATCCACGGGAAAAAGCTATTTAACGGGGTCACGCGAACAATAATCAGCACCAGAATCGAGATGGCGACGGTGGTGTTATGGCTGACAAAGCCGAGCGCGGCGAGTGCCAGGAGAATGAGCAGAGTAGGGTCAAACATAGGGAATCCTTGCCAAAATAATTAACCTGCTTACAGTACGCGCAAACGCGACGCAGGACAGCTTTAAAAAGATTTTATTGTTGTCATAACCTTGTCATTTACGCGGATTAAAACGGAGGCAGATATCGCAAAAGGGGGCGCCATCATGAACGATCACATGTTTGTTGAAACGCTGATTATCTCCTCATCGTTTTTCGCTATTGCCGTTATTCTCGTCGCCTCCGTACTGTTCCTGGAAAGAAAAGGCTGACAGGGTCGCCAGCCATAGCGGTTATGCTTTATGGAAGTTCACAAGCTCAGGACGGGCGATGCGCAGGTAATCCTGGGTATCCATAATCACGGATTTCTCCAGCAGGCCGGCATTAAACGCGATTTCGTCAAAACGCTCGAACAGCAGCGGGTCGGCAACCAGTGCCAAATCAGGATGGAAGCTAAAGGGCGGGATAGCGCCGAAAACGCAGGCCGTCAGGGTATCGACCTCGGCCGGGCTGGCGAGGGAGGCCTTCAGCCCGCCAAAATGGCTGGCAAGCTGGCTCAGGTCAGCCTGCAGATCGGCGGCGAGGATCGCCAGAACGTGTTTTTTTACACCGTTTCCCTTCACCTTGCAGACCAGGGCCTTAGCGCCTTGCCGCAGATCGGTCCCGCGAATTTCACTTACCGCTTCACATTTCCCGACCGCCTCGTGCTCCATGACGCGAAACCGCGCGCCCTGCTCGGTGAGTAAGGTAATCAGTTGCTGGTGGGTTCCTGCCCCAATAACGTCGTCAGTCATAACGATTTCCCGGTGATAATCCAGTATGCAGCGTTCTACATTAGCACGGGATGAGCGGGGTCGAAAGAAAACAGCCAGCGGGTTCGCTGGCTGTTGGGTTATGCGTTGCTGGTAGAAGATTGCTTGTGGAAAAGCTCTCTGAAGACCGGATAAATATCATCCTGGTCACGGATATGCTGCATGGCAAAATTATCGAACATCGATTGCAGATGTTCATACTCCCGCCACAGGGTCTGGTGCGCGCGCCGGGTTATTTCGATATAGCTGTAGTAACGCACTACCGGCAGAATTTTCTTCGCCAGAATCTCGTGACACAGCGGTGAGTCGTCGGCCCAGTTATCACCGTCCGACGCCTGCGCGGCATAAATATTCCACTGCGACGGGTCATAACGCTCTTTCACCACTTCATCCATCAGCTTCAGGGCGCTTGATACGATGGTCCCGCCGGTCTCCTGCGAGTAGAAGAACTCATGTTCATCCACCTCTTTCGCCTGAGTGTGGTGGCGGATATAGACCACCTCCACGTTCTTATAGGTTCTGCTCAGGAACAGGTAGAGCAGAATATAAAAACGCTTCGCCATATCCTTGGTGGCCTGGTCCATCGAGCCTGACACGTCCATCAGACAGAACATCACCGCCTGGCTGGAGGGTTCAGGCCTTTTTTCGTAATTCTTGTAGCGTAGGTCAAAGGTGTCGATAAACGGTACCCGTTCGATCTTCGCCCTCAGCTCTGCAATCTCTTTACGCAGGCGCTCCTCTTCCAGCAGTTGCGCCGGTTCCGTGTTTTCCACGACCTTCAGGCTGCTCTCCAGCTCGCGCAGTTCGCGCCGTTTGCCCGCCGTCATCGCCGTTCGTCGCGCCAGCGAATTCTGCAACGAACGCACGACGCTGATATTGGCGGGCACGCCGTTGGCGGTATAGCCCGCGCGATGGGTTTTATATTCATTAAGCTGACGATGCTGATTCTTTTTCAGATTCGGCAGCGCCAGGTCTTCAAACAGCAGGTCGAGATATTCATCTTTCGAAATCTGGAAGACAAATTCGTCCTGGCCTTCACCGTCCTGGCTGGCCTGTCCCTGACCGCTTCCTGAACCACCGCCGCCGCCCTGAGGGCGCTCAATTCTGTCGTTCTGAACGAAGTGGTCATTACCTGGGTGTACGCGATGGCGCAGGCCGCCTCGCCCCTGATGAAACATCGGTTCGCTGATGTCATCGGTGGGGATGGAGACAGACTCGCCGCTGTCGACGTCGGTCACCGAGCGTTTGTTGATGGCCTCGGAGATAGACTGTTTAATTTGCGCTTTATAACGACGCAAGAAGCGCTGGCGGTTCACCGTGCTCTTGTTTTTGCCGTTAAGACGCCGGTCAATAAACCAGGTCATATGCCCCCCGTACTGCATTTGCCAACTTGCATTTTGTAGGCCCGGCAAGCGCTAACCGCTACCGGGCACTTGTTTTAAGACGATTTACGCACGCGCAGATACCATTCGCAGAGCAGGCGGACCTGCTTGCGGGTGTAGCCTTTTTCCATCATACGGTCGACAAAATCGTCGTGCTTTTTCTGCTCATCGGTTGAGGTTTTGGCGTTAAACGAGATCACCGGCAGCAGCTCTTCGGTATTGGAGAACATTTTCTTCTCAATAACCGTGCGCAGCTTCTCGTAGCTGGTCCAGTTCGGATTGCGTCCGTTGTTATGCGCTCTGGCGCGCAGGACGAAGTTCACAATCTCGTTACGGAAGTCTTTCGGGTTGCTGATCCCCGCAGGCTTCTCGATTTTTTCCAGCTCCGCGTTCAGGGATTCACGGTCAAACAGCTGGCCGGTATCCGGGTCGCGGTACTCCTGATCCTGGATCCAGAAGTCAGCATAGGTGACATAACGGTCGAAAATGTTCTGCCCGTATTCTGAATAGGATTCCAGGTAGGCCGTCTGGATCTCTTTGCCAATGAACTCGGCGTATTTCGGGATCAGGTAACCTTTGAGGAACTCAAGATAGCGTTCAGCCTGTTCCTGCGGGAACTGCTCGCGTTCGATTTGCTGCTCCAGCACGTAGAACAGATGAACCGGGTTGGCCGCCACTTCCGCATGGTCGAAGTTAAAGACGCGGGAGAGGATCTTAAACGCGAAACGCGTGGACAGACCGTTCATCCCCTCATCAACCCCGGCATAGTCGCGGTATTCCTGATACGATTTCGCTTTCGGGTCGGTGTCCTTCAGGCTCTCACCGTCATAGACGCGCATTTTCGAATAGATGCTGGAGTTTTCCGGCTCTTTCAGACGCGAAAGGATGGAGAAGCGTGACAGCGTTTCCAGCGTGCCGGGCGCGCAGGGGGCATGCACCAGCTCACTGTGGTTAAGCAGTTTCTCGTAAATTTTGATCTCTTCGGAGATCCGCAGGCAATAAGGCACCTTGACGATGTACACGCGGTCAAGGAAGGCCTCATTGTTTTTGTTATTACGGAAGGTCACCCATTCAGATTCGTTCGAGTGGGCGAGAATAATCCCGTTAAACGGCAGGGCGGAGATACCTTCCGTCCCGTTGTAGTTACCTTCCTGGGTCGCCGTCAGCAGAGGATGCAGCACTTTAATCGGTGCTTTAAACATCTCGACGAATTCCATAATCCCCTGGTTCGCGCGGCACAGCGCGCCTGAGTAACCGTAGGCATCCGGATCGTTTTGCGCGAAGTTTTCCAGCTTGCGGATGTCGACTTTACCCACCAGCGCCGAGATGTCCTGGTTGTTCTCATCACCGGGTTCTGTTTTGGCGATGGCGATCTGTTCAAGGATAGATGGCCAGACTTTCACCACGCGGAACTTGGTGATATCGCCACCAAACTCGTGCAGGCGTTTTGCCGCCCACGGCGACATGATGGTGCCAAGGTAGCGACGCGGAATGCCATACTCTTTATCCAGAATCTGCGCATCTTCCTGCGGATTGAACAGGCACAGCGGATGGTCGTTCACCGGGCTGCGTTCACCGTTGGCGCTCAGTACATAGATAGGCACGCGCTGCATCAGCGACTTCAGGCGTTCAGCCAGCGAGGATTTACCGCCACCCACCGGGCCAAGTAAATAGAGGATCTGTTTCTTCTCTTCCAGACCCTGAGCGGCATGCTTCAGATAGGAGACAATCTGTTCGATGGCATCTTCCATACCATAGAACTCTTCAAACGCCGGGTATCGGGCGACCACCCGATTCGAAAAGAGACGGGAAAGCCGAGGCTCCAGGGCAGTGTCAACCATGTTTGGCTCACCAATAGCCATTAATAGCCGTTCTGCCGCATTGGCATAGGCACTGCGATCTTGCCGACAGATGGTAAGAAACTCCTGCAGTGTGAACTCTTCGTCCTTGGCAGCTTCATAGCGCTGGCGATAGTGATCGAATATATTCATGGCATGCCGTCCTTTCGTTTTTTAGCACAGGATAAGAGCCGTTCGTATGAGTAGTGGAGGCTCCCGGAAGAGAATCTCTCGCACCTCACTGCCAGAGCAGCAACCTGTGTGCCAGGTCAGACGCTAAGAACCGCAGGTGTTCAGGAAAACTCTTCTTAAATTAAAGCGTAGATGGCATTTGCAAAACTTGCATGCCCAGAAAATCTACTTTCAATGACATATCAATAACTCATCCAAAAATTTCCACTGTCGTTATAAGACAAATGCACGTTTTTCATTCAGTGGTCATATAAATGAAAGCGGGCTGTCATCTGAAAAGTTAAAAATAACGGGTTAATCAGACTGATTAGCAGGCAAAAAATTTTGGGATGTACGGGAATGGCGGTTACACTTCATCCGCTGATTATTTGACTACAGGAAAGAATGGATTGTGACCAAACTCAAACTTCTGGCATTGGGCATCCTTGCCGCGACCGCAGTGAACACCGCACAGGCGGAAAGTCAGTGGACGGTTGGCGCGGGTGTTGGCGTCATTAACAGCCCGTACAAACAGTATGACCGTGATGTGTATCCTGTTCCCGTTATCACCTATGAAGGCGATAACGTCTGGTTCCGCGGGCTCGGCGGCGGCTACTATCTCTGGAACGATAAGGCCGATAAGCTCTCCATCATGGCCTACTACGATCCAACGCACTTCAAGCCGGGTGACAGCGATAGCCACGCGCTTCGCCAGCTCGACAAGCGCAAAAGCTCGATGATGGCCGGGCTCTCATACGTGCATAACACCCAGTATGGCTTCCTGCGTACGGCCCTGGCGGGTGATACGCTGGATAACAGCAACGGCTTTATCTGGGATCTGGCGTGGCTGTACCGCTATACCAACGGTGGGCTGACTCTGACGCCGGGTATCGGTGTGCAATACAACAGCGAGAACTACAACGACTACTACTACGGCGTCTCTAAAAACGAGTCCCGCCGCAGTGGTCTGAAAAGTTATAGTGCAGATGACGGCTGGGATCCTTACCTGGAGCTGACCGCGAGCTACAACTTCCTTGGCGACTGGAGCGTGTACGGTACCGGCCGCTATGAGCGACTGAGCGACGAAGTGAAGGATAGCCCGATGGTCGACAAATCCTGGGCGGGTATTTTCTCTGTAGGCGTGAGCTACAAGTTCTGATTTCGCACTAATATTGTGCAATTGATGCATTAAAACGGGGCGCTTGCGCCCCGTTTGCTTTAATGTGGTGCAGTGAAGCGGGGGAGGTGAAATGCCTTAGCGTTTCACAATCTTAATTGTCTGCCCTAAACGAGACGGTTTTTCGTCGCTCGCTTTTTGCGGCGTGCTCACGCAGGCGGTTTCCACGCAGACAAACGTTTTATACCCTTCATCCGTCATGTCGGCCATGCTGACGGACAGCGCCGGACCCGGGTTCCAGCCCACCACGTCACTGTGATGATGATGGACCACTTCAATTGCGCGGCTCAGCGCGCCGTCGTGGATCACGCTGCACGCTTCCGGGTGCAGGTAGACGCGGTCGGTACGGTCAGGGAACGTCTGTACGCCGTCGCTCAGTTTACCTTCTTTGGCGTTATCCACTTTGTCGATAAAGGTATCGCCAAGACCGCTCACCTTCACGGCGCTGATATCACCCACGTTGAAGTAGGTGTGCAGGGCGGCGGTGGTTTCGAACTCACCGTGGGCTTCCAGTTCGATTTCACAGGTTTTACCCAGCTTAAAGCGGGCGTACAGGGTGAAATCGTGCGGCCAGAGGGCGCGGGTTTCATTATTAGCCTGCAGCTCAAAGGTCAGCACGGCGCCGTTGTCATCTTCATTATGTGCTTTCAGCGTCCACTGCTGGTTACGGGCAAAACCGTGAGACGGTAAACCCGGCTGTGCGGACGGGCCGAACCACGGCCAGCAGATCGGCACGCCACCGCGAATAGCGGCCCCTTTTTTGAAGGAGGTCGCATCGCTCAGCCACAATCCTTCGGCTTCGCCTTCCGGTTTCCAGGAAAGCAGGTGGGCGCCGTTCAGCGCCACGGACGCTTTGACGCGCGGATGGTCAACGACGATAACGTCGGCACCGTCAATCTGACGGCGGGAGAGCACAGGGGTAAGTTGTTCGACTACCGGAAGTGCAAAAATTTTATTAATCATTAAGCAATCCTCTGTCTTATAAATAAAAAAGGCGACCGAAGTGGCCCATCATGATTTGGTGAATTCAGTAAGCTACTGTTTTTGCAGTAATGTGGTCACAACATTCTACAGCATAAAACCACGCCTAACATCAGTGATTGGGGCAATTGTTAAACCACGCCTCACAGATGCAGCGACAGAAGGTAGACGGAAGCGGATCCGAGACGGCGAAGAAAAAATGTCTGCTCCGCCGATCCTGGGAGTGGGTGAAATTCACTGGGAGCAGACATGTCTGGTTCTTTAGCATCACACCCACCGATGGAGGGCTTAATGACAGGGGGAGGGTAGTGAGACCATCATCGTTCGTCAAATATCTTAAGGATAGCTACTCGGTATATAAAGTAACCAACGATAATGAGAGCAACAGACGCTCCGCCCCAGATGAATCGGGATTCATCTTTTGAAAATGAAAAGAAATAAATACAGAACAATAGGCCAGCAGAAGCAATCCCCATCCCTAATCCACGCAAGATTCGGGATGCTATAAATCTGATAGAGTCTTGTACGTTCATAATCCACCGAAAAAATATTTGCACATCTCATTAAATTCTTGCTTGTTAACATCTGCCATACTGCAAGCGTCAATGAAAGGTTTCAATTTATCTTCAACAAGGAAGTAAAGAAGATCCAAATCACCCATCCCTTTAAGTCGGTAGTAAAGAGCGGGGTTCTGGTTTTCAAGTTTGCGGGCTGTGTAGATGGCCCTGGAGGTCTCGGCACCAATGGTGAGAACACTTCCGAGTACCACTCCAGAAGCAAAGGAAACCATTATCTGTGAGGATATCGCCGCACCTAGTTTTATTCCGGTTAACTCTGCAAATATAAATTTACCAGCCATTACGCCAGTAAAATTTTGCGCAATCCCCTGAACATCATCCATATTAACTTTTGACATGAACTCTCTGACAACGACATTTACTATCTTTTGAGCCTCCTGATTGAGTGACATACCTCGTTTGAGCATGTTCGCCATTCGAACCCGATCATCAAAGTTAGAATGACGATGGGTTGTATCCAGGAAATCATAGCCTAGATAATACATGCTGACGGGGAAGGAGAGCATGCCATGAGCAATTGAAACCAAAAATCCGGAGTCGTCCGCATTAAGGCTTTTCAGCATTCTTTTTGCTAATATTTTCGCGCTGTCCATTTTATATACTCCCTCAAATGACAATCTTTCTCCCAGAGACATAAAATCATAAGGCAGAAATGGGGGAAAGGTTTTTATACCCATTTTTATGAGGGGAGTGAGTGATATTCACTATGATAGTGGGCAGTATGCGGTTTATGGAGATGATAAAAATGATATTAAACAACAATTTAAACCAATAAAAAAAAGGCGACCGAAGTCGCCTTTTTGGATCAAACACTCATCTCAACTTATTTGGAGATGTGAGCGATCAGGTCCAGTACTTTGTTAGAGTAGCCGGTTTCGTTGTCGTACCAGGATACCAGTTTAACGAAGTTGTCGTTCAGTGCGATACCAGCTTTAGCATCGAATACTGAAGTGCAGATTTCGCCGTTGAAATCGGTAGATACAACGTCGTCTTCGGTGTAGCCCAGAACGCCTTTCATTGCGCCTTCGGAAGCAGCTTTGATTGCTTTCTTAATTTCTTCATAAGAAGCAGCTTTTTCCAGACGAACGGTCAGGTCAACAACGGATACGTTAGGAGTTGGAACGCGGAACGCCATACCAGTCAGTTTGCCATTCAGTTCTGGCAGTACTTTACCTACAGCTTTAGCAGCACCGGTAGAGGATGGGATGATGTTCTGAGCCGCGCCACGGCCGCCGCGCCAGTCTTTGTGAGACGGGCCATCAACGGTTTTCTGAGTAGCGGTGGTTGCGTGAACGGTAGTCATCAGACCTTCGATGATGCCGAAGTTGTCGTTGATAACTTTAGCCAGCGGTGCCAGGCAGTTGGTGGTACAGGATGCGTTAGACACGATATCCTGGCCAGCGTAAGTTTCGAAGTTTGCACCACGAACGAACATTGGGGTGTTGTCTTTGGAAGGACCAGTCAGAACAACTTTCTTCGCACCCGCAGTGATGTGTTTACGTGCAGTTTCGTCGGTCAGGAAGATACCGGTTGCTTCAGCAACAACGTCAACACCGATTTCGTTCCATTTCAGGTTAGCTGGGTCTTTTTCAGCAGTAACGCGGATGGTTTTGCCATTAACAACCAGGTGGCCGTCTTTCACTTCAACGGTGCCGTCGAAACGACCGTGAGTTGAGTCGTACTTCAGCATGTACGCCATGTATTCAGCGTCCAGGAGATCGTTGATACCAACGATTTCGATGTCAGAACGTTTCTGAGCAGCACGGAAAACAATACGGCCGATACGGCCAAAACCGTTGATACCTACTTTGATAGTCATATATTCCACCAGCTATTTGTTAGTGAATAAAAGGTTGCCTGTAAAATTACAAAAACCTTACGCAGCGTCAAGCGGAATCGTGTCAATCATTGCGACAAATCAATCCTGTGACTAACGTTTGTGCGACTGACTCGCCTCACTTTCCCTTTGAGCTTGCACCCATATGGGGGCTGCGCCGGGATTTTAAAGGCCTCGCAGGATAAAAATGTGAGCATGATCACAATTGCCTGACCGCCTTTTCGCGACACATAAGTTTAGATCAAAAGTGCACGCAAGGGTGTTAATGTTTTGTTAGAATCCGGGTTAAAAGATGTCTGTTTCTACAGCGAGATGTAAGCATATGTCGAACCAACGTAACCCTGAAGATTTGAAAAAAAACCTCACAGAAATGCAGTTTTACGTGACGCAGAATCACGGGACGGAACCGCCGTTCACCGGGCGTTTACTGCACAACAAGCGAGACGGCGTCTACCACTGCCTGGTCTGTGATGCGCCGCTGTTCAACTCACAAACGAAATTTGATTCTGGCTGCGGCTGGCCGAGCTTCTACGAGCCGGTGAGCGATGAAGCCATCCGCTACCTGACCGACTCGTCGCATGGCATGGTGCGCACGGAAATTCGCTGCGGCAACTGCGATGCGCACCTTGGGCACGTCTTCCCTGATGGCCCTCAGCCCACGGGCGAGCGTTTCTGCGTGAACTCAGCCTCAATGAGCTTCACTGACGACGAAAACGGCGACCAGGTGAAGGGTTGAAAAAACGATTCAGCTAATTATTCCTCTAAAAGGGCGCGATTGTGAATATTGATGACATGATTAGCGGTATGACGCCGGAGATTTATCAGCGTCTGGTGACCGCCGTAGAGCTGGGAAAATGGCCCGATGGCGTCGCGCTGACGCCGGAGCAAAAAGAGAACAGCCTGCAGCTGGTGATGTTGTGGCAGGCGCGCAATAACACCGACGCGCAGCACATGACTATCGACACCCAGGGCCAGATGGTGATGAAGAGCAAGCGCGAGCTGAAAGAAGACTTCGGCATCACGCCGAAGCCGATTGCGACGATGAAAATGCAATAAGGGTGCGGGTTGATGCCCTCACCCAACCCTCTCCCACGGGGAGAGGGCTTGATTGTCTTACTACTTATGCGGGATCCCGAGCGATTCCGCCAGCTGCTTCGCTAACTGATTGTTGTCATCAGCCCCGTACTCCCAGAACATCGCCCCGGCGAGACCTTTCTCTTTGATGTAGTCCGCTTTGATGGCAACGGAACGCGGGTTCTCATACGAAATCGCGAACAGCGCGTTGCCATCGGCACCCTTCACCGAGAGCCACGGTACTTTCGCCTGGTCGTCCCAGTGCTCGGTAAAGCGCTTCTGCGGATCGTTCAACAGCTTCTTCACAATATCGTTGTACTTCACGTAGGTATCTTTGGTCAGGTCATAGCCGAGTGACTTGAACAACCCGATCTCCTGAGGCCCGAAGTAGGGCTGGGTAACCGGATTTTTTTGCGCATCCGGTTTCGTCCAGTCGATACCCGACTCAACGGCGCGTTTCGGTACGCGGCCATAGAAACCAATCCCGAGGTTCATCTGCTGCGGCTTCAGCCCGGCGGCCAGATAGTTATTCACCACAAAATCTACGCTGTATTTGTCTGCGGCAGCCACCGTCGGCCAGGCGCTGGAGTCATACAGGTTGGCATTGAAGTACTGCGTACCGTACGCCATGTCGTAGGTCATCAGGTTGATGTAGTCGAGCAGGGGCGCGATGGCTTTAATATCCACCCAGCTTTTCGGACTTTCCGCATTCGCGCCTACCGCAATGGTCACCAGCTTTTTATGCCCGAACGCCGTACGCATCTCTTTCAGCAGGGCGGTGAAGTTATCCCGGTCGGCGGGCTGGCTTGCGACCAGCCCCCAGGCGCCGTTGACCGGATACTCCCAGTCGAGATCGATCCCGTCCAGGCCGTATTTGTCGACAATCTCCTGCGCGGAGCGGATAAACACCGCGCGCGTCTCTTTGGTTGCCGCTGCACCAGAGAAGCCACGCGCGCCCCAGCCGCCAACGGAAAGCAGCACTTTGAGGTTCGGGTTTTGCTTACGCAGGGTAGGGATGAGGGCCAGATCGGCAGCGACTTTTGGCGATAGCCAGATCTGATGCAGTTTCGCCGGATCTTTTAGCGCAGCGTTGGTTTCGTCTTTTTCGTCGTTATAGACCAGACCAAACGAGTAGTTCAGGTGGGTGATCTGGCGAACGTCTAATTTATTGATATCGCCACCCGGTCCGGCGGTGACATCGCCACCCCCGTTAAAGTAGCCCACGGACATCAGGGTACTGGCGGAGGCAACTGACGCGCAAAGCAAGGGTAATGCTGCCAGCAAGGGCAAACGTTTCATACAAGTTCCTCTTTGACTTAATAAAATTAACCACGCCACAGAAAAGGCGTGGCGAAAAAACAGCCTGACGAGAATAGCATTGCAGCTTCGCTGAGGATGCGAGGGAGTTCACTTTATGGGGGATTGGAGAGGGGGATTGCCGGGTGGCGGCTGCGCCTTACCCGGCCTACGGGGAAAGGTCGGCCGGGTAAGGCGCAGCCGCCACCCGGCTTAAAAGACTTACGCCTGCGTCTCCAGCCAGTCTTCGAGCGTATACAGCGTCGCGCCTTCCGCAGCCATATCCATAAACGCCTGAGCGCTGTCCTGCGGGTGAATGTTCACCCCGCGGCAGCCGTCGGTGATGACGCTGACGGTGTAACCTAACTGGAGCGCGTCCAGAACGGTAAACTTCACGCAGTAATCCGTCGCCAGGCCCAGCACAATCAGCTCCGTGATTTCGTGATGACGTAACCACGCGTCCAGCGCCGTTTTCTGGCGATGCCCGTTATCAAAAAACGCGCTATAGCTGTCGATAGCCGGGTTTTCACCTTTGTGGAACACCGCGTCGATGGCTTTCTGATTCAGGAGCGGATGCAGCTCCGCGCCTTCCGTCTGCTGTACGCAGTGATCCGGCCAGAAGGTTTGCGCCAGCCCGTCGAGTTCCCCCTCAGTGAAAGGCTCGACGTCGTGCTGGCTGGCAAAGCTGCCGTGGTTCGCCGGGTGCCAGTCCTGGCTTGCAACAACCGCTTCGCCGCGGGCTTTGCACCAGTCCATCAGCGTGTTTGCCACGTCAACGGTGCTGTCACCTTCGGCGACGGCCAGCGCACCGCCCGCGCAGAAATCATTTTGCAAATCGACCAGTAGCAGGGCGCGTTGCTTCATGAGCACTCCTTATTCGTCCGGGGTCAGCTCGCCACGCAGGTTTTGCATCATCGCGCTGCGAATGGACTGAATGTCCAGATCCTGACTCAGTAAATAGTGAAGTTTAGTCAGCGTTGCCTCAACGGTCATATCGAAGCCGCTGATAACACCCGCATGCGCCAGCGCGTTACCGGTGGCATAGCCGCCCATGTTGACCTTTCCGGACATGCACTGGGTCAGGTTCACGACCACAATTCCGCGCTCGCTGGCTTCCTGAAGCTCTTTCAGGAATTCGCCGTTCTGCGGCGCATTGCCGACGCCGTAAGAGCGCAGAATCAGCGCTTTCACCGGCTGACGCAGGAAGTTACGCACCACGTCCGCAGAGATACCCGGATAGATGGTAACCACGCCAATCGGTTGCGGGGTAATCGGATGCACAATCAGCTCGCCAGCGGTGTTCGGCGCAGGCGGCGTGCCCAGACGACGGATATGAATCCCGGCCTCCAGCAGCGGCTGCAGGTTAGGGGAGGCGAAGGCGTCAAAACCGTCGGCATGAGCTTTGGTGGTGCGGTTGCCGCGATACAGACGGTTGTTAAAGAACAGAGACACTTCGTTGATCGGGTAATTCGCCGCAACGTAGAGGGAGTTCAGCAAGTTGATCTGCCCGTCTGAGCGCAGCTCCGCCAGCGGGATTTGCGACCCGGTGACGATAACCGGCTTGCTCAGGTTCTCCAGCATGAAGGAGAGCGCCGAGGCGGTAAACGCCATGGTGTCGGTGCCGTGCAGGATCACGAAGCCGTCGTACTGGTCGTAATGGGCTTTAATGTCATCCGCAATATGCTGCCAGTCTTCCGGCGTCATGTCGGAGGAGTCCATCAGCGGCTCGTATTCGTGGATGGTGAAGTCAGGCATTTCCGGACGGTGGAATTCTGGCATCAGCGCAAGCTGACGCTGAAGGTGGCCGGAGACAGGGATATAGCCGTTTTCAGAGCGCTGCATACCGATGGTACCGCCAGTGTAGGCTACATAAATCGATTTCTTCTGCATGGTAGTGAGTTCTTGTTCTTCAAAAGAAAAAAATCCCCTCTTCGCGGGAAGAGGGGACGGTTTTTAACGGACGTTAGCGCAGGTCAGGCAAAACGCGTAACGACTCTGTGGATCGTTAAAGGCCGCGAGCTTGTCGCTTTCCGCCTTCATCGCTTTCGCCGCCGTGGCAACCGGCGCAGGCAGGTAAGCCTGCATCGCCTCCGGCAGCATGGCGCGTACCGAGCCGGACATGCTGTCCATGACCATATCGAAGAACGACGGCTCGTCCTGGTAATACTCGATATGCCACTGCTTGAGTTTTGCCAGCTCGGCGGCTTTCTTCACCGCGTCATCGAAGTCGCCCAGGCTGTCCACCAGTCCGTTGCTCTTCGCATCCTGGCCGGTCCAGACGTGGCCCTGCGCGATCTGGTCGATCTGCTCAGGCGTCTTTTTACGCGAGTCCGCGACCAGGGTGATAAAGCGTTTATAGCCGTTCTCAATGCTGAGCTGCATCATCTCAGAGACTTCCGGCGGCAGAGATTTGGTCACCGACACATCCGCCAGCGGAGAGGTGGCCACCCCATCGGTATGCACGCCCAGGGAATCCAGGCTGTTCTCCACGGTGTTGATCACCCCGAAGATGCCAATCGAACCGGTCAGCGTGCTTGGGTTAGCCACGATGTAGTTGGCTGGCGTTGAGATCCAGTAACCCCCGGAGGCGGCCATTCCGCCCATGGATACGACGACCGGCTTGCCGGCGGCGCGCGCCGCGGCCAGTTCAGCGCGGATCACTTCAGAGGCACTGACGCTGCCGCCAGGGCTGTTCACCCGAAGGACAATCGCTTTCACTTTCGGATCCAGGCGAGCATCGCGGATTTGTGACGCGGTAGTATCGCCGCCCACGTTACCCGGGGTCTCCTGACCGTCCATGATGGCGCCGTTGGCAAACACCACGGCTACGCTGTCACCGCTGTCATCCGGCTTTTTCGTCGAGTAATCATACATGCTGATGGCGCTGTAATTTTTATCCTCTTTACTCCAGCCAAACTGCTTGCTCAGGGATTTTTCAATCTCGGCGCTGGTGCCCAGGGCATCAACCAGTTTGTTATCCAGCGCATATTTCGCGGTATCACCGTCAACCTTACGCAGGCCTTCCAGCACGCCCTGCGCGCCCGGGAACGCCTGCTCAGGCGTAATCTGGCGGTTGGCGGCAACGGTGCCCAGATAGTTCTGCCACAGCTCGCCAATCCAGCGGCTGTCCGCTTCACGGGCGGCAGGGGACATATCGTCGCGGATAAACGGTTCGACGGCTGATTTATACGTGCCGACGCGGAAGACGTGGGTGGTGACCTTCAGCTTGTCGAGCAGAGATTTGTAGTACAGGCCGTTGGTGGCAAAGCCGTGCAGATCCACAGTGCCCTGCGGGGAGAGCCAGATTTTATTGGCGAAGCTCGCCAGATAATATTGCCCCTGGCTGTAGCTGTCGCCCACGGCAATCACCGGCTTGCCGCTGTCGCGGAATTCGCGCAGCGCTTTACCGATGTACTGCATTGAAGGCTGATCGCCCCCGGCAAAATCTTTCAGATCCAGTACGATCCCGGTGATGTTACGGTCGTCTTTGGCCTGGCGGATGGTATCGACGATATCAAACAGGGAATTTTCCTGCAGACGATCTGAGGTTGCGCCAAACAGCTGGCGACCAATCACGCTCAGGCGACTGCTGGTGGACGGCTTATCAACAATAACGCCGGTGATATCGAGTAATAGCGCGCCGCGCGTTGAATGCTGCGCCTGATTCGCATTGCTGATATGCATCCAGATGCCCGCGCAAACCAGAACCAGGAAGATGAAGAAGATGTTCATCACCAGGTTGCGGACGAAGTTGAGCAGTCTCCACGTCCATTTAAAGAAACCGGCAAAGATTCGCCAAAGGGTTCGCATGTATTCTCCCTAACCAGAAAATGACTGTTTCCGTCGCCACTGGACGGTAATGTTGGGTTATCGTAATGACCCAACCGCCACTTGTCAGCAGGAATCGCCTGCCAGGCTGTAACAAAATCTGCCGCCGTGTTAATTTTGTGAGTAAATTTCAAGAAAGGAGTTAACCAATGGACGCACTCGAACTGCTTGTTAACCGCCGTAGCGCTTCCCGTCTGGCCGAACCTGCCCCGGCAGGCGAGCAGCTGGAGAACATTCTGCGTGCCGGCATGCGTGCCCCCGATCACGGTACGCTGCAGCCGTGGCACTTCTTTGTGATTGAAGGCGAAGGCCGCGATCGTTTTAGCCAGCTGCTGGAGCAGGGCGCGGTTGCCGCCGGGCAGGATGAGAAAGGTATCGACAAGGCGCGCAATGCTCCGTTCCGCGCCCCGATGATTATCGCCGTCGTGGCGAAATGCCAGGCTGACCATAAGGTGCCGGTCTGGGAGCAGGAAATGTCCGCAGGCTGCGCGGTTATGGCAATGCAGATGGCCGCCGTCGCGCAGGGCTTCAATGGCATCTGGCGCACCGGGCCGCTGACCGAAAGTTCGGTCGTGCGTGATGGCTTCGCCTGTGGCGAGCACGATAAAATTGTCGGCTTCCTCTATCTCGGCACCCCACAGCTTAAAGCCTCCAGCACCATCAGCGTGCCGGACACCACGCCTTTCGTCAGCCGTTTCTGATAACGCACGCTAAACTGTCTGGATTCTGAGCATCTGCCGCAGAATTCAGACAGTCATACTTACCTCTTTATGGAATGAGCGCTACCATAGCGCGATTGAGATGACAGGAGACGTCCATGAGCGAGCAAACCATTCGTTTAACGCAGTACAGCCACGGAGCCGGTTGCGGTTGTAAAATTTCCCCGAAAGTGCTGGAGACCATCCTGCACAGTGAACAGGCGAAGTTTGTCGACCCGAACCTGCTTGTCGGCAACGAAACGCGTGACGATGCTGCAGTTTATGACTTAGGTAACGGCACCAGCATTATCAGCACCACCGACTTCTTTATGCCGATTGTCGACAACCCGTTCGACTTCGGTCGCATTGCGGCCACCAACGCCATCAGCGATATCTTCGCGATGGGCGGTAAGCCGATCATGGCGATTGCCATTCTGGGCTGGCCGATCAACACCATCCCGCCGGAAGTGGCCCGTGAAGTGATTGATGGCGGTCGTTTTGCCTGCCAGCAGGCGGGGATTGCGCTGGCCGGTGGTCACTCTATTGATGCGCCCGAACCGATCTTCGGTCTGGCCGTCACCGGCGTGGTGCCGACCGAACGCGTGAAGCGCAACAGCACCGCGCAGGCGGGCTGCAAACTGTTCCTTACCAAGCCGCTGGGCATTGGCGTGCTGACTACGGCTGAGAAAAAATCCCTGCTGAAACCGGAGCACAAAGGTCTGGCAACGGAAGTCATGTGCCAGATGAACCTCGCCGGTGCGGCGTTTGCCAATATCGACGGCGTGAAGGCGATGACCGACGTCACCGGTTTTGGTCTGCTGGGGCACCTCTCTGAAGTGTGTCAGGGCGCGGGCGTGCAGGCGCAGGTCTGGTATCAGGACGTGCCTAAGCTGCCGGGCGTGGAGGAGTATATTGCTCAGGGCGCGGTCCCGGGCGGTACTCAGCGCAACTTCGCCAGCTACGGTCACCTGATGGGCGAGATGCCTGAGGAGTGGCGCAACCTGCTGTGCGATCCGCAAACCTCCGGCGGCCTGCTGCTGGCGGTCACGCCGGAATCCGAAGCCGAGGTTCAGGCCACTGCCGCCGAGTTCGGCATCACCCTGACGGCGATCGGCGAGCTGGTGACCGCGCGCGGTGGCCGACCGATGATTGAGATCCGTTAATTCGATGCGGTTGTTTATTGCCGAAAAGCCGAGCCTGGCTCGCGCCATCGCCGACGTGCTGCCTAAACCGCATCGCAAAGGTGACGGCTTTATCGAATGCGGTAACGGGCAGGTGGTCACCTGGTGTATTGGTCACCTGCTTGAGCAGGCGCAGCCGGATGTCTACGACAGCCGCTACGCCCGCTGGAACCTGAACGATCTGCCCATCGTGCCGGAAAAATGGCGCCTGCAGCCCCGGCCTTCGGTCACCAAACAGCTCAACGTGATCAAGCGCTTCCTGCATGAAGCCGCTGAAATCGTGCACGCGGGTGACCCGGACAGGGAGGGTCAGCTGCTGGTGGATGAGGTGCTGGACTATCTTGAGCTGGCGCCGGAAAAGCGCCAGCAGGTGCAGCGCTGCCTGATCAACGACCTCAACCCGCAGGCCGTCGAGCGGGCGATTTCGCGCCTGCGCGCCAACAGCGAGTTTATTCCGCTGTGCGTCTCGGCTTTAGCCCGCGCCCGCGCCGACTGGCTGTACGGCATCAACATGACCCGCGCCTACACCATCCTCGGGCGCAACGCGGGCTATCAGGGCGTACTTTCCGTGGGCCGCGTGCAGACGCCGGTGCTGGGGCTGGTGGTGCGTCGTGACGAAGAGATTGAGAACTTCGTCGCCAAAGATTTTTTTGAAGTGAAAGCGCATATCGTCACGCCTAAAGACGAACGCTTTACCGCCGTCTGGCAGCCGAGCGATGCCTGCGAATCGTACCAGGATGAAGAGGGGCGCCTGCTCCATCGTCCGCTGGCCGATCATGTGGTTAACCGCATTACCGGGCAGCCCGCAATCGTCACCAGCTATAACGATAAACGGGAATCAGAACCCGCGCCGCTGCCGTTTTCGCTGTCGGCCCTGCAGATTGAGGCGGCCAAAAAGTTTGGCCTGAGCGCGCAGAACGTGCTGGATATCTGTCAGAAGCTCTACGAAACCCATAAGCTCATCACTTATCCGCGTTCGGACAGCCGCTATCTGCCGGAAGAGCACTTTGCCGGACGCCACTTGGTGATGAACGCCATCGGCGTGCACGCGCCGGATCTGCTCCCGCAGCCGGCGGTAAACCCGGACACCCATAACCGCTGCTGGGATGATAAAAAGGTGGATGCCCACCACGCGATTATCCCGACGGCCCGCGCCAGCAGCGTCAACCTGACGGATAACGAAGCGAAGGTCTATAACCTGATCGCCCGTCAGTACCTGATGCAGTTCTGCCCGGACGCCGTATTCCGCAAGTGCGTGATTGAGCTTGAGATTGCCAAAGGCAAGTTTATCGCCAAAGCGCGTTTCCTCGCAGAGGCAGGCTGGCGCACGCTGCTGGGGAATAAAGAGCGCGACGAAGAGAACGACGGCACGCCGCTGCCGGTGGTCGCCAAAGATGACGAACTGCTGTGCGAGAAGGGCGAAGTGGTTGAACGTCAGACCCAGCCGCCGCGCCATTTCACCGACGCGACGCTGCTGTCGGCGATGACCGGGATCGCCCGCTTTGTGCAGGATAAAGATCTGAAGAAGATCCTGCGCGCCACCGACGGTCTGGGGACGGAAGCGACGCGAGCAGGGATTATCGAGCTGCTGTTTAAGCGTGGTTTCCTCGAGAAAAAAGGGCGCTATATCCATTCGACAGAGCCGGGCCGTGCCCTGATTCATTCGCTGCCGGAGCTGGCCGCCAGGCCGGACATGACCGCGCACTGGGAGTCGGTTCTGACGCAGATCAGCGAGAAGCAGTGCCGCTACCAGGACTTTATGCAGCCGCTGGTCGGGACGCTTTACCAGCTGATCGATCAGGCGCGCAGCACGCCGGTGAAAACGTTCAGAGGAATGGTTGCACCCGGTAGCGGCGCGAAGAAACCGTTCAAGAAGAAAAAGAGCGCGGCCTGATACGCCCGGTTTTCTCCCTCTCCCTGTGGGAGAGGGCCGGGGTGAGGGCACCCGGCCGCACGATATAAACCTTAAATCACACCCTGCCCAATCATCGCATCCGCCACCTTCACGAATCCGGCGATATTCGCTCCGCGCACGTAGTTGGTTTGCGATGCCTCGCCGCCGTACTCCACGCACGCATGGTGAATATCCAGCATGATATGGTGCAGGCGCGCATCCACTTTCTCCGCCTTCCAACCGAGACGCGCGGCGTTTTGCGCCATTTCGAGGCCGGAGGTCGCCACGCCGCCCGCGTTAGCGGCCTTGCCCGGCGCAAACAGCACGCCCGCTTCCAGGAACAGGTCCGTCGCGTCGATGGTGGTCGGCATATTCGCCCCTTCGGCCACCGCTTTTACGCCGTTGCTAACCAATGTACGCGCGGCTTCAACATCCAGCTCGTTCTGCGTGGCGCACGGCAGGGCGATATCCACCGGCACGCCCCACGGCTGTTTACCTTCGAGGTAGGTCAGGCCAAACTCCCGGGCATAATCCGCCACGCGACCGTCGCGGCTGGCTTTGATTTCACACAGGCGCGCCAGTTTTTCTGCCGTGAAGCCCGCTTCATCCACCACCGTGCCGCTGGAGTCAGAGGCGGTTACCACGCGAGCGCCAAACTGCATCGCTTTCTCAATCGCGTATTGCGCCACGTTACCGGAGCCGGACACCGCGACGCGCATGCCTTCAAAGCCTAAACCGTGGCGCTTGAGCATGGCCTCGGTGAAGTAAACCAGGCCGTATCCAGTCGCTTCCGGGCGTATCAGGCTCCCGCCAAACGACAGCCCCTTGCCGGTAAAGACGCAGGCGCTGTTGTTGGAGAGCTTTTTCATCATCCCGGCCATAAAGCCCACTTCACGTCCGCCCACGCCGATATCACCGGCAGGCACGTCGGTGTCAGGACCAAGGTGGCGGTAGAGTTCAGTCATCAGCGCCTGGCAGAAGCGCATCACTTCGCCTTCGCTTTTGCCTTTCGGGTCGAAATCACTGCCACCTTTACCGCCGCCCATCGGGAGCGTGGTGAGCGCGTTTTTAAAGGTCTGCTCGAAGCCGAGGAATTTCAGAATCGACAGGTTCACGGACGGATGAAAACGCATGCCGCCCTTAAACGGGCCAATGGCCGAGTTAAACTGTACGCGCCACGCGCGGTTAACCTGTACCTGATTGCGATCGTCAACCCACGTCACGCGGAACTGGATCACGCGCTCTGGCTCGACGAGGCGTTCAAGCAGCGACATCTGGCGATAACGCGGGTTTTGTTCAAGGAAGGGCCACAGGGTGGTCATAACTTCTCGTACGGCCTGCGCGAACTCGCTTTGGTGCGGGTCGCGCTGCTGAACATGGGCAAGGAAACTTTCCAGAGAGCGTGTCTGATCCATAGATATAAGAACCTCTTATCGTATTTTATGTGTATTACTTATGCGATTTGTGTTGTTTTTTTGACTATACCACCCGTACCGCTTTGTGAGGCAAGCGGAAATGTATGCCGAAAGGGAAATTAATGAGCGCGCGGGCGTCATAACCAAAAGCGATGAAGAGATAAATTAATGGTTCCGCTCGGGTTTACCGTTATAGTCTTTATCAAGGAACTACAGGAAGATGTGTCTATGAAACGTTATCTACTCACCGCGTTATGCTTGATCTTTACCGCAGGCGCGCAGGCTGACCGCATTCGCCCGGACGTGGAGGTGAATGTGCCGCCGGAAGTGTTTAGCTCCAGCGGCCAGAATCAAACGGTACAACCCTGCAATCAGTGCTGTATCTATCAGAATCAGAACTACTCGGAAGGGGCCGTTGTGAAAGCGGACGGTATTCTGCTGCAGTGCCAGCGCGACGAGCGCGCCATCAGCACAAACCCGCTGGTCTGGCGTCGCGTAAAACAATAAACGCTTCCAGCAGCGGAATATCCGCGGGGGCTAAGGCGTAGCCAAACGCCTCTTCCGGCGTACACCACGCGAGCGCGCTGTGGTAGTGCGCCGTGAGCTCGCCGCGAAAAGCAGGAACGTGCCAGGCATGCAGATTGATCAACCGCTGGGAGACTTCCCGCTGGTGGCTTGCCACGTATTGCCCCGGCAGGGCGTCAATGCCCAACTCTTCACGCAGCTCGCGGATAAGCGCTTCTGGCTGGGTTTCTCCTGCCTCGACTTTACCGCCTGCAAATTCCCACATTCCCGGCTGGTCGGCATGGGCAGGGCGCTGCGCCAGTAAAATGTTGCCGTCTTTTTCGATAATGGCGGCAACGACATCGAGTGTTTTCAGCATGGTCGTCAATAATTGATAGCGAAAAAAGACATATTATCGTGCCCTTTCTCAGAGTCCAGTAATCAGGAGAATCAGGTGAAAGAGACCACCGCCTGGGTTGCCCCCCTCGAAACCCTTCCCGCCAGCCTTAAACCGATTGCCGCCATGCAGAAAAAGCATTTTGGCGCGGTGCTCAATCCCACCCGCTGGTGGGGGCGCATGCCGCGTCTGTTCTGGCTGGTGGCGCTGTTTGTCGGTTTTCTGGAGCGCCGTCGCGCGCGCCTGACGCCCGTGCTTCGTTCGCTTCTCATGACGCGGGTGTCCCAGCTCTGTCACTGCGCTTTCTGTATTGATGCCAACAGCCTGCGGCTGGCCGAGCGCTGCGGCGCGCTGGATAAGGTTCAGGCCGTGGGCGACTGGCATGATTCCACTTTGTTCACCGAGCAGGAGCGCGCGGCGCTGGCCTACGCCGAGGCGGTGACCGCCACGCCGCCCAGAGCGGATGAGGCTATCAGAACGACGCTGAAACGCCACTTCACGGACGAGGCCATCACCGAGATGACGGCGCTCATTGCGTTTCAGAATCTCTCCGCCCGCTTTAATGCCGCGCTGGATATTCCGGCGCAGGGGCTGTGCGCCACGTTTAACGAGACTCCCCATGCTTGACCGTCACCTGCACCCGCGGGTTAAGCCCGCTCTGAATCGTCTGGTTTCCGTGCTGGATAAGCCGGGCATCACGCCCGACGGATTAACCCTGACCGGGTTTGCCGTCGGCGTGCTGGCGCTGCCGTTTCTGGCCCTCGGCTGGTATCCGGCGGCGCTGGTCGCCATCGTGCTTAACCGCCTGCTGGATGGCCTGGACGGCGCGCTGGCGCGCCGGAGAGGGCTGACCGATGCGGGGGGATTTCTCGATATCGCGCTCGATTTTCTGTTCTACGCCCTGGTTCCGTTTGGCTTTGCGCTCGCGGCTCCCGCAGAAAATGCGCTGGCGGCCGCCTGGCTGCTGTTTGCGTTTATCGGTACCGGCAGCAGCTTTCTGGCGTTTGCCGCGCTGGCCGCGAAGCACGACATCGACAACCCCGGCTATGCGCACAAGTCGTTTTATTACATCGGTGGGTTAACGGAAGGGACGGAGACCATCGCGCTGTTCGTGCTGTGCTGCCTCTTCCCGGCGCACTTTGCGCTATTCGCGTGGGTATTCGGCGCGCTGTGCTGGCTGACCACCACAACGCGCATCTGGAGCGGCTATGTGACGCTGAAGTCACTCAACCCTTAGAGCGCACTCTCTGGCCCGCGCGCGCCGGTAGTGACCGGGTTTTGCGGGTGACTGCTCCATTCGTACCAGCCGCCGTCATAGACGGCAACATTCTTCCAGCCCATCGCCCGGGCGTACATAAAGGTTTCTGACGCCCGCCACCCGGTGCCGCAGTAAAACGCGACGTGCTGTTCCGGCAGAATATTCCAGCGCTTCCACTGGGCGGCGATATCGTCCGCGCTGCGCATGGTGCCATCCGGGTTATGGAAGTCTTCCATATGGGTCGCGTCGCTGCCCGCGTGACCCCAGCGGGCACCGGCTATTTCACCTTTTGGCTTGATGTAGCTGTAGCCGCTGGTTTCGCCGATGAACTCCGGCCACGAACGAATGCTGACCAGGGAGGCATCCTGACGGTGCAGCATCCCGCGCGCCTGCTCCATATCGACCATCAGCTGCGGCTGGCCAGGGATCGGCGCGCCGAAATCGGGGGCTGGCGTTATTTTACCGGGCGTGCCGCGTTCAATCGGCAGGCCTGCATCTGACCACGCCTTCCAGCCGCCGTCGAGAATTCGCACATCCTTCACGCCCGCATACAGCATTATCTGCGCCACGCGCGCGGCGGCGTAAACGTCGCGGCCATACAAAATGACGGTGGTATCGTGACGGATCCCGTGCTTCGCCAGCATCGCTTTCAGCTGGTCGTCGGAGACTTTATTCCACAGCGGCTCGCTTTCCACCTCGTTGGTGTCGATGTAGCCCGCGCCGGGAATGTGGTTCAGCAGGTAAAACTTCGGTGCGCCCCAGGCGGCTTCAATCACTTTCCAGTCACCCGACGGTGCGGCGGTCACGGGTTTACCCTGCTGGAGGCGGTGGATCCACTGCGGGTAAACCAGCTGTTCAAAGTGGGGCAGGCGCTGAAGGCGGTCGGGCGTCTGCAGCGCGTCGCTGAGCAGCGAGACGTGGCGGTATCCGGTTTTCTCCAGGCGGGACTTCACCGCCTGGTTGTCGTTCTCGTCACCGTACAGGGCGATGGCCGTCGCAGGCGTAAGCTGATGCTGTTTTGCCCAGCTCGCAATCTGCTCGTCGCTCATTGCGCCCAGCCAGGCGGCAGCAAGGTTGAGTGCGGCGGGTTCATGCCCGGAGGGGCCGCTGAGGGTCTGCGGCCAGCCGTTGTAAAACGCGCTGGGACGGGTGTCGACAGGCGTGCCGCGCTGCGCCTGAAGCTGAGACAGCGTTATCGCGTTGGCCATATCAGCCGCCAGAGAGGAAAAGGAAGCGAGGCCGCAAAGCAGGGCCAGCGCGGTCAGTTGAGAAACACGTTTCATCGAATAACCTGACGTCAGTAAAAGAGGGGGGCATTGTCGTCTCTCCGGAAACGGAAAACATTGCGTTAGCACATTATTGCCAGCGAGAAATCTCAATCAGCTTGCCGCCGGGCGGAATATCGTCCTCATCGTGCGTGACCAGCACCGCCGGGATGTTGCGCGCGCGGACGGCGTCAAATACCCATGTCCGAAACGTCGTGCGCAGCGTTTTATCGAGGCGGCTGAACGGTTCGTCCAGCAGCAGCGCCTGCGGCTCTGCGAGCAGGGCACGTAGCAGGCTGACCCGGGCACGCTCCCCGCCGGAGAGGGTGGCCGGATCGCTGGCGTAATGACCGCTCAGCCCGGCGGAATCCAGCGCCTGCTCGACCGCGTCCCGCCGCGCGCGCCCGACGATCCGCTCAGGCAGCGCCAGCAGCAAATTTTGCCCGACGCTGAACTGTTCAAACAGCAGCGCGTCCTGAAAGAGGATGCCCAGCCCGCGGGATTCAACGGGAAGACCGTCGCAGCGACGCGCGTCGAGCCACAGTTCGCCCCGGGCCTGAAAATCGCCTGACAGCGCGCCGACCATCCACGCAAAAAGGGTCGATTTGCCGCTGCCGGACGGCCCCATCAGGGTAACGATCTCCCCGCGGGGAACGCAAAAACTGACCTCGCGGAAAAGCGGTTCGATGGTGAGATGGTTTACCTTCAGCATTATCGTAATCCTTGACGGTAGCGGCCCGCGAGCCGGGATAACAGGGCGGCAAGACCGAACACCGTGCCCGTGACCAGCAGCAATCCCAGCGCCCTGCTGGCGATAACGGGGATGCTGCCCCCGCTGCTGAGCGCGACGGTTTCGGTGGTCAGCGTGGCGAAACGCCCCGCGCCAAGCCAGAGCGTCGGCATGTATTGCGCCATGCTGACGGAAAAGCCCGTGGCAAAGGCCAGCAGCGCAGGGCGCACCAGCAGGGGGCATTTCAGCAGTAAGAATATTTTCGCCCGTCGCCAGCCGAGCGTTCTGGCGGTAAGGATAAGCCGGGGATCGATCCGCCGCCAGGCGGGCTGCAGAACCAGCAGCATCCACGGCAACACCCACAGCAGATGGCTCCAGAGCACGGCGGCATAGTGCCCGTCGAGTCCCAGACGCAAAGCAATAAAGTATTGCCCGGTGACGAGCGGCAGCGCTGGAAGGGCGAGCGGTGACCACACCCACGCTGCGCCGCGCTGCGGTCCCCATTCCAGCCAGAGAAAAATGACGATGAGGGCGATCAGGCTCGACAGCAGACCGAAGGAGAGGCTGGTCCCCACGGGACCCACGTCGCCTCCTTGCGCCAGCATCAGCAGTACCGCGGCGCACAGGATGCCGCACGCGGGAAGTAATCCGCTGAATGCCCGCTCAGGCAGGACGAGTGGAGACCGGGGGCGCGTCCCCGCGAGGTCCGGGATCGTGCGATGCCATGCTTTCCAGAGGCCGTACCCGAGGGCGGCAAGCGCGGCCAGCATCATAAGGAGAAGCAGGCACAGCAGCGTCCCTTTTGCCTGCTGCTCGGCGTCGCCCTGGCTTAGCCACTGAAAGGCCAGCACGGCCAGGGTGGGCGGGTTGCCGGGCCCGAGTACGATCGCCACATCCACGACCGAAAGTGACCACGCCAGCACCGCCAGCATCACCGCGCCGAGGACAGGGGCGATTGCCGGGAGGATCAGCCAGCTGAGCGTCTGAATACGCCCGTAGCCTAAGGTTTGCAGGACGATCTTCTGCTGCGCGAGCCGTTTTTCCGGCAGTACGGCGTAAATGGCCCACAGTACAAACGCGCTCTCTTTGACCGCGAGCGTCAGGCCCAGCCCGGCGCCGTAGCGGTCAAACGGCGGCGAACAGACGGTGCAGATCTGATAAAACAGACCGCCCTCGGCAAACAGCAGCAACGCGCTGGTAGCGAACGCCACGTGAGGGATCGCCAGTAGCCACGGCAGGCGGGTAGAGAGGCGTCGCCAGCGTTGACCGGGCCACAAAAGGCAGATAAGGAAAAGGGCAATCAGCAACGCCCCCAGCGTGGCGATGAGCGTTGAGACCAGCGTGGCGACGGTCGCCTGGGGCAGCTGCGGGTCGTTCAGCAGCTGCTGCCAGTTTGTCACGGAAAACGCCGGTGCGAACAGCATGACGCTGGCAGGCAGAAGCGGCAGATAAATCACCGCCATCGCCAGCCAGACAAGCCCGCTCAGCGGGTGCCGTAACGACGCAGCCATTCCTGCTCCAGCGCGTTCACCCAGGCGGACTGCGGCTCGGCAAGCACCTGCGGCAGCCCCTGAGGCGTATGGGCCCGCAGCTGTTTCGCGTCACCTTCGGGCAGCGTTTTCGCATCCAGTACGCTCGGGTCCCCCCAGACGGCCGGGTCGGCCTTGCGGATTTGCGCCTGCGGCGACAGCAGGAAATTAGCGACCACTTTCGCACCTGCGCTCGCGCCGGCATTGGCCGGGATAGCCACAAAATGGACGTTGCCGAGCATTCCGCTATGGAAACCAAAGCTGTAGCTGTCGGAAGGCAGTTCGCCGCTCGCCACTTTCTGCTGCGCATGGGCCGGGTTAAAGGTCAGCGACAGGTTCAGACTGCCGCTGGCAAGCAGGGCATCCATCCGCGCAGGGGAAGGGGGAAAGTCTTTGCCTTCGCGCCACAGCAGCGGGTGCAGCTTATCGAGGTAGGCCCAGAGCGGCGCCGTCACCTGCTCAAACGTTGCATCGGGCGCTTTTTGTAACGCCTCAGGGCGATCGGTGAGCGTCAGAAGCAGCTGCTCAAGAAATGCCGTGCCGGTAAAATCGGGCGGGCGAGGATAGCTGACCTTGCCCGGGTGCTGCTGCGCGTAGGCCAGCAGCGCCTGCGGATCTTCCGGCGGCGTCGGCATGCTGGCTTTGCGGGCGATAAAGGTCAGCTGCGCGCCGCCCCACGGCGATTCCGCCCCGTCGGTGGGAATCGCAAAATCTTCCGTGACGGGTTTACGGGTATCGACATAGCGCCAGTTTGGCAACGTTTGCGCCCATCCGGTTTGCAGCAGGTTCGCCTCTTTTAACGTGCGGAAGTTTTCGCCGTTGACCCACAGCAGGTCGACCGAGCCGTTGGTCTTACGCCCTGCCGCGGCTTCGGTCTGAATACGTTTTACCGCGTCGGCGGCATCCGCCAGCGGGACGATTTTGAGGGTAATGGCGTAGTGCGTTTGCATCTCACCGCTGACCCACTCAAGGTAGCGGTTGACCGCCGGATCGCCGCCCCAGGCGTTAAACCAGACGGTCTGGCCTTTGGCCTGTTGTTGGATTGCGTGCCAGCCCTCGGCGGCACACAGGGGGGCTGCCAGCAGCAGACCGGTCAGAAACGCGCAAAAACGCACACGGCGCATAATGCCTCACTTTTTAGCAGACGGGAGATAACGGGAAAACAGCCGGCGCGTGGCCAGCGGCAATAACCCCAGTAGTGTAAAGGCGATTAGCATGCCCGGCGACAAAATATCGCGTAGCGACGCCACTTTCCCCAGCTCGCGCCCGGCGTTGAGAAAGACAACCGTCGCGGGCAGCATGGCGACCTGGCTGACCCACCAGTAGCGGCAGACTCCAATGCGGGTCAGCCCCATCAGCAAATTCACCAGGAAAAACGGGAACAGCGGCATCAGGCGCAGGGCAAAAAGATAGCCCGCGCCGTCATGCGCCATACCGGCGTTCACCGTTTTCATCTGCTGAGCAAACCGCCGCTGGACCCATTCGCGCAGCAGATATCGGCTGGCGAGCATCGCAAGCGTGGCCCCGAGCGTGGAGGCAAACGAGACCAGCACGGTGCCTTCCCACAGGGGAAATAACGCCCCGCCCAGCAGGGTGAGGATCGCCGCGCCGGGGATCGACAGGGCGGAGACCGCCACATAGAGCGCAAAAAAGATCAGCGCGCTTCGTAGCGGCGCGTGGTCAACATAGGAAAGGAGTGCCTGCTGGTGGGTCTTAATCCCTTCCAGGGAGAGCGCGGCTGGAGGAAGCATGACAAACGTCAGAATAAATGCGCCCAGAAGGGCGCACAGGAAAGCGATTTTTCGAATGTTCACGCGTCATTACAGCTTGAATTTAGCCCACACCGGCGCGTGGTCAGACGGTTTTTCCATGCTGCGGATGTCGTAGTCGATCCCGGTTTCGATGCAGCGCTCTGCCAGCGGCGAACTGGCCAGCAGCAGGTCGATGCGCAGGCCGCGGTTGTCGTCAAAGCCTTTTGAGCGGTAGTCAAACCAGGAGAAGCGGTCCTGCGTGTCCGGGTTGGCGGTACGGAAGGTATCCACCAGGCCCCAGTCCAGCAGGCGCTGCATCCACTCGCGCTCTTCCGGCAGGAAGGAGCATTTCCCGGTGCGCAGCCAGCGTTTGCGGCTGTCTTCACCGATGCCAATATCCAGATCGGTCGGGCTGATGTTCACATCTCCCATGATCAGCACCGGATTGTCTTTGTTCAGTTCGGTGGTCAGATAGTCCTGCAGATCCTGATAAAACTTGGCTTTGGCCGGGAATTTGGTCGGATGGTCGCGGCTTTCGCCCTGGGGAAAGTAACCATTAATCACGGTGATGTTACCCAGCGGGGAAGGCAGCTCCGCCATGATGATGCGGCGCTGTGCTTCTTCGTCATCGCCGGGAAACCCACGGCGCACGGAAACTGGCGTCTCTTTGGTCAACAGCGCAACGCCGTAATGGCCTTTCTGCCCATGATAGAAGACGTTGTAGCCGAGTTTCGCCACCTCTTCGAGGGGGAACATGTCGTCGTGAACCTTGGTCTCCTGCAGGCCGATCACATCTGGCTGATGTTGTTCAACGATAGCTTCAAGCTGATGGGGGCGGGCGCGCAGGCCGTTGATATTAAAAGAGACAAATTTCATAGTCGCTGCCAGTGCAAGGTGAATAGTGCATGGATGGTAGCAGAATTTGCGTCAACTGTTACCGGGTTCGACCAATAACTGCGACAGATAATGCCGGTGGTGCAATATTTGCACCATTCTGACGCGTCCCGCCCTCAAACAGGGCGTAAATGACCGATAAATTTCGCGAGCGATCACAATTCCAGAATTATATTTGGCCTGTGCATACTCTTTCTGATTTTCATGCGGCAAAGCGCCGCTTGTCGTAAAAATATTCACTTTTTATGCACTAACAGTGAATAACTCCATATCGTAACTTGTTGATATTCTGTTACCCCAACCCGTTTATGCATTTTTATCGCTGGCTGGCACGAAGGCTGCAATCTACATTCACAGTGCAAACACTCAATTATTTAACATTCAAATAACTTTTTATTTACCGGATGAGGTCGCTATGTCTCTGTCAATTACGCGTGAAAATTTCGATGAATGGATGATGCCGGTTTACGCTCCGGCGGCTTTTATTCCGGTTCGTGGGGAAGGCTCGCGCCTGTGGGATCAGCAGGGTAAAGAGTATATCGACTTTGCAGGTGGGATTGCGGTCAACGCGCTGGGTCATGCGCACCCTGCGCTGCGTCAGGCGCTCAATGACCAGGCGTCGAAGTTCTGGCATACCGGCAACGGCTTTACCAACGAGCCCGCGCTGCGCCTGGCCAAAAAACTGATCGACGCGACGTTTGCCGAAAAAGTCTTTTTCTGTAACTCGGGGGCGGAAGCCAACGAAGCGGCGCTGAAGCTGGCGCGCAAATATGCGCACGATAAATTTGGTACCCACAAGAGCGGCATCGTGGCGTTTAAAAACGCCTTCCACGGGCGCACGCTGTTTACCGTCAGCGCGGGCGGCCAGCCTTCCTACTCGCAGGATTTTGCCCCGCTGCCGCCGGAGATTCGCCACGGCATCTATAACGATCTGCAGTCCGCCAGCGAGCTGATTAACGACACCACGTGCGCGGTGATCGTCGAGCCGATGCAGGGCGAGGGCGGCGTGCTTCCGGCGCAAAAAGCCTTCCTGCAGGGGCTGCGCGAGCTGTGCGATCGCCACGACGCGGTTCTGATTTTCGACGAAGTGCAGACCGGCGTGGGCCGCACCGGCGAGCTGTATGCCTATATGCACTATGGCGTGACGCCGGACGTGCTGTCGACCGCCAAAGCGCTGGGCGGCGGGTTCCCTATTGGGGCGACGCTGACCACCGATAAATTCGCCAGCGTGATGACCGTGGGCACCCATGGCACCACCTACGGCGGCAACCCGCTGGCCACCGCCGTCGCCGGGCAGGTTCTCGACATCATTAACACGCCTGAGGTGCTGAAAGGCGTTAAGCAGCGTCACGACTGGTTTGTCGAGCGCCTGAATGCCATCAACGGCAAAACGGGGCTGTTTAAAGAAATTCGCGGTCTGGGGCTGTTAATCGGCTGCGAGCTCACCGCTGAGTTTGCCGGAAAAGCTAAACTTATTTCACAGGAAGCGGCAAAAGTGGGCGTGATGGTGCTGATTGCCGGTGCCAACGTGGTGCGTTTCGCGCCCGCGCTGATCGTCAGCGAGGAAGAGGTGCAAACCGGTCTGGACCGTTTTGCGCTGGCGTGTGAAAAAGTGAAATCCGGGGTGTCATCATGATGGTCATCCGTCCCGTTGAGCGCGGCGATATCGCCGGGCTCATGCAGCTTGCCGGTAAGACGGGAGGCGGGCTGACCTCGCTTCCTGCCGATGAAAAAACGCTGTCGGCGCGCATTGAGCGCGCCCTGCAAACCTGGCAGGGGACGTTGCCAAAAAGCGAACAGGGGTACGTGTTCGTGCTGGAAGACACCGACACGGGGACCGTAGCCGGGATCTGCGCCATTGAAGTGGCCGTCGGGCTTAACGACCCGTGGTACAACTACCGCGTCGGCACCATGGTTCACGCCTCGAAAGAGCTGAACGTTTATAACGCGCTGCCCACGCTGTTTCTCTGCAATGACCACACGGGCGCCAGCGAGCTCTGCACGCTGTTCCTCGACCCGGCGTGGCGCAAAGAGGGCAACGGCTATTTGCTCTCCAAATCGCGCTTTATGTTTATGGCCGCCTTCCGCGATCGCTTTAACGAAAAAGTGGTCGCAGAGATGCGCGGCGTGATCGACGACACCGGTTACTCGCCGTTCTGGGAGAGCCTGGGCGAGCGCTTCTTCTCGATGGAGTTCAGCCGGGCGGACTATCTCTGCGGTACCGGCCAGAAAGCCTTTATTGCCGAGCTGATGCCGAAGCATCCTATCTATACCCATTTCCTCAGCCCGGAAGCGCAGGCGGTGATTGGCGAAGTCCATCCGCAAACCGCGCCTGCCCGCGCGGTGCTGGAGAAAGAGGGGTTCCGCTACCGGAACTATGTCGACATCTTTGACGGCGGGCCTACGCTTGAGTGCGACATCGACCGCGTGCGCGCGATCCGTAAAAGCCGTCTGGTTGAGGTCTCTGAAGGTCAGCCCGCGCCGGGTGACTGGCCCGCCTGCCTGGTGGCGAACGAAAATTACGCCAACTTCCGTGCCATGCTGGTGCGTACCAACCCGAAATGTGAACGTCTGGTGCTGACGGCTGCAGAACTGGATGCCCTGAAATGTAACGCCGGCGATACGGTTCGCCTGGTGCGTCTCTGCCCTGAGGAGAAAACAGCATGACATTATGGATTAACGGTGACTGGGTAACGGGCGAAGGCGAAGAGCGTGTAAAAACCAATCCGGTTGGAAAAGAGGTGCTCTGGAAGGGGCATGACGCCAGCATCGGGCAGGTAGAACAGGCCTGCCAGGCCGCTCGCCGCGCGTTTCCGGCGTGGGCAAAACAGCCTTTCGCCGTGCGCCAGGAAATTGTTGAAAAGTTTGCCGGGCTGCTGGAGGCAAACAAGGCCGAACTGACGCGCATCATCGCGTCTGAAACCAGTAAACCGCGCTGGGAAGCCACAACCGAAGTGACGGCGATGATCAACAAAATCGCCATTTCGATTAAGGCGTACCACACCCGCACCGGCGAACAGCATACCGACATGCCGGACGGCGCGGCCACGCTGCGCCACCGTCCGCACGGCGTGCTGGCGGTGTTTGGCCCGTATAACTTCCCGGGACACCTGCCGAATGGCCACATTGTGCCTGCGCTGCTGGCGGGCAATACCGTTATTTTCAAACCGAGCGAGCTCACCCCATTCACCGGCGAGGCGGTGGTTAAGCTGTGGGAACAGGCTGGCCTGCCGCCGGGCGTGCTGAACCTGGTGCAGGGCGGGCGGGAAACCGGTCAGGCGCTGAGCGCGCTGAGCGATATTGACGGCCTGCTGTTCACCGGCAGCGCCGGTACGGGCTATCAGCTGCACCGCCAGCTGGCAGGGCAGCCGGAGAAAATTCTGGCGCTGGAGATGGGCGGCAACAACCCGCTGATTGTGGAAGACCCTGATGATATCGACGCCGCGGTGCACCTGACGATTCAGTCCGCCTTTATTACCGCCGGACAGCGCTGTACCTGCTCCCGCCGCCTGCTGGTCAAGCGCGGCGCGCAGGGGGATACCTTCCTGAAGCGTCTGGTAGAAGTGAGCGCGCGCCTGGTGCCTGCCGCATGGGATGCCGACCCGCAGCCGTTTATCGGCGGGCTGATTTCCGAACAGGCCGCGCTGAACGTGCTGAAGGCCTGGCAGGACCACGTCGCGCGCGGCGCGAAAACCCTGCTGGAGCCGAAGCAGGTTCAGCCGGGTACCTCGCTGCTGACGCCAGGCATCGTGGAGATGAGCGGCGCGAGCAACGTGCCGGATGAAGAGGTCTTTGGCCCGCTGCTGTGCGTCTGGCGCTATGACGATTTCGATGCGGCCATTGCGATGGCGAATAACACGCGCTATGGCCTGTCGAGCGGGCTGATCTCACCGCATCGCGAGAAGTTTGACCAACTGCTGCTGGAAGCGCGCGCCGGGATTGTAAACTGGAATAAACCGCTGACCGGGGCCGCGAGCACCGCGCCTTTCGGCGGCGTGGGCGCGTCGGGCAACCATCGCGCCAGCGCGTGGTATGCTGCCGATTACTGCGCGTGGCCGATGGCGAGCCTGGAAACCCCGGCGCTGACGCTGCCGGAGACGCTTAATCCGGGGCTGGATTTTACCGGAGGGGATCGTCATGAAAGCGCGTGAGGTTAACTTTGACGGGCTGGTGGGGCTGACGCACCACTATGCCGGTCTCTCTTTTGGGAATGAAGCCTCGACGAAGCACCGCTTTCAGGTCTCGAACCCGAAGCTGGCGGCGAAGCAGGGGCTGCTAAAAATGAAGGCGCTGGCGGATGCCGGTTTCCCGCAGGCGGTGATCCCGCCGCAGGAACGACCGAACGTGGCAGTCCTTCGTCAGCTCGGTTTTAGCGGTACTGATGAGCAGGTGGTTGAAAAAGCGGGTACGCAGACGCCGCACCTGCTCTCCGCGGCAAGCTCTGCCTCTTCTATGTGGGTGGCAAACGCCGCGACCGTCGCGCCGTCAGCCGACACGCTGGATGGCAAAGTTCATCTGACGGTGGCGAACCTGAACAATAAATTCCACCGCGCCACCGAAGCGGAAACCACCGAGCGCGTGCTGCGCGCCATTTTCAACCATGACGCCCATTTCGAGGTGCATCAGGCCCTGCCGCAGGTGGCGATGTTTGGCGACGAAGGCGCGGCCAACCATAACCGCCTTGGGGGCGACTATGGCGACCCGGGCCTGCAGCTGTTTATCTACGGGCGAGAAGAGGGGGGCCACGCCGCGCCAACCCGTTATCCTGCTCGTCAGACGCTGGCGGCGAGCCAGGCGGTTGCCCGCCTGAACCAGGTCAATCCTTCCCAGGTGGTTTTTGCCCAGCAAAACCCGCATGTGATTGACCAGGGCGTGTTCCATAACGACGTGATTGCCGTCTCTAACCGCCAGGTGTTGTTCTGCCACGAGCAGGCGTTTGCCCATCAGGAGAAGCTGCTCGCCACGCTGCATGAGCGCGTGCGCGGCTTCACGCCAGTCCAGGTGCCCACGGAGGCGGTGAGCGTGCAGGACGCGGTAGAAACGTATCTGTTCAATAGCCAGCTGCTCAGCCGTGACGATGGCAGCATGATGCTGGTCCTGCCGCAGGAGTCTCGGGATCACAAAGGCGTGTGGCGCTACCTGACGGAGCTGGTCAAGGCCGATAACCCGATTGACGAGCTGCGCGTGTTTGACCTGCGCGAAAGCATGGCCAACGGCGGTGGTCCAGCCTGTTTGCGTCTGCGCGTGGTCTTGACCCAGGACGAAATGCAGGCAGTGAACCCAGCGGTCATGATGAACGATACGCTCTTTACGCGGCTGAATGACTGGGTCGATCGCTACTATCGCGATCGTCTGACGCAAGCGGATCTGGTTGACCCGCAGCTTCTGCGTGAAGGGCGCGAGGCGCTGGACGCGTTATCGACAATCCTGCAGCTGGGATCGGTTTACCCGTTCCAGCGCTAAAGGAGTGGATATGGACAATTTACTGGCGCTGACCCTGGCCGATGAGACGCCGGAACAGAAAGAGGGGGACGGCCCCTCATTTCGCTGGCGGTGGCTGGGGCGCGGGGTGCTTGAGCTGACGCCGACCGTAAAAAGCGATCTCTCGCTGCTGCTTTCAACGGGTATCCACGGGAATGAAACCGCGCCCGTTGAGATTGTTGATATGCTGCTGCGTGCGCTGTACCGCAATGAGATCGCCCTGAAGTGCCGCGTGCTGGTGGTGCTCGGCAATCCCCCTGCGCTGGCGCAAAACAAACGGTATCTGGTGAGCGACATTAACCGCATGTTCGGCGGCCGCTGGTCGCAGTTTCCTCAGAGCGATGAAACGGCGCGGGCAGAGTGGCTGGAGAACGTCGTTACCGCGTTTTTTGCCGCCGCGGGACCGGCGCGCTGGCATCTGGATCTGCATACGGCAATCCGCGCGTCCTACCACGTTCGCTTCGGCGTTCTGCCGCAGCGCAGTCAGCCGTGGGATGAAGCGTTCCTGAGCTGGCTGGGTGACGCCGGGCTGGAGGCGCTGGTGTTTCATCAGTCGCCGGGCGGAACGTTTACCCATTTCACCTGTGAACGTTTCGCTGCGCTGGCCTGCACGCTGGAGCTGGGAAAAGCGCTACCGTTTGGCCAGAACGATCTGACCCGCTTTGCGCCTACGCATCTCGCCCTTCGGGCGCTGCTGGGAGGAAAGGCTCCCGAGCACACGCATCAGCCCGTTGAGCGCTATCGTGTCGTACAGCAGATCACGCGCCGCAGCGATGCTTTCCTGCTCCACATGGCCGCGCACACCCTGAACTTCACCCCGTTCCGCAAAGGGGCGCTGCTGGCTGAGGATGGCGAGGAACGTTACGAGGTGCAGAAAACCACCGAGTATGTCTTATTCCCTAACCCCACCGTCGCGTTTGGCCTGCGGGCCGGGCTGATGCTGGAAAAAATATCCTGAACCTTTCCCCTCTCATCATCCGGGAGGGGGAAGCAAAAAACTTTTCTTAACGATTAAAGCGCTTGCGCTTGTTTTGCAGAATATTCCTGGTGAATTGCTTTATTATTGATCTGCACTTCGCTATACTTCTGCTAAATTTCTTTAAAATCATCGCATTGAATATTTTTTGTTGCAACTCTCCACGCTTTATCCTTATTTCCTCCACATTTGACGAAAATTTGTTTTTTACACTTTCATTGTTTTACCGTTGCTCTGACTAATTGACGATAAACCCCGTAAAGTTAATCTCGTCAACACGGCATAGCGCCGAAGAATAACTGAAAGAAAGGAAATAAATTATGCGTAAGTTTACTGCACTGTTTGTTGCTTCTACCCTGGCTCTGGGCGCTACCAGCATGGCGTTCGCCGCAGATACTGCGACCACTACGACTGCCGCGCCTGCTGAAGGCAAAATGATGATGCATCATAAAGGTCCGGGTATGCACAACGAGATGATGATGTTTAAGGATCTCAACCTGACGGATGCGCAGAAGCAGCAGATCCGCGACATCAGAAAAGGTGAACGCGACCAGATGAAACGTCCTCCGCTTGAAGAGCGCCGTGCGATGCATGACATCATCGCCAGCGACAGCTTCGATAAGGCGAAAGCCGAAGCGCAGATCGACAAAATGGCCGAGCAGCACAAAGCGCGCATGCTGGCTCACATGGAAACCCAGAACAAGATCTACAACATTCTGACTCCGGAACAGAAAAAACAATTTAATGCGAATTTTGAGAAGCGTCTGACAGACCGTCCGGCGATGGAAGGTAAAATGCCAGCACCAACCGAATAATCGGTTCACACTCTTAAGACCGCCGGGATCCTGTCCACAAAAGCGCAACCGCTGTGGACAGGACCGGCGGTTTTTCTTTCCTGCCCTCTTGCCTGCCGCCGCCAGCGCGGTATCCTCCTGTAGTCGCTTCAGAGAATGTTTGCAGAGTCATGGCGTTAGAATTTTTATTAACGTTCCGCTAAGGCCTGTCCGCTCTGCTGCCGATACTGTTTCTGTGAATACCCAACGATAACAAACAAGACAGCAACGATAGCGATATCCTTGCCCTGGCACGGATTGTGCCATTCAGGAGTGGTGATGGAGTTCTTTGATATCCGTAAGATGCCGGTCAGCCTCTGGCGCAATGGTGCTGGCGAAACGCGTGAGATTTGCTGCTTCCCTCCCGCGACGCGCGATTTTCACTGGCGTGCCAGTATCGCGACTATCGCCAGCAACGGCGAATTCTCCTCGTTTCCCGGTGTCGACCGGGTGATTACCCTGCTGGAAGGGGGAGAGGTGACGCTGGATGCGGGCCAGGCGTTCTTCCATACCCTGAAGCATCATCAGCCCTACAGTTTTGCCGGCGATTTGCCGGTGAAAGCGCTGCTTTGTGATGGGCGGATGGCGATGGACTTTAACATCATGACCCGGCGCGACTGCTGCCAGGCGAAGGTGCGCGTTGCTGACCGAACCTTTACCACCTTTGGCTCGCGCGGGGGCGTGGCGTTTGTGCTGAGCGGGGCGTGGCAGCTGGGTGATAAACTGCTGACGGCCGATCAGGGCGCCAGCTGGGAGGAAGGTACCCATACGCTGCGTCTGCTGGAGGCTCAGGGCACCTTATTGTTCAGCGAAATCACGTGGCTGCCAGGTCATTGAGCACAACTATCTCAAACTTTCCGGCCAGGACCGGTTTACAGAGAATTTTATAGCCATCGTGGTCAAATCCGGCGGGCGTGCGCAGCAGGGTAGCCGCGTCGCTGATGTCGTCGACGGCGCCCAGCCAGAGCCAGTTGTTGACGATGTGATACTGGGTCATTGCCTCGCCCACTTCTTTTAGCGCAACGGCGCTTTCCCACGGCCAGCAGTTTACGCTGATGGCCGCCAGACCGCTAAGGAGCCTGGCGTGATGCGCCTCAACGCTCTCTTTCCCGCAGCAGGCACCAGCGCAGCGCTTCAGCGCGGATCGAAAACAGGCGCGTCCGCGGGTGGTTGCCTCCAGACCCAAAAGGCTGTAGCAAAGCTGACGCTCGTCCGCCAGCGTCTGCAGCGCCTGGAGTGCGGCACGCTTATTGGCGAACAGCCCATAGAGATTCGGGGCATGAGAAAAATCGACGTCGCGCGCGTAGACGACCTGCGGCTTGCCATCGTTGATCTGCAGGGAGCAGAGCTGACGGTTGCGGCGCAGGCGCTTATTGAACAGCGGCTGTTGTTCTTTTATCAACCGCGCCTCCAGCAGCAGCGCGCCCATTTCTCCCGCCGTCTGGAACCAGGTAATGCGTCGCGACTGGCGCAGCATGGCGGCCTCGTCCGGCGTACGAAGATGGGATAACACCCGGCTGCGAATGTTCACGCTCTTGCCGATATAAAGCGGCAGGGTGTCGCTTTCGCCGTGAAAGATGTACACGCCCGGCTGTTTAGGCAGCGCCTCAAGCCAGGGGCGAAGGTGTTCGGGATATTCGTAGATAGCCGCCGCTTCAAACTCAAGACGCGGGGCGGATTGACGCCTGCTCACATACTGCTCCATATACTGTTCAGGCATACAGTGTAGCAGGAGTGTGGTGGTTAAAAAAGAGCCGGGTGGCGCTGCGCTTACCCGGCCTACAACAGCGCGAAACCGTAGGCCCTGCAAGCGAAGCGCCGCTGGGCAAAAATGTTGGCTATTTCTTCCAAAAATCGTCAAACACCGTAATGGGCGTGTGGCGCTTGTGCTCGGTTTTCAGATACCAGCCTTCAATGATTTTCGCGGTACCTTCATCCAGCTTTTTGCCTTCCAGATAATCATCAATGTTGTCATAGGTGACGCCAAGGGCCGCTTCATCCGGCAGGGAAGGGCGATCGTCTTCAAGGTCCGCTGTCGGCGCTTTCTTATAAAGATGCTCAGGACAGCCCAGCGCGGCCAGCAGCTGCTTACCCTGACGCTTGTTGAGACGGAAGATAGGGTTAATGTCGGTGCCGCCGTCGCCGTATTTGGTGAAGAAACCGGTGATCGCTTCTGCCGCGTGGTCGGTACCGACGACGACGCCTTTGGTCATCCCGGCGATGCTGTACTGCGCTTTCATGCGCTCGCGGGCTTTCTCGTTGCCGCGAACAAAATCGCTCAGCTCAATGCCCGCTTCGCGAAGCGCCTGCTCGCTTGCCAGCACCGAGCCCTTAATATTCACGGTCAGCACGCGGTCAGGCTGAATGAAGGTAATCGCATCCTGGCAATCCTGCTCGTCCGCCTGTACGCCATAAGGAAGACGCACCGCGATAAACTGCAGTGTCTCATCGCCCGTCTCTTCGCGAAGCTCTGAAATCGCCATCTGGCAGAGTTTACCGGTCAGGGTAGAATCCTGGCCGCCGCTGATGCCCAGCACCAGGGATTTCAGGAACGCGTTCTTTTTTAAGTACGACTTTAAAAAATCCACGCTGCGGCGGATCTCTTCATGTGCATCTACCGTAGGCTTCGCGCCCAGTGCCTGAATAATCTCTTGTTGCAGAGCCATCACGCCCTCCATATGCAGTACATAAACAGAATGTGTTAGCTGTTAAAACTAACCCTTTGGGCGTGAAACGACAAGGATCACAGTTTCGAGTGCGCTAATTTGCGCCGATTTAGCAGGTTATCGTTGTTTTATTAGAATTTTCCGAAATTCGTCTGGCGTAATTCACAAAGTTGAACAATAGTACTTTTTATCCCATGCTTAGATAACACGCTGATAAACAAGAGGACGGAATATGAACAAGAACGTAGCAGGAATTCTTAGCGCAGCGGCGGTACTGACTATGCTGGCAGGGTGTACGGCTTACGATCGCACCAAGGATCAGTTTACGCAGCCCGTAGTAAAAGACGTCAAAAAAGGGATGACCCGTTCGCAGGTGGCTGCGATTGCCGGTAAACCATCTTCTGAAGTGACCATGATTCATGCGAAGGGAACCTGCCAGACCTATATCCTGGGTCAACGTGATGGTAAGGCAGAAACCTACTTCGTCGCCCTGGATGATACCGGTCATGTGATCAACTCCGGCTATCAGACCTGTGCTGAATACGACACCGATCCACAGGCACCTAAGGCGCAGTAACCCTGCTTGCCTGAGGATGTTAACAAACCGGCCCACGGGCCGGTTTTTTTATGTATCAGAAAATCTTATTTCTTTGCGCGAATTATTTGCCCGAAATGTGAAGGGAGTCAACAAGCCAGGTCAATGAGAAACAATTTGAGCCTATCCAGAATTATCCCCTGTCTGTACCATTGCGTATACTCACTCCAACGATAAACAACAGTACGCAAGCTACCTGTCTGCCGGGACAGCGAGTCGAGTGATAGCGCGATGGCAGGTAGTCATACAAGAGGGAAATCACGATGGAAAAGAAACATATCTACCTGTTCTGCTCAGCGGGCATGTCTACGTCGCTTCTGGTGTCAAAGATGCGTGCGCAGGCTGAAAAGTATGAAGTCCCTGTGGTGATTGAAGCGTTTCCAGAGACGCTGGCGGGCGAAAAAGGCCAGACAGCCGATGTCGTTTTACTGGGGCCGCAAATTGCCTATATGTTGCCCGAAATTCAACGACTGTTACCGAATAAACCGGTCGAAGTGATCGACTCGGGGCTGTACGGCAAGATTGATGGTTTAGGTGTTCTTAAAGCTGCTGTGGCAGCAATTAAAAAAGCTGCTAATTAATTTTTATTTTTCCCGTCAAAGAGTTATTTCACACACAATACGCCGTAACATGCGTTACGGCATTTAAGGGTATTTTCCTATGAGTAAAGTCATCGCTTCACTTGAAAAGGTACTCCTTCCTTTTGCTGTTAAAATAGGAAAGCAGCCTCACGTTAACGCCATCAAAAACGGCTTTATTAAATTAATGCCGTTGACGCTGGCCGGGGCCATGTTCGTTTTAATTAACAACGTTTTTCTGAGCTTTGGTGAAGGTTCCTTCTTTTATTCATTAGGAATTCGGTTAGACGCTTCCACTATTGAAACCCTTAATGGTTTTAAAGCCATCGGCGGCAACGTCTATAACGGTACGTTGGGGATTATGTCGCTGATGGCGCCTTTCTTTATTGGGATGGCACTGGCAGAAGAGCGTAAAGTGGATCCGCTGGCTGCCGGGTTATTATCCATCGCCGCTTTTATGACCGTGACGCCATATAGCGTGGGTGAAGCCTATGCCGTTGGCGCCAACTGGCTGGGTGGGGCCAACATCATCTCAGGTATTGTTATCGGCCTGGTGGTGGCAGAAATGTTCACCTTTATTATCCGTCGCAACTGGGTTATCCGCCTGCCGGATAGCGTACCGGCTTCCGTATCTCGTTCATTTTCCGCGTTGATTCCAGGCTTCATTATTCTCTCCATCATGGGGATTATCGCCTGGGCGCTCTCCCACTGGGGCACAAACTTCCACCAGATCATCATGGACTCTATCTCTACGCCGCTGGCGTCGATGGGTGGCGTGGTCGGTTGGGCGTATGTGATTTTCACCTCTCTGCTGTGGTTCTTTGGCGTGCATGGTTCACTGGCACTGGCCGCGCTGGACAGCGGGATTATGACCCCCTGGGCACTGGAAAACGTTGCGCTTTACCAGCAGTACGGCTCCGTTGACGCGGCGCTGGCAGCGGGTAAAACCTTCCATGTGTGGGCGAAGCCGATGCTTGACTCCTATATCTTCCTGGGCGGTACCGGGGCGACCTTGGGTCTGATCATCGCGGTCTTTATTGTCTCTCGTCGTGCCGACTATCGTCAGGTCGCGAAGCTGGCGCTGCCATCAGGCATCTTCCAGATTAACGAACCGATTCTGTTCGGTCTGCCAATCATCATGAACCCGGTAATGTTCATTCCGTTCATCCTGATTCAGCCGCTGCTGGCCGCCATTACCCTGACGGCGTATTACCTGGGCATTATTCCACCGGTCACCAACATTGCGCCGTGGACCATGCCGGCGGGCCTGGGTGCCTTCTTCAACACCAACGGCAGCGTCGCGGCCTTCCTGCTGGCGATATTCAACCTCGGGATTGCTACCCTGCTGTACATGCCGTTTGTGGCGATTGCCAACAAAGCAGCCACCATTATTGATGAAGAAGAGAGCGAAGAGGATATCGCCCTCTCACTGAAATTCTAAGATTGACCGGCGCGGGGAAGCCCGCGCCAGCCACAAGGAGCTTAAAAATGTTAGATTTGGATAGTATTGTCGCAGACGAAGCCGTCGAGAACGATCTCGAAGAAGTGGTGATGGGGCTTATCATCAACTCGGGACAGGCCCGAAGCCTGGCCTATGCCGCGCTGAAGCAGGCCAAGCAGGGGGATTTCGTCGCCGCGAAAACCATGATGGAACAGTCCCGCACGGCGCTCAACGAAGCGCACCTGGTGCAGACAAAGCTGATTGAAAGCGACCAGGGCGAAGGGAAGATGAAGGTCAGCCTGGTACTCGTCCACGCGCAGGATCACCTGATGACCTCGATGCTGGCGCGTGAGCTGGTGGCGGAGCTCATTGAGCTTCACGAGAAAATGCACTAAGTCAGACTGAGTAGCAGGAGGTCAGCACGATGGAAATTAAAACCGCACTTGAGCAGCAGCTGTTTAACGGCAAAAATTTTCACGTGGTTATCTACAACAAAACGGAGAGCGCCAGTGGTCTGCACCAGCATGACTACTACGAATTCACGATTGTTCTGACCGGCCGCTACTACCAGGAGATCAACGGTAAGCGCGTCCTGCTTGAGCGAGGAGATTTTGTCTTCCTGCCGATGGGGTCTTATCACCAGAGCTTTTACGAATTTGGTGCCACCCGTATTCTGAATGTGGGCGTCAGCAGACGCTTCTTTGAGAAGCACTATCTGCCGCTGGTGCCGTTCTGCTTCGTGGCCTCCCAGGTCTATCGTGTCAAAAACGAGTTTATGACCTGGATTGAAACGGTTATCGCCTCGCTTAACTTCCGCGACAATGAATTTGATGAGTTTATTGAAACGGTGACCTTCTACGTGATGAACCGGCTGCGCCACCATCGTGAAGAGCAGCAGGTGACGGATGATATTCCGCAATGGCTGCGCGGCACCGTTGAGCTGATGCACGATAAAGACCAGTTCAGCGAAAATGCGCTGGAAAATATGGTGTCCCTGTCGGGGAAATCCCAGGAATATCTGACCCGTGCGACGCAGCGCTATTATCGTAAAACACCCGTGCAAATTATTAATGAAATCCGCATTAATTTTGCCAAGAAACAGCTGGAAATTACCAACTACTCTGTTACCGATATTGCGTACGAGTCAGGATACAGCAGTCCCAGCCTGTTTATTAAGACCTTTAAGAAACTGACTTCATTCACACCGAACAGTTACCGGAAAAATTTAACGGTAATTAATTAACTTTCGGCGGATTACCCGCCACAAATATTGCTTTAATGGCTTGCCCAAATAGCGGGAAGAGTACGCTATACCTTGCAGGCGATTAACCTGATACGCTAAGGGAGATATTATGCAGAAGAAATTAAAAGTCGTAACCATTGGTGGCGGCAGCAGCTATACCCCGGAATTACTTGAAGGTTTCCTGAAACGTTATCATGAATTACCGGTCAGCGAATTATGGCTGGTGGACGTTGAGGAAGGCCAGGAGAAGCTGAATATTATTTTCGACCTGTGCAAGCGCATGGTGGAGAAAGCGGGCGTGCCTCTAACCGTGCATAAAACCCTGGACCGCCGTCTGGCTCTGAAAGATGCGGATTTCGTCACCACCCAACTGCGCGTGGGTCAGCTGAAAGCGCGAGAGCTGGACGAGCGTATTCCGCTGAGCCACGGCTATCTCGGTCAGGAGACCAACGGCGCGGGCGGCCTGTTCAAAGGTCTGCGTACCATTCCGGTGATTTTCGACATCGTCAAAGACGTGCATGAGATCTGCCCGAACGCGTGGGTGATTAACTTTACCAACCCGGCCGGGATGGTGACCGAGGCGGTCTATCGTCATACCGGTTTCAAACGCTTTATCGGCGTCTGTAATATTCCGATCGGTATGAAGATGTTTATCCGCGACGTGCTGGCGCTGACCGACAGCGACGATCTCTCTATCGACCTGTTCGGCCTGAACCACATGGTGTTCATTAAAGACGTTATCGTGAACGGAAAATCGCGCTTTGCCGAACTGCTCGACGGCGTGGCTTCCGGTCGCCTGACGGCGGCCTCCGTGAAAAACATCTTTGACCTGCCGTTCAGCGAAGGGCTGATCCGCTCGCTGAACCTGCTGCCGTGCTCGTACCTGCTTTACTACTTCAAGCAGAAAGAGATGCTGGCCATCGAAATGGGCGAGTACTATAAGGGCGGCGCGCGCGCGCAGATTGTTCAGAAAGTCGAGAAGCAGTTGTTCGATTTGTATAAAGATCCGAACCTGAACGTCAAACCGAAAGAGCTGGAGCAGCGCGGCGGGGCCTACTACTCCGATGCGGCGTGCGAGGTGATTAACGCCATCTACAACGACAAGCAGGCGGAGCACTATGTCAACGTGCCGCACCACGGCCATATCGACAATATCCCGGCGGACTGGGCGGTTGAGATGACCTGCATCCTGGGACGCGATGGCGCTAAACCGCATCCACGCATCACCCATTTCGATGATAAGGTCATGGGCCTAATCCACACCATCAAAGGCTTTGAAGTGGCGGCAAGCAATGCGGCGCTGAGCGGCGAGCTCAATGACGTGCTTCTGGCGCTGAACCTTAGCCCGCTGGTGCATTCCGACCGCGATGCGGAGCAGCTGGCCAGTGAGATGATCCTGGCGCATGAAAAATGGTTGCCGAACTTTGCCGCCACGATCGAGAAGCTGAAGTTCAAACACCACTAAGAGGACGCGCAATGGAAAACCTGCTGATCGTTAATGCTGATGATTTTGGCCTCTCGAAAGGCCAGAACTACGGCATTATTGAAGCCTGTCGTCGGGGTGTGGTGACCTCTACCACGGCACTGGTGAATGGTGAGGCGGTTGAACACGCGGCGCAGCTGAGCCGCGAGGTGCCGGAGCTGAGCGTCGGCATGCATTTTGTGCTGACGCTCGGGATGCCGCTTTCGCCAATGCCGGGCCTGACGCGCGACGGCCAGCTGGGCAAATGGATTTGGGAACTGGCGGAGCAGGATGCCCTGCCTCTCGAAGAGATTGCCCGCGAGCTGGAGCGTCAGTTCAACCGCTTTGTTGACGTGTTTGGTAAGGCGCCGACGCACATCGACAGCCATCACCACGTGCATATGATCCCGGCGATTTTCCCGATTGTCGCGGAGTTTGCTCAGCGCAAAGGCGTGGCGATGCGCGTGGATAGGGAGGCGCGTGGCGTGCCCGCCTGCGACGTGACAACGACTGAGGGGTTCAGCAGCGCATTTTACGGCGATGAGATCGACGAAGCGCTGTTCCTGAAGGTGCTGGATGATTCCGCCGCGCGGGGGGAAAAGTCGCTGGAGGTCATGGCGCATCCTGCTTTTGTCGATAATACCGTGCGGAAAAGCGCCTACTGCTGGCCGCGCCTGGCGGAGCTGGACGTGCTGACGTCGGCGTCGCTGAAGTATGCGATTGCCGAGCGTGGGTATCGGTTGGGGACGTTTGGGGATCTGTAAGAGGTGCCGGGTGGCGAGGTAAAAGCAAAACGGTAACCTGGGTTACCGTTTTTATTGTTTTCTCCCTCTCCCGTGGGAGAGGGGCGGGGTGAGGGCATCAGGCCGCACAACCGGGAATGGTTTTTACGCCGGGATCAGGTCAATCTTACTGCTGCGTGACCAGACGCGGTGCGCGGCGAGCAAATCAAACAGCTTCGTCATAAACGCATCGTCAACGTTGTCGCCCTCGACAATACCGTCCTCACCCTGATCGGCCACCTTCAGTTGCGCCTTAAACCGTCGCGCGTCGCCGGACAGCGCGATCGGTTTAAGGTGCTTATAGGCTTCCAGCAGATAATACACGGCGTCACCGTTATTCAGCAGGCTGTCAATATCCCCGCACGGCACAATCACCGCATCGACGGTCAGCGATGGCGCCCCGGCAAAGGTTGCCGCCACCGGCAGCACGGAGCCGTCATCGGCGGTCACTTCCCCCATGCGGGAATAAAGCAATTTCGCATGCACGCCCTGGGTTTTCAGCGCCTGCATGATCCCCAGCACGTCGCTGGCGCGGGTTTTGTCGTTCAGCAGAATGGCGACCACGCGGCCTTTAATCGAGCCACCCGGCACGGCATACAGGCTCAGGGACGGATCTTTCTTCACGCCGTTAACCTCTTTCGGCGGGGCAAGGTTGCGCTGCTCATCGGTCAGCGTAATACCCAGGTTATCCGCAACGCTCTGGGCGAGCTGAATATCAATGCGCGCCAGCTGATCGACCACCCGCTCGCGGATGTAGGTACGCACCACTTTACTCAGCTCAAAGCTGAAGCCGCCGATAATGTGCTGTTGCTCAATCGGCGTCTGGCTGTTCCAGAACAGGCGAGGGTGGGCGTAATACTCGCCGAACGACGGGCTGCGCTCGCGAATTTTGTTGCCGTCGATACGCTCCTGGTACGATTCGAATCCACCGCGTTTCGGCCCGGGAGGGGTTTCACGCGGCCAGTTATCGTTGATGGAGTTCGGCTCATAGTTAGCCGGGTTGGTATCAATATCCTGACGGTGCATCCCGTCGCGCTGGAAGTTGTGGTACGGGCAGGTTGGGCGGTTAATTGGAATTTCGTGGAAGTTCGGTCCGCCAAGACGGCTGATCTGCGTATCGGTATACGAGAACAAACGTCCCTGCAAGAGCGGATCGTTGGTGAAATCCAGCCCCGGTACGATATGCCCAGGGTGGAACGCGACCTGTTCGTTCTCGGCAAAGAAGTTATCCGGGTTACGGTTGAGCACCATTTTACCCACCAGCTGAACCGGCACCAGCTCTTCCGGGATCAGCTTCGTCGGGTCAAGAAGATCGAAATCAAACTTAAATTCGTCCTCTTCCGGTATGAGCTGCAGGCCCAGTTCGTATTCCGGGAAGTCGCCCGCTTCAATGGACTCCCACAGCTCGCGGCGATGGAAGTCCGGATCGCGCCCGGTCAGCTTCTGCGCCTCGTCCCATACCAGCGAGGCTTTACCCGCCACCGGCTTCCAGTGGAAGCGCACAAACGTGGCTTTACCCTCGGCGTTGATCAGACGGAAGGTGTGGATGCCAAACCCTTCCATGGTGCGATAGCTGCGCGGAATGCCGCGGTCTGACATCGCCCACATCACGTTGTGTAAGGTTTCAGGCTGCAGGGAGACGTAGTCCCAGAAGGTGTCGTGCGCACTTTGTCCCTGCGGTATGGCCCAGTGGGGCTCCGGTTTTACCGCATGGACAAAGTCAGGAAATTTATGCGCGTCCTGAATGAAGAACACCGGGGTGTTATTGCCCACCAGATCGAAAATACCCTCTTCGGTATAAAACTTGGTGGCAAAGCCGCGAATATCCCGAACCGTATCAGCCGAACCGGCGCCGCCCTGTACGGTGGAGAAGCGCACAAATACCGGAGTGATTTTGTCCGGGTCGGAGAGGAAGTCCGCTTTGGTGATCGCTTTCAGGCTCTTGTATGGCTGGAAGTAGCCGTGCGCAGCGGAACCGCGCGCGTGAACGATGCGTTCCGGAATGCGCTCATGGTCGAAATGGGTGATTTTTTCCCGCAGGATAAAGTCTTCCAGCAGGGTTGGCCCGCGCGCGCCTGCGCGAAGGGAGTTCTGATCGTCAGCAATGCGCACGCCCTGATTGGTGGTGAGCGCAAAACCTTCGCCACCTTTACGGTGTGGCTCAAGCGATTTCAGCTTCTCGTTTCCCGTGTCCGGTGATTTTACGCTTCCCGGTGCGGTAGGTTGTTCGCCCGGTGCGGAAGGGCCAGGGGAGGGGCGGTGAGAGCCGTCAGCAGGGGCAAGAGAGTCCATACCCGGTTGAGATTCCTCAGTGCCATGAATCGGTGATTGATGTGTTTTATCTTTGTTCGACATTGCACGCTTCTCCTTTATCCATTGCTAAAAACCCTATTAAGGATAGAACAATGTCGCGAGATGGCTCGCGAACTAAGAGTTTTCACATGCCGTCATTAGCGAAAGGAGCCATCCTACCCACTCGGAGCGCGACGGAAGGCAGCAGGATCGGCTATCATAGAATTTTCCTGCTTCAAGAATTTGCTTTAGTGAACCAGTCGCTTATGAAACCTCTTCGTCAACAAAACCGCCAGGTTATTAGCTATGTGCCCCGCGTTGAGCCCGCGCCGCCTGACCATGCCCTGAAAGTGGAGGGTTTTCGCGATGTCTGGCAGCTGCGGGGGAAATATGTGGCCTTTGTGCTGATCGGCGAACACTTCCGTCGTTCACCCACGTTTACGGTGCCGGAATCGGCGCAGCGGTGGGCGATGCAGATCCGCCAGGATGAAGAGGTTGAAGAATAACAGCCATAAAAAAACCGCCATCAGGCGGTTTTTTTATTTCTAAAGTGATTAACGGTGCGCCAGCTCGGCGTCGTCTTCACTTTCCAGAATCGCTTTGTCGGTTTGCTTCAGCCACTGGCTGGTCAGCGTACCGGCGGTCATGGAGCCGCTCACGTTCAGCGCGGTACGGCCCATGTCGATCAGCGGCTCAACGGAGATCAGCAGCGCGACCAGCGTCACGGGGAGACCCAGCGCAGGCAGCACAATCAGCGCGGCGAAGGTTGCACCGCCGCCAACGCCCGCAACGCCTGCGGAGCTTATGGTAACAATCCCGACCAGCGTGGCAATCCAAACCGGATCCAGCGGGTTGATACCCACGGTTGGCGCAACCATCACCGCCAGCATCGCCGGGTACAGACCCGCACAGCCGTTCTGACCAATGGTGGCACCAAAGGAGGCAGAGAAGCTGGCGATGGATTCAGGCACGCCCAGACGACGGGTTTGCGCTTCAACGTTCAGCGGAATAGAGGCTGCGCTGGAACGGCTGGTGAAGGCGAAGGTCAGCACAGGCCAGACTTTACGGAAATATTTCAGCGGGCTGACGCCGTTCACGCCCAGCAGGATGCCGTGCACCACGAACATAATGCCCAGGCCCAGATAAGAGGCGACAACGAAGCTGCCCAGCTTAATGATGTCCTGCAGGTTAGAGCCAGCAACCACTTTGGTCATCAGCGCCAGCACGCCGTAAGGGGTGAGCTGCATGACCAGACGAACCAGCTTCATCACCCAGCTTTGCAGGGTGTCAATCGCGGTCAGCACGCGTTCGCCTTTTGGCGCGTCGTCCTTCAGCAACTTCAGCGCCGCTACGCCCAGGAACGCGGCGAAAATAACCACGCTGATGATCGAGGTTGGGCTCGCACCGGTCAGGTCAGCAAACGGGTTCTTCGGAATGAAGGAGAGCACCATCTGCGGCACGGTCAGGTCAGCCACTTTACCCACGTAGTTGGTTTGAATCGCGGTAAGACGCGCCGTTTCAGCGGTACCCTGAACCAGACCTTCTGCGGTCAGGCCAAACAGGTTGGTGACCAGCACACCCACCAGCGCGGCAATCAGCGTGGTGAACAGCAGCGTACCAATGGTCAGGAAACTGATTTTTCCCAGCTGAGTGGCGTTATGCAGGCGGGCCACGGCGCTCAGAATAGAGGCGAACACCAGCGGCATAACGATCATCTGCAGCAGCTGGACATAGCCGTTACCGACGATGTTGAACCACTGAATAGAGTCTTTCAGAACTGGATTATCGGAGCCATAAATTGCCTGTAATGCCAGACCAAATACGACACCCATGGCCAGACCAACCAGCACTTTTTTCGCCAGGCTCCACTGTTTGTGGCGCGCCTGCGCGAGAAGCAATAGCAATACAACGAACACAACGACGTTCGCGATGAGTGGAAAATTCATCCCCGTTCTCCTGATTTATTATTGGGTCGGTTTTTACCGATCCTGTTGGCGGAAGGTTAGCAGAAGTGTGATGTAGCGCTTATATCCAAATGGAATGGGTTATGACAAATGAGATAATTTTGTTGGTTTACTGTTCAATCTGGTGATGAATAAAGCGATTAAACTGAAATTGCAGCGAATTAATCATCTGGGATGACCAGCGAACTGCACTGTTTTCGGGCAAAGTTTGCGGCATCCAGACGGCGTAAGCAAACAGCGCCATGCACAATACGCGCTCAAGCTGGTTTCCTTTCTGCGGGGCGAGGATGGGAAAACGGAAGCGCCAGCGGCAGGGCCAAAGCAGCGGCACGCCCGCAGGCGTCAGCATATCGGCGAGAATATGGCTTAAATAGCCCAGCACCATCCCCTGGATGGCATCGGCGGGGACTATCCAGCTTTCGGGCACCTTTAAATAGAAAAGCGTCAGCAGGCCAAACACGGCCAGCAGGCTGTGCGTAAACCCCCGGTGGCCGAACGCGCGGGCGATGGGTTTCGACACCCACTTCAGGCGTTGCCCGAGGAAGGATTTGGGATGGTCAATGTCGGGCAGCAGGCAGGTCAATACGGCGGAAGGGACAATATGCCACCAGTCCCCCTGTGCCAGCACGGGGGTGAGTTCAGCGTTTCTGGCAAATACCGCGCACGCAATAGAAAAAAGCAGGTGGCCTTCCGCCGTCATGATAAAACCCACAAAACTGTCAATTCATACAGTATAGGGTTTTTATACAGTAGGCGGAAGAGGTGACGGTGTAACTGTTTGTCACAAACCGGAGGAGGGCGTTAACCGCCCTGCAGATGATGCGCCGTGAGTTCTGCAAGTGAATTAAGCTTCACATCGGCAAGCGCAAACCGGGGATCGTGACGGCCTTCTTCAGCGGGCACCACAATGGAGCGCATCCGCGCAGCCTTCGACGCCACCATACCGTTAACGGAATCTTCCAGCGCAACGCAGTTGAGGGGATCCAGGCCGAGCTTCGCGGCACAGTCCAGATAGACCTGCGGGTGTGGCTTGCTGTAAGGCAATTTTTCAGCGGACGCCAGCGCGTCGAAACTGTCGCGCAGTTCAAACATCGTGAGCACTTTTTCCAGCATATGCAGCGGTGAAGCCGAGGCCAGGCCAACCTTCAGCCCCTGGGCTTTACACAGCGCAACGGCCTCGCGTACGCCGGGCAACAGCGGCCTGTTCTCTTCCACCAGAGAAATGGCGCGGCTGATAATGCGTGCGGTCACCTCATCGCGATCGGGACCCACCCACGGCTGTTGGGCAAACCACAGGTCAACCACCATATCGATGCGCAGGCCCAGCGTATCGGGAAGTTCATTACGGCGGCTGATATCCACGCCCAGGCTGGCCATCACATCCAGTTCGGCGCGATCCCAAAGCGGTTCGGAATCGATCAGTAATCCATCCATGTCAAAAATTGCGGCAAGAATTTGGCGCGGTGTCGACATCACAACGTCTCCTTATCCAGGGTGTTCGACAGACGATACGTGCTAAGCACAATCTGCAATTTAGCATATTGCTTTCAAAGATCGGGCGAAATTGATGGCCAGCAGGTAGACTTAGGCACAAATAACGCGTCTTTATGAAGAGGAACTGATGACGTATCAACAAGCTGGACGCATTGCGGTCTTAAAACGCATTGCTGGCTGGGTTATTTTTATTCCTGCCGTCATTTCTACGCTGATTTCTGTACTCAAATTTATGTACGATCACAGTGAAAAACAGCCGGGTATCAATGCGGTAATGCTTGATTTCGCTCATGTCATGATTGAGATGATGCGTTTTAATACGCCATTTTTGAATGTTTTCTGGTTTAACTCACCCACCCCGGATTTTCATCAACAGCTGAACATCGGCTTTTGGGTGATATACGCCCTCATCTTTGTCGCGCTGGCACTGCAGGCCTCTGGCGCGAGAATGAGTCGCCAGACGCGCTTTTTACGCGAAGGCGTTGAGGATCAGTTGATTCTGGAGCAGGCCAAAGGCCCGGAAGGGATGAGTCGGGAGCAGATTGAATCCCGCATTGTTGTGCCGCGTCACACCATTTTCCTGCAAATTTTCCCGCTCTATATCCTTCCCGTCATCATCATTGTGGCGGGATACTTCTTCTTCTCACTGCTCGGTTTTCTGTAAGCGATAGGGGTGGCGGCAAGGCCACCCTTTTCTTCTCAGGCGGCAAGCATACGCTCAAGCGCCCGCTGCGCGTTAACAAGGTGTTCTCCGCCAAAAAGAATGGCTCGGTTCATCAGCGTATAAAGCTGATACACCGGCTGGCGGTCGAGGAAACCGGGCGGCAGGGGAGAAACAGACTGGTATCCGTCGTATATTTGCGGCGGCTGCTCGGGATGAAGCGGCAGCATGGCAAGATCGCACTCTCTGTCACCCCAGTAGCAGGCCGGGTCAAAGATGTAGGGGCCGTTGGGACCCAGCGCGCAGTTATCGGACCACAAATCGCCGTGAAGCAGAGATGCCTGAGGCTGGTGGGATGCCAGACGCTGTTGAACGTGCTCGACGATGGCATCAATATTGCCAAATTCCAGCCCTTTCTCGGCGGCCAGCTCAAGCTGCCAGCCAATGCGCTGCTCGGCAAAAAATGTCGACCAGCGACGCTGCCAGGCATTGGGCTGTGGCGTGGTAGAGAGATCGTTGTCAAAATCGAGACCAAACTGCGGCTGGTCGCTCCATTGATGCAGGCGCGCTAGCTGTTGGCCGAGGATGAACGCATTATGGGCATCCAGCGGCCGGGCGGGGAGATACTCCATCACCAGGAAGCTGTAGTCGCGGTCGCTCCCCACGGCCAGAACCTGCGGGACCGTCACCGTTTTACTGCGCGACAACAGCTCCAGCTGGTCAGCTTCGGCGGTAAATATCGGAAGCAGCTCTCGCTCATCGCACTTAACGAAAAGATCGCGCCCTGCGTAGCGTAAATGCCACGCGGCGTGGATTTCACCGCCTGGCAGTTCGTTACGCAGTTCAATTTCACCTTCACCCAGTTGCTCACGTAAAAGATGACTGATAGCCTGCCACATGTTGTCTCTCCCATGTTGTCTGCCAGATCATAAAGTTAGCGCATAATGGCGGTAAAAAAATACGAACTAACGCACACCTGAGCGGTTTAAATTCATACAGCGCACTTATTGTTCTTTTTTCCGCCAGCTTTCCCAGGTATCCACGTCGATTTCGGCAGGCTTGTCGGTCACGCTCTCCACCAGACTGGCGGCCAGCGCATGAACCTCTTCCTGGCTCAGGGCGCCGATCAGACCAAATGCCAGGGTGCCTAAATCATGAATATTGCCCTCGTCATCCGTCAGGGTGAGGAGAAAATTAGCCCGGGTGAAAGCATTGTTGAGCTCATTCAGCTCGGTCAGCGATGCTTCATGAAGGTTGATGGTCACGACGTAACGTGTGATGTCACCACTGCTCATAATTCACCTCATTGTTATCATGGAAGTTTTCTTAGCATAGTCGATAGTTTGCGTTTGGCGACTCAGAGAGGACATTCCCCTCCGTAAAGACGAAGGGGAAAAGGGGTTAATTTCGGGACAGGTAATCGACGATTTTTTGCGTATCGGCAAGTGAACAGAGACGCGTGCCCTGGTTGATGGTTGCGGCGCTACCCGCCGCCACGCCGTAGCGTGTCATTTCCAGCAGCGACGCACCCTGCGCCAGTTTTAGCGTCATCGCGCCCACCATGCTATCGCCCGCGCCAACCGTGCTCTGGCTCTTCATTGGCGGTGGGACAACCTGAACGGACGATGATTCATCGACGGCCAGCGCCCCCTGAGGGCCAAGTGAGACGACTACGCGTCGCGCTTTGCCGCTGCGTACCAGCTCCTGCGCGGCGGTGCGAACATCATCAGGCTGCGTCAGTTCGCGGTTGACCAGCGCGCTTAACTCTTTCTGGTTGGGTTTGACCAGCTCCAGATTGCCCGGCACCAGGGCCGCCTGCAGGGCCTCGCCGCTGCTGTCGACAATGCAGCGGATGCCGCGTTGCTGTACCGCCTGAATCAGAGCCGTTAATTTTTCCGTGCTTACGCCGGGCGGCAGGCTGCCGCTTATCACCAGCAGCGCACCGCTTTCTATGGTCAGCACTTTCTCTTCAAGCTGACGAAACTCGTCATCGCTGAGTTTCGCGCCCGGCATGACAAAACGGTACTGCTCGCCGCTTGATTCTACGTGGACATGCAGGTTTTGCCGCGTCCAGTCTTTGGCCTCGACGGTCTCTACGGCCACCTGTTCATCTGCCAGCAGAGAGACAAGGTGTTCGCCGGTGGCACCGCCGGTGGGGAAAATAGCCGTAGCTTTGCCGCCGAGGTGTGTAATGGCGCGCGCCACGTTGATCCCGCCGCCGCCGGGCTCAAAGACCGGGGCGCTACAGCGCAATTTACCTTCCGGGTAAATCTGCGGCGTCAGGGTGGCGGAATCCAGGGAAGGGGAGAGCGTCAGAGTATAGATAGAAACCATCATTACCTCCTTTTAGCATGGGTTCTTATTAGCCTGGCACCATTTGACAGGAAGGCAATGTAAATAACAGTATGATTTTAAATATGAATACTGACAAAAAGTGGGGCGGGGGATATATAAAATAAAACGCTTTTTGAGATCGTTCTTATTCAAAAAATGAAATAAGAAAACATTGCTATGTTATTTGCGGCTTTTTATAATTTGTTACCTTTCTCTGGACGCCTTGTCATTGATCCTCAAGAAAGATTCCGGGACCGTGTGGTCTCTTTTTTTGTTGTACGGACTCCTTAATAAAATGAAGCTTTTAAAGACAGTGCCCGCTGCACTGATGCTGGCGGGTGGCGTGTTTGCGGCTATGAACGCGACCGCTGATGATACCGTTTTTACTGTCATGGACGATCCTTCCACCGCGAAAAAACCGTTTGAAGGTAACCTGAACGCCGGATACCTGGCACAATCCGGTAACACGAAAAGCTCTTCTCTGACGGCGGACAGTACGCTCACCTGGTACGGCAACACCACCGCCTGGTCTCTGTGGGGTAATGCCAGCAACACGTCCGCTAATGACGAACGTTCTTCCGAGAAATATGCGGTAGGCGGACGTAGCCGTTACAACATGACCGACTATGACTACCTGTTTGGACAGGCAAGCTGGTTAACCGACCGTTACAACGGTTATCGCCAGCGCGATGTGTTCACCGCCGGTTATGGTCGCCAGTTCCTGAACGGTCCGGTACACAGCCTCCGTTTTGAATTCGGTCCGGGTGTGCGTTATGACGAGTACACCAATGGCGATACCAAAACCCAACCGCTCGGTTACGCTTCCGGTACCTATGCCTGGCAGATGACTGACAACACCAAATTTACCCAGGGTGTTTCTGTATTTGGTGCCGACGACACGACGCTGAACTCTGAGACGGCGCTGAACGTGGCTATCAACGAACACTTTGGTCTGAAAGTGGCCTACAACGTGACCTGGAACTCTTCACCACCAGAATCTGCGCCGGATCATACCGACCGCAGAACCACGGTATCACTGGGTTATAGAATGTAATGAAAGCGGGCCGACGATGATGTCGGCCCGTTTATTGTCTGTGGTTTTTTGACGTCCCTTCTGATGACCTGTCTTCGCCCCTAGCCCCAAATCATTGCCGCCCAACGGAGTAGCAGCATTGCGCCGCAGATGGCAATCAGCACCAGCACCATTTTCCAGTGTTTTACGGCAAATCGTTTTGTTGGCATAACCTAATCCTTGTTCATTGATATCCACAGTCTACCAAACAGGGCCGAAATATGCCCCTTCTCAGGATCGATTAGGTTATGCCAGCGCAGGGGGCGGCTCAGAACCAATGGAATCGTTCGGCTAGAATCAACAATAAACCTGTGGCGGAAAGGACATTCAATATCACAACCGTTCTGCTGGATACGTTCATGGTATGCACCTTTGGGTTTAAGGACCTGTTCAAGAGTAGCCCAGCATCTTCGAAATGCGAGCGCAGGGGAGAAGCAACCTGCAAATTCGTACGAAAGTGCCAGCCCATCAATCTGGCCGCAGAGGGTGCAATCTCCTTTGCGTTAGTGTTAACATTACGTCGCTTGCCGTAAATCCGCATTAATCTGAATTCGGCAGGTGAATGATGACGAACCAATTTGACGATTGTTGGTCAGATGGTGTCGTAATCTATTGTCAAATCACAATTATTTTCTTTGTATATGCTCTTATGTGTGGGGCATCACTGCAAATAAGGATATAAAATGCCTGTAATTACTCTTCCTGATGGCAGTCAACGCCATTTCGACCGCGCTGTTAGCCCAATGGATGTTGCCCTGGACATTGGTCCTGGTCTCGCAAAAGCGACTATCGCTGGCCGTGTTAACGGTGAGCTGGTGGATGCCTCCGATCTGATCGAAAACGATGCGACGCTTGCAATCATCACTGCGAAAGACGAAGAAGGTCTGGAGATCATTCGTCACTCCTGCGCGCACCTGTTAGGTCATGCCATCAAACAGCTGTGGCCAAACACCAAAATGGCGATCGGTCCGGTTATCGACAACGGTTTCTACTACGACGTTGACCTCGACCACACCCTGACTCAGGAAGATATCGACGCGCTCGAAAAACGCATGCACGAGCTCGCCGAAACGAACTATGACGTCATCAAGAAGAAAGTCAGCTGGCACGAAGCGCGTGAAACCTTCGTGAAGCGCGGCGAGAGCTACAAGGTCTCTATTCTTGACGAAAACATTGCTCATGATGACAAGCCTGGCTTGTACCATCACGAAGAATACGTCGACATGTGCCGTGGACCGCACGTGCCGAACATGCGCTTCTGTCATCACTTTAAGCTGATGAAGATCGCGGGCGCCTACTGGCGTGGCGACAGCAACAACAAGATGTTGCAGCGTATCTATGGTACCGCGTGGGCCGATAAAAAAGCCCTGAACGCGTACCTGCTGCGCCTGGAAGAGGCAGCGAAGCGTGACCACCGTAAAATCGGTAAGCAGCTTGACCTGTATCACATGCAGGAAGAAGCGCCGGGTATGGTGTTCTGGCATAACGACGGCTGGACCATCTTCCGTGAACTGGAAACTTTCGTACGTTCCAAGCTGAAAGAGTACCAGTATCAGGAAGTGAAAGGCCCGTTCATGATGGACCGTGTGCTGTGGGAAAAAACCGGCCACTGGGACAACTACAAAGATGCGATGTTCACCACCTCGTCTGAGAACCGTGAATACTGCATCAAGCCAATGAACTGCCCGGGCCACGTTCAGATCTTCAACCAGGGTCTGAAATCCTACCGCGACCTGCCGCTGCGTATGGCGGAGTTCGGTAGCTGCCACCGTAACGAGCCATCAGGTGCGCTGCACGGTCTGATGCGCGTTCGTGGCTTTACTCAGGATGATGCGCATATCTTCTGTACTGAAGATCAGGTTCGTGACGAAGTTAACGCCTGTATTCGTATGGTCTACGATATGTACAGCACCTTTGGCTTCGAGAAGATCGTTGTCAAACTCTCAACGCGTCCGGAAAAACGTATCGGTAGCGATGAGACCTGGGATCGCGCAGAAGCGGATCTCGCCGTGGCGCTGGAAGAGAACGGCATTCCGTTCGAATACCAGCTGGGCGAGGGCGCATTCTACGGTCCGAAAATTGAATTTACCCTGTATGACTGCCTCGATCGTGCATGGCAGTGCGGTACTGTACAGCTGGACTTCTCCCTGCCGCAGCGTTTAAGCGCCTCTTATGTTGGCGAAGACAACGAGCGTCAGGTACCGGTAATGATTCACCGTGCAATTCTCGGTTCTCTGGAGCGCTTCATCGGCATCCTGACCGAAGAGTTCGCAGGCTTCTTCCCAACCTGGCTTGCGCCAGTGCAGGTCGTGGTGATGAACATTACCGATTCTCAGGCGGATTACGTTAAAGAATTGACGCAGAAACTACAAAATGCGGGCATTCGCGTAAAAGCAGACTTGAGAAATGAGAAGATTGGCTTTAAAATCCGCGAGCACACTTTACGTCGTGTCCCGTATATGTTGGTCTGTGGTGATAAAGAGGTGGAAGCAGGCAAAGTTGCCGTTCGCACCCGCCGTGGTAAAGACCTGGGGAGCCTGGACGTAAGTGAAGTGATTGAGAAGCTGCAACAAGAGATTCGCAGCCGCAGTCTTCAACAACTGGAGGAATAAGGTATTAAAGGCGGAAAACGAGTTCAAACGGCACGTCCGAATCGTATCAATGGCGAGATTCGCGCCCAGGAAGTTCGCTTAACAGATCTTGAAGGTGAACCACTGGGGATTGTGAGTCTGAGAGAAGCGATCGAAAAAGCTGAAGAAGCTGGAGTAGATTTAGTTGAAATCAGCCCTAACGCCGAACCGCCAGTTTGTCGTATCATGGACTACGGCAAGTTCCTTTATGAAAAGAGTAAGTCTTCTAAGGAACAGAAGAAGAAGCAAAAAGTTATCCAGGTTAAGGAAATCAAATTCCGTCCTGGTACCGACGATGGCGATTATCAGGTAAAACTCCGCAGCCTGATTCGCTTTCTGGAAGATGGCGATAAGGCCAAGATCACACTGCGTTTCCGCGGTCGTGAGATGGCCCACCAACAGATTGGTATGGAAGTGCTTAACCGCGTCCGTGACGATCTGAGTGAACTGGCAGTAGTCGAATCCTTCCCTACGAAGATCGAAGGCCGCCAGATGATCATGGTGCTCGCTCCTAAGAAGAAACAGTAAGGCCTTCAAGCAGCAAAATCTGTGGAGCCTTCGGGTTTCATAGGTTTTGTTCGCCTATGTTTCGTTTATTTAACAATGCGAAGTGGAAGTTATTAAGATGCCAAAAATTAAGACCGTACGCGGTGCTGCTAAGCGCTTCAAAAAAACCGGTGGTGGTGGATTTAAGCGTAAGCACGCAAACCTGCGTCATATTCTGACCAAAAAATCTACTAAGCGTAAACGTCACCTGCGTCCAAAAGGCCTCGTTTCTAAAGGCGATCTGGGTCTGGTTATCGCGTGCCTGCCGTACGCATAAGCCGTTAACGTTTAATTTTTTTACTAAGAATATAGATACAGGAGAGCACATATGGCTCGCGTAAAACGTGGTGTAATTGCACGTGCACGTCACAAGAAAATTTTGAAACAAGCTAAAGGCTACTACGGTGCGCGTTCACGCGTTTACCGCGTTGCCTTCCAGGCTGTTATCAAAGCAGGTCAGTACGCTTACCGTGACCGTCGTCAGCGTAAGCGTCAGTTCCGTCAACTGTGGATTGCGCGTATCAACGCAGCAGCACGTCAGAACGGTATTTCTTACAGCAAATTCATCAACGGCCTGAAAAAAGCCTCTGTTGAAATCGACCGTAAGATCCTGGCTGACATCGCAGTATTCGACAAAGTAGCGTTCACCGCTCTGGTCGAAAAAGCGAAAGCAGCACTGGCATAAGCCAGTTGAGAGAGGGAGCTTTGCTCCCTCTTTTGTTTTAACATCATCAGAACATTGACTTTTACCCGTCCAGGCTTTTCAATAAGGTCTTAACGGTTTTTACCAGACAAGGTAACGCAAGCATGAATGCTGCTATTTTCCGCTTCTTCTTTTACTTTAGCACCTGATTTCAGGAGGCTAGCGCGTGAAAGATGAAACGAAAAACAGCGCCAGATAAGCCTCCCGATGGAGGCTTTTTTTGTGCCTGAATTTGAGAGAATAACTCCACCAAATCGGTGTCTGCACCGACATAATGAGGAAAATCATGTCACATCTCGCAGAGCTGGTTGCCAGTGCAACAGCCGCCATTAATCAGGCCTCAGATGTTGCCGCGTTAGACAATGTCCGCGTCGAATATCTTGGGAAGAAAGGGCACCTGACCCTTCAAATGACAACCCTGCGCGAGCTGCCGCCAGAAGAACGCCCGGCAGCCGGTGCGGTGATTAACGAAGCCAAAGAGCAGGTACAGCAGGCGCTGAACGCGCGTAAAGCCGAGCTGGAAAGCGCGGTGCTGAATGCGCGTCTGGCCGCAGAAACGATCGACGTTTCTCTGCCAGGTCGCCGTATCGAAAACGGCGGTCTGCACCCGGTTACCCGCACCATCGATCGCATTGAAAGTTTCTTCGGTGAGCTCGGCTTTACCGTGGCGACTGGCCCGGAAATCGAAGATGATTACCATAACTTCGACGCCCTGAACATTCCTGGCCATCATCCGGCACGCGCTGACCACGACACTTTCTGGTTCGACGCTACGCGTCTGCTGCGTACTCAGACCTCCGGCGTTCAGATCCGTACCATGAAGGATCAGGAGCCGCCAATCCGTATTATCGCGCCGGGCCGCGTCTATCGTAACGACTACGATCAGACCCACACCCCAATGTTCCACCAGATGGAAGGCCTGATTGTTGATAAAAATATCAGCTTCACCAACCTGAAGGGCACGCTGCACGATTTCCTGAACAACTTCTTTGAGGAAGACCTGCAGGTTCGTTTCCGCCCGTCCTACTTCCCGTTCACCGAACCGTCGGCGGAAGTTGACGTGATGGGTAAAAACGGCAAATGGCTGGAAGTGCTGGGCTGCGGCATGGTGCATCCAAACGTGCTACGCAACGTGGGTATCGATCCGGAAGTTTACTCCGGCTTTGCCTTCGGCATGGGCATGGAGCGTCTGACCATGCTGCGCTACGGCGTGACCGACTTACGTGCATTCTTCGAAAACGATCTGCGTTTCCTCAAACAGTTTAAATAAGGGCAGGACAGAACAATGAAATTCAGTGAACTGTGGTTACGCGAGTGGGTGAACACCACGCTGGACAGCGACGCGCTTTCTAACCAGATCACCATGGCGGGTCTGGAAGTGGACGGCGTTGAGCCGGTTTCCGGTGCCTTCAACGGCGTGGTCGTCGGCGAAGTGGTAGAGTGCGGCCAGCACCCTAACGCTGACAAACTGCGCGTGACAAAAGTGAACGTGGGCGGTGACCGTCTGCTGGATATCGTCTGCGGTGCGCCAAACTGCCGTCAGGGCCTGAAGGTGGCCGTGGCGACCGTCGGTGCAGTGCTGCCGGGCGATTTCAAAATTAAAGCGGCTAAGCTGCGCGGCGAGCCGTCTGAAGGCATGCTGTGCTCCTTCTCCGAGCTGGGTATTTCCGACGACCACAACGGCATCATTGAGCTGCCGCTGGATGCGCCAGTCGGCACCGATATCCGTGAATACCTGAAGCTTGATGACAACACCATCGAAATCAGCGTCACGCCAAACCGTGCCGACTGCTTAGGTATCATCGGCGTGGCGCGCGACGTGGCCGTGCTGAACAAGACCGAACTGAACGCGCCGGACATCGCGCCGGTTGAAGCGACCATCAGTGACGTGCTGCCTATTCAGGTTGACGCTGCGGATGCTTGCCCGCGCTACCTTGGTCGCGTGGTGAAAGGCATCAACGTGAAAGCGCCAACCCCGCTGTGGATGAAGGAGAAGCTGCGCCGCTGCGGTATCCGCTCTATCGACGCCGTGGTTGACGTGACCAACTACGTTCTGCTGGAGCTGGGCCAGCCAATGCACGCGTTCGATAAAGATCGTATCGACGGCGGCATCGTTGTGCGCATGGCGAAAGAGGGCGAAACCCTGGTTCTGCTGGACGGCAGCGAAGCCAAACTGAATGCCGACACCCTGGTGATTGCTGACCACAGCAAAGCGCTGGCAATGGGCGGTATCTTCGGGGGCGAGCACTCAGGCGTGAATGATGAGACTCAAAACGTCCTGCTGGAATGCGCGTTCTTCAGCCCGCTCTCCATCACCGGTCGCGCACGCCGTCACGGCCTGCATACCGATGCCTCCCACCGCTACGAGCGCGGCGTTGACCCGGCGCTGCAGTACAAAGCGATGGAACGTGCGACCCGCCTGCTGATCGACATCTGCGGCGGCGAAGCGGGCCCGGTTATCGACGTCACTAACGACGCGACCCTGCCGAAGCGTGCCACCATTACCCTGCGCCGCAGCAAGCTGGACCGCCTGATTGGTCATCACGTTGCGGATGCGCAGGTGACCGACATCCTGACGCGTCTGGGCTGCGAAGTGACCGAAGGCCAGGACGAGTGGAAAGCCGTTGCGCCATCATGGCGTTTCGACATGGAAATTGAAGAAGATCTGGTGGAAGAAGTGGCCCGCGTTTACGGCTACAACAACATCCCTGACGAGCCTGTGCAGGCAGGTCTGGTGATGGGCTCCCACCGTGAAGCCGACCTGTCCCTGAAGCGTGTGAAAACCATGCTGAACGACAAAGGCTACCAGGAAGTGATCACCTACAGCTTTGTGGATCCAAAGCTGCAGCAGCTGATCCACCCGGGCCAGGAGGCGCTGATCCTGCCAAGCCCAATCTCCAGCGAAATGTCCGCGATGCGTCTGTCTCTGTGGACGGGCCTGCTTGGCACAGTCGTTTACAACCAGAATCGTCAGCAAAACCGCGTGCGAATTTTCGAAAGCGGTTTGCGCTTTGTACCGGATAATCAGGCAAATTTAGGCATCCGTCAGGATCTCATGCTGGCTGGCGCCATCAGCGGCAACCGCTATGAAGAGCACTGGGACCTGGCAAAAGGCACGGTTGATTTCTACGATATGAAGGGCGATCTGGAAGCGATTCTGGATCTGACCGGTAAATTATCTGAAATTGAATTCCGCGCAGAAGCCATCCCGGCTCTGCATCCGGGCCAGAGCGCAGCCATCTATTTAGACGGCAAACGCGTTGGTTTTATTGGGGTTGTTCACCCTGAGCTGGAGCGCAAGCTGGACCTGAACGGCCGTACCATCGTGTTCGAGCTGGAATGGAACCCGGTGGCTGACCGCGTTATTCCTCAGGCTCAGGACGTCTCCCGCTTCCCGGCAAACCGCCGTGATATCGCGGTTGTGGTCGCGGAAAATGTGCCCGCAGCAGATATTTTGGCCGAATGTAAGAAAGTTGGCGTAAATCAGGTAGTTGGCGTAAACTTATTTGACGTGTACCGCGGCAAGGGCGTAGCAGAAGGTTTCAAGAGCCTCGCTATTAGCCTTATCCTTCAGGATACCAGCCGTACACTCGAAGAAGAGGAGATTGCCGCTACCGTCGCCAAATGTGTAGAGGCATTAAAAGAGCGATTCCAGGCATCATTGAGGGATTGAACCTATGGCGCTTACAAAAGCTGAAATGTCAGAATATCTGTTTGATAAGCTTGGGCTTAGCAAACGGGATGCCAAAGAGCTGGTAGAGCTGTTTTTCGAAGAGATCCGTCGTGCTCTGGAAAATGGTGAGCAGGTAAAACTCTCCGGTTTTGGCAATTTTGATTTGCGAGACAAAAACCAACGTCCGGGCCGTAACCCGAAGACGGGGGAAGATATTCCCATTACAGCCCGCCGCGTGGTGACCTTCAGACCCGGCCAGAAGTTAAAAAGCCGTGTCGAAAACGCAACGCCCAAAGCAGAGTAATATGAACTAACTAAAAAGGCCGCCCACGCGGCCTTTTTTCTTTGCGCTCTCCGGCAAACCCGCCGTAAAATCAATTACATCTCACGCTACTAAAACCGTACCCATGCTTGATTATGCCCACCGCCAGCACCGTTCTGATAAGCGTCGCCTGCTTTTGCTGGTGCTGTTGCTCATTGTCGCCGCAGCCGTGAGCCTCTGCGCCGGAGACCGATGGATAGGGCCTGAAAGCTGGTGGGGACCGGACGGGCAGCTCTTTGTCTGGCAAATTCGCCTGCCGCGCACCGTCGCGGTAGTTCTGGTGGGGGCCGCGCTGGCGCTGTGCGGCACCATTATGCAGGCGTTGTTTGATAACCCGCTGGCGGAGCCCGGGCTACTCGGCGTGTCGAACGGAGCTGGCGTGGGTCTGATTGCGGCGGTGATGCTGGGCGGGGGAGAACTCTCCGGATGGAGTATTAGCCTGAGCGCTATTCTCGGCGCATTACTGATAACCGCGATCCTTCTTCGCTTCGCCAGACGGCACCTATCGACCAGCCGTCTGCTGCTTGCCGGCGTGGCGCTGGGGATCATCTGCAGCGCGTTGATGACCTGGGCGGTCTACTTCTCAACATCCTTTGACTTGCGTCAGCTGATGTACTGGATGATGGGCGGCTTTGGGGGCGTTGACTGGCACCAGGGCTGGCTGATGGCGCTGCTGGTACCGGTCATCGTGTGGGCTGCCCTGCAGGCGCAGCCGCTGAATATGCTCGCGCTGGGTGAAACCTCTGCCCGCCAGCTCGGCATGCCGATTGGGCTCTGGCGTAATGTGCTGGTGATCGCCATTGGCTGGCTGGTCGGCGTCAGCGTGGCTCTGGCGGGCGCGATCGGTTTTATCGGGCTGGTTATTCCGCACATGCTGCGCCTGTGTGGCCTCACGGACCATCGGACTCTGCTTCCGGCTTCGGCGGTTGCCGGGGCCGTCACGCTGCTGGTGGCCGATATCATCGCCCGGCTAGCCCTGACGGCGGCAGAGCTGCCGATTGGCGTGGTGACCGCCACGCTGGGCGCGCCGGTATTTATCTGGCTACTATTAAAAGCTGGACGTTAAATCAACTAGCCGTAAGACAATCTGAGGGAATGCTATGCAGTCAGAAATCCTGAATACCGAAGTGACCACCATTGACGGCGAGAAAACCACGCTGGAAGGCTACAAAGGCAACGTGTTGCTTATCGTCAACGTGGCATCCAAATGTGGCCTGACGCCGCAGTACGAGCAGCTGGAAAACATTCAGAAGGCCTGGGAGAAAGACGGCTTCACCGTGCTGGGCTTCCCATGCAACCAGTTTCTGGGCCAGGAGCCGGGCAGCGAAGAGGAGATTAAAACCTTCTGCAGCACCACCTATGGTGTGACGTTCCCGATGTTCAGCAAAATCGATGTCAATGGTGAAGACCGCCATCCGCTGTATGCGAAGCTGATCGCTGCCGCGCCGAAGGCCGTTGCGCCGGAAGGAAGCGGTTTTTATGAACGCATGGCCAGCAAAGGCCGCGCGCCGCTTTACCCGGACGATATCCTGTGGAATTTTGAGAAGTTCCTGATTGGTCGCGACGGCCAGGTGGTTCAGCGCTTTTCGCCGGATATGACCCCTGAGGATCCGATCGTCATGGAATCGATCAAGCTGGCGCTGGCGAAATAATGTCGTTGCTGATGCAGCTCACGGACGTTGCCGAGAGGGGACGTCTGGAGCCGATAACCGATATCGTCAATGCGGGCGAAATCCTGCATCTTGTCGGGCCAAACGGTGCGGGGAAGAGCACGCTGCTGGCACGGATGGCAGGCATGACCGACGGAGAAGGGCAGATAACGCTGCTGGAGCATACGCTCGCGGACTGGACGCCGGTCTCGCTGGCGCATCGGCGCAGTTACCTTGTGCAGCAGCAGATGCCGCCCTTTGCGATGCCGGTCTGGCACTATCTGATGCTGCATTTGCACGACAAACAACAAACGTCACTCCTGACGGACGTGGCCGCAGCGCTCGGGCTGGAAGATAAACTCTCCCGGCACGCCAGCCAGCTTTCCGGCGGAGAGTGGCAGCGGGTGCGCCTGGCGGCGGTCATTCTTCAGATCCACCCGGCAGGCAATCCTCACGGGCGGATGCTGCTCCTCGATGAGCCCATGAGCGGTCTGGACGTGGCGCAGCAGGCGGCACTGGATACGCTGCTAAGCGCCCTGAGCCGAAAAGGGATCGCCGTGGTGATGAGCAGCCATGACCTCAACCACACCCTGCGTCATGCCCACCGGGTGTGGCTGCTGTCGAAGGGAAAGATGATCGCCAGCGGTGCGCGAGATAGGGTTCTTACGCCACCCCATCTTTCCCGCGCGTACAACATGTCGTTCCGCAGGCTGGATATTGAGGGACATAAGATGCTGATTTCTACCGGGCAGACGTAACCGTTTCTTGCCTCTTAGCACAATTGCACGCTAAATTACGAAAAGAACAAAAAAAGCAGAGGATTCGTCTGAAAATGCGATTCTGGTTTCTCCTGATGGCCGCACTTTTTCTTGCGGGATGCAGTAGCCATCGTGCACCGCCGCCTAACCCACGGCTTTCAGATTCGATCACCGTCATTGCCAGCCTTAACGATCAGCTGAGCAACTGGCGCGGCACGCCTTATCGCTACGGCGGCATGAGCCGCGGCGGCGTAGATTGCTCCGGCTTCGTGCTGATGACGTTTCGCGATAAGTTTGATTTACAGCTTCCGCGCGAAACGCGCAAACAGGCAGAAATTGGCACTGAAATTGATAAAGACGATCTTCTGCCCGGGGACCTGGTTTTCTTCAAAACCGGATCGGGTGAAAGCGGTCTCCATGTGGGTATATATGATACAGACAATCAGTTCATTCACGCCTCGACCAGCCGCGGCGTTATGCGCTCTTCTCTTGATAATGTTTACTGGCGTAAAAATTTCTGGCAGGCACGACGTATATAGTCTTTAGTCGGATACTTCTCTTAAGACGGCATGGTCAGTAATAAATCATGCCGTTTTTTCTCAAATAAGATGCTTAAAGTTAAATTTGCCTAAAATTAGCGAATCCTGCATGTGTCTGTTTTATCTAAAACTGGCTATTATTCTGCAACCAGGATAAAATTATTTTAGATTCAGGGATAAATCTGAAAATTAATACGGAACTAATGAAATTAATCTTATTAAAATCAAGACAGTGGAATTGTGTCGGCAATTGCTCCAGGATGTCCTCTCTCATCTTTAATGCGGGGCGAGTGCAATGATTATTACGCTAGATAATGCTTACCAGTCTGAACTGCTGCTTTTACCTGCCCGTAATAGCGCAGGTGAGCTTAAAGGTTTAGAAATTCTGGTTAACTTTACTGGCGTCGGCAGCGATGTGCGGATCCCCACTGAGCTTGTTATCCCTCGGCTTTCAGCGGCTGAAGAGTTAGCGCTGTTTAACGAAAAACTGCAATTGCTTGATACCTGTAAACTGTTTTTTATTCAGCATCAGTTAATTGCATGGATCAATATTACACCTGCAATAGTTGAATTTTTATTAAGTAATGGAAACGCTGTTTCAATCCTTGAGCGTTATCCGTTTCTTGAGTTTACTGTTAATGAGAATTATCCAGGTTTAAATAATGGTAAGGACGACCTGCAGCTGGCGAGAATGGCAATCCATTTCCCGTTGGTCCTGGCAAACTTTGGCGCAGGTGCCGCGTCGCTCAAAGCGGTCTATGATGGATTATTTAAACGGGTCATCCTTGATAAAGGCTTCATTCAGCAGCGTGCTCCGGAGCTCTCTTTTGAGCCTTTTATGCGCGCCATCCTCTGGCAAATCACGCCGCACTGCCAGTCAGTGATCGTCTCGGGCATTGACGACCACGGCCTGTTGCAACGCGTTTTATCCTTCAATTTTGGCGCCATGCAGGGGGCACTCTGGCCAGCCGTCTCTGCAGAACACGTCACTACGCTGGTTCAGCAGCGATAACCCTTGCTTTCGCCCGTGTTTAAGTCCGGGTAAACCCTCTACACTAAAAGCAGGAGGACCTATGACCCTGTCTTTTACCGCTCACTGGCATGACGAGTTGCCTGGCTTTTACACCGCACTCAAACCGACACCGTTACAAAATTCACGTCTTATCTGGCATAACGATTTGCTGGCAGAAGAGTTGGCCATTCCGCCTGAGCTGTTTCAGCATTCAGAGGGCGCAGGCGTCTGGGGCGGTGAAACGCTTCTCGCCGGTATGCAACCTCTGGCTCAGGTCTATAGCGGACATCAGTTTGGCGTCTGGGCGGGGCAGCTGGGCGACGGCAGGGGGATCCTGCTCGGTGAACAACAGCTTCCCAACGGGGAGACGGTTGACTGGCACCTGAAAGGCGCAGGCCTTACTCCCTGGTCGCGAATGGGCGACGGGCGCGCGGTGCTGCGTTCAACGATCCGCGAGAGCCTGGCGTCTGAAGCGATGCACGCCCTGGGTATTCCCACTACCCGCGCGCTGTCGATTGTCACCAGCGATACGCCGATAGTGCGCGAAACGGTAGAAAAGGGGGCAATGCTGATGCGCATCGCGCAAAGCCATTTGCGCTTCGGCCATTTTGAGCACTTTTACTATCGCCGCGAGCCGGACAAGGTTCGCCAGCTGGCTGACTTTGCCATTCGTCACCACTGGGCGCATTTGCAGGACGAGGCGGATAAATACGTTCACTGGTTCAGGGATGTGGTTGCCCGAACCGCAGCCCTGATTGCCCGCTGGCAAACGGTAGGCTTTGCCCATGGCGTGATGAATACGGACAACATGTCGATCCTCGGGTTGACCTTTGATTACGGTCCGTTTGGTTTCCTGGACGATTATCAGCCCGGCTATATCTGCAACCACTCCGACTATCAGGGACGCTACAGCTTTGACAATCAGCCAGCGGTTGGCCTGTGGAACCTGCAGCGGCTTGCGCAAACCCTTTCGCCGTTCATCGATGTTGATGCCCTCAACGATGCGCTCGACAGCTATCAGGACATATTGCTGCGGGAATATGGCACGCTGATGCGCAACAAGCTGGGGCTGATGACGCAGGAGAGAGGCGATAACGACATCCTCAATGGTCTGTTTGCCCTGATGGCGCGTGAGGGCAGCGATTATACCCGTACCTTCCGGATGCTGGGCCAGACGGAGCAGCACAGCGCGGCCTCGCCGCTGCGCGACGAGTTTATTGACAGGCAGGCGTTTGACGACTGGTTTGCGCAGTACCGCACGCGGCTGCAGCAGGAGCAGGTGGATGACGCCACCCGCCAGACGCAGATGAACGTGACGAATCCCGCGATGGTGTTGCGCAACTGGCTGGCGCAGCGGGCGATTGAGCAGGCAGAGCAGGGACAGTACGACGAGCTACACCGCCTGCATCTGGCGCTGCGCGCGCCGTTTGCCGACCGGGATGATGACTACGTCAGCCGCCCGCCTGACTGGGGCAAGCGGCTGGAGGTCAGCTGCTCAAGCTAACCCTGTTTGCCGGGTGGCGGCTTCGCTTCACCCGGCCTGGAAATCACTGCGCAACCCATCCCCCATCCATATTCCACGCGGCGCCGCGAACGTTCACGGCGCTGTCGCTGCACAAAAACAGCGCCAGTTCACCCAGCTGCTCAGGGGTGACAAACTCGCCCGAAGGCTGTTTCTCTGCAAGGAGCAGATCGCGCGCCTGCTCCGGCGGCACGCCCTCTGCGATACGCTTATCAATTTGCTGTTGCACCAGCGGCGTCAGTACCCAGCCGGGGCAGATGGTATTGGCGGTAACACCGGTGCGGGCGGTTTCCAGCGCCAGCGATTTCGTAAAACCCACTACGCCATGCTTGGCGGCAACATAGGCTGACTTCTCTTTTGACGCGACCAGCCCGTGAACGGAGGCGATATTGATGATGCGCCCCCAGTTTTTCTCGCGCATGGCGGGCAGCGCCAGCCGGCTGGTGTGAAATACCGAGGAGAGATTAATGGCGATAATATCGTTCCATTTCTCCACCGGAAACGCGTCAACCGGGGCGACATGCTGTATCCCGGCGTTGTTGACAAGAATGTCCACGCCGCCAAACTGCGATTCGGCGTAGCGCATCATGGCTTCAATTTGCAGTACGTCATGCAGGTCCGCATCGTGATAGCCCGGCGTTTTGCCCAGTTGCGCAATTTCAACTCTTGCTGATTCGCTGTCGCCGAAACCGTTGAGGATCAGCTGTGCCCCGGCCTTCGCCAGTACGCGGGCGATCCCCAGCCCAATGCCGCTGGTCGAGCCTGTGACCAGTGCGGTCTTACCGTTCAGATTCATCTTTCTCTCCTTACACAATGCCGGTCAGATAGAACACGGCAATGACAAAAAGCACTGCCAGACTTTTAATAATGGTGATCGCGAAAATGCCGCCGTAGGCCTGGCGATGGCTCAGGCCGGTAATCGCCAGCAGGGTAATCACCGCGCCGTTATGGGGCAGCGTATCCATACCGCCGCTCGCCATTGAGGCCACGCGGTGCAGCACCTCAAGCGGGATATTGGCGGCGTGGGCGGCGGCGACAAACGAGTCGGACATGGCGGCGAGCGCAATACTCATCCCCCCGGACGCCGAGCCGGTGATCCCCGCAAGCACCGTCACGCTGATGGCCTCATTCAGCAGCGGATTGGGGATGGCCGCCAGCGCTTTGGATAACACCAGGAACCCGGGCAGGGCGGCGATCACCGCGCCGAAACCGTATTCCGAGGCAGTATTCATCGCCGCCAGAATGGCACCGCTCACCGCGGTCCGGCTGCCTTCAGCCAGACGCCCACGGATATTGCGAAAGCCAAAAATCAGCACCAGCACGATACCGGAGATCAGCGCCGCTTCCACGGCCCAGATGGCGGTGATCTTTCCCACCTCGGTTACAATCGGTTTCGCCAGACCTGGCAGAGTAAGCTCGTGGGTCGTGCCGTACCAGTCGGGGATCCAGCGGGTAAACAGCAGGTTCAGTATGCCCACCACCAGCAGCGGGGAGATAGCAATCAGCGGATGCGGAAGGTTAATGTTATCCGGCGTTTCGGGCTCATTTTTCAGATCCGTGCCGTAACCTTCGTTGTTATTGAACGCCTTACGACGCTGGCGCTCCAGCCAGAGCAGGCCAAAGACAATAATAAACAGAGAGCCGATAAGCCCCAGCCACGGCGCGGCCCAGGCGTTCGTACCAAAAAAGCTGGTGGGGATGATATTCTGGATCTGCGGCGTGCCGGGCAGGGCGTCCATGGTAAACGAGAATGCCCCCAGCGCCACGGTGGCCGGGATCAGCCGCTTGGGGATGCCGCTCTGGCGGAACAGCTCTGCAGCGAAAGGGTAAACCGCAAACGCCACCACGAACAGCGACACGCCGCCGTAGGTTAACAACGCACACACCAGGACAATCACCGGAATGGCGTGGCGACGACCGAGGATCTGGATCGCGGCGGCGACGATGGAGCGTGAGAAACCGGAAAGCTCAATCAGCTTGCCAAAAACGGCCCCCAGCAGGAACACCGGGAAGTAGAGCTTGACGAAGCCCACCATCTTTTCCATAAACAGGCCGGTAAACGTCGGGCCGACGGCACCCGGATCGGTCAGCAGCACGGCGCCGAGCGCCGCAATCGGCGCAAACAGAATAACGCTGTATCCGCGATAGGCCGCCAGCATCAGCAGCGCCAGCGCCGCCAGGGCAATTAACACACTCATTACGACTCCTCACTTTAATTATTATTCGGGTACCAACGAGAGGCTTAACGCTCGACGGTGAGAGCAATGCCTTGCCCGCCGCCTACGCACAGGGTGACGAGCCCTTTTTTAACGTCACGGCGCTGCATTTCGTACAGCAGCGTCACGAGGATGCGGCAGCCGGAGGCGCCAATCGGATGACCCAGGGCGATAGCGCCGCCGTTAACGTTCACTTTGCGTTCATCCCAGCCGAGCTGCTTGCCCACCGCCAGCGCCTGGGCGGCAAAGGCCTCATTGGCTTCAATCAGGTCCACGTCATCCAGCGTCCAGCCCGCCCGCGCCAGCGCCGTCCGGCAGGCGCTGACCGGACCGATGCCCATCACCGACGGGTCAACGCCCGTTACGGCGTAGCTCACGATGCGACCCAGGATCGGCAAACTGCTCTCCCGCGCCTTTTCGCCGCTCATCAGCAGCACCGCAGCGGCACCGTCGTTGAGCGTTGACGCATTTCCGGCCGTGACCGTGCCTTCCTCCTGCAAAAAAGCGGGGCGCAGCTGCGCCAGCTGCTCAGCGGTGGTGCCTGGCCGGGGCTGTTCGTCACGGCGGACGATAAGCGGCGGTTTTTTACCCTGTTTCACCGTCACCGGCGCTATCTCGGCGTCAAAGCGACCCGCTTCGATGGCGGAGGCCGCTTTGTGCTGCGACCGGGCGGCAAAGGCGTCCTGCTGTGCGCGGGAAATGTCATTCTCACGGGCGACGTTTTCAGCGGTGATCCCCATGTGGTAATCGTTGAAAGCGTCCCACAGACCGTCGGTAATCATGCTGTCCTGCAGGCCCGTATGGCCAAAACGCAGCCCTGAACGCGCGCCGTCCAGCAGATAGGGGGCGCTGCTCATGCTCTCCTGACCGCCAGCAATCGCCACATCCGCGTCGCCGCTGCGGATCGCCTGCGCGGCGAGCTGCACCGCCTTTAAGCCCGCGCCGCACACCAGGTTGACCGTTGTCGCCGGCGTACTGACGGGCAATCCGGCGGTGAGGGCCGTCTGGCGCGCAGGGTTTTGTCCGCACCCGGCCGTCAGCACCTGTCCGAAAATCAGTTCATCTACCTGTTCTGCGCTAAGACCGCTGTTCTCCAGCAGATGCCGCACCGCGGCGGCCCCCAGCTCAACCGCTGAAAGGGACGATAGCGATCCGCGAAAACTGCCAATGGGGGTTCGGGTTGCCCCGACAATCATGACCTCTTTCATCGTGAGTCCTCAGTTGAAGCGCATCTCGCGAACGTCGTCCGCGACGGTCATTTTCCCGGCCGTCTTAGCCGCAATTTCGTCGATACTGACGCCGGGGGCGTATTCGCGCAGGACGAACGCGCCGTCCTCGATCTCCAGCAACGCGAGGTCCGTTAACACCCGACGGATGCAGCCCGCGCCCGTGAGCGGCAGCGTGCAGCGCGGTAGCAGCTTTGACTCACCGCTTTTCGAGGCGTGGGTCATCACCACAATGATGTTCTGCGCCCCGGCGACAAGATCCATCGCGCCGCCCATGCCCTTCACCATCTTTCCGGGGATCATCCACGAGGCGATATTGCCGTCGACGTCCACTTCAAACGCGCCCAGCACGGTCAGGTCGACATGACCGCCGCGGATCATGGCAAACGACTGGGCCGAGTCGAAAATGGCCGCGCCTGTCCGCGCGGTCACGGTCTGTTTACCGGCGTTGATCATGTCGGCGTCAAGGCTCTGCTCGTCAGGAAAGGCCCCCATCCCCAGCAGCCCGTTTTCCGACTGAAGCATCACGTCCATCCCGTCCGGAATGTAGTTCGCCACCAGGGTAGGGATGCCGATCCCCAGGTTGACGTAGTAACCGTCGCGCAGCTCGCGGGCGACGCGCATGGCCATCTGTTCACGGGTTAACATCGTCACACTCCTTCCGCGCGCAGCGTGCGCTGTTCAATGCGTTTTTCAAACTGGCCGACAATCAGCCTGTCGACGTAAATTCCCGGGGTATGAATGGCCGACGGGGGCAGCTCGCCCGGGGGAACGATCTCTTCCACCTCGACGACCGTTATCCGGCCCGCCGTTGCCATCAGCGGATTAAAATTTTGCGCGGTATGCCGATAGACAACGTTGCCGTACCAGTCCGCTTTCCAGCCCTTAATGAGCGCGAAATCACCGGTAATGGCCTCTTCAAGGATGTAGTGCTTCCCCGCAAACTGGCGCACGTCTTTGCCGGCAGCCACGGGCGTGCCGTAGCCGGTGGCCGTGTAAAATGCCGGAATGCCCGCGCCGCCCGCGCGCACCTTTTCCGCCAGCGTGCCCTGAGGCGTGAGTTCAATCTCCAGTTCGCCGCTCAGCACCTGCCGCTCGAAAAGCGCGTTCTCGCCGACGTAAGAGGCCACCACTTTGCGAACCTGCCCCGTTTCGAGCAGTAGCCCGAGACCGAAACCGTCCACGCCGCAGTTGTTTGATACCACCGTCAGGTCTTTCACCTGACGGCGTCTGACCTCTGCAATCAGGTTCTCCGGAATACCGCACAGGCCAAAGCCTCCCGCCAGCAGGGTCATCCCGTCCGTCAGCCCATCCAGCGCCTGCGCATAGCTGCCGACGCGTTTATCCAGTCCCGCCATAGTCATCCCTCCCGTTAACCGTGCCGGTATCATTAGGGGCGGCGACTCATTTGTTAATTTTGAATTTGTGACCCACTCATTTGGTTTTTTTATTAATTTCCTGTTAACTAAATTTTTTCAATTAGTTAACAGGATGAAAAATGAGAATGAGTGTCAAACAGTTACGCGCGTTTTTAGCGGTAGCTCACACTCTGAATTTCGCGCACGCCAGCGAACGGCTGAATCTTTCCCAGCCGGCCCTGAGCCTGACCATTAAAGCGCTTGAGGACACGCTCGGCGGACCGCTGCTGCAGCGGAGCACGCGCAAGGTCGCGCTGACGCAGGAGGGGGAGACGTTTTTGCCCATGGCGCGCCAGCTGCTTGCCGACTGGGATAACGTCGAAGAGGCGATGCACCAGTGCTTTACCCTGCAGCGCGGTAAAATCTCGGTCGCCGCCATGCCGTCGTTTGCCGCGAATGTCCTCCCCGAGGTGCTAAAGGCATTTCGCGATCGTCATGCCGGGGTCAACGTCACCGTGCATGACGTTATTAACGAGCAGGTGATCGAGATGGTGCGGGAAGGGCGGGTCGAGATGGGCATCGCCTTTGAGCCCGCGCCGACGCACAACCTGCTGTTTACCCCGCTGGGCCTCGACAGGTTTGTTGCCATTGTGCCGAAAGACTCCTCGCTGGCGGGCAAAAAGCGCCTGACCTGGGAAGAGCTGCTGACGCTGGATTTCATCACCCTGCAGCGCCCCTCTGCGGTGCGTCTGATGATGGAGGAGGAGCTGGCGCGAAGCGGCAGAAAGCTGGACGTCGCGCTGGAAAGTCACCAGCTGGTGACGGTCGGGAGAATGGTTGCGAGTGGCCTGGGCGGCAGCGCCGTCCCGGCGCTGTGCGAGACGCAGATGGCGTCGCTGGGCGCGGTCTGTATTCCGCTGGACAGCCCGCCCATTGAAAAGTGTATCGGAGCGATCCATCCAGGGCACACGCAGCTCTCTAAGGCGGCCCATGCCCTGCTGGAAACCCTGAAAGATTTTTACCAGCCCGATCAGGGGGCGAGAAACACCTGAGGCGCGGCGTGAGCCGGATGCCTGCCGACGATCACCTGCGCGCCGTACCAGCGCGCCAGCGCGTCGGCCTGTAAAACGGTTTCCGGTGCTCCCTGGGACACGATTGTGCCGCCATGCAGCAGCAGGATGCGGTCCGCCCACAGCGCCGCCAGATTAAGGTCGTGCAGCACCGCGCACACGTGCAGATGCCCCCGACGGGTCAGGGACTTCAGCAGGCGCAGCAGATGCTGCTGGTGATAGAGATCCAGCGCAGACGTGGGTTCATCAAGGAACAGCCAGCCGCGCGGCGCGCCGTCGCACCAGAGCTGAGCCAGCGCGCGGGCGAGCTGGATGCGCTGCTGCTCGCCGCCGGAGAGTGCGGCAAACTGCCTGCCTGCCAGCGGTAAACAGCCGGTGACGGCCATGACCTCCTCAATAACCGACGCTTCAGGCGTGCGGGTCCAGGGCGCTCGCCCCATACCGACGACCGCCTCAACCGGCCAGTCAAATCCGAGCTGCGTGTTCTGGCGCATTACCGCCCGGTAGCGGGAGAGCCTGTCCGGCTGCCAGGCCGCAAGCGATGTACCCGCCAGGCTGCACCGTCCGCCCGCAGGTTTAAGATAGCCGGTCAGCAGCCGCAACAGCGTTGATTTCCCGGCGCCGTTGGGGCCAATCAGCGCCACCAGCTCGCCCTGAGATAAGGTCAGCGACACGTCGTTAATCAGCGTGCGTTGTCCGGCGCGAAAAACAAGGTTTTCTGCACAGTAGCGTTCAGCCATGCGCACCTCCGCGACGAAAGATAAGCCACAGAAACCACGGCGCGCCGAGAAGGCTGGTCAGTAAGCCGACCGGCATTTCCGCCGGGGCGACCACGCTGCGCGCCAGCGTATCGGCAACCAGCAGGAGCAGCGCGCCGGCCAGCACCGAGCCGGGGAGCACGGCCCGGTGGTCGGCTCCCAGCCACATGCGCACCAGGTGCGGCACCACCAGGCCGACGAAGCCGATCACGCCGCTGACCGCCACGGCGGCAGCCACCAGCAGGGCACTGCACAGCAGCAGGATCCGCTGCACGGCGGCAACCTCCACGCCGAGGTAATGCGCCTCTTCGTCCCCCAGCTGCAGCAGGTTGAGGGCGCCTGCCAGACGCCAGATAGCCAGCGCGGTGGGGACCATCAGCGACGCGACGGCCAGCAGGGTTGACCACTGCGCCTGGCCGAGGCTGCCCATTCCCCAGAGCGAAAGCTGGCGAAGCTGGGCATCATTGCTGAGCCATGACAGCACCCCGACGGCCGCGCCGCACAGGGCGTTGATGGCAATTCCCACCAGCAGCAGGCGCGACAGGGAGGCGTCACGCTGTCGGCTGAGCAGGAAAATCACGAAGGTGGCGGCCAGCGCGCCGAGAAACGCCGCCAGCATTGGGGCGTACAGCATCACCAGGGCAGGCAGCGAGAGCGGAAGCACCACCCACAGCGCAACGGCGAGCGCCGCGCCGCTGCTGATGCCGAGCAGTCCCGGGTCCGCCAGCGGATTTCGAAACAGCCCCTGCATCACGCAGCCCGCCAGCGCCAGTGAGCCGCCGATCGCCAGCGCCAGCAGCACGCGGGGCAGGCGGATCGTCAGCCAGATTTGACGCAGCGCCTCGTCGCTGCCGTCCCACAGCAGGCTGACCGGCAGGCGTAATGCCCCAACCCCGGTCGCTGCGAGCGTCATGATGGTCAGGATCGCGGTCAGCATCCATAACGATAAGGTTATCCGCCGGGACATCAGGGCAGCTGTTCCGCTTTGGCACGCAGCTGCTGGATGGCTTCCGGCGTTCGCACGCTGAAGCCCAGCAGCGCCATATCGTCAATCGCCAGCACCTGCTTATTCCGTCCCGCCGGGGTTTGCGCCAGGCCGGGCAGCGTCCACAGATTCGCTTCACCGCCCAGGGCGTTGAGACCGTCCTGAGAAATCACCACCAGATCGGGTCGGCTGGCGATCGTGCCCTCCTGCGACAGCGGCTGATAGCGGGTGAACCCCTGCATCGCGTTCTGCAGCCCCGCCGCACGAATGGCAGCATCTGCGCCGGTCTGTTGCCCGGCGGCCATCGCGGTCATCCCGCCGTGGTTGAGAATAAACAGCACCCGCTTATTGAGCGGTGACGCGGGTAGCGCCGACAGCGCCTGGCGCAGCGTCTTGCGCAGGACCTCCCCCTCGACCTCGCGGTGCGTCGCTTCAGCGACGATCCTCACCTTTTCGTCAATGACGTTCAGGTCGTTACCGGCAGGAACAGCGATCACCCTGACGTGGCTTTGCTCTACCTGCTTTAGCGCCAGAGACGGCTGCGCCTGAGCGCTGGCCAGCACCAGCGTGGGGCGCATGGATAAGATCCCTTCCGCATTGAGCTGGCGCAGATAGCCCACGTCAGGCAGGTCGTTCGCCGCCTGCGGCCACTGGCTGGTGCTGTCGCGGGCCACCAGCGAGGACGCCGCGCCGAGGGCGTAGACAATCTCGGTGACGTCGCCGCCGAGGGTAACGATTTTCTCTTGCGGCGCAGCAAGCGCCAGCAGGGGCAGGGCGCTAAGCAGGGCAAACCACCGTTTCATGCGGCCAGCCCTTTCGCCGTTAAGGCGTCAATCTGGCTGCGCCACTGGCTCTGCTCCGGTTCGCCTTCCGTACGCTGACCGTACAGCTGGGCGATTTGCGTCCCGTCGGCGGCAAACAGCTCCAGGCTGGTGACATGCCCGTCAGCCATCGGCTTGCGCGTGACCCAGGTTTCTGCAATGGATCCTTCAAGCAGATGCAGGGTAAAGGTTGGGTTAAAGACGTTCAGCCAGCCTTTCATCGGCACCAGCTTTTCCACCGCGCCGGTGAAGATCTGCACGCAGCCGCGGTTACCCACGAAGACCATGATTTCGTTACCGTCCTGACGCGCCGTTTCCAGCAGCTGCGCCAGCGCGGTGTTTTCTACCCGGCAGGCCAGATCGTCACCCACCAGGCGAAACGCCTGCTGGCGGCTGAGGTTATGGCGCTTGAGCAGGCTGAAGAACTGATGAACGTCGGTCATGGCGCGCCACTCTTTATCTACCAGCGCGGCATCCGCGTTTTCAGCGTGAGCCGGGGCATCGGCCATCCTCAACGCCAGCGGCGGGTTGTCGGCAAAGATAAAGCGGGTCAGCACGTCGCCCCAGGCGGAAACGTCGGTGTTATCCGTGGCGTAGACCTTCAGCAGGGCATCGCCCTGGTGGTCGAAGAACTGAATGCTCTGCCGCTCGCCGCGGGCGGTGGTTTCGCTGATGTGAAACGCGCTCGCCCACTGGTTGAGGAACAGGCGCAGATCCAGCGCGCGCGGGTTCAGCACCAGCCCGGCGTGGCCGTTCAGGTGCTGGTTGGTGAAGTTCCCCACCTGTTCGTGAACGGCGTATTCGTTGCGGCAGATACATTTGGTTTCGCCCACTGCCTCCAGCGAGCCCAGGATCTCGAGGATTTCACCGCGCAGTCGCCAGGCGTCGTGACCCACGCGGGCAAAGGTCAGCTCCGCTTCGCTGATGTTCATTAACCCTGCGACGTCGCGCGCGTATTTACCCGGATTGGCTTCTTTTAGCTCAAGCCAGCGCGTGTAGTGATTCATTGTCTCTTCCTTCTGAATAGTTGCCCCGAAGGGAATTACCACTGATAGCTTACGAAAATCTTGCCGTTACGACCGTCCTGCGGAATGCCCTGAGGTGACCAGTACGCTTTGTCAAAGGCGTTGCCCAGCACCAGCGTGGTGGTCACGCCTTTGAGCCGTTCCTGGCCTTTGTAGCTCACGTAGAAATCGTTGACCGCATAGCCCGGCTGCTTGCTGTAGCTGCTGCTGATATGCGTTGAGCGATCGACAAAAGTACCGATCCAGCCGACGGAGAACCCGCTTTGCGCCACCGGGAGATCCAGCTTGCTGGTGACGGTATCCGGGTTAATGCTGGAGATATACTCGCCCGTATCGGTGTCTTTCCCGCGCGTGCGGTTATAGGCCAGGTCGAGGCTGAAGAGGTCGGCCGAGTATTTTGCCATCATGTCCCAACCCCAGATTTTGGCGTTCGGGACGTTGTACGACATGGTGGTCGCGGCGGCAAAATCGACGGTGGTGGAGATATAGTCTTTGGCTTTGGTATCGAAATAGCTGGCTTTAAACTCCAGCGCATCGTTGGCAAGCATCAGATCGTCAAAGCGCAGGCCAAAACCAAACTCCTGCGTTTCGTTGGTTTCCGGGCGCAGGTTCGGGTTTGGCACCCAGTAGTTGGTATAAAAGCGGCCAATGGAGAAGTGTTTGGCGTCGTTATACATTTCGCCCATGGTCGGCGCGCGGAAGGCCTGCGCGTAAGAGCCAAACAGCATCAGCCAGTCGGTTGGACTGACGGTTAACCCGGCGCGGGATGACCACTTGTCGGCATCCACATCGTTGTAGCCGTCGCTGCTGCCGCGGTAGTTGTCATAGCGCGTGCCGCCCAGCAGGGTAACAGGCAGATCGCGCAGGGTAATCTCATCCTGCAGCCAGCCGGAGCTGAAGTCGATTTTCGCGTCCGGGAAGCCGGTGGTTGTCCCGCCCGGATGCTGCTCCTGACGATAGTACTCCCCGCCGTAGGTCAGAAGGTGTGCTGCAAAGGTGTCGCTGAACAGGCGGGTGCGGTTTTCCACCTTGCCGCCTTTGGTGGTCTGCTTGCGAAACTCACCGCTTCCGTCGACGTTCTGGGCATTAATGCGCGCTTCGGACCAGTAGATCTTCGCGTCGGCGTCCAGCCAGTCGTATCCTTCCGGTGCAATGCGGTAGCCAACCTGCGCATCGCGCTGGATGGTGGAGCGGTCGGTCATCGGGTTACTGCTGTCCGCCCCGGTGGTTTGCGGGTTTTTCGGCTCCTGAGCGGCGTTGTTGTAGTAGCGCAGGGAGCCGCTCAGGGTCTGGGCCGGGTCGAGTTTCCAGCTGCCTTTCGCCAGCATGTTGTTGATGGATTCGTCGTTAGGCGCGGTTGCACCGTCGCTCTGGCGGATATCACCGCGATCCCGGCTGGACCATGAGACCAGACCGTCCAGCGTATCGGTGCGGCCGTAGGCGCTGGCCCCCATCCCGAGGCTATGATCGCCCGTCGCGCCCGTTCCAAACACGCGGTAGCCGCTGTTTTTACCCGGTTCGAGCAGATCGCTGGCGTCGGCGGTGTCATAGGAGATCACGCCGCCCAGTGCGCCGCTTCCGTACAGCAGGGCCGACGGGCCGCGGACCACTTCGATACGTTTGATTAGCGCAGGGTCGAGGAAGGTGCTGTTCAGATGGCCGGTATCGGTTCCCTGGCGCACGCCGTCAACCAGCACCAGCACGCCGCGACGGTCATAGCCGCGCAGGTTTACGTCCTGCCCGTTGGTGCGTCCGGTGCCGTCCAGCGTCAGACCGGGGACGTTACGCAGCAGGACGGCCGCCGAGCTGGCGGTTTGTTTCTCCGGCGCGCTGGCGTCAATCACGCTTACCATCATGGGCGCTTCAAAGGCGCTGCGGGCGTTGCCCGTAGCGGTGACGGTAATGTCGTCTGTGGCGGCGAACGCGACGACCGGCAGGGTACTGGCAATCGCCAGCGCCAGAAGTGACGGACGTAAAGATGCGGAAGGCAGGTGTGGCATAGCAACTCTCCATAAGAAGTGAAAAGCGCTGGCTGCCTGGGTATCACCTGGGTGGCTGGCGTATTTTTAGGTGTTGTTTATTTTGTGAGGATCAGTTTTCCGGCATGGGTCTGGCGCAGAAGATAGCGCTGGCCGTCATGCTCGATAATGACCCGTCCCTCATCGCCGAGGAGGGTTTTGCTGTCAATCCGACGCTCGGCGGGGGCTGGCGCTGTGTGTGTTTTTGCTGGCGTTGCCGCGCTGTTATCCGTACGTGACATAATGTTTATAAATAGCAATCAATGCAACAATGATAATCATTATCAATAAAGTGCAAATTGACGGCAAGCGTTTTTGTGAAAAAAGGGTGAGGGGATCAAATTTGGGGGTGAAGTGCGGTCTGATGCCCTCTCCCACAGGGAGAGGGAGAAGGGCACGTACCGTAGGCCGGGTAAGCGCAGCGCCACCCGGCAGGATTTTAAAAGCGCGTGTCCACGGCTGAAGCCAGCTTCTCCAGCAGCAGTTCGCTGTCTTCCCAGCTCAGGCACGGGTCGGTGATCGACTGGCCGTAAACCATCTGCTGTCCGGCAACGATTTTCTGCGTGCCTTCCTTGATGAAGCTCTCGGCCATAATCCCTGCCACGGCGGTGGAACCGCTGCGGATCTGCTGGCAGATCTCATCGCAGACGTCCAGCTGGCGGCGATGCTGCTTCTGGCAGTTGCCGTGGCTGAAGTCCACCACCAGATGTTCCGGCAGGTCGAACTCGGCCAGCGTTTCACAGGCCGCTGCAATATCTTCTGCATGGTAATTGGGTTTCTTCCCGCCGCGCATAATGATATGGCCGTAAGGGTTACCGCTGGTCTGGTAGATGGTCATGTGACCGCTCTTGTCCGGCGACAGGAACATGTGGCTGGCACGGGCAGCGCGGATGGCATCCACCGCGATACGGGTGTTGCCATCGGTCCCGTTTTTAAAGCCGACCGGACAGGAGAGGGCGGAGGCCATCTCACGGTGGATCTGGCTTTCAGTAGTGCGCGCGCCAATCGCGCCCCAGCTTATCAGGTCGGCGATAAACTGCCCGGTCACCATATCGAGAAACTCGGTCGCCGTCGGCACGCCCAGCTCGTTGACCTGTAAAAGCAGCTTCCGCGCCAGCTCGATACCGTGGTTCACACGATAGCTGCCGTTGAGGTCAGGGTCGGAAATCAGTCCCTTCCAGCCCACCACGGTCCGCGGTTTTTCAAAGTAGGTACGCATCACGATCTCAAGGCGATGCTGGTACTTATCCCGCAGTCCCTGAAGCCGTTTTGCATAATCCATCGCGGCATCCAGATCGTGGATGGAGCAAGGCCCAATCACCACCAGAAGACGTTTGTCTTCACCATTCAGGATTTTTTCAATGCGGCGGCGGGAAGCCGTCACGTGTTCCGCGACGGCGGCGGAAACAGGGTGCCGCTGTGCCAGTTCAGCCGGCGTCACCAGGCTGTCAATGCGCGCAGTGCGGAGTTCATCGGTTTTATTCATGGAATGTCTCAGAAAATTTTTGCTTCATCGGCAGACTACCGGGAAGTGATGGGCATCACCTTAAACCAATCCCTGCTGATTTCAAGTTCGGGGCGACACCGCCCCGTGGTTGCAGATGATGATACCTGAATCTGAGCTAATGTACTAGCATATTAGTACATGCGGCGGTTAAGTCCCATGATGTCGAGAATTTTGGTGGCAATTTCTTCGACCGAATAGTTGGTGCTGTTCAGCCACGGGATCTGGTTTTTGCGGTACAGCGCTTCCACTTCGGAAACCTCCATTCGGCACTGGCGCATGGAGGCGTAGCGGCTGTTCTCGCGTCGCTCTTCGCGGATGGCTGCGAGGCGTTCCGGGTTGATCGTCAGGCCGAACAGCTTGTGCTGCAGCGGCTTAAGGGCGGCGGGCAGGACCAGGTTATCCATGTCATCAGCGATAAACGGGTAGTTTGCGGCGCGAATGCCAAACTGCATCGCCAGATAGAGGCTGGTTGGGGTTTTGCCGCAGCGCGACACGCCAAGCAGGATCACCTGCGCCTGGTCGAGATTGCGCAGAGAGATACCGTCGTCGTGGGCAAGGGTGTAGTCAATGGCGGCGATACGCGCGTCGTACTTAATCAGGTTGCCGGGGTTAAGCCCGTGGGTACGGTGGGCGATAGGGGTCGGGTCGAGCTTAAGCTCGCTCTGGAGCGGAGCCACCAGCGCCTGCACGATATCCTGGCAGAAGCCTTCACTTTGCAGAATGATGGCGCGAATCTCGGGGATCACGATAGAGTAGAACACCAGCGGGCGGACGCCGGTCTGCTGGTAGATGGCGTCAATCTGGTCCTTCACCGCTTTGGCGCGGCTTTCGTTTTCGACAAACGGCAGCGTGATGCTGTTAATCGAAACGGGAAACTGCGACATCACCGCGTGGCCCAGCACCTCGGCGGTGATCGCCGTACCATCAGAAATATAAAAAACGTGGCGATCGACAGCACTATCCATTTTATTCACCCTGAATATCAGACCTAATTGCCTGAAAGCATAAATTAAAAAAGTAAATTACACAGCAAAGAACTTGTCTTAATTATAAATGAAACGGTGTTTTTGATTTTCCTGAAAAGCGGATTTCATTTTTCAAATAGCGACTTTATTTTTGGGGTTTCTGGCTGAATATAGAGGAATCATCGGGTTAATCGTTGATGGGAAAGTATCCGAAAAGTTGAAAATTTAAATTGCTTACACGATTCACCGTTTTTTTAGCGGAAATAAATATGCCAGTATAAATACGTAGTCAGGTGTTACTTACTCCGATCAAATATCACAAAAGGATTGTTTCGATGTCCAACAATGGCTCGTCACCGCTGGTGCTTTGGTATAACCAACTCGGCATGAATGATGTAGACAGAGTTGGGGGCAAAAATGCCTCCCTGGGTGAAATGATTACAAATCTGTCGGGTATGGGTGTTTCCGTACCGAACGGGTTTGCCACCACCGCCGATGCCTTTAACCTGTTTTTAGACCAGAGCGGTGTTAACCAGCGCATTTACGACCTGCTGGATAAAACGGATATTGATGACGTTACCGAGCTTGCTAAAGCCGGGGCGCAGATCCGCCAGTGGATCATCGACACACCTTTCCAGCCGGAACTGGAAAAAGCCATTCACGACGCGTACAACCAGCTCTCTGCTGACGATGCGCAGGCCTCCTTTGCCGTGCGTTCCTCTGCAACCGCAGAAGATATGCCGGACGCCTCGTTTGCCGGGCAGCAGGAAACCTTCCTGAACGTCCAGGGTTACGATGCGGTGCTGGTGGCGGTGAAGCACGTGTTTGCTTCCCTGTTCAACGACCGCGCCATCTCCTATCGCGTGCATCAGGGCTACGACCATCGCGGCGTCGCGCTCTCCGCTGGCGTGCAGCGCATGGTGCGCTCGGACGTAGGCTCATCCGGCGTGATGTTCTCCATTGATACCGAATCCGGCTTTGACCAGGTGGTGTTTATCACCTCCGCGTGGGGTTTGGGTGAGATGGTGGTGCAGGGCGCGGTAAACCCTGACGAATTCTACGTCCACAAGCCTACGCTGGCCGCTGGCCGTCCGGCGGTGGTGCGTCGCACTATGGGCTCGAAAAAAATCCGCATGATCTATGCCCCAACCCAGGAGCATGGCAAGCAGGTTAAAATTGAAGATGTACCGCAGGAGCAGCGCGACCGCTTCTCCCTGACCGACGCCGAAGTGCAGGAACTGGCGAAGCAGGCGGTGCAGATTGAAAAACACTACGGCCGTCCGATGGACATCGAATGGGCGAAAGACGGTAACACCGGCAAGCTGTTTATCGTGCAGGCGCGTCCGGAAACCGTTCGCTCACGCGGCCAGGTGATGGAGCGTTATACGCTGCACGCGCAGGGCAAAATCGTGGCGGAAGGCCGTGCCATCGGTCACCGCATCGGTGCCGGTCCGGTCAAAGTGATCCACGACATCAGCGAGATGAACCGCATTGAGCCAGGCGATGTGCTGGTAACCGACATGACTGACCCGGACTGGGAACCGATCATGAAGAAAGCGGCGGCTATCGTCACTAACCGCGGCGGTCGTACCTGTCACGCGGCGATCATTGCCCGCGAGCTGGGTATTCCTGCGGTTGTCGGCTGCGGTGACGCCACCGAGCGCATGAAGGACGGGCAGAACGTGACCGTCTCCTGTGCCGAAGGCGATACCGGCTACGTGTACGCCGATATTCTCGACTTCAGCGTGAAGAGCTCCAGCGTAGATACCATGCCGGACCTGCCGCTGAAGATCATGATGAACGTCGGTAACCCGGACCGCGCGTTTGACTTCGCCTGCCTGCCGAACGAAGGCGTTGGCCTGGCGCGTCTGGAATTTATCATCAACCGTATGATCGGCGTTCACCCGCGTGCGCTGCTGGAGTTTGACGATCAGGATCCGAAGCTGCAGAACGAAATCCGCGAGATGATGAAAGGCTACGACTCACCGAAAGAGTTCTACGTCGGCCGTCTGACTGAAGGGATCGCGACGCTGGGCGCCGCCTTCTATCCGAAACGCGTGATCGTGCGTCTGTCTGACTTTAAGTCTAACGAATACGCCAACCTGGTCGGCGGCGAGCGCTACGAGCCGGAAGAAGAGAACCCGATGCTGGGCTTCCGCGGGGCCGGACGCTACGTGTCCGACAGCTTCCGCGACTGCTTCGCGCTGGAGTGTGAGGCGGTGAAACGCGTGCGCAACGAGATGGGGCTGACCAACGTCGAAATCATGATCCCGTTCGTACGTACCGTGGATCAGGCGAAAGCCGTGGTGGACGAGCTGGCGCGTCAGGGCCTGAAGCGCGGCGAGAACGGGCTGAAAATCATCATGATGTGCGAAATCCCGTCCAACGCCCTGCTGGCCGAGCAGTTCTTGGAGCACTTCGACGGCTTCTCAATCGGCTCGAACGACATGACGCAGCTGACGCTGGGTCTGGACCGCGACTCAGGCGTGGTTTCCGAACTGTTCGACGAGCGCAACGAGGCGGTGAAAGCGCTGCTCTCCATGTCCATCCGCGCGGCGAAGAAGCAGGGTAAATACGTCGGGATTTGTGGTCAGGGTCCATCCGACCATGAAGACTTTGCCGCATGGCTGATGGAAGAGGGGATTGATAGCCTGTCCCTGAACCCGGACACCGTGGTGCAAACCTGGCTGAGCCTGGCGGAACTGAATAAGTAACCGCTTAAAAACGGATAAAGGCGAGGAGATATCTCCTCGCCTTTTTTATTTCCGTCCGAATATGCTCCCCATCACAAATAAAACAAAAAACCAAATATCATAATTTGTCTGTCAATTTAGACAATTGTTAGCGCGCAAACCGTTGCTAATACTTGAGCCTTACTGCGCATTTCCCTTCAGATGATGCGCAACTGGTTGAAATACGTTTTAACCTGATAAAAAGGCAAATAACAATGACACTCTCCTCTGTATTGCGTACCAAAGATAAAATAGGCTATGGCTTAGGCGATATGGCCAGCGCGCTGGTCTGGCAAACGGCAACGTTATTTCTCGCTTATTTTTATACAGACGTGTTTGGGCTGCCCGCCGCGATTATGGGCACCATGTTTTTAGTGGTGCGCGTGGTCGATGCGTTTGTCGACCCGTGCATTGGCGCACTGGTCGACCGCACCCGGACGCGTCACGGCCGTTTCCGTCCCTGGCTGCTGTGGTTTGCCATTCCGTTTGGCGTTAGCTGTCTGATCACCTTCTACGTGCCGGACGTCGGGCCGACCGGGAAAATCGTCTATGCCTGCGTGACCTACGCCATTCTTAGCCTTATCTATTCGGCGATTAACGTCCCTTACTGCGCCATGCCCGGCGCGCTGACGCTGGACCCGCGCGAGCGTCACTCTCTGCAGTCGTGGCGCTTTGGCCTGTCGTTTATCGGCGGGTTGGTTGTGACGGTTATCGCCCTGCCGCTGGTCTCATTGTTAGGCCAGGGCAACGTGCAGAAAGGCTATTTCTATGCCATGAGCCTGATGGGGCTGCTGGGAATTGTGCTGTTCTTCTGCTGTTTTCTGATGACCCGCGAGCGTTATTCTCCGCGCAATGATACTTCCGGCTCCATGCTCACCGATTTAAAACTGCTGGCCGGGAACAGCCAGTGGCGTATTGTGTTCCTGTTTAATATTTTGCTGTTAACGGCGGTGGTGACGCGCGGTTCCGCTACCATGTATTACGTAAACTACGTGCTGTTGCGCCCGGATCTGGTTTTTGCCTTTATTGTTTCCGGCATGGTGGCCTCCTTAAGCGGCGCATTATTATCTGAACGGCTGCTGGGGAAATTTGATCGCGTACGCGCCTACCAGTGGACCATTATTTCCTTCGTCATTTTCGGCGCGCTGATTTTCTTCCTGCCGCCTTCGCAGGTGTGGCTGATTTTTGGCCTCAACATCGTCTTTAGCTTTGTGCAAAACCTCACCACGCCGCTGCAGTGGACCATGTTCTCCGATGTGGTCGACTACGAAGAGCACCGCAGCGGCCGTCGTCTGGACGGGCTGGTCTTCTCCACCGCGCTGTTTGCCATCAAGTTTGGCCTGGCGCTGGGCGGGGCGGTCGTCGGCTGGGTGCTTGGCATGGTGGATTACGCCCCGGGACAGGCAACCCAGGCGCCAGGCGTTCTCTCGACCATCAACGCGCTGTTCACCCTTATCCCTTGCGCGCTGTTCCTCTGCATGGTCGCGCTGCTTGCCATCTACAAGCTCAACAGCCGGCTGGTGGACTCCATCGCCCAAGAGCTGGCCAGCAAGCGTGAAGTCAGACCCGAAGCGGGGCAGCTCAGCCCGGTAACCCCTTCCGCACTACAGGAGTAAAACATGACAGCTATCTATAAGGACGCGGGACGTCCCGTGCACGAGCGCGTCGCCGATTTACTGGCGCGTATGACCCCAGAAGAGAAGTTCGCCCAGATGCACGCGTACTGGCTGATCCTCGATGAAAACGGTAACCACCGAGAGCGCAGCGACCTCAGCGACGAATTCGCCGGCGTGAGCGAGCAGGCTGCGCTTAGCGAACGGCTGAAGCTGGGCGTCGGGCAGATCACGCGTCCGCTGGGCACCCACATCGTTGATGCGGAAACTGGCGTGCGCGCAGCGAATCGCCTGCAGCGGATGATGATTGAAGAGACGCGTCTTGGCATTCCGGCGCTGTTCCATGAAGAGTGTCTGGTAGGGCTGCTCTGCAAAGACGCCACCCTGTTCCCGTCGTCATTGAACTACGGTTCGACCTGGGATCCGGAGCTTGTGCAGCGGGCGGCAGAGCAGATTGGCAAAGAGGCGCGCTCCGTCGGCTGCCAGCAGGGGCTTGCGCCGGTGCTGGACGTATCCCGAGACGTGCGCTGGGGGCGTACCGAAGAGACCTTCGGGGAAGATCCCTGGCTGGTGGGCGTGATGGCGACCGCCTACGTCAAAGGATTACAGGGCGATAAACGCGACCTGCTGGCGACCCTGAAACATTACGTGGGGCACTCGTTCAGCGAGGGGGCGCGAAACCATGCGCCGGTGCACCTGGGGTTCAGCGAGCTGAACGACACCTTCCTGCTGCCGTTTGAAATGGCGGTCAAGCTGGCAAACGCCGGTTCGGTGATGCCCGCGTACCACGATATCGATAACCAGCCGGGGCACAGCGACAGCTTCCTGCTGACCACCGTCCTGCGCGAACAGTGGGGATTCGACGGGATTATTGTGGCGGATTACGGCGGCGTTAGCCTGCTGCACCAGCATCATGGGATTTCCCACGACGCGGCCGAATCTGCCGCGCTGGCGTTCAACGCCGGGCTGGACGTTGAGCTGCCGAAAGACGACTGCGCGCGGCATCTGGCGGAAGCGGTAGAGCGCGGGCTGATCGCTATGGAGAAAGTCGATGAGATCGTGGCGCGCGTGCTGACCGAAAAATTCCGTCTGGGGCTGTTTGAAAAGCCGTACGCGGATGAAAACGGTATCGATCTGCAAAACGATATGACCCGCCAGGCCGCGCGGGAGGTGGCGACAAAATCGGTCACGCTGCTGGAAAACAACGGCATTTTACCGCTCGGCGGCAAACCCCGCGTGGCGGTAGTGGGGCCGACGGCAGACGATCCGCTGGCGTTACTGAGCGGCTACAGCTTCCCGGTGCATTTGATCATCAGCGATATGGTGGAAGAGACCTCGCAGGTCACGACCCCGCGCGCGGCGCTGGAGCAGTATCTCGGTGCATCGAACGTCCGCTATGCCAAAGGGTGCCACATCATCGAAAAACGGATGGCGGGCGCGCCGGTCTTCCCGGGTGACAGCGGCGGCAAACCGATGCAGCAGTCGCCGGTTTCACTAAGCACCGCCCTGATCCCCGAGGCGGTAAACGCCGCGCAGGAGAGTGACGTGGTGGTGGCCTGCGTGGGCGATCTCGCCGGGCTGTTCCAGAGCGGTACCGTGGGGGAAGGTTCCGATACCGATTCCCTGAACCTGCCGGGCGTCCAGCAACAGTTGCTGGGGGCGCTGGTGGCGACGGGCAAGCCAGTGATTGTCGTGATGACCGGCGGGCGTCCGTACAACCTTCAGGGGCTGGAGGACAAGGTGGCGGCGCTGATGATGGCGTGGGCGCCGGGGCAGGAAGGGGGCTGGGCGATTGCGGACGTGCTGACGGGGCGTGCCGAGCCGCAGGGGCGTCTGGTGGTGAGCGTGCCGAAAAGCGCCGGGGCAATGCCTTATTACTACAATCACAAGCTCAAAAGCGGCGGCACGCCGTTTGCGTTCCATTTCGGTTCGCGTTACCCGTTTGGCTTCGGCCTCGGCTGGACGCAGTTTAGCTGGGGAGCGGCGAAAGTGGCGGCATCCAGCGTGCCGGTCGACGGCGAGGTGACGCTGAGTGTGGATATCACCAATACCGGAGAGCGCAGCGGCAGCGAGGTGGTGCAGGTTTACGTCAGGGATAAGGTCGCCACGCAGGTGCGGCCGCTTCAGGAGCTGAAGGCCTTCCAGCGCGTCACGCTCTCGCCGGGCGAAACCGCCACGCTCGCCTTTACGCTGCCGGTTGAGATGTTCAACTTTACCCGTCGCGACGGGAAACGCATCGTTGAGCCGGGCGAGTTTGAACTGCAGGTTGGCGCATCGTCGGCGGATATCCGCGAGGCGGTGACGGTCAATGTGACGGGGGAAACGCGGGTGCTGTCTGCGGAGTGGCGGATGCTCAGTGCCTGTGAGGTGAAGCGCGCGTAGTCAGGATAAAAAAAAAGCCCATCGTGGGAGATGGGCAAAGACTACACACAGCAATTCGTTGTTTCACTCAGGGGATTTCCATGCTTATAAATCAAGGTGTTGATTTATAACCGTGTGCTAATAGTAGGCATTGTGTTATTTAGCGTCGATCGGATTCGTCTCAATAGTTTAAGAGACGTAAAGATTTCTTGAGGTTAATAGCAGGCTTAATGCTGAAAGGGCGGGTCTGACCAGTGAGTAACGAATAAATACTTTAGCAGCGTTAAAGTATTGTGAGGGGAAATGTAGGCCGGGTAAGCGCTAGCGTCACCCGGCAAAAAAACTTAATGCGTGTTCTTCTCTTCCAGCTCTTCCAGTTCGCTTAAAATCACGTCCGGGTCAGTTCCCGGCGGCGGAATTTCATGCACCCAGGCGGAGAACAGACGCCAGGTGACGGCGAGCAGCACCGGTCCAATAAACAGGCCAATCATGCCAAAGGCAATCAGACCGCCAATCACCCCGGAGAGGATCAGGATCAGCGGCAGGTCTGCACCCATGCGGATGAGGATCGGACGAATGACGTTATCCATGGTGCCGACCACGCAGCTCCAGACCAGCAGCACCGTTCCCCACGTGGTATCACCCGTCCAGTAGAGCCAGATAATGCAGGGTACCAGCACCAGCAGCGGTCCCAGTTGCGCAAGACAGGTCATCAGCATGACAACGGTGAATACGGTGGCGTACGGCACGCCGGAAATCGCCAGACCGATACCGCCCAGCACCGCCTGCACCAGCGCGGTGACCACCACGCCCAGCGCCACTGCGCGCACGGCCTGCGCAGCCAGCAGTACCGCTGCGTCACCGCGTTTGCCCGCCAGGCGGGTGGCAAAGTGACGAACGCCTAAAGCTACCTGCTCACCGCGCCAGTAAAGCAGGGCGCTGAAGAGCAGCATCAGGGTACAGTGCATCATAAAGCGGCCGATATGCGCCGCCTGACCGACAAACCAGGTGGTGGTGGTGCCAATGTACGGGCGGACTTTTGCCATCAGCGCGCTGCCGCCCATCTCCAGCAGGCTATGCCAGCCGCTGTAGAGTTTGGCGCCCACCAGCGGAATGCTGTTCAGCCAGGCGAGGTCCGGCAGCGTCAGGTCGCCGCTGCTAATGGCGCGAATAACGGGGCCACTGGAATCCACCAGGCTATTCACCAGCAGGGCAATAGGAATAATAAACAGCAGGAACAGCAGGAGCGTCATGACCAGCACGGCTAACCCGCGACGGCCCAACAGCAGCTTCTGCAAGCGCAGCAGCAAAGGCCACGTGGCAACGACAACGGTCGCAGCCCACGCAAAGCCGAGAATAAAGGGTTGAACAATCCACAGACACGCAATAATCATAAGGGCCAGAAACAGCACCGACAGCAAAATTTGCGCAACATCCCTGGGCTGGCGAAGATTGACCATAAATGAAACTTTCCTTAAAAGAACGCCAGTACGACTGGCGGGAACGGAAAACCGCGTCTCTTTAATCATTAATGATCTCAGCGGTTTTTGACAGGCGGATTTTGCCTGTAATTCAGCAGAGATTATAAGAAAAAAATGTGATAAAACTTTCCAGACACAACGCAAACGATTTTATACACAAAATCATTCGAGTTGCATCAAGGCGGCAAGTCTGAGAATCCCCAGGAGCTTACTCAAGTAAGTGACTGGGGTGAGCAGACGCAGCCAACGCAGAGGCAACTCGAAGGATGACGTGTATATACAACTCTAATTAGGGTCGACAGTTATGATCCCACAGATTTCTCAGGCACCTGGCGTCGTTCAGCTGGTGCTTAATTTTTTGCAAGCACTGGAGCAACAGGGTTTTACAGGTGATACCGCCACGAACTATGCCGACAGGCTGACGATGGCGACCGATAACAGTATCTACCAGCTTCTTCCCGATGCCGTGGTTTTCCCCCGTTCAACGGCAGACGTCGCGCTTATCGCCCGGCTGGCCACGCAGGAGCGGTTTGCCTCGCTGGTCTTTACGCCGCGCGGCGGCGGCACCGGGACCAATGGTCAGGCGCTGAACCAGGGCATCATTGTTGATATGTCGCGCTATATGAACCGCATCATTGAGATCAACCCGGAAGAGGGGTGGGTGCGGGTCGAAGCGGGCGTCATCAAAGATCAGCTTAATCAGTATCTCAAGCCTTACGGCTACTTTTTTGCCCCTGAGCTCTCCACCAGCAACCGCGCGACCCTTGGCGGGATGATTAACACGGATGCCTCCGGGCAGGGCTCGCTGGTCTACGGTAAAACCTCCGATCACGTGCTGGGCGTGCGCGCGGTTCTGCTGGGCGGCGATATCCTCGATACCCAGCCGATGCCGGTCGAACTGGCGGAAACGCTGGGCAAAGATAACACCGCCAGCGGGCGTATCTATCGCACCGTGCTGGAACGCTGCCGCGACAACCGCCAGCTTATTCTCGATAAATTCCCCAAACTGAACCGCTTCCTGACCGGGTACGATCTGCGCCACGTCTTTAACGATGACCTGACCCAGTTTGATTTAACCCGCGTGCTGACCGGCTCCGAAGGGACGCTGGCGTTTATTACCGAAGCGCGGCTGGATATCACCCGGTTGCCGAAAGTGCGCCGTCTGGTGAACGTCAAATATGACTCCTTCGACTCCGCGCTGCGCAATGCGCCGTTTATGGTGAAAGCGCAGGCGCTGTCGGTGGAGACCGTCGACTCTAAGGTGCTCAATCTGGCCCGGGAAGATATTGTCTGGCACTCCGTGAGTGACCTCATTACCGACGTGCCGGATAAAGAGATGCTCGGTCTCAATATCGTGGAGTTTGCCGGCGATGATGCGGAGCTGATTGAGCGCCAGGTCACCACGCTCTGCCAGCGGCTGGATGAGCTGATTGCGCAGGGGGAAGGCGGCGTGATCGGCTGGCAGCTCTGTAACGATCTGGCCGGGATTGAGCGTATCTATGGGATGCGTAAAAAAGCCGTGGGCCTGCTCGGCAATGCGAAAGGGGCGGCGAAGCCCATTCCCTTTGCCGAAGATACCTGCGTGCCGCCTGAGCATCTGGCGGATTATATCGTTGAGTTTCGCGCCCTGCTGGACAGCCACGGCCTGAGCTACGGTATGTTCGGCCACGTCGACGCCGGGGTACTGCACGTGCGTCCGGCGCTGGATATGTGCGACCCGCAGCAGGAGATCCTGATGAAGCAGATCTCCGACGACGTGGTGGCCTTAACCGCCAAATACGGCGGTCTGCTGTGGGGAGAGCACGGGAAAGGGTTCCGCGCGGAGTACAGCCCGGCATTCTTCGGCGAACAGCTCTACGCGGAGTTGCGCAAGGTGAAAGCGGCTTTCGATCCGCATAACCGCCTCAACCCGGGTAAAATCTGCCCGCCTGAGGGTGTTGATGCCCCGATGCTGCAGGTGGATGCCGTCAAGCGCGGCACGTACGACAGACAGATCCCGATTGCTGTGCGCGCTTCCTGGCGCGGCGCGATGGAGTGCAACGGCAACGGCCTGTGCTTTAACTTTGATGTGAAAAGCCCGATGTGCCCGTCGATGAAAATCACCAGCAACCGTATCCACTCGCCGAAAGGGCGAGCGACGCTGGTGCGCGAGTGGCTGCGTCTGCTGGCCGACCGCGGGGTGGATCCGCTCAAGCTGGAGCAGGAGCTGCCGGAAAAACGGGCCAGCCTGCGCTCGCTGATTGAGCGCACCCGCAACAGCTGGCATGCCAACAAGGGCGAGTACGATTTCTCCCATGAGGTGAAAGAGGCGATGTCCGGCTGTCTGGCCTGCAAAGCCTGCTCCACCCAGTGCCCGATTAAAATCGACGTGCCGGAATTCCGCTCGCGTTTCCTGCAGCTTTATCACACCCGATACCTCCGCCCGGTGCGCGACCATCTGGTGGCGACGGTGGAAAGCTACGCGCCGCTGATGGCGCGTGCGCCAAAGACCTTCAACTTCTTTATCAACCAGCCGCTGGTGCGCAAGCTCTCCGAAAAACACATCGGCATGGTCGATCTGCCGCTGCTGTCGGTCCCGTCTCTGCAGCGCCAGCTTGTTGGCCACCGTTCGGCAAACATGACCCTGGAACAGCTGGAGGCGCTCGCTCCGGAGCAAAAAGCTAATGTAGTGCTGGTGGTGCAGGATCCGTTCACCAGCTACTACGATGCGCAGGTCGTGGCCGATTTCGTCCGTCTGGCGGAGAAAGTGGGCTACCAGCCGGTTGTGCTGCCGTTCTCTCCGAACGGGAAGGCGCAGCACATTAAGGGTTTCCTGAACCGCTTTGCGAAGACCGCGCAGAAAACGTCTGACTTCCTGAATCGCGTGGCGCAGCTCGGGATACCGATGGTCGGCGTCGATCCGGCGCTGGTGCTTTGCTATCGCGATGAATACAGGCAGACGCTGGGCGATAAGCGCGGCGATTTCAACGTGATGCTGGTGCACGAGTGGCTGCCGATGGCGCTGGAAGATAAGGCTGTTCAGGATGTCAGCGGTGAACCGTGGTATCTGTTCGGTCACTGCACGGAAGTGACCGCGCTGCCGGGTGCCCCCGCGCAGTGGGCGTCTGTTTTTGCCCGCTTTGGAGCGAAGCTGGAGAGCGTCAACGTAGGCTGCTGCGGGATGGCCGGAACCTACGGACACGAAGTGAAAAACCACGCCAACTCGCTCGGCATCTATGAGCTGTCCTGGCATCAGGCGATGCAGCGTTTGCCGCGAAACCGCTGTCTGGCGACGGGGTACTCCTGCCGCAGCCAGGTAAAACGGGTAGAAGGTAACGGCGTACGTCACCCATTGCAGGCTTTACTGGAGATAATTGGATGATCTGGAAACGTGCCGTGACGCTGCAGGCGCTGAACGCCATGGGCGAGGGGAATATGGTAGGGCTGCTGGATATCCAGTTCATCCGCATTGGCGACGATGAGATTGAGGCCACCATGCCCGTCGATAGTCGCACCCACCAGCCGTTTGGTTTATTGCACGGCGGAGCGTCCGTCGTGCTGGCCGAAACGCTGGGCTCGGTGGCGGGGTATCTCTGTACCGAAGGGGAGCAGAAGGTTGTCGGGCTCGAGGTAAATGCTAACCACATTCGCTCGGTGCGCAGCGGGCGCGTGCGCGGTGTTTGCCGCGCGCTGCACGCCGGAAGCCGCCATCAGGTGTGGCAGATAGATATTCTCGACGAGCAGGATCGCCTGTGCTGTACGTCACGGCTAACCACGGCGGTTGTGTAAAGTTTTCAGATGTCTTGCCTTTGGTCAAAAACTAGCCAGTGCGTTGTGATATACTGGTCAGGATTTGTACATAAGCGAGGACATCATGGATACTGAAATAACCCCAACACAGCTGGCAATTGAATATTTACGTCGCGATAAGAGCAACCTGTCTCCGGCGCAGTACCTGAAAAAGCTGAAACAGCTTGAGCTGGAATTTACAGATTTGCTGGCGCTCTCTTCGAATGAACTGAAAGAAGAGATCTACTTTGCCTGGCGGTTGGGCGTTCACGTCCATTGAGTACATGAGAATAAAAGGGCCGCGAGTGCGGCCTTTTTTGTGTCTGAAATTCAGTATCGGGCGGGGAGCTTGTTGATTTTGATGAGCCTGCCTTCTTCCATCTCGATGAATCCGCCGGTTTTTAAATCCGCCAGAATGCGCATCACGCCGCTGCGGGAGAGCTGGGTTTTCTCCCTGATATACCTTTCCGCCGTCACGCTGAGCCGATAGCTCTCATCTTCCTCCATCAGCTTGACCAGCTGCTGGCGAATCATCTCATACGCCGTCGGCGCGCCCTGCGGCATCACGTTGTTATAAAGACGGCTGTACACAAAGATGAGCTGTTGAGAAAGCAGTCCCCATAGCGCCTTCTCTTTGATAATTTCATTCACCCGCTCGGCGGTAAGCGTCCCTATCAGACAAGGGCTGACGGTCTTAATATAATCATTGAAATAGATATCGGTGAGGTTAGCGAGGCCGAATACGGCAGGGCTGCGGGCCGTGGACAGCATCATGTCATCGCTTCTTCTGTAAACGGCGATGGTGCCTTCAAGAATTAAATAGCACATGCCCTGACCGTTGACCTGCAGGTCCAGTCGCTCGCCGCGGGCGGCGCGTCGCGTAGTGCAATCAGGCAACAGGTGTGAAATAAGCTCTTGCGCGTAGGGAGAACCCCGTTGAGACTTTTCTGGAAGGGACATAGTAGCCGACAACCTTAAAAATAACCTGGCTAATTATAGCGCTTCTCCCGGGTACAGGCACGCTGGCAGTCAATATTTTCGCGGCAGATGGTGAATGTCAAGCAGCACCCCACGCTCCATTGTGATGTACTTCCCTGTCCGCAGTTCTGCCAGAATACGCATAATTCCACTGCGTGAAAGATACGTCCGGCTTTTGATGTACGCGGCCGCCGTCGTATTTTTCCGTATGGCATCGGGCTCCTGCATGAGCTCAACAAGCTGGAAGCGAATAATGTCATAGGCGGACATTTGTGATATTTGCGCGCAATGCTCATACACCCGTGAGGCGGTATAAATTAGCAGCTTTGAAAAGTGCTCCCATAAATCCTGCTGTGAAACAATCTGATTAAACGTCTCCAGCGACACGCGGGCAATTTCTGCCGTCTCCAGAGCCCTGACGTAGAGATGCTCCGAAGAAAATTGACTGCTGACGCCCAGAATAAACGGTGCTGATTCAGAGTTTAAAACAATACCGTCGCCGCGACGATGAAGCGCCACACTTCCCTGGAGAAGTAAAAAACACTGGCGCACATCATCTTTATAATAATGTACGGTTTCTCCCCGACAGATGATCATTCTGTTCGAAGCTGGCAGCACTGATTTAATCAGGGTATCGATATGGATAAACGGTTTTAAACCAAGAACGGTTGATTCGTGGTTATTCAATGGCGTGGTTAAACGTGTATTCATAATTATACCTCACAGCGACTACGGGTCTGATCGTTTTTTGATCTGAGGAGAGAATTATCTTAAAAATGAAGGGGTCAGGGAATGTTTCGGCAAGGTCCAAAAGTAGACCGTTGAGCGCTTGATATCTAACGTGTTGAATGAAAAGAAAAAGATGTTCAAGTCTACTAATAGACCAGGGAAATAAGGCATAAGCCTATCCTGGAAGAAATGTTGATCTTTCGTTAAATCAGAGTCTACAGCTAGACCAGCAAAAAGTTGTGTTCACCAAAATGATTATATAAATTTTAACCAGCCAGTCAGAAAGACCTTAAGTCATTTATCGAAAAGTAAAAGAATTTATAGCGATTCTTTTATCGGCTTTCTGCTGCATGAATTTCAATAATAAATAAAGTTATCCCGTAAACAGGAAAATGAAGATTATGAAAAAGAACATTATTTTAGCGATGGTTGTGACAGGTTCTGCCTTAATGGTGGGCAATGCTTTCGCTGCTGCAGGAACCGTTAACTTTAATGGTAACATCCTGGATTCAGCCTGTGATGTGGCGGTTGCCTCTCAAAACCAGGTGGTCGTATTAGGTGATTATTATAAAACAGAATTCACGACGACGGGCTCCAGAACGGCGGCAACGCGCTTCGATATTATTCTGAAAAACTGCCCGGTTACCGTCACCAGTGCCAAAGTCCGTTTTGACGGTACGCCTGACCTGACTAACGCCGATCTGCTGGCCATCGATACCTCCGTCGTCGGCGCGGCAACGGGTGTTGCTATCAATTTGATGACTGCTGATAAAGCGGATCTGCCGCTGCACGGCAGCAACAACTACAGCTATACGCTGAGCAGCACCGCTGACAATACGCTGAATTTCTACGCGCAGTATATTTCAACAGCGGCAGCGGTGACCGCCGGTCCTGCAAACTCCGTCGCTAACTTCTCCGTTGTTTATAACTAGCCATAAAGCATAACAAGAGCCAGCGCCGCGAGGCGCTGCGCGGGGGCATTATTGCCCCCTTGTTTTAAGAGGTTTGAAATGAATGTTATTAGCAAAACCCTGCTGAGCGCGGCGGTGATGACTGCGTCGCTGTCACAAGCGTTTGCCGGGGTCGTGATTGGCGGTACCCGCGTAATTTTTGATGGCGGGAAAAAAGAGGCGTCCATTAGCGTAAATAATGTGGATGCAGCCCCTTATTTAATTCAGTCCTGGGTCGACATGCCAGAGGGTAATGCTAATAAAGCGCCATTTATCGTCACGCCCCCCCTGTACAGACTGAACGGTGGCCAGCAAAATATTGAGCGTATTTTATTCTCTGGATCGCTACCGCAGGATAAAGAGAGCCTGTTCTGGTTAAATATTAAAGCGATACCGTCAGCCACAAAACAGGCAAACGCGTTGCAAATTGCCGTTAAAACCCGCATCAAGCTCATTTATCGTCCGGCAGGTCTGAAGGCGTCAACGCCTGATGAACAGGCGAGTAAATTAACCTGGTCGCGGAGCGGAAATAAACTTCAGGTTACTAATCCCACGCCGTACGTCATTAACTTTAATGAAATAAGTATTGGCGGAAAAAAGCTGGAGGATGTCACCTGGGTGGACCCTGGCAAAGTGGCCATATTTAGCCTGCCACCGGGCACCGCGGGTAATCAGATTATATTTAAAGTGATCAATGATTACGGCAGCCCGGGAATAACGCATCAGGCCAGCTTTTAATTTCTGAAGAAAGCAGCATCCTCAATATCGAGTCAGGTTTATGATGATGGCAACGAAAAATAAAAAAATGCAACCCGCGCGGCTGGCGATATGTATCGCCTTCGCGCTGGCTAATGCAGTACCCGCGGTTAACGCCAGTGATTCTTTTAACGCCGAGCTGGTAGAGCTGGATAATCCGGGAATGGGTAAAGCCGATTTATCTGCGTTTGAATCAGGTTCGCAGGCACCAGGGAAATACCATGTTGATATCATTCTTGACGACCAGCTTATTGAGACCAGCGATATTGATTTTGTTGCCGGAAAAAACGGGAAGGAAAACGACAGCCTGCAGCCTTGCCTGAGCATTGCACAGCTAAAAAAATGGGGCGTCAAAACGGCGCTGTTTCCCAACCTGGCTGTAGAAAACGCAACCTGCGTTAACCTGCAGGCGATCCCTCATGCCAGTACGGATTTTCAGTTTAGCGCGCAGCGGCTGGTTATCAGCATTCCTCAGGCCGCAATCGATCTGCCTGCGAGAGGATATGTCCCACCAGAGCAGTGGGATGAGGGGATTGCCGCCGCGATGCTTAACTACAGCCTGAGTGGCGCAAACACCTGGGCGAAACAGAACGAGAGTAAAAACACCAACAGTCAATATGCCAACCTGCGCCCGGGTATCAACCTTGGGCCGTGGCGGCTGCGAAATTACACCACCTGGTCGCGGGATGAGAGCGGTCAGGACAAATGGGATACCGTCTACACCTATGCACAGCGGGCCATTATTCCGCTCAAGGCGCAGCTCACCCTGGGGGATAGCTCCGCCCCAGCCGACGTGTTCGACAGCATGCCGTTTCGCGGCGGACAGCTGGCTTCAGACGACGACATGCTACCGGATTCGCTCAAAGGCTATGCGCCCGTGGTGCGGGGTATCGCGCGTACCAATGCGCAGGTAATTGTTCGCCAGAATGGCTACCAGATTTATCAGAGCTACGTGGCGCCGGGCGCTTTTGAAATTACCGATATGTACCCCACGGGGGGCGCGGGCGATCTGGACGTCACCGTTAAGGAAGCTGACGGCAGCGAGCAGCATTTCACCCTCCCGTACGCGTCTTTACCGGTTTTACAGCGTGAAGGGCGCCTGAAATATGCGGTGACCGGAGGGCAGTACCGTTCCTATAGCAGCAGCGTTGATAAGACCCCGTTTGGGCAAATCACCGGGATTTATGGTTTGCCGTATGGCCTGACGCTCTATGGCGGGCTGCAGGAGTCGAGTAAATATCAGTCGATCGCCACCGGGCTTGGGAAAAACATGGGGGATTTCGGCGCGATTTCTGCAGACATGACCCAGGCCTGGTCCACCCCGCAGGGTGGTGAGAAATCCAACGGCCAGTCCTGGCGGGCGCGATACAGCAAAAACTTTGTGGGTACCGGAACCCAATTTTCGATTGCGGGCTACCGCTACTCGACCAGCGGCTACTACGGCATGCAGGAGATCCTTGATTCGTACGGTGACAGCTCCGCGCTTCAGGACCGACGCCGCAACCGGGCCGAGCTGACGATGAGCCAGACGCTGGGCGGCAACCTTGGCTCGCTGACGCTGAGCGCGGCCCGTGAAGACTACTGGAATTCGGGTAAAACGATGGCGTCATACAGCCTGGGTTACAACAACTACTGGCACAACATCAGTTATGGACTCACCTGGACCTACAGTCAAAACGGCAGTGCGGGTTCATACGATGACAATAAACGGTACGACAAAGATCGGCTGCTGGCCTTTAACGTCAGCATTCCTCTGGAGAAGTTTTTGCCACAGACCTGGGCTAACTATAGCGTGAGCGCCAGCAAGAATAACGGCACCACACACAACGTTGGTCTCAACGGCGTGGCGCTGGAAAACCACGCCCTGAACTGGAACGTGCAGCAGGGATACGGGTCGGACGGCGTTGGCTACACGGGCAATATAAATGCTGATTATAAGGGAACCTACGGCGAAGCGACGGCGGGTTACAGCTACGACAAAAACAGCGAGCGACTTAACTACGGTCTGCAGGGGGGCATTCTTGCTCACAGAGAGGGGATCACGCTTTCGCAGCCCCTGGGTGAGACCAATGTTCTGATTAGCGCGCCGGGCGCGCACGGCGTCGATATCCGCAATCAGGCGGGTGTTAAAACGGATTACCGAGGATACACGGTGGTCAGCAATCTCTCCGTATACCGTAAAAATGACATCACCCTTGCCCCGGAAAGCCTGCCGGATGATGTTGAGCTGGATATCAATACCCGGGCGGTGACGCCAACGCGCGGCGCGATCGTTTTGGCCGACTATAAGGCGAAGGTGGGGCGACGGGCGTTGTTTACTTTACTGCATAACGGCCAGTTTGTTCCCTTTGGCGCAACGGCAAGCCTGAAGGGCGCCGACGGCAGCAGCGTTATTGTTGGCGATAGAGGCCAGGCTTATCTCACCGGTCTGGACACACAGGGAACCGTTTTCGTCACGTGGGGAGCGGATAGCGATCGGCAATGCCGCGCACCGTACGAGCTTTCCCCGCAGCCGTCGGCTGGCGGAATTACCGAAATTAACGTCAATTGTCTTTAGGGTTTTTAAAATGCGCTTAATTAACATCATATTCCTGCTGTGTGTCGCAGCAGGCTTGAACAGTGCTCATGCAGGAACCTGCACGACGATTACGCCACAGGAATCAACCTTGTCCATCGGCACGATTACGGTTCAGCGCGACGTTGCCGTGGGTACCGTATTATTTTCGCGAAACGCGACGTTAACCGGTTCCTATTTAACGGGATGTACCAACCCGTTAATGCTGGGTTTTAGCATGCGGTATCTGAATGCGACACCAAGTACTTACGGTAATCATGTTTATAACACCAATGTAAACGGTATAGGCGTGCGCTTTTCATCGGGTAATTATTTTGAAAACCCGACCAATACCTTTTCTTATACTGCACAGGCAAGCTATGTCGAATGGTGGGGCGGTAAAATAGAGCTCATCGTTACCGGACCGGTTGCGTCGGGGTCACTGACGCCGGGCGTGCTGGGCGTGGTGATGCTGCAGGACAGTGACGGCGTTTATCGTGATGGCCTGACGACGACGCTGCTGGACGGAACCATCAACGTGCTGGCCTGCAGCATTACAACACCGCAGCTGACGTTTCCCATCGGCGATATTTCTGCCGTGACGTTTGGGTCAACGGTCGGAACCACGCCCGCAGGCGCCCAGAATACGCAGAACCTGGGACTGAACTGCGATCCGGGCGCAAACGTCAACGTTTCGCTCAGCGGTATTCAAAACCCTGACGTGGCCACAACGAGCGTCCTCGCGCTGACGGGGCAGGGTAATACCGGCACGGCAAAAGGGGTTGGCGTTCAGTTACTCTACAACGGTACCCCCATCACGTTGAATACGCGTCTACCGCTAAACGTCACCACGGGCGGGCAGCAGGCGTTTCCTTTAACAGCGCGTTATTACCAGACGCAAACGACGGTTGAACCCGGTACCGCCAATGCGTCTGCAACCTTAAATTTGACGTATCAGTGATGGATAAAACGATGAATATTCTGCGCACGGCAGCACTCGGCGCTACATTAATCAGCTGTCATTTATTTGCGGCGGACAGTGTAAACGTCAGCGTTACCGGAAATATTGTTGCCTCCCCCTGTATCTTTAACGGTGGGAATAACACTCTGGATATTAATCTCGGCAATATTCAGGCATCCAATATGGTCACGCCGGGGTCGACATCCGATCCTGTGCCTTTTAGCCTGCTGTTTACCCAGTGTCCGGCAGGCACGCGCAGCGTTACGGTCTCCTTTACCGGTAACCCCGATCCCGTCGCGGGGGGGGATTACTATATGAACAGCGGCTCGGCCACGAACGTCGCGATTGCGATGCGCGAGGCTGCAACCGATGCGTTAAAAGGCACCGGGACAAGCATTACGCAGAGCATTGCAGCAGACAGAACCGCGACGATGGCTATGCAGGCATCAGTCAAATCTATTACCGGCGGTGCGACGCCGGGGAGCATTAGTGCCGTTGTGGTCATGACGATGCAATACAACTGATCGACACGCGCGTTAGTTGTCCTTATTGATATGCAGATGACGGTAATTGTTATGTTGAATATTCTGATTAAAGAACCGGATTCTTTTTTTAAAAATGGCCTGCAATATTTTCTTGTGGATTTCTTCCTGCATAATTTCAGGCATCAAATTCATTTTGATACTGAGCTTACTTATGACAGCGTCAGTGCCGCCGATATTATTATTCTCGCTTTATGCCCTGGGGAAACGCTGACCTGTATTCCCGAATTGAAAGCGCGAAAAAAAGGGATTGTGATTGGGCTGGTGGACGATGAGCGGCGTTTTTCCGCATTTTCATCCTGTGTTCAGGATATGATGTTCATCTCCCGCCGCGCCCCGCTTGGTCAGGTTAGCGAGATGCTCTTCAGTGCATGGTACCGTACGCAGCTGCCGGGATATCGCTGGCAGCATAAAGGCTGTTTCGAGTGCCAGCATAAGATACTCTCGCCGCAGCAGATCCGCGTTACGGTGAATTTTTACAGAGGGTTATCGGTAGGGCAAATTGCGGATGTGCTCAGGACAAGTGATAAAACGGTATTCACGCATAAGTATTTGCTGATGCAAAAATTCGATCTGCGCAGTGATTACGAGCTTATGGCGCTCATTCACAGGATGGTCGAACAGAATGCCTACCCGAACAAATTGCGTGACCATCTGATCGATTACGAGAGATGAGCGGAAGAGACGGTGGGACTGTCGCCGTTTAGTTGCCGGGTGGCAGTGACGCCACCCGACATTTATTCAGACATTCACCGCGCTAATTAGCCGCGACTTCATGGACTGATACGCCGACGCCGCAAAATCCTCCGCCCAGCGCTGGTCCTCAATCGCCTCCAGCTGCACCGCGCAGTACTTCGTTTCCGGCGTTTTGGATATGGGGTCGAGGTTGTCCTGGGTCAGCTCGTTGCAGGCGCCAATCCACCATTGATAGGTCATGTAGACGGCCCCGGCGTTGATACGCTCGCTGATGCTGGCGCGGGTAATCACTTTGCCGCGACGCGAACGCACCCAGACCAGTTGTCCGTCAGTAATGCCCAGTTTTTCCGCATCGGCAGGGTGCATTTGCACCCGTCCCGGCTCATCGGCCAGGCTCTGCAGCGCGGCGCAGTTCCCGGTCATCGAGCGGCAGGAGTAGTGTCCCACTTCACGTACCGTACATAGCACTAGCGGGAAATCCGCATCCGGAGTTTCCGCCGGCGCGCGCCACGGCGCGGCAAAAAGCTGCCCTTTACCGGTTGGGGTGTCGAACAGATTGTCTTTGTACAGGTACGGCGTTCCCGGATGATCCAGCGTCGGGCATGGCCACTGCACGTGGCCCATCTCGCCCATTTTTTCATACGTCACGCCGTAGAAGAGAGGGCACAGCTCGCGCATCTCATCCCAGATCTGCTGGTTGGAGTCATAATGCATCGGGTAGCCCATCTCGGTGGCGAGCAGGCTGATAATCTCCCAGTCGCGCTTCACGTTGCCGCTGGCCTCAATGGCTTTGCCAAAACGCTGGAACCCGCGATCGGCACAGGTAAAGACGCCGCCGTGTTCACCCCAGGAGGTGGCAGGAAGCAGGACGTCCGCCACTTCTGCCGTTTTGGTCATAAAGATGTCCTGAACCACGACAAAGTCGAGCGCCTCAAAGCCGCTGCGAACGAGACCGAGATCGGCTTCGGTCTGAAGCGGATCTTCCCCCATGATGTAGTAGGCCTTGACCTTGCCTTCCAGAGCCAGATGAGGCACCTCGGTAATGCGCGTCCCGACCCGATCGTCCATGTTGTTGACGTCAATCCCCCAGGCATCGGCGAACTTCTGCCTGACCGCCGGATCGGTCACATCCTGATAGCCGGGGAACATATTCGGCAGAACGCCCATGTCGCAGGCACCCTGGACGTTATTCTGACCGCGCACGGGCCCGACGCCGACGGCGGGGCGGCCCAGGTTACCGGTCAGCAGCGCCAGGCTGGAAAGCCCTTTGACCACATCCACAGCCTGACCAAACTGGGTCACGCCCATCCCCCACATCACGGTGGCGGAAGGGGCCGCCGCGAAGATGCGCATCGCCTGACGAACGTCGCGGGCGGGAATGCCGGTAAGATGCTCGACCTTCTCCGGCGCATAGTCTTTCACCATCTGGCGATAGGCCTCCAGCCCCTCCGTAAAGCGCGCCACGTAGCTTTTGTCGTAGAGTTCCTCTTCCAGCAGCACGTAACCAAAGGCATTCACCAGCGCCATGTTACTGCCGTTTTTCAGCTGCAGATGCTGGTCGGCGATGCGCGCCGTTTCAATTCGCCGCGGATCGCAGACGATGATTTTCGCGCCGTTTTCCCGCGCTTTCAGCACGCGTCGGGCGACGATAGGGTGGGAGTCCGCGCAGTTATAGCCAAACACCAGCAGGCATTTTGAGTTTTCAATATCGTTGATTGAGTTGCTCATCGCGCCGTTGCCGAGGGTTTCCTGTAAACCGGCCACGGAAGGGCCGTGACAGACGCGCGCGCAGCAGTCCACGTTGTTGGTGTTCAGCACCGCGCGGGCAAATTTTTGCATCACATAGTTTGTTTCATTGCCGGTTCCGCGGGAGGAGCCGGTGGTCATGATTGACCGCGGCCCGTGCTGCGCTTTAATGCTGCTGAGCCGGTGGGCGGTGTAGCGGATAGCCTCTTCCCAGGTAACGGGGGTGAACGCCTCGCCTTTGTGGTAGCGGATCATCGGCTGAGTCAGGCGCGGGGTGAGCAGACGGGTATCGTTGAGGAAGTCCCAACCGTAAAAGCCCTTCAGACACAGGGTGCCCTGGTTTGTGACGCCCTCTGCCGCTTCGGCACGGATGATACGGTTATTTTCAACGACAAGGTTTAATTTACAGCCTGCACCGCAGTAAGGGCAGACGCTGGCGATCTTTTTCATCAATAACAGACCTGTTAAGAAATGAAGCAAAGTTGACTGGACAACCCAGTCCCGTAAGCAGAGGTAAGCAGGAACCGTGCCAGATTGGCTTTGCTGGTTTTACAGGGTGTTACGCGGGAAAGGCGCGTGTCATCGTCAGACTGTTCGTCAGTTTTGACGATGACACGTTAGGAGGCGTTGAGCGCAGGAGCTTACAGATCGTCCATCGTGTAACCCACCACGATTTCCAGGGTCTTGCGAATCACATCCGCCTGAACCACATCGTGGGTGGCTTCCAGCGTCTGAATGAGCCAGAGGATGATCGCTTTATTAGACAGATGGCCTTCGGAGGCCAGAACACAGCGTACTGCAGTAGAAAAAACAGCGGACTCTTCAGCAAAACGATCGCCTGCGTGACGGAAATATTCCGACAGCGCACTGTCTAAAAAAGCAGAATGGTATTCGGGTTGAAGCTGAATATTTTGTCTCATTTGTTCTCACCGTAGCTGTTAAATTGCAGTCAATGTATTTTTTTGGGATCGGACGGTTTTCCACTTCCAAATAACGGCACTACATTGTCTCTGTTATCGTTGAGAGGTCCCTCTCTGTTCGTTCGTCCTTGCGCGGTTCTGCGACGTGTAAAGGCGATGCTGTTTGAGCCGATGTCGGCAATCACCACCGCAAGTGTCTCCCGCCGCCGGGGATCCTTTTCATGTTCTTTCATTACCCGCAGACGCTGCAGCAATCCTTCGGTTGTCACTGGCCCCCGCTCTTTCAAAAGAGAAAGAACGGCTTCACCGATAAGCTGGTCGATCAGTCGATCCGCGTCACTGCTATTCATCACGTTATCGTTCGAAGAGCAGACCAAGCAGCATGTGGTAATGCTCTTCCTCTTCCGGACCATCGGCCCTTTCGAGGCGGCTGAGCAGTTTGGTACAGAGCGATTTGCGATTCAGGTTCCGCCCGTCGCTGAGGATTTCGACAACCACCTGACCCAGCGTCTCCTGCTGGGTAGGCAGCGCGGCCTTTTCGAAGTACTGTGCGATCGCTGCTGCGGAATCTGTGGCGTAACCTTTCTGCTGCATGTTTCGCTCCTGTAAAATTTTGTAATCACTAACGTTACAATTAAGGTATACACAATTCCTAAATCTGTACACCCAAAATGTACAGTTTTTTAATATTTTTATGATATATTTTATAAATTACTTTTTTTTCATTGGGTTATAGTCTTGTCATGAGTCGGTAATGTTACAGGATATATTGTACAAAAAGGTCTGGCGCTGGTAAGTTGTACAGCTCGAAAAAAAGTATCACTAACTGCCGTAAATGATTGAGATGTAAATTATTTGTCAGGCAATTAATGTGCTATAAATGATCTTTATCCACCTTATTTGTGGCCAAAACCCTAACCCCAGGAATCGCATGCTCACAACCATCATTTACCGCAGTCATATCTGCGAGGACGTTCCAGTGAAGGCGCTGGAAGCCATGGTCGCTGCAGCAAATAGTAAAAACCGGCAATCCAACGTCACGGGGATCCTGCTTTTTAACGGCACACATTTTTTTCAGCTGCTTGAAGGGCCAGTGGAGCACGTCTCTGCCATCTATGAGCAGATCTGCAGCGACCCGCGCCACCATAACGTGGTGGAGCTGATGCGCGATCACGGACCTGTCCGACGCTTTGGCAACGTGGGCATGGAGCTTTTTGATTTACGCCACTTCGACAGGGACGAGGTGCTGCAGCAGGTGCTTAACAGGGGAACGACACGCTATCAGCTGACGTATAACGATCGCCCGTTGCAGTTTTTCCGCACCTTTGTCGAGGCCACGGAAAAAGCGAACTATTTTGAACTGCCGCCGGCGGATTCCTGGGAGTTCGTTCGCGAAGAAACGCGCCTGTCGGTGCAGCCTGAGGTGGTCGCGAAGGGGGCGGATTGCAGCTTTGCGTTCCAGCCGATAGTCGATCCGTTTATGCAGCGGGTCGTCTCCTGGGAGGCGCTTCTCCGCACGCCTGACGGCGGCGCTCCGGGAGATTACTTTGCCAATCTGCCGCGTGACGAGGTGTATGCCTCTGATTTACACAGCAAGCAGGTGGCGCTCTCCATGGCCAGCACGCTGGGGCTACAGGACCAGACGTTATCCCTTAACCTGCTGCCCATGACGCTGGTCAACATTCCCAACGCCGTGGATTTTCTGCTCACCGCGATTGAAGCAAATGGCTTTGTGCCGGAGCAAATTGTGGTGGAGTTCACCGAGAGCGAAGCCATTTCCCGTTTTGATGAATTCACGGATTCGGTCAGGCAGTTAAAAAGCGCGGGCATCAGCGTGACGATCGATCACTTTGGCGCCGGTTTTGCCGGGCTGCAGCTGCTGGCGCAGTTCCAGCCGGACAGAATTAAGATTAATCGCGATCTGGTGGCGAACGTGCATAAAAGTGGCCCCCGACAGGCCATTATTCAGGCGATTATCAAATGCTGCTCATCGCTTGAGATCCAGTTCTGCGCGGTGGGGGTAGAGAAGGCGGAAGAGTGGATGTGGCTGGAGTCCGCGGGTATTTCCCAGTTCCAGGGACATCTTTTTGCCAGCCCGCGCCACGGCGGTATTCCCGCGATTGCGTGGCCGGAGAAAAAGTTCGACTTCTGATAAAGCTGTACACAATCCGGCAGACTTAACTGTACGAATGGCAAATTTTATACAACAATGTATTAACAGGTGGATGGGAAAGAACCCCGTTCACCCGTTCAAAATGCGGTCTTAGTTATACAAATGGTGTGTACAATCTGATAAGGTTGGTGCAGTTAGGTATGGAAGTTCTGAGCGTGAGGGAGTTAATGGCCTATTACAGTATCGGCGAAGTGGCCGAACGATGCGGTATCAACCCCGTTACGCTGCGTGCCTGGCAGCGCCGTTATGGATTGTTGAAGCCGCAGCGCAGCGAAGGGGGTCATCGTCAGTTTGACGATGAAGATATCCTGCGTATTGAAGAGATCAAGCGCCTGATGAAGAGCGGCGTTTCGGTCGGGAAAGTCAAAGCCCTGCTGGAAAACAAAGAAGTGTTGACTCAGGGCAACTGGGTCTCGTTCCAGGAAGAGATGATGACCGTTCTGCGTTACGCCAGCCCGGCAAAGTTGCGCGCCAAAATCAGTGAATTCCGCCGCGATCACGCGATGGACGCGCTGATTGACAATATTATCTCTCCCGTCCGTCAGCGAATGAATCAGGATCAAAATACCGTGCGTCACATGGCGAGCCTGTTTGACGGCGTACTGATCGAATTCGCCATTGCAAGCCTGGCGGAGTCCCGCAAAAAAGCCGGTAAAGACGCGCTGCTGATTGGCTGGGAATGCGATGACCGCACCCACCTGTGGCTGGAAGCCGCGCGATTATCGCAGAAGGGCTGGCACATTGACGTCCTGGCGGAACCCATTGATTCGCCGCGTCCTGAACTCTTCCCGGGGCAAAAAATCTTCGTCTGGACGGGGAAATCCCCAACGCCTCGCCAGCAGGAACAGCTCGACCACTGGCGTGAACAGGGGTTTGCTGTCTCATTTCATCAGTGAGCGTCAGAGGCCTTGAGGGCCTTTTTTTGTTTTTGTCATTTTCTGAGCAAAAGCTATCTCAAAAATAGGCATTTCCGATGCATATTTTACTTTTCTCCTCTCCGTCATAAATACCGCGACGAAATGCATTATTAATCAATGCATTGAACAAATACATCCATCCTGACTGCATCCTGCCATAGGGTCTATGCTTAATAAAAGTAGGCAAAAAGGGCGGTTTAGCCGAATGCCCCTGCTGACAGAGGGTTGAAGTGATAATCGTTATCACTAACATGGTGTTATGCCCTGATGGCTTATCAGATGAGGTGGACCTATGGAACTGCATTCAGAAACCTTTAATCCTGCCGATTTTGCCTGGCGCGGTTTAACGCTCACGCCAGCGGCGGCGGCACATATTCACGAGCTGGTGGCGAAAAAGCCCGAGATCCTCGGCGTGCGGTTGGGCGTCAAACAGACCGGTTGCGCAGGTTTTGGCTACGTGCTCGATACCGTCACCGAACCCGAGAAAGATGACCTGGTGTTCGAGACGGACGGCGCGAAACTGTACGTCGCGCTGCAGGCCATGCCGTTTATTGACGGCACCGAAGTGGACTACGTCCGCGAAGGCTTAAACCAGTTATTCAAATTTCATAACCCGAAAGCCCAGAACGAATGCGGCTGCGGCGAAAGCTTTGGGGTATAGGCGGTACTATGTCTCGTAATACTGAAGCAACGAGTGAAGTAAATACCTGGGGCGGTGGACACCTCAACTATAAAGAGGGGTTCTTCACCCAGCTGCAGACCGATGAGCTGGCGAAAGGCATCAACGAAGATGTCGTGCGGGCGATTTCGGCGAAACGTAACGAGCCGGAGTGGATGCTGGAGTTTCGCCTGAGCGCCTTCCGCGCCTGGCTGGAGATGGAAGAGCCGCACTGGCTGAAAGCGCATTATGACAAGCTGAACTATCAGGATTACAGCTACTACTCTGCACCGTCCTGCGGCAGCTGTGACGACACCTGCGCCTCGCAGCCCGGCGCGGTGCAGCAAACCGGCGCGGAGAACAGCTTCCTCAGCAAAGAGGTGGAAGAAGCCTTTAACCAGCTGGGCGTGCCCGTGCGTGAGGGCAAAGAGGTGGCGGTGGACGCCATTTTCGACTCCGTCTCGGTGGCGACCACCTACCGCGAGAAGCTCGCTGAGCAGGGGATCATTTTCTGCTCCTTCGGCGAAGCGATTCACGATCATCCGGAACTGGTGAAAAAGTACATTGGGACCGTGGTGCCCTCTAACGACAACTTCTTTGCGGCGCTCAACGCGGCGGTAGCCTCTGACGGCACCTTTATCTATGTGCCGAAAGGCGTGCGCTGTCCGATGGAGCTTTCCACCTATTTCCGCATCAATGCCGAAAAAACCGGTCAGTTCGAGCGCACGATTCTGGTCGCGGATGAAGGCAGCTACGTCAGCTACATCGAAGGGTGCTCCGCTCCGGTCCGCGACAGCTACCAGCTGCACGCGGCGGTAGTGGAGGTCATCATCCACAAAGATGCCGAGGTGAAATACTCCACGGTGCAAAACTGGTTCCCGGGCGACGGCAATACCGGCGGTATTCTGAACTTCGTCACCAAGCGCGCGCTGTGCGAAGGCGAAAACAGCAAGATGTCGTGGACCCAGTCCGAAACCGGCTCGGCCATCACCTGGAAATACCCGAGCTGCATCCTTCGCGGGGATAACTCCATCGGCGAGTTTTATTCGGTGGCGCTGACCAGCGGCCATCAGCAGGCCGATACCGGCACCAAGATGATCCACATCGGTAAAAACACCAAATCCACCATCATCTCGAAAGGGATCTCTGCCGGGCATAGCCAGAACAGCTATCGCGGGCTGGTGAAAATCATGCCTACGGCCACCAATGCGCGAAACTTTACCCAGTGTGACTCGATGCTGATTGGCGCTGACTGCGGTGCGCATACCTTCCCGTACGTCGAGTGCCGTAACAACACGGCCCAGCTTGAGCACGAGGCGACGACGTCGCGTATTGGGGAAGATCAGCTCTTCTACTGCCTGCAGCGCGGGATCAGCGAAGAAGACGCCATCTCGATGATCGTCAACGGCTTCTGTAAGGATGTGTTCTCTGAACTGCCGCTGGAATTTGCCGTTGAAGCCCAGAAACTCCTCGCCATTAGTCTTGAACACAGCGTCGGTTAAGGAAAGCACATGTTAAGCATTAAAGATTTACAGGTTAGCGTAGAAGACAAAGCCATCCTGCGTGGCCTCAATTTTGACGTCAAACCGGGTGAAGTCCACGCCATCATGGGGCCGAACGGTTCCGGGAAAAGTACGCTTTCTGCGACGCTGGCGGGGCGCGAAGATTATGAGGTGACCCACGGCTCGGTCGAGTTTAACGGCAAAGATCTGCTGGAGATGTCACCGGAAGACCGCGCGGGAGAGGGCATTTTTATGGCCTTCCAGTATCCGGTCGAAATTCCGGGCGTCAGCAACCAGTTCTTCCTGCAGACGGCGCTGAACGCGGTGCGCAAGTATCGCGGCCTGGAGGCGCTGGACCGCTTCGACTTCCAGGACCTGATGGAAGAGAAGATCAAGCTGCTGAAAATGCCGGAGGATCTGCTGACCCGTTCGGTGAACGTTGGCTTTTCCGGCGGCGAGAAAAAACGTAACGACATTCTGCAGATGGCGGTGCTGGAGCCCGAGCTGTGTATTCTGGATGAGACCGACTCCGGTCTGGATATCGACGCCCTGAAGATTGTCGCTGACGGGGTGAACTCCCTGCGCGACGGCAAGCGTTCGTTCATTATCGTCACCCACTACCAGCGCATTCTGGACTACATCAAGCCGGATTACGTCCACGTGCTTTACCAGGGGCGTATTGTGAAATCCGGTGATTTCACGCTGGTTAAACAACTGGAGGAGCAGGGCTATGGCTGGCTTACCGAACAGCAGTAATGCGCTCCAGCAGTGGCACAGGCTGTTTGAAGCCCAGGGCGGCACGCGCTCTGAGCAGGCGCAGCAGCATCTGCAGCAGATGCTGCGTCTCGGCCTGCCGACGCGTAAGCATGAAAACTGGAAGTACACCCCGCTCGATGGCCTGCTGAACGCCGAGTTTGTGACCCGTCTGGCGGATCTCACACCTGCGCAGCGTGACGCGCTGGCAGTGGGCGTGGACGCCGTGCGCCTGGTGTTTGTCGACGGTGAGTTCCGTCCGGAGCTGAGCGACGCGCTTCAGGGGAGCGGATTTGAGATTGAGATTAACGACGATCGCCAGTCCCTGAGCGCCCCGGTTCAGCCTGAGGTTTTCCTGCACCTGACCGAGAGCCTGGCCCGCAGCGTGACGCATATCCGCGTGAAGCGTAACCAGCGTCCGGCGAAGCCGCTGCTGCTGCTGCACATCACCCAGGGGCTGGACGGCGACGAAATCAACACCGCGCACTATCGTCACCATCTGGAGCTGGCGGAGGGGGCGGAGGCCACGGTCATCGAACATTACGTCAGCCTCAACGATATCCGACACTTTACCGGATCCCGTCTGACGATGAACGTTGCCGCCAATGCCCAGCTTCACCACGTTAAGCTGGCGTTTGAAAATGCGCAGAGTCACCACTTTGCCCATAACGACATTGTACTGGGTCAGGATGCCGCGGCGTACAGCCATAGCTTCCTGCTCGGCGGGGCGGTGCTACGTCACAACACCAGCACGCAGCTTAACGGTGAAAACACCACGCTGCGCATCAACAGCCTGGCGATGCCGGTTAAATCAGAGGTGTGCGACACGCGCACCTGGCTTGAGCACAATAAGGGCTACTGCAACAGCCGCCAGCTGCATAAAACCATCGTCAGCGACAGAGGCCGCGCGGTGTTTAACGGACTGATTAACGTGGCGCAGCACGCCATTAAAACCGATGGGCAGATGACCAACAACAATCTGCTGTTAGGCCGCCTGGCGGAGGTGGACACCAAACCGCAGCTGGAGATCTACGCTGACGATGTGAAGTGCAGCCACGGTGCGACGGTCGGGCGCATCGACGACGAGCAGATGTTCTACCTGCGTTCCCGCGGCATCGACGAGCAGGCGGCGCAGAAAATGATTATCTATGCGTTTGCCGCCGAGCTGACGGAAGCGCTTCACGATAGTCAGTTAAAACAGCAGGTGCTGGCGCGTATCGGCCAGCGTCTGCCTGGAGGCGAAGCATGAGTTTTCCCGTCGAGAAAGTACGGGCAGATTTCCCGGTTCTGACCCGTGAAGTAAACGGTCTTCCTCTGGCCTATCTGGACAGCGCGGCCAGCGCGCAGAAGCCGAATCAGGTGGTGGATGCGGAAGCCGAGTTTTATCGCCACGGCTACGCCGCCGTGCATCGCGGTATTCATACCCTGAGCGCCGAGGCGACCCAGCGTATGGAAAACGTGCGTACGCAGCTGGCCGCCTTCCTCAATGCACGTTCGCCTGAAGAGCTGGTCTTCGTGCGCGGAACCACCGAAGGGATCAACCTTGTCGCTAACAGCTGGGGCAACGCGCAGGTCCACGCGGGGGATAACATCATCATCACCCAGATGGAGCACCACGCCAATATCGTGCCGTGGCAGATGCTCTGCGAGCGCGTTGGCGCGCAGCTGCGGGTGATCCCGTTGAACGCCGACGGGACGCTGCAGCTCGAGCAGCTAGACGCACTGCTTGACGATAAAACGCGGCTGGTGGCGGTCACCCAGGTCTCCAACGTGCTGGGGACGGAAAACCCGGTGGCAGAGATTGTCGAAAAGGCCCATCAGGCGGGCGCGAAGGTGCTGATTGACGGCGCTCAGGCGGTGATGCACCACGCGGTTGACGTCCAGGCGCTGGACTGCGATTTCTACGTCTTTTCAGGCCACAAGCTCTATGGGCCGACCGGGATTGGCGTGCTGTACGTGAAAGAGGCAATCCTGCAGGCGATGCCGCCATGGGAAGGGGGCGGGTCGATGATCGCCACCGTCAGCCTGACGGAAGGCACCACCTATGCCCGCGCGCCGTGGCGTTTTGAGGCGGGCACGCCCAATACCGGCGGGATTATCGGTCTGGGGGCGGCGATTTCCTACGTCTCCGCAATCGGCCTTGACAGCATTCAGGAGTACGAACAGCTGCTGATGCACTATGCGCTTGCGGAGCTTGCCAGCGTGCCGGATCTGACCCTCTACGGGCCTGCCGACCGGCAAGGGGTGATTGTGTTCAATCTCGGGAAACATCACGCCTATGACGTGGGCAGTTTCCTCGATAACTACGGCGTGGCGGTCCGTACCGGGCACCACTGTGCGATGCCGCTGATGGCGTTTTACCAGGTACCGGCAATGTGCCGCGCGTCGTTGGTGATGTACAACACAACGGAAGAAGTCGACAGGCTGGTGGCGGGGCTTAAGCGTATTCACCAACTGCTGGGCTAACGGAGAGGCGAAAGATGGCGGAACTGCCGGACAAAGATAAATTACTGCGCAACTTCTCGCGTTGCGCAAACTGGGAAGAGAAGTATCTCTATATCATCGAGCTGGGGCAGCGTCTGCCGCCGCTCAGCGAAGAGGCGCATAACCCGGATAATATCATTCAGGGCTGCCAGAGCCAGGTGTGGATTGTGATGAAGCAATCTGACGACGGCACTATCGAATTACGCGGCAACAGCGACGCGGCCATTGTGAAAGGGCTTATTGCGGTCGTCTTTATTCTCTATCACCAGATGTCGGCGCAGGACATTGTCGCGTTCGATGTCCGCCCGTGGTTTGAAAAAATGGCCCTGACCCAACACCTCACCCCGTCCCGATCCCAGGGACTGGAAGCGATGATTCGCGCCATTCGCGCCAAAGCTGCAATCCTTAGCTAGACTTACAGAACAGCATTCATTCTGTTTCGCGAGGTGGTTCCCGCCTCGCTGGTTTTTCAGCTTTCTGGCGTTCTGTCAGTGAATAAGGAATCTCAGCATGAAGCGCGCGTCTCTAATAACTCTATTACTCCTCAGTTCGCTCGGCGCACTTAATTCGGCCCGCGCGATGGACTATCCATTGCCGCCCGCAGGCAGCCGCCTGATTGGGCAAAATCAAACCTACACGATACAGGAAGGGGATAATAAGCTTCAGACCATCGCCCGCCGGTTTAATACGGCGGCGCAGGTGATCCTGGAAACGAACAATACCATTGCGCCGGTAAACCCTGCGCCGGGAACCGTGATTACTATTCCGTCGCAGATGCTGCTGCCGGATACGCCGCGCGAGGGCATTGTGGTGAACCTCGCAGAGCTTCGGCTCTACTACTTCCCGCCGGGAGAAAACATCGTTCAGGTCTTCCCGCTCGGCATCGGACAGCTGGGGCTGGAAACGCCGGTCACGACCACGCGCGTGAGCCAGAAAATCCCGAATCCCACCTGGACACCTACGCCGGGCATCAGAGCGCGCTCTCTGGAGCAGGGAATTAAATTACCGCCGGTGGTACCTGCCGGGCCAAATAACCCTCTTGGACGCTTCGCACTGCGTTTAGGCGTGGGGAATGGGGAATATCTCATCCACGGCACCAGCGCGCCGGACAGCGTCGGCCTGCGCGTCAGCTCCGGCTGTATGCGGATGAATGCCCCGGACATTAAATCACTGTTCGAACAGGTGCGGGTTGGCACGCGGGTACAGATTATCAATGAACCCGTGAAGTTCTCCGTGGAGCCGGACGGTAAACGCTATGTTGAAGTCCACCGCCCGCTGGCGCAGGTAGAAGGGGAAAACCCGCAGGTCTCGCCGATTACCCATTCCGCAGATTTTGCGACCTTTGTTTCTCAGGCGGGAAGCGATAAGGCTCTGATTGAGAAAGCCCTGTCACGCCGCGCCGGGATCCCGGTTATCGTGTCGTCAGGTAGCGGTCCGTCAGCCAGCAATAGCGTGTTGTCGGTGCAGAACAGTCGGGTGTCCGCAGCGGTAGCGGAAGATGAAGGGGAGAAGGTAACGCAGTAGCCGTTTGACGCAGGCAAAAAAAATGGCGCACAATGTGCGCCATTTTATTAACAGGTACTATTACTTACGGTATTTAGTAGCCTGGTTGTCCAGACGCTGGTTAGCGCGAGCTGCGTCGTCTTTAGCAGCCTGAACGTCGGAACGCATTGCGTTCACGTCGTTGCTCAGCTGGTCAACTTTAGCGTTCAGAGTCTGAACGTCAGAAGACAGCTGATCGATTTTAGCGTTGCTGGAGCAACCAGCCAGCAGAGTAGAACCCAGGATTACCGCGCCCAGTACCAGTTTAGTACGATTCATTATTAATACCCTCTAGATTGAGTTAATCTCCATGTAGCGTTACAAGTATTACACAAAGTTTTTTGGGTTGAGAATATTTTTTTGATGGGAATACACCTATTTTTGATCGTTCGCTCAAAGAAGCATCGAATCAGCCCTTTTTGGGCAAAAATCTATGTAAAAAAAGGCATTTATCATCGGATTCATCTTAGATAATTCGCAATTAAATAGAGAAACCCGATTTGCAATTTGAATGACTTTGGCTAATGCCGGGAATAAAAAAAGCGCCCGGCGGGCGCTTTTTATCAAAATTAATTCGTTCGGGAATTATTACAGCACGTGAACAGATGCGGTATTGGTGGTTCCGCTTGGTACCAGCGCGCCAGAAACCATGACCACAACGTCACCTTTCTGTGCCAGACCGCGATCAACCAGCTCCAGCGCCACTTCTTTACCCAGGCGGTAGAAATCATCCGTAGAGGCGATCTCTTTCACCAGGTGAGGGATCACGCCTTTGCTCAGCACCAGCTGACGGGCAGTGGTTTCGTTGGTGGTCAGCGCCAGGATAGTCGCATCCGGGAAGTATTTACGCACCGCGCGAGCAGATTTACCGCCCTGGGTGGCAACCACGATCAGCGGTGCTTCCAGTTTCTCAGCCGTTTCTACTGCACCGCGGCAAACCGCTTCGGTGATGCGCAGCTTGCGGCTGTCGTTGTTGTAGTCCAGACGGCTTTTCATTACGCGGTCGGTACGTTCGCAGATGGTGGCCATGATGGACACCGCTTCCAGCGGATATTTACCTTTCGCGGATTCGCCGGACAGCATAACGGCATCAGTACCGTCGAGGATGGCGTTTGCCACGTCGCCTGCTTCTGCGCGGGTAGGGCGTGGGTTTTTGATCATGGAGTCCAGCATCTGCGTTGCGGTGATAACCACTTTACGCGCGCGCACGCATTTCTCGATCATCATCTTCTGCGCGAAGATCACTTCTTCAACCGGGATTTCTACGCCCAGGTCGCCACGTGCAACCATGATGCCGTCAGACGCTTCGAGGATTTCGTCGAAGTTGTTCAGGCCTTCCTGGTTTTCAATTTTGGAGATGATCTGGATCTTCTCGCCGCCGTGCGCTTTCAGGTGCTCACGAATTTCAACCACGTCTGAGCGCTTACGGATGAAGGAGGCCGCAACAAAGTCAACGCCTTGTTCACAGCCGAAGATCAGGTCCTGTTTGTCTTTTTCAGCCAATGCTGGCAGTGCGATAGAGACGCCCGGCAGGTTAACGCCTTTGTTTTCGCCCAGGTCGCCGTTGTTTAGCACTTTACAGATAACCTTGTTGCCTTCGATCGCGGTGACTTCCATACCGATCAGACCATCGTCTACCAGCACGGTGTTACCGACGGACAGATCGCTGGTGAAGCCTTCGTAGGTCACTGCAACGATTTCGCTGTTGCCGACAACGGATTTGTCGGTGGTGAAGGTGAAGGTCTGGCCCGCTTTCAGGGAAACGTCGTTACCGCCTTCCAGTTTGATGGTACGGATTTCTGGACCTTTGGTATCCAGCAGGATCGCCGCTTTTTTACCGGTCTTGCTCATCACGTTGCGCAAGTTCTGGATACGCTGACCGTGTTCTGCGTAGTCACCGTGGGAGAAGTTCAGACGCATCACGTTCATGCCGGCGTCCAGCATCTTGGTCAGCATCTCTTCAGATTCGGTTTTCGGGCCGATAGTACAAACAATTTTCGTCTTTTTCATGACAGTCTTAGTCTTTAAGTTGGGAAGGATATGGAAATCTCGCTCCGGGGGCGCACCGCCGCGGAGTCAAACCTGTGTTGCAAAAGAGTATATGACACGCACTAAGGATAGGAGACATCAAATGAGCGTGCAGAAGAAAGTGTGCCTGAGTGACAGCCCAACGAAGGAGAGGAGAAGTTGTACGTTGTTTTTTGTATTCCAAGCGCTGAAACCATTCACCAGGGATTAGGCGCGCATTATACGCTGATTTTAAGATAAAAGGAAAATGGAAACGGTGTTTCAGAAATAATCTATGCAGTTTCACATAATATTGTTATCAAGGCGTTAAGCCATGATGACAACTTATGGCGGCAGGTGATTGACCTGCCGCGTTTTGCTTATTTTTGCAGCGCCTGGCTGAGGTCGGCAATCAGGTCTTTCGGATCTTCAATCCCGACTGACAGACGGATCAGCTGCGGCACAATGCCGTTTGCGAGGCGTTGCTCCAGCGGAATCGAGGCGTGCGTCATGCTGTAAGGCTGGCTCACCAGGCTTTCCACGCCGCCGAGGCTTTCCGCGAGGGTGAACAGCTTCAGGTTGCGAATCACCTCGGTGGCGCGTTGCGCATCGCCTTTTACCACGACGGAAATCATGCCGCCGGGCAGCGCCATCTGCGTGCGGGCAAGCTGATACTGTGGATGCGACTCCAGGCCGGGATAGAACACCTTTTCGACCAGAGGATGCTGATCCAGCCATTGCGCAATCGTCAGCGCGTTGGTGCTGTGCTTTTCTACCCTCAACGCTAGCGTGCGAATACCGCGCAGTGTCAGGAAGCTGCTGAACGGATCCAGGACGCCGCCCACCGCGTTTTGCAGATAGCCCAGCCTATCCGCCATTTCCTTGTTGTCCCCGACAATCGCCAGTCCGGCCACCACGTCAGAATGGCCGTTCAGGTATTTGGTGGCGGAGTGCACCACGATATCGAAACCCGACTCCAGCGGACGGTGGATCACCGGCGACGCGAAGGTGTTATCCGCCACGCTGATGACGTTATGACGACGGGCGATCGCCGCAATGGCCGCCAGATCCGCCAGCTTCAGCAGCGGGTTGGTTGGCGTCTCGACCCACACCATGCGGGTATCCGGGCGAATGGCGGCCTCAAGCCCGGCTAGGTCGTCCGGCTTAACCCAGCTGACCTGCAGGCCGGTGCTGCGCTTGCGCACGTTCTCAATCAGGCGGTACGTCCCACCGTAAACGTCATCGATGGCGACAATATGGCTGTCTTTATCCAGCAGTTCGAGCACCGTGGAGATGGCCGCCAGACCGGAGGCGAAGGCGTAGCCGCGCGTGCCGCCTTCGAGTTCGGCGATGGCGGTTTCCAGCGCGTGGCGTGTGGGGTTGCCGCTGCGGGAATACTCATAGCCGGTATGCTCGCCGGGTGACGGTTGCGCAAACGTCGAGGTAGCGTAAATCGGCGGCATGACGGCACCGTGCTGGTCGTTGAACTCGCCGCTGTGTACGCTCAGGGTAGCCAGGTTTTTCATCATCTATTCCTTTATTGCTGAAGACGGTTGCGCCAGGCGGTCAGAACGTCGCTGCGCGTAATCAGACCGAGAAAACGGTCGTTGTCATTAATCACGGCCACCAGACCGCGGTCGAAGATGGCGTTCAGGGCGCTTTCCGGGGCGTGTTTATCCAGGAACTCCACCTGACGCGTCATGGCTGCCGTCACCGGAAGCGAGAAGCGATCGCCGTCGCCGCCGATATGCCGCAGGAGATCCCACTCGTCGATAATGCCCACCACCTTGCCGTTCTCCAGCACCGGCAGCTGGGAGATGTCATACAGACGCATGCGTGCCAGTACGGTGGAAAGCGTGTCGTCCGGGGCGGCGGTGACGGTGGTGCCTTCATCGTGGCGCAGGGCGATGTAGTCAGAGAGATCGCCGGCCTGAGGGCGCGTGATGAGCCCTTGCTGACGCATCCAGTCATCGTTGAACATCTTCGAGAGGTACTTATTGCCGCTGTCGCAGGCGAAGGTCACCACGCGCTTCGGCGCGGTCTGCGCCTGGCAATATTTCAGCGCGGCCGCCAGCAGCGTGCCGCTGGAGGAGCCCGCCAGAATGCCTTCCGTTTTCAGCAGATCGCGCGCGGTGGTGAAGGCTTCGCGGTCGGTGATGCGCCAGGCGCGATTCACCCCTTCGATGTGGGCCAGCGGCGGAATAAAGTCTTCGCCAATACCCTCAACCAGCCAGGATCCCGCGTCGTGGTAGCGTCCGGTTTCCACCTGGTCGGCCAGAACGGAACCGGCCGGGTCAGCCAGGACAAACTCCGTGTGCGGAGAGTGCTCGGCGAACCACGCCTGCAGGCCGCCCAGGGTACCGCCTGAGCCGACGCCCACCACGATGGCGTCGATCCTGCCGTCAAGCTGCTCGTACAGTTCCGGCGCCGTGGTGGTGCGGTGCGCCAGCGGGTTGGCTTCGTTATTGAACTGGTCGATGTAAAACGCGCCGGGCAGCTCGTTGGCCAGGCGCTGGGCGTAATCCTGGTAGTAGGCGGGGTGGCCTTTGTTAACGTCGGAGCGGGTTAGCACCACCTGGGCTCCCAGCGCGCGCAGGTGGAAAATCTTCTCGCGGCTCATTTTGTCCGGTACCACCAGGATCAGCGAGTAGCCTTTCTGGGCGGCGATCAGCGCCAGGCCGAGACCGGTATTCCCCGCCGTGGCCTCAATAATCGTGCCGCCCGGCTGCAGCTGCCCGGTACGCTCCGCTTCGTTAATCATCGACAGCGCGACGCGATCCTTAATGGAACCGCCCGGGTTCTGGTTTTCCAGCTTCAGGAACAGCGAGCAGGGACCGGTATCAAGCTTATGCAATTGGATAAGCGGGGTACGACCAATCAGTTCAGTGACGGAGTGATAAATCGTCATGATGTTTTCCTTTCTGGATGTCATGACGGGATGATAGGGCGGTGAAATTTTCTCAATAAAGAACCATTCACTGCCCTTTAGAACGGAAAAGAATATATATGCCATTTTTGGAAGTCAGGACAGCAAGACGTAAAGTTGTCTGGATGTGAGGATGGCTATATCGGCATGAAATGCTGCAAAAATGACCGTTTTTCGCGGCCATCTACCGGCAGATATGCATCCGGCAGATAATCATTGCTGAAATTGGTCTAAATACTCCCCACCCGCTCAATCCGCTGTTTATATCCGAAAGTTATAACAAATTCTTTTTTGGTCATTTAAAACCTGATAACGCCTGTTTACTATCGTTTGGACATCCATACTGCTAAACAGCCATACGCGAAACGGATAAAGAATAAGAATGATCGTACTCAGGAATATTTCGAAGGTTTTTGACAACGGAAAGGTCGCGCTGACTGCCGTTGATAACGTCAATTTGACGATAGAGCAGGGACAGATTTACGGAATTATCGGCTACAGCGGAGCCGGGAAAAGCACGCTGATTCGTCTGCTGAACGGCCTGGAAAAACCCAGCGCCGGAAGCGTCACCATTAAAGGGCAGGATATCTCTGCTGCAAAGGGTGAAGCGCTGCGCCAGGCGCGTCTGAAAATCAGCATGGTGTTCCAGCACTTCAACCTGCTGTGGTCGCGCACCGTGAGCGAGAACATCGCTTTCTCAATGCAAATCGCCGGTGTGCCAAAAGCCAATATCAAGGCGCGCGTCGCCGAGCTGGTGGAGCTGGTAGGCCTGAAGGGGCGTGAGCATGCCTACCCGTCCCAGCTGAGCGGCGGGCAAAAACAGCGCGTCGGTATTGCCCGCGCGCTGGCAAACAGCCCTGACGTGCTGCTCTGCGATGAAGCCACGTCCGCGCTAGACCCGCAGACCACCGATCAGATACTCGATCTGCTGCTGGATATTAACCGTCGTTTCAAACTGACCATCGTGCTGATCACCCACGAGATGCACGTGGTGCGCAAAATCTGCGACCGCGTGGCGGTGATGGAGAACGGTAAAGTCGTGGAAGAGGGCGACGTGCTGAGCGTCTTTACCCATCCGCAGCAGCCGATTACGCAGCAGTTTGTCCGCCAGGTGAGCCAGTATGCCGAAGAGGAAACTTTCAATACCGAACTGGCAAAGGATCTGGAAGGCACGGTCATCAGGCTGACCTTTACCGGGCACAGCACCCATAAGCCGATCGTGGGTGAACTGACCCTGCGCTACGGCCTGCCGTTTAACATCCTACACGGGAAAATGACGCAAACCGCCCACGGCGTGTTTGGTCAGCTCTGGGTACATGTCGTGGCTTCCGATGAACAACTGAACAATATCCTCGCCGACCTGCAGCACAGCGATATTGAAGGCGAGGTGATTAAACATGGCTGAGAATCTCTTTCCGCATCTAAAGTGGGATCAGCTCTGGGCGGCGACGCTCGAGACGCTGTACATGACCGCACTGTCAGGCGTGGCGACGTTTGTTCTGGGGCTCGTGCTGGGGCTGGCGCTGTTTTTAACCGCGCGCGGCGGGCTGTTCCACAACCGCACGGTCTACAGCGTCATTTCGATTGTGGTGAACGTGTTCCGCTCTATTCCGTTCATCATCCTGATTGTCCTGCTGATCCCGTTCACCAAGACCGTCGTCGGCACCATTCTTGGCGCCAACGCGGCGCTTCCGGCGCTGATTGTGGGCGCCGCACCGTTCTACGCACGCCTGGTGGAGATCGCCCTGCGTGAAGTGGATAAAGGCGTCATAGAAGCAACGCGCTCGATGGGCGCACGACTGAGCACGTTAGTGTTTCGGGTTTTACTGCCGGAATCATCACCTGCACTGGTATCAGGTATTACGGTGACGCTGATTGCGCTGGTGAGCTACAGCGCAATGGCGGGGGTGATTGGCGCCGGTGGTTTGGGAAATCTGGCTTATCTGGAAGGATTCCAGCGCAACCATGGTGACGTCACGCTGGTGGCAACGGTGACCATTCTGATCATCGTTTTCATTATCCAGTTCTGCGGCGATGTCATTACTTCACTGTTAGACAAAAGATAATCTCTAATAACACACAGGAACCACATCATGAAAAAAACACTGACACTGATCGCCGCCGCAACCCTGAGCGCCCTGAGCTTCGCTTCCTGGGCCGATACCCTGACCGTGGGTGCATCCAACACGCCGCACGCCGAAATTCTGGAGCAGGCAAAGCCGATTCTGGCGAAGCAGGGTATCGACCTGGAGATTAAACCGTTCCAGGACTACATTCTGCCGAACACCGCGCTGGCGGGTCATGACATCGACGCGAACTATTTCCAGCACATTCCTTACCTGAACAGCGTGCTGAAAGATCATGCGGGCGATAAAGACTACGATTTTGTCAGTGCGGGCGCGATCCACATTGAGCCAATTGGCATCTACTCCAAAAAATACAAGTCGCTGAAAGACCTGCCGGAAGGTGGCAAGATCATCATGCGTGACGCGGTTTCAGAAGAAGGGCGCATTCTCTCCATCTTCGAGAAAGAGGGCGTGATCAAGCTGAAGCCGGGCATCGATAAAGTGACCGCGCGCATCAGCGATATCGTCGAGAACCCGAAAAAGCTGCAGTTCACGCCTAACGTGGAAGCCTCTCTGCTGCCGCAGATGTACAACAACGACGAAGGCGCTGCGGTGGTGATCAACGCCAACTACGCGATTGATGCGGGTCTGGACCCGGTTCACGACCCGATTGCGGTAGAGAGCGGTGAAAACAACCCGTACGCCAACATCATTACCGTGCACCGCGGTGACGAGAAGAAGAAAGATATCGTCGCGCTGGTGAACGTGCTGCACTCGAAAGAGATTCAGGACTGGATCCGCACCAAGTACAAAGGCGCGGTTATTCCAGTAAACAACTAATGTACTGATTTTACAGATGAAGCCCGGCGAGTCTCTCGCCGGGCTTCTTTTTTGTATCCGGCAGTAGAATCATTTAAGCTCAACGTTTAAAAGGCAATGGAGTGATGACGATGGGTAACGTGACCAAAGATGAAGCGCTGTACCAGGAGATGTGCCGGGTGGTCGGGAAGGTGGTGCTTGAGATGCGTGATTTAGGGCAGGAGCCAAAGCATATTGTCATTGCCGGAGTCCTGCGTACCGCGCTGGCGAACCAGCGCGTTAAACGCAGTGAATTGACAACCGAAGCGATGGAAACGGTGGTTAAAGCGCTGGCCGGGTAAAGCGCCAGCGTTTCGCAAGCTGCTCGAGCGAGCAGCAGAGCAGGTAGTAGACCACGCCCGTAAAGATAAAAATGGCCGCCGGGTAGATTTGCACCCGGTTGTTGACCTGTCCCGCCACCGTGGTCAGTTCCGGTACGTTCACGATAAACGCCAGCGACGTATCCTTCAGCAGGCTGATAAAAATCCCCACCAGCGACGGCAGAATATTCCTCAGCGCCTGCGGCAGCAGCACGCGCAGGAGGGTTTGCTGCGTGCTGAATCCCTGAGACAGTGCGGCCTCGTACTGCCCGGACGGTAGCGCATTAAGCCCGGCCAGCACCGAGTGCATTACGGTTGCCGCGGTAAACCAGGCCAGGGCCAGCGTGACGGTAAGCGCCCCCGGCAGATCGCCTCCGGTCATAAGCGGCAGGAGATACCACATCCAGAAAATCACGAAGATGAGCGGAATACCGCGAATCAGCTCTGCCCATAAAAAGAGGGCCTTTCGCACAAGCCCGGTAAAGCGCCAGGCCAGACACGCGAGCACTATCCCGCCGGGCAGAGCGATGACGGCGGCCCCAATCGCCATTATCAACGAGAGCAGTACGCCCCCCGGTTCACCCGTTGCCGCGCGTCCCCACAGCAGATAATCGAGGTTATCGGTGATGACATTAAGTCCGGCAATCATGTTTTTCACTCCCTGAGGTGGCGACGTTTGGGCGTTTACGTTTCGCTTCAGGTCCGATGCGAACCAGCACCATCCCCATGACCAGGCCGGTCAGCAGATAGAGTGCGGTTCCGAGGGTAAATGCCTCCAGCGCGTGCGCGTTATAGCTCTCGATCTGCCTGACCTGATAGGTCAGCTCGGCAAAGCCAATTCCGCTCGCGAGCGAGGAGAGCTTCATCAGATTAAGGTACTGGCCCACGACCGGCTGCCAGGCGTTGGCCAGGCCCTGCGGCAGAAGAATGTAACGAAACAGACGCCACGCGGAGAATCCCTGAGCGAGCGCCGCCTCCCGCTGTCCGGCAGGCACGGAACGTAACCCCGACTCCACCTCTTCGATTAGAAACGCCGAGGTAAAGACGCCCAACCCCCAGGCAGAACATAAAAATTCGGGCGTAAACCACCAGATGTCGCCGGGCAGAATTGACCAGCTGTGATCCGCGTTCACCGCGTCGCGGAACGCCTGCGGTAGTCCGTTCCAGGCGGCAAAATACCAGAACAGCAGCTGCACCAGCAGCGGCGTATTGCGAAACAGCGATACCCAGCTGCTGACGACCGCGTTCCCGAGGCGTCCGCCGGAAAGGCGCAGAAGCATAAAGAGCAGTGCGAGCAGGCTGGCCAGCAGCATCCCGGCAAGCGTTACCCACAGAGTGGTGAGGAATCCGGAGAGTATCCACTGCAGAGGCTGTCCGGTCAGTACCCCCTGCCAGTCGAGCGCGGGCATTACAGATGCTCCTGATGCATCGGGTTGAGCACCTTTTGCAGGAACCGCTGCGCGCGCGGATGCGACGGCTGGCTGAAAAACTGCGCCGGCGGCGCGGTTTCCAGAATTTGCCCGCCGTCGATAAAGACAATCCGGTCGGCAATTTCCCGGGCAAACTGCATCTCGTGGGTCACCACGATCATCGTGATCCCGCTGTGGGCGAGGGCTTTCATTACGTACAGCACTTCACCAATCATCTCCGGATCCAGCGCGGAGGTGGGTTCATCGAACAGAATGATTTGCGGTGAAGAGGCGAGGGCGCGGGCAATCGCGACGCGCTGCTGCTGTCCACCGGAAAGCTCTGCCGGGAAATGGTGGGCTTTTTCCAGCATTCCGACCTTCTCCAGCAGGGTCAGCGCGCGCTCCTGGGCAGGCTGCGGCTTCCAGCCGTGAACGTGCTCCTGGGCCAGGGTGATGTTCTGGCTGGCGGTGAGGTGGGCGTAAAGATTGAACTGCTGGAACACAAACCCCACGCGGCTGCGCAGCTGGCGCAGCCCGGTACCGGAGAGCTTTCCGGTAGGCTTGTTGTCGATCAGAATCTCTCCGCCGCTCAGAGTTTCAAGCTGGTTGATGAGACGAATCAGGGTGGATTTACCGGAGCCCGAGGGGCCGAGGATGGCGACCACTTCACCGGGCGTGATGGTGAGATTTATGTCGTTTAAAACCTGATGGTCACCGTAGCGTTTGTCCACATGACGAAACTCGACGCTGGCCTGTTCCAGATGTGAAAAATCCGCGGCACCGGCCGCGGAGTGTGAAAATAAACCTGAGAGCATAATTATCTGGCTTCTATTTTAAAGGCGCGAGGCTGTGGGGCTGGGGTGCCTGGACCAAACCAGACGTCGTAGATTTTTGCCGCCTGGCCGTTCTTCTCGAGATTGACCAGCTCGTCGTTGACGGCTTTCAGCAGCGCCGTTTCACCTTTCTTCACCCCAACGCCAATCTCTTCTTTACTGAGCAGGTCGGGCAGGATTTTAAAGCTCGCTTTATCCGGTGCCTGCGCCAGCAGACCGGCCAGAATGGTGCTGTCCTGGGTGATGGCCTGCACGTTACCGTTGCGCAGTGCCGTCAGCGCCAGGGGAATATCGTCATACGAGAGCACGCGCGACTGCGGGAAACGCTGGTGCAGCGCCTGCTCGCCCGTCGTTCCCTTGACCGCGCCAATGCGCGCCCGGCTATAGTCATCAAGCTTGTCCGGGGACTTAGCCGGGACCAGGAACTGCTGGCCGGTGACGAAGTAAGGGGTCGAGAAATCAATCACCTGCGCGCGTTCCGGGGTGATAGTAATATCCGCCACGATCAGATCTGCTTTCCCGGACTGCAGCAGCGGAATACGGTTAGCCGGATTAGTGGCAACCAGTTCAAGCTTCACGCCGAGCGATTTTGCAAGCGCTTTGGCGAAGTCCACGTCATAACCCACGATCTCGTGCGTTTTTGCATCAATAGAGCCAAACGGCGGGTTGGCGTCAAACGTGGCCACTTTCACCACCCCTGCGGCCTTAATATCCGCCAGCTGATCGGCCTGCGCCTGCGCTGAAAGCAGGCTGCCCGCCGCCAGTAATCCCAGAACCAGTGTCCGTTTGGTAAACCCTTTCATGTTTGCTGCCATAGTCATTCGCCATCCCGTTGTTTTTGTTTTACCCCGCTACGCTCCCATAAGCGAAAGCTATCGCCAAATAAGAAATCGTTCTTTGCTATGAGCAAAAAAGCATTAGTGAACAAGGTGTTAATGAAGAGTGAAAAGAACGGGATGCTATTTGCAAATCCTGCACATCGACAGTGGATTTTGGTATTTCCCCCGCGCGGCATTTGAGTGCTTAACTGAGGTCAGACACGGCGAGAGAGGGTAAGACGATGAAAAAGTGGATCAGCACGTTACGGCGGTTTTTTGCGACCCGACCAGTGAATGCGGAGAACAGCGCGCAACGTGTTCTTGAGTCAATCCTGCCTGTCGCCAGCCTGTATGGCGTGGACGTTGCCAACATTGACCCGGAGTGGTTCCATGATAAAACGTCACGCTGAACTGCGCCGCACGCGCGAAACGTACTGGAACGAGGTGTGCGTGACGTTTAACGAGTGAAATAAAAAAGCACCGGTTTCCCGGTGCTTTTTTATTAGATCTTGCAGGCATCGCCGCAGTCATCGTCGGCGACAATCGCCTGCGCTTTTTTGTCCGCATCGTCCAGACGTTCCGCATTACGCTCTTCGGCTTCATCCAGACCGTTAAAGACTAAGTTATCGAGATCAATTTCCATGTGGCACCTGCTCAGTTCAGTTTTTGATACTGGCACAGTATAGGGCAAAAAAAGCCAGCAATGTACCTCGCAGCACATAAGGATAATCCCTGCCATACTCAGTGCTTTATCGCTGAGGAGAGCACATGATTACACTCTGTAAAACCTGTGGAACCGCCTACGATACGCAGCCGGACCGATGTCCGATTTGCGAGGACGAGCGCCAGTATGTGCCCGCCACGGGCCAGGCGTGGACCGATCTCGACACCGTCACCGCCACGCATACCAACAAATGGCAGCAGCTGGAGCCCCGGCTATTTGGGATCAAAACGGTCCCTGCGTTTGCGATCAACCAGCGGGCGCTGCTGCTGCAAACGCCTCACGGGAATATTCTCTGGGACTGCATCGCCAACCTCGACCCCGCAACCAAAACGATCATTACCGCCCTCGGCGGCATCAGCGCGATTGCGATTTCACATCCGCACTATTACACCACGATGCAGGAGTGGGCTGCGGCGTTTGATGCACCGGTGTACCTGCACGCCAGCGACAGAGAGTGGGTTATGCGCGACAGCCCGGCCATTCATTTCTGGGAGGGGGATGCGCTGGACGTTTTCCCGTCGGTCACTTTGCTGCGTCTGGGCGGGCATTTTGCCGGTGGAACCGTGCTGCACTGGCAGGAGGGGGACGGGGTACTGCTGGTGGGCGATATTCTGCAGGTCACGCCGGGTAAAGATGCCGTCTCGTTTATGTGGAGCTACCCGAATTATCTCCCGCTGCCGGCCCGCGCCGTGGCGTCGGTCGTGAGTCATCTCGAAGGCAAAACCTTTGAACGTCTTTACGGCGCGTTCGAAGGGCAGAACATCCAGGCCTTGGCGGACGAGATTGTGCAGCGGTCGGGCCAGAAATATATTGCTTGTCTGAAGTAAACCACGATGGGTAAACTTTACGAGTGTGATCTCGATCATGCCTAAACTAAAACAGATAAAAGAGACATTGCTATGCAACATATCATTGAAGGTTTTCTCAGCTTTCAAAAAGAGATTTTCCCGCAACGTAAAGAACTCTTCCGCAGTTTAGCGTCCAGCCAGAATCCCAAAGCGCTGTTCATCTCATGCTCCGACAGCCGTCTGGTCCCGGAACTGGTCACTCAGCAGGAGCCAGGACAACTCTTTGTCATTCGTAATGCTGGCAACATCGTGCCGCCGTTCGGGCCGGAGCCTGGCGGCGTGTCCGCCACCATCGAATACGCCGTGGTGGCGCTGGGCGTCACGGATATCGTGATTTGCGGTCACTCCAACTGTGGCGCGATGAAGGCGATTGCCGATAACGCGAACCTGGAGCCGATGCCTGCTGTGTCACACTGGCTGCGCTATTCCGACGCGGCGAAAGCCGTGGTTGAGAAGAAAACCTGGGATAAGCCGATCGATAAAGTCAATGCGATGGTGCAGGAGAACGTGTTTGCGCAGCTGAGCAACATTAAGACCCATCCGTCCGTCGCGGTGGGCCTGCGTAATAACTCTATCCGACTGCACGGCTGGGTGTACGACATTGAAAGCGGCAAAATTCTTGCCCTGGATAAAGAGACGAAAACCTTCGTTTCGCTGTCTGAAAACCCGGAAGTCTTCTTCGAGTAATCCGCGACAGCAGGGCATGGACGCCCTGTCAGTTCTCAAGATACGGTAATCTGCGCCGCGATCCGGTCGCGGGTTTTTCCGCCGCCTTCGCCATTGCTTGTGCAATCTCTGCACACTCCGCCAGCCCCTGAACGAAGGGACGATCGTGCATCAGCCACGGTATCGCGCCGAAGGCGATGCGCCCGCGAACGGTGTCAGGCGCTTTTAAGGTGTAATCCTCGCCGACGTCGGGTATCTCTTCGCCCGTGGCTTCCAGCTGTTTGCGCAGCGTCGGGAAGGGCAGATCTTTCGTTTTGAGCGGCTTTTGCCCGCGCGCATCAATAAAAACGTCGAAGCGGTAAACGGTCTCTTTTGTGGTTATCACCGTTCGATCGCTGCCAACATCCAGCGCGTAATCGTCACCGAGCGCAGCCACGCTAATGATGCCGGCTTCGCGAAGCGCGAGCAGCCTTCGGATCGACTGCGGGGGAATGGCCGCATAGTTGTCGATAAATACCCGGGCCAGGCCTTGCTTAAAGCGCTCTCTGTCCTCTTCGTCGAGGTGGGGGACAATCTCCTGAACCACCTCATGCAGCCGAAGGACGGTATAGCGCCAGGCCACGGTGCGCCGTTCGCGTTTGTTCCGCTCAACTTCGTTGAGATTCTCCTCCGCCCAGGTAAACGGACCGTGCAGTTTACGATCCTCAAACCAGGCCTCACGGATGCTGTCCGCATTCTGCTTATGCAGCGATATTTTCTCGCACCACGTCGGGTCAGCGAGCTGAAGCTCTTTGACCATCAGGGTAAAGATGCGGTCGAGCAGGCCATACGACCCTTTGGCAATCTCGCTTTCAGCCGCGCGTTCGGTCAATACCGACAACGGTTCGTAGGGGATAGGGCAGTAAAAATCGGCTTCCGGCAGGATGCCCGTCCTGGACATCAGGACAATGTTTAATGCTTCGCTGCCTTTATCCAGCACGAATTTATCGTCGCGAAACGCACCGTGCTGCATCACTACCGCCATGGCCGCGTCGAGACCGCTTAACGATGTCCCCATAATACCGACGCGGCAGGGAGGAATACGGGCGTCCATCAGACCGGACCAAGGGCTTGGGAAGAACGTGCGCGTGGCTTCATCCTCTTCTGGCCAGACGTGGCCGGTGGCGATAACCGCAAGGTCGAATTGATCGGGCAAGACGCTGCCGTTTACGGAAAGCGTAACGCCGGTTGTCGCGGTAATGATGTCAGTCACCTTCGCAGATTCATGGACATCAACGTTGAATCCCAGCCTTTTTGCCTCTTTTACGATGGAAAGAAAGCTGTCGCGGAAATACTCACCCAGCAGGAGTCGGGGCAGGAACTGCCGGTCATGCAGGCGGGCTTTATCCACCTTAAAGCGCGCAAGATGGGCGTCACTCTGGCCCTTAAGCCAGTCGAGGTAGGTCATAAAAATGGGCGGGATTTCAATGCTCGCAATGTTCGCCAGCATCAGACGAGAGTTATCGTCGTCGTTATAGGGCATACCCACGCCAGCGTCTTCGGATTGTTCAAAGATGGAAACTGAGAGCGGCGTGCTGTTTTTAAGGAGATGATAAAAAGTATAAATCCCTGTGGGGCCGGAGCCGATAATCGCGATTTTCTTCATCGACGGTCTTCCTGTTTTTTTTCCATAGGAAAAGCGTAGCAGGAGAATAATGATGAAAATAAGGGATTAGGAAAATTCAGGATATCAGAAGAGGATTTGCACCATTTCAGGACTGAAATGGTGCGTCCGAGTGGACTCGAACCACCGACCCCCACCATGTCAAGGTGGTGCTCTAACCAACTGAGCTACGGACGCAGAATGGTGCGTTCAATTGGACTCGAACCAACGACCCCCACCATGTCAAGGTGGTGCTCTAACCAACTGAGCTATGAACGCAACGTGTTGTCGGTGACAACGGGGACGAATATTAGCGGCACAGCACCGAGGTGGCAAGAGGGAAAATGCATTTTTCTCTCTGATTTCACGCGATTGCTTCATTACCGCGCAAAGTGAAGAGAAAGTAGCCGCCGGGCGGCGGCTACTGCGTCGTTAACGTGCAGCGCGCTGCAAAATGATCGTTGATGGCTGGCGTTGCAGGAAGCGCATTCGCATCATCATCATAATCGCCGCCGACGTCAGGCCGATGATAAAGCCCATCCAGAACCCTGCCGGACCCATGCGATCCACCACCAGATCGGTAAGCGCCAGGATATAGCCAGCCGGCAGTCCCAGCACCCAGTAGGCAATGAAGGTGATAAAGAAGATGGAGCGCGTGTCTTTATATCCGCGCAGCACGCCGCTGCCAATCACCTGGATGGAGTCAGAAATCTGGTAAATCGCGGCCAGCAGCATCAGGTGCGAGGCCAGCGCCACCACTTCCGGATTGTCGTTATAGAGCAGGGCAATCTGCTCCCGCAGTGCCACGGTAAAGAGCGCCGTACAGACAGCCATGCAGACGCCGACGCCCAGCCCGGTCCGGGCGGCCGTTTGCGCATCCAGCGTTGAGCCCTGGCCCAGGCGGAAACCCACGCGGATCGTCACCGCCGCCGCCAGGGACATCGGCAGGACGAACATCAGAGAGCTGAAGTTCAGCGCAATCTGGTGCCCGGCCACGTTCACAATGCCCAGCGGGGAGACCAGCAGGGCGACCACGGCAAACAGGGTCACCTCAAAGAACAGGGCGAGGGCAATTGGCAACCCTAACTGCACCAGACGCGTCATGATGCTCCAGTCCGGCGTGCTAAATCTGTTCTCGTTGCGAATATCGCGCATGGAACGGGCGTGTTTTACATAGGTGATCATCGCGAAAAACATCACCCAGTAAACGGCTGCCGTCGCCACGCCGCAGCCGACGCCGCCCAGCTCCGGCATCCCGAAGTGACCGTAAATAAAGATATAGTTCACTGGAATATTGACCAGCAGGCCGATAAAGCCCATCACCATCCCGGGCTTGGTTTTCGCCAGGCCCTCACACTGGTTACGCGCCACCTGGAAAAAGAGGTAGCCGGGCGCACCCCAGAGCAGGGCGCGCAGATAGCCCACGGCTTTATCAGCCAGTGCCGGGTCAATGTTATGCATAGCGCGAATGATATGGCCCGCGTTCCAGAGCACAACCATGATCAGCACGGAGACAAACCCTGCCAGCCAGAAACCCTGACGAACCTGGTGGGCAATGCGCTCGCGACGACCCGAGCCATTGAGCTGAGCGATAACAGGCGTGAGCGCGAGCAGCAGACCGTGGCCGAACAGGATGGCCGGAAGCCAGATTGACGTGCCGATAGCAACGGCCGCCATATCGGTGGCGCTGTAGCCACCTGCCATTACCGTATCCACAAATCCCATTGCGGTCTGGGCCACTTGCGCGACGATCACTGGTATAGCCAGTGCCAATAACTGGCGCGCTTCATTCATGTACTTCTGCACGTGAACACCTTTATTTTGTAGTTATTTGAGAGACTAAAAAAGCCGCCTTAACTGGCAGCAAGAAGAAAATGCAGGGGGGTGCCAGCTATTGTAGCGGGCTTTAGCTATTTATCTAGTGAAAAAATCGCCAGAAAATGCGCTCTGCTGGCAACCTCTTTTTCCAACTGTTATTGTGGTGGGATTAAACGGTGTCACCACCGTCCGGAAAAAACAGGAGTTGTAAGCATGTTTACTGGTATTGTGCAGGGCACCGCCAAAGTGGTGTCCATTGATGAAAAACCTAATTTCCGTACTCATGTTGTTGAGCTGCCGGAATATATGCTTGAGGGCATTGAAACCGGCGCGTCGATCGCCCATAACGGCTGCTGCCTGACCGTTACCGAAATTAACGGCAATCAGATTAGCTTTGATTTAATGAAAGAGACGCTGCGCATCACCAACCTGGGCGAGCTGGCGGTGGGAGATACCGTCAACGTTGAGCGTGCGGCGAAGTTCAGCGATGAGATTGGCGGCCACCTGATGTCCGGGCACATCATGACCACCGCTGAAGTGGCGAAAATCGTGACCTCGGAAAATAACCGTCAAATCTGGTTTAAAATGCAGGATCCTTCATTAATGAAATACATCCTCTATAAAGGATTTATTGGCATCGATGGGATTAGCCTGACGGTGGGTGAAGTAACGCCCACGCGTTTTTGCGTGCATTTAATTCCTGAAACGCTGCAGCGCACCACGCTGGGTGCGAAAAAACTGGGACACCGCGTGAATATTGAAATCGATCCGCAAACCCAGGCGGTGGTGGATACGGTTGAGCGCGTGCTGGCAGCAAAAGAAGCCGCAATAATAAAGACCGCCGCAGAAGAAGAATAAAAAAATAACCCCGGGTATCCGGGGTTATTTTTTAGCGTGCGACACGGAGTCCGTGTTCAATCCCACGGCTGAATACCACCTGCCAGAGCTGAATATCCCGTGCGCGAAACGCCCCCGCGCAGGCATTCAGATAATAGCTAAACATCCGCTTGAATCGTTCAGAATAGTTGTCCGCAATCTCAGGCCAGGTCTCCTGAAAACGAGCATGCCATGCCATCAACGTGGTGTCGTAATCCGCGCCAAAGTTATGCCAGTCTTCCATTACGAAATGGGGTTCACTGGCGTTGGCGATCTGGCGAACGGACGGTAAACAGCCATTCGGAAAGATGTATTTGTTGATCCACGGGTCAACGTTATTGTCGGTCCGCTTAGAGCCAATGGTGTGCAGCAGGAAGATGCCGTCCGGTTTCAGATTACGATCCACCACCTCAAAATAGGTATCGTAGTTTTTCGGCCCGACGTGCTCGAACATGCCGACGGAAACGATTCGGTCAAACTGTTCGTTCAGGTCACGGTAGTCCTGCAGCCGGATATCGACATCGAGACCCTGGCAGCGCTCTCGCGCCATTTTTTGCTGTTCCGCTGAAATCGTCACGCCGACGACGCTGACGCCATAGTGCTTCGCCATAAAATACGCCAGCCCGCCCCAGCCGCAGCCGATATCCAGCACGCGCATACCGGGCTGCAGCTGCAGCTTCTCGCTAATCAGACGCAGCTTGGCCTGCTGGGCCTCTTCAAGCGTCGACGCCTCTTTCCAGTAGGCGCAGGAGTACTGCATGAAAGGGTCCAGCATACGGCTGAACAGGTCGTTGCCAAGATCGTAGTGCTCTTTGCCAACGATCCACGCGCGTTTTTTACTTTGCAGATTGAACAGTCGGGCAGACGCGACGCGCAGGGTGTCTTTCAGATTGCGAGGGAGTTGATTTTCAAGACCGGCACGCAGCACGCTGGCGAAAAAGGTATCCAGACGTTCGCACTCCCACCAGCCGTCCATATAGCTTTCTCCCAGGCCTAACGATCCCTCTCGCAACACGCGTTTAAAAAAGTCGGGATGTTTAACCTGAGGATCGGATGGCGATGATCCATTGATAGTGATGCCTGCTCGACCTAACAGTTCACTGACGATCCGGGACCAGTTATCGTCCGGAACGCTGACTTCTTCTATACACGATGAACTCATAGCTTCTCCATCACCCTACTGTGATCAGAACCTTAAAACAGCGTAGACGCTTTTTTTGGTTTGTGAGAAATCTCACGGTAAATACCGCGAGGCTAATATCCGACGTAGAACAGAGGAAGGGAGATAACCCTTGCCGAAATGCCTTCCATGGTAAAACGGGAGCGCTCCGGCTCCCGTTAACACTTAATATTTATCGTATTTAATCGAACCAAATTTAGTATAGGCCTCAAAATTTGGTGATTCAATAGAAAATTCTTAGCAACCTAATCACTGAAAATTAACATGATTTCCGGCGCGATTATGCATGCGACGTTTCAACCTGAGTGCGGTTGTCCTGCTCACGCTGCGCGGCTGCCTGCATGCGATAGCCCATCACAGCCAGCGCGACGGTCACCAGCATCACGCTGGTGGTGGTCAGGAGCGGCGTGGCAATCAGCGCCGAGACCACCAGGCTTGCCAGGAAGCACAGCCCCAGCTGCAGGGTGTTCTGCAGCGCGGCGGCGCGGCCCGTCGCCTGCGGGAACGGACGCAGCGCCTGGGCCACGACAATCGGGTAAATCGCCCCGTTCGCGACGGCCATCACGCAGAATGGGATCAAAATTTCAGCCAGACCGGCACCCGGAATAAAGCCAACGGCCCAGGTCCCGACGACGCTCAGCGCATACAGCACCAGCAGCCATGGCAGCATCTGCTGACCTTCCCACTTTTGCAGCGCCGCGCGGCAGCCGTACCCGCCCACCAGGAACGCGATAGTCTGCGGAACGTAGCTCAGGCCGATGGCTGCCGGGCTGTAGCCCATATCGTGAAGAATAAACGGCGAACCGGTGAGCCACGCGAAAAAGCTTGCCGAGCAGGCGGCATAGATCAGGACATTGCCGCGATACGCTTTGGTGCTGAGCAGGGACGTGAAGGTAATCGGCTTCGCGTCAGCATGCGCTTCTTTTTTATGCGCGGGCTTGAGGGCGAACGCCGGCAGCATCAGTACCAGGGTAATGGCAAACAGCGTGGCGAAGATGGCCTGCCAGTCGAAATGCGCGAGGATCCAGCTGCCCAGCAGAGGGGCGAGGGCAGGTGAGAGACCCACCAGCGGCATAATGGTGGCGAAAATACGGTTAGTGCGGTTAGCCGGGTAATAGTCGGTGACCAGCGCCTGCCAGGTCACGGCCGCGGCACAGACGCCCACGGCCTGAATAAAACGCAGCACCAGCAGCCAGGTAGCATCGCGTACCCACAGCATCCCCAGGCAGCCCACGGCAAAAATGGCCAGGCCCAGCAGCAGTACCGGTTTACGACCAAAGCGATCCGAGAGCGGTCCCCAGAGAAGCTGTGCGAAGGCAAAACCGGCGAGGAATAAACTCAGGCTGGCGCTGATGGCGGCAGCCGGGGTTTGCAAATCTTCCTGCATGGCGGCAAACGCCGGCAGGTACATATCGGTGGCCAAAAAGCCCAGCACGCTTAAGCCGCCGAGCCAGACTAAAAAACCGTTCCTGGGTTGCATTATTTTATTCTCCTGAGGAGGCAGGTATACATTGGCGCTGAGTGTAGGGAGTGCAAAGCCGCTTGTGAAACGCTAATATTTGGCGGGTGCATTCAAATTTTTTGCAGGCAGAAAATGTGGTCAGATTATTCTCTTGAAGTGGTCGATGCTGTTGCGCGTAACGGTAGCTTTAGCGGTGCGGCGCAGGAGCTGCACCGCGTCCCTTCGGCAATCAGCTACACGGTGCGTCAGCTGGAGGAGTGGCTGGCGGTTCCGCTGTTTGAACGGCGGCATCGTGATGTGGAATTAACGCCCGCAGGCGCGTGGTTTTTGAAGGAAGGGCGTTCTGTTATCAAAAAAATGCAGATCACCCGCGAACAGTGTCAGCAGATCGCCAACGGCTGGCGGGGACATCTTTCCATCGCGGTGGACAACATCGTTAAGCCGGAACGCACCCGGCAGATGATCGTCGACTTCTATCGTCATTTTTCGGATGTCGAGCTGCGGGTCTCGCAGGAGGTGTTCAACGGCGTCTGGGATGCGCTGGCGGACGGCAGGGCAGAGATGGCGATTGGGGCCACGCAGGCGATCCCGGTCGGGGGGCGTTACGCTTTTCGCGATATGGGGATGCTGAGCTGGAAGTGCGTGGTGGCAAGCAATCATCCGCTGGCGGCGATGGAAGGGCCGCTGAGCGATGATACGCTGCGGAACTGGCCGTCGCTGGTGCTGGAGGATACGTCCCGTTCATTGCCCAAGCGTATTACCTGGCTTCTTGACAACCAGCGGCGGGTGGTGGCGCCTGACTGGGAATCGTCGGCGACGTGCCTCAGTGCCGGACTGTGCGTCGCGATGGTGCCCGTTCATTTCGCGCGTCCGCGCATCGATACCGGAGAGTGGGTTGAGCTGACGCTGGAGAATCCGTTCCCGGATGCGGCCTGCTGCCTCACCTGGCAGCAAAATGATGTCTCGCCTGCGATGGCCTGGCTGCTGGATTATCTGGGAGACAGCGAAACGCTAAATCGGGAATGGTTACGGGAGCCAGCGTAGCTGGCCCCGTAAGGCGATTAACGACGGTAGTCGCGGAACGGACCATCCGCAACGGAACGGCGTTCGATAAGACGCGGGTGAACTTCAATGGACTGCGACTCTTCACGCTTGTTGACGATCCTGTCCATAAGCATATTGAAGGCCGTTTCGCCCAGCGAATCTTTCGGCTGGTGAATGGTGGTCAGCGCTGGCGTGAAGAAACGCGCGTTACGCACGTTGTCATACCCGATCACGGAAATATCCTGCGGGACGCGCAGGCCCAGCTCGTCGGCAGCGCAGAGCGCGCCCATCGCCATGATGTCGCCTCCGCAGAAAACGGCTGTCGGACGGTGCGGCTGAGAGACGATTTGCTGCATCGCGCGGTAGCCCGATTCCGGCTCAAAGTCGCCCTGCACAATCCAGTTTTCCGGCACGTTGATCAGCGCTTCTTCCATCGCTTTCATAAAACCGGCCAGACGGCCCGCGCCGGTGTTGCGCTCCAGCGGACCGGGGATCACGCCAATCTCGCGGTGACCGCGTTCGATCAGATAACGACCGGCCATATAGCCGCCTTCAAAGGCGTTATCGATAACGGAATCGGTGAAATCCGCGCGCGCTTCGCCCCAGTCCATCACCACCATCGGAATGTGGCGATACTCTTCCAGCATCGACAGCACGGATTCGGGGTACTCGGAACACATCACCAGCAGGCCATCAACGCGCTTTTGCGCCATCATCGACAGGTAGGCGCGCTGTTTTTCAATGCTGTTCCATGCGTTGCCCAGAATCAGGGTATAGCCTTTCTGGAAGCAGTTTTTTTCAACCGCTTCAATGATCTCGGCAAAATAGGCCGCTTCACTGCTGGTCGCCAGCAATCCAATGGACTTGGTGTGATTAACCTTGAGGCTACGCGCAACCGCGCTTGGCGAATAGTGCAGCTCTTTGATCGCTGCCCAGACGGCATTGCGCGTCTCTTCCGCCACGAAGCGGGTTTTGTTAATTACATGTGATACGGTTGTAGTGGAAACGTTTGCGCGTTTTGCTACGTCTTTAATTGTTGCCATTAAATGTCACTCCAGACCATATCCTAAACTCCTGAAAAATTTGAAGGTAAACGTTTGCCTTCTCTCACCCTTATCTCGCAATGTTGAATTGCGGCACGCCGGGAAAACGACACGGGACGTCAGGAGGGGGTCAATGGCCGGTACGCTAATAAATTTAGCGTGGAATTTTGTCCTATCTTGATGAAAAGGGGAAGAGGTAAAGTGGTTATCAGTATAAATCCAGGAAGATTTTTGACGTAATCTGTGCAAAAATGAGCAAGCTCACTTTTCGTGTGGGGATTAAAAGGAGAAAAATTGATGAGTTCCGATCTTAAGTTTTCGCTGTTCACCACCGTTGTTGTGCTGGCTCTGATTGTCGCGGCCGGTCTGACGGCAGCGCTGCACTGATTTACGCGGAGGGAGAGCCTTCTCCCTCCCGACTCCCCGGATTGTTACTTCTCTGGCAAAAATCTTTTGCCATTTTGTTAACTTCTCATTTTTTGTGATTGATGTCATGCTTTCCGCTTCTTTGTTCTGTGTCACCACATGACACGGCATCCGGAGTTGACGCATGAAAATCAATTTTCCCCTGCTGGCCCTGGCGATTGGCGCTTTTGGGATTGGCACCACTGAATTCTCCCCGATGGGGTTACTGCCCGTTATTGCCCGGGGCGTAGACGTCTCGATCCCTGCGGCAGGCATGTTAATCAGCGCCTACGCTATCGGCGTGATGGTAGGGGCGCCGCTGATGACGCTTCTGCTTTCGCACCGCGCGCGCCGCAATGCGCTGATTTTCCTGATGGCGATCTTCACCCTGGGCAACGTGCTTTCGGCGATTGCGCCGGACTACACCACATTGATGCTGTCACGCATTCTGACCAGCCTTAACCACGGCGCGTTCTTTGGGCTGGGGTCGGTCGTGGCTGCCAGCGTGGTGCCAAAACATAAGCAGGCGAGCGCCGTGGCAACCATGTTTATGGGGCTAACGATTGCCAACATCGGCGGGGTGCCTGCGGCAACCTGGCTGGGGGAAGCGATCGGCTGGCGTATGTCCTTCCTGGCGACTGCCGGGCTGGGCGTGGTTGCGATGGTGGCGTTGTTCTTCTCCTTGCCGAAAGGCAGCGCGGGGGAACGTCCTGACGTGCGTAGAGAACTGTCGGTGCTGATGCGTCCGCAGGTGCTCTCCGCGCTGCTCACCACCGTGCTGGGGGCAGGGGCGATGTTTACCCTCTACACCTATATTTCACCGGTATTGCATGACATCACCCACGCAACGCCACTCTTTGTGACCGCGATGCTGGTGCTGATTGGCGTGGGCTTCTCGATCGGTAACTATCTCGGCGGGAAATTTGCCGACCGTTCCGTGAGCGGGACGCTGAAGGGCTTCTTAACCCTGCTGATTGTCATCATGATTGCCATTCCGTGGCTGGCGCGTAATGAGTTTGGGGCCGCGATCGCGATGGTCGTCTGGGGAGCTGCCACTTTCGCCGTGGTGCCGCCGCTGCAGATGCGCGTGATGCGCGTCGCCCATGAAGCGCCGGGCCTCTCATCTTCGGTCAACATCGGTGCCTTCAACCTGGGCAATGCGCTCGGTGCGGCGGCCGGTGGGGCCGTGATTTCGGGGGGACTGGGATACAGCTTTGTGCCGGTGATGGGGGCGATTATTGCCGCGCTCGGCCTGCTGCTGGTGATGATGTCGGGTCGTAAACAGCCTGAAGCAGCCTGCGCTGCGGAATAAACCAAAAACGCAGAAGGGCGAACCCTTCTGCGTGTCTCTTACGCGGCGAAGTTCTTCGAGACAAAGTCCCAGTTAACCAGTGCCCAGAAGTGCTCCAGGTAGTTCGGGCGCGCGTTGCGGTAATCAATGTAGTAAGCGTGTTCCCATACGTCCACGGTCATCAGCGGCTTAGCGCTGGTGGTCAGCGGGGTGCCCGCGTTAGAGGTGGAAACGATAGCCAGTTTGCCATCCGCCTCTTTAACCAGCCACGTCCAGCCAGAACCGAAGTTCTTGATGGCTGCATCGGTAAATTTCGCTTTGAAATCCGCGAAGCTGCCAAATGCGGCAGTGATAGCGGTAGCCAGTTCACCGGCAGGTTCACCGCCGGCATTCGGCGCCAGGCAGTGCCAGTAGAAGGTGTGGTTCCACACCTGAGCGGCGTTGTTAAATACGCCACCCTCTGAGCTGCGGACGATTTCTTCCAGCGTTTTGCCTTCAAAATCGGTGCCCTTGATCAGATTGTTCAGGTTGGTGACGTACGTCTGGTGATGCTTGCCGTAATGATATTCCAGGGTTTCCGCCGAAATGTGCGGTGCCAGGGCGTCTTTTGCATACGGTAGTGCAGGTAATTCGAACGACATTGCTTCTCTCCTTATTGTATTTTGCGTTGCCAATAACCACACAGACAACAAGGACAGGATAGCAAATTGAAAGGGTATGCAAAAGAGGAACTTACCCTGCCACGGGTGTGGCAGGGTAGGGGTTAGCGAATGGTTTTCGGCGTCATCACGCGACGTGCGCCGACGTAATGGCGTACCCAGTAGTCTTCACTGAGAGAGGTGATCTGAATATCCTGGCCGCTACGCGGTGACTGGATGAATTTTCCGTTGCCGACATAGACGCCGACGTGGTCAGCCGTGCCGCGACCCTGAGTGCGGAAGAACACCAGATCGCCGTTTTCCAGCTCACCGCGGTCAACCGGTGAGGCATCGCGCAGGTGGTACATCTCATTAGCGGTACGAGGAATGCGGAACTTGACCAGATCTTTATAGGCGTAATAGACGAGGCCGCTGCAGTCAAAGCCGGTACGCGGCGAGCTGCCACCCCAGTGATAGGGTTTGCCAATCTGCCCCATCAGTTTGTTCATCGCGGTTTTTTGCGCTTTCTGTACTCGCACTTTATGCACTTCCGCTATTTTCGTGACCTTCGTGCATTTCGCCTTGTGGCCTTTACGCGTGATGCATTTTTCAGTAACGAGGTTAGCGGCGGTTTGCGAAGCTTTATTTTTGGCGGAGTGGGCAGTGCGGGTAGGTTTTGTTTTCGTCTTGCTGGAAGCGGTCTGTTTCGTTTGAGCCGGTGTTTTTTTCTTGTCGTTCTTAGCGGTGGTTTTTTTCTTACGTTCTGTGGCTTTCACCAGATGGTTTTTTTGTACAGCAGAATGCCGCGCCTGCTGAGAGGCGTTTGCCACTGGCGTGAAAGTGAGTGAAGTAAACAGTAAAGCACAGAGCGTGATCGAGATTTTATTTATCCGCGCCACTGGGCAGTCCCCTGATAAATGCAGGTCATCAATAATACCCGCGTGTGATTTACAAAGCCCGTCGATTCTAATCTATAAAAACCCAGAAAGTTAATAGCATTTTTCAATCTACAAGCGTGTTTCGTTAGCAAGTGCAAAAAAATTCATCGTATTGTCGCACAATTGCCCACTCCCTAAGCAAAACCCTGGCCGCCGCAGGGGTAAACACCATTTGCAATGCAACTTTGCGTGACTCGGGGTAGAATGTATAAACGTGACAAAAATGTTATTTTCCGATGCCAGTCTGACCCGCTACAATGTCAGACGAATGCCGTAACAGAAGTTAAAGGAAGCAAGACATGAGCACCACTATTGAAAAAATCCAGCGCCAGATCGCTGAAAACCCGATTCTGCTGTATATGAAAGGTTCTCCGAAGCTGCCAAGCTGCGGCTTCTCCGCACAAGCGGTTCAGGCGCTGTCAGCCTGTGGTGAGCGTTTTGCTTACGTTGATATCCTGCAGAACCCGGACATCCGCGCTGAGCTGCCAAAGTATGCTAACTGGCCGACTTTCCCACAGCTGTGGGTTGACGGTGAACTGGTTGGCGGCTGCGATATCCTGATTGAAATGTATCAGCGCGGCGAACTGCAGCAGCTGATCAAAGAGACGGCGGCGAAGTACAAAACTGAAGAGCCGGACGCAGAGTAATTTTCTGCGCAAATAAAAAAGCGACCCGCTATGTGGTCGCTTTTTTTTGTCGGGTGGCGCTGCGCTTACCCGACCTACGATTGGCGCTCGGCCTCATCACCCATCGGCAGCGGCCAGCCGCCCAGACGCTTCCAGCGGTTGACGATCTCACAGAACAGCTCTGCGGTGCGCTCCGTGTCGTATAAAGCGGAATGCGCCTGCGTGCCGTCAAACTCAATTCCTGCCGTGATGCAGGCCTTTGATAACACCGTTTGCCCCAGGGCCAGGCCGCTCAGTGCGGCGGTGTCGAAGGTCACAAACGGGTGGAAGGGATTGCGCTTGAGCGCGGCGCGCTCGGCGGCGGCCATGGTAAAGCTGTGATCGAAGGTGGCGTTATGGGCCACCATGATGGCGCGGCTGCAGTTACTCTCTTTCATGCCTTTACGCACCATTTTAAAAATGGCGTGCAGCGCATCATATTCACTCACTGCACCACGCAGCGGGTTATGCGGATCGATACCGTTGAACGCCAGCGCTTCCGGCTGTAAGTTTGCCCCTTCGAAAGGTTCAACGTGGAAATGCAGCGTGGTGTCCGGGATAAGCCAGCCCTGTTCATCCATCTTCAGCGTGATGGCGGCAATTTCGAGCAGCGCATCGGTTTTAGCGTTAAATCCGGCTGTTTCTACATCAATGACAACGGGATAAAAACCACGAAAACGGTCGCACAGACCGCTAAATTGAGCGTTATCGGACATCAGGGTCTCTTACTAGGGGAAAAAGCAGAGCGCATTATGGCAAATTTTGCAGGGTGATGCAGTAAAACTACGGGCGCAAGTTGCGCCCTGAAGGATCAGTTGCCCAGACCGCGACCCGCGTCTTTGGCTTCAATCAGCTCGATTTTGTAACCGTCCGGATCTTCCACGAACGCAATCACGGTGGTGCCGCCTTTTACCGGGCCCGCTTCGCGCGTAACGTTACCACCGTTGCTGCGAATGCGCTCACACGCTTCGGCCGCGTTGTCCACTTCCAGCGCGATGTGGCCGTAGGCAGTGCCCAGCTCATAGCTGTCTACGCCCCAGTTGTAGGTCAGCTCGATCACCGCTTCATCCGTTTCCGGGCCGTAACCCACGAACGCCAGCGAGTATTTGTATTCCGGGTTTTCGCTGGTGCGCAGCAGCTTCATGCCCAGTACGTTAGTGTAGAAATCAATGGAACGTTGCAGATCGCCAACGCGCAGCATGGTGTGAAGTAGGCGCATAATTTCCTCATTAACCAATGAAATAGACTGTCTTTTTGAACAGAAACGATGTTTTAGTATAGCGGCGAAGTATCGCCGCTATCAATGAACAACGGCGAGATTACAGAGAAGGGTAGTCGGTGTAGCCTTCCGCGCCGCCGCCGTAGAAGCTTTCCGGGCGCTGCGGGTTCAGGGCCGCTTTTTTCTGCAGGCGGGCAACCAGATCCGGGTTGGCGATGTAGTCGCGGCCAAACGCGACGGCATCAATCAGCCCTTTGCCGATCAGGTCTTCGGCTTTCTCCGGGGTATAAGCCCCCGCGCCGATGATCACCCCGTGGAAACGCTCGCGCACTTTCTGACGGAATGCGTCCGTGTAAGGCTTACCGCCAGCCCAGTCCGGCTCGGACATGTGCAGATAGGCGATGCCACGTTTTGCCAGTTCTTCGATCAGGTACAGGGCATCCGCTTCTTCGTTCGGACCGTTGTCGACGTTCTGGAAAGAACCGATTGGGGAGACGCGGATCCCGATACGGTCCGGGCTCCACTCCTGGCATACGGCGTCAACCACTTCCAGCACCAGGCGAGCGCGGTTTTCGACGCTGCCGCCGTACTGGTCGGTGCGATGGTTAGACGACGGTGACAGGAACTGGTGCAGCAGGTAGCCATGGGCGGAGTGCAGCTCAATCAGGTCAAAACCGGCTTCACGAGCGTTGGCCACGGCCTGGCGGAAGTCGTTCACGATACCCGGGATCTCGTCCAGCTCAAGCGCGCGCGGCATAGAGGTATCCACGCGGATCGCATTGCCGTTTTCATCACGCAGGGATGTACGGGTATTTGCGCTCAGGGCCGAAGCGGAGACCGGTGCCTGGCCGCCAGGCTGAATGCTGCTGTGAGAGATACGACCGGTATGCCACAGCTGGACCGCAATGCGACCCTCTTCAGCGTGAACGCCCGCGGTGATTTTCTTCCATGCGGCGATCTGTTCCGGGCTGTGAAGACCCGGCGCACCCGCATAACCCTTAGCCTGAGCGGAAATCTGCGTGGCTTCGGTGATGATCAGGCCAGAGCTTGCGCGCTGACGATAGTATTCACCCATCAGTGGGGTTGGGATGTCACCCGGCTCAATGCTGCGCAGACGGGTAAGCGGAGCCATAAACACGCGGTTTGGCGCAGTGACGGCACCCACTTTTAAGGGGGTAAATAATTTTTCAGCTGACATAAAGACTCCTGAGTAGACCAGTCGACTAGTAATAAGGTAAATAAAAACGCCTGCTATACGCCAGGCGCAGTAATACTGTTTTTCACATGTGCCAGGGCGCTTTCCAGCGGCACGGCACTGCGCGAAGTTTTTGCCTGCAGGTTAGCCCCTAGCCAGAGCGCATATAACACCTGCGCCTGGGTTAGCGGCTCGCCTGAAAAGGCCAGCGTTTTTTCATCGCGGCCTTTCTCCAGCGCTTGGGCCAGCAGGGCGATAACGCCGCGGGCACCTTTATCCATCGCCGTGCGCATATCTTCAGAAAGATCGCACACTTCTGCAGACAGCTTAACGGTCAGGCAACCGCTGATGATGCCCTGCTGACAGAACTGGTTCAGCGTTTCCTGATAGTAGTTCAGAACACGATCCCGGTAGTTGCCTTCACCCGATGCAAAGTGGGTCGCCAGCCGCTGGTGGTAGCCAGCATAATGACGCTCCAGCATCGCCACGCCGAAGGCCTCTTTGGACCGAAAGTAGTGGTAAAACGACCCCTTCGGTACCTCAGCGGTTTTTAACAACTCGCTCAACCCCATACCGGTAAACCCGCGATGCATGCAAAGCTGCTCGCCGGTCGCCAGTAAATGTTCGCGGGTATCGTGTTCAGTATTTCTGCTCATGGCCGCACTCTAATAGACCGTTCGGTCTAATGCAAGCGCGTTTACTGGCGACATGCGCTCAGGATATCCAGCTGCTGTTGATAAACCATTGATTTCACGTCCATCATACCCAGTACGGTCGAGAACAAATTGTCCTGAGAAACCGCATTTTTTGCTGCATGGTCACGCAAACACTGTTCGTTTACGCCAAAGTTTTTCGCGTAATCCGGTGACAGCCAGAACATAAACGGAATATGCGTTTGCTGCTCCGGTGCCAGCATGTACGGCGTACCGTGCAGATAAATACCGCTTTCACCCAGCGATTCACCGTGATCTGAAAGATAAATCAGGGCGGTGTTCATGCTCGCCTGGCGGGCTTTCAGCGCATCAATGGTTTTGCTGACCATGCTGTCGGTGTAGAGGATGGTGTTGTCATAGGTGTTCATCAGCGCCTGATGATCGCAATCCTGAATTTCATTGGTGTCGCAGGTTGGGGTGAATTTACGGAAGTTGTCCGGGTAACGGCGATAGTATGCCGGACCGTGGCTCCCCATCAGGTGGATAACCAGCACCGTGTCTTGCTTCACGCCATCCAGCACGTTGTCCAGACGGTAGAAATTGACATCGTCAATACAGGATTTGTCTTTGCAGAACTGATCCAGATTCCACTGCGTCATGTCGGTATGAGGGATGCGATCGCAGGCACCTTTACAGCCGCCGTCGTTGTCGCGCCACAGCAGGTTGATACCCGCATGCTTGAGCACGTCGAGCAGTCCTTCGCGATGGTGAGCCAGGTCGGCATCGTATTTGCTGCGCGTCATGCCGGAGAACATACAGGGAACGGAGACCGCGGTTTCAGTCCCACACGAGGAGGCCTGCGGGAAGTTAATCACATCCTGCTTTTTCAGTTCCGGGTTGGTTTCGCGCCCGTAACCGTTCAGGGAGTAGTTTGCCGCGCGAGACGCTTCGCCGACGACAAGCACCAGAACGGTTTTCTTTTGTTGACCGGTAATCAGTGGCCCTTTATGGGCATCTTCACCAATGCGCACCAGCGTTTGATCGCCGGCAAACCAGCGCATTTTGCTGTACTTCACCACGGCGCTGACATAGTTCGCCGGGGTGACCATTTTGACGATGCTTTTGTTATTGCGGAACAGCGACGCGTAGTCTTTATAAAACAGCGCGGCAATCAGGATAATCACCAGCAAGGCGCCGAGCATCGCGGCAACCCGCGTCAGCAGCGCATACCACCATTTCCCGGTACGAATACGGGTCAACGCCAGCACCGCGGAAGGCACGAGGCCGGCAATGACAATCCACAGGATCATCTGCGGGGTCACCAGAGCGGTCGCTTCCTGAGAGTTGGTTTCGAACACGTTCACAATCATGTTCTGATCGATCACCGCGCCATAGGTGTACATAAAGTAGGTTGCCGCAGCGCATCCGATCGTCAATACAATCAGCAGCGGCTTGCGGAGATACGGGATATTCAGCAGGCTAAAAACAATCACCCAACCGCAAAACAGCACCAGCGGGACGGAGGCGGCAAACAGGAAGTCGTGAAGATGCACAGGGCCAATAATGGCCCAGCTGCGCTGGATAAACAGCCCGTTCAGCAAGGTAAAGAAGAGTGCACAGCCCAGAGTAAATTTAATGTCGTTACATTGTAACTTTTTGATTAACCACATCGATCGGTAAACCTGTCATTGTCATGATGGGCCGAGTATAGAGAGGGAAGATTAGTGAAACCTTAATGCCATAAATCTGTGATATAGGCCTTGCACGCGGCGCGTTTAGCGTCTTCACTGTAGGTGAGAGTGGCTATCGGGAGGTGAGTGTGGCAGAGCAGCTGGAGTTTTTCCCCATCCAGAGCCCGTGCCGGGGTATTTGTCAGGTCGATGAACGCGGATATTGCCGCGGGTGCATGCGTACCCGTGACGAGCGTTTTAACTGGCAAAACTTTAGCGACACGCAAAAGCAGGAGGTGCTACGCCTCTGCAGACAGCGTTTTCTGCGCAAAATACGTGCAAACAAAGCTGGCGAGACCGAAGAACCGCAGCAACCTTCACTTTTTTAACACGGTAATTGCGTATACTCATGACATTACGTCCTTGAGGAAAATGTTATGGTTCAGCGAATTACCCTTGCCCCCCAGGGGCCAGAATTCTCCCGTTTTGTTATGGGCTACTGGCGCCTGATGGACTGGAATATGTCCCCCCTCCAGCTGGCGAGCTTTATTGAAGAGCACCTCGATTTAGGCATCACCACGGTCGATCATGCGGATATTTACGGTGGCTACCAGTGCGAGGCCGCGTTCGGCGAGGCGCTCAAGCTGGTTCCGGCACTCCGCGATCGCATGGAGATCGTGACGAAGTGTGGGATTGCCACCACGGCAAAACCTGAACACGCCCTCGGTCATTACATCACCGACAGCGCGCACATCATCAAGAGCGCCGAGCAGTCGCTGGTCAATCTGGCGACCGACCGTATCGACCTGCTGTTAATCCACCGTCCCGACCCGCTGATGGATGCCGATGAGGTGGCGGAAGCCTTCCTGAACCTTCACCAGAGTGGGAAAGTGCGTCACTTCGGCGTGTCTAACTTTACCCCGGCACAGTTTGCGCTGCTTCAGTCGCGTCTGCCGTTTACCCTGGCCACTAACCAGGTTGAGATCTCCCCGGTACACCAGCCGCTGCTGCTGGACGGTACCCTCGATCAGCTGCAGCAGCTGCGCATTCGCCCGATGGCCTGGTCGTGCCTGGGGGGCGGACGTCTGTTCAATGATGATGAATTCCAGCCGCTTCGCAACGAGCTTGAAACCATCGCCCGCGAGCTGAACGCCGAGAGCATTGAGCAGGTGGTTTACGCGTGGATCCTGCGCCTGCCGTCAAAACCGCTGCCGATTATCGGTTCCGGCAAAATTGAGCGCGTGCGTTCTGCGCTGGCGGCTGAAGAGCTGCAGATGACCCGTCAGCAGTGGTTCCGCATCCGCAAGGCCGCGCTGGGTTACGACGTACCATAAACCGCATGAAGGTGACTTTCCGGTGAAATCTTTGCCCCTGGTATACACTTAAGGGGCAAAAAATAACCCGCGGAGGTCATTATGAAGCGTTTTGCTCTGGCACTGGTCACGCTGGTTGTTTGCGCAGGGGCGCAGGCAGCCAGTGACGAAGTGGAAATGAATCTCGTCACCTCACAGGGTGTGGGTCAGTCCATCGGAACGGTGAAAATCACTGAAACCGATAAAGGACTGGAGTTTGCCCCCAACCTCAAAGCCCTCCCTCCCGGTGAACATGGTTTCCATGTTCACGCCAAAGGCAGCTGCCAGCCCGCTTTAAAAGAGGGCAAACCGTCGGCGGCGGAAGCGGCCGGGGGTCACCTCGATCCGCAGCATTCCGGCAAGCATGAAGGCCCGGATGGCATGGGGCATTTAGGCGATCTGCCTGTGCTGGTGGTGAATAACGATGGTAAAGCCACCGATCCCGTTGTCGCACCGCGGCTGAAAAAGCTGGATGAGGTGAAAGGCAAAGCGCTGATGATTCATGTCGGTGGCGATAACATGTCCGATAGCCCTAAACCGCTCGGTGGCGGCGGGGCACGCTATGCGTGCGGCGTGATCTGATCCCCAATCGTACCCGGCGGCGGGGCCTGTTCCAGCTGCGACAGCGAGCAGTGCAGGCGCCAGATTATCGAGGCCAAATCACGGGCTGCGGGCAGATGATGCCGTGCCAGCGTATCGCAGATCCGCTGCAGTTCATTCAGCGTGGTTTCCAGAGGCCGCTGCTGGACGCCGCGCTCGCTCATCACATCGCGCAGCAGGGAGATGCAAACATCACGAACCTGCGACAGCGGATCGGAGCGCGTTTCCCACGCGCGAAGCTGCCAGACCACGTGCGAGCAGTTCAACAGCACCACGCCCCAGCGCAGCAGCCAGCGCCGCGACAGCGCGTCCTGGCTGTTATCCAGCTGGCTGACGTGGTGATACACCAGCGATTCATACTCGTTTTCACCCAGATGCGGTTTACGGCTGAGCTGGTCGACAAACCCTCTGCGTAACTCCCGAATATGCCTGCGGCTCTTGCGGGCATCGGAGCCGGGACGCAGCACCGCGAAAGCCAGCCACGCCAGCCCCACGCCCAGGATCTTCGCCAGGTTGTCATTGAGAAAGTCGGCGTAATCGTACACCGGCGGATTCGTCACGGAGATAAACGACCCCATAAAGACAATCAGCTGTCCCCAGAGGCCCGCCAGTTTTGGCATTTGCAGCTTCAGAAGCTGCATGGTGGTCAACAGGGGAAACAGAAACAGCAGAAACTGCCACAGATCGCTTATCTGCACCATCAGGCCAAACTTCACCACAAAGCTGAACAGCGACAGCAGCACCAGCGTGCGCAGCAGGAGCGTAAGCGAGTTAAACGGCGAGGCCGCGACGGAGTAAAGCACGCAGCTGATGGCGGCAAGCGTCAGGGCCGCCGTGCCGGACTCCCATTGCGTGGTAATGCTCCACGCTCCCACCAGCATCAGCGCGCAGAAGGTGCGAAAACCGCTCCACAGCGCTTCCAGGTAGTCGGTATGGCGTGCGAGTGCCGGGCTGCCGGGGACGTTGAACTCCGTTAATGGGGTGGCATTTTCGACGGACGCGATCCAGCGGCTGCTGCGCAGGTACAGCCGACAAAAGTAATTCAGGCGCTGCCAGAAGGCACGATGGCGGTAGTCGTACTCATCAGCCGGGGCGAGCGGGGCGATAATCCGCGACACGGTGTAGATGTCCGCATCCGGGCGCGCAAGGGCCGCGAGTAGCGTTTCAATCACGGCACGGGTGTTTTCAGGCGGCGTCGGCCAGTTGAGCAGCATCCGGCGCAGGCTGGAGATGGCACTGGTCATGCGCAGCTGCTGGTGCAGCAAATAGTTAAGCAGGGTGTTCTGACGGCGAAAGCGGTAGTGGCTCCAGAACGCCTGAATACGCAACAGGTTCATGGTCAGGATCTGTCCGATAACCTTTTCATGCGCGAGGCGGATGTCATCGCTGGTATCTGGTTGCCACAGCAGGCTCGCGTGCTCGAGTAACCGGGTATGCATGGTTCTCAGTGCGGTGATGAGCGCGGTGCCGTCGGACGTGCTGGGAAGGATCATCATCATGAAGCCGCCGCTGAGGATCCCGACAATCACTTCGCAGACGCGCGCCTGCGCGATATCCCACAGCTCGGTGGTGTCGAGCACGTTAACCACCGGAAAGGCGATGATGGCGGCGGTATACCCCGCCAGCTGGAACGCGTAGGCGACGTTATTGGTAAAATGGGCGCAGGCCCAGGTACAGCATCCCAGCCATGCCGCCATGCTCAGCAGGAACAGCCACGGATCGTTCAGCGTATGGCCCGCAATAATTAACGCCGCGGTGGCTCCGAGCAGGCTGCCTGCGATACGGCCAAGGCTTTTACTGATCACCCCGCCGACCGTTGGGAAACTGACCACCGCTGCCGACGTCATCGCCCAGTAGGGTTCATCCAGGTTCAGGTAATAGGCGACGGTCAGCGCAAGGCACATGGCAATGCCGTTACGCAGCGCGTAGCGCCACTGGGGACGCGTCGCTTTCATCCACGGCGTGTTGTGCCAGGTGAGCCCCTGCAGCTTCATTAGCGGGTTCCGATGGAGACGGTGCAGGTGGTGCCGGATACCAGGGTAATGTCCTCCGGCAAACGGTCAAATTCTACGCGAACCGGAACGCGCTGGGCCAGGCGCACCCAGGGAACGTTCGGCTTAATGTCCGGCACCAGCCCGGAATCTGTTTCAACGCTTTGATCGTAAATGGCCCGGCCTATGCTGGATACGTGACCCTGTAACTTTTGCGAGCCGCTATAAAGCGTAATCGCGGCTGGCGATCCCTCGCGGATATGCCGAAGCTTGGTCTCTTCGAAATAGCCCACGACGTAGAAGGAGTGGCTGTCGACGAGGGCAAAAACCGGCTGGCCGGTGGTGGCGTAGTTACCCACGCGGGCGGAGAGGTTGGTCACCCATCCATCGACCGGTGCTGTAATCACGGTTTGGGTCAGTTGCCACTGCGCCTGCTTAAGCGTCGCCTCCGCCACGTTGACGCTCGCCTGCATAGCCTTAACGTTAATATTCGCGGTGTCTAAATCTTCCGCTGAGATGTAGTTTTGCGACAGGTGACGGCGTCGGTTGGCCTCGTTGTTTGCCTTTGCCAGATCCGACTGGGCTTTAGCCAGCTGCGCCTGGGCGTTCAGAATCGCAATGTGGTACGGGGTGTCGTCGATTCGGAATAAAACATCTCCCTTTTTGACGAACTGGTTATCCTTAACCAACAGCGTCGTGATTGTTCCCGACACCTGAGGGGTGATGCTGACCTGTTCAGCACGAACTTTGCCATCACGCGTCCAGGGCGACTGCATATAAAAATTCCACATCCACCAGCCCGCCACCAGCGCGAGGGCAAGGACAAACAGGGTGGAAAAGTATTTTAGCGTTTTCAGGGACATATTCACCACGCAGTCAAAACGACAAGGCCCAGGCTTACGGAGAGGGCAAACAGGGAAAGATCCATCAGCATGGGATGCCAGACTTCGCCGGAGTACATCCAGTCGCGAAGCAGACGATGCGCGATGAGCCAGAGAATAAAGCCCACCAGAACGGCCTTAAACAGGGGAGGAAAGTAGACTGACGCACCGAAGATCAGGTCCTGAAGGGGTAAACCCTCTGAGCGATGAAAAAACGTCACGGGCAGAAATCCTTTGCAGTGAACAGAATGCCGCGTTGGCTTGTCTTAGTATGATGAAGCATCACAATTCAGTGTAAGTCATACTTTTAAGTTCGATGAATGCAGTATTGCATTTGTTTTGGCAATACAAATGCTGCACACTATTCTAAAATCAGTATAATAACTTAGCAAGCTAATTATAAGGAGATGAAATTGGAATCGCCATTAGGTTCTGATCTGGCAAGGTTGGTACGCGTCTGGCGTGCTCTGATTGACCATCGCCTGAAACCTCTGGAGCTCACACAGACGCATTGGGTCACGCTGCACAACATCCATCAGCTGCCGCCCGATCAGTCGCAAATTCAACTGGCAAAAGCGATAGGAATTGAGCAACCGTCGCTGGTGCGCACGCTTGACCAGCTGGAAGAGAAGGGGTTGATCTCGCGGCAAACCTGCGCCAGCGATCGTCGTGCGAAACGGATTAAACTCACCGAGAAAGCGGCGCCTATCATCACGGAAATGGAAGCCGTGATTACCAAGACGCGCGGTGAGATCCTGTCAGGTGTTTCACCGGCGGAGCTGGAAATGCTCATTAGCCTCATTGGGCGCCTGGAGCAAAACATCCATGAGCTGCAGTCGCGAGACTGACAAACAACAAGGCCTTGCAGCAGCAAGGCCTTTTTTTTACTTAAAGACGACCACACGGTTACGGCCTGTCTCCTTCGCTTCATACATCGCCTTGTCGGCACTTTCCACGCACTCCTCTGCGCTTACCGACGAGGAGGTTGCCGTAAATACCCCCATGCTGATGGTGATCGGCTCCGGTAGCTGACCGCCGCTGCTGGTGTTATCAAAGCTGCTCAGCTTCAACCGTATGCGTTCTGCCACCTGGTACGCCGCGTCTGATGGGGTGTTGGCCAGCATCAGAACAAACTCCTCACCACCGATACGGGCCGCGATATCCTGCGGGCGCACCGAATCCATCAGCAGGTTGGCGACAAACTGGAGCACTTTATCGCCCTGAAGATGCCCGTAGGTGTCGTTGATACGCTTGAAGCGATCGAGATCGCTGACGATGATGGAAACAGGGCGGCTGGGTTTGGCGATATCCAGAGCCTGCTTTAATGATTCATAAAAATAACTGCGGTTGTACAGGCGCGTGAGCGGGTCGCGAATCGAGTTCTGGTAGGACTGCTGGTATTTTACGTGCGAGTCGCGATACAGCCTGAAGACATCATAGAGCAGAACAAAAATAATCAGCAGCGTGGCGACAGTTTCAAATAAGCGGGCGCGATACCAGGAGATACCTTCGGCATGTCCACCCATCAACAGCATTGAGAGCGTGACGATATAGCAGACGCACAAAAAATTACCGCCTACCCAAAATAAATTGCGTACGCGCGTAATAATCATCAGCGCTGCTAATGTCACCACCCACAAAGCAATTAATGAAATATTAATGAACTGGCTCCAGAGAACCATAAACTGACGCGTTTCATTATCAACCAGGTCAATTGATAAGTATGTTGAATGACTGGAATAGATCCAGGCCAATCCCACCGCACAGGCCGTAAAGAGAAACTCGCCGCTTACAATCGCGATATGCGCCAGTCGTGAAAGGGGATAATTGCGCGTGGTATAGAGTATTGCCGCAACGATGATAAGCACCGCCATTAAGAGATGGCGGAACATATAGTAGATCATCGCATCGTTGTAGTTCACCACGTTGAACTGGTAGAGGTCCAGCCAGGCGGGAAAGCTGGAGAGCGTTCCGACCATCAGCAATGCGGAGCCCGCAAAGGCAAAGGCGAAGGCCACCAGATACAGCCGTTTTCTGTCACACCAGTATTTCATCACCATGAAACAGGCAATAAACAGGTGGAACACCAGCAGAAAAATGGTGAGCGTAGGGAATAAAAGCGGTGAAAAGGAAGGTACCCATTCAACGACCTTTAAATAGAGCGTTTGTAATATCCCGATGACAACAATGCAACCGAGGCAGAACGCGATATAACGACTCTTTAGAGAACGACGATTCGCAATCATATACGTTTTTAACGACTTTATAATGAATGAAGGTAAGAGGATTGCGATGAGTTTAATCAATTAGCGCGCTAAATACTTTGCGCAGAAACAATATATGCCGTGGTAAATAATAGGTGTGGTGAATATATTTTGTAAATATATTTGTGGGAGTGATATATATTGTAAATGGATGTGGCCTGATGGCCACATCCATTTTTAATTAACGTGGGGAAACGGTCACCTGACGTCCGTTGCTTGCCAGAACAACGCGCTGACCTGCAGAGAAGCGGGTGTTGCCTTGTTTCTGTACAACCATGATAGTGCTGCCGTCGTCTTTACGGATTTCCAGCTCTACGCCCTGGGTTTTGTTCATCGCACCCTGAACGCCCTGGCCGGCTACGCCACCCGCAACGGCGCCTGCGGCTGTTGCCAGCGAGCGACCCGTGCCGCCACCGACGGTATTACCGAGGAAACCACCCAGAACGGCACCGCCGATTGCACCCATTACGTTGCTTTCATCACCACCCTGGATCTGTACAGGACGTGCGTTAACAACGGTACCGTAAGTCACGTTCTGAACCTGTTTCGCTTCAGAAGCGCTGTAAACGTCGCCAGAAAGTGAACTGTCATTCACACAGCCAGCCAGAGTTAAACCAATCAGCGAAACGCCCAGTACACGTAAAATCATTTGAATCTCCTGTTCACCAAAAACGCCCGAGTGGGGCATCCGTTATGGCTAAATTATATGGCATAAGGGGCCATAGTTCATATCTTTGCACTAACAATAGGAAAATTGTACTTGAATTTGACTTAACGAGACATAAACAGGGTCCGCCTGTGTTGCCCGTCTGACATTGTTAAAAAATATTATTGCCGGATGGCAAAGCTGCGCCGTTTATGGTTGAGTGGATGTCCTTAGCCCACGCAACGTAAGGAAAGCGCATGAAATCGGGTCGCTACATTGGTGTGATGTCAGGCACCAGTCTGGATGGGGTAGATGTCGTTCTGGCCGCCATTGACGAAAACATGGTGGCACAGCAGGCGAGCCTGACCTGGCCAATCCCCATTTCACTGAAAGAGGATATTCTGAGTATCTGTCAGGGGCAGCAGCTAACCCTTTCCCAGCTTGGACAGCTTGATGTCCGCCTGGGGGCGCTGTTTGCGGAGGCGGTGCAGGCTTTGATGCAAAAAGAACATCTTCGCCCGCAGGATGTGGTGGCTATCGGGTGTCACGGACAAACGGTCTGGCATGAGCCTATTGGGGACGCCCCGCATACCCTGCAAATCGGCGATAACAACCAAATTGTGGCGAAGACGGGCGTGACGGTGGTAGGCGATTTCCGTCGTCGCGATATCGCCCTTGGCGGGCAGGGCGCGCCGCTGGTACCCGCGTTCCATCAGGCGTTACTGGCGCACCCAACAGAGCGGCGGATGGTGCTCAACATTGGTGGGATTGCCAACCTGTCAATGCTCATCCCGGGACAGCCCGTCCGCGGCTACGATACCGGCCCGGGCAATATGTTAATGGATGCCTGGATCTGGCGTCAGTGCGGTCAACCGTATGATAAAAACGCCGAGTGGGCGAGCAGTGGGAAAGTGATTCTTCCGCTGCTGCAGTCGATGCTAAGCGATCCTTATTTTGCCCTGCCTGCCCCTAAAAGCACGGGGCGTGAATACTTCAACCTGGGCTGGCTTGAGCGTCAGCTGGCGCCATTCCCGGCGCTCGCGCCGCAGGATGTCCAGGCGACGCTTGCAGAACTCACAGCCGTGTCTATTTCCGAACAGGTGCTGCTCAGCGGCGGTTGTGAGCGCCTGCTGGTGTGCGGCGGAGGAAGCCGCAACCCGCTGGTGATGGCGCGCCTTGCGGGGCTACTGCCGGGTACCGAAGTGACCACGACAGATGAGGCCGGCATCAGCGGTGATGATATGGAGGCGCTGGCCTTCGCCTGGCTCGCCTGGCGCACCATTGCCGGACTGCCGGGCAACTTGCCGTCGGTAACCGGTGCTCGTGAAGCGAGCGTCCTCGGGGCGATTTTCCCGGCAAATCCTCGTCATAATCAGAGTTAACTGAAATTCAGCGCGGCATGTCGTCGTTAGAATGGAACGAAACAGGAGGGCAGCCATGCCCTCCAGGACCAGGAAAGTCTTCGGAATACGCCCATGAAAAAACTTCTTCTTATTGCCGCGCCTTTATTGCTGTCAGGATGCAGCGTCTATAACCAGCTCCTTGAGCGCATGCAGACCGATACGCTGGAGTATCGCTGCGACGAAAAACCGCTGACCGTGAAGCTGAATAACCCACGCCAGGAAGCCAGCTTTGTTTATGACAATAAACTGCTGACGCTGAAGCAGGGCATGTCGGCCTCCGGCGCACGTTACACCGACGGTATCTATGTCTTCTGGTCAAAAGGCGACAGCGCCACCGTCTACAAACGCGACCGCATTGTGCTCAACAATTGCCAGCTTGAAAATCCGAAGCGTTGAGATTTTTACAGGGGCGGCGCACAATAGCGCCACCCACTCTCAATGTCAGCTAACGCCATGTCAGATAACGACGAACTGCAGCAAATTGCGCATCTGCGCCGTGAATACACCAAAGGCGGCCTGCGTCGCCAGGATCTTCCCGCTGAACCCCTCGTGCTTTTTGAACGCTGGCTGAAACAGGCCTGCGAAGCGAAACTTGCCGACCCCACCGCCATGGTTGTCGCGACGGTTGATGAAAACGGTCAACCGTATCAGCGCATCGTTTTGCTCAAGCACTATGACGAGAAAGGCCTGGTGTTCTATACCAACCTCGGCAGCCGCAAAGCGCACCATTTGGAAAACAATCCGCGTATCAGCCTGCTGTTCCCCTGGCACATGCTGGAACGCCAGGTGATGGTCACCGGCAAGGCGGAACGTCTCTCGACGCTGGAAGTGGTGAAGTATTTCCACAGCCGTCCGCGTGACAGCCAGATTGGCGCCTGGGTATCAAAACAGTCCAGCCGAATTTCTGCCCGCGGCGTGCTGGAAAGTAAATTCCTGGAGCTGAAACAGAAGTTCCAGCAGGGTGAAATTCCCCTGCCAAGCTTCTGGGGCGGTTTCCGCATCCCTATTGAGCAGATGGAGTTCTGGCAGGGGGGCGAACATCGCCTGCACGACCGCTTTTTATACCAGCGCGAGAATGGCGGCTGGAAAATCGACAGACTGGCACCGTAATCCCCGAAATTTGTTGATTTAAGCGCTAGCGCACACCGCGCTTGCGCTTTATTCTATTGTCCTTTCGCATCAGGCGAAAAGTCGTGTACCGGCAAAGGTGCAGTCGTTTATACATGGAGAATTTGATGGCAAGCAGTAACTTGATTAAACAATTGCAAGAGCGGGGCCTCGTGGCCCAGGTGACGGACGAGGAAGCGTTAGCAGAGCGACTGGCGCAAGGCCCGATCGCGCTCTATTGCGGCTTCGACCCCACCGCTGACAGCTTGCATTTGGGGCATCTTGTTCCATTGTTATGCCTGAAACGCTTCCAGATGGCGGGCCATAAGCCTGTTGCCCTGGTGGGCGGCGCGACCGGGCTGATTGGCGACCCAAGCTTTAAAGCCGCTGAGCGTAAACTGAATACCGAAGATACCGTGCAGGAGTGGGTGGATAAGATCCGCAAACAGGTTGCACCGTTCCTCGACTTCAACTGTGGTGATAACGCCGCCATTGCTGCGAACAACTACGACTGGTTTGGTGGCATGAACGTGCTGACCTTCCTGCGTGATATCGGCAAGCACTTCTCTGTTAACCAGATGATTAACAAAGAGGCCGTGAAGCAGCGTCTGAACCGCGACGACCAGGGTATCTCCTTTACCGAGTTCTCCTACAACCTGCTGCAGGGTTATGACTTTGCCTGCCTGAACAAACTGCACGGCGTTTCCCTGCAGATTGGCGGTTCCGATCAGTGGGGTAACATCACCTCCGGTATCGACCTGACCCGTCGTCTGCACCAGAATCAGGTCTTCGGTCTGACCGTTCCGCTGATCACCAAAGCCGACGGCACCAAATTTGGTAAAACCGAAGGCGGCGCGGTATGGCTCGATCCGAAGAAAACCAGCCCGTACAAATTCTACCAGTTCTGGATCAACACGGCGGATGCCGATGTTTACCGCTTCCTGAAGTTCTTCACCTTTATGGACATTGAAGAGATCAACGCGCTGGAAGAAGAAGACAAGAACAGCGGTAAAGCACCGCGCGCGCAGTACGTGCTGGCTGACGAAGTGACCAAACTGGTTCACGGTGAAGAAGGTCTGGCCGCTGCAAAACGCATTACCGCAAGCCTGTTCAACGGTACCCTGAGCGATCTGAGCGAAGCGGACTTCGAACAGCTGGCGCAGGACGGCGTGCCGATGGTTGAGATGGAGAAAGGGGCTGACCTGATGCAGGCGCTGGTGGACTCTGAGCTCCAGCCTTCCCGCGGTCAGGCTCGTAAGACCATCGCGTCTAACGCTATCACCATCAACGGTGAGAAACAGGCCGACCCGGAATACACCTTCGTTGACGGCGACCGTCTGTATGGTCGCTACACGCTGCTGCGTCGCGGCAAGAAGAACTACTGCCTTGTCTGCTGGAAGTAATTAACAGTCTCCAGGGGGCGTGGGAAACCACGCCCCTTTTTGTTTTTTCAGGGTTTGGTAAGAAAAAAATGAAGAACATCCTCGCCATTCAGTCCCACGTTGTTTTTGGACACGCTGGCAATAGCGCCGCGGAATTCCCGATGCGTCGTCTCGGCGTCAACGTCTGGCCCCTTAATACCGTGCAGTTCTCTAACCACACGCAGTACGGCAAATGGACCGGCTGCGTGATGCCGCCTTCGCATCTGACGGAGGTTGTACAGGGTATTGCCGATATCGACCAGCTCAAACGCTGTGACGCCGTGCTGAGCGGTTACCTCGGCTCAGCGGAGCAGGGGGAGCATATCCTCGGCATCGTTCGCCAGGTGAAAGCCGCAAACCCGTCGGCAAAATACTTCTGCGACCCCGTCATGGGCCATCCGGAGAAAGGCTGCATCGTGGCGCCTGGCGTTGCAGAGTTTCACGTCCGTCACGCGCTGCCCGCCAGCGATATCATTGCGCCAAACCTGGTCGAACTCGAAATTCTCTGCGAGCGTCCGGTTAACAGCGTAGAAGAGGCGGTAAGCGCGTCTCGTGAACTGATCGCTCAGGGGCCTGAGGTTGTGCTGGTTAAACACCTTGCGCGCGCAGGGCTGAGCCAGGACCGTTTTGAGATGCTTCTGGTGACGAAAGATGACGCCTGGCATATCAGCCGTCCGCTGGTGGATTTTGGCCTGCGCCAGCCGGTTGGGGTCGGAGATGTCACCAGCGGTCTGCTGTTGGTGAAATTACTGCAAGGGGCGACGATGCGCGACGCGCTGGAGCACGTTACCGCGGCGGTGTACGAAATCATGATTGCGACCAAAGAGATGCAGGAATATGAACTGCAGGTGGTAGCGGCACAGGATCGTATCGCGAAGCCGGAGCACTATTTCAGCGCAACCCAGCTTTAAATGATGCCGGGTGGCGCTGCGCTTACCCGGCCTACAAAACCCGTAGGCCCGTGCAAGCGAAGCGCCGCCGGGCGATATTAGCTAAGACCTTCCGCTTTCAGCGCCGCAGCCACCGCAGGGCGCTCTGCCACGCGTTTCATATACGATGCAATATGGTCTAACCCTTCCAGGTTCAGCTTAACCGCGCGCGCCCAGCGCAGCACGGTGAACAGGTACGCATCGGCAATCGTGAAGCGCGAACCCGCAATCCACTGATCGTCTTTCAGCGATTCGTTAACGTACTGCAGCTTTTTCTCAAGAAGCGCGCGCAGGGTCGGTTTGAACTCCTCTGGCGTATCCGGGCGGAACAGCGGCGTAAACCCTTTGTGCAGCTCGGTCGCAATGTAGTTCAGCCATTCCAGCGTTTTATAGCGAGAAACGGTACTGACCGGCGCCAGCAGATGGCGATCGGGTACGCTATCGGCCAGGAACTGCATAATCGCCACGCCTTCGGTCAGCAGGGTACCGTCATCCAGCAGGAGCGCCGGAACTTGTCCTTTCGGGTTGATGGCAAGAAAATCATCACCGTTTTCCAGACGTTTTTTCATCAGATCAACGCCATCCAGCGTAAAATCTTTGCCGCTCTCGCGCAGGGTGATATGGGAAGCAAGAGAGCACGCGCCCGGTTTGTAGAACAGTTTCATCGGTAACTCCTTTTTGCTGAGGTTCCAGCTATGTTAGTGCGCAAACGGATAAAAAAAAAGCCGCTAATATGCATTAGCGGCTCGTCGTTTCTCAATAATATTACGCGGTAGCGGTTTTGGTCGCTTCAGCCGTCTTGTCGTCGTCCTGAGTCATACGATTCAGTTTCGGTGCGGTCAGCAGCATCAGAACGGCAATAACCGCAGTCGCGATACCAATCTGCATGAACACGGTACCGTACACGTTCAGGGAAAGCAGTGGATCAGTCACGTTTTCCGGAACCGCCATCAGGTTAGCAATCTTACCTGCAATGATTGCCGCACCCGCAGTGGTCAGGAACCAGCTACCCATGATGAAGCCCATCAGACGCTGCGGCACCAGCTGTGCAACCATCGCCAGGCCCAGACCGGAGATCATCAGTTCGCCGATAGACTGCAGCGCGTAGCTCAGGATCAGCCAGTTAACGGACACGATACCGGCGTCGGTGGCAAATTTGGTACCCAGCGGCAGCACCAGGAAGGCGCAAGAACACAGCACCATGCCCACGGCGAACTTGTGCGGCATTGGCAGACGGTCGCCCATCTTGTTGTAGATAGCGGCCAGAATCGGGGAACCAATCATGATCCAGAACGGGTTCAGCGCCTGGAACTGCTCAGGTTCGAACGCGATACCGAGGATTGAATGCTCAACGTTACGGATAGCGAAGAAGTTCAGTGAGGTTGGCATCTGGCTGTAAAGCACGAAGAAGATAATCGCTTCCAGCATCAGGATGAACGCCACAATCATCTTACGACGTGCAGCGCCCTGCATAGCGAAGGCTTCTTTCGCAAAGATGACCACGATACCCAGCGCAACCACGCCCAGAACGGCACGTGCGATACCCTGGTTGTGCAGCAGCCAGGTGGCAATTGCCGCGAGGACAACAACGCCTACGATGGTCGCCAGCAGTTTGCCCATATGCACAGGCTCGAAGTCAGGTTTGGAACCGTAGTCTTTAACCCAGCTGCGGCAGAACAGGAAGTTCACCACGGTGATCAGCATACCCACGAAGCTCAGTGCGAACGCCACGCTCCAGCCGAATTTCGCCGCCAGCCATGGGGTTGCCAGCATAGAGAAGAACGAACCGATGTTAATGGACATGTAGTACATGGTAAATGCACCGTCCAGGCGCGGATCGTCTTTGTTATAGCAGGTCGAAAGCAGGGAGGACGGGTTCGCTTTGAACAGACCGTTACCGACGGCAATCGTCGCCATACCCATATACACGACAGCGGCATCATGCCCTGACCATGCAACCAGACCATAGCCAATTGCCAGGACAATGGCGCCCAGCATGATGACACGTTTAGTCCCGAGAACTTTATCGCCCAGCCAGCCGCCAATAGCGACCAGACCGTACACCAGAGCACTGAAGGAAGAGAACAGCGTGATGGAATCGGCTTCGGACATACCCAGCTGTTTTACCAGGTAAACGGCCATGATCCCTTGCAGGCCGTAATAACCAAAACGCTCCCATAACTCGATAGAGAAGATGAGATAGAACGCTTTAGGCTGTTTAAAAGCGTTAAGACTCACGCTTTCATCTGTTGGTTTATTGTTTGCAGTAGACACATATACCTCTTTTTTTACATCCCATATTAACGGGGGTGTTCATAGCGTGATGGCCGTAGCCCATACGCCTTATAGTTATATTGGGAGGAGAAACGGCGGGTAATGTTCACTATCCTGCCCCATCTGGCAATACGTTTGTAATAATCTGTTACATATATCTGGGGTGGTATAATCGTCGGTTCATATAAATGTTATTCAGCGTTAAATTTCATGCCATGAGTAAAGGCAGTTTTTTCGACTGGCAATAACCCTATCCAATCGGCTTTTGGCGATATGTTCTGCTATTTACCGCTTCATGCAGTGATATAGCCCATATTCTGAAAAATAGCTGGTCTTATCTTCGGCATGGGAAGGAGAGTATCTTGTCAGACAAAGGGTTTAGGCCGATTTTGACAACAAAAATTCAACATGAAGTTATCAGGGTGATCGCGATCACAGATGTATAGAAATTTTTGGCTATGAAAAAAGTATTAACCTGTTTGAGCGTTAAACAGCCGAACAAGTGACAGGTCAGAGGAAGCGACAGACGGACAAATAACGGACAAAAGAAGAACGCTCGATAGCCCTTCTTTTGGCATGGGATTGGGGTGATCAGGAATATACTTTTTCTTTGTATTCGCAGAGATCTTCAATAATGCAGGAGCCGCAGCGAGGCTTACGGGCAATACAGGTATAACGGCCGTGCAGAATGAGCCAGTGGTGGCAATCAACTTTAAATTCAGTCGGAACCACTTTCAGCAGCTTCTCTTCGACCTGCTCGACATTTTTCCCCGGCGCAAAGTTTGTCCGGTTAGACACGCGAAAGATATGCGTATCCACGGCGATAGTGGGCCAGCCAAACGCGGTGTTGAGCACCACGTTCGCGGTCTTACGCCCCACGCCCGGTAAGGCTTCCAGCGCGGCGCGGTCCTCCGGCACTTCGCCTCCGTGCTGTTCCAGCAGGATCCGGCAGGTCTTAATGACGTTCTCTGCTTTGCTGTTAAACAGGCCGATGGTTTTGATATAGGACTTCACGCCTTCCACGCCCAGCTCCAGCATGGCTTTCGGCGTATTGGCGACCGGATAGAGCAGGGCAGTGGCTTTATTGACGCTCACATCGGTAGCCTGCGCAGAGAGCAACACGGCGATCAACAGCTCAAACGGGGAGGTAAAATTCAGCTCCGTCGTCGGGTGCGGGTTCTCGTCCCTCAGACGGGTCAGGATCGCAATGCGCTTTTCTTTATTCATGAAGCCTTCTCGGGTGTCCCTTCCAGAACGCTACGCTCAGCCGCGCGGCGCTTACGTTTCTCATCAATCAGGTATTTTATCGCCAGCATCATGCCAAGGCCAATAAATGCGCCAGGCGGCAGCATCGCCAGCAGGAATGGCGTATCGGTGTGGAACACTTCAACGCGCAGCGCTTTGGCCCAGCCGCCGAGCAGCGCATCTGCGCCGTCAAACAGCGTACCGTTACCGAGGATCTCGCGCAGCGAGCCCAGCACGAACATGGCGCACGTGGCGCCCATGCCAATGGAAAACCCATCCAGCGCCGACATGGCGGGGCTGTTTTTCACCGCGAAGGCTTCAGCACGCCCGACGACGATACAGTTGGTGACGATAAGGGGAATAAAGATCCCGAGCGACTGGTACAGGCCAAACGCGTAGGCGTTAATCAGCATCTGGACGATACTGACCACCGACGCAATGATCATGACGTAAATCGGAATACGAATTTCCGACGGCGTCCAGCGGCGCAGGGCGGAGATGGAGAGGTTGGTCAGGGTCAGTACCAGCGTGGTTGCCAGACCCAGACCGAGCGCGTTGGTGGCGGTGGACGTTACCGCCAGCAGTGGGCACATCCCCAGAAGCTGTACCAGCGCGGAGTTGTTCTTCCACAACCCCTGGACAATAACCTCTTTAACCTGGCTCATGATTACTCTCCACAGGCTGGAAGATTGTTGATTTGCGCGGGCAGCGTTTCAGCATACAGCCCGGCTCGTTTAACGGCGTTCACCACTGCGCGCGGCGTGATGGTCGCGCCGGTGAACTGGTCGAACTCGCCGCCGTCTTTCTTCACCGCAAACGCGGTGTCACCTTCGCCATGGATAACTTTACCGGCGAAGTGCAAAATCCAGTCGCTCAGCCGGGTTTCAATTTTATCGCCAAGACCCGGCGTCTCATGGTGTTCCGTCACGCGGGTGCCCAGTATCGTGCCGGTGAAATCGCTGCCGACAAGCAGTTGAATAGCGCCGGAATAGCCGTCGGGCGCCGTCGCTTCCATCACTGCGCCTACCGGTTTATCCCCTTTGCGGGCGATAAAGACACGGTGCGCGCCTTTCCCAAGCTGTGGCGCGTCTACCACAAAGCAGCTTTTTTGCAGGTCATTATCGTAGAAATCTGACGGAATCACCTGATCGAAGAGCGCCTTTTGCTGCTTTGAAGCCTGTTCTTCGATGGTCGTTTTGGTTAACGCATTCACCAGTGCCGTCAGCCCCGTCAGGACCGCGGCGAAGACAGCCAGCGTGACGCCGTGTTTTTGCATCGTTTTTAGCATGGCGAAACCCTTAGCGATGGCCGTACACGCGCGGACGCGTGTAGTAGTCGATGAGCGGAACGGTAATGTTGGCGAGCAGGACGGCAAATGCCACGCCGTCCGGGTAACCGCCAAAGCTGCGGATCAGCCATACCAGCAGGCCCGCCAGCGCGCCGAAGATCAGGCGGCCGCGGTTAGTCGTTGACGCCGTAACCGGATCCGTCAGGATAAAGAAGGCACCTAGCATGGTCGCACCGGAGAGCAAATGCATCTGAGGGCTGGCCAGGGATTCAGGAGAGAAGACCCATCCCAGCGTCGCGCAAACCGCCAGCGTCACGAGGAAGCTGACCGGAATATGCCAGCGAATGGCTTTCTGCTGCAGCAGGAACAGGCCGCCCAGCAGATACGCCAGGTTAACCCACTGCCAGCCTGCACCCGCCAGCATGCCGCTGTAGATCGCGGATTTCATGATCTGCTCAACGCTGTGCCCGGCGTGCAGGGACGTTTTAAAGGTATCGAGAGGCGTCGCCTGGCTGATACCGTCCACGCCCATGCGCAGCGTGTTCATGTCAGCGCCGAGCGCCGTATGGCCGGTAAAGATAACGTGCAGGGCATCCATAAAGCCCGGAACCGTGGCCGCAATCTCGTGCGGAGGCAGCCAGCTGGTCATCTGCACCGGGAAGGAGATCAGCAGCACCACGTAGCCAATCATCGCCGGGTTAAACGGGTTATGACCGAGCCCGCCGTACAGCTGTTTGGCAATGATCACGGCGAAAACGGTCCCGAGAACCACCATCCACCATGGGGCGAACGGTGGGATACTGATGGCCAGCAGCAGACCGGTCAGCAGCGCGGAGTTGTCGGCAAGAATGCGGGAGACAGCCGCCTTGCGCAGCTTAAGCACAAGGGCTTCCGCCGCTAAGGCGCTGGCACAGCCCAGGATTATCTGGAACAGGGTTCCCCAGCCGAAAAACCAGCACTGAACGGCAATGCCCGGCAGCGCCGCCAGGCAGACCAGCATCATGATGCGCGATGTCTGGCGCTGATTGTGGGTGTAAGGGGAGCTTGCGATTCTGAAAACCATTTAATCCTCGTTAACTGCTTTCTGTGCGGCTTTCTTCGCCTGAACGCGCGCAATGGCGGCGGCGACGGCGGCCTTGCGCGGGTCATCGTTGGCGGCCTGCGGTTGCTCTTCCTGCTGCGCCGCCTTACGGGCTTTGGCGCGAGCGATGGCCGCTTCGACGGCGGCTTTGCGAGGGTCGACCGGTGCTTCGGGTTCTGCCGCAGGAGCCTGCTGCGCTGCTTTGCGCGCTTTGGCGCGGGCAATCGCCGCTTCAACGGCCGCTTTGCGCGGGTCGACCTCATCCTGCTCGACGACCACGCTTTGCTCACCGGCTTTGCGGGCTTTGGCGCGGGCTATTGCCGCTTCAACGGCGGCTTTACGCGGGTCGATCTCCGCCTCTGCCTGGGCCGTTTGCGCTTTTTCAGCCTGACGGGCACGCGCTGCGGCCTTACGCGCCTCACGTGCGGCGATGGCTTCGCTGTTATCAGGTTTCTCACCTGCAGGGATCACCACAGGCTGTGCCGCGGTTGCTTTTTTCTCACGAACGCGCGCCAGTGCGGCGTTAATGGCATCCTGATCTTTTTCGGCAGGCTGAACGGCGGCCTGCTTATGGCGTTCCTGACGGGCGACTTTTTCGCGTTCCAGTCGCGCCTGGCGCGCTTCGAAGCGCGCTTTGGCTTCCGCAGCGCGTTTTTCTTCCATGGAGATGGCATAAATTTCAGCCTTCTCCTGGCGGAAATACTGCACCAGCGGGATGTTGCTCGGGCAGACCCAGGCGCAGGCGCCGCATTCAATGCAGTCGGCCAGGTTATGGGCTTTTGCTTTGTCGTGCAGTTGGCCTTTGCTGTACCAGTACAGCTGCTGCGGGAGCAGATCCGCCGGGCAGGCATCGGCGCAGGCGCTGCAGCGGATGCAGCCTTTCTCTTCCTGCTCTTCGCCCATCTCGGTCGGGGAAGGCGCGAGCAGACAGTTGGTGATTTTCACTACCGGAACGTCCAGCCACGGCAGGGTAAAGCCCATCAGCGGGCCGCCCATGATCACCATCTGGTCGCTGCCCGGGCAAAACTCAGCCTGTTCCAGCAGATGGCGCACCGGCGTACCCAGACGCGCCCAGACGTTGCCCGGACGAGAAATCGATTCCCCGGTCAGCGTCACCACGCGCTCGGTTAACGGTTCGCCGTCAATCACCGCGCGCTTCACGGCATAAGCGGTGCCGACGTTTTGCATCAGCACGCCGATATCCGAAGAGCGTCCGCCGTGAGGAACCTGCTTGCCGGTGAGAATTTGCGTCAGCTGTTTTGCGCCGCCAGAAGGGTACTTGGTCGGGATAACGCGCAGGCTAATATCGTGACTGCCCGCCAGCACGGCGCGCAGCATGGAAATAGCCTGCGGTTTATTGTCTTCGATACCGATCAGCACTTCCCGCGGCTGCAGAATGTGCGCGAGGATGCGGATGCCCTCCACCACCTGGGCGGCACAGTCCTGCATCAGACGATCGTCGGCGGTGATATACGGCTCGCACTCGGCGGCGTTGATAATCAACGTCTGAATGTTATCGCCACCGCCGCGCAGCTTGACGCCGGTCGGGAAGCCCGCGCCACCCAGCCCGGCAACGCCGAACTGATGAATTCGCTCGATAAGCGCTTCGCGGCTGTGGGCGCGGAAATCGCTCCAGCCGTCACGGTCAATCCAGCGGTCTTCGCCGTCGGCTTCAATAATCACGCTCAGTTCTGAGAGCGCGGACGGATGCGCCACCGTATGCGGAGCAATGGCGACCACTTTACCGGAGGTTGGCGCATGCACCGGCAGCATGCGTCCGCGACCAAAGGTCAGCGGCTGGCCGCGAAGCACCGTATCGCCTTCTTTCACGCACAGCTCACCCTCAGCGCCAATATGCTGCTTGAGCGGCATAACGTAACGCGTCGCCAGCGGAATTTGACGCAGCGGCGTGCCGTTGGACTGGGTTTTCATTTCCGGTGGATGAATACCGCCGTCAAAGTCCCAGATCTTCTCTTTTCTGAAAGCAGAAAATAACTTAAGCATGTTGTTCCACAGGAATATTGCGAACCGGAATGGTTTGAAGATCCCACTTCCAGCTTTCGGTAGTCGTTTCAACCGGGCGCAGCTCGATACATTGCGTCGGGCAGGGGGCCACGCAGAGGTTACAGCCGGTGCAGAGGTCCGCCACGACGGTGTGCATAGCGCGGGTTGCGCCCACGATGGCGTCAACCGGGCAGGCCTGAATACATTTGGTGCAGCCGATGCAGTTGGCTTCGTCGATCACGGCCAGGGCACGGACCGGCTCCTGCACGTCCGCATCGCCGTCAACGGGCTGCGGATCAACGTTGAGCAGGGTCGCGATTTTCAGCATCACCGCTTCGCCGCCGGGGGCGCAGCGGTTAATTTTTTCACCCTGAATCCCTACCGCTTCGGCATAGGGGCGGCAGCCGGGATAGCCACACTGCCCGCACTGGCTTTGCGGCAGAAGCTCATCAATTTTCTCAACAACAGGATCGTCCTCTACCGCGAAACGGCGGGAGGCGTAACCCAGGATAAGGCCAAACACCAACCCCAGAACGCTGATAGAGGCGATGGCAATCCAGATAGCATTCATTACAACTTCACCAGACCACTAAAGCCCATAAAGGCCAGAGACATTAAACCTGCGGTCACCAGCGCAATCGCGTTACCGCGGAAGGGCGCAGGAATATCCGCTGCTGCCAGGCGCTCGCGAATGGAGGCGAACAGCACCATTACCAGGGAGAAACCGACTGCCGCAGAAAAACCATACAGCGCCGACTGCATAAAGTTATGGCCAAGGTTGATGTTCAGCAGCGCCACGCCGAGAACGGCGCAGTTGGTGGTGATCAGCGGCAGGAAGATGCCCAGCAGGCGATAAAGCGCCGGGCTGGTTTTGCGCACCACCATTTCGGTAAATTGCACCACCACCGCGATAACCAGAATAAAGGCCAGCGTACGAAGATAGGTTAACCCCAGCGGGATGAGGATCCAGGTATCGATCCACCACGCGCAGATGGACGCCAGCGTCATCACGAAGGTCGTCGCCAGCCCCATGCCCATCGCCGTTTCCAGCTTTTTGGACACGCCCATAAACGGGCACAGGCCAAGGAACTTCACCAGAACGAAGTTGTTAACCAGCACGGTGCCGACAAAGAGCAGTAAGTAATCGGTCATTATTTAGCCTGAAATAAAAAAGCCGCCTATTATCGGACAAACCAACGCAGGCGACAACAGGTTATCTGTAGGGTTATTACGGGTTCACGAAGGTGTTTTTCACCCGCGTCGAACGCTTGAAATAGGGCACCAGCAGCGCCGCAGCCAGCAGTGGGAAAAACAGCTGACGAACGGCCAGAGCGTCTGAAACGGGCGAAAAAGCAAAGGCTTTCACCGCCAGCAGAACCGAAATCAGCAGCCAGATGATGTAGTGCTTCGGCACACTCTTGCGGCGCTTAAAGAAGGCAATGGTCAGCCACAGCGTGTAGTACCACATTCCAATCGCGAAAACGAACGACACAAACCACATCGCAATATTCAGCACGCTTTGCGACATCAGGGTCTGGATGGCGTGAGGGGTAACTAATGCGGTGGTATACAGCAGCAGCGCAAGCGATGCGCTTAATAAGGCAACCAGCAGCCATGCCAGTGGGGCGATTAACCAGCCTCCAATGCGTTCTCCAGGCGTTGCGGTCATGAACTCTCCCATAATCTGCGCGAAATGTTGTACAGCCAGTTTGCAGGGCGGAGAGTATATAACATTTCGCGCGGATGGCTACTTTCTTATAAAACGTAACGCCATACGGACTTAGGCACTTCACCGACGTTGAACAAACGACCACCGGAAACCAGCTCCGCACGGCGATGGTCAGCGGCGCGATACATATTAATGATGTCCTGATTATCCGACAGGGTGTAGTTCAGATGGTCAAACAGTTTTTCCAGGCTCTCAAGCGAATTGATCTTGCGAAATTTTAATAAATAGTCCTGAACTGTCATATTAATAAGTTTCCATATAAAAGTGAGTAATACCAGTTAAGGTAATTCGGTCGAATAATAAACGGATTAATTAAGACGTAAACAGCCCACTCAGGTAACGCGACGAAATTAGGAGTTTTCTTTGCTGAAATTCAGGCATCAGACGATGCCTGGAAGAGAAGGTTAACCGTGTTCACCAGGGCTGGCAATAAGTAACTGACATATTATGTCACTCTTTATTGCGGTAACCGGTTACTTAGGTTGGGCGACTGTGACAGGCTCCGGCGGCTGGTAGTTATCGATATGGCTGGCAACGCCCAGCAAAATGACCGAAACCCCAAGGACAATCCATCCCGCTAATTCAATGATTCGATTAATAATTGACGTCATGATTCGTAATTGTACTTTATCCATAAATACAGGGCGCAAATGTTACAGCGACGTTTCCCCGACGGCAAGGGCTTTGGGAACGGTTCCCTTAAACAAAATCAGTAGGTTAATACTATGTAACAAAAACAACCCGTACAACCTGCTATTTTAAGTCATATGGCACATTATTAATCTATGGTCATGCCGGGCTAGGCAGTGTGAAATAAGAACGTCATAAAAGAGGATGGCACTATGAGTGATAATATCCGCGTCGGGCTTATCGGCTACGGGTACGCGAGCAAAACGTTTCATGCGCCTCTGATAGCCGGGACGCCGGGGATGGCGCTGGCGGCGGTATCCAGCAGCGATGCCGCTAAAGTCCACGCCGACTGGCCCTCCGTGCCGGTTGTCTCTGAACCTAAACACCTTTTCAACGATCCGAATATTGATTTAATCGTCATCCCCACGCCGAACGACACCCACTTTCCGCTTGCAAAAGCCGCGCTGGAAGCCGGTAAGCACGTGGTTGTCGATAAGCCCTTTACCGTCACGCTGTCTCAGGCTCGCGAGCTGGATGCGCTGGCAAAGAGCCTGGGCAGGCTGCTGTCGGTATTCCATAACCGCCGCTGGGACAGCGATTTTCTGACGGTAAAAAGGCTTCTCAGCGAGGGCACGCTAGGGGAGATCCTCTTTTTTGAATCGCACTTTGACCGCTTCCGTCCGCAGGTGAGAAACCGCTGGCGCGAGCAGGCCGGTCCGGGCAGCGGTATCTGGTACGATTTAGCCCCGCACCTGCTGGATCAGGCCGTCAATCTTTTTGGTCTGCCGGTGAGCATGACGGTCGATCTGGCCCAGCTCAGGCCCGGCGCGCAGACAACCGATTACTTCCACGCGGTGCTCAGCTACCCGCAGCGACGGATTGTACTGCACGGCACGATGGTCGCGGCCGCAGAATCGGCCCGCTATATCATTCACGGAACGCGCGGGAGCTACGTGAAGTTTGGTCTCGATCCGCAGGAGGACCGACTGAAAAGCGGTGAACGTTTACCGCAGGAAGACTGGGGCTATGACATGCGCGACGGCGTGGTCACGCGGGTTGAAGGCGAGGAACTCGTTGAGGAGACTTTGCTGACGATCCCGGGGAACTATCCGGCCTACTATGCGGCCATCCGCGATGCGCTGAACGGCACGGGAGAGAATCCGGTTCCGGCCAGCCAGGCGATTCAGATTATGGAGCTGATTGAACTGGGCATCGAATCTGCCAAACATCGCGCCACGCTCTGTCTGGCATAAGTTTGAAATGCTTTTGTAGGCCGGGTTAGGCGTAGCCGCCACCCGGCAAAGGGTTTACGCGGTTGCCACCTTATCCCGCAGCGCCTGCTTCTCTTCAGGCGTCAGGAAGGCAATTTCCAGCCCGTTAATCTGCGCCTGACGGATCTGCTCGCGGCTCAAGCCCGCCTGCGGTGCGGCGATGTTGTACTCGTGGATGATATCCACGCCCTGAACCGCAGGGTCGTCGGTGTTCAGCGAGGCCAGCACGCCGTGCTCGAGGAACGTTTTCAGCGGATGATGCGCCAGCGTTGCCACGGTGCTGGTCTGAATGTTAGACGTCAAACACGACTCAATCCCGATACGCTGCTCCGCCAGGAAATCCATCAGGGCGCGATCTTCAACCGCCTTCACGCCGTGACCGATACGCTCGGCGCCCAGCTCGCGGATGGCCTGCCAGATGCTTTCCGGGCCAGCCGCTTCACCCGCATGCACGGTAATGTGCCAGCCGGCATTGCGCGCGCGGTTGAAGTGGGAGAGGAACAGACTGCCCGGGAAGCCCAGCTCGTCGCCGGCGAGGTCGACCGCGGTGATGGCATCGCGATGGGCCAGCAGCGCTTCCAGCTCCTGCAGGCAGGCGGCTTCGCCGAACGTACGGCTCATAATGCCAATCAGACGGGCCTGAACGTCGAAAGTTTTACACCCTTCGCGGACGCCTTCAATGACGGCTTCCACCACGCCTGCAACGGGCAGGCTGTGGGTCATCGCCATGTAGCCCGGCGAGAAGCGCAGCTCGACGTAATGCAGACCGTTACGGGCCGCATCTTCAATGTTCTCAAACGCCACGCGGCGGCAGGCATCCAGCGAGGCCAGCATCTTCACGCCCCAGTCGAGTTTGCTCAGGAAGCTGACCAGGTCCGGTTCATTGGAGGTCACCTGTACATGCGGGATCAGCGACTCAAGCGTCTGCGCTGGAAGCGTTAAATTGAACTGGCGGCCAAGATCGAGGATGGTTTGGGCACGAATGTTACCGTCAAGGTGACGATGAATATCAGTTAAAGGCAGGCGTGTATCAATCATGGTCGCACTCTTTTCTGGTTAAAGTGCGCCATATTATAAAAACAAAACGGGGTAAAAAGCTATTTGCGCAAGGGAATATTCCGTTGCGCAAATTGATTACAGGAGTGCGTTAATCCCGGCAATGAGGCGCTGAACGCCTTGTTCCAGCTTGCTGCGCGGGCAGCCCGCATTCAGGCGAACAAAGCCATTTCCCTCCTTGCCGTAGGTATATCCCGGCATGATGGCAACCTTTTGCTGCTCGATCAGTACTTTTTGCAGCGCCCGATCGTCAATATTCAGCGGACGCAGGTCAATCCAGGCCAGATAGGTCGCTTCTGGCGGCTGCCAGTTCAGTTTCGGAAAAGCGCTGTTTAGTTCCTGTGCGATATACAACAAATTCCCTTCCAGATAACCCCGCAGGGCATCCAGCCACGGCGCTCCCTGCTGATAGGCGGCGATATGCGCCGTCAGCGCCAGCACGGAAGGGGAAGAGAGGCCGTCCCGGCCTTTTAGCGCGCTGAGATAACCGTTACGGCTCTCCTCATCGCCAATAAGGCCGTAAGCGCCCGTCAGCGCCGGAATATTAAAGCTTTTCGAGCCGGAGGTGAGAAGCGCCCATTTGCCGCGCGCCACCGCGTTCCACGGCGTGTGACGATGCTCGCCCCACACCATATCCATATGGATTTCATCACTGATAACCGCCACGTCATAGCGCTCGCACAGTTCCGCCATCTGCGTCAGTTCTTCCCGCGTCCAGACCTTGCCGGTCGGGTTTTGCGGGCTGCACAGCAGCAAAATTTTGTTTTCAGGTTTCGCCAGGGCCGCTTCCAGCGCAGCCATGTTTCCCAGCCAGCCAGCGGCATGCTTTTCCATCTCTACGGGCACCACGTGACGCCCATTGCCTTCGATGGCTTTGTAAAACGCATCGTATGCCGGGGTATGTACCACCACGCCGTCGCCGGGGTTTGACCAGAGACGAATCAACTCAGAAACCATATAAATAACGGAAGGGCCATAAACGACCGATTCGGTCTCAATCTGGCTGTTAAAGCGCTGCTGGAACCAGTGCGCGACGGCGGCGAGAAACTCATCGTTCTTCCAGCGGCTGTAGCCCAACACGCCGTGATTGATGCGCTGATGCAGCGCGTCGGTAATGCAGGGAGCGGTAGCGAAATCCATATCCGAGATGGTGAAGGGCAGCAGGTCGACCGCGCCAAAGCGGTCGGCGACGTAGTCCCACTGGGTACACCAGGTGCCGTGTCGATCCACGACGGTAGAGAAATCAAACATGACGTTAATCCTTAAAGTAAAACCCCCTCATGAGAGGGGGCTGAGGCATCAGGCTTCTACTGTTCGCATCAGGGTAGCCAGCTCATCCTTCACCGACTGCACCTGCGGGCCGATAACCACCTGCAAATTGTGCTGATTTAACTGTACCACGCCAATGGCCCGGTTGGCTTTCAGGGCGTTGGTATTCACTTTTGACATATCCGCCACCGACAGACGCAGGCGGGTAATGCAGTTATCCAGAGAGGTGATGTTATCCGCACCGCCCAGCGCCGCCAGAATGGCCGGGGTGTTATAGCCAGACTTGCCCACGGTCCCGGCTACCGCCTGTTCAACGCTGCTTGCCGTATCGGTATCGCGGCCAGGCGTTTTCAGGTTAAAGCGGGTGATGGCGAAGCGGAAGATACCGTAGTACACCGCGAACCAGATAGCCGCCACGACCGGCACCAGGTACCACTTGGTGGACAGGCCGTGCAGGATCCCGAACACCACGAAGTCGATCACGTTGCCGTCGGTGTTGCCGATGGTCACGCCCAGCACCGCCATCACGGTAAAGCCCAGGCCGGTCAGCACCGCGTGGATGAGGTACAGCACCGGCGCGACGAACAGGAACAGGAATTCGATTGGCTCGGTGGTACCGCCCACGACGCAGGCGATGACGCCGGAAATCAGCAGGCCTTTAATTTTATGACGGTTTTCCGGGCGCGCGCAGTGGTACATCGCCAGCGCGGCACCCGGCAGGCCGCCGAGGAAGGCAGGCATTTTACCCTGAGACAGGAAGCGGGTGGCGCTTTCGGAGAAGCCGTGGGTGGTCGGGCAGCTCAGCTGCGCCTGGAAGATGGTCAGCGCGCCGCTCACGTCGTGACCGCACACCTCCATCGTACCGCCCGCTTCGGTGAAGCGAATCAGGGCCACCAGGATATGCTGCAGACCAAACGGCAGGAGCAGACGCTCGCCGGTGCCGAAGATCATCGGACCAAAATCTCCCGCGCCGTTGATGATGCGGCCAATGCCGTTGATGCCCATCGCGAAGACCGGCCAGATCAGTGGAATGATCAGACCAAACAGGCCCATCACCACCAGGGTGATAATCGGTACGAAGCGGGTACCGCCGAAGAAGGCCAGGGCATCCGGCAGGCGGATATTGTGGAAGCGCTCGTGCAGCATCCAGATAATCACACCCGCGATCACTGCCCCGAGGATCCCGGTATCGATGGACTGGATACCGATCACGCTCTGAATGTTGTTGGCTTTCAGCACGGCAGCGTCGGTGGTCGGCAAAATGCCTTTCGCAGTCAGCCAGAAGTTAACCGCCAGGTTCATCACCGCGTAACCCACAAAACCGGCAAACGCCGCGACGCCTTTATTTTCGCGCGCCAGGCCCAGCGGGATGGCGATGCAGAACATGACGGGCAGGAAGCTAAACGCAAAGGAGCCGACTTTACTCATCCAGATAAAGATCGCCTGCAGCACGGGGGTACCGAGGAACGGGATCAGCGTGATGACGTCTTTACTGCTTAGCGAACTGCCGATCCCGAGCATGATCCCGCAGAACGAGAGGAGTGCCACGGGCAGCATAAAGGTTTTACCCAGTTGCTGGAAAAATTCCCACAGCGATATTTTTTGTGCTGCTTTCGCCGTCATAAAACGACTCCTTTATTGTTAAAATCAGTTTGTCTGCTTCAATGCTGCGAGAAGATAAAACGTTTTATCAAAGTTTAGTGCGCGCTAAATCACATTCTCAGGCTTTGACTGGTAGTATAAAGATAACGTATTGATAAAACGTTTTACCGATCTCATTTCAGGGAGTCACGCCGACACATGGCTGTAGCGAAAAAAATCACCATCAACGATGTCGCGCTGGCGGCGGGCGTTTCCGTCAGCACCGTTTCTCTGGTGCTAAGCGGGAAAGGGCGAATCTCTCCTGCCACCGGTCAGCGGGTGAACGAGGCGGTTGAACAGCTGGGCTTTGTGCGTAACCGTCAGGCGTCGGCGCTGCGCGGCGGGCAAAGCGGGGTGATTGGCCTGATTGTTCGCGACCTGACATCACCTTTCTATGCGGAGCTGACCGCCGGGTTAACCGAAGCGCTTGAAGCGCAGGGACGAATGGTCTTTCTGCTGCACGGCGGTCGCGAGGCCGATCAGCTTCTCTCCCGGCTCGATATGCTGCTTAACCAGGGGGTAGACGGGGTGATCGTTGCCGGAGCGTCGGGCGTGGGCAGCGAACTGTGCGAGCGCGCCGCCGCGAAAGGCGTGCCGCTGGTGTTTGCTTCGCGCGCCAGCTACCTGGACGAGGCCGATACGCTGCGCCCGGATAACATGCAGGCCGCGCAAATGCTGACCGAGCATCTTATTCGTCGCGGGCATCAGCGCATTGCCTGGCTGGGCGGGAAAAGCTCGTCCCTGACCCGCGCCGAGCGGGTAGGCGGCTACTGCGCAACGCTAATTAAATACGGTCTGCCGTTCCACAGCGAATGGGTCGTGGAGTGTGAATCCAGCCAGAAGAAAGCGGCGGAAGCGATAGGCGCGCTGCTGCGAAGCAGTCCGACGATCAGCGCCGTGATTTGCTACAACGATGTGATTGCCATGGGCGCCTGGTTTGGCCTGATCCGCGCTGGGCGTCAAGGCGGCGAGGGCGGGGTGGAAACCTTCTTCGGCCACCAGGTGGCGCTCGGGGCGTTCGCTGACGTCGGTGAAAACGCCCTCGACGACCTGCCGATCGTGTGGGCCACCACCCCTGCTCGGGAGATGGGCTACACGCTGGCAGACAGGATCATGCAGCGCATCGACAATACGGATGTGCAGGCCGGGCACCAGATTGTGGCGGCGCGGCTGGTGACGGTGAAATGATATCAAGTGGGTTGCGTTAGCGGATTGAGCAGCAATTCGGCTTCCAGCGCTTCCACAAACTTTCGTACTTTTGCCGGGACCAGCCGGGAGGTCGGGTAAACCGCCCAAACGGCCAGCGATTCCGGCTGGGCATCCTCAAGAACGATCCGCACGAGTTTACCCTCTCTGAACGCCGGCTCTACGTACCAGCGGGATAAATTGGCGATCCCCAACCCTCCCAGGCAGGCTTCGAAAATTGCCTCAATAGAGTTCGCGGAGAATCGGCCCGACACCTTTTGTTTGTAGCGCTGTTCGCCCTGTTCGAATGACCAGTGAACGCTGTCTGACGTGGTCAGACAGCTGTGTGCCGCCAGATCGTTAAACGATTTGGGATAGCCATTGGCGGCAAGATACGTAGCGCTGGCGCAGAGATCGCGAGGGTTGTGACACAGACGATGGGCAACCAGCCGGTTATCGCGCAGCGGCGCAATGCGTAACGCCACGTCTATGCCTTTTCCGACAATATCAACCTGTTCGTCGGTGGCGAGTAAATCGACCTGCAGGGAAGGATGCTGTTGCATGAACCGGGTCAGCATGGGAGCCACAATCTTCCGGCCAAACCCCGCTGAGGCGGTAATGCGCAGGCGTCCGGAAAGGTGGGTCCCTTCGGGAAACAGGTCAGCAAGCGCGTTGCTTTTATCTTCCAGTAGCGCCTGTGCATGCGGCAAAAAAATGTCACCATCGCTGGTAGGTGAGAGGGAACGCGTGGTGCGGTGCACCAGCCTGACCCCCAGTTCAGCCTCAAGATTATTAAGAGACCGTGACGCCGCCATGGCGCTCACAGAGAGCCGACGCGCGGCGCCCGCCAGGCTACCCGCCTTGACGGCTTCAACAAACACTTCAATATCTTCGAGTCTCATTATATCGTTTATCGTTATGCTGCCTTATCAAATTACCTATCTACATTATTTATCGTTACGCTGCCATAGTCTCTTCACATCCTGATAAACATGAATTTGGAGTGAAGATGAAAAAGTTGAAAACGGTTCTTGCATTCAGTGGCCTGCTCTTTGCTGGCACATCGTGGGCAGATGCCCCTGCGCAGGTGAAACAGCAGGTCCCGGGCTATTATCGTCTGGCGGTAGGGGAATACGAGGTGACGGCGCTGTTCGACGGCTATAACGATCTTTCGCCAACGCTATTGCAAGGGCTTTCACCCGACAAGGTTCGCAACCTGTTGGCGCAACGCAAAATCGATTCCGAACGCATGCCTACTTCCTTCAACGCGTTTTTGGTTAATACCGGTAAACACCTGGTCATGATTGACAGCGGGGGTGGTCACTGCATGGCGGAAACGGCCGGCCAGCTGGTCAGCAATATGAACGCATCAGGGTACCGTCCCGAGCAGGTTGATACCATTTTCCTGACCCACCTGCATCTTGACCACGTGTGCGGCCTGAGTGATGCAGAGGGTAAGGCGCTGTTCCCGAATGCCACCGTATATGTACCGCAGGGGGAGGCCGACTACTGGCTTGACCCTGCAAAAGAAGCGAGCGCGCCGGCTAATGCGAAGGCGTATTTCGCTATCGCCAGGAATGCGCTGTCCGCCTATAAAGCCGCCGGGCACCTTAAAACCTTCGTCCCGCCAGCTTCGCCTATCCCGGAAGTCCAGACGGCATATGCCGTTGGGCATACGCCTGGCAGTACCGTTTATCGCTTCGCGTCGAAGGGGACGGCTATCAACTTCATTGGGGATTTGATTCATGCTCCTGCCGTCCAGTTCCCGCACCCTGAAGTGTCTATTCGCTTTGATGTCGATCCGAAAAAAGCCATCTCATCCAGGGCGCAGGAGTTTAACGCGCTGGCGAAAGACGGTGAGTGGATGGCCGCAGCGCATCTGCCTTTCCCCGGTATCGGTCATATCACCGCCTGGCAGCAGGGCTATAGCTGGAATCCTGTCAATTACGGTCCTTATCAGCGTGCGGCCAACGTGCCTCTGCTGAAATAAAGTGAGGTGACGAGCATGAAAAGTTACACCGTAACGGCAAACGGTATCCGTCAGTTTGTGGTCGAAGAGGGTGAAGGCGCACCGGTTATTCTCCTGCATGGTTTTCCTGAAACAAACTATGCCTGGCGCTACCAGATACCCGTACTGTCCCGGCACTACCGCGTGATCGCACCTGATTTACGCGGGTATGGCGAAACGGATAAACCTGCTTCTGGCTATGATAAGCGCAACATGGCGCGGGACATCCGGGAACTGATGCGTGTGCTGGGTTTACAGAAAGTGGTGCTGGTGGGGCACGATCGCGGCGCGCGCGTCGCGACGCGGTTTGCAAAAGATTACCCTGAGCTGGTGGATCGACTGGTAGTGATGGATAACGTACCAACCCGTATTGTGGCGCGCGATCTGAATGCGTCGATTGCGCGTGCGTACTGGTTCTTCCTGTTTCATCTTGTGCCAGACCTGCCGGAAGCGCTGATTGCGGGTCGGGAGCATATCTGGCTGCGCCACTTTTTCTCTGACTGGACCTACAATCCGTCGACCATTAGCGGCGAGGCGTTTGACACCTATGTTCGGGCGTATCAGGCGCCGGGCGCCGTGCGCGGCGCGCGGCGCGATGGCTGACTATCGCGCCAACGCAGAGGATGTGGCGCAGGATATGGCTGACGCTGAGGTGAAAATCACCTGCCCGGTAATGTCGCTGTGGGGTAATGATTTTCATGCGGTCGGCAAACTTTTCGATATGGAAAGCGTCTGGGCCGAAATGGCGGAAAACCTGCGGGCGCAGGGTATTGATGAGTGCGGCCATCTGCCGCAGGAGGAGCAGCCAGAGAAAGTGAACGCGCTTCTGCTGGATTTCCTGGCTGGATGGAAAAGCTAGCGGGCAATAAAAACCCCTCATTCGAGGGGTTTTGCGTTTACTGCTGCGGTGCCGCCGGTTCAGCTGGCGCTGCCGGTTCAGCCGGTTCCGGCATCCCCAGCGTTGGCATACCAAACATGCCGACGAAGTCTTCCAGCGGCATCTTGTCGCCGTTAAGCGTTACCTGGCCGTTGGCGTACTGCAGGCTGGTGGAAATGGTGTTGTTTTCCACTTTGGTGATGCGGAACATCTGGCCCATTGCCGCCAGCCCTTTCACCTGCTGGTTAGCCAGCTTGCCGGCGTCTTCATCGCCGTAGCCTTCCAGCTTCGCAATCTGGGTCATAAACTTGGTCGCCATATCCATCGGGATGGTCAGCTTGCTGTCGAGCGACTTCACGCTGCGATCCACTTCCTGCGCCAGCGTCTGCGGTTCACCCGTTGCGGTTGCCGGATCTTTCAGGAACAGAGACAGGTTGAAGCTGGTTTCGCCTTTGCTGTTTTTCCAGCTCAGCGGCGCAACGGTTATCACCGGCTCGCCTTTCAACAGGATAGGCAGGTTGTTGAACAGTACCGCCATCGCCTGCTGCTGATACACCTCAGGGTTCTGCTGCAGCGCGGCATCGGTCAGCAGCGCCTGGCTCTCTTTGCTGTATTTCTGGCTAAACTCGTGCCACGCCTGGCCGTCGATATTGCCGATCTTCAGCGACAGTTTGCCGGTGCCCAGATCCTGATTCTGCACTTTCAGGCTCTTCAGCGTGTAATCCAGCTGGGTGTTGATGCTCTTACCGTCTTTGGAAACGTCGGATTTGCCGTTGACGTCCATGCCTTCCAGCACGGCCATCTCTTTTCCTTCAACCGCAATGGCTACCTTGTCGAGAGACAGTTTTTGATCGCCGATACGCTCCTGGAAATCAGTCATTCGGCTGTTGCCGTCGGCTTTCAGGTTGCTGAAGGTGAGCTGAACTTTTTGGTTATATTCATTCACGGCATTGACCAGGCCACTTTCCGCTTCACCCGTCAGGGAGAACACGTTTCCGTCGCGGTCAGCATCGAGTTTGAAGTGGCCGCCGCTGAAGGCGACTTTCTCATTCTCTTTCTCGTAGTTAAGCGCTTTCAGAGCAATATCGGAACTTGTGTCACCGGCATAGCTAATTCGGGTATTAATGTCGAAAGGCGATTCATTCTTCGCCAGGTCAAACAGCGGTTTGGTGACGTCGTTATTCACCAGCACGGTATGAACAGACGCCATCGACGGGATCAGGTTAAAAGACTTCAGCTGCGCCAGCGGCAGCGGACCGTGGCTCACCACCTCGTCCAGCACCACGCTCTGGCCCGGTTTCAGCCAGCCGTTTTCAGCACCGGCAACCGGCTTCACTACCAGCTGCATACGGCTGGTAAACACACCGCGATGATAATTCTGGTAGCTCAGCTCAAGGCCCGCCTCCGGCGCGCTGCGCTTAATCTCTCCGTTAGCCTGCGCCACCATCTCAGCCAGACGGCCTTCCAGCTGTTTCCCGGTAAACCAGGAGGCACCCGTCCAGACCACGCCTAACGCTACAATCACTCCAACCGCTACGACCGATTTTTTCATTGCGACTATCCCTAAAATGAAACCAGGCGGTAAAAACCGCCTGGAGATATTAAGCCTGCAACTAGCTTAGCAAGAGTTGTTAAAAAATTCAGTAAGTGCTTAAAGCTTATTGAAAACGCGCGCCAGGCGACCGGCGCCGCTTACGCTAACCGGAGACTCATTGGCTGCAACGAATGCTGACTCACCGGGCTTAAGCACCAGACGCTGTTCGCCTTTGCGCAGCGTCGCTTCGCCCTCCACGCAGAACAGGATTGCCGCGCTCTCCTGCGCGATGGCGATTTCGGCCTGGCTCAGGTCGTGCAGGGAGAAGGCAAAATCTTCAACCGGAATCGGGAAGTCCAGCTCTGCGCCGTTTTTCACCGGCTGAGTCAGCAGCTCCGCGGCAGGTTTCGCTACGAACTTCACGTTGGCAACCAGCTCAGGGATGTCGATGTATTTCGGCGTCAGGCCCGCGCGCAGCACGTTGTCGGAGTTGGCCATCACCTCCAGCGCCACGCCCTGCAGATAGGCGTGAGGGGTTTCCGCGAACAGGAACATCGCTTCGCCCGGGTTTAGCTTCACCACGTTCAGCAGCAGAGGGGAGAACAGGCCGCTGTCGTCCGGGTAGAATTCGGAAATCAGACGGATGGTCTCCCACGGTTCACCCTGCTGGCTGTCCAGGGCTGCTTTCAGCACCGCCAGCGCGTGAGATTTCTCTTCACCCTGCATATTCAGCAGGCTGGCAAACAGCTGGCTCAGCGCGTCTGCGTTCGGGTTTTCGAGGAAGTGGGCGATAGCCTTGTTGGCACCCGCGACCGGTTGCAGCAGAGAAACGATCTCTGAAAACTCGCGGAACGCGTTCATCGCCAGGAACGGAGTCAGCGCAAAGACCAGCTCCGGCTTGTGGTTAGGATCTTTGTAGTTACGCTCGGCGGCGTCTAGCGGGATACCCGCCGCGTTCTCTTTCGCAAAGCCGATTTCAGAGGCTTTCTTGTTCGGGTGAACCTGGATGGAGAGCGGCTGGTCGGCGCACAGCACCTTGAACAGGAACGGCAATTCGCCAAAGCGCTGAGCGACCTTATCACCCAGCAGCGCGGCTTTATCGGCATCAATTACGTCACGCAGGCTGCGTACCTGGCCGCTGGCGTCTTCAATTTTTGAGCTGCTCTTCGGGTGTGCCCCCATCCACAGTTCTGCCATCGGCAGGTTGTTCGGGTTCGCGATACCGTAGAGATCCGTTAACGCAGTTTTACTTCCCCAGGCGTAGTTTTGCACTGAGTTAATGAGTTTTTGCATTATCAAGCCCTGATTCAATTGTGGAATTAACTCCGGGTATTAAAGCAATAAACCTCATGGAAGTAACCTGTGGATGTAAAAAGTCGTACTAGTCTCAGTTTTTGTTAAAAAATTGTGTAGGATAAGCTGACTCGCTTTTAAGCCGGGCAGCGGAACATCTGCCCTGAATAAACAGACCGAAGCAGTAAGTGAGAGACCAATGTCGAATAAACCCTTCCATTATCAGGATCCTTTCCCCCTCAGTAAGGATCGGACCGAGTATTACCTGTTAACCCGCGATCACGTCTCCGTCTCTGAGTTTGAAGGACAAGAGATCCTCAAGGTTGATCCGCAGGCGCTGACGCTGCTGGCGCAGCACGCTTTCCACGACGCCTCGTTTATGCTCCGCCCAGCGCACCAGCAGCAGGTTGCCGATATCCTGAGCGACCCGCAGGCCAGCGAAAACGATAAATACGTTGCCCTGCAGTTCCTGCGTAACTCAGACATCGCGGCGAAAGGTGTTCTGCCAACCTGTCAGGACACCGGCACGGCGATCATCGTCGGTAAAAAAGGCCAGCGCGTCTGGACCGGCGGCGGTGACGAAGCGGCCCTGGCGCACGGCGTCTACAACACCTACACCGAAGACAACCTGCGCTACTCGCAAAACGCGGCGCTGGATATGTACAAAGAGGTCAACACCGGCACCAACCTGCCTGCACAGATCGATCTCTACAGCGTCGACGGTGACGAGTACAAATTCCTCTGCATCGCCAAGGGCGGCGGTTCAGCCAACAAAACCTATCTCTACCAGGAAACCAAAGCGCTGCTCACCCCGGGCAAGCTGAAGAACTACCTGGTTGAGAAGATGCGCACCCTCGGCACCGCGGCGTGCCCGCCGTACCATATCGCGTTTGTGATTGGCGGTACGTCGGCTGAAAGCACGCTGAAAACCGTCAAGCTGGCCTCAACCAAATACTATGACGGTCTGCCTACCGAAGGTAACGAGCACGGCCAGGCGTTCCGCGACGTGCAGCTTGAGCAGGAACTGCTGGAAGAGGCGCGTAACCTGGGCCTCGGGGCGCAGTTTGGCGGCAAATACTTTGCCCACGACGTGCGCGTGATCCGTCTGCCGCGTCACGGTGCATCCTGTCCGGTCGGGATGGGCGTGTCTTGCTCTGCGGATCGCAACATCAAGGCGAAGATCAACCGCGAAGGCGTGTGGATCGAAAAACTGGAAAACAACCCGGGTAAATACATTCCGGAAGAGCTGCGTAAAGCGGGTGAGGGTGAAGCGGTTCACGTCGACCTGAACCGTCCGATGAAAGAGATCCTGGCGCAGCTTTCGCAGTATCCGGTTTCGACCCGTCTCTCCCTGAACGGCACGATTATCGTGGGCCGCGACATCGCGCACGCGAAGCTGAAAGAGCGTCTGGACAACGGTGAAGGGCTGCCGCAGTACATTAAAGATCACCCGATCTACTACGCCGGCCCGGCGAAAACGCCTGAAGGCTATGCCTCCGGCTCGTTAGGCCCGACCACGGCGGGCCGCATGGACTCGTACGTTGACCAGCTGCAGGCCAACGGCGGCAGCATGATCATGCTGGCGAAAGGTAACCGCAGCCAGCAGGTGACGGACGCCTGCCACAAGCACGGCGGCTTCTACCTCGGCAGCATCGGCGGCCCGGCGGCGGTGCTCGCGCAGGGCAGCATCAAGAGCCTGGAGTGCGTGGAATACCCGGAACTGGGTATGGAAGCCATCTGGAAAATTGAAGTGGAAGACTTCCCGGCGTTTATCCTCGTGGATGACAAAGGTAACGACTTCTTCAAGCAGATCCAGTCCTCTCAGTGTTCGGCCTGCGTGAAGTAAGCTAAAAAGCCGGGTGGCGGCTGCGCCTTACCCGGCCTACGTGTTCGGTAGGTCGGGTAAGCGTCAGCGCCACCCGACACCAATAAGAGCGCACAAAGCGCCATATCGTTTCCCAGAAGTCATCAATACTTATCCCTTAAGCATGTGAGCAATCCCTCTTTTGTTATCAAGGAGAAAGTAATGACCACGGTACGCCATGAGAAAGATTCGATGGGCGCCATCGACGTCCCGGCCGACAAGCTCTGGGGCGCGCAAACCCAGCGTTCGCTGGAGCATTTCCGTATTTCGACTGAAAAAATGCCCGTCTCGCTGATTCAGGCGCTGGCGCTCACCAAACGCGCCGCCGCTAAGGTGAACCAGGATTTAGGCCTGCTGACGGCAGACAAAGCGACCGCCATCATCAACGCCGCCGACGAAGTGCTGGCGGGTAAGCATCCCGATGAATTCCCCCTCGCCATCTGGCAGACCGGTTCCGGCACCCAGAGCAACATGAACATGAACGAAGTGCTGGCGAACCGGGCGAGCGAACTGCTGGGCGGCGTACGCGGCATGGAGCGTAAGGTCCATCCGAACGATGACGTCAACAAAAGCCAGAGCTCTAACGACGTCTTCCCGACGGCGATGCACGTGGCGGCGGTGATTGCTATCCGCGAGCAGCTTATCCCGCAGCTCAACGTGCTCAAATCCACGCTCAACGAGAAAGCGCAGGCCTTCCGCGACATCGTTAAAATTGGCCGTACGCACCTGCAGGACGCCACGCCGCTGACGCTCGGCCAGGAGATTTCCGGCTGGGTGGCGATGCTGGAACATAACCTGAAGCACATTGATTACAGCCTGCCGCATCTGGCGGAGCTGGCGCTCGGCGGGACGGCGGTCGGTACCGGGTTAAACACCCATCCAGAATACGCGGTGCGCGTGGCGGAGGAGCTGGCAAACATCACCGGACAGCCGTTCGTTACGGCGCCCAATAAGTTTGAAGCGCTGGCGACCTGCGATGCGCTGGTCCACACCCACGGCGCGCTGAAAGGGCTGGCGGCCTCGCTGATGAAAATCGCCAACGACGTGCGCTGGCTGGCCTCGGGCCCGCGCTGCGGCATCGGTGAAATCAGCATTCCGGAAAACGAGCCGGGCAGCTCTATCATGCCGGGTAAGGTCAACCCGACCCAGTGCGAAGCCATGACCATGCTCTGCTGTCAGGTGTTGGGCAACGACGTGGCCGTCAACCTGGGCGGTGCGTCCGGCAACTTCGAGCTAAACGTCTATCGCCCGATGGTGATCCACAACGTTCTGCAATCGATTCGTCTGCTGGCGGACGGGATGGAGAGCTTTAACGAGCACTGTGCGGTAGGGATTGAGCCGAATCGCGAACGTATCAGCCAGTTGCTCAATGAATCCCTGATGCTGGTGACGGCGCTGAATACCCATATCGGCTACGACAAGGCCGCCGAGATCGCTAAAAAAGCGCATAAAGAGGGGCTGACGCTGAAAGCCTCCGCTCTGGCGCTGGGCTATCTGACGGAGGCGGAGTTCGACGCCTGGGTTCGCCCGGAGGCGATGGTCGGCAGCCTGAAATAGTTATCCCGCCACGTACAGGTGCAGCCGCGGAATAATCAGCTGCAGCGGCTGCGCCTGAGGTCTGTAACGGTGCTGGACATTGTCCGCATCGTAATTCAAAAGCTCACCAATATCCGGCACGATGGCCCTCTGATCGGCATCATAAAGCGCAATCAGCGGCGTCGGACAGGCATACTGAACCTGTTTTTGCTGACCGGAATACCAGATGCGGGCGATAGGCTGCACCTTCACCGGGCGCTTTATCTTGAGGCGCGTGTCCACCGGCAGCGAGGCGATGCTGTGATACTCCTGTTCCAGGCGCTCAATCCACTGTTCACGTGACCACGGTGCGACGGTGCGCGGCGTCTTCAGGCTTTTTTCCAGCTGCGCCAGGATCTCATCCCGGGTGAAGTTTTTAATGATGTGCTTATTCGCCCAGCCGAAGCGCAGCGTGGCGGGGTGACGCAGCACCGTCAGCGTGCGATAGGCGTTCAGGGTAATCAGCCCCGGAAGCTGGCGGTGCACCCATTCAAACCGGGCGGCAGGGGCGAGACCGGACTCTTCGGTGATGATCTTTTCAAAAGCCGCTTTCAGGGTGTTGATATGGGTAATCTGGCTTTCCAGCGCGTCGCGCGTTGTCGCATCGGTTTGCAGGCAGATCACGCCGGGCAGACGCACGGCCGCCTTACTGCTGCGGTTTTCTGACTGCTGCTGGATAAACAGGCGGCGATAGTGTTTCAGCGCCAGCTCAAGGGCGGCGCTACCGATGTGCTGTTCAACCTCGATGGCGTCCAGCGGGTCGTGCTCGGCCCCTTTAGCCACATCGGGCAGGGTAAAGACGCGCGCGGCCAGCAGGCGGCAGGCCTGCAAACGTTCGGTCAGGGTCAGGAGCTCGTGTTCTATTTCCCGAAACGTGCTGTTCAGCCGTTCGAGGAGATCGTAGGTCGCCATAAACACTCTCATTAGTTACAACATACTTATCATATAGCACAGCACGCCGGGTCAGGCCAGCGTGCGGTTGAGGTCAGGCAGGGACGGGAAGGGCGATGTTATGGTACACCGGCCAGCTAAAGCAGAAGCGCGCGCCGCCGAGCTCGCTCTCTTCGCAATGCACCGTGCCGCCCATCGCCTGCGCGATAGAGTAGACAATTGCCAACCCCAGGCCGCATCCGCCTGTGGCGCGATCGCGGCTGGGGTCGAGGCGGACAAACGGTTCAAACACGGTTTCTCGCGCTTCCGGGGCGATCCCCGGACCGTCATCCTCTACCGTCAGGCTGGCCTGATTGCCCTGCAAATCCAGCCCAATCTGTAGCGTACTTTCGCTGTAGCGCATGGCATTGTTCATCAGGTTGTCCAGCACGCGCTCCATCAGGCGCACATCGAGCGCGCCGTAATCACCCGGCGTGACGCGCGTTAACAGCGTGCGCTGCGGGTTCACGCTCTGAACGTCATCGATGTGGGTTTGCAGCCAGGCGGGCAAGTCCGGCGTGCTGAGGTTCAGCTCATTTTGCGGGCGATCGAGGCGCGCGTAGGTCAGCAGCTCCTCAATCAGCCCTTCAAGCTGGCCAATGTCGCGGTTAAGTGCCTGAGACTCCGCTTCCGTCAGATTCTCGCTCATCTCCAGACGATAGCGCAGGCGAACCAGCGGCGTGCGCAGCTCGTGGGCAATCCCGTCGATCAGCTGCTTCTTACTGGCAATCAGGGCATTGATGTTATCGGCCATCTGGTTAAAGGCCACGCCCAGACGTTCAAAACTGGAACCGCTGTCAAAGTGGATGCGTTCGGTAAAATGCCCCTCGCCAAAGCGCTGCGCGGCGGATTCCAGCTTCAGCATGTCCTGCCAGTGGGGGCGCATCCAGATAAAGACCGGAAACGCGAGCGAAATGGCGATAAAGGCCATCAGCGCCATGTCCAGCAGACGCATCTGGTGCAGATAATAGAGATAGGGCACCGGCCCGACGGCCAGCACGTAATGGCTGCGCGGAATACGCTGGATAAAGGTGTATTTCTCGTCCAGCGCGACGATGTCCCCGTCGCGCAGACGCTGCATGGCGGGCGGATCCAGCTCAAAATCTTTTAACGGCTCGATGCGTAAATCGAATGACAGGTTCAGATCCAGCTCTTTGAGGGTTTTCGCCCAGTCGTGCGGCGGGATCTCTCTCAGCTCGCTGCGCATCAGATAGAGCGAGCTTTTCATCAGATCGTCCAGCGACTGCCTGCCCGCACGTTCGGCGGTGAATTTATAGACCAGCCCGACCAGCATGGTCATGACCAGGAAGCAGACAAACAGCAAAAGATAAAACTGCACAAACAGCTTTTTCATTGGATCTCACCGAAGAAACGCTTTGTGCAGAATATACATGAAAACCCGTCGATATTTTCATGTCTGTGAAGCGTGTTACATGGCTTTCGCGCTGTTTTTTACCTTGGCGATGAGTGTTTCCGTTACGGCCAGTCCTTCCGCAATGTGCATATCAATCACATCGGCCCCAAATTCGTGAATTAAATCCAGGAGAATTTCGTAAGACTGGATGAGTTCAAGGAGATCAAAGATCGCTTTTTGATCGGCGCGTGAGGGGGAGGGATAGCTAAGCGCTGCCTGATTAACAATCCATTCAAGATTGGTTTTGATGGCTTCTACCTGACTGTAGCTATACATATTTCATGGGCTTAAATCCTCATTTCAAGATTTTATGGGAGAGGTATCGTGAGAGCTTCACGGTGATAAAAGAGTCTGCATGTCGCCGGGGCAGTGCTGGCTGTAGAAAGGATGGATGAAGTTTTAATTTGGGATAGTTCGCGTGCTTAGCAAGTTAATTGTTGCGCAAACGTAAAAATAAACGCGCGAAAGAAGGACATCGCTGTGTAATGCCTTCATTTCGCGCACGTTATGCTAGCCAGATAACGGAATCAGGTTTCCCAGGCATGCGGGGCAAACAGGTAACCCTTATTACGCACGGTTTTAATGCGGTAGGGCTCGGTAGCGTTATCCTGCAGCTTTTTGCGCAGACGCGAAATCGCCACGTCAACGCTGCGGTCCATTCCGTCATAGCTCACGCCGCGCAGATTTTTCAGCAGCGCGTCGCGGTCCATGATTTGCCCGGCGTGCGTTGCCAGCTCCCACAGCAGGTCAAAATCTGCGGTGGAGAGGGCGATAAGCTCGCCAGAGAGCAGCACCTGGCGGTTAATGGGGTCAATAGACAGAGTACCGAAGCGCATCGCTTTGTGCGGCGTCAGAGACGGCGCGGGCGCTTCGCGTTCGATGCTGGCGTGCTGGCGTAAATGCAGGCGCAGGCGTGCAAGCAGGACGGCAGGCGGTGTGGTTTTCAGAATGTAGTCATTGGCGCCCATCTCCAGCGACAAAATGTGGTTCATATCGCTGTCCAGTGAGGTGAGCAGGACGATAGGTCCCTCCCAGCGGGCGCGCAGGTCACGGCAGAGCGTCATGCCGTCTTTGCCTGGCAACATGATATCCAGCAGCACCAGATCCGGGTTTTCACGGACGACCACCTCTTCGGCACGATCGCCGCGAGGTTCAACAATGACGTCCATATCATGTTTACCCAGATAGGCGGCGATCAGTTGCCCGACTTCGGGTTCGTCTTCAACATAAACAATCTTATTCATACAGCGTCTGTTTTCGTGAAAAAAGCCAACATACACCGCGAAACCTTAACCTTCCATTAATCTTTCAAAATTAACGCCGGTTCCGTTATTCTGGCTCATATTGTGTGTTGATTATTCCAGGGAAAAATATGGGGCTGGTGATCAAAGCCGCGCTGGGCGCGCTGGTGGTGTTACTGATTGGCGTTCTGGCAAAAACGAAAAACTACTATATTGCCGGGCTAATCCCGCTGTTTCCGACCTTTGCGCTGATTGCTCACTATATTGTGGCTTCTGAACGGGGCACGGAAGCGTTACGCACGACCATCGTGTTTGGCATGTGGTCTATCATTCCGTATTTTCTGTACCTGCTTTCGCTGTGGTATTTCACCGGTTTTCTGCGTCTTCCCCTGGCGCTGAGCGGGGCGGTGGTCTGCTGGGGACTCAGCGCCTGGGTGTTAATTTTCTTCTGGAGCCGCTTTCACTAGCGCAGCGGTCGGCCGCCGTCCACGGCAAAGGTTCTGCCGGTGACGTAGCAGCTGGTGAGCAGGTAATCCACAAGGTCGATGACCTCTTTCTCGCCCGGGGCGATTTTCATGAGCGACTTATTCAGCGCCTGCTGGCGATACTCCGCATCATCGTTTTCGTTAAACAAAATCATCGCTGGGGCGATGGCGTTCACCTTCACCTCGGGCGCGAGCTTGCGGGCAAACGAGCGCGTCATGTTATCCAGCGCGGCTTTGCTGGCCGCGTAGGCGATGTGCTTGTCGCTTCCGCGCTCCACCACATAATCGGTAAAGTGAATAATGTCGCTGGCCGCGTGCCCATGACCGCGCAGCAGATCCTGCAGGGCGTGGTTGAGCAGATAAGGGGCATTGACGTGGATTTGCAGCATGGCGGAGAGCGTTTCGCTGAGTGACGTACCGGGTTTTTCGGCACGCCATGCGCTGGCGTTATGGATCACGGCGCGCAGCCCCGTCGTGGTGGATTTCACCTCTTCCGCAAAAGCCAGAATGCCTTCATCGGTTGAAAAATCAGCCTGAATGCAGACAGCACCGGCTTTACGTAATCCTTCAATCGACGGGTATTCCGTACGGTAGCTGACAATGACCGGATGGCGAAGGTTGAGAAAGTGATGGGCGAGGGCGAGGCCGATACGGCGGCCTCCGCCGGTAATCAGTATTGGGCGAAGCGGTGCATTTCCCATCGTATTCTCCTTTACAGTTCAACAATGGGAAAGGCGATGCTATCCCATTAACATCCAGGTTGCCGGTAGGGCAGCAACCAGTAGCAGTCCAATTAATGCCATCTCACGGCGTTTCAGCGCATTCTCCAGCTGATGCGTGCGGCGGGCGTAGATAAACACCAGCAGACCCGGTGCGTACAGCACTACCGACAGCAGCAGATGCAGAGGTCCGGAAGCATACAACAACCACAGGCCGTAAATACAGGCTCCGACACCCACGACATAATGCGCCGGGCGTGTGGCAATTTTTAACAGATACGCACCCACTAAGAAATAGGGTACCAGAATCATCTCCGAGGCGATGGTCAGCAGGGTGTTATAGTCTGAACCTGTGAGCCAGATCAGCACCAGACAGATCTGAACGCTGATGTTGGTCAGCCAGAGTGATGCCGACGGTGCGCTGTTTTTGTTTTGACGGGCAAACAGGCGAGGAAACGCCTTGTGCGTCGCGGCCAGGAACGGCACTTCAGCCGCCATGATGGTCCAGCTCAGGTAAGCGCCGCAGACGGAGACGATCAGCCCTGCGGCAATCACCACATCGCCCCAGGGGCCGAGCATTTTCACCATCAGGCCTGCCATTGACGGGTTACGCATTTCAGCCAGCTCAGGACGCGCCACCACGCCCAGCGACAGCAGCGTCACCAGCAGATAGACCCCGAGCGCAGCCAGTACGGCCAGCAGCGTCGCGCGGCCCACATCGCGTTTATTCCGGGCCCGGGCAGAAACCACGACCGCGCCTTCAACGCCGATGAATACCCACAGGGTAATCAGCATCGTGTTTTTCACCTGCTCCCAGACGGGAACGCCCAGCGCAACGCCGCTGAAATCGAGCTTAAATACGTCCAGACGGAACGCAATAAAAGCCAGAACGATAAACAGGCCGAGCGGAACCAGTTTCGCCAGCGTCGCCACCAGGTTGATGCTGGCGGCCGTTTGTACGCCACGCAACACCAGCCAGTGGACGAACCACAGTAACACCGAGGCGCCCACAATAGACTGCCAGGTGTTCCCGTCGCCAAAGAAGCGCAGCTCAGGCGTATCGGTAAAGAAACTGAGCGCCGAGAAGACAATAACCAGATAGGAGACGTTGGCGATAACCGCACACAGCCAGTATCCCCACGCGGAACAGAAGCCAATCAGCTCGCCGAAACCTTCACGCGCATAGGTGAAAATGCCGCCGTCCAGATCCGGGCGAATGCGGGTGAGCAGCAGCATGGCGAAGGCCAGCAGCAGTATTCCGACACCCGTAATGCCCCAGCCAATGATGAGCGCGGAAGGGCTGGCGACGGCGGCCATATTTTGCGGCAAACTGAATACGCCTGCACCCAGCATTGAGCTTAAAACGAGTGCAGTCAGAGCACTCAGGCCAAGTTTCTTTTCCATTGGCTTCCTGTTATGAAAGGTCAAAATCCAGAATAATTATTTCGCTCAGGCGCATAAAAATGGTGGATCACACTAAGGCGCGGGATTTTACGGAGTGTAACGAAAGCATGCAATGACGTGGGGCAGAAATTCAAAAAAAGTAACAAAAAAGGCGGCATTGCGCCGCCTTTCGTAAACGATTTTGTTACTTGTACAGATCGGCGCTGATGGTCACGTTGTTACCACGTTCCTGCCACTGGCGGGTAATGTGGTAGTACTTCGCCCCTTTCTTGGCCGCACGCTTCGCGACCTGGTAAGAGACTTCCGTCATGTTGCCGTAGTTGCCGGTAAACTTGATGCTGTCGAACGGCACCATCTGCGCTGCAGTGGCGTTGTTCAGCTCTTCAATTTTGGTACCGTCCGGCAGCGTAACGGAGTAACGGCCACCTTTCGTGGACTGCGTTTCGAAGAAACGGCCCACTTCAGCGCTTGGAGCAGCCGTCGTTGCTACGCCTGGAATTTCAACTTTCTTCGCTTCTTCGCCGCCTTTAGCTATCGCCGCGCGACCTGCTTCTGAATTCGCCGGGATGGCATCCGGGCTCTGCAGAACACGTTTTTTCGCATCTTTTTTATAGATGAACGCGGTAATACGCTGGTTGCCACCCTGGTTAGCATCGACCTGACGCACGATGAAGAAAGAGTAGGCCCCTTTCTCTTTCGCGGCTTTGGTGATGGCATCGTTCACTTCAGGCTGGCTGCGATAGAAGCCCTGAACGGTGACGGTGTCGTAAGGTTCCAGCTCAATCGCCTGATCTTTCGGCAGTTCAACAACACCGTTGATCACGCGGTTTTTCGGTGCGTCAGCTTTTGGCGCATTGTCTTTGAACAGCGCAATGGTCACGCGCTGGTTACCGCTGTTGCCGTAATCGGACTGGTCGACGACATAAAACGAGGCAGCCCCGTTTTTATCAGCAGCTTTTGATGCCGCGGCGACGGCGTCGCCAATCGAATTATAACGACCCACAATGACCGTATGGTCAAAAGGTTTTAACGCTGCCGCTTGCTCCGGCGTTAACTCTGTTGCGGCATTCGCAGACAGGGCGGTCGCGGAAAGAAGTGCGGACGCCAGGAGTGTGTTCTTAAGCTTCATAAAAATGATCCTTCGCCTTGCGCAAACCATGTACTGGTATTGTTGTTAATTTGAGACGGTCCCGATTATTGCATTTAAAACCCGTCGCTGTCTGCGCCATTTTTCACTGCCTGTGCTGACTGAATCACCGAATTCGATAACATTTAGTGATATGTTGAAAAAACACGCGTTTGACAAGTAAAACTGATAAAGCATATGACTTTTACAAGTTAATTTAATGTTAATAAGTTGTTCTCTTATGGCGCTATATCATGTTTTTACCGCTCCGCTTGCGCGATTTATCGGTTCTGGCAATGAATTTAAGGTAAATATCACTGTCAGTGACGCCGATCGCTTATTTTTCACAGATAAAGTAAGAAATAGTGTTTTCTGGCGGTAGATCGCGGGCGCTATTTTCAGTAGGTTATAGACAGTTTGTTACTGTTTTATTTTCCGGGGTTAATCATATCTCGTCGCTCGCGCGATGGCGAAAGTTGATACAAACCGCGGGCATTTATCGATAAACCATCATCAAAAACCGATGGAAGGGAAAACTATGCGTATTGGGGTACCAAAAGAACGGTTAGCCAATGAAACCCGCGTAGCGGCAACACCGAAAACGGTGGAGCAACTGCTTAAACTGGGTTTTACGGTCGCGGTTGAAAGCGGCGCAGGCAAACTGGCGAGTTTCGATGACGAGGCCTTTATCCAGGCTGGCGCGGAAGTGGTCGACGGTGCTGACGTCTGGCAGTCGCCGGTGATTCTGAAGGTCAACGCACCGGAAGAGAGTGAGATTGCGCTGCTGAATCCCGGGACGACCCTGGTGAGCTTCATCTGGCCTGCGCAAAATCCGGAGCTGATGGAGAAGCTGGCAGCCCGTGGCGTGACCGTGATGGCGATGGACTCCGTGCCGCGCATTTCGCGCGCGCAGTCGCTGGATGCCTTAAGCTCCATGGCAAACATTGCCGGCTACCGCGCCATTGTTGAAGCTGCCCACGAATTTGGTCGCTTCTTTACCGGTCAAATCACCGCCGCGGGTAAAGTCCCTCCGGCGAAAGTGATGGTGATTGGCGCGGGTGTGGCGGGCCTTGCCGCAATCGGTGCGGCAAACAGCCTGGGCGCGATCGTACGCGCCTTTGACACCCGTCCTGAAGTAAAGGAACAGGTCCAGAGTATGGGGGCCGAATTCCTTGAGCTGGACTTCAAGGAAGAGGCTGGCAGCGGCGACGGTTACGCGAAGGTGATGTCCGAAGCGTTTATCAAAGCCGAAATGGAACTCTTCGCCGCTCAGGCGAAAGATGTCGACATTATTGTCACCACCGCGCTTATCCCGGGTAAACCGGCGCCGAAGCTGATTACCCGTGAGATGGTTGACTCCATGAAGTCGGGCAGCGTGATTGTCGACCTGGCCGCCCAAAACGGCGGTAACTGTGAATATACCGTACCGAATCAGGTGACCACGACCGCGAACGGCGTGAAGGTGATCGGTTATACCGATCTGCCGGGCCGTCTGCCAACGCAGTCTTCTCAGCTCTACGGCACTAACCTGGTCAACCTGCTCAAGCTGCTCTGCAAAGAGAAAGACGGCAACGTCACCGTTGATTTCGACGATGTGGTGGTGCGCGGCGTCACCGTGGTCCGTGAAGGTGAAATTACCTGGCCTGCGCCGCCTATTCAGGTTTCTGCTCAGCCTCAGGCGGCACCGAAAGCGGCACCCGCGCCAAAAGAACCCGCCAAACCGGCTTCTCCGTGGCGTAAATACGCGATCATGGCGCTGGTGATTATTCTGTTCGGCTGGCTGGCTGACGTCGCGCCAAAAGAGTTCCTCGGCCACTTTACCGTCTTCGCGCTCTCCTGCGTCGTAGGCTACTACGTGGTGTGGAACGTCTCCCATGCGCTGCATACGCCGCTGATGTCGGTAACCAACGCCATCTCCGGGATCATCGTGGTGGGGGCGTTACTGCAGATTGGTCACGGCGGCTGGATCAGCTTCCTGAGCTTCATCGCGGTGCTGATCGCCAGTATCAATATTTTCGGTGGTTTCACCGTGACTCAGCGCATGCTGAAAATGTTTCGTAAAGGCTAAGGGGTAGCATATGTCTGGAGGATTAGTGACAGCCGCATACATTGTTGCTGCAATCCTGTTTATTTTCAGTCTGGCGGGGCTTTCCAAACACGAAACGTCTCAGCAGGGGAATAACTTTGGTATCGCCGGGATGGCGATTGCGCTGATTGCCACCATCTTCGGGCCGGATACCGGCAACGTGGCGTGGATCCTGGTGGCGATGATCATCGGCGGCGCGATTGGTATTCGCCTGGCAAAACGCGTTGAAATGACCGAGATGCCGGAGCTGGTTGCCATTCTGCACAGCTTCGTGGGTCTGGCGGCGGTGCTGGTGGGCTTCAACAGCTACCTGTATCACGAACCGGGCCTGGAGCCGATTCTGGTGAACATCCACCTGACGGAAGTGTTCCTCGGTATCTTCATCGGTGCGGTGACCTTCACCGGCTCTATTGTGGCGTTCGGCAAGCTGCGCGGGAAGATCTCTTCTAAACCGCTGATGCTGCCAAACCGTCATAAGCTGAACCTGGCGGCGCTGGTGGTGTCGTTTGTACTGCTGGTGGTCTTCGTGCGTACCGAAAGCGTCGGTCTGCAGGTGCTGGCGTTGCTGGTCATGACCATCATCGCGCTGGCCTTCGGCTGGCACCTGGTGGCGTCCATCGGCGGTGCGGATATGCCGGTGGTTGTCTCGATGCTGAACTCCTACTCCGGTTGGGCCGCAGCGGCGGCAGGCTTTATGCTGAGCAATGACCTGCTGATCGTCACCGGTGCGCTGGTGGGTTCTTCCGGTGCGATCCTGTCTTACATCATGTGTAAGGCGATGAACCGCTCGTTCATCAGCGTTATCGCCGGTGGTTTCGGGACCGACGGGTCTTCTTCCAGTGCGGATGAAGAAGTGGGTGAGCACCGTGAAATTTCTGCGGAAGATACCGCAGACATGCTGAAAAACTCGCATTCCGTGATCATCACCCCGGGCTACGGCATGGCGGTGGCACAGGCGCAGTATCCGGTGGCGGAAATCACCGAGAAGCTGCGCGCGCGGGGCATTAAGGTTCGCTTTGGTATTCACCCGGTGGCAGGGCGTCTGCCGGGCCACATGAACGTGCTGCTGGCGGAAGCGAAAGTGCCTTACGACATCGTGCTGGAAATGGATGAGATCAACGATGATTTCGCCGATACCGACACCGTGCTGGTCATTGGTGCTAACGATACCGTTAACCCTGCTGCACAGGACGATCCGGGTAGCCCAATCGCCGGTATGCCTGTTCTGGAAGTGTGGAAGGCGCAGAACGTGATTGTGTTTAAACGCTCCATGAATACCGGCTATGCCGGGGTTCAGAACCCGCTGTTCTTCAAAGAGAACACCCATATGCTGTTTGGTGATGCCAAAGCCAGCGTGGATGCGATTCTGAAATCACTCTGACAGGGTAAAGCCCGGTGGCGCACAAGCTTACCGGGCCTACCAAATCCGTAGGCCGGGTAAGGCGAAGCCGCCACCCGGCAAAAAAAAACCGCCGGTTCCCCGACGGTTTTTTTTCATCCTGCTGGTTAATCGTCTTCAGGATCGTCCAGCTCAACCGGCGTCTGGTACTCATCCGGCTTAATGACCAGCAGGTCGCAGCGCAGATGGTCGATCACCTGTTCGGCGGTATTGCCGAGGAACGCCGCAGAAATACCGGTCCGGCCAATGGTGCCCAGCACCACAATCCCCGCCTGCAGGTGTTCCGCCAGGTCCGGGATCACCTCTTCAGGCAGCCCTTTTTCCACGTGGGTCATTTTCTCATCGATGCTGAATTTCTGGCGCAGCGCTTTCATGGCCAGCAGGTGCTGACCGCGGATCGCGTCGTTGTACACGCTCGGGTCAAATTCAGGCAGCTCAATGGCAATGTTAATCGGGGTGACCGGATAGGCGCCAACCAGATGCACTTCGGTATGATTCACCTGATCGGCAAGCTGGATGGTCTCCTTCACCAGCTTCTCGTTCAGCGAATTGTGGTAATCCTCTTCGCTCGCGAGGTTTACCGCCACAACGGCTTTCCCGCCTTCAGGCCACGGCTGGTCTTTCACCATCCAGACCGGGCAAGGGCATTTACGCAGCAGGTGCCAGTCGGTCGGGGTGAAAATCACGGATTCCAGCTTGTCGTGCTGGTGCGCCATCTTCAGCAGCAGGTCGTGCCCACCGGCGACAATCTCCTGGATGATGGCTTCGAAAGGTCGGTTATGCCAGACCACTTTAATATCAATGGGTACACCCGCTTCCAGGTAATACTTCGCCTGTTCACGGATCCACGCGGTACGCTGGCTGATGACGCCCTGACGCATAGCGGTGCGCTCGTCAGGCGACAGAAGGGTGGTCATCTCATACGAGAAGTCATAGATCGGCAAAAACGCTTTGATTTTGCCACCAATCCGTTGATGTAAATACACAGCGCGTCGTAATGCTGGCTGATCGTCCTGATTCGGATCGATAGCTACCAGCATGTTTTGATACTTGGCCATACAGGTCTCCTTACTACTGTCACCACAGTCTGTAATTAAAAGAGTAACCTATATATCCTGAATGAAACAGAGGGGAGGTTTTACCAGATCAATAATTCATGAAAAATTATCAGAGGAAAAGTACCGTGGTCGTCACTGCGATAAACGCAATAAACAGCAGCACCATCACCGCTATCGCAAAGGTCGTGGAATCCTGAACGTAGGTTTTTTCCTCCCCCTTCATCGGGCCGACAAGCATGATCCAGATGAAGATAAAGGTCACTGAGGCAATCACGACTGAAACGAAAAACAAACTTTCTCTCAATTCATAACCTCAACGAGAACCTTTCGGGCGCTGTGTGGGGACGTGCTGCGGTGAAAATATCTTGGAACGGAAGTGATTATACCAGACCAATAAATCACAAGAATTTATCAGTCTGGTCATCAACAGGCGGAAAGTTACGCCACGTTGCGGGCGTGCCCGGCAAGAACGGCCAGCGCTTCACCGTTTTCGATAGTGATGTATTTACCCTTAACGGCCAGCATTCCGCTTTTCTGGAAACGGCCCAGCAGACGGCTGATGGTTTCCACGGTCAGACCCAGGTAGTTACCGATATCGCCACGCGTCATCGTCAGACGGAATTCACGTGGCGAGAAGCCACGCTCGGCGAAGCGGCGGGAGAGGTTGTAGATAAACGCGGCCAGGCGCTCTTCCGCATTCTTTTTGGAAAGCAGCAGGATCATGTCCTGATCGCCTTTGATCTCACCGCTCATCAGACGCATCATCTGCTGACGCAGGTTAGGCATCTTGCCGGACAGATCGTCCAGGGTTTCAAACGGGATTTCGCAAACCATCGAGGTTTCAAGTGCCTGAGCAAAGCTCGGATGATGGCCCGTGCCGATGGCATCAAAGCCCACCAGGTCGCCCGCCAGATGGAAGCCGGTGATCTGCTCATCACCCTGTTCGGTGATGGTATAGCTCTTGATGGTGCCAGAACGGATAGCATAGAGCGATTTCAGTTCGTCTCCCGCTTTAAACAGCGTCTGCCCTTTCTGAATAGGCTTTTTGCGCTCGATGATATTATCAAGCTGATCGAGTTCATGCTCATTCAGGGTAAACGGGATACAGAGCTGGCTGATGCTGCAATCCTGGCAATGGATAGCACAACCGCCAGACTGAATGCGTCGTATAATTCGCTTTTCCGGGATCATAGGTTTGCTCAAGCCTTAATTGATATTGGTCAATTTTAACATCTTTTTGGTAAGTACGTAAGCCTGACAAACCCTCAATAAGGACAAGAGACGGCAACGTGTCGCCATCTTCTTGAAATTCCACAGCTTGATTATGGATTTTTAGCCTAACCGGAAGAAAATTAAGCACAAAAAGCCTGGGAACTAGAGCAAGAGATACCCTTCGTGACGCAGCAACCACTCTTTGCGCTGCACGCCACCGGCATAGCCCGTCATGGTACCGTTACGGCCAATGACGCGATGGCAGGGCACCACGATGCTGACCGGGTTAGAGCCGTTCGCGGCACCCACCGCGCGTGCGGCCCCTGCGCGGCCTAGCTGCTCCGCGAGCTGGCCGTAATGCATGACCTGCCCGCACGGAATCGACCGCAGGGCCTGCCACACTTCGCGCTGGAAAGGGGTGCCTGCCGTAGCGGTCGGCAGAGTATCGATGATGCTGAGATCGCCTTCGAAGTAGGCCGCAAGCTTGTCGCTCAGCCCGCCCGGGTTGGTGGCGTGAATACGTTCATACCCCTGCGCGCGGTAGTGAACATGGAGCAGTTCTTCCATGCGGTCGCTGTGCTCTTCCCATTCGACGGCGCGCAGGCAGAACTGCTCGTCCGCGATCACCCACAGCGGCCCGAGCGGCGTCGCAATCTTATCTTCGAGTAATCTCAGCATCCTCATTCCTTTAGTTCAGCCTCGGGTAAATCCCCGGCCCAATCGGCAGGCCGACAAGATACCATGCCACCAGCATCACCAGCCATACCCCTAAAAAGATAAGCGGATAAGGTAAAACCAGCGAATAGTAGGTACCCAGTTTGGCTTCCGGTTTATAGCGCTGCAGGAAGCCTAAAAACAGCGGAACAAACGGCGAAACCGGCGCCAGCGGAATCACCGAGGAGTCCGCGATGCGAAACAGGATCTGCGCAAACGCCGGATGGAACCCCAGCATCATAAACATCGGCACGAAGATCGGGGCCAGAATCGACCAGATGGCGGAGCCGCTGGCGATAAACATGCACAGCAGGGATGACAGCAGCGCCAGACCGACAAACGCCGGTACGCCGCTTAGCCCGGCAGCCTCCAGCGCGTCGGTCAGCCCCACGGCCATAAACTTGCCCATGTTGCTCCAGTTAAACATCGCCACAAACTGCGCCAGCGGGAACACCATCACGATAAAGCCCGCCATCTCTTTCATCGGCTCGATCATCAGCTGCGGCAGATCGCCCTGACGGCGGATTTTGCCGGTCGCGATACCGTAGGCGAGTGAAACGACAAAGAAGAAGAGGATAATCAGCGGTACGATGCCCTGAATAAACGGCGACGGCAGGACGGTATGTTTAACCGGATCGCGCAGTATGCCGTTTTCCGGCACCACCATTAGCGCCACCAGCGCGATAAAGGCCAGCGAGACCACGCCAGCCACGCGCAGGCCGAAGCGCTGCTCTTTGCTCAGGGTGTCCAGCTTTTCATCGCTACGGCCTTCCCATTTACCCAGGCGCGGCTCAATGATCTTGTCGGTAATCAGCCCGCCGACAATCGTCAGGACAATCACCGAGCTTGCCATAAAGTACCAGTTGTCGATCACGCTGACGTGCATTGCCGCATCAATGGTCTTTGCCGCCTCCGTGCTGATGCCGGACAGCAGCACGTCGGTGGTGACGATCAGCAGGTTGGCGGTGAATCCGCAGCCCACGCCCGCAATCGCCGACAGCAGGCCCGCCACGGGATGACGCCCGACGGCGAGGAAAATCAGCGCCCCCATCGGCGGCATGATCACCAGCGCGGCGTCGGAGGAGATATGGCTGAAGAAGGCGATAAATAGCACCATATAGCTGGCGTAACGGGCGCTGACGTGCGAAGCCATCTTCACCATTAATGCGGGCAGCAAGCCCACGCGTTCCGCCAGCCCGGCACCCAGCACCAGCGCCAGAATGGCGCCCAGCGGGGCGAAACCGCTGAAGTTTTTGATAACGTTCGGCAAAAACCAGTGCAGTCCGTCAACGCTGAGCAGGTTTTTTACCGCCACCAGGCTGCCGTCAGCCGGGCTGCGCACGCTCACGTCAAAGGCGGAGAGCACGGCGGTGGCGACCATTAAAATCACAATCAGATAGATAAACAGCAGGAAAGGGTGCGGCACTTTATTGCCGATCCTTTCAACCCAGCCATAGAGCTTACCGGATGGGGAATGCGAAGGTATGGATGACATACTCATGGGCGTTCCTCGGGAGTGTTGTGTTGTTGTGTTGTGTTTTTTTATTTTAAAGGTGACGGTGTCACGCCCTGTGGGATCGGACACACGTACGGTTTTTCTTGTAATTGTTGTTCGAACTCTTCACGGCATTTTTTCAGCAGCGCTGCGTCCTGCAGCAGATTGAGCACGGTCGCGCCCATTACTTTTCCGGCCAGCAGCATGCCTTTGTGGGCGATGGAGGTACGCCCCTGCGCCACCAGTTGCCAGGTGTGCAGCGGCGTGCCGACGGTAAAGCAGGGGCTGAAGCACTGGGCGACCGGCATTTTCCAGCTGACGTCGCCCACGTCCGTGGAGCCAGCCAGCACGTTGTCGGTGACGGCATAGGGCGCGACTTCATCCACCAGCAGCGTCTCCTGATGACGACGGGCAAAGGCTTTACCCGCGTCTCCCCCCGTTGCGGCAATATTTTTCAGGCTGTTTTGCAGATCGTTGGGCGTCAGGGTGGCGCGGATCTCGCGGGCGAAGGCGCGTTCTTCCTCCGTCCAGAGCGGTGTGCCGTAGTGCTGCAGGGCGCGATACATCGCCGCCTCGAGCGTACGGTTCGGCAGGTAGCTGGAGCAGGCTTTATCAAAGCGACACTCGACGGTGGTTTCGGTCATCATCGCCGCGCCCTGGGCGATTTTCTCGATGCGTTCGTAAATCTGCTGCGCATCGGCCATCTCCGGGGCGCGGATCAAGTACAGCACCTCAGCCTGCGCCTGTACCACGTTGGGCGAAATCCCGCCAGTATCGGTAATGGCGTAATGGACGCGCGCTTTCTCAATGATGTGTTCGTTGAGGAAGTTGGTGCCGGTAGTCATCAGCGTCACGGCGTCCAGCGCGCTGCGTCCCAGATGAGGGGAGTTGGCTGCATGCGCCGCCACGCCGTGAAAACGCCAGGCTGCCTGAATATTCGCGAGCGTGCTGACGTTAAACATCCCGGCGAAGGCTTCCGGGTGCCAGGTGACGGCGGCATCGACGTCATCAAACAGACCTTCGCGCACCATAAAGGTTTTCCCGGAGCCACCTTCTTCACCGGGACAGCCGTAAAAACGCACCGTTCCGCTGCCGCCGTGCTGTTCCAGCCAGCTTTTCACCGCCACCGCGCCCGCAAGCGCCGCGGTGCCTAAGAGGTTATGCCCGCAGCCGTGGCCGTTGGCTCCCGGCGTGGCGGATTGCGCCGTTGCGCAGTGCGCCTGCTGGCTTAACCCGGCCAGCGCGTCGTATTCACCCAGCAGGGCGATGACCGGTTTCCCGCTGCCGAAGCTGGCGATAAAGGCGTTGGGGATGCCGCCTGCCTCGCGCGTCAGCGTAAATCCTTCTGACTCCAGCTCGCTGGCGAGCCGCTCGGCGGACCAGAACTCTTCAAAGCGGGTTTCAGGACGATCCCAGATCGCGTCGGCAATATCGGTTAACGTCCGACATCGCGTGTCGATCGCATCGGCAATAAAAGCATAGTTCTCCTGCATTACACACCTCGCGTCCACGGGAAATTGAGCGCAGTTCGCGCCAGCGTTTCAATGGCGATGGTCATGACCTGCTCATCGAAGTCGAATTTTTCGTTGTGATGTCCGGCGCTCAAATCCGTGCCGAACACCATATAGGACGCCATGCCGCCGTTCTGCTGCACGCGGGCCATCATCAGCGTGGCGTCTTCGGAGCCTGCTGGCGCCTTCACCTTATCGATAGCGTGGACAACCCCGGAAACCTGGCTTGCCTGTTCGCGCAGATAATCAACCCACGCCGGTGTCGGCGCGCTGGAGGTCGCGGCACCCATCAGGCGCATCTCGGCGCGCACGCCGTAGAGCGCCGCTGCACCGGTAATGACCGCCTGCGCGCGTTCAAAGACGTACTGATTAATCGCTTCGCTTTCACCGCGGGTTTCAACCTTTATCAGGGCATTCGCAGGTACCACGTTGCGTCCGCTGCCCGCCTGCATCACCCCGACGTTCACCCGGGAGGCGCCTTCGCTGTGCGGGGCGATGCTGTGCAGGGCGAGGGCGGCCTGCGCGGCGGCGAGCAGGGCGTTACGTCCGTCCTCCGGTTTACCGCCCGCGTGTGCGGCAACGCCGGTAAAGTTCACGTCAAACTTGGTGGTGGCCATAAAGTTATCGCTGCCGCAAATCACCGTTCCGGCAGGGACGCCGGTACCAATATGGATGGCGGTGAAATAGTCCACGTCGTCCAGCGCCCCGGCGGCAACCATGGCGCGCGCGCCGCGGGTGCCTTCTTCGGCAGGCTGGAAGATCAGCTTGAGGGTGCCGTTGAGCTGCGCTTCATTCTGCTTAAGCACCCGCGCCAGCCCCAGACCAATCGTGGTGTGGCCGTCGTGCGCGCAGGCGTGCATCATTCCCGGATTGCAGGAGGCAAAACCGTCGCGAAACGGGCGATGGCTTTCATCCAGCGCTTCGCTTAAGTCAAGAGCATCCATGTCGACGCGAAACGCCAGGGTCGGTCCAGGACGCCCGGTATTGAGGGTCGCCACAATGCCGGTAAACCCGCCTTCAAACGGCGCCAGCCATTTCTCAGGCGCGCCCTGCGCCCGCGCGCGGGCAAACTCTTGTGCCAGGGTAGCGGCATCGGGCAACCCCATCCGGCTTTCGGCATCCACCACGTCGCGACCCATCGCCAGTTCGTAACCCAGCGAGTCGAGAATTTCCGCGACCTTCGCGGCGGTACGAAACTCTACCCAGCCGGATTCCGCATAATGGTGAAAATCACGACGCCATGCGCTCAGCTGCGGGGATAACGTCTGGATGTACTGCGCCAGTGTGTCCATATCTGTTCCTGTCATCATTAAAATATGTGAACTGCTTCACGCTGTGATAGTTTTTACTTATCACTAACCGATTTTTCACAGTTTTAACCGTTCAGGAATTACCCTCGCACATCCCTTTCCATTAAAGTAGATGACAGTTTCTTTACTCTGATAAACAACGGTTATCGGTCGGGCTATGACATTCCAGATTAAATTTCATCAAATCCGGGCGTTTGTTGAGGTTGCGCGTCAGGGCAGCATTCGCGGTGCCAGCAGGACGCTGAATCTTTCCCAGCCGGCGCTGACCAAATCCATCAAAGAGCTGGAGGAGGGCATGGCGGCGCAGCTTTTCGTGCGCAGGAGTAAGGGCGTCGCGTTGACCGAATGCGGCGAGGGCTTTTACCAGCGCGCCAGGCTGATTCTGGAAGAGCTGCGCGCGGCGCAGGATGACATCCGTCAGCGTCAGGGGGAGCTGGCCGGGCAGATCAACATCGGAATGGGGGCCAGCGTTTCACGCACGCTGATGCCCGCCGTCATTACCCGCTTCCATGCGCAGCATCCGCAGGTCAAGGTGCGGATTATGGAAGGGCAGCTGGTGTCGATGATCAATGAATTACGCCAGGGCGAACTGGACTTCACCATCAACACCTATTATCAGGGGCCTTACGACCAGGAATTTACGTTTGAAAAGCTCTTCGAAAAACCGTTTGCGGTATTTTGTCGGGATGGACATCCGGCCATGGGGGCGACGTCTATTAATGAACTTCTGCATTATAACTGGACAATGCCGACGCCGCGGGGAAGCTATTACAAGCAATTAGAAGAGGTATTTAGCGATCGTTCGCAAATACCGCGAATTGGTGTGGTTTGCGAAACCTTTTCTTCCTGTATTAGCCTGGTCGCGCAAAGTGATTTTTTAAGCATATTGCCGCAGGAGCTAGGCTGTGACCCGCTGCTGGCGCACCGTCTGGTTATGCTGCCGGTTGTCGAATCGCTTCCTAAAGCGGCCTATTATTTAATTCAGCGCCGTGATTCACGGCAGACGCCCCTGGCGGAATCATTAATTACGCAATTCAGAAGGGAAGCCAGAAAATTAATCGGAGCGTGAAATGCTTATTAAAAAAACAGGATCTGCCCGACATCAGACAGACCCTATAGTACACACAGCAGTGCGTCCTTTCGCCAATCCTGGGTATTATTTCCATGGGGCAGGTATATTTAGGTATAACACTTTTCCCGAAAAATGAAAGGCAGGCGAGTGATTGATTTAATGAAATTTTAACACAAATCACGTATTTTACCTTTGCTGAAATTTTAGTTAAGTCTGGTTTAAGTTTATTTAATAATTACTATATATATTCATCAGGTTAATAATATTGCCACGCATCGCCCTGTAACGGTGATTGAGGCCGGTCTCTGGCGCAGGTATAGTACAGTCCTCAGATGTAGCCGGAGGATGTCCATGAACCCTGACGACAAATCATTTTTTCTTGACGCCATGGAAGATGTCCAGCCCCTGAAGCGCTGCGCGGATATTCACTGGCAGCCCAGCCGCAATACGCGGGCGCGCGAGGAGGTGGATAGCGAACAGCTGGATAACTTCCTGACGCTGGATTTTCTTGACGTGCTTCCCCTGGAGGAGCCGCTGGCGTTCCAGCGCGAAGGGGTACAGCAGGGCGTTATCGATAAGCTGCGCTCGGGTAAATACGCCCGCCAGGCCAGCTTAAACCTCCTGCGTCAGCCAGCGGAACGCTGCCGTCAGATGCTCTATTCTTTTATCCGCCAGGCCGGACGAGACGGGTTACGCAATCTGATTATCATTCACGGGAAAGGGCGCGAGCAGAATTCGCATCCCAATGTGGTGCGCAGCTATCTGGCGCGCTGGTTAACCGAGTTTGAGGAAGTGCAGGCTTTCTGCGTGGCGCTGCCGCATCACGGCGGCAGCGGGGCATGCTATGTTTCACTGCGAAAATCCGATGAAGCAAAACAGGAAAACTGGGAGCGGCACGCCAAGCGCAGCCGCTAGCGGGCGATTTCTCGCCCGCTGGTGACTCAGAAGGTTTCCCAGTTGCTGTCGGTAGAGGCGGCTGTCGTGGCCGGGCGCAGCAGCTGTGGCGTTTTCAGACTGGCCGGGCGTGGGGCGACCGCTTTTTCTTTGCCGTTCAGGCGAAACGCCGCTACCGCCTGGCGCAGCTGCTCGGACTGATCTTCCAGTGCCGCAGCCGCCGTGGCGGACTCCTGCACCAGCGCGGCGTTTTGCTGCGTCACGCTATCCATCTGCGAAACGGCCAGGCTCACCTGCTCAATACCGCGGCTCTGCTCGTCAGAGGCAGATGAAATCTCACCCATGATATCGGTCACGCGGGTGACGGCGGCGACAATTTCCTTCATGGTGGTGCCAGCCTCGCTGACCTGCTCAGAACCGGTATTCACCCGGCTGACGGAGTTCTCAATAAGCCCTTTGATCTCTTTCGCCGCCTGCGCGCTGCGGCTCGCCAGCGTACGGACTTCGCCTGCAACAACCGCAAAACCGCGCCCCTGTTCCCCGGCGCGCGCCGCTTCCACCGCTGCGTTAAGCGCCAGAATGTTGGTCTGGAACGCGATGCTGTCAATCACGCCGGTAATATGCGCGATTTGCTGCGAACTGTCGGCGATTTCGTTCATGGTGCGAACCACGTTATCCACGACGTGACCGCCGCGCGCGGCCGTTTCAGAGGCGTTTTTCGCCAGCAGCGTGGCCTGACGGGCGTTATCGGAGTTCTGTTTAACCGTCGCGGTCAGCTCTTCCATGCTGGCGGCGGTCTCTTCCAGCGAGGCGGCCTGCTGCTCGGTGCGGGCGGACAGATCGTTGCTTCCTGCGGCAATTTCGCCTGCGCCGGTGTAGATGGAGTCGGTACTTCCACGTACGGCGCTGACGGTGGTCACCAGCGACTGCTGCATCTCATGCAGGCCGGCGGCCAGCTGCCCCATCTCGTTGCGACCAGAGATGGCGATATCCTGCGTCAGGTCGCCCCCTGCAATGGCGCGAATATGGTTCATAATGGAGTGGAGTGGTTTTAACAGCAGGTGTTGTAAACCCTGCCAGATGACCACCAGAACCGCGATAACGGCGAGCAGAATCGCCGCCAGCGTCCACTGCATCTGCGTGAAGCTGCTCTGGTTCTCTTCGGTTGCGGCCTTCAGCAGGGTGTTGTTTTCGGCGCGCCAGCGGTTATAGACCGCCTCCATCTCGTCCTGCGCCTGCTGGGCGTCCAGATCGCCATAGGCCTGATAGTTGTCGGCACGCAGATACTCAATCGATAAGCGCATCACCTCGTGCATCTGGTTCCAGGACTTCTGCATCTCGTCGGTTAATGCCGCCTCCTGGCCCTTAACCTGCGGCAGCTTCTGCCACTCTTTGTTATAGGCTTCGGCTTTTGCCAGCGAGTCGCCTGCGGTGCCAAGCAGCTTATTGATCGCCGCAAGGGAAGCCGGGTCACGCTGGTTTTTCAGGTAGCGGATCGCCACGCGGGTGACGGTGACGCGCGTTTTCACCAGCGTGTTCACGCTGTCGCTCAGGCTTTCCTGCTGGGCATTGAGCACGCCGGAGTTCTGGAAGTTATGGCGATCGTTACTGACGGCAGAGTAGAACAACCCTCCCGTGACAACTTGCAGCAGACAGAATATGGTGAGGGCAAAGATAATACCGGTAATCACGTGCAGATTTTTCAGCATAGCGGTCGTCCGTTAGAGAAGATGCAGGGGTACTTCATTACTATCGTCGTAGAGAATTTAAACTTTAATTAACTCGCGCTTAACTAAAGGTTCTTTGAGGGAACCTGTTGTAAATCCGGATCATTTTTATGAGGAAGGTTAACATGAGCAGCATTGATAAAAGCGGGACGTACGCGCTCGGGACGCGGACGGTTAAACGACTGGGCTACGGTGCGATGCAGCTCGCCGGGCCGGGCGTCTTTGGTCCACCGAAGGACAAGCAGGCCGCGCTGGACGTGCTGCGCGAAGCGGTGGCGGCGGGGGTGAACCAAATTGATACCAGTGATTTTTATGGTCCCCATGTTACTAACCAGCTGATCCGCGAGGCGCTTCACCCGTACCGGGACGATCTGACGCTTGTCACCAAGATTGGCGCCCGTCGCGACGACAAAGGCGCCTGGCTGCCGGCCTTTTCCGCGCAGGAACTGACTCAGGCGGTGCATGACAACCTGCGTAATCTGCAGCTGGACGTGCTGGACGTGGTGAATCTGCGGATCATGTTTAGCGCGCACGGGCCAGCGGAAGGGTCAATTGCTGAACCGCTCTCCACCCTGGCAGCATTACAGCAGCAGGGTCTGGTGCGGCATATTGGCCTGAGCAACGTCACGGCCACCCAGGTCGCGGAAGCGCAGAAGATGGTCCCGGTGGTGTGCGTGCAGAACATGTACAACATTGTGAACCGGGGTGACGATGCGCTGGTGGATCTGCTTGCGCAGCAGGGGATTGCGTATGTGCCGTTCTTCCCGCTGGGCGGCTTTACGCCACTGCAATCTTCCGGGCTGAAGGCCGTCGCGGATTCACTGGGCGCAACGCCAATGCAGGTAGCGCTGGCATGGCTGCTGCAGCGTTCCCCGAATATTTTGCTGATCCCGGGCACCTCGTCCGTGGCGCATCTGCGGCAAAACCTCGCGGCGGCGGATCTGAAGTTACCGCCTGAAGCACTGGAAACGCTGAATTCGCTGTTAGATTAAACGTAATATGCGCAAAGCCTTAAGGGGACTTCCGGCTTTGCGCGCTTAGGCTCCTGTCTGACTTTTCTGCCTGTGGAGCGCTAACGCTTCCGCCACAATCTCTTGCTTACTCTTACGCGTCTCAAAGGCGGTGGTTCTGATGTACTCCATCAGGTCGGGATCGATGCGGGCGCTCAGCATCCTGAGATCGGCCTCCTTTGCCAGACCGCGTGCAACACGCTTGTCTGGATAGTCACGGGCTGGCATGGGAAATATTCTCCAGTAAGTCTTGTTAATTCGTGCCGTAAAATATGCTTTTATCTGACTTTAAAGTCAACATGTAGTTAGTGCATAGTGATGTTATTTTTTATAAGTCATAAACCATATGACTTTTGCATGACTTATGATGTCAGGCCTGTTAACGGCAGGCGATGTTGCTTAATTAAAACCGCTCAAACTTCAACGCGTTTGGGTTCACCTCCGGAAATGACCTTGATCCTTGTCCATAATCCGTAATACTGTATTTATATACAGTATCTGGCGAGAAAGGCATTATGGACACTCTCTTTTCTTATCAACCAAAACAAATCATTGAATTACCTTTATTTTTAGAACGTGTTGCCTGTGGGTTTCCCAGCCCGGCGCAGGATTATGTGGAGGATCGTCTCGATCTTAACCGGCTGGCGGTAAGGCACCCCAGTGCGACCTATTTTATCAAGGTGAGTGGAGACTCCATGATTGGGGCGGGGATCGGCGACGGCGATCTGCTGGTGGTCGATCGTTCGTTAAATGCCGAACATGGGGATATCGTCGTGGCGTCGGTCGCCGGTGAGTTTACGGTGAAAGAGCTACAGACCCGCCCGGCTCTGAGACTTCTGGCGCATAATGCCCGCTATCAGCCGATTACCTTTCAGTCCGAAGAGGAGCTGCAGATCTTCGGCGTCGTCACCCACACCCTCAAAACGCATAAACATGTTCGCGCTGGTTGATGTGAATAGCTTCTACGCCTCCTGCGAGCGGGTATTCCGCCCCGATCTGGAGGGGAAACCCATCGTGGTGGTGTCCAATAACGACGGCTGCATTATTTCACTGTCGCGGGAGGCAAAGCAGTTCGGCATAAAAATGGGGGAGCCGTATTTTAAATTCAAAGAAAAGCTATACCCGTCGCGGGTTTACGTCTTTAGCTCGAACTATGCGCTGTATGCCGATCTCAGCAGTCGGGTCATGCAGACGCTGACCGATCTCGCCCCGGCAATAGAGATTTACTCCATTGATGAGGCGTTCGTGAACGTTTCAGGGGTCAGTCACTGCCTGTCTCTGGAAGCGTTCGGTCACCAGATGCGCACGCAGGTCTTTAAAAATACGGGCTTAACCGTTGGCGTCGGTATTGCCCCGACCAAAACGCTGGCGAAGCTGGCCAACTATGCGGCGAAACGCTGGGCCAGCACGGGCGGCGTGGTCGATCTCTCAGGCCACGAGCGGCAGCGTAAGCTGCTGGCAAAGGTTCCGGTAGAGGAGGTGTGGGGGGTAGGTCGGCGCATCACGAAAAAACTGAACGCGATGGGCATTACCACAGCGCTGGAGCTGGCGGAAGCGTCGTCCTGGGTCATTCGCAAACATTTCAACGTGGTACTGGAACGGACGGCCCGCGAGCTTCGCGGTGAGCCCTGTCTTGATCTGGAAGAGTTCACCCCCACGAAGCAGCAAATTATCTGTAGCCGTTCGTTTGGACACCGTATTACGCAGTACGAGGAGATGCACCAGGCCATTTGCGCCTACGCGGAACGCGCTGCAGAGAAACTGCGCGGCGAGCATCAATACTGTCGCTTTATCAGCGTGTTTGTGCGCACCAGCCCGCACGCGGACAACGAAATTTATTACGGCAATCAGGCTTCTGTCACCCTGATGACGCCCACCAATGACTCGCGCGATATCATCCGCGCCGCCACGGAGGCGCTGGGGCGTATATGGCTCGACGGATATCGCTATATGAAAGCCGGGGTCATGCTGGCGGACTTTTTCAGCAGCGGCGTCGCCCAGCTTAATTTGTTTGACGATAATCGTCTGCGCGCCAACAGCGCGGCGCTGATGGAGATGATGGACAGCGTAAATCATTCCGGTAAAGGGAAGATATGGTTCGCCGGGCAGGGTATTGAGAAATCCTGGGCGATGAAGCGTGAGATGCTGTCACCGGCCTATACGACGCGGTACGCCGATTTGCCGGTGGCGAAGTAGAGGATGGTTGCGTTATTTCTTTTGCACCAACCAGGTTGCCGCAGCCGCCAGCGCGCCGATCAGCGGCATTTCGCCCGCTCCGGCCAGGAAGTTATGGCGATCGATCTCATTATTTTTACGGATATCCGCAAGGCGGGTAAGCGCCTCTTTTTCATCCGCAGCGCCGATCTCCTCAAACTGTTTTTCAAACCCCTGAGCGATGAGCTGAGCGGCCGCATCGGTGTTTGCGCTCTCGATCGCAATGAGGTTCGGGCCTTTTTGGAAAAAACAGTAATCCGGCATACGTGCTCCAGAAAGAGGGGATACGGTAAAAACACTCTATTCCTTGCGGGTAAAAAATGCACGTCATTTACGGCGGAAACAATCAGTTTTTCTTTATTATTTCAGGCAGTAACTGCTCAATCACGCTGACGACCTTTCTGACGCGCTGCGGAATAAAGCGTGCGTCAGGATAAACGGCATAGAGGAAGCGATCGGGTAACCGCCAGTGGGGCAGCACCGGTACCAGCGTGCCCGCCTGCAGCGCCCTGGCCACGAGCGGTCGCTGCATGCCGCCGATACCGATGCCTGACTCCAGCGCCTGCAGCAGCGCGTCGCTGGTGTTGGCACGGAAAACGGTATTCACGTTGACCTCGACCGTTTCCTCGTCAGCAATCAGGCGCAGGGGGGCATCCAGTGGAATAGCGCTGAACCGTACGTGTGGCAGCGTTGCCAGCTCGCTGACGGCGTGTACCGCCTGAAAACCGGGAGCGGCAAACAGCGCGGCTTCAATACGCGCCAGCACGCGAGCCGCGTGCGCCTGCGGAGGCTCACTGCCCAGCCGTATCGCGACATCCACGCCCTCCGTCACCAGATCGGCAAGGCGGTCATCCAGGGAAATCTTGAGCTGCAGTTCGGGATGCAGGCGCTGTAGCGCCAGCAGATGCGGCAAAATGATCTGCCCCAGGCCGCTCGGTAGCTGGACGTGGACGCGTCCCTGAACGCCAGGGTCGACAGGATGTAAACGCCTCTCCGCTTCCCCCATGGCGTCCAGCACGAGCTGCATATCTCGCCGGTAGCGTTCACCCTGTTCGGTCAGCTTCATCGTACGCGTCGTACGGTGCAGCAGTACCACACCCAGTGATTCCTCAAGCGCCGCGATCTGTTGACTGACGGCGGACTGCTTAATGCCGGTCTGACGGGCGGCCGCCGAAAACGAGCCCGCTTCAGCGACGCGTAGAAAGGTGTAAATGGCAGTGAGCTTATTATTCATTTAATGATTCTGCTTATAAGTGCCATCGGTTTCAGGGGATATCTCCAGAAAAAATAATATATCACACTGCGTCTGTCACCCTTTCCGGAGAAACACCATGAATAAGATGCAGCAACACAACGTCGCCCTGGTCGCGGGCGCCAGCGGCATTGTCGGCAGACAGCTGGTCAACACGCTTCTGCACCATCAGTGGGAGGTGATCGGCCTCAGTCGCCACGCGGTAGCCCACCCGGACGGCATTCCCGTGGTGAACGTCGATTTACTGGATGCGCAGGACACCGCGCGGGCGCTGCACGCCCTGAACGGTGTCACCCATATCTTTTACAGCGCCTGGGCGAACGCGGCGAGCTGGACGGACATGGTTGAGCCGAACGTCACCATGCTGCGAAATCTGGTCAGCACCCTCGAAAAAACGGCACCTTTGCAGACGGTAAGCCTGATGCAGGGGTATAAAGTCTATGGTGCGCATCTGGGGCCGTTTAAAACCCCGGCGCGGGAAAGCGATCCCGGCGTACCGGGTGCCGAATTTAACGCCGCGCAGCTCACGTGGCTCAGCCAGTTTCAGCGGGGGAAAGGCTGGCACTGGAATGCCATCAGGCCGGGCGTGGTGGGGAGTGCGGTACCGGGTAATGCCATGAACCTCGCGCTGAGCATCGCCCTGTACGCCTCCCTGTGCAAGGCGCTGGGGTTACCGCTGCGTTTTCCCGGTTCGGAACAGGCCTGGCACAGCATCGTTGACCATACCGACGCCGGGCTGCTGGCCGAGGCCACGCTGTGGGCCGCCACGTCACCTGCGGCACAGAATCAGGCCTTCAACGTAAACAATGGCGATGTCTGGCGCTGGAGCGAACTGTGGCCGCGCATTGCACGCTGGTTTGAACTGGACTCTGCGCCGCCGGTGAGGTTGTCATTTCATCAGCTGTTTAACGACTATCGCGGGGTATGGCGCGAGCTTGCCGAAGCGCGGCTGGTGGAAGCGGATATTCTGCAGCTGAGCGACGGGCGGTTTGCCGATTTTGTCTTTAGCTGGGATTACGACATGTTTGGTGACGGGAGCAAGCTGCGCAGGGCGGGTTTTACGCAAATGCAGGCGACTGATGAGATGTTTTTCAGCCTGTTCGCGCAGCTGAGAGCCGCACGGATTATTCCCTGATGAACCTGGGCGTCCTGGTGCAGGCCAGGACGCCGGGGCACTTACTCAACCGTTAACGCATTAACAACCTCGGCCACGCTTTTCACGCTGCGGATGTTTCCAATCCCCGTGCCGAGCGCGATATAGCCTTCATCGGTGTTATCTTCCAGCATGCCAAGACGCAGGCCCCGTAATCCTCCCATCGCCTTGCCCAGCGCTTCGTTACTTGCGCCTGCTTTATCCATCGCCGCCAGTTTTTCCGCCAGCTTGCCGGGAAGAGAGCGGTAGTAGTGGGGCACGGTGCGGAAAAGCAGCAAATCGAGGCCGTTGGCGGCAACAATTTTCTCTTTGACCCCCTGCGGCACGCGGCTTTCTTCCGTGCTGATAAAGACCGACCCGGCAAACACGCCTTCCGCACCCAATGCATGCGCCGCTCTGGCGGTGCGATTATCGGTAATGCCGCCCGCGGCCATCACCGGGACGTGCTTCACGGCATCGGCAATCAGCGGCACGATGGAAAAGGTGCCAAGCACCGTTGCGGGTAACGTTCCGCCCTCATCAAAACCGGTGGCGACGATAATGTCAGCCCCCATTTCTTCCGCGAGGCGGGTGTTCTCCGGCGTTGGGTTGATGTCGCGGTAGATAATGGCGATACCCGCCTCCTTTAACTCGCTGAACAGTGCGGGAATAATGCTGCCTTCCCCATAGCCCGTATACACCACGACCCTGACGCCTTCGTCTTTCACCACCTGAAGGATCGGCCCTGTCCAGACGTCATTAACGGCCGTGGGGATCAGGTTCACGCCAAACGGTTTCTCGGTCAGCCGTTTGGTTTTACGAATCTCCTCGCGCATTTTTTCGGCGGTCTCTTCCGGCGTGGAGACCGCGGTGTCGGCGGTTAAACCGGCATTGGGCCCCAGCACGCCGAGCCCTCCGGCATTGCTGACCGCAGCGACTAAACGGGCATCCGTGAGCCAGGATAACGGCCCCTGAATAACAGGTTTTTCGATACCCAGGATCTGACAAATACGGTTATTTTTCATAGCAGACTCTTCCTTACGTTTGAATGGGGAAGAGTGTATGGCGCAGGATTGTTAGGAAAAATAGCCAAAAAGATTCATCACTGTTATAAAATTAGTAACAATCATTTTATCCTGCTCGCGGCAAAAGCGTCCCTTATGCAAATAAACCTCTTTGAAGCTATTCGAATTTTTATTGAAATTGTCGAGTCAGGCAGTCTTACCCAGGCAGCGGAGAATCTGCAGATCCATCGTCCGGCGGTCACCAAAGCGTTACAGCTTCTGGAGCAGCACAGCGGCACGCGGCTACTGCAGCGCACAACGCGTCGGATTAGCCTGACGCCGGATGGGGAAGCATTTTACCGCCGGAGTAAACCCCTGCTGGCGCAGGCGGACGAATTACTGGAGTCGTTTGGTACGGACCGGGCAATACACGGTCAGCTGCGTGTGGATATGCCGGTCTCTTTTGCCACGCTGCGGGTCATCCCCAATCTGCCTGATTTTTATCGTCAGCATCCTGAGATCGACATCATTCTGAGCAGCTCTGACCGCCGTCGGGATATGCTGCGGGATGGCCTGGACTGCGTGCTGCGGGTGGGAGAGCTGGAGGACGGCGAGTATATCGCGCGTAAAATCGGGAACATCAAAATCACGACCTGCGCCAGCCCGGCCTGGCTGGCAAAACACGGTACGCCAGAAACGCCGGATGATTTACGGCAACATCAGGCCATAAACTGGATTAATAACCGCAGCAGACAAATTCATCCGTGGACGTTTACCACGCCGGAAGGCGTCGCGGAGATTAAACTTCCCGGTAAGCTTGTCGTGGATAACTCCGAGGCCTACATCGCGGCAGGCCTTGCCGGGCTGGGATTAATGCAGGGGATGAATCTCTTTCTCCAGCCTTACATTGACCGCGGTCTTCTGGTTGAAGTCTTGCCAGACTATCGCTCGCCGGACCGCAAGCTGTCACTGCTCTATCCACACCGTCATCTCTCCCGCAAGGTGCGGGTCTTTACCGAGTGGCTGGAGAGTTTGGTGTGAAAACAGCCAGCTCGTGACACAGCGCGCCAATCTGCTCCACGGCGTTCAGCAGGCGGGGCGTAGGTTCGTTTGCGCAGTTCAGCCGCAGAAAGTGCGTTAACTCCGCGGCCGGGGAAAACAGGGGACCAGGGCTGACGCCAATGCCCAGCGCCAGCGCGCGACGGTGCACCTCCAGCGCGTTGACCTGCTGAGGCAGCTCTACCCACAGCAGGAAACCGGCTGCGGGTACGCTAACGCGCGTACCGGGTGGGAAACTGGCCTCGACTTGTGCGACGACGGCTAAAACACCCTCTGCGACCCGGCGCTTTAGCCGCCGCAGGTGGCGATCGTAGTCGCCGCTTGCCAGCATCTCGCTCGCCGCGGCTTCCAGCAGCGGCGTACCGGCCCAGTCTCCGGCCATGCGGGCCTGTAAGACCTGCGGGTGGTAGTGTCCGGCGGCAATCCAGCCGATTCGCCAGCCCGGCGCAAGCGTTTTAGACAGAGAACTGCAGTAAATCACATTCCCGCTCTGGTCGAACGCCTTGCAGGCCGGAGGACGTTGCCCCTCGCCGACCAGGTCACCGTAAACATCGTCCTCAATCAAAGGAATTCCCGCCTCTTCAAGCAGGGCAACCAGCTCCTGCTTGCGGGCGACGGGCATGCTGGCACCCAACGGGTTTTGCACGGTGGGCGAGGCCAGAACGGCAGCGGGGCGATGGCAGCGAATGGCGTCTGCCAGCGGTTCCAGCAGCAGGCCGTCGACAGGGTCGGTGGGGATCGCTAAGGCCTTCAGGCCTAAATCCTCCAGCAGCAGAAGCGTGCCAAAGTAGGCCGGCTGCTCAATCGCCACGACATCGCCCGGCTGGCACACGGCTCGAAGGGCCAGGCGCAGCGCCTGCGTCGCGCCTGCGGTAATAATGAGATCGTCCGCACCGAACCGGGCTCCCCACTGTGCAGAACGGGCGGCAATCTTACTTCGCAAATCCCCCCTTCCCGGAGGCAGGCTGTAGCTCTGTCCATGCGCGTCCAGACGACGGCCCGCAGAGTGCAACGCTCGCTGCAGCGCATCTCCCGGCAGCCACGCGGGATCGGGCAGGGCGGCGCCCAGCGGGATCAGCCGGGCTTCTGCACTGCTGAACAGCGACCGGGCCACGGCGGACAGGGTGACGGGGACCGGGCCTGGTGAGGAACGCGCGGGCTCTACGCGCGGTGGCAGGCTGGTCTGGCGGATGTAATAACCTGAACGCGGGCGCGCAACGATCAGCCCTTCAGCCTCCAGGCAGCGAAGGGCCTCCAGCGCCGTCGGAAGGCTAACGTGCTCGCGTTCGGCCAGTTTACGCGCGGAGATCATCCTGTCACCGGCGCGCAGCGCGCCAGAGGTCAGCGTGAGGCGCAGCATCTCAGCAATTCGGCGATAGTGTGGGGACGACTGGGACGGGGCAGACATGGGTATCTGTTCAGGCTAATTTTCGATAAAACTGACTATACAGCCAATGATGCGCGCCATCTATAGTGTCCGACATGTTCAGGACAAGGAGGCATTATGCACAGCGATAATTTCAACATTTCCACCTATTTCAAACGCATAAACTACACCGGACCGGCGGCTGCCGATACGGCCACCCTGCATGCGCTGATGCGTCATCAGCTCTTTTCCGTTCCCTTTGAGAATCTGGACGTGCAGGCGGGTAAAATTGTCTCGCTGGCGCCAGACGACATTGCCGATAAGGTGTTAACGCAGGGGCGCGGCGGCTACTGCTACGAGGTGAACGGACTTTTTGCCATGGCGCTGGCGGCGTTAGGAATACCTTACCGCTTCGTGGCGGCGCGCCCGATGTTCTACCCCGCGCGGCGGCCGAAAACCCATATGGCGCTCGTCGCTGAGGTAGATAGCCGACAGTGGCTTTGCGACCTCGGGTTTGGCAGCTACGGCATTCGCGCGCCGATGGCGCTGGACACGCTTGATGTGGAAATCACGCAGGATTTCGACACGTTCCGACTGAGCCGCAGCGCGGAGGGCGAATATCTGCTTGAGGCGAAGGCGGAGGGTGAATGGGCCCGGCAATACGGCTTTGATCTCACGCCTCAGGAATGGATTGATTTCGTCCCGGCCAACTACCTTAACTCCACGCACCCGGATGCCATCTTTGTGCAGAAGCGGGTGGTGGTGCAGCACAGCCCGGAAGGGCGCCAGATTTTACTGGGCGATGTGCTGAAAACCATCACGGCGAACGGCACTGAAACGCGGCAGCTGGCGGAGGAGGAAATCCGCCATGTCCTGAAAAACCGTTTTGCGCTGACCGAGGCGTAATCTGCCGGGAAACGGTGGGGCCTCAGCGCTGTCCGTCTTCTGTGGCGTTGCGCTGAGCGCCCCACTGTAGCAGCAGGCTAAACGACGCGGGTAACACGGTCAGCGTCACCAGCGTCGCAACCAGCAGTCCGCCGATAATGGCATAGGCCATCGGGCCCCAGAAGACCTGGTGAGAAATGGGGATCATGCCCAGAATGGCGGCGCAGGCGGTCAGACAGATGGGTCTGGCCCGGTGTTCCGCAGCCGCCCTAATTGCGGCATCGTTTGCCATCCCCTGAGCAAGATTGCTGTCAACCTCGCTAATCAATATCACCGCGTTTCGCACGATCATCCCCGCCAGGGCGATGACGCCCAGCAGCGCGACAAACCCCATCGGCGTTCCACCGGGCAGCATAGCCAGCACGATCCCCGGTAAACCAAACGGGGCCATCAGGAGTGCCAGCAGCATACGGGAATATCGCCGCAGTTGAAGCATCAGCAGCAACAGCATGATGACCAGCGTCACCGGAAGAACGGTAAAGACGGAGCTGTTCCCCTTATCCGATTCGGCAACCGCGCCGCCTTCTTCAATGCTGTAACCTGCCGGCAGGCTCGCGCGCAGTTTATCGACTGCCGGACGCAGCGCCGCGGATACCGCTTCAGCCTTCAGCCCCGGAGCAAGATCCGTTTGCACCGTGATAAAGGGCACGCGCTGGCGACGCCAGATGACCGGATCGTCCACGCCCCAGACCGGCGTTGCGACGGCGCTGAGCGGAATTTTTTTACCGTCATTCCCCTGAATCGTGAGCGAGGAGAGGGTGGCGGTGCTGTGTCGTGCATCGTCCGTGGCCCGGAGCACTACGTCGACAAGGCGGTCATTATCCCTGATGGACGTGACAACGCTGCCGGACCAGACGGTGTTCAGCGTGCGGGCGAGGCTTTCTGACGATATTCCCGCCGCCCTGGCCGCCGTCTGATTCACCTCAAGGGTTATGACCCTCTCCGGCTCTCCGGCCGTCTGGTTAACGTCGCGTGAGAACGGGGACTGCCCAATCGCGTCCGTGAGACGGTTCGCAAACGCCCGGACCTGCAGATAATCCGGCCCGCTCACCCGGTATTTGATTGGCCAGCCGACGGGCGGCCCCAGCTCAAGGGGCGACACGCGTGTGATGATGTCGCTAAACTGCGTCGCCAGGATCCTGTTGAGCTGCGCATGCAGACGATCCCGCGCCTCAAGATCCTTAGCCACCACAACCATCTGGGCGATATTTTCATTTTCCAGCAGCACGTCCATCGGCAGGTAAAAACGGATGGCGCCCGACCCGACGTACGTCGAATAGCGATTGATGTTGCCGTTGCCGGCCAGCGCCTTTTCGAGTTTTTCCACCTCTCTTAGCGTTTCCGGCTGCGACGCGTTGGCCGGAAGCGTCAGGCTGACCAGCAGCTCAGGCCGGTCCGAAGCGGGGAAAAACTCGCCCTGCATAAACGTCGTGCCGTACACGGACAGCCCCAGCGCGGAAAGAGCGAGCAGCACGGTAGCGAGCCGGTGACGCAGTGCCAGGCGTAAAAGCCGTCCGTACCCGCGCGCGATCCTTCCGGGTCCCGCCGCGTGATGTCTGACTTTTTCCGGCAACAGCCACGTGCCCGTCAACGGCGAAAACAGGATCGCGACAGCCCAGGAACAGAGCAGGGCAATGAGCACCACCGCAAACAGGGAAAAACAGTATTCACCGGCGCTGGAGGCCGCAAAACCAACGGGAATAAAACCGGCAATCATCACCAGGGTACCGGTGAGCATCGGGAAGGCCGTCGTTTTGAATGCATGGGTGGCCGCATGTCGACGGGAATCCCCCGCTTCCAGCCGGGAGACCATCGTTTCAACGGCGATCATGGCGTCATCCACCAGCAGCCCCAGGGCAATGATCAGCGCCCCGAGCGAGATGCGCTGAAGGCCGATGCCTGCGAGCATCATGCCGGCAAACGTCATGGCGAGCACCAGCGGAATGGCCGTCGCCACCACCAGCCCGGCCCGTAAGCCCAATGAGACAAATGAAACCGCCAGCACGATAATAACGGCTTCGATAAGCACCCGGATAAACCCGCTTACCGCGTCACTGACCACCGCTGACTGATCGGCGACTTTCACCATCTCGATACCGTGCGGCAGCCCGGCGCTGAGGGCCGCCATTCTGGCGTTCAGCGCAGCACCGAAACGCAGCATGTTGCCCGTTGGCGCCATCGACACCGCCAGCCCGATAGCCGGTTTGCCGTTCACCCGGTAGGCCGGGGCCGGTGGCTCGGCGATTTGCCGGGTGACGGTGGCAATGTCGGTCAGCGGAATGTAGCGATTGTTCACGTGCAGCGTGACGGCCCGTAAATTCTCTTCGGTCGTGAGCGCCCCGCTGACCTTTATCGCCATATTCTCCTGCCCGGTACGCAGAGTGCCTGCCGGAACAACCGCGTTCTGCGCCCGCAGGGCGTCGGCGACCGCCTGAATATCGAGCCCCATCCCGGCCAGGCGTGCCGGAGAAAAGGCGAGAACCCACTGCTCCTGCTGTTCGCCCAGAAGGGTGGTTTTGCCCATATCCGGCAGGGACATGAGCTCGCGACGCAGGGTCTCTACGCTATCCCGCACCTCACGCAGGGTGAAACCTTCGGGAATAAAGGCATAAATTGTGCCGAACGTGTCATCAAATTCGTCGTCCACGGCAGGACCCTGCACCCCTTCAGGCAGGGACGGCGCGAGGTCCTGCATTTTTTTGCGAACCTGATACCAGATGTCCGGCACGCTTTGCGGGGGAGTATCGTCACGGAGGTTGACATGGATAACGGTGCGTCCGGCCCGGGTTTCACTTTCGAGATAGTCCAGCCAGGGCGTTTCCTGCAGCTTTTTTTCAAGCGTATCGGTCAGCAGGCGGGTGGTATCCGCCACGGATGCTCCCGGCCACTGCGCGGAGACGACGGCCGTTTTGATGGTGAAAGCCGGATCTTCGTTACGCGGCAGCTTCTCATAGCAGAACACCCCCATCGCAATCACCAGAAGCATGAAAAAGCTGACCATCTGCTGGTTCTTCAGCGCCCAGGCGGAGAGATTAAATTTGGCTTCCTGTCCTGTGTTCATGGCTGAACCTCTCCGGCCATCACCGGCTCGCCGGACCGCAATGTGCTCACGCCCGCCGTAATCACCCGATCGCCGGGCTCAAGGCCGGAGGCAATCATGACGGAGGAGGCCGTATAGCTCGCGGGTACCACCGCGCGCAGCTGCGCCCGAGACTGCGGGGTAATCACAAAAACGGCCGGTTTGTCGCCAATGCGGGTCAGCGCCGACGCGGGAAGGGGGTACCCGTGCGGGGCTGACGATGGCAACGTGACGGTCACGCTGGCACCCAGCGCCATGGCCGCGGGCGGGTTTTGCAGGGTGGCCCTGACGCGCCAGGTGCGGGTCTGAGGATCGGCCTGCGGAGTAATATCCCGCAGCACGGCAGACGCCTGTACCGACGGGTCGCTGAGGAGGGAAACCTGCAAAACCGCCTTGTCCAGAGGCGGGATCGCATCGGGAGTGGCAATATCAAACGCCACGTCGCGGGCTTCACCGGTCGCCAGCGTCAGCACGGACTGACCGTCGCTGACAACCTGTCCCGCAGAGGCGTTCACGGCCGTGATGACGCCCGCTTGTGGCGCGATCAGGCGCGTCCAGCCGAGGCTTTCGCGTGCATTTCGTCGCGCGGCCTCGCTGCTTTTTAAGCGCGCGCTGGCGACAAGCCAGTCCGCACGGGCGCTGTCGAGCTGCGTGCGGGCTATCGCCCCCGTTGGCATGAGCTTTTGCATTCGGCTGACGTTAAGCGCGGCGACCTGCGCAGAGGCTTTGGCGCCTTCATAGTCGGCCTCAGCGCCGTCGAGCTGGTTTTGCCCGGTCGTGTTGTCAAGCGTGGCCAGCAGCTGCCCGGCTGTGACACTGTCACCAATATCGACGCTACGCGTCAGTATCCGGCCCCCGGAGCGAAAGCTCAGGGTCGTTTCATCGTGGGCATGGATCTCACCGGTTCTTTCCAGCGCGGGAAGGGTTTGGGCAGTGCCAACCACGACGTAGCGTACCGTTCGTACCGGGTCGGGCTTATTCTCGTGTTTATCACCGCAGCCGGTCAGCGGAAAAATCGCCAGCGCAAGCAGGGCCAGGGGAAGAAAATGCAGCCAGGAAAGGGTGCGTGCCACGCCGTACATATGATGCAGGCAGTGGCGGAGGGAGAGAAAAAATTCGTCTGACATAACGCCGCTCCATAAAGGGAATGGCGTTATTAAATGCGGGCTACGTCGAGAAAGATTCGATGTTCTGTCAAGGCTTTATCAAGAGTGGAGATTTTCATTATCGGACGGTTGCCAGGGCAATAAAATGCGCACAGCAAGGCCGCCGGTTTCCGGTAACGACGCGCTAATCTCACCCCCATGCGCCTGACAAATCGCCCGGGCGATGGACAAACCGAGGCCGCTGCCGCCGGAATGCCGCGCGCGGGACTGCTCCTCGCGGCTAAAGCGTTTAAACATTTCCGGTAGGAACTGAGGCGATACCCCCGGCCCGTCATCGGTAAATTCGAGGGTGTAATGCCCGCTGGCGTAGTGCAGCGCCACCTCAAGATGGCCGCCATCGCGTCCGTAACGTAGCGCATTTTCCATGAGGATGGTAACAACCTGGCCCAGACGGAACGCATCGCCTCTGAAGGGACAGGTGCGCGGGTTACGAAGCGTTATCCGGAAATGATGCGCATCAGCCTGGGGCATAATCCAGGCAGCCCGCTCCTGAATCAGCTCATCCAGACAGAACGGCTGGTCCTCCAGCACAAGGTTACCCGCGTCGGCCAACGAGAGAAGGTGGAGCTCATCGGTGAGGCGGTTGAGGTGCTGGAGCTGTTTCATCACCATGCCCAGCTGCGCCGGGCTGGCATCAAACACGCCGTCTAACATGCCCTGCAGACGCCCAATGGCGGCCGTCAGGGGCGAGCGCAGCTCGTGCGCCATCGCGACGTGTGAGGCGCGGAGCTCTTTTTCATAGCGGGCGAGTTGCCCCGTCATGGAGTTAAAGTCGGCCGCAAAGCTGACCATTTCCGCCGGCGCATCCTTGATAAGCTCCGCCTGACGGCCAAACTGCCCGTCGGCGACATCCTTTGCCGCATCGCGAAGGCGGCTGAACTGCAGCGCCAGCGGCCGGGCGTGTTTTAGCCCCATCACCACGATAAACGGGATCATTACCAGCACCAGCAGGGCCACCGTGACCCAGTCGGCTGAGGCGATAGACGGCGTGGAATAGCTCAGGCCCCACCAGGTGTCCACAATCGTGTGGAAGCGGGCCGGATTGGCCTGCGGGTTCTGGCTGAGCGTCAGAAACTCCTGCCGGACCGCCGACGGCATCCTGCCCATTATCCAGTAGTTCTGCACCGCATAGCGTAGCCACATGCAGGTGGCAATGACGATCACGCTGCCGATGGCCAGCGCTAAGATGCGCGCGCAAATCCAGCGCCACAGAGAGGAGTGCCGGTTTTTTATCATGGCTGTCTGAACCTGTAACCCACGCCGCGAACGTTGATCAGCACGCCGGAAATACCCGCCGCCTCAAGTTTTTTACGCAGGTTATAAATATGGGTGTCCACCACGCGCTCCAGCGCCTCGCTCTCCGGTAAACAGTGTTCCAGTAAATACTGACGGGAAAACGGGTGCGCAGGAGAGCGTAGCAGCGTTGCCAGCAGCGAGAATTCCGTTGGCGTAAGATCGAGCATCACGGGCGCGTCGTCGCCGTTATCCACGCTCGCCACAATGGCGGCGACATCCACCTCCAGCGTTTGCCAGCGAAGGATCGCTTCGTCAGCCTCTTTTTTACGGCTGCGCCGCAGCACCGCCTGCACCCGAGCCACCACTTCCCCCGGATGATAAGGCTTCACAACGTAATCATCGGCACCGTACCGCAGGGCGCCAATGCGGTCGGGAGTATCCCCCATGGCCGTGACCATGATCACCGGCACATCGCTTTTACGACGCAGGCCAGCCAGCACCTCGGTGCCGTTAAGCCCCGGCAGCATCACGTCCAGCAGGATGAGGTCGGGCTTCCACCGCTGCGCCATATCCAGCCCGGAAAGACCGTCTCCGGTAATGGTCACGTCGTAATTTTCACGCCGTAAATAGGCTTCGAGCACGCCAGCCGCATCGGCGTCATCTTCAATAATCAGCACTCTTCTGGACAACATCCGTTCACCTTGACCATTTCTTAACACTTTCCCGACGATTCATTGATTCAGCCAAATCATACTGCGCCAACATTGTATGGCCGCCCCTGAATCAGGAGACGCCAGCGTCTGTATGGAGAGCAGTATGATAGCGATAAAAAAAGTCCTGTATATGTCCGTCCCGCTTCTGATGGTCGTGACGTCCGGCGTGCAGGCGGATGATGGCTCCGCGTCCGATTCCTTCACCGTCGGGCTTGGGGGACAGTATGCCCCGCGTTACTCAGGCTCAGACAAGCAGGTGTGGCAGGTGGTTCCGGTGCTGCAGGGTCGTAAAGGCGCTTTCTTTATTGATGCGCAAAAAGGGGTGGGATATGACCTGCAAAACGAAAGCGGTTGGTATTTCGAACACACGCTGGGGTACGACTTCGGAAGGGCTGAGAAAAATTCTGGCTGGCGTGAGGGCGCAAACAATCTGAAAGGGATGGGGGACATTGATGCCACCCTGAATACCGGCCTTGCCGTGGGCTGGCAGGCCGCGCCCTGGCTGAGTGTGGAGGGGAAAGCGACGCTGCCGTTAACGGATAGCCAGGGGGCCAGCTATCAGGCCTCCGTGACGCTAATCCCCGTACAAAATAACCAGGACACGGTCGCCTTTCAGTCTGCGGCCCTGTTTGGCGACGGCCGTTATCTGAATACCTGGTATGGGGTCAGCGAGCAGCAGAGCCGCCGCACCGGATATCGCCGCTATTCAGCGCCGGGTGGATTTTACGGCGTCGACACCAGTCTGACCTGGAGCCATCAGTTCGATGCCCACTGGGGGACGGTGCTGAGCGCGGACTATACCTGGCTTGGCGACCATGCGAATGACAGCCCGATTGTGATGCGGCGCAATGAGGGGGCTGCAACCGCCGCTATCACCTGGACATTTTAAATTCGCGGAGCGCGATGTGGGCGAGGGGATTATTTCTTCTTATCCATCATCGCTTTTAAATCGGCAAACGGGTTAAACGTGGCGACGCCCACGTCTTTTTGCGCGTCTTCCCCTGCGACCACGGTGGTGCCGTACTGATCCGCTTCGGTGTATTTCGAATGCTCGTGATCGTGGCAAAACAGGCACAACAGCTCCCAGTTGCTGCCATCTTCCGGGTTGTTGGTATGGTCGTGATCGATATGGTGAACCGTGAGTTCACGCAGATTGGAATAGACAAACTCCCGCGAGCAGCGTCCGCAGACCCAGGGATAGATTTTTAATGCTTTCTCGCGATAGCCGCTTTCCAGCCGCGCGTAGTTTTTGGGGATCAGAGCCATTGCCGGTTTTACCTGCCATGAAAAAAGTGGGGGATATTATATCCCATTATGAGGCGGAATGACGAACCACGCTATTCTGTCAATTTATTTGATGCTTTCAGTTAAATAAACGGCATTTATTCTTACCGGGTAATGCGTAAAGTGGACAGAACGCAACGCATTATCAGGACACAGGGTTATGAAAAAGATCGGGTTTTTATCCTTTGGTCACTGGACGCCTTCTCCGCAGTCCGGCACGCGCTCAGCGGCAGACACGCTGCTGCAGTCCATCGATTTAGCCGTGGCGGCTGAAGAGCTGGGGGCAGACGGCGCGTATTTCCGCGTGCACCACTTCGCCCGACAGCTTAGCTCGCCGTTCCCGCTGCTGGCGGCAATAGGCGCAAAAACGAAAACCATCGAAATCGGTACCGGCGTGATTGATATGCGCTATGAAAATCCGATGTACATGGCTGAAGATGCGGGGGCAGCGGATCTGATTTCCGGCGGTCGTCTGCAGCTTGGCATCAGCCGCGGCTCGCCGGAGCAGGTCATTGATGGCTGGCGTCACTTCGGCTATGTCCCGCAGGAAGGGGAAGACGAATCGGATATGGCGCGCCGTCATACCGAGGTGCTGCTTGAGGTGCTGCGCGGTGAAGGGTTTGCAAAACCTAATCCACAGCCTATGTTCCCGAATCCGCCGGGGCTGCTGCGCCTGGAGCCGTATTCTGAAGGGCTGCGCGAGCGTATCTGGTGGGGAGCCGGTTCAAATGCGACGGCCGTATGGGCCGCAAAGCTGGGAATGAACCTGCAAAGCTCAACCCTGAAGGACGATGAAACCGGTGAGCCGTTCCATATTCAGCAGGCAAAACAGATCCGCGCGTACCGTCAGGCCTGGAAAGAGGCAGGGCACACGCGTCAGCCGCGGGTGTCGGTCAGCCGCAGTATTTTTGCGCTGATGGACGACCGCGACCGGATGTATTTCGGTGCCAGCCGTAACGACAGCGATAGCGTGGGCTACCTTGATGAGAAAACGCGCGCCATCTTCGGACGCAGCTATGCGGCGGAGCCGGAAAAGCTGATCGAACAGCTGAAAAAGGACGACGCGATTGCCGAAGCCGATACGTTATTACTGACCGTGCCGAACCAGCTGGGTGTGGATTATAATGCGCACGTGATTGAGTCTATTCTCAAACATGTCGCACCGGCAATGGGCTGGCGCGAGTAGTCGTTCCGCTATCAGCCGTGAGATCGTAATGGAAAACCTGGCCCTCTGGTATCGCCGTTTTGGCGAGCCAGAAACCGTTCTGCAACCTGAAACCGCGCCGCTGGGGGCGCTTGCGCCGGGTCACCTTCGCGTGCAAATGCTGTTTTCTCCGGTGAACGCGTCCGATCTCATTCCCATCACCGGCGCCTACCGCCACCGAACCCCGTTACCGGCGGTAGCGGGGTATGAAGGTGTCGGCGTTGTCACTGACGCGCCCGCGTCGTTTGCGCATCTGCTGGGTAAACGCGTCCTGCCGCTGCGCGGTCAAGGCACCTGGCAGCGCTATGTTGATTGTCCGGCAGAGTTTGCCATCCCCGTTCCGGACGCTGTTGACGCACGTCTGGCCGCGCGGGCCTATATCAACCCGCTGGCGGCGCAGATGATGCTTACCCGCTATCCGCCTCAGGGCAAGCGGGTGCTGCTCACGGCGGCCGGGTCGGATTGCGCCATTCTGCTGGGGCAATGGGCGCGTCAGGCGGGAGCGGAGGCGGTGTACGGGATCCACCGTTCCGCCGTTCACGCTGAACGGCTGGAGGCGATGGGGATCATTCCCGTCGCGCAGCATGACGCCCAGCGGATTGGCTCCGTCGCCGCGCATACCGACGTCGTCTACGATGCCACCGGCGGGCCGCTTGCGGAAGCGATCCTCAGCGCGATGCCCGAGCAGGGCATGTTTGTCTGCTACGGGCTGCTCTCCGGGCAAACCTTCAGACAGCAACGGCCAGCGCCGCGCGTGGCGTGGTTCCATATCCGAAACGGTCTGGACGCGCTTAGCGCTGAGGCGTGGCGAGCGGAGTTTGACCGCATCTGGCTTAATTTGCCCAACAGCGGGTACAGCGACGTCGCGATCTTTCCACTGGCGGAATGGCAGAGGGCGATTGGTACGTATCGCGAAGGAGGAAGGACCCGCAAGCCTCTCCTGTCGATGGTGGACTGACCGCTATTGATGGCTCATATCGCTCAGCAGCACGGCGATACTTTGCCCGCCCGCCGTTTGTTCCAGGCCAATCTTAACGATGATGGTCAGCGGGACGGAGAGCAGCATCCCAACCGGCCCGAGCAGCCAGCCCCAAAAAATCAGGGACAAAAAGACCACCAGCGTAGAGAGTCCCAGCCCCCGTCCCATCATGCGCGGCTCAAGAATGTTACCGAACACCAGATTGATGACCAGGTATCCGGCCAGCAGGATCAGCGCGTCATAAAGCCCGCTGAAAACCAGCACCTGAAGGATAGGGGGGATCGCCGCCAGCACGGAGCCGATGTTGGGAATGTAGTTAAGCGCAAACGCCAGCAGCCCCCAGACAAACGCAAAGCGAACGTCCAGCGCCAGAAGCATCACCCAGACGACGCCGCCCGTGACCAGGCTAATGGCGGTTTTCAGCACCAGATAGCGGGAGACGCTGTCCAGCGCGCGCTGAATCGCCCCCATTCCTTCAACAGGGCGGACCATTATCTGCTGCAGCTTTGCCGGCAGCTGCGGCACCTCCAGCAGCATGAACACCACCGTTAAAAACAGCAGGAAAATGGAGGTCATGGCATTGGAAAGCTGCGCCAGCAGGCTGGTGACGATCGTCATGGCCGCATTGGGGTCGATATATTTCAGGAGTTCCTCAACCGAGACTTCGATACCCGCGCGCTGCAGCCAGGGTTCCAGCTGCAGCAGCGGGATTGCCAGCGAAGAGCGGTACTTCGGCAGCGTTCGCGCCAGTTCGTTTAGCGAGGTACCCAGATACGCCACCAGCAAGACCATCGCCACAATAATGATGCTGATAAGCAGCGTGATGGCCAGCACGCGCGGAATGCGTAGCCGCGTCATGCGCTGTACCAGCGGATTAAGGATCACCGCAACAAACAGGGCCAGAATAAAAGGCACAATAATGTCGGCGGCAAAACGAACGCCTGTCAGTATGATCACCAGCATGCCCAGCATGATGACAATTTTTAACCCGTTCAGGGTAATGATGGGTTTAGCCATGGTGACTCCGAAATAATCTTTTTATTTATAATAAAGGTGAAAGGCGTTGCAATAAACTAACCAAAATCAAACGGTATGGGTAAAGAATTGCAAAGACTTTGAGTAAAATCCTAGCTTATGGTACAAATTTGGTGTGTTTAACTACCGAGGACAATTTTCATCCGCAAAGACGAGAAGCAACAACGCGGATAATTGTAATTTTATGGACAATATGTTCAGGACGTACTCTTCAAACAATACCGCTGTATACTCCACCTCCTTCTGCCTGCTTTCTGGTGAGCAACACTGGCGCACCGCACTATAGTCATTTCTTCTGCCTGAGCTAGCGCTAAGCGCTTAGCTGTCTGATTTCAATTCGTATTTTTTGGTTTGCTGCACGCAGCGGGCCACGATGGATTATATTCTCAAGCAGGAGAAAAACATGTTTTACTGGATCCTATTAGCGCTGGCAATTATCGCTGAAATTACCGGCACGCTGTCTATGAAGTGGGCAAGCGTCAGCGATGGCAACACCGGTTTTATTTTGATGCTGGTGATGATTTCACTTTCCTATATTTTCCTCTCGTTTGCGGTGAAAAAAATTGCGCTGGGCGTGGCGTATGCACTCTGGGAAGGGATCGGTATTTTGTTGATTACGCTGTTCAGCGTGCTGATATTTGACGAAACATTAACAACAATGAAGGTCGCCGGATTAACGACGCTGGTCGCAGGTATTGTGCTGATTAAATCCGGTACCCGAAAGCCTGGCAAACAGCAGAAGGAGCAGAACCATGCAACAGTTTGAATGGGTTCATGCGGCCTGGCTGGGGCTCGCCATCGTGCTGGAAATCCTGGCGAACGTTCTGCTGAAATTCTCGGACGGTTTTCGCCGTAAACTCTACGGCCTGATGTCGATTGCCGCGGTTCTGGGGGCGTTCAGCGCCCTGTCCCAGGCGGTAAAAGGGATCGATCTTTCGGTGGCCTATGCGCTGTGGGGTGGTTTTGGTATCGCCGCCACGCTGGCCGCAGGCTGGGTACTCTTCGGCCAGCGCTTAAATAACAAGGGCTGGATGGGGCTGATATTGCTGCTTGCCGGCATGATCATGATAAAACTCGCCTGACACTCCTCGAACCATGATTTACAGGCAGCGAAATTCGCTGCCTGTATTACGCTTAGAAAAGCAAAACATGAAGAGGATGGCTGATGTATCGCACATTAAGCTGGCGCAATATTCCCAATGCGAGAACGTTGTTTGCCATGGTCTTCATGGCGGGGATCGGCTTAATCATCTCCATCGTCGCACTGCTCTACCTTTCCCTGCATCTTATCAGCACCAAAACCAACGAAATTGATGAACACCGCACGGCGCTTTCCGTGCAGGGGGCCATTCAGACTTCGGTTAACCGCGTCTCTTCTCTGGTGCTTGATAACGCCGTCTGGGACGATGCGGTGCGGGAGGCCTACCGTCCTACGCTCGATACCGACTGGCTGTACAACACCTGGGGAGCCGGCTTTAAAATCAATAACCTCTATGACGGCACCTTCGTGCTGGATGAGCATTTCAACGTCCTCTGGGGATCGTTTCAAAGTCGGCCCTTTAACGAAAAAAACCTCGACTTCTTTGGCAAAGGCCTTAAAGCGCTTATCGACCAGCACGGGCGCGCGCTCGCGGGTGAAAAAAATATCTATGCGGGGATCAGCCAGACGCGCACCGGCGTGGCCTTTGTCGGCATTGGGCTGATTCGCCCGATGGTCGGCAGGTTACAGGTTCACGACGGAACGCGTCGCTATCTGGTCATTACCCGCCATCTTAACGCCAGAATCCTATCCGACCTGGGCGGCACCTTTCAGATCGATAACCTCAACTTTACCCCAGGCAAAATTAACGAGCGCAGCATGCCGCTTCACAGTGCAGCAGGGGAGTTAGTCGGATTTCTGAACTGGCAGGCGCGGCTTCCGGGCGCGCAGGCCGCCCGGGCGGCATCTTCAGATATCAGGCAGATTGTGGTGCTGGCGTCGGCGCTGATCCTGCTTTTCATTCTGGTGAGCAGCGTGGGGCTGTACAAACTCGCGCGCGGCGAAAGCCAGGCGCGTCTGGTCGCAAGAACGGACTGGCTAAGCCATTTACCTAACCGGCGCGCGCTCATCGAGGCGCTGGATCGGGTGCGTTTACGCGGTGATACCGACGTCAAAAGCGTGGTGTTTATCGATCTCGATGGCTTTAAGGATGTGAATGACATCTACGGTCACAGCGTCGGTGACGATCTCATCGTGGCGATAGCGAAAACGCTGAATGAACGCGTGCCGCCCGGCGGGATGCTGGCGCGCATGGGCGGGGATGAGTTCGCCATGACCATAGGCGGTGATGATGCAGAGGCGAAGGCGACCGCCTTTGCCGTTTCCGTGCTGGATTATCTCACCACCCCGGTTCTGCTGGGGGAACGTACAATCCATATCGGTGCCAGCATCGGTATCGCCAGCGGAACCCTGACTGAATGCAACAGCTCGGAACTGTTTCGCCGCGCCGATATTGCCATGTATCACGCCAAAATGAGCGGGAAAGGGCGTATTACCCACTACGACGCGGAGCTGAACAGCGTCCGGGAACGCAAGCTGGCGATTGAAAATCAGATTCGTGACGGTCTGGAGCGCGATGAGTTTGAGGTCTGGTATCAGCCGATTATTGACGCCCGCAGCCAGACAATGAGCAGCGTCGAAGCGCTGGTCCGCTGGCCGCGTCGCCCGGAGGGGCCGCTTGGTCCGGATACCTTTATCGCCATTGCGGAGACCAGCGGGCTGATTTACAAACTGGGTCAGTTTGTGCTGCAGCGGGCCTGTGAAGATCTGCAGCCGTACGGAGAATTAAAGCTTTCCGTTAATATCTCACCCGCGCAGTTTCGCGATCCTGCCTTTGAAGAAAAAGTGGCCAGCGTGCTGGAGAGCACCCGTTTCCCGGCCCACCGGCTGCAGCTTGAGGTCACGGAGAGCTATGTGCTGGAGAATCCGGAGCGTGCCCGCATGGCGATAGCCAATCTCAAAGCGCTGGGCACCGCGGTGGCGCTGGATGATTTTGGTACCGGCTATTCCAGCATTGGCTATTTGCGGCGTTTTAACTTCGACACTATCAAGATCGATAAATCCTTGGCCGGGCTGGTGGACCACGATGAACAGGCGGCAGCGCTGGTGAGCGGCACGGTGCGGATCGCCAACGCGCTGGGCATGGCGGTGGTGGCAGAAGGGGTGGAAACCGAGAAGCAAATGAAACTGCTGCGGCTGGCTGGCTGCGATCAACTGCAGGGTTTTTGGTTCAGCCAGCCGATGCCGATTGATTCAATCAGAGCGTTACGTAAGGTCAGACGCTGCTGATTTACTGCTGCGCCAGCGCTTCCAGCTGGTCGCGGAAACCAGTAACGGACAGGGCCCGGTTGTCGGCGCGCCACCGGTCTTTTGCCGCCGGGGCAGAGCTCTGGACGCCGATCAGCTGCCAGCCGTTTTCCGTCTTCAGCATCAGCGGCGAACCGCTGTCACCCGGCAACGTATCGCACTGATGCGAAAGCACGCTGTTTTGCGCCCAGCCCGTCACAATACAGTCGGTATGCGTATAAAGCGTATCCAGATGATCGACAGGGTAGCCCGACTGCGTCACTTTGCGGTCGGCGGCTTTCAGCGCGGCGGTGAGTGCGGCTTTGTCGCCGTCAAATAACGGCAGCGGCGTAATGCCTGAAGGCGGGTAGCGCAAAACGATCAGGCCAAAATCCCATGAGGCGGCCGCCGGTGGCACTATCCAGCCGTCACCATCGGGTTTCAGACGTTTGCCGAGAGACGGATCGACCCGGCCTTCAATGCCGTGGATTTCATAGCGCCAGGTCCCTTTTTGCGACACAAACCGCAAGGCAACCGCTTTATCCGGCTTGCCGTTTGGCGGTGTTAACAGACAATGGCCTGCCGTCAGGGCTAGCTGTGGGGTGATCAACGTCGCGGTACATAAGTTACCGCTGGCGGTTTCCAGTTGACCTATTGCATCCCAGGGAGCCTGGGTGGGATCGGCGACGCGCGTACGATCGTCATGACCGAAAAAAAGCGTCTTTAGCTCTTTCGCGCTAATGGTGTCATCACCGCCATCATCCGCATGTGAGAATCCAGAAAAAAGACCAAACGTTCCCAGTAACAACACAACAGATTTACGCATATCACACTCTGGTGGGGGTAATTATGATTATTAAAAGTGAACCCTATGAAAATACTATAGACGGGACAGCGCTAAAGTGGGAGTAAAATCAGCGTGCTACAATCAGGAAAGATAAAAATGGCTGGCGATGAGCGCGCATAAAATAAGCAGGATCAGAATCAGCTCAAACCGATAGCGTCGCAGCATACGCCCTCCGGATAAAAAAAACGGCGCGGAACCTGTTCCGGTTCAGCGCCGGTTTACCAACGTGCCCCGAAGGGCACGGTTAAGCTTGTACTCTTACGCAGCTGGCTGTGCAGCTGGTTTAGCAGCTTCGTGTTTTACTGCTTTTTTGTGATGCTTTTTAGCAGCCTGAGCTTTCTGTTCTACAGCCGGTTTAGCGGCTTTTTTGTGGTGATGCTTTTTAGCGGCCTGTGCTTTCTGCTCTACAGCTGGTTTGGTCGCTTTTTTGTGGTGCTTTTTAGCGGCCTGAGCTTTCTGCTCTACAGCCGGTTTAGCGGCTTTTTTGTGGTGCTTTTTGGCAGCCTGAGCTTTCTGCTCGGTTGGTGCTGCGGTTGCTGGTGCAGCGGCTTCTTTTTTCGCTGCAGCTTTGTGATGTTTCTTATGGTGAACCGCTTTTGCTGGCGCAGCGGTGGTGGTTGCAGCAGGCGCGGCAGCCGGTGCAGCAGTTGCGGTAGTGTCAGCAGCAAACGCAGCAGAAGACAGACCCATAGCAGCGGCAACAACCAGAGCTAATACTTTATTCATTCTCATACCCTCGAATTTGGTTTTTCATTTAACCCCACTGCGGGGCCGTTGAAATAACTATATCCCTGTAAATTCGAGGTTTCCGTGAGTGATTGGTATCGGCGTGTAACCATATGTACATTGCCGGGGTTTCCCCCGGCGATGCAGATTACAAATAGCGCGAGGTCAGATGTTCGCGGAAGTAACGGATATTCAGATCCTCGCCCGTCGCCTGGGTGATTAACTGCGACGTGCTGAAGCGGCTACCGTGCTGCCAGATGTTCTGGCGCAGCCACTCAAAGAGTGCGGAAAAATCGCCCTCAGCGATGGAGGCCTGCAGCCCCGGAAGCGCCGTTTTGGCCGCATGGAACAGCTGCGCGGCGTACATGGCGCCAAGCGTATAGGACGGGAAGTAGCCAAAACCGCCGTCGGTCCAGTGGATATCCTGCATACAGCCGTTGCGGAAGTTGTCTTTGGTGGATAGCCCGAGCCAGGCCTGCATTTTCTCATCCCACAGGGCGGGAATATCGTCCACCTCAATCTCGCCGTTGATCAGCGCACGCTCAATCTCATAGCGCAGCACCACGTGTGCCGGGTAGCTCACTTCGTCCGCATCAACGCGGATATAGCCCGGCTTCACGCGCTGGTTCCAGGCAATAAAGTTCTCTTCGCTGAACGCCGCCTGGCTGCCAAAACGGGCGTGCACGGCAGGGAGAAGATGCTTAAGGAAGGCTTCGCTGCGTCCCAGCTGCATTTCAAAGAACAGGCTCTGTGATTCATGGATCGCGGTTGAGCGCGCCAGGGCAATCGGCTGTCCTGCCCACGCGCGCGGCAGGTTTTGTTCGTAGCGGGCGTGTCCGGTTTCGTGGATCACGCCAAACAGCGCGCTGAGCAGTTCATCTTCGTCATAGCGCGTGGTGATGCGCACGTCTTCAGGGACGCCGCCGCAGAACGGGTGCGCACTGACGTCCAGGCGGCCGCCGTTAAAATCGAAGCCGAGCATCTTCATGGCTTCCAGGCCCAGCTCACGCTGGGTTGCCGTCGGGAAGGGGCCCTGCGGGGGAATAAACGACCGCTGAGCCTGTTTTTCCACCACGTTTGCCAGCAGGTCCGGTAGCCAGGACTTCATATCGCCGAACAGAACGTCCAGACGTGCGCTGGTCATGTCGGGCTCAAAAATATCCAGCAGCGCGTCGTACGGCGTACAGCCTTTGGCTTCAGCCCGCAGGCGAGCCTCTTCGCGGCTGAGTTTGACCACCTCTTTCAGATTGGCGGAGAAACCCTGCCAGTCATTGGCGGGACGCTGAGTACGCCAGGCGTGTTCACACCTGCTGCCCGCCAGGGATTTGGCTTCCACCAGCGATTCCGGCAGTAGGGTCGCCTGCTGGTAGTGACGCGTCATTTCGCGCAGGTTGGCCTGTTCGACGTCATTCAAATCTTCACCTGCCGCGGCGGTCAGCCATTCGCCCACCTTTTTATCGGTCAGGAGTTGGTGCTGCAGGACGCTCATCTCCGCCAGCGCCTCGCCGCGCGCGGCACTGCCGCCTGGCGGCATCATGGTGAACATGTCCCAGCTGGCGATGGAGGAGAGGTGCGAGAAGCGGGAGAGACGCTGGAAGGTTTTGACAAGTGACTGATAGGCTGATGTTTTTTGCAATTCTTATTTCCTCTTGCCAGGGATGTGTTTCAGTGAGCATACAATGAAACAGACCAAATTCCCCAACATTTCCCACACGGAGGAAATCTATGCCGATCTCCTCCGTTGAAACCGTCGCCGGCATTCCGGCAGACGGTTTTCGGTGGGCGCTTAGTCCTTATCAATCACGCATAACCTGTTGCAGGATCGCCAGCGCCTGGTTGAACTGGGCATCCGGAATGGTCAGCGGGTAAAGGAAGCGGATCACGTTTCCGTACTGGCCGCAGATCAGCAGCAGCAGGCCCTGGGCGAGCGCCTTTTGCTGGATCGCCTGCGCGATGGCGGCCGAAGGTTCGCGGCTCTCGGGATCAAAAAACTCCGCCGCAATCATCGATCCTCTGCCCCTTATCGCCACGAGCGCAGGAAAGCTGCCCTGAATCTCCTCCAGCGTGGCTGTCAGTCGTTCGCCCAGATGACGGGCGCGCGCGCACAGTGACTCGCTGTCGATAATATTCAGCACCGCGTGCGCGGCGGCCACCGCAAGTGGGTTGCCTGCATAGGTTCCCCCCAGACCACCGGGCGCCGGCGCGTCCATGATCCCGGCGCGGCCCACCACCCCGGACAGCGGCATTCCGCCTGCCAGGCTTTTAGCCATCGTCATCAGGTCGGGCTTGTCCGCGTAGTGTTCCATGGCAAACAGTTTACCCGTACGGGCGAAGCCGCTCTGCACTTCGTCGGCAATCATCACGATCCCGTGCTCATCGCAGATACGGCGGATGGCGGCCACCAGCTCTGCCGGGGCGACGTTGAATCCGCCTTCACCCTGAATGGGTTCAAAAATAATCGCCGCCACCTGTTTCGCCTCAATATCCGCTTTGAACAGGCGTTCTATCGCCGTGATGGCATCCTGGGTCGTTATGCCGTGCAGCTCGGAGGGATACGGCACGTGATAAACCGACCCCGGGAAGGGGCCAAATCCCAGCTTATAGGGCGCGACCTTGCCGGTTAACGCCATGGTCATATAGGTTCGGCCGTGAAAGCCTCCCCCGAAGGCAATCACACCCGGTCTGCCGGTGTGGGCCCGGGCGATTTTAATGGCATTTTCCACCGCTTCCGCGCCCGTTGTGAAGAACGCCGTCTTGGCCGGGCTCTGCACCGGGGCCAGCTCGTTAAGCTTTTCGGCCAATGAAACGTAGCTTTCATATGGCACAATCTGATAGGCCGTATGGGTGAACTGGTGAAGCTGTTTTTCCACTGCGGCCACCAGTTCAGGGTGACGATGGCCGGTATTCAGTACCGCGATCCCGGCGGCGAAATCAATATAGTCGTTGCCTTCCACGTCGGTAAGCGTGGCATTCTCCGCCGTGCGGGCGAAGAAATCACACATTACGCCTACGCCGCGCGGGGTGGCAGAAAGTCTGCGCTGATGAAATTCCTGGTTATTCATGTCAGATACCCTTTTGTCGAAACGATCATACGCCAAGACGATCGCGCAGGCTGTAATACGCCGCGCCCATCGCCGTGAATGGGATCCGCAGGCTGCGACCGCCCGGGAAGGGGTAGTGCGGGAGTTTGGCAAACGCATCAAAGCGCTCGGCGTCACCGCGCAACAGTTCAGAGATAAGCCGTCCGGCCAGGTGGGTGCAGGTCACGCCGTGGCCGCTGTAGCCCTGCATGTAATAGATGTTTTTATCCAGACGACCAAACTGCGGCATACGCGACAGGGTCAGCAGGAAGTTGCCCGTCCAGCGGTAGTCGATTTTGACGCCTGCCAACTGAGGGAAGGTTTGCAGCAGCTTTGGCATCACCAGGCGCTCGACATCGTCCGGATCGCGCGCGCCATAGACTACGCCACCGCCGTACAGCAGGCGGTTGTCGGCGGTGAGGCGGTAGTAATCCAGCAGGTAGTTGCAATCTTCCACGCAGTAGTTATTGGGGATCAGCGTGCGGGCTACCTCCTCCGGCAGCGGGGCGGTGGTCACCACCTGGGTGCCGCAGGGCATGCTGCGTTTTGCCAGTTCCGGCTCTATCTTATCGCCCAGATAGGCATTCCCGGCGACGATCACGTAGCGGGCCGTCACCTGGCCATGCTGCGTGCTCACCACGGCCGGGCTGGTGTGCTGAATGGCGGTCACCGGGGATTGTTCATACACCCGCCCGCCGTTCAGGCGAATGGCATCTGCTTCGCCGATCGCCAGGTTCAGCGGATGAATGTGCCCTCCGCTGCGGTCCAGCAGCGCGCCGGTATAGCGCTCGCTGTCGACTTCCCGGCGGATGGCGCTGGCGTCCAGCAGCTCCAGCTGCGTGTTGCCGTAGCGTTCCCAGTTGGCTTTTTGCTCTTCCAGCGTCTCCATCTGCTTATGGTTTAACGCCACAAACAGCCCGCCGGGACGATAGTCGCATTGGATCTGATAGCGCTGGATACGCTCCCGGATGATCTCTCCGCCTTCAAACATCATGCTCCCGAGGACTCTGGCGGCGTCGGGTCCGTAGTTTTTCTCAATAACGTCGATATCGCGGCTGTAGGAGTTAACCAGCTGGCCGCCGTTGCGTCCGCTGGCGCCGAAGCCGATGCGCGCCCCTTCAAGGAGCACCACGTCGTAGCCCATTTCGGCGAGATGCAGCGCGGAGGAGAGGCCGGTATAGCCGCCGCCTACAACGCACACGTCACAGCTGATCGACTCGTTAAGCGTCGGGAAAGGTTCGTAAGCGTTCGCGCTGGCCGCGTAGTAGCTGGTGGTATGTTCGGTCATGATTGAGGCTCCAGGGCAATCCAGATGGTTTTCAGTTCGGTAAATTTTTCCAGCGCGTGCAGGGACTTATCGCGACCGTTGCCGCTCTGCTTATAGCCGCCAAAGGGTACGGTCATATCACCGTCGTTATAGTTATTGACGAAGACTGAGCCTGCTTTCAGGCGGCGGCTCATGCGGTGCGCGCGGGAGAGGTCGCGGGTCCATACCGCCGCGCCAAGCCCATATTCACTGTCGTTGGCCAGCGTTAAGGCTTCCTCTTCGGTTTTAAAACGGGTGACGACCAGCACCGGCCCGAAAATTTCTTCCCGGCACAGCGGGGAGGCGGGGTCGATGTCAACAAAAATGGTTGGACCAACTGCGGAAGGCCATGATTGTTCCCGCCCGTCCAGCAGCAGCGTGCCTTTTTGGGTTCCCTCGCGAATAAACGTGTGGACGGTATCGGCGTGCGCAGCGTCGATGAGCATTCCCATCGTGCTGTCGGGATCGAGCGGATCGCCCGGCTGCCAGTGACGGGCCTGCGCTTTCAGCTTTGCCAGGAAGTCATCGGCGATGCTGTCTTCGAGCAGCAGGCGGGTACCGGCGATACAGACTTGCCCCTGGTTATAAAAAATCCCTGCGGCGGTCGCGCTCACGGCCTTGTCCAGGTCCGGACAGTCGGCAAAGATAATGTTGGCGCTCTTGCCGCCAGCCTCCAGCCAGACCCGCTTCATATTGCTTTCACCCGCGTCCTTCAACAGCTGCTTGCCGGTACGGGTTGAACCGGTAAACGTCAGCACCTCGACCTCCGGATGCAGCGCCAGCGCCTGGCCCGCTTCGTGGCCGTAACCGCTTATCACATTCAGCACGCCGTCCGGCAGACCCGCCTCTTTCGCCAGCCCGGCCAGCCGCAGGGCGGAGAGCGGCGATTTCTCTGACGGTTTCAGTACCACGCTATTGCCCGCGATCAGCGCCGGGCCCAGCTTCCAGCAGGCCAGCAGCAGCGGGAAGTTCCAGGGGACGATGGCCGCGACAACCCCGATCGGCTCGCGCACGATCATCGCCAGTTCGCCCGGACCCGTAGGCGCCACCTCGCCGTAGACTTTATCCGCCGCTTCGGCGTACCAGCGAATGGCGCGCGCCGCGCCGGGAATATCGTCGCGCAGGCTGTGGCGAATGGGTTTACCGGTGTCCAGCGTTTCCAGTAAGGCCAGCTCTTCGACGTGGCGTTCCATCAAATCGGCGAGCTTATGCAGCACGGCCTTGCGCTGCGCCGGAGACGCCTGCGACCAGTCACCGCGCTCAAATACCTCACGCGCGGCCTGAACCGCACGGTCCACGTCCGCCTGCTTGCCCCGCGCCACGTTCGCCAGCGTCTGCCGGGTAGCGGGATTGACGGTTTCAAACGTGGCGTTATCGGCGGCGTCACAATAGGCGCCGTTAATAAATAGCCGGGTCTCAATAGCGCTGTTTTTTGCTTTATCCTGCCAGTAAGTCAGGTGCTGAAAATGCATATTCACTCCTTTCTTTCGCAATCAGATAAATAAAGGCATGGCCGTTTCAGGCAATACGAAGCCGTGAGGCATCCCGGGAATTAACCCGTTGAATGCCGACATTGATCGTTTTTTATTTGTCCCGGCGTAAGCGCGCTTACGCCGGGACCGAGTGGTAATTAGAACGTGGTGGGGGTGTGGGCACTGATAATGCGGCAGATGCCTGCCGAGGTGTTGCTGAAGCTGTGCGGTATGCCGGTATTGATGGCATAGCTCTGCCCCGCAACCAGGTGATATGGCTGGCCATTAATGGTCAGCACTATTTCACCTTCCAGTATCGTACCGATCTCCTCACCCTGATGTTTGATCCTCTCTCCGGTCGTGGTTCCAGGCTGGTAAGTTTCAAAAATCATCGCCAGCGTACGGTTCGGATTTCCGTTATGAACCAGCTTCATCGAAACACCCTGACTGCCTATTTCGATAAGGTCATCCTGATTAATAACCACCTGCGGTTCATCAGGTTTTTCCGGTTCCGAAAAGAACTCCGAGAGCGACAGCCCATAAACTTTCAGCAGCTTTTGCAGCGTACTGATGGCAGGACTGACTTTATCCTGCTCAATGGTGCTGATGGCACTGTGTGTTAACCCAGACAGTTCGGCGGCACGCCGCTGCGAGAGACCCAGCTGCTGGCGGATCTCTGACAGACGTTTCCCTGGCGCCAGTCCGTCATCGCTCATAGTTGCATTTCCTTTACGATAGTGGTCAAAGCCGTTGCTTCTCGGCAACGTGGCTTTGACAGGCGGTGATAAAACCTTCAAACAACATGCGTGACAGGGCGTACTCGCTGCTGTTCCATTCGGGGTGCCATTGCACGCCGAGGGCAAAAGGGTGGTCATAAACGCTAACCGCTTCGACCAGCCCGTCCGTCGAGCGGGCCTCCACGCGAAGCCGTGGTCCTAACGTTTGTGCACCTTGCCCGTGTAATGAGTTTACCCAAAATTTGTTACAGCCTGGAATTAATTGAGACAGCAGTCCTCCCTCCTGAACCTGAACTTCATGAGACGGGGCGTATTGTAGCTCAACCGGCAGTTCAGCATCCTCCCGGTGTTCAAGCAGGTCGTTCTGCTCGAACAGGCGGCGATACAGCGTCCCTCCCGTCGCAACAACCAGTTCCTGCAGCCCCCGGCAGATGGCGAAAATGGGGATGCGCCTTTCGAGCGCGGCGGCAATCAGCGCCATACTCAGAAGATCTCGCCCGGGATCGGCGTTAGGCTCATCGCCGTTTTCACCATAAAGGTGCGGCTGCACGTTACTTGGGCTGCCCGGCAGGTAAATTCCGTCCAGGGTTGGCAGCAGGGCGGCCATTAGCTCTGGCTCTGCCAGCGCATGCGGTAAGGCAATAGGTAAGCCCCCCGCGTTAATAACGGCATTCAGGTACTTTTCTTGCAGGGTCTGGGTCTCATGACCCTTAAGCCTGTTTCTACACATCACCACGCCAATAACTGGCTTGTTCATTATATTTTCCATGATCGCCCTCACAAAGTGGACTAAATTTAGGCCATTCTCACCTCTGGAACGGCCTTTTCGTTCAATATTTTCTCAATCTAGCAACGGGATCTGCCTTTTGCAAACTTAATTTAACATTTGACAAACAATTTGTTTGCATACAAATTCGATAGGGTGGACATTATATTTGACAGTCCAGAGCAGCGAACGCAAATCCCAAAAACGGTGGTAAATCATGGAAACCAATATCGTAGAAGTTGAGAACTTTGTGCAGCACACGGATGAGAGGCGGGGCAGCGCCTTTACGCAGGAAGTGAAGCGCTATTTAGAAAAGTATCCTGACACCCAGTTTATTGATGTCCTCCTGACCGACCTGAACGGCTGTTTTCGCGGCAAACGTATCCCGGTTGCCGGACTGAGCAAACTTGAAAAAGGCTGCTATTTCCCGGCATCGGTTTTCGCCATGGACATTTTGGGTAACGTCGTGGAAGAGGCGGGCCTGGGGCAGGAGCTCGGCGAGCCGGACTGTATCTGCGTGCCGGTACCGGGCACCCTGACGCCGTCCGCCGCCGACCCGGAATACATTGGTCAGGTGCAGCTCACCATGGTCGATGAAGATGGCGCTCCCTTTGACGTTGAGCCGCGGAACGTACTCAACCGACTCTGGCAGCAGCTGCGCCAGCGCGGTCTGTTCCCCGTGGTAGCGGTAGAGCTGGAGTTCTATTTGCTTGACCGTAAACGCGATGCCGAAGGCTATCTGCAGCCACCCTGCGCGCCGGGCACCGACGTGCGTAACACGCAGAGTCAGGTCTACTCGGTTGACAACCTGAACCACTTTGCTGACGTGCTGAATGACATTGACGAACTGGCGCAGCTGCAGCTGATCCCCGCCGACGGAGCAGTGGCCGAGGCCTCTCCGGGCCAGTTTGAGATTAACCTGCACCATACGGAAAACGTGCTTGATGCCTGCGATGATGCGCTGGCGCTAAAACGTCTCGTCAGGCAGATGGCGGAAAAACATAAGATGCACGCCACGTTTATGGCAAAGCCGTATGAAGAGCATGCGGGCAGCGGGATGCATATCCACATCAGCATGCAAAACAACAGAGGCGAAAACGTGCTCGCAGACGCCAGCGGCGAGGATTCCGCGCTGCTGAAACGCGCGCTGGCCGGGATGATCGATCTGATGCCGGCGTCCATGGCGCTGCTGGCGCCGAACGTCAACTCCTACCGCCGTTTCCAGCCGGGAATGTACGTGCCGACGCAGGCGTCATGGGGACACAACAATCGCACGGTTGCCCTGCGTATCCCCTGCGGCGATCGCCATAACCATCGGGTCGAGTACCGGGTGGCGGGAGCAGACGCGAATCCGTATCTGGTGATGGCGGCAATTTTTGCCGGCATCCTACACGGGCTGGATAACGATTTACCCCTGCAGGAAGAAGTTGAAGGCAATGGTCTGGAGCAGGACGGACTGCCGTTCCCGATCCGTCAGAGCGATGCGCTGTGGGAATTTATGCAAAACGATCGTCTTCGCGAGCGGCTGGGCGAGCGTTTCTGCCACGTCTATCACGCCTGCAAAAATGATGAATTACTGCAGTTTGAACGCCTGATTACCGAAACTGAAATTGAGTGGATGCTGAAAAACGCCTGATAACGTGCCCCGGTAAGGGGCCGCTTTGTTTCATCGCATACGTATCACCCAACGGCCTGCGCGGAGCCTGGCCTAACTGTTCGCTGGCACGCCAGCTATCTCCCGGGAGTCGCGTTATGGAGCGCAGGCGGCACAGGGATTTTCTTAACGACACTGTGTGACGAGGTAAGAAATGATGCAGATGTTCAACTATCCGCAGGGCGAAGGGGGCCAGTCCGGCTCCTGCTGTGAGTGCGTGCCAGAGACGGTGCGCTGGTACGATCGCGTGTGTTCTTTACAACTTCCCCCTTTGCTAAGCAGGTTTGCGTCAAGGTCAACGCAATTGCAAACCACGGTAAGCATAGGGGGGACGGTTTATGGCGACTAACACCTCTCTTGACTCGCCGGGCATGGCCGGAAGAACCCGGCTGCGCAGTTCCCTCAAGCTCTGGCAGGTAGTCATGATGGGGCTGGCTTACCTCACCCCCATGACTGTGTTTGATACCTTCGGCATTGTGTCCGGTATCAGCAATGGCCACGTGCCCGCCTCGTATCTCCTGGCGCTGGCTGGCGTCATGTTTACCGCCATCAGCTACGGCAAGCTGGTACGACAGTTCCCGGAAGCGGGCTCTGCGTACACCTACACGCAGAAATCGATCGGACCCCACCTCGGTTTTATGGTCGGCTGGTCATCGCTGCTGGACTATCTCTTCCTGCCGATGATCAACGTGCTGCTGGCGAAGATCTACCTTTCCGCGCTATTCCCTGAAGTCCCGCCGTGGGTCTGGGTGGTGGGGTTTGTGACGATCCTGACGCTGGCGAACCTGAAGAGCGTTAATTTGGTCGCCAACTTTAACACCCTGTTCGTGCTGGTGCAGGTCGCCATCATGGTGGTGTTTGTCATACTCGTGGTGCATGGCCTGCACAAGGGTGAGGGCGTCGGCACCGTCTGGTCGCTACAGCCGTTTATCAGCGAGAACGCACACCTGATCCCTATTATTACCGGCGCGACTATCGTCTGCTTCTCTTTCCTCGGCTTTGACGCGGTCACCACGCTGTCGGAGGAGACGCCAAACGCGGCGCGGGTGATTCCCAAAGCCATTTTCCTGACCGCGCTGTATGGCGGGCTGATATTCATTGTTGCCTCGTTTTTCATGCAGCTCTTTTTCCCGTCGATCGCGCGCTTCAAGAACCCGGACGCCGCGCTGCCGGAAATTGCGCTGTACGTGGGCGGCAAGCTCTTCCAGTCGGTGTTTCTGTGTACCACGTTTGTGAATACGCTCGCTTCAGGACTGGCCTCGCACGCCAGCGTCTCACGCTTGTTGTATGTGATGGGGCGTGACAACGTCTTTCCGGAGCGGGTGTTTGGTTATGTGCACCCGAAATGGCGGACCCCGGCTCTGAACGTCATTATGGTAGGGATAGTGGCGCTGTCGGCCCTGTACTTTGACCTCGTGACCGCGACGGCGCTGATCAACTTTGGCGCGCTGGTGGCGTTTACGTTTGTTAATCTCTCGGTGTACAACCATTTCTGGCGGCGTAAGGGGATGAACAAAACGTGGAAAGATCGGTTCCACTATCTTCTGCTGCCGCTCATTGGTGCCGTAACGGTCGGGGTGCTGTGGATAAACCTCGAAGCGACGTCCCTGACGCTTGGCCTCATCTGGGCGGCACTGGGGATCCTTTACCTGACATGGCTAACGCGCCGTTTCCGCAAACCGCCTCCGCAGTTTGAAGCCGCTAAGATAGAGCAGGCCTGGGATTCCTGAACGATAAACGGCACCGGTACGCTGGTGCCGTTTATCGGGGTCGGACATCAGCCCGTAGGCTTGCTATCTTAGACGTTTATGAAGACTTGCCCCCACCAGCAGCGCCGCGCACAGCATCAGCGCGATAAACCCGCCCACGCCGTTCCAGCCGTAGTTATGCCAGAACACGCCGCCGAGGGTCCCGGCGATGCTGGAACCCAGGTAATAGCTAAACAGATACAGCGACGATGCCTGACCTTTGGCGCGACGCGCGCGCGGGCCAATCCAACTGCTGGCGACCGAGTGAGCGGCGAAGAACCCTGCGGAGAAGAGCAGCATTCCGGCAAAAATCAGCCACAGGGAGGAGAAGAGCGTCAGCAGCAGGCCAACCAGCATCACCGCCGTGAAGAACAGCATCACCGGGCCACGTCCGTAGCGTGCGGTCATCGCTCCGGCTTTTGGCGAACTCCAGGTACCGGTGAGGTACGCCACGGAAAGCAGGCCAACCACCGCCTGGCTGAGATGCCACGGGGAAAGCATCAGGCGATAGCCAATATAGTTAAACAGCGTGACAAACGACCCCATCAGCAGAAAACCCATCAGGAACAGGCGCGGCAGCCCTTTATCACGCCAGTGCAGGCGGAAGTTGATAAACAGCGTTTTTGGGCGCAACGAGGTCGGGCGGAAGTGACGCGATTCCGGCAGAATTTTCCAGAACATCAGGGCTGATGCTAGCGCAAAACACCCGATGACCGCCAGCGCAATACGCCAGCTAAAGAAGTCCGTAAAGACCCCGCTCAACAGGCGTCCGCTCATTCCGCCAATCGAGTTCCCGCTGATGTAAAGCCCCATCGAGAAGGCAACAAAGCTCGGGTGGATCTCCTCGCTGAGATAGGTCATCCCAACCGCCGCCACGCCGCTGAGCGAGAGCCCAATCAGCGCGCGCATCACCAGAATACCGTGCCAGCTGGTCATCATCGTCGAGAGCAACGTGCAGACCGACGCCAGCATCAGCGCGGTCACCATCACCTGTTTACGGCCAATGGCGTCGGACAGCGGCCCGGTAAAGAGCAGGCCAACCGCCAGCATGCCGGTAGAAATAGAGAGTGAAATACTGCTGCTGGCAGGCGATACGCCAAACTCATGAGAGAGAACGGGCAGGATCGGCTGAACGCAATAGAGCAGGGCGAAGGTTGCCAGACCGGCGGAAAAGAGCGCCAGCGTGACGCGCATAAACTGAGGGGTACCACGTTTAATAAACTGCACCGGCTGCGATGCTGCAGGTAAATCATCAATATCATTTGCCGGAGTGATATCAATGGTAGTTGTACGACTCACACATGTTCCTTGCTTAAACATCCCCGTGATTTCTGGTGACGGGTATGACCACATGTTCAGGGTAGGAAAATGTAAATATTCTGTCTAATATATTAATAATCTCAAATGATACGTTAAAAATATGAATATCGAGCTGCGTCATCTTCGCTACTTTGTCGCCGTCGCCGAGGAGCTGCATTTTGGCCGCGCGGCGGCGCGGCTGAATATCTCTCAGCCACCGTTAAGCCAGCAGATTCAGATCCTGGAACAGCAGGTCGGGGCGCGCCTTCTGGCCCGCACCAACCGCAGCGTAAGCCTGACGGCGGCGGGGAAGCAGTTCCTGATCGACAGCCGACAAATTCTGAGCATGGTCGATGACGCCGCCGCTCGCGCAGAGCGGCTCTATCTCGGGGAGGCCGGAGAGCTGCGAATCGGGTTTACCTCTTCCGCGCCGTTTATCAGCGCCGTCTCGGAGACGCTATCGTCATTCCGTCGTCACTTTCCGGATGTCCATATTCAGACGCGCGAAATCAACACCCGCGAGCAGATTGCGCCGCTGAATGAAGGTTCGCTGGATCTGGGGCTGATGCGTAACACCCAGTTGCCGGACACGCTGGCGTGGGAGGTGATCCTGCGCGAGCCGCTGATGGCGATGATCCCACACGATCACCCGCTGGCGTCGCGTCCGACGGTCTCGCTGGCAGAGCTGGCAAAAGAGCCGTTTGTCTTTTTTGACCCCCAGGTCGGGACGGGTCTGTATGACGATATCCTGGGACTGATGCGCCGCTACGATCTCGCTCCGGTCATCACCCAGGAGGTGGGGGAAGCGATGACCATTATTGGCCTGGTGGCGGCCGGGCTGGGCGTGTCTATTCTTCCGGCCTCCTTTAAACGGGTACAATTGCGCGAAATGCGCTGGGTGACCATTGCCGAAGAGGATGCCGTTTCAGAGATGTGGCTGGTGTGGTCAAAACACCGTGAACAGAGCCATGCCGCACAGCGCTTCAAAGAGCAGCTAATTAGCGCCTCTATCGGGCGGCATTTTCACGGAAAAGAGGGTAAAAATGTGCGGTAAATCACATGGCTAAGTAAATATTTGACGACGGCCATGGAAGTGCTTCACCATAGCAAATAGTTTATTTCGAAGCTCGAAAATAAGGGAGTACGAGGTGGTTGCTGATAGTCAGCCAGGGCATATCGATCAGATTAAGCAGACCAACGCTGGCGCGGTGTATCGCCTGATTGATCAGCTTGGTCCGGTTTCGCGTATCGATCTTTCGCGCCTGGCACAACTGGCACCTGCCAGTATCACCAAGATTGTCCGCGAGATGCTGGAAGCGCACCTGGTTCAGGAAACGGAAATTCAGGAGCCGGGCAGCCGTGGCCGTCCGGCAGTCGGACTGGTGGTTGAAACGGAAGCATGGCACTACCTGTCACTGCGCATCAGCCGGGGGGAGATCTTCCTTGCGCTGCGCGACCTGAGCAGCAAGCTGGTGGTGGAAGACCGCCTTGAACTGCCGCTCAACGCGGAGGAACCGCTCCTCGACGCGATTGTCTCGCACATCGATCACTTCTTTATCCGCCATCAGCAGCGGCTTGAGCGCTTAACGGCGATTGCCATCACCATGCCGGGAATTATTGATACCGAAAACGGTATTGTTCACCGCATGCCGTTTTACGACGATGTCAAAGAGATGCCGCTGGGCGAAGTGCTGAAAAACCATACCGGCGTGCCGGTCTATATTCAGCATGACATCAGCGCCTGGACGATGGCGGAGGCGCTGTTTGGCGCGTCGCGCGGCGCGCGGGATGTGATTCAGGTAGTCATCGACCATAACGTCGGGGCGGGCGTGATCACCGACGGACGGCTTCTCCACGCCGGAAGCAGCAGCCTGGTGGAAATTGGCCACACCCAGGTCGACCCGTACGGCAAGCGCTGCTACTGCGGGAACCACGGCTGTCTGGAGACCATTGCCAGCGTCGAAAGCGTGCTGGAACTGGCGCAGGTTCGGCTCGGCCAGTCCATGAGCTCCTCGCTGCACGGACAACCCTTAACGGTAGATTCACTCTGCGCCGCCGCGCGCCAGGGCGATCTGCTGGCGAAGGACATTATTACCGGGGTGGGGAATAACGTTGGCCGCATTCTGGCCATTATGGTGAACCTCTTCAACCCGCAAAAAATCCTCATCGGCTCACCGCTGAGCCAGGCGGCGGAGATCCTTTTCCCGGCGATTACGGCCTGTATTCAGCAGCAGTCGCTTCCCGCCTACAGCCGGAATATTGCGGTAGAAAGCACCCAGTTTTCCAATCAGGGCACGATGGCAGGCGCGGCGCTGGTCAAAGATGCCATGTATAACGGCTCGCTGTTGATCCGCCTGTTACAGGGTTAACTCTTTTCCGCAGATGTAAGAAAAATTGCGCTATCTCAAGCCGGGTAGCGCACGTATCCCGTAGACTTCCTCCACTGAATTATTTACCTGGTTTATATTTTCGAAGCATACCCAAGAGGTGGAGTGAGTCATGCTTAAGCGTTTCTTTGTTACTGGTACAGATACCTCTGTCGGCAAGACCGTCGTATCCCGCGCATTGCTGCAGGCGCTGGCAGCAAGCGGTAAACGCGTGGCAGGGTACAAACCGGTCGCAAAAGGCAGTAAAGAGACGCCAGAGGGATTGCGTAATAAAGACGCCCTGGTGCTGCAAAGCGTCTCGTCACTGGAACTGCCTTATCACGCGGTCAATCCCATTGCGTTAAGCGAAGAGGAGAGCAGCGTAGCGCACAGCGGCCTGATTAATTATCCCCTGTTGTCCGACGGCCTGGCGAACCTGAGCGAGAAGGTTGACCACGTGGTGGTTGAAGGGACGGGCGGCTGGCGCAGCCTGATGAATGACCTGCGTCCGCTGTCTGAATGGGTCGTGCAGGAGCAGCTTCCGGTGGTGATGGTGGTGGGTATCCAGGAAGGGTGCATCAACCACGCGCTGCTGACGGCGCAGGCGATCGCCAATGACGGTCTGCCGCTGATCGGCTGGGTGGCAAACCGCATCAACCCGGGCCTGGCGCACTACGCGGAGATCATCGACGTGCTGAGCACCAAGCTGCCCGGACCGCTGGTGGGCGAGCTGCCTTATCTGCCACGCGCCGAGCAGCGCGAGCTAGCGCAGTACATCGATCTCTCTGCCCTCGGTGGCGTGCTGACCGTAGATCGAGTCGTGGCGTAACGTCCGCGACAATACGGACGCCACCACGCAGGCGACCAGCAGGCCGGGCAGTAAAAAATACTGCCCGGTCATTTCACAGACCATCAGCGCCGACATAATGGGCGCATGCGTGGTCGCGGCAAGTAGCGTTGCCATCCCTGCCAGCCCCAGCAGAATCGCCGTCTCAGAACCCGGCAGCCACAGCGTGAACAGCTGCGCAAACAGCATCCCCGTTGCCATACCGACAAACAGCGTGGGCGTAAATACCCCGCCCGGCGCGCCCGAGCTGCTGCTCGCCAGTACCGCCAGCAGTTTGCAGATAAACACCCCGGCAATTACCGACAGCAGCGGCGGCGCGAGCAGAAAAGACTGAACCACGCTGTAGCCATTCCCCCATACCTTCGGCGTCAGGAGGGACAGCAGCCCGACGATCGCGCCGCCCAGCGCTAATTGCCACGGCGGCGAAAGCTTGAGGCGCAGGAAAAGACCGTGGCTGAACGCCATCAGCCACATCAGCAGCGGTCCGCAGAGACCGGCCACCAGCCCCATCGCGACCAGCAGGGCATAATCGGCCGCGGTGAGCATGCCGCTCAGATGGACCGCGTAGAGCGTACCGGCGCCCGGTGCCAGAAGCTGCGTGGTGAGCAGCGCCATCACCGCCGCGATAACCACGGGGCCGAGCGAGGCCAGCATCAGCGTGCCAAACAGAATTTCCGCGATGAACAGGCTTCCGGCTAACGGAGCATGGTAGGCGCTGGCCATCCCGGCGGCGGCACCGCAGGCTATCCATAATTTCCACTCGGATTTGGGCGTAAAGCGCCGGGCGAAAAGGGAGGCGGCGAGGGCGGCAAGCAGGATCATCGCCCCTTCACGCCCGATGGCGCTACCGCTGGCAACGACCAGCAGCGACGCAAGGGATTTCACAAGGCTTGCGCCGTAGTCAAACTGGCCGTCACCGGTCTCCAGCGCTTCCATATAATCGGTGGGGGCATGAGGACGCTGCGCCGTCAGACGCTGCCATCCCCAGAGCAGCAGCCCGGCAGCCAGCCCACCCAGAGCCGGCGTCAGCGCGCGCCGCCAGGGCGAGAGCGACGCGGCGGCATTCACCAGGCTGCCGCTGTCGTTGCTGAGAAGCAGCCACTCCAGCAGGTACATGCTGTGGCGGAATACCGCCACGGCTAGCGCGGCCAGCACGCCGGTGACGGTGGCAATCAGCAGTCGGCGAAACATCGCGCGGATGTCGGGGTACGTATGAAGACGTTGCATGGGTTGTAATTTTACGTGGTCGATACAGTATCAGGCACAATTCTGAATTTACATGCAATCTCTTTTTTTGACGATATTCCCCCAATATCATCGATATATGCAGGATTTATATCCACAGCCTGCGGTAGCTATCCCAATATCAAGCACAAATTCACGGATGAAATATATGGGCGCGGAAATCCTGCTTGCCGGCTATGTCGCTGGTATTGAGAACGAGCTTTCTCTTTTTAAAAACAATGAACTCATCACTCAGGAGTACCGGCAGTTCGTGCGCGAGTGGGCGCGCGCCAGCCATGTTTCCGGCATGCTGGGTGGCCCCACGCTGGAGATGGAACGCATTATTGCCCTGAATGGCAGGGAAACCGTTGTCGACGACGATGACGGCAGGGCGCTCAGCGCGGCGATTGTCTGCCCGAAAAACCGCACCCTTACCGTGGTCCTCAGGCACCAGTCGATAACCGACCTGCCTGTCCCGGACGCCAGTATTGAGCTGTATGAAACCCCCTCGTTTGCCCCTGACAAACGGGTTGACGTAAAAATAACGGATGAAAGCGGCACGGCCGTTTTTACTGACCTGAAGGCAGGTAAAAGCTATTACGCCCGGGCCGTCGATCCGGCGCTGGAAGCGCACAACGACGCCCTGCTGGCGGCCTATGACGAACTTTCCCGACAGCAATATGGCATCCTGGCAGCCCGGTGGGATGAATACCGTCCGCACTGGACGCGCAATGCCATTACGGACGGCCTGTCCGCTGCTTTCAGTGAAGGGTTATTCAGTTCGCTGACCGACCTCTGGAGCGACATCAAGCTGGCCTGGAATATCATCTCCAGCCCGGCACCGTATCTGAGAGATATCGCAGATGCCCTCACGCAGGCCGGCGAATGGGTGTCCGGCCTCACGCTTCCGGATTTTTCAGGGGCCCTTGAGGCCAACAAGGCGCGCGCCCGTCAGCTGATGGCGCTGTTTAACGATGAAGCTGCCCTGTATCTGCTCACCCGCGCCACCCTGCTGCGCCTGCGAATGTATCCCTGGGGACAACTGCTCACCCCCCTGGCCGAATTTGCGGGGGAAATCCTTTCTGGTCTGGTATTCGGGGCGCTGCTGACCCTGGTTACCGGTCCAGGAGGCCCGGCTTTTCTGGCGTATAAAGTGGTGCGAATGCTGACGCGCTACGGCCCCCGCCTCGGACGAACGATCCGGACCTTATGGCAGGCGCTGACTGACATCATGAAGGACATGGTCAGCGTCATGTCCGGTTTTCTGGACAACCATGGCGCCATTAACCATCAGCGCCAGAGCAATGCCCGGCTGGGGATCAATCATGAAACCGAACTGGGTACCAGCCGTCACACCGAAATCGGCCTGAAAACCCGCGAGGAAAGTTCTCCGGCCACGGACCCCGGCGGCAACCCGACGAAAAATACCGACGCCTGCGATACGGACGGCTGCCCGGTATCCTTGATCAACGGGGAGGAGCTGCTGGCGCTGACGGATTTCACGCTGCCCGGCACCGTCCCGTTCAGTATTGGCCGGCAGTACCGCACCACGGCGGTTGAGGAAGCGTCAACGCTCGGGTATGGCTGGCGGCATACGCTCGATCATCGCCTCACCTTTACCGACAGCCATATTCTGTGGCGGGACCATGAGAACGTCACCCTGCGCCTGCCGCTACCGGACTCCACGATCCCCGTCTCCCGTAACCCGCTGGCCGGTGCCAGGGCCTGGTGTGATAACGCAGAGAATACTTTCGTACTGAGCGCGCCATCGCTGAATGGCTGGCTGATGCATGTGGTACGGTCTGCGGACAGCCCTCAGGGGCGCGTGAGCGGATTTTCCCGCCAGCGTCAGCGCTGGCAGGTGGAATACGAAGGGGAATTACCCGTCAGGCTGGTCAGCACGGCGGGGATGCTGCTGCATCTGAACTACCGCGAACACGCCAGGGGACCGCGGCTGAGTTCACTGGTGTTCGAAAACACGCGCCTGGACATGGCGCGTGGTGCCGTGACGGTGATGCGCTACGACCACGATGACGAGGGACGCCTCTGCCTGGCCAGGGCACCGGGACAGGAGGCCGAACGCTACCACTACCGGGACGATCATCTTTTTACCTGCCGCGAGCTGCCCGGCGGGGCGAAATTTTACTGGGCGTGGTCCGGTTCGGGTAAACAGGCCCGGGCCGTACGCCACTGGAGCAGCCTTCCGGGCCTGTCCCGGGAGTATATCTGGCAGGCCGGCGGGCGCGTCACGGTTCGCCACGAAGACGGCGCGGAAGAGCACTGGCGGCACGATCCGGAGACCGCCCGGCTGCTCGAACAGACCGGTGCGGACGGTGCCACCACCCGATATGAATATGATACCCGGGGCAACCTTGTCTCACTGACCGATCCGTCGGGCGCGGTAACCCGCTGGCGTCATAACCGTGACGGCCAGGTCACGGAGGAAAGCCTGCCGGACGGGCAAATTATTCGTCGCCATTACAGCGCGGGCCGCTGTACTGAGCAGATTATCTACAGTGCTGACGGGCTGGCAAAACAGCGGGAGCGCTGGCGTTACGACGCTGACGGATGCCTGCTGGCATCGACCGACGCCGAAGGAAACACCCTGCGCTATCGCTGGTCGGAAGAAGGCGCGCGGGTCGCAACGGAATGGGCGGACGGAAGTAATGAAACCCGTCAGGTTAACGCCGCGGGCCTGGTGATACGTCAGAAAGACCGCACCGGAAAAGTCACCGCCTTTCGCTACGACCTGCTGTGCCGGCCCGTCTGGCAGGGCAACCCTGAGACCGGAAAAGGGGAGCAGATCCTCCGGGACGACGCGGGCAATCCGGAGCGCATTATCCATGAGGACGGCAGCGAGCGCAGATGGACGTGGAACGGTGACGGCCAGCTGCTGACGGAGCAGGATGAAGCGGGGCATATCACCCGCTACAGCTATCTCCCCGGCACCGCGCTGCTGAGCGAAATCATTTACCCTGATAATACCCGGGAGACGTACCGGTACGACCTTCGTACGGGACAGGTCACTGAGATCGCTGACGGCAGCGGCCAGCGCTGGCTGCTGCGTTACACCCGCACCGGTCTCCTGGCGGAGGAGATCCGGGTCGACGGTATCCGTCTGTGCCGGGACTATGACGCCTGTGGCAGGCTCATCACCCTGCGGGAATATGACCTCAGCGGCAGAGAGGAGCAGGTGCGTGTCACCCGCCTGACGCGGGATGTGTCCGGGCGGATCGCGGAGAAAATACTGCCTGACGGGAAAAAAATCCGCTACGCCCGGGACGGTTTCGGCCGGCTGACGTCAGCAGACGACGGTGAGTGGCCGCTCGCATGGCAGTATGACCGCCGCGGGCTGCTGACTGCCGAGCATCAGGGACCGGCAAGCACGTACTATCAGCGGGATGTCACCGGCGCCCTGACCGCCATGCGTCTGCCGGACGGGCGGACCGTGTCGTGGCAGCGCCAGCGTGGCCAGATAACCCATACCGCCCTGGACGCGCAGACGCTGGTCCGTCATGCGTGGCGAAACGGCGCGGAGCACATCCGGGACGGCGGGACGTTTCGCCAGCATTTCGCCCGTGACGCCCGCGATCGTCTGGTCCGTCAGTCCGTCGTGACGGCGGACAACCGCACCGTCAGAGCCCGGGAATATACTCCGGACGCCCGGAGTCTGATTTCGCGCATCACCGACACCGCCACCGGGGAATGGCACTTCAGCCATGACGAGCGGGAGCGTCTGGCCGCCACCGCATTCACGCCGCACCGGGTGGACGGACTCATGTCATGGCAGGAGTCCTTCACGCACGATGCCGCCGGCAACCTGACCGGCCCCCTGACGGTCACTTCCGGCAATCGCCTGACGCGCGCCGGGAACACCCGCTATGAATACGACGGCTACGGCAACCGCATTCTTGAGGTGACCGGCAGCGAGGAGCATCACTACACCTGGGACACGCAGCACCGCCTGACCGGCTACCGCTGCCGGGTGCGGGGCCAGGAGACCGCGCATTATCGTTATCAGTACGATGCCCTGGGGCGCCGTATCCTGAAGGAGGATTTACTTGCCCGCACCGCCCGCCGCTTTTTCTGGCAGGGAGAGCGCCTGCTCGGCGAGTGTGATGCCGGATAATCCGCAGCTGCAGGAGGCACTCCGCGATGCGTCCTGCCGGGTGTGGCTGTATGAGGATGAACATGACTTCCGCCCGCTGCTCATGCTCTGCGGACGGGAGGCGAACGCCGGGGTGTATCACTACGTCTGCGACCACCTCGGCACGCCGCTTGAGCTGCGCGATGTCCGGGGCGGCGTCGTGTGGTCAGCCATGCTGCGCAGCTATGGTCAGGTGCATCATGCTGATACTGCAGGGATAAATCAGCCGCTGCGTTTTCAGGGGCAGTATCATGACGCGGAAAGTGGGTTATACTACAACAGGCACCGGTATTACGATCCGGGCGTGGGGCGGTACCTGAGTCCGGACCCGGTGGGGCTGGATGGTGGGCTGAATCTGTATGCTTATGTTCCGAACCCGTTAACTTGGGTGGATCCACTGGGGCTGAAATGTCGAGAAATAGAACAGCCTGAATGGACAAATCATGGATATAAACACTTTCCACCCAAGAATAAATCTTGGAAAGATATAATAAAATCCACCAATACTGGTCCTGCAAAATATACACATGATGTGGATATTAAAACATTAGAATATGATGTCTTTAATACAGGTATGGCAGTTACAAATGGCAAACCCTGGAAAGTAAAAGATATAGGACAAGTCATTGGTGCCAGTGAGGGTAAAGAATCTCAGTGGATGAGGGTTGAGCTTAGTGCAAACACAATCCACGGTCATCCCATATCTATAGATGAATTCCGGAGGTTAACAACACAATGAATATTGATTTCTCAGTGAAAAAAGGAGATATCGTGTTCAACGAATTCTCCCTGAAAAAAGATATTCCTCTTAGCAAACAGCTGGATGAGCTTAAAGAAGATATGCTTCAGGTTGAATTTCCTGATGGCTATATTCTTGATGTCGGGTGGCGACCATCTTTTGATGTGAATGGCAAGTTTTATATTTATTTAATAAAAGACTGCAATTGGGAAGAGCCTGTTTATAGCGGAAGTGCAGAAGATGTCGAATTATTAGAATTGAAAGTTAAACATGCTATAAATAAAATCTGATTAAAAGCCGGGAAAGAAATTAACTCTTCCCGGTTTTTTATTATTTAACCACCGCTCAGCACACTAAACTCGCCGTCCTTAATCCCCTTAACCATCTGTTTAGACTGATAAAGCTGCTCGCGTAGCTCTTGCACCTCGTCACCGTCCGCCTTCAGCACCATACACCCCCTCCGAAATCTTCACACTCACGTCCGTTCAGATCTCAAACCCCGCGTCCGACAGCGAGTTGTCCATAAGGGACATACTGGGCATGCTTGAGCAATCAGTTGGAATATTGGAAAAAGCAACATCTGAAAGAATATCCATTTATATTCAAAAATAATTTTATTCATGTCCTCTCAGTAAATTAAAACAACCTGTAACAGGTTGCCTGTATATCAGGCACAATTCTGAATTTGCGTAAAATTCTTTTTCTGATCGCGCCCACCTAATAATATCAACATATGCAGGGATCATTTCCACAGCCTGCGGTAGCTATCATCAGGTTCTCATTTCGTTCTGATTTTCCACTACCGTTGTCTTATTACTTGCGGGGTGACGGCAAAAAATTCAGTGTCGGGCGGCTGATTAGCGATGGCGATGGTGGATAGCCGCTGTCATGGAACTATGACTGGCGTCCCCGGAATCTGCTGTCGTGCATCACCGACACCGCCACCGGGGAATGGCACTTCCACCATGACGAACGGGAGCGTCTGGCCGCCACCGCATTCACGCCGCGCCGGGTGGACGGACTCATGTCATGGCAGGAGTCCTTCTCGCACGATGCCGCCGGCAACCTGACCGGCCCCCTGACGGTCACTTCCGGCAATCGCCTGAGGCACGCCGGGGACACCCGCTATGAGTACGACGGCTACGGCAACCGCATTCTTGAGGTGACCGGCAGCGAGGAGCATCACTACACCTGGGACACGCAGCACCGCCTGACCGGCTACCGCTGCCGGGTACGGGGTCAGGAGACCGCGCATTATCGTTATCAGTACGATGCCCTGGGGCGCCGTATCCTGAAGGAGGATTTACTTGCCCGCACCGCCCGCCGCTTTTTCTGGCAGGGAGAGCGCCTGCTCGGCGAGTGTGATGCCGGACGCTTCTGGCCCGGCAGGCTGCCGGATAATCCGCAGCTGCAGGAGGCACTCCGCGATGCGTCCTGCCGGGTGTGGCTGTATGAGGATGAACATGACTTCCGCCCGCTGCTCATGCTCTGCGGACGGGAGGCGAACGCCGGGGTGTATCACTACGTCTGCGACCACCTCGGCACGCCGCTTGAGCTGCGCGATGTCCGGGGCGGCGTCGTGTGGTCAGCCATGCTGCGCAGCTATGGTCAGGTGCATCATGCTGATACTGCTGGGATAAATCAGCCGCTGCGCTTTCAGGGGCAGTATCATGACGGGGAAAGTGGGTTATACTACAACAGGCACCGGTATTACGATCCGGGCGTGGGGCGGTACCTGAGTCCGGACCCGGTAGGGCTGGATGGTGGGTTAAACCTGTATTCATACGTACCGAATCCGCTGCAATATATTGATCCGTTAGGGTTGTGTAAGGACGATATAATATTTAAAGCCTCAAAGTGGCAAGGTAAAGGTGACTATCCTGGAGTCGATGACTGGCAATTAGGTACTTTAAACAAAGGTGATATTATTTATGGTGGTGTTCCCGGACAAACGGAATTTTATCTATCACAGTCAACATTAAATGAAGCAGAAGGGTCAATGTCATCTCTTTGGAAAAGTGCTCAAGTGAAACCTCATGATGTTTTTGGCTACAGGCCACAAGTACAGGCATATGAAGTATTGAAAGATACTGATATAGCGACTTCAGTGGTTACTGCTAATCCCCATTTGGGTGAAGGTGGCGCTATACAATATTTTGTAAAGGATTATCAGGTCGTTCTACGCGCAACTGGAAAACCTATAGGATTGAAATGATATGAAAGTAGATGATATTGAAGTTTGCAAACCAATAACTGAACTAGTATCATTCTTTACTAAGAATGGATTTGTGATACTTGAAAGCAAAGTCAGTGATTATCATTTTCATGAGGTTTTTATAAAAATGAAAAATAACTCAGCTATCGAACTTGATAACGTTAGTTTTGAAAAAATAAGTCAACCAAAGCCAGGGGTGTTTTGTTGTAGTTGTCACTGGTCTTGTATAAAAATAGAGTAAATCTATAACTCAACAATATTAAGAGGCGGGAAAGAACTTCTGTTCTTCCCGGCTTTTTTATTTAAATCTCGTTCAGTACACTAAACTAAACACTCCACCTTTAATCCCCTTAACCACTTGTTTAGCCGGATAAAGCTGCTCGCGCAGCTCTTGCACCTCGTCACCGTCCGCCTTCAGCACAATACACTCCTCCGAAATCTTCACACTTACGCCCGTTCAGATCTCAAATCCCGCGTCCGGCAGCGAGTTGTCCATAAGTGACATACTGCTCCGCGCATTATCATTATCAGTACGATGCCCTGGGGCGCCGTATTCTGAAGGAGGATTTACTTGCCCGCACCACCCGCCGCTTTTTCTGGCAGGGAGAGCGCCTGCTCGGCGAGTGTGATGCCGGATGCTTCTGGCCCGGCAGACTGCCGGATAATCCACAGCTGCAGGAGGCACTCCGCGATGCGTCCTGCCGGGTGTGGCTGTATGAGGATGAACATGACTTCCGCCCGCTACTCATGCTCTGCGGACGGGAGGGGAACGCCGGGGTGTATCAATACGTCTGCGACCACCTCGGCACGCCGCTTGAGCTGCGCGATGTCCGGGCCGGCGTCGTGTGGTCAGCCATGCTGCGCAGCTACGGTCAGGTGCATCATGCTGATACTGCAGGGATAAATCAGCCGCTGCGCTTTCAGGGGCAGTATCATGACGCGGAAAGTGGGTTATACTACAACAGGCACCGGTATTACGATCCGGGCGTGGGGCGGTACCTGAGTCCGGACCCGGTGGGGCTGGATGGTGGGCTGAATCTGTATGCGTACGTGCCGGACCCGCTGAAATATATTGATCCGCTTGGATTATTAAAATGTGGACTTACTGGTAATGAAGTCGGTGATGCTTCAAATCTGCCTGTAATAAAACCCGGTTCTAAAGAATGGAAACAGGCTATTGACTCTATTCGGAGTGGATAAAATACTAATTTCAGAACAGCAAATGAAATAGATGCTATAGATCTTGTTACAAAAGGTCGTGGTCGTATAGAGAAAAAAGGCTCAATAGATGATCCTTATAACAATATGGGTGGGGGGTATAAAAAAGGATATGAGCTTCACCCCATTGAGTCGCATACAAAAAACGCGGCTGAAAATAACTTACCGCATGTTAAATGGAAGGATTGGGAGTCAGGAAGATCTAGTGGAGGTAAAGGGCATGTCTTTTTCTGAAAATGAAAGCAAAGATTTTTTTGAGGCCTGGCGATTTGAAGAGTGCCCGGATCTGATGAAGGCTATCGAGTGTGGAGACATTGTATTATTCAATAAGGAGCAAAGCAGAGTTCTTTGGTCTATGCTTATTTCATCAAGTAAAAGACATCTGATGGAAATGGATATGAATATATTTTCAAAAATAGACCATTATGACATTGATTTTGATAGAAAAGAATCAGCGAATGAATTATTTTTGAAGTTTGATGAATTATCAGGATATCCTCAATTTGTATTTTTATTTTTTAGTGAACAATATTTGTGTATAACTCCTTATTATCTTCTGAAAAAATATTGGAATTATTATTTTCTACCATCCGATGAAACAACTATAATAACTACGATAAAAAACAATCACTTCCTTTTCTCTTATGAGGAACGTTTTTTTATTGTAACTAGATAATAAGCCAGAATAGGAGTCGGGTAAGAAATTAATTCTTCCCGGCTTTTTATTATTTAATCCGGTTCAGTACACTAAACACTCCGTCTTGATTTCCGCCCGCTACTCATGCTCTGCGGACGGGAGGGGAACGCCGGGGTGTATCACTACGTCTGCGACCACCTCGGCACGCCGCTTGAGCTGCGCGATGTCCGGGGCGGCGTCGTGTGGTCAGCCATGCTGCGCAGTTATGGTCAGGTGCATCATGCTGATACTGCAGGGATAAATCAGCCGCTGCGCTTTCAGGGGCAGTATCATGACGCGGAAAGTGGGGTATACTACAACAGGCACCGGTATTACGATCCGGGCGTGGGGCGGGACCTGAGTCCGGACCCGGTAGGGCTGGCGGGGGGAATAAACCTGTATGCCTATGTCAAGAATCCGCTGACATGGATAGATCCTTTAGGTCTGACAGCTTGCCCTGAAAAAGTTGATACTTTAAAAACTGGTGGTAAAAATACTACTGTTGATGTCAGGACTAAAGCAGAGGCTGATGAATTACTTCATGCTGCATTTCCTGATTATCAGAAAGTTAAAGGTGTTGGCATCACAAGATGCAGTTGGTATTAGAAAAAAAGAAAAATGGATCGTTTTAAAGAAGGTAGCGCATATCACAAAGATTACGCAATTGATCCTGAAACGGGGCGAGTAAGAGGACATGCTTCAACTGACGGACATGGCAACTTTCCGCATATGAATATTAAGCGAGCAGATGGCGTAAAATTAGTGATTAATATCATCGGTGACATATGAATACAAACCCTAACTTAATAAAAAAAATAGAAAACGGGAGCCAAGTAGGACAGCGAGTTTCTTTTCTAATGGACGATGAAATTTGCTGGACTTCTGTAGGTCTGCAAAAGTGGAACGGAAAATATAAAGTATATATTGACGAGATCTTAGAATCAAAAATGAATTCTGAAGAATATCAAAGAGAAGAGGTGATTTACTTTGATTTACTTGATAACGCCTTAGAGTTTATTGAAAATAACACGCATGTAAAAGTATTTGATTTGATTCCGTGTAAAGGACAGCGAATATTTAATCCAGATTTCGACTAGACAGCCGGAGCCCGGCGGCGGAAAATCGTGCGCCGGGAGAGGCTGTATGAGGATGAACATAAGTCGAGAAATGAAGCATTCAGGGCTGCGGGCGCGTCACGGTTCGCCACGAAGACGGCGCGGAAGAGCACTGGCGGCACGATCCGGAGACCGCCCGGCTGCTCGAACAGACCGGTGCGGACGGTGCCACCACCCGATATGAATATGATACCCGGGGCAACCTTGTCTCACTGACCGATCCGTCGGGCGCGGTAACCCGCTGGCGTCATAACCGTGACGGCCAGGTCACGGAGGAAAGCCTGCCGGACGGGCAAATTATTCGTCGCCATTACAGCGCAGGCCGCTGTACTGAGCAGATTATCTACAGCGCTGACGGGCTGGCAAAACAGCGGGAGCGCTGGCGTAAATCCGCTACGCCCGGGACGGTTTCGGCCGGCTGACGTCAGCAGACGACGGTGAGTGGCCGCTCGCATGGCAGTATGACCGCCGCGGGCTGCTGACTGCCGAGCATCAGGGACCGGCAAGCACGTACTATCAGCGGGATGTCACCGGCGCCCTGACCGCCATGCGTCTGCCGGACGGGCGGACCGTGTCGTGGCAGCGCCAGCGTGGCCAGATAACCCATACCGCCCTGGACGCGCAGACGCTGGTCCGTCATGCGTGGCGAAACGGCGCGGAGCACATCCGGGACGGCGGGACGTTTCGCCAGCATTTCGCCCGTGACGCCCGCGATCGTCTGGTCCGTCAGTCCGTCGTGACGGCGGACAACCGCACCGTCAGAGCCCGGGAATATACTCCGGACGCCCGGAGTCTGATTTCGCACATCACCGACACCGCCACCGGGGAATGGCACTTCAGCCATGACGAGCGGGAGCGTCTGGCCGCCACCGCATTCACGCCGCACCGGGCGGACGGACTCATGTCATGGCAGGAGTCCTTCACGCACGATGTCGCCGGCAACCTGACCGGCCCCCTGACGGTCGCTTCCGGCAATCGCCTGAAGCACGCCGGGGTGTACCACTACGTCTGCGACCACCTCGGCACGCCGCTTGAGCTGCGCGATGTCCGGGGCGGCGTCGTGTGGTGAGCCATGCTATGCAGCTACGGTCAGGTGCATCATGTATCCTCACCGTTACATTTAATCCATTAAAATACTCATTTAATCGCTATGAATATTCAGCGCCCGACGCGTACGCCCGGAGCTAAGGTACTCGGCAATATAGTCCTGCGAAATCTCGCCGTTGTAGCGACCGTCCTCATCCACGATCGGCATCCAGCTGGTATTGCTCTCATACAGACGTGAAAGCACCACGCGCAGGTTATCTTCCGCTTTGCCGGTCATGCGGAACGGATGCAGAATGTCGGCGCAGGTGCCGCTGGCGTTACGCGCTTCGCGACGCTTCACAAAGCCCAGCGGTTTGCCGTGATCGTCGACCACGGTAACCGCGCGAATATCGTTATCATCCATGGTCGCAAAGGCGTCGGGAAGCGGAGTAGAGCCCCGCACCGTAATGGTCGGCTGCTGGTCGGTGACGTCGCCCGCCGATACCAGCAGCAGGCGCTTCAGGGTGCGGTCCTGACCGACAAATGAGCCGACAAACTCATTCGCCGGTTTCGCAAGCAGTTCATCCGGGCTGGCGCACTGCACGATTTTCCCCTGACGGAACACCGCAATACGGTCGCCGAGCTTCAGGGCTTCATCGATATCGTGGCTCACCAGCATGACGGTTTTTTTCAGCTTGCGCTGCATCTCCAGGAACTGGTTCTGAATCACCTCGCGGTTGATCGGGTCTACCGCGCCGAAGGGTTCATCCATCAGCAGCACCGGAGGATCCGCCGCCAGGGCGCGGATCACGCCGATACGCTGCTGCTGGCCGCCGGACATCTCGCGCGGATAGCGGTTGAGGAACTTGTGCGGATCCATCGCCACCATATCCATCAGCTCTTCGGCGCGGGTTTTGCAGCGCGCTTTATCCCAGCCCAGCATGCGCGGCACGACGGTAATGTTCTCTTCGATGGTCATGTTCGGAAACAGGCCAATCTGCTGGATCACGTAGCCGATGTTGCGGCGCAGGGTGACGGTGTCCATCCCGCTGGTGTCTTCACCGTTGATCAGGATCGTCCCGCTGCTTGGAGTAATGAGGCGGTTAATCATCTTCAGGGTGGTGGTCTTCCCGCAGCCGGACGGGCCGAGCAGGACGCACATTTCTCCTTCGGGCACGTTCAGGTTGACGTTATCGACGGCCTTAAAGGTCTGGCCGTGCTTCTGTGAAAATTGTTTGGTGAGGTTTTCCAGTTTTATCATTATCGAATCCCCTTTGGAGTCAGAACCACCTGCAGACGGTGCAGCAGCCAGTCGAGCACAATCGCTAAAAGACAAATCATCAGCGCGCCCGCAATCAACATGCGAATATCGCTTCCGCCGATGCCGTTGAGCAGCAGCAGGCCCAGGCCGCCCGCGCCGATCACGGCGGCAATCGCCATCACGCCGATATTCATCACCACGGCGGTGCGGATGCCGCCGAAAATCACCGGCAGCGCCATCGGGATTTCAACCCAGCGCAGGCGCTGCCAGAAGGTCATGCCGATGCCGCGGCCGGCTTCGCGCAGGCCCGGCGGCAGGCTGTCGAGCGCCGTATGGGTGTTACGCACAATCGGCAGCAGCGAGTAGAGAAACACCGCAGTGATCGCGGGCAGGGCACCGATACCCTGACCGATCAGCGAAAACAGCGGGATCATCAGGCCAAACAGGGCGATGGACGGAATGGTCAACACGATGGTGGCTATCCCCAGCACCGGCGTTGCCAGCCACTTATGGCGGACAATCAGAATGCCCAGCGGTACGCCGATGATGATGGCTAAGCCTACGGCCAGCGCCACCAGCCACAGGTGCTGCAGCGTCAGGGTTAAGAGGTAATCCCAGTTGTCCTGAATGTAGTGAATCGTCTCCATAGCGCCTCCTACAGCAGCTGTTTGCTACGCAGGAAATCGCGGGCGACCTGCTGCGGTGACTGATGGTCGATATCCACCTTCTTGTTCAGCTCGGTGATAACGTCGTTGTTGAGCTGGGCGGAAAGGGTGTTGAGCGCCTCTTCCAGACCGGGGTTGGCCTCCAGCGTGTCCTTACGCACCACCGGCGTCACCGCGTAGCTCGGGAAGAAGCCTTTATCATCTTCCAGCACCTTGAGGTCGAAGCCTTTCACGCGCCCGTCGGTGGTGTAAATCAGACCGGCGTCAACGAAGCCGTCGCGCACCGCGTTATAGACCAGACCGGGGTCCATCTGACGGATTTGCGGGCGGTCCAGATCCATCTTGTAGGCCGCCTGAAGCGGCTTCATGCCGTCGCTGCGCCCCGCAAACTCCAGGTCCAAGCCCAGCAGCCAGTTTTTGTCCGGATTGGTTTTACGGACCTGCTCAATCTTCGCCACCATCTCCGACATGGTGTTGATATGTTCCGCCTCGGCGCGCTTGCGCTGCATGGCGAAAGCGTAGGTATTGTTCATGTCGGCGGGTTTGAGCCAGACCAGACCGTGCTTCGCGTCCAGGCGTTTTACCGTCTCGTAAGACTCCTGCGGCGACATGCGCTTGTTGATGTGGTTAAAGATGATCAGCGACGTGCCGGTGTACTCCCAGGTCATGTCAATCTGCTTGTTGATCATCGCGTTGCGGGAGATCACCGTGGCAATGTTGGTTTGCGGCTGCACCTGAAAACCTCTCTTTTGCAGGTACTGCACGGTCATCGCCGAGAGAATGTGCTGCTCGGTAAAGCTCTTGGTCGCCAGAATCAGCGGGGCCGCCATCGCCTGGCTGGTGAACAGCGCCGCGGCACATAGCGCCGTCAGGCCGGAAAACAGTCTCATAAAAGCTCCTTGTTATTGTTATCGAGCAAGATGGGGACTCATCGCGCGACCCAGCGCCGCCAGCAGGGTATCGAGGATCAGGGCGATCAGGGCGGTGGCCGCCGCGCCGAGGATCAGGGTCGGAAAATCGTTCAGGTAAATACCGGGGAAAATCAGCTCGCCGTAGCTGCTGGCGCCAATCAGGAAAGCCAGCGGCGCGGTACCGACGTTAATAGCGGTGGCGATGCGGATCCCCGACAGCATGACCGGCCAGGCGGCTGGTAGCTCAACCTGACGCAGGCGCTGCCATTTGGTCATCCCGATGCCGTTTGCCGCTTCCAGCAGCGACGGCGGGACCGAGCACAGCCCGGCGTAGGTGTTACGCACGATCGGCAGCAGCGAGGCGAGGAACAGGGCGATGATGGCGGGCGTATCGCCAATGCCAATCACCACCATCGCCAGCGCCAGAACGGCCAGCGGCGGCAGCGTGTTGCCGACGTTGAAGATTTGCATCACATATTCGGCGATACCCCGCGCGGCCGGGCGGCTCAGCAGAATACCGGCTGGGATGCCCACCAGCAGGGCAAAAAACATGGATGAGAAAACCAGAATCATGTGCTGTTGCCCGAGATAGACCAGGTCAACCTGGCGCGCCTTTATCGTCTCCATCCCGATGCCCCAGACGAGGAGGGCGAGGACCACGATAATGGCGCCGACAAACAGCAGCGAACGTTTGAGTAATGGGTGCATTGCGGTGTGTCTCCCTGTGCGCATGCGTTATAGCAACCACCGGTTGCCTGTTGTTATGCCATGTTTCGGCAGGGGTATTTCACCTATAGCAAGCGTTTGGGAAGGGTTCCAGCGAAGGGGTAAAATTAGTAACCCTATGAAAACAGTGACAACCTGGCGTTAAGCCTTATGGCGTATGGGCTGATTGAGGGGCAGGCAGAATAGTCCTAAAGACGAGAAGTGAAAGTGACGTTGTCACGAATAGAGGCCGCACCAGTGACGGTGCGGCAGCGCAGCTACGCTGTTTTGCGGGCTTTTGATCTCCATTCCTGCCAGATGTTTTCAAGACCCTGCCGGTATGAGATGACGGGGAAGTCGGGAAAATGCCGCTTAAACTTCGTCGACTCAAACAGGTTATCAACGTCGTATCTGGGCAACAGCTCACGCATTTCGCGCGCGCCCTGCGAAAAAAGCGCCGTCGCGGCGAATGCCAGCTTGCCCAGCACGGTGTAGTCCGCTTTCTGGCCGAAGATATCGCAGGCGAGAGTGACAAACTGTTGATACGTCAGCCTTTCGTCGCAGCAGGGCAAATGCCACGTCTGCCCGTAGGCCTCAGGCGTATTGCCCAGCAGGGCAAGCGCGCGACTGGCATCCGGCGTCCAGATGAGGATGCGGAGCGTATCGTCACGTACCGGAGCGCGCGGGCGTTTGTGCTGCTTCAGCCTGTCGATAATAAGCGTATTCGTGAAGCTCTGCGTTCTCTCAGGCCCGTAAAACTCCGGTGCCCGGCCGATGAGAACGGGAATGTCGCCCCGCTGCATTTCGGCAAGCACCCGGTTGGCCATCAGCGCCCGCACGTTGCCTTTCCGCCCCCGGGGCGCAAAGCGCGTCTCTTCAGTTTGCGGCACGTCGCTCTGAGGGTACATGTAGGTATTGTCAAAATAGACGAATCTTGCGCCCGCCTTTCGCGTGGCCTCCAGCGCATTTTCCAGCATGGTTGGGAACTGACGCTCCCACAGCGCGGAATCCGGCGGCAGACCAGCGGTAAAATAGACCGTATCGCTGCCGTTAACCGCCTCCTGCGTCTGCTGCGCATCCAGAAGATTGGCCGCAACCGTGATATCGCTGGCGTGGACTTTCTGCGGATGGCGGCTGACCAGCCTGATGTCGTCGGTATAGGCGCGTTTTAATTCGCGGGTCAGTTCACGGGCGATTTGCCCGCTGGCACCCAGAATAGTTTGCATATGAGCTCCCTGATGAGATGACGATCCGGTTGACCGTATGAAAAGTTTAAGCTTAAAGTTAACTTTAAGGTCAAGACGTAAGAGCGGATGAAATGAAAATTGGCGAGCTGTCGAAAATGACGGGTATTTCCCCGTCGCGCATTCGGTTCTATGAGGCGGAAGGTTTACTGCCGCGACCCGTCAGGCAGGGGAACGGCTACCGATCGTATTCTAAAGAGGTGGCAGCGCTGCTGAATATCATCGACAACGCGCAGCGTACCGGGTTCTCACTGGAGCAAATACGCCGCTTCCTGCCGCAGCCGCAACAGCACTGGAATCATGAGGGACTGATCCAGTCCCTGAAAACGCGTATTGCCGAAATAGAAGCGATGCAGAAGCAGCTTGAGGAAAACCGCAGAGAATTGCTGACGCTGGTCGCGAGTATCACCAACCGTCCGGATGGAATCTCCTGCGACGACAACATGCAGCGCCTGCTGGGGCAGCTACAACACTCAGACGGTAGCGCGAACCCGTCGAACCCGGGTCGAGACGGTGATAATTGAAACGATAGCGACCACGGCAAGCATCAGTCCGAGCGCCAGCATGGCGTTAAATCCGATCCACCTGAACAGCAGCAGCCCCGCGATACCCCCCGTAATAAACGAGAAAAGGGTGGTTAAGTGGGTTTTCAGCTGACTTTTTTGTGCCGCCGTATCTTTGGAGTAATCCCTGCGCAGCATCGCCACCATTACGGAGGCCAGGGATATCCCCGCGTCCGTCAGCGTGCCGGTAATGTGCGTCGATCTCACCCGTCCGCCGGAAAGCTGCGTGGAGGTGGAATTATGAATGCCCATCAGGCCGCACAGAAAAAGAATAATCTCGCGGTTGCTGGTGAGGGCATGAAAATACATCTCGTAGAAGGAGACGCCGGTCAGCAATATCCCCTCGACAAACAGGATCTGGCAAAAAACCAGCCTGACGTTATGGATAATGCCCCATATTACAATCATGCGGGCAAGAATAGCGCCTGCGACAAAGGAGAGAATAATCGAGCCGAAGAAAATAATATCGCTCAGGTCGGTGGAAGAGACTTCGCTGGATAACTGTGAGGTGTTGCCGGTCATGTGTGAGGGGAAAAAACCAAATGCACCAAGGGCGATGGCATTCAGCAAACCTGCCGAGGTCGCCAGCCAGAGAGCAAGCCGGCGATCCTCCTTATGCGTTCGTTCTTTCTTGAGTCTAATCAGCAAGAATACCTCCGGGTTGAGCTTTGCCTGAATAGTCAGGCTAGCAAAGCGGTGCAACGGGCTGTCCAGGATATGGCTTAATTATTATTCCCTCTGACGCGTTTAAGGGTTAAGTAATTAAATAAAATATCCTTGCTCAAGATGGGGGCGTAAATACTTTATATCATGCCGTTATTGCCGTGACGCAAAAACGCCGGGCGTTGGTTAAGACGTTCAAACCAGTCCTCAATTGCCGGCACGTCGGGCTTATCAAACGGCGTCATCTTCCAGCGATTCACCGACAGCCCAAGCACCACGTCCGCAAGGGTAAACGTCTCGCCAGCCGCGAAGGCGCCGGTGCGCTGCAGCTGGTTTTCCAGAATGGTGATGCAGTGGTTCCACTCTTTTATTCCCGCCGCAATGCGCTCAGGGTCGTTAAAGTCCGGGTTTTTACGCCCCAGCGCCGGGAAGACATAGCGCCAGGCGTTATTGAATTCTGTTGCCTGCCAGTCCATCCAGCGCTCAACGTTGGCGCAGGCTTGCGGCTCTGCGGGCAGCAGATCGTGACGTCCGGCCTTGCGCGCCAGATAGCGGCAGATGGCGTTGGACTCCCACAGCACGAAATCGTCATCCATCAGCACCGGCACCATGGCGTTGGGGTTCAGGGCGCGGAAGGCATCCGTTTCCGTTGAGGCAAAACCGCTGCCGTAATCTTCCTGGTGATACGCGAGGCCTGCTTCTTCGCAGGTCCAGAGCACTTTACGCACGTTGATGGAGGTGGTTTTGCCGAGGATGTTAATCATGTCGCCGCTTCTCTTCAGAGTGATGAATCGTTTAAAAACAATACACCAGCGGTGAAGAAAAGCGTCAACAAATCATCCGGCGAGTGGTTTGTGAAGACACGAAAGCAGAAGCGTCAGCACTACCGCGCACAGCAGCACCATGCCGCTCATTGCAAACGTGCTCTGCCAGCCGAGATGGTCGAACAGCATACCGCCCGCCGTTGAACCCAGCGCAATAGAAAGCTGGATCACGGCGACCATTAACCCGCCACCGGCTTCGGCTTCTTGCGGCAGCGTTCGCGCAATCCATGTCCACCATCCCGTTGGCGCTGCCGTCGCCAGCATCCCCCAGAAGCCTAACAGCACGGCAACGATCCACACGCTGTGACCGGTCAGTATCAACACGCCTGCTATGACGGCCATCAGCAGGGGTATGGCGATTAACGTCAGGTAAAACGCGGCGTTCAGAACCATGGCAACAAGCAGTGTGCCAACAAAACCCGCGACGCCGATGGTGAGTAAAATCAGCGATAAGCCGGAGGGGGTGACCTGCGTGACGGTTTCGAGAAACGGACGCACATAGGTAAACAGCGCAAACTGTCCCATAAAGAACAGGCCGCAGGCCAGCAGACCAATGGAAACCACCCGTTGGCGGAATAGCCCAAAGACGGATGCGCGTGACGTCGTATTTTTATTGCCGTTCATATCGGGCAGGCTAAAACGTTGCCAGAGGAACGCCACTATCGCCACGGGAACCAGGCACAGGAAGGCGCCGCGCCAGCCAATGGTGGCGCCGAGATAGCTCCCGAGCGGGGCGGCGACTACCGTCGCCAGCGCGTTCCCCCCGTTGAATATCGCCAGCGCGCGAGAGACCTGATGCTGCGGAACGAGGCGAATGGCCGTTGCGGCAGACATGGACCAGAACCCGCCTATAGCGATACCGATCAGCGCGCGGCCGGTCATGTAAACCAGATAGTTTGGGGCGAAAGCGATAATCATCCCCGAGAGCGCCATCAGGAGCGTCATGCCCAGCAGAAGGTGTTTGCGGTTCATATTCCCGGCAAGCCGGGAAAGGAAGAGGCTGGTCAGAACCGCCAGCGCGCCGGAAATTGCGATCCCCTGGCCAGCGAGCCCCTCCGTAACGCCCAGATCTCTGGCAAGAGGGGTAAGCAGGCTGACGGGCATAAATTCCGAGGCAATCAGGACGAATACGCACAGGGTCATGGCAAAAATACCGCCCCAGTGCGCGCGTTCCTCATTCTGTGAGGTGGTAGGGTTCAGAGTGGACATAGTCATCTTTCACGAAGGGCCGCCCGCTCAACACGGGCGGCGGAGAGGTTTATTTCAGGCTGGTTTTGAAGAACTGTTCAAACTGGCCGAACGGGATCTTCCCGGCAACGTTGTCGTAGAGATCGACATGGTTTGCGCCTGGAACAATCACCAGTTCCTTCTGCTTGCTGCCGACCGCTTTAAACGCATCTTCTGCAAAGTAGCGGGAGTGCGCCTTTTCACCGGTTACGATAAGCGTCGGGATCGTAATTTCCCCGGCGTAGCTCAGCAGCGGCATATTCATAAAGGATAATGGCGTGGTCGCGGTCCACGCGCCGGTGGAGTTGACGGAACGCGCGTGGGAGCCGCGCGGCATGCGGTAGTAGTCATAGAACTCCTTCAGTACCGGATGCGGGTCTGCTGGCAGCGTCTCTGGCAGAATACGTTCAGCCGCCGTCACCTTGCCGTTCTCATCGACATAAATGTCATGGCCGCCGTGCGCGAAGGTACCGTTCTCAGCATCTTTCCAGCGCTGTGCGTTGAGATACTGCAGAACGGCACGACGGTCAGACGTTGAATAGCGATCTTTCCCGTCGCCCACGCCGTGGCCCATCGCCCGGCTCATGTCGTACATCACGCTGGTGGCAACCGCTTTCACGCGGGTGTCCATGGAGGCCGCATTCAGCGCCATACCGCCCCAGCCGCAGATGCCGAGAATACCGATGCGGTTACGATCAACCTCTTTCTGCAATCCCAGAAAATCCACCGCCGCGCTAAAGTCTTCGGTGTTGATATCCGGAGACGCAACGTTGCGCGGGTGGCCACCGCTTTCGCCCGTATAGGACGGATCGAACGCCAGGGTCACAAAACCATTTTCCGCCAGGGTCTGCGCGTACAGGCCGCTGGACTGCTCTTTGACTGCGCCAAACGGCCCGCTAACCGCAATCGCCGCCAGCTTGCGGTCACCGCGGCTTTTGGGAAGATACAGATCGCCCACCAGGGTGATCCCGTACCGGTTCTGGAAGGACACCTTGCGGTGATCGACTTTGTCACTTTCGGCGAAGGTTTTATCCCATGTGGTCACCATCGAAACGGGTGCGTTTGGGTTGGTGGTTTCTGCATAACTCATTGTTGTCAATCCACTTAATGATGCGCATAGCAGCATCGCAACGGACAGTTTTTGGGTGAATGTTTTCATGAAAATAGACCCAGGGTTGTTGTGTTGCGGTCATTATAGTTAGCAGAAATAGTGCTGATTAGAGGCCGAAAGCTGCTAGGATTCATATCATATTGTTATAAATTGGGGGCGTGATGGCGAAGCGGGAAAACTACAATGAGCTGTACCTGTTTATGCAGGTGGTGCGGGAGGGGAGCTTCACGGCGGCTGCGCAGCGGCTCGGGCTGGCGCAATCCGGGATCAGCCGCTCGGTTCGCGAGCTGGAGGAGCGGTTGGGCGTTCAGCTTCTGGTCCGCACCACGCGCAAGCTGTCGCTAACCCACGCCGGGGAACAACTTTACCGGACCGCCAAATCCGCATTCGATACGCTCGATACGGGCCTGGCGACCCTGGCACACTATCGTCAGACGCCGTCCGGCACGGTACGCATTAATGCCAGCCAGCACGCTATCGACAAATGTCTGCTGCCCAAGCTCGCCATTTTTAAACAGCGTTACCCGGACATCAGGCTGGAACTGATGAATGAAAGCCGCTTCGTCGACATTATCGCCGAGCGATTCGATGCGGGCGTCAGACTGGGGCCGGAAGTGGGGCAGGGAATGATTGCAGTGCGTATCACGCCTGATATGGAAATGGCCGCAGTGGCTGCCCCGGAACATTTCAGACGCTACGGATTTCCCCAGACGCCTGCAGATTTAGTGGCGCACCCCTGCATTGCGTACCAGCTTGCCGACGGTAGTGACTATCAGTGGGAGCTGGTGCAGGACGGGAAAAAAATCACCCATCGGCCAGAGGGGCAATGGGCGCTGTCTGACAGCTACATGGAAGCCGAAGCCGCCCGGCTGGGGCTTGGGTTGGCCTATGTCCCGGTGGAGCTGGTGGCTGACGATCTGGAGCGTGGAACGCTGATCCGGGTGTTGCAGCGCTATAGCCTGCGCATGGACGGGTTGTACCTCTATTATCCGCACCGTAACGTGTCGCCTGCACTGAGAGCGGTGATTGATACGCTTAAAATTTAGGGCCGCGTTGTCATTCTGGAAGGCGCCTCGCAAACCGCAAATTAACCGTGTGAAATTCAGGGTTATATCTTTTCTTCAACCGATCGGGGTCGTAAAGTGCCTGCGTTGCGGCACATCCGCAATCGGGCGTAGGAACCCGCATCTACAGAGCGATATTTATATGTCGCGGCAGCGCCGAACTCGTTAAAATTGCGGTGGCGCTGGCGGAGCAGCCGCAAGGCTGGCCGTTTTCTCTGTGGGCGGCATTCCTACCTCTGTCAGCGCTACCCCCTCGAGCGTAGGAACTCATCGGGTGGTTCACCCAATTTACACACTGAGGATGCCTTACTATGGCTACTATCCCAACCCTGACTTATCTCCCGTCTGACGAAAACGTCATTCTGCAACTGATCTCCCGCCCGCTTCCGGCTGATGCCGATCTGTTTGTCGTCGCCGACAACTGCGCCGCGCTGGTGAGCGTGCTGGTCGAAATCGAGGATGCGAAGATGTTTACTGCGCTCTGCGAGCGGCTGCTGCACGCCCTGCGTAAGCTGAGAGAACTCTGCGATGTCGATCTACCGCCAGACCTGATTGCGCAACTGATCATGGGTGAGAAACTGAACTCCTGCGTGCCGGACTGCTGGCAGGACACCCTGACTCAGGTGGACTATGTTCTGGCGCTGACGCAGGCGGTTATGGGTGGAACGCTGCCCGCCCACGTAGCGAAAGAGCTGACGGGTCTGCTGCACGACATGGTGTGGCTGCTGGCTGAGTTTGTGAGGGAGCCGCGCATCACTACACACTAAGGGCGCTGGCGTGGAGGGGCGGTAGCGCCCCTTTGAAGCTGTGACTAACGTGATGCGTTTACCGAATCCAGAAGCGACGTACCGTAGGAGTTGTCGATAGTACAAAGCCAGCGACCGTCGCTTTCCTGCCGAAAAACATAGGTCGCGCGGCGCGACAATTCCGTTATCCCACCCTGACCATCAGGGAAACGAAGAACGGTTTCCATGATAACGAGGGCATTGCCGCCACCTTCGATCACCTGCATCTCCCCTTGTTCGACGATCAGCTGATCCTGAAAATAATCAGAGATGGCAATAAACGCGCTGCGGATGTTTTCTTTGCCTTTAACCGTCATGCCGGGCTTGACCACAAGAGCCGCGTTTTCGGCGTAGTACTCCATCAGCGCGTCATAGTTTTTGGTGGTGATGGCGTGGTCACAGGATTCGATGATCTGGCGTAGTGGATGTGGGGTCATGTGCGATTTCTCGTTGATGGGGGGAACACGTATTAACATAACAGTCTGGTGTGTTTGTATAGCTACCAGGTTTTATGGTTGGTGGCGTTGAGGGTGATGAGGAGGGGGTAACGATACGTCTGCTATGAGCGAAGAGCGGAAGTAGCTTATCGTGCGGCAATGATCACCCTACAGGGAAGCAAACCAGCAAAGGGATCTTATGCTGTGAGCTGTAGTTGGCTTTGATAGATAAAGTACAAGTATGATCTTGGTTTTTTTGGTTGCATCAGTTGGTTCAGCTAGTTTAAATTGATTTAGAATCAAAAGCCCGTGATAAAAAATGAGACACTATCAAGTGTTTTTCAAATGACTTACATGAATAATTAATGGAATTGTTATCAGTTCTTTCTGAACTGTTGACTGAGGCATGAAAATCGATGAAAAGGAATGAAAATGGCAAATAACTTATTAGTAGTTGACACACAAAGTGTCACAACTGTAGTTGACCAATTTAATACGTCACTTGCTGTCTACCTAACAAGTCTAGACTTGCCCACAAATAATGTTCTCGTAGAGAATTCAGAACGTCACAGAGTTATTTCAAATCTCCCCGATGTCATAAGTAACATGACGGCACAAACCCGGTCTGGGTCATTATATTTATCGAAATTCGTCGCGGCATGCGGTGCTGGTCTTTTTGATGCTGCTCTGAATTTCCTCTGGAATGAGACTGTAACCAATTTGAGATGGAAGGTTTCATTAAATGATATTGATTATTTTTATGACAGCATAATAACCGATCCTAAAAGACGAGATAAATTAAAATCTATTGATGATCTTGTAAAGGTTGAGGAGTGGGAATTAATTAGGGGATGTCACCTAACAGGTCTGCTTTCAGATTTAGGGTTTAAACACTTAGATTACATTAGGGATATGCGAAATTGGGCAAGCGCAGCACACCCTAACCAGAATCAGCTAACTGGTTTTCAATTAGTTTCTTGGTTAGAAACATGTATAAAAGAAGTGATATCAAAGCAACCTGAACCTGCAGCCTTAAATGTAAATCGATTTCTGCTAAGCATCAAACAAGAGTCTTTAGATACGACTGCCATAGCCCATATCAAAACAGGCTTACAAACTCTACCTTTAGATGCTCTAAATTCTCTCCTGCGAACTATATTTGGAATGTATACAAATGATTCTGCATCGGTGCAAATTAAAAATAATATTAAAGGTATTGCAAATGATTGTTGGACCTTAGCATCTGATAGTGCGAAATATAACTGCGGCATTAAATACCAGTCATTTGCTACTAATGGCGAGAACTCTCGGCGTGATGCAGCAAACGAATTTTTGACTATTGTTAGTGGGTTGCCATATTTGCCTGCAGATACATTATCAGTTGAAATGTCGATAAAGATATATAATCTATATCAAGCTCACAGCGGATGGAATAATTTTCATAGTGAACCGCCTCATGCTTCAGCTTTGGCTGCATATATATCCAGCACCGGAATTATACCTGATGCAGTAAGAAAGGATTACGTCAAAACCATAATTATGTGTAAATTAGGCAATGGATACGGCGTTTCAAATGGGGCTGTATATTATTACGATCAGATGATTGCTAAGTTTGGTGACAACGAATTAAAAGAGTTTGTAAGACTTGTCTTAGATAGTGAATTTGCATCCAGAGTTTCTATAGCTAGATGTGCTGAGAGTTATAAAAATCTAGCTGCAACATTTACTTCTACTAATCAAGTTGTAATTCAAGCTCTGGGTTACATCGCAACAGCAACACTGCCTCAACTCCCTAATCTTGGAAAAGTTTCTGCTTATCAACGTTTGGTTAATTCATAGGGAAAAGCATAACAGTTAGGTAACGTAATTTTTTCAGCCGCCAACCCTGCCTTAGAGTGAGCGGCTGGATGCGTTTACTCATTTTCTAACACTACGGATGAATCCGGCTCGATGATAAGGAGAGAGATCTGAACGGCTATTTTTAGGTATCGTTCAGCTTCATCTTTTGTTAGTTCGAAATCTTTCAAATGACTCGCTTCATTTCGTAGTTTTCTCATCCTATCGACCAATATAGCGGTTGATTTATCAATTTTTCCTTCTCTTACTAACCATTCAATAAATAATAAAGGATTGATTCGTGGAATAGATGCTCCTTGGACAAAACCTGCTTTTCCTGCCGCTTCTTCAATTAGTAACCATGACTCCATAATTGCGGCCCTAGGCGATACATCCGCAATGCGCTCTAACTGCGACATACGTTTAGAAAACTCGATGTCTTCCTCATGTAGATCTTTTGATGCTTCAACCAAGGGAGCTCCATTAGCTAACTCTTCCGCGGCTTTTAACCCTAAAGTAAATTCAGCTTCCGCATTTCCAAATTTTACTTTAGATAGCCGGAGAATTAGCTCTTTAACATCATTACCATATTTCTGAACAAACCATACAAAAGCTAATGGCCAAGCTAAAGCTGATACTAAATCTGTAACAGTAGACATCATTCTCCCTCATGTCCTCGATCTTTTCTTTAGCAGATTATACATTTTTGAAATAGATGAACAGGAGTTTAAGTAACCATTGAGGACTAACCTTAAGCATTGAATAGCAATATGTAAAACGTCTGCTTGTGGCACAAAGCGGACAGCGGCGGGAACAAAATGTCTCCTTTAAGCAAGAAGGTGACGTCTTAAGCCCCATACTGAACCACTGTACCCACGAATTTTGCAATCCTACAAAATAACCTGTAAGAGATTACTTTCGCATCTTGGCATGAACATGTTCCCCACACAGGAGAAGGGCACTGTGATCCATAAAAAAAGGATTGTCGTCGTAGGTGCTGGGATCACTGGCGTATCCATCGCATGGCATCTCGCCCACCGTGAATTTGACGTCACCCTCATTGAAAAGGATATGCCTGCGTCAGGTTCAACCGGCAGCGCGTTTGGCTGGCTGACCGGTGTGGTGAAGGATGATGCGGCAGACGTGCTTATCCGGCGCATCGCACTTGCGGACTGGCACAGGCTGGAAGAACACCTACCGGAACTTAACATTAAATGGAGCGGTTCGTTAACCTACGGCGCGGCATCCGGATCCTGCCTGCAGGACGAACGTCTCCTCCACAAGGCGGAGATTGCCCGCCTTGAGCCTGCTTTGAACAATCCTCCCTCAGAGGCCCGCTATGCTGCAAAAGATGGTGCCATTGACGCCGTCAGCGCAACGCGATTATTGCTCGACAAAGCCTGTGAGAAGGGCGTCGTGCTCAGTACCCAAACAACCGTTACGGGTCTTTGCATGACGGAGGGGAAGGTGACAGGCGTCCTGACTTCTCGGGGGACACTGGACGCAGATTGCGTCGTGCTGGCCTGCGGTACAGGTATTCCAGCGCTGACTGAGCGGATGGATATTCATGTTCCGGTTCTGGCATCACCGGCCATATTGCTGCGCTTTGCGGCCTCCCGGAACGTGGTCAACACGATCGTCTCCGATGATGATATTGAGGTTCGGCAAGCGCACAACGGGGATTTGTTAGCCGCAGAAGATTACCCGGCTAGCGGCAACGTCAGAGAAACGGCGGAGGCTGCACAACGCGCGGTAAGAAGCAGGCTTACGGGCGCAGAGTCGGCTGCTCTCATCCAGTACTCAACAGGAGAGCGTCCTGTTATTCAGGATGGGTATCCCGTTCTTGGTTTTGCTGATGAGAGCAGGACGGTTTACGTCGCCTCTATGCACCCAGCCGTTACGTGCGCAGCGACGATTGGCAGACTGGTCTCAGAGGAGTTAGGCGACGGCCAGAGCGATGAAATCCCGGAATGCTACCGGCCATCCCGCTATAGCGTGTTAAAGGGCTGAGACAAGGTTTCTGATCTTTTCAGCCTTTTCAAAATGGTCCAGCTTCATCTCCATAATCCACCAGTGCGCCACTTCCATAAGCAGTTCAGGATCGTCATTTTTATTAGCAAAAAAAGCATAAAACGAAAGCCCAACATCGCTTCCCTTAGAGGCGATTTTTGCATCACAGATCCGGATGATTTTTTCCTTCATTCCTTGCCGCACGTCATCTCCTTTACGCTTTTCATGTTCGGGCTAAAAAAAGCCGCAAGCAGATGGCTGCTTACGGCTCCGGGGTCGGTGATGATTTTTCTGACAATCAGGCCGCTTTCACAGCCCTGATTTTTTTCGTGTCAGCCGCATCGGATTCTGTTTTATCCGCAGCAGCTGGAGTATTGAGATCGGGAAGCTTGCTGGTACGAAGAATATGCTGCACGGTCTCTTTCTGCTCGGCGAGATACAGGCCAAGATTTTCAGCCTGCGTTTCATCCATCTGCATTCCGCTTTGCAACAGCCAGTCGGTGAACGCGTCTGCCATATCGAGCAGCTTGTCGTGAGCGTCAGCCTCTTTCTTACTGGCAAATGTCATTTTCTCTTCACCTTTTCTTACGACAACAAATTTTGTTTCAACAGCCATCGTGCACCTCGCTATACTGTGTTTATGTACAGTATATCAGCAACAGATCGACGTTGCAGCAAAATATATATTGCTAGCGTAGCTGCTGCGTTTCCGGGCCAGCCATGCTCCGCCGCCATGCCCCAGGCGCCTGACCATACTGACGCTTAAAGCTGCGGTTGAAGGACTGCTGTGAGTCAAAGCCCAGCGCGATCGCCACGTTCAGAATCGGTTCATCGCTGCGGGTTAAGCGCTCAACCGATTTTTGCAGCTTTTGCGCGCGAATATACCCGGCGAGGGGATAGCCCGTATGCTCTTTGAACAGGCGCTGGAGGTGCCATTTTGAGTAGCCGGATCGCCTGGCGACGGACTCAATGTCCAGACGGCTATCCAGGTTGTTGTCGATCCAGTCGAGTAAATCATGCATAAATGCGCCAGTGTTCATCTGGTTACCCCCACGCTGCCTGTCTAAAAGTATCTTTGTCTGTTGCATTAAAAGGTGGCGCGTTTTTGTATTAATTGCAAGTTTTATTGTTGCATTTAAATCCCTGAGCGAAACGGGTCTTTTCACATCCGCTCAAATAGCACATAAAGTGCAACAATTATTCTTGCACTTAGTTAAGCGCCTTCCTACAATCGCCGCGATAGTGTATTCGCAACTGTTACAGTTTTGTGGCGATGAACGACACAAATGGCCTTAAGACAGCCACCGGACAAAGGAAGTGGCGCGGTGCCTCCTGCTGCGTCTTGCCCGGCGGCGACAATTACCGGAATAAAAATAATGAGCCTGCAAAAAACCTGGGGTAACTATCATCTGAACGCGCTGGGGGGCATGTTGCTCTCCGTGCTGCTCGTCGGATGCGATAACAGCGTCGCGCAAAATGCCGCGCCGCCTGCGCCCGCCGTCAGCGCTGCTGACGTGGTGGTGAAATCCATTAGCCAGTGGGATAGCTTTAACGGCCGGATTGAAGCGGTGGAGAGCGTTCAGCTCCGTCCGCGCGTTTCCGGCTACATTGATAAAGTGAATTACACCGACGGCCAGGAAGTGAAAAAGGGCGAGGTGCTGTTCACGATTGATGACCGAACCTATCGCGCGGCGCTGGAACAGGCGCAGGCGAACCTGGCGAGAGCCAAAACGCAGGCCAGCCTGGCACAAAGCGAGGCTAACCGTACCGATAAGCTGGTCAATACCAACGTTGTCTCCCGTGAAGAGTGGGAGCAGCGTCGTTCGGCCGCCACTCAGGCGCAGGCCGATATTCGCGCCGCGCAGGCGGCAGTGGACGCCGCGCAGCTCAACCTGGACTTCACCAAAGTCACCGCGCCTATCGACGGTCGCGCCAGCCGGGCGCTGATCACCAGCGGGAACCTGGTGACTGCGGGCGACACCGCCAGCGTCCTCACCACGCTGGTCTCGCAGAAAACCGTTTACGTCTACTTTGACGTGGACGAGTCGACCTACCTTCACTACCAAAATCTGGCCCGCAGCGGGCAGGGGGCGTCCAGCAATCACACGGCGCTTCCGGTTGAGATTGGCCTGACGGGCGAGGAGGGCTATCCCCATCAGGGCAAAGTAGATTTCCTGGATAATCAGCTAACGCCGAGCACCGGTACCATCCGTATGCGCGCGCTGCTGGATAACGCGCAGCGTCAGTTCACGCCGGGACTTTTTGCCCGCGTGCGCCTGCCGGGCAGCGCGGAGTTCAAAGCCACGCTTATCGACGACAAAGCGGTGCTGACCGATCAGGATCGTAAATACGTTTATATCGTGGATAAAGAGGGGAAAGCGCAGCGTCGCGACATCACGCCGGGCCGTCTGGCAGACGGTTTACGCATCGTGCGGCAGGGGCTGAACCCTGGCGATAAAGTCATCGTCGAGGGGTTACAAAAAGTGTTTATGCCGGGTATGCCGGTTAACGCGAAAACCGTTGCCATGACCGCCGCCAGCGCCCTCAACTGATCCCTTGACCTGAGAATCCAACCCATGGACTTTTCCCGCTTTTTCATCGACAGGCCGATTTTTGCCGCGGTGCTGTCGATTCTGATTTTTATCACAGGGTTAATTGCCATCCCGCTGCTGCCGGTGAGCGAATACCCTGACGTCGTGCCGCCAAGCGTGCAGGTGCGCGCGGAGTACCCGGGCGCTAACCCGAAAGTGATTGCTGAGACCGTGGCGACGCCGCTGGAAGAGGCGATCAACGGCGTTGAGAACATGATGTACATGAAGTCCGTCGCGGGTTCCGATGGCGTGCTGGTAACCACCGTCACCTTCCGTCCGGGAACCGACCCGGATCAGGCGCAGGTTCAGGTGCAAAACCGCGTCGCGCAGGCCGAAGCGCGTCTGCCGGAAGACGTGCGGCGCCTGGGTATTACCACCCAGAAACAGTCCCCGACGCTGACGCTGGTGGTGCATCTGTTTTCGCCTAACGGCAAGTACGACTCCCTGTATATGCGTAACTACGCCACGCTGAAGGTAAAGGACGAGCTGGCGCGCCTGCCCGGCGTCGGCCAGATCCAGATTTTCGGCTCGGGTGAATACGCAATGCGCGTCTGGCTGGATCCCAACAAGGTGGCGGCCCGCGGGCTGACCGCGTCGGATGTGGTCACGGCGATGCAGGAGCAGAACGTGCAGGTGTCCGCCGGGCAGCTTGGCGCCGAGCCGCTGCCGAAAGAGAGCGATTTCCTGATCTCCATTAACGCCCAGGGGCGTCTGCATACCGAAGAAGAGTTCGGCAATATTGTCCTGAAAACGACGCAGGACGGCACGGTCGTCCGCCTGCGCGACGTGGCGCGTATCGAAATGGGGTCCGGCAGCTATGCGCTGCGTTCCCAGCTGAACAATAAAGACGCGGTCGGGATTGGTATCTTCCAGTCTCCGGGGGCGAACGCCATCGATTTGTCTAATGCGGTGCGCGCGAAAATGGACGAACTGTCCACGCGCTTCCCGGCGGACATGAAGTGGGCGGCACCTTACGATCCGACCGTTTTCGTGCGCGACTCCATCCGCGCGGTGGTGCAAACGCTGCTTGAAGCGGTGGTACTGGTGGTGCTGGTGGTGATCCTGTTCCTGCAAACCTGGCGCGCGTCGATCATTCCTCTGATCGCGGTGCCGGTGTCGGTGGTCGGTACCTTCAGCATTCTCTACCTGCTGGGCTTCTCGCTGAATACCCTGAGCTTGTTCGGGCTGGTGCTGGCCATCGGTATCGTGGTGGACGACGCCATTGTGGTGGTGGAAAACGTCGAGCGAAACATTGAAGAGGGGCTTGCTCCGCTTGCGGCGGCGCATCAGGCGATGCGCGAAGTGTCCGGGCCGATCATCGCGATTGCGCTGGTGCTGTGCGCGGTGTTTGTGCCGATGGCGTTTCTCTCGGGCGTTACCGGGCAGTTCTACAAGCAGTTTGCGGTGACGATCGCGATTTCCACGGTCATCTCCGCCATTAACTCGCTGACGCTCTCTCCGGCGCTGGCGGCACTGCTGTTAAAACCGCACGGCGCGCCGAAAGATTTCCCGACCCGGCTTATCGATCGTCTGTTCGGCTGGATTTTCCGTCCGTTTAACCGCTTTTTCCACCGCAGCTCGAACGGCTATCAGGGGCTGGTGGGCAAAACGCTGGGACGACGCGGCTCGGTATTTGTGGTGTATCTGCTGCTGCTCTGTGCCGCAGGCGTGATGTTTAAAGCGGTACCCGGCGGGTTTATTCCGACGCAGGATAAGCTGTACCTGATTGGCGGCGTGAAAATGCCGGAAGGTTCGTCGCTGGCGCGCACCGATGCGGTGATCCGCAAAATGAGCGAAATCGGGATGAATACCGAAGGCGTGGACTACGCGGTTGCGTTCCCGGGGCTGAACGCGCTGCAGTTCACCAACACGCCGAATACCGGGACGGTGTTCTTCGGCCTGAAGCCGTTTGACCAGCGTAAACATACTGCGGCGGAAATTAACGCGGAGATTAACGCGAAAATCGCGCAAATTCAGGAAGGTTTTGGCTTCTCCATTCTGCCGCCGCCGATTTTAGGGCTGGGTCAGGGATCGGGCTATTCCCTGTACATTCAGGATCGCGGTGGTCTGGGCTATGGTGCGCTGCAAAATGCGGTAAACACCATGTCCGGTGCGATTATGCAGACGCCGGGAATGCACTTCCCGATCTCAACCTACCAGGCTAACGTTCCGCAGCTGGACGTGCAGGTAGACCGTGATAAGGCGAAAGCGCAGGGCGTATTGCTGACCGATCTTTTCGGTACGCTGCAAACCTATCTGGGCTCGTCGTACGTGAACGACTTCAACCAGTTCGGGCGTACCTGGCGCGTGATGGCGCAGGCCGACGGGCAGTTCCGCGACAGCGTGGAAGACATTGCGAATCTGCGCACCCGCAACAGCCAGGGCGAAATGGTACCGATTGGCAGCATGGTGAAAATCACGACCACCTACGGGCCGGATCCGGTGATTCGCTACAACGGCTACCCGGCGGCGGATCTGATTGGCGATGCCGACCCGCGCGTGCTTTCATCTGCGCAGGCGATGACGCAGCTGGACGCCATGTCTAAGCAGATCCTGCCGAACGGGATGAACATTGAATGGACGGATCTGAGCTTCCAGCAGGCCACCCAAGGCAATACGGCGCTGATCGTCTTCCCGGTTGCGGTGCTGCTGGCGTTCCTGGTGCTGGCGGCGCTGTATGAAAGCTGGACGCTGCCGCTGGCGGTGATCCTCATCGTGCCGATGACCATGCTCTCCGCGCTGTTTGGCGTCTGGCTGACCGGTGGCGATAACAACGTGTTCGTGCAGGTAGGGCTGGTGGTACTGATGGGGCTGGCGTGTAAAAACGCGATTCTTATCGTGGAGTTTGCCCGCGAGCTGGAAATTCAGGGCAAAGGCATCATGGAAGCCGCGCTGGAGGCGTGCCGCCTGCGTTTACGCCCGATTGTGATGACCTCGATTGCCTTTATTGCCGGGACCATTCCGCTGATCCTCGGTCACGGCGCGGGCGCAGAAGTGCGCGGCGTTACCGGGATCACGGTCTTCTCCGGGATGCTGGGCGTGACGCTGTTTGGTCTGTTCCTGACCCCGGTGTTTTACGTGACGCTGCGTAAGTTCGTGACGCGCGGGAAAAAAGAGGAAAGGGACGTTCTGCCTGCGTAGGGACGTTGCCGATAATAAAAAACCGCCTTCACAGTGAAGGCGGTTTTTTTTCGCATCAGGAAAAACGTTACGACGTTTTTTGGTACTGGGCAATAAGGTCGGGGAGCGGATCCCATCCGCTGCTGTCGGCGTTCTTAACCGCCTCCAGGGCGCTTGCCACGGTATGGCGGGCTAATACCGCTAACGATGCCTGTTCAGCTTCTTCGGAGATAGACTTAAAGTACCAGCAGGCGTTAGCGCTGACCACGCAGCGGGCCGGTACGTCAGGGCGCGACGCCCACAGCTTTTTATCTTCGATGACCGAAAGGTAGATGTCGCGCAGGGTGATCTCTTCCGGCGGGCGACCAAGATGAATTGAGCCGTTACGGCCAAGCGTTGAGACGATAATGCCGTCACGCGTCAGCGGAACCATCAATTTGCGGATGAAGCTCGGGTTCGCTTCCAGACCGTAGGCCAGAATCGCACTCGTCGAACGTTCACCCAATTGCTCCGCCATCGCTACGCTGAGAACCATCTGCAAAGCTGTCGGGAAGCGGTAATCTAACATTTTTGTATCCTGGGTTGCGGTGAATCTTGTTCTTTTTGGCACCGCAGAGGTGAATAAGCAATAAACAACAATATAACAAATACGGTAATTATTTTGAAGCAATCTGCGGCATTTGCGATCAAACACCCTGTTCTGGTTTAGCTAAACGTGCGGTCCGGGAAGTCAACCGTCACCATGAGACCACCTTCTGCGGAAGTGCTCAGGTTTACGCTGCTGCTGTGCTGCTGCGCCACCGCTTTGACGATGGCAAGCCCCAGCCCGCTCCCGCTTTGCACCTGATTGGGATCGCGGAAAAACCGGTCGAACACGCGCTCCCTCAGCTCGGCCGGAATACCGGGTCCTGCATCGGAAACGCGAAGCCGCGCGAAGCCATCTAATGGACGGACATCGACCTGAATCCGCCCGCCCTCGGGACTGTACTTCACGGCGTTCTCAATGAGGTTGTCAACGAGCGACACCAGGCGTTCCCTGACGCCTGAGATCCAGATTTCATCCTCGGCGAAGAATTCCAGCTCAATCCTGCGCGCAGACGCCAGCGGTTCCAGCTCGGCCATTCGCTCCTGAATGAGCATCGTTAGCGCCACGGGCTCCAGGTCCGTATCTATGCGCGCTTCACTGTGCATCATCAGCAGCAGCTGGTTGACGAGGCGCGCAGCCCGGCTGTTGCTGCGAATCACCCCCGCAAGCAGCTCCTGCTGGCTCTCGCTGATGACCCAGGACTGCAGCGCTTCCACGTTGATGCGCATCGCCGCGAGGGGAGTGCGCAGCTCGTGTGCGGCATCCGCAATGAAAACCCGTTCCCTTTCCGCGCTTTCACGCACCCTGGCAAGGAAGTCGTTGATCGCATCCACCATCTGGCGAAGCTCCCTGTGCCTGGGAACGGCTTTTAAGGGAGAGAGATCGTCAGGCGTGCGCAACGTAATTTCATTGACCACCTTGTTCCAGGGGCGCATCGCAATGCGGATTGACAGCCACGCGGGAAACAGCAGAAAAGGGAAGCAGACCAGCAGCGGCATGATGTAGTAGCCGCGCGAGTTCAGGTAGATAAAGAAGTTCCAGCCGCCGGCCGGGGTGAAAAGGGTGACCTCCACGTCGGAATGCGCGGATTTAAGGGTTCGGCTGGTCCAGGTACGACCGTCGCTCTGAACACGCTGCATTTCACCAAACCGGGTGTTGGTTACCCCCGTTGGTGCACCAGGCGATGAAAAAATAATCGCGTTATTTTTGCGCACGATGAAGTTGATTGACAGCGCGGGATCCTCGCCGCCGCCATAGCCCTCACGCAGCGCCTTGCTGAAGGCTTCCAGCACTGCGGTGCGATCCTGCGGGTGTTCGCCCATCCGCTCGACCAGGGTAAAAAGGGTGTCGTAGGTATGACTGCCCGTAAGGATGGGAGGACTGCGCAGGTCCTCCCAAAGAATGAAGGTTAAAAACAGACACCACAGCAGGGTAAGCAGCAGCAGCTGGGCGATAATAATTCGCCGTACCAGCGTTGGGCGTCTCAGGTGGTACCAGACGTTTTGCATTAACCGGTCACCTTCTGGACTGAGACGGTATCAATGACATACCCGACGCCCCGCACCGTTCGCACATAGCCGTCGCCGATCTTTCGCCGCAAATTCCCCATATGCACGTCGAGCGCGTTGCTGAGGTTCTCTTTGTTGCCGAATATCCGTTCTTCCAGAAACCGTCGCGTAATTACGCGGTCCGCGCGCAGCATCAGCGTTTCTAGCAACGCGTATTCACTCGCCGTCAGGTCTATGTGGCGCGCGCTCACCGTCACGCGACGCGTCGGGACATGAAGCGATAGGCCTCGAATTTCTATCGCTTCATTCTCGAAACCGTAGCTGCGCCGCGCCAGGGCTCTGACTCGCGCCAGCAGCTCGGCGAGAATAAAAGGTTTGACGAGATAGTCGTCCGCACCCGCATCCAGCCCGCAAAGCCGATCCTGCAGCGTGCCTCGCGCCGTCAGGATGATGACCGGGATCCCCTTGAGCTGCTGACGCAAACGCGTCATCAGGCTCATGCCATCGCCGTCGGGCAGCCCCAGGTCGAGCAAAATAAGTTCCGGCACGCAGACGTCCAGCTGATGCAGCGCATCCTCTTTACGGCGAACCCATATGACGTCAAAACCTTGATCTGAGAGGGCGATACGTACGCCATTGCCGAGATCCAGGTCGTCTTCGATTAGTAGAATTTTCACACTGGTAACTGTATCAACCGTGAATGAAGAACATCTTAAGAAAAAAACGGTATCAGGAAACCTGTCCGGTTTACAGCACCTGCTCGCGCTTCAGTATTTCTTCATATTCGGCTCATCAGAACCTTAGGGTCGGTATTCAGAATGGGCGTTCTGGCGGTTAACCGCATGCATCGTCATCATTTGAATCCAAAAGGGCTTCTGTAATGAGAAACATCGAACTGCGTCATACGTTCCCCCATTTACTCTCGGGCCGCAGCCTGAAAAACATCGTGCCGGGCGTCGTTATGGCGTTACTGGCCACGCCCGTACTGGCGGCAGAACAGAGCCAGGGTAACGTCATAACCCTGGGGGGCGGCGTGGACGTCGCGCCGCGCTACTCGGGTTCAGATAAAACCCGCGTCAGCGCGGCTCAGGTGGTGGATTACGCCATGGCAAACGGCTTTTTTATCGGCACCACGCGAGGGATCGGTTACGGCAACAACATCGGCAACCTGGATTACAGCGCCGCGCTGAGCTATCGAATTGGCCGGAAAGATAAAGACGTGAGCAGCGATTCCATCAGCTCCGGCAGCGACGAGCTGCGCGGGATGGGGGAGATAAAAGGCTCGGCAATCGTTGTGCCCGGGCTGGAATACAAGGTGACCGACTGGCTTCATCTGCAGCTGCAGGCGGAGGTACCGGTTTCTGAGAGGGATAACGGTGAAGCGGTGCATTTCGGCATTTCCAGCCCGTTCTATACCTCACCAAAAAATGAGGTGACGCTGGCGCTGACCGGCAGTTGGGGATCTGACAAGTATATGCAGACCTACTACGGGGTCAGCGCCGCGCAGTCGAGCTCATCGGGATTTGCCCGACATGACGCCGGGGCGGGGATTTATGCCTGGTCGATGAATCTGGATTGGACCCACAAGCTCACCTCGCGCTGGAGCGTGCTTGCCTCAGCAGGCGTTACGCAGCTCACGGGGGATGCGGGTGATAGCCCCATTGTGCAGCGTAAAACGTCGCCCACGGGGAGTTTAAAGGTGACGTACAGTTTTTGATTGTGGGCTGCGGTGGCTTAATATTTTGAGCACGCACTTGCGGTAATTAAAGCCGCTCCGGTTGAGATGGCGGGGCGGTTCCCTTTGCAGACATTTACAGCACTGCACACACGGTTGACGGATTTATCTAAAGCTCCATTGTGCCGTAATGACAAACACGGAAGGTATGATAATACCCACATCCATTCCAAAATAAGACGTAAAATTATACTGGAATCCATGATATATATAGGGCGAAAATCCTATCCCAGTTACTTTTTTAAAATCATGGTATGAACCATGGTCACCACAATCATCGAAAGTATCAAAGAAAAATTCACCTACATATCCATAGATTCCTTTAAAAACCCAACCGTTATCCCATCCAGCCCAGTCTTTTCTAACCCCGGCAGCCAGGCATCTGTCATTAAAACTGTTTTTCATTGTGCCTAGCACAAGACTATATTTCGACGTGTCCGAGAATTTTCTCTCCACGGAAACAAACTTATTTTCAAAGTTCTCCGTGTATTGTCCGTGATTATGCGTCAGATGATAAACGTATGAGCCAGTGTTTATTGAATACAGATTTATTTCATCTGCATAGCAATGCAATGTAACCAGATAAAAACTTCCGCACCACAGCCATCTGGGGCATCTTTTCCGAACTGTCTGCTTATGTGGAATATTATCCATATTCGCTCGCTTTGCCTAACGTACTGAAATTTTAAGGACTGTTCTTCGGTCTTCAGCTGGATAAATTTTAGCATACATACGAAAACTCGAGATATTCACGTCACGAGGTGGAGGGCTGAGATGACCTTACAGAACAGGTTCTGCAATGGTCAAAAACAGCCTTTTTATGGCCCCTTGAATCATAGCCTCTGAGGTATAATCGCTGTTCAGATAAACGGCAAAGAGGATGAAACAAGATGCTGACTTATATCACTATAGGTACAAATGACCTTCAGCGCGCCGTGGCGTTTTATGACGCTATTTTTAACGTGCTTGGCTATTCACGTTTGCCTGCCTGGACAGAGGACTGGGCAATGTGGGGAGATGAAAATAATCCCGATGAAGGCTTCAGCTTCTGTATCTGCCCTCCTTTTGACGGGCATCCTGCAACGGCGGGAAACGGAACCATGTTCGCATTCCGTGCATATAACGCGGACCTTGTCAGACGGTTCCATGCCGCAGGCCTCCTTGCGGGAGGGAAGAGTGAAGGCGAGCCAGGGACACGAACCGCGTACGGCCCCGATTTTTATGTTGCCTATCTGCGCGATCCTGACGGCCATAAGCTGGCATGCGTTTGCCAGCATTATTCTCCTGAAGCCGATATGTTCACGGACGAGGAATAGTCACAAGCGGTAATTTTTGAACTATGTTTAACAGCAGTCAGAATAATAACTAGTTGAACTGTTATTAAATTCTGAACAGTGGCAGTCTTAATCCGGAGCATTTGAAAGCCAGAACCTCACTGAGAAGTGTGCCAACATAACGCGGGTAATATTTATATCCGGAGAATAACGTGTTCGGAAAAGTTTTATTAAACTACATGCCAGGTTTACAAAATTTGTTAGCCTACGATAAAAGCTGGCTAAAACAGGATGTTAAAGCAGGGTTATCCGTTGCGGCGGTCGCGCTACCCGTCGCTATTGCGTATGCTGAACTGGCAGGTGTAGGTGCAATAGTGGGGCTGTATTCCTGCGTTTTACCGATGATAGCGTATGCGCTGTTTGGTTCTTCACGTCAGCTTATTGTTGGCCCTGATGCCACGACCTGCGCGGTGATTGCAGCCGTCGTGTTTCCTCTTTCTGCGGGTAATCCCGAACTGCACTGGCAACTGACGATTATCATGACGTTGATGATGGGCGGGTGGTGCCTGCTTGCCAGTAAGTTTCGCCTGGGCGCGCTTGCCGATCTGCTTTCTCATCCCATTCTTACGGGTTTGCTTAATGGCGTAGCCGTGACGATTATTGTCGGGCAATTAGGCAAGGTGTTGGGGATAAAACTCGATGAAGCGCAGGTTATTGAGAAAATAATGGCCTTGCCAGGCCGACTTTCAGACAGCCATTTATTAACTATAGGGATATCACTTTTAACGTTAATTATTTTAATGGTTATCAAAACGTATCGCAGCCACTGGCCGGCACCGTTGATTGCCATTGTGCTGACAACTGTTCTGGTGTGGGGAACATCTGCGCAACAGTATGGTATCGCCACGATTGGGGGGGATGGCTTCGAGCCTGGTTTACCCGTCGTTAACTGGGGAGCGTTCCAGCCCGGTCCGATGCGTGATTTAGTGATCCCGGCGCTGAACCTGGCTTTAGTTAGTTTTGTCAGCCTGATGCTGACCGCCCGCAGTTTCGCCGCGAAAAATGGCTATGAAATTAATGCTGATGCTGAGTTCAGAGCGCTGGGTATAGCGAACATTATGTCTGGCTTATCTCAGGGATTCGCTATCAGTGGAGCCGATTCCCGGACCGCGGTTAATGATTCAGTGGGTGGGAAAAGCCAGCTGGTTTCCATCGTCGCAGCCTTACTCATCGGTATCGTAGTGGTATTTTTCACTCAGCCATTACAGTTTATTCCGGTATCTGCATTAGGTATTGTTCTAATGTATGCCTCGTGGTCATTGATTGATTTACGTGGGTTATGGAACCTGAGGCGCAGAAATAAACAGGCATTTCGCCTGGCCTTCTTCACGTTTGGCTGTGTTTTAATTATCGGCGTTATCCAGGGGATCGGCCTTGCGGTGCTGCTTGGGCTGCTACAGTTCCTTCGTACGGTGTTTCGTCCCTCTGAGCACTTGTTGGGCACTGACGAAGATGGAATGATTCACTCATTAGGCAATACAACCGATATTAAAATGGTCCCGGGCGTGCTGATGTATCGATTTAACTCACCGTTGACCTATTTTAATGTGGCTTATTTTAAACGCCGGGTATTGAACCTGGTTGATGGCGCGGCATTACAACCCAAATGGGTGGTCATTGATGCCGTTGCTTGCTTCACCTATTCAGACATCAGCGTTCTGGCAACCATTAATGAGTTAAAGCGTGACCTGAAGGGGCGACAGATTAAATTAATCCTTGCGGGCAGGAAAACGGAATTAACACGCTGGTTTAAAGAGAGTCGGCCAACGATGAATGATGATGACATGATCCTGGCACCAGACCTCTATCTCGCACTTCGGTTCATTCAGAGCAAAGAGAGTGCGAGTGAGGGGGAATCAGATGGTAATGCACAACCAAACCCTGGTTAAAGGCTAAAAATTACTGCTTCCGGAACAGGACTGCGGTTGCAGTCCTGACCGCCTTAGACATCAATCGATTCAGTGATCTCTAACGCATCGTCGACTTCAATACCCTGATAATGGACTGTACTTTCCCCTCATAAGCGAAAAAAAACAGGTTTTGGAGAAATAAGTCTGGTACGAATGTCGGGAAAAAATAACAAATGTGATGCCCCTAAAAAAGCATATAAGTATGTATGCTTAACTTAATCAAAAACATGCATGGCTTCCAACTGCTCTGTTTTCATTTGATTGCAAGAGGATAAAAATTTATTTTTAAAGTCTGGTGGAGGCGTTCTTAGTTGCCGCACTGTCTCTTTATTTACTTCTAACTCCCGTAACTGTGCAATTGTACTTTTACGAATCGATGATAGAAAAAAATCACCTGCGTTCTCTTTATGACTCTCTATATAATTAGTGAGTATTTTAGACGACGCCTGAACTGCTTTTTCCTCAGAAAAACCTAAAGTAAAGCGAGAGTAGATGACATTGTATTGGTATAAGCATGCTGCTTCAGCCATTTGTTTAGCTTGCTCTCTTGGGGAAATTTCACTTGCCCATGACTGGGAAGTGATGAGCAATATAATCAGTAACAATCGTATTTTCATGTGTGGAGTTCATTTCAATTGGGAATGCAATAGTTAAACCTATCTGGCGTAGGCTTGGCAACAGCCGCTTATTGCACGCAGAAAACATTCACAACACCTAACACCGAGGCTCAACTACTGACGGCCTGAACAGTGAGATGTTCCTTTCCTGTCGTTAATGCTTGTGGCATCTATCTCAGTAAAAACTGAATCAGCTGAACAAAGATATACACTGCCGCTGCCACTTGTATTGCCTGCCAGCCCCATCTGAGATAGCGCCATTCATGGCGTTCTCTGGCATTAGCCTCTGCAATAGCGGAGTCATAACGCTTTTTTTTCTTTCCCCTGACCTCATTTATTACCCACAGGATGAGAACAAAGATAATGATGGTTTTCTGAAGTATGGGAGTATCCACTAAAATGACTCCGGTTTGCTCGCTGGTAAAAGCAGAATAGGGTAATAACCGTCACGTATCTACCACTAAATGTAGGGGGATGAGGACGATTTTGTACTGACTGGATTCTAAGAGGATCCTGCCCATAGCATGTTGCTCCGCTGTGAATGCACAATCTGTATGGCTGACAGCTATGAGCTAAACTTGAGTACCATTCATTTCACCGGCGCAATAAAAATGGCGACTACAAATAAATAAATTCATACTTCACGATGTAAGTCCCAATTTTATTAACACGAGCCGTTACCCATACCCCTGTCATTCCCTGTTTACGGTGGCTGTGCAGATATTCTTTGTTGGTACAAAGCTGTATCCATCTGTGAGTGTTCTGATCTTTTAACCAGAGACCCGCTTCACAATGGCTATACTTACCTCTCGAAGGCCCCGGAAAGACAACCTCATATTCAGATTCATAGCCAATTATTTTGTCCGGGAAGAGATAGACATAAATATCATAGCAATTTAAGCTCAATACAAACCCAAGCCAAAAACCACATAAGAAAGTATTGGAAAAATATTTTAAGGTTTGGTTAAAAGCGTGCACAAAAAAAGCACGTATAACAAAAAGCGCTCCAATCAATGCTCCAATAGAAATATACGTTATCCATTCAGGAATCGATTTTTGCAAAATGGTATTGTCGGAGATGTTTGATGCCCATGCCATATACCAGAACCATGCGCCTAAAATGACAAATGTTATAGCCGTTATGAATAGCCTTTTAATTTTATTTTCGGAATGATGGTTTTCAGTCATTTTTTATTTTGTATGTATCAAAAAATAGCGTAATTTTTTACGTAAGGCCATTATATATTATTTATCTTAATATGACTCATGTTTCGATATGAATTTTTAAACGTCATCTTCTGACTGCAGCTTGCCCGCCACTCGCGAGCAAGCCTCCCGCCTTAGCGATACAGCGTCTTTTCCGCAACCGGAATAAGCAGCCCGGATCGCCAGTCCGCGAGCGTTAGCTGTGCAAGCCTGCCCAGCGCGGTATAAAACGGATGCCCGGCGTTGTCGACAAACACCGACAGGAAGCGGGTGCTCCACGGCAGCAGGTGCCACGCCAGAAGCTGATCGCACTCCGCTTCGCGGCCATTTTCGGCCAGCCACGCCGCGAGCATTAGCAGCGTACCAAAGTGATCTTCCGGCTCGTTCTGCTGCATCTCAAAAGCGATACTGTTCTCCCGCATCCACTGGCGCAGCGCGAGGGTCGAGTCGCCAAACAGCACGGATTCGCGGTCAAGCCAGACGGAGCCCCACGGCGGGGCGGGCAGGGCGTAAGGGCCAATAAACAGCCGTTGCCAGGCGTCCGTCAGCGGTTCATCGGATGATGAGGCAAACGTATCGGCAACGGGCAGCAGCGTTTCCGATGGCAGGGGCCAGTCCTGAACCCATTCGCCCGCGGTGAGCGCTTTCACCAGCGGCGCGGCCTGCTCGCTGTCGGGAGCGAAGTAAAACAGCGCGCCCAGTACGCGGGCGCTGAACGCGAACGATTCACGATGTGAGACATCTTTCATTAAACTTTCCTTGCTCGCGCGGATGACGTCCGCGCGACTGTGTTAACCGATAATACTTACCATAGAATAAACCAGGGTCTCGCGTTTCACCCTCTATACCTTCTCAATCTGCACCAGATTGGTGTGCTGCGGGTTGCCTTTTGCCAGCGGAGAAGGACGATGGGTCGTCAGCGTGTTGATGCATGAGCCGTGGTCGATACGATCGCCACTCATATTGGCATCGTGCCAGGCACCCTGGCCCATGGCGCTCACGCCGGGCATGATGCGTGGCGTGACCTTCGCTTCAATTCGCACCTCGCCGCGGTTATTAAAGACGCGCACCGTATCCCCGTTCTTAATGCCGCGTTTTTCGGCATCGACAGGATTAAGCCAGACTTCCTGGCGGCAGGCCGCTTTCAGCACGTCGACGTTACCGTAGCTCGAGTGGGTTCGGGCTTTGAAGTGGAAGCCAAACAGCTGCAGCGGGAACTGCGCGCGCTCGGGGGCGTCCCAGCCGTCAAAAGTAGAGGCGTAGACGGGCAGAGGGCTAATGGTTTCATCTTTTTCCAGCTCCCAGGTGGCCGCAATCTCCGCCAGCTTGCTGGAATAAATTTCAATCTTGCCCGATGGCGTTTTCAGCGGATTGGCTTCCGGGTTCTCGCGGAATTTTTTATAGGCCACGAAGTGTCCGTTCGGATCTTTACGCTTATAAATGCCCATTTTTTTCAGCTCGTCATAGGACGGAAGCTGAGGATCTTTTGCGAGCATTTTGCCGTACAGGAACTGGAGCCACTGTTCCTGCGTGCGTCCTTCGGTGAATTTCTGATGGATATCCGGCCCGAGGCGTTTCGCCACTTCGCTCATGATCCAGTAGATAGGCTTACGCTCGAACTTCGGTGCGGTCACGGGCTGAAGGAAAATCAGGTAGCCCATGTTGCCCGCATAATCGTTCGGAATGATGTCTTCCTGCTCGACGGTCATCAGGTCCGGCAGCACGATATCGGCGTACTTCGCTGACGAGGTCATGAAGTTGTCGATGACGACAATCATTTCGCACTTGCTCTCATCCTGCAGGATATCGTGGGTTTTATTGATATCGGAGTGCTGATTGATGATGGTATTACCCGCATAGTTCCAGATGAACTTAATCGGCACGTCCAGCTTATCTTTCCCACGCACGCCGTCGCGAAGGGCGGTCATCTCCGGCCCGCGAGCGATGGCGTCCGTCCAGCTGAAGCAGGAGATTTGCGTTTTGACCGGGTTATCCGGCAGGGGCATACGCTCGATGGTGATGGTATACGTTGACTCACGCGCGCCGCTGTTACCGCCGTTGATGCCTACGTTTCCGGTGAGGATAGGCAGCATGGCGATGGCGCGGGACGTCAGCTCGCCGTTTGCCTGGCGCTGTGGTCCCCAGCCCTGGCAGATGTAGGCCGGCTTCGCGGAGCCGATTTCGCGGGCCAGCTTGACGATGCGATCCGCCGGAATGCCGGTGATGCGTGAGGCCCACTCCGGCGTTTTCGCCGTGTGGTCATCCCCCTGGCCGAGAATATAGGCTTTGTAGTGGCCGTTAGCGGGCGCGCCTTCCGGCAGCGTTTTTTCGTCATAGCCAACGCAGTATTTATCCAGAAACGGCTGGTCGACCAGGTTTTCGTCGATTAATACCCAGGCAATACCCGCCACCAGTGCGGCATCGGTACCCGGACGGATCGGGATCCACTCATCTTCGCGTCCGGCTGCCGTATCGGTATAGCGGGGGTCGATAACGATCATTCGCGCGTTGGACCGCTCGCGAGCCTGCTCCAGGTAATAGGTAATCCCGCCGCCGCTCATGCGCGTTTCCGCCGGATTATTGCCGAACATCACCACCAGTTTGGTGTTTTCAATATCCGAGGTGCTGTTCCCGTCGTTGCTGCCGTAGGTGTAGGGCATGGCGCAGGCAATTTGCGCCGTGCTGTAGGTGCCGTAGTGGCTCAGAAAACCGCCGTAGCAGTTCATCAGGCGCGCCACCAGCGAAGCGTAAGGGGAGGAGCGGGTGATATTGCCGCCGACAATGCCGGAGGAGTAGTTAATATACACCGCTTCGTTGCCGTATTTGTCGACCACGTCTTTCAGGCTGGCGGTGAGGGTGTTCAGCGCCTCATCCCATGTGATGCGCTCAAACTTGCCCTCACCGCGTTTGCCCACGCGTTTCATCGGGTAGTTCAGGCGGTCAGGGTGATTGATCCGACGGCGAATTGAACGTCCGCGCAGGCAGGCGCGCACCTGATGGTTACCGTAAATATCCTCGCCCGTGTTATCGGTTTCGACCCAGTACACTTCGTCGTCGCGGACGTGCAGACGCAGCGCGCAGCGGCTGCCGCAGTTGACCGAGCAGGCGCCCCACACCACTTTATCTTCAGCAGGCTGGACGGCGTTCTTCACCGCCGCGGCGGCGCTTTTTAAACCAAAAGGAAGCGAGATCCCGCCAGCGGCAAGCGCCAGAGAACCTATAGCCGTTGATTTCACGAGAGTTCGACGGCTAATTCCGCCGTGATGTTCAGTATCGGACATGGCTCACCCCATCATTATACCCGTCATACTTCAAGCTGCAGGTGCGTTGGCTGCACTCACTCACCCCAGTCACGTACTTATGTACGCTCCTGGGGATTCGTTCCCTTGCCGCCTTCCTGCAACTCAAATTATTTAGGGTATATAATTGCGTATTATTTTCCCCGAAATGATAACCGGGCTAATGATGGGGTGAGTGTTACTTATTTGGCGGTATTAGATCTTAATCCTCATCAAATCAAAGGGGATTGAGGGTAAATTACTGAGCTTCAGCAGCCCCGCTGCCTGTACGGGTGTACAAAATTTTAAACGTGTCGTTGGCGCAGTGGCCCACCACCTGCGCATCCGGCTGGTCTGCCTGGTCGTTCGGCACAATGCTCAGCGTAAAACCTGACTCAGGTACGCCGTTGTTGATAATCTTCTGCTGAATGTCGCTTTTCACGCGTTCGCAGGAATCCGGTGCCGCCAGCGCGGCCGTTGAGGCACTCATTAACAGCAGGGCGGTAATCCAGGGTAACCGTTTCATCTCTTGCTCCTTTTCTCTGTGTAGAGATTAATTTTAGCAGGCTTCGTGTAAACAACTGTATTTGCTAATATGATTGGGAATAATCTCCCTTTACGGTAATAAATGTGAAGAAATACGCAGCGATAACGCTACTGGCAGCAACACTGGTGGGGTGCGACAACAGCTCCGCGCCGCTGTCGTTTACGCCCGAGATGGCGAGTTTTTCAAACGAATTTGATTTCGATCCTCTGCGCGGCCCGGTTAAAGACTTTACCCAGACGCTGTTCAACGATAAGGGCGAAGTGTCCAAACGGGTTACCGGCACCGTGTCGACGGAAGGGTGTTTCGATACGCTGGAGCTGCACGACCTGGAGGCCAACACCGGCGTGGCGCTGGTGCTGGATGCCAATTACTACCTTGATGCGGAAACCCAGCAGCGCAAAGTGAAGCTGCAGGGGAAATGCCAGCTGGCCGAACTGCCGTCAGCCGGGGTGACGTGGGATACCGACGACAACGGTTTTGTGGTGGCGGCGCACGGCAAAGAGATGGAAGTGAAGTATCGCTACGATGCGGATGGCTACCCGCTGGGCAAAACCACCGTCTCCGGCGATCAGCACCTGTCCGTCCAGTCGACGCCGTCTAAAGATGTTCGCAAAAGGATGGATTACTCGGCGGTGAGCATGCTGAATGACAAGCCGATGGGCAACGTCAAGCAGAGCTGCGATTACGATCGACACAATAATCCGGTGAGCTGCGATCTGACGATCACCGACGACAGCGTCAAACCTGCCGTTGAGCGCAAGTACACCATCAAAAACACGATTGAATACTACTGAGAATAAAACCGCGCAGGTTACTGCGCGGTCGGTTTCAGCAGGCTGGCGCCTGACGGCTTGTGCCCGGCCAGATGCTGATGCTGGAAGATGCACATGCGAATGGTATTCCGGTATTCACCGTTGATAAAGAACTCGTGAACCAGCTCGCCTTCCACCATAAAGCCCAGCTTGCGGTAGATATGGATCGCTTTCTCGTTCTCTTTGTCCACAATCAGATAGAGCTTGTAGAGATTCAGAACGTTGAACCCGTAATCCATTGCCAGCTTCGCTGCCCGTGAGGCAAGGCCTTTTCCCTGATGCTCAGGGGAAATAATGATCTGAAACTCCGCCCGACGGTGAACATGGTTGATTTCAACCAGCTCCACAAGACCGGCTTTTTCGCCTTCACACTCCACCACAAAACGACGTTCACTCTGATCGTGAATGTGCTTATCGTAGAGATCGGACAGCTCAACAAAGGCCTCGTAAGGCTCTTCGAACCAGTAGCGCATCACGCTGGCATTGTTGTCGAGCTGGTGGACGAAGCGCAGGTCTTCACGCTCCAGCGGACGGAGTTTAATGTCGCAGGGCGCCGACATTACGGGGCTACCGTGCGGCCAGTGCGGCGATCCAGGCAGCGCAGGGTGTTAGGCTCCCAGTAGGCATTGACGTTTGCACTTTGCTGACACTTATCGCGCGCGTCAAAAGCGACATCTTCTTTGTCCCACTCTTTTTCAGCACGTTTGTTGACCTTCTGACGAAGGTTACGGGTGTCATTCCATTGTTCTTTGTCCATGGCGGCGTTCTGACGGCTTTGCGCGCTGTCACCAGACTCAATAATGAGCTTGCTGGTTTCCGCTGTCGCAGAGGCGGCAAAGGCGAACGATGACAGCGCCAGCAGGGCTGTCAGACAAAGGCGTTTGCTTAATGTGGTCATAGCGTTTCCTTTTAAATGGGTGCAGATAATCAAGTTACCCCGAACAGATTCTACACCAAAGAGAAATGACGGCATACCCGCGGAGCGGGTATGGAAAAGTAAAGGACATTATCGGGTATGATGTCTAAATAGATCCTCACCTGACGTTAACTATGCTCAAAACGACGCTGCTTTTTTTTGCTACCGCGCTATGTGAAATCATCGGCTGCTTCCTGCCGTGGCTCTGGCTGAAGAAGGGAGGGTCCGTAATGCTGCTCATCCCGGCAAGCGTCGCGCTGGCTCTCTTTGTCTGGCTGTTAACGCTGCATCCGGCTGCCAGCGGCCGCGTCTACGCCGCTTACGGTGGTGTCTATGTCTGTACTGCGCTGCTGTGGTTACGCGTGGTGGATGGCGTCAAACTCAGCGCGTACGACTGGGCCGGCGCGCTGGTTGCCCTGTGCGGTATGCTGATCATTGTGGCGGGATGGGGGCGCGCCTGAGTCCCCGGGTTTTGTGATCGTTAGCTGATTTCATGATCATTACACTTGTATGGTAGTAGGGTTGGTGGGTAAATTTCCAGCATCACAACGAACGATGTAAGGAAAGGAACTATGAAGATTGTCGCGGCTGACGTGTTTGTTACCTGCCCGGGGCGGAACTTTGTCACCCTTAAAATCACCACCGATGAGGGGATTGTCGGCCTCGGTGACGCTACGCTGAACGGACGCGAGCTCTCCGTTGCCTCGTACCTCAAGGATCACCTTTGCCCCCAGCTGATTGGCCGCGATGCGCACCGCATCGAAGACATCTGGCAATTCTTCTATAAGGGCGCCTACTGGCGTCGCGGCCCGGTCACCATGTCGGCCATCTCCGCCGTGGACATGGCGCTGTGGGACATCAAAGCCAAAGCGGCCAACATGCCGCTCTACCAGTTGCTGGGCGGTGCATCCCGTGAAGGGGTGATGGTCTACTGCCACACCACCGGACACACGATTGACGACGTGCTGGAAGACTACGCCCGTCATAAAGAGATGGGCTTTAAGGCGATCCGCGTCCAGTGCGGCGTGCCGGGCATGAAAACCACCTACGGCATGGCCAAAGGGAAGGGGCTGGCCTACGAGCCTGCGACCAAAGGCGACTGGCCGGAAGAGCAGCTGTGGTCCACCGAAAAATACCTCGATTTCACACCGAAGCTGTTCGACGCGGTGCGCAGTAAATTCGGCTTCAATGAACATCTCCTGCACGACATGCACCATCGCCTGACGCCAATCGAAGCGGCGCGTTTCGGTAAAAGCATCGAGGAATTCCGCATGTTCTGGATGGAAGACCCAACGCCTGCGGAAAACCAGGCCTGCTTCCGCCTGATCCGCCAGCACACCGTCACGCCAATTGCGGTGGGGGAAGTGTTTAACAGCATCTGGGACTGCAAGCAGCTCATCGAAGAGCAGCTCATCGACTATATTCGCACCACCATTACCCACGCGGGCGGGATCACCGGAATGCGTCGCATCGCGGACTTTGCCTCGCTCTACCAGGTGCGCACCGGCTCGCACGGCCCGTCGGATCTCTCACCTGTCTGCCACGCCGCCGCGCTGCATTTCGATCTGTGGGTGCCAAACTTTGGCGTCCAGGAATATATGGGCTATTCCGAACAGATGCTGGAAGTCTTCCCGCACAGCTGGCGCTTTGATAACGGCTATATGCATCCGGGCGACAAGCCGGGGCTGGGCATCGAGTTTGATGAAAAACTGGCGGCGAAATACCCCTACGATCCGGCCTATCTGCCGGTGGCCCGTCTTGAAGACGGCACGCTATGGAACTGGTAAACGAGGAGCGAACGATGAAAAGCGTAGTGATTCAACAGCCGAACGAACTGGTGATTGAAGAGCGGCCACGCCCGGAGCCAGGCGCAGGCGAAGTCCGCGTCAAAATCACGCTGGCGGGGATCTGCGGTTCGGACAGCCACATCTATCGCGGCCATAATCCGTTTGCGAAGTATCCACGCACGATCGGCCACGAGTTCTTTGGCGTGATTGACGCCGTGGGTGAGGGCGTAGACAGCGCCCGTCTGGGCCAGCGCGTCTCGGTTGACCCGGTGATCAGCTGCGGACACTGCTACCCGTGTTCCGTCGGAAAACCGAACGTCTGCACCTCGCTGGTGGTGCTGGGCGTACACCGCGACGGGGGCTTCAGCGAATATGCGGCAGTGCCCGCTAAAAATGCCTGGCCTATCCCGGATGACATTCCGGATAAACACGCCGTCATGGTTGAGCCCTTCACCATCGCCGCCAACGTCACGGGGCAGGCCAACCCCACCGAGCAGGACGTTGCGCTGATCTACGGCGCTGGCCCGATGGGCCTGGTCACCGTGCAGGCGCTGAAAGGCGTCTATAAGGTGAAGCAGGTTATCGTGGTTGACCGCATCGATGAACGCCTGAAAATGGCCCAGCGCAGCGGCGCGGACTGGGTATTGAATAACGGCGAGCAGTCGTTGCAGGCCGCGCTGGACGAAAAGGGCATCAAACCGACGTTAATCATTGATGCCGCCTGTCATCCGGCGATTCTGCAGGAAGCGATAACCCTGGCCTCTCCGGCGGCGCGCATCGTGCTGATGGGCTTCTCCAGCAAGCCGAGCCAGATTGTTCAGCAGGGCATCACCGGCAAAGAGCTGGCGATCTTCTCCTCGCGCCTCAATGCCAACAAATTCCCGGTCGTCATCGACTGGCTGAAGAAGGGGCTAATCGACCCCGAAAAACTGGTTACCCATACCTTTGACTATCACCATGTAACAGACGCCATTGAACTGTTTGAGAAAGACCAGCGGCAGTGCTGCAAAGTCTTGCTCACGTTCGGCCAATAATCCTATACGCGGTTAAGAGCCTGCGCAGACAGGCTCTGGTGGTACGCATCTTACCTTTTAGAGATAGCCATTATGACGCAAGCACAACCTCAAAGAACCACCTCCGATCTGGTGAAAGCCGCCGTTTCCGGCTGGCTGGGCACCGCCCTGGAGTTTATGGACTTTCAGCTTTACTCGCTGGGGGCCGCCCTGGTCTTCCATGAGATCTTCTTCCCGGAACAGTCAGCCGCGATGGCGCTGATCCTCGCGATGGGGACCTACGGCGCAGGCTACATAGCACGTATTGTCGGCGCCTTTATCTTCGGCAGAATGGGCGACAGCATTGGTCGTAAGAAGGTGCTGTTTATCACCATCACCATGATGGGGATCTGCACCACGCTGATTGGCGTCCTGCCAACCTATGCGCAGATCGGGATTTTTGCCCCGGTTCTGCTGGTGACGCTGCGCATTATTCAGGGGCTCGGGGCCGGGGCGGAGATTTCCGGGGCCGGGACCATGCTGGCGGAGTACGCGCCGAAAGGCAAACGCGGCATCATCTCCTCGCTGGTGGCGATGGGCACCAACTGCGGAACGCTGAGCGCCACGGCGATCTGGGCGGTGATGTTCTTTGCCCTCGATCGTGAAGAGCTGATTGCCTGGGGCTGGCGCGTGCCGTTCCTCGCCAGCGTCGTGGTGATGATCTTCGCCATCTGGCTGCGTATGAACCTGAAAGAGAGCCCGGTGTTTGAGAAAGTGAACGATGCACAAGCCGCGCAGCCGGACACCTCGCTGGGTTCAATGGTGAAAAGTAAATCCTTCTGGCTGGCGACCGGCCTGCGGTTTGGTCAGGCGGGCAACTCGGGTCTCATCCAGACGTTCCTTGCCGGGTATCTGGTCCAGACGCTGCTGTTCGATAAAGCCATCCCTACCGATGCGCTGATGATAAGCTCCATTCTCGGGTTTATCTCCATTCCGCTGCTGGGCTGGCTTTCCGATAAAGTGGGACGCCGTCTGCCGTACATTATCCTCAATATCTCCGCCATTCTTATCGCGTACCCGATGCTGTCGATCATCGTCGATAAGAGCTATGCGCCGGGGACAATCATGCTCTCGATCATCGTTATCCATAACTTCGCCGTGCTGGGGCTGTTTGCGCTGGAAAATATCACCATGGCGGAGATGTTTGGCTCGCGAAATCGCTTTACCCGTATGGCTATCTCGAAAGAGGCGGGCGGTCTGGTGGCGGTGGGCTTTGGTCCGGTGCTGGCGGGGATCTTCTGCAATATGACCGGCTCCTGGTGGCCGATTGTCGCCATGCTGGTGGCCTACTCCGCGATTGGGCTGATCTCGGCGATCCTGATGCCGGAAGTGCGCGACCGTGATTTGAGCGCGGCGCAAGACGCAGCGGAATCCGCGCCCGAAGAGCGTGTGGGTTACGGGGCGATCTCCTCGCGACGCTAATGGTTTATAGCTTTCGTGACTTATCACACAACTTTATGTTTATGTCACACCACATGAGCAAAAGTTAATATAAATCAAAATATCAAACGGCAGTATCAGTATGGTTGATGGCAGTTATTTTTTTACCCCAACTGCCATTCTAGTTGGTGTAGTCAGCAGGCGCTGCCGCTTCAGAAGGAGCGGCAGCGATCCACAGCTTTCTAATTAACGAGTCTTAATCATGGAAAACACCTTATTACAGGCCAACGCGACGCTGCCTCATTACGATCGCGACAGCCTTAAAGCACGCATTGTACATTTAGGCTTCGGCGCATTTCACCGCGCGCATCAGGCGGTGTACGCCGACATTCTCGCGGCAGAGCACGGCAGCGACTGGGGCTACGGTGAGGTTAACCTGATTGGCGGCGAGCAGCAGATTGCCGATCTGAACGCGCAGGATAATCTTTATACCGTGGCGGAAATGTCTGCCGATGCCTGGACCTCCCGCGTGGTTGGCGTGGTCAGAAAGGCTCTCCATGCGCAGGTTGACGGGCTGGAGACCGTGCTGGCAGCGATGTGTGAACCGCTGGTGGCGATTGTCTCGCTGACCATCACCGAGAAAGGGTACTGCCACTCACCGGCGACGGGGCAACTGATGCTCGATCACCCGTTTATCGTCGCCGACCTGCAAAACCCGCACCAGCCGAAATCCGCGCCGGGCGTGGTGGTGGAAGCGCTGGCGCGTCGCAAAGCGGCGGGGCTGCCTGCGTTTAGCGTGATGTCCTGCGACAACATGCCGGAGAACGGCCACGTGATGCGCAATGTGACCTGCGCGTACGCCCGTGCGGTAGACGGTGAGCTGGCGGACTGGATCGAGGCTAACGTCACCTTCCCGTCAACCATGGTGGACCGCATCGTGCCGGCGGTCACGCCTGATACGCTGGATAAAATTGAGCAGCTGACGGGCGTGCGTGACCCGGCGGCAGTAGCCTGTGAACCGTTCCGCCAGTGGGTGATCGAAGACAACTTTGTGGCAGGACGTCCCGAGTGGGAAAAAGCCGGTGCCGAGTTGGTGTCAGACGTGATCCCGTTTGAAGAGATGAAGCTGCGCATGCTCAACGGCAGCCACTCGTTCCTGGCGTACCTGGGCTATCTGGCCGGATACCAGCATATCAACGACTGTATGGAAGATGAGAACTACCGCCTCGCCGCGCACGCGCTGATGCTTAACGAGCAGGCACCCACGCTGAAAGTGAAGGGCGTTGATTTAGGCCGCTATGCCGATCTCCTGATTGCCCGCTACAGCAACCCGGCCCTGCGCCATCGGACATGGCAAATCGCGATGGACGGCAGCCAGAAGCTCCCGCAGCGTATGCTGGACTCCGTGCGCTGGCACCTGGTGCACCAGAAACCTTTCCCACTGCTGGCGCTGGGTGTGGCTGGGTGGATGCGTTATGTCGGCGGCGTGGACGAGCAGGGTAACGCCATTGATGTGAGCGATCCGCAGCTGGCGGTGATTCAGGCGGCGGTGAAGGGAAGTGCGGAAGGAGAAAGTCGGGTTAACGCGCTGCTCGGCATTGAGGCCATCTTTGGTAAAGAGTTACCGCAGGAGCCGCGCTTTGTTGCTGCGGTGATGACCGCGTACCGGTCGCTGCTGCAACAGGGGGCGAAAGCGACCGTGGCGCAGTACGCGTCCCAACGGTAATTCAGCACATGCCGCCGTGCGCGGCGGCATGTCTGCGCACAGCTTAGTGCATCCCCAGGCGAATCAGCTCAATCGGCTCGAACTTACCTTCGCATCCTTCCACTTCAACCGTTTTGCTGCGACGCACCTGCGCGGCATCCAGCCCGTCGCTATGGATCGCTTTAATCACGCCAGTTTTGCCCGTGCCGCTAATCATGACGCGGCTGCCGGTGGTGATTGCATTTCGGTTACGGTCGTATGTCATCATGGTATATTCTCCTCTCTAACCTGTTCGTTACGGCCCTATTTCAGGTTTGCCATTCACGGGGCATATAAATACGCCTGTCCGCGCTTCATGTTTTTGTTTTTGATCAAACTCACACTTTTTTCTTTATTTCTTCGGCCGCTGACCATTCAGGACAGTAATTTACAAAGCAGACCGTTATTTTCATTAACTGATAGTTTCGACAGGGAAGCGTTGAGGGTTGGTTTATATTCCGGATGTCATTCTGGGTGCAGGAAATAACCCTTCATCGGAATAAGGAGTCAGGCTTATGTATAAGAGCATTTTGATGCCTGTAGACGTGTTTGAAATGGATTTGAGCGACAAAGCGGTTCGCCACGCGGCAAACCTGGCGAAGGCAGAGGGCGCGTCGATTACCCTGGTCAATATTCTCCCAGCCAGCAGCCGGTCTCTGCTGCGCGGGTTCAACGCCGATATTAAAAAGTTTGAAGAGTATATGACCGCAGAATCCAACAAGAAAATGAACGAGTTAAAAAGACTGTTCGATATCGCCCCTGAGAATATTCACAGCATGGTGCGTTTTGGCAACGTCCGCGATGAAATTATCAAGCTGAGCAAGGAGGGGGAATATGATGCGATTGTCATCGGGTCGAAAAATCCGAGCATCTCCACCCATCTGCTGGGTTCAAACGCGGAATCTATTCTGCGCTACGCCACGATCCCGGTGTTAGTCGTTCGCTAATCACGCCGCCGCACCCGAAAGGGGGCGGCGAATATTACTCTTCGCTAAACCACTCGCTATTTTCCTGACGAATAAGCTGCACGGATTCGCTGATTTCCTGCAGATGCAGCGTCATCGCCTTTTCCACACCGTCCGCATCGCGTTTTTCAAGCGCGCTGAAAATATCATGATGCTGTCGAAGCAACATTTCCGGCGGGGAGACGTGATCGAGGCTCATATAGCGCACGCGGTCAATGGTGGCCTTGATGTTCTCGATGGTATCCCAGGCCAGCTGACAATCCGCAATCTGCGCCAGTTTCTGGTGGAATTCATCATCAAGCTGGAAGAAGTCATTCAGCTGCTTGCGGTCAATGGCAATGCGCTGCTGGTGCAGGTTCTGTTCCAGCAGGTAACGCTGGTTGTCGTTGATAAGCGTTGCGGCACGGCGCGCCACCGCGCATTCAATGGCCTGGCGAACGAAACAGCCGTTGCGTACCTGAGAGAGTGAAATTTTGTTCACGTAGCTGCCGCGCTGCGGGCGGATCTGAATCAGCCCGTTCTCGGCAAGCTTAATAAACGCTTCACGCACCGGCTGACGGGAAACGTCAAATCGCACGGAGACCTCTTTTTCAGAAAGCGGCGTTCCCGGTGGGATCAGGCAATGGACAATATCACGTCGCAAAATGCGATAGATTTGCTGGTTAACGGGCTGGGTGGGATTGAGTTGCGATTCAGCGGCCATGAGTTGTCATTTCTCAGAGAGTTAGCCTGAACATACTACCATTCTTTCAGGGTATGAAACAGACCCGGCCCGCAGGCCGGGAGGGGCAGATTTAGCCACGATGGACGCTAAGTCCGGCAAAACTCTGGCTGACTGGCATCATTTCTACGGTATTGATGTTGACGTGTTTTGGCAGCGTCGCCACCCACCAGACCGTTTCGGTCACATCTTCCGGCGTCAGCGCGTTAGCATTTTCGTAGGTTTTGCCCGCTTTCGCGTCATCGCCTTTGAAACGCACGTTGGAAAACTCGGTGCCGCCCACCAGGCCCGGCTCGATATCGGTGACGCGAATGGCGGTGCCGTGCAGATCGGTACGCAGGTTAAGGCTGAACTGGCGCACAAACGCCTTCGTCGCGCCATAGACGTTGCCGCCCGCGTAAGGCCAGCTCCCGGCGGTGGAACCAATATTGATAATGTGGCCGCGGTTGCGCTCGACCATGCCCGGCAGCACCGCGCGGGTCATATAGATCAGCCCTTTGTTGTTGGTGTCGATCATGTTTTCCCAGTCTTCTACGCTGGCTTTGTGCGCGGGCTCCATGCCCAGCGCCAGACCGGCATTGTTGACCAGCACGTCGATGGCGCGCCACTCGGCGGGCAGGTTGGCAATCATCTCTTCAATGGCCGCGCGGTTACGCACGTCCAGCCGCGCGGTCAGGATGCTGTCGCCTAATTCGTCTTTCAGTTCCTGCAGGCGCTCCTGACGACGGCCCGTGGCAATAACCTTATGCCCGTTGGCGACGAAGCGATGCGTGATGCTTTCACCAAAACCTGCCGTTGCCCCGGTAACTAAAATAATCATCTCACTGTTCCTCAACGCTTTTTGTGTTGTACTAACATAGCACGGCCGCAGAGGGTGCGTTAAGGCAACATTTGTATGACGGCGTTGCAGGGGATGGCGGCCTGGCCTACTCTGGGAGGATACCCGTACTCAGGAGCGAAAGATGACGGCCACGAATCCCTTTTTTGACATCAGCCTGTTGCCCTATCAGGCCCCCCATTTTGATGAAATCAACGACGGCCACTATCGCCCGGCCTTCGATGAAGCGCTTCGCCAGAAGCGGGCGGACATTGACGCCATTGTGTCTCAAACCGCTGCGCCGGACTTCACTAACACCGTGCTGGCGCTGGAGAAAAGCGGCGCCATGCTCTCGCGGGTCAGCAGCGTGTTCTTCGCCATGACCTCCGCGCACACCAATGCGTACCTGCAGGAGCTTGAGGAGCAGTTCTCCACCGAGCTTGCCGCGCTGGCGAACGATATCTGGCTGAATGACGTGCTTTTCGCCCGCGTGGAGAGCGTCTGGCAGGACCGTGCCGCGCTGGACGCCGAATCCCGTCGGCTGGTCGAGGAGACCTGGCAGCGGTTTATTCTGGCGGGCGCGCGTCTCAATGAAGCACAAAAAGCCGAGCTGAAGGCGCTGAATACCGAGGCGGCCACCCTGACCAGCCAGTTTAACCAGCGTCTGCTGGCTGCCGATAAGACAGGCGGGCTGGTGGTGGATTACGCGCACCAGCTTGACGGGCTCAGTGCCGCTGAGATCGCTGACGCTGCGCAGGCTGCCGCGGAGCGCGGGCTAAACGATCGCTGGCTGATCCCGCTTCTGAACACGACCCAGCAGCCAGCGCTTTCCGCGCTGCGCAATCGTCAGACCCGTGAAAACCTGTTCAACGCGGGCTGGACGCGCACCCAGAAAGGGGATGAAAACGACACTCGCGAGCTGATCCTCCGCCTTACGGCGCTACGTGCGCGGCAGGCCCGCCTGCTGGGCTTTGAGGATTACGCCAGCTGGAGTATCGCCGACCAGATGGCGAAAACCCCGGACGCCGCGCTGACCTTTATGCGAGGCATTGTGCCTGCCGCCCGCGCCCGTGCAGAGCGCGAGCAGGCCGATATTCAGAAAGTCATTGATGACGAGCAGGGCGGTTTCACCGCGCAGGCCTGGGACTGGGCTTATTACGCCGAGCGCGTGCGTCAGGCGAAATATGCCCTCGATGAATCGCAAATCAAACCCTATTTTGCGCTCAATACCGTATTGCAGGATGGCGTGTTCTGGGCAGCCAGCCAGCTGTTTGGCATTCGTTTTGTGGAGCGCTTCGATATTCCGGTGTATCACCCGGACGTTCGCGTCTGGGAAATTTTCGACCACACCGGTGAGGGCATGGCGCTGTTTTACGGCGACTTCTTTGCCCGCGATTCCAAGCAGGGCGGGGCGTGGATGGGGAATTTCGTCGAGCAATCCTTCGAGCTTGCTGCCCGCCCGGTGATCTACAACGTCTGTAACTACCAAAAACCGGCTAACGGCGGCGTCGCGCTTCTCTCCTGGGATGACGTGATCACCCTGTTCCACGAGTTTGGCCATACGCTGCACGGCCTGTTTGCCAGCCAGCGTTTCGCTACGCTTTCCGGCACCAATACGCCGCGTGATTTCGTTGAATTCCCGTCACAAATTAACGAGCACTGGGCCAGCCACCCACAGGTGTTTACCCACTACGCCCGCCATTACGAAACCGGTGAACCGATGCCGGACGCGCTGCGGGAAAGCATGCTCAACGCGACCCATTTCAACAAGGGTTATGACATGACGGAACTGCTGGCTGCCGCGCTGCTGGACATGAACTGGCACGGCATCGGTGAGGCCGTTTCGAGCGTAGAGGATTTTGAAGCAGCAGCGCTGAAAAAAGAGGGGCTGGATCTGCCCGCCGTACCGCCGCGCTATCGCAGCAGCTATTTTGCCCATATCTTTGGCGGGGGCTACGCGGCGGGATATTACGCCTACCTGTGGACGCAAATGCTGGCGGACGATGGCTATCAGTGGTTTGTCGAACAGGGCGGCCTGACCCGTGAAAACGGGCAAAAATTCCGCGAGGCGATTTTGTCCCGTGGTAACAGCACGGATCTGGCTGAACTTTATCGCAGCTGGCGCGGGCACGATCCGAAGATTGAACCGATGCTGGAGAATCGCGGGTTGAGCGAATAGAGTCAGTCCCGACAGACAAAAGAACCGGGCTTTGCGCCCGGTTTTTTTCTGCTGTCTGATCATATCCATGAGCGTAAACGCAGCGTTCTATCTTACGACCAGCACAGGGCATTTCGCATGCCGCACCACTGCCGCAGCGTTTGAACCCAACAGATATGTTGATATGTCAGGCTTGTGGGAGGCGATGATAATCAGGTCGGCGCCGATCGTGTCAGCGAGCTTAAGGATTTGATCCTTAGGGGATCCCGTCACGGCGTGAGTCTGAATCTTATCTGCAGGTATTTTGAATTGCTTAACAATTTCATCCAGTTTTGCTAAGGCCGCGTGCTGGAACTCTTTCATCTTCGGCATTTCCACGGAGTAGGCCAAACCTAATGATGAATAATACGGAAGCGATGGAATAACGGTAAGAAAGTGAACTTTGGCGGTGTTAAGGGCGGTATGTGCCTGAACGAACGGGATAACCATATGTGTCAGGCTATCCTCGGAAATATCAATTGGAACCAAAATTGTGTTGTACATGTGTCCCTCCTGAGTGTTTTTTGCACAACTCAGGTTAAACCGTTAATTCCAGCAAAACAGAGAGCAAGCTGTCATAACGGGTACAAATCTCGGTTCTGTGATTTAGGTACAGTCGAACTTGCCTGTTATTCCGTCGTGACGATGAACATTCTCGCTTCCTGGGCGAGCTGCCGTTCAGCCTTAATCGGCGCATATTTTTCCGAATGATAGAAGGCAAGAGCCTGATCTAGCGTCGGGAATTCAAAAATGCCTGCATAGGGTAACGGCTCAACTTCGCCTTCCAGTACCTGTGTAACAGCTCCAAAATGAACAATTTTACCTCCTGCTTCCTCTAATGCTGACGTGAAGCGTGGGGCCAGGCTGGCCTGTCTGGCAGGGTCAATAATGCGTAAGTTGATATGAACAAAGGCTGGCATAGCCGTTCCTTAAACATGATTAATAGTGTATATACATTATTAATTTTAGCATTGCTTGTCGAGATGAAATGATGAACAACATTGATGTGGCGCTGTTGAAGACCATTCCGGAAGTCTGCCCGGGGTTTCAGGCGCGCGCTACCGCTCGGGCTATTACACGCTATTACAACGCCTGCTTCAGACCTTTTGATCTGACCGCAGAGCAGTTCAGTCTGTTGGTCGGCATTGGAGGTTCCCCGAATGAAACCGTTGCGGAACTCGCCGCCAGAGCAGGGGTGGATGCGACAACGCTGAGTCGAAATATCCGTAGTCTGGAATCCCGGGGCATTATTGACTCGGCTGGAGGCCGTGGACGTGCCGGAAAACGACTCACGCTAACAGGTGAAGGCTGGCGTCTGCTTGAAGAGGTCATCCCGTTATGGCAGGCAGCTAAGGAGAAATTGTCCCATCTGATGGGCAGCGAACAGCTCAGCCTGACGACGGAGATGATGAAACGCCTGGCTAAAACCAGTGCTGCCTTATGAGGCTTTCCGCGTTATTGTCAGTGACCGTGCAAAACGGCAAAGGCTATACCGGGCGTCATGCCCGGTAATATATTTATATTGCGTGACAGCTGACGGAGGCGATAATTTTATTCCCGCCCATATTACCCATAATCAGATCGAGTAATTTTCGGTATTCCTCCCGGGTCATCACCTCCGCCCGAATTTCAGTTTTACCTTCTGCCTGCGCCGTTGCGGAATAAATCGCTTTCAGACTTAACGTCAACTCTTTCGCCATGTTTACGACGCTCTGCCGCACCGCATCTTCATGCTCATCATTACAGGTGATTTTCAGGACATAGCATTTTTCGCCTTCATGGAGCACGGGCAGTTGATTAATTCGCTGTGCGGCTTCGCGTAGCAATATGTTGGCACAGAGAATAATTAGGCTGGCCATGGCGGCATTCCAGAACTGGCCTAATCCGCACAGCACGCCAATTCCGGCCGAGCACCACAGCGTTGCGGCGGTATTCAGACCACGAATATTCATTCCTTCACGCATAATGACGCCAGCGCCAAGAAAACCAATTCCGGAGACGATCTGCGCTGCGATACGCCCCGGGCTATCAGGAGAGGTGGATACCGAACTCAAAATGAACACCGCCGCACCCGTGGCAACCAGTGCATTGGTACGAAGCCCGGCCATACGCTGGCGCCACTGTCTTTCCGCGCCAATAATTGCGCCCAGCAGCATCGCTGCGAGCAGATGAGAGATATAAGGGAACATCAGCCTGTCGCCTGTTAACGTTATTAAATAATAAGCGTCAGTGCTTTGCTAAGCACAGCATAACGCCGTTTAAATGCTAAGCGTGTCAGGACGACGGTGGTGGAAAAAGTGAATATGTAAACATGAACATCGCGATGCCCCACAAATTGAGCGGTTTTACTATTTCGGGATACAATCGCTTTAAGAGGATTGCTGCCCACCGTTTAAGGTAAGCAGCGAGAAAATTGCGCTAGCTTACCTTCGTATCGATTCTAAAATAACTTTCCAACGAAGGACTCCTGTGAAAATTTATTGCCAGTATAGGCAGGCAAGATAATGAGTAAAGCGAAAAAATGGCCTCCGTTATGAATTGTTTAAGTTCGGAGGACATTTTTTTAATGCGTCATCTGATTTTCAAAAATACCCGGTATACTACATTTCCTTTTTTACAGGCGATAACAGACAAAGGCAGGCAGTATGTCTCTTCGTTCGCTGCGGGCATTATGCCTGACAAGTTTTTTCATTGCAGATGTCCGCGATGGCCTCGGTCCTTTTCTCGGTATTTTTCTAACCGAACGCCACTGGACCCCTGATGATATCGGCATCCTGATGACGGCAGGTGGGCTGGCGGGACTACTCGCTACGCTGCCGGCGGGATTCATCACCGACACCTCACGCAGCAAGCGGACCGTGCTGGCGCTGGTGTGCCTGCTCATCACCCTTAGCACGCTCATGCTGTGGTTTAGCCAGCAAAGCGGCGTTGTCGCAGTTTCGCAAATCGTCACCGGTATCTGCGCGGCATTTGTGGGGCCGCTGATCGCCGGGATTACGCTGGGGCTGACCGGCCAGAGCGGGTTCAGCGCGCAGATGGGCAAAAATGAGGCGTTCAATCACGGCGGCAATTTTGTCACCGCGCTGATTGCGGGCGGCATTGCCTGGTACTGGGGCGTCGGCGGGATTTTCCTGCTGATGACCTGTACCACGCTGCTCACGCTGTGCGCGCTGCTTGCCATTCGCAACACGGATATTGATAACGACGCGGCGCGCGGGCTGTCCTCTTCCGCGAGCCTGCCGGTCCCCGGCTTTGCCGTGCTGATTAAAAACCGGGCGCTGTTTGTCACCGGGCTGACGCTGCTGCTGTTTCACCTGGCGAACGCTGCGCTGCTGCCGATGCTGAGCATGAGGGTGGCCGCGGCACCCGCCTCGATCAACCCTGGTTTGTACGCGGCGGGCACCGTTATCATCTCTCAGGCGGTGATGATCCCCGTTGCCATCTGGGTCGCCCACCGAATAGACCGCTACGGCTACTGGCGCTTGATTATGCTGGCACTGCTGGTGATGCCGGTGCGCGCGGCGCTGGCGGCGTCTACGGACGCGCCGTTAATGATGATCCCGGTACAAATCCTCGACGGGCTGGCCGCAGGGATCCTGGGGGTTGTGGTTCCGTCGTTTATCGTGGTGCTGCTGCGCGGGAGCGGGCACGTCAATGCCGGGCAGAGCGTGGTAATGCTGATGCAGGGGGTTGGGGCATCCATGAGCCCGGCGCTAACCGGCACGATTGCGGGTCATTACTCCTTTGCGACGGCATTCAGCGTCCTGAGCGCGATTGCGCTGGTGGCCGTCCTGCTCTGGTGGTGCTTTGCGCATCGGTCCTGGGAAACAGACAGTACGCCGGGTGGGGCATAGCCGCCACCCGGCGTCACGCTTATGCCAGTTCGTTAGGGCACGCTTCGCCTTTTTCCAGCTGCTGCAGGTTACCCAGCGTGGTTTCTGAAATGCTGATCAGCGCTTCGGCAGTCAGAAACGCCTGGTGTCCGGTAAACAGCACGTTATGGCAGGCAGACAGGCGGCGGAACACGTCGTCCTGAATCACATCATTAGACTTGTCTTCAAAGAACAGATCGCGTTCGTTCTCGTACACGTCCATCCCCAGCGCGCCAATTTTCTGGGTTTTCAGCGCTTCGATAGCGGCCTGAGAGTCAACCAGCCCGCCGCGGCTGGTGTTGATGATCATCACGCCATCTTTCATCTGGTCGAACGCCGCCTGGTTGAGCAGGTGGTAGTTCTCCGGCGTCAGCGGGCAGTGCAGGGAGATCACGTCGGACTGCGAGAACAGGGTCGGCAGGTCGACGTATTCCACGCCCAGGTCCAGCGCAGCGGCGCTCGGGTATGGATCGAACGCCAGCAGACGCATGCCGAAGCCTTTCAGAATGCGCAGGGCGGCCACGCCAATTTTACCGGTGCCGATCACGCCCGCGGTTTTGCCGTACATGGTGAAGCCGGTCAGCCCTTCCAGCGAGAAGTTGGCGTCACGGGTACGCTGATAAGCGCGGTGAATACGACGGTTGAGCGACATCATCATGCCAATCGCATGTTCCGCCACCGCTTCCGGGGAGTATGCCGGCACGCGCACCACCTTCAGACCCAGCTCTTTCGCTGCGTCGAGGTCCACGTTATTAAAGCCCGCGCAGCGCAGGGCGATGTACTTCACCCCCTGTTTTTTCAACTCTTCCAGCACCGGACGACTGCCGTCGTCGTTAACAAAAATGCAGACGCCTTCACAGCCGTGCGCCGTTTTGGCGGTTTTTTCGGACAGCAGAAAGTCGAAAAATTCAAGCTCAAACCCGTAAGCCTCGTTAACATGTTGCAGATACTTTTTGTCGTACTGCTTTGTGCTATATACCGCGAGTTTCATAAGACTTTCTCCAGTGATTTTGCATTCACGTTAGCATGATTAAAATTATCTTACAATTTCTAAAATATTATTGAATTCAATAAGTTCTATCAATTATTCTAGAGCATATGTACACCCTAACTCCATGATATTCATATCCACCGGCTTCTTAAGGGGGGCACCAGATAGATGCCTACTTATTTTATTCCAGGGGTGCTATGGGGGAAGCTTAAGTCACAGCAAGTGCTTATGTTTGGGTAAATGGTTTACCAATACCTGAAAATGTGACTACCTTTAGCTGTTGAAATAACGTAGCTCTTTGAATGTCTTAACATCGAAGGTAGTATTATTGCTATCGTTTTAAAATGACAGGGAGACCGAATGTACAACCATAATCGGGAAAAAAGTCATTTCGAGGAGAAAGTCTTAGAGATTGAAAATCTTGCGCAGCGAATTGCCACAAAGCATTTGCTTTATGGTACCTCTGGCATGTTTTTTGAAACTCAACAACTTGTTGCTCGTTTGAGAAGGGAGATTGAATCGCATTGCTTGACCTGGTCAGGGGGGATTCAAGTTCTTGATGAACAGATACATCATCTTAAGGAACAAGATGACTTACTTACCTTCAATAAGGCTAAATTATTCATTGTTGTTGAAAAAAATCGGACAACAACGACGACTTTAGCGCTTAAACAGATCGGTTTCGTTGCCGGTGGGGCGCAAGTGTATGGGGGCGCTAGTTTATGCGTCGGTTCGCTTGGTCTTGCCTGTGCTGCGTATGGTGCACCTATGATTACTCATGGGCTAAACAACATGTATGAAAATGGATACTATCTTCTCTATCGTGAAGATCGGTCTGGCACGCTAAGAGATGCTTATCGTTACGCAGCAGCGAAGCTGGGCTATGGGAATAATGAAGCTGATATTGTCTATGGTGTCGTTGATATTTCTTTATCAGCCTATGGCGCGGGCAGGAGAGTTCTGGCTCCCAGAGAAAAATCCTGGAGTCTGTTTCGCAACATCGAATCTGATTATATCAGAGGATGGCAAGAGGCTTCTAAAACAGCGATGGCTTTGGATTTGACCAGTGGAAGCGTCACAGGTTGGCAGATGTACCAGATAGCTAAAGAGAATTAATTATGTCGGAACAGTTCGAGTTGTCATTAACCCCACCGATTCTACCTGCCGTGTTCTATTTTATTGTATCTATTGCCATTTTTTGCTTGTTGTACCTCGGTAAACTCAAGGTCAACAGGCTTCGTAAATATCCTCTGTTCATCGCCTATACGCTGTTTGTGATTGCTATTGCAGCCATTCAAATTAACGTTTTTGCAAACGGCTATGAGTTTGTTAGCGGTTTTTTGCATATTGATTTTGATCCCTGGCGGTACGACTCGGTGTATTGGGGGTCATTGATATTCGCCATGCTTTACCTGCTGGCAATGCCAAGGAACAAGTATTAATTTCACAACTCTGCTCTGCGATTGTTATTGAATTTATGCGTAACCAATTGAACCTAAAATATATTCTTTAGGTTACGCATGGCAAAAAAATCACCGCTTACTATTACAGCATCTATTCTTAACTTAGCGTTAACTTCAACTCAATCGCTAAACATGCGACAATGATCGGTACTGCCGGCTTAATTCTTTCGCTAAATCAGGATATTAACTGCCCATGAAGGGTAAATACAAAGCCGCTCTTGCGCTTTTACTGCTGTTCATATTGTTGCCGCTGACGCTGCTGATGACGCTCGCCCAGTGGGTACCGACGCTCGCCGGGATCTGGCTGCCCGTCGGGACGCGCATCGCATTCGAAGAAAGCCCGAAACTGACCCGTCACGCGCTGGTGATCCCCGATCTTCGCTATCTGGTTGAAGACTGCGAAATTGCCCGTATCGATAACGTGACGCTGTCACATCCGAGCCGCTGGAAACTGGATATCGGCGCGCTGGATCTTAACTCCGTCTGTCTGAGCAAAATTCCCCAGTCTGCGCCCTCAACGGTCGCCCCCAAAACGCTGGCACAGTGGCAGGCGGTATTACCCAATACCTGGATCACGGTTCACCGTCTGACGCTGTCGCCCTGGCAGCAGTGGCAGGGCGAACTTCAGGCATCGCTGACCCCGTCCCGTCAGGAGATCGCCTATAAAGGCGAGCAGGTCAGCATTAAAGGCACGCTTCGCGGTCAGACGCTCTCGGTCAGCCAGTTCGATGTACAGCTCCCGGACCAGCCGCAGCCGATTAAGCTGGTGGGCGAGTTTACCCTGCCGCTGGTACCGGATGGCGTGCCGGTGAAAGGCCACGCGGTCGCGACCTTTAACGTGCCACAGTTAACGTCTCTGGTCGATGCCGATCTGGACTGGGAAGACAATCAGGGACAGCTGGTGGTGATGGCGCGGGACAACCCCGATCCGCTGCTCGACCTGCCGTGGCAGATCACGGCGGAGCAGCTGAACATCAGCGACGGGCGCTGGAACTGGGATCTTTCCGGTATGCCGCTGAGCGGGCGCGTGTCGCTTCGCGCGGACAACTGGCAGCAGGGGCTGGATAAAACCACCCTGACAGGACGACTGAATGTGCTTACCCAGGGTGACGCGGGGAAAGGCAACGCGGTACTGAACATTGGGCCCGGCAGGCTCAGCATGGAAAACAGCGACATGCCGCTGCATCTCAGCGGCGAGGCGAAGCAAAACGATCTCATCCTTTACGCCAAATTGCCCGCCACGCTGACCGGCAGCCTGTATGAACCGCAGCTGGCCTTTGAGCCGGGCGCGCTGCTCCGCTCGCGCGGGCGCATCATTGACTCACTCGATATCGATGAAATTCGCTGGCCGCTGGCGGGCGTGAAGCTGACGCAGAAGGGCGTGGACGGCCGCTTACAGGCTATTCTGCGCGCCCATGAAAACCAGATGGGCGATTTTGAACTCCACCTGGACGGCCAGGCCAACGACTTTTTACCTGATAACGGCCTGTGGCAATGGCGCTACTGGGGCAAAGGCGGTTTTACGCCGATGCATGCCCGCTGGGATGTTGCCGGGAAAGGCGAGTGGCGCGACAACCTTATAGAGCTGACGGCGCTCTCCACCGGTTTTGACAAGCTCCAGTACGGCACGATGGAGGTCAGCAAGCCGCGTCTGGTGCTGGAAAAACCTGTGCGCTGGTTGCGTGACCCCGAAAAGCCGACCTTCAGCGGCGCGCTGTCGCTCAACGCCGGGCAAACCCGTTTCTCCGGCGGCAGCGCGTTGCCGCCATCGGTTCTGACCTTCAGCGTCGACGGCACCGACCCGACCATTTTTCAGTTTAAGGGCGACCTCCATGCGGACAAAATCGGCCCGGTACAGGTGAACGGTCGCTGGGACGGCGTACGTCTTCGCGGGCAGGCCTGGTGGCCGAAACAGTCCCTCACCGTCTTCCAGCCGCTGATCCCGCCTGAATGGAAAATGACGCTGCGCGACGGTGAGCTTTACGCGCAGGTCGCCTTCTCGGCGGCGGCCGATCAGGGCTTTGAAGCGGGCGGGCACGGCGTGCTGAAATCCGGCAGCGCCTGGATGCCTGATAACCAGATTAACGGCGTCGATTTTGTTCTGCCGTTCCGCTTCAGCGAGGGAACCTGGTCCCTCGGGACGCGCGGGCCGGTCACGTTGCGCATCGGCGAAGTGGAAAACCTGGTGACCGCGCGCAACATAACCGCCGATCTACAGGGGGATTATCCCTGGACGGAGGACAACCCGCTGCTCCTCACCAACGTGAAGGTGGAGACCCTCGGCGGGAAGATCACTATGCAGCAGCTGCGGATGCCACAGCACGATCCGGCCCTGCTGCGCGTGGACAACATCTCCTCCAGCGAGCTGATTAGCGCCGTTAATCCGAAACAGTTTGCCATGTCAGGGCCGGTGAGCGGGGCGCTGCCGTTCTGGCTGGATAATGAAAAATGGATTATTAAGGATGGCTGGCTGACCAACCCGGGGCCAATGACGCTACGCATCGACAAAGATACGGCAGACGCCATCGTGAAAGATAATATGGTGGCGGGCGCGGCGATTAACTGGCTCCGCTATATGGAAATTTCGCGTTCGTGGACGAGAATCAATTTAGATAACCTGGGCGAATTAACCATGCAGGCGACCATCAAGGGGACCAGCCGGGTGGATGGCAAAAGCAGCTCCGTCAACCTGAACTATACCCATGACGAGAATGTCTTTACCCTCTGGCGCAGCCTGCGTTTTGGGGACAACCTGCAAACCTGGTTTGAGCAACATGCGGCGATACCTGCTCACCGCAGTTCGACTGGCAAGGAAAGTGAGGAACAACAATGAAAAAGATGGCTGGTGTGCTCACCGTTGCCGTTGCCGCGCTACTGACCGGCTGTACGCCGCGTATTGAAGTCGCTGCGCCAAAGGAGCCGATTACCATCAATATGAATGTCAAAATCGAACATGAGATCCATATTAAGGTCGATAAAGACGTTGAAACCCTGCTGAAATCGCGCAGCGATCTGTTCTGAGGATGCCATGAAACGATTAGCTCTGATTTTACTGGCGCTGGGGATGAACGTGCAGGCGGCTGCGCTGACCTTAAACGATGCCCGGGCGCAGGGGCGCGTGGGGGAAACCCTTAGCGGTTATATTGCCCCGATTCAACAGGATGCGGAAACGCTGGCGCTGGTCAATCGTATCAATGCGGCACGCACGGAAAACTACCAGAAGCTGGCTGACAGCAATAATTTGCCGGTCGATGAAGTGGCCAAAATGGCAGGTCAAAAGCTGGTTGCCCGCGCGCAGCCGGGCGAATACGTGAAGGGTATTAACGGAAAATGGCTCAAAAAGTAGTTAGCGGTAGCGCCTGCGGTATTCACCCGGCGAGACGCCAAAACGCTGCTTAAACGCCGTTGAAAAATGGCTATGGTCGGTGAACCCCCAGCTGTAGCCAATGCCCGCCAGCTTTTCATCATCACCGGCAGCGCGCAGTACCTGCGCACACAGATCCAGACGACGGTTTTTGATGTACTGCGCCACCACCAGCCCCTTTTCGGCAAACATGCGATAGAGGCTGCGCACGGACATACCGCTCTCGGCGGCAATCCATTCCGGGCGCAGTGATTCAGACTGAATATGGTCGTCAATCAGCGCCACCACATGCTGGAACTGACGTTCCTTGCGCGGCTGAATGATTTCACGCTGCTGGAAAGCGGGGCGCAGCAGGCAGATCATCGCTTCGAGCGCCGCTTCGCTCTCCCGGTCACTCAGGTCGGCATTGCTCATGCTCTCCATCAGCAGGCGGTGGCTCAGCTGTACCGTGGGCAAGGTGCGGGAAAGGGCCGTCGCGCAGCTTATCTCCTGGAAACGACACTGCTGCTCAATAATCTGACGGGGAACCAGCAGCGAAACCTGGCGGGATTTTTCCCGCCAGTTGATCGAGCAGGGACGTGACGCGTCAATCAGCGTGATATCACCGGTTCTGAGTACCGCCCGACGCTCATCCTGTTCAATTTCCGCGCTGCCTTCAAGCTGGAACACGGTATAGAACCAGGCATCGTTACTCTGAGCGATTTCCTGACGGGAGCGGAACAGGTTAACCCCGCCTGCGGTCACGGTGCTGAGCTTCAGGCTGCGCGCATAGCTGGTCTCCAGCTCGCCGAAGAACTTCCCCCCGGTGGGCTGCGCGTTAAAACGCCCGCAAACCTGGTTAATTTGCGCCAGCCACTGCTGATACTGTTCCTGCTCGCTTGCACACGCCATCGCTTCTCTCACTGCACCGTCAACGTTTTCGCATTGTTGCATTTGTGTTGCATTTTGTCAGAGCTATGAGGCTGACTATAGGAAAGAACACTCACCGGTAACAGCGTTATAAGCGGCAATTATCGCGATTTGCGGAGCCTGTCACAGGTGGCAAAGCGAATGTCACAGAGACAAAAGCGAGAATGCAAAACCCCACTTAGACTGGATGGACACCCTGCGAAGAATAACGAAGGAGTATCCTATGTCTGAATCACAGGTGGCCATTCAGCCTGCCGTACAACAATTTTTAGACCGACAGCATGGCCTGTGGATTGAAGGGCGTCAGGCCGCGTCGGACAGTGAAAAACGGCTGAACGTCTTCAACCCGGCCACAGGCGAGGTCATTGCCTCGACTGCCGATGCCAGCGTCGATGACGTTGACCGTGCCGTCATGTCCGGCTGGCGCGCGTTTGTCGCCCGCAGCTGGGCCGGAAAACTGCCGGCAGAGCGCGAGCGGATCCTGCTTCATTTTGCCGATCTGGTTGAACAGCACAGCGAGGAGCTGGCCCAGCTTGAAACGTTGGAGCAGGGCAAATCCATTAACATTTCCCGCATGTTTGAAGTCAGCTGCACCCTGAACTGGATGCGCTATACCGCCGGGCTGACCACCAAAATTTCGGGTAAGACCCTCGACCTTTCCATCCCGCTGCCGCAGGGCGCCCGCTATCAGGCGTGGACGCGTAAGGAGCCGGTTGGCGTGGTGGCCGGGATTGTGCCCTGGAACTTCCCGCTGATGATCGGGATGTGGAAAGTGATGCCTGCGCTGGCCGCGGGCTGCTCTATTGTCATCAAGCCGTCAGAAACCACCCCGCTGACCATGCTGCGGGTGGCGGAACTGGCAAGCGAAGCGGGCATTCCGGACGGGGTGTTCAACGTGGTAACCGGGAGCGGCGCGGTGTGCGGCGCAGCGCTGACCTCGCATCCGCATATTGCAAAGGTGAGCTTTACCGGCTCAACGGCGACGGGCAAGCAAATCGCCCGCGCGGCGGCGGATACGCTAACCGGGGTGACCCTGGAGCTGGGTGGGAAAAACCCGGCTATCGTACTGAAAGACGCGGATCCGGCGTGGGTGATCGAAGGCCTGATGACCGGCAGCTTCCTGAACCAGGGGCAGGTGTGCGCGGCGAGCTCGCGCATCTACATTGAAGCGCCGCTGTTTGACACGCTGGTCAGCGGGTTTGAGCAGGCGGTGAAATCCCTGAGCGTCGGGCCGGGCATGTCGCCAGAAGCGTTTATCAACCCTCTGGTGTCGCGCGCGCACTGCGACAAGGTGCAGACCTTCCTTGATGAAGCGAAGTCGCGCAACGCGGAGCTGATCGTCGGTAACCGGGGGCCGGAAGGCAAAGGCTATTACGTTTCGCCGACGCTGGTGGTGAACCCGGATGCCTCACTGCGCCTGACGCGTGAAGAGGTGTTTGGCCCGGTGGTCAACGTGGTGCGCGTCGCCGACGGGGAAGAGGCACTCCAGCTGGCAAACGACAGCGAATATGGCCTGACGGCCAGCGTCTGGACGCAGAATATCAGCAAGGCGCTGGAGTATACCGACAGGCTGCAGGCGGGCACCGTCTGGGTGAACAGCCATACGCTGATCGACGCCAACCTGCCTTTCGGCGGCATGAAGCAGTCCGGCACCGGGCGTGACTTTGGCCCGGACTGGCTGGACGGCTGGTGTGAAACCAAGTCGGTTTGCGTGCGGTATTAAAAAACAAGCCGGGTAAGCGCAGCGCCACCCGGCTTTTATTTACAGCGCCCACCGATCCCGCCCGGCCTCCTTCGCCCGATACAGCGCTGCATCGGCGCGAGCGATGATCTCGGTGCCCGCTAACCCTTCCGCCATGCTCGCAATCCCCATGCTCACGGTGACATGGTCGCTAACGGTTGACGCGCTGTGCGGTATGGACTCCGCGCGCAGGCCGTCCTGTATGCGTAAGGCCACCTTTTCAGCAATGTTTTCCGGGCAGTTAAACAGGATCACCACGAACTCCTCGCCGCCGTAGCGTGACACTACATCGTCAGGCGTCCGCACCGATGTTTTAAGCACTTCAGCCACGCGAGTCAGGCACTCGTCACCGGCCTGATGTCCGTAGGTATCGTTGTAACGCTTGAAGTAATCGACATCCAGCATAATCAGGGTAAAGGTTTTTCCCTGCTCAACCGCATTTTCCAGCACCAGCTCCATCGCCCGGCGGTTGGCTGTCTTCGTCAGGGGATCCTGATGCGCCAGCGCATCCAGACGCGAAATCAAGAGTTGGTTCTGCTGGTTGCGACGCCAGGCCTCTTCAAACCAGCTCAGCAAGATAAAACGCCCGAAAATGAGAATGAGCGTAAAAACGACCCACAATCCAGCAAAGCGAATGTTGATCCCCGTATTCTGCGCCATACTGGCAACGGGCATGGTAAGCCAGAGCGGCAGAATAAAGGATATCAGACCAACAGGATGAAAATAGAGCGCCGTCATCCCGGCCATCAGCAGGGTGACAAAAATCGGCCATGGATGAGGAAGGTGTACGTCGTGGATGAACCAGTAACAACATAGCGACCAGAGCACGCTGCAAATAAACAGAACCACGCTGATACCCGCTATATGGCGCCAGGCCATCAGCGTTAGCGCAGCGGACAGAATGATCACGCCCAGCATCGAGGCGTCAACCATAAACCGGAGATGTGGTTCGACGTGTAAAAGGTTATCAATGTTGCCGAAAAGGACATTGCGCAGCAGGACCATCAGCGCAAAGCTAAAATTAACAAACGCCAGCCACGACAGGTTCGTTTCCAGCCCGTGAAGCACCATCGATTTGCGGGAGGGCCACGTAGCCAGCTCTGGCGTGGTGTTGTGTCTTTTTTCCATTGAAGCCATTTTCCATTACGTGGGACACAGATATAAAAAAGGGCGGATAGTCCGCCCCTGATGCATGCTGAGCGTTACGGTGTCACAATGTTAAACCAGAAATCAAATTTATCCATATATCCAAGCATTGAATCAAGTTTAGCTCCGTCACCGGTGAGTTTCACGTCGCCGTTCTGTTCTGCCTGCTTGAGCGTTACCTCTTTGAGGATAATTTTGTTCAGCGTGTCGCGGTTAAGGGTGACGGTGGCGTCAGCGTCATTAGCCTCGGCGTTCGCCGTGTGGTTCAGCACGCCGTTTTCCAGTTCGAGTTTGTACTTCCCGCCATCGCTGCCCAAATCGATGTTAAACACCGATTTAGCCTCACCGGCTTTTTGTCCGTTGATATGGACAGCCAGATAGTCAAAGAACATCTCCGGCGTCATCGCGCGCACCGTATCCGGGCTGGCGGTATTCGGCGTTGGACCTTTCACCACGCCGTTACGCAGCTCCTGCGCACCGGTCAGGTAGAAGTTACGCCACGGGCCAGACTCAGCCTGATAGCCAAGCTGTTCCAGCGCATCCGCTTCCAGGTTACGTGCCGCCTGGTTATTTGGATCGGCAAAGACCACCTTGCTCACCACCTGCGCCACCCAGCGGTAGTTCCCCTGGTCGAAGTCGGTTTTCGCCTTGTTCAGGATGGCATCCGCGCCGCCCATATACTCCACGAATTTCTTCGCGGCTTCTTCAGGCGGCAGTTCATCCAGCGTCGCCGGGTTGCCGTCAAACCAGCCCAGATACAGCACATAGGTGGCTTTCACGTCATGGCTCACCGAGCCGTAATAGCCGCGGTTAGCCCAGGTATGCGCCAGTGAATCCGGGAGCTTGAAGTTCGCGGCGATTTCGTCGCGCGTCAGCCCTTCGTTTGCCATTCGCAGCGTCTGGTCGTTGATGTAACGATAGAGGTCACGCTGGCTTTTCAGCAGCTTGACCACGTTTTCGTTGCCCCAGGTCGGCCAGTGGTGCTGCGCCATGATGATTTCAGCTTTGTCACCCCAGCGCACAATCGCCTGGTTGATGTATTTCGACCACGGCAGCGGCTCGCGGATTTTGGCACCGCGCAGCGAGTAGGTGTTGTGCAGGGTATGGGTCACATCCTCAGCGGATTCAATCAGCTTTTTCTCTTCGATATACCAGAGCATTTCGGAAGGCGCTTCAGAGCCCGGTGCGAGCATAAAGTCATAGGTCAGGCCGTCGATGACCTCTTTCTGGCCGTCTTTCTCGATGATATTGGTCGGGGCAATCAGCGTCACCGTTCCGGCGGAGGTCGTTGTTCCAAGACCGGCACCCACCTGGCCTTTGGCATCAGGCTTCAGCAGGTTGCCGTACATATAGCTGGCGCGGCGGCTCATCACGTTACCCGCCATGATATTCTCGGCAACGGCCGCTTCCATAAACCCGGCAGGCGCGTAGACCTTCACTTTGCCGGACTTCACGTCGGCTTCATCCACCACGCCGCGCACGCCGCCATAGTGGTCAACGTGGCTGTGGGTATAAATGATGGCGACGACCGGTTTTTTGCCGCGATTTTTAAAATAGAGATCCATCCCGACCTTCGCCGTTTCTGCCGACACCAGCGGGTCAACCACGGTAATACCTTCTTTGCCTTCAATGATGGTCATATTTGACAGGTCAATATTTCGGATCTGATATACGCCATCGGTCACTTCAAACAGGCCGCTAATATTAATCAGCTGAGATTGACGCCATAAGCTGGGATTAACGGAGTCCGGCGCTTTATCGCCTTCTTTAATAAACGAATACTGCTGTGGATCCCAGATAATATTGCCTTGTTCCCCTTTGATAATTTCCTGAGGAAGAGGGGCAATAAACCCTTTATGGGCGTCCGTAAAATCGGTGTTGTCGGAGAAAGGAAGCTGATTAAACAGGGCATTATTGGCTTGTTGCGTTGCGGCCGTGGCGTCCTTCGGGGCTTCTGCGGCATACGCGGAGCTGACGGAAATAACAAGTCCAGCCAGAGCAAGACTCCTGACGATCAAATTGAATTTCATCCTAACCTCTCAGTGGTGTATTACGTCGTTCGTGGAAACTTCGTGTCCTGGCTGAAAGTGGTTCAAGAAATGCAATAGAAATAAACGAGGTAGAAATAACTATAATCGGGGAGAGGTATTCAGCAAGTAAATAGATGAAAAACCGGGCATTGCGCCCGGTGCGTTATTTATTTCTGTTCGTCTTTCTTTTTCCCGAGCGTTGGCGTCTCGTCGAAGAAGTTCCACGGTTTAAGCAGGGTGTGCACCCATTCCGTCGGCATGATCGGCCACTCCTCCGCGCGGGCGACGTGGGTGGTGCCGGTGGTCATCCAGACCACGTCATCCTGGTCGTTGAGCGATTCGTTATCCTTGCTGTACTGCCCCAGGCCCGTGTCGTGGATGGAGCGGTTCGGGAATTTCCCTTCCGGGTAAAGTTCATCCGGGTGGTAACGGGTCACCCACAGCTGTTTGTCCATAAAGCTCAGGCGATGGTAGATCCACTCGTCCGGGGCAAATTTCGCGCCGGTCGCCACCGGGTGCGTACCGCCCGCGTAAGGGATAATCTGGTATGAGACCGGGTTGCCCATGCGATTCTCTTTACTGGTGTTGCTCAGCAGCCGAATGGTGCCCGGGTCGAATTTCTGCGCCGCCTGCTGCTCGGTATCAATATCGTACTGATTGATCTGCATGGTGCTGGTGCGCGGGCCTCCGGCGGTATTCGGCTTCACTTCCGGATCCATCGCAACCAGCTTGTTGTTGATGCCGTCCACGTCCATATCAAGACGGAAGTTGTAGATGTGCTGGTGGGTGGTGCCCACGATGTTATGGTCGATCAGCGTGCCGTATTTTGTGTCGTCTTTGGCGGTGGCGTCGTGCATGGTTTTCGCCTGAACGCCTTTCACCGCTTCGATACCCGTCGCGCCAGCATCAATGCCGATGGTGCCATTTTCATGGAACACCCAGTCGAAGATGTAATCGTAGTTGCCCACGGTACTCACCCAGCGTACCACCAGCTCGCGGCGCTCGGTGCTGACGTTTGGCTGGCCCATCTCCTGATGTTTGTATTCCGGCCCCGCGTAGCGTTCGAAAATGGCGATCGCGCGCGGGATCTCCATCGGCGCGCCGGTGTAATCCGGGATGGTTTCATTGAGCATCACGGCGTTGGACGGCACGTCTTTACCGCGCACCAGCGGTGAGGTTAGGGTGCCCATACCGTAGTCGCCGGAGTCGAGATAGGCTTTAAAGTACCAGCCCACGTCCGGATCGCCGTAAGGGACGATCATGCCGCCAAGCGACCCCTGATACATAATCTGGCGCTTTTTGCCGTTGTCGTTATAGGTGACGGTTGAAATCATCGGGCCGACGCGGGAGTCCAGGCTCAGGTGGAAATCCCAGTTCTGCCAGTGCACCATATCCCCGGTGATGGTGTAGTTCTTGCCTTCCGGCTCAGTGATGTTGAGCGGTTTTTTCGGCGTCTCAACGCGGTCGCGGCCATCATAGGGACGCGGGGTCATGGGAACTGGAACAACGGCGCCTTCTTCAATCTTCTGGATCTTTTTCTGTTCAAGATCGACCACGGCCACCAGGTTCTCAATCGGGTGCGCCCAGTAGTTGCCGTCGCCGACATCCAGATAGCTCACCACCTTCAGCAGGCGATCTTCCTGCTTCAGGCCGTCTTTACCGTCGAAATAGCCGACGGTCAGCGGCGTGGTAATCACTTTTTTCGGGTCGGTGATACCGTGCTTTTTAAGCACCTCGGCAAACTCTGTGCTCTCGTTGATAATCTGCTGAACCGCGGTGAAATCATCCAGCAGCACCATGCCGTGCGCGTCTTTCACCGGTTCCCAGCGCAGGATTTTTTTATCCTTCAGGTCCACCACGCTTTCGATAACGTGTTTTCCATCAAGCATGACGATCTTCGCCTGGCGGGGGGCATCCACGGCCGTACCGTTAAGCACAAAGTCCCACACTTTAGCTTTCTCAGGCTCTGCAAGGGCAATCTGGGTAAAGCGGGTATTCGGTTTAAAATCCGCCGAGGCTTTCACAATCTCAACGGCCTGCTTAATTTCGTCCGCCGTTAGCGCGTTTAGCGGGTGAGGGCGTTTTTCAACCTGGAAGGTCTGATCGAGTCCTGACTGGAAAACATCATTGATGAAGGTATCGGAAATAAAGGCTTTCTTGCCTTTCATCACCACCGGCACCTCAAGCCTGAGGGTTTTACCGTTGACGATGGCGGTTTTTGCGCCCGGTTTAACCTTCACAAAGGCACCGTCTTTCGCAATGGTGAACATCTGTGCGTAATCATCCCACTGAACGTCCGCGCCAAAGTCCTGCAGCGTTTTGTCCATCGGGACCATATGCGCCTCGCTGCCGTGGGCGAAAACAGGGGATTGCCAGGCGCAACACAGCGCAACGGCCATGGCCAGCGCCGTTCTACGGGCAGAAAAAGAAGAATTGCTTCCCATCGTAGACCTCATCTTGTTGTGTTTATACCCGTCATACTTCAAGTTGCAGGTGCGTTGGCTGCACTCACTCACCCCAGTCACGTACTTATGTACGCTCCCGGGGATTCGTTCCCTTGCCGCCTTCCTGCAACTCGAATTATTTAGGGTTTATTGTGTTGTGACAGCCTTATCCTGACAGGCCCATGAGAAAAGCGTTTGCCTGCATCTGCCAGGTTATTTGTCAGTCTTGCCAGGTTAAAAAAAGAGCGGGGCGGTGTCACACCCCGGCAGGTCGCCGTAGGCCGGGTAAGCATCGCGCCACCCGGCAGAAAAGGCGGTGAAGGGAAGGTGTCAGAATTCGCCCTGCTGGCGCGCCACCAGCGTCAGAATGGAGTAGAGCGCCACAGCCTGCTGGTGCTGGTTGAAGATCTCAACCGCCCATTCCACCACGCCGGTCGGTTTTTCCTCGGCGGTACGCTGTTTCTTCAGCGTTTTACGTTTGCAGGTCAGACGCACCTGTATGGTATCGCCCGGTTTAACCGGCTCGATAAAGCGCAGGTTTTCCATGCCGTAGTTAGCAATAACTGGCCCGACGCCCGCATCTACAAACAGCCCCGCGGCGGCGGAGATCAGGAAGTAGCCGTGCACCACGCGCTCGCCAAAGATCGACTCTGCCGCGCCGATCTTATCCATATGGGCATAGAAATGGTCACCGCTCAGGCAGGCAAAGTTCACAATGTCTGCTTCCGTGAGGGTGCGGCGCGGCGTCAGCAGGCTGTCGCCCGGCTGTAGCTCCTCAAAGTATTTGCGGAACGGATGAACGCGATCTTCCTGCACCGTTGCGCCACGCACCCACTGTTTGCCAATGGCGGCCAGCATCGTCGGACTGCCCTGAATCGCGGTGCGCTGCAGGTAGTGCTTAACCGCGCGCAGGCCGCCAAGCTCTTCTCCGCCGCCCGCGCGGCCCGGGCCGCCGTGCACCAGCTGAGGCAGCGGGGAGCCGTGGCCGGTAGACTCTTTTGCTGATTCCTCGTTAAGGATCTGAATACGCCCGTGGGCGCGCGCCGCACCGGCAATAAACTGGCGGGCAATGGCCAGGTCTGCGGTGACCAGCGTACCCGCCAGGCTGCCGCCGCCCGCGCGGGCAAGCTGCATCGCGTGGCGTGCGTTGCGATACGGCATCAGCGTTGCAACCGGGCCGAAGGCCTCCGTCGCGTGGACGGCCGGGGTTTCATCCGGCTGCGGGCAGAACAGCAGGGTCGGCGGGAAGAACGCGCCCGCGGCCTGCAGATCCGCTTTGCCGCCCAGACGGATCTGGCAGCCAGCGGCAATCAGTTGCTCCACCTTCTCCTGCACGTCCGCGCGCTGTTCGGCGTTGACCAGCGCACCCATCTTCACCCCTTCCTGTGCCGGGTCGCCCACCACCACCTTTTCCAGGCGGGCAATCAGCGCCTGGCTCACGGCGTCAATCTGGTTTTGCGGAACGATAATGCGGCGAATGGCCGTACATTTCTGCCCGGCCTTAGCGGTCATCTCGCGGACCACTTCCCGGATGAACAGGGCAAATTCCGGCTGTTCCGGCGTAACGTCTTCACCCAGCACGCAGCAGTTCAGGGAGTCGGCTTCCATGGTGAACGGAATCGAATTCGCCACAATATTTGGGTGCACGCGCAGGCTTTGCCCTGTACTGGCGGAGCCGGTAAAGGTCACGACGTCCTGGCTGTCGAGCTGGTCGAGGAGATCCCCCGCGCCGCCGCAGATCAGGCTGATGGCGCCGTCCGGCACCAGTCCGCTGTCCACGATGGATTTCACCATCGCCTGCGTCACCTGCGCGGTAGCGGTAGCGGGTTTTATGATGGCGGGCATCCCGGCAAGCCAGGTCGGCGCCAGCTTTTCCAGCATCCCCCAGCAGGGGAAGTTAAAGGCGTTGATGTGCACCGCCACCCCGGATTTGGAGGTCAGGACGTGGCGCGCCGCAAAGCCGCCTTCTTTCGACAGCGGGATTAACTCGTCTTCCGGCCACAGCGTGTCATCCGGCAGCTCGCGGCTGCCCAGACTGGCGTAAGTGAAAAGGGTGCCGATGCCGCCTTCAATATCTACCCAGCTGTCCGCCTTCGTCGCGCCCGTCTGGGCCGACATGGCATAAAACGTCTCTTTCTCGCTAAGCAGGTGCTTTGCCACCGCCTTCAGCATGGCCGCACGTTCGATAAAGGTCATCTCGTGAAGCGCTTCACCGCCGCGCTCAATCGCATAGCGACGGGCGGCCGCCATGTCCAGCCCTTCGCTGGTCACGCTCCACAGCGCTTCGCCGCTGATGGCGTGATGAATAGTGCGTTCGCGGCCCCGGCCAGACTGCCAGGTACCGGACACGAAGCTGGCTAACTGCTGCATCGCTTATCTCCAAATGTTACGTAATTTACTCATTAATAGTTTAATCATGAATCATAAAAATCAAGCTCAGTTTTAATGAATTGTTAACATTGTGATCCGGTCTGATGAATTGCCGCGCGCAAAGCGGCTGTGTACAGGGCGTGCTGTAAAAGCCTTGCGAACAACATCACAAAACCAGGAAACAATTCTTGGGGTTATATTTAACCTTTGTGTAACTTTTAAAAAACAAAGTGATTCAACATTACGCTTTAATTTGCAAACTAACGAATCATAAAGGTGATGACGTGACGCAAGAACAACGGTTTGAGCAGCGCATAGCGCAGGAGACGGCGATTGAGCCTCAGGACTGGATGCCTGACGCCTACCGTAAGACGTTGATCCGTCAGATTGGTCAGCATGCGCACTCCGAAATTGTCGGCATGCTGCCGGAAGGAAACTGGATCGCCCGCGCGCCGACGCTGCGCCGAAAAGCGATCCTGCTGGCGAAAGTGCAGGACGAAGCCGGGCATGGGCTCTACCTCTACAGCGCGGCGGAAACGCTGGGCTGCGCGCGGGAAGACATCTACCAGAAGATGCTCGACGGCAAGATGAAATACTCCTCCATCTTCAACTATCCGACCCTGAGTTGGGCCGATATCGGCGTGATCGGCTGGCTGGTAGACGGCGCCGCTATCGTCAACCAGGTGGCGCTGTGCCGGACCTCCTACGGTCCGTATGCCCGCGCGATGGTGAAAATCTGTAAAGAAGAGAGCTTCCACCAGCGTCAGGGCTTTGAGGCCTGCATGGCGCTGGCGCAGGGCAGCGAGGCCCAGCGGCAGATGCTGCAGGACGCCATCAACCGCTTCTGGTGGCCCGCGCTGATGATGTTCGGGCCGAACGACGACAACTCGCCAAACAGCGCCCGCAGCCTGGCCTGGAAAATCAAACGCTTCGGCAATGACGAACTTCGCCAGCGCTTTGTCGACAACACGGTACCGCAGGTGGAGATGCTGGGCATGACGGTGCCGGATCCCGACCTGCGTTTGGATGAAGAGAGCGGTCACTACCGCTTCGGCGAGATCGACTGGCAGGAGTTTGAAGAGGTGATTAACGGACGCGGCATCTGCAACCACGAACGCCTGGCCGCAAAACGTAAAGCCTGGGAAGAGGGGGCGTGGGTGCGCGAAGCCGCACTGGCGCACGCGGAAAAACAACACGCCCGCAAAGTGGCTTAAGAGGAATCACGATGAGCAATGTCTACTGGCCGCTGTACGAAGTGTTCGTACGCAGCAAACAGGGGTTATCCCACCGTCACGTGGGCAGTCTGCATGCCGCCGACGATCGCATGGCGCTGGAAAATGCGCGTGATGCCTACACCCGCCGCAGCGAAGGGTGTTCTATCTGGGTGGTTAAGGCGAGCGAGATTGTCGCCTCCCAGCCGGAAGAGAGCGGTGAGTTCTTCGACCCGGCGGAAAGCAAGGTTTACCGACATCCGACGTTCTACACCATCCCCGACGGCATCGAGCATATGTGAGGCAAAGAATGAATTCAGTGACTGCCTATGCCCTGCGTCTGGGCGACAACGGTCTGGTGCTCTCCCAGCGCCTCGGCGCCTGGTGCGGCCACGCGCCGGAGCTGGAAATTGACCTCGCGCTCGCCAATATCGGTCTCGACCTGCTGGGCCAGGCGCGCAATTTCCTGACCTATGCCGCGGAACGGGAAGGCCAGGGCGATGAAGACACGCTGGCGTTTGGCCGCGACGAACGCCAGTTCCGCAATGTCCTGCTGGTGGAGCAGCCAAACGGCAGCTTCGCCGACACCATTGCCCGCCAGTACCTGATGGATGCCTGGAACGTGGCGCTGTACGAACGCCTGACCCAAAGCAGCGACGGCCAGCTTGCCGCCATCGCCGCCAAAGCGATTAAAGAGGCGCGCTACCACCTGCGCTTCAGCCGCGGCTGGCTGGTGCGTCTGGGCGACGGGACCGAAACGTCCGCGCAAAAGATGCAGCAGGCCATCGACGGCCTGTGGCGTTTTACGGCGGAGCTGTTTGAAGCCGATGACGTGGAGCTGGAATTGATTGACTCCGGCGTGGCGGTTGACCCGCGCCTCCTGCGCCAGCCGTGGGAAAGTGAAGTGTATGCCGGTCTGAATGAAGCCTGCCTGCAGGTGCCCGCAGAGGTGGCGTACCGCACCGGTGGCAAGAGGGGGCTGCATACCGAACATCTGGGCCCGATGCTGGCGGAAATGCAGTATCTCCAGCGCGCCTATCCCGGTCAGCAGTGGTAAAGGAGAACGCTATGCAACGCCTCGGCGACATCGCGCCCGCGCAAATCCCGCAGATCTGGTCGCTGTTAAGCCAGATCCCCGATCCGGAAGTGCCGGTGTTAACCATCACCGATTTAGGCATGGTGCGCAGCGTGAAGGCGCAGGGGGAAGGCTGGGTCATTGGCTTCACGCCAACCTACTCGGGCTGCCCGGCAACGGAACACCTGCTGGGAGCGATCCGCGATGCGATGACCGCGAACGGCTTTACCCCGATGCACATTGTGCTCCAGCTTGACCCCGCATGGACCACCGACTGGATGACCGCCGACGCGCGCGAGCGCCTGCGGGCGTACGGCATCAGTCCACCCGTGGGGCATAGCTGTCACGCGCACGCGCCTTTGGAGGTGAGCTGCCCGCGCTGCGCCAGCACCGACACCGCGCTCATCAGTGAATTTGGTTCGACGGCCTGCAAAGCGCTCTACCGCTGCAATACCTGCCGCGAGCCCTTCGACTATTTCAAATGTATTTGAGGCTGCCATGACAACGTTTCATTCATTAACAGTGGCAAAAGTGGAACCCGAAACCCGCGACGCGGTGACCATCACCTTCGCGGTGCCGCAGGCGCTGCAGGACGCCTACCGCTTCCGCCCCGGCCAGCACCTGACGTTAAAAACGAAGCTTGAGGGGGACGAGCTGCGCCGCTGCTACTCCATCTGCCGGAGTACCGCCCCGGGCGAGATCAGCGTGGCGGTCAAAGCCATCGACGGCGGGCGCTTTTCCCGCTACGCCCGGGATGAGATCAAGGCGGGCATGGCGCTTGAGGTCATGGTTCCCCAGGGGCAGTTTGGCTACCAGCCGCAGGCTGACCGCGAAGGCCACTACCTGGCGATTGCGGCAGGCTCCGGGATCACCCCGATGCTGGCGATTATCTCCGCAACGCTTGCGACCGAACCCAACAGCCATTTCACCCTGATCTACGGCAACCGCAGCAGCCAGAGCATGATGTTCCGCCAGGCGCTGGCGGACCTGAAGGACAAATACCCGCAGCGGCTGCAGCTGGTCTCCATCTTCAGCCAGGAGCGGCTGGACAGCGATCTGCTCTTTGGCCGCATCGACGGGGAAAAGCTGCAGGCGCTGGCGAAAACCCTGATCAACTTCCGCCAGTACGACGAGGCGTTTATCTGCGGCCCGTCGGCGATGATGGACGATGCCGAGGCCGCGCTGAAAGCGCTTGGGATGCCGGACAAAGCGATTCATCTTGAGCGCTTTAACACCCCGGGGATCTCCGTTAAACGCGCCGTGCACGTCCAGGCGGAAGGGCAGAAAGTGACCGTCCGCCAGGACGGGCGCGACCGGGAAATCACCCTGACGGCGGACGACGAAAGCATCCTGGATGCCGCCCTGCGCCAGGGGGCGGATCTCCCGTATGCCTGCAAGGGGGGCGTATGCGCCACCTGTAAATGCAAAGTGCTGCGCGGGAAGGTGGACATGGCGACCAACTACAGCCTGGAGCCGGACGAGCTGGCCGCCGGGTACGTGCTGAGCTGCCAGTCGCTGCCGTTAACCGCCGACGTGATTGTCGACTTCGACGCGAAGGGGATGGCATGAGCGAACTGATTGTTATCCGTCATGAACGCGTGCTGCAGTTGACGCTCAACCGTCCGGCGGCGCGCAACGCCCTCAACAATGCGCTGTTGACGCAGCTTGCTGAGCAGCTGGAGGTCGCGGCTGCTGACAGCGAGATTTCCGCCTGCGTGATTTACGGCAGCGAGCGCTGCTTTGCCGCCGGGGCCGATCTCAACGAAATGGCAGAGAAAGACCTGCCCGCCACCCTGAACGATATCCGCCCGCAGCTGTGGGCGCGCATTAACGCGTTCAGCAAACCGCTGATAGCCGCCGTGAACGGCTTCGCGCTGGGCGCAGGCTGCGAGCTGGCGCTGCTGTGCGACGTGGTCATTGCTGGCGATAACGCCCGCTTTGGTCTGCCGGAAATCACGCTGGGCATTATGCCCGGCGCGGGCGGCACCCAGCGTCTTATCCGCAGCGTCGGTAAATCCCTTGCCAGCAAAATGGTGCTGACCGGCGAGAGTATTTCCGCGCATCAGGCGCTGAGCGCGGGGCTGGTCAGCGATGTTTTCCCGCCAGCGCTGACGCTGGAGTATGCCCTGAAGCAGGCGGCGCTGATGGCGCGCCACTCTCCGCTGGCGCTGCAGGCGGCGAAACAGGCGCTGCGCCAGTCTCAGGAGGTGCCGCTCCAGGCCGGGCTCGCGCAGGAGCGCCAGCTGTTTACGCTGCTTTCTGCCACCGAAGACCGCCGGGAAGGCATCGACGCCTTCTTACAAAAACGCACCCCCGACTTTAAAGGACGCTAATTGTGGAATTTATTCTGAGTCATGTTGAGCAGGGCGTAATGACCATTACGCTGAACCGTCCGGAGCGTCTGAACAGCTTTAACGACGTGATGCACCAGCAGCTTGCCGAGTGCCTGAAGCAGGCCGAGCGGGATGACGCCATCCGCTGCCTGCTGATCACCGGGGCGGGACGCGGCTTTTGCGCCGGTCAGGATCTGAACGACCGCAACGTCGACCCCAACGGCCCGGCGCCGGATCTGGGGATGTCCGTTGAAACTTTCTATAACCCGCTGGTGCGCCGCCTGGCAAAGCTGCCGAAACCGGTCATTTGTGCCGTTAACGGCGTGGCGGCCGGCGCAGGGGCCACGCTGGCGCTGGGGTGTGACATGGTCATTGCCGCCCGTTCCGCCAACTTCGTGATGGCCTTCAGCAAGCTCGGCCTGGTGCCGGACTGCGGCGGCACCTGGCTGCTGCCGCGCGTGGCCGGACGCGCCCGCGCCATGGGGCTGGCGCTGCTCGGCGACAAACTCAGCGCCGAACAGGCGCAGGCGTGGGGAATGATCTGGCAGGTGGTGGATGACGAACAGCTCTCCACTACGGCGCAGCAGATGGCGCTGCATTTTGCGTCTCAACCGACCTTCGGGCTGGGGCTGATCAAGCAGGCTATCAACGCCGCGGAAACCAACACCCTGGACGCCCAGCTCGATCTGGAGCGCGACTATCAGCGCCTGGCCGGGCGCAGCGACGACTACCGCGAGGGCGTCAGCGCCTTCCTGGCGAAGCGCGCGCCAAACTTTACGGGGAAATAAGATGCTGAACATACGGACTGTCGCCGTGATTGGCAGCGGCACGATGGGCGCAGGCATTGCCGAAGTGGCGGCCAGCCACGGTCATCAGGTGCTGATTTACGACATTTCTGCCGACGCCATTTCCCGCGCGATTGACGGCATCCGTCAACGCCTCGCGTCTCGGGTAACGCGCGGCAAGCTTTCTGCGGATGCGAGCGGACAGATCCTCGCCCGACTGGTTCCAGTGACGGATATCGATGCGCTAGCCTCGGCAGATTTGGTTATTGAGGCGGCTTCCGAACGCCTTGACGTTAAAAAAACGCTGTTTGCAAAACTGGCGGAAGTCTGCCCGCCGCAGACGCTGTTGACCAGCAACACCTCATCCATCTCCGTCACGGCGATTGCCGCTGATATTCATCACCCGGAGCGCGTCGCCGGGCTCCATTTCTTTAACCCGGCACCGGTGATGAAGCTGGTAGAGGTGGTCAGCGGGCTGGCGACCTCTCCGGAAGTGGCCGACGCGCTGTGCGAGCTGGCGCTGAACTGGGGCAAACAGCCCGTTCGCTGCCAGTCCACGCCGGGGTTCATCGTCAACCGCGTCGCCCGTCCGTTCTATTCCGAAGCCTGGCGCGCGCTGGAAGAGCAGGTCGCGCCGCCGGAGGTGATTGATACCGCCCTGCGCGACGGCGGCGGTTTCCCGATGGGGCCGCTCGAGCTGACCGACATGATTGGTCAGGACGTGAATTTCGCGGTGACCTGCTCGGTATTTAACGCCTTCTGGCAGGAGCGTCGTTTTCTGCCTTCGCTGGTGCAGCAGGAGCTGGTGCTGGCAGGACGGCTGGGCAAAAAGAGCGGGAAGGGCGTCTACGATTGGCAGGATGACAAACCGGAGGTGCGGTGGGTGCCAGCCGTGAACGATAGCTATAGCCCGATGCGCGTGGAAAAAAGAGGTGACGGTGTCACCGAAATTGATGACGTGTACCTGATTGAAACGCAGGGGGAAACCGCACAGGCGCTGGCGCTGCGGCTTAACGGCCCGGTGGTGGTGGTGGACCGCATTGAGCGCGATGTAGCGGTGATTGCAGCGGCCGCCAGCAACCCGCACACCGCGACGCAAAAGGCCATCCGCTACCTGCAACAGCAGGGTAACCGGGTGGTGCAAATTGCCGATTATCCCGGCCTGCTGGTCTGGCGGACGCTGGCGATGATTGCCAACGAAGCGCTGGATGCCCTGCAAAAAGGGGTCGCCAGCGAGAAGGACATCGATACCGCCATGCGCCTGGGCGTGAATTACCCGAGCGGGCCGATCGCCTGGGGCGAGCGTCTGGGCTGGCAGCGGCTGCTTACGCTGCTGGAGAATCTGCAGCGTCATTACGGCGAAGAGCGCTATCGCCCCTGTTCACTGCTGCGCCAGCGCGCGCTTCTGGAGAGTAGCTATGAGTCATAACGCCTGGCATAACGCCCGCGCGATGTACGAACGGGACGCCTGCGCGCAGGCGATGGGGATGGACATTGTCGACATGGATGAAGGCTACGCGGTGGTGACCATGACCATCACCCCGCAAATGCTTAACGGCCACAAAACCTGCCACGGCGGACAGCTTTTTTCGCTGGCAGACACCGCCTTTGCCTACGCCTGCAACAGCCAGGGGCTGGCGGCTGTCGCTTCCGGCTGCTCGATTGATTTTCTGCGTCCGGGCTTTGCCGGGGACACGCTCACCGCCACCGCGCGGGTGATGCATCAGGGCAGGCTGACCGGCGTATACGACATTGAAATCCAGAACCAACAACAGAAAACCGTCGCCCTTTTTCGCGGAAAATCTCACCGCATCGGCGGCAGCGTGACAGGAGAGCATGATGCGTGACGCATTTATTTGTGATGGCGTTCGAACCCCGGTGGGGCGCTACGGCGGCGCGCTTGCCGCAGTCCGAGCCGACGATCTCGGCGCCGTGCCGCTGCGCGCGCTGCTGGCCCGCTATCCCCAGCTCGATCTCGAGCGGATCGATGATGTGATCTTCGGCTGCGCCAACCAGGCGGGGGAAGATAACCGCAACGTCGCGCGCATGTCGTCCCTGCTCGCCGGGCTGCCGCAGACGGTGTCCGGAACCACCATTAACCGCCTGTGCGGCTCGGGGCTGGACGCGATTGGTTTTGCGGCGCGCGCCATTAAGGCGGGCGATGGCGACCTGCTGATCGCGGGCGGCGTGGAGTCCATGTCCCGCGCGCCATTTGTGATGGGCAAAGCCACCGCCGCGTTTCAGCGTCAGGCGGAGATCTTTGATACCACCATCGGCTGGCGATTTGTGAATCCGCTCATGCATCAGCAATTCGGAACTGACAGTATGCCGGAAACGGCAGAGAATGTAGCTGAATTGTTAAATATCAGCCGTGCCGATCAGGACGCGTTCGCGCTGCGCAGCCAGCAGCGTACCGCGCAGGCGCAGCAGAACGGCATTCTGGCGCAGGAGATTGTGCCGGTGCTGGTGCCGGGCAAAAAAGGGGCGGTTACGGCGTTCAGCGTGGATGAACACCCGCGCGCGGACACTACGCTCGAGCAGCTCGCCGGTCTGAAAACGCCGTTTCGTAAGAACGGAGTGATTACGGCCGGAAATGCCTCCGGCGTCAACGACGGCGCTGCGGCGCTGATCGTCGCCAGCGAGAAGATGGCGCTGGCGCAGGGGCTAGTCCCGCGCACGCGGATCGTGGCGATGGCGACGGCAGGCGTGGAGCCACGTCTGATGGGGCTTGGCCCGGTACCCGCTACCCGTAAGGTGCTGGAGCGCGCCGGACTCAGTATTAACGATATGGACGTTGTCGAGCTTAACGAAGCTTTCGCCTCGCAGGCGCTGGGCGTGCTGCGTCAGCTGGGCCTGCCGGATGATGCCGCGCACGTCAACCCGAACGGTGGCGCGATTGCGCTGGGCCACCCGCTGGGAATGAGCGGTGCCAGACTGGCGCTGGCCGCGAGCAACGAACTGCACCGACGCGGCGGGCGCTATGCGCTATGTACGATGTGCATCGGTGTGGGTCAGGGCATTGCCATGATCCTTGAGCGTGTTTGAGCATAAAAACAATGTGAGTACCCTACAATGACAAATACAACAAAGCTTGATCCGATTGAAACGGCCTCCCTTGACGAGTTACAGGCGCTGCAGACCGAGCGTCTGAAATGGACGCTGCATCACGCCTACAACAACGTGCCGATGTACAAACGCAAGTTTGACGCCGCGGGCGTTCACCCTGACGATTTCAAAGAGCTGGCGGATATCCGCAAATTCCCGTGCACCACCAAGCAGGACCTGCGGGATAACTATCCTTTCGATACCTTTGCCGTGCCGATGGAGCAGGTGGTGCGCATTCACGCGTCATCCGGCACCACCGGCAAACCGACCGTTGTCGGCTACACGCAGGGCGACATCGACAACTGGGCCAATCTGGTGGCCCGCTCCCTGCGCGCGGCGGGCGGCAGCGCGAAGGACAAAATTCACGTGGCGTATGGCTATGGCCTGTTTACCGGTGGGCTGGGGGCGCACTACGGGGCCGAGCGTTTAGGCGCGACGGTGATCCCGATGTCCGGCGGCCAGACGGAGAAACAGGCGCAGCTGATCCGTGATTTCCAGCCAGATATGATCATGGTAACGCCGTCCTACTGCCTCAACCTGATTGAAGAGCTGGAGCGCCAGATGGGCGGCGATGCCAGCGGCTGTTCCCTGCGCGTGGGCGTCTTCGGCGCCGAGCCGTGGACGCAGGCCATGCGTCGCGAAATTGAAAAACGCTTAGGCATTACGGCGCTGGATATTTATGGCCTCTCCGAGGTGATGGGGCCGGGCGTGGCGATGGAGTGTATCGAAACCGTCGACGGCCCAACCATCTGGGAAGATCACTTCTACCCGGAGATCGTCAACCCGAACGACGGCACGCCGCTGGATGACGGTCAGCAGGGCGAACTGCTGTTCACCACGCTGACCAAAGAGGCGCTGCCGGTGATCCGCTACCGCACCCGCGACCTGACGCGCCTGCTACCGGCAACCGCGCGCAGCATGCGTCGTATGGACCGGATCAGCGGCCGCAGTGACGATATGCTGATCATCCGCGGCGTCAACGTCTTCCCGTCGCAGCTGGAAGAGGAGATTGTGAAGTTCGAACACCTTTCTCCGCACTACCAGCTGGAGGTAAACCGTCGCGGGCATCTTGATTCACTTTCCGTGAAGGTGGAGCTGAAAGAGAGTAGCCTCACGCTGACGCACGAGCAGCGCTGTCAGGTGTGCCACCAGCTGCGCCACCGCATTAAGTCGATGGTGGGGATTTCCACCGACGTGACGATCGTGAACTGCGGCAGCATTCCGCGCTCCGAGGGGAAAGCCTGCCGGGTGTTTGATTTGCGTAAAGCGGCGGCCAACGGTTAAAACACCTTACCCCTCATCCTAACCTTCTCCCCAAAGGGGAGAAGGGACTGTACGGTGCGGTCTTTTCCGCTCTCCCCTCTGGGGAGAGGGTCAGGGTGAGGGTCCTATGCTATGATTCATCCAGGACAAAAATAACAACAGAATGAATCACATGAATAAACTCGACGCCTTCATCCAGCACGCGGTCAGCTCCGTTCCCGTCAGCGGGACCTCGCTTATCTCCTCGTTATACGGTGACGCGCTTTCCCATCGCGGCGGTGAGATTTGGCTCGGCAGCCTGGCGGCCCTGCTGGAAGGCATGGGGTTTGGCGAGCGCTTCGTGCGCACCGCGCTATTTCGCCTCAACAAAGAGGGCTGGCTGGACGTTTCCCGCATCGGGCGTCGCAGCTTTTACCGCCTGAGCGACAAAGGGCTGCGTCTGACGCGTCGCGCGGAGAATAAGATCTACCGCGCGGAGCTGCCCGCCTGGGACGGCAAATGGTTATTGCTGCTCTCAGAAGGGCTGGATAAAACCACCCTTGCCGACGTCAAAAAACAGCTTATCTGGCAGGGGTTTGGCACGCTGGCACCGAGCCTGATGGCCTCGCCGTCGCAGCATCTGGCGGACGTGCAGTCCCTGCTTCACGATGCCGGGGTGGCGGAAAACGTGATTTTCTTTGAAGCCCACTCGCCGCTGGCGCTCTCCCGCGCCGCGCTGCGTTCGCGGGTGGAAGAGTGCTGGCAGTTAACCGAGCAAAACGCGATGTACGAGTCGTTTATCAATTCGTTCCGCCCGCTGCTGCCGCTGCTGAAAGAGGCCGCGCCGGAGGAGCTGACGCCGGAACGCTGCTTCCAGATCCAGCTGCTGCTGATTCACTTTTATCGTCGCGTGGTGCTGAAAGACCCGCTGCTGCCGGAGGAGTTGCTGCCTGCGCACTGGGCGGGGCAAAGCGCCCGTCAGCTTTGCATTAACATCTATCAGCGTGTCGCGCCGGGGGCGCTGGCGTTTGTCAGCGAGAAGGGCGAAACCTCCGTGGGCGAACTTCCCGTGCCCGGCACGCTCTACTATCAACGCTTTGGTGGTCTTACAAGCGCATAAGGAGTGAAGATGCCAGTTTATCAAATTGACGGTCTGACGCCGGTCGTGCCTGACGAGAGCTATGTTCACCCGACGGCGGTGCTGATTGGGGACGTGATTCTGGGCAAAGGCGTTTATGTTGGTCCTAACGCCAGCCTGCGCGGTGATTTTGGCCGTATCGTGGTGAAAGACGGCGCGAACATTCAGGATAACTGCGTGATGCACGGTTTCCCGGAACAGGACACGGTGGTGGAGGAGGACGGGCATATCGGCCACAGCGCCATTCTCCACGGCTGCGTGATCCGCCGCAATGCGCTGGTGGGCATGAACGCGGTGGTGATGGACGGCGCGGTCATCGGTGAAAACAGCATCGTCGGCGCGGCGGCATTCGTGAAGGCGAAAGCGGAGATGCCCGCTAACCATTTAATTATCGGCAGCCCGGCTAAAGCGATTCGCGAACTCAGCGAGCAGGAGCTGGCATGGAAACAGCAGGGCACGCGGGAGTATCAGGTGCTGGTGGAGCGCTGCAAGCTCACTATGCACCAGGTAGAGCCGCTGCGCGAGGCTGAACCTGACCGGAAACGGCTGACGTTTGATGAGAATTTAAGGCCGAAATCGGCGGTGTAGGACGGGAAGTTCGCGCCACGGCACTAACGGGAAGATGTTACTCACCTCATCATGCTATTAATCCTCGATACAGACTCATCAAGACAGAGGACGCAGAGTTATGCTGAGGGGTAAAAGAGCTGTTATCACGGGTGGCGGCGGGGGATTTGGTCAGGCGCTGTGCGTCTGGCTTGCCCGAGAGGGCGTTGAAGTGGATTTTAGCGCCCGTCGGGCGGTGGATATTCAAAAAACCTGCAGCCTCATCGCGGCTGAAGGTGGTGAGGCGAAAGGGTATCACTGTGATTTAGCCCTGCCGGAATCCATTTCTCAGTTTTCTTCGCAGGTCTTACATTCAGACAGGCCAATCGATATTTTAATTCTGAATGCTGCTCAGTGGTTGTCAGGGACGATAGACGAACATGCGAGCACAGAAATCTTCAATACCGTCAGTTCAGGCCTGACAGGTTCAATCCTGCTCACCCAGGCAATGCTACCAGGTTTAAGACGCTCAGACAGTGCAGACATCATTGCGATTATATCTGCGTGCGGTATTCCGAACTTTACAGATTCGATTGCCCATCCCGCTTTTTTTGCCAGCAAACACGGGCTCAGCGGCTTTACAACGAAACTGTCAGAACACTTATCCAAAGAAAACATTCGGGTAACCGGGTTATATCCACCTGATTTTGAACTGACCGGCTTAGAGGCGCATGTCGATAATCAATCAAGCATGGGGGAACGTCTGGTGAATGGATGGTCAATCTGGGAAACAATTCGTTTTGTACTGACTCAGCCTCGAAGTTGCCATATCAGCACGATCTACTTTCAGGGGCCGACTCGCGAAGATCTGGCGCATCAGGCCTGAATCTGACGGCGGGCTTTCACTACTATTGCTGATAAAAGCGTTTTGGAGTCTCATTAATCGCAAAGCGGCTGCCAGGGCTCTGGCTGTCTTTTTTCGCCATATCCATTAATAGCGCGATGCCAATGTAATTACTCCAGTTAAAGGTATTTTGCAGTACCACCACCGCATTGCCTTTTTCTTTGTCATAGCCGATAAAGCTGGAGTAGCCGCCGATATAGCCGACCTGGTAGGTGATTTTTTCCAGACCGATAAAATCGGTGGTCCAGGCAATACCCTGTACCCCGTCGGGACGTTGAATATCGGTATTTCTCACTTCGGCAAAGACGCTGTCCAGCAGGGGATTGTGGGTCGTTGAGACGTGATAGCGGGCATAGGTCGCCAGATCTTCGGCGTTACTGTATAGGCTCGCCGCCGCCACCATGTTATTGGAAAAATGCCAGTCCGGGGTGAGCTGCCCGCGCGGGATAAATTTCGGCTGATCGCCCGCGTGGCCAAGCGCACGCTGGGGGTACCCTTTTAGCTGCCGGGGCGTAAAGCTGCTGTTAGCCATTTGCAGCGGATGGAAAATATAGCGCGAGGCTAAACTCTGGATATCCTCGCCAGTCTTGTGTTTCAGGATATAGCCGATCAGCGCGTAGCCGGTATTGGAATATTGCGGCACTTTATTCTTTGGCGCTCGCCAGTCGGCGAGGTAGCGCAGCACGTTATCGCTATCCAGCTCACCGTAGAAATTATCACCCGTGCTTAAGTAGCTGATGAATTTTCCAAGCATCGGAACATCCATATTCTGACGCGGCAGGCCGGAGGTGTGGGTTACCAGTTCAAGAAGGGTGATTTTTTGTGCATCCGCGCTAAGCGGCGTCCCCGGCGGAAGCAATGTCGCCAGGTTATCGTTCCAGTTCAGTTGCCCTTCATTCACCAGACAAGCCACCACTTCCGCCGTGATCCCTTTGCTGAGCGAGCCGAGCGCAAACAGGGTATCGGGCCTCACCGGATAGCGATTGACCGCATCGGTTACGCCCCAGGTGTAAAACTGCGGTGAGCCGTGATTATGGATCACCGCGACCGTCATCCCGGGAACGGATTTTTGCGCCATGTAGTGACGCACCACGCTGTCAACGTCGCCATCCAGCGAGTCATGAGTGAGAAGTTCCTGAGTACCTTCCGGTGAAGACATTTGCGAGAGCGTGCCACAACCGCTGAGGAGTGGGAGAGTAAGCAGAAGCCAGTGAATTTTTTTTGTTATGTTCTGCATACCTGATAGCGAGTGTGGTGGTCATTGACGCGCCAGGAATGTATCACAAATAGCCAGCTTGAATGTAAACTTTCTAACGGTGGTGTCCCTGTTGATGGTCACCGCGACTTTTCGGCCTGCTTTGAGGATTTCAGTATGACTCGCTTTTATCAACTTACTGCCACACGTCTGGACGGGCAGCTTATCTCTATGGCCGACTATGCGGGAAGGGTGGTTTTGGTCGTTAATACCGCCAGCCAGTGCGGCTTCACGCCACAGTACCGTGGCCTTGAAGCGCTATACAAGAAATACGCCGATCAAGGGTTAGTGGTGCTGGGTTTCCCCTGCAACCAGTTCGGTAAACAGGAACCCGGCGGCGCCGACGAAATCTCGAAAACCTGTTACATCAACTACGGCGTGAGCTTCCCGATGTTCGAGAAGGTCGAGGTTAACGGTAGCGCAGCGCACCCGCTGTTTCGTTATCTGAAAAACGAATTGCCCGGCGTGCTTGGGGGGCGGATCAAGTGGAACTTTACCAAGTTCCTGATCGGACGTGACGGTAAACCACTCAAGCGTTTTGCGCCGATGACGACGCCAGAGAAAATGGAGAGGGCGATTGTGGAGGCTTTGGGGAGGTGAGTGTTTTGGTGAATGGAATTATCCAGCATCTCTGTTTCCTCCATGAACAACATGTCACTTAAAAACGCCTGTAGAAGGCGCAAATGCAGCACGCTGCATCTCGTGATGATGACAGCAGGTTTCACTTAAGTTATTTAGTTAATAGCATGTTATCAGTTTATGCCACGCAAACGGCAGAACAAAACCATTTACTTTTGAGTATTTCGTGAATGATTTACTTGCCCGGATGGCATACTCCTCTTTATATTTTTACTTATATACCGATGAGCTAATGACAAAATGTGACACTCCAGGAGGAGATAATCACACTTTGCAAAAATCCGGGGTCGATTATTCGTCGATCCACTGCAACGAATAAGGAGAAAGTTGTGAATAACGTCAATACCTTCCTTAAGGAAAATTTACCTTCAGTAAGTAAGAATGTTTTTGTTGCTCCAGGCATTCCTGAAAAAAAACTGAATAACGTCGCTAAAGCATTCAATGTCGCTGATAACCTGAATGCTGTGCTTGCCATTTATGATAATACTGTATTTGGTAGTGCAAAAGATGGCATCGTTTTTACCGGTGAAAAACTGGTTATAAAAGAAGCATTTGAAAGTCCTTATGACGTCTACTACAACAATATTGATGCCGTAGAATATATAGAAGATGTCACCGTAAATGATAAAGGAAAGGAAAAGCGAACAGAATTTGTCTCCCTTAAACTAAAAAATGGCGAGATAAAACCACTCAAAAGTTTGATGGAGTGCAACTACAAGAAGCTGAGCGATGTTCTTGAGCATACTATCAGTGACTTTGATGAGTTCACAGAAGAAGATCAGCTCATCACTCTTGCCGAAATGTCAGAAACTCTCAAAGTTGCTTACGTCAAAATCATGGTGAACATGGCGTTCTCAGATGACGGTCAGGTTGATAAAAAAGAGTTTGCCGAAATACTCTTGTTGATGACCCGACTTGAGTTAACGACCGAATCCCGATTTATACTGCGTAGTTACATCGGTGCAGAATCCAGTCTAATGCCGGTTGAAGAGTTAATAGCGATTATTGACCAGGAATGCGTACCTAGCCATAACAAGTCCATAAAAATCTCTCTTGTTAAAGACCTAATTAGCATTTTCATGAGTGTTAATAACGGTGAATATAAAAACTTTCCATTTCTTCAGCAAGTGCAACCCTTGCTGAGCGTAACTGACGAAGAAATAGAGCTTGCAGTGATGGCTATTCAGCAAGACTTTAAGATGTTACGAGAAGATTTTTCCGACGATGCGCTGAAACGCAGCATGAAAGAACTTACGGCAAAAGCCGGTGCGGTAGGTGTGCCGCTTGCTGCTGTCTATCTTTCTGGCTCTGTTATCGGTATGTCCGCTGCGGGCATCACTTCTGGCCTCGCAACGCTTGGACTTGGCGGCGTGCTGGGATTTTCAAGTATGGCAACGGGTATTGGTGTTGCGGTGTTATTAGGTGTAGGGGCCTATAAAGGGATTCGTCATCTTACGGGTGCTAATGAACTGGATAAATCCAAGCGCCGGGAACTGATGCTGAATGAAGTCATCAAGCAGACACAATCCACATTGTCCGCGTTAATTAATGATCTCAATTATATTTCTGGCAAGTTTAACGACGCTCTGGATGCGCACAATCGGCAAGGTGAAAAAATTCAAAAGCTCCAGAAGATGATGAATGCATTGACCGGCGCGGCGGATGAATTGAATAAGAAATCGAATAAGATGCAAAACAGTGCACTCAAACTTAAGTGCCCTGTCTACCTTGATGAGGCTAAACTCAGTTCTCTGACCCGAGAACCCATCAAAAAACAATTCTATGATATTGTTCTTTCATTCTATGAAGAATGTATTGTCGAAGAGCAACACGATGGTAAGACTGTTGAAGTGAAAAAACGTAAAATTAAAGAAGACACAGCTACTCAGCAATTAGAAAAACTTGCCGCCATCTTTGAAGGCATCGGCTATTTCAGAGCGGGGGACGTTATTAAAGGCAAATTGACTGGATTATTCTCATAATGAAAAAACCGGATACTCAGGTATCGGCCTTGCTGGTGCAGAAGCACCAGCTTGAACAAAGCGAGAGTCAATTAAGTGACCTTGATGCCGCTCTGGATGCACTTAACGCTTTGCAAACTGATACCGATGCTGCTTTAGATGAAATGATTCTCGCTATGGATGGTGTTCTGGAACACGCAGGTATCACGTTTGATGAGAATTTCCACACAACGGTTTCCAGTGAATTCAGCGATTACCTTGAATCCGGTTTGACCCCGTCATCGTCCAGTATCAGTAAACTGTCGATGATAGAAACAATAGCGTTCACCAGCGATACGGACTGGGAAACCTATTCCCAGTCCGTATCGCACTATGCCCATAAGCATAATGTCGATTTAACTGTCGATCCGTTTAGCGCCCTGATGTCCCCAACTCAGAGAATTGCTCTGGAGAAACGCATTCAGGAAGACTTTACTTTTAAGACTGCCCGCTGCGACAAATATGATTACATGATCGCCGGCACCTGTGGCGTTATTGGCGGGCTTATCGATATTTTTCTGGTAGGCGCACCTGGTGAAGGAAAGCTGACCCAGCTTGCAGATAATGCAGTGGACGGTGCAGTCGAGAAATTCGCCTCAGCCTTTGGCTGGAAAGGCGGTGCAGAAGGGAGTGATCCTACAAAAAGCGCTATCGGTTTTCTGGAGAGAAAATTCAAGGTCAACTATGACCATCGGCATGGCGGCGATGTTGACGGTCTGTTCAGGATGAACACGAAGAATCACCATATTAAAAGTCTTGCCCACTCCCCGGACTTAGTCGGTTTATTTTTCTCGATCCTTGATCAATTTACCAGCACGGCACATTTTGTGGCAGACGGAAAACTGGTTTCCGTAGATACCGAAACTTTTGAGCTTAAAGGGAATAACTTTGTCTCTAAAGTATTTAGTGGTTTCGTAAACTGGATGGGCCATCTTTTTTCTGATATGGCGGGCTCTTCCGGTGCGCAAGGAAGAGGCTCTGGTATCCCAATTCCTTTCTTTTCATTACTTCAGTTTATTGACGTGGGTGAATTTGGTCAGCATCGCCAGTCTTTCGCGACTGTCGCCGTCCAGGTTTTTGAGAAAGGATACGACTTACGGCATGGATTAGCGATGGCGATCCCTGTTCTGATTACTGAACTGCTTGTGCGGATCACCTGGACAGTTAAACAACGTTGCTACCATAAGAAGGCCTGGGGTGAATGTATCCCTTCTGCGAAAAACCCAGAACTCAGGCGAATGTTGCTGGTTGCGCATGGAACCTTGTGCTTGATGGATGCAGGCGATGCGGCACTTCGTTCAGGAGGAGAAATGATTCAGTTCCTCTTGAGAACGAACCTCATCGGCTGGGCAAGATTTGGAACGCTGGCAATTAAAGAGCTCCATGTCTGGTACAAAGCCGGTGGAATTGATGCCAGCGCTGTAGATGAATATATGGACCATGAACTTCGACGAATGCTAAAAGCGGGTTAAGAATACGATCTCATTGAATAAATGCAAAGCCTGGATGCCTGGTATTAATAAACCAGGCACTGGCTAATCTGTAAACGAAAAGCAGAAAAGGCACATTCATTGCAAGGCGGAAATATCCTTTGAGATGTATGGATTTTTATAGCGGATCAGTGCCAGCAGCAGAAGGTGCTCTAATATCATAAATTGAAATCATGCTTAAGATAAATTTCGATTTAATCATCATTGATGATGCCTGTTTTAACGTGGCATTGTTTTACTTTATAGTCAGTAATACGTACAATACTAGAAAATGTAATGACGAGTAAAATTGATGGCTACAAAAAAAGTACTTGAAAAATCATTTATTGCTATTATTTTGAGTGGTGTGCTTGCCGTTTCTGGATACTTTGGAGCGCTAAATGCAGTATTTGACTTGTATCAGAATATCGCAGATAAATTTTTTCAAAAAAAAGCGGAAGATAATCTTCACGTAATTTATACCGGGGCATCGATAAAGTATATCGAATCAATTTTTGGCGCACCTGTGAAAGAAGAACATTCTGAGGATGGTAAGGTGAATGAGTATATTTACTCATTCAGGAAGTTCTATCTACAGGTGGTTTATGATAATAAGAACACAGTGATACTCTATTCCGTAACCAGCAAAGATAAGGACTTTCATCCTGAAGTGCCTTATCTGGGTAAAACCCTTGGGCATAAGTTCAAAGACTTTGGAAATGATATTAACTATTTGCATTTTGATCATTCTTCAAAATTCTATCAATATGAAGAAGGGCACTACTTAGGAAATCCGGGTAACTATAGAAATTTTTACCTTGCTTATAATCCTGCTGGCGTTGATTACGTTGAGTTGCATTCGCTCCCTGATTTTTATAATAACAATGAATTTCCTCCAAATAAAAAAGATCTTGAAGAATTCAGAAGCAAAAATGCTCCTAATACATTTGGCGTAGGTGATATAAACGGAGGCCCTGAGGGTCTTGAGTTAAGCTTTAGACTTGGGATTGATTATTACGATGCGAGAGATATTCCAGATAAAGATTAGTGGTGGTGTTCAAACATTGTACAAGTTTGTTTCGCTTGAATGTAGACTATCACCATTAGATTAGCCAGTCAGTTATGCTTTTCGCTCGAAGCAGACTCACGGACCATTTCTTCAGCAGTCTGGTGACAGGAACGTAAGTTGTAAGTATTCATCCGCAGCAAATGGTTTACAAGAATATTTACTGCTATAGATAAAAAAAGATGAAGGATGAGTGAATATCATAAGTAGATAATAGCACTTCCATAACTACATCCTCTATCCTCATTGCGTCTGATGCCTCAATATGATGGACGACAGTTTTCATTTTTATATCACCTTTAGCATATAAATGGAGTCAGGAAGTGATTTCTATAAGCAACATTTTAAATATGAATATGGCAAAAAATATCTACCTTTCCCTGATAGGGGGCGGTGTGGCGGTATTTATGATTTACTCGATGAGAATTGGATTCTTACCTACAGGCTTATCACTTTCTGATGTCATATTTTTTCTTCTTGTCATTATATCTTTTTCAATTTTTCTTACATTCTCTCTTGCAATATGGTATTCCATGTCGGTTGTAACCTCCTATTACTGCACGAAATTTATTTTATTCCTCACGCCCAATAAAAAAATAAAACGTGAAGAGTGGCGCGGAAGACTGAAAATAACACTTAAAGTAGGGAGGAGTATGAGGATTTATGTTGCTTTATTTGCCCATTTAATTATTGCATTTATGGGGGGGCTTTTTCTTATTTTTGGTAGCGCAAATGAAATGTTGGATGGGAAATCTGTTATATTGTCATTACTATTTACGGCATTTTTGATCACACTGATCCCCTATACATATATTGATAAAAAGATAAAAGAAGAAGATAAAAAAAGTACCGCCATATCAATTTTGGTTTTGATTTTCGTTCTCTTTTTTATGCTTTCAAATATGGCACCTGTGCTTAGCGATGCAGGCATGAAGTACATTGGCGTGCGCAAAACCAATGTGACAATTCTTCTGAAAGGAAGCGAACTGGAAATGGCAAGACATTTAACTGGCAATCACGATCAGACCTTCTTTAAGGGGGACGCGCTATTTACTGGTGTAGGAACATCTTCTCTGCTGGTTATCAACAACAAAAAAATTATCGTGAAAAATGAAAACCTGACCTTGTCATTCTAGTCACAATGATGTGTCTGCTGAGTTGTTCCTGTTAATTCATACATATCGCAGTTAATAATGTCTGCTCATAGCTCAAAGCAGACATTTCCCTTAATAAATTCGCCTAAAGCAAAACCCCATTACCCCCGCAGCCACGGCGTAATCGTCAGTCCGGTAAGCAAGCCTTCCGGGCTGAGCAGGCGAGTGACGGTTTGTCCCCACGGTTCAATACGATTAGCCACCAGCAGCCGATAGCCTTTATCACTCAGAACGCGGGTAGCCGAGTCCAGATCCTGCACCTCATACTCAACCCAGCCCTGCGGTATCGGGTGCTCAACTGGCCACTGTTCTTCTCCAAAACAGGACGCTGCCGCCTGTGCGAGCGGCCAGACGGCGAAATGCTTCACGCCTTCCAGTTGGCCCTCTTCAGTGAGTAGATAATCGCTGTTCCCCTCCATCGGCTTAAGCGGAAGGCCGAGTGTCTGGACATAAAACGCGGTGCTGGACTCCGTATCCAGCGAAATGGGCCCGAACCCGGCGACAAATAAGACATCAATTTCTGGTAGCGCTTGCGACATATCCACTCCTGAATGAGGTGAAATTCACCCTGAATTTATCTTACGACTGGCTCAAATACGACTCTCAATTCTGGTATCGCATTCACCGTGCCTGCACGTCCACGATCGGTTTAAAATTCAGCGCGATGACGATCAGCAGCACGACTCCCGCACTCATGATCAGCCATGCGCTGGTCAGCGAGAGCGAACTGTCGCGGACGATCCCCGCAATTAACGGCATAAGCGCGGCGATCAGGTATCCGCCGCCCTGAACTTTAGACAGTAACTTCCCGGCCTGCGCGGGCGTTCGCGCATGATCGAACGTGACGATAAGAGACAGCGGGAAGAGAGCGCCGATCCCGGTGCCAAGCAGCAGCGTGGATAACACCGGCGTTGTACCCGGCGAAAAGACCAGACACAGTAATCCCGCCAGCAGAAGCAGCAATACGGCGATCAGCGGCACGCGACGGTCGGGGAATTTACCGATCAGCGCGGAGACGGCAAACCCTGCGACAACCTCGGTCAACGTCAGCCAGGCCAACATGTAGCCGCTGCTGCGCGCGGACCATCCCGCCTGAATATAGAGCGGGGGCAGCCAGGCTAATACCAGCGTATAGGCTCCTGTTCCCACGCCGAAAAAGAGCAACAGTAGCGCTGTACGGGAGGAAGAGAGCGTAACGGTTTCGTGTGCTGTTTTTTCCTCGCGAGAATGCTTAACCAGAGTCAACCACAGTATCAGCGCCAGCAGCGCTAACAGCCCGGCCATCGCTAGCGTGGGCTTCAGCGTGAGCCATGAAAACAACGGCTCGGCGCTGGCGGCGGCGACCGCCGCACCGGCCATAATGCCCGTGCTGAAAAGCGACATTATCGTGCTGGCCGTTTGCGTATATTCCTTTTTGATAAGGGCGGGCATTAACGCCTGGATCGTACCTATGCTTGCTCCGCCAAGTAACGCGGTGCTCATAAGACTCTCCGGTGAGGCGCTAAAACCGCGTAATAAGCAGGCTACAAGCAGGATGAAGAGCCCGAGCATAATTCCCCGTACGGCGCCGACTCTGGCTAAAAGCCAGGGCCCACATAAGGCGGCCAGTCCCATCATCGCGACCGGCAGGGTGGTCAGCAGGCTGAATTGCGTAGCGGTCAGCCCCGCTTCGCGCTGCAGCACGGAAAATAACGGTCCGACAGAAGCCAGAATAGGGCGCAGGTTCAGCCCGACGATAAAAGCGATAACGGCGAAGAGTAAAGGCGACGTGCGTTTCAACATGGAGTCCTTTTCGGTTGTGAATGGCTCGCACAAATTGCCGCGAGCATTTATCTTAACGTTAAGATAAAATCTGTTTTTGCGTAAGATGTACCGCACAACAGGATAAATACCCACGCCATCAGGGGTGAAAATGAAAGACCATGTAGACTTTGTTGTCGGCCAGTGGAGCCGTGCCATGCCGGAGCTGGACGCCTCGTCGATGAAAATTTTTGGCCGAATGCTCCGGCTGATGAAGCATCTGGGAAAAAAACGGGCGCAGGCCATGGCGCAGTTTGGCTTTCGCGAAGGCGAGTTTGACGTGCTCGCCACGCTGCGCCGTGCCGGTGAGCCGTACTGCCTTTCCCCCACGCAGCTGTATAAATCGCTGCTGATCACCTCAGGGGCAATGACGAACCGGCTCAGCCATCTCGAACAGCAAGGGCTTATCAGGCGAATTGCCGATCCGGATGACAAGCGCAGCACCCTCGTAAGCCTGACGCCGCACGGACAGGAGCGTATCGAACAGGCGCTGATCGTGCATACACAAACCCAAAATGCGCTGCTGAGTAGCTTATCTGACGCGCAGCGCGCGCAGCTTGAGTCCCTGCTCAGGGAGCTGCTGCTGACATTTCCGCCAGAGGGCCTGGGCGACAAGTCACCGAGTGCCGATAATACAAACACTGCATAGTTAAACCTCACAGAAAGGGAACGTATGTCTTTACCGCCACTGTATGCGCTGCGCGCTTTTGAAGTTGCCGCGCGGCTTAACTCCTTCAGCAAAGCGGCTGAAGCACTGAATATCACGCCAGGCGCGGTCAGCAGACATGTCCGGACGCTTGAAATGTGGTTCGACTGTGAGCTCTTTAAACGTCAAGGGCCAAGAGTGGAGGTCAGTGATGCCGGGCGCGTTCTGGCCGGACAGCTTAGCGAAAGTTTCTCGAATATTGAGTGGGCGTGTCGCGCATTCAGAAGCGAAAATCATCTTCTGCGCCTCAAAGCTCCCAGCACCCTGACAATGCGATGGCTTCTGAATGTGCTTAAATCCTTTCGCGAGAACCACGCGAAGCCACAAATTGAAATTGCCAGTGTCTGGATGGACTTCGACACCGTTGACTTTAGTCGTGAGCCATACGATTGTGCGATCCTCCTCGGTAATGGCTATTTCGGCGAGTCAACGGAAAGCAGGCTGCTCTTCAGTGAATGGCTCATTCCGGTTTGTACCCCGTCGTTGCTTGAATCTGCCCGGCATCAGCTCCCAGAGTGCGATCTTATCCATCCCTCTCCGGACAGACGGGACTGGAAGCGCTGGCTGAAAAGAACGGGGTCATTCCCCGGTCTCGACGTGAGTCGAGGGATAGTGTTCGACACCCTGGAGCAGGGAAGCCTGGCCGCCATGCACGGTCACGGGGTGGCGATGGCCGATCTCCGCCTCACGCTCGACGCGCTGAAAAGCGGTCTGCTCGCGCTGCCCTTCAGGGAAGCGATAGCAACAGGGGACGGCTATTACCTTGTCTGGCCGAAACATTCGCTCAGAAGACAGAGTATTGAACGGTTGCTGGCGTGGCTTAACCTTAATGCGCCGGTGGTACCTTCTTTGAAAATCGTCTGTCTTGAATACAATGAAAATCGGGTTTAATAAATAGCGGAATATTAATTTTGGAATATTCCGCATCCTGAACGTATTTATGCGTAGGGAATATTCGCCATCTTTTTATATCTTTCCGGCAGGGCGCTGTTCAGGTTGAGCAATTTATCCAGAATATAAAGCGCAGGCGTCCCTTTTGCACGTTCAGCATCGATCAGCGCAGTGCGTAACAGATTGGCCGCCCATGTCATTTCACGGAAATACTCCTCAGATTCACGCGTCTGAGCTTCGCCTGACGTGGCGTAACGCACCTTTGGCCACTCCGCAAAGTCAAGCAGCGGAAGGATCCCATCCTCTTTTGGTAAATGCGCTGAGAGCAACTCTTCGGCGTTAGCTGAATTGCTTTGGGCGAACGAGAGGAGGTGCAGCCGATGGATTAGAGGTGACAGCGCCTCTGAACTTTCCTTTTCTGTTGAAAGTAACGTTATCAACTCATGCGCATTTGCTTGGGCGCTAAATTTATGAGGCGAGATAATATTCATTACATGGAATAAAACATCGAGTGTCATAGGTGCTCCATACAGGCTTGGTATTATTTTTTCTATCCCAGGGATGAATGGATGGTATTTCAGAGCCATTGCTTTTGAAAAACGATTAATAGTGGAAATCAAAGTGAGTTTTACTCAATGTTGCGATTTGGAGTGCAATCACGCACATCCTCACGTTGCAGCGATTTGTTTCACAAATGCCATCGCTCATCGACGGTTCAGAATGGTATAACGTCTTGCGGCAATCGGGTTGCCGCCCGCTGACCCCATTAACAAAGGTGTATATGAAACAAATTACGTTCAGTGACCTGCAGCAACAAAGCGAGCAGGCTGCCAATTCTCCTCGCTTACGCGCGCATCGCAATTTACATCCTGAGCTGAGCGACCCGGTGCAGCGCCTGGCCATCGCGATGGAGCCCGGCACCTATGTCCGCCCCCATCGCCACCCGCACACGTTTGAACTGCTAACCGCTCTGAGCGGTCGCTTTCTGGTGCTGAATTTTGATGACAGCGGTAACGTGACCCAGCGCGTGGTGCTAGGTGAAGACTGCAAAGTGCTGGAGATGGATGCCGGTACCTGGCATGCCGTGCTGTCGCTGGATAAAGGCGGCGTCATTTTTGAGGTAAAACACGGCGGCTACCAGCCTGTTCCGGAGCACGATACCGCCCCATGGTCACCGGCTGAGAACGCGCCCGGTAGTGCGGAACTGATGAAATGGTACGCCCAGGCGCAAGTGGGTGACGGTGGTTTTACTCTGTAATTCATTTCTCATGTGCCCGGCGCGCGGAAAGGCGCGCCGGAAAAGAGAGAGAGGCGATCCCGCCAACTCAACTGACCTTATTAAAATGCCAGTCGCTGGCAGTCGAGAGCGTCACGAACGGACCGGCCAGCGTGCTGTTGTGATGCGCAATGATGTCATTGGCGGATAAATGTGCATTATCCATTGTGGTATGCGCATCTGAAATCAATACCGTCCTGAAACCCAGCTCCGGCGCGGCCCGGCAGGTGGTGTCGACACAAAATTCTGTTTTCATCCCGGCAATGACCAGCTGTTTGATGCCTCTCTGATTCAGTTCACGCAGCAATTCGGTATCCCGAAAACAGCTGGGATAGCGCTTTGTGAAAACAACATCATGGTCCTTCACGTCCAGCTCCGGTATCAGCTGTGTTAAGGGACCCTTCTCTGAGAAGGGGGAGTCGTCTGGCCCGATATGGCGGGCAAAAAAGACGGGCACCTGCGCGTGCCGCGCGTTGGCTATTAATAAACGGATATTTGCCAGAACGGCATCGGCGGAACTGGGGGAAATCGGGCCCCGGAAGAGGCCCTGCTGCATGTCGATGATTAAGAGTACATTGTCAGATGAAACCATTTTCTTTCTCCATTCAGAGGGTGGTGAACGGAGAGATATTTCCCCGTCCAGGCTGGCGGGGGTTGAGGTTCTGTCTGTCAGTCGTTCGCTACAGATACGCCCACGCCGCCGAAGGTGTCGGTGGTGGTGAGGGTGGTTGTTGGCTGAACTGACTTAACCATGCGATAACCTTTGTTTATTTCGTTGTTAGCGTAACTATCTCGTCCAGTTATAACGCTGGTGAGAGATTCTCTTCAATACACTAACATCAGTAGGTCCAACGATAGCGTTGCGCCTGGATTATATGAAGTTCACTGGCCGATATTATTTAATACTGCCGAGGCTTTGCAGGAAATCCTCAACCTGCTCAGGCGTCGCCGTGTCTGCCTGGTAAAGGATATCGAGCTTAACGTTCTTCAACCCGCAGAAGCCAAACACGCCTTCGATAATCTGCGTCTGAATCGCCGTCGAATAGCCGTGTTTGTCGAATCCGCTGAGATCGCTGCCGCCGGTGGCAATCAGGCGGACGGGAACATCACGTAAGCTGCCCACAATCCGGCCATCGTCGGCCACCTTATACGCCCAGTTCAGGGTTAATACGCGATCGAACCAGCCTTTCAACAGCGCGGGAACAGACCACCAGTACACGGGGAAGACAAACACCAGCATATCCGCTCGCTCGACGCGCTGCTGCTCGCGCAGAATATCGTCGGGAAGGGCGCTCGGATCGCCGTGATACAAATCAAGGTCGGGACGAGACATGGCCGGATTAAACCCTTCAGCATGCAGATCGGCAATCTCAACCTGCGTACCTTGCTCGCGTAATTTCCCGGCAATGCGGGCAGCCAGCGAATGGGATAACGAATTGTCGACAGGGTGAGCCGTCACGATCAGTGCGTTATTAATGGCATTTGTAGCAGACATAGCGACCTCGAATGGGTGAGAACTGACGCCTATATTACTATTGGTAACTTAGGTGTCAATCCGCCCAAAGCGATCATTTTGTGCTATTCACGTAGGTCTCCAGCACGCCGGTCATGGCGCCGCTGAGCGTATCTTCCGCAACATTTCGGGCGAGCACGCCGTTGCCTGCGGCGGTGCTGAGCGCGTCCGCCGCGCCAATAATGGCCGTCAGTGCCGCTTCCCCCTGAACGCCTTTCAGCGTGACAAAAGGGGAAAGCGCGGTACGCAGGCAGTCGGCACATTCTGCCACGCATGCCTCACGAAACGTCTGCAACGCGTGGGACCCGGACAGCGCCGCTGCGATTGGCCCGGTTTCAGGCCCGGCGGTAATGGCGCAGTCGATATAGGCGGCGCTGAAAAAGCGGATCGTCTTCTCAAGCGTTTTGCTGTCGACCGTCAGCGTCTCGCGGAATTTCGTCAGCTGCCGATCGCTATAGTCCTGGTACAACGCCATCAGCAATCCTTCACGATCGCCAAAGTGGTCGTAGGGGATAGGCTTGGTCACGTTGGCCCGTTCGGCCAGGTAGCCAAGCGTCAACGCCTCCGTGCCTTGCTGACGAACAATTCCGCGTGCAACCTCCAGCAGCTGCACGCGGCGGTCCTCTTTTCTTAAGCGCTTAACAACCATGCTTTCCTCAGATGTGTTATCTACTCATGGTAGTTTACACGTTTTCTGTGGGGTGCAGCACGCGTTGTTCCGCTGGGCGGATCCGGAACCAGATCGCATACATCGCGGGCAGGAAGACGAGGGTGACGATCGTCCCGCCCAGCGTTCCGCCTATCAGCGTCCAGGCCAGCGTGCCCCAGAACACCGAATGCGTCAGGGGAATGAACGCCAGCACGGCAGCCATGGCGGTCAGAAGGACCGGGCGTGCGCGCTGGACCGTCGCTTCAACCACCGCCTGGAACGGCTCTAGACCCTCCTTCTGGTTATGATCGATTTGACCGATCAGGATCAGCGTATTGCGCATAAGAATGCCGGAAAGGGCGATCAAACCGACCAGCGCGTTGATGCCAAACGGCTGATTAAAAATCAACAGCACGGGCACCACGCCAATCAGCCCCAGGGGCGCGGTTAGGAACACCATAACCATTGCCGAGATTGAGCGCACCTGCAAAATGATGATCAGCAGCGTCAGGGCAATCATGATCGGGAACAGCGGAATCATTGCCTGTGTGGCTTTACCCGATTCCTCAATCGAACCCGCCATGTCGATTCGGTACCCGGCCGGCAGCGCATCAACAATCGGCTGGAGCTGCTTCATGATGGCGACCGACACGTCCGGTGGCTGAAGATTGTTAGCGATATCGCCCCGAACGGTTATCGTCGGCGTGCGATCGCGACGGCGCAGGATCGGATCTTCCATACCGATCTCAATCTTGCCGATTTGAGACAGCGGAACGCGCTGTCCCGCATTGCCGACAAGGGTAAAGCCCTCTATTTTTGCCGGATCAAGACGGATATCGCCCGCCGCGCGGCCAATCACCTCTACCGAGCGAATATCTTCCCGCACGGAGGTGACGGGCACGCCAGACAGCAGGAACTGAAGCTGCTCGGCAACGGCACTGGAGGTTAATCCGGTCGCCTGCAGGCGGTTTTGATCGAGGGTGAAATGCAATACGGGAACGCGTGAGCCCCAGTCAGTGTTGACGGTTCTCAACAACGGACTTGCCTGAAGCACGGCTTTCACCTTATCAGCGATGTCATGCACCTGTTCGACATCCGGACCCGACACGCGCCATGCAACCGGGAAGGGCGAGTAAGGGCCAAACACCAGTTGCGTGACACGCACGCGCGCTTCGGGCGCAAGACCGTTGGCGACAGCGTCTCTCAGCCGGAGCTTAAGCGCCTCGCGAGACGTCTCGCTGTCCGTCAGGATCACGATTTTCGCAAAAGACGGGTCGGGCAGTTCAGGCGCCATCGCCAGATAAAAGCGAGGCGAACCCTGACCAATATAAGCAGTGACAATTTTGGCTTCGGGCTGCTGGCCCAGCCACGCTTCTATTTTTTCGGCTGCGGCGCTGGTTTGCTCAATCGAGGTACCGTAGGGCATCTGCACCTCAACCAGTACTTCCGGGCGGTCGGAGGTCGGGAAAAATTGTTTTTTTACCAGACCCATGCCGAGCACGGCCAGGATGAAAATGGCGACCACTGACCCGGCCACCCGCCATTTTCTGGCGATAACGCGGGCAAGCAGCTGGCGAAAACGGTTATAGCGAGGCGTGTTATAGATGGCGGCATGACCCCCTTCGACTTTGGGGATTGCCGGCAGGATCTTCACCCCAAGATAGGGCGTGAACACCACCGCGACAAACCACGATGCAATCAGAGCCAGGCCGACAATCCAGAACATATTGCTGGTGTATTCCCCGGCGGTCGACTGGGCAAAACCATTCGGCATAAAGCCAATGGCCGTCACCAGGGTTCCGGCCAGCATGGGCGCGGCGGTATGGCTCCAGGCGAAGGCCGAGGCTTTGATTCTGTCGTAACCTTCCTCCATTTTCACCACCATCATTTCGATGGCGATAATGGCATCGTCAACCAGCAGCCCGAGGGCGAGGATCAGGGAGCCCAGCGTGACGCGGTCGAAGTTTATTCCCGCGGCTTCCATCACCACGAAAACGACCGCCAGCGTCAGCGGGACCGCCGCCGCAACCACCACCCCCACGCGCCAGCCCATGCTGACAAAACACACCACCATGACCACAAGCAGGGCGACGAAGAACTTAATCATGAACTCATCGACCGACGAGCGAATATTCACGGACTGATCGGTGACCTTGGTCAGGGACATGCCAAGCGGCAGGCTATCATTTATTTTTGCCGTTTCCGCATCCAGCGCTTTACCCAGCGCGAGACCATTCCAGCCTTCGCGCATCACGATGCCCAGCAGAAGGGCGGGTTCATGCTGATTACGTATGAGCATCGTCGGGGGATCTTCGTAGCCCCGTTCAACCGTCGCCACATCGGACAGCTTGAGCGTTTTGCCTTGGGCCACAAAAGGCGTATCGCGGATTTTCTGCAGTTCATCGAACGCGCCGTCCAGGCGGATAAAAATTTGCGCGCCTCGGGTCTCAATGGAACCCGCCGCGGCTAGCGCGTTCTGGCTGTTGAGGGCATTGAAAATATCCTGGGGTGAGAGCCCTATCGTCGCCAGACGGTCATGGGAGAAGGAGATATAAATCCGCTCGGCCTGTTCGCCGATAATGTTCACTTTCTTCACGCCGGGGACGTGCAGAAGCTGCTGGCGCAGGCCTTCGGCATCACGTACCAGCTGCCGCTGCGGTTCGCCTTTCGCTTTCAGGGCAAAGAGGGCAAAGGTGACATCCGAGAATTCGTCATTGATCATCGGGCCGATGACGCCCGCCGGAAGACGCTGCGATTCATCTCCAAGCTTCTTACGCGCCTGATAGAACTCCTCCTGCACTTCGGCAGGCGGGGTCTTGTCCTGCAATGACAACGTGATAAACGCCATGCCAGGACGGGTATAGGTTTCGGTACGGTCATACCATTTGAGTTCCTGCAGGCGCTTTTCCAGCGGCTCGGCGACCTGATCCTGGATCTCCTGCGCGGTGGCGCCCGGCCAGACGGTTATCACCGTCATTTGCTTTACCGTGAAGGGCGGATCTTCCGCGCGCCCGAGCCCAAAGAAGGCATAAATTCCGGCAATCGTGACCAGAACGATCAGAAACAGCGTGATGGAACGTTCGCGGACGGCCAGCGCTGACAGGTTGAAGCGGCTTCCGCTCATGGTGTGTTCTCCGCCAGGGCGGCAGTGCGTTGTTTAGCAAGCCTGACGACCTCACCTTCGTGCAGAAGATGTGCGCCTAACGCAACAATCTTCTCACCGGGCTTCACCCCGCCCGTGATCTGCACCGCATCTTCACCCACGCTCAGCACCTTGACGGGCGTCCATGCGACCTTTGCCGGCTGGGCGGAAATGCGCCAGACGCCGGGACCTTTTCCTGCATCATAGAGTGAGGCCAGCGGGACCTGCATGATCTGACCTTCCGCTTTATTATCCTGAATGTTCAGCGTGACGGTCGCCCCCAGCGGCGCGTTCGCCAGCAGGCCATCCAGCACGTAACGGGCTTCATACGTGCGGGTCGTGGCTTCGGCCGAGTCAGACAGCAGGCGCAGCCTTGCGGTGACCGGGTGTTCTTCATTGCCATAAAGTGTGGCCTGCGCTTCGCTGCCGACGGCAGGGCGCAGGGTTTCCGGAAGCTGCACGAGCGCTTCACGCTGTCCCGCTCTGGCGAGCCTGATCGTCACCTGTCCGGCACTGACGACCTGACCCGGCTCGGCGAGCGTCTCCATGACCACGCCGTCGGAATCCGCCAGCAGTACGGCATAGCCCGTGGCGTTTTGCGCCACGCTGGCCTGCGCCCGGGCGGCGCTGAGATCGGCCCTGGCCGTATCGGCCGCCGCTTTGATCTGGTCATACTCCGAGGCGGATACGGCACCGGACGCCACGAGACCGCGATAGCGTGCCTCATCGCTGGAGGCTTTTCGCGCGCGCGCCTGGGCTGCATCCACCGCGCGCTGCTGCGCCTGGGCCTGTAATTTCAGGTCAACCGGATCCAGGCGCAGCAAGGGCTGACCCTGTTTGACGGTCTGACCCGTATCAACCAGTCGCTCTAGGATTTTTCCCTGAACTCTGAAACCCAAATCGCTTTGCGTTCTTGCGACCACCACGCCCGTGAAGGCGCGGGAGGTATTGTTCGCAAGCTCGACGGATGCGGATCTGACGAGCGGTGGCTTTGTGCGCGGATCGTCACTCGCGGAAATATCGCCGCACGCCACCAGGGCAAACGGCAGGAGACAAACGGCAACGCGGGCTGAAATGAGCCTGAGCATGGGAAACCTTTTTGACGTAACAGGACGGTATCCGCATTCTCTGACTAGTGACCAAAATTGTCAATGGTCACAAATTAGGGGGCCAGGCTTCTTAAAATCAGTGAAGAGAGCAGCACTGCCGCCGTGGGGGCCATTTCGAGGTTGTACTGCAGCTGAACGGGATTAATGTAAGGGCACATCACCATGTAGACGGCACCGGTAACCTCATCCAGCGGCGTTTTTCTTTCAAACTCGCCGGCCTGCCTGCCTTCGATAATGATGCTCTCAATCAGCTTCATCAGGCTTTCACTATACTTTTGGGTTGACGGCCACTGCTCCTGCGCGGCGACGGCGGCAATGTCGTATAGCTTACGGTCGTGGAAAAACAGCTCGCTTCCCGCCTCGGTGAGCGCTTTGAAAAGGCGGCGTAATCTTTCGCTTGCTGAAGGCGCATCCTCTATGGCGGAAAGCACCGCCGCCATGATCAGCTCCAGGCGGTTAGCGCAGATCACCTCGCCGATGGCCTGTTTGGAGTCGAAAAATTTATAAATGTAGGACTTTGAAAAACCGATGGATTTAGCCAGCTCGGCGACGGTGGTTTTTTCATAGCCGTAGTGACCGAAGTGCTCAAAAGCGGCTTCGACGATTTGCTCTCTGACAGCGTGGTCAAGTGGACCACGTGATGATGGGGGATTCATATTTTTAGTCATTATTTAAGCTTAGCGTGACAGGCTACGATTAACAACGAGTGACCATTTCGTATTTTGGTTACCGTCATTCATCATGCGCCGTTCAGACGGGACGATCAACCAGGTGGGGTAAGTGTATCACTGTTTTTCGTGCACTATGGCATCTATCTGTCTGCAATAAGGGAGGGTTTCAGCGCAACTCCCTTGCGCTGAACAGAGCCGTTTTTGCTTAAGCCGAACGTGGACGCAATATTTTTTCAACGATAAGCACCAGACGCCTGCGCGTCACGAACCGGTGTAGCTGCCCCAGAAGCCAGTTACCGCATCCGGTAATCAGGTAGCTACGGTTATTCTCCACGGCCTTCAGCGCCAGGGTAACCACCTTGTCAGCGGGCATTCTTTTGCCTACCGAGGCTTCCTCTGCATTCACTACATCAAAAAAGGCCGTATCCGTTGCGCCGGGGCAAAGCGCCAGGACGCGGATACCCTTTGAGCGATACTCTCCCCACAGCGCATTCGAAAACGAGAGCAGGAAGGCTTTGGTTGCGCCATAAATCGCCATATAGGGATCCGGCTGCATCGCGGCCGTTGAGGCAACATTAATAATTACCCCGGAGCCCTGCTGCAGCATTCCCGGCAGCAGGGCGTGAGTCAGCTCCACGGGGGCCAGGCAGTTCACGTTTATCTCATCACGCTGCCTGTCGATCGACAGCTTTTCGAATGGCCCATAGGTGGCGAAACCGGCGCAGTTGATCAGAATGTCAGGGACGCGTCTTAAGGTTTCAAGCCGTTCCACAATGTGGGGAATGGCTTGCGGTTTCACTAAATCCTGCACAATGATCGTGATGGATACGCCATGCTTTCTGACCAACTCGGCGGCAAGCACCTGCAGCTTTGGCTCGGAGCGGGCGACCAGGATCACTGCCGCGCCGCGGGCAGCGAGCTGCCTGGCGAAATCACGACCAATGCCAGAAGACGCTCCGGTAACCAGCGCTGTTTTTCCTGTATAATCAAAAGAATTCATATGTTTAATCCCGTTTCCCTAATGTATGCTGCACAGGATAAACCGTGCACTTAGGTACACGGTCAAGCGTGATTTTTACAAGGTGAGGGCGACGCGATGCGAATTGGTGAACTGTGTGCGAAAACGGGATTGTCGAAAGAGACGGTGCGTTACTATGAGCGGCAGGGGCTATTAGAAAATATCCCGCAGCCCAATCGCAGCAATAACTACAAGGTTTATTCCGCCGTCGATTTACAGCGTTTAAACATGATCAAGCATGCCAAAATGCTGGGCTTTACCTTAGCCGAGATTTCAGAGGTTTTAGCTGTCTGGGTTGACGACAACTTTACCGCTGAGCAAAAAAAAACCTCCCTGCGCCGCAAGCTGCAGCAGCTAGAAGAGAAAGAAGCGGCGTTAATTGAGCTTAGAGCCAGACTGAAAAACGCCCTTAGCAAGGTCGGCCAGCCTTGTGTCGACACGTTTTGATTGGCGGGTGAGAGGAGGCCGCAAAACCGATGCGGCCTTATCTATCAGGCAGCCAGTTCAGGCATCTTTTCCTTCACGAAATTCAACACTTTCTTCGCGTCCAGGGACGCATAGGGCAGGCTCTCAATAATGGCGATTGATCGCGTATTACCCACCGTTTCTTTTATCTCATCGAGTTTGTACTGAATGTGCGGCGCGACGAGGAAACCATCGAAAGCGGGAGCGACACTGGCGAAGTTATCCAGCCCAACGGCGCTAATCATCAGCGGATAGCCTTCGCGTTCTGCCAGAGACTGCATCTTTTTGGCGAGAGAGTTTGCGGTATTACCAAACAAACAGCATATCAGAAGCTTTTTCATATTTTGTACCTCCTGAAAACCGCTCACAGAGTAGTCCTGAGTTTGTCACCGAAATGCGCGCTATCTCTTATTTTGGTGACAAAATCATTATTGCCGCCTTAGGCCTCTTATTATGATTTTTTTCTGATACGTCATGGTGGGATCAGGACATTTCTTTCCACTGATAAAATTTTTTCGAGGCAAGCGAGAGCATGTCTAAATCTTCCTTCGTATCGCCATAGGCATAGATGACGTTGTAGGAAGATAAATCATAATTATCAATTATCTTCGTTTTTTTTAAGCGGGCGCTGCAATCACCCTTTTTGTATTTTCCGGTTACTTTTCCACCTGAAAATGCCACCTCACTGCATATGAGTTCCAGACCATTCTGCTCGCACCAGGGTTTGAGGTATAAATCAAGCGAGGCTGAGACCACCACCACCGTATCCCCTTGAGACTTGTGCCATCTGATTTTTTTCATGGCATCCTCCCGCAACAGGGCAGGAATTTCGGTTTTACTGTAGAAAAGCCCGGCGTTTTTTAATTCAGCTTCAGATTTGCCAGCTAACGCTATTCTTACCACTTTTTTTCGTAAAACCGATCCCGATAACGCGCCCATTTTATAGGCGAGGATGTAGGGAAGAAGGCGCAGCTTTCCACGCCGTAGCGTTTTTTCATCAACAGAACGATAAATAAACGGGGTGAAGCTGTCGGAAAACGTTATCGTTCCATCGAAGTCGAAAAAAGCAATATTTGTAGTCATAAGCCGTTCAGACGGGATAATGAGTTGTATCGTGCGAGTGTATCACTGTTTATTGGATTATTGTTTTTTTAACCAGTCGAGAAAAAACTGGCTAAACGCCGTGACCTGAAGCGGCTGCAGTTTACGCTGCGGGTAAACAAACTGCAGCCCGACATCTTTGCGATCGTATCGGCTAAAGCCGGTGAAGCTGTCGGCAAACAGCACCGCGAGCCTTCCGGTTTCAACATCGTCTTTGACGTCCCACCACGATTTCCCCGCGATGCCAGCCCCGCTGAGAGCCCACTGGCGAAGCAATGCCCCGTCGTCGCACACCATGGCAGGCTCTACGCGAACAATGCTTTCCTCGCCACTGGTTTCAAAGCGCCATTCGTTCATCACCACGCCTTGAGACTCAAGCGCCAGGCACCGGTGACGGGTTAAATCTGCAAACGTGGAGGGGATTCCGCGCTCGTTAAGATACTCCCCGGAGGCGACCAGTACCCGATGGTTCGGACGGATGTTTCTGACGACAAGACTGCTGTCCGGCAGGTTGCCGAAACGCACGCTCATATCCAGCCGGTTAGCGACCAGGTCCTCAACGTGTTCTCTTAATGAGATGAAAAATTTAACCTCAGGATGGCGTCGGGAGAATTCCACGACGGCGGGGCTGAGATACTGTCTGCCAAAGTCCGAGGGCGCAGAAAGGCGAATGTTGCCGCTGAGCACGCCTTCTTTTTGCGTTAATAGCGACTCGGCGTGATGCACTTCCTCCAGCACGCGCAGTGCGGCATGGTAAAACTCTTCTCCGGCGCGGGTCAGCGTGATGGACCGCGTTGAGCGGTGAAACAGGCGGGTCTGGTAACGCTCCTCAATCGCCTTCAGCCTGGCCGTCATGGTGGCGGGGGAAAGCGACAGGCGTCGTCCGGCGGCAGAAAGACCGCCGGCCTCGGCCACTTCAACCAGTAGTGCCATGTCTTCGAGTTTGCCCATTATTCATATTTTCCGAAAAGTGCATCTGCTTTTAGCGTAATTATCAAACCCAGATGCCGCCTGTAAAGTGATTTCATCAAAACCATAAGGGGTGAAAACATGCAACGTACCTCACTTTTTGAACGCTACAGGCTGGGTCAGCAGGACCTCAAAAATCGTATCGTCATGGCGCCGATGACCCGCGCGCGCTCCCTGCAACCGGGAAATATTCCCTCCGCGCTGATGGCGGAGTATTACCGGCAGCGGGCCAGCGCTGGATTAATCATCACGGAAGCCACGCAGATTTCGCCTCAAGGCAAGGATACTCATGGACGCCGGGCATCCATTCGCCTGAGCAGGTTTCAGGATGGCAGCTCACCACGGGCGCCGTGCATCAGGCGGGCGGGGTGATTTTTGCTCAGATCTGGCACGTGGGGCGAATGTCGCACGCCCGTTTTCATCAGGATGGTCAGCCCGTTGCGCCGTCAGCGCTGGCGCCGGACGCGCAGGTGTGGGTGGTGAATGAGCAGGGAGAAGGCCAAATGGTTGACTGCCCGCAGCCGAGAACGCTCTCGCGCAAGGATATTTACAGCATCATCGCGGACTATCGTCAGGCGGCACTGAATGCCGTTCAGGCCGGTTTTGACGGCGTGGAGGTTCACGGTGGAAACGGCTATCTGATCGACCAGTTCCTGCGTCAAACCTCCAACAAACGCACGGACGAGTACGGCGGCACGCTGGCGAACCGGATCCGCTTTGCTCAGGAGGTGTTAACTGCGATTGCGGAGGCCATTGGCCCCGAGCGTACGGGCATCCGCCTTTCCCCGTTTATCACCCAGCGCGGGATGAACGATCCGCAGGTGACGGAAGCCATACTCGCTCTCGCGGCCTGGTGTGAACAACAAGGCATTGCGTTCATCCACCTGGCGGAAGCCGACTGGGACGATGCGCCGCAGGTACCTGAACAGTTCCGTCAATCGCTTCGCGACACGTTTAGCGGAACCCTTATCGTCGCGGGGAACTATGACCGTGAAAAAGCGGAAAAGATCCTTGCCGCCAGCTATGCCGATTTGATTGCCTTCGGACGGCCGTTTATTGCCAACCCGGATTTACCCCACCGGCTGGCGCACCAGCTGCCTCTTGCCCAGGTACGCGACCCCGCCACGCTGTTTGGCGGCACCGCCACGGGATATACCGATTACCCATCATATAACGTTCAAAATAACGATTTGCAGTTATCCTGATAAATTATTGAGAGATATCATGAAATATACGACGTGTATTCGTTCAGCTGTCGCGATGCTTATTCTTACAGGTCTATCCGGTACCGTATTTTCGGCGCAGTTGGAATTTCTGCAGCCGAAACAGCTTATTATTGATAAGAGCCTTTCACAGGCGCAATTAAAGGTGAATGAAAATGCTGCCAGAGAATATGCAACCTTCTGGAATACGGGAGAAGAGTCCCTGGCGCGTGATGCGCTGGCGGTGAATTTCATCGATAAGACGCCCCCAGAAGGTCGTAAGCAAGGTCCTGAAGGCGCTATTTTAGCCTCCCGGGCGTTTCGTGCCGCCGTGCCTGATTTGCGCTGTGACGTTGAACAAATGATTATTTCAGGCAATCGCGTGGTTTCGCATTTACATTTTCACGGTACCTTCACCGGGACATTTGGCAAGCTGAAAGGAAAGGGGCAAAAAATAGATTTTATCGCCACGGATATTTATGAGATCGCTGACGGTAAGATTGTGGCTAACTGGCATATTGAGGACAACCTGACGCTGATGAAACAGCTGGGCGCACTGTAAATTCACCACTCCGGGGCGGCCCGGAGTGATGCGAAAATCCTATAAGCCAAGATCGCTCAGTGAGGGGTGATCGTCCGGGCGTCTGCCCAGCGGCCAGTGGAACAGACGCTCGGATTCTTTTATCGGCATATCGTTTACGCAGGCAAAGCGGTGCTTCATCAGTCCGTCAGGCTCAAACTCCCAGTTTTCATTGCCATACGAGCGGAACCAGTTGCCGGAATCATCATGCCATTCATAGGCATAGCGCACCGCGATCCGGTTATCCGTAAATGCCCAGAGCTCTTTAATCAGACGATAGTCCAGCTCTTTTTTCCATTTCCGCTCCAGGAACGCCTGGGCCTCTTCACGGTTGGTGGCGAACTCAGCGCGGTTGCGCCACTGGGTATCCAGCGTATAGGCAAGCGCGACTTTCGCCGGGTCGCGGCTGTTCCAGCCATCTTCTGCCAGTCTGACTTTTTCGATGGCGCTTTCACGCGTGAAGGGCGGTAAAGGAGGACGTGTGTTCATTGCAATTACCTCAGCGTTATATGATGTAGACAGGTCTGTCTACTTGCGGTAATCTATGCCTGTAAAATAACGCTGTCAACATTCTTTTTGAGGCTACCCAAAAGTGAAAACAGAACCCGCAGTGAACGATACAAAAATCAGCGTCAGAGATAAGATATTACTTACGGCGCACGATCTGTTTTATTCCACGGGCTTCAGGGCGACGGGGGTGGATACGCTGATTAAAGCGTCTAAAGTGACCAAGGTGACTTTCTATCGCCATTTCCCGAGTAAGAGCTTGCTTATTCTCGCCTATTTGCACTATCGGCATGAAATATGGATTAACTGGTTTGAGGCCACGCTGCGTCGACATCTCGATAAAGGCGAAATACCTGCTGATGCGATATCTTCAACGCTTTATGAATGGTTTGTTTCGCCCGAGTTCCACGGCTGCGCGTTTATTAACGCCAGCGCAGAGGCAAAATCGGAAGATATTGAAAGCGAAATAAAAGAGATTTGCCGCAATCATAAATGTGAAACAAAGAAAATTATTGTATCGCTGATGAAGATCGCGGATGAGCGCGTCGTCAATGAGATTATGCTGCTCATTGACGGTGCAATTATTCATGCGCAAATGGGCATGGATACGGATGATGTCATCAATTCGTTGAAGAGGGCATTAGCCGCAGCGTTATTAGTGGGCAAATAATGTTTATACCTGCGACGACTGACAAACTCTCGCAACACAACAACACTTAGCGTTGAATAACCTTCACACCGGGAATGAGCAAATGGCCTATAACCGTACTTTCGCCCTCGATATAAGCTGGAAAACGCTGCTGAAAGACGCGGGGCTTGAGCCAGAACGCATTCTCCGCAGGGCAGGATTACCTGACGATCTCTTTTTGCAAAAAGCGCGTGGACTCGATACGGATGAATACATCCGCTTCTGGAACGCGCTAGAGGCCGAAACGAACGATCCTGCCTTTCCCGTCCCGCTCATTGAGTTGATCTCTGCGGATGTGTTTGATCCGCCACTTTTTGCCGCACTGTGCAGTAGCAATATGATGCAGGCTGTCCAGCGACTGGCCAGATATAAACAGCTTATTGCTCCCATGGTTCTGGAGACAACGGTCGACCAAAACGGCAACCTTACCGTTTCACCACGCTGGCTTTTTGCGACAGAACTCCCGCCGTTTCTGCAGGTGGCAGAGCTGGGTTTCCTGCTCAGGCTTTTGCGGCTGGGGACCCGCGAACCGGTTAACCCCTTACGGATCTCCGTTTCTGCGCTACCGTCAGCGGTTCAGAACAGCCACTTTTCGCGTTTCTTTGGTACTGACGTGCAATACGGAGAACAGCCTGCCATCAGCTTTTCCGCAGCCGATGCGCTTCGGCCCTTTTTAACGGTAAATGAGGGGATGTGGCAGGTATTTGAACCGGAACTGCAGCGTCGTCTCGGTCAGTTAAATGAACAGGCTTCAACCGCCGAGCGCGTTCGTGCGGTACTCCTGGAACTTATTCCCGGTAACGAAGCGACAATTGAAAAAGCGGCGGAGCGCCTGGGAATGAGCAAACGCACGCTGCAGCGCAGGCTTGAGCAGGAAGGGGATAATTTTCGCAACCTTGTCAACGCGTGTCGTGAACACCTGGCCCGTCATTATCTTCGCAATACGCGTCTTTCCGGGTATGAGATCGCATTTTTACTGGGTTTCGAAGATCCTAACTCATTCTATCGCGCATTTATGACCTGGACGGGCCAGACTCCTGAAGCGGCCAGGACAGCCATGCGTCTTGAGTAAATCCGGGCATATCTATCGCTATGATGGCGCAGTTTGCGAGTCATATGGCGCGATACGCTAGTTAACGCGGGGCCGAGTGAGGGCAAACTAACGACAGTCTACTCACCGAGGTATTTATGTTTACTCAGGACAAGAAAACCGCGCTGGTCACCGGTGCATCGTCAGGTATGGGCAAAGTCATCGCCCGTCGTCTTATTCAGGATGGCTATCAGGTTTACGCTGCTGCCCGTAGCGTTGAAAAAATGAACGATCTCGCCCAGCTTGGCGCGCGCCCTCTGCGGATGGATATCTCACGTGATGAAGACATTTTGGCTGCGGTGGAAACCATCGCGTCGCAAACGGGTGGGGTTGACGTACTGGTCAACAATGCGGGTTTTGGGCTCTACGGACCGGTAGAAGAGATCGGTATTGATGAAGCTCGCTATCAGTTTGAAGTTAACGTGTTTGGTGCGGCCCGCCTTACGCAGCTGCTGCTCCCGACCATGCGCGCCAGACGCAGTGGCTACATTATCAACATCACTTCGATAGGAGGGAAAATTTACACCCCTCTGGGAGCCTGGTATCACGCAACGAAACATGCGCTCGAGGGATGGTCTGACTGTCTGCGTCTTGAAGTGGCTGAATTTGGCATTAAGGTTGTGATTGTTGAACCGGGTTTAATCGAGACAGGCTTTGGCGATGTGGTCAGCGGCAATTTTGTCAAACGTTCAGCAAGTGGCCCGTATGGTCATCTGGTGGGGAACGTGGCGAACTCGGTCAAAAATGCTTATGGGAATGGCAGGGGCAGCGACCCGAAGGTGATTGCGGACGTGGTTGCCCGCGCCGTTAAAAGTCCTCATCCGCGTACGCGCTATGCAGCCGGCAAGTATGCCAGGATGCTCATCGGCATGCGCGTCTGGTTGGGTGACCGTCTGTTCGATCGCATTATTCTTAGCCAGACTCGATGACCCGAGCGCCGAGGATTAAAAACCCTCGGCTCCGCATGTGTCGCTACACAACGCTGTAAACACCCGCTCCCCAGTACCCCTTACCCGGACGAGTCTGTTCTTTCCAGCCTGGTGCGATCGGTTCTTTTGCAATAAACCGATTGATGATCCCATGCCGCATCAAAATAATTTCCATACGTTCTAATCGCGAGTCCTGACCTTCCATTCTTCACAGCCAGACTAGCGCGAACGGGTGAGAGTTTTCACCCACCCGTTTTGGTGTGTCAGGGCGAGATCCATCACCCGCGGGCTGTACTTAACGTTGTTCACCACAATAATATATGTCGCAAGAATTTAACTGTTTTTTGTCTTTCTCGTTTCGCGCGGCATCACACGTAAAGCGGGTTAGTAAGGATACCTTCCATGACTCTTCGAATTCGACAGGCCACCGGGGCCGATTCAACGCTCTTAAGCGAACTTGGATACCGCATTTACCCCGCCCATTTTCAGCATCTGTGGGTGTCAGAGGCAGAGATGAAGGACTTTCTGCACGGCGAGTACGCGCTTTCCGTACTTGGACAGAGCCTGAAAGATAACGCTGTTTCCTGGTATGTTGCCGAGACCGATCGGCCAGTGGGATTCATGAAAGTGACATGGGAAGCCAGGATCCCAGAAACGGACAAGAAGGGCGTTCTCCTCAACAAGCTCTACCTCGATCCCGCCGAGACCGGCAAGAACCATGGTCAGGTGATGTTCAACAGCATCACCGACATGGCCCGGAGCAGGGGAAAAGACTATCTCTGGCTGGAAGTGCTGGAGCAGAACGCGGGAGCGTACCGGTTCTACCAGAAGCAGGGCATGCTCTGCGTTAAGAACGTCCTTTTCGAAACCGCTTCACAGCAGAGCATTATCAGGATTATGGGGATGCCTCTTTAGAAAGCGCGTCATGCTGGGCCAGCGACAGCGCGCTGGCGCTGGCAGGATCGAACAGTGAGAGGCTCTCAATCTGATTGAGTAAAATCACCTTCCGGAATGACATGGCGCTGCGGGGTTCAGAGTCGAGCGTGATGTCATGCTCCGCATACCACTTGCTGTAGTTATTCTCGATGCGAAAGTTCATCGTCTTCGCGTCTCTGTACCCGCTTAACATCGGGATCAGCACGATATTGGCCGTTTTTTCATATTCCAGCGTTGCGGTGTGGATCATACCGACGTAAATCCGCCTGGAACGAAGCGTGACCTGCGCCAGTTCGCCTTGCTCCATACACTGGTACAGCAGTTGTTCGATACCGCTCGACTGCGCCAGACGTTTGTAGAGCTTCTTCCGGCTTTCGCCGTCCAGCCTGGCGCTGCCTGCCCAGTTAGAGCGGTAGAGGCAAAACAGGATGGCAAACGCCAGCATCACGACCACCGGCGCCTGAATGCCTAAAAAGCTCCAGTTCATAAAGTCGATTTGCCAGTCGGTATATTTCGGTGAGGCAAAGTGAAAAGCGTTGTTGGCGGCAGAGAGGGCGAGCAGGAGCAGCCAGAGCAGACCGGTGGCAATCACGCCCTGCAGAACGAAAATACAGCCGTACAGCGCCACAAGGAAATAGACGTCCCAGCCAAATGAGCGCTTGATTTTAAAGCGGGTCGACAGGTCGCGGCTGGTGTACCAGTACCCGCATACCATCAGCACCATAAATATCGCCGTTCCCATATCAGGCCCTCTTCAGCGTGTTGACGTGACGCAGAAAGTCCTGCCGCACCTCGTTGCTTTTGTAGTTCACCGAGGCGTTCCCGTCCTGGTCGATAATGATGCGATCGCCATCTTCGACGGCTTCAATGATTTCCTGCTGGCTCATCACCTGCAGTAAGGATTCCGGGCTGGAGAAAAGGGAGAGAAAGAAACGTTTCACGAGGGCATCCTTATGAATAAAAAGGATAAGCCTGGAAGAAGAGCGGCGAGTTTGCCTTAAGGATATCCTGAAAGTTATAGCCGGGTGGCGGCTGCGCCTTACCTGGCCTACAAAACCCACTCTTTTGCACGACTTTAAACTATTGATATATAGTCAAAATAAAAAATAGATCATCACAAACTTGGACAAATAACGTTAATTGTGTAAGTTTTAATTATGCGATTACGCCACGTTGTTTACAGCCAGGATGTGACCCATGAGCACTTTGCCCTCTGTCGTGAGTCGGTTTGTTGAGTACTACACCGCACTGGATAGCCAGCCGCCTTCCGCGCTGGTGGGGCTTTACCATTCGAATGCCACGCTTATCGATCCGTTTGGCGAGCATGACGGGATTTTCGCGCTTCAGCGCTATTTCACCCATCTGCTGGCTAACGTTGAGCATTGCCGTTTTACCATCGATTCACCCCTGTGCAGCGGCAGCCGGTTTGTTGTCACCTGGGTGATGCACTGGTCGCACCCGCGCATTGCCGGGGGAGAGCCGCTCGAACTGCCGGGATGTTCGGTAGTGCAGACGGAAAACGATCTCATCACGCACCAGCGCGACTACTACGATGCGGGAGAGATGATCTACGAACATCTTCCTCTGCTTGGCTGGGCGGTGCGCGGCGTGAAGCGGAGGGTCAAATCATGAAGACGGTGCTGATTACCGGGGCAAGCTCGGGCATCGGTGCTGGCCTGGCGAAATCCTTTGCCGCAGACGGCTACCACGTGATTGCCTGTGGACGCGATCCGGCGCGTCTTGAGGCGCTGCATCAGACCTGCCCTAATCTTACCGTTCGCCTGTTCGATATGACAGACAGGGACGCCTGTCGCCAGGCGCTGACCGGCAGCTACGCCGATCTGATTATTCTCTGCGCCGGTACCTGCGAATACCTCGAGCAGGGCGTGGTGGATGCGGCGCTGGTAGAGCGGGTTATGGCGACAAATTTCCTCGGCCCGGTGAACTGCCTTGACGCGCTGCAGCCGCAGCTGGCTGCCGGCAACCGCGTGGTGCTGGTGAGCTCGATGGCCCACTGGCTGCCTTTCCCACGGGCAGAGGCCTACGGCGCGTCCAAAGCGGCCCTGAGCTGGTTTGCCGAAAGTCTGCGGCTGGACTGGGAGCCAAAAGGGATAGCCGTGACGGTGGTCTCCCCGGGCTTTGTTGACACGCCGCTGACGCGCAAAAACGATTTTGCCATGCCGGGCAGGGTGAGCGTCGATGAGGCGGTAAGGGCGATCCGTACCGGGCTGGCGGCAGGGAAAATGCATATCGCGTTTCCTGACGGGTTCGGCTTTATTTTGCGGTTGCTCTCCGGGCTGCCCGCGTTTTTACAGCGCGCGCTGCTGCGCAGGATGGTGCGTTCATGAACATTGCGATTATCGGCAGCGGCATTGCCGGGCTAACCTGCGCCTGGCGCCTGGCCGGACACCATCAGGTGACTTTGTTTGAAGCGGGCGCCACGCCCGGCGGCCATACCGCAACGGTTGACGTGACGACGCCACAGGGCACATACGCGATCGATACCGGGTTTATCGTCTACAACGACCGCACCTATCCGCGCTTTATGGGCCTGCTCAGCGAGCTGGGCATCAGCGGGCAAAAAACGCAGATGAGCTTTTCGGTGCACAACCCGGCGACGGGGCTGGAGTACAACGGACACACCCTGACGTCGCTGTTTGCCCAGCGCCGAAACCTGGTGAATCCGGCATTCTGGCGGCTGCTCGGGGAGATCGTCCGCTTCAATCGTCTGGCGAAACAGGCGCTGGACGGGGAGGTGGACCCGAACGCCACGCTGCAGACGTTTCTGGAACAGCACGGCTTCACGCCGTTTTTCGCGCGCCACTACATTCTGCCGATGGGGGCCGCCATCTGGTCATCGTCGCTGCAGGAGATAAAGCGTTTCCCGCTGCCGCTCTTTTTGCGCTTCTTCCACCACCACGGCCTGCTGGATATCACCCAGCGCCCGCAGTGGTACGTGGTGCCGGGCGGCTCGCGGGAGTATATCCGCGCGATGATGGAAAAATTGGGTGACCGCCTGAAGCTGCACCTGAACGCGCCGGTGCAGCGGGTAAGCCGCCACGCGCACGGGGTTACGCTTCAGCTCGAAAACGGCAGCCAGACCTTCGATCGGGTGATTTTTGCCTGCCACTCCGCCAGCGCGCTGGCGATGCTTGATGACCCAACGCCCGCGGAGCGCGAGGTGCTGGGGGATATCGGCTGGCAGCGCAACGAGGTCGTTTTACACAGCGATCCGCGCTGGCTGCCGGTGCGGCAGCGCGCGTGGGCCAGCTGGAACTACCGCCTGAGCGCGCAGGAACAGGCCAGCGCCTGCGTCACCTACAACATGAACATCCTGCAGGGGCTGCCTGCGGGCAGTCCGCTGTTCTGCGTCACCCTAAATCCAGACGCGCCGGTAGACGAACGCTTCGTTCTGCAACGCTTTGTCTATGAACACCCGCTGTTTAACCCGCAAAGCTGGCGGGCGCAGGCGCGGCGCGGCGAGATTAACGGTCATAACCGGAGCTGGTACTGCGGGGCCTGGTGGTACAACGGTTTTCATGAAGATGGCGTGCGCAGCGCGCTGGACGTGGTCAATGCGATAGCGTCCGCGTCCGGAGAGGGGAACTGAGATGAACAGCTGCCTCTACCACGGCGTCTTACGCCACCGCCGCCTCCAGCCGAAAACCCACGAATTCAGCTACAGCGTCTTTATGGCCTGGCTGGATCTGGATGAACTGCCGCTGCTGTCGTCCGTCGGCGTGCGGCGCAATCGCTTTGCCGCCGCCTCGTTCCACGACGTGGACTACCCGCTCGGTGCGCCGCTCAAAGTAAACGTGCTGAGCAGGCTGGAGAGCCTGACCGGAGAACGCCCGGACGGGCGGGTCATGCTTCTGACGCAGCTGCGCTATTTCGGCTTTCATTTCAATCCGGTCAACTTTTACTACTGCTACGACGGTCAGGGAACGCTGCGCTGGGTGCTTGCGGAGGTTCGCAACACGCCCTGGAATGAACGTCATTACTATGCCGTCAACGGACAGGATGCGCAGCCCACGGAAAAAGCGTTTCACGTTTCCCCCTTCAACCCGATGGACATGATCTACCACTGGCGCTTTAACGACCCGGATAACACGCTGCATATGCACATCGAAAATCATCAGGAAGCGAAGGTCTTTGACGCCACGCTCGCGCTGCGCCGGAAGCCGTTGACGCGCCCCGCGCTGCGCTCGTTGTTGCTGCGCATCCCGCTCATGACCCTGAAAACCGTTTTTGCCATTTACTGGCAGGCGCTGCGCCTGTGGCTCAAGCGCGTGCCGCTGTATAACCACCCCGTCAGCAGGAGTGAACGCTCATGACCGATCCCGTCTTTGCGTTAGAACCCGATATCCCGCGCAACGTCCGCCTCGCGCGATGGCTGCTGTTTCGTCTGTTAAGTGGCATTCGCGGCGGCTCGCTCACCCTGCGTGAAGGGGCACAGACCTTTCATTTTGGCGAAGCATCCTCCGCGCTGCATGCCGACGTGCAGATCCTCACGCCCGGCGTCTACTGGCGCGTCTTAACGGGCGGGAGCCTTGCTGCGGCAGAAGCCTGGATGGACGGCGAGTGGGAAACCGCACATCTCACGCCGCTTCTGGAGCTGCTGGCGATCAACGGCGAGGTGCTCGGTCGTCTGGAAAACGGGTTCCGCCTGATCGGCAGGCCGCTGGAGCGGTTACGCCACTGGACGCGGCGTAACTCCCGCCTGAAAGCGCGCGAAAATATTGCCGCCCATTACGATCTGGGCAATACCTTTTATGCCCATTTTCTGGATAAGGAGCTGCTCTATTCCAGCGCGCTGTTTACCGCTGACGAGCAGGATCTGACGGCGGCCCAGCAGGCCAAAATGGCGCGCCTGTGTGACCAGCTCGCGCTAAGCCCGGGTGACCACCTGCTGGAAATTGGCACCGGCTGGGGCGCGATGGCGGAATACGCCGCCCGCCATTATGGCTGTCGGGTAACGACTACCACGCTATCGCAGGAGCAGTATATCTGGGCGACCGAGCGGATCGCCCGCGCCGGGTTGCAGGATCGCGTTGAGGTACTGCTCTGCGACTATCGCGACCTCACCGGACAGTACGACAAGCTGGTCTCAATAGAGATGATTGAGGCCGTCGGGCAACGCTATCTGCCGACGTTCTTCCGCACCTGCCAGGCGCGGCTGCGCCCCGGAGGACGGATGGCAATTCAGGCCATTACCATTCAGGACCAGCGCTATCGCGACTACAGCAAAAGCGTCGATTTTATCCAGCGCTACATTTTTCCCGGCGGTTTCTTGCCGAGCATTACCGCGATGAACGAGCTGATGACGCGCCACACCGATTTCGTGGTGCGCAACCTCTTCGACATGGGCCCCGACTACGCCCGCACGCTGGCCCACTGGCGGCAGCGCTTTGTCCACGCCTGGCAGGAGATTGAAAAGCTCGGCTTCGATGAACGGTTCCGCCGCATGTGGCTGTACTACTTCGGCTACTGCGAAGCCGGGTTTAACGCTCGCACCATCAGCGTGGTGCAGCTGACCGCCGAGCGCGTATGAGACGGTATTTTCAGGTCTTCCTGCTGGCCGTCGCGTTCGATCTTTACTGGGCGCTGGTGGTGCTCTTTCGCGAACAGGGCCTGATTATCTGGCTCGCGCTGGCGATCCTGGCGTGCCTGCTCTTGCCGCCTGCATACCGTTTTTACGCTATTGGGCTGGCTGCGGCGGGCAGCCTGCTGGACGCCCTCTGGGCCCTGACCGGGCTGATTGCCTTCACCGGCGAGTCCCTGATGCCGTTATGGATGGTGGCACTGTGGCTGATGTTCGCCACGGTCTGGACGCAGCTGACGCGCACCACCACGTTACCCGGCTGGCTGCTGACCCTGCTGGCCGCCGTGGGGGGGCCGGTGGCTTATCTGTTTGGCGAGCGGCTGGGGGGAATTACGTTTCTGGAGCCGACCTTTATCGTCGTGAGCTGGATGGCACCGGGCTGGCTGGTGTTGATGCTGTTTTTCCACCTGCTGATGGGGAGACAAAAATGAGAGCTGCGGTTTTGCTGCTTTGGCTGACGCTGGTTGTGCCTGCTGCCCAGGCCGCCGACTGGCTTTCCTGGCGGAAGGTGGGGGACGCCACGCTCACCTGGGGACCTTTCACCGTCTATACCTCCCAGCTGCGCACTCCGGATGGCCGTTACAGCCGGGACCAGGATCAGGCGCTGATTATTACCTATGCGCGCGACATCGATCGCGATGAACTGGTTGAGGCGACCCGCGACCAGTGGCAGGCGCAGGGGATCCTGGCACAGGAACCGCAAAGCGAAGCCTGGCTGCGGATGCTCCAGTCCCTGTGGCCGGATGTCCGACCGGGTTCACAGCTGGCGTTTGTTCTCAACGATAAGCAGGGGCAGTTCTGGTACCGCGCGTCAGCGGCGCAAACCTCCTTTATTCCACTCGGACCACGCCAGTCGGAAGCGTTCAGCACCCGTTTTCTGGCCATCTGGCTCGATCCCCGCACGCAATATCCTGAGCTGCGTCAGCAGTTAATTGGAGGCCAAAAATGAAACGTATCCTGATGATGGCGCTGGCATTCACGATGCTGCTGGCGGGCTGTAGCACGGAGGTGGCCGAGTATCGCCAGCAGCAGCCGCGGCTTGATATCTTCCACTACTTCCAGGGCAAAACCGAAGCGTGGGGGATGGTGCAGGATCGCAGCGGTAAGCAGATCCGCCGTTTCCACGTTGAGATTGCCGGGGACGTTATCGGCGATACGCTGACGCTCAATGAGCACTTTGTCTACGACGATGGCGAGAAGCAGCAGCGGGTCTGGCATATTCGCCGCGTGGGTAACGATCGCTATGAGGGAACGGCAGGGGATATTGAAGGGGTTGCCACGGGACAGGCCGCAGGCAACGCCTTCAACTGGCATTACAGCATGGACGTGACGGCCAACGGCAGCACCTGGCTGCTGAACTTCGACGACTGGATGTATTTGCAGGATGAGACCCATCTGTTTAACAAAACCGAGATGAAGAAATTTGGCGTCACCGTCGCCACGGTGACGCTGTTCTTTACCCGTAAGACCTCAGCTTAGTCGCGGACGCTGCCGGTTTTGCTGCTGGAGTAGATGAAGTACAGGGCAATCCCCAGGCACACCACCGCGCTCAGACGGCTCGGTGAAAACGGAATGGCGGGATTGCCCAGCCAGCCAAAGTTATCAATCAGCATACTCATGGCGAGCTGGCCGAATATCACCGCCACCGTGGCGACGGCGGTGCCGATGCGCTGTACGGCGAGCACCATTATCACGATATAGGGCACGCCAAACATCGCCCCGAGGAGCTGCCATTTCGGCACGTCCAGCAGCGTGACCGCCTGCTTAGGCTCAAAGAAGAAAATGAGCAGGGCGGTCACCAGCGCGCCGACGGAAAACGTCAGAAACGCGCTCTTGAAAACGCCCACGCTGCTGCCGAGCTGCCCGTTAATTGCTGCCTGTACGCTCAGCGTTGCGCCGCCACACACGGCCAGAAGAATCATCATCAGTGTCATACGTTTACCCCTGTGCCACCAGAACCAGTGCGGCAATAATAAAAACCAGCGCCACGATGCGTTTCGCGTTTATCTTCCTGAGCGGCGTACCCAGCAGACCAAAGTGATCGATGATCAGGCTTTTAAAGACCTGACCGGCCAGAATGCCAATCATGGTCATTGCGATGCCGATAGCGGGGGTCGCAACGGTCAGAATGACCACGTAGACAGGGCCAAGCACGCCGCCGAGCAGCTGCCAGCCGGGCTGTGCGAAAAACGACGGGCTGTTACGGGGGCTGAAAAACAGCATCAGCAGAAACGTCAGCGCGGCGCCTACGCCGAAGATGCTGAACGTCGCCCATAAGTCACCCACTTCGCCGCCCAGCGGACCCAGCAGGCCCGCCTCTACGGACAGCCCCATCCCGCCGGCAATCACCAGTAAAATCAACACAAACTGCATTACGCTTCCTCCGTTTTCAGGCGAAGAAGATTACGTCTTCAGTCTCGTGAGAAAAATGCCATAATGCTGGAAACACTTTTGCAGGATATGCATTAATGGTCGACGCCAGCAACATCAACGTCCGCGCGCTGCTGATCTTTATTGACGTGTATGAAGCGCAAAATTTCTCCGTCGTGGCGCGGCGGCAGGGGATATCGGCCTCGCAGATATCGCGCGTGATACACCAGCTTGAGGATGCGCTCGGCCAACAGCTTTTTTATCGCAATACGCGGGCCGTCATCCCGACGGAAAGCGGTCATCTGTTTATTCGCTATGCCCGGTCGATGGCGGAAAATCTGGAAGAGGCGCGCCGGGAGCTGGACGCGCGTGCGGTGGAGCCTTCCGGTGCGATCCGCATTAACGGACCGGTGTTCTTTGGTCAGAAGCATATTGCGCCCGGCCTTCCCGGCCTGTCGGAACGCTATCCCCGCCTTAGCGTAGAGCTGACGCTGACCGATGATTTTATCGACCCCCATCGGGATGCCGCCGACGTGATCTTCCGGATTGGCGTGCTGACGGACTCCTCGTTTCATGCGCGGGTGTTCGGGCAGCAGGTTTATCATCTGGCCGCGTCGCCAGACTATGTGCGAAAACAGGGTGCGCCTGAAGGGCCGGACGATCTGAACCGTCATCACACGCTGGTCTATCGCGGATCGTCAGGGCCAAACCGCTGGCTGTTTCGCAGGAAGGGCGAGGCGTGGATACACTATCCCGTTACGCCATTGATGATCTCCAATAATGCGGAAGCGTTACTGGCTGCGGCGTTGGGTGGAATGGGGATCGTGCTGTTCCCGGACTGGCTGGTGAGCGAGCAGCTCCAGCGCGGCGAGCTGATTCCGCTTCTTCCTTCGCTGGAGTGTGCCATCAATACGGAACCGCAGGCCATTGCGGCGATCTATCCTGATGCCCGACATCCGCCCCTGAACGTCAGGGCGGTGATTGATTATTACGTCGAGCACTTTGGTACGCCGCCGTACTGGCAAACGTAAGGGATTACGCGCCGAGCTCTTTGCGGATAATTTCTGCGCCAGCGCTGAGCGCTCTCAGCTTGCCGTTAGCAACCTCGCGGGAAAGAGGAGCCATGCCGCAGTTGGTGGACGGGTAAAGCTTGTCCGCATCGACGAACTGCAGCGCTTTACGCAGCGTATCGGCGACTTCCTCCTGCGTTTCAACCGCGTTGGTTGCCACGTCGATCGCGCCGACCATCACTTTCTTACCGCGGATCAGCTCCAGCAGATCCATAGGCACGCGTGAGTTGTGGCATTCCAGGGAGATGATGTCGATGCTAGACGTCTGCAGCTTGGGGAAGGCCTCTTCATACTGGCGCCATTCTGAGCCGAGCGTCTTTTTCCAGTCCGTATTGGCCTTGATGCCGTAGCCGTAGCAGATGTGTACGGCGGTTTCGCACTTCAGCCCTTCAACGGCGCGCTCCAGCGCGGCGATCCCCCAGTCGTTCACCTCGTCAAAAAAGACGTTAAATGCTGGTTCATCAAACTGGATAATATCGACGCCTGCGGCCTCTAGCTCACGCGCTTCCTGATTAAGGATTTTGGCGAATTCCCAGGCCAGCTTTTCACGGCTTTTATAGTGCGCGTCGTAAAGGGTGTCGATCATGGTCATCGGCCCGGGCAGGGCCCATTTGATCGGCTTGTCCGTCAGCTGGCGCAGGTATTTTGCATCGTCCACGAATACCGGCTTCTGACGCGCAACGGCTGAAACCACGGTCGGCACGCTGGCGTCATAGCGGTTACGAATGCGTACCGTCTGGCGATTTTCGAAATCCACGCCGCTCAGGTGTTCAATAAAGGTGGTGACGAAGTGCTGACGGGTCTGTTCCCCGTCGCTGACAATATCGATTCCAGCACGGATCTGCTCATCCAGAGACAGGCGCAGCGCATCCTGTTTACCCGCTAGCAGTTCCTGATCCTGCAATTTCCAGGGTGACCACAGCGTTTCAGGTTGTGCAAGCCAGGTTGGTTTAGGCAGGCTGCCAGCCGTAGACGTCGGGAGCAATGTTTTCATAATAAAAGACCTTTTTGAATGAATTAAAGCGTGTAGTTATCAGACCACTGCTCAAGAATATGTTGGTAAGGCTTAATGAAGTACGCTTCGGTAAAGCGGCCCTGTTCAATCGCCAGCTGGCTTCGCTCTTCCCGGTCATAAACAATCTTGGTTAATGAATGATCCTGCTGGTTCAGATCCGGTCGGTAGTACAGTCCCGCCGCCGAGTTTGCGTTATAAATTTCCGGGCGATAGATTTTCTGGAACGTCTCCATCGTGCTGATGGTGGCAATCAGTTCCAGATCGGTGTAATCACTCAGCAAATCCCCGGTAAAGAAGAACGCGAAAGGCGCCACGCTGTTTTCCGGCATGAAATAGCGAACCTGCAGGCCCATCTTCGCGAAGTACTGTTCCGTTAGCGACTCGCCATCCGGCTGATACTCAATGCCCAGCACGGGGTGCTGGTTACCGGTGCGGCGGTAGGTGTCTTTGCTGGAGACGCTCAGGCAGATCACCGGTCCCTTTCTGAAGTTCTCTTTGTATTCCGGCGAATTCACAAAGTGGCGGAAAATATTGCCGTGCAGTTCGCCAAACTTTTCCGGAATGCTGAAGTGCTGCTGGTTCTTGTTGTGTTCCAGCAGCCGCACGCTGAAATCATAATCCCGCACGTAAGAAGAGAAGTTATTTCCGACGATGCCTGGGATACGCTTGTTATTTTTTTTGTCGACAATCGTGGTTTGCAATATCTCAATGGCCGGGAACGGTTTTTCCGCGCCAATGTTCAAATCTACAGAGATGATTTCAAGCTCAACCGCGTAGCGATCGGCGTTTGGGTTATCCCAGCGCGCCAGGGCGTTAAAGCGGTTGTTGATCATCATCAGCGTATTGCGCAGGTTTTCCTGACGTTTTTCCCCGCGCGCCAGGTTGGCAAAGTTGGTGGTCGTACGCGTATTTTCTGACGGGTTGTAATTCTCATCGAAGCAACTGCGCTTAAGGGTATATGTGAAAGCTTTGCTCATTGTGGTTATGCATCCTAAGTTCATGTTGCTAAGAAGTTGCCGATGCATAATTTATGCCTGAGCCCGCAGCGCAGGGGAAGTGACTTAATTTCAATGCAACATGAGCGAAGTTCATGAAGTGTAATGCTCGAGGTGTCGCTGCCTTCATGCCGGGTGGCGCTGCGCTTACCCGGCCTACGATTCTGCTAATGTCGCACTCTTTCCTCAATTCCCGCTATAATCCCCAAAATTTCCAACCGGTTTAGAAACGATCATGACAAAACTCACCTTACAAGAGCAGATGCTGAAAGCGGGCTTAGTCAGCAGCAAGAAAGCGGCGAAAGTGCAGCGCACGGCAAAGAAATCACGCGTTCAGGCGCGTGAGGCTCGGGAAGCGGTAGAAGAGAATAAGAAAGCGCAGATCGAGCGTGACAAGCAGCTGAGCGAGCAGCAGAAGCAGGCCGTGCTGGCGAAAGAGTTTAAAGCACAGGTGAAGCAGCTGATTGAGATGAACCGCATCACCGTGGCGAGAGGCAACATCACCTTTAACTTCACCGACGGCAATCTCATCAAAAAAATCGACGTGGACAAGCAAACTCAGGCTCAGCTGATCAACGGCCGTCTGGCGATTGCCCGCCTGGTCATCAACGCCAGCGGCGACTGTGAATACGCGATTATTCCGGCGGTGGTGGCCGATAAAATTGCCCAGCGCGATGCCGACAGCATCGTGTTAAACAGCGCGCTCAGCCAGGAAGAACAGGACGAAGACGATCCGTACGCGGACTTCAAAATCCCTGACGATTTAATGTGGTAAACCGCATTCAGAACGGGGCGGCGTGACGGGCGTTAACCGGCTCTCCGCTCACGGGATGAATAAAATTCAACTCGCTGGCATGCAGCATCAGCCGGGGCGTTTCCTCAGTCCCCGGCGCGTCAAGACCGCCATACAGATCGCAGCCCAGAATCGGGTGCCCCAGCTGCTGGCAGTGAATACGCAGCTGATGGGTTCGCCCGGTCTCCGGTGTCAGTTTCACCCGCGTTAACGGCAGTCCTGTCCCCTGATAAAATCGTTCCACCACCCGATAGCGGGAGCGGGCGGGTTTACCGTTGATAGCGCAGATCGACATCAGCGGGAACAGCGCCGGGTCTTTGGCGATCGGCGCGTCTATCACTCCCTCATCGTTTTCCAGATGTCCGCAAAGCAGGGCGCTGTAGACTTTCTCCACGCTGCGCTGGCTGAACTGCTGGCACAGCGCCGCGTTGATGGCCTTATTGAGTGCAACCACCATCAGCCCGGACGTGCCAAAATCCAGACGGTGTACCAGCGTGCAGCCAGGGAACGTCTGGACCAGACGATAATGGACAGAATCAAGGTTTTGCGGATTTTTGCCCGAGAGACTGAGCAGACCGGAAGGCTTATCGATCAGCAGCAGATGTTCATCCTGCCAGAGGATCTCGATGTCGTCGTGACACGGTGGGGCTATAAAAGAATCAATAATCGCAGACATCAGGCCGCCCGGCTGGAGAGTGGGAGCGGATGATAACGAAATGCGGGAGAAAAGAAAAACCCTCCCACCTGGCGGTGAGAGGGCAAAATCTTACGCTGCAACCAGGCTGTCGATGGCGGCTTTCGCATCGGTCTGCGCTTTGGTCGCCACTTCCGGACCGTAAGCGATGCCTTCTGCGAACACGAAGTTCACGTCAGTGATGCCGATGAAGCCCAGGAACAGGCTCAGGTACGGCGCAACCAGGTCGGTCGGGGTGTCTTTATGGATGCCGCCGCGGCTGGTCAGTACAACCGCACGCTTGCCTTTCACCAGACCTTCAGGGCCGTTCTCGGTGTAACGGAAGGTTACGCCAGCGCGCGCCACCAGGTCGAAGTAATTCTTCAGCTGGGTAGGGATGTTGAAGTTGTACATTGGGGCGTTGATGACGATAACGTCGTGCGCCTGCAGCTCAGCAATCAGCTCGTCGGACAGGGCCAGCGCTTCCTGCTGACGTGGAGACAGTGGTGCATCGCTTGGGCGCAGCGCGCCAACCAGCTCGCCGTCAAGCACAGGAATTGGGTTTGCAGCCAGGTCACGCACGGTGATTTCGTCAGCAGAATGCTGTTCACGCCACTGTTCAACGAAGTAATCAGACAGCTGACCAGACTGAGAGTACCCTGCCAGAATACTGGATTTCAAAACTAATACTTTGCTCATGGGTGATTCCTGTTGTTGCATTTGATTGAAGGGGGTTGCCCCGTTGCTTGTTGACACTCTATTCACAATCCTGCCACAGAGATAGCGCAATATATCGAAGCCTATGTTCGAATTTTTTGAATAAGGCGCGAAAGGCGTCGATGTGGTACTCTATAGCAATCATTAAAAAGAGAGTTTATCAGGGCGTGTACTGCCCTTTAACGCTATGACAGAACAACAAAAATTAACCTTCCCGATGCTCCTGCAACAGCTTGATTCTCTGATGCTGCGCGACAAACAGCGCTTTGCCCGCCGTCTGCACGGGGTGAAGAAGGTTAAAAATCCTGATGCACAACAGGCCATTTACCAGGAGATGGCGAAAGAGATTGAACAGGCGGCAGGGAAAGTTGTGCTGCGCGAAGCCGCACGCCCGGCGATTATCTACCCGGAAAACCTGCCCGTCAGCCAGAAAAAACAGGACATCCTTGAGGCCGTTCGCGACCACCAGGTGGTGATTGTCGCGGGGGAAACCGGTTCGGGGAAAACCACCCAGCTGCCGAAAATCTGTATGGAGCTGGGGCGCGGGCTAAAAGGGCTGATTGGTCACACCCAGCCGCGTCGGCTGGCGGCACGTACCGTGGCGAACCGTATTGCCGAAGAGCTGCAGACGGAGCCGGGCGGCTGCATTGGTTACAAGGTGCGATTCAGCGACCACGTTAGCGATAACACCATGGTCAAGCTGATGACCGACGGTATTCTGCTGGCGGAAATCCAGCAGGATCGCCTGCTCATGCAGTACGACACCATCATCATTGACGAAGCGCACGAACGCAGCCTGAACATCGACTTCCTGCTCGGCTACCTGAAAGAGCTGCTGCCGCGTCGCCCGGATCTGAAAATCATCATTACCTCCGCAACCATCGACCCGGAGCGCTTCTCGAAGCATTTCAACAATGCGCCGATTATCGAAGTCTCTGGCCGTACCTATCCGGTTGAGGTGCGCTATCGCCCGATTGTGGAAGAGGCGGATGATACCGAGCGCGATCAGCTGCAGGCCATCTTCGACGCCGTTGACGAGCTGGGCAACGAAAGCGCGGGAGACATCCTGATCTTTATGAGCGGCGAGCGCGAAATTCGCGACACCGCCGACGCGCTCAGCAAGCGCGACCTGCGCCACACCGAGATTCTGCCGCTTTACGCACGCCTGTCAAACAGCGAGCAGAACCGCGTGTTCCAGCCGCACGGCGGGCGACGCATTGTGCTGGCGACCAACGTGGCGGAAACCTCGCTGACCGTGCCGGGGATCAAATACGTTATCGACCCGGGCACGGCGCGCATCAGCCGCTACAGCTACCGCACCAAGGTCCAGCGCCTGCCGATTGAGCCCGTCTCCCAGGCGTCCGCCAATCAGCGTAAAGGCCGCTGCGGGCGCGTGTCGGAAGGGATCTGTATTCGTCTCTATTCCGAAGATGATTTCCTGTCGCGTCCGGAATTTACCGACCCGGAAATTCTGCGTACCAACCTGGCGTCCGTTATCCTGCAGATGACCGCGCTGGGGCTGGGCGACATCGCGGCGTTCCCGTTCGTTGAAGCGCCGGACAAACGCAACATTCAGGACGGCGTACGTCTGCTGGAAGAGCTCGGCGCCATTACCACCGACGAGCAGGCCACGGTCTACAAGCTGACGCCGCTGGGCCGCCAGCTCAGCCAGCTGCCGGTCGACCCGCGCCTGGCCCGTATGGTTCTGGAAGCGCAAAAGCACGGCTGCGTGCGCGAGGCGATGATCATTACCTCGGCGCTCTCCATTCAGGACCCGCGCGAGCGTCCGATGGACAAGCAGCAGGCGTCTGACGAAAAGCACCGTCGCTTCCACGACAAAGAGTCCGACTTCCTCGCCTTCGTAAACCTGTGGAACTATCTCGGCGAGCAGCAGAAAGCGCTCTCCTCGAACCAGTTCCGCCGCCAGTGCCGCGTGGATTTCCTCAACTACCTGCGCGTGCGCGAGTGGCAGGATATCTACACCCAGCTGCGCCAGGTGGTGAAAGAGCTGGGCATTCCGGTTAACAGCGAACCGGCGGAGTACCGCGAAATTCATATCGCGCTGCTGACCGGCCTGCTGTCCCACATTGGGATGAAGGATGCTGAAAAGCAGGAGTATACCGGCGCGCGTAACGCCCGTTTCTCCATCTTCCCCGGTTCCGGCCTGTTCAAAAAGCCACCGAAGTGGACCATGGTCGCGGAGCTGGTGGAAACCAGCCGCCTGTGGGGGCGCATTGCCGCGCGTATCGATCCGGAATGGGTGGAGCCGGTGGCTCAGCACCTGCTGAAACGCTCGTACAGTGAACCGCACTGGGAGCGCGCGCAGGGCGCGGTAATGGCGACCGAGAAGGTGACCGTTTACGGCCTGCCGGTGGTCGCCGCGCGTAAGGTCAACTACAGCCAGATTGACCCGACGCTCAGCCGCGAGTTGTTTATCCGCCACGCGCTGGTGGAGGGTGACTGGCAGACGCGTCACGCCTTCTTCCGCGAAAACCTGAAGCTGCGCGCCGAAGTGGAGGAGCTTGAGCACAAGTCCCGCCGCCGCGACATTCTGGTGGACGACGAGGCGCTGTTTGAGTTTTACGACCAGCGCATCAGCCACGAGGTGATTTCCGCTCGCCATTTTGACAGTTGGTGGAAAAAGGCCAGCAAAGAGACGCCGGACCTGCTCAACTTCGAAAAGAGCATGCTGATTAAAGAGGGGGCGGAGTCGGTCAGCAAGCTTGACTACCCGAACTTCTGGCATCAGGGCAACCTCAAGCTGCGTCTGACGTATCAGTTTGAACCGGGTGCCGACGCGGACGGTGTGACCGTTCATATTCCGCTGCCGCTGTTAAACCAGGTCGATGAGGGCGGGTTTGAGTGGCAAATCCCCGGCCTGCGCCGCGAGCTGGTGATTGCGCTGATCAAATCCCTGCCGAAACCGGTGCGCCGTAACTTTGTGCCTGCGCCAAACTACGCGGAAGCGTTTTTAGGCCGCGTCACGCCGCTGGAGTTGCCACTGCTGGACGCGCTCGAGCGCGAGTTCCGACGCATGACCGGCACCACCATCGACCGCGATGACTGGAACTGGGATCAGGTGCCCGATCACCTGAAAATCAGCTTCCGTGTGGTGGATGATAAAAACAAAAAGCTGCTGGAAGGACGTTCCCTGAGCGAGCTGAAAGAGTCGCTGAAGGGAAAAGTTCAGGAGACGCTTTCTGCGGTGGCGGACGACGGTATCGAGCAGAGCGGGCTGCATATCTGGAGCTTTGGTCAGCTTCCGGAAAGCTACGAACAGAAGCGCGGTAACTATAAGGTCAAAGCCTGGCCTGCGCTGGTGGACGAGCGCGACAGCGTGGCGATCAAACTGTTTGATAACCCGCTGGAACAGCAGCAGATGATGTGGCGCGGGCTGCGTCGCCTGCTGCTGCTGAACATCCCGTCGCCGATTAAGTATCTGCACGAGAAGTTGCCGAACAAAGCCAAGCTGGGGCTGTACTTTAACCCGTACGGCAAGGTGCTGGATCTGATTGACGACTGCATCTCCTGCGGCGTGGACAAGCTGATCCACGAGGCGGGCGGTCCGGTCTGGACGGAAGAGGGCTTTGCTCAGCTTCATGAAAAGGTGCGCGCGGAGCTGAACGACACCGTGGTGGAAATTGCCAAACAGGTCGAGCAGATCCTCACCGCCGTGTTCAATATCAACAAGCGCCTGAAGGGGCGCGTGGATATGACCATGGCGCTGGGGCTCTCGGACGTGAAGGCGCAGATGGCGGGGCTGGTCTATCGCGGCTTTGTCACCGGCAACGGCTTTAAGCGTCTGGGCGATACGCTGCGCTATCTGCAGGCGATCGAAAAACGTCTGGAAAAAATGGCTATCGACCCGCACCGCGATCGCGCGCAGATGCTGAAAGTGGAAAGCGTGCAGCAGACGTGGCAGCAGTGGCTCAACAAGCTGCCGCCGGCGCGACGCGACGATGAAGACGTGCAGGCGATCCGCTGGATGATCGAGGAGCTGCGCGTCAGCTTCTTTGCCCAGCAGCTCGGTACGCCGTATCCGATTTCGGATAAGCGTATTCTGCAGGCGATGGAGCAGATTTCCGCTTAAAACCCTTGCCCGGTTTTCTCCCTCTCCCTATGGGAGAGGGTCGGGGTGAGGGCATCAGGCCGCACAATTTTCACCCGTTCACCATTGCCAGCGTAAACCCATCCCATCCCTTAACCCCCACCGTTTGCAGCGCGGTGGCGGTTAAGCGCGGGTTATCCCCAATCATCTCGATAAAACGCCGCACGCCCAGCACGCGCGCGTCGTCGCTTTGCCCGTTAATGACCTCGCCGTCGCGCACTACGTTATCGCCGATAATCACCGTGCCGGGACGGGAATAGTGCAGCGCCCACTCCAGATAGCCGGGATTGTTTGGCTTATCCGCATCGATAAAGATCAGGTCGAACGGCGGAACGTCACCGAAATTCTCCAGCGAGTTAAGCGCCGGGCCTTCAATTAATTCAATACGATCGTTCAGCCCCGCGAGGCGAATATTCTGACGGGCAACGTCGGCATGTGTCGGATCAGCCTCGAGCGTAACCAGCTTTCCGTCTGGCGGCAGGGCGCGCGCCATCCAGATTGAGCTATAGGCACCCAGCGTTCCGATCTCAAGAACACGTCTTGCCTGCGTCATACGCACGAACAGCGCCAGCAGCTGCCCCTGATTGGCCGCAACGTCGTGTTCAGGCAGCCCGGCGCGATTGTTGTTTTCCAGTACCTGACTCAGCACGTCATCATCAGGGATAAGCGAAGAAATCATGTAATTATCTACTGCTGACCATTGTTGTTGCATAGATTGACTCCTTGGGAGGGATTGCCGGGTGGCGGCTACGCCTTACCCGGCCTACATTTCGCCCCGTAGGCCCGGTAAGGCGTAGCCGCCACCCGGCTTGTCTTCAGGCACTGACCCAGCCGCCACCTAGCGCCCTGTACAAATCGATCTGCGCCAGCAGCAGGTTATTTTTCGCCTGCACGACGCTGGTCTGAACCGAGTACAGCGTGCGCTGTGCGTCCAGCACGTCAAGATAAGAGGAGTAGCCGTTGCGATTACGATTCTGCGCAATGCGCAGCGTCTCCTGCGCCACATCCTGCTGGGCAAGCAGCTCCGTCAGCTGTTCCTGATAGCGCGTAATAGCATCAAGGCTGTTGTTCACTTCGGCAAACGCGTTACGCACGGTTTTTTCATAGGCGTACAGCGCCTGGTTCCGCTGGGACTGGGAAATATCCACCTGCGCATTCAGCGCCTGGCGGTTCAGCAGCGGGGCAAGAATACTGCCCCCGACGCTCCAGAGCTGAAGCGGGTTATCCAGCAGGCCTGAAAGGGTGCGATCCTGGACCGATCCGGTCGCGGTCAGGTTGATCGACGGCAGCAGGCTGGCGCGTGAGGCGGCAAGCGAGGCGTCTGCCGCAACCAGCTGACGTTCGGCCTGAACGATATCCGGTCGACGGTTCAGGAGCGTAGACGGCAGCTGTGACGGCAGCTTCAGCGGCGTCAGCGTCTCAAAGCTTTCGCTGCGCGCTACCGCGCCGGGATTGCTTCCCAGCAGCAGGCTCAGGGCGTTCTCCTGCTGCGCAATCTGATGCTGCAGCACGGGAACCTGCGCCCGCGTTGAGCGCAGCTCGGAATCCGACTGCATCAGCTCCAGACGCGAACTGTAGCCCGTCTCAAACTGACGTTTCGCGAGGATAAATGCCTCTTCGCGTGATTTCAGCGTGGATTCGGTCACGCGCAGCTGTTCGTCAAGCGAGAGCAGGGTGACATACCCGGAGGCAACGGAAGACGCGACGGTCAAATCCGCGGCGGCAGCGGCGGCTTTTTGCGCCTCAAGCGAGGCTTCGGCGGCATTGGCCGTGCTGCGGTTGACGCCCCAGATATCAACGTCATAGCTCGCCGTCAGGCTACCTCTGTACAGCGTGCCGTAGATCGGCAGCCCGGTCGCGGCGGATTGCGAACGGGCGCGCGTCCCCGTTACGCCCGCGTCAAGCGACGGAAACAGGCTGCCGTCGGCCGCAAAGACCCGCGCCTGATACTCGTTAATTCGCTCGCGGGCGATCAGCACGTCGCTGTTGTTCTTAAGCGCCTGATCCACATAGCGGTTGAGGTTGTTGTCATGGAAATTGCGCCACCAGAGCTGCTCCGCCGGGCTGGCAGGGCCGGAATCGGCGCGCCACTGGGTGGGGATTTGCAGCGTCGGCTGCGCCGGTTTTACGTCGACGGACTGGCATCCGGCGAGCATCACCGCCAGCACCAGACTGGCTATCGGGCGAAGGGTCATTGTTTTCCCTCCCGCGTATCAATGGTCACCTGCACCGACATGCCAGGACGCAGCAGGGCGGACTCCTCAGGCTTGCCGAGCACTTCGATGCGCACCGGAATACGCTGGGCGATTTTAACAAAGTTGCCGGTGGCGTTGTCCGGCGTGATGGCACTGAACTCCACGCCCGTCGCCGGAGAGATACTTTCCACGCGGCCCTGATACGCTTTGTCGTTCAGGGCATCGACGGTGAATTTGACAGGCTGACCAACGCGCAGCTCCGCAAGCTGCGTCTCTTTGATATTAGCGATCACCCAGTGCTGAGGCGGCACAAGGGTGGTGAGATGGGTCCCGGCGGTGACATACGCCCCGAGACGCACGGCAATCTGGCCGAGCTGACCGTCGCGCGGGGCGATAATGCGGGTGTTTTGCAGGTCAATCTGCGCCAGCTCCAGCGCCGCTTTCGCGTTCTCAACATCTGCCTCCAGCGCGCCGCGATTGACAATCACCGTCTGCAGATCCTGACGCGACATCTCAAGCGTGGCTTTGGCCTGATCGATATCGGCGCTGCCCTGGGCGGCACTGGCCAGCGCCGCGTCGCGCTCGCGAATAGAAAGGGATCCGTCCGCCGTCAGATCCTTCACGCGCTTTAAATCCGCCTGCGTTTTGAGGCTCTGGGCGCGGGCATTTTTCAGCGCCGCGTCGTTTTTGGCGATCGTCGCTTCGGCGCTTTTACGCTGCTGCAGGTTGTTATTGAGCGCGGCAATTTTCATCGCCAGCTGTGCCTCGGCCTGATGCACGCGCTGACGATAGATGCGGTCATCAATCTGCAGCAGCAGGTCGCCTTTTTTAACCTGCACAAAGTCCTGAACCTTCACCTCGGTGATATAGCCATTCACCTGAGGGCTGATAAACGTCGTCTGACCGCGCACGTAGGCGTTGTCGGTAAACTGCGCGTGGCGGGTGAACGGCGGCAGCTGCCACGCATAAAGGATCACCAGCACGCCGACAATACCGATGGCAGCGGCAGTGAAAATGGAAACAATGCGCACATTTTTGCGGGTGTTGGCCTGCTCTTTGGCGGCATCCTGCTGACTCATAAACTCTCCAGAACTATTTCAATTATTTGTTGCCGGTGGCGTTCTTCAGCGCCATGCGGGCAGTGATGCGCAGGCGTAGCAAGCGCCATAAAATCCAGACCAGCGTGGCGGCAGCGATGCTCGCCGTCAGCAGATAAGTATCGTTGTAGGCCAGAATATTCGCCTCCAGCGTGGTGACCGTTTGCAGCTGCGTTATCGCCTGCGTCCCCAGCAGCGAACTGTCGCCAATCAGGCTTCGGTACATCTGGGTATAAATCTGGATACGCTCGTTGACCAGCGGATTGAGCGTGGTGAGCTGGTCCGCCAGCAGGCTGGAGTGGTACTTCTCGCGCCAGGTCTGGAAGGTCCCGAGGATCGCGGAGCCCAGCAGGCCGCCGAGGTTCTGACTCATGCCAAACATCACCGAGAAGCTGACCAGGTTGCGCGGATCGGCGATCACGCCGCCAATGGCGGCCAGCATGGCGGGTGCCAGGAAGAAGGCGCTGCCAAAGCCCAGCAGAAACTGGCTTAGCATCAGCTGATCCGGCCGGGTCAGGTTGTTGGACTGGCTGTCCAGCAGCGAGGCAACAATCATCAGCGCCAGAGAGGTGATGATTGGCCACGCAAGTTTTGTCGGCTTGATGGTAAGACAGCTGGTGACGATCCCGCAGACGATCCCGGCGAAAATGGACCACGCGAGGTGGGTCATCTGCTCGTTCTGTAGCCCCACGTACTGCAGCCAGCCGATGACGCCGGTGTTTTGCTCTGCCAGCACGATGCGGATCAACAGCATGATGAGCCCCAGACGGACGATGCTGCCGCTCGACAGCCAGCGGGTGTTCAGCAGCGGGTTGCTGCGGTTATGTTCAAAGACGATGGCGGCCACAATCAGCACCAGCGACAGCGCCAGAGACCAGCCGATCCACGGCGCCTCGAACCACCAGTCAAGACGGCCTAAAGAGAGTACGGCGCAGAGCAGGGCCATTCCCGGGGCCATTAAAAAGAAGGTGATGAAGTCTTTCTTCTCAAAGACCTTGCGCCTGTCGCCCGGCGGCAGTTTTAAGGCTATTACGCAGGCCAGGGAGATCAGCGCCAGCCCGAGCTCGAAGAAATAGAGCCCGCGCCACTCGTCCAGCTGCAGCAGTTCGGTTGAAAACAGGCGGGCCAGAGGGATAGCGAGCGAGGACCCGGTAATCCCGATGGTGAGCGCCTTCAGGCGGTGCTTCGCAGGCCAGGCCTGGATCTGGTAGTAAATTCCCAGCGAGCTTAGCGCGGCGGCCACCATCCCGTGCGCGGCGCGAACCATCAGCGCCGAGCTGAGATCGTTAACGAACAGGTGGAAAAAGGTCACCAGCACGTACAGCACCAGAAAACCTTCCGTGAAGGCGCGCAGACCGTACTGCTGGCGGAACTTAACCAGCAGCAGGTTGATAGAGATGTTGGTCATGACGTAGACCGCGGGCAGCCAGGCGATTTCGGTCGACCATGCCCCGAAGGTACCTTGCAGATTTTGCAGGTTGGCTGTCACCACCGCATTACCCAGCGCCCCCGTCAGGCACACCAGCAGGCCAACGACGCCGTAGGCAATACGTTTTGGCGTAGTGTGCTCGGGTGTGGAAGGCGAACCCAGCAGAGCGGGTTTCTCATGTGGCTGCCACTCGCGAGGAGCATAAGGGTCGCGTTCGGGCAGGCGCATAACGTCGTTTACCTTAGAAAGAGTTGAATAATTAGCGGGCTAGCGATTCTACGTTTGCCGCAAATGATAATTCAAGTGAATATGATTTACGCATGTTAATCAAATGTAGAAGGGAAGTTTAAGGAAAAAGAGCGGCCCGATGTCGCCGTTGTGTTGAGAACCTGAAGTCGCTACCCTGAAGGGATAGAGAGAAGGAGTTCATCATGGAACAGACCCATTTTCCCATCCTGCCGGATGCCACGCTGGCGGCCATTAATAATGTCGGTGAATGGCTGGCGCAGGATGACCTGAGCGGCGGTCTCCAGCCCCCGGACGTCGATGCGGTAATCCTGGCAGGGAACGCGGTGATCCCGACCATTGAGGCGGCCTGTCGAATTGCCGCGCAGCGAGAAATCCCGCTCCTGATTAGCGGCGGTATTGGTCACTCGACCGCGTTTTTATATGCCGCTATCCGCAGTCATCAGCGTTATCACACCTTACAAGTCGAAGGACGGGCGGAAGCGAGCATTCTTGCCGACATTGCGCGGGAGTTCTGGAAGATCCCCGAGGCGCGCCTGTGGATTGAAGATCGCTCCACCAACTGCGGTGAGAACGCGCATTTTAGCTGGAACATGCTGAAACAGCATCAGCGCGCAACCGGGCGGGTGCTGGTGGTGCAGGATCCGACGATGCAGCGCCGTACGATGGCGACGTTTGCCCGCGTTTGTCGGGATGAGCCCGTGTCACCGGAGTGGATAAGCCATCCCGGGTGTACACCGACACTGCATAACGGTAAAGATGGCGTGGAGTTTAGCGCGGACAGCGCAGGACTGTGGCCCGTAGACCGCTACCTGTCACTGATTTTGGGGGAACTGCCCCGTTTGTATGATGACGTTAACGGCTATGGCCCGGCCGGGCGGGATTTTATCGCGCACGTTGACTTTCCTGAAGCTGTGATTGCCGCGTGGAAACAGCTGCAGCGCGATCCGGTCCTGACGGGGGCGCGTAAGATAATCTAAGCACGGAACCCTTCCCTCGCCCCATTGGGGAGAGGGTTAGGGTGAGGGAAAAATCACAGCGCCGCAAACTTATCCAGCGTCCGCACCAGCTGCGTCACAAAACCATATTCGTTGTCATACCAGGCTACCGCTTTCACCAGCTGCAGCTCTCCCGCTTCTGACACCTCCGTCTGCGTGGCGTCAAACACCGAACCATAATGCGAGCCAATCACATCGGACGACACAATCTCTTCGTCGGTGTACCCGAACGATTTATTGCCCTGCGTCGCCTTTTTCAGCGCGGCGTTGATCTCCTCAACGGTGACTTTCTTGCCCAGAATCGCCACCAGCTCGGTGACCGAACCCGTTTTTACCGGCACGCGCTGCGCGTGGCCCTTCAGTTTGCCGCTCAGCGCCGGGATCACCAGACCGATGGCCTTTGCGGCACCGGTGGTGTGGGGAATGATATTCTCAGCCGCCGCCCGCGAGGCGCGAAGGTCTTTCCCGCGCGGGCCATCCACCAGCGCCTGCGTACCGGTATAGGCGTGAATGGTGGTCATGGTGCCCACTTTTATTTCAAATGCATCGTTCAGGGCTTTCGCCAGCGGGGCGAGGCAGTTGGTGGTGCAGGATGCGACGGAAATAATGGTGTCACTGGCGTCAATAGTGTCGTCATTCACGCTGTAGACGATGGTTTTCATCTCACCCGCTGGCGCGGAGATCAGCACTTTCTTCGCGCCAGCATCCAGGTGCGCCCGTGATTTCTCTTCGGAGGTATAAAAACCGGTGCACTCCACGACAATATCCACGCCTGCGGCTTTCCACGGAATGTGCTTCGCCTCTTTTTCGGCGTACACCGCAATGGTTTTACCATCCACAATCAGCGCATCCTCGGTGAAATCCACGCTCCACGGGAAGCCACCGTAGTTGGAATCATGCCTGAGCAGGTAGGCCAGCACTTTCGGTGAGGTGAGGTCGTTGATGGCGACGACGGTATTACTGTCCTGGGTTTCAAGAAGGCGACGCAGAACAAGGCGTCCAATGCGTCCAAAGCCGTTAATGCCAATTTTACTCATGGTGTTCTCCTGTAAACGTGTCGATGCGACAGTTTGAACTCATCCAGGCTTAGACCATCACGGGCTGGGCGGCAATTGAAGATGCTTCATGCGGGAGGAAGTATTTGAAAAACCATACAGAAAAGTTAATGAATTTTTAAGGAAAGGAGATTATGTTGGCGCGATAACTGTTTTTAATCGGGAAATGACATGCGTACTAAATATACAAGCCTGCAAATCGGCATCCACTGGCTGGTGTTTCTGTTAATCATCGTCGCCTACTGCGCCATGGAATTCAAAGGTTTCTTCCCGCGCACTGCGCGTCCAGTTATCAATATGATCCACGTTTCGTGCGGTATCAGTATCCTGGTGCTGATGGTGACGCGTCTGCTGGTTCGCCTGAAATTCCGTGCGCCACCGATTCAGCCGAAGCCAAAAGCGATGGTGACGGGGATGTCCCATCTGGGCCACCTGGTGGTGTATCTGCTGTTTATTGCGCTGCCGCTGATTGGCATTGTGATGATGTACAACCGGGGCAGCGACTGGTTTGCGTTTGGCATGGTGATGCCGCATGCGGCGGAGTCAAATTTTGACCTGGTTGATGTGCTGAAAGAATGGCACGAGACGCTGGCGAACCTGGGCTATTTTGTGATTGGCCTGCACGCGGCGGCGGCGCTGATGCATCACTATTTCTGGAAAGATAATACTCTTCTGCGCATGATGCCGAAAAAGCGTCAGTAGCCCTCTTGCCCGGCGGCGCTTCGCTTGCACGGGCCTACAAACGGCTCTGAATTGTAGGCCGGGTAAGCGGTAGCGCCACCCGGCTTATTTTTTAACCCAGCAGAGCACGCTCTTCAGCAGTTAACGCCAGCGGCTGCGTTGACCCCGTCTCAGACGACTTCACCGCCGCTTCCAGCACGGCCATGACCGCCAGTGCCTCAACAGGGTGGACAGGGTTGGTGATTTTTCCGAGTAACGCATCACGTACGTTGATGTAATACTGGCGCTGATCGCCTTTCGGGGTAGGGATCGTTTGCGGTGCGCCGTCAGCCCCAAAGAACACCATACTGTCGCTGTCTTCGCCCCAGGTTTCACTCCCGGGAGTCACCCCTGCGAGCAGCTGCGCTTCCTGCTGATCGATTCTGGCTTTCACCACGCTGCCCTTGTCCCCGTGGACGGTAAAGCGTGCCGTACCGCCAGCAACCAGCATGCTGGCGTGCAGAATGACCTTATGCTCCGGGTAGTTTAAGACCACGTGCGCCCAGTCGTTAATTTCTGCACCGTCGCGCAGCGTTGCGATATTCCCCTGAACCGACTCCGGCAGGCCAAAGAGCTGTAGCGTCTGGTCAATCAGGTGAGGACCCAGATCAAACCACAGACCGCTCCCGGGAACGTTCTGCTCGCGCCAGCGCACGCGCACTTCCGGGCGGAAGCGGTCGATGTGCGATTCCAGGTGTTTAACCTTGCCGAGCGTGCCTTGCTCGATAATCTGCTTAATGCCGAGGAAATCACTGTCCCAGCGGCGGTTGTGGAAGACGGAGAGCAGCAGCTGCTTTTCATCAGCCAGCGCAATCAGGTCGCGGGCTTCCTGCATGTCGAGGGTAAAAGGCTTATCCACGACCACGTGTTTACCCGAGTTCAGGGCCAGCGTCGCCAGCGGGGCGTGCGTGGCGTTCGGGGAGGCAATCACCACCAGATCGATATCAGGATGCTGAATGGCTTCTTCCGGTGTCGCCACTACCTGTACGTCCGGCAGATCGCGTTTAACCTTCTCTTCATCACGAGAAGAGACCACTGCCAGCTTAATCCCGTCCACAGACTGGATCAGCGGGGCATGGAAGGTTTTACCGACAAATCCATACCCGATCAGCGCAATGTTGATTGTTTGAACTTTACTCATGACCTTCTCCACGTTAATTCGCGCACACCGTAACCTGCAGTGCGCTATGGTCCCCAAGCTCAGGCCAGGGACGATCTAAAAAGAGTTGTTGAATGCTGGATAACCCGGAAACCAGATACGGCTCGCAGCGGTTAATTTTCAGGTGGTCGGCGACAATCCAGTGCGCGTGGCTTGCGTCGAGCATCGCGCGTTTTACCTCGGCATCCGCTTCTTTACCGGCGCTCAAACCGAGTTCGGCATGAATGGCGCACGCCCCAAGAATGGCGATATCTGCCCGATAACGGGACAGTAAAGACAGCGTGGCGCTTCCGGCAAACAGTCGCTGCTTGTGGTCCCATTTCCCGCCGAGCAGGATCAGCTCAACGTCTTCCCGGTCGCTAAAATGCTGGGCGATATCCAGCGAGGGGGTAATGACGGTGAGCGGCCCCTGAAGAAAGGTGGCGACGGCCATCACCGTGCTTCCGGCATCCAGAAACAGGGTGGAGCCTGGCGGAACCTGCTGTGCGACCTGTTTACCCAGGCGCTGTTTGGTCTCCGGCAGCAGCGTATTGCGGCCCTGACGGTTCATGGCGGAGAGGTTGAGTGCGATGGCTCCGCCGTGGTTCTTCTGCGCAAGGCCCTGGTTTTCCAGGTCGGTCAGATCCCGACGGATGGTGTCCGCTGAAACCTGCAGCTTTTCGGCCAGGTCGGTGATGCTGGCCTGGCCTTGCTCGCTGAGGATATCCAGGACGTAGCGTTGACGAGCGGTTTTGTGCATGGGAGTACATTCCTGCAAAATGTCGCAATAGTTTGCATAATACAGCATTTTGACGCAGAGAGAAGGGGATTGTGGTCATGACAATGTGCATCGGCGTGATGATTCAGATGGGTGATTATTAAAATTTTATTAAGCAGGTATAAGGAAGCCGTTTTGAATGTTAATCACAATGTTATTGTTATGTTTTATTTAACGATTTGGGTTATGTAACCAGCGCATTGCTATTGTGTGGTTTTAAGTGCTGCTTAATAGAAATTATGCGGGATTTAATTGCTTTAATTAGTTTTTTAAAAGCGTTTAATTTTATATATACCCATTAGGCTACGTAAATTGACACTTCTTTGAAAATCTTTGTGTCTGACCCGCTCTGAAATTAACGCAAAAATGTGCATAGAAAGAATTAAGAATTTTCCTTAGATAACAGAGGGTTTATATGTTTCATCTGAAAGGACACTTTAAGAGTTTTGTCCAGAAACCCCATATTTTTTCTTGCTTGTAACACCGCATTAACATTGTGGCTGTAGTGGGCTATACCACATTTTGTTATGCTGCTAACCAGTTTAAGAAATAAGTAAATTCTTAATTGAAATAAGACGCAGGCAGATCTCATCTCCAATGGAAATGGGTATGGGGATTATTACCTAAAATTCAGCACGGTAGCTAAATAAGATATTTGTCTAATTATCTGTACCTCTTTTTGGGTATTTGCTTGAGTATCACTCAGAGTCAGGGAGATAACATGACGATATTACGAAAGCCTATGTTACGCCGATTTACAGCAGCACTGGCATTCATTTCATTAGCCATAAATACGGCGTACGCCAGTAGTAATCAGGTAGGTATTGCCCCGGTGGCAACCACAACCTTAAAAGAAAGTATTCTTTTTGCTATCGATCGCGATCCGTCAATTAGTCAGCAGGCCGCGCAATTAGGTATTGGCCAGGCACAAATAGATGAAGCGCGCAGCGGCTGGATGCCGCAAATATCGTTGAACGGGAGTACAGGGCACAGCCAGACCACCGATTCCAGCGGGTCGCTGAAGAATTCAGCCGCCTGGGGGCTGAGCCTGACGCAGTTGCTGTACGATTTTGGCAAGACCAATAACAGCATCAGCCAGTCTTCCGCCCAGCGTGACAGCTACCGCTACCAGCTGATGGGCACGCTTTCGGACGTGGCGGAAAAAACGGCGCTGAGCTATGTGGAGGTCAAACGCTATTCCGATCTGCTGCAGGCGGCAATCGAAAACGTGCAGGCGCTCAGGAACGTCGAGCAGCTGGCAAAGCTGCGCGCAGACGCGGGCGTGAGTTCCACCTCCGATGAGCTCCAGACCCGCACGCGTATTGCTGGCATGCAGGCGACGGTCGCGCAGTATCACGCCGCCCTAAACAGCGCGCGCGCAAGGCTTGCGGTATTAACCGGAATGCAGGCAGAGGCTTATTCGCCGGTGCCCGTGAATCTTGCCGTGGAGCCGGACTCGCTCAACCGCATCGATTATTCCCTGATACCGGCGGTGATGGCTGCGCAGAATATGGAACGTTCGGCCCAGTATGGTGTTGAAACGGCGAAGTCTCAGCACTGGCCGACGTTAAGCCTGAAAGGGGGGCGCACCCGTTACGAATCGGACAACCGCTCCTACTGGGACGACCAGATACAGCTCAATATCGATGCTCCGCTGTATCAGGGGGGCGCGGTTTCCGCTCGCGTTCGTCAGGCGGAAGGCGCACGGGCCATGGCCTCCTCTCAGGTCGATCAGGCACGTTTCGATGTCCTGCAAAAAGCTTCCGTCGCGCAGGCTGACTGGACCGGCGCACGGGGAAGAATGGAGGCCGGAAAGCAGCAGCTGGAAAATGCACTGCGCGCCCGGGATGTTTATAAAAATGAATACACCCTGAGCAAGCGGAGCATTAACGATCTGCTCAGCGTTGAGCAGGATGTCTGGCAGGCCACATCAGCGAAAATAATCGCTGAGTATGACGGCTGGAGTTCGGCAATTAATTATGCTTCCGCGGTTGATAATTTAATGCCGCTTATTGGAATAGAGAAAAACGCTGCCGCAAAATTACCCGATTTGAGTTAATAAAAGACGCGCAGTGTTGCGCAAAGTAAGACTGAAAATAATGGGTGTTTTTTCCCAGGGATAGCTACATCCGTCTGGTGGACATATCCACAGGAATCCGCACACCTGCAAGGAGAGAAATATGAGTAACGTAAAGGTTGTTGATGTCATCATTCGTAAAACGGCGGAGAAAACGAAATTAACCGGCGAAGGAAATCTGTCGGTCTCTATTTCATCCCCGAGCGTGATTGAAATCCAGGGTTCCGCTCAGGATGTGGCGCGTTATGTCCGCCAGGGGAAAGACCTCCTCATTTATATGAAAGATGGCAGCGTTATTCGCTGCAATAACTATTTTGTCGAAGATCCAGAGACGCATAATCAGTCAGAGCTGGTGTTCAACGATCGTCAGGAACTGACACATATTTCTTTTGCCGATGCCGGGGAAGCGTCAGGCGTTGCGGTGACCGAGTTAACCGCGCAGGCCACACCGATTAGCAGCATTCAACCTTTCCTCGAGCAGGAAAGTGTTTTAAGCGACGCGCCGTGGGGCTGGATTGCGGGAGCTGCGTTAGGCGGCGGTGCCATCGGGGCACTGCTGGCAAACGGCGGTGACGGCGAAACTAAAACAAAAGTCATTGATAATACCAAAGAAGTTGAAAGCGCCACGCCGACCTTCCTGCTGTCGGATAAAGCGGGTGACAAGCAGGGCGTGCTGGGTGCAAACGAGATCACGGACGACAGCAACCCAACCTTTAGCGGTACCGGTCAGCCGGGCGCGACCATTCAGATCAAAGACAGCAGCGGCAGCACCATTGCCAGCACTATGGTCGGTAAAGACGGCACGTGGACGGTAATATTACCGACCCAGACGGACGGGGAGCACACCTGGTCGGTCGTGCAGATCGACGGCAGTAAAACCACCTCTGCGGGCAGTATCACCGTGACGGTCTCTACCGCCGATGCCGCCATTACGCTTGCCACCACGGCGGGCGATAACGTGCTGAACGCCAGCGAGCAATCCGCGGGCTTTACGCTTTCCGGTGCCAGCAAAAACCTGGCGCAGGGTACCGCACTCACCGTGACGCTGAACGGCAAAACCTACGCGGCTGAAGTCGGGGCAGACGGCGTGTGGAGCGTTAACGTACCTGCGGCAGACGCGCAGGCGCTGGGCGACGGTACCTGGACGGTTAACGTGAGCGGTAAAGACGCGGCGGGTAACACCGTCAGCGGAAGCCAGACGATTGGCGTGGATACCACCGCGCCAATCGTCTCTGTCGATACTCTCGCACAGGACAACATCATTAATGCGGCTGAGCACAATCAGCCGCTGACCCTGACCGGTAAAACGAATGCGGAAGCCGGTCAGATCGTCACGGTCACCCTGAACGGTAAAAACTATAACGCCACGGTGGGCAGCGACGGCACCTGGTCCGTCACGCTTGCCGCGAGCGACGTGCAGGCGCTCAACGAGGGTAACCACACCCTGACGGTTAACGTGAGCGACAAAGCGGGCAACGGCTCGTCCGTGACGGCAGATTTCACGGTGGATACCGCCGCGCCGGTCGTCACCATTCATACCGTGGCGGGCGACGATATCCTCAATATCAGCGAGCAGGGCCAGGCGCACATTATTTCCGGCCAGGCGAGCGGTGCCGCCGCGGGCGATGTGGTCACCCTAACCCTTGGCGGCCAGACCTTCACCGGCGTGGTGCTGGCGGACGGCAGCTGGAGCGTCGGCGTTCCCGCGTCCGTGCTGGGCGCGCTGGGTGAAGGCAGCCACACGATTTCTGTCTCCGTTACCGATGCGGCAGGCAATACCGGCAGCGCCACACACGGCATTACGCTGAGCGGGCACCCGCCAGAATTTACGATTGATGCCATCAGCCAGGATAACGTCCTGAATGCCCAGGAGACGATGCAGCCGCTGAGCCTGACCGGCACCAGCAACCTGCCGGACGGCACCGCCGTCACCGTGACGCTGAACAACGTCAGCTATCAGGCCACCGTCGAAAACGGTATCTGGACGGTTCAGGTGCCGGTTTCCGACGTCCTGAATCTGGCGAACACGCTTTACACCGTCAGCGTCAGCGGTACCGACGGCGTGGGTAACAGCGGTTCTGCCGAAGCGAATCTGCTGGTGGATACCGTCCTCCCGCAGGTCATTATCAATACGTTTGCGGGCGACAACCTGGTCAATAACGCCGAAGCGGGCGTCGATCAAACCCTCAGCGGTCGCGTTACCGGCGCGGCGGCGGGCGATACCGTCACCATCACCGCAGGCGGCAAGAGCTACACCGCAACGATTGGCAGCGATCTGACCTGGAGCGTGAAAATTCCGTCAGCGGATCTTCAGGCGTTCGGCGACGGGGATTTAACCTTTACCGCCTCCGTCACCAACGCGCACGGCAATACCGGCACCGGCGAGCGTGATATCAATATCAACGCGGAGCTGCCGGGTCTGCGCGTGAACACCATTTCCGGCGATGACGTGATCAACGCCATCGAACAGCAGCAGGATTTGAGCGTCACCGGCTCCAGCAGTCATCTGGCCGCGGGCACGCAGATTATCGTCACCATCAACAACGTTGAGTACGTCACCGCGGTTAACGCCAGCGGCAGCTGGCAGATCGGCGTTCCGGCGGCGGATCTGCAGGCCTGGACGGCGGGCGGCATGACGGTTAGCGTCAGCGCGGTAGATGCCTGGGGCAATACCGTTGCGGCTGAACATCCGATTGAACTCGATCTGAACGCCGTGGCGGTCACCATTGATACCGTCTCCGGCGACGACCTGCTGAATGCGGCAGAAAAAGGCGGTGATTTAACCCTTTCCGGCCAGACGCAGGGCGTGGAAGCGGGGCAGACCGTGGTGGTGAAATTCGCTGACCAGACCTTCACCGCGCAGGTGCAGCAGGACGGCTCCTGGAGCCTGACCGTACCGGCCAGCGCGATGGAAACCCTGATCGACGGACGCGCGCAGGTGAGCGTCAGCGTCACTAACGTCAGCGGCAACAGCGCGGACGCCGCGCGCGTGGTCACGGTGGATACGCAGCCACCGGCGATTACGCTCGATAACCTGACCGCCGACAACATCATAAACGCGGCTGAAGCGCAGCAGGATTTACTGTTAAGCGGCAGCAGCAGTGCGGAACCCGGCCAGACGGTCACCGTGACGCTGAACGGCAAAACGTATCAGACCACGGTCCAGACGGACGGTACCTGGCAGCTGAGCGTCCCGGCGGCAGACGTCGGTGCCCTGACGGATGGCATCGTGACCGTGACCGCAACCGTCAGCGACGTGGCGGGCAACACCAGCAGCGCCGATCGCGTGGGTCTGGTGGACGCGACCGTACCGCAGGTGACCATTAACGACTTTGTCACCGACACCAACACCGTTAACCAGCTCGCCCATTCACAGGCGCAGATCCTGAGCGGCTCCGTCACCGGTGCGGCGGCGGGCGACCTGGTCACCATTACCATTAACAGCGTCGATTACACCACCGTGGTGGATGCATCGGGCAACTGGAGCCTCGGCCTGCCCGCATCTGTCGTGCAGGGGCTGGCGGACGGCACCTGGACCATCGACGTCTCCGTGACCGACCGATCCGGCAACACCGGAAGCAGTTCGCTGGATGTGGTGGTGAATACCGTGACGCCTGTTATCGGTATTAACACCCTGGCGGCGGACGACGTGATTAACGCGACCGAGAAGGGCGAAGATCTGCTGCTCTCCGGCACCAGCAACCAGCCGGAAGGCACGACCATTACGGTAACCCTGAACGGCATTCACTACACGGCAACCGCTGATGCGAGCGGTAACTGGAGCGTGACCGTACCGGCCTCGGCCGTCAGCGCGCTGGGAGAAGCCCATTACACCGTGACGGCGAGCGTCACGGATAGCGTAGGCAACAGCGCCTCAACCTCACACGATGTGCTGGTGGACAGCTCGCTGCCGGTGGTGACGATCAACGCGCTGGCGGGCGACAATATCGTTAACGCGGCGGAAGTGGCGGCAGGGCAAACCCTGACCGGTAAAGTGACGAACGCGGCGTCAGGTGACACTGTCACTATTATCCTTGGCGGCCAGACATACACCGCTACCGTGCAGGACGATCTCACCTGGAGCCTGCCGTTAAGCGAGAGCCAGCTAACCGCGCTCGGCAACGGCGACCTCACCGTATCCGCCAGCGTCACCAACGCGCACGGCAATACCGGCTCTTCTTCTCTCGACTTCAGCATCGACGCCCAGCTCCCGGGACTGCGTATTGATACCGTCGCAGGTGACGACGTGATCAACGTGATTGAACACGCTCAGAACCTGATTGTGTCCGGCACCAGCACCGATCTGGCGGCGGGCAGCACCGTGACCGTGACCATCAACGGCAAAGCCTATTCGGCAACGGTACTGGCGGACGGCACCTGGCAGGCGGCGGTACCGGCGGCCGATGTGTCCCTGTGGGCGGACGGTTCGCTCACCCTCAGCGCCAGCGCGCAGGATGCTTCCGGCAACCCGGTGACCATCGGCACCGTCGTGGACGTCGATCTCGCGCCTGTCGCCATCACCATCAGCAGCGTGACCGACGATAACGTGCTCAACGCGGCGGAAAAAGGCCAGGACCTGGTGCTTTCCGGCACCACCTCCAACGTGGAAGCGGGTCAGACCGTAACCATCACCTTCGCGGGTAAAACCTATACCACCACGGTGGATGCCAACGGCGACTGGACCTGGACCGTTCCGGCAGCCGATCTGAGCGGCCTGAAAGACGGCGACGCCAGCGTGCAGGTAAACGTCACTAACGTGAACGGCAACGCGGCGTCTTCGGCGCAGGAATTCAGCATCGACACCACCGCGCCGACGGTGACCATCAACACCATCAGCCATGACAATATGCTGAACGCGGCGGAGGCGGCGCAGGATCTGATCCTGAGTGGGACCTCTACTGCCGAAGCAGGCCAGACGGTCACCGTGACCTTCAACGGCAATCAGTACACCGCGCAGGTGCAGGCGGACGGCAGCTGGACGCTTGACGTTCCGGCGGCGGACATGGCAGGCATCGCTGACGGCAGCGCGGCGGTGACGGCGACCGTGTCCGATAAGGCAGGCAACCCGGTCAGCGCGGGCTCCTCGGTGCTGGTCGACACCACCGTACCGCAGATTTCCTTCAACGTCGTTGCGGGCGACGACGTCGTGAATATTGCCGAGCACGGCCAGGCGCTGATCGTCTCCGGTAAGGTCACGGGCGCGCAGGCGGGCGACGTGATTACCGTGACCCTGAACGGGAAAGACTACACCGCGATGCTGGATGCGTCCGGCAGCTGGAGCGTGGGCGTTCCGGCGACGGACGTGGGCGCGCTGGCAAACGGCGGCCAGACGATTTCCGCGACCCTCACCGATAAAGCCGGTAACAGCACCACCGCGACGCACGATTTTGACGTCTCCCTCACCGCGCCGGTGGTGGCCATCAATATCCTGGCGGTTGACGACGTGATCAACGCGACCGAGAAAGGCCAGGATCTGCTGGTGTCCGGCACCAGCAACCAGCCGGAAGGAACCACCATTACGGTGACCCTGAACGGTATCAGCTATACGGCCACCACTGACGCCAGCGGCAGCTGGAGCGTCACCGTTCCGGCGGCAAACGTTTCTGCGCTCGGAGAAGCAAGCTACGTCGTGACGGCGAGCGTAACCGATGCCGCAGGCAACAGCGCGAGCACCGACCACAGCGTGCTGGTCGACAGCGCGCTGCCGCAGGTCACCATCAACCCTGTCGCCGCGGACGATGTCATTAACGCGGCGGAAGTGGCTAGCGGGCAGACCCTGAGCGGCAAAGTGAGCGGCGCGGTGAGCGGTGACACTGTCACTATTTCAGTTGGCGGCAATACCTGGACCGCGACGGTTCAGGACGATCTGAGCTGGTCGGTCAACGTGCCGTCCACGGTCTTAACCGCCATCGGCAACGGCGATCTGACGGTGTCAGCCAGCGTCACCAACGGCCACGGCAACACCGGAACCGGCGAGCGCGACATCACCATTGATGCCAACCTGCCGGGCCTGCGCGTCGATACCGTGGCGGGTGACGATGTGATCAACAGCATTGAGCACGCACAGAACCTGATTATCACCGGCTCCAGCGAAGGCCTGGCAACGGGCGCGGCGTTAACGGTGACCGTCAACGGCAAAACCTACGCCGCAACCGTGCTGGCGGACGGCACCTGGACGGCGGCCATTCCGGCGGCAGACGTCAGCGCGCTGAATGCGGGCACGGTCACCGTGACCGTGGACGGCCAGAGCGCGGCGGGCAATCCGGTTTCTATCAGCCATGACGTGAAGGTGGATCTGGCGGCAGTCGCCATCAGCATCGACGCCGTTGCCACCGATGACGTGATTAACGCGGCGGAGAAAGGCGCGGACCTGGTGCTGTCCGGCTCGACCACCAACGTGGAAGAAAACCAGATCGTCACCATCACCTTCGGCGGCAAGTCGTACACCGCGACGGTGGATGCCAGCGGCAACTGGACGGCGACCGTACCGTCCGCCGATTTGGGCAGCCTGAAGGACGGCGATGCCAGCGTGCAGGTGAGCGTCACCAACGTGAACGGCAACAGCGCGACGGCAGGCCGCGAGTACAGCGTGGACGCCACCGCGCCGACTGTGTCTATCGAGATCGTCAGCGACAACAACATCATCAATGCGGCCGAAGCGCAGCAGGATCTGGTTGTTAACGGCGTGACCAACGCCGAAGCGGGCCAGACCGTTACCGTGACGCTGAACGGCGTGGACTACACCACCACCGTGCAGGCAAACGGCAGCTGGAGCGTGACCGTGCCGTCCGCGGATCTGAGCGGTATTACCGACGGCAACTACACCATCAGCGCCGCCGTGTCTGATAAGGCGGGCAACCCGGCCTCTGCGGATCGCGACGTGCTGGTGGATACCACCGTTCCGCAGCTGACCATTAACCCCGTTTCCGAGGACGACGTGATCAACAGCGCCGAGCATGCGCAGGCTCTGATTGTCACGGGGTCCGTGACCGGCGCGGCGGCGGGCGACGTGGTCACCGTTACCCTCAACGGCAAATCGTACACCGCCACCCTGGACGCCTCAGGCAACTGGAGCGTGGGCGTGCCTGCGGCGGACGTGACCGCGCTGGCCGCCGGGGATTACACCATTACCGCGGCGCTGACCGATAAAGCGGGCAACAGCAACAGCGCCACGCACGGCGTGGAGGTGAACCTGACCGCGCCAGTGCTGACCATTGACACCGTTTCCGGTGACGATGTGATCAACAACAGTGAGAAAACCCAGGATCTGACGATCTCCGGTACGGCTTCCGGCCTGGCGACAGGCGCGGTGGTAACCGTGATGCTGAACGGCAAAGCGTACAGCGCGCAGGTGGATGATAACGGGAAATGGACGACTACCGTTCCGGCTGATCGGGTCGGCGAGTTGGGTGAAGCGTTGTACACCGTTACCGCATCGGCAACGGACAGCGTCGGCAACAATACCAGCACGTCGCACACCGTGAACGTGGAATCCGTTCTGCCGGGCGTGATTATCAACACCATTGCAGGTGATGACGTCATTAACGCGGCGGAGCTGGCAGCAGGCCAGACCATCAGCGGTAAGGTGGTGAATGCCGAAGCGGGCAACACCGTGACCGTGACCATTGGCGGCAACAGCTACACCGCAACGGTGCAGGGCGATCTCACCTGGTCCGTTAACGTGCCGGAGTCGGTGCTGACCGCGCTGGGCAATGGCGATTTGACCGTGTCAGCCAGCGTCACCAACGGCGTGGGCAATAGCGGAACGGGCGAGCGCGAAATCGTGATAGACGCTAACCTGCCGGGCCTGCGCGTGGATACCGTGGCGGGTGACGACGTGATCAACAGCATCGAACACGTGCAGAACCTGATTATCACGGGCACCAGCGACGGGCTGGCGGCGGGCGCGGCGCTGACCGTCACCGTAAACGGCAAAACCTATCCGGCGACCGTGCTGGCGGACGGCACCTGGAGCGCGGCGATCTCTGCGGCGGACGTGGGTGCGCTGGCCGCAGGCACGGTTACCGTAACCGTTGCGGGCCAGAGCAGCGCCGGTAACCCGGTCTCCATCAGCCACAATGTGACGGTGGATCTGGCGAGCGTTGCCATCAGCATTGACGCCATCGCCACCGATGACGTGATTAACGCGGCCGAGAAGGGCGCGGATCTGGTGCTCTCCGGCACTACCTCGAACGTTGAGGAAAACCAGACCGTCACCATCACCTTCGGCGGTAAGAGCTACACCGCGACCGTGGATGCAGACGGAAAATGGACAGCTACCGTGCCGTCTGCGGATCTAACCGGTCTGAAAGACGGCGACGCCAGCGTGCAGGTGAGCGTCACTAACGTGAACGGCAACAGCGCCTCGGCGGGCCGCGAGTACAGCGTGGATGCGACCGCACCGTCCGTGACCATCAATACCCTGGCGAACGACGACATTCTGAACGCCGCTGAAGCGCAGTCCGATCTGACCGTATCCGGCACCACCACCGCCGAAGCGGGCCAGACCGTCACCGTATCGCTGAACGGCAAAGACTACACCACAACCGTCAGCGCAGACGGCAGCTGGACGCTGAACGTCCCGGCCGCCGATCTGGCTGGATTAACCGACGGCAGCGTGACCGTCACCGCATCGGTCAGCGATAAAGCGGGTAACCCGGCGTCCGTGGATCACAACCTGGCGGTAGATATCACCGCGCCTGCGGTGACCATCAACACCGTGGCGGGCGACGACGTCATTAACATTGCAGAACACGGCCAGGCGCAAATCATCAGCGGCACCGCCACAGGCGCGGCAGCGGGCGATAAGGTCACCGTCACGATTGGCGGGCAGACCTACACCACCGTGCTGGACGCGGCGGGGAACTGGAGCGTGGGCGTACCGGCGAGCGTGATTTCGGGCCTCAGCGACGGCACCGTAACCGTCACGGCGTCAGTCACCGACGCGGCGGGCAACACCGGCACCGGCACGCATAACGTGACCGTCGATACCGGTCTGCCATCGGTGGCCTTCAACGCCATCAGCGATGACAACGTCCTGAATGTCGTTGAAAAAGGCCACGATCTGAGCGTCAGCGGCAGCAGCGCTAACCTCGCGGAAGGCACCGTGGTGACCGTGACCCTCAACGGTAAAAACTACACGGCCACAACTGCGGCAGACGGCACCTGGAGCCTGACGGTTCCGGCAGCGGATCTGGCCGGTCTGGGTCAGGCCAACTACACCCTGAATGCGACCGCCACCAACGGCGTGGGCAACAGCGTGAGCAACACCGCGAACCTGCTGGTGGACACCGCGCTGCCGACCGTCACCATCAATACCGTGGCGGGCGACAACGTCATCAACGCGGCGGAAGTGGCGGCAGGCCAGACCCTGAGCGGCACCGTGGCGAATGCCGAAGCGGGCAATACCGTTACCGTCACCATTGGCGGCAACAGCTACACCGCGACGGTGCAGAACGATCTGACCTGGTCCGTGAACGTGCCGTCTGACGTGCTGACCGCGCTGGGCAACGGCAGCCTGAGCGTGACGGCGACCGTCACCAACGGCCACGGCAATACCGGCACCGGCGAGCGCGAAATCGCCATCGACGCTAACCTGCCGGGACTGCGTGTCGACACAGTCGCGGGTGATGACGTGATCAACACCATCGAGCACGCGCAGAACCTGATCGTCACCGGTTCCAGCGACGGGCTGGCGGCGGGCACGGCGCTGACCGTCACCGTCAACGGCAAAATCTATGCGGCGACCGTACTGGCGGACGGCACCTGGAGCGCGGCGATCCCGTCCACCGACGTGAGCGCGTGGCCGGAAGGCACCGTCAAAATCAGCGTTACCGGCGACAGCTCTGCGGGCAATCCGATTACCATCAGCCACGACGTGACGGTAGATCTGGCGACCGTTGCCATCAGCATCAATTCCATCGCTACCGACGACGTGATTAACGCGGCGGAGAAGGGCGCGGATCTGGTGCTGTCCGGTGCGACCACCAACGTGGAAGCCGGGCAGACCGTGACCATCAGCCTGAACGGAAAAATCTATAGCGCGACAGTAGACGACAGCGGTAACTGGACCTACACCGTACCGTCTGCGGATCTGGTACACCTTAAGGATGGCGACGCCAGCGTGCAGGTGAGCGTCACCAACGTGAACGGTAACAGCGCCTCGGCGGGCCGCGAGTACAGCGTGGATGCGACCGCGCCGTCCGTGACCATCAACACCCTGGCGACCGACGATATTCTGAATGCCACTGAAGCGCAGTCCGATCTGACCGTGTCCGGCACCACCACAGCCGAAGCGGGCCAGACCGTGACCGTGACGCTGAACGGCAAAGACTACACCACAACCGCAGGCGCGGACGGCAGCTGGACGCTGAACGTTCCGGCGGCGGATCTGGCGGCACTCGGCGACGGCAGTGTCACCGTGACGGCGAGCGTCAGCGACAAGGCGGGCAACCCCGCGACGGTTGATCACACTCTGACGGTCGACGTGACCGTTCCTGCGGTGACCATCAACACCGTAGCGGGCGACGACGTGATTAACATCGCTGAGCACGCTCAGGCACACATCATTAGCGGCACCGCCACCGGCGCGGCAGCGGGCGATAAGGTCACCGTCACCATCGGCGGGCAGACCTACACCACCGTGCTGGACGCGGCGGGTAACTGGAGCGTGGGCGTCCCGGCGAGCGTGATTTCTGCTCTGCAGGACGGCACCGTAACCGTCACGGCGTCAGTCACCGACGCGGCGGGCAACACAGGCACCGGCAGCCATAACGTGACCGTCGATACCGGCCTGCCGTCCGTGGCCTTCAACGCCATCAGCGGCGATAACGTGCTGAACGCGGTGGAGAAAGGTCAGGATCTGAGCGTCAGCGGCACCAGCGCCAACCTGGCGGAAGGCACCGTGGTGATCGTGACCCTCAACGGTAAAAACTACGCGGCCACGACGGCGGCGGACGGCACCTGGAGCCTGACCGTTCCGGCAGCGGATCTGGCGGGGCTGGGCGAAGCGAACTACATCCTCAACGCCGCCGCGACCAACGGCGTGGGCAACACCGTGAGCAACACCGCGAACCTGCTGGTCGACACCGCACTGCCGACCGTCACCATCAATACCGTGGCGGGCGATAACGTCATCAACGCGGCGGAAGTGGCCGCAGGCCAGACCATCAGCGGCAAAGTGGCGAACGCGGAAGCGGGCAATACCGTCACCGTCACCATTGGTGGTAACACGTACACCGCAACGGTGCAGAGCGACCTGACCTGGTCCGTGAGCGTGCCGGAATCCGTCCTGACCGCGCTGGGCAATGGCGATTTGACCGTGTCAGCATCCGTCACCAACGGTCACGGCAACACCGGCGCGGGCGAACGCGAAATCGCCATCGACGCCAGCCTGCCGGGTCTGCGCATTGATACCGTGGCGGGCGACGATGTGATCAACAGCATCGAACATACTCAAAACCTGATCGTCACCGGCTCCAGCGACGGGCTGGCGGCTGGCACCACGCTCACCGTGACCGTCAATGGCAAAACCTATGCGGCCTCCGTGCTGGCAGACGGCACCTGGAGCGCGGCGATCCCGGCGGCAGACGTCGGGGCCCTGGCTGCGGGCACGGTCACCGTGACCGTTGCAGGTCAGAGCGCGGCGGGCAACCCGGTGACCATCAGCCACGATGTCACCGTCGATCTGTCTGCCGTTGCCGTCAGCATCGATGCGATTGCCACCGACGACGTGATTAACGCGGCGGAGAAAGGCGCGGATCTGGTGCTGTCCGGCAGCACCTCGAACGTGGAGGAAAACCAGACCGTCACCATCACCTTCGGCGGCAAGACGTACACCGCGAAAGTGGACGCCGACGGTAACTGGACGGCCACCGTGCCTTCCGCCGATCTCGCGGGCCTGAAGGACGGCGATGCCAGCGTGCAGGTGAGCGTCACCAACGCGCACGGCAACAGCGCCTCGGCGGGCCGCGAGTACAGCGTGGATGCGACCGCGCCAACCGTGAGCATTGATACGGTCGCTGGCGATAACGTGATTAACGCCAGCGAAGCGGCTGCGGGCGTGGCCATCTCCGGCACCACCACGGCGGAAATCGGGCAGACGGTCACCGTGACGCTGGGCGGCAAGAGCTATACCGCGCAGGTGCAGCAGGGCGGCATCTGGAGCGTGAACGTGCCGGGCACCGACCTGTCCGCGCTGGCGGACAACGGCTACACCGTGCAGGTCAGCGTGAGCGACGCCGCGGGTAACCCGGGCAGCGCGGGCAAAGCGATTACGCTTGATACCACGCCGCCGACCGTCAGCTTTAACGCTGTCGCGGGCGATAACGTCATTAACAGCGTGGAGCACGGGCAGGCGCAGATTGTCAGCGGTACGGCAAGCGGCGCGAGCGTCGGCGATAAGCTGATCATCACCATCGGTTCGAACCAGTACTCCACCACCGTTGACGCCAGCGGTAACTGGAGCGTGGGCGTTCCGGCCAGCGTGATTTCCGCGCTGAACGACGGCACCGTGACCCTCAGCGCGACGATTACCGACAGCGCGGGCAACAGCAGCACCCAGACCCACGATGTGGTGGTGAACACCGCCTCCGTGGCGCTGACGGTGAACACCGTTAGCGGTGACGACGTCATCAACGCGGCGGAAGCCGGTTCGTCCCTGGTGATTAACGGCTCCAGCGCCCAGCTCGCCAGCGGGACTCAGGTTACCGTGACGCTGAACGGCAAGACCTATACGGCCACTATCCAGAGCGACGGCAGCTGGACGACCACCGTTCCGGCCGCCGACGTGGGCGCCCTGGCAGATGGCGCGAGCTATCAGGTGTCCGTGTCGGCGCAGGACAGCGCGGGCAACAGCGCGTCGGCGACGCACGGCATCAGCGTGGATACCACTGCGCCGGTCGTGAGCATTGCGACGCTGTCGGTTGACGACATGCTGAACGCGGCAGAAGCCCAGCAGCCGCTGACCGTGCACGGCTCTTCCAGCGCGGAAGCGGGTCAGACCGTCACCGTGACGCTGGGCGGCAAATCCTACACCGCCACCGTCGCGAACGACGGGACGTGGACGCTGGATATTCCGGCAGTCGATCTGGCCGCCCTGAGCCAGGGCGCGGTGACGGTGACCGCCTCGGTCAACGACAAAGCGGGTAATAACGGCCAGACCACGCACACCTTAACGGTCGATACCGTCGCGCCAACCGTAACCATCAGCACCGTGGCCGATGACGATATCGTCAACAACGCGGAGCAGTTGGCGGGCCAGACGATCCGTGGTACCACCACGGCGGAACAGGGCCAGACGGTGACCGTCTCCTTCAACGGGCACAGCTATCAGGCGACCGTCGGGGCGGACGGATCCTGGTCGGTCTTCGTGCCGGGCCGTGATTTCCTCGGCCTGAGCGACGGGGATTACACCATCACCGCGTCGGTAAGCGACAGGGCGGGCAACCCGGGCAGCGCAACCCACGACGTGACGCTGAACGGCGATGTCCCAACCATCACCATCAACACCTTTGCGCAGGACGATATCGTCAACGCCGCCGAGCACGGCACGCCTCTGGTCATCAGCGGCACCACCGATGCCCCGGCGGGCCAGACGGTGACCATCACGCTGAACGGTAAAACCTACACGGCGACCGTTCAGAATGACGGCACCTGGAGCTATACGGTCGGAAGCGCAGACGTGACCGCGCTGGCGGACGGCGGTTCGTACGTGATTAACGCGCAGGTCAGCAACACCATCGGCAACAGCGGCAGCGATAACCACAGCGTCACCGTGGATCTCACCGCGCCGTCGATGGGTATTACAATTGATTCGCTGCAAAACGACACCGGCCTGAGCGCGAGTGATTTCATCACCAACGACGCTCAGGTCGTGGTCAACGGCTCGCTGACCGCGCAGCTCGGCAATAACGAGAAGGCGCAGATCAGCCTCGACGGCGGCACCACCTGGATTGACCTGACCGTGACCGGCACCACATGGCGCTACACCGATGGCCGCACCCTGACGGACGGTACGTATCAGTACCAGGTGCGCGTGATCGATAACGCGGGCAACGTGGGGGCGACGGACAGCCAGGACGTGGTGATTGACCTGACGAAGCCTGTGGCAACGACGATTACGGTCGATTCCATCACCCAGGATACCGGCCTGTCCGGCAGCGACTTTATCACCAGCGACAACCAGATCAGCCTGAAAGGGACGCTCGGCGCGGCGCTGGGCAGCGGCGACCACGCGCAGATCAGCCTCGACGGCGGCGTCACCTGGACAGACGTCAGCGTCAGCGGCCTGAGCTGGACCTATGTCGATGGCCGCACGCTGGACGACGGAGATTATAACTACCAGCTGCGCGTGATTGACGACGCGGGCAATATCAGCGCCACCGCCAGCCAGGTGGTGACCATTGATACGGTTGCGCCGGACGCGAGCAAAACTATCGCCATCGACAGCATCAGCGACGATACCGGCCTGAGCAGCAGCGACTTTATCACCAACGATACGTCCCTGACGCTGCACGGCTCGCTCGGCGCGACGCTGGCCGACGGCGAGTATGCCCAGATCAGCATCGACGGCGGCGTCACCTGGCAGAACGTCATCGTCACCGGCAACAGCTGGTACTACGTCGATAGCCGCGCGCTGGGTAACCAGACCTATGACTACTACGTTCGCGTGGTAGACGCGGCGGGCAACGTGGGGGCCAGCGCCCATCAGCAGGTGACCGTCGATACGGTCGCCCCGGATGCGGCGATTACGGTGACCGTGGATAACATCACCGTGGATACCGGCTTCGACAATAACGACTTCCTGACAAGTTCGACTTCGTACACGCTGCACGGAACGCTCGGCGCAGAACTCGGCGCGGGTGAATTCGTGCAGGTGAGCATGGACGGTGGCAGCACCTGGGTGTACGCCACCGTCAGCGGTACGCAATGGAGCTACAGCGACACGCGTACCCTGACAGACGGCAGCCATAACTACCAGGTGCGGGTCGTTGACCAGGCAGGGAACGTCGGGGCCACCACCTCGCAGGCGGTGACGGTGGATACGCAGGCGCCGCAGTATGGCGTCACCATCGACAGCATCAGCGAAGATACCGGCCAGTCCGGCAGTGATTTCATCACCATGGACACCACGCTGACCATCAACGGTTCGCTGGGCAGCGCGCTGGCAAGCGACGAGCGCGTACAGATAAGCCTGGACGGCGGAAATACCTGGCTCGATACCACGGTCACCAACCAGCGCTGGAGCTACACCGATACCCGCGATCTGCCTGACGGAGACTACACCTACCAGGTGCGGATTATCGACCAGGCGGGCAACGTCGGCTCCACCGCCTCTCAGGTGGTGACGGTGGACACCACGCCGCCAACCACGGTGGGCACGGTAGTGAGCTATACCGACGGCGAAGGCGAGCGTCAGGGAACCTTTGGCAGTGCGGTGGCAACGGACGATAACTCGCCGCTGATCAACGGTACGCTTAACCGCGCCCCGGACGATGGTGAAATCGTGCAGCTCTATCGTGACGGGGTCCTGCTCGGCCAGGTGACCATGAACGGCAGCGCAAGCTGGTCCTTCCAGGACAATGGCCTGAGCGACGGCAACCACACCTACATTGTGCGCGTCACCGACAGGGCCGGTAACTACACGGAATCCGACGGCTTTGTGCTGAACGTTGATACCAGCATCCCGACCACCACGGCGGCGATTACCGCGCAGACCACGTCGGACACCACGCCGATCGTCAGCGGGACCGTCTCCGCCGATCTGGTGAACGGTGAATACCTGGTAGTCACGGTGAACGGAAAAACCTACACCTCCCAGACCGGCGGCGCGGTGGTGGTCGACCCGGATCACAACACCTGGTATCTGCAGATCCCGGACGGCGATGCGCTGAGCGTGTCGAGCTACAGCGTGACGGCGCAGGTGAAGAGCAGCGCGGGTAACGGCAATACCACCGGTACGGCGACCGGCAGCCTGGTAATTGACACCACCTCGGTGAATACCGACTGGGCAACCACGGCGGGGAACAGCAACAACTCCACCATGACCCTCGGCATGAACAGCAGCGGTCTGTGGAATATCATTGCTAACGGCCAGTCTTACTCCAGCAGCGATAGCTCGACCTATGCCGGAAATACGCTGACCAACACCCGCGGCTACTACGTGGTGAGCCAAACCGCCGCCGACTTTGACCGTAACGGCACGCAGGATATTTTCGCGACGGAAAATACCTACTCCGGCTCTACGCAGGTGATGTGGACCTACGATGGCAGCACCTATAACGCCAGCCAGCTGGCGATGGGGACCACCATCTGGTACGGCGGCGTGATTGCGTACGATAAAACCGGCGATGGCTATCTGGATCTGGCGTACGGTGATGCCGGCATGGACTCACTGACCTACCTGGTGAACAACAACGGCGTTCTGTCGCCTGATGGCACCGGTGGCGAAGGCGGTTTCTACGGTCAGTTCGATTCCGGGCGCGAAATTTCCGGCGTCGACCTGAACAATGACGGCACGGTAGATATTGTCCAGCACACCAACCGTAGCGGCGCGTACTCGTTAACCGTGATCAACAACAACGGCAACGGCACGCTCTCTATCGGTCAGAACCTGACCAACGTGTTTGTGGCAAACGCCTCGAATACCACCACGGCGGCGTCCATGACGTGGGCGGACTTCAACGGCGATGGCTACATGGATCTGTACCTGGGCAGCAGCTACAACAACAACGGCGGGGTGATTTACTACAACGACGGTACCGGGAAGCTCTCTGCCACCAAGAGCGCGGTGGAAGCCTCTAACGCCACGGCGGGCTATCTGTCGGTGGCGGTGGACTGGAACGGCGACGGGCAGATGGACATCATCAAGCTCAGCACCTACGGCGGTTCGCAGACGGCGACCCTGTTCACCAACAACGGTTACGGTTCCACCTGGACCTCAAGCCAGCTGGCGTCAGGTATTGCCTACGCGACCGGCGTGGCGGCAGTGGATTACAACTGGGACGGCGCGCAGGATCTGCTGGTGTCTCAGCAGAACGGCAAGGTGGTGCTGGTGCAAAACAGCAAAACCATCGCTGACGGCACCGCGATGCACCTGCACATTGTTGACAGCGAGGGCATCAACGCCTACTACGGCAACACGGTCAACCTGTACAACGCCGCGGGCGTGCTGGTGGCTTCGCAGATCATCAACGCCCAGTCCGGAATCGGGTCGAACGATACCTCTGCGCTGGTGAGCTTCTACGGTCTGGATCCGAATGAAACCTATTCGGCTGAGATCCTGAAGATCACCAACGGCGTGTCGGATAACGTCACCTGGAGCGGTCTGGAAGCGGGCAACGGCAAAGAGGGCTACGTCCTGACGGCCGAAGCGGCCACTGGCGGCCACAGTGGGACCATTACCGGGACCGGGTATAACGACACCTTTATCGCAGAGGATGGCACCTATACCTACAACGGTTCCGGCGGCTGGAATACCCACTCCGACTACGACACCTGGAGCAACACCGGCGGGATGGACGTGGTGGATTACCGTAATGCGACCTCCGGCGTAACCGTTGATTTGCGCCTCTCTACCGCGCAGGACACCGGGTTCGGTACGTCACGACTGCTCAACATTGAGGGGATCAACGGCTCGAACTTCGACGACGTCATTACCGGCAACAGCGGTGATAACCAGTTCGAAGGCCGCGGCGGGAACGACACCTTCAACATCGGCAGCGGCGGTCACGATACGTTGCTCTACAAGCTGATCAACGCGTCTGACGCAACGGGCGGTAACGGTCACGACGTGGTGAACGGCTTTACGGTCGGCACCTGGGAAGGGACCGCGGACACGGATCGTATTGACCTGCGCGATCTGCTCTCCGGCAGCGGCTATACCGGCACGGGCTCGGCGAGCTATGTGAACGGCGTGGCCACGCTGGACAGCAGCGCGGGCAATATCAGCGATTACATCCGCGTGGTGCAGAACGGCAGCAATACCGAGATCCAGGTTGACCTGGACGGTACAGGCGGTCAGTTCTCGCCGACCACGCTGGTGACCCTGAACGGCGTGCAGACGGATCTGGCGACGCTGCTGGCGAACCATCAGCTGTTAATTGCGTAAACCAACGCCGCGGGGAGCGATCCCCGCGGCCTTTTGGCGTTTCTTTACACGAATAGTCATAACCCTATATTTCACAAGATTATTTTGCGGGCTCGTTTAGAAAGCGTTCGATTTTTAATCATCCCGTAAAGGTATCATTTCAGTGCGAAATTATCGCCCTGGACAGGACGTAGCAATATGAAGACACATCCACAGTACGAACCCTGGCTGCAGGGCATGCTCATTATCGCAAAACACTATCGCCTGGATTTCTCGGCGGAGCATGTTCGGGTCACGATTAACCATGAAAGCCAGTCTCCGCGCCAGCTGGTGCTGGAGGAGATGGCGCGTCAGCTTGGGCTGGGGATGCGTATGGTGGCGGCTGAAGCGGTATCCCTCGATCCGTGGCGCCTGCCGCTGCTGGCGGAATTCACCGGCGGACAAATCGCGGTCATTAACCGCATGGACAGCGAAGGCAACATCAGCCTGCAGTTTAGCGGCGACGCGGGGCTGGAGACGACCCTGACGCGTGACGAACTCGGGGCGCGGTTAAAGGGGCTGATGGTGTTGCGCCCGCTCGAATCCACGCCGGATGCCCGCGTGGACGATTACATCAAACCCTATGAGAAAAACTGGTTCTGGCAGCTGGCGCTGAAGGACTGGCGACGCTACAGCGACATTATGCTGGTGGCGCTGGTGGCCAACGTGCTGGCGCTTTCCGGCATGGTCTTCTCTATGCAGGTCTACGACAGGGTGGTGCCGTCGCAGTCGGAAGCCACGCTGTGGGTGCTGTTTGGCGGCGTGATGATCGCCATCGTATTCGAATTCATCATGCGCATGCTGCGCGTGCATATTTCTGACGTGGTGGGGAAGCGCGCCGACCTGCGTATCTCTGAACGCGTGTTTGCCCACGCGCTGCGGATTAAAAACGGCGCGCGATCCAAATCAACCGGATCCTTTATCGCGCAGATCCGCGAGCTGGAGTCGGTGCGCGAGCTCATTACCTCGACCACCATTGCGGCGATTTCCGATCTGCCGTTCTTCCTGCTGTTTGTCTTTATTCTGTGGATGATTGGCGGCCCGCTGGTACTGGTAGTCCTGCTCGCCGTGCCGCTGCTGCTCATCCCCGGCCTGCTGGTGCAGCGCCCGCTGGGGAAACTTTCCAGCGAAGGGATGCGTGAATCCGCCATCCGTAACGCCACGCTGGTGGAAGCGGTACAGGGCATTGAAGACATCAAGCTGATGCGCGCCGAACAGCGTTTCCAGAACCAGTGGAATAACACCAACGACGTCGCCGCCAGCGTCGGCATGAAGCAGCGCTGGCTGACGGGCCTGCTGCTCACCTGGACGCAGGAGGTGCAGTCCATCGTCTACGCGGTGGTGCTGCTGGTGGGCTGCTACCTGGTTATCAGCGGCGACATGACTACCGGTGCGCTGGTGGGGACCTCGATTCTGGCATCGCGCACTATCGCGCCGCTGTCGCAGATCTCAGGCGTGCTGTCGCGCTGGCAGTCGGCAAAAGTGGCCCGCAAGGGGCTGGACGACCTGATGCAGCGCCCGATTGACGATCCGCAGCACGGCAAAAAGGTGCACAAAGCCCACCTGCGCGGCGACTATGCGCTTGAGGACGTCGGGTTTTATTACGACGAGGAAGAGAAACTCACCGTGCTCAACATCAGCAAGCTGCAGATCCGCGCCGGAGAGCGCGTGGCGGTGCTTGGGCGCAATGGCTCCGGTAAAAGCACGCTGTTACAGCTTCTGGCGGGCATGCAGGAGCCGCAGCAGGGCAGCATCCTGCTCGACGATATTGCCCTCAATCATCTGGACCCGGCCGACGTGCGTCGCGACATGCAGCTGCTTGGCCAGCAGGCGCGGCTGTTCTTTGGCTCCGTGCGGGACAACATCCTGATGGGGAACCCGTTAGCCACCGACGACGAGATTCATCAGGCGCTGGTTAACAGCGGCGCGCTGGAGTTTGTGCGCAAGCAGAAAATGGGGCTGAACTATATCATCAACGAAGGCGGGGCTGGCCTGTCGGGCGGCCAGCGTCAGGCGCTGCTGCTGGCGCGTGCGCTGATCACTTCCCCGAATATCCTGCTGCTGGACGAGCCTACCGCCTGGCTGGACGAAATGAGCGAGAAGCAGTTTATACAGCATCTCCACAAATGGCTGGGGAAACGCCGGACGCTGGTGGTGGCGACGCATCGCCTGCCGATTCTGGATTTGGTCGACCGCATCATTGTGCTGGAAAACGGCAAGGTGGTGATGGACGGCCCGCGCGATGCGATCCTGCATCAGCACGGTATGGCGCCGCAGAAAGCCGCGCAGCGCACCGTGACCATGAAGCCAGCGGCAGTTGCCGAGGAGGGCGCGGCATGAATGATTTCTCTCGATTCAATAGCCGACTGAAGGAGCCACGCCTGCCGCGCTCGTCACTGGTGGCATGGTCGCTGTTCGCCCTGCTGGCGGTGTTTATCGCCTGGGCAAGCCTGTTCCATCTGGATGAAGTGACGACCGGCAGCGGCAAGGTCATACCGTCTTCTCATGAGCAGGTCATTCAGTCCCTGGAAGGCGGCATTATCCACAGCCTGATGGTGCGTGAAGGTGACATTGTGGAACGCGGCCAGCAGCTCGCGCAGCTAGACCGAACAAAAACCGAGTCGAGCGTGCTGGAGAGCGAGTCTCGTCTGAATGCGGCGCTGGCAACGGCGGCGCGCCTGAAGGCCGAGGTGAACGACACGGAACTTGCGTTCCCGGAAGAGCTGGATGACGACGTTGAGCTGGTTAAACAGGAAACGGCGCTCTACCAGTCCCGTCGTGAGAGCCTCGAAAAAGGGCTGGCCGGGTTGCGTCAGGGGGCCGAACTGGTGCAGCGCGAGCTGTCGTTGACCCGTCCGCTGGTGACTCAGGGGGCGGCCAGCAAGGTTGAGGTGTTACGTCTTGAGCGTCAAAAAAATGAGCTTGAGAACAAAATCACCGAGATGAAAAACCAGTACTACGTTCGCGCTCGTGAAGAGCTGGCGAAAGCCAATGCGGAGATTGAAGCCCAGCGTTCGGTGATGAAAGGGCGTGAGGACTCCCTGACCCGGCTGACCTTCAACGCCCCGGTTCGCGGGATCGTGAAGGATATTGACGTCACGACCGTGGGAGGCGTTATCCCGCCGAACGGCAAGCTGATGAGCCTGGTCCCGCTTGACGATCAGATGGTGGTCGAAGCGAAAATCTCGCCGCGCGATGTGGCGTTTATTCATCCTGGCCAGAAAGCGCTGGTGAAAATTACGGCCTATGACTACTCCATTTACGGCGGACTGGAAGGGGAAGTGACCATGATTTCGCCGGACACCCTGCAAGATGAGGTCAAAAGGGATGTCTACTACTATCGCGTCTATATTCGTACCGACAGTAACCATCTGACCAATAAGCAAGGCCAGGAATTTCCGGTCTTTCCGGGCATGATTGCCACTGTTGATATTAAAACCGGCAGCAAAACCATTCTGGATTATCTGTTAAAACCGCTGAACAAGGCAAAGGAGGCGCTGCGGGAACGATAGGGGAATGGCGTTCGGAACTCCGAACGCCTGCTGGATTATACGGTTGACGTCACGCTGTGAGCGTGGCGTCGCTCTTTAGGGACAACGTTGATGTAATGCGTAACATACGCAAAATATAAACCGGCATAGTTTTCGACAAGTTCGATAAACGCCGGGTATATCGACATCCGACCATCACCACGATCTTTAAGATAACCCGCATCTTGTGCCGATTTGATAATTCGGTTGACGTGGATGCGTGAAACGAAAAATTCTTTTGCGAGCGTGCTGGCCGAATAATCAATAACCGCGCCGTGAGCGGATTTATTTTTCATGGCCTGCAGATAAATATAAAGCATAATCATGCGGCCACCATCCTTATCGATAAATAACCCCACTTCTGGCAAAACCTTTCTGAACGTTAATCCCCGAAAAAGATATTCTGCCGCACGGCGGAAGAAGTTATTTCGCAAAATATCATTATCCAGCAGGTTAACATTAATATTAAATGCCGGATACAGAATGCTGACTGGCAAAAATGCGCCGGACATATAGCGTTTAAGTTCATTCAAACCTTTTTCGGTTGGCGCGATTCTCGTTTTGCGTCGGTCTTCCGTGCAGCGCCAGGTCTTGATGCGCCCGGTGGTTCTCAGTATCGTAATGATCGCAATAACGCTGTTGGGGCTGGCTATCTTATAGCGAGAACATAACTCTTTTATCTCTGAAACGGATTCCGCCTGATTTCCAAAAATAAAACAACACATAGAGAGAATAATGTTAAACCGTGATTCCTGCAGCATGGTCTTGTAGAAAAGAGGCTGTTTTTTGTAGATGGTGTCATTAATTGTGTAGTGCTCTAATATTGCCTCACCGAATCGGGGATTGTTCTTTATAACATCCCTTCGATGTAGCAAGGCCCTGGATGAGATGTGATTATCCATAGCATTTTTCTCGTATTTGGATGAGCCGATAGATGAAGTGTCCAGTCTTCTTTTTCGGAACTGTCATTATACCCTGTGAATGAGATATTTGCCGTTGTTATTTGCAAAGAAAAGTATATTTAAACGACGGTGATTAACGCAAAGATGTTCCTGTGAGTTCGGCTGATAACTGTTTCTTAGCCTGAGGCTGTACTGTAAAATTAATGCTTATAACAGGTGCGTTAAATTTTATGCATTCACAAATGGAAATGGCGCTTCAGTGCCCAGGAGCAGGTTATGACCCACAAAATTTCTATGAGAAATGGGGCGTGCGATGAACAAAAATATGTCATCTCAGCCTGCGGTTTTACGTTCCAGGGATATCGTCTAATCCTTAACCAGTACGGTATACAGGCTTCGCATATTCACTTTGACGGTGATGAGGTATCCCAACAGGATATGGAAAATATCCTTATAAATCAGAATGCTCATATTGTAGCGTTTCTCGGGAAGGGTATCGTCAATCTCCTGGAGAGCCTGAAGCGGCTGGCTTCCGTGCTCAATAGGCTTCCCGTTATTCGACGCGTTACCCTGTATGGTGACATACCGGATGGCTGGCTTTACCGCACTCTGGGCAGTCTTTTAAATAACAGTTATCAATTGTCATTGATTCGTATTGCCCATATTTCAGATGCTATTACCTGTTCTCATACGCAATATCACGTTTTTAAGGATCGTTCGTATTTATTACGCGATCGCTGCAGGGATAATTCTTCACAAGAAAACCTAAAGTGGCTAACAAAAAGAGAGATTGACGTTTTATTAAATTTCTACCGCGGCATGTCCGTAAAAGAAATGTGCGACGAAATGGGGCTTTCTAATAAAACGGTTTATACCCACCGTAAGGAAGGTGTGCTGAAATTACGCTTAATTAAACAATGGTTACACGATCCGCACAATTTTAAAGCGGAAGGGGGAGTTAAACATCAGCGTCAAAAAAGAGAATTCACGGATAAGGAAACGGAAATATTTAATGCGCTACTTAGGAGAGAGATCTTCCCTGCCTATCAGATTATTACCGATCGTGACAAAAAGGGCGTAGGTTTTGAGATACTGATCCGCTGGAATAAAAACGGTAAAATCGTCAAGCCCGCCAGCTTTCTCACGGATATTTCAAATCATGAGATATGGTTGAAAATAACAGCGTTAGTCATCCATGCCGCCGTGTCGGGGATTAATAAATATAATGGTAAATACTATTTCTCTGTGAATATTCCACCTCGCCTGGCGTCAGGGAATGCATTGCCTGATATGGCAAGGAAAGCTATCGACATGCTGCTCAAACCGCAATGGGCTGAAAAGCTGGTCTTTGAATTTGCAGAAGATATTGACGTGACGAAGGACAAAAGGATCCCTGAAACCATGCGGCATTTACGTAATACGGGGTGTCGATTGTTTCTGGATGACTGTTTCTCTAATCATCAAACCATGTTCCCGGTGCGGCAGGTGCATTTTGATGGACTCAAGCTGGATCGGGACATCGTTGAGCATTTTGTGGCAAACGACAATGACTATAACCTGATTAAAGCGATACAGTTTTATAGCGACATGACCGGAACGGACTGTATTGCGGAGGGGGTGGATAGTGAAGAAAAGTTTGAGAAATTAGTCGCGCTGGGCGTGAAAAACTTTCAGGGGTATTATTTATCGCGCGCCGTGAAAGAGGAAGAGTTAGACCGCATGGTGAGGTTGTTCAGTTAAGAAAAATAAAGCCCCGAAGGGCCTTTTATTATTTTCGACCCAGCAACAGGCCGAGAACAATACCGACCGCACCCGCTGCGACGAGGCCGGTGAGGGGGTTATTTCTGACAGCTTCAGTGACGTCGGAAACCGCATCGCTGGCCTGCGCGGCATATTTTTTAGCCGCACCTTTGACCTGATGCTTTGGTGAATCTACGAATTCACCAAACTGCTGCTGCGCAGAACCTGCAAGTTCATCAAATTTATTTTTTGCTTTGTCTTCTGCAAACTGGGTGTTTTTATCAGTACCGAGATCGGACATTTTCGCCTCCTTTTGTTGATATTTAAAGGATAGCCGCTCTTTGCGGATGTGGGAGACGAAAGGTTAATTTCGGCACCTGGCAGGGCTGTTTTCGGATATATCTCTGTGCGGGGGGCTCGCACAGAGAGACGCTGTTATTCGGCAAAACTCAGCAGCGCGTCGCCATCAAGACGATAGCGAACCCATTCGGACTGCGGCAGCGCGCCGATGCTCAGGTAAAAATCAATGGCGGGTTGGTTCCAGTCCAGCACGCTCCATTCAAGGCGGCCGCACTGCCGTTTTACCGCGAGCTGCGAGATATGTTTCAGCAGCGCTCTTCCCGCGCCTTTACCGCGATAGTCCGGGGAAACGTACAGGTCTTCCATGTAAATACCGTTGCGTCCTAGCCAGGTAGAATAGCTGGTGAAGAACACGGCATAGCCAGCGATCTTACCTTCACATTCCGCGATCAACGCTTCGGTTTGACTGCCGGTCCCAAATAGCGTTTCCCGGATCTCCTCCGGCGTGGTCACGACTTCTTCCGGCGCTTTTTCATACACTGCGAGCTCATAGATCATGGCGTAAATTGCCGCCGCATCTTCGGGACGGGCCTGACGAATGGTGATGCTCATTGTTTTTCCTGTTTTTTAGTCTGTGTTTCGATTGATGGCGTTAAGCATACGGCGTATTGTCCGAAGAATTAAGTGCAATGAAATCAACAAATGATGAATATTATGCATCCGGTACTGAGACGCCTTGATTTAAACCTGCTGCCCGTTTTCGACGCGATTTACCGCCACCGTTCCGTTCGGCTTGCCGCTGATGAGCTGTCGATGAGCACATCGGCACTGAGCCATGCGCTGTCGCGTTTGCGCATCACCCTTAATGACCCGCTATTTTTTCGGGAAGGGCATCGCATGTCCCCCAGCGTGTATGCCGCTCAGCTTGCGCCTTCCATTGCCTCCGCACTGTCGTTCCTGAATCATGAGCTGACCCCGCAGCCGGAGTTTGACCCTGCCAGCAGTACCGAAAGCTTACAAATTGGGATTACGGACTTTACCGCGCTGTGCATTTTCCCCGCGCTGATGCACAAGCTACAGCTTGCTGCCCCGGGTTTGCGTTTCGAATTGCGCTATCTGCCGCACAGCCCGGCGCTGACGGAACTGCTGGCGGGCGAAGTGGATCTCGCGCTGGGGTTCAGCACTCAGGATGATATCCGGCACCCGGAACTGGAAGAGATCGACTGGTTTGAAGATGAGTATGTGGTCATCAGCAACGCGCGCCGGACGCGTCTGACGCTGGAGGATTATCTCGCAGCCCGCCACCTGGTGGTGACGCCATGGAATGAGAAGCAGGGCGTTCTGGACGTGCGGCTCGAACAGTTGGGCTATACCCGACAAATCGCGATCAAAACGCCGTCGATGCTCAGCGCGCCGTTTATCGTTGCGGAAAGCGACCTGTTGATGGCGATCCCCCGTTTTGCCGCAGAGAAGCTGACGGCGGCGGCGGACCTGAGGATTTTTCCTTTACCGTTTTCGATACGCACGTTCGAAGTGAAAATATATTCACATAAACGCAGCGGACAGCGGGGCGCAACCCGCTGGCTTAAGGAGGGGCTGCAAACGCTGGCGCAGGCGCGTCATTCCGGGCTGTCCGGCTCCCAGGAGAGGATGTCGCCGGGTTGACACTGCAGCGCCTCGCAAATTTTCGCCAGCGTATCAAAACGTATCCCTTTCACCTTGCCGGACTTGAGCAGCGACAGGTTTTGCTCAGTGATCCCCACAAAGGCTGCCAGTGCTCTGGACGTCATTTTCTTCTCTACCAGCATTTTGTCCAGATGAACCACGACAGCCATAATTAGATGAACTCCTTATTTTCTTCTTCCGCTTTGATGCCTTCGACCAGGGAGTGAAACGTTACCAGCAGCAAACCGCCTGTTAATAACAGAACAAAATCCCCAAGCAAAAGGGTGACCTGGTAGTAATGTCCCGGCCACGCGATGGTCAGCGGGATCAAAAAGCGACAGACCGGCAGTGCGATCCCAAGGATTAGCATCGCGATGGCAATCTTGCGAACGCTGTTTGCCAGAGCCCGGGAGAGGATCTGTTTTTGACGAACCTGTCGCGTGACGCTCATTCCCTGCCAGACAGCAAAGGCAAACAGCCCCGCGGGAAGATAAAGGATCGCCAGCAGGAGGATCTGGCGTAGCGGTGAAACCGTCGAAACCGCCAGAAAGTCATTCTGAACCTCAGCGAGCTTTAGCAGAGTGGAAATAAAAAACGACTCGCCGGTGAAATAGATCCACAGAGGGGTGATTAATACCAGGATGAGAAAGAGCGGCAGCACCCCTGCAATGAGCACCAGACTGAGTTTATCTCTCGCACTATTCACGTCGAACCTTCCTGAATATTTCATATTATTTTAAGAGCAGCATGCTCAAGCATGACATAAGCATCAGCGCGATGGCAATCTTGCCGCTGTTCAGACAGTTAGCTCCGTGTTTCATCCAGGGTTTTGGCCACACGTGATACACGCTAAAGGCAAGATATGACGCCTGAATCACCCAGGTGAGCATTCTGAAAAAGTAACCTGGAGTATTCAGATGGGTGATAGTTTGCATCATCTCCATGCTATACAGAATTATTCCCACGGTCAGCATTGTGTTCACCAGCCGAAGTTTATACTGCGCGGCCCAGGTTCCGCACGCAAACAGCAGGGCCGAGACGAAGGTCAGTATCGCCCAGAGAATATCAATCCAGTTCATGATGCGCCTCTGCTGTATAAGATGGCTGGGTTAATAGCAGCCGTATGGCCGGGACAACCACCGGCCACGCGGTGTCGGACAGGATCACCACGGCGCTTTTACGCTGTCGGTCGAAGGCAATAGCGGAAGCGAACCCTGACGATTCACCATCATGCCAGGTGATATCGCGCCCCTGAATGCGCGTGGTGAACCAGCCATAGCCCACGCGTGAATCGGGATCGTCAGTCGCAAACTGCGGTGTCATTGCGTCGCTCCATGCGAGCTGGCCTGCCAGCAGCGACTGAGCGTAATGGGCCATGTCGACAATGGTTGAACGCACGCCTCCGGCAGGGGCAAATGCGTGCATGATCCACGGCGCTTCGCTCAGGCCGGAAGCGGACCGACCCTGGCTGAACGTGGAAGAGGCGGGCGCTGTATCACTGGCAACGACGGAGTCTGTCATGTGTGCCTGAGCGAATATTCGCGTTTGCAGGAGGTCAGCAAAAGATTGATGCGATGCACGCGCCAGCGCCAGGCCCAGCAGCGCGTAGCCGGTGTTGGAATAGTCAAATCCGGCCGGGCGTTCGACGCTGGCTTTATTCACCATGTCTATTAATGTCCCCTCATCGAATTTCCAGAAATTGTCACGCAGGATGATGGTCTTAATCACCTGAACTTTCTCGGGTAACGACGTCGCCAGCTGCGGAAGGCCGGAGCGATGCGAAGCCAGCTGCGCCAGAGTAATATCGCTCGCCGGGCCTGCGATCTCCGGAATAAGTTCACCGACGCGGGTTTGCGGCGCCGCTTCGCCGCGTCGCTGCGCCTCAATCAGCAGGCTACTGGTCATGGTTTTGGTCAGGCTGGCGATTTCATACTGTTTTGTAAAATCGCTGTCCCACAGGGCGTACTGCACGCCCTTTGGCGTGATAAGTGCGACGGCAACGCTGCCACGCGCACCGCTGAGGTGTGGCGTCAGGAACGAGACGATGGTTGCATCACCCGTCTGGCGCGGGGACGGCGTGCTGACGCCCGGCTGCAGGTAGATACCTGCGGCAATCAGCGACACAAAAACCACCCCTGCGGCTAACAATCGCCTGCGGCTGTATACATACTGTTTATTCATGGTCTGCGCCTCAGAACTCGTACTGGATCATTGATGACAGGGTGTACTGCATGCGGCTGTTAACCAGCGGGCTCTTACCCGCTTCATCAAGCAGGCAGGCTGCGCGACCGGTCACTCCAGCCGCCAGATTTTCACTGATGTGCCAGACCAGTTCGCTATCAACACCAGCTTCCTGTAAACCCGATGATGGGGAATAGGCATCAAGCCCGGTGCGCTGAGACTGGCTCGCGGTGACGCCATAATGGCGCTGCTGATAGCCGCTGTTCGCCCAAGTGATGTCACCTGCGACCGAAAATTCGACGTCCTGCCCGCGCCAGAGGATGGACTTTACGCCGCTGTTCACGGTCCTCGCCAGCTGCTGCGTCTCGCCACCGTACCGGTGTTTTTGCGTTGCGCTTAACGCGCGCAGCCATATCGTCCAGTCCTCGCGTTGATAACGCATTTCCGCGCCCGCCATCAGCATGTCGGACATATCGCCCATTCCCTGGAGGTCACGGTTTTTTCGAGCGGAGAAGGGATAGTTAACTGTCTCTTTTCGACCCTCATCAGAGGCCAGCAGCAGACTGACGGCAAACGGGGTATCGGGGTGAAATGACCATGCCAGCCCCTCCGTGGAGAGATCCCATTGCCCCCAGTCTTTACTCTTCAGACTCAGGCCGCCCTTCAGCAGCGGTCCGGGGGCGTAATGCCGCGATCCCGAATAAACGGGACTGACCGCGACGCCAAGACCCGCGTAGCCGGACAGCTCCGCACCGTGTAAGGGGGCGCAAAGCATGATCCCCGCGAGCGACACGCCATACAGCAGACTTCTTTTCATTCAATGCCTCTCCTGGCAAAGGGTAAGGGGAAGTGCGTGCAGGCTAGCCTGGTGTTTATCGTAAAACAATAAACATTTATTGTTTTACACTAAAATTGGTAGGTGTGCTCACGCGCTCACGATAAAAAGAGATGCGGCCGGGGAGGAAAGTACGATATCGTAACTCTATGATTGAATGAGAAGTTCGCAGGAACGCCGTCGCAACAGGACGATAAATGATTGATGACATCCGTTATCTGATAGTGTTTGCAAAGATTGCTGAGGCAGGATCCATTTCAGGTGGGGCAGAAGCGTTAGGGCTTACAACCGCTACGGCAAGCACGCATTTATCAAAGCTGGAAAAAAATCTTGGCTGCGCGTTGCTCTACAGAAACACGCGTAAACTCTCTCTGACTCACGATGGCGCAAATTTGCTGGAAACGGCCAAATCGATGCTGGCGCTGTATGAGCAGGGGGTCATTGAATTTAAGCAGCGTTCGATATCAACGGCGAATAAGCTTACTGTTTCTCTTCCTGCCGTTTTTTTGAAGAGTGCGTTTACCCGCCATCTGGCCGATTTTATAAAACGTCATCCGGGCATTTTACTGAATATCTCTTACAGTGATACGCGCAGAGATATTATTGCCGACGGTATTGATGTTGCATTTCGAATCGGCGAACTTCCGGACAGTTCACTGAAAGCGCGTCATCTTTTTGTGCTGCCGCGCCAGGTAGTTGCTTCCCGTGATTTGCTAAGCCATTACCCGACGATTACGCATCCCGATGACCTGGCGAAACTGCCGTGGATTGGACTCAGTATGAGGCAGAATAACCGGGAATTCCGGCATAAATCTGGGGAGGTGGCTGTCGTAACGTATACGCCTGAGGTGTATGTAGATAATGTCGAAGCCGCTTATGCCCTTGCCAGGCAACAAATTGGAGTCGCCGCACCTCCTCGCTATTTAAGCGAAGAGGACGTTAAGCGTGGAGAAATGCAGGAAATACTTCCCGACTGGTCATTAGAACCGCTGAAAGTCTATGCCGTATGGCCTTCTAATATGTCGACCAGCAGTATTGCCTACAAATTGATTAATGATATTTATAACGCGATTGAGTTTGACACGTTATAAAGGTTTTAAAATGCTAAAGAGAGCATGTAACACGCCGTAATAAGCAGCAGTCCGCCCATCAACACGTTAAACGTACGGATCTGCTGCGTGCTCCTGAGCAGCACCGACACCTTTTCTCCCATCAATGCCCATGCAGAAAGCGACAGGTAACAGACTAAAAAATAGACCGCTATAAAGATGAATGCTGCCGAAGGGTTTGAGGGTTCGGAAAACATCGCTGCCCCTGAGGCGCACGCGGTCCATGCTTTTGGGTTGATCCACTGCATTACAAAACCCTGAACAAAACCGGGTGCATCCGTTTTTGTTAATGACATATCGGGCCGGGACGACGCTATCTTATAGCCCAGATACATTATAAATAAAGAACCTGCAATATTAAGATACCGGAAAAACATAGGATACTTTTCGATTGCAGCGTAAAAACCGAAACAAATAAAGATGAGTAATAGCGTAAACCCTATCGTTGCACCGGAGACAAATGAGAAGGTCTTTCTAAAACCGTGAACGGCCCCTGACGAGATAATCACCATATTAACGGGGCCGGGAGAAAATGAAAGCGTCAGTGAAAATATAAACATTGTGAAAAGGAACAGCATTTTATCTCCGTGGGTTGGCTTATCTGCATTAGAGGATCTGTACTATTAAGTCACGACTTTACTCGTCATGTTTCTGAATACTATCTGGGAACGTAGGTCAGAGTAAGTGGCCTTTATCTAAAGGTGTGTTTGATTTTTCGCACCGTTCGCGCAGGCTGGCAGGAGACTGTAGGCCGGGCAAGCGCAGTGCCACCCGGCATACATGGCGGTCAATAAGGGAGAGTCACTTTAACGGCAGGTAGATATCCGTTTGCAGCGCATGTTCCGGCACCTCGTGAATAAGGTTGAGGTAATGGAAAAATACCGGGGCATCGCGCAGCGTTTCGCTGCTGGCCGGTAGCCAGTCGCGAAACATCGCCCACACCGTGGCGGAAATAGTATCCAGAGAACCCGTGTGACGGCATACGGCGTAACGTCCGCCGTCGATTTCGCCACTGGAAACCCCAAATTCATTTTCTGGTATCGCTTCAGAGATACTGCCGCAGATATCGAAACGAAAGGCGTCTGCGGGTGTGGTTGCCGGGTCATCCCAGGCAATGCCAAACGTGCTGCTTTCGTGTACTGGCGATAGGCCCGTGCTTTTACGCCAGGCAATAAATTTCGCCGCGCTGTCATTAACCCGATCCGGGTTGCCACGGTGCTGCAGCATTGCCACCTGGGTCTGTGGGAAATCGACAATCTTAATTTCCATCGTTTTTTGCTCCTGAAAGGTCATTTTCGGTACGCGCTGGTGCCAGTTCAGCCAGTCCGGCTGCTGCCGAAACTGACGCGGGCTTTTTCCAAACGCATTTCTGAAGGCGCGACTGAACGATTCAGGGCTCTGGAAACCGGCATCGAGCGCAATATCAATCACCTTATCCTGAGGATTAAACGCCAGTCGCCAGGAAGCATGACGCAGACGCAGCCACTGGATATAGCGATATAAAGGCTGGCCGCTAAACGCCAGAAACTGCCGGTGAAAATGATAAGGCGAACAGCAGGCTAACGCGCTGAGCTTCTCCAGCGTAAGCGGTTCATCGAGATGGTTGGCGATATAGTCGCACACCATTGTGAAGCGCTCGCGGTAGGCCGTTTTGATTGCATCGTTCATTGCATCCTCCTGATGACCCACTTTGCCTCACCGAACGGCCAGAATCCTGACCGATCTTGCCTTATAGTATGTTTGTCATAATTCAAATTTTCTAAGCTACAAAATTTTATGAGGGGTAATGATGGAAAAGGACTTAAAGCCTGAACAAATCGAAATCATAAACCGTATTGTCTTTGAGCAGATCGACAAGATGCAGGTCAGAGTAGACGAAATTCTTGCTGAAACGGAGAGAACCGCACATCAACAGTTGCAGGATAGTGGGATTGATATGACGGAGTTCTATCCGGCTAATAAGGATTTTTTGATGATGACTCTTATTCAACACTTCATAGATCAAGTGCATGGCGGCGATATGGGTCTGGCCCAAAAGATAATAACCATGGAAGCAAAGCGGCTGAACGTCAGCATACATGTTGAGCAGATTAAATAATATCGAATAAGGAATAAATGAATGGGGTCATGTTTGTGAACAGATAAATTTCGTGATTATCGATGACGCTATCAGCTGCTCGCCGCTAAAGTGCGGCGAGCAGCTGAAAGTTTTTTTTCAGTTCGCTTCATGGTTTGCGCAAATTTCAGCACAAAATTCCATAAAAGCTTCGACAGCAGCGGGGGGCAGTCGACGAGATGGCCGCGTGATATACAGCGGATAGGTTTCGCCTGGCCATTCCGGAAAAAGTTCGACAAGCACTCCGTCAGCAATCAATTGTGTGACGCTGAGTGAAAGTACCTGGGCAATGCCAACACCACTTACGCAGGACTGCACCATCAGATCTACATCGGTTGTCGTCAAATGACCGTGAGTATCAATTGCCAGTACTTCGCGACCACGACGAAATTCCCACTCAAACGGTTTTCCGCGGCGAGGATCGATATACTGGATGCACTCATGCGTGACAAGTTCTTCCGGATGCTCCGGTCGGCCATGCCGTTTCAGATATTCCGGTGATGCCACAGTGAGCACGCGTGTTTGTAATAGCAGTTTCGAAGAAATAGTTGAGGGTAATTGCGGCCCGAAACGCACCGCAACATCTATACCCTCTGTCACAAGATCCCCTACGTCAGGTTGCTGCACTACTGTAAGTTCTAGTTCCGGATGCAGTTCGCGCAAAAGAGGCAGTTTCGGGGCCAAAATATAACGGGCAAAAATTGGATTAACGCTGACCCGTAATGATCCTCGTACAGCCATGGCGGCACCGGATACGTAGCTTGCCGCAACCTCAATACCTTCAAGGTGTGGCGAGGCGCGCTCGTACAAAGCCCGGCCTTCGTTCGTCAGGTTCATCGTACGCGTCGTACGGTTTAGCAAGCGCACTCCGAGCCTCTCTTCAAGTCTGTCTATCGATCTGCTTACGCCTGAGGCGGACAGTCCTAGTACCTCGCCAGCGCGACTGAAACTACCCGCCTCGACAACTGCGGCCAACACGCTTAATCCTGAAAGTAGCCGTCCGTCAAAACTCATCGATCCCCACCTTTGAATTTAATCAAATATAATTTGCATAAAACTACCTTTATCAAAAATGGTGCGCAACCTATTGTGTCAACCAATTCGTTGCCAGGAGCAATTCTCCCTGTTTCCGGCTGGGCGAACCTTGCAACGAACGGCATCTCTTAACCCTGAGGAATACGAAATGACTACGACGCGCACTCTTTTTAAAGGCGGCATCATCCTTACTTTGGATGCCGATATACCCAACCTCTCCGTGGGCGATGTTCTCGTCCATGGCGACCGTATCGCAGCTGTGGGTCCGGAACTGCAGGCGGATGATGCCCAGGTAATCGACGCAACTGACCATATCGTTATGCCCGGTCTGGTCGATGCTCACCACCACATGTGGCTTGGCGTAATGCGCCGTATGATGCCAAATGTCGACGATCTTTTTGCTTACATTGATGTGGTCGCAGAGAAACTGGGCAAACATTATCGTCCATTGGATATGTATCTGAGTACTAAGCTTACGGCACTTGCCTCACTGGATGCCGGTATTACTACCATCATTGATGCCTGCCACAACTCGCGCAGCCCCGAGCACACTGATGCAGCACTAGATGCACTAAAGGAGAGCGGTATCCGTGCGTTACATATGGTCGGTGTAGCAATGGATAAAGAAGCTTCATCGGCGCATTTGCCTGCCGATTTGGAGCGACTCTCGCGAAGCTGGAACACAAATGACAGCCTGGTGCACGTTGGTCTGTTTGGTCAGCTCAATCTTGACTGGTGGAAGGTCGCTCGCAAACTCGACATGCGCATTCTGACCGAATTCATCGGCGATCTCGCCAATCTCGGCCCTGAGTTTGCTATTCCGGGCGTACTGGGCACACATAACATTTTCAACCACTGTTCAAGGGTTCCTCAGGATACCTGGAAGCTCCTGGCCGATTCAGGAGTAAACATCACGGTCAATCCACGATCGGATGCGCTATTTGGCTTCGACGATGAAAGTTTTGCCTATCAGCAGGCTGTTGATCGCGGCTTGACCCCGGCATTGGGCATTGACCTTGATACTGCCTTTGGCAGCGATATGTTCGGGGAAATGCACGCTCTGTTCGGGCAACAGCGATCGGCTATGCGCTACCGTCGCTTCCGTGGTGAGGACAATGTGCCGTCACCCATCACGGCCGAGGACGTCCTGAAAGCGGCCACTGTTAATGGCGCGCGTGCGGCCGGTTTGGAGGACCAGATTGGCACCCTTACTCCAGGTAAGCAGGCCGACATTATCATGGTTCGCACCAGCGGAGCCGCTGTTTTCCCGGTAACCAACGTAATTGGTACCGTCGTGCAGGCGATAGAGCGGTCTGATGTGGATACCGTGATGGTGGCCGGTCAGCTTCGTAAACGTGCGGGCAAGTTGGTGGATATTGATCTGGCGGCGCTCAGTACAGAGATAACCGTTTCACGTGATTACCTGCTCAACGCCAGCGGCTATCACATCGATCTTTTTAAAGCATCCTGATGACAGAACGGCCTGATACACCGGGCCGTTCAACCCTCTTAATCATATTTCATAAAGGATATTTACATGGGAGCCCTCGCCATAAAGCGGCTCGCGGAGGATAACTCCCCGCGCGTCCTGCTTCCCCGCCCGGCAACGGGTATTATTGCCGCACTTTTCTTTGGTTATCTGGCAGTCGGACTGCCATTGCCGGTGATTCCATTGTTCATCCATGGACATCTCGGCTTCAGCAACCTCGTGGTGGGACTGGTGATCGGCATCCAGTTTCTGGCAACCGTGCTCACCCGCGGCTATGCCGGACGGGTTACAGACCAACAGGGAGGTAAACGCTCTGCTCTTCAGGGAGCAATCCTTTCAGCGATAGCAGGGGCATTGTATCTGGTGGCTTCGGTAACGGAGCTATCACCTACGGCCACCCTTTGCATTGTTATCGCAGGCCGTCTGATGACCGGTTTTGGCGAAAGTCAGTTCGTGACGGGATGCGTGTCATGGGCAATTGCCTCCGTCGGCCCTCAGCGCGCCGGTATGTCAATGTCGTGGACCGGCATCGCCATGTTTGCAGCGCTGTCGATTGGTGCTCCGGTTGGAATGGCGTTGTATCAGCATTACAGCCTCGCAATGGCGATGATTGCCTGTATTGCAACACCGGTTTTGGCCGCTCTGATTGCAGTGTTCACTGCATCATATATATCGCCGGGAGGTCCGCGGCTGCCGTTCCATCGCGTAGTAGGGCGCATCTGGCGCGAAGGGCTGGGATTGATGCTGCAGGGGGTCGGCCTTTCCGGGCTTACCGCTTTTGCCTCATTGTACTTTGCAGCACATCACTGGCAGAACGCCGGCCTGGTGATGACTGCGTTTGGTCTGGGTTTTATTTTCGTTCGGCTCGCCCTGGGGCATCTACCAGACCAAATAGGCGGCTATCGCGTTGCTGTTTGGTCATTGGTGGTTGAAGCTCTTGGCCAGGCAATGTTGTGGTTGGGTTCAAATGAATGGATGGCACTTGCAGGTGCTCTGGTTACCGGACTGGGCTGTGCACTGGTTTTCCCCGCATTGGGCGTCGAAGCTATAAGACGTGTTCCACAAGCCAACCGCGGCAGTGCAATGGGCGCATTCGTTGCATTTCTGGATGTCGCTTATGGAATCGCCGGGCCGGTAGCTGGCCTGATCGCCGGTCAGTTTAGTTATGCCGCTGTATATCTGTCTGGTACGGTCTGTGCGCTGCTGGGGGCGCTGATTGCGAGCGCGTCTCGGATGCATCAATCCTGAAAAAACATTCGAGCCGGCAGCGCTTGCTGTCGGTTTAATAATCTGGAGAAATTATATGTCACGCATTTTCATCTCCGGTTCGTCAACGGGCCTTGGTCTGATGGCGGCCGAACTGCTGGTTCAACAAGGACATCAGGTTGTGTTGCACGCGCGTAATGCGAACCGCGCAGAAGATGCCCAACGCGCCTTACCCCAGGCTGAAGCCGTCGTTGTCGGTGACCTGGAGACAATTGAAGGTGCCAGACAAACGGCATTACGTGTCAACGCCCTGGGACGCTTCGATGCCGTCATCCACAATGCTGCCGTTGGTTACAATGAAGCGTATCGCGCGACCCGCGACGGGCTGCCGCATGTTTTCGCGATCAACACGCTCTCGGCTTACATCCTCACCGCGTTGATTGAACGTCCGCATCGCCTCGTCTACCTGAGTTCTGGAATGCATCATCATGCCCGGGCAAACCTGGATGATATTCTCTGGAGCAAACGTCGCTGGAATGGGTCTGACGCCTATGCAGAGAGCAAACTGCACGACGCTATGCTGGCTTTTGCTCTGGCGCGTCGCTGGCGTGATGTGCGTAGTAACAGCCTCGAGCCTGGTTGGGTGCCGACAAAGATGGGGGGGCCGAATGCCCCGGACGATATGGACCAGGCGCACCTGACCCAGGCCTGGCTGGCCGCCAGCCGTGATTCTGAGGCTGACGTAACGGGGAAATATTTCTACCACATGAAGCGCATGACGGCTAATCTGCAGGCGCACGACGTCGCATTGCAGGATCGTCTCATTAATATTTGTACTGAGATTTCAGGGATAACGCTGCCGGAGTAATACGTAACGTTAACGAAATGCGCATTAACCATAAAAAACAGAGTGTTTACATCTCAAGGATAAAATAGGTACCATACCCCCCTATAGTAATAAAATTTTCGTGTATCTATATGATATATATGAATAAAATACGATAACTAAGTACGATAGGGGCGCAGTGGGGGCAAATTAAAAAAGAAATCTAAGCCCCAAAGAACCTAGATTTCCAAGATAATAACTACAACGTGGTATCATTCAATTCAAGTTCAAATGTTCCACCTTTACGCGGCATAACTTGATCTACCATCTTAATGAAACGGTTCCAACCATAACCATTCGCAATTGCCAACCGTTGAACCATGATTAATGAATGCAGATGTTGAGCTAACATAGGATTTCCAACATCGTCAGTAAACCACTGATGAAGCTTGTTCTTACGATGCCCGTTAGATTGCTTTGGTGTTTTCTTTTCTAGCTCCTGAAGAATAGAATCGCCTAAACGCTCATATACAAGATCCCTTGTATAGTGTGCGACAACGCTAAATCTATTTTTACTCATGCCTGACCAAGGCCAATTTTTTAATTTATAGATATTTTCGTAAAACTCATCAGGGAATTTTTTAGCCCATGCGGCAAGTTCTTTGCTGATAATTTTATCTAAATAGGCTTGTAATGCAGCTTTTGGCCTAATTTCTTGATAACCTGTGGCCTCATCAACTAAGGCGATGATCCCGACTTTAGCAAGCGAACGAACTAAAATTTCAGCTTTCTTGGCTGTCTCTGTTTGATTCGTTTTTAATGCGCCATCTTCTCGGGCTTTTAAATATGCGTCACAAACCAAAGGCAGGATTGATGCATCATAGCCCTCGAGTTCAACACCTGAGTTGTCTAAATAACGCTCACGTTTGATCACCTCCATAAGATCCTGATTTATATAAGGAACTAAGTTAGCCGCATCCATAAAAGCGGGAAGTATGATCTCACCATCCAGTGTTGCTCTAACACCACGGCTAGGGCGACCGAGCGCCTTAAAAACAGACGTTTGAGAAATTATCCTTTTGCCATTGTTGAGAACAGCCACCTCAAGCTCAGTATCATTGATTTTGAGGACACCCTCAAACTGAGCAGATGGTAGCCCTTGTTTGATTCTTTGCCAGCGCTGATTAGCTGCATTAGTAGCAACATCCTTTCGTTCTTCAGCGGACATTTTATCAGCGCGCGCTTTTCCGCCTTTGGCCTGAGGGGACTTATTCACATTTGGCATTTCAGTTTCCTAAACGAATTAGACGAGACATTATCATCTCTGCAATAATCTTCAGCAAGCAAAAATTACAAAAAATGCTTGCTAAGATATGCAGGTGATAGTTATGTCTAACCATCGGTGATTGCGAAATATTTACTTTTATTTCTGTGACTTAAGTGCTACCCGTGGTGCAAATCCTAATCTATTGTTCAGCAGGTCCACCTGCTCACCGTCAAACTCTTTTATCCATGCGGAGTACACCCGATAAACCATCTCAGCGTCTTCATGCCCGAGCTGGCTGGCAATGAACGACGGGTTCGCTCCAGCTGCCAGCGACCAGCATGCGTAAGTGTGTCGTGACTGATACGGCGTGCGTCGCCGAACACCAGTCTTTTTCATCGAGGCATCCCAGCGGTCGGTTATGGACTGCGTTGAAAAATACTTACCAGGATTTTTTGTTCCCAGGCGCGGCAGAAACACAAAACGTTTCTTCTGAACTTCAGTTTTTCCATACTCCCTGAAGTGCTGAACGATCTCAGTTTCCGGCAGATGGCCAGTAAGGACATACTGGGCGCGCAGCGCGTCAAGCGCAGGAGCGAGAAGGGTAATGATCCGATCCCCAGCTTTTGTCTTGGGTGGTACAAAATCACCCTGGCCCGTCAGGTTGCGCTGGATATGAACCTTTCCTGCATCAAGATCAACATCATCCCATGACAGTGCCGCAATCTCACCGTGACGGGGGCCGGCACCGATGGCGAACTGCCACATGTTTTTGTCCTGACCCGTCAGGGCCAGCATCATCGTGGCGTATTCATCACGCTGCAATGGATCCGGTTTCTTACGGTCCTTGTGCAGCTTTGTGATGTGCTCAAACGGTTTATCGGTGATGAATCGGCTACGGTGTCAGAATCGCGGTCGATGGTATTGAAAGCGATATAACCCAGCTGTTCATCACCGCATGTTAAAGAAAGCACTTTACAATCATCGGTGGAAACTAACAGCTCAGTATTGAATGCTACGGTAAATTCATGGTTCATATTTAACTCCAAAAAATGTATGGGGATTCCTGCCATAATTCATGGCATACGTAATGAATCTGTTTAACTAAATGTCTTTGTCTTTATCTTCTGTAAATAGCCTGGAGCCAAAAATAACAATCAGATAAAAGAATACAGCTAATGGTGCATAAGCCTTTAAAAACAATTTTATGATTTGCCAGTCCACTGAATATCCTTTGGGTAATTGCCTAGAGGTTCGCCCCTGGCATCCAACAGAACATCTACGAAGCAATCTTTTAAACACTTACTTCCGCGTAAAGTCGAAATAACGAGTTTACCGCGGGTGTTTGCTCCTGCTGTCCAGGTTAGCCCTTCATGCCTGATTAACATTCCAGGGCGAATACATGAACGAATTACTTCTTGGGTGCCGTAGTGCTGTCCAGTCATTAAATTCTTCCTTCATTTCTATCAACCTTAAAAAAAGTGATTGCAGTTGATAAAGACCAGTAATTCTCTTCGAGATATTTTTTCGCTGTTGCCCTGTCTTGGCCTGTCAGGGCACTAAATAAATCGGTTAATTCGTTATTGCTCAAGGCTCAGGCCTCAGAGACAACCATCACACCGTCTGAATATGAAAGAGTGCGTGAAGGCATGGAGGTAAACAAAACATCGCTCTCGACAGGCTGGTAACCTTCCATATCGGTGTTGCGGAAACCTGCCTTAAACCATTCCCCGTTTTTGCTGGTACGGATAAACCGAACATCGCATGAGCTGTCCAGAGCCAGCTGTACGCCGTCATTACGCTGGAAGATGGAGCAGGTGACGGGAGCTGCATGTTGTTCAGCATCAATGCGCAGGGCTTCGGCGTGTGCTCTTCTAACCAGTTCGGCACGGATTCCATAAACGTGAGCGTTGAAATCATCCTGTGTTAATGGTGGGGTATGCGAGTTCACTTGAGGTTGACGTAAAGCTGAACTATCAGCTTCAGCCAGCGGACGTGATGAATGTTACCTCTCGTTTCTGGACCCTGAATTTCAGCCTTGCCTATTTCTCTGACCTCCAGAACCTGGCTGAAACGCAGCGCAAGACAGGCAAGTTTACGATTCTTCGAACAACACACGAAGGATCGCTCTGGGGCAATACCTGGAAAACTACAGCCATTTGTTTATGGCGGGGGAGCTGATTTTGAAAGATACAAATCCTTTTCTCACCATGCTTATGCAAATCAGGCCGCAGCTCCTTTGGGATCTCATGTTCTGCTTACCTGGTAAAGTGACTGACTATGATCCAGACCTCCAGCGTGCCGTTGTGGAAATAGGTATTCAGCGCCATGAGGGAGGGGGAGTGTTTAACACTCTCCCTGAGATTAAGCACGTACCCGTTCAATTTGCTGGCTCTCCTGAATGGTCAGTTTTTCATGAGCTGCCGGAAGGCACTGAAGGACTCGTTCATTTTTCGCAGCGTTCCGTTGACTACTGGATCGAGCAGGGCGGGCCCGTTCGTCCTCTCGATGCTCGCATGTTCGATGCGACTGATGCCTTTTTTGCTCCTGGCTACCGCTCACGCGCTACAAGCATTTCGGGATTACCCAATGTAGGTATCGGAATGAGCAACGCCAGCGGCTCTGTGCGGCTTCATCTTTCTGATGGTGGGATAAACCTCAAAGTGGGGGGGCAAACGCTTTCTCTGTCGTCTGACGGGCTTACGCACAACGGGAAGAACATCGGCTCAACGCATAAACATGGAGGTGTTGAATCTGGTGGCTCTAAAACAAAAGAGCCTGAATAGCGTAGCGACAAGTATAAGCCCATGAATTTAAACTGGTCATTGTCTTTGAACTCTTGATATGATTCAAAAAATTTTTTATTAAAATTTTAAAAGCGAGTGACCACATGACAAACGAACAAGCTAATCCTGGTCTAACTGACACAATTATGATTCCGCGTAGCTATATTTCTGATATGGCTCATGGTTTTTCAGAAGCTGCATTAACAATGGCTGCGACTTTGGGAAGTGACCCACATGAAGCCAAACGTAATGTTGTTTATACTAATTCACTTTTGGCAATTGAGTTATATTTTAAATCTAAGCTAGTGATTCGAAAATTCGAACCTGCTAATGCAGTTGTTATTGATGAAAGGACAATAGCTCTTGGAAGTGAGGAGCAAGTTGAAAATGGGGAAGCAAACATACAAATTATGCATTCCACATTGCAAATGCCAAGCGGAAAACGGACGCATGACATTCACACTCTCTTCAATGAACTCGATGAAGAGTTTAAGATTACCTTGCTCAATAACATTATTAATGAAACGCCATTAATAAAAGATATGAAAGGATTGGGTGATTTTATCTTTAAAATAAAAGACTATTTCGTGGCAAAACGTTATGCTTTTAATTATTTCATTGAAGCTGTTCCGCCTGATGCAAACTATATGTATGTCTTAATACCTGTTCTTAGAGGTATCAGTAAAACATTTGGATACCGAGAAGAATAATAATCTCTTTGAATGGAGGTATATTTGATACGAAATTTTATTGAAGGAGATATCGTTACGAGTGGCGATCATTTTGTTACCGGAAAGGAAGAAACCCGACAAGCCTGCATTTGCAGGCTTCGTCTTTTTATGGGGGAGTATTTTCTTGATGCCACTGATGGTACGCCGTGGTTTCAGAGCATCCTCGGTAAATCCTCGCGCGATATCGCTGAAGCCAACATAAAACAGCGCATTCTCTCCACAAAGGGAGTGCTGGCGATCAACACGTTCGATATGGATAGCGACACCAGAAAGCGCACGTTCACGATTAGGGCCACTCTGACCGACATCAACAACGAGCAGTTTGAATTCCTGTACGACAAGGATCTCTGATGGCTGAAATCACCAAAGATGGAGTGACGGGAACGACCCTCCAGGAATACAAAGACGAGATTACAGAGAAGTATCTTGCAATAGACAGCGGCTGGAACCTCTCGCCTGAAACGCCTGACGGCATGGCGATTGCTATCTGGGCCGAACTTTTCGCAAACCTTGATGAAGAGGTTATTAACGCTTATCACGCAGCAGACCCTAACGCGGCTAAGCGCCAGCAGCTCGACCGCATCGCCGCGTTTGCGGGGTTGCAGCGCCAGCCAGAAAGTTTCTCAACGGATGTTGTGGAATTCGAAGGTGATGGACTAATCGAGATACCGGAGGGAGTAAAGGTCCGTCACCGTATATCGGGCACGCTCTGGACCACTGACGCAAAGATTATCACCAACACCAGCGGGAAAGCATCCGTAAGTGTTACGTGTACGACCCCAGGAGCTGAAAGCGCTAACCCAGGCACGCTAACCATCATTGCTTCGCCATGGCCCGTATACGCTCTGTGACGAACACTCAGGGCGCAAGCCTGGGGAAAACTGAAGAAAGCGATAACGCGTTTCGGGTGCGGCGAAATTACTCTGTGGCGCTGCCTGGTAACAATCAGATCGATAACATCAAAGCCGCGCTGGATAACGTGACGGGCGTAAAGCAAACGCTCGTTCATGAGAACGTGGAAAACGAGACTGATGAACACGGCGTTTACGGTCACTCAATGGCGATCTTTATCGATGGTGGCGAGACTGAGGATATCGTTCTGGCGATGGCCACACATAAAAACCCCGGGTGTGGTCTGAACCGTTACAACGTTTTCCCAAACAAAATTAGCGTGGACACGTTTACGCCGAAAGGCCAGCCCGTGAATATCACTTTCTTCCGTCCTGAATACGTTGCGGTTTATGTGCAGGTGGATATCAAAACAAGCACGCTAGGGGAGGACGAAAAACAGAAAATCAAAGAGGCAATAGTGGATTACACGCTTGTTGGCTTTGATGAAACAACGGGCTTTGCAAAGCAGGGTTTCCGCATTGGTGAAGCGATCGCGGCTGGTCGCCTCTATACCCCAACAAACTACTTTGTCGGCGCCGATGATTACGTGAGTAACATCGTCATAGGTACGGCTGCAGGGGAGATTAACAAGGGCGTCATTCCGGTTAAGTTCAACCAGCTAGGCGTATTCAGCACGGAGAACATCACGATAAATTATGTCTGAATTCAGCGATAAGGCTAAAAGCCGAATTTACTGGGAGTACAAAAACGCCCCGAAACTGATCCAGTGGATTTTGTCTCTCCCTGACGTGGCCCAGAGCAGACTTGTCGAGCAGATAGAGAAGGTCCGTAACATTCTCGATATTGATAAAGCGGAAGGTGAGCAGCTCAATATTTGTGGCCGAATAGCGGGATACCGAAAACGGCCAGTAGGGCGCTTTTACCCTGGCTGTAAGGTGGAGGAAGTGGACGATGTTCTTTATCGAAAAATGATAAAGGCCAAAATCTGCAAGAACAACGGGATCGCCACCATTGACGATGTGAAATCAGCAGCCGATTACATCCTTGACGTGAAGGTTACTGTTCTGGATGCCCAGGACATGACAATGCGGCTGGTGTGGCATGAGGACACCGTAAGCGTTGCTGTGCAACAGCTGGTGGAAAACTACGATTTGATCCCGCGGCCTCAGGGTGTGGGAATGCGAAAGCACCGCGTCATTAAACGTAAACCCTTCGGCTTTGGACGACACAACAATAATTTCGGTCGTGCACCGTTCTGGTACGGTGATGGTCGTCAGCCTGTTTATTACTACGGCTCGATCAAATTAAGCTGGGCTGAAGGCGTGCTGTCAGGTCAAATCATCGTTAACGAACTCGACGTTTCCGACCAGGACGTGACGGTAGTTATTACCGGTTCTGAGGGCGTGCAGCACGTCCAGCGTGCCGTCACTGATACAGAGGGCAAATTCTCCCTTTCAACCATTACCCCACCAGCAACGGTTGTTGCTCGCGCACTTCTGGTCACTCTGGACTGTGAAGCGCTGGAACTCGAATCCGAGCCTCTTAAAATAAATTAATCAGGAGCCAAACATGGCAAATAAAAGATTACCTGGCGGGCGCAAGTCTGCGGGGCGAATTTCCACGTCTGCTAAAAAGTTGGTTGCGTTGAAAGCGGGCAGTGCTGGCGTGGCAATCTCTGAACTTCCCGATACGGAGAAGTTAACAGGAAAAGAATTTTTTCCAGTTGTTCAGGATAATGAAACCCGAAAAGTTCCGCTGGAAGAACTTTCAACATTAATTTCTGTTGATGGAATTAATGCGCAAGGGGGCAATTTTTGTCTTTCCCCTGTGGCATATAATCTTGCCAATACGCAATCTTCGGCCATATTCGAAGCGCAATATATTAACGAGGCTCTTTTTGTAACGTATCGAATTTTATTTGGTAGAGCAGGTGGTGCAAAACTGAGGCTTGATTTCAAAAAATGGGATTTCACATTTAATGAAAGCCAAAGCTATAAAATTATATTGAGTAGCTCGACTGGTGGAGAATTCTCGATCATTGCGCCTGGTGATGGATTAGTTATAAACAATGATGGCTCTATAGGGGAGCCAGAATGGTTTGAAATTGATTCCAAAATAACAATTATTGAAATCACTCAATCCTCCCGAGATAGCAAGCTGATTTTAAGAAGATTAACGCCATTTGAGCCAGGCAAAGACGGTGAGTCTGCTTATAGCTTTTGGGCTGGTAAGCAACCAGAAGGGACTGACACCAGTGAAGAGGCTTATTTGGCGTTTCAGGAAGGTAAAGCGGGTGAGCCTGGAAAATCATCTTATCAGTTATGGCTTGAAGAAGGATATGAGGGCACTGAGGCTGATTATCTTGAATGGCAACGGGCCAGCGTTTCGATAGATGGTATCGAACCAGTAAAGGGAGCCGTTACCCTTTCAGCCAAAACAGTTCAGGTTATAGCGAACAGTGATAAAACAATTACTCCGGTGCTGAATAAATTCATTAATTTGGATTACTACATTGTTGCAAACAGCTGCACGGTTACGATTGACCTTTCCAGTTGGGACGCGTCATTTCATGAGCGGCAAAACCTGCGCTTTTCTGCTTTTGCAAATGGGACCGGCTACATCACATTTATTGCACCAGGTGGAGGAAATATGTACCGCCTGGATGGAGAGCTGGCGAAACCTGAAATCATCACGGTAAAACGCACCCCTGTAATTTTTCAGGTAATACAAGATCCTTATGGTTCTTATCTTCGAGTCAATAAAATTGGCCCTATAGCAACGGGAGCAGCAGGGGCATCAGCTTATGATATCTGGGCAGAAGCGCAGGATGAAGGCGCAGACACAAGTGAAGCGGCATATCTTGAGTCGATGGAAGGTAAGACAGGGGATGACGGCCGTTCTTCATATCAAATATGGCTGGATGCTGGCAATGAGGGGACCGAAGATGATTTTCTTGAATGGCTTCAGGTAAACGCTTCGGTAGAGGTTGATCCCCTAAAAACTAATTTGGTGAAGTTGAATGATGACGGGCTGTTTGTTAATGGTGTTCATCCCATCATTCCTAAATTCTCTACTTCCACACTTAATGGTTTGCTGGACACGTTCAAAAGCCTCGCTGACGGTACCCCTTGCGACGGTTCGGTAGTCGTTTGCAAACTGGCGGGGGAATTCCATATCAGGCGGTTCAGAACTCACCCATATAAGCATCTGGAAAGCCTGGGCGGTGATGGTCGAAAGGACCGGATAAACACTGAAGATGATGACGGGATTTTCGGTGTAATTTTGTACGCGGTAAACGACATGCGAACGCTGGAATTTGATGATAATCCGGTGATGTGAAAGCGTGAAAACGGGGTGTTTTTAGGGGCAATTTGGGGGCAAATTTGGGGGCAAAATACGGTTTAGGGGCAATTTGGGGGCAGTAAAAAGTCCTTTTATGTCCGATTGTGTCTTTTAACCATATCGGGTAACTGCATGATAATAATGAAAAAGTTAATGTTTACATAAAGTTGCTTTCAAAGATACAATACCCCCCTATAGTATCAGGAGGGCGTATGCCGCATTCACCCGAAGATAAAAAACGTATTCTTACGCGCGTCCGTCGCATTCGGGGCCAGGTTGATGCCCTTGAACGCGCGCTGGAGTCGGGCGACCCCTGTCTGGCCATCCTGCAGCAAATCGCCGCCGTGCGCGGGGCTGCCAATGGCCTGATGGGCGAAATGGTTGAAATTCACCTCAAAGATGAGCTGGTAACGGGGGAAACCACGCCGGATCAGCGAGCCGTACGCATGGCAGAAGTCGGCCATTTGCTGCGCTCTTATCTAAAATAAACCCACACACCTGACAAAAAGGGAAGACATGATGAAATCTCGCGCTGCAGTTGCATTTGGTCCCGGCCAGCCGCTCAAAATCGTTGAAATCGACGTGGCACCGCCGAAGAAAGGCGAAGTGCTGATCAAAATCACCCATACCGGCGTGTGCCATACCGATGCGTTTACGCTCTCCGGTGACGATCCGGAAGGCGTCTTCCCGGCGGTGCTCGGTCATGAAGGCGGCGGGATTGTAGTGGAAGTGGGCGAGGGCGTGACCAGCCTGAAGCCGGGGGATCACGTCATCCCGCTGTACACGGCGGAATGCGGCGAGTGTAAGTTCTGTAAATCCGGTAAAACCAACCTCTGCCAGGCGGTTCGCGCGACTCAGGGGAAAGGGCTGATGCCGGACGGCACCACCCGTTTCTCGTATAACGGCGAGCCTGTTTATCATTACATGGGCACCAGCACCTTCAGCGAATACACCGTTTGCGCGGAGATTTCGCTGGCGAAGGTGAACCCGCAGGCGCCGCTGGATAAAGTCTGCCTGCTGGGCTGCGGCGTGACCACCGGTATTGGCGCGGTGCATAACACGGCAAAAGTCAAAGAGGGCGACACCGTTGCGGTGTTCGGTCTCGGCGGTATTGGTCTGGCGGTGATTCAGGGCGCGGTGCAGGCGAAGGCCGGGCGTATCATCGCGGTCGACACCAACCCGGAGAAATTCAAGCTGGCGGGTGAAATGGGCGCGACCGACTTCGTTAACCCGAAAGATCACGAAAAACCGATTCAGGATGTCATTGTTGAGATGACCGACGGCGGCGTTGACTTCAGCTTCGAATGTATCGGCAACGTGAACGTGATGCGTTCCGCGCTGGAGTGCTGCCACAAAGGCTGGGGCGAGAGCATCATCATTGGCGTGGCCGGTGCGGGTCAGGAGATTAAAACCCGTCCATTCCAGCTGGTCACCGGGCGCGTATGGCGCGGCTCCGCGTTTGGCGGCGTGAAGGGGCGTACCCAGCTTCCAGGTATGGTTGAAGATGCCATGGTCGGCAAGATTCAGCTCGATCCGTTTATTACCCACCGTTTACCGCTGGAGCAGATCAACGAGGCGTTCGATCTGATGCACGAAGGCAAATCCATCCGCACCGTCATTCATTTCGGCGACAAGTAACTCTTCTGCCAGCGGTTTTTCACCGCTGGCGTTTCTTTAATAATCTTCTTTAAAGTGTGACCAGTGCGGCGTTTTTAGCCGTAATCTAAATCCCCACCGTGCCGATGACTATTTAACACGCGTGTTTTTACGCATCTTACCTATAAGAGAGTCGACGGTCATGGACAACACTACTTCGATGCTGGCGCAGCGTAAGCTGAGCTTCTTGCATCACATCAGGCTGGTTCCGCTGTTTTCCTCCATTCTCGGTGGCATTATTCTTCTGTTTGCCTTGAGCTCGGGTCTGGCGGGTTATTTCCTGCTGCAGGCCGATCGCGATCAGCAGGATGTCACATCCGAAATTCAGGTGCGTATGGGGCTGTCGAATAGCTCAAACCATCTGCGAACCGCGCGTATCAACCTGATCCACGCCGGTGCGGCAAGCCGTATCGCGGAGATGGATGCGATGAAGCAGAACATCAGCGAGGCTGAAAAGCGTATTAAGCAGTCCCAGGAGAGCTTTACCGCCTACATGAATCGTGCCGTGCGTACCGCTGAGGGCGCAGCGCTGGATGAGGATCTCAAGGCGCGGTACGACGCCTATATCGCGGGCATGCAGCCGATGGTGAAATTCGCCAAAAACGGTATGTTCGAAGCTATTATCAACCACGAAAACGAAACGGCGCGCCCGCTGGATGACGCATACAACGCCGTGCTGCTGAAGGCGATCAAGATCCGTACCGAGCGTGCCAATGCGCTGACGGCCCAGGCGCACAGCCGCACGCAGCTGGGCCTGATGTTTATGGTGGGCGCGTTTGCCCTGGCGCTGGTGCTGACGGCGATGACCTTTGTTGTGCTGCGCCGTACGGTAATCAATCCGCTGCAGCGTGCAGCGAAACGTATCGAGAATATCGCCAAAGGCGACCTGACGATGCCGGACGATGTGGCTGGGCGCAGCGAAATTGGCCGCCTGACGCGCGATCTGCAAACCATGCAGCACTCGCTTGAAAACACCGTGGGCACCGTACGTCAGGGGGCGGAGGAGATCTACCGCGGCACCAGCGAGATTTCCGCCGGTAATACCGATCTCTCTTCTCGCACCGAGCAGCAGGCTGCGGCTATCGAACAGACCGCCGCGAGCATGGAACAGCTCACCGCGACGGTGAAACAGAACGCCGATAACGCCCATCATGCCAGCAAGCTGGCGGAAGATGCCTCCGGTAAAGCCAGCCGCGGGGGGCAGATGGTCTCCGGCGTGGTCAAAACCATGGGCAATATCTCCACCAGTTCGAAAAAGATCTCTGAAATTACCGCCGTGATTAACAGCATTGCGTTCCAGACCAATATCCTGGCACTTAACGCGGCGGTAGAAGCGGCGCGTGCGGGTGAACAGGGGCGCGGGTTTGCCGTGGTGGCAAGCGAAGTCCGAACCCTGGCAAGCCGCAGTGCGAATGCCGCAAAAGAGATTGAAAGCCTGATCAACGAATCGGTTTCGCTGATTGACCAGGGCTCCGGTGAAGTTGTCGCCGCCGGTAATACCATGAATGAAATCGTCGAGGCGGTTAAACGCGTGACCGACATCATGCTGGAGATTGCCGCAGCGTCCGACGAACAGAGCCGCGGTATTGTCCAGGTGAGTCAGGCGATTTCTGAGATGGATAAAGTGACCCAGCAGAACGCCTCGCTGGTGGAAGAGGCCTCCGCGGCGGCGGCGTCTCTGGAAGAACAGGGCGCGCGTCTGACCGAAGCGGTCGGGGCGTTTCGTCTGAGCGGTGCGAAGTCGGGCCGCGCGGTGATGTCCGCGCCAGCGGCGAAGAACGCGCCGTTGCGCCCGGCGGCAACGGTTTCCGGGGATAACTGGGAGACGTTCTGAGTGGCGTGTTGTGTCGGGTGGCGGCTTCGCCTTACCCGACCTATAAAATCTGACCTACAAAAAAGGGACCTTTCGGTCCCTTTTTCACATCTTACTTTTTATCGGGTAATGCGTACGCGATAACGTAATCACCGCGATCCGGCGACTGGCGAGCGCCCCCGGCGTTGATGATGATGTACTGTTTACCGGTTTTAGGCGACACGTAGGTCATCGGGCCAGACTGGCTGCCGACAGGCAGACGGTCTTTCCAGATCTCTTTCCCGGTGGCGGTATCAAACGCGCGCAGGTAGAAATCCTGCGTGCCGGCGAAGAACAGCAGGCCGGACTGGGTAGAGAGCGATGCGCCAAGCGTCGGCATACCGATTGGGATTGGCATGTGCATACGAATGCCCAGCGGGCCGGTATCTTCCACCGTGCCAACAGGGACCTGCCACACCAGCTTGCCGGTTTTCAGGTCAACGGCCGACATGGTGCCGAACGGCGGCTTCTGGCAAGGAATGCCCAGCGGCGACAGGAAGCGTTCGCGCATCGCGCCGAACGGCGTGCCGTCCATCGGTACGATGCCCATCTCGATGCCGCTGGCGTTTTTCGCCACGTTAGCGCGCGGCACCATGTAGTTTGCCAGGCCCAGGCGCATATCGTTGACGAACATCAGGCTGTTGTTCGGGTCAACGGAGACGCTGCCCCAGTTCATCCCGCCGAGAGAGCCAGGGAACTGCAGGGAACGGTCGAGACCCGGCGGGGTGAAGACGCCCTGATGACGCATCTCTTTAAACTGAATACGGCACAGCAGCAGGTCAACAGGTGTCGCCCCCCACATGTCGGATTCGGTCAGCGTCTGGTTGCCAATCATCGGCATGCCTACGGAATACGGCTGGGTCGGAGAGTAGCGTTCACCTTCAACGTTCCCCGCCGGAACGGGACGCTCTTCTACCTTCGCCACCGGCTTGCCGGTTTCGCGGTTAAGCATGAAGATCATGCCCTGCTTGCTGGTCTGCACCAGCACCGGCGTGGTGCCGCCTTTACCGTCTGGCAGATCGTACAGCAGCGGCTGGGAAGGCAGGTCAAAATCCCACAGGTCGTGGTGTGTTGTCTGGAAATGCCAGCGGACCTGACCGGTGGTCGCGTCCACGGCGACGATGGAGGAGCTGTATTTATCGTCGAGCGCGGTACGTTCTCCCGCCCAGAAATCCGGGGTGGCGTTGCCGGTTGGCAGGTAGATCAGGTTCAGCTTAGCGTCGTAAGACATCGCTGACCAGACGTTCGGCGTGCCGCGCGTGTAGGTCTGGCCTTCCGGCGGCAGGCCGGTCAGGTTCGGATTACCCGGATCCCACGCCCACGCCAGCTTACCGGTGTGAACGTCGTAGGCGCGCACCACGCCTGGCGGTTCGCCGGTGGAGAAGTTATCCGCGACGCGACCGCCGACGACAACGACATTGCCAGCGACCAGCGGCGTGGAGGTCTGCTGATAATAGCCCGGCTTGATCTCGCCCATGCCGACGCTCAGATCCACGGTGCCACGATCGCCGAAGTCTTCGCAGACCTTGCCGGTATCCGCGTTGATGGCAATCAGGCGGGCGTCGGTGGTCGGCAGGAACAAGCGGCGAGGGCATGCCGCAGGCGGTGTCTCCGCCTGTGACGTTGTCACGCTGGAATGGTCTTCAAAATAGCCCAGACCGCGGCAGCGCTGCCAGTTAGGCGCCGTGGCTTTGGAATCGTAGCGCCATTTTTCTTTACCGGAATCCACGTCCAGCGCCAGCACCTTACTGTATGGGGTACAGACATACAGCGTGTCGCCAACCTGTAAGGGTGTGTTCTGATCTTCCGCGCCGGATCCGTTGCTCTGCGGAATATCGCCGGTGTGCGCAACCCAGGCGACCTTCAGATCGCTGACGTTTTGCTTGTTAATCTGGTCCAGCGCGGCGAAACGGTCGCCGTGAGTGGTATTGCCCCAGTGCTCCCAGTTCTTTTGCTGCTCGCCGGGCGCGACGGGTTTAACCGGAACGGGCTCGTTCGCGGCCACGAGGGTTTGTGGCTTAAACATCCAGCCCAGGCTGACCAGCATGGCCACCGCGAGCACGGCCGCGACGCCAAAAGCGGGCGCCTTGTTCGCGGCGCTGTGGTTCGCAGCACGCAGGAAAGGCCAGACGATGGCGCAGAGGAAGGCCAGTACGGCAAAGGTAAACAGGCGAGAGAAGAGCGGCCAGAAGTCCCAGCCCGCATCGCTTACCGCCCAGAACAGCGAGGCAATAAACGCGATGCTGTAAAGCACGATCCCGCTGGTGCGATTGAGGAAAATCAGGATCGCGGCAATCACCATGACCACGCCCATTATCAGGAAGTATCCACTTCCGCCTACGGTGGCGAGCTTAAAGCCCAACCCGCCGACCGCCAGACCGATGAGCATCATCAGTCCGGCAAGAAGCCACTGCAGAATACGAGGTATCCCGCGCGGCGCGCTGCCAAATGCCATGTCTTTCTCCTTTCGATCCCCCCGCCGTGTCGGGTGTGTACCAGTTGGGTAATAATGGCGGGGAGAATAATGATTAATACGTGTGAATTCGGTTTTATAAAATGATTTGCGAACCATTTGGTGAATTCACCGTTATGATAAAACTGTTAAATTGTTTTACGCAATTGTTAATGGATTATTCCGCATTATTTGATTAACGCACGGGCTAGTCCCCTCGCCCCTAAGGGGAGAGGGTTAGGGTGAGGGGTGAAAAAGGTTTTATACCGGCATTGATTTACGGATAGCGCTCAGCAGCGTCTGTGCGCCCGTTGAGAGTGGCGTGTCTACGCGGGTCAAAATGCCGATGGGTTCCCCGGCTCCTGGGGAGGTAATCGGCAGGGCGATTAGCGTTCCCTGACGTAAATCATCTTTTACCGCGCCGGAGGGGACGAACCAGACGTAGTCATAATCCAGGGTGAGCTGGCGCGAAAGCGAGGCCGACAGCGTTTCGATACACCCTGAAGGCAGCGTACAGCCCTGCATTTGCAGCAACGTTTCGGCGGTCTGGCGTGGCACGGTTCCTTTCGGGCACACCACTACCGGCCACTCCATCACGCGGCTAAGCGTCACCGTGTCCTGCAGCAGTGGGTGATTGGGACGAACCACCAGCTTCAGGGATTCCAGGAACAGCAGTTCGTAATTAAGACCGCCCATCAGTTCAGGGTCAGACATTCTACCGATACCGATATCCAGTTCGCCTGATTTCAACCCCGCAAGCAGCATGGTGTTGTTCATGGTGGCAACCTGGATAGTGGTATGCCGCTGCTGCTTGTGGAACTGGCCGATAACCGGCGGAAGAATGCCCAGCGCCGCAGTAGGCAAGGCACCCACGCGCACCACCTCACTGGATTGTTCTTCTTTGCGATGCAGGGACTGGCCTGCGGTATTGAGCGCATCCAGCACTTTAACGGCGTGCGTGAGGAACTGTTCGCCCACGATGGTAAGCTGCGCCCCCAGCCGCCCGCGGTCAAAAAGTCGGGCACCGGTCAGCTGTTCCAGCTCGTTGAGGGTTTTCGAGAGCGCAGGCTGGCTCAGGTTAAGGGTTTCAGCCGCACGCCCCAGCGTTCCCTGTTGAGCGACGGCCACAAATGTATGCAAATGGCGCAAGCGTATGCGCTGACTGAACAGACCATTTTTTTCCATAGGCGATGTTAAAAACAGAGCGATGCGGGTGACAAGTTAAGTTATTTAATTTTGATAACCTGATAGCAAAATATTTTTAACATTTGATCTGTTTGAGTTACAACATGTTTTTCGGGAGGGGCGATAAGCGAACGTCCTTGTTCATTTATTGCTCACTGCGGAAGGGGGATCGCTAACCGGATTAGATCACGCCGTCACCGCCGTCAGAGCACCACACCTGGCCGGACGTAAAGGAACATTCATCCGAGGCCAGCGTGACGTACAGCGGGGCAATCTCGACGGGCTGACCCGGACGTCCCAGCGGGGTATCGCCACCGAACTCCTTCACTTTCTCCATCGGCTGTCCGCCGCTGGACTGCAGTACCGTCCAGTAAGGGCCAGGGGCAACCGCGTTGACGCGGATCCCTTTCGGACCCAGCTGTTTGGCTAAGGATTTGGTAAACACCGCCAGACAGGCTTTCGTTTGGGCATAGTCCAGCAAAACGGGGCTGGGCTTCACCGCCTGAACGGAGGAGGTATTAATGATAACGGACGAGGCTTTCAGGTGGCGCAGAGCCGCCTTGGTGATCCAGAACGGAGCGTAGACGTTGGTTTTAAACGTCGCGTCAAAATCCTCGGTGGTCAGTTCTTCAAGCGATTCACGGAACTGCTGACGCCCCGCGTTGTTGACCAGAATATCCAGTCCGCCCAGTTTCGACACGGCTTCTTCGACCAGATTCTGACAGAACGTTTCGTCCCGGACGTCCCCCGGCAGCGCGACGGCCTTGCGGCCTTCGGCTTCGATCAGCTCGATGACCTCGGAGGCATCTTTTTCTTCTTCAGGCAGGTAGTTGATGGCAACGTCAGCGCCTTCACGCGCATAGGCGATAGCGACCGCGCGACCAATACCGGAGTCACCCCCGGTGATCAGCGCTTTTTTGCCGGCCAGGCGGCCATGTCCTTTATAGCTTTTTTCCCCGTGATCGGGTACGGGCTGCATTTCTGATGCCAGTCCCGGCGGCGTTTGCGGCTGTTCCGGGAACGGGGGCTGCGGGTAAGCGTTCGTACGTTGTTTAGTATCACTCATAGCTGACTCCTTAAGCCAAGGGGTGAGATTTGATGGATAACAGCAGCGTTAACGCTTCGCTGAATTATTTCTGCAAACGATCAACACGGACAACGGCAGGAGATGATTTTTTATCAAGCGAACCGTTGATACTGATCATCTGGTCGGGTTTTACCGTTCTGCCGTCGAAAACTGCCTGGAGAATAATAACGTCGATTTTTCCGGTTTTATCCTGAAATACAAACTTATCGCCGCTACCGTCAATAAGATTACCGCGTAATGAAATTGTCGCACCATCGTGCATTTGTTTTGCCTGATCGATGGTCATAATACGCGCGTCGTCGGTTCCGCGATATCCGCTATCAAGCGCGTGCGGTGGCGGTGGCGCTTCACCTTTTTGTAAACCCCCGTTATTATCTGCCCATGCGGCCGGAACCAGAAATATCAATAAAGCGGAAATAAGTGATAATTTCATCCGATATCCTTCATTTTGGGTGTCTTGACTTATTAAGTATTGTTGCTATTCCTTTATGTGGCAAATGTGATAAGTCCTAAAAACATTCGCGTTAGAAATCAAAATTATCGGATAATAAGCGAAACGGTGACGACGGCCATGAAGCGTGAAAAAGAAAGGTTACCCGGGATAGATGAGAGTTATCGCTTGCTGACGTTTGAATACGCGTTTCGTCAGGTGGGGTTTATTGTTCTGTTAGTTATTATCGTCGCGGCCATTGCCGGTCTGTTTTCCAGCGGAATGGTCAGCGACACGGTCAAAACGAATTCCGCTAAATCGCTAACCATAAACTATGAACGCTTTGGACGGCGGGAGACAGAGACGCGGATGGAGCTCGCGTTTCCGGTGCAGGCCGAGGGGAAGTATACCCTCAGCATGACCAGCGAGAGCAGCGATGTGTATGAGCCCGGCAGCGTCTGGCCCCAGCCGGACACCATGTTCAGCCGGGGGAAGACTCTCTTTTTTGTCTATAACAATCTGAAAAAGTCAGACAGCTTCTCAGTGTTACTCTTCACGACACCGTCCAGAGCCGGTAAATGGAACACTGTGATCCGCGTCAACAGCGAGCCGGAGATTAACATCTGGCAATTTATCTACCCCTAGGAGGCTGATATGGATATGGTCTTTCGCGCGCTGGCTATTTATCTGTTCCTCGTGGTGGTATTTAAGGTGGCCGGACGTCGCGCGCTGCTGCAGATGACCAGCTTCGATCTTATCCTGCTCTTGATAATTAGTGAAGCCACACAGCAGGCGCTTCTTGGACAGGATTTTTCCGTCACCGGCGCGATGATTACCATTACCACGCTGGTGGTAGTGGACATTATATTTGGGCTGATGAAGAAATATTTTTCGCCGGTGGAGAATATTCTGGATGGCACGCCCGTGATTCTGGTCGAGAACGGCGTGCCGTTAGCCGATAAGCTGAAAAAAGTCGATGTCTCCTGCGATGATATTCTGGTGTCTGCACGGCAGAATAATGGAATTACGGAAATGAGCGACATTAAATATGCCATACTTGAGCGCAATGGTCATATTTCAATCATTCCTTTCGAGAAATAAGAGGCGGCAAGATGAGCAATCTTTTTCACGACAGTAATAATACCGTGGGTGAACTGACAAAAAAGCTGGCGAGCAAATTAACCGATCTCGGGCTTCGCTTAACCACCGCGGAATCCTGCACGGGCGGCAAGCTCTCGGTGGCGCTTTGCGCTGAGGAAAATACCGCCGAATTTTATGATGTCGGCCTGGTCGTGTTCAGCGACGAAGCCAAAACGCGGATCCTCGGCGTGCGTACTGAGACGCTTGAGCGGTTTACGGCCGTGAGCGAACAGACGGTTACCGAGATGGCCGCCAGTATCCGCGATATCGCCCAGGCGGATATCAGCATCGCCATCAGCGGCTACGCAGGCCCGGAAGGTGGCGATGACGGCACGGCGGCGGGGACGGTCTGCTTTGCGTGGAATATACGCGGCGAGACGCAAACCCGCACCGTGCTTTTCTCCGGTGACTGTCAGGATGTGGTGGAAAAAGCGGTGCATTTCTCGCTGGCGGAGCTGCTGGCAGCATTGTCTGACGAGGATAACGGTTAAACTCACGGGGAGGTTCTATGGCTGTCATAGTGATTACCGGCGGAACGGCGGGCGTGGGAAAAGCCACGGCGCTGCACTTTGCAAAGGCAGGTTACGACGTGGGGCTCATCGCCCGCGATGAAGCCAGCCTGCACTCTACCCAGGAGGAGCTGCGGCGCTATGGCGTTAATGCCCACGCCGTGCAGGCGGACGTCGCCGACAGCCAGGCGGTGGTGGATGCCGCTAATGAAATTGAGTATCGCCTCGGCGCGATTGATGTCTGGGTGAACAACGCCATGGGGGCCGTCCTGGCACCGTTTCGAACCCTCACGCCGGACGAGTTTCGGCGTGTGACTGACGTGACCTACCTCGGCTACGTCAACGGCACCCGCGCCGCGCTCGAACTTATGGTCCCGCGCGACAGGGGCGTAATAATCCAGGTGGGCTCCGCGCTGGCCTACCGTTCTATTCCATTACAGTCAGCCTACTGCGGGGCCAAAGCGGCGATCCGCGGGTTCACCGATGCGGTGCGTACCGAGCTGATGCATGAGAACAGCCGGGTTCAGCTTTCGATGGTGCAGATGCCGGGGCTCAATACCCCGCAGTTTGAATGGGCGAGGAATAAGTTCGCCTGGGCGATGCGCCCGGTGCCGCCGGTCTTTGAGCCTGAGGTGGCCGCCAGCGCTATCTTCAGGGTGGCGCAAAAACCGGTGCGCGAGCTGTGGGTAGGCGGCAGCACCATCCAGTCCATCGTGGGGCAATTTTTCTTCCCCGGTTTTCTGGACCGGCTGATGGTAAAAAAGGCCTGGGAAGGTCAAATGACCGATGATCTGAACGCGCCGGATCGCCAGGACTATCTCGACCAGCCGGTTAACGACCTGCACAAAATCCACGGCCGCTTTACTGACGAGGCGAAAACCCGCGCGCCGTCCGTCACCTCCGGCATGCCGGGTAAGGTGGCGCTGGGCGCCCTCGCGGTGGCGGGGATAGTGCTGACGCGTCTGATAACCCGCCGGAAACCGTAATCAGCGCAGCGGGCTCCGGTGCGTCCAGAACCAGCGATAGCCGTAGCCGCCAAGAGTGAGCTGAACCGTTTTGCCGCAAACCAGCGCGTCATCGTAGCGCTTGTCCTCGAGACAGGCGGTCCAGGTGGCGTTGCGGATCCCTTTTGCGGTGAACTGGACCGGCTGGTCGCTGAAGTTGACGAAGGTCAGGATGCTGCGCTCGTCGGTCTCGTAATAGATCCCCAGCACCGCGTCGTCATCGATTGTGATAAGGCGAAAGGGCGCAACGGCGATTTCGGGGAACTCCGAGCGGGTATTGGCAATATCGATTATCCGGTGCAGGAGCGAGTTGTGGTGAAGAAGCGAATCGGCGACGTTCACTTTCTGATAGCGGTAAGGGCCGTGGTCGATAATCGGTGCGATAAATTTTTCAGGGTCGGCTGCGGAGAAACCACCCCCTTGCGATCCTGCCCACTGCATCGGGGTGCGAACGGCGTAGCGCTCCTCCAGCTCCAGGTCGTCACCCATGCCGATCTCATCGCCGTAGCGCATCACCGGGACACCCGGCAGGGAAAACAGCACCGCGTGGCAGAACGCCAGCTGCTTCCGATCGCCGTTGAGCATCGGCGCCAGGCGGCGGCGGATCCCGCGCTGATAGACGTTCATCTCCTCATCAGGGGCGAACGTGTCGAGGACAAACTGTTTGTCTTTCTGACTAATGCCTTCCAGATCCAGCTCGTCGTGGTTGCGCAGCCAGTTAGCAAAACAGCAGGCATCAGGCGGGACGATCATCTTCTTCACCGCATTGCGCAGCGGGCGGGCGCTTTTCCTGGCCAGGCTAACGTAGAAATACTTGTTGAGCCAGAAATTCAGCACCAGATTCAGGCGGTCATTATCGCCGAAGTAGTCTTTATAGGTCTCAACGTCTACGTCCACTTCACCCAGCAGGATCGCGTCCGGATTGCGCTCTTCGATAAGACGCCGCATATGTTCGAGGATCCACAGGCCCTTTTTTTCATCGCCGTTGCCCGCCTGCGTGGTGAGGTGGGACGCGGCATCGAGGCGAAATCCCGACACGCCCAGCTTGAGCCAGAAGAGGATAATGTTCTCAATCTCTTTTAGCACCGCGGGCGAGGTGAGGTTCAGATCCGGCTCGTGGCGATAAAACATGTGCCGGTAATATTGTCCCGCCTCGTCGTCCCAGGTCCAGATGCTCTTCTCCACGCCGGGGAACATGGGAGGCGTATCGTCCTCGTCGTTATCCGACCAGAGGTAGTAATCACGATAGGGTGACGCCGGGCTGCGGCGCGCCTGCTGGAACCAGGGATGCGCGTCCGAGGTGTGCTGGATGAGCAGCTCGATAATCACCTGCATGCCCAGCTCGCGGGCCTGTTCGATAAAGGCGATGATATCGGCCAGTTTTCCGAAGCGGGGATCCACCTGGAGGTGGTCGCTGACGTCGTAGCCTTCATCGAGAAAGGGCGTGAGGTAAAACGGGGTGATCCAGATAACCGTCGCCCCCATGCGGCGTATATATCGCAGCTTGGCCGCTATCCCGGCGATGTCCCCGCAGCCATCGCCGTTCAAATCATAAAATAGCGCGGTATCGATCTGATAAATAATGGCTCGTGTATGCCAGTCGGTCATAGCGTTCCTCAGTGATAGCCTTCAGTATCCGACACTTTGCCCCGGAAGACGTAGTAGCTCCACGCGGTGTACACCAGAATCACCGGAATAATCAGTAACGTGCCTACCAGCATAAACAGCTGGCTGGCAGGCGGGGCCGCGGCTTCCCACAGGGTGATGCGCGGCGGAATAATGTTCGGCCAGAGGCTGATACCAAGCCCGCTAAACCCGAGGAAAATAAGCCCCAGCGTCAGCAGGAAGGGGCGGGAGTGGCTGTTCGGGTTGCGAGTCAGGCGCCAGATCAGCACGCTGAAAAGCCCTACCAGCAGCGGAACCGGCAGGAACCAGAAGAAGTTGGGCAGGGTAAACCAGCGGTCGGCCACGTACTGCCAGCCAAGCGGCGTCCAGATGCTCACCACGGCGATGACGACCATCAGCGCCAGCAGCACGTGGCGGGTCAGCTCGCGCATGCGGATTTGCAGCGCGCCTTCGCTTTTCATAATGAGCCAGGTAGTGCCCAGCAGCGTGTAGGCGACGACCAGACCGATACCGCAGAAGAGGTTGAAGGGGGTGAGCCAGTCAAGCGCGGAGCCGACAAAGCGTCGGCCCTCAACGTCAAAGCCGTTGATCATTGCGCCCACGACGATGCCCTGGCTGAAGGTCGCGAGCAGCGAACCGCCCGCAAAGGAGTAGTCCCAGAACTTTCGGTGTGACGGCGTGGCTTTAAAGCGAAACTCGAACGCCACACCGCGAAAGATCAGGCCAATTAGCATGGCGGTAAGGGGAATGGTCAATGCATCCACGATCACTGCATAGGCCAGCGGAAATGCGCCGAACAGGCCCGCGCCGCCGAGTACCAGCCAGGTTTCGTTACCGTCCCAGACCGGCGCCACGCTGTTGACCATCACATCCCGCTCCTTCGCATCCCCCACGAAGTTAAACAGCAGGCCGATGCCCAAATCAAAGCCATCCATAATGATGTACATCAGCGTGGCAAAGACGATGATGGCAAACCAGATAACTGAGATATCGACGCCCATCAGGTTCTCTCCTCTTCAGGAACAGACTCAGCGGCAGACAGCGGACGGGCGGGCGTGCCCGAGGTGTTTGACGTTAGCGTATCGACAGGCTGCGGCCCTTTCTTAATCAGCCGGATAAGGTAAACATAGCCCACGCCAAACACCGATGAGTAGACGACGAAGAACGCCAGCAGGCTGATGCTCATCTGCAGGGTGCTGTGCAGCGATACCGCGTCGATGGTGCGCAGATAGCCATAGACCACCCACGGCTGGCGGCCCACTTCGGTGGTCACCCAGCCAGCGAGTAGCGCCAGCAGCCCGGCAGGCCCCATGCAGAGGGCAAACCAGTGGAACGGGCGAGAGTGGTAAAACCGATGACGATAGCGCAGCCAGACGCCAATCAGACCGAGAGTAATCATCAGCAGCCCCATCCCAACCATGACGCGAAACGACCAGAAAACGATGGTCGAGTTTGGGCGATCTTCTTTCGGGAAGTCTTTCAGCGCCGGGACCTGCTTGTCCAGGCTGTGTGTCAGGATAAGGCTGCCGAGCGCGGGGATCTCAAGACCGTATTTGGTGCGCTCTTCGTCCATATCCGGCAGGCCAAACAGCAGCAGCGGGGTGGCCTCGCCGGGCGGGTTTTCCCAGTGCCCCTCGATGGCGGCAATTTTGGCTGGCTGATGCTCAAGCGTGTTCAGGCCGTGCATATCGCCCACGACCGCCTGGATGGGGGCGACCAGCAGCGCCATCCACATCGCCATGGAAAACATGGTGCGCACGGCGGGCGTATCGTTACCGCGCAGCAGGTGCCATGCGCCCGACGCGCCGACAAACAGCGCGCTGCTCAGAAACGCGGCGATAGCCATATGAATAAGGCGGTAAGGGAAGGAGGGGTTAAAGACGATGGCCAGCCAGTCCTGCGGGATAACCTGTCCGTTCTCGATAGTGAAACCCTGCGGCGTATGCATCCAGCTGTTGGACGCGAGGATCCAGAAGGTCGACATCAGCGTGCCGAGCGCCACCATGCAGGTTGAAAAGAAGTGCAGGCCGGGACCGACCTTATTCCAGCCGAACATCATGACGCCAAGGAAACCGGCCTCGAGGAAGAAGGCGGTTAACACCTCATAGGTCAGGAGTGGGCCGGTAATACTGCCCGCGAACTGTGAGAACCCGCTCCAGTTGGTGCCAAACTGGTACGCCATGACCAGCCCGGAAACGACACCCATCCCGAAGTTAACGGCAAATATCTTGAGCCAGAAATGGTAAAGCGAACGCCAGACGTCGTTTTTGGTGCGCAGCCACATACCCTCCAGCACCACCAGATAGCTGGCGAGGCCGATGGTGATCGCAGGAAAAAGGATATGAAACGAGACGGTAAAAGCGAACTGAATTCTGGCCAGATGGAACGCGTCGAGTTCGAACATGGTCCGTACCTCTGAAACGATGGGGCACGAGAATTGCCGGGCAGTTTATGGCTGCCCGGCAAAACCGATTACGGTTTAGTCTTACCGGCACCCAGCTCGGCACCGGTCAGCGGGTCGGAATGTGGATCGGACTTCGTGCGGGCGGACATCGCCTTAACCAGGGTTGCCTGTTCGGTCGTGAGCGTGACGCTTGCGCTGCCATCGCCGCCATCAACCGCAGGCTGGGGGGACTCAACGTAATCGAAATGTTTATCGCTGTTCCAGCTTCCGCGAACCTCTCCACCTTCAGACATATTGTAGTACTTGTTGGTGAATTCCTCGATTGGCGGCAATTTTCCCGGCGGGAAATTGTTACGGATGGACTGCAGCGCCTTCTCAAAGGAGAGCTGATGCGCCGCCTCGCGCGTCATCAGAAACGCCAGCGCATCCTTTACGCCGGGATCGTCGGTCACGTTGATCAGCCGTTCATAGATGATTTTCGCTCGGGCTTCCGCTGCCACGTTCGAGCGCAGGTCCGCCGTCGGCTCGCCGATGGTGTCGACGTAGGCCGCCGTCCAGGGCACGCCCGCAGAGTTGGTGAGCGGGGTGCCGCCACCGTAGAGCAGGGAGGTAATATGGCTGTCATTGCCGTTTTCGGTCATGGACCGATACAGTTCAGCCTCGTTTTCCACCCCTTCCGCCAGCGCGCCTTTAGCGCCTTTATTCAGCATGCCGACCAGGGTACCGATGATTTCGAGGTGGCTCAGCTCCTCGGTGGCGATATCCATCAGCATATCTTTACGGCCCGGATCGTCATCGCTCAATCCTTGCGTAAAGTACCTGCAGGCGGCAGCCAGTTCGCCCTGCGGCCCACCGAACTGTTCCAGTAAAAGGTTGGCGAGGCCAGGGTTGGGTTCAGAAACGCGAACCGTGTATTGCAGCTGTTTGACGTGTCGGAACATGGCGATTCTCCCGGATTATTTTTTTGCTTCGACGCCCGATGCGTCTGAACGCAGCAGGAACTGTTCCGTGGTCTGCGGAATATGACGAATAAGCCAGTCGGCCATTTCGCGCTCTTCCGCAAGAATCGTCTCGATGGCGGGTACCGAGGCGACGTCGCCTGCTTTCTTAGCCGCCGCGAGCAGGGAGGTATAACAGGCTATTTCAAACTGTTCGAAAACATAGCCGCTGATCGAACCCTTCACGATCTCATCCGACGGGAACATGCCGCCGATGGACTGTCCCAGCGCCGCCATTTTGCTCATCGAATCTTTTAAAACCGAACGAGAAATATCATTACGGTCGAGGATTTCTTCCAGCAATGTGATTTGCCGTTTTGTCTCATTAATATGCTGCTCAATTCTTGCGCGAACATCAGGATAATTATCGATACGGCTGGCCATGGATTCCAGCATAGATTCGGCTTGCTTTTCCATCGCATGGGCATCGCGTAGCCAGTCATGGTAGTGTTCTACGTGATTCATCATTGTATCCTCATTAGGGGTTCGCTTATTTGGTCTCACTTTCAGCAGCCTGATCGGCACGCGCGGCACTGTAGCCGGATAAATGGCCGACAATATTGGCGTAAATACTGATGATAATGACCCATAGCACGCTGTTCTTCCACCATATTACGGAGGGGATAGCGAGAATGAACCATATTATGGCTGCCGTTAAATGGCACCGTTTAATTGTCCTGGGACTGATGCTCATTTTATTTAACCTGTGTTATTGCGTCATTTCTGCGCTTTTTGGTTAATATTTCCTACGGCCAGGTCGGTGAGTTTAATATCGGTTTCTTTTTCTTCTTCCAGCGTTTCGGCGAGAAGTTTAACGGCTTTTTTATAGCCCAGCTGTTCTGCTAATGTTGCAAGGGTACCGTAGCTGGCAATTTCGTAATGCTCGACTTTTTGCGCAGCGGCAATTAACGCGGCATCACGCACTTCATTTTTTTCCGTGCTTTCAATGACTTCATTCGCTTCTTCAATTAAGCCTTCCATCGCCACGCATTTCATGCGCTTAATTTTGATACCGTCTTCCTGTTCGACGATCTGGTCGATACGTTCGATCTGACCCTGCGTCTCTTCAAGGTGTGCGGTAAAGGCTGCGCTCAGTTTCTCACTGGAGGCGGCGCGGGCAAGCTTGCCCAGGGCGCGGGTAAGCTGTTTTTCCGCACTGTAGGTATCCGACAGAAGATGAATAAAGACATCCTCAACGCTTTTCATATTCATAATAATTACGCTCCGGTAAAATAAAGAAAGGGTACTGCGAGCTTTTCAGCCCGCAGCATGCTCTCTGGTTTTATTAAAAGAGTTTTAAATAAGATCAGGAGTTATCAGATTTACGGCCTCCGCCGTGACTGTTCTGGCCTCCTTTCTTACCCGCTTCAGATGCGCGTTGCGGATCGTTTTTAAAATTCCCACCGCTATGCTGGCCACCTTTACGTCCAGCTTCTGATGCTTTATCACGGTCTTCAGCGAAATTACCAGAACCACCACGATGCTCTGCCATATTAAACCTCATAGTCATATATTGGTTATGTCAGTACGATACGAAAATATTTCCGTATCACTCGTCGTTCGAGTAATAACTCTAGTCGCTGCGCGGCATCCGTCAAATGCGTTTGGCTATTTGCGGTTGCGTTATTTTTAAATATTTGTAAATTTGCGCTTCGCTTAAAGTGGAAATATGGATAGGCAGGAAGGACTTGTAAACAACCATTCAGATTAATCCTAACTTAGAGCTAAAAATTTGAAAGGTGAGGATAAAAATAATGACGTGCTCAAATCGGTTAATTTGTATTCAGGAGAGAGCCAATAAATACTTCTTTATAGCTAGACAGCGGAACCCTAAATAATTATAAGGAAAATCCTGGATAAAAACGGCCAGGTCGAAAGGGCGGTTCCGTTCGGGTCTGTTCCGGGGCCCGTAGCACACGGTTTAACCACTGTCGTCTTAAGATCACAATTCAGAAATTCTTCCCCCCGGAAGGAACGGGTTTCTCTACACTCCAGGTAATATTCACTGGAGGCATGACATCATGGCGAACACCATCACGGCTGATGACATTCGGGAACGCTTTTCGCAGGCTATGTCGGCGATGTACCAGCAGGAAGTTCCGCAGTACGGCACCTTGCTCGAACTGGTTGCGGACGTAAACCTGGCGGTTCTGGAAAATAATCCACTACTACATGAACAACTGGCGAACGCCGATGAGCTTGCGCGCCTGAACGTTGAGCGTCACGGGGCGATCCGCGTCGGCACGGCACAGGAACTTTCAACCCTGCGCCGTATGTTTGCGATTATGGGCATGTACCCGGTCAGCTATTACGATCTCTCGCAGGCGGGGGTGCCGGTCCACTCAACGGCGTTTCGCCCGGTTGATGATGCGGCCCTGTGTCGAAATCCGTTTCGTATCTTTACCTCGCTGCTGCGTCTTGAGCTGATTGAAAACGTCGCGCTGCGCGAGCGTGCCGCAGAGATCCTGTCTCACCGGAACATCTTTACCCCCCGCTGTCTGGAACTGATCGACCTCCATGAGTCGGAAGGGCACTTTACTGACGCGCAGGCTCACGAGTTTGTGCAAGAAGCGTTAGAAACCTTCCGCTGGCACCGCCATGCGACGGTCGATCAGGAAACCTATCTGGCACTGAGCAACGAACATCGCCTGATTGCCGACGTGGTCTGCTTCCCGGGCTGCCATATTAACCACCTCACGCCGCGCACGCTGGATATTGACCGGGTGCAGGAGCTGATGCCGAAGTACGGTATCGAGCCAAAAATTCTGATCGAAGGACCGCCGCGTCGCGACGTGCCCGTCTTATTGCGTCAAACCAGCTTCAAGGCGCTGGAAGAGCCGGTGCTGTTTGCCGGTGAACATAAAGGCACCCACACCGCGCGCTTCGGTGAGATTGAACAGCGCGGCGTGGCGCTGACCCCGAAAGGCCGGGAACTGTACGACAGCCTCCTCGCTCAGGCCGGAACCGGTAAAGATAACCTCACGCACCAGCTGCATCTGCGGGAGATTTTTAGCGCCTTCCCGGACAGCGAAATGCTCATGCGCCGTCAGGAGCTGGCCTATTTCCGCTACCGCCTGACGCCAGCCGGGGAAGCCCATCGTCATGCGTTCCGTCCGGGTGACGATCCGCAGCCGCTGATTGAGCGCGGATGGGTGGTTGCCCAGCCGATCACCTACGAAGATTTCCTCCCGGTCAGCGCCGCGGGGATTTTCCAGTCCAATCTCGGGAACGAAACCCAGGCCCGTAGCCACGGTAACGCGAGCCGCGATGCATTTGAAGACGCGCTGGGCTGCCAGGTGTATGACGAGTTTACGCTCTACCAGGAGGCTGAAACGCGCAGCAAACAGCGTTGCGGTTTGCTCTGAAATCGTTACTCTGCTGGGGTGTGATGGAAAAAATAAGGTTGTTATGCAAAATCCTTCCGCCCCTGTGGTTGAAACGCGCCAGGGCGCACTAACTGGTTTAACCGATGAAAACGTTCACCTCTGGTGCGGTATTCCGTACGCCGCACCGCCCGTGGGGGAGTGGCGCTGGCGCTCACCCCGGCCCCCTGAACGCTGGGATGGCCTGCGCGAGGCCACGGCTTTCTCGCCCTCAAGCTGGCAAAGCAGCGAGTATTGTCAGGAGCTAGGCGGCGGCGATCCGGGCCAGTTTTCCGAAGATTGTCTCTACCTTAACGTCTGGTCCCCCACAGAGCGCGCCGGGCCGCTTCCTGTTATGGTCTGGCTGCACGGGGGCGGGTTTACGATTGGTGCTGGTGGCTTACCGCCGTATAACGGCAAAGCGCTGGCCACGCGCGGCGTGGTTGTTGTGACGCTCAACTACCGTCTCGGTCATCTCGGCTTTTTCGCCCATCCCGCGCTGGAAGGCGAGGAAGGGCGCGTAGTGCATAATTTTGCCCTGCTGGATCAGATAGCCGCCCTCGAATGGTTGCGGGATAATATCGCCGGGTTTGGTGGCGATCCTGCCAATATCACCCTGTTTGGCGAATCCGCCGGTGCGCGCAGCGTGCTCTCTCTGCTGGCCTCGCCGCTGGCGGCAGGATTGTTTCATAAGGCGATAGTACAAAGCGGATACACCCTGCCGGACACGCCGCGCGAGCAGGCGCTGCAAAAAGGAGAAGCGCTGGCCGCCCATTTCGGTCTGGAAAATGCGACCGCCGGGCAGCTACGCGCCATTCCGCCAGACGCGTTCTGGCCGCTCACCGCGCCGCTGAACGTCGCCCCGGCGCCCATCGCTGGAGACTGTGTTCTACCGGAAGCCATGCTGGACGTCTTTTTTGCCGCCCGTCAGCATCCGGTGCCGGTGATGATTGGTTCCAACAGCGATGAAGCCAGCGTGATGGCGGTGTTTGGCATCGATCTCGCAGGACAAATTCAGAAGCTTCGCCGGGAGCGTCGCTTCGGACTGGGGCTGATTAAGCTGCTCTATCCGGGCGTGAAGGGCGATGAAGAGCTGGGCAGGCAGGTGTGCCGCGATATGGCCTTTACCACCATGGGCTACGTGGTGATGCAGGCCCAGCAGCGCGTCGGTGGATTGTGCTGGCGTTACTGGTTTGACTATGTCGCCGAAGCGGAACATGGCACGTATATCAACGGCGCCTGGCACGGCAACGAAGTTCCCTACGTCTTTGATACGCTCGGTCAGGTAGAGCCTTCGCGTCAGTACGTCAATGAGCGGGACCTGCAGTTTGCTGCTCAGGTGGCGGATTACTGGGTGAGCTTCGCGCGTGACGCGGGTCGTCGCGACAGCCTGCCCGGTCCGACGCACTGGCCCGCGTGTCGTAAAGGGCGGGACGTTCTGTTACGCATTGGTGTGAATAAACATGCAGCTTTCAGGCTTGAAAACCGCTTTATGCGTGCCCGCATGAGCCTCTTCAAACGGGTGATGAAGCACCACGTCAGCCTCGATTAAGCAAACAGGCGCGAAACGCCGCGAGACCATTTTCCTCGCCAGGCGTTTCGCGCAGCACCAGCCGGTAGCTTGCGCCGGTTTTTATGCTTGTCTGATAGGGCCGCATCAGCCTGCCCGCGTGAACATCTTCTGCCACCAGCGTTTCGTCGGCGATGGCGACGCCCAGCCCCTGAATGGCGGCCGTAATGGCGAGATCCATCGTATCGAAGTGTTGATTTTTGTGCATGACAAAGCCAGGGCCTTCCTGTTTCGTCAGCCACAGCGACCAGTCTGTCTTATCCCTTGTGGGGTGAAGGAACGTTAACGAGCCCAGCGCTGCGCCTGCCCGCACCGGGCTTATCACCGGGGTGAGCGCCTCTTCGAACAGCAGATCGCCTGCGCTCATGTGCGTGCCGAACACAATGGCCGCGTCGTAAGATTCGGTTTTGAAATTGACGTTGTGATCGGTGGTGGTGGTCAGCGCAATTTGCAGATCCGGATGCTCGCGTTCCACCTCCAGCAGGCGCGGTACCAGCCAGCGCATGGCGCAGGTGGGGGCCTTAAGCCGGATCACGGTGTGCTGGCTGCGGGCCTGGTCAGCCACGGACAGCAGCTGCTCGAAAGCGGACTGCAGCTCCGGAAGCAGGGCGCTGCCCTGCGGCGAGAGGCGTAGCCCGCGCGCGTGGCGTTCAAAAAGCGGAAAGCCAAACCACGCCTCAAGGGAGGCAATCTTACGGCTCACGGCCCCCTGCGTCAGACACAGTTCGGCGGCGGCATGGGTAAGATTGAGGTGACGCGCGGTGACTAAAAATGCGTCGATGGCATTAAGGGGGAGCGAACGGCGCGACATATAAAACACCTCAGCTATGCATTTTTATCATGGCTATTATGACAACAATTCGATTGTCCCGACAGTACAGATGTTGTTTGAATAGTTATGCAATGTCCATGAGAAGGGAAAGAGGATGACTTTACGAACGCCTGTGCAAACGCGCTCCAAACTGCCGGATGTGGGAACCACCATTTTTACCGTTATCGGCCAGCTCTCGGCGCAGCATAACGCGATTAACCTTTCTCAGGGCGCACCGAATTTTTCCTGCGACCCGAAGCTGATTGCGGGCGTCACGCGCGCCATGGAGGCGGGGCATAACCAGTATGCGTCAATGACCGGCCTGCAGCCGCTTAAGGAACGTATTGCCGATAAAATCGCCACGCTCTACGGCACGCAGTATGACCCTGCCAGCGAGGTGCTGGTGACCGCCAGCGCCAGCGAAGGGCTCTATTCGGCAATAAGCGGGCTGGTGCATCCGGGTGATGAGGTGATCTACTTTGAGCCGTCCTTTGACAGCTACGCGCCGATTGTCCGTCTGCAGGGGGCAACGCCGATTGCCATCAAGCTCACCGTGCCGGATTTTGCCGTCAACTGGGATGAGGTTCGCGCTGCGATCACCCCGCGCACGCGCATGATCATCATCAATACGCCGCATAACCCGAGCGGCCAGGTCTTCTCCGCCAATGACCTGGAACAGCTGGCGGCGCTGACGCGCAATACCGACATCATTATTTTGTCTGACGAAGTGTACGAACACGTCGTTTTTGACGATGAGCCGCACCACGGGATGGCCACGCACCCGCAGCTGGCGGAGCGCAGCGTGATTATTTCCTCTTTCGGAAAAACCTATCACGTCACCGGGTGGCGCGTGGGTTACTGTGTTGCACCGGCGGTACTGATGGACGAGATTTGTAAAGTCCATCAATTTTTAATGTTTTCTGCCGATACGCCAATGCAGCACGCGTTTGCTGAACATATGGTGGACCCGCAAACCTGGCTCTCGCTGTCGGCGTTTTACCAGCGCAAGCGCGATCTGCTGCACAGCCTGCTGGCCGATTCGCCGTTTACGCTGCTGCCGAGCGCCGGTTCGTTCTTCATGCTGGCGGACTACAGCCAGTTCAGCGACGAGCGCGACAGCGAGCTGGTGAAACGGCTGATCGTTGAGTACGGCGTTGCCACCATTCCGCTGTCGGCGTTTTATGCCGACGGCACGGATAATAAATTGATTCGTCTCTCTTTTGCCAAAGATGAGGCGACGTTACGGGCAGGTGCCCAGGCCCTGTGTCGGGTTAAACCACGCTGAGGAGTATTAGATGAAATTACGCGCGTTAGTTGTCGGCATGGGATTGCTGTGTACCTTTTCTTCCTTCGCGGCTACCGAGCTGCGTTACGGTCTGGAAGCGGAATACCCGCCGTTTGAGAGCCGCAATGCGGCAGGCGAACTGGAAGGGTTTGACGTTGAGCTGGGGAATGCCATCTGCAAAGCGGCTGCGCTGAAGTGTAGCTGGGTTGAAACCTCGTTTGATGCGCTGATCCCGGGCCTCGTGGCGAAGAAATTTGACGCCATCAACTCGGCGATGAACATTACCGAGCAGCGCCGCAAGAGCATTGATTTTACCCAGCCGATCTACCGTATTCCGTCGCAGCTGGTCGGCAAGGCCGGTACGGCGGTTGAGGCCACCCCAGAAGGGCTGAAGGGTAAAACCATCGGCGTGCTGCAGGGATCCATTCAGGAAACCTATGCGAAAGAGCACTGGGAAAAGCAGGGTGTCACCGTGGTGTCTTATAAAGATCAGAATATGGCCTGGGGCGATCTGCTGAATGGCCGTATCGACGCCTCGCTGGTCATGTCCGCGGCCGGGCAGGCAGGTTTCCTCAGCAAGCCGCAGGGGAAAGGGTTTGGCTTCATCGGCAAACCGGTGTCTGACGACACTATCCTCGGCAGTGGGATCGGTTTTGGGTTGCGTAAAGGTGATGAGGCCACCAAAAAGCAGCTTGATGCCGCGATTGATAAAGTACGTGCCGACGGCACGATCGCTAAACTCGCTGATAAGTACTTTCCGGGTATCGATGTCAGCGTAAAATAACCGCCTCATTAGCCCCGGCGAACGATGTCGCGCCGGGGCATTTTTCTACACATTTTCCAGGCTTTCTTTACACCACTTTCGGGCCGTTCTGGTCGACAGAAAATATTTCTCACTTTGTTCAGATAATCACCGGCCAACAATTGGATTCTTAACCATTTTTGTTTAGGCTGTGCGTTCTTTCTTGCCGTCATTTCGCCGAGCGCGAAACACATTCACACGACCATAAGGACGTTTTTCCAGGCATGAATCGCAGACGTTTTCTAAAAGGCTCGCTGGCAGTGGCAGCCCTGAGTGGCACATCTGGCCTTGCTTCCCTGTTTTCCAAAGCGGCGTACGCTGCCGACTCTGACATTGCTGACGGCCAGAGCCGTCGTTTTGACTTCTCCGTACTGCAATCCATGGCGCATGATCTGGCGAAAACCCCGTGGGGTGGCGCGCCGCGTCCGCTGCCGGAGACGCTGGCAACGATGACGCCGCAGGCGTACAACGCTATCCGCTACGATGAAAAACAGTCACTGTGGAACAACATTGAAGGGCGTCAGCTGGACGTGCAGTTCTTCCACATGGGGATGGGGTTCCGCCGCCGCGTGCGGATGTTCTCGCTGGACCAGTCTACCTCTATGGCGCGCGAGATCCACTTCCGTCCGGAGCTGTTCAGCTACGGCGAAACGGGTGTGGATACCAGGCAGCTGGAAGGGCAAAGCGATCTCGGCTTTGCGGGCTTCCGCGCCTTTAAGGCTCCTGAACTGGCGCGTCGCGATATCGTCTCTTTCCTGGGCGCGAGCTACTTCCGCGCAGTGGATGACACCTACCAGTACGGCCTGTCTGCCCGCGGTCTGGCGGTAGATACCTTTACCGACACGCCGGAAGAGTTCCCGGACTTTACCTCCTTCTGGTTTGAAACCGTCAAACCCGGCGACACGACCTTTACTGTCTATACGCTGCTGGACAGCCCGAGCGTTACCGGTGCCTATAAATTCGTGATCCACTGCGAGAAGAGCCAGGTGATCATGGAGGTGGAAAACCATCTCTATGCGCGTAAGGACATCAAGCAGCTCGGCATCGCGCCGATGACCAGTATGTTCAGCTGCGGCAATAACGAACGCCGCATGTGTGACACCATTCACCCGCAAATTCATGACTCCGATCGCCTGGCAATGTGGCGCGGCAACGGGGAGTGGATCTGTCGTCCGCTGAACAACCCGCAGAAGCTGCAGTTCAACGCCTACATGGACAAAAACCCGAAAGGGTTCGGCCTGCTGCAGCTCGATCGCGATTTCTCGCACTATCAGGACGTGATGGGCTGGTATAACAAACGCCCAAGCCTGTGGGTTGAACCGCGTAACGACTGGGGTAAAGGCGCGGTTGGCCTGATGGAGATCCCGACCACGGGTGAAACGCTGGATAACGTGGTCTGCTTCTGGCAGCCGGAAAAAGCGGTGAAAGCGGGCGACGAGCTCGACTTTAAATATCGTCTGTACTGGAGCGCCATGCCGCCGGTGCGTTCTCCGCTGGCCAACGTCTTCGCTACCCGTACCGGTATGGGCGGGTTCCCGGAAGGCTGGGCTCCGGGCGAAAATTATCCGAAAGTGTGGGCCCGTCGCTTTGCCATCGACTTCGTCGGCGGCGACCTGAAGGCCGCTGCGCCAAAAGGCATTGAGCCGGTGATCACGCTCTCCAGCGGTGAAGCGAAGCAGGTTGAGATCCTCTACGTAGAGCCGTTTGACGGCTATCGCATTCTGTTTGACTGGTATCCAACCTCGGATTCGACGGAGCCGGTGGATATGCGCCTGTTCCTGCGCTGCCAGGGCGATGCCATCAGCGAAACCTGGCTGTATCAGTATTTCCCACCGGCGCCGGATAAACGTCATTACGTTGACGACAGGGTAATGCGTTAACCCTTGTGGGATTGTGCCGGGTGGCGCTAGCGCTTACCCGGCCTACAAATGCATCCAGAGTAAGCCGCCACCCGGTAATGACGAGGCACTATATGTCTTCAGAAATCATCCCCGTTACCCAGGATATCGAGCTTCGCGCCGTCGAAGAGCGTTACACCACCGACCTGCACAATCTCGTCGTCAAAAACAAAACCTTTCTGCAAACCGCCTTTGACTGGGCGCAGCACGTGGGCAGCGAAGAGGATACCCGCCGCAACGTGCAGAGTAACCAGATGCTGCACCAGCGCGGCTACGCCAAAATGTTTTTGATCTTCGCGGGTGATGAACTGGTTGGCGTGCTGTCGTTCAATACGATTGAGCCTGCCAACAAGGCCGGGTACATCGGCTACTGGCTGGATGAAGGCCATCAGGGGCAGGGCATTCTCTCCCGGTCACTGCAGGCGTTTATGCGCTACTACGTCGAACGCGGGGAGATCCGCCGTTTTGTGATCAAGTGTCGGGTGGCGAATCAGCACAGCAACAGCGTTGCCGTGCGCAACGGTTTTACGCTGGAAGGGTGCCTGCGGGAAGCCGAATACCTGAACGGTCGCTTTGACGATGTGAATATCTACGGGAAGATCGCTACCCTATAACGCCCCCAGCAGCGGGGTGCGGGTGATGCGCTGGTCGCCGTTAATCACCTTTTCGCCGCGCAGGTGAATGCTCTCCCCGGCAAAGGCTTCGATGACCGCATCATCGGTGATTTCAACCCGGTGCTCGATGAGCACATCCCCGCTTATCCGCGCGCGTCCCTGAATCACCACTTTGTCATCCAGCATGATCGGCCCGCCGCGCAGCCAGGCCTGACCGCCAATCAGGACGTGGTGCTTGATGACGCAGTTTCCTTCCACCACGGCGTTCTCCGCAATCTGCGAGCTGTAGCGCACCGTCGGGATGGCATCGTCGTCAAAACCGGCAATCACGCGGGCGTTGCCATAGACCTTTGCACAGTCGCACACCCAGACGTTGTTCACGTCGTTACCTTCGAGGATGGCGCTGTCGAATATTTCGGCGCGGTGCTCAACAAAGGCAAAGTTGACCATCGCCTCGCCGTAGATTTGCGCCTGGTGCACAATGCGCGACTGGCTCACCGTTGCCTTATCGTAGATTTGCAGGATCTGTTCATGGTCCGGCGTTAGCCCTTTGGCAGCGATCACCACGCTGTGATGCAGTACGCGAGCCTCGCCGAAAATATGGCACTCGCCGCGCACGCAGGATTGCTGAATGGTGACGTTGTCACTTATGCGCGCCCCGTGGCTGACCTCCGCGCCGTCCAGCCAGCAGCTGTCGCCGATACGGGCATCATGGCTGACGATGCACGGCAGGGTAAGACGCGCGTTGCCGGACACGACGGCACCGGCGAATACCACACTGTTTTCGTCGTAGATCCAACAGTCGCCGTCCTGCGCGAGGGCGCGCTCGTCGTCAATCCAGCCGCCTTTGGTACCGGCCGTCACATCGCTAAAATCCACTGTCGCGATAATCTGCCGCAGCGTGACGGAGTGGGTAGTGTCGCCATTTTTCCATTGCCAGAGGCGTGTCTCGTCGCTAAGGCGATATTTGTTCATCTTTATGTCTCTGATAAGCGTCATAACTAAACGTAGCAAATTTTTCGGTTTTCGAACGACTGGCAACCAGACGGTAAACGCCTTAAAATGGCATTCAGGATGCACTTTAAACGTATGCAGGCTCAGGAAAAAATAATGACCGTCGATGAGAATTACTTCACAGAGAAATATGGCTTAACCCGCACCCATTCGGAGGTGCTGTTCAGTGCGCAAAAGATTAAACCGGGTAAAACGCTGGATCTGGGCTGCGGCAATGGCCGTAACAGCCTTTTTCTGGCGGCCAACGGTTACGAGGTGACCGCGTGGGATAAGAACCCGCTGAGCATCGATAATATCGAGCGCATCAAGGCGGAAGAAGGGATCGATAACCTCCACACGGCAGTTAAAGATCTCAACAACCTGAGTTTTGACGGCGAATACGATTTCATTCTCTCCACCGTGGTGCTGATGTTCCTGGAGTCAAAAACCATCCCGGGACTTATCGCCAACATGCAGCGCTGCACAAAGCCGGGCGGCTACAACCTGATCGTTGCCGCGATGGACACGGCGGATTATCCGTGCACCGTCGGCTTCCCGTTTGCGTTTAAAAGCGGTGAGCTGAGCAACTACTACGAAGGCTGGGAGTTGCTCAAATACAACGAAGACGTTGGCGAACTGCACCGCACCGATGAAAACGGCAACCGCATCAAGCTGCGCTTTGCCACTATGCTGGCACGCAAGCACGCTTAACGCGCGGCCAGCAGGCAGATCTGCAGCGCGGTGTTGTAAGACGCTTCGAACGACGACAGCGGCAGGAATTCAAACTTCGAGTGGAAGTTATGCGCGCCGGTGAAGAAGTTCGGTGTGAGCAGCCCTTTTGCCGAGAGCGCCGCGCCGTCGGTCCCGCCGCGCATGGGCGTCGGTTTCGGCGTGATGCCGAGTGATTCCATCGCCGCAAACATCAGATCGATAGCGCGTCGGTCTTCGCCAATCGCATTGCTAATATTGCTGTAGGTATCTTCAATGCGATAATCGACCGTGGCCGTTGGATGTTGGGCGGCAATCAGCGCGGCAACGTCGGCAATCTGCTGCTTGCGGGCGGCAAAGCTGTCCTTGTCAAAGTCCCGGATATTGGCTTTAAGAATGGCCTCGTTCTGGCTGGCCTGAATGCCGTTAAACCAGATATAGCCTTCACGTCCCTCGGTGCACTCTGGCGTTTGCTGGCGGTCAAAATGGTTGATGTAGTCAGTCGCCATTAGCAGGGGATTCACCAGCACGCCTTTGGCGGACATCGGGTGCGCCGTTACGCCGGTAAAGCGGATCTCAGCGGCTGCCGCATTAAAGTTCTCGTAGACAATTTCCCCCAGCTCGCAGCAGTCAATGGTCCAGGCAAAGTCGACGTCGAAGCGCTTAAGATCCAGCGCTTTTGCACCGTTCAGGCCGATCTCTTCATCAGGCACAAATGCCACGACGATATCCCCGTGCTGATGCTCCGCCGTCAGGTTTTCCAGCACCGTCATAACGACCGTGACCGCCGATTTATTATCCGCGCCCAATACGCTGGTTCCGTCGCTGAAAATAATCTCCTCATTCGAATAAGCCAGAATTTCAGGATGCTCTTTCACCCGCAGCCAGATGTCTTTCTCTTTATTCAGACAGAGATCTTCACCGGTAAAGTTTAATATTTGTGGATGAATATCCGGTGATAATCCTACGTCCACGGTATCAATATGGGTAATAAAGCCGATGCGCGGCGCGCCGGGCACGTTGCCTTTTTTTACCGCCGTCACCGTGGCGAATTCATCAATCACAATGTCGTCTAACCCCAGCCGTGCCAGCTCCTGCGCCAGCTCGCGCGCCATGTCGTGCTGGCCCGGCGTTGAGGGCAGGGTTTTGACTTTGGGATCGCTCTGGCTGGTGATAGCGAGATAGCGGAAAAAACGGTGCGTTAATTGTCTGGAAATCGGCGAGCCCATAGTGATTTGTTCCTTATTTATTTTTCAGGTGTTTGCCATCTCACTTTAATGTTATTTATGCAATGGCAAAAGAATTAATTAGCCGTCGAATTAAAAAGACAGGAATAAATGATGAAAAGCAAACTCACAACTTTAGCGCTGACACTCGCTGCACTCGCGGTCAGTTCCACCGTTGCCGCGAAAACGCTGGTGTATTGCTCCGAAGGATCGCCGGAAAACTTTAATCCTCAGTTATACACCTCGGGAACCAGCGTGGACGCCAGCGCCGTGCCGGTCTATAACCGGCTGGTCGATTTCAAACCCGGCACCACGGAGCTGGTGCCGAGCCTGGCGGAGCGCTGGGAGGTGAGCGACGACGGCAAGGTTTATATCTTCCATCTGCGTAAAGGCGTCAAATTCCAGAGCAATAAATCCTTCACGCCGACCCGCGACTTTAACGCCGACGACGTGATCTTCTCGTTTATGCGGCAGAAAGACGTGAACCATCCCTACCACAACGTCTCTAACGGCAGCTACTCCAACTTCGAAAGCCTGGAGTTTGGCAGCCTGATAACGAGCATTGATAAAGTTGATGATCACACCGTGCGCTTTACCCTGGCGCACCCGGAAGCGCCGTTTGTCGCCGATCTGGCATGGTATTTTGCCTCGATCCTTTCCGCGGAGTATGCCGACGCGATGCTAAAAGCGGGCACGCCGGAGAAGGTGGATATGGAGCCCATCGGCACCGGGCCGTTTAAGCTGGCGCAGTATCAGAAGGATTCGCGGATCCTGTTTACGGCGTTCGCCGACTACTGGCAGGGGAAATCGAAGCTGGATCGGCTGGTGTTTAGCATCACACCCGATGCCTCCGTGCGTTTTGCCAAAATTGAGAAGAACGAATGTCAGGTGATGCCGTTCCCGAACCCGGCGGACCTGCCGCGCATGAAGGCGAACAAAGACATCAACCTGATGAGCAAAGCCGGGCTGAATACCGGTTTTCTGGCTTTCAATACCCAAAAGCCGCCGCTGGATAACGTAAAAGTCCGTCAGGCGCTGGCGATGGCCATCAATAAACCGGCCATTATTGACGCGGTGTTCCACGGCACCGGCACCGCGGCGAAGAACCTGCTGCCGCCGGGCGTCTGGAGCGCAGACAGCGAGCTTAAAGATTACGATTACGATCCCGAAAAGGCGAAAGCGCTGCTGAAAGAGGCCGGTTTTGCCAACGGCGTGAGCGTCGACCTGTGGGCGATGCCGGTGCAGCGTCCGTACAATCCGAACGCGAAACGCATGGCGGAGATGATTCAGGCCGACTGGGCGAAAATCGGCGTACAGACCAAAATCGTCACCTACGAATGGGGCGAATACCTCAAGCGCGTGAAGGGCGGCGAACATCAGGCCGCGCTGATGGGATGGACGACCGCAACGGGCGATCCCGATAACTTCTTTGGTCCGCTATTTACCTGTACCTCGGCAAACGGCGGTTCAAATTCGGCGAAATGGTGCTATAAGCCCTTCGATAAAATTATTGCGGAAGCAAAATCAACGACCGATCGCGATAAACGCGTGGCGCTGTATAAAGAGGCTCAGCAGATGATGCATGACCAGATGCCCGCGGTGATGATTGCGCATTCAACCATTTTCGAACCGGTGCGCAAGGAGGTGACGGGCTATGAAATCGACCCGTTTGGCAAACATCTGTTCTGGCAACTGGATATAAATCAGTAATTTTTCACTGCCCGGCACGTCTCCGGGCAGTCTTTTCGCAATTTGTGCTCCCCGCATCATTTTTTGTCACAACAAACCCGCCCGTCTTTTGCTATAACTTCAAATGCATACTTGCAGATAACATGGAAAACTATCATGCGTACTCAAACTTTTTTTAAAGTTGCAGTGCTTACTGGTCTGTTGGCGTTGGCGGGCTGTTCTTCAAAAGTCGCCGCGCCAGAACAATACTCCGGCTTTTTAAAAGATTATTCAGGCTTGCAGCAAACGACCTCGGCGACGGGCAAACCAACGCTGCGTTGGGTTGATCCTTCCTATAACGAAGCTAATTACGACAGTATTCTCTGGACGCCGATTACTTATTATCCTGCGCCTAAACCAACGACACAAATTGGGCAAAAAACGCTTGATGAGCTGCTGAATTACACCAATAACAAAATGAAAACGGCTATTGGTACGCGTAAGCCAGTGGTGACCACGCCGGGTAAACACAGCCTGATTTTCCGCGGTGCAATTACCGGGGTGAGTTCGCAGAAAGAGGGTCTGCAGTTCTATGAAGTGGTGCCGGTCGCGCTGGTGGTGGCGGGTACGCAGATGGCAACCGGGCATCGCACCATGGACACGCATCTCTTCTTTGAAGGCGAGCTGATCGATGCGGCTACCAACAAACCGGTCATGAAGGTGGTGCGTAAAGGCGAAGGTAAAGATCTGAATAACGAAAGTACGCCAATGACCTTTGCGACGCTGAAGCAGGTTGTTGATGATATGGCGACGGACGCCACCATGTTTGATGTGAAAAAAACCGCTAAATAACATAAAACGGCCTGCGTAATGCAGGCCTTTTTATTTACGCCGTTCGTAATCGTCTGAACCAGGTTTCCGGTTTGGTAAACATCACCATATTTCCCCCCAGAATCAGCACTAACCCCACAATACCGTTGATATGCCAGACGTAGCCTTCATACACCGTGGAGATGGACAGCGCCACCAGCGGGAAGAGCAGCGTACTGTAGGCCGCTTTGCCCGGACCAATGCGTCCCACCAGCGTGAAGTAGGCGCCAAAGGCAATGACCGAACCAAACAGGGCCAGATAAAGCAGCGCGCCAACGTAGCTGATGGTCCACTCAGGCGCGAAGCTGTCGCCTCTGAACAGGGCAATGCAGCCCATCACCAGCGTGCCGTAAAGCATCGCCCAGGCGTTGGTGGTCATGGTTTCGAGGCCTCTGCGCTGATGACGCATGCTGATCATATTGCCCAGCGAGAAGCCGTAGGTGCCGAGCGCGGAAAGCCCAATCCCGGTCAGGAGCGACGCGCTCCAGCCGCTGGCCAGCAGATCGTCCCAGAAGAGGGTGACGATCCCGACGAGCCCCAGTGCCGCCGCCGTCCAGAACCGCGCGGGCGGGCGCTGCCCGAAGAAAATAAAGCTGTTAATGGCGTTATAGAGCACGGCCATGGAGAAGATCACCGATTCAAGCCCGGTGTTGATGTGCGAGGCTGCGGCGTAAAAGCACCAGAAGTTAAAGCAGAAAACGCAGCATCCCTGGAGCATGCAAAAGAGGTGATCCCGCCGCGCCAGCTTGCGCAGGCGGCGCAGGGCGACTAACACCACCATCATCGTGAGGCTGGCGACGGCGAAACGCCAGAAAATAGAGACGGGCGCGGCTACGGGACCCTGCTGCAGGAAAATCGCAATCCAGGTGGTTCCCCAGATGACCACCACCAGTCCGTATAATAATGCGTTCATACTTTTTCTCTTCTCAAACCACGGAAGCCCGCAGTATGACGTTGAGATCCGCGACGGGCTTTCACCGGCTTGCGGATGACTTGCAAAATCTTGCGCTTTTTTCTTCCGCGGGGGCTGGCAACGGGAGACAACTCTTCTTAGACTGATATTCCAGTCAATCACACGCTAACGGTCATGTCTCACGCTTACGATACCTTTGAAACGCTTTGCCAACAGAATGCGGTCCTGCGGGAAACCGTCTCGCTGAATTCGGGCATTCAGCTGGCAGCGTGGTACAACAAGCACGATACGATCACGGTAAAAAGTAACCATCATACCCTCAGCCTGTACGTGGCGGACGGCTACGAAAGCTATCAAAAAACGCCGGGCGGCTGGAAGAACGGCGGGGGACCGGACCGTTTCTGCTTGATGCCAAAAGAGAGCGAATCGACGTGGGATATCCGTGACGACCTGTCGTTTGTGCATCTCTACTGCACCGATGAACATCTGCGCGATGTGGGGGAAAAGATCTGGGACAAGCGGCCGCTCTCGCTGACGCTGGACGAGCGCATTTTTGGTAGCGATCCGAAGATCACCGCGCTGTATCGCCAGTTTTTGCTTGGCTGCGACTGGCAGCAGCACGCCAACCAGCTCACCCTGAGCACGGCCTCTACGCTGCTCCTGATCCATCTGCTGCAAAACTACTCAAACGTGCAGTGGAAGCTACCGGTCGTCACCGGCGGGCTATCGCCGTTTGTTCTGCGCAACGTGCTGGCCTTTATCGAAGAGAACCTGGGCCAGCCTTTGACGCTGGCCGAACTGGCGGCGCAGGCCGCCCTCAGCGAATACCATTTTGCCCGCATGTTCCGCCAGTCGACGGGGCTGGCGCCGCATCAGTACGTGATGCAAAGGAGAATGGAAAAAGCGAAAGCCCTGGTGCAGCACACCTCAACGCCGCTGACGGACATCGCCCTTGCCTGCGGGTTTAACTCCGCCAGCCACTTCAGCAACCGCTTTCGCAGCGTGACGGGCATGACGCCTTCGCAGCTACGCGCGGCGAGCGCGTGAAAACAGGGCATAGCATACGCCGCCCAGCACCAGCCCCCAGAATGCCGAACCGATGCCGAGGATCGTGACGCCGCTTGCGGTCATCAGAAACGTCACGATGGCCGCGTCGCGCTCCGCCTCGTGGCTTAATGCCTGATATAAACTCCCGCTGATGGTGCCCAGCAGCGCCAGACCGGCCAGCGTCTGGATCCAGCTGAGCGGCAGAGCGGCCATCAGCCCGGTAATCGAACCGCCGAAAATCCCCGCCAGCAGGTAAAACCCTCCGGCAGCGATGGCCGCCAGCCAGCGTTTATCGGCGTCCGGGTGCGCATCCGGGCTTTGACAAATGGCGGCAGTAATGGCCGCGATACAGATAGAAAAAACGCCAAAAGGGGAAAGCAGCAGTGCCAGCGCACCCGTAACGATGATGAGCGGCGAAACCGACAGCGGGTAACCTGAGGCCTTCATCGTGGCGAAACCCGGCGCGTTTTGCGATGCCATGGTGACCAGGAAGAAGGGCACGCCGATACTCACCAGGCTGGTGAAGGTGAACGTGGGCGCAATAAACTCAGGCATCACAAGGGAGAACGTGAGCTTATCGGTGACAACGTCACCTCCCGCCCATGCCACGATACCGCCTGCAAGCAACGTGACCACGATGGCATAGCGCGGCGCCAGCGCTTTAGCCAGCAGCCACGCCGCAATCATGCTGCCGCACAGCAGAAAGTGTCCCTCAAGATGTGCAAAAGCATGCAGGCCAAACTGCAGCAACACCCCAGCCAGCATGGCGGCAGCAAGCGAATGGGGGATCAGCCTCATCAGACGGGCGAAGAGCCCGGTGATGCCGCAAAGTAAAATGAGCGCGTTAGCAAAGATAAACACGCCGATCGTCTCAGCCAGCGTCACACCGTGCAGGCTGGTGGCGAGCAGCGCCGCGCCGGGCGTCGACCAGGCGGTCAGGACCGGCGCTTTGTACCACCAGGAAAGGGCCAGCGTGCTGACACCCATCCCAATCCCCAGCGCGGTCATCCAGCCCGCAATCTGCTGTGCGCTGGCGCCTGCCGCAGCGGCGGCCTGCCAGATGATGGCGGCCGAGCTGGCGTAACCGACCAACACGGCGACAAATCCAGCCAGTGCGACTGGAACAAGGTGAGAGGAAGGGCGCATGAAAACTCCGTTGTGCGTTATAGCGTCCGGCATAAGGTAACACTGTGCGCTATAGCGTACAAGTGGTATGCTGAGCGCCATCAGGAGGGAACATGGACATCACACTACATCTAGCAACAACGTTGAAAACGCTGCGCCAGGCGCGCGGCTGGAGTTTGTCGAAGCTCGCGGACGAGACTGGCGTGTCAAAAGCGATGCTCGGGCAAATCGAGCGCAATGAATCCAGCCCGACGGTGTCGACGCTGTGGAAAATAGCTACCGGGCTGAACGTCCCGTTTTCCGCGTTCATCACGCCGGAGGCGGATCGGCAGGCGGTGTTTGACCCGCAGCAGCAGGCGATGGTAGTCAAACCGCTCTTTCCGTGGGACGAGACGCTCGGGTTTGATTATTTCTCCATTACGCTGGCACCCGGTGCGCTGAGTGAATCCACGCCGCATGAGGCCGGGGTGATTGAACATGTGGTGGTGGTCAGCGGCGAGCTGGAGATGAAGCTTGACGGCAAATGGCAGACGATTTCTGCCGATTCGGGCGTCCGTTTTGCCGGCGATAAACCGCACGCCTATCGCAACAGCAGCGACCGGACGGTGCATTTTCACTCCCTGATTCATTATCCCCGCTGAGGCTACGCAAAACTGTTTCGCTGACGCATACTTCTGACTACAATAGCCGCCATTTTGACCATAACGGATAACGACGAAGTATGCGCCTGCAATCCCATCATCTTGAACTTTTAAGCCCGGCCCGCGACGCCGCCATTGCCCGTGAAGCGATCCTTCACGGCGCTGACGCCGTCTACATTGGTGGCCCTGGCTTTGGTGCCCGCCATAACGCCAGCAACAGCCTGAGCGATATTGCTGAACTGGTGCCGTTCGCCCACCGTTTCGGGGCGAAAGTGTTCGTGACCCTGAACACCATTCTTCATGATGATGAGCTGGAGCCTGCGCAACGTCTGATTACCGATCTCTACCAGACCGGCGTTGATGCCCTGATCGTTCAGGACATGGGCGTGCTTGAGCTGGATATTCCGCCCATTGAGCTCCATGCCAGTACCCAGTGTGATATTCGTACGGTTGAGAAGGCGAAGTTTCTTTCCGATGTCGGCTTTTCGCAGATCGTTCTGGCGCGCGAGCTGAACCTGAATCAGATCCGCGATATTCACCAGGCGACAGACGCGACGATTGAATTCTTTATCCACGGTGCGCTGTGCGTGGCGTATTCCGGTCAGTGCAATATTTCCCACGCGCAGACCGGCCGCAGTGCCAACCGCGGCGACTGCTCTCAGGCCTGCCGTCTGCCGTATACCCTGAAAGACGATCAGGGCCGCGTCGTGGCGTTCGAAAAACACCTGCTCTCCATGAAGGATAACGATCAGACGGCCAACCTGGGCGCGCTGATCGACGCGGGCGTGCGTTCCTTCAAGATTGAAGGGCGCTACAAAGATATGAGCTACGTGAAGAACATCACCGCGCACTATCGCCAGATGCTCGACGCCATCATCGAAGATCGCGGCGACCTGGCGCGCGCGTCGGCCGGTCGCACCGAGCATTTCTTTATTCCGTCGACGGACAAAACGTTCCACCGCGGCAGCACGGACTATTTTGTGAATGCCCGTAAAGGGGATATCGGCGCGTTTGACTCACCGAAGTTTATCGGTTTACCGGTCGGTGAAGTGCTGAAAGTGGCGAAAGATCACCTTGATGTCGAAGTGACGGAACCGCTGGCGAACGGCGATGGCCTTAACGTGATGATTAAGCGTGAAGTCGTGGGCTTCCGCGCCAATACGGTCGAGAAAACCGGCGAGAACCGCTACCGCGTATGGCCGAATGAAATGCCCGCCGATCTTTACAAGGCGCGGCCGAACGCGGCGCTTAACCGTAACCTCGATCATAACTGGCAGCAGGCGCTGCTGAAAACCTCAAGCGAACGTCGTATCGCCGTGGATATTGAGCTGGGCGGCTGGGAAGAGCAGCTGATTCTGACCATGACCTGTGAAGACGGCATCAGCGTGACGCATACGCTCGATGGCCTCTTCGAGGTGGCAAACAACGCGGAAAAAGCGCTTAACAGCCTGAAGGATGGCGTGGCGAAGCTGGGCCAGACGATTTACTACGCGCGCACTATCAACGTGAATCTGCCGGACGCGCTGTTCGTGCCGAACAGCCTGCTTAACGCGTTCCGCCGTGAAACGGCAGAGATGCTGGATGCCGCGCGCCTGGCGCAGTATCCGCGCGGCAGCCGTAAAGCGGAAGCCGTCCCTGCGCCAGTATACCCGGACACCCATTTGTCCTTCCTCGCCAACGTCTACAACCATAAAGCCCGTGAATTCTATCATCGCCACGGCGTGCAGCTGATCGACGCCGCCTATGAAGCGCATGAAGAGAAGGGCGATGTGCCGGTGATGATCACCAAGCACTGCCTCCGCTTTGCGTTTAACCTGTGTCCTAAGCAGGCGAAAGGGAACATTAAGAGCTGGAAGGCCACCCCCATGCAGCTGGTAAACGGTGACGAAATTCTGACCCTTAAGTTCGACTGCCGTCCTTGCGAAATGCATGTGATTGGCAAGATGAAAAATCACATCTTCAAAATGCCACAGCCCGGCAGTATCGTGGCGTCCGTCAGTCCGGACGACCTGATGAAAACCCTGCCAAAACGCAAGGGCAGCTAATCACCGAACGTGCGTGTCCGGTTTGCGCGATTTCTGCCACAGGTGGTGTTCGCGCAAACCCTCCGCCGACTCTTCCGCAGCGCTTCGCAACTCATCGCTGTCGGCTTCATGACGAAGCTGATGCCCCACATTCTTTACCCATAAATATTCATGTCCTTTGTGCCCGGCCATAAGCTGGCCAGAAAACAGCGCACAGATAAGCATCACGAAAGATAACCCTTTTTTAATCATGGATTCTCCGCTGAAAAATAATGCTGGATTATCATGTTGATTATTTTTTAGGGTTATTATTCAAAAATTAAAATTAGCGCAAAGAAAATGTCAAATAATGTGGATTCAGAATGGTGATTAGGATATTTCCTAAAATTCATCTGAATCTTTGTAAACTCCCATTTCTGGTCCACAATTGGATGTTTGTATTAAGGATTAATCTTATATAATAGTTATCTTGAGCTAAGGAACAGGTCATTTATAAATGAAAAAAATAGTCGCGCTTGCGCTTCTGGCGGTGGCTGTTGTAGCCGTTGCAGGGGTTCGTTATGCAGGTAATGACGAACCAGAATATATTCAGTCTGCAGAAATTCGCGTGGGTTCCTATTTAACCAGCGATTATGGTGGCGTTTCCTGTGCCAGCAAAAAAGTGAACGATCAGCGTTGGGAATTAGATTGCACTCATCAGGCAAGAGGAAAAACCTTCCAGTTCGCGGTGTATCCCTCTGAAAAAGCACCTTATGGTGTCGCACGCTCCTTTTATCTTGAAGCCATTAATGATGACGCAAAACAGAGCGCTGAGCAGGGCCTTATGCGTTATTTGCAGATTAATACCCATGCAGGTTAATAAGGTTGTTTAGCGTTCGTTAAGGCAAGAGGTGTTAGGTTGTAAGGGATCCGCAGCCCGGCCATGGAGTGTCGGGACGTAGAGACCAAAATACAAATCTATCCATGCAAGCATTTACCGCCATTTTTGGCGGTTTTTTTTGCGTGAAGGCCGTCGCGGTGAGTTTATGGCGTCAACCGATAGTGCGACTGCACCAGGCCCGAAGGGAAGCTGCGGCTTGATACCAGGGTCAAATCAATATCCTGGGACAACGTTCCGAACAGCGGTTTTCCCGACCCGAGCAGGACAGGAACGGTCGTGAGCACCATATCGGCTACCAGTCCCTCGCGCAGGAACGACTGGATCACCTGTCCGCCATCAAGATAGACGCGATGAACGTCCTGCGCGGCGAGATCCTCAAGCACCTCCTTTGGCGGGCGGGATGAGAACTGCACTTTGCCCCTCAGCGCCTCCGGCACGGGCGTATCGGCCAGATGTCGGGAAAGTACCAGCACGGGACGATCGTAAGGCCATGCGTCAAAGGTCAGTACCTTCTCATAACTCCCTCGTCCCATCACGATGTAGTCTTTGTCCGCGATGAACGCCTCATAGCCATGATCTTCCGCCGGATCGTCGCGCTGCAGCAGCCAGTCGATATCGTCATTCTGTCTGGCGATGTAGCCATCAAGACTGACCGCGATAAAAACGTGTGTGGTAACCATCAGCTGCTCCGTATTACGAAAATTGAAAAATGAATCTTCCTCTTAGCGGAGAGGGGCCCCTTTGTAAACGTGTATTCTGAAGCAATAAGACTGTCTTCAGAATAATGACTGACTTACAGCGATGCCCTGGTCCGGCTGTAAATCGCCGAAGCGTTTCCGTAAGGCCGGGGCGAGGCGCAGGGATGCGCCGAGAAGGGCGTGGCCTGCAGGGATGCAGGCTCATGCCCGACCCGATAGCCTGAAGGAATAAGCTGAGGGCACCGCGAAGCGGCGATTTACCGCCGGGAGCCCGGGTCGCCAGGGTGGTGGCGATTGAGCCACCCTGGCACGTTCACAGGTTATGTCGTTAAAGAATAGCAAGGAACATAAAGTGAACGGAATGACCACCAGAGCCGTATGTTCCCCCTCACCCCAGCCCTCTCCCTCAAGGGAGAGGGGGTCGTCCGTGCAGGCATTATTTTGTGGGGAACCCTCAACCGTTAGCGGGCAGTTCCGGGACGTGAAAATTGTTTGCGATACTGGGCCGGGGAAAGCGCGAACTGCTGGCGAAAATGGTGACGCAATGTCGATGCCTGACCAAACCCGGTCTGTTCAGCGATGCTGTCGATGCTTAACCGGCTGCTTTCCAGATAATCTTTCGCTCTCAGCAGGCGCTCATTGATCAACCAGCGTGCGGGCGTTGTCCCCGTCGCCGCTTCGAAGCGACGAAGGAAAGTGCGCTGGCTCATTCCAACCCGACGCGCCAGCGAGTCGACGCTGTGCGACTCGATAAGATGCGTGTGCAGGAAATCAAACAGCTGGCCGAGACGCTGGCTCTCGCGAAGCTGCGCCACCGGGCGGCTCAGCTGCTGCGGCTGAGAGCCATCCCTGTGAGGGGGAATGACCAGCCGACGCGCCACGCTGTTGGCGGTTTCCATGCCATAATCACGACGCACAACGTGCAGACAGAGATCGATCCCCGCCGCGCTGCCCGCGGAGGTCAGTATATTGCCTTCGTCCTGGTAGAGCACATCCTCAACTACGTCGATGTCAGGGTAACGGGCTTTCAGCGCGTCAATATAGCGCCAGTGCGTCGTGGCTTTACGTCCGTTCAGCAGCCCCGATGCGGCCAGCACAAATACGCCCGAGCAGATAGAGAGCAGCTGACACCCGCGCGCGCTGGCCTGACGCAATGCCCCGCAGAGTGCATCCGGAACCGGTGAGTCCAGCCCCCGCCAGCCCGGAACCACGATCAGATCGGCAGACTCAAGCAGAGTGATATCGCCGTCGGTGATGATGCGGATCCCACCTGTCGCCCGAAGTTCACCGCTGTCAACGCTCGCCACCGCAAAACGATACCATTCGTCGCCCAGCTCGGGGCGCGGCAGGCCGAAGATCTCCACCGCTACACCAAACTCAAAGGTACACAGACCGTCATACGCCAGCACGACCACTTTCGGGCGGGCAATTTGTCTTAAGTTTGTCATCTTTTTGCTGTTTTCTGGCATAAGCGAGCGCATTCACGGGCTGAATTTGTGGATAGAGTAGTGTTAACACAAACGCCAAAGATGAGGAAGGATCATGAGCTATGTTACTGAATTTCCGGCTGCCGAGCCGCAGGAAGCCGTTACCCATTTTCTGCGTCGCCTGAGCGTCGAAACCGACTGTGCCGATGTGCATCACGCCATCGTCAACCATGAGCAGGACTTCGTGCTGCTGCACGTGGTGGGAAGCCCGGAGCAGTTTGCCCGCCGTCACGTGCCTGGCGCACTGCACCTGCCGCGGAGCCAGATTACCGCCGAGCGCATGGCCCAATGGCCTGAAGGCACGCTGTTCGTTGTCTACTGTGCAGGGCCGCACTGCAACGGCGCAGACAGAGCCGCGCTCAAGCTGGCGCGCCTCGGGCTGCCCGTCAAAATCATGCTCGGGGGCATCACCGGCTGGGAAGATGAAAAGTTCGCCTTTGCCAGCAGCGAAACCGCCGCCGCGCTGTGAACATGAATTTTTTTCAACACTCGTGAAATTTTCTCGTTTGCCGGAACAGGACAGGTATGACATCTTTTTTGGACATTTAGACATCCAGAAGTCTAAAAATTCAAATAGTGAATTATCACTGCGGGTAATTAATACCGGCAGACCGAGGAGATTTCCATGCAACGACACCATGCCCCGTACCGCGCCGATGTAGTAGGCAGTTTTTTACGCCCGGATGCCATCAAGCAGGCTCGCCTGAAGTTCGCCAGCGGCGAAATTGATGCCGGACAGCTTCGCGCGGTAGAGGATGACGCCATCCGCCACGTTGTTGAGCAGCAGTGTGCGTGCGGTCTGCATGTGGTCACCGACGGCGAGTTTCGTCGTGCCTGGTGGCACTTCGACTTCTTCGACGGTCTGCAGGGCGTTGAGCGTTACGATTCACAGCAGGGCATACAGTTCAATGGAGTACAAACCAAAGCCCACGGCGTGCGCGTGACCGGCAAGCTGGGCTTTGGTGACCATCCGATGCTGGAAGATTTTCGTTATCTGAAAAGCATCAGCGGCAATGCTCAGCCGAAAATGACCATTCCCAGCCCGAGCGTGCTGCATTTCCGCGGAGGCCGTAAAGATATTGATGCCACAGTGTATCCGGACTTGAATGACTATTTCGACGATCTGGCGATCACCTGGCGCGACGCCATCCGTGCCTTCTACGACGCGGGATGCCGTTACCTGCAGCTGGACGACACCGTCTGGGCCTATCTGTGTTCGGACGACCAGCGCCGTCAGATCCGCGATCGCGGCGATGATGCCGATGAGCTGGCACGCATCTATGCCCGCGTCCTGAACAAGGCGCTGGAAGGCAAGCCGGACGATCTGACCATCGGGCTGCACGTCTGTCGCGGTAACTTCCGTTCAACCTGGATTTCCGAAGGCGGCTACGAGCCGGTGGCGGAAGTGCTGTTCGGCACGGTTAACGTTGACGCCTTCTTCCTTGAATATGATAACGACCGCAGCGGTGATTTCGCGCCATTGCGCTTTGTTCGCCCGGGCAAGCAGCAGGTGGTGCTGGGTCTTATTACCACCAAAAACGGCGAGCTGGAGAACCCTGAGGGTGTTAAAGCCCGCCTGGAAGAGGCGGCGAAATACGTGGCAAAAGAGCAAATTTGCCTCAGCCCGCAGTGCGGCTTTGCCTCTACCGAAGAGGGCAACAGCTTGAGCGAAACCCAGCAGTGGGACAAAATCCGTCTGGTCACGCAGATCGCCAGCGAAGTCTGGTAAAACCTCCTCCTCAGCGCTGCATTATAAAAGTGCAGCGCTGTGCGATTCTGAGACGTTCTCTTTACATCCTGCGTTCCACCGCCTGCAATAGCGCTTCCTCCATTCTGGCATCCTTTTTGCTCCTGCTTCGCTGACACTTTTATTTCCGCGTCCATGCCGTAACGGACGTTTTCGCACAGCGTTCTTTTTCAGGAGTGAAAATATGCAGCGTCGTACTTTATTAAAAGCCTTTGCGTTATCCGCGTCCGTTGTGGCAATGGGAATGAGTTTTGGCGTGCAGGCGGCCGATACCATCAAAGTGGGGATCATGCATTCTCTTTCCGGCACCATGGCCATCTCCGAAACCCCGCTGAAGGACGTCGCCCTGATGACCATCGACGAGATCAACGCGAAAGGCGGCGTGCTGGGTAAAAAACTGGAGCCGGTGGTGGTAGACCCGGCCTCAAACTGGCCGCTGTTTGCTGAGAAGGCGCGCCAGCTGTTGAGTCAGGATAAAGTGGCGGTAGTGTTCGGCTGCTGGACGTCGGTATCGCGCAAATCCGTGCTGCCGGTCTTCGAGGAGCTGAACGGTCTGCTGTTCTATCCGGTCCAGTACGAAGGCGAAGAGATGTCGCCAAACGTCTTCTATACCGGCGCGGCGCCGAACCAGCAGGCCATCCCGGCGGTGGAATACCTGATGAGCGAAGACGGCGGCGCGGCGAAACGCTTCTTCCTGCTGGGCACGGACTATGTTTACCCGCGCACCACCAACAAGATACTGCGCGCATTCCTGCATTCGAAAGGGGTCGAGGATAAGGACATCGAGGAGGTTTATACCCCGTTTGGCCATAGCGACTACCAGACCATCGTCGCCAACATCAAGAAATTCTCCGCAGGCGGCAAAACTGCCGTGGTGTCGACCATCAACGGCGATTCCAACGTTCCATTTTACAAAGAGCTGGCTAACCAGGGGCTGAAGGCGACCGACGTGCCGGTGGTGGCGTTCTCCGTGGGCGAAGAAGAGCTGCGCGGGATCGACACCAAACCGCTGGTCGGCAACCTGGCCGCGTGGAACTACTTTGAGTCCGTCGATAACCCGACCAACCAGGCCTTTGTGGCGGACTATAAAGCCTATGCCAAAGCGCATAAGCTGCCGAACGCCGATACCGTGGTGACCAACGACCCGATGGAGGCCACTTACGTAGGTATTCATATGTGGGCGCAGGCGGTGGAAAAAGCGGGGACCACCGACGTGGATAAAGTGCGTGCGGCGATGGCTGGCCAGTCCTTTAAGGCACCGTCTGGCTTTACGCTCACCATGGATGCCACCAACCACCATCTTCATAAACCGGTCATGATCGGCGAAATCGAAGGCAACGGCCAGTTTAACGTGGTGTGGCAGACGGAGCAGCCGGTACGCGCCCAGCCGTGGAGCCCGTTCATCGCCGGAAACGATAAAAAGCCCGATCAGCCGATGAAAACCGCCAGCAACTAAGCCATCACCGCAGGGAGAAACGTCATGAACGCCATGCGCATGTTCATCGCTCTTGTATGGCTTTCCGGACTGCTGCCAGGGATGGCGCAGGCATCGGATGCCGATCGTTTTGTTGCCGCCAGCCGCAGCCAGCAGGCAGAGTTGCTGACGCAGTGGGCCGCCGCGCCGGACGCCTCGAGGCTCCCGCTGCTGCAGGCACTGCAAAAAGAAAACCTCTATGCCGACAGTCAAAAGCACGCCTTTGCGCAGCGCAACGGTCAAATGGTCTCGCTCGGTGACGCTAAGGCGGCAGAAGGGCCAGCCAAAGCCGTTCGACTGACCAACCGGCTGCGCGTGCTGGCCGCCACGGCTATCGCTACGCATCAGCTGGTGAGTGACAGTGTCACAGAAAGGCGGGTGGCGGCTCGTCAGCTTCAGCGGGATGCCCAGCCCGGAATGCTCGCCTTTCTGGAAAAGCGGGTAAACGATGAAACGGACGCGGTGGCACGTCAGGCGCTTTTACTGGCGGTGGCGAATCTCCAGCTAGCCAGCCCTCAGGCAGAGGTGCGCCGCAAGGCCGTCGAGTTATTAGGGCAGTCAGACGATCCGGACGTGGAGTCCAGACTAACCCCGTTTACCCAGGCTCAGACAGAGCCGGATGCCGGGGTGCGCGCCGCCGCGCAGGAGAGCCTTAGCCAGATCCAGCATCGACTTATGTGGGGCGATCTGCTGGGCCAGGCGTTTATGGGGCTGTCCCTGGGGTCGGTACTGCTGCTGGCGGCGCTGGGGCTTGCCATCACCTACGGCCTGCTGGGCGTCATTAATATGGCGCACGGTGAGATGCTGATGCTGGGCGCGTATGCCACGTGGATGGTGCAGCAGGCGATGGCCGGGCTTGCGCCCCAGTGGCTGGCGCTCTATCCCGTTATCGCGCTTCCGGTCGCGTTCTGCCTGACGGCGGGTATCGGGATGGTGCTGGAGCGCACCGTGATCCGCCATTTGTACGGTCGTCCGCTGGAAACGCTGCTGGCGACGTGGGGGATCAGCCTGATGATTATCCAGCTGGTGCGCATGACGTTTGGCGCCCAGAATCTGGAGGTGGCCAACCCGGCATGGCTCTCCGGCGGGGTGCAGGTTTTTGCCAACCTGACGCTGCCGTGGAACCGCATCGTGGTGCTGGGCTTCGTGCTGCTGGTGCTGTTCTTTACCTGGCTCATTCTGAATAAAACCCGTCTGGGGCTGAACGTGCGCGCGGTGACGCAGAACCGCAGCATGGCCGCCTGCTGCGGGGTACCGACAGGTCGCGTCGATATGCTGGCGTTTGGGCTTGGCTCAGGGATTGCCGGGTTAGGCGGCGTGGCATTATCGCAGCTCGGTAACGTCGGGCCGGAGCTGGGCCAGGGCTATATCATCGACTCTTTCCTCGTGGTCGTTCTTGGTGGCGTAGGACAGCTGGCAGGCAGCGTAGCCGCGGCTTTTGGTCTGGGCATCTTCAATAAAATTCTTGAACCGCAGATGGGAGCGGTGCTGGGCAAGATCGTGATTCTGGTGGCGATCGTGCTATTTATTCAGAAACGCCCCCAGGGGCTGTTTGCGCTGAAAGGGAGGGTGATTGACTGATGAGCCAGCCGCTGACCTTAACGCTGGCGCGCAAAGCGCCGCGCACAACGCAACTTGCAGGCAGCCTGCTGGTGGTGTGTCTGCTGATATTACCGTTTTTCGCCTTACTGCCTGCGACGCATCCGCTGGCGCTGTCGACCTGGATGCTGACGCTGATTGGCAAGATCCTCTGCTATGCCATCGTGGCGGTGGCGCTGGATCTGGTGTGGGGCTATGCCGGGATGCTCTCTCTCGGGCACGGCATCTTCTTCGCCCTGGGCGGCTATGCGATGGGCATGTACCTGATGCGCCAGGCCTCGGGTGACGGTCTGCCCGCGTTTATGTCGTTTCTTTCCTGGAGTGAACTGCCGTGGTTCTGGTGGGGAACCCAGCATTTTGCCTGGGCGCTGGTGCTGATTGTGATGGTGCCGGGCCTGCTGGCTCTGGTGTTCGGCTGGTTTGCCTTCCGCTCCAGGATCAAAGGGGTCTATTTCTCGATTATGACCCAGGCGCTAACCTATGCCGGGATGCTGCTGTTCTTTCGCAACGAAACCGGTTTTGGCGGTAATAACGGTTTTACCGGCTTCACCACGCTGCTCGGTTTTTCGGTGACCGAAACGACCACCCGTATCGCGCTGTTTCTGGCAACCGTGCTGTTGCTGATCCTGGCGTTAGGCACCGGATTTGCGCTGGCGAAGAGCAAGTTTGGCCGCATCCTGACCGCCGTTCGCGACGCCGAAAATCGCCTGACGTTTTGCGGCTACGATCCGCGCGGCTTCAAGCTACTGGTATGGACGCTCTCTGCCGTGCTGTGCGGCCTGGCGGGGGCGCTTTACGTCCCGCAGGTGGGCATTATCAACCCCGGTGAAATGTCACCAACCAACTCAATAGAAGCGGCCATCTGGGTTGCGCTGGGCGGGCGCGGCACGCTGATCGGTCCGGTGATTGGCGCGGCGCTGGTGAACGGTGCAAAGAGCTTCTTCACCGTCGCGATGCCGGAATACTGGCAGCTGTTTCTGGGGCTGATTTTTATCGCTGTCACGCTGTTTTTACCGCGCGGCGTCTATGGTCTGTTTCGAAAGGGAGATAAATAATGCAGCCAGCCGAAGGGTTATTTACCCGCCAGTTGCCCGGCGATCGTTACCGTGAACAGACCGACCCGGTGCTTCAGCTTGAGGCCATTAACGTCAATTTTGATGGGTTTCAGGCCCTGACCGATCTCTCGCTGAATATCGGCGTGGGTGAGCTGCGCTGCGTGATTGGCCCTAACGGAGCCGGTAAAACCACGCTAATGGACGTTATCACTGGCAAAACGCGGCCAAAGAGCGGCAGAGCGATTTACGATCAGTCCATCGACCTGACCGCGCTGGAGCCTGCGGCCATTGCCCGCCAGGGGATCGGGCGTAAATTCCAGAAACCCACCGTTTTTGAAGCGCTGACGGTGTGGGAAAACCTGGAGATCGCCATGAAAACCGATAAATCCGTCTGGGCGAGCCTGCGGGCAACGCTCAACGGTGAACAGCGCGACCACATTGATGAGATGCTGGTTTTGCTGCGCCTTAGCGGCGAGCGCGACCGCCGCGCGGGGCTGCTTTCGCACGGGCAAAAACAGTTTCTGGAAATCGGTATGCTTCTGGTACAGGACCCGCACCTGCTGCTGCTGGATGAACCGGCCGCCGGGATGACAGACGCGGAAACGGAATACACCGCCGAGCTGTTCAAAACGCTGGCGGGTAAGCACTCCCTGATGGTGGTGGAGCACGATATGGGTTTTGTTGAGACTATCGCCGACCACGTCACGGTGCTGCATCAGGGACGCGTGCTGGCGGAAGGTTCGCTTCGCGAGGTGCAGGCCAACGAGCAGGTGATTGAGGTATATCTGGGACGTTAAGGAGGGGTGATGCTACAGGTCAATGAACTGAATCAGTACTACGGCGGCAGCCATATCCTGCGCGGCGTGAGCTTTGAGGCCGTCACCGGAGAAGTCACTTGCCTGCTGGGACGCAACGGCGTCGGGAAAACCACGCTGCTGAAGTGTCTGATGGGGCTGATCCCGGCGAAAACCGGGGAGATTGTCTGGCAGGGTAAAACGATCACCCACAGCAGGCCGCATCAGCGGGTGCAGTCTGGCGTGGCGTACGTTCCGCAGGGCCGTGAGATTTTCCCGCGCCTGACCGTGGAGGAGAACCTTCTGCTGGGGATGTCGCGATTTTCCTCCCGCGAGGCGAAGCAGGTGCCGGAAGAGATCTGGCAGCTGTTTCCGGTGCTTAAAGAGATGAAGCACCGCCGCGGGGGCGACCTCTCCGGTGGACAGCAGCAGCAGCTGGCGATTGGTCGCGCCCTTGCGAGCCGTCCGCAGCTGCTGATTCTGGATGAGCCAACCGAAGGCATACAGCCGTCGGTAATTAAAGAGATTGGCCAGGTGATCCGCACCCTGGCGGACCGGGGGGATATGGCGATCCTACTGGTTGAGCAATTTTACGACTTTGCCGCCGAGCTGGCCGACAGCTACCTGCTAATGTCGCGCGGCACGATTATTCAGCGCGGACGGGGTGAGAACATGGAGCAGGAGGGCGTTCGCGGGCTGGTTGCGATCTGAAATGTTATAATATAACATCCGCATTCTTATCAAGCGGAATGAGGATGTTATGTTGACTGCACATATTGGAAAATTTGCCATGACTCTGGGGGCGCTGCTGGTCAGCGGCCAGCTGTTTGCACACTCGCACGGCCACCAGATGACCGAAGCGGAACAAAAAGCGGCGAGCGGCGTGTTTGAGGATAAGGACGTGAAGGACAGATCGCTGTCTGACTGGGACGGGACCTGGCAGTCGGTCTATCCGTTCCTGCTGGACGGCTCGCTGGATCCGGTCTTTAAGCAGAAAGCGCAGAAAGACAAAAGCAAAACCTTTGACGAGGTTAAAGCGTACTACCGGACAGGTTATGCGACGGACGTGGATGCCATCGGCATCGAAAATAACGTGATGGAATTTCATAAGGGCAAAGCGGTCAGCCGCTGTCATTATGATTACAGCGGCTACAAAATATTGACCTACGCATCGGGCAAAAAAGGCGTTCGCTACCTGTTTGAGTGTAAGGACGCCAGCAGCAAGACACCGAAGTTCGTGCAGTTCAGCGACCATACCATCGCGCCGAAGGCCTCTTCCCACTTCCATATTTTCATGGGCAACACCTCCCACGAGGCGCTGCTGAAAGAGATGGATAACTGGCCGACCTATTATCCGAATGAGATGTACAAAAAGCAGGTGGTGGAGGAGATGTTGCACCACTGATGCTTTATTGCCGGGTGGCGGCTGCGCCTTACCCGGCCTACATTTGCTACGCCGCTTTGGGCGACTCGCACCACGCCTTCACGCTCATGCCACGCAAAATCATCAGCCACGCAATGACGATGGCGACCATCATGATGACAAACAGCGACCAGTGCGGCAGGTTGGTCAGGATAATGCCGGTGATCATCGGGTTTGCCGCCGCGCCCAGCCAGCCCAGCGCCTGCGCGGAGAAATAGCTTGCCTTCATCCCCGGCGGGGCAATGTTGTCGATCAGCATGTATTCGCCCGGCGCATAGATAATCTCACCCAGGGTAAAAATCGCGGCAGCGATGCCCCAGTAAACCAGGTTTTCCCCGGAGAGCATAAAGCCCCCCAGCCCCACGATAAAAAACAGGGTGGCGAGGGTCATCAGGGGGCGAATATTGCTGGCAGAGATCTTACGACCCAGCGCATATTGCAGCGTTACCACGACGGCGGCGTTGACGGGCAATACCACGGCGACCACCTTTTCGGCGAAATCACTGTCTGCATGCGCGGCCAGAACATATTGTGAAATGCAGGTCGCAAACGATCCGCCGACGTACGACGCGAGCAGGCCGGACAGCGTGTACCAGAACAGCGCGCGGTCTTTCAGCAATACCGACGGCTGCCAGGGCATCTTCTCCTCGGCGGTATCCAGCGCAACGCTTTTCTGCACAAAGAAATGGATAAATCCAAGCGGCAGCGCGGCGCAGAAGGCCGCCAGCCAGAACGGCAGCTGCAGGCTGTACATCACCAGCAGGGTGCCAATCGGCGGTCCGATCGTCCAGCCAATGTTCAGGAAGCTGTAGTTCAGCGAGAAGACGCGCGCTTTTTGGCTCGTGGTGAGCACGTCGGAGAACCAGGCCTTCAGCACCGTCGAAAAGACGGAATAGGCGCAGTTGATCAGCGCAAAGAACAGCACCACCAGCGTGACGTTATCAACCAGCGGGATCGCGACAAACCCGGCGATAAAGGCCACGATCGCGATCAGCATGTAGCGTTTTTTATCAAACTTATCGGCAAGAATGCCAAATCCCAGGCTGAACACCACGCCGATAGTCAGCGCAATCGTCAGGGCATAACCAATATTCTCGACGCTCATGCTATAGACGCGCGTGAGATAAATGGTCATAAACGGCAGCGTTGCCCCTCGACCAATGGTTAATAACAATGACGATGCCAGCAGCGCTGCGGTTGAGCGCCTGAGAGATGGTTTCATATTCCTGCCCGACAAATGCTTATGCTTTTTATGTTGTGTCCTAAAAGGATTATCACGACATAAGGGGCTTGTATAGCGCCTAATTTATCCCTAAGTGCTTCGCCTGACTGCCAGAATTAATGATCTTCTCGCCGCCCGCTTTTTTCTGTTACCTTGAAGTGTTAACAAATAATTAATAATTCAGGGGCAGGGTATGACGCGTAAAGACGGGCTGCTGGCGTTGCTGGTGGTCGTAGTATGGGGGCTCAATTTTGTGGTCATCAAGCTGGGGTTACACAATATGCCGCCGCTGATGCTGGCCGGTTTGCGTTTTCTGCTGGTTGCGTTCCCGGCCATCTTCTTTGTCGCTCGTCCGAAGATCCCGTTAAAGCTGCTGCTGGGCTACGGTCTGACCATTAGCTTCGGCCAGTTCGCGTTTCTCTTCTGCGCCATCAAGTTCGGTATGCCAGCCGGTCTGGCCTCGCTGGTCTTACAGGCACAGGCGTTCTTTACCATTATTCTCGGCGCGTTTGTGTTTGGCGAACGCCTGCAGGGCAAACAGCTGGCGGGGATCACGCTGGCGGTGTTTGGCGTACTGGTGCTGATAGAGGCCAGCCTGAATGGCCAGCATGTGGCGCTGCTCGGCTTTATGCTGACGCTGGCAGCGGGGCTGAGCTGGGCCTGCGGGAATATCTTTAACAAGCTGATTATGCAGCACGAGGCGCGCCCGCAGGTGATGTCCCTGGTGGTCTGGAGCGCGCTGATCCCTGTTATACCGTTTATGGTCGCGGCGTTGATTCTGGATGGTCCGGCCGTCATGCTCAACAGCCTGGTCGAGATCGACCTGACCACCATCCTTTCTCTTGTCTATCTGGCCTTTGTCGCCACCATTGTGGGCTACGGGATCTGGGGATCGCTGCTGGGGCGCTATGAAACCTGGCGCGTCGCGCCGTTATCCCTGCTGGTGCCGGTGGTAGGACTTGCCAGTGCGGCGATATTGCTGGATGAAACGCTGAGCGCGCTGCAGCTGTTGGGTGCCGTGCTGATCATGGCCGGGCTCTACATTAACGTCTTTGGCCTGCGCGTGCGTTGGGCGACGCGGGTAAGAAAGGCATAAAAAAAGCCCCGCGTCTGCGGGGCAAAAACGAATCAGAGGCCGTGCTGATTATAATAAGGCACGCCTAATTCGTCGGATTTGTCGCTACCAGCACCCATATGGTTGAAATCATAAGGCGACTGGTCATGTGCTGACGGCAAAATCATCGTATCAGGATTATTTTGCTGCGTTGCACGAGGGGTTTGCTCCGCGAAGGTCTGGCTGGAGAACAGCACCAGCAAGGCGAGGGCGGCGGAGGCGGTAACTTTCATGATTTCCTCGGTTACGTCTGTTACAGGCGATGATTAACTACAGTGTTTTAACGGATACAGGTATCGGGATTCGCCCGGCACGCTGGTGATTCGGTACTTATGAGGCGGCACGTCAAAATAGTTCTTGAACGTACGCGTCAGGGTTTGTTGCGATTCAAATCCGTAACGCTCCGCCAGATAAAGGATCGGTTCATTGCTTTCTTTCAGTTTCTGGGCAATTTCCGTCAGCTTGCGGCTGCGAATATATTGACCTAATGAATGACCGGTCTCTTTTTTGAACATCCGTTGCAGGTGCCATTTGGAGTAACCTGAACGCTCTGACACTTTTTCAAGGGAGAGCGGCGATTCCAGGTTATCTTCGATCCAGTCCAAAATGCTATGAATGGTGATAGCGTCAGTATTGCGTCTGGACATCGTCATACCTCTTTTTCTGTTTACGGCAGTATTTTCTTAAGCAAAAGCTCAAGGGTTGCCACTTCATCTGCCGTTAAGTTTTTTGTTAGTTCCTGATGCAGTGTTTGTCCTACTAATTGATGACATTGCTCGCACATGGCCGCGCCATCGCTGGTCAGCTTCACCAGTACGCCGCGTTTGTCATTCGGGTTAGGGCTTCGTTCTATCCATCCTTTGCAAACGAGACGATCGAGCATGCGGGTTAACGCGCCCAGATCGACAGAGAGCACCTTTTTAAGCTCAACCGGTGTAATACACACTTCGCAGCGAATGGAACACAGCACTTTGAACTGTGTTGCGGTGATATCCAGCGGTGACAGATAGTCATTGAGCAGGCGATCTTTTTTCTGATTTACCATATGAATAAGACGACCCAGCGGAACAACGTCGTTAAAGATATCACTGGTGCTTTTCACAATGGTTGCCCTGGCAAGTAGTTAGTCACGGCAGATATTATTGCTCAGGCAAGTATAAGTCAACTGAATGAGTCAGCCGATGCCACGAATTGCTAAAACGTTTCATGAACTTTTTTTGAGGCCTTTCAAATCATATAGATAACTGTCAGTTATCATTCCAGGAGGAAAATAATCGTTACGTTGCGCCCATGGCTCAATGTCACACTTTCACCCTATAATTGCTGTGTTAAATATGGATAAGGACGACAACGCACTATGTTGGATTTAATAAAAGCAATCAGCCTTGGGCTGGTGGTCTTGCTGCCGTTGGCTAACCCGTTAACGACGGTGGCGCTGTTCCTCGGGCTGGCAGGGAATATGAACAGCGCCGAGCGCAACCATCAGTCGATGATGGCCTCGGTGTATGTGTTTGCCATCATGATGGTGGCTTACTATGCCGGACAGGTGGTGATGAATACCTTCGGGATTTCCATCCCTGGCCTGCGTATCGCCGGGGGGCTGATTGTGGCCTTTATCGGTTTCCGCATGCTGTTCCCGGCGCAAAAAGCGCATGAGTCGCCGGAAGCGGCCAGCAAATCGGAAGAGCTGGAAACCGAACCGAGTGCGAATATCGCCTTTGTGCCGATCGCCATGCCGAGCACGGCGGGGCCGGGTACCATCGCGATGATCATCAGCTCCGCATCCACGGTGCGCGATAGCGCAACCTTCCCGGACTGGGTGCTGACGGTAGCGCCACCGCTGATTTTTGCGATTATCGGGATTATCGTGTGGGCGTCGCTGCGCAGCTCTGGCGCCATTATGCGCTGGGTAGGCAAGGGCGGTATCGAGGCGATTTCCCGCCTGATGGGCTTCTTGCTGGTCTGTATGGGCGTGCAGTTTATTATTAACGGCGTGCTGGAAATTATTAAGACCTATCATTGATGTTTTGCCCGGCGGCGCTTCGCTTGCACGGGCCTACGGGTTTTGTAGGCCGGGTAAGGCGAAGCCGTCACCCGGCAAGAAGGCTCACCCGTGCTGCCCCTGTTCCTCCAACGCCACCGGCCATTTACGGAAGATGAGCACCGACCAGACCAGCGCCACCAGTGCCGGAATGGCACCAAGATAGCCAATCGCTGACATCGATACGTGAAGTATTACCTGATTTCCCACCAGCGCGCCCGCGCCAATCCCCAGATTGAAAATCCCGGAGAACAGCGACATAGCGACGTCCGTTGCATCCGGTGCCAGGGCCAGAACTTTCACCTGCATGCCCAGACCAATAATCATGATCGCCACGCCCCAGAACAGGCTGAGGATCGCCAGGTGGCTCTCACTGCCTGCGGCAGGCATCAGCAGCAGCAGGCAGGCCAGCAGCAGACCGATAGCGCTGCTTACCAGCGTCGAGGCGTGCCGGTTACCCAGCTTACCGAACAGCACGCTGCCAATAATGCCTGCTCCGCCGAGGATCAGCAGTAGGACGGTGGCAAAGTTGGCGCTAAAGCCCGCCACCACCTGCACAAAGGGTTCAATGTAGCTATACGCCGTGTAATGGGCCGTCACCACAATGACGGTCAGCAGGTAGATACTCAGCAGCGCCGGGCGACGCATCAGCAGCGGCAGGCTTTTCAGCGAGCCGGAATGCTCGCTCGGCAGCGCGGGCAGCAGCTTAATCAGGCACACCAGCGTAACCAGCGCCCCCATACCAATGGCGAAGAACGTCGTACGCCAGCCGAAGTATTGCCCCACGATGCGGCCAATAGGCAGCCCTAGCACCATCGCCAGTGCGGTACCGGTGGCAATCAGGCTCAGCGCCTGCGCGCGTTTCCCCGCCGGTGCCAGGCGTATCGCCAGCGACGCGGTGATCGACCAGAACACCGCATGGGCAAAGGCAATGCCGATGCGGCTAATGACCAGCACCGTAAAACTCCACGCCATAAATGACAGAACATGGCTGGCGATGAACAGCACAAACAGGCCAATCAGCAGCCTGCGCCGCTCCATCTGGCTGGTCAGCAGCATAAACGGCAAGGACATCAGCGCCACTACCCAGGCGTAGATGGTCAACATAATGCCCACCTGAGCCGTTTCCATCTGGAAACTTTCAGCGATGTCAGACAACAGCCCAACCGGAACAAATTCTGTGGTGTTAAAAATAAACGCGGCAATGGCCAGCGTGACCACGCGTAGCCACGCAACCCTGCGGGAAACTGTGTTCGTTGTCATAGGGAAGTCGGAGATTCGTTGCTGAAAAGAAGAGGTGACGATCTTAAAACGTCGTACGGCGAAAACTCAACCATTATGTGACACAGATCTCAATATTTACCTTATGAAAGCGGTAGCCGGGAACGCTGTTTTCATTGAATATAAAAGAACAACACAATAAAAACAGGCGGTAAGACAATGCAGGAGATTGATTTTTATCTGGTAGATGCGTTCAGCGATACCTCGTTCGGCGGCAACCCGGCAGCCGTTTGCCCGCTGAAAGCGTGGTTGCCCGATGAGACCTTACTGAAAATGGCGCAACAGCATAATCAGTCGGAAACCGCATTTTTCGTCTGCAGTAAAGGGGGCATTGAGCTACGCTGGTTTACCACGCTCACCGAAGTCAATCTCTGCGGCCACGCTACGCTGGCGGCTGCGCACGTGCTGTTTACCGAGCTGGATTACCCGGATTCGCGCATCCACTTTGATACCGCCTCTGGCCGCCTGACGGTCAGCCGGGAGGGGGAGTGGATGACGCTGGACTTCCCGGCATGTCCAACCCATGAAGAGACGCCCCCGCCGGAGATGCTTTCGGCTCTGGGTATCAGCCGCTACGTTGAAGCCCGTAAAGGGCGCGCCTGGCTGATCGTGCTGGAAAATCGTCAGCAGGTTGAAGCGCTTGCGCCACGCTTCTCGGCGATGACGCCGGGCGAGCATAAGGTGAGCGTTACGGCGCGCGGTGAGGGGGAATATGATTTTGTCAGCCGCTTTTTCTCCCCGGGCGTTTCCGTCCCGGAGGACCCGGTCACCGGCTCCGCGCACACGATGCTGATCCCCTACTGGAGCGAAAAGCTGGGTAAAACAACGATGTTTGCCCGTCAGGTTTCAGCGCGCGGCGGCGATGTGCGCTGTGAGCTGAAAGGTTCGCGCGTGCTGATGAGCGGGCAGGCCACACTTTATCTGAAAGGCACAGTTTTTCTGCGCTAAATAGCCATAACAAGAGAGGAAGAGACAATGCAGGAAATTGATTTTTATCTGGTGGATGCCTTCAGCGATAAAACCTTTGGCGGCAACGCCGCAGCGGTATGTCCTCTGGAAGAGTGGCTGCCGGACGAAATGCTGCTCAAAATGGCGCAGCAGCATAACCAGTCTGAGACTGCCTTTTTCGTGCGCACTGACGGCGGGTTTGAGCTGCGCTGGTTCACCACGCTGGATGAAATTAACCTCTGCGGTCACGCTACGCTTGCCGCATCACACGTCATTTTCGAATACCTTGATTATCCGCATACCGAAATCACCTTCACCACCCGCTTCGTGGGTGAACTGACGGTTAAACGCAGCGGCGACTGGCTGACGCTGAACTTCCCCGCATGGTCGACGGAGGTTGTGGAGAATCCTCCCGAGGTGCTGTTTAGCGCGCTGGGCATCACGGCGGCAAAAGAGGTGCGCGTGGGGCGGGATTACATGGTGGTGCTGGAGAGCCAGCAGCAGGTGGAAGCGTTAACGCCAGATATTGGGGCAATGCTTCCGCTGGATAAAATGGTCTGCGTGACGGCGCAGGGAGAGGAATATGACTTCGTCAGCCGCTTCTTCTGCCCGGGCGAAGGGGTGCCGGAGGATCCGGTCACCGGATCCGCCCACAGCATGCTGATCCCGTACTGGAGCGAAAAGCTGGGCAAAACGTCACTCAATGCCCGCCAGGTGTCGTACCGTGGCGGGGATCTGCGCTGCGAGCTGAAGGGCGATCGCGTGCTGATTGGCGGCCAGGCGACTCTGTATCTGAAAGGGCGTATCTTCCTGCGCTAGCTGAGGGAGGCACCGCCGCATATCACCATCTCCTGGCCGGTGATGGCGGCGGCGTCAATGCTCAGCAAGAAACTCACCAGTGCGGCCACCTCTTCTGGCGCGATTAAACGTCCGATTGGCGGACATTTCGGGGGCGAGGTTTCCCGCCCTGGGGCGCTGAGCATCGGCGTTTGGGTGGCCCCAGGCGAGACCACGTTAGCCGTGATCCCGCGCGGGGCCAGTTCCGCCGCCCAGCTCCTGACCATTCCTACCATCGCTGCTTTTGTGGCAACATACTGCGATCGTCCTGCTGCACCACGAGAGGTTCTGCTGCCTATCGCCACAAAGCGTCCGCCGGCAGCCATAGAGGGCGCAAAATGGTTAAACAATGCCTCACAGGCCCGGACGTGGAGCTGCCACAGTGAGGCGCTAACGCGGCTTTCCAGCTGGCCCAACGGCGCGGCGGCCATCATCCCGGCGGCATGGATCGCTGCCTGGGGCGCGGCGATGGTGTGCAGGGCGTTGCACAACGCATCAGGATCGGTGATATCAACGCGAAGGCTGGTGAAGCCAGGCGTATCCAGCTTCACGGCTCGGCGGCTGAGCCCGGTGACCTGCCAGCCCTCCGCCAGTAATCGCTTAACGATGGCCTCACCAATTCCGGAGCTGGCCCCGGTGACGACGGCGTGACGCATGTCAGACCTCCAGCATCGCGCGGGGAACCTTAAACACCGCTTTGCGGACCATTATCGGCGCCTCTACGGCGCATAGCGCCTGGTGAGGTTCTCCGGGATAAAAGACCACAAAGACACCCTCGGCAAGCCGGATCCTGACGCTATGTTCGGCTGTTGAAGCAATAAAGAGATCCGGTTTACGTTCTTCATCTCCCGCTCTGCCTGTGGGAAGCGCTCCAGCATAAATATGCTCTTCACCCGCCAACACAATCTGGATGTCCGCCCACTGATGATGGTATTCCGTATGCCGTTCGGCGCGCGGCTGCGTCTGCGCCGGACCAATGTGGCAAAACCACGGCGCATTCTCAGGCTGCCAGCGTCCGTCATCGCGTTCGCAGAGGGCCTTCAGCGTACAGTCCGGGCGGGAAAGCAGGGCGTATAGCGCCGACGGTAGCCCTGCCAGCGGCAGGGCGTTGAGATGCCCGATAATCATATGACCCCCTTAACCCATTCTGGCGTCACCCGCACGTATTTGATGGCCTGACGGAAGTAGGTGTAAGCGATATGAAGATTGCCCTCAGGTCCCTGCTTGATGCTGGGATAGGAGAATTCGCGATTGAGTTTTTCCATGGAGTTGTTGGTCATGCAGTAACCATCCCCTTCGTCCAGATGACGCTGCCACGGCCAGCTTTTCCCGCCGTCCGGCGAAATGGCGACGGTCATCGGCGCGCGCGGCGCGCCCCAGAAGGCTGTCCGACCGCTGGTGACCACCGGCTCTTTACGACCGTCACCATCGTCAATTTCATCGTATAGCGATGCGCGACGTTCACTCGCGCCAGCGGCGCTCATGGCGTTAAAGACCAGCGCGAGTTCACCGCTGGCAAGGGTTGTTACCTGAATAGAGGAGTTGTTATTGGGTAGCTCCGTCGGCTCCGGTACGGACCAGCTTTCGCCGTTATCCGTCGACTGGCTGTAATAAATATTGTCCGCCCAGCGGCTGCGGAACAGCGCCACCAGGGTGCCGTTGTGAAGCGGGGTAATATTCATATGTACACAGCCCAGGCTTTCCGGCACCTCGACATCGCGCCACGTTTTGCCACCATCTGCGGAAATTTTTACCGCGCTGATATCGTCGTTTCCGACCCATTTCTCTCCCGGCCGGGTGCGGCAGTAAAATACCGGCAGCAGCCAGCTGCCGTTGTCCAGCACGACAATGGGCTGGCGAATAAACGTGCCAGGTTTATCGAGCAGGGTTGCGATGTCCCCCCAGGTTTTCCCCAGATCGCGAGACTGGCGATAGCGAACAATAGCCGTGTCCTGATTACCGGAAATCTGTGCGGTCCACAGCAGCCACAGCACGTTGTCCGGGGCCAGGAACAGAACCGGGTTTTGTTCGGAACGCGTGGCATCGTCCGACAGTTTTACCGCATCACTCCACTGCTGGCTGCCAGGCGCAAGGCGTGAACCCCATACGGAGATATCCGCGATACCTTCCTGGGTTCCACCGAACCAGACGCACATCAGCGAGCCATCCGGGAGCGGCAGCAGATTCGCCGCGTGGTTTTGTGGGCAAGAGGAAGGCAGCATGGCGGCCTCCGTGCGGGCATCCTGTTGCGGGCGAACTGTCCCGTCGAGGGTTACGGTTAAAGACATATCAGACTCCATTATTTTCAACGGGGGTTGGCGCTTTACCCTGCGCTTTTCCCGGAATGAGACGGTCAATCACCATGATGACGGCAGGGGTCAGCAGGGCGATGTACATATTGTTGATGCCAAAAGGATCGCCCAGCAGATACCAGACGGAGGTCACGACGCAGGCGCCAATCAGGCCCGCATTGGCACCACGGGTGCTGCGGAAGAACGGGGCGTAGAAGGCGATAACGGCCACCACTGAAATCGACAGACGAATAGCGCGGGTAAAGAAGGAGAGCTTCAGGACTTCAGGCACCAGCAGAACAAAAATCAGCGGCAGGAAACCAATCAGCAGGGAGATCCAGCGGGTGGCCTTAAATTCCTGCTCAGGCGTCGGGTTGCGCATCGGCACGTAAAAGTCTTTTACCACCAGGGAGGCGATAGCCAGCGCAACGGTACTGACGCTGACGAAAATAGATGCCACCAGAGAGGTGGTGACCAGACCGGCCAGCCACGGGTTCATATCCTGCAGGAAAATCGGCATCGCATACAGGCTGTTAATCTCCGGGTGCAGGTATTTAGCCGCCACGCCGATTACCGCGATGGCCAGCGCAATCGGCAGGCAGAAGAAGAACGCAACCCAGGTAGAGCGTTTGGCCGATTTCACGTCTTTGGTAGAGGAGATTGCCTGAATCACAAACTGGGTACAGAAGATGGAACCAATGGTGCCGATGAGCCAGGCGAAAATGGTCGACGCGCCGATATTGCCATCCCAGGTCCAGTAGAAGTCCGGCATGTTTTCAATCATTGGCGCGAAGCCGCCCGTCTTAGACAGCGCAAAGCCCATGATGGCCAGAATGCCGAAGTATTTCAGCGCGCTGTGCAGCACCGTCACCCAGGCCACACCCTTCATGCCGCCAAAGGCGAAATAGAAGGTACTGACGATGGCCGTAATAAAGGCGGCAACGGGGAGATTTACTTTCAGTACCGTGGAAATAGCCGCCGCGCCGCTGACGTAATTCCCCACGTTAACCAGCAGCAGGGCATAGATCATGATGATGGAGATTATGTTTTTGGTGCTGTTACCGTATTTTTCAGCAATCGCACCAGAGATGGTGATTTTTCCGGTGCTGTAGATGCGTTTTACCAGCAGCAGGCCAAAGAGCGGGAAGCCAATTGCGGCCCCGATGACGGACCAGGACGCAGCAAAACCGTCTTCAAACGCCGCCTGCGCGGTGCCGATAGTGGATTTGGCGCCGATATACTCGGACATCAGCAGGATCCCGACAATAAACGCCGGCATCGCGCGGGAGCCTTCCATAAAGTCCCCGGAGTTTTTACTGCGGATCCGGAAGGTTAGCCAGGTCGTGAACAGGATGTAGACAATGACTATGCCCACAATGATTAGGGTATCTTCAGCGGTAAAATTATTCATCTTTGCCTCTCTTCAGGGCGAGTGAATCCTGGGCACCTCGGGCACCCGGTATTCTTATTGACGAAACAAACGCCGTTTAGTTAAGTGACGTCGTCACTATTCGGCGTATCTGTTGGCACTGCTGGTCGCTAAACGCCACGGCATAGCGACTTTCTCCGACGTCTTCCCCCATGATCTGCAGCGCTTTTTTGACTGCGGCAGGCGAAAACGCCACGTTGTAAAGCTCGGTACGAAGCTGGGTGACGCGCTCCTGCGCCAGACGAGAACCGTCAATATCACCCGCGTTAAAGCGTGACCAGATGGCGTTGATGGCCTCCGGCGCCACGTTCGCCAGCCCGGAAATACAGGCCGAACATCCGTCGACGAAGCCCTGATGGATAAGCGAATCCGGGCCGTTCAGCACGTCGAATCCGCCAATGTCGCTCACCGCATTGAGGAATCCGCTCAGGCTCTCGTAACTTCCGGCACTGTCTTTAATTCCGATAATGTTCGGATGTTCGGCCAGCGCGCGTGCGGTAGCGGGCTCAATGGTGTTGCCGGTACGCGCCGGAATGTTGTACAGAAATACCGGGACGGCTAGCGCGTCGGCGATAGCGGTGTAATGTGAGACGAGTTCAGCCTGCTTCAGCGGAACGAAGTAAGGGGTAATGACGGAAACGGCGTCGACGCCCAGCGAGGCGATCTGTTTTCCGAGGCGGATGGTTTCACGGGTCGAGATTTCCCCAATGTGCGCCACTACCGGGGCTCGCCCGGCAACCGTTTCCACACAGGTACGGGTAACGGCGATTTTTTCTTCTTCGTTCAGCACGAAGAACTCGCCGTTTGTGCCGCCGCAGAAGATGCCGTTACCAGCATTAAGTTGACGATCGATCTGTAGTTTAAGGCCCGGTAGGTTCAGCGCGCCTTCCGTATCAAAGGGGGTCACGATGGCCGTCAGTACGCCCCTGATGTTGTTATGCATGATTCACTCCCTGGCTATTCATGTTGGGAAACAGTGTCCGGTAAATCGCCTGCACCTCGTCGTGGTTGACCTGACAAGGGGCGTTGTTCATTAGCCGCTTAACGTTAAGGGCCGCATCGCTCAGGGAGGGGACGTCGTCGCGCGGTACGCCCAGCGCCTCCAGGTTGTCCGGCAGGTTGAGCCTTCGAACCAGCGCGGCAAAGTAGTCCACCAGCGCGTGGGATTTTTCTTCGTCTGACAGCGCCGTATCCGCACCGGGCACCAAATCCCATACCTGTGCAAATTTCTTCAGGCAGTGGGGCCGAACCGCTCGCATGCAGGGGGCCAGCAGAATGGCGTTAGCGACGCCGTGCGGCAGGTGATATTTACCGCCGAGCGGATAGGAAAGAGCGTGAACCAGGTGCGTGCCTGCATGCGCAATGGCAACCCCGCCGTAGTAAGAGGCCCACAGCATCTCCAGCTTCGCCAGCAGATTTCCCGGTTCGGCGCAGGCCGTTTCAATGTTGTTCAGCAGCTTAGCCAGTCCCGTCAGCGCGGCGTTATCGCTGACCGGGTTGGCGACCGTTGAGGTGAAACACTCAATCAGATGACACAACGCATCAATCCCGGTAGATGAGGCAATATGCGCGGGCATGCTGGTGGTCAGCTCCGGCAGCAGGGCGACGTAATCGGGCAGCAGCACGGGGGAGATAATGCCCACTTTCGTGTTTTGCTCCGGAATCGCCAGAATGGCATTCGGCGTCGCTTCCGAGCCGGTTCCGGCAGTAGCCGGGATCAGCAGAGAGGGGATGCGTGCCTCAGGTTTTATACCCGCCAGAAGGTTATCCAGCCCCGGTGACAGCGGATGGCACAGCACTGAGAGCAGTTTGGCCACATCCAGTACGCTACCGCCGCCGATCCCCACGACAAGCCCAAACGTCCCGTTTAACCCCGCGAGCAGCTGGCTGACATCGTGGTGGGAGGGTTCAGGCGGTACGCTGTCAATAATCATGACGCGGCGGTTGTCCTCTTCGAGGATCGCGCGGATCTGCTTTGCTGCCTCCAGACGCGCAATGTTGCCGTCCGTCACCAGCAGCAGCTGCGTTTTATCAGTGAGTAACGGCCTGATGGCGGCGATGGCATTCGCGCCGCTAATAATGGTGCTGTTGATCGTAACCACGCTTTTCTCCTGTCTCTTTGCCCATGATTGATTTCGCTCAAATAAGACGCTTCATGGTCATCGCGTGGCTAAATTTATAATTTATTCGCAAACTGATTAACTTGATCTTGCTCACATATAATCAATCATGATTGAATATAATCATTAACAGGAAAGGCGAACCCGGAGTGGGGATGAAAGTGAACAATCTGTACAGAGAGGTCGTGGTCGTCGCAGATGACTTTACCGGTGCTAACGATGCCGGCGTCAGCCTGGCGCTGTGCGGCAAAAAAGTCAGCGTGGCGTTTCATACACCTTTTACCCAGACGACCGATGCGCTGATCGTCAATACCGATTCCCGGGCGCTGTCGGCATGGGAGGCGGCCGAAAAGGTGGCCGCACTCGGGGCGGATATCGCGGATGCCCGCTGGCTCATCAAAAAAATGGATTCGACGCTGCGCGGCAACGCGGGGGCCGAGTCACAGGCCCTGAAGACATTAAGCGGCAAGCGCCAGGTGATCGTTGCCCCGGCATACCCAGCGGCAGGGCGGATCACGCGGAACGGCAGATGTCTGGTAAACGGCATTCCGGTGGACGAAACCGAATTTGCCAGCGATCCCAAAACGCCCGTTCCGTCAGCCGCGATTGCTGACCTTTTTCGCGACGTGAGCGGTGAAAACGTGACCGCGGAGACGCTGGCAGCCGCACTGGCGCAGGGAACGGAGTGGATCTTTGTTGATGCGCAGACCGACGAGGAGCTGGACGCCATTATCGCCGCAGCAATGACCTGCGCGCAGATGCCGCTGCTGGTGGGCTCTGCCGGGCTATGCGATGCGCTGGCCCGTCATCTGGCCCCGGCGCGACGCAAGCAGATGTTGGCCGTGGTGGGGTCGATGAGTGAGATCGCTCAACGCCAGGTCGCACTGGCCACAGGTGCTTCCGGCGTCTCGTCGGTATTCATTGATGTGAATGACGTTTTGCGCGGCGTTACGGCCGGGTATCTCGCCCGGATTGCGCAGGTGCTACAGGCTGGGCATCACTGCATTGTTCATACCTGCGCGGGCAACGATGCTCGACATCAGGTCGAACAACTCTGTCGGCAGCATCACGTCACCCGGGCTGGCCTGGGCGAAAAAATCTGTACGTTTTTGGGCGAACTGACCCGACAGGTGCTTGCGGTGCAGACGCCTGACGCGCTGTACGTCTCCGGTGGCGATGTGGCGATGGCCGTTGCCAGGGCACTTGGTGCGCGGGGGTTTGAGATCGCAGGGTGCGTTGCACAGTGCGTACCTTACGGAAAATTTCTGGGTTGCGGCTGGCAGCAGCCGGTAATGACCAAAGCAGGGGGCTTCGGAAAGGAAGAGACGCTGCTTGAGGTTTTGCATTTTATCGAGGAGAGACTGAGTGACTAAAATCATTGCTGTAACCATGGGTGACCCGGCTGGCATTGGCCCGGAAATCATTATCAAATCCCTCACCGAAGGCGAGCTTTCAGGGGCGCCTGTTGTTGTCGTGGGCTGCGCCAGAACGCTGCAGCGGGTGCTGGATAAAGGAATCGTCGGGCAGGTGGATATACGTCTTATCGATGCGGTGAGCGACGCGAAATTTGCCCCTGGCGTGATTAACGTGCTGGACGAACCGCTGGCCGAACCTGATGCGTTAAAGCCGGGTATCGTTCAGGCAGCAGCAGGGGATCTGGCCTATCGCTGCGTGAAGCGAGCCACCGAACTGGCGATGGCGGGCAAGGTGAAGGCTATTGCGACGGCTCCTCTGAATAAAGAGGCTCTGCATCTGGCCGGTCATCTCTATCCGGGCCACACCGAGCTGCTGGCGCATCTGACCGACAGCAAAGATTACGCCATGGTGCTGTATACGGATAAGCTGAAGGTGATCCACATCACCACCCACATTGCGCTGCGCAAATTCCTTGATACGCTCAATCAGGATCGGGTAAAAACCGTGATTGGTATTGCGGATAGCTTCCTGAAACGCGTCGGGTTCGCGCATCCTCGCATTGCCGTTGCCGGTGTAAACCCGCATGCGGGTGAGAATGGCCTGTTTGGTGACGAAGAGATCAAAATTGTCGGCCCGGCCGTTGAGGCAATGAAAGCGCAAGGGTTAAACGTCACCGGACCGTGTCCACCGGATACGGTGTTTATGCAATGCCACGAAGGAATGTATGACATGGTCGTTGCGATGTATCACGATCAGGGGCATATTCCGCTAAAATTGCTCGGCTTTTATGACGGGGTGAATATCACCGCCGGGTTGCCGTTTATCCGTACCTCTGCAGACCACGGAACCGCGTTCGATATTGCCTGGACCGGTAAAGCGAAGTCTGAGAGCATGACGGTGTCTATCCAGTTGGCTATGCAAATTACACGGGAATGATATGAAGGGATATAACCGGTTAGAGCAGATAATGGATTACCTGAAGGGGCATAATCTGGTGACGGTGGATCAGCTGGTGGCAATTACCGATGCCTCTCCGGCAACGATCCGCAGGGATTTGATTAAGCTCGATCAGGAAGGTGTGATTAGCCGTACCCATGGCGGCGTCACCCTTAACCGGTTTATTCCTTCCCAGCCCACGACGCATGAAAAAATGCAGCGCAGTCTGGCGGAAAAACACGCTATCGCCAGCGCGGCAGCGAGCTTTGTTAAAGCAGGGGACGCCATTGTGCTGGATGCCGGTACCACGATGATTGAACTCGCTCGTCAGCTGACGCATCTGCCGCTTCGCGTGATCACCAGCGATTTGCACATTGCGCTGTTTCTCTCGGAATTCCGACAGATTGAAGTGACGATTATCGGCGGGCGTATCGATGATTCGAGCCAGTCCTGCATCGGTGAACATGGCCGTCGCCTGCTGCAAAACGTCTGGCCGGACGTGGCTTTTGTCAGCTGTAACGGATGGGATATCACCCGCGGCATAACCTCGCCGACGGAAGAGAAGGCCGCGCTTAAGCGCGATTTAATTGCCAACGCTAAACGCCGCGTGCTGCTGGCGGACAGCTCCAAGTATGGCGCCTGGTCACTGTTTAACGTGGCGCATCTTCATACCCTGACGGATATCGTGACGGACAGCAGGCTGGATGAGACGACACAGGCCGGGCTGAGGGCGTTAGATGTCCAGCTGACGCTGGCGTCATGACATAAGTTAATACTATGTAGCACCCCGGCAGGCCTGCGCTATCTTGAAATTTAGCCTCACATAAAAAAGCAAGGAGCCTGCCATGTATTCCATTACCTCTGAATCTGCACGTCATCCGGACATTCTCAAACTGATCGCGGCGCTTGACCGCTATCAGAGCGAGCTCTATCCCGCCGAAAGCAATCATCTGCTCGACCTCGCCGTGCTGCCGGAAGCCTCACTTATCCTGATGGTCATTCGCGACCAGCAGTTGCATGCCGTGGGCTGCGGAGCCATCGTGCTCAACGGTGACGGAACGGGGGAGATGAAGCGGGTCTATATCGATCCGGCCCATCGGGGGCAGCATCTCGGCGAGACGCTGCTGGCCGCCCTGGAAGATGAAGCCCTGAGCCGTCACTGCCACACGGTAAGGCTGGAGACGGGCATCAAACAGCGCGCCGCGGTTCGTCTGTATGAGCAGTGCGGGTACGATTTGCGTCCGGCATTTGCCCCGTACGCTGAGGACCCGCTCAGCCTGTTTATGGAGAAGGCGCTGGTTGAAGACGTTCGTTTAGCAGCGCTATAAAGGCTTCCAGCTGACGGGTCATCGCCCCGCGTCGCCACACCAGCCAGGTAGTGAGCCAGCGCCAGTTTTCCGCCAGCGGCCAGGCTTCAACCTGATGATGTCCCGGCATACTCTCCAGCATCGAGCGCGGCATCAGCGCGATGCCCGCGCCCGCAATAACGCAGGCGAGCATGCCGTGATAGGACTCCATCTCATGAATGCGGCCGGGCGTAGCTCTGTCCGCATGAAACCAGCTTTCCAGGTGTCGACGGTACGAGCAGTTCGCGCGAAAGGCATAAACGTCGCTGCCGCTGACCTGCGTGGCGCGCGTCACCTCCGCATGCCCGGCAGGCGTGACCAGCATCATCTCTTCCCTGTAGACCGGCATGCCCTCCAGCTCCGGGTGCGACAGGGGCCCGTCGACAAATGCGGCGCTTAGCGTTCCCTCCTGTACACCATCAATCATCGTCCCGGAAGGCCCGGTAGAAAGGGCAAACTGGATGCGCGGATAGCGCTGGTTAAACTGCGCCAGCGTTTCAGGAATGCGCACCGCGGCGGTGCTTTCCAGCGCGCCGAGGGCAAATAACCCCTGCGGCTCATCACCCGCGACGACCATGCGCGCTTCATCCACCAGGGCGAGGATCTGCCTGCTGTAGCGCAGGAAGTTATGCCCGGCGGGGGATAGGCGTAAACGCTGGTTCTCACGAATAAACAGCTCAACGCCAAGATCGGCTTCCAGCTGGCGGATGCGGGTCGTCAGGTTGGACGGCACGCGATGCACCTTCTGCGCCGCCTGGGTAATGCTGCCCGTCAGCGCGACGGCGTTAAACATTTCAAGCTGGGTTAAGTCCATAGCATTCTCGTTTCGTGAATAAGGTGGTTAGTATTATTCATTTTTAAGAAATAGCAGAGTGAGCCACAATGAATCAACCGAAATGCGTGGAGAACATCATGAAATATTCATCTGCTACACATGCCCTCTCTGTTAACCCAGCAACGGGAGAAACCCTCGCTGCGTATCCCTGGGCGACGCCGGAAGAGGTTGAACGCGCGATTGCTCAGTCTGACGCGGGGTATCGCCAGTGGCGACGCGAAAGCGTCTCCCACCGGGCGCAGAAACTCCGGGATCTCGGTGCCGCACTGCGAAACCGCGCGGAAGAGATGGCGCAGATAATCTCCCGTGAAATGGGGAAACCCATCCTGCAGGCGCGGGCGGAAGTGGCAAAATCCGCCGGTCTGTGCGACTGGTATGCCGAGCACGGCCCGGCGATGCTACGTGCGGAGCCTACGCTGGTGGAAAACCACAACGCGGTCATTGAATACCGTCCGCTGGGACCGATTCTTGCGGTGATGCCATGGAACTTCCCGCTCTGGCAGGTGCTGCGCGGCGCGGTGCCGATCCTGCTGGCAGGTAACAGCTATCTGCTTAAGCATGCGCCAAACGTGCTCGGCTCTGCGGATCTTATTGGGCAGATCTTTGCGGATGCCGGTTTCCCTGAAGGCGTATTCGGCTGGGTGAATGCCACCAATGACGGCGTAAGCCAGGCGATTAACGATCGCCGTATTGCGGCCGTGACCGTCACCGGCAGCGTGCGTGCCGGTGCGGCCATTGGCGCGCAGGCGGGAGCCGCGCTGAAAAAATGCGTTCTTGAGCTGGGTGGCTCCGACCCGTTTATCGTCCTCAACGATGCCGACCTGGACCTTGCCGTGAAGGCGGCGGTGGCGGGTCGCTACCAGAATACCGGGCAGGTGTGCGCGGCTGCGAAACGTTTTATCGTCGAGGAGGGTATCGCAGAGACCTTTACCCGGCGTTTTGTCGAGGCCGTTTCTGCGCTTAAGCTGGGCGCACCGGATCGGGAAGAGAACTTTATTGGCCCGATGGCGCGTTTTGACCTGCGCGACGAACTGCATCAGCAGGTGCAGGCCACTCTGGCTGAAGGGGCAACGCTGCTGCTGGGCGGAGAGAAGATCGGCGGAGAGGGCAATTACTACGCACCAACCGTGCTGTCGAACGTCACCCCGTCGATGACGGCGTTCCGCCAGGAACTGTTTGGTCCGGTCGCGGCCATTTCTGTTGCGAAAAACGCGGCGCACGCCCTGACGCTTGCCAACGACAGCGACTTTGGCCTGTCCGCCACCGTCTTCACCGCTGACGCAGCGCTGGCGGATAAATTCTCCCGCCAACTGGAGTGCGGCGGCGTGTTTATCAACGGCTTTAGCGCCAGCGACGCTCGCGTGGCCTTCGGCGGCGTGAAGAAAAGCGGCTTTGGCCGCGAGCTTTCCCACTTTGGGCTGCACGAGTTCTGCAACGTGCAGACGGTCTGGAAGGATCGCGTGTAATTTATCGCCGCCTGTGATTTCGGCCCTCATCACGAGGGCCGTTGTCATTTATCTGCAATGGTTCTGTCATTTTCATTTCGTAGACTCGCACGCGTCTAACGCATTGTTAATGAAGATAATTATGAACCTAACGCAAATTTTTCGCCGTATTGCGCAGCGTCTCACCCCTCGTCACTTTGGCCTGCTGACGGGTATCTTTTGCATTATTGGCCTTTTCTCCGCGCTGCAGCTCTCCTCATCATTCCTGCTTAACGCCTCCCTGAACGACGCCCAGCGTAACGAGCAGCAAAACCTGCTGGCCTGGCAGCAGCAGAGCAAGCTGGATCTGGCCCGCGTTTCCCTGCTGGCGGCAAGCGATCTGCTTAACCGGTCCGGCGTCTGGTTTATGCAGGATAAAGAGACCGGCTCCGACGGAAGCTGGCATAGCCTGATGGACGATGCGCAAAAGGCGATGACGGTTTCTCAGCAGGCGTGGAAGGCCTGGCTGGCGCTCAATCCGCCGAAAGATGACGCCCTGGTGAACAGCTATCAGCTTTTCTACGGCGCGATCAACGAGCAGGCTGAAGGGCTTCTCAAGACCAACACCATCGACGCTTTTTTTGCCGTACCGGCTCAGGCGTTTCAGTCTGATTTTAACGACAACTATGCGCGCTATCAGCAGGCAAGCGAGAAGCAGGCCATGCAGGGGCGCCAGAGCCTAATGGCACAGCTCTCCGGTCTGCAAACGTTGTTCCTGTTTGCGCCGGGGCTGCTGCTCGCCATCGCGGTTGCCGTCTGGTTCGGCATGTCCAGATGGGTGATCTCGCCGCTGCGTCGGTTGATTGCGCATATTAACCGGCTGGCGGCAGGGGATCTCTCCGGCACGCCGCCGGACGTCATGCGCTTCAACCGGGAGATAGGGCAGCTTAGCGACAGTATTGCGACGATGCAGCACGGTCTGCAGCAACTGGTGACGCAGGTCAGCCATGCCACCGCCACCATGGTGGAGAATATTGGCTCCCTGGCGGAGGGTAACCAGAAGCTGTATCAGCAGTCAGCGCGCCAGGCGAAAGAGCTTGAGGATGTGACGGCGCATATCGCGTCGCTGGAAAGCCATGTGGAAGGGAATACCGGCTATGCCAGGCTCGCCAGCTCGCGGGCCGATGAAGCGCGCCAGGCAGCCGTGGGCGGCGACCAGATGATGTCTACCTTGAATGCGTCCATGCAGGCGATCGTCGACCGATCTTCTGAGATGCGCGGGATCGTGGCGATGATCGACAGCGTGGCGTTTCAGACCAACATCCTGGCGCTGAATGCGGCCATCGAGGCGGCCCATGCCGGAAACCAGGGGCGCGGCTTTGCCGTCGTCGCGCGGGAAGTCGGGCTTTTGGCCAGAAAAAGCAGTCACTCGACGCAGACTATTCAGGAGCTTATTAACCGCTCGCTGCAGGGCATTGAAGACGGTTCGCGTGCCGTTACCCTGATGGAAGAGAATCTGCAGCAGGTCACCGGTCTGGTGGGCAATTTAAGCAGTTTGCTGAATGAGATCTCCACCGCCACGCTCAGTCAGGGAGACAGTATTCACCAGATGACGCGTCAGCTTCAGGCGCTAAATCAGGTCTCCCGACAGACGGATCTGCTGGTCTCTGACGCCTCGGATGCCTCTGAGCGGCTGCAAAAGCAATCCGATCTTTTATTGCAGGCCGTTTCGCGTTTTCGTCTTAGCGCCTGACGCAATACATAAGCCTCTGTTATACTCGCAGCCCGTTTTAGCCTGAGGGCAAGGAGCAAAGTGTGGCTGCGGTCATCCATAATGAGATGTTGGACGAGATTCTGGCGCAGGTTCGTCCGTTAATTGGAAAGGGGAAGGTTGCCGATTATATACCGGCCCTTGCCTCGGTGAGCGGGAATAAGCTGGGGATTGCTATCTGTACCATCGACGGACAGCGATACCAGGCAGGCGATGCAACGGAACGTTTTTCCATTCAGTCCATCTCGAAAGTGCTGAGTCTGGTGGCGGCGATGCGCCAGTATGAAGAAGACGAGATCTGGGAGCGTGTCGGTAAAGATCCTTCCGGCCAGCCTTTTAACTCGCTGCTTCAGCTTGAGATTGAACAGGGTAAACCGCGAAATCCCTTTATCAATGCCGGGGCGCTGGTGGTCTGCGATATGCTGCAAAGCCGCCTCAGCGCACCGCGCCAACGAATGCTTGAGATTGTTCGCCAGCTCTCGGGCGTTGACGATATTGCCTATGATGCAGTGGTGGCACGCTCGGAGTTTGAACACTCCGCCCGTAACGCGGCTATCGCGTGGCTGATGAAATCCTTCGGTAATTTCCACAACGACGTGGCTACCGTGCTGCAAAACTACTTCCATTACTGCGCCCTGAAAATGAGCTGCGTTGAGCTGGCTCAGACGTTCCTGTTCCTTGCGCATCAGGGGCATGCGCCGCATCTCGACCAGGAGGTCGTTTCTCCGCTTCAGGCCCGGCAGGTTAACGCGCTGATGGCCACCAGCGGGATGTATCAAAACGCCGGCGAGTTTGCCTGGCGCGTTGGGCTTCCGGCTAAATCGGGCGTCGGCGGCGGGGTCGTGGCGATTGTGCCGCATGAAATGGCGATAGCCGTCTGGAGCCCGGAACTGGATGAAACGGGAAATTCGCTTGCCGGCGTGGCGGTTCTGGAGAAACTGACCCAGCGTCTGGGACGTTCCGTATACTGATGTCCGATCTGGATCCTCTCTTTTCCCGCCTGGCGCGATCGACATTTCGCTCGCGCTTTCGCTTAGGCGATAAGGAACGACAGTACTGCTGGGATAAAGGCCCCGAAACCATTGACCAGCATGCCGCGGATTTTGTCGAAAAGCGCCTTGCGCCCGCGCACCCTGCAAACGACGGTAAACAGACGCCTATGCGTGGTCACCCGGTGTTTATCGCCCAGCATGCCACCGCCACCTGTTGTCGGGGCTGTCTGGCGAAATGGCATAACATTCCCCAGGGCGTAACGCTCACCGCGCCGCAACAAAATTATATCGTCAGCGTTATCCACCACTGGCTGGTGCTGCAGATGAACGCCTAAATTTGACGAGTTATGCTCCCGTGGTATTTGTGTTATAGATGCATCCCAAGTTAGTCCCGATCATGCTGACGACCGCAATAATTGCCATAAGCTTTCATATGGAATGATATTTAATGCGTTCTGCTCTTACCGCTTTCAGGCCGTTCCAGGTTGACACGCCGCTGCGAAATGCATCGACGATCTTCATCCTCACCACCTTATTCTATTTTGTTGGCGCGGAATTACGGCTCGTTGAGGCCCTGTCGCTGTTCTGGCCGCTGAATGGCGTCATGGCAGGGATTTTCGCCCGCTATGTTTACCTGAATCGCCTGCACTACTATGCGGTATGTTATGTCGCGATGCTGTTGTACGACGCGGTGACGACCAACTGGGGGATAGCCTCAGTGGTGATTAACCTGTCTAACATGATCTTTATCGTTGTCGTCGCCGTGCTGGTTCAGCGCGACAAGCGGCTGATGAAGAAAACCCCCGATCCGCTTAACGCATTACGCCTGTTTAACTACTGTCTGATTGCCGCGCTGCTTTGTGCCTTGCTGGGCGCGGTGGGGTCGGTCGGGATTGACAGTCACACCTTCTGGCCGCTGTTTGCCGACTGGTTTAGCGAGCAGTTCTCAACCGGCGTGCTTGTTGTGCCCTGTATGCTCACGTTGCGTATGCCCGGGCGTGAACTCAGGTTACGTCTTGAGCAGCTGCTGCCGGTGATGGCGCTGATCGTCTCCGTGGTCGCGTCGGTGGTGATTGGCGGAGCGGGGAGCCTCTCGTTTCCTCTGCCCGCGCTTATCTGGTGTGCGGTTCGTTACTCATTGCCTGCGACCTGTCTGCTGACGTTTATCACGGGCGCCACTGAAATCATTCTGGTCGCCAACTCGATTATTAATATTGCCGTGGCGACGCCGTTTACGACGCCAATGATGTTTTCAGCCAGGCTGGGCATCGCCACGATGGCGATCTGCCCGGTGATGGTCTCCGTCAGCATGGCGGCGATTAATTCCCTGATCCGTCAGGTTTCGCTCAGGGCGGATTATGACTTTTTAACGCACGTCTACTCGCGTTCCGGGCTTTACGAGGCGTTAAAGCATGAAGAGACGTACCGGCATACACGTTTTCTGACCGTCATGCTGCTGGATATTGATTACTTCAAAAGCATTAATGATAACTATGGCCACGAGTGCGGAGACCGCGTGCTGGCGTCGTTTGCCCGACAGGTTCAGCAGGTGGTTGGCGAAGACGGCATGGTGGCGCGCATGGGCGGGGAAGAGTTCGCTGTGGTGGTCCATTCAGGCGACGCGCAGCACGGTTTTGAACTGGCTGAACGTATCCGGTCCACCGTTGCCAGCCATCCTTTTACATGGCGTCAACAGACGCTCTTTCTGACGGTCAGTATTGGCCTCGGAAGTGGAAAGGCTGAGTCGTGGCAGTTGACCGAGGTCTTCAACAAGCTCATGGCCGAAGCGGACGATCATCTCTATCGTTCAAAAAAAGCGGGTCGAAACCGCACCAGCGCCCGGGTGGCCGACGAGCAAATTGCCGCGCCCTCCGGGAGTGAAACATAGCTGCGTTAATCGTCATAAGGCATTGACGTGAATAGTAAGCGGCTTAACAGGCTGTCAGAACACTGACAATGTCTCTGTTTAAGCTACGCTTTTAGTAACGCTTTACGTCAGGAGACATTATGAAAGCACCTGCAACCCCTGAAAATGAAACAGACAGACTCAACTCGCTACGAGAATCAGGTCTGCTTGAGATCGACAGTTCCCCGGCGTTTGACCGGCTAACGCGTCTGGCAAAACGCTTCTTCCAGGTGCCGCTGGCGATGGTCAATCTCATTGATGAGCATTCGCTAATCGTGAAGTCGGCTGACGGCCAGGCGCCCGGCACCGTTCCGCGTAACATCTCATTTTGTGGGCATACGATCCTCGCCGAAGCGCCGCTGGTGGTGGGGGATATGCTTCAGGACGATCGTTTTGCGGATAACCCGCTGGTGGCCGGTGAACCACGCGTGCGGTTTTACGCGGGCTTCCCGCTGCGCCTGCGTGACGGCGCTAGCGTTGGCTCGCTGTGCCTGATTGATTACGCTCCCCGGGAGTTTTCTGCCGCCGATCTCGCCGTGCTGGGAGACCTTGGCGCACTGGCGGAAGATGAATTTGCAGCCATCAGCGCGGCGACCACGGATGAATTAACCGGGCTATTCAACCGTCGGGGCTTTAATCAGCTCGTGCGCTTCACGCTTTCCGTTGCCCGGCGCCGGGCCGAGCCGCTGACGCTCGGCTGGCTGGATTTGGATCGCTTTAAGGAAATTAACGATCGCTTCGGGCATGAAGAGGGGGATAAGGCGCTGAAAGCCATGGCGCAACTGATGCGTGCCTCTTTCCGCGAGGCGGATCTGTTGGTTCGTTTTGGCGGAGACGAGTTCGCCGTGCTGTTCGCGGATACGGATGAGCAGGGCGCCTGGATTGCCATGCAGTATCTCGCCGAGCAGGTCGAAAGCTATAACGCCCGGAAGCTTCACCCCTGGTCGCTCCACTTCTCGTGGGGGCTAAGTGAATTCGATCATAACGGCAACGACCTGCAGCAGTGGTTAAAAGATGCCGATGAAAAGATGTATGCCATGAAGCAGCAGCGCCAGCGCGCCCGGTGACATAACAAAAGCCTATGTCCGATCCGTTTGCGTTAAGAAGATGTTAAATGCACAGTGACGGTATTCAACGTAAGGAAAAACAATGAATACCTCACTGCAAATCAAAAATCTCACCCGAGACGAAATTCTCACCCATCTTGATGCGCTGGCCGGGATCCTCGAAAACTGTGTGAACGGCGGGGCATCCGTCAGCTTTATGCTTCCCTTTAGCCTGGAGAAGGGTCGCTCTTTCTGGCGCGGCATTGCTGAAAGCGTAGGGCGCAACGAGCGCCTCGTGCTGGCCTGTGTCGACCCGCAGGACGGCGTCATCGGAACGGTGCAGCTAATCACAGACCAGCCTGAAAACCAGCCGCATCGAGCCGATGTGGCGAAGCTGCTGGTTCATGCGAAAGCGCGCCGTAAAGGGGCCGCGATGGCATTGATGGAAGCGCTTGAAGCTGAGGCCCGGGCCAGGAACATTTCGGTTCTGGTACTCGATACCTCCACCGGCAGCGGCGCCGAGACGTTCTATCAGCGTGCCGGCTGGCAAAAGGTGGGGGAGATCCCTCGCTATGCGCTGATGCCGGACGGCGCCATGACGGCCACATCCGTGTTCTATAAGTTCTTATGATTATTTTGTACAACTACGCCGTGGATTGATCAAAACAGGGTTCCCGGTCGTTAAGTTTTGATAAGTTATCGTACCAATCTTATCAGGCTGTATGACTAATCATAAAAGGAACCTCCTTGTGAACACGCTCAACCGTCGTGATTTTCCCGGTGCTCAATACCCAGAACGCATCATTCAGTTTGGCGAAGGCAACTTCCTGCGTGCTTTTGTCGACTGGCAAATTGACCTGTTAAATGAACATACCGATCTTAACGCCGGTGTGGTTATCGTCCGTCCTATTCAGAGCAACTTCCCGCCGTCGCTAAGCACTCAGGACGGTTTGTATACCACTATCATTCGCGGCCTGAACGAACAGGGTGAAGCGGTGAGTGAGAGCCGTCTTATTCGCTCGGTTAACCGTGAAATCAGCGTCTACGACGACTATGAGGCGTTTCTGAAACTGGCACACAACCCGGATATGCGCTTTGTTTTCTCGAACACTACCGAAGCGGGTATCAACTACCACGCGGGTGACCGATTCGACGATGCCCCTGCGGCGAGCTACCCGGCGAAGCTGACGCGACTGTTGTTTGAGCGCTTCAGCCACTTCAACGGTGCAGCGGATAAAGGCTGGATCATCATTCCGTGCGAACTGATTGACTACAACGGGGATGCGCTGCATGAACTCGTTCTGCGCTATGCCCAGGAGTGGGCGCTGCCTGCGGCCTTTATCCGGTGGCTAAACGACGCCAACAGCTTCTGCTCGACGCTGGTTGACCGAATCGTGACCGGTTACCCACGCGATGAATCGGCCACGCTGGAAGCCGAGCTGGGCTATCACGATGGGTTCCTGGATACGGCTGAACATTTCTATCTGTTCGTTATCCAGGGACCGGCATCCCTTGCTCAGGAACTCCGTCTGGATAAGTACCCGTTAAATGTGCTGATTGTCGACGACATCAGGCCCTACAAAGAGCGCAAAGTCGCCATCCTGAACGGCGCACACACAGCGCTGGTGCCGGTGGCATTCCAGGCCGGGCTGGATACGGTGGGTGAGGCGATGAATGATGTAGAGATCTGCGCATTCGTCGAAAAAGCGATTTATCAGGAGATCATTCCTGTCCTCGATCTGCCGCATGACGAGCTGGAATCATTCGCCAGTGCGGTAACAGGGCGTTTTCGTAATCCCTACATCCGACACCAGCTGCTTTCCATTGCGCTCAACGGCATGACCAAATACCGCACACGCATCCTCCCGCAGCTGCTGGCAGGGCAGAAGGCAGGCGGACAATTGCCTGCACGGCTGACGTTCGCTCTGGCTGCATTGATAGCGTTTTATCGCGCGGAGCGTAACGGGGAAAACTATCCGGTGCAGGATGACGCATTCTGGCTGGAACGTTATCAGCAGCTCTGGGCGCAGCACCGCGACCAGCAGCTCAGTACCCGTGACCTGGTGCAGTCAGTGCTGAGCGTGAGCGAGCACTGGGAACAGGACCTGACGCAGGTCGCCGGTCTTGTTGACCAGGTCACCCTGGACCTGGATGCCATTCTGCTGAAAGGAATGCGCGCAGCGGTTAAATCCCTTTGCTAACCACGTGACCCGGCTTCGGCCGGGTTTAACAACACCTTTATTTAGTTACAACATACTATTTGCCACTTTTTTTAAAACCAGATGCAGCACCGTGCGGTTATTGCTACGCAGGCGAGAAAATTCAATGTTTCGTTAACATGCTTGCAACTGTGAGGGGGATCACGTTTAATAGCTTCGCTCTTTTCTTTCCTGAAACTCACTATGATTGTTCGTCCTAAACAGCACTGGCTACAACTGATTTTTGTCTGGCACGGTTCGGTACTTCCCAAAATCTACACCCGATTGCTGCTCAACTTCCTGCTTTCTATCGCCGTTATCCTGATGCTGCCGTGGTACACCTCGCTGGGCATCAAATTTACCGTGGCGCCATTTAGCATTCTCGGCGTGGCGATCGCTATCTTTCTGGGTTTCAGAAACAACGCATGTTATTCACGCTACGTTGAGGCTCGCCTGCTCTGGGGACAGCTGATGATAGCGGCACGCTCGCTGTTTCGCGAGGTAAAAAACACGTTACCTGACGATAAGCACCTGGGTGAATTTGTCCGCCTGCAGATTGCTTTTGCTAACTGCCTGCGCATGACCCTTCGGCGGGAGCTGAACGCCGAGCAGCTCTCTCGTTATCTTGCTCCGGATGATTTACGTCACGTGATGAGCGCCAACTCGCCGGCAAACCGTATTTTACTGATCATGGGGGAGTGGCTGGCCGTGCGGCGGCGTAACGGGCAACTCTCAGACATCCTGTTCCACAGCCTGAACAACCGCCTGAACGATATGTCCATCGTGCTTTCCGGGTGCGAGCGCATTGCGACAACGCCGGTGCCGTTTGCCTATACGCTGATTTTGCACCGCACGGTGTATCTGTTCTGCATCATGCTGCCGTTCGCGCTGGTTGTGGATCTGCACTACATGACGCCCTTTGTCTCGGCGCTGATCTCCTACACCTTTATCTCGCTGGACACCCTGGCGGAAGAGCTGGAAGACCCGTTCGGTACTGAGGATAACGATTTGCCGCTGGACGCCATCTGCAACATGATGGAACGCGATCTGCTGCAGATGAACGATGAAGAGAACATTCCGGAAAGGCTGATGCCGGATAAGTATTATCAGCTGACCTGAGGGGCGTTCCACTCGTCGCGGGTGATCTCCCACAGCTCAGAATCCAGCATACCGCTGACGTAGGCTTTTTGTTCCGTTCTGATAAGCCGCATGCCGCTACTGTCTGAAATACGCCGGGATCGGCTGTTGGCGGCGGCTTTCGGGGCGCGTAATACGGGTTTGTTTAGCGTATTGAACCAGTAATCCGTCGCGGCAATGCTGGCCTCGCGCATGTATCCCTGGCCCTGAAACTCCGGGGCCAACCAAAATCCACGGTTGTTATCTTCCACATCGTACAGACAGATAATGCCCATCAGCGCGTCCGGCACCTCGCGAAGACGAATGCTCCAGAACCAGGCAATCCCTTTCGCCATATCCGGCAGCGCCACGTTGTTGACATAGTTTTCCGCGCCGTTATCCGGGTAGGGCCAGGGCACGGAAGAGACCATATAGCGGACAATCTCCCAGCGCGGATAAAGCTTTTGAATCTGGGCCGCATCTTCGGCAACCAGCGGTTTTAGCAGCAGGCGTTCTGTCGTGAGCGTCGGTATCGTCATCCGCGGATCTCCATATTTAAGCGTTATGCTTTTGTTTGCGTTCTGGTATTTTCATCTCTATCACATTCAGTTGAAGCGTGCTGGGTTTATTCCCTACCAGAAATGGGCATCATTTCTTTAATAGCGAAATTTTGATGAGCTTTGTATCTCTTTTAACCGGACGGGTTTTCCAGGATCTCCTGCAGCATGGCAAAGAGATAGAGGAGGCTATTGCTCATCGTGATATCCGTCTCTTGAATCATTCCACGCCCGAACTGGAACGGTATTTTTCGCGTCCTCTCAGCGAGCTTCCGCGTCAAAATCCTTATCCGGTAGCGGTGCTGTTACCTCTGTTTTTAGTGGCGTTTGCATTAAACCTTCTGCCTTTTCTCAGCGCGTTGCAGGGGTTGTCACCTTTACATCATGCAATGAGCTTTTTCGTACCATCATTGACGATGACAGGCGCGCTCATTGTGATAAGCGTACTCCTGGCACGTGGTAAGACGTCGGGATTGTTGGGATTTAGGGCGTTGTTCATCATTCTGCTGATAACGACCCTCGTTCAGGTTTTACATATCCTGCTTTCGCATGACGGAGGCCTTTGGCCGCTGGTCATCGCATCCTTCGCGCTGTTATTTTGTCGGGTGGTGATGAACAGCAGCGGCTTTGTGCTGTTTACGCTCTATTGTCGTACTCAGCGTCTTGCCAGACTGGCACAGGAAATGCGGCTAAAAAGCCGTTAAAGGGGGGTTATGACGTTACGAAAAGCTAAGCCACAGGAAGCCGAAATACTCTGGAATATTCGCAATCAGGCAATTCGTCACGGCTGTAAAACCAGCTACGACGCCGACGTCATTGCGCGCTGGACGCCAGATCTCATGCCCGAACGCTTTCGGCAGACGATCGTTGAATACCCTTTTTATGTGGTGGAAGATGAAAAGGGTGATATTACGGCAACCGGCTATCTGGATGTTGATACCCACTGTCTGGAGGCGATATTCACCTTGCCCGCGGCATTCGGTAAAGGCATGGCGACCCGAATAATCGAGGCGCTAAAAAATGAGGCCCGCAGTCGGGGGATAACCCACCTGAGGCTGGATGCAACGCCTAACGCCCAGTCGTTTTATCAGAAGCTGGGGTTTGTGACGCTAAGCGAAACCTATCATCACTCGCGTATAGCAGGTGTTGATTTACGCTGTTTCGAAATGGCGATCGATTTGTAATGTGAGGAACTCATGGCTGTCACAGTAAGACCTCTATGCGATGACGATTATTCCCGGTGGCGACCGCTGTGGGATGGCTATACCCATTTTTATGATTGCTACCTCGAGGAATCCGTCACCGCATCGACATGGGAAAGGGCGCTTTCAGCACATTCACCGATGTTCTGCCGGGTGGTCGAGAAGGACCAAAAGGTCATCGGTTTCGCGATGTGCATTCTGCATGAAGGAACCTGGTCAACGGCTCCCATCTGCTACCTCGAAGATCTGTTTGTTGATGCCGACGAACGCGGGGCGGGCGCAGGTAAGGCGCTGATTGATGCTCTGATTGAGGAAGGCAAGCGCGAAGGATGGTCAAAACTGTATTGGGTCACCCGGGAGAACAACCCGGCGCGTAAACTCTATGATAAATATGGTGAAGCTGACGATTACGTCCGCTATCGACTCTCCCTTTAAGGCGTCCACGCCTGTGTTTGTATCACACTGTATCAGCGTCCCGGATACATACACAGGCTTGCAATAAACCCGCTTTCGCACATATCCGCTATACATTGCAGTGTTGTTATATCCCCGTGAATTGTACTCAACCGGAGATACCAACATGTTTAGCAAACTCGCGTACTCAACCCTTGCACTGACCGTTTCTCTTGGCACCGTGATGGCCTGTCAGGCCGAAGTCACCGGCACAAACGTCGCGGCAGCCTTTGATCATCCACAGCAAATTAACGCCGGCGATCTGAATGTCGGCTATGTCGACATCGGCCCGAAAAATGGCCAGCCGGTTATTTTACTGCACGGCTGGCCGTACGATATTCACAGCTATGCCGAGGTCGCCCCCGCGCTGGCGGCAAAAGGCTATCGGGTGATTGTGCCTTCTCTGCGCGGCTACGGCACCACGCGCTTCCTGTCAGCCAAAACGCCGCGCAACGGCCAGCCTTCAGCCATGGCGAAAGATATTGTCAACCTGATGGATGCCCTGAATATAAAGCAGGCGGTATTTGCTGGATATGACTGGGGTGCCCGTACGGCGGATATCGTTGCGGCGCTGTGGCCAGAGCGCGTTAAATCACTGGTGTCGGTGAGTGGGTATCTGATCAGCAGCCAGCAGATTGGCAAACAGCCGCTGCCGCCAAAAGCGGAGCAGCAGTGGTGGTATCAGTTCTATTTCGCCACCGCGCGCGGTGCTGAGGGCTATGCTAAAAACACGCATGACTTCGCCCGTTTGATCTGGTCTCAGGCCTCGCCTGACTGGAAATTTAGCGATGCTGTTTTTAACGCCAGCGCCAAATCGCTCGATAACCCGGATCACGTCGCGGTGACGCTCAGCAACTATCGCTGGCGTTTAGGGCTGGAAAAAGGCGAACGCAAATACGACGGCTACGAGCAAAAACTGGCCGCGCTGCCGAATATCACTGTTCCAACGATCACCATCGAAGGCGGGAACAACGGTGCGCCGCATCCGGCTCCGCAGGCCTATGCGGGTAAATTTACCGGAAAATATGAGCATCGCACCTTCGGAGCAACCGTGGGGCACAATCCCCCTCAGGAAGATCCGCAGGATTTCGTCAAGGCCGTTGTTGACGCTGACAAGCTCTGAAATGTGCTATTTTCAGTACGTTACCCTTCGGTCTGGAGATTTCGGTGGAGCATATTGATCATATCCTTGTCGTCGATGACGACAGGGATATTCGTGAACTGATTGTCGATTATCTCGTTAAGTCAGGTTATCGCGCGACGGGCGCGGCCAACGGCAAAGAGATGCGCGCCGTGCTGGATAAACAGCATATCGACCTGGTGGTGCTGGATGTCATGATGCCCGGCGACGACGGGCTTACGCTATGTCGGCAGCTGCGCAGCGGCAAACACAAAGATCTGCCTATTCTGATGCTGACGGCCCGCAACGAGGAGACGGACAGGATCCTGGGTCTGGAGATGGGCGCGGATGACTACGTGGTGAAGCCGTTTGTCGCCCGCGAACTGCTGGCACGTATCAAAGCGATTTTACGGCGTTTCCGCACGATGCCACCCAATCTACAGGTGACAGAAGCAGGGCGGCTGGTGATGTTTGGTGAATGGCAGCTCGATACCGTCGCCCGCCACTTAATCGATCCGGAAGGGGTGATTGTGGCGCTCAGCGGGGCGGAGTATCGCCTGCTGCGCGTTTTCCTTGACCATCCTCAGCGGGTGCTGACCCGCGATCAGCTGCTCAACCTGACGCAGGGGCGCGACGCCGAGCTGTTTGAACGTTCTATAGACCTGCTGGTTAGCCGGGTTCGTCAGCGCCTGAACGAAGATGCCCGTACGCCCGCCTATATCAAAACCGTGCGCAGCGAAGGCTACGTCTTTACGATGCCGGTGACCATCAAAGAGGTTAACGAATGAGGTTCTGGCCACGCTCGCTGCTGGCCCGTTTGCTGATCGTCGTGCTGCCCGGTCTGCTGCTGGCTAACGCGCTGAGCCTGACGCTGGTCATGATTGAACGAATGCACAGCGCCCGCACGGTGATGCTCGGTAATCTGGAAAACGACGTCGCAACCAGCGTCGCCATTTTAGACCGGTTACCGGCCAGCGAGCGCGCGGCCTGGCTGCCGAGGCTTGAACGGGGTAACTATCGCTATATTCTGGGCACAGGGGAGCCCGGCGCAGCGCCGACGGATAAGCGTTCGCAGGATGCCATCCGTACCTTAAAAGCGACGCTCGCGGCAGAGTATCCGCTCAGCTTCACCGCCGTTCCCGGCGCCATTTCGCACATCCAGGCGCATCTTACGTTACGCGATGGCTCGCCGCTGACCATTGACCTCATCCCGCGCATGCCGCCGGTCGCCAGCTGGCTGCCCGTAGTGCTCATCCTGCAGCTGCTGCTCCTGGCGGCCTGCTCCTGGATCGCCGTGCGGCAGGTGGTACGGCCTTTATCACAATTTACCCGCGCGGTGGACTCGCTGGATCCGGCGGCCAGCACGCCGATGACGGAGAAAGGGCCGCTGGAGGTGCAGCGCGCAGCCCATGCCTTTAACGCAATGCAGGCGCGCATTCAGGCTTATCTCAGGGAGCGCGCGCAGATCCTGGCCTCTATTTCTCACGATCTCCAGACGCCCATTACCCGCATGAAGCTTCGTGTAGAAATGGCGGAGCAGCCTGAACTGCGGGACAAGCTCTTAAACGATCTTGATAACATGTCGCGTCTGGTGCGGGAGGGTATTGCATATGCCCGGTCATCAGAATCTCTGGAAGAGACCTCGCTGAAGCTGGAGCTGAACGCATGGGTCAACAGCATCGCCTGTGATTATCAGGACATCGGTAAAAACGTGCAGTTTCAGGCAGGTGAAGTCCGTTTACCGATCGTCACGCGCCCGCAGGCGCTTCGTCGGGTGATGACCAACCTGCTGGATAACGCCCTCAAGTTCGGCGAGCATGCCGCGATTGCCATAGATGATTCGTCCGACAGCGAGGTGGTTATTCACATTGTGGACGACGGACCGGGGATCCCCGAAGCCGAGCTTGACGCGGTATTACAGCCGTTTTATCGGGTTGAAACATCACGCAACCGCGATACCGGCGGAACAGGACTCGGGCTGGCGATTGCCGCACAGCTTACCGCTCAGCTGGAAGGAAAGCTCAACCTGACGAACCGGGCCGAAGGCGGGCTGGACGTCTCCATTACGCTACCGCGCCGTTAGGTAATTGTACGGCTTTGTATCTCCCAGTCAGGGCGATACAGAGCCAGACAAAACCCGCGTTTTTACACATATCCTGAACACATCCGCACGATGAAATAGTCTCACTGCAGCGTCGCAGGACTTGTATTGTGAGGTGTCTATGTTTCTGTTAATCGCTTTTCTGGGCGGGATGATAAGCCTGCTCAGTCCATGTACGCTCCCGGTTATCCCGCTCCTGTTCGCCGGTTTTCAGGGGCAGCGACGCCATATTCTGGCCCTGCTCGCGGGGATGATCGTGATGTTCACCCTGGTGGCGATGGTCGTCACCGTCGCCAGCGAGTGGATCGCAGAGGCAACCATCGTCGGGCGCTGGATCGCCCTCGTCATTCTGGCCGCGGCCGCGCTGGCCTTAATCTTTCCGTCCGTCGCCCAGCGTATTGCGGGTCCGGCCGTCAGTGCGGGAAACGTCCTCAACGCCAGAAGCGGGAAAACGCGCGGTATGGCATCGGCTTTTCTGGCCGGGCTGGCGGTTGGGCTGCTCTGGTCTCCCTGCGCCGGGCCCATACTGGGCGCCATTTTCAGCATTAATATCGCCGGCCACTCGGCCATTGCGACGGGCGCGCTGCTGGCGGCCTATGGCAGCGGATGCGCGCTGATGTTAAGCCTGCTCGTTTTAGGAGGCCGCACGCTGATGGCGCCGCTAAGAGCAAAATCGGCGCTGATGGAAAAGCTGCGGCAGGGGGCGGGCGTGGCGATGCTGGCGGCTGTCGTATTTAACGCGACAGGAATGACCTCGCTTCTTAAAGGAGCAAACGGCGTTGCGGATCGTCTGGAGACAAAACTCCTGACGCTGGCGAAACCAACAGCCGCGCCGGTGAAGCTCCAGCCGGTCGTGATGGCAGAGCCCAGCAGCCAGCTGCCTTCGTTAAGCGGCGGGACAGGGTGGATTAACGGTGACCCTGTCACGTCTGAATCCTTGCGAGGGAAGGTGGTGTTGATTGATTTCTGGACGTGGGATTGCATCAACTGCCAGCATACGCTCCCGCACGTGCGAGACTGGGCCACAAAGTATCAGTCGCAGGGTCTGGTCGTGATAGGGGTTCACACCCCTGAATATCCCTGGGAAAAACCGCTCGCCTCGGTGAAAAATGCGGTAAATAAATGGCAGCTGCCGTACCGGGTGGTGACGGATAACAACTACCAAATCTGGAACGCGTTCGGGAACCAGTACTGGCCAGCGCATTACTATTTCGATGCAAAAGGCCAGCTGCGCTATACCGCCTTTGGTGAAGGTGATTATGAGCAGCAGGAAAAAGTTATTCAGCAGCTGCTCAAAGAGGCTCGTTCATAGCCCCGTTCAGGGCTGACGCTGAGCCACAATAAACAGCCGCGGAAAGGCCAGCAGTATCTGCCCGTTTTCCTGGAGTGGATACTGCTCTTCCAGCAGTACATGGTAGCGTTTCAGGAAACGTTTCTGCTCGCTCTCATTCAGTTCCTGGAGCCACGGGCGCAAACCGGTGGCGCTTACCCAGTCAATAATGGCCTGGTGGGAGCTCATTTTATGGAAATAGGTTGTCCGCCAGATATCCACGTCACAGCCGGCCTCCGACAAGATGTCGTAATAGGCATGCACTCCCGGCAGAGGTTCGCGGCCGCGGTCAGGGTAGTCTTGCTCCAGCGCCACTTCGCGCATCGCTACGTGAGTGGGCTCAAGCCAGTTGTCAGGCATCTGGATCGCTAATACGCCGTTAAGCGTGAGCAGGGAAACAAGGTGCGGCAGGAGATCGTAATGGTCTGGGATCCACTGTAGCGATGCGTTAGCGTAAATCAGGTTCAGCGGCTGGCCAGGCTTGTACTGGCGGATATCAGCCTCAACAAAACGGCAGTCGGGTAACGCGCCGCGTGCTTCCTCCAGCATTGCAGGGGAGTTATCGACCCCGGTGATGTGTGCCGATGGCCAGCGATGCTTCAACAACGCGGTGCTGTTTCCTGGCCCGCAGCCTAAATCAGCGATGGTGGAGACCTCATCCAGCGGAATTCTGGCGAGCAGTTCAGCGGCAGGACGCGTTCTTTCCGCGCCGTATTGCAGGTAAAGAGAAGGGTTCCAGTCGGCCATTTTCGGTTCTCCGTTTTGCAGGCTTCTGCAAGAATAGCACAGGCAGACACCTGCACGGCGGCAGGTGTCCGAAGAACGGCACGCTAGAGAATGCCTTTCAGCGCAACATGATAAAGCAGCATGATAGTCTTCCCGTCGACAATCTTGCCCGTTTCAATGCCGCGTAATGCCTCTTCAAGCGTCATTTCCAGCACGTCGATATCTTCTCCTTCCGCCTTGATCCCACCGCCTGCGCCGGTTCTGTCTTTCGGCTGGTACTCGGCAAGATAAAAATAGAGCTTTTCCGTAACGGAACCCGGGCTCATATAGGCTTCAAAGATTTTCTGCACGCGTGAAACGTGGAATCCCGTCTCTTCTTCCGCCTCTGCTTTTATGCGGCTTTCGGGATCCATATTGTCCAGCAACCCCGCAGCGGCTTCGATTAAATCGTCCTCATGGCCGTTGATAAAGACGGGGAAGCGGAACTGGCGGGTCAGGATCACCGTCTTTTTATCACGGTTGTAGAGCAGAATCGTCGCGCCGTTCCCACGGTCGTAGACTTCCCGATGCTGACGCTGCCACTCGCCGTCACGCCGCTGCAGGTCGAAGGTGTATTTTTTAAGAACGTACCAGTTATCTGACAGCGTTTCACTGTCAATGATGCGCACATCTGCACGTTTTGATTGCACGTTTGTTCCTCCTTACGTAGAGTAATTATCATAAACAGCATTATCGTGCACATTCAAGATAAAACATGCAACATCAGGAATTCATGATGCTCACCAGTCAGCGAAAACAATTGATCCTCGAAAAGCTCGGCGCCGAAGGTCAGGTCCAGTCAAAAGCGCTCAGCATGTTCTTTGACGTCTCTGAAGACACCATCAGGCGTGATTTGCGCGAGCTGGCGGCAGAAGGGCGTTTGCAGCGCGTTCACGGCGGCGCGCTTCCGGCATCTTCCGCGATTGTTCCCTTTGCTGAACGGCAATCCGTGAAAATGGATGCGAAAAAACGGGTCGCCCGCAAAGGCGCGCAGCTGATTTCATCAGGCCAGGTGGTGATCGTCGACGGTGGCACGACGACCTCGGAGCTGATTACGTTTTTACCGGCAGACCTACGCATCACGGTGGTAACGCACAGCCCGAGCATTGCCCTGGGGCTGGTCGATCATCCGTCCATTGAGGTGATTCTGATCGGCGGTCGTTTGTATAAGCACTCTATCGTTGCGGTCGGCGCTGCGGCCATCGAAGGTATCGAAAATATTCATGCAGACCTGTTCTTTATGGGCGTGACCGGTATTCACCCCGACGCGGGGCTGACCACCGGTGATTTCGAAGAAGCGTGCATCAAACGTGCATTTTCCGGCAGAGCCGCGGAGACGGTTGTGCTGGCTTCTCCGGAAAAGATCAACACAGCGTCTTCGTTTGTGATTGGCGATGTGTCATCGGTGAACACCATCGTCGTTGAAGACAATACCGATAAGGAGTGGATCCGCGCGGTATCGGAAAAGGGGGTTTCCGTCGTGTTGACCTCAAAGAGTGACACTCTCTGATAGCCAGCCAGTGATCACAGGCTGGCTGGCGGCCTACCTTAAGCCTCAGGAATGCCCTCAAGGGCGGTATAAACCTTCAGGCCATATTTGCGGGCGACCTCAATGTCCATATCGGCACCTTTAGACGCACCGGCAATACGATAAATCGCATCACATTTAGCTATGAGCCGGTGAGCAACGGGGTACAGCATCGCTTCACTGATTTCATCACCAACCGCTTTCGACCCAGAGGCTTTTGCCAACGGCAAAGCCAGCCATTCGCCAATGACCGGGACGTGACCCCGCTGGTAAACGGCTAATGCTGCGCTTTCGAGTCGCGCCAGATTCTCATCAATGCGTGCCTGAACGCCTTCGGTTCCGCTGCGATAGGGGCCGGCAATTAAAATCAGCTGTTGTGTCATAGGTACCTCTGTCAGTGTTATTGCATGAAGTTGCACGCTTACTGCCGATACCATACGGGATTGTGAGCGCGTTATGAAACACTTTCGTGCATTATCGTGCAAAAAGATGCATAACAGATCATTTAATCGTTTCTGACAGAAGGGCTGAGCTACTGACTTTCCGGCGCATGGCACACCGCCTCGATGTTATGGCCATCAGGCGAGATGACAAAAGCGGCATAGTAATTTTCACCGTATGACCTCAACCCCGGGCCGCCGTTATCACGTCCGCCGGCGCGCAGGGCGGCATGGTAAAACGCATCGACCTGCTGGCGCGTGTTGGCCACAAACGCCAGATGCAGAGGAGCAGGTTTATCATTTGTCTGAAAAAGACAGAGCGAAACGTCGCCTGAGCTCATTTCGACACCATAGTCTGGCGTGCCTTCATCGATGAGTTCTACACCAAGCGGCTTGAGCGCATGGAGAAAGAAGGTTTTACTTTTTTCATAATCACTGACGCCGAATTTCACATGATCGAACATGGTTCCTTCCTTTACAAGATGGAGAAATAACGAGTATAGAAGGAGAGTGGGGCGAACATGATAAAGAACGCGTCAATGTGACAGACATCAATTTATGCAGTCTTTTCCGATGCCGAAACGGACAAATGGCATATTTAAAACGTCAGGGTTTGAACTGGCGAAATAAACCTATTTACTGGTGCTCATAAATGTTTTTAGCAACCCGTTTCCGTCCAACAAATATCCACCGAAGATAATCGTATAGCCAGTTAAACAGCATTGTGTATGGCAGGAAAAACAGTACCAGACCAATCTCAACGAAAAATGCCTCAGTCATGGTTAAATTCAGCATAACCATCGCGACAGGGATTAAGGTGACGATCAGTCCTGTTTCAAAACCCACCGCATGGATCGCACGAACGAGAAATGTTCGTTGAAACTGATGTTTTTTTTGCAGGGAATCAAAGAGTTTATTAAATACAAAATTCCAGGCCGTTGCGGTAAGTGCAGATATCACTGACAGCGAGCCTGACTGGAGTATCGACACGTTCATCAGCCAGGCAAGCGACAGCGCTATGATAACGTTAGCTATCACTTCAAAAATGACGGCATGGAAGATTCTCTCTTTAATACTTTTATTTAATTCAATTTCCATTTGCATAGGGCTGCGTTTTTCAAAAGCTGAAGTATATCAGACATCGTTCAACTCTTTCTAAACGTGCAGGTTAGGATTATGTTAAATGCAGCCCAGACCCGCTAATGTGGAATGCACGGCCTCAATAAGAGGGGTCTGCGGTTCATGGCCTAAAAAGGCAATCAGTTTTGAATTGTCCATCTCTATTGTCTGCTCCCAAAGATAGCGCATCTCCCGCATTTCATGCAGCGTAGCGTTAAAGGGACTCATCGCAGAGATAAGCCACCAGGGAAATGGCTTCACCTTCGCCTTAATGCCGGCACGCTCCGCGACGTGCTTTATGGCTACTGTCATCGCTGTCCCATCAGGATCCCAATGCCCACGCATATGGAAACTGGCAAACGGTTCGAGCTCATCCCGACGCGCCAGCAGTGCTGCGAGCGTTTCGGCGACATCCGGCAGATAAGCCCACTGATGGCCTGCGCCGATTTTCCCGGGGTTTTTAATCACCTTCGGTGGATGCCCCGGTTGGACTAATCCCTGTGAAAACCAGTTGTTACCAGCATGGGGACCAAAAAAGTCGCCAGCCCGCAAAATCAGCACCTTTCCGCCACGCTGTGCATAGGCTGCGAGTTCTTTCTCCATTTGCACGCGTATGGCTCCTTTTCGGGTAACCGGATTCTGAAGGGAATCCTCGCGTAAGAGGGGAAAAGCATCCGGGCCGTAGTTATAAATCGTCCCCGGCAGAACGATTAATGCACCGTTTCGCTCTGCTGCGCTGATGGTGTTATGCAGCATGGGCAAAACCAGCTGTTCCCAGTTTCGATAACCCGGCGGGTTAACGGCATGGACAATCACGCTGCATTCTGACGCCGCTGCCTCAACCTGCTCAGCATTCTGCGCATCGCCGCTTATCCACGTAATACTTTTGCTGTGTGCGTCATTTTCCGGAACGCTGCGACGCAATGCACGTACATCCCATTCGTCACGCATCAATTTACGGGCAATTTCGCCACCGCTCCCACCCGTTGCGCCCAGTATCAGTACCTTATTTGTGCTTTTCATCGTCTTACCCTTGTTGGTTATCTGCTTGACATCTTAATGAGCACACGGGCTAAATGTAATTGCATAATATAAGCCAGCAGGTATGCATATTTGTATGAAGCTAAATATTCCGTGGGAATGGTATCGCACCTTTTTGGCCGTGATGAAAGAAGGGTCTTTGTCAGGGGCCGCACGCAGGCTGGCAATTACCCAGCCAACTGCCGGACGTCATATTGCGGCACTGGAATCAGCCCTCGGCCTTGTTTTATTTACCCGTTCGCAGACGGGATTGCAGGCAACGGATGCAGCCGTCGAGCTGAAGGGCCATGCGCAAGCGATGGAAAATACGGCCATGATGATTGAGCGGTCGGCTGCCAGTTTCAGCTCCGGCGCAACCGGATTACGAGGCGTGGTGCGCGTCGCCGCCAGTGAAATCATCGGCACCGAGGTTCTGCCTCCGGTGATTGCACACATAAAGGAAGAATACCCGCAAATAACCGTTGAGCTGGTTCTGTCTAATCGCGTTCAGGATTTACTGAACCGGGAAGCGGACATTGCTGTACGCATGACCACACCGGTGCAGGAGCAATTGATTGCACGTCGGATGGGCAGGATAGAAATAGGTCTGCATGCCGCGCCAGCCTATCTGTCACGACACGGTGCACCGGAAAATATTGATGAGTTATTTACCCATACGCTCGTGGGTTTCGACAACATGACGCCCTTTATTTTACAAGCGCTTAAACAGTACCCACAGCTAAACCGCGAACTGTTTACCGTGCGAACCGACAGTGATATTGCACAATTAAACCTCATACGCGCCGGAGCAGGTATCGGTATGTGTCAGGTGCAGCTCGCCGATTTTTCTCCGCCGCTACAGAGGATAATGCCTGATTTCTTTGCATTTCATCTCGACACCTGGCTGGTGATGCATGAGGATTTACGCCACAGCCAGGCCTGTAAAACGGTGTTTGATTTTCTTGCTGAGGGTTTACAGGCTTATATCAACAGGGCAAAACGGTAAGCCATGCACTGTGAGACGATCAGCGTGACGATAACAGCACTTGAGAAGACACGCTCAGAGGCCATTATCATCAGGTCAAGGATGTCCACAAAACGCCAGATTTCGCCTTACTTCATATTGGTGCGCATAATGTATATTATGTTAAATGACATCCAAAGGTCTCTTTGAGATACCTCCCTTTTATTACATTTTAGGGATAGCGATTTGGCGAGCTTGATTAACCAGCAAGGCGTGAAGAATTCAGATCGTATTTTTTAATCTTGCGGTACAGCGTGGCAATCCCGATACCCAATTCGTCTGCCGCCTGTTTCTTGTTGCTATAACGGCTTAAGGCGTCGCGTATCATCTGACGTTCCATCTCTTCAAGCCCGGTTACGCCCTCCTCCTCTTTTGCGGCTCTGCCCCCCGTTTTCCCTGGCGCCTCTTCGCGTTCGCCGGTTTTACCGCAGCTCACCAGGTTTGGCGGCAGCAGCGAGATATCGATCACTTCGCCGGATGGGACCACGTTGACCAGATACTCCATCAGATTGCTCAACTCACGAATGTTACCCGGCCAGCGGTAGCTTTTCAGCAGCGTAACTACCTCCGGCGCCACGCCCGGGTACACCAGCTCTAGCCGACGGGTATGCAGATGCAGGAAATAGTGAATCAGCAGTTCGATATCTTCCTGGCGTTCACGCAGCGGCGGCAGGCGTAACGGAATGACGTTAAGCCGATAGTAGAGATCCTCACGAAACTTACCGTCGGCGATAAACCGATCGAGGTTTTGATTGGTGGCGGAAATAATTCGAATATCCACCGGTACCGGATGGCTAGCCCCGACCGGCTGGATCTCGCGCGATTCAATGGCCCGCAGCAGCTTGGCTTGCAGAGTGAGCGGCATATCGCCAATTTCATCGAGAAACAGCGTCCCATGGTTAGCGGCCTGAATCAGCCCCGTTTTACCGTTGGCTGACGCGCCGGTGAAGGCCCCCTTCACATAACCAAACAGTTCGCTTTCCAGTAACTGTTCGGGAATGGCGGCACAGTTGATGGCGATAAACGGCTTATCTTTGCGATCGCTCAGCTTGTGCACCGCACGAGCAACCACCTCTTTACCGGTTCCGCTTTCCCCCGCAATCATCACGCTTGACGGGCTGGGTGCCACGCGGGTAATCAGCTTTTTCAGCTGCCGCATTGGGCGACACTCGCCAACCATCTGTTCAATCTGCGGCCCTTCCTGCGGCGCGGTAATCTCTGCCGAAGAGTGCGACTGATGAAACGCCATCAGAAACAGCCACTGGTCCTGAATGGCATGTAGCTGACCGATAATCAGCTCTTTCTTATCATCAATAGAAATGACGTGCTGTACGTGACCGCGAATAAAGTTTTGCGCGAACGTCAGAGGCCGAAAGTGAATCTCTTTACCCACCATACTCCCCTGGCTCACCCCAAGGATTTTTAACGCTGCCTGATTAACAAATTTGACTTTCTGCTCCTGACTTACAACCAGTACACCCTGGTCCATATTGTCAAGCATCGTTAAAAACATTTTCTGGATATTGTCGCCGCCGCTCTGATCCTCAAGTAAACGGGAGACAAATATGGAAGAGACGTGACGAACATAATCGGAAAACTCGGTGATGTTATCATTGATTCTTTCCTGCTGCTCGCGCGTCAGGGCAATCAGACTAATAACGCCAACGCACTGTTCCTGATAAATCACCGGTGTACCCAGGAAGGCCTTTTCTTTGCAGGTTTCTTTACTCTCACAACCTTTGCATAAGGGATCGAAACGCGAATGGGCCACCACCTTCTCTTTTTTTGTTTCAATAATGTAACGAAGAAGTCGCGAGTCTGTATTTAATTTACGGCCAAGGAATTTACCGTAACTTCCCGTACCGGCCACGCGGCACAGGCTATTATCGACAATTTCAACTTCAAGCTGGAGTACGCTGGAGAGCATGCGTGCAAAACGTTGAATGGTTGGCTGAATCTGCATCAAAATAGATGACGAACTGGAAGGTATCATAATATCACTCACTAAAAGCTAACTGGGTGAAAGACAACGTTTATTTCTCTGTAATGATACTACCGCAGCCCTTAGCAATAATTGATGGGGGTGCCTTTTCTTTTTCGATTCTTGCGTCAATTATGGAGGCGGTATCACATTTTTATATCAATGTGATAATTTTGATGATGATTTTATCAATTTGGTGCCCTTCTCTCACGCAAGTCATCTATTTCACGGAAACACAGTATGTACAAATAAACACATAACAAAACTGCTCGCCGTCATTTTTATTACCCATCGCCACATCGGCTTCTTTTTCGTGACAGCCATCTCATAATCCAGCTGTTTTATCCGCGGTTAATCAGGTCTTTTTTGAAATTGGCACGCTTATTGTTAGTGAAATATCAGCGCTGGCATTTGCCGCAGCGGTAACCCGCAATCAATAAGCCCGTCATTCACGACCAGGATTAAATATGAAAACTGTTAACGAACTGATTAAGGATATCAACACGCTGAATTCCAATCTGCATGATAAGGATTTTCTGCTGACATGGGAGCAGTCGCCGGATGAGCTCAAGCAGGTGCTGGACGTCGCGGAAGCGCTAAAAACGCTACGTGCGGAAAATATCGCCACCAACGTGTTCAACAGCGGGCTGGGAATTTCGGTATTCCGCGATAACTCTACCCGTACCCGCTTCTCCTATGCCTCGGCGCTGAATCTGCTCGGGCTGGCGCAGCAGGATCTCGACGAAGGTAAATCGCAGATTGCCCACGGTGAAACGGTGCGTGAAACCGCAAACATGATCTCCTTCTGTGCCGATGCTATCGGTATTCGCGATGACATGTATCTTGGCGCGGGTAATGCCTATATGCGTGAGGTTGGCGAAGCGCTGGATGACGGCTACAAGCAGGGCGTGCTGCCGCAGCGTCCGGCGCTGATTAACCTGCAATGCGATATTGACCACCCTACGCAGGCGATGGCCGATCTGGCGTGGTTGCGTGAACACTTTGGGTCGCTGGAGGATCTTAAAGGCAAGAAAATCGCCATGACCTGGGCCTACTCCCCAAGCTACGGTAAGCCTCTCTCCGTACCTCAGGGTATTATTGGCCTGATGACCCGTTTCGGTATGGACGTCACCCTCGCCCACCCGGAAGGCTACGACCTGATTCCTGACGTGATTGAAGTGGCGAAAAACAACGCCAAAGCGTCCGGCGGCAGCTTCCGCCAGGTGACGGATATGGCGGAAGCCTTTAAAGATGCCGATATCGTCTACCCGAAATCCTGGGCGCCGTATCAGGTCATGGAGCAGCGTACTGAGCTACTGCGCGCTAACGATCGCGAAGGTCTGAAGGCGCTGGAGAAAGCCTGCCTGGCGCAGAACGCCCAGCATAAAAACTGGCACTGCACCGAAGAGATGATGGCAAAAACCCACGACGGCGAGGCGCTGTATATGCACTGCTTGCCAGCGGATATTACCGGCGTCTCCTGCAATGAAGGCGAAGTCTCCGAAGCCGTGTTCGAAAAATACCGTATCGCCACCTACAAAGAGGCCAGCTGGAAGCCGTACATCATCGCCGCCATGATCCTCTGCCGTAAATACGCGAAGCCGGGCATGTTGCTGGAGCAACTGCTGACCGAAGCGCAAAACCGCATCAAATAGCCTTCCCTGCTGGCCTGCGGGCCAGCATCACTCCCCGTAATGACGAATAAGGACAGAGTATGTCTGCTTTCTCACTGAAAATGGATATTGCCGATAACCGTTTTTACACCGGCGAAGCGTCGCCGCTGTTCTCGCGCCAGCCTGCGCAACAGGCGCGCCGTTTTCATCAAAAAATTAGCGGCTATCAGCCGACCCCGCTGTACGCGTTGAATGAACTGGCCGCCCTGTTTGGCGTGCGCAAAATTCTGGTGAAGGACGAGTCTCAGCGGTTTGGCCTTAACGCCTTCAAGATGCTCGGCGGTTCTTACGCAATTGCGCAATTGCTGTGTGAAAAGTATCAGCTGGATATCAACGAACTGTCGCTGGACGGCCTGAAATCACGCATTAAAGAGAAAATGACCTTCGCTACCACCACCGATGGTAACCACGGTCGCGGCGTGGCGTGGGCAGCGCAGCAGCTTGGGCAAAACGCGGTGATTTATATGCCGAAAGGTTCGGCACAAGAACGCGTGGACGCCATTCTACGTCTGGGCGCGGAATGTATCGTCACCGACATGAACTACGACGACACCGTGCGCTTCACCATGCAGACGGCGCAGAAAAACGGCTGGGAGGTAGTCCAGGACACCGCATGGGATGGTTACACCAAAATCCCCACCTGGATTATGCAGGGCTACGCCACGCTGGCTGATGAAGCCGTCGAACAGATGTCGTCGATGGGCATCGCCTGCCCAACGCACGTTTTCTTACAGGGCGGCGTGGGCGCGCTGGCCGGCGGCGTGCTGGGTTATCTGGTCGACGTTTACGGCGCGGGTAACCTGCATTCCGTTATCGTTGAACCTGAGCTAGCCGACTGTCTCTACCGCTCCGGGGTGAAGGGGCAAATCGTCAACGTCGGCGGCAATATGGCCACCATCATGGCGGGGCTTGCCTGCGGTGAACCCAACCCGCTCGGGTGGGAAGTCCTGCGCAACTGCGCCAGCCAGTTTATTTCGTGTCAGGACGCGGTTTCCGCACTCGGTATGCGAGTGCTGGGCAACCCGATCGGCCACGATCCGCGCGTTATTTCCGGAGAGTCAGGCGCGGTCGGTCTTGGCTTGCTCGCCGCCGTTCACTACCACCCGCAGCGCGATGCGCTGATGAACAAACTGCAGCTGGATAGCCACTCCGTCGTGCTGATCGTCAGCACCGAAGGCGATACCGACGTGAAGCATTATCGGGAAATCGTCTGGGAAGGCAAGCATCCAGCAGCACAATAACCCTCACAAATTAAGAACTGGAGAACATCCTCATGGCTAAGCATATTCCTTTTAAACTGATTGTTGAAAAAGCCAGGCACTACCAGCAGGACATGACCCGCTTTCTGCGCGATATGATCGCCATCCCAAGCGAAAGCTGCGACGAAAAACGCGTGGTGCACCGCATCAAAGAAGAGATGGAGAAAGTCGGCTTCGATAAAGTGGAAATCGACCCTATGGGCAACGTGCTGGGCTATATTGGCCACGGCCCGCGCCTGGTGGCGATGGATGCGCATATTGATACCGTAGGCATCGGTAATATCAAAAACTGGAGCTTCGATCCGTACCAGGGCATGGAAACCGACGAACTCATCGGCGGGCGCGGCGCGTCGGACCAGGAAGGCGGGATGGCCTCCATGGTCTACGCCGGAAAGATTATCAAGGATCTGGGGCTGGAAGATGAATACACCCTGCTGGTGACCGGTACGGTGCAGGAAGAAGACTGCGACGGGCTATGCTGGCAGTACATTATCGAGCAGTCCGGTATTCGTCCGGAGTTCGTGGTCAGCACTGAACCCACCGACTGTCAGATTTACCGCGGCCAGCGCGGGCGTATGGAAATCCGCGTGGATGTTTCTGGCGTCAGCTGCCACGGCTCCGCGCCGGAACGCGGCGATAACGCCATCTTTAAAATGGGGCCGATTCTCAACGAGCTGCAGGATCTCTCCCATAAGCTGGGCAACGACGAATTCCTGGGTAAAGGCACCCTCACCGTCTCCGAAATCTTCTTCACCTCGCCAAGCCGCTGTGCGGTCGCCGACAGCTGCGCCGTTTCCATCGACCGTCGTCTGACCTGGGGCGAAACCTGGGAAGGCGCGCTGGACGAAATTCGCGCCCTGCCTGCGGTACAAAAAGCCGGTGCGGTTGTCTCCATGTACAACTATGACCGCCCATCGTGGACCGGGCTGGTGTATCCAACCGAATGCTACTTCCCAACCTGGAAAGTGGAAGAGAATCACTTCACCGTCCGCGCGCTGAGCAACGCGTACGAAGGACTCTTCGGCAAGGCTCCGGTAGTGGATAAGTGGACCTTCTCCACCAACGGCGTCTCAATCATGGGCCGTCACGGCATTCCGGTGATTGGTTTCGGCCCGGGTAAAGAACCCGAAGCCCACGCGCCAAACGAAAAAACCTGGAAGTCTCACCTGGTCACCTGCGCCGCCATGTATGCCGCTATTCCGCTGAGCTGGCTGGCCACCGAGTCACTGTAGTCCGCTATTCCTCCCGCCGTTCGCGGCGGGAGTCTGGAGTTAAAATGCGCGTACTGATTAAAAACGGCATCGTCGTCAACGCCAACGGACGAGCCAGACAGGACCTGCTGATTGAAAACGGCCTTGTTAGCCAACTGGCCGATAACATCACCGTTGAACAACCCTGCGAAGCGATCGACGCCAGCGGCTGCTACGTAATGCCCGGCGGCGTTGATGTTCATACCCATTTCAATATTGATACCGGCCAGGCCCGCAGCTGTGACGATTTCTTTACCGGCACCCGCGCGGCAGCCTGCGGCGGTACGACCACCATCGTCGATCACATGGGATTTGGCCCGGCAGGCTGCCGATTACGCCACCAGCTGGAAACCTACCACGGCTACGCCGCCTACAAAGCGGTGATTGACTACAGCTTTCACGGCGTCATTCAGCATATCAACCACGCAATTCTCGATGAAATTCCCATGATGGTCGATGCTGGGATCAGCAGCTTTAAGCTCTATTTAACCTACCAGTACAAACTGAGCGACGACGATGTGCTGCAGGCGATGCGTCATCTGCACGCCGCCGGCGCGCTCACCACCGTACACCCGGAAAACGACGCGGCCATTGCCCGTAAACGCTCGGAGTTTCTGGCGCAGGGAAAAACCGCACCGCGCTATCACGCCCTTAGTCGGCCGCTGGAGTGCGAGGCAGAGGCTATTGCCCGCATGATTAACCTCGCACAGCTTGCCGGTAACGCGCCGCTGTACATTGTGCACCTGTCGAACGGGCTGGGGCTGGAATACCTGAAGCTGGCGCGTTCACGTCATCAGCCGGTATGGGTTGAAACCTGCCCGCAGTATCTGCTGCTCGATGACCGCTGCTATGAACGCGAGGATGCGCTGAAGTATCTGCTCAGCCCGCCGCTGCGCAACGCCAGTAACAATGACGCGCTGTGGTGCGGGTTGAGCGACGGCTCGATCGATGTGATGGCCACAGACCACTGTGCTTTTTCGATGGCCCAGCGCCAGCATTTATCGAACGGCGATTTTAGCCGCTGCCCGAACGGCCTGCCGGGGGTGGAAAACCGTCTGCTGCTGCTCTTCTCCCACGGGGTAATGACCGGACGCATCACGCCCGAGCATTTTGTGGCGCTCACCAGCGCCAACCCGGCAAAACTGTTCGGCCTGTGGCCGCAAAAAGGCGTGCTGGCGCCCGGCGCAGATGGCGACGTGGTGATTATCGACCCGCGCCGCACCACCACCATTCGTCACGAAATGCTGCACGACAACGCCGACTATTCACCGTGGGAAGGGTTTATCTGTCAGGGCTCCATTCGTCAGACGCTGTCGCGCGGCCGGGTGATTTTCAGCAACGGGACCTTTAGCGGCGTCGCCGGACAGGGCCGTTTCCTGCGTCGCGCCCCTTTTTCTTCCGCTCCGATCCCCATGAGCGGAATATCATTTTAAAGAGAGGATGTCATGAGTAAAAAAATCGTACTTGCGCTGGGCGGAAACGCGCTGGGCGACGACCTGGCCGGGCAAATGCAGGCCGTTAAACAAACCGCGCAGGCCATCGTCGACCTGATTGCTCACGGTCACCAGGTGGTGGTGACGCACGGCAACGGCCCGCAGGTAGGAATGATCAACCTGGCGTTTGAAGCGGCCGCCAAAACCGATGCCCATACCCCGATGCTGCCAATGTCGGTGTGCGTGGCGCTGAGCCAGGGCTATATCGGTTATGACCTGCAAAATGCGCTGCGTGAGGAGCTGTTGTCGCGCAATATGCATATTCCGGTCGCCACGCTGATTACCCAGGTGGAAGTCGACGCCAACGATCCGGCGTTCAGCAACCCAACCAAGCCTATCGGTTCCTTCTTTAGCAAAGAAGAAGCGGAACAGCTGGCCCTGAAAGGCTATATCCTGAAAGAAGACGCCGGGCGCGGATATCGTCGCGTGGTCGCCTCGCCCCAGCCTATCGATATTATTGAAAAAGAGACGGTGAAGGCGCTGATAGATGCCTGCCATGTGGTCATCACCGCCGGCGGCGGCGGGATCCCGGTGATCCGCGAGAGGAATCATCTTCGCGGCGCCAGCGCGGTCATTGATAAAGACTGGGCTAGCGCGAAGCTGGCGGCGATGATTGATGCCGATATGCTCATCATTTTGACCGCAGTGGAGAAAGTGGCCATTAACTTTGGTAAACCCAACGAACAGTGGCTGGATAAACTCACCTTAGGCGATGCCGACCGTTTTATTGCCGAGGGTCACTTTGCCAAAGGCTCTATGCTGCCGAAAGTGGAGGCCGCCGCCTCCTTTGCCCGCTCTCGTCCAGGGCGTAAAGCATTGATTACCGTATTGAGCAAAGCGAAAGAAGGTATAGAAGGAAAAACCGGCACGATTATCGAGGGGTAAACGTCGTCCGGCCGCACGAAGTGACGCCGGGGCAGGCTTTAAGCCGCCCCGGCGTTGGCTTACGCCTCAACCGGGCGACGATTTTGCTGTTTAATTCGCTGGTTTGTCAGCGTCATTAGCGCTTCCAGCACGCCACCACCAATCGCCCTCGCCTTATCCGACACGCTGGTGTAGTCAGCCTTATCGCCGCGTGGATCGATATCGCTGATTTTAAAACCAATATCCACCACCAGACCGTCGCTCAGCAGCCCGCGCACCATGCCGCTGAGCGGTGCCCGAATCTCCGTCTCGCCGACGGTGGCAATCACGTCGCCCTCACTGACGATATCGCCCAACTTCACGCGCGAGCGCATCACCCCCGCGGCAGGCGCGCGGATCACCCGTTTTGCGGTATGCCCCATAATGTTACCCGGTACGCCGGTGTTGTCCTGCGCGCGGCCCTGATAGATAACCTGACCCAGCCAGTGCCCACGGTTGGTTTCAATCACCGCATGGCAGTCGGTGCCCGCGCAAAAACCCGGCCCCAGCGCAATGACCGACGGTGCCAGCCCGCAGTGGGTACCCAGATTTTCTTTCGCGAGGATGGCATCGACCACACAGCCCGGACTCAGCTCACGCAGCGATTCACACAGCGGATCAACCAACACTGGAATCACACCGTTATCCGCCACCTGAATCGCCTCCTGGACGGAATCGACGCGGAGTGCGGTCACACCTTCTACCGTCATTTCTCCGTCAAAAACCGCCTGGGCAAAGGCCACGGTACGGCGGATCACCGTCGGTTTCTCCACCTCCAGCATCACCACTTTAAACCCGGCGTGCCACAGTCGCAGAGCTACGCCCGTCGCAATATCGCCCGCTCCGCGAATGGCTACCCGCAGCGGCTGCGTGGGAGAGTCGCTGGCCATCAGCCCGCCCGGCGCGTTATTTTTGACCTGTAGGATCTCCGCCAGCACGCTGATGGCGATTTCATTCGGCGTCTCAGCGCCAATGTTGTAGCCCACCGGCGCGTGCAGCCGGGCGATATGCTCCTCCGCGACGCCGTTTTCGCGCAGCTGGCGTAAAAACACCTGTACCTTGCGACGGCTGGCCAGCAGCCCCAGCCAGGCGGCAGGCAGTTCGACCAGCTTATCCAGCGCTTCGCGATCCTGGTTATTGGTGGCGATCAGTACATAGTCATCTGGCTGAACGGCCAGTTTATAGACGGCCGCGCCAAAGCTCTCGGCGTGTACCAGTTGGGTTAACGGCGGGAAACGTTCAGGATCGAGGCTTTCCGGATAAATATCCGCCACCGCGAGTTCAAAACCGAGCAGCGCAGCGCTGTGAGCTACGGCGCGATTCACATGCCCGGCACCAATTAACACCAGCCTGGGACGCAGTCCATGAACGCTGATGTAAACCGACATCGCGCCGCCGCAGTCCGAGCCCACCGCATCGGACCCGGTGCGCGCCATTCGACCATGAAACATACGCGAAGCCCTTTCACGCAGGGCATCAAGCGCTTCATCAATCACCCGACGTTCGACCATGCCGCCGCCGATGGTGCCGACAATGCTGCCATCATCACGAACCAGCATCTGTGCGGAATGTCGGGGAGTGGAACCACGGCTGTCGACGATCTGTGTCAGCGCGAACGGACGGTTTTGTGCTTCGAGTCTTGCCGCTTCTGAGAAAATATTCATAACAACCTCAAATGGATATCCCTTCATTACCCCAGAATGGAGTCACTTTCTCACTCGTCTGCGCGTAATCGCCGGACGCGACTGGACCGAACCGGCCCAGATAGCGTCAACGTCCTTTCTCATTATCAAATTTCCAGGCTGCAAATTCTCATTTTGAGAAAGTTGGTTGAGCAGCCAGATACGCCGACAGCCCGCCGGCGCGCCTTTAAACGCCCCTTCCGGATGCTGAACCAGGCGATGCAGCATCGGCCACGTCAGCGCCTCATGCGCCTTGACGCCGGTGATGCGGGAAAAAAGTGGCCAGCGGTGGACAGCTGCTGGCCCAATTGCTTTCCCGAGCATCTCTGCTCCGGTAATGGCAACTACGCAACAACAGGAATAAGGGATGCAAGGTTCGTGCACATCCGGCGCTTTTAGTGCAAAACCGTGAGCGCCGTCAGCTTCTACCAGCACGACGTCCGGCTGGCCGCTCGCCATGAGCGCATCGAGCTGCGCTGGCGTGAAGCCTCTGACCTTTCCCGCTTCCGGCAGCCAGGCAGAAAAACACGCCTGCAGCGGCCGCTGCCAGAACGCGGCGGGCAGCGCCTGCGGGTCGCGACAGAAGGTTACTGGCAGCGTGTGGGGGACAAACATGTGGGTGGTGGTGGTCAGCAACACGCGCCGCCCTGCCTGCTGAAACAGTTCTGCCAGCCAGAATAAGGTGCTGGTTTTGCCGCCCGCCCCTACGGCGGCGATCAGCAAAGGGCAGGCAGTGGCGTTTAAATCACATAACAGCTCGTCAACGTGCGGTATATTTTCCATGTTACGCATTATCTCTATATTCAGGAGCAAAAATGCAGGTCGATTGCATTATTACCGCCGCGGGGCTGTCCTCCCGGATGGGACAATGGAAAATGATGTTACCCTGGCAAGGTGGCACAATACTTGATGCAAGTATTAAAAATGCGCGTCGCTGCTGCTCGCATATTATTTTAGTGACCGGATTTCGCCATCAAGAGCTAATGGCACGTTATTCATCGGTCCCGAACCTGACGCTCGTTTAAAATCCTGACTTCCGCCAGGGGCTCTATTCTTCGGTAAAAGCGGGTCTTCAGGCATTACGTCATGATTATTGTTTTATCACCCACGGAGACCTGCCGTGCCTTGACGATGCTATTTTTCATGGCCTGTGGGAACAGCGCTTCGAAGGCACGCTGATGCCCTATTACGGCGGGGTTCCGGGGCACCCGATCCTCACATCCACCAGCAATTTGCGGCGCTGTTTAAGCGCAGAACAGCAGACATCGGTACGCCAGTCGCTGCTCACCGGCCCCTGCCGACAGATCCCGCTCAATAATCCAGCGATCGTTCTCGATATTGATACGCCGGAAGATTTTAGCCGACTCAATAAGGATGAAAATAAAGATTTGCGAAAATGATATTATCAATTTGATAGTGCGCTGCCGTTTTTGAGAAATAAAAAATGTACTTCTGTTGAGTGATTTTAATTCTCACCAATGCCCCCAATTTCTCTTTCTAAAGCCGTTTTAACTTTAGACTTCCCTCACATTTTTGCACCCATTCCGTTATGAATCCAATTTCTGGTGTGATTGTTGCTCAGCTCCCCTTATCCGTCGGAATTATCGCAATACCGACCACCATGAATTAACAGGTAAGTCTAAGGAGAGGATTATGGGCGATATCATGCGTCCCGTTCCGTTTGAGGAACTCTTAACGCGTATTGTTGATGAATACCAGAATCATCGTTCCATCTTTGGTATTCCGGAGCAGCAGTTTTATTCAGCGAACGCCCCGCATAAGGTGAACGTATTTGGTGAAACCTGCGCCACGCCGATTGGCCCGGCTGCGGGGCCGCATACCCAGCTGGCGCAAAACATTATTACATCCTGGCTCACCGGCGGGCGGTTTATCGAACTGAAAACGGTACAAATCCTCGACCGTCTGGAGCTGGAAAAGCCCTGTATTGATGCCGAAGACGAATGCTTCAACACCGAATGGTCCACCGAATTTACCCTGCTCAAAGCCTGGGATGAGTACCTGAAGGCGTGGTTTATTCTGCACCTGCTGGAGGAGATCCTGCCGCTGACGCCGGTCAAAGACGGTAAGTCATTTATCTTCAATATGAGCGTTGGCTATAACCTCGAGGGCATAAAGCAGCCGCCAATGCAGCAGTTCATCGACAACATGATGAACGCGGGATCACAGCCGAAATTTACCCAGTATCGCGACACGCTGACCCGCTGGCTGCGACAGCATCAGCCAGAAAAAGCCGCGCTGGTGAGCCGCATTCCGGCGAAACTGGTTCAGGGCGTGACGCTCTCTACGATGCACGGCTGCCCACCGGACGAAATTGAAGCGATCTGCCGCTATATGCTGGAAGAAAAGCAGCTGAATACCTTTGTAAAACTCAACCCGACGCTGCTGGGCTTCAAACGGGTACGTGAAATTCTTGATACCTGCGGCTTTGGCTATATTGGTCTGAACGAAGCGTCGTTTGACCACGACCTGAAAATCGACCAGGCGCTGGAGATGCTCAAGCGCCTGATGTCGCTCGCTAAAAGCAAGAAGCTTGGCTTCGGCGTGAAGTTAACCAATACCCTTGGTACGGTGAACAACAAAGGCGCGCTGCCTGGCGACGAGATGTACATGTCCGGGCGCGCGCTGTTCCCGCTGTCGATCAACGTCGCCGCCCTGCTGTCGCGCGAGTTTGACGGCAAGCTGCCGATTTCTTACTCCGGCGGCGCGAGCCAGCTCAACATCCGCGATATTTTCGAGACCGGCATTCGCCCGATCACCATGGCAACCGATCTGCTGAAACCCGGCGGCTACCTGCGCTTAAGCGAATGCATGCGCGAACTGGAACAGGCCGACGGCTGGCAGATGACGCAGGTCGACGTTAAGCGCCTGAACGCGCTGGCGGAAAAAGCGGTCAGCATGGCGTATACCCAGAAGCACTGGAAACCGGACGACCGGATTGATGTGGGTGAAAAGCTGCCGTTGACCGACTGCTACGTCGCCCCCTGCGTCAGCGCGTGTGCTATCAAGCAAGATATCCCCGAGTACATTCGGCTCATGGGCGAGCAGCGCTACGTTGATGCGCTGGAGCTTATCTATCAACGCAACGCGTTGCCGGCGATTACCGGCCATATCTGCGACCATCAGTGTCAGTACAACTGTACGCGCCTCGACTATGACAGCGCGCTGAACATTCGTGAACTGAAGAAAATCGCTCTCGAAAAAGGCTGGGATGAATATCAGCGGCGCTGGCATAAACCCGCCGATTCAGGTACCCAGCACCCGGTAGCGGTGATCGGCGCGGGACCAGCAGGTCTGGCCGCGGGGTATTTCCTTGCGCGCGCAGGTTACAGCGTCACGCTATTCGAGCGCGAAGCTAACGCGGGCGGCGTGGTGCGCAACATTATTCCTCAGTTCCGTATCCCCGGAGAGCTTATCCAGCAGGATATCGACTTTGTGGTGAGTCACGGCGTCAATATTGTCTACGGCTGCGACCCACACCTGACGGTGGAAAAGCTCCAGCAACAGGGATTCCGCTACGTGCTGGTCGGCACCGGCACCGATAAAAACAGCGGCGTGAAGCTCCAGGGCGATAACCCGAACGTGCGCAAATCGTTGTCCTTCCTGCATGAATTTAACCGGGGCGAAAACCTGCAGTTTGGTAAGCACGTGGCCATCATTGGCGCGGGGAATACCGCGATGGACTGTGCCCGTGCGGCCTTACGCGTACCGGGCGTTGAGCAAGCGACCGTCATCTACCGCCGTTCGCAGCAGGAAATGCCAGCCTGGCGTGAAGAGTATGAAGAAGCCGTACACGATGGTGTCACCTTCCGCTTCCTGAATAATCCAGAGCGATTCGATGCCGACGGTACGCTAACCGTACGCGTAATGGCGCTGGGCGATATCGATGAAAAAGGCCGTCGCCGCCCGGTAGAGACAGCAGAAACCTGTACGTTACAGGTCGACACGTTGATTACCGCCATTGGCGAACAACAGGACGGCGCTGCGCTGGCCGCGATGGGCATTCCGCTGGACGCGCACGGCTGGCCGGAAGTGAACGCCGATGGCGAAACCCGCAAACCGGGGGTATTCCTGATTGGCGACGTACAGCGCGGACCGTCTTCAATTGTTTACGCCATCGGCAACGCCCGCCGGGCAGCGGATACGATTCTGGCGCGGGAAAATATCCGCAGCCATCATGGCGACAAGCACTGGAACAACGTTGATCCCGCTGAAGTGTACCGGCGTAAAGGCGCCATTGTGGTCGCCAACGTAGGCAAGGACGATCGCGACGCGTTCGTCGCTCAGGAAGCCGCACGCTGCCTGGAATGCAACTATGTGTGCAGTAAATGCGTGGACGTTTGCCCGAACCGCGCCAACGTGTCGATTGCCGTCCCCGGCTTTGAAAACCGCTTTCAGACGCTGCACCTCGACGCCTACTGCAACGAATGCGGCAACTGCGTCCAGTTCTGTCCGTGGCAGGGCAAACCGTATAAAGACAAAATTACCGTCTTCAGCCTGCCGCAGGATTTCAGCAACAGCAGCAATCAGGGCTTCCTGGTCGAGGGGCATCGCGTCGATATTCGCCAGAACGATCAAACCTGGCAGCTGACGCTCGACGATGGCGGGCAGTTCAACCAGATACCACCGCAGCTGGAAGCCATGTGCCGCATCATTAGCCATGTCTATCGCCATCATCACTATCTTTTGGGGGCCGTTGAAGTATGAGTCAGCTACTGCTAAAAAACGCCACCATCGCCCAGCTCTATCCGGCGATAGTGCAGGAAAATGTCGACATCGTCATTGAAAATACGGACATTGTCGCGGTCGGGCACGATCTCGGTCATCAATACCCGCAGGCAAAAATAAAGGAGATGTACGGCAAGCTGGTGATGCCGGGAATGGTCTGTTCCCACAACCACTTCTATTCGGGATTATCGCGCGGCATTCAGGTCAATATCGCCCCGAGCCCGGACTTTATCTCCACGCTGAAAAACCTATGGTGGCGGCTGGACCGCGCGCTGGACAAAGAATCGCTGTACTACAGCGGGCTTATCTGCGCCATGGAGGCGATTCGCAGCGGCTGCACGGCGGTCATTGATCATCATGCCTCGCCGAACTACATTGCCGGCTCGCTGAGCCAGCTGCGTAACGCTTTCCTGAAGGTGGGCCTGCGCGGCATGACCTGCTTTGAAACCACCGATCGTAACGGTGGCCAGCAAGAGCTACAGGCCAGCGTCGAAGAAAACATCCGCTTTGCTCGCGAAATAGACCGCGCGCGCGAAGCGGGGAATGCGCCATACCTGGTCGAGGCGCATATCGGCGCGCATGCGCCGTTTACCGTCACCGATGCAGGTTTATCGATGCTAAGCGAAGCGGTGAAGGTGACCGGTCGCGGGCTGCATATCCACGCGGCGGAGGACAGTTATGACGTCTCGCATAGCCATCATCACTACGCTAAGGATCTGCTGGTTCGCCTGGCGGAATTTGACCTGATCGGCCCTAAGACGCTGATCGCGCACGGCTTGTATCTCTCCGACGCCGATATCGCCTTACTGAACGAACGCGACGGTTTCCTGGTGCATAACGCGCGTTCAAACATGAATAACCACGTGGGCTATAACCACAAGCTCACCGCCTACCGCAACCTGGCGCTGGGCACAGACGGCATCGGTTCCGATATGTTTGAAGAGCTGAAGTTCGCGTTCTTCAAACACCGCGACGCCGGAGGCCCGCTCTGGCCGGACAGCTTTGCCCGGGCGCTCAGCAACGGTAATACCCTGCTCAGCCGCAACTTCAATGCGCAGTTTGGCCGTATTGCAGCGGGATATAAAGCGGATCTCACCGTCTGCGATTATCTGCCGCCTACCCCGCTAGTGGCGGAGAACATCGCCGGGCATATCGCCTTTGGCATGGGAGCGAGCAGCGTGCACAGCGTGATGGTCAACGGCGTGATGGTCTATGAAAACCGCGAGTTTACCTTCGACTGCGAGCCTATTTTTGCCGAAGCGCGTAAGGTGGCGGCGAAGATGTGGAAACGGATGGATGGACTAGACTGAACCACAACATCAGGCCGGGCCACGCCCGGCTATAACGTCAGAATGCGGTGGTTATCTTGCGCTGCTTTTGCATTTCCGCCAGCGCCTCGCCGGTGATTTTACTTAACGCCGCCGTTGGGCAGACGTCAATACAGGCCGGGCCCCGCTCGCGCTCGTGGCAAAGATCGCACTTCACAATCGTCGCTGCCTGATTTTTGGCCACCTCGACGGTAATCACGCCAAACGGACAGGCCACCACGCAGCTCTGGCAGCCGATACAGCGGGCGGCATCGGCTTCTACCCGCTCGTCCCCCAGGGTTAATGCGCCCACCGGGCACGCCCCCACGCAGGGGGCATTTTCACACTGATGACACATTACCGGCACGCTAAGCATATTCAGACGCAGCACCGTTAAGCGCGGCGCGAACGCCGCATGTTCTGTGGCATGTTCCAGCGCGCAGGCTATCTCGCAGGTGCGACAGCCAATACAGGACGCCGGGTTGGCCATGATAAAGCTAGTCATACCCCCTCCTTGCTGTTAAACAGCGTCAGCATTTCACTGGCGGCCTGACGCCCTGCCACCATCGCCGTGACCACCAGGTCAGCGCCGTGTACCGCGTCGCCACCGGCAAAAATCTTGTCGTTGCTGGTTTGCGTTGTGCCACGACCGCTGCCGCCGGTACGGATTTGCCCCCAACGGTCGAGCTGTACGCCATGGCCGCGTAGCCACGGCATATCGTGGGCCTGGAAACCAAATGCCATGATCAGCACATCCGCCTGTAGCTCAAAGCCGGAGCCCACAATCGGCCTTGGACGGCGGCGGCCATCCGGCCCAGGTTCTCCCATGTCGGTGCGAATCATGCCGACCGCGCTGACCTGCCCCTTACGGTTGCGCTGGATATACTGCGGCTGGACGTTGAACTGGAACTCCACACCTTCCTCCCGCGCGTTGACCACTTCTTTTTTTGATCCCGGCATGCTCAGCTCATCGCGACGATAGGCGCAGGTCACGCTCGCGGCTCCGCGCCGCACCGCCGTACGCAGGCAATCCATCGCGGTATCGCCGCCGCCCAGCACCACCACGTGCTTATCCTGAATATCAATAAGCGGGTACTCCGCGCTCTCTTCAAGCCCCATCACCTCGCGGGTGCTGGCGATCAGGAACGGCAGCGCCTGGATCACGCCTGGCGCGTCTTCACCTTCCAGCCCCGCAGCCATCAGGCCATAGGTGCCGACGCCGAGGAATACCGCATCGTAATTGGCGACCAAATAGCTAAAGTCGACATCACGCCCGACTTCGTGGTTTAAATGGAATTGAATGCCCATTTCGCTGAAGATCGTCCGGCGCATGCCAAGGATCCCTTTATCCAGCTTGAAGGGCGGGATGCCAAACGTCAGCAGGCCGCCAATTTCCGGATGCTTATCAAAGACATCCACCTGCACCCCTGCACGCGCCAGAATATCGGCGCAGCCCAGCCCCGCAGGCCCCGCGCCAATAATGGCAACCCGCTCCTTGCGCGGCGTCACGCCAGCCAACTGCGGACGCCAGCCCATCGCCAGCGCGGTGTCGGTGATGTAGCGTTCGAGGTTGCCAATTGCCACCGAGCCCCCCTCTTTTTTCAGCGTGCAGGCCCCTTCGCATAAACGATCCTGCGGGCAAACGCGGCCACAAATTTCCGGCAGTGAGCTGCTCTGATGGCACAGCTCCGCCGCTTCAATGATTTTTCCTTCATTAACCAGGCGAATAAAATCGGGAATGTGGTTATGCAGCGGGCAGGTCCAGTTGCACCACGCTTTCTGTGCGCAGCTCAGGCAGCGTTCGCTCTCATATTCCGCTTCTGAGCAGCCCAGACCGTAGTAAATCTCCTCGAAATGCGTTTTGCGCAGCGCTGCGTCGACCTTTTTCGCCCCGACGCGAGGGGGTTTAGCGAGGAACATTTCACGATGGCTCGGCTGGCGCGCCTGCACCGTCTGCCCGAGTACGGTACGCGTCTGGCGCTCACGGCGGATTTTTTCAAGCTGTTGCTCATCCATCAGGCACAGCGCCTGCGTTGGGCAGGTGGCCACGCAGGCCGGTTGCCCGCTGGGGTGTTCGCTGCACAAATCGCATTTCTGCGCCAGCTGCGGCGCGTCTTCATTGGCGGCGACCATTTCGATAGCCCCGAACGGACAGCTGATGACGCAGTTCTTACAGCCAATACATTTTTCCTGCTTCAGCTGAATACTGTTGTTAGCGAAATAGAGCGCCTCCGTTGGGCAGGACGCCACGCAGGGTGCGTCGTTACAGTGGTGGCAAGTGGCGGTACGGCTCTCTTTACGATGGAAAACAACGTGAATGCGGGGCATGAAATCGCGGCGCTGCAGCGGCCAGTTATCCTGATTATGGGCGGTTACGCAGGCAACCTCACAGGCATGACAACCAATACAGCGGGCGGCATCAGCGACAATAAATCGGTTCATTGGCTTCCCTTTTATTATTCAGATATTCATTAAGGGCCGCGATGCAATATTCAGGCGCATTTTTGGTTTCGCATCCGCCAGGATTATTTTTTGCGATGCAGGTCAAATAAACCTGCCTGAAATACGATAACACCTATAAAATCAGTTGATTAATAACCACTCTCATTTTGCAACCTCGGCGTCTATTATCTTATTCGATACCAAAATGAGAGAGAGTGACTCTCATAGTGATAGCCGGGCATTTATTACCCTTTCATTCCTGCTTCACCACCCCGTCTTTATATCCAACAAGTCGTGACTCCATTCACAAAAATATTCTTTGCTCCGCTAAACGGTTAATTCTGGCACAGCTTACGCATAGCTATCGCCGTGCGCGCAACACGCTGATGACGACATCAGTTCAGGGAGGCAACTGCCTTCGAATCGTAACTTCCGCCCTCAACCGAGCGAAAGTCGTAAAGGAGATAACCACCTCATGAAAGATTCTGCCATTCCTGCCTCACGCTCTACGGCCTCTACGGCCTCAACCGCGCCGGTCGATGAGGTTTTGCCTGTAACGCAAATGATTCTCTACGGACTGCAGCACGTGCTGGTGATGTACGCCGGTGCGGTGGCCGTTCCTCTGGTGGTGGGCAACGCCGTTGGCCTGCCAGCCGAGCACATCATTCTATTGATTAGCGCCGATCTGTTTATCTGCGGCGCGGCAACCATCGTTCAGTCGATGGGGATTCGTCCCTGGCTCGGCTGCCGTTTGCCGCTGATTCAGGGCTGCACCTTCGCCGCGCTGATCCCGATGGTGCTGATTGGCAAAGAGTACGGTATTGGTGCCATTTCCGGTTCGGTGATTGTCTCGGGGATCTTTATCCTCTGCTGCGCGCCGTGGATTAGTCGCCTGATTCGTTTCTTTCCCAGGGTGGTCATGGGCAGTATTGTCACGCTGATTGGCCTGTCGATCATGCCGGTGGCCGGCGGGTGGATCGGCGGCGGAAGCAGTGAAATGGAAGGCTTCGGCGACCTGTTTTCCCTGCTGATGGCCGCGATTACGCTGGTCATCATTCTCAACCTGTACACCTTCGCCACCGGGGTGGTGAAAAACACGGCGGTGCTGATCGGGCTGATTATTGGCACTATCCTATGGAGCTTCTTCAAGCCGCTCGACTTTCACCTGGTGAACGCCACCCCGTGGCTGCATCTACCGTTGGTCATGCAGTTTGCCCGCCCTGAGTTCCATATCGTTCCCGTCGCCCTGCTGTCCATGGTCATGGTCGTGGTGATGGTGGAAACCATGTCCTCGATTATGGCCACCGGCGATATCGTCGGTAAGAAAGTGGATGCCACCATGCTGCGCAACGGCCTGAACACCTGCGGGCTGGCCACCACCATTTGCGGCTTCTTCAACCTTTTTCCCTATGCCGCTTTTGCACAGAACGTCGGGCTAATCGGCCTTACCGGTGTTCGCAGCCGCTTTGTGGTATCGGTCTCTGGGGCGATTCTCATTTTGATGGGTTTGTTCTCGAAAATGGCCGCGCTGGTGGTGCTGATCCCAAAACCGATCCTCGGCGGCGCCGGGATCGTGATGTTTGGCATGGTCGCCGTCTCCGGTATTCGTACCCTTGGCCAGGTCGACTACCGTAACAATAACAATGGCATGGTGGTAGCGCTGACGCTGGGTCTGGGCATGATGCCGGTCCTGGTACCCAACCTGTTTACCCAGTTCCCGCCGATGATGCAGCTGTTCCTCCACAGCGGTATTACCATCGGGACGCTCACGGCAATCGTCGCCAACCTGACGCTCAACGGCAGCGTGCCGCTGCGTATTTCTCACGATATTCCGGAACCCGATCCGCTGCCGCCCAGCGCCGCGGCGCGAAATATGGCGGTACGGACCGTTCGTATGTGGCTGCTGCTGCGCAAGGTGCAGAAGGGCCAACAGCCACAGCACAGCGCGGGGGAATAATGCAAAACCGAATCATACTGGCGTTGCTGGCGCTGGCGTTAATGACCCTTCCCGCCGTCCAGCAGGCCATTGCTTTTGGGATCGGCAGCCGCTTTGATTTTTGGCTGTTGTTTTAGGATGTCACCCTTATCTGGAGAGCCATGATGAAAAAAGTGACCACCGTCTGCCCTTACTGTGCCGCTGGCTGCAAGTTGCAACTGGTGGTTGAGGACGGGCGGATCGTTCGCGCCGAGGCGGCGATGGGCAAAAACAACCAGGGTACGCTGTGCCTGAAAGGCTACTACGGCTGGGATTTTGTCCACGATACCCGCATTCTGACGCCGCGCCTGCAAACGCCGATGATACGCCGCCAGCGCGGCGGCAGGCTGGAAGCGGTCTCGTGGGATGAAGCGCTGGATTATGTCGCCACGCGGCTTAGCGAGATTAAAGCGAAATATGGCCCTGATGCCATTCAAACCACCGGCTCTTCACGAGGTACCGGCAACGAAACCAACTATGTGATGCAAAAATTCGCCCGCGCGGTTATCGGAACCAATAACGTTGACTGCTGCGCGCGCGTCTGACACGGCCCTTCGGTTGCAGGTCTGCACCAGTCGGTCGGTAACGGCGCGATGAGCAATGCCATCACTGAAATTGATAACAGCGAACTGGTGTTTATCTTCGGCTACAACCCGGCAGATTCTCACCCTATCGTCGCCAATCATGTGCTCAATGCGAAGCGAAATGGCGCAAAAATTATCGTCTGCGATCCACGGCGTATTGAAACCGCCCGCATCGCCGATATGCACCTGGCGCTCAAAAACGGCTCTAATATCGCGCTGTTGAACGCCATTGGCCACGTCATTATTGCGGAGGATCTTTACGATAAATCATTTGTTGCCCGGCGTTCTGAAGGCTTTAAGGAGTACCGTAAAATAGTCGAAGGATATCCGCCGGAATCGGTTGAAGAGATTACCGGCATTAGCGCGCAGGACATTCGCGCCTGCGCCCGACTGTACGCCAGCGCGGCAACGGCCACGATTTTATGGGGCATGGGCGTCACCCAGTTCTATCAGGGAGTAGAAACGGTACGCGCGCTGACCAGCCTGGCGATTCTGACCGGCAATCTTGGCAAAGCGAGCGTCGGCGTCAACCCGGTTCGCGGGCAAAATAACGTGCAGGGGGCCTGTGACATGGGGGCCCTACCGGATACCTATCCGGGCTATCAGTTCGTAAAAGTGGCCGAAAACCGCGAGAAGTTCGCTAAAGCCTGGGGGGTTGAGAGCCTGCCGGCACATACCGGCTATCGCATCAGCGAGCTGCCGCACCGCGCGGCACACGGCGAAGTCCGTGCGGCGTATATTATGGGGGAAGATCCGCTGCAAACTGACGCCGAGCTGTCGGCGGTGCGTAAGGCGTTTGAGACGCTGGAGCTGGTGATTGTGCAGGACATTTTCATGACCAAAACCGCGGCCGCAGCCGACGTCATCCTGCCCTCCACATCGTGGGGCGAGCATGAAGGTGTTTATACCGCCGCCGACCGGGGGTTCCAGCGCTTCTTTAAAGCGGTGGAGCCACAGTGGGATCTGAAAACCGACTGGCAGATCGTCAGCGAAATCGCCACCCGCATGGGCTATCCGATGCACTACCGTAACACTCAGGAAATCTGGGATGAACTGCGCCATCTGTGTCCGGATTTCTTCGGCGCCACCTACGAGAAAATGGGTGAGCTGGGGTACGTGCAGTGGCCGTGTCGCGATGAATCTCCAGCGGATATGGGAACCTCATGGCTGTTCGAAGATCGTTTCTCCACGCCAGACGGGCTGGCGCAGTTTTTCACCTGCGACTGGGTGGCACCGATCGACAAATTGACCGAGGAATTTCCAATGGTGCTCTCCACGGTACGCGAAGTGGGCCACTACTCCTGCCGCTCGATGACCGGAAACTGTTCGGCGCTCTCTACGCTGGCGGATGAACCGGGCTATGTACAGATCAACACCGCCGACGCGGCGCGTTTAGGCATTGTCGATGAAGCGTTGGTGTGGGTGAGCTCGCGTAAGGGGCGGATTATTACCCGGGCGAAAGTGAGCGAACGGCCAAACAAAGGGGCCATTTACATGACCTACCAGTGGTGGATTGGCGCCTGTAACGAACTGGTCACGGAAAACCTCAGCCCCATCACTAAGACCCCGGAGTACAAGTACTGTGCGGTACGGGTAGAGGCGATTACCGACCAGGCGGCAGCAGAGCGCTACGTTGTAGAAGAGTATGCGAAGCTCAAAGCACGGCTGCGTGAATGCAGCGAGAGTCAGGCGTAAACGGCGCTGTTGGGGAGGTCTGAACCTCCCCGGCGCGCCATCATCGCGTTATGGCTTTAACGCGTGGTGGATAGAATCAAGAATCGGCTGGTAGCCGGTGCAGCGACAGATATTCCCCTCCAGTACATCTTTCAACTGTTCGTCACTCGGCTGTGGCACTTCCTGCAGCAGCGCGGTCGTACTGACCAGCACGCCCGGCGTGCAGAAGCCGCACTGTACGCCGCCTTTCTCCACAAAAGCATGCTGTAATTTTTGCGTAATCGGGTTGTCGTTTAGCCCTTCCAGGGTGGTGATTTCCGCTTCATCGCACTGTTCGGCCAGCACCAGACAGGAACAGACCGCTTTGCCGTCCATCATCACCGTACAGGCGCCGCATTCACCAATAGAGCAGCCTTCCTTCGTTGCGGTTAACTTCAGCGTGTTGCGTACCAAATCCAGCAGGCGCATATGGCCTTCGACTTTGGCTTCTACCAGCTTGCCGTTAACCTTCACTTTAATGATACTCATTGTTTTGTCCTCGACAGGGCGCCAGGCGCCCTGCTTTCACTGATTATTGAGCGGATGCCTGCGCCATCATGTCGCGGAACATGCTGACAAAAACCGGCTGCTTATAGGCGGCGGACCAGCGTTTGCCGATGGCGGCATAAATCAGCTTGTCCAGCACCTCGCAGGCGCTATCAATGGTTTTCGGCGTGATGCGCTGCCCCAGCAGACAGCGCTCAATGTCAAGCAGACGCTGCGGTTTGCTGAACAACGCGCCGTCGACCAGGCGACAATAGCTGACGGTACCGTCAGCAGCGAACTCCAGCAGCGCGGTTAAGCTCTGACGGGTAATGTTCAGCGCGTTTCGCCGCCCCAATTGATGGTAAAACCCCTTCGCTTTAGGGTGCGCCGGAGCCGGGAGAATCACGCGAGTGAGCAGCTCGTCCGGCTGGCGTTGCGTTTTGTAGCCCGAGAGCAGAAACTCGGCCAGCGACATGCGCCGGGTGGCGGTGTGGGAACGCAGTTCGATGCTGGCATCGTAAAGAATCGATGGCGGAATCGAGTCGCCGCACGGCGCGGCGTTGACGATATTGCCGCCGATGGTTGCGCGGTTACGAATCTGGTGAGAACCGACCGTATGGCAGGCCTGCACCAGCAGCGGATAGCGTTCGCGCAGCAGCGGATGGTCGGTAATACGGTTAAAGGTAACCGCCGCGCCGATGGATACTTCATGGCTTTGCGGATCTTCCGTCACTGTGGTCAGCTCGCTGAGGCGCGAGATATCAACCAGCCTCACCGGTTTGGTTTGCAGCCGCCCCTGCACGATCACGTCTGTACCGCCCGCAATTGCCGTGACACCGTCACTTTTCAGCAGTGCCAGCGCCTCATTCAGACTCTTCGGTCGCGTCACCGTGACGTCGGTAAGCCGCAGCACCTGCTTTTTGTTCTCTTGCTCAATCATCAGCTCGCTCTGGCGCGCCGGTTTTTTCAGGTTATAGCCGAGGATCACCTGCTCTAGCGTCAGCGGCAGTTGGTTAAAACGCGTGCCCAGCGCAAAGCTTACTGCGTTGTTGATGGCGGCTGCCGCCAGTTCGGTGGCCGGTTCGCCAATGCCTTTCGCCCCCAGCGGGCCCGCTTTATCCGGGTTTTCCACCCCTATCACCGTAATGGGGGGAATGTCCTTGATGGTCGGCAGCAGGTAGCTGTCAAAGTTCTCGGATTTCACCTGCCCGTGTTCAATATTAAAATCTTCCAGCAGCGCGTAGCCAAAGCCCTGTGCGATGCCGCCGCATACCTGGCCTTCAAAGCCTACCGGGTTCAGCACCTGGCCCACGTCATGCGCGGCGGTCACGTGCAGCAGGTCGGTCTTACCGGTGCTGGTGTTGACCCGTACTTCCGCGACCTGGCAGCCGTATACCCAGGTGAAATACGGGCTGCCGCAGCCTTTTTCTTCATCCCAGTGGATTGGCGGCGGCACAAACCAGCCGTACTCGGTGAGGCTGACGCTGGCCCATTTGGTTTTATTGACCGCATCTTTAAACGCTATGCGCTGGCTATCATCCTGTTTATTGATGATAAAACCGTCCTGCCAGCAGGTATCTTCAAGGCATGTAGCGCCGATGGTCTTTCCCACCACGCTCAGAATGCGCCGCTTAATTTTGTCCGCGGCATCCAGAATCGCCCCGCCGCCGACCATCGTCCCGCGCGTGGCGGCGGTCGAGCCACCGTCGCCAATCACTGAGGTAGGCGGTTCGCTGAAGTGGATGTCGGTCATCGTTATCCCGAAAGCTTCAGCGGCGATAAGCGACATCGTGGTTTGTAGGCCCTGACCGTTTTCCGATACCGACGTAGAGAGATTAACGCTACCATCTTCGTTGACCTGAATCAGCGCCGTTGAGGTATCAACCCCTTCCGCGCCAATGGAGCAACCGCGATAGCTGAGCGCCAACCCAATGCCGTAGCGATACACGCCGCCTTGCTCGTTCAGGACGTGGTAATGCTCACGCTTCGCCATAAATTCCGCCGAGGCGGCCGCCTTTTTCAGCACCTCGCGTGCTGACACCGTATGCTGATCGAAAACCTGGCCAGTCACGGACGTATCGCCCTGACGTAATGCATTGATTTCACGAATTTCAACCGGTGAGATATTGAGATATTCAGCGATTTCATCCATCAATGATTCATTAGCATAAACCACCTGCGGCGAGCCAAAACCGCGCATCGCGGAGGTATAGCTGTTATTGGTGTACACCGCCTTGACATCGATATGAACGTTGGGGATCGCGTACGGGCCAGCTGCCTGTACGGAAGATCGCCAGGTGACAAACGGCGATGAGGCCGCATAGCCGCCGCTGTCGGCCAGAATATCGATTTTCATTGCCTGGATACGTCCGGCGTCGTTCAACCCTACTTTGTATTTCATTTTGTAGGGGTGGCGTTTGCAGCTTTCAATAATGGACTGTTCGCGGGTATAGGCGAACTTGATCGGCTTCCCGGTCAAGCGCGTCAGTAGCGCGGAGCGGCAGGCAAGATGATCAATCACGTCATCCTTTCCGCCAAACGACCCTCCCATGACCGCGCGCTTGACGTTGATTTGGCTCTGCGGGCAGCCCATAAATTTAGCCACAAAGCCGCGCACCCGGTGCGGGTTCTGAATAGAGCCGGAAATAATCAGGCTGCCGTCAGTAGGATCCAGCCAGGTCAGTACCACTTCCGGTTCAATATAGGCGTGTTCCTGGAAGCCCACCTCATATTCGCGTTCAAGGATATGCCGGGAGTCGGCAAATCCCTTTTCGATATCGCCTTTGATGGTGTGGTGATGCGCGGCAATATTGTCGTCGCGCTCCGGGTGAATTCGCCGTGCACTGGGCGCCAGCGCCGCTTCCACGTCGGTGAGCGGCGCATACGGCGTGTAGCGCACGTGGATTTTATCGGCTGCTTCGCACGCCGCTTCATAGGTGGTCGCGGCGACAACGGCGATAACGTCGCCGTGAAAGACCACCTCGTCTTTGACTATCGGCAGGTAATCTTTAACGATAACGCCCACCACCGGCGTGCCGGGAATATCCTGCCAGGTGGCAATCCTCACCACGCCGTCTACCGCCAACGCGTCGCTGAGATCCAGCTCGTCGATTTTGCCTGCGGGAATATCCGCATAGCGGCAAACGCCGTAGAGCATATCCGGCAGTGTAATATCATCGCCATATAGGGCGGTTCCTTTGACTTTCGCCAATCCATCCACGCGTCCTGGCGACGCTGAACGCAAAGCACACATAATGCTCCCCTTATTATCAATCCTGTAAGTAGCCACGGGAAAAGCCCATCGCTACGTACAAATCCAAGATTTGTGCCAGAGATCAACGAGGTGAACATCAGGGTTCGTTTTTGTGATTGTGCACGCGTAAAAGCCGCGCCGTTGAGTGAAATGTGTCCATCAAAAGCGGCGCTGCGTGAGAATGATTCCCGTGCCGCGCCGTTTTTATCAAAGTAATAATCGGTTTTATCAAAATAATAATGGCTTAACGCGGGCAGACCGAACAGGGAGCGTAAAGGCGACATTCCCTGTCGGCTAAGCAGCGGATTAATTCTCTGTCATCTGGCGACGATGTTGTTGCGCCTGCTGCTGATGGCTGACCGAAGACTGGCCGTTATTCGCCGTCTCGTGTGCAATCGCCGCTTTCTCGTGTTCATTCATCGCGGAAAACGACGCCGCTGTTTCGTTAGTACTGCATGGACCGGTTTTGAACATCCCCTTATGCATTTCCGCCATGCTCTGGCTCGAATCCGATGTATTGCTTTGCATCATGTCATGGGACATGGCTGCCTGTTTGTTGTTGGTCTCTGCCGCCCAGCTGGATGCAGAAACCGCGAGCATGGCAATAACAGATAAAAGGATCTTTTTCATGGTTGGATCTCCGAAGTTAAAGTGCCCAATAGTTGGTGGCCTTCTTTATAATGAATTATAAAAACCGGCCGCTGTTTATCGCATGACTGGCGAGTGACATTTCTGTCACTCTATGGGCTTATTCACCACCCTGTTCCGGCACTCAAGGAATGAGAGATATAAAACGTTGATTATTCAGGTAATTAGAAATGTATCCCGTCGACTGCAACACTGTAACGAGGTGGCTACCAGCATAAGCAATGCCTCCACGATACAGTTGCAACAGCTAAAGACTCAGTTGGCTGAAGAAATGGGCAAACCTGTAGGCCTACACACCATGGGGATTCCGGCGGCAATCAGTACCCTCGGGGTGATTGTCAGTTTCGCTATTCCTCAGCTGTGGCTGGGGTATAGCGTACTCGCCGGACTAGATCAGCCAGCGGGACACGTATTCGTCTGGGTTGTCCCGATCGCCCTTCTGTTCGCTGGCCTTAACGGCGTGACGATGTTTATGATTGGCAAAGGCAGCATGCGCGCCGTGCGGTTACACCTTACGCTCGCGGTGATAAGCCTGGTATTAACGGCAGCCTATCTGCTGGTCGCGCTGAGCGGTAGCACTGCTCCGGGCGTCAGTCTGACCGCGGCGCTAGTGAGTATCGTCATGCTACTGCTTAGCGGCAGCTGTATCCTTTCCACCGCCTTCTATAAGATGCTGCTGTTTACTCTGCATAATCGTGCCTGGCGCAAGCTTCTCAGCCAGACGCGTGCTAAAACAGCGCGCTAAGCGTTCGTCCCGTAAAAAACCCGCCATCGCTGGCGGTTTTTTTTATGGCTTTTTATACCTGCGCAGCCAAATTAACTTATACGCCGCAGGAATAATAAACAGCGATAGCAGCGGAGCCGTGATCATCCCGCCAATCATCGGTGCCGCTATCCGGCTCATGACCTCTGACCCGGCACCGGTACCCCACAGAATGGGCAGCAGACCGGCAATAATCACCGCGACGGTCATCGCCTTTGGCCGCACGCGCAGCACGGCGCCATGATAAAGGGCATCATCAAGCCCCTGTTCGGTGAACGTTTCCCGATGAGACAACGCCGGATGCGCTTCAATGGCATGACGCAAATACATTAGCATCACCACGCCAAACTCTGCCGCTACCCCGGCCAGGGCGATAAACCCGGTGCCGGTTGCCACAGACATATGGAAGCCCTGCCAATAGAGGAACCATATTCCCCCAACCAGGGCGAACGGCAGACTCATCAGGATTAGCAGCGCTTCATCCACGCGACGGAACGCCAGATACAGCAGAATGAAGATGATCATCACCGTCATCGGCACCATCAGCTTCAGCTTCTTGTTGGCGTGCTCGAGCAGTTCAAACTGTCCGGAGAATGAGACGCTGGTACCCGGCCTCAGCTTTACGTTCTGGCTGATGGCGGTCTTAATGTCGTTCACCACCGACACCATATCCCTGCCGCGGGCATCGATATAAATCCAGCTCGCGGGTCGGGCATTCTCCGTTTTCAGCATCGTGGGGCCGGAAACCACGTTGATATCCGCCACATCCCCCAGCGTGATCTGCTGTTTCATCGGCGTCAGGATAGGCATCTGCTTCAACGCGCTCGGGCTGTTCCGGTAGTCCTGAGGATAGCGAATATTAATCGGATATCGGGCGACGCCTTCCACCGTTTCACCCACCGTCGCCCCGCCGATGGCCGAGGAGACAAAGAGCTGCACATCGCCCACCGTCATCCCGTAGCGAGAGGCTTTTTCCCGGTTGATATCGACATCAATGTAGCGCCCGCCCTCCAGACGTTCAGCCAGGGCAGACACCACGCCCGGCACCGTTTTGGCTACTGCCTCGATGCTCTGCGCCGTGGCGTCGATATCAGACAAAACGGTACCCGACACCTTGATACCAATCGGGCTTTTGATCCCGGTGGAAAGCATGTCTATCCGGTTGCGGATCGGCGGTACCCAGAGGTTCGCCAGACCGGGCAAACGAACGGTCTTGTCGAGTTCGTCAATAATCTTGTCAATCGTCATGCCGGGCCGCCACTCATTCTCAGGTTTGAGTTGAATGGTGGTTTCCACCATTTCGAGCGGCGCGGAATCCGTAGCCGTTTCGGCCTTACCCGTCTTGCCGAAAACAGAGGCCACCTCAGGCACGGTTTTGATTAACTTGTCCGTGGTCTGTAACAGCGCCGCTGCTTCTGCCGGAGAAACGCCCGGCAATGTTGACGGCATATAGAGCAGATCGCCTTCGTTGATCTTCGGCAGGAACTCGCCGCCCACCTGGCTGAGAGGCCAGATCACCGTGAAGATGGACAAGGCCGCAACCAGCAGGGTTGTTTTGGGCCAGTGGAGCACCTTAATCAGTAGCGGATGGTAGACTTTAATCAGCAGCCTGTTCAATGGGTTACTGGTCTCAGCGGGAATCTTACCCCGGATCCAGAACCCCATCAGGATGGGGATAACGATGATGGCCAGCGCGGCCGCACCCGCCATGGAGTACGTTTTGGTGAAGGCCAGCGGACCAAACAGCCGCCCTTCCTGACCCTCAAGGGTAAAGACAGGAATGAAGGATAAGGTGATGATCAGCAGGCTGATAAACAGCGCGGGGCCAACCTCGACAGAGGCGTTGGTGATCACCTTCCAGCGCGTGGCGTTATCAATCTGCTCTCCCGGATGCTGGTGATCCCACTCCTCCAGCCGTTTGTGCGCGTTTTCAATCATGACGATAGCGGCATCCACCATCGCGCCGACCGCAATGGCAATGCCTCCCAGGGACATAATATTGGCGTTCAGTCCCTGGAAGTGCATGACGATAAAGGCGATACACAGGCCAAGCGGCAGAGAGATAATCGCGACCAGCGCAGAGCGAACGTGCCACAGGAACAGCGCGCAGACGATGGCCACCACGATAAACTCTTCGAGCAGCTTGGAACTCAGGTTGTCGATTGCCCGGTCGATGAGCTGGCTGCGATCGTAGGTCGTCACAATCTCAACGCCTTCCGGCAGGCTGGCCTTCAGCGTCTCCAGCTTATCTTTCACCGCCGTAATGACCTCGCGCGCATTTTTGCCCGAACGCAGGATCACCACGCCACCCGCAACTTCCCCCTGCCCGTTCAGCTCGGCAATACCGCGCCGCATTTCCGGCCCCGTTTGTACGCGGGCAACATCACGAAGGTAAATCGGTACCCCGCTCTCTCCGGTTTTCAGGACGATGTTATTGAAATCGTCCATCGTCTGCAGATAGCCGCTGGCCCGGACCATATACTCCGCTTCCGCCATTTCAACTGACGATCCTCCTGCCTCCTGGTTAGACGACTCGAGGGCCTGCTTAACCTCCGGCAGACTAATGCCGTACTGAGCCAGTTTTAACGGATTGACCTGGATCTGATACTGCTTCACCACGCCGCCGACGGAGGCCACTTCGGCCACGTTCGGGATAGTTTTCAGCTCAAATTTCAGGAACCAGTCCTGTAACGAACGCAACTCTGCGAGATCGTGTTTTCCGCTGCGATCCACCAGCGCATACTCAAATATCCAGCCCACGCCGGTGGCATCAGGACCGATTTCTGAGCTCACGCCGGCAGGCAGTTTGCCCTGAACCTGGTTCAGATATTCCAGAACGCGCGAACGGGCCCAGTACAAATCGGTGCCATCTTCAAAAATGACGTACACGTACGAATCGCCAAACTGCGAAAAACCGCGCACGGTCTTTGCGCCGGGAACCGAGAGCATGGTGGTAGTCAGTGGATAGGTCACCTGGTTTTCAACAATCTGAGGGGCCTGGCCGGGATAGCTGGTTTTGATAATCACCTGAACGTCAGAGAGATCGGGCAAGGCATCGACCGGGGTGTTGATAATGGTCCATGTCCCCCAGACGCTGAGGAACAGCGCCCCCATCATGACCAGGAAACGGTTGGCGACTGACCGCCGGATAATCCATTCAATCATCATCGTCTCCTTAATGACCAGAATGCGCGTCGTCAGCAGTTTCAGCGTGGCGCATGCGCTCCAGCGCGCCGGTAATATTGGCCTCCGAGTCAATCAGGAACAGACCGCTGACCACCACCGACTCCCCCTCTTCCAGTCCGCTACCAATGCCGGACTGCCGCTGAGATTCATGCAGAACGTGGATGCTTTTCGGGACAAAATTCCCGTCCGCATCAACCGTAATCACGCGCTGTTCTTTGCCTGTATCAATAACGGCCTGGGAGGGGATCAGCAGCATCTCCTGACTTTGGGTATTCAGCTTCAGGTACGCGTTCATGCCCGGTTTCAGCAGCTCATCCTTGTTAGCGACCTGCAGGCGCACCTGCAGCGTACGGGTGGTTTGATCCACGCTCGGCAGAAGACTCCATTTTTCAACCGGGAAGGATTTATCCGGATAAGCCGGTATCGAAACAGCAAACTGCGAGGTATCTTTCAGCAGATAAGCAATGGATTCAGGCACTGCAGCGCCGATCCAGATCGGATCCATCCCCTGAATTTGCGCTACCACCTTATCTTTGGAAATATTCATGCCGGTACGCAGGTCAAAGGCCGTGATCACCCCGTCGATCGGTGCCTTGATGGTAAACCGGGTTTGAATAGTACGGGTCGCACGCAGCCTCTGAATATCCTCATCCGGCATACCCGCCAGCCGAAGCCGTTCCAGAACCCCTTTTAATTGCGTTGGCGTTCCGCCGGTGCCGGATAACAGCAGAAACTCGCTCTGCGCCTCTACCCAGTCAGGAATGGTAATATCAATGAGCGGCGTGCCTTTCCTCACCTTATCGCCCGTCGTCAGCGGGTACACTTTCTCCACGAAGCCTTCCGCGCGCGCCTGCACAATGACAAACTGATAGTCGTTATAGCTGACGTTAGCCGGGATGGTCTGGGCATAATTCAGCGTTCCGCGCGTCACCTTTTGCGTTTTTAATCCCAGGTTCTGAACCTGTGTCGGGTCAATACGGATACCGGCACTGCTTTTATTGTCGTTTTCATCCGCATATTTCGGTACCAGATCCATATCCATAAACGGCGATTTACCGGGCTTATCGAATTTAACGTCTGGCTTCATCGGGTCATACCAGAAAAGCACCTTTCTTTCTGGTGCACTATTTTCCGTTTTTTCAGATGAATGAAGAGCCTGCCAGGCCGTCACCGATATCAGCCCTCCCGCAATTAGGCTGCTGACAATCATGGCAGCATATTTTATTTTTAATGAGGCCATGCCGTTTCTCGCTATTTAATGCTCTTCAGTAAAGAGATATTGCCCTGCTGAACAAACGAAAAATCAACGTGACTGCCGACTTTTAAGGCATTGATACTCTCGTCAGCCTGAATAAAAGTGAAACGCATGGTCATCGCGGGCCAGCCAATCGCCGGGATAGCCTCATGAGAAATCGTGACTTTTTTATTCGTGAGATCAATGTCCTTCACGATGCCGGTCCCGGTGATGAGCTGCTCTGTGGTCCCTTCGCTGGCAGCACTCATCCCCTCGTGCTGATGAACCTCAGCCTGGAGGCCGGCAGAAAACATAATGGAGATCGCACCGAATACAACAGCCTTAAGTGAATTGCGCATGTTTATTTTCCTGTTTAATTAAATAACGTTATTCGACCCAACCGCCGCCGAGCGCGGTGAAGAGATTAATTTCATTAACCTGCCGGGCATAAATAAGGTCGAGAATATTTTGCTGCGTGGAGAAAAGAGAACGTTCCGCGTCAAGCACTTCGATATAGCTGACCGCGCCGCTGGAATATAATCCTCTGGCCCGCTGCAGGGTGACGCGTAGCGAATCAAGATACCGCTGCTGCGCAGCAAGCTGCTGGTTAATGCTGTCACGCAGCGCGAGCGCGTCGGCAACCTGTTTGAAGGCGGACTGAATTTTTTGTTCGTAATTCACAACCGACTGCTGCTGGCGAATTTCGGCCAGCTTCAGGTTGGCCTTATTTCTGCCCGCATTAAAAATGGGAATGTCGATTTTAGGAATAAAATTCCACATCCCGCTACCTGACGTGAACAGGCTGGACAACTCCGTGCTGCCGGTTGAAAGCCCGCTGGTGAGTGATATGGACGGGAAAAAGGCAGCACGTGCCGCGCCGATATTCGCATCGGCCGCTTTAAGCTGATACTCCGCTTCCATAATATCCGGGCGCTGCAGCAGTATCGCTGAGGAAAGATGGGGAGGCAGTTTTACCGGCGCAACGTCGCTGGCGTTCATGCCGCCGTCACCCGGCAGCGCGCGATACGTGCCGAGGACCAGCTGCAGGGCATTATTGGCCTGCGCCAGCTCCCCCTCTCTTTTCGCAATATCTGCCCGCGTGCTTTCGATCTGTCCCCGCGCCTGTTCCAGCGCCAGGACGTTCGTACTGCCCGTCACCAGCTGCTGCTCAACGAACGCATAAGACTGCTGGTAATTTGTCAGCGTATCCCGCGCAATGCGCAGCTGTTTATACGCCAGCTGCTGGTTGAAATAGCTCTGCGACACGTTAGAGACGAGCAGGATATGCACCGCGCGACGGGCCTTTTCGCTGGCGAAAAAGTTTTGTCGGTCGGCATCGCTCATGTTCCTCAGTTTGCCGAAGAAGTCGAGTTCGTAGCTCAGCGCAAGACCCACGTCGTACTGCTGCGCGGTGGGTTTGTCACTTTTCAGCCCGCCGCTGTACGTGATGCCCGAGGAGGCATTCAGCTGAGGATAACGATCCGCATCCGTCACGTTGAACTGCGCCCGGGCTTCCTCGACCTTCAGGGCGGCCATTTTGATATCGCGGTTGTTATTCAGGGCTTCCGTAATCAATCCGGCAACCTGAGGATCGACAAAAAAACGTCGCCAGCCGGTGTCCTGATATCCAGCCGCTGCGGGCGTCAGGCCGTTACGGGAGAGCGAAAACTGCTGGGGTACGGGTGCTTCCGGTCGCTGGTACTCTGGGGCCAGCGAGACGCAGCCTGCCAGAATAAATACCGTGCTGATGCTTAGTCGTTTTAACAGGAACATAACGGTTCAAATGAAGTCCAGAGTAGTTTAGGGCTACTCTACGGAACGCATCCTGTTTGACGGGTGACAGGATAATGACAATGTTGTCATTTTTAGCGTAAGTCATTGTTAACGGTCGCAGGCTCACTAGAATGTCATCAGCAGCCAGTCAGGGGAGCATGATGAAAATACTGATCGTCGAAGACGAAATTAAAACCGGTGAGTACCTGAGTAAGGGGCTGACTGAAGCGGGGTTTGTTGTGGACCACGCGGATAACGGCCTGAACGGCTATCATCTCGCCATGACCGCTGAATACGATCTGCTGATTCTGGATATCATGCTGCCCGACGTGAACGGCTGGGACATAGTCCGCATGCTCCGCTCTGCGGGCAAAGGGATGCCCATCCTGTTACTCACGGCTCTCGGCACGATTGAACACCGGGTTAAAGGGCTTGAGCTTGGCGCGGATGATTATCTGATTAAGCCTTTCGCCTTTGCAGAGTTGCTCGCCCGGGTAAGGACGCTGTTAAGACGCGGAAATACGGTGATCGCGGAAAGCCAGCTTCAGGTGGCAGACCTGACGGTTGACCTCGTGTCGAGAAAGGTAAGCCGGGCCGGAAGTCGCATCCTGTTAACCAGCAAAGAGTTCAGCCTGCTGGAGTTTTTCATGCGTCATCAGGGAGAGGTGCTTCCCCGCTCCCTGATTGCCTCCCAGGTGTGGGACATGAATTTTGACAGCGACACAAACGCAATAGATGTGGCGGTAAAGCGGCTTCGCGCGAAAATCGATAACGATTATGAACCGAAGCTGATCCAGACGGTGCGCGGCGTGGGCTATATGCTGGAGGTGCCGGATGCACGTTAAGCTTCCCAGGCGCCCTTTTTCGCTTGCCCTGCGGCTGACCTTTTTTATCAGTCTCTCCACGATACTGGCCTTTTTCGCCTTTACCTGGTTTATGCTCCATTCCGTTGAAAAGCATTTCGCCGAGCAGGATATCAACGATCTGCAGCAAATCAGCACCGCGATGCACCGCATACTGCAATCGCCGGTCGACCCCGATCAAAAGAAAATCAGCAAGATCAAAGAGTCGATCGCCAGCTACCGCAACGTAGCCGTCCTGCTCCTGGATCCGCAGGGAAATACGCTGTTTAGCTCGGCGCAAGGGGCGGCACTGCGCCCTGCAATGAATACGGCGGACTTTAGCGAACACTGCCGCACACAGGATGTGTTTCACTGGACGGTTGAAGGCCATGCCATGCCTGTGCACGCCGGGTCCGACATGAACATGGAAACGTACCGGATTATCGCCTCTTCAGGCACGGCAACGCTGCAGGGCAAAACGCAGGGCTACGTCATGCTGATCGGGCTCTCCATTAATTTTCATCTGCACTACCTGGAGGCGCTGAAAAAGAATCTCCTGATGATTGCCGCGGCGATCAGCGTGCTGATTATTCTTGTCATCCGCATCGCGGTTCGTCAGGGACATTTGCCCCTGCGTAACGTCAGCAACGCCATTAAAAATATCACCTCAGAAAACCTGGATGCGCGGCTGGAGCCGTCCCGCGTGCCCGTTGAGCTGGAACAGCTGGTCATCTCCTTCAACCATATGATCGAAAAGATTGAAGACGTCTTTACCCGTCAGGCGAATTTCTCCGCCGATATCGCGCATGAAATCAGAACCCCCATCACCAACCTGGTGACGCAAACGGAAATCGCGCTGAGCCAGAACCGCTCGCAGAAAGAGCTGGAAGATGTTCTGTACTCCAGCCTGGAAGAGTACAACCGGATGACCCGGATGGTCAGCGACATGCTTTTCCTGGCGCAGGCGGATAATAACCAGCTAATCCCTGACCGGGTGATGTTTGATTTAAGTGCCGAGGTCATGAAAGTCTTCGAATTCTTCGAAGCCTGGGCGGAAGAACGCAACATCACGCTGAAATTTAACGGGATGCCCTGCCTGATAGAAGGCGATCCTCAGATGTTCAGAAGAGCAATGAATAATCTGCTCTCCAATGCCCTGCGCTATACGCCACCAGGAAAAGCGGTGACGGTTTTCATCAGAAATCAGGATAACGATGTTGAACTGATGATAGAAAACCCCGGTAAGCCGATCCCTCAGGAACATCTGCCAAAGCTGTTTGACCGTTTCTATCGCGTCGACCCGTCCAGACAGCGCAAAGGCGAAGGCAGCGGGATCGGGCTTGCCATCGTGAAGTCCATCGTCACCGCGCACCACGGAAAAGTCCGCGTAGAATCGGATGAGGTGTCGACACGCTTCATCCTCTCCGTTCCGGGAAAAGTGGCCTGAGCGTCAGCGCACGGGCCGACACACTTCCAGTACCTTTTCCCTGAGCCATCGATGCCCAGGGTCCCGTTCCATGCGAGGATGCCACATCTGCGACACCGTAATGGTCCGGGTTTTAAACGGCAACTCAAAGATGTGTACGCGCTCGTTCATCGGCTGATTGAGCAGGTAGAGCGCCGGCACCATGGCAACCAGATCGGACGCCAGCGCCACGGATAACGCCGTCGGAAATCCGGGCACCACGCTGGCAACCTTGCGCTTCATCCCCCGTTCCGCCAGCGCGTCATCGACAAACCCGTGTAACGATCCGTCCGGTGAGGCCACCACGTGGCCCCACGCGACATAATCGGCAAGGCTGACGTCAGGCCGTAATGACAGCGGATGCCCCTTGCGCACCGCGCCAACAAACCGATCCTGAAAGAGCCTTTGCAGCCGTATTTCTGGCCCCATATTGCTCTGCACGCCGATCTCCAGGTCGACCAGCCCCTCACGCAAATAGCGCGACGTTTTTTCAGGTTTCGGCGAGAAGCGGATGCACACCTCGGGCGCAACGCTCGCCACCGCCGCAATAAGCAGCGGCCCAAACGCCACCACAAAACCGTCGTTAGCTCTGATGGTGAACAGCCGCTCGAGATTTTCCACCTTCAGCGCCTCGGTGGAGGGCTGTAGCACCGCCCTCGCCTCATGCACGGCGCTTCTGGCTCGGTCCCGCGTGGCTTCGGCCCAGGGCGTCAGCACCATATGACGCCCGGCCCTCACCAGAATAGGATCGCCGGTCACCTCCCGCAGCCTGCTCAGGGTGCGGCTCATGGCGGAGGTGCTGAGGTTCAAACGTCGCGCCGCGCCCGCCACGCTGGCTTCTGCGAGCAGAACGTCGAGTGCAACCAGAAGGTTAAAGTCAGGATCGGACACGATGGCTCCTCAGATAAGGCGTTATATGCAATGATTAAGTGCAGCTGATGCGTCTTCCGCCCTGTATACCGCATGATTATAGTTTCGTCATCACTATTCTTATCCGGAGTAACGACGATGACGCTATTTTCAAACCTGCCCGGCGATGAAGGTTTGCCCGGGCATGAACGCGCCCGGGTCATGGCTGCCGTCATGACCACCACGCTGATGGGCGTCTTTGACGGCACCATGATCAACATCGCGCTGCCCTCCATGGCAACGGCGATGCAGGTCCCCGCGAACGTGGCGGTCTGGTTCGCCAACGGTTACCTGCTGGCAGCGGCAATGACGTTAGCCCTCTTCGCGGCGCTGGCGGCGCGCGTGGGCTATCGCCCGGTGTTTCTTGCCGGGCTTGCCACCTTTACGCTCACCTCGATCGGCTGCGCGCTGGCGACCACGCCAGAAATGCTGATCGGCATGCGTATTTTGCAAGGCATCGGCGGTGCGGCCACGCTGAGTATCGCCCCGGCGATCCTGCGATCCGTTTTTCCGGGTCGACTGCTTGGCCGCATTCTGGGGCTGCACGCCCTGCTTATCGCCTCCAGCACGGCAGTTGCCCCCGTGCTGGGCGGAACCATACTGGACGCGCTGAGCTGGCAGTGGCTGTTCGCCATTAACATTATTCCGGGCAGCGTCGCCCTGCTGCTGGCGTGGCGGGCTTTGCCGCGGGAGTCGGCCGTTGACCGCTCATCCTTTGACGCGCCTGGCGCCGTGCTTTCCGCCGCGCTGTTAGGCTCAGCGATTATGCTGGCCGACAGCCTTCAGCGCGTGGAGCAACACATTAGCCAGGAGGCCCTCGGCTGGGGGATTCTTACGCTGACCAGCGCCCTCGCCTTTATCTGGCGGATTCGGCGTGCGCGAAGTCCCATCCTGCCGCCCGTCATGTTCAAAAACGGACGCTTCACCCTTGCTGCGCTGACCTCGCTGGCCTCGTTTGTCAGCCAGGGCATCACCTTTGTTGCGCTGCCGTTCCTGTTTCAGAGCGTGTATGGCTACAGCCCGGTGGTCTCCGCGCTGCTGTTCACCCCGTGGCCGATCGGCATCGTGCTGATCGCGCCGCATGCGGGACGCTGGGCAGATACGATTTCCGCGCCGCTGATCTCTACAGTCGGGCTGATGATTTTTGTTGGTGGACTGGTCCTGCTGGCGACGTTGCCGGACAGCCCTTCCGCATGGAATATCTGCCTGCGCAGTCTGGTGTGCGGGATTGGGTTTGGCTGCTTTCAGAGCCCCAATAACCGGGAAATGCTCTCTAACGTGGCGCGGGAATATGCCAGCTATGCCTCTGGCGTGTTGTCGATTGTGAGGACATTCGGCCAGTGTCTCGGCGCCGCCGCGGTGGGCGTGCTGCTTGCGACGACCGAATCAGACCACGACCGGGCCGTGCATTTTGCGCTGTGGATAGCCGTCATCTCCTCGACGGGGTCGGTGTTGTTTAGCCTGAGCAGGCTGCGCCCGGCGGCGCTTCGCTTGCACGGGCCTACGGATTTGTAGGCCGGGTAAGCGCAGCGTCACCCGGCAAAAGGACGACTCGCTTGTTTACTCCAGCGCCAGCAGCGCAAAGCTCGCCAGCCAGTGCCCGCCGCTGTAGTGGCTGCCGACCACATGCTCAACGCTTGCCGTCAGGTGTTTCGTCACCGCCTCGCGCAGCGGCTGCTGCGCCGGATGGTTAGCGGGAAGCGCTTTGGCAATATGCTTCATACACCACGCGCGGCTGAGGTTTAATCCGTCGAGATGGGCGATTTTCGGGTCGGTACGATCGCTCACTTCCGCCGGGTTCATCAGCGCCGCAACGGAGCCGACATCCGGCAGAAACGCGTCAAACCAGGCCGGGAAACCCTCCGACACCTTGCTCATCAGCAGCGCTTCCGTCAGCGCGCCGGAAATGTACTCATCCCCGCCGGGTTCGTAGTGGGCCGGATAGCGCGTGTCGGCGAGATAAAACCGCTCCGCCGCCGTCACAATCGCCTGCTCAAGCGCGCTATCTTCTACGGCGCGGGCGTAGTCCAGCCCCAGCGCGAGGGCAAACGCCGTGTTGTAGTGCGTCCCGACGCGGATCGGATAGGTGAGCTTGCCGAGATAATCCACCAGCCGGTTACGAATATCCTTGGTTAACGGCTCCAGCGTCCGGTACCAGCCTGCGGCCTGCGGCAGCGACGACTGTTTTAGCTCCTGGGCCAGCGCCAGCAGCCAGCCGTAGCCATACGGGCGCTCAAACGAGGCGCGGAACGGGGCAGTGAAATAGGCCAGCTCCTTCGCCACGTTAACTTCCGTCAGGTGCTCGTCGACAAGCGCGACGATCGCGTCCCGGCTCGGCAGTTCCGGATAGAGTCGCACGCAGCGCAGCAGCAGCCAGTAGCCGTGCACCGCCGAATGCCAGTCAAAACAGCCGTAGAAAATCGGGTGAAGTTCGCGAGGCGGCAGCACGTCGCCATCATCATTCAGCAGGTGCATAATGTGGTTCGGGTATTCCTGGCGCAAATAGGTCAAAGGCATGCGGGCAAACGCGTCAGCCTGATGTTGCGTTAATTCCATAACAGCTCCTTAGCGAAACACGAGGAAATACATGAGGAACACGTTCACCACCAGCAGGGTTAACGCGGTCGGGATCTGGATCTTGATCACCTGATACTTATCTTTCAGCTCCAGCAGCGCGGCGGGAACGATATTGAAGTTTGCGGCCATCGGCGTCATCAGCGTGCCGCAGTAGCCCGCGTACATGCCAATCGCCAGCAGCGGCGCCGGGTTGCCGTGATGCACGTTGATCAAAAACGGCAAGGCGATCCCCGCGCTCAGCACCGGGAAGGCCGCAAACGCATTCCCCATGATCATGGTAAACAGCGCCATCCCCACGCAGTAAATCACCACCAGCATGAAGCGGTTATCAGGGTTAACGAACAGGCTCACCACCTTCTGCACCGAATCACCGGTATTGGCCGCCACGAATACGCCGCCGAGCATGGCCAGCATCTGCGGCAGGATCACCGCCCAGCCGATAGTATCGACAAGACGACGAGACTGACGAATGGCATGCAGCGGCGTGCCCTTGGTCAGCCACCAGCCGGTGAGGATCGCCGCGACGCAGGCCACGCACAGTGCCGCGAGGGTGAGCTGTTTCTGATCGAGCAGGAACACGCCGCCAACCGAAACCCCTTTCAGGAACAGGGTGCCGATAACCGTCACCACCGGGATCATCAGCGCGGGCAGGAACAGCCAGTTTTTAAGGCGGTTTGACGACGCGAGACGTTCGTCTTCGGTGGACATTTTATAGTGCCCTTTCCCGACAAGACCAAAGCCCGCCAGCAGCGCGATAGCGATAACGCCGCCGCCGATTATCCGGTACGCCAGCGATTTCCCCAGCTCCTGCACCATCAGGTCACCGAACAGGAAGATCCCACCGAATAAAAACCAGAACAGCGCCGTGGTAAAACGCTTCGGATTGGCGCGATCGCGCAGGGTCATCACAACCAGCAGCATCACGACGAAGCCGATCAGGTAATACACGCGGTTAATGGTGATAAGCGTCATCATTGCGCGGCCCCCTGCGTACCCTGCTCTTCGCGCCAGGCCATGACGTCGTGGCGGATGCTCGCATCCAGGCGCAGCAGGCGCGTCATATGAATAATCAATGCCGCAATGGCGGTAGGAATGGCCCACAGGCCGATATGCAGCGGCTCGATCCCTTCGATCCCGTTTTCCTTCAGGAACGCGTCAATCAGCAGCACCGCACCGAAGGCAATAAAAATATCTTCCCCAAAGAAGACCGCGATGTTGTCACACGCGGCGGCATGGGCTTTGATTTTGTCGCGGATGTGCTGCGGCAGCTCGCCGTATTCGTTCAGCGCCGCCCCTTCGGCCATCGGCGCCAGCAGCGGGCGCACCGTCTGGGCATGACCGCCCAGCGACATCAGCCCCAGCGCGGCGGTGCCTTCACGGGCGACAAAATAGAGCATCAGAATGCGCGCCGAGGTGGCGCTGGCGATCTTCGCCACCCAGGCCTGGGCACGCTCCTTGAGCCCGTAATATTCCAGCAGACCAATCACGGGCAGGATCAGGATGAAGGTCGCCAGCGATCGGCTATTTACGAACTTTTCGCCAAAGGTCTCCAGCAGCATCCCGAAATCCATCCCGACCAGCAGACCCGTCGCCAGCCCCGCCACCACGACCACCAGCAGCGGGTTGAAGCGCAGTGCAAAACCAATAACCACGATCGGTATCCCGATCAGCGGCAACAGCGTAGTACCGTCCATAACGTTTACCCTATCCAAAGTGAGCGTTGCGCGCCGACGGCTATTTTTTTAATTTGCGGCGAGCGATGTTGTGTTTTTCGTCAGGTTTCGGAAAACCTGCGCTAAAAAGCTATATCTGAACCTCAAAAACATGTAAACAAATTATCAATAAAATGTTCTTATTTTATCGATGAGTTTACATTTCTGGCTAAGGAACGTTATGACCTCGAAAAAGAGTGCTTCACCCGATCGTGACGATATCAACGATGGCCGGATCGTCTCTTCCCGCCATCTGGTATCCGAGCGCTGCGCGGAACTGTCAGAGCTGGAGTACGCGCTGATCATGACCAGCAACGCGTTCAATAAATGGATGGTGCGCTGCATGGCCGCAGCCGGTGAACCGGATATGGGCGCATTTGACGTCTCGCTGCTGCATCATGTGAACCACCGCGACCGCAAGAAAAAGCTGGCCGATATCTGTTTCGTGCTCAATGTGGAAGATACCCACGTGGTGACCTACGCCCTGAAAAAGCTGGTCAAAGCGGGCTACGTGACGAGTGAGAAAGCGGGCAAAGAGCTCTTTTTCTCCACCACCGAAGAAGGGAAAGCGTTGTGCATGAAGTACCGGGACGTGCGGGAGGCGTGTCTGATCGCAATCCACGCGGAGAGCGGCATTGCCGGGAAGTCGATTGGCGAGACCGCGCAGCTGTTACGCACGATCTCATCCCTGTATGACACCGCCGCCCGCGCGGCGGCATCACTCTAACGCTAAGGACGTCTGAAGAGGGTAATACTGCGTCCGGCCAGTTCGTACTCTACGGTGTCGGTGATCGCTGTCCCGGCGGCAGCGTCATCTGCCGTAGACAGTTCCAGCACCCATCCCCCTTCGCCAAACTGCGGGATCTGGAACGGCACGGTGCCTTCAAACGGGTTGAACAGCATCAGCACGTCGTGCCAGATGCCGTCCTCCTGCCTGAGATCCGGCCTGCTGATGGAGACGCCGAGCGTCGAGCCTTCATCCCACTGCTCGGCCTGCTGCGGACCACCTCCGGCATTGAACCAGCGGATCTCCAGCCCGTCGCGCCAGCTTTCACGGCGCAGCAACGGCTGCGATGCGCGAAGGGCAATGAGCCGTCGGGTGAACTCGCGCAGCGCGGCGTCGTTTTCGGAAAGCCCCTTCCAGTCGATCCAGGAGATCTCGCTGTCCTGACAGTAGCCGTTATTGTTGCCCTTCTGCGTGCGGCCAAACTCGTCCCCGGCCAGCAGCATCGGCGTGCCGTGGGAAAACAGCAGCGTGGTCAGGAAATTACGCTTCTGCCGCTCGCGGATGGCAATAATATCCGGGTTCTCCGTCGGCCCTTCTTCGCCATAGTTGTACGAACGATTATCGTTATGCCCGTCGTTATTGTCCTCACCGTTGTCGGCGTTATGCTTTTCGTTGTACGACACCAGGTCATTCAGCGTAAAGCCGTCGTGAGCGGTGATGAAGTTGACGCTGGCCCACGGACGACGCCCGCGCAGGTCGTACAGATCGCCGGAGCCGAGCAGACGCGCGGCAAAATCGGTAGAGACGTTATCGCCCTTCCAGTACTCGCGGACGGTATCGCGGTATTTGTCGTTCCACTCCCCCCAGCCCGGCGGGAAACCGCCGACCTGATATCCGCCGGGGCCAATATCCCAGGGTTCGCCAATCAGCTTCAGTCTCGATAACACCGGATCCTGAGAAATAGCATCGAAGAAACCGCCGCGCGGGTCAAACCCTTCCGGCTCGCGCCCCAGTATCGTCCCCAGGTCGAAACGAAAACCGTCAATATGCATCGACTCCGCCCAGTAGCGCAGGGAGTCCATCACCATCTGCAGCACGCGCGGGTGCGAGGTGTTAACCGTATTTCCCGTCCCGGTGTCGTTGATGTAGTACCTGTGCTGGTCCGGCAGGGTGCGGTAATAGCTGTAGTTATCAATCCCCTTAAACGAGAGCGTGGGGCCAAGCTCATTTCCTTCCGCCGTGTGGTTGTACACCACGTCCAGAATCACCTCGATGCCCGCATCGTGATACGCGCGTACCATGTCGCGGAAGCCCAGGATCCCCGCCGGGCCGTAGTAGCGCGACGCCGGAGCAAAAAAGCCGAGCGTGTTATAGCCCCAGAAATTCTTCAGGCCACGGTCGAGCAGATGCTGGTCGTCCGGGAACCAGTGAACCGGCAGCAGCTCCACCGAGGTGATGCCAAGACTCTTGATGTAGTCGACCGAGGCTTTGTGTCCCATCCCCTCAAATGTGCCGCGCAGCTCGGGCGGGATGGCCGGGTTCATTTGGGTAAAACCCTTCACGTGGCTCTCATAGACAACCGTATGCGGCCAGGGCACGTTGGGCCGGCTGTTGTCCTGCCAGTCAAAGGCGTCCGGGTCGATGACCTTGCATTTCGGCGTGAACGGCGCGCTGTCGCGCGTGTCAAAACTGAGGTCCAGTTCATCATGCCCCAGCTCATAGCCGAAATGGGCGTCGTTCCAGTCGATATCGCCCACCAGTTCGCGGGCGTAGGGGTCGATAAGCAGCTTGTGCGGGTTGAAGCGGTGACCGTTTTCCGGGTCGTAAGGGCCGTAGACGCGATAGCCGTACAGCGCGCCGGGCTTCAGATCGGGCACATAGCCGTGCCAGACCTCATGGGTATATTCCGGCAGCTCCAGCCTGGCGATTTCGGTTTTCCCGGACGGGTCAAACAGACAGAGCTCCACCCGCTCGGCGTGAGCGGAGAACAGCGCGAAGTTGACTCCCTTTCCGTCATAATTAGCACCCAACTGTTGGCCATGACCGGCCCGAATTTCAAACGTAGTATCCTTTGCCATTTTCGTTCTCCACGATTATTCGCAGGTAAGCAGAACCAGTACACATCCCTTTTCTGACGTTAAATCCAGCTTCTCTTGCAGAAGGTGGCTTTCACCGCTGAACAGATCCCGATAGCGCTTCCCGGCCAGTTCGTCGGGTATCGCTACCCTGGTATTAACCCACAGCGTTTCGTTGCCGTTGACACCAAAAACCAGACGCGGCACGGCAACAATCAGCGCCTCGTCGTCCTTAACGCGCGCATAGGCAATCAGGTTCTCCTCGCGCTCGCCGGAAACCTTAAGCGGCAGCCAGTCGCCATAGCGGAAAAGTGCGGCGTAATGCGGACGCAGCCGTAACAGCGTGGCGGTGACGAACTGTTTAACGCGCCCGTCTCGCCAGCAGGCCGGGTTGTCAAACACCGAGGCATCCGCCGCGCTGAGGTTGTGCACCAGGGTCGGGAATTCCGGCTCCCGTCGGTTATCCGGGTCGACCAGGCTAAAGTTGAGCGCCTCGCAGCCCTGATAGATATCCGGCACGCCGGGAGCCGTCAGCTTGATCACCGTCTGGCTGAGGCTGTTCATCAGCCCGGCCTGGATAAAGGGCTGCATCGCCTCGCTAAAATCATGCAGGAACAGAGTGTTATCCGGGGAAAGCAGATGCCGCGCGTAGTTCAGCACCACGCTCTCATAGCTCTCGTTGCTGTCGATCCAGTCGGTGCGCTGTTTTGCCTCGCGCAGCGCTTTCTCAAGGAAGCCGATAAAACGCGCTTCCAGTGATGCAAGCCCTTCAGCGTCGTCCGGAGACAGCGTGGCGGGCCAGACGCCCGCCAGCGCCTGATAGATCATCCAGGTATCGGCGGCGTTCGGCGCGGTACCGTCATTGAGAAAACGCACCTGGGTCTGGTTCATCTGTCGCCAGCGGGCCAGGTTATCGCCCCATTTTTCCGGCGCTTCCGTCAGGGTGTAGAGACGCGCCCGGGCATCTTCCCCGCGCTTGGTATCGTGCGTAGAGGTGCCCAGCAGCGCGTCGGGCTGGCGGGCAAGGCGAATGCGCATCTCCTGGTGAAAGCGGGATAGCGAGAACGCGCGCGGCGTCGGGTCGGCGCCCACCTCATTAAGCGCCAGCTCCAGGTTGTGGCGAAAGAACAGCGTGTCCTCCACCGACTTTGCCATCAGCGGCCCGGTAAGCTGCTGGAAGCGGGTTCTGAAAAGCGCAGCGGACTCGCGGCACGCGTCCGGCAGGTCGCCGGTAAGAATGCGCACAATCAGGCTCAGCGCCGCTTCGGAGGTCTCCACGCTGGCGACCACGCGGTTGAGCAGCGCCACGTCCGGCGGGGTTAATCCCTCGGGTGTGCCGTAGGTGCGGTACACCGGAAAGGCGATAAGCAGCTCGCGCAGCGCGTGGCGGATCTCGTCGCGCGGCAGCGCAACGTCATTGCGCTGGGCCAGATCGTCAGCAAGGTTTAGCAGCGTGGTGAATTCACCCTCAAAATTGCGGTCGGTCATCAGGCCTTTGGCATCACGCAGCTCAGCGTGGCGATCGACCGTTATTCCCAGCGTCTCGTCGTGGATGGTCTCCAGGCGCGGCAGGTTAGCGTCGTCGACCAGCACTTCCGCCAGCGAGGCGATAAACTCGTAGCCGGTGGTGCCGGATACCGGCCAGTCTGCGGGAAGCTGTTCTCCCCGGGCGAGAATTTTTTCAACCGTGATGTAGCAGTCGGATCCGGCCTCCTGCCGCAGGCGCTGCAGATAGCCCAGCGGATCGGCCAGGCCGTCGACATGGTCAATGCGCAGGCCGTCCACCACGCCCGCGTGAACCAGCTCAAGGATCAGCCGGTGCGAATCGTCGAAGACCGCGTCATCTTCAACCCGAACGCCGACCAGCCCGGTGATCTCAAAGAAGCGCCGCCACGAGAGCTGCTTCGGCGCCTCCCGCCAGGACATCAGCCGCCAGCTTTGCGCTTCATGCAGTTCAGCGATGCTCTTATCCTCGCTGTACGTGCCCGGGTTGAGCGGATACTCGGCGTCATAGTAGACCAGCGCGGCTTTTTTAGTGACAGGGTCACGTTTTAAGGTGATGGCCCCCTTCTCCAGCTCCGCTTCAAAGGTGTCGCCGAGGAACGGTAGCGTTAGCGGCCGTGACCAGTCGATATCGAAATAGCGGGCGTAGCGACTTTGCCTGCCGTGCTCGATCACGTCGCGCCACCAGGCGTTTTCCAGCGAGGTCGACATATGGTTAGGAACAATGTCCAGAATCAGTCCCATACCGGCCTGCTTAAGCGCCGCGGCCATGCGGTCGAAACCGTCTCGTCCGCCGATCGCGGGGTCAATTTCATTCGGGTTGGTGACGTCATAGCCGTGGGTGGAGCCCGCTGTGGCGGTAAACACGGGCGACGCGTAGAGGTGGCTGATGCCGAGATCTTTCAGATACGGCACCAGCGCCGCAACGCGGTCAAACGTCATGCCATTACGGAACTGAATACGGTACGTGGCGGAAGGGATCATAACGATGCTTCTCCATCAGCAAAGCGAACGACAATACCGTTCGGGGGTAAAACGTCAGTGACTTCCGGCCAGGCAAAGCGCGTCTCACCCGCGAGATCGGGCAGCGCGACGGGCTTATTGCTGATATTCAGCGCCAGAGAGAGCGTCCCCGACGGGAAGCGCCAGCTCACCGCCACCATGCCGGGCGCAGTCTTGATCACCTTGCCCTGAACGGTGCCGCCATGACGCAGAAGCGGAACGATATGGCGATGACGCAGCGTTAGCAGGTGGCGCGTGAAGCGCAGCCACGTTTTGCCTTCGTCGGTGGCAATCTTATTCCAGTCGAGCTTTGAGCGAACGAAGGTGTTCACGTCATTCGGATCCGGGACGGTTTCATCGTGCCCGGCATGGCCGGTAAACTCTTTTGCGCGCCCTTCCCGCACCGCCTTTGCCAGATCGCCGTGAAAATCGGTGAAGAACAGGAACGGATGCGTTTCCCCAAACTCCTCGCCCATAAACAGCAGCGGGATATGGGGGGAAAGCAGCAGCGCGGCAAGCAGCACTCGCGTCTTATCGGCACCGGCCAGGGTGATAAGACGCTCGCCCTGGGCGCGATTCCCGGTCTGATCGTGGTTCTGAATAAAATCGACGAAGAACTGCGGCGGCTGGGTCTGACACTCCACCCCGCGGGATTCACCGGTTTGCAGCGAAATCTCGCCCTGGTAGACAAAGCCTTCCGCCAGCGCCCGGGCAAACTTATTCTCCGGCTCAAAGGCAAAATCCTGGTAGTAGGCGTGCGTTTCGCCGGTGGCAAAGACGTGGGCGGCATTGTGGAAGTCATCATTCCACTCGGCGGTGAACAGCGGCGTGTTGCCCTGCTCATCGCGCGGATGCAGAAAAATCACGTTGCGGCTGTCTTCCGTGGTCAGGTGCACGTGACGGTGCGGAATTGCCTCGCGGATCTTCTCTGCTATCTCTTCCAGAATGTGCGTCTCTGAGGCGTCTTTAATCTGGTCGATGGCATCAAAACGTAGACCGTCCAGACGATACTCCGTCAGCCAGTAGAGCGGCGCATCGGTGATGTACTGCCTCACCGGCTCGCGCTCGTAAGCGATGCCGTTGCCCCACGGCGTCATCCGATCCGCATCGAAAAATGCGGGCGACAGCAGGGGCAGATAGTTCCCCTCAGGGCCAAAGTGGTTGAGCACGATATCCAGCACCACGGAAAGCCCCAGCCCGTGCGCGGCGTCGATAAACGCGTGGAAATCCTCCGGCGTGCCGTAGGCGGCGTGCGGGGCATACAGCAGCACGCCGTCATACCCCCAGCCGCGGGTTCCGCCAAACTGGGAGACGGGCATCACTTCAAGCTGGGTAATACCGAGCTCTGCCAGATACGGCAGCTTGTCGATGGCCGCCCGGAAGGTGCCCTCCGGGGTAAAGGTGCCGACGTGCAGTTCGTAAATGATCGTCTCTTCCCACGGCCGCCCCGCCCAGTCCCGGTTGACCGGCTGATAGCGTTGGGGATCGATAACGACGGAGGGGCCGTTAACGTCGCCCTTCTGCGCGCGCGAGGCGGGATCGGGCACCGTCATGCCGTCCTGAAGAACAAATTGATATTCTGCACCGTGCGTGACGCCGGGTACATCTGCCTGGAACCAGCCGTCGCCGGTTGCCGTCATCGGCACGTCGGCGGTAGCCAGACGTAGCGTAAGTTCTTTCTGTCCTTCTGCCCAGACGCGAAAACGTACTACGTCATCGGAAATAAACTCAGCACCCCACTGCTTTTGAAATGTCCTGAATTCCATTCATTGTCCTCGAATGACCCACATTTTACGCGGAACGAAGTACAAGCTTAGTTCAGGATTAAAAGTGTGTTAGCCCAGCGGATTTAACCGCTTCGTCTATTCTTTATGAAATAACTCACTATCGGGAAAATTATGCAGATTCGAAAAGGATTAAATACTGACCTCGTACGTCTTGAATGCTGTGACTTTTCTTTCACCATTAGCCACGTTGCGCGAGAGCCCTTTATCCACTGTGATTTGCATATCGAAGCCGTCACCGAGCCCTGGATTAAAACCTACGAGCTCGACATCCAAACCCTTGAAAACCACTGCGTTAATCCGGACGCCATATTTCTTATCGCCGAAACGGATGACGGTGAAATAGCCGGATTTATTACCGCTTCAATTGGCTGGAATAAATTTATCTCAGTGGATTATATCGCCGTTGATCGTACAAAACGCAGAACCGGCGCCGCACAAAAATTGATGGCCGCCGCCCACGTCTGGGCCCGCAGCGTAAACGCGCCGGGATTACGGCTTGAAACACAAAATGTGAACGTCTCTGCCTGTCTGTTCTACCGTAACTACGGATTCACCCTGGGCGGATACGATCGTTTTCTCTACAACGCCTTACCGGAAAAAGACGAAGTCGCCCTGTTCTGGTATTACATGCTGGTCTAGCAACGCAGCCTTCATATTTCTGTCATTGAATTTCATTACGCTTTCGGGATTTTAACCAGGGTGTTGAGGAAAAAAGCGTGAATTCAATGGCTAAGGCATTACTGCTGGCATTACCTGTTTTGAGTGCAACGGCAGCGGCGACGGCCGCCGGGCGCGACCTGTGTGAACCCAAAGCGTACGAAATGGCGCTGCGCTATCAGCAGAAATCGGCAGAGATTATGGCTCTTCAGCTGCAGACGTATCGGTTTGCCACCGAGCGTTTCAACGAAAAGTTAAAAGATCTGAAAACGCCTGAAAATTACGCCGTGGTAATGGATCTGGATGAAACGGTGCTGGATAACACCCCTCTGCTGGTGCGCGACACCGAGCAGTGTCACGACTTTACAAAATGGGACACCTGGAGCGACTGGGAGAAACAGGGTAAACCCGGCTTAATTCCGGGCGCGAAGGCGTTTCTTGACCATGTGAATCAAAGCAACGTCCGTATCTATTACGTCTCGGACCGCATGCAGGAAAATAAAGCCGATACGCTCAGGACGTTAAAAGCCCTCGGACTTCCGCAGGTGTCCGATGAAAGCGTGCTTCTGGATACGGTCAGCAAGGAAGAGCGTCGCCAGAGCATCCTCAAAAAGCAGCAGATCGTGATGCTGTTTGGCGACAGCCTGCCGGATTTCGCCGTGCAGTTTAAAAACAAAAAACCGAGCGAACAGCAGCGCGAGCTGGTTGAGGCCAGCGCGGAACACTTCGGTAACGACTGGATTGTGCTGCCTAATGCCGCTTATGGCTCCTGGTCGAAAGCCACGCCGGACAGCTGGAACGCGCCGCTGAAAAAATAACGTTTTACAGGCCGGGAAAGGCATCACCGCCATCCGGCCTCTTCACTGAGCTATCCATTGTGTTTATAGGTCCTATCATTTCTGGGCAGGTTCTTATAATTTTACGAAGAAGTAAGATGAGCGCTTTCAAAGGAGACTCGTATGCTTACCGTGAAAAAACTTGCCCTGTCCACGCTGATTTCCAGTTCATTGCTTTTCTATCCTGCGCTTCAGGCGTCGGCAGAGACGCCTCAGCACGTCGTTAAACAACCGGCGGGCGGATACAGCGTTCAGGTTGGCGACGTTCTGGTGACCTCGTTTACCGACGGGACCGTCGCGCAGGATCTACACAAGCTGCTGCGCCGCACAACGCCGCAAAAAATTGATGCGCTGCTCGCGAAAAATTTCCAGACCAACCCGCCTGAGGTGTCCATTAACGCGTTCCTGATTGCGATGCCCGGACATAAAATTCTGGTAGATACGGGCTCAGGCCAGCTCTTTGGCCCCGGCAACGGCGGACGTCTGATTGAGAGCCTCGCCACGCAGGGGATTAAACCCGAGGACATTACTGAAGTCCTGCTGACCCACGCCCACTCCGATCACGCGGGCGGCCTGGTGAAAGACGGCAAGGTGGTGTTCAGCAACGCGCGCGTTTTTGTTGGCAAACCGGACGTCGACTTTTTCTTTAACGACGAGAATCAGAAAAAAACCGGCTACGGCAAGAACTACTTTGTCGTCGCGCAGAAGACCTTAAAACCCTATCTTGACGCCGGTAAAGTGGTGCCGTTTAGCGGCACATCTGAGATTCTCCCGGGGCTGACCGGCACGGTTCATCCCGGCCATACGCCAGGCTCAGCCTTCTACACGCTGACAAGCAAAGGCGAGAAGATCACCTTTGTCGGCGACATCATTCATGCCGCGGCGGTTCAGTTCCCGCAGCCTGACGTGACCATTACCTACGATGAAGATCAGAGCAAAGCGGCAAGCGTGCGCGAACATGCGTTTGCGGACTTTGTGAAATATAAAGACCTGGTTGCCGCGCCCCATCTGCCGTTCCCTGGTATCGGCTATGTCACCAAAGGCGAAAACGGCGGCTATGCCTGGGTCCCTGTGACCTATACCAACCGGGACGCCAGCAGCGCGAAATAAGATGACGCCCCTCTCTGGCATGGACATAGACCTGATCCTGACCCTGGATGCCCTGCTTCAGGACAGGAATATCACCCATGCGGCCGCGCGGCTTGGCATCAGCCAGCCCGCGCTCTCCGCCCGTCTCGCGCGTCTGCGAACGCTGTTTGGCGAACCGCTGTTTATCCCCTCCCCACATGGACGTGGGGTGTTGCCCACGCCGAGAGCGGAAGCGCTCAAGCCTCAGGTGGAGAGCGTGCTGCGCGGCATCAGCGCGATGTTTGCCCCCATCGCGTTTGATGCCGCCACCAGCCGCCGGACCTTTGCGATCGCCCTGCATGAAAATCCGGCGCTGATGCTGGGCACAGGGCTGCTTAACCAGGTGAGCACCGATGCTCCCGGTATCCGCCTGCGCTTCGCCCTGCCGGAGATGGCCGAGCTGCCGCAGCAGCTGGAAAACGGTGATGTCGATATCTACATCGGCGTGAGCGCCGGTGCCCATGACGGCTGGGTAAGGCGCAAACTGCTCGACGACGCGTTTGCCACCGCCCAGCGCAAAGGTCATCCGCGCGGAACCGGTGCGTTAGACCCGGAAAGCTTCTGCGCGCTTTCTCATCTGGTAGTGTCGTCGGCGGGGGATCCGTTTACCGGTTTTGTCGATCAAACCCTGGCCGGGCTGGGCTATCAGCGACACGTCGCGATGTCTACGCAGAGCTACGCCATGGCGCCTGCGCTTGTCGCCGGTACTGACCTTGTGTGCACCTTACCGGAACGGATGCTGCGACAGTTTGCCAGCTCGCTGGATATTTTTCCGCCGCCGCTGCCGCTCCAGCCCATAACCATCTACATGTACTGGCACCCGAAAAACAGTCAGGACCCGGCGAACGCCTGGCTACGCGAGCAGCTACTGCAGGCGGCCGGACGTCAGGTGTGATCGAGCGTAACCAGAAACTTTTTAAGCACTTCTGAGCGAATAATCCGGTGGCAAACCAGCGTCAGCTCGCTTTCACGGAGCCGGTCAAGGATGTCCACGTAAACCACATTCTCGACGCTCACCGCCTTTGCCGACGCAGGCAGCAGCGCAAGCCCAAACCCAGCCGAAACCAGGCTTATCACCGTGGGCACGTCGGTCGCGTTTTGCACCACGTCCGGCTGAAAGCCCGCCCCGCTGCAGGCGTCATAAAAGTACTGTTCCAGCCCCATTCCCTCCGGGTCGCGCAGGGAAATCCATTTTTCGTCTTTCACCGACGAAAGCGTCAGCGCGGACGATCCCGCCAGCGGATGCTGACGATACAGCGCCAGCACCGTTTTCTCGGCGGTAAACGGGCGGCTTTGCAGATCGTCAGGCAGCGACGGCAGCGGCGCCCGGATGATGGCCACATCAAGCTGGTTGCTTTGCACGGCCGCGTAGAGCGTCTGCACGTTTCCCGTCACCAGCGACATGGTAATGGCCGGCCAGCGCGTATGCATCTGGCGCAGCGCGGCGGGCAGCCTGCCGTCGAACATCGCGCTCGACACGCACCCCAGGTTTAACACCCCCTGCTCGCCCCTTGCCGTTTGCCTGGCGTCGAGAACCGCCTGCTCGGTCAGGGAGATGGCGAGCCTGGCTTTCACCAGAAACGCTTCGCCCGCGGGCGTCAGGGTTAAGCGGCGGTTCGCCCGGCTAAAGAGCGTGACGCCTAAACGTTCTTCCAGCGCCTTTATCTGCTGGCTCAGGGCCGGTTGCGCCATGTTCAGACGCTCGGCGGCCCGGTGCATGTGGAGCTCTTCGGCAACGACGATGAAATGGCGCATCTGACGAAACTGCACGGAACGCCTCCTTTTTGATATGAATTTACTTATCAATTTAGCAGTAATGATGCAATTGATGCTATTGGTCATTGCCATAAAAATGGAGGTATTCAAACGAGGGAGGAAAATATGGAAAACCCGATCAACGATCTCCGCAGCGCCATCGCCCTGCTTCAGCGCCACGAAGGGCAGTATCTTGAAACCGATCATCCGGTCGATCCCAACGCGGAGCTGGCGGGAGTCTACCGTCATATCGGCGCGGGCGGCACGGTAAAACGTCCCACCCGTACGGGCCCGGCCATGATGTTTAACAACGTGAAGGGCTATCCGGACTCCCGCATCCTGGTGGGAATGCACGCCAGCCGCGAGCGCGCGGCGCTGCTTCTGGGCTGCGAGCCTTCTGAACTGGCAAAACACGTCGGCCAGGCGGTGAAAAAGCCGGTTGCGCCGGTTGTCGTTCCGGCCTCGCAGGCCCCCTGTCAGGAACAGGTCTTCTACGCGGACGATCCTGACTTCGACCTGCGCAAGCTGCTTCCGGCACCGACAAACACGCCGATTGATGCTGGCCCGTTCTTCTGTCTGGGGCTGGTGCTGGCAAGCGATCCTGAGGATAGCTCGCTGACGGATGTCACCATTCACCGCCTCTGCGTCCAGGAGCGCGACGAGCTTTCCATGTTCCTTGCCGCCGGTCGGCATATCGAAGTCTTCCGCAAAAAAGCCGAAGAGGCCGGAAAACCGCTGCCGGTGACGATCAACATGGGTCTCGATCCCGCCATCTATATCGGCGCCTGCTTTGAGGCCCCCACCACGCCGTTTGGCTACAACGAGCTGGGCGTCGCCGGGGCGCTGCGCCAGCAGCCGGTCGAGCTGGTGCAGGGCGTGGCGGTAAAAGAGAAAGCGATCGCGCGGGCGGAAATCATCATCGAAGGTGAACTGCTTCCGGGCGTGCGCGTAAGGGAAGATCAGCACACCAATACCGGCCACGCGATGCCGGAGTTCCCGGGCTACTGCGGCGAGGCTAACCCGTCTCTGCCGGTGATCAAAGTGAAAGCCGTGACCATGCGCAACCACGCAATCCTGCAAACGCTGGTGGGACCGGGAGAAGAACATACCACGCTGGCCGGTTTGCCGACGGAGGCCAGCATCCGCAATGCCGTTGAAGAGGCGATCCCGGGCTTCCTGCAAAACGTCTATGCGCATACCGCAGGTGGCGGTAAGTTCCTCGGGATATTGCAGGTGAAAAAACGCCAGCCGTCAGACGAAGGACGTCAGGGCCAGGCGGCGCTGATTGCCTTAGCCACCTATTCGGAGCTGAAGAACATTATTCTGGTCGACGAAGACGTGGATATTTTCGACAGCGACGATATCCTGTGGGCGATGACCACCCGCATGCAGGGTGATGTCAGCATCACGAATATTCCGGGGATCCGTGGCCACCAGTTGGATCCATCGCAGTCGCCGGATTACAGCACCTCGATTCGCGCAAACGGCATCTCCTGCAAGACCATCTTCGACTGCACGGTGCCGTGGGCGCTGAAGGACCGCTTCGAGCGCGCGCCGTTTATGGAGGTGGTTCCGCGTCCGTGGGCGCCGGAACTGTTTAACGAGAAATAATGACAAAAGGCCACGTTAATGTGGCCTTTATCGTTAGACCCTTATCGATTTTTGGGTTTCATCCGCAGCTTTTTCTGTTTATTGATATGCGCCAGTTCCCAAGGATCGTCATAGCCTGGTAATGGAGCCTTGCGAGTTAGTCCACCCCATGGCGAGCGGTGTTTCTTAATGATTTCCGGTAAATCATTAACTAATCGTTTCTCTTCCTCCAGGATTTTTTTCGTTAGTTTTGGAAGGCCTAAATATTCCGATAATAAATTAAAGTAATCGCCATAATTTCTATAGGATATTTTGTGGTGCATAAAGGGACTCAATGCGTCGATGACTCTGCGCAGTTTTACTGGTGAAGGAAGTAATACAGCGAGTTTTTCGTTAACTTCTGCAACGTTTACACCCTCTTTGTTTTTTGCAAGATTAAGATCAATGACCTCCTTTATAAGAAGGTATACTCCAAGCCTTAATTTCAATTTATCCTTAAAACCCAGGCACATCTCTGGAATACCATAATGGATATCATCATATTGAGGTGCACCCACAAATACCCAGTCATCCATTCCGGGTATCTTTTGTATGCGGCTTGTTTTGATAGCAGATAGCGTATCGAAAAGACTGATTAACGTGAGTTTTGAGAGTAGGACGCAAACGTCGGGATTGATAATAATGGGTTGCACGAGATCCGGGACCGGATCTACGACGTTGATGACAATATCCTTATCTGCATCGATCGACGTATGAGTACAGACGAAGGTCCTGATTTTTTTTGGCGGCCCATTTTTACAGACAACATGAGTCACACTGTCTAATTGCGCTACCGCCTCCTCTATTCTCTGCCATCGGGGGGTATACTCGCCCCCTTTACTCTCGAATACATGCCATTCACCCGCGTGGGTCTGAATAAGATAATCAGGCGTTTTTCGCCTATCCTTATCCGGGTAAAATTGCAAAGACGCTTTCTCAATCAACCCGGCGTGAATAAAATGTTCTATCTGCTCATGTCTGGACCTGAGCCAATAAGTTGCCGACTGGAAGCAGAAAAAACCACCAAGGATAAATGATATAGTGGATTTTTCGGAGGTCTCAATGCACTTATAAAATTTTCGCATTTTAAATGCCTTGCCCTGACTTATTTCAACGCATATCCCGGCAAGTTTTAATCTGGCGCGTGTATACCGACCAATCCATTTGTAAACATTTTCATCTAAAATGCCGTCAGCCGTCCAGTCTATACACTGCGAATAGCCACATTCCAGCGCACCAGGTGTAGCAAGAAACGACGTTTCTGCTATAAATCTGTCCTGCGGTTTTTCCATGCCCTTCGGTTTGGCATAATGAATGCAGGCAATTTCGTAAGAGGGATAAAGGATCCTTTGGCTAATACCTTTTTCCTTATTGCTTAATTTTTTCTCATCAACTTCTGCTTTTTTTTGATTCCATGCCGCCACGGACTCCGTTGAAGTCTCCCAGTATTCAAAAAGGTTCCCACCGTTTTCCATATTTTTTCCTGAACGCAAATTGCAGGTTATTGAGCCACCATTATTATACCGTTTTGGCTAAAATTCATGACGCTCAAATAAGGTAGGTTTGTTGCCGCTTCCTCCACTTTCTTGTACCCTTTTACCGGTAACCCTGCCCCCACAAACATTGAGACATCCGGACACCTATGACTGCACACATTTCTAACGATCCTTTGCATGGCGTAACGCTGGAGATGATGGTCAACGCTCTGGTGGCGAAATATGGCTGGAGCGAGTTGGGCGACCGCATCAAAATTAACTGTTTCAGAAAAGATCCCAGCGTTAAATCGAGCCTGAAATTTCTGCGCCGCACCCCGTGGGCGCGCGCGGAAGTGGAAGCCCTGTATCTGGACTCCCTCCACGATGAGGCAAGCACAGAACAGGCGGAGCCCGCCTTTAATCCCTGGGCCAACAGTCGGATTATCAAGAGCTAATACGCAAATGACGCGACACGTAAAACGGATTGGTGCGCTGGCTGGCTGCGCGCTTTTACTTGTGAGCTGCTCCTCAAAACCACCCAAATCACTGGTTACCCCGCTCCCCACCGCGAGCAAACCGACGCAGCAGGCAAACGAGCCGATGCGCGGGATTTGGCTGGCAACCGTCTCTCGTCTCGACTGGCCGCCGGTGGCCTCGGTGAACGGCCGCAGCGCGGACCAGCGCATCGCGATGCAAAAGCAGGCGCTGACCAGCAAGCTCGACAACCTTAAGCACCTCGGTATTAACACGGTGTTTTTCCAGGTGAAGCCGGACAGCACGGCCCTCTGGTCATCAAAAATTTTACCGTGGTCGGATATGCTGACGGGCAACGTCGGCGAATATCCGGGATACGATCCGCTGCAGTTTATGCTGGATGAAGCGCACAAGCGCGGCATGAAGGTCCATGCCTGGTTCAACCCGTACCGCGTGTCGACCAACACCAAACCGTCAACCATCGCCGCCCTGAACCGGACCGCCTATCAGACCCCGTCCAGCGTCTATGTCCAGCACCCTGAGTGGGTGCGCATCTCGGGCGACCGCTTTGTTCTCGATCCCGGCATTCCGGAAGTTCGGGACTGGATCACCCGCGTGGTGACCGAAGTGGTGGCGAACTACGCGGTAGACGGCGTGCAGTTTGATGATTACTTCTATACCGAAACGCCTGGTTCAGCGCTCAATGACGCACAGACCTGGCGGCAATACGGTCAGGGATTTGCCTCAAAGGCCGACTGGCGAAGACACAACACGCAGCAGCTGATCGTGCAGGTGTCCCGCGCGATTAAACAGACCAAGCCCGACGTTGAGTTTGGCGTCAGCCCGGCGGGCGTGTGGCGCAACCGCTCCTTTGACCCGGCAGGCTCTGATACCCGCGGCGCCGCGGCCTATGATGAGTCCTACGCCGATACGCGGCAGTGGGTGCAGCAGGGCCTGCTGGACTACATCGCTCCGCAGATTTACTGGCCCTTCTCACGGGATGCCGCGCGCTACGACGTGCTGACCAAATGGTGGGCCGACGTCGTGAAGCCGACCCACACTCGCCTGTATATCGGCATTGCGTTCTACAAGGTGGGCGAGCCGTCGAGAAATGAGCCGGACTGGACGGTTCAGGGCGGCGTGCCGGAGCTGAAAAAGCAGCTCGATCTCAACGATTCGCTGCCCAACGTGAATGGCACCATCCTGTTTCGGGAAGATTACCTGAACCAGCCGCAGACGCAGCAGGCGGTGAACTACCTGAAAGGACGCTGGGGAAGCTAAGAGACTATCAGGCAGAAACGCCCCGTTTCTGCCTGTTTTTTTACGGCTTCGGCCCAAACATCGCCTCAAGCTGCTGCGCATCCGGCATACCGACCACCTGCTGCAACTCATTTTCCGCATTCAGATAGTAAATGGCCGGCGTGGCGTTAGCGCCCAGGCTGTCCATCAGCGTCTGGTGCTTCTGCAGGATAGCTACCGTTTCACGGGAAGCCTCGCCGTCTGGCTTAGGTAACTTTTTCCCACCGGAAAGCTCGTATTCGCGCCAGGCCGAAACCGGATCTTTCGCATTCAGAATCGCGGCGGCGTTACGTCCGCTGTTGGGGTTGAGAAACGCCACTAGCAGCGTGTTGAGCTGAACCTTGCCCGCCTTCACCCACGGCTGCGCTTCGGCCCAGAACTGCTTGCAGTACGGACAGAACGGATCGGCAAACACAAAGACCTTACGCGGAGCGTTATCCGCCCCTTCCTTCAGGGGATGCGCCGCGTTGAGGTTCTTCCACATCTCGCGTCCCATCGGGGCGTAAATCTCTTTCTGGAAATAGCCTTCGCTGAGGTTTTTCCCTTTGTCATCGTACAGATAGCCTGAGATGACGTGCTTGCCGTCCGGGGTTAAAAACAGCGTCACGCCCATGTCCTGATACTGCCCCAGCCAGGCCGGTGCCCCGCCGGGTGCATCCAGCTTCTTAATGATTTTAATGTTCTGCTGCTCGCCGAAGTGCTTCACCACCTCCGGTATGGCATCAGCGGCCTGTACCAGCCCTGACGTCGCCAGCGCTGAAAGTAACAGTAATTTTTTCATTTCCCTCTCCGGTTTGTCGGGGGCATTCCGCCCCCTTCAGGTTAGCGGTTTTTCAGTGCGTCACTGACCATTTCGTCGAATTGTTCAAACGGCACCCAGCCGGGCAGCAGTCCCTCGCCGATTAGCGTGGCGGGCGTGCCCTGGATCCCCATTTTTTCCGCGACGATCAGGCTGCGCTTGATCGTCATCAGGCTCTCCTCGTCCGGCGTCGTGACGCTCACGCCCGCCCGCTTCTGCGCCTCCTGAATGCTGGCGTCATCGTGGTACCCCTTCCTGGCCATCAGGGTATGGTTCAGCTTCATAAACTGCCCGGGATCCTGACGCCAGAGCGTTAACGCATCCCGCGCGGCGGTCAGCGAGCTTTCCGAGCGGAAAGGTAAGAACTTAAAGACCACCGCGACGTCCGGGTATTTCTCAACAATCTTCTCCAGATAGGGATCGAATTTTTTACAGTACGGGCAGTTGTAGTCGGTAAACACCACCAGGGTGAGCTTGGGGTTTTTCGCGCCGATGCGCGGTGAGTTCGGATCGTTAAACAGGAAATCAGCGATCATCTTCTGCGCACGCTGCTCCTGGTCCGGCGTCAGCGGCTGGGCAGCGAACACCTGAACCGGGGCCAGCAGGAGCAGAAGCGTAATAAGGAGTTTTTTCATAACACGTTTAGCCTTTTGCGTTGTTCAGGGTGGTGACCAGGGTGCGCTTGTCCAGCAGCGGCGAGAGGATTTCGCCATCGGGCAGACCGGGGCCATACGCTGCGTTAAACGGAATGGCGTAACGGTTTCGCTTCGCCAGAAACTCCGCGATAAACGCGGACGGCTGGCTCCAGTCTCCGCGCAGGGCCACCACGTCCGGCTGGCGCAGCGCGGCAATAACGTCCGGCTGATTCAGCACCCGATGCTCGTTGACTTTGCAGGTCACGCACCAGTCCGCCGAGATATCCACAAACACCCGTTTTCCCTGCGCCAGCGCCTGCTGGATGGCTTCCTCGCTGAGTGGCTGCCACGGGATAGTCTGAGCGACATTCTGCGCCACGGCGTCAGACGGGGAGTTAAGCAGCCCGCGCGCCTGATACCCGCCGAACGCCGACAGCGCGATGACCACGAGCCAGAACAGCGGTGAGGATTTTTGCCCCTTCAGCGCGAACAGCGCGAGCGCGACGGCGATCAGCACCAGCATCACCATCTGGCTGACCGACTCACCCAGATGCACGCCCAATAATGTTGCCAGCCAGAGGCTGGAGGCCAGCATCATCAGGCCCAGGATGACTTTGAGCGTGTTCATCCAGCGGCCGGGTTTCGGCAGCAGCATGGCCGTTTTCGGCACCAGAGCGACAAACAGCCACGGCAGGCTCATGCCCACGCCGAGCATCAGGAAAATCAGCCACAGGGAGTGCAGCGGTGCGCCAAGAGCAAAGGCGACCGCGGTACCGAGGAACGGCGCGGAGCACGGCGTCGCCAGCAGCGTGGCGAACATTCCTTCGCAGAAGCTGCCGCCGATCCCCGATCCCCCTGCCGTAGCCAGCCGTCCCGTGGCGGCTGAAGGCAGCAGCATCTCAAACGCGCCAAACAGGTTCAGCGCAAACAGGAAGGTGACGGCGACCATCAGGCCAATAAACCACGGGTTCTGGAACTGAATGCCCCACCCCAGCGACGCCCCGGCAAGTTTCAGTGCGGTCACCATCCCCGCCAGCAGCATAAAGGAGGTGAGGATCCCGGCGCTGGTGGCCAGAAACCGCAGCCTGATCGCGCGCCTGTCCGAGCCCGCCTGTAGTATGCTGTTAAGCTTCATGCCCATGACCGGCAGCACGCAGGGCATCAGGTTGAGGATCAGCCCGCCCAGCAGCGCAAAGAGCACCATTTTGCCCGTCCCTTCCGGCGCAGAATGCGTAGCTGGCGTCGCGCCAACGGTCATGGTGGTTTGCTGCGCGTGACCGCCACTGGTCAGCACAAACGACAGCGTTTTGCCTTCCAGCGAGGCGGGTTTATCGCCCCATTCGTCGGTCACGGGTACCGTCACCCGAAGCGTATTGCCGTCGTGTTTAATGACCGGCTCGCCGGGAAGAATGTCACCCTCCAGCGGGTCAAAGTAGATCCCCGGATTATCCCACTTCCCGTCCGTCGTGCCGGTAATCACCAGCTTGTCGCCAGCGAGCCAGGCGGAGAGATCCGCGGATACGCCTGACGTACCGGGCACGGCACGCATCGCCTGCTCGAACTCGCTACTGAAGCCCTCGTCCATCGGCTGGGTAAAATCGAGACGCAGCGGGTAGTCCGTCAGCAGGCAGACGTTACTGCACGTCGAGAGCGTGAGCGTTCCGTCGAGCGTGTTGCCCTTCACTCCGTCGAGTGCGATCGGGATAGTGACCTTATCGTGATAGCCCTGCGTGGTCATGCCGGAGATATCGAAGCGCGACGGGACCGGCCAGGACCAGCTATCCGTCACGCCTTCCGGCCAGCTGATTTTCGGCGCTACGCCGCCCTCGCCCGGCGATCGCCAGTAGGTTTTCCAGCCGGGCTTCAGCTCAACGGTGAGCAGGCCTTTAATGTGCGTTTGTTCCCTCTCCGCCTGAAAGCGGATGCGGGCGTGATCGTTTTGTGGGGAAACCTGCCAGCCTGTGTCCGCCGCATGGACAATGCCGATGCAGGACAGCCACAGGAAGACGAATCCCCTGAAGAGGTTAAGCATGTTTTACTCCGTGAACAGTGAAAATTATCGTGTGAGGACGATGATTTTCATTCACGGAAAACGCAGTTTTTAAGGTGTATTCGGGGAGGTGGTGCCTGAACGGGCTGTTCTGCGGGAGCAAATGCCCGCCCTTGCGTAAACAGCTGCAGCAGCGCGAAGAAGATAATAATGGCCGGTAGCGCGCCGTCGAAGAACAGCGGCTGGGCGCAAAGCAGCGAGTGTGCGCCAAGTTGACAAGGCGACGGGCCGGGTTGCTCGGTGCTGCTGCTAGCCGGGGCATCTGCGCTCAGAGAAATTTGCGGATCCAGTCCCTGTAAAAAATGGTTGAGCATCACCGCACGCTGCACGAGGCAAAGCGCCATCGCGAGACAGGTGACGATCAAAAGCCATTTTCCGAGGAGCTGACGGTTGCGCATAACATTCCAGAGTAACAAGACGCCCCGATCATAAACGATAGTGATGAATCTACAAGTGCCGGAAGTGTAAGGTTTTGTCTGTCGCCGCTATTCGCCCGTCAGCGCGTCATAGACGTCCCGCAGCCGCGTACGCAGAAAAAGCACCGCCTTGTGCTTGCGGGATAATAGCGCCTGTTCGCTGGCGCCGGTCTCCTCTGCCAGCATTTTAATGCTGTAACCGTGGAGTTCGGTCTTTTCAAACACCTCACGCTGCGGCGGCGGCAGTTCAGACAGCGCCTGCCCCAGTTCTTCCCACAGCAGCGTTTTGAGGTACTCCTCTTCCGGCGTGTGCGGGACGCCGAACAGGGTTTCGGCCAGCTCGTCCTCCGGGCCCCCCTCTTCGTCTACGCCCGTAAAATAGCCGGAGAGTGACACCTCGCGCTTTTTACGCGCCCGGTCGGTCATCTCGTTACGCGCCGCGCGGAACAGCCAGGCGGCGACGTTTTCGACCGGCTGCTCCACTTTCATCAGCTGATACGTCACTTCCTGCAAAATGTCGTCGGCATCATCGCGAACGGACGTCCGCCCGCGAATGAAGGCTTTCAGCCGGGCTCGGCAGGCATTAAGCGCCGACATCAGCATGGATCCGCCCGCCTCCCCGGCTTTCATTTCGCTCACTCTGCTTCCGGCGCTTTTGGCGTGGCGTCGTCGCGTTTATCGTCACGATGACCGTGCCAGCCGCAGTGGCCGCGGCCGTGGCGACCAAACCCTTCGCGGCGCTGCTGAATAAACGCCTCGCGCTGTTCTGGCGTCATATTCATCCACCGCTCGTGCATCCGGCGATGCGCGCCAAACATCCCCGGGCGGAAACCTAACCCGCCAAACAGAATGCGGCTCAGCACCAGAATGCCCAGCGCCTGCCAGAAGCCAATGGCTTTTACGCCGAGAATGGTCGGGAGCAAGGCGTTCCACAGGGTCATCACCACCAGGCCGAGCACGATGAAAATCACCGCGCCAATGACTAAACCCTTACCCATACGGTGGCGGCCGAATCCGCGCCCGTGACCTCTGCCGTGCATATCAAAATCTCTCATGGTGTCTACCTCATTTACAGTAACTGATTATGGCTTGTGATGAGGTAGACGGATGAGGAAGGGAAATATTGCTGGGGTGAATGAATAATTTTGCGGGGAGCGTATTTTCACACGCCCCGTGAAAACCATTGCTGGCGCTTGTTCACCGTTTAAGGCCGGTTTAGAGCGTTCTTAATTTCCAGGATTTTATCTGCACACTCTGCCGCTGATAACAGGGCGGTGTCCAATATGAGATGTTCTCTCTCCCAGGGTTCATACTCACGGTTTTTTACCCTTTCCCAGTCAGGAGGCGTGAGTCCCGGGATATCAGATACTCTGTTCTCTACGCGATAACGATGTTCTTTTTCGTCTGAGCAGACAATTTCAACTTCCAGGAAAGGGACATTCAACGACAGAGCAATATTGCGGAAAGCATCTCGTACAAGGTTAATATCATTAACGGAATCGGTCACAACGTTGGAGCCCAGCTTAAGATTCTCGCTTGCTAAACCATAGAGGGCAAAATATCCCTCCGGCCCAATTTTTTGCCCAGGTTCAGAGACCGAACGAATGGCCTGCTCAACGGTATCAACCCGCAGATATACTGCCCCCAGCCTTTGAGTGACTATTTTTGCAACAGTGCTTTTTCCGCTGCCGGGTAGCCCACTAAAAATAATTAACATAATTTTCCCTTGTGATAATTAATGATGAATTTTTGCTTCCTTCAGAGAGACATTCCACATTATTTAGAAATGGTTACTTCGTAGACTAACAAGGCATCTAAGCCGCTCTCAATACGATTCAACCCAATGAAATAAAAGTATTTATCTCACACCACATCCACATATTGACCACATCTGCATACTCTGAATGCAGAAGCAATGCCATTGTATTCCCGAAATTTAATCACTTCAGTGGTAACGATAAGAGACACTACTTCTGTAGCGCCTACATCTTTTTATAGGAGAAAAAAGGCCGCGCAAGCGGCCTTTTTAGAAATTATTGTAGCAATTTAATTAAGTCTTCCTTAGGAATCTTTTTCCTGTGGACTTCGTCATGGCAGACGTTGCAGAGCGTTATAAGGTTAGCAAGCGTGTTGTCACCACCATGGGCATGGTGTTCTATATGATGCAACTCAAGGAACGTTCTGGGGTCATTAGCCGTTTTTTTGCTATGCGACCAATGACAGTTTCTACATGAGTGGTTATCTCTCTCAAGAACACTTACACGAACGGGATCAGGAATTTTGCGATCATGAACTTCCGCCTGCCGGTCCTCTTCAAGTAAATAAGCTCCTACATCCAGCTCCGGACGACCAGAGTTTTTAGTAGCAATAGGCCAACCATCTTCTGTTCTTAATTCACGGGTTCGGCGAGCCCATTCCTTACTATCGTTTGCAAGGTAACGCAGCTCTTCACCAGTAACAGGACGGCCTACATTTTTTCGAAGATAGGAAAGGATTTTGTCTTTCGTTGAGATTTTGCTGCGGCGAAGTATATTTGCTTCATTCCACCGTAGTGCAGCCTCTCTATCCTGCCCCGTTGCCACCAAAGCATAAACGTCGGTTTTGAGGCAATTTGTAGATGTAATGTTGAGTTCTTCAAGAGTGATTTCCTGCTGATCAATCATCTCTTTAAGTGTCGTTCCACTTAAAACTGACCAGCCGAACTGAACACGCAATTCACGGATTCTGCGGGCATATTCACTTATACCTGCGACAACCATTAATTCATCACCGTGAATGATGGCTCGGGGGTATTTCAGTAAGTATGCTAAGATGCGATCTCGTGCAGAATTGCAGTTTTCCTCATTCAATAGAGAACTGCCTAAATCGCGTAACAAATGGTTTGCGGGAACGAGGGTAAGTACCTGTTCCCTTAAGGATTCCTCTAGCAACTTATGCTCGAAATCTGTAATTAGTGCTAAGAGCTGTTTACGCAGCGTTTCCGGTTCGCTCTTCTTCGATCTTCTCGCCATGTTTAATTCTGCATTCCATTAAATTGATAACATATGAAGCAATTCTTTGGGCAAAAACAGGTGGAACAGCATTACCAATCTGACGAGCAATTTCTGTTTTCGTTCCCTTAAAAACAAAACTATCCGGAAAACTCATTAATCGCGCAGCTTCACGATGCGTGATTGGACGGTGTTCCTCTGGGTGGAGATAGCGTCCTTTCTCCGGCTTAAAAAATTCAGTTCGAATGGTTACAGATGGACGTTCCCACCACAATCGACCAAATAGGTCTGTGCCGCCAGATGTTTTCTTTATCCAACATGCAGGGGTAATATCAGGCCTGTTTTTTTGTAAGTCAAATCTGTTGCCACCTAACGGAACGGCACGATAGCGCTCTTGCGATAGTGCCGTCGGATTTCTACCAAAATGAAGATCTAATGGAGGTTTAACATCCCGAATTTCTGTGCCTACTGGCGTAGGAAGATCATCGATGAAATCTTTTACAGTTAACCAGGCAGGGAGTACACCCGGCTTTTCCGGATTTTGATGAGACGGCGAAGGTGGAAAACGAGGAATAGTATTGAGATTAAATCGTTGTTTCTTTATCCCAATGGCAATAGCACGCTTACGGGTCTGAGGAACGCCATAATCAGCGGTATTAAGCACACAAGGATTCAGTAGTACAAACCCCATACTTTCTGCTCGAGCACAGATATCTACAAACTCATCACTCGTCAGTAACCCTGGAACGTTTTCCATGACAAAAACTGAAGCTGAAGACCTTTCAATGATATCCATATACGGCTCCCATAGTGCACGACGATGGTCACCTTCGCGGTTTTTATTTAACAAGCTGAAACCTTGGCATGGCGGCCCACCTATGACAATGTCGGCCTTGGGGATCGGATTGTCAGCGATCCACTCGTCGATGTTCGCAACAATCCCATGATTACCAAAGTTTGCGTTATAGGTCTTTATCGCAGCTTTATCGTTATCAAGTGCAAGAATGCTTTCGAAATGAGCGCCATTTGCATCTTTCATGAAGCCGCAGGACAACCCGCCTGCACCACAAAACAGATCGATGACCTTTAATTTCTTGATTGTACTCATTAAAATACATTCCTGATTCTGACATAGATAACTTTCTACGAGTGTATCATAAGATATGACTGTTTTTATGTACAGTGTACGATTATATCCTCAAATTTGCCAAGCATGGCTCTAATAGAAAATGAGTCTGATTGACCAGTGACTGATGTTCTTTCTCAACCTCTGGGGGAGCCCAACCACGGCTGGAACATGCCACCTAATCTAAAAGAAAAAAAGCCCCTCATCTTCATTGATAAACCTGAATTTTTTATTACCACATTTCACCCTTGCCCCACGAGCCAGGGCGTTTAGCTCCCACCTCGCCAGCCAAAAAAGGCCCCTAAGGAGCCTTAAAACCTTACATCAAGCCTGCACCGGCAAACTAAAACTCGAAATACTCCGTGAAAGCTGCTGCGCCTGCTCTTCCAGCGAGGCCGCTGCCGCAGCGGACTGCTGCACCAGCGCAGCGTTCTGCTGGGTGACGCCATCCATCTCGGTCACCGCCTGCCCGACCTGGCTGATCCCGCGGCTCTGCTCCTCGGAGGCGACGGAGATCTGCTCCATCAGCGTATTCACTTTATTCACCGACGAAATAATCGAATCAATTACCTCGCCCGAACGGTTCACCAGTTCCGCACCGTTTTTCACGCTGGAAACCGACTGCGCAATCAGGCTCTCAATGTCCTTGGCCGCCACCGCGCTTTTCTGCGCGAGGGTGCGTACCTCGCTGGCCACGACCGCAAAGCCGCGACCCTGCGTACCGGCGCGCGCCGCTTCAACCGCCGCGTTCAGCGCCAGAATATTGGTCTGGAAGGCGATGCTGTTAATCACGCTAGTAATGTCCTCGATGCGCTTCGAGTTCGCCGCGATGGTATTCATTGTGTCGATGACTTCGCGGGTTACCGCTTCGCCGGTGTGGGCATTTTTCACCGCGTCCTGTACCAGTTTACCGGCCTGGTAAACGTTGTCGGTATTGTTCGCCACCGTCGCGCTCAGCTCTTCCATGCTGGCCGCCGTCTGGGTCAACGCGGAAGCCTGCTGTTCGGTACGTGACGCCAGGTCGATATTCCCGGAGGCAATCTCCTGCGCCGCGTGCGTTACGGTATGGCTCGCGTCGCGCACCTGGGCGATGGTCTCCAGCAGCGCCTGACGCATCTGCTCCATCGAGCTCATAAGATGATCGATTTCGTTATGTGCGCTCCCCTTGACCGGCACCGGAACGTCCAGCTTGCCTGCTGCAATCTGGCTGCAGTGCTCACGCGCCAGGTTGACCGGTGCAAAGACAAAGCGCTTCATCAGCAGGCTGACGGCGACAATCACCACCACAAACAGGCTGGCGATAGCGGCAATGATCGCCAGGCCGGAGACGAAGTTACTGCTCGCATCTTCATTCAGGCTTTTGGCGTATTTCTGGTGGACGGAAAGGACCTGGTCGAGAACGATCTCGTACTGACGGTCAAGGCGGGAGACTTCCGGGATCAGCGCGTTAAATTTGGCCACATCGTGCGCCTCGGCGGCATCGATCAGCGGCGCCAGTCCCTGGTTGCGGTAGTTTTGCCAGGCGTCCTGATAGGCAGTCACCAGCGGCGCTTCATCCGTCAGACGCGGCGAAGCCATAAAGGCCGCAAAAGCGTGGTCCGCTTTAGTCAGCGCCTCTTTCACGGCGGTTAGCTTTGCAGCCCCGTCCGCCGAGTTGCCCGCTTCCACCATCTTCACATACTCCATCACCCGAACGCGCAGCGTACGGCTATGGTTGATAGGGTCAATAATGGACAGAACAACCTGGATCTCTTTGTTGACGTTATCCAGGGAATTATTACTTTTAATGATGAGGCCAACGCTGGTCACAGTGCTGACAACAAAGAAGAAAAGCAGCGAGAACAGGACGATCAGGGACGACTTTTTCAACGACATAAACCAATACCTCAAGGAGAATTATTCCTTATGGTTATCGGCGCTTCCAAAACTTAAATTAATTAAAGTTATTGAAGTATCGAGCCGGGCTATTTCGCTGACTTATAGCGTCGCTGCAGGGTAGCGTCCAGTTTCCGTTGCAGCGGCTGCGGCGTCTCCCCTTCGATCAATTTGCTAATTAAATCAAAACAGTGCCACGCCAGCTGACGGTTATCCTGACGAATGGTATCCACGGGGATCGTCAGCGAATCGTAGAGATAGTGATCGTCAAAACTGGCTAACCTGATATTACTTTGCAACAGGTTGTGTTGGCCCATATAGCGCAGCACCCCTTCCAGCAGCCCGCAAGCGGCGGCGAACAGCGCTTTCGGCGGACGCCCCAGACGGGCGCAGAGTTCAGCAAACATCTCGTACCCGGAGCTCGGGTGATAGTTGCCGTGAATGATCCACTCAGGGCGCAGTTCCACACCGGCATCACGCAGCCCTTGCTTAAACCCTTCCAGACGGTCGCGCGTCGGAGAAAGGCGCGGCTGGCCGCCGAGGAAGTAGAACTCATCAGGATGCTGGCGCGCAATGTCGGCCACCAGTTCCGCCGTTGGAGTAATGGAATCAGTGATAACCAGCGGCAGCGCGCTGTCGTTGATGTGGCGGTCAAACAGGACAACGGGCAGCTGTTCGCTCAGCTTGTGGTAGTCCGCATCGTTAAGCATGCTGGAGGCCACAATCAGCCCGTCCACCTGACGCGCCACCATGTTGTTCACCACCACCGTCTCCTGCCCCGGGTTTTCATCGCTGCAGGAGATCAGCAGCTGAACGCCCGCCTCGCGGCACAGCGTTTCCAGCTCGTGAGAAAACACGGCAAAACCGTAGTTGGTGATCTCCGGGACCACCAGACCAACGGTGTGGCTGCGGTTATCGCGCAGCGACCGGGCGTGAATGCTGGGTTGATAGTGGTGCTCTTTTGCAATCGCCAGCACGCGCTCGCGCGTCTCTTCCGCCACGCGAAGCTCTTTGCTGCGCCCGTTCAGGACCAGGCTGGCGGTGGCTTTTGACACACCCGCCAGCTCCGCGATGTCTTTAATGGTGACGCGTTTTGTTTTTCTCACAACGACTTAGATCCGGCTGCCAAAACCCTCATTCTATCATGCAGGCGCGCAGCGACCAGTAGCGTAATGTGATATCGGACGCACCTTCGAATCGCACCCGGGCCGGATGGTCAGGAAAATAGCGGCTGCTCATCACCCCTTCACCGTGATTGATGAAAATTTCAACGCTGGAGCGGTCGCACAGAACGCGCAAATGAGTGACGTCGCCCTGCCAGTAGCGGGTCAACGTTTCACCGGTTTTCAGGCTCGCGCGTTCAAGACGTATACCCTGCTCATCGACCGTGAGACGCAGCGCGCCGCCAAAATCGACATTCACCTGCGATGCGCACAGCTCAAACTCCAGGCGCGTCGCGTCCAGGCATGGCGCCTCGCTGGCGCGCCCCTGCCAGCGCTGCTCATCTTCGCGCAGCGCCGCCAGCTCGCGCGCCGGGGTCTGCCAGAGCCTGCCGTCGCGATAGCGTAATTCACGCGGGCAGGTCATCTGGTGCATCCAGCCATGCGCCCGGGTTGGCTGAAGCATCTCTTCCCCGTCCGGTACGCCCATCCAGCCGATCAGAATGCGTCGCCCGTCTTCCGCCAGCGTCGTTTGCGGAGCGTAAAACTCAAAGCCCGCGTCCAGCTCGTGCAGATCGCCGTGATCGAACGCAGCGTTTGCATAGTCAAACGTCCCGCTCGTCCAGGTAGCCGGATAGGTATTGAGATAGCGATGCGGCTCGCGCGCCAGCCCCTGCGGACAGCTGATCAAGATGTGCGTTCCGTCGAGCGCGAACAGGTCCGGACACTCCCACATATACCCCGCATCCGTCAGGCCGTTGACCCCGTGACCGGCGATTTCCCCGCAGGACGCCCAGGCGTGCAGATCGGCTGACTTAAACAGCAGCACCTTGCCGCGCTTTTGCACATCCTGCGCGCCGAGCACCATGTACCACTCTCCGTCGTGCTGCCACATCTTCGGGTCGCGCACGTGTCCGGTGTAGCCTTCCGGCAGCGCCAGCACCGGCCCCAGCTTCTTAAAGGTCCCGTCCGGCTGTTCCACGGCGAGGCACTGCCAGGCCGTGCGGCTGCCGTCATCGAACTTGACGTTGCCGGTGTAGCACAGGGTCAGGACGCCCTGGTTATCCACGGCGCTACCGGAGTAGCAGCCGTTGCGGTCATACGCTTCGTCGGGCATCAGCGCCAGCGGCTCGTGCCGCCAGTGCACCAGATCCGCAGAGCTCCAGTGCCCCCAGCATTTAAACCGATGCTCGCAGTCCAGCGGGTTCCACTGATAGAACAGGTGGTAGCGGCCGGCAAACCAGATAAACCCGTTGGGATCGTTCATCAGCCCCGTCACCGGCGCGGGGTGCCACTGCGGATAGTGGCTATCCGCCAGCGCCCGCGGCTGGCCTTTCATAACGGCCTGCAGGATCGCAGGCCAGCGGGAAGGTAACGTCATTATTCAGAGTCCGTTTTATATTTCAGCAGCAGTGAGACGGTAAACGCCACGCCGAAGGCAATCACCATGCCGATAATATAGTTGAGCAGCGAGCTGGCCTGCACGATGGCCATGCCCGGGATAGCGGTTAACCCAACGGCGGTCATGTAGACATGGACTGAGACCACCCAGGCCCCGCCCACCGCGCCGCCAATCAGCGCGGCGATAAACGGCTTAACAAAGCGCAGGTTGATACCAAAAATGGCCGCTTCGGTGATGCCCAGCATCGCAGAAAACGCCGACGGTAAGGTAATGGCTTTGATTTTGGCATCTTTGGTTTTGAACCACACCGCCAGACAGGCGCCGCCCTGCGCCACGTTCGCCATGGCCCAGATAGGCAGCAGGAAGTTAACGCCAATCGACGGGTTACCCAGCAGCCCGGCTTCAATCGCGTGGAAGCTGTGGTGAATGCCGGTGATCACAATCACCGAATACAGCCCGCCGAACAGCAGACCCGCCAGCCAGCCCGCGTGGGCAATTAATGTACTCAGGATAAAGGAGATGCCGTCGCCCAGCGCGCGCCCCGCCGGGCCGATAATCAGCAAGGCGATAAAACCGGAGATAACGACGGTGAGGAACGGCGTCAGGATCAGGTCTAACGCGTCTGGAATCACGCGTCGCAGGTTTTTCTCCACGATGCTCATGAACCAGACGGCCAGCAGCACCGGGAATACCGTGCCCTGATAGCCAATCATCGCGATCTCAAGGCCGAAGAAGTTCATGGTGTGGAAGCCGGAGGCCACGCCCCAGGCGTTGGTCAGCGCCGGGTGAGTCAGAATGCCGCCCAGCGTCGCGCCGAGATACGGGTTGCCGCCAAATTCCCGCGCGGCGGTAAAGCCGATCAGAATAGGCAGAATGATAAACGCCGCGGAGCTGCACATGTCCAGCATGATGTAGATGGCGTTATCCGCATTGACCCAGCCGTAGGTTTTCACCATGCCGAGCAGGCCCATCAGCAGGCCGGATGCCACAATCGCGGGAATGATCGGGACAAAGATATTGGAGAGCAGACGGGCAATGCGCTGGAACGGGTTCAGCTTGCGCGCCGCCAGGTCCGCGGCCTCCGACTTACTGGATTCGCTAATCCCCGCCGCCTGAATAAACGCGGCGTAAACCTTGTTGACCACGCCCGTGCCAAAAATCACCTGCATCTGCCCGGCGTTACGGAAACAGCCTTTTACGCCGTCGACCTTGCCGAGAGCCTGCTGATCGGCAAGCGCGTCATCAACCAGCACCAGACGAAGACGCGTTGCGCAGTGCGCCGCGCTGGCGATGTTTTCCTTGCCACCGAGCAGCGGAATGAGCTCGCGGGCGATTTGATTAAAATCCATAGATACCTCTGCCTGACTTCTTTTTATGATGTGCGAAACGCTCCCGCCAGGCGGGAGCGTGATGGGTTAAAACCAGGTTTCCATCTGGACCCCAAAGTTCCATTCCCCGCCGGCGTTGAAGCCGCTGCTGCCAAAGGCATCATCGCTGGCGTAATGATCCAGTTTGCTGCTCCAGTCCATCCAGGTGGCAAACAGACGAAGCTCCGGACGGCTGAAGAAATCGCCGATTTTGCTCGCTTTTAACGTCGGCGCAAAGGTCAGCTTGTAGAAACTGCCGTTAACGGCGTTCCGGTCCTTATAGCCTTCCGGATTTAAATCCATGTACTGATAGCTTCCCTCAAACGCCAGGGCGAAGTTCTGCGTCACCTCTTTAATCAGGCGGGTGTTGAGCGTCACCCACTCATAGCTATCGCCCTTGACGTAGCGATCTTTACTGCTCTGCGCCAGCACGGCGGGCGCAACGCTCCAGCCACCGCCGATCGGCGTGACACCGTAACTTGCGAAGCGCCAGGTATTCGCCTCAGGCAGCAGCGCGCCGTCGGAGCCGATGCTTTTCACTTCCGCACCCAGCCCGTGACCGTACAGCAGCGCCGTTTTAGCGGTCCCTTCCCGCAGGCCGTAGAAGCTCTCGTTGTGCAACCCGACCAGCGCATGAACGCCGGTATTGGCGGCATCGGTTTTGATGAGATCGCCGTTGGTGTCTTTACGGTCGTCGTTATCCTTCGCACGCAGGCCGCTCACCATCAGCTGGAACGGTCCGGCGAAGTGGTTCATGGTGAGGATATAGTTCTGAACGTTATTGTCGGTCTGCTCCACGCTGCCGAAGTTGCGGCCGTAGATGGAGAAGTTGCTGCGCAGCGAATCGTTCCATTTCACGTCGTAGACGCCACCGCCGGTACCGGCGAGGAACACCACGTCGGAGTCCAGCCAGTGAATATCAAAGTTGTCGCGGTCGAAGCGTTTACCCGCCCAGAAGGTGCTGCCCTTCAGCGCGCCGGTAAAATCAGGCAGGTTGCCCAGCTCCGCGAAGGCCTGACGAATGTTGAGATCGCTGGTATCGGCTGACCAGTCGTTATAGGTTCTCTGCCCGTCGGCCAGCATCGCTTTGAAGCGCGTGGTGGCCCCGTTGTCCAGGGTTTGCTTGTGCTCCAGGTTCAGCTCAACGTAGGTGTCTGCTTCGTTACCCAGACGCCCTACCGCACCGCCGGTTTCACCGGCCGGGGTCAGATAAGGACCGCTTTTGCTGCTGGAGGCCGCATCGTTCATCAGCAGGCCAGAACGGGCGTAGCCGTGGAACTCAAATCCGCTGCTTTGATCCGCCTTCTTCTCCAGCGCGGTGGTGCGCTGCGCCACCGCCTGGGTTGTCGTTTGCGTCTGCTGCTGGGCGGCAACCAGCTGCTGCGTTTTTTGTTCCGCATCGGTGGCGCGCTTCTCAGCCACCTGCGCACGCGTTTCCGCTGCCTGGAGTCGCTGCTCCATCGCGGCAAGACGCGCTTCGATACTTGTCATATCCGTTTGGGCAAAAACAGAGGTACTTCCGGCCAGCATGCCTATCATCACGGCAAGTCTGCGTTTTTTATACATTTTGTCGCATCCCTAAAAGAAGTCATTAAACGTGCTAAATTGCTAAACCGGTTTAGGTTGCTGATACTAAACCTCTGAATTTTGGATCGGCAATCTTTTTTGCTAAACCGTTTTAGTAAGTGTGATCGAGGCGACAATTCAGGCCGCCGGATGGCGGCCAGTGAAGGAAGGAATTACAGATCGTGCTGCCAGGGTAATGCGGTCATTGCTCCTTTGGCGGTAGTGGCTAGTGCGCCGCAGCGCTGGGCTAAGGCGATGACGGGCGTCAGGTCCTGCCCGGCAGCCAGGCCGTAGAGCAGTCCGGCGACGAAGGCATCGCCCGCGCCGGTCGTATCGACGCACTGAACGGGGGTGGCCGGATAGTGCTTCACGGTGCCGTCATGCCAGACGATCACTCCCTCTTTTCCCTGGGTGACCAGCACCAGACGCGCCGGGCAGCGCGCCATCAGCGCATGCAGACCGACGTTCACCTCTGCATCTCCGGTTAAGAACGCCAGCTCTTCGACAGAGAGTTTCACCACGTCTGCGCTCTGCAGGGCCTGCTCCAGGCAGCGGCGCAGCGCGTTCTCATCCGGCCAGAGGTCTGGCCGAATATTGGGGTCGAAGCTGACGTAGCCGCCCGCCTTGCGAATGGCGGTCATCGCCTCAAACGCCGCGGAACGGCTCGGCTCTGCGCTTAACGCGATGGAACAGACGTGCAGCCACTCCCCGGCGCTGAACGTAGGCAGATCGGCGGTTTCCAGAAACAGATCGGCGCTCGGGCGCACCATAAAGGTAAACGAGCGTTCGCCGTGGTCATCCAGATCGACCACCACCGTTGAGGTGCGGTGCGCCGGGTCAAGGCGCATAGACTTCACGTCGACCTTTTCGTCAGCGAGAGTTTTCGCCATAAAGCGCCCGAAGGGATCGTCGCCAACCCTGCCGATAAAGGCGCTCTGGCCGCCCAGCCGGGCAATGCCGACCGCGACGTTTGCCGGTGCGCCTCCGGGACACTGCAGCAATCTGCCTTCTCCATCGGGCAGCAAATCCACTACCGCATCGCCAAGTACCCAGATTTTTTTCATGTGATCCTCGTAGCTAAACTATATTAAACCGTTTTAGCTATTTAAGCACAGGCAGGACGAAGGGGAAATAACGCGGGAGGAAAATTGGCTAACGCACCAGATGCGGCCAGTGGATATCACCGACGCCATTAAGCTGCGGGCGGGCGAACAGAAATCCCTGGAAACGGCGGATCCCGGCAGACTCGAGCCAGCACCACTCCTCTATTTTCTCGATACCTTCTGCGACAAGGGTAATTTCGAGGTCTGAGCAACAGCTGATGATGGAGCGCACAATCGCCTGCTTCGGGCCGCTGAGGTGGATATCGCTGACTATCTCCCGGTCTATCTTAATTTTATCCGGCTGGAAGCGGGTCAGCAGCGAAAGACCGGCATACCCGGAACCAAAATCATCGATTGCCAGGCCAATGCCCTCACCGCGAAGCTGCTTGATGGCGCTATTAAACTGGTTGAAGCCGGAGATCATCTCGTTTTCAGTCACTTCAATGACCACCTGCTCCGGCTGAAGGCCATGTTTTTTAATCTGATCGACCAGAAATTCCACTGCGCCGGGGACATTCACCAGCGACATCGGCAGCAGGTTTACCGCAATCTTATGGCTACCAATGCCCAGCTTTTCCGCCAGCGCAAAGGCATACGCTTTCGTCTGCAGATCGACTTCGTAGATTTTGTCCGGGTCGAGGGTGCTGAAGAAATGCTCCGGGCTGCCGCCATCGTTGCCGCGAATAAGGGCTTCCAGCGAACTGATCTTCCCTTCCGAGGGCTCAACGATGGGCTGGAGCGCAAACTGACAGGTTTGGTTGGCCATCAGCCCCAGACGTTCGCCAAAGGGCAACGCCTCGGGTGACAGCGTCCATTTTTCAGGGACGTAGCGGGCGCCCGACAGGGCCGGACGTTTGCCTGTGATAAACGTCTGGATAAATTTGAACACCCGGTCATCGGATGTAAGATAGCTTTCCAGCTTGCTGTAATTCAGAACCGACTGCAGCACCTCTTTCGGCGACTGCGTCTGCAGATCGAACAGCAGCATCCCGACGTTTTCGAAGCGTCTGCGCGGGCCGTAATCCCGCATCAGTTCAACCACCCCGCTGTGCCGCTTGTCGTCACGGATTTTATGGAACAGCTTAAGCACGCTCTCTTCCGAACCTTCGAGGATTTGCAGCACGTCACTGCCTTTTGCAAGCAGAACCCCGGTGATATTCAGATTAGCATTGCGGATCCGGGCGCGCTCCACCAGTTCCCGCAGCTCGGTGGAGGGGCGGGATAAATTCAACTGGCTTCGGTAAATCAGAGTCGTCAGCACAAAAATAGGTTCCAATGAGAAAGAGAGGTGCCTTGAAGCTATTATTTAACATACTTAATCAATGCGACCTAACACATTCACACCACAGGGGAACGTTACTTTTCCGCATCCCCGATCCGGCTGTTAATCCTCTCCTGCATATAGGCGTAAAACGGGTTCGAGGTGACCCGCATCAGCGCCTCTTTTCCGACGCTCAATACGGAGGTTTCGCCCCACAGCGCAATTGTCCCCAGGCTGATGCCGTAGCGGTTTTTCACCCCAGGCTCACGGCCATAGAGATCGTCATCCGGCGGGAACGGCACCGCAACGTGCGACAGGGAATAGACATCCTGCGGCCAGGCCTGCGCCAGCGGCACGACCGTCTCCCGGGTGCTGCCAGCCGGGGTGATTTTCGCTACCGTCGAGAAGCTGTGAGCGTCCGCATTGGTAATAATCGTGACACCGTAACGTCTCTGCGCTACTGGCAGCAGCGCCGAGGTGGCCGTCCACGACGACGGCTTGAACAGCGGGCGGAAGCTCGCCGCCTGGTTGATATCAAACACCACCAGCTCGCTGCCGTTGGCCGGAAGCTGGTCAAACAGGCCGGTCACCACCGCGCGGGTGCTGACCGTGGAATCCAACACCGACTGGAACGCCAGCACCGGAGGCAAATTCGCCAGCCTGTTCTCCCGCGCCTCGCGGCCAATCTGCTCCTGCAGGGCCTTCGTCAGCAGCCATGACTGCCGGGCGGCGTTCACCGGGAACGAGTTATATTTATACGGGTTATATTCCGGCGCGATATTCAGCCACGCCGCTTTAGCAAACGCCGGCAGCAGCGCCGGTAGCCCGGCGAAACCGGCAAAGCGCGCAAAGGCCGTCACGCCGATCATCGGTGAGAGCAGTATTACCTGCTGCGGTCGACGCAGCGCAGGCGCGTCCAGCGCATCGAGGGTATATTTCATCGCCAGCGCCCCGCCGTTAGAGTAGCCCACCAGATGCAGCGGCACTGCCTCTCCGGCCAGACGCGTGGCTTCCCGCACCGCAAGGCGCGTCGCCGCCAGCCACATCTCCCAGTCAACGTCCGTCAGCGCGCCGGGCGCGGTGCCGTGCCCGGGCAGGCGCGGGACTACCGTGACAAAACCGCGTTGCTGATAGTTCACCGCAAGGTGCCTGACGCTGTAAGGCGAGTCCGTCAAACCGTGCAGCAGCACTACCGCGCCGCGGGGCTTTCCGGCAGGCATCAGCACAAACGAGCGGTTGGCATCGGGTGCAAACTGACCGGGCCACACCAGGCTCTGGCGATAAAAGCGGTTTAATGGAGTACGTTCCTCGCCCTCTGTTTTCGCCGTCACCGCGCGATCGAGATCGGCGAAAATAGCGTTTTCCCGAGCGATATACCCGGCAAAATTGCCGTTATCCATCTCGCGCACGGACATCTCATCAGCCCGCCAGGTATGCCAGAGGTGCAGTTCCGGTCCCTGCTGCGAGAGATAGACCCTAGTCGCCAGCAGGACGACCAGTACGATCCCTACGACCATCCCTATTTTCTTTGCAAGCGTCATCAGGCGCACGCTGACTCGCCAGGGCAGATTTGCCATGCCGGGATCCCTTTTATATTCACAGTACATCTATCTTATCAAAAATGTGAACGGACTGACGGATTCACCAAATTCATACCTGCCGCGTCAGACAGTGCACCAAAAGTGAACTACGCTGCACAAATGTTGATCATTGGTTAAACAATTATTGCATGAAGTTTACTGCACAGCGGGTTTAACCCGCCCTGTGAACATGGCACGCGTCATGCATTGTTAATCAGATAACACAAACTCAGCCATTGACAGCCTGTTAACAGCGAGGCGGTATGACGACGAAACCTGAGATGTTAAGCCGTATCGAAGCGACGTTCAGCCAGCTCACGCCCAGCGAAAAGCGGGTCGGGAGCTGGCTGCTGGCGCACGCCGCGCAAATCCCGTTTGAAACGGCTGAGAGCGTCGGTCAGGCGAGCGGGACCAGCGGAATTACCGTCGGACGCTTCCTGCGCAAGCTGGGGTATCGCAACCTGGAAGATGCCAAAAAGAGTCTGCGCGATCCGTATCAGCCCTGGGGCATGAACGAGCGGCTGGACTCCTGGCAGCAGCAGCTCCCCCTTTCCAGCCGCCTTCAGCATGCCCTGTCGCTGGAAGTGGATGCCATCACGCAGGTGTACCAGCTGGCGCAAACGGACGCCTTCCGTCAGGTGGTGCACAACCTCGCCCACGCGGACGCGGTTTTTGTGCTGGGGATCCAGTCCACGCGCGGGATTGCCAACGCCTTCTTCAGCCACCTTGAGTACCTCCGCCCGCGGGTGAGCTATTCGGAGGGAGCGTCCGGCAGCTGGGTAGAATCCCTGAACTCGGGGTTTTCGCACCCGTACGTTGTGCTGACAGACACGCGCACCTACTCCTCAATGGCCCGCCAGTACTGCCGCGTTGCCAGCGAGAAAGGCATTCCGCTGGCCTTAATCACCGACATCTGGTGCCCGTGGGCGCGGGATTACCCGATTGATTTACTGCAGGTGAAAACCGATACCGGTCATTTCTGGGATTCGCTTGCCCCCGTAAGCTGTCTGTTCAACCTGCTGCTGTCGGGCGTAGTGGAAGCGCTGGGTGACGCGCTCCCGGCACGACTGGCGGTCAACCGACAATTACAACAAGAGTTTGGACAATTCGAACGCTAAAGGAGCGGAGCTATGCCCGAAGAGAGTGAACTGATTGATGTGGCGAAGACGTTTCCCACGCTGCATATCGATCTGAAGTATGCCACCGCCGACAACATCACCGGCCGCCCGATCTATCAGGAGGCGCTGTGCCTGCTGCATACCGATGCCGCCACCGCGCTGGCAAAAGCCATCAGCATTGCCTCCCTGGCCGGGCTGAAGCTGGTGGTGTACGACGCCTATCGCCCTCAGCAGGCGCAGGCTCAGCTGTGGGATGCCTGCCCGAACCCGGAATACGTGGTCGACGTGGCGATCGGCTCCAATCACAGCCGCGGTACGGCCATCGACGTCACCCTGATGGATGAACATAACGCCGTGCTGGATATGGGGGCCGGTTTTGACGAGATGCATGATCGATCGCATCCGTATCACCCCTCCGTGCCGCCGCACGCCCAGCGCAACCGTCTGCTGTTGAACGCCATCATGTTTGGTGGCGGTTTTGTGGGTATCAGCAGCGAATGGTGGCACTTCGAACTGCCCAATGCCGCCAGCTACCCGCTGCTTGACGACCGTTTTGCCTGTTTTCCACTGACGCACACCCCTCTTTAAACCTGGAGCACTGCCATGAAAACATCGCTTATCTCGACGCTGATCGCCGCCACGCTGGCCCTGAGCGCACCGCTGGCGCTGGCTGCCGTCCCGAAAGACATGCTGGCGATCGGCAAAGCCGCCGACCCGCAAACGCTCGATCCTGCCATCACCATTGATAACAACGACTGGACCGTGACCTATCCGTCCTACCAGCGTCTGGTCAAGTACAAGCCGGGCTCTACCGAGGTGGAAGGCGATCTGTCGACGGGCTGGAAGGCGTCCGATGACCAGAAAGAGTGGATCTTTACCCTGGCGGATAACGCGAAATTTTCCGACGGCACGCCGGTCACCGCTGAAGCGGTAAAACTCTCTTTTGAACGCCTGCTGAAGCTCAGCCAGGGGCCGTCTGAAGCCTTCCCGAAAGACCTGAAAATTGATGCCGTCGATGACCATACGGTGAAGTTCACCCTCAGCCAGCCGTTCGCGCCTTTCCTGTATACGCTGGCAAACGACGGGGCGTCCATCATTAACCCGGCGGTGCTGAAGGCCAATGCGGCGGACGATGCGCGCGGTTTTCTGGCGCAAAACACCGCCGGTTCCGGGCCGTTTATGCTCAAAAGCTGGCAGAAAGGCCAGCAGCTGATCCTGGTGCCTAACCCCCACTGGCAGGGTGAGAAGCCGCACTTTAAGCGCGTCTCGGTGAAAATTATCGGTGAAAGCGCCTCGCGCCGATTGCAGCTTTCCCGCGGCGATCTGGACATTGCCGACGCCCTGCCGGTCGATCAGCTTGCGGCCCTGAAGCAGGAAGGCAAAGTCGCCGTTGCGGAATACCCGTCCCTGCGCGTGACTTACCTCTATCTCAACAACGGTAAAGCGCCGCTCAATCAGGTGGATTTACGCCGGGCCATCTCCTGGGCGACGGATTACCAGGGGATGGTGAAAGGCATTCTGAGCGGCAATGGCAAGCAGATGCGCGGCCCAATCCCGGAAGGCATGTGGGGCTTTGACGCCACGGCAATGCAGTACAGCTTCGATGAGGCCAAAGCCAAAGCGGCGCTGGAGAAGGTCAAAGACAAACCCGCCAGCCTGACCTTCCTCTATTCGGATAACGACCCGAACTGGGAGCCGATCGCCCTTTCCACTCAGGCCAGCCTCGGCAAGATCGGCATTAACGTCAAGCTGGAAAAACTGGCTAATGCCACCATGCGCGACCGTGTCGGCAAAGGCGATTACGACATTGCCATCGGCAACTGGAGCCCGGACTTTGCCGACCCGTACATGTTCATGAACTACTGGTTCGAATCGGACAAAAAAGGGCTGCCGGGCAACCGTTCGTTCTATGAGAACAAAGAGGTTGATTCCCTGCTCCAGGCCGCGCTGAAAACGACCGATCAGGCGGAACGCACCAAAGATTACCAGCAGGCGCAAAAGGTGGTCATCGACGAGGCGGCCTACGTTTATCTGTTCCAGAAGAACTACCAGCTGGCGATGAACAAAGAGGTCAAAGGCTTCACATTTAATCCGATGCTCGAGCAGGTGTTCAACATCGCCACCATGAGCAAATAACGGTTCTCGCCGGGGGAAAGCGTATGACGTTCTGGAGCATCGTGCGCCAGCGCTGCTGGGGGTTACTCCTGGTGGTAGCCGGTGTCTGTATTATCACCTTTATTATTTCACACCTGATCCCCGGCGACCCGGCCCGTCTGCTGGCCGGCGATCGCGCCAGCGACGAAATCGTGCAAAACATCCGCCAGCAGCTCGGGCTGGATCGGCCGCTGTATATACAGTTTGGCCGCTACGTGGACGCTCTGGCGCACGGCGATTTAGGCACGTCCATCCGTACAGGACGTCCGGTTGCCGAAGATCTGAGGGCCTTTTTCCCCGCCACGCTGGAGCTGGCCTTTTGCTCTCTGCTGCTGGCGCTGGTCATCGGCGTGCCGCTGGGGATTTTATCGGCGGTGTACCGCAACCGCTGGCTGGATCATCTGGTGCGTTTAATGGCGATGACCGGGATCTCCACGCCGGCCTTCTGGCTTGGGCTGGGCGTCATTGTGCTGTTCTACGGGCACCTGCAGATTCTGCCGGGCGGCGGCAGGCTGGACGACTGGCTCGATCCGCCGACGCACGTCACCGGGTTTTATCTGCTGGACGCGCTGCTGGAGGGCAACGGTGAGGTCTTTTTCAACGCGCTTCAGCACCTGATTTTACCCTCGCTGACGCTGGCGTTTGTTCACCTGGGGATTGTGGCGCGCCAGGTTCGCTCGGCGATGCTGGAGCAGCTTAGCGAGGACTACATCCGCACCGCGCGCGCCAGCGGCCTGCCCGGCTGGTACATCGTCCTGCGCTACGCCCTGCCCAATGCGATGATCCCGTCCATTACCGTCCTCGGGCTGGCGCTGGGCGATCTGCTTTACGGTGCCGTGCTGACCGAAACCGTCTTTGCCTGGCCGGGCATGGGCGCCTGGGTGGTGACATCCATTCAGGCGCTCGATTTCCCTGCCGTAATGGGCTTTGCCGTCGTCGTTTCGCTGGCCTACGTGCTGGTTAATCTGGTGGTCGATCTGCTTTACCTGTGGATTGACCCGCGAATCGGGCGCGGAGGTGCCGAATGATGTTAACGCAGGAAACGCCCGTCCCGGTTAAAACCGCAAGACAACGCATCAACTGGGCAAAGCTGTTCTGGATGCTGCGTCAAAGCCCGCTCACGATCGTTGGCGGCGTCATTATGATTGCGATGCTCTTTCTGATGGTGGCTTCGCCGTGGATTGTGCCGCATGACCCGAACGCGCTGGATCTTACCGCCCGCCTGCAGGCGCCTTCTGCGCAACACTGGTTTGGTACCGATGAGGTAGGACGAGACCTGTTCAGCCGCGTGCTGACGGGCAGCCAGCAGTCGATTACCGCCGGGCTGGCGGTCGTGGTGATTGCGGGCGGCATTGGCTCACTGCTGGGCTGTTTGTCCGGCGTACTGGGCGGGCGCGGCGACGCCATCATCATGCGGGTGATGGACATTATGCTCTCCATTCCCTCCCTGGTGCTGACCATGGCGCTGGCCGCCGCGCTCGGTCCGAGCCTGTTTAACGCCATGCTGGCGATTGCGATTGTCCGCATCCCGTTTTACGTCCGCCTGGCGCGCGGGCAAACCCTGGTGGTGCGCCAGTTTACCTACGTCCAGGCCGCCCGCACGTTTGGCGCGTCCCGCTGGCATTTGATCCGCTGGCATATCCTGCGCAACGCCCTGCCGCCGCTGATTGTGCAGGCTTCGCTGGATATCGGCAGCGCCATTCTGATGGCCGCCACGCTGGGGTTTATTGGCCTGGGCGCGCAGCAGCCGACCGCCGAATGGGGCGCGATGGTGGCCGTCGGCCGTAACTACGTGCTGGACCAGTGGTGGTACTGCGCCTTTCCCGGTGCGGCGATTTTAATTACCGCCGTGGGCTTTAACCTGTTTGGCGACGGTATCCGCGATCTGCTGGATCCGAAGTCGGGAGGAAAACAGTGATGACCGAACCGGTATTACGTATTGAAGACCTGCACCTGAGCTTCCCGATTTTTCGCGGTGAGGTTCACGCGCTGAATCACGTCTCGCTGGAGATCGGCAGGGGCGAAATTGTCGGCGTGGTGGGCGAATCCGGTTCCGGTAAATCCGTGACCGCCATGCTCGCCATGCGCCTGCTGCCGGAAGGGAGCTACCGCATTCACCACGGTCAGGTGAAATTACTCGGCGAAAACGTCCTGACGGCGTCCGAGAAGCAGCTTCGCCAGTGGCGCGGAGCCCGAGTGGCGATGATTTTTCAGGAGCCGATGACCGCCCTCAACCCGACGCGGCGGATTGGCAAACAGATGGTGGAGGTGATCCGCCAGCATCAGACGCTTTCGCGGCGCGAGGCGCAGCAGAAGGCGATTACCCTGCTGGAAGAGATGCAAATCCCGGACGCGAAGCAGGTCATGGAGCGTTATCCGTTTGAACTGTCCGGCGGCATGCGCCAGCGGGTGATGATCGCCCTTGCCTTCTCCTGCGAGCCGGAGCTGATCATCGCCGACGAGCCGACCACCGCGCTGGACGTTACCGTCCAGCTCCAGGTGCTGCGTTTGCTGAAGCATAAGGCGCGGGCCAGCGGTACCTCGGTGCTGTTTATCAGCCATGATATGGCCGTGGTATCGCAGCTTTGCGACAGAATGTACGTGATGTATGCGGGCAGCGTGATCGAGAGCGGTGCCACGCAAACGCTGATCCACCGCCCTGTACACCCCTATTCCATCGGCCTGCTGCAGTGCGCGCCGGAAAACGGCCAGCCGCGCGACCTGCTTCCCGCCATCCCCGGCACAGTGCCCAACCTCAGCCAGCTTCCGCAGGGGTGCGCCTTCCGCGAGCGCTGTTTTGCCGCCGGGGTGAAATGCAGCGAAACGCCGCGCTTACAGCCCACTGGTGCAGAAGGCCAACAGGCTGCCTGCTGGTATCCACAAGGGGAGAAACACCATGTCTGATGTACTGCTGGAACTGGACAGCGTGCACGTGAACTTTGCGGCGCGCAAAAACTGGCTGGGCCGCGTAACGGAACAGGTTCATGCCCTCAACGGGCTCGATCTTCAGATCCGTCGGGGAGAAACGCTCGGCATCGTCGGGGAATCCGGCTGCGGGAAAAGCACCCTGGCCCAGCTGCTGATGGGCATGCTTAAGCCCAGCACCGGCGCATGCCAGCGGGCGCACCACGCGGGCGGCATGCAGATGGTGTTTCAGGATCCGCTCTCCTCGCTCGACCCGCGATTGCCGGTCTGGCGCATCATCACCGAGCCGGTGTGGGTGCAAAAACGCAGCAGCGAGCGCGTGCGCCGTCAACTGGCGGAGGATCTGGCACTGCAGGTTGGCATTCGCCCGGAATATCTCGACAGGCTTCCGCACGCCTTCTCCGGCGGGCAGCGCCAGCGCATTGCCATCGCCCGGGCGCTCTCGTCTGACCCCGATATTATCGTGCTTGATGAACCCACCAGCGCGCTGGATATCTCCGTGCAGGCGCAAATCCTCAACCTGCTGGTGAACCTGCAGCAGCAGCGTAATCTGACCTACGTGTTAATTTCGCATAACGTTTCGGTAGTCAGACACATGAGCGACCGGGTGGCGGTGATGTACCTCGGGCAGATTGTGGAGCTGGGCGGCGCCGCGCAGGTGCTTGGCGAGCCGCGCCATCCCTATACCCGTCTGTTGCTCGACTCGGTTCCCCGCACCGGTGAACCGCTGGATGAAAATCTGGCCTTACGCAAAACGGAGCTTCCCGGCAACCGTCATCTGCCCGAAGGCTGTTTTTTCCGCGACCGTTGTCCGATGGCAACGCAGGGGTGTGAGCGTCCCCAACCGTTACAGCCCTCACGCGAGGGCCATAACGTCCGATGCTGGCGCAGTCTGGATTAGATTTGGGCCATCCCGCCGTCCACGAACAGCTCGGTGGCGTTAATAAAGCTGGCCGCGTCGGAGGCCAGAAACGCCACCGCTTTACCCACCTCACCCGGCGCGCCTAAACGCCCCAGCGGTACCTGCGCGGCCAGCGCGTCGTACAGCCCCTGACGGTGTTCTTCCGGCACCAGATCGCCGAGGCCTGGCGTTTTGATCGGGCCCGGGCTCACCACGTTGACGCGGATCCCACGGCCCTGCAAATCCAGCGCCCAGGAGCGTGCAAAATTGCGCACGGCGGCCTTACTAGCGCTGTAGACGCTGAAGTTGGCCGTCCCTTTAATGGACACCGTCGAGCCGGTAAGAATAATCGACGATCCGGCGGATAACAGCGGCAGCGCCTTCTGCACAGTAAACAGCACCCCGCGAACGTTAGTGCCGAAAATCCGGTCAAACTGCTCTTCGGTGATCGCGCCCAGCGGCAGCATATCGCCGCCACCGGCATTGGCGAACAGGATATCAAGACGGCCTTCTTCTTTTGCTATCCGGGCATAGACCTCATCCAGATCGGCAAGCTTTGAGACGTCCGCGCGAATGCCTACCGCGGTTGAAGCAATTTCAGCCACCGCCGCGTCCAGCTCGGCCTGGCGACGCCCGGTGATGTACACCTTCGCGCCCTGAGCCGCCAGTTCCTGCGCCGTGGCAAGACCAATACCGGTGCTGCCGCCGGTGACCAGTGCGATTTTTCCTGAGAGAGTCGTATTCATGTCATTTACCTTTTTTTTGGGTTTGCGTTGGACAAACTTTAGCCCTTGCAGCATTAGTGAAAAACAGGCAAAAATGAAAATGACTATTCACCCACAGAAATAATCAGAGGTCATCATGGACCAGCTCATGGCAATGCGCGCTTTTACGCGGGTCGTGGAGTCCGGCAGTTTTACCCGCGCGGCGGACTCGCTGAATATGCCGATCGCCACGCTGAGCAAGCTGGTTAAATCGCTTGAGGCGCACCTGGAGATACGTCTCCTGCACCGGACGACTCGCCGGGTGGTCGCGACGCCTGAAGGGATGGAATATTATGAAAAAGCGCTCAGGGTGCTAATTGACATCGAAGATATCGACACCTCGTTTCGCGTTTCCCGCGCGACGCCAAAAGGGCATTTGCGGGTTGACGTGGGCGGCTCCACCGCCCGGGACGTGCTCATCCCCCTGCTTCCGGAATTTATGCGGCGCTATCCGGACATCCGCATTGACCTTGGCGTGGCCGACCGGCCGGTCGATCTCATCAGCGGTAACGTAGACTGCGTGATCCGCGGCGGGCCGCTGGACGACTCGACCCTCATCGCCCGTCATCTCGGTAACGCCGAAATGGTCACCTGCGCGACGCCCGGTTACCTGAAAAATCATGGCGTCCCGGCCTATCCGCAGGAGCTGTGCAACGGCCACAAGCTTATCAGCTACCTTTCGCCCGTCACCGGGCGGGCATTTCCGTTTCGCTTCAGACAGAACGGCGAGGCGCTGGAAATCAACATTCCGCACTATTTCGGCGTCAATGAAAGTAATGCCCATCTGGCGGCTGCCGCGGCGGGGCTGGGGATCGTTCAGACCTTTGAGTATTCCGCAAAGTCATATTTGCAGGCGGGAACGCTGACGGCGATCCTGGGCGACTGGCGCCCTGCCGCCTATCCGTTTCATGTGGTTTACCCGCAGAACCGGCATTTGACGCACAGACTGAAGGTCTTTATCGCCTGGCTGGCGGGGGTGTTCCCCGCCGCGCTGAAGGGGTAGCCGGGCGCGAACCCGGCTGGGGCTTAGTTAAGCTTATAGTCCAGGGTAATCTCGGCTTTCAGGAGCTGTGATACCGGACAGCCCGCTTTTGCTTTCTGAATAATGCCATCGAACTGCTGGGGGGCGATGCCTGGAACGGTCACCTTGCTTTTCAGGGCAACCTTAGTGATGGCAAAGCCGCCGTCGGTTTTATCCAGAGAGACGTCCGCCGTAGTATCAATGGAGTCGGCGGTATAGCCCGCTTCCCCGAGCATCAGCGACAGCGCCATTGAGAAGCAGGCCGCATGCGCCGCGCCAATCAATTCTTCGGGGTTGGTCCCCTTTTCACCCTCAAAGCGGGTATTGAAACCATAAGGCTGTTGATTGAGAACGCCGCTCTCGGTGGAAACCGTTCCTTTTCCGCGCTTAATGTCGCCAGACCAGTGTGCCGAACCGTGCTTATGAATAGTCATTCTTGCTCTCCTTTTGGCTTACAAAGGGTTAAGTATAGACTACGCATCTGCCCCACCCCGGAACACAGACAATTCCAGGACTTTCACCTGCTGTACCGACAAAAAGGATAATGATATGGCGCTAAAAATCAGGATCGCCGTTGCCCTAACCACGCTGGCTCTGTCGCTCTCTTCACTGGCGAAAACGCCGGAGAACTTTATCTATACTAGCTCGGGCGATCTCGACGCGGCGTTCCCGCTTGTTGCGCGAAGCGATATCGGCGGCGTGCAGATCGTTTACAACTGGCGCCTGCTGGAACCCGAGAAGGACAGCTATGACTTCTCGCGGATTGAACAGGATCTGACGCGCGTTAAGTCCGCCCGAAAAAAGCTCTTTATTCAAATCCAGGATCGTTTCTTTGAGCCGGACGCCCGCTACGTGCCGGACTATCTGATGCACGATAAGCGATATGGCGGCGGGATTGCGCCGCAGTTCGATAACCCCGGCGAAGGCAAGCCAGTCGGTTCAGGATGGGTGGCGCGTCAGTGGGATCCTGCCGTGCGCGAGCGCTATCAGGCGCTGCTGGCCGCCCTCGCGAAGCGCTTTGATGGCGAGGTGTATGGGGTAAACCTGCCCGAAACCGCCATTGATATCGACGAAAAAAATCCCCCCGCCGGGTTTACCTGCGACAGCTATTTCGCGGGTGAAATGGAAAACCTGGCCTTTGCACGAAAGGCTTTTCAGAAATCACACGTGGTGCAATACGTGAACTTCTGGCCGTGCGAATGGGATAATGACCACAACTACATGGGGCGTCTGTTTGCGTATGCCAGCGCCAACAATGTCGGTCTGGGCGGGCCAGACATTGTTCCCAACCGCAAGGCGCACATGAAGAATGCCTATCCCTTCTTCCATAAAAATAAACAGACGCTGCCGCTCATCGCCATGGCGGTTCAGGAACCGACCCTGACCTATAAGGATCCACAGACCGGAAAACCGTTCACCAAAGCGGAATTTGTCCGCTTCGGCGAAAGTTATCTCGGTGCCGATATTATTTTCTGGAGCACGGCATCTCCCTGGCTAAAGGCGAAGTAATCCCTTCTTATGCCAGGTAGCGCGACAGTTCGTCGAGGAACACGCGCAGCGCGGCAGGCTGGTATTCCCGGGACTGATAAATGCCATGGATGGCAAGCGGTTTCGGCTCCAGCGCCTCCAGCACCGGCACCAGTAATCCCTGTTCCAGCGCGGCAGAGGCTTCGCGCTCCGGCAGCATGGCGATACCGCAGTGCTTAATCGCCGCATCCATCAACAGCGAAGAGATGCTGGCGCTCAGGTTGCCGCTGACGGCCACGCTCAGGCTTTCACCTTCCGGCGTCAGGAAGTGCCAGGACTGCCCGGCGAAAAAGCTGTAGTGCAGGCAGTTGTGCTGCGCTAATTCTTCGGGGCTGATGGGGTTACCGTGCTGCGCAAGATAGTCCGGCGAGGCGCAGAGCACCGACCGACACTCCCCCAGCCGGCGGGCGATCATGCCGGGTTCAGGGTTGTCGGTAATGCGCACGGCGACATCAATGCGCTCTCCCACCAGGCTGACCGGGTGGTTATTCACGTCCAGCTCAATGCGCAGCTGCGGGTAACGCGAGAGCAGGCCGGGCAGGACCGGCGCAATCAGGTGCATGGCGGTAAAGTGCGCGCAGGCCACCCGCAGCGTGCCGGACGGCAAGTCTTTCTCCGACTGACCTTCAATTTCCTGCGAAATTTGCGAGAGCGTCCGCGTTTTTTGCAGCACCTTTTCCCCTGCCGCGGTCAGCGTCAGCTTGCGCGTGGAGCGGTTTACCAGCCGCGTTCCCGCCCACTTCTCCATTTGTTCAAGGTAGCGGCTCACCATCGGTCGGGAAATGCCCAACGCGCGGGCCGCCGCGCTCAAACTGCCAAGCTCGCATATCCGGTTGTAAACCTGAGCGGCGATAACGCGATCCATAAAAGCTCCATTTGCTCGATTTATGAAACTAAGCATGTCTTGTTTCAGGAATTCTGGCAAATGCGAATATCCGTACAATAGACACATTCCTGAACAACAGAGACAACAGCATGAAACTCACTCACCTTGCCCTGCTTTCCGCCCTTATCACGCCTGCCGCGTTTGCCGCACAGCTGAATGTTGATACCTACAACCCACAGGATAAAGGCATTTTCGCGGTCTCCTCCACGCTGGTTTCCGGCCCGAAAGAGGCCGTGCTGTTTGACGCGCAGTTCAGCGTGAAGGATGGCGAAGCGCTGGTAGAGAAAATTCGCCGCAGCGGTAAAACCCTGAATAAGATTGTGATCACCTCCGGCGATCCGGATTTCTATTTTGGCCTGCAGCCGCTGGTCAAAGCCTTCCCTAATGCCAAAGTGGTGGCCACACAGCACGTGGTTGATCATATTAAAGCGACGAAAGATGCCAAGCTCGCCTACTGGGGCCCGCAGATGAAAGACGGCGCGCCAACGGAGCTGGTCGTCCCGCAGGTGCTTGCCTCCACCACGTTCATGGTTGACGGGGAAAAGGTCGATATCGAGCAGCCGGACAGCTACGCGGCCTATGTGTGGATCCCGTCGGCAAAAACGATCCTCGGCGGCACCGGGGTAGCCTGGGGCATTCACGTCTGGACGGCAGACACCCAGACGCCGGAAAGCCGCAAGCAGTGGCAGGAAACCCTTGTGAAAATGGCCGCGCACAAGCCAGAGCGCGTGATCCCGGGCCACTATCTTGGCACGCCACCCGCCGGGACTGGCGCGATTGATTTTACCCGCGACTACCTGCAGCGCTTTGACAAGGCCTTATCCACGCACAAAGATTCCGCAGGCGTCATCAGCACCCTGAAAAAACAGTATCCGGGTCTGGCGGAAGAGAGCTCGCTGGAATTAAGCGCGAAGGTGAATACCGGCGAAATGAAGTGGTAATTTAAAAACAGCTCCTGCTATATTTCCGTGATAGCAGGAGCACCGCCAAAATATCCCCGCCGTTACCCGTCGATATAGCCACACCGTTTAAAAGCGCATAAAAGCATGCACTTATGTCATTTTTATTTCTAAGATGAATCTGAACCACAACCGGGAAAATATTTGCCATTCTGTTTGTGAATTAAATTTTTTGCGAGCCGTACCATTAAACAGACAACGACACGGAGGCAGCATGTTTACTTATTACCCGGCTAATACCACAGCAGCACAACCTGAACTCGTTAACGCGATTGCGCAGGGTCTTCACGCCGAGCACGGTGCTGTGACTGAAGATGACATTTTGATGGAACTCACCAAATGGGTGGAATCCACGGATAATGACATCCTCAGTGACATCTACCAGCAGACCATTAACTACGTCGTCAGCGGGCAAAACGCACCTTTGTAAAAACCTGCTAAGCTGGATCAGCAACCTAAGGGGTTACATTTCGTTTGCGTAAGCAAACTGGTCCTTAAAACTATCAACAGGATTGAGGAGTTAACATGAAATCGAACCGTCAGGCACGCCATATTCTGGGACTGAACTACAAGCTTTCCAATCAGCGTAAAGTGGTGATTGAAGGCGACCATGAAACGCAGGTCACTCACGCCACCGGCAGAAAACGCCACGCGGGCAAGTAAGTTCCAGACTGAGATCCAGAACACCATCGGTAATCCCGGTGGTGTTTTTGTTTATGTGTTGCGGTAATTAATATTTAGCTCCTTTATAATACCGCCTGACCGCACCCCAGCGCACAGGCCAGAAAGATGACAAACAGCAGTGTCAGGGACGGATCTTCATAAAAAGAGTGAGTGACATGGACAACAAACTGAAAAAACATCGTTCCTTATACATCCCATACGCCGGACCGGTTTTACTCGAATTCCCCCTGCTCAACAAAGGCAGCGCCTTCAGCATGGAAGAGCGCAGCAGCTTTAACCTGCTTGGTCTGCTGCCGGAAGTGGTTGAGACCATTGAAGAACAGGCGGAGCGCGCGTGGATCCAGTATCAGGGTTTCAAAACTGAAATCGACAAGCACATCTACCTGCGTAACATTCAGGACACCAATGAAACCCTCTTCTATCGCCTGGTGCAGAACCATCTCGAAGAGATGATGCCGGTGATCTACACCCCGACGGTGGGTGCGGCCTGCGAGCGTTTCTCAGAGATCTACCGTCGCTCTCGCGGGGTATTCATCTCTTATCAGAATCGTCACAACATGGACGATATTCTGCAGAACGTGCCTAACCACAATATCAAAGTGATTGTGGTGACCGACGGCGAACGTATTCTCGGCCTCGGCGACCAGGGCATTGGCGGGATGGGGATCCCAATCGGTAAACTCTCGCTCTACACCGCCTGCGGCGGCATCAGCCCGGCGTATACCCTACCGGTGGTGCTGGACGTCGGCACCAACAACCAGCAGCTGCTCAACGATCCGCTCTATATGGGCTGGCGCCATCCGCGCATTACCGACGACGAGTACTATCAGTTTGTCGACGATTTCATCCAGGCCGTGAAGCACCGCTGGCCGGACGTGCTGCTGCAGTTTGAAGACTTTGCGCAGAAAAACGCGATGCCGCTGCTGAACCGCTATCGCGATGAGATCTGCTCCTTTAACGACGACATCCAGGGCACCGCATCCGTGACCGTGGGTACGCTTATCGCCGCCAGCCGTGCAGCCGGCAGCCAGCTGAGCTACCAGAAAATCGTCTTCCTGGGTGCAGGCTCTGCGGGCTGCGGTATCGCCGAGCAGATTATCGCCCAGACGCAGCGTGAAGGCTTGAGCGAAGAGCTGGCCCGCTCCCGCGTCTTTATGGTTGACCGTTTCGGCCTGCTGACCGACGGCATGCCAAACCTGCTGCCGTTCCAGACCAAGCTGGTGCAGAAACGTGAGAACCTGAAAAACTGGGATACCGACAACGAAGTCCTTTCCCTGCTGGACGTAGTGCGCAACGTGAAGCCGGATATTCTGATCGGCGTTTCCGGGCAAACCGGTCTCTTTACCGAAGAGATCATTCGCGAGATGCACAAGCACTGCGAGCGCCCTATCGTGATGCCGCTTTCCAACCCGACCTCCCGCGTGGAAGCGACGCCGCAGGACATCATTGCCTGGACCGAAGGTAACGCGCTGGTTGCGACCGGCAGTCCGTTCGATCCGGTGGTGTGGAAGGATAAAACCTATCCGATTGCCCAGTGCAACAACTCGTACATCTTCCCGGGCATTGGTCTGGGCGTGATCGCGTCCGGCGCGTCCCGCATTACCGATGAGATGCTGATGTCGGCGAGCGAAACCCTCGCGGGCTACTCGCCGCTGGTCAACAACGGTGAAGGGCTGGTGCTGCCGGAGCTGAAAGACATTCACAAGGTGTCGCGCGCCATCGCGTTTGCGGTAGGTAAAATGGCGCAGCAGCAGGGCGTGGCGGTGAAAACCTCTGCCGACGCGCTGCAGCAGGCCATCGACGACAACTTCTGGAAGCCTGAATACCGTAGCTATCGCCGTACCTCGATTTAATTCGCTACGACCGTTTCCTCTCCCTGTGGGAGACGCGGTGCGGCCCAATCGCCCGGTGGCGCTTCGCTTACCGGGCCTACGGGCATGATGTTTTCCCTCTCCCTGTGGGAGAGGGTTAGGGTGAGGGCAACAGACCGCGCCATCGAATACCCACTAGCCAAACCCCTTTTCCCCCGCTACACTCCCTTCATCCATTAACCTACTGAATATATAAGGAGGCCAATTATGCTGTATCGTGAAATTTTCAATGTTTCACATACATTTGGTGATCGCACCAGCTCAAGCGTTATCGGTATCGTGCTGCGATAACTTCGGCTTGAGCGAAGACACCAACCCCTGAAATCCCTTCTCTCGGGCTTACTGAGTTATCGTCAGCGATGTTTGACGAGGCATAAACATGCCTGTAACTCTTGGGTAAGCAACAATGAGCACTTTACTCACTGCACAATCTTTACGCGTTGATACGGCGCTTGGCACGCTCTTCGACTCACTCTCCTTTACGCTGAAAAAAGGCGACCGCATTGGCCTGCTGGGCGACAACGGCTGCGGAAAAAGCACGCTGCTGAAGGTGCTGGACGGCACTGACTCCCCCGCCTCCGGAACGGTAGCGCTGGCCGGACACTGCCTGATGGCGCGCGTGGAGCAACATCTCCCGGATGCCATTTTCCCGCTGACCATGCTGGATGCCGTACTCGCACAGCTGCCTTTAGCCGAGCGCGATAGCCTGCGCTGGAAAGCCGAAACGCTGCTGGCGAGCATGGGCTTCACGCCGCAGGATATGATGCTGCAATCCGCTACGCTAAGCGGCGGGCAACACACCCGCCTGCTGCTGGCGCGGGCGCTGATTCACGAGCCGGATCTGCTCCTGCTTGATGAACCCAGCAACCACCTGGACCTGCCGACCATGCTCTGGCTGGAACACTTTCTGCAGAACTGGTCAGGCAGCTTCGTGCTGGTCTCCCATGACCGACAGCTGCTGGACGCCGTCACCAACGGCAGCTGGATCCTGCGCGATAAAACGCTGCACTACTTCGCCCTTCCCTGCACGGCCGCCCGCAAGGCGCTTGAAGCCAAGGATGAAAGCGATGCGCAGCGCCACAAGGCGGAGCAAAAGGAGATCGACCGTGTGACCGCCAGCGCGAAGCGGCTGGCGACCTGGGGCAAGGTTTATGACAACGAAGACCTGGCCCGCAAAGCCAAACAGATGGAAAAACAGGTCGAACGGCTGAAGGAGAGCCAGACGGCGCTCACGGCAGGCAGCCCGTGGACGTTAACCCTGCGAGGCGACGCGCTGCGGGCAGACCGTCTGCTTGAGATGGAAAACCTCAGCGTCCCGCCTGCGCCGGGGCTACCGCCGCTGTTTAACATCGACATGGCGCGGCTGAAAAGCGGCGATCGCGTGGCGATTGTCGGTCGTAACGGCTGCGGCAAATCGTCGCTGATGAGGCTTATCTGGCAACAGTTTGCTGATGAGCCCGCAGACAGCGGGTTGAAAATTCATCCGCGCGTGTCGCCAGGCTATTACGACCAGACGCTTCATCAGCTGCCGGATGACGCCACGCTGCTCGACGCGCTGGAGCCATTCGCGCCGGATCCGCAGAACCGCAAAATGGCGCTGATAAGCGCGGGTTTCCCGTGGGCGCGTCACGGGCAAACGGTCAGCACGCTCAGCGGTGGCGAACGCTCGCGCCTGCTGTTCGTAGGCCTGACGCTTGCCCGCTATAGCCTGCTGATGCTGGATGAGCCGACCAACCACCTCGACATGGAAGGCAAAGAGGCGCTGGCCCAAACCCTCCAGCAGTTCGAAGGCGGCGTGCTGCTGGTCAGCCATGACCGTCAGTTAATTAGCCAAAGCTGCAACCGTTTCTGGCTGATTGAAGAGGGAAAACTGAGCGAGTGGCACGATGCAGAAGCGGTGTTTGAGCGCCTGCGTGAAAGCGCGGGGCTGGTGACCACCGCCGCGCCAGTCATGGATGCGGAGACGGTTCAATCCTCACCGTATGACGATCTGCTCGAACGGCTGGTCGCGCTGGAAGCGCTGCTGGAAGACGATCTGGCGCGTAAGCCGAAGCATCAAAAGCCGCAGCTGCAGGCGCAATGGCGTAAAGAGATTGAGGAGATAGAAGCACAGCTGTAACGCTGCGCCCGGCGAGGCTCTCTCGTCGGGCCAGTAGTTTCCCCCTAAATTATTAGAGGAACACCCTTTTCTTAATCTGAAAACGAATTAAATGATGACATTATGTTGCCGCAGCCTTGCATTACCAGGCTAATGTATTAATCCTTAAGGGGTATTACCCTGCTATGCAGATTCTTATCATGAACAAGGAGATACACATGAAGGCTGCTGTTGTCACTCAGGATCATCAGGTCAACGTCACCGAAAAAACCTTACGCCCGCTTAAGCACGGGGAAGCCCTGCTGAAGATGGAGTGCTGTGGCGTATGCCATACCGACCTCCACGTGAAGAACGGGGATTTCGGCGATAAAACCGGGGTTATCCTGGGCCACGAAGGGATTGGTATCGTAAAAGAAGTCGGCCCTGGCGTGAAGTCGCTGAAAGTCGGCGACCGCACAAGCGTGGCCTGGTTTTTTGAAGGCTGCGGTCACTGCGAATACTGTAATACCGGCAACGAAACCCTGTGCCGCGATGTGAAAAATGCCGGTTACTCCGTTGACGGCGGGATGGCGGAAGAGTGCATCGTTACCGCGGATTACGCGGTAAAAGTGCCGGACGGCCTGGATTCGGCGGCGGCCAGCAGCATCACCTGCGCCGGCGTGACCACCTACAAAGCTGTGAAGGTCTCGGGCATCAAACCGGGCCAGTGGATTGCAATCTATGGTCTGGGCGGGCTGGGCAACCTCGCGCTGCAGTACGCCAAAAACGTCTTTAACGCCAAAGTCATCGCCCTTGACGTTAACGACGAACAGCTGAAGCTGGCGGCCAGCATGGGTGCGGATTTAACCATCAACTCCCGCAGCGAAGATGCCGCGAAAATCGTGCAGGAGAAAACCGGCGGCGCGCATGCCGCAGTCGTCACTGCCGTCGCAAAAGCAGCATTCAACTCAGCCGTTGATGCCGTGCGTGCCGGTGGCCGCGTGGTCGCGGTGGGCCTGCCGCCGGAAGCGATGAGCCTCGACATTCCGCGTCTGGTGCTGGACGGCATTCAGGTAGTGGGTTCGCTGGTCGGCACCCGTCAGGATCTGCAGGAAGCCTTCCAGTTCGCCGCTGAAGGTAAGGTCGTACCGAAAGTCACGATGCGCCCGCTGGAGGACATCAACGCCATCTTTAAAGAGATGGAACAGGGCCAGATCCGCGGCCGTATGGTGATCGACTTACGTTCATAATCGTCCACCATTCATCACCGCTCCTCACTGGAGCGGTTTTTTTATAGCCAGTTTCCGGCAATCCTTATCTTAATTCCTTTGTTCCCTTGTTTTCCCCCGCGCCCGATGATGAATCCGACGCTAACAAGAAGATAACAAAGGAATTCACCATGCAAACCCCATTTCGTCTGCCGCTGCTGACGGCGCTGATTCTGGCGACAACCGCAGCCTGGGCAGCAGATGCGCCCGTCAAAGGCGGCACGCTGATTTATCTGGAGCAACAGGCGCACACCAACCTCTATCCGCCTGCCGGTGGCTTTTACCCGAACGGCGGCATTCTGAATCAAATCACCGACAAACTGACGTGGCAGAACCCAAAGACGCTGCAGGTGGAACCCTGGGTGGCTGAAAGCTGGACCACCAACGCCGATAAAACCGAATACACCTTTAAGCTTCGTCCCGGCATCACCTTCTCCGACGGCACGCCGCTGGACGCGAACGCCGTGGCGAAAAATTTTGATACCTACGGTTTAGGCAATAAGGCGCAGCGCCTGCCGGTGTCAGAAGTGATCAATAACTACGATCGTAGCGAAGTCATCGACCCGCTGACCGTGAAGTTCTACATCAAAAAACCGTCGCCGGGCTTCCTGCAAGGCACCGCCACCATTGGCTCGGGTCTGGTCTCGCTCAGCACGCTGAAGCGCAACTTCGAAGAGCTGGGGGATGCCCGCCATATCATTGGCTCCGGCCCGTTTGTGGTGAAGGACGAGAAGCTGGGCCGTGAAGTGACGCTCGAAGCGCGCAAAGACTATCAGTGGGGCCCCAAAAATCTGGCGCAACAGGGGCCAGCCAATCTTGATGGCATCAAGTTTATTGTGACCCAGGAAGACAGCGTGCGCGTGGGCGCCCTGCTGGCCGGTCAGGCCGACTTTATACGCCAGGTGCAGGCGTATGATGAAAAGCAGGCGACAGACCAGGGCTATAAGATCTACGCCGCCCCGACGCGCGGGGTGAATGACAGCATCAGCTTCCGCCCGGATAACCCGCTGGTCTCTGATATTCGCGTACGCCAGGCGCTGCTGCATGCCACCAATGCAAAACAGGTGGTTGAGACCCTCTTCTCGGCCAACTATCCGCAGGCGAAGTCAGTGATTGCCGATTCCGCCGCAGGCTTTGTCGACCTCAGTGACAAATTGACCTTTAACCCGGCAAAAGCTAACCAGCTGCTGGACGACGCGGGCTGGAAAGCAGGCGGCGACGGGATCCGCGCCAAGGACGGCCAACGTCTGGCACTGACGGTGTATGAATCCCTGCCGCAGCCGCAAAACAAAGAGGTGCTGCAGCTGGTTGCCCAGCAGTGGCGCCAGGTGGGCGTGGCGCTGAGCGTCAAAGCCGGTGACGCAGGCAGCCGCACGCTGGATAACCTTGACCCGCTGAAAACCCCGTTAACCGTCTCCGAAGTAGGCCGCGCCGATCCTGACGTGGTGAAAAGCATGTTCTACCCGGCTAACCGCGACGCGCTGCTGCAAAAAGGCGGATCCAGCGACAAGGTCAAAAACTTCCGTGACGACAAGCTGAATGAACTGCTGGTGAACATTTCGGCTGAGGTCGATCCGCAAAAACGCCTGCAGCTGGCGGGGGACGCCCAGCGCTACCTGCTGGATAACGCCTACGTCATTCCGATTTTCGAAGAGCCGCAGGTCTTTGCCGGTGCGCCGTGGCTGAAAGGCGTCAATTTTGAAGCGGTAGGACGCCCGTCGTTCTACGGCGCGTGGATTGAGAAACACTGAGGAGCTGACGATGCGCCACGCACTTCTTCAACGCTTTGGGCACGGGCTGCTCGTACTGTGGGCCGCCTTTACCCTCTCGTTCGTGTTGCTCCAGGTGCTGCCGGGCGACGCGGTGCTGATTAAATTTCAGAACCCGGACCTGGGCTTAAGCCCGGCGCAAATCGAGGAGATGCGCGTGGCCTACGGCGCGGACAGCCCGCTGTGGCAGCAATATGCCCACACGCTGCTGGCGATGCTGCGCGGGGATTTCGGCTATTCGCTACAGGCCGGAGTGCCGGTCAGCGAGCTGATTGCCAGCAATCTGCCGGATACCCTGAGTCTCGCCCTGCCCGCGTTTGTACTGGCGGTCCTGCTGGCGTTCGCGCTGGCCTTTGCATCGCGTCTGCCGGGTCTGCGCTGGCTGAGTAATACCCTCCAGTCTCTGCCGGTCCTGTTTATCTCCTTACCCACGTTCTGGCTGGGGATTGCCCTCATCCAGCTCTTTTCTTTTCAGCTGCGGCTGATCCCGGTGATTAACCCGACGCCGCTGCAGGGACTGATCCTGCCGATCGTGACCGTCGCGATCCCGATCTCCGCCCCGCTGGCGCAAATTCTGATGCGCAGCCTGGACCAGGTGGCGACGCAGCCGTTTGTCGCCGTCGCCCGTGCTAAAGGGTTGAGTGAAACCGCCGTCCTGTGGCGTCACGTTACCGGCAACGCCCTGCTGCCGGTCCTGAACATTGCCGGGCTGCTGCTGGGCGAGCTGATTGCCGGGGCGCTGATCACGGAAACCGTTTTTGGCCGCAGCGGGCTCGGACAGCTGACCCAGCAGGCGGTGAATAACCAGGATATCGCCGTACTTCAGGCGGTCGTGATGATTTCCGCCCTCGGTTTTGTCCTGATCAATCTGCTGGTGGATCTGCTGATGCCGCTGCTGGATCCCCGCCTGCAAACCGTTACCGGAGGTGCATCATGAGTCTGGTCGATTACGCTGCCGCCGCGCGAAAACGCGTTCCAGCCTGGCAGGGCGTGGAATGGCAACCGGGACTGTGGCTGGCATGGGGGGTGATTATTCTCGCCGCTTTTGCCGCCGTGGCGCCCGGTCTGTTAACCCACTACAGCCCGATTGAGGGCATCGCCGGGGCACAACGCCTGGCGCCGCAGGCGGGACACTGGCTCGGCACCGATCAGCTTGGCCGCGATGTTTACACGCGTATTGTTTATGGTGCATCACACTCCCTGAGCGCGGCGCTGGCCGCCGTGACGATGGGTCTGGTGGTAGGCACCGGCTTAGGGGGGGTTGCCGGGGCGTTCGCTGGACGCGTCGAGTCTCTGCTGATGCGTTTCGTCGACGTGCTGCTGTCCATCCCGTCTCTGCTGCTCTCGCTGACGGTGATTATTCTGCTCGGGTTTGGCACCGTTAACGCCGCGATTGCCGTCGGCGTGGCCTCCATTGCCAGCTTCGCCCGCCTCGCGCGCGGTGAAGTGGTGCGCATCCGGCACACGGATTACGTCGAGGCGGCGTTTGGCAGCGGCGGGACGTTTTTTGCCGTGCTGTGGCGACACATCCTGCCCAACGCCTTAACCGCCGTTCTGGCCTTTGCCACGCTGCAGTTTGGCCAGGCCATCCTGGCGCTCTCCACGCTGAGCTTTCTCGGCTACGGCACCCCGCCGCCCGTGCCGGAATGGGGCTTATTGATTGCCGAAGGCCGTAACTATCTCTCTACCGCCTGGTGGCTCACCACCTTCCCCGGCGTCGTCGTCATCGCCGTGGTGCTGGCCACCAACCGTATCAGCCAACAGTTCAGCGGAGGTCGCTAATGACCGTTCTCTCAGTGGAAAATTTGACGATTAGCTACCGTACCGCGCGCCAGTGGCGAGAGGTGGTGCATAACGTCAGCTTCACGCTCGGGCGAGGGGAAATGCTGGCGTTTGTCGGCGAATCAGGATCCGGCAAAACGACCACGGCGCAGGCGATCATTGGTCTGCTGGCTGACAACGCCCGGCGTGATGCGGGAAAAATATCGCTCAACGGCGAGGAGATTAGCCGATGGTCCGCCAGGCGTCTCGATACCCTCCGCGGGGCGCGAATTAGCCTGGTCCCGCAGGATCCGGGTAATTCGCTCAACCCGGTGAAAACCATCGGCGCGCAGGTCGGAGAAATCATTCAGCTACACCAGAAAGTGACCCGCGCCGAGCGCGACGAGCAGGTACTCGCCCTGCTGACAAAGGTCGGCCTGAGCCACCCCGAGCAGCGCATGACGCAGTATCCCCACCAGCTCTCCGGCGGGATGAAACAGCGCGTGTTGATTGCCATCGCCATTGCCCTGCGCCCGGATGTGATCGTTGCCGATGAGCCCACCAGCGCGCTGGATGTAACGGTGCAAAAACGCATTCTCGATCTGCTGGATATCCTGCGCCGGGAATCGGGTACCGCCGTTTTGTTTGTCACCCACGACCTGGCGCTGGCCGTACAGCGCGCGGACAGGCTGCTGGTTTTTCGCGATGGCGAGGTTCAGGAGCATGGCAACACTACCGATATCGTACGCACGCCGCAGCACGCCTACACCCGCCAGCTGTTGAGCGATCTCCAGGGCCAGCGCCTGACCATCGCCCCGGTGGCAGGCCGCCCGCTCGCGTCACCGGCCATTCGCGCCCGCGACATCAGCAAACAATTCTCCCTGGGCAAAGGTCATCAGCTTCAGGTGCTGGATCGGGTGACGTTTGACGTCAGGCGCGGCAGTACGCATGCGCTGGTCGGTGAATCCGGCTCCGGGAAAACCACCCTCGCCCGTATTTTGCTCGGTTTTGAACAGGCCGACAGCGGCCAGGTCGTCATTGATGATATTGATGCCACCGCGCTCAGCCGCGAGGCCCGCCGTCAGCTGCGCCAGAAGATCCAGTTTGTCTACCAGAACCCGTTTGCCTCTCTCGACCCGCGTCAGACGCTGTTCGAGATCATCGAAGAGCCCCTGAAGAATTTCTCTCGCCTCGGTAAGGCGGAGCGAAAGGTCCAGGTGGAGACAGTAGCGCAGCGGGTTGCCCTGCCCGTCGAACTCCTGAGCCGCACCGCCCGGGAACTTTCAGGCGGACAGCGTCAGCGCGTTGCCATCGCCCGGGCGCTGATCCTCGAGCCGACCATTCTGGTGCTGGACGAAGCCACCTCGGCGCTGGACGTCACCGTGCAGGCGCAGATCCTGGCTCTACTTCAGCAGCTGCAGCAGCAGCTGGGATTGACCTACCTCTTCATCACGCACGATCTGTCTACCGTGCGCCGGATCGCCCACAGCGTCACGGTGCTGCGCAGCGGTCAGGTGGTCGAACAGGGCGACGTCGGAACCTTATTCGCGTCGCCGCAGAACGATTATACCCGCGAGCTGATTGACGCCATTCCCCATTTTTCACCCGCTACGGAGGAGTTTGCATGACGCGAAAACGCCTGGGATTTTTCACCCGCCTGCTTGACGACGCTACGCCGAAGGAGCGCTATCGTCTGGCAACTGAACAGATCCGCCACGCCGAACGCCACGGTTTTGACAGCGCCTGGATCGCGCAGCACCACTTCCACGAAAGTGAAGGCGGCCTGCCGTCGCCGCTGCTGTTTCTGGCGCACGTCGCCGCGCATACCGAAACCATCCGCCTGGGCACGGCCATCATCACCCTGCCGATGGAAAACCCGCTGCGCGTCGCAGAAGATGCCGCCGTGCTCGATTTACTCGCCGATGGCCGTCTTGAAGTCGGTTTTGGTTCGGGCGGCACACCGACCTCATTTCTGCCGTTCGGCCTGACGTTTGAGGAGCGCGGCGCGGCCTTTGCCGACCATTTGCATGTGATTCAAAGCGCCTGGCGCGGGGATTCACTTTCCCATCCGGATAACCACCTTTACCCGCCTGCGCCACAGCTTGCTGACCGTATCTGGATTGCCACCTTCTCCGTTGACGGTGCCGTTCGCGCCGCCCGGGACGGACACGGTTTAATGCTCTCCCGCACGCAGCCGCGCCCGGCAGATCGGCTGGATCTAACGCTCGACGAGATCCAGAACCCGATTGTGGATGCCTACCTCGATGCGCTGCCTGCGGGCATCGCCCCGCGTATCCTGGCCTCCCGTACGGCGTTCGTCGCCGACAGCGACGACTATGCGCTGAAGGTCGCAACGCCGGGTCTCACAAAACAAGCCCAGCAGCATCGCGCTGCCGGGCACACGGTTAAAGGTGACAGTGTCACAGAATATCGCCGTCAGTTTGATGCGCATATTGGTTCGCCCGATACGGTGCTGCATTCGCTGAATGCTGATTCCATTCTCAGGCGCGCCACGGATATCTCATTCCAGGTCCATTCGGTCGAACCTACGCATCGCGACACGCTGCGGTCCATCGAACTGATTGCCGAACGCATTGCCCCCCACATCCTTTGAGGAGACACCTATGTCATTAAGTCAGGACATTCTCGCCGAGCTGGCGGAAATTAAACCCGGTTCCCCTCTGGCAGAGGCGCGCGCCACGCGTGATGCCGCCACGCGCCACGCGCAGGGCAGCTACGAAATCCTGTTTAGCCAGCAGGATGATGATTTTGCACTCGACGAGCGCTTCGCCGTGGCGGCAAAAGTCGCCAGGTGGCACAGCGCGGAGGCGCTGGCCGCACACTATGCGGGGTTTGGCCTGGCTGACCCCACCTCAGAACGCCTGACCCCGGCGCTGAATTTTGCGCGGCTGCTGACGTTCTCCCCCGTCGAAGCGACGCCCGCAGCGTTAAGGGCGCTGACCCAGGCGGGATGGAGCAAGGAAGGCATTGTTACCCTGGCGCAGCTCGTCGCGTTTGTGAGCTTCCAGAGTCGACTCATCACCGGGCTGCGGCTGCTGAACGACAACCCCGCCGCCAAAAGCGATGCGCCGGTGGCGGCAGGCATCTGGCACACGACCGCAACAACGGTCACCGGGAAGGCGGCACCCGTCGCGTTTACCCAGCAGGAGCTGGGATGGGAACCGTGGATAGCGGCCAAACCGCTGGCGGACTTCCGTGACGATGAGGTTGCCATCCTGGCAAAATTTGGCCATACCGATTCCGACTACTTCCGCCTGCTGGGGCGCAACCTGCCGGTACTTGAACAGCGCACGTTGACGGATAAAGGAATTTTTTATACATCGGGGGGATTGCCGCGCGCCGAGCGCGAGCTGGCCGCAACGGTAGCCAGTAAAATCAACGGCTGCATTTACTGCGCATCTGTCCATGCGCGTAAAGCCAGCCAGCTGTCAAAGGATGACGCGGCGGTAGAGGCCCTGCTGGCGGTGCGTCCGGGGCAATCTCTCAGCGAGGGGCAATCCGCACGCTGGCAGGCGGAAATCGATTTTGCGGCGGCGCTGTCGGTCACGCCGCCTGCCACCACGCCGCTGCACCTGGCCGCGCTGGAAAAAGAGGGGCTGGATACCCTGGCGCAGCTTGATCTGGTGCAGTCCGCCGCGTTCTTCGCCTGGGCCAACCGCCTGATGCTGACCCTGGGTGAGCCCTGGCTTGCCTGAAGACTTTCAGGCTAACGCGCGAGCGTTAGCCTGAGCCCGTCTGGTCCGCAGGTGGCCGTAGATCAGCAGCGCACTCATGGCCGAGAAAGAGAGTATTGCCGCCGGCAGCGTGACGTAACGCCAGCTAAAGCCGAAGGTAATCATCATCCCGCCAAAATACGCGCCAATCGCACTGCCGAGATTAAACGCCATCTGCCCCCCAGCCGCCCCCAGCATCTCACCGCCCTTCGCATTTTGCAGAAGCAGAATTTGTAGCGGCGCAGAGAGTGCGAACAGCCCGGCACAGCAGATAAAGCCCATGACCAGCGAGGCCGTTTTCAGTTCGCCAAAGGCGAAAAGCAGCAGCAGTGAGGCGACAATTACCATGTCGGTGGTGGCCGCAATGCGCAGCGGGCTAAAACGCCCCGAGAGCTTACCGCTCAGCAGATTGCCCAACACCATACCAAGCCCCATCAGCATCATGATGGCCGTCATCATCCCTTCTGAATAACCGGAGACGTTGACCATAAACGGCTTAACGAAGCTGAACCACGCGAACACCCCGGCGTTGCCAAACATGGTGGCGGCAAAAATCAGCCAGGGTTCTGGTTTTTTCAGAAAGTGGAACTGCTCGGTCAATTTGATTTCTGACGTGTCGCGGATGTCCGGCACCCAGAGCAGAACCGAAAGGATCACCAGCGCGTCGAACACGGCAATCAGGAAAAAGGTATAGCGCCAGCTGAACTGGTGCCCGAGCCAGGTCCCCAGCGGAACGCCCACCAGGTTCGCCACAGTCATACCGGCGATCATTCCCGCCACCGCGACCGTCACCTTACCCGGCGGCGCAATTTTAGACAGGATAATCGCCCCGACGCCAAAAATGGCCCCGTGCGGAAAACCGGAAATCAGCCGTCCCAGCGCCAGCCAGAAGTACGACGTTGAGAACGTAAACAGACCGTTGCCGACAGCGGACATCGCCACCAGAAACAGCAGCGTGGTTTTTAATGAGAACTTGCCTGAGAACAGCGCCATAATCGGGGCGCCAATCACCACACCGAAAGCATAAAACGAGATCATATTCCCGGCGGAGGGAATCGAAATACCGGTGTCATGTGCCAGTTCAGTGAGCACGCCCATAATGCCAAATTCAGCCATCCCGAGGCCAAATGTGCCAAGTGCCAACGAAAAAATTGTCTTTTTCATACTTCAACCACTGGTTAATCACTCGCGACGGGCATTATTGAATAATCTTGTATGGTGAGCCAGTTCAAATCAGCTGGCTGACACGTTAATCCATTAATTCAGGTGAATTACACTTCATAGTGCGGCCTCGCTTTTCCCGCGCCGGACAACTTGAGGATGACAATCATGGGAAACAAAAAGAAAACCAGTGTCGCTGTCGATGTCGTAAAGAATGCTCCGTTAAAGACCAAAGAGTATGAACAAGAGCTACGTCGCCTGCACGTTGAACTGGTTAAGCTCCAGCAGTGGGTCGTCGCCAGGGGACTAAAGGTGTGCATCGTCTTTGAAGGACGCGACGGTGCCGGTAAAGGCGGTACCATTAAAGCGATCACCGAGCGCGTCAGCCCCCGCGTGTTTCGCGTTGTTGCGCTGCCTGCCCCAACTGATAAAGAAAAAAGCCAGCTCTACTTCCAGCGCTATGTGCCGCACCTGCCTTCGGCAGGCGAGATCGTGATATTCGATCGCAGTTGGTACAACCGCGCGGGCGTGGAACGGGTGATGGGATTCTGCACTGAGGAACAGGTGGAGAAATTTTTGGACGGCACGCCGGTGATGGAAAAAGCGATGGTGGATGCCGGTATTATCCTGCTGAAGTACTGGCTGGAGGTGACGCCGAAAGAGCAGGAGCGCCGCCTGCGCGACCGTATTAACGATGGTCGTAAAATCTGGAAGCTATCGCCGATGGATATTAAATCCTTTAACCTGTGGGACCAGTATACCCTCGCGCGCGACGCTATGTTTGAAGCCACCGATACCGCCTGGGCGCCGTGGTTTGTGGCCCGTTCAGAAGATAAAAAACGCGTGCGCCTGAATATTATTTCGCACCTGCTTTCGCAGATCCCCTATAAAGAAATACACGTAGACAAGGTGGATTTACCGAAACGCAAAATTGGTAAAGTCAAACCCACAAAATACCCGTTCCGGTATGTGGAGGAGCGGTTCTGAAATTACTGGAATACGCCTCGCAGAATGCAGATTACCAGGGGGTACAGTATTGTTTTTTGTTGGCTGCGGTTGATAATAACCGCACCAACAAAGGAGCTAATGATGAAACATACCGCAGAAACAAAACCGGGCCAGAACATCACATCGCGTAAGCCCTTGTGCCATGCAGAACAACGCTCTGCCAGACGGCATCAGCCTTCCGAAGAAGATCGTGCATTTATGCAGGCAATGAATGAGTTTGTAGAGAAACATGGAACGATTACTGATGATGATTTTTTCAGGGTGCTTTAATGCTGAGACAATTTAATGTTTATCGTAATACGTCTGCGGCAACTCGGGACAGACTTCCTTACTACATGCTTATTCAGGATGATTGCTACGACGATCTTGCCACACGCGTAATCGTACCGCTCGCGAGAAATAATAAGTTACCGTTATGGCAGAGCCAGTTGGCTCCAATCGTTAATATCGATTTTGAAACGTTTCTGATTTATTCGCCAATGATCACGAATATTAATAATCAAAAAATCGACCCTAAAGACTTTGTTTGTAATTTACGTAACGCACGTCATGACGTTATAGCGGCAATTGATCGTTTATTGACAAATACATGACTTAAGGCCTGCCAGGTAGGCAAGCGCAGCGCCGCCGGGCAAAGCCGACGGCGCAAGGCTCACTTCATTCCTTCCGTACTTTCCTGTTTCGCTTCCAGACGTTCCACGTCACGATACCAGCGCGGGTGGTGTTTCTGCGCCCAGCGGCGGCTCACCTTCCCTTCGATCATCCCTTTAATCGATCCTTTTACCCAGAACGCCATATACATATGTATGAGGATGGCGTGGATCAGAATGATGGCCGACGTGGCGTGGATCAACAGCGCGTAGCGAATCACCTGAATTGGGAAATACTGCGCAAAATACGGACGCCAGATAATCACCCCGGTCACTAGCAGGACAAAAATCATGCTCATGATGGTCCAGAACATCATCTTCTGTCCGGCATTGTATTTCCCCACCTTCGCAACCTTATGCTCGTTGCCTTTCAGGACTTCGACGATCCCTTTCACCCACGGGATATCCTGCTTGTCCGGGATATTATGGTGGACAAAGCGCACGAACATAAACATCAGCACCACGAAAATCAGCACGCCGAAGAACGGGTGCAGAATGCGACCCATCTGCGGAGTACCGAAGGTTTCGGTCAGCCACTGCAGCGTCGGGAAGAAGAACGAAATCCCCGACACCGCTACCAGGAAGAAGCAGATCACCACCGTCCAGTGGCAGGCGCGGTCAACAAACTTCGTGCGCACTATCATTTTCGACTTACTCATGATGCTCCTCCTCGTCGTCATCCACCTCTTTGTTTGGCCCGATACCGATGTAGTGATAAATCAGCCCCGCAAAGGTGGCGATAAAGCCCGCCGCGGAGAGCGGTTTAAGCGCCCCTTTCCACAGGTTGATGGACGTATCGATCGCCGGATCCTTCGGCAGGTTGTGGTACAGCTCCGGCTGGTCGTTGTGGTGCAGCACATACATCACGTGCGTACCGCCCACGCCCTGCGGGTTGTAAATGCCCGCATTCTGGTAGCCGCGCGCTTTCAGCTTGTCCACGCGCGCCTGCGCCACATCCAGCATCTCTTTTTTGGTGCCGAAGTGGATAGCCCCGGTCGGACAGGTTTTCACACAGGCAGGCTCCTGCCCGACGCTGACGCGGTCCACGCACAGGGTGCATTTGTATACCCGGTTATCCTCTTTATTGAGGCGGGGGATATTAAACGGACAGCCCGCGATGCAGTACCCGCAGCCGATACAGTTGTCCTGCTGGAAGTCGACGATCCCGTTGGCGTACTGAATAATCGCGCCGGCAGACGGGCACGCCTTCAGGCAGCCCGGATCTTCACAGTGCATGCAGCCGTCTTTGCGGATGAGCCACTCCAGCCTGCCGTTCTGGTCGGTTTCGCTAAAGCGCATTACCGTCCAGGATTTGGCGCTCAGATCCGCCGGATTGTCGTAGACCCCGACGCAATGCCCCACCTCGTCGCGGATATCGTTCCACTCCGAGCACGCCACCTGGCAGGCCTTGCAGCCCACGCAGGAGGAGACGTCGATAAGCTTGGCGACCTCTGCCTTGTAGTCCCGCGCGCGGGGCGCGGGCGTTATTGGGTTAGTCGCGGAGCGTTTGATAACGTCTTGTGTTTCCATCGCCATTGAATCGCTCCTTACGCTTTCTCGATGTTGACCAGAAACGCCTTGTACTCCGGCGTTTGCGAGTTGGAATCGCCGACGTTTGGCGTCAGGGTATTGGCGATGTAGCCTTTCTGCGCCACACCCTCAAAGCCCCAGTGCAGCGGGATACCGACGGTTTCCACCTGCTGCCCGTGCACGTTCAGACTTTGCAAACGACGGGTCACCACCGCCACCGCGCGAATAAAGCCGCGCTTGCTGCTCACCTTCACGCGGTCGCCGTTGGCAATCCCTTTCGCCTTCGCCAGCGTCTCGCTGATCTCCACAAACTGTTCCGGCTGCGCGATAGCGTTAAGCCGCGCGTGCTTGGTCCAGGTATGGAAATGTTCGGTCAGGCGGTAGGTCGTCCCTACGTACGGGAACTTGTCCTTTTTGCCTAAGCGCAGGACATCGTCTTCGTAGATGCGCACCACCGGGCTGGAGATCACGTTTGGATGCAGCGGGTTGGTGCCCAGCGGCGTTTCCATCGGCTCGTAGTGTTCCGGGAACGGCCCTTCAGCCAGCTTGTTGAGGGCAAACAGGCGTCCCAGCCCTTCCGGCTGCATGATAAACGGCCCGGTGTTGCTGCCGGGCGCGGCGGTGTTGTAGTCCGGGATATCGTTCCCCGTCCACTTCGCCCCGTTCCACTGGATCAGCATGCGCTTCGGATCCCACGGCTTGCCGTTCACGTCTGCAGACGCGCGGTTGTACAGCACGCGACGGTTCAGCGGCCACGCCCATGCCCAGCCCAGCGTATTGCCCAGCCCGGACGGATCGGCGTTATCGCGGTTCGCCATCTGGTTACCCTGCTCCGTCCAACTGCCGGTGTAGATCCAGCAGGACGACGCCGTCGTGCCGTCGTCGCGCAGCAGCGCGAAGCTGTTCAGCAGCTGGCCTTTCTTCGCCACCAGGTTGCCGTTAGCGTCATAGAGATCCGCCAGCGCCACGCCGTTGTTCTCTTTGGCGACTTCCTCTGACTCAGGACGATCGGGCTGCTTGTAGTCCCAGCCCATCTTCAGCAGCGGCTCAGCGCCTTTGCCGCCTTCGGTGCGGTACATTTCGCGCAGGCGATGGTAAATCCCGGCAAGGATCTCACCGTCGTTACGCGCTTCGCCCGGGGCATCCTGGCCTTTCCAGTGCCACTGCAGCCAGCGGCCAGAGTTGGCAATAGATCCGTCTTCTTCTGCAAAGCAGGTGGACGGCAGGCGGAACACCTCGGTCTGAATCGACGCCGGATCGACATCGTTTGATTCCCCGTGGTTCTGCCAGAAGGTGGAGGTCTCGGTCACCAGCGGATCGATAACCACCATGTACTTCAGCTTGCTCAGGCTGCGAACGACTTTGTTTTTGTCCGGGAAGGAGGCCACCGGGTTGAAGCCCTGGCAGATATAGCCCGTGACGTTGCCCTTATCCATCATGTTGAAGTACTTGATGACGTCGTAAGCCTGGTCCCACTTCGGCAACCACTCAAAGCCCCAGTCGTTTTCCTTCTGCGCCGCGTCGCCGTAGAAGGATTTCATCAGGCTGACGTAGAACTTCGGATAGTTGCTCCAGTAGTTCACCTGATCCGGCAGCGTCGCTTTTGGCGTATTGGCCTCAAGATACGTTTGCAGATCGGCCTGCTTTTCAGACGGCAGCGTCAGGTAGCCCGGCAGGCTGGTTGAGAGCAGACCAAGGTCGGTGAGCCCCTGAATATTGGAGTGACCGCGCAGCGCGTTCACGCCGCCCCCCGCCATGCCCATGTTGCCGAGCAGCAGCTGGATCATCGCCATGGTGCGGATGTTCTGAGCGCCGACGGTATGCTGCGTCCAGCCCAGCGCGTACAGGAACGTCGTAGTTCTGTCTGCGGCACTGGTTGAGGCCAGCACTTCACAGACCTTCAGGAAGTCCGCTTTCGGCGTGCCGCAGATGTTTTCCACCACGTCCGGCGTGTAGCGGGAAACGTGCTGCTTCAGCAGGTTCCACACGCAGCGCGGGTGCGTTAGCGTTTCATCACGCAGCGCATAGCCGTTTTCGTCAAACTGGTAGTTCCAGGAAGACTTGTCGTACTGGCGTTTTTCAGCGTCATAGCCGCTAAACAGCCCGTCATCGAAGGCAAAATCATCCCGCACCAGCAGGTTCGCGTTGGTGTAGTGCTTAACGTATTCCGCGTTAATTTTGTTGTTTTCGATCAGGTACAGCAGTACCCCAGACAGGAACGTAATGTCCGTGCCGGAGCGGATTGGCGCATAGATATCGGCCACCGATGCCGTGCGCGTAAAGCGCGGATCGACGACGATAAGCGTCGCATCGTTGTTATTTTTCGCCTCCATCGCCCAGCGGAATCCCACCGGATGGGCTTCTGCGGCGTTACCGCCCATCACCACCACGACGTTAGCGTTTTTGATATCAACCCAGTGGTTGGTCATCGCACCGCGACCAAATGTTGGAGCAAGACTTGCTACCGTTGGTCCGTGTCAGACGCGCGCCTGGTTGTCTACCGCCAGCATGCCAAGAGAGCGCACAAATTTTTGCGTCAGCATGCCGGTTTCATTACTCGCCGCAGACGCGCAAAGCATCCCGGTGGAAAGCCAGCGGTTAACCGTTACGCCCTGCGCGTTCTTTTCAATAAAGTTGGCGTCGCGGTCGGCTTTCATTAATTTGGCAATACGGGAGAAGGCCTCATCCCAGGAGATTCGCTGCCATTTATCAGAACCCGGCGCGCGGTATTCCGGGTAGCGCAGGCGATTTTCGCTGTGTACATAGTCCAGCAGCCCCGCCCCTTTCGGGCAAAGCGCCCCGCGGCTCACCGGATGATCCGGATCCCCTTCAATATGGTAAATCGCTTCTCTGGCGTTCTTCGCGCCATCGCCCAGGCTATACATCAAAAGCCCACAACCTACGGAGCAGTATGTGCAGGTGTTACGGATCTCTTTCGCGCGCAGCAGCTTATAGTTGCGTGCCTGAGCCAGCGCCATTTTGGGAGCAAATCCCAGCATGGCTGCCGTTGTTCCGGCCATACCGCCCGCGCAGATTTTGAAAAATTGTCTGCGGCTGACGTCCATTGTTGTCCTCGTTTTCGAATAAGACTTCGCGCCGCAAACTAGCAGTTACTCCCCTGATTTTTTTGCGTCAAATCAAGGTCATCTGTCTTCCCCCCCTTAATAGTCACCCCCGGTATATTTAAATACCCCTTTTTGATTAACGGTTTAAGAGAATAATGGGCGACAGCGTCAGGATGAATGCGATACATTTTTCCTCTGATTTTTATTGCAATGGCGAAGTAATGGACAGAAAAAAAGCAACGCTAATTGGGCTGGCGGCAATACTGCTATGGAGCACCATGGTAGGCCTTATTCGCAGCGTGAGTGAGGGATTAGGCCCGGTAGGCGGTGCGGCGATGATCTACACGCTGAGCGGATTACTGTGTCTGGTGACGGTAGGATTTCCTGATATCAGGCGGTTTTCACCCCGCTATCTTATTGCCGGCAGCGTTTTATTTGTCAGCTACGAAATATGCCTGGCGCTGTCGTTGGGCTATGCTGCAACGCGTTCGCAGGCTATTGAAGTGGGCATGGTCAATTATCTTTGGCCAAGCCTGACCATTGTGTTTGCCATCTTGTTCAACGGACAGAAATCAACCCTGTGGGTGATCCCCGGCTTAGCCGTCTCATTGCTGGGCGTCTGCTGGGTATTGGGCGGTGAACAGGGTTTACATCTTGATGAAATAACCCGCAATATCGTTTCGAGCCCGCTGAGCTACGCGCTGGCGTTTGCCGGGGCATTTATCTGGGCCGCCTACTGCACGGTCACCAGCAAATTTGCGAAAGGACAAAACGGCATCACCCTGTTTGTTTTGCTGACCGCGCTGAGCCTGTGGGTGAAATATGCCCTGAGCGATCAGCCCGAGATGGTGTTCACGCTTCCGGTGGTGGTGAAACTCGTCATGTGCGGTATCGCGCTTGGGTTAGGATACGCCGCATGGAATATTGGCATCCTTCACGGTAACGTCACGGTACTGGCTGCCGTATCCTATTTCACCCCGGTCCTCTCAGCCGCGCTTGCCGCCGTAGTGCTGAGTTCCCCCCTCTCATTCTCGTTCTGGCAGGGCGCGCTGATGGTCTGCGCCGGGTCGTTGCTCTGCTGGTACGCAACAAGACAATAATGTTTTCTCCAACGGCCGGGGGAATTTCAGCCCGGCAACATAATTAACATAAATTTAAAATGTGATCGCACCTCAGAATATTTATCATAATAATAGGGCATCCGTTTAAATTCGGTTTATATTTGATGCCTTCTGTAAATGACCCACAAGATAACTGACACAAACTGACAACAGAATGAAATTAGTCAACTATAAATATTAACGCCATGGATAGCGCTAAGTGAAATAATTCACTTCTGACACATTCACAGGAACATTCGCAATATACGTCACAACACTACCCTAACCCACTGTTATTAAGCCAAAACACTAATACCCACCCCCTCAATGCATCGGGAATACCGAAATCTAACTCAATAGACTAAACCTCGTAGAAATTATAGCAATGACAATAGTCCCGCAGATAACATAATTGTCAATCGTATAAAATTCGGTCGCTTTGTTTGAATAATCGACTTTTCACACGATCGAGATCACACTAATTGAAATTATCTCTAATAATTTGAAACTTATTATTGAAATAAGACTACGAGATTTTTAAAAATAGCATGCCATTGACGAGCAGCCTCGTTTAGAAATCGTTCACAGTGGTTCAGGAAATACCGAAAAAAATTATAAGGAACATTTAAGATGAAACTTAAATTAGTTGCAGTGGCAGTCACTTCCATGCTGGCAGCAGGCGTTGTTAACGCTGCCGAAATTTACAACAAAGACGGTAACAAGCTGGATCTGTACGGTAAAGTAACAGGTCTGCACTATTTCTCTGATGACGCTGGCGCAGATGGCGATAAAACCTACATGCGTATCGGCTTCAAGGGTGAAACCCAGGTTAACGATCAGCTGTCCGGCTACGGCCAGTGGGAATACCAGATTCAGGGTAACAAAGACGAAGGTGACAACCAGTCCTGGACCCGTGTGGCGTTTGCCGGTCTGAAGTTTGCTGAAGCAGGCTCCTTTGATTACGGTCGTAACTACGGCGTGATTTACGACGTGACCTCATGGACAGACGTTCTGCCAGAATTCGGCGGCGACACCTACGGTGCCGACAACTTCCTGCAGTCTCGTGCAAACGGCGTTGCGACCTACCGTAACCAGGACTTCTTTGGTCTGGTTGACGGCCTGAACTTTGCTCTGCAGTACCAGGGCAAAAACGGCAGCGTAAGCGGTGAAAACACCAGCGGTCGCAGCCTGCTGAACCAGAACGGTGACGGCTACGGCGCGTCCCTGACTTACGACCTGGGCGAAGGCTTCAGCGTAGGTGGCGCAATGTCCTCTTCACGTCGTACCGCTGACCAGAATGCTGCTGGCGTATACGGTGAAGGCGACCGCGCTGAAGTGTACAGCGGTGGTGTGAAATACGACGCAAACAACATTTACCTTGCTGCGCAGTACTCTCAGACCTATAACGCAACCCGTTTCGGTACCTCTAACGGTAACCGCAGCGACATCTACGGTTTTGCAAACAAGGCGCAAAACTTCGAAGTTGTGGCTCAGTATCAGTTCGACTTTGGCCTGCGCCCATCCATCGCTTACCTGCAGTCTAAAGGTAAAGATATCGAGAACTTTGGCGACCAGGATCTGGTTAAATACATCGATGTTGGCACGACCTACTATTTTAACAAAAATATGTCCACCTACGTGGATTACAAAATCAACCTGCTCGACGACAACCAGTTCACTCGCCAGGCAGGCATCGGTACCGACAACATCGTTGCACTGGGTCTGACCTACCAGTTCTAAACCTTGTCTGTTCAAAAGCCAGCTGAATAAGCTGGCTTTTTTTTATCTGTCTCTTTTACCCTGTTGACGACTCACCGCTCGCCGCCCGACGCAGCCAGTTTTGCAGCAGCTTACCGTCCTCGGTCATCTCTGAATCTGAACGAACGCAGAGGTGATAGTCGCGCCCGTCATCAATGGGTAAATCAAATATTTTCACCAGCTCGCCGCTCTCAAGATAAGGTGCGATCAGCGGCTCGCGCATTAACGCGCAGCCGAGCCCGGCCTGCACGCCCGCCAGCGTTAACAGCCCGTCTTCAAACAGAGGGCCGCTGCGCCGGAGTGGCCGTTTTACCCCCTGCTGCAAAAACCACTGCGGCCACGTGGTGCGCTCCTCATCATGCAGCAGCGGCATTTGCAGCAGTTGCTCAGGCGTGTCGATATGGCCATGAATGCGCAAAAACGCGCGGCTGCATACCGGCACCATCTGTCCGGAAATCAGCTTTTCGCTCTGGTAGCCCGCCCACTGACCGTTACCAAAACGAATCGACATATCCGAAGCATCGCTCAGATAGTTACGATGGTTGGCATACACAACGTTGATCTCGGTCTGAGGGTTGGCACGCATAAAATCAGGCAGACGCGGGATAAACCACCCCATGCCAAAAAGCGGGATCAGGCTGATGGTGACCTGACGCGTTTGCGCCTGCTCAGACAGATGCTCCGTTGCCTGGCGCAGGACGTTAAACGCCGCACGGATCGAACGGTAATATTCACGTCCGTGCTGGCTCAGCACCAGCCTGCGCCCCTGACGCTCCGTCAGCGGCATTTGCAGATACCCTTCGAGCACTTTGAGCTGATGACTGACCGCCGACGGTGAGATATCCAGCTCCTGCGCGGCCAGCGTGACGCTGCCCAGCCGGGCGATGGCCTCAAAGGCACGGACAGCCCGAAGCGGCGGATCGTTTGCCAGGCGACTGTCTGCATACGCGGACAAACCCACCGATTGTTCTGTTTTATTCATATGTTGATTTCTTTAGGCTTTTTAGCCAGGAGCGTGATTACATTATCTTTATGTAAATCATTAAGATATAGAAATACCGGTTTATCATAAGAAATAATATATGTGTATTTTACAATTTAATTCATTTATCGGATGGTAGCCGCAGAAACAGCACTTTGCGGGTACAGACGTTGGATACACTCATACAACAACTGATCAACGGCGTGATGCTGGGAAGCATTTACGCGCTGATCGCGCTGGGCTATACCATGGTGTATGGCATCTTGCGCATTATTAACTTTGCTCACGGCGATATTCTGATGGTCGGTGCGCTCACCACGCTTTCCGCCATTAACGCCCTGAACGCCACCTTTCCGCACATGCCGCTGCTGTTGCAGCTTGGCGCTGCCCTGGCGATTGCCATGGCCGTTTGCGCCCTGCTGGCAATGGCCGTGGAGCGCTTTGCCTACCGCCGACTGCGCAACGCCCCGCGCCTGGCGCCGCTTATCTCGGGTATCGGCGTCTCGGTCCTGCTGCAAACCGTGGCGATGATTATCTGGACGCGCAACCCGCTGATGTTCCCGCAGATCCTGCCCATGGAGCCGATCGCCGTGACGTCAGGAAGCGAACTGCATCCCCCTGCCATTGTGACCGTCACCGGCATTGTTACCGTGGGGCTGGCGCTTGCGGTGATGACAGGGCTATGGATGCTGGTGGAATACACCCGCCTGGGCCGCGGCATGCGCGCCGTGGCGGAAAACCCGCGCGTTGCCACGCTGATGGGGGTTAACCCCAATGCCATTATTACCCTGACGTTCGCCATTGGCGGCGTATTTGCCGCGCTGGCAGGCGTCATGATGGCCAGCAACTACGGCAACGCCAGCTTCTCAATGGGCTTTTTGCCCGGGATCAAAGCCTTTACCGCCGCCGTGCTGGGGGGCATTGGTAACATTCGTGGTGCAATGATTGGCGGGATCCTGCTCGGCATTATCGAAGCGCTGGGCGCAGGTTATCTGGGGGAACTGACCCACGGCGTCTTTGGCAGCAACTATCAGGACGTTTTTGCCTTCATGGTCCTGATTCTGGTGCTGGTCTTCCGTCCGGCAGGCCTGCTGGGCGAGCGCGTGGCGCACAGGGCGTAAGGAAAAAGATGACTACTCTTCAACTACAAACCCCGGCGGTGCCGCGCAAATTCTGGTCAGGCATGGTCCTGTTCTGCCTCGCGCTGCTGGTTGCTCCCGTGGTGGCCACCCAGCTTGGCGGCAACTACTGGGTGCGTGTTATCGACTTCGCCCTGCTCTACATCATGCTGGCGCTGGGGCTCAATATTGTGGTGGGGTATACCGGCCTGCTGGATATGGGGTTTATCGCCTTTTACGCGGTCGGCGCCTATCTCGCTGCACTGATGGCCTCGCCACACCTGCTGGAGGTGTTTCCACTCCTCGGCGTCTGGTTCCCGGACGGGCTGCACACGTCATATCTGCTGATTATTCCGCTGGCTGCGCTCGTCGCTGCGGTTTGCGGTATTTTGCTGGGTGCTCCTACGCTGAAGCTGCGCGGCGACTATCTGGCGATAGTGACCCTCGGCTTTGGCGAAATCATCCGCATCCTGATGCGCAACCTCGACCGTCCGGTAAACATCACCAACGGTGCAAAGGGCATTACCGGGGTGGATACGCTGAATCTGTTCGGCCTGAAGTTCAGCGGCGTATACCACTGGTTTGGTTTCAAAGTGCCCGCCCTGTGGCTGTGGTACTACCTGCTGATGCTGGTGATTGTGGCGATTATTTTTGTCTGCCTGCGCCTGCAGCATTCCCGTATTGGTCGCGCCTGGCACGCCATCCGTGAAGATGAGGATGTGGCCCGCGCGATGGGCATCAACGTGCGTAACTATAAGCTGCTGGCCTTTGCGATGGGTGCCTCGTTTGGCGGCGTAGCGGGTGCCCTCTTCGGCGCGTTTCAGGGCTTTGTCTCCCCGGAATCCTTCACGTTACAGGAATCCATTGCCGTGCTGGCGATGGTGGTGCTGGGCGGTATGGGACATATTCCGGGCGTGATCCTCGGCGCGATACTGCTTACCGCCCTGCCGGAACTGCTGCGCAGTCAGGCAGCCCCGGTTCAGCAGGCGCTGTTCGGTACGGTACTGATTGACCCGGAAGTGCTGCGTCAGCTGTTCTACGGCCTGGCGCTGGTGCTGGTCATGCTGGTGCGTCCTGCCGGGATCTGGCCGGTACGCCACAAGGAGGTGAATACATGAGTCTGTTAACCGTACGCAACATGTCCAAACGCTTCGGCGGGCTTACCGCCGTGGATGACGTTTCGATCGCCGTGAACAAGGGTGAGATTTACGGCCTGATTGGTCCTAACGGGGCGGGAAAAACCACCTGTTTTAACCTGATCACCGGGCTTTACCCGGCGGACAGCGGTGAATTTTCAATTGCCGACAAGCCCTATTTTCCAAAGCACATTGAGAAAGTCACCGCCGCCGGGATTGCGCGCACCTTTCAGAACGTGCGCCTCTTTAACGACATGTCGGTGCTGGAAAACGTGATGGTGGGTCGCCACGTGCGCACCCGTAACGGCCTGTGGGCCGCGCTGAGCCGCCACAAACGCGCTCGCGCGGAAGAGACGCAGACCCGGGAGCTGGCCTGGCACTGGCTGGAGTACACCGGCATTGCGAAGTTTGCCCACTACCGCGCCTGCGATCTGGCCTATGGCCACCAGCGCCGTCTGGAGATTGCCCGCGCGCTGGCAACGGAACCGCTGCTGCTGGCGCTGGACGAACCCGCCGCCGGGATGAACGCAGCGGAAAAAGTGGCGCTCGGCGAGCTGCTTATCCGCCTGCGCGACGACGGCAAAACCCTGCTGATGATTGAACATGACGTCAAGCTGGTGATGGGCATCTGCGATCGCCTGACGGTGCTTGATTACGGTAAAACGCTCGCCAGCGGCACGCCGGAGAGCGTGCGCCGCGATCCGGCAGTGATCGCCGCCTGGCTTGGAGGCAACGCCCATGTCTGAATTACTGAAAGTGGAACGTGTGGACGTGCATTACGGCGGCATTCAGGCCGTACGCGATGTCTCTTTTACCCTGCACGAGGGCGAACAGGCTACGCTGATCGGCGCTAACGGCGCGGGGAAAAGCTCCACCGTGCGCGCCATTACCGGGCTGGAAAACTTTAGCGGCAGTATTGAGTTCAACGGTAAAGCGGTACGTAAGCACAGGCCCGAAACCCTGCTCCGCGACGGGTTGGTCATGGTCCCGGAAGGACGTGGGATCTTCTCCCGAATGACGGTGCTGGAAAACCTGCAGATGGGCGCCTGGCTCAGGCGTGACACTGTCACCGTTAAGCAAGAGATGAATGCCATTTTCGAACGCTTCCCGCGCCTGGGAGAACGCCAGCATCAGCTCGCCGGCCTGCTTTCCGGCGGAGAACAACAGCTGCTGGCCCTTAACCGCGCCCTGCTCAGCCGCCCGCGGCTGCTGATCCTCGACGAACCCTCTATGGGCCTTGCGCCGAAGATGGTCGAAAACATTTTTGCCGTCATTGCCGGCCTGCGCGAGCGCGGCGTTGCCCTGCTGCTCATCGAACAAAACGCCCGTCTCGCGCTGGAAGTCACCGACAGCGCGTGGGTGATGGACAGCGGCAGCATTGTTCATCATGGCGAATCGAAAGCGCTGCTCAAGGACGATCAGATTGCACAGATTTATTTGGGCGAAATGCCCGTTTAACAACACCAGCCAACATCAGGGAAATACAATGAAAACAGTAAAAATCAGTGCGCTCAGCGCCGCTATCCTCCTCGGCAGTTTTGCCTCGACGGCCGCGTGGGCAGCCGACGGTGAAACCGTGGTTATCGGTCTGGCAGGCCCGCTCACCGGCCCGTCCGCCCGTATTGGTAAAGATCTGGAGAACGGCGCGCAGCTGGCCATTGACGACATTAACAAGCAGCACCCGACCATCGGCGGCAAAGCGGTGACCTTCAAACTGCAGTCCGAAGACGATCAGTCCGACCCGCGCACCGCCGTGGCTGTTGCGCAGCGTCTGGTGGATAGCGGCGTGGCGGGCGTGGTCGGTCACTGGAACACCGGTACCAGCATTCCTGCCGCACGCGTCTATCACGATGCGGGTATCGCCCAGGTGGCACCGGTTGCGACCGGTCACGCCTATACCAAACAGGGTTTTGATACCAGCTTCCGCGTGATGGGCCATGACGACGACGGCGGTCAGTTTGCCGGTCAGTACGCGGTCAATACCCTGAAAGCCAAACGCATTGCGGTGATCGACGACCGTACCGCCTTTGGTCAGGGACTGGCGGACCAGTTTATTAAATCGCTTGAAGCGCAGGGCGTGAAAATTGTCGATCGTCAGTACGTTGATGACAAAACGGTGGACTTCAGCGCCGTGCTGACCGCTATTCGCAGTAAAAACGCCGATCTGATCTTCTTCGGCGGCGTCGACAGCCAGGCCGCACCGCTGGCGCGTCGTATCAAACAGCTGGGCATGAACGCCACCCTGATGGGCGCAGGTGGATTTGTCAGTCAGACGTTCCTGCAGCTGGCGCAGAAAGAAGGCGAAGGCGTTGTCGCCCTCGAACCAGGCCTGCCGGTTGAGCAGATGCCGGGCGGTAAAGCATTCGAACAGGCGTACCAGTCACGCTACCACACCCATATCGAACTGCACGCTCCGTTCGCCTATGACGCCACCCGCGTGCTGGTTGCGGCGATGGAAAAAGCAGACTCCGTTGAGCCGTCCGACTATCTGCCCGCCCTGCGCGCCATTAGCTACTCCGGCGTCACCGGACAGATCGCGTTTGATAAAGAAGGTAACCTGAAATCGCCGTCTTTCACCGTTTACAAAGTTGTCGATGGCAAATGGCAGCCGCAGACCGTGCTGGGTGGCGCAAAAGCGAAGTAACGCAGTGAGGGCAATGTGATGAGTGATAATAACGAGCTGGGCATTCTCGCCCGCCGCAAAATTGAAGCAGAAATTATTAAGCCAATTTATGAAATCCTGGTGCGCGAGATAGGGAAAACCCGCGCCCAGGCGGTCATTGGCGAGGCTATCGAGCAGGCCGCGATTGACGCAGGCAGAGCGTTTGCCAGCAAAGAACCCAACGGCGCGGACGTCAAGAGTTTCATCGCCCTGCAGTATCTGTGGGAAAAAGATAACGCCCTGGACGTGAAGGTGATCGACGCCGACGACCAGCAGTACAACTACAACGTGATCCGCTGCCGCTACGCGGAGATGTATCATGAAATGGGGCTGGGCGAGATCGGTCATCTGCTCTCCTGCGCGCGCGATGAAAAATTTATCGTTGGCTATGCGCCGGACGTGAAGCTGACCCGCACCACCACCATCATGCAGGGCGGTTCGTGCTGTGATTTCCGCTACCGCAGCAGTAAGGACAAGACATGATCTGCGTTAACGCCGAACGGCTGTGGTCAACGCTTGAGATGATGGCGCAGATCGGCGGCACGCCCGCCGGTGGCGTGACCCGTCTGGCACTGAGCGAGGAAGATCGTATTGCGCGTAACCTGCTGCGCGACTGGGCGCTGGACGCGGGTTTCACCTGCGACGTCGACAGCATGGGCAATATGTTTATCCGTCGACCGGGGAAAAACCCGCAGCTTGCCCCGGTCATGACGGGTTCACATGTGGATACCCAGCCGCTGGGCGGTAACTACGACGGAGTTTACGGCGTGCTGGCCGGGCTGGAGCTGCTGCGAACCCTTAACGATCATAACGTTAAGACCGAGCGTGACGTTGTGCTGGTGAACTGGACTAACGAAGAAGGCGCGCGCTTTGCGCCGGCCATGCTCTCTTCAGGGGTCTGGACGGGACAGTTTAGCGAAGCGTACGCGCATGCCCGCACGGATAACGATGGCATCACCGTGGGCGAAGCGCTGGAGAGCATTGGCTACCGGGGTGAAGCCTCTGCCTGTGCGTTTCCCGTTCACGCCTGCTACGAACTGCACATCGAACAGGGCCCAATCCTGGAAGATGAGGTCATCGATATCGGGTTAGTCCGCGCGGCAATGGGCCAGCGCTGGTTTTCCCTGACGCTGGACGGATTCGCCGCCCACGCGGGCACGACGCCGATGCACAGCCGCCGCGACGCGCTGACCGCCTTTGCCGAGCTGGCGCTGAAGGTGGAAGAGATTGGCTATCGGCATGCGCCGGACGGACGCGCGACGATCGGTATGGCGAAGGTTACGCCAAACTCGCGCAACGTCGTGCCGTCTCGCGTGGAATGCAGCGTCGAGTTTCGCCATCCGGCGCAGCAGGCGCTGGAAGCCATGGAAGCGGCGCTGCATAAGGTGGCTGAAAGCCTGCAATTGCGCGGCGTCGCGGCTGCCGTTGAACGCATTTTTGACTATGCGCCCATCGCGTTTGATGCCGAATGCCTGGCTCGTACGGAGAAGGCCGTAGCGGAACTGGGCTATTCGTCGAAACCGATGGTTTCCGGTGCGGGACACGACGCCTGCTATGTCAGCAAAATTGCGCCCGCCAGCATGATCTTTATCCCCTGCGTGAAAGGCATCAGCCATAACGAAGCGGAAAGGATCCTGCCAGAGTGGTCGGAGAAAGGGGCGAATGTGTTATTGCATAGCGTCCTGTCTGCGGCCCTTGAGAGATAGAACGGTGCGAAAGCAGACGAGCTCTGCTTTCGCCAGAATCTACACGGCAACGCGTCGGCTGATTTCGACAACCCGATCGCTGGGAAGGTGATAGTGGTTGATGACGTGCGTGCAGTTGCGCTTCATAAAAGCAAATATGTGCCGTTGCCAGGCCGCCATGCCTGCCTCACCCTCGCCTGCCACAATGGTTTCATGCCCGACATACCAGGTGGCGTCGTCCGTGGCAAAAAGCGCGTTAATCTCGCTGACACCCTGCAACAAATGCGGGATGTCCGGGTGTTCCATAAAGCCATACTGCGCCACGCCGTGCCAGTAGCCCGGCGCGCGCTGCTCTACCCTGATACGTTGCTCTTCCCCCACATAGGGCACATTCAGAATATCAATGGTAAGCGACAACACGTCCTGCTGTAGCGCCCGGTTTCGCGCGACATGCCAGCGCATGACCGGCGGGATATTGTTCTGCGTACGGGTCAAAAAGACGGCGGCGCCCGCCACCCTGGGCACCGTCTTTTGCTGAAGCTGGGCAAAGAACGCATCCACGCTGACGCCCTTCTCGCCCACCGATGCGGATACCGCCTTAACGCCGCGGTGCCAGATCAGCATCACCGTACAAATCGCTGCGGCCATCAGCAGCGGAATATAACCGCCTTCCAGGACCTTAATCAGATTGGCAAACAAGAAGGTGGCATCAATCACCAGGAAACAGAGGGCAATCACCGCGCTGCTGGCCAGGCTCCAGCGCCACACTTCCCGCATCGCCACAAACAACAGCCCCGTGGTCATCAGCATGGTTAACGACACGGCGATGCCGTACGCAGCGGCGAGCTTATCGGAGGATTTGAAGAACACCACCAGCCCGATGGTCACCACCATCAGCAGCCAGTTTATGATCCCGATATAAATCTGACCGTAGCTTTCTGCCGCCGTCTGTTTGATGCGTAATCGGGGTAGCCAGCCAAGCTGAATGGCCTGGCGCGTCATGGAAAACGCGCCGGTAATAATCGCCTGACTGGCGATGATCGTCGCCAGCGCGGCAAGAATGATGAGCGGAACCTGGAGCACAGGCGGACAGAGCGTGTAGAAAAGGTTTTGCTTGCTGTCGGCACCGGCCAGAATCAGCGCTGACTGGCCAGCATAGTTGAGCAGCAGCGAAGGAAAGACGATACCGTACCAGGCAAGCCAGATCGGCTTTTTACCAAAGTGCCCCATGTCTGCATACAGGGCCTCGGCACCCGTCACGCAGAGAAAAACGCCCCCCAGGACCAGGAAACTGGTATATCCGTTCGAGAACAAAAACGCGATGCCGTACGCAGGATTGAGGGCCAGCAGTACTGAGGGGTATTGGACGATCCCCCGCACGCCCAGCGCAGCAATCGCCAAAAACCACAGCGCCATGACAGGGCCAAATATTTTCCCTATGCGGGCGGTACCAAAAGGCTGGATAAGAAACAGCGCCAGCAATACTGCCACCGTCAGGGGTAATATGTACGGCTGGGACTCAGGGATCACCATCTCCAGCCCTTCAAGAGCAGAAAGCACGGAGATTGCCGGGGTTATCGCGCCGTCACCGTAAATCAGCGCTGCGCCAATCAGGGCGGCAAAAATAACCCAGCGCCCGCCTTTGCCTTTCTCAACCAGAAGCGACATCAAGGCCATGATGCCCCCCTCGCCATGATTATCAATTCGCATGGCGAAGGCGGCATATTTTATGGATGTCACCAGGATGAGTGTCCAGGTAATCAGCGAGAGCAGGCCCAGTATGACGCCGGGCGTTGGATCATGCTCAGAGAGCGACAGCACCGTGCGGAAGGTATAGAGCGGGCTGGTGCCGATATCACCAAAAACGACGCCCAGCGCCCCCCCTGCAAGCAGGGTTAACCGGGAGAGCGGTTGGGACGGTTCACTGCTGTGGCGAGGGCTCATATTTTCCAGCAAGAGTCAGATAATCCTATAAAAAACATAGCCCATCTGCCCGGCCCGCGCCAACCGATCGCCCTGTATTACTGCGGCTTGACCTTCGCCAGGCTGAACCAGATCCCCACTGCCAACAGCAGCAGCATTCCGCCCGCGCTGCCCAGCGCCACGCTGTGCGAGGTGATAAACGCGCTTTTCGCCGCCTCAATCACCGACTCCGCCAGCGTCGGGGTCAGATCCTGCGCCACCTTCATCGCCTCACCAATGGATGACGAGGCTTTATCGACGAGCGAGGCATTAAGCCCTTGCGGCAGGTCAATCGACGCCGAGAAGCTGCGGGTCAACAGCAGACCAAAGATGGCGATCCCCAGCCCGGCGCCCAGTTCATAGGACATGGTTTCAATTGCCCCTGCGGCGGCGGCCTTCTCTTTCGGCGCGGCCGCCATAATTGCCGAGGTCGAGGCCAGCAGCGCGCTGGCGGCACTGAAGCCGAGCAGCACCATCAGCCCCCACGCCTGCCACTGCTGCGTGCTGAAATCGAGCATCGACAGGCCGATAAAGCTGACGGCGCTGAGCCCCATTCCACCTGCCGCCACAAGGCGCAGGCCGAGACGTCCCACCAGGACCCCCGCTATCGGGCCGCTAAACCCGCTGGCGACCATCACCGGCAGCATGAACATTCCCGCTTCAAACGGCGTAAAGCCATGAACAAACTGCAGTTCTTGCGCCATCAGCAGTTCAAACCCCACCAGCGCGATCATGGCCGTCATCGCCATCACCACGCCGCTCAAAATGATGCGATGGCAGAACAGACGCATGTCGATCATCGGTACGCGAGCGCGGAGCTGAATACGCACGAAGATAAACAGCAGCACCGAGCCGGTCACCAGCGCGGACGCGACTACCCACGGTGACAGGGCGCCTTTTAACGCGGTTTTCGCGCTGTAGACCAGCAGCAAAATCGCCACAATCAGCATAATGGCATGGCTAATATTCAGCGGCTGCTCCGGGCGTCCCTGCTGAGGAGGCACAAAACGCGCGGCCAGCGAAACCACCACCAGCACGATCGGCACGTTGATTAAAAACACCGATCCCCAGTAAAAATGCTCAAGCAGCATACCGCCAATCAGCGGACCAAACGCCGCCCCACCGGACCCCACCGCTGCCCAGACGCCGAGCGCAATATTACGATCCCGCGCGTCGATAAACAGGGTGCGGATCCCAGCCAGCGTAGCCGGAATAATCATCGCCGCACCAATTGCCAGCGAGGCGCGCGCCGCAATCAGCCACCCTGCTGACGGGGCAAACGCTGCCGCCAGCGACGACAGGCCAAACAGCGTGCTGCCAATCATGAGCAATCGCTTAAAACCAATGCGGTCACCCAGGGCGCCCATCGGCAGCACCATTCCCGCCATCACCAGCGAGTAAATATCGATGATCCACAGCAATTCATTGCCGCTGGCACCCAGCGTCATGCTCAATGTCGGCGCCGCCACGTGCAGCACCGTCGCGTCGATCGCCACCGGGATATACACCAGCACGATAATCACTAACGCTAACCACTGACGAAACATAAATTTCCTTTTCTTTTAAAACATGGACACATGTCCAGGATGCGATCCTACGTAAAGTTGAACGCATGTCCAGCTTTTTGTTACACTCGTTTCATTCCCATTGAGAGTGAGTAAACATGCGATATCTAAGCAAGGATGAACGGCGGGAAGCCATCTTACAGGCCGCCATGCGCGTGGCGCTGGCTGAAGGACTGGCGGCCATGACGGTACGCCGTATTGCCGCCGAGGCCGGGGTCGCCACCGGCCAGGTGCATCATCACTTTACGTCTGGCGGGGAGCTAAAATCGCTGGCGTTCGTACGGTTGATTCGCGAGCTGCTGGATGCGGACGTCGCGGGTAAACAGGCCGGATGGCGGGAACAGCTTCATGGCATGCTCGGCAGCGATGACGGCAGGTTTGAGCCCTATATTCGCCTGTGGCGTGAAGCGCAGATCCTCGCCAGCCGTGATGCTGAAATTAAGGCCGCCTATGTGATGACCATGGAGATGTGGCATCAGGAAACGGTGGCGCTAATCAAAGCGGGAACGGAGGCCGGAGAATTGAATCCGGGCGATCGGGCGGAAAATATTGCCTGGCGCTTGATTGGTCTGGTGTGCGGGCTTGACGGAATGTATATCTTAAACATGCCCGAAATGGACGAAGCCGCGTTTAACAATCATCTTGATACATTAATCACGCTCGAGTTGTTTAATACCCCGTCCAGGTAGTGATGTTGCCGGGTGGCGGCTACGCCTTACCCGGCCTACCTTTTGTCTACTCCCGGTCTGTTAAGACTGCAGCATGCCGTGCTGCATCAGGAAACCCCACCAGGGAATGCCGAGGAACATGTGGATTAAAAACGTGCACAGCGCCACGAGCGTGCCGATGGTCCACCATGACCTGATGTCGTTATACCCGGCGGCGAAGATAATCGGCCCCGCTGCGCCGCCATAGTGCGTGATGCAACCCCCATAGGAGTTGGAAAACAGAATGGCGAGAGCAAGCAGAACGGGTGCCGTTCCGGTGACCAGCCCCACGGTGGCAAAGACCGGCACCATCGCCGCGACGTATGCCCCGCCTGAGGCAAAGAAATAGCGAACCAGCACGCTGAGAAACACGATAATAACAATGGTCATATTCCCCGCGCTGAGAAAATCGAGGTGCGCTGACAGGAAATCAGCCAGCCAGCGGAAAAATCCCTCCTTGCTCAGCGTGGCACTCAGACCGATGATACCCCCGTACCACATCAGGGTATTCCAGCCACCTTTGTTTTTTTGTACGTCGCTCCAGCCGATAATATTAAACAGCAGCGCTGCCCCCATCGCGATAATGGCGACGGCGGATTCATTAAGCCCAAGGTGACGAGAGAAGATCCAGCCTAATAACGCGGCGATAAAAATTACCACCAACCCCTTCTCTTTGATGCTCATTGCCCCGAGGCTTTGCAGGCCGTTGGTCGCAATGGCGATATTATCAATATGTTTAATTTCCGGGGAAGCAACCCGGTAGCAAATATAGGGAATGATACACAGCATCAATAACCCCAGCGGGGCCCCTGCCAGCATCCAGCCGATCCAGCTAATATGAATATGGAAGATGTCGGAAATTAGCTGTAGCGCTAACGCGTTTCCGGCAAAACCCGTTAAAAACATATAGCTGGTCGTTTTAGTCACCATATAGACATTGACCATTAAATAACGACCTGCCCTGCACGGCGTCTCTTTTGGCGTTGAACCTAATACCGTCGCGATGCTGTTAATAATAGGAAAAACCACGCCGCCAGCCCGCGCGGTATTTGAGGGCGTGGCGGGTGCCAGCACCAAATCCAGCAAGGCGGTCACATACCCCAGCCTCAGCGTCGTGCTGCCAAACTTGAGGATGAACCAGTAGGCAAGCCGTTTCCCAAGCCCCGTAGTGACAAACGCCGCGCTCAGCGTAAAGGCGCTAAACACCAGCCAGGTCGTGCCCGAGGCGTATCCGCTCAGGACATCCATTGATTTGACAGGAGAATCCGGGAATTTTGTTACGGTAAAACAGGTTAATGCCACCGCGACCAGCATGATGACGGGTTCGGGATACGGTTTAATGACCAACCCAACGATAGCGGAAAGATATATGCCTGCCAGTATCCACGCCTCTTTGGTTAATCCATCAGGCGGAGGAATAAATATTGATAATAATATTATTACGGCAAGTAAGATTGTTTTTAAAACATTGGAATTAAGCATATCTCACCCATGAGAAAAGGGTCCCTGAATAGCGGAGACCGCTCCTGAGAGAAGCCTCCACCGATTAAATGCATTTATCAAATAAATAACTTACAGTGACACGCTAGCAATATTGATATTATCACCTTCCCTGGACTGATATTCGGTCAGAGTATCAAAACTGAGATAGCGATAGATATTTTCATGCGCGTCGTGAAGTTTATCCGTATAGCTAAAATATTCTTCAACGGTTGGCATTTTCCCGAGCATGGCCGCGACGGTGCTTAATTCAGCTGAGGCAAGGAATACTTTCGCATTCGTTCCCAGGCGATGCGGGAAATTTCGGGTGGACGTTGATACCACGCTGCTCCCTTCACGGACCCTCGCCTGGTTCCCCATGCACAGGGAGCAGCCCGCGGGCTCGATTCTCGCCCCTGCTTTAATAAACTGATTAAAATAGCCCTCGCGGGAGAGCTGTTGGGCATCCATTTTTGTCGGCGGTGCGAGCCACAGGCGCGCCTGGTTTTCGCTGGCACCAGCCATGATTTCACCCGCAGCGCGGAAGTGACCGATGTTTGTCATGCAGGAGCCAATGAACACCTCTTCAACAGGAGTGCTGGCAACCTCCGAAAGTAGCCGGGCATCGTCCGGATCGTTCGGGGCACAGACCACCGGCTCGGTGATTTCATTGAGATCGATCTCAATCACTGCCGCATATTCCGCGTCAGGATCGGCGCGGAGCAGCGACGGGTTAGCCAGCCACGCCTCGATTTCAGCAATGCGTCGTTCAAGCGTGGCGGCGTTCTGATACCCCTGCTTAACCATCCAACGCAGAAGAGCCGCGTTGGAGCGCAGATATTGCGCGACATTCTCTTCCGCCAGGCGCATAACGCACGCGGCGGCGGACCGTTCGGCGGAGGCGTCAGCCAGCTCAAACGCCTGCTCTGCGCTTAATGCTTCCAGGCCTTCAATTTCGAGGATCCGGCCCGAGAAAACGTTGCGCTTATTCTTTTTCTCGACCGTCAGCAGCCCCTGCTTTTTGGCGTAGAGCGGAATGGCATGCACCAGGTCGCGCAGGGTGATCCCTTTCTGCATCTCGCCCGTAAAGCGCACCAGCACCGATTCAGGCATATCCAGCGGCATGATGCCGGTTGCGGCGGCAAACGCCACCAGCCCAGAGCCGCCCGGGAAGGAGATACCCAGCGGAAAGCGGGTATGGGAGTCGGCACCCGTGCCTACCGTATCCGGCAGCAGCATGCGGTTAAGCCAGGAGTGGATGATGCCGTCGCCCGGCTTAAGCGCCACCCCATTGCGGCGGGTGATGAACTGCGGCAGGGTTTCATGCAGCTGGACATCTACCGGCTTAGGGTACGCAGAGGTGTGGCAGAAAGACTGCATCACCAGGTCGGCTGAAAACGTGAGGCAGGCAAGGTCGGTCAGCTCGTCGCGCGTCATCCCGCCGGTGGTGTCCTGAGAGCCGACGGTAGCGATCTTCGGCTCGCAATACTGCCCAGGGCGGATCCCCGCCACGCCGCAGGCTTTACCCACCATTTTCTGCGCCAGCGTAAAGCCGGTTGCGGATGGCGCAGGTGATGCGGGCGTGCGGAATACCGCTGAAGGCTCAAGCTTCAGCGATTCCCGCGCTTTCGCCGTCAGGCTGCGTCCGATAATCAACGGGATCCGCCCGCCGGCGCGCACTTCGTCCAGCAGCACTTCGGTTTTAAGGGTAAAGGTCGTCACCAGCCGCTGGCTTTCTGTCTCACGAATTTCGCCCTTGTACGGGTAAAGATCGATCAGCATCCCGGTCGTCAGCGCGGAGACATCCATCTCTACCGGCAGCGCGCCGGAATCTTCCAGGGTGTTGAAGAAAATGGGGGCGATTTTACCGCCAAACACAAACCCGCCGTTACGTTTATTCGGCACGTACGGAATATCGTTCCCGATGTGCCACAGGATGGAGTTGGTGGCGGATTTACGTGAGGATCCGGTCCCCACGACATCACCGACGTACGCCAGCGGCCAGCCCGACGCTTTCAGTTCTGCCAGCTGGCGCAAAGGGCCGCGTGCGCCGGGTTCATCAGGCGTTACCCCTTCCCTGACGTTACTGAGCATTGAGAGCGCGTGCAGCGGAATATCAGGACGTGACCACGCCTCCGGTGCCGGAGACAAATCGTCGGTATTGGTCTCACCGGGAACCTTAAACACCTTCAGGGTAATTTTTTCAGGCACGGCCGGACGGCGCGTGAACCATTCGGCATTTGCCCAGGACTGAAGCACCTCTTTTGCCCGGACGTTGCCGCTCTTCGCTTTGGCTTCCACCTGGCTGAATTTTTCAAAGATCAGGATGGTAGAAGAAAGCTGCTCGGCGGCCAGCGGCGCGAGGTTCGGATGGTCAAGAAGCTCAATCAGCGGCTGGACGTTATAGCCGCCCTGCATGGACCCCAGCAGCGTTGTAGCCGCGTCGGAAGAAAGCCCGTTAACACGGTATTCCTGCAACGCCACCTTAAATAAAAAATCGGCTTTTAGCTTTGCCGCAGGATCTACCCCCGGCGGAACGCTGTGGGTTAATAAAGCCAATAATTGTGGATGATGTGTGGACGCATCATTTATTAAACGATGAATAAGTGCTTCGGTTTGTTCCGCCGTTAACGGTTTCGCGGGAATACCCGATTCAGCGCGCGCTTTCTGGTGCTGATGATAATCATCTAACATAGGTTCTCCTGTTAAAGCTAAAGTTGTTCGCAAAATTCGGTTAATCGTTCGAGCCCGTATGGCCATTCGCCAAAACCGGACTCAGAATTAATATGTCCAGCCTCACCGACATCGACGACATGGCCGCGCCAGCACGTGGCCCAATAGTGAGCGCGCGCAAAAGGCATCAGAGGATCGTTTCGGCTGGCAAATATGATGCAGGGGACGGGTAATGGCGTTGGCTGAATGGCCTCTTCAAGTCCAAAAAAAGCAGGCTCTGCCGGTGCGACCATCACCACCCCGGCTACGTTTACCCGCCGCGTTTGCAGCAGCCGACATGACGCCAGCGCGCCAAAACTGTGGCCGACGAGGATGGCGGGCAGCGGGCACACTGCCAGCTCGCGGGTAATGGCCGAGACCCAGTTTTCGATATCGGGCTCTAACCAGTTTTTCTGCTGGATCCGTTTCCAGAAGGGAAAACGCCGCCCCCAGCAGCTTTGCCAGTGATGTTCATCGCTGTCTCTGAGACCCGGGACCAGAACAAGGGTGTAAACCTTACTGAGCTGCTGCAGGCGTTGTTCAATCATGACGTTTTCCTGTTACGCTATTCGCGATTATTCGGGTGGAAACTGCGACAATATCCAGCCAACGGAAATAAGATCGGCGCTACCGCCGGGGCTTAAATTGCGTTTGATAAATTCCGCGTCCATTCTGAGCAGCGCGTTAACCAATTTATCCGCCGGGAGACGTCTTATTTTTAATAACCGCCTCGCATAGCGTCTGGCGTAGTTCAGCCCTTCTATTCCCCCACGGGAAACCAGATTGGTATCCGGATTCGCGGCCATCAAACCCAACAGCATCCTTAAGAGCGCCACGTCTTCGGATTCGCCCTGACCTAACGCGTTGTGCAGGTGCGGGAGACCCGCCAGGCGGACGGTCATAAAACCGCTGGCCGCTTCCCCTCTCGCCCCGGTAAAGCCGAATGCCTGGAACTGCTGCTCGCCCTTCGTTCTGGCGATGCCGGTGGTTTTTAGCTCCTGCTCAACGATGCCGGTACAGATAATGCGGGTCTCATCGCATAAACTGCGCTGCGTGAGCGCTTCATCCCTTTGCGTCAGACGTCCCGCCGCAGCGCACAGCAGCCCCAGCGAGAAGATCCCGCCTTTATGGGTATTCACCCCGCCGGTGGCGCTAAACATCGCCTGCTCGCAGGCCAGGCCGGTCGGTCTTATGGCCCGCAGCGTTTGCGGACCAGCAAGACGAGCCGTCTCTCTGCCAACGTTAAAGAAGGTTGAGAACCAGGGCGCAATCGCCGCGATGCTGGTCATGAACAGCGCAAAATCCATGTCCCTATGCGCCCCGCTGTTTACGCGATCCACCAGACCCGGCTTCGGGGTTAAGCGAATTTCCCGATACATGGCCTCGGCAGCCAGCTCAGCGAAGGTGCGCTGAACGTCTGGCGCATTACATCTGGCAAGCGAAGTAGTCATCGGTTAAATCCTCGATTACGCGCGCGAGTTCGGCCTGCGAATGACGCCGCGCGCGCGAGCAAACGTGGGCCGGTTCATGACAGATAAAGCATCTGCGCATCGGCTGCTGGATGGCGTTTCTTTTCAGCAGCCCCGTCTTCGGACAAAACACGTCGATGTCCCACAGGCGCCCCAGAGGATGGTTATCCTCCAGATGCGCCGTGACGTGTTTTATCATCCACGCGGGAGCCGACACCGACCAGAGCGCTTCGGGGCCGGTGGCTGGCTGCAGGATCTGATGCCGGCAGACCGTCCACTGATGGGTGCGGAATACCTCGCCGAGCGCCTGATTCGCGGCGGCCATCACCCGTCTGGCCAGGTCGGTATCCTTCACCTCCCCCGGCCAGACCAGCGTGACGGACACAACCGTATGCTCCGACTGAAACAGCCACGCCTGCTGGCGACGGGCTCGCTGCTCTCTGGCGCTCAACACCTGTTCCAGAGAGACTTTCGCGTTCGAGGCTTTATCCGTCATGACGATTACTCCTTCACCTGACGAACCACGTCAATCACGCTGCCGTCGCGGTAGCGAACCACGCCGACGATACGGTCAGTGAACTCAACAGGCTTAGGTTCACCCGAGATGAGCAGCGCCTTTTGATACAACGCGTCGATGTCGACAACGGCCAGCCCGGCGTTAATCAGGCGTTCGCGAATTTCCGGGCGCGCCGGGTTAACGGCAATACCGTGATCGGTAACCAAAACGTCAATACTTTCGCCCGGCGTCACCAGAGTGGTGACCTGCCTGACGACGGTAGGAATGCGGCTGCGGATCAGCGGGGCAACCACGATGGTGAGATTTGCCGCCGCGGCGACGTCACAGTGTCCGCCCGACGCGCCGCGCATCACGCCGTCGGAGCCGGTCAGGACATTAACGTTGAACTGGATATCCACCTCCAGCGCGCTGAGGATCACCACGTCCACCCTGTCGCAGCAGGCGGCTTTTGCGGCCGGGTTCGCATACACGTTGGTGGAGATCTCCACGTGGTCGGGATTGACCGCCATGGAGGCCGCAGCCGCGCCGTCAAAGCTTTGCGTATCGAGGATCTTTTCAATTAACCCTTTCTGATGCAGATCGACAATGCTGCCGGTGATCCCGCCGAGCGCGAAGCGGGCGACAATATTGTGCTTGCGCATACGGGTTTCCATAAACCGCGTGCAGGCGGTTGACGCCGCCCCTGAACCGGTCTGAATGGAAAAGCCGTTGCGGAAATAGCCGGAGTGTTCGATAACGTCGGCAGCAGAGCGGGCAATCATCAGCTCGCGCGGATTGCTGGTCACCCTGGCGGCACCGACGCTGATTTTTGCCGGGTCGCCGACGCTCTCAATCTGCACAACATAGTCAACCTGATCCTGAACGATACTGGCTGGCAGGTTGGGGAACGTCTTCAGGGTTTCGGTGAGCAAGACCACCTTTCTGGCATACTTCGCGTCGACCATCGCATAGCCGAGAGAGCCGCACTGCGATGTACCGCCGTTGCCGCTGGCATTGCCGTATTCATCGCTGCAGGAGACCGCCAGAAACGCAACATCAATGGCAATTTCGCCCTGCTGAATCAAATTCACCCGCCCGCCGTGGGAGTGGATCTGCACCGGCTCGTCCATCAGCCCGTGCGAAATCGCATCCGCCAGTTCACCGCGCATCCCTGAGGTGTAGATTTTGCCGATCACGCCGTTGCGAATGTGATCTATAAGCGGCGTATTGCAGGACATTAACGAACTGGAGGCGAGCGTGATGCCTTTCAGGCCGCGCTGGGCCAGCTTGTCCATCACGTAATTGATGACCTTATCCCCTTCGCGAAAGGCGTGATGAAAAGAGACGGTCATGCCGTCATGCAGATCGCAGCGGGCCAGCACATCGTCCACGCTGGCAAAGAGTTTGCGCTGAGTCTTTTGCTGGCTGTCAGCAAGATAAGGCGTCGTCGCGTTAGCGCCGCTGAAGGCGACGTACTCACGGCGAGAGCCAGGAATGTGGTGCAGGGTTTCAGTTTGGTTTTTCATTTTTCATCCTGTCGCTTGCGGTAAAGGGGGTTACTGACGAATGCCGGAGGCATTTTTGCGTTCGATCACGACGCGGGCATGGTTGATGATTGGCGCATCGATCATTTTGCCGTTCAGCGAAATCACCCCCAGTCCGTTGCGTTCACCCTCCTCTGCGGCGGCAAGCACGCGCTCCGCGTAATCCACCTCTTCCTGCGTTGGCGCGTAGGCGTTATGAAGAATTTCAATTTGTCGCGGGTTAATCAGCGATTTACCGTTGAAGCCCATCCGGCGGATAAGATCCACTTCTTTCAGGAAACCGGCCTCGTCGTTCACATCGGCGTACACCACGTCGAAGGCGTCAATACCGGCTCCGCGCGCGGCATGTAATACGGCGCAGCGGGCATAGAACAGCTCTGTCCCGTCGCCCCGCTCGGTTTGCATATCCATCACGTAGTCAAATGCGGCCAGCGCAATACCCATCAGGCGGTCGGAGGATTTCGCAATGGCGACAGCGTTAATCACGCCAACCGCAGATTCTATCGCCGCCATTAATTTCGTTGAGCCAACGGGACGTCCGCAGGTTTCTTCAATGCGGACGATTTCACGTTCGAGCTGATGAATATCTTCCGGGGAATCGGTTTTGGGTAAACGAATGACATCGACACCCGCCCTGACGGCGGCTTCCAGATCTTTTAATCCAAAAGGTGTATTCAGCGGATTAATTCTGACAACGGTTTCAATATCGCTGTACATCGGATGTTGCAGGGCGTGGAATACCAGAAGGCGGGCGCTGTCTTTTTCTTTTAGCGCGACGGCATCTTCAAGATCAAACATTATGGAATCAGGTTTATAGATAAATGCCGTTGAAAGCATGGCGGCACTTGAACCAGGAATAAATAACATACTGCGGCGTAACTTTTTCATTATAACGTTTCCCATGCAATGTCTTCCCGGGCCATTCCTCTGAGCAGAGCGGCCTGCACGCGGGCGCGGATCACGCAGTCCAGCGCGCCTTTATCATCAATTACGACAAGCCCCTGCTCGATGTTGAACGCGGCCAGGGTTTCATTGACCACCTCAGTAATTCTGTCGCCAAATTGCTTATACACTTCGCTCTGGATGACCACATCCAGCCCGCTCTCGACGGGACTAACCTTGACCATCAGGTCGCTGGACTCCAGCGTTCCCGCCATTGCGGCTTGCACAATTTTCATATCATTTTTCCTGTGATAATGCGGTTAAACCGCTGCCGACATTGATTCGGATAAACAGGGCTGATGCTGTACCTCTTTATTCAGAAACGCGCGCGTGGTGGCCGGCACCATGCGGCTGGCGGCAGAGAGTTTGTTTTCATTTAATAAACGACGAACGGCTGAAGCCGACACCGGCACATTATTGCCATCCGTTCTTCTTTCTATTTCGTGTACGCTGATACGCGGCGCCGAACACGTTTCGTCTTCCAGCCAGCGGTGCATCGCCCGGTTATATTCCGCGGTTAACGGGCAGAACGGTTCGGTACCGACAAAACGATGATTAATATTCAGCGCAGGGGCGATGTAATTTCTGAACAGCATCAGGTCAATGGCGGCATAGGCTTTATCAATGACCTGCTTATCTTTTAAGAAATAGCCCGGGAATGTGCCGCGAGAAATAATATATGCCGACCCCGGATGCACAGTGACATTCTGCAGATGCCGCGCTCCGTCTCTGACCATCGCAAACCGTTCTTTAAACGAAAATGCGGAGACATCTTCCTGCACAACGAAAACATGCAGCCAGTCGCACCGGCTGGCCGCATGCTCGATAAGATATTGATGGCCCAGGGTGAACGGATTCGCGTTCATCACAATCGCGCCAGTGTTTTGCCCCGGCACGAAATGATGGCGACGCAGCTGGCTGCAGTAACGATGAATACCGACCGGCGTATTCTCCATTAACGCCGCACAGTTCTCGATCGTCACGAGGGGATAAAACCCGCATCCGCGAAATGACTTTACGTTATCCGGACAGGTAAAAAGAAAGAGCTGATGTTCGCCGTTTTGTGCCGCCAGCAGCTCGGCCTCATGAATTAACGTCAGGCTTAACGACGTGCCCCGCCATCCGGCATCCACCGCAATGCATTTCAGTGTGTTACCCGCAATGCCGGTGCAGCCGACAAGCTGACGCTGATAGCGCGCAACGATAAATTGCTCAATATCGTTATCAATGCCTAAACCGTTGCGGGCCAGGAAGCGGGCGACCTCCTCTCTGGCCTGAGCGTGACCGGCTTTAATCACCTCAAATTCTGGCGTGGTGGCGGTGTACATCGTCTCTCTCCTGAGCGTTTAGACGGTTAATTCTTGCTGCTGGGGTTGCGCTTCTACGATGGTGTTCATCAGGCGGCCAATGTTTTCGATTTCAACTTCGACGCGATCGCCATCGCGCATAAACAGAGGCGGATTACGTTTTTTCCCGACGCCGCCGGGCGAGCCGGTAATGATGACGTCCCCTGCGCTAAGGGAGGTGAACGTACTGATATAGGCAATGAGATCCGCCACTTTGTGGATCATGCTGCCGGTGGAGTCATTCTGAACCAGCATGCCGTTCAGCCAAGTGTGGATGGTCAACGCGTGAGGATCGGGGATCTCATCCGCCGTGGTCATATACGGGCCGAAGGCACCGGTTTGCTTCCAGTTTTTACCGGCGGTGAACCAGGCGTGCTGCCAGTCGCGGACGGAACCATCCATGTAGCAGCTGTAGCCCGCAACGTGGCTGAGCGCGTTATTGACGTCAATCCGGGAGCCGGGTTTACCGATGATCACGGCCAGCTCGCCTTCGTAATCAAACTCGCTGGAGAGAACCGGTTTTAAAACCGGCCGCGCATGTCCGGTTTGGGAATCAGGAAAGCGGATAAACAGCGTAGGGGCATTATTCGTCTCGGCAAATTCTTTTCTTTTTTCAGCGTAATTCATCCCAACGCAGAAAATCTTTCCTGGCTCTTCTATCACGGGCAGGAAGGTAATGTCTTCAGGCATCATATCCACAGGGCAATCGTGATATTGCCTGGCGACGTCAACCGCATCCCATTGCAGAAGGTCTTTTAAAGTCGCATAGTGATGGCCGATTTTATTACCCAGATCGATAATGCCGGACTGCGTATAAATTCCGTAGCTTTTACGGCCCTGATGAATATAACTTGCTAATTTCATAATAATACCCGTTTGATAGACGTGCTCATTCTGTGTTCACGCCCCAAGGCGTGAACACATTGCCATGCTATTTATTCAGCTGACTGCGCTGGAACCAGCATTTGTTTATTGCCGGATGCCAGATACGTTGCCACCACTACGCCCACGCCCAGTAATGCCAGAATAAATCCAGTCATTCCCTGCCAGCCCATTGAGTGGAAGACAAAACCGTTGATAAACCCAATAACCGAACCGCCCATGTAGTAGAAGAATAAATAGAGCGCGACGGCCTGGCCTCTTGCATGCGTTGCGTTTTTACTGACCCAGCTTAAACCGATAGAGTGGCAACCGAAGAAACAGCCGGTAAAAATCACAGCGCCGACAATAAAGGTGACGACATTTGACGTCAGCGTCAGCAGCATCCCTAAGGCCATTACCAGGAACAGCACGCGCAGGACTTTCATGGCGCCATATTTCGCCGATAAGCGACCTGCCTGCGGAGCGGTAAAGAAACTCAGGGCGAAGCTAAATGAGAGCAGACCCGCGTTTGCCGGTGAAATATGGAACGGCTCGCCTTTCAGGAAGAAGGCCAGATAGTTATAAAGTGAGGTAAATGCGCCGAAAATAATGAAGCTGATAACAAACGCCAGCGCCAGATTTTTGTTTTTGAAATGCGATGCCGCCCCTTTTACCATGCGCATCACGTTCAGACTCTGCGTAGGCGTGAAGTTCTTCGATTCCGGCAGCAGGAACTTCACCAGAATGGCAACCGCAATCAGGCTGACCGCAAACCCGTAAAAGATGACATTGATGGAAACGTGATCGATAAGCTGGCTGGCAACAATACGCCCGGACATACCGCCCATCGAGTTACCAAAGACAAAATATCCCGTTACGATGCCTGCCGCCACCGGGGCGACCTCTTCACTGATGTAGGCGGTTGCCGCCGCCGCGATGCCGCTCAGCGCCAGACCAATCACCGCACGCAGCGCCACCAGCATCGCCCAGGATTCCACCAGCGGGCAGAGCAGCGTCAGAATGCCGCCCAGCAGGAGGGAGACGATAATTAACCGCTTTCTGCCATAGTGGTCGGATAACGTCCCGGTAAACAGCAGCCCAATTGCCAGCAACGCCGTTTCTGCGGATAAGATAATACTCACCTGACTGACCGGAACATTATATTCCACAGCGAGCGTCGGGAGCAGCGGCTGAATAAAAAACAACGAAGCAAGTTCCGCAAGCCCGGATAATGCCAGGGCCAGAATCACGCGAATATGCGCGCTGGCTTTGACCGGATCGGGGGCTTTCAGGGTATTGTTAGCATGCGTTAACGCCATAATAACCTCAGTATTATAGTTAAGGTACAGAATATATTTTTGTGAGATGGATAGCTTTTTAGTTAAGACTTTACTTAATCAACTTCAGAGAGCATTTTTACTGGCACGCAAACGACGCCTTCAAATAATTTTCGTGACGTGCGAATAACCGCTGCCCGGGTATTTTCGATATTATTTCCGTCCCTCAGCAACGATACGGATATTTTTCCACTGGGGTGTTCAATATCAATAATGTTGGTAAAGCGCTCCTTTGGACGATCGGCAACAATTTTAGCGGCGACGGAACCTTCAATAAGCGTCGCGGTTGAGATACCAATCGAGCCGGTAATCGCCAGTGATTTATGGCAGGTATGCGGCATGAAATAGCGCACCTGCAGCGTTCCGCCGTTACGCGCCCGGCCAAGAAGAACCGGTTTAGGGATCACTTTGTTGGACACGTCCCCTAACCCCATCGCCGCGCCAGCCTGACGGCGGAGGTTCTCCAGCCTTTCCTTAAACGCCCTGTCGCCATCTAATTCTGCCGGTGACTCTCCGCCTGTTTTGCCCAGCGCCGAAGCGTCAATCAGGACCATCGGCATCGCCATATCAATACAGGTAACTTCGATACCGTCGAACACGTTTGTCACGCTGTCCGTTGGCAGCAGTTTCCCGGTTTTCGACCCCGCAGAATTCAGGAAGGTTAAGCCAATCGGTGCCGCTGTACCCGGCACACCGTCTATCTGGGTATCGCCTTCATACACGACCCGATAATCAGGCGTTTGCACTTCTGCGTCGACTAGCGTTCCGGTGTTGAGATTGCGAATACGCACCGTCGTCACCGGGCTTTGCGCCTTCACCAGCCCTTTTTCAATGGCAAAGGGGCCGACGGCACAGAGCATATTGCCGCAGTTTGGCGTGGTATCGACGCGACGTTCGTTCACCATCACCTGGGCGAATAAGTAATCCACATCCGCGTCCGGGCTGTCGGAAGCACTGACGATCGCCACCTTACTGGTTTGCGGGCTTCCACCGCCAATGCCGTCAATTTCGAGTTCGTGGCCTGCGCCCATCAGGCTGAGTAAAACCGCGTCACGCGCTTCGGTTTCCGCAGGCAGATCGCTGGCCAGAATGACCGGGCCTTTTGAGGTACCGCCACGCATTAATACGCAAGGGATCTTTAACATGTCTTTTTCTCATTTCGCGTTTATCAGGAACGCAATAAGGTTTTCACACTCCCGTTGATAACTCTAATGTCAAAAAAAGCAGGATTAATACGCTTTACGTATTAATAGCCCTTGCGTTATCGTGGTTATAGGAAAGCAATAATCAGGTGCGGATATGCAGCATGAATTACAGGGAATACAAGCGTTTGTAAAAATTGCAGAAATCGGATGTTTTACAAAATCGTCGCAATTTCTTCATATTTCACAACCGGCTTTAACACGCAGAATTCAGAAGCTCGAAGAGAGCCTGGGGACCACGCTGTTTGAACGGTCCACGCGCAGCGTCAAGCTCACAACCGTGGGAAGGGAATTTTTACCTAAGGCAAAGAATTTAATCGATTTTTATGAAAGCGCGATCCTGAGTATTAAAGAGATGGCGACGCATCAGGCAGGGGTGATTACCGTTTCCTGTATCCCTACCGCCGCGTTCTATTTTCTGCCTTCAGTGATACGAGATTATAACAATGACTACCCAAACATCCGTATCCGCATACTTGAGCACAGTGCCAGCGATTGTCTCGAAGCGGTGTTAAATGGCGACGCAGATTTCGGCATAAATATGATAAACGTCACACATCCAAATATTGATTTTGCGCCGCTGGTGAATGAACCCTTTGTTCTGGCATGCCGACGGGACAACGAGTTGGCGAAAAAACCGCTGGTGACATGGGACGATCTGGCGGGCATGAAGCTGATTGGAGTGAGGCGCTCCAGCGGGAACCGATCGCTTATCGATCAGGCGTTCGAGAAAATGGCCTGGAAACCAAACTGGTTTTATGAAGTGCGCCATCTGTCAACGTCGCTGGGGATGGTGGAAGCGGGTCTTGGCGTGTCTGTTGTTCCCAGCCTGGCGATGCCGACCGACGAACATCATGTCCTTGTCAGCCGTCCGCTGATTGAACCCGTGATACGACGAACGCTGGGCCTCGTGCAGCGCCGCGAAACGCCGCTCAGCCCGGCTGCGGAAAAATTCAGAGAGATGCTTGTTCAACTTTGGTCTGGCGAAAACAACAGCCCCTGGATCGGCAAGTTTACTCAGCTATAACCCTCGAATGTTAAAGGGGCCTGTGCCCCTTTGCGCATTATTTCCCGGCCTGAGGATGTGTATCAAAGCCCGCCATTACCGCCGTCAGCTCCGCCAGAGAAAAGCCGTGTTTTGCATCGTCAACGCCCAGTCCAAAGCGTTCCTGCATCAGCTGGTAAAGCGCCTTTGCATCCGGAAGGTGGATCTGCTCCTCCACATGGCCATTCTGCCAGTGGGTAAAGTTGAAGTTGGTCAGCGTCAGCTTTCCGCCGTCAGGCAGGTGGCGACACATCAACAGATGATGACGGAAATGCGACTGCGTCCAGTGCGCCGACCAAAAATTCCCCATCACGTAATCACTGAAATACTGCGTCGTCAGGTCAAACTGGTACATCGACTGCCAGTGCTCGTGGTGACGGAACTGCAACACCCAGTCGTTCCCCTCGCTCAGCAGTCGATACAGCCCGTGCGGCGTCTCTTGTTCTTCATTAGCGAGCAGACGAATCGGCGCCGTCAGCGTCTGGCCGCCAAACCCGACATCGGCTATCCAGCGCTCACCGTTAAGCTCCACCAGCAGCAGGCGATGCGTGCGCGGGGGCATTTGCGGCGGACTCGCTAATACCACGCGTCCCAGCACGCTACGCACCGTAAACCCGACCTCGCGCAATACGCGTTCGAACAGGCCGTTTTGCTCAAAGCAGTACCCTCCGCGACGTGCGGTGACCAGCTTGTCGACCAGACACCGATCGTCAAGCTGGATTTCGCGCGGCAGAACAACATCAATATTCTCAAAAGGGATCGCACAGTTGTGATGTAAATGCAGCGCGCGCAGGGTGTCGATATCCACCCGTGTCGGTTGCGTCCAGCCGATGCGGGCGAAATAGGCGGTCAGGAATGGGGACATGAATCAGTTTCCTTTGATTGTGATGTTCTGTTTATAAACTAATTTTACGCACTCACTTTGATTTCCGTGCTTTTTCGTCATACTCATCGGTGTAGATGAGGAGATCCTATGAGCCACTTTCGCCCTGTTGAATTACGTCATGCCAGCCGTCTGCTGAACCACGGCCCAACTGTGCTTATCACCAGTCAGGATGAAAGCCTCGACAGACGCAACGTGATGGCCGCCGCATGGTCAATGCCCGTTGAGTTTGAGCCGCCGCGTATCGCAATAGTAGTAGATAAAAGTACCTGGTCACGTGAGCTGATTGAACGCAGCGGGAAATTTGGCATCGTCATCCCCGGCGTGGCGGCGGCCAACTGGACATACGCGGTCGGTAGCGTCAGCGGGCGCGATGAAGACAAATTCAACTGCTACGGGATCCCGGTCGTGAACGGTCCTGAACTTGGCCTGCCGGTGATTGAAGAAAAATGTCTGGCATGGATGGAGTGTCGGTTATTACCCGTCACCTCCGCGGCAGAAAAATACGATACGCTGTTTGGGGAAGTGGTTTCAGCGGCAGCCGATGAACGCGCGTTTATCGCCGGACGCTGGCAGTTTGACGAGGATAAGCTGAATACCCTGCATCATCTTGGGGCCGGGACGTTTGTGGCGAGCGGGAAGATGGTGAAGGCGTTGGATTGAGAAAACCCTCCCCCTATTGGGAGAGGGTGACCGTATTACTTCGCACGACGCGCAATAATCTCATCCGCAACATTCCGCGGTGCTTCCGCAAAATGATGGAACTCCATCGTATACGTCGCGCGTCCCTGGGACATCGAGCGCAATGTCGTGGCATAACCAAACATCTCTGCCAGCGGCACGTCAGCACGAATAATCTGGCTACCGTACTGCTCTGCCATCCCCTGCACCATGCCGCGACGGGAAGAGAGATCGCCCATAATGTTACCGGCGTACTCTTCCGGTGTTTCCACCTCCACGTGCATGATCGGCTCAAGAATCACCGGCTCCGCCCTGCGGGCGCCCTCTTTGAAGCCGAGGATCGCCGCCATGCGGAACGCCATCTCCGAGGAGTCAACGTCGTGATACGAGCCAAACGTCAGCGTCGCTTTGACATCGACGACCGGATAACCCGCCAGCACGCCGCTGTTCATCGCTTCCCGCAGCCCTTTCTCAACGGACGGGATATACTCCCGCGGTACCACGCCGCCCTTGGTGGCATCTTCAAATTTAAAACCACTTCCAGGCTCCAGCGGCTCCAGGCTCAGCACCACATGGCCGTACTGCCCTTTACCGCCGGACTGACGGACAAATTTGCCTTCGATATCCTTCACCGTTTTACGCAGGGTTTCACGGTAGGTCACCTGCGGGCGACCGATGTTCGCCTCGACGCCAAACTCACGCTTCATACGGTCGACGATAATCTCGAGGTGTAGCTCCCCCATTCCGGAGATAATGGTCTGACCGGACTCTTCGTCAGTATGCAGGCGGAAAGACGGATCTTCCGCCGCCAGACGCTGCAAGGCAATCCCCATTTTCTCCTGATCGGCCTTGGTTTTCGGCTCGATCGCCAGCGAGATAACCGGATCCGGGAACTCCATGCGTTCAAGCGTGATGACGGCATTAGGGTCGGTCAGCGTGTCGCCGGTCGTGACATCTTTCAGCCCCACGCAGGCCGCGATATCCCCGGCGCGCAGTTCGTCCACCTCGTGGCGATCGTTGGCGTGCATCAGCACGATACGCCCGATACGCTCTTTCTTCCCTTTCACCGGGTTGTACACCGCGTCGCCTTTGCGCAGCACGCCAGAGTACACGCGGATAAAGGTCAGTTGACCGACGTACGGGTCGCTCATCAGCTTGAACGCCAGGGCGGAGAAGGGCTCATCATCGCTTGGATGACGCTCCGCGTGCTGGCCTTTTTCATCCACGCCATCAATGGCCGGCACGTCCAGCGGCGACGGCATGAGCTCAATCACCGCATCGAGCATGCGCTGTACGCCTTTATTCTTGAACGCGCTGCCGCACAGCATCGGCTGGATTTCGCCCGAGATGGTGCGAATACGCAGACCCCTGATGATTTCCGCTTCGTCGAGATCGCCCGTCTCCAGGTATTTATCCATCAGATCGTCGCTGGCTTCCGCCGCCGCAGAGACCATTTTCTCCCGCCATTCCCGGGCAGTGCTGACCAAATCGTCCGGCACGGGCGCATAGGTAAATACCATACCCTGCGTCGCATCGTCCCACAGAATGGTGCGCATCTTGATGAGGTCCACCACGCCGGTGAAATGATCTTCGGCACCCACCGGGATGACAATCGGTACCGGATTGGCCTTCAGGCGTTCCTGCATCATGCGTACGACACGGAAGAAATCAGCGCCCGGACGGTCCATTTTGTTGACGAAGGCCAGTCGCGGAACGTGATATTTATTGGCCTGACGCCAGACGGTTTCCGACTGCGGCTGCACGCCGCCCACGGAGTCATACACCATCACGGCACCGTCGAGTACGCGCATAGAACGTTCCACTTCAATGGTGAAATCCACGTGCCCCGGGGTGTCGATGATGTTGATCCGGTGCGGCTCATAGCCTCTGTCCATACCCGGCCAGAAGCAGCTGACTGCCGCGGAGGTAATCGTGATCCCGCGCTCTTGCTCCTGCGCCATCCAGTCAGTGGTTGCCGCGCCATCGTGTACTTCACCCAGCTTGTGGCTCATCCCGGTATAAAACAGGATGCGCTCAGTGGTGGTGGTTTTACCGGCATCGATATGCGCGGAGATACCGATGTTGCGATAACGTTCGAGAGGGATGGGTCGGGGCATGATATTTCCTTAAGTCTTATGACTTGTCTGTGACGACCAGGATGGTCGTGCATTCGTTCGTTTGCTATAATAGTCCCATTGTACGAGTATTATCGAACTATTTTTTAACGGTTGACCTATTGTTGATATAGCTCAATCTGACGCCAAACGCAGGAAAACGATGATCCCAAACCATCCTGAAACTGAACAAATACTGCTGGAAAATGTGCTGTTTGCCCTCGGCAACCCGCTCCGGCTGTCGATAATTCGTCGGCTGGCCGATGGCAGCGAACTCAGCTGTAACGCGCTGCGCCCGGAAGATGTGGTGAAGTCCACGATGACCCATCACTGGCGCGTGCTGCGCGACAGCGGCGTGATCTGGCAGCGTCCACAGGGACGAGAAAACATGATTTCGTTGCGAAGAGAGGATCTGGATGCCCGTTTTCCAGGGCTGATGGCGATACTTTTACAGGCTAAATCGTAAGGACATGCCCGTTTTGCCCGGATAATGCCCCATAAAGATGTAAGGGGCATTACGTCAGCTAAGGGATTTATCTTACCTGCATACGGTATTCAATCATTCCACTTTTTTTCGCTATCCAGTCGTACAATCGTTGCCCGCGATAGTTGGCTTCATGCGTATGCCAGTAAAGATGACTGGCGTGGTGTTTTCTGGCTTCTCTCTGAACATATTCTATTAACTGTTTGCCAATGTGTTTGCCCCTGACGGCTTCGCAGACGTATAAATCTTCGAGGTAGCAGTAATCGCTCTCAGCCCAGGTCGAACGGTGAAAGAGATAATGAGCAAAACCCACTATATCTCCATTACATCGTGCCACCACGCAGTATAGCGGCTCAACGGGGCTGAAAAATCGTTGCCAGGTTCGTTCAGTAATCGCCCCGGACAGATCGACGTTGTAAAACGCCTGATATTTTCCCCACAGTGGCATCCAGCTTTCAAAATCACGTTCTTTAACTGCCTCAATTGTCACGCTCGTATTATTCATAGTGCCTCTTCTCTCACCCGTTTATTCGTTTCAGGAAGAGTGTATTCGCTGAATGGCACGTTTTTCCCCGCCAATTCTCGCCATCAAGGCAGACCAATTTTTCATCCTGCTGCGTGCAATATTCCTTTAGAATTAAGAAATACGAGGGAAAGTGGACAACATAATGTTTAAGCACGCACAGCTTGAAACGGTTAAGGCATGGATTATCGACCCCGCTAACGGATCGCTACCGCTTCATGAAAGGATCCAGAGAGCAATACGGACGCTGATACTGGAAGGGGTACTATCTCACGGTAAGGCCCTTCCTGCTTCACGAGCGCTGGCGGCTTCTCTCAGCGTTTCCCGGGATACCATAGAAGCGGCCTACTCCAGCCTGCATGCCGAAGGTTTTATTGAGAGACAAACAGGCAGAGGGAGCTTCGTCTCTTCCAGCGCGCGTTTTTTAAAGCCCCGTCCTCGACAGCCTCATCCAACCGCTGAGATACGAAAAGCAAAACTCAGCGTCCGGGGAAAGATCGTTTATGAAAGCGGCGGGATCCGCGAGTTTTCCGCCCCTCGCCCCCTTGCGCCCGGCATTCCTGAAACCCGCATGTTTCCCATTCCGATCTGGGAACGTCTTCAGCGACAGGTTATGAAGGAGTTTCAGCACCAGGCGTTAGAGCAAAGTCCACCACAGGGTATAGAGCGCCTGCGACGGGCCATTGCAGAATATGTCAACCTTGAGCGCGGAACGCGTGCGAGGGCAGAACAGGTCATCGTTCTGACAAGTTCTCAACAGGCGCTTGCGCTCTGTTCCCACGTGCTGATGGACGCCGGGGATGGCATTGTCATTGAAGACCCCTCCTATCAAGGGGCGCACAAAGCGTTCAACGCTGCAGGCCTTCGCTGTATTCCGGTTCCTCTTGATGAAAAAGGCATCTCTGTTGACGGTCTTAATTCTCTGACCGAGCCAGCCAGGGCGATCTACCTTACGCCGTCTCATCAGTACCCTACCGGGGTGACGCTCTCTCTTGACCGACGACTGGCCGTTGTTAAATGGGCAAACCGTTACGGAGCCTGGATCATTGAGGATGACTATGACAGCGAGTTTCACTACGAAGGTAAGCCTATGGCCAGTCTTCAGGGGCTTGATACGTACAACCGGACAATTTATATCGGCACGTTCACCAAGTCTCTTTTCCCCGGGCTGCGTATTGCCTACACCATCGTTCCCTCAGAACTGATAGAGCCCTTTACCATGGCGAGGACGTTAATGGATGGTCACACCGCCTCAATAACCCAGCTGACGCTGGCTAAATTTCTGGAGGGAGGCCATTTTGGCGCCTATGTTCGAAAGATGCGGAGTATTTACGTTGCTCGTCGTGACACGCTGGCAAGCATGATAGAAACGTATCTTTCCGAATATGTTGCCTGTGAAACGCCAGCGGGGGGAATGCAAATGCCTTGTCACCTGAAGCACGGAATATCCGAGAAAGAGATAGCCACCGCCGCCCGCCGCGCGGGTGTTGATATACTTGGGCTTACCGATTTATATGCAGGCTCCCCCGCGTCCACCGGTTTTTTAATGGGATTTGCCGCTTACACGGAGAGAGAAATAGAAGACGCTGTAAAAAAATTGGCCGCAATTTTCCGTCATGTTTAATGCCGTCGACCGGTCAGCGGCGAATACTCATTCCGGGCGAGCAAGGCTATAAACAGGGATCCGTCGGCTGGTCTTTGTAAGCGTATCGAAGACCTCGGTCTCAGACGTCACAATTCTCACGCCCGTTTTCCTTAACCTCTGTACATCCGCCGCGATGCGCTGAATGCCAAACCAGAAAAGCCCGTCGAGTGCCGTTACCGCTAACCCATTTTCCAGCGCCAGCTTAAGTCGTTCGCGGGGGGCTTTAACCTGCTGGGCTATTTGCCTGTAAGGTAATTCATTGCATCCCGTCGCGTCACTGCGCTGGATCCGCGTTTTAAGCTGATAGGTAAACTCGTCAGGTATTCCGTCGAGATCCCTTTTCAGGCTATAGACGCAGCCAAAGCGCTTGCCGTTAAACAGCACATTTTTCTGACTGAGCTGCAGCTCTTTTCTGACAACGTCTATCAGCTGGGGCGCACGGGTAAGAAGCAGCCTGAAGGGCAGCTCGAAGCTGGTGACGTAATCCACATTAAGCAACGCGAGGCGCAGCCGCTCCTCTGCACCGGACTTTTGCTCACGACACTCCTCCATCACCTCTGCCCACTGGCGCGTCAGACGCTCCGGCTCGGCGGCTTCGGTAAGGAGATATTTTTCAATCTGATAATCAACTCTTGCGGTCATCGTGTGGTATCCCGTCGCTGTGGATGCGGTAATTCTATACAGTACGGTGATATTTATAAAGGACTGAACCGCAGCGACATCCTGAAAATGTCGTTGCAATTCAGTATCCTGACGTTTCGGATCAGCGCGCCATAATCCAGCCCATCAGCAGCGTGGCGAAAATCACCGTCGACGCGCCGCCGATGCGGGTGGCGATCTGCGCGAACGGCATGAGCGACATCCGGTTAGACGCGGATAAAATGGCCACGTCCCCCGTTCCGCCCAGCCCGCTGTGGCAGCATGTCACAATGGCTGCTTCCACAGGATACATATTCAGACGCGACGCGATAAAGTAGCCGCTCAGCGCCATCGCAATCACAACCGAACCGCATACCACCACGTATCCCACCGAGAAGACCGACACCACGCTCTCAAGCGGCACGTATAACATCCCGAGGCCGATCATCAGCGGCCAGACCAGCGCAGCCGAGACGAATTTATAGCAACTGTGCGCGCCCTGCTCCATTGAGGCCGGGATCACCCTGAAGTATTTACACAGAACGGCAATCAGGATCATCAGCACGGGGCCGGGAATGTGTACCAGTTTTTCAAACAATCCGCCGACGATGAAAAACGCGCACACCATCAGCAATCCGCCCCCCATCAGATGAAAATCCGTCTGCTGCGTGCTTTGCGCCCCAGCAAACAGGCTGGCGTCGTCTTTACTCCGCGTGAGCATGCCATTTCCCGAAAGCGCAGGACGTTTCGCGCCGAGTCGCGCCAGCGAGCCCGCACAAATGATGGCGAAGATATTCCCGACGACCGCAGCGGGTGCCAGCTGCGCAACGTAGACGTCAGGCGTCTGCCCCAGTATTGCCGAATAGGCCAGGGACAGCGGCAAAATCCCCTCGCCAATCCCGCCGCCGATGATGGGCACAATGATGAAGAAGAAGGTGTGGTAAGGCGTATAGCCAAACAGTGAGCCCACAATAAGGCCGCTCAGCACCGCCATGCAAGTTCCCGCCACCAGCGGCACAAACATGCGCATCATCCCCTGGATCAGCAGCACCCGGTTCATTCCCAGAATACTGCCGACCACCAGGCAGGCGATGACGAAATAGAGCAGATTCGCCTCTTTCATCAGCAGATGCACGGTATCGAGGGTTTGTTTCCCGAATACGCCAAAATAGACCAGCACGGAGGGCACCATCAGGCACAGGATCGCCGGGCCGCCGATATCCTTCAGCACCGGAATTTGACGCCCCACTTTGGCAAACGCGAAACCAAGGGTCATGATGACCGCGAGACCACCTATCATATTTTTCGGCAACAGCCCTGCCCAGGCGGACGTCGCCACAATAGCGGCAATCCCGACGAACAGCATCAACGGGACCGTGCCCACCTCAGTATTGTTGAGCCCAAAGGCAAAACGCGAGGTAGACAGTTCAGAAGTCGGTACAGGATTATCTTTCATATAATCACCTGAAATTGTGTTCGGATATACAGAGAAAGGAATAACTGAAACTATTCCTGATACGAAAAAATGTTCTTAAATATAAATAATGATTTATGCGGCCTTTTCTAAAAACAGGCTCAGGGTGAAATTAGCATGTGCTCCCGCAGAGAAATGTGAACACAACAACTCTTTCCTTTTAAATAATTTAATTCATCATTATGTAACTAAAGTTATTCATGGTGATCGATGCATTCCTTTTTGAAATTAATAAAACCAGAAAGAATGTGAACTTTATCACTCCTGTTCCGTTAGCTAAGCGCTAAATTACCCCCAATCAAACACACAAGAAACCGTGTCTTTACAACCCGTAAAGCCACTGTTTTTACTCGCCTTTTATCTTTGTTACTTAAATACCCAGGAGTTAACCATGTCCAGGAAAGAAGTTCTTTACACCCCCTATAACGGGGCCGTATTGCTGGAAAATCCGCTGCTAAATAAAGGGCTCGCATTTATTAAAGAAGAGCGTGATAATTTTAATCTGCATGGACTATTGCCGCACAACGTTGAAACTATTGAAGAACAAACCGAGCGCGCCTGGGTGCAGTTCTGCCATTTTAAAAGCGATATTTCGCGTCATGTATACCTGCGAAATATTCAGGACACCAATGAAACTCTTTTTTATAACCTCTTGCGTTCGCATCTCAAAGAGACGTTACCGATTATCTATACCCCGACGGTCGGTGAAGCCTGCGAGCATTTCTCTACGATTTATCGACGCGCGCGCGGCCTGTTTATTTCATGGCCTAACCGCCATCGTATTGATGAGATGCTGCAGAGCTTTTCGCGCAACGACGTTCGCGTGATTGTGGTGACGGACGGAGAACGTATTTTGGGGCTTGGCGATCAGGGTATCGGCGGAATGGGCATCCCAATTGGTAAGCTGTCGCTGTATACCGCCTGCGGCGGGATCCATCCGGCCTCCACCCTGCCGATTATGCTGGATGTCGGCACCAATAATCAGCAGCACCTCGACGACCCGATGTATATGGGCTGGCGTCATCCGCGCATCAGCGACGATCAGTACGCTGAGTTTATGGATATGTTTGTCAGCACCGTTAAAGCGCGCTGGCCCAATGTGCTCCTGCAATTTGAGGACTTCGCGCAGAAAAACGCCACCCGACTTCTCCAGCGCTACCGCGACCAGCTGTGCTGCTTCAATGATGATATCCAGGGCACGGCAGCGGTCACCGCCGGAACGCTGATGGCGGCGGCGCATGCGGCGGGCACGCGCATTCGCGATCAGCGCGTGGTCTTCCTGGGCAGCGGTTCTGCCGGATGCGGGATAGCTGAAAAAATTGTGGCGCTGATGGTGGATGATGGCCTGACCGAGTCCGAAGCGCGCAGCCGGATCTTTATGGTCGACCGCTTCGGCCTGCTGACCGACGACATGACCAATGTGCTCGATTTCCAGAAAAACCTGCTTACCGCGCGCGACGCCGTTTGCAGCTGGAAGGTAGACTCGCAAAATATTTCCCTGCTGGACGTGGTGAAGAACGCGCATCCCACGGTGATGATCGGCGTTTCAGGCCAGCCGGGGCTGTTCAGCGAAGAGATTGTCAAAGAGATGCATCGCCACTGTCCGCGCCCAATCATCATGCCGCTCTCGAACCCGACCTCACGGGCGGAAGCCCAGCCGCAGGATCTTATCGCCTGGACTCAGGGTGCCGCGCTGGTGGCCACCGGCAGCCCGTTCGCCCCGGTTTTCTGGGAGAATGCGCACTACGAGATCGCCCAGTGTAACAACGCCTATATTTTCCCGGGCCTGGGGCTGGGCGTCCTGGCCTGTAACGCACGCCGGGTGACGGAAGAGATGCTGATGGCAGCAAGCCGCAGCCTGGCCGCGCAGTCTCCGCTGGTCACCACGGAAAAAGGTGGGCTGCTGCCGCCGGTAGATCAGATTGAAACGGTCTCACGCCAGATTGCCGCCGCAGTCGCCCGAGCCGCGATTGAACAGGGCATGGCTCCGGCGATAGATGATGAGACGCTGATGGCGCGTATCGAGAAGACCTGGTGGCAGGCGGACTACGCGCCGTACCGCAGATCTGCGCTGTAAGCCTCGCGCCTGCCCTCATTGCACGGTGAGGGCAGGATTGCTGTCTTAGTGCTGGACGCCTGACCGGTCGGAAAGATCGGCGGCGGACAGGATATCAGCCCGTGGTGCCACGCTCTTGCGGCGGGCATACCGGTCAGGCTGACCTTCAGGACGCGTTTTGAAGCGCCGGTGCAGCCACATATACTGTTCTGGCGCCATCCGTACCGCCTGCTCAATCGCCCTGTTCATCTGCGTCGCTACAGATTCTTTATCTCCCCCCTGCAGCGCCTCGCTGATATCCTCCAGAATAATCAGTTCGTAGCCGGTGCCGTCCGCCCTGCGGCGCGGCACAAAGGGAATGACGGCAGGCTTAGCGCTTTTGACCAGCATATAGCTCCCAGCGGTCGTGGCGGCATCCGGAACCGCAAAAAACGGCACAAAGACGCTATTGGTTTTGCCGTAGTCATGGTCCGGGGCGTACCACAAAATCTCATTTTGCTTCAGCGAGCGGATCATCCCCTTTAAATCATGACGATCGAGCATGGTTTTATTTGAGCGCAGGCGTCCGCGCGTCTGAAGCCAGTCCAGCAGCGCATTATTATTGGGACGATACACCCCAATACCGGGGTTAAGCATGCCAAATATCCGCGCGCCCAGCTCAAGCGTCAGAAAATGCATCCCCACCAGCACTACGCCCTTTCCTTGCGCCCTGGCCTTTTCCATATGCTCATAACCCGTCACGGTAAAGCATTTCCGCACCCGCCATGCAGGCCAGAACCATGCCATTCCGGTTTCGATCACCCCCATTCCTACCGATTCAAAATTACGCTGCAGCAATGACTCGCGTTCATCCTTGTTCATCTCCGGAAAACAGAGTTCAAGGTTGCGGCGGGCAATCTCGACGCGGCGCGGAAGCAGGCGCATCGCCAGTCGACCCAGTCCATGACCGATTCTGAACAGAATTGGATAAGGGAGCAGCATGATAAGCCACAAGGCGGCAATGCCGGCCCAGCTTAGCCAGTAACGGGGATGAAGAAAGGCGAGTGAAAAACGGGGTAATTTTGTCATGAGAAAATTATCCTTTAACGTGTCTGTCCTTAACTGATTCTGTTGGAGATCTTTCCTAAGGATTAATATGTCAGCCAGAAACGGTAAGTGTAGCGGATAAGATAAAACGCATTTTTATCGATTTTTGCGAAAAAGCGGGAAGACGAGGCGGGGAAAAACCGGGGAGGAGCGATCCCCCCGGCAGTTGCGCTTACATTGAATAGCCTGGCTTTTTGATTAACTCGTCCAGCTTCGGTCCTATTTCGGTATCCCAGACCTGCGCTTTCCAGTCCTCCTGGTTCACCTGATTCAACGCAACGGACACCGAGCTGTCTTTGCTGTTGAAATGGCGAATAATGACCTCAGCAATATCCTCGGCCAGGGCGGTTTTTTGTTCGTCGTTTAAATCGCGGGGAAAACATTTGATATCTACGTGTGGCATATGCAGGCTTCCAGTTGTGAGTCATGGCTCCACGTTATCAGATAATACCGTTGGCCTTTAACACCTTGTGCAGTTCCGGCTGCTGGCATACGGTATCTGCGATGGCCGTCAGTTTCGGCGTATTGGTCGCAAACCAGTCATGGCGTGGCCCCCAGGTGCGCGCCACCGCGATATACACATCCAGCAGCGTCAGCCGTTCACCCAACGCAAACGGGGCAGCCTTGAGCTGAGTTTCAAACCACAAATAGAGGGACTTCCGGTATTCGATGCAGTTTTTTTGCAGCTGTTCCGGCGCGTCCGGCACCCAGCGCTCGGGATAGTCCGCATACGTAAATGTGGGATAGACGTTAGCCACAAACCAGATCAGCAGACGCTGAAACTGCTGGCGTTCGGCCTGCCCCACGGGCGGAGCGAGATCGGGACATCTGTCGAGCACCATCAGGGCAATCGCCGCCGTTTCGGTCATGATGGCGCCATTTTCCAGCTCCAGCGTGGGGACCTGGCACAGCGGGTTGAGCTTTTGCAGCAGCTCACGCTGCGGACCGGGCTGGTCAAACCCGTCCACGTTGATAAATTGATAAGGGATATCAGCCAGGGTTAGCATCACTTCACCGATTGCCGAGCCCCAGCCGGGTACGCCATAGAGTTTAATCATGTTGCCCCCTCAGGAGTGAAAATCCTAAGTGTAGAGCACCATTAGTAGGTTATCCCAGGCGGGTTGACCTCCGATTGCGTCACCGCTTCCCCCTGCTCGCCCCAGCGCGCCAGTACCTTCTGGTAATCTCCGCGCTTAATCGCGCCGTCCAGCGCGGCCTGCAGCGCGTACACCAGCTCATTGCCTTTTTTGGTGGTGGTCGCGACATAGGCTTTTTTCGGCCCTAAACCGACCACGCGGGTTTTGCCGGTGAGCGCCGCTTTGTAGGCTGAAACCGACTGAGGGCCAAAGAACACGTCCGCCCTGCCGGACTGAATATAGAGATTGCCCGAGGCATCGTCGTGAAGATAGACCGGCAGCGCAGGCGCCCGCCCCGCCTTTTTGTTCTCTTCGTTCCAGCCCAGCAGAATACGCTCCTGATTGGTACCAGAGCCGACAATCACCCTTTTCCCGGCCAGATCTTCCGCGCTTTTGATTGACTGGATCTCGCTGGTGGATTTCACCGAAAACGCCAGCGAATCGACGCGGTAGGTCGCAAAATCAAACTTCTCTTTACGCTGTTCGGTCACCGCAATGTTCACCAACGCCACGTCGTAGCGCCCGGAGGCGATCCCCAGCGGCCAGTCTTCCCACGCCGTCGGCACCAGCTTCAGCTTTAGCCCCAGACTGCCCGCCAGCAGGCGGGCGATATCCGGATCGCTGCCAATGCGCGTACGGTTATCGCTGGCCAGCAGCGCCAGCGGCGGAGAATTCAGCGCCGAAACGGCGACCGTCAGCGTACCCGGCTCAACGAATTTGTAATTGGCGGGGATTTTCGCCACGGCCTGCCGATCCACCGTCACCGGCAGCGGCTGTTCGTTGGCTTTCAGATCGATGCTGGCGTGGCTCGCCGTCGTGAAGACCAGCCCCGCCAGAAGTCCATATTTCATTGGCACTCCTTACAAGACTTTGGAGAGGAACTGGCGCGTTCGCGCATGTGACGGACGGTTTAATACCTCGTCACTGCTTCCCTGCTCGACGATTTTTCCGTCGACCATAAACACCACCTGATCCGCCACTTCCCGGGCAAAGCCGATCTCGTGGGTCACCACCACCAGCGTGGTGCCAGACCGGGCCAGTTTTTTGATCACGTCCAGCACTTCCCCTACCAGCTCCGGATCCAACGCCGAGGTGGGCTCATCAAACAGCATCACGCGGGGACGCAGCGCCAGCGCGCGGGCGATGGCAATACGCTGCTGCTGACCGCCGGAAAGATGGCGTGACCAGGCATCGGCTTTATCCCGCAGCCCAACCACGTCCAGCAGGCTATACGCCCTTTCCACCGCCTCTTTTTTGCTGAGCTTTTTATGCGCGATGGGCGCCTCTATCAGGTTTTCCAGCACCGTGAGATGGGGAAAGAGATTGAAGTTCTGGAACACATAGCCCACGTTGACGCGCTGTTTGAGGATCTCCTTCTCCTTCAGCTCATAGAGCTTATCGCCCTGACGACGATAGCCAATGTAATCCCCGTCGATCTGGATAAAGCCTTCGTCGACGCGCTCCAGGTGATTAATGGTGCGCAGCAGCGTCGATTTACCCGAGCCGGACGGCCCGAGGATGACCGTCACGGACCCGGGCGGGATCTCAAGCGAAACGTTGTCGAGCGCCTTATGGCGGCCAAAAAACTTGCTGACGCCGGTAATCGAAATATGTCCTTCAGGAGAGGCTTGCATGGACGGGCTCCTGTGCTGGCGTGGTGGTGACAGAACGGGTACGACGGGCGGCACGGTTCTGGTTAACGGCAGAGCGGCGTTCGCTGCGGGCAAGCGCGCGCTCGACGCCATACTGGATAGCGGACAGGACGGTGGTGATCGCCAGGTACCAGGCGGCACCGACCATCAGCAGCGGGATCACCTCCTGCGTGCGGTTGTAGATCATCTGGATGGTATAGAACAGCTCCGGCATCGCCAGGACGTATACCATCGCCGTGCCCTTGGCGAGGCTGATGATTTCATTGAATCCCGACGGCAGGATGGTGCGCAGCGCCTGAGGCAAAATGATCCGCACCGTGCGGCGCCAGGCCGGCAGGCCGAGCGCGGCGGCGGCCTCGTACTGCCCGTGGTCGACCCCGAGGAATCCGCCGCGAATGATCTCGGCGGTATAGGCGCTCTGCACCAGCGTCAGCCCCACCACGGCGGTAGAAAACTGCCCCAGCACGTTGATGGTTTCAAAGCTGCCCCAGGTGATGCCGGTGAACGGCACGCCGAGCGAGAGCGTGTCGTAGAGATAGGAAAAGTTGTAGAGAACGATCAGCACCACAATCAGCGGCAGCGATCGAAACAGCCAGATGTAGGCCCAGGCCAGGCTGCTCAGAAGCCACGACGAGGACAGTCTCGCCAGCGCCAGCATGCCGCCCAACACCACGCTCAGCGCGGTGCCGATCAGCGTCAGCAGCAGGGTCTGCCCGACACCTTCCAGGATCACCGGGTCAAAGAACCAGCGGGCGAAGACCGCCCACTCCCAGCGCGGGTTAAAGGCCACGGACTGAATCACGACCGCAAGGACAAACAGCGCCACCGCGGCGCCGACGGTCCGCAGCGGATAACGCGCCGGGACCACCTTAATGGTTTCAACGTTGCTCATCGTCGTTCCTCATGCGGTTTTACTGAACGCTTCGCGTACCAGCGTTTTAGTGAAGCGCAGCCGACCGTCAAACGGCGGCTGGCTGTACTCTTCCGGATCCCGGTTCAGATCGAACTGCGGCTGATAGCCCTGGCTAATATAGAGCCTGACCGCTTCCGGCTGGCGAAAACCAGTTGTCAGGTAGATTTGGCTATAGCCTGCCAGCACCGCCCTGCGCTCCAGCTCCTGCACCACGCGCCCGGCAAGCCCCTGCTGACGCAGGGTTTTGTCCGTCCAGATGCGTTTGATTTCCGCGGTGCGTTCGTCGAAAGGTTTGTACGCGCCGGTGGCGATAATCTTCCCGTCGCGCTCCAGCACGATAAACAGCCCCTGCGGCGCTAAATACCATTCTGTAAGCTCAACTTCCGCGTCTTTGGAGAAGTAGTCCCCGTAGCGGGCGGCATATTCGCCGAACAGCCCCTCGATAATGGGCTGAAGCTCGGCGTCTTCCGGGGAAACGTCACGAAATCGTTCGCTCATCGCGCCTCCTTAATCGCCCAGGCCAGCCGGGTTCACTTCTGACTGAGGAATGCGCTCAACCCCTTCCCCCCAACGGTTCAGCACTTTGTCGTAATCGCCGTTTTTGATGACGCCGTTCAGCGCGGTTTGCACCGGCTCAACCAGCCCGCTGCCTTTTTTCAGCGTTACGGCAATGTGCGCCGCCTTCGGCCAGCCGCCGTCGACGCTACCCACCAGTTTGGTTTTCCCGTTCAGCGCCGCTTTCCAGGCGCCAATCACGTTCGGACCAAAGTACGCATCCGCGCGTCCGGACTGCAGCGCCAGCGTTTGTGCCGCATCGTCTTTGGTATAGATCGGGGTAAAGGGCTTCAGCCCCTTCTTCAGGTTTTCGGCATTCCATGCGAGCAAGATGGCCTCCTGGTTGGTGCCGGAGCCGACGATAATCCGCAGCCCGGCGATGTCCTCAGCCTTTTCAAGCGACGTGATCGGGCTGGTTGATTTCACGTAGAACCCGAGGGAATCTTTACGGTAGGTGGCAAAGTCAAACTTCTCTTTACGCTCTTTGGTAACGGTGATGTTGCTGATGGCGGCATCATATTTCCCGGAGGCCACGCCCAGCGGCCAGTCTTCCCAGGAGGTCGGCACCACGTTCAGCTCCAGCCCCAGGCTGTCAGCGACCAGACGGGCGACGTCCACCTCACTTCCCAGCAGCGTTTTGTTGTCGTCGGAAAACACCGTCAGCGGCGGTTGATTGAGGCCCGCCACCGCCACGGTAAATTTCCCCGGCACGGCGAAGCGGTAATCTTTCGGCAGCTGTGCCACCGCATCATTGTTTTTAGCGGTATTAACCGGCGTTTTATTGGCCTCGATGCTCACGCCGGTGCCGTTAATATTCACATTCTCTGCCCAGACGGCAGGGGTAAAGGCCAGCGCGAGCGCCAGAATAAGCGATGTTTTCTGCATAGCGTTGTTCTCTTTTATTGTTGTGTGTATTGGTTTTTAGGTTCGTCTAAACCCAGACTTTCGCGCAGCGTGGTGCCCGGGTAGTCGGTGCGGAACAGACCGCGGGCCTGTAAAACGGGCACCACCTGGTCAACAAAGCGCGGGAAGGTGTCCGGCGTACCGCCCTGAATGATGAAGCCGTCTGCGGCATAGCCTTCAAACCAGGCCTGCAGGCCGTCGGCCACCTCTTCCGGCGTACCGGAAAAGCGCGGGCGCGGCGAGGCGGCTTCCAGCGCTACCTGACGCAGGGTTAAGCTGCGCTCGCGGGCATTGCGCTTGATTTCATCGGTGGTGCTGCGGAAGCTGTTTTTGCCTAAGTCGCCGATATCCGGGAACGGTTCGTCGAGCGGATACTGGCTGAAATCGTGATGTTCGAAATAGCGTCCGAGGTAGTTGAGGGCATCGTTTATCGACACCAGCGCCGCCGTGGTTTGATACTGGTTTTCCACGTCGTCGGCGTCTTTACCCACAATCACGCTGACGCCCTGGAAAATATGTAAATCTGACGCGCGGCGTCCGTTCGTTTCCAACTGCTGCTTCACGTCGCGGTAAAAGGCTTTTGCCTCATCGAGCGTTTCGTGATGGGTAAAAATGGCGTCGGCATGTTTCGCCGCCAGCTTTTTCCCATCGTCCGACGCGCCCGCCTGAAAGACAATCGGTCGTCCCTGTGGCGTTCGACCAATATTCAGCGGACCGGCGACCTGGAAGAAATCACCGTGGTGGTCGAGGGTATGCAGTTTGGCCGAATCAAAGAACTGACCGCTCTCTTTGTTGCGCACAAAGGCGTCGCCCTCCCAGGAATCCCACAGCCCTTTCACCACGTCGAGATACTCATCCGCAATGCGATAGCGCAGCGCATGCTCGGGGTGTTTTTCGCGAGAGAAGTTCTTTGCTGACCCTTCCAGCGGCGAAGTCACCACGTTCCAGCCCGCGCGTCCGCTGCTGAGGTGGTCGAGGCTGGCGAACTGGCGCGCCGTGGTGAAGGGCTCGCTATAGGAGGTGGATAAGGTTCCCACCAGCCCCAGGCGCGAGGTGATGCTGGCGAGAGCGGACAACACCGTCAGCGGTTCAAAGCGGTTTAAAAAATGCGGGATCGATTTCTCGTTGATATAGAGACCGTCGGCAACGAATAAAAAATCGAGTTTGCCCTCCTCCGCCTTTAACGCCGTCGCTTTGACGAAATCAAAATTGATACTGGCATCGGCGACGGCCTCAGGGTGACGCCAGGCGGACATATTCCCGGATGCACCATGCAAAATGGTCCCCAGCCGCAGTTGACGATGTGCAGACATATTCACCTCTTAAGAATTAAACGTGTTGCAGGGCTTTTTCCGCAAGCTCTGCAAAATAGCGGGCAGCGGGCTCAATTAAGGCTTCATCCGGATTGAAGGCCGGATGATGTAAACCATACGGGCTATTGCTGCCGATGCTGACAAACGCCCCCGGGATCTGCTGCAGATAGACCGCGAAATCTTCCCCGCCCATATGCAGCTCGGCGTGTCGGGTTTCGTATCCGGCGTCCCGGGCGACCGAGGTGGCGAAATCGGCCCAGCGCTCGTCATTCACCAGCGCGGTGGGCCCGGCATACCAGGTGATATCAATCTGCGCGCTAAAGGCGCTGGCAAACCCGGCGGCGATTTCGCCCACGCGGGCTTTCACGTTCTGCTGCACTTCCGTGCGATGGGTGCGCAGCGTGCCTTCCAGCTCGACACTTTCCGGCAGCACGTTCCAGGTGTTACCGCCTGCAATGCGCGTCACGCTCAGCACCACCGAATCCAGCGTATTGACGTTGCGGCTGGCGACGCTTTGCAGCGCCGTCACCAGCTGGCTCGCCAGCACAATCGCGTCGTTGCCTTCGTGCGGACGTGCGGCGTGCGCGCCCTTACCGGTAATGCGGATCACGAAGCGATCGACGTTGGCATAAAACGGCCCGCCGCGGGTAGCGAACTCACCGACCGGCAGGCCGGGCTCGTTATGCATGCCGAAGATGGCGCTGACGTCGCGCAGGGCACCGGCCCGAACCATGCTCTTCGCACCGCCAAAGTTCTCTTCGGCAGGCTGAAACAGGATCCGCACCCGGCCGTTAAGCGACGCTTCCCGCTCTTTCAGCTTTAACGCGGCGCCGAGGATCACGCTGGTGTGGATATCGTGCCCGCAGGCATGCATTACGCCTGCACGCTGCGAGCTAAACGGCACGCCGCTGCGCTCTTCAATCGGCAGAGCGTCGATATCCGCCCGCAGCGCAATCAGTTTGCTGCCCGAGCCGATTTCCGCCACCAGCCCGGTCGACAGGTCGTAAGGCTGCGGGGTAATCCCGGCATTCGTCAGCCACTGGCGCAGGCGCGTCGTGGTCTCCACTTCCTGGCCGGAAAGCTCCGGGTTCTGGTGCAGCTCGCGACGCCAGGCAATCAGCTGTTCGCCAAAGCTCATACGGTGACCTCCTTGTTAAGACGCGCCTCGGCAAGCAGGCGCACCGACGCGACGTGTGTTGCTCCCTCCGCTACCGGCGTGTCGATGATAAATTCGTCAATGCCCCACTGCTGGTGCAGCGCGTTGAGCTGTTCCAGGACCGACTCAGCCGTACCCGCCAGCAGCGACTGCGCCCGGCGTGCAATGCGCACCGGCTCGCTGCCCGCCTGACGCGCAAAGGCGTAGGCCTGCTCTTCGCTGGCCACGGTGACACGCTGGCCGTTTGCCAGCTCAACGCCCCACACTTCGACCTTTTGCGCCAGGGTTTCTGCCTCGGCCTGCGTCGGCGCGACAATCGCCTGTACCGCCACAATCACGTCCCGCGAGCTGCTCTTACGCCAGGTCGATACCACCTCGCGCAGCAGTTCCGGGTCACCGTTCAGATGCGCGGCAAAAACAAAGTGCCAGCCGAGCCTGGCGGCCAGCAGCGCGCTATCGGTACTCGCGCCCAGCAGAAAACGTTCTGCAGGCGACGGCGGCAGAGGCGTGGCGCGGACGGCATCCTCCGTTGACGGATGTTCAGGACGGATCCAGCGATCGAGCTGGGCCAGCTGTTCGGCGAAGCTGCCCTTTTCCTCTTGATTCAGGCCCTGCTGCAGCGCACGCGTTGAGAGCGGTAAACCGCCGGGGGCTTTCCCGACGCCGAGATCCACGCGACCGGGCGCCAGCGCGGCCAGCACGTTGAAATTCTCGGCGACTTTATAAGGGCTGTAGTGCTGGAGCATCACGCCGCCGGATCCTACGCGGATGCGCGTTGTCTGCCCGAGGATCCAGGCAATCAGCAGCTCCGGTGAGGGGCTGGCAAGATGGGGTGTGTTGTGGTGTTCGGCAATCCAGAAGCGGTGATAACCCAGATTTTCTGCCTGCTGCGCCAGCGCCAGCGTACGCGCCAGTGCATCGGCAGCCGTTTCGTTTTCAGCGATGGGGCTTTTATCCAGAATGCTGATTCGCCATGACATGTTGCGTTCTCGTTTGACTTAACATGTCGACATTATTAAAGGCGCATTTCACCACTGAGAAACAATTAATTTACATTTAGTTTGCCGGAAATCAGATATATAAAACCATGCTAAGAATAAGACTTTAAGTCGGCAATCAGCGTTTCTGCCTGCCCGCGGCGGGTAATGCGGACGAAGCGAATATGCCCGTATTGCGGGTTTTGCAGATCGGCTTCATAACGCGTGCGGTTGTTACGCCATGTTTTCATCGTCCAGATGAGAATGGACTCTCTGCTGAAAAACGCGCGACGGAAACTCTCTTTGTTCCCGGTTCCGGGCCAGAGCTCGTGCTTATGCCAGGCCCGTTTGATTGCCCTGTTGACGGCCTGCCAGAGGGTGCGGGTAAAGCCATAATCGACCCACACCACTACGTCGACATTACGCCATTTCACGGGCCGCGTGCGGTTATAGTTGCCGTCAAGCACCCAGTCTGGCGACGCCTGTAGCGCCTGCTCCAGCTTTTCCTGAAACACATCGTCCGGCGTTCCCTGCCAGTCGGGCCGCCAGTAGAGTCCGTCCATCTCGATATAGGGAATAGCCAGTTCGGTCGCAATCTGCTTCGCCAGCGTGCTTTTTCCGCTCCCGCTGGTTCCGATGACGTTAATTTTCACCTCAGCCTCACTGTGTTAACGAAAATTGACCAAATGATAGCGTTTTCATCCTGTTAACGAAACGCTATTTCAGCCGGGCAATTTTATCGGAGTGGCGATCTCCCCCTTTTAATTTGGCTTATGTCGTTTATTTGCAGCGCCCACCAAAAACACCTCTGAAAATATTTTCATTTTTATTACATTCGCTAGCGTTAACAGATTAAAAATAATGTACAACGGGTATTTCAGGCAGTCAGAATTTCAGAGAGAATAAGCAGCGGACAGTTATAAAAAAATAATCACATTCATCTTACCGGAGCGTTTTCCGGACTTTTTTATTCTTGCACATCATCATGGAGTTACTCATGAGGCGTAACACTCCCGTTACACAAAACGAGTATTTGCTTAACGATGGTTCGACGTTAATGTCGACCACCGATACAAAAAGTCATATTACCTATGCTAATTCCGCTTTTATTGAAGCCAGCGGATATAAAGAAGAACATCTTCTGGGTGAGCCGCATAACCTCATCCGCCATCCCGATATGCCTGCCGAAGCCTTTGGCGACATGTGGTTTACCCTGCAGCAAGGTGAGACCTGGACGGGGCTGGTGAAGAACCGTCGCCATAATGGCGATCATTACTGGGTGCGGGCTAACGTGACGCCGGTCTGGCAGGGTGGATCCCTGACGGGCTATATTTCCGTGCGAAATATACCCGCGCGGGAAGAGATCGCGGCCAGTGAAAAACTCTATGCAAAAGTGCGTAATAACGAATTAAAACATTATCGTTTTTATAAAGGCTTACTGGTTCGGCGCGGTTTATTTTCGTTTATGTCGCTTTTTAAATGTCTCAGCACCGGCAAACGAATCCATCTTGGTATTGTGACGACGGCGTTACTCTCCTGCCTGGCGGTGTATTTATTCCCTGATAAAGTTGTGCAGTCGGGGAGTCTGGTACTGCTGTTTACTTCCCTGGCTTATTATCTTCATGCGCAGATCGCCCGGCCGGTAAAATCCATTGTGCAGCAGATGCAGCGCGTGGTTTCAGGGCGTAAAACGGACTATTACCATTTTGACAGGATCGATGACATCGGGCTGATGATGCGCCTGGTCAATCAATCTGGTTTGAACCTGAATTCGCTGGTCGATGACGTCGGGGCGCAAATCAGCGGGATTGGCACCATCAGCCAGCAGGTCGCGAAAGAAGGTGCAGCGCTGCAGACGCGTTCAGAAGAGACCGCAGATTTTCTGCAGCAAACCGCGTCGGCGGTGGAAGAGATCGCCAGCGCGGTGAAGCAAACGGCAGAAACCGCGAAAGAAGCCACGGAGATGGCGGATCGCACCCGCGACAGCGCCCACTGCGGTGAAGCAATGATGAAAGAGACCATCGGTATGATGCAATCCGTATCGCAGGATAACAGCCAGATCGTCGATATTATCGGCGTTATCGATCGTATCGCCTTCCAGACCAACATTCTTGCGCTGAATGCTGCCGTGGAAGCGGCGCGCGCAGGAGAAGCCGGGCGCGGCTTTGCCGTGGTGGCGGCCGAGGTGCGCAATCTTGCGCAGCACTCCGCGACGGCGGCGAAAGAGATCAAAGCGCTGATTGAGAAAAACGTCGCCAGCGTCAACGCTGGCGTTGAAAAAGTGGAACAGACCGAAACGCAGCTGACGGTTATGATCGACAACGTGCTGCGGGTCTCCTCCCTGATTAAGGAGATCGGCCACGCCACGCAGGAGCAAACCCAGGCGCTGACGCTCATCAACGCATCCATCTCCCGTATCGGCGCAATGACACACAACAATACGGGGATGGTGGATAACGTCGCTCACGCCGCGAATCACCTGACGCAGCGCACGACGCGCCTGCAGCAGGCGATTGCCGTTTTTGGCGGTTAGCCGTTCGGATACTGCTCGTCGGTGACTTTTTCCAGCCAGGCTACCGGGCTGCCGTTAACGGATTCGGCGATGGCAATATGCGTCATCGCCGTTTGCGCGCTTGCGCCGTGCCAGTGCTTTACGCCGGGTGGGATCCAGGCGATATCCCCCTGATTCAATACTTCCGCCGCTTTGCCCCACTCCTGTAACCAGCCGCGCCCCTGCGTCACAATCAGCGTTTGTCCAAGGGGATGCGTATGCCACGCGGTGCGCGCGCCCGGCTCAAAGGTCACGGTTGCCCCGCCGACGCTGGCAGGTTCGCTCGCCTGAAATGGCGCGTCAATACGGACGGTGCCGGTGAACCAGGCTTCCGGTCCTCGTACTGAAGGTAATGACCCGCTGCGGATAATTTTCATCTTATGCTCCTCATTTACTGTTGCGTTAACAGTAGCGCAAAGCACTCCGGAGCATTAGCGTGCATAATCAGATAGGAAATATGATTGAAATTCATAAATAGAGGCAATCGCAATGCTAAAAGATAATTTCAACGACCTGCTCTCTTTTATGGTAGTCGCCCGCGAGCGCAGCTTTACGCGCGCAGCGGCGCAGCTGGGCGTCTCGCAATCGGCGCTGAGTCATGCCATGCGCAAGCTTGAAGCGCGGCTCGACGTTCGCCTTTTAACCCGCACAACCCGCAGCGTTGTTCCCACCCAGGCGGGTGAGCAGCTCCTTGCGCGCCTAAGCCCGCATTTGCTGGAGATTGAGCAGGAGCTCACGGCGCTTCGTAGCGAGCGCAACAAACCCGCAGGTTCTATTCGCATCGTCGCTGGCGAGCATGCCATGGATGCCGTGCTCTGGCCGGTACTGAAGGCGTTTATGGTGCAGTATCCTGAGATTAACGTCGAAGTGACGGCAGATAACGGCCTGACGGATATCGTGGATGGCCGTTTCGACGCGGGAGTACGCCTGGGTGAACAAGTGGCAAAAGATATGATTGCGGTACGGATCGCGCCGGATATGCGGATGGCAGTGGTCGGTTCTACGGATTATCTGGCTCGCTTTGGGGTGCCGCAGACGCCGGAGCAGCTCGCTGACCACCGCTGTATCAATATGCGCCTGCCCACGCGCGGGGGCTTGTATCACTGGGAATTTGAACGCGACGGGCGCGAGCTTCGCGTGCGGGTTGAGGGGCAGCTTACGCTGAGCAACCTGTCGCAGCGCATCGACGCCGCTGAGAGTGGACTCGGACTCGCCTACGTACCGGAGGCGTCAGTTCTGGGGGCGCTGAGTGACGGACGGCTGGTCAGGGTCCTTGAATCGTGGTGCCCTACTTTCGAGGGGTATCACCTTTATTATCCGAGCCGTCGCCAGCACACTACCGCTTTCAGGTTACTGCTAGATGCTCTGCAGCAATCAAAATCTTGACCACCTGGTAATAATTAAGAAAATCTGATGATTAAATAATCAACCCGCCAACTGTTTTGTCTAAAAACTCACCACGATTCAGCGTGTTGTGATCGCCGTCTGCTCTGACCACACGATTTCCTTCGACGTGCATCACTTTCGGCACGGTTATATTTTGCGTCGCTTATGAATTGCAGGTAGGATGCCTCGCCATGTTTCGCCTTATCCATACGCAGAATGACTGGGAAGGCGACATGTGTTTGCGCAGAAGCAATCGTTTGTATTGCGCTCTGCCAGGCAGGACTATCACGATAATGGTTCAGACAGGCAAACAGGTAACTCAATGAAAACAAGCAATAAAAGCGCAGCCGATCATCATGCTGCTAAACGTCGCTGGTTGAACTCCCACGAAGAGGGCTACCACAAAGCGATGGGCAACCGTCAGGTTCAAATGATCGCCATCGGCGGCGCTATCGGAACGGGTCTGTTTTTAGGTGCTGGTGCGCGTCTGCAAATGGCTGGCCCGGCTCTCGCCCTGGTCTATCTGGTGTGCGGGATCTTCTCTTTCTTCATTCTACGCGCGCTGGGCGAACTGGTACTGCATCGCCCTTCCAGCGGAAGCTTCGTCTCTTACGCCCGTGAATTCCTCGGTGAAAAAGCGGCCTACGTTGCGGGCTGGATGTACTTCGTCAACTGGGCGATGACCGGTATCGTCGACATCACCGCCGTTGCGCTGTACATGCACTACTGGGGCGCGTTTGGCGATGTGCCGCAGTGGGTCTTTGCGCTCGGCGCGCTGGCGATTGTCGGCACCATGAACATGATCGGCGTGAAGTGGTTCGCGGAGATGGAGTTCTGGTTTGCGCTGGTAAAAGTGCTGGCCATTGTGATTTTTTTGGTCGTGGGTACCGTCTTCCTCGGCAGCGGCAAGCCGCTGGACGGCAATGCCACCGGCTTCCACCTGATAACCGATAACGGCGGATTCTTCCCGCACGGTCTGCTGCCTGCGCTGGTGCTGGTTCAGGGCGTGGTGTTCGCCTTCGCCTCCATCGAACTGGTAGGCACCGCAGCAGGTGAATGTAAAGATCCGCAGACGATGGTGCCAAAAGCCATCAACAGCGTGATCTGGCGTATCGGTCTGTTCTACGTCGGTTCCGTGGTGCTGCTGGTTCTGCTGCTGCCGTGGACTGCCTATCAGGCGGGTCAGAGTCCATTTGTGACCTTCTTCTCTAAGCTGGGCGTACCTTACGTTGGCAGCATCATGAACATCGTGGTTCTGACGGCAGCGCTCTCCAGCCTGAACTCAGGCCTTTACTCTACCGGTCGTATTCTGCGCTCTATGTCGATGGGCGGTTCCGCGCCGAAGTTCATGTCGAAGATGAGCAAGCAGCAGGTTCCCTATGCGGGGATTCTGGCAACGCTGGTGGTTTACGTCTTTGGCGTGTTCCTGAACTATCTGGTGCCGTCCCGCGTATTTGAGATCGTTCTGAACGTGGCTGCACTGGGGATTATCGCCTCCTGGGCCTTTATTGTGGTCTGCCAGATGCGTCTGCGCAAAGCGATCAAAGAAGGCAAAGCGGCTGATGTGAGCTTCAAGATGCCGGGCGCACCGGTGACCTCCTGGCTCACCCTGCTGTTCCTGTTCAGCGTGCTGGTGCTGATGGCGTTCGACTACCCGAACGGTACCTACACCATCGCGACCATTCCGCTGCTGGCGGTACTGCTGATTGCTGGCTGGTTCGGCGTGCGTAAGCGCGTTCACGAGATCCACAGCACCGCGCCGGTTCATCACGATGATGAAAAACACGACGCGCCGCTGGTAGAAGAAACCTCGCGTTAAGCATCCGGAAAGCATTAAAAAGGGAAGGCAAATGCCTTCCCTTTTTTTATCTTACAGCGCGATACGAATGACGTCGTCAGGCTGAGTGGCTTCCTGCTGGCGAGTCGACTTCTGTTTCACCGTCACATACAGCGTTTTACCATCGGCAGAGAGTGCCAGGCTGTTCGGGTAAACCGGCGTATCGAACGTTTTGCTCACCTTGTAGGTTTTCGCGTCAATCACGCTCACCTTACCGGCTTCACGGTGCGTCACATAGGCTTCATTGCGGGCCGGGTTAAACAGGACCGCCAGGGACTCCGGCGCGGCGATTTTCTCGATCACGCTGCCGTCTTTCAGGCTCACCACCAGCACTTCCGGCTGTTTTGAATCGGTCAGGAAGGCACGCTGACCGGCGGTGTCGAGGCTCAGGTTCAGATAGAAGTGCTCTTTACCGTCATCCTGCACTTTTTTACGGCTCAGGATTTTGTTCGTGGCCGTATCAATGGTTACCAGCTCGCCGTCCGCATTCGTGGTATAGAGGCGTTTCGCCTGCGCATCCAGCGCCAGGCCGGTGCTATAGGTACCGGTATTGGCAATGGTCTCTTTCAGCTTCAGCGTTGCGCCATCCACTACCCAAATCACGCTCTCTTTGCCAACACCGGTGATGTAAATCGTGTTGCTCGCGTCATCCGCCACCAGCTGGCGCGGCTGCAGCGGTTTGACGGTTTCACTGCGCTGGCGATTATCGAGCACCAGACGTCCTTTCACGTCGCCCGTTTTCGCATCGATGGCCGTCACCGCGCCGTTGATGGTGTTGCCAAACCACAGGGTTTGCGTCGCGCCGTCGAGAGTGGCACCAAAGGGTTTGAGATCGCTATGAATCGCCTGCGTCACGTCCAGCGTGACCGGATCAAGGCGATAGATAACCCCGCCCTTATCGGTTTTGCGGCTTTGTGACGTCGCCACCCACAGCGCATTTTCCTGCTGGCTGACGGCCATTTCATACGCCCCTTTGCCCACCGCTTTACGCAGCACCTCTTCGGCGGCATGCACCTGGAACGTCCCGGCAAGCAGTAAAGTGGCAGACAGCAGTGACAGGCTCAGACGCGGCGAGCACAGATGACGTAAAGACATAACAATTCCTTTTCTGAAAAGAGGGGTTTCCGCTGACATCACTTCCGGCAGGCAACGTCATGGCATTGCCTTTTGATAATGAGAATAGTAATCATTAATGAGAGGAATGTGGAGTTTTTCTTTCGCGTCTCGCCTTTCATTAACGCAATGTGCGGTTATAGTTTTCAAAACATTTACAAAACCTTTAACATGTATGGACATGTTCCATTTGGTTCGTTTATACACCACAACCGGTTTTATTCATGAAAATCATTTCTGCCCGTAAGGCTTCTCTCCCGCTGCTGCTGGTTCCCGTTACTTTCGCGCCGCTAACCGCAATGAGCGCGGAGGAACAGACCATGATCGTCAGCGCCACGCCGCAAACCGTATCGGAGCTGGATACCCCGGCCGCGGTCAGCGTCGTCAACGGCGATGACATGCGCCACGCCGCGCCTCGCATCAACCTGTCTGAATCCCTCGGCAGCGTGCCGGGACTGCAAATTCAGAACCGCCAGAACTACGCTCAGGATCTCCAGCTTTCAATGCGTGGATTCGGCGCACGCTCAACGTTTGGCGTGCGCGGTATCCGTATGTACGTCGACGGTATCCCTGCCACCATGCCGGACGGTCAGGGCCAGACCTCCAATATCGATCTCTCCAGCGTGGAGAGCGTTGAAGTGCTGCGCGGCCCCTTCTCTGCCCTGTACGGCAACGCCTCTGGCGGGGTGATTAACATCAACACCCAGACCGGGCAGCAGCCGCCGACCATTGAAGCCAGCAGCTATTACGGCAGCTACGGTACCTGGCGCTACGGCATGAAGGCCACCGGTGCGATGGGTGACGGCACCCACGCGGGCGATGTGGATTACACCGTTTCCACCACCCGCTTCACCACCAAAGGCTACCGTGACCACAGCGGCGCGCGGAAGAACCTGGCCAACGCCAAATTGGGTGTGCGGATTGATGACGTCAGCAAGCTGACGCTGATTTTCAACAGCGTGGACATGAAGGCCAACGATCCGGGCGGACTGAGCTATCAGGAGTGGCAGAATAATCCGCGTCAGTCTCCGCGCGGCGATCAGTACAACACCCGCAAGACCATCAAGCAGACCCAGGCCGGTCTGCGCTACGATCGCCAGCTCAGCGCGCAGGACGACCTCAGCGTGATGATGTACGCCGGTGAGCGTGAAATGACGCAGTACCAGTCGATTCCCTATCAGCCGCAGCTAAAAGCCTCCCACTCCGGCGGGGTGATTGATATGCAGCGTCATTATCAGGGCATCGATACCCGCTGGACGCACCGCGGCGAACTGCTCGTACCGGTGACGTTTACCACCGGCCTGAACTACGAAAACCTGAGCGAAGATCGTCGCGGATACGAGAACTTCGTGATGAACAACGGCGTGCCGGACTATGGCGTGAAGGGTGACAAGCGTCGAAACGAACGTAACCTGATGTGGAACGTTGACCCTTACCTGCAAACCAGCTGGCAGCTGACGCAGAAGCTGTCTGTGGATGCGGGAGTGCGCTACAGCTCGGTCTGGTTTGATTCCAACGACCATTACGTTACGCCGGGCAACGGCGATGACAGCGGTGACGCGAGCTATCACAAGTGGCTCCCGGCAGGCTCCGTGAAGTATGCGGTGACGGACGCATGGAACCTTTACGCTGCCGCAGGGCGTGGATTCGAAACGCCAACCATCAACGAACTCTCCTATCGTGCCGATAACCAGGGCGGTCTGAACATTGGCCTGAAGCCGTCCACCAACAACACGTACGAAGTGGGCAGCAAAACCCGCATTGGCAATGGCCTGCTGACCGCCGCCCTGTTCCGCACCGATACGGATGATGAGATCGTGGTGGATGCCAGCTCTGGCGGACGTACCAGCTATAAAAATGCCGGTAAAACCCGTCGTCAGGGTGTGGAAATCTCCCTCGACCAGCAGTTTGCTGAAAACTGGAAGCTGAAGCTGGCGTGGACCTACCTGGACGCGACCTACCGCACCAACGTCTGCGGCGACGCAGACTGTAACGGTAATCGTATGCCGGGCATCGCCCGCAACATGGGCTACGCTTCGTTTGGCTGGCAGCCGGAGGAAGGCTGGTACGCGGGCTCTGACGTGCGCTATATGAGCGATATCATGGCCGACGACGAGAACACGGCGAAAGCGCCGTCGTATACGGTGGTCGGGCTGAACACCGGTTATAAATTCAACTATGGCAACTGGGGCATGGACGTCTTTGGCCGCGTCGATAACTTGTTTGACAAAGAATACGTTGGCTCGGTTATTGTCAACGAGTCCAACGGTCGTTATTACGAACCAGCACCAGGCCGTAACTACGGGGTCGGGCTGTCGGTCTCTTATCGCTTCGAGTAAGCAAAAAGAAAAGTTTATTTTATTAATGAAATAACTCTCCTGATGGCAATAAACCATCAGGAGTTATTCACCAGATAAATAATTAGGTGCGGTATATAGTCGCTCTGTTAAATAATCTCTCAGTTAAAATATTGTCGCTGTAAAAGCAAATTCGCTTCATCAATCACCTTATCAATCGCCTTCTGGCAGGCAGCAACATCTCTTCGCTCAAGGGCGGAAAGTAGTCCGTCATAGTGATATGTCGACGCTTTGATGTCGTTAAGCTCCTGATGCAGATAGTTCATACAGGGCCCGATGCGCACCCAGAGCTGTTCAATTAAGGCATTAAGCGTCGGCATTTCCGCATACTGATAAAGCGTAAAGCGGAAGACGCGATTTGCATGAAGCGCCTGCTGAACGTTTCCGTTGCGCATGGCCTCATGGAATGCTTCTGACATTTTGCGCAACGTCTCCAGCTTTTGTTCAGACATATTCTGGCAGGCTGCGGCAACCGCCATCGGCTCAAGCTGTTTTCTGATGGCGTTAATCTCGTTATAACGCTCCAGCGTCACCTCCGGAACCAGAAATGCCTGCGCGGGCGTGGCGTGTAACGCCCCTGATGACACCAGACGCAAAAGCGCCTCGCGAACCGGGGTAATACTGGTTCCTAATTTATCGGCGATCTCTTTCGTAATCAGTCGTGCCCCAGGTTTGAGGGAGCCCGTAATTAACGCTCCTTTCAAACTGAGTTCAACTTGCATGGTAAGACTGATCCTTTGGGCTTTTTCTAAGTGATCCAAATCAAGCATGTTCAATTCCTGTAGCTAAAACTTAATGCTATTTTTAAACGCCAGTTTTAATAAAACGACGCTGGTCCGATATATCCTGTATCGTCATGCCTGGTGGTGGGAAGTACGTAAAAACATCAAAAAAAGCAAAGTTTGTTCTTTTATTGGTTTCGGGCCCATCCGTGATGCGGGCGCGAAATGCCATGTCCATTAATTAAAGACAATATATCGTATCTTCACAAATAAATATGGCGGGAAACCCCGCCATAATGCTGTTTATTTATTGTCACTCGCGACGCGAATCACGACTTTGCCGAAGTTCCGCCCTTCAAGCAGGCCAATCAGCGCCTCGGGTGCATTCTCCAGCCCGTCCGTGACCTGTTCACGATAGTGAATTTTGCCTTCCTGCACCCAGCGTCCCATCGCGTCCTGGAACTCTTTAATGCGGTGCCCGTAGTCCTGACCGATGATAAAGCCCTGCATACGAATGCGTTTCTTCAGGATGGTCGCCATCAGGAGCGGCAGACGATCCGGCCCCTCGGGCAGGCCCGTCGCATTGTAGCCGCTCACCAGTCCGCACACCGGCACGCGCGCGGAGGTATTCAGTAATGGCAGCACGGCGTCAAACACTTTCCCGCCGACGTTTTCATAATAGACATCAATCCCGTTCGGGCAGGCGCGTTTCAGCTGTTCGGCAAAATCGGCCGCGTGATGATCCAGACACAGGTCAAACCCGAGAACCTCAACGGCATGGCGGCATTTTTCAGCACCACCGGCGACGCCGACCACCCGGCAACCTTTAATTTTGCCGATCTGCCCGACGGTCGCGCCAACCGGGCCTGTCGCCGCGGCGACCACCAGCGTTTCACCTGCTTTTGGTTGCCCTATATCCAGCAATCCCATATAGGCGGTAAAGCCCGGCATGCCCAGAATACCCAGCGCCCAGGAAGGGTGTGACGGATTTTCGCCCAGCTTCACCAGGCCGCTGCCGTCCGAGAGTTCATACTCCTGCCAGCCGCTGTAGCCCAGCACCCACTCCCCGGCTTTGAAGTCGGGATGATTTGACTGTTCAACGCGGCTAACCGTTCCCCCCACCATCACCGCACCCAGCTCAACCGGCGGTGAATAGGATGGCGCATCGCTCATGCGCCCCCGCATGTACGGGTCCAGCGACAGCCAGACGGTGCGCAGCAAAAGCTGCCCCTCAGCGGGTGCTGGAACAGGCTGCGTTTCGAGACGAAAATTTTCCGCGACCGGCGCACCCTGTGGACGAGAGGCCAGTACCCAGCGGCGATTTTGCGAAACAGGTTGATTCATCGGGATCTCCTTCTGGTACACATGTCATTACAGCCTGGCTCACGATCGGCGTTATCGCATTAGCATTACGAGGCAGACTGGTTAAGCCGTACGACCAGATAAATACAGGGTTCATTCGTTTCGTTGATGAACCGGCAGTCATTTGGCGGCCCCAGCTCGAGACAGTCTCCGGCGTGCATTTCGTGCCGGGTATCGCCCTCCTGAAACACCAGCTCACCGGACTGGAGCCAGATAAGCTGACGTGCCAGCGCGTAAGAAGATGCGGGCATAGGAACATCGCTGCCCGCAGGCAGTTCCACCTGAACAAGGTCGATGGGCAGATCGGTACGGGGAGATACATGGCGGCGGAGGTAGTGCGTCTGTGGATCTCGCCAGACGGGCTGGTTTGCAAGGCGCAGCAGCTTGCCCTCCTGCATTTCGGCCCGGGCAATGAGCGTGGACATGCTGATGCCAAATGCGCCAGACAGGCGGGCAAGCAAGGTGGCCGTCGGGCTGCTGTCTCCGCGTTCTATCTTGTGGATCATCGCGCGCGAGACCCCTGCCCGGTCAGCAAGCTCGCTCAGGGACCATCCGCGAGACTCGCGTTCAAGGCGAATTCTTGCGCTAATCCGTTGATTCATCGTGTCTGTTATGGTGTTCATGACGTCATACTATAGTGTATGAACGGCATTTCAATGGGCTTTTGATAACAAAAAAATATGGCTTATGCCGTAGCGTTCGGGCAATGCCATTGTGTAATATCGTAGGAATAACGTAATACTATAGTGAACAACACACAGAGGGTTAATCATGATCGTTCGTCATGCCTGCAAAGAAGACTGCGCCGCGATAGGAGAAATCTACAACCACGCGGTGCTGCATACTGCCGCCATCTGGAACGATAAAACCGTCGATACCGATAACCGCATCGCGTGGTTTGAGGCGCGCACGCTCGCGGGTTACCCGGTTCTGGTGAGTGAAGAAAACGGTGCGATCACCGGTTACGCCTCTTTCGGCGACTGGCGCGCCTTCGACGGCTTTCGCCATACGGTTGAGCATTCGGTCTATGTCCACCCGGACCATCAGGGCAAAGGTATTGGCCGCACGCTGATGAACGCGCTGATTAACGAGGCCCGCACCATCGGTAAACACGTGATGGTGGCCGGTATTGAAGCGCAAAACCATGCCTCGATTCATCTCCATGAAACGCTCGGTTTTGTGACAACGGGGCAGATGCCGCAGGTGGGGACCAAATTTGGCCGCTGGCTGGACTTAACCTTTATGCAGCTTCAGCTGGACGAGCGCAGCGATCCGGACGCCATCCCATGAATCAGTCACTGACGCTGGCGTTTCTGGTGGCGGCGGGAATAGGTCTGGTGGTGCAAAACACCTTAATGGTGCGTATCACTCAGTCCTCCTCCACCATTCTTATCGCGATGCTGCTGAACTCTCTGGTCGGCATTGTGCTGTTTGTCAGCATTCTGCTGCTGAAACAGGGCTTCGCCGGGTTTAGCGAACTGGCCGCAACGGTACGCTGGTGGACGCTTATTCCGGGGCTGCTGGGGTCATTTTTCGTGTTTGCCAGCATTAGCGGGTATCAGAACGTTGGCGCGGCGACGACTATCGCCGTGCTGGTGGCAAGCCAGCTGATTGGCGGGCTGGTGATGGACGTGCTGAAAAGCAATGGCGTTCCGCTGCGCGCCCTGATTGGCCCGGTGTGCGGCGCGGTGATGCTGGTCGTCGGGGCCTGGCTGGTGGCGCGACGCCAGTTTTGATCGTTACAGTATGGTGCCGCCTTTGGTCAGCTGTTCCTCCCGCGCGTCCATCTCTTCTTTATGCTGCTTACCGTGGTGTGAAATCGCGGTACGCAGCCGCTGCTGCTGGTTGTAGCGATCTTCACGGCTAAGCTCTGCGTCATCGCTTAATTCAATCAGCAGTTCATTCATGTGGGTAATCACGCTCTCTTCGATGGCGGCATCCACACGGGCGGTAACGTCGTTTAAATGTGACATTGTCACTCCTTGTTAATTGCCGGGTGGCGGCTACGCCTTACCCGGCCTACAGGGGAACCGTAGGCCCGGTAAGCGCAGCGCCACCGGGCAACAAACTAGTTCAGCTTCGCTTTGGAGAAATCGCTGCCCATCAGGCTCACGCTGTAGCCGGTCACGTTGCTGCGGGTTGCATAGAACGTTTTCCCGTTTGCCAGTGCGATCCACGGTGCCTGCTGGTAGAAGATCTCCTGCGCCTGGCCGTAGAGTTTCGCACGCTCGGCCGGGCTGCTGGTCAGCTTCGCTTTTTGCACCAGAGCATCATAACCTTTATCGCACCAGCGCGCGGCGTTGGAGCCTGTTTTAATGCTGTTGCAGCCCAGCAGCACGTCGGCAAAGTTGTCCGGATCGCCGTTATCGGACATCCAGCCAAACAGCGCGGAGTCATGTTCGCCTTTGCGCATTCCGGAGAGGTATTCGCCCCACTCGTAGGAGACGATTTTAGCCTTCACGCCAACTTTCGCCCAGTCGCTCTGGATCATCTCCGCGATACGGCGTGAGTTAGGGTTGTACGGACGCTGAACCGGCATTGACCACAGCGTGACTTCCGCGCCCTTCTCCAGCCCGGCCTGCTTCAGCAGCGCTTTCGCTTTTTCAGGATCGTAGCTGTAGTCCTTCAGGTCTTTATTAAAGCCCAGCATATTTGGCGGGATCGGCGATTTTGCCACCGTACCGGAACCCATAAAGACCGCATTGACGATAGCCTTCTTGTCGGTCGCGTAGTTAAGCGCCTGACGCACCAGCACGTTATCAAACGGCTTTTTCTCGGTGTTAAACGCCAGATAGCCGACGTTCAGCGCATCGACCGAGTGCAGCGTCAGGTCTTTGTTGTTCTTGATCGCGTCAAACTGCACCGGAGATGGCGCAGGAATAATCTGGCACTCGTTGGTCTGCAGCTTCGCCAGGCGGGTTTCCACATTTGGCGTGATGGAGAAGATGAGATGTTTCGTCGGCACTTCGCCTTCCCAGTAGTTCGGGTTAGCAACGTAGCGGATCAGCGAATCCACCTTGTACTGCTGCAGGACATAAGGCCCGGTACCAATCGGCCAGGTATCTACGTTTTCAGGCGTGCCTTTTTTCAGCATCGCGTCGGCGTATTCAGCGGAGAGAATGGAGGCGAAATCCATCCCCCAGTCGGCCAGAAACGCGGCGTTGGGTTCGCTGAGGGTGAACTGGACGTGGTAATCATCGACCTTTTTCACGTCCTGAATCAGCTTATCGAGCCCGACATCGTTAAAGTATTCGTAATTGCCCTGCGAAATATTATGGTACGGGTGTTTAGGGTCTTTCTGACGCATGACCGAGAAAATAACGTCATCGGCGTTAAAGTCGCGCGTCGGTTTGAAGTATTTATTGCTGTTGAACTTCACCCCTTTGCGCAGGGCAAAGGTATAGGTCTTGCCGTCCGGTGAAATCGTCCAGGACTCTGCCAGCGACGGGACCGGGGTGTTTTTCACCGGATCGAAATTGATCAGGCGGTTGTACAGCACCTGAGAGCTGGCCACAAATGACGGGCCAGAGCTGGCGATTTGCGGGTTGAACGACTCGGGGGACGCTTCAGAACAGTAAATAAGCGTGTCGTTATTTGCCGCCCATGCGGCACCGGCTGGTAGAAGAGCGCTCAGCGCAAGGGCGAGCAGTGTTTTCCCTGTAGACATGGTTATAACCCTGACAGTTTTATTATATAAGACAGTAATAACAGCACAGGCGGTATGACCTGGCAAATAACGAAACACTATCAGGTTATTCTAAAGCCGCGTTATTTGCTGTTTTAACCGCCAGCCCCAAAATCGTGATTTGCCTTAAGGGCCATTATTCGTCAAGCACAACCGTCACTTTCTATGCCGTAAGAAATCGGCCCTTTTAGCGTCTCTTCCCCCGTTTGGTTGCTTCCTCGTTTCGTTAAAGTAACGGTGTGAAGAAGTATATGGGATCAAATCGTGGCAAAAACTCTTTTACGCAGCGGTAACCTGGATGACTTTCAGGCCGTTGGCGGCGGCGGACAAGCCGTTTTTGAATCAGCGTTACAAATCCGGGAAGCGCTCCGGTTGCGCAAACAACAGGCCATCGTCGACTGTCTGGCTATTCCTCAGGTCAACGACAGCGGTGACCGCGTGGACTGGTATTCCCCTGTTGAAGGGAGCGTAACCAGTTGGAAAGCGGCCGATGAAGATGACCGCTATCGCGCCCTGCGCTATCTGGAAAACACGCTGGCCAGCGTCGAGTCGTTAAGCAAGAAATGCCTCCAGTCCCCCAAAACCGCGCAGCAGCTTTTTGGTTCTCTGCTGTCGAAGGCGTTTCAGTTCCCGGGTGAAAACTTCCTCTTCCTGGTAGACGGAAAGCCGGTCATCAGCTTCTGGGGGTTTGTAAACCTGAACGAGAATGCGCGCGACGATGTCCTCGACTGCCTGCGTGAATCGCTGGTCCCTGAGCCTGCCCCCGTTGTCATTGAAGATCCTGAACCAGAACCCGAGCCAGAACCGCTGGTGGCCTTTGAACACGCCGACGAGCCGCTGATCGCCCCTTCCACGGTGGTGCGCATTACGCCGGAAGACCTGTATGAGCCTGAGCCAGCCCCGGCCGTTGCGCAACCCGTTCAGGAACCGGCTGTGCCGATCGTCGCGAAAAAGCGCCGCGTTCCCCTGTGGACGCTGCCGGTTGCCGCCGTAATCGTTGCCGCCATTGCCGCACCGCTGCTGTGGCCAAAACAGTCCCCTTCCGCTGAGCCCGCCCCGGCGCCTGCACCTCAGCCCGTCGAGATTGCGCCTAACCCGATCAAAGCGGTTGAGCCGCTGGCAATGAAATTACCGCTGCATCAGGCTGAAGTCCTGGCAAGCAAAGAAAAAGAACCGGCTCCCGTTCCTGCGCCACAGCCCGCTCCGGTGGTGATTGTCGCCATCCCGAAAGATGCCATGGTAATGGAAGCGAATCAGGTGAAAGCGGGATCGACGCGTTTCCTGAACGGCACCTGGCGTGCGGTTCTCGACGTGAAAGATCCGGTCACCGGCAAGCCGCCGTCAATGCGCTATCAGATCCAGAACAATAAAGGTTTCGCCCGGGTTGTCCATGGCGATAACGTTGTCTGCCGCGCGGAGGTCTTCTCCGGGCTGCACAGCAACGGCGAGCTGATGATTAAAAGTCGCGGTACTGCCCGCTGCACCGACGGCTCCCGCTACCCGATGCCGGAGGTTGCCTGTAAAGCAGGCGCCAGCGATATCGCAGAATGTCGCGCTCGTTATGATGCCAATACCGTCGTCCCACTGACGTTCAAGAAAGCAGGTGCCTGATCCTATGCTGGTTAATCTTTGCGACTATAAACAAAGCGTCACGCTTATTGCCAACAGCGGCGTGCAGTTCCTTGATTTCGGTCTGACGCCGCAGGACACCGCCAGCAACGGGCGCTTCGTACGTAAAACCGCGAACGGGCCGCTGTTGCGACTCGATTTCGACCTGGTCAACGGACGTTATACCGTGCCGGGAACGAACGGCGGGCAGCCTGAAGTGGTCAAACCGGAAACCACCATCCCGCTGCATCAGTCTCTGACGGTGCTGGACGGCGTCTGGCTTCCGGTTCCGTTCCTGCGCTTCAACCCACCGCGAACCTTTGTTGAGGGGCCGGATAACTGGGCACGCGTTCAGGTGCGCAGGCTGGATACACCCGATACGGCAGGCAATACGCACCGCGTGACCCTCGCCCTCGACAGCCAGATTGCTGAACACGCCACGTCAGCCCAGTCCCCGGTTGAAAACGATATTCTGAACGGGACCCGTTTCGCGCTGGCCTGGCGAGACAATGAGGTTGAAAGTTTCCTCGACCAGACCTGGATTGACGGCTGGCTGCGAGAGGCATTTACCCAGTATGCCGACGGCGTTGAAAACCGCTCAGAACGCGATCTCCAGCAGGCGATGCGCGGGTTTGAATACCAGGCCCACTGGCTCAACCTGATGACCATGCTCGGTGAACAGCTCACCGTGCCTGAAGTGAAATTTGTTACCCATACGCTCAGCACCCCTGCCATTCCGGTCGACCTGATCCTCGACGTGGGCAATACCCACACCTGCGGCGTCATTATTGAAGACCACGGCGACGCCAACGATGGGCTGCGCCAGACCGCCGAGCTGCAGGTCCGCTCGTTAAGCGAGCCGCAGCTCCTGAACGAGCCGCTGTTCACCAGCCGTCTCGAGTTTTCGGAAGCGCGTTTTGGCAAGCAGCACTTCTCGGTTGAAAGCGGTCGCGAAGACGCCTTCGTCTGGCCGTCGATTGTTCGCGTCGGTGATGAAGCCCGCAAGCTGGCGATGCAGCGTCTGGGAACGGAAGGCAATAGCGGCATCTCCAGCCCGCGCCGCTACCTGTGGGATGAAACGCCGGTCGTGCAGGACTGGCGCTTTAGCCAGATGAACAGCAAAACCCAGCGTGAACCGCTTGCCACCGCGTTTCCGCTGATGAACCTGATGAACGATGACGGAGAGCCGCTCTTCACGCTGCCGCAGGACGAGCGGCTGCCGGTCTTCTCGCCGCAGTACAGCCGCAGCACCCTGATGACGCACATGCTTTGCGAGCTGCTGGCGCAGGCGCTGGGGCAGATCAACAGCGTCGCCACGCGCCTGCGTCTGGGCTTCCCGGCGTCGCCGCGCCAGCTGCGCACCCTGATCCTGACGCTGCCCTCGGCCATGCCAAAGCAGGAGCGCGAGATTTTCCGTCGCCGCATGTTTGAAGCCATCGCCATCGTCTGGAAAGCGATGGGATGGCACCCGCAGGATGAGGACTTTGTCACCCGCAAACAGCAGGATAAAAGCGTGGTGCCGGTGCCTGAAATCCAGATGGAGTGGGATGAAGCCAGCTGTGGTCAACTGGTCTGGCTGTATAACGAAGCGATCTCCCGCTTTGGCGGTCAGACAGAAGCCTTCTTCGCCTCCCTGGCTCGCCCGGACCGTGAGCCTGAGCCGGGTAGCCAGCCGGGCCGCGCGCTGCGCGTCGCGTCCATCGACATCGGCGGCGGCACAACGGATATGGCGATCACCCATTATCAGCTGGATGACGGTTCCGGGAATAACGTCAAGATCACCCCGCAGCTGCTGTTCCGTGAAGGATTTAAGGTCGCGGGTGACGATACGCTTCTGGACGTGATTCAGCGCTACGTGTTGCCCGCCCTGCAAACGCAGCTGCAGAAATCCGGCATCGCGGACGCCTCGCTGCTGATGGCTTCGCTGTTCGGCGACTCCGGGCGCATCGATACCCAGGCCGTACTCCGCCAGCAAACGGCGCTTCAGCTCTTTATGCCGATTGGCCACGCCATTCTTGCCGCGTGGGAATCGAGCGATGTCGACGATCCGCTGGCCGGTCTGCATGCCAACTTTGGCGATCTCCTGCGGCAGAAGCCGACCCGTAACGTGATGAATTACCTGCAGCAGGCGATCGATCATGCCCTGCCGGCGGGTTCAGACGCGTTTGACCTGTTCGCGGTGCCGCTTCACGTGAACTTCCGCGAAATGCAGGATGCGATGCTGGCCGGGCAGTTTACGCTGGCCTCACCGCTCCACGCGGTGTGTGAGGCGATATCCCATTACAGCTGCGATATTCTGCTGATCACCGGACGCCCCGGCTGCCTGCCTGGCGTTCAGGCGCTCATTCGTCATCTGCAGCCGGTGCCGGTCAATCGCATCGTCTGGCTGGATAAATACCAGGTGCACGAGTGGTATCCGTTCAGCCAGCAGGGGCGCATTGGCAACCCGAAATCGACGGCCGCCGTGGGAGCCATGCTCTGCAGCCTGGCGCTCGACCTGCGTCTGCCGCGCTTCAACTTTAAAGCCGCGGACATTGGCGCGTATTCAACCGTGCGGTATCTCGGCGTGCTGGATAACACCGTCAATACCCTGCGCGAGGAAAACGTCTGGTATCAGGATATCGATCTTGATAAACCCGGCGCGAAGCTCGACGCACGTCTGCACTTCCCGCTGCGCGGTAACGTCACCCTCGGCTTCCGCCAGCTGGCGAACGCGCGCTGGCCCGCCACGCCGCTCTACACGCTCAGCATTAACTCGGCTGAACTGGCGAAAGCCATTGCCGGTGACGGCGTGCTGAACGTGCGGCTGAAACTCTGCGGCGGCAGCAAGCAGGAAGGCCCGGAGGCCTTCGAGCTGAGCGATGCCTGGCTGCAGGACGGCACGCCGGTTGCGCCTGACGCATTAACCTTCAAACTGAATACTTTGGCCGATCGCCGACACAGCGGTAGCCACTACTGGATCGACAGCGGGAGCGTATACCTGAAATGACAGCGACGACGACCACCACTCAGGCCTTAATCGGGTGGATTAATGAGACGCGCCTGAACGCCCCTGTGCTGGATAACGATGCTGACGCCCTGCTTGCTCGCATCAACGCGGCGCAGGCGCGGGAGCAGGCCATTGAACGCGCCATGTCCCGCCAGAGCAGCATTGGGCTGTACGGTCATTCGCAGAGCGCGAAAGCACACCTGCTGTTGTCTCTGTGCGGCAGCGGTAATGGACGCCTGAACGTGACGCCGGGCCAGCGCACATTTGACTATTTTTCGCATATCAATCCGGGGCATGCCCTGACCAACATGGCCGTCCGCTTCACCCGGGAAAACCCGGAGCTGGCCGATGAGGCGTTCCCGCTGCGTCTGCGTCTGGTCACCGAGGCCGAGCTGGTACAGCTGTTTATTGCCCGCACGACCCTGCATCCGCAGATGCGCGCGGTGGATAAGGCGGTCATTGAGACACGTCTCGAGAAATGGCGCGGGCTGCGCCAGCCGCAGGGCGTGCCCGGCATCACGGGTCAGGAAGTGGGTGCGATTGCCCGCTTCTGGCAAAGCACCGTACCCGCCGCGAAACAGCAAATTGACGATGCCCTGTGGCATGAATTTGCCCAGCTGGTGCCCTCGCTCGATCTCAGCACGCGGGCCAGCGTCTGGTCGCTGCTGTGGGGCGAGCAGCAGGAGTTGACCCAGCAGTGGTTAAAACTGGCCCATGTGCTGCACCAGACCAGCCATGCCGGTGAGCTTGCTGCCCCGCTTAGCCTGCTGGTGGACAGCTTTGGGCTGCCGGGTGAAGGGTTCCTGACGCACGACGGCACGTTAGACCTTCAGGACGCGCAGGAGACGCTGCTTCATCCGCTAAATAGCGGTGAAATGCTTAACGCCATCAGTATCCCCGTCGATGTTCTGGCCTTCCTGACCCGCGAGCTGGTGCTGCCGGTTGAGAGCGGCGCGCTGGATAACGTCGATATTATTGATATTCCAGTTTTTGAAGATAACCGTGCCGACCCGCTACGCCAGGCGAAGTCCCAGTGGCTGCTCGAGCATTACCGTCAGCAGCTTCAGCCTGATGTGCTGGTGATTTGTAATGCGACGGCGCAGCACGAACAGACGGCCAAAAAAGCAAAAGTGTTGATGAACTGGGTGAAGGAGACGCAGCCTGCTGAAGAGTCTGCCCTTCCGGGTCTGGTGTGGGCAATTACCCCTCACGACGCTCGCTTTACCACCCGGCAGAATCTCGATGAAGCCGTACAGCATCTGCTCGGGAAACCGGGTTTACGCTGGGGCACGCTGCAGGCGCTGGACAGCCACAGCATGCAGCGCGTCATCGAGTGGCTCTCTCAGGCCACGCTGCCCGCGCAGCGACACAAGCGTCTCAGCACGCTGAAAGGCCTGCTGCGACAGGAGCTCTCATCGCTGATGCAAAGCTATCTTGCGCCGCTGGTTGAGGAACCGGGGACAAGACGTGTTCAGGCCGAAAACATGGTGCGCACGTTGCAAAACAGCGCCGCCCGCCACGGCGAACTGCTTGAAGGCCTGCTGCCGCCGCTGAAAGCCTTTGAAACACTGCTCGCCGTTCAGCAGCCTCGCGAGGAGCAGGTGAACGGGCTGTTTACGGACACCATTGACCTGTTTGCCGAGAATGCGCAGGAAAGCAACGGCCTGTTCCAGACAAAAGACAAAGCGCGGCTGGCGCATAGAGTCTGGATAAATCATCTGCGCCAGTGGAGCCGCAATGAGGCCGCGGCCGCCCGTCTTGGGCTGGAACCTGCGGTGTTACAGCAAATCGCGGATGTCCTGGTGGTCACCAGCTACCGGCTTGAACTGCCTCAACAGCTTCAGCGTATCGTCGAAGCGGATAAAAGCAGCGCTGCACAGCTGCATGCCGTGATGGGCAATTTCATTGGCTGGCTGGGTTACGACCAGACGCCCGTGGCGGGACGTCCGGCAAGCCGCATCCGCAAGGGCCAGGCAATCTTCGTTACGCCGGTGGTCAGCAGCGCCGAGCCCCGCTTGACGCGCCTGGGGGAACAGCCTGTGCATGCGGCCACCGCGTACGTTTACGACTGGCTGGTCGCCCTCTATAGCCGCGCGATAGAGAACATTGATTACCAGCACCCGCATGATGTTCAGCATGACGCTCGTCAGGCCTTGCACGCATTATTACGCTAAACGCTGATTAACAATGTAGCCGCATTTCTTGCCGGGTGGCGCTGCGCTTACCCGGCCTACATTTTGCAACGATGATAAATTGCACGATAATCACACTGCCATACACCAGGCTAACGTCTCTGCCAGCGCAGACGGGTTTTCCCACGACATTGAATGCCCCGCCGCAGGGATGATTTTTACCTCAACGCCCTTTTGCTTCAGATTGTCCACATCGTCATCCGGCAGAGACAGCTCGCCGAAAATCAACGTTACCGGGCAAGGGAGTGACAGGAACTGCGCTTCCCATTCGGGCTCCACGCCCGCCACCAGGCTCGATGCGCCCCGCCAGACGGCGTACGGCGCATTGCTCTGCAGACACCCCGCCCACGCCGTTTTTTCCGCGCTGAGCATGGCGTCATAGCCCTGGTTCAGAAACTGCTGCTCGGTTTGCGCTGCAATAGACCGGCTGAACATCCCGCCACCCGCATGAAAATTGGGCTCTGACACCATCAGCCCCTTCACGCGCGTTGCCAGCAGCCCCGCCGTTTCGATAGCAATGCTGCCGCCCATGCTGTGGCCGTATAACCAGAAGGCATCCAGCTTAAGGTGGTCAATCAGCTCCGCCACAACGTGCGCCTGGTCGGTAGTTTTATAGCTGTAGTGCTCAGGCTTGTCGCTGTAGCCGCTGCCGGGCAAATCGATGAGAATCGCTCTGCGCGAGCCAAACAGCGGGTCATGAACGACACGGGGATATTCATAGGAAGAGGCGCAGCCCAGCCCGTGGATGAACACAACGGGATCGCCGGTGCCGGGCAGGTCATGCCAGCGCACGGTACAACCGGCCTGCTGCGAGTAAAAACTGTTCATAAGCACTCCTTTTACGATGCACTGTGTATTTATACAGTTATCGTATCTGGAATGCCATATTCATCTTTTAAAAATGGAAGCGTGCTTCAGAAAAGCGAGACCAGCAGCGCAACGGGAAAGCTCATTGGCCAGGTTGACCCCACCAGAAAAGCGCTGAGCAGGCGGATACGTTTGCGGTCTTTGGAGAGGAACCAGGTAATTAATGCGCAGATGGAAGCCATGATTGCGTAAAAAACCAACATCTTTTGATACAACGTCATTCTGTATACCAGAGCCGAAAAAATAACCGCACGCAATATGCGTCATATGTTGATACAGATCAAGTTTTTTCGTTACAGAATAACCACTTAAAATTCATGGATAATAACAATTGAGTATCATGCATAACACTCATGGCGGGCTGGCGAACGCCTGGCCGCGAATACGACCAGGCATGACGGGCTTAGTGTTTGATCATCACATGCCGGACAACCGTATAATCCTCAAGTCCGTAGACCGACATATCTTTGCCATAGCCGGATAATTTCATGCCGCCGTGCGGCATTTCACTCACCAGCATAAAATGGGTATTCACCCAGGTGCAGCCGTACTGCAGGCGCGCGCTCAGGCGATGGGCGCGGCCCACGTCTTTGGTCCAGACCGATGACGCCAGTCCATACTGCGAATCGTTCGCCCAGGCCAGCACCTGCGCCTCGTCGTCAAATTCGGTGACGCTCACCACCGGGCCAAACACCTCGCGCTGAACGATGGCGTCGTCCTGTTTTGCCCCCGCCAGCAGGGTTGGCTGGAAGTAGTAGCCCGCCCCCTCTTTTTTGCTCCCGCCCGTGACGACGCGGATATGGCCGAGCGCTTTCGCGTCATCGACGGCCTTACAGACGCGTGAAAGATGGGCGGCCGAGCTGAGCGGCCCAAGTTCGGTTGAGCCCTCCTCCGGCGCTCCCATTTTAAGGCTGGCGACCGCTGCGCCCAGCTTTTCCACCAGCGCGGCATAAATGCCCTTCTGGGCATAAATACGGCAGGCCGCCGTACAGTCCTGCCCGGCGTTGTAGAAACCAAACGTCCGCACCCCTTCGACAACCGCATCCAGGTCGGCATCATCAAAGACGATAACCGGCGCTTTACCGCCCAGCTCCATGTGGGTGCGTTTAATAGAGGACGCCGTATGGCCGATGATATGTTCCCCGGTAGCAATCGAACCGGTCAGCGAAACCATGCGGACTTTTTCATGCCCGGTAAGCTGATCGCCGACCGTTTTCCCCCGACCAAACAGGACGTTCAGAACGCCTGCCGGGAAAATATCTTTTGCCAGCTCTCCCAGCTTCAGCGCGGTCAGCGGCGTGATCTCGGAGGGCTTAATCACCACGCAGTTCCCTGCCGCCAGCGCGGGCGCCAGTTTCCATGCCGCCATCATCAGCGGATAGTTCCAGGGGGCAATAGAGGCAACCACGCCCACCGGATCGCGGCGGATCATCGACGTGTGGCCGTCAAGGTACTCGCCCGCGGCCAGCCCGTTCAGACAGCGGGCGGCCCCGGCAAAGAAACGGAAAACGTCGACCACCGCCGGAATTTCATCATCCAGAGCACAGTGCAGCGGCTTGCCGCAGTTGAGGGATTCGAGCCGGGCAAAGTCCTCCCCATGCGCTTCAATCGCATCCGCCAGCTTCAGCAGGCACTCGGCGCGGGTTTTCGGTGTGGTTTGTCCCCACTCCACAAAAGCACGGTCGGCCGCCTGAACCGCCGCGTCGACCTGAGCCGCTGACGCCTCGGCAATTTCCAGCAGGAGTTCTCCAGTGGCCGGGTTATAGACCGGCTGTTTTTCTCCCTCTCCGGCTACCAGTTTTCCCTCTATCAGCAGTTGTGTTTGCATAGCATTTTCCTGTTGAATTCACTGTTATTTCCCGCTGCCGGCGATGTTCTCGCCGTCGCGGGTTAGCCACCAGGCTCCCAGAATGGGGATAGTTGTCACCAGCATCACCAGCAGTGCTACGACGTTGGTGACCGGCACGTCGCGCGGACGGCCAAGCTGATTGAGCAACCACAGCGGTAACGTGCGTTCGTGTCCCGCCGTAAACGTTGTGACGATTATCTCGTCAAACGACAGGGCAAACGCCAGCATTCCCCCGGCCAGCAGCGCGGAACCCAGATTGGGCAGCACCACATAGCGGAAGGTTTGCCATCCGTCGGCCCCGAGATCCATCGACGCTTCCACCAGGTTCCAGGAGGTGCGTCTGAACCGGGCAATCACGTTGTTAAACACCACCACCACGCAAAAGGTGGCGTGTCCGACCACGATGGTGAAAAACCCCGGCTCAAGGTCGATCGTTTTGAATGCTGTCAGCAGCGCCAGGCCGGTGATGATCCCCGGCAACGCAATCGGTAACAGCAGCAACAGTGAGATCGCATTCTTGCCAAAAAACTCGCTTCGCCACAGCGCCGCTGCAGCAAGCGTGCCAAGCACAAGGGCAATTGCGGTGGATAGCGACGCAATCTGAAGTGACAACGTCACGGATTCAATAATATCGCCGCGCCCCGCCGCCACGCTAAACCACTTCAGCGTCAGCCCCTGCGGCGGAAAGCTGAAGGCAGCGTCTTCGGTATTAAAGGCATAGGTCGCGATAATCAGCAGCGGGAAGTGCAGGAAGATAACGCCTCCCCAGGCTGCCACTTTCAGGAACAGCGGTGCGCGTTCAGAGTGCATCGAATGCTCCCAGACGTTTCACGAACGCCAGATAGAGTGAAATCAGCACGATGGGCACCAGCGTGAACGCGGCGGCCATGGGCATATTGCCAATGGCACCCTGCTGCGAGTAGACCATGTTACCGATGAAGTAACCCGGCGGCCCCACCAGCTGCGGAACGATGAAATCCCCCAGCGTCAGGGAAAAGGTGAATATTGAGCCAGCCGCAATACCCGGGATCGCCAGCGGCAGAACGACGTAGCGAAAGGTCTGGCGAGGGAGCGCGCCAAGGTCGGCTGAGGCCTGCAGTAGCGAGGCAGGCAGGCGTTCCAGCGCCGCCTGGACCGGCAGGATCATAAACGGCAGCCAGATGTAGACGAAGACCAGAAACCGCCCCAGCCCGGAGGTGGACAAGGTGTTGCCACCAATCGCCGGGAGCGTAAGGAGTGAGGTCAGGATCGGCTCCAGCCCCATATGGTTGAGAAACCACTGCGCCACCCCGTCCTTCGCCAGCAGCAGCGTCCAGGCGTAGGCTTTGACGATGTAGCTCGCCCACATCGGCAGCATCACGGCGATATAGAAAAACGCTTTCCACTTGCCGCGGGTGTATCGCGCCATGTACCACGCCATCGGGAATGCCAGGATGGCGCTGGCAATCGTCACCGCAATCGCCATCGTTAGCGTGCGCAGGATGATGTCGTAGTTGGCCGGGTTGAAAAGCGCCTGAATGTTCGCCAGGGTCAGATCCGGCGTGACGGCCATGGTGAAATCGTCAAAGGTGTAGAACCCTTGCCACAGCAGGGTCAGAAGCGATCCTAAATAGACGATGCCAAACCACATCAGCGGCGCGAGCAGAAGCAGGAACAGGCCGAGCGACGGTTTACGCCAGAACAGCGCCGTCATGCGGCTTAAGCGGCCGCGCGAGGCGGGAGGATGCGCAACGCTCATATCCATTTCACCTCTCCTCGTGCAGGCGAATCATCGCCTCGCGTGACCACGACGCCGTGACGGCCTGCCCCGGCGCAATGCCGCTCAGCGGCGAGGTTTCACTGAGATTAGCCTGGCTCACCAGCAGCTTGGCTCCGTCGGCGAGTTTCAGCTCCAGCCGCGTGGCCGCCCCCTGATACTGAACGGCCTGCACGACACCCTGAACCTGAACGTCTCCGCCCTCATCAAGGCGAATATGTTCCGGACGCAGGGAATAGCTGCCCTCCATGCCGCATATTTTCTGCGCAAGGCTCGCATCGAAGACGTTAGAGGTGCCGACAAAACCGGCGACAAACGGCGTGCGCGGACGCATGTAGAGATCGCGCGGGGTATCCACCTGCTCGATGCGCCCGTTATTGAACACCGCCACCCGGTCTGACATGGAAAGGGCCTCGCCCTGATCGTGGGTGACAAAAATAAAGGTGATGCCGAGTTCCTGCTGAAGCTTCTTCAGCTCGAACTGCATCTGTTCACGCAGTTTGAGATCGAGCGCACCAAGGGGTTCGTCCAGCAGCAGGACGCGCGGTTCATTCACCAGCGCGCGGGCGATGGCGACACGCTGCCGCTGGCCGCCGGAAAGTTGCGAAGGTTTGCGGGTAACGGCAAAGCTCAGGCCCACTTTCTCCAGGGCATCACGGGCCTGCGCATGGCGTTTTTTCTTGTCGATGCCTTTGACCATCAGCCCGTAGGCGACATTGTCGAGGATCGACATATGCGGAAACAGCGCGTAGTCCTGAAAGACGGTGTTCACATCCCGCTCCCAGGGAGGCAGTTCGCTCGCCTCTTTGCCGAAGATAGAAATCGTGCCGCCTGACAGCTGCTCAAAGCCGGCAATCAGACGCAGGCAGGTGGTTTTGCCGGAGCCCGAAGGCCCCAGCATGGAGAAAAATTCTCCGTCACGAATAGCAATGGTGACTCCATCCACCGCCCGTACGTCGCCGTACAGACGGGAAACGTTGTTAAACTCTACTGCGTACGTCATGTTCTGCTCCCGGGCAATTAACGACCGCCCATGATGGCGATGTAATCCTGCGTCCAGCGGCTGTAAGGGACAAATTTGCCGCCTTCTGCGATGGGGGTTTTCCAGAACATGATTTTGTCGAACTCGTTATAACCGTTTGTTTCGCAGCCTTTATCACCCAGCAGCGTGCTGGCCTTACACCCTTCTGCAACCACGGGCAGGGAGCCAAACCACGCCGCCAGATCGCCCTGCACTTTCGGCGTCAGCGACCAGTTCATCCATTTGTAGGCGCACATCGGGTGTTTTGCCTGCGCGTGCAGCATGGTGGTGTCCGCCCAGCCGGTCACTCCCTCCTTCGGGAAGACGGTAGCAACGGGCTGGTTCTCTGCCTTCAGGGCATTCGCCTGATACGGCCAGGCGCTGGAGGCCACGACACCTTCATTTTTAAAGTCGCTCATCTGAACGGTAGTGTCATGCCAGTAGCGGTGGATCAGCGCGTGCTGGTCGCGAAGCACCTTGAGCACGGCGGCATACTGTTTTTCGGTGAGCTGGTACGGGTCTTTAATACCCAGCTGCGGCTGCGTGGCTTTGACGAACAGCGCGGCATCGGCGATATAAATCGGGCCGTCGTAGGCCTGCACGCGTCCCTGATTGGTTTTACCGTCCGGCAGATCCTGTTTGGTAAAGACCACGCTCCAGCTGTCCGGTGGCGTCGGGAAGGTTTTGGTGTTGTACATCAGCAGATTTGGCCCCCACTGGTACGGCGTGCCGTAGACTTTACCGCCGACGTTAAACCATTCCCCTTTCACAATCCGCGCGTCGAGAGTTTTCCAGTTGGGGATGAGGTCGGGGTTAATGGGCTGAACGCGTTTCCCCATGATCAGGCGCAGCGAGGCGTCACCCGAGGCGGTGACCAGGTCATATCCCCCTTTCGCCATCAGGCTGACCATTTCATCCGACGTGGCCGCCGTCTTGACGTTGACCGCACACCCGGTCTCTTTTTCAAACTGGGTGACCCAGTCATAATTTTTATCCGTCTGTCCGCGTTCGATGTATCCCGGCCAGGCGATAATATCCAGCCGACCTTCCCCGTCGCCAATGGCCTTTGGTGGTTCTGCGGCTTGCGCTGTCATGATAGTCATGCCGAGCGCACACAGGCTGCTGCGGGCAAAATTTTTGCTCATAAGAGTTACTCCTGTCGCAATGAAATTTAGCGGCAGCCGTGCCGTAAAAATATCTCCTTTATTAAACGTAGACCGCGCAAATGCGCCGCACCGTACGGCTTCAGGAAATTTCATCAAGGTGTGACAGAGGGCGCATTCCCCGTTAACTGGATTATAGACAAGGAGTTAGCCGCGAGAGACGGTATGCAGATTTCCTATGACAGGACACCGCGAAATATTCGCCGTGCCGTCATCAGGATAAGAATTGATTATTTAAATAACGCAGAAAAGATTATTCCATCATCGCGCTAATTAATTTTCCTAACTGAATGACCGCCTGTTCTTCTCGCTCTCCCCAGGCCCAGGAGGTATTAAAACGAAAGAACGGTGTCCATGCGTCAGAGGTGGAAAACATCTTTCCGGGGGCAATGCTGATGTGGTGCGTTAAGGCTTTTTCACTCAGTAGCCCCGCATCGAGCTGCGCCGGAAGCTCCAGCCATAAAAAGTAGCCGCTGTCGTTATGGTGGATTTTGACGCCGGCAGGCATATGGCGCAGAAGTGACTGCCAGGCCTGCTGCTTTCGCTCGGCGAGCGTCCGCCGCAGGCGGCGAAGATGGGCGTCGTAACGTTTAGTCGCCAGGTAATCCACCAGCGCCAGCTGCACGGGAGAGCTGGTTGAGAGCGTGCTCATCAGCTGCAGCTGCTGAATGCGTCGCGCGTGTTTTCCTGCCGCGACCCAGCCGATGCGAAAACCGGCCACCAGACATTTTGAAAAGGACGAACAGTGCAGCGTCATGTCCTGACGATCCCATGCTTTCGCCGGGAGCGGCTTTTCGCGGCCAAAATAGAGCTCGCTGTAGACATCGTCTTCAATCAGGGGGACATTGTGCTGCGTTAACAGCGCCACAAGCTGCGCTTTTTTCTCCGCGCTCAGCGTGAAGCCAAGCGGGTTCTGACTGTTGGTCATGATCCAGCAGGCTTTAACCGGGTACTCATTCAGCGCCTGTTCAAGGGCATTCAGGTCAATCCCCTCGCGGACATCCGTCGCAATTGACAACGCTTTGAGCTTCAGACGCTCCAGCGCCTGCAGCGCGCCGTAGAAACACGGGTTTTCGACTATCACCCAATCGCCCGGCTCGGTCACCGCCTGCAGGCTGAGATTGAGCGCTTCAAGTGCGCCTGCGGTGATCACGATCTCTTCCGGGGAGATGTTCATTCCCTGCTGCGCGTAGCGACGGGCAATGGCGTGGCGAAGATCGACGTTACCCGGCGGCAGGTTCTCAATCACGCTCATCGCCGTCGCGGTTTTGCTGACGTTCGCCAGCGAGCGGTTGAGCTGCTGCAGCGGAAAAAGTCGGGGATCGGGAAACGCGGAGGCAAAAGGAACAACGGACGGGTCGCGGCTGGCCTGTAAGACGTCGAAGATGTAGGTGTTAATATCCACCACTTCGTCACGCATCACCTGGGCAGGTGGAGCAGGCTGTTGTGCGGTCGGGCGCGAGGCAACGTAATAGCCCGACTGCGGTCTGGCGACAATGCGCCCCTGACTTTCCAGCATCTGATACGCGTGGCCAACGGTCATAAAACTCATACCGCTGCTCGCCACCTGCTCTCGCAGCGAAGGCAGCTTATCGCCCGGCAGCCATACGCCAAGCTCAATCTGCGAGATAATTTGTTGCGCCAGACGCTGGTATTTTTTCATCAGATTCTCCTTATGACCGACAGTGTATATCAGCAGGAGAAAAAGAGAAGATTTAGCTAACTGTTATTGTTCGCGAAATGAATTACTTACGGTACTCGGTAACGTGGCTTTGCGCCTGACGCGCAGCGGCCAGGTGATCGAGCGTAATCATCGACGATTTGCAAAAGATGCATTTCGCGCCGAGTGGGTTTTTCTCAGACATATCAAAGACTGAGGTACGGTACTGCGAGCCATGACAGCATGGGCAGCGAAAATGGATATAAGAAGTCATAGGATTCTCCTGAAACGTAAAACGTAAATTACTAATGGGCCGATTGGGCAATAATGGTTTTAAACAAAACGAATCGGAAAGTAGATAAAGACCCAAGAGAGGCTGCGGAGAGGCACAACGTGATGAGAACTGCTTTATAAAACTACGTCAGATATTTATTTGGACTCAAAACCAGAAGACCATTAACGCACGGCGCAGACGACAAGGCAAGCGGTTTTATGCGTAAAAATCATAAAAATACAGTTTTTATTCCTCAGTGCGAAGTATATCAGATGGTTAAAGCATGAAATTTATGCCAACTGTTATGGTTAAAAATCACTTTTCTGCGTCTGATAGTCCGAACTTCGCCCCTATACCATAACAGCACACCGTTTGACATTGAGGCTGTGCATGTTTGGTTTAGATGCTTTTCACCTTGCACGGATACAGTTTGCGTTTACCGTATCCTTTCACATTATTTTCCCGGCCATCACCATTGGTCTCGCAAGCTATCTTGCCGTACTCGAAGGGCTGTGGCTGAAAACAAAAAATCCGGTCTGGCGCTCGCTGTACCATTTCTGGTCGAAGATTTTTGCCGTCAACTTTGGCATGGGCGTGGTCTCCGGGCTGGTGATGGCCTACCAGTTTGGCACCAACTGGAGCGGATTTTCACAGTTTGCGGGCAGCATTACCGGCCCGCTGCTGACCTATGAAGTGCTCACCGCCTTCTTCCTTGAAGCCGGGTTCCTCGGCGTGATGCTGTTTGGCTGGAACAAGGTCGGGCCGGGTCTGCACTTCTTCGCCACCTGCATGGTAGCGCTGGGCACCATAATCTCCACCTTCTGGATCCTCTCGTCGAACAGCTGGATGCAAACCCCGCAGGGCTACGAGATCGTCAACGGACAGGTGGTACCGGTGGACTGGTTCGCCGTGGTGTTTAACCCCTCCTTCCCTTACCGCCTGCTGCATATGTCGATAGCCGCATTCCTGAGCAGCGCCCTGTTTGTGGGCGCATCGGCGGCATGGCATCTGCTGCGCGGGAATAATACCCCTGCTATCCGCGCGATGTTTTCGATGGCGCTGTGGATGACGCTGATTGTCGCCCCCATCCAGGCCATGGTTGGCGATATGCACGGGTTGAACACCTTAAAGCACCAGCCCGCCAAGATTGCCGCCATTGAAGGCCACTGGGAAAATCCGCCGGGTGAGCCTACCCCGCTGCTGCTGTTTGGCTGGCCGGATATGGAACAGGAGCGGACCCGCTTTGGGCTGGAGATCCCGGCGCTGGGGAGTCTTATCCTGACGCACAGCCTGGATAAACAGGTTCCGGCCCTCAAAGAGTTCCCGAAGGAAGACCGTCCGAATTCCACCATCGTCTTCTGGTCATTCCGCATTATGGCAGGCCTGGGCATGCTGATGCTGCTGCTTGGGGTAACGGCACTCTGGCTGCGCTACAAAAAACGCGTGTATTCGTCACGCCCTTTCCTGTGGTTTGCGCTGCTGATGGGGCCAACCGGGCTGATTGCCATCCTGGCCGGGTGGATCACCACCGAAGTGGGCCGCCAGCCGTGGGTGGTCTACGGACTCCAGCGAACGAAGGATGCAGTGTCTGCCCATGGTGACCTGCACATGAGCGTGAGCCTGCTGGCCTTCTTCGTCGTCTATACCTCGGTATTCGGCGTGGGTTACAGCTATATGGTGCGCCTCATCCGAAAAGGCCCGCAGCCGCATGAATCATTCGCCACCGAGTCCGACGGACGTCCGGCGCGCCCGCTTTCTGCCGTCACAACTGAACATAAGGAGCAGCCATAATGGGTATCGATCTTTCCATTATCTGGTTTGTCATTATCGTCTTTGCCACGCTGATGTATATCGTGATGGACGGTTTTGATCTGGGGATCGGTATTCTCTTCCCGGCAACGCAGAACGCCGACGATCGCGACGTGATGGTCAACAGCGTCGCGCCGGTCTGGGACGGAAATGAAACCTGGCTGGTGCTTGGCGGTGCCGCACTGTTCGGCGCATTCCCGCTGGCGTATGCGGTTATCGTTGATGCTCTCACCATTCCGCTGACGTTAATGCTGATCGGTCTTATTTTCCGCGGGGTGGCATTTGAGTTTCGCTTTAAAGCCACGCCGGCCCACCGCCCCTTCTGGGATAAGGCGTTTATAGGCGGTTCGATTCTGGCAACGTTTACCCAGGGCGTGACGGTAGGCGCCGTCATTAACGGCTTTACCGTCACCGGTCGGGCCTATACCGGCGGCCCCTTTGACTGGTTTACCGCGTTTAACCTGTTTTGCGGTGCGGGGTTGGTGGTGGCTTATGCGCTGTTAGGCTCTACCTGGCTGGTGATGAAAAGCGAAAACGCGCTGCAGCAGCGGATGCGAGAGGTATCGAAAACGCTGTTAATCGTGCTGCTGGCGTTTATTGCGGCGGTCAGCCTCTGGACGCCGCTGGCGCAACCGGCCATCGCTGCGCGCTGGTTTACGCTGCCGAATCTGTTTTATCTGCTGCCCGTCCCCGCCCTGGTAGTGATTTTTAGCCTGTACCAGTGGCGCTGCCTGAATAATCTCGACAGCCATAGCCGTCCGTTTATCCTGACATTGGGGCTAATATTCCTCGGCTTTAGCGGGCTTGGGATCAGCATCTGGCCGCATATTATTCCACCGTCGATCACCCTGTGGCAGGCCGCAGCACCGACGCAAAGCCAGGGCTTTATGCTGGTGGGCGCGCTGTTGATCATTCCCGTTATTCTGGTCTACACCTTCTGGAGCTACTACGTGTTTCGCGGCAAAGTTCAGCATGGGGAGGGTTATCACTGATGCAACAACCGGTCTGGAAAAGATTACTGTGGCTGGCCATTATCTGGGGCGGCAGCGTACTGGCGCTGGCTGCTGTCAGTATGCTCTTCCGTATGCTGATGACGGCGGCAGGATTTAAATCGCATTAACGCCATTCCGGGCAACCGCTGCGTTGCCCGGTACTTCCCCCCGCACTTTCAGATAAACCCCATTAACGCACGGCAGAGTATCGTTACACTGGAAAAAGATTCACAGTATTTATAGTTTGAGAAGAAAAATGAAAAAGCTCATTGCGTTAAGTGTTATTAGTCTTGTCCTTACCGGGTGCGTTAATCCGGGTAAAGCCTCCGTACAGCCGGAGCAACTTAAAAACCACCGCTTTGTGCTGGAAAATGTAAACGGTAAGGCCGTGAAGACCGCGACAACGCAACCTGAGATCGGTTTTAGCGCGCTGCCAGATATCAGCCTGGTTAATAACATCAGCGTTTCTGGCCAGATGTGTAACCGCTTCAACGGACAGGGGAAATTGTCCGAAGGCGAGCTTAAGGTTAAAACGCTGGCCATGACGCGCAAGCTCTGTACTGAACCGCAGCTGAATGAGCTGGATCAGGCCATCGGCGACATGCTGCGCAAAGGGGCGCAGGTCGACCTGACTGAGGACCAGTTAACGCTGGCGACAGCCGATAAAACGCTGATGTTTAAGCGTGCAGAATAATCAGTAGTTACCGCAGCTTCCAACGGCAAGCGACTGTTCACTACAGCGTTTGCCGTTTGGCAAGGCGCACATCCCAATAGCAGAACCATCAAGCTGGCGGGCGACAGACAGCGAACCGCCAATCATTGCGCAGTTGGCCTGGCCAGAACTGGACATCGCCGCTTTCATTCCCGGCGCCACGTGGGCTGCCGTTGCCTGCTGGACTGGCTCCCTGCTACATGCCGACAACAATAATGCGGCACACCCTACCAAAAATGCTGAGCGCATGCTCTCTCCCCCATGAATAATGCGAAACCTATGCATAATAGGCATCACATCCCGTGTCGTCGAGAGCAGAAGTGCGTATTTATGCGCTCCAGAAACAATTTCTCGCAATTTTTTCGCCAAAAGTTTGATCTACTCATTGATGGAGAGAATACCAAGGACACAAAAGCGAAAATCGTAAAATCCCGCATTTGCTAGAATACACTGATAATATTCAGGGTTTGTTGCCGTTATACAGACCCCTATTTTTTGCGCAATGTAAGGGTGTTGTCCTATGCAAACTATTGACGGTAATGGTGCAGTTGCCTCAGTCGCGTTTCGCACCAGTGAAGTTATCGCCATCTACCCGATTACGCCAAGTTCTACCATGGCCGAGCAGGCAGATGCATGGGCGGGTAACGGGTTAAAGAACGTCTGGGGCGATGTCCCGAGAGTGGTTGAAATGCAGTCTGAAGCCGGGGCGATTGCCACGGTACACGGTGCGCTTCAGACCGGCGCGCTTTCCACGTCGTTTACCTCCTCACAGGGATTGCTGTTAATGATCCCTACACTGTACAAACTCGCCGGTCAACTGACGCCCTTCGTTCTGCACGTTGCCGCGCGTACCGTTGCTACCCACGCGCTCTCTATCTTTGGCGATCACTCTGACGTGATGGCCGTGCGCCAGACCGGCTGCGCGATGCTATGCGCCAGCAGCGTTCAGGAAGCGCAGGACTTTGCCTTAATTTCGCATATCGCCACGCTCAAAAGCCGCGTGCCGTTTATTCACTTCTTTGATGGTTTCCGCACCTCTCACGAAATCAACAAAATCGTCCCGCTGGCCGACGATACTATCCTGAATCTGCTGCCGCAGGCGGAAATCGACGCGCATCGCGCCCGGGCTCTGAATCCTGAACACCCGGTTATTCGCGGGACATCGGCGAACCCGGATACCTATTTCCAGTCCCGCGAGGCCACAAACCCCTGGTACAACGCGGTTTACGACCATGTTGAGCAGGCAATGAATGACTTTGCCGCCGCGACCGGCCGGGAGTACAAACCGTTTGAGTACTACGGCCATCCGCAGGCGGAACGGGTAATTGTGCTGATGGGGTCAGCCATTGGGACCTGTGAAGAGGTAGTTGACGAGCTGCTGACGCGCGGCGAAAAAGTTGGCGTGCTTAAAGTGCGTCTCTATCGGCCGTTCTCGGCTAAACATCTGCTTTCGGCTCTGCCTGAAAGCGCCCGCGCTGTGGCGGTGCTCGACCGTACCAAAGAGCCGGGCGCACAGGCGGAACCGCTGTATCTGGATGTGATGACGGCCCTGGCAGAAGCCTTTAATCAGGGCGAACGTGAATCGCTGCCGCGCGTGATTGGGGGGCGCTATGGTTTGTCCTCCAAGGAGTTCGGACCGGACTGCGTGCTGGCGGTATTCAACGAGTTAAGCGAAGCGAAACCCAAGCCGCGCTTTACCGTCGGCATTTATGATGATGTGACTAACCTGTCCCTGTCGCTGCCGGAAAATACTCTGCCCTCGACCGCCAAACTTGAGGCGCTGTTCTATGGTCTGGGCAGCGACGGCAGCGTCTCCGCGACTAAAAACAACATCAAAATCATCGGCAACTCAACGCCGTGGTACGCCCAGGGATACTTCGTTTACGACTCCAAAAAAGCAGGCGGCCTGACCGTTTCCCACCTGCGCGTGAGCGAACAGCCCATCCGCTCTGCGTATCTCATTTCTCAGGCGGACTTTGTTGGCTGCCACCAGCTGCAGTTTATCGATAAATACCAGATGGCTGAGCGCCTGAAACCCGGCGGTATTTTCCTCCTCAATACGCCTTACAGCGCGGATGAAGTCTGGGCGCGGCTGCCGCAGGAAGTTCAGGCGGTGCTGAACCAGAAAAAAGCCCGTTTCTACGTGGTCAACGCCGCAAAAATTGCCCGCGAATGTGGCCTTGCTGCGCGTATTAATACCGTAATGCAGATGGCCTTCTTCCACCTGACCAATATCCTGCCGGGCGACAGCGCGCTGGTGGAACTGCAGGGGGCGATTGCTAAAAGCTACAGCAGCAAGGGCCAGGAACTGGTCGAGCGAAACTGGCAGGCGCTGGCGCTGGCACGCGAATCGCTGTTTGAGGTACCGCTGCAGCCGGTGAATGCCGCAAGTCCGAATCGCCCTCCGGTGGTGTCCGATGCGGCGCCTGATTTCGTTAAGACCGTGACGGCGGCGATGCTGGCCGGTCTGGGCGACGCCCTGCCCGTCTCTGCGCTCCCGCCGGATGGCACCTGGCCGATGGGCACCACGCGCTGGGAAAAACGTAACATTGCCGAAGCGATCCCCATCTGGAAAGAAGAGTTGTGTACCCAGTGCAACCACTGCGTGGCGGCCTGCCCGCACTCTGCTATTCGCGCCAAAGTGGTGTCACCAGAAGAGATGGAAGCCGCACCGGCCAGCCTGCATTCTCTGGATGTGAAATCCCGTGATATGCGCGGACAGAAATACGTTCTGCAGGTCGCGCCGGAAGATTGCACCGGCTGTAACCTGTGCGTCGAGGTCTGTCCGGCGAAAGACAGGCAGGATCCGGAGATCAAAGCCATCAATATGATGTCGCGTCTGGAGCACGTTGAAGAGGAAAAGGTCAACTATGACTTCTTCCTGAATCTGCCGGAAATCGATCGCAGCAAACTGGAACGTATTGATATTCGTACGTCACAGCTGATTACGCCGCTGTTTGAGTACTCCGGGGCCTGCTCCGGCTGCGGTGAGACACCGTATATCAAGCTGCTTACCCAGCTGTACGGTGACCGGATGCTGATTGCCAACGCAACCGGCTGTTCCTCAATTTATGGCGGTAATCTGCCTTCCACTCCGTACACCACCGACGCGAATGGTCGCGGTCCGGCGTGGGCAAACTCGTTATTCGAGGATAACGCCGAATTCGGACTGGGCTTCCGCCTGACCGTCGACCAGCACCGCGCGCGCGTGATGCGCCTGCTGGAGCAGTTTGCCGGGCAGATCCCTGCTGAGCTCAATGACGCGCTTCATGCAGTCGCGACGCCAGAAGAACGTCGTGAGCAGGTTGCTGAGCTGCGTCAGGCACTTCAGGGCGTGGCGGGAGCTGAACAGCTGCTGACCGACGCTGACGCCCTGGTCGAAAAATCAATTTGGCTGATTGGCGGCGACGGCTGGGCTTACGATATCGGCTTTGGCGGACTGGATCACGTGTTGAGCCTGACCGAAAACGTCAACATCCTGGTTCTGGATACGCAGTGTTATTCCAATACAGGCGGCCAGGCATCGAAAGCCACGCCGTTAGGCGCCGTGACGAAATTTGGTGAGCACGGTAAACGCAAGGCGCGCAAAGATCTCGGTGTGAGCATGATGATGTACGGTCACGTTTACGTCGCGCAAATCTCGCTGGGTGCCCAGCTTAACCAGACGGTAAAAGCCATCCAGGAAGCGGAAGCGTATCCAGGCCCGTCGCTGATCATTGCCTATAGCCCTTGCGAAGAGCATGGCTACGACCTGGCGCTCAGCCACGACCAGATGCGTCAGCTGACCGCGACCGGCTTCTGGCCGCTGTACCGGTTCGACCCACGTCGTGCTGACGAGGGTAAATTGCCGCTGGCGCTGGATTCGCGTCCGCCGTCAGATGCTCTGGCCGAGACGTTAATGCAGGAACAGCGCTTCCGTCGCCTTAACGCGCAGCAGCCGGAAGTGGCTGAGCAGCTGTGGAAAGACGCGGCGGCCGATCTGCAAAAACGCTATGACTTCCTGGCGCAAATGGCGGGTAAAGCCGAAAAACCGACCAGCGACTAGTTCCTCTGCCCGGCTTGTCCGGGCATTTTTTTGCCATAAAAAAAGCCCGGCGTATTCACACCGGGCGAATCCAGATAATCAATGAATATCTATTAAGTTTCCTTAATAGCATTCACGTTAATTATGGATGAATCATCTTAAAGGCATATAACGCCAGCAAGATTACCTTAATTAGCGCCTGATTAATAATTTCAATTTAATATAGTTACCTTTAAATCATTCATCAAATCAATGATCATTTCCGCCGATTTATTCGGTTTAGATTTTACTTAGTTCGTAACAATTATATTTTATTACTCTTACACAGGAGTGATTTAGCATGAGACAACTTTCTCATTCTGAAAGTTCAACAGGTAATTAAATAAAAACAACTGCAAAGGAATATCACAATGCAAAGAAAAGTACTGGCTCTGATGATTCCGGCTCTGTTAATAGCTGGCTCTGCACATGCAGCAGAAATTTATAATAAAGACGGTAACAAATTAGATCTGTACGGAAAAGTAGATGGCCTGCACTATTTCTCCGACGATAAAGGCGCTGACGGGGATCAAACCTATATGCGTCTGGGCTTCAAAGGTGAAACCCAGATCAACAACATGATGACCGGCTACGCGCAGTGGGAATACAACATTCAGGCCAACAACACCGAAGGGTCTGATAATCAGTCCTGGACGCGTCTGGCCTTCGCCGGTGTGAAGGTGGGCGACTACGGCTCCTTCGATTACGGTCGTAACTATGGCGTGCTGTACGACGTGGAAGGCTGGACCGATATGCTGCCTGAGTTCGGTGGCGACTCCTACACCAAAGCCGACAACTTCATGACGGGCCGCGCCAACGGCGTGGCAACCTACCGCAACACCGACTTCTATGGTCTGGTGCAGGGTCTGAACTTTGCGCTGCAGTATCAGGGCAAGAATGAAGATGCCAGCAACAATCAGGAAGGCACCAACAACGGTCGCGACACGCGTCACGAGAATGGTGATGGCTTCGGTATTTCTACCACCTATGACTTCGGCATGGGAATTACTGCGGGTGCAGCCTATACCTCTTCTGACCGAACCAACGAGCAGGTGATGAATACCACAGCGGGTGGTGACAAAGCGGATGCATGGACGGCGGGTCTGAAGTATGACGCCAATAACATCTACCTGGCGGCAATGTATTCTGAAACCCGCAATATGACCCCGTATGGTGATAATACCGACGCCGTGGCGAACAAAACTCAGAACTTCGAAGTGACCGCGCAGTACCAGTTCGACTTCGGCCTGCGTCCAACCCTTTCCTACCTGCAGTCTAAAGGTAAGGACCTGGGCAACGGTCAGGGCGATCAGGATCTGGTTAAATACGCTGACGTAGGCGCGACCTACTACTTCAACAAAAACATGTCCACCTACGTTGATTACAAAATCAACCTGCTGGATGAAGATGACAGCTTCTACAAAAACAACGGCATCGGCACCGATGACGTCGTAGCGTTAGGTCTGGTTTACCAGTTCTGATTGTCAGAGCCCGCATTATGATGCGGGCTCGCTTGTTTTTTTGAGGTCCGTCACAAAAGGCAGTTTCAGAAAGGGATTGGTTGAGGGTAAGTTGAAAGAATGCTGGTTAAACTCAGGTGATAGCCCTTTCGTCACTAAGGATAACTGCGTTGTTTGGTCGTATATCCCTTACCGTACTAACCCTTTTAGCCATGCTGTGGATGGCGTTAATTTTTGATTTTGGTGATATTGTCGGGCATCTCGGTGCGCTGTTAAACCATCTGGATGGTAGTTAACTATTATCCCTGGAAACAAAAAGCCACCAGCAGTGCCGGTGGCGGGTAAACGCACAGGTCGCGTTATTTTTTCACAGGCTGAGGCTTTTTATCCCCTGACTCAGGGGCCTCACGCGGATCGTCTTTTTCAACACAAAGCATAGTTTCTCCTGTTTCAGATAACCACCCTCCACTATAGCCAGGCTGATTAAAGAGTGGCCAGGCGGCAATCATGCCTGCTCTTCCCCTTTCTCGCGAAAAGTAAGATAGCCAAATACTCCACTTTCCCCATCCGTGGGATGGTTGACACCGTCCATCACGGTTACCTGCGGGAAATCAAACGGAGAAACGCTTTCAAAACAGGCGACGTTCACGCCGTATTCATCAGGATTAGAACGCCGCTGGTGGAACGTGTAAATTCCGCACACCGAGCAAAAGAAATGCCGTGCCGTTCCCGTGTTAAAGCGGTACTCGGTGAGCTTATCTTCACCTTTGGTCACCGTAATCCCCGACAGCGGCGCAGAGACGACCACCGCGCCTCGCATTCGACAAAAAGAACAGCTGCAGCGCCGCGCGGTGTTCAGGCCATCGGTAAGCTCAACGGTGAATGCCACCGTGCCGCAATGGCACTTCGCATTACGTCTTTCAGCCATGGGCTATACCCCTTTTCTCACCAGCTCGGCGGCTTTCACGAAAACCTCGTCTTCTACACCATCGCCTTTTTGCCTGCCGAGCCTGACCAGCTCATCGACAATGCTGTTGCGATGGATCGGTTTTTGCGCTGAAACCAGCCCAATAACGGCGGCCCCAATCGCCAGCCCCACTAATCCGGTTTGTTCATCTTTGTTTTTCATATTCATGCTCCTGGTACAACAAACAAGCGTAGCAGGAATACGGTAAAACGGAATGCGGGACACATGCTCTGTGAATATTATTTAAACAGTTCAGACAGGTACGACTTCTAAAATCGACAGATACGAATGGGTGTCTATTATTTTGCTCAACTTCAAATTGCTCTGTTCAAACAAGGCCTGATACTCAGCCTCTGTTCGTGCCCGTCCCCCATCAAAGCTTGTTAACAGAAGAAGGTCAATTTCAAATCGTCCCAACTCATTATTTTCTTTTTTAATAAGCGGCTCAAAAACTAATAGTCGGGCGTTTTCTTTCATAGCCTTTCTGCAGCATTGAAGGATCTGAATGGCCTTCTCATCAGGCCAGTCCATCAAAATATACTTAAGCAGGTAAATGTCCGCTACAGGACAGGCTTCAAAAAAGCTGCCCTCAACGGTCTCCCATCGACGATTATCCTTTAACAGGTGCAGTCGATTCCGCTCAAGCACGTCTTTTTGATCGAAAAGGATCCCCGTTAAGGTCGGATTTCGACGTAAAACGGCCAGCAATAAATTCCCCAGCCCACCGGCGATATCGACAACGACAGCGTTTTGAGGGAACGAATAGCTATCCGCAATGACTTCATTCTCTACGGATGACATAGAGGCCATACCGGCATGAAAAATGTTGCTGTCAGCCCCACTATCGTCATGCTGCCAGTAGTCGTAAAAAGGCCTGCCAAACAATTCATTAAAAACAGGTTTACCTTGCACTATCTCATCCATTTTAGCCGCTGGCTGCCAGAATGTTTGGTCTGTTAGCATGAGCACCGCCGCACGCAAGGAAAATTCATGCTCAGAACAGAGGAATTGTGCTGAATGACTCAGACTGTATTCAGTTTCAGAGAATTCGTTGAAAACTCCACGAGAGGACAATAAGCGCATGATTCGATGAAGATAGTCAACGTCAACATTCAATTCCTTCGCCAGTTGCTTGACGGATTTTTTTCCTTCAACCAGACGATCTGCGACACCTAATACCGCGACCGCCCGAAGCGCTGCCTGCCAGACAAAACCCATGCTTTGCTCTAACAGACACATTCCTTCTTTACGGCTTAGTAAATCCAGACTATTACGTTGCGACATTTTCTGCTCCTTACCAGTGATAAAACACCGTTAGCAAGCGTAAGTCTGGTAATGCGCTTTATCCATAACGTCAGAAAGTATTATTTATGCGGTTTAGTACCGTTTAGCATACAGCTCATTTAAATACGTAAACAAACAGGGCCACTTACCCTTTACATTGATTAGTAACGCATTAAAACTATTAACTTAGAGATGATTGCGTTTCATCCCCAAAAAAACACCTGTCGTAATACAGGCATTTCATAGCTAGAATCTCGGTGCCAGTCCATATTTTGGCGTTTTGATATTTGCCGCCCAAATTTTGATATCATTTTGCAGGAGAATAGTGAAATCAGATTTCAGGTGCATCACCATGCTATTGACGCTTTCCGCATCCACCACTGAAAAATGCTCAATTCTGTTTTGCCCTATCTGGACACAATTATATTTTGCGGGCAGCACTTTACCATTCACATTCAGCGGTAGATTATTCTCACCACAGCGACCTTCCGTAATATATGACACGAGCAAATTAGCGGATTTCCTTCCAGGCTGGGATACGCTCACCATGACGGGATAACCTGCCGAGGTCTGCGTCATATCGTAAAGCACCGCATTTTTTATATACCAGGTATTATATTCCCGCTCCTGAAAAGCGGACCAGGCAGGCGCAGAAAAAAGCGCCAGCACTGCCAGCATAATAGATACTATTTTCATGGGATGTCATCGTCCGTGGTGTTGCACGTATTATTCAGATTGTGCAAAAAACAGCAACAACTTAAGAATAGTCCTACTACTATTGGCAGTGATGGAGGGTTAATTAACGATACGCGATGCGGTCTGTCTCCTGTTGCTAACGTATGTTCACTTTATTTATTCCGACTGGCCATTCGGATCGCTTCCAGGCCGACGCGCTGTCCGAATGACAGCTCTAACGTATTTCCATCGGGATCGGCAAAAAAGACATAGTAGCCGACGGGATCGCCTACATTCTCAGGCGCCTTCCTAAGCACACCTTCAGCGGTGGCCATCTCGGTTTTTCTGTCAATTTCTTCGCGGGTCGCGCAGGCAATACCCAGATGCCCGAAGTTACCCAGCGGCGTGTCGGTCACGGTATCGGCTTGTACCAGAACCAGTGCAAAAGGACGGGTATAGTCGCTAAGCCATGCTACTTTTCTTGCATCAGGCATGTCGGGTTCACGCCAATGAATGACCTCCATACCGGCATAGCGACGATAGAAGGCAATACTCTTTTCCAGAGTCCCTGACCATAAACGCGACATGAGTGAAACCTACATCAATGTCTTTCATTTTAAGATGTTACTCCTTTATCAACGTGGTGCTGACATCTTAAAAGCTCAAGTTAACTTGATGTCAATACCCTCATAACGAAGAAACAGGAGAGAAATGGTAAACCGCCGCCATCACGGCGATGCTGACGACAATGCTTAAGAAAAAGTAGGTTTTAAAGGGCTGCTTTTGCGTTTTATGGCGAAAAAGCTGTTGCCCCGCAATGGCGCCAGGCCAGCCTCCGGTCAGGCCAAATACCAGCAACGTCGCTTCCGGAACCCTGCGCATCCCCTTACGCGCCGCCATTTTATCGGCACCATATATGACCATTGTTAGCACATTGATCAACAGAAACCAGACGACCACAGGATTCGACGATAAAAGGCTGCCGAGCGCAGCGAATATCAGGAGTAAGTAACAAAAGCGATTGAGGGTCATTGAATGCGTCACTGGGTTGTTGAGCGGTTTTGGGATACGCATTATACCCTATCTTCGTCAGGTGCTGGATAAACCTCATTCCACCCTCACTTTAACTTTAGGCTTCGATAAGAGGACTTTGACCAGCTCCTTGTAAGGTAGAGGTTTGTAGAAGAAGAACCCCTGTAAAAAACGGATGTTATTGCGGATCAGGTAATCAAGTTGATCTTGTGTCTCAACCCCTTCCGCCACAATACTAATTGAAAGTTTTTTTGCCAGTTCCAGTACCGAATCCAGGATCAGGGTTGAATCCTCATTGGCGTTAACCCTGGCAACAAAACTTTGGTCGATTTTAATATAATCAATATGCAGTTCTTGCAGGTAGGATAGACCGGAATATCCCGTGCCAAAATCATCCAGCGCAATGGCAAATCCGTTGTTATGCAGCTCATTCAGCGTCCTGACGAGATGTTCATCGATGTGGAGCGGTTCGCGCTCGGTTACCTCAATGACAAGGTTAAGATCCTGTCGAATAAAACTGTGTTTGTAGTGGAGACACTCTTCCACAAAGGTGGACGAAACAATATGAGAAGCGCTGAAGTTAATCCCTACATGAAACCCTTCTGGCAACAAGGTTGAAATTGAATTCATATGCGCAGCAACCTGACGCATTAAGCTCTGGGTTAAAGGAATAATTAAGCCAGATTTCTCCGCGAGGGGAATAAATGAAGCGGGAGAAATAAACCCTGACTGCGGATGCTTCCATCTGGCCAGCACTTCCACACCTCGCAAGGTTCCCTCTCTGCCGCTAACAACCGGTTGGTAATAGGGCGTAATTTCATTTCTGTAAATGGCGGTACGCAGTGATTCTTCTGGTGAAACATCTTTAGAGAGATATCGCTGAAGTATATAAGCAGATAGGGTCGATATTATCAGCAGGAATAGCACCACGCCGCCAGCTCGATTGAGCAATCTCTTAAGGCTGAAAAGGACTGGAGAGTTAACCTGTATCTCGAAAGGATAAGCAGAGGCTTTTACCGTCAATACCTCTTTCTTCGAATGGTCTGCCGTCGCCACATCGCCTGTCAGGCCCAAAACGGTATTGCCTACTCGAAGTGAATATTCAACGCCATTTAATGGCATATCCAGTGCATCCCGGATATGGCTGTCGCTGATGCTAACGATGATTCGGCTTCCGGCGTGATTGGCCTGGTATAGAAGCACAGGAAGGCCGTTGACGGTACTTCCCGCAGGGACGAGTAGCAATGATGATTCTGGCAGTATTGAACTGTTGACCAACAACACGCGGTTGCCTGGTAAAGAAGAGCACCAGACCGCTTCATTTTTCAGAATAACGATCGTTCTCAGGTGAGGCTGTAATGCAGCCTCAGTGCCTAGCCGATATTGTCCTTCCGCATCACACTCATTCTCAGCAAGTTGCTTCGCCAACTGAGTTGCATGACGGGCTTCTTTAAGAATGACATTCATGTTCCGCACGACATAGTGCGCCCCTGCAAGGCTGTCAGCCCGTGCAGAATACCAAACCTGTAAATTGATGATAAAAACGCCCAGCAAAAATATTGCCGTGGCTGCAGCTACGGGGATAGATGCATGGCGCATTTAGGGTTCTCGATTAGCGTGTAGTAACCGCTTCAACGATGCTGAAGTGATTGATTTGTCATCTTCTTAATCATGGTAGATAACCTCATAATTACCATGTCAGGCGTCGAAAATTTTCGTTCAGACCAGAATATTGGGTCCGCGCCCATGGCGCAATAAACGACATAATCGAGGGGTAACAAAAAGGCCACCGAATGGCAGCCCTGCTGATACGTTTTTATTAATAGCGCTTTGGAGCGTTGACGGGCGTTCTTTCTGACCAGTCAGGCCTCTCGCCAGCCATGATTGCACGCTGCTGTGATGGCGTCACAGACTGGGTTATTTCTGGCATAACCTTGTATTCGGGTTGTTGAGGTGGACTGAGAACCAGATCAGAGCTACAACCTGACAGCAGGAAAAAGGCCAGTAGAGATGAATTAAGCTTGAACACGTAAAACCCTTCCAATGGGATAAAATTTTAAAAAAAAGCGTGGTGCCGAACATACATAGCCTAATCAAAATATATTCACAAGGTCAATGCGTGCAACCCTTTTTCCTGCCCCGGATTCGCAAAGACGAACATCAAGCCGACGACTTTTTATCGAGAATTGACATCAGATTCAACGTGACTGTAACGAGCCCAAGCAGCCACCCGGATGGCTAAAATAACATTTGCTTATCAATTCAGTCCGTGCCTTAATGATTTAGTTCGATGCAATACCGAATACCCTTTTTTACCCGGCAGTCCTCATAACCAGGCGCTATCGCTGATATCCCCTCCTTTTGAGTCCATACGTTTTGTCATTTCTTATCATTTAAAGAGTCTTTAAAAGGAGTATGTATGTCTTCAAGAATTCAAGGTCTGGTTAAGTGGTTTAATGAAGATAAAGGCTTTGGCTTCATCTCCCCGCTTGATGGCAGTAAAGATGTTCTTGTTCGTTTCTCTGCCCTGCAGGGAGAAAGCTTTAATACACTATTTGAAGGTCAGAAAGTCGAATTTGCGATTCTAAGCGGCGATAAAGGCCCTGCTGCTGCAAATGTCATTCTTCTGGACAGATAATATTATCAATGGCCCGTGATTACCAATGAGGTTTTCTGAGTAAACGGGCCCTGGATTATATGACTGTTATTGATATCAACAGTCAGCATATTTTCTTAACGAGTGCGCTAAACAATGTGATGAAGTGCAGAACTGCTGCATGAATGGTCTAAAACTCAACGCTAACTCATTTTGTCAACTACTTTGGTTTAGAATCGTTGAGTAGATTTAAACAAAGCGTGGCAGTACGGGCAGACAAGTTGAGCGCCCTTTTGCACGCGATTAAAACTATGCTCTGAATCTTTAGAACAATTTGGGCATGAACATTTGACTAAATGATTTCGATGGGATTGTGTATTTTTACGTCCAGACATAGGCATCTCCTGATTTTACGGATTGCCACAATACACGTTAAAGCTAAAAAATGCTTGCTTTAGTTTTCGAATGTGCCCAAAAAACACAAGGTGGTTTATGAAGAATGTCATCGTTTTTTTCAATGGGAAACCTGGTAAAGTAGTCACGGTACAACAAGGCGTTACGTCCGTAAGGCAGGAGTATCCGGATGGAGAAGAAATATACCTTCAGATTATGTCTGCAGGTTTCCCGTCTTTAACCGGCGATCGCAGCTTTGTCTACGTTGCCTCTGATAGAGAACTCACCTCTCAGAAGATACTTGATGCCGCAAGAAACCATTTGTGATATGCGTTTCCGGCTAAACCTCAGTAAAATCGCCAGTATTTTTAGAGAGCACCTTTAGGATTTATCTTTTTAATTAAAATAATAAAAAGGTCTTACTATTAAAGCCTGCTAAATGCAGGCGTTTTTTTAAAACCTAAAATCATACCCTGCCTCGCTTTTATTTACACAGCACAGACTAAAACTCGACACTTCTTTTCATTAAAGTTTTGTTCTTTGCAGGAACTAATGCAAAAGAAATGGGTCAAATGAAGACACTTACCAGAAAAGATTATTTTATGACATCTTATATTGTAGTAACCACTGTTGCCGTTGTGATGGGGTTGATAACGTTGAGTTTGATTAAAGTTTGGATCAGCACGTCGAACAATCCTGACAATCTGTGACCTCATCGCAAGCCGCTTAAAGTGAGGCTACTTCCGCTTCGGGTAAATCAATGATAACCAGTGTGCCAAAACTGCCTGTTTCTACAGTATGGGGAGTGCCAGCTTTGGCTACATAAAGCTGTCCAGACGTTACAGAGATGTTTTTACCCTTCACGCTCAGTTCCAGACGTCCATCAATGACCAGTAACCCCTCGTCATATTCATGAACCTCTTCAATCACTGAGCGTTCATCCATTCGTAAAACTTTGAGATTTGCAGTTCCAATGCGGCCTAATACTTGAGAGTGCCAAGTTTCGGGTATTGCAAGTGCTTCAGTTTTGAGGTCATAAAGCAGCATAACGTCATTCCTTTTTGATGTTCGTTTAACGCTCTTATGCCACATAAGTTCCCTGCCGTCATATAACAATTATGGAAAACCAGTACGAGTAAGATGCTATAGGAGGTCCTGAAACCACAGCGCACTCTGTGACGCGCGCCGTGGGTAATGTGAAGAATCATCTCGATTTGTTGTACACTGAATGGCGTCAGGATCCACGATTAAAGGTTATCCAGCTCATATACGGTTCGTTCATTAACGATATTGCCCGTATTCAGAGTCGATTTGGGCTCCAATAAAACGACGCAGCACTCTTCTGTTAATGCTTCCGGACAATGCTCGACTCCTTTCGGTACAATAATAAACTCACCCTCATCAATAATGATATCACCCGTTCTTAATCCCATTCGTAAACGACCGCTGACAACCAGAAAGAGCTCGTCCTCATGTTCATGATGATGCCAGTCAAACTTTCCGGAGAATTTAGCCAGTTTGACATACTCGTTATTAATATCACCGACAATTTTTGGACTCCAATGTTCGCTGAAAAGATTAAAACTTTCTTTCAAATTAACTTTACGCATTCTTTATCTCCGTCTTATATGTTTAGTCTGAGTGGATATGTTTTGTCATAAAAAAGCGCCGATAACGGACTGCATGTCGCTCATTCTTTAGGACGATATTCAGGACCAAGAAAGAGACTCCAGTGGACTATAGAATAATCGGTCGTCTGATGGCCCACTCCCCGGTCGAATGCCTGGCAAAAATAAAGATTGATGTAGCGATGAGGCTGTTCGAAATAACAATACAGTCAGCGCGCACGCAGGACAACGGGTTTCCTGGTTACGTAAACAGAAATTTATCTACGTGCAATCAATGTATTGAATTCAATTGTTTTTATATTTTAAAAAATTCTCCACCTCGTTTCAGAACATCGCTTTTGTTTCTTTAAGTGAACAAATACTCGGAACTCCGGCGTTTTATCTTGCGTTTCCTTGCAAGAGGATGGCGTGGCGGAGTTAGCCTGGCTCGAGGTGGGACATCACCACCGTTGCGCTAATTGCCGTTTCCGTTGAGATGTATGCATGCGCAACCTCCGCGGAGAAGGCATAAAAATCCCCAGGTTCTAATCTGATCACCTCATGCTGGCTAAAGCGCAATAGTAAGATCCCGCTGTGAACAAGAATATGTTCATGTGTCCCGTCTGAATGTCCGGCACTGTGAATGGTTACCCGCGGATCCATTTGTAGTAACCAAATTTCAGAGGTATTTCCGGGGCCGATGCGGAATTTCATCATTTGCAAATACTCGTCTTGCGAGGAATGATATTTTTCAAAACAAGGGTACATCCTGCTGCTGCCACTCAGCAAATCGCCAACCGGTAAGCGTAATGCGGTGGCGATAGCTGCCAGCGTATCATCGCGAGGGCTTGAGGCCCCTGACTCCAGTTTGGATAATGCCCCCTTTGAAACCCCTGACAATTTAGACAGATCGTTTAAAGAAATCCCCCGGGACTGCCGCAGGCGTCTTATCTTATTGCCAATATTTAATGACAACGCAGCAGGTTTATCATGTAGTGAATCAGTCATTATTCCGTCCCTCTGCGAATGTGGCGTTCTAATACAAATGAATGCCCCACCCTGTAGTGAATTGGTTCGGACATAACGATGCTGTCACCGAGCGGCCCATAGCTTCCTAAGAAAAGCATCACTATTCATGTCGGGACAGTTCAAATTAAATCCGGTATAACGTTTTTTTCATCGATGTACAAGAAGGGGTTTCGATGTCTGAGGTAGAGGAAATTAAAAGGAGATATCCCGGCGCAGATGCCTGCCAAATGGGTGACAGCCCGGAACTGGCAACCGAGCTTGCGCGATTGATTAAACAAGGGATTAAAACGGCCTCATGCGGATCTTTTGCGTCTTTCTCGCAGGATATGTCTACTCCAGGGATAGGCGGCTACAGCATAATTCTTGATGGCCAGAATATCCCGGTCTGTGTGATCCGACTGGTTTCAATGCGACTGGTGCGTTTTTGCGATGTTAATGAGGAGTTCGCTCGCAAAGAGGGTGAAGGTGATTTGAGCCTTGAATACTGGCAGAAAGAGCATCAGCGGTTTTTCTTTCGGGAAGGCCATTTTTCTGAAGAGATGGAACTGATCGCAGAAGAATTTGAATTGGTAGAGGTGCTGTAAGCTGAGATAACGTGGCAGAGTTGTATCTGCTACCTCAGCAGGCTTACCTATATTAGGCTCATACACTACGCATTCCGTATCGTAATGCCGTCCTATTCATCTTTAATTCCTCTTACATGAAGATAATCCCTTCGTTGAACTCGTCCCGATAAAATAACGTAGCACAATGTTAGTTACCCCCGCTTTGGCACACAGGAGAGCATCAGAGCTGTGAGTTGTTTTCATGCCCCGGATGCGTAATGGCTAACAGAAAGCCTACTACGCTTTATCCAGTATCAATTTCAGATTCTACGCCGCTGTAAAACGTGCTGGTATTCGCCGCCGGAATCCGTACCATACGCGGCATACAATTTTTGCCCCTGCTGGCTCCGAAGGTAGTACTCAATGCAAGAGAATCAAGAGATTAACAAAAAAGAGCAATACAACCTCAACAAACTGCAAAAGCGACTGCGCCGTAACGTGGGCGAAGCCATTGCAGACTTCAACATGATTGAAGAAGGCGATCGCATCATGGTTTGCCTGTCAGGGGGTAAAGACAGCTATACCATGCTGGAGATCCTGCGCAATCTTCAGCAAAGTGCACCGGTGAAATTTTCGCTGGTGGCGGTCAACCTTGACCAGAAACAGCCGGGTTTCCCGGAGCATATTCTGCCGGAATACCTCGAGAAGCTGGGCGTTGAGTACAAAATCGTCGAAGAAAATACCTACGGCATTGTGAAAGAGAAAATCCCGGAAGGGAAAACCACCTGCTCACTTTGCTCTCGTCTGCGCCGCGGCATTCTGTATCGTACCGCGACGGAGCTGGGCGCGACCAAAATTGCGCTGGGCCATCACCGCGACGATATCCTGCAAACGCTGTTCCTCAACATGTTCTACGGCGGCAAGATGAAAGGCATGCCGCCTAAACTGATGAGCGATGACGGCAAACACATTGTGATCCGCCCTCTGGCCTACTGTCGTGAAAAAGACATTGAGCGTTTTTCTCAGGCTAAAGGATTCCCGATCATTCCATGTAACCTTTGCGGCTCTCAGCCGAACCTGCAGCGTCAAGTGATTGGCGACATGCTGCGCGACTGGGATAAGCGTTATCCGGGTCGTATCGAAACCATGTTCAGCGCGATGCAGAACGTTGTCCCTTCCCATCTCGCGGATGTTGAACTGTTCGACTTCAAAGGCATCAACCATGACTCAGACGTGGTGAATGGCGGCGATCTGGCGTTTGACCGGGAAGATATTCCCATGCAGCCTGCCGGCTGGCAGCCGGAAGAAGATGATAGTCAGTTTGAAGAGTTGCGTCTGAACGTGCTTGAAGTGAAGTAAGCGATTAGCGTCTCAGAAACATTTTCTGAGACGCTTCATTCTTTATTTCAGCAGACGTACGCGACAGGTTTTACCCTTAATTTTCCCGTTCTGCAGCTGCTTCCATGCCTTATGGGCCACCGCCTGGCGAACCGCTACGTAAACATGCGCCGGATGGACCGCAATCTTACCAATATCCGCCCCGTCCAGACCCACATCCCCGGTCAGCGCGCCTAATACGTCCCCTGGGCGCATCTTGGCTTTTTTACCGCCATCAATGCACAGCGTCGCCATTTCGGCTTCCAGCGGCACCAGGCTGACGCCAGCAGGGGCATTCATCCAGTTGAGCTTAATCTGCAGCATCTCAGAGAGAATGTTGGCGCGCTGCGCCTCTTCCGGTGCGCAGAGGCTGATCGCCAGACCGCTGTTCCCTGCACGTGCGGTACGGCCAATACGGTGCACATGCACTTCAGGATCCCACGCCAGCTCAAAGTTCACCACCAGCTCAAGGGATTTAATGTCCAGACCGCGCGCAGCGACGTCGGTTGCGACAAGAACACGGGCGCTGCCGTTTGCGAAACGAACCAGCGTCTGATCGCGATCGCGCTGTTCCAGATCGCCATGCAGCGACAATGCGCTCTGCCCGGCGGCATTGAGGGTATCACAGACCGACTGACAGTCTTTTTTGGTATTACAGAACACCACGCAGGACGCAGGCTGATGCTGGCTCAGCAATTTCTGCAGAAGCGGGATTTTCCCCTGCTGCGAGGTTTCAAAGAACTGCTGCTCGATGGCGGGCAGCGCATCTACGCTGTCGATTTCAATGGTGAGTGGATTTTTCTGCACGCGCCCGCTGATGGCGGCGATAGCGTCCGGCCAGGTTGCAGAGAACAGCAGCGTCTGGCGATCGGCCGGAGCGAAACGAATCACCTCGTCAATCGCATCGCTGAAGCCCATATCCAGCATCCTGTCTGCCTCATCCATCACCAGCGTTTGTAACGCGTCCAATGAGACGGTGCCTTTTTGCAGGTGATCCAGCAGGCGGCCAGGCGTGGCGACAATAATGTGCGGCGCATGCTGGAGTGAGTCACGCTGCGCGCCGAACGGCTGTCCGCCACAGAGGGTTAAAATCTTGGTGTTGGGCAGGAAACGCGCCAGGCGACGCAGTTCACCCGCAACCTGGTCTGCCAGTTCGCGGGTCGGGCACAGCACCAGTGACTGGGTCTGAAAAAGCGCCGCATCGATGTGCTGCAACAGGCCAAGGCCAAATGCCGCCGTTTTCCCGCTGCCCGTTTTCGCCTGCACGCGCACGTCACGGCCCTCGAGGATGGCAGGCAACGCGGCCGCCTGAACAGGCGTCATCGTGAGGTATCCCAACTCGTTGAGGTTATCGAGTTGGGCGGCGGGCAGAACATTCAGGGTAGAAAAAGCGGTCACAATAGTCTCTCGTGGTCATCTTTGCGGTCAGATGGCGCGTATCCTCGCAGATCTCGCGGTCCGATGCGACAATTTAATCGGTTCTTCATCTGGCGGCGGGTCGGGCATCGGCTGTGGGCGCGGGATGGGATCGGGCATTGGCACCGGATCGCTGGGGATAGGATCGGATTGACGCGATTGTTGCACTAGCAGAGCGTTCAGGATGCTCATCATTCCCTCCAGAATTTGCTGTCGTCCCTTTTAGGGTAGACGCTGAGAATCAGGAGGCAAAAAAAAGCCGACTATGAAGTCGGCGTCGTACGAATCAATTGTGCTATGCAGTAATTCAAAAAAGGAAGTAAGACAATATGGAGCGCAACGCCCATCGCTTGACGTTGCATTCACCTGCGGGAGTAATATTGCACCTTACGGGGTAGATGTTTATTGACTTCGCTCAATTAAAAGAGCGTTTTGATCCCGGCAAAAGAACAAAAAAGCGTAAATTTACAGCCATTTACTACGATGCAACCACCATGCAACACCACCAATCAAAACAACTAACATGACACAAAACGCGGTAAAGCCGTAGCGATACGCGCCCCCCGGAATTCCTCCCAGGTTTACGCCAAACAGCCCGGTAAGAAACGTGCTGGGTAAAAACACCATCGCCATCAGGGACATCGTATAGGTTCTTCTCGCCAGCGACTCCTGCATCACCTGCGCGATTTCGTCCGCCATCACCGCCGTTCTGGCAATACAGGAATCAATCTCGTCCAGCCCGCGCCCCAGCCTGTCGGCAATATCCTGCATTCTGCGTCGCTGATCGTCATTCATCCAGCTGAGCCTTTCGCTGGCAAGACGCGCGTACACGTCTCGCTGCGGCGTCATATAGCGGCGCATCACAATCAACTGCTTACGCAACAGGGCCAGAAAACCGCGCGGCGGGATCTGCTGATCGAGCAGGTTATCTTCCAGGTCGATGATTTTGTCGTGCAGCTCTTCAATAAACTCGCTCGCATGATCGGTAAGCGCGTCACAGACGTCCACCAGCCAGCTACCGCAGTCAACCGGCCCGGTGCCCTCTTTCAGATCGTTGACGATGTCATCCAGCGCCAGAACTTTACGCTGCCGGGTGGAGACAATCAGCCCATCGTCCATGTAGACACGCATCGCAACCAGCTGATCCGGACGTTCATCCGTGCTGCCGTTAATACAGCGCAGGGTGATCAGCGTCCCGTCCCCCATTCGGCTCACGCGGGGCCGCAGGCTTTCACCTGCCAGCGCATCGCGCACGTTATTAGGCAAGAGCGGAGTCGAGGCCAGCCAGTCAGCGCTGTCCGGGTGGGTGTAGTTCAGATGTAGCCAGCAGGGATGCGCACTGTCGATCACATCATTATCTTCCAGCGGTCGCGCACCGCCGCGACCATCCAGCACCCACGCAAAAACTGCGTCTGGAACGTTAAGTTCAGATCCTTTAATGCTTTCCACCGCGCCTCCACCTTTTTAACTCTTTCGGTGTCAGTCTAGCTGTCATCAGGGGTTAAGCAACAACTATGTATCCCATCGCGCTGATATCGTTCAGGAAATGTACATGCTGTGCGTTTTGCCCGGCGGCGCTACGCTTGCGTGGGCCTACTGTGAAAGGGGTAATGTATTGATATTGTTGCAGAGTGTAGGCCGGGTAAGCGCAGCGCCACCCGGCAAGAAAAGCGGCGACATGATTGCGGTTTTGTCAGAGCGAGTGCTCTGGCCGCTGAAGGAAGGATGACGAGCCGGTAGATGATAAGGAAGAGGAACCCGGGTCGAGCCTGAAATTACGCGTTCGGGCCTGTAGCTCAATCACCTGATTGCGCAGTACATCAGAGGAACCGTTGAGTTCTTCTGCCATTGCCACGTTGCTTTGCGTGACCCGCTCCAGCTCCGATAGCGCCAGCGTAATCTGAGAGATTCCTTTCTCCTGCTCTGACGTCGATGCGGAAATGTCGTCCATCAACCGGCTGACATTCCCCGAGCCGGTCACGATTTCATGCATATTTTTCTCTGCCTGTGACACAACGCTGGCCCCCTGGGTGACGTTACTGCTGGTGACGTCTATCAGCGTTTTGATATTCTTCGCGGCCTCTGCGCTGCGGTGAGCCAGGTGTCTTACCTCTTCGGCAACGACAGAAAACCCTTTTCCATGATCGCCCGCCCTCGCCGCCTCAACGGCCGCGTTCAGCGCCAGAATATTCGTCTGGAACGCAATGCCGTCAATGAGCGAAATAATCTCCGTCATCTGCTGTGCACATTCGGTAATGGACTGCATATTGCTGGCGACCTGCCCCATGAGCTCGCCGCCCTTTCGCGCCTGTAACGTCGCCACAGTGGCCTGCTCGCTCGCCAGGCGGGTGTTATCGGCATTGTTCCTGGTGCTCGCGGCCATTTGCTCCATGCTGGCTGCGGTTTGTACTAAAGACGCAGACTGCTGTTCGGTTTTCACCGAAAGCTGAGCGCTCCGTGTCGAGAGCTGATCCGATAAGGTCATAGCGGTTTGCGATGACGCCCTGATCTCACGCACCAGCGTCGCAATGTTGCCGGAAAGACTATTGATCCCCGGGATGAGTCGGCCCGCACAGTTATTGCCAAACTCAGGGATAGAGACGCCAAGGTTACCTGCTGTCACCTCTTCAATACTTTTCTTCACCGTATTGATCGGCGTCACAAGATACTTCGTCATATAGACCCAGAGCAAAAATAGCGCAACGAAGTTGATGACATTAAGCGAAATAAAGAGAGAAGGATTGCTGGAAAATAGAACAACGACACCTGCATTCACCAAAAAAAGAGAGAAAAGGAACCCAATAATAAAGGTCCTGACACTAATATTTTTTAGCATGATAATACCCACATTTTATATTTTGGTCGGCATTAAGACTTATAGCATTGGCTCAGAAGTTTTTCATCGCAAACGACGCTTGTTTTTGGTTTCGCAGTTAGCATCCTGGGATTTGTCTTAAGTCAGATAAAAAGAGCGTATTAGTAAAAATGTTCTGCGCAGGATGCTGTGATACTGGTCTCCCGCCATCTTAAGCGATAGTATCGCCCGCGGTGAGACGATACGATCGCCCTCATATTTAAGGAGCTTTGCTACTGTTATTCGTTTTTGTTAAGCAATGCTTAATACATTAACAAATAGAATATATTTTATATTCTTAATAAGTTTTAGAGTTTTAATATGACTGGTCATTGTTCACGATAAATAACTAATATGGTTTGAATGCGCATGTTCGTTGCCCAATAAAGATGTACCCGGCAGGCGAAATCGGTAACCCTCTCAGGCGTGGGATTGCATAATGCTCAATATATCGTGGGACCCTGTGTTAATCGCTATCTCTTATCTGGTGGCGTTTATCGCCTCCTTTGTGGCGCTGGACAGCGCCGGAAAGATCCCCCTTTCCAGCCGCAAGGCTGCCCTGTTCTGGCGCATTGCCGGTGGGGTTACGCTGGGCATTGGCATTTGGTCAATGCACTTTATCGGCATGCTGTCGATGCAAATGCCCATGATGATGAGCTATGACCTCTGGTTAACTCTTGCGTCACTGGGCGTCGCGGTGGTTGCTTCAGCCACGGCCCTTAATATTGCCGTCACGGGCAAAAAACGTTCTCCCTTACGACTGATCCTCGCCACGGCAATCCTGAGCGCTGGCGTGGTGTGTATGCACTACATCGGTATGGCGGCCCTGATGCTGGATGGCAGCATCATCTGGGATCGCCGCCTTGTGGCGGTATCCGTGATTATTGCCGTTGTTGCCTCCGGCACCGCGCTGTGGCTGGCTTTCCGCCTGCGGGATAAACACAAAGGCGTCTTTATCGATCGCATTCTCGCGGCCTTCGTCATGGGCGCCGCGATTTGCGCGATGCACTATACCGGCATGAGCGCCGCGCAGTTTCAGGAAATGGCGCACACCCTCCCCGGTGGGATTGGCGAGCTGGGGTTATCCATCTGGGTTTCAGTCACCACGCTCTGCCTGCTCGGCGTAATGTTGATCATTTCACTTATCGATTCCCACCGGCGCACCAGCCGGCTGACGGATAATCTGCAGCAGCTCAACCGCCAGCTTGAGCTACAGGCGCGTTTTGACGCGCTCACCGGGCTCGCAAACCGCCACCAGATGGATCTCCGCATGCAGGATTGTCTGCGCAGCGCGCTGCTAAGCAAGAAGCCATTTGCCGTTATTTTTCTGAACGTCGATCACTTCAAGCGTGTTAACGACACCTGGGGTCACAGCGTCGGTGATGAGCTATTGATCACCGTCGCGCAGCGCATCACGGCCCGACTCACGCGTGAGATGACCCTGGCAAGGCTGGGAGGAGACGCCTTTATCCTGCTGGTGCCTGAAGGTGATGACGAAAAGCTCAACGCCCTGCTCACCGCGTTGCTCGGGGATGTTCGACGCCCTCTGTCTATCTGCGGGCATACGTTGAGCACGACGATTAGCGCGGGCGTCAGTCTCTATCCTCAGGACGGGGAAACGCTGCACGAGCTGAAGCTCAAGGCGGATGCAGCCTTACATCATGTTAAAGAAGATGGCCGCAACGGCTGGGCGATTTACCGGGCCGAGATGTCAACGGCGATCCCGGCGAAACCCGGTTTCCTGCAGGAGCTCTCTCAGGCGCTTGAACGCGATCAGTTTGAACTGTGGTACCAGCCAACCTGGCATGCGGAAGATAAAACGATTCATGGTTTTGAAGCCCTTCTGCGCTGGCGACATCCTGAGCAAGGGGTTGTGTTGCCTAATCTGTTTATCCCCTCGCTGGAACAAACGGGTTTAATTATTCCGGTAGGTAACTGGGCCATTGAAGCGGCATGCCGACAGCTTCATTTCTGGACTGAACAAGGGTTCAGCCAGTGGACGTTGTCGCTCAACCTATCCCCCGTCCAGTTCGAACAGCCTGACATTTTCCATATCATTTCGTCGATGCTGGAAAAATATAACCTGCCTCCGTCGCGGCTGATCCTTGAGGTAACGGAGAGCACCGCGCTTAAAAATCTCGACCGCAGCATTGAGTTGCTCAATGCGTTTAATCAAGCGGGGATCGTCGTCTCGATTGATGATTTTGGTACGGGCTATTCCAACCTGCTGATGCTTAGCGTGCTTCCGGCTAAAGAACTCAAGATCGACAGAAGCTTTGTAACGTCGATGCTGGAAAATGAAAAAAGCTACAAGCTGGTTGAAACCATCATCAGTATCGCCCGGACCATGGAGATGAATGTAGTGGCAGAAGGGATCGAAACGGAAGAACAGCAGTCGGTCCTCACCCGTCTCGGCTGCGATTACCTGCAGGGCTACCTTTTTTCCCGTCCCTTACCTGCCGAACAGGTGCCGTGGCTGCTTCTGCAAATAAACTCCGACAGGCAAATTATACCCATCAATAAAATTCAAACGGACCCCGCATTTATTTCACAAAAAAATCATGCCTGACGGGATTTTGTAGAGTATGTTTCAAAGGAGTACACGCGAGTCAATTCTGTCAAGACTGTCGGCCACAGTGTGCCAATGAACAGGAAATGCCTATGTCGCAACCTTGTTTTGATGCGTTGAATGTAATTAAAACCCCCGTGTGGCTCATTTCACCCGTGTCGGAACAGATCATTTTTGCGAATGTGGCCGCAGCGCAGGTCATGGGGGATAAAACGCTCGATGACCTGCGCAAAGGGATCTACTCTGCCAGTGCGCAAACCCTCCTGTCGATGTATGTACCTGAACTGAAAACGGAGCAGGAGATCGTCGAAATCTGGACAACGAGCCGGGATGGACAGGATACGCCGTTAAGCTGTCGCCTCTCACTTGCCCACTACGCGCCCTGGGGAGATGTCATTGTTTTCGAGGGTGTCTCCCAACAAATACTCTCAGGATTGAAGGCCAGCCGTTCCGCCACCTACCGGCGGAAAAAACAGGGTTTTTATGCGCGCTTTTTTCTGACCAACAGCGCCCCGATGCTGCTAATCGATCCTGCCCGCGATGGTCAAATCGTCGATGCGAATCTGGCCGCGCTCAATTTTTATGGCTATTCAAACGATGACATGTGCAGTAAGCATACCTGGGAAATCAACACCCTGGGGCGTGATGTGATGCCCATTATGACTGCGATTGCCGCGCTGCCCGGCGGACATAAGCCGCTCAATTTTGTTCACCGCCTTGCCGATGGTTCCACCCGTCATGTTCAGACGTATGCAGGGCCCATTGAGATCTACGGTGACAAACTGATGCTGTGCATCATCCACGACATCACCGAGCAAAAAAGGCTGGAGCAGGAGCTGGAACATGCGGCGTTACGTGACTCCATGACGGGATTACTCAACCGGCGCCAGTTCTACGCGATTACCGATCAAAGCAACCTGAATAAACTTCCTGCGCAGCAGCAATTTAGCCTGCTGCTGGTGGATACCGACCATTTCAAAAACATTAACGATCTGTTCGGTCATCTGAAAGGCGATGAGGTGCTTATCGCCCTTTCCCGGACGCTGGAAGCCTGTAGTCGGGAGGGTGATATGGTGTTCCGCTGGGGGGGCGAAGAGTTCGTCATCCTGCTGCCGCGCACCTCTCTCGACACCGCGATGCAGATTGCCGAGTCAGTCCGTGCAGCCGTTGCCCGTATTACGATCCCGGGCTTACCGCGCTTTACCGTCAGCATTGGCGTGGCGCGGCACGATCAGGGGGAGAGTATTGACGAGCTGTTTAAGCGTGTGGACGATGCGCTATATCGCGCTAAAAATAATGGACGCAATAAAGTCCTTGCTGCATGAAACTGGAGTATCCAGGAAAGCCCCGCTACAATGCCCACCTCGAATCAATTAGCTTCAGGTGGGTTAAAGCTGCAATGGGAAAAACCGAAATAATACTCACCTTAATTATTCTACTCCTTATTATATTTGGCTTATGGTTTATTTTTAGCGGAGAGATCTGGTATCTCGTCGAATTTCTTGAAAATAGCCTTTACCCAACCTTCGACGTACCGTAACGCACGTTTAATCGCTGGTTTCACCTACCGAATATGTCGGGTATCTGCTTCCCTTACTGCCGCGTAAAATACGCGGCGTTATCCTCCAACAATGTTGATAACGAATCACTTATTCATTTGCTTATGTTGCCCGTGCTCTGACGGGCTTTTTTATTTCCGGCAATTCAGCCATGCCAGGCTATATCTTAATCATCTTTATTGAAAAAGGTGAGGAATGATGAGCAAGAAGATCCTGATGCTGGTTGGCGATTACGCCGAAGATTACGAAACCATGGTGCCTTTTCAGGCTTTGCAGATGATTGGCCATCAGGTAGATGCGGTCTGCCCCGACAAACCGAAGGGTGACTACATCATGACGGCAATCCATGACTTTGACGGAGCCCAAACCTATAGCGAAAAACCGGGGCACCGGTTTACCCTTAACGCCGATTTTTCCACCGTCAAGGAACAGGATTACGACGCGCTGCTCATCCCGGGCGGGAGAGCGCCCGAGTATCTGCGGCTGAATGAGGACGTGTTAAAGCTGGTGCAGGCATTTGACGCCGCGCGTAAGCCGATTGCTGCAGTGTGCCATGGCCCGCAGCTGCTTGCTGCCGCAGGTGTCCTGAAAGGACGAACCTGTAGCGCCTATCCGGCCTGTGCGCCTGAGGTACGCCTCGCGGGTGGGCACTACGCCACTATCGGCATCGATCAGGCCCATGTAGACGGCAACCTGGTGACGGCTCCCGCCTGGCCCGCGCATCCGCAGTGGCTGGCGAAGTTCAGTGCATTGTTAGAATAACAGAGACCCGGCATCGGCCATGCAGAACGGATGAAGCGATACCGCGTACTGCAGAACTGGCGCGCGAGTGCGCCAGTTCTCGTTAAACGTCAGTGCTTCTCAATATACATTGTCCGGCTATACGCCACGTCTTCCGGGTTTTCGATGGGGTAACCTTTTACCCAGGGCTTAATCAGGCGACCATTGGTGTACTGGTAAATTGGCGCGATAGGGGCTTTCTCCATGAGGATTTTCTCCGCCATGTTGTAGTCCGCATTACGCGCTTTCGCCGTGGTTTCCAGCGTTGCCTGGTGGATAATTTTATCGTAGGCCGGTTCATTGAAACGCGAGATATTGCCGCTGTGGGTTGAGGTCAGCAGAGACAGGAAGGTCGACGGCTCATTGTAATCGCCTACCCATGACGCGCGGATCACATCAAAATTGCCGGTATTACGACTGTCGATATAGGTTTTCCACTCCTGGTTTTGCAGTTTGACATCCACCCCGAGATTTTTCTTCCACATGGACGCCACCGCAATGGCGATTTTCTGGTGGTTTTCCGAGGTGTTGTACAGCAGAGTCAACTTCAGCGGACGCTGAGGACCGTAGCCTGCGGCCTGGAGCAAGGTTTTCGCCTGAGCATTCAGCTCTTGCTGGGACATCTGCTCGAACGGTGAAGGCTCAGGGGTGAAGCCCGCCGTCACGTCAGGGGTGAAATGCCAGGCCGGCTTCTCGCCTGTACCTAATACCTTTTCTGCCATAATGCGGCGATCGATAGTCATGCTCAGCGCAAGACGAACCCGGGCATCGGCCGTCGGGCCCTTTTGCGTGTTAAACGCATAGTAATAAGTTCCGAGCTGAGGCGGCGTATACACCTGGCCCGGAATGTCCTTCAGGAGCTTCTGATACATGTTTTTCGGGAACGATTCGGTGATATCAATATCCCCCGCCAGATAGCGTTTGGTGGCGGATGATTCCTGATTGATCGGAATGAAGGTCACTTTTTTCAGGACAGTTTTCGCATTGTCCCAGTAGTGCGTATTCGGAACGACAACCAGTTTTTCATTCACCACGCGGTCGTTCAGGACGTATGCGCCATTGCCCACCAGGGCGCCCGGACGCGTCCACTCTTTGCCGCTTTCAACGTTCGCTTTTTGCACCGGATAGAAGGCAAAGTTTGCCGTCAGGTTGCTAAACCAAGGTAGGGGTTTGTCCAGCTGGACGCGTAACGTCCTGGCATCCACCGCCGTCACGCCCAGGGTGTCAGGCGCAGCTTTACCATCAATAATGGCCTGGGCGTTGTTGATTCCCGCCAGCGCCGCAAACCAGGCAAACGGAGACGTGGTTTTCGGGTCAACCAGACGCTGCCAGCTGTAGACAAAATCCTGCGCGGTGACGGGCGTACCGTCAGACCATTTCGCGTTGTTACGCAGGGTGAAGGTCCAGATACGGTTATCGTTGCTCTGCCAGCGCGTCGCCACGCCCGGGGTCAGTTCCCCTTTCTCGTTCTGATTTACCAGCCCTTCGAAAAGATCGCGAATCACCTGAATCTCGGGTAATCCCACTGCTTTTGCCGGATCGAGCGAAGCCGGTTCGTCTTTAATATGCCTGACTAGCTCCTGTTTTTGCGCCAGTACCGTGCCCTGTGGCACATCAGCAGCGTACGAGAGTGTAGAGAGTCCGCACAGGTACAGTGCAGCACAGAGACGCGAAACAGGATGCTTCATAAGATCCCCTTTAATGAATTCAGGTAACAAGCAGATGCGTAATTATTTGTTTCGAAACAGAGAAATGCAAATACCTTCGTCCGGAATAGTGATTTGAGGCAATTCTCAGCCTTCACGGAAACTATTTGATTAACAGCGAGTTTTGCACAACACTGCCAGTAGAGACTTCTTTATCAGGATTTCGTATGGCAATCACCCGACCACGAGCCGAACGCGGCGCCTTTCCGCCGGGCGCTGAGCAATATGGCCGCTCATTTTTAGGCGCATCGCTGATCTGGTTCCCGGCGCCCGATGCCGATCGCAACAGCGGTTTGGTCATTGCCGGCACGCACGGAGATGAGAACTCGTCCATCGTCACCCTTTCCTGCGCGCTGCGGACGCTGACGCCGTCATTGCGACGCCATCATGTGATTCTTGCCGTCAATCCGGATGGCTGTCAGCTTGGATTACGGGCGAATGCGAGGGGGGTCGACCTGAACCGTAATTTCCCGGCGGCAAACTGGCGCGCCGGAGAAACGGTTTATCGCTGGAACAGCTCCGCCGAGGAGCGGGACGTGGTGCTGCTGACGGGAGACAAGCCTGGTTCCGAGCCAGAAACGCAGGCGCTGTGCCAACTTATCCATAAGATCCACCCTGCATGGGTTGTCTCCTTCCACGATCCGCTGGCCTGTATTGAAGATCCGCGTCACTCCGAACTGGGCGCGTGGCTGGCGCAGGCTTTCGCCCTGCCGCTCGTCACCAGCGTGGGCTATGAAACCCCCGGGTCCTTCGGAAGCTGGTGCGCCGATTTAAGCCTGCCCTGCATCACCGCTGAATTCCCGCCGATATCCTCCGACGAAGCCAGCGAAATTTACCTAAAAGCGATGATGGAGCTTCTGCGCTGGCAGCCTCAAAGGTGAAGCACGCCGCTGGTAAAATTAAGCGCAGGTGAAACGTCAACCGCCAGCCACGTCGGGCCGTCCAGATCGGCAAAACGGACCTGATTGACCAGCGGCAGCGCCGCGCCGATCGCCCGGGATGTACAGAGCATGCATCCCAGCATCAGGGAAAAGCCCTGCGCCTGCGCTTCCGCCGCCAGGGCAAGCGCTTCTGTCAGCCCGCCGGTCTTGTCGAGCTTGATATTGACCATCTCATAGCTCCCCTTAAGCGCGCTCAAATTCTCGCGGGTATGGCAACTCTCGTCCGCGCAGACGGGCAGCGGATGGATAAAATTCTTCAGCGCCGCATCATCCTTCGCTGGCAGAGGCTGCTCCAGCATCGCCACGCCCAGGTCGGCCAGCAGCTGGCATCGTGCGGCAAGCCCCTCGGGATGCCACGACTCGTTGGCGTCAACAATCAGCGTGGCCGAGGGCACCGCCGAGCGAATGGCGACCATCCGCTCGCTGATCAGGCGATCGTCGAGCTTCACTTTTAACAGCGTGGCCCCGGCGTCATAGAGCGCTTTTGCGCTGGCGGCCATCTGCTCCGGCTCACCAATCACGACCGTTTGCGCCGTCACGACGGACTCCGGCAGCGCCACGCCCAGCAGGGTCGTCAGCGATTGTTGCTGCTTAGCGGCCTCAAGGTTCCAGAGCGCACAGTCGACGGCGTTACGCGCTGCCCCGGCGGGTAAACGCTGCTGTAACGCCTCGCGCGTGAGCCCTTTTTGCAGGTCAGGCACCAGGGTCATGATATGCGCCATCACCGACGCAGGACTTTCTCCGTAGCGCGGGTAAGGCGTACATTCCCCGACGCCTTTAACCCCCTCTTCTTCGATCTCAACCACGACCACGCTGGCTTCACTTCGGCTGCCGCGGGAGATCACAAACGGGGTATGCAATGGCCAGGCTTCTTCATAGACCTTAACGCTTCTCATCACTGACTCCTTGCGGCCCGGAAAGGCGAAAAATTTGGTTTGCCGTGTTATCCGCTGATGGCATACACTAGCCACGACGTTAACTATATGTAAACAGGAAGATATCTATGTCACAACTCGTTCATTTCCAGGGCAACCCGGTTGCTGTTGCAGGTTCCATTCCGCAGGCTGGCAGCAAAGCACAGGCTTTTACTCTGGTGGCTAAAGATCTGTCTGACGTCACACTGGCTCAGTTTGCGGGTAAACGCAAAGTACTGAACATTTTCCCAAGCATTGATACCGGCGTTTGTGCCGCATCCGTGCGTAAATTCAACCAGCTGGCGACTGAAATGGACAACACCGTTGTGCTGTGCATTTCCGCTGACCTGCCGTTTGCCCAGTCCCGTTTCTGCGGTGCCGAAGGCCTGAGCAACGTGATTACCCTCTCCACCCTGCGCAGCGCAGATTTCCTCGAGAAATACGGCGTCAGCATCGCGGAAGGCCCGCTGAAAGGTCTGGCAGCACGTGCTGTACTGGTTCTTGATGAAAACGACACCGTCGTCTTCAGCGAACTGGTTAACGAAATCACCACCGAGCCGGACTACACTGCCGCGCTGGACGTGCTGAAAGCATAATAAGTACTTAGCATTCTATACAACTTATTCTCAACCTCGCCGCGGCGGGGTTTTTTATTGCACCAAAGCTGAATCGATAAAGCTAAAGTACGCACAAGTCACATTAATCATGCAATAACTTAGACTATATGTAACATGAGCGTGATCAATAACGCATAATAATCGTTAAAATTCCCTATTTTCATCCCCAGTGAAGCGCATCACATTTCCCTTTTTGTCTAAACATTAGATTTGCTTACGAAAGAAAATAATCGTTTCAGCAAAAAGGATAATATATGAAGATTAAATTCGCTTTTACGCTCCTTGCGGTACTGATTTCTGGCCATGCAGCGGCCAAAACTTGGGTGCTGACAAGCGCTGAAAGCAGCGTAGAGAAAGGAAACTGGAAGATTTCCAGTGATGAGCTGAAAGTTAAAGACCAAACGTTCAGCATTGAGCAAAAAGTCTTGCACGGCGGTAAACAGGAAGGCAGCAAAGTCATCATTATTAGCAGCAAAGACGGCCTGACCATTACCCTGAGCCCGACCCGCGGGATGAACCTTCTGCACGTAGAAGGCTTTGGCACCCGACTGGGGTGGAATTCCCCCGTTAAAGAGGTCGTTAATCCGGCTTATATCAATCTTGAAAGCCGCAACGGTCTAGGCTGGCTGGATGGTTTCAACGAGATGATGGTGCGCTGTGGCTATGAGTGGACCGGGCACCCGGTCACCGCGGACGGGCAAATTTATACCCTGCACGGCAGGGCCGGTAATACCCCTGTTTCGCAGGTCGAGGTTGAAATCGCCGATGCCGCCCCGCATGAGATCCGCGTTCGCGGTTTGATCAAAGAGAGCACGTTTAAAAAAGCGGATCTGCAAACCATGACCGAACTGCGCTACGTTCCCGGAACCAACCAGTTCAGCCTGCATGATGTTCTGACAAACCATGCAGATTACCCTCATGATTATCAAATCATCTATCACAGCAACTTCGGCACGCCGATCCTCGAAGAAGGCGCCCGTTTCCTGGCGCCTGCGGTGAGCGTGAGCCCATTCAATGACTACGCTAAAGCGGGCGTTAACGACTGGCAAACCTATGCCGGGCCGACAAAAGGCTTTGATGAGATGGTCTTTAACATTAAGCCGCTCGCGGACAATAACCACGAAACGCTCGCGGCGGTGGTCAATAAAGCCCGAGATAAAGGCGCGTCAATACAGTTTGATACCCGCCAGCTGCCCGTGCTGACCTTATGGAAGAACACCGACACGCTGAAGCAGGGCTACGTCACGGGCATTGAGCCAGGCACCAGCTACGCCTACCCCGTTACGATTGAACGCGAGCAGAAGCGGGTTAAGCAGCTGCAGCCCGGTGCCAGCGCGCAGTTTGACCTGACCTATACCCTGCTGCACAACCCGCAGCAGGTGAAAGACGTGGAAAGCAGGATTGCGTCGATTCAGGGAGAGACAAAAACAGAAATCGTTAACACGCCGATGGCGAAGGAATAAACGTAAAGTAAAAAGCCTCTTTGCAGAGGCTTTTTTGTTATTCGTCGCCTTTCTTATGATTCAAACCGTACTCGCGCAGCTTGTTCGCAATCGCGGTGTGCGAGACGCCAAGACGTTTTGCCAGCTTGCGGGTGCTGGGATAGCTGCGGTACAGCTGCGTCAGCACCGAACGCTCAAAACGGCTGGTGATATCATCCAGCGAACCTTCCATCGCCTCTTCGCCGACAGACACCGTCCCCGCGTCGTAATCAGGCAACAGAATATCCTGCGGACGCAGTTCGTAGCCTTCCAGCTGGGTCAGCGCACGATAAACGGCATTTTTGAGCTGGCGAATGTTGCCCGGCCAGCCGTAGCGCATGAGCACCGTGCCGAGATCGGCAGACAGCTTCGGACGCGGCACCCCCTGCTCGTCGGCAAAGCGGGCGACGAACAGCTCCGTTAGCGGCATGATGTCCTGCGGACAATCGCGCAGCGGGGGAATATTCAGCGTCAGGACGTTGAGGCGGTAATAGAGATCTTCGCGGAAGATCCCCTTTTGCACCAGCTCAACCAGGTTTTTCTGGGTGGCGCAAATGACGCGCACGTCCACATGCACCTCGTGATCCTCACCGACTCGGCGGAACGTTCCGTCGTTCAGGAAACGCAGCAGCTTAGCCTGCATACGCGGCGACATTTCGCCGATCTCGTCCAGCAGCACGGAGCCGCCGTTAGCCTGCTCGAAGAACCCTTTCTTGCCTTCCGGCGCGTGACCAAACAGCTCGCTCTCAACGGCATCTTCCGGAATAGAGGCGCAGTTAAGTGCCAGATAAGGCTTGGCCGCACGCGGGCTCGCCAGATGCACGGCGTGAGCCAGCAGGTCTTTCCCGGTGCCGGTATCTCCGGTAATCAGCAGCGGCGCGGTCAGGCTTGCGAGCTTGCGCGCCTGATCAACCACGTGGCGCATTTTCGGGCTGACGGCAATAATCTGGCTGAATGCGCCAACGTCCTGGCTGGAGAGGTTTTGCAGCTGGCGCCCCATGCGTAACGTCGAGCGCAGCATAATCACCGCCCCGGTCAACACGCGGGTATTCCCTTCCCCTTTCAGATAGACCGGCGTGATCTCCATCAGGAAATTCTGCCCGTTAATCACCACATGCTCACTAAGCGTGTTCTGCGGATTGCTGTCCAGCCAGCGCTGGAAGTTAAAGCCGGGGATCAGCTGCGCCGCGTTGTGATTGCTGAGCTTCTCCTGGCTCTGTGCGAAAAGCTGGCAGCTCGCGTGGTTAACGCGCTCAACTTTGCTTTTCAAATCCAGGGAGAGGAACGGCTCTGGCATGGCTTCCAGCAGCGCGCTCAGCGCCAGGTGCTCACGCTCAGAGGGCATCCAGGGAATGGTGCGTACATCCGTAACGCCAGCGATACGGCGGATTTCCGCCATCAGGCTACTGAAGGTATTAAATTCAATTTCGGCAAAATTGAGGTAAATTCGCCCGACAGGATCGATCTCAATGCCACGTAAATCAATGCTACGTAAAACAAGAAGATCGAGTAATTCGCGGGTCAGACCGAGACGGTCTTCACAGAAGACTTCAAGACGCATGGGAAATTCACCGTTTTAAGCCAATAACAGTAAAATGATATGTCAGAACACGGTGATCCGGAAGATGGCTGTCAACAAATATTGACAGCCAGCACGATTAGTGAACAAAACCTCACGGAGCAGGTTTTTTATTGAGCGTCTCTTTGAGCTGGCCGATCAGTTCACGCCTGAAATCCCCCAGACGGGGCTTATCGCCATCAATCCACGGCAGCGGACGGCAGACCTCCATCGCTTTAATCCCCAAACGCGCCGTCAATAATCCCGCGCCGATACCCTGGGCGGCACGAGCAGAAAGACGCGCCGCCAGATCCTGCGACATCCAGTCCATGCCCACTTCGCGCACCAGCTCGCTCGCCCCTGCAAACGCGATATTGAGCAGGACCAGTTTGAACAGTCTCAGCCGACTGTAATAACCCAGCTCTATGCCGTAAAGGTTCGCAATACGGTTGATCAGGCGCAGGTTGCGCCAGGCGATAAAGGCCATATCGACCAGCGCCAGCGGGCTGACGGCAATCATCAGGGTGGATTCCGCCGCAGAACGGCCGATCTCCCGTCGCGCCTGGGCATCCAGCACCGGCTGAACCATATGGGAGTAGAGCGTCACCACTTCCCGGTCATTCTGGGTTTCATGGATAGCGGCATACCAGCGCTGAAGCGCCGGATGCGACTGATCGATTCCGGCCTGGCTGGCCAGCTTTTCACAGAATGCGCGACCTTTCCCGGTACCGTGGCTGTGGAGCAGATCCCGCGCTTCATCACGCTCATGCGCGCGCTGGCGCAATCGCCAGAGCCGACGCCACTCGGTGGCAACCGACCCGATGCCCGCCCCCACAATCAGCGCGCCCGCGGCACATCCGCCCAGCGCGACCCAGTCCTGAGTATGCCAGGCATTCATCGTCCACTGCACGCCCTGCCCAACCACGCTTACGCCAAACAGCGCCAGACCGGCAGTGACCATCTTGCGCCACAGGCTGCGTTTTGGACGCAGAGCGGCTTCCACAACCGCCTCCGCCGGACCGTCCTCGACGCCCGGCTCCTCAGTCAGGGCCGGGGCAAAGTTATCAGCCTGCGTGCCGCTGAACTTCTGCGCGGTTTTGAACGCCTCCTGAGGGTCCTGCTCAAGCGTTCCGGTAAAGTCTATGCGCGGTTTTAACGGTTCCGTCATCGCAATTTATCTCCAATCAAAAACTCCAGCGCCGCATCCAGACGGATGTGCGGTAATGGCCGATCGACGCTCATTGCCTGCGGGCGGAAGGCTTCAAACTGGAAGCCCTGGTTCTGCCAGAAGGCCTGACCCGGCAGCCGCGCGGGCACTTCGCCCGGATACACGGTAAGCGGTTCACCGTCGCTGAGCCGGTTCCCGCGTAATGCCGGTATTTTCTCGCCGTTAACGTCAATCAACCCGCTTTGCGTCGCCTGCACGGACGCGAGGCCAAGGCAATCCATGCCGATCCCTTCGAAGGCGGCGTTTTGCCAGGCGTCCTGCACCAGCTGCTGCAGCAGCGATACCATATTGGCATGCTGGTCGACCGTGACGTGATCGGCCTTCGTGGCAGCAAAGAGCAGTTTGTCGATCACCGGAGAGAATAAACGGCGAAACAGCGTCCGCTGCCCGTAGTGAAAACTTTGCATCAGCTGCGTCAGCGCAAGGCGCATATCGTTGAAGGCCTGTGGCCCGCTGTTGAGCGGCTGCAGACAATCCACCAGCACAATCTGACGGTCAAATCGCAAAAAGTGGTTTTTATAGAATCCCTTGACCACTTTTTCACAGTAGTAATTGTAACGCTCGCGCAGCATCCCGGCGTTAGTGTGCCTGTCGGCCTGCGCCAGCTTCGACTCGCCCACCCCATCCACATCCGGCCAGGGGAAGAACTGAAGCGCAGGTGCGCCCGCTAAATCACCCGGCAGGACAAAGCGACCCGGCTGAATGAAGTGCAACCCTTCCTGCTTGCACTGATGCAGATACGCCGTCCAGGCTTCGGCAATGGCGGCCAGACGGTTCTCATCTGCCGGTGCAAGCGGGTCCAGACCTTCGCACAGCTGTCGCCACTTGGCCGACCACCCGGCGCGCTGCCCCTGCAACAAGCCCGTCATCTGACGGGACCAGCTGAGGTAATCCTGCGCCAGCATCGGCAGGTCGAGCAGCCATTCACCGGGATAATCGACGATTTCCAGGTACAGCGTGGAAGTATCCTTGAAGTGGCGCATCAGGGATTCATTCGAGCGAAAACGCAGCGCGAGTCGAATCTCACTGACCCCTCGCGTCGGCGTCGGCCACGTAGGCGGATCGCCGTAGAGCTGCGCCAGCCCTTCGTCATAGGTAAAGCGTGGAATACCAAAATCACGCTGTGGTACGCGCTTCACGCCCAGCAGGCGCTCTTCCCGCACCGCGCTAAGCAACGGCAGACGCGCCCCGGCGTGCAGGTTCAGGAGCTGGTTTACCATTGCGGTGATAAACGCCGTCTTACCGCTGCGGCTCAGCCCCGTCACGGCCAGACGCAGATGACGGTCAACGCCGCGGTTCACCAGTGAATTGATTTCGTTTTTAAGTCGCTTCATCGCCGTCCTTCGTTGCCTGGAAGCCTTGAATGCATGGCTTCAGAATACAATAAATGGGGGCAGATCGTTGATTATCAATTCTTATTTATTGCTATTGCCGTTTTCTCTCCAGTAAGATGAACGGCATTGCTGTCAGTCCGGAGTGAGTAAGGTGTATGTCACCCACCATCTATGATATCGCACGGGTTGCGGGCGTATCGAAATCAACCGTTTCCCGCGTTCTGAATAAACAAACGAATATTTCTCCCGAAGCGCGTGAAAAAGTGCTTAAGGCGATTGACGAATTAAATTATCAGCCCAACAAACTGGCCCGCGCCCTGACCTCTTCTGGCTTCGATGCCATTATGGTTATTTCGACCCGATCAACCAAAACCACCGCCGGTAATCCTTTTTTCTCCGATGTCCTTCATGCCATTACGGCAAAAGCGGAAGAAGAAGGTTTTGACGTTATTTTACAGACCTCAAAAAGCAGCGAAGACGATCTGCTGAAATGTGTGAGTAAAATAAAACAGAAGATGATCAAAGGGATCATTATGCTGAGCTCACCGGCAAATGAATCCTTTTTCACCACGCTGGATGCGTATGGCGTACCGGTAGTGGTTATCGGCAAAGTTGAAGGTGAGTATCAGAATATTTATTCCGTCGACACGGATAATTTCCATGACAGCGCCACGCTGACCGAAACCTTTATAAAAAACGGTCGCCGAAAAATTGCCTGCCTGCATGCGCCGCTTGATTATCATGTTTCTATCGATCGTCTGGCGGGTTATAAAGCCAGTCTGGAAAAGCACCAAATTGCCATTAACCCGGACTGGATCAGGGATGGCGGTTATACCCATGAGAGTGCGCTTGCGGCGGCTCTGGAACTGTTGTCGTCACCCACGCCGCCTGATGCGGTATTTGCTACCGACAGCATGAAGTTGCTCAGCCTCTATCGCGCGGCGGATGAGTTGAATCTGATGATCCCGGAGCAGGTGGTGATAGCCGGATACAGTGACCCGATGCTCTCTCTCATTTTAACGCCCGCACCTGGCGGCTTTGATATCCCCACCCGAAAGCTGGGGGAAGAGAGCTGCGATCTTCTTTTCAGGCGTATTGCCGGTCAGCCCGCCCCGCAAAAAGTGCTGGTTGATACCCACTTTCTGTTGGCTGCATCCCTTCGCTAAAACCAGGGGCGTAGTGCCCCTGGCGTGCCGTCGGTCAGAACGCGTAGTTTACGCCAACCCCCGCATAGTGGAAGCGGTCGCTGTCGCCTTCATCGTGGTTTTCCCACTCATAGGCGTATTCCAGCGTCATGGATAAACCATTGTTGAAATCGTAAGCGTAGAGGAGACCGAGTCGGTTGAAGTCGTGTCCTTCACGCTCAGGATCGTCCTGCCAGTCCCAGTTCGACCAGCGATCAAGCCCCAGGCGGGTATAAGGCGTCAGGGTGGTCTGACCTAACGAGATGGGCAGATAGGCACGAATTTCCTGGGTAGAAAACTCGCCGTTATTACGGGAACTGTCCATATTGAAACCGCGCTCTAAATAGTAATTCACTTTAGCCGCAAAGGTTTCGTTAATGGTCCAGGTAAAGCCCGTTTCGGTTTCGACGCGGCTGTCAGCATAGCCGGTTTTTTCCAGATCGTTGGCGAACTGATACATGGCAAACCAGCCGCCAAAACGCCAGTCGTCGGTTAATTTAATATCCCAGTCAGGCTGAACTTTGTAGCGCTGCATATTCGCGCTGCCGTCTTTAGCACCGTGCTCATCTTTAAAGTGATAGCCATAATTTCGGAAACCGCCGGTCAGACCGAAAGTAAAATCATCGGTTCCGATAAAGCGATAGCGTAATTCAAATTCAGGACGGTCGAAATAGGTTCCACGGGTCATACTGCTATAATCAACCGGCCCCTCCTGATACATCGCCAGCGAAATAGTCCACGCGTCCCAGGTTGCATTAAACCACACGGAAGGTTCATATAATCCATCTTTATCGTCACCCTGCCCCTCGACGTTTTCGATTTCATACATTGCACCAATATTAAATTCCCACTGTTTAGCTGTTTCTGATGCTTGTGCACAGCTAACCCCTGCGCACAGAACGAGCGCAGCACTTCTTAGTAGAGTACCCATTAAATATTCCCTTTATAAGTAACAAACAAAAAAACCGGAAATTTGCATTTTCGGCGAACACCTTTCTTATCTAATAGCCGCTTCGGTTTCAGCGTCGAAGAAATGGCACTTATTCATATCGAACTGGATGTCGATATTATCCCCGGCGGCATAATCATTCGCGGCGCCAGCGCGAACAACCAGCTCATGGCCGCCAACGGTGGCGTAGAGCATAAACTCCGCACCGGTCAGTTCGGCTACGCTGACTTTCGCCGCGATGTTTTCACCACTGCTCTGCAGCGTGAGAATATCTTCCGGACGGATCCCAAAAACCACGGCTTTACGCTGGTACCCTGCGGCATTCAGTGAAGCGAGCGTGTCTTCCGGGATCTCAAGACGCAGCGTTTCCGTGACGAAATAGCGGTCGTCGATAGCGCCGTGAATGAAGTTCATGGCAGGCGATCCAATGAACCCCGCGACAAACATGTTTGCCGGTTCGTTGTACACCTGCTTCGGTGCACCGACCTGCTGAATAATGCCGTCTTTTAAGATCACGATGCGGGTCGCCATCGTCATGGCTTCCGTCTGATCGTGGGTCACGTAAATCATGGTGGTGTTGAGCTTCTGGTGCAGCTTGCTGATTTCAGCCCGCATCTGCACGCGAAGCTTGGCATCGAGGTTGGAGAGCGGTTCATCCATCAGGAACACGCCCCCTTCGCGCACGATCGCCCTGCCTAACGCCACGCGCTGACGCTGGCCGCCGGACAGCGCGCCCGGTTTACGCTTGAGATACTCGCGTAAACCGAGGATTTGTGCCGCCCAGTTAACGCGTTCTTCGATAACCGCAGGCGCAATTTTTTGCATCTTCAGGCCAAACGCCATGTTGTCGTAGACCGTCATATGCGGATAAAGCGCATAGTTCTGGAACACCATCGCAATATCGCGAGACTTGGCGGGAACGTCATTCATGCACACTCCGTCAATGACCAGTTCCCCCGCGCTGATCTCCTCCAGACCGGCAATCATACGCAGCGTCGTAGATTTACCGCAGCCCGAAGGCCCGACGAAGACGATGAACTCCTTGTCTTCGATTTCGAGATTGAAATCCTTAACCACGTGGACCTGGTTATCATAGATTTTCTGAATGTGTTTCAGAGACAGTTGAGCCATTGTTAATTCCTTATCAATACGTCCGGGATGCCCAAAACTCGGTCAGACATTTCCAGGTCAGTTCCCGCGTTGAATGAAGTTGTAATCCCGCATGGTTCAGGCCAGATCCAATCCCAACCGACAGCATTCCCGCCGCGTTGATCGCCTCAACGCCTGCAGGTGCATCTTCGATGCCAATGGCCTCTTCAGGACGCACATTCAGGCCTGCACAGGCGGCGAGGAAGATCTCCGGGTCCGGCTTCGAACAGATAATCAGGGAGGCATCAGCGCAAAAATCAAAAGCGTGCTGAATGCCCAGGGCACGCAATATGCCGGGGGCATTCAGGGAAACGGAGGCGAGCCCAATTTTGACGTTCGCCGCACGAATATCCGCCAGCACGTCGCGAATACCGGGAAGCAGAGAATCTTCCGTCAGTGACGCCAGAGACTGGACATAGAGCGCGTTTTTTTTCGTCGCCAGCGCGAGGCACTGCTCATCGCTAAACGTCCCCTCTTTCCCACCATGCTTCAGGATGCGCTGGAGGGAATCCATACGGCTTATCCCCTTTAGCTGTTCGTTGAAGACTTCATCGAAGGTGATGCCTATCTCCTCCGCCACTGCACGCCAGGCCAAAAAGTGGAGGTGTGCGGTATCGGTGATCACACCGTCCAGATCGAATACAACAGCCTTAAGCGTCATGGCGCACCTCCGTGGTAGCGGTCCCATTTACAGGTGTAAGAAAGTCCTTATAGGCGCAAACTTTATGCCCCGATACGAGTAGCGTTTTGCCCCACAGCGTCAGCGTGACCGGTGCTGAAGCTTCAATGGTTAAAACCTCGTTTTCATACGTAAAGTGCAGCGCTGCGTTCCGCCAGCGCAGGGGGAAAGCAAGCCTTCGCCAGTGGGCCGGCAACCTGGGCGAAAGATGCAGCTCCCCTTCCACTATCTGCATACCGGCAAAGCCCTGAATAACGCCGGACCAGATAGCGCCGGTCGCAGCAGCGTGAATCCCGTCATCGCAGCTGTGCGGGTCATCACCAAGATCAATGGCGACGCCATCACGCCAGAAGGCGTAGGCACCTTCGGTGTCACCGCAGCGGGCGGCCACAATGCCGTGAATGGCCTTGCTCAGCGACGAATCATGGATCGTGCGGGGCTCGTAGAACGCCAGATTGGCGGCGCACTGCTGCGGTGTAAACCGCTCCGGCAGTAGATAATTAAGCATCACCACATCGGCCTGCTTAAGGATCTGCATCTCGTTAACTTCCGCACGGGAATAATCGAGCAGAATGGTCTGCTTACCCGCTTTGGCTTTGTAGCGGCTCAGATCGATGGCAGGTTTTGCCATGAAGGTATCATCCTGGGGGATCACACCGTCCGCGTCGGCCTCCGGTAGCCATAAGCGCGGCAGGAACCGTGTGGCATTCTGCGTAAAACCGTCATCCTCGCGCCCAAACATCGCCATAAACCGGCGAGCGCAGGCGACGTTGTGCCAGGCCAGATAGTTGGTATACGCGTTGTTGTTCACATGCTCGGTGTATTCGTCCGGTCCGATGACGTCATGGATTTCGAGACGACCATTGATTTCCGTTGCGCGGCCCATCCAGAACGCAGCGGTTTCCATCAGCAGCGTGAGGCCTTCATTCCGCATAAAAGCATCATCGTGTGTTGCCTGCCAGTAAGCGACGACGGCCCAGGCAATGTCCGCCACGATGTGGTGTTCCGCCAGCGCGGAGGCCACCTTCTGGCGCGTGCCGGTTCGGATGTTAATAGCCGCGAACTCCGGCGTCTCTTCCAGACCGCTGGCGGCGCTTTCCCATGGGAACAACGCGCCGGGCCAGCCGTTGCGACGGGCTTTTTCCCGTGCGCCTGAGAGATTAAGCCAGCGATAGCGAAGCAGGCTGCGGGCTATCTTCGGGCGGGTGAACAGATGAAAAGGCAGCAGGAAAATTTCGGTATCCCAGAAGACGTGGCCTTTATACCCCTCGCCCGTCAGCCCTTTGGCGGCGATACTGCTTCGCTCATTATGGGCCGGTGTCATGGTCGTCAAATGCCAGACGGCGTAATCCAGCGCCATCTGATCCTGATACTCCGTAGAGTCCACTTCTACTCGAGCGTCACGCCAGACCTCTTTCCAGGTATACGCTGAACTCTCAAGCAGTGCGTCGTAGCCTCTTGCCGCACAGACTTTAAGATCGGCCAGCGCGTTGCGGGCGAAAGAGGCCTGCGACAGCGCTTTATCACTGCGATGCGTCACCCAGACGATTTTCTCGAGCGTGACAGTGTCACCCATCGCAATCGTCAGCGAATGATGAACGCTGAGACGACGATTTTTGGCGGTGAAGCAGCTGTCGCTCTTCGCGGAGAGCTGACAAAACGCCGAAACAACAACTTCTGAGGCACGGTCCTGCGTTTCATACACGCCCTGCATGTATTGCTGGTCGAACACTCTGACCGACATTTCATCCAGATGCTGTCTGCCGCTGTTCGTTTGCGTTGCATCAATGCCGGTTTTCAGCACGGCCTGCGTGGCGGCATCAAGCGGTGTGATCGAAAGCTGCATGGCCACTAAAGGCAACTGGTCCAGCGACACAAAACGACGACTTTCCAGACGATAGCGTTTCCCGTCAGGCGAGCGCCAGACGACGCTGCGACGAAGTTCGCCATTGGCAAATGCCAGCTCGCGCTGCCACTCGAGGATTTCGCCTGACAGGAGCGTGAAATTGACGCCATCCAGCTCAACATCGATACCGGTGATATCCGGCAGATTGACCAGCTCAGTGGTCTCGTTACGACCCGCCTGATGATAGAGACCTGCAAGATACATGCCTCGGGTTTGCTGGGTGTAATCTTCTTCATGCGCAGCCCGGATCCCCATGTAGCCATTACCGCAGGCCATGATGGAGGCGTATTTATTCAGGCTGTGTGGACAAAATCCCGGGTCGGTTAATACAGACACGTTTAGCATAACGTCACGCTTTCCCCTGTTTCTGCTGATTCATACAGCGCGGCGACAAGCTGCTGGATAACCAGCCCCTGCTCCGCATCAGCGATCGTGGCGGGCTCTCCCAGCACATGGCGTACGAAGGCATCCATACTGCGCATATGACGCTGGTCGTCAGCCTCTTCACGCTGCGTGAGGGTGACTAAAGCACCGGCTTCGTCGCTGTAGATGTGCGCCGGGAAGAGCGTTGCCCCCGCCTTTTCACCGCAGAATGCGACGTTCATGATCGACTGCTCGCGGATGTTAAGCGCAAACGACGTGTCCAGACGCAGAATGCCGCCATTGCAGAACTCAATGGTGCCAAACAGAGCATCTTCCACGGTAAACCGCGTGGGATCCCACTCGCCAAACTGGCCGCTGCTTTTACGGTTTCCCAGCTTCTGAAAGCTGTGTGCGGTCACCCGTTTTACCGCCGGGAAACCCAGAACATACATTGCGGCGTCTAGCATATGGATGCCGATATCAATCAGAGGCCCACCGCCCTGTAGCGTTTTATTGGTAAAGACGCCCCAGCCAGGAACCCCGCAGCGCCGTAGCGCCTGCGCCGTGGTGTAATAAATTTCTCCCAGCGCGCCCTTCATCACAGCCTCACGCAGCAGTTGCGTATCGAGAGCAAAACGATGGTGAAAATCATACGCCAGCACTTTTCCCGCGCTGCGCGCGGCCATGCGCATCCGATCGGCCTCCTGTGGCGTCATAGCAGGTGGTTTTTCACACATCACGTGGCAGCCCGCTTCCAGCGCGGCCATGACGTGCTCGAAATGGAACCGGTTAGGCGAACAGACGCTCACCGCATCCGGCTTAACCGCCTCGAGCATCTCTCGCACATCCTGCCATGCCGAGGAAATACCATGACGTTCCGCAAACGCCCGAGCCTGTTCAGGATGGCTGTCCATGACAGCCACCATCTGAACATCACTGCGCGTGGCGTAATACGAGGCATGCACTTTATCCGCGACCTGCCCGGCGCCAATGATGGCAACGCGCAGAGGCGAAGGTGTAGAAGCACTCATCACGCTCGTCATCCTTAGCATTCACGCAGATAAATGAGTGAGTCCTGGTATGCCTGAGCCGGATCCTCGGCGCGAACACGGCATTCATACACCACGTATCCCTGATAGTTATCGGCACGCAGCTGGTCGAACAGGCTGGCAAAATCAAGGCTGCCGCTGCCCGGCTGATAGCGGTGGTTATCTGCGATGTGCACATGGCCCAGCAGATCGCGGTGCTGATGCAGCGCATCCGTCAGCGAGTCTTCTTCGATGTTCATATGATAGAAATCGCCGATGATCTGCACGTGCTTCAGGCCGTTCTCTTCGATATAGCGACGCGCGTCCGCAAGGGTGTTGATCATATGATCCTGGTAGCGGTTCAGCGGCTCCAGGTAGACGGTCGTCCCGGTGCGAGCCGCCACCTCATCCAGCCAGCGCAGGGAGGCGCTTACCGCTTTGCGGTCACCATCGAGGCTGCGCGGCGAGGTCATTGGCGGCAGACGGAAGGTAAACATCCCCCACGCGGCAGGCACGATAATGCCCTTGCCGCCCACTTCAGCCAGCGCTTCCAGAATGCGTTCAATCTGCTTTAATCCGTTCAGACGACGCTCTTCGATGAAATCACCGATCCAGCCATCGTATCCACCACAGGCCGTTGTCACCGGCAGACCGGTGGCTTTGATAGCGGCTTTTACGTCGTCGAGGTTTTCCACCAGCAGGCGGCCGTCAATTTCGTAGCCATCAAAGCCCATCGCTTTGATGTACTCGAATTTTTCCATGATGTTGGTTGGGAAAAAGGCCTGGTTTTGTGTCGCGATCTTCATGATGTGCTCTCCTTAGCTTAAAAAGTGACGCCCATTTTGATACTGAGTTCCGGGTGCTGATCGACATACGTCATGTAGCTTTCCGGGCTGGTGGTGAAAGTCACGACCGGGTCAATCAGATCGTCACAATTCAGATAACCGTTCATCAGCAGTTCCCAGCAGGTCTCTTCAATACGTTTGCGGCTCCAGCGCGGGTAGTCCGGGTTGGGTTCGCTGCCTGCGCGGGAGAAGACAATCTTCGCGTTGTTGAAATGTGCTTCACGGCCAAGGTTAAATCCTTCCGCGAACGGTTTTGCGAAGGCTACGTAGGAGATGGTGCCGCCGTAGGCAAGTCCGCGCAGCGCGGACTGCAGCGCGTCTGCAAAACCGCTGGTTTCGATGATCACGTCCGCGCCCTGCTTCCCGGTCAGCTTCTTGATTTCAAGACCGACATCGGTACCGATTGGATTCAGGCAGTGGTCCGCACCGTGACGACGAGCGATCTCGCAGCGGTGTTCGATTGGATCAACGCCGATAACCACTGACGCACCGGCTTTTTTCGCCAGCTGAATCGCAATCTGCCCAATGGCTCCCAGACCGACCACGACCACAAAGTCGCCCACGCGGACGTTGGCATCACGCACGCCGCTCATGGCGAACTGCGCTGGGTCGTAGCAAACGGCGTTTTTCCAGGAGGCCCCCTGCGGCATTTTGCGCAGCTTGTAGTTATTCACCGCGTTAACGATGACCGTTTCCTGCAGCGGACCGTAGCAGCAGACGCTGTCGCCGATCTGATATTCAGTGACGTCATCACCGCATTCGATAATGTCGCCAACAATCATGTTGCCCAGCTGGAACTTACCGAATTCGATCCCGCGGGCCGTCCCCTCTTCACGCGGGGTAAACATCTGCCACTCAGCGTTGAACTCTTCGTCGATAAATGGACTGGCGGCGCGGAAATCCACCACTTCGGTACCGTGTTTCGGCGCGCCAAAGCGGGCGCGAATTTTCACTTCATGTGCTTCCACAGCACGATCTTCATATTCCACCAGCGCCGCCACGCGTGGCGCTGTCGCAACTAATTTTTTCATGACTGACTCCTTGTTAAAATTGGCCGCCTCAGCCCTTCACGCCACCGGCGGTCAAACCACTTTTAATAAAACGTTCAGACAGGGCGTACATAATGACCACCGGAAGCGCCGTCACCAGCGATGCCGCCATCATGCGACCCCAGATATAGTCCGGCGTGCTAAAGAGCGTGTTCAGCCCGACCGGCAAGGTGAAATTGCTGGCGCTGGACAGGAAAATGGACGCAAACAGGTAGTCGTTCCACGCCACCATGAAGCAATAGACAAACACCGACACGAGCCCGGAAATCGCCAGCGGCACGGTGATGCGAAAGATGATTTGCAGGCGGTTCAGGCCGTCCATCATCGCGGCTTCTTCGATCTCGTCCGGGATGGTGTCGAAATAGCTGCGCAGCATGAACACCGCTGTCGGTAACGTTTGGGTCACCATGGTGATAATCAGCGCCAGCTCGGTGTCGTAGATCCCAAGGGCCGTGATGATTTTGAACAGCGGCACCACCAGCAATATCCCGGAGAACATGTAGACGGTGTAAAAACTCGCATTGATCGTCGTGCGGCCCTTAAAACGCAGTTTGGATAAAGCGTAAGCCCCCAGCGTGCCGAGAAACACGGCAATCACCGAGGAGGTCAGCGACACCACCATGCTGTTTTTGAAATAGTCCACAAACGGGAAAATCAGCGGATTAAAGATGTCGACGTAATGCTGCAGCGTCCACGCCTGCGGCAATATGGTCGGGTTAAGCGATATCGCCTCTTTCGCGCTCTTGAATGACGTCATCAGCATCACGAAGAACGGGAACAGCGTGATAATCAGAAATACCGCCAGCCCCAGATAAAAACCAATGCGGCTCAGTACGCGTTTATTTGTTGCCATTGAGGTTTACCCTTTTTCTGGTCAGCAGAATCACCGCGAAGATGATCACGAACAGCACGACGGAGATCGCCGCAGCTTTACCCAAATCATTGAAAGCGAATGCCGTTTTGTAGAGGTAGACGCCCAAAATATCGACCTTGGTAGTCAACAGGTAGACATCCGCAAACATATAGAACATCCAGATAGTGCGAAGCGTCACCACCGTTGCCAGCACTGGCATAATCGCGGGCAGCGTAACGATTCGAAAACGCTGCCAGGCATTCGCGCCGTCCATTTCCGCCGCTTCATACAGCGACTTATCAATGGTCTGCAAAATCGCCAGGAACGAAATGAACGCGTACGGGAAGTAACGCCAGATGGCGAACAGCACCACCAGTACAAAGCTGCTGCCAGGATTGTCGAACCACAGGGGTGCCTGGTCATACAGATGCAGCAGGTCAACGCCCAGGTAGTTCACAATGCCGTAGCCGTTGTTGAACATGTATTTCCATGCAAACACCAGCGAAATGGACGGCGTTACGTAGGATAAAATCACCAGCGAACGCGCCGTTTTCCGCAGACGAAACTCCCGGTTAAAGAAGATGGCGACGGCAAGCCCCAGCCCGGTACTGCCGAGCACGACCAGCGCGGTGTACCAGAACGTCATCCACAGCGAGTGCCAGAACGCAGCATCCCCGAGAATGCGGATGTAGTTATCGAGCCCGACGAACACCGCATCAATACGCGGGTTAAGCGGCAGACGTAAGAAACTGATTTCAATATTGGAAATCATTGGCCAGGCCACCAGGCCCCCCAGCAAAATCAGGCTGGGGGCCAACAGCAGCATGGCGAAAGGCATATCTGAACGACCAGAAAACAACGTCTTCATAATTTCCTTCCGCAGAGCGCTCCTATCGTTGTGAAATCAGATCAGTCAGTCGCTTCTGGCTGTCACTAAGCGTGCTGCTGAGATCGTGTTTCCCCACCGTGACGTTGTGCACCATGGAACTGATGATGCCGGACCCGGTTACATCGCCCATGCGTGTGAAGTTTTTGTCGCCCACGGCGCCAAAGACCTGCACATTTGGGAACTGCGCAATCAGTTCGTAAGGCAGTTGCCCAAACGCTTTAATCACATCGTTGTTTTTCCAGGTATCAGTGCCCACCACCAGCTTGTTCACCGGCAGTGCCGCACCCGGTGACATCATGACCCAGTCGGTTGCGTTTTGAGCCTGCTCCATCCAGGTGACAAACTTTTCAGCCGCCTGAGTTTCATCTTCGGTTTGACCGGTGGTAATCGTCAGCGACGTGACCATGCCGTAAACAGCAGAAGAGGTTTCTGTTGGGACGACGAAGCCCAGGTTGGCAGGGTTTCCGTCGTGGAATACCGCCGGCAGGATGTAGGTGGAGTAAACCGCCATCGGCGCGGAGCCGTTCATGAAGGCATCTTTGATCTCCATGACGTCGTTTGAACCCGGCATGGTGGTCGCGGCCAGGGATTTATAAAACGCCAGGGCCTTTGCCATTACAGGGGTATCGATGTCGACGTTCCCTTTGGCATCAAAAACGTTCGCGCCGCCGGAAAGCGCAAACTGGGAGAATGCCTGCTCTGTCATCACGCTTTCCGCGGTGGGCAGCGCAATGCCGTAACGTTTTTTGGCCGGGTCGTTAAGGCGCTGGCTGGCTTTCAGCAGCTGTTCCCAGTTGTGTGGCTCCTGGATACCCGCCGCAGCAAGCGCATCTTTGTGATACCAGACGCCGGATAGCCAGGCACTGACTGGCACACCCGTCCAGGCAGAACCGTCTTCTGTACGAACAACACGCAAAATGCCGTCATAGAAGGTGCCTTCACCTACCGCTTTAATGGCTTCACTGATAGCCTTGCGATCCAGCAGCTGTTCCTTGTCCATGACTTTCGCGTAGTCATGGCTGACCTCAATCACCTCGGGCAGCGCGCCCGTTCTGGCGAGCGTAATGACCTTGGTGTTGTAGGCATCCTCTTCTACCGGCACCTGTTTCACCGTGATGCCGGGGTTCTCTTTCTCGAATTTTTCAATCAGCTTCGTGATAACCGCCTGACGCTCCTGCTCGACCGATGAGTGCATAAACTCAATGGTGACAGCAGACTTTTTGTCATCCTTACAGCCCGATAACAGGGCGCACGAAACCAGCGCTGATATCAGCACAATTTTGGGCATTTTCATTTTAAGGTCCTTTTTAGTTTTCTTTAATCCACAACACCTGCCATGGATGTAGGGTCAGCGTTTTATCTGTAATATCTTTTCCGGCTATCAACTCCGTTCCGGATTGAATATCCGATTCCACCGTTTGAATGCCATCACTGAAATTAAACAGCGCCGTTATTTTCTCGCCACAACTCGCCACGCGAACGATTTTTAAAACATGTTCACCTGACGCACTAAAATAAGCCTCACTGTCAGGATGGAATGCTTTTTCCGCCCGACGCAGCGCGATTAGCTGGCTTAACGAGAAATAGACCTGAGAACGCAGGCTATTTTTATCCTCAAGCACGCTATCAATTTGTCCCGCAGCGTATTTCTCACGATTTATTGCGCGGTTGTATCCCAGGCGCTCAACACCTGCATAATCATTTCGCGAGCCGAGAATACTCTGGATATAAACCGCTGGCACGCCGGGGAAGCTTAAGAGGACGGCATGCGCCAGAATAAACCGGGCAATCCTATGGCTATCAAGACTGTCGTGCGTACTTAATGCATCCAGATAGGTCACATTAATTTCATAAGGACTGCGTGTCCCATCCGGGTTATTTTTCCAGTTAACCAACGCCCCTTCAGCCTGAAGTTTCTCCACAAGCGAGAGGATTTCCGACTCAGGCAAAATGCCGCGTAGCGGGTTCAGACCAATTCCGTCATGAGAGGCCAGGAAGTTAAACCAGGTGGTTTTGGTGGAAGGCAGCGTCAGCGACGCTGCCCACTGGCTCAGCGTCCGTACGTTCTGACTATGCACCGCATGCAGCACCAGCGGGGGCAAAGAGAACTGATACACCATCTGCGCTTCATTTTCACCGTCACCGAAGTAAGCAACGTTATCTTTATGCGGAACGTTCGTCTCGGTGATAATCACCGTTCCCGGGGCGACAGCCTCGGTAATAGCGCGGAAAAGCTGGATGAGCTGGTGGGTTTGCTCAAGGTGGATGCAGTTTGTTCCGGGTATTTTCCACATGAAGCCCACAGCATCCAGACGAATGTACCGCGCCCCTTCAATCAGGTAATGCAGAAGCACATCCACCATCGCGATCAGCACCTGCGGAGAGGCGAAATTGAGGTCAATCTGGTCCTCGCTGAAGGTGGTCCACAGGTGTCGCACGCTGCCATCATGCAGCGTGAAAGGCGTAAGAAGCGGTAAGGCACGCGGACGCGTCACCGCGGATAAGTCTGTTTCAGGATCGACAGAAATAAAGAAATCGTCATAGCCAGGCGTTTGCTTCAGATAATTAGCGAACCATTTGCTTTTGGCTGACATATGATTGCAGACGAAATCAAACATTAAGCTGGCTGACTGTTTTAACTCAGCAACATCTCGCCACGTACCCGTGTCAGGTGCAACCTCATGATAATCAATAACAGAAAACCCGTCGTCCGAAGACCATGGATAAAAAGGCAAGAGATGGACATGAGAAAAAGAATGAGAAAGCCACTTGTTATAAAAACGTGTAAAAACCGGCAGTGCCTTCTCCCCTTTCGCTGAAAACTGATCGGCATAGGTAATCAGAACAACATCTTTTTCATCCCAGGCCATTTTACGTTTTTCTGTAATAACAGAAGCAGCCTTTTCAATATTTTCCAAAAGCGCATTAAGATGGGCTTCAGAAAACGTTTCCCCGTAAACAAGATTAATGAGATCTTTAATTTTTATCTTCATTTCATTTTCCATGGTAGCGGTCCCACGGAGTGGCAATCTACTCCCATGAAAAATATCTGTCAACGGACCAGGGAGGAGAAAAAGGTGTTTGCAAAGCAGCTCAGCGCAATATTGTGAGCTGCCGCAAAGAAAGCACGGGGAAAAGAGAAATGCGGTTAACCGTCGCCAGTCCCTCTCCCGGAAGGGAAAGGGCTAACGCCAGCGGGAATTATTGGGATAAGTAACGACGAGAAAGCCGTTTTGCCACCTTTTGCAACAGCGGTTCGAGCGCCACGGCCAGCACCATTCTGACCGGCTTGCGGGCAACGGATTTAATCGCCCACCCCGCCACACCTGCCGGGCCGAACCTTAACGCGGTCAGCAGGACCAGTTTACCTGCGATTTTCAGGCCGGGTTTTACCTTCTGACCGGCCTGTTGCCAGTGTTGTTTCATCTCATCTCTCTCTTAAAGCTGACGAAAACGACTTCTCAGCGTAAAGGTATCCGACGTGACATAGCGTTCCATTTCCCGTAGCCGCTTCTCACCGGCGGCAAGTTGCTCATCAACCGCATTGAGAAGATCGCTGCTGGTAGGGGCGCCTTCCGCAGCCAGTTCTCCTTCCGGCATCGGGTCAAGGACAAACGACAGGACGATGTATGCCACCAGGGTAATAAACGCCAGACCGAAGAAGATCGATAGCACCGTGACCACGCGCACCAGTTTGACCGGGACATCAAGATAATGAGCCAGTCCGGCACAAACGCCGCGCACCATGCCCTGCTGGGGGATACGCCACAGCTTTTTGTTCAGATTCAGTCCAGACATTAACGGTCCCTCCAGTTTGGATGTTCAGCATCCAGGATGGCTTCCAGCGCCTGAATGCGTTCGCGCATTTTGTTCGCCTCATCGGAGAGCTGTACCAGACGCTGTTGTTCACTCTGGGAAAGTTCACCCCGTGAAGAACGGTTGCTGTAGTGCAGCCACAGCCAAATCGGCAAAACGAACAGCACGAAAATTGTCAGGGGAATGGCCAGAAAAAGCGCGCTCATGTGTACTCCTTGTCTTACGATGCGGCACGCTCAGGTGCCGCAGGAATTATTATTGGTTGTCTTGCTTCATTTTGGCTTTCAGTGCCGCCAGCTGCTCGCTGATTTCATCGTCGGCCTTCAGGTCGGCGAACTGTTGATCCAGCGACTTCTGCTTACCGATGCCGTGACTTTCGGCTTCGGCTTCCATATGGTCGATACGACGTTCAAACGATTCAAAACGCGCCATCGCTTCATCAAGCTTACCGCTGTCCAGCTGACGACGCACATCGCGGGAAGAGCTTGCCGCCTGGTGACGCAGAGTCAGCGCCTGCTGACGCGCGCGGGTTTCGCTCAGTTTGTTTTCAAGCTCACCAATCTCTTTCTTCATACGGGTGAGCGTGTCATCCACCAGCGTCACTTCATGCTCGAGCGTCGCGACCATATCGGCCAGCTTCTGTTTTTCGATCAGCGCCGCACGGGCCAGATCCTCTTTATCTTTGCGCAGCGCCAGTTCCGCTTTTTCCTGCCATTCGTTCAGCTGAGCGGTAGCTTGTTCAATACGACGCGTAAGCTGTTTTTTCTCCGCCAGCGCACGGGCGGAGGTAGAACGCACTTCAACTAGCGTGTCTTCCATCTCCTGAATCATCAGGCGTACCAGCTTCTGCGGATCTTCCGCTTTCTCAAGCAGTGAGTTGATGTTGGCGTTCACGATGTCGGCAAAACGAGAAAAAATACCCATAATCAAATCCTCATAGTTCTGTTATCGGGCTATGCCCTGCTGTACAGATAATACAAACATCATGCCAACTTTTTATCTTATTGATTTCACTGACACTGATTGATTTTCATGCAGTGAAGAACTATCCTTTCCTGGTGAATATCGCTAAGGAGTGGTTAATTTCATCATGCCTGGATACAAAGACAATTTACTTGGTGAAGCAAACAGTTTCCTTGAAGTGCTGGAACAGGTCTCTCGCCTGGCGCCGCTCAACAAACCGGTGCTGATCATCGGTGAACGCGGAACGGGGAAAGAGCTGATAGCCAACCGTCTGCACTATTTATCCGGGCGCTGGGACGGCCCCTTCATTTCCCTTAACTGCGCGGCGCTGAATGAAAACCTGCTCGACACCGAGCTCTTCGGCCATGAAGCGGGCGCGTTTACCGGTGCCCAGAAGCGCCATCCCGGGCGCTTTGAGCGCGCCGACGGCGGTACGCTGTTTCTTGATGAACTGGCCACCGCGCCCATGCTGGTGCAGGAAAAACTGCTGCGTGTGATTGAGTACGGCGAGCTGGAGCGCGTCGGCGGTAGCCAGCCGCTGCAGGTTAACGTGCGTCTGGTGTGCGCCACGAACGCCAACCTGCCGGAGATGGTGGCGGAGGAGAAATTCCGTGCCGACCTGCTTGACCGTCTGGCCTTTGACGTCGTTCAGCTTCCTCCGCTGCGCGAGCGCAAAAGCGACATCATGCTGCTGGCAGACCAGTTTGCGATTCAGATGTGCCGCGAGCTCGGACTGCCGCTGTTCCCCGGCTTCAGCGATTATGCACAGGAGACGCTGCTTGCTTACCACTGGCCGGGAAATATCCGCGAACTGAAAAACGTCGTGGAGCGTTCCGTCTATCGCCACGGCAGCAGCGAGACGGAGCTGGACAACATCATTATCGATCCTTTCCAGCGCAGCGTGCCGCCGCTGTCCGCACCAACGTCTTCAGGCGATCTCTCTACTCTCCCCCTTGATTTACGCCAGTTCCAGAACGACCAGGAGAAACAGCTGCTGGAGCAAAGCCTGAAGACGGCAAAATATAACCAGAAACGGGCGGCTGAACTGCTGGGTCTGACCTACCATCAGTTAAGGGCATTGCTTAAAAAGCATCAAATGCGCTGACAATATCAGCACTTACCCGCAGACATTTTTACGAAGCAGGCGTAAGTGCGATACACTTTGCAGATCGAACCTAAAAACCTTAAAAATTATGCGTCTGGTTTTATCGTCCTTTTTTGCACTCGGTCTGTTTAGCAGCCTGGCCTTTGCCGCGCCCGGGCTAACTCCGCAGCCTGACATTCGTGACAGCGGCTTCGTCTATTGCGTAAGCGGCCAGGTGGATACTTTCAACCCGCAAAAAGCGGGCAGCGGCCTGATCGTGGATACCCTGGCCGCACAGCTTTACGACCGTCTGCTTGATGTTGACCCGTACACCTATCGTCTGGTGCCTGAGCTTGCGGAAAGCTGGGAAGTGCTGGATAACGGCGCAACCTACCGTTTTCACCTGCGCGATGACGTCGCGTTTCAGCGCACACCGTGGTTTACCCCCACGCGCAAGCTGAACGCAGATGACGTGGTCTTCACCTTCCAGCGCATCTTTAACCGCAACCACCCGTGGCATAACGTTAACGGCAGCAACTTCCCCTATTTCGACAGCCTGCAGTTTGCCGACACCGTCAAGAGCGTGCGCAAGCTGGATAACCGCACGGTAGAATTTTCGCTGACGCGCCCGGATGCCTCTTTCCTCTGGCACCTGGCGACCCACTATGCGTCGGTCATGTCCGCTGAGTACGCCGCGAACCTGACGAAAAAGGATCGCCAGGAGTTACTCGATCGTCAGCCGGTCGGCACCGGTCCGTTCCAGCTGGCCGAATACCGCGCCGGGCAGTATATTCGCCTGCAGCGCCATGAGCATTTCTGGCGCGGCACCCCGCTGATGCCGCAGGTGGTAGTCGATCTCGGTTCAGGTGGAACAGGACGTCTGTCGAAACTGCTCACAGGGGAATGTGACGTGCTCGCCTGGCCCGCGGCCAGCCAGCTCACCATTCTGCGCGACGATCCGCGCCTGCGTCTGACGTTGCGCCCCGGCATGAATATCGCTTATCTGGCCTTTAACACCGATAAGCCGCCGTTGAATAATCCTGCCGTTCGTCACGCTCTGGCGCTGGCGATTAACAACCAGCGTTTGATGCAGTCGATCTACTACGGCACGGCGGAAACCGCCGCCTCAATTTTACCGCGCGCCTCGTGGGCCTATGACGGTGAAGCTAAAATTACGGAATACAATCCGGCAAAAGCGCGTGAACAGCTGAAGGCGCTGGGGGCGGAAAACCTCACGCTGCAGCTTTGGGTGCCAACCAGTTCCCAGGCGTGGAACCCGAGCCCGCTCAAGACCGCCGAACTGCTGCAGGCGGATATGGCGCAGGTGGGCGTGAAAGTGATCATCGTACCGGTTGAGGGCCGTTTCCAGGAGGCGCGCCTGATGGACATGAATCATGATTTAACCCTGACCGGCTGGGCGACCGACAGTAACGATCCGGACAGTTTCTTCCGGCCGCTGCTGAGCTGTGCGGCGATAAACTCGCAGACCAACTACGCCCACTGGTGTAACCGGGAATTTGACGCCGTGCTGCAAAAAGCGCTGGCTTCCCAGCAGTTGGCCTCACGCATCGACGCCTATGATGAAGCGCAGAAGATCCTTGCCCAGGAACTGCCGGTGCTGCCGCTGGCCTCTTCCCTGCGTCTTCAGGCCTATCGTTATGATATTAAAGGTCTGGTGCTGAGTCCGTTCGGCAACGCCTCGTTCGCCGGCGTGTCGCGTGAAAAAGAACAAGAGGTGAAAAAACCATGATTATTTTTACCTTACGTCGGCTCCTTTTGCTGCTGGTGACGCTCTTTTTCCTGAACTTTGTCGGCTTCAGCCTGAGCTATTTCACGCCCCACGCCCCACTCCAGGGGTCGTCCCTGTGGGATGCCTGGCTCTTCTGGTTTAACGGGCTGCTGCACTGGGATTTCGGCGTGTCCAGCATTAACGGACAGCTGATTTCCCAGCAGCTGAAAGAGGTGTTCCCGGCCACGATGGAACTGTGCATTCTGGCCTTCGGATTTGCCCTGATGGTTGGCATTCCCGTGGGCATGCTGGCCGGGATCTACCGCAATAAATGGCAGGATAAGTTTATCAGCGCCCTCGCCCTGCTCGGCTTCTCCATCCCGGTCTTCTGGCTGGCGCTGCTGCTGACGCTGTTCTTCTCGCTGACGATGGGCTGGCTGCCGGTTTCGGGTCGTTTTGACCTGCTCTATACGGTTAAAACGGTGACCGGTTTTGCCATCATTGACGCGTGGCTGTCCGATTCGGTGTGGCGCCATGAGATGATCGTCAGCGCCCTGCGCCATATGGTATTGCCGGTGCTGACCCTGGCGGTTGCGCCGACAACTGAAGTGATCCGCCTGATGCGCCTGAGCACCATTGAGGTATTTGACCAGAACTACGTCAAAGCCGCCGCCACGCGCGGGTTGTCACGCCTGACCATACTGCGCCGCAACGTCCTGCACAACGCGCTGCCGCCGGTTATTCCGCGTCTGGGATTACAGTTTTCCACCATGCTGACGCTGGCCATGATCACCGAGATGGTCTTTAGCTGGCCAGGCCTGGGGCGATGGCTGATTAACGCCATCCGCCAGCAGGACTACGCCGCGATTTCTGCGGGTGTGATGGTGATTGGTTCGCTAGTGATTATTGTTAACGTGTTGTCCGATGTTCTGGGTGCCATGGCCAACCCATTGAAGCATAAGGAATGGTATGCCTTACGATAGCGTATACAGTGAAAAGCGCACGCCCGGTGTGCTGCGCACCGTGTGGCGTAAATTCTATGGTGATACCACCGCAATGATCGGCCTTTACGGCTGTGCCGGCCTGGTGTTGCTTTGCGTCTTTGGCTCGTGGTTTGCGCCGTACGGCATCGACCAGCAGTTCCTTGGCTATCAGCTGCTGCCGCCGTCCTGGTCGCGCTACGGCGAAGTCTCTTTCTTCCTGGGAACGGACGACCTTGGACGTGACGTGTTGAGCCGTCTGCTGAGCGGTGCAGCCCCGACGGTGGGCGGCGCATTTGTGGTGACGCTCGCGGCAACGATCTGTGGGCTGGCGCTTGGTATTTTTGCAGGATCCACGCACGGCCTGCGTTCGGCGGTGCTTAACCACATTCTGGATACGCTGCTGTCGATCCCGTCCCTGCTGCTGGCGATCATTGTTGTTGCCTTTGCCGGTCCGCATCTGTCGCATGCCATGTTCGCCGTCTGGCTGGCTATCCTGCCCCGCATCGTGCGCTCGGTTTACAGCATGGTGCATGATGAGCTGGAAAAAGAGTACGTCGTCGCAGCCCGTCTGGACGGCGCCACGACCTTCAACATTCTGTGGTTTGCCGTGCTGCCTAACATCGCCGCCGGGCTGGTCACCGAGATCACCCGCGCCCTGTCGATGGCGATCCTGGACATCGCGGCGCTCGGCTTCCTCGACCTCGGTGCACAGCTGCCGTCACCCGAATGGGGTGCGATGCTCGGCGACGCGCTGGAACTCATCTACGTGGCACCGTGGACGGTCATGCTGCCGGGTGCGGCCATTATGGTGAGCGTGCTGCTCATCAACCTGCTGGGCGACGGTATTCGCCGTGCAATTAACGCGGGGGTGCAATAATGCCGCTTCTTGATATTCGCAACCTCACCATCGAATTCAAAACCGGTGAAGGCTGGGTTAAAGCCGTCGATCGCATCAGCATCACCCTCGCGGAGGGTGAAATTCGCGGGCTGGTGGGGGAATCCGGCTCGGGAAAAAGCCTGATTGCCAAGGCTATCTGCGGCGTGGCGAAAGACAACTGGCGCGTGACCGCAGACCGTATGCGTTTTGATGATATCGATCTGCTGCGCCTCTCCCCCCGCGAGCGGCGTAAGCTGGTCGGACATAACGTCTCGATGATTTTCCAGGAACCGCAGTCCTGTCTCGATCCGTCCGAACGCGTGGGTAAGCAGCTTATGCAGAACATTCCCGGCTGGACCTATAAAGGCCGCTGGTGGCAACGCGTTGGCTGGCGCAAGCGTCGCGCCATTGAGCTTTTACACCGCGTTGGGATTAAAGATCACAAAGATGCGATGCGCAGCTTCCCTTATGAGCTGACCGACGGCGAATGTCAGAAAGTGATGATTGCCATCGCGCTGGCCAATCAGCCGCGTCTGCTGATTGCGGATGAACCGACGAATGCGATGGAACCCACCACGCAGGCGCAAATTTTCCGCCTGCTGTCGCGCCTCAACCAGAATAACAACACCACCATTTTGCTGATCAGCCATGACCTGCAAATGCTCAGCAAATGGGCGGATAAAATTGACGTGATGTATTGCGGGCAAACGGTCGAAACCGCGCCGAGTGAAGATCTGATTAACGCCCCGCATCATCCGTATACGCAGGCGCTCATCCGCGCCATTCCGGATTTTGGCAGCGCCATGCCGCATAAAAGCCGCCTGAATACCCTGCCGGGGGCGATCCCGCTGCTGGAATCCCTGCCGATAGGCTGTCGTCTGGGGCCGCGGTGCCCTTATGCTCAGCGTAAATGTATCGAGACGCCGCGCCTGACCGGTGCCAAAAATCATCTTTACGCCTGTCATTTCCCGCTGAACATGGAGAGAGAGTGAAATGGTCGAAACCTTACTGGAAGTTCGCAACCTGAGTAAGACCTTTCGCTACCGCACGGGGCTGTTTCATCGTCAAACTGTCGATGCGGTGAAGCCGCTGAGCTTTACGCTGCGTGAAAAACAGACCCTGGCGATCATCGGCGAGAACGGTTCCGGGAAATCCACCCTGGCGAAAATGCTCGCCGGCATGGTTGAACCGACTGCAGGCGAAGTGTTGATTGACGATTATCCTCTGACGTTCGGCGATTACTCTTTCCGCAGCCAGCGCATCCGCATGATCTTCCAGGATCCGTCTACCTCGCTTAATCCGCGCCAGCGTATTTCGCAGATCCTCGATTTTCCGCTGCGTCTGAACACCGACCTGGAGCCGGAGGCGCGCCGTAAGCGCGTATTTGAAACCCTGCGTATGGTTGGGCTGTTACCGGATCACGAAAGCTACTACCCGCATATGCTGGCCCCCGGCCAGAAACAGCGTCTGGGTCTGGCGCGTGCATTGATTTTGCGGCCAAAAGTGATCATTGCGGATGAAGCGCTTGCCTCGCTGGATATGTCAATGCGCTCACAGCTGATTAACCTGATGCTGGAATTGCAGGAAAAACAGGGGATCTCGTATATCTACGTCACCCAACATCTGGGAATGATGAAGCACATCAGCGATCAGGTGATGGTCATGCACCAGGGAGAAGTTGTCGAGCGCGGCAGCACGGCGGATGTGATGGCCTCCCCGCTTCATGAGCTAACGAAACGACTGATAGCCGGTCATTTCGGCGAAGCATTAACCGCCGATGCATGGCGCAAAGACCGTTAAAAAAACGCTGCACTGTTCAATAAGGATTAAATAGCTTTTACACGCTGTTTAATCCTTTAACTTTTTCATCTCCACTCCTGCTCCATATTCTAAGCAAAATAAATCAACAGTTCTTCTTCAGAATATCCGGACATTACGGAGGAGAAGAAATGAACACCACCACTTACGTTCTAAAATACACCGAGTATCTCATCAGAAAATGCCGCTCATTTTTAATGACGGACCTGCACTTTCATACGGTGAGGCTCAGGAAAACATCCGGGAAAACCCCTGACATTCAATCACCCACGACGTTGAGTGAAAAAATATGTCATCGTCTGGTTTATGACCATAATAACCTCTACACGATGCTCGCCGATAAGCTCGCCGTTCGGGCATACGTTTCCTCCAGAACAACGCGCGTGAAAACGGTGCCATTAATTGGCGTTTATTCCCGGCCGTCGCAGATTGATTTTTCAGTACTCCCTGATAAATTCGTCCTTAAGTGCAACCATGACAGCGGCAGCACAATAATATGTACAAACAAAGCGCAATTTAATGACAGGGAAGCGTGTAAAAAACTGAGCCTCGCGTTAAAGAAAAATCTTTACTACACCACGCGCGAATGGCAGTACAAAAACATTACGCCGAGTATACTTTGCGAGCCGTTTGTCGATCTCTTCGATGATGGTGACAGGAACACTACGCCCGAAATGCTGCGGATCCATTGCTTTCACGGCGTTGCCCACTATGTTGAAGCGGATTTTACGGATGATAACGGCAACGGTTTTATCAACGTTTATGACAGACACTGGAACTTACAACCCTTTCAGATGGAATATCCGAATACTTCAGCAGATCCAGGCGAACCGGTCTTGTTCCGACAGGCATTGCTGGCGTCCCAGGAGCTGGCGGATGGAATTGACTACTGCCGCGTTGACCTGATGCTAAAGAAAGATGAAATCTATTTCAGTGAAATAACCCTAAGCCCGAGACGCGGTAAACTGACGATTACCCCGCAGGAATGGGATGCTAAGTTAGGAAAAATATGGCATTTATCGCCGGCAGGCGCATTTGACCTGCAGCTGAAACTCACGAGTCGGGCCAGGTGAGCTTAAATATCGAGTGGTTTTGCGTCGATAAGGTATAGGTAACATCGCCACCATGAGCCAGCATGATGGCTTTTACCACCGACAAGCCCAAACCACAGCCTTCCGGGTTCACACATCTGGCGCCATTATCGCGCTGAAAGGGCTGAAATAAGGAATCATGAAACTCTCTGGGGATGCCCGGTCCCCCGTCCTGAATAAGGATATAATTGCCTTTATCAGAAACGCCATTTTTCACGATGAGTTTGCGCGAGGTTGAATAGTGTAAGGCATTGTCAAATAAAACGGTCAGACACTGATTGATGCGTAACGGATCGAATACGCATTGCTGCTCCCTCAGTTCTGTATTGACGGTAAATGCCTTACGGTTGAACTCGGGCATGAATGTATCGAGTGCATTCTGTATTGTCCCTTTTAGATCCGTTTTTGACTGGCACAGCGTGTATCCCGCCCCGCCATTCGAACTGACAACCCGGAGATCTTCAATCAGACGGGTTAACCCTTCCGTCTGTTTGAGAAGATTATTAAACAGAACCGGGTCCGGGGTAAAAACACCGTCAACCAACCCCTGAAGCCGTCCGCGTAAGATCGTTACCGGCGTTCTCAACTCATGCGCAATAGCGGCATTCCAGGATTTCCTCTGAATATCCAGCGTCTGTAATTTTTCCGCCATTTCATTGAAATCCGTCACAAGGTGATTGATCTCACCCAGCCGGGAACTGGCGCAAAATGCCCTGGCGTCCAGATCGCCCTGAGAAATCCTTTTCAGGCTGGACGCTACCGCGTTTAGCGGGGTGAGTATCCGCGATGAAAGTTTGACCGTGAAAAAGAGGGCAATAATCATACTGATCGTAGTCGCGGTCCCAATCCACACCCAGTCCCACATCGTCATCTGCTCGTCATCGCCCGCAGCAGGGCCGCCCGGGAGGTGATCCAGAATAAAGGAGTAAAAAAACCAGGAGCCGAGTATGGCGATGGCAATTATCGTAAACGTCAGCAACAGCATATACGTTAAGATCTGACGACTCAGGACAGACTCTCTATTCATTTCTTTTCCCCAAGCCGGTAGCCCATGCCTCTGATGCTCTCGGGAACACCGTGAAGACCGGCAAGCTCCAGTTTTTTACGCAGCTTGCTCATATGGCTGTCGACGGTTCTGTCGAGCGCGTCACCTTCCGGCAGACACGCGTTGAGTAACTCTTCGCGGGAACAGACCTTTCGCGGATATCGCATCAGCCAGGTAAGTAATTTAAATTCGGTCGTTGTTAATACCGGGGAGATAACCTCTTCTCCCACGGTGACTTCCACGTAGAAATCATCCGGATAGACCGTAATAAAGGGCGTTCTGAGCGGCAGGGAACCCGCCTGCTGAAGCGCAGTTTTTGTTCTGCGCAGCACCGCCTCAACCCGTGCGACAACCTCAGAAGGGTTGAAGGGTTTGATCACGTAATCATCCGCGCCCAGCCTCAGCCCCATGAGCTTATCGACATCCTGATCGAGAGCGGAAACCATAATGACCGGGACAGAACTTTCCTGACGAAGCGTGGTAAGTACGCTCCAGCCGTCACATACGGGCAGGTGAATGTCCAGCAATATGAGATCCGGTTTATGGAGTCGATTGAGCGTTATGGCCTGCTCGCCCTGCCTGGCTCTGAGCGTTTTCATTCCCGAACGCTCTAAGTAGCTCATCAGTATATCGGCGATTTCGTCTTCATCTTCAACAATAAGGATCAGCGTATTTTTGTGCATTTTATCTCCGTGGGTGAAATCCCTTTGAGCACGCTATCAGATATCTTTAGCACAATAAGACACAGCCTCCGCGAAAAAGTGCCGTGGTCACGAAAATTTCCTGGTTGATTTAAATGCCCGGTTATTTCTCCACACAGCCTACACATTCAGTCAATAAAGACTCGACAATGTCCGCTCATAATCGCTATTGAGGCATAGCCCTTTGTGCATTGCGCGTTGCAAATTACCACTGTTTCTTAAAGATTTTATGAAGTTGGCTGAAATAATGAACATGGAACTTTCAAAATATTTCTCTCCTAAAAAACTGGGCATATATTCCCTGTTTCTGCTGCTGTCTTGGGGATTACTTTATACCTGGCTGGTGCTGGTGCACAGAATGGATGAAAAAGTCGCCTCGACGCTGCTCTCTTCACCTATTATCTATGGCTGCATCGCATTGTCGGTGGTCTCTTTAATAATCCAAAATAAAGCTGGCGCGTTGACGGAGCTGCTTGTCATCGCCTTCTGGCTAATAGTGATTTTTGTCTATCTCATTATTACGTTCACCGTGCTGTTAAACGCGATACCCGATCTCGAGGATCTGGTCTTTTACTACGAGTGTTATTTGATCATTTTTTTTGGCGGAGCACCGCTGTACCTCATTATGAGAATGATTTGAGCCGCTGCTCCACACGTCCTCCATAAACCGCCCATGTCAGCTAAACAGGCTCGCGATAGACTCTCTATCTCATTTTTTTGCACAAAAATAACTCACTGAAAAGTCTGACACGACTTACCCATAATGATGAACCGTAATAATAATCTTCGTTCTTCTGAACCTGCCGGTGTGATGCACTCGCTTAAAAAACTCGCGATACGACACCGAAAAAAACTGGCTGTCACTTTCTTCCTGGTGGTGGCCGAAAACGTGACGTTTTTACTTTATCCCGTTCTGGCAGGCATCGCGATAAATGCCATCCTCGCAGGTGAGACGCTTAACGCCGCGCTGTATGGCCTGATGGTACTTTGTATGTGGTTCATCGGCGCGGCCAGACGCAGCATTGACACGCGCACGTTTGCACGCATTTATGCCGGACTCGCGGTATCCGTCGTCCTGGCACAGCGCAAATATCAGCTAAACCATTCGGCAATCGCCGCCAGAGTCACGCTCTCGCGCGAATATGTGGATTTCTTTGAAATGCACCTTCCCCTGCTGATTACATCGCTGAGCTCACTTTTTGGTGCCGCCATCATGTTGCTGTTTATTGAATTTTGGGCCGGCGTCATGTGCTTTGCGATTGTATTTATCCTGCTCGGATTTGTCTCCGGATATGCCCGTAAAAATGAATGGCTATTCATGCGCCTGAATAATCGGCTGGAAAAAGAAGTGGATTATGTTCATAAGGCTGGCACGGCGACCCTTCACCGACATTACGCCACGCTGGCGCGTTTACGTATCGCATTATCTGACCGCGAGGCGTGGGGCTATTTGTGGGTTGGCGTACTTGTTGCCGCGCTTTTTACACTGACCATCGTCTGGATGACGCGCTCAACCGGCATCACCGCCGGGCATATTTATTCCGTGATGACCTACATGTGGATGTTCGCGACGAGCCTCGATGACGCACCGCAGCTTCTTGAGAAATTTTCGCAGCTCAGGGATATCGGTAAACGCGTATCCACTGATGATGAAATTCACGTAACTGGACGTTAATTTAATGCCTCATTTTTTTATCGAACGCCCCGTTTTCGCCTGGGTAGTGGCGCTGTTTATCGTTCTGGCGGGACTCCTGTCTATTCCCCGTTTACCGGTTGCGCAGTATCCGGCGGTGGCACCGCCGGGAATCATTATTTCCGTCAGTTACCCGGGTGCCAGCCCCGATATCATGAATACGTCGGTGGTGTCGTTAATCGAGCGCGAAATCTCTGGAGTCGATAACTTGCTCTACTTCGAATCATCCAGTGACACAACCGGTTCGGCATCGATTACCGTCACGTTTAAACCGGGCACGGACATCAAGCTGGCGCAGATGGACCTGCAGAATCAGATTAAGATCGTCGAGCCTCGTCTTCCTCAGGCGGTAAGACAAAACGGCATTAACGTCGAGGCCGCTAACTCTGGCTTTTTGATGATGGTGGGGCTGAAGTCCACGACAGGTCAATTTGAGGAAGCTGATTTAAGTGACTATTTTGCCAGAAACGTCAGTGACGAGCTTCGCCGCGTGCCCGGCGTAGGGAAAGTTCAGCTGTTTGGTGGCGAAAAAGCGCTGCGCATCTGGCTGGATCCCATGAAGCTCCATAGCTATGGGCTTTCGGTAAGTGATGTTCTTACCGCCGTTGGCCAGCAAAATGCCTTGGTTTCGCCCGGTAAAACGGGAGATGAGCCCACAGCTGCAGGACAAGGGGTAACGTATCCCATCACCGTGAAGGGACAACTCTCCTCGGTCGAGGCGTTCAGGAATATCACCCTGAAATCTGACGCATCCGGCGCCCGCCTGAAACTGTCCGACATTGCACGGATTGAATCTGGCCTGCAAAGCTACGCCTTTGGTATTCGCGAAAATGGCGTGCCCGCAACGGCGGCGGCAATTCAGCTTTCGCCAGGCGCCAACGCAATGAGTACGGCTTCAGGCGTGCGCGCGCGCATCGACGAGCTTTCCCGGGTGTTACCCGACGGAATGACGTTTACGGTTCCCTTCGATACCGCGCCGTTTGTGAAACTTTCTATCGTGAAGGTTGTTCAGACATTTGTGGAAGCGATGGTCCTCGTCTTCCTGGTTATGCTGCTGTTTCTGCACAAGATACGCTGTACGCTTATCCCGGCGATTGTTGCTCCCGTCGCACTTCTTGGCACCTTCACGGTGATGCTGTTGAGCGGATACTCCATCAATATTCTGACGATGTTCGGCATGGTGCTGGCAATAGGGATTATCGTTGATGATGCCATTGTGGTCGTAGAAAACGTTGAACGGCTGATGGAGGAAAAAAGCCTGTCCCCGCGTGACGCCACGCGGCAAGCCATGCAGGAAATCACCCCGGCGATTATAGGGATCACGCTGGTGCTAACCGCGGTCTTTATCCCCATGGGATTTGCTGAAGGATCCGTCGGGATTATCTACCGACAATTTTGTATTTCCATGGCGGTATCCATACTGCTGTCCGCGTTTCTTGCCCTGACGCTGACCCCTGCCCTGTGCGCAACGTTACTCAAGCCGCACAAGGCAGGAAAGAGCGGAAGTGGACGGTTCGCGGCCAGGTTTAACGCGCGCTTCCGTTCGCTCACCGTCTGTTACGAAGCAGGTCTGGGTGCCGTTCTGAAGCGAACCGGACGTATGCTGCTCCTGTACGTTGCGCTTTGTGCTGCGCTGTTTTTAGGATTGTCTTCGTTACCGTCGTCCTTTCTGCCTGAGGAAGATCAGGGCTACTTTATGTCCTCAATCCAGCTGCCTTCTGATGCCACGATGCAGCGCACCCTCAGCGTGGTTAAAAAATTTGAAGAGGAAATTGCAGCCCGGCCGGATATTGAAAGCAACATTATGATCCTGGGGTTTGGGTTTTCAGGTTCAGGGCCGAATTCGGCTATGGCGTTCACCACGCTGAAGGACTGGAAAAACCGGCAGGGCTCGACGGCCCAGAACGAAGCCGACCATATACAGGCCAGCATGACGAACGTCTCTGATGCCGTCACGATGAGCCTGCTCCCGCCGGCCATCTCGGATATGGGCACCTCCTCGGGGTTCACCTGGTACGTGCAGGACAGAGCGGGTCTGGGCTATGAGGCGCTAAAACGCGCGGCCGACGCGCTGGTCCTGCAAGCCAATGAGCGTCCTGAACTGAGTGACGTGTATATAGACGGTCTTCCGGAAGGAACAAGCCTTGCGCTCCAGGTGGACAGAGAAAAGGCGGAAGCGATGGGCGTCTCATTTGATGAAATCAACCAGACGCTCTCCGTCACCCTGGGCTCAAATTACGTCAATGACTATACGAATAGCGGCCGCGTTCAGCAGGTGATCATTCAGGCCGATGCGCCCTACCGAATGCAGCCTGAGCAGATACTGACGTTATCAGTGAAAAACCGGATGGGTCAGATGGTACCGGTATCGACGTTTGCCACGCTTTCCTGGAACGTTGCGCCGCAGCAGTTGACGCGTTACCAGGGATATTCTGCTATTCGCATTACCGGAAGTGCGGCCCCGGGAGAGTCCAGCGGCACCGCAATGAAGGTTATGGAGAGTTTGTCCAGAGATTTACCTCAGGGTATGGCGGGCGAGTGGGCCGGGAGTTCATTGCAGGAGCGAAAATCGGAGTCTCAGCTGCCGGGCCTTATCGTCCTGTCGATACTGGTCGTATTTATGGTTCTCGCCGCGCTGTATGAGAGCTGGTCTATTCCTTTTGCGGTCATGCTGGTCGTTCCGCTGGGCCTTATCGGCGCGGTGATAGCAGTGTCTGTTGCCGGCATGACGAATGATGTTTTCTTCAAGGTCGGCCTGATTACGCTTATCGGCCTGTCGGCCAAGAACGCCATTTTGATTGTTGAATTTGCCAGGCAGCTCCATCGCGAAGGGCAACCCCTGCTGGCGGCAACCGTTCACGCCGCCAGCCAGCGCCTGCGCCCCATTCTGATGACATCGTTAGCCTTCACTTTAGGGGTTGTTCCCTTGATGCTGGCCAGTGGTGCGAGCGACAGTACGCAGCACGCCATCGGTACCGGCGTATTTGGCGGCATGATCAGCGGTACGCTTCTCGCGATCTTTTTCGTACCGGTTTTCTTTATCGTCATTGCGCGTTTTGTCGACAACATCAGGAAAGCGTGAATACCCTGGTGGAATCGCGCTCCCTCTCTGGTTGGATGAGGTGAAGCTGTTGCCGGGTGATATACTGGACGAATGCTGAAATTTTGAGCCCCCGCGACTCCGCGGTGCATTCTTCGGGGCTGGCGTCTGCGGAGAAGTGCGAGAAATATCGTGACACAAGGGGCTGTGAGTGGGCTATAATTTCGAGCTAATTTCGAATGATTTTGAAATACTGCCTGTAACGCTATGAATTACAAGGCAAAATAAGCAATGAATATAAGGATTAAAGCTATGGGTTTTCTTTCCGGTAAGCGCATTCTGGTAACTGGCGTTGCCAGCAAACTGTCCATCGCATACGGTATCGCACAGGCAATGCATCGCGAAGGCGCTGAGCTGGCGTTCACCTACCAGAACGACAAGCTGAAAGGCCGTGTTGAAGAGTTTGCCGCGCAGCTGGGTTCCAGCATTGTTCTGGAATGTGACGTTGCACAAGACGAAAGCATCGACGGCATGTTTGCTGAGCTGGCAAAAGCATGGCCGAAATTCGACGGTTTCGTTCACTCCATTGGCTTCGCTCCTGGCGACCAGCTGGACGGCGACTACGTGAACGCGGTTACCCGTGATGGCTTCAAAATCGCTCACGACATCAGCTCCTACAGCTTCGTGGCGATGGCGAAATCCTGCCGCGCGATGCTGAACCCGGGCGCAGCCCTGCTGACCCTGTCCTACCTGGGCGCTGAACGTGCTATCCCTAACTACAACGTTATGGGTCTGGCTAAAGCGTCTCTGGAAGCGAACGTACGCTACATGGCGAACGCAATGGGTCCTGAAGGCGTGCGCGTTAACGCCATCTCTGCAGGTCCTATCCGCACCCTGGCCGCTTCCGGTATTAAAGATTTCCGTAAAATGCTGGCACACTGCGAAGCGGTTACCCCGATTCGTCGTACCGTTACCATTGAAGATGTGGGTAACTCTGCAGCATTCCTGTGCTCTGACCTTTCCGCTGGTATCTCCGGCGAAGTGGTTCACGTTGACGGCGGCTTCAACATCGCTGCAATGAACGAGCTGGAAATCAAATAAGCTGTGACTCTCTTCCCGCCCGGGAAGAGAGTTTTCCCCCCGCACCACCCCTTCGTTATTCCGTTCTGCTATTTGTTATCACCTAACAATATTTTTCCCTTTATCTGCCTTACGCCAGGATATTGATCGCCATTTTGAGATCAAGGAACGCACATGGAACAACGCCGTTTTTCCGGCAAAGGCCACTGGTATCACGAAACCCAGTCAAACCACGCGCAGACAGATGTTCTGCCTCTGGTGCCCGAAGCCGCTAACGTCGACGATCGTTTTTTGCTCGATTTAGCCCTGCCTGATGAGATTGTCGCCGCCTGTTCTGGCTGGCTTACCCCTGCCAGGGCCTTATGCCACCAGCTGTTTCCGCTCTCGATTCCCGTGAACCGCCTGCATACGCTCAGCGCCTACGATCGGCTCAGCACCGCGCTAACGGTCGCACAGGCCTGTGGCGTTCAGCGGCTCTGTAACCATTACGCCGCCCTCCTCGCCCCGCTTCCCGGCCCGGACTCCTCCCGCGAAAGTAACCGACGTCTGGCGCAAATTACGCAGTATGCCCGCCAGCTCGCCAGCTCCCCTGATGTCATTGATGATAAAGCGCAGAGCCAGCTTGATGAGGTGGGCCTGTCAACGTATGACATTGTGGTGATAAACCAGATTATCGGGTTTATCGGGTTTCAGGCGCGCGTCGTCGCGATTTTTCAGGCGCTGTTGGGACATCCTGTTCGCTGGTTGCCAGGCCATCATATTCAGCCGCACACGCTGCCCGCGCGCCACGCCGCGTGGGTGCCGCTTTTGCCCGTCGTCGAGCTGCGCTATGCGAGTGCGCATCAGCTTGAGTCGCTGTCTCGCTGGCAGGCAGAACCCGCGCTGGAGGCGCTGACGCCGGTCCTTTGCCATGAGCCGTCGCTGCTCGACCTGACCGGAGAGATCCTGGTAAACAGCCGTGAAGAGATCACGCTGACGTCCCCCGCACTTTCGGCTGCTGTTGAACTGCTGACGCGCTCTCCGGACCGCTTCAGCGCCGCGCAGTTTACCCCTCTCACGGATCAAGGACTCTCCGGCGAACATGCCATCACGCTGCTTACCCAGAGTGCGTTTGACGGCTGGCTCAATCGTCTGAAAGTCGCGTTTGGTAAAGAGGAATAACCATACTAATTACCCAAAGACCGCTTGCTGAGACAGTGAGAATCGCGTAAAACTGTCAGCCGCTCAATGGCTACGAAAATAGAACATTATGTTTCAGGACAACCCGCTGCTAGCGCAGCTTAAACAGCAACTGCATTCCCAGACGCCGCGTGCAGAAGGGGTCGTAAAAGCCACGGAAAAGGGCTTTGGCTTCCTTGAGGTTGACGCGCAGAAAAGCTACTTCATTCCGCCACCGCAGATGAAGAAAGTGATGCATGGCGATCGCGTCATGGCCGTCATTCATACCGAGAAGGACCGAGAGTCTGCCGAGCCGGAAGAACTGATCGAACCGTTCCTGACCCGTTTTGTGGGTAAGGTGCAGGGAAAAAACGATCGTCTTTCTATCGTGCCGGATCATCCCCTGCTGAAAGATGCCATTCCCTGCCGCGCCGCCCGTGGCGTTGAGCATGATTTTAAAGAAGGTGACTGGGCCGTAGCAGAAATGCGCCGTCATCCTCTGAAAGGCGATCGCGGTTTTTATGCCGAGTTGACCCAGTTCATCACCTTTGGCGCAGACCATTTCGTACCATGGTGGGTCACGCTGGCACGCCATAATCTTGAAAAAGAAGCGCCGAACGGCGTCGCGACCGAGATGCAGGACGAAGGTCTGACGCGCCGCGATCTCACCTCGCTGGAGTTTGTCACCATCGACAGCGCCAGCACCGAAGATATGGATGACGCGCTGTACGCAGAAGAGAGCGCCGATGGCAAACTGCATCTGACCGTGGCCATTGCCGATCCCACCGCCTGGATTGCCGAAGGCAGCAAGCTTGATGACGCGGCGAAAATCCGTGCGTTCACCAACTATCTGCCGGGCTTCAACATTCCGATGCTGCCGCGCGAATTGTCAGACGATCTCTGCTCGCTGCGTCCAAACGAAGTGCGCCCGGTGCTTGCCTGCCGCATGACCATCGCCGCAGATGGCGCGATTGAAGATGACATCGAGTTCTTTGCCGCCACTATCGAATCGAAAGCCAAGCTGGCCTACGATAACGTCTCCGACTGGCTTGAAAATACCGGTAGCTGGAAACCTGAATCCGACGCCATTGCCGCGCAAATCCGTCTGCTGCATCGCATCTGCCTGAACCGCGGCGAGTGGCGTAAAACCCACGCGCTGGTGTTCAAAGACCGCCCGGACTACCGCTTTGTTCTGGGCGAGAAAGGCGAAGTGCTGGACATCGTGGCCGAACCGCGACGCATTGCGAACCGCATCGTTGAAGAGGCGATGATTTCCGCCAACATCTGTGCCGCACGCGTGCTGCGCGACAAGCTGGGCTTTGGCATTTACAACGTCCACACAGGGTTTGATCCGGCGAATACCGAAGCGCTGGCGGCCCTGCTGAAGAATCACGATGTGCACGTCGATCCGGAAGAAGTGCTGACGCTGCCGGGCTTCTGCAAGCTTCGCCGCGAACTGGACGCGCAGCCGTCGGGCTTCCTGGACAGCCGCATTCGTCGCTTCCAGTCCTTCGCTGAAATCAGTACCGAGCCGGGCCCGCACTTTGGTCTTGGCCTCGAAGCTTACGCCACCTGGACATCGCCGATCCGTAAGTATGGCGATATGGTTAACCACCGTCTGCTGAAAGCGATTATCAAAGGTGAAACCATTGCCCGTCCTCAGGAGGACACCACGCTGCAGATGGCCGATCGCCGCCGCCTGAACCGCATGGCGGAACGTGACGTTGGAGACTGGCTGTACGCACGCTTCCTGCAGGATAAAGCCGGTACGGATACCCGTTTCGCCGCAGAGATCATCGATATCAGCCGCGGGGGCATGCGCGTCCGCCTGGTCGATAACGGTGCTGTCGCGTTTATTCCTGCGCCGTTCCTGCATGCGGTTCGTGACGAAATGGTCTGTAGTCAGGAAAACGGTACCGTGCAAATTAAAGGTGAAACAGTTTACAAAGTCACCGACGTGATTGACGTAACTATCGCTGAAGTTCGCATGGAAACCCGCAGTATTATCGCGCGCCCTGTCGCCTGATAACCGGTTCAATTGTCGGTCATTTCCTTTCCGGAAGGGCCGACAATTTTTCTTTTTACCCCCGCCACAAAATCATTATTTTTCCTTACTATTTTCAGCCTCCCTTCGCCCAAACCCGCCATAATTATCTACAGTAAAAGAGTGTTGTTATATTCGGTTACGTGAATTTTTATACGCTCAGTATCCTTTTTAACCTGTCTCGTTTTATTATAAGAAAACAGGGAAAAACAATAAGTTCACTTCGGTTTTGCCGCTGTTTCTCAACGGAAAAGTCGACAGCAAATGAATAATTTGTGCGCTAATGAAAGCTGCGGGAGAAAACATGATGGACGATCTGGAGCAGAATTTGCTGTTTCGCTACATGGGAACTCACAGCCCGTGGTGGCGCTTGTCAGCCGACAGCAACGCTCTGCACCTTTCCACCAGCGAAAATGCCGATGTCACTCAGGTCGTGGCGCTGGGCGATGAACAGGCCGATCTCATCCGTCATTTAACCGTTATTACCTCCAGCATTTCCATGTCGCTCTCCCTGTACGGGGAAGATGTTCCGGTTCATCTTGTGGGCCGTAAAATTACCCGTAACGAGTGGGCCGGAACCGCTTCCGCCTGGAACGATACGCCCTCCGTGGCACGCGATCTGGCCCAGGGGCTCTCATTTGCGGAACAGGTTGTCTCTGAGGCTAATTCCGTCATTGTTATTCTCGATCGGCACGGCAATATCCAGCGTTTTAACCGGCTTAGCGAAGAGTACACCGGCCTGAAAGAGCAGGAAGTCATTGGCCAGAACGTGTTTAAGCTGTTTATGAGCCGCAGCGAAGCGGCCGCTTCAAAGCGCAACATTACCGGTTTTTTTCGCAACGGCAGCTCCTACGAAGTCGAACGCTGGATCAAAACGCGTAAAGGGCAGCGTCTGTTTCTGTTCAGAAACAAATTCGTGCACAGCGGCAGCGGTAAAAATGAAATTTTCCTTATCTGTTCCGGGACCGATATTACCGAGGAGCGCCGCGCTCAGGAGCGGCTGCGCGTGCTGGCCAATACCGATACCATCACCGGCCTGCCAAACCGCAATGCGATCCACGACCTGATTTCTGACGCCATCGACAACCGTGGCGACACGCAGGTGGGCGTGGTGTATCTCGATCTGGATAACTTTAAAAAGGTCAACGACGCATACGGTCATATGTTTGGCGATCAGCTGTTACAGGCCGTCGCCCTCGCCATTTTAAGCTGTCTGGACGAGGAACAGGTGCTGGCGCGACTTGGCGGTGATGAGTTTATCGTCATGGCCACCAATACCTCGCAGGGCTCTCTGGAGGCGATGGCGTCGCGCATTTTAACCCGTCTGCGTCAGCCGTTCCGAATCGGGCTGATTGAGATTTATACCGGCTGCTCCCTGGGTATCGCCCTCGCCCCGCAGCATGGGAACGACCGGGAAAGCGTCATTCGTAACGCCGATACCGCCATGTACACCGCCAAGGAGAACGGCCGGGGCAAGTTCTGCGTCTTCTCCCCCGAGATGAACCAGCGCGTGTTTGAGTATCTCTGGCTGGATACCAACCTGCGTAAGGCCCTGGATAACGATCAGCTTCTGATCCACTATCAGCCGAAAATAACCTGGCGCGGGGAAGTCAGAAGCCTCGAAGCGCTGGTCCGCTGGCAATCGCCAGAGCGCGGTTTGATCCCGCCGCTGGAGTTTATCTCTTATGCCGAGGAGTCGGGGTTGATTGTGCCCCTGGGGCGCTGGGTGATGCTCGACGTGGTTCGCCAGGTGGCGAAATGGCGCGATAAGGGAATAAACCTGCGCGTGGCGGTGAACGTCTCTGCGCGCCAGCTGGCCGACCAGACCATCTTCAGTGACTTAAAGCAGGCGCTGAAGGATCTGAATTTTGAATACTGCCCTGTCGACGTCGAATTAACCGAAAGCTGTCTTATTGAGAACGAAGAGCTGGCGCTGTCCGTGATCCAGCAGTTCAGCCGACTCGGGGCGCAAATTCATCTGGATGATTTTGGCACCGGCTACTCTTCCCTTTCTCAACTGGCCCGCTTCCCTATCGACGCCATTAAACTCGATCAATCTTTTGTCAGGGATATTCATAAGCAGTCCATCTCCCAGTCTCTGGTGCGTGCTATCGTCGCGGTGGCGCAGGCGTTAAATCTGCAGGTGATTGCCGAAGGGGTGGAAAGTGCAAAAGAAGACGCCTTTCTCACCAAGAACGGCGTCAACGAACGGCAGGGTTTTCTGTTTGCTAAGCCGATGCCCGCTGCCGCATTCGAGCGATGGCTAAAACGATATCAAGCGCGAAATCAACGTTAACTGGCTTTATGCAGGCCCGCCGCGTGATGGCGGTTTTGCAGCGTGACCAGACGCTCCATGTAGGCGATATCTTTCGGCTCCAGGCAGAAAGCAGCATCTACCCAGTCTTCCGTGATGTCCATCAGTTCACTGCGGGGCAATTGCAGAACGCGCGTACGGGCGCGCAGCATCGCCCTGACGCCATTCAGTTTTGGCCGCAGCGTATCGATGAAGGTTCGGGTGGAGACATAGCTTTGTCCGGGTTCAAACAGGACATCCACCAGCCCGTGCTGTTCGTACCATTCAGCCGTATGGGATTCCCCTTTGTAGATGAGTTCCTCCGCCAGCTTCATGCCTGAACGCCGTGCAACCAGGGAATATCCCCCCATACCCGGAAACAGGTTGAAGGCAATCTCCGGGAAACCCAGACGGGCATCGCGCTGAGCCAGGACGAAATGGTGCGCCAGAGCGGCCTCAAACCCGCCCCCTAACGCACTGCCTTCGACCATTGCCAGAGAGATGGCCCCCGTATCAAACCCCCGTGAGGCCGTATGGACGCAATCAACGCAGGCGCGAGCGTACGCCCGTAACGCTTCCCGACGTCCGTTCTGAATGCACTCGACGAAGAACTGTAAGTCACCGCCCACATTGTACATTTCAGGAACCAGCGAACCGGTTACCCAAAAATCAACCGCAAAACCTGACTGGCGAACCAGCCATGAAAAGTTCATGATCTCCTCAATTAACGCATGGTTAAAGCAAGGGCGTGGCTGAGCCCGCAGCATCATCCAGACCGTGTGACGCTCCGCCTCGTAATACCCTGACAGCTGCGTGAACCGTTCAGTATCGGTAAACAGTGTGCAGGTAGGCTGATTGATAACTGTCATAGTCTAATTCCTCTTATAAAAAAGCGCCTTGCGCGCAGTTTTAGACTAATCCACTCAATAAGCCCGCTGCATGAGGGGGAATAAATTTATCACTTACGTTTATGTAATTTAGTTATTGCATTTTTTCCCTTCTCTTTTGAACCTAATTTCTGCATCATTGAAAATATTAACTTTTCGCGCCTGGGGTGAGATTATGTCTACTATTGACGCACAAGCTGTAGCACAACGAATTGATACCGTGCTGGATATCCTGGTGGCGGGCGATTATCACTCTGCTATCCGTAATCTCGAGATCCTGAAGTCTGAACTTCTTGCTCAGAATGGTGCTGACAATGTGCCTGAAAACAGACAGCCAAAAGCGCCGTGGGAAGTTTAATCCCACCGTTTCCGACCTCGTTTCGCTTTAGTAAATGGATGCTATGAATTCCCGACAACAACTCATTTTGCAGATGGTCATCGATCAGGGACGCGTAAGCGTAGTCGATCTCGCTAAAACCACCGGCGTGTCTGAAGTCACAATCCGTCAGGATCTTAATCTGCTGGAAAAACAGAGCTACCTGCGTCGCGCGCACGGATATGCTGTCCCGCTGGACAGCGATGACGTGGAGACGCGCATGATGAATAACTACGCTCTCAAACGTGAACTGGCGGAGTTTGCCGCGTCCCTGGTGAACAACGGTGAGACCGTCTTTATTGAAAACGGCAGCAGTAATGCCCTTTTGGCGCGCACGCTTGCCGATCAAAAGGACGTTACTATCATTACCGTCAGCAGCTATATCGCGCATTTGCTCAAAGAGACGCGCTGCGAGGTAATTCTGCTCGGCGGTATTTACCAGAAAAAAAGTGAAAGCATGGTAGGCCCGCTGACCCGTCAGTATGTCCAGCAGGTTCATTTCAGCAAGGCCTTCATCGGAATTGACGGCTGGCAGCCGGAGACAGGTTTTACCGGCCGGGATATGATGCGCTCTGACGTCGTGAATGCCGTGCTGGAAAAAGAGTGTGAAGCCATTGTGCTCACCGACAGCTCTAAATTTGGCGCCGTTCATCCTTATACGATGGGCCCCGTTTCACGCTTTAGCCGCGTGATTACCGACGAAAGATTGAGCGACGCGCACCGTAATAAGCTGGAAGATGACGGACTGATCGTCAATATTATTAAAACGACCGCCTGAGTCCCCTCCGCGCCCGAATTTCGGGCGCACACGCCCTTCTTTCTCTGAGATGATTCCTGGTACTTCTTTAAGAGTTTTTACCTGTTTAACCTGCATTAAAGTCGTAAAATTAATGTTAGCGATATAACAGGAAGTGACTATCACCTGCGTGATTACGTAACGCCTGCGCGACCAGCTTTCACGGAGAACAGAATTAAGTATTCGATTCGTCTATACTTAACGTGTACATCTTTCCGTGAATCGATAATTCAGGAGAAAGTATTATGACCTTAACCAGCAAAAAATTAGCCGCCGCTGTTCTGGCAATCACTGTAGCAATGTCCCTGAGCGCGTGCTCTAACTGGTCTAAACGTGACCGTAACACCGCGATTGGTGCCGGTGCCGGTGCTCTCGGTGGTGCAGTATTAACGGATGGTAGTACGCTGGGTACATTAGGTGGCGCTGCTGTCGGTGGTATTATCGGTCACCAGGTTGGCAAATAATTATTATCTAAGCCTTCCCCGGCATTGAGATATTTGAACGCATTTCAGGTCTGACATACGCACGTATATAACACGAGCCACGGCATTTGCCGTGGCTCATTTATTTTAGCCGCCTGCCAGTTTGACTTTCATCCCTTTGGCTTCCAGCAGAGATTTTATTAAATCGCGCTTATCGCCCTGGATTTCAATAATGCCGTCTTTCACGGCACCGCCGCAGCCGCATTTCTTTTTCAATTCGGCCGCCAGCTTTGCCAGTTCCGCATCATCCAGGTCAATGCCGGAGATAAGGCAAACCCCTTTCCCTTTTCGTCCACTGGTCTGGCGCTGGATCCGAACGATGCCGTCTCCCTTAGGACGTTCCACTTTCGCTTTCGGCTCATCTATACGCCCGCTATCGGTTGAATAGACCAGACGGCTGTTGGAATCGGTCATTACGCCCCCTTTTTCAGCGATGCGTTGATAGCTTTAAGCGTCTCAGCCGGGTTTGCAGACTGCGTCACCGGACGCCCAATAACCATGTAGTCAACACCGGCAGCCAGCGCCTGCTCAGGCGTCATAATGCGGCGCTGATCGCCCACGTCGCTGCCTGCAGGACGAATCCCCGGCGTGACCAGTTTAAAATCCTTGCCCAGCGCTGATTTGAAACGTACCGCTTCCTGCGCGGAGCAAACAACGCCATCCAGGCCGCACTGCTGCGTCAGACGCGCGAGACGTTCGGCATGCTCGGCGGGTGACAACGTCACGCCCAGGTCGCGTAAATCGTTTTCGTCCATACTGGTCAGCACGGTGACCGCAATCAGCAACGGTGCATCTTTACCGAACGGCAGGAGCGCCTCACGGGCGGCCGTCATCATTCTGGCCCCACCCGATGCATGGACGTTGACCATCCATACGCCCAGCTCTGCGGCTGCGGCAACGGCGTGCGCCGTGGTATTCGGGATATCGTGGAATTTGAGATCGAGGAAAACGTCAAAGCCGCGCTGCTGCAGATCGCGAACGATTTGCGGTCCAAACAGCGTGAACATCTCTTTGCCAACTTTCAGACGGCAGTCGCGAGGGTCAATGCCGTCGACAAACGCCAGTGCGGCGTCACGCTTATTGTAATCAAGCGCAACAACAACAGGAGAATCCGTAATTACGCGGGAAGTGGAGGATGTAACAGACGTCATGACCAGCCCTTTTCGTCTATGGGCGCGCAGCGGCGCGGAACAGATAAACGGCCAGCATTCTACCTGCCGACGCCGCAAATTGACAGGATCCATTTACGCGCCTGCCAGGCCGGCAAACCGCACGATGCACGGCGTGTGGTAAAAGCCATCAGTATGTTGTAACTAAAATGGGATGTTTTAAAAAATTACTGCCCGTCCAGGCCTCGAATTGGCTTAATGGTGGACCAGGCGCGGCAGGAAGGACAGTGCCAGTAGAGCGTATAGGCGGTAAAACCACACTTCTGGCAACGATAGCGCGGCTTGCTGCGCACCTGCTCGCCAACCATGTCGCGCAGCACCATCAGGCTCTCTTTGGCGCGCCCTTCTTCTGCGTCGTTCAGGTGGTAATCCATCAGCTTATGGAACACCCGCATGGTCGGATGGCGCTGCAGCTGACGCGTAATATAAACCTGCGCGGTGTCGCTTCCCTCATACTGCTCAACAACGTCTGATAGCATCAGTTCAGCGGTGGCGCCGGTATTTTCTTCCACGCAACGACGCAGGAATGCTACCCACTCTTCCTGCTTGTCGAGCTGTTGATAGCAGGTTTGCAGCATTTCCAGCGTTTCACTGACCAGCTCTTTGTCCTGGTCGATAACCCGCAGCAGGCTTTCAACGGCTTTGGCGTAGTCGCCACTCGCCATAAAGACGCGCCCCATCATGATGGAGATTCGCGCGCTGTTGCGATCCGCGGCGGCGCCTTTCTTCAGCAGTGCCATGGCTTTATCCATGTCGTCGTTGCCCATCTGCTGAAGCGCAAGCTCACAGTAGAAATGGGCTATCTCAACGCGCTGCTTATCTTTACCCAGCTTCACCAGACGTTCGGCGGTATCAATGGCTTTCTGCCAGTCGCTGGTGGCCTGATAAATCTGCAGGAGCTGCTGCAGCGCGCCGATGCGGAAATCTGTTTCGTCCACCAGCTGCGCGAACATATCTTCTGCGCGATCGTACAACCCTGCGGCCATGTAATCCCGCCCCAGCTGTTGTACCGCAAGGAGACGTTGATCGTAGGTCAGCGAGGCGCTTTCCATCAGGGTCTGGTGAATACGAATGGCGCGATCGACCTCGCCGCGCGAGCGGAACAGGTTACCCAGGGTGAGATGCGCTTCAACCGTCCCCGTATCCTCTTTTAGCATATCGAGGAACAGGTCTACCGCTTTGTCCTGCTGATTGCTCAGGAGGAAGTTTACCCCCGCAACGTAGTCGCGGGAGAGACGGTTGGCCTCATCCTGTTTTGTTTGTTGCGCACTTCTGCGGCCCATATACCAGCCATAGGCTGCGGCTACAGGCAAAAGCAGAAACAACAACTCCAGCATAGTCGATTATTCCTTCACGACCGGCACACCAGAGCTTTCCGGGATGTCAGACGCAGGGGCAATGTTATTTTCGAGTCGCTTAATTTTACGTTCAGCGCGCGCAAGAGAAACACGGACTTTCAGCCAGAACAGACCGCAAACCAGCCAGCCAATGGCAAAGCCAGCAGCAAATAAGACCGCCAGCAGGCTCGAGACGCGATACTCACCCTGAGCCAGCAGATAGTTAAACGTCACCTGCTGATCGTTTTGTGCACCCAACGTGACTGAAATGACAAAAATCGCCAATACCAGTAAGAAAATGAGTAAATATTTCACATTACTTCCCGTTATGTGGTTCAAGCGAATAAAGTGTGTTCAATTCACCGCAATCAGCCTTATAAACTACCATTTTAGCGACGAGCGCGAAACGGAAAAAGTGACGCGCAGGTCATGGATCTATGGGCAAAATGCGGAATATCAACCGTCAAGCGTCGGTTTGGTCCCTTTCGGCTATTTCTTCTTTCTCTTCCGGCGGTGGCGTTAGCGGGCCGCAGAATCGTTCAGCAAGCCAGGTGGCCAGCGTCACCAGCAGCCATGAGATCAGCGTGGCGACCACCAGATCCCGCGGCCAGTGCATCCCCAGCAGCAAGCGGCTGCCCATTACCCCTGTCGCCCAAACCAGTAACACCGCGATGGTGATCGTGCGACGCCTCGGCCAAAGCAGCCCGACCCCCAGCAGCGCCCAGCTGGCCGCAAACATGGTATGACCGGAAGGAAACGCAAACCCGGTCTCTTTCTGCCAGTGTTTACGCAGGAATTTTGGAATATCTTCCTGTTCCGCAAGCTGTTCTTTCACCAGCGCGCCGCGATCTTTACGCTTTAAAGTGTAGAACTCATCCACCGGAACATGGTGTGCTTTTTCCAGCCAGACGACAAACGGCCTTGGCTCCTGAACGTTGTCTTTTACCCATGACTTCAGGCCCTGACCAATAACGATTGCCCCACCGAGGATGGCAAAGAGCATCAGCGCCGCACGCAGTCGAAAGCGCAGGCACCACAGAAACCAGCCGCAGAGGATGACGTGGGTAATAATGCCCCAGGGCTGGGTGACCGTTTCCGTAACCCAATACAATGTTTTAAGCCACGTAGCATTCTGCCCGGGCTGCCACATCCAGCCGGATACCCAAACGGCCAAAGGCATAATCAGTAAAATGGCCGCGCCTGCTGCCGTACGTCTGGCGATTGAAAGCATGTCTTCTCCTTTTTCGCTAAGCGTCACAATCATAACTGAAATTAATCCTTTGGGTGGATATGTCGGATCGTGCGTTTAACGTTCATATAGCATGGTGCCCATTAGGCGAACCTGCTGAGCTTGTGGCAAAATGAACTGATACAGAAAGCAAAACAGGGCAAAGGCACGAAACGTGTCAGCCTACTCTGGAGAATCACATGCAGCTTAAACGTGTGGCAGAAGCCAAACTGCCAACCCCATGGGGCGATTTCCTGATGGTGGGTTTTGAAGAACTGGCAACCGGACAGGATCATGTCGCGCTGGTGTTTGGCGACATTTCAGGGCAGACGCCGGTGCTGTCCCGCGTCCATTCAGAGTGTCTTACCGGCGACGCGCTATTCAGCCTGCGCTGTGATTGTGGTTTCCAGCTGGAAGCCGCCCTGTCTCATATTGCAGAAGAAGGTCGCGGTGTGCTGCTTTATCACCGTCAGGAAGGTCGTAATATTGGTCTGCTGAATAAAATCCGCGCCTACGCGCTTCAGGATCAGGGCTACGATACGGTTGAAGCAAACCATCAGCTCGGCTTTGCCGCTGACGAACGCGACTTCACCCTGTGCGCCGATATGTTCAAGCTGCTGGGCGTGGACGAAGTTCGTCTGCTGACCAATAACCCGAAAAAAGTGGAGATCCTGACCGAAGCGGGGATCAACATCGTCGAGCGCGTACCGCTGATTGTCGGCCGTAACCCGAAAAACGCTCACTACCTTGATACCAAAGCCGCCAAGATGGGCCATCTGCTGAAAGAGTGATGCTAAAAGCCCGGCACGCGCGCCGGGCTTGTTTCATCAGTCCAGCATCTTACGAATCACATAATGTAAAATGCCGTCGTTCTGGTAATAGGTCAGCTCGGTTGCCGTATCAATACGACACCGGCAGTCCAGCACCTCGGTTTTCCCGTCTGCCCGCGTTAACTTCACCGGCACCGTTTTACCCGGCTGCAGGTTTTGCAGACCGCTAATTTCAATCTGCTCTTCCCCGGTCAGCCCCAGCGTTTTACGCGTCACACCCTGCGGGAACTCAAGCGGCAGGATCCCCATACCGATCAGATTCGAGCGGTGAATACGTTCGAACGATTCGGCGATGACCACGCGAACGCCAAGCAGGCGCGGACCTTTCGCCGCCCAGTCGCGGCTGGAGCCGGAACCGTACTCTTTCCCGGCGATCACCGCCAGCGGCGTACCTTCCTGTTGATATTTGACCGCTGCATCATAAATCGAAACGACTTCCGTTCCCGGCAGATGGCGCGTCATGCCCCCTTCTACGCCCGGCACCATTTCGTTACGAATGCGGATGTTGGCAAACGTCCCGCGCATCATGACCTCATGGTTGCCGCGACGCGATCCGTAGGAGTTAAAATCACGGCGTTCGACGCCCCGGCTTTGCAGATAACGACCCGCCGGACTATCGGCTTTGATACTCCCTGCCGGAGAGATGTGGTCAGTTGTGACAGAATCCCCCAGCATCGCCAGTATGCGCGCGCCGTGAATATCCTTAAGCGGTGCAGGTTCGGCCAGCATCTCATCAAAGAACGGCGACAGACGAATATAGGTCGAGTCATCCTGCCAGTCATAGGTATCTGAGCCAATAACGTTAATGGTTTTCCATTCCGGCGTGCCTTCAAAGACCTCCGCATACTCTTTGCGGAACATCTCGGTTGAGACCTTTTCAACAGCCAGCGCGATTTCACGCGAAGATGGCCAAATATCTTTCAGGTAGACAGGGTCATTCTTGCGATCGTGGCCAATCGGGTCGGTCACCAGGTTGATATTCATGTTCCCTGCCAGGGCATAAGCGACCACCAGCGGCGGTGAGGCCAGCCAGTTGGTTTTTACCAGCGGGTGAATACGCCCTTCAAAGTTACGGTTGCCGGACAGAACCGCGCCTACCGTCAGGTCGCCCTGCTTGATCGCCGTTTCAATGGGTTCAGGCAGCGGACCGGAGTTGCCAATACAGGTCGTACAGCCGTAGCCCACGAGGTTAAAGCCCAGTTCGTCAAGGTACGGCGTCAGTTTGGCCTGCGCCAGGTAATCCGACACCACTTTGGAACCCGGCGCCAGCGAGGCCTTGACCCATGGCTGAGGTTTTAGCCCAAGCTCTACCGCCTTTTTCGCCAACAGACCGGCCGCCATTAATACGCTGGGGTTCGAGGTGTTGGTGCAGGAGGTAATGGCGGCAATAACCACCGCGCCATCCGGGAGCTGATACTGATGTCCGTTCAGAACATAATCGACCGGACGATGGTCTTTCTGCGCCACGTTCACTTCCAGCGCATTGCTGGCGGCAAAGGCTTTTGGCACGTCACTCAGCGAAACCCTATCCTGCGGACGTTTTGGCCCGGCGAGGCTCGCCTCGACGCTCCCCATATCGAGTTCAAGCGTGCTGGTGAAGACCGGTTCATCGCCCGGGTTTCGCCACATGCCCTGCGCTTTGGTATAGGCCTCCACCAGCGCGACCTGCTCTTCGCTGCGCCCGCTAAGGCGCATGTATTCCAGCGTGACATCATCAATGGGGAAAAAGCCGCAGGTTGCGCCGTATTCCGGCGCCATATTGGCAATGGTAGCGCGGTCGGCCAGCGGCAGTGAATCCAGTCCGTCTCCGTAGAATTCGACAAACTTGCCCACCACACCATGCTTACGCAGCATCTGGGTGACGGTCAGCACCAGATCGGTGGCAGTAATGCCTTCAGACAGCTTGCCGGTGAGCTTGAAGCCCACCACGTCAGGGATAAGCATGGACACCGGCTGGCCGAGCATCGCCGCTTCCGCTTCGATACCCCCAACGCCCCAGCCGAGCACGCCCAGACCGTTGATCATGGTGGTATGGGAGTCCGTGCCCACCAGCGTGTCCGGATAGGCGACCCACTCTTTATCCTGCAATTCACTCCAGACGGCTTTACCCAGATATTCAAGGTTAACCTGGTGACAAATACCGGTACCTGGCGGGACCACACTAAACCGGCTGAATGCCTGCTGGCCCCACTTCAGGAACACGTAGCGCTCGTGGTTACGCTCCATCTCCAGACGCACGTTCTCGCCAAAGGCGTCGTCATCACCAAAGCGGTCAACGGTTACGGAGTGATCAATGACGAGGTCAACAGGGGAAAGCGGATTCACTTTGGCCGTATCTCCGCCGAGACGCTTAACGGCCTCGCGCATCGCGGCTAAATCAACGACGGCAGGGACACCGGTAAAGTCCTGCATCAGCACCCTTGCCGGGCGGTAGGCGATTTCTCTGTCGGCATGGGCTTTTTCAAGCCACCCTGCCAGCGCCTGGATATCGTCGAGGGTGACAGAGTCACCGTCCTGCCAGCGCAACAGATTTTCCAGTAAAACTTTCAATGACTTGGGTAAACGCGAAATGTCCCCAAGCGTTCTGGCAGCCAGCGGCAGGCTGTAGTAATGCCAGGTTTTGTTTTCTGCCTGTAATGTGTCCTTACTGGCTTCGCGTAGGGTTAACGACATAAGCTCCTCCTTAATCACAGAGATGCCCCGACAATCATCAGGGCCGTAATTAAAGATAACACAAAGATGTCGTAACGTTTTGATAACAACCCAAATTGATAAATTTAGGATTGGTCCAGAATGTGAAAACAAAAACCCCGCCGTAGCGAGGTTTTACAATTTAGTGGAGGGCCAACCAGATGAGCTGACTCCAGAACAGAATCGACACGGTAAAAACGCCGATCCATGACCAGTATTTGTGAGACGTCATGTTATTCATCATAGGGACACCAGGCATTATTTATAAAAAGTTCCGAGGTGGGTCCTCAGTGCTATATTGCTGATGTGTATTTATTAAAGAGTACAAAAGTGCAGAGTCGATATTCAGACTATTTGCATCATTACGCAATTAACTAAATTATTGTTTTTTGGGTTCGTCTTCTGCGAACACATCAATAAACGCTTGCTGCTGCGGCGTCAGTTTCCAGGACGCGGGTACAACAGTCGCAGGTGCTTTACGCCCTCTGTGGCCGTTGTCACGATGTTGACACATCTGTTTAACCGTTTCTGTACGTACCGTCACTGCCATATTTAACCCCAATATTTCCAGGCCAGGAGAGCAACCACCACCCAAAACAGGGTAGAGACGAGAAAGACCGCCAGCCAGGCTTTACGCTTGAGCGCAGGATCCCTTTGCGGTTCTTCACTTCCTGAAGGCATTGCTAACCTCATACAATCGATATCGCTTATCATTTAGGACCAAACAATTGGTACAATTAATCATCTGTTGAGATAAATCCTAAAGAAACTTTAGCCGAAAAGCCAGTGAATTTACGCACCGGGAGGTATGAAATATTCAATCTTTTGACCAGAAATAAATAATTGAAAAGAAAAATTTGCGAAGGCGTAAATTAGTTTCTACTTTTGTCGCCAATTCACGACATTATAACCTTACAGGTTAAATGGATAATGACATTATATGACAGGGAGTGCGTAGATGATGATAATTCTAATTTAGCTTTGAGGCGTTATTTCGGTATCTTTCCGTAAGGGAAAGATACCGGGTGTGATTATTTTTCGGGGAGTTTGATGTCTTTAAACATCTCTTCAATATCTTCATTTGAGCGTAATGCAACGGCGGTATCAACCACATCACGCGTTAAATGAGGGGCAAAGCGCTGAATAAAATCATACATATAGCTGCGCAGGAAGGTGCTGCGACGGAATCCAATCTTTGTGGTGCTATGACTGAAAACATCGTGCGCATCAAGACGCACCAGGTCAGGGTCTGACACCGGATCCACCGCCATGCTGGCAATGACGCCCACCCCCAGACCAAGCCGCACATAGGTCTTAATCACGTCGGCATCCGTCGCGGTAAAGACAATACGCGGCGTTAGCCCTGCCCGGTTAAAGGCCGTATCAAGCTCGGACCGGCCGGTAAAGCCAAACGTATACGTCACCAACGGATATTGCGCCAGCTCTTCGATAGAGACCGACCCTTTGCTCGCCAGGGGGTGATCCGGGGTCACCACGATAGAACGGTTCCAGTGATAGCATGGAAGCATGACCAGATCGTCATACAGGTGAAGCGCTTCGGTGGCGATGGCAAAGTCTGCATTACCCTTGGAAACGGCTTCAGCAATTTGCGTTGGCGAGCCCTGGTGCATATGCAAAGAGACGCGAGGATAACGCTCGATAAAGCCTTTGATAACACCGGGAAGCGCATAGCGCGCCTGGGTATGCGTCGTGGCAATATACAGCGAACCTTTATCCGGCCAGGTATGTTCCCCTGCCACTGACTTAATCGCATCGACTTTGGAGAGGACTTCCCGCGCAATGCGGATGATTTCCTGCCCCGCAGGCGTCACCTGGGTAAGATGCTTACCGCTGCGGGCAAATATCTGGATACCTAACTCATCCTCCAGCATACGAACTTGTTTGCTGATGCCCGGTTGCGAGGTATATAGCCCCTCGGCGGTTGAAGAGACGTTAAGGTTATGATTCACCACCTCAACGATATAACGAAGCTGCTGTAATTTCATGCCAGACCATCCGATTTAGCGCATGCGGTCAATCGCTTAAGACGATTTAATAATAAGAAACAGGTTAACTATAACCACTATATCATTTATAGCCTGACTGTATAGTACGGAACAAAAAATAATAACAAGGCAATAAAAAAGGGCCGGAAATCCGGCCCTTTTACAGGTAAGTTACGGTAAGGGAAGATTATTTCTTGCCTTCAACCCATTTGCCATCGACAAAGAAAGCTGACCATCCGGTCGCTTTACCCTCTTTCTCGGCCGCAACATACTGCTGCTTGGTTTTACGGCTAAACCGTACCACGGTTTTGTTGCCTTCCGGATCCTGCTGTGGCGCATCGGCCAGATAACGCAGTTTCTCAGGCAGACGATCGCGGAAGCGGTGCAACTCTTCAACCAGCGGCGCGCGCGTTTCACGCGATTTCGGGAAGGTGTTGGCGGCGAGGAAGACACCTGCAGCCCCGTCACGCAGCACGAAGTACGCGTCGGATTTCTCGCACGGCAGTTCTGGCAGCGGAACCGGATCTTCCTTCGGCGGAGCGACTTCACCGTTACGCAGAATTTTGCGCGTGTTTTTACACTCGTCGTTGGTACAGGCCATGTACTTACCGAAACGCCCCATTTTCAGGTGCATTTCAGAGCCACACTTCTCGCACTCCACAATCGGGCCGTCATAGCCTTTAATGCGGAACTCACCCTCTTCGATCTCATACCCGTCACACGTTGGGTTATTACCGCAGACGTGCAGCTTACGTTTTGGATCGATCAGGTAGCTGTCCATTGCCGTGCCGCATTTTTTGCAGCGGCGTTTGGCACGCAGAGCGTTAGTTTCCGCATCGTCACCTTCCAGCACGTTGAGAACTTCGTTCTCCGGCACCAGGTTGATGGTGGTTTTGCAGCGCTCTTTTGGTGACAGTGCGTACCCGGAGCAGCCAAGGAACACGCCCGTGGTTGCGGTACGAATCCCCATCTTGCGGCCGCAGGTTGGGCAGTCGATGCTGGTCAGAACCATCTGGTTAGGCAGCATGCCGCCCTCTTCAGGATCCTTCTCCGCTTTTTCAAGCTGGTCGGTAAAGTCGCTGAAGAAGCTGTCGAGTACCTTTTTCCATTCCGCCTGATGGCTGGCAACCTGGTCGAGGCTGTCTTCCATTTGCGCGGTGAAATCGTAGTTCATCAACTCGCGGAAGTTAGCTTCCAGACGGTCGGTGACGATCTCACCCATTTTTTCCGCATAGAAACGACGGTTTTCAACGCGTACGTAGCCACGGTCCTGAATCGTCGAGATGATGGACGCGTAGGTCGACGGACGACCAATACCGCGTTTTTCCAGCTCTTTCACCAGGGACGCTTCACTGAAGCGCGCAGGCGGCTTGGTGAAGTGCTGTGCAGGAACCAGATCGACAAGCGACAACTCGTCACCTTTGTTCACCGCCGGCAGCGTTCTGTCTTCATCGCCTTTACGCAGCGCAGGCATCACTTTCGTCCAGCCGTCGAAGCGCAGAATACGACCGCGCGCCTTCAGGCGGAAATCACCCGCGCCGACGGTCAGCGTTGTGGAGTCGTACTTCGCAGGCGTCATCTGACAAGCGACAAACTGGCGCCAGATCAGCTGATACAGCTTCTGCGCATCCGCTTCCATATCTTTTAACGATTCCGCGAGGACGGAGACGTCGGAAGGACGAATTGCTTCGTGCGCTTCCTGGGAATTCTCTTTGCTGGCGTACTGATTCGCACTTTCCGGCAGATATTTTTTGCCGAAATTGTCGCTGATATAGCCGCGAACCATATTCACAGCGTCCTGGCTCAGGTTGGTGGAGTCAGTACGCATGTAAGTGATGTAACCCGCTTCATACAAGCGCTGCGCCATCATCATGGTTTTCTTCACGCCATAACCCAGACGCGTGCTTGCAGCCTGTTGCAGCGTAGAGGTAATAAACGGCGCACCCGGCTTGCTGCTGGTCGGTTTGTCTTCACGTTCCAGTACCTGATAGCGTGCTTTTTCCAGCAGCGCTACGGCGGCCATGGTCTGGTCGCGGTTTTCTGGACGGAAAGGCTTATCGTTGTGATGACTGACCTGCAGCGGCAGAGCGTCACCGCCCGGCGTGGTCACATTCGCATCAACTTCCCAGAACTCTTCCGGCACGAAGGCTTTAATTTCGCGCTCACGCTCAACGACCAGACGCACGGCGACGGATTGCACACGACCTGCGGACAGGCCACGGGCAATCTTCTTCCACAGCAGTGGAGAAACCATGTAGCCCACAACGCGGTCCATAAAGCGACGTGCCTGCTGTGCGTTTACACGGTCAATATTCAGCTCGCCCGGCTTCTCAAACGCCTGACGAATCGCATTCTTCGTAATTTCGTTAAACACTACACGGCTGTAGCGTTTGTCATCACCACCGATCACTTCCCGCAGGTGCCACGCAATGGCTTCCCCTTCGCGGTCAAGGTCGGTTGCGAGATAGATGTGGTCAGCTTTTTCAGCAAGCTGCTTCAGCTCGTTAACGACTTTTTCTTTCCCGGGCAGCACTTCATATTGTGCATCCCAGTTGTGCCATGGGTTCACACCCATGCGGTTGACAAGCGCGCTACGTTCATCCTTTTTAGGCTTTTTAGCCCCTTTGGTGGAGGTAGAGTCTGCGCTCTTTTTGCTGGCTGAGCCACTGGTCGGCAAATCGCGGATATGACCCACGCTGGACTTAACCACGTAGTCATTACCCAGATACTTATTGATCGTTTTGGCTTTTGCCGGGGACTCAACGATGACGAGAGCTTTACCCATATTCACCTTTACCTAATTTAATTCTTCCAGGAATACGCCGCACGTTGATTTCCCTTCCGCTGACGACGAGCCAATGATATTGCGACTGCGTCAGGAGATATCAACCCCTTTGTCTTACCGGGCGTTAAAGAAAAGACGCCCAGGTGATTGAGTTTTCGGGTATTTTTCTCACATCTCGTGTAATTCGTGACGAATTCCCGGTTGAATGTCAAGCAATTCTGTTGCCAGAATGACGAAAGCGCACACTCTACCTGATAAAATTCGTTACGCAACTTTATTAGCATGCAAAAGCAAATCCCGCCAGCCAGGCCCCTGCACCTTATCCCCTCACATTACAGGGAAAATTTGCCCCCAAAGCGCCCTCGGCGTAGACTATTGTCACTGTTTAAGGAGTGGATTATGCAGAATACGACCCAACCTATTGACCGAGCCTCTCTGCTTATCGAAGCAAACAAGCTTATTCGTGACCATGAAGATACGCTGGCTGGCATTGAAGCCACCGGCGTCGAGCAGCGTAATGGTGTGCTGATTTTCAGCGGCGAATACTTCCTTGACGAGCAGGGGTTGCCGACCCCGAAAAGCACCGCCGTGTTTAACATGTTCAAATACCTGGCGCATACGCTTTCCGAGAAATATCACCTGGTCGATTAATGCAAAACGCGAGGCATGTGCCTCGCGTTTTTGTTTACAGCAGCGGTTTTTGTCCGCGCTGTAGCCAGCGCAGCAGCAGGCGGTCCGCGCTTTCCGCCGCGCTGTTGGTAAAGCGGTCAAGGAGTCGCTTACGCTGGGTAAAGCGCACGCCCACCAGTTCCCGGCCTTCCATCAGGTTGAGCAGCAGATCGTCGCTGGTTCCGACGTCATCCACCAGCCCTTTCTCCTGCGCCTGGACGCCGTACCAGTGCTCCCCCGTCGCGACCTGTTCAATATCGAGCGTCGGACGCATACGGTGCACAAAATCTTTAAAGAGGTGATGCGTTTCGTTGAGATCTTCACGGAATTTTTGACGCCCTTCTTCCGTGTTTTCCCCTAGCAGCGTCAGGGTACGTTTGTACTGACCCGCCGTGTGAAGTTCGATATCAATCTCTTTATTTTTCAGGAAGCGGTTAAAGTTCGGAATTTGCGCGACCACGCCGATCGAGCCAATAATGGAGAACGGCGCGGCAACAATTTTGTCCGCCACGCAGGCCATCATGTAGCCACCGCTGGCCGCCACTTTATCCACCGCCACGGTCAGCGGGATCTGTTTTTCACGCAGGCGCTGCAGCTGTGAGGCGGCCAGTCCGTAACCGTGAACCACCCCGCCCGGGCTTTCAAGACGCACGACAACCTGATCCTGCGGCGTCGCCACGGCCAGAACGGCAGTCACTTCCTCCCGCAGAGAGGAAACCTCATGCGCATCCATACTGCCTTTAAAATCGAGCACATAGACACGTGGCGTAGCCTTATCCTGCGGCGCATTGAGCTTTGCTTTTGCCTTTGCCGCTTTGGCTTCCTGTTTATGCTTTTTCTTCTGTGCTTTCAGCCAGAGTTTCTGTTGATGACTATCAAGCAGCGCCAGAGACATCTCTTCCTGCATCTCTTTATACTGCTCACTCAGGCGGGTGATGCGTAACTCCCCTCGCTGACGCTTGCGCTGCGTCAGGTTGACAATCAGAACGGCAACCACCGCAATGGCAATCACCACCGTCGCGATTTTGGCCAAAAACAACCCATATTGAGAAAGTAATTCCACGCGTTCCACCTTGATTTAACCACGAATCTTTCACGGCAGTGTACAACAGCCCTGCCCATGCGTCTCGCTCGTGACATTACCTCTGCGAGCCGCCTTCAGGAATCCCCGCCCTGGAGTTTAAATATTTGCAAATTGTTAATTTTACAGTAATGCGTCCTGTAGACTGATTGAATTATTAGGCTAATTCGGGCATAAAGCCGAAAAGTCATCATAAAGGCGCCATTGCGTTACCGGTCGCCTGAGGAGTCACCGTGCATTATCAACCGCAAAAAAATCTGCTGCAAAACCGGATCATTCTTGTCACAGGTGCCAGCGACGGGATTGGCCGCGAGGCGGCCCTGACATACGCCGAATACGGCGCAAACGTTATTTTGATTGGGCGCAACGAAGAAAAACTGAAAAACGTCGCTCAGGAGATTGAGGCTGTAAGCGGCACGCCGGCCCCGTGGTATACACTGGATTTGCTGACCTGCACGCCCGCGGTGTGCCAGGAGTTATCCCAGCGCATCGGCGCCCACTATCCGAGACTCGACGGCGTGCTGCATAACGCCGGCTTGTTAGGTGAAGTGCGTCCGATGGATGAACAGGATCCTGATATCTGGCAGCAGGTGATGCAGGTCAACGTCAACGGCACGTTTTTCCTCACACAGGCATTGCTTCCTTTATTACTGAAATCCGAGGCAGGGTCCCTGGTCTTTACCTCTTCCAGCGTTGGCCGTGAGGGTCGCGCTAACTGGGGAGCCTATGCCGTATCAAAATTCGCGATCGAAGGCATGATGCAGGTGCTGGCGGAGGAGTATCAGAGCCGCCATCTGCGCGTAAACTGCATTAACCCGGGCGGTACGCGCACCAAAATGCGCGCCAGCGCGTTCCCGAGCGAAGATCCGCAGAAGCTGAAAACCCCGGCAGACATTATGCCGCTCTATCTCTGGCTGATGGGCGACGACAGCCGCCGCAAAACCGGGATGACCTTTGACGCCCAGCCGGGCCGTAAACCAGGAATTTCGCAATGAGTGAAGAACGTCATCAGCAGCGCCAGCAGCGTCTGAAAGAACAGGTCGATGCGCGCGTCGCGGCGGCACAGGACGAGCGTGGGATCGTCATCGTCTTTACCGGCAACGGCAAGGGGAAAACCACCGCCGCATTCGGCACGGCGACACGCGCCGTCGGTCACGGGCAAAAAGTGGGCGTGATCCAGTTTATTAAAGGCACATGGCCCAACGGCGAGCGGAATTTGCTCGAGCCTCACGGCGTCGAGTTTCAGGTCATGGCGACCGGGTTTACGTGGAATACCCAGAACCGGGAAACGGACACCGCCGCCTGTCTCGCCGTCTGGGAGCATGCAAAGAGAATGCTGGCCGATCCCTCGCTGAATATGGTTCTGCTGGATGAGATCACCTATATGGTCGCCTACGACTACCTGCCGCTGGAAGCCGTGCTGGATGCTCTGAAGAACCGTCCTGTACACCAGACGGTTATCGTCACGGGGCGCGGGTGTCATCGGGATATTCTGGAAATGGCCGATACCGTCAGCGAGCTGCGTCCGGTCAAACACGCGTTTGATGCGGGCATCAAAGCGCAAATTGGTGTTGATTACTAAAAGAAAAAAGCCCGGTGAATTCACCGGGCTTTTATATTAACCGTTGTTATTACGGCTGCCGGAGCGGCGGCTGCTGCTCACCTGGCTGTGACGCTTCACCGCACGACGGATCTGATTCGCCTTCATGCGACGACGGTCTTTTTCCACCGCCACTTTTGAGGTGGTTTCCGGCGTCAGGCCGACCAGCTCGCGCAGGTAGTTGGTTTGGGTCAGATCCAGTTCGGTATAACCGCCGCGTGGCAGTCCTTTCGGCAGCAGAATGTCGCCGTAACGGACACGGATAAGACGGCTTACCTGGACGCCTACCGCTTCCCACAGACGACGCACCTCGCGGTTACGTCCTTCGGTCAGGGTCACGTTGTACCACTGGTTAATGCCTTCCCCACCGGTAAACTTAATGGTTTTGAACGCCGCAGGGCCGTCTTCCAGCTGAACGCCACGCGACAGATCGCGCAGTTTGTTCTCATCAACCTGGCCAAATACGCGCACCGCGTATTCACGTTCCACTTCACGGCTTGGGTGCATCAGACGGTTTGCCAGTTCACCATCGGTGGTAAACAGCAGCAGACCGCAGGTGTTTACGTCCAGACGACCGACGGCAATCCAGCGAGCGCCACGCAGTTTAGGCAGACGGTCAAACACCGTCGGGCGACCTTCCGGGTCGTTGCGGGTGCACAGCTCACCTTCCGGCTTGTAGTAAGCCAGTACGCGACAGATTTGTTCAGCAGACTCTTTCACGGAGATAAGATGACCGTCGATGCGGATCTTCAGCCCCGGTACGATTTCAACGCGGTCACCCAGCGTGGCGATTTTACCGTCCACACTCACGCGGCCCGCTTCAATAATGGCTTCGATTTCACGGCGTGAGCCGTGGCCGGCGCGCGCCAGCACTTTCTGTAACTTCTCGCTCATTGAGCTTCCTCAGGTGTCGCCTTCACAGGCGTCTGGTGTACTTTATGAAACAATGAGCCAGCTAAAAAGCATCTCATTGTAATATAAGTACTTATTACATTAAAGGGCATCACAATTAGGACACCCACACAAACGTGGCCTGACATATTACATTAACTTCGTTAGGAATGCTTCTTCACGTTTCTTTAGTTTAAGTCCAGCAACTGGCAAGCTGGATCAGGTTCTTGAGTACGAACCCGGTTTCCCGAAACATCCCTCTTGCCCAAAAGCGTGAATTGGGCATTGATATAATTTACTTTCGTTCGATCATTATTGCCCATGAAATTACTGCGTGTAAAATAGTCAGGTTGGTTATATTCATATAAAGTAGAGGGATTTATGGCAATAGGCTTCTATCTAAGGATAGGTGATCCGACTACCTGCAAAGGGAAGATACTGACTGGGGATGAATCGCTAAGTTGGTATGGTGTAGCCGGAGCACGAGAAGGTGACCTCGTGTCATGCGGCAAGCATCCGGGGACATATAAAATATTGGGTGGCACATCTGACATGTGGAACGATGGAAGAAGACTGGCGGGAACACTGGACAGCGTCAGTTCCTGTCCGTGCAAGGCCAGGTTCATCCCTACCATTCCCGACTGTTATGAACAAGAAACTGTCTCGTCCCTAAGACATTCAAGTGTAACAACAGCGGTACTGCCATCAGCATTTCTGCCAGCACCAGATCCTGAACATTATGCACAGGGTGATAAGAAGCAAAATAGCTTTGCTGCCCCCTGCAAGCCAGAAGATAACACGTTACTGAACGGCGTTTACATATGGACTGAAACAAAAAACGCAGGTCACGCTTTCGTTTCTGTGCATGAGAATAATCATGTCTACCTTTACACCTACGGACGCTACGGTAGAACCAATCCTGGAGGGTTTACGGGCGATGGCATTCTCAACTTTCTGCAAGATGAGGATGCAAGAGTATACTATCGTTCTGAACTCTATGAAATGGGTGCTCGTGTCTTCCAAATAGATGATGCTGATCCAGAACTGACAAGAAAGTTCTTCGAAGACCTATGGAACAGCAGTAAACCCTCGATCCAAACGTCAAACATGAAAGCAACCACCAGGAGAAGAGGTCATACCATTGACGGGTATGATGTGACTGGCAGAAACTGCACCACACATTCAGTCGAAGGGATCAAGTTTGCAGGCTCAAAGGTATTCGAGCAAGGTTACACATCGACGACGACACAGCTGCCTATCGATGCAGAGGAGGATTTTACCATTCCTGTATCACTGCAAAGATTTCTCATCTCAAAAGGTGGAGACATGTCCTCAATGCTTGTCGTTGAGATGACAAGTATATTTAAAGAGCGATACCCTAATTCAGGTAATTTGCAGCCATTCCAGGAAACTCCCGGTGGGAAATTTCAGCATATGGTTGCAGATGGTGCGGCTATTGGAGATTCATTTTCTCCATATTCAGGCGGCACTCTGGGCGGAGTATTAGGCGGTTCTTATGACGATGACAAGTAGAACTAAGACTATTCTCCGATGGGGCGGAATCGGCATTGTATCACTTTGCTACTTTATCGGATTGGCGCTAGCTACATTCTCATTTTCTGCTTTCAGCGAGAATGAAAGTATGCAATTTTCTAACCCTGTACCGTTGAATGAATACCATGCTTCGATTGATTCAATCCTTCAAGCCACAGGCATAGTTTTCGATGCAGCAATTTACGGATTTGTGTTTTGTGTCCCTCTGATCCTGCTCATATTCAAGAAAGTGAGATGACTGACAAAGGCTGGAGAGATCCAGCCTCTACTCTTCCCTTAATTTCAGGCATTAAAAACCTTATTTACAAGAAAGGCTTTACGTCACCCACGCCTTCACGAATCACTTCCGGCGCATCTTCGGTTAAGTCGACCACGGTGGTCGGCTGCTGGCCGAGATAGCCACCGTGAATAATCAGCTCGACCACCTTCTCCAGACGATCTTTAATTTCTTCCGGGTCGGACTCGGTAAATTCACTTCCCGGCAGCATCAGCGAGGTAGAAAGCATCGGTTCGCCGAGGGTTTCCAGCAGCGCCTGCGCAATCGGGTTCGACGGCACGCGCATGCCAATGGTTTTACGTTTTTCCTGTAACAGACGGCGCGGCACCTCTTTTGTCCCCTTCAGGATGAAGGTGTAATTACCCGGCGTGTTGTTCTTAATCAGGCGAAACGCCACGTTATCAACATAGGCATAGGTCGACAGCTCAGAGAGATCGCGACACATCAGGGTAAAGTTATGGCCGTCCGGCAGCTGGCGAATACGGCATATGCGTTCCATCGCCCCTTTATCTTCAATTTTGCAGCCCAGCGCGTAGCCGGAATCGGTCGGGTAGACAATCACGCCGCCTTTGCGGACGATCTCCACGGCCTGGTTGATCAGACGTGGCTGCGGGTTATCCGGATGGATATAGAAAAACTGACTCATACTTCCCTCTCTTCAATTTGCTGCGGCTGTTCCCAGAGCTGCCAGACCGGCTCAACGCCAGCGGGCAACCAGAGCTTGCGCCCCAGTTCGATCCAGGCGCAGGGCTGATGGAAATCAGACCCCTGTGACCCAAGCAGGCCGAACTGGCGGGCATAGGTCGCGAGCTGCGCGCGCTCGTTGGGCGCCTGCTGACACTGGGCGACTTCCATCGCCTCGCCACCGCATTCGGCAAAGTGTGCCAGCAGCCTTTTCAGCCATTTAGCAGAAAGATTATACCGTCCCGGATGGGCCAGCACGGCCTTACCGCCAGAATGATGAATCACATCAATAGCTTGTTTTATTGTACACCACTGAGGCGGAACGTATCCGGTTTTCCCGCGCGCCAGATACTTTTTAAAGACATCCGCCATGTTCGTCGCTTTGCCGGCTTCTACCAGAAAACGGGCGAAATGACCGCGAGTGACCGCCCCGCCGTTCGCCATCTTTTGCGCACCTTCCAGCGCGCCCGGAATATGCGCCTTTTCGAGACGCTCGCCGATCATCTCTGCACGCTGAGTGCGGCGCGTTTTTTGTTCTTGCAAAAATGCCGTCAGTGCCGGATGGTCTATATCGATGTTCAGGCCAACGATATGAATCTCATGGTTTTCCCAGAGGGTTGAAATCTCAACGCCGGAAACCAGATTCAGCGCCAGCCCGCTGCGGGCAATCTCGGCGCGCGCCGCCGGAATGGCATCTGTCGTATCGTGATCGGTTATCGCCAGCGTGCCGACGCGCATTTCAACGGCACGATGAACCAGGGCTTCGGGTGTCAGCAGGCCATCAGAGGCCTGAGTATGGCTGTGTAAATCATAAATAATGGCGTAGGTGGTATCGCTCAAAGCACTTCCCATAACAGGTTGGAGACATCCGAAAACACCATGATACCGACTTAACGCGAAATTCTGAAATCAAGGGTTGACAACTCGCCATCGAACTAGTTAACTAGTACACAAGTTCACGCGAGAAAGGTATCTGAAAATGACAGCACACTTCACTCTGCACTGTTGGTGGCGTACTTCCTGATCCTCGGGCAGTGTCACGCGTCTGCGAAATGCAAACAGATACCCAGCCCGCTTCCAAGCGGGCTTTTTTTTGAACAGAAAATGAGAACAAAATAATGCAAACAGCCAAACCACACCTCGAACTGCTGACCTGCGAGGCGGCCTATCGCCACAACCCCACCGCGCTGTTTCATCAGGTCTGCGGTGCCCGTCCGGCAACGCTGCTGCTGGAATCTGCGGATATCGACAGTAAAGACGATCTCAAGAGCCTGCTGCTGGTCGACAGCGCGCTGCGCATTACCGCTCTAGGTGACACCGTCACAATCAAGGCGCTGTCAGACAATGGCGCATCGCTGCTGCCGCTGCTGGATGCCGCCCTGCCTTCAGGCATTGAAAACGAACGTCATCCAGAAATGCGCATTTTGCATTTCCCGCCGGTGAGCCAGCTGCTGGACGAAGACGCGCGCCTCTGCTCCCTGTCCGTTTTCGATGCCTTCCGCCTGCTGCAGAACCTGGTCACCGTGCCGGAAGACGAGCGTGAGGCGATGTTCTTTGGTGGGCTGTTCGCTTATGACCTGGTCGCCGGATTTGAAGAGTTGCCTGAAACCGAGCAGGGTAATCGCTGCCCGGACTATTGTTTCTATCTGGCTGAAACGCTGCTGGTGATCGACCACCAGAAGCAATACACCCGCATCCAGGCAAGCCTGTTCACGCCCTCTCCCGCTGAGAAAAATCGTCTTGAGCACCGCATTGCTCAGCTGCAGCAGCAGATGACGGAAGCGCCGCCTGCACTTCCGGTGCAGCGAGTGGAAAAAATGACATGCGACGTTAACCAGACTGACGACCAGTACGGCGCCGTGGTTCGCCAGATGCAAAAGGCAATTCGCGCCGGGGAAATTTTCCAGGTCGTACCTTCCCGTCGCTTCTCCCTTCCCTGTCCGTCACCGCTCGCAGCCTACGACGTGCTGAAAAAGAGTAACCCAAGCCCGTACATGTTCTTCATGCAGGACAACGACTTCACGCTGTTCGGCGCCTCGCCGGAAAGCTCGCTGAAGTACGATGCCACCAGCCGTCAGATTGAGATCTACCCGATTGCCGGAACCCGTCCGCGCGGACGTCGCGCCGACGGCTCCCTGGATCGCGATCTGGACAGCCGCATCGAACTCGAAATGCGTACCGACCACAAAGAACTCTCCGAGCACCTGATGCTGGTTGACCTGGCGCGTAACGATCTGGCACGCATTTGCACCCCAGGCAGCCGCTACGTGGCGGACCTGACTAAAGTTGACCGCTATTCGTTCGTGATGCACCTGGTCTCCCGCGTGGTCGGTGAGCTGCGCCACGACCTCGACGTGCTGCACGCCTACCGCGCCTGCATGAACATGGGCACCCTGAGCGGCGCGCCGAAAGTGCGCGCTATGCAGCTGATTGCCGCCGCTGAAGGACGCCGTCGCGGCAGCTACGGCGGCGCGGTGGGTTACTTCACGGCCCACGGTGACCTGGATACCTGCATCGTGATCCGCTCCGCCTATGTTGAAGACGGTATTGCCACCGTCCAGGCGGGTGCCGGGATTGTCCTTGATTCTGTTCCGCAGTCTGAAGCTGACGAAACGCGCAGTAAAGCCCGTGCGGTCCTTCGCGCCATTGCTACCGCACACCATGCACAGGAGATTTTCTGATGGCTGACATTCTGCTGCTCGATAATATCGACTCCTTTACCTATAACCTGGCAGATCAGCTGCGTGCGAATGGCCATAACGTCGTTATCTATCGCAACCACGTACCGGCGCAGACCCTGATTGACCGTCTGGCCACCATGCAAAACCCGGTGCTGATGCTCTCTCCGGGGCCAGGCGCACCGAGCGAAGCGGGCTGTATGCCGGAGCTGCTGACCCGTATGCGCGGCAAGCTGCCGATTATCGGCATCTGCCTCGGTCATCAGGCGATCGTTGAAGCCTATGGCGGCTACGTTGGCCAGGCGGGCGAGATCCTGCACGGTAAAGCGTCCAGCATTGAACATGACGGCCAGGCAATGTTTGCCGGGCTGCCGAACCCGCTCCCGGTCGCGCGCTATCACTCGCTGGTTGGCAGCAATATTCCAGCTGGGCTGACCATCAACGCCTCGTTTGAAGGCATGGTGATGGCGGTGCGCCACGATGCGGACCGCGTCTGCGGCCTGCAGTTCCACCCGGAATCTATCCTGACCTCCCACGGCGCCCGCCTGCTGGAGCAGACGCTCGACTGGGCGTTACAGAAGCTGGAGCAGACCAATACCCTGCAGCCGATTCTGGAAAAACTGTACCAGGCGCAGACCCTGAGCCAGCAGGAGAGCCACCAGCTCTTCTCCGCCGTGGTTCGCGGTGAGCTGAAGCCTGAACAGCTGGCGGCCGCGCTGGTGAGCATGAAGGTGCGCGGCGAAAGCCCGCAGGAGATCGCCGGTGCCGCTACGGCCCTGCTGGAAAATGCCGCCCCGTTCCCGCGCCCGGACTATCAGTTTGCCGATATTGTCGGCACCGGGGGAGACGGCAGTAACAGCATCAATATCTCCACCGCCAGCGCCTTCGTGGCGGCGGCGTGTGGTTTGAAGGTCGCAAAACACGGTAACCGCAGCGTTTCCAGCCGGTCAGGTTCTTCCGATTTGCTCGCCGCATTCGGTATTAATCTCGATATGAACGCCGAGCGTTCCCGTGAAGCGCTGGATGACCTGGGCGTCTGCTTCCTGTTTGCGCCGAAGTATCACACCGGTTTCCGCCACGCGATGCCGGTTCGTCAGCAGCTTAAAACCCGCACGCTGTTTAACGTGCTCGGCCCGCTGATCAACCCGGCGCATCCACCGCTGGCGCTGATTGGCGTCTATAGCCCGGAACTGGTTCTGCCGATTGCCGAGACGCTGCGCGTGCTGGGTTACCAACGTGCCGCCGTGGTGCACAGCGGCGGTATGGATGAGGTTTCTCTTCATGCGCCGACGCTGGTGGCCGAACTGCGCGATGGTGAAATCCTCAGCTATCAGCTGGACGCTGCCGACTTCGGCCTCGCGCCGTATCACCAGGAAGCGCTGGCTGGCGGTACGCCGGAAGAAAACCGTGACATTCTGACGCGCTTATTACAAGGTAAGGGAGAGGTCGCTCATGAGGCCGCCGTTGCGGCCAACGTCGCCATGCTGATGCGCTTGCACGGTGAGGAAGACCTGAAGGCCAACGTTCAAAAAGTTCTGGATGTACTGCGCTCCGGTGCAGCTTACGATCGCGTTACCGCACTTGCGGCAAGAGGGTAAAGAATGCAGACCGTTTTAGCGAAAATCGTTGCCGATAAGGCCATCTGGGTGGAAGCCCGCAAGCAACAGCAGCCGCTTGCCAGTTTCCAGAATGACGTCGTACCAAGCCAACGACGTTTCTATGATGCCCTGCAGGGTGCACGCACCGCGTTTATTCTTGAGTGCAAAAAAGCTTCCCCGTCTAAAGGCGTTATTCGTGACGATTTCGACCCGGCGCGTATTGCCGGCATTTATAAGCATCATGCGTCAGCCATCTCCGTGCTGACGGATGAGAAATATTTTCAGGGCAGCTTCGATTTCCTGCCGATCGTCAGCGGTATCGCGCCGCAGCCGATCCTGTGCAAAGACTTTATTATCGACCCGTATCAGATCTGGCTGGCGCGCTTTTACCAGGCCGACGCCTGCCTGCTGATGCTCTCGGTGCTCAACGACGAGCAGTATCGCCAGCTTTCCGCCGTGGCGCACAGCCTGAACATGGGCGTGCTGACCGAAGTGAGCAACGAAGAGGAGCTGGAACGCGCGATTGCGCTGGAAGCCAAAGTGGTCGGGATCAACAACCGCGACCTGCGTGACCTGTCCATTGACCTGAATCGTACCCGCCAGCTGGCGCCGCGTCTGGGCTCTGGCGTGACGGTGATCAGCGAATCCGGCATTAACAGCTATGCCCAGGTGCGCGAGTTGAGCCACTTCGCCAACGGTTTCCTGATTGGTTCCGCCATGATGGAGCATGACGATCTCAACGCGGCCGTGCGACGCGTGCTGCTGGGTGAAAACAAAGTCTGCGGCTTAACCCGCGAACAGGATGCCCAAGCCGCGTATGAAGCCGGGGCGATTTACGGCGGGCTGATCTTTGTGGATTCCTCTCCACGCGCGGTCAGCGAAGAGCAGGCGCGTAAGGTCATCGCAGCGGCTCCGCTCAGCTACGTGGGCGTTTTCCGCAACGCAGATATTGCAGACGTTGCGGCCAAAGCCGACGCGTTATCCCTGAGCGCGGTGCAGCTCCACGGCGATGAAGACCAGAGCTACATCGATGCCCTGCGCGCCGCGCTGGCACCCCAGGTACAGATCTGGAAAGCACAAAGCGTCGGCGATACGTTGCCCTCGCGTAACCTCAACCATGTGGACAGATACGTCCTTGATAACGGCCAGGGCGGCACCGGCCAGCGTTTTGACTGGTCGCTGCTGAACGGCGAAAAACTGGACAACGTCCTGCTGGCGGGCGGATTAAGCCCGGATAACTGCGTAGAAGCCGCCAAAACCGGCTGCGCAGGCCTCGATTTCAATTCAGGCGTAGAGTCCCAACCGGGTATTAAAGATGCCAACAAGCTGGCCTCGGTTTTTAAAACTCTGCGTGCATATTAAGGAAGAGAAGATGACGACATTACTTAACCCGTATTTTGGTGAGTTCGGCGGGATGTACGTCCCGCAAATCCTGATGCCCGCGCTGCGCCAGCTGGAAGAAGCCTTTGTCAGCGCGCAGAAGGATCCGGCGTTTCAGGCGGAATTTACCGACCTGCTGAAAAATTACGCCGGTCGTCCGACCGCGCTGACCAAATGCCGTAACCTGACGGAAGGCACCAAAACCACGCTTTATCTGAAGCGTGAGGACCTGCTGCACGGCGGTGCGCATAAAACTAACCAGGTGCTGGGCCAGGCGCTGCTCGCGAAGCGTATGGGTAAAACCGAAATCATCGCCGAAACCGGCGCAGGTCAGCACGGCGTGGCCTCTGCGCTTGCCAGCGCCCTGCTCGGCCTGAAATGCCGCATCTATATGGGGGCGAAAGACGTTGAACGTCAGTCTCCGAACGTCTTCCGCATGCGCCTGATGGGGGCAGAAGTGATCCCGGTACACAGCGGTTCTGCCACGCTGAAGGATGCCTGTAACGAAGCGCTGCGGGACTGGTCTGGCAGCTACGACACCGCACACTATATGCTCGGTACCGCGGCGGGCCCGCACCCGTTCCCGACTATCGTGCGCGAATTCCAGCGCATGATCGGTGAAGAGACCAAAGCGCAGATCCTTGAAAAAGAGGGTCGCCTTCCGGATGCGGTGATCGCCTGCGTTGGCGGCGGGTCTAACGCCATCGGCATGTTCGCAGACTTTATCGACGACACCAGCGTGGGTCTGATTGGCGTCGAGCCTGCCGGTCACGGCATTGAATCGGGTGAACACGGCGCGCCGCTGAAGCATGGCCGCGTAGGGATCTACTTCGGTATGAAATCCCCGATGATGCAAACCGATGAGGGACAGATTGAAGAGTCTTACTCTATTTCTGCCGGCCTCGACTTCCCGTCCGTCGGGCCACAGCATGCGTTCCTGAACAGTACCGGCCGCGCGGACTATGTCTCCATTACCGATGACGAAGCGCTGGAAGCCTTTAAAACGCTGTGCCGCAGCGAAGGGATCATCCCGGCGCTGGAGTCTTCGCACGCACTGGCGCATGCGCTGAAAATGATTAAAGAAAACCCGGAAAAAGAACAGTTGCTGGTGGTGAACCTTTCCGGCCGCGGTGACAAAGATATCTTCACCGTTCACGATATTCTGAAAGCACGAGGGGAAATCTGATGGAACGCTACGATAATGTATTTGCAGAGCTGAAATCCCGCCAGGAAGGCGCGTTCGTTCCCTTCGTCACCCTGGGCGATCCGGGCCCGGAACAGTCGCTGAAGATTATCGACACCCTGATTGAAGCCGGCGCCGACGCGCTGGAGCTGGGTATTCCGTTCTCTGACCCGCTGGCGGATGGCCCGACCATCCAGAACGCAACGCTGCGCGCATTTGCTTCGGGCGTAACACCAACCCAGTGCTTCGAGATGCTGGCGGCGATTCGCCAGAAGCACCCGACCATTCCGATTGGCCTGCTGATGTACGCCAACCTGGTGTTCAACCGCGGTATTGATGAGTTTTACGCCGAGTGCGCTCGCGTGGGCGTCGACTCCGTTCTGGTGGCAGACGTGCCGGTTGAGGAGTCTGCGCCATTCCGTCAGGCGGCAATGCGCCATAACGTCGCCCCGATTTTCATCTGCCCACCGAACGCTGATGACGAACTGCTGCGCCAGATTGCCTCTTACGGACGCGGGTATACCTACCTGCTCTCCCGCGCAGGCGTGACCGGTACCGAGAATAAAGCCGCACTGCCGCTGCATCATCTGGTGGAGAAGCTGGCCGAGTACCATGCCGCACCTCCGCTGCAGGGGTTCGGGATTTCATCCCCGGATCAGGTCACCGCAGCGATTGACGCTAAGGCGGCAGGTGCCATCTCCGGCTCCGCGATTGTGAAGATCATTGAAAAGAACGTGGACAAGCCAGAGCAGATGCTGGCCGAGCTGAAAGCATTTGTGACCGCAATGAAAGCGGCGACGCGTAAAGCATAATCCTTCTGCCGTCTGGCATCTCAGCCAGACGGTTACCCTTTCTTCCCCACCATCTAAAAAGGATTACGTCAAAATTGATCCTTTCGATATTTTCGGTATGAATGGCTTTTCAAACTGTCATGTAAGCGTATGATCTGGACTCTTTTTTATCTTTAATCCTTCTGAGTTCAGAGGCTTATTCATGTCATGGCAATACTTCAAACAGACTTACCTGGTTAAGTTCTGGTCACCCGTTCCGGCCGTTATCGCGGCAGGCATTCTCTCTACCTTCTATTTCGGCATTACCGGCACCTTCTGGGCCGTAACCGGCGAGTTCACCCGCTGGGGTGGTCAATTGCTGCAGCTCGCTGGCGTGCATACCGAAGAGTGGGGGTACTTTAAACTCATTCATCTGGACGGCACGCCGCTTACCCGCATCGACGGGATGATGATCATCGGCATGTTCGGCGGCTGTTTCGCGGCGGCGCTGTGGGCAAACAACGTTAAGTTGCGTATGCCCAAAAGCCGGATTCGCATAATGCAGGCGGTGGTCGGCGGTATCATTGCCGGGTTTGGGGCCCGTCTGGCGATGGGCTGTAACCTGGCCGCTTTCTTTACGGGGATTCCTCAGTTTTCGCTTCACGCCTGGTTTTTTGCTGTCGCCACGGCCATCGGCTCTTACTTTGGCGCAAAATTCACCCTGCTGCCGCTGTTCCGCATTCCGGTGAAAATGACAAAAGTCAGCGCAGCGTCTCCGTTAACCCAAAAGCCCTCTCAGGCGCGTCGCCGTTTCCGCCTCGGTATGCTGGTCTTTTTTGCTATGGTCGCCTGGGCAATGTGCACTGCGATGAACCAGCCCAAACTTGGCCTGGCGATGCTGTTCGGCGTGAGTTTTGGTCTGCTCATTGAACGCGCGCAGATCTGCTTTACCTCCGCGTTTCGCGATATGTGGATCACCGGTCGGACGATGATGGCGAAGGCGATTATCGCCGGAATGGCGGTCAGCGCCATCGGTATCTTCAGCTATGTTCAGCTCGGCGTCGAACCGAAAATCATGTGGGCCGGTCCTAACGCGGTCATTGGCGGCCTGCTGTTCGGGTTCGGGATCGTACTGGCTGGCGGATGCGAAACCGGCTGGATGTACCGCGCCGTTGAAGGTCAGGTGCATTACTGGTGGGTGGGACTGGGAAATGTGATCGGCTCGACGATCCTGGCGTACTTCTGGGACGATCTGTCTCCGGCGCTTGCCACGAGTTGGGACAAGGTCAACCTGCTGAGCACCTTCGGCCCCCTCGGCGGCCTGCTCGTTACCTACGCCCTGCTGCTGGTCGCTTTTTTACTGGTTGTCGCGCAGGAGAAACGCTTCTTCCGTCGTGCGAGTGTTAAAACAGAAACCCAGGAGAATGCTGCATGAAAGAGATCGTGCCCGATTACCGTCTGGATATGGTCGGTGAACCCTGCCCTTATCCGGCTGTTGCCACGCTTGAAGCGCTACCGCAGCTCAAGAAAGGGGAAATTCTGGAAGTGGTCAGCGACTGCCCGCAGTCCATTAACAACATTCCGCTGGATGCAAAAAACCACGGCTACACGGTGCTGGATATCCAGCAGGATGGCCCGACCATTCGCTATTTGATTCAGAAGTGATAAATGATATGCGCCCCGTCGGGGCGCATTGAACGGTGGGATTAGAAACGATAACCCGCAGAGAACATAAACACCCACGGATCCAGGCGCGTATTGATACTTTGCTGCTGACCGCCCGCCTTGAAGCGTACGTCCGTATCAATATCCATGTACCAGACCGAGGCGTTGATCAGCCAGTCGCGGTTAATCAGATAATCCAGACCGACCTGCCCCGCCATACCCCATGAATCTTTCAGGCTGAGGTCAGTCAGACCGGCCTCTTTACCGGTATCGTTAAACTTCTCGTCAAAGAAGGTGGTGTAGTTCACACCGGCGCCAATATAAGGGCGCACCTTGCTGCTGGCATCACCAAAATACCATTGCGCCATCAGCGTTGGCGGTAAATGGTGAACCGTAGCAATATCACCGGTTGCGCCCAGACCCACGCGATGACGGAACGGCGTTGCAGCCAGAAGCTCAACACCAACGTTTTCCGTCGCCATATAGGTGAACGTTAACCCTAACTGGGTGTTATTACTGACGTTAAAACCGCCCATACCCAGCACGTTATCCGATCCTTCAGTTGGGCGAACCGTAGCCGAACCGGCACGAATAAAGAATTCGCCTGCTTCATGCGCATACGCGCCGCCAGAGAGACTGCTTAATACAAGGGCTGCCACCGCTAATTTTTTCATATCCGCTCCATCGTTGTGGTTTTAATCGCGGGTGAGAATATACTCACAAATGAGTAATAAGTGATCTGCTACAGATCACATTAAAACCAGTAACTTAACATTCATTGATCTGGATTAATTTTTTGTTACGCATCCAAAAGCGATAAGTTGTTTCCATGTCAATTTTTGGCATTTCACAGTTACAAAATTTTCCCTTTTCCCCCTCTTGCTCTTCCTCAGGCGGCTGGATAATTTATCGCTCTCACAAATTGATTTGATGCGTTCTTCTTTAGCAGGTGTGCCATGAGTGATATCAACCCGTGCATGACGTGCGGAGCCTGTTGTGCGTATTTTCGAGTCTCTTTCTACTGGGCCGAAGCCAGCGATGGCGGCGGTACCGTTCCGGTTCATCTAACAGAGCCGCTAACGCCTTTTCTGCGCTGCATGAGCGGCACCAACCAAAAGCAGGTCCGCTGCGTCGCGCTACAGGGTGAGCCAGGGGTCTCTACCCGATGTTCTATCTATGAGGATCGGCCCAGCCCGTGTCGGGAATTTGCCATGTCGGGGGAAGATGGGCAGGTCAACGTAGCCTGCAATCGCGCCCGGGCACGCGTTGGATTACCGCCGCTTTACAAAGATATGCTTTTCCATACAAGCCTTGATGCTGCCACAGCAGGCGCATCCGGTGTACAATTGCCGGCTAATTAACACCTGCAATACTCAAGGAGAGTGCATGTCTATCACGGCGAAGTCTGTCTACCGTGACACGGGAAACTTTTTCCGCAATCAGTTCATAACCTTTTTACTGATCGCGTTGCTATGTGCCTTTATCACGGTGGTGCTGGGCCATGCCTTCTCACCGAGTGATGAACAGATTGCCAGCCTGAGTCAGGGCGACCACCTTGCCGGAAGCGTGGGGCTATTTGAACTGGTGCAAAACATGACGCCGGAACAGCAGCAAATTCTGCTGCGGGCGTCTGCCGCATCCACGTTCTCAGGCCTGATTGGTAATGCGGTTCTGGCGGGCGGCGTTTTGCTGATGATTCAGCTGGTATCGGCAGGTCACCGGGTCAGCGCTTTACGGGCGATTGGTGCCAGTGCGCCAGTCTTACCTAAGCTGTTTATCCTGATCTTTTTAACCACCATGCTGGTGCAAATGGGGATTATGCTTGTTGTGGTGCCGGGCGTATTACTGGCTATCGTGCTCTCATTCGCGCCTGTGATGGTCGTGCAAGATAAGATGGGGATTTTTACCGCGATGCGCAGCAGCATCAGACTGGCGTGGACTAATATGCGTCTGGTGGCTCCCGCCGTGATCGGCTGGCTGCTCGCCAAAACGCTCCTGCTGCTGTTTGCACCGAATTTCGCGGTATTAACGCCAAATGTTGGCGCGGTAGTGGCGAATACGCTGAGCAACCTGATTTCAGCGGTACTGCTGGTCTATCTGTTCCGCCTGTATATGTTAATTCGTCAGTAATCCTGAGGCGGGGGCATCGCAGCCTCCCGCCCCGCTCAGAAGATGGAATCACAGAATGAAGCAGTTTCTTGATTTTTTACCGCTCGTGGTCTTTTTTGCTTTTTATAAGCTGTATGACATTTATGCCGCGACCACTGCGCTGATCGTTGCGACCGCTGTTGTACTGATCTACAGCTGGGTGCGCTATCGTAAAGTCGAAAAGATGGCGCTGATAACGTTCGTCCTGGTCGCCGTGTTCGGCGGGCTTACGCTGTTCTTCCACAACGATGAATTTATTAAGTGGAAAGTGACCGTTATTTACGCGTTGTTTGCGGGCGCATTGTTAATCAGCCAGTGGGTCATGAAAAAGCCGCTGATCCAGCGCATGCTGGGCAAAGAGCTGACGCTGCCTCAGGAAGTCTGGTCCCGTCTGAATATCGCCTGGGCGGTCTTCTTTATTCTCTGTGGTCTTGCCAATATCTATATCGCCTTCTGGCTGCCGCAGAATATCTGGGTCAACTTCAAGGTCTTCGGCCTGACCGCGCTGACGCTTATCTTCACGCTGTTAAGCGGTGTATACATCTATCGCCACATGCCGCAGGACGACAAGCACTGAGTAATGACTGACCAGAACGTCAACGACTGGCGTTCTGGTCTATTCTCTCCGCTGTGAAATCATAGTAGCATCCCGCCTGAAGTCTTCCGTTACGAGTTAAAACAATGACAACAAATAACGCCCCGCAGGGCGAACTGGTTTTACGCACACTGGCAATGCCCGCTGACACCAATGCCAATGGCGATATTTTTGGCGGCTGGCTGATGTCGCAGATGGATATGGGCGGCGCAATTCTGGCAAAAGAGATTGCCCACGGGCGCGTGGTGACTGTGCGAGTGGACGGCATGACCTTCCTGCGCCCGGTTGCCGTGGGAGATGTGGTTTGCTGCTACGCGCGCTGCGTCAAACGCGGCAACACCTCTATTTCAATCAACATCGAAGTATGGGTTAAGAAAGTCTCTTCTGAACCTATTGGGCAGCGTTATAAGGCCACCGAAGCGCTGTTTATTTATGTCGCCGTGGATAGTCAGGGTAAACCTCGTCAACTTCCGCAGGCCTGATCGACAGGCAAAAAAAAGCCTCCGTCAGGAGGCTTTTTTTATTCCATCTGCGCCCCGCCGTTCAGGCGGAAAACAATATTCACAATCAGTCCGCTGCCCGGTTTTCCGGCTTCATAGCGCCATCTGCGCATCGCCGATTTCACTTCGCGCTCAAACATATTAGAAGGCTGAGCGGACAAGATTTCCACGTTATCCACGCGGCCATCCGCAGTGACGTCAAATTTTACCCGTACGCGGCCTTCAATACGTAAGGCCTGCGCGCGTGCGGGATACTGAGGCTGGTTGCGACTCAGCGCGCGCGGGCCTGCCGGGGCACTGACTGTCGGCTTAGGCGCTGTTGCGGTGTTATTCATCACCGGACGCGAAGGCGCCGCATTCTCGACCGTCTGGGTCGCGCGCGGTTCAACCGGACGTTCTTCGCGTTTTGGACGCTCCTCGATCTTCTTCACCGGCTTTGGCTTCGGCTTAGGTTTTGGCTTCGGTTCAGGCTTGTGGATCACCACCGGCGCTTCCTTCGGTGGCGCCGGAACAGGCTCGGGCTCTGGCTCAGGTTCAGCTACCGGCTGAGGCGGCGGAGGGGCAACCTGCGGCGGTTCGAGATCCGCTGGCGAGACCATCGTCACCGAAATCGGCTGCGCGGGCGCGGGCATTTCAATAACCTGATGAACCGAGGTATACAGCAAACCCGCAACAACAGCACCGTGAATCACGACAGAAAGCAGCGTCGGCCAGGGAAAGCGGCGAGGTAAATCAAGGGTCATCGAAGTCATAATCATCAACGTTAAAAAACCGAACCCTGATTTTAAATGCAAATAGCAATCATATTCAATAAGACACTTTGTTCTGACGCAACTTTAGCGCATGAGAGGCCAAAAAAGGCGCATTCAGATCAGGGTATTAACATTGTTTTTATTTTACATTGCAGTCGTTTGCCCTTTCACATAACGTAACTGACACTTTTACCGGTTAAGGAGCTTCGCCGTGTTTTACGTGATTTACTCTGAAGATGTTGCTGATTCGCTCGAAAAACGCCAGGCCGTGCGCCCTGCACATCTGGCACGTTTGCAGCTGCTCCAGGATGAGGGTCGTTTACTGACCGCCGGCCCAATGCCTGCAGTAGACAGCAACGATCCGGGTGCCGCCGGTTTTGCCGGTTCCACCGTGATTGCTGAGTTTGAATCTCAGGAAACCGCTCAGGCATGGGCTGACGCAGATCCGTATGTTGCAGCAGGTGTGTATGCGAAAGTGACGGTTCGACCGTATAAGAAAGTGTTCTGATACCAAAGCGGCTCCGAAAGGAGCCTTTTTTATCGCGGCGGTTAGGCGTCTTTATACCGGGTAAACTGCTGCTCTGTAATAAGGCTTCCCCACTGGTCGCCTTCCCACTCTTTGACGAGCGTAAATCCAAACGATTCGTATAAACGTCGTGCGGCGGTCAGCTTATTGAATGTCCAGAGATGCACGGCAGAGAAACCAAGGCTGTCGCAAAAGCGCATCGCTTCGGTCAGCAGTTTTTTCCCCACCCCGTGTCCCCGACAGCCATCATCAAGAATAAACCAGCGAAGATGGGCTTCACCCGGCGCTAAATCCTCGCCGTCTATCGCCACCGACCCCACTATCCTGTCGTTCATCACCGCCAGCCAGATCTGGTTGCATGGCTTATCCAGGCGGTCACTAAATTCTGCAACACCTGTAGCCACTTTGGCCTCAAAAAAGCGGCCAAAATGGTGCTCACGCGCGTAATAAACCCCGTGCATCTCCGCGATACGGCCAATCATGCCGGGAATATACCCCTTAACTATCGTAAGCTCGTCGGGGCGCGTGTCATTGCCCTTTTCACGGCACGCCAGCAGCGCGTTGGCATAGAGGGAGAGTCCCTCAGAAATGGTCTGCTGCTGGGCAGGAGCAAGACGCTTTATTGCTGAGACCACGCGCTCATTGCTAAAGGTATTAATTTTACTGACCGTCTCATGACCTTTCGCGGTCAGCCTGAGACTCTTCGCTCTCGCATCTTCAGGTGAAGTCACCTCCTCAAGTTCGCCCGCAGCAATCAGACGAGCCAGCATCCGACTGACGCTGGACTTTTCCAGGCCCAGCAGCTGCACCAGCTGACTCGCCGTCATCTCTTTGCGTAAGGCGATTTCGACCAGGGTATGGACTGCCGAAGGGGAGTAGTTTGTTGAGGCCAGGGTCGAGGCCATAAAACCTAACTCTCGCACCATCAGGCGCGAGGAACGTCGAATAACACTGACTACCGGGGTTTCGCTGTGCATGTTCAGTCCTCACCATTTAGTTGTACTATACAACTAAATGGTGAGGGGTTGTCAAACATAATAAAAAGGCTCCCTCAGGAGCCTTTCATTCATCAATGCAGCGATGCCAGCCTCGCCGCAAATCCAACAAACAACAGCCCTATCAGACCGTTCCCCAGCTTTGCCAGTTTCTTTTTGGTTTTCAGGTAACGTGTGACAAACGCGCCGGAGAAGATCAGGAAGCTCATGTACATGAAGCTTATTAACTCCAGCGTCGTGGCGAGGATCAGGAAAGAAGTGCCGGTACTTTGTGCATTCACGTCAATGAACTGAACGAAGAACGATACGTAGAACAGAATCGCTTTGGGGTTGGTCAGGCTTAATACCAGCGAACGTTTCATGATCATACTGGCAGGTTCAGGGCCGCTCTCATGCGCGCTTTTTTGACGATTCACCACCGACCAGAGCATTTTGCCCCCCAGCCAGAGCAGATAGAAGGCCCCGAGATAGCGCACGATATTGAACAGTACCGGCGTGGTCTGGATTAATGCCGCGACGCCCGCCCAGGCCAGAAACATCAGTACCGCATCACCGATAAATACGCCTGTCGCGGCGAGATACCCTTTTTTAACGCCGTGACCAATCCCGGTTTTGAGCACAAACAGGGTATTCGGCCCTGGCACCAGCACAATAAAAAACGCACCAACAACATACGTCCAGAAATTCAGTACGCCAAACTCCGCAAACACTTCTCCCTCCTTTTGCTAAACACAGCAGGAACAACGCTGCAAATACGCTATTCCCAAAAAATCAGACGCTATAAAATCAGCGGGCACCATTACGGTGCCCTCATGGTACTCAGATATCCTGGACTGCGAACAGCAACGCGTTACGGTGCCGGGTCATTCCACATTTTCTGATGGCGTGAATACGCATATTGCGGCGGGATTGTGCTTCCAGCCAACGAGCCTTGCGACGACTCACCTGTCGCAACATGCGCCAGCGCCCTACTTCAGTTCTACTGCGCTTCATGTCTACAACTCTTTAACTCACAGAGTCGCCATTATAAACCCAACCCGGCAGCAAACCAGCGCTTTTACCTGGCGTTTTTATTTGCCAGATGAATCCTGATGCGTACACTCATAACAATACGCTTTCAAAAGGATTTTTTTACCTATGACAACCTTCTACACCGTGGTGAGTTGGCTGGTCATTTTGGGATACTGGCTGTTAATCGCGGGTGTGACATTACGCATCCTGATGAAGCGCAGAGCCGTACCCTCTGCCATGGCCTGGCTTCTGATCATTTATATCCTCCCGCTGGTGGGAATTATTGCCTATCTCTCTTTCGGCGAGCTTCATTTGGGTAAACGCCGCGCCGAGCGGGCCCGTGCCATGTGGCCCTCAACCGCGAAGTGGCTCCACGACCTTAAAGCCTGCAAGCATATCTTTGCCGAGGAGAACAGCAGCGTCGCCTCCTCACTGTTTAAGCTGTGCGAGCGCCGCCAGGGGATTGGCGGTGTTAAGGGTAACCAGCTGCAGCTGCTGACCTCATCCGACGACGTCATGCAGGCGTTAATCCGCGATATCCAACTGGCGCGTCATAATATCGAGATGGTTTTTTATATCTGGCAGCCCGGCGGGATGGCTGACCAGGTCGCTGAGTCGCTGATGGCTGCCGCACGTCGCGGCATTCATTGCCGCCTGATGCTTGACTCCGCGGGTAGCGTGGCCTTTTTCCGTAGCCCCTGGGCGGGCATGATGCGTAATGCCGGGATCGAAGTGGTTGAAGCGCTTAAGGTCAATCTCCTGCGCGTGTTTCTGCGCCGGATGGATCTCCGCCAGCATCGCAAAATGATCATGATCGATAACTATATTGCCTACACCGGCAGTATGAACATGGTTGACCCGCGCTTCTTCAAACAGGACTCGGGCGTGGGTCAATGGGTAGATTTGATGGCGCGAATGGAGGGGCCGATTGCCACCTCGATGGGCATCGTTTATTCCTGCGACTGGGAGATTGAAACCGGCAAGCGTATCCTGCCGCCGCCGCCGGACGGCAATATTATGCCGTTTGAAGAGGCCAGCGGGCACACTATTCATACCATTGCTTCCGGGCCGGGCTTCCCGGAGGATTTAATCCATCAGGCGCTGCTGACGGCAACCTACGCAGCGCGTGAATATCTGATCATGACGACACCCTACTTTGTCCCCAGCGATGACCTCCTGCACGCGATCTGTACCGCCGCGCAGCGCGGTGTCGATGTGAGCATCATTTTGCCGCGTAAAAATGACTCCCTACTGGTAGGCTGGGCCAGCCGGGCATTCTTTAGCGAACTGCTGGCCGCCGGGGTGAAAATTTACCAGTTTGAAGGCGGGTTACTCCACACCAAGAGCGTTCTCGTCGACGGTGAACTGAGCCTGGTGGGAACGGTCAACCTGGATATGCGCAGCCTGTGGCTAAACTTTGAAATTACGCTGGTCATTGATGATGCCGGCTTTGGCGGCGATCTCGCCGCGGTGCAGGATGATTATATCTCCCGCTCGCGGCTACTGGATGCCAGACTGTGGGTAAAACGTCCGCTGTGGCAGAGAATTGCCGAACGACTGTTTTACTTCTTTAGTCCGTTGCTGTAAAACGTGCCCAACGATGTTAAACAGGTAGTCAACATGGAAATGGATCTGAACAATCGCCTGACCGAAGACGAAACGCTCGAGCAGGCCTATGACATTTTTCTCGAACTGGCGGTTGATAACCTCGATCCCGCAGACGTGATCCTCTTTAATCTGCAGTTCGAAGAGCGCGGCGGCGCTGAATTGTTCGACCCTTCAGAAGACTGGGCTGAGCATGTGGATTTCGACCTGAATCCGGACTTCTTTGCCGAAGTGGTGATTGGGCTGGCCGATGAAGATGGCGGCGAAATTAACGATATTTTCGCTCGCGTCCTGCTATGTCGTGAGAAAGACCACAAGCTGTGTCATATACTCTGGCGCGAATAATAAAAAAGGCTGCGATTGCAGCCTTTTTTATTTACTCCGGCAATTCACTGCCGCAGCGGTAACAAAATCGCGCGCTGTGTTCATGTTCACCCTGCTGGCAATGAGGACATTTGCGCTGCTGCTTGCGGCTCTGAAAGGCACTGCTCATGTGCGTGGTAATCAGTCCCGTCGGGATCGCAATCACCGAATAGCCAATCAAAATCAGCACTGATGCCACAATGCGACCCAGTGGCGTATGGGGCGTGATATCACCGTAACCCACGGTAGTGACGGTCACGATGGCCCAGTAGACGGACGCATTGAGCGTCGTAAAGCCATACTTCGGCCCTTCTATTAAATACATCAGCGCGCCAAAAACAATCATGACGATGGCAATAAACGAGTAGAACAGAATAAGCTGATGCCGCGCGCTGACGATGGCACTCCAGAACACGCGTAATGACGGCATAAAACGCAGTAATTTCAGAATACGTAATACCCGAATCACGCGCATCGCTCGCCAGGCAAAGACATAGCTCAGGCTGATCTCCGGCCACAGCCACATCACGTAGAGCGGCAGGATGGTGGCTAAATCGATAAATCCCCAGAAGCTGAAAACATATCTGGCCGGGTTGGGCCAGGCTATTACCCGGAGGAGATATTCAGCGGTAAAGACCAGGGTAATCGCCAGCTCGAGCCAGACAAAGATATGCCATTCATCAAACGTCAGGTGGTATTGCGTCCCGGCACCCGATTCAATAAAGATGACAACCACGCTGAGGAGCGCAAATAAACCGCAAAGACCTTCGAAGCGTCGTCCGGTTACCGTTTCAGGATCGAATAAAAAATGATATAGCCGCCGACGGGCTGACGTGAATAAACGCGACACAGTGACCTCGCAAAAAATAAGGGCTGACATCATGTCAGCCCTTGCGATTATAACGGGTCTACTTTCAGGCAGGAAACCGCATGTCGGAAACTGCCTTCCAGAACCGGTCGCGTTTTCGCACATTCCGGCCCGGCCATTGGGCAGCGCGTGCGGAAGACGCAGCCCGACGGCGGGTTAATCGGTGAGGGTAATTCCCCTTCCAGAAGCTGGATGGTTTTATTTTTCTCCAAATCGGGATCGGGGATCGGCACCGCGGACATCAGCGCTCTGGTGTAAGGGTGCAGTGGATTGTGATACACCTCGTCATAGGTGCCCAGCTCCACGGCATGACCCAGGTACATCACCAGCACGCGGTCAGAGATGTGTTTCACCACGGCCAGGTCATGCGCGATGAAGATCAGCGACAGCCCCATTTCGCGCTGCAGCTTCTGCAGCAGGTTAACCACCTGGGCCTGAATGGAGACGTCCAGCGCGGAAACCGGCTCATCGCAGATAATCAGCTTCGGTTCGAGGATCAGCGCACGGGCAATACCAATACGCTGGCACTGACCGCCGGAGAATTCATGCGGATAGCGGTTGATGAGGTTAGGCAACAGGCCGACTTTCATCATCATTGCCTTAACGCGATCGCGCACTTCCTGACGAGACATCTTCGGATGATAGGTTCGCAGCGGCTCGGCAATAATCTCGCCGATGGTCATACGCGGGTTAAGCGACGCCAGCGGATCCTGGAAAATCATCTGGATATCGCTGCGCACCTCGCGCCACTCGTCGGGTTTCATGCCCAGCAGATCTTTACCCAGCCAGGCCACTTTTCCGTCGGTAGCCTTTACCAGGCCGATAATGGCTCGCGCAAAGGTCGATTTACCGCAGCCGGACTCTCCCACCACGCCCAGGGTTTCCCCTTCGTACAGGCGCAGCGTGACGCCATCCACCGCTTTCAGGGTCTTAGGCGGCTGCCAGAACCACTGTTTGCCGTCTTTGATGTCGAAATGCACTTTAAGGTCGGCGATTTCGAGCAGCACGTTGCGTTTTTCATCTAATGCGTTCATACCAGCTCCTCCTGCGGCTTAAAGCAGGCGCGCAGACGGCCTGGTGCAAACTCTTCCAGCGGCGGAGCGCTGTTGCAGATTTCCATCGCGTGCGGGCAGCGCGGCTGGAACGGACAGCCTTTCGGCAGACGCAGCAGGTTTGGCGGGTTGCCCGGAATGGTGAGCAGGGATTCCCCTTCCGCATCAAGACGCGGCACCGCATTCAGCAGACCAATCGAGTACGGGTGCGCAGGCTGATAGAAGACATCGCGCGCTTTGCCGTATTCCATGGTACGACCGGCGTACATCACCAGCACTTTGTCACAGATGCCCGCCACCACGCCCAGGTCGTGGGTGATCATGATAATCGCCGTGTTGAACTCACGCTTCAGCTCGTTCAACAGGGTCATGATTTGCGCCTGAACGGTAACGTCCAGCGCGGTGGTAGGTTCATCGGCGATCAGCAGCTTTGGCCGGCACAGCAGCGCCATCGCAATCATCACGCGCTGACGCATACCGCCTGAAAACTCGTGCGGGAACATGCGCATACGCTTGCGTGCTTCCGGCATTTTCACCGCATCCAGCATTTTGACCGACTCTTCGAAGGCTTCCGCTTTGCCCAGGCCTTTGTGCAGCATCAGGACTTCCATCAGCTGCTCGCCTACGCGCATATACGGATTCAGCGAGGTCATGGGATCCTGGAAAATCATCGAGATCTGTTCGGCACGCAGCTTGTTCAGCTCGTGTTCCGGCAGGTTGAGGATTTCACGACCGTTGAATTTAGCGGAACCCCCAATCACGCCGTTAGAGGCCAGCAGGCCCATCAGCGCAAAGGCAGTCTGGGATTTTCCGGAACCGGACTCACCCACGATCCCCAGCGTTTCACCCGCACGCAGGTTAAAGTTGAGATCGTTGACGGCGGTAACATCCCCGTCCGGCGTTTTAAAGGTCACGCGAAGGTCTTTCACATCCAGCAGAAGATTGTTCTGCTGTTGCACCTGTGGCGCAGTGGCCGTTTCAATAATTGTCATGACGGCGCTCCTTAACGATCTTTCGGGTCGAGGGCATCACGCAGGCCATCGCCGATAAAGTTAAAACAAAACAGGGTGACGACCAGGAAACCCGCCGGATAAAGCAGCAGCCACGGTGAAACTTCCATCGAGTTTGCGCCATCGCTCAGCAGCGCGCCCCAGCTGCTCAGTGGCTCTTGTGTACCCAGACCCAGGAAGCTCAGGAAAGATTCAAACAGGATCATGCTTGGCACCAGCAGTGAGGCATAGACCACCACCACGCCCAGCACGTTAGGAACGATATGGCGAACCACGATATTCCCGGTAGATACACCGCCTACCTGCGCGGCTTCGATAAACTCTTTGCGTTTGAGGCTCAGCGTCTGGCCGCGAACGATACGCGCCATATCCAGCCAGGACACCATCCCGATGGCCACGAAGATCAGCAGGATGTTCTGGCCGAAGAAGGTCACCAGCAGGATGACGAAGAACATGAACGGGAAGGAGTTCAGGATTTCCAGCAGACGCATCATTACCGAGTCTATTTTGCCGCCAAGATAGCCGGAAAGTGAGCCGTAAAGCGTACCCACGATCACCGCCACCAGCGCGGCAGCAATACCGACCATCAGCGAGATACGGCCACCGATAGCGACACGCACCAGCAGGTCGCGTCCCGAGGAGTCCGTGCCGAAATAGTGCCCTGATTCCATATCCGGCGCGCTGGACATCATGCCCCAGTCGGTGTCGAAATAGGTAAATTGCGACAGCATCGGCGCCAGGGTCACAAACAGCGCGATGATCACCAGAACAATCAGACTGGCAACCGCTGCACGGTTGTGCATAAAGCGACGGCGCGCGTCCTGCCAGAGGCTACGACCTTCTACTTCCAGTTTTTCACTGAAGTTTTCCAGCGCCTCGCTGTTTTTCTTACTCAACATCATGGCGTGCTCCAGCGTTAGTAACGAATTTTCGGGTCGATGACGGCATACAGCACATCGACGATAGCGTTAAAGAGAATGGTCAGCGCACCGACGAGAATCGTCAGGCTCAGTACCAGCGAATAGTCGCGGTTGAGCGCGCCGTTAACGAACAGCTGACCAATGCCAGGCAGACCGTAGATTGTTTCGATAACCATAGAGCCGGTGATGATCCCGACGAATGCCGGTCCCATGTAGGAGAGCACGGGCAACAGCGCCGGTTTGAGCGCGTGGCGGAAGATAATCCGACGCATCGGCAGCCCCTTAGCGCGCGCGGTACGAATGAAGTTCGAGTGCAGCACTTCGATCATTGAACCACGGGTGATACGCGCGATACTGGCGATGTACGCCAGAGATAATGCCACCATCGGCAAAATCATGAACTTCAATGCCCCGCCGTTCCAGCCGCCGCCAGGCAGCCACTTCAGCGTGATGGCAAATATCATCACCAGTAATGGCGCGACAACGAAGCTGGGTATCACTACCCCGGTCATTGCCACCCCCATTACGGCATAATCCCATTTGGTATTTTGTCTGAGCGCGGCGATAACGCCTGCGGTGACGCCGAAAACGATGGCCAGAATAAATGCCGCAGCACCCAACTTAGCCGAAACCGGGAAGCTGGACGCAACCAGGTCGTTAACGGAATAGTCTTTATATTTAAATGACGGTCCAAAATCGCCGTGGGCCAGCTGCTTCAGGTAATTGAAGTACTGGGTGGAGATAGGATCGTTCAAGTGGTATTTCGCTTCGATATTCGCCATGACTTCAGGCGGCAGCGTACGCTCACCGGTAAATGGACTTCCCGGCGCAAGGCGCATCATGAAGAAGGAAATCGTGATGAGAATAAATAGCGTTGGAATCGCTTCAAGACAGCGACGTAGGATAAATTTCAACATTGCCCGTACCTTCTGGCGTGTGCCTATATTATGTGACGTTGGTTAGACACCGTGGGGCGAGCACGCCCGCCCCACTCATTGCCATTAATGCTTGATAATATACAAGTTTTTAACGTAGATATTATCCATCGGGTCTTTACCGGTATACCCACCTACCCACGGTTTCACCAGGCGGGCGTTAACGTAGTAGTAAACCGGAACGATCGCGGAATCTTTATCCAGCTGCTGCTCGGCCTTAGAGTACAGTTCTGTACGCTGTGCTTCGTCAGTGGTTTTCAGCGTGTCGCCAATCAGCTTGTCGAACGCCGGGCTCTTATAGTGAGCGGTGTTGTTCGAGCTGTCGCTCAGCATGGTGTTCAGGAAGGAGGTCGGTTCGTTATAGTCCGCACACCAGCCAGCACGTGCCACATCAAAGGTGCCCTGATGACGGCTGTCGAGGAAGGTTTTCCACTCCTGGTTCTCCAGCTTCACGTTCGCGCCCAGGTTCTTTTTCCAGATCGAGGCGACGGCGATAGCCAGTTTTTTGTGCAGATCGGAGGTGTTGTACAGCAGGCTGAAGGTCAGCGGCTTATCTGCGGTGTAGCCCGCTTCGGCCAGCAGTTTCTTCGCTTCGGCGTTACGCTGTTCCTGAGTCTGTTTGAACCAGTCTGGCTCGGTCAGTTTTGCGCCATCGGTGTATGGAGGGGTATAGCTGTACGCCGGCAGGTCGCCCTGGTTTTTCACTTTGTTCACGATGATATCGCGATCCAGTGCCAGCTTCAGCGCAGTACGTACACGTACGTCGGTGAACGGTGCTTTCTGGTTGTTGATTTCGTAGTAGTAGGTGCACAGGTACGGATCGACGTGAACTTCTTTAGGGATCTCTTTTTTCAGTTTCTGGAACAGTTCAATCGGCATGTTGTTATAGGTCATGTCGATTTCACCGCTGCGGTAGCGGTTAACGTCAGTCACTTCAGAAGAGATTGGCAGGTAGGTCACCTGGTCAATAACGGTTTTCGCGTTATCCCAATACTGCGGGTTACGGTCAAGCACCATACGTTCGTTGACCACCCAGTCTTTCAGCTTATAGGCACCGTTGGTTACGATGTTGGCAGGCTGCGTCCATTTCTCACCAAATTTTTCCACGGCGGATTTTGGTACCGGGGAGACGGACGGGTGAACCAGCAGCTTATAGAAGTACGGAACAGGTTCGCTCAACGTCACTTCAAAGGTATTAGCATCGATCGCTTTTACGCCCAGGTCGGTAATCGGCTTTTTGCCCGCGATGATGTCATCAATATTGGCGATGTGGCCATATTGCAGGTAGCTCGCATACGGAGAGGCGGTGTTTGGGTTTGCCAGACGCTGCCAGCTATATACGAAATCTTCGGCTGTGACCGGTGTACCGTCGGACCATTTCGCATCTTTACGCAGATGGAAGGTCCAGACTTTGAAATCTTTGTTTTCCCATTTTTCTGCAACACCCGGCGCCGGGTGGCCGTCTACGTCTGTCACCAGCAGGCCTTCGAACAGGTCGCGGTTAACGTTAGACTCAGGAACACCTTCAATTTTGTGCGGGTCAAGAGACTGAACTTCTGCACCGTTGTTACGCACCAGCGTCTGTTTCTCAGCCAGTTGAACACCTGCAGGAACGTCCGCAGCCATTGCAGCGTTGCCTGCGATTAGCGCAGTTAAAATCCCCGCCGCTACCAGATTTTTTTTTGTGATGATGGACATTGTGTTGGTACTCCACTCATTATAATGACTGGCCTTCGCCAGCTGTGTAATCCCCTGTTGGGGCCTGTACAGCGCAGGAGTTTTTTTTGCTGCTGTCAGGTTCTTCTTTTACTGCTTGCTATCACCGACTTTTTTATTACTGACCGCTCGTATGGCCGTCTTGCGTCGATTCTTTACAGGCCTCCCCTGTTTGAGACCTGCGCTGGATATCTGAGAAGAGAACTATATGAAAATAATTCTCATCTGCTTGTTTTATGCTGCAAAATATTAGGCCGGAAAGTATCAAATGGCGTAAACGCGCGCCAATACATTTTGCAAATTTGTTAAGCAATTCTCTTTTACGGTGAGTACCGCATCGTTGAGGGCAGCCCTGCCGGACATCGAACACCACATAAAAAACATGATATTCAACGAGATAGAGAAATTTTTCTCTATAAGCGCGTCGCTGCGCTATCTTCGAATGATTTTGTACAAAAATTTAACAACTGGTTATTATTTAGCACATTCATCTAGGGGAATGTTGAAATTACTAATATCATTTCGGTTATCGCTCAGCAAGCCCAAGAGTATCATGTGAGTAAAATAACAGAGCGATCGCAGATTTTCTGCGCAGGCGGGTTTTAGGGGAATTAATAACTTGTTGAAATACAAGCAATGAACATTATTAGTAGAATTTATTATGATATGTGAGCATTTCAACTTTAGTTATAGGATTTACTGATAATGACGTAAAAAACGGAGCCGTCGCTCCGTTCTTTCATACGAAATATCAGTGCAGCAAACCGGGGAAAATGCTTTTAATACCCGTCACGATGAATTCAATCCCTAACGCCATCAGCAGCAGGCCCATGATACGTGTTATGACGTTAATGCCCGTCTGCCCCAACAGGCGCACCAGCCAGGGTGCCATGCGGAATACGCCCCAACAGCAGAGCGCGAAAAGCGCAATGGCGATGGAAAAACCAATCAGGTGCATCAGGCTATGGTAACGCGTGCCCCAGACAATAGTTGAACTGATGGCGCCGGGGCCAGCCATGAGCGGTAAGGCCAGCGGCACCACGCCAATACTTTCGCGGATGGCGGTTTCTGACTTCTCCTGCTTGTTCTGTTTATCCTCGCCCAGCTTACCGCTGATCATGGACATGGCGATGGTCACGACCAGGATCCCACCCGCAATGCGGAAAGAGTCGATCGAAATCCCGAAGAGCTGGAGAATGGCGTCACCCAGAAAAAGGGAGGTGAGCAATATGATAGCCACTGACAGGTTAGCGGTGAGGTTGGTCTTATTCCTGGCCGCCGCCGTCTGGTAACTCGTCATACTAATGAAGACAGGAATGATCCCCACCGGGTTGACCAGGGCAAACAAACCAATAAAAAATTTAAAATACGTTGGAAAATCAAAGAGCGTTTGGATCACGTTTTGCTCCGCTTATACACATGCCCGGGACTGACAATTTGTTGTGAGAAATCGCGCTGAAGATACCCTTTTTATTAGCACACTTCACTCGAAATCTGTGGCAAAACGTTATCATTTCAGGATGTTAAACATATGTATAATCAATGATAGCGCCACTTCCAATACTTACGTAATTATTTAACACTGGAAAAATCTCAACGAAATAACCCTGCTGAAAGGTATCAGCTTGGGGGAAAATTGACGCAGATCATGATTTCCGTACTCAGAAGTGAGTAATCTTGGTTACGCCCCCAGGGAGATCGCCTGACATAAAGGGATGATGCTAAGGTAAGGCTCTTTTAGTAAATTAGTGTGCTGACGCAGAAAGTAACTCTTTGTTTTACTTTGTGTTACGCAAGTCGTATCGGCTCTGTCTATACTGTGTGACGTATCGAGCGCTGGTTTACTAAAAGAGTTTAAACATTATCAGGAGAGCATTATGGCTGTTACTAATATCGCTGAACTGAACGCACTCGTCGAGCGCGTTAAAAAAGCCCAGCGTGAATATGCCAATTTCACCCAAGAACAGGTTGATAAAATCTTCCGCGCGGCCGCACTGGCTGCTGCAGATGCTCGAATCCCTCTCGCTAAAATGGCCGTTGCCGAATCCGGCATGGGTATCGTGGAAGATAAAGTGATCAAAAACCACTTTGCTTCCGAGTATATCTACAACGCCTATAAAGATGAGAAAACCTGTGGCGTGCTGTCCGAAGACGACACCTTCGGTACCATCACCATCGCTGAACCTATCGGCATCATCTGCGGTATTGTTCCGACTACTAACCCAACGTCTACTGCTATCTTCAAATCACTGATTAGCCTGAAGACCCGTAACGCAATCATCTTCTCTCCACACCCACGTGCGAAAGACGCGACTAACAAAGCTGCGGATATTGTCCTGCAGGCGGCGATCGCTGCTGGCGCACCTAAAGATCTGATTGGCTGGATCGACCAACCTTCCGTTGAGCTCTCCAATGCCCTGATGCATCATCCGGACATTAACCTGATCCTGGCGACCGGTGGTCCTGGCATGGTTAAAGCCGCATACAGCTCCGGTAAACCTGCCATCGGTGTTGGCGCCGGTAACACCCCAGTTGTTATCGACGAAACCGCTGACATCAAACGTGCCGTTGCGTCTGTACTGATGTCTAAAACCTTCGATAACGGCGTGATCTGTGCATCTGAACAGTCTGTTGTTGTTGTCGATTCCGTGTACGACGCCGTTCGCGAACGTTTCGCCAGCCACGGCGGCTACCTGCTGCAGGGCAAAGAGCTGAAAGCGGTTCAGGACATCATCCTGAAAAATGGCGCGCTGAACGCCGCTATCGTGGGTCAGCCAGCGTACAAAATTGCTGAACTCGCAGGCTTTACCGTTCCGGCAACAACCAAAATCCTGATCGGTGAAGTGAAAGTTGTCGACGAAAGCGAGCCGTTTGCACACGAAAAACTGTCTCCAACGCTTGCAATGTACCGTGCGAAAGATTTCGAAGACGCGGTAGAGAAAGCCGAGAAGCTGGTTGCCATGGGCGGTATCGGTCACACGTCTTGTCTGTACACCGACCAGGATAACCAGCCAGAACGTGTTGCTCACTTCGGTCAGATGATGAAAACTGCACGTATCCTGATTAACACCCCTGCTTCTCAGGGTGGTATCGGTGACCTGTACAACTTTAAACTCGCACCTTCCCTGACTCTGGGTTGTGGTTCCTGGGGTGGTAACTCCATCTCTGAAAACGTTGGTCCAAAACACCTGATCAACAAGAAAACCGTTGCTAAGCGAGCTGAAAACATGTTGTGGCACAAACTTCCGAAATCTATCTACTTCCGCCGTGGCTCACTGCCAATCGCGCTGGATGAAGTGATTACTGATGGCCACAAACGTGCGCTCATCGTGACTGACCGTTTCCTGTTCAACAACGGCTACGCTGACCAGATCACCTCTGTGCTGAAAGCGGCTGGCGTTGAGACTGAAGTGTTCTTTGAAGTTGAAGCTGACCCTACCCTGAGCGTTGTGCGTAAAGGTGCTGAGCTGGCTAACTCCTTCAAACCAGATGTGATTATCGCACTGGGTGGTGGTTCCCCAATGGACGCCGCGAAAATCATGTGGGTCATGTACGAGCATCCTGAAACCCACTTCGAAGAACTGGCGCTGCGCTTTATGGACATCCGTAAACGTATCTACAAGTTCCCGAAAATGGGCGTAAAAGCGAAAATGATCGCGGTAACCACCACTTCCGGTACCGGTTCAGAAGTGACCCCATTCGCGGTTGTAACAGACGATGCAACAGGTCAGAAATACCCACTGGCTGACTATGCACTGACCCCAGACATGGCCATCGTTGATGCGAACCTGGTCATGGAAATGCCGAAGTCACTGTGTGCGTTCGGTGGTCTGGATGCGGTAACTCACGCCCTGGAAGCTTACGTTTCTGTTCTGGCGTCTGAGTTCTCTGACGGTCAGGCCCTGCAGGCGCTGAAACTGCTGAAAGAAAACCTGCCAGCGTCCTATAACGAAGGGTCTAAAAACCCTGTAGCGCGTGAACGCGTTCATAGTGCAGCAACCATCGCTGGTATCGCGTTTGCGAACGCCTTCCTGGGTGTTTGCCACTCTATGGCGCACAAGCTGGGTTCTCAGTTCCACATTCCTCACGGTCTGGCGAACGCCCTGTTGATCAGCAACGTTATCCGTTATAACGCTAACGACAACCCAACCAAGCAGACTGCTTTCAGCCAGTACGACCGTCCGCAAGCGCGTCGTCGTTATGCTGAAATCGCAGACCACCTTGGTCTGAGCGCACCGGGCGACCGTACTGCTGCGAAGATTGAGAAACTGCTGGCATGGCTGGAAAGCCTGAAAGCTGAACTGGGTATTCCTAAATCTATCCGTGAAGCAGGCGTTCAGGAAGCTGACTTCCTCGCTCACGTAGACAAGCTGTCTGAAGATGCATTCGATGACCAGTGTACTGGTGCTAACCCGCGCTACCCACTGATCTCCGAGCTGAAACAGATTCTGCTGGATACCTTCTACGGTCGTGAGTTCAAAGAAAATGACGTTGCCGCTGTGAAAACAGAAGTTCCTGTCATCAAAGCTGACAAGAAAGCGAAGAAAAGCGCTTAACTGACAGCAAATGAAAAACCCGCCTTTATGGCGGGTTTTTTTATGTCTTAATAATAAGGCTAACCTTATTTCCTGTTGTCGTGCTGAATCGCCGTCAGCGAGCCTACAGACAGCGCTTCTTTGTAATGCTTACGACATACCGATACATAGCGTTCATTACCGCCTATCACCACCTGCTCACCATCTGCATAAGGTTTTCCGGCCTGGTCGAGACGAAGCACCATACTGGCTTTGCGACCGCAGAAACAGATCGTTTTCAGTTCGACGAGTTTATCCGACCAGGCAAGCAAATACTGACTCCCGGCAAAGAGCTCACCGCGGAAATCCGTGCGCAGCCCGTAACAAAGCACCGGGATATCGAGTTCATCAACCACCTCAGAAAGGGCGTGAACCTGTTCACGCGTCAGAAACTGGCTCTCATCGACCAGGACGCAGTGAATGGGCTGAGCAGCATGTTCTGTGCGAATGTCTTCAAACAGATCGGTCTTCGGGTTAAACAGCCTGGCAGGCGACGAGAGCCCTATTCTTGAACTCACCTTCCCTGCGCCAAAGCGATCGTCAATTTCAGCTGTATAAACAACGGTACGCATCCCGCGCTCCTGGTAATTGTACGAGGATTGCAGCAACGCGGTGGATTTACCGGCATTCATCGCCGAATAGTAGAAATAAAGTTGTGCCATTGGCCGTAAAAACCCCAATCAATGTGTAATATTCCCGATGAGTCATTGTACCATATTTTGTCAGGTCATCAGCGATACAGCGCACAGAGGAAGCGGTTCAGCGCGGAGTTCAGCGCCTACTGTTTGCGAAAATAATCCGTTAAAACATGAAGTAAACGCATTCAGCCAGGTCAATATGTTATATGTTCAGCCAAACATAACACTTCTTTTTATAGTGGAATCACCGTTCATTAAAATTCACCATTTATTAACTATTTCAGTCTTAACATCACGGGTGGGAACTAATACAAAAGGCTGATATTTATCCGCCGCAACTATAATTCCTGCGGTAAATGTCACAAAAAAAAGATGCAATCGGCCGGGTTGAGCAGGTTAACGTGATATCAGGCGAGACAGTCGGGTGATGAAATTTAAGTTAGCGTAATTAATAATAGTGACATTATTTAGTATTTTTTGAATTCCTTACATTCCTGGCTATTGCACATCTGAATTTATGGCTCTATTATTAGGTCAACAAACCACCCCCCATTATAAGTTTGAGATTACTACAATGAGCGAAGCACTTAAAATTCTGAACAACATCCGTACTCTTCGTGCGCAGGCAAGAGAATGCACCCTCGAAACGCTTGAAGAAATGCTGGAAAAATTAGAAGTTGTAGTTAATGAACGTCGCGAAGAAGAAAGCGCTGCTGCTGCTGAAATCGAAGAGCGTACTCGTAAACTGCAGCAATATCGTGAAATGCTGATTGCTGATGGTATCGATCCAAATGAATTGCTGAACAGCATGGCTGCCGCTAAAACCGGTACCAAAGCCAAGCGTGCTGCTCGTCCTGCTAAATATAGCTACGTTGACGAGAACGGCGAAACTAAAACCTGGACTGGCCAGGGTCGTACTCCTGCTGTTATCAAGAAAGCCATGGATGAGCAAGGTAAACAGCTGGATGATTTCCTGATCAAGGATTAATCACGCCACATTCAGAAAAATCCCGCGTAATGCGGGATTTTTTTTAACCAAAATTTGTCGCAAACATCCCCTTACACTCTGTCATAACGTGTTATTCGGCTATTTCACAACGCTTACAACCACGCTGATTCCGGGGTGTTTTGGACATAAAAATACCGGTGGGCAGCGCCTCACCGGTTTCGAACATTTTCAGCCCTGGCTTATTTCTTAAAACCAGCGCTCTCTTTGAGCCAGGTTTTAAATTCTTCGCCAAGGGTATTGTGGCGAATACCATATTCAACAAACGCCTGCATATAACCGAGCTTATTACCGCAGTCGTGGCTCTTACCTTTCATATGGTAAGCCTCAACGGTCTCTTTCTCGATCAGCATATCGATGGCATCCGTCAGTTGGATCTCATCACCCGCTCCTGGAGGCGTTTTCGCCAGCAGAGGCCAGATTTCCGCGCTCAGAACGTAGCGGCCTACGACGGCCAGGTTTGAAGGCGCTACGTCGGCTTTAGGCTTCTCTACCACGCCAACCATTGGCACACTTTCGCCCGGCTCAAGGTTAACGCCTTTGCAGTCAACCACACCGTATGCCGTCACGTCTTCAACAGGCTCAACCATGATCTGGCTGCTGCCGGTTTCGTCGAAACGTTTGATCATCTCAGCCAGGTTATCCTGAGAAAGATCGGATTCGTATTCGTCCAGAATAACGTCTGGCAGAATTACCGCGACAGGCTCATCACCCACAACAGGATGCGCACACATAACAGCGTGGCCCAGACCTTTCGCCAGGCCCTGACGAACCTGCATAATAGTAACGTGTGGCGGGCAAATAGACTGAACTTCTTCTAACAGCTGACGCTTAACACGCTTTTCCAGCATGGCTTCAAGTTCAAAGCTTGTATCGAAATGGTTTTCGATAGAGTTTTTTGATGAATGCGTAACCAGCACAATTTCAGTGATGCCAGCTGCGATACATTCATTAACGACATACTGGATTAATGGCTTATCAACCAGAGGCAGCATCTCTTTAGGAATCGCCTTCGTTGCTGGTAACATCCTGGTCCCCAATCCCGCTACCGGGATGACGGCCTTTCTGACTTTCGAATTTAGGGCAGCCATTCAAATTCTCCTGAGCTGTTCAAGTTTTGAACTTTTATGCAATAAATAACGCGTTGAGTATATCAGCCTCGCCCCGCAGTCCGGGTCTGAAAAGAACGCGTTGCCGATCAATTAGGATAAATACGCATGAAACTGGGCAGCGATAGTAGCACTCCCCACAAAACACAGGTAAAGCAATCTTAAAATTAAGATCCAATTGCTTATTCCGTGGACAACATTAAGCGTAGCCGTCCCCCGGCGCCCCAAATTTGGCACTGCCAGGAGGAACAGCGGTGGCTAATTTGATTAAGATACGCCGTTCCCAATGTCCCAAGCGGCACACCGTTACTTACCTGAATATGATGTTCACCGGTATTCAGTGAAGCATTGAGACCTGCTGAAACGAGGATCAGATTCTTTAAACCGCTGTGGTAATAGCCGACCAGCAGCGGGAACTGTCCGGGTAAATTGGCCTGGCGAAAAAGCTGGTTTACCTGTTTGAGTAAACTGCCTAACTCCGGCAGCCGTTGTCCCTGATGCGATAACTGTTCCTGCAGCAAACCATTAAATAGCGCGCGAAGAAGTAACGCGGCTAATACACCATTATCCCCCGCCCGGGTGACATCCAGAGAATAAAATGCAAGGTCGGAATCAGACAGAGGCGCGATATCCAGCACCAATCCTGGCTGGTCAGCCGTCACCAGCTGGCGATAATTTACGCGACAGTGTGAAATAGTTTGCTGTACGGGAGGCTGGAGTTCTTGCAACAGTTTCGCTGCGGCAGGCGGATTACTCACCAGGGCATCCCAGTCCTGAAAAAGACGCTCCTCTTCCTCTACCCGGGAATTAAACATATTGGGATAAAGGCACGCTAAGACCGTTTCACGAAGCCGGTTCAGATCCTTGACCGGTTTAAGCAGAATGTCCTGTACGCCAAGACGTAATGCTTTGGCAATATCCGCCATATTCTCTGTGGCAGAGATCACCAGAATCGGCGTCTGGTTGCCTTCGTTGCGCAGATGTTCAACCAGCTTCAGCCCATTCATGCGCGGCATCGCAATGTCGCAAATCATCAAATCGGGCGTAATGCTGATCATTTTTTCCAGGGCGTCGATGCCATCTTCAGCCAGAGAAGTGATTGCTCCCAGCGAGGATAACCACGATTCCAGTAGAGATCGGAAAACGGGCTCGTCTTCAACAATCAAAATGTGTTTTCCGGCCAATGGCTGCGTCATGGTTCCTCCCCTGGCTGACAGTAACTAAATAGTGGCATGCTATCGGCACTATCGCCTGTCAGATTTTGCTGAAGTAATCAAAAAAAGGTGCTTAACGTGCTGCTTGCACAAAAGGCAACAACTCGTCCATTTTCTTTTCGACGGCTAACGAGCCCGCTGCGATGGCGGCCTCAGCCCGATGGAAATCAAGGGTAGATATTTGCGGACAGTAGGGTTGAATAAGAATATCTGGCGGGTCGCCAGCCATACGATTGCGCTTAAGGCGATTCTCCAGTACCTGGATTGACGTGGTCATGATTTCTATCGCCGTCGGCGCAGCAACCGATCGACGTGCGGCCATACGCCCAATTCTTCCGCGCAGGCGTTCATGCCAGGCCAGTTTCTCGCCCTCGGCATCTTCGCTCTGGAGATTGACCGGCATGAGGTCCTGCTGCATCAGGTGAGCGTCGTGCTGCAGGTCGACGGCAATCACGATGTCTGCCCCCATTGCTCGGGTCAAAGAGATGGGGACCGGGTTCACGACGCCACCGTCGACAAGCCAGTAGCCGTTGTGTGGGACAGGCGCCATGAGCCCCGGCATACTGCAGGAGGCACGCACGGCAAGGTGAATATCCCCTTCGGTCAGCCAGAGTTCGCGTCCCGTGCTAAGGTTCGTCGCGACGGCGCCAAAGGGCATCTGACAATCAGTGAAGTCTTCGAGAGGCATAACCTGGCGGAACTGGTTAAATACGCGTTCGCCGCGCAACAGCCCACCGCGCTGCCACGAGAGGTCCATCAGTCGCAGCACGTCCCAGTAACTGAAGGAGCGCACCCACGTCTCGAGTTCCGGAAGCTTCCCGCACGCGTAGGCGGAGCCGACAAGCGATCCGATTGAACACCCTGCGACAATATCAACGTCAATGCCCATCTTGTTTAAGGCATTAATAACGCCGATGTGTGACCATCCCCGGGCTGCACCTGAGCCCAGCGCCAGTCCAATTTTAACCTTTCTCATTAGTCCTGTTTTACTTCCCCTGGATTCCTGACATAGCGTCAACGCAATAGCTCAGTTAACATAGTGCTACCCGAAGCGTTTAACGCCTTTATTTTTTGTTCCAGGAAGAGAATCGTGTCTCAACTCTGCCCCTGTGGTAGCGCTCTGGAGTATAGCCTATGTTGCCAGCGATATCTGTCTGGCGATCAGGTTGCACCAGACCCGTCACACCTCATGCGTTCACGTTACACTGCTTTTGTGATCAAAGACGCAGACTACCTGCTCAAAACCTGGCATCCCTCCTGCCACGCTGACGAATTCAGACAGGACATCGAAGCCGGGTTCGCGAACACGCAGTGGCTCGGCCTTACCGTCTATGAATCCGCAACAGGCAGTCATGCTGATGAAGGTTACGTCAGCTTTATTGCCCGTTTTACCGAGAATAATAAACCTGGTGCCATTATCGAGCGTTCCCGGTTCTTAAAGGAAAGCGGGCAGTGGTATTATATTGACGGAACGCGCCCACAGTTTGGTCGTAACGATCCCTGCCCATGTGGTTCAGGTAAAAAATTTAAAAAGTGTTGCGGGCAGTAATGCCTGACAGCCCAGACTTCGCAAATACAAACAGGATTTCCCGGCGATGCAATCATTACAACGTAAAGTTCTGCGCACCATCTGTCCCGATCAAAAAGGACTGATCGCACGAATTACCAACATTTGCTACAAACATGAACTGAATATCGTGCAGAACAACGAGTTCGTTGACCACCGTACCGGCCGCTTCTTTATGCGTACCGAGCTGGAAGGTATTTTCAACGACACCACCCTGCTTGCCGATCTGGACAGCGCGCTGCCGGAAGGTTCCGTGCGCGAACTGACCCCAGCAGGTCGACGCCGCATCGTGATCCTGGTGACCAAAGAAGCACACTGTCTTGGCGACCTGCTGATGAAAGCAAACTACGGCGGTCTGGACGTTGAAATTGCAGCCGTTATTGGCAACCATGAGACGCTGCGCACGCTGGTTGAGCGTTTTGATATTCCGTTCGAGCTGGTGAGCCACGAAGGCCATACCCGTGAAGAACACGACGATCTGATGGCACAGGCCATTGAAGCGCATAGCCCTGACTACGTGGTGCTGGCGAAATATATGCGCGTGTTAACGCCATCCTTCGTAGCGCGTTTCCCGAACAAGATCATCAACATTCACCATTCGTTCCTGCCAGCCTTTATCGGTGCGCGTCCCTATCACCAGGCGTACGAGCGCGGGGTGAAGATCATCGGTGCGACCGCGCACTACGTGAATGACAACCTGGACGAAGGTCCAATCATCATGCAGGACGTGATTCACGTGGATCACACCTACACGGCCGAGGACATGATGCGCGCCGGGCGTGACGTTGAGAAGAACGTGCTGAGTCGTGCGCTGTATCAGGTGCTGGCGCAGCGTGTCTTTGTCTACGGCAACAGAACCATCATTCTTTAATCTTTCGGAAAATGAATTGATTAGCTTTGCGCCTTTACGGATAAAAAGCAGGCAAACAGCTTCATTTCCCTAAAGGAATGCTTTACAGGGGCGTCTCATTTGATATGATGCGCCCCGCTTCCAGCAGGAAGCAGGCCAGTTAAAAGCATTACCCCGTGGTGGGGTTCCCGAGCGGCCAAAGGGAGCAGACTGTAAATCTGCCGTCATCGACTTCGAAGGTTCGAATCCTTCCCCCACCACCATCTCTCAGCACGACCTCAAAATTTGAATTACCCCTGGTGGGGTTCCCGAGCGGCCAAAGGGAGCAGACTGTAAATCTGCCGTCATCGACTTCGAAGGTTCGAATCCTTCCCCCACCACCATCACTTCCAAATAACTCCAAATCTTTTGTTCGCACCAGGCATCATGCATTTCCGTAACGGGGAAGGATGAGAAGCTTCGACTAAGGTTCGATTCGAGCGTAGCGAGAAAGCGTTGCCGCAGGCAACGACCCGAAGGGCGAGGCGCAACGCGCCGAGTAATCCTTCCCCAACATAAAAACCGAATCCGTCGTTGTAGGCCGGGTAAGGCGTAGCCGCCACCCGGCGACAGAAACCTACATCGGAGGCAAACGACGCCTCACCGGCGAACTTTTCACAATCGACGTATTACACTGGGCATGCTCTGCCAGACCGTCCAGCAACGTATCCAGTTGCTCTATCGACCGCACCACCAGCCTAATCACAAAGCAATCTTCCCCGGTGACTTTGTCGCTCTCAATGCATTCCGGCATCGCCTGAATGTACTTATCCACCTTATGCAACAGCCCCGGCAAAGGCCGCACGCGCACCAGCGCCTGCAGCGTATACCCCAGCGCCGCCAGGTTCACCCGTGCGCCATACCCCTGAATCACACCGCGCTCTTCCAGCCTTTTCAGGCGTTCTGCCGTGCTGGGGGAAGTCAGACCGATGCGTCCGCTGAGCACCTTCAAAGACATGCGCGCATCCTCGACCAGACAGGCCAGAATTTGTCGGTCGATATCATCGAGAAGGTATTCCATCGCTTTCACCTAATTTTAAAAACCCATTACTGTATTTTACCTTATCTCACCCCTGTAAAACCTGACAGCTATTTTCGACAATAGCGTCACTAATCAGGAGGTGGATGATGCGTGATTTACATAAAGGCGTCTGGCAAATGAGCCTGGCGATGTTAATTTCCGGCTCTATCGGTGCGTTTGTTTTACTCAGCGGTCTGCCGGTAACGGAAGTGGTGTTCTGGCGCTGTCTTATCGGGGCAATGGCGCTTTTAATTCTTATCCGGATAAGTCAGAAGCCCTTTAGTCCCCTCACCCGCACCACGCTGCTGCTGGCCATTCTCGGCGGCGTGGCATTAGTGGTGAACTGGCTGCTGCTCTTCGCAGCCTATGAGCGGATCTCTATTGGGCTTTCGACCGTGGTCTATAACACCCAGCCGTTTATGCTGGTCTTAATGGGGATGTTTTTAGGCGAGCGCGTCAGCCTTGTGAAATGGGGCTGGCTGTTCCTTGCCTTTGGCGGTGTTGTAATACTGCTCTCCAGCGAGCTGACAGGCGCCCACGGCACTGAATGGCAGGCAGGAATCGGTCTGGCCATGGCCGCGGCCTTCTTCTACGCGCTGACGGCAATTATTGCGCGCAAACTGAAAACAATCGCACCGCAGCATATTGCCTTTATCCAGGTGCTGACGGGCGTCGTGATGCTTTTACCGTTTGCCAGCATGCCGTCATTTTCCGGTGATTTCCCCTGGCCGATCCTGCTGACGCTGGGCATCGTCCATACCGGCATTATGTACCAGCTGCTCTACAGCGCAATTCAGAAGCTGCCGACGCCTATAACCGGCTCCCTGTCGTTTATCTATCCGGTGGTGGCGATCGTTGTCGATAATCTGGTGTTTGGACACTCGTTGAACCTGACGCAGCTCGCGGGCGGCGCGCTGATCCTGTTTGCTGCAGCGGGCAACAATCTGGGCTGGGGCGAAAAAAAACCCCGCGAGTGCGGGGTGAGTGTCAAAACGGTGAATTAGCGGCGAGCGCGCACAATCTGGTATTTGCGCGTCAGGTACTCTACCGGCGCGCTCCAGATATGCACCAGACGAGAGAACGGGAACAGCACAAACAGCGTCATCCCCAGCACCAGGTGAACGCGGAAGATAAACGCCACGCCGTCCAGGTGCGCGGAGGCTCCGCCGTGGAAGGTCACCACGGACTGCGCCCAGCCGACCAGCTTCATCATTTCGCTGCCGTCCATATGCTGCGCCGAGAAAGGAATGGTCAGCAGGCCCAGCGCGCACTGCACCATCAGCAGGGAGAGGATCAGGATGTCCGCTGCTGTTGTCGTTGCACGCACGCGCGGGCTGAACAGTCGACGCTTCAGCAGCAGCAGGCCACCGACCAGGGTCATCACGCCGCAGGCACCGCCGGCGATCATCGCCATCTTCTGCTTCACCTCAATCGGTAGCCACGCTTCATACATCCAGTGCGGCGTCAGCATCCCGAGGAAGTGACCGGCAAAAATCCCCAGAATACCGATGTGGAACAGGTTAGAGCCCACATGCATCCCTTTACGATCCAGCATCTGGCTGGAGGCGGCACGCCAGGTGTACTGGCCGTAGTCGTAACGCAGCCAGCTTCCCACCAGGAACACGGTGCCCGCGATATACGGGTAAATGTCAAAGAAGAACATATTCAGGAAGTGCATTAGTGCCGTCCTCCGTTAGAGATATTCAAATATTGCGGGGCAACCGCGCCGGCAAAACGACGCTGGTGAGCGGAGATTTCAGACTCGCCGCAGTTCTGGTCAGCAAAGAATTTCACCTGCTCTTCTTCCCAGACCGCGTCCAGCGCTTGTGGCGTATCATCGCGGGCTTCATCCGCAATTTTCTCCGCCACTTTTTCGCTGTCGACCGCGGCGTTGGCCAGCTTCACCAGCAGATCGAACAGCACCGCATAGCGGCTCTCCCGCTGCTGAAGACGCGCGCCGAGCAGCGCCAGGATCGGCGCGATGTCCTGCAGACCGCCCAGCGCCTCTTCTTTCGGCAGCTGCGCCAGGTACTCCAGATACAGCGGCAGATGATCCGGCAGCTCGCGGCTGTCGAGCCGCAGGCCGTGCTGTTCGTACTGGGCCATCAGGTCCACCATCGCCTGACCGCGATCGCGGGACTCTCCGTGCACGTGTTCAAACAGCAGCAGCGACGTAGCGCGCCCGCGGTCAAACAGCTGGCTGTAGTCCGCCTGGACATCGAGCAGATCGCGCGCCAGCAGATCGCGGAGGAAGACGCCCAGCTTCTGGGCATCGTCTTTATCCAGGTTTTCAGATGACGCGAGTGCATCAAAGAGTTCCTGCTGATGCTGCGCAAGCGCAGCATCCGGGTACTCGAGCAGACGCGAAACAATGACGAGTTCAATCATTGGTGCGGCTCCGTTTTGCTGGTCACATCCATGGCATCGATGCGGCGGCTGTTGAACAGATTGAATTTGCTGTCTGACCCGTGGCAACCGTCGCCAAAGGTAAAACCACAGCCATTTTTTTCCGGGAAGGCTTCGCGGGCCAGTTCACGGTGGCTGCTCGGCACCACGAAACGGTCTTCGTAGTTGGCAATCGCCAGATAGCGGTACATTTCCTGCGCCTGGGCTTCGGTCAGACCGACCTCTTCCAGCGCGCGGGTATCGGTAACACCGTCTACGGTTTCCGCACGTTTGAAGTGACGCATCGCCAGCATACGCTTCAGCGCCAGCAGCACCGGCTGGGTGTCCCCTGCGGTCAGCAGGTTAGCCAGGTACTGAACCGGGATTCGCAGGCTTTCCACGTCCGGCAGAATGCCGTTGCTGCCCAGCTCACCCGCATCCGCGGCAGACTGAATCGGCGACAGCGGCGGCACGTACCAGACCATCGGCAGCGTGCGATATTCCGGATGCAGCGGCAGGGCCAGCTTCCAGTCCATCGCCATTTTGTACACCGGAGACTGCTGCGCCGCGTCGATGACGCTCTGCGGCACGCCGTCCTTCAGCGCCTGCTCAATCACCTTCGGATCGTTCGGATCGAGGAAGACGTCCAGCTGACGCTGATACAGATCTTTCTCGTGCTCGGTGCTCGCGGCATTTTCAATCGCGTCCGCGTCGTACAGCAGCACGCCGAGATAGCGAATACGGCCTACGCAGCTTTCTGAGCAGACGGTCGGCATCCCGGCTTCAATACGCGGGTAGCAGAAGATGCACTTCTCAGACTTGCCACTCTTCCAGTTGAAGTAGATTTTTTTGTACGGGCAGCCGGTAATACACATGCGCCAGCCGCGGCACTTGTCCTGGTCGATCAGCACGATGCCGTCTTCTTCACGCTTGTAGATAGCGCCGCTTGGGCAGGTCGCCACGCACGCCGGGTTGAGGCAGTGCTCGCACAGGCGCGGCAGATACATCATGAAGGTGTTTTCGAACTGGCCGTACATCGCCTTCTGCATGTTCTCGAAGTTCTGGTCTTTGGCGCGTTTCTCGAACTCGCCGCCCAGAATCTCTTCCCAGTTTGGACCGCTGGTTATTTTGTCCATGCGCTGACCGGTGATCAGCGAGCGAGGACGGGCGATCGGCTGGTGTTTGCTTTCCGGCGCGTTGTGCAGGTTCTGGTAGTCGTAGTCAAACGGCTCGTAGTAATCGTCGATGCCCGGCAGATGCGGGTTAGCGAAGATTTTACCCAGCAGCATCGCGCGGTTCCCCATGCGCGGCTGCAGCTTGCCGTTGATTTTACGGATCCAGCCGCCCTTCCACTTCTCCTGGTTTTCCCAGTCGGTCGGGAAGCCGGTGCCCGGCTTGCTTTCCACGTTGTTGAACCAGGCGTACTCCATACCTTCACGGCTGGTCCAGACGTTTTTACAGGTGACCGAGCAGGTATGACAGCCGATGCATTTATCCAGATTCAGCACCATGCCGACTTGTGAACGAATTTTCATTTTACGCTCTCCTGTACCTGGTCATTACCTTCGCCGTCTAACCAGTTAATGTTCTTCATCTTACGTACCACCACGAACTCATCGCGGTTCGATCCTACGGTGCCGTAGTAGTTAAAGCCGTAGGCCAGCTGCGCATAGCCACCGATCATGTGGGTCGGCTTCGGCGTAATGCGGGTCACGGAGTTGTGGATCCCGCCGCGCTGTTCGGTAATTTCTGACCCCGGCAGGTTAACGATACGTTCCTGCGCGTGATACATCATGGTCATCCCGGCCGGTACGCGCTGGCTCACCACCGCACGCGCCGTCAGGGCACCGTTGCTGTTGAACACTTCGATCCAGTCGTTATCTTCAATACCCAGATCTTTGGCGTCCGCTTCGCTCATCCAGACAATCGGACCGCCGCGCGACAGGGTCAGCATCAGCAGGTTGTCGCTGTAGGTGGAGTGAATACCCCACTTCTGGTGCGGCGTCAGGAAGTTCAGCGCCTTCTCAGGGTTACCGTTCGATTTCGCCCCCATCACGGACTTCACGGAGCGGGTGTCGATTGGCGGACGGTAGACCAGCAGGCTTTCACCGAAGTCGCGCATCCACTGGTGATCCTGATACAGCGACTGACGACCGGACAGGGTGCGCCATGGGATCAGCTCGTGAACGTTGGTGTAGCCCGCGTTATAAGACACGTGCTCATCTTCCAGGCCTGACCAGGTCGGGCTGGAGATAATCTTGCGCGGCTGCGCCTGAATATCGCGGAAGCGGATTTTCTCTTCCTCTTTATTCGTCGCCAAGTGCGTGTGGTCACGGCCGGTAAACTCGCTCAGTGCTGCCCAGGCTTTCACGGCAACGTGGCCGTTGGTTTCTGGGGCCAGGGTCAGGATCATCTCTGCCGCATCAATCGCCGTGTTCAGCATTGGCTGGCCTTTCGCCGGACCGTCCGCTTTGGTGTAGTTGAGCTTGCGCAGCAGATCCATTTCGCTCTGGGTATTCCAGGCGATCCCTTTCCCGCCGTTACCGATTTTCTCCATCAGCGGGCCGATAGAGGTAAAGCGCTCGTAGGTTGCCGGGTAGTCGCGTTCAACCGGAATAATGTGCGGCGCGGTCACGCCCGGGATCAGGTCGCATTCGCCTTTTTTCCAGTCCTTCACGTCCAGCGGCTGCGCCAGTTCGGCGGCAGAGTCGTGCTGGATTGGCAGCGTCACCACGTCGGTCTCTTTACCCAGGTGACCTACGCAGACTTCGGAGAATTTCTTCGCGATGTCTTTGTAGATATCCCAGTCGCTTTTCGATTCCCACGCCGGGTCAACGGCCGCAGACAGCGGATGAATAAACGGATGCATATCCGAGGTATTCATGTCGTCTTTTTCGTACCAGGTCGCGGTTGGCAGCACGATGTCGGAGTACAGGCAGGTGCTGGACAGACGGAAGTCGAGCGTCACCACCAGATCCAGCTTCCCGTCGAGACCGTTGTCTTTCCACTCTACTTCTTCCGGCTTCACGCCGCCCTGCTTGCCGAGATCTTTCCCCTGGATACCGTTTTCGGTACCGAGCAGGTATTTCAGCATGTACTCGTGGCCTTTACCGGACGAGCCCAGCAGGTTGGAGCGCCAGATGAACAGGTTACGCGGGTGGTTTTTACCGTTCTCCGGCTGTTCTGCCGCGAAGCGGATTGAGCCATCCTTCAGGGATTTCACGGTGTAATCCACCGGTGACATACCCGCTTTCTTCGCCGCTTCCGCAATGCGCAGCGGGTTGGTGCCCAGCTGCGGCGCAGACGGCAGCCAGCCCATGCGTTCAGCACGCACGTTGAAGTCAATCAGGTGGCCGCTGTAGCGTGATTTATCCGCCATCGGCGACAGCAGCTCCTGCGCGGTGACCGTTTCGTAGCGCCACTGGCTGGAGTGGTTATAGAAGTAGGAGGTACTGTTCATGTGACGTGCCGGACGCTGCCAGTCGAGGGCAAACGCCAGCGGCTGCCAGCCGGTCTGCGGACGCAGTTTTTCCTGGCCCACGTAGTGCGCCCAGCCGCCGCCGCTCTGACCGACACAGCCGCAGAAGATCAGCATGTTGATCAGACCGCGATAGTTCATATCGAGGTGATACCAGTGGTTCAGACCCGCACCGACGATGATCATCGAACGGCCGTGCGTTTTGTCCGCGTTTTCTGCGAACTCACGTGCGATACGGGTAATGTGCGCGCGAGGAACGCCAGTGATCTGCTCCGCCCAGGCCGGGGTGTAGGCTTTCACGTCGTCATAGCCGGTTGCGCAGTTTTCATCGCCCAGACCGCGCTCCAGACCATAGTTCGCCATGGTCAGGTCATAAACGGTGGTGACCAGTGCGGTAGAGCCATCGGCCAGCTGCAGGCGTTTAACCGGCAGTTTGTGCATCAGAACGTTTTTCAGTTCAACCTTGTTGAAATGCTCTGAACCTTCACCGCCGAAGTATGGGAACCCGACTTCAGCGATCTCGTCCTGGCTGCCCAGCATGCTCAGGCGCAGCTCCGTCTCTTCGCCGGTGGTGCCGTTGCGTTGCTCAAGGTTCCACTTGCCCTTCTCGCCCCAGCGGAAGCCGATAGAGCCGTTTGGCGCCACCAGCTCGCCATTGCTGTTATACGCAACGGTTTTCCACTCAGGGTTGTTTTCCTGACCCAGCGAATCCACCAGATCGGCGGCGCGCAGCGTACGGCCAGCGGCATAGTAGCCCTCACGCTCTTCCAGCATGACCAGCATCGGCATGTCGGTGTAGCGACGAACGTAGTCGGTGAAGTACTGGCTTGGCTTATCAAGATGGAATTCACGCAGCATGACGTGGCCCATCGCCATCGCCATCGCGGCATCGGTACCCTGTTTCGGCGCCAGCCACAGATCGCAAAGCTTGGCGATTTCCGCGTAGTCGGGGGTCACCGCTACGGTTTTGGTGCCTTTGTAACGGACTTCGGTAAAGAAGTGTGCGTCCGGCGTACGCGTCTGAGGAACGTTAGAGCCCCAGGCGATGATGTAGCTGGAGTTGTACCAGTCCGCGGATTCCGGCACGTCGGTCTGCTCGCCCCAGGTCTGCGGAGACGCAGGCGGCAGGTCGCAGTACCAGTCGTAGAAGCTCAGGCAGGTACCGCCGATCAGCGACAGATAGCGCGCCCCGGAGGCGTAAGAGACCATCGACATCGCCGGGATTGGCGAGAAGCCCGCCACGCGGTCAGGACCGTAGGTTTTGACGGTGTAGACGTTGGAGGCGGCAATCAGCTCGTTCACTTCTTTCCATGAAGAGCGAACGAAACCACCGCGACCGCGAGCCTGCTTGAAGCTTTTTGCTTTGTCCGCGTCTTCGATGATGGATGCCCAGGCATCCACCGGATCGCTGTGCTGCACTTTCGCTTCACGCCACATCTTCATCAGGCGCTTGCGCATCAGCGGGTATTTCAGACGGTTAGCGCTGTAGAGATACCAGGAGTAGCTGGCGCCACGCGGGCAGCCGCGCGGTTCGTGGTTTGGCATATCCGGGCGGGTGCGCGGATAGTCGGTCTGCTGCATTTCCCAGGTCACCAGACCGTTTTTTACGAATATCTTCCAGCTGCATGAGCCAGTACAGTTCACGCCGTGGGTCGAACGGACGACTTTGTCATGTTGCCAGCGCTGACGGTAACCGTCTTCCCAGTCCCGGTTGGTATCCAGAACCTGGCCGTGCCCATCGGCAAAAGTTTCACCCTTCTGTTTGAAGTAGCGAAACCGGTCCAAAAATTTGCTCATCGGGTATCTCCTGTGTGGAGCCTGTGGCTCTCTAAATCGACATTGCTGATTTGCAGCGAAGGTAACGCCCTGAAAGAGGGGGAGAATTGATAACGATCAAGACGAGGAGGGACTTTCAGGCGAGGGGTTATACCGAATACCACCAAAGCGGTATCTTATAAAAATCCATATGTATATGAAATATATGGGAATTTTTTATTTTATCGTACAAAAAGCAGGTCAAAATTTAACATCTCAGGTATTAAGGGGTAGACCCACCTGCAAAGCGATGGCGTTCACAGTGTCACCGCAGGCGTCTGCCGTAAAAGCCGTAAGTATGTTGTAACTATTATTCAGGCTAAAAAAAACGCGGCCCGAAGGCCGCGTAAACGGATAATCACACTTACTTATTTTTCTTAGTATTTCGGCCATATACCAGCCACGTAATCACTACGCAGGCGATATAGAAGACGAGGAAGACTTTCATGGCACCGGCCGGTGAGCCGGTCAGGTCCAGAGAGATACCGAACGCTTTCGGGATAAAGAAGCCGCCAATCGCCCCGATGGCAGAGATAAAGCCCAGCGCAGCGGCCGTATCCGTCGCCGCTTCGCGCATCGCCTGCTCTTCGCTCCCGCCCTGCGCCTTCACGCGATCCATGGTCAGCTTACGGAAGATCACGGAGATCATCTGGAAGGTAGACGCACTCCCCAGCCCGGCCGTCAGGAACAGCACCATAAACACGCCGAAGAAGGCGATGAAGTTACCGCCCTGTCCGTCGACGGGCAGCGTGAGGAACAGCAGCGCGCAGAAGATTGCCATCACGACGAAGTTAACCAGCGTCACGCGGGTGCCGCCGAGACGGTCAGACACCATGCCGCCCAGCGAACGCGCCAGGGCGCCAATAAACGGCCCGAAGAAGGCAAAATGCAGGATCTGAATCTCCGGGAACTGCGTTTTCGACAGCATTGCGAAGCCCGCAGAGAAGCCGATAAACGAGCCGAAAGTGGCCAGATACAGCAGCGCCATCACCCAGAGGTGTCCACGCTTCAGCACCGGCAGCTGTTCGCTCAGCGACGCCTTCGACGCGGACAGGTCATTCATAAAGAACCAGGCTGCGAGGGTGAAGACCACCAGGAAAGGTACCCAGATCCAGGCTGCGTTTTGCAGATAGAGGGAAGAACCATCCGCCTGCTCAACGCCACCGCCGCCAAAGGCTGCAAAAATGGAGACCGAGATCGCCAGCGGGGCAATCAGCTGCATCACGCTCACGCCCATGTTACCCAGACCGCCGTTAATGCCCAGCGCGCCGCCCTGCTTCGCTTTCGGGAAGAAGAAGCTGATGTTCGCCATGCTGGAGGCGAAGTTCGCGCCCGCAAAACCGCACAGCAGGGAGATAATCACGAACACGCTGAACGGCGTAGAGGTATCCTGCACCGCGAAGCCGAGCCACACGCAAGGGACGATCATGATGCCCGTGCTGAACGCCGTCCAGCGACGACCGCCAAACACCGGCACCATAAACGCGTAAGGCACACGCAGTAGCGCGCCTGACAGCGACGGCAGCGCGGTCAGCATGAACAGCTGATCGGTCGTAAACGTAAACCCAACTTTTGGCAGATTGACCGCCACCGCGCTAAACAACATCCATACGCAAAATGCTAATAACAAACACGGCACGGAAATCCATAGATTCCGGCTTGCTACACGATGGCCGCGCTGTTGCCAGAACGCCGGATCCTCTGGACGCCAGTCTGTAATAACGGCACCATTTTCCCTTTCGGGAGCGGATGAGTGACTCATAGACACCTCTGATTCTCGAATGATGCTGCAAACATTAGGGTTTTAGGGCGGCGGTAAGTTGATATAAATCAAAGGAAAAGTGGGGGGATTTGCGGCGCAAAATAAGGCCTCACCCTTAGTGAGTAGGCTAATTCGGTAAAAAAGACGTGGTTTTTCACGGCACTGACGGTTCCTGGCTACCCCCACCTCCTTCCCTCTACTCCGTTGGCAATTTAGGGGTAATCCTTTATTGGTATGGGTATACTCCAGGGTATGCACCAGAATAGCGCCATTCCTGCAAGCAGGCCACGTCAGGAGCACGCCACCTCTATGTTAAAAAGATGTTTATCTCCGCTGACACTCGTGAATCAGCTCGCTCTGATTGTTTTGCTGTCCACCGCCATTGGCGTGACCGGCATGGCGATCTCCGGCTGGCTGGTGCAGGGCGTACAGGGTAATGCGCATGCCATCAACGAGGCAGGCTCGCTACGCATGCAGAGTTATCGCCTGCTGGCATCGGTTCCCCTGACGCAGGACGATCGGCCCCTGATTGATGAAATGGAGCGCACGGTCTTCAGCCCCGAACTGGAAAACGCGGCCATCCGCGCCGGTCAGCAGTCCCAGCTTAATGCCCTTCAGGGCTACTGGCACGCCCAGCTAGAGCCCGGGTTGAAACAGGCGCGCAGCACAGAAACCGTTGCGCAGGACGTGGCGGGATTCGTCTCGCGCATTGATGCGCTGGTCTCCTCTTTTGACCAAACCACCGAACTCCGCATCGATCGGGTGGTGATGGTGCACCGCGCGATGGCGCTGTTTATGGCTCTGCTGCTGATTTTCACCATCGTCTGGCTCCGCGCGCGGCTGCTGAACCCGTGGAAACAGCTGCTTGCAATGGCCCGCGCGGTCACCGCACGCGATTTTACCCAGCGCACGCACATCAGCGGGCGCAACGAGATGGCCATGCTCGGCCAGGCGCTCAACACCATGTCGGCAGAGCTCTCCGAGAGCTACGCGGTGCTGGAGCAGCGCGTTCAGGAAAAAACGGCCGGGCTGGAGCAGAAAAACGAGATCCTCTCCTTCCTGTGGCAGGCCAACCGTCGTCTGCACATGCAGGTGCCGCTATGCGAACGCCTCTCGCCGGTGCTGAACGGCCTGCAAAATCTGACCCTGCTGCACGATCTTGAGCTGCGCGTCTACGACGTGGAAGACGAAGATAACCATCAGGAATTTACCTGTCAGTCGGATATGTCCTGCGATGACAAAGGCTGCCATCTTTGCCCTCGCGGCCTGCCGCCGCTGACGTCCGGCGGCACCACCCTGAAGTGGCGCCTGACCGACAGCCACACCCAGTACGGTATTCTGCTGGCAACGCTGCCTGCCGGGCGTCACCTGAGCCACGACCAGCAGCAGCTGGTTGATACGCTGGTCGAACAGCTCACGGCCACGCTGGCGCTCGACAGGCATCAGGAAAAGCAGCAGCAGCTGATCGTCATGGAAGAGCGCGCGACTATTGCCCGCGAGCTTCACGACTCCATCGCCCAGTCGCTCTCCTGTATGAAAATGCAGGTGAGCTGCCTGCAGATGCAGGATGCGGAGATGCCAGAAAGCAACAAGCAGCTGCTCAGCCAGATCCGCAACGAGCTGAACACCTCCTGGATACAGCTTCGCGAGCTGCTGACCACCTTCCGCCTGCAGCTGACCGAGCCGGGCCTGCGCCCGGCGCTGGAGGCCAGCTGTCAAGAATTTAGCGCCCGGCTGGGGTTCCCGGTGAAGCTGGACTACCAGCTACCGCCGCGGTTTGTCCCCTCCCACCAGGCCATACATTTACTGCAGATTGCCCGTGAAGCGCTGAGCAACGTGCTCAAGCATTCCGGCGCGACGGCGGTAACGGTCACCGTTAGCCAGCACGGCAATCAGGTGAAGCTCACGGTTCACGACAACGGCCGCGGCGTGCCGGAAAATGCCGAACGCACTAACCACTATGGTTTAATTATTATGCGAGACCGCGCCCAAAGCCTGCGCGGTGATTGCCAGGTTCGCCGGAGAGAGACGGGCGGCACGGAAGTTGTCGTCACCTTTATTCCCGAGAAACCGCTTACAACTGCTCAAGGAGAAACCCATGACTAATCAGGAACCGGCATCCATCCTGTTGATCGACGACCATCCGATGCTGCGTACTGGCGTAAAACAGCTGGTCAGCATGGCACCCGATATCACCGTGGTTGGCGAAGCCAGCAACGGTGAACAGGGCATTGAGCTTGCCGAATCTCTCGATCCCGATCTGATCCTGCTCGATCTGAATATGCCCGGCATGAACGGGCTGGAAACCCTCGACAAGCTGCGGGAAAAATCGCTTTCCGGGCGCATCGTCGTCTTTAGCGTATCAAACCATGAAGAGGATGTGGTCACGGCGCTGAAGCGCGGGGCGGATGGTTATCTGCTGAAGGATATGGAGCCGGAAGACTTGCTTAAGGCGCTGCAGCAGGCAGCGGCGGGCGAGATGGTGCTCAGCGAAGCCTTAACGCCGGTGCTGGCCGCCAGCCTGCGCGCCAATCGCGCCACCTCTGACCGTGACGTGAGTCAGTTAACCCCGCGCGAGCGCGATATTCTCAAACTCATTGCTCAGGGGCTGCCGAACAAAATGATTGCCCGCCGCCTGGACATCACCGAAAGCACGGTCAAAGTGCACGTGAAGCATATGCTGAAGAAAATGAAGCTCAAATCCCGCGTTGAAGCCGCGGTGTGGGTGCACCAAGAACGTATTTTTTAGGGATTACTCCTCCGGCAGAAGCTTCCAGCGCGGATCGTTATCCGGCAATGCGACCAGCGGCTGCACGACGGTCAGCGCGATCTCATTGGACGAGACGCGCTGGCCTTTCTCATCTTCCACCATCGCCGACAGGTGCCAGCGGTTTGTCGCCCCTTCGCGGTCATCCCAGGCAGGCATAATCACGCTCCAGCCGTCGCTGCTGTTGCTTTTAGTCGGCGACGTCAGGCTCAGCGCCTGCGTATCCCCCTGCCAGTGGATCTGACGAATACCGTTCGCGCTGCGAACCTGCAGCTTCAGCATAACGGTCTCGCCCCCTTTCAAATCCCACGGCGGCGTTGCCAGCCACACGGACAGCGTTTTACGCTGGCGGAACTCCATCACCGGCAGGCTATTGCGCTCCGGCGAGTCATAGCGGCTTCCGCGCAGGGAACGCGTGGCGGCAACTTCACCGGCGGAAAGCTGCTTAACCAGCGGCACGCCAAAGCGATAGTTGAGCTTCAATCCGAGGTTATTCTGGCTCGCGCCACTTTCGCCCTGCTTATGCGCGGCGGTCAAGGTGACCAGCGGAACGGGGGTATAGTTAAGCCCCAGATTCACCGCTACCGGGTTGTGATAACCCGTTCCGCTGTTGAAGAGGTCGACGTTATCGCCAAAGTATTGCTCGAAGCTTACGCTGGTATTGAGATGATGGAACCACGGCAGCCAGGCTTTAGCGGTGACGTCATATCCGCGCGCCATGCGCTGCTCCTGGACGTCGGAGCGGTCGCGCCAGCCGGCAAAGGGCTGATAATAGTTAGCTGACAGGCGCAGATTTTCCCCCCACGCTTCCGCACCCAGTCCGGCACGCTGCAGGTTTTCATCCAGGAGGTTATCGTAAAAGGTGTTGTAACCCAGCAGCCATTTTCCGGCGACCCAGCGCTGACCGATTCCAGCGTTACTCACCAGCCCATCCGTCTGCTGGGTCAGGCCAAGCTGGCTCCAGCTCAGATAACGGTTGTTATCGTTCCAGGGAATAAACCAGCTCCCGCTGCTGCCGTTAAATTTGCCATCGTTATCTACCAGCAAGTTCACGCTGGCGTTCCCCCAGGGCGAAAGCCAGGATTCAATCTGCTGGTTCACTTCGCCGCTCACCGCGTCGCGCACCTGACCAAACGCAAACTGACGCGCCTGCTCGCCCGTTGTAAGGCCGTTATCGGTCATGCTGGCTTCACCGAAGGCTTTCGCCATTTCGGCCAGATGCTTCTCCCCCTCGCCCGTTGGTACCGCCATGCCGAGGTCAGGCAAACTATCCCCATTGTTATCGAAGGGATGTTGTGCCTGCTGGATAAAGGAATTCGGCGCACCGTGAACGGCTCCTGCCGTAAGAAGGGGGAGTAATAACAGCAAACGAATGCGGGACGATACAGCCATCAACGTCGTAAATAAGAACCTGTGTTTATGAATAAACTCTTATTATGTTAACGCGATAAGCCTTGAAATACAGTCCTGGCGGACATTTCAGGATTATCCTGAAACAGCCCTTTCAGCTCCGGCACGCAGGAGCCGCAGTTCGTACCACAGCGCAGCTTCACCCCCAGCGCGCTGACGGAGTCACACCCTCCGGCAATAGCCTCCCGTATCGCCTTTTCCCCGACGCTGAAACAGCTGCAGATAATGCGTCCCGGATCCGCCACCTTCCCGACGCTCTGCCCGTTCAACAAGGCGTGGCGTTCTGTGGGCAGCACGGGTGGTGAATGAAAAGCGGCTTCAATCACCGCATGCGCCAGCGCCGGTAACGCGGTACCTTCCCAGAAACCCAGCATCAACTGGCCTTCATGCCAGGCCAGCACGCTGCTGCGTTCACCGGCTTGAGCAACCTGCAGCTGCCAGCCCCGGCCGCTGGCGTATTCCATTACCCACGACAGCAGCGGTTTATCGCACGCCACCGTCTGGCGTGAAGCTTTACGCCACCAGTTAACCGAAGAGGGAATTTCCGGCCATTCACGAGCATAGAGTTCCCCCTGCCAGGCGGGCTGCCAGGGCATGATTCTGACGGCGGTTTGTTTACTCTCCGGCTGGCCCGAAACCGGATCGCAGCGCCCTTCCACCAGCGCATTCACCTTTCCCTGGCGGGCAAACTCAGTGTTCCAGTGCATCGGGACAAAAGAGTTCCCTTCACGCTGGCCGTCGCTGATGCGCACTCTTGCCACCATGACGCCTCGCGGCGAGCTGATGCGCGCCAGCTGGCCGTCGCACAGGGAAAACCGAACGGCGTCTCCGGGGCAAACCTCAACAAACGGTTCGGCGATATGCTGCATCAGCCTGGTCACATACCCTGTTCGCGTCATGGTATGCCACTGATCGCGGATGCGCCCCGAGTTGAGAATCAGCGGGTATAACGCGCTGACCGTCGCACCGTGCGGCAGAGGGTTAACGGGAACAATGTTTCGGCGCGGAAAATCCCCCGTCGGCCACTGCCAGGGCTCAAGCCGCTCCCACTCCTCACGGGTTAGCGCAGCCAGGTCATGAAGGTTTAACGCCCGCGCGCCGTCATTTTCGAAGGCCGTCAGCGCCGCATGCTCGCAAAAAATCTCGTGCGGATGTTGCCAGGCAAAGGCCTCGTCGTAGCCCAGCCGTTTTGCAACCTGCGCGACGATCCACCAGTCTGGCTTTGCCTCACCCGGCGCGGGCAGAAACGCGCGCTGGCGCGAAATGCGCCGCTCAGAATTGGTCACCGTGCCGTCTTTTTCTCCCCAGCCCAGTGCCGGAAAACGGATATGGGCGAACCGGCTGGTGTCGGTATCGTTCATCACCTCAGAGACAATGACCAGCGGGCAGCTCGCCAGCGCCTGACACACCGCGTGGCTGTCCGGCAGCGAGACGGCAGGATTGGTGCCCATGATCCACACCGCCTTCACCTCGCCGCGGGCAATGGCGTCAAACAGCTCCACCGCCATCAGTCCCGGGGTTTGCGCCAGCCGTTCCGTTCCCCAGAAACGCGCCACCCGCGAAAGATCGTCCGGCTCAAAGTTCATGTGCGCCGCCAGCTGATTTGCCAGCCCGCCCACTTCCCTTCCGCCCATCGCGTTAGGCTGTCCGGTCAGCGAAAACGGGCCGCAGCCCGAACGGTTAAATTTCCCGCTAGCAAGGTGAACGTTAATGATGGCGCTGCACTTGTCGCTGCCGCTGGAGGACTGGTTGATTCCCATGGTGTAGAGCGTGATGGCCCGGGGTGCCGTCATAAACCAGTCGTAAAACGTGCCAACATCCTGAGGCGAGAGGCCGCAAAACGCCGCCACGCGCTCAACGGGCCACTCATCCGTTCCCTGAATCAGGTTCAGCAGGCCGACAAATAATCCGGCATCGCTCCCCGGCGCAAGCGCCAGATGCAGGTCAGCAATATCACAGGTGGCGGTTCTGCGCGGATCGATTACTACTACTTTCATCTGCGGATTGTTGTGCTTTGCCTGCACCAGCCGCTGATACAGCACCGGATGCGTCCAGGCCGCGTTTGATCCCACCAGCACCACCAGATCGCTGTTTTCCACATCCTCGTAGCTGCAAGGCACGACGTCTTCACCGAAGGCGCGTTTATAGCCAACGACCGCCGATGACATGCAGAGCCGGGAGTTGGTATCAATGTTCGCCGCGCCGATAAACCCTTTCATCAGCTTATTGGCGACGTAATAGTCCTCGGTAAGCAATTGCCCGGACGCGTAAAACGCTACCGCCTGCGGCCCCCATTTGTCGATAATATCCTTGAGGCGCTCGCCTGCCGCGTTCAGCGCCTGCGCCCAGTCCACTTCAAGGCCGTCAACGACCGGGCGCAAAAGCCGCCCCTGTAATCCCGTCGTCTCCCCCAGGGCCGATCCTTTCACGCACAGGCGACCCAGGTTCGCAGGATGGGTTTCATCTCCCCGAACGCTGACCGCTTCACCTTCCACGCGGGCGACCACGCCGCAACCGACCCCGCAATAGGGGCACGTTGTCCGGGTTTCCGTCATGAGGCCTCCGCACGTATCACCAGGGCATCATTTCCAACCCACACTTTGCCGTTCTCAATTTTGACTGGCCAGGCGCGTACCGCGGGTTCGCCGTTTTCCACCTGACAGCCGTCGCGCAGGCGAATACGCTGCTTGTAGAGCGGAGAGATCACCACCGGCTCCCCCGCCGCATCGCCAAGAATGCCGCGTGAAAGCACGTTCGCGCTGCTGCCCGGCTCCCGATCGTCAAGTGCATAGACGGTTTTGCCAAAGCGGAACAGCGCGATCGGCTTACGCCCAAGCCGCGCGCCGATTCCCGCCTGCTCCGGGATATCGTCGATGCCGCAGATTTCCTGCCAGCGCTTGCTTTCATCCGACGGCGCGACGTTCACCGCGGTGCGGAACAGCGCCAGACGGTTGGGATCGTTAAGCGTGGTTTGCCATTCGCACTGATACGTCTCTACCACACGGATCATCTCCTGCTCCAGCTCGTGGGCGATGCCCAGGCTGTCGTTGAGGATCACCTCCCGCAGATAGTCGAGACCGCCTTCCAGGTTGTCCATCCAGGTGCTGGTGCGCTGCAGGCGATCCGCCGTACGAATGTAGAACATCAGGAAACGGTCAACGGTTCGGATCAGCGTTTCATCATCGAGATCGCTGGCGAAGAGATCCGCGTGGCGCGGCTTCATCCCGCCGTTGCCGCACAGGTAGAGATTCCAGCCTTTGTCCGTGGCGATGACCCCCACGTCCTTACTCTGCGCCTCGGCGCATTCGCGGGTACAGCCTGAGACGGCCATTTTGATTTTGTGCGGCGCGCGCAGGCCCTTGTAGCGGTGCTCGAGCCTGACCGCGAGGCCGGTGGAGTCCTGCACGCCGTAGCGACACCAGGTCGACCCGACGCAGGATTTCACCGTACGCAGGGATTTCCCGTAGGCGTGCCCGGTTTCAAACCCAGCTTCCACCAGCGCCTGCCAGATCTCCGGCAGCTGTTCGAGGGTGGCGCCGAAGAGGTCGATACGCTGGCCGCCGGTGATTTTGCTGTACAGGCTGTAGCGTTTCGCAATCTGGCCGATGGCGATCAGCCCATCGGCGGTCACTTCCCCCGCGGGCATGCGCGGCACGATGGAGTAGGTACCGTCCTTCTGGATATTGGCGAAGTAGCGGTCATTGGTGTCCTGCAGCGGCAGGTGTGCCGGTTTCAGCAGATACTCGTTCCAGCAAGAGGCAAGCACCGACCCCACCAGCGGCTTACAAATTTCGCACCCGTGCCCCTGACCGTAGCGGCTGATGAGCTGGTCAAAGGTGCGGATATGGTTGACGCGCACGAGGTGGTAAATCTCCTGGCGCGAGTACGGGAAGTGCTCGCAGATGTCCTTTTTCACCTCCACGCCCTGCGCCGCCAGCTGGAACTCCATGACCTGCTTCACCAGCGCGCTGCAGCCCCCGCAGCCGGTCGCCGCTTTAGTGCACTGCTTAACGGCACCGATATCCGTAGCGCCCGCGCTCACCGCCTGGCAGATATCGCCTTTGCTGACGTTATGGCACGAACAGATCTGTGCTTTTTCCGGCAGCGCCGCCACGCCGAGCGCTTTCGGCGCACTGCCTGACGAGGCAGGTAAGATCAGCGTTTCCGGCTCTTTTGGCAGAGCTATCCCGTTAAGCATCATCTGCACCAGCGTGGCGTATTCGCTGGCGTCGCCCACCAGCACGCCGCCGAGCAGCGTTTTACCGTCGTGGCTGACCACGATTTTCTTGTAGATTTGCTGTGGGCCGTGCGTCCACTGGTAGCTCAGTGCCCCCGGCGTGCGCCCGTGAGCATCGCCAAAGGACGCCACGTCCACGCCGAGCAGCTTGAGCTTAGTGCTCATATCTGCCCCGGTGAAGGTTTTCTCCTCACCCGCCAGCGCGGCGGCGGCCACCCGCGCCATCTGATAACCCGGCGCGACCAGACCGAAAATTTTCCCTTCCCACAGGGCGCACTCGCCAATGGCCAGCACGTCCGGATCGGAGGTGTGACAGCCGTCGTCAATGCAAATCCCGCCGCGTTCGCCGACAGCCAGCCCGCTGCTGCGCGCCAGCGCGTCCTGCGGACGAATACCCGCAGAGAAGACCACCATGTCCGTTTCCAGCTGTTCGCCATCGGCGAAGCGCAGCACCAGCCCGCCGTCCGCGGTGGCGATCTCCGTCGTCGCTTTACTGGTGTGGACGCCGACGCCCAGCGCCTCGATTTTCTTGCGCAGCATCGCCGCGCCGTCGTTGTCGAGCTGGACCGCCATCAGATTGGGCGCAAACTCCACCACGTGAGTTTCCAGCCCGAGTTGCTTCAGGGCATTTGCCGCCTCCAGCCCCAGCAGGCCGCCGCCAATCACTACGCCGCGGCGTGAGCCCTCCGCATGCGCCGCAATGTTGTCCAGATCGTCAAGGGTGCGGTAAACAAAACAGCCCGGCAGATCGTTGCCCGACACCGGTGGGACAAACGGATATGAGCCGGTCGCCAGCACCAGCTTGTCCCAGTGGGTTTCATGCCCGCTGGCGGTACGTACCACATGCGCATCGCGATCGATTGCGACAATCTGCTGCGACAGGCGCAGCTCAATGCCGTTGTCGGCAAAGAAATCGCCGTCCACCAGCGAGAGAGACTCCGCGCTGCGCCCGCCAAAATATTCCGACAGATGCACGCGGTCGTAGGCGGCATAGCGCTCCTCGCCAAAGACAACGATCTGATACTGCTGATGCAGATTGCGGTTAACGCAGTCTTCGAGGAAATGGTGGCCGACCATACCGTGTCCAACCACCACCAGAGTAGGTTTTGTCATAGCGTTCTGTCCTGCAACCTGCGGTTGCGTAGTGAAACGATCGAACAGCCAATCCGCGTGGGCGGGCGCAGCCGTTGCCAGTAAATCGGTAAATGTTGCCGCGCTGCGGCAGTCCCCCATCAGCAGCACGCCAGCCAGCGCCCCCTGATGGATCAGTAAACGACGATAGTGGCGGGTCAGCGGATCCCATGCGCTCCAGACCACGTCGCCCTCCTGCTCTGCCGCGCGACCGAGGCTGAACAGCGCCACGCCGGTCACCTTGAGGCGCACGCCGCTGTCGGTCAGGACAAACGGCGCGGTGACGTCCCCGGCCAGCCGCGCGGCGAGGATATCCGCATGCGCCAGACAGGGGGCGACGAGGCCAAACGTCTGGCCGTCAATTTCGCAGCACTCGCCAATGGCGTAGACGTCCGGCGCGGAGGTTTGCATCTGGTGATCCACCACGATGCCGCGCGCGCAGCGAATGCCGCTGGCCTGCGCCAGCGCAGCGTTAGGCTGCACGCCGGTCGCCAGCACCACGCGAGCGGCGGCGACGCTGCGCCCGTTGAGCAGCGTCACGCTATTTTCGCTTATCGCTGTAATGCCAGAGGCGAACTCACAGCGCACGCCCCGCGCCGCCAGCGCCTCTTCGAGCAGCATGCCCGCCTGCTGGTCCAGCTGCTGCTCCATCAGCCACGGACCGCGATGAACAAGCGTGACGTTGTCACCTGAACGCGCCAGGGCTGCCGCCGTCTCAACCCCGAGCACGCCGCCGCCCAGCACCACCGCCGGACCGGCGATCGCCTGAATGGCCCGGGTATCCTCCAGGGTGCGGAACGTGAAGACATGCGGTGCATCGCAGCCGGGAATTGGCGGAATAAAGGGCGTTGACCCGATGGCGAACACCAGCGCATCCCAACCCAGCGTGCGGGCGGTGGTTCGCACTTCGCGCGTGTCCACGTTCATGGCGATCGCCTTTTCGCCCCGCAGCACCGTCACGCCGCGCGCCTGGTACCAGTCGTCATCCTGAAGACAGATACCCGCCGCCGCTTTTTCACCGCCCAGCACCGGCGAGAGCTGGATACGGTTATAGGCATGCTCCGGCTCGTCACCGATGACGGTGATAGCGAAACGATCGGGGGCACGCCCGGTGAGCGCGGCAATCAGCCGCGTAGCCGCCATGCCATTGCCGATAATGACCAGTCGCATCAAAGCCCCCTCGCTACGCCGCTTTCGGCTGCTTTTCGTAGAGGAAATGCAGGATCTGCTGACGCATGTGGTGATAGCGACTGTCGTCGGCCAGTTGTACCCGGTTACGTGGGCGCGGCAGATCCACGCGCAGGATCTCCCCGACGGTGGCCGCCGGGCCGTTGGTCATCATCAACACCCGATCGGAGAACAGCACCGCCTCGTCCACGTCGTGGGTAATGAGCACGATGGTGGTGTTCAGCGCCTGCTGGATCTGCATCACCGAGTCCTGCAGATGGGCGCGCGTCAGGGCGTCGAGCGCGCCGAAGGGTTCATCCATCAGCAAGACTTTCGGCTTCATCGCCAGCGCGCGGGCAATCCCGACGCGCTGCTTCATGCCGCCGGAAATCTCCCCCGGGCGCTTATACAGGGCGTGCCCCATCTGCACGCGGTCGAGGTTGTGCTCAATCCACTCTCTGCGTTCCACCTTGCTCATGCTGTGGCGAAACACGTGATCGACCGCCAGGGCCACGTTGTCGAAGCAGGTGAGCCACGGCAGCAGGGAATGGTTCTGGAACACCACCGCGCGCTCCGGACCCGGCCCGGCGATTTCGCGGTTGTCGCAAATCAGCCCGCCTTCCGTCGGCAGCGTGATCCCAGCGATAAGGTTCAGCAGCGTCGATTTGCCGCAGCCGGAGTGCCCAATCAGACTGACGGTTTCGCCCTCGTGGATATCAAAAGAGACGTTTTGCAGCGCCAGAAACTCACCGCTGGCGGTGGAAAAACGCTGGCTCACGGCCTGGACCTGAATTAATGGTTTCATGTTCGCTCCTTATTTTTCCTGCCAGCTAAAGCGGCGGGCGATCAGCATCAGCCCCTGCTCCAGCAGCAACCCGACCACGCCAATGATGACGATGGCGATGAGAATGTTTTCGACGTTGAGGTTGTTCCACTCGTTCCAGATCCAGAAGCCGATCCCTAAACCGCCGGTCAGCATCTCGGCGGCGACAATCACCAGCCAGGCGATGCCGATGGAGAGGCGCACCCCGGTCAGCACCGCGGGCAGCACCGCCGGGAAGAGAATGCGGCGCATGATGGTCCACTCGGAAAGCTGCAGCACCCGTGCGACGTTAAGGTAGTCCTGCGGAATGCGGCGAACCCCTTCGGCGGTGTTGATCACCATCGGCCAGATGGAGCAGATAAAAATGGTCCAGCTGGAAGCCGGTTCCGCTTTCTGGAACAGCAGCAGGCCGATGGGCAGCCAGGCCAGCGGGCTAACCGGGCGTAACAGCGCGATCAGCGGGCCGAACATGCGCGAAAAAAAGGTGAAGCGGCCAATCAGGAAGCCGAGCGGGATCCCGGCGAACGCGGCCAGGCCAAAGCCCACCGCCACACGCTGTAATGAGGCGAGCACGTTCCAGCCGATACCCATGTCGTTTGGCCCGTCGCGATAAAACGGATCGGCGAACAGGGTAATGGCGGAATCGAGCGTGCTGAGCGGCGTCGGGAAGCCTTTGCTGTTAATCGCCGCCAACTGCCAGAGCACGACCAGCAGTCCCAGCCCCAGAAACGCCGGAATGATGCGCTGAAGGACCGCGTTGATCCGACGCGCAAACGTCGGCGTACGGCGGCGAACCTGCACGGGTGGCAGGGGGATGACTTCCCCACTCACCGGTGTCTCTTGTGATGTCGTCTTTTGCAGATGCGGCATAATCAGGCCCCTTTACGATGAATGGCGAAACGGTTGGCGTATCCTTCCGGGTCGGTACCGTTCCAGACGGTGCCGTCCATCAATGTGCTACTGCGCAGTGGTGAAGCCGGTGTGGTAATGCCCCCCACCGCCGTGGCGGCATCCTGCCAGACCGCGGTCTGGTTAATGCGCTGTGCGATGCCCGCATAGTCCGGCGCGGCTTTGAGCAAGCCCCAGCGGCGGAACTGGGTTAAGAACCACATGCCGTCGGAGTGATACGGGTAGCTGACGGCCCCTTCGTTGAAAAAGCGGATCGGGTGCGCATCCTGCCAGCGCTGTCCCAGACCGTTGTCGTACTCGCCGAGCATGCGTCCGGTGAGATACTGTTCCTTGCAGTTGAGCCACGCCCGGCGGGAGAGGATCTGCGCGGTTTCGCGTTTGTTTTCCGGGGACGCCTCAATCCAGCGCGCCGCCTCCAGCACCGCGCTCACCAGCGCCCGCGCGGTGTGCGGGTTTTTCTCCACCCAGTCGCGACGCGTACCGAGAATTTTTTCCGGATGGTCGGCCCAGATAGACTGTGACGTGGCGGCGGTAAAACCGATGCGGTCGTTGATGGCTCGCGCGTTCCACGGCTCGCCGACGCAAAAGCCGACCATGTTGCCAATACGCATGTTCATCACCATCTGCGGCGGCGGCACTACTACCGTGCGCACGTCATCAAAGGGGTTAATGCCCGCGCTGGCCAGCCAGTAGTAGAGCCACATGGCGTGCGTCCCGGTCGGGAAGGTGTGCGCGAAGGTATAAGTGCCGGGCGCCTGCTGCCCAATCAGCTTATTCAGCCCATCGAGATCGCGAACGCCCTTCTCTGCCAGATCGCTGGAGAGCGTAATGGCCTGACCGTTCTGGTTGAGGGTCATCAGGTTAGCCATCTGCTGTGGCTTACCGGCGATGCCCAGCTCCAGTCCGTACAGCAGGCCGTAGAGAATGTGCGCGGCATCCAGCTCGCCCGCCACCAGCTTGTCGCGCACCGCCGCCCAGCTCGCCTCTTTGGTGGGCACGATGGTAATACCGTATTTTTTATCAAACCCTTTCAGCGCAGCGATAACCACCGGAGCACAGTCGGTCAGCGGGATAAACCCGATGCGCACCGTTTCCTGCTCCGGTTTATCCGAGCCTGCCGCCCATGCGGCCTGCATGACACCCGGCAACAGCATTGCGCCACTCGCCAGCATGCTGGCCTGCAAAAAACGCCGTCTCGACAAATCCGCCATGACCACTCCTGATAAAAAATCAAAAAAAAGCGCCCACGGTGCCGAAGCACCAGTGGACGCCTTTATCCCGAAGACGGATGCACCGCCGTTGGCGCATCGTCAAAAATGGTTAATCTGATAATGCAAAGTAAATGCCAGGTTTTAACGCACTGTTTTTTTGCGGCGCTTACCGTAATTCCCTCGGCTTTACGCACCGCAATCATGCAGAAAATGCCCACTGACCGTGCAGTTACTCCTTTGGTGTTACCTGCCACAAATTCTTCACCATGAGCAGCGCGCGGGCGATATCCACCATCCTTTGGTTCTTGTCCATCGCCATTTTGCGCAGCGCGGTCCAGGCCTGTTCCTCACTCATATTCTGATGGGTCATCAGCACGCTTTTCGCTTTATCAATAATTTTGCGCTCTTCAAGCGTATCGCGGAGTGATGCCAGCTGGCGGGAGAGCTGGTCTATCTCGCGCGCCTGCTGGCGAACCAGGGTGAGCAACGGTTTTTCCGGATAGCGGATCGGCGGGTCATCCTGTTCATCGGCGGGGAGCGCGTACTCATCGTCACGGTGAATGCATTCGTCCACCGCGACCATCAGATCGGCGATGATCGTCTCCTCCAGCGTGCGCAGATGCTCAAGGCGCGCGGTTTGCAGAGCAAACCAGTTCAGCGCGGTAAGGCCATCATCTGCGGCAGGCTGGCGGGTGCAGGCCACGCGCCGGAGCTGCTCCGTTTCACGATCGGGCTGACAGTGCATTGAAAAGGTGGTCTGAACGTCAGCGGAGCTGTGCGAGAGAAAGATCTCAAAGCAGGCCTGCTGCCCGTCAATGCGGTCAACCAGCCTCTGGCGGGTCACCTCATCGAAAAAGCCCTGCGTAAAGCCAATCGCCCCCAGCGCCCGCTCCTGTCCCGCCAGCTCTTTGCCCTGCATCAGGCTATAAAGCGCGACAAAACGTCCTGCGATTTGCGGATCGTCAATGCTGTCATTGAGTTGCGGCACGATACTGAGCAGATGGCGAAGCATGCGGGAGTAGTGTTCCATCGCCTGCGGTGCCGTTACCGTTTGCTGAATCACACCGTCACGCAGCGCGGGAAGCGTATCCAGACTCAGGAGCGCGCCGCCGATGCGTTCACAGACGGTACTTCCCGGGATCGGCGACTGTGTTTCAAGAATGCCGTAAAGGGCTGCGAGATTTTCATCCACCAGCGCCCGGCTGGCTTTGCATTCGGGGGCGTACAGCTTACCCTGTGAGCAGAGCCAGACGTTGGACGCCCCGCGCTCGCACTGTAACATGTGCACCAGTTGGCTAATGCCGTGCACAAGTACGCCCAGCTGTGCCAGCTTGCTGAACTGCTCCTGACGCATCATTTTTGCGCGCGTGAGCCATTCTGCAGCGCCTGGCGAAATGCCAGCCATTAATGTCATGCTTACTCTCCCGGACAGCGAAACTCGGAAGAATTAAGCAATATTCGTGCCTTTATAAGAACAGGAGTCAACATGCAGAAGATTGTGATCGTCGCCAACGGTGCGGCCTACGGCAGCGAATCTCTTTTTAACAGCCTGCGCCTGGCGATTGCGCTGCGTGAAAAAGAGAGCGACCTGGCGTTACGGCTCTTTTTAATGTCGGATGCGGTCACCGCGGGGCTGAAGGGTCAAAAACCGGCAGAGGGGTATAACATTCAGCAGATGCTGGAGATTCTGACCGCGCAAAACGTGCCGGTGAAGCTGTGCAAAACCTGCACCGACGGGCGCGGCATTACCGGACTGCCGCTGATTGATGGCGTGGAAATCGGAACGCTGGTCGAACTGGCGGAGTGGACGCTGTCCGCAGATAAAGTATTAACTTTTTAATAATAAACTCGTAAAAATATTATTTTCTTATGGACGCGGTTTCAGCATCAAGTTTACCTGCGGGGTTGCCGATAGGCATGGAAACAACACAGCAGGTATTTCACTTATGTTCAGATCGATTCGTGCACGCATCATCGCTGCGACGGCAGGCTGTCTGGTCGTCGCCCTTCTCCTCAATACCGTTATTAACTTTCAGGTAACACGTCAGGATAACCAGCAGTCTCAGCGCGATATCCTGACCAGCACCAGCGCCAGCCATAACATGGCGATTGCCGACTGGGTCAAAAGCAAGATGACGGTGATTGCCTCTGCGCAGACCGTTGCGCTGAGTGACGATCCGGTTCCGGTGTTTAAACAACTTGCGCAGGCGGGTGGTTTTACCAACGTCTATGTTGGCTACGCCAGCAAAACGGCGAAATTCTCTGAGCCGGCGGGCGTCCCGGCGGATTATGACCCGACCATTCGCCCGTGGTATCAGCAGGTGGTCAGCACGGACGGTCCAGTTGTCACCGCACCCTACGTTGACGCGGGGACCGGTAAGCTGGTGGTGACGTTTGCCGTGCCGGTGAAGGAAAATGGCACCCTGAAAGGGGTTGTGGCAGGCGATGTGGCCATGGACAGCGTGGTGGCTAACGTGCGCGGGATCCATCCTACCCCGGCCAGCAGCGGGTTGCTTCTGAACAGCGACGGCAGCGTTATTGCGGCTAACGATCCGGCCCTGACGCTCAAACCCTTTGCTGAGACGATCAAAGGCATTGATTTTGCTGCGTTGAAAAGCGGTAACCTCGTCGACGGAACGCTGAACGACGCTGAAAAAACCTTCGTGGCGACAGCCGTACCGGGCACTAACTGGCTGTTAGTCGTCGCGCTCGACAACGGTGACGCCACCTCCGGCATGCGTTCCCTGCTCAAAGCATCGGCGATTTCACTGGTGATCCTGGCACTCCTGAGCGCGGCCATTGTTCACTTCCTGATTGCCCGCTTGCTGAAGCGTCTGTCCGACATTCGCGACGCGATGCACAACATTGCCAACGGGACTAACGATCTGTCCCAGCGCCTGCCGGACAGCGGCGAGGACGAAGTCGCGCAGATTGCCCAGGCCTTTAACGCCTTCAGCGATAAGCTGTCGGTGGTGATGGTGCAGCTCCGGGATGCCAGTGAATCGGTGAAAAACGCGGCGCAGGAGATTGCCGCGGGTAACCAGGATCTTTCCGGACGTACCGAGCAGGCGGCATCCAGCCTGCGCGAGACGGCCAGCGCCGTGGAGCAGATCACCGCCTCCGTGACCCAGTCGAATGAATCTGCAGCAGAAGCCAACGATCAGGCGAGCAAAGCCTCAGCGGCCGCGGCGCGCGGCGGCGAGGTGGTGTCGCAGGCGATCAGCACCATGCAGTCCATCGAAGTTGCGTCGGCAAAAATTGGCGATATCACCAGCGTGATTGACGGCATAGCTTTCCAGACCAACATTCTGGCGCTGAACGCCTCCGTCGAGGCGGCGCGTGCCGGTGAGCAGGGGCGCGGGTTTGCCGTCGTCGCAGGCGAAGTGCGTAACCTGGCGAGCCGCAGCGCCCAGGCGGCGAAAGAGATCAAATCGCTGATTGATTCCACCACCGACAGCGTGGCAACCGGCTCCCGCTACGTGCATCTTGCAGGGGAAAGCATGGATGAGATCCGCTCCAGCATCGGCAGCGTCTCTGGCATCATGCGCGAAATTTCCATCGCCACCAGCGAGCAGATGAAAGGCATTCACGAGATCAACCACGCGGTGACCCATCTCGACCGCATGGTGCAGCAGAACGCCGAGCTGGTGGTGGAATCCGCCGCCGCCGCGGGTGCCCTGCAGAGCCAGGCGGGCGACCTTGCTGAAACAGCCGGCCATTTCCGCATTTAATTTTATTCCGGCGCGGGTTTTCGGGTAAAACCCGCGCCAGCTGAATGCTTTCAGGCATTTTGTCATTTTTGTTTAAACGTTATGCCATTTTTTGATCAAAATCATCATCCCTCGCCCCCCGCTTTGGTGTTATGCAATGAGTAATTTGTGAACAATATCACGCTCGGGATGGGCAAAATCGACGGGGTAAAAAATGGCACTGGTGAAAACAAGTTTGAAACTGTTTGGCGGGGATACGGTAGTGGTGCGTTGCTCAGAGCGCTGCCGTATTCATCTGATGAGTGCGAAAGCACAAAAACAATCCCAGGCGGATATTCTGACCGTGCAGGATGATAAAGCGTGGCTTACCGTACCGTATACCGGCACGTGGGATGTGCTGATCGACAGCCACAGTCAGTCGCTGGAGCATTCCGTCAGCTACGTGGCGGCATAAGATTAAACGCCCGGCGAGCCGGGCGTATTATCAGGCAAAGCCTGCTCGCAGCGTGCCGTTGAGCGGGTTCCCTTCCAGCAGTGCCTTCACCTTCACCACCAGCTCATTCAGACAGTCGTCCTTCATGCCGAGGCGGGTTAGCTCCTGATCGAGGGAGAAGAGATACTGCGCGTTGGTGCCCAGCGGCCCGCTCGCGGCGGCAATCAACGGAGCAATCACCTGCGTACGGGTATCCGCTTCATACAGCGGATGGCGCGGGTCCATAATAAACACCAGCGCATTGACGGTACGACCGTCGTCCAGTTCCAGCTTGCACCAGCTCGGCATATAGCAGCCGGTGATCATCTCGCGCTTCCAGAGCAGCGTGAGCTCCTCTTCCAGCGTGGTATCCGGAAGGCGATACGCCACGCCCGTGGTGCGCCCGCCCTCTTTCAGTGCAAGCATGCGCCCCGGCTGGCACGCGCTGCCGCGTCCGGCCGTCAGGCGCAGGCAAAATGCGCGATGCCAGCCAGGCAGCGTGCCCGTTGCCGATTCGACAAATTCCAGAGCCGGGTTCCACATCAGGGAGCCGTAGCCAAAAATCCATACCGGGCCATCATCCGGGCGGCAGGCAAGCGTGGCAGCGAGTGACGCCGCACGTTGTTCAGCTGACCAGAGAAGCGATTCCTCAATAGCACCAAATGCCGTCTTACAATCTGCCTTCATTAAGAAATCACGCGTTAACACTTTCCACCTCCGCCACTGCATGCTTCCTTGCGACATCTGTAATTCGCCTTCCCGGCATTATGTGCTGGTCATTTTGCCAGCAGTTAAATAACGATAAGCAATTAGCGGACCAGTTGCAATACAACGGAAGTTCAACCGCCTGAAAAGTCAAAATGAAGGCAGCGAATTATTTCACGGCTATTTCTTTTTATGCCATTTATCGTCGTCTCCTTTCTCATATTCATGTTTTACGGCGGCCCAGGCGACTTTGTGCGCCGTCTCTTCACGGCTGGCATCATCCCGGCGATCGTCCTTATCTTTGTATTGATCCCAGGCGCTGTTAAACGCCTCTTTGTAGATATCCTGCGCATGGGCGGGCAGCACGTTTTGCACGTTATCGGGTAATTCGCGTTTCGTTTTATAGGGCATCACTGACCTCTCTTTTGGCTAAAGAGATAAGTGTGGACGACGATATGGCAGCGTGCCACTCCGCGATAATTTATGAATACATACTATTTATAATTCGTTGTTATTTAATGAATATTAAATAGAGACAGCAAATTATAGACATCAAACAGAAAAATCATGACAAAGGGTAAAATTAAGTAAAAAATAAAGGGTGTTTAACAGAGATCTGTTAGTTTAATGACCTCAAAAATCTATCTATAATTACAAGCACCTGCATTGATGGAGAAGCACATGACAGCAACACACGAGGCGGTAAAGACCCGCCACAAGGAGACGTCACTCATTTTCCCGGTTCTGGCACTGGCTGTGCTGCTCTTCTGGGGAAGCAGTCAGTCACTGCCAGTGGTGGTTGGTATCAATATTCTTGCCCTGGTCGGCATCTTAACCAGCGCATTTAGCGTCGTTCGCCATGCGGACGTCCTGGCCCACCGTCTGGGCGAGCCGTACGGATCGTTAATTCTCAGCCTTTCCGTCGTTATCCTCGAAGTTAGCCTGATTTCCGCGCTCATGGCGACCGGCGATGCCGCGCCGACGCTGATGCGCGACACGCTCTACTCGATCATTATGATTGTGACGGGCGGCCTGGTGGGCTTCTCTCTGCTGCTGGGCGGCCGCAAGTTCGCGACCCAGTATATGAACCTGTTCGGCATTAAACAGTATCTGATTGCCCTCTTCCCGCTGGCCATTATCGTGCTGGTCTTCCCGATGGCGCTGCCGGGTGCAAACTTCTCTACCGGTCAGGCGCTGCTGGTTGCGCTCATTTCCGCCGCCATGTACGGCGTGTTCTTGTTGATTCAGACCAAAACGCACCAGAGCCTGTTTGTGTACGAGCATGAAGATGACGGCGACGACGATGACCCGCACCACGGCAAGCCGTCAGCCCACAGCAGCGCGTGGCATACGGTTTGGCTGATCGTGCATCTGATTGCGGTGATTGCGGTCACCAAGATGAATGCCAACCCGCTGGAAACGCTGCTAACCGAGCTGAACGCGCCGGTAGCGTTTACCGGCTTCCTGGTGGCCCTGCTGATCCTGTCCCCTGAAGGGCTGGGGGCGCTGAAAGCGGTGTTGAATAATCAGGTGCAGCGCGCAATGAACCTGTTCTTCGGCTCCGTACTGGCGACAATTTCACTTACCGTACCGGTAGTAACGCTGATTGCCTTTATGACGGGCAACGAGCTGCAGTTTGCGCTGGGCGCGCCGGAGATGATTGTGATGGTCGCCTCGTTACTGCTGTGCCAGATTTCGTTCTCTACCGGGCGTACCAACGTGCTGAACGGCGCGGCGCATATGGCGTTGTTTATTGCCTATTTGATGACGATTTTTGCGTAGCCTTTTTTGCCCAGCGGCGCTTCGCTTGCAGGGCCTACGGGTTTTGTAGGCCGGGTAAGCGCAGCGCCACCCGGCAATATGCCCCATAAAAAAACCCGCCGAAGCGGGTTTTTTTATTAGTTGCTGGTATCCAGCTCGTCGAAGCTCTTCACCAGATCGTCAATCGCTTTGATCTGTTTCAGGAACGGCTCCAGCTTATCCAGCGGCAGCGCAGATGGGCCGTCGCATTTCGCATTTGCCGGATCCGGGTGCGCTTCAATAAACAGACCTGCCAGACCCGTCGCCATACCGGCACGAGCCAGCTCGGTAACCTGGGCACGACGGCCACCGGATGCGGCGCCGAACGGGTCGCGGCACTGCAGGGCGTGAGTCACGTCGAAAATCACCGGAGACTGGCCGGAGACATTTTTCATCACGCTGAAGCCCAGCATGTCGACAACCAGGTTGTCGTAACCGAAGTTTGCGCCACGGTCACACAGGATCACCTTGTCGTTACCACCTTCGATGAACTTATCGACGATGTTCCCCATCTGCCCAGGGCTCACGAACTGCGGTTTCTTCACGTTGATAACAGCACCGGTTTTGGCCATCGCGGCAACCAGGTCGGTCTGGCGAGCCAGGAATGCCGGGAGCTGAATCACGTCCACCACGTCTGCCACCGGCTGCGCCTGTGAGGCTTCATGCACGTCGGTGATCACTTTCACGCCAAAGGTCTGCTTCAGCTCCTGGAAAATCTTCATCCCTTCTTCCAGGCCCGGGCCACGGTAAGAGTTGATGGAGGAGCGGTTGGCTTTGTCAAAAGAGGCCTTAAACACGTACGGGATACCCAGCTTCTGGGTCACGGTCACGTAGTGTTCGCAGATACGCATGGCGAGATCGCGGGATTCCAGCACGTTCATGCCGCCAAACAGTACGAACGGCAGGTCGTTTGCTACCTTGATATCACCAATGCTAACCACTTTTTGTTTCATAGGATCGCCTTATTCAGGTGTGAATCGGAATTAAGATTAATGCAGTGTAATTTGTTTGTGCGAGATCGCGTTGATCTGCGCACGAATCATTTCGCTAATGGGATCTTCCGGACACTGCTCGACGAAATAATTCAAATCATTCAGCGCCACGTGCTCGCAGTCGAGCTGCGCATAGATCAGCCCGCGATCGCGAATTTCGTACGGGTCTTCCGGGTTGAACTGCAGCAGCACTTCACTGGCGCGCAACGCCAGCTCCATCTGACGCTCTTCCATTAACGCGGACTTCAGCGTATCCAGCAGCTTGCGAATCACCTCTGCGTTATCCGCCTCGTCGAGATCTTCGTTGAAGAGCTCAGCCACCGGGCTGATATTGCCTTTCAGCCACACGTCCAGCGTATGTTCATCCAGCGTGTCGCCGTTGAAGGGATTAATGAGCCACATTTCGCCGTCCAGCCACTCCGCGCGCAGGATCATCTGCGTCGGGAAAATGACCGGGACCAGCGGAATATCCAGACGGTGCGCGACCCACAGCAAAATAGAGCCCAGCGCCACGGCGCTGCCCTGACGATTTTTTAAGACCTGGTCCAGCCATAACGCGTCAGACAGGCGATATACGCCCCGCGTGTCGCAGAAACCCCATTCGCCGTAGAAAAGCTCCAGCAGCTTCTCTAATTGCCAGTCTTGCGGGCGAGCCTGATTAATCTCTTCACGCGCCAGGCTGACCAGATTCTCCAGCTCATCGTAGACAAACTGCGACGTAAAATCGTCGCGAATCATCTCAGAAATCAGGATCATGCCATCGCAAAGCGGCACTTTATTAAATTCGAAATCGGCTAAGGACCTCATGACTTACCCCAGTAACGACTAAGCGAACAATGACGCTCAGGCGCGATAAAACTCAAAACGATGTAGATGATAACGCCAAACAGCTTTTCAGTCAGCCATGCGCCTTTATCAGTAAATGGCAGATAGCCTGTTTTCATGGCCACTGCCCCAGCGTCAGGCGTTCGTTGCCGCCGTAGTCGCGGCAGGTTTCGACTGCGGCGTAACCTGCTTGCGTAAACAGTGCCCGCACGGCTTCTCCCTGCGTCCAGCCATGCTCCACGAGCAGCCAGCCGCCGGGAAATAAATGTTCCCGTGACGTTGTCACTATGTGATCAAGATCGGCTAATCCCGCGTTGGCGGCCACGAGCGCCGTGAGCGGTTCGAAGCGAACATCTCCCTGCGCAAGGTGCGGGTCATGTTCGTCGATGTAAGGAGGATTGCTTACAATCATCGCAAATGAGCGATTCTCCAGCGCGGCAAACCAGCTGCTTTGCAGCACCGTCACGTTGCGGAGCCCGAGACGTTCCACGTTACGCTGCGCCAGCGCCACCGCGTCGGGCATTACGTCCACCGCCGTCACCGCGCAGTCGGGCCGCTCGGTGGCCAGCGCCAGCGCGATAGCACCGGTCCCCGTCCCGAGGTCGAGAATGCTGCAGGCCGCCGCCGGTAAACGCGCAAGCGCCTGCTCAACCAGACACTCGGTGTCCGGACGCGGGATCAGCGTCGCCGCCGAGACGTACAGCGATAACGACCAGAACTCACGTTCACCGACAAGGTGTGCCACCGGCTCGCCGGTTTTACGACGGGCAAGCAGCGCGGCGAGCTGCGCTTCCTGCTCAGCGGTCAGTTCGGTTTCGCCAAAAGCCAACAGATACGTACGGGCTTTACCCGTCACATGCTCAAGCAAAATTTCGGCATCGCGTTTCGGGCTTTCGCTTTCTGCAAGCTCTCCGGCCGCCTCACGTAACCAGCGCTGAAAATCCATTAGTCCTGCTCGGACAGTGCCGCCAGCTGGTCGGCCTGGTATTCCTGCACGATAGGCTCGATCAGCATATCCAGCTTCCCTTCCATCACCTCGTCCAGACGGTACAGCGTCAGGTTGATGCGGTGGTCGGTCACGCGGCCCTGCGGGAAGTTATAGGTGCGGTTACGGTCGCTGCGATCGCCGCTGCCCAGCAGGTTACGACGCGTAGACGCTTCCGCCTGCTGGCGTTTCGCCATTTCCGCTGCGTGGATACGCGCGCCCAGCACGGATAACGCTTTGGCTTTGTTTTTGTGCTGTGAACGCTCGTCCTGGCATTCGACAACGATGCCGGTTGGCAGGTGGGTAATACGGATGGCGGAGTCGGTGGTGTTGACGTGCTGACCACCCGCGCCAGAGGAGCGGAAAGTATCGATACGCAGGTCCGCCGGATTGATGTCCGGCAGTTCTGCTTCCGGCAGCTCCGGCATCACCGCTACCGTACAGGCTGAGGTGTGAATGCGTCCCTGAGATTCGGTGGCCGGTACGCGCTGCACGCGGTGACCGCCGGATTCAAACTTGAGACGACCGTACACGCCGTCGCCGCTGATCTTGGCGATAACCTCTTTGTAGCCACCATGTTCGCCTTCGTTGGCGCTCATGATCTCCACGCGCCAGCGACGCGATTCGGCGTAGCGGCTGTACATGCGGAACAGATCCCCGGCAAACAGGGCCGCTTCGTCACCGCCGGTACCGGCGCGCACTTCTACAAACGCGTTACGCTCATCGTCCGGATCCTTCGGCAGCAGAAGCACCTGAAGCTGCTGCTCCATCTCTTCAGAACGCGCTTTCGCGTCCTGCAACTCTTCCTGCGCCATCTCGCGCATTTCAGGATCGTCGAGCATCATCTGCGCGGTTTCAATATCTTCCTGAACCTGTCGCCAGTCGGTAAAGCATTTAGAAACATCACTTAACTGCGCGTATTCACGCGAGAGCGCGCGAAAACGTTCCTGGTCCGCGATGGTCCCGGCATCCCCGAGGAGCGCCTGTACTTCTTCATGGCGCTCGTGCAGAGCTTCCAGTTTAGCGACGATAGAAGGCTTCATAGGCGTAAGTGCACCTTGTCTTAGAAAATGGGTATAGGGCGCTATTCCAGCCCGAGGCTGTTGCGCAGAATGGTCAGGCGTTCATCATCCCCATCACGGGCGGCCTGCTGAAGAGATTTGGTTGGTGCATGGATCAGGCGGTTGGTCAGTTTCCACGCCAGGTCCTGCATAATCGCATTTGCGTCGCCGCCCTGTTCAAGGGCCGCTAACGCTTTGGCAGTCAGGTCATCACGCACCTGCTCCGCCTGCCCGCGATACTCGCGGATGGTCTCGCTGACGCTTTGCGCGCGCAGCCAGGCCATAAACTCACTGGTTTCCTGCTCAACGATGGTTTCCGCCTGCACCGCCGCCGCTTTACGCTGGGCGAGGTTGTGCGAAATGATGCTTTGCAGGTCATCCACGCTGTAGAGGTAGGCATTAGGCAGCTTGCCCACTTCCGGCTCAACATCGCGCGGGACGGCGATATCCACCAGCAGCATCGGCTGATTGCGACGGGACTTCAGCGCACGCTCCACCATCCCTTTTCCGATAATCGGCAGCGGGCTGGCGGTAGAGCTGATAATAATGTCCGCCTCTTTCAGGCGTTCATCGATGTCGCTCAGGGCAACCACCTCTGCGCCCACTTCATCCGCCAGCACCTGCGCGCGTTCGCGGGTGCGGTTAGCGATAATCATCTTTTTCACTTTATGTTCGCGCAGATGGCGCGCCACAAGTTCGATGGTTTCGCCCGCACCCACCAGCATCACGGTGACGGTAGACAGGGATTCAAAGATTTGGCGTGCAAGGGTGCAGGCCGCGAAAGCAACGGAAACCGCACTGGCACCAATGTCGGTTTCGGTTCGCACACGCTTCGCCACGGAGAACGACTTCTGGAACATACGCTCCAGCTCGCTGGCCTTCAGATGCCCTTTTTGCGAGTCCGCAAACGCTTTTTTCACCTGCCCCAGGATCTGCGGCTCGCCCAGCACCAGCGAATCCAGCCCGCTGGCGACGCGCATCAGGTGGCTGACGGCATCGTTGTCCTGATGCCAGTACAGGCTGTTGCGCAGCTCGTCTTCGTTGAGATTGTGGTAGTCGCATAGCCAGCGGATCAGCGCTTCGTGCAGGTTGTCCTGCTCTTCCACGCTTAAATACAACTCGGTACGGTTGCACGTCGAGAGCACCACGCCACCCTGCACCATCGGTTGTGCAAGCAGGCTGTCCAGCGCCAGGTCAAGCGTATCCGGCGAAAACGTCACGCGTTCTCGCAGCGAAACCGGAGCCGTTTTGTGGTTGATGCCGAGTGCTAATAGGGTCATGTTGAGCGGGAGTAGTACCAGCGTTAATAAGGTTAGCAGAACGCATCATACAGGATGCGCGAGATCAATAAAAGGGACTGCCCCCTTTCGGAGTAATAGCTTATACCCGTCATACTTCAAGCTGCATGCGCGTTGGCTGCGCTCGTTCACCCCAATCACATAGTTATCTATGCTCATGGGGATTCACTCTCTTGCCGCCTTCATGCAGCTTGAATTATTTAGGGTAGATACAACCCTTTGAGATAATTTGAACGTAGACGGTAGCCCCCTTCGACGCTAGCATTAACAGTTATAACTGCAACGTATCTCAAGGATTTGTCCTCATTATGACCCGACTGATTCGCCTGCTGCCGCTGGCAGCACTGGTTCTGACCGCATGTACCGTCACTCAACCAAAAGGCCCGGGCAAAAGCCCTGATTCACCGCAGTGGCGTCAGCACCAGCAGGACGTCCGTAATTTGAACCAGTACCAGACCCGCGGCGCTTTCGCTTATCTCTCTGACGAACAAAAGGTTTATGCCCGCTTCTTCTGGCAGCAGACGGGTCAGGACAACTATCGCCTGTTGCTGCTGAACCCGCTGGGCAGCACCGAACTGGAGCTTATCGCGAAACCGGGTGAAGCGCAGATCACCGATAACAAAGGCCAGCACTATACCGCGACCGATGCCGAAGAGATGATTGGCAAGCTGACCGGGATGCCTATCCCGCTCAACAGCCTGCGCCAGTGGATCCTTGGCCTGCCGGGTGAGGCTACTGACTACAGCCTTGACGACCAGTACCGTCTGAGCCAGGTGAACTACACGCAGAACGGTAAAACCTGGAAAGTGGTGTACAGCGCCTATGACAGTAAGAGTAAACCGTCGCTGCCATCGAATATGGAACTGACTCAGGGCAGCCAGCGTATCAAGCTGAAAATGGACAACTGGATCGTTAAATGATGACCCACTGGCCCTCTCCGGCAAAGCTGAACCTTTTTTTATACATCACCGGCCAGCGTGCTGACGGTTATCACACCCTGCAGACGCTGTTTCAGTTTATTGACTATGGCGACACGATCTCCATCGAATTGCGCCAGGACGGGCAGATTTGCCTGCTCACGCCGGTCGACGGCGTGGCGCATGAAGACAACCTGATCGTGCGCGCCGCGCGCCTGCTGATGAAAGCCGCAGCGGAATCGGGCCGTCTGCCTGCGGGAAGCGGTGCGGATATCCGTATCGAGAAGCGCCTGCCGATGGGCGGCGGTCTGGGCGGTGGCTCATCCAACGCTGCCACCGTGTTGGTTGCGCTGAACCACCTCTGGGGCTGCGGGCTGTCGAAGGACGAACTGGCAGCCCTGGGCCTGACGCTGGGGGCTGATGTCCCGGTGTTTGTTCGCGGTCATGCGGCCTTTGCTGAGGGCGTGGGTGAGATCCTCTCCCCGGCTGAACCGCCGGAGAAATGGTATCTGGTTGCCCACCCTGGCGTGAGCATTCCGACACCGGTCATCTTTAAAGATCCTGACCTGAAAAGGAATACCCCGGTTCGGTCAATAGAAACGTTATTAAATTGTGAATTCAGCAACGATTGCGAGGTTATCGCAAGAAAACGTTTTCGCGAGGTTGATGCGGTGCTTTCCTGGCTGTTAGAATACGCGCCGTCGCGCCTGACTGGTACAGGGGCCTGTGTCTTTGCTGAATTTGACACCGAATCCGCCGCTCGTCAGGTGCTTGAGCAAGCGCCGGTTTGGCTGCATGGTTTTGTAGCACGTGGGATGAACATTTCCCCCCTACAGCAGGCCATTCTGGCGCAGACTGAGTTTCGGTGACAACGTCACCCTGTTCCAGACGTTGCATCGCGCTCTTTAATACACCGCCTGGATAGCATTTGCCTGGCCCGCACAGTTTGCGGCGAACGCTATCCACCACTGGACGCATGCCTGAGGTTCTTCTCGTGCCTGATATGAAGCTTTTTGCTGGTAACGCCACCCCGGAACTAGCACAACGTATTGCCAACCGCCTGTACACTTCCCTCGGCGACGCCGCCGTAGGTCGCTTTAGCGACGGCGAAGTCAGCGTACAAATTAACGAAAATGTACGCGGTGGTGATATTTTCATCATCCAGTCCACCTGTGCTCCAACAAACGACAACCTGATGGAATTGGTTGTTATGGTCGACGCCCTGCGTCGCGCTTCAGCAGGCCGTATCACTGCTGTAATCCCTTACTTCGGCTATGCCCGTCAGGACCGTCGCGTCCGTTCCGCACGTGTGCCAATCACCGCTAAAGTTGTCGCTGACTTCCTGTCCAGCGTCGGCGTTGACCGCGTACTGACCGTTGACCTGCACGCAGAGCAGATCCAGGGCTTCTTCGACGTCCCGGTTGATAACGTATTCGGCAGCCCAATTCTGCTGGAAGACATGCTGCAGCTGAACCTGGATAACCCAATCGTGGTTTCTCCGGACATCGGCGGCGTGGTACGTGCCCGTGCTATCGCTAAGCTGCTGAACGATACCGACATGGCGATCATCGACAAACGCCGTCCGCGCGCTAACGTTTCTCAGGTGATGCACATCATCGGTGACGTTGCTGGCCGTGACTGCGTGCTGGTTGACGACATGATCGATACCGGCGGTACGCTGTGTAAAGCCGCTGAAGCGCTGAAAGAGCGTGGTGCTAAGCGCGTGTTCGCCTACGCAACTCACCCGATCTTCTCCGGTAACGCGGTAAACAACCTGCGCAACTCCGTCATTGACGAAGTGGTGGTATGCGATACCATCCCTCTGAGCGACGAGATCAAAGCACTGCCAAACGTGCGTACGTTGACCCTGTCCGGGATGCTGGCCGAAGCGATTCGTCGTATCAGCAACGAAGAATCTATCTCAGCAATGTTCGAACACTAATCGAACACGGCCGAAAAACCCGCTGCGGCGGGTTTTTTTGTCTCTGGGTTTTATTTGTATGATTAATGCCTCCTTCACCTGCCATTCACATGACAGATGATGCGCATACGGATGATAGATAATTGTGAAAAACGTAACCTCCTCACATGTTCTGCCCTTTCGCGCCCTCATCGACGCCTGCTGGAAAGAGAAGTATACCTCGTCACGCTTTGTACGTGACCTGATTGCCGGGATCACCGTCGGCATTATCGCCATCCCGCTGGCGATGGCGCTGGCGATTGGCAGCGGCGTTGCGCCGCAGTACGGTCTGTACACCTCGGCCGTTGCCGGGATCGTCATCGCCCTGACGGGCGGCTCGCGCTTCAGCGTCTCCGGCCCGACCGCCGCCTTCGTGGTGATCCTCTACCCGGTTTCGCAGCAGTTTGGTCTGGCAGGCCTGCTGGTCGCCACCCTGATGTCCGGCGTCTTTTTGATTCTGTTTGGCCTGGCACGCTTTGGGCGGCTGATCGAGTACATCCCCCTTTCCGTGACGCTGGGATTCACCTCGGGGATTGGTATCACCATCGGAACCATGCAGATCAAGGACTTTCTCGGCCTGCAGATGTCCCACGTACCGGAGCACTACCTGCAAAAAGTGGGGGCGCTGTTTATGGCGCTGCCGACGGCCAACCTGGGCGATGCCGCCATCGGGATTGTAACGCTGGGTACGCTGATCGTCTGGCCACGTCTGGGGATCCGTCTGCCGGGCCATTTACCCGCTCTGCTGCTGGGCTGCGCGGTGATGGCCCTCGTCAATATGTTCGGTGGCCATGTCGCGACTATTGGCTCGCAGTTTCACTATGTTCTGGCGGACGGTTCACAGGGCAGCGGCATTCCGCAACTGTTGCCGCAGCTGGTGCTCCCGTGGGACATGCCCGGTTCCAGCTTCACCCTAAGCTGGGATTCCCTCCGTGCCCTGCTTCCCGCCGCGTTCTCTATGGCGATGCTGGGGGCGATTGAATCCCTGCTCTGTGCCGTCGTTTTGGACGGTATGACCGGCACCAAACACAAAGCCAACAGCGAGCTGGTCGGTCAGGGATTAGGCAACCTCGTCGCGCCGTTCTTCGGCGGTATTACCGCAACGGCAGCCATCGCCCGCTCTGCTGCCAACGTGCGCGCGGGGGCAACCTCACCCGTTTCGGCGGTTATCCACTCCGTACTGGTGATCCTCGCCCTGCTGATCCTCGCCCCGCTGCTCTCCTGGCTGCCGCTTTCCGCCATGGCTGCCCTGCTGCTGATGGTGGCCTGGAACATGAGTGAGGCGCATAAGGTGGTGAACCTGCTGCGTCGCGCGCCGAAAGACGACATCATCGTGATGCTGATCTGCATGTCGCTGACCGTGCTGTTCGACATGGTTATCGCCATCAGCGTCGGGATCGTGCTGGCGTCCCTGCTGTTTATGCGCCGCATCGCGCAGATGACGCGCCTTTCCCCGGTTAACGTCGAGGTGCCTGACGATGTGCTGGTGCTGCGCGTGATTGGCCCGCTGTTCTTCGCCGCGGCGGAAGGTTTGTTTAGCGATCTGGAGTCCCGCATCGCGGGCAAACGGGTTGCGGTGCTGAAATGGGATGCTGTACCGGTGCTGGATGCAGGCGGCCTGGATGCCTTCCAGCGCTTTGTGGCACGTCTGCCGGAAGGCTGCGAGCTGCGGGTGAGTAACCTGGAGTTTCAGCCGCTGCGCACCATGGCGCGCGCGGGCGTGCAGCCTATCCCTGGCCGACTCTCCTTCTACCCTAACCGTGAAGCCGCGTTAGCGGATCTGTGAGTGACCTGATGCAGAGAAACGTCTCTGCATCATCACCCCGATCGCCTGCTGGAGCCATGCAATCACGGCAGGCGTCATCCATGTTCCTTTCATCAGGTGCGCCTCCTGCTGCATGGCAGTGCGAAACTTTTGCTGGGTCTCCGGGTTCGTGCCCGCGTAAGACTGGAACAATACCAGCCAGTTTTCAGCCAACTTTTGCGCCTCCTCCGAGGCAGGATCGCTATTTTCCCGCTGCGCCTGATGCAGTTTCGCCACCAGCGGCGGCCACTCCATCATGCGGTCAAAGTAGTGTGCCCGGGTAAAGGCCATCTCTTCGGCAGTGAGATACTTCTCCCATATGCTGAGCTTAGATTCCGCAAACGCGCGCGTGATGTAATCCGTCATCTCAGGCGTGATACCGGTCTGCACCTGCATCTGCGGTTCAACGCTGTGCATCTCGTTCAGCCGGGTGAGAAACTCCGGCTTGCCCGCCGTGTCCTGCTCCAGACGTTCCATCCAGCGCGTCGCCAGGTCCATGGCTCGCGCGTCCATAACGGGTATATGTTGCTCCAGAAGCGTTTTGGCCTCTGTAACCAGCCCCGACCAGATAGCCGTCAGCGCATCCTTCTGCATCGCAAACGGCAGCTGCTGTAACTCTTCTTTGCTAAACCAGCGATCGTACATATTCATTAACTCCAGAGTCTGTAGCCAGGATTCCAGATCCGGCGTCGCATCGTCGATAAGCCCGGTCCGCAGCTCCACCAGACGGTCGCGCAGCGTATATATGCTGCGCAGCTGTTTATCCAGCAGCGTGATTTGCGCATCGAGTAACTCGGTTAACGACAGCGACTCCTGTTCCAGGAAATCCCTGATTTCAGCAAGTTCCAGCCCCGCTTTTGCCAGCGCCTGGATCATGTGCAGACGCTGGACATCCGCCAGGTTGTAAAGCCGGTAACCTGCCGCGCTTCTGGCAGAAGGCAGCAACAACCCTGTTTGCTCATAGTGGTGCAAAGTCCGCACGGTGATCCCGGCACGTTTCGCCAGCTCACCCACCTGAATCAACATAACTGCTCCTTTTTCTTTGCCAGTGGCGCCACTCTGGAGCCTTACGTTACGTGAGGGTCAACCCTTGATGCAAAAAAAAACGACTCCCTCGGGAGCCGTTTCGGTGTTCTTTATCGTAGCACTAGCTGTGCTTATGCTGGTCGCGACGACAGCGTTTATCGTAGTGGCGCACCCACCAGTATTTGTCACAGACTTCCTCATGGCCGCTCACGCGAGCCCCTGCCAGCCACAATACCGCACCAACGAAGATGCTCAATATCGCGCCATGCGCAAAGTATTGCGGGAGGTCAAGCTGCGGTAACTGGTTTAAAATTGAATAACCCACGCCGGCTACCATCACGAACAGCCCCAATCCCATCAGCACGTTACCGAGTAACGAAGCGTTTTTGCGTTTCATGTGTCACCTCCGGAACTTTGGGTTGTCAGGGGAAAAGCCCCTAATCCTTGTGTGTAAAGTATAGACAACGCCCCTTTTATGAGTTGCGTGAATGATCACAATTACAGATAACTCCCAAACAAAAGTTTACAAATAAGACTTTGAACAGCTTGAAATTCTAATTGTTCAAATCAGAAATTATTCGTATTTCGCTGAGAAGATCGCAGAATTTTGTCAAGCGGCGCGCCAGACAGTAAACTACGCGCCAGATCTGGAACCCATTAGGAATTGAATCGTGACGATTAAACTGATTGTCGGCCTCGCCAACCCGGGCGCAGAATATGCGGCCACACGCCATAATGCCGGGGCATGGTACGTCGATCTGCTGGCCGAGCGGTTACGTGCTCCCCTGCGTGAAGAACCTAAATTCTTCGGGTATACCTCACGTATCAACCTTGCTGGCGCGGATGTTCGCTTACTGGTGCCCACCACCTTTATGAACCTGAGCGGTAAAGCCGTGGCGGCAATGGCAACGTTTTATCGCATCAATCCGGATGAAATTCTGGTGGCCCACGATGAGCTGGATCTCCCGCCCGGCGTGGCAAAATTCAAACTGGGCGGCGGGCACGGCGGCCATAACGGTCTTAAAGACATCATCAGCAAGCTGGGTAATAACCCGAATTTTCACCGTTTGCGCGTAGGAATCGGCCATCCGGGCGATAAAAACAAAGTTGTCGGTTTCGTACTCGGTAAGCCCCCGGTTTCTGAGCAGAAACTGATTGACGAGGCGGTAGACGAAGCGGCGCGCTGCACCGAAATCTGGCTGAAAGATGGGTTAACCAAAGCGACAAACCGCTTGCACGCTTTCAAAGCGCAATAATCCGCCCGATACGGCTTTTTTACCGCGCGTCATGCGGGTTACGTGTATAATAGGCGTAGTTATTTACTTTTCATCAATCGGTTAACGTTAACGGATTGATTATCAAGATATTAAGGTGATTTAGAAATGGGATTCAAATGCGGTATCGTCGGTCTGCCAAACGTGGGCAAATCCACCCTGTTTAATGCGCTTACCAAAGCGGGTATCGAAGCGGCGAACTTCCCGTTCTGTACCATCGAACCTAACACCGGCGTTGTGCCAATGCCGGACCCGCGTCTGGACCAGCTCGCGGAAATCGTGAAGCCGCAGCGCATCCTGCCAACCACCATGGAATTCGTGGACATCGCGGGCCTGGTAAAAGGCGCATCCAAAGGTGAAGGCCTGGGTAACCAGTTCCTGACCAACATTCGTGAAACCGAAGCGATCGGCCACGTTGTGCGCTGCTTCGAGAACGACAACATCATCCACGTAAACAACAAAGTGGATCCGGCTGACGACATCGACGTCATCAACACCGAGCTGGCGCTCTCTGACCTCGACACCTGCGAACGCGCGATTCACCGCGTGCAGAAGAAAGCCAAAGGCGGCGACAAGGACGCGAAAGCGGAACTGGCTGCGCTGGAAAAATGCCTGCCACAGCTGGAAAACGCGGGCATGCTGCGCGCGCTGAAAAACCTGACTGAAGAAGACAAGGCGGCGATCAAATACCTGAGCTTCCTGACCCTGAAGCCAACCATGTACATCGCCAACGTTAACGAAGACGGTTTCGAGAACAACCCTTACCTGGATAAAGTGCGCGAAATCGCAGCGGCTGAAGGTTCTGTAGTTGTAGCGGTTTGCGCTGCCGTTGAATCCGACATCGCTGAGCTGGACGACGCCGACCGTGAAGAGTTCATGGCCGAGCTGGGTCTGGAAGAGCCGGGCCTGAACCGCGTCATTCGCGCAGGCTATGAGCTGCTGAACCTGCAGACCTACTTCACCGCTGGCGTGAAAGAAGTGCGTGCGTGGACGATTCCTGTGGGTGCGACTGCGCCTCAGGCGGCCGGTAAGATCCACACCGACTTCGAGAAAGGCTTTATTCGTGCGCAGACTATCGCGTTTGAAGACTTTATCACCTACAAGGGTGAGCAAGGTGCGAAAGAAGCAGGCAAAATGCGTGCGGAAGGGAAAGATTACATCGTTAAAGATGGCGATGTGATGAACTTCTTGTTTAACGTCTGATTTGTTTTGAATGAAAAAAATCCACGCTTAGGCGTGGATTTTTTTGCGCGTGATCTATCAATAGATAACGAGTTTGCCCACTGGCCAAGTACCTGACCATCCACAGGGCATATGCCCAGCTTCATAAACATTAATTAATCCGTCAAAAAAGAATGGCTCTTGAAGAAAATTACTATACGCATCTTCAAGTAAGTAATTCACAAGGTCCCATTTTAAGTTCTCAGTCATTGAGCCTTTCTCAGACTCCGGGAAGGTTATTTTTGGGATAATATCATTTTCCACAACATTCTTAGCTTCTTTGACCAAGGAGTTCCAGTAGTATTGATATTTGTTAGTGTGTTTTTTTGCGAGATAACCCGTTATTTCATTACCAGCCTCCAAGGTGGTATTTTCCCATTCATCGCTATTCAAGCCTTTTATACATAAGCTAAAGGACTGAGCCTGGATAACCCCGGGGAGTGTTGTCGCCACACCAAGATTAACAAACCAATTAATGTTATTTAACTTCCATATTGCTAACTGGGATATCTTCATGTTTTAACCAGATTTATTCTACATGGGATCCTAGGTACTTTCATATCACCAAGCCTGTCATGCTGTTTTATAATAAAACCCTATGATTTGTTTCACAGAGCTTTATTAAAAATATGAATACCAAAATAACAGCAATCGAATTAAATAAATCGATCAAATTTTTAAATATTCTTTAAGAAAGATCCTCTTCTGCTACTAATCCGTTAACAAAATTGGCAAATGAATTTGTCAGATATCTTTGAAGTTTTCTGTGATTCTCTTGCATAGTCAAATCCTCATCAAAAGAATCTGTAGCAAAATATACAATTGAGTAATTATCTAAATCTAGACAGAAGAAATTCCCTCCCCAATCATTTGCGAAAGGGAGCAGGTTTTTAGGAATCACTTCCCTATCCAACATGCTGATATAACAACCGTCGATTAAAGATCTAGGGTCATCATTTGTCTGACTATTATAAACAAACGGTTTAAACCCTGCCACCTCTATTGGCTCAAAATCGTCATCACCGTCCCACCAACTTTTCTCAGGAGTGCCACCATTAAATTGCAGATAATGTGAAACAAAATCATCCGGAAGAGTAATAGATAATTTCTCTTCCGTTTTAGTAATATCTGCACGTCCAATCTTTTTTTCACAGTTAATGATATTATTCATGAGTATGTGGCTTAATGATTATTCTTCGTATGTAATTATTTTAAACACGCTTATTCTTTCTGTCTAAATAATGTAAAACAGCGAGGACTTCACGTTCTTTTGCATAAATAAAATTCAAGGTATTTTTTAGGCCTATGCTTAAACGCACGCTCTTTGCCGTAGTTATAAGCAACGTTAAAATATTTATACGCTTCATCGAATTGATTCAACTCGTAACAAACCATGCCGAGGTCGATTAAGGGTGCAGTGTCTATATCCGATCCACGTGTGCGCAACGTCGCCTCTCCCCATTTCTTCGCCTCCGCATAATCCGCGAGATCAAAATAAACGCTGTACATGCACGTAGCGATCCAGTTAGCAAGTTCCGATTCGAACTTTGGCTCAGAAAGAGCTTGCCAGGCTTTTTGATATTGCTCTAAAGCTTCGGCGTATTTTTGGTTATCGTGAAACTCGTTTCCTTTTTCAATTGTATTTGTTATAGATATTTGCATACTAAAGCCCTTACCCATTTAAATTAAAAATCTTTTCTTAAACAAAAATCAAATATAATAAAGTGTATTGCTAAATTTTGATTGCAGATTATAAATTTATTACATTGCAATCAATCATCTTATAGCAAATATTTTTTTGTATTAATTCCTCTATTATATTCTAATCACCTCCGCCGAGGCCTGCCCCTATCCTTGGCATTTGTATTGAAAGCCGGTGCACCAAAGCAAATTCAGATAATTTTTCAAGACAAACATCCAGGGATGAATAACATACGCATTGATTTTTGTCATTGACATTTTTCTTTATACCATCCTGCGCATACATATTAGCAATAAATATTTACTCTTGATCATCAACCTTGGCACAATCAATCACCCCTAATTCTGGGATGTTATTTTCTTTAAAGCTACTGAGATAGTGTTTCTTTGCAGCAGGATATTTATTTGAAAGGGACAGAACAAAACCTTTGCCCCATTTTCCTTTATTATTCACAATATGAGCAATAACTGTGGATTTTTTCAAAGGTTCCACAGCATCTCCAGATAAGTAATTTATTCTATTTTTTCTTGCAATGAAACCGTTGATCTTTCCCAGATAGTTTCAAATTTTTAATAATGGGCACAGTGAAAATAACCATCCGACACCCAGTCTTTTTAAACGTATACTTTTAAAAGCTAATCATCACACGTTGCGATAGAATAAATAACCCAGCCCCTCGCACCCAAAAAAACTAAAAGGCCAGAATATATGTCCCGGCCTAGTAAGTATAATAGTTAACTATGCTTTCTAAATATTATATAGCACTTTTATAGAATTGAATCGGCTTTTCACCAATTGGTACATTCTCAGTCGGTGAGTCAATTGCCACGCCATGCTGATCAGATATTTTATTTGCACTGCAAAAACCAACACACTTATCGTGCGTTTTATGGGTTATAATGCAAAATTAAAAATTGCTTTACCAGATTCTAATAAGAAGGAGCAATTCTTATTAACTCTTTTCTATCCAAATCTAAAGAATAATGCCAATCATACCAACCATTCATCTTTTCAGAAAAGGAGCAAACAATCAAAACTTCTTTTTGATGATTTAAGGTCAAGTAAGAAAAAGATGCACCTTCTGGAGGGGTAAATGTTGAAAGCAAAACTCCGTCATTATTTAAAATAGTTAATAATACTGGTAATGGTGATGGTTTGCTCAATACAAAAATTAATTCTCTCCTTTCATCTATCATTGCCAGATCTAAATCATCTATAGTGACAGTGACTTGGTGCGCATTATATATCCAATGCAATGTATTTTTTTCTTTATCACAGATAATTTTGTTAATCATTTTCAACTCTTTTTTATAAATTAGGGCTTGAGTAACGATTCGTCAATAATTTCCAAATAATTCATGCGTTCTGCAGGTGGCACGGCCATTTCGACTTGTGAGCCGCCGCCAGGCAGATACACATTTGCACCTTTATCAACTTGAGGTCCAACTGCACCAATTTTAACTGGTAATGGTTTCTTAACTTCATACGTTATTACTCTATCAATATCAGGTTTCCATTCCATCTTCACAGCGAGCTCATTTCTAACGTATGAAGCATTAGGAATATCGTCAAATGTAGCAAACCCTCCAGGTCTTGTCGCTGGCTGCCCTGGAGATACGGCCATTTTAACTCGAGTCCCCGGAACTAATGTTGCATCTAAAGGAGGTTCATTTAATGGCCAAGGCGATTGTTCATTAACTAATTTTTTATAAGCAGAAGCCGCTTCAGTTGATGATTTGAAACGACCTTTATGCTGCCGCTGGAAATCATTCCAGGTATTAGTTCGCCCACATCGTAAACCTAATGGATCTGCCCACCCCAACGCATTCGGCGCAAACTGGTAAAGGTTTATCCCCCCCGCCAGCCCTATCGGGTCATGCTGCGTAAACCGCCCGCAGTCCGGGTCATAATACCGGAACAGATTGTAGTGCAGCCCTGTCTCACGGTCCAGGTATTGCCCCTGCATCCGCAGGTTCTGAGAATATCCTGATAACTGCGTCTCGCTTTCCCGCAGTAGCTTGCCCCAGGCGCTGTTCACCCCTTCCCAGCGCACCTGCCCTTCGATATCCGTCATCCGCTCCGGCGTGCCGTTGGGCTGGCAGTGGAACCAGAAAATCTCCGGCGCTTCCACGCCGTCAATACGCGCCAGCGGGTCGTAGCTGTCCTGATCGCTGTAGACGTAGGTGAGCGGCACATCCCCGTGAACTTCCTGCAGCAGGCGGAATCCTTCCCAGACAAACCGGGTGGTCACTGGCTTACCGGTTGGCTGTCCGCCCAGCATCTGGCGTCGCGTTTTGCTGATGCGGCGACCAAGCGGATCGTAGCGGAAGCTGACCTGCGTCTGCGGCTTGTTGCGGTCCCGCGGCTGGCTGATGACCTCCGTCAGGCGATGTTCACCGTCGTAGCGGTAGTGCCAGCGGGTCTGGCCGTTATCTTTCTCCACGGTGCGGCCGTGGATGTCATAGCGCCAGCGAATGCCGTTCATCTGCGTCAGGCGGTTGTGCGTGACCTTCTCAGCAGATCCTTCGAGCGGGTTACCGGCAGCGTCCCAGCGCCACTGCTCCTGTCCGGGCAGCGTCCCGTCCTGAACGAGCAGGTGCCCGGCGCTGTCGTACTGCCAGCGGTACCAGCTGAACGGATTATCGTCCCGCTCTTCCCTGACCAGGTTATTGCGATAGTCGTAATCCCAGCGGCGGGACCAGCGGCGCGGCGACGGGCGCTGGGCATTGCCGGTAAAGACATCCCGGCGATGCAGCCGACCAAGGCGGTCGTATTCGCTGCGGGTGGTCAGCAGCCCCTGGGTGCGGCTGGTCTCCCGGTGGAGTTCGTCGCGGGTAAAATCGGAGACCGACAGCTTATCGAGAGCAATGCTGAGCAGATGCCCGCTGCCGTAGTAGAACTGCTTCAGCTCGCGGCCATCGGGCAGCGTGACGGAGGTGCGGTTGCCCAGCGCGTCATACTCCCACGCCAGCTCGCCGTGATCGCCCGCCTCGCGCGTGACGCGACCAAGCGCGTCATAGTCAAAGGCGAGCTCCTGCTCTGCCTCGGTGGTCCACGCGTCGACTGAAAGCGCAGGATGCAGCCCTATCCGGCTTAACAGCCCGGACGGAGTGTAGTGGTAGCGTGTCTGCCCTTCCGGCGTGGTACGGGCGACCAGCTGGCCGCTCGCGCTCCAGACGAAGGCGTGGGTAATGGCCTCCGGATGATCGGCGGCAAACGTGCGCGCTATCGTGCGCCCGCAGGCGTCGTAGCGATACTGCGAGGCTACGCCATCGAGCCCTACCTCTTCCAGCAGCAGCGAATCCGCGCCCCAGCGGAACTGATACGCTTCGCCGTTTTCGTTTTCCAGGGCAATCAGACGCCCGCGGCTGTCCCAGCGGCGACGCACCTCTTCGCCCTGGGTATTGCGCGTCGCGGTTAAGCGCCCTGCCTCATCGTATCTGAACTCACTTTCTTTACCGTCGGCGCCAGCATGCTTCACCGGCAAGCCACGTTCGTTCCATTTGAGCGATTCCGTCCAGCCTTCCGGACGATCGAGCTGTACCGGACGCCCTGCGGCGTCGTAGCGATAACGGGTCTCTTCACCGTCTGCGCTCATCTCGGCGACCAGCCAGCCCAGCGGATGATAGCGGTAGCGGGTAATACGCCCGGAACAGTCCGTCGCACGAACGATCTGCCCGGCCTCGTTGTACTCCTGGTAGCGGCTGTTTCCGGCGGCATCGACCTCTTCGACGACCTGGCCGAACGCGTCCCGGCGCAGCTGCGTGGTCTGTCCCATCGGGTCCATCACGCGCTTCAGCCCGTGATGTTCGTCGTACCAGAACCGGGTGGCGCTGCCGTCGGCTTCGATAATGGCCGCAGGAAGCGCTCGGTGCTCCAGCCAGGTGGTAGTGCGGGTATTGCCGTCGGCATCGGTCTCCTGGACCCGGTTGCCCATCTCGTCATAGACGAAGGTGACGGCGTTTCCGAGCGGATCGATGCGACGCGTCAGAAGCTCGTTGTCATCCCACTCGTAGCGCCAGTTTTCACCGCGCTCGTCAACGTAGCGGACAATCAGATTTTGCGCGTTCCAGTAGTGGCGGCGCGTCTGACCATCATAGTGCTCAACGATCGTTAACCCGGCAGCTAAATCGTAGCTAAAGCGGCACCCGTCGCCGGTGCTGGTGCGGTTTTCCACCACCCGCCAGTGATCGAATTTTTTCCAGCGGTATTCGCTCTCCAGGCCGCCCGGCATCCGGTGCCAGACCATCAGGCCGTGGTCGTTATAGCGGTATTCACGCGTCACCACGCCGGAGGCATCCGTCGCGCTTGCCAGCTGGCCGCGCGCGTCGTAGCCCCATTGCATCAGCGGCCATGTCTGGTTGCCGTCGAAATGGCTGGCAGCGGTAGCGCGCTGCGGGAATCGTTCATCTTCATAGCGCAGGGTGACGTCTATCGCCCGCGGCTCGTCGTGAAGACCAACCAGCCTGCCATGCTCGTCCCACTCCGTCAGCAGCGCGTTGCCGTATTCATCGCTGAGGGAGGCCAGACGCAGGATGGATGGATTCGCCCGGGTCGGTTTATACAGACGCCATACCGCACCGTCATCGTCGGCAATCGCCACGTCGCCGTTCTCATTACGGCGGATAATGATGCCTTCGCTGATGCTGTAAAACGCGCGGTCGACAGGCGGCAGCTCGAAGCTCAGCTCGCGCCCGGTTTCATCGAACCAGGTGGCATTGTTTTCTTCCAGCGCCAGATAGCTGTCAAAGGTGGTTGCCCAGCCCAGACCAAATAGCCCTTCGCGGGTGGTCAGGCTGTTGTAGCTGCGCTGCCAGTGAAGCGGGAAGCGCCCCGGCAGCGAGAAATCGAGTTCGTCTTCGTCATTCAGCACCTTCACGCCGGTGGCGGCGTGAACAGGGTGCGAGGAGCCAAACACGGCATTTACCGCCATATCGGCCAGCATCCCGCCGCCAGCTGAAGCCAGTGCACAGGGCATGTTTTTCAGGATCTTGCCCGGACGCCCGCGCAGCAGAGAGAGCGCAATCATCCCCAGCGCCAGACCCGGCGTTTTACCGCTTTTGATATCGCGGACCGTGAGCGTGTCCCCGCCTATGATCACGTTCGGGGAGACATCGTCGGAAACGGTACCTTCGCAGGTAGTGCGATCTTTCGCGCGCACCGCGGGCTGCCCGTTGATAAAGACGCTTTTAGAGCCTTCCGCCAGATACTGCGGCCCGGAGTGCTTTTCGCACGCCACCTTGTCTTCTTCCAGCGGCGAGGTTCCCGCGGCGGCAGAGGCCACGCTCGGCTGCCACATTTCGCTGCCAAACTGTCCGGCGGCGGAAAGCAGCATGCCCGCGTAATCGGCAAAGCTGCCCGGCGACTGCGGCTCAGGGGACGGTGTATCGGCGGGCGTCAGCGTGCCTGCCGCGCGCGCGGCGGGGATTGCGTTGGTGAGAACATTGCTGGAACCGGTTGTGATTTTACCCGCAGGCGACGGCGGGAAAAGCGCATTGCCTAACCCTTCCGCGGCGTTGCTGATATCGTCGGTGATCCCCGCGACGTTCGCCAGCACGCCGCCAATGATGCCGCTTAACAGACAGCTGGATCCAATTGCTGCCACGCCTGCAGCTGCTGCCCCCGCCCCCAGCAATGGCGCCGCTACGGTTGCTGCTGCGCCCACCGCCGCGCCGATCACCGCATAGGCGGCACCTTCCGCAACAATGCTGGTGATGTCAGCAAAAATGCTGGAGTGAATAATCTCGTCGCCCTTACGGGCCGCGTTGTTATCGCTCATGCCTTACACATTCCGGTTGTCGTTTAGCGTCAGACTCTGCTTAAGCGCGCTCCAGCGCACCTCGTCCTCTTCGGTGAATGCTCTGAGTGCCGAGAGGGTAAAAATCATCAATACCGGTTTGCCCGGCGTCTGAATGGCCAGCTGTTTTTGCCACAGGCGCTGGCCGTTACGGTCAAAGGTGGTTTCAACTTCCAGCCCGTTAATTTTTCCGTCAGGCCCGGCCTTTACGTTCCGGAATTCACTCTGGGCAATTTCACCCATCTGAGGACGCAGCACATCCCACTGGCGGTGAAACTCTTGTTCATAGTTGCTGCCATCCGGGATAACGCCGCGACTGACTACCACGGACAGCCCGCTTTCGTCATCGCGAATAATGTTCATGCTGTTATCCTGCCAGGCAGCAGGAAAAAGGGAAAACGAACCTTCCTGGAGGGTGTATTTCATAAGTGAACTCGGGATGATTAATATGGTGAGAAACAAGAAGGCCAATCCATGCTGGCCCTTTGGCTGGCTTTTTTATTATTTAAGCCACTGGCCTGACTGTTCGACTAAAACATGGCTGCCTTTGCTGACAACCAATTTCGCGGGTGCATACGTCACGGTGTAAACGGTCTCGCCATTCTTGTACGTTGAGCCGATTATTTTACCTGCGGAGTCGTGCCACGTTTTTCCCCTTAAGGAGATCGTACTGTTATCGCTTTTACGCACGCCGAGATAAGCCATCTGGTTACATTCGCTATCAAAATGACCGCACGTATTTATCAGCGAAATAGAGAACTTTTCGGTGTCGAGATTTCTGGTTTCAGCGCTATGAACCGAAGCGGCTTTACGTAACGTATAACGCAGCGGAGCATAATAATTTCCTTTATGAGGAGGAGTAACTAAGCGCCATTCCATTTCACTCCCCTTTATTTCCAGAACAGCCCGTCCGCCTACGCCGCCAAACGATGAGTTGAACTCAACGTTGGCACGATTGCCTGCGATCGTACCGCTAAGATTACGCTCATCATCTTCCGGGCAATCTATACGGTTTCCTCTCTGGGTGATATAGCAATAAGTCCCGGTGATACGGTTGCCTGATTCAGCTAACCGCAGGGTTAACGTTGAGTCGTTCTCGTACTCGCCAGCCCATTCTCCGTCAAACGCGAGGCCTGATTGGCTGTTCGTTGCAAAATGCATCGCATTGAATCTGGCGGCCCATTGCTGTATATCGGCATGAATAACCGGGCTATTATCAGAAGACTGGTAATGAATAACGTCCGACTCCGGAACCACCCAGGCCGCAAAGATTTTGCCGTCAGGATTGATGACCAGCGCTGACGCATTCTCCTGGTAGAGATCCTTTAGCCAGCCTTCGACAAACAATCCTCCACCTGTGGTGGTATGCGGTTCACCGAAGACATCAAAGTTATCAATAAAGGTCTGGTAATGATTTCCCAGCGTCTTCCTGAGATTGTCTTTCACTTCGCTATCGTTAACGATGCGACTTACCGTATCAAGCTTATTGTATTGCGATAATTCAAGCGCTGTTGACGTTTCAACGACGCCTGTCAATAAAGCGGTGAACAATACGACTGCAAGATATTTTTTGGTCATAAGTCACTCTGAAGAACCATTATCGTAATTCATTGTTATTTTTACAACCTTACTGTCCTTAACCTCAAAAGAGAGTATTTTCTTACCCAATTCATACGAAACCCACTGCTCCCCGGAGTCATTTTCGACATGGCCACCACCATAAGCTTTATCAAGTTCATTTATTGTTGAACCAATATGGATCCCGCGAACTGTTTTGCCTTCCGGAGCAGTTAGCGTTATCTGCGCCACAATATATTCATCAACACTTCGCTCGGTTTTATCCCACCAGAGATTGGAACTGAATATTTTTAAACCAGTCTTCTGATGCTGGTAGAATTTATAGTTCGTTCCGTCAAAAAGAACCTCACCGACAAAACTACCTTCCACAGAAACTGCAATTTTACGCGCAACCTCAGAAGTCCATCTATCGCCCAGTGCCACAATCTGGTCTTTTATCTGCAGAGAAAAATCCTCTTTAGCCAGAATGGGCGGCATAGTCTGAGCCACTACTTCATAACTGCTCAGAAAGGTAGACATGAGGGTAAAAAAAAGAGAGACAGAAAGGCGTTTTTTCACGTTAATCGTCATTTGCTGGATAAATATTATGCTACTCACCACTTTAAAAAGCGGTGAGTAATGAAATAGGCATTTTTAGTCAGCGCTAATAGCGACCCCACCCAAGCAGTCAGGTTTTTTTACCGTGAAACTGAAGCTTACTTTTTGTCCATTCATATCCTTTGGCGCTGTATAACTGGTCACTTCGTTCTCCGAACGGCCTCGTGGATAATCAGTTAACGTCAGTTGCGGATAATGTTTTTTAACAGTGTCGAGAGTGATGCACTGGCCGGACGGTGAAAAATTCAGTAACGGCGCCATACCGTCACTTTCTTTACTTAAACGTAAATCAATTGCAGTAATGTTCGTTCCATCCGCCAGTTTGATATCGTCGGCATTGTAGAAATTGATATATTCATTCTGTTTCGTTAGCTTGAATGACAACGGAGCGTTATCCAGACTGTTAACGGACAACGTTTTGAGTGATGCGCTCATTTCTGAAATGAACTGCCAAAGATCCTGTTTCTGCATGTTACCACCTGCCATTCCCGTCGTTAATAAAGCCGCAAGCACCGCACCCGTTTTTAGACTATGGATAATTTTTATCATACCAACCGCCATAATAATCTTCGTAATATTGCCCTGTGGTAGACGTTTGTTCGCCTTTGCCAAAGATACGGCCTATCTGCGTACGCGCTTCACTTTCCTTTATAGCCCCACGTTCGAGAGAATCATAGATACGATTATATTGTGTCTGATTTGCTGGATTGCCTGCAATACCGATATCCCCGCCCTTGTTGGCTATGATTTCGCGTTGGACCCGGATATTGTTCAACGTTGCAGCGCCTTCATCACTGAGTGTGCTGTTCAGATAGGCGTCGCGCGAAGAAAAATCAATGTTGGGTTCATATAAAGCGTGACCACTTTCATGTGACAGAGACTGAACGACTGCATTCGGGTTACCGAGCTCATTTTTATCAACGGTAATAACGCGCTTTTGACGATTGGCAAACGTCCCCTTGCCTGCTTCACCTTCTTCAAATGTCCAGCCTCGTTTCTTTAACGTAGCTATGTCATTTTTCATAGTAGGTGATTTATCGACAAGACTATCAACATCCTTTCCATATCCGCTTGAAGGAACATTGGATGCTTGAGGCGTAGCGTTTTTAGAAGTTTCGGCAGGTGCGCTGGCAGCCACACCAGCCTTACTCTCCTTTCCCGGCGCAAATTTCTCCTGCACCGCCGCATCAATATCCCCTTTATGCTCAGAACCCGGTGCTGTAGTGCCCGGCTTGGTTCCCGAGGTATTCAGGTGCAGCTTACCGCCCGTGGTGATATACCCATCCCCTTCCACGAAGAAGTTAAACTCTTTGCCGATCAGGTTAATCTTGCCGTTAGCATTCAGTTCAATCGCGCTTTCACCGGAGACCAGCCGCAGCTTCGTCCCGGAAGCAATCACATACTGCTCCACCGCTGCATCCAGCTTGCCTTTCCCCGTCAGGATCTCGGTCCCGCCTTTCACCGCCTGGGTCTGATTCGCTTCCACGCGATGCAGTTCATTTTTCTTCACGTAATGGCTGCGCGCCCCGCCGACGCTGTGCGTTTCATCATTTTTAACGCTGGTGTCCATGTTGCGTTCGGCCTGGATCCACACCTGCTCTGCGCCCGCCTTGTCCTCAAAGCGCAGGGCGTTGGCGTTGTCCACGGAGCCCCCCTTAGAGCGGCTCATAAAGCCCATCTGCGTGGCCGCTGCCGGCAACGCCCACGGCGGCATGCTCGCGTCGTTGTACACGCGACCGGTAATAATCGGACGGTCCGGGTCGCCGTTGATAAAGTCCACCACCACCTCGTCGCCGACGCGCGGTATTTGCACCCCGCCGTAGCCCTGGCCCGCCCACGCGCTCGACACGCGCACCCAGCAGGAGCTGGTGTCATCGCCCTTCGCCAGGCGGTCCCAGTGGAACTTCACCTTCACGCGACCGTATTTGTCCGTCCAGATACTCTCGCCGTTCGGGCCCACGACTTTCGCGGTCTGGGGGCCGTAGGTGCGCGGCCACGCCGTGGTCTGCGCCGGACGGTACACCACCGCCGACGGGATCACCGTGAAATCGGTGCGGTGAATGGTCTCCCCCTCGCCGCTGGCGTAGCGGTTCTCTTCGAGGTGGTAACCCGCTGCCGTCACCAGATACTCACCGTTGTCGCTGAAGAACGGCGCATTGGTTAACGTGAAGGTGTGCCCTGGCGCAATCCCCGCCGCCGTCGCGGTGGCCTGAATCTGCTGATGCTCAACCTGCCAGCGCTCCTGACGGATACGGGCATAGAACTCCCCGTGCCCTTTATCCACAAAGCGCCCCGGCCAGTCGTACACGTCGATGCTGCCCGGCTTCGGCGACGCCGGGTTCTGCTGGGCCTGGAACAGCCACGCGTTCGGCTTGCGGAAGTCATAGTCGTCGAGGCTGTAAATCCCCGGCGTCACGCTGTCCTCCAGCGCCCACTGGCTGATGCCCTCTTCATCCGTGCTGCCGCCTGACGGCGTCTGGTGGTAAGGAATGACCTCATAGCCGCTGAACGGCTGATGCTGCGTGGCAGCGTCGGTGAGAACCAGGGTGTGTTTATCCGCCTCATGTCTGAAGTGATAGGCAATCCCCTCCAGCTCCATCAGGCGGCTGATGAAGTCCAGGCTGGACTCCTGATACTGCACGCAGTAGTCCCACACCCGGTAGCTGCCGGTGAGTTTGTCCTCAACGTTGACCTGATGCTCACCGAGCAGGGTTTTCACAATCTGCGGCACCGTCTGCCCCTGGAAAATACGCAGGTTACGGTCGCGCTTCATCGGCCACAGGTCCGGCTCCACCGTCAGTTGGTAGACCGCATAGCGGGTGCCCGTCAGCTCAACGGCGCTGACCGCCACGCGGGTAATCTTGCCGTTAACATAGCGGGAGGTCAGCAGATTCTGCGTCGGGATGGTCACCGTGACCGGCTGGCCCAGCAGCTTGCTGCGGTCGATGCGCGCGTCCGTGCCGAGCACGGTCAGCGTCAGCGCGAACGACTCGGACATCGCCTCGCGGCCCGTCAGTTTCCAGAACAGAAGCCCCTCCACCGGGAGCTGAACGGTAATTCGGTTGAGCATAATCTTTATTCCATCTAGCTTATGCGATTCAGAAAAGAGGTTCGCATCTGTGACTGAGCGTAATTCTAAGGATTCACCAGCCAGGTGCCCGGCTTGGTGATATCCAGCGTCTGGCCACGCGTTCTTCCGTTGCCCTGCAGTTCAATCTTCACTTCACCGGCTGGCAGCTTGAGCGATGCATAGCCATTGGTCGCCGGACGCAGTGCTTTTGGCTCGCCGTTCACTTTCAACGTTTCGCCGTCCTGGATACGGATATAGACCAGCGCGACCGGGCTGGTGTCGACAGGCGGTGGAGTCTGTTGGGCCGTTGCCTGCTCGCTCACCTTCGCCGTTTCCGGCTTCACGTCTGGCGTGTTCGCGGCGGTTTCAGCCGGGCGCGTCTCTGCCGGTGCCTGTGCAGCCTGCTCAGGTGCATCGTTACCGCCGCTGAACAGCATCGCCCCGGCGACAATACCCACCAGCACGCCCGCAGCAACCATGCCCGGGATCTTGTAGCGACGCCAGTCGAGCAGCGAAGCCGGTTTTTCGTCTTCGACCGGAACCAGCATCGTGCCGGGCTTTTTCGCCGTCAGCACGTCGTTGATCCCGGCGACCGGCATCTCTATCAGCGCGGCGAACTCGTCGATTGACTGCGGACGGTCCTCCATGTGCAGCGCCAGCGCGCGGTCGATGGCCTGCAGCAGCGGAATGGAATAGCCCTGCGGCATGATTTCCACCAGCGGTTTGCAGGTATCCTGAATAGAGCGCACCACGCTGACCGGCGGCGGAGAGCCCACAATCAGGGTACGCAGCACGGCGCCCAGGGCGTAAATATCCGTCCACGGCCCCTGCTCGCTTTCGTTATCGTCGGTGTACTGCTCAATCGGCGCAAAGCCCGGGCGCAGCATGGTTTCCGTTTCATCGGAAAGGTTACCGATGGTGCGGCGCGCGGAGCCGAAATCAAGCAGCACCGGCAGGCCGTTATCCTGGATCTGAATGTTATCCAGAGAGATGTCGCGGTGCAGGTAGCCTTCGTTGTGGATGGTCTTGATCGCACCGAACAGCATCGGCAGCGTGCGGCGGATCCAGGCTTCGTTGATCAGCTCCGGCTTTTCTTCGCGCAGGCGAGAAAGCGTGGTGCCGCTGTAAAACAGCGTCCCCATGTAGGCCGTATCGTTTTGCACCCAGAAACGCAGGACGTGCAGCAGGTTCGGGTGGTTAAAGCGCGCCAGCAGACGGGCTTCCTGAATGAAGCTGTTCAGGCCTGCGGAAAATGCTTTGCCAAAGCGCTCGCTGCGCAGCACCAGGGTCATGTCGTCGCCGCGCACCGCGAGCGAGGAAGGCATAAATTCTTTGATAGCGATAGTGCGTTCGAGCTGGTGATCCCACGCGCGATAGACGATGCCAAAACCGCCGCCGCCGATCACCTCTTTGATTTCAAACTCGTTGAAGCGGTACCCGACCGGGAGCGCGTTTGGGACAGTCCGATTGTTATCATTATCCGTCATCTTTTACAGTTCTCTTGATGATTATTACGCGGCAAACTGACAGTGAAACTCGCCCTGATCGCAGGTGACGTGCAGACGTCGGTACTGCTCGTCGCTGCGGCTGGCGGTAAGTAATATCTGGCTCATCTGAGGCAGCAAGGTGTTGGTCAGAATAGCGTCCACCATGCGGCCGCCGGACTCCACCTCGGTACAGCGCTGAACAATCTGTTCCACCACGCTGTCGTCAAACTCAGAAATAATGCTGTGATTCTCTTCCAGACGACGCTGGATGCGCTTGAGCTGCAGGCGAACAATCTGCCCCAGCATCTCGTCGCTGAGCGGGTAGTACGGCACCACCAGCAGGCGGCCCAGCAGCGCCGGCGGGAATACCTCCAGCAGCGGCTGGCGCAGTGCGCCGCTTAACGCGTCAGGCTCCGGCATCAGCTCCGGATCGGCGCACATGGCGCTAATCAGGTCGGTGCCAACGTTGGAGGTCAGAATAATGATGGTGTTACGGAAATCAATATGGCGCCCCTCGCCGTCTTCCATCCAGCCTTTATCAAAGACCTGGAAGAAGATCTCGTGGACGTCCGGGTGTGCTTTTTCAATTTCGTCCAGCAGCACCACGCTGTACGGGCGGCGGCGCACGGCCTCGGTTAACACGCCGCCTTCACCATACCCTACGTACCCCGGAGGCGCACCTTTTAAGGTGGAAACGGTGTGCGCTTCCTGGAATTCGCTCATGTTGATGGTGATAACGTTCTGCTCGCCGCCGTAGAGGGATTCGGCGAGCGCCAGCGCGGTTTCGGTTTTACCGACGCCGGACGGGCCGCACAGCATAAAGACGCCCACCGGTTTGTTGGGATCGTCGAGCTTCGCCCGCGAGGTTTTCACGCGGCGGGCAATAAGATCCAGACCGTGACGCTGGCCGATAACGCGCTGGTTCAGCGTGTCGGCGAGGTTGAGTACCGCGTCGATCTCGTTTTTCACCATCCGGCCCAGCGGGATCCCGGTCCAGTCAGAGACCACCGCGGCAACCACGTTTTCATCCACCGCCGCAAACAGCAGCGGTTCATCACCCTGCAGGGCGTTCAGCGCCTGCTGCTGTTCCGCCAGCTGGCCGCGCAGCTCAGCGTTATCTTCATCACCCGCCGCGAACAGCGCCGCGCGAAGGCGAATAATCTCCTGCACCAGGCTGCGCTCTTCTTCCCAGCGCCGGGACAGGGCTTCGCGTTTTGTTTCATACGCGACGCGTTCGGCGAGTAAAGCGGTTACGCGCTCGGCGTCACCGGCTCCCACGCGCGCTTCGCGTTCAGCGATCTCAATTTCCACGTCCAGCGCGGCAAGGTGGCGCAGGCAGTCTTCGAGCTGCGCAGGGGGCGCGCTCTGGCTAACCGCGACGCGGGCGCAGGCGGTATCGAGCAGCGCAACGGCTTTGTCCGGCAGCTGACGCGCCGGGATGTAGCGATGCGACAGCTTCACCGCCGCGCTGACCGCTTCGTCGAGCAGCAGCACCTGGTGGTGCGTCTCCAGCGGCGACACGGTGCTGCGCAGCATCAGAATGGCTTTCGCTTCGTCCGGCTCGTGAACCTGCACCGTCTGGAAACGACGGGTCAGCGCCGGGTCTTTCTCGATGTACTTTTTGTATTCCGCCCATGTGGTGGCCCCGATGGTGCGCAGCTGTCCGCGCGCCAGGGCAGGCTTCAGCAGGTTCGCCGCATCGCCGGTCCCCTGCTGACCGCCTGCGCCAATCAGGGTGTGGATCTCATCGATAAACAGAATAATTGGCGTGGCGCTGGACTGCACTTCATTGATTAACGCCTGCAGACGGGCCTCGAACTCGCCTTTCATGCCTGCGCCTGCCTGCAGCATGCCGATATCCAGCAGCCACAGCTGAATGTTTTGCAGCGGCTCCGGGACGTCGCCGTCGGCGATACGCAGCGCCAGCCCTTCCACCACCGCCGTTTTGCCGACCCCGGCTTCCCCGGTCAGCAGCGGGTTGTTCTGGCGGCGGCGCATCAGGATATCCACCATCTGGCGGATCTCCTCGTCGCGCCCGACAACCGGGTCAATCTTCCCGTCGCGGGCGCGGGCGGTCAGGTCCTGGCCGTACTGGGCCAGCGTCCCCTGCGCAGCCGGAACCGCACCCGCCGGGGCATCGACGGCGGCAGCGGCCTGCTGCGTCTCTTTACTGTTGGCGCAGATGGTATCGAACTGCTCAATCAGCACCTCGACGTTAAGGCGGGTGAACTGCGACGAGATGCTTTTCAGCACGTTCGCCAGGTTCCAGGTTTTGAGCATGCCGATCAGCAAATGGCCGCCGCGAATGCGGCTGACGCCAAACTTCAGCGAGCCGAAGACCCAGGCGCGCTCCACGGCGCTGTCGATGTGCTCGGAGAGATCGGAGACGGAACTCGCCCCGCGCGGAAGGACATCCAGCGCCGCCACGATATCGCGCGTCAGCTGCTGTTCATCAAGGGCAAAGTGGCGGATGACCTGCTGCAGATCGCCATCCTGCTGCTGCATCAGCTGATGCAGCCAGTGCACCAGCTCAACATAGGGGTTGCCGCGCAGCTTGCAGAACGCAGTGGCGCTTTCCAGAGAGGTAAATAACAGCGTATCCAGTTTGCCGAAAAGCACGGCACGGCTAATTTCTGACATGTTCGGTTCCATTGATAACAATGCGTTAGAAAAATTATCGCTCTGCGCAATACACCAGATCGCCACGCGGGATTGGCTGAGGCTGAAGGCCCAGCCAGGTGTTATAGCCTAATCGCCCATTGCTGCCGAGCGTGGTGCCCTGCACCGCGTCTTCACGCAGGATCACCCGCGTTTCCCATTCAAACTCCACCCCGGCGTACTGACGCACCCAGTCGCGCAGCTCGGTGACCCACGCTTCACCCGGCAGAAAGCGGTTGTACTCCTCCGCGCTCAGCGGGCCAATGTCGATGCGAAACTTATGCTGCACGTCGCGCACCGCAATGCCGAGAAAAGCGGATTCCCCCATGCGCGGCATACGGCGTCCTGCGCCAAGCTGCGCCTGCTCGCGCGTGGAGAGCGGCATCCACTGCGGCACGTTGCTCACCAGCTTAACCGGCGCTTTAAAATAGTTGCGCAGGATCTTCTCCAGCCCCTCCGGATCCCGCCCGTGACGGGTCAGGTGTCCGGCGTGGGTAAAGCGGGCATGCGAGCTCAGGCTGCCTTTGTTCATCTGCCCAGGCTGCCCCATGCCAATCAGCGACGCCAGGTAGCCCTCAAAGCGCCTGTTATCAGCACGATCCAGAGAGACGGCCGGCTGCGCATCCGCCCAGGCGCGGTAAAACAGCAGCGCAAGGCGGTGATGGAACAGATCGGCAAACGCGCTGAGGCTGGTGTCCTGATGATGATAAATACGCTCGCGGGCGTATTCGGTCATGTGGACCGGCAGCGGGCCGTTCGGGCCAAACAGGCCGAAGCTGAGGATAGACACCTCGTGCAGCCCGCTTTCCTCCCGCTGACGTACCTGAGCCAGCGTCGACGGCGCAAAACTCATCGACGGCTGCTGGCCTATGCGCAGCGGCTCAAATTTCGGCAGCGGCGCGCGTCCCAGCGGGTAGCGCTCGCCGCCCTGGGCATCAATGCGCCTTAGCAGCTGAAACAGATCGTAGCGCCAGGGCGTCTCGCGGACCCCGTGCCAGAACGCATCCGGCAGCCGGGTCAGGCGATGCACGCGCAGCGGTGCGGTGGCAGCGTCACTCATATCAGCGCCCTTTTACCCATGCGCGGCGCCCAGTAGCCAATCTCGCCGCGCTGCTGACTCTTCAGGGTGAACTCCGTAAAGCTGTTGATAGACACCAGACGGGCAAAGAGACGCTCCATCACGCTGCCAAAGAGCCACGGACTGGCGCCGGAAAAGGCTCGCTCATCTACCGTCAGGGTAATGCCGATCCCGCGGGCGAAAACGACCGGGCCGGGTTCAGGCACGCGGCGGTGAACCGGCTCCAGCACGCAGTGGCGTACCCCCTCCACCTGGCGCGCAACGGGCGTTTCTGCCAGGTTAGCGTACAGCCCTAAAAGCTGGCGCAGCGCGGCCGCACCCTCTTCGTTTTCGCTGTCCATCAGGCTGAGATAGTTCATCTGCAGCTGGCTGATGAGCCGCCAGGTGCTGAACCCTTCTGCAAGCGCGGGACGCGGCGGCGTCGGGCCTTTACGCAGGGTGAGAGCTTTTACCGGCATGGAGTCGGCCATAATGAACTGCCCAAGCTCCTGCTGCAGCATCAGCGGCAGATCGCGGCTGGTGCACAGCACCTCGGCAGAGATATAGCGCAGGTTTTCCTGCCACGGGGCGTGCTGTTCATCCACCAGCGAAACAAACACCTCTGAACCGATGTAACCGGTGCGGGTACCGTAGCGCAGGGCGTGCTCGGACAGCACGCGCTGTTCGCGGCGCAGGGAAAAATAGGCCCCGTAGTTGCCCGCATCGCCGCTCCAGGTGCTCCAGAAAGGACGAAACGTCTGGTCATCACGCTGGCCGTCCGCGCTGCCATAGATTTTTTTGACCGCGTAAATTTCATAATCCAGCGGACGGATGTTATCCACCACCAGATGGTATTCATGCTGGCCTTCATTCAGCTTCTGACGCGCCGCGACCTTGGGGAACAGGTTGATGACCGGCGTACAGTGCAGCGCCAGATGGCTGGCATCGACCACGCGCTCCAGCTGTTCATCCGACTTATCCAGCAGAATAAAGATGTCGAAGGCTTTTTCGCCTTCACAGCGTTCGACAAGCTTGCTCAAACCGCTGAGGCTAATGAAGCGGAAGCGGGCCGGAAACGCGAAATACTCCTGCAGCAGACGGTAGCCGTCAAAGTTGCGCAGATCGTCCGGGAGCAGCGCCTGCTCCGGCTCAAAACCCTCCTGACGCAGCGCGTCCGACGCCAGCAGCTGTCGTTGCGGCTGGGGGCTGACCGTCTGACAAACGATCCCGGCGTGGTGCTCCATCACCAGCTCCAGCAGCTTCAGCGCCTCAATATCCGGACCGCCGAGGAAAAATTCCAGACGGTCGAAATCCAGGTGCCCGAGGTTTTGCGGGCCGTCGCAGGCGATGCGGATCCGTAGAGCGCTTTTGATCCCCTGCTGGCTCAGCCCCAGCTGCGCCAGGGGCAGATCGGCGGGCACGCCGCCCAGCTCGACCCTGTCGATTTTCAGCGGCAGCAGGTTGACCTCGTGCGCCGTGGTATAGCTGCAGGTCACGCCGGTTTTTTTCAGCGCCAGGCTGTCCATCATGGTGCCGCGCGGTACGATGAATCCCTTGCTCAGGTCGCCCCGGCTGCTGTCGGGCTCAATCTCCGCGATCGCCATCGACGGCGTAGGCGCGAGATAGTTAGGCGCAATCATCTCCAGCAGACGCTGGGAGAAGCGCGGGAACTCCGCGTCCATTTTCATCTGCACGCGGGAGGTCAGGAAGGCGAAGCCCTCCATCAGACGTTCGGTATACGGGTCCGCCACTTCGATGCCGCGCATGCCCAGCCGCCCGGCGACCTTAGGATAGCGCTCGGCAAACTCGGCCCCCATTTCGCGCAGGTAGGCCAGCTCGCGGTTGTAGTATTCGAGCAGTTTACTTTCCATGATTACCCCGCATCTTTCAGTTCAAAATGGCCGTTTTCCAGATCGACATCGGTACGAAACAGAAACTCCAGCGGGTACGGCACGCACCACAGACGCCCTTTGATCTCGATGGAGAGCACGTTGTGCAGATCCAGCGAGGAGGTATCCGACACGCAGCGGACCTGCAGCCCCTGCGGCAAAATGCGCGGCTCAAAATTGATGATCGCCTCGGTGAGCTTGCGCTGGATATCGTGCCATTCGATATCCGACATTCTCTTTCCGGCCAGCGGCGCGACGCCGAAGTTGACCACCGAGCGGTTCACGTGCGGCAAGGCGCTCAAATCGCCTGAGGCATCGTGGTTAATGGTATTAAACAGCCACTGCAGATCGCGCAGCACGTTGCGGCGCAGCGCGGCGTGGGTGATCAGATTGCTGTTGGCCGACTCGCGTTTTTTTTCCGGGTCGTTATCGGTGAGACGATCCAGCAGCGAGGGCTGCATTTTGTCGCGCGCCCCCACCTTCTCCTGCCTGCTGCGGGCCTGCCAGCCGCTGCGCAGCAGATCGCCTTCGCCAGCAGGATTACTCATCGGCTCCGTCCGTCGCAAACGTCACGAGGCTTAAGGACAGCAGCGGGCTTTCGCTTTGCTCGCTCAGCCAGGCTTTCTGGCCCGTACCTTCGTAAAGGGTGCCGTCTTCGTCGAGCGGCTGCCATTCGGTGGTGCGGCCCAGTTTGATCGCATCAGTGGCATCGGCAGCAAAAGGATAACGCGCCGGGATCTGACACACCTGCTCCGTACCGTCTGTCAGGCGCACCAGCGCGTGACGCCAGACCAGATCGGTCACGCTGGCAGGCGCCTGGAAACGGATCTCCGCGATAGCGCTAAACGGCAGCCAGAAATAACGGCCGTTCACGATGGTTTCGCAGACCGGGCCGAGGCGGGCGTCGCCATCCATCAGCCACTCGAAAGCCTGCGTCTCCTCGTTTTCGAGGATAATCTGGCCGGCGGTGGCCTCAGCCCGATCGAGGGCCTCCAGACGCAGCGCCCGGGCGCGTTCGCCCTCCTCGCTCAGCGCCGCGGCAAGGGTAGTCAGCCACGGCCACTGGGCTTCAGGCATGGCCGGACGCGCCTGTCCCGCCATCACCTGCGCGCGCTGCAGCTCGCCCTGAATGGATTGCTCCAGCAGCGTGACGGTAGGCTTCGCCTGAGGCTTCAGCGCCAGCCAGCTTTTCAGCTGGGTCAGCGCACGCGTCCAGTTGCCGCTGAGGGTTAAAAACTGCACGAACGCGGCGCGAAGGTCGGCATCCGCCGGACGGGCTTTGATTTCAGCCTCAAGGCGCGCCAGCGCATCGTTGAGCGACTCGCCCGCCAGGCGTTGATAGAGCGTATTCATAGCCATTCCTTAATTCGCCGCGCGCCATGCGCCGACGGCCGGATCGCGCAGCTGGGGACGCAGGGTGTCAATCAGAACGATATTGAGCGGCGTGCCGGGTGTAACCCAGGCGCTCCAGGTCTTTTTCACCGCCGCGATACGCGCCTGCAGTTTCGCGTCATCGCTGGCGATTTCACGTGAAATCTCTACCGCTACGGTGCCGTTGCTTTTCCAGCTGTTCAGGGTGTTATCGTAAGGCAGGATCATCCAGCTCTGGTCGCTGTTTGGCGTGCTGAATACCATGCGCTCTTTGTTGACGGAGGTGATCAGCGCGTTTTCAGGATCGGCGCTTTGATTCAGCCCCGTCACCGGGAAGCCATGGATGTAGGTCACCGCCATCTCTTTCTGTCCGCCGTTGCGGGACTGCGAAACAACGGTGTGTCCGCTCAACCAGCTGCCGTTACCGCAGCGGGTGGTGTCAGAATCCGGAATAAAGAGCGCCGGAGCGGACGCGCCACCTTCCCAGAAGGTCCGAAGGTGGCAGCCGTCCTGCAGGGTAAATTCCTGCCACGGGGTGCGGTCAGCAGCGACAGTGCGGGACGCCACGTTCTGGTCTGGCGGCAGTAACGCGCCGCTGGCCGGGGTTGCGGTGACGGTCGCAGCAGGCACGGCCTGCTCCTGTTTCACCACCAGCGCCCAGTCCTGCGCTTTGCCAGCCGTGCCCTGCGCCAGCGTGGTACCCGCCGGGTCGTTGAGCGTCCAGCTGAGTTTATTCACTTTGCTGCACTGGTGTTCCAGCAGTGCGCCAAGACGCGGCACAAAGTTCTCCAGCACGGAGACGTCTTTCTTGCCGTTCGCCACGATACGCAGCGCCACCTCAGGCTTACACCAGCTCTGCGGCGTGTTGTCTTTGATGTTGTCGATCCAGATATCCAGCTTCTGCGCAGGAGACTGCACGATGCGGAAATTCTCAGCCTGCGCGGTGGAGGTGACCGCCAGAAGTGCCAAACCCGATAGCCAAAGTTTCATATCGTTCCTTGTGTGTCTAATCAGTTCCGCAGGGAAGAAATTGTGCTGCGTCAGAGAGGGTGTGCAGCAAAGTGGTGTCCTGAGGGTTGCCCATCCATACCGCCAGGGCAGTATAGTTATCCTGAGCATTCCCCTCCTGTTCGCCATTCTTTTGAATGATTTGGTTCATTAAGGTCAGCCACTCCTGCGGCGTATTGACCATATGCAGCGACTGCTTCATTTGCTCTTCGCTGACGCCGTGCCAGAACCCGTCGGTGCACAGTAAAAAGGCATCGCCGTCTTCAACCTGCACCACGTCGCTGTAGCTCGCTTCCGGCCCGCCGTTTTCAATCCCCAGCGCCAGATAGAGCAGGTTGCTGTTCAGGTTGTCGGTCTGGTGCCCGGCATCTTTCATCTGCTGCACCAGGCTGTGGTCGGTGGTCACATGCCACAGCCATCCCCGGCGAAACAGATACAGGCGGCTGTCCCCGGCGTGCGCCCAGTAGGCCAGCCCGTAATCACGGTCAATGAACAGGCTGACCAGCGTCGTACCCATCCGGCGATAGTCCTGAACGGCCTGCTGTTCGCTGAGGATAGTGCGGTTCGCCGTCTGCACGTAGTCGCGGATATGCTGCGCGTTAAGATGTTTGTCGCCATCGAAGCGGGAGATAATGCTGTTGCGGGCCAGCTCTGCAGCCACCTCACCGCCCGGCAGGCCCGCGATGCCGTCGCAGACGACAAAGCAGGCTGAACGTTCCCCTATGGTTTCTCCCGTCTGATCCTGGTTGCTGGCGCGCGTCCCCTGGCGGGAGAGAGAAGCCGTTGCGATATTCATTTGTCTTCCGATCCGCTCTGTGAGTCTTTGTACTGATTTACCTCCATGTCGTACGCATGAAGGAAGGCCTCGCCGAACAGGGTGTGGAAGTCATCCTCAATCTCGCCAGCCGTCTCGCCATAGCTGCGCACAAAATAGTCCCACAGGGCGGCTTTACGGCTGCCCGGCAGCGCCAGACGAGAGGTCATGCCGTTCTGCTTCGCCTGCTCTTCCAGCTGTTCCGGGTTAAAGGACTGCAGCATCGCGGCAATAATGGCGCGAATACCGGAGATCATGCCCAGCTGGTGCGCCTGCAGATCGATCAGCGCGTCGCGCACGGATTTTGTCGGCGGCATAAAGCCCGGCATCGGGGTGCCGAACATCTGGATCAGCACGGTTTTGCCAGTCGGCAACAGCTTGAACGGGTTGTTGGCATCGTCCAGCACCATGGTCATATCGGCTTTCACGCCGCGCTTGAGAATGGAGCGCGAAGAAAGCAGCGCCACGGTTCCCTGAGAGAACATACCGAGGATCTGCCCCAGCTGACGCATGTTTTCACGGTCAAACTGCGGGACGGGCTGCATTTCGCTCAGCCCCATCCCTTCCAGCAGCGCCTCCAGCAGCTCGCCCTGCAGCACTTCGCCCTTCTCACCGCTGTTCGCCGTGGCGGTTGGGGCGGCGGCGTTATTGACCGGGTCGATGCGCAGACGGCCCTTCGGGGTCTGAGCACTGCTGCGCGCAACGGCCTGTGGCGTTGGCATGGTGAACCCTGCGTAATCCGGTCGCGCGGGCTCTTCTTCAGCACGCGTTTCTTCCTGCGGCTCAGGGGCGAACAGCGGAGAATCGGCCAGCACGTCCTCTTCCTGCTCAGGTTCCGGCACTGGCGCAGGCTTTTCGTCAACAATGTCATCCGGATGGGTTAATGGCGCGCCGCCCATCAGCCCAAGCGGGTCGTCATTACGCGCGGCTGGCGCGCTGGCCTTACCGCCAAACAGGGCCAGCGGATCGAGCTCATCCGTCGCCTCCTCTTCTGGCTTAACGGGGCTATTCTCGCCCGGCGGCACTAGCGTTGACGGGGTGACGTCGTCAAAAATACTCTCTTTTTTGAACAACGCTTCGTCGCTGAACAGCGTGTCCGGGTCAATATTCTTACGCTCGAGCTTTGGATCGCTGTCGTTGAACATCGCCAGCGGATCTTCGGCGTTACGCTCCGGGGCCGCAGGCTGGGAGAACGGATCGTGCGATGCAGCAGGCTGCGGTTTTGTACGGTTACTGGAGATGCTGTCGGAGATGGAGAACTCCTGCATCAGGCTATCCCAGATCTCCGTTGGCACGGCGGTCGGTTCGGCCTTCCCGCGCGGTGCGGCACTCGCCGGTTTCGGTTGTGGAGCGGGCGCAGGTGCAGCTGTCGGACGCGCCTGCTGATGCATGCTGGCCGCCATTCGGCTCACGGGCTGGGTATCGTGGATCAGTTCGGTGACTTCAATACGGTAGTCATCAATACCGAGAATGTCGCCATCCTGCAGTTCAACCTGACGCCCTCGCTCCAGCGGAATATCATTTAATACCACGCGGGTGACGCTGCCACGGTTGGTCACGCGGCATTCGCCCTGAGCGTCCACGTGAACAATGGCCTGCAGACGAGAGATGGTGCGGTCATTATCCGGCAATACCAGATTGTTATCCGTACCGCGCCCAATGGTGCCGCCCGGGGCGTAAAAATCACAGCTGCTTTGCGGCGGCTGATGACCGGGTTTCGTAGAAATAATCGTGAATCGCATGGCGTATTCCTGCTGGTATGATTAGCGCTCAAACGCTGCCGCTCTCGGGGCGAAAACGGCGGCGTTTGAGAAAGTGAATATTAAAATTATTTAATGAAGGTGATAAAATATAATCCAACAATGAGCCATAGAGTGAATATTAACGCCTGTAATTTATAACGACGATGTAACTTTAGTATCCAACCAATTCTTTCTTCAGGTAACGACTGCACGTAGTTATAAGCTTCTTCCTGAACAAGCCTTTCACGAGTAAATTTCATTTTAACGCCTTTATAAAGGCGAACGAACCAGATTATTTTTTGATAATTAGCCAGTGAACCAAAAAAAGAAGCGTAGTCGGTTACAAGATCCAGATCATATCCTTTGCGCCGATAGTCTGAAAGTAACTGATTATAATCAGCCTCGTGCTTTTTGAAGTAACGAGAACTGAGCAGATCCATAATTACAACAATCAGCAATAAAACCACGATAAGAAATAAGAGTAAATTCTCTATATTCACCATATTTTATCCATCATATACTCAGTCGCTCCGCCCGCTACCTCGCCACCAACGTATCCACCTGCTGCAGCCCCGACAATGGAGCAGGCGAGCAGTCCTACGCCCCCCGTCGCAACACCAAGTGCAACGCATACACCAGCACCTGCCATGGCTCCGTATTTACCACCGTAAATCCCCCCTGCCAGGCTTGCACCAAAACTGCTGTATTTTTTCACAGCAACTTTAGAGCAACTCTGCTCTCGTCCCGCGGTGCAGGCATTGTAGACTTCATTAGTGGTATTTGCACCTGCAAAACCTATTGCAAGCCACCCTCCCGCTTTAAGAAAACGAGCGGCCTTAGAGGCATTATCGATATAAGTTGAATAACCACGAATAGAAGCGACTCCGGCTGTACTCCATTCATGTACAATGGATCTGCTTGACAACCCTAATGCATGCTTCAATTCGTCATAGGGTTTCATCTTCAACGTCAACCTAGACAATTTATTTAATAAGCCATCTAACTCAGAAAAGAGGCGCTGACGCTCAACAAAAAATTGCTGGCTTATTAATGTTCCTTGTGTCCTGTACTGATTCTGGTAAGCCAGCTCAATGGATTTAAGTTTTTTTTCTATGTCGCTGAAATATTTTTCGCCTGCATCAGCAACGACACCAAGGGACTTATCCATAAAATTAGTAACTGCGGCTATTGTGCTAAAATGTTGATTAAAGAAATTCGCCTCTCCAGAGTTAAGATCGGCCAGAGCACCATTAACTTTCTTTTTTGCAATTTGTAATTGCTTAAGTTGCACAGAATTATTACTTCCCGGTGCATCAAGAATCAACATCTGTCCAGGTTTTGACCACTGTGCATCGCTATTAACTTGCATGAAATAACGAGCAGTATCGCTATTTGGATTGTTGAATAAAAGTCTTGCCTGGAAATCCAGGGTTCCGGGCTGCTGAACAATACAGTATCCCGGATTAACTAATGATTGACTAGCCATATTCATTCCCTTTGCTTTTCACAAATAAGCACTCACATTCAAATAAAATGGAGTTGAACTAGTATCCAAACGTTGACACTTTCTTAAAAATCGGCAACGTTTGAAAACTCACCTATTCTGTTTTAGCTAGCGATAACTCGCCTTTAGCATTTACACTGATAATAAATCGAGCCGCATATCGAAGATCCGTATTATGAGTTCTCGACTTTAATACCACATCATATTCTCCTGACTGCCAGTCCACTTTATCCCAGAGCAGACACTCTCCAGATTTTAAAATGTGGCTGGGAGGAAATGCCCCTGGAGAGAAAATTGTTTCCCATTCGTTACCTACACGTCGGGATATTGAAGGCTCGTAAACTAACACAGGCTCACTGATCCTAGTGTTATTCGAAACTCCAAAACAGGGTGCATTTTTTTCCACCTTAACAGTTAAACTCTGAAACTGAGCAGGGTGGGATATGCAGGCGCTACATGATAATACAATGGGTATAACCGTTAACGCTCTTTCCATCGCAAATACACGCCGAATAGTGAACCAATCATAAAGACCGGGGAAAATTCCCCGGCCATATACGCAATTACGCTTCTTTGTTCTCTTTGATGTTCCAGCCAGCGCTGCTTTCAGCACCTTTACCACCCGACGTGGTCTGCTCCCAGTACTGCTGTTTCACTTTCGCAGCCTGGAATGCATAGGTCACACCAACGGTATCGCCGTTGTCTGCACCGGTGTACTGAACAGAGGTAACCAGCACATCTTCCAGCGTGATGCGGGAGTATTCCACCTGCTGGCCGCCAGCTTTACAGACGGACAGTTCGACTTTAGTCAGGTGTTTGCCGCTGGCGCAGTGTTTCAGGACAGCGGTGGTGGATTTGTCGATCAGCGCGTTAACGTGCAGGTCGTTAAAGTTTACTTTACCAGCACCGCCGCCACCGCCAACGCTCATATTACCCGGCTGGGAAGCGCCCCAGGAGAAGGAGGTAATATCAGTCCAGCCGGTGTGGTTAGAATCTTTAGATTCGCCCGTAACACCCTCGACCTTCAGAAACATATCAATAGCCATAATATCTACTCTTCGTGGATGAACAATATTGCTTTCGAAAAAGCACTTATATGGCAAACAGGAAAGCATGGGGCTGAATAAAACCGTCCATATTTTACCTCTGCCTCACATCAAATGACCCGTGTCATTTGACAGTCTTACATTCTCCCGAAATAAATGGAAAGAATGTGAAGTCTTTTACTACTGCGGGTTATCCTGAATCCAGGTGCGATCAGGATCGCCAATGATGACTTGCGGAACCAGTTTGTTCAATTCGTCGCTATGATAAAGACGTAAACAGTTTAAGGTTACGCCTTTGACATCGGGTTTTCGCTCTGAATGAAAACCGTTAATTTGATTTTTATATTTTCCAATGAGGGCATCCACTTTATCAGTACCATTTTCGGCATCAAAAGGTATCCACTCAATAAATGCACTCGCACTGCGGGCCGCATCAGCAGAAAACTGGCTTCCTTTATCTGCCACCTGCGCAAGACAGCGCGCCAGAACTAAATCTTTTAAAACCTGCCGGTATGTTTGCCGATGATAAAAATCAGGATAGTTATTTCCGGCACACACATTAAAAGTCATAAACGCGAGGAAAAAACAGAAATGTTTCACCTTATATCCTTTGCCCCAGGACCCGCAGCGCCTCAGCCCACGTAAAATACTAGATTTTCTCTTTCCATTTCTCTGCGACAACGTATATGCCTATCGCTAATGAATTAAGTCCAGCACATAAGAACCCATGCATTGCGATTCGCGGGACATCTTCCGGCCAGTCTAAGATAAATAGATAGTAGCCGGATACCGTCACAAGCAGCATGAATGAAATTATTAGTAACGTATAAATGGCTAAATAGCTGATGAATTTTCGTATTAACGCTTTCACAGTCAAATTCATTAGCTATCTCAAATTCAGCGAAAAGTTGCCGGCCCAATGGGCCGGCTACCTTAATTACGCGTCTTTCGTCTTCAGCGACGGCAGTTTAGAAACCAGACGCAGGGAAACGGTCAGACCTTCCAGCTGGTAGTGCGGACGCAGGAAGAACTTCGCGGCGTAGTAGCCCGGGTTGTCTTCAATTTCCTGCACCTGCACTTCCGCAGCCGCCAGCGGTTTGCGGGACTTGGTCTCCTGAGAAGAGTTCGCCGGGTCACCGTCCACGTAGTTCATTACCCAGTCGTTCAGCCAGCGCTCCATCTCTTCGCGCTCGCGGAAGGAGCCGATTTTGTCGCGCACGATGCACTTCAGGTAGTGGGCAAAGCGGCAGCAGGCGAACAGGTACGGCAGACGAGAGGCCAGACGCGCGTTGGCGGTGGCATCCGGGTCGTGGTACTCGGCCGGTTTCTGCAGCGACTGCGCGCCGATGAAGGCGGCAAAGTCGGAGTTTTTGCGGTGAACCAGCGGCATAAAGCCGTTTTTCGCCAGCTCGGCTTCACGACGATCGCTGATGGCGATCTCGGTCGGGCACTTCATGTCCACGCCGCCGTCATCACTCGGGAAGGTGTGGCACGGCAGGTTTTCAACCGCCCCGCCGGACTCCACGCCGCGAATCGAGGTGCACCAGCCGTACTCTTTGAAGGAGCGGTTGATGTTGGCGGCCATCGCGTACGCGGCGTTCGCCCAGGAGTAGCTGTTGTGGTTCGCGCCGTCGGTCTGCTCTTCGAAATCAAAGCTGTCGACCGGGTTGGTGCGAATGCCGTACGGCAGGCGCGACAGGAAGCGCGGCATCACCAGGCCCAGATAGCGGGCATCTTCGGATTCACGCAGTGAACGCCAGGCGGCGTATTCGGTGTTCTGGAAGATCTTGGTCAGGTCGCGCGGGTTAGCCAGCTCCTGCCAGGACTCCATCTGCATCACGCCCGGTGCGGTACCGGTGATAAACGGACAGTGCGCCGCAGAGCCGATGCGCGCCATTTCGCCCAGCAGCTCAACGTCCTGCGGGCTGTGGTCGAAGTAGTAGTCGCCCACGATGCAGCCAAACGGCTCGCCGCCGAACTGACCGTACTCCTGCTCGTAGATTTTCTTGAAGATCGGGCTCTGGTCCCAGCCCACGCCCTTGAAGCGCTTCAGGGTGCGGCCCAGCTCCTGCTTGGAGATGCTCATAAAGCGGATCTTCAGCATCTCGTCGGTTTCAGTGTTGTTCACCAGGTAGCTCAGGCCGCGCCAGGCGCTCTCCAGCTTCTGAAACTCGTCGTGGTGAATGATCTGGTTCACCTGCTGCGACAGCTGCTCGTCGATACCGGCAATCAGGTTCTGAATGGTGCGGTAGGTGTCGTTAGAGAAGGTGACGGTATTTTCCAGCGCCTGCTGCGCCAGGGTTTTGACCGCGCTTTCTACGGCTGAACGGGCCTGATCGGTTTTCGGGCGGAACTCTTTGTTCAGCAGCGCGCTGAACTCATCCTGGCTGAACGCCTGACCCGCCTGCTGCTCATGTTGTTGAGTCTGGTTGCTCATCGATTATTCCTCGCTACCTTTCGCGCTTTCGTCATTTTTCGGCAACTGGCTCAGGGATTTGAGCAGCGTCGGATCCTGCAGAATTTTAGCGATCAGCTCTTCCGCACCGTTTTTGCCGTCCATATAGGTCAGCAGGTTGGAGAGCTGGGTACGTGCTTCCAGCAGCTTGTTCAGCGGCTCAACCTTGCGGGCCACCGCATCCGGCAGGAAGTCGTCCATGCTGTCGAAGGTCAGATCCACGTTGAGCTTGCCTTCGCCGGTCAGGGTGTTATCCACCTGGAACGCCACGCGCGGTTTCAGCGCCTTCATGCGTTCGTCAAAGTTGTCGATGTCGATTTCGAGGAATTTACGCTCGTCGACGGCCGGCAGATTTTCCACCGGTTTGCCGACCAGATCGGCCATGACGCCCATCACAAACGGCAGCTGAATCTTACGTTCTGCACCGTAGATCTCTACGTCGTACTCGATCTGCACGCGGGGGGCACGGTTACGTGCGATGAATTTCTGCCCACTGTTACTCATTGCCATGATGTTCTCCATCAAAGATGCGCGGTGAAGGTGAAACGGCAGGCTCCATGCCTGTCGTCATAATGCCTGGACGCGTTATTCGCGGCGCCCAAAGATGTTTTCAAGTTGGTTAACGCCGTCTGGCGCCAGGTCGCGAATAATGTCCATAAAGTTAAGTTCTGACAGCCGCTGCACCCGTTCAATCATCAGCGGTGCGGGGTGGCTCGGTTCGTACTGCGCAAAATACTGCTTCGCTTTTTCCAGCATCAGCTGCGCGTCGGCGCGGCTGGTGACCTGCACGCTGCGCCAGTCGGTGACCGGCTGAGCGGGCTGCGCTGACGCCGACTGCTGCTCGGCCTGTGGTTCTGCCTGCGCCTCACGGCTCGGCAGCAGCTTGCTGATGTCGGTCACCTGACACGCGCTGGCGACCAGTCCGACGGTTTTCAGCAGCTGCTCCATCTCAGGCACGCCGCTTTCACCGAGATGCCCGGTGAGCAGCTCGCGAATCGCCAGTAGACGTTCGTTAATGACGATAACCGCGGCGGTTCCCGGCTGGTCGCCGCGGGCCAGTTCGTCAATCAGCCGTGGACGACCGCCGGGATAGTCCGGACATTCCGTCTTGCTGCCGTCCAGCAGGGCCTGAGCATCCCGGAGCGAAATTTCATCGCCGTTTGAACGCAGAAGCGAGGCGTTTCGCACGGCGACGGTGAGGTCGGATTTATCGCTCAGCCCTGCCAGGGCGTTAATGCGATAGAACGGATCGGTTTCGCCATACTCTTCCAGCAGCGGATAGAGCGTCTCCCAGTAACGGGCGATCGCCTCCTGCACCAGCAATAATCCGTCCGCGTAGCCCGCAAGCCCGCGGCGGCGCGTCCAGGCATGGGTTAACGCCAGCAGTACGCGAAGATCTTTGGTGCGGGTCAGCAGGCTGGTGGCGAATTTTTCTACCGTGTTCCAGTCAGCGGGCTCTGCCGGGATAATGGTGTCGCCAAACTGCTGTTCCGCTTTCCCAAGACTTGCCTGATTCATGATCTGGAAGTCGGCGTCGTACTCCAGGTTTTCGCCGCAGGGCTTTTCGGGGCTTATTGGCGCGAGAAATTCTTCGATATTCATAAGATCCCTGCTTATTCAAACATGGGCGGATAGAGACCGTGACGCCCCGGACGGGCGCCCCCTGCCGGGTCGAACAGCAGGGTGAAAAGCTGCCCGGTAAAGTTACCGCTGTGCACGTGGGTGTAGAGCGGGTAACCGTCGCAGCGGTTGGTCCACCAGTAGCTGGTCTGACGGAGCGGATCAAAACACTCCGCCGCCTGAGGCCAGCCCAGCGTGCTCTGGCCATCCTCGTCATAGCCAATTACATCAAGGATGTCGGAACGCTTTTGCGGCTCGACGGGCTGCGGCGCCGGAATGGTCATCAGCATCTCATCCAGCTGCGAGGCGGAAAAACTGTTGCGCACCGCGTGTAGCCCCAGGCGCCCAATCTGCTGGTACCAGCTTTCGGCCTGGCTGAGCAGGCTGGTCGACCACTCTGACGGAGCGAAGCTCAGCTGAAGGCAAACCGGGTACTGTCGGCCAACGCTGTCGCGGCCGGGCAGCAGACAGCCCATCTGGATCATCTGGCTGCCCAGCATAGGCGGTACCACATAATTCCAGACTGGCGCTTTCTGGAACTGGCGCTCGCCGCTGCGCTGTTCTTCCTGCTGCCAGGCCAGCAGACCGACCTGGAACCAGTGTGACCACTGGCGCTGTAAAGTGTCAGGAAAGCGACGCTGCAAAAAATCTCCGGCGCTGGGTAACTTGCCATACCAGCTGTAGCGGTTCATCGCAGGGGTATTCGTCATACGGCTGTCCTTGCGGTTATGGGCATGAGAAACGGGGAAGCTGGAACGGGTTACGAATGCTGTTAGGCGCAAACTCCAGCGTGACCTGATGTCCATCGACGCTGAAGGTGGCCTGACGGCTCAGGCTACCCGCGCCCGGGCTGGTGCTCGCTTTATCGAAGAAGCGGTTGAGCGCCCAGGCGCCGTTGGTGACAAGCGTCGCCGTGCTGCCGTTAGCCAGCCCCAGCTGCATGCGTACCTGGTTGGTGCCGCCCGGCCCCGGCCAGTTCATGATCTGCACGGCCTGCGGCCCGTGGCTGTAGCGCAGCAGCTGGCCGTCAACGTCCAGCGTCAGGTTCAGAATGGAGTTATCCATTCGCACAGTGCGAACCGTCACCTTGAAGGACGGCGTCGTGGCGCCATTAGCAAAGAAGGCGTCGCGAATCGACTGGGCCTGCTGGAACGGTCTCAGCAGCCCTTCGCTTCCCGGCAGCGTTTTACCGTCGATGCCCGGCATAAAGCGCCAGTTTGCCTGCGTGGTGTCCACTTTATTGGTCAGATTGTCGCGGAAGAAAGCGTCCATCAGCCCGGTTCCCGGCGCAAACATGCGCGCGAGATCGTCAGGGGTAACCTCGGTGCTGGCGCTGCGCACCAGCGGGTAGCGACCGGCAATCGCCTGACGGCAGAATCCACCCACCTCAACGTTAATCCGCTTACGCACGTTTTCCAGGTCACGGCGCTGGGTATCGCTGCTGGCGCCCACCGCCATATTGCTGAACATGGTTTGCAGACCGCCCGGCAGGCGACCGGCGCTGGCCTGCAGACGGCTGATCGCCTCGCCGCCCGGTGCCGGCATACCGCTGTTGGCCGCGTCCTGAACGGCGGTCAGGTAGCGATAGAGCTCATCCACCTGCTTGAGAAAATCATCAAACACGATGGTTTTCCCGCCCTTCTCCAGCGGCTGCGCCAGCTCAATCATCGGCGCATAGTGGTCGGTCACCAGCTGTTCCGGCGCCTGGGTGACCACGGCGGCCTGGGTCGGCGCAGCATCATTGTTGCTGAACAGGGCTTCCAGCGTGCGGGTGGCGCGGTTGCTCTGCGCCTGCGCTTTACCCGCATCTTCGGGCGCTGGCGCATTGCGTGACAGCGTCAGGACCTGGCTCAGGTTCTGCACCAGACGGCGCAGCGGCGAGTTTGCGCCGGAGAGCAGGCGCGCGGTGTTGATGCGCTGGGAAAGATCGGCGCTGTTATTGAGCTGAATGTCGGCGAGAAAGCGATCCCAGTTAGCGATAAAGTCGCGCATGTAGAGCTGGCGCACGGCGTTATCGATCTGCTGTTTATCCTCCTGCGCCGTGGCGGCCCCCAGCACCCAGGCGTCGTCCTCGTGCAGGGCGGTGGTTACGCTGTCAATCTGGCCGTTAAAGCTTTTCCAGTAGCCGTCCGGCGTATACAGACCCGGTACGCCTTCGCTCACCGGCTTGCCGCTTTTGCGTGAAAACACCAGCTCGCTCTGCGGTCCGCCAAGGTCGGAAAGGGAGACCGGCTTCAGGTTGTCATCATGTTCCAGCAGGCGTTTGAGACGACCGTAAACGCGCGTGGAGAGCGGCTGCTGGTTGATCATCGCTCTTTCGCGGGCAACCAGAGATTCATCCTGCGCGTACGGCGAGGCCTGAATTTTCGGTTCCAGCAGCTGCGTCAGGTGCCATTCAAGCTGCTGCAGCTGCGCCTTCGTGACGTTCTGCGGCAGATTCCGCTGCAGATTGAGCATCACCCACGAATGCAGGAATTTGCCGTCATAGTGCTTCGGCTGATACAGCATCTGATAGGCTTTCAGCGCTTCATAGCTGTATTCCACATCGCTGCCGTTGTCGTTGCGAAGCCAGGTAGTGATATGCATGGCGACGGCAGGCAACAGCATCTGATCCAGCGCTTTCTGGTACAGAGACTGCGCGGCATCGCTGACGTCATCCCCGCGATAGAGCCCCATACGGCGGGAAACTGGCGGATCGTTGACATCAAACGCGTCGCTTTTCGGCAGGTCGACCAGACCATTCAGCAGCGGCAGCAGATCGAACAGGTCACGCTGCGGCTGGTTCTGTAACGCCTTGCTCTGCTGGTCCAGCAGCGGCACCTTCGCATCCACCTCCGCCAGATAGGTTTTGTTTTTGGCATAGCTGGTCAGCCACAGACCGCCGAGGATCGCCAGCAGGGCCAGCAGCGCCGCGTAGCCGGACCAGATCACCGCCCGGTTGCGCAGCTCCCACCAGCGGTTTTCGCCCGCGATCCCGGCTTCCTGGAAGATGACGTTTTGCAGCAGGTTCTTAATGAAGAAACTCTGACCTTTAGCACCCGGGATAGGCGCTTCTTTGCTGACCGAATCCCAGTTATCCGCCTCCCCCCCTTCCGGCAGCGACAGCGCGCGGTTCAGTTCGCCCATCACGCGGTCGAACGGCATGCCTTCCTGAGTCCCGCTGGCGAAGTAGATCCCGCGCGGAGAGAACTCGGTTTCGAAGTTGGAGCGGGCAAAGACCGTGCTCAGGTAGTCCGCCAGCAGCGGACGCAGCGCGGCGAACTCCTGCGGGAAGAGATACGCTTCTGCGCGGGTTTTCGCGTCATGCTCTTTCAGCATGGTTTCCGGCAGCCCGGCATCGAGGCGCTGCTGGAGCAGAGAAAACTCCTGCTGGAAGTTGCCCATCAGGTCGTAATCGGCGTGTTTGGTTTGCTCCCACGGCAGGGTAAAGCCCCAGATCTGGTCGCGCTGCGCTTTGTCGTAGTCGGCAAACCAGGCGCGGAAGCCTTTAAGCAGGTCGGCCTTGGTCACCATCACGTACACCGGGAAGCGGATACCCAGCTGTTCATGCAGCTCGGACAGACGCTGACGCAGGTTCACCGCCTGCTGGCGGGACGCCTCGGCGGACTGGGTGAGCAGGTCAGAAATGCTGATGGTGATGATGACGCCGTTGATCGGCTGGCGGCGGCGATACTTACGCAGTAACCCCATGAACTCCAGCCATTCGCCGGCGTCCTGCACCTGCTCGCTTTCCTGGGTGGTATAGCGGCCCGCCGTGTCCAGCAGCACCGCCTCATTGGTGAACCACCAGTCGCAGTTACGCGTGCCGCCAATGCCCCGCAGCGCGGTCTTACCGAAACGGTCGGCCAGCGGGAACTGCAGCCCGGAGTTGACCAGCGCCGTGGTTTTACCGGAGCCCGGCGCGCCGATAATGACGTACCACGGCAGCTGATAGAGATATTGCGTGCTGAAGCGCTGTGTCCACTGGGCGCCCTGGCCCGCCTTGCTGAAGTGCGCTTTTTTCAGCATCTGCGCGGCTTCATCAAAGCGGCTGGCGAGGATCTGCTCCTCGCTGTTCAGTCGCTTCTGCGGATCCGCGGCTTCCGGGCTGGCGGTATTCTCTTTGAGCTTGTCCATCAGCTTGCGGTTCAGCCAGGCATTGTACAGGCGCGGCAGAATGTGGCCCTGCGCCCAGAGCAGATAGACCACGGCAATGCTGATAATACGGTTCTGTTCAGACTCAAGCGGGCGGGTGTCCACGATGGACAACAGGGGACCAATCATCCAGATCACCGCCGCAAGCGCCGTTACGCCGAGGAAGCTCCACAGAATGCGGTTAGTCAAAATGGAAAGAAGTGTAGTCAGCATCCTTAGTTTCCTTGCGGCAATCCGTTCAGCTCAGCCTGAGTGTTTTCAGGCGACACCAGCAGAGTAATTTCCACACGGCGGTTACGGGCGCGATTTTCAGGCGTCGTGTTCGGCGCCACCGGGTTGATCTCGCCCCGCCCTTCCGCTTTCACGCGGCCAGGCTGAGAGAGGTTTCCCTGCAGCATTTTCTGTACCGAGCGGGCGCGTTCCAGAGAGAGTTCATAGTTAGAGGCAAAGCGCGCGCTACGGATCGGCACGTTGTCGCTGTAGCCCACCACCAGAATTTTGCCGCTGACGTTATTCATCGCCTGCGCGATGCGGTTGATGACCGGCTCATAGCGGTCACGCACGACGGTAGAGGCAGAGGCAAACAGCCCGTCGCCCTTCAGGATAACGACGCTGCGGTCCGCTTCGTCTTTCACCGCGACCAGGCCAGCCTCGATTTCAGGCTTCAGGAAGCCGCGCAGGTTCAGCACCGCCGGTAGCTGACGGGCCGGTTGCTGAATAGTGGTTTCCGGCAGCTGGGACTGATAAATCTTCGCCAGCACCGGGTTGGTGTTATCGCCAAGCCACCAGTTAAGCACGATATAAAACAGGCAGGCGATAAACCCGGCCAGCGCCACGCAGGCCCACAGGGGAACCATCGGCCGCCAGAGCTTGCGCAGCACCGGACGATCTTCCGGATGGGGAGAAAGCGGCGGCGGATAGCTGCCGCGCACGCCGCGGATCATCTGCCACAGGCGCTGCTTGATGGTTTCAAGCTGGGTGCGGCCATTATCCAGCACCCGATAGCGTCCTTCGAAGCCAAGCAGCAGGCAGTAGTTGATCATCTCCAGCAGCAGAATATGCTCGCGCGGGTTCTGAGACAGGCGCGCCAGCAGCTGGAAGAACTTCTCGCCGCCCCAGGTTTCGTTGTGGAACGTCACCAGCAGACCGTTGCTTGACCAGACGCCGCTGCTGCCCCAGGGGGTGAGCGCGGCGGCCTCATCGAGCGCCGTACACAGGCAGTAACGTGCCCCAACGATCACTTCGTAGGGCAGCCCCGCCTGCTGGCAGCGGACTTCGAAACGGCGAATCTCATCGATCAGACGCTGGCGTAACGCCACCTGATCGTCATGGGAGACCGAATGACGGATCTGCGGAATCGCATTGAGCAGCGGATTGGCGGCCGCCACCAGCTGATTGTTGCTACTGGCTCCGGTAAACGCGGCATCACTGCCGGTGTCCTGTCGTTCCTGCATATTAAGCGCTCGCTTTATTATTCTGTCGGGCTACGGATGGCCCAAAACTCCATATCCAGCCCCGGGAATTCCCCTGCAAGATGCAGGGCGAATGCGCCGGACTTATCCATCTCGTGCCACAGCTCGCTTCCCTTCTCCAGTTCAAAGTAGCTGTAGCCTGCATGCCACGGGATCTGCGGCGGCGCGACCGGCATGGCGCGCAGCATAATGCCCGGCAGCTGAAGCTGAACCAGATCGCGGATTTTCGAGACCGGCGCGACCTTCATCTGCGCCGGGAAATGGGTTTGCAGGTGTTCGCCTGGCACGTTGGCTTTAACCGCCAGCACGAAGCCGAACTCACGCACCATGCTGGTTTCAGGCACCGTGGCGATGTTCAGGCCGTGGGAGCGTTCGTTAAGCGGCAGCTGGATCGCGTGGTCTTCCATCACCAGCGACAGCCCCTGACGCAGCATCAGCATCAGCTTGCTGAAGCAGTTTGCCAGATCGTCATGATCGTAAATCGGCAGCACGCTTTCGGCGGTACGCTGGGACGTCCAGGTGGCGAGCTCGGTCGCAAACGGCAGCCAGCTGCGCCAGAGCGTTTCCGGATGCAGCAGCGGGAGGGTTTTTAAATGTGAAACCTCGCCCAGATGACGGTTAACCAGCGACAGCAGCGTGAACTCAATCAGTTCGGAGGTATTAAAGCGGCCGGGCTGGCGTAAACGACCGCCAATCTGCTGGCTGCGCTGCACCAGCAGACCGTGCAGATCGTTGATCATGCTGTAGATCTGCGGGCTGTTGTTGGCGTTGAGCATCGGCGGGATGTAGCTGTTGTCGAGCCGCACGTGATTGTCGTTACGTTTCTCTGTCACAAACGCCACGCCGATGGCGGTCCATTCTGCCGTGAGGTCTTTTTCCAGCATCAGGGTCAGACGCAGACGACCAAACTGGACGGTGGCATCCCCCACCGACATGGCGTTGTCGTCTTCCACCTCTTGCTCGAAAGCGATGAAGCGCGCCAGCGAGGCCGGCTCTTCGCTAAAAATCACCTCTTCTCTCTCGCCACGACGAACCGGCAGCGCGAGCACCACCTTTTCGTTGGTGAGATTGTCAGGAATTTTCAGCGGCGCAGGGCCGTTGCGCCCGTTACGCACCTGGAAAAAGGTGCCGTCCGGCAGCAGGCCGCTGCAGTAGCTCAGGGCAATGCATCCCTGACGAAGCATCGCTTCATCCAGTTCAACGTCAAGAAAGCCCCAGAGATATGACCGCTGTAGCGCACCCCATTCACGAACATGGTTGAGCAGATAACTTTCAGTCCGCTGAAAATGGTGTGGACGCAGGAACATGCCTTCGGTCCAGACGACCTTTTCTGCTTTCGTCATGATGATGTGTTTCCTGTTTTGAAGCGCGTTACTGGCTGATGACCCGAATGCCGTTCACGTCGAGAAAAACGTTGGCCTGAAGTTCATCAGCGGACCATTTCCAGAACTGGTAGATATGATTTTCGCCAGGCACAGGCAGAGGGAGTGAAACGCGCCATTTTTTGCCATCCAGCACCTGATACTCCGCCATCACGCCGATGTAACGGGCCTCCGGAGAGCTTTGCCCGCTGAGGGTTTTGGACAGCTGTCCCGGCATCAGGAAGAACACGTCGCTGTTCAGCAGATTCGCGCCAAGCGTGGCTGACGCGTTGTTCTGCAGGGAGTAGAAGTCGCTGGACATGAAATCCGCATCGGATTTCAGCAGCAGCACCCGGACCTTAAGCGGCGCAGATTCATTGATTTGTGGATGAGCCTGAAACTGCAGATTGTAGCGGGAGGGGTCGCTGTGTGAAGACGACGTACAACCACTGACCAGGGCGAAAATCACCGCGTAAAAGAATAACCACAGCTTATGAAAATTTTTATTATTCATAAAAATGCGCTCATGAAAGCCGTTTAGTTCAGGATCCAGGTACCGTTAGCGCTGTCTTTGCAGGCTTTGCTGTTGCCATCGACATCGACACAGGTCGCTTTTTTACGCGCCTTCGGACGAATGGCCTGTTTACGCACGGCGGCATCGTACTGGTCGGCCTTGATCACGGCGCGCATCGGGACGTAACCAATCAGCTGATCGTTACCTTCATCGGCAAGCGCCATCCAGTAGTGTTCAACCTGCCCCAGCACCACGTACGTTTTTCCGGTCTCAAGATTGCGGATAACTTTACCGCCGAAGTCAGGACGGCTCATCAGGGAGGCCGGATACATGGCACGATACGGCTCGTTAACCGGCGTGAATTCCGCTGGCGGCGTTACGGCGTGACGGTGGGTTAAGGTTACGCCGTTGACCTGGCTGGTCTCGATCGTATCGTCGTTGATCACAGGTTTCTGCGGCGCTTTACAGCCCGCCACCGCCATTACAAACAGAAGTGAAAACAGTACGCGCATTTTCATATGCTTTTCCGTAGCGATATTTCGATGATGAAGATAAGGGAGTGAAGTTTGACTTAAGTGCTATTGTTAAAATAGCCAGGATATTTTCGGGGCGTTACTATTTTAAGGGCATAGCTACCGCACGAGCCCTTCAGAATAAGGCCCAGCGTCTTCCTGACATATTTTGACAAACGGTAAACAAGTTTACATGAGCTTTGCATCAATTCAATATTTACCGTTACGTAACTGTTGGTAAATGAAGCAGCTGGTAGATTATAGGATTAATCCTAATAAAAAATCCTACATAGCCTAAATGACGTTATTACTTCATCGCAAGACTACGCAACCAGATGTTTTACAAAGAAAAAAGACAAAGGAGAACCACTTTCATTAACGCAATACCGCTATTATCGCCACTACCATAATTAGTAGAACTGGCGTATTGGTGATGTCAGCAGAATATATTGACGATGAATTATTTGTTGCACTAACAGGGTATCTTTAATATTGATCGTAATTTACGCTCAGAATGGTTCTGTATCGCTTATGCCGCGCCACGTTAATTTCACGGCTCAAAATAACTTTATATTTCGCGATGTGATAATTACCCTGTCAGGCATAAATTATATCCATTAATCATTAAGCCTGAGTTAACCTTCCCGTCATTGTCGCAACCAAAAAATGCACGCAATTCCCCGCCAGCCGCGAGCATTGTCTATTTCTACCGTTCACAGGCTTCATTCGAAGTTTTATCGGTGCTACATCCTTCCTCACTCTCCGCCATCTATCTCGCCTACCGGGCGATAGATAATATTTATTATTAAAATGATAAAAATTCGTTATAATTTCTTTAAATATTTACGAGTCAGATCCTATAAACCACTGTAATAAAAGAATTTAAGGTAAAGCATCTTTCCGCACCGCATCCGCATCGCCATTCGGTCGTCATTGCTTTCGCTTATTGTCCCGTGCAGGGCTTTTATGGGTTCAGACGTGCGTGACCGAACAAATCAGGAGTGGGTATGAATAAGAAAAAACGCTCAGTGCCAGGTATCCGACACTATGACGGTCCTGCCGGTGGCTGGGGGGCATTAAAAGCGACGGCCATCGCGGTACGTACCCAAATGGATACCCTTGATGCCCCCGCCACGCTGCTGCGTACCAACCAGCCTGACGGTTTTGACTGCCCGGGCTGCGCGTGGCCCGATAAAGAACACAAATCGACGTTCCAGTTCTGCGAGAACGGTGCCAAAGCGGTGACCTGGGAAGCGACCAGCAAACGCGTTACCCCCGCGTTTCTGGCCGAAAACAGCGTCTCCTCGCTGCTGGCAAAATCGGACTTTGAGCTGGAAGGCTACGGTCGACTGACGCATCCCCTGCGCTATGACCGGGCAAGCGATACCTTCCGGCCCGTCGACTGGGAAGAGGCGTTTCAACGCATCGGCGAAGTATTGCGCGGGCTCGAACCGGATCAGGTCGAGTTCTATACCTCCGGGCGAGCCTCCAACGAAGCGGCGTATCTGTTCCAGCTGTTCGCTCGCGAATACGGCACCAATAACTTCCCCGACTGCTCGAATATGTGCCACGAGGCCACCAGCGTCGGTTTGCCGCGTTCGATTGGCATCGGGAAAGGCACCGTCTCGCTGGACGACTTCGATAAGACCGAGCTGGTGATCTCCATCGGCCACAACCCCGGCACCAACCATCCGCGAATGATGGGGACTCTCCATGAGCTGGCCCGTCGCAACGTGCCGATTATCGTCTTTAACCCGCTGCGCGAACGCGCCCTCGAACGCTTCGCCGACCCGCAAAGCGTGATTGAAATGGCGACCTACGGCTCAACGGATATCGCCTCGACCTATTTCCAGGTGAAGGCCGGGGGCGATGCCGCCGCGCTGAAAGGCATTGCCAAACATCTGCTGGAAATGGAGGCCGAACGCGGTGACGTGCTCGACCATGCGTTTATTGCCGAACACACCCAGGGCATTGAGGACTTCACCGCCGATATCGCGCAAACCCGCTGGGACGAGATCGAGCGCGAGTCAGGCCTGAGCCAGGCAGCGCTCCAAAAGGTGGCCGACGCCTATGCGAAATCAAATGCCACCATTATTACCTACGGGATGGGCATTACCCAGCACAATAAAGGCACGGCAAACGTCCGCCTGATCGCCGATCTGCTGCTGCTGCGCGGGAATATCGGCAAGCCAGGCGCGGGTATCTGCCCCCTGCGCGGCCATTCAAACGTGCAGGGGAACCGTACCGTCGGGATCAGCGAGAAGCCTACCCCGGCCTTCCTGAACCGTCTGAAGGACGTTTTCGGCTTTGAGCCGCCGTCTCACCACGGACACGATGCGGTGCAGGCCACGCAGGCGATGATCGACGGTCGTGCGAAGGCGCTCATCTGCCTCGGCGGTAATTTTGCCGTCGCGATGCCCGATCACGAGCGGGGCTTTCCGGCGATGGGTAACCTGGATTTGAGCGTGCACGTCGGCACCAAACTCAACCGCACCCATCTGCTGGTGGGTAAAGAGACCTTTATCTTTCCGTGTCTCGGCCGTACCGAACTGGATATCCAGGCCACCGGTCGTCAGTCCATCACCGTCGAAGACTCCATGTCGATGGTGCATGCCTCGTCCGGCAAGCTGAAACCCGCCTCGCCGCTACTTCGGTCGGAACCCGCTATCGTCGCGGGCATGGCGAAAGCCACTCTGCCGGAAACCTGCGTGGACTGGCTGACGCTGGTTGAGGATTACGACCGGATCCGCGATCTGATCGAGCAAACCATTCCGGGCTTTGAGAACTACAACGCGCGGATCCGCGTTCCCGGCGGCTTCCGTATGCCGCTGCCGCCGACGCAGCGTATCTGGCCAACGGCGACGGGGAAAGCGATGTTCTCGGTGTTTGACGGCGTTCACGAGAACGCCAGCGGTGAAGGTGAGCACGTTCTGCGGCTCATCACGCTGCGCAGCCACGACCAGTACAACACCACCATTTACGCCCTGGACGACCGCTACCGCGGCGTGTTTGGCCGCCGCGACGTGCTGTTTATGAACGAAGACGATATGGCGCAGTCAGGTCTGGAACACGGCGACCGCGTGGATATCGAAACCGCCCTCCCCGGCAGCGTACAGCGTCTAAAAGACATTACCGTGGTGGCGTACAACATCGCGCCGGGCACCGTCGGCGCCTATTACCCGGAGGCCAACGTGCTGGTGCCGCTTGATTATCTGGATAAGGACAGCGGTACGCCGTCGTATAAATCCGTTCCGGTTCGCATCACCCTGCGCTCAAAAGAGATCCGCATGCTGTAAGGCTGCTCGCGCAGAGAATATGATGGATATTAAACAGTTAAAATATTTAATCGCACTCGACGAGACCCGGCACTTTGGTAAAGCGGCCTCGCAGTGCAACGTCACCCAGCCGACCCTCTCCATGCGCATCCGCAGCCTGGAAGAGGAGCTGGGGTTGGTGCTGATTGCGCGCGGACAGCGCTTTGAAGGGTTTACCCCGGAGGGTGAACGCATCCTCGCGTGGGCCCGCACCCTGCTGGCCGCGCACGACGGATTACAGGCGGAAGCCGCGCTGTGCAAAGGCCTGGTGGTGGGGGAATTACGTCTGGGGATGGTGCCGCTGGCGAGCGTGGATCCGATGATTTTTATTCGCCTGCTGACGCAAAAATACCCGGAGCTGACCTATAGCCTCTATTCCATGTCCTCAGCGCAGATTGCCGACGGCGTCAGCCGCAACCAGCTTGAGCTGGGAATTTGCTACCTCAACAGCATCGACACCAGTCTGTTTGACGTTATCGAGCTGCCAAAAACGAAGATGGGCCTGCTGCACGACGTCCGCCATTTCCAGCTCGGCCAGGCAACGCTGACCTGGCACGATCTGACGGATTTTCCGCTGGGGTTCCTGACCAAAGGGATGCATTACCGGGCGCATATGGAGGCCAGCTTTAAATCTGCCGGCATCGAACCGACGTCCGTTTTCGAGAGTGACTCCACGTTCCAGATCATTCAGGCGGTTCAGAGCGGCGTGTGCTGCGCCGTCATGCCGCTGAACAACGGGCTGGAAGCACTGAACGGCAATTTCAGGATTGTCCCCATCGCAGATGCGAACATTGAGGCTCCTGTCGGCCTGATTATGCGCAGGCAGAAGCCCATCTCCTCGCTGGCGCTGCGCTGCTTTACCGACGCGCAGGAGATTTATCACGCGGACAATGAGGCGTAGGCCTCGCGCGTCACCACGCTAAAACCGCCGATCAGCACCGCGTCGCAAATCTCCCGATGTTCCGGTGAACTCACCAACTCGTGGAGCGCATCGCGAATGGCGTTAAGCGTTTCAGGTGAGGTGTTATGCGACGTTATCAGGGGCAGTCCCGGCGTCAGCGGCGTACGGTCAATGACCGCCAGCCCCGCAAGCCGTTCCGGCTCATGGCGCTGCAGCAGTGCCCAGGTCACGCAGTCGATGGCCGCGATATCCCCTGCCCCTCGTTTCACATCAATCAGCGACTGGCGATGGCTGCCGCTAAAGGACGTTTGCGCAAAAAATGGACCGCCGCTCAGCAGTGGAGCCACTTTTTTTCGCAGCGCATTGTAGCCAGACTGGGAATCCGCGGAGTTACAGACCGCACGACGTTCGCGAAAATCCGCCAGCGTCAGGTGCCGATCCTCCTCGCGCACCGCCAGAAAGCTGCAGTACTGGATCCCTTCGCAGCCCAGTGCCGTGTAGTGAAAACAGCCGACCACCTGCACGTCCGGGAGCTGCGTGACAAGCGGATAACCGCAGGTCTGGCTGAGGATAAGCGCAGGCTGTTGCCAGTGGGTCAGCAGATCGAACTCCGGCCAGCCGGGGTCTCGATCGACGGACACACCGCGCGCGGCCAGCAGCCCCTTGACCGCCAGCAAGAGGGCGCGGGTGTCGGCGCGACCCACGGCATACATAGGAAACGCCAGCAGGTTACTCATCCCCTTCTCCCTGTCGTTTTCCGGGGTGAACGGTGACGTCGACGGGTCTGACCCAGAACTGTCGCAGCCATTCACCATAGCCCCTGACGAGAAAACCGTGGTTTCTCTGCTGGTACGCCTCCCGGTTTTGCTGGTAGATCGCCTTCAGCCCGTACCAGGGAACGCCCGGCAGATCGTGATGGACTGAATGGTAGTTGAGATTCAAAAACAGCACCCGCCAGAATAACCCGGCCTCGTTAATAACGGAGCGCGCAAGGGGATCGTCCGCCGCGCGATGTTCGAAAAACGATCGGATCTTGGTCAGCGCCAGCGCCGGATAGCTGACCGCCAGCACGAACCAGACGGGTGAAAAACCGGTATGCGTCATCCAGGCGAAGAGCGCCACCAGCAGCAAAACGTGAACCAGCCACATCGCCATAGCCCGCAGCTGAAGGTGACGAAACGCCGCCGCGGCGCTGCCCAGCGTCTGAAGGATATCCAGCAGCGGCGCCAGCATCAGCCGCCCGGCGAAGGTATTCCGGGCGCGGATCGCGCGTTTCTGCCACGGCGAAAAGCGCGCCCAGCTCTCGTCGGTAAAATAGTACGACTCCGGGTCATCCACCGGATGGGTCAGGCTATGGTGCCGATGATGGGCAAGATGGGAGTCCCGGTACAGGCCATACGGATACCAGACCGCCAGCGGGAGCATGCCAAACAGCTGATTGAGCCAGGCAAAACGCGTGGGGTGTCCGTGGATCAGCTCATGCTGCAGGGACATGTACCAGGCGGTAAACCCGATCAGCAGCAGCGTGGCGGGCAGCAGGCCGAGCGTTTGCCAGAAGGTCAGCGTGGCAAACCAGCCGGCATAAATAGTGATAATCAACAGCCACGTGGGCAGTTCGCTTCGCCATAAAAAACCCGATGCAAGATGGCGGATTTGTTCGCGTTGTTGCGGATGTAAATAGAGGGAGCTTCGTTGACTCATTCCTTCAGACGCCGTTTCGCCAGAGATAATTCTCTGACGATCGGGGATAACGCCTGAAATAACAAAGAACTTAAATCGCTTTGCTTTGCCAGAAACGTGGGGCGCACGCGTCGCTTGACTTATTCTGTGATAAAGGTACTTTTCAGGACATGAAGAAGATCCTGATTATCGTTCCTGACGGCGGCATGCTGTTTGAAGCCGCCGGTATCGCCGACATTCTGATGCAGGCCAACCGGCTGCACCCGGAAGGGCTTTCCCGCCCCCGCTACCGGATTATCATCGCCACCACCCAGCCTCACCAGGTGATCCACGGCCAGTCCGGCCTGAATTTGCTGGCGGACTATCGCCTTCCAGAGCTGGATCCGCGTGAACCGCTGGATACCATTATTATTACCGGACGCGGCATGAACGAGCTGGAGAGCACGGCGGTGGTGGACTGGCTGCACCTCGCTGCGCCGCATGCCCGGCGGGTAGCCTCTATCTGCGGCGGCGCGATGCTGCTGGCCCAGACCGGCTTGCTGGACGGTCGGCGCGCGACCACCCACTGGCGGCTGCTGGAGACGATGCAAACGCAGTATCCGGCTATCCACGTCGAAGGCGGTCCGCTGTATATTCAGGATGGCCCCATCTGGACCTCCGGCGGCGTGAGCTCCGGGTTCGATCTGACCCTGGCGCTGGTGGAAGACGACTACGGATTTACCCTCGCCCGCGACGTGGCGCAGGATATGGTGATGTATCTGCGCCGTCCCGGTGGCCAGCTGCAGTTCAGTCGTTACAGCCTGCAGCCGCCCGGCGCATCGGGCCCGATAAGCGAACTGCAGGCCTGGATCCTGCAGAACCTCACCGCCGACCTGTGCGTGGAAAACCTGGCCGAGAAAGCGGCGATGAGCCCGCGTAATTTCACCCGCGTGTTTACCCGCGACGCGGGCGTCTCTCCGGCCCGCTACGTGACCGAGGCGCGTCTGGCCGCGGCCCGTCAGCTGCTTGAGCAGACCCAGGATTCTCTTGAACGCGTTGCCGAGCAAAGCGGGTTTGGCACCAGCATTAATTTGCGCCGCATCTTTGAGAAACAGCTTCACCTCACGCCCGGCGAGTACCGCCAGCGATTCCACTGCCGCAAGATGGCGTAATCTGATCCTTTTTTGTCGTTTACGCCAACCGGCCCGACGCCTACAGTGACTCCAGACAACAGAGATAAGGAGTGCACCATGGTTAAGGTCGGTATTAACGGTTTCGGCCGTATCGGACGTAATTTCCTGCGCGCGGCGCTGGGTAACACGGATCTGCAGATTGTGGCCATTAACGATCTGACGGACAGTAAAACTCTCGCCCACCTGCTGAAGCACGATTCCCTTCTGGGCAAGCTGCCCGCGCCCGTTGAAGCGGCGGACGGTGCGCTGCAGGTAGACGGGCAGCGGATCGCCGTATTTAGCGAACGCGATCCGGCGAATATCCCGTGGCGCGATGTTGGCGCTGACGTGGTGATTGAGGCCACCGGCTTCTTTACCGAGCGGGAAAAAGCGGCGGTGCATATTACCCACGGCGGCGCTAAGCGCGTCATCATTTCCGCTCCCGGGAAGAACGACGACCTGACGATTGTGATGGGGGTGAATCATGAGCAGTACGATCCCGCCCGACACGCTGTGGTGAGTAACGGGAGCTGCACCACGAACGGCCTGGCACCGGCCGCTCAGGTGCTGCATCAGCAGTTCGGGATTGAGCATGGCCTGATGAATACCACCCATGCCTACACCAACAGCCAGGCGCTGCACGACCAGCCGGAGAAAGATCTGCGCGGCGCACGCGCGGCGGCGCTGTCGATTGTGCCTTACTCCAGCGGCGCGGCGAAAGCGCTGGGGAAAGTGATCCCCTCTCTTGACGGCAAACTGACCGGGTACTCCCTGCGCGTGCCGGTACCGGTGGTGTCGATTGTGGATTTGACGGTAACGCTGAGCCGGAACGTGACCGCCGACGAGGTGAATAACGCGTTCCGCAACGCGGCCGCCAGCGGGCCCCTGAAAGGCATTCTGGGCTATAGCGATGAGCCGCTGGTCTCCAGCGATTACCAGGGCGACCCGCGCTCCTCAATTATCGACGGGCTTTCCACGCTGGTGATTGGCGGGAATATGGTGAAGATCCTGGCGTGGTACGACAACGAGTGGGGCTTCTCTAACCGCCTGGTGGATTTGGCGGTGCTGATGGATAAGAAAGGGCTGTAAGCCTGAAGCCGGGTGGCGCATGCGTTCACCCGGCAAATAATTCACTCCGCTTTAACCTTCACACCCATAAACACAATCACCATCGCCATCACCAGCAGGAAACCGCTTCCGGCGAATACGCCGCTGGCGCCGTTGAGGTCAAACACCGCCCCTCCCCCGGCCGCACCGGCACTGATTGCCAGCTGAATTGAGGCCACCAGCAGCCCTCCTGCACTTTCGGCTTCATCCGGAACGGTGGTAGCAAGCCAGGTTGACCAGCCCACCGGAACCAGACCAAATGCAAAGCCCCACAGCGCGACCAGGAACCCGTCCAGCATCGCCAGATGACCAAACGCCACCATCGTGAGCGCGAGAACGCCCATCGCGAACGGCACCATCGCCAGCGTCAGGCGCAGATTACGCGCCAGCAGATGCCCGGCAACGGAGGTGCCGACAAAGTTGGCGAGCCCAAAGCCGAGCAGGATCAGCGAAATGGTCTCAACGCTCGCCTGACCTACCGTTTCCAGGAACGGACGCAGGTAGGTAAAGAAGGCGAAATGACCGCTGAAGATCAGGATGGTCGCCAGCATGCCGCCGATCATCCCCGGACGACGCAGCACGCGGAACAGCGTACTCAGGCTGCCGCTGCTCTCCGGCTTCATGGACGGCAGGACCCAGAGCTGCCACAGCAGCGCCAGCATGCTCGGCAGAATGCAGAGAACAAAGACGTTGCGCCAGCCGATCAGGCTGCCCAGATAGCTGCCGAGCGGCGCCGCGACCACCGTGGCAATCGATACGCTGGAGAAGATCACCGCCAGCGCCTTAGGCACTTTATCCGCCGGAACCAGACGCATCGTCGTGGCCGTCGACATCGCCCAGAATCCCCCGATGGCTACCCCCAGCAGCAGGCGTCCCATCAGCAATACGTGCAGAGTCGGCGCAAAGGCCACCAGCAGGCTGGAGATAATTTGCAGGACCGAGAAAAACATCAGCACCCAGCGGCGGTCGATACTTTTGGTGGCTGGCGTAATCAGCAGCCCGGTCACCAGCGCCACCAGCGCGGTGGCGGTGACGGCCTGTCCGGCCATTCCCTCACTTACGCCCAGGCTCGCGGCCATCGGCGTTAACAGACTGGCGGGCAGAAATTCTGCCGTAATCAACCCAAACACCCCCAGCCCCAGTGAATAGACGGCCCGCCAGGCGGGTTTTGCAGGCGCTACCGCCTCGCTCGCCGCGACACATGAATTCATCTGTTTTTCTCCCGTTATAAAAATGTGACAACTGTCGCAAAAGCATAGAAGGTTCACCCTGGACGATCTATGACATATAATCTCCACTTATTGATTATTCGTCCGGAGTTGCGCCATGACCGTACAGTCACCCGATCTGATCAGCGAACTTTTACGCGGCATGCGCCTGTCAGGGGTGAAATACCGGCGGATTGAAGCCAGCTCGCCGTTTGGTGTCGCGTTCCACCACGCCCCCGGCAAAGCGCAGTTTCATTTCGTGAGCCACGGCAGCGCCCTGCTGCGAATGGAGAGCGGTGCGGCCTTTCAGCTGAGCAGCGGCGATGCCCTGTTTATTCCTGGCGGCAATTCCCATGCCCTGCTCTCCGACGAGCGGGCCACCATTACCCCGGTCAGCGACTTTCCCAGCGAGCCTATCTGCAGCTCGGTCTGTGCCATCACCTGCGAGCCCTGCCCGGAAAGCGAGAACACCATCATCTTTAGCGGGTGCATGGATTTTGAGCTGGGCGGGATGCAGCCGCTGATCAAGGCGATGCCGGAAGTGATGATGGTCAGCCGGCTGATGTCCACCTGGCCGGAGATCCACCCGCTGCTGGCGGCTATGGAGCGGGAATCCGTGGCGCGTCAGGCCGGGTACGCCGGGATCCTCGCGCGCCTGGCCGACGTGGTGGCGGCGTTAATCGTGCGCGGCTGGGTTGAAGGCGGCTGTGGTAAAGCCACCGGCTGGGTGCAGGTTCTGCGCGACCCGCGCCTGAGCCGGGCCATTTACGCCATGCATCAGCAGCCCGGCCTGAACTGGAGCGTGGCGGATCTGGCAAAAGAAGCGGGCACGTCCCGTTCCGTGTTCGCCGAACGGTTTCTGGCCGCGACGGGAACCACCCCGGCAAAATATCTCAGCGAGCTGAGGATGCGGCTGGCCATTCAGTACATTCGCCACGAAAATCAGCCGATTGAAACCGTCGCGCTGCGGCTGGGGTACGGCTCTCTGGCGGCATTTAGCCGGGCATTTAAGCGCATTATCGGGCATGCGCCGGGCACGCTGCGGGAAGCCAGCCAGACGCCGGAAGAGGTTTGACTGGCCAGCAATATTTAACGCGAAGCGGGCAATATTCGTCTAAGGTTTTCAGGTGATTGACAACAGCGGTCACGCTGTTTAGTGAAGACAGGAGACGAACTAATGATAAGACCTCGTACACTACGCCCCGCGTTCTTGCCCCTTGCGTTAGGAGGCGCGCTGCTCGGCGTAACGACATTCGGTTATGCCGACGATAGCCCCGCAGCCCAGACAGCCTCACCCGATATTTTGCTGGGCCCGCTGTTTAATGATGTGCAAAGCGCCAAACTGTTTCCCGACCAGAAAACCTTCGCTGATGCCGTCCCCAAAAGCGACCCGCTGATGATTCTGGCGGACTATCGGATGCAGCACACGCAGTCCAGCTTTGACTTACGCCACTTTGTCGAGATGAACTTTACGCTCCCTGCGGAAGGGGAAAAATATGTTCCGCCTGCTGGACAAAGTTTACGTGAGCACATTGACGATCTCTGGCCCGTACTGACGCGCACCACGGATAAAGCCAGCAACAAATGGGATTCCCTGCTGCCGTTACCCAAACCTTACGTTGTGCCCGGCGGACGTTTCCGCGAGGTCTACTACTGGGACAGCTATTTCACCATGCTGGGCCTGGCAGAGAGCGATCATTGGGACAAAATCAGCGACATGGTGGATAACTTTGCGTATGAGATTGACACCTTCGGCCACATTCCCAACGGCAATCGCAGCTATTACCTGAGCCGATCCCAGCCGCCGTTCTTCTCGCTGATGGTGGAACTGCTGGCAACGCACGACAGCGATGCGCTGAAGAAGTATCGTCCGCAGATGGAGAAAGAGTATGCCTACTGGATGGACGGCGTCGACGCCCTTCAGCCGGGGCAGGCTAACAAACGCGTGGTGAAGCTGGATGACGGCGCTATCCTCAACCGCTACTGGGACGACCGCGATACCCCGCGCCCGGAGTCCTGGCTTGACGATGTGAATACCGCGAAAAGTAACCCTAACCGACCTGCGACAGAGATCTACCGCGATCTGCGCTCCGCTGCGGCCTCGGGCTGGGACTTTAGCTCCCGCTGGATGGACGACCCGCAAAAGCTCGGCACCATTCGGACCACCAGCATTGTCCCCGTGGACCTGAATGCCCTGATGTTCAAAATGGAAAAACTGCTGGCGCGGGCAGGCCAGGAGAGTGGCGACGCCGCCAGCGCAAGCAAATACGAGGCGCTGGCAACAGCCCGTCAGAAAGCCATCGAAAGCCACCTGTGGAATGATAAAGAGGGCTGGTACGCGGATTACGATCTGAAGAGCAAGAAGGTACGTAATCAGCTCACGGCGGCAGCTCTGTTCCCGCTTTACGTGAAGGCGGCGGCGCAGGAGCGGGCCGATAAAGTCGCCGCGGCAACCTCGTCGCGCCTGTTGAAACCGGGCGGTATTGCGACCACAACCGTCAACAGTGGCCAGCAGTGGGATGCGCCAAACGGCTGGGCCCCGCTGCAGTGGGTGGCCACGGAAGGGCTGCAGAACTACGGCCAGGAGAAGGTCTCGATGGACGTGACCTGGCGCTTCCTGAAGAACGTTCAGCATACTTACGACAGGGAAAAGAAACTGGTCGAGAAGTATGACGTGTCGACAACCGGTACGGGCGGCGGCGGCGGGGAATATCCGCTGCAGGACGGCTTCGGCTGGAGTAACGGCGTGACGCTGAAAATGCTGGATCGGGTCTGCCCGAAAGAAAAACCGTGCGACAGCGTGCCGGAGAATCAGCCTGCGGCGAATGATGAGGCTGCGCCGGTGAAAGCTGCGGCGCAGTAAAGGTGTATTGCCGGGTAGCGGCTACGCCTTACCCGGCCTACATTTTGAACTCACAGGGAGTTACTTAGAAACTGTAACTCGCCCCTAGCTGATACGTCCTGTCACGCCCGATCCAGCAGTTGGTCGTGTCGTAGCAGGTCAACGTCTCTTTATTGGTGATGTTCTGCGCACTGGCCTTAAGCGTCAGCCCTGCCAGCGAAGGCAGGATTTCGCCCATCCGGTAGGAAGCCGCCAGATCGTACTGCGTAGTGCCGCCCAGTTTTCCCGCATCGTTTGCCGGAGAGATTTCCATCGGCCCGGTGTAGCGTGCGCCCGCTCCCAGCATCAGTCCTTTCAGCGGCGTGTTGTCAAAGGTGTAATCCCCCCAGAGGTTGAAGGCATTCTCCGGGACCTGCGTTGGACGTTTACCTTTGTACTTGTCATCTTCCCGGTTGATCGCGTGGGTGTACGCATAGTTGGCAATCAGCGTCAGGTTGTCCGTCGGGCGGCTGATGGCGGACAGCTCTGCCCCTTTAGATTCCACTTCCCCGGTCTGACGATAGTTCAGGAAGCCCGGGTCGGAGGTGACGACATTTTTCTGACGGATGTTAAACACCGAGGCGGTAAAGGTGGTGGCGTAGTCGGCCAGCAGATATTTCACCCCACCCTCCACCTGCCTGCTGGTAGTTGGCTTGACGTCTTTCGCCACGAGCGTTCCCTGCGGTGACACCGGCGCAAAACCTTCTGAATAGCTGATAAATGGTGAAATCCCGTTATCGAAGGCGTAAAGCGCGCCCAGGCGTTTGGTGACGCGATCCTGCGACACCCAGGCTTTATCACCGTTTTGCAGGTAGTTGGTGGTGACGGAGCGGTAATCGTCGTAGCGCAGGCTGCCCAGCAGGTTGAGACCGCCAAACTCTACCTGATCCTGTAAGTAATAGCCGTTCTGCTGATAGCTGAGGCGGTTTTTCTGGGCGGTATAGAGCCCCAGTGCGCTTTCCTGAATCTGCGAATAGTCAGGATGCCGCATATCGATACCCGGCGTGGCCGACGCGTAGCGATAGTGGAAATGGGAGTTCAGCTTCTGATAGTCAAACCCGGCCAGCAGATGGTGTTTCCAGTCGCCCAGCGCAACGGTTTTGGTCACCTGGTTGTCGATGTTGAAGCTCTTAAGGTCTTCATCGGTGGTGTAAGCAAAGCGGTTGAGCTGATACACCTCGCTTCCCGTCCCTGTCGCGTAGACGCTGCGCTGGTGGGTATCGACGTCGAAATAGCGTGCCTTCTGGTTAATGCCCCAGCCGCTGTCAAATTCATGTTCAAAGCTGTAGCCCAGCATCCACTGACGCTGCTTAAACCCGTTCCATTCGTCTCCGGCGTAATCGCGCTTGCCCGCGTATTTTGAGCGCAGGTAGGCGAGCGGCAGCGGGTTAGACGGCGTCAGGCTCGGGGTGTTTTGCGCCAGCGCGTCCAGGGTGAGGCGGGTTTTGCTGTCCGGTTGCCAGGTGACGGACGGCGCAACCAGGTAGTTTTCATACCGGGTAGTGTGCGGCTGATCGTCGTTTTCCGTGGCTTTGCCCAGCAGACGATAGTTCCAGTCGCTGTCGGCAATCTGCCCGGTTGAATCGAGATAGCCCTCTTTCAGATTACGGTTTCCGGTGTTAACGCCGATCTCGGTTCGGGCTTCCCGCTGCGGTTTTTTACTTTGAATATTCACCAGCCCGCCCGGCGAGCCGCCGCCGTAAAGGACCGATGAGGGGCCTTTCAGGATATCCACACTGTCAATCAGCAGCGGATCGATGCGCGCTTTGGTATTGCCGGTGACGTTATAGGGCAGCTGCAGCCCGTTGTAGAACTCCTGGTCGACGGTAAAGCCACGAATTTTATATTCGCTCATGTAGGAGGTATTGCCCCGCACCTCGGTTGAGACGCCTGGGGCATAGCGCAGGATTTCATTCACCGAATTCGCGTGACGCTTTTCAATTTCCGGTGCAGAGAGGGTCGTGATGACCTGCGGCGTTTTACTTTCGGCAACGGCCGATTTCGTAGCGCTGTTCGTCCAGGCCGGCAGCGCGCTGCCCTGCTCTGAGCCCGTGACGACGATGGTGGATTCTTCGGCGAACGCCGGGACCTGCAATGCCAGCGTAACGGCGCCTGCCAGGGCGCAAAGCGTAAAGCGTGAGGTATTCATAATGTCGTCTTGTTGTTAGATGCAATACGGAACGACAATTATTATCATTTAGATTAACAAATCAATACTCAGCTAAAAAAACGGCCCTCCGCAGAGAGCCGTTTACGTCAATTTATGCTCGTCGCAGTAACCTGAATATGCCCAGCACCACAATGGCACCCACGACAGCGACCAGAAAACTGTGCAGGTCGAAACCACTTATGTTGCCTCCAAAACCAAACATCGTCGCCAGCCAGCCGCCCACAACCGCACCAACGACCCCGAGTACACAGGTCAAAATAAAGCCGCCGCCATCGTTTCCCGGCATGATCAGTTTAGCGATAGCGCCAGCAATAAGACCAAAGATAATCCAGGCGATGATACCCATAGCGATGCCCTCTTGCAGGTTTAACGCGTGCGCAGAAAACCTTCTGCACAGCTAACGTAAGTATAGGTCATCGCCGGAAAATCATTTTCATCTCACCGACTTATCTTTGCTTAAACAGGCAAAAAAAACTCACCGGTTTGTATTAAGTTTCATTGCAGATTGCCGATAACGCTAAGACAGTCTGTCATCAATCAAGGAGCCATCCGGCGTGAGTCATTACAGTGAGCAGTTCCTCAAGCAAAATCCGCTGGCTGTATTAGGGGTATTACGCGACCTGCAAAAAGGTGAAGTGCCGCTGCGCATCAGCTGGTCGAATAATCAGTTCATCAGCAAGATCCTTGACGCCTCGCAGGAGCGGCTGGTGATTGATCTAGGCAGTCAGGAGTATGAAAACCGCGCGGCGCTGAAAGCGGAAAATGTCGCGGTGATGGCCGAAACGCAGGGCGCCAAAGTGGAGTTTGTCCTGACGCGGCTGGAAATGAGCGAATACCAGGGACTCCCTGCTTTTGCTACCCCGCTTCCCACCAACCTCTGGTTCGTCCAGCGTCGTGAATATTTCCGCATCAGCGCCCCGCTTCACCCCGCCTATTTTTGTAAGGCCAAAATGCCGGACAAAAAGGAGATCCGCTTCCGCCTCTTCGACCTGTCGCTGGGCGGCATGGGCGCGCTGATGGATACGCCGAAACCCGACGGCCTGGTAGAGGGCATGCGGTTCACGCAAATTGAACTGGATATGGGGGGCTGGGGTCGCTTTTATTTCGATGCACAGTTGATTGCCATCAGCGACCGTACCGTTGTGGACAGCAAAAATGAAACCATCACCACGCCGCGCCTGAGCTTCCGTTTCCTGAACGTCGGGCCCGGCGCAGAGCGCGAGCTTCAGCGCATTATTTATTCGCTGGAGCGGGAGGCGCGGGAACGCGCAAATAAAGTCCTGTAAGGAAAATCGGGCAGCGTGACCGCCGCCCGTCTGCGGCATTACATGGCATCCATCGCTTTCTGTACTTTCCAGATATAACGAGGCGCCTGTGGTGCCGGGTGATTTTTCGCCACATGTTCAAAGAATTCGTCTTTGTCCATGCCGTTAATCTCTTCTATCGCCTCTTTGCGGTCAGAGGAGAAGGTTTTGAGCAACGCGCCAGCACCGTTAACGTAAGACACCACCAGCGCGTACTGCATCACCTCCGGATCCTTAATGCCCTTCAGCACGCCATGCTCCATTATGCTCAGGTAGGCCGTGCCCATTGATATGTTGCGTTCCGGGTTTTTCAGCTCGCTGGTCGACGGCTGGCCGCTCCAGCCCATATAGCGGTAAACCTCTTTCCCCGCCGTTGACGCTTTAAGCTGCATCAGGCCCACTGCGTTGGATTTGCTGACAAGCGCAGGATTTCCGCCGGACTCCACCGCAATGATCGCCGTGATGAGACGCGGGCTGACGCCCCAGGCCTTCCCGGCTTGTTCACTGATCGGCATCCACTGCATGGCCCGTTTCACCGGCACTTCCGGGTTCCAGGGTGGGTTTTGATAATCATGTTTTGAACTACAGCCAGCAAGCAACACAATCAAAAAAGCAAACCATCTCAATTTCACGTCATCTATCCTTATAGCCGGTCATCGCGGTGCGCCGCCTCTTGAAGCAGGCGGCGTATAAGCGGCATGATATAGACAATTAGTTTCTCATTCAGCAAGGAATTGCCATGTCTCAGTTTCATCTCATCGCGCCGTCGGGCTACTGCATTAACCAGGACGCGGCGCAGCGGGGCGTTCAGCGTTTGCTGGAGTCGGGTCATCAGGTAGAAAATCAGACGATTATCCCCCGCCGCCAGCAGCGTTTTGCCGGTACTGAAGCGCAGAGGCTGAATGATATCAATAGCCTGGTGAACCTGACGGGGGAAAACCGGATTGTGCTTGCGGTGCGCGGCGGATACGGTGCGAGCCGGCTGCTGGAGAGCATTGACTGGCAGGGGCTGGCGCTGCGCCAGCAGCACGATCCGCTGCTGATTTGCGGCCACAGCGATTTCACCGTCATCCAGCTCGGGCTGCTGGCCCTGCATAACGTTATCACCTTCAGCGGTCCGATGCTGGCCGGTAACTTCGGCGCCCCGGAGCTGGATGCGTTTACCGTGGAACATTTCTGGCGCGCGCTGCGTAACCCTACCTACAGCGTGGAGTGGCAAGGCAATGGACCGCACTGGGAGTGTGAAGGCCAGCTCTGGGGCGGTAACCTGGCGATGCTGGTCTCGCTTATCGGCACGCCGTGGATGCCGCACATCGAGGACGGCATTCTGGTGCTGGAAGATATCAACGAACATCCATTCCGCGTCGAACGCATGCTGTTGCAGCTTTATCATGCCGGTATTCTTGAACGCCAGTCCGCGATTGTGCTGGGCAGCTTCAGCGGTTCTGCACCGAATGACTATGACGCGGGTTACTCCCTGGAGACCATGGTCGACTTCGTTCGCTCGCGGCTGGATATTCCGGTCATCACCGGTCTGGATTTCGGCCATGAGCAGCAAACCGTGACCCTGGCGCTGGGGGCGCATGCCTCCCTGATCCACAACGATTCCGGCAGTCGGCTGACCATCAGCGGCCATCCTGTCATAAAGGCATAAAAAAGCCGTTATACCCCCTTAATAAAACGCTGTTGCCGTTGTTAATATGTTAGGGTTTTAGTAACAGCGTTAACATTGAGGTGGGAGTAAGAGAACATTGGATGCCGCAGCGATAATCAGCCTTTTCATTTTGGGTTCCGTCCTTGTAACCAGCAGTATTTTATTAAGTTCATTTTCATCGCGTCTCGGCATACCTATTCTTGTCATTTTCCTCGCCATCGGCATGCTCGCCGGCATTGATGGCATTGGCGGTATCCCATTCGATAATTACCCCTTCGCCTACATGGTGAGTAACCTCGCGCTGGCGGTGATCCTGCTGGACGGCGGGATGCGCACCCAGGCGAGCTCCTTCCGCGTGGCCTTAGGGCCTGCGCTGTCGCTCGCCACGGTCGGCGTGTTGATTACCTCTGGCCTCACCGGAATGATGGCCGCGTGGCTTTTCCATCTCAACATCATGGAAGGTTTGCTGATTGGCGCCATCGTGGGCTCAACCGATGCGGCTGCGGTGTTTTCCCTGCTCGGCGGAAAAGGGCTTAACGAACGTGTCGGCTCCACGCTGGAGATTGAGTCCGGCAGCAACGATCCGATGGCGGTGTTTCTCACCATCACCCTGATTGAGATGATCCAGCAGCACGAGACGGGCCTGAGCTGGATGTTCGTCTGGCATATCCTGCAGCAGTTCGGGCTGGGGATTGTTATCGGCCTGGCGGGGGGATACCTGTTACAGCAGATGATCAACCGCATCTCGCTGCCCGCGGGGCTTTACCCCCTGCTGGCGCTGAGCGGCGGTATTCTCATTTTTGCCGTCACCACCGCGCTGGACGGCAGCGGCATTCTCGCCGTCTATCTCTGCGGTTTCCTGATGGGCAACCGCCCTATTCGCAACCGGCATGCCATTTTGCAGAACTTTGACGGTCTGGCCTGGCTGGCGCAGATCGGCATGTTCCTGGTGCTCGGTCTTCTGGTCACGCCATCCGATCTGCTGCCGATCGCCGTTCCGGCGCTGCTGCTGTCCGCGTGGATGATCTTCTTCGCCCGTCCGCTGTCGGTATTTGCAGGCCTGCTGCCGTTTCGCGGCTTCAACCTGCGCGAGCGGGTGTTTATCAGCTGGGTGGGCCTGCGCGGCGCGGTGCCGATTATCCTTGCGGTGTTCCCAATGATGGCCGGTCTGGATAACGCGCGGCTGTTCTTTAACGTGGCGTTCTTCGTGGTGCTGATTTCACTGCTGTTCCAGGGAACCTCGCTCGGGTGGGCGGCGAAAAAAGCCAAAGTCGTGGTGCCTCCCGTGGGCTGGCCGGTCTCCCGCGTGGGGCTCGACATTCACCCGGAGAACCCGTGGGAACAGTTCGTCTATCAGCTGAGCGCCGACAAATGGTGCGTGGGGGCCTCGCTGCGCGATTTACACATGCCGGCCGAAACGCGCATTGCCGCCCTGTTCCGCGATAATGTCCTGCTGCACCCTACCGGCAGCACCCGCCTGCGCGAAGGGGATATTCTCTGCGTCATTGGCCGCGAGCGCGACCTGCCCGCGCTGGGCAAGCTGTTCAGCCAGTCGCCTCCGGTGGCGCTGGACCAGCGTTTCTTCGGCGATTTTATTCTGGAAGCCAGCGCCAAGTTTGCCGATGTGGCGCTGATTTACGGCCTGGATGAAGGGCTGGAGTACCGCGACAAGCAGCAAACGTTGGGGGAAATCATTCAGCAGCTGCTGGGGGCTGCCCCCGTCGTCGGCGACCAGGTGGAGTTCGCCGGGATGATCTGGACGGTTGCGGAAAAAGAAGATAACGCGGTCAGAAAAGTCGGCGTCAGGCCGATGGAAGAGGAAACCGAGTAGTTGTTTTTTTGCCGGGTGGCGGCTTCGCCTTACCCGGCCTACAAAACCCTCGAACGTAGGTCGGGTAAGCGTTAGCGCCACCCGACACAACCATTCGTTACACCGTCACAACCGGCACTCTCGGTGCCAGCGCGCACATCAATTCGTACCCCACCGTGCCCGCCGCGGCAGCAACGTCATCAATCTTAATTTCGTTACCCCACAGCTCGACCGGTGAACCGATGCCCGCCTGCGGGCATGGCGTCAGGTCAACGGCCAGCATATCCATTGATACGGTGCCCACCGTTCCCGTGCGAACCCCATCGACCCAGACCGGCGTGCCGGTCGGCGCGATGCGCGGGTAGCCGTCGGCATAGCCGCCCGCCACGATGCCAATTCGCTGCTCGCCCTGTGCCCGGTAGCGGCTGCCGTAGCCCACCGTGTCACCGGCTTTCAGCGTCTGCACGCCGATGATTTCACTGCGCAGGGTCATGACCGGCTTCAGGCCGCTGTTGGCGATGTCCTGCCACTGGCCTGAGGGAGACGCGCCGTACAGAACAATCCCCGGACGCACCCAGTTGTAGTGCGCCTCGGGATGCCACAGCGTGGCCGCCGAGTTCGACAGCGAGCGCGGGCAGTCCAGCCCTTCTGCCGCCTGCTCAATGCGGACCATAGCATCGGCAATTCCGTCGGGTTTTTCCGCGTCGGCAAAATGCGCCATTAGCGTCATTTCGCCCACGTTCTTCATGGCGCGCAGCTGCTGCCAGACCGTATGCACCCGCTCAGGCTGGAAGCCCAGGCGGTTCATGCCGCTGTTCACCTTGAGATAGATATCCAGCGGAGCATGAAGTTTAGCATCCTGGATCGCCTTAATCTGCCAGTTGCTGTGAACGCTGGTGGTCAGACGGTACTTGTCCAGCAGCGGCAGATCGTCCGCGTGGAAGAAGCCCTCCAGCAGCAGTATGGGCCCTTTCCAGCCGCGCTCGCGCAGCAGAATGGCCTCTTCCAGATTCAGGAGCGCAAAGCCGTCGGTCGCGCTCAGCGCGCTCCAGATACGATCGATACCGTGGCCGTAGGCGTTCGCTTTCACCACCGACCAGACGCGCGAACCGGGTGCCGCCCGACGAACAATTTGCAGATTATCCTTCAGGGCCTGCAGGTTCAGCTGGGCCAGAACAGGACGGGACATGACAGCTCCTTAGCTATGCGCGCCGTGCAGATGCTGTGGACGCGAAGGCGTAAACCCCGATTGATAGCGTGCGGCGCTTAAATCGTCAAACGGAATTGCCGGCGTGCGCCCGGAAATCAGGTCGCTCAGCAGCTGGCCCGATCCGCAGGCCATCGTCCAGCCAAGCGTGCCGTGTCCGGTATTGGTCCACAGGTTTTTATACGGCGTGCGGCCCACGATCGGCGTGCCGTCCGGGGTCATCGGACGCAGGCCGGTCCAGAACGTCGCCTGCTCAACAAATCCCCCGCGCGGGAAGAGATCGCCCACCACCATCTCCAGCGTTTCACGACGCGGCTGCAGCAGTTCGGTGTTGAAGCCGACAATCTCCGCCATGCCGCCTACGCGAATGCGGTTATCGAAGCGGGTGATGGCGATTTTGTAGGTTTCATCCAGAATGGTCGACACCGGCGCGCCGCTCTCTTCTTTCACCGGAATGGTCAGCGAGTAGCCCTTCAGCGGGTAGACAGGAATGTCGAGAATGCCTTTCAGCATGGCGGTGGAGTACGAACCAAACGCCATCACGTAGGCATCGGCTTTGATCACCTCGTCGCCGCACTTCACGCCGTAAATCTTTTCCCCTTCCGACAGCAGCTTGTCGACAGAGGTGTTGAAGCGGAACTTCACTCCCGCCTGCTCGCACATTTGCGCCAGACGTTGCGTAAAGAGCTGGCAGTCGCCGGTTTCGTCATTTGGCAGGCGCAGGCCGCCCGTCAGCTTATGCGCCACTTCCGCCAGCGCCGGTTCAACCTGACCAAGCTGGCTGGCTTCCAGCAGTTGGTACGGTACGCCGGCATCTTCCAGCACGGCGATATCGCGGGTGGCATTTTCGTACTGTTGCTCGGTGCGGAACAGCTGTAACGTCCCGCCCTGACGGCCTTCATACTCAATCCCCGTCGACGCGCGCAGCGCTTTCAGACAGTCGCGGCTGTATTCCGCCAGGCGCACCATGCGCCCTTTGTTCTCCATGTAGTGGCGGGTGTCGCAGTTGCGCAGCATCTGCCACATCCACTTCAGCTGGAACTGCGTGCCGTCAAGGCTGATAGCCAGCGGCGCATGGCGCTGGAACATCCATTTAATCGCTTTCAGCGGAACGCCCGGCGCAGCCCACGGTGCCGCATACCCCGGAGAGATTTGCCCGGCGTTCGCCGCGCTGGTTTCAAGCGCGGGACCGGATTCACGATCGATAACGGTTACGTCATGTCCCGCCTGACTTAAATACCAGGCGCTGGTTACCCCAACGACACCACTTCCCAGTATGACAACACGCATAGCCACTCCATTATGTGCAAAAGAACAATCTTCTAATTACAGATTGATAACCTAGTTGAAAATATTATTCAACATACGACTTTTTTATGGTGACTTACCTCACACATCCCCCAGCATCAGGGGATAGTGCTAATTTGGGATCTCCTGCTGCGCGTTATTTTTAACCAGCATAATATGCTGAGACATGCCGTTTTTTTGCCGTATCAAAAACGCGAAATCGCAAAGAAAAAATTTCTGCCCCAGCACGCTTTTTAACACGTTGATCTATGCTTGAAAGGAGGCTCTCCAGACAGAGAGAGCACCCACAACGAGGGCGCGCTAATGGCTACTATTGATTCCCTGAACAAGGACAACACTCGTCTGAGCGATGGACCCGACTGGACCTTCGAGCTGCTGGATGTTTACCTCGCCGAAATCGACCGGGTCGCAAAGCTGTATCGTCTGGATACCTACCCCCATCAGATTGAAGTCATTACGTCCGAACAGATGATGGACGCCTACTCCAGCGTCGGGATGCCGATTAACTATCCGCACTGGTCGTTTGGTAAAAAATTTATTGAAACCGAGCGGCTGTATAAGCACGGCCAGCAGGGGCTGGCGTATGAAATTGTCATTAACTCCAATCCGTGTATCGCCTATTTAATGGAAGAGAACACCATTACCATGCAGGCGCTGGTGATGGCGCACGCCTGCTACGGACACAACTCATTTTTCAAGAATAACTACCTGTTCCGCAGCTGGACGGATGCCAGCTCCATCGTCGATTACCTGATCTTCGCCCGCAAATACATTACCGACTGCGAAGAGCGCTACGGCGTGGACGAAGTGGAAAAACTGCTCGACTCCTGCCACGCGCTGATGAACTACGGCGTGGACCGCTACAAGCGTCCGCAGAAAATCTCCCTGCAGGAGGAAAAAGCCCGGCAGAAAAGCCGCGAAGAGTACCTGCAAAGCCAGGTGAACATGCTGTGGCGTACCCTGCCGAAGCGTGAGGAGGAAAAAACGATCGCCGAAGCGCGTCGCTATCCGTCCGAGCCGCAGGAAAACCTGCTCTATTTTATGGAGAAGAACGCCCCGCTGCTGGAGCCGTGGCAGCGTGAGATCCTGCGCATCGTCCGCAAGGTGAGCCAGTATTTCTACCCGCAAAAGCAGACGCAGGTGATGAACGAAGGCTGGGCGACCTTCTGGCACTACACCATTCTTAACCATCTGTACGACGAGGGGAAAGTGACCGAGCGGTTCATGATGGAATTCCTCCACAGCCATACCAACGTGGTGTTCCAGCCGCCCTACAACAGCCCGTGGTACAGCGGAATAAACCCGTATGCGCTTGGCTTTGCCATGTTCCAGGACATCAAGCGTATCTGCCAGTCGCCGACGGAAGAAGACAAGTACTGGTTCCCGGATATCGCCGGCTCTGACTGGCTGGAAACGCTGCACTTTGCGATGCGCGACTTTAAGGATGAGAGCTTCATCAGTCAGTTTATGTCGCCGAAGATCATGCGTGACTTCCGCTTCTTCACCGTGCTGGACGACGACCGCAACAACTATCTGGAGATTTCCGCGATCCATAACGAAGAGGGATACCGTGAGATCCGCTCTCGCCTCTCTTCCCAGTACAACCTAAGCAACCTTGAACCGAATATTCAGGTCTGGAACGTCGATTTGCGCGGTGACCGCTCCCTGACGCTGCGCTATATCCCGCACAATCGCGCGCCGCTGGATAAAGGGCGTAAAGAGGTGCTGAAGCATGTGCATCGCCTGTGGGGCTTTGACGTGCAGCTGGAGCAGCAAAATGAAGACGGGAGCGTCGAGCTGCTGGAACGCTGCCCGGCGCGGTTGAATACGCTGTAGTGCAGTTTTTTTGCCCGGTGGCGCTACGCTTACCGGGCCTACAAAACCCGTAGGTCGGGTAAGGCGTAGCCGCCACCCGACGAAAAAAAACCTCTCGTACGAGAGGTTTTTTCTTTTAGCGGGTCTGAATCGCTAAATCACCCGGCAGCGTTTTCTGCATACGGTGCCAGATTTCACCGGAATCGTGACCGTAGCGGCGCACCGTCTCATAAACCTGATCGTGCAGGCCTTCGGTACAGAGCTTGCTCAGCTTATGGTAGAAGCCCAGCGCCAGGCTACGCGCTTCAGGATTGGCAAAGTAGTGGCGGCCAATGCGGGTGTAAAGCCCTTTCATACCGTTAAGGATCAGGCCGTACACCGGGTTGCCGGAGGCAAACGCCAGACCGCGAAACACGTTGTAATCGAGGGTGGCAAAAGCATCGGCATGATCTTCCACCTCGTTCGCTGTGGCCAGCACCGCAAGGGCATCTTCAGGATGCTGACGGAAAGCGGTACGAATAAAGATCGTCGCGATGTTGGTGCGAACGGAAAGCAGATTATCAATGAGTTGCGGCACGCTTTCATGGTCGAGACGCGCCAGCGTTTCAAGAATGTTCAGCCCGGACGTTTCCCAGAAGTTGTTTACTTTCGTCGGCTTGCCGTGCTGGATCGTCAACCAGCCATCGCGCGCCAGCCGCTGGAGCACTTCACGCAGCGTGGTGCGAGTGACGCCAATCAGTTCAGAGAGTTCGCGTTCAGCCGGAAGAATGGACCCCGCAGGGAAACGATTATTCCAGATGCTTTCAATGATGTACTCTTCCGCGAAACCCGCCGGGCTCTGCGCCTTAATGACCATAGTGAGATTTCCATTACACAGCTTTAGCAAATTGGACTCATCATACCAGAGGCAGCCAGTGGCAGGTAGCGCGGCAAAGAGAGAAAAGAGGGATCGCCGTTTCATTTTTGTGAAATTTACAATGCAGCCTTATCCGCCTCCAGGCCGCGATTTTTGCGTATACTGATGTTTTGTCTTACTTGACGGGGATGGACGTCTGTCGTGGAAATTTCTTTTGGGCGCGCGCTGTGGCGCAACTTTTTAGGCCAGTCTCCGGACTGGTACAAACTTATACTTCTGGTGTTCCTGGTCGTTAACCCCCTCCTCTTTAGCGTAAACCCGTTCATTGCCGGGTGGCTGCTGGTGGCGGAGTTTATCTTCACCCTGGCCATGGCGCTGAAATGTTATCCCCTGCTGCCGGGCGGTTTGCTGGCGTTTGAGGCGGTCGTCATCGGCATGACCAGCGCCGAGCATGTCAAAGCAGAGCTGGCGTCAAATCTCGAAGTGCTGCTGCTGCTGATGTTTATGGTGGCGGGCATCTACTTCATGAAACAGCTGCTGCTGTTTATCTTCACGCGCCTGCTGCTCAGCATTCCGTCGAAAATGTTCCTCTCGCTGGCGTTTTGCCTTGCGGCCGCCTTCCTGTCGGCGTTCCTGGATGCGCTGACGGTTGTCGCGGTGGTGATAAGCGTAGCGGTTGGCTTTTACGGTATTTATCACCGCGTGGCCTCCTCTCGCCCGGGTGAAGATTTGCAGGATGACAGCCACGTCGATGCGCATAATCGTGACGTACTGGAGCAGTTTCGCGCCTTCCTGCGCAGCCTGATGATGCATGCTGGCGTCGGTACCGCGCTGGGCGGCGTGATGACCATGGTGGGCGAGCCGCAAAACCTGATCATTGCCAAAGCGGCGGGCTGGCACTTCGGTGAGTTCTTCCTGAGAATGGCGCCGGTGAGCGTACCGGTGCTGATCTGCGGTCTGGCGACCTGTCTGCTGGTGGAGAAGTTTCGCCTCTTTGGCTATGGGGCGCAGCTCCCGGAGCCGGTTCGTCAGGAGCTGCATAAATTCGATCAGCAGAGCCGCAGCCAGCGGACGCGCCAGGAGACGCTACGACTCATTGCTCAGGGGATCATCGGCGTCTGGCTTATCGCGGCGCTGGCGCTCCATCTTGCCGAAGTAGGGCTGATTGGCCTGTCGGTCATTATTCTCGCCACCACCTTTACCGGCGTGACGGACGAACATGCAATCGGTAAAGCGTTTACCGAAGCCCTGCCGTTTACCGCCCTGCTGGCGGTGTTCTTTGCCGTCGTGGCCGTGATTATCGACCAGCATCTGTTCGCGCCGATTATTGCCTTTGTATTACAGGCGTCACCGGATGCTCAGCTGTCGCTGTTTTACCTGTTTAACGGCCTGCTCTCGTCAATCTCAGATAACGTCTTCGTCGGGACGGTCTACATCAACGAGGCCAAAGCCGCCATGGAGCAAGGCGTTATCAGCGCCGGACAGTTTGAGCTGCTCGCCGTGGCGATCAATACCGGCACCAACCTGCCGTCGGTGGCGACGCCAAATGGCCAGGCCGCCTTCCTGTTCCTGCTGACCTCCGCCCTCGCGCCGCTCATACGACTTTCTTATGGCAGGATGGTGTGGATGGCGCTGCCCTACACGCTGGTGCTCACGATCGTGGGATTGCTTTGCGTCAAAATTACCCTCATTCCCTGTACGCAATGGTTGATACAAGCGGGTATACTTGCGGCGCAGTAAACTATGCATCTCGGGCAGTTCGCTGCCCGTTTGCCTTTTCGCACGATAAACATCCAATTACGTTTTATTTCGCCAGGTACAGGTGGCGCGAAAAACGAATTCGTTTACACTGCGCTTTCTAAGCATGTTCCAGGGAAATGATTATGTTGAGATTTTTAAACCAGTGCTCACGCGGTCGCGGAGCGTGGTTGTTAATGGCCCTGACCGCCTTTGCGCTGGAAATGGTCGCGCTGTGGTTCCAGCATGTAATGGGACTGAAACCTTGCGTGCTTTGTATTTATGAACGCTGCGCGCTGTTCGGCATTATGGGTGCGGGCCTGGTCGGCGCGATTGCCCCAAAATCGCCGCTTCGCTATGCCGGTATTGCCATCTGGATCTACAGCGCCTGGAAAGGAATTGAACTCTCCTGGCAGCACACCATGATGCAACTGCATCCGTCACCGTTTATGACCTGTGATTTTGCCGCCCGCTTCCCGAGCTGGCTGCCGCTGGACAAATGGCTGCCGCAGGTGTTTGTCGCATCCGGTGACTGCTCCGTTCGTCAGTGGGAATTCCTGACGCTGGAGATGCCGCAGTGGCTGGTGGGTATTTTTGCCGCCTACTTCGTCGTGGCACTGCTGGTGCTGATCGCTCAGCCGTTTAAGCCGAAGAAACGCGATCTGTTCGGAAGGTAAAAGCAAAACGGCAACCTTGGTTGCCGTTTTTAGTGTTTGCGCCCTCTCCCGTGGGAGAGGGTTGGGGTGAGGGCATCAGGCCGCACAAACACAATAAAAAACCCGCCTCGGCGGGTTTTTTAATCTCAACGGGTCGGGTGGTTCATGATGTGGTCTTCCCAGTCACGCACCTCGGACTCTTTCACCGCGATGTGGCGCACAGAAATGCGTTCACCGTGCATCGCCGCTTTTGAACCGGTTAACAGCGGATGCCAGTCAGGCAGACCTTTCCCTTCCGCCAGCAGGCGATACGCGCAGGTATGCGGCAGCCATTCAAACGTTGGCAGATTATCCCGGGTTAACTTGATGCAGTCAGGCTCAAATTCAAACCGGCGCTCATAGTTGCGGCACTGGCAGGTTTTAATGTTTAACTGCTTGCAGGCAACGTTGGTGAAGTAGATTTCATCCGTATCTTCATCCATCAGCTTGTGCAGGCAGCACTGCCCGCAGCCGTCGCACAATGATTCCCATTCCGCATCGGTCATGTCGTCGAGAGTTTTGCTTTGCCAGAAAGGGATGTCGTTCATCAGGATGTCCACACGTCAAAAGAAAGCGCACCTTATAACGAGTCTGGCACGTTGTTGCAAGTTTTGCCGCCCTCTTCAGGCGGCAAGATGGGGTTACAGCACGCGGGTTTTCAGCGACAGGCCGTTAAAACCGACCTCTAGCTCGTCACCGCTGAGCAGCGGGCCAACACCTTCTGGGGTTCCGGTCAGGATCACATCGCCCGGTTTCAGGGTAAAGAAGCGGCTCATGTAGGCGATCAGCGGCACAATCTTGTGGATCATGTCCGCGGTGGTGCCCTGCTGGCGGATCTCGCCGTTAATCTTCAGGCTAAGCGGGGTGTCCTGAGGATCGCCGGTAAATTCGCTCACCGGCACAAACGCCGAGATGGGGCAGGAATTATCAAACCCTTTGGCCTTTTCCCACGGCTGCCCTGCTTTCTTCATTTTGCCCTGCACGTCACGCAGCGTGAGATCCAGCGCCACACCGTAACCGGCAATCGCTTTCTGAACATGTTCTTCTGAGGCCTGGCGCAGCGTCGCGCCGATCAGCACGGCGAGTTCAACTTCGTGATGCACCGAGCCCAGCCCCTGCGGCAGCGCCAGCGGCTGGCGGATATCACAAAGCGCCGTTTCAGGCTTAATGAACAGGACCGGCTCTTCTGGCGTCGCGCTGCCCATCTCCTGAATATGTTTTGCATAGTTGCTGCCCACGCAAACCACTTTGCTGACGGGATAATCCAGTAATGCACCTTGCCAGTTATGATGTTGATACATGGTCGACCCCTAAACGGTTGATGTGTTGTGCCCAAAAACAGTTGAGACTATTTTTTACCGTTCGCCTCAAGATGCTGTTTTAATAAATTCTCGGGTGGCGGTGGAAGCTGTAAATAATAGCCTTGCTCGGCTAAGGCCGTTTTCACTTTATCCAGATCGGCATTAATCAGTTTCTTACGACCATCAAGCGGCAGCAGCATCGCCAGCTGTGGTCGGCCAAAGTTCTTCATTAATTCGTCAGGCACGCGTGAAAAATCGTCTTTCTTTTCGACATAAAGATAGGTCTGGTCACGGCTTGAACTTCTGTAGATCACACAAAACATGTTTTTACTCTGAATTAATGGGTGGTTGCTTGCCTCAATATACTCCTGACTATAACATGCCTGATACTCTTCGGAATATCGCAGCGAGTGGTTGCGGTTAATAGCAAATTGAGTAAGGCCAGGATGTCAAACACGCCCATCGAGCTTAAAGGCAGTAGCTTCACCTTATCAGTGGTACATTTGCATGATGCAAAACCCGAGGTTATTCGTCAGGCGTTAGAAGACAAAATCGCCCAGGCTCCCGCCTTTCTGAAGCACGCCCCTGTTGTTATCAACGTCAGCGGTCTTGAGGCTCCGGTTAACTGGAAACTTCTCCAGCAGGCCGTCTCCTCGACCGGACTGCGTATCGTGGGCATCAGCGGCTGCAAAGATACTGAGCTGAAAGCGGAAATTGAGCGTGCGGGGCTGCCTCTTCTGAATGAGGGCAAAGAAAAAGCCTCGCGTGCGGCCCCCGTTGCCGTGCAAACGCCCCCTCCTGTGGTGCAAAACGTTACTACCGTCACAAAAACGCGAATGATTGATGTGCCGGTTCGTTCCGGTCAGCGCATTTATGCACCAAACTGTGATCTGATTGTTACAAGCCACGTCAGTGCTGGCGCTGAGCTGATTGCAGATGGCAATATTCACGTATACGGTATGATGCGTGGACGTGCGCTCGCAGGTGCAAGTGGCGATCGAGATGCGCAAATATTTTGTACTCACCTGACGGCGGAACTGGTGTCCATCGCAGGTGAATATTGGCTGAGCGACAAGATCCCAGCCGAATTTTATGGCAAAGCGGCCCGCCTGCTTCTGGCAGAGGACGCGTTGACCGTTCAACCGTTGAATTGATCCCTTTTTAACAAGGAATTTCTATGGCACGCATTATTGTTGTTACTTCGGGTAAAGGAGGCGTTGGCAAGACCACCTCCAGCGCGGCCATCGCTACTGGTTTGGCCCAGAAGGGAAAGAAAACCATCGTTATCGACTTCGATATCGGTCTGCGTAACCTCGACCTCATCATGGGATGTGAGCGTCGCGTCGTGTATGACTTCGTGAACGTCATTCAGGGCGATGCCACGCTGAACCAGGCGATGATTAAAGACAAGCGCACCGAGAACCTCTACATTCTTCCGGCTTCTCAGACGCGTGACAAAGACGCCCTGACCCGTGAAGGGGTGGAAAAGGTGCTCGATGAGCTGAAAAAAATGGAGTTCGACTTCATCGTCTGCGACTCGCCTGCCGGCATCGAAACCGGTGCCCTGATGGCGCTGTACTTCGCTGATGAAGCGATCATCACCACCAACCCTGAAGTTTCATCCGTTCGTGACTCTGACCGCATTCTGGGGATCCTCGCCTCTAAATCCCGTCGTGCGGAAAATGGCGAAGACCCGATTAAAGAACACCTGCTGCTCACCCGCTACAATCCGGGCCGCGTGAACAAAGGTGACATGCTGAGCATGGAAGACGTGCTGGAGATCCTGCGCATTAAGCTGGTGGGCGTTATCCCGGAAGATCAGTCCGTGTTACGCGCGTCTAACCAGGGCGAGCCAGTGATCCTTGATACATTGGCAGATGCAGGTAAAGCTTACGCCGATACCGTTGACCGTCTGCTGGGAGAAGAACGTCCTTTCCGCTTCATTGAAGAAGAGAAGAAAGGTTTCCTCAAACGCCTGTTCGGAGGATAAGTTATGGCATTACTGGACTTTTTTCTCTCGCGGAAAAAGAACACCGCCAACATCGCAAAAGAACGTCTGCAAATTATCGTTGCGGAGCGTCGTCGTAGCGACGCCGAGCCTCACTACCTGCCGCAGCTGCGCAAGGACATCCTGGAAGTGATCTGTAAGTACGTGCAGATTGATCCGGAGATGGTGACGGTGCAACTGGAACAAAAAGACGGGGATATTTCGATTCTGGAGCTGAACGTGACGCTCCCGGAAGCGGAAGAGTCGCGTCCGTAGGTTTGTGGTTTCGTAGCCCCGGTAAGCGCAGCGCCGCCGGGGGAATATGCCGGGTAAATCGCCCGGCATATTTTTTTTATCGCGGATAACCTTCCAGCAGCGTATTCAGGCGATCGGCCATCAATTTCCCGCGCCATCCCGCCATCATTTCCGGCACGCCACTCTGCGGCTTCAGCTTCCAGTGCCAGTTCAGCAACTGGTTAATCTGACGACGTGAAGCGAGCAGTTCAGCGCCCAGCTTGCTTTCCGCTGCAACGTCCTGCACCAGCGCTTTGATATCCTTAAACGCTTTGCGATAGCCCGGCATATCCATCAGGTTCAGCAGCGGTTCCGGCAGCGCATCTTCCGGCAGCTCCTGCGCTTTTGCGACCAGCGCCAGCAGGGTTTTGCCGTGGAAGCGGATCTCGCTGCCCGAAAGCCCAATGCTGTCCAGCTCGCCCAGGCTGCCCGGCATATAGCGCGCGACCGCCCAGAGATGTTCTTCGCGAACCACAAAGTTAACGGCCAGATCGCGCTCGCGTGCTTTACGCAAGCGCCAGTCTGCCAGCAGCTGCAGGCATGCCAGCTGACGCGTACGCAGCTGCCAGGCGTTGCTGATATCGCGCCAGGCCTCTTTCGGGTCGACCACTTCCTGGCGGCGCTGCTGGGTCATACGACACTCGTCGAGCGCCGCAGACAGCCATCCAGAAGCTTCTGCCTCTTTCATCAACTGTCCGGCAATCGGCAGCAGATAAAACACGTCTGCCGCCGCATACTCCAGCTGGCGCTCGGTTAGCGGACGCGCCAGCCAGTCGGTACGGGATTCACTTTTATCCAGCGTCAGGCCCGTATACTCCTCTACCATGGCAGCAAAGCCCCATGAGAGCGGACGATTGCTGAATGCCGCGAGGATCTGCGTGTCAATCAGCGGCTGGGGCATGATGCCAAAAGTGTTCAGAAAGACTTCCAGATCTTCACTGCCTGCGTGCAGGTATTTCGTCACGGCGGTATCGAGCAGCAGGTCACGCATCGGCGTCCAGTCGGTAATGCCGAGAGGGTCGATCAGCGACACGTGTTTACCGTCGTACATCTGAATCAAACCCAGCTGCGGATAATAGGTCCGGGTACGGACAAACTCGGTATCCAGGGCAATGGCAGGAAAGTCGCGCGTCACTTCGCACAGCGAAGCCAGCTCGTCGTTGGTCGTGATCATCTGGTAATTCAAATCGGATTCTCTTTTGTTTGCGCCCATAAAAAACGCCGGCTTAACCGGCGTCTGGGCGATTAACGTGAAGCTCAGGCCTTATTGTCTACTTTGCCACGGGCTTCGTCACGTAATTCTCGTCGTAATATCTTTCCGACGTTGGATTTCGGCAGCTCATCGCGGAATTCAACCAGCTTCGGCACCTTGTAGCCCGTCAGCTGACGACGGCAGAACGTTACCAGCTCCTCCTCCGTGAGTGAAGCGTCTTTCTTGACCACAAATATCTTGACCGCTTCGCCACTGCTGCCGGAGGGGACGCCGACTGCCGCCACTTCGAGCACGCCGCTGTGCTGCATAACCACGTCTTCGATCTCATTCGGATAAACGTTGAAGCCGGAGACCAGGATCATGTCTTTCTTGCGATCGACGATGCGCAGGAAGCCCTCGTCATCCATCACCGCGATATCACCGGTGTGCAGCCAGCCGTCTTTGATGATTTCGTCGGTCGCATCGGGGCGCTGCCAGTAGCCCAGCATCACCTGCGGACCTTTGACGCACAGCTCACCCGGCTCGCCCGGCGCGACTTCGTTATCGTTATCATCGACCAGTTTGGCCTCTGTGGAAGGAACCGGCAAACCAATGCTTCCACTGTGATAGTCGATATCATGCGGGTTAACGCTGACCAGCGGAGCACATTCCGTCAGTCCGTAGCCCTCCAGCAAATACTGGCCGGTGAGCTTCACCCAGCGCTCGGCGACCGCCTGCTGAACCGGCATGCCGCCGCCCGCAGAGAGATGCAGCGTGGAGAAATCCAGCTGCTGGAACTCTTTGTTATTAAGCAGCGCGTTAAACAGGGTGTTTACCCCGGTCATAGCGGTGAACGGGTATTTCGCCAGCTCTTTCACCAGGCCCGGGATATCGCGCGGGTTGGTGATAAGGATGTTCTGACCACCCAGTTCAATAAACAGCAGGCAGTTCATGGTCAGCGCAAAGATGTGATACAGCGGAAGCGCGGTGATCACCACCTCTTTGCCCGGATGCAGCAGCGGCCCGTAGGTGGCGTTCACCTGCTCAAGGTTCGCCAGCATGTTCCGGTGCGTCAACATCGCACCTTTCGCCACGCCGGTAGTGCCACCGGTATACTGCAGGAAGGCCAGATCGTCTGACACCACTTCCGGCTTAACGTATTGCATACGATAGCCCGCATGCAGCGCGCGGCGGAAGGAGATGGCGTCCGGCAGGTGGTATTTTGGCACCAGACGTTTGACGTATTTGACGACAAAGTTAACCAGCGTGCCTTTGGCGGTGGAGAGCTGATCCCCCATACGCGTCAGGATGACGTGTTTAACCTGGGTTTTGTCGACCACTTTTTCCAGGGTATGGGCGAAGTTGGAAACAATGACAATCGCGGCTGCGCCGCTGTCGTTCAGCTGATGCTCCAGCTCGCGCGGGGTATACAGCGGGTTAACGTTAACGACAATCATCCCGGCTCGCAGGATACCGAACAACGCCACCGGGTATTGCAGCAGGTTCGGCATCATCAGCGCGACGCGGTCCCCTTTTTGCAGCCCCAGCCCTTCCTGAAGATACGCCGCAAACGCCCGGCTACGCTCCTCAAGCTTACGGAACGTCATGACCTCGCCCATATTCACGAATGCGGGTTGGTCCGCGTAGCGCCTTACCGAGTGCTCAAATAATTCCACCAGGGATTGATAACGGTCAGGATTGATCTCAGCAGGAACATCTGCGGGATAACGGTTAAGCCAAACCTTCTTCAATGCATCACCTCTGAAATGAGTGTTCGTCGTCATCACAACCCCGATAATAAACAGTTTGTTAACATTATATTAACTCAGCGTACCAGTTTATTAATTGTTCAGATTTAAGGTTGCGAAGCGCGTCACTCTTTTTTTTCGTTTTATCCGTAAAAAAACAGAGACAGCGGCTGAGCCGCTGTCTCTTTTCCAACAATAACAGTAAGTTACTCAGTAACGATCGTCTGAACCTGTGCAGGTCCCGGGTTGTACCAACCCCAGCCCGGGTAGCCGTAACGATAGGGATGTGGACCCCACATCCACGGATCCATCGGCTGAGGCGGCATGCTCACCTGCTGTGCCAGCCGCCAGCGTTTATACCCGTTGACCTGCATGGTCATAAATTTATACGGCGTGCTGCCGATTTTGCCCTGCACGGAGCCGGTAATCGGCCCGACGACGGTCACCAGCTGTCCGCGAAAATCGACCGGATCGAGGAAACCACTGACGTCCGCATAGATACGCCCGCGGGAGGCCTCACCCAGTACAGGCCGCGCGCCGCTGTCCAGCGGAACGGTTGCGATCTCCAGACGGGTTTTCCCCTGCTGGTTTTGTACGTCGATGACCTTACCGCCAAAGCGCGCTTCCTGGCCAACGTACAGCTCAGGCGCATTCATCACCCGAACCAGATCCTCCTGTGGCGTCGGGCTGCTGCCCTTAATCGCATCAGGAACGGAAACGCATCCGCTCAGTGCTATGGCAACCGCGCCTGCCATAATAAGGCGTACTACTTTAGTCTGAACCGCCATGATGCGACTCCTTTTTCTCAGTTCCTGTTACTGAGATTCACTCGCGGCCCGGAAGTTTCTTCCACGCAACGGTGTTTCGCAAATAAACCGGCTCCGCGTGTTCAACGGCAACAGTTTTTCCTGCTGCGAGCAGCTGGCAGGCAATCGGTAGCATATCTTCCGCAGCCGGCAGCAGCATGTTGCCGTCCACCAGCGTCACGCCGGTGCCGCTCGCCATCTCCGGCCACGCAGGCCAGCCGGTGCCGACGGTCGCCCACTCGCCGGAGAGCTGTTGCAGTCGTTCAGTGACCGCTTCCGGCTTGAGCACGGCTTCCGTCTCTTCACCGTGCCACACGCCCTGCTCGTCGCGAGTGTATTCGGCCCAGTAAACTTCGCCCATGCGGGCATCTATTGCGGCCAGGACGCGCGTTGCCCCGGTCATGCGCCATGCGCCCTGCGCCATGGTGGCGAGGGTAGAGACGCCAATCATCGGCAGTTCGGCGCCCAGCGCCAGCCCCTGCGCAATGCCAATCCCGATGCGAACGCCCGTAAAGCTGCCAGGGCCACGGCCAAAGGCCAGCGCGTCGAGGTCGGTTAAGGAGGTGTTGCCCTGGGTTAAAATGGCTTTTACCAGGGGCAGAATGCGTTGGGTGTGTTCCCGTGGGCACTCTTCGAAATGGGCAGAAACAGTACCGTCGTTCAACAGAGCGACAGAGCAAGCCTCTGTCGCGGTATCAATAGCCAGAATTCGCATCAGTCGTCGCGCTCTCGCAAGGGTCAGTCACAAAATGGCGCGCATCTTAGCACACTCCGGGGTAAATTACTCCGCCGTTGGGTTTGCCAGGAAACGCACCGCGCGTTTTATGTCCCGCGTCCGCGGCGCGGGCGGCAGACTGGCGAGGAAGGTTGCCCCGTAAGGACGCATCACCAGCCGGTTATCGCAAATGACCAGCACCCCGCGATCGGTAACGTCGCGGATTAATCGCCCTACCCCCTGCTTGAGGGTAATCACCGCGTCCGGCAGCTGCACCTCGTCAAACGGATCGCCCCCGCGCAGGCGGCAGTCTTCCATGCGCGCCTTCAGCAGCGGATCGTCCGGAGAGGTAAACGGCAGCTTATCAATGATCACCAGCGAGAGCGTATCGCCCCGCACGTCGACCCCTTCCCAGAAGCTGCTGGTCGCCACCAGCAGAGCATTCCCGGCGCTGACAAACTGCTGTAACAGCTGGCCTTTGCTGGTTTCGCCCTGCAGCAGCACCGGTAAGGTCATGGTGGCGCGGAACTGCTCGGCGAGGTCACGCATCATGGCGTGAGAGGTGCAGAGCATAAAACAGCGGCCGTTGTTGGCCTCGATCATCGGTTTTAACATCGCCGCCAGATGGCGCGCCGCACCCGGCTGGTTTGGCAGCGGCAGATTACGGGGAACGCAGAGCAGCGCCTGTTTTTCGTAATCGAACGGGCTGGGCAGGAGCAGCGATTCCGCCTCCTCAATGCCAAGACGTTCCGTGAAGTGATGCAGATCGTCATTCACCGACAGGGTTGCCGAGGTGAAGATCCAGCTTCCCGGTTTTTGCGCCATCACCTCTTTAAATTTATCCGCCACCGTCAGCGGCGTGAGCGCCAGCGTGAAGTGCCGCGAGGTGCACTCATACCAGTAGCTGAACCCCGGCTGGTTAATTTCTTTCAGCCGTTTGAGCCGCCCGCGATAGAGCGTGGCGCGTTCGAAGGCCGCATCCAGCAGCGCAGAGCGGCCGAGGGACAGTTTTGCCACGTCGTAGCAGAGTTCCAGGGCATCATCGAGCAGCAGCAGCGCGCGCTGGATGTTTTTGTCTGCCAGCAGCTCGCGCAGGTTGCCGCGATAGCCCGGCTCGCCGAGCTGTAAGCGGAAATCCTGTGCGCTTTGGGCCAGACGGTCGGCGCACTTCTGCAGCTGCTGGGTATCTTTGAGTTCGGTCCGGTAAGCGATGGTGAAATCTTTCGCCAGATCCTGCAGCTGGCGGCTGGAGAGCGACTGGCCGAAATACTGGCTGGCGATGTCAGGAAGCTGGTGGGCTTCGTCGAAGATCATCACGTCAGCCTCCGGGATCAGCTCGCCGAAACCGCTGTCCTTGACGACCATATCCGCGAGAAACAGGTGATGGTTCACCACCACCACGTCCGCGTCCATCGCCGTTTTGCGCGCTTTCACCACGAAGCAGTCTTTATACAGCGGACAGTCGCTGCCGAGGCAGTTGTCGTTGGTGCTGGTCACCAGCGGCCAGGCCGGGGAATCTTCCGGCACGCTCGCGCAGGTGCTGATATCGCCCTCTTCGGTCTGGTTCGCCCACGACCGAAGGATAATGACGTCGCTGAGGGTTTGCACCGGCAGGTCGCCGCCCGCCAGCGCCTGCTGCTCAAGTCGTTCCAGGCAGAGATAGTTGGAGCGCCCCTTCAGCAAGGCCAGACGCCCCTTGTATTTCAGCGCCTTAGCCACCGTGGGCAAATCGCGGCTGTAGAGCTGATCCTGCAGCGCCTTCGATCCGGTGGAAATAATCACCTTCTTCTTCGCGCGCAGCGCCGGAGCAAGGTAAGCATAGGTTTTACCCGTGCCGGTTCCGGCTTCGACCACCAGCGGCTGAGCCTTATCGATGGCGTGCGCAACGGCGTGCGCCATCTGACGCTGAGGCTCACGGGGTTTGAAGCCGGGGATAGCCTGCGCTAATTGACCTTCAGGGGAAAAATCGTCTGCCACGGTGCTCTCTCACTGTATTTTTGCACAGGGATTATGTCAGCCCATCCTCTCCTGTGCCACCCCAAATAGTGACGACAGGAGAACAATATGGCAGTCTTGCCGCCTGACGACGAAAAATAACGAGGAAACGTTTATGACAATTGTGCGCATTGATGCCGAAGCCCGCTGGTCTGATGTAGTGATCCATAACCAGACGCTCTACTACACCGGCGTACCGGCTAACCTGGACGCGGATGCGTTCGAGCAGACGGCTAACACCCTGGCGCAGATTGATGCGGTGCTGGAAAAACAGGGCAGCGACAAATCCCGCATTCTGGATGCGACGATTTTCCTGGCAAACAAAGACGATTTCGCGGCGATGAACAAAGCCTGGGATGCATGGGTAGTGGCGGGTCACGCGCCTGTACGCTGCACCGTACAGGCCACGCTGATGAAACCGGAGTATAAGGTTGAGATCAAGATTATCGCGGCGGTGTAAGCCCGATTACTCTTCTGGATCTTCATCTTCATCTTCGAATCGCGCCACAATCCGCTCGCCGGAATGACTGGCGCGAATCTCCTCGGCGACAACCGTAATCGCCTGTCCGCTGCTCATCCCCTGGGACATCAGTTCCTGAATTCGCTCAACCGCTTTCTGCTGCTGTTCATGGCTCAGAGAAGGTAAACCTGCAAACATCGTCAACTCCTGCTAAATTATTCGCGCTAATTATTTCACGCTGCCCGGTAGTATGCCACACATGAACATGCGCTTCCCCACTGTTATTACCTTGCCCTGGCGTACAGACGCCGCTGAATTCTGGTTTGCCCGCCTGAGCCATCTTCCGTTTGCGATGCTGCTGCATTCCGGCCATGCGGACCATCCCTATAGCCGCTTCGATATTCTGGTAGCCGATCCGCTAAAGACGCTGACAACCGATGACCTGTCGTTAACGGACGACCCGCTGGTGCAGCTTCAGCAGGCCATTAACGCGCTGGGCTTATCTGCCACGCCGAACCCGGACCTCCCCTTTCAGGGGGGCGCGCTGGGCCTGTTTGGTTATGACCTGGGCCGCCGTTTCGAAACGCTGCCGGAGCATGCGCAGGCTGATATTTCCCTGCCAGACATGGCCGTGGGGCTGTACGACTGGGCGTTAATCGTTGATCACCAGAAAAAAACGGTTTCCCTGCTGAGCCATCGTGACGTGCAGGCGCGTCTGGCGTGGCTTGAGGCACAGCAGCCTGCCCCGGCACAGACGTTCACGCTGACCTCCGGCTGGCGCTCAAATATGAGCGCAGCGGAGTATGCCGAAAAATTCGCGCGCGTTCAGGCGTATCTGCAAAGCGGTGACTGCTACCAGGTTAACCTCGCCCAGCGCTTCCAGGCGACATACCGGGGAGATGAGTGGCAGGCGTTTACCCGCCTAAATGCCAGCAATAAGGCGCCGTTCAGCGCGTTTGTCCGTCTGGAACAGGGGGCCATACTCAGCCTGTCTCCGGAGCGCTTTATTCATCTGGCCGAGGGTACGATCCAAACCCGTCCGATTAAAGGCACCCTGCCGCGTCTTGCCGATCCCGACGCCGATCGCCGGCAGGCGGAAAAGCTGGCCGCCTCGCCGAAAGACCGCGCCGAGAACCTGATGATTGTCGATCTGATGCGTAACGACATTGGCCGCGTCGCCGAACCGGGCAGCGTGCGCGTGCCGGAACTGTTTATCGTCGAGCCTTTCCCGGCGGTGCATCACCTGGTCAGTACCATTATCGCGCGTCTCCCTACCTCTCGCACCGCCTGCGATCTGCTCCGCGCCGCGTTCCCGGGCGGCTCCATCACCGGAGCGCCAAAGGTGCGGGCGATGGAGATCATTGATGAGCTGGAGCCGCAGCGCCGCAACGCCTGGTGCGGCAGCATCGGCTATATCAGCCTGTGCGGCACGCTGGATACCAGCATTACCATTCGCACGCTGACTGCCTGCGACGGAAACCTTTACTGTTCGGCAGGGGGCGGCATTGTTGCCGATAGTCAGGTCGATGCGGAATATCAGGAAACCTTTGATAAAGTTAACCGTATCCTGAAACAACTGGAGTAATCACGGGTGGAAAAAGAGAACCTGACGCTGGATGACTTTTTATCTCGCTTTCAGTTATTACGACCGCAGGTCAACCGCGAGGCGATGAATCAGCGACAGGCGGCAGTGCTGATCCCGGTCGTGCGTCGCACGCAGCCGGGCCTGCTGCTCACCCAGCGTTCTCCCCATTTACGTAAGCACGCGGGTCAGGTCGCCTTTCCGGGTGGCGCAGTAGACAGCTCCGACGCCTCGCTGATTGCCGCCGCGCTGCGGGAAGCGCAGGAAGAGGTTGCCATTCCGCCGGAGGCCGTTGAGGTCATCGGCGTGCTGCCGCCCGTCGACAGCGTTACCGGTTTTCAGGTCACGCCGGTGGTGGGCATTATCCCGCCGGGCCTGCAGTATCACGCCAGCGTCGATGAAGTCTCTGCGGTGTTTGAAATGCCGCTTGAAGAGGCGCTCCGGCTAAGCCGCTATCATCCGCTGGATATTCAGCGTCGCGGGCATGACCATCGGGTCTGGTTGTCCTGGTATCAGCATTATTTTGTCTGGGGCATGACGGCGGGCATCATTCGTGAACTGGCGCTGCAGATCGGCCTGAAACCTTGACTATACTTTACATTCCGCCCTCTTCTGCCAGGTTTGCGATCTGCGTCGCGCTATTAGCAAAACCCATCGTTAACCATTAGTTTAATTCATGTGAATAGTTAAGCCGAGGTCGGTGTTCCCTCTTACACTATGCGCAGTTATAACATCGTTACTGGAACCCCGGTAACCCTGTCAGGAGTGTGAAAGTGATTAGTATATTCGACATGTTCAAAGTGGGAATTGGCCCTTCGTCTTCCCATACTGTTGGCCCGATGAAGGCCGGTAAACAGTTCGTCGATGATCTGGTCGAAAAAGGATTACTGGAAAGCGTTACCCGTGTCGCCGTGGATGTTTACGGCTCGCTGTCATTAACGGGTAAAGGCCACCACACCGATATCGCCATTATTATGGGTCTGGCAGGCAATATGCCGGATACCGTTGATATTGATGCCATCCCGGCATTCATCCGCGACGTGGAAACACGCGGCCGCCTGCTGCTGGCAAACGGCCAGCAGGAAGTCGATTTCCCGCAGGATGACGGCATGCGTTTCCGCAGCGACAACCTGCCGCTGCACGAAAACGGCATGACCATTCACGCTTATAGCGGTGAAAAAGAGATTTACAGCAAAACGTACTACTCCATCGGCGGTGGCTTCATCGTGGATGAAGAGCATTTTGGCAAAGACAGCGTCGGCGACGTCAACGTACCGTACCCGTTCAAATCGGCTACCGAAATGCTGGGCTACTGCAAAGAGACCGGTCTTTCCCTGTCCGGTATGGTGATGCAGAACGAACTGGCCCTGCACAGCAAAAAAGAGATTGAAGACTATTTTGCGAACGTCTGGCAAACCATGCGCGCCTGTATCGATCGCGGGATGAACACCGAAGGCGTTCTGCCGGGTCCACTGCGCGTACCGCGTCGTGCCTCCGCCCTGCGCCGTATGCTGGTGACCACGGACAAGTTCTCCAACGACCCGATGAACGTGGTCGACTGGGTAAACATGTTTGCCCTGGCGGTTAACGAAGAGAACGCCGCCGGTGGCCGCGTTGTGACGGCGCCAACCAACGGTGCCTGCGGCATCGTTCCGGCAGTGCTGGCCTACTACGATCACTTTATTGAGCCCGTGACGCCGGACATCTATATCCGTTATTTCCTGGCGGCAGGTGCCATTGGTGCGCTGTACAAAATGAACGCCTCCATCTCCGGTGCGGAAGTGGGCTGTCAGGGTGAAGTGGGCGTTGCCTGCTCCATGGCGGCGGCCGGTCTGGCAGAGCTGCTGGGCGCAAGCCCTGAGCAGGTCTGCGTGGCGGCGGAAATCGGTATGGAACATAACCTCGGTCTGACCTGTGACCCGGTCGCGGGCCAGGTGCAGGTGCCGTGCATCGAGCGTAACGCGATTGCATCGGTGAAAGCCATCAACGCCTCACGCATGGCGATGCGCCGTACCAGCGAACCTCGCGTATCGCTGGATAAGGTGATTGAAACCATGTACGAAACCGGCAAGGACATGAACGCGAAATACCGCGAGACGTCCCGCGGTGGCCTGGCCATTAAGGTGCAGTGCGACTAATACTGCCTTTCGCCCATCTGCAACGGATGGGCGAATTTCCCTCTTCTTTCTCGTCTCCTTCTGCTTTCCCCACTACACTTTTACTGCTGCGTCCGGCTTTTGTGGCTGGTGGCTTATCAGGCGACCGTTCATGCAAACTGCACAAACGATCATTAAAAACTATCGCCGAAAACGCGTTATCGTCTGTGTCACGGTTGCGCTCCTCACGCTCATCCTGACGTTAGGCATTCGCTTTATTTCACAGCGCAATGTTAACCAACAGCGGATCCTCGATTTTACCAGCCACACCGTTCGCGCCCTTGATAACGTCCTGCTTTCTTTAGAGAACCGCCGCAGCGTGCTGCAGCCCCTGGTGGGGCAGCCCTGTCCGCAGGCGCACCTGGCGCTGCGAAAGCAGGCCGCCATTTTGCAGACGGTACGCTCCATCGCCCTGATTAACGAGGGTATCCTGTATTGCTCAAGTATTTTCGGGAGCCGCAACGTGCCCGTTCGCGACTTCCTGAAAGAACTCCCCGCCAGCACGGCGAAGCTGATTTTATCGACCGATCAGTGGCTGCTTAAAGATAGCCCGATATTGGTCCAGTGGTATCCCGTCTCTCAGGACGGTGAAGCTGGCGTTATCGAAATCATCAATATCGATCTGATCGCCAAAATGATCCTCGAGCCCCAGCGCCCGCTTATTAATGACGTGGCGCTGACCGTGGGCGATCGCTTTCTGCGCTATGGACAACGCGTCAGCGACAGCCTGACCTTTGATGAGGAGGGCTCTCTTTTCCGGCAGTCATCGACCCGAAATCCTTTCACCATTACGGTCAGCGGGCCAGGCCCTGGAGAGTTAGCCTTAAAAAGCCTGCCAGCCCAGCTGCCGCTGGGGCTGATGCTCAGCCTGCTGCTGGGCTATCTCGCCTGGCTGGCAACGGCAAACCGGATGAGCTTCACGTGGGAGATTGATATGGGCATTGCGGCGCGGGAGTTTGAGCTTTTCTGCCAGCCGCTGGTGAATGCCCGTACCCAGGCGTGCACCGGCGTGGAGATCCTGCTGCGCTGGAATAATCCGCGTCAGGGTTGGATCACCCCGGAGGTGTTTATCCCGCTGGCAGAAGAACATAACCAGATAGTCCCCCTGACCCGCTACGTCATCGCCGAAACGGTGCGCCAGATAGGCTACTTCCCTTCCAACGCCGGTTTTCACATCGGTATTAACGTTGCCGCCAGCCATTTCCGTCACGCGATGTTGATACAGGACCTGAACCGCCTCTGGTTCAGCGCAAGTCCGCGCCAGCAGCTGGTGATTGAACTCACGGAACGGGATGCGCTGCTGGATGCGGATTATCGCATCGTACGCGAGCTGCATCGCAAAGGGGTGAAGCTGGCCATCGACGATTTTGGAACCGGGAACAGCTCCCTCTCCTGGCTTGAAAAGCTCCACCCGGACGTGCTGAAAATTGACCAGTCGTTTACCACCGCCATCGGTACCGACGCCGTGAACTCGACGGTGACGGATATGATTATTGCGCTAGGTCAGCGGCTGAATATTGAACTGGTTGCTGAGGGGGTCGAGACAGAGGAGCAGGCGCGTTACTTACGCCGCCATGGCGTACCTGTTCTGCAGGGCTTTTTCTATGCGCGGCCCATGCCGCTACGGGATTTTCCGAAGTGGCTGGCGGGAAGCGCGCCCCCGCCAGCGCATCATAACGGGCACATCGTGCCCTTAATGCCGCTGCGCTAAGCCGGCTTATTCATCTTCATCGTGGGTTGATTGTTCTTTAACAATACGAACCATATCAACGCGATAGTCGTTGGCTTCAACGATCGTAATGTGCAGCGGCGCAAGCTCGATCACATCGCCTACGCGTGGGATTTGCCCGTTAACGGCGATCACCAGACCGGCAACGGTCGCGATGTCTTCTTCATCGTTGATCACGTTTTCCAGCCCCAGCGTGTGCGAGAGCGCGTGTAGGTCGGTGGTACCTTTAACCAGCCAGCCTTCACCGTCGGCTACGATCTCTGGCGTTTCGTCGGCATCCGGGAATTCACCGGCAATCGCTTCCAGCACGTCCAGCGGCGTAACCAACCCCTGCACCACGCCAAACTCGTTGGTGACGATAACAAAGCTACCGCGAGCGCGACGCAGCACGCCGAGCAGGTTGATAGGATCCAACGTTTCCGGCACGACAATCGCAGGCGACGCGGCAGCAACAGCTTCCACGTTAACGCCCTCTTCCAGTGCCACCAGCATCTCTTTCGCCCGCACAACGCCGATGATCTCATCCAGCTCACCGCGACACACCGGGAACAGGCTGTGCGGTGAAGAGAGCAGCTGCTGGCGAATTTCATCCACGCTCAGGTTAGCATCGACCCAGCTGATTTCCCCGCGCGGCGTCATGATGCCGCGCAGCGAACGGGAGGCCAGGGAGAGCACGCCGTTGATCATGTAGCGCTCTTGTTCCACAAACGCCCCTTCCGGGACCGGAACCGGATTATGGTTGTCGGAGTCAGACTGGACGTTCACCTGACGACGACCGCCCATCAGGCGCAGAATGGCATCTGCGGTACGGGCGCGCAGCGGCTGATTCGACTGCTGCTTAATAAAGTTACGGCGCGCAATCTGGTTGAACAGCTCAATCAGGATCGAGAAGCCAATCGCGGCGTACAGGTAGCCTTTCGGAATATGGAAGCCAAAACCTTCCGCCACCAGGCTCAGGCCAATCATCAGCAGGAAGCTCAGACACAGCACGACCACCGTCGGATGCTGGTTGACGAAGCGCGTAAGCGGCTTCGAGGCCAGCAGCATTACCGCCATCGCAATAACGACAGCCGCCATCATTACCGGCAGATGATTCACCATGCCGACCGCCGTGATCACCGCATCCAGCGAGAAGACCGCATCAAGCACCACGATCTGCAGCACTACCACCCAGAAGCTGGCATAGCCTTTACCGTGCCCGTCATCGTGCTGGCGGTTTTCCAGCCGCTCATGTAGCTCTGTCGTCGCTTTGAAAAGCAGGAATATCCCCCCGATCAGCATGATTAAATCACGCCCGGAGAAGGTGTAATCCATGACGGAGAACAGCGGTTTGGTCAGCGTGACCATCCAGGAGATGACGGAGAGCAGCCCCAGTCGCATGACCAGCGCCAGCGAGAGACCAATCAGGCGCGCTTTATCACGCTGTTTTGGCGGCAGTTTGTCCGCAAGGATGGCGATAAACACCAGGTTATCAATGCCGAGAACAATCTCGAGCACCACCAGCGTGAGCAATCCCACCCAGATTGACGGGTCCATTAAGAATTCCATGACAAGCTCCTGCTAAAGGAATGACGAAACGGTGCCCCACTCAACGTGGGCAAAACAGAGGTAAACAGAGTCGATACGTGGCGAGGATCGCCGGTGAATAAGGCGCGAAATGGCCTGGAAGATGACTGACGTCGGTGACGGTCCATATAGTGGGCTGTAGCCCCATACTCCTGAACGATTAAACGGAGGCTAAACATATCAGAGACAATGTGTTTTTAGCAAAGATTTACGTTCCTTTGCAAAGTTCTGTAACACAGCGGCTTTACTCTACAGATAAATCTGTAACGCGTGGCTAAATTACGGATCTTCATCACATAAATTATTTTTTCACTATCTAAAATAATTCGCGGAAGTCTTAGTTTTTTTGAACTCTAACCCTTATCTGAATCGATTCGGTTCGCCAATACGATTCTCAGTACGACTGCCTGGCAGGCGTATTAATGATAATAAAAGGAGGTAGCAAGTGACCATTGCTATTGTCATAGGCACACATGGTTGGGCTGCTGAGCAGCTACTCAAAACGGCAGAGATGCTGTTGGGCGAGCAGGAAAACGTCGGCTGGATCGATTTCGTTCCCGGTGAAAACGCCGAGACGCTGATAGAGAAGTACAACGCTCAACTCGCGAAGCTGGATACCAGCAAAGGCGTGCTGTTTCTCGTTGATACATGGGGCGGCAGCCCGTTCAATGCCGCCAGCCGCATTGTCGTCGATAAAGAGCACTATGAAGTTGTCGCCGGGGTGAATATTCCCATGCTGGTGGAAACCTTCATGGCGCGCGACGACAATCCGGCGTTTGATGAGCTGGTGGCACTGGCCGTTGAAACCGGTCGCGAAGGGGTAAAAGCCCTGAAAGCGCAGCCGGTTGAAAAACCCGCCCCTGCGCCTGCTGCGGCACCAAAAGCGGCAGCACCAGCAAAACCGATGGGCCCGAACGATTACATGGTTATCGGCCTTGCGCGTATTGATGACCGCTTAATCCACGGCCAGGTTGCCACGCGCTGGACCAAAGAGACCAACGTTCGACGCATTATCGTGGTCAGCGACGAAGTGGCCGCCGATACCGTACGTAAAACCCTTCTGACTCAGGTTGCTCCTCCTGGCGTTACCGCGCACGTCGTGGATGTCGCCAAGATGATCCGCGTGTACAACAACCCGAAATACGCGGGTGAACGCGTGATGCTCCTGTTCACTAACCCGACAGACGTTGAGCGCATTGTTGAAGGCGGCGTGAAAATCACCTCCGTGAACATTGGTGGTATGGCATTCCGTCAGGGCAAAACGCAGGTCAACAACGCCATTTCAGTCGATGCGAAAGATATCGAGGCATTCAACAAGCTGAATGCACGCGGTATTGAGCTGGAAGCCCGTAAGGTTTCTACGGATCAAAAACTGAAAATGATGGATTTGATCGGCAAAGTTGGGAAATAAGCCCGCGCCGGTTCTCACATAAAGCTTATGTAATAGGAGAAGTGCAATGGAGATTACCACTCTTCAGATTGTGCTGGTGTTCGTCGTCGCATGTATTGCGGGTATGGAATCCGTACTTGATGAATTTCAGTTCCACCGCCCTCTGGTGGCCTGTACGCTGATTGGGGCCGTTCTGGGTGACATGAAAACCGGTATCATCATCGGTGGTACCCTGGAAATGATCGCCCTGGGCTGGATGAACATCGGCGCGGCGGTTGCGCCCGATGCCGCGCTGGCCTCTATCATTTCGACCGTTCTGGTTATTGCTGGTCACCAGAGTATTGGTGCCGGTATCGCCCTGGCGATCCCGCTGGCAGCCGCAGGCCAGGTTCTGACCATCATCGTTCGTACTATCACCGTTGCCTTCCAGCACGCGGCGGATAAGGCGGCCGAAAACGGCAACCTCACGGCCCTGTCGTGGATCCACGTTTCATCCCTGTTCCTGCAGGCGATGCGCATCGCGATCCCGGCGGTTATCGTGGCGATCTCCGTCGGTACCAGTGAAGTCCAGAGCATGCTGAACGCCATTCCAGAAGTGGTCACCGGCGGTCTGAACATCGCGGGCGGTATGATCGTGGTGGTCGGTTATGCGATGGTCATCAACATGATGCGCGCAGGCTACCTGATGCCGTTCTTCTACCTCGGCTTCGTGACCGCTGCCTTCACCAACTTCAACCTGGTTGCACTGGGCGTGATTGGTGCGGTGATGGCGATCCTCTACATCCAGCTCAGCCCGAAATACAACCGCGTCGCGGGTGCCCCAGCGCAGGCTGCTGGTAACAACGATCTCGATAACGAACTGGACTAACAGGTGAGCGAAATGGTTGATATGACAAAAACTACCACCGAGAAAAAACTCACTCCGGGTGATATTCGTGGCGTGTTCATCCGTTCTAACCTGTTTCAGGGTTCATGGAACTTCGAACGTATGCAGGCGCTGGGCTTCTGCTTCTCCATGGTACCGGCGATCAAACGCCTGTACCCGGAAAACAACGAAGCGCGCCGTCAGGCGATCAAGCGTCACCTGGAATTCTTTAACACCCATCCTTACGTTGCGGCCCCCGTACTGGGCGTAACGCTGGCGATGGAAGAACAGCGTGCGAACGGCGCAGAAATTGACGATGGTGCCATCAACGGTATCAAAGTCGGCCTGATGGGTCCGCTGGCCGGTGTCGGTGACCCAATCTTCTGGGGTACCGTGCGTCCGGTCTTCGCGGCGCTGGGTGCCGGTATCGCGATGAGCGGCAGCCTGCTTGGCCCGCTGCTGTTCTTCATCCTGTTCAACGCCGTGCGCCTGCTGACCCGCTACTACGGTGTGGCCTACGGCTACCGTAAAGGGGTGGATATCGTTAAGGACATGGGCGGCGGCTTCCTGCAGAAACTGACTGAGGGGGCGTCTATCCTCGGCCTGTTTGTCATGGGGGCGCTGGTTAACAAGTGGACGCACGTGAACATCCCGCTGGTGGTCTCGACCATCACCGGGCAGGATGGTCAGACGCGCGTCACCACCGTGCAGACGATTCTGGACCAGCTGATGCCTGGACTGGTACCGCTGCTGTTGACCTTCGCCTGCATGTGGCTGCTGCGTAAGAAAGTGAACCCGCTGTGGATTATCGTTGGCTTCTTCGTCATCGGTATCGCGGGCTACGCTGTCGGCCTGCTGGGTCTGTAAGTTTCAATGCTATAGGCCGGGGGCTTGCCCCCGGTTTTTTTTATCTGGAGGATGAATGACTGTCACGGACATCGTACTGGTTTTATTTATTGCTGCCCTTCTGGCTTACGCGATCTATGACGAGTTCATCATGCCCCGCCGTCACGGCGAGACGCTGCTCTCCCTTCCCCTTCTGCGACGCGGGCGCGTGGATGCGTTTATCTTCGCGGGTCTCATCGCTATTCTTATTTACAATAACGTCACCGGGCATGGTGCAATATTAACCACATGGTTATTATGTGCGCTGGCATTAATGGCTGTTTATCTGTTCTGGATCCGCACGCCGAAAATCATTTTTAAATCCCGCGGGTTTTTCTTCGCCAATGTGTGGATAGAATATAACCGTATTAAAGAGATGAATTTATCCGAAGACGGTGTGCTGGTAATGCAATTAGAACAACGCCGCCTGCTTGTTCGGGTGAAGAATATTGACGACCTGGAAAAGATATACAATTTACTCGTTAAAACTCAATGAGTTATATATATAGCAATGGCTATATATTGCGTTTATCGTGCGCAAGAAATATAGCCAAAGCTATATCCCCTTCGTTAATTTGATCTCTATTTGTTAACGATATCTTCACGCTTAAAGACAAATGAAAATCGTTATCAATAAGCATTTTAAATAATGCCTCTTCATTGTTGTTTTATATTCTCAAAATATGTTAAGGTTGCGCCCGTCGTTGGGGAGTAGCCGATTTCCTGCTCGCAGGAAATGTACGTGTCAACATACTCGTTGAAAAACGTGGCGCGTACGGTTCGCTGACAGCACATCTTATGTGCGGCGCGATCAGGCGAGACCATAGATACATCAACTGCTGTTTACTGGGGGCAGTGATGTGTCATATGGATATCCCCGGTCTGGACGCTGTTATGAATATCTCCGCTACGATCCTCCTCGCTTTTGGCATGTCCATGGACGCGTTTGCTGCTTCCATCGGAAAAGGCGCCACGCTCCATAAACCTAAGTTCTCAGAAGCCCTGCGTACCGGCCTGATTTTCGGTGCTATCGAAACGCTGACGCCGCTTATCGGCTGGGGTCTTGGCATGCTCGCCAGCCAGTTCGTGCTGGAGTGGAACCACTGGATTGCGTTCGTCCTGCTGGTCTTTCTCGGTGGCCGAATGGTGATTGAAGGTTTTCGCGGCGGCGATGAAGAAGACGAGGAGCCGCAGCATCGCCACGGGTTCTGGCTGCTGGTCACCACGGCCATTGCCACCAGCCTTGATGCGATGGCCGTCGGCGTCGGTCTGGCATTCCTTCAGGTCAATATTATCGCCACCGCGCTGGCCATCGGCTGCGCAACGCTGATTATGTCCACGCTGGGCATGATGGTTGGACGGTTTATCGGCCCGCTGCTGGGTAAACGCGCCGAGATCCTGGGGGGAATTGTGTTGATTGGCATTGGTGCCCAGATCCTCTGGGCACACTTCGCCGGTTAATCTTCGCGCTGCCAGACGTGGATACTGAAATCCGTCTGGCAGCGAAATGTTGAGTGTGCAGCTAGCGCTTCCCATACTTCCGGTTTTGCCCGCCACGCGAACGGCGTCATCTGCAGCAACGCGGTGGCCTCTTCCCCTTTCAGCGTCATTTCATACGCCACGCTTTGCTCCTGCTTCAGGCTAAAACCGGCCAGCTGTTCAGAATGAGGGGCATGGAGACGCACTTCGTCGTAGATCAGGCCTTTCAGCTCCATCAGATGACGCGGGCCCGGCGTCACGGTGACGACCCATCCGCCCGGCTTCACCACGCGAGCCAGCTCTTCCGCCTTGCAGGGCGCGTAAATGCGGATAACAGCGTCCATGCTGGCATCGTCAAACGGCAGCCGGTGGCTGGATGCCACGCAGAACGTCACGTCCGCGTAACGCTTTGCCGCCGCGCGAATGGCCACTTTCGACACGTCCAGACCGAATGTCAGCGCGCCCTTGTCACGGGCAATCCCGGCAAACCGTGCGGTGTAGTACCCTTCCCCGCAGCCAATATCGAGCATGGCGGTGGCAGAATCCGGCAGAATGTCATTCAGCATCTGCGCGACGGTCTCCCGCAGCGGCAGATAGTGCCCGGCATCCAGAAAAGCGCGACGCGCCTGCATCATCTCTGCACTGTCGCCAGGATCGCGGGAGCGCTTATGCTGCACCGGCAGAAGATTCACGTAGCCTTCTTTTGCCATATCAAACTGATGCCCCTGCGGACAGGTATAACTTTTATCTGAATGCGTCAGGGGGGCGTGGCAAAGGGGACAACTGAAGGACATGGTGACTCCGGAGCATAATCAAAGGGCGAAGTGTACCGCTATTCGCCCTGGTTATAAACGCCCGGTTAACGCATAACGATAAGGTGATCGGAACCCGCCGGTAACCCGTCAGGTTTCACATTCTCCAGACGCAGCACGTTGCCCATAATCTCGCTGAAGACAGGCGCGGAAACGGCACCGCCGTAGTAGGCGCCATTTTGCGGATCGTTAATGACCACCACCAGGGCAAAGCGCGGATCGCTGGCAGGCGCAACGCCGGCCGTATAGGCGACGTATTTATCGACGTACTTCCCGCTGTCGTCAATTTTCTTCGCCGTACCGGTTTTCACCGCCACCCGGTAATCACGCACAGCAGCCTTAACCCCGCCGCCGCCGGGCAGCGCAACGCTCTCCATCATGTGCTCCACCTCGTGCGCAATCTCTTCCGGCATGACGCGGTGCCCAATAACGGGTGGATCGATACGCGTAATCGAGAGAGGTCGCTCAAGCCCGAAGCCGCCAATAGTGGCGTAGACGTGCGCCAGCTGGAGCGGCGTCACCATCAGCCCGTAGCCGAAGGCAAAGGTCGCGCGGTCGAGCTGGCTCCAGTATTTACGCTGGGGCAGCAGTCCCGCGCTCTCCCCCGTTAAGCCAAGCCCCGTATTCGTGCCAAAACCAAAGTTTCGATAGGTATCAATAAGATGCTGGACAGGCATTGCCAGGGACAGTCGGGACACGCCGGTGTCGCTCGATTTTTGCAGGATCCCGGTCATTGTCAGTTCAGGATAGTAGCCCACATCGCGGATACGATGCCCGTCAAGAGTATACGGGTGCGTGTCAATCACGCTGTCCGGCTGGACCAGCCCCTGCTGCAGGGCCGTCATCAGCACCAGCGGCTTGACCGTGGAACCCGGTTCAAACGTATCGCTGATCGCACGGTTGCGAAAATCGTTTATCGTCGCGCCTTCCCGGTTATTGGGGTTGAAATCCGGATAGCTCGCCATGGCGAGGATTTCCCCGGTTGGGATATTAATTAGCACCGATGCCCCAGACTCGGCCTTGTTCCAGGCCACGGCATTATCGAGCGCATCTTCGGTGATGGTTTGCAGACGCTCGTCGATACTTAACTGGATGTTATGCGCCGGAGCGGGCGCCACTTCCGTCAGGTTTTCAACCACGCGTCCGTAGCGGTCTTCCCTTACCTGTCGCACACCCGCCTTGCCTGTCAGCTGCGCGTTAAAGCTTTTTTCCACGCCTTCAATGCCCTGCCCGTCAATATTGGTGAAGCCAATCAGGTTCGCTGCCACATGGCCGGCAGGATAAAAACGGCGGGATTCATCGCGTAAATTGATGCCGGGCAGATTGAGCTTATCGATCCACTTTGCCTGTGCAGGATCGACCTGACGGGCAAGATAAATAAAACGGCCCTGCGGGTTGGCGTTGATTCGCGCCGAGAGTGTGTCCAGGGAGAGATGCAGCGCATTTGCCAACGCCTGCCAGCGCTCGTCAACGCCAACGCCTCCTTTTGCCAGCACCGTTTTAGGATCGGCCCACACGGCCCGGACAGGCACGCTCACCGCCAGGGGGCGACCTTCGCGATCCACTATCATGCCGCGCGGCGCATCAATCGCCAGCTGGCGGAGGGAGCGCATATCTTCCTGCTTCACCAGATTGTCAGGCTTGATGATTTGCAGCCAGGCAACGCGGCCCAGCAAAAAAGCCAGACTACAAAAAATAGCTAAACAGAGCAGCACAAAACGCGCTGGCGTGAAATTGCCAGCGGTCGTTATCAATTTCTTCTTCACCTGAACCCCGGGACTGTAAAACAACGCCCTGATTTAACGGGAAAAAATGGGTTTAGGGTGGCAAAACAGTGCTACTAACCTCGCAGCTTTGCAACAAGTTACTAACAAGACCGCGAATAGTAATATTTTGAAAGATAAGGGGCATAAAAAAGCCCCGCGTTATGCGAGGCTTTATGTCTGAGATTGAAGTGCTAAGCGCTTCAGTCAGCAGCGGTTCGATCAGATAGCAGTTACGTTAACTGCAGCTGGGCCTTTCTGGCCGTCCTGAATTTCGAACTCAACGTTCTGGCCTTCAGCCAGAGTTTTGAAGCCGTTACCCTGGATTGCAGAGAAGTGTACGAACACGTCTTTGCTGCCGTCAGCAGGAGTAATGAAACCAAAACCTTTAGACTCGTTGAACCACTTAACTTGACCTTTAATCTTTGCCATTTTGCAAAATTCCTTAGAGTGTTTTCTTAGCCCGCAGGCATTAACTGAGATAAAACTGAGACATTACTGCATGAGGCACTAATATAAGGTTCGGCAGAGAAGCGGTATTCAACGACAACGTGTTTACTCAGGACTTCTTTACTGAAAATGCCACACATAAACAGAACTGTACCTCGTTTGACCCAAAACGTGTTATCACACACTATGTTTAATATGGCAAGCCATTTTTAAACATGTCTCGATCCGCCGCACAAATTCGAACAGTGCCTGTCAGGTTTTGCACAATTATGCGCATCACGTACAGACAGCTCTGCTGCGTAACAAAGACCCGGCGTTGCTTTCACAACCGCTGTAATCTAAGACTTTTTTAACATAGCTCAATCATAACGAAGCGTCCAGCAACCGGGAAAAGAAATCTTACGTCTTGATTGAGTTAGAACAATTTGTGAAAACTTATGCTTAAATCATTGTAACGCGACCAAATTGTTTCAGAGAAAAAACACCGTTAATAACCCACGCCCGACTGTATTAAAATGCACCAGTTAATAAACGGTGTTATGCACCAAAATAATGAAATTTTTATGAACCTGCATCAAAAGAAGGCAAGCAAAACGTTTCGATAGAAATAAAACATTTCTACGCGCGTCTACATACAGAATATATGCAACAATTAATCGCTTCGTTTATAAGGATAAATATTCGCCAATTTTCAGTATCCTGAAAGAATGATTAACTGGTGCTAAATTATCTAGCGCGTCAGTTAACTCCCGCACAGGTTCATCAAGAGCTTCATCTGCCAGTTCAAACACGCCCCAGTGAATGGGAAACGCCAGCGGACAACCCAACTGCTGCCACAATGCCACCGCGGATTGCGGATCCATATGGTGGACAGCCATGAACCATCGTGGGGCGTAGGCACCTATCGGTAACGCGGCAGCATCGATATGGCCCAGGCGTTGAGGTATCAACAGCAGCTCGGGCGAATACCCCGTATCACCGCTGAACCAGAAACGATGATGTCGCCCTTCCATAACCCAGCCGCACCATAATGAGCGATTGCGGTTCCATGGCGTGCGCATACTCCAGTGCTGTGCCGGTACGGCGGTCAGCGTCATCCCCTGCCAGGTGAAACTCTGCCACCAGTCGAGCTCAACCACGCGTTTTGCCCCCCGGCGGCGAAACCAGTCGGCCAGGCCCAGCGGAACAAAAAAACTGACGTCGGGGAAGCGCTTGAGGATACGGCGAATGGTCGCGTCATCAAGATGATCGTAATGATTATGGGAGATGACGACCGCATCAAGCTGATGAAGTTGATCGAGTGACAGCGCGGGAGGCGTTTTACGCTGTGGTCCCAGGAAAGGAAGCGGAGAAGCGCGGCGTGAAAACACCGGATCGGTAAGGATGATATTGCCGTCCAGCTGCAGCAACACACTCGCGTGTCCGAGCCACCACACCCCATCTTCATGAGATTGCGTAAGCTCAACCGGTTGCCACCACTGGTGGATAAAGTCTTCATAACCCAGCGCGGGCGGCTTCGGTAAACCGGCCTCTTTACGCGCTTTACGCCAGCGGTCAAGATCGCCGGGTTGATGTCCGACAGGATCGGTATTACAAAAACCGTTCGGGGTGTGATGTTTCAGGGAGGGGTCATACCAGGGATTTTTCCAGACCACAGCCACCTCCCAGACAAAAAGATTAACGCTCAGCCACCAGGCGGATAAAGTCGTCTTCGTCTTTGTTATCTTCAGCGACCGGGGCTTTCGGCGCGTCTTTCTCTTCCGGTTCGTTAGCCTCACACAGACGACGCAGCAGCGCATTCTGACGTTTTTGCTGATCGAGCAGCGCTTCCAGCAGTTCAATCTGCTCGTTAGTACGGGAACTGGCGCGGTTCACGAAAAACCAAATGACCAGCCCCACCAGCAGAACAACCAAAGAAATCATCAGGGATGCTATATTCAGCAGCCCTGAATTCAGTAACTCACCCATTTCACCACCTCAATAAAAACGTCTATTTTACCACTGGCGCGAAGGAAGGAAATCACCTTGAGAAAAAATGCGTGTTACCACGGAATAAATTTATTGATTGCGCAAACGCCGCTAAAAAACTGTACATCCTGATCGCACATCACATTGATCGTCTGCGTCCATAACACCACGCACGCTATCAGCACGATAATCAGAATTACCCAGCGTATTTTTTTCACTCCACACTCCGTCTAATGACCTGATGTAACGAGGTTATCACGCTTATCTTAAACAAGGACTAACTGTGCCTCCATCGCGCTTTTTTCAGATTCCTGCACTTGTTTCGCCGCGTAAACCGTTTACGCTAGCATTATGATAACAACGATAAAAGAGGAAATGATGCGGTTAATCATTCGAACAATTGTTGCACTGGCCATTGTCTGGATTGGCCTTCTGCTAACGGGTTATGGCGTGCTTGTGGGAAGCACCGAGAACGCAGCCGGGTTAGGAATTCAGTGTAAATATTTAACGGCACAGGGCGTGAGCACTGCGCAATATCTGCATACTGAAAGCGGGATCGTGGGCTTAACCCACTGTCCGGTCCTGCGTAAGACATCCGTCGTGATTGATAATGGTTAATCAGCCGGGTAAATGACCGACAAAAAACGCCGCATCTGTTGCGGCGTTTTTTTATGGGAACAGAGATTAGAACGGGTAGTCGTGATACCCCATCTGTTCAGAAATCTTACGTGCGGCAGTGTGCAGAATAGCCACATACTCATGCAGACGCTCTTCGGAGAAGCGTAAAGTTGGGAAGGAGATACTTAAGCCCGCGATCACCACGCCAAAACGGTCAAACACCGGAACGCCGATGCAGCGCAGCCCTTCTTCCTGCTCTTCGTTATCTTCGCCATACCCCTGCTCGCGTACGCGATCGAGCACCGTTAACAGCGCGTCCGTGCTGGTAATGGTTCGTGAGGTACTTTGCTTGTATTCCACGCCTTCGAGGATCTGCTTCACTTCCTCACGATCGCGCCACGCCAGCAGAACCTTACCAATGGCGGTACTGTAGAGCGGGTTGCGACGACCAATGCGCGAATACATGCGCAGATTGTACATGGAGTCGATTTTATGGATGTAAACAATGCTGTCTTCATCCAGCGCGCCGAGATGGATGGTCTCTTTGGTCAGGCGAGAGATTTCACGCATCTGAATATCGGCGCTGCGGATCAGGTCAACATTTTGTAGCGCACGGGCACCCAGCTCAAACAGCTTCAGCGTCAGAGAGTATTTTTCAGATTCGCCTTCCTGGGCAACGTAGCCCAGCGACTTCATGGTTTGCAAAAAGCGATAAACGGTGCTTTTTGACATCATCACGCGCTGCGACAACTCTGTAATACCTATTTCACGCTCTTCTCCCAGCGCCTGTAAGATGCCAAACACCTTCAGCACGGAAGAAACAGAATCTGGCTGTTTATCCAAATCCGCAATAGCCATTTACCACCTCATAGAGAGTGTTTTATAAAAATCAGAACCGGTTTTTATTATAAGTTCCCGTCATGTCACCTGCAATCAATCCGCGTTTACTTCGTTACAAATCTGCGACATATCGCGGCTGTAACAATGCTAAAATAGTTACCCTGAGAATAATTTCACGCTGAGCTTTTTTAATCCTAATGGAAAAGACCCTTTCCGATGGCCTGCCTTTACCCCAGCGGTATGGCGCTATAGCAACCATCATTATCGGTATCTCAATGGCCGTCCTTGACGGCGCAATCGCGAACGTCGCCCTGCCAACCATCGCCAGCGACCTGCACGCCTCTCCCGCCAGTTCGATATGGATTGTTAACGCCTATCAGATTGCGATTGTGGTTTCCCTGCTCTCGTTCTCTTTCCTGGGCGATATGTTCGGTTACCGTCGGGTGTATCAGTGCGGTCTGGTGGTTTTCACCTTCACGTCCTTGCTATGCGCCCTTTCAGATTCACTGCATACCCTGACGCTTGCCCGCATTGCGCAGGGGTTTGGCGGCGCGGCACTGATGAGCGTAAACACGGCGTTGATCCGCTTAATTTATCCGCAGCGTCATCTGGGGCGCGGCATGGGGATAAACTCGTTTATTGTCGCCGTCTCTTCCGCCGCCGGACCAACCATTGCGGCGGCGATCCTTTCCATTGCGTCATGGCAATGGCTGTTCGCCATTAACGTGCCGCTGGGTATCGTCGCCATATTCTTCGCCCTGCGCTTTCTTCCCGCTAACGGCCCTAAAAGCACCATGCCGCGCTTCGACGTGGCGAGTGCGGTGATGAATGCCCTGACCTTTGGCCTGCTGATTACGGCGCTGAGCGGCTTTGCGCAGGGACAGTCTCTGATGCTTACCGGCGCGGAGCTCGTCGCCCTGCTGGCGATCGGTTTCTTCTTTGTTCGCCGCCAGCTCACACTCCCTGTGCCTTTACTGCCGGTCGATCTGCTGCGTATTCCCCTCTTTTCCCTCTCCATTTGCACGTCAGTCTGCTCGTTCTGCGCCCAGATGCTGGCCTTGGTTTCTCTGCCCTTCTTTCTGCAGAGCGTGCTGGGACGTTCAGAAGTGGAGACCGGCCTGCTGTTAACTCCCTGGCCGCTGGCGACAATGGTGATGGCGCCGCTGGCAGGTTACCTGATTGAACGCGTCCATGCCGGTTTATTGGGAGCACTGGGGCTGGCGGTGATGGCGACAGGCCTTTTCGCGCTGGCTCTGCTACCGTCATCGCCAACCGATCTGGACATCATCTGGCGCATGATCCTGTGCGGCGCAGGGTTTGGCCTGTTCCAGTCGCCTAACAATCACACCATTATCACCTCCGCGCCGCGCCATCGCAGCGGAGGTGCAAGCGGCATGCTGGGGACCGCGCGCCTTCTGGGGCAAAGCAGCGGTGCGGCGCTGGTCGCCCTGATGTTTAACCTCGCCGGACAAAACGGCAACCATGTTGCGCTTCTCACCGCAGGTGCCCTTGCCTCTCTCGCGGCGATCGTCAGCGGCCTTCGCGTGACCCAGCCCAGGGTTCAGGCATAAAAAAAGCCGGGCGGAGAGTTCTCCTGCCCGGCTTATTAGGGTTCTTAGCGTTACTTCAGGTATTCCCCACTGCGCAGCGCTTCGATACGTTTATCCAGCGGCGGATGAGACATAAACAGCTCGCTCAGCGATTTGGACTTACCGTTAATGCAGAAGGCCATCATGCTGTTCGCTTCCTGCGGCTCGTAGCTGGTTTTCAGACGCTGCAGCGCAGCAATCATCTTCTCACGACCAACCAGTTTCGCCGAGCCAGCATCCGCATGGAATTCACGGTGGCGGGAGAACCACATGGTGATGATGCTGGCCAGAATACCGAATACCAGTTCCAGAACCATCGAAACGGCGAAGTAGATCAGCGGGTTGCCGTTGCTCTCTTCACCTTCGTCGCGGTTGCCGCCCATAAAGCCTGCCGCAATCTGCGCCAGAATACGGGAGATGAAGATCACGAAGGTGTTCACCACGCCCTGAATCAGGGTCATGGTCACCATGTCACCGTTGGCGATATGGCTGATTTCGTGGGCAATAACCGCTTCGGCTTCATCACGGCTCATGTTCTGCAGCAATCCGGTGCTGACGGCAACCAGTGACGCATCGCGACGGGCGCCCGTGGCGAAAGCGTTGATGTCCGGGGCATGATAAATCGCCACCTGCGGCATGGCGATCCCGGCCTGACGGGATTGCTGAGCCACCGTATTCATCAGCCACTGTTCCATATCGTTACGCGGCTGTTCAATAACCTCACCACCCACCGATTTCAGTGCCATCCACTTCGACATCAGCAGGGAGATGAACGAGCCACCAAAACCAAACAGCAGCGCCATAATCAACAGACCCTGAACGCTGCTCGACTGAATTCCTGTCAGGCTTAGCACGAGCCCGAAAACCACCATGACCGCCAGGTTGGTGAGCAGGAAGAGCGCGATTCGCATCATAATTTTCTTTTTACCTCAGTTTAACAAAACGCACTATGCGATAACCCACATCGTATGGGTATTGCGGCTATTTTCAAGCATCCGGCGGGCGTAAGTCACCAGAAAGACACAACTTTACACAATTGGAAATCTGGCTGACGGAAGGATGAAGAACAAAAAGAAACAGGCACAATTTCTTGTGCCTGTTGGGAGATTATTTTGCCGGAGCAGGCTGTACGGCAGGTTTCTCTTTTTCCTGATTCGCCAGGTCGAGAGCGATATGCACTGTCTCGTCCAGATACGGATCCGGCTCCTGGTAATCTTTTGGCAGATCGTCCAGTTTTTTGAGCAGAGGCTTACCTTCACGCTTGAAGCGATCGTTGATACGCGCCAGGCGGGTTGCATCGTCTTCGTTGTTCTCTTTCTCACGCTGTGCGTAGTTCAGAGAAACGATATTCCGCTTATCTTTCAGGGCATTGAACCGTGCAATGTCCTTCATGATGTACTGGAACTCCGGATCTTTCGCGATGCGGTCGTTATGCGCTTTCAGCAGTTCAGGGCCAAATTGCGTCATATCACCCGCTTTCACGTAGGTCGCAGCATTGATGCTGTCCCACGGCAACGCGTTATCTTCAAACTTCTCGCCGGTTTCCGTCTCTTCCGTGCCTGTCGGCATCATGATGTCCGGCGTTACGCCCTTACGCTGTGTACTGCCGCCGTTCACGCGGTAGAATTTCTGAATGGTGTACTGAACCGAGCCCAGTGCAGGCCATTCCGGACGCAGCATTTGATCGTAAATACGATTCAGAGAGCGATACTGCTGAACGGTGCCTTTCCCGAAGGTTGGCTCACCGACGATCAGCGCGCGGCCATAGTCCTGCATTGCAGCGGCAAAGATCTCAGACGCGGAAGCACTGAAGCGGTCAACGAGGACCACCAGCGGGCCTTTGTAGTAGACCACACCGTCGTTGTCGGCATCTTCACGCACTTTACCGTTGTTATCGCGCACCTGAACCACAGGACCCGATGGAATGAACAGACCAGAGAGTGAAACCGCTTCCGTCAGCGCACCGCCGCCGTTACTGCGCAGGTCGATGATAATGCTGCTGACGTTCTGCTTTTCAAGCTTCTGCAGCTGAACTTTCACATCGTCAGTCAGCCCTACGTAGAAGCCAGGAATATCCAGAACACCAACCTTCTCTTTACCCACGGTTTTCACCGACATTTTCACCGCGCGGTCTTCAAGACGGATACGCTCGCGGGTCAGAGTAACGATACGGGTTTTGGTGCCTTTTCCTGCCGGGAGAACTTCCAGACGAACCTTGCTGCCTTTCGGACCTTTGATCAGCGCAACCACGTCATCAAGGCGCCAGCCGATCACGTCGACCATGTTCTGGCCGGTTTGTCCTACACCCACAATACGATCGCCTACGCTAATCGCTTTGCTTTTGGATGCCGGGCCACCCGCGACCATCGAATTGATCACCGTGTAATCATCGTCCATCTGCAGCACCGCGCCGATACCTTCCAGAGACAGGCTCATCTCGGTATTGAACTGTTCGGTGTTGCGCGGAGAGAGATAGTTGGTGTGCGGATCGATTTCGTGAGCAAAGGCGGTCATGGCCAGCGAGAAGACATCCTCACTGTTGGTCTGGGCCAGACGACGAATGGCGAATTTGTAACGACGCGTCAGCGTGTCACGGATCTCTTTTTCGTCTTTACCGGTCAGCTTAAGGCTCAGTTCGTCGTATTTAACTTTACCGTCCCACAGCGCATTCAACTCGGCTTCATCTTTCGGCCAGGGTGCTTTACTGCGATCCAGATTAAAGGTGTCAGTGCCGGTGAAGTCCATCGGACGTTCCAGCACTTTCAGCGCGTACTGATAGCGTTCGAAACGGCGCTTTTGCGACAGGTTGTAGAGATCGTAGAACAGATCCAGCTTGCCTGAACGCAACTCGTCACCCACCTCGGATTTGCGCTTAGCGAACTGCTCGACATCGCTGGCGAGCAAAACGTTATGGCTGTAATCCAGCAAGTTCAGATAGCGGTCAAAGATTTTGGCCGAAAAGGCCTGATCGAGATCGAACTGACGATAGTGCGAGCGGGTAAAACGTGAGGTCACGCGCTCGCTCACCGTCGCGTGCTGCGTCTCTTCCTTGAGTACCGGAATTTGATCAACACGCGTGATATCGTCCACTGCAAAAGCGTGACCTGTTATAGCAAACAGGCCCGCCAGCGCGGTGAGCTTAAAAAAAGTGTTCATGCCAGGCTTGGCCTCCGTTTCAGAACAACAAGTGTTCTGCGCGTACAATCATTGACATACCAGAAGTCAGCTGTACACGAACGCCATCTTTGGTGATTTCCAGTACGGTGGCGTCCATAGCATTGTTACCCGCTTTTACCTTCAGCGCCTGACCTACGCTCAGAGCGTTAATGTCAGAAACCGGCGTATGGCGCGGCTCTTCGCGAGGGGCACGCGGGGCTTTTGCTGCTGGTTTGTCTGCACGCGGTTTGCGATCGTTATTATCGTGACGGCGCGGCGCAGGGCGTGGTTTACGCTCACGACGAGGCGCTTCTTCCTGGCCGTTTGCCGCTGCGGCTTCGCGTTTTTTCGCCTGCTGTTCTGCACGTTGTGCCTGAACGCGTGCTTTGGCTTCTTCAAGCTGCTTGCGCGCGTGCTCAACGTGCTGCTCGTCCAGCTCACCACACGGGTTGCCGTCGAGATCCACGCGGGTCGCGCCAGCTTTGATACCGTACAGGTAACGCCAGCTCGAAGTATAAAGACGTAAGGCGGAACGCAGCTGAGTTTTGCTGAGGTTCATTTCCCCTTCAACACGCGCCACCAGATCCTGAAAAATACCGACTTTCAGGGGACGAGCTTCACCTTCCGCGCTGAAGCACTGCGGGAAACGCTCGGCCAGAAATGCGATAACTTCTTTACTGCTATTCAACTTAGGTTGATTTTCCATGAAATTTCCTGATTACAACGGACGTTGCCAACAAGCGCAGGCATGAACAGGCGTCATTATAATGACGCTATCAGTAAATGCTACGTTATCCGTTGATTATCCTGCGACGCTCGCAAAGAATTTTTGATAATCGGTTGCAGCGAGTACGTTTTCCAGATTAGCCACCAGCTCGCGCAGCCCCTGTTCGTCCTCGGTTGTAAAGCGACTGAAGACCGTGCTGTCGATATCCAGAACGCCAATAATCTGATTTTTGACCACCAGCGGCAGAACGATTTCAGAGTTACTGGCGGCATCACAGGCAATGTGCCCGTCAAACGCATGAACGTCTTCCACACGCTGGACCTGATTCTCGGCCACCGCCGTGCCGCATACGCCGCGCCCTACCGGTATACGCACGCAGGCCAGTTTGCCCTGGAACGGGCCAAGCACCAGCGTTTCACCTTCCAGGAGGTAAAAGCCGGCCCAGTTCACGTCAGAGAGACGTTCAAACAGCAATGCGCTAGTATTTGCCAGAGTGGCTAAGAAGCTGGTCTCACCCGCCATCAATGCCTTAAAATCGCGGTTTAGATCCGCGTAGAATTCTGTTTTGTTCATTATTCAATCACTTAGTTGTCTTACAAATTTACCGCATAGCCTATTAAAATAAGCATTAAATGCGCTCATGCTCAAGATGAATCCGTTCATGAGTTATTATAACTTTCAACAATACTTATTTGTGCGCAGCTGATGGCCTTAAAAACAACCAAAATTACGCCGGCAAGAAAGATAACTGTCCATACGGTAAGCGAAGCTTTGCCACGTGCACATTATCAGCGTTGCCCCCAGTGCGATACGCTTTTTATGTTGCCGAAGATGAAATCGCACCAAAGTGCCTTTTGTCCCCGCTGCGACGCCAAAATTCGTGATGGTCGCGACTGGTCGCTAACCCGACTCGCCGCCATGGCCGTCACCATGCTGCTGCTGATGCCCTTCGCCTGGAGCGAACCGCTGCTGAAACTCTACCTGCTTGGGGTACGCATTGACGCAAACGTGCTGCAGGGTATCTGGCAGATGACCCGTCAGGGCGATCCCATTACCGCTGCGATGGTGCTGTTCTGCACCGTTGGCGCGCCGCTGGTGCTGGTCGCCGCCATTGCCTATCTTTGGTTTGGCAATATTCTCGGCATGAACCTTCGCCCGGTGCTGTTGATGCTGGACAAGCTCAAAGAGTGGGTGATGCTGGATATTTACCTGGTGGGCGTGGGCGTTGCGTCAATAAAGGTACAGGACTATGCCTTTTTGCAGCCCGGCATCGGGCTCTTTGCTTTCATCTGCCTGGTATTGCTGAGTATCCTGACGCTGATCCATCTGAACGTCGAGCAGCTCTGGGAACGGTTTTACCCTCAGCGCCCCGCCACGCGTCCCGATGACAATCTGCGCGTCTGTCTGGGATGCCACTATACCGGCTTGCCCGACGCGCGAGGACGCTGCCCGCGGTGCCACATTCCGTTGAGACTGCGGCGCAACAACAGCCTGCAAAAATGCTGGGCCGCGCTGATCGCCTCCCTGGTGTTTCTGATCCCAGCCAATATGCTGCCGATTTCCATCATTTACGTGAATGGCGGGCGTCAGGAGGATACTATCCTCTCCGGGATTATCTCCCTTGCGCACAGCAACGTCGGGGTGGCGGCGATCGTCTTTATTGCCAGTATCCTGGTTCCCTTTACCAAAGTGGTGGTGATGTTTACCCTGCTCATCAGCATTCACTTTAAGTGTGAACAAGGCTTACGGACCCGCATTCTGCTGCTGCGGTTCGTCACCTGGATTGGCCGCTGGTCAATGTTAGATCTGTTCGTGATTTCGCTGATGATGTCGCTCATCAATCGCGACCAGCTACTTGCTTTTACAATGGGACCCGCGGCTTTTTATTTCGGCTCTGCGGTGATATTGACTATTCTTGCTGTGGAATGGCTGGATAGCCGCTTACTTTGGGATGCACATGAGTCAGGAAACCCCCGCTTCGCCGACTGAAGCGAGAATTAAAACAAAACGCCGCATTTCGCCATTCTGGTTGCTGCCCGTCATCGCCCTGATGATTGCAGGCTGGCTTATCTGGACGAGCTATGAAGATCGCGGGAGTACCGTCACCATTGATTTCCAGACCGCCGACGGCATCGTCGCCGGACGAACGCCCGTTCGCTTCCAGGGCGTTGAAGTGGGTACGGTTCAGGACATCTCCCTTGGAAAAGGGCTGAACAAGATTCAGGTGCGGGTCAGTATTAAATCTGACATGCAGGATGCCCTGCGCAGCGAAACGCAGTTCTGGCTGGTGACGCCGAAAGCCTCTCTGGCCGGCGTGTCCGGGCTGGATGCGCTCGTGGGCGGTAACTATATCGGCATGATGCCGGGCAAAGGGGAGCCGCAGGATCACTTTGTTGCCCTGGATACACAGCCCAAGTACCGCCTCAATAACGGCGATTTGATGATCCATCTCCAGGCGCCGGACCTCGGTTCTCTGAACAGCGGTTCGCTGGTCTATTTCCGCAAAATCCCGGTTGGCCGCGTGTACGATTACGCGATCAACCCGAATAAACAGGGCGTCACCATCGACGTGCTGATCGAGCGCCGTTTCACCAATCTGGTGAAAAAAGGCAGCCGCTTCTGGAACGTCTCCGGCGTGGATGCTGACCTCAGCCTGAGCGGTGCGAAAGTGAAGCTGGAGAGTCTGGCTGCGCTGGTGAATGGCGCCATTGCCTTTGACTCACCGGAAAACTCAAGCCCTGCCACCGCTGATGATTCATTTGGATTGTATGCTGACCTGGCGCACAGCCAGCGCGGCGTGATCGTCAAACTCGCCTTGCCCGATGCTAAAGGGCTAAAAGCGGGTTCAACGCCGCTGATGTATCAGGGATTGCAGGTTGGTCAGCTCACCAAAATGACGCTCAACCCGGGCGGCTCGGTCACCGGCGAAATGACCGTCGACCCGAGCGTGGTCGATCTCCTGCGCGAGAAAACGCGCATCGAAATGCGCAGTCCAAAGCTCTCTCTGAACGATGCCAGCCTCAGCACGCTGTTGACCGGCAATACGTTTGAGCTCATCCCCGGTGAAGGCGAGCCCAGCAATAGCTTCGTGATTGCCCCGGCGGATAAAGCCCTGCTGCAAAAGCCGGGCGTGGTGACGGTCACGCTGAATGCGCCAGAAAGTTACGGTATCGAAGCCGGACAGCCGTTAATTTTACACGGCGTGCAGGTCGGTCAGGTGCTGGAGCGTAAGCTCTCCGCGGATGGCGTGACCTTCTCGGTCGCCATCGATCCGCAGTACAGCGACCTGGTGCACGGTGACAGCAAATTCGTGGTGAACAGTCGCGTCGACGTGAAGGTGGGTCTGGACGGCGTGGAGTTCCTCGGCGCCAGCGCCAGCGAATGGGTTAACGGCGGTATCCGCATTCTGCCCGGCGATAAAGGCCCCGTGCGCGACAGCTATCCGCTGTATGCCAACCTGGAGAAAGCGATTGAAAACAGCCTGAGCGATCTTCCTACCACCACGCTGACGCTAAGCGCCGAGACGCTGCCGGACGTACAGGCGGGATCTGTGGTGCTGTATCGCAAGTTTGAAGTTGGGGAAGTGATCACCGTTCGCCCGCGTGCGGACGCGTTCGATATCGAACTGCATATCAAGCCGGAGTACCGCAAGCTGCTGACGCCAAACAGCGTCTTCTGGGCCGAAGGCGGCGCGAAAGTTCAGCTTAACGGTAACGGGCTGACCGTGCAGGCCTCCCCGCTCTCACGCGCGCTGCGCGGGGCGATTAGCTTCGATAACCTCAGCGGCGCGGGCGCGAATCTGCGTAAAGGTGACAAGCGTATTCTCTTCCCGTCCGAAACCGCCGCACGTGCCGTGGGTGGACAGATTACCCTGCACGCGTTTGATGCCGGTAAGCTGGCGGAAGGCATGCCAATCCGCTATCTGGGTATTGATATCGGGCAGATCCAGAAGCTGACGCTAATTACCTCGCGTAACGAGGTGCAGGCTACCGCCGTGCTTTACCCGGAATATGTGCAGACCTTTGCCCGGATGGGTTCGCGCTTCTCGGTGGTCACGCCGCAGATCTCGGCCGCGGGCGTTGAGCATCTCGACACCATCCTGCAGCCGTACATCAACGTTGAGCCAGGCCAGGGCAATGCCCGTCGTGATTTTGAGCTGCAGGAAGCCACGATCACCGACTCGCGCTACCTTGGCGGCCTGAGCATCGTGGTGGAAGTGCCGGAAGCGGGCTCGCTGAGCATCGGCACCCCGGTACTGTTCCGCGGTATTGAAGTGGGTACGGTCACGGGCCTGACGCTCGGTACGCTCTCCGACCGCGTGATGGTGGCGTTGCGTATCAGCGAACGCTATCAGCACCTGGTACGTAATAACTCGGTATTCTGGCTGGCATCCGGATATTCGCTGGACTTTGGCCTGACGGGAGGTGTGGTGAAAACCGGCACCTTCAACCAGTTCATTCGCGGCGGTATCGCGTTTGCCACGCCGCCGGGAACGCCGCTGGCGCCAAAAGCGCAGCCGGGTAAACACTTCCTGCTGCTCGAAAGCGAACCGAAAGAGTGGCGTGAATGGGGAACCGCCCTGCCGCGTTAATCCGACAGGCTCCGGTGTCAACGCACCGGAGCCTTTATGTTACACTGCGCGCCTGAACTTTTCCCTGTGGTGTGCCCGTGGCTCAAAACTCCGTATTTCTTCCTGAACAATTCCTGGCGCAGATGCGCGAGGCGCTTCCTTCTCACCTGTCGTTAGACGATTTTATCGCCGCCTGCCTGCGTCCGTTACGCCGAAGCATTCGCGTCAACACGCTGAAAATCAGCGTCGATGATTTTCTGGCGCTGGTCTCGCCGTACGGCTGGCAGCTTAAGCCGGTACCGTGGTGCGCTGAGGGGTTCTGGATAGAACGCGATGATGAAGCCTCGCTGCCGCTGGGCAGTACCGCTGAACATCTGAGTGGTCTGTTCTATATTCAGGAAGCCAGCTCGATGCTGCCGGTTGCCGCCCTGTTTGCCGATGGCAACGCGCCTGAGCGCGTGATGGATGTTGCGGCGGCGCCCGGCTCAAAAACCACGCAAATTGCCGCCCGGATGGGTAATCACGGGGCGATCCTCGCCAACGAGTTTTCCGCCAGCCGCGTGAAGGTGCTGCATGCCAACATCAGCCGCTGCGGTATTCATAATGTTGCCCTGACGCACTTCGACGGACGCGTGTTTGGCGCCGCCTTACCGGAAGCCTTCGATGCCATTCTGCTGGACGCCCCTTGCTCCGGCGAAGGGGTGGTGCGTAAAGATCCCGATGCATTAAAGAACTGGTCCGTGGAAAGCAACCTTGAGATCGCCGCCACGCAGCGAGAGCTGATCGAGAGCGCCTTTCACGCGTTGCGCCCTGGCGGCACGCTGGTCTATTCAACGTGTACCCTAAACCGCGATGAAAACGAAGACGTCTGTCTGTGGCTGAAAGCGCAGTATCCGGAAGCAGTCGAGTTTCTGCCGCTTAAGGATCTGTTTGCCTCGGCACAAGAGGCGGTAACCCCCGAGGGTTTCCTTCACGTGTTCCCGCAGATTTACGACTGCGAAGGGTTCTTTGTGGCGCGTCTGCGTAAAACGCAGGCGGTTGCTCCCCTACCCGCACCTAAATTCAAGGTCGGCAACTTCCCGTTTGCCCCCCTTAAAGGTCGCGATGCAGCGCAGCTTGAAGCTGCAGCCAAAAAGGTTGGGCTGGTCTGGGATGAGAGCCTGCATCTCTGGGTGCGTGATAAAGAGATATGGCTGTTCCCGGCTGAGATCGAACCGCTCATCGGAAAGGTCCGTTTTTCGCGAATCGGGATCCGCCTGGCGGAAGTGCATAACAAAGGGTATCGCTGGCAGCATGAGGCCGTTATCGCCCTTGCCGGACGCGAGAATACCTTTGCTCTGACGCATCAGGAAGCCGAAGAGTGGTACCGTGGTCGCGATGTCTATCCGGACAGCACGCCATCAGGTGATGAAGTGATAGTGACGTATCAGGGATACCCGCTGGGCCTGGCAAAAAAGGTTGGCTCAAGGCTGAAAAACAGCTATCCGCGCGAGCTGGTTCGGGACGGCCGTTTGTTTACCGGTAACGATCGCACGGACTAAAAAAAGCGCATTTTTTTACTGGCGATTTTGCTCTCCTTGTCTACGATCAAAAATGGGTGACCGCACTGGTCATACCAGATTTTGACAACCGACCCGGAGAGCACTATGACGAAAACCAGCGTGCGTATTGGCGCTTTTGAAATCGACGACGCAGAGCTGCGCGGCGAAGCACAGGGCGATCGAACGTTAAGTATTCCCTGCAAATCCGACCCGGATTTGTGCATGCAGCTCGATGCATGGGATGCAGACACCAGCGTCCCGGCAATACTTGATGGCGAACATTCTGTCCTTTACCGTGAGCATTACGATAGCAAAACCGATGCCTGGGTCATGCGTCTTGCCTGACCTAAAGAGAACCCGCCCGAAGGCGGGTTATTTATTACTGCAGCTGCGCCAGCGTAAAGTAACCGTCAAAAACAGCCCCCGTATCAATGTAGTGGAGATTATTAAAATCATACCTTCTGTCGAGGGGCGTATGGCCAAACCAAAAATGATCCGCGCCGCTAATGCCCTGCCCTTTGCCCACCATAAATCCCATCAGTCTGTCGCGGTTCCATAAGACGCGCTGGGCGCTAACCGGTTTTTGCCATTGGTATTCCGCAGCCGGATAATCAGCATGGGCAATTACATTCAGACCGTTCGCACAGGTTATCTCGATGATATGCGGTAATTCCCGACAGGCCTCGAGTAACGACAGCGTAAGCTGTTGCTGGTCACGTTCAAGCTGCGAAAACCATATTCCGCCATTCATCGTCCAGAGCGAAAAATCGTTATTATCCAGACTGTCGAGAGCCATTTGCTCATGGTTGCCCCGCACGGCGCGAAACCATTTTTCATGAATTAACTGCAGGCATTTCACGCTATCAGGGCCACGATCGATCATATCCCCGACAGAAATAAGCAAATCCTCATACGGGTTAAAGTGACGACGTTTAAGCTCCTCCATAAGCCACTGGTAACAACCGTGTATATCGCTGACAACCCAGACATGACGCCACATCCCACCTTCAATTCGCTGATACATAGGACCTCCTTTTAACAGTATAGCCACCGCAGAAAAGGCGACAGACAGGCGCGGTCCTCACGAAGTGAAACAAACGGTAAACCAAACGGAAATAAAGATCCTCGCGCTATTAATCCCTTTTTGTTGGCTCTTTAGAATAAGGGTAGAAAAAAAGAGGGGTCTTCACGTGTCTAATACGCACCTGCATAACGATGTTTTTTATCCGCATCGCACAAATATTATTTCCGAGCTGGTGAACGGCAAACGCGTGCCGGGGCCAATCTGGCGGAAACGCGAATATCGCCTGAAGTTCCTTTTACGCTCGCTTCTGTTCTGGTCTTCCACCCATCGCATGCTGGAAGCCCTTTCCGGGCGCGACGATTTCGACAGGCTGTTGGCCTCACAGATTACGTTGCCCAGCAAGACCCACCGGCAGTATCTGATGCGCGGCCTGACGCCTAACGATCGCGCCGACGCTATCGTCAACCATTACTACTGGGTTGATAGCCTGAAAGAGAGCGGTCTCGCTCAGGCCCTGACCAGCCCGCAGGAGCAAACTGTCGTACAGTTCCACGCTAAAGACGGTGTAACCTATACGGTCAATGCATCCTCTGCGGGGAAAGCCGAGCGCGAGGGCGAAAGCACCTTGTGGCTACGCGACAACGAGGATACGCTGCTGGCCAGCCTGACCTTCAGCGTCGCGCGCAGCAATGGTCAGCAAGTGATGGTCATCGGCGGGCTTCAGGGACCTCGTCGCTGCGTATCGCGAGACGTCATTAAACAGGCTACCCGCGCCTGCCACGGCCTGTTCCCCAAACGGGTGTTGATGGAAGTCCTCTTCCAGCTGGCTGCGCACTCCTCTGTCCGGGCGATTTTTGCCGTCAGCGACGAGGGACACGTTTTCCGCGCGTTGCGATATCGCCTGAGCAAAGGCCGCCATTTCCATGCAAGCTACGATGAGTTTTGGGGATCTCTGGACGGTAAAAAGCTTTCGGCCTTCTGCTGGCAGCTGCCGCTGCAAATGGAGCGTAAATCCCTGGAAGAGATTGCCAGTAAAAAACGTGCCGAATACCGCCGTCGCTTTGAGCTGCTCGATGAAATAGAGGCATCCGTTAAGTCCCACTTTTAAGCCCGGCTGGCGTTTTCGCTCACTGCGTAGTGGATGCATTCTGTTTAAAAGAGGAATGATAAAGCAGCCCACTATTGCACAGGGCGAGGGCGCTCAGTTAGCATTGCGCGAAATGAAACTGACGAATGCGTTGGGAAAAGCGCAATGCGGGCGCAAAAATGAGGGACTTCGGTAATGATCTATGACTGCTTCTTATATTACGATGAAGATATGCTTCTCGAAATCAGGCTAAACACGCTAGCGGACGTTGTCGATCGCTTCGTTATCGTTGAGTCAACGCATACCTTTACCGGTAAAAAGAGGCAGCTGCATTTTGACGTAAATAAATACAGTCAATTTAAAGATAAAATTATCTACGTTGTTCATGATAAAGAACCAATTACGAAAGCCGCTGAAGAATCTCATCCGGCTCGGGAGCTCATTCCGGGGCTGCCAGACGGCATGGTAGTGGATGCGTGGGCAAATGAAGCCGCGCAGAGGAATGCGATCATGCAGGGTTTGACGCAGGCCAACGATGATGATTTGATTTTAGTTTCCGATGTGGATGAGATATTTTCCCCTCGGGTGGTCGCATCGATAAATCCCAAAAAGCTGTGCACCACTATCTATCAGAATTTCTATAATTATCAGTTTAACCTGCAGGTTTTTAATACTGACAACACGCCAAGAAAATGTAAATTACCGAGAGCCACCCAATATAAGAATCTCGTTAATTTCTTTGGTGGTGAACCTGAATCATTCAGGAATCTTAAACGCACCCGAAGCGTCAAAAGCTGGTCCTGGCTAAAATGGAACTGGTTCAAGGTTAACAACAGCATCATTGAAAATGGTGGCTGGCATTTCTCATGGGTGATGACCCCTGAGCGCATCTCAGAAAAAATGTCTACCATTTCCCATACTGAATACGATCTTCCTGAGTTTAACAACCCGGAACACATCATGAAGGTCATTAAAAATGCGGAAGATATCTGGGGACGCGACAGGACGTTAACCAGGCAAGCGCTGACGGTTGAAAACTTTCCGGAGTACATTGTCCGCAACAAAGACAAATTCAGCGCGTTCATTATTTAACTTACGGGCTGCCCTTTTGCTGGCCAGAAGACTTTTGCTCAGCGATCGCTCGGACACAAAATTTTAACAAAGATCCCAAAAAACCCTGGACGCACGCGGTCCTGAGTATGTTATGGTTTAGACAGGATATGGAATGTTCGAGAAAGTTTCGGGTGATTTCGAGTTAACACCGAACAATGGTTTGAAAAACATACAGATAAAAAGAGACCGAATACGATTCCTGTATTCGGTCCAGGGAAATGGCTCTTGGGAGAGAGCCGTGCGCTAAAAGTTGGCATTAATGCAGGCTAAGTCGCCTTGCCTTTTAAGAATAGATGACGACGCCAGGTTTTCCAGTCCACAGCTAAAGCGGTCGGAAAAAAAGCGCCAGAGCATCATAAAATGTGAAAAACCGCAGTGCTTTCGCCAGCATCTGCGGTTTTTTATTGGAAACCTGAGCGTTAGCAGAGCTTGTCGGCGCGCTCGATAAACGGTGCCAGGCTCATTTTTTGTCCCGGATGCGCCGGGTCATCGATCTGAATAATGCTAATCGGCTGGCCGCTGCTCTTACCGCTGGCTACCTGCTGCTCTGCGGTATCATTTAACGGGTATTGCACCAGCGTGCTCGGGTTGATCGCATACAGCGCATGGCCCGGACGGCAGGTCAGCATCACCTCTTCGCGATTGAACGCCCATTTGTCCTTACCCACTTCAAAACGGCTAACGGTGATAACCTGCGGCGCGGCAATCGCGCTCCCCGTGCAGGCCAGCAATATGAGAGAAAGTACTGTCTTTTTCATATGATATTTAACCTTGTCAGAAGGGTTCCCAGGTGGCGAACAGACTGACCGTTGCCAGTACCAGCGCTCCCAGCACCACTTCTGCCTGTGTCATCCTGATAAAAATCTGTTGTGCTCGCCCGGTCTCCGGACGAAACCGTGGCACCAGAAAATACCGATTTGCCAGCGCAATTACCACCATCAACGCCACCAGCGCACATTTAAACAACAAAAACCGCACGTAGCCAGCCTGCCAGGGAATATGGACGCCCAGTATCATGAGCGTATTTATCACGCCGGTGAGCAGCACGCCCGCGACGGCGTAATGCCCCACGCGCGAGAATCGCATCATGGTAAAGATGGCGGCATTCTGCCACCGCCCTTTCGCCAGCCGCATGCAGAACAGCAGAGGCAGCAATCCGCCAAGCCAGGTTGCGGCACAGATCAGGTGAAAAGCATAATTAAGACGCTGCAACGCCCCCATAGGACCGTCGTTCATCGCCGCATGCCCAACCCCAGCCAGCAGGATAAGCTGGCCCATTGCAAGCAGCAGCAGCCGCGAACCTTTCAGCGGCGCAAGCCATGCCGCACCGACCGTTATCGCCGCGAGGATCATTTGCCACAGCCAGACGCCACCAAACCGGGTCCCCATCACGCTGAACCAGACCTGCGGAGCAAACACATCCCCCCAGCCGTTACCCATCAATCCGCCCTGCAGCATAAACATCAGGAATGCTGCCGCCAGGCCCACTAAGGCCGCCACTTTCTGCTGCGACTGGAATCGCCGGGACATCAGACGGTGGAGAGAGGAAGGCGCAAACCAGACGCTGTAAAGCGCATTGCCAAAAACCAGCATCAGCGCCCCAAAATGGATAAAGCGTACCCCGATATAACACAGCGCCAGCATGCTATTTCACGCTAAAGTGATAGCTGCCTTTGGTTTTATGGCCGTCTACGGAGACCACGTGCCAGTCCACCTGGTAAGTCCCTGACGCCAGCGTTTGTTCCAGCGGAACGGTGAGCTGAGCCTTGTTCTTTTCGTCTCGCGTAGCGGTTCCGGTTTTGATGACCTGCTTTTGCGCATCCGTTACCAGCACACCGCTAAACCCAGGTTCGATACCTTCCGAAAAATTCAGCGTAAGTGCCTGCGGTGCGGTCACCACGCTGTCTGCTGCCGGGATCTGCTGTTCGAGATGTGCATGTGCCAGCACGGAGGGCGTCATCATTGTCGAGGCCACAAAAACCAGTGCGCATACCGCGCGGGAGGCGGAGAAACCCATCGCAATCATTCCTTTTTGTTATGTCTGTAAGCTAAAGAATAACGCTGTATAATAAACGAGTCGAGGATCATCCTGCCTCCGCTTGTCATCATCGTGCAATCGCGGTAACGTTGCCGCCGCATAAAAAGGAGAAGGTAATGAAGATCAATCTGGCCGCCCTTCCGCAGGACGAGATGGATAAAGTGAATGTCGATCTCGCTGCCGCTGGCGTCGCGTTTAAAGAGCGTTACAACATGCCCATCGTGGCTGAAGTCGTTGAGCGGGAACAACCCGCCCATCTGCGCGACTGGTTTCGCCAAAGATTAATCGCCCACCGTCTCGCCTCGGTTAACCTCTCCCGTTTACCGTACGAGCCAAAAGTTAAATAAGCTTAACGAGTCGTTACACTTCCTTACGCGGAATCTGGCAGGATAAGAAAACCCTGATAAATTTAGGTGTATTCTTAAATCTCTGCGACTCAGTGTATAAGGAAGTCACGATGTCACATTGGAATATAGCGGCAGCCCAGTATGGCGGTCAGCACCAGAGCGTGGATGACCATGTTACGCACCACCTGCGCTTCATCTCCGAAGCAGCACGGCAGCGGTGTGATTTGCTGGTCTTCCCTGAACTCTCATTAACGGGCTCAGGCGCGCCGACGCTACCTCCCCCGCCCGATGACGCGCAGCTGGAACCGCTGCTTAACGCAGCACATTTTTACCAAATTACCGTTATTGCCGGAATTCCCCTGGAGCGGAATGGTCAGCGCCAGAAAGGCCTCGCGCTGTTTACGCCCGCTCGCCACCGCATCCTTTGCTACCCGCAAGGTCACGGTGCCAGCCTGGTGCCGGGGGATAAACACCTTACCATCATTGATGCGCATGGCGATTCCCCCAATCTCGATCCCAGGGCCACGCTTGTCACCAGCTGCCAGTCAGTAAGGGATAACCGCTGGCGGCAGTCCATCGGTACCCTGCAGCGCTTCGCGCATAAATATGCCATTGCGGTACTGATGGCAAACGCCTGCGGCGGCAGCGCGCTGTGGGATGAAAAAGGCCAGCTGATCGTGCGCGCGGATAAAGGCGAGCTTCTGGTGACCGGTACGCTCAGCAGACGGGGTTGGCAAGGCGATATCATTCCTTTAGGCTAGGCGTTTTAAGCTCAGGAGTTTTCAATGCTGCGCGTCATCGATACCGAAACTTGCGATCTTCAGGGCGGAATTGTGGAAGTGGCCTCTGTCGACGTGGTTGACGGTAAAATCGTCAACCCAATGAGCCATCTGGTGCGTCCCGATCGCCCCATCAGCCCTCAGGCGATGGCTATCCATCGCATTACCGAATCGATGGTGGCGGATAAGCCGTGGATCGAAGAGATTATTCCGCACTACTACGGTAGCCCATGGTATGTCGCGCATAACGCCAACTTTGACCGCCGGGTGTTACCTGAGATGCCGGGTGAATGGATTTGTACCATGAAACTGGCGCGTCGCCTCTGGCCGGGGATTAAATACAGCAACATGGCGCTGTACAAGTCCCGTAAGCTCAGCGTCCGTACCCCTGAGGGGCTTCACCATCACCGCGCCCTGTATGACTGCTATATCACCGCCGCGCTGCTGATTGATATTATGAATATCTCCGGCTGGACGCCGGATGACATGGCAACCATCACCGGACGCCCCGCGCTACTGACCACGTTTACCTTTGGGAAATATCGCGGGAAGCCGGTGTCCGAGGTGGCGGATAAAGACCCGGGCTATTTGCGCTGGCTGTATAACAACCTCGACAGAATGAGCCCGGAACTGCGCTTAACGCTGAAACACTATCTGGGCGACGCTTAGCGCTCCGCACGGCCTGGCAGCGTGTCCTGCGCCAGGCCTATCAGGAAGGCATATTCCAGGGCAACCCCTTCGTACGATTTAAACCGTCCCGATTTCCCCCCGTGCCCGGAATCCATATCGGTACACAGCAGCAGCAGGTTGTCATCGGTTTTCAACTCCCGCAGCTTCGCCACCCATTTTGCCGGCTCCCAGTATTGCACCTGAGAATCATGCAAGCCGGTGGTGACCAGCATATGCGGGTAGGCTTTCGCCTCCACGTTATCGTACGGGCTGTACTCTTTCATATAGCGGTAGTACATCTCATCCTGCGGATTCCCCCACTCTTCAAACTCCCCGGTGGTAAGAGGAATGGATTCATCGAGCATGGTCGTGACCACATCGACAAACGGAACCTGCGCGACAATCCCCTTAAAGCGATCGGGACGCTGGTTGATCGCCGCCCCCATCAGCATGCCGCCCGCGCTGCCCCCCATTCCAAAGCAAAGCTGCGGATCCCCGTAGCCCTGCTCAATCAGCGCATCGCAGACGTCGAGGTAGTCATTGAAGGTGTTTTTCTTTTTCAGGAATTTCCCGTCTTCATACCAGTGTTGTCCCAGCTCACCGCCGCCGCGAATATGGGCGATGGCGAAAACAAAACCGCGATCGAGCAGGCTTAACCGGCTGCTGCTGAAATCGGCGTCCATGCTTGAGCCATACGAGCCGTAGCCGTACACCAGGATCGGGTTTTTGCCTTTCTGGAAATGCGCCCGATGGTAAACGAGAGAGACCGGCACCTCTACGCCATCACGGGCGGTGACCCACAGGTGCTCGCTGCGGTAGTTTTCGGACTCAAACCCTTTTACCTCGGTCTGTTTAATCACCTGGCGCTGCCCGGTATCCATATTAAGCTCAAACAGGGTGTCCGGCGTGGTCATGGATGAGTAGCCGTAGCGCAACCGCGACGATTCGGGTTCAGGGTTGAAACCAATCCACGTCACGTAGGCCGGGTCGTCGAACGCAATCCCCACCACTTCCCGGGTTTTACGGTTGATTTGCCGGATACTGGTCAGCCCGCGCTGACGCTCTTCCACCACCAGCCAGTCGGTAAACAGGGTGAACCCTTCCAGCATCACCTGATCCCGCGCGGGGATAAGCACCTCCCATTTGCGCTCATCGCGCACTTTGGTTTTATAGAGACCAAAGTTTTTGCCCTCGCGATTGGAGCGCAAATAAAAGCTGTGCTGGAAGTGATCCAGGCTGTACTCGTGATCCTTACGGCGCGGCAGGAAACAGAGCGGCTGGGCATCGGGCAGTTCGGCATCCAGCAGCAGAACCTCCGAGGTCGTCGCGCTGGAAAGGAAGATAATCACATAGTGGCGGGAGGAGGTTTTATGCAGGCTGACATAAAACGTTTCGTCTTTCTCTTCATAAACCAGCTCGTCGTCAGCGGAGTCCGTTCCCACCGTATGTCGCCACACCTGATAAGGCAGTAGCGTCGACGCGTGCTTTTTGACGTAGTAAACCGTCTCGGAATCATTTGCCCAGACAAAATCCGGGGAGACGTTTTCCAGCATTTCCGGATACCAGTTGCCGGTGTCCAGATTGCGAAACCGCAGGCCGTACTGGCGACGGGAGAGATAATCCTCCGCCAGCGCCATTACCGCGTTATCAGGCGAAATGGACATGCCGCCCAGGGTATAAAACTCGCTGTGGGCGGCGCGCTGGTTGGCATCCAGCAGGATATCCCACTCATCCCATTCGGCGCTTAACACCGACTGACGCTGGTAGATGGGATACTCATTGCCGGGCTCGTAGATGTGGCGATAGCGATAGCCGTTTTTGGTCCAGGGCGCGGAGATATCGTGCTGAGGAATACGCTGCACCATTTCATTCAGCAGCTGGTTCTGAAGCGCCTGCTGGCTGGACATGACCTTGCGGCCATAGTCGTTTTCCTCGTGCAGGTAGTCGAGTACCTCTGGCCGGGAGCGCGAATCGTCCCGCAGCCAGTAATAGTTGTCTATACGCGTATCGCCATGCGTGGTGATCGCATAAGGAGTACGTCGGGCTTTCGGTGGCATGTCATCATTCTTTTAAGTTTTACACCCTATAAGGTTGGCAAAACCCACGCATGATGCAAGCGAAACCGCGTCGCGACGGCGACGACTATCCCTGTAACGCCTGTTTTTGTTCCCGGATATCCCGCTCAATGCCCTCGCGCACGTCCTGAGGGATCTTTAACGCATCGCCCAGGGCGTTAAGGTAGCTGCGCTCCATAAAGTGATCGATATCGATGGCGGCGCAGCTGAGGAAATAGAGCTCCAGCGCCTCTTCCTCATTTTTCACACTTTGCGCAAGACGCTGCGGCTCGAGCGGCTGTTCTATCGCCTGCGCCACCAGCACTCTTCCCTTCTCTTCGACCCCGGCTTCGCGCAGCTGCTGCTCGATCGCCGAACGTTCTTTATCATCAATATGCCCGTCACTTTTCGCGGCAAAAACCAGCGCAAGAATGAGCCGTTCGGTACGCAGATCCAGCGGCGAGGTGTGCTCGCCATAATGCGGCTCATCGCTGTGCGCGGTCCGTACCCTGTCCTTGTATTTATTCCACAGCACGGTGCCCGCGATAGCGCCGCCGCCGGCCAGCAGCGCGCCTGTGCCATACTTTGCCAGCAGCTTGCGTGAGGATTTATTCGCGACCAGCAGGCCAGCCAGCCCGCCGAGCGCCCCGGGTACCAGCAGCTTGCTAAGGTCCCGCTCGCCAGACGATGTTTTCTGCCCTAACAGGGATTGCAGTTGATTTAACCAGCCAGACATGGTTTCCCTCACTTAACGGTGAACATGTTCCACAGCGTAAGCGAGCGGGCGTCAGGAAACGTCTGGCCGGGCTAAAGAAGCGCAAATTTCTGCCCCCTCGTTTAGCCCTGCACAAGACAGACGCAAACGTTTTCGTTTATACTGCGCGCAACTTTTTTAGGGGGATTGTTATGATTCGTTTAGGAACTGCGCTGCGACCTGCGGCGACGCGAGTGATGCTGTTGGGATCGGGCGAGCTGGGGAAAGAGGTCGCCATTGAGTGCCAGCGTTTAGGTGTGGAAGTCATTGCCGTAGACCGTTACGCCGACGCACCCGCCATGCACGTCGCCCACCGTTCTTATGTGATTAACATGCTGGATGGCGATGCCCTTCGCGAACTGATTACGCGCGAGAAACCCGATTTTGTCGTACCGGAAATTGAAGCCATTGCCACCGATACGCTGATCGCCCTCGAGCAGGAAGGCCAGCGCGTGGTGCCCTGCGCGAAAGCCGCAAAGCTGACCATGAACCGCGAAGGCATTCGTCGCCTGGCGGCGGAAGAGCTGGGGTTGCCCACCTCGAGCTACCGTTTTGCGGGCGATAAGGCCGCATTCCTGAAGGCCGTCGAGGAGATTGGCTACCCGTGCATCGTTAAGCCGGTGATGAGTTCCTCCGGAAAAGGACAGAGCTTTATTCGCGACAGCAGCACCCTGGATAACGCGTGGGATTATGCCCAGCAGGGTGGCCGTGCCGGAGCCGGTCGCGTCATCGTCGAAGGCGTCGTAAAGTTTGATTTCGAAATCACCCTTCTGACCGTCAGCGCCGTTGACGGGGTCCATTTCTGCGACCCGATTGGCCACCGTCAGGAGGATGGCGATTACCGCGAATCCTGGCAGCCGCAGCAGATGAGCGCCCTGGCGCTGGAGCGTGCTCAGGAGATCGCCCGTAAAACCGTACTCGCGCTGGGCGGCTATGGCCTGTTCGGCGTGGAGCTGTTTGTGTGCGGTGATGAGGTGATTTTCAGCGAAGTCTCCCCTCGTCCGCATGACACCGGCATGGTCACGCTAATTTCGCAGGATCTCTCCGAGTTCGCCCTGCACGTGCGCGCATTCCTCGGCCTGCCCGTCGGCGGTATCCGTCAGTATGGCCCGGCCGCCTCGGCGGTGATCCTGCCGCAGTTAACCAGCCAGAACGTCACGTTTGATAACGTCGACGGGGCGGTGGGTGTCGGATTGCAGGTACGTTTGTTCGGCAAGCCGGAGATCGACGGAACCCGCCGTCTTGGCGTGGCATTAGCCACCGGGGATAACGTTGACGACGCCGTGGCGAGAGCGAAAGCGGCCGCTGCGAGCGTCAAGGTTGCAGGATAAAAAAACGGGCCGTAAGGCCCGTTTTTCATGCGGCGAATGGCTTACTGCTTCGCACCTTCAACCGCTTCGCGAGCCAGTTTGGTGATGCGATCCCAGTCGCCCGCTTCCAGCGCATCCGCCGGAACCAGCCATGAACCACCGATGCACAGCACGCTTTTCAGCGCCAGGTAGTCACGGTAGTTGGCAGGAGAGATACCGCCCGTCGGGCAGAAGCGTACCTGAGAGAATGGACCCGCAATCGCCTGCAGCGCTTTGGTGCCGCCGTTCGCTTCAGCCGGGAAGAATTTGAACTCTTTCAGACCGTAGTCCATGCCCAGCATCAGTTCAGAGACGGTGCTGATGCCCGGGATCAGCGGAATGGTACCTTCAGTAGCGGCTTTCAGCAGCGGCTCGGTCAGGCCAGGGCTGATGGCGAACTGCGCGCCCGCGTCGGTCACTTCCGCCAGCTGCTGCGCGTTGAGAACGGTGCCCGCACCGATGATGGCGTCCGGCACTTCTTTGGCGATAGCGCGGATAGCGTCCATCGCGCAGGCGGTACGCAGGGTGACTTCCAGAACGCGAACGCCGCCCGCAACCAGCGCTTTCGCCATCGGTACAGCGTGCTCCAGCTTGTTTACCACGATAACCGGCACGACAGGGCCAGTGGTCAGGATTGCTTCTGCACTTGTTTTCCAGTTTTTCATCAGAGTTTTCTCTCGCCAGATCGTTAAAATCAAGTCGTCTTAAAACGTAATACAGGTTGCGCCCTGCTCCGCACCGGAGAGTTTCTCACGCAGCGCGCTGAACATTTCGCGTCCGGTCCCCACGCGCGATGCGCTCAGGTCAGGAATATGGGGCTGACGTGCCGCCAGCTCGGCGTCATCGACCAGCAGGGTTAACTCGCCCGTCTGGCCGTTAACGCGGATCATGTCACCGTCGCGCACTTTCGCCAGTAAACCGCCGTCGTAGGCTTCCGGCGTTACGTGGATGGCTGAAGGCACTTTACCGGATGCCCCAGAGAGGCGTCCATCGGTGACTAACGCAATTTTGAAACGGCGGTCCAATAATACACCAAGTGGTGGCATAAGTTTATGTAATTCTGGCATCCCGTTCGCTTTAGGCCCCTGGTGACGCACCACCACCACGCAGTCTTTATCGAGCAGACCGGCGTCAAAGGCGGGTAACACGTCGTGCTGGCTTTCAAACACCACCGCCGGCGCTTCGATAATCTGGTTCTCTTCCGGTACGGCAGAGGTCTTCATTACCGCGCGACCGAGGTTGCCGCTCAGCACTTTGGTGCCGCCGTGAGGAGAGAACGGTTTGTCGATGGTGGCGATCACCTGCGCATCAAGAGACGCGCTCGCCCCTTCACGCCAGTCCAGCTCGCCGTTGTTCAGCCACGGCTCCTGGGTGTAGCGCTGAAGGCCAAAGCCCGCCACGGTATTCACGTCTTCATGCAGCAGTCCGCCTTTCAGCAGCTCGCGCATCAGCAACGGTACGCCGCCTGCGGCCTGGAAGTGGTTAATATCCGCCGGACCGTTCGGGTACAGGCGTGCCATCAGCGGCACCACGGAAGAGATCTCGGAGAAGTCATCCCAGTTAATCAGAATGCCCGCCGCACGCGCCATAGCCACCAGGTGCATGGTGTGGTTGGTTGACCCCCCGGTTGCCAGCAGCGCGACAATCCCGTTGACGATGACTTTTTCGTCGACCATTTTGCCCATCGGCATCCATTCGTTGCCGTTGCCGGTCAGGCGCGTGACCTGACGGGCCGCGGCCTCGGTCAGCGCCTTGCGCAGCGGCGCATCCGGCTGGATAAAGGACGAGCCCGGAAGCTGCATTCCCATAAACTCCACCACCATCTGGTTGGTGTTAGCCGTACCGTAGAACGTACAGGTGCCCGGCGCATGATAGGACGCTGCTTCCGCCTCCAGCAGCGCCTGACGGTCTGCTTTCCCTTCCGCGTACAGTTGGCGAATACGCACTTTTTCTTTGTTCGGCAGACCGCTCGCCATTGGGCCTGACGGCACGAAGATCGCAGGCAGGTGCCCAAACGACAGCGCCGCCATTACCAGGCCCGGAACAATCTTGTCGCACACGCCGAGATACAGCGCGCCATCAAACATGTTGTGTGACAGACCCACCGCCGCGGACATCGCAATCACTTCGCGGCTCAGCAGGGACAACTCCATGCCGTCCTGCCCCTGCGTCACGCCGTCGCACATGGCAGGTACGCCGCCCGCCACCTGGCCCACGGCATTCACACTGTGCAGCGCGTTACGGATGATAGCGGGATAGACCTCATACGGCTGGTGTGCGGAAAGCATATCGTTATAGGAAGTAATGATGGCGATATTGTTACGCAACATGCTTTTCAGCGACGCTTTATCATCAGGCTGGCAGGCGGCGAAGCCGTGCGCCAGGTTCCCGCAGGCCAGCTGAGATCGGTGGACGGTGTTGCTCTTTGCCTGTTCAATCCGGGCGAGGTAGGCCGAGCGGGTCTCTTTCGAGCGCTCAGTAATGCGCTGTGTTACGCGTAACAATGTCGGATTCATAAAAGCTCCTCTAATTTATCTGTCCGGGCTCGGGAGTTTACAAAGTCGCTGGCAGTTGTTAACAACGCTGAAACGCTTGCTGTCCGGAGCTCAGGGGCAAAATCACTTCCGGCAGTGTAATAAAAAAAGCTCCGCGGGTGAATCCACGCGGAGCTTAAAAGTTGAAAATTGTGCCACTAGCTGTGTTAGATCATGTTACCGGTAAAATAACACTTACGGGCTAGAGGATTATCTTACTCAAACTCGTTCCAGGAGCGGCCATCGCGGGTGATCATCGCAACCGACGCGACAGGTCCCCAGGTCCCCGCCTGATACGGTTTTGGCGCATCCTGATCGGCAGCCCAGGCTTCGGTGATGGAGTCGACCCATTTCCACGCTTCTTCCACTTCGTCGCGGCGCACGAACAGTGCCTGGATACCGCGCATGGTTTCCAGCAGCAGACGCTCGTAAGCATCGGCCAGGTGCGTCTGGTTGAAGGTTTCGGAGTAGCTCAGATCCAGCTTGGTGGTCTGCAGGTTGTGTTTGTGATCCAGGCCCGGCACTTTGTTCAGGATCTGGATATCCACGCCCTCGTCCGGCTGCAGACGAATGGTCAGTTTGTTCTGCGGCAGCTCCTGCCAGGACTCTTTGAACAGGTTCAGTTCCGGGTTTTTGAAGTAAACCACCACTTCGGAACATTTGGCTGGCAGACGTTTACCGGTGCGCAGGTAGAACGGAACCCCCGCCCAGCGCCAGTCGTCGATATCCACGCGGATGGCCACGAACGTCTCGGTGTTGCTGGACTTGTTCGCGCCCTCTTCTTCCAGGTAGCCAGGCACTTTTTTGCCTTGCGCAAACCCGGCGGTGTACTGGCCGCGAACGGTCTTCTCACGCACGTTGGAGCGGTCGATGCGGCGCAGTGACTTCAGCACCTTCACTTTTGCGTCACGGATGCTGTCAGCCGTCAGGTCAGACGGTGGAGACATGGCAATCATGCACAGAATCTGCAGCAGGTGGTTCTGGATCATGTCGCGCATCTGGCCGGCCTGGTCAAAGTAACCCCAGCGGCCTTCAATCCCCACCTCTTCCGCCACGGTGATTTCCACGTGGTCGATAGTGCGGTTGTCCCAGTTATTCACAAACAGGGAGTTAGCGAAACGCAGCGCCAGCAGGTTCAGTACCGTCTCTTTACCGAGATAGTGGTCGATACGGTAGACCTGGCACTCTTCAAAGAACTCGCCCACCTGGTCGTTGATTTCACGCGAGGTTGCCAGCGACGTACCCAGCGGCTTCTCCATCACGACGCGCGCCGGTTTGGCGTTCAGTTTGGCTTCGCCCAGACCTTTGCAGATGGCGCCGAAGGTGCTTGGCGGCATGGCGAAATAGTTAATGGTGACACGGTTTTTCTGATCCAGCATCGCGCCTAAACGGGTAAACGCGCTGACGTCATTGACGTCCAGGTTGCAGAAATCGAGACGTCCACTCAGGGTATCCCACAAACTTTCATCAATTTTTTCCTTCATGAAAGTTTCGAGCGCCTCACGGACGACTTTGGTATAAGCGTCTTTGTCCCAGTCGGCGCGCCCTACACCCAGGATACGGGTATCCGGATGAATTTGGCCCGCTTTCTCCAGTTGATACAGGGAAGGCAGCAATTTTCGGCGTGCAAGATCGCCTTTCGCGCCGAAAATGACCAGGTCACATGCCTGGGCTGTTTGCGTTACCGCCATGTCATTCTCCTCAGTTGGATCACCTGGTACTTCTGCCAGGTATCGTTGTAATTTTATTACAATGCACTGTACTGCTTTTACGTCATTCCCGAAACCATTAGCGCTTATCGTCGCGTGCGATAACGCGATTTTTCCCTCTCTGGAGGATTACGACGGCGCAATGACGCAACAACCGCCGTTTCTTTGCGCAACAGGGTCACGGCAAAACCCGACACCGATCAAGTAATGAAAAAAAACAACAACATTATCTTGTCGATTATTACCCTTTAGGGAAGCCACAAGGGTAATATCGGCTAAATCGAATCACGATTTCATCAATTTATGAAATCGTTTACACCCATGAGCGTCCTGTTAACATGAACATGCTGGAAAAAATCCAGTTTCAACTGGAACACCTTAGCAAATCCGAGCGAAAAGTGGCCGAGGTCATTCTCGCCTCCCCCGCTCAGGCGATTCATTCGAGCATCGCCGCTCTGGCACAGGAAGCGGGTGTTAGCGAACCGACGGTCAACCGCTTTTGCCGCAGCCTGGAAACGCGCGGCTTTCCTGATTTTAAACTGCATCTGGCACAAAGTCTGGCTAACGGCACCCCTTATGTTAATCGTAATGTGGATGAAGACGACAGCGTTGATGCCTATACCGCGAAAATTTTTGAATCGGCTATGGCTTCGCTCGACCACGTCCGCCAGTCTCTGGACATGAGTTCCGTGAATCGCGCGGTGGATTTACTCACCCAGGCCAAGCGGATTGCGTTCTTTGGTCTCGGGTCGTCGGCGGCCGTAGCGCATGACGCGATGAACAAATTTTTCCGCTTTAACGTCCCGGTTATTTATTCCGATGACATTGTGCTGCAACGCATGAGCTGTATGAATTGCAGTGAAGATGACGTCGTGGTACTGATTTCGCATACCGGCCGCACCAAGAGTCAGGTAGAGCTGGCGCAGCTGGCCCGTGAAAACGATGCCATGGTGATTGCCCTCACCACGGCAGGCACGCCGCTGGCGCGTGAGGCGACGCTGGCGATCACCCTTGACGTGCCGGAAGACACCGACATTTATATGCCGATGGTTTCCCGGCTGGCGCAGCTTACCGTGATTGACGTGCTGGCGACCGGTTTTACCTTACGTCGGGGCGCAAAATTCCGGGATAACTTGAAGCGGGTCAAGGAAGCGCTGAAGGAATCGCGTTTTGATAAAGAATTGCTTATAAAGAGCGATGTTCCCTGATAGTTGATAACGAAGACGTAACCAATAATTACGATGTAACGATTTACGGCATTCGGTCCACTCTCCGCTGCCTTGCAGCAGATGAAGACCGATTCAATGTTCACGCAACACCAAAGTTGTTTCAGTCAACGGAGTATTACATGTCCAGAAGGCTTCGCAGAACCAAGATCGTAACCACCTTAGGCCCGGCCACCGATCGCGATAACAATCTTGAGAAAATTATCGCCGCTGGTGCCAACGTGGTGCGTATGAACTTCTCTCACGGTACGCCAGAAGACCATAAATTACGTGCCGACAAAGTGCGTGAAATCGCAGCAAAACTGGGCCGCCACGTGGCCGTCCTCGGCGATTTGCAGGGTCCAAAAATCCGCGTATCGACCTTTAAAGAGGGTAAAGTTTTCCTCAATATCGGCGACAAATTCCTGCTGGATGCCAACCTGGGCAAAGGCGAAGGCGATAAAGAGAAAGTCGGTATCGACTATAAAGGCCTGCCGGCTGACGTGGTGCCTGGCGATATCTTGCTGCTCGACGACGGTCGCGTACAGCTGAAGGTGCTGGAAGTTCAGGGCATGAAAGTGTTCACCGAAGTCACCGTCGGCGGCCCGCTCTCCAACAATAAAGGCATCAACAAACTGGGTGGCGGCCTCTCTGCTGAAGCGCTTACCGATAAAGACAAAGCGGACATCGTCACTGCCGCGCTGATCGGCGTTGACTACCTGGCCGTCTCCTTCCCGCGCTGCGGCGAAGATTTGAACTATGCGCGTCGCCTGGCACGTGATGCAGGCTGCGATGCCAAAATCGTCGCGAAAGTTGAACGCGCGGAGGCCGTTTGCGATCAGGATGCCATGGACGATGTGATCCTCGCGTCTGACGTGGTAATGGTTGCACGCGGTGACCTGGGCGTGGAAATCGGCGACCCTGAGCTGGTAGGTATCCAGAAAGCGCTGATTCGTCGCGCACGTCAGCTGAACCGCGCGGTGATCACCGCCACTCAGATGATGGAGTCGATGATCACCAACCCAATGCCAACCCGTGCAGAAGTCATGGACGTGGCTAACGCCGTGCTGGACGGTACCGATGCGGTGATGCTCTCTGCGGAAACCGCTGCGGGCCAGTATCCGGCAGAAACCGTGGCCGCCATGGCGCGCGTCTGCCTGGGCGCTGAAAAGATCCCAAGCATTAACGTCTCTAAACACCGTCTGGACGTGCAGTTCGACAACGTGGAAGAAGCGATTGCGATGTCTGCGATGTACGCGGCAAACCATCTGAAAGGCGTTACCGCGATCATCACCATGACCGAATCTGGCCGCACCGCGCTGATGACCTCTCGTATCAGCTCTGGTCTGCCGATCTTCGCCATGTCCCGTCACGAGCGTACCCTGAACCTGACGGCGCTGTACCGCGGCGTGACGCCGGTTCACTTCGACAGCACCAATGACGGCGTAGCGGCGGCACACGATGCCGTAAACCTGCTGCGCGACAAAGGCTATCTGGTGTCCGGTGATATCGTCATTGTGACCCAGGGCGATGTGATGAGCACCATCGGCTCAACCAACACCACGCGCGTTATGACCGTCGAGTAATAACGCTGTGTTAAAAAGCCCTCTCCGTCTGGAGAGGGCTTTTTTTATTTCCGCGGATAAAGCTCTTTGCGTTTATAGGGCTCTGTTTCACCCGGTTTCCGCGTTTTAAGCAGCTTCAGTATCCACGTGTACTGTTCGGCATGTGGCCCCACCAGTATTTCCACCTCTTCGTTCATTCGACGCGCGATGGTGTGGTCGTCCGCGGTGAGCAGATCGTCCATCGGCGGACGGACCTCAATACTCAGACGATGCGTATTGCCGTCATAGACCGGGAATAGCGGGATTACGCGGGCACGACAGACCTTCATCAGACGGCCAATCGCGGGGAGCGTTGCTTTATAGGTTGCAAAGAAATCGACAAACTCGCTGTGCTCGGGGCCGTGGTCCTGATCCGGTAGATAGTAGCCCCAGTACCCCTGACGTACCGACTGAATGAAGGGCTTAATGCCATCGTTACGCGCATGCAAACGTCCGCCAAAACGACGACGCACCGTGTTCCAGACAAAATCGTAGATTTTATTTCCCTGGTTATGGAACATCGCCGCCATTTTCTGCCCCTGAGAGGCCATGAGCATCGCCGGAATATCAACGCCCCAGCCGTGGGGGACGAGGAAAATGACTTTCTCGTCGTTGCGGCGCATCTCCTCGATAATGTCCAGCCCTTTCCAGTCAACGCGATCGACGATTTTATCCGGCCCTTTCAGCGCCAGTTCCGCCATCATCGCCATTGCCTGCGGCGCGGTGGTATACATCTCATCAATGATTGCCTCGCGCTCGGCGTCGCTTTTCTCAGGAAAACAGTAGTACAGGTTGATCTGCGCGCGGCGGCGGGCGCTCTTGCCTAAACGCCCGGCCAGACGGCCAATTTTACCGAGAACGGGATCGCGAAAAGAGGCAGGCAGCATCGCCATCCCCGCAAAGGCGTAAACACCAAGCCAGGCGCCCCAGTTGCGCGGATGGCGGAAGGATTTTTCAAACTCAGGAATGTATTCAATATTGTTTTTTTTGGTTTCCATGCTGGATCCAGGGTCTGATGACGCAAAATTTAATTCAGATAGTGTAGCGAGGCAGTCGTCCACGCACAAAAGAAAAAGCCGGCGTCAGTGTGCGCCGGCTTTTTTAACAAAAACAGAGAGCTTAGTTTAGGCTCAGCTGCGGCATCACCTCTTTCACCTGCGCCAGATAATCAGTACGATCTTTACCTGTCAGGCCTTCGGTGCGCGGCAGTTTCGCCGTCAGCGGGTTCACTGCTTGCTGGTTGATCCACACTTCATAGTGCAGGTGCGGGCCAGTAGAGCGTCCGGTATTGCCGGAGATCGCGATACGGTCACCGCGCTTCACCTTCTGGCCCGGTTTGACCAGTAGCTTACGCAGGTGCATATAGCGGGTCGTATAAGTACGACCATGACGTACCGCGACATAATATCCGGCGGCACCGCTACGCTTGGCCACCACTACTTCGCCATCCCCTACCGCCAGTACCGGCGTACCCTGCGGCATGGCAAAGTCAACGCCACGGTGCGGTGCGACGCGCCCGGTTACCGGGTTCAGACGACGCGGGTTAAAGTTCGAGGAGACGCGGAACTGTTTTGCCGTCGGGAAGCGCAGGAAGCCTTTCGCAAGGCCCGTACCGGTACGGTCATAGAACTTACCGTCTTCGGCACGAATCGCATAGTAATCTTTGCCCTCGGAGCGCAGACGTACGCCCAGCAGCTGGCTTTGCTCGCGCTTGCCGTCCAGCATTTCGCGGGACATCAGGACGGAGAACTCATCGCCCTTCTTCAGCTTGCGGAAATCCATCTGCCACTGCATGGCTTTGATCACCGAGCTGATTTCAGCGCTGGTCAAGCCTGCATCGCGCGCGCTGGAGACAAAGCTCGCGCCCACGGTGCCTTTCAGAACGCTGTTAACCCAGTCGCCCTTCTGCATTTCGCTGGTCATCTTGAAACCGTTTGCAGTGCGATCGTAGGTGCGGGTTTCGCGGCGGGACATTTCCCAGGTCAGACGCTGGAGATCGCCATCCGCCGTTAATGTCCAGGAGAGCTGTTGTCCGATTTTCAGGTTACGAAGATCTTTATCCGCAGCCGCCAGCTGGCTAATATTACCCATGTCGATGCCGTACTGGTTCAGCACGCTGCTCAGCGTGTCCCCGGTTGACACAACATATTCGTGGATACCCGCTTCGTTCTCGGTTTTATCGTCCAGTTCATCCTGCGGGATGGCTTCATCTTCCTGAGCCGCCTGGTCGATAGGCTCACTGGCTTCAGGCAGCAAAGAACGGATTTCGCTCTTTTCAAGCTCAATGGTTTTGATGATAGGGGCAGAACTCGGGTGGTAAACATAGGGCCGCCAGACGGCGACCGCTAAGGTGAGTACTGTAAGCGACCCCAGCATAACGCGGTGGGGTCGAGGCAGATTGTTAAATGCCAGGGCGACAGAGCGGGCTATCTGTTGCACGTATTCACTTCCTCGTTAATCTCCTTTCAGGCAGCTCGCATACTGGTTCGCCAGTTGGCTGAGGAACTGCGAATAGCTCGCTTTGCTCAACTGGATATTCGTACCTAGCGGGTCAAGGGTTCCCATGCGCACGGATGTTCCCCTGGCCACGGCTTCTACGACCGCTGGCCTGAACTGTGGCTCAGCAAAAACGCATGTCGCTTTTTGCTCAACCAACTGTGTTCTGATTTCATGTAAACGCTGCGCACCAGGCTGAATTTCAGGGTTGACGGTGAAGTGACCCAGCGGGGACAAACCGTAATGTTTTTCGTAATAGCCGTAGGCGTCATGAAAAACGAAATACCCTTTTCCTTTCAACGGTGCGAGCTCATTACCTACCTGCTTATCGGTTGCGGCTAATTGTGCCTCAAAATCCTTCAGGTTGGCGTCTAGTTTGGCTCGACTTTGCGGCATAAGTTCCACTAATTTGTCATGGATTGCAACCGCTGAAAGCCGCGCTATCTCTGGGGATAACCAAAGATGCATGTTGTACTCGCCGTGATGGTGATCTCCATCACCTTTTTCACCGTCTGCAGCATGATGGTCATGCTCGTCGCCGTCGTCGTCCGCCCCTTTCATGAGCAACGGTTTCACGCCAGGGAGTGCAGCAATCGCGACCTGCTTTTCGCCAGCAACCTGTTTTGCTGACTTCTGCATGAACGCTTCCATTTCCGGGCCAATCCAGACGACTAAGTCCGCGTTTTGTAAGCGTTTTACATCTGACGGGCGCAGGGAATAGTCATGCTCGGATGCACCATCAGGGAGCAGAACCTGGGTTTCCGTTACCCCGTCTGCTATGGCCGAGGCGATGAATCCGAGTGGCTTAAGCGAAGCGACAACCGCAGCGTTAACATCTTGTGCGGTTGTACCCCAAAGGGCAGCGGATAATGCTGCGAAAAGAAGCGTATTTTTATGTAACATAATGCGACTGATCATCGTAGTGAATGCGTGGAATGTGATATTATAACATTCGTTGACTTCTTCAAGCTTAAAATGACATGACGACATTGGTTTCTCTTGAAAATATTTCGGTCTCATTCGGCCAGCGCCGCGTCCTCTCTGACGTGTCGCTCGATCTGAAGCCCGGCAAAATTCTGACGCTGCTCGGTCCCAATGGCGCAGGCAAATCTACCCTGGTGCGCGTGGTGCTGGGTCTGGTCGCACCCGATGAAGGCGTGATCAAGCGCGAGGAAAAATTGCGTATTGGCTATGTGCCGCAAAAACTTCACCTCGACGCCACGCTGCCGCTGACGGTCAGCCGTTTCCTGCGTCTGCGCCCCGGTACACGGAAAGCCGATATTCTCCCGGCGCTGAAACGCGTGCAGGCGGGCCATCTCATCGATGCGCCGCTGCAAAAACTGTCCGGCGGTGAAACGCAACGAGTCTTACTTGCCCGCGCGCTGCTGAGCAGCCCGCAGCTGCTGGTGCTGGATGAGCCGACTCAGGGCGTGGACGTGAATGGTCAGGTTGCGCTTTATGATCTGATCGACCAGCTACGTCGAGAGCTTGATTGCGCAGTGCTGATGGTGTCTCACGATCTCCATCTGGTGATGGCAAAAACCGACGAAGTGCTGTGTCTCAACCATCATATCTGCTGCTCCGGCACGCCTGAAGTGGTGTCAATGCATCCGGAATTTATCTCTATGTTTGGCCCTCGCGGCGCCGAACAGCTGGGCATTTACCGCCATCATCATAATCATCGCCATGATTTACAGGGACGAATTGTACTGCGTCGGGGAAATGGACACTCATGATTGAACTGTTACTGCCCGGCTGGCTGGCCGGGATTATGCTTGCCTGCGCCGCGGGCCCGCTTGGCTCGTTTGTGGTCTGGCGCAGAATGTCCTATTTTGGCGATACCCTGGCGCATGCGTCTCTGCTGGGCGTTGCCTTTGGTCTGCTGCTGGATGTGAACCCCTTCTACGCGGTCATTGTGGTTACGCTGCTGCTGGCCGCCGGTCTGGTCTGGCTGGAAAAGCGCCCTCACCTCGCGATTGATACGCTGCTTGGCATTATGGCGCACAGTGCCCTGTCTCTGGGTCTGGTGGTGGTCAGCCTGATGTCGAACATCCGCGTGGATCTGATGGCCTACCTCTTCGGTGACCTGCTGGCTGTGACGCCGGAGGATCTTATCGCTATCGCCATTGGCGTGGTGGTGGTGCTCGCTATACTGCTCTGGCAGTGGCGGAATTTACTGGCCATGACCGTCAGCCCGGATCTGGCATTTGTCGACGGCGTGAAGCTGCAGCGCGTGAAGCTGCTGCTGATGCTGGTGACGGCGTTAACGATTGGTGTAGCGATGAAGTTTGTCGGCGCGCTGATTATTACGTCGCTGCTGATCATCCCTGCCGCCACGGCGCGTCGTTTTGCCCGTACGCCGGAGCAGATGGCCGGTGTGGCCGTGATTATCGGGATGATTGCCGTAACGGGTGGGCTAACCTTCTCGGCGTTCTACGATACGCCTGCGGGGCCGTCCGTGGTGCTGAGTGCGGCGGTGCTGTTTATCTTCAGTATGATGAAGAAGACCGCACAGTAGCGGGTATGTCCCCGGTGGCGCTTCGCTTACCGGGGCTACAAAACCATCCGAAACCGTCATCCGGCACGATTTACGGCATTGCCGGTGGCGTAATGCCGAAATGATTCCACGCCCGCACCGTTGCCATACGTCCACGCGGGGTGCGCTGTAAGAAGCCCTGCTGGATCAGATACGGCTCCAGCACATCTTCAATCGTCTCACGCTCTTCACCAATTGCCGCCGCCAGGTTATCCAGCCCGACCGGGCCGCCAAAGAACTTATCCAGCACCGCCAGCAGCAGTTTACGGTCCATATAGTCAAAGCCTTCGGCATCGACGTTCAGCATATCCAGCGCCTGAGCGGCGATCTCGGCGGAAATCGAGCCATCGTGCTTCACTTCGGCAAAGTCACGCACGCGGCGCAGCAGGCGGTTGGCGATACGCGGCGTACCGCGGGAACGTTTCGCCACTTCAAACGCGCCCTCTTCGCTCATTTCCAGCCCCATATAGCGGGCGCTACGGCCAACAATGTGCTGGAGGTCCGCCACCTGGTAAAACTCAAGACGCTGCACGATGCCGAAACGGTCGCGCAGCGGTGAGGTCAACGACCCGGCGCGGGTGGTAGCGCCAATCAGGGTAAAGGGCGGCAGATCGATTTTGATGGAGCGCGCGGCTGGGCCTTCGCCGATCATGATATCCAGCTGGTAATCTTCCATCGCCGGATAGAGCACTTCCTCCACCACCGGTGACAGGCGGTGGATCTCATCGATAAACAGCACGTCATGCGGTTCGAGGTTGGTCAGCATCGCAGCGAGATCGCCCGCCTTCTCCAGCACCGGGCCGGAGGTGGTGCGCAGGTTGACGCCCATTTCATTGGCGACGATATTCGCCAGCGTGGTTTTCCCCAAACCCGGAGGACCAAAAATCAGCAGGTGATCGAGCGCATCGCCGCGCAGCTTTGCCGCCTGGATGAAAATCTCCATCTGGGAACGAACCTGCGGCTGGCCGATATACTCATCAAGCAGCTTAGGGCGGATCGCGCGATCCACCACGTCATCTGCCTGAATTGTGCCTGCCGATACCAGGCGGTCTGCTTCAATCATCCTTTACCTCACAATGCAGCGCGCAGCGCTTCACGAATCAGGGTTTCACTGCTGGCGTCCGGTTTGGCAATTTTGCTCACCATACGGCTGGCCTCCTGAGGTTTATAGCCCAGCGCCACCAGCGCGGCAACCGCTTCCTGCTCGGCGTCATCATCCGTGGCAGGGCCGCCAGGAGAGGTCAGTACCAAATCGGCAGCCGGCGTGAACAGATCGCCATGCAGACCTTTAAAGCGGTCTTTCATTTCGACAATCAGACGCTCGGCGGTTTTCTTGCCGATGCCCGGAAGCTTAATCAGCGCCGCAGGATCTTCGCGCTCAACGGCATTCACGAACTGTGGTGCAGACATGCCGGATAAAATCGCCAGCGCCAGCTTCGGGCCAACGCCGTTGGTTTTAATCAGCTCGCGGAACAGGGTTCGTTCCTGCTTGTTATTGAAGCCGTAAAGCAGCTGGGCATCTTCACGCACCACAAACTGAGTAAAGACAATCGCCTCTTTGCCCGCGTCCGGCAGCTCGTAGAAGCAGGTCATCGGCATATGGACTTCATAGCCCACGCCACCCACTTCCAGCAGCACTAACGGGGGTTGTTTTTCAATGATGATGCCTCTGAGTCTGCCTATCACGTGACGCTCCTGCGTTCTGGGAGAAATTAACTGCCGACATAATAAAAAAAGGCTGGATGTTTATCCAGCCTGATTTCTCATTATCGTAACCTGCCTCGCGCCAGATTGAGCCGCGACTCGCTCATTTGCATCGCGTTCTGGCTGACGTGACAGTGGGTAATCGCAATCGCCAGCGCATCGGCGGCGTCGGCCTGCGGGTTCGCGGGAAGCTTCAACAGGGTACGCACCATATGCTGCACCTGGCTTTTCTCCGCGCTACCAATGCCCACCACCGTCTGCTTGACCTGACGCGCCGCGTATTCGAATACCGGCAAATCCTGGTTCACGGCAGCGACGATGGCAACGCCGCGCGCCTGACCGAGCTTTAGCGCCGAATCGGCGTTTTTCGCCATAAAGACCTGCTCAATGGCGAAATAGTCCGGCTGAAACTGGGTGATGATTTCCGACACGCCCGCATAAATGAGCTTCAGGCGCGACGGCAGATCGTCAACTTTGGTACGAATACAGCCGCTGCCCAGGTAGGTTAGCTGGCGTCCCACCTGACGGATAACGCCATAACCGGTGACGCGTGAGCCTGGGTCAATCCCGAGAATAATCGACATCACGCGTCTCCCGTAACGGATTTATACGCTCTCATTAGAGAGTCGCTGCAACCTCATCAGAGATTTCACCGTTGTGATACACTTCCTGCACGTCGTCGCAGTCTTCGAGCATGTCGATCAGACGCAGCAGTTTTGGTGCCGTTTCCGCATCCATGTCCGCTTTGGTAGACGGGATCATGGAGACTTCAGCGTTGTCCGCTTTCAGGCCAGCCGCTTCCAGCGCGTCGCGCACGGCACCCATCTCTTCCCACGCGGTGTAAACGTCGATAGCACCGTCATCGAAGGTCACAACGTCTTCCGCACCGGCTTCCAGCGCCGCTTCCATGATCGCATCTTCATCGCCTTTCTCGAAGGAGATGACGCCTTTTTTGCTGAACAGGTAAGCCACGGAACCGTCAGTGCCCAGGTTGCCGCCGGTTTTGGTGAACGCGTGACGCACTTCCGCAACGGTACGGTTACGGTTGTCAGACAGACACTCAACCATTACCGCTGTACCGCCAGGACCGTAACCTTCATAAATGATGGTTTCCATGTTCGCGTCTTCATCACCGCCCACGCCACGTGCGATTGCACGGTTCAGGGTGTCACGCGTCATGTTGTTAGACAGCGCTTTATCTACCGCCGCGCGCAGACGCGGGTTAGAAGCCGGGTCGCCGCCGCCCAGACGCGCTGCTGTCACCAGCTCGCGAATGATTTTGGTAAAGATCTTACCGCGCTTGGCATCCTGTGCCGCTTTGCGGTGTTTGGTGTTGGCCCACTTACTATGACCTGCCATAAAAATATCCTCAAAGAGCGCGCCTTTTCAGGCAGCGTTAATTACAAATTCTTCAATCGCCTGCCGGTTGCTCCACGACTTGGTCAGTGCGGCGGCGTCCGCCGCATTCACCCAGCGGTAGGTCAGGTGTTCGGTAAACACGATCTCCCGTTCATGGGGGAGCGCGAGACAGAACCACGACTCCGTATTGCGCTCGGTACCCGGCGCGTAGCGATGACGTAAATGGCTAAAAATTTCAAACTCCACCGTGCGCTGACAGTCCTTCAGGGTCAGTTGCTCGCGGGCAACGTCAATGGTGACCTCTTCCTTTACTTCACGCGCGGCGGCCTGCGACGCGGTTTCCCCCTCTTCCAGACTGCCGGTTACCGACTGCCAGAAATCAGGGTCATCGCGCCGCTGCAACATCAGCACCCGCTTCGTGTCTTCTGCATAAATGACCACCAGGACCGAAACGGGAAGCTTATATGCCATATCAGTTTTTCTCTTCCTTCTTCACCACTTCAATGCCCAGCTCGGCCAGAGAGGCCGGGTTGGCAAAGCTTGGCGCTTCGGTCATCAGACACGCTGCGGCAGTGGTTTTCGGGAAGGCAATAACATCACGAATGTTATCGGTGCCGGTCAGCAGCATGGTCAGGCGGTCAAGACCGAAGGCCAGACCCGCGTGCGGAGGCGTGCCGTATTTCAGGGCGTCCAGCAGGAAGCCGAACTTCTCGCGCTGCTCCTGCTCGTTGATGCCCAGGATGCCGAACACGGTCTGCTGCATTTCGCCGCTGTGAATACGCACGGAACCGCCGCCCACTTCGTAGCCGTTGATAACCATGTCATAAGCGTTCGCGACCGCATCTTCCGGTGCCGCTTTCAGCTCTGCTGCCGTCATGTCTTTCGGCGAGGTGAACGGGTGGTGCATTGCGGTCAGGCCGCCTTCACCATCGTCTTCAAACATTGGGAAGTCGATAACCCACAGCGGCGCCCATTTATTTTCGTCGGTCAGGCTCAGGTCTTTGCCGAGCTTCAGACGCAGCGCGCCCATCGCATCCGCCACGACTTTCTTGTTGTCTGCGCCGAAGAAGATCATGTCGCCGTCCTGCGCGCCGGTGCGCTCAAGGATCGCTTCCACGATGTCTGCGTTCAGGAACTTCGCTACCGGGCTGGTGATACCTTCCAGGCCTTTCGCACGCTCGGTCACTTTAATATAGGCCAGACCTTTCGCGCCGTAGATCTTGATGAAGTTGCCGTAGTCGTCGATCTGCTTGCGGCTCAGTGCTGCACCACCCGGTACACGCAGGGCCGCCACGCGGCCTTTAGGATCGTTAGCCGGGCCAGAGAATACGGCAAACTCAACGCCTTTCACCAGGTCTGCAACGTCCACCAGCTCCATCGGGTTACGCAGGTCAGGTTTGTCGGAGCCGTAGCGACGCTCGGCTTCAGCGAAGGTCATGATAGGGAAATCGCCCAGCTCAACGCCTTTCACGTCGTTCCACAGGCTACGCACCAGAGCTTCCATCACTTCACGCACCTGCTCGGCTGTCATGAAGGAGGTTTCCACATCGATCTGGGTAAATTCAGGCTGGCGGTCAGCGCGCAGGTCTTCGTCGCGGAAGCATTTAACGATCTGATAGTAGCGATCGAAGCCGGACATCATCAGCAGCTGTTTGAAGAGCTGTGGAGACTGCGGCAGCGCGTAGAATTTACCTTTATGAACGCGGGATGGGACCAGGTAATCGCGCGCGCCTTCCGGCGTGGCTTTGGTCAGCATCGGGGTTTCGATGTCGAGGAAACCGTGGTCATCCATAAAGCGACGCACCAGGCTGGTGATTTTCGCACGGGTTTTCAGGCGCTGAGCCATTTCCGGGCGACGCAGATCCAGGTAACGGTATTTCAGACGCGCTTCTTCAGTGTTGACGTGGTTGGAGTCCAGCGGCAGCGCTTCTGCACGGTTGATAATCACCAGATCGGACGCCAGCACTTCGATGGCGCCCGTCGCCATGTCGGCGTTAACGTTTTTCTCGTCACGCGCACGCACGGTGCCGGTAACCTGAATGCAGAACTCATTACGCAGCTCAGAGGCCAGCTTCAACGCATCTGCGCGATCCGGGTCGAAGAACACCTGAACGATACCTTCGCGGTCGCGCATATCGATGAAGATAAGGCTACCAAGATCACGACGACGATTGACCCAACCACACAGGGTGACCTGCTGCCCGACGTGGGACTGACGCAGCTGCCCGCAATATTCTGTACGCATGAGATATCCCTTAATTAGCCGCAGGCTAAATGTCGCCTGGTATGCAGGCTACTATGTCGCAGCTTTCTGTATGTCACAACTGGATGAAAAAAGGCGGCTATTATACTGGAAATTCCGCCGGACGATAAGAGCGAACCACGGCCAGGCGGTCGTTTGCTGCACTCTTATTGCGCATTCTCACAAAAATTAACAAAATTATCCGACCAATAACAGGCCATCACGTCGTATGGTGTCTGGAAGTGACTAATTTAACGGGAGTAACGATGTTAACACTTGATGCCAGTAAAACCGCACTTGTCGTGATTGATTTACAGGAAGGCATTCTGCCCTTCGCCGGTGGCCCGCATACCGCGGATGACGTGGTCAGCCGCGCCGCTCGCCTGGCGGAAACATGTCGTGCCAGCGGCGCGCCTGTTATCATGGTGCGCGTCGGCTGGTCTGCGGATTACGCCGAAGCGTTAAAACAGCCCGTTGATGCCCAGGCTCCAGCACGCGCCCTGCCGGAAAACTGGTGGACGTACCCGGTCTCACTCGGCAAACGCGACGGCGATATTGAAGTGACCAAGCGCCAGTGGGGCGCATTCTACGGTACCGATCTCGAGCTGCAGCTCCGCCGTCGAGGCATCGACACGATCATCCTGTGCGGCATTTCCACCAATATCGGCGTGGAGTCTACCGCCCGCAACGCGTGGGAGCTGGGCTTTAACCTGGTGATCGCCGAAGATGCCTGCTGCGCGGCCTCCGCGGAACAGCATCAGGGCAGCATGACCCATATTTTCCCGCGCATTGGCCGCGTGCGCAGCACGGATGAGATTGTCAGCGCGCTATGATGTACGTGGGCCTGCCCCAGTGGTCGCACCCGAAATGGGTGCGCCTTGGCATCACCAGCCTTGAGGAGTATGCCCGACACTTCAACTGTGTCGAGGGCAACACCACCCTGTACGCGCTCCCCAAAGCCGAGATTGTTGCGCGCTGGCGGGAACAAACGACCGACGACTTCCGCTTCTGCTTTAAGTTTCCAGCCACCATTTCCCACAACGCCGCGCTGCGTAACTGCGGCGATTTGACCGAAGAATTTTTCGCGCGCATGTCGCCGCTGGCGAACCGCATCGGTCAGTACTGGATCCAGCTACCCGCCACGTTTGGCCCGCGCGATATGCCTGCGCTGTGGCAGTTCCTCGATGCCCTGCCCCGCGAATTCACCTACGGCGTTGAAGTCAGGCATCCTGAATTTTTTGCGAAGGGCGAAGCAGAAAAAGCGCTCAATCGCGGCCTGCTTGAGCGTTCCGTAAACCGTGTCATCCTCGACAGCCGCCCGGTGCACAGCGCTGTACCCCATAGCGAAGCCATCGTTGAAGCGCAGCGTAAAAAACCGAAAGTGCCGGTCCACGCCATTGTCACCGCACATAACCCAATGGTCAGATTTATCGGCAGCGATAACATGCAGCAAAATCAGGCGATGTTCGCCGTCTGGCTGCAAACGTTAGCGAAATGGGAACACACCACCACGCCGTATCTCTTTTTGCACACGCCGGATATCGCCCAGGCGCCCGAACTGGTCGATGCTCTGTGGCAGGCCTTGCAGGCTGCGGTGCCGTCCGTGGGCAGCGCCCCTGGCATCCCACAACAATCTTCTCTTTTCTGATATCAGCCCCTATCATAGTGAAGTGCCATCTGCCAAAAACAGGGAGTTTGTATGGTCAGCGCGCTGTATGCGGTGTTAGGTGCATTACTGCTGATTAAGTTTTCATTTGATGTTGTGCGCCTCAGAACGCTGTACCGAGTCTCCTACGGTGACGGCGGGTTTTCAGAGCTACAAAGCGCTATCCGCATTCATGGCAACGCGGTCGAATACATCCCCGCAGCCTTAATCCTGCTGCTGTTTATGGAGATGAATGGCGCAGAAACCTGGATGGTGCACATCTGTGGCCTGCTTCTTATTGCTGGCCGCCTGATGCACTATTACGGTTTTCACCATCGCTTAATCCGCTGGCGTCGTTCCGGCATGAGTGCGACCTGGTGTTCGCTTTTGCTGATGGTGCTGGCTAACCTGTGGTATATGCCGTGGGAGTTGGTTTTCTCCCTCCATTAGCGCACAATACGCCACTTTATTTTTCCCGGATTTTTACGTTATGTCAGATCGCGACACGCTTTTTTCCGCGCCTATCGCCAGCCTGGGCGACTGGACCTTCGATGAACGGGTAGCCGAAGTCTTCCCGGATATGATCCAGCGCTCTGTTCCCGGTTATTCCAATATTATCTCTATGATCGGCATGCTGGCTGAGCGCTTCGTTCAACCCGGCACGCAGGTCTATGACCTGGGGTGCTCGCTCGGCGCGGCAACGCTGTCGGTTCGTCGTAATATTCACCAGGAAGGCTGCCGAATCATTGCCGTCGATAACTCACCGGCCATGGTTGAGCGCTGCCGTCGCCATATTGACGCGTACAAAGCCCCTGTCCCGGTGGAGGTGGTGGAAGGTGATATCCGCGAGATTGAGATCAATAACGCCTCGATGGTGGTGCTGAATTTCACCCTTCAGTTCCTGGTTCCTGAAGACCGCCAGCTGCTGCTGGATAAAATTTATCAGGGGCTGAATCCCGGCGGCGCGCTGGTGCTCTCGGAGAAATTCAGCTTCGAAGATGCCGAGGTTGGCGAACTGCTGTTCAATATGCACCACGATTTCAAACGGGCGAACGGCTACAGCGAGCTGGAGATCAGCCAGAAGCGCAGCATGCTCGAAAACGTGATGCTGACGGATTCCGTAGAAACCCACAAAGCGCGTCTGAGCAAAGCCGGGTTTGAGCACAGCGAACTGTGGTTCCAGTGCTTTAACTTTGGCTCTCTGGTGGCGCTGAAAGCGGGAGAATCCGCATGATCGAATTCAGTAACTTCTATCAGCTTATTGCCAAAAACCAGCTCTCCCACTGGCTGGAAACCTTGCCCGCGCAGATTGCCGCCTGGCAGCGCGATCAGCAGCACGGCCTGTTAAAGCAGTGGTCAAACGCGGTGGAGTTTCTGCCCGAACTGACCCCGCATCGTCTGGATCTTCTGCACAGCGTAACCGCCGAGAGCGAAGAGCCGCTTCCGGCCGGGCAGATCAACCGCATCGAAACGCTGATGCGTAACCTGATGCCGTGGCGCAAAGGGCCGTTTTCACTTTACGGCGTGAACATCAATACCGAATGGCGCTCTGACTGGAAATGGGATCGCGTTCTGCCCCACCTTTCCGACCTGACCGGACGTACCATTCTGGACGTGGGCTGCGGCAGCGGTTACCACATGTGGCGCATGATTGGCGCGGGCGCGCATCTGGCGGTGGGTATTGACCCGATGCAGCTGTTCCTGTGCCAGTTTGAAGCGGTGCGCAAGCTGCTGGGTAACGACCAGCGCGCGCACCTGCTGCCGCTGGGCATCGAACAACTCCCTGCCCTGAAAGCGTTTGATACCGTCTTCTCCATGGGCGTGCTGTATCACCGTCGTTCTCCGCTTGAACACCTGTGGCAACTGAAAGATCAGCTGGTCAGCGGCGGCGAACTGGTGCTGGAAACGCTGGTGATTGAAGGCGATGAGCATGCCGTTCTGGTGCCGGGCGATCGCTACGCGCAGATGCGCAACGTTTACTTCATCCCTTCCGCGCTGGCGCTGAAAAACTGGCTGGAGAAGTGCGGGTTTGTGGATGTGCGCATTGCCGACGTCAGCGTGACCTCTATCGAAGAGCAGCGCCGCACCGACTGGATGATCACCGAATCGCTGGAGCAGTTCCTCGACCCGGCCGACCACAGCAAAACCATCGAAGGCTATCCGGCCCCGATGCGTGCGGTGTTGATTGCGACCAAGCCGTAGCCCTTTAGCCGGGTGGCGGCTACGCCTTACCCGGCCTACTCCCGATGCTGTAGGCCCGGTAAGCGAAGCGCCACCGGGCGCAGGAGAAAAAAAGGCCCCTGTTGAAATTGCAGGGGCCTGGTACAAGCAAGCATCATATTGGGCGACATGATGCGCGGTAAAAATCGGTACGTTGCTACACGTGATGGCGCTCAATCAGCGACTTCATTTCCGCAACCGACTCTCCCTCTACGCCATAGCGTGAATACTCATCCGCTTCAGCGTCCGTCGACATTGACAATCCTGTGTTGCGATAACGCATGGGTGAAGGTATCCATTTACCCGCGGAGCTGTGCAGCTCTTCTACCCCGGCGTTTAAAAACCGTTCCAGATTGCTGGCGCGGACTCCCGCACCCGCCATTATTATTGGAACACCGGAATGTGCTTTTAGTTCCGTAATTAATTGCAGTCCTTTTTCAGCTGACGCCTGCTGGCCCGATGTCAGAATGCGCGCTACGCCAAGTTCTCCAAGCGTTTCAAAGGCCTGAAGCGGATCCTTACACATATCAAATGCGCGATGAAATGTGACGGCCAGCCCCTGCGCGGCGCTCATAATCTGACGCATGCGCGGTAGATCGATATTGCCGTCTTCATCCAGCAGGCCGGTCACCAGCCCCGGAAACCCCAGGTCCCGAACGAGCGCGATATCATCAAGCATGGCACTGAACTCGCCCGCCGTGTAACAAAAATCACCGCCGCGCGGACGAATAATCGGGTGAACGGGAATGGTGACGGCCTGACGGGCAGACTTCAACACCCCGAAGGACGGCGTGAGGCCGCCCTCTTTGGGTGCCGCGCACAGTTCAATGCGGTCAGCCCCGTGCTTTTGCGCGGTCACGGCACACTCCACGCTGTAACAACAAATCTCCAGCAGCGCCATTTAATCCTCCTGAAATTCCACTAAACGAAACATCATGGCACGCCGTCCGTTTTCTGTCCCGGCGTGAACTCACATCTCTTACGCTTCGCTGGCAACGATCTGCTCAATGGTCCACGGATGAAACTTCACCGTAACCTGTCCGTCAGTGACGGCCAGCGTCGGGTTAGGCAACCGCTCGCGCTCGCCTTTGGGTGAACTCGTCTTCACAAAAATTCCCGGCTTGCTTAAGCCCTCGTCAGAAAGCAGGGCCAGCGCGCGCGCGTTTAACGTCTCCGGCTCTCCCGGCAGAACAATTTCGATATGTTCCCAGCCTTCGTGTGGATAGCGTTTCTCACCCGGCCACGGCAGTTCAACCACGGTGAATTGCCAGTGCGCCACGTTCACCGGTTCATGGAGTTTAAACAGGCAAATGGGGCGACCGTTGATGATGTTCTCGGACAGTAACTCACCGCACTGCTCAAACCCACGACGCCAGCGCTCGGCGGTGGCATTCTGATGACAGCGCAAAGAGATGTGATCGGCCTCAAGCGGTGCGATATCCAGACCCAGACGGGTGGCAAGTTCTGTGAACGCCTGGGTGAAGCGCGGTAAATCTGCGGAAATATCATGCAGTTCGTCAATGGATTGCCAGTTCGCCATAATTCACTCTCTTTTCGTGTCGCAAAGCCGCTAATTTACTCTGTTGACCTGTTTTGACCAACCGCAGAATCCGGCTTTTTGCGGCTGCATGATTATGCACTCCTTCACTGCCTGGATTCTGAACAATCTTCGGGCCCCGCGATGCTGACGCCAGAAGGCATTTGCAGTATACTCCCGCCCTAAATTCTTTAACTGGCGCGGGCGGTTGTAAGCCCGCATCAAAAACGTAAGGTATCCAGGTGAATATTCAGGCTCTTCTCTCCGAAAAAGTCAGTCAGGCACTGATTGCCGCAGGCGCGCCTGCGGATTGCGAACCGCAGGTTCGTCAGTCAGCAAAAGTACAGTTTGGCGACTATCAGGCTAATGGCGTGATGGCAGTGGCTAAAAAACTGGGCATGCCGCCGCGACAGCTCGCTGAGCAGGTACTGACGCATCTGGATCTTTCCGGCATTGCCAGCAAAACCGAAATCGCCGGTCCGGGCTTTATCAATATCTTCCTTGAGCCTGCGTTCCTGGCACGCCACGTTGACGCGGCGCTGAAATCTGACCGTCTGGGTGTTTCCCAGCCGGAGGCGCAGACCGTCGTGATCGACTACTCTGCCCCGAACGTGGCGAAAGAGATGCACGTTGGCCACCTGCGCTCCACCATCATCGGTGATGCCGCAGTGCGCACGCTCGAGTTCCTCGGTCACAAGGTGATCCGCGCGAACCACGTGGGCGACTGGGGTACCCAGTTCGGCATGCTGATTGCTTACCTGGAAAAACAGCAGCAGGAAAACGCGGGTGAAATGGCGCTGGCGGACCTGGAAGGGTTCTACCGCGAAGCCAAAAAACACTACGACGAAGACGAAGCCTTTGCCGAGCGCGCACGCAGCTACGTGGTAAAACTGCAGGGCGGCGATCAATATTTCCTCGAGATGTGGCGCAAGCTGGTCGACATCACCATGTCTCAGAACCAGCTGACCTATAACCGCCTGAACGTCACTCTGACCCGTGACGACGTGATGGGTGAAAGCCTGTACAACCCAATGCTGCCGGGCATTGTGGCCGACCTGAAAGCCAAAAACCTGGCGGTAGAGAGCGAAGGCGCAACGGTGGTGTTCCTTGATGAGTACAAAAACAAGGAAGGTGAACCGATGGGCGTAATCATCCAGAAAAAGGATGGCGGCTACCTCTACACCACCACAGATATCGCCTGCGCGAAATACCGTTACGAAACGCTGCATGCCGACCGCGTGCTGTACTACATCGACTCCCGTCAGCACCAGCACCTGATGCAGGCGTGGACCATCGTGCGCAAAGCCGGTTACGTGCCGGATTGCGTTCCGCTGGAACACCACATGTTCGGCATGATGCTGGGTAAAGACGGCAAGCCGTTCAAAACCCGTGCTGGCGGTACCGTGAAGCTGTCCGACCTGCTGGACGAAGCGCTGGAACGCGCCCGCCGTCTGGTGGCCGAGAAGAACCCGGACATGCCTGCCGATGAGCTGGAAAAACTGGCCAACGCCGTGGGTATCGGTGCGGTGAAATACGCGGATCTCTCCAAGAACCGCACCACCGACTATATCTTCGACTGGGATAACATGCTGGCGTTTGAAGGCAACACGGCGCCTTACATGCAGTATGCCTACACCCGCGTGCTCTCCGTATTCCGTAAGGCAAACATCGATGAAAGCGTACTGGCGAATGCAGCCGTGACCATCACCGAAGATCGTGAAGCGCAGCTGGCGGCGCGTCTGCTGCAGTTCGAAGAGACGCTGACGGTTGTCGCGCGTGACGGAACGCCGCACGTGATGTGTGCTTACCTGTACGATCTGGCGGGTCTGTTCTCCGGCTTCTACGAGCACTGCCCTATTCTGTCTGCGGAAAACGAATCGGTCCGCAACAGCCGCCTGAAGCTGGCGCAGCTCACGGCGAAGACCCTGAAGCTGGGTCTGGATACCCTGGGTATCGAAACCGTAGAACGCATGTAATACAAAAAACCCGGCGCAAGCCGGGTTTTGTTTTGTAGCCCCGGTAAGCGCAGCGCCACCGGGGATCTCCACAGGTTCAGAAGTATTTCCGCAAATACTCCGTCAGACACAGTATCGCCATCGCCTGCCCATACGGCATCGAGGTCAGCGGGATCTGGCGATAAAACTCCAGATCGCTCCCCATCCCCGTACCGAACGAGGTTTGCAGCAGCTCGCCTTCCGGCGAAATATTTTTGACGATACCGCCAATCGCTTTTTCTGCCACTTCGGCATACTCCGCGCCAACGTAGCGCTTGCGCACGGCTTTCAGAATGCCGTAGGCAAACCCTGCCGTGGCGGACGCCTCAAGATACGAATGCGGATCGTCGAGCAGCGTATGCCATAGCCCGCTGTCGTCCTGACACTTCGCCAGCGCGGCAATCTGCGCATTCAATACCTGCACCAGGTAGCGACGCACGGCGTTGTTTTCCGGCAAATCCACAAGCTCGAGGAAGTCCGGGATGACGATGGTGAGCCAGCTGTTGCCGCGCGCCCAGCGGGCATTGGCGAAGTTGTGATTACCGTCGTAGCTCCAGCCGTGGAACCACAGCCCGGTCTCCCGGTCCATCAGGTTCTGCACGTGCAGCAGGAACTGATACACCGCCTCTTCAACGTACTCCGGTTTGTTGAGCAGCTTGCCGATTTTCGCCAGCGGCAATACCGTCATCATCAGCGTATCGTCCCACATCTGCTGATGGTTCTCTTCCGCCAGGGTGATGTGCTGCATGCCGCCGTGTTCGGTGCGCGGCATCTCGGCCATCGCCCATTCCGCCCAGCTTTCCAGCCACGGCAGCCAGGCCTGATTTTTGCTCTCTTCGTAGCGATAGGCCAGCGTCAGGAACGGCGACATGGTATTCACGTTTTTGGTGGTCGCGCCTTCCGCAAAGCGGTCGGCAAACCAGCTGTCGATGATGTCTCGCATACCTTCGTCACCGGTTTGGCAGTAATACTGCCAGATACCGTACAGGCCGACGCCGTGCGTCCACTCCCATCCGGCCCAGCCTTTGGTGTCGATCACGCGTCCGTCGTCCAGCCGCAGCAAAAATTCACCCGTTTCGTCGTGGATATTGACCAGGCTATGCGTCACCTTTTGAATCAGCGATTTCAGCTCGTCCCGGGCGATAAAGCGCTCTGGCTGACGTAATAACGGGCTATGTTTGACAGGCCAAACTTTCATCATCTTAACCTCTGTTGTATGTCGAATTCAGTACCGCGCGATCCTTCAGCGAAGGTGCCGCTGGCTTATTGCGATTCAGATAGCCGATGTTGTTATTGCCCCACAGTGACTCATAAGGCATACCGGCCAGCATCTCGACGGTGGCGCGGGCGTGTGGCGTCGCTGACTCAGGCATCGCATGACCACACTCACGCATTTTCGCGGTCTCCTCGCGCAGGGTGCTGTGGGTCTGCAAATTGAGCTTGAAGCGCAGGGAAACGAGGAAGCCGCAGAACAGCACCAGGATGGTGCCCACGCTCAGGATCATCAAAATGGTGTGGCTCACTTCCGCAGGCTGCACTTTCTGACCGCTGACAAAGCCGGACATCTGCATCACAATGCCCACCAGCATCACCGCACCGGCCTGTGACGCCTTACGGGTCAGGGTCATGATGCCCGCGAAGATCCCTTCGCGGCGCTGGCCGGTGATCACTTCATCCACGTCAGCAATGTAGGTGTAGGTATTCCATGGCACATAGTTGATTCCGCCGCGACCAAGGCCCGCCACCGCAGAGATCAGCAACAGCAGAGCGTAAACGTCGCTCAGGCCCGCGTAATAGAGCACGGCGTAGGAAATTGATGCCAGACCAAACAGCACCACCACCATGCGGTAGGACGGCGCAGGCCCGAAGCGGATACACAGCGGGATCATGGCGATAACCGCAAGGAACTGGAAGATGGCCATCGTGCCCAGCAGATTGGACGCCATTGACGCTTCCTGCATCAGCACGAACACCACGTAGTAGGTGAATACCGCATTAAACACGTCCTGCGCGATATAGCCGCCGAGGTACATGCCCAGATGCTGACGGAAAATCTTAATGCGCAGCGTGGAGCTTAGCTCAACGATCAGGCGGTTGAGGCTCTGACCCAGCGTCAGCTTCTTCTTCTCTTCTTCAGCACGCAGCGCCGCTTCAGACCACTCTTCGCGCGGGCGTTCCCAGGTGAAGAACCAGACGAAGGTCAGCATCAGCGCGCAGAGCACGGAGAAGACCAGGCTTGCGTAGAAGAAGGAAACCGCGTTGTCTTTGCCGAAGTGGGTCAACAGGATCCCCGGCAGGAAGGAGGCCAGAATGGCGGACATCTGCGCCATCGAGATACGCGCCCCGGAGAACTTGGTTTTCTGCTTAAAGTCGTCGGTCATTTCCGGCACCAGCGTTTCGTACGGCACCAGAATCATGGTGTAGACAATATCAAACAGCAGATAGGTCAGCAGGTAGTACCAGAAGCTCATGTCCCCAACCCACATCAGCGAGTAGCTGAACACGCACGGAATTCCCAGCAGGATAAAGAACTTACGACGGCCGAAGCGCTTACCGAGCCAGGTCGTACCAAAGTTATCGGTTAAAAAGCCCATTAACGGGCTAACAACGGCATCCAGCACTCTCGCCGCGGCAAAGATGAACGTTGCTTCGATCGGTGAGAGCCCGCAGAAGGTGGTATAAAAATATAAAAGCCAGGCCGCCGTCAGGGCGGTGGTACCCGCCCCGAGGAAATCGCCTGACCCGTAAGCAAGATAATTTGCGAGTCCAATTTTACGTGTTTTCATTGCCGTCAACCCTAATCAGTTTTGGGAGACTCCCTGCAAGCAAGCTTCATCCGGGAGCTTTTATACGGCTACAGTAAATGCATCGGCCTGTTGATACCTTTCTGTTTCTGCCATCACCAGGCGGGTGAATGGCAAAAATGCAAAGAGTATCGTCACGCGCGTCACTGATTTATAAAACAGCGTTTCTATTTATTCAAAAGGCGAGGGCAATTTTGAGAGCCAGCCATCAGAATTGCCTGATGGCTGGTGAAAAGAGAGGGGGTTAGCGGTAGTTCACGATGACAGAGTTACTCTGCACCTTCAGCGCCGGGATTAAGCGTCCACCGCCCGGTACTTCCCAGATGAAACGCAAAGGCTCAATAGCCGGTACGCCGTTGAACGCCTGTGTCGTGCCGTTTTCGCCGTCGATTTCCGTGCAGCGTGTCTGAGAGCAGAGGCGCACCCGCAGGCCCGCTGGCGTAGGGCCAATCAGCCGGTAGTTCCAGACCACAAGGCCCATCTGACCGGACACCCCTTCGGAAGGCGACAGCGGGTTAGAGGACATGGCGACGCCCCGGTTGCTGAGGGTTACGCCCATGCTGCTCGCCTGCCAGGTCCCCTCCCCGCCAGCCTGTGCCGCCAGCGGGAAGAGCAAAATCCAAAGCCATTTACGCATTATTTTCCTCCAATCGTCGCGGTCATGCGGATATGACGGTTATCCGACAGCTCCAGATTCGACAGCACGACCAGCTGATTCAGGCTACGACGCAGGAAGCGCGACAGCAGCGGACGCAGCGCATGGTTCACCAGCAGCACCGGCGGCGCGCCCAGCATCTCCTGACGCGCCAGCGCCTCCTGCGTTTGCGCCAGCAGACGGTCCGCCAGCCCCGGCTCCAGGCCGCCCCCGCCCTGCAGAGCCTGCAGCAGCAGACGTTCAAGCGGCGTATCGAGGCCAATAACCTGCACTTCTCCGGTTCCCGGGAACCACTGCTGGGTGATCGCGCGGCCAAGCGCCACGCGCACCACCGCCGTCAGCTCGTGCGGATCGCTCTGGATTGGCGCATGCTCTGCCAGCGTTTCCAGAATGGTGCGCATATCGCGGATCGGCACCTTTTCTTCGAGCAGGTTTTGCAGCACCTTGTGCAGCGTCGTCAGCGTCACCACGCCCGGGACCAGATCTTCCGTCAGCTTCGGCATCTCCTGCGTGACGCGGTCCAGCAGCTGCTGCGCTTCCTGACGGCCAAACAGCTCCGCCGAGAATTGCCCAATCAGGTGATTAAGATGGGTCGCCACCACGGTACTTGCCTCAACAACCGTATACCCCTGGATCTGCGCCTGCTCTTTCAGGGCACTTTCAATCCAGATAGCGGCCAGGCCAAAGGCAGGATCGATGGTTTGCTCGCCCGGCAATGTGCCTGCGGCGGTGCCGGGGTTAATCGCCAGCCAGCGGCCCGGATAGGCATCACCGCTGCCAATTTCAACACCTTTCATCAGAATACGGTAGCGCGCGGGCGGCAGGTCCATATTGTCGCGGATGTGAACAACCGGCGGCAGGAAGCCCATATCCTGCGCGAATTTTTTACGGATGCTGCGGATACGGCCAAGCAGCTCGCCATCCTGCTGGAAATCGACCATCGGAATCAGGCGATAGCCCACTTCCATGCCCAGGGAGTCTTCCAGTTGAACGTCGTTCCAGGTCGCTTCGACGGCCTGGGTATTCTCCGGCATTTTTACCGGAACAGGCTCCGCCGCCGGTTTGATTTCACGACCGCGCATCCACCAGGCTAGCCCCAGCAGGCCCGCCGTAAACAGCAGGAACACCAGGTTTGGCATACCCGGCACCAGGCCAAGCAAACCCAGAACGGCAGCGGCCAGCAGCATCACGCGCGGGTTACTGAAGAGCTGGCCCACCATCTGCTCGCCAACGTCCTGATCGGTACTCACGCGGGTCACAATCACACCCGCCGCCGTGGAGATAACCAGCGCCGGGATCTGCGCAACCAGACCGTCACCAATGGTCAGCAGCGTATAGCTCTCCGCCGCGTGGCCCATGTCCATCCCGTGCTGCAATACCCCCACCAGCAGGCCGCCGACCACGTTAATCACCATGATCAGAATGCCCGCGATGGCGTCACCGCGCACAAACTTACTCGCACCGTCCATGGAGCCGTAGAAGTCCGCTTCCTGCGTCACTTCCGAACGGCGTTTTTTGGCTTCATCTTCAGCGATAAGACCGGCGTTCAGGTCGGCGTCGATCGCCATCTGCTTGCCCGGCATCCCGTCCAGCACAAAACGCGCGCCCACTTCCGCGATACGCCCTGCACCTTTGGTGATAACCATAAAGTTGATGATAACGAGGATAACGAACACCACGATACCGATAGCGAAATTGCCGCCCACCAGGAAGTGGCCGAACGCTTCCACCACTTTACCTGCCGCTGCCGCACCGGTGTGACCTTCCATCAGGATGATACGCGTGGACGCGACGTTCAGCGCCAGGCGTAGCAAGGTGGTAAACAGCAGAATGGTCGGGAACGCGGCGAACTCCAGGGTACGCTGGGTGAACATCGCCACCAGCAGCACCATTATGGACAGCGCAATATTGAAAGTGAAAAGCAGATCGAGGATGAACGCCGGGAGCGGCAGTACCATCATCGACAGAATTAGCAGGATCAGAATCGGCCCGGCAAGGATCTGCCATTGGGTCGATTTCAGGTTGCCGGGCAGGCGCAACATTGCCACCAGATTAGCCATCAGTGTCCTTCTCGTTCATAAAATCCAGCGCGGCAGGCACCGGAAGGTTCTCAGGTTTCACAGGCCGTTGACCGCCGGCCAGACGCCAGCGCTTCAACTGCCATACCCAGGCCAGCACTTCCGCCACGGCGGCGTAGAGTTGTCCCGGGATCTGTTGTCCAATATCCGCATGGCGGTACAGGGCACGCGCCAGCGGAGGGGCTTCGAGGATCGGCACGCGGTGTTCTGTGCCAATTTCCCGGATGCGCAGTGCGATCAGTCCAGCCCCTTTCGCGACGACTTTCGGCGCGCTCATTTTGTTTTCGTCATAGCGCAGCGCAACGGAATAGTGCGTCGGGTTGGTAACAATGACGTCGGCCTTCGGCACATCTTCCATCATGCGGCGTCGGGCGGCGGCACGCTGCATCTGGCGGATGCGCCCTTTTACGTGCGGGTCACCTTCCATCTGCTTATATTCGTCACGAATATCCTGCCGTGACATGCGCAGTTTTTTGAAGTGGGTATAAAGCTGGAAGATCACGTCAAAACCCACCATCGGGATAATGCTGAGCACCACCAGCAGCGCGCAGAGCCCGACCAGATTCAGCGCATTGCTCATTGCGGTGAGCGGCGATTCGCTGATAAGACGCATCATTTCCGGCCAGTGGTACCAGAGGTAAAACCCCGCGGAACTGCCCATCAGCACCGATTTGAGAACGGCTTTGAGCAGCTCAGCCCCGGTCTGCGCAGAGAACATTTTCGCAATGCCCGGCAGCGGGTTCAGTTTGGAAAATTTCGGTTGCAGCGATTTGGCACTAAAAACCAGACCGCCGAGCATCACCGGAGAGACCAGCGCGACCAGCACAACACCGGTAATCAGGGGCAACAGCGCGACCATGGCCCCTTTAATAAGCTGAATAATCTGGCTGAGGATCAGATTCGGATCGTTGACCATGCTGTGGTCAAAGCGTAACCCGGTGGACAACATTCCCGCCAGCTTGCGGGCGAGCGACTCCCCGCCCCACCAGATAATGCACACCCCTACGATAAGGATCAGCAGGGAGGTCAATTCTCGGGATCGGGGGATCTGCCCTTCCTCACGCGCCTTTTCTAGTCGGTGGGGTGTGGGGGCTTCCGTTTTGTCGTCGTTCTCTTCTGCCACAGTGCATGCTCAGCCCATTACGTCACGGGTATCATGCCAGCGCAGCGGAAATCCAATGGCGGGAAAAGCCCGTTTATTCGGGCTCTTTTCGGTGATTTTGTCACAAACCGCCTCAGGTGGCGTAAACCTCCTGAGGCGGAATTGGCAATCAGAAGCCGAGGCTGTCCAGCAGGTCGTCGACCTGATCCTGGCTTGCCACAACGCCCGCCTTGCTGGCGTCGAGCTGAGGACCATTGAGCAAGCTTTCGTTCTCGCGTTTTGGACGGGCTGCCGGTTCCGGAATGTTCTCCAGCAGAACCATCAGCAGCTGACGCTCAATCTCCTGGATAACATCCATCATGCGCTTGATCACCTGACCGGTCAGGTCCTGGAAATCCTGCGCCATCATGATGTCCAGCAGTTGGGCGTTGGTGAAGCTGGTGTGGCCCGGCACATCACCCAGGTACTGACGGGTATCCGTCACCAGCTCGCGGGCATCCGCCAGCTCGATAGGGTTCTCAAACCACTCGTCCCAGCGTTTGCTCAGCGCTTTCGCCCCCTTTTCCATCGCATCCTGGTGCGGCTGTGACGCTTCAACGCTGTTCAGCGCACGCTCAGCAGCCTGAGCAGTCATCTGCACAACGTAGTCCAGACGATCGCGGGCATCAGGAATGGCTTCCGCCGCTTCGGCAATCGCCTGATCCAGACCCAGCTCGCGCAGGCTGTCACGCAGCATGCGCGTCAGGCTGCCGATGCGGACGATGATATCGCTCGGCGAGTGTTCTTCAACGGGTTTCATAGCAGGTTGCAACATTTCCATCACCTCACATGCCGAGTTTCTCGAAGATCTTACCGAGCTTCTCTTCCAGGGTTGCCGCGGTGAATGGCTTCACCACATAGCCGCTTGCGCCCGCCTGTGCAGCGGCAATGATGTTCTCTTTTTTCGCTTCTGCTGTGACCATCAGAACCGGCATAGACGCCATTCCCGCATCGGCGCGAATGGTTTTCAGCAGTTCCAGACCGTCCATGTTAGGCATGTTCCAGTCGGAGATAACAAAACCAAACCCGCCAGCCTGCAGTTTGTTCAGCGCATCAACGCCGTCTTCTGCTTCTTCAACGTTGTTGAAGCCCAGCTCTTTCAGCAGGTTGCGCACGATGCGACGCATGGTGGAAAAGTCATCCACAACCAAAAACTTAAGCTCTTTATCCGCCATAAAATAATACTCCTGAGTCAAATACGTATTGCCTGTCCGGCACTGATTTTCGCCAGCATCTGCTGGCTTACCTGGCTAAGATCGACCACTTCGCTCACGCCACCCATATTGATGGCCTCGCGCGGCATGCCGAACACCACACAACTTGCTTCATTCTGCGCAATCGTCCAGGCGCCAGCCTGGTGCATTGCAAGCATTCCGGCGGCACCGTCGTTGCCCATCCCCGTCAGGATCACCCCAACGGCGTTGCGCCCCGCATGTTTCGCCACCGAATGAAACAGCACATCCACCGACGGACGGTGCCGGTTGACCGGCGGCCCGTCATGAATTTTGATTTGATAGTTAGCGCCGCTGCGCGACAGCTCCATATGCTTGTCCCCTGGGGCGATATAGGCATGTCCCGGGAGCACGCGCTCGCCGTCTTCCGCCTCTTTCACGCTGATCTGGCACAGCTTGTTCAGGCGTTCGGCGAACGAACGGGTAAAGCCTGGCGGCATATGCTGAGTGATCAGAATACCCGGACTTGAAAGCGGCAATGGCTGGAGTACATGACGAATTGCCTCTGTTCCTCCGGTTGACGCCCCAATCACCAGCAGTTTTTCCGAGCTGAGTAAGGGACCGGCCTTCAGGGTCGCAGGCGCGGCCAATGGCGTATGCGCAGCAAGCTTCGCACGCGACGCGGTGCGGATCTTCTCCGCGATCATTTCGCTGTAGGCCAGCATCCCTTCGCGAATGCCGAGCTGCGGTTTGGTGACAAAATCCACCGCCCCCAGCTCCAGCGCGCGCAGGGTGATTTCCGATCCTTTTCCGGTCAGGGAGGAGACCATTACCACCGGCATGGGCCGAAGCCGCATTAATTTTTCGAGGAAATCGATGCCATCCATGCGCGGCATCTCGACATCCAGCGTTAGCACGTCGGGGTTATATTTTTTAATTAAATCCCGCGCTACCAGAGGATCGGGCGCAGTGGCCACCATCTCCATGTCGCTGTGGCTATTGATAATTTCAGTCATGATCTGACGCATCAGCGCTGAATCATCGACAGACAACACCCTGATTTTACTCATGCTTTTTCCTTACTCAGCGCATATACCGTTTGCCCACGCAGGCTAAACTCACGCGCGAGGTTGCTGAAGTTTTCCGAGTGCCCGGCAAACAGTAAACCGTCAGGCTTGAGCAACGGAACAAACCGACGCAGAATGTCCTGTTGCGTCGTTTTATCAAAATAGATCATGACGTTACGGCAAAAAATGGCGTCGAACGGCCCCGGCATGTTGTACTGCTTATCCAGCAGGTTTACCGGCGCGAATTCGACGCAGTTCGCCAGCTCCTGGCGTACGCGTACCAGGCCTTCATGCGGGCCCGTGCCGCGCATGAAATAACGCTGCAGCTGCTGCGGCGACAGCGTTTTCAGTTCATCCTGGCGATACACGCCGTTACGCGCCTTCTCCAGCACTTCGGTATCGATATCGCTGGCGTAGACTTTCCATCGTCCGGGCGTCATCCCCAGGGTGTCAGCCAGGGTGATCGCCAGCGAGTACGGCTCTTCCCCCGTCGAGGCGGCGGCACTCCAGACGCGATACTCCCCGGTGCGACGGCGGGCGTGCTCGGCCAGGACCGGGAAGTGGTGAGCTTCACGGAAAAACGCCGTCAGGTTGGTGGTTAACGAGTTAATAAAAGCCTGCCACTCTGCGCTGTTCTGGTTCGCCTCAAGCATGCTCAGATAGCGGCCAAAATCGTCCAGCCCCAGCGTGCGCAAGCGCCGCACCAGACGGTTGTAGACCATGTCCCGCTTATGATCCGCAAGCACGATCCCCGCACGCTGGTAGATTAACTGACATATCCGACGAAAATGCGCGTCGGACAGCGCGAGGCGCTGTGTCATCTGCAACAGTAATGACGTTTGCCCAGGGGGCATTGGTGATGTCATAGCGCCTTCTTAATTACATTCAGGATACAACTGGCACGGCCTGCGACCGCCCGGCTTCTGTTACTGCTTCAACGTGCTCTTTCACATTAAATACCGCGACCAGTCCGGTCAGACGGTCGGCCTGGCTGGCCAGCTGATCGGTTGCCGCTGCCGCTTCCTCAACTAACGAGGCGTTCTGTTGCGTCACCTGATCCATCTGGCTGACGGCCTGGGCAACCTGCTCAATGCCGCGACGCTGTTCGTCCGACGCCGAGGCAATCTCGCCCATGATGTCGTTCACCCGCGTGACGGAGGTGACGATCTCGTGCATGGTTTTCGCTGCCGTATCCACCAGCGTTGAGCCCTGCTGAACGCGCGACACCGACTCTTCGATCAGCACCTTAATCTCTTTTGCCGCGTTGGCGCTGCGGCTCGCCAGGTTACGCACTTCCCCCGCCACCACCGCAAATCCGCGCCCTTGCTCACCGGCACGCGCCGCTTCAACGGCGGCATTCAGCGCCAGAATGTTGGTCTGGAACGCGATACCGTCAATCACGCTGATGATGTCACCAATTTTCTGCGAGCTGGTGGCAATCTCCTGCATGGTGCTGGCGACATGGGAGGCCTGGTCGCCGCCTTTCTTCGCCGTCATCGCCGCCTGTTTTGACAGGTCAGACGCCTGGCGCGCGTTATCGGCGTTCTGGCCTACCGTCGCGGTCAACTGCTCCATGCTGGCCGCCGTCTGCGCCAGCGAGGCCGCCTGCTGCTCGGTGCGGGACGAGAGATCGTTGTTGCCCGCCGCAATCTCGGAGATCCCGGTGTGCATGGCATAGCTGCCCTGCCGCACGTCGCTCACCGTTTCCCGCAGCGATCCCTGCATCGCCTTCAGGCTGGCAAAGATCGCCGAAATTTCGTTTTTGCCGAACACCGCGACCGGACGCGCCAGGTCCCCTTTCGCAATGCTGTCGAAGTGGCTGCTGATAATCGCCAGCGGCTGCACAATCATTCTGCGCGACCAGAGCAGTGCCCCGCCGGTCAGCAGCCCTGCCAGGAACACCACCACGGCAAAGATGACGCCCGACATGTGATAGCTTTGACGGCTCTGGTCACCGGCACGCTGAACAGACTGGTTAATATCCTGCTGCCACGCGTTAAAGCTGCCGTCAAACGCCGCCTGAGACGCCTGAACCGGTGCGGTCATAAAGTCCGAAAGCTGGTTGTTCTCAAGCCACGTCGCCTGGTGGTCCAGATCGCTGTACCACTGTTCAAAGTTCGTCTTCATGGCGGCCTTCAGCGCTTTCTCTTTCTCGCTGTCGGCGGCCTGTGCCGTAAAGGCTTTAAACTGTGCGTCAGCCTGCTTCAGGCTGTCGCGCGCGGTCGCCATCAGCGCTTTAATGTCATCCGGCGGATAACTCAGCGCGGTTAAGGTTCCCGCCTTGTTCAGCGCAGTGCTTGCCTGCAACAGCACGGCACGCGTTTGTGCCAGTGCGGAGCGCTGCTGATTACTCGCCTCAACTTCCTGCAAATTCTGATAGCCATCGCGAAACGCCCAAAAAGACAACCCGTTACTGCCAACCTGCAACACACCGCAAAGGATCAAAATCAAAAACAGTGTGGTCGAGATACGAATACGATTTAACATCCACGCTCCCATCAAGCGGCAAGCAGCCGCGGTTTAATTGTCAGTCAAAATGTTTCCCAGTTTTCATCTTGTCCGGTCGTCGCGACGCGCGTACGGTTTGCAGCCGATTCAGCGGCTGGCGCGCGATACGTCGCCTGCGGGGTGACCGTGTTTCCAGCGAGTGAAGCGAGACGAAACGCCGAGACGGCCATCTTCAGACGGCTCGCCTGGTCTTCCAGGGCAGCGGCCGCCGCAGCGGACTCCTGCACCAGCGCGGCGTTTTGCTGTGTCACGCGATCCATTTCCGATACCGCCAGGGCAACCTGGTCGATACCACGACTCTGCTCATCAGACGCAGAGGCGATTTCACCCATGATGTCCGTCACGCGGGTGACGGCATTCACGATGTCATTCATGGTCTCCCCGGCGCTTTCCACCAGCACGGAGCCGGTATCCACGCGGGAGACGGAATCTTCAATCAGCGACTTGATCTCTTTTGCCGCGTTGGCGCTGCGGCTGGCCAGGTTGCGCACTTCCCCGGCCACCACGGCAAACCCGCGTCCCTGTTCGCCTGCACGCGCCGCTTCCACGGCGGCGTTCAGCGCCAGAATGTTGGTCTGGAAGGCAATGCCGTCGATGACGCTGATGATGTCGGCGATTTTCTTCGAGCTGTCGGCGATTTCGTGCATGGTTTTCACCACGCCATCCACCACGCGACCGCCGCGCTGCGCCGTTTCGGAGGCGCTTTCTGCCAGCTGAGACGCCTGGCGGGCGTTATCGGCGTTCTGCTTCACGGTTGCGGTGAGCTGCTCCATGCTGGCGGCCGTCTCTTCCAGGGCGGACGCCTGCTGCTCGGTACGGGATGAGAGATCGTTATTCCCCATCGCAATTTCGCTGGTGCCGGTATAAATAGCCTCCGACCCGTTGCGCACGTTGGCGACGGTTTCGATTAACGAACGCTGCATATGGTCAACGCTGTTTGCCAGCTCGGTGATCTCATTACGCCCGGAAACGGTCAGCGTTTTGGTCAAGTCCCCACCGGCAATTTCACGAATGTGGGCAATGACGCGACCGAGAGGGTTCAGCAGGATATGGCGAATGCCGTACCAGACCGCCACCAGCACAATGACCAGCGCCAGCGCCAGCACGGCCATCTGCCATTTCGCAAAACGGTAGTCATTCTGGCTTGCGGTAAAGGCCGAGTGATAGAGATCCCCGCTGGCCTTCGCGTATTCCCCCAGCGCCGCGCCGAGTGCGTTTTGCATCCCCTGCGTTGGCTGCGCGAAATAGGCGTCCATGTTGCCGCTCTCCAGGAACTGAATCAGCTCCGTCAGACCGGTATGGTAGGCGTTGTATTTTTCATCGATGTTCTGGCTCACCTGCTCCATAGCAGGCTGCGGGGCGATCTTCTTGAAGGCGTCGTAGTGTTTAGCGGCGTCAGCGAGGGTGGCACGGGCATTTTTCAACAGATCGGTTTTCGCGCTGCTCTGCTGATTGTTAGGGTCCATCATCATGCGCGCGGACGAGCGGCTCAGGTTGATACGCGTTTGCAGCATCAGATCCCACGTCGACGTGAGCTCACTCTGCTGCAGGCGCAGATCGTTCGAGGCCGCGAAGCTGTCCTGGTTCTGTTTTAATGACGAGAAAAAAAGCCCGCCGGAAATAAGCTGAAGAAGTGCGAAAATGACCAGCACCATCATGAGCATTGTGACAACGCGGATACGGTTCAACATACAACACCTTCTCATAGATTTATTAACGGTGTTATCGGCACTGCCCACAGGAACTTTACATTTGAGAAAGGGAAAAGCGCGGGGTTAAAACGCCACGTCGACAATTAGCGTATCGGTATAGGTTCCGGCGGGCGGTGTGGCCTGATTGGTCAGGACTTTCGCGGTGTAGTTGTAGGTGCGCAGTAAGCCGTCGGTACTGACCTGGGACGACACCGCGCTGGACCAGCGCTCGCTGCCGCTGCTGCCCCAGCGGTTAGTAGTAGCTTCCTTATAGATGTCGTAGCTCATGGTGTTGCTGCCGCTCACCATCCGCCGCACGTTGTTCAGCGCGTTGGCACCGTTATTAATGCCGATGGTATACGAACTTCCTTTGGTACAGGTGACGGCAATCGCCTGTGAGACGGTGGGGAAACTTTGTACCAGCGGCGCGCTGTTGAAGTTCACATCTGGCGTGGTCATGGCGCTGCAGTCGTTGGTGACGGTCATATCTAACAGTATGGTGGTTGTCGCGGTTCCCGTCTGGGGGTTCGTACAAAGGCTTCCCACGCCTAACGCGCAGACGCTGTAGCTGATGCTGAAGGTCAACTGCACCTGATAGGGACCGGCAGTGACGTTTTGTCCGGCGACGGTGCGAAAATAGAGCGGAATGTTGTACTGCTTTGTCCCCAGCAGCCCCAGCAGCGTATTCCCGCTCCAGGTATACGTTTTACTTATCTGTACCTCGCTGCTGCTCGCGCAAGCCGATAATCCGCACAGCCGGGTGGGGATCACGTCCGTAATGGCCGCATTATCCGTACGTTTCATGGTCGCGCGACTGTTGCCCGACACGGATGCCGCGGTGTAGCTCAGGGTCACCGAATCGTTGGTCAGGACGTTGAGCACGGTATCACACGCCACCACCAGCCTGCCGGTGGTTTCCACCTCCCCGGTTCCGCTGAGCGCGAACGAGGTGACGCTGCCAAACGACGCATTAACCGTACTGACGGTACACGCCGCCCAGCCGCCGCCGGAGAAAAGCAGCAGCATCAACAGCAGCAGGCGCGTCATGGCCCCTCCCGACATACCAGCGGACCGTAGGTTTGCAGCTTGTGCTCCGGATTGGCCCCCACGGTCAGAGTAGTCTTGCAGCGTTTTCCGTCAGGTGTAATCACCTCAAGCGGGTTCACATCGCTGAGATTTTCCAGCCAGGCAATGCCGTCATACCCCACCACCGCATTGCTGCGCGAGGCGCGTCGAACCTGGCTTCCCACCGGCAACGACTGCCCGTGCGCGTCATGCAGAATGACGCTTGCCACCCGCTCCTGCTCCATCGGGAAATCGACCAGATAGCCGCTGTGACGGCGGATTGCGATCCGCCGCTCGGTCTCTTTCAGACGGGTATCCGCTGGCAGATTGAGGGTATCAATCCGGTAGCTTGCCGGGTAATACGCCGACACCCCGCTCACCAGCAGGTAGCCGCTGTTATTGGTTTTACCGACGGGCTGATTCTCGTAGCTGACGGGAACGTCCGGGTGGCCGTCGGTACTGATGACCACGAACGCATCGTTGATCTTATTCGCCGCAAACAGCTCGCCGTCCATCAGCACAACGGAACCCATCGCCTCGCCCCACCAGGTCATGGTGTCCCTTTCGCCATAGCCGCCGCCCTGCAGCTCTATGTTGTTATTGCGCCAGCCCAGCGTCCCCTGCTGGTAATCACTGGATCGTGACTGGTTGGCCCAGGCCATGTTCCAGCTGAAGCCGCCGTCGGAAGGCATAGAGTGGTTATAGTTGATGCGCTGGGTGCTGCCTGCATCCGGAGTGTTTTCAAAGGTGACGGCAGCGCTGTCGCGCGCCCCCAGCGGCACCTGCAGGGACAGCGCGACCGTCCAGTCTCCCCGCTGCTGGTCCCGGCTGCCAGCCAGGTAAATGCTGCTCGCCCCCCACAGATTGCGGCTCCAGGAGAGATTCAGCAGCTCCGTTTTTTGGCTGTCAAAACTCTCCACGCCGATCCAGGCCGCACCAACGTTGCCGTACTGTCCCAGATTGAAGGTCAGCGAATACTGGTCCGTATTACGGCTGAAGCTGGCGATGGGTTTATCGTTTTCGTCATACACCGTCGGCTGGTCGTAGAGGGCGAGGTTGCCAAAGCCGCGGTCGCGACGCGTGTGCTGGGTGGCGACGCTAAACGCGCTGGTGCTGTACTGGTAACCCCAGTTGATCTGCCCGCCCGCATCACCGCGCATGCGGCTTTGCGAGTAAGAGGTGTTCACCACGCCAAACTGTCCGAGTTTTATCACCGTCCCCACGCCGCCCAGCGCCAGCTCCTGCGCCCCTTCCGCGTGGCCCTCCAGCGTTAGCCAGTCCGTCATCCCGTAGCGATACGAGCCGCTGCCTGCCGCGGAACCGTAGTCAAAATTCTTGATACCGTAATTTCGCCGCAGGCCGCCCAGCGTCACGGCGCCGTCGCTCAGCCCTTGTTTAAGCAGGTCGCTGGTGACGTAAAACGGTAGCGTGGTGCTCACCTGACGCCCCAGCGCATCCGTCGTGACCAGCACCGCATCCCCGGCGCCGTTGATATAGGGCAGATTAGTCAGGGTGAAGGGGCCCGGCTGAAGCTGGGTTGAGCCGGAACGATAGCCGTTGATAAAAAGATCGACCGAGGTGGGTACCGCGGCTTCCCCCGCGAACTCGGGCAGCGGCCATGTCACCAGGTCAGGGCGCAGGGAGAAATCCCGCCCGACGCTGATTCCACCCATCCGCACGCTGGAGCTCCAGCTCAGGGCATCGCTGATCACATCCCCGACGCTCCAGCTCATCGCGTCATCTTCGTTAGTGAACAGCAGGGTCGTGTCATAGCGAACATACCCTTCCTGCTGGCCGTCGTTACCGCTGAAATTTTCCCGCGCGTAGCCGGTGGAGGAAAAGGAGCCGTTCTCGTTGAAGTAGCGGAACTCATGCCAGATCGACGCCTGACCGCCGATATGCTCCGTGTGGTTGGTGTAGAGATCGTAATTCAGCAGCGCCCCGCGCCCGTAGTGCGGTTTGGCCTGCGCCGTTTGCGCGCTGAAAGGGGTTACCCGGGCCGTCACCCAGTCGCGGGGAACGGTCAGCAGCAGGCGCTGCGCGGCGCTGTCGTACTCCACCCGAACCCGATCAAGCGAGGAGAGATTCACCTCTCCGGTGGGAACATGCGACGGGGGCAGCCCCGCGCGCAGCAAATCGGCGCTGGAGATAAAGAAAGCGCCTTTACGCTGCGTCACGGGCACCACCAGGCCGGTATCGTAGTGGTTGACCACGAGAGAAAGCTGGAAAACCGCTTCATCATTTATCGCCTGCGCCTGGGGAGGCGGCGGTAAACTGTCGTCACCGGGCTCGGCCAGGGTCGCGGAGCTGACGCATAGCAGTATCATCATCGCCGGCTTCAGTTGACGGGCGTCGACTGCCATTGCTCGTCCCTGGCATTAATCTGCGCGCTCATCCGCTCTGGCTGACGAACGCCAGCGGGTATAGGCCAGCTGCGGGTGCTGCCCGGCAGGACGTAACCCAGCAATCCCTCCGCCACCGTGCGTTTCTGACCTCCCTGCTCCAGCGCCACCTGGCTCAGCCTGACGTGGACATCACCCCGATTTTTGACCTCCAGCGCAGGCTTACCCTCAGCCTGCGTCACCCGCCAGCTCAGGTTTTGGGTCTCCGCCAGCGCGTGATGCGCCCCCTCTTTGATGGTCGGGATCCCCTGTCCATACACGAACAGAGGGATGGAGTAACGCATCTGCAATTTCAGGCCGATAGCGGGTTCGGCTTTGGCAACAGGCTGGGGGATTTCATCGACGATAATGCGGTAGGCCTGTTCGACGCCAGCGGGAACTGAAGCCTGTTTGATAAGGCGAATAAGCTGCTTGCTGCCCGTGCCAATCGTGACGATCGGCGGGCTGGCGACCACGTCCTGCTGCGCGGTATAACGCTCGTGTCCGTCCTCCTGCTTCCAGCGCACGATGCGAACCTGCATCGTCGTGGCGCTGTTTCCCTGGTTCTGGATCCACAGTTCCGTGGCGTTGGCGTCCGCAGCGAGCCACGGATCGATCGGCCAGAGCAGGATGGTGGCCGCCGCCTGAACCTGGCCAGCAACCGCCATTCCCAACGCGCCCGCCAGACAAACGGGTCTGAAAAATGGCTTCATCAATACTCTCCCTTTATTACCATGACAGGGTCACGGTGAGCTGATCGGAATAGGTTCCCGCCGGGCTAAACCCGGTCAGTAGCGCCACGCCAAAAAGCGGCAGCGCGATGTTATTGCTGTTGGTATAGGTCACCGGTATCGCCTGGTTGACGCCAATTTCGCTGTTCGCGGCCAGCGAGCTGCTGCTGTAGAGCCGGTACGGCACCAGTTCTGCTCCACCGGACCGCTTCATCCGACGAACGGATGAATAATTCTGCCCGCCATTAATGCTCATGCTCAGCGCCACGCCCGGCGTACAGGCGATGGACAACGCCCCGTTTGGCACAAAGCTGGTGCTAACCGGCGCGCTTTCGACGCCGTTATGGCTGCCAAAATCCAGCGTGCCGAGAAGCCCTCCGCTACCGGTGGCCACCGCGCATCCCGGTACAATCGTCGCGCTGACCTTAAAGGACTGTGAGGTCACCGCATTCGCCGTGGGCATCATGAGCAATCCCACGATCAGCGCGAAAAAAGGCTGCACGCGTCCCTCTGCGTGTTTGCGCAGACCTGTAAGAGTTGCCTTCATGGCGGTTCGGGACTAGTAGGTGACGCTGACGTTAATCGTGTCGGTGTAGGTTCCCGGGACGACCGTCACGCTGTTACCACCGCCGGTAATACGCCCGTAGAGGGTGTAACTATCCACGCCTCCGGTCGTAGAGGCGATCGGCAACGCGGCGTTATTGGCAATCACGGTGTTAAACCCGCTGTCGCTGTACAGGCTGTAAGCCACGCCCTGTGCCGCGTTGGCCGTATTAACCAGATAGCGTTCAGGCGTACCCGGCGAACCGACAACGGAGCCGGGCGCGGTAGAGTGGGTATTACCGGTGATCGCGACCGTATAGCTTGCGGTCGTACATTGAATGGTGAAGGTGTTTCCGCCGCTGGCACCGCTCAGCTGCGTCGTAAGCGTGGAAAAGGTTGCCGGATGGGTACCGAAATCGAGCGTACCGAAGTTAATGCCGCTTTGCGCGGGCGATCCGTTTATCAGACAGCCGTTTGTCAGCGTCAGCGTCGCCCCAATGGTGCCGCTGCTGGTGACGGCCAGCGCCTGATGGGCCGTTGTTGCAGTCAGTAAGGTGCCTGCGCAGATCAAAAGAAGTTTTCTTTTCATTTACCACCCTCCAGAAGACGTCTCCGTTCCCTTGCCACATTTTATTTTTGTCGTTCAAGATGTTAGCCCCGCTTAAGGTTCCTCTGAGGGGGTTAATGTGAATTTAGTTTACGGATATCGCTTCGACCACCCGCCCCTCCACGCATAAGCCATATGTCTTATTGACTTAATTTTCATATTAATAACAGAGGGTTAAATACATTTAATCCGCGATTTTATTTTTTCCACAGAGAATATATCCACTAATGTGTGACACAGATCACAATATATCATCAGATCAATAACAACAAAATTAATAAAACTTAAAAAGGAGTTGTATCCCCCTACACTTTGCGTCAATTTATGTGCCGAATAATTTCCCGCATCGTAATAAAAAATTTATATGTATCGATGCGGGCTACATCTGAAGCGCATAGAGGGTCTTTTTTCGTGGCAAGTGCAAACAAACTCACACTCTTCATCGTGATATTCATGTTGGCGGGTATTCTTTCAGGGGCAGCAATTCATGAATATGCATCTGCGGATGCCATCACCGCCTGGTCGGATAATATTACCCTTCTGACCGATATTTTCCTCCGTCTGATCAAAATGGTCATTGCCCCCCTGGTGTTCAGTACGCTCACCGTCGGCATTATGAAGCTGGGCGAAACCTCTACCATTGGCCGCGTGGGCGGCAAAGCGATGGTGTGGTTTATCAGCTCATCCGTGCTCTCTATTCTGGTTGGCCTGTTTATCGTCACGCTGGAGCATCCGGGAAGCGGGCTGAACCTGACCGTCCCGACCGAGGCGGTGGATACCGGTCTGGCCGTTGGCGGCATGACGCTGAAAGCGTTCCTGTCACACACCATTCCGACCAGTATCGCGGGGGCGATGTCGAACAATGAGATCCTGCAGATTGTGGTGTTCTCGATGTTCTTCGGCATCGGCGGCGCGTCGCTGGGGCAGAAATTCAATGCCCCACTGGTGGCTGCGCTGGACGTGGTTTCCCATATCATGCTGAAGGTCACGGGTTATGTGATGTACGTGGCTCCGCTGGCCATTTTTGCGGCAATTTCATCCGTCATTGCCACGCAGGGTCTGGGCATTCTACTGAACTACGCCTCCTTTATTGGCGGCTACTATGTTGCCATTCTTCTCACCTGCATGGTGCTGCTGGCCGTGGGCTATATGGTGCTGAAAAAAGAGGTGTTTCGCCTGGTCAGCATGCTGAAAGATCCGGTCCTGGTGGCGTTTACCACCAGCAGCTCTGAAGCCGCCTACCCTAAAACGCTGGAGCAGCTGGAGCGTTTTGGCTGCTCGCGCAACATCGCCTCTTTCGTTCTGCCGATCGGCTACTCCTTCAACCTGGTGGGTTCGATGGTGTACTGCTCTTTCGCCTCGATGTTTATCGCTCAGGCGTACAACATTCACCTGAGCTTCTCGGAAGTGACGGTTCTGATGCTGACCCTGATGCTGGCCTCCAAAGGGATTGCGGGCGTACCGCGTTCATCCCTGGTGGTGCTGGCAGCGACGATCCCAAGCTTTAACATTCCGGTGGCGGGTATTCTGCTGCTGATGGGGATCGACCACTTCCTGGATATGGGCCGTTCCGCAATTAACGTCCTGGGGAATGGTATTGCGACCGCGATGCTGTCGCAGAATGAAGGTGCGCGGGAAGCGGAAGCTGAGCTGGTAGAGCAGGAAGTTTAAGGATGTAAAAAAGCCGGGTGGCGGCTTCGCCTTACCCGGCCTACAAATGGCTCGAACACGTAGGCCGGGTAAGCGTCAGCGCCACCCGGCTTTGTTTTATGCTACATGACTCGCGGCGATATCCAGCAGCGCCATCTCATCGCTGTTCAGCAGCTTCTCAATGTTCACCAGAATCAGCATACGCTCGCCGAGCGCGCCCAGACCGGTCAGGTATTCGGTCGACAGCGTGACCGCAAACTCCGGCGCCGGACGAATTTGGTCAGAGGTCAGAGAAAGCACATCAGATACGCCGTCCACCACGATGCCGACCACGCGCTGCCCCAGGTTGAGGACGATCACCACGGTGTTGTCGTTGTAGTCAACGTCGCCCTGGCTGAACTTCACGCGCAGGTCCACGATTGGCACAATAACGCCACGCAGGTTGGTGACACCTTTAATAAAAGCAGGCGTGTTAGCGATGCGGGTAACCTGGTCGTAACCACGGATCTCCTGCACTTTCAGGATATCGATGCCGTACTCCTCATCGCCCAAAGTGAATACCAGGAATTCCTGCCCTGATGGCTCGCCCGCCAGCTTCGTTACATTACTCATACCGGTCATGTTATTACCTTCTACTTAATCAGGCGGCTGTGTACGCCACACGTTGTTCACGATTTAATCCCTGAAGCGCCGACACGTCGACGATCAGCGCCACGCTACCATCACCCAGAATGGTGGCGGCAGAAATACCCGGCACTTTGCGGTAGTTGCTTTCGAGGTTCTTCACCACCACCTGGTGCTGACCAATCAGCTGATCGACCAGCAGCGCGTAGCGTCGGCCCGCGCTTTGCAGGATCACAACGATACCCTGCGTGGCCTCTGTCTTCGCCCCGTCCACTTCGAACACTTTCCACAGTTCCACCAGCGGCAGGTACTCACCGCGCACTTCGAGGACGCGCTCGCCGCCCGCCAGCGGATGCAGATCTTCTTCACGCGGCTGCAGGGATTCCATCACGGCGTTCAGCGGCAGGATAAAGACTTCGTCCGCCACTTTGACTGACATGCCGTCGAGGATCGCCAGCGTCAGCGGCAGCAGAATGCGAATGGTGGTGCCGGAACCCTGTTTAGACTGGATCTCAACGTGGCCGCCCATCTCCTGGATGTTACGTTTCACCACGTCCATGCCTACGCCGCGTCCGGACACGTCGGTCACCTGCTCTGCGGTAGAGAAGCCCGGCGCGAAGATCAGCATGCCCACTTCTTCGTCGGTCATGTTTTCATTGACCGCCATCCCCTGCGAAATCGCTTTTGCCAGGATGCGCTCGCGGTTCAGACCGGCGCCGTCATCGGTCACTTCGATACAAATGTTCCCGCCCTGGTGTTCCGCAGAGAGAATCAGGTTGCCGACCGGCGATTTCCCGGCGGCAATGCGGTTTTCCGGCAGTTCGATACCGTGGTCGAGGCTGTTACGCACCAGGTGCGTTAACGGGTCAATGATGCGCTCGATCAGGCTCTTATCCAGTTCGGTTGAGCTGCCCATCAGGGTCAGTTCAATCTGCTTGTTCAGCTTGCTGGCGAGATCGCGGACCAGACGCGGGAAGCGGCTGAAGACATATTCCATCGGCATCATACGGATGGACATCACCGATTCCTGCAGGTCGCGGGCGTTACGCTGCAGCTGGCCCATGCTGGTAATCAGATCGCCGTGCGTGACCGGGTCCAGTTCGTTAGAACGTTGTGCCAGCATCGACTGGGTGATCACCAGTTCCCCCACCAGGTTAATCAGCTGGTCAACCTTCTCAACCGCAACGCGGATGCTGGTTGACTCGCTGGAGCGCGCGGCAGGCTTTTCGCCACGGCCAGGCGCAGCGGCCTCTTTTGGCACCGCCTTCAGCGCCGGGGCCGCAGGCGTCACAGCCGGTGCGGCGGCCTGAGCGACAACGGCCACCTCTTCCACTGCCGCAGGGGCGTCAACCGCAGCCTCTTCGGTTTCGAAGGCGATCTGGTCAGCTTCAATCACAAAGCACAGCACCGCGACGATATCGTCCTGGCCAATACCGTCATCAAGCGTCGCGGCCAGGCTGTCTTTGCCTTTTACCACGTTGCTTAATTTCGCCAGGTTACCCAGCTCTTCTTCCAGCAGGTTAACTTCACTCTCTTTCAGTCGTGACAGCACAACGCGCAGTTTGCCCGCCTGTGCAGCGGCTGGCGCGGCATCGTCGGCCGCAACCGCATCGACAACGCTCAGCTTTGCGGCCGGAACAACCGCGGCGGCAACCTCACCTTTTGCTTCCAGCGCGAGCTGGCGCAGCGCATTGCAGATGTATTCAAAGCTGGCGGCATCAGGCTCTGCCGAACTTTTATAGGCGTCGAGCTGTTCCTGCATAATATCTTTGGTTTCCAAAAACAGGTTGATAATGTCGGTATTGAGCTGCATCTCACCGCGTCGTGCTTCATCAAGCAGGTTTTCCATTAAATGGGTCGTTTCCTGCAGGATGGTAAATCCAAACGTTCCGGCTCCGCCTTTAATAGAGTGCGCCGCACGGAAGATGGCATTGAGCTGCTCGGAGTCCGGTGCTTCGGGCACCAAATCGAGCAAGTGTTGCTCCATATCGGCCAACAATTCGTCGGCTTCATCAAAGAATGTCTGGTAAAAATCGCTAATATCCATGCTCACGCTATCACCTCGGATTGGCTGGTGGCGATGTTGGAACGGCAGCCGAAGGAACGGCCCCAGGCTGTTTTAAATCGTCCAGTGACTCATTCTGACTTTCGGCGTTTTCATGCAGGATGGCCTGCTCCGCCTGCTGGTTCAGCACTAAAAGACTGATACGACGGTTGATGGCATCATCCGGCCCGCGGTCGGAAACGCGCATGGTTGCGGCCATGCCGACTACGCGCAGTACCTTGCCATCATCAAGCCCACCTACCACCAGCTCGCGACGCGAGGCGTTGGCACGATCGGCAGAAAGCTCCCAGTTGCTGTATCCCTTCTCCCCACTGGCGTACGGGAAATCATCCGTGTGTCCTGACAGGCTGATTCGGTTAGGAATGCCGTTCAGCACCGGTGCAATGGCACGCAAAATGTCGCGCATGTACGGTTCGACTTCCGCACTCCCGGTTTTAAACATGGGGCGGTTCTGGCTGTCGATAATCTGAATACGCAGCCCTTCCTGCACCAGGTCGATCTTCAGATGCGGGCGCAGCGCGCGAAGCTTCGGATCCGCCTCAATCAGCTGATCGAGATCGCCACGCAGTTTCTTCAGACGCGCCTGCTCCATCTTTCTTTTCAGCTCGTCGATGTTTGGCTCTTTTTTCACTTCACCCTTCTGCTGGGTGTAATCATCGCCGCCGCCCGGGATCGGGCTTTCGCTGTTAGAGATACGCGGCCCACCGGCCACCGCCGTTGCCAGCGGCGTTCGGAAATATTCGGCAATCTGGATCAGTTCTTTTGGGCTGGAGATGGAGATCAGCCACATCACCAGAAAGAACGCCATCATTGCGGTCATAAAGTCGGCGTACGCAATTTTCCACGAGCCGTGTGCGCCATGCCCGCCGCCCTTGTGCTTGCGTTTTTTTACGATGACGATCGGATGGGACTGGTTTTTCATGCGTCCTCAGTTGTCGTCTGTTGGTTTGGGTTTTTCACCGCACGCACGTGTTCTTCAAGCTCGATAAACGACGGACGCTCGCTGGAGTAAAGCGTTTTACGGCCAAACTCAACCGCGATCGGTGGCGCATAACCGTTGAGGTTAGAGAGCAGCGTGATCTTCACGCACTGCATCATTTTGGTGGTTTCCGCGCTCTTCTGGCGCAGAACGCTTGCCAGCGGAGAGATGAAGCCGTACGCCAGCAAAATACCGAGGAAAGTCCCCACCATCGCGTGGGCAATCAGCGCGCCGAGCTCGGCTGCCGGACGGTCTGCCGAGGCCAGGGCGTGAACCACCCCCATTACCGCCGCAACGATACCGAAAGCCGGAAGCGAGTCGCCGACCAGCGCCAGGCTGTTGGCCGGCACTTCAGATTCGCTTTCGTGGGTTTCGATCTCTTCGTCCATCAGCGCTTCGATTTCGAAGGTATTCATGTTGCCGCTGATGATCAGTCGCAGATAGTCGACGATGAAATCCAGCATCATGGCGTCAGCAAGAATTCGCGGATAGCTGGCAAAAATTTCGCTCTCTTTCGGGTTTTCAATATCCCGTTCAAGCGAGAACATGCCCTGCTGACGCGACTTCGCCATCAGGCGATAGAGCAGTGCCAGCAGATCCATATACATACTTTTGGTGTATTTCGAGCGACGGAACAGCAACGGAATCGCTTTCAGCGTGCCCTTGATCGATTTACCGTTGTTGCCAACGATAAAAGCCCCTACCCCTGCACCGCCGATGATAATAAGTTCAGCCGGTTGATAGAGTGCTCCAAGGTGCCCGCCGGTCATCATGTAACCGCCGAAAACTGTACCGAGAACTACCAGGTAACCTAATAAGATAAGCACGACATCATCCTTCCGCTAGTGACTATGGCAAGGACGTCCAGCTCGCAGCGTTTACCGTTTGCGGGGTAAAAAAAAGCAGCGGTAATTGCTTACCGCTGCTGGAATCTTTCCCACACGTTCGGGTTAAACAGCTTGTTCGATCTGTTCATCCAGCAGTTGTGGAATAATATCGGCAGCATCCCGGGAAAGTTTACGTCTTTTTACTGCGCGGGATGGAGGCTGACATAAACTACAGGCGAAGCTGCCTGCAGGCTGATGAGCATGGGTAATAAAATTGCCGTCGCAGCAGTTGCAGCGCGACAGTTCAAGCATTCCGCTCTCAACAAAACGCACCAGCGTCCATGCGCGGGTCAGCGCCAGCAGAGGACCTTCTTCCTGCTGTGGGCATTGTTCAAGGTAAAGTTTGTACGCTTTGATCACGGCGTCAACGCCGCTACACAAACCGGTTTTGAGAAGATACTGCCAGGCATTACAGAACATGGAAGCGTGAATATTCTGCTCCCACGTCATAAACCAGTCGGTAGAAAACGGCAGCATGCCTTTCGGCGGGGGACTACCACGTAACTCTTTGTACAGTTTGATGAGACGGCCACGGCTCAACTGAGTCTCGCTTTCCAGCATTTGTAAACGAGCACCCAGTGTAATCAGCTCCATGGCCAACTGTATGTCACGCGCTTCCTGAACAATGCTTTTCTCGCTCATTGCTAGGCCCTTTTCTTACGGGCTGCGTCATCAGGCTGGCTGATTTCGTTAAGCAAGCGAGTGGAGAGAAGAATACCGGTATGGATCTGTTGAAGATCGTCCACACGGGAATCCTGCGTCAGACGCGTTATTGTCTGCGAATCATCGAAACGGAACTGGCAAACCAGTTGATTCGTTTCAGCCAGTTTAACCATCTGCGGGAGGGTTAAACCGCCCAGCATGGTTGCCATCTCTTCGTTAATACCCAGACGAAACATCGCGGACGCCTTGTCCTGACTAATCAAACGCTGCGCGAGCAGTAAATACGACAAATTGATGTCATAGATATGTTTTAGCAACTCGGATGTATGCATTGTTCCCATCCCGAATAACCAACTATTATTTTTATGCGGAAAGACCGCACCCCGTGATGTCGCCGGGAAATCACCCGGTATAAAAAAGAAAAGGCTAAATGCATAGTTGAATTTAGGTTTGTATTCACTGAAACCGTAAGAGAGAAACCGCGAATGCGTCTCTTACAAGATTTATCATTTCTTACAAATAACTAAGATTTTTCCTAATTCGACGCAAACTCTACTCGTCAGTTTTGCCACATACAATCCAGCCACCCTCAAATTTAAAAAAAATGTGATCCACGTCACACAATTTAAGTGAATATGACCCATAAATCCATCAGTATGACTTGTAATTTGTTCATTTTTTAACCAATCAGTACTGTTTTGTATTCTTAATTGACGAATACTCATGCACACGGGTGATCCGAACTGGCATGTATCGTGCTTTTACCGTCGTAAGCACCCCGCGGAAACATTTACAACAATCCCCTCTTCGGGAAACATTTTTCTTACCGTGAAAAAACATATAGTTATGCAGGTAGCACAAAAAAGATGTTTCAGGACGTGATCATTCGAAATGATTTTGTAACGCGTCAAAACGATTTAACAGTGAAAGCGTGAATTTGTGTGATTTACGTTAAGTTGTTAATTTTTTTCATTTAGGCGCATTTTTCAGTTATTCTTCTTATAAGAATAATTAATGAATAATTATGATAAGCTTCACACTAATGTCGTAATCTGCTCTTGCAGAACCTGGGAAATCGCGGTAAAGGTGATCATACGCTGTCTTTCAGACACCTAAGGAGTGCGCCATGAGTTACTCCCATCTTCTTGTTTCTGTTGCAGTTTCCCCCGAAAGTCATCAGCTCGTCGCCCGGGCAGTTTCCATTGCCAGACCCCACAATGCCCGCATCAGCCTCATCACGCTCGCCGCGGAGCCAGAGATGTATAATCAGCTGGCTGCCCCCATGCTGGAGGATATTCGAGAGGTCCTTCAGGAAGAAACGCAGCAATTTCTGCGTGAACTGGTGGAAAAGGCACAATATCCGGTTTATGAGACAATTATTGCGACCGGGGAGCTTAACGCCCATATTCTCGACATGTGTCGTAAACAGGATATTGATTTAGTTATTTGCGGGAATCATAACCACAGCTTTATATCGCGGGCAGCCTGCGCGGCGAAATCCATTGTCGCGTCGAGCCAGGTCGATGTGCTGTTAGTGCCGCTTGGGGGGAATTAACCCCCCAGCGGAAAATCAGGCGAGTTTAGGGAAGGTCGCGATCTTTTTTTGCAGATCGCCTTCATGACTTTGCGGGGCGATATCCCGGAGATCCTGAATAAAACGTGCCTGCCAGTGGTTAATGTCGTTCTTACGGATCGTCTCCATCATGTCAGCATGGCGGGAAAGACGTTCCGTGAGCGGCATTGTCAGGGCGCGATTCAGCGCGTTCGCCACGTCGTCCCTGTCATAAGGGTTAACGATAAGCGCCGACGTGAGCTCATTTGCGGCGCCGGCAAACTGGGAGAGCACCAGAACACCCGGGTCGGCAGGATCCTGGGCCGCCACATACTCTTTCGCCACCAGGTTCATCCCGTCGCGCAGCGGCGTGACCAGGCCAACGTCCGCATAGCGGAAGACCTTCATCAGGATCTTACGGTCAAAGTGCTGGTTCAGGTAAAACAGCGGCGTCCAGCCCAACTGCCCGTAGCGGCCATTAATGCGCCCTGCTTCCGTCTCCAGCTGGTGGCGAATGTCCTGATAAGCCTGAACCTCACCGCGCGACGTCGGCGCGATCTGGGTATAGCGGATTTTACCGTGATGCTGCGGATATTTATCCAGCAGCGTTTCATAAGCCAGGAAGCGTTCCGGCAGCCCTTTGGAATAATCAAGACGCTCAACCGAGAAGATATTTTTCACGTGTTTGAGTTCATTCTTAAGCTGCGCCAGCTTCGGCGGCAGCGGGCCGGAAGCCTGCTCCGCGATTTCATCAGGTTCAATCCCTATTGGATACACTTCGGTGTGGAAGGTTTTCCCCCACGCCGTATGGGTTTTACCGCCTTTGGTCACCAGCCGCGCTTTACCTGACACGGAGTCCAGGAACGCGAGTCGGTCATTTTCGGTCTGGAAGCCCAGCAAATCGTAATCACACAGCGCCTCCAGCAATTCTTCATGCGGCGGCAGCGCGGTAAAAATTTCCGGCGTCGGGAACGGGATGTGCAGGAAGAAGCCAATGCGATTATTCACCCCTCTTTTTCGCAGCTCGCGCGCGAAGGGCAACAGGTGATAATCGTGGATCCATAAAATATCGTCTTCTTCTATTAATGGCAGCAGTTTATCCGCCAGCAGCGCGTTCACGCGCGAATAGCCTTCGAAGGATTCACGCTGGAATTTGACCAGGTCAAGACGATAGTGAAACGCGGGCCACAGGACGGCATTCGAGAACTGCGAGTAATACTCGTCGTAGTCTTTCTCTTTCAATGCAAATGAAGCCCACGTAATGTTTCCGCGCGTCACCTTTTTGAGCGGTTTCTCCTCTTCACTGATTTCCCCACTCCAGCCAAACCACAGCCCGCCAGCGGCTTTTAAGGCACCTAACACCCCTACCGCCAGGCCACCCGCACTGGCTTTTTTATCATCAGGCGGTGCGATTCGGTTAGAGACGACGACTAAGCGACCCATAATGGTTTCCCCCTTTGCTTTGCGCTATTTGTTGTTGTTGCTGGTTAGCGATGTCAGATATCCACTGCCAGACGCTGGCGACATCCGCCAGGCGCCATTCGGCAACGGTGTCACCAGGCCCCACCTTGACGGCGATCCCTCCGGCCTGATTCACCACGCGAAACCCGGCCTCGTCGGTCAGGTCATCGCCAAAAAATACGGGTGTACGTCCCTTAAATGGCGGTTCCGCCATAAACGCCGCAATAGCAGCACCTTTATTAATCCCTTCCGGTTTTATCTCAACGACGCACTTCCCCGGCTGCAGCGCGAGCTGCGGGTGTGCATCAGCCACGCTGCGGGCAATCGCAAAGATTGCCGCCTCGTGATGCGGTGCCTGGCGATAGTGCAAGGCGAAAGCCATGCCCTTCGCTTCCAGTTCAGTGCCCGGAAGCGACGCCAGCGCCGAGGAGAGTTGAGTGTGTAACGCCTTAATTAAAGTCTCAGGAAGTGATACAACGTGCAGTTGATCATGGATATCGCGGCGCTCCGCTCCGTGTACACCGGCTAGCGGAAAGTGGTAAGGACTGGCGAGCACGTCCAGCTCGGCCATTGAGCGCCCTGAAATCAATGCCAATGCGCCCTCGTTCAGTCTGGAGAGCTGCTGCAAATTCTCTAGCACCGTATCCGGTACGACCACGTCGTCAGGATGCGGCTGGATCCCGGCGAGTGTCCCGTCGAGGTCAAAAAAGAAAGCATATTTTCCGGGCAGTACAGGCGGTGCGGTTAACATGTCAGCCACCCTAATCCTCCTTACGGTTTACGAGAGGTAAACGCCTTTACCTCTTTCATAGCCATGTAAGTATAGACAGTGTGACGGGGCTCGCCATTTGACAACCGCCCCGCCAGCAAAACTGGCGGGGCGGTTCAGGGGTCAACTAAGGTTATTAGTTGTGCAATAAAAATACAGCGCTGGAGTTACAGGGTACGCTTCGCTTTTTGCTTGTAACGGTCGAAAATCACGGCTGCCAGCAGGATCAGACCACGCACGACGTACTGCGAGAACGGTGAAATATTAAGCAGGTTCATGGCGTTCTCTACGGTGCCTAAAATCAGGATACCGGCCACCACATATGAGATTTTTCCGATGCCGCCCTTGAGGGAAACGCCCCCTAACACGCAGGCCGAAATGACGATCAGCTCGTAACCGATAGAGGTCATCGGCTGGCCGCTGGTCATACGCGAGGCCAGGATAATCCCCGCGGCGGCAGAAACCAGTCCTGAGAGCACAAAGATAATAATCTTGGTTCGCACCACCGGCACCCCGGCCAGACGAGCGGCCTCTTCGTTACCGCCAATCGCCAGCGTATTGCGGCCAAAGGTGGTCCGATTGAGCAGGAAGCCGAACAGGATCAGGCAGGCCACGGTCAGCCAGATTGGCGCGGGCAGCCCCAGCCAGTTGGCGTAACCCAGCGTAAAGAAGCGCTCGTCTTCAATCCCCACCGCTTTACCGTCGGAGATGATATAGGCCAGCCCGCGGACAATTTGCATCGTCGCAAGCGTTGTGATCAGGGCGTTGATCTTCAGGCGGGCGATGACAAATCCGTTCACCAGACCGCTGATGACGCCGAGCAGCAGACCGGCCAGAACGCCAATCCACAGGCTCTCCGTCATGTTGATCACCACTGCCGTCGTGACGCCCGCACAGGCAATCACCGACGCCACCGACAGGTCAAAATCGCCGGAAGCCAGGCAGAACAGCATCCCGCAGGCCACCATCCCGGACATGGAAATGGCCAGCCCCAGCCCCTTCATATTAATGAAGGTGGCAAAATTAGGGACAAAGATCGCGCAGGCAAGGAACAGTGCGGCAAAGACCACCAGCATGCCGTACTGATCCCAGATACGTCCAAAACTCAGCGCCGACTTCGACTTCGGCACTCCGGATGTAGTAACAGAGGACATCATTAACTCCTTACTCAGGCGACAGCCTGGCTGACTTTAGGCATGGCGAGGTTCAACGCCTGTTGTTCATTCGCCTGTTCATGAAGTAATTCACCGGCAATTTCGCCTTCACGCATCACCACAATGCGGTCGGCCACGCCAAGCACCTCCGGCAGATCGCTGGAGGCGAAGAGCACCGCCACGCCGCGTTTTGCCAGCTCATATATCACGTTATAAATCTCGTGTTTTGCCCCCACATCGATACCGCGCGTCGGCTCGTCCAGCAAAATGACCTTCATATCTTCTGACAGCCAGCGGCCTAAAATCGCCTTCTGCTGGTTTCCGCCTGACAGATTCATGATCAGCTGTTCCGGACCCGGCGTTTTGATATTCAGCGAGCGAATATGGTGGTCGGCGTTGCTCGACTCCCAGCCATCGTTTATCAGACAGCCTGCGCGAATAAACTTGCGGCGGGCGGAAATATTGATGTTGTCGCGTACCGAATGCACCGGAATAATCCCCTCGGCTTTACGGTCTTCCGGGCAGAGCATCATGCCCGCCCTGATTGCGTGGGCCGGTTTCTGGATATCGACCCGCTCGCCGTCAATGGAGACCTGCCCATCGGTAATGCGGGTACCGCCGAAGAGGCCTTTCATCAATTCACTGCGCCCTGCCCCTACCAGACCAAACAGGCCGACGATTTCGCCGCTGCGTACGGATAACGAAACGGGCGTGCGCACGCCCGGCGCTTTGACGTTGTCCAGGCGCAGGCGCTCAGGGCCGTACTCCCGGGGTTTCCAGTGATAGATATCACCCAGGTCGCGGCCAACCATCGCCTGAACCAGCTGGTCATGGTTAACCTGCGCCATGTCGGTAAAGGTGCGCACATAGCGCCCATCTTTAAAGACGGTGATGGCGTCGCTCAGGGCAAATATCTCTTCCATGCGGTGCGAGACATACAAAATCGTACGCCCTTCCTGACGCAGTTCGCGGATCACGCGGAACAGATTGTCGATTTCGCGCGCGGAGAGCGAACTGGTGGGCTCATCGAAGGCAATAATTCTGGCGTTACGCGCCAGCGCTTTGGCAATTTCCACCATCTGCCACTGGCCGATGGAGAGATATTTCAGCGGCGTCTGGGGATCGACGTCCAGACCCAGGTGTTTAAGCTGCAGCCCCGCTTCATAATTAAGTAGCGAACGATTTACCACGCCGCCTTTGTGCGGGAGCTGTCCTAAATAGATGTTTTCCGCCACGGTCATCTCAGGAATGAGGTGCAGCTCCTGGTAGATGATCGCCACCCCGGCATTGAGCGCCGCCGTGGTATCGGCAAACGCCACCTCTTCGCCGCGAATGGCCAGCGTGCCGGTCGTGGGCGCGTAGTTGCCGCTGAGGATCTTCAACAGCGTGGATTTTCCCGCGCCGTTTTCCCCCATCAGGGCGTGAACCTGGCCGGCATAGCAGTCGAAGCTGATATCGGTCAGCGCGTTAACACCGGGGAAGGTTTTCCCGATGCCGCGAAAAGAGAGATACGGATCAGACTGTCGCATAACGTCTCCGTGATTCCTGTAGTGTGTACGTCTGGCCCCTCACGGTGCGTGAGGGGCACAATCACAGCGTATTACTTACCGCCCAGTCCTTTTTTCGCCAGCTCCTCTTTGAAGTTGTCGCGGGTAATCAGCACCACGTCGGTCACTTCGGTAAATTTCGGCGGTTCAGCCCCTTTGGTTACCCAGTTGTAGAGCATCTCACTGGATTTGTAGCCGTGAACGTCCGGACTTGGCAGCAGAGAGCCGTAGAAGCCGGTCGCCTGCGCTTTGGACAGCTCGCTGACGGCGTCAACGCCGTTGATGCCAATCCCGATCACGTCAGGCGCTTTGAAGCCCTGGCCTTCCGTCGCGCGTACCCCACCCAGCACGGTGTTGTCGTTCATGCCGACCACCAGCCAGTGTTTGACCTCCGGATGCTGGACCAGCATAGAGTTCGCGGCGTCGAAAGCGCCCGGGATATCGTTAGATTTGGTTGGGACTTTGTAGATCTGTTTTTCCGGGAAACCGGCCGCCTTCAGCGCGTCCATTGAACCGGTAGTACGACGGCGTGCCGTATCCAGTTCGTCTGCCGTGATGGCCATCACCGCGGTCTCTTTGACATCCCAGCCGCGCTTTTGCATCTCTTTATAGAGTTCCTGCCCCTGGCGTTCGCCGATTTTGGTCGCCGCCATCATGACCAGCGGGACGGTGTCCATCGGCTTGCCTTTGGCGTTAACGAACTGATCGTCAACCGCGATGACCTTCATGTCGTAACCGCGCGCTTTCGCCGCAATTGCCGATCCCAGCTTTGGATCCGGGGTACAGATAACGAAACCTTTTGCGCCGCTGGCCGCCAGGCTGTCGATGGCGTTCAGGGTTTTTTCACCGTCAGGCACGGCGATTTTAATCACTTCAAAACCTAAATCTTTCCCGGCTTTATCGGCGAATTTCCACTCAGTCTGGAACCAGGGTTCTTCGGGCTGTTTTACCAGAAAACCGAGTTTTAAATTCTCAGCGATAGCGGATTGTGACATAACGGCAGCCAGACCGATGGCCGCCAGCGCTTTAGTAAATTTGTGCATGGTAAACTCCAGCTTTAGCATTCTTTTCTGTAGGGAATAAGTGCGTGCTTCTTATTTAATCGGACTTAAAACAAGGCATTAGCGCTTACCTCGTCATAAGCGTTATTGCTGGTGATAGTTTTAGCGGGAAATTAATCATCCATAAGAGAGCCCCATCACACCGCAGAATTACAGTAATTGCGTACATAAATTCAGCGAAAAATGACATAAAAAAGGCAGGATTTGTCAGACAAATGAAAGTGGGTTAAGCAGAATTATCCATAAGATTAGCTAAGATATCCCTGATGCCGCTCAGCGGGCAAAACGCCACCTGGCGTTAAAGGGGTTCAACATGTTTTTCATCAAAAATGCACCAGGCACCTGGAAAACCGTTATTCAGCAGAATTTGATTTAACGCAATTTTATTAGCACATCATATATTCGAAACGATTAATCCGTATTTCTCATTTTCACGGAGCATTATTCCAACTTGATATTTTCGAAAGAGTAACAGTGTATCAACGCAATAAAAATCGTTAATTATTAGAGCATTAACCAAGATTCAATTCATGGCGAGCTAATTGCATTTCTGTACTATATTAAACTTTGTAATGTATGGTAAACACAGCCTAATTAAGAGTTTTCTTAGACCATAGACAAGGGTATGCTTATTTATATCGAACACAGGAAGTGAATTTCGGTCACGGCAGAATGTGTATTTCTGCTCTTTTCTTCGTATTTGCCTGACGCTCAGGTTAAGCAACGGACATCACGTCCCACAGTCAATAAGGATATGAGTATGGCTACCCAAACGATGATGCAAAAACTTAACGCGCAGATGAACCTTGAGTTCTACGCCTCGAATCTGCACCTTCACTTAAGCGCGTGGTGTGCCGAGAATAGCCTCACGGGATCTGCGACATTCTTTCGCTCTCAGGCGCAAAGTAACGTCACCCATATGATGCGTGTCTTTAACTTCCTGAAAGCCGCGGGGGCAAATCCTGTCGTTAAAGCCCTTGATGGGATCAATGAGAACTTCTCTTGCCTGGAAGAACTGTTTCAGAAAACGCTTGAAGAGTATGAACAACGCTGCAGCACTCTCAGCAAGCTGGCCGATGAAGCCAAAGCGCAGCAGGACATTACGACGCTCAAATTCTTACGTGATATGGACAAAGAGCAGCAGCAGGATGGCATGCTGCTGAAGACGCTGGCGGATGAGATCCATAATGCGCAGCAGGCGGGTTTATGTCCTGAGCAAACTGACCGCCACCTGCTCGACATTGTGGCGGTGCAGCACCACTGAGTTTTTAATCTGCTCCTACGCAGGTTAAGGCACGAAATAATCCCCTCGCCCCTCTGGGGAGAGGGTTAGGGTGAGGGGAACATACGGCTGTAGTGGTCATTCCGTTCACTTTATGTTCCTTGCTACTCTGTAACGACATGACCGGTGAACGTGCCAGGGTGGCTCAATCGCCACCACCCTGGCAACCCGGGCTCCCGGCGGTAAATCGCCGCTTCGCGGTACCCTCAGCTTATTCCTTCAGGCTATCGGGTCGGGCATGAGCCTGCATCCCTGCAGGCCTCGCCCTCTCGGCGCATCCCTGCGCCTCGACCCGGCCTTACGGAAACGCTTCGGCGATTTACAGCCGGACCAGGGCTGTCGCTGTTAGTTTTTAATATTATTAAAACACTTTGAATCGCTGTTGAATGTGGATTTACGTCCCATACGAGATAAAGTCTGCTTCCTATCTCCAACCTTCTGCTTTTGCTGAAATTTAACAAATCAGATCTGGCTCTCAATGATTAACCACACAACGTGTGATGATTTATTTAGTTACATAATCATTGACGAGGGAGCATCATGATCACCATTGAGTTTGTTGTTATTCTCCTCTGCCTGCTGACGGGTACGCGTTTCGGCGGTATGGGGCTTGGGTTAATCAGCGGTATTGGCCTTTTTATTTTATGTTTTGTTTTTGGTCTGCAACCGGGTAAGCCGCCGGTAGACGTTATGCTGACCATCCTCGCGGTGATTGGTTGTGCGGCTACGCTGCAGACTGCGGGCGGCCTCAACGTCATGATGCAGTTTGCTGAACGTCTGCTGCGCAAACACCCACAGCACATCACCCTGCTCGCCCCATTCACCACCTGGATGCTGACCTTTCTGTGCGGCACCGGGCACGTGGTCTACACCATGTTCCCCATTATTGCGGATATCGCCCTGAAAAAAGGGATCCGCCCCGAGCGCCCCATGGCCGTGGCATCGGTCGCGTCGCAGATGGCGATTACGGCCTCCCCCGTTTCCGTTGCCGTGGTATCGCTGGTGTCCATCCTTGCGGCCCAGCATGGGATCGGCCACGCATGGGGGATCCTGGAAATTCTTGCCGTGTCGGTTCCCGCTTCGCTTTTCGGCGTGGCCATTGCGGCCCTGTGGAGTTTACGCCGTGGTAAAGATCTGGCTGACGACATGGAGTTTCAGGAAAAGCTGAAAGATCCTAAGCAGCGCGAGTTTATCTACGGTGGAACGGAGACGTTAATGAATCAGCGTTTCCCTAAACAGGCCTACTGGTCCACGTGGATTTTCTTTGCTGGTATTGCCGTGGTCGTTTTGCTGGGGGCGTTCCCTGACCTGCGCCCCGCCTTTGAGCTGAAAGGCAAAATGACGGCGCTGTCGATGAACCTTGTCATTCAGATGATGATGTTAATTGCGGGCGCCGTGATGCTGATGGCCTGTAAGGTCAACGCGTCGGCGATTTCCAACGGCGCGGTGTTCAAGGCCGGTATGGTGGCGATCTTCTCGGTGTTCGGCGTGGCGTGGATGAGCGATACCTTCTTCCAGGCGCATCTCGACGAGTTGAAGCTGGCGCTGGAAGGCGTGGTGAAAAGCCACCCGTGGACGTATGCCATTGTGCTGTTTCTGGTGTCAAAACTGGTGAACAGCCAGGCGGCTGCGCTGACGGCCGTTGCGCCTATGGGCCTGATGCTCGGCATCGACCCGAAAATGCTGATCGCCTTTTTCCCGGCGTCATACGGCTATTTTGTCCTGCCGACCTATCCAAGCGATTTGGCCTGCATCGGCTTTGACCGTTCAGGCACCACACGCATCGGCAAATTTATCATCAACCACAGCTTTATTCTGCCGGGGCTGATTGGGGTAAGCTGCGCGTGCGCGGCGAGCTATCTGCTAGTCCAGACGTTCTTCTAACCGCATCAAAGGGCGACACATGCCGTCGCCCATTTCCCTGCTTTAGTGGGACTCACCCTGCGGCGTGAATCGCAGCTCAATCAGCGCGATGGCTTTCTGGATCGCACGAAGCGTAACCGGGTCAGCGGCAGCAGGATGGCTGGCGAAATCGATGTTTTTCAGCTGCGTAGACATCTTCTCGCGCACTTCAACCGGCGCAATCACGTCCAGAACATCGAGGATTTGTTTGATAACCAGCTGACAGGCGACAACGTCAGAGACCAGTTCCTGATCGGCGCTCAGGTTTTGTGACATGGGGGCTTTCTCCTTATTTAAAGGCCGCCATAGTATCAAAACACACCCCCTGACATCTTCCCTTCATCATCAGCAGGTACAAAAAAACCCGCCGAAGCAGGTTTTTTTTATCAGAACATGGCGCCCGGCGGCACGTCTTTGAACGTGCGGCAGTAATTGGCCCACATACTTTTCAGGATTTTGCGCAGTTTCACGATGATGCTCCATTAACTTGTTATACAACTTTATTATCAACGTGCCTATAATATGACCACCATCACAAAAATCAACACTTTTGTGACTCATATCACATTTTTCTTGCGGTATGGACTGAAAGCGCTCAACGCTGACCCGTTGCGAAGAGTGAGGGCAGATTGTTCGGCTATTCCAGGCATTGCAGCGGGCATCTGCGGGTACGATAACGTATTTCCATCCACTCAGAGCGAACCATGAAAAGAGTCATTGTAGCTGGCACAATCCTGCTGCTCGCGGGGTGTAGCATTAATCGCCAGGCTGAGGTTAGCAGCCTCGACGCGCCGAACGGCATCGTCCGCCTCGACTACGGCCAGGCAGCGCTGCAAAATGCGTATTCCGATGAGTATGTAAATAACGGCACGGCGGCAAAAGCGTGTCAGAGCATGGGGTATGCCACTGCCTCAGCCTATGGTCAGCCCATTAAAACCTGCACCCTGACGAGCGGCTCTTTGTGCCTGAACGAGAGCGTGACCATCCAGTATAAATGTATGGGTTACGCCGTTAATCCTAAGTCAAATAATCCGTGGTATTAATCGAAGCTGCCAGCGCGTGCTGGCAGTTTATTTCATTACGAACAAAAATAATTCTCATTAATAAGTTTTAAAAATTGCCAATGCGTTTTATTCCCATTCGTATTTTAAATAAATAAAATAAAAATTTTACGTTTTGCAAATAATTAAATAACAAATTATAGTGTCGCTCATTGTGAACCAGAAATAATAATCCGGAGCGCCACCATGCTGAAAACTGAAATGATCGACAAGCTCAACGCACAAATGAACCTTGAGCTTTTTTCATCCCTGCTCTACCAGCAAATGAGCGCCTGGTGCAGCTACCACAGCTTCGAAGGCGCTGCCGCGTTTCTGCGTCGTCACGCTCAGGAAGAGATGACCCACATGCAGCGTCTGTTTGATTATCTGACGGATACGGGCAGCCTGCCGCGCATTGAAACCGTGACGTCACCCTTTGCTGAGTATAATTCTCTCGATGAACTGTTCCGCGCTACCTATGAGCACGAGCAGCTGATCACGCAGAAAATTAACGAACTGGTTCATGCGGCGATGACCAGCCAGGATTATCCAACCTTTAATTTCCTGCAGTGGTACGTCGCTGAGCAACACGAAGAAGAGAAACTGTTTAAATCCGTGCTGGACAAATTATCTCTGGTGGGGAAATCCGGCGAAGGTCTTTACTTTATTGATAAAGAACTTTCCACTCTTGATACGCAGAATTAATTTCAGCGCGGTGCCGCTTTCCGGCACCGCGTTAATTTACATACACCCCGCACAGCTGGTGCAGCGCCAGTCATGGGGATTCACGGCCTGGTAAAAATAGCGGTAGCTGGAGGTCTCCAGCGGAATGCCCACTTCGAAGAACATATCCGTTAACCACTCGACATTCTCAATAATCCACTCATCTTCCTGTAAGCCTTGTGCAAAGGTTTCGTCTTCAGGATCAATAACCGAATAGATTGCCCAAGTGCCCATATCCTTTTCGCGACGGGACTCGGGAAGTATCAGGGGTTGGTTCTGCCAGCTGATTATCCAGTGACCATGGCACAACAGGTTACCTCCCCGGCTCCATGCCGCGGTAAAGGGATTCTCCCCTGCCATAAAACCCTCACTTAATTTGATAATTTATATTTATTGTTTACGTTACGCCGGAATGTCGCGCAGCAACATTGCCCTTATGAAGTAGGCATAAGCCTATAAAGGATCAGAGGGTCATTAATTCGTAAACCATTCATTACACTACATGTAACGGTGATTTGACGAATTACGGCTTTTCCCTTACTCTGCGCCGCAGATTTTGTCGCGGTTAAGCATCGTTGTAGAGGAAAGCGTGAGAAACAGAACCCTGGGAAGTATTTTTATCGTCGCCGGAACGACAATTGGCGCAGGAATGCTGGCAATGCCCCTGGCAGCCGCGGGTGTGGGATTTGGCATGACCCTGCTGCTGCTGGGCACGCTCTGGGCGCTGATGTGTTACACCGCACTGTTGCTGCTTGAGGTTTACCAGCACGTGCCCGCCGATACCGGTCTGGGTTCGCTTGCGGCGCGCTATCTGGGACGCTACGGCCAGTGGATAACCGGCTTTAGCATGATGTTCCTGATGTACGCCCTGACCGCCGCCTATATCAGCGGCGCCGGGGAGCTTATCGCCTCCAGCGTCAATGACTGGTTTGGCTCTGACATTACCCCTGCGACGGGGGCTATCTTCTTTGCGCTCATCGGCGGCGGCGTGGTCTGCGTGGGCACATCGCTGGTCGATCTGTTTAACCGTTTTCTGTTCAGCGCCAAAATTCTCTTCCTGATCGTCATGCTGGTGCTGCTGGCGCCGCACGTGCACAAGGTCAACCTGCTGACGCTGCCGCTGGAAAAAGGGCTAGCGCTCTCCGCGATCCCGGTCATTTTCACCTCGTTTGGCTTCCACGGCAGCGTGCCGAGCATCGTCAGCTATATGAACGGCGATATCCGCAAGCTGCGCCGCGTCTTTGTTATCGGCAGCGCGATCCCGCTGATCGCCTATATTTTCTGGCAGCTGGTGACGCTGGGTAGCATTGACTCTTCAACCTTTATTGGGCTGATGGCGCAACACGCTGGCCTGAACGGTTTTCTGCTGGCACTGCGCGAGGTCGTCACCTCCCCGCACGTAGAGCTGGCGGTCCACCTGTTTGCCGACCTGGCGCTGGCAACCTCGTTCCTGGGCGTGGCGCTCGGCCTGTTTGATTACCTGGCCGACCTGTTCCAGCGTCGCAATACCGCAGCCGGACGGTTACAGACGGGTGCCATCACCTTCCTGCCGCCGCTGGCGTTCGCGCTGTTTTACCCACGCGGATTTGTGATGGCGCTGGGGTACGCAGGGGTAGCGCTGTCGATCCTTGCCCTCCTCCTCCCTTCCCTGCTGGCATGGAAAAGCCGTCAGCAGCATCCTCAGCAGGGATATCGCGTGGCGGGCGGAAAACCGCTGCTGTGCGTTGTGTTTGGCTGTGGGGTGGTGATTATTCTGGTGCAGGTGTTGATTGCAGCCGGGATGCTGCCGGAAGTGGGTTAAATTAAAAAGGGGCTATCATTAGCCCCTTTTTTTTATCAGTGCAAACAACAGCTCTTAAACTTCTTCCCGCTGCCGCAAGGACACGGATCGTTACGCCCGACCTTCGTGCCGTTCACCGTCGGTTTCTTCACTTCCGGCTGCTGCGGGTTGTTAACCCAGTATTGATATAAACGCAGTGCCGCAGGCTGGATGCTCTCGATGCTGGCGATATACTCCTCTTCGGACAGTTCATCCAGCTTTTCGCTGTTCTCTTCCGTCCCGTGCAGGGCAATCACCTCAAGGTCGGCCTTCAGGGCTTCCGGCAAGGCAGACCAGTCCGTCAGCGCCACGCCGCGCATATAGCCATAGCACCACTCTTCCACCACGGTATAGCTCTCGCCGTCAACGTCGTTATAACCGAACATCGGTTCAAACTGATCCGGGTACTCGCTCAGGCGCTCGGCAATATCGTTCATATGCTTAAAGCAGAGATCGATAAAACGGTTCATCTCACGATCGTTTTTCCAGCGCGGAATGTACTTTTCGCCACCCCACACCGCCACCAGCCAGGCATCTGGCTCAACGACAACAGGACCGGAAAGCACTGCGGTAAGCATGCCGTCCAGTTCGGACACGTCAATCACGGACGCGTCATCATGACCGTAAGACATTAACGTCTCTTCAAGCCACGCCATTTCGCTTTCATTCAATGGGCCTTCAGTCATCGCTGATACTCCTGCAAAAAAGGAAACGATCCTAACACATATCTCACCCCTCTCCGGGCTGAAGTTTAGGTCTTAATTGCTGCAAAAACGTGCAAATCGTGACCTTTGCACAACTTATGGGCTTTATTGTTAACGATATGTGATCTCCGCTGTAATTTCTTCTCCTTCCGCAAGGCGGCATAACGCGGCGCTCTATACTCAAACATGTCGCATGCTGGTCAATGGGTTAACCATTCTGGCAACGTTTTTGCTTAACGTTCTTCGCGCGTCCCTGCGCAGGGAAATCTCGCCGTAATATGCAGGATGCCGTCTGTATCTTGTTCGTTTAGTGCATTTTGTTCTTGCTCGTGTTTCGGATTGGCTGCGCCGTCGGGCGTTCGGGTTTACGCCGTGGTGCAAAAACCTCTTTGCTAAGGAACATAATAATGTCGCTGAAATTTATCAGAACTCCTCTTTCTCTTGTGTTGGCCGGTTGCCTGGTGACGGCGTTCTCCGCCCGGGCGGATATAGTGATCGGCGTGGCCGGGCCGTTTACGGGTCCGAATGCCACCTATGGCGATCAGTACTGGCACGGCGCAACGCAGGCCGCTGAAGACATTAATGCCGCAGGCGGCATTAACGGCGAGAAGATCAAACTGGTTCAGGGGGATGATGCCTGCGAGCCCAAGCAGGCCGTGGCCGTCGCCAACCGTTTAGTTGACCAGGATAAAGTCAACGCCGTGGTCGGCCATTTCTGCTCCTCTTCCACAATGCCCGCTTCCGAGGTGTATAGCGACGCAGGCATCATTGCGATTACCCCCGGCTCAACTAACCCGCTGATCACTGAACGCGGCATGAGCGACATGTTCCGCATGTGCGGTCGCGACGATCAGCAGGGTCAGGTTGCCAGCGACTTCATCATCGACAAGCTGAAAGCCAGGCGCGTGGTAATTATTCACGATAAAGACACCTATGGTCAGGGCCTGGCTGACGCCACCAAAGCGGCGCTGGCGAAACGCGGGGTTCAGGATGTGATGTATGAGGGGTTATCCCGCGGTGAAAAAGACTTTAACGCGCTGGTGACGAAGATCGGCGCGCAGAAACCGGACGTCGTGTTCTTCGGTGGCTGTCACCCGGAAGCCGGTCCGCTGGTTCGCCAGATGCGTGAACAGGGCGTGCAGGCGAAATTCTTCTCCGGCGACTGTATTGTCAACGAAGAGATGGTGACCGCCGCGGGTGGCCCGCAATACACCAACGGCATTTACATGACCTTCGGTAAAGATCCGCGCCTTATCCAGGACGGTAAAGCGGTTATCGAGAAATTCCGCGCCGGTAAATTCGAACCGGAAGGTTACACCCTTTACTCCTATGCCTCCGTCCAGGCCATTGCCGCGGCCTTCAAGGCCACTGGTGGCAAGGACTCCGCCAAAGCCAGCGAGTGGCTGAAAGCCAATTCCGTCGACACGGTGATGGGCAAAAAAGCCTGGGACAGCAAAGGCGATCTGAAAGTGTCTGACTACGTGGTTTACCAGTGGGACGACAAAGGAAAATATAAGGAAGTGCAGTAACGGGACGGAGTCACGCTCAACGTCGGCGGGGTTGCCCGTCGGCGCGTAATAAACATCAGGCTGCGCGGCTCGCGCAGCCTATAAAACGAGCGCGCTAAGATGAGTACATTCTTCCTGCAACAGTTAATCAATGGCTTAACGCTGGGCTCCGTCTACGGCCTGATCGCCATCGGCTACACCATGGTGTACGGCATTATCGGCATGATCAACTTCGCCCACGGCGAAGTGTATATGATCTCCGCCTATCTCTGCGCCATTGGCCTGGCGCTGCTCTCTTTCTTCGGTCTGCAGTCGTTCCCGCTGCTGATCCTCGGGACGCTGGTATTCACCATTGTGGTAACCGGGGTGTACGGCTGGACCATCGAGCGTATCGCCTACAAGCCGCTGCGCAACTCCACGCGCCTGGCGCCGCTGATCTCCGCCATCGGGATGTCGCTTATCCTGCAAAACTACGCGCAGCTGAGCCAGGGTCCGCGTCAGCAAGGGGTGCCGACCATGCTGGACGGCGTGATTCGCCTGCATCTGGGCGACGGGTTCGTGCAGATAACCTACACCAAAGTGTTTATTCTGGTTGCCTCGTTTGTCGGCATGCTGGTGCTTACCTGGGTAATCAACCATACCCGGCTGGGCCGGATGTGCCGCGCGGTACAGCAGGATCGTAAGATGGCCTCCATTCTGGGCATTAACACCGATCGGATTATTTCGCTGGTCTTTGTCATCGGCGCGGCGATGGCCGGTCTGGCGGGGGTGTTGATCACCATGAATTACGGCACCTTTGATTTCTACGTCGGGTTCGTGATCGGCATTAAAGCCTTTACTGCGGCGGTACTCGGCGGCATCGGCTCCCTCCCCGGCGCGATGCTCGGTGGCCTTATCCTCGGCGTGGCGGAAGCCCAGTTCTCGGGCATGGTGAACTCGGATTATAAAGACGTCTTCTCGTTCGGCCTGCTGGTCATGATCCTGATTTTCCGTCCCCAGGGCCTGCTTGGGCGCCCGATTGTGGCTAAAGTGTGAGGGAGAGACTGATGACATCACAGGGTTTTTCACTTAAACGCTGCATTCTGGACGCGATTTTTTCCGGGCTGATTGCGCTGATAATCTTCGGCCCCATAGCGGGCGTGGTGCTGGACGGGTACAGCTTTAACTTCGCCGGGCAGCGGCTGGCCTGGATGGTTGGCATCGTCATGCTCGGGCGTTTTCTGTTGAGCGTCTTTTTAGGTACCGCCGCGGGCGCCCGTTTCCAGGCGCGCTTCGAAGCCGATAGCGCGGGCGTATATGTTCGGCCACCGGAATATAAAAGCCGCATGCGCTGGATTATTCCTCTGGTGATTACCCTTGCGATTTGCTTTCCGTTTGTCGCCACTAAATATGTGCTGACCGTCGCCATTCTCGGGCTGATCTACGTGCTTCTCGGCCTGGGGCTGAATATCGTCGTGGGTCTGGCCGGTCTGCTGGATCTGGGATATGTCGCGTTCTACGCGATTGGGGCGTATGGTCTGGCGCTGGGATACCAGTATCTCGGCTTAGGCTTCTGGAGCATGCTGCCGCTGGCGGCAATCATGGCCGCCGCCGCAGGTGCCCTGCTCGGTTTTCCGGTACTGCGCATGCACGGTGACTATCTCGCCATCGTCACCCTCGGGTTCGGGGAGATCATTCGCCTGATACTGAACAACTGGCTGACCTTCACCGGCGGACCAAACGGCGTCTCGGCCCCTCCCCCCACCTTTTTCGGTCTGGAATTTGGGCGACGCGCGAAAGAAGGCGGCGTGCCCTTCCACGAATTTTTCCACCTGACCTACAACCCGAACATGAAGTTTATTTTTATCTACGCGGTGCTGTTCCTGGTGGTGATGCTGGTGCTCTACATCAAGCACCGCCTGACGCGGATGCCGATTGGTCGGGCGTGGGAGGCGCTGCGTGAAGACGAAATTGCGTGCCGCTCGATGGGGTTAAATCACGTTCTGGTTAAGCTGTCGGCCTTTACGCTGGGCGCGTCCACCGCGGGCATTGCCGGGGTGTTCTTCGCCACCTACCAGGGGTTCGTGAATCCAACCTCCTTTACCTTTTTTGAATCGGCACTGATCCTCGCCATTGTGGTGCTGGGCGGTATGGGTTCTACGCTTGGCGTGGTGCTGGCCGCCTTTGTGCTCACGGTAACGCCGGAACTGCTGCGCAGTTTTGCCGAATACCGCGTCCTGCTGTTTGGCATGCTCATGGTGGTGATGATGATCTGGCGTCCACGCGGTTTGATCCGCATTAACCGCAGCGGGTTTGCCGTGCGTAAGGGCGTCGCGCCATGAACGAAACGATATTACGCGTTGAACATCTGATGATGCACTTCGGCGGAATTAAGGCGCTAAACGACGTCAACCTGGACGTACAGCGTGGCTCTATTACCGCCCTGATTGGGCCAAACGGTGCGGGGAAAACAACCGTGTTTAACTGCCTGACGGGTTTCTACAGGGCCTCCGGCGGCAACATTCTATTTAATACCCGCAATAAAACGACCAACGTTATTCAGGTCCTCGGACAAAAATTCCAGCCGGGTGACTGGATTAACCCCGCCCAGCTCGGGCAGCGTCTGTTCTACAAAATGTTTGGCGGAACGCATCTGGTCAACCGCGCAGGGTTGGCCCGCACGTTTCAAAATATCCGTCTTTTTCGCGAGATGTCGGTCGTGGAAAACCTGCTGGTCGCGCAGCATATGCGTGTTAACCGCAATCTGCTCGCCGGGATTTTAAATATGCCTGCGTACCGGCGGGCGGAAAGTGATGCCCTGGACAGAGCCTTCTACTGGCTGGAAGTGGTGGATCTTGTGGAGTGTGCCAATCGCCTGGCGGGAGAGATGTCTTACGGACAGCAGCGGCGTCTGGAAATTGCGCGGGCAATGTGCACCGGGCCGGAAATGATCTGTCTGGATGAACCCGCCGCCGGGCTGAACCCGGTTGAAACGCACAAGCTGAGCAGCATTATTCGCTTTCTGCGGGATCACCATGACATCACGGTATTACTGATTGAGCATGATATGGGGATGGTGATGGAGATTTCGGACGACATTATCGTGCTCGACCACGGCGATGTTATTGCCAGGGGAAAACCCGAGCAGATCCAGCATGATGAAAAGGTCATTGCCGCCTACCTGGGTACGGATGAAAGCGAGGTCACCCTATGAGCGAACCGCTGCTGGCATTTCGCGAGGTGGATGTGTTTTACGGCGTCATTCAGGCGCTGAAGCAGGTCTCCCTCGAGGTCAATAAGGGTGAAACCGTGGCGCTGATTGGCGCAAACGGCGCGGGTAAATCGACATTGCTGATGTCCATCTTTGGCCAGCCCCGTATCCGCAACGGGCAGATCCTTTTCGGTGGTGAAGATATCAGCCATAAATCCACCCACTACGTCGCGTCCGGCGGCATTGCGCAGGCGCCGGAAGGCAGACGCATCTTCCCGGATATGACCGTTGAAGAGAACCTGCTGATGGGGACCATCCCCATCGGCAGCCAGTTTGCCACAGAGGATATGCAAACCATGTTCGACCTGTTCCCCCGCCTCAAGGAGCGACGCAAGCAGCGCGCGATGACCATGTCCGGCGGAGAACAGCAGATGCTGGCGATCGCCCGGGCGCTGATGAGCCGTCCGAAGCTGCTGCTGCTGGATGAACCGAGCCTCGGGCTGGCGCCAATTGTGGTGAAACAGATCTTCCAGACGCTGCGCGAGCTGGCCCGTAACGGCATGACCATCTTTCTGGTGGAGCAGAATGCGCACCACGCATTGAAGCTTTCCGATCGCGGGTATGTGATGGTTAACGGGCAGATCCGGCTGAGCGGCAGCGGTGAGGAGCTGCTGGGGAATCAGGAGGTGAGGAAGGCGTATTTGGGCGGGGTGTGACTACACGATGTCCATGCACCAACAAACCACCTTTAGTCTGAAGCCACCCTTTCGTGATATCACAATAATGCTTCTAATCGATACCGGATAGGCTTCTATAACCCCTCACTCCACACACCAATTGCGTTGCATTATCTGGGCAAGATACCAATGTGTAGATGCAATGATGTAATCGGCAAGGTGTACTTGTGAAAAGCTGGAATGATGGAATGATGGAATGATGGAAGAGTGAAATTCAGAAAATAAAAAAACCACCTTTCGGTGGTTTATACGACACTGCTTATCATTGATATTATTCTTTGTTTCCCATGGTAGCCGGAGTGGGACTTGAACCCACACAGCGCGAACGCCGAGGGATTTTAAATCCCTTGTGTCTACCGATTCCACCATCCGGCCAGGGAAGAAAGTGGAGGCGCGTTCCGGAGTCGAACCGGACTAGACGGATTTGCAATCCGCTACATAACCGCTTTGCTAACGCGCCGTAAAACTTTTCAAACTGACACCCGCAACTGCGCATGTCTTTAATCTGGAGCGGGAAACGAGACTCGAACTCGCGACCCCGACCTTGGCAAGGTCGTGCTCTACCAACTGAGCTATTCCCGCATGTCATCAAGTAAACGCCTAACCACTTGATTTCACTATCGTCCGGCTTGCTGTGCCGCCGTTCGATGCGTTGCATTCTACTGATATGACGTTATGAGTCAACGTTATTTTTTGCATCCCCGGATCGTTTGCTGAAAATTACGGCGAAACGATCACTGATCAAGCAAATCCCCGCGCGCAGCGTTCAAATATTGCAGCATGGACCACAGCGTCAGCACTGCCGCTACCCACAGCAGACCAATTCCCGCCCATTCAACCCAGGCGTTCGGACGCCAGAGCATCCAGACCAGCGCTGCCATCTGCGCCGTTGTTTTGACTTTGCCAATCCAGGAGACCGCCACGCTGCTGCGTTTCCCCAGCTCCGCCATCCACTCGCGCAGCGCGGAGATGATGATCTCACGGCCGATCATGGTTGCCGCGGGCAGCGTTACCCACCAGGTATGATAGTGCTCGGCCACCAGCACCATGGCGATAGCGACCATCACTTTGTCTGCCACCGGATCGAGGAAGGCACCGAAACGGGTGCTTTGATTCCAGCGGCGGGCCAGATAGCCATCAAACCAGTCGGTGACCGCTGCGATCAGAAAGAGCAATGCGCAGGCGAAAGGTGCCCAGATAACCGGCAGGTAAAACGCCAGTACAAAGAACGGGATGAGTACAACACGAAAGAGAGTGAGCAACGTAGGGATATTATATTGCATAGTGACGGTAACTATTTGTTGTCAGTAAAATTTAGCTCTATGTTGCTACAGAGCCCTCAATGTTTCAACGAGTAGTAGATCTTTTCTGCCAGCCCTTGCGAAATACCCGGCACTTTTGCAATTTCCTCCATGCTGGCGTTGAGTAATCCTTGCAATCCGCCCATATATTTCAGCAGCATCTGCCGACGTTTTGGCCCCACGCCTTCGATCGTTTCCAGGCTACTGGTGTTTTTCACCTTCGCCCGTTTTTTGCGGTGACCGCTGATGGCATGATCGTGCGATTCATCGCGAATATGCTGGATGACGTGCAGCGCCGGTGAGTCCGGCGGCAGGCTGAAGCCCTCACCTTCCGGCTCGAAGAACAATGTCTCCAGACCGGCCTTACGATCGGCCCCTTTTGCGACGCCCAGCAGCAGCGGATGGTTTTTATCCCAGCTGACATCAAGCGATTCAAATACCGCTTTCGCCTGGCCGAGCTGCCCTTTACCGCCGTCAATCAGGATCACATCCGGGATTTTGCTCTCTTCTATGGCTTTACCATAGCGACGACGCAGCACCTGATTCATGGCCGCATAGTCATCACCCGGCGTGATCCCGGTGATGTTATAGCGGCGATACTCGGCGCGGAGTGGACCATTCGCATCAAACACCACGCAGGACGCTACCGTCTGTTCCCCCATCGTATGACTGATGTCGAAACACTCCATCCGTTTCACTTCCGGAAGCTTCAGCAGCGTCGCCAGGGCCGTTAAACGCTGGTGCACCGTCGACTGCTGCGACAGCTTAGTGGTGAGTGCCGTCGCCGCGTTGGTTCGCGCCAGCTTCAGATAACGCGCACGATCGCCGCGCGGTTTGGTTTGAACATTGACCCGACGGCCCGCCAGTTCAGAGAGCGAATCGGCCAGCAGGGTTTTATCGTCAAGATTAAAATCGAGCAGGATCTCAGAAGGCAGCGTGCGCATCTGGCTCCCCTGCAGATAGAACTGCCCAACAAAGGTTTCCACCACTTCACCCAGTTCGGTACCGCCGGGCACTTTCGGGAAATAGCTGCGGCTGCCGAGCACTTTGCCCTGGCGAATAAACAGCACGTGCACGCAGGCCATCCCGGCGTCAAAGGCTACGCCGATGACGTCGAGATCGTCACCGGTATTCGAAACAAACTGTTTCTCAGTGACTCTGCGCACCGCCTGGATTTGGTCGCGGATCCGCGCGGCCTCTTCGAACTCGAGTGCGGCGCTGGCTTTTTCCATCCGCGCGATCAGCTGCGTTAAGACCTGATCGTCTTTTCCGGCCAGGAACAGGCGCACATAATCCACCTGCTGCGCATACTCTTCTTCACTCACCAGCCCGGCCACGCAGGGGCCCAGGCAGCGTCCGATCTGGTACTGCAGGCACGGGCGCGAGCGGTTACGGTAAACGCTGTTCTCACACTGGCGGATCGGGAAGATTTTTTGCAGCAGCGCCAGCGTTTCACGCACGGCATAGCCGTTAGGGAACGGCCCGAAGTATTCGCCCTTGGCGTGTTTTGCACCGCGGTGCATGGCGAGGCGCGGATGGGTGTCGCCGCTCAGAAAAATAAACGGGTAGGATTTATCATCACGCAGCAGAACGTTATAGCGCGGCTGGTAGAGCTTTATATAGTTGTGCTCAAGCAGCAGCGCTTCTGTCTCAGTGTGCGTGACGGTGACATCAATATTCTGAATGAGTGAGACCAGCGCTTCGGTCTTACGGGAGGCCAGGTTGCTGCGAAAATAGCTGGAGAGACGTTTTTTAAGATCTTTTGCCTTCCCCACATAGATAACCGTACCGCCAGCGTCATACATACGATAGACGCCAGGCTGGCTGGTTACGGTTTTCAGAAATGCTTTTGAATCGAACACATCACTCACTGACTTAACAACGTCTCCGCATTACACAAACCATGCCGGATGGCCAGGTGCGTCAGTTCGACGTCGCCATGAATGTTTAGTTTACTGAACATCCGATAACGATAGCTGTTCACCGTTTTCGGGCTGAGATTCAGCTGTTCCGAGATCTCATTCACCTTCTGACCTTTGGTGATCATCAGCATAATCTGCAATTCACGCTCGGACAAACTCGCAAACGGTGATTCGGTTTTCTCGGGCTCGATCTGACTCAGCGCCATCTGCTGAGCGATGTCGGAAGCAATGTAACGCTGTCCGGCAAACACGGAACGGATTGCATTGACGACTTCCTGCGGCGCAGCACCTTTACTCAGGTAGCCCGCTGCGCCCGCCTGCATCACTTTCGCGGGCAGTGGGTTTTCGGTATGCACGGTCAGCATGATGACTTTTGTATCAACAAAGGTACGCGCGATTTTGCGTGTTGCTTCAAGACCGCCGATACCGGGCATGTTCATATCCATCAGTACCACATCGGCCGAGTTTGTGCGGCACCATTTGACCGCATCTTCGCCACAGCACGCCTCACCGGCAACTTTAATACCTTTAATATCTTCAAGAATGCGTCGTATCCCTGCGCGCACCAGTTCGTGGTCATCAACAAGAAGGACGTTGATCAAAGGAAATGTCTCCAGAATAGGGATAACGCTACTGAGTGATAATTTGGTTTATATTAACGGTTTTCCTCACAAGATTAAAACGTTAAAAAACCGGCTATTCGATTTTGCTCTCGTTTTTGGAAATTAGGCTGTACAGTCCGTGGAAAGAAAGGCCGTGCACACAGGGCTTTTGCAGCTTTTTTTAAGCATCTGTATTCAAAAAGTTACAAAAAACCTGCAGGCCTTCCCTGCAAAAAAACAGATCTCAAATTTTTGTAACAATAATTAACGGCAAGCGAACCGGGCATAAACAATTAATAGCCTTAAACAGCGCTTCAGTTTACCGGTAGGTTCTGTTTACGCAATTAAACATCCGCGTAAAAGTACGAAAAACAACCGCTGCATTTTTTGCGTCAGCTTGTGGTATACTCCGCCGCCTTGACTTTCGTCGTCGCACTTTAGCGCCGTTTAATAATGAGGAAAATAAATGAGCACACCTGAATTTGCCACTGCTGAGAATAACCAGGAACTGGCACAGGAAGTAAACTGCCTGAAAGCGCTGCTAACGCTGATGCTGCAGGCGATGGGCCAGGCGGACGCCGGTCGTGTGATCATTAAAATGGAAAAACAAATCGCGGAGATGGAAGACCAGGCTGAATCTGCGGTATTTGCTAACACCGTTAAGCAAATCAAACAAGCCTACCGCCAGTAACAAAAAACGGCTGGATGCAGTGCATTCAGCCGTTCGCTCGTCTGTCACGCAGAACGTATTATCCAGTCAGATCAGTCCCGTTGCCGCCGCGTAGCACGCGATCTGGGTTTTGTTAGGCGCGTTGAATTTCTTCTGCATATTTTTCTGATGGAAGTTAACGGTATTCTCGGAGATGGAGAGAATGATCGCTATTTCCGCAGACGTCTTCCCTTCCGCAGTCCATTTCAGAATTTCGCGTTCGCGTTTGCTGAATTTCATTTCGGGTGGCATGACCATCTCATCTTCAAAGCGTATCAGAGAAGTTAAGGCCATTTGCACCAGCATCTGCAGCCGCAGTTCTATTTCCTCACGGGCAAACGGCCCTTCCAGTACACTAGTACGGGAAACCGACAGGAAGCCGAGCGCGTGATTAGGCAGCATCAGACACTGAGTTATTCCCGCACGTAAACCGTGGTCCTGCGCGCTATGCCATAATTCCTGCGCGTCAGCGAATAATGCGTCGGTCCAGGGTAAATGACCCTGAATGAAATTCTCCGGTTTTAAGACGGGATCAATAGCGAAATAGTTCGCGGATTGATATTGCGCCATCCACTGCTTTGGATAAGTGGTATGCACGGCGATCTTAGGCCGGGTAAATGGCACGGGATGGCGCACGCAGAGCGCGAAATAATCAAATTCAAGCGTCTGAGTTTGTCGCTGAAGTTCCTGATATACCTCGTCGGCACAGGTCAATTCCTGAAACCGGAGGGAGCAATCCCGTCGCCAGGTGAAAAAGTCTGAATCCTTCATACTTACTAAATGAAGCCTCTGAAAAGATAATCATTATTATGGTGAATATAACCTAACACATAAAACTTTTTTCTAACTACAAAATATCGGCAATAGCACAATTAACTTTACTATTGATAAGGTTTATCCGAGCTGGGTGGAATAAAAAAACACAGGACGGCGTGCAGGGGGAGAATAATTTGCTCCAGGCTAAATTTCTGGAGCAAATTAGCGCAAAAATTCTACTGCATCAGGAATTTTTCAAGGAACTGACGGGTTCGCGGCTGTTGAGGGTTAGCGAACAGGCTTTTCGCCGGCCCCTGCTCCACAATCCGCCCCTGATCCATAAAGATGGCTCTGTCAGCAACATCGCGTGCAAAGCTCATCTCATGCGTTACGATTACCATCGTCCGTTTTTCCTGTGCCAGCTGGCGAATGGTGTTCAGTACCTCACCCACCAGTTCCGGATCGAGCGCAGAGGTCGGTTCATCAAAAAGGATCACGTCCGGGCGCATCGCCAGCGCGCGCGCTATCGCCACGCGCTGCTGTTGCCCTCCCGACAGACGGCGCGGATAGCTGGTCTCTTTCCCCGCCAGCCCGACTTTGGCGAGCAGTTCGCGCGCCCGCGCCGTTGCGTCTTCTTTCGATTCACCTTTTACAATGACCGGCCCTTCAATAATGTTCTCCAGCACCGTACGGTGCGGGAAGAGATTGAAGTTCTGGAAAACGAAGCCGACATGCTGGCGCAGGCGGCGAATCAACCCTTTCTGCTGGCTGATTGATTTACCGGTATCAATTGTTATCTCCCCTACCCGAATAGTGCCGCCTTCCGGCTGTTCAAGCAGGTTAATACTGCGCAGCAGCGTCGTCTTTCCCGAACCGCTCGGTCCGATAATCGCCACGACTTCACCCTGCTCGACTTCAAGATCGATTCCGTGGAGCACCGTTTGACCGTGGAATTTTTTCACCAGGTTTTTGACGTCGATAGCACTCATTTTGGATCACGCTCCTGGCGGTTAAGCTGGTTTTCGAAGTAGTTTTGCAGGGCAGACAGCACCGTCGCCATCACCCAGTAAATCAGCGAGGCGGCCAAATACATGGTAAAGACTTCAAGCGTGCGCGAGGTAATGAGCTGCGCCTGACGGAACAGCTCCGGCACCTGAATCGTTGCCGCCAGGGAAGTATCTTTCACCAGGCTGATGAAGCTGTTGCTCAGCGGTGGAAGCGCCACGCGCGCCGCCTGCGGCAGAATGGCCCGGCGCAGCGTCTGCCAGGGGGTCATCCCGATACTGGCCGCTGCCTCCCACTGCCCTTTGTCAATGGAGGAGATCGCTGCTCGCAGGGTTTCTGACGTGTACGCGGCGGTATTGAGCGACAGACCAATCATCGCTGCGGGGATCGGATCCAGCTCGATACCAAACTGCGGTAAGCCGTAGTAGATCATAAAGAGCTGGGCGATAAGCGGCGTACCGCGAAACACGGAGATATAAAAGCGCGCCAGCCAGCGTACCGGCAGGACGGGTGACATGCGCATTAAGGCCAGCACAAATCCCAGCACCAGCCCGAAGAACATCCCTCCGATACTGAGCTGTAACGTAAATACCGCACCTTTCAGCAGATACGGCAGAGAATCAATAACCAGTTGAATACTTTCTTGCATTATTATTTTTCGACCTGATTTTTAGACATGAGGATGGTAGGCAAACAGCGCAGGGGCCCCGCCGGTATGGACAAATAAAATCGGCCCTTCATCCTTAAAGCGTTTCTGCGCAATGCCGTCAATCAGTCCGGCCATCGCTTTGCCGGTATACACCGGATCGAGCAGTATCCCCTCGATGCGCGCCAGCAGCTTAACCGCTTCCATGCCCTCTTCGTTAGGCGTGCCGTAACCCGGCGCAAAATAGTCATCCCAGAGCAGAATATCGGCCTTTGCCTTCAGCTCCAGCTGCTCGGCTACCGCCTGCTGTAAAGTCACCACTTTTGGCTTCTGATCCGCGACGCTGCGGGACACCGTCACGCCAATCAGCTCGACGTCCGGCAGCAGTTGCTCCAGCCCCACCGCCAGCCCGGCATGCGTGCCCGCACTGCCGGACGCGACAACTACGGAGGAGAGACTCACCGCGCCCTCGCACTGCTGCGCGATTTCCAGCGCGCTTTCCACGTACCCCAGCGCGCCCAGCGCGTTCGAACCGCCGACGGGGATAACGTAAGGGCGGAAGCCCTGCGCTTCCAGACGCGTGGCCAGCTCGTCGAGCTGGGCGACCGGGTCGGTCAACGCATCCACCATTTCGACCTGGACATTAAACAGGTCCAGCAGCAGGCGGTTACCGTTGGTCAGATAGTTTTCGGCCCGCGTGCCAATCGGGTTTTCCAGCAATGCCACGCAGTGGAGCCCGAGCTTTGCCGCCACTGCCGCCGTCTGACGAACGTGGTTGGACTGGATAGCCCCGGCAGTAATGAGCGTATCCGCGCCTTCGCGCAGTGCGTCAGCCGCCAGAAACTCCAGCTTGCGCAGCTTGTTGCCCCCCATCGCCATCGGCGTCACGTCATCACGCTTAATAAAAATATCGCGCCCTAAATAATCAGAAAATCGCGGCAGGTACTCCAGCGGCGTCGGCGCGCCGATAAACTCCAGGCGAGGAAAGCGCGTTAAATTCTGTAGTGACATGGGTTCTCCGGTAACTCTGACAAAATGTGATATTTTTCATTATGCACGCAGACGCGAAAGAAATAAAAAAGGCGCTTTTAAAAGCGCCTTTTTTTACGGCAGAAACTTATTTCGTGACGTCTGCACCGAACCACTTCTCGGAGAGCGCTTTCAGGCTTCCGTCTTTTTGCATGTCAGCAATCGCGGAATCAATCGCTTTGACCAGGTCTTCGTTACCTTTACGAACGGCCACGCCTGATTCCTGACGAGAGAACGCATCACCCGCTACGGCCAGGGTATTGTTGGTTTTCTTCACCAGATCCAGCGCTGCCAGACGGTCAACCAGAATGGCGTCGATACGGCCCACGCGCAGATCCTGGTATTTTGTCGGGTCATCATCATAGGTGCGGATATCCACGCCCTGCACGTTCTGGCGCAGCCACTCTTCGTAGTTGGTCCCCAGACCAACACCGACTTTCTTCCCTTTCAGGTCCGCGGCAGTTTTAATCCCGCCTTCGTTGCCTTTCTTCACCAGCGCCTGAATACCGGACACGGTGTAGGGCGTAGAGAAGTCATATTTCTTCTTACGCTCGTCAGAAATGGTCACCTGATTGATCACCACATCAATACGTTTGGAATCCAGCGAGGCCAACATGCCGTCCCATTTGGTCGGTTTCAGGGACGCTTTCACGCCGAGGTGCTTCGCCAGCTCTTCAGCAAACTCCACTTCAAAACCGGTCAGCTTACCGTCATCGCCCTGGAAGCTGAACGGAGGATAGGTTCCTTCCAGCCCGACCAGCAGCGTACCGCGCTCTTTTACTTTATTCAGCAGGTTTTCTGCGGCGAACGTTTTCACGCTCATGCCCGCAACCAGCGCAACGGCCATAACACCCATCAGCGCCTGACGACCCAGAAGTGCAAATTTCATAAATACCCCGATATAGTGGAATTTTTACGTAGTGTAGAGAAATCGCCTGCAACGTCAAAGGCGACTGCGCTACATCTTATTCTTTTTTAATATATATCAGAAGTTGTTCCGGCGTGGGCTTTCTGCTTTATGGCACCGGGCATTTGTACCTTGTATTGCGCATACTTGCGCAACGCAATTCGGTAGTTGTTGGTGCTGGTCGCAGGCAACCACGGCTCAAGATTTTCATCCAGATAACCGGTTTTCAGCAGATCGCGAGAGATATTGTTTACGGTCAGATGTTGCCCAAGTCGACGCAGGCGAACCACATATTCGCGAACGGTGCCGTGGCTCATCTCCGTTTGTTCAAACAGGAACTGCTTGAAGCCGATAATGTCGAAGAAGTCGCTTTGCTCTTTGCAGTGGAGATCGCCACAGAAACGGCAAAGCGCCACCCACTCTTTTTGCTCTTCGAGCCATGCTGATTCGTCCATCAACGTGTCGAGACGCGAAATCGCAATCTTATTGACGATTTCGCCCCGGCGAACCAGCGTGATACGATCGAGTAACTTGTTACAGTGGGCGCAATGCGTCTGGCTGTGTTTAAAGTCTTTCAGGTAGCGGCTTAAAGGCCGTCTTTTAGATTGCTGCACCGTCATGATAACTCCTGGTTGTCAATACGTTGTGCGGCATTTTTCAGGTGAATCAATCACCTATAACTTACCCAGCTTGGTTCGTAAGCGTTTAATGGCCTGGCTGTGCAGCTGGCTCACCCGCGACTCTCCCACCTCCAGAACAGCGCCAATCTCTTTGAGGTTAAGCTCTTCCTGGTAATAAAGGGTCAATACCAGCTGTTCGCGTTCAGGCAGAGCTTCAATAGCCTCCATGACGCGCTGGCGTAAATTCCCTTCCATTAAATGGTGTAACGGGTTTTCCTGCTGGTGCTCATCCGTCACCAGCTCGATGCTATCGCCATGCTCTTCGCGCCACTCGTCATAAGAGAAGAGTTGGCTATTATTGGTATCGAGCAACATCTGACGATACTCTTCAACAGCAATGCCAAGACGTTCCGCCACTTCGGTTTCCGTTGCGTTACGTCCCAGCTCCTGTTCCAGCTGCCCCATCGCATGCGCCACTTCGCGCGCGTTGCGGCGAACACTGCGCGGCACCCAGTCTCGGCTGCGCAGCTCGTCCAGCATCGCACCACGAATACGCTGAACTGCGTAAGTCGTAAATGCCGTTCCTTGCAGAGCGTCGTATCGGTCAACTGCATTCAATAACCCGATACCGCCCGCCTGTAGCAGATCGTCGAGTTCCACGCTCGCCGGCAAGCGCACCTGGAGGCGCAATGCTTCGTGACGCACCAGCGGGACATAACGCTGCCACAGCGAGTGTTTATCCATTACACCTTCAGCGGTATAGAGTGAATTCACGATAAACAGCCCTGCGTTAGTTGAGTTATCGGCATGATTATCCGATTCTGCAGGGCGTTCAATTGGATGAAAAAGGGGGATAAAGTGAGGTTATTCTGAGGTTGCCCACAACAGGGGCAACTTTTCTGCCTAAATTAACAGTTGTAACAATGAAAGATCGTCGCCGAGTTTGACGCTATCTATATGTTGATGAAAGAGCTTTCCCGCTTCCTGATTATGCTGGCTAAGGGAGTGGAAGCTGTAAATAACATCAATGATATTATCTTGTTCAATTTTTCCCGCCACGAGTGCCTGACCGGCAAGTAACGTTTTAAGGAAATAGAACTCCGCGACGATTAAATAAAGATTATTCAACATGCTGCGGCCATTGTTCTGCGGGAAGCCCTGCTCCCACAGTTTGTATTTAAAAAAGTTCTTAAATAAATGGTCATTGGTCGCCAGGTAACTGCCCGCAACATCGCGCCAGACGGACTCGATGTTCTCCATGACCTTCTCTGCCGGCACAGTGTCACCAGCCGACTCAAATTGTTGATAAAGCTGAGTAAAATAACGGTTTAATACCGCACCACCGCGGGCTGTCGCTTTCTTCGTAAAGTAGCTCTGGATGAGTGAAATTAACGCGAATTTCAGGCTGTAGTTCTGATTAAATCCGCCTAATTCCGTTTTGATTTTACCGCTCACCAGTTCGTTAACCAGCGAGAAATAGACCGTTTCGAGCGTGCCGATATTCTCTTCGAGATTATCGAGCTTTTCAGCCACCATGAGGAATTTCACCACGGCGTAAACCTGTTCTTCAACGCTGACCGCCTCAACGCTGAAAATATTCTGGCAGAAGAGATTGATGACCTTTGCCTTCAAATCAATCATCGGCGCATTATTGACGTCCTGCTGGACGCTGATGGATTCCATCATCGACATAGACTCCCGATCGTTCAACAGAAGTCGGGTCACTTCCGGACACGAGAGGTTCAGCGATTTTTCGATTTCATTTTTATAGACCCGGTTTGTCCGTGGAAAGGACGAACAGGTGGGGCTTAAGGCCTGGACGCCCATGGCGCTATGGATAGAACAGAGTTTTTCCGTATCCATAAACGGGCAGTTTTTACTTTCCGTATGGAAAATCACTTCGCCCCAGTTGCCATACTGCTTTTTAGTGACTTTTATCGCCGTTTTCGCCGTCTGGCGAATGGCGGCATTTTTACTGTTCAGATAGCGATTAACGGAGGATTTATCAAACGCGATGGTCCAGCCCTGACAACAATGTTCACGGCATTCCCCACCGACACATGAAAAATCTGCGACCAGCTTTGGTTGAGTGACACTGATTTGTTTCACAGGCGGATTCTCAAATAGCAGAGATAAAAAAACCCCGCCGAAGCGGGGTTTCACGCGTAAAATTAACGCAGCAGAGACAGAACGGTCTGTGGAACCTGGTTTGCCTGAGACAGAACAGAAGTACCAGCCTGCTGCAGGATCTGCGCGCGGGACATGTTGGAAACTTCAGTTGCGTAGTCAGCGTCCTGGATACGGGACTGAGCAGCAGACAGGTTGTTAGAGGTGTTGTTCAGGTTGTTGATTGCAGAAGTGAAACGGTTCTGCACAGCACCCAGGCCTGAACGTGCTTTATCAACTTTAGCGATAGCTGCGTCGATAGTTGCCAGGTCGGTAGGTTGTACGCTTTTCAGGTCGATAGCGTTCACGCCCAGGGTGGTGGTGTCAGCTTTAGCACCGCTCAGGTCCAGATCGATGGTGTCGCCGTCGTTCACGCCAACCTGAATTTTAACCACACCAGCTGCACCAGCAGAACCGTCCAGCAGTTTGATGCCGTTGAAGTCAGTTTTGCCCGCAACGCGGTTGATTTCTGCCAGACGAGCGGTAACTTCATCCTGCAGAGAAGCCAGGTCAGAGGTACTGTTAGTACCAGTACTCGCCTGTACAGCCAGTTCACGTACGCGCTGCAGGTTGTTGTTGATTTCGTTCAGAGAGCCTTCAGCAGTCTGCGCCATGGAGATACCGTCGTTGGCGTTACGTGCGGCCTGGTTCATACCCTTGATCTGAGCGGTCATGCGGTTTGCAATTGCCTGGCCAGCAGCATCGTCTTTCGCGCTGTTAATACGCAGACCTGAAGACAGACGCTCGATAGCAGTACCCAGAGAAGACTGAGATTTGTTCAGGTTGTTCTGAGTGGTCAGGGACATCAGGTTAGTATTGATAACTGCCATAATTTTGTTTCCTTCAAAAATTGGGTTTTAGGTCCGGTGCCTAACACTCACAGCGTCTCTCACCGTCAACAAGGTTATCGACGGGTCCCCAAAAGACTTTAGAATCAATTTTTAAAAAATTACAACACACTGATTATTAATGATTTTATTTTTAAAAAATCAATTAAGGTCCGTCAAAGGTTTATTTTTTACGCTTTTTTAACGCTCAAAGAGATGACAAAAAAGGCACACACTTACTCGTGTTTTTAATGCACTGATAATGTCCCTAAAGTGCAATCCATTCATTTACCCCGCCAGGACGCGTCTATTCTTCGGATTATTTTTTTCTCACCATCGTAAACTTTTACGCTGAGAGGCCGATAAGAGTCCTGAACTACTTTCGTATTTTAAGGAAAATATGCATGGCTACTATCAGTAACCTCGGGATAGGTTCTGCAGGACTCGGGGATTTATATAATCAGTTGGAAGCGGCAGAGAAAACCAAGCTGACGACGATTACTTCCCAGCAATCAACGTATAACGCACAGTTAAGCGCTTACGGCAAGCTGCAGAGCGCCATGACATCGCTGCAGACTGCGACCGCTGCACTGGGTAAAGCAACCACCTGGAACTCAACGTCCGTTAGCAGCACCAACACGGCCTTTACAGCTACAACAACGGCTGACGCGTCAGTAGGTTCTTTTGTTGTCAACGTCAACCAGGTTGCAAAGGCACAGGCGCTCACCACCGGCTCCTACGCTAACAACACGGACCTGCTGGGCGATACGACAGGTACAACGCGTAAAATCACCATCACCCAGCCGGGCACGAAAACGCCTTTAGAGGTCACCCTGGCAGATGGCGATACGTCGCTGGCCGGGATCGCGAGCGCCATTAATAAAGCAAACGGCAACGTCACCGCCAGCGTCATTAAAGCGAAAGACGGTGATTACCGCCTGATGCTGTCATCCAAAACCACCGGTACGGATGGTGCGATGACGGTAAGCGTTACCGGCGACGCTAAGCTGCAAAGCGCCATTGGTTATGATTCAACCACCAAAACGGGCGCGCTGACGGTGAACACCGACGCGCAGAACGCGATTGTGGTGGTGAACAACATCTCCATCGAGCGTCAGTCGAATACCATTACCGATGCGCTGCCTGGGGTCACCTTCTCGGTGAAGGCCGAGAGCAAAGCCGATGAAACCCTTGAGGTTTCACGCGCAACGGATGCGAACCAGAAGGCGATCACGGACTGGGTTACAGCGTACAACTCGCTGCAGTCCACCATTAACAGCCTGACGAAGTATGTTCCTGTCGATGCAGGCGCTGGCGGCCAGTCTACCAGCAACGGCGCGCTGGTCGGTGATGCGAACGTGCGCGGAGTTCAGTCTCAGCTGCGCGGCCTGCTAACCGAAGCACAAACCGGCTCGGTTCAGATCATGGCCCAGTTGGGGATTACCCAGGACCCGGTAAAAGGCGCGGACGGTACCGTCGGTAACCTAAAAGTCGATACCGATAAGCTGAAAAAAGTACTTACTGACAACCCTGGCGCCGTACAGCAGTATTTTGTTGGTGACGGGAAAACTACCGGTCTGGCCACCCAGATGAACAATACGCTGACCAATATGCTCAGCACCAGTACCGGCAGCGCCGGGGTGATCCAGAACGCGAAAGACGGGATCAACAAAACGCTGAAAACGCTGGGCGAACGTTACGATGCCATGGATGCTCAAATTGAAGCCACCATGGCGCGTTACAAAACCCAGTTCACCAGTCTGGACGTATTAGTCACCAAAATGACCAGCACGGCCAACTACCTGACCCAACAGTTCTCACAAAAATAGTCGTAGCCTTCAGGAGTGGATATGTATAAGACCTCTGGTGTTCAATCCTATCAGCAGATAGGAGTAGAAAGCGCAGTCATGAATGCCAGTCCACACCAGCTGATTGTCATGTTGTTCGACGGGGCGCATAGCGCCCTTGTTCGCGCGCGTTTGTTCATGGAAGCCGGACAAATTCGTGAGAAAGGCGAAGCCCTATCCAAAGCCATCAACATCATCGACAACGGTTTAAAAGCAGGACTGAACATGGAGGTTGAGAGCGACTTGTCCGAGAATCTTGCCTCCTTGTACGAATATATGGTTCGACGTTTGTTGCTGGCGAATGTCAGTAACGACGTAGACGCAATTGTTGAAGTCGAGGGTTTATTAAACAACATTGCGGATGCGTGGAAGCAAATCGGCCCCAATGCGTCCTCTATTTCAGGATAATTTTTGATGAATAATCCCAGCGCAGCGCTTAGCCACTGGCAGGCGTTACATGCTCAGAGCATTGCTATGCTAAATCTCGCACATTCTGGTCAATGGGATGCGCTTATCGAGCAGGAAATGCATTACGTACAACTGGTGGAAAGGATTTCTCAAACGCCCATCATGTCATGCCCTCCGGCTCAGGTTGAGCAAGCGCGTGCGCTGCTGGAAATGATCCTTGAAAATGAGAATGCGCTAAAGGCACTGCTGAAGGTCCGCATGGACGAACTGCGCAATCTGATTGATCAAACCGGTAAACAGCAATCCATCACGTCTACCTATGGAAAGCTGTCAGGGAATATTCTTTATCCAGAAAGTTTTACCCGCGACACACAACTATGATTTCTTCATCCATACTCCAGAAGTCTGCCAACCGGCTTCTGGAGCAAGGATGATGAAAAACCCCACCCTGTTACAATGTTTTCACTGGTATTACCCTGCTGGCGGTGAATTGTGGCGAGAGGTCACGGCGTTAGCTCCCAATCTTAATGAAATCGGCATCAACATGATCTGGCTGCCGCCCGCCTATAAAGGTGCGTCCGGCGGGTATTCTGTCGGCTATGACTCATACGACCTGTTCGATCTCGGCGAGTTTGACCAGAAAGGCAGTATTGCCACGAAATACGGCGACAAAGCGCAACTGCTGGAGGCCATCGACGCCCTCAAAAGCAATGACATTGCCGTGCTGCTGGACGTGGTGGTCAACCACAAAATGGGTGCCGATGAGAAGGAGCCTGTGCGCGTTCAGCGCGTAAACGAACAGGACCGCACACAAATCGATGACGAGGTCATTGAGTGCGAAGCCTGGACTCGCTACACCTTCCCCGTCCGGGCCGGGCAGTATTCGCAGTTCATCTGGGATTACAAATGCTTCAGCGGCGTCGACCATATTGAAAACCCCGATGAAGACGGCATCTTTAAAATCGTCAACGACTACACCGGCGAAGGCTGGAACGATCAGGTTGATGATGAAATGGGTAACTTCGATTACCTGATGGGCGAAAATATCGACTTTCGCAATCACGCCGTGACCGAGGAGATCAAATACTGGGCCCGCTGGGTTATGGAACAGACGCGCTGCGACGGTTTTCGTCTGGACGCCGTTAAGCATATTCCCGCCTGGTTTTACAAAGAGTGGATTGAGCACGTCCAGGAAGTCGCCGACCAGCCGCTGTTTATCGTGGCGGAATACTGGTCCCATGAGGTGGATAAACTTCAGGCCTATATCGACCAGGTCGAAGGCAAAACCATGCTGTTTGATGCCCCCCTGCAGATGAAATTCCACGAGGCGTCACGTCAGGGCCGGGATTACGACATGAGCCAAATCTTCACCGGTACCCTGGTGGAAGCCGATCCGTTTCATGCGGTCACCCTCGTCGCGAACCATGACACCCAGCCTTTACAGGCGCTCGAAGCGCCGGTCGAAGCCTGGTTTAAGCCGCTGGCCTACGCGCTGATCCTGCTGCGGGAAAATGGCGTGCCGAGCGTCTTTTATCCGGATCTCTTCGGCGCCAGCTATGACGACACGGGAGGCGACGGTGAAACCTACCATATTGATATGCCGGTCATTGAGCAGCTTCACGAGCTGATCCTCGCGCGCCAGCGTTTTGCCCACGGCGTGCAGACGCTGTTTTTCGACCATCCTAACTGCATCGCCTTCAGCCGCAGCGGCACGGAAGACGATCCCGGCTGCGTGGTGGTACTTTCTAACGGCGATGACGGTGAAAAGGTGATTTGTCTTGGGGAAAACTACGGCAACAAAACGTGGCGGGATTTTCTCGGCAATCGCGAAGAAACCATCACCACGGCGGCGGATGGCGAAGGGACGTTTACCTGTAATGGGGGGAGCGTCAGCATTTGGGTAATAGAGGATGGGCTGTAGAAACAATGCCGGGTGGCGGCTTCGCCTTACCCGGCCTACAAAAGTGCTGTCCTGTAAGCCGGGTAAGCGTCAGCGCCACCCGGCAACAAACGGCTACGGTAGTTTACTCTCCAGCGGATGCTTACTCAGGTAATCCGCACACTCAACCGTTGGGCGGTCGACCTTCTGCAGCTCCAGCCCGTCGTACTCAAGCACAGATCCATCGCGCTCCAGCGGATAGATATCAAGCTTACGCGTCACGTTGTAATAACTGTCTGAACGCAGCATGATTTTCCCCGGCACGGCAATTACGCGCAGCCACTGACGGCAGTCCAGCGTATCGCCCTCCTCCGTCACCACCAGCGTGGCAATCGCCTTCGGGCTGACCATGTTGCTCTGCGGCCCTTTCGACTGCCAGTATCCCGCCAGATTTGCCGGGACAGGATGCTTGATCACGTCGTTATAGTTATCGACCTGAACGCACCCGGTCAGTGCCAGCAGCGCGCCAGCAATTGCTATTTTTTTCATCATCTTTCCTGCATTCGAAGAAAAAAATATTGTGGCATTAAAGCGCTGCGGCTGCCAGCGAAGATCGACAGGTCTTAAACCTGCATCCCCATCACTTCCTGATACGCCGACACAAGCTTGTTACGCACCTGGATCCCCATCTGCAGGGAAACCGAGGCTTTTTGCAAATCGGTCATCACATCATTCAGCGCCACGCCCGGCTCACCGAGGGTGAACTTTTCTGCCTGAGTGCGCGCGGCGGTCTGGGTATCACTGATACGGTCAAGAGCGGCATGCAGTTGCCCTGCGAAGCTGATGCTCGGCTGCTGATCTGCCACATTCTGATTACGGGCCGTCATCGCCGTTGCCTGCAACTGACTGATTACCCCTTCAATGCCCTGTATAGCCATGACTTTCCCCTGGATGGTTTTTTACGCGGTCAAGACTAACAGCTTGTCAATAAGATAATGGCGGTAAATAGCGTGAAAAAACCAGGTTATTTGACGCATAGAAAATCACGAATCATCAAATAATGGCAGTGCCATCAATATGGAACTTTTGTCGTGTTTGCCGACCCGGGAGTCAGTTTTGTTTCTCTACACGAATAACGTAAACCACCAGGATTTAAGAGGTGCGCAATGAGTGCAACAGCATCGACAGCGCCGCAGAATAAATCACTCGAGTGGATGAACCGCCTTCGCGCGAATCCTAAAATCCCGTTGATCGTGGCAGGCGCTGCCGCAATTGCGATCCTTGTAGCGATGGTCCTGTGGGCGAAAAGCCCTGATTACCGGACGCTCTACAGTAACCTTTCCGATCAGGATGGCGGCGCCATCGTCACCCAGCTTACCCAGATGAACATCCCTTATCGCTTTGCCGATAATGGCGGTGCGCTTGAGGTACCGGCAGATAAGGTGCACGAACTGCGTCTGCGTCTGGCTCAGCAGGGGCTGCCGAAGGGCGGTGCCGTTGGCTTTGAGCTGCTGGATCAGGAAAAATTCGGTATCAGCCAGTTCAGCGAGCAGGTGAACTACCAGCGTGCGCTGGAAGGTGAGCTGGCCCGCACCATTGAAACATTAGGCCCGGTGAAGAGTGCCCGCGTGCACCTGGCGATGCCTAAACCTTCTTTATTTGTCCGTGAACAGAAATCACCTTCGGCTTCCGTTACCGTGAACCTCCAGGCTGGCCGCGCGCTGGACGAAGGGCAAATCAGCGCGGTGACGCACCTCGTCTCCAGCGCGGTCGCTGGTCTGCCGCCGGGTAACGTGACGCTGGTTGACCAAAGCGGTCACCTGCTGACGCAATCCAATACCGCCGGTCGCGATCTGAATGATGCGCAACTGAAGTATGCCTCCGATGTCGAAAGCCGTCTCCAGCGCCGTATTGAAGCCATCCTCGGCCCGGTCGTGGGTAACAGCAACGTGCACGCGCAGGTTACCGCGCAGATCGACTTCGCGAATAAAGAACAAACTGAAGAACAATACAGCCCGAACGGCGATGCGGCTCAGGCGGTGATGCGTTCACGCCAGATCAATTCGAACGAGCAGGTCGGCGGTGCATACCCGGGCGGCGTGCCGGGCGCACTGTCTAACCAGCCTGCCCCGGCTAACGCGGCGCCGATTTCCACGCCTCCGGCCAATCAGCAGAACGGTCAGCAAAATCAGCAGACCACCTCAACAACCAATAACGCCGGTCCGCGTACCAGCAGCCGTAACGAAACCACGAACTACGAAGTGGATCGGACGATTCGCCACACTAAACTGAACGTGGGCGATATTCAGCGTCTTTCCGTTGCGGTGGTGGTGAACTACAAAACGCTGGCGGATGGCAAACCGTTGCCGCTGACCGCCGAGCAGATGAAGCAGATTGAAAACCTGACCCGTGAAGCGATGGGTTACTCCGAGAAGCGCGGCGATACCCTCAACGTGGTCAACTCACCGTTCAACTCGGTTGAAGAGACCGGCGGTGAACTGCCGTTCTGGCAACAGCAGGCGTTTATCGATCAGCTGATGTCTGCAGGACGCTGGCTGCTGGTGCTGATTGTCGCGTGGCTGCTGTGGCGTAAGGGCGTTCGTCCGCAGCTTCAGCGTCGTGCTGAAGCCGAAAAAGCGGCTCGCGAACAGATGTCTACGCGTCAGGAAACGGAAGAAGCGGTTGAAGTTCGCCTCAGTAAAGATGAACAGATGCAGCAGCGTCGTGCTAACCAGCGCATGGGCGCTGAGGTCATGAGCCAGCGCATTCGCGAAATGTCAGATAACGATCCGCGCGTCGTAGCGCTGGTCATCCGCCAGTGGATGGGTAACGAACATGAGTAATACGCTTACGGGCACCGATAAAAGCGTCATCCTGTTGATGACCATTGGCGAGGACCGCGCGGCAGAGGTATTTAAACACCTCTCCCAGCGTGAAGTGCAGATTCTCAGTGCGGCGATGGCCAACGTGCGTCAAATTTCCAATAAACAGCTGACCGAAGTGCTGTCGGAATTTGAACAGGAAGCCGAACAGTTTGCCGCGCTGAACGTCAACGCCAACGACTACCTGCGTTCCGTGCTGGTCAAGGCGCTGGGCGAAGAGCGTGCCGCCAGCCTGCTGGAAGATATTCTGGAAACGCGCGATACCGCCAGCGGTATCGAAACGCTCAACTTTATGGAACCGCAGAGTGCCGCCGACCTTATTCGCGACGAGCACCCGCAGATTATCGCCACCATCCTTGTCCACCTCAAACGTGGCCAGGCGGCCGATATTCTGGCGCTGTTCGAAGAACGCCTGCGCCACGATGTGATGCTGCGTATCGCGACCTTCGGCGGCGTCCAGCCAGCCGCGCTGGCGGAGCTGACCGAAGTGCTGAACAACCTGCTCGACGGCCAGAACCTCAAGCGCAGCAAGATGGGCGGCGTGAGAACGGCGGCGGAAATCATCAACCTGATGAAAACGCAGCAGGAAGAGGCCGTCATTACGGCGGTTCGCGAATTCGACGGCGAGCTGGCCCAGAAAATCATCGACGAGATGTTCCTGTTCGAAAACCTCGTCGAAGTGGACGACCGCAGCATCCAGCGCCTGCTCCAGGAAGTGGACTCCGAGTCACTGCTTATCGCCCTCAAAGGCGCCGAGCAGCCGCTGCGCGAGAAATTCCTGCGCAACATGTCTCAGCGTGCGGCCGATATCCTGCGCGACGACCTTGCCAACCGCGGCCCGGTGCGTCTGTCTCAGGTGGAAAACGAACAGAAAGCCATTCTGCTTATTGTTCGTCGTCTGGCGGAAACCGGCGAGATGGTGATTGGCAGCGGAGACGACACCTATGTCTAATGAGCTGCCGTGGAAGCGCTGGACGCCTGACGATCTGGCCCCTCCCCTCTCTGAGTTCACGCCAGCCGTCATCGCAACCGAGGAGCTTGACCCGGACGTTGAGCAGCCCGAGCTGAGCGAAGAGGAGCAGCAGGCTCAGATGCTTGCTCAGTTGCAAATGCAGGCGCACGAGCAGGGCTATAATGCCGGTCTGAACGAAGGCCGACAGAAAGGCCACGACCTTGGCTATCAGGAAGGTCTGGCGAAAGGGCTAGAGCACGGCATCGATCAGGCGCGCCAGCAGCAGGCGCCGATCCATGCCCGCATGCAGCAGTTGGTCAGCGAGTTCCAGCACACGCTGGACGCGCTGGACAGCGTGATTGCCTCGCGACTGATGCAGATGGCGCTGGAAGCCGCGCGTCAGGTTATCGGCCAGACGCCCGTGGTGGATAACACTGCGTTGATAAAACAAATTCAGGGTCTGCTTCAGCAGGAGCCGCTGTTCAGCGGGAAGCCTCAGCTGCGCGTCCATCCGGACGATCTGCAGCGCGTTGAAGAAAGCCTGGGGGCGACGCTAAACCTGCACGGCTGGCGTCTGCGCGGCGACCCGTCGTTACATCACGGCGGCTGCAAAGTCTCTGCCGACGAAGGTGACCTGGATGCCAGCGTCGCCACCCGCTGGCAGGAACTGTGCCGCCTGGCAGCACCGGGAGTCGTCTGATGACTGCGCGCCTCACCCGCTGGCTCACCACGCTCGACAACTTTGAAACGAAGATGGCGCAACTGCCGTCTGTTCGTCGTTATGGGCGACTGACGCGCGCCACCGGTCTGGTTCTGGAGGCCACCGGCCTGCAGCTTCCGCTGGGCGCGACCTGCGTCATTGAGCGTCAGGATGGTCTGGAAACGCGTGAAGTTGAAAGCGAAGTGGTCGGATTTAACGGCCAGCGTCTGTTCCTGATGCCGCTTGAAGAGGTGGAAGGCATTCTGCCCGGCGCGCGCGTGTATGCCAAAAACATTTCTGGCGACGGGCTGCAAAGCGGGAAACAGCTGCCGCTTGGCCCTGCCCTGCTGGGCCGCGTGCTGGACGGCAGCGGCAAGCCGCTCGACGGGCTGCCCTCCCCGGACACCACCGAAACCGGCGCGCTGATCACCCAGCCGTTTAACCCCCTGCAGCGTACCCCTATCGAACATGTGCTGGACACCGGCGTGCGCCCGATTAACGCCCTGCTGACCGTGGGACGTGGGCAGCGTATGGGCCTGTTCGCCGGGTCAGGCGTGGGCAAATCCGTCCTGCTCGGCATGATGGCACGCTATACCCAGGCCGATGTGATCGTCGTGGGGCTGATCGGCGAACGTGGTCGTGAAGTAAAAGACTTTATTGAAAACATTCTGGGTGCGGAAGGCCGCGCCCGTTCGGTGGTTATCGCCGCGCCGGCGGATGTGTCGCCGCTGCTGCGTATGCAGGGTGCCGCCTATGCCACCCGTATTGCCGAAGATTTCCGGGACCGCGGCAAGCACGTGCTGCTGATCATGGATTCCCTGACCCGTTACGCGATGGCGCAGCGTGAAATCGCGCTGGCCATCGGTGAGCCACCGGCGACCAAAGGCTACCCGCCTTCGGTCTTCGCCAAGCTCCCAGCCCTCGTTGAGCGCGCGGGGAACGGCATCAGCGGCGGCGGCTCCATCACCGCGTTCTATACGGTACTGACGGAAGGCGATGACCAGCAGGACCCGATTGCCGACTCCGCTCGCGCAATCCTTGACGGTCATATTGTGCTGTCGCGTCGTCTGGCCGAAGCCGGACACTACCCGGCCATTGATATTGAAGCCTCTATCAGCCGCGCAATGACGGCGCTGATAACCGAGAAGCACTACGCCCGCGTGCGTAACTTCAAACAACTCCTCTCCAGCTTCCAGCGCAACCGCGATCTGGTCAGCGTGGGGGCGTATGCCAAAGGCAGCGACCCGATGCTCGACAAAGCGATTAGCCTGTGGCCGCAGCTGGAGGCATTTTTGCAACAAGGCATTTTTGAACGCGCCGACTGGGAAGATTCAATTCAGGCACTGGAGCTGATATTCCCGCAGGTGTAACACAGGTGGAGGGCGAAGGTCATGGCGCAAAACAGCGCGTTATCAACGCTGAAAGATCTGGCTGAAAAAGAAGTTGATGATGCCGCATTGCAGCTAGGCGCAATGCGACGCGGGTGCCAGCAGGCTGAAGAACAGTTGAAGATGTTGATCGACTATCAGCATGAATATCGCACCAACCTCAATACCGATATGACACAGGGCATTGGAAGCCAGCGCTGGATTAACTATCAGCAGTTTATCCAGACGCTGGAGAAGGCGATAGATCAACATCGCCAGCAGCTTAACCAGTGGACCCAGAAAGTCGATACCGCGCTGAATTTCTGGCGTGAGAAGAAGCAGCGGCTGCAGGCCTGGCAGACTTTACAGGACCGACAGATCGCGGCAACGACCCTGGCGGAAAACCGTCTGGATCAGAAGAAAATGGATGAGTTTGCCCAGCGCGCATCAATGAGGAAACCGGAATGATCACACTGCAACAACTGCTGATGAGCGACAGCGACCTGTCAGGCGGCACGCAAACGGGGAAAGGCACCGACGGTGCACAGGACTTTCTCTCTCTGCTGGCGGGCGCCCTGTCGGACGCAACGGGCAAGGGCAAAGATGCGCCGCTGACCCTGGCTGACCTGAAAGCCGCAGGCAGTAAACTGTCAAAGGTGGCTCAGGATGCCAAAGAGGATACCACCCTGCAGGCCAAAATTGCCGACCTGCTTTCGCGCCAAACCGCGCTGAATGGCGATGAAACCTCGCCCGTCACGCCGCTTGATACGCTGGTTTCCGGGCTGGTGCCGCTGTCTAAGGGCGACGCGCTGAAGACGCTCAATGCGGCAAACAGCAAGGATGACGGTAAAAGCGAGCTGAGCGAAGAAGATCTGGCCGGATTAAGCGCGCTGATGGCGATGCTTCCGCACCAGCAAACTACCGCCTCTCGCGCGGCAGGCAGTGACGGCGTATCCGCCACCTCAACGCTGAATTCCGCGGCGCTTTCGCACAATGGCGCGGGTCAACCGTCCCTGAACGCGCTTCCGGGAAGCCATGATAAAGCGCAGAGTTCTGTGCCTTATCAGAGCCAGGTGAAAAACAACGATCCGGCCCTGTCGGGCAACGCGCCGGCAACCCCGGCCGTGGCCGCGGTGGCAGAGAAGCAGGAGCTCGCCAGCTCTTCCTCTTCAGCCTCCCCAACGGCCACCCTGGCACCGATTATGTCCAGCCATGCGACCAGCCAGACGGCCGCCACCGTCGCCACTGCGCCGGTGTTAAGCCAGCCTCTGGGGACCCACGAATGGCAGCAATCCCTGAGCCAGCACATCACCCTGTTCACTAAGCAGGGCCAGCAGACGGCAGAGCTGCGTCTGCACCCGGAAGATCTGGGTCAGGTGCAAATTTCGCTCAAGCTGGATGATAACCAGGCGCAGCTGCAGATGGTCTCTGCGCACAGCCATGTTCGTGCGGCACTGGAAGCCGCGCTGCCGGTACTGCGGACCTCGCTGGCGGAGAACGGCATTCAGCTTGCACAGAGCAGCGTCAGCAGCGAGAGCTTTGCCGGGCAGCAGCAGTCCTCTTCCCAGCAGCAGCACCAGGCTTCGCGTTCCGGCAACACCGGCGGTTTTAATGAAGAGAGCGATGAACTACTGCCTGTCCCTGCCGCCCTGCAATCCGCAGCGCGCGGTAACAGTGCCGTAGACATCTTCGCCTAAACGCCAGAGGTAGCGTGATTATCCCCGTCTTTTCCACGCTTTGACGACAGCAGGACACGGGATAATCACCTTATTAAGCTGTACCGAAACAGGAAGCTCGTATCAGATGACTGACTCCGCTATCACCAAAAAAAGTAAGCGTTCCATCTGGATCCCGCTGCTGGTGTTGATCACGCTCGCCGCCTGCGCTACCGCGGGCTATAGTTACTGGCGTATGCAGCAGGAACCTACCACCGCTGCAGCCAAAGCTGAAGCGCCACCTCCGCCGGCTCCAGTCTTCTTCCCGCTGGATACCTTCACCGTCAACCTGGGTGATGCGGATCGCGTGCTTTATGTTGGCATTACGCTGCGCCTGAAAGATGAAGCCACCCGTTCTCGTCTGAACGATTACCTTCCAGAAGTGCGCAGCCGACTTCTGCTGCTGTTCTCTCGTCAGGACGCTTCGGCGCTGGCCACCGATGTGGGTAAGCAAAAGCTGGTCGACGCCATTAAACAAACGCTGGCGACCCCGCTGGTAAACGGCCAACCTAAGCAGGAAGTCACTGACGTTCTGTATACAGCATTCATTCTGCGGTAACGACATGGGCGACAGTATTCTTTCTCAGGCAGAAATCGATGCGCTGCTCAACGGCGACAGCGATAAGAGTGACGACCCGCAACCGGGTCTCACCGGCGACGATAATATTCGTCCTTACGATCCCAATACCCAGCGTCGCGTGGTACGTGAACGTCTGCAGGCGCTGGAGATCATTAACGAACGTTTTGCACGTCAGTTCCGTATGGGGCTGTTTAACCTGCTGCGTCGTAGCCCGGATATCACGGTCGGTGCAATCCGCATTCAGCCGTATCATGAGTTTGCCCGCAACCTGCCGGTGCCAACCAACCTTAACCTGATTCATCTGAAGCCGCTGCGCGGCACCGGTCTGGTGGTGTTTTCGCCAAGCCTGGTGTTCATCGCGGTGGATAACCTGTTCGGCGGCGACGGGCGTTTCCCGACCAAAGTAGAAGGTCGTGAATTCACCCACACCGAACAGCGCGTCATTAACCGCATGCTGAAGCTGGCGCTGGAGTCTTACAGCGACGCGTGGAAAGCGATTAACCCGCTTGAAGTGGAGTACGTCCGTTCTGAGATGCAGGTGAAATTTACCAATATCACCACCTCCCCGAACGATATCGTCGTTAACACCCCGTTCCACGTGGAGATCGGTAACCTGACCGGCGAGTTCAACATCTGCCTGCCGTTCAGCATGATCGAACCGCTGCGCGAGCTGCTGGTTAACCCGCCGCTGGAGAACTCCCGCAACGAAGACCAGAACTGGCGTGAAAACCTGGTCCGCCAGGTCCAGCACTCGCAGCTTGAGCTGGTGGCGAGCTTCGCCGATATCCCGCTGCGGTTATCTCAGATCCTGAAATTACAACCCGGCGATGTTTTGCCGATAGAAAAACCCGACCGCATTATTGCCCATGTGGATGGTGTCCCCGTGCTGACAAGCCAGTACGGCACGATTAACGGTCAGTATGCGTTACGCGTTGAGCACTTGATCAACCCGATTTTGAATTCGCTGAATGAGGAACAGCCCAAATGAGTGACATGAACAATCCGTCCGATGAAAACAGCGGAGCACTGGACGATCTGTGGGCTGACGCGTTAAACGAGCAAAAAGCACCCCCGGCCAAAAGTGCTGCGGATGCCGTATTCCAGCAGCTCGGCGGCGGTGATGTCAGCGGCACGCTGCAGGACATTGACCTGATTATGGATATCCCGGTTAAGCTGACCGTTGAGCTGGGACGCACCCGTATGACCATTAAAGAGCTGCTGCGCCTGACGCAGGGTTCCGTGGTGGCCCTTGACGGTCTGGCCGGCGAGCCGCTGGATATTCTGATCAACGGCTATCTGATTGCCCAGGGTGAAGTGGTGGTGGTTGCCGATAAATACGGCGTACGTATCACCGACATCATTACCCCGTCTGAACGTATGCGTCGTCTGAGCCGTTAAGCATGAAAACCCAGGCAACAATATCACAGCCTTCTGCCGTTCCCGGCTCGCCTCTGCTCCAGGTGAGCGGGGCATTGTTCGGTATTATTGCCTTTATCCTTATCGCCGCCTGGCTGGCGAAGCGCTTTGGCCTGGCGGGTAAAACCGCCGGTGCCCACGGCCTGAAGGTCAGCGCCAGCACCACGCTGGGACCACGCGAACGCGTGGTCATCGTCGAGGTGGACGATGCGCGCCTGGTCCTGGGCGTCACGGCCTCAAACATCAGCGTATTACATAAGCTGCCGCCCGCCCCTGTAGTGGTGGACGAGCGCGCAGACGCCCCCGCGGATTTTCAGTCCGTCATGAAGAGTTTGCTTAAGCGTTCCGGGAGATCCTGATGCGCCGTTTGTTATCCCTGACGCTTGCGGGCGTTGGCCTGTTCGCTCCCGCGGTTTATGCCCAACTGCCCGGTCTGGTCTCAACCCCTCTCGCGGGCGGCGGACAAAGCTGGTCCCTTCCGGTCCAGACGCTGGTTTTCATCACCTCGCTGACGTTTATTCCGGCCATACTGCTGATGATGACCAGCTTCACCCGCATTATCATCGTCTTTGGTCTGCTGCGAAACGCGCTGGGAACCCCTTCCGCACCGCCAAACCAGGTTCTGCTTGGGCTGTCGCTGTTTTTGACTTTTTTCATTATGTCGCCGGTTATTGATAAGATTTATACCGACGCCTACCAGCCGTTCAGCGAAGACAAAATCTCCATGCAGGAGGCGCTGGATAAAGGCGCTCAGCCGCTGCGAGAATTTATGCTGCGCCAGACGCGCGAAGCCGACCTGGCCCTCTTTGCCCGCCTGTCCAACACCGGCGAGCTGCAGGGACCGGAATCAGTGCCAATGCGTATTCTTCTGCCAGCCTATGTCACCAGCGAGCTGAAAACCGCGTTCCAGATTGGCTTTACCATCTTTATTCCGTTCCTGATTATCGACCTGGTGATCGCCAGCGTCCTGATGGCGCTCGGGATGATGATGGTGCCGCCCGCGACCATTGCCCTGCCCTTTAAGATCATGCTCTTTGTTCTGGTCGACGGCTGGCAGCTGCTGGTCAGTTCTTTGGCGCAGAGTTTCTACAGTTAAGGAACGGTAATGACACCCGAATCGGTCATGATGATGGGCACGGAAGCGATGAAAATCGCGATTGCCGTTGCCGCGCCGCTGCTGCTTGTCGCGCTGGTTACCGGTCTGATTATCAGTATCCTGCAGGCCGCCACGCAGATTAACGAAATGACGCTGTCGTTCATCCCGAAAATCATCGCCGTGTTCGTGGCGATTATCGTCGCCGGGCCGTGGATGCTGAACCTGTTGCTGGACTATATGCGCAACCTGTTTACCAATCTGCCGTACATCATCGGCTGACCTGACGATGCTGCACTTCACCAGCGACCAGTGGGTTCAGTGGCTCGGCGTCTATTTCTGGCCGATGCTGCGCATCATGGCGCTGATATCCACTGCCCCCATTCTCAGTGAGAAATCGATACCCAAGCGCGTGAAGGTGGGGCTGGGCATTATCATCTCCATTATCGTTGCGCCCTCTCTCCCCCCCGTGGATATTCCGATCTTCTCGGCGAACGCGGTGTGGGTGGCTCTGCAGCAGGTGATGATTGGCGTCGCCGTCGGCTTTACCATGCAGCTCGCCTTTGCCGCGGTGCGCACCGCAGGGGAACTGATCGGCCTGCAGATGGGGCTATCGTTCGCCACGTTTGTTGATCCCGGCAGTCATCTCAACATGCCCGTGCTGGCGCGCATTATCGATCTGCTCGCCATGCTGCTGTTCCTGTCGTTGAACGGCCATCTGTGGCTTATCTCCATGCTGGTGGATACGTTCCATACGCTGCCGATTGGTGAAAATCCGGTAAACAGCAACGCCTTTCTGGCGCTCACTCGCGCTGCGGGGCTGATATTCCTGAACGGGCTGATGCTGGCGCTGCCGATCATCACCCTGCTGCTGACCGTCAACCTGGCATTAGGTTTACTCAACCGAATGGCACCGCAGCTTTCGGTGTTTGTCATCGGTTTTCCGCTGACGCTGACGGTGGGAATTTTATTAATGTCATTGCTGATGCCACTTATCGCTCCCTTCTGTGAACATTTATTCGGCGAGATATTCAACCTGTTAGCGGATATTGTCAGTGAGTTGCCACGTAAATAATAGCCCGCACTGTTGCTATTGTCTTTCTGAGGATATTCCTAAAATAAAACGTGAAAAACATCTTCCAGGATATATCTGACGCGGTTTAATTGTTTCTAACCATCTCACAATACTTAATATTTACTTTACTTTAAGAAGATTCCTGGCAAATTATACGTAACTTTACGGGATAGTGAGTCCGCCTGAAAGTCTTTGTCATGCTCACAGGTTTATTATTTTTTTCCATCCCGTATGGCTGTTTTGAGCTCTCAGGCAGATGGTGAATTATCGTTACGCATTGAGTGAGGGTATGCCATGTCAACGATCATTATGGATTTATGCAGCTACACCCGGCTAGGGTTAACCGGGTACCTGGCAAGCAGAGGGGTAAGAAAGAGAGACATCAACGATGCACACACCGTTGACGAACTCGCAGCCGCTTGTGACGAACTAAAACCAGGCGTGGTGTTTATTAATGAGGACTGTTTCATTCACGATCCAGCCAACAGTCAGCACATTAAGCAAATCATTAATCAGCATCCAAAAACCCTGTTTATTGTTTTTATGGCGATCGCGAATATCCATTTCGATGAGTATTTGTTGGTCCGTAAAAATTTATTGATTAGTTCTAAATCGATTAAACCCGAGTCGCTGGATGACATTCTGGGTGATTATTTGAATAAAGAAGTTAAGAATGTAGGAGCGGTTAACTTACCCACCCTATCATTAAGCAGGACTGAATCAAGTATGCTGCGAATGTGGATGGCGGGACAAGGAACTATTCAGATCTCGGACCAGATGAATATTAAAGCGAAAACCGTTTCGTCACACAAAGGAAATATTAAAAGGAAAATTAAAACGCATAATAAGCAAGTGATCTACCACGTGGTACGCCTGACCGATAATGTGACGAACGGGATTTTCGTCAACATGCGTTAGTCGCTTAAGACCTGTGCACCCTACCTTTGATCTCTGGCCTGGCCAGAGATTTTTGCTTCTGTGAGGTTGTCGGGCACACGCTGTGCTACCCGACGCCGTGCTAATCTGCTTTCTCTACAAAAATGCCGTCCGGATGCCCCAGTTCGTTAAAAAACCAGATGCCGAGCGGGTAGTCTTCGAGTGATACCAGATACATTGTGCCTTCGCTAAACTCTTCAATTGCCAGCACCACACCCGGGCGGCGCGGCCCACCGTCCGTTTTAACCGTTACCCGATCGTTGACCTTCATACATTCCTCCTCTGGTTTTGAGCCAGTGTAGAACAAAACGCAAAAACGCACATCGCCGCCCGGTGTGAATGGCGTTTTTATGCACAGTCTATACTTACCGTTGGACACGGTTGAATGAGGAACCCCGTAATGAAGACCGATAAAGAGTACAGCGACACCATCAAGCGCGAGGTTGAGGTGGATGTCGATGCCCTGCTGGCCGCCATCAATGAGATCAGTGAGTCGGAAGTCCGTAGGACGGACGACAATTCGGACCGCGTCATTGTCAACGGAAGGGATTATCACACCTATCGTGAGCTGGCCGAGGCCTTCGAGCTTGATATTCACGACTTTAGCGTGTCTGAAGCCAATCGGTAGGGCGAAAAAAATCCCGGTCATGGGGATGACCGGGATCAAAACTTGCTTATGCAAGAAGCACTTGAAAATTCGTTACACCAGGAAATCTGATGTACATGCCACACTATCCCCAACGAATTTGTCTGACAAGCATATATTCTTATGATGAATATAATATTTTTAACATAATGCTTTTTGTTATGAGCATTAACACACGCCGAATGCGGGTTTGCCAGGGAATACTCTCATTTCTCCTGTTAACAATTCGGCTATTTTTTAGGATTTTTCTTAGAAAGAGACGAAGCCGTTACCAGGAGTCACTATGCCTTCACTGCGGGACACATTGCTGATTTTTTCGGACCTGGACGGCTCGCTGCTGGATATTCATACCTATGAGTGGCAACCCGCCATGCCCTGGCTGGACAGGCTGCTGGATAACCAGATCCCGGTCATTCTCTGCAGCAGCAAGACCGCGGCAGAGATGCTGGATATCCAGCAGGAACTGGGGCTGGAAGGCTTGCCTTTTATTGCCGAGAACGGCGCGGTGATTCAGCCCGACGTGCGTTGGGAGAAGGTTCAGCGCCAGATCAGGGGGATGACGCACCGGGATATTCGCCCGCGGATCGAGCAAATTCGCCTGCAGACGGGCTTTAAATTCACCACCTTTGACGACGTGGATGAGCATGTCATCAGCGAGTGGACCGGACTGACGCGCTACCGTTCGGCGCTTGCCCGCAAGCATGAAGCCTCCGTCACGCTCATCTGGCGCGATACCGACGAGAAAATGGTCCAGTTTGAAGAGGAGCTGGCGCACAGCGGCCTGAAATGTCTGCAGGGGGCGCGCTTCTGGCATATTCTGGACGCCCGCTGTGGCAAGGACGTTGCGGTTAACTGGCTGATTGCGCAATACCGCGAGCAGGAAGAGATCGAACCCACCACGCTGGGGCTCGGCGACGGCCCTAACGATGCGCCGCTGCTCGACAGCGTTGACTTCGCGGTGGTGATTAAGGGCATTAACCGCCAGGGCATCACGCTACGGGATGATAACCCCGCCCGGGTTTATCACACCCGGCAAACAGGCCCCGCGGGCTGGCAGGAGGGGCTGGATCACTTCCTGTCCTAATCCCGCCAGACGACCCGGTTACGGCCGCACTGTTTGGCCTGGTACAGCCGGGCGTCCGCCACGGACTGCAGCTGTTCAAACTCGTAGTTACCCGCTTCATCCGCGCTGCTGACCCCCAGCGACGCGCTGATGCGCAGAGTCGTGCTCTTCTTCACCAGAATCTCCTTGCTGTCGATCCGGCAGCGAATGCGATCCGCGACGCTTCTCGCCTCCTCCAGACCGATCCCCGGCAGGACAACGCAAAACTCTTCCCCGCCTACGCGCCCTGCCACGTCATTCTTGCGTAGCGCGCTGGCAATCAGCCCCGCCGTGTGGGAGAGGACTTTATCACCGGCCTGATGGCCGAAACGGTCGTTGATGTTTTTAAAATGGTCGAGATCGATCTGAATCACCGAGAACGGCAGCGACTGCTGGCGACAGGTTTCCGCCAGCAATTTTGCGCGGTCGAACAGCGCGCCGCGGTTATTCAGCCGGGTAAGCGGGTCATGCCAGGCCTGCCACTGGAGCGAGTGCTGAAGCGTGTACATGTTGCTCACCATCCGACGGATCACCAGCCACGAAATCAATAGCATGGCGGTAAAGAGCGCCCACAGCAGCGCCAGCACGATGCTGATGCTGCCGAAATCGTCCTGTACCCCTTCGTGCAGGGTGTGGATCCGCAGGACAACGCCGTCGAAGTGATCGAGCCGCTCCCAGCTAACAAACCGGCTTCCGAGGCGGATCCCGCCGCCGGTCGCGTGCTCAATCGCCTGCGCAATCTGCGCCGTTTCGCGTTCGTCAAAATGGTTAACCGCGTTTTCCGCGTGGACTGAGGTGGCAATCATATTGAGCCGGGTATCGTACAGCTGATACTCCCCTTCCGTTCGGTCTTCCGTCGCATCGGCCAGCAGACGCTGCATCGTGCTCAGCGTAAAATCCATCGCCACGACGCCATACCAGTAATGATCGAAATAGATGGGAACGCTGGCGGTGATCGTACGTTCATCATTGGTCCAGGATGAAGGGGTAGAGATAAACCAGCGCACCGCGCGCGCGCGATTGTTCCGTTCTGACTGCTGGGTAAACCAGGACTGCGTGACCAGATGGTAATAGCGGGAGGTAATATCCCCCGCCTGGTCCGGCGTATCCGTGGAAATGAAAAATCCGGCGCGGGACACGTAGATCACGCGCGCTTCCGTTTGCGCTCTCGACGACGCCAGCCTGAGCAGATACCCCACTTCGAGCGCGGCGGAAATTTCGTGGCTGAGACGCTCAGCGTCACGATTCAGTAGCGTGGTTTTGTCGACGAACGCATCCGAAACGCCGTTAATGGGGAGGGTACGTTTTTTATCAACGGCAAGCTGCCAGGTGGGGAGCATGCGGAGGGTGTTAAAGCGTGACACCGCATTCTGTAATACATCAAAGGCCAGCGGCGTCTGGATCGCATCACGCATGCCCTGACGGAACAACAGCATCCTGTCCACGCTGTTCTGCAGCTGCCTGTCCAGCGAACTGGCCACCGTATCCAGATGGTTACGCTGGCTGGAGATATACGCCTCTTCGAGGACCACCACCTCACGCCAGGTCAGGAGAGTGGAAAACACCAGAACGACCAGAAAACAGAGATTAACAATCAACCCCGGATTGCTACGCTTATGCAGCCATTGCAAAAATGATCGTCTTACAACAAAGGTATCGCGCTGCACACACACTCCATGATGACTGCCTTACACCCGGTACTTGAGATAAAAACGCCCGGCAAAGCCGGGCGTTATGTGATTAAGCCTTGTCCCGCTTGTGCTGCCCGTCCCCCGGCTGAAGCTCATCTTCACGAAATGCTTCCCGCTTGATGCTATAGCCATCGTGCCACCGACATTCCACCATTCCGCTGGAATACCCGGTGACAATCATACGTGGGCCGCCCTTCTTAGGCTTAACTTCATCACTGACCAAAAAGACCATACCTGCCTCCTGTATCAGGGTGAAACTGTTTCAATTTAGACGAGGAACGGTCTTTTTGCATCCCACAGCGGGTAACAATTAGTGCGACGTGCCGCGTATTTTTTCAACCAGCTTCACCGCCGCGACCACGATAGCGCCAATGATAAAGCCCAGCACCAGATTCAGCAGCGTCGGCAGAATCGCCGCGACAACGGCCCCCTGCGCCGAGGAGAAATGTTCGATTGCATGGTGCAGCGGAGCGATACCGTGAACCACGATCCCGCCGCCCACGAGGAACATCGCCAGCGTGCCCACCACCGACAAACTCTTCATCAGCCACGGGGCCAGCACCAGCAGGCTTTTGCCGATGCCTCTTGCCACCGCGCTCGATTTCTCCTCCAGCCAGTAGCCGATATCATCCAGCTTCACGATCAGTCCCACCAGGCCGTAGACGCCGACGGTGACCAGAATGGCGATGCCGGAGAGGATCAGAACCTGATTCAGGAGCGGCGCGTCAGACACGATCCCCAGCGTAATGGCGACAATCTCCGCGGACAGGATAAAGTCGGTTCGAATGGCGCCTTTGACCTTATCGCGCTCGAAGGTTTTCGGGTCCTGCGCGGCCAGCGCTTCCAGACGCTGCTGGCGCATCTCCGGCGTATCGCTCTCCTTGCGCGCGCTGAAGGAGTGCAGAACCTTCTCCACGCCCTCGAAGCAGAGAAATGCCCCGCCAATCATCAGCAATGGCGTGATGGCCCAGGGAATAAACGCGCTGATCAGCAGCGCCAGCGGCACCAGAATCACCTTATTCAGGAAGGAGCCTTTTGCTACCCCCCACACCACCGGCAGTTCACGGTTAGCCCTTACCCCACTCACCTGCTGGGCGTTAAGCGATAAATCATCTCCCAGCACACCTGCGGTTTTTTTCGCCGCCAGTTTACCCATCACTGAAATGTCATCCAGTAAGGTCGCAATATCATCCAGCAATGTTAATAAGCTACTTCCTGCCAAAATCTTAATCCTTCATTTTTTGGTAATTAGGTGAATAGTATGGAGCAAAAGCGCAAACCCGGAAACAGGCACCTCACGTCAACAAAAAATTCACATCAGCTACACAATTAAAGGGCTCGCCAGCACGATAGTTTTCGCGTTTACTATCAGCGACCTTTTTATTTCGTCGTGAGGGATTATGCGTTTCCGGCAATTGCTACCGCTCATTGGGGCACTCTTTTCGCTGTACATCATCTGGGGTTCAACCTACTTTGTCATTCGCATCGGCGTGGAAAGCTGGCCGCCACTGATGATGGCGGGCATCCGCTTCCTGTCGGCTGGCGTGCTGCTGCTGGCCTTCCTGCTGCTGCGCGGGCACAAGCTTCCCCCGCTGCGCCCGATGCTGAATGCCGCCCTCATCGGCCTGCTGCTGCTGGCGGTGGGAAATGGGTTTGTCACGATTGCCGAGCACCAGAACGTACCGTCCGGGATCGCCGCCGTGGTCGTTGCCACCGTACCGCTGTTTACCCTCTGCTTTAGTCGTCTTTTCGGTATCCGAACCCGCAAGCTGGAATGGCTGGGGATTGGCATTGGCCTTGCCGGTATTATTCTGCTGAACAGCGGCGGCAACCTGAGCGGGAATCCGTGGGGTGCCGTCATCATCCTGATTGGCTCGATGAGCTGGGCGTTTGGTTCCGTCTACGGTTCGCGTATCGAACTGCCAGCCGGCATGATGGCTGGGGCGATTGAGATGCTTGCCGCCGGAATCGTGCTGCTGCTCGCCTCCACGCTGACGGGAGAAAAGCTGACGACCCTGCCGCCATTGTCGGGCTTTCTGGCGGTAGGCTACCTGGCGCTGTTTGGCTCCATCATCGCTATTAACGCCTACATGTTCCTGATCCGCAACGTCTCCCCGGCTGTCGCCACCAGCTATGCCTACGTCAATCCGGTCGTGGCCGTGTTGCTCGGAACGGGATTGGGGGGAGAAACGCTCTCTTCCGTTGAATGGCTGGCATTAGGAGTGATTGTTTTTGCCGTCGTGCTGGTCACCCTGGGCAAATATTTACTGCCCGCCAAACCGGTGGTCACGCCTTGCGGGGTGGAGAAACCGTAAGCTGGTGAATTCCCTGCGTGTCGATCTGCGCGGTCTGGCCGCCGCCGCAGATCCACTCTTCCAGCCGTTCGGTCAGATCGGCATCGTTCAGTTTTAATCTGCCTCTCAGCGCGCACTCCCAGACGATCATCACCCGCCAGCCCTGCACAATCAGCGCGCTCAGGTCCCGACTGTCGCGCTCGACGTTCTTGCCAATTTTATCCAGCCAGAAATCGGTGCGCGTTGCGGGGACTTTAAACAGGTAGCAGTCGTGGTGATGCCAGAAACAGCCGTGGGTAAAGATGATGCATTGCCAGGCGTCGATGACGAAATCCGGCCGGCCCGCAAGCGCGGGATCCTGCACGCGGAAATCAAAGCCCGCCTGCGCCAGCAGCCCGGCCAGGCGCTTTTCGATGGCGGTGTCACGCGTGCCGATGGCACGCATGTTTTTGCTGCGCGTCGCCTTATCGTGAACATCCGTCATTGACGGCCTCGCCCTGACGGAGTGCCACCGCCTGTCTGATGCGCGAGGCCAGCAGTTTGGCCACCGCCGTGAACGCGGGAACCACCACCGAATTACCGAACTGGCGGTACGCCTGGGTATCCGAAACCGGAATGCGGAAGCGGTAGCCCTGCGGGGTCTCAAATCCCATCAGCCGGGCGCATTCCCGCGGCGTTAAGCGTCGCGGACGGTGACGTTGATTATGCGGATCGTCGAAATCTGTTTCACCCAGCGCCTTGTCCCAGCCCCTGTCGATCAGGATTTCCGCGCCGTCTTTGTAGTAGCGAGCAGACAGCGTGCGGGTCACGCTGTGGGGATCGTTGGGGTTTACCATCCCAAAACCGAAGCCGTTGCCCTTCGCCTGATGTTTCTTGGCGTAGCGGTAGAGGTATTTCCACAGCACCGGGGTCAGGATAAATTTCGCGTCAACGACAGGTTCCAGCAGGTCGGCCACGGTTGGACGCCGCTCGGGATACAGAGACGGGATATCCCGAAGGGTGAAATTCCCCTTGAGATTGAGATCGCGGCGGAAACCTACCAGCACGATACGTTCACGATGCTGGGGCAGGAAATGTTTCCCATCAATGATTTTGGGATCGTCCGCGCCCATGTCCTGTGAATCGGCCACGTCATAACCCAATTCATCCAGGGTTTGCATGATAATGCGGAAGGTTTTTCCACCGTCGTGGCTCTTTAGATTTTTGACGTTTTCCAGCACAAAGATGGCTGGACGGCAGGCATCGATGATGCGCGCCACATCAAAAAACAGCGTTCCCTGGGTATCGCAGGCAAAACCGTGGGCGCGTCCGAGGGCATTCTTTTTGGAGACACCGGCCAGCGAGAAGGGCTGACACGGGAAGCCTGCGAGGAGCACGTCATGCGCCGGGATCGTCTGGCGAATGTGCTCGGCGGCGTGTTCATCCGTTACGCCGCTTTTATGGCTCAGGGTCACATCGCGGATATCCGCGTTGAAATGATGCTCGTGCGGATCGCAGTACCAGTTGGCCTTGTAGGTCCTTACGGCATGTTTGTTCCACTCACTGGTAAACACGCACTGTCCGCCGATAGCTTCAAAACCGTGTCGGATGCCGCCGATACCGGCAAACAGATCGATAAAACGGAAGGCATAGTTCGGGTGCGCGGCAGAAGGACGCGGAAGCAGGTTTTGCAGATAACGAAACTCGCCTTCACTCAGGCGACGCCCTGCGCGCTCGCTGGTCAGCAGACGTTTAAGGATCGCCGGGCTCCAGTGGCTCTCGCCGTGCGCCACCAGCAGATTGGCCAGCGTTTTAGCATCATAGATATCCAACAGCTGGCGCAGTAACGCCTGCACCGTTGCCGTTGATTTCTCAGCCTGCTCAGGCGCGGGCTCTGTCACTGATCGATTTTCCTGCATTCTTTTAACCGGAGAATAAAGACTGGAAACAGATTACCACAGTTCAGTTGCGCAAACTGCGACGGAAGCGGTTCAACACCTGGCTATCCAGCCCGATGCAGTCGCCGCGTAATTCGGCACTGAGTTTCGCCATAAACTGGATCAGGAAATCGGCATTGTGACGTGCCATCTCGCGGCCCATTTCCGTTTGCATTGTATCAGGCAATCGCAGCAGCTTGGTCTGAAAATGGTCGAGGGCAAACGCACGGTCGTCAAGGGTACGCGCATCGGCAAAGGGATCGTCGGCATTAAAAAGCGGCACGCCCAGCGCGCCCGAGACGGCAAAGACGCGCGCCAGGCCGATAGCGCCTAACGCTTCCAGTCGGTCTGCGTCCTGCACGATTTTGGCCTCCATGCTCTGCGGCGCAATCCCGGCGCTGAAGCTGTGCGCTTCAATCGCGTGCGCGACGGCGGTTGCGTGCTCTGGCGGAAAGTCCGGGAAGTCGCGGCGCAAAATATCACCCGTCTTGCGCGCCGCCAGCTGTGACGACCGGCTGCGTTCGGGATGGTTTTTCGGCAGGCTGACAATATCGTGGAAATAGCATGCGGTCAGGATCACCAGCGGCTCCACCGTTTCATTAACCATGATTTTTTGCGCCGTCATCCAGACCCGACGGAAATGCGAAATATCATGTGCGGTATCGTCGGTGCTGTGGTTTTCCTCGAGCCAGCGCTCAAATCTGTGCTGCCACTGGGCAAGTTCCATCGTCATATCCTGTTGTTTAAAAGAGCGTGAATTATAACACAGCCGAATCAAACCAATTAAAAAATAGAATTGCGAAATACTTAATAATAATTACATCATATAAATTCAATGAATTAATTCACTAGAAAAATAAAGAGATCAATAGAAATATTTAGCAATATTTCATCGAATTTAATTACATTTATTTTTGAAACTAAATGACATCTCCTGGAATAGTATCGAGCCTGTAATTACGGAGCGTGATTACATATATTCATATAAATTATCTTTTAAGGGAATATATAATGAAAAGAAAAGTTCTGGCAATTCTGGTACCCGCGTTATTAATGGCAGGCGCAGCAAATGCGGCTGAGATGTACAACAAAAACGGCAACAAAGTTGACCTGTACGGCAAAGTCGATGCGCGTCACACCTTCTCTGACAACGCTGGCGACGACGGCGACGAAACCTATGTGCAGATTGGTTTCAAAGGCGAAACCCAGATCGCTAACGACCTGATCGGTTACGGCCAGTGGGAATACAAAACCTACGCTAACGATACCGAAGGCGCGGGTGACAAATCATTTAACCGTCTGGCATACGCTGGCCTGAAATATGGCGAATACGGTTCATTTGATTATGGCCGTAATTACGGCGTCGTGTACGACGTAGAAGCCTGGACCGATATGCTGCCTGTATTTGGCGGTGACTCTTACACCTGGACCGATAACTTCATGAACGGCCGTGCTAACGGTCTGGCAACGTATCGTAACCAGGATTTCTTCGGTCTGGTTGAGGGTCTGAATTTCGCGCTGCAGTATCAGAGTAATAACGAAGGCGGTCCGCACGAAGATCAATTCGGCAATTATATTGATGTGCAGGAAGGCACTAAAAACGGTCATAACGATGTTCGTTTCCAGAATGGCGACGGTTTCGGTATGTCTACCACCTATGACTTCTCTGGCGATCTCTCCGGCCTGAGCCTGGGTGCGGCGTACTCGTCTTCCGATCGTACTAACGAGCAGGTTGCTTATGGCAAAGCCGCGGAAGGCATCGGCTATGCAGCTGGTGATAAAGCTGAAGCCTGGACCGTGGGCGCGAAATACGATGCTCACAGCGTCTACCTGGCGATGATGTATGCGGAAACCCGCAACATGACGCCAATCGGCAACTTTGGTATCGCCAACCAGACTCAGAACTTTGAAGCGGTTGCTCAGTACCAGTTCGACTTCGGTCTGCGCCCTTCCCTGGCATGGGTCTACTCAAAAGGTAAAGACCTGGACGGTAAAGGATTCGATCAGGATCTGGTTAACTACGTCGACCTGGGCATGACCTACAGCTTCAACAAAAACTTCTCCACCTATGTTGATTACAAGATCAACATGCTGGATCAGGACGAAGCGCTGTATGACGCATACGGTATTTCCACCGATGATATCGTTGGCATCGGCATGACCTACCAGTTCTAATCTCCAAAATACCAAAGGCCGCAATTGCGGCCTTTTTTACGTCTTCACGGTGTATATTATGGCGCTTCCTGCAGCGCCACGCGGATAAACCCGTTATTCTGCGCCAGCAGCTCATGGGCTTTCCACGCATCCAGCCCTGTCAGCACCATTAATACCGCCGTTTTACAGTTATGGTTACAGCTCTCCAGCGCGGCTTTTGCCTCCGCCCGGCTGCATCCCCCCGCTTCCATCACAATGGCGATTTGCCGTTCAGCCCATTTGGTCGTGCCTGCTTCAAGATCCACGCGCAGGTTGCTGAAAACCCGTCCGGTTCGGACGGCCAGCCCGGTGGCGATCATTGAGAGGATCATTTTCTGCGCAATCCCCGCTTTGGTGTTGATGTAGCCTGCGACGACGTCGGCCCCCAGTTCCGGCGCGATAACCATGCTTGCCAGCTGTGCGGCTTCACTTTGCGCATCACCGGTAATAATGGCGACCGGTGAACCCAGCGACCACGCGTGACGCATTGCCCCCCAGACCCACGGCGTTTTTCCGCTGACGGTCACGGCCAGCATCATATCGTGTTCGCCAAATTTGATGGCCTGCAGATCGGCAACGCCGCGCTCGTAGCTCCCTTCCCCTTCTTGCGCCGTAACGGCCATCACAGGGCTTTTGCCCGGCGCATATTCATCGGCAACCTGTTTCGCAACACGCCCCGACGGCCCCGCGCCAACGATGACCAGGCGACCGCCATGGCTTAGCGTTGCGGCGGCGTTATCCACCACGCGGGCAATAGTATCTAAACAGGGGATAATAGCAGCAGAAATGAGTGCATCATCCTGGTGAATGACTTTCAGCATGTCCAGCGTGGACAATCTATCAATATTCATCGTGCTGGCGTGCCGTCTTTCCTTGACCGAACCGGTAAGCATAATGCTCATAAACAGCCTCCTTATTATGAGTACCCACACACTATAAAGTGTTTTATATAGATGACCTGCGAGGAGGGTCACGAAAAGAGGACCAAATCCACGCCTTTACATGGCTTTAAGAAAAGCCCGTCATCAGCGATAATTACCCCTTTCTTAATCATCGCGGAGTGTTGATGAGCGATTTGCAGCCTTTCCTTCCGACGCGCAAGCGCCCCATGAAGCTGAACACCCTGGTCACGCTGATGGTGGGCGCGATTATTGCCTCTGTGCTGCTGGTGGTCTTTGCGCTCTACTCCGTACAAATCACCCGGGCGACCCGCGATGATGTTAAAGACACCGCGCTCGGCATTGCCCGCACCCTCGCCGACAGCCCCGAGATACAGCGCGGCCTGATGCAGGCACCGCAGGAGAATATTATTCAGCCCATCGCCCAGGCGGTGACGAAACGAAACGATCTGCTGTTCACCGTGGTCACCGATATGCGCGGGATCCGCTATTCACACCCGAACGAGGCGCTGCTGGGGCTGCATTTCATCGGTGATGATTTAACCCCCGCGCTGGAAGGCAAAGAGAACGTATCGGTTAACCGGGGCGCGCTCGCCGAAGCGCTGCGCGTTTTCACGCCCGTCTACGACGGCCAGCACGAGCAGATCGGCGTGGTGGCGGTCGGTATCTCCCTGAATAAGGTTGAAGAGCAGATTGCCCGCGGGCGGCTAAACGCCGTCTGGACCATTTTATTCAGTATTTTTATGAGTTCGATGGCGATTTGGGGTCTGGTGCGGGTCCTGAAACGCATCCTGTTTGGACTCGAACCTTACGAAATTTCCGCCTTGTTTGAGCAGCGCCAGGCGATGCTGCAGTCGCTTCGCGAGGGGGTGCTGGCCGTCGATATTCACGGGCGCGTGACGATGATCAACCAGACCGCCAGAGAAATATTGCTCCTCCCCTCCGACAAGCAGACCGAAAACGCCAGCGCGCCCCTGCTGGCCAGCCTGCGTGAAGTCTCAAAGACGGGCGTTGCGCGCCAGGATCAGGAGATCAGCTGTAACGGGCGTCTGTTGCTGTGCAATATGGTGCCCGTTAAGAGTCAGGATCGGGTGATCGGCGCCATCACCACCTTCCGTGATAAAACGGAAATCAGCCAGCTTATGCAGCGTATTGATGGCATGGTCAACTACGTCGACGCCCTGCGCAGCCATACCCACGAGTTTATGAATAAACTGCATGTGATCCTGGGCCTGCTGCACATGAAGCGCTACGACAAGCTGGAAGAGTACATCATTCAGACGGCACAAAATTACCAGACGGATATCGGTACGATACAGAGCAAGGTAAAATCCCCGGTTATCGCCGGGTTCCTGCTGGGTAAAATCAACCGGGCGAAAGAAGCGGGCGTCACCCTGACGCTGGCGGATGAATGCCAGATACCGGATACCGCGAGTGAAGAGCAGGTCGCGGTGCTGATCACTGCGCTGGGTAACCTCATTGAAAACGCGCTCGACGCGATGGAAGGACAGCAGGAAGGTGAGATCGGCCTGCTGCTGCATTATCAGAATGGCTGGCTCAGCTGCGAAGTCAGCGACGATGGCCCCGGCATTGATCCCGCGCAGCTGGAGGCTATTTTTACAAAGGGCTTCTCAACAAAAGGTGAAAACCGTGGCGTTGGGCTGTTCCTTGCTCGCCAGCAAATTCAGAACCTCGGCGGCGATATCAGCGTCGAGTCTGAGCCAGGCGTATTTACCCAATTTTTTGTTCACATCCCCTGGGATAGCGAGAGGAATATCGCGTGATAAATGTATTAATTGTCGATGATGACGCCATGGTAGCCGACCTCAACCGTCTGTATGTCAACCGTGTTGAAGGTTTTAGCTGCTGCGGCGTCGCCTCCACGCTAAACCAGGCCGAGGCCATCATTAATAACCCCGCGCAGCCTGTCGATCTGGTGCTGCTGGATGTCTATATGCAGCAGGATAACGGGCTGGATCTGCTGCCCGTTATCCGCGCATCCGGCCGCCCAATCGATGTGATTATGATCTCGTCCGCTGCCGACGCCGCCACGATCCAGACCTCCATCCACTACGGCGTGGTGGATTATCTGATCAAGCCGTTCCAGTTCCCGCGCTTTGAAGAGGCGCTGAACGGCTGGAAGGCAAAGCACAACCTGATGGGTTCACACCAGTACTATGAGCAGGCCGACGTCGACCGGCTGATCCACGGCGGGGCGCCGGAACTGGCGGACAGTAAAAAGCTGCCGAAGGGGTTAACGCCGCAAACGCTGCGCACGATTTGCCAGTGGATTGACGCTCACCCGGAGACGGAGTTTTCCACCGATGACCTGGCAAACGCCGTCAATATCTCCCGCGTGTCCTGCCGTAAATACCTGATTTGGCTCGCGCAAATCAACATTCTCTTCACCAGCATTCACTACGGCGCCACCGGTCGTCCGGTGTATCGCTACCGTCTCCAGCCGGAGCAGACCGGCCTGCTCAAGCAATACTGTCAGTAACGCGGAAGTCGTTATCCAGCAGGGTAAAGCGGAAGTGGTGCATCGATGAGATCACCACTTCTTTTGTTTTGGTCACAAAGATTGCTTCAATATTGGGGCGCGCGCGCAGGACGGCACAGCCCTTTTCTATCCCCATGCCGTACATCAGCGTGGTCCAGATATCGCCGTCGATGGAGTCTTTCGAAATAATCGTCACGCTGTCCAGCTCGTTGTCCAGCGGATACCCGGTGCGCGGGTCGAGAATATGGTGATAGCGTTTGCCGTTTTGCTCAAAGTAGCGCTCGTAGGTTCCCGACGTCACGACGGACAGGTTCTCTACGGTCATTGTGCCGATCAGCGCATCACCGGCGAACGGTTTTTTCAGCCCCACGCCCCATCCCGCTTCCGGCGAGCCTAACGTCTGAATGTTCCCGCCGAGGTTGATCAGCCCCAGCTCTGCGCCCTCTTTACGAAGGTGATCACGCACCCTGTCGGCGATATAGCCTTTGGCGATAGCCCCCAGATCGATCTCCATCCCCGCTCTGGTCAGAAACACGCTGCTGCTGGCCTCGTCAAGAAGGACATCCTCAGGACGGGTAATCGCCAGCAGCGACGCGATTTCATCGGCAGGCGGAACGCTGTCCCCCTGAAAACCAATTTTCCAGCGCTTCACCAGCGGACCTATCGCCAGGTTAAAAGCGCTGTCCTTGAGCAGGCTTGCCGCTTTTGCACAGCGGATCAGCTCAAAAACCGGCCGGCTGACGGTAACCGGATGCTGGCCAGCGGCATGGTTGATGTCCATCACCTGCGAGTGCGCGCGGTTGACGGTAAGCAGATCTTCATACTGTTTGATCAGGCGAAACACGCGGGACGCGAGGGCTTCATCGTGGGAGAAGAGTTTCAGGAGAATGGGTGAGCCCATCAGAACGGCGGAGTAGCTGTAAACGCGATGGCTATCAGGCATAGCATGAGTCCTCAGATGTAGCCCCGGCAGGCACCGCGCCGCCGGGGAAAATGCCGGATCGCGCTGCGCGTATCCGGCCTACAACACAGGGGTCTTACTGCTTTTTCGAACGCATAGCCGCCTGATGTCCTGCAAGCGTACCAAAAATAATGATATCTGCCACTGCGTTACCGCCGATACGGTTACCGCCGTGGATCCCGCCAACCACTTCACCGGCCGCAAACGCGCCTGGCAGCACGTTGTGGTTGCTGTCCAGCACGCAGGTTTCGGTGTTGATGGTCACGCCGCCCATGGTGTGGTGCACGCCCGGCGCAATCTGAATGGCGTAGAACGGCCCTTCGTTGATTGGCGCACGCAGCGCGGTGGTACGGCCAAAATCGTCATCGTGCTGTTTCTCAACGAAACCGTTGTAACGTTCCAGCGTCGCGAGGAAAGCGTGGTAATCCATCCCCAGCGCCTCAGCCAGGGCTTTTGGCGAGCTGGCGCTGGTCACGAAACCTTTCGCGATGTACTCATCCGCGGCTTTGTTTTTGGCACGTACGTGCTCGTCAAAGACGATGTATGCGTATTTCTCCGGCAGCGCGATGATTGACGCCGAGACCTTATCGCGGGTCGACATTTCGTTGTAGAAGCGCTCCCCTTTCTGGTTCACCAGAATCGCCCCGCCGCCGCGAATGGATTCGGAAATCAGGTACGAGGTGTTCTGCTCGACGGTTGGGTGAATTTGGATTTCGCCCATATCCACGGTACCCGCCCCGATGCGCTCCAGCAGCGCGATGCCGCCGCCGGTTGCCCCTTTGTGGTTGGTGGTGACGAACCCTTCCAGATCCGGACGGTATTTCACTACCATCTGGCTGTTGGCGCTGAAACCACCGGTGGCAACAATCACGCTTTTGGTTGCCACGGTGACGGTTTCGTTCTCTTCGGTGGTCAGACGTACGCCGGTCACTTCGCCGTTCTCGAAGATAATGTCGCTGACGGAGGTATCCAGCATCACCTCGATGTTGCGTTTGTTGACGTTACGCACCAGGCCGCTGATCAGGTAGCCCCCCACCGCAGAACCGTCTTTTGGACGGTGAGTACGGTCGATGCTCATCCCACCGGTGGTGGTGATGTCGTTCAGCATGATGCCGCGCGTTGCCAGCCACTCAATCGCCTGCGGCGCGTTCTCGACAAAGCGACGCAGCAGTTCCGGGTTGTTCTTGTTGCCGCCGCCTTTCAGGCTTTCCTGATAGAACAGCTCTTTGCTGTCCTGAATGCCCTTCACGCGCTGGAAGCGGGTTTCGGCGGCGTTCATACCGGCAGAGGCTTTAATGGTGTTCCCGCCGATGGTCGGCATTTTCTCGACAATCAGCACGCTCGCGCCTTCGTCGTGAGCCTGGATCGCCGCCGCCAAACCGGCGCCGCCGCTGCCGACAACGACCACGTCCACGCTGCGGGTTTCGTTCGGATCAACGCCCTCTTCCGCGGCCAGCGCTTTGCTGGATTTCAGCATCGCTTTAGAGACCGCTTTCTTCACCGCTTCACTCTGGCTGGTTGCGCCGGTGATGGCATCCACGTGCGGGGTGTTGGCATCCAGAATGCGGGTACGGATCTCTTCAAAGCTGGTCACAAACTCAACGTCTTCACTCGGGCCGGAGGCCAGCTCGATGTCCGCAATGCGGTCAGTTTCCAGGCTGACGTTAATTACCAGTTCGTTAGCGTCATCCTGCACTTTCTCAGCAAAGGTACCCGGTTTGAATTTGGATTCGCCCATGCTCATGTCGCGGATCATCGCTTCTACCAGCGAGAAGCGCCACAGCGGTTCCGGAATGCTCAACTCTTCGCGTTTGCTGCTGTCCATAAACAGCTCAAGGCTTTCGCCAGCCGCGATGCGGTCGGTCCAGTCCGGGTAAGCGATAGTCGCGCGACCAACGGCAATCAGGTCGTAACCGTGGTCCAGCGCTTCATTCACGTCTGAAGCATTTACCACGCCGCCCACGCCCATGACCGGAACCTGCGCCAGCGTTTCAGAACGCATCGCGCAGTATTTTTCGATAAGCGGAGTCGGGTCCTGGGTGTCGACAATGGAAGGACGCAGGGTCGCGCCGACGGAGAAGTGCAGATAGTCCACGCCGCGCGCCGCCAGTTTTTCCAGCAGGTACATGGTGTCGTCAAAGCGAATACCCGGGACCTCCATCTCTTCAGGGGAGAAGCGGTAGCCAATAATAAACGCGTCGTCCGCGTACTGGCGCACCATTTTATGGGTAATGTCCAGCACAGCCAGCGGGAACTTCGCGCGATTATCGCGGCTGCCGCCCCACTCGTCATCGCGCTGGTTTGAATTCGGTGAGTAGAACTGCTGAATCAGATAGGTGTTCGCCCCGTGGATCTCCACGCCGTCGAAACCGGCCTGGATGGCGCGGCGCACGGCTTCACCAAACTTGCCGATCATGCCTTCCACTTCTTCAGCGGTCAGCGCAACCGGCGTTGCGGCACCTTCACGCGGCGCGGCTACGGCGCTCGGGCCAACCGGGGTACGGCCACCAATCAGTTTTGGGTCGACCATGCGGCCGCCGTGGTAGATCTGCAGCAGCGCCTTAGACCCTTTGGACTTAATGGCCTCTGCGATTTTCGCCAGCCCCGCAATTTTCTCGTCATTATCAATACCGATGGCACCCGGGAAGGCGAGACCGAGATCGTCGACGAAGCAGCACTCCACAATGATGGTACCAATGCTGCCGGAACGGGCCCGATAGTACTCCACCAGCTCGCTGGTGACGGTGCCGTCAAAATAGCCGGTACAGGTTGTCATCGGGGCCATTAACAAACGGTTTTTCAGTTCAGTACCATTCGGTAATGTGAAGGGGCTTAGAATACGTTCGTTAGTGCTCATAATTGAAACTCCAAACTTTTAAAAATTAAGAATTCGTTATCGGATTGATTTTTTATTTCGTCGTTATTTGCCGATGTCATGATATTAATATAATGATTTTTTTAGTTTCTAAAGTTATTACGTTAGTTAAAAAACTATTTAATCCCTGCAATAACACAAATAACACATTGGTGTTAGCGATTGTAATTCAGCCATTCACAATAATTTAAAATTCGTTAAATGATTAATGGTAAAACCAATTCACCTATACACGATTAAACCTTATAAAAACAACAAGATACAATCAAACCGAAATCAATATTGTTAATGAAATGATAAATAACACGCAAAAAATATGCAATACCCACATACGCCAGAGTGGTTATTAATAAAAGCATAAAAATAACGCTGCAATTCTATTTTTTTGATCGCGATCAATAGTTATGGCATTCAAAAGCGCAATATAAAAACATCATCATTTTTTAATTTAGCGCACACAAAAACGCGTTGAATCGCTATTACTGAAAACACAAGAAAGCACCTTTAATAACTAAAAAAAGCAAAGAAACTTAAAAAAGTGATTTCGTTTTTCAGTGCGACCGAATTTTTGACAACTTAAGACGTGAAACTATGAATACAAAAACTGCTGTAACGCCCTCAGTGGCGAACCAGGCATCAAATGGAAACGCAAAACGACTGCTGATGATGGCGTTACCCATCGTCGTCGCCGTACTGCTGCTGTTTGTTCCCGTTCCTGAAGGCTTGCCGCCTTACGCATGGCACTACTTCGCCATCTTTGTCGGCGTGATCGTCGGTCTGATCTTCGAACCCCTGCCGGGCGCGGTGATCGGCCTGACCGGCGTCGTCGCCATTGCCCTGTGCAGTCAGTGGGTGCTGTTCAGCCCTGAGCAGCTGGCTGACCCGAAATTCAAGCTGGCGGGCGCCTCCTTTAAATGGGCGGTGAGCGGGTTTGGTAACTCTACCGTCTGGCTGATCTTCGGTGCCTTTATGTTCGCCGCAGGCTATGACAAAACCCGCTTCGGCCGCCGTCTGGCGCTGATTCTGGTGAAGTATCTTGGCCGTCGCAGCCTGACGCTCGGTTACGCCATTACGTTTGCGGACCTGCTGCTGGCACCGTTCACCCCGTCCAACACCGCGCGCAGCGGCGGGACCATCTACCCGATTATCGCTAACCTGCCGCCGCTGTACGGTTCAAAACCGAATGACCCAAGCGCGCGTAAGATTGGTTCGTACCTGATGTGGGTGGCGATCACCGCGGCCTGTATCACCAGCTCAATGTTCCTCTCCGCCCTCGCGCCAAACCTGCTGGCCCTGGCGCTGGTGAAAAGCACGGTTGGGATTGATATCTCCTGGGGCACCTGGTTCCTCGCCTTCCTGCCGCTGGGTATCCTGCTGATTCTGGCCATGCCGCTGCTGGCCTACTGGTTCTACCCACCTGAAGTCAAAGTGAATAACGAAGTGCCGCTGTGGGCGACCCGCGAGCTGGAAAAACTCGGCAAACTGTCCCGCAATGAAATTCTGCTGCTGGTGTTCGTATGCTGTGCGCTGCTGATGTGGATCTTCGCCGCCGCGTGGATTGAGCCTGCCATGGCTGCCCTGCTCATCGTCGGTCTGATGCTGTGGACCGGCGTGCTGGAGTGGAACGATATCACCGGTAACAAAGCCGCATGGAACACCTTCGTCTGGTTCGCCACCCTGGTTGCGCTGGCGGATGGCCTCTCTTCTACCGGCTTTATCAGCTGGTTAGGTAAAGAAGGCGGTCTGTTAATGAGCGGTATCTCTCCGGGCGTGGCGACCATCGTCCTGCTGCTGGCGTTCTACCTGCTGCACTACCTGTTTGCCAGCACCACCGCGCACACTACAGCGCTGCTGCCAGCGATGCTGACCATCGCCTCCACCATTCCGGGCATGAATATGGAAGTGTTTGTCCTGCTGATGGTGACCTCGCTGGGCGTGATGGGGATCATCACCCCGTACGGTACTGGCCCAAGCCCGATTTACTACGGCAGCGGCTACCTGCCAACCAAAGACTACTGGCGCCTCGGCACCATCTTCGGTGCCATCTTCCTGGCGGCCCTGCTGCTGATTGGTTATCCGTGGATGTCCATGATGTTCTGATTCCTGACCGCCGGACTTCTCCTCCGGCGGTTTTATTTTTTATACCCTAAATAATTCGAGGTGCAGGAAGGCGGCAAGAGAGTGAATCCCCAGGAGCTTACAAAAGTAAGTGACTGGGGTGAACGAGCGCAGCCAACGCACCTGCAACTTGAAGTATGACGGGGATGTGGAGCAATACGCTATGTCAAACAAACCCTTTATCTACCAGAACCCCTTCCCTCTCGCGCACGATGACACCGAATACTATCTGCTAACCAAAGAGCACGTTTCCGTTGCCGAATTCGACGGTCAGGAAGTGCTGAAAGTCGAGCCAGAAGCGCTGACCCTGCTGGCTCAGCAGGCCTTCCACGATGCCGCATTTATGCTGCGTCCTTCCCATCAGAAGCAGGTTGCCGCCATTCTCAACGACCCGGAAGCCAGCCAGAACGACAAGTACGTTGCCCTGCAGTTCCTGCGTAACTCTGAAATTGCCGCAAAAGGCGTGCTGCCAACCTGTCAGGATACCGGCACCGCGATCATCATGGGTAAAAAAGGCCAGCGCGTCTGGACCGGCGGCGGTGACGAAGCGGCGCTGAGCCAGGGCGTGTATAACACCTACATTGAAGATAACCTGCGCTACTCACAGAATGCGGCGCTGGATATGTATAAAGAGGTCAATACCGGCACCAACCTGCCCGCGCAGATCGATCTCTACAGCGTGGACGGCGACGAATACAAATTCCTGTGCATGGCAAAAGGCGGCGGTTCTGCCAACAAAACCTATCTCTATCAGGAAACCAAAGCGCTGATCACCCCGGCGAAGCTGAAAAACTACCTGGTTGAGAAGATGCGCACCCTGGGCACTGCGGCCTGTCCGCCTTACCATATCGCGTTTGTGATTGGCGGAACCTCTGCCGAAAGCACGCTGAAAACCGTGAAGCTGGCCTCCACGCGCTACTACGACGCGCTGCCAACCGAAGGCAACGAACACGGCCAGGCGTTCCGCGACGTTCAGCTCGAACAGGAACTGCTCCAGGAAGCCCAGAACCTCGGCCTCGGCGCGCAGTTTGGCGGTAAATACTTCGCCCACGATATCCGCGTGATCCGTCTGCCGCGCCACGGCGCGTCCTGCCCGATCGGCATGGGCGTCTCCTGCTCCGCGGACCGCAACATCAAAGCAAAAATCAACCGCGACGGGATCTGGATTGAGAAACTGGAGCACAACCCGGGTCAGTACATTCCGGAGTCATTGCGCCAGCAGGGCGAAGGCGACGTGGTGAGCATCAATCTGGACAAGCCGATGAATGAGATCCTGGCGCAGCTTTCCGCGCATCCGGTCTCTACCCGCCTGTCGCTGAACGGAACCATCATCGTGGCGCGCGACATCGCCCACGCGAAGCTGAAAGAGCTGCTCGACAACGGTGAAGAACTGCCGCAGTACGTTAAAGATCATCCGATTTACTACGCAGGCCCGGCCAAAACGCCGGAAGGCTACGCGTCTGGCTCACTCGGCCCGACCACGGCGGGACGTATGGACTCGTATGTGGACTTACTGCAATCCCACGGCGCGAGCATGATCATGCTGGCAAAAGGCAATCGCAGCCAGCAGGTAACCGACGCCTGCCATAAGCACGGCGGCTTCTACCTGGGCAGCATTGGCGGCCCGGCGGCGGTACTGGCGCAAAACAGCATTAAGAGCCTGGAATGCGTCGCGTATCCGGAGCTGGGAATGGAAGCCATCTGGAAAATTGAAGTCGAGAACTTCCCGGCGTTTATCCTGGTGGATGACAAAGGCAACGATTTCTTCCAGCAGATCCAGAACAAACAGTGCAAAGGCTGTTCACAGCGCTGAGTGCTTCCACACGTCCGGCAGTAGCGCCAGCGCGTCAGCAATGATGGCGCGCTTGTCCCTCCCCGGCTTCCAGATGGTGACCATCGTCTGACTAATCCCCTGGCTGCCCACTTCGGTGCGCAGCCTTTTTACGTTTTGCCACCGCGCGGCATGAAAATGGGTCGGTAAGAATCCCCAGCCGCATCCGCGTTCCAGCAGGCCGCGTAGCATTTCCGGCTCGTTCGTAAAAAGGGTATGCCCGGAAATCTGCAGGCGACGCGCGACCGGCTCGTCCGAGGCAGGGTGCATAACGATCTGGGGTACCAGGGAGAGGTCAAGCAGCGACAGCGGGGATGAAATATCCGCAAACAGAGTGCGGGAGGCGTAAAAATCCATATCGATTGCCCCCAGGGCCCGCCACTCCATGTCGTTGCCCACGCTGCGGTTGCGCGCCTGGCAGATGGCCAGATCCGCGCGGCCGCTCGTCAGCAGGCGTTCAGATTCATCGCGCGAGGCGCAGATGAGGCTCAGCCGGACTTTTCGCGCCACCATTTCAGCGATGACCTCGTGCAGAAAGGCTCTGGGCGTAAAAGGATCGTAGACCAGCGTCAGATCCTGCGTGGCACCCTGGGGCACTTCTCTGGCAAAGGCCTCAAAGGCTTTTACCTGCCGCATCAGCAGATGCGCCTGGCGCTGAAGCTGCTCTCCTTCCGCCGTAAGGCGCAGGGTACGCCCGTCGCGAATAAACAGCGCATAGCCCAACCCGTCCTCAAGAAAATCAATCAGATCGCGAAGCGTTGTTCGGTCTTTTTTCAGCGCCACCGCCGCTTTACTCAGGCTGCCGTTCTCAGCCACGGCGGTAAATGCCTCAAGCTGTGCAAAGGAATAGAGTAGGCCCGCCACGTTTCCTCCGTTATTTAGGGGGATTTTCCCCCATTATGCGTTTTTTATTATAGCGCCGGGCTTTTTAAACTGAAGCCGTTCTTAACCCATACGAGACGGATATGAAAAACAAAAAAGTAAACCAGGCTCTGCTGGCGGGTCTTGTCTTCAGCAGCCTGCTCTCCCCTGCGGCAATGGCCGCCTGCGAAGGCACCGGCCTCAGCGCCTGCCCCGCCCCCTTTGACGCCGCGCTGCCGGACACCCATAAGATGCTCACCTGGAGCCAGGCTGAACGCGTGGTGGGCTTTCGCAATGACTACCGCAACTACGCCGGGGATATTTTCCGCCACGGTAGCGCCGTGCCGCTGCGGGTGTCGGACAAGCCGCTCAAGGACGCCCACTATCAGATCAACGGCAGGCGCTACGGCCTGGAGGAGTACCTTAAGCGCCAGAACGTCAGCGGCATGCTAGTGCTGAAGGACGGCAAAATCGCCTGGAAGTATCTCGCACAGGGCAATACCGACTCCACGCTCTGGACCTCGCGCTCGGTAGGTAAATCAGTCGTTTCGGCCCTGGTGGGCGTTGCCCTCAAAGAGGGAAAAATTCACTCGCTCAACGACCTGGTCACGCAGTATGAACCCGATCTGAAAGGCACCGCGTGGGACGGCGTGACGCTCAAACAGCTTATCACCCACACCTCGGGCGTGGCGTGGAACGAGGACTACACCAACCCGAACTCCGATTTCGCGCAGCTCACGGAGTGCGAGGCGAAGCCGGGTACCTACGACTGCGTGCGCAAGCTGGTGAAGGGACTACGCAGGGTTCACCCGGCCGGAGAGAGCTGGTCTTACTCATCGGGCGGCGCCTGGCTGCTGGGTGACGTGCTGGAGCGCGCCACCGGCATGACGCTCGCAGCCTATCTGGAGAAAAGCATCTGGCAGCCGTACGGCATGGCGAGCGACGGCGTGTGGCATGCCTACAGCAAAGGTCAGCACGACGTCGGCGCGCACGGCTTTAACGCCACGCTGGAGGACTGGGGTCGCTTCGGGCAATTTATCCTGAACAACGGTACGCTGCCGAACGGTAAGACGATCCTGCCGGATAACTGGATCCGGCAGTCGTCAGACTGGACAAAGGCGAAAGGCTCGGTATCAGACGCCCATCCAGACGGACTGTACGGCTATCAGTGGTGGAATAACGCCGTGCCCGCCAACGCCACCGGCGTTGAGCCAGCAGCGCAAGATTCGCTGAAAGGTTCACTCTGGGCGCTGGGCATTTTTGGGCAAATGATCGTGGTGAACCAGAAGCAAAAGCTGGTTATCGTCCAGTGGTCTACCTGGCCGCAGGCGGAGCCGTCCTTTAGCGCCCAGCCGCTGGAGGCCTCTCTGATGTTCAGCGCGATTGCTCGGGCGCTGCGATAAATTGTACCCGCCGGGTAATGAAACGGTTACCCGGCGCTTTCTGAAGCGCCCCTCTGCGCCACATCACAAAATCGCATTATCAGAGACTTACAGAATATTGGTGAATAAAAAGACAACGACTTGTTAAGTTGTTGTTGCCATTAATTGTATTTACACAGTAAATGATATTCATGCAAAAAATGCATCAGCCGATGCGGCATTTGCGCTTATCTATTTCCTCGTCCTGATCCAGTTTTCAGAAACAGACGCGTAAAACGTCAACAATAAACTGGAGATAACCATGTTTTCCTCAACCTCACCTGCAACCGTACGGTCTAAGGCGGGCGCGATACTTCGCGTGACGTCCGGCAACTTTCTCGAACAGTTCGATTTCTTTCTTTTTGGCTTCTATGCCACCTACATCGCCCACACGTTCTTCCCGGCGAGCAGTGAATTTGCGTCGCTGATGATGACCTTCGCCGTCTTCGGCGCGGGCTTTTTGATGCGGCCCATCGGGGCCATTGTGCTTGGCGCGTATATTGACAAGGTTGGGCGCAGAAAGGGTCTGATCGTCACGCTTTCCATCATGGCGGCGGGGACGTTCCTGATTGTGCTTATCCCCTCTTATCAAAGCATCGGTCTGTGGGCGCCGCTGCTGGTGCTGACGGGCCGTCTGCTGCAGGGCTTTTCCGCCGGTGCGGAGCTTGGAGGCGTCTCGGTCTATCTGGCTGAAATCGCCACGCCGGGCCGCAAAGGGTTTTACACCAGCTGGCAGTCCGGCAGCCAGCAGGTCGCCATTATGGTCGCCGCGGCGATGGGCTTTGCCCTGAATGCCCTGATGGAGGAGAGCGCCATTCGCGAATGGGGCTGGCGCATCCCGTTCCTGTTCGGCTGTTTAATCGTGCCGTTTATCTTCTTCCTGCGCCGCAAGCTGGAGGAGACGGAAGAGTTCAGCGCGCGCCGCCATCATCTGGAGATGCGTCAGGTCTTTAAAACGCTGCTCGGCAACTGGCAGGTGGTGGTCGCGGGCATGCTGATGGTGGCGATGACCACCACCGCGTTCTACCTGATCACCGTCTACGCCCCCACCTTTGGCAAAAAGGTGCTGATGCTCAGCGCCTCGGACAGCCTGCTGGTCACGCTGCTGGTGGCGATTTCTAACTTCATCTGGCTGCCGGTGGGTGGCGCGCTGTCGGACCGCTTCGGACGCAAGCCGGTGCTGATTGCCATGGCCCTGCTGGCGCTGGCGACCAGCTATCCTGCCCTGACGCTGCTGGCGAGCGCCCCCAGCTTCTCCATGATGCTGAGCGTGCTGCTGTGGCTCTCCTTCCTCTACGGCCTGTATAACGGCGCGATGATCCCGGCCCTGACGGAGATTATGCCTGCTGAAGTGCGCGTGGCGGGGTTCTCTCTGGCCTACAGCCTGGCAACGGCGGTCTTTGGCGGCTTTACGCCGGTAATGTCTACCGCGCTGATTGAATACACCGGTGACAAAGCATCGCCTGGCTACTGGATGAGCTTCGCTGCCGTGTGTGCCCTGCTGGCCACGCTCTACCTCTACCGCCGCCGCGCGGTATCGCTGCAAAACACCGTCAAGTCACAGGGGGCAGTATGAAACGCACTTATCGCTATACCGCCAGCGCGCTGGTGCTGACGCTCCTGAGCGTCAATGCCTGCGCCCAGGACGTGAAGGTCATGATCTCAGGCGGCTTCAAAGCCGCCCTTGAAAAGCTGGCCCCGGAATATGAACGCCGGACCGGGGATAAAATCGTGATCATCCCCGGCCCCTCAATGGGCACGACGCCGCAGGCGATCCCAAACCGACTGGCGCGCGGTGAAAAAGCCGACGTGGTGATTATGGTCGGGGATGCGCTGGAGAAGCTCGAAAAAGCCAGCCAGACCCAGCCGGGTTCACGAACTGAACTCGCGGATTCTCCCGTTGGCATGGTGGTGAAAAAAGGTGCGGATGTTCCTGATATCAGCAGCGAGGCGAGTCTGCGTAACACGCTGCTGCAGGCCAGCTCCATCGCCTACTCTGACAGCGCCAGCGGCAGGTATGTCAGCCAGGCGTTGTTCAAAAAGCTGGGGATTGAAAAGGACGTGGCGGGCAAAGCGACAATGGTCGAGCGTATTCCGGTCGCCTCAGAGGTGGCGAAAGGGAAATACGCCGTGGGCTTCCAGCAGGTCAGCGAGCTGCTGCCGGTTCAGGGCGTCACCTTTATCGGGAAAATCCCGGATAATCTGCAGTACATCACGCGCTTCGCGGGTGCGGTCACCCGCCATGCCGAACATCCCGCGGAGGGGAAAGCGCTGCTGACCTATCTCGCCTCACCGCCCTCAAGGGCCGTCATCCAGGAGACGGGGATGATCCCCGTTACGTCCGTCGATACTGCTCGGTGATCTGCTTTTCCAGTTCAGCCGCAATGTAGGACTGGATGCGCCCCCGGCGCCGGATAAGCCCCACGGTGCGTTTCACTTCCGGCGCCACCAGCGGCAGATGCGTCAGCAGCGTGTGCGCTGACGTCGGCATCGACATGGCGGGAACGGCAGCGATGCCGATCCCCGCCTCTACCATGCCGAGCATCGTGGTAACGTGGCGCGTTTCGCAGACGCTGGGGCGTTCGGGAATGATATCCCCCAGCATCCGATCGAGCAGGTTACGGTTACCTGAGGTTTTATCGAGGGAGATATAATCCTGCTGGTAAAATTCCTGCCACGTCAGGTGACGCTTCTGCGCCAGCGGGTGATCCTTTCGGCACGCCGCAACATAGATATCCTCCACCAGCGGGAAAAATTCGATGTCAGACGGCAAGTTTCCTGCAAAGGAGATGCCAAAATCTGCCTGGCTTCGGGCCACGGCGTCAATCACGTTCCCTGCGCTGCTGTCAATGAGCTTAATGCGAACCCGCGGATAGCGAGACTGGAAACGACGGATCACATCAGGCATAAAGTAACAGGCGGCGGACGGCACCGTGGCAACAGTGATCAGCCCCGTCCGCTCTTCACTGACTTTATCAACATCCGCCAGCATTGACTCAACGTTGTCGAGCAGCTGCGCGGAGCGTTCAGCAAAGTTTTGCCCGTATAAGGTTAAGGCCACGCGGCGGGTGGTACGGTCAAACAGCCGGTTTCCCAGCGCGGCTTCCAGCTTTTCAATCCTGCGGCTCAGCGCCGACTGGGATAAGCAGATAGATTCCGCAGCGACACGGAAGTTACCGTATTCCACTAACGCTCTGAAAGCATAAAGATCGTTAAGGTCAAAATTCACGGGCATAGCGTCTGGATGTCCTGTCAGGGAATACGCAACAAAGTCCAAAATAATAGCGTCTTATTGACCTACCGCAACCGGCGCAGTGTTGAAATTCAGATTAACGTTCATTGTGCTCCAGGCGCCGATAGTTTCTCTTTGTCAGTGCTGTAATGATAAATTCACTGGGACTACAGACAAGGCTACGACAGACTTCACAAAATGAAGGTGATGCCCGCAAACCGCTACCCACCGCTACGTACGAATGATAGTTTATTCAGGCTGGAATTGTCGCAGTGAGCGATTTTCTGGCATCTTAACCGAACCTGACTTTCCCATTTTTGTTCAAGTGACGAGTTTGCGAGCAAAGCGATGATAAAGTGGCCCTGGAAAACGAATGAGGCTGGCCGGGATATGGCGCTGCCATGGGATGACGCGCTGACGATCCCTGTTCTGGCTAATCTTAAGCCGGATGAACAAGCGAAACTGGTTCAGCTGGCGGATCGTTTTTTACAGCAAAAACGCCTGGTTCCACTGCAGGGTTTCGAACTCGATCCCCTCAAAAACGCGCGCATCGCCCTGCTTTTCTGTCTGCCGGTGCTTGAGCTCGGCATTGAGTGGCTGGACGGTTTCCACGAAGTGCTTATCTATCCCGCGCCGTTCGTGGTGGATGACGAATGGCAGGACGATATCGGGCTGGTGCACAACCAGCGCGTGGTGCAGTCCGGACAAAGCTGGCAGCAGGGGCCAATTATCCTGAACTGGCTCGACATTCAGGACTCGTTCGATGCGTCCGGTTTTAATCTGATTATTCATGAAGTGGCGCACAAGCTCGATACCCGCAACGGCGATCGCGCCAGCGGAGTACCGCTTATCCCGCTTCGCGAGGTGGCGGGCTGGGAGCACGATCTGCACGCGGCGATGGATAACATCCAGGATGAAATAGACCTGGTCGGCGAAAGCGCGGCCAGCATTGACGCCTATGCGGCAACCGACCCGGCCGAATGCTTTGCGGTACTCTCGGAGTATTTCTTCAGCGCGCCCGAGCTCTTCGCGCCCCGCTTCCCGGCGCTGTGGCAGCGTTTCTGCCAGTTTTATCAGCAGGATCCCCTGCAGCGTCTGCGGCAAAATGAGGAGTCTGGCGGCCATTCCTCCCGCCAGATCCATTAAGGTTTTTCAGCAGGGGTACGCTCGGTTGACCGTACCCCTATACTCAACGCTAAAAACAGCAATGCCATTCCCCATGCAGCCACCGTTAAAGACTGCTCGCCGTAAAAGCGCGTCACTACCGGCACCAGCAGCGCGCTGACGCCGTAGCCTAACGTGTGGCTGGTGGCGATGACGCCCGCCCCTTTCCCGGTGGTCAGCCTGTCGTTTAGCAGCAGCTGGTAGCCCGGCGTGGCCATCGCCGCCCCGAGTGACGTGATAACAATCCCCACGTAGAACAGCGTTAAACCCGCGACGGACATCAGCCCAAGCCCGGCCACCATTAACACCGCCGCGATGCAGAGTAACGTCACCGGGGTGAAATGCTGCGGGCGGACCACCAGAAACTGCGCCGCGAGCGTGGCCAGGGCAGCCAGGCTCAGCAGAAGCGCAACATGATGGCTGATGTCCCGGGCATTGCCCTCCAGCAGGGGGCTAAGATGCGGTGACAGCCCAAGCTGCATCAGGCTGACCAGCGCCGCCAGCAGCAGCGCCAGCAGCAGGAACGGCAGCATGGAGGCCTGCAGGCGGGTCGCCTGGTGCGCCACCGGCGGCAGCGGCGGGTCCGCGACTTCGCGAAGCACCAGCAGCAGGGCGATTAACGGCGCGATCGCCATCAGCCAGAGCGGCGCCACCGGGCTGACGCTGAGCATCAGCGCCGCCAGCGGCGGGCCGAGCAGACGTCCGCAGCTGAGGCCGGAGCTTATCGTCGCCAGCGCCGCCATTCTCTTCTCCAGCCCCGCACGCTGAATAGCCCACGTCTGGGCCGCAGGCACCAGCCCCGAGACCGTCAGTCCGTAGAGCAGGCGCGAGAGGATCAGCCCCGCCAGTCCCCAGTAAGTATCCAGCCTTCCGGCCGCCATCGCCCAGACCACCAGTGCCATGACGACGAAACTGGCCAGATAGCCGCTCAGCGAGGCCACCATCACGGCCTTACACCCTCGCCGCTCGCTCTGGCGTCCCCACCATGGCGATGCCGGTAAAAAGAGCATGGATCCGAACATCAGCAGACCGGCCCAGACCGAGAGCGACAGCCCGGTCAGGGTCACCAGCTGCGGGAGCATCACCAGCAGGCCGTTTTGCCCGATACCTAATAAACCCGCACATAGCGCCAGGGGCCAGTTGGCTTTTGAGGTGACGTTTTCGGTCAATATTTCAGAGTCAGTGCGCATGAGAATGTGAACATAGTGTCAATAAATGTGTGGAAATTATGAAGTTTATGAAAACAAATATTGCAAAAATGGTTGCGACTGTAAACAGAATGAATATCATAACGAGAATTATTATCAATCATGGAATGAGGTACATCTATGCGTGCTCTGCCCCGCTCTGCCGGTACAGACGTTGCAGCCCAGTGTTTTTTAAACGCCCTGTTGCGCGAAACGAAGGACTGGCGCTATCTCCCCGCTACCGCTGCGGATGCGTTACCGGACATTCATATCCCGCTGTCACAAACCCAGGCTCTTCGGGTTCCGGTACGCTATTTCTCTCCTACCCAGCATCATCAGTACCGTTTCCCGGCAACGCTTATTCAAAGCAACAGTGATGACGGTGACGCCGTCACATTTTATCAACTGGTTGATTTAATTCTTGAAAAACCGTCAGTAAAAGGCTCGCTTGATGCCGATACGCTGGCGCGTTTTAAGCAGCGCGTTCTCGAAAGCCATGCGCACACCTGGCAGGCGATCGATCTGCGCCACGGCTGGGCAACCCTGCGCGATAAGCCGCTGACGTTTGCCGAGGCGGAACAGGCGCTGCTGGTCGGCCACGCGTTTCACCCTGCACCGAAGTCGCACGAGCCGTTCAACGAAACCGAGGCGCGTCGCTATCTGCCCGATTTCGCCTCCCGCTTCCCGCTGCGCTGGTTTGCCGTTGAGAGCACGCTCGTTGCTGGCGACAGCCTGAACGTCTCGCTGCGCGAGCGTCTGCTGCGCTTCGCGGCCCAGAGCGCGCCTGAGCTGCTCGGCCATTTCACCGACACCCGCTGGCTGCTGCCGATGCATCCGTGGCAGGCCGACTATCTGCTGGAGCAGGACTGGTGCCAGCGTCTGGCGAAAAACGGTTCATTGCAGGACCTGGGTGAAGCGGGCGCGCAGTGGCTGCCCACCAGCTCGTCACGCTCGCTGTACAGCGAAACCAACGGCGACATGATTAAGTTCTCCCTCAGCGTGCGCCTGACCAACTCCGTGCGTACGCTGTCGGTCAAAGAAGTTAAGCGCGGCATGCGCCTGGCGCGCCTGGCGAAAACGGAACGCTGGCAAGAATTACAGTCACGTTACCCGACCATGCGCGTGATGCAGGAAGACGGCTGGGCGGGGCTGCGTGACGAAAGCGGCACTATTCAGGAAGAGAGCCTGATGGCCCTGCGCGTCAACCTGCTGTTCGATACCCCTGAAACACAAACCAACGTGCTGGTGAGCCTGACCCAGGCCGCGCCGGACGGCGGTGATAGCCTGCTGGCCTCCGCGGTGCGCCGTCTGAGTCAGCGTCTGGAATTACCGCTCGCCCAGGCCGCCCGCTGCTGGCTGGACGCCTATTGCGACCGCGTATTACTTCCGCTGTTCAGCGCCGAGGCGGACTACGGTCTGGTCCTGCTGGCGCACCAGCAAAATATCCTCGTTGAGATGCAGCAGGATTTCCCCGTCGGGCTGATCTACCGCGACTGCCAGGGCAGCGCGTGGACCGAAGGGGCCGACGCGTGGCTGAAAGAGGCGGGCGAAACGGAGGTGGAAAACCGCTTCGGTGAGAGCCAGCTGCTGCGCTACTTCCCTTATTACCTGCTGCTGAACTCTACCCTTGCCGTCACCGCCGCCCTTGCCGCCGCCGGTTTCGACAGCGAGGAGAGCCTGATGTCCCGGGTGCGCGACGCGCTGGCTGAACTGCGCCGCACGGCAAAGCAGACCCGCTGCCTCGACTACGTGCTCGACAGCCCGACCTGGAACTGCAAAGGCAACTTCTTCTGCTACCTGCACGATCGCAATGAAAACACCATCGCCGATCCGGCGGTGATCTATTTCGACTTTAGCAACCCGTTTTACAAGGAGAAGGCGTGATGGCAATCGCGAATATCGTCCATTCCGGCTATGGCTTTCGCTGCACCGCCACGGATCGCGCGCTGCCGCTGACGTTGGGTCTTGACGGCAGCGCGGTGCTGGAGCGTCTGAATGGGATCCCGGACGGCTGGCTGGTCGAAGCCCTGGATCAGCTGTTTGTTGCCGCACCCGCGCTAACCGGCATTACCCTGCCCTGGGCGACCTGGCAGGATGAACCCCTGGCGCAGGCGCTGTTTAGCCTGGCCCACGGGGACTATCTGGCACGCGAAACCTTCTGGCAGCTGCCGCTGTGGCTGAAAGGCGAACAATCACGGGCCAGCGGCGGGATGCAATTTGATGAGAGCCGTCAGCTGTATTTCCCGCTGCGTCCTCATCGCCCGCAGGGCGAAGTGTACCGTCGTTACGATCCGCAAATTAAGCGTACCCTCAGCTTCCGCGTGGCCGACGTGGCGCTGGACGGCGAACGCTTTACCCAATGGATGAACAACCCGCGCGTGAACGCCTTCTGGGAGATGGCGGGCCCGCAGGCCGAGCAGGAAAACTACCTGCGCCGCCAGCTTGACTCGACGTACTGCTACCCGGTTATCGGCTGCTTCGACGACCAGCCGTTCGGCTATTTTGAGCTCTACTGGGCGGCGGAAGACCGCATTGGCCGCCACTACCGCTGGCAGCCGTTTGACCGCGGCCTGCACATGCTGGTGGGCGAAGAGAACTGGCGCGGCGCGCACTACATCCGCAGCTGGCTGCGCGGGTTAAGCCATTATCTGTATCTCGATGAACCGCGCACCGCGCGCATTGTCGCCGAGCCGCGCTTCGACAACCAGCGCCTGTTCCGCCATCTGGCCTCCGCCGGTTTCGAGACGATGAAAGAGTTCGACTTCCCGCACAAGCGCTCGCGCCTGATCGTGAGCCAGCGTCACCGCTTCTTCAGCGAGGTGGAACTGTGAACGCGCTCTGGCAGAAAGTGAACCGCGAGATGGTGGCGAAGATCCTCGCCGAGCTGGAATACGAACGCACCCTGCGCGCTGAGCCGGTTTCGTCGGACGGCTGGCGCATCACCATGGGCAACGAGTCCTGGCAGTTTCGCGCCGCGCGCGGGATCTGGGGCTGGCTGCATATCGACCCGGACAGCCTGATCGCCGACAGCGGCGAAGCCGTCGAAGCGGAACGCGCGCTGCTGCAGCTGGCGGCGGTGCTGGAGATGAGCGACGCGCAAACGGCAGAGCACATGGAAGATCTCTACGCCACGCTGCGCGGCGACATTCAGCTGCTGCAGGCGCGTGAAGCGCTGGACGCGGACGCGCTGATCCACCTCGACCCGGACGAATTACAGTGTCTGATGAGCGGTCACCCGAAGTTTATTTTCAACAAAGGCCGCCGCGGCTGGGGGCTGGACGCGCTCCGTCAGTACGCGCCGGAGTATCGCGGACGTTTTCGTCTGCACTGGGTTGCCGTTCAGCGGGAGCATCTGGTCTGGAGCAGCGACGTCGATTGCGATATCAACGCTCTGCTGGCGAGCGCTATGGACAACGCCGAGCGCGCCCGCTTTGACGCCCGCTGGCAGGCGCTGGGGCTCGACGACGGCTGGCTGCCGGTGCCGCTGCACCCGTGGCAGTGGCAGCAGAAAATTGCCATTCATTTCCTGGCGCAGCTGGCGCGCGGAGAGATGGTTGAGCTGGGCGAATTTGGCGATGAGTATCTGGCGCAGCAGTCCCTGCGAACGCTCACCAACGCCAGCCGTCGCGCGCCGTTTGACATCAAGCTTCCGCTGACTATCTACAACACCTCCTGCTATCGCGGCATTCCGGGCAAGTACATTGCCGCCGGGCCGCTGGCCTCGCGCTGGCTACAGCAACAGTTTGCCACCGACGCCACGCTTGCCCGCTCTGGCGCGCAGGTGCTGGGCGAACCCGCCGCCGGCTATCTGTCGCATCCGGGCTATGCCGCGTTGCCGCAAGCGCCCTACCGCTATCAGGAGATGCTGGGGGTGATCTGGCGCGAGAACCCATCCTGTTATTTAGAAGACGGTGAACAGGCGGTGCTGATGGCGGCGCTGATGGAAACCGACAATGCAGGGCGCCCGCTGATCGACGCGTGGATTAAACGCTCGGGGCTAAGCGCCGACGCGTGGCTGGAAAAGCTGTTTGAGGCAACGGTGATCCCGTTCTACCACCTGCTCTGCCGCTACGGCGTGGCGCTGATTGCCCACGGCCAGAACGTAACGCTGGTGATGAAGGATTACGTCCCGCAGCGCATCCTGCTGAAGGATTTCCAGGGCGATATGCGCCTGGTGGATGAGGATTTCCCGCAGGCGCAGAGCCTGCCGGAGCAGGTGAAGGCCGTCACGGCGCGCCTCAGCGCGGATTACATCATTCACGACCTGCAAACCGGCAACTTTGTGACGGTGCTGCGCTTTATCTCGCGCCTCACCCTGCAATGCGGCGTGAGCGAACCCCGTTTCTATCAGATCCTGGCGCAGGTTTTACACCGCTATATGGCCGCGCACCCGGAGCTTGCGGAGCGCTTTGCGACGTTCGACCTGTTCAAGCCGCAAATTATTCGCGTGATCCTCAACCCGGTCAAACTGACCTTCTCCGAACACGACGGCGGCAGCCGCATGCTGCCGAACTACGTTACCGACCTCGATAACCCTCTTTTTCTCGCCTCCCGGGAGTCAGCGCAATGAAAACCTATGATTTCATCGGCATTGGTATTGGCCCGTTTAACCTCAGCATCGCCGCTCTGGCCGAAGGGCTGGACGGTTTTAGCTCGCTGTTCCTTGAGCGTAAACCGCACTTCTCCTGGCACCCGGGAATGATGGTGCCGGACTGCCACATGCAGACCAGCTTCCTGAAGGATCTGGTCAGCGCCGTGGAGCCGACCAACCGCCACAGCTTTCTGAACTACCTGGTGCAGCGCAAAAAGTTCTACCGCTTCCTGACCACCGAGCAGCGCACCGTCTCCCGCGAGGAGTTTGCGGACTACCTGTGCTGGGCGGCGGAAAACCTTACCAACCTCGCCTTCAGCCAGCAGGTGCAGCAGGTGAGCTTTGATGAGAAAAGCGGCCTGTTTGAAGTGGTGACCCAGCGCGACCGCTTCCTGGCGCGCCACGTCTGCGTGGGGATTGGCAAACAGATCAACCTGCCTGACTGCGTCACCGTTCAGGACGATACCTGCTTCCACGCCAGCGAGATGATGCTGCGCACGCCGGATCTTGCGGGCAAGCGCGTCACCGTCGTCGGCGGCGGCCAGAGCGGAGCCGACCTGTTTTTGAATATCTTCCGCGGCGAATGGGGCCAGCCGCTGAGCCTGAACTGGGTATCGCGCCGCAATAACTACAACGCGCTGGATGAAGCCGCCTTTGCCAACGAGTATTTCACGCCGGAGTACGTGGACAGCTTCTCCACGCTGGGCGAAGAGGCCCGTCGTCAGATGCTGCACGAGCAGAAGATGACGTCCGACGGCATCACCACCGAGTCCCTGCTGGCGATTTACCGCGCGATGTACCACCGCTTCGAAGTGCTGCGTGAAAAACCCTGGGCGCATCTCCTGCCGTCCCGCTCGGTGACGTCCCTGACGCGCCAGGAAAACGGACATCGTCTGAGCATTCAGCATCACCTCGACGGCGGCCGCGAGCAGCTGGAGAGCGACGTGGTGATTTTCGCCACCGGCTACCGCGCCGTTCAGCCCGCGTTCCTCGCGCCGCTGTCTCATCGCCTGCATCTGGATACGGACGAAGCCTTCTGCATCAACAACGATTTCACTCTCGAATGGGACGGCCCGCAGAGCAACCGCCTGTTCGCCGTGAATGCCGGGATGCACCGTCTCGGCATTGCCGAACCCCAGCTCAGCCTGATGGCCTGGCGCGCGGCGCGGATCTTGAATCGCGCGCACGCCGACGAGCCGTTTGAGCTGGCCACCACCCCCGGCGTTATCCACTGGCGCACCACAGCCAGCCCGGACAGCAGCCAGGTTTTTAAATCATTAGCAAAAACCACCGAGTACTGACACACACAATCAGGATCAACATAACAATGAAACGTTCTCATCTTTGGGTTTTAAATCCTTGCTTGCTTGCAATGCTTTCTACCTCTGCGTGGGCGGAAGAACAAAAGGAAGAAAATATCGTTGTCTCCGCCAGCCGCGCGCACCGCAGCGTGGCGGAGATGGCGCAGACCACCTGGGTCATTGAGCGGGCTGAAATTGAGCAGCAGGTTCAGGGCGGGAAAGAGATTAAAGAAGTGCTGGCACAGCTGATCCCGGGCATGGACGTCAGCAGCCAGGGACGTACCAACTACGGCATGAACCTGCGAGGCCGCTCCATGATGGTGATGGTGGACGGCGTTCGCCTGAACTCGTCCCGCAGCGACAGCCGCCAGCTGGACTCTATCGATCCGTTCAACATTGACCGTATCGAGGTTATCTCCGGCGCCACCTCACTCTACGGCGGCGGCAGCACCGGCGGCCTGGTGAACATCGTTACCAAAAAGGGCCAGCCGGAGACCGAAGTTGAGTTCCAGACCGGGACAAAGAGCGGATTTAACAGCCACAACGACCACGATGAGAACGTGTCGGCGGCCGTAAGCGGCGGCAATGACAACGCCTCCGGTCGTCTGTCGGTGTCGTATCAGCGCTACGGCGGCTGGTATGACGGCAACGGCGACGAGGTGATTATCGATAACACCCAGACCGGCCTCCAGTATTCCGACCGTATTGATGTGATGGGCACGGGCACCATCAACATCGACGATCATCAGCAGCTGCAGCTGACGACGCAGTACTACAAGAGCGAGTCCGACGGCAAGCACGGGCTGTACCTCGGGAAGAATTTCTCGGCGGTAACAGGGGATGCGACCGCCTACAACAAAGGTAATCTTGATTCTGACCGCGTACCGGGTACCGAGCGCCATCTGATTAACCTGCAGTATTCCAATACCGACTTCTGGGGCCAGGATCTGGTCGCGCAGATTTACTATCGCGACGAGAGCCTGACCTATTATCCGTTCCCGACTCTGACCAAAGGGGTGGTGAGCAGCATCGGCGCGTCCCAGCAGAAAACCGATTTTTACGGCGGCAAGCTGACGCTGAACAGCAAGCCGGTGGACGATTTAACGCTGACCTGGGGTGTGGATGCCGACCACGAAACCTTCGATGCCAACCAGCAGTTCTTTAACCTGAGCAAGGCCGCGGCGAGCGGCGGCATGGAGCTGGATAACGCCTACAACGTGGGCCGTTACCCGGGCTACAGCATCACCAACCTCGCCCCGTTCCTGCAGGCCAGCTACGACATTGACGCCATCACCCTGAGCGGCGGCGTGCGTTATCAGTACACCGAAAACAAGGTGGACGACTTTGTCGGTTACACCCAGCAGCAGGCCATCGCCACCGGGAAAGCCACCTCCGCAGACGCGGTGCCGGGCGGGAAAACCGATTACAACAACTTCCTGTTTAACGCCGGGATCCTCGGTCGCCTGACCGAACAGCAGCAGGTGTGGTTTAACTTCTCCCAGGGCTTCGAAATTCCGGACCTGGCGAAGTACTACGGCTCGGGCACCTATCAGCTCAGCAACGGTCACTACCGCCTGCTGAACAGCGTCAACGTGAACGACTCGAAGCTGGACGGCATCAAGGTCAACGCTTATGAGCTGGGCTGGCGCTACACCGGCGATAACCTGCGCACGCAGGTCGCGGCGTATTACTCGCTCTCGGATAAAACCATCACCATCAACAAGACGGATATGACCATCAACCTGGAAGACGACAAGCGTCGTATCTACGGGGTAGAAGGTCAGGTGGACTATTTCTTCACCGACAGCGACTGGAGCACCGGTGCGAACTTTAACGCCATTAAGTCTGAAACCCGCGAAAACGGCAAATGGGAGAAGCTGACGGTCGACAGCGCCAGCCCGTCGAAGGCCAGCGCATGGGTCAACTGGGCACCGGGCGACTGGACCCTGCGCGTGCAGAGCACGCAGACCTTTGACGTGTCAGACTCCGACGGCAAGAAGATCGATGGCTATAACACGGTCGACTTCCTGGGCAGCTACGCCCTGCCGGTGGGTAAGGTCAGCTTCAGCGTGGAAAACCTGCTGGACAAAGACTACACCACCGCCTGGGGCCAGCGCGCGCCGGGGCTGTATAGCCCAACCTACGGCGCACCGGGCCTGTATACCTATAAAGGCCGCGGACGAACCTTTGGTCTGAACTACTCCGTACTGTTCTGATCCTGCGCGCCGCCTGCGGGCGGCGCTTTTTGCTGTGTAATTTCAACGCAAATTTGCCATAAAATCAGCAATTTGCTGAAATTGTCGGCAAACGAACGAAAAGTTTAATTTCCCCCTTTGACAAGGTGAACGCAGGTCGATACTATGCGCCCCGTTCACACGATTCCTCTGTAGTTCAGTCGGTAGAACGGCGGACTGTTAATCCGTATGTCACTGGTTCGAGTCCAGTCAGAGGAGCCAAATTTGAAAAGCCTGCTTTTGAAGCAGGCTTTTTGCTTTTCATCATTCCCCCGCTAGCTCAAGATAGCTTCCTGGCAGGCCCTTCATTTGCAGCGCCATAAGAATGCGTTCCAGTTGTTTGAACGCTAACTCCTATCAGTCAAACTGGAAAACTTATTAGCCGCTGTAACTCATATTATGTCTTCATACAAAGATGTCCCCATTGGTAGGGTTAAAATATCTGCCTCTGTGTTATTCTCTAACCATTAATTTCAGGGAGATACTCAGGTTAAGGCTCTTTTAGCATGATGCAAAACTCGTCTAAAGATATCCTTTCAGCGTGGCATGATTATGTGAAATTCAGTGGCGCAGAAAAGAGTAAAATACCGGCCAGCAAGGTACATGAGTACCAACAACTCATGCTCGGTATAAATAACTGTGAAGAAAACCAGAGTGGAGTAGTGCTACGTGTTACGCCTGAAATGCGCAACCACTGGCGCCGGCGTTTCGTCAAATATGACGAAAAGGGTAAAATTACCCATGTTGAACCTGTTAACCTGCTATTTCCGGTACTCCGTTGTATCGAAAATGAGCGAGGTAAGGCCAATGTAAAATACCTTCCGCTCTTCTCTTTCCCCCTCCCAAAATCATTTTTTGAACAGAACGAAAACACCCTGCTAGTTCCCGTCAAAGATGGACAACTTGTTAGCGCATTCCCCTTCGCTTTTCGCGAAATGTTTGGTGTTCAGTTGGATGAGCTCGGTGAAAATCGTCATATGATGAGTATCGTTAGCGCGCTCACAGGATGTAAATATGACACGTTCCTTGAGGCGTTTAAGGCTCTTCTGAAATGGGTTACTCAGCAATCAAACAGTAAATATCAGGGGCTGGAAAATGCGTTTAATGCCCTGGTGGCTCCGCTGCATAATGAGGATTACAACCTCAAGCGTGATGCGGAAGATTTCACCTGGCTTTGTGATAACGCGGTTGATGATTTCCCGTTGCTGGAGCAGTATCTCAGCCATATTCATAGTGACGAGAAGGCCCCGCATTTCCACGAAGTGGTGACTGGCGGTTTGTTTGAAACGCAATATCCTCTGGGCCATGGGCAGATGGCGGCAATACAGGCGATTAATCAGGATGAGCGCCTGATTGCCGTACAAGGTGCGCCGGGTACGGGTAAAACCACGCTATTCAAGTCACTCATCGCACAACAACTGGTTGCCAGAGCACTGGCTATTGCTGATGGAAAGGACCAGAACTTCGGCATGCTGGTCACGTCCACTGCAATAAAAGCGGTGGAAAATATCATTGACGATCTGCGCAGTGACCCTGCAACTCAGGATCTTGACTGGTTATGGTTTCATAGCGGCTCGAACGAACAGGTTCAGCATGAGCTTACCCGGCTTGAGAAACTGATTAGTCGCTGGCGACAGGAAAGCTATGACCAACAGCAGCAGCACGATTTTCTAGCGGTTTTACTCAAGCATCGCGACGAGATAAACGCTTGTTACCGGGCGTATCTGAATGAAAAGGCAGTCGCGATACAATCTGTTGTGGATTGTGGTCTGGACACCCGACTAGCAAAAGAGCTACCGGCTCGTTTCATGGAAAAAATTCCCCCGCTCGCCGTTCATGCACAGGTACTCGGCATTGATGTTTCGCTTCATCACCCCGACGACCTGGATACCTTAGCCAATCAGTTAGAACAGCGCCTGCAGGAATTTAGGGAGATAAAAACGCAGCGTCTACAGGCCAGCAGAATTTACCAGACGTTGCAGGCGACATGGCCACAACAGCATAGTCTGGAGCAGATACTTAGCTGGATGGATTCACCGCTACGCCCGGCTCTGGAACTGCATTACCGCGACTATCCGCGTAAAGGGATAAAGCGTTATCTGGCTCGTTTTTTCGAGAGGAAATATCCAGCAAGGTTGCAACAGATGAGCCTGGCTGCACCGGAGGACTTTCGCAAATTCAGTCTTTCTTCCCTTCCCCATCATCAGCTGGCTGCTCTGGCTGATGCTGGAGAAATGCTTTCACAGCAGGTAGATAGCTTAGCGCTACTGGCGCTGCTCCTGCATGCAGAACCCGAAGCTCAACAGGAAGTTGACCTGCAGGCTCTTAATACTGAAGTAGCACAATTGCAGGCTCAATGGCGTCAGGTCATCCAGGCGCAACAGCTAACGGCACAGTATCAACAGCTTTATCCGGAAGGTAACTGGTGCGACATTTTGCGTAAACGCTTTATCAGGCAACACAGGGAAATGTTCGAAGCCGCTATCGGTTATCTCTGGCAAGAGCAACTGAAGCGGAAAATTGAGCTGGAAGAGGTACTGACTCACTGGCGAGCGTTGATGAGTAAGCGCCTCAGTGCGGGCTATTATCGCTGGCTGGATAAGCTTGATGATTTCTATCGCGCACTGTCTCTTGTATATCCGGTAATGGCGACCACGCTGGTTTCCGCGTGGAAGGTTGCGGGTTATCGTAAGCTCGATGACCTCAAGGGGCATAAACCGTGGCACCTGGCACTGTGCGACGAAGCGGGCATGATTTCGCTTGAATCCCTGGTGCCTCTATTGAGTCGCAGTGAGAAAGCGATGATTGTTGGCGATCCTCTGCAAATTGAACCCATCAGAAACCTGTCAGAAAACCTCCAAACACAGTTGCGTGAGCGTCATTTCGCCAGCAACAATACGTTGTATGAGCGTGTCTCACCTGCAAGCGTCACAGGCTGGCACCGTGCTGCAGGTACGCTTTCCGGCAAGGTAGACGATACGGGTAATGGCATCATTCTCGATGAGCATCGCCGGTGCCAGCAACCTATTGCCGACCTTTTCATCCGACTGGCGAACTATCATGGCGTCAGCGTGGAAACGGCCCCCCCTTCCAGCCGTATTGCCAGCGCGTTTGAGAAATCAGGCGGACATCATTTGATGTTCTACAGCGTAGAAGGCCAGAAAGGCGATATGGTTAACACTAATCTGGATGAAGTTGATGCTATTGAGCTATTGCTGAATAAGCTGGAAGAAGCTGGTTACGATCTGACTGCCGATGTTGGCATCGTCACTCCCTATAGCAATCAGAAGTCATTGTTGATTAAACGTCTTGCGCAACGAATGAATCACTGGCAGAAAAACTGCATTGGTACAGTGCATCAGTTTCAGGGCGTAGGCTTTGAGGTCATCATTTATAGTCCGGTTATTTTTCATCCTCTTGATAATCCGAATTTTCAAAACGACGCACCAAACATGCTGAATGTCGTGGTTTCACGCGCAAAGCAGCAATTTATCGTCGTAGGTAACCATCATCGATTGCGGCAAGCAGGTGGATACCTGAAAGTCCTTGCGGATAGCGTTGCCGAAAGCTTCCTTCTTGAACAAGGTAGCCAGCATCCGAATTTTGCCAGCCTTAGCCAGACCCCCCGTCTACAGCGTTATTATCGCGACTGCGAACATATTGCCGCATTTAGCGCGCTGGCCAGCCAGTGTGAACAGGAGCTGGTTATCATCGCTCCGTGGATCCGTCGAGGAGGTAAGAATTATCAGAGGCCGGAGCTGGCGCAGTTGGTAGCCACGCAGCGGCGTGGTGTCAGGGTTAAAGTTTATTACGGCTACTATCATCAGCGCATGGATCGTGCGGATGATAATGATGAGACTCTGGTTGCCGAGTACCGTGAACAATTAGGAAAAGAGAATATTATCCGGTTGACGGAAGGGACACATGAAAAGGTAATGATGATCGATGGCCGCTACATTGTTCTCGGGAGTTGGAACTGGCTATCTCATGGTTATCACCATAGCTGCGAGCGCAGTGAACAGTTCACTAATGCGATTCGCCATGAGATTAGTGCAGAGCTGGATGATGCGTCGCTGGTGAAGGAGCTTAGGGAGAGGTTGCGGCTGGAATAACTGACAAAGAACTAAAGCTGATAAACTGATGTCAACTGAATCCTCGACATTGCGACGATTCAGTTCTCAGTTCTATCTTTTAGTATATCTAAATATATAAAAATGGATTACTCCGAAGCAAGTAAAATTATACACAGTTAAAACACATTGGTGGGAATTATGTATTTATCAAATCTAAAAATGAACAATTTCAGACAATTTGAAGATTTTTCCTTAGAGTTAAATAAAGGACTTAATTTACTTGTTGGTGAAAATAATGCAGGAAAGAGTTCCGTCATTGATGCCGTCCGGATTGTTCTTGATACTACGTCTGTAGAATGGGTGAGTATAAAAAATACTGATTTCCTCAGCGGTAAGAATGAACTATATATCCAATTAAAATTTGAAGATCTGTCAGCCCGTGAACTAGGGTTATTTCTAGAATATTTAACCAACGAAGAAATAACAACGGGTGTTAATAAGAGCTGTTTATATATAAATCTCTCAGCAAGCATAACAATTAATCCATTCAAAAAAACTCAATTCATCAAGACGGAAGTTCGATCTGGTTTGAGTAACGATGGCCCCATCATAGAAAGAGATATCCGAGAATATCTTGCTACAACATATTTAAAACCGCTACGCGATGCTGAGGTTGAACTATCGGCAGGGCGAACCTCAAGGCTCTCACAGATTTTAGGAAGTAATGTCAGTTTAGCTGGAGATGAAGGGGCGACTCAGCGGATTATTGAGTTACTAATACACGCCACACAGGCAATTCAAAATGACTCTTCGATTCAAATGACTCAAGAGAAAATTTCAACTCTTTTGAACTCTTTAACATTCAAATCCAATATCTTCACACCTTTTTTAAGTTTATTGGGGAGTAAAGAATATACTGAAATGAGTGCCCCGGAGAAAGCGTTTGCTCTCAAATCAATTTTAGAGAAATTATCCCTCGAACTCAACTCTTCAGGAATTAAGCATGGATTAGGTTATAACAGTCTATTGTTTATGGCTACAGAACTAATGTTAATTCGCCAGGAAGAAGATCAGTATTCACTTTTACTTGTTGAGGAACCAGAGGCTCATCTTCATCCCCAACTACAGTTGAAATTCATTAATTACCTCAGGACTGAAAATAGTAAATTGCAATGTATTTTATCCACTCACAGTCCAGTGCTTTCATCAAAAGCCCCATTGGAAAGCTTAATTTTAATGCAAGATGGTAAGGCTTTTCCTTTAAGAAAGGAATGCACCGCTCTAAGTGGTGATGACTATATATTTCTTGAGAAATTCTTAGACTCAACTAAGGCAAATATGTTTTTTGCAAGAGGTATATTGATTGTTGAGGGTATTGCGGAGATGGTGTTAATACCTAAAATAGCTGAATTACTAGGGCGACCACTAGAAGATTATGCTGTGTCATTGGTTAATGTCAATGGTTTACCCAGAAAGAGGTACGCTAAAGTTTATCGTTCTAACACCGCTTCAATGTCCCCCTCTCATCTCCCAATTAAAGTTGGGTGTATTACTGATTTAGACCTATGGCCAGATGAAGCGGAGGCAACAACCTCAAACAGTTATGGGTTTAAACAAAAAATACAGCCTAATGAAACCACCGGCCGAGGGGGAAACCTTCAACATTGGCTGAATGAGTTGACATCAGAACAAATAAACCAGAAAAAAAATAGTAAAGCCGAGTTTGATGGAGAACTTGTTAAAACATTTATATCAAATGACTGGACATTTGAATTTTGCCTTGCTAAATATGGGCTAAGTGAAGAATTATATGAGGCCCTTCATGGTAACCTTATAGGCTATGAAAATCTTAGTACTGATGCACAAATAAGGGCTGTGCAATTATATGGAGAAATAGAAAATAAAGGTGATGGAAAAAGCGAAGTAAGTTATCTTCTTGCAAAGATCTTATCGAAATATAGTGAACGACCTTCTGAGTTAAGATCCAAACTACCTCCTTATATTATAGAAGCCATCGAATACGTAACAGAAGAATTTTCTAATGACGGGGAGACATCGAATGAACATTGAAATTAGTGAAAGAGACATCAACGATGTAGAGCAAGAGTTAAACTTGTCATTTGATGATACAAGACGCGAAATAATACAATCATATAATGATGTCCAAGCTTGTCCAGGTAGCGGCAAAACAACAATGGTAGCGGCTAAGTTGTTAATTATCGCAAAAAAATGGATGAGTTTACATCAAGGTATATGCGTCCTAACGCATACTAATGTAGCTAAAAAAGAAATTATTGAGCGTCTCCAAACGAGTATACATGGTGGAAAATTGTTAACTTCACCACATTTCATCGGCACTATTCAAGAATTCGTTAATAAATTTCTTGCAATACCTTACCTTCGTTCTCAAGGATTTAAAATAACTCACATCGATGATGAAATATGTTGTGCAAGAGGCTGGAGTTTTCTTAATAGAGGAACGAAAAATTACCTTGAAAGAAATAGAATAAAATCCATTCAAGAGATGCAATATAAATTTATAGATGGATGCCTTGACCTTAACATCCCTGGTTTCCGTAGAGAATCACAGTCGAACAGTTATCAAGATTTGATAAATGCTAAAAATACACTTATGACAGAAGGTTATTTCTTTTATCACGAAATGTATGAAATATCAAAAGACTATATCCACCACAACCCTGATATTATAAAAGCAATTCAATCTCGTTTTCCTATCGTTTTTATCGACGAAATGCAAGACACCCAAAAATTTCAAGATGAATTTTTAAATACAATCTTTCGAAATGATAATAATCAAGTTAAGATGCAACGGTTTGGCGATCCTGACCAAGCTATTTATGGGACTAATGAGGAAGAGAACCAAACCTATAATCAAGCAGAGTTAGAAAAAGTAAAAAATAGTCATCGCTTTAATAGCTCTATAGCATCAATTGCTAGAAATCTAAGTTATAATCGCATAAATTTAACATCAGAAATTTCTCATCCCAATCAATCACTACATACAATATTTCTTGTCGATGATAGTTCTCGCACTAATGTATTTGAGCATTTCGCTAATTTATGCTCGCAAGCAGTTCCGATTAACTGTGAATACCCAATAAAATCTGTTGGTGCAGTTGGTAAAAAAAGTGAAAACTCTTTAACGATTTGCAGTTATTATGAGAATTTTGAAAAAACTGATTCTACGGTAGGATTCAAAAACACTAAGTTAATTCAATATATATATGTTGCCCGCCAACAAAATCGTAACAGTGAATCTTACCGAACAATCCTTGATGGGATTATTCATTTTGGGAGAGTATCTAATTTTCAGATCACAATGCAAGATGGTTCACAATCTGATATATCAGTCGCAAACATAAAAAAACACCTTAAGTTATCTTCACTTTTAGTTGATTTTAACTTGTTAGCGATGTCCTTAATGACAAATGAAATATCCGAAGAAACTTGGGGGAATTCTGTCACCTTATTATTGTTTTACTTAGGTATTAATATATCTAATCAAAATCACATTTTTTTATCTTTTGAGCGCAATCTAATAAACGAACCCCATGATAGTCCAACTAGAAATATTATCTCTTTTGAAATTGAAGGAAGAGTTATAGACAATCAAATTGCAACAATTCATTCTGTAAAAGGGGAGACGCATGCTGCAACTTTACTTCTAGAAACAAAATATCATACTAATGATATAACAACCTTAATTGACTACATACTTTTAGAGAATCTAACACAACCGACAGAAGCCAGAAAAAAGAAATTCATGAAGCAAGTATATGTTGCACTCACAAGACCTAGATACTTATTGTGTATTGCAATGAATAAATCAGGGTTTCCGGCCGAGCATATTTCTAAGCATGAACTTGCAGGTTGGAATATTTGCGACTTAACTCAATATTGATATTTAGTATAACGAAGCTGTTGCTACAAATAACCTATAGCAACAGCAACATTCATAGGGAACTATTATTTTGTTAACCATATCTCTTAAAAAAATCAATTTATCCCTCAGAGAGAGGATATCATTTTAAAAAAATGATATCTTCACATATCGTACATCATTCAGTCAAAACAGGAAAGGCCCAAATATAGTTTCTTATTCAGTCATTACTGATAGTATCAGTCTTGATACCAAACAAGTCTCGTCATGCTAAGAATACGTAGAATCTTTGAACCTATTAAGCTAACTCATTGAATGCTCCCATGAACCAAATAAGTGATCATTTTGGTGTTCTTGACAGAACCAGATTTATGATTTAGCTTAATCTTCAGCCAGTTAATGGCTAAGTCGATCCCCGTCAAAGGAGCAATATTCAGAAAAGTCCGCTTGAGGATACTTAAGCAGGTTTTTTGCTTTTCTGCGTTCTGTATACCTATTAACAAGACGATACCCATATCACACTCTTGGTAAAATGGCGGACATCAGTTACCAATCATTGCTTTTTCTCAACACCACAATGTTAGGATCATTGGCGAAAATTTAAGTATTCCCCTCTTATCTGATTTTTTTTATGTCTTACAGACATGGAGTCACAGTATGATGCAAAAACATTTTGAAATTGTTCATGCTATTATCGTTAACTGCTTTATGAACAATATGGCAAACAATATATTTTTATACAGCAAGACTAATGGCAGCTCAACTACAAAATACCCATTAAACTGCATAGGTTTTTTCTCATGGAATAGCAGTTTGCAAAACGATTACGCAAAATTTGTCTTATTTCCTATTTTCTTTGATTATCTGGATAGCTATGTTGATCTTCGTTTTGACTGTGTCAACGAAAGCTTCAACAAAAAGAACCTCATTCTCGAATCCAATATTGATAAAGATTCAATTGATGATTTGTTCCTTCATACGCTGTACAAAATGTGTTCTCAGATTAGAAATAAAATGCTTCACCATCGGCTCAAGTATGACGGTGCCGAAGTGACAGCCAGCGAGACCACTGTCACCATTCCGCAGTTCAGAGTTATCAATGAACTGATTTACCAATATGTAAAATTCTCGAAGACCGGTAAATCACTCTTTGAAAAAAACGCTCTCTATTCCGGGTTAGTTGATATTCTTAAAAAAAATAACGATAGTGAACATGAGTTTGTTCAACGAGTAGAGTTGATGTCCGACTACTTGTTCATAACCCCCTATGAAGCTCGCGATTTGCACCCTATCAACGCCCCCATGACTTCCACTGACCTCCTTATCGATCGAGTCTCTTATCCTGCAAAATGTTTCTACGATGAAAATGAAATATTTAAGGAAAAATATCCAGATCCTGAAGAAAAAATCATCATTGGCAATCGTTATTATTTTTTCCAAATGGAAGACAAATTCTATTTAGTACCTTCGGAAGCGGTAAACCATCGCAAAAAGATCACTTTCGGTGAGATTGATGCCTGGGAGTTTCAAACACAGTAACCTTTCTATAGGCCCGATGCACGAGTGCATCGGATACTTCAGCGTGAACCAGTGCATCCGGGTTATGTTCGCAGAAAGAGATACAAAGTGTGCAGTTGGTGAAAATGTGGAAACAAAGCATCACCTATTACGATACATACAATGACTTTATGAGTAACATCAGGAAAAACAAACTTCATGTCCCTGAAAACTTCCGCAGACCGATATAGTTGGGATTGTTAGCAACCAAACCACCATCCGCAAAATAAGTGCGGAGATCTTCACAATAGGTTGGTGATTTGTTTTGATTTGGCGATTGATCAGATCGCACAATCCGGGCTGGGTTCCCTCAAAGTGATCTACTATTCTGCGCAGCTATTTAGTCGATGTTGAGCAGGTCATTAATATGCGGCGTTCATGGTCAGAGAAACTAACTCGCTAGCCGACTGGCGAGGGGCCATTTTATGGTCTGTTGTATTTCAGCATTTGGTGGTCATTCTGGTGGTCTTGTCAGAAAGGAATATCTGCTTTAGCTTACTAATCAGACAGTTAATGGTACAGGCGCACCCAGTCAGAGGCGCCAAATTTGAAAAGCCTACTTTTGAAGCAGGCTTTTTTATTTTCATTTTCTCATCCGCATCGGGTGAGTTTGGCGTCAAGTTGCGGCCAATCCCTCTCAAGGCTTCATAACAATGCGGCCAAGCGGTTTCGCTGTCTCCGCGTATTCATGGGCCGCGGCGGCGTTAGCCAGAGGGAAGACACGGTCAATCACAACCCTGATGCGCCCTACTGCCACAGCCTGCAACATGTCGTCCACACTTGTCCGAACGCCGGGCCTTTCAAAAAGGGGCCCCATAAATACCCCCATGAGCGTCTGGTTAGACTGCATTGGCGGCCACAGGTCGACAGTCAGGCTTCCGCCGCCCGCATTACCGACGAAGACGAGACGCCCTTCCGGAGCGAGAGCAGAAAGCGAAGCTTGCAACGTCGTCCCTACCGGATCGATGACGAGGTCAACACCGGCACCACGGGTATACTCTCGGACACTGTTCACGACGTTATTCTCTACACGATCCACGACATGATCGGCACCCAATTCAAGCAACCGGCTTCTTCGCTGCGTTCCGCTTGCCGCGGCGATGACCCTCGCGCCTGCCTGTGAGGCAAGCTGAACGGCCGCGAGCCCCACGCCCCCCGCTGCAGCCTGGATCAGGACGGTTTCTCCGCGCCGAAGTATCCCTCGCGTGAAAAGGCAGTGATGTGCGGTTCCAAAAGAGATCGGTACCACCGCCGCTTCTGCTGCATCCACCCCGTCCGGTATAAGCCAGGTGCGTTCCGCAGGCACAGCCCAACGTTCCGCATGCGATCCCTGCATGCTAAAAGCAGTCACTCTGTCCCCAACCTTTCGGCTACGGACTTTTGAACCGACGGCAACAACCGTGCCCGCGGCCGCGTAGCCGACGATCCATGAAGGAAGAGGCGGCGGAGTTGAGCGCCGGTTGATCAGATCTCCCCCTTCAATAGAGATAGCCTCGACAGAAATCAGGACGTCGTCAGGCCCGGCGACCGGATCCGGGACGTCGACATGCTGCAGGACGCCGGGAGCGCCTTCCACGTCATAAACCGCTGCTTTCATCAGTTTTCCTCTGTCTTTTTTCGACCGGCGCAAAGCCCCGTAACCCTAGGGCAGCCTGGCAATCACCTTAATCTCAAACTGGAACCCGTACAGCCACGTCACGCCGATCCCGGTCAACGTAGGATAAGGCGCTTCCCCCCAATATTCTGGCAGGATATTCCAGATAGCGTCGAGGTTTGACTCGGGATCGACGACAAAAAGGGTAACGTCAACCACGTCATCGAACGTGCAGCCCGCAGCCTTAAGAACAGCGTTAAGGTTTTCGAATGCCAGCCGGATCTGCGCGTTGAGATCCTCTTCAGGCGAACCATCCTCCCGGCTACCAACCTGCCCCGAAACAAACAGGAAGCCGTTAGATTTGATGGCGGGTGAATAGCGATTGCGCTCATAGAGCGCCTGGCGTCCGAAGGGAAAAACTGCTTCGCGTGTTGTCATGTTAGTACCTGTGTAATGGGGCGAAATCTGCCCGCTGAACATAAAGACACTTTACAGGCGCAGGATCCGGCGGATAAACAAGCGACTTTGTCCATCATTGTTTGTAATATCCAAACAATCGGTAAAAAGAGAGGACAAGGGATGGATCGTTTCGATGCGATGCGCGCCTTTGCTCGCGTGGTGGAAGCAGGCAGTTTCACAAAGGCTGCCCAGACGCTTCATATGAGCAAAACCACGGTGACGCAGCTTATTCAGCAGCTGGAAGCGCGCCTGCGCGTCAAGCTGCTCCATCGCACCACCCGCAGGCTCGGCGTCACTCCTGATGGCGCGGTCTACTACGAGCGCGTCATCCGCCTGCTGGCGGACATGGAGGATGCTGAAAACAGCCTGTCCAGTTCGGCGATGACGCCCAGGGGGCGGCTACGGGTAGACGTGCCCACGCCTCTCGCCCGCCTGGTGCTGGTGCCCGCGCTACCGGCTTTTCACGCGCGCTACCCGGATATCCAGTTCGATATGGGCGTAAGTGACCGGGTGGTGGATCTGATCGGCGACAACGTGGATTGCGTCCTGCGGGGTGGCGAAATCAACGACCAGTCCCTGATCGCACGCCATGTCGGTGATTTGCAAATCGGTGTTTACGTCGCACCGAGCTATGTGGAACGCCTCGGCGCCCCTGCACACCCGCGAGAGCTGGAAAACACGGACCATCGCATAGTGGGATTCTTGTCCTCACGCACAGGTAAGATTGATCCTCTGGTACTGCACGGTGAGAGTGAACATATTGAAATCAAGAGCAGCTATGTTCTTGCAGTGGATGATGGCAACGCCTACCTCGAAGCTGGGCTGGCGGGATTAGGCGTGATTGCGCTACCCGTCTATATGGCGGCGGCACATCAGGCTTGTGGCTCCTTAATTCCGCTATTTGAGCAATGGCGTATTAACCCAATGCCCCTATACCTGGCATTTCCGCCGAACCGCCATGTCAACGCCAGGCTGCGCGTTTTTATTGATTGGATTGTTGAATTGATGCAGCAGCATGTCCCTAATTCCAATAATACCAGTCCCTGATTCGCTCATCAGGGTATTGGTTTATCTCCTGCCGTTACCAGAATACGCCATTCTCCTACTGGTTCCTCTTATGTATTCCACTGCTAAATATAATTATTAATATCAATAACACATAACTATCATTCAGCATTAATTGATCGACAAAATCTATTAATTACATTCCGTGTGACATTCATCACAAAACAGGGTCGCTCAACGTTTATTATTTACCGCATAGCAAAAACATATTTTTCGGTCAGGAAAAAATAATCTCATCATGAGGTAAAGTTCGTTATTAACTCACCTATGGAGGTAATTGTTTTGCCATGGAAAGACCCATCATCAAATGCATTTTTTAGCTGGGTTTACATAATATTATTCGGCGCGTGGGGAGGTCTTGTTAGATATCTCCTTGACGTTAAGTCGGGCCAGTCGGGAAGAAATTTATTTTCGGCAGTAGCACAAATTATTGTGTCAGGATTCACCGGTGTACTTGCTGGATTGATGTCCCAAAGCCTGGGAACAGTATTTCACACTTCACTTGCCGTCAGCGGTATATCAGGTGCTATGGGCGTTGTTGCCCTTAATTATTACTGGAAAAAAATCTCTGGAGACAGCAATGATAAATCATGAATTTAGTAAAACGACTGAAAAGAACCTTAAAGGCGTACATAAGGACCTTTCTGATGTAATGAGAAAAGCGTTGAAATTATCGCCTATTGATTTCGGCATTTCAGAAGGGGTAAGAAACCAGAAGCGGCAGCTTGAGCTATTGGCAGCAGGAAAATCATTAACCTCAAAAAGCAGGCATTTAACGGGACACGCCGTCGATGTATTCGCAGTCATAAACGGCACAGCATCCTGGGAGTTTAAACATTACCAGACAATTGCAACGGCTGTTTTTCAGGCTGCTAAGGAGTTATCTGTTGATGTTGAATGGGGCGGAAACTGGACGGAAATAAAGGATGGGGTTCATTTTCAGCTCTCACGAAAGATGTATCCTGAATAGCAGCTAAATATTTGGCAGGTCTATTCTGGCCGATAATACTGTACACCAGCATTTGCTGGATGATAAACCATGCCATGCTTATTCAACTATTTTACAAGAGGAGAATTACAATACAAAACTATTTTTAATTACCACAGCATCAAATTATCCGCCAGGCGTTTATTTGTTCGCTATTTATTTTAGCGATACCTTATTGCGCTGGCAAAAAATATATATTTCATTGAACGAAACAAAAAGGAATACAATCATGACTATTACTTATGTTAAAACTGAACTTGCACCAGCCGACAACCAGCTCGCTGCATATATTTATTTTACCTCTGATACGCCAGTAAGCTACTCTTACACCGTATCAAAACGGACGACCAGCCCAACCAGCGTAGATTTCACCTATGAATCGGATCTGATTTATGGCGTTTCTCAAACCATAAAAATTCCTGTTATTGGTCTTTATGCACAATATGCAAACAGCGTGCAGGTCGTGTTTAAGGATGAAACGGGAGCTGAAGTTTTCAATCAGGCATTCACTATTAGCACCGAAGATCAGATATATGATACCTCTGTCATCTTCCATCTCGATATTGAACAAACCGATCCTGCACTGTTTACCTCTGTATGGGGAAACAGCTGGTTAATGGAATCCACTGGCCGTGGTTATGACCAGAATGGTGACCTGCGTTTTAACTTCGTATCGGTTTATCATCTCCAGCCGCTGCGAATCCATAATGGCTACCTCTATACCGGTAGCGATGAAGATATGTCCTGGTACGGACGTCGCTTCTTCAAAATTGACATTATGGGTAATGTCGTTCTGGAATTCGACCTGCGCGATGCTGATGGCAATCATTATGCAAATACTCACGATGTAGTCTGGGACTCAGCGGGCGACATTTATATGTTTGGCACCGATAGCCCTAACCGACTCACCAATACGATGGCGCAAGATGCCGTGGTGCTAAAATTCAACGATCAGACAGGGAAAATGATTTGGGCGAAAAACTATACCAGTGAGTATAGTGGCTCTCAAATCTTGAATAATAATACCCCTAATGATGTCCATTTTAACTCACTCACATGGATTGCAAGCAGTCCAAACAACGAAGAAGCCGTTATTGTCCACTCTCGCACAACGAGCACCACTTTTGGTATTTCTATCGTTGATGGTAGTATCTTGTGGGCAATCGACACCGGTAATTTCAACCCTCAGTTCCCGGCTAAACAAACGACTGTTCATATTGATAACACTGGTATTACTCACTATGAAAATGGTGCCCATACGGTGTGCATCACTAATAATAGTGCATTTGCAGCAAATATCGATCCTACCGTAGGCAAATTTGTCTTATCAGTTTTTGATAACAGATCTTGCGTTGATGCAAATGGAAACCCTGTTATTCGCCCGATGAATGACGAAGCAACAACGGATGCCTACCAAACCGATCCAGCACGCATTCTTTTCTATGCGGTAGACTTAGCAGCCAAAACAGCGGTGGAAATTCATGCACCTATTGAACTTCCAACGACGCCTATCATCCAATGGACTGACTTTATGGGCAGCGTGTTTGATCATGGTGATTATTTCGTTATTTTCACCTGCCATGCGCGTTCATTCTTTATCAGTGATGTGGACGGCAATATGATTGCTTCTATCTACGATGTCATTTCATTACCTGATGGCGCACCTCAATTCCCTGGTGAGGCCTATCGTGCAAGATTTTTTAACGAAACGGAGCTTACTGATGTCATCACTGCGGCATCCCTTCATGCAAATTAATAAAAAGATTAGCAATCGATCGGCAGGTTTGATTACCTATTAATCGTACTGCAAATGTTAAAAGGGTTCATGTATCTACATGAACCCTTGACGTTATATCTCAAGAATGCAGGGCATAATTTTATCACGAATAGATTGAGCCGGTGCTCGTGCCAGACAACGGTTGTGTAAGTTTATCGTTATACTCATCCGCCAGAGAAAGGAGAATCTGCGTTACGCGCCCAGCGGAGAGTTTGGCACTTTTCGTAAATTCAGCTTGCTGGTATAGCCAGTGGCTAAAGTGCCTGCTGGCCCTTAAAGAGAGTATTTTAGCGTTACGCTTATCCCCCCCTGTCAAAGGGCATACCATCCTGCGGTTTTTCCCCTGCCCCCAGAGCTGCCACTGAGTTTGCCACCAGCCGTGCTGTGTTGTTCTCAGTAAAGCCCAGGGTATATCGCTCTCATCTTCAGTGATTTCCTCTTCTATAAACCAAAGCTCACCTTGCCGCTGGCGAAACAGATCTGCCCACGCGGTAATAACGGCGCCTCGAAGAAAGCATTCATGTGAAATAACGTGTGTCTTTACCTGAGGGAAAAGGATGTTCAGCAAACGAAAATGCCCGTGAGCCGCGATAACGGGACGCAGAATCGCACCTCTGGCGTTACGTTTGAGAGCTGCACTTCCATACTGAATTTCATCAAACTGGCTCCGATGTAGAAACTGCATCTCGCGCATATCAACGCGATTTACGATATCACTATGGCGCAAATCAGGCTCACTATTCCCACGCCAGTGATACCTTAACGTTTCACCGCTGGCATGCGGCGTAAAATTTGTAGAGATATGAAGAACACTACCGCGGTCGGCGTCGAAACTGAGTAGCACGTACAGCTTCTGTTCTGTACTACTCCCCTGAAAAGGCACAATGAGTGAAATAGTTTCAATTCGCTCCGGGGGGACAATTTTTCTTTTTGTTTGCCGTTTGGGCGTCCAGACTTTTCTGCAGGCTCGGCACTGCACCCGCTGCGTTCTCTGTGGGTTATAACCATAACAAATAGTTTTCAGGCTATAACATTCAGGACAAAAATAACCGTTTTCTGAGGCATATGCTTTTAAGTGAGCAGATAGCCATTCATTAAATTGTTGTTCATCAAACAGCGGGGGATAACTCCCGCAAGCCCGACAGTGTAATGCCGGAAACCCCAGCCTGTAATCTGGCCAACTGTAATCTGAACATGCCGATACAGGTAGCCCTAAATTGCGGCAACCAAACGATTTGCAGGTATTAATCGTAAATAGAGTCAATATGTGTTACCAACGATTTCAAGAGGTCGCTGATTTTGCCTCATAACTCCTGATTGATTGTGTGAGCAGACTCGCATAAAAGATTCTTTCAGAACGTAAAGTAACGAACCTTTATATAACTGAAAGGAACTGATGATGAATATAAAAGCGATTAGCGCAGGCATTCTGTTGACATTACCATTTTGGGCCTGTGCCAAGGATGTCACATTTATTTATACCAACGATCTCCACGCTCATGTGGAGCCTTATAAGGTTCCATGGATCGCTGAAGGCAAACGCGATGTCGGTGGTTGGGCGAATATCACCACCATGGTGAAAGAGGAAAAGCAAAAAAGTAAAGCAACATGGTTTTTTGATGCAGGTGATTATTTTACGGGTCCTTATATTAGTAGCTTAACTAAGGGAAAAGCTATTATTGATATAATGAATACCATGCCGTTTGACGCAGTCACGATAGGTAATCATGAATTCGATCACGGCTGGGATAATACGTTATTACAGTTAAGCCAGGCGAAATTCCCTATTGTACAGGGCAACATATTCTATCAGAACAGCAGCAAGTTATTCTGGGATAAGCCATATACCATCATCGAAAAAGAGGGTGTGAAAATTGGCGTCATTGGTTTGCACGGCGTCTTTGCCTTCAATGATACCGTTTCAGCGGCAACACGCGTAGGTATTGAAGCGCGGGATGAAATTAAGTGGCTGCAGAGCTATTTAGATGAACTCAAAGGAAAAGTCGACTTAACCGTATTGCTGGTTCATGAAGGCACGCCGGCGCGTCAGTCCAGTGTGGGGGGGACCGACGTACGCCGTGCGCTGGATAAAGATATTCAAACCGCAAGCCAGGTAAAAGGCCTGGATATTCTGATTACGGGACATGCGCATGTTGGTACCCCGGAACCGATTAAAGTAGGCAATACGTTGATCCTCTCGACCGACAGCGGCGGCATTGATGTGGGGAAACTGGTACTGGACTACACGAAGCCGCATCAGTTTACGGTGAAAAATTTCGAGCTTAAAACCATTTACGCCGATGAGTGGAAGCCCGATCCGCAAACGAAAAAGGTCATAGACGGCTGGAATAAGCAACTTGATGAAGTGGTTCAACAAACCGTAGCGCAGTCGCCGGTTGAATTGACGCGTGCGTATGGTGAATCAGCCTCGCTGGGAAATCTGGCTGCTGACGCTTTGCTGGCGGCAGCGGGTAAAAATACCCAGTTGGCCTTGACCAACTCCGGTGGGATTCGCAATGAAATCCCGTCTGGCGCGATTACGATGGGTGGTGTCATTAGTACGTTCCCCTTCCCTAACGAGCTGGCCACGATGGACCTCACGGGGAAACAATTACGCACGCTGATGGAGCATGCCGCAAGTTTAAGCAATGGCGTCTTGCAGGTATCAAAAGGCCTGGAGATGAAGTATGACAGCAGTAAACCGATCGGTCAGCGAGTCGTCGTATTTACACTTAACGGCAAGCCAATTGAAGACGCGACCGTCTACCACATTGCCACCCAGAGCTTCCTTGCTGACGGTGGGGATGGTTTTACCACCTTTACCGAAGGTAAAGCACGCAATACAACAGGCGGTTACTACGTTTCTAACGCTGTGATCGATTACTTCAAGGCGGGCAATACCATTACGGATGAGCAGATCAACGGCATGCGCGTTGCTGATGTAAAAAAATAAAGGTCCCTGCCATACATGCTTTCGGTGCCGCATTGGTGATGAATGCATTGAAATGAATGTAATGAAATAACCGTTTAAGGGTTCATATATCTACATGAACCCTTTTTCAAACTATCGTTTTTTCAAGGGAATTGATTATGAAGAAAAATATAAAGCTGAGTCTGATTACGTTGTGCTTGTCCGCAACGCTTACTGCATCAGTTAATGCGAAAGATGTGACAATTTACTATACCAACGATCTGCATGCGCATGTCTCTCCGGGGAAAGTCCCCACCGTTGACAAAGAACGTCTGGTAGGGGGTTTTGCTAATATAGCGACCATCGTTAATGATGCTAAGAAAAAAAGTAAAGATATCTTTTTCTTTGATGCAGGTGATTACTTTACCGGACCCTATATAAGCACCCTGACCAAAGGTGAAGCAATTATTGATATCATGAACACCATGCCTTTTGACGCTGTGTCGGTGGGGAACCACGAATTTGACCATGGCGTTGATAATATGGTTAAGCAGTTATCAAAAGCAAACTTCCCCATTTTGTTAGGCAATGTTTTTTATACCAACAGTGATAAGCCCGTCTGGAATAACCCCTGGACGATCGTCGAAAAAAATGGCATTAAAATTGGTGTAATCGGGGTGCATCAGAAATTTGCATTTTATGACACGATTGCCGCTAAAGCTTACGCAGGCTCAGAGGCGCGTGATGAAGTGCCTTATATTCAACAAGCGCTTGATGCGTTAAAAGGTAAAGTGGATATCATCGTGCTGCTTATCCATGAAGGTACGCCAGCGCGTCAATCAAGTTATGGAAACAAAGACGTAGCCAGAATGCTGCAAGCTGATATCGATACCGCAAAGAAATTTAAGGGTATTGATGTATTAATCACGGGTCATGCCCATGTAGGTACGCCAGAGCCAATTAAAGTCAATGACACTCTCATTGTTTCAACGGATGCCTATGGCACTGATATTGGTAAATTAGTATTGGATTATAACCCTCAGACTAAAAAAATTGAGGGTTATAATGGTAAATTAATCACTGTATTTGCTGACGAATATAAGCCAGATCCAAAAGTACAAGCCAGAATTGATGAATGGAATGCCAGGCTGAAAAAAATCACTGGCCAGGTTATTGGATCGACAACGGCGCCCTTCACACGTTCTTATGGTGAATCATCACCTGTCGGTAATTTAATTATCGACGCCATGATGGCAAAAGTGCCGGATGCCGTCGTTGGATTACAAAATAGCGGCGGAATACGTGCTGATTTCCCACAGGGGAACTTAACCTACGGCGATGTCATTACTACCTTCCCATTTAATAACGATCTGGTTGAAATGGATCTCACCGGTAAAGATCTCACCGATTTAATGATCCATGCAACTAATCTCACCAATGGTATTTTGCAAGTGTCAAAAAGCGTTCATGTTGAATATGACAGTAAAAAACCGCTGGGTGAACGTCTTATTAAATTCACTGTTAATAATCAGCCTATAGATCCAGCCAGAACATATCGGGTTGCTACACACTCATTTTGCGCGACAGGTGGCGATGGATTTGAAGCGTTTTTAAAAGGGAAAAACATCAAAACCATCAACAGTACTACCTCTGCCGAGTCAATTATTGATTACGTTAAGGCGCATAGCCCAGTAAAACCCGATCTTGAAATGAGGGTGACTGATGTAAGCGCTGCTAAATAGATTCAACAAGAAGTGGTGAAATACTGACGCGTATTTCAAATAACACTCGTTTTTCAACAGACTTCCATAGAAGGAATTATACGCATGAAAAAAATGAAATTTCTTTTGCCAGGCGCATTGATATTGCTACCTGTGGTTGCGTTTGCAGACTCTGGAAATGATGAATACCTATCAGACTGGTGGCATCAAAGCATTAATATTGTCGGCAGCAACTCTACCCGCTTCGGGCCACAAAAAAGAGCAGACTTATATCCAGAATATCGTGCGTGGGCACATGTGGATTGGTTTGATTTCTACGGCTACGCCGATTTACCTAAATTTTTTGGTTTAGGAAATGATAACGATATCGGCATTTGGGATAATGGCTCGCCATTCTTCATGGAAATAGAACCACGCTTTAGCATCGACAAATTAACGGGGCTCGACCTGAGTTTTGGTCCATTTAAAGAATGGTATTTTGCTCACAACTATATTTATGATGCGGGCACTAATGAAGGACAGCGTCAGAGTACCTGGTATATGGGGCTTGGGACAGATATCGATACGGGATTACCGATGACGTTATCTGCGAACATCTACGCTAAATACCAGGGGAATAATTATAACGCCGCCAACGAAAACGAATGGGATGGGTATCGATTTAAAGTAAAATATGCTGTTCCGCTCACTACGCTGTTTGGCGGCAAGCTAAATTACGTCGGTTTCACCAACTTTGATTTCGGCTCAGACTTAAAAGACGAATCAGGAGGCGCGCAGCCATTTTACTCACGTACAAATGACTCAATCGTTTCCACCCATATCCTCAGCTTAGTTTACTCTCACTGGAGTTATGGCGCGACCCTTCGTTATTTCTATCATGGTGGGCAATTTGAAGAAGGCAGTAAAGCATACAACAGCAAAGGGCAGATCACGCGTATAGACTCAACGGGGTGGGCCTACTATTTAACCGCCGGATACACTTTTTAAATATGACTAAAAGGAATTGGCCATGAAGAAAAGAATAATTGCTGCAAGTGTTCTGTTGACGTTGCCATTTTGGGCAGGTGCCAAAGATGTCACTATTATCTATACCAACGATCTCCACGCGCATGTCGATACTTACAAACTTCCTTATGTCGCCAACGGCACAAGGGATATTGGCGGATTCGCTAATATCACGACCTTAGTAAAACAGGAAAAAGCAAAAAATAAAGCCACCTTTTATTTTGATGCCGGTGACTACTTTACCGGCCCCTATATCAGCAGTCTGACAAAGGGGGAGGCAATAATTGATATTATGAATACTATGCCCTTTGATGCGGTATCAATTGGCAATCATGAATTTGACCATGGCTGGGATAATCTCCTGCGCCAGTTAAGCAAGGCAAACTTCCCTGTTCTGTTAGGGAATGTATTCCATAAGGACAGCGAAAAACCTTTCTGGAACAAACCGTATACCATTCTGGAAAAAGATGGCGTAAAGATTGGCGTTATTGGGCTGCACGGCGTGTTTGCGTTTAATGACACTGTCTCAGAACTCTCGCTCCAGGGTCTCGATAATGATAATAACAACCGCTTTGATAAATCAGCAGCGGCCCTTAAGAACCAGGGGATTGAGGCTCGCGATGAGGTGAAGTATCTGCAGCACTACCTGGATGAGCTGCGGGGCAAAGTTGACGTTACCGTCGCGCTGATTCATGAAGGTGTTCCGGCGCGTCAGTCCAGCATTGGGAATACCGATGTCCGACGTGCACTGGATAAAGATATTCAGACGGCAAGCCAGGTCACAGGACTTGATATTCTTATCACCGGACATGCTCACACAGGAACGCCAGAACCGATCAAAGTGGGGAATACGTTAATCCTCTCAACTGACAGCGGCGGTATCGATGTCGGTAAATTGGTACTCGATGTTAAACCTGCCACGCATACCCATGAAGTGAAAAGCTTCGAGCTTAAAACGCTTTACGTTGATGAATGGAAACCTGATCCAACAACGCAGAAGGTTATTAATGGCTGGAATAAAAAACTCGCGGATATCGTGCGCCAGCCGGTCGGTGAATCCCCCATCGCGTTAACCCGTGCCTATGGCGAGTCATCACAACTTGGGAACTTGTTTACGGATGCAATGCTTGCCGCCGCGCCGAAGGCACAGATAGCGCTGATTAATTCTGGTAGCTTACGGGCCGATCTCAACGCAGGCCCTGTTACTTTTGGTGATATCACCAGCACATTCCCCTTCAAGAATGAGCTTACAGAGATGGATCTCAGCGGCAAGGATCTGCGTAATCTGATGGAGCATGGCGCATCGCTCACGAATGGCATACTTCAAATGTCACAGGGGGCTGAAATGCATTATATGCCGCAGAAACCAGCAGGTAAGCGCGTCGTATCTTTCACAATTAACGGCAAAGAGATTGCCGATACGGAGACTTACCATGTTGCTACGACGACATTCCTTGCTTTAGGAGGCGATGGTTTTCTGGCATTTAAAGAAGGGAAAAATGTTCAAGTCCGTGCCGGACACAATATGTCCGATGTGGTCATTGACTATCTGAAGTCAGGGCACAAAATCGTTCCTGCACAAGTTAATGAAATGCGCGTTGAAGTCAGTAAATAATAAAATAATGATGCCATTCATTTGTGGATGGCATCACTTTTTATAAAGATGGAAAGTTGCCCTATGACGGAAAAACACTTAACTACATTCTGTAATTTACATTGTACAGAATGCTCTCATCTCCATAAAATGCGACTGCACCCGGAATGCCAAACGGGTTGTATGGATGATACGACGCTTAAGCAATATATTCGTCAGAAAATTGAATCATGGGAAACTGGCGATGTGCATTTTTCCTGGCAAGATGAAGAATTAACGTCTGACGGATTAATTTTTTTAAAACGCGTCATTGACTTACAGCTGCGGTTTGCACAAGGTAAAACTATTATTAATACATTGCTCATCAGCGGTATTACGTTAGATGACGGCTGGTGTGAATTCATCAAAAAGAATGATTTTCTTATTTGCATTTCGGTAGATGGTGATAGTCAGCAAAGCGACACGTTCAGCAAAACGATTTCTCAAAGCCCAGTGGCTAATATGATTGAAGTAAACGTGAGGCTACTGCATAAGCACGACATTGCATTCAGTACGCTTACCGTCCTTAACAACATAAATAGCCAGCAGCCGCTGCGGGTCTATCATTATTTGAAGAGTCTTGGCAGTCGCCATATGTTGTTTATCCCCTTACTTAAACCGCTTGAACAAGGTGGTGTGGACGCGCAAAGCCTTGCGCCCGCCGCACTGGGGATTTTTTTGAAAACGATTTTTTATACCTGGATACGCCTGGACATTGGAACGATTAAAATCCCTATCTTTGAGCATGCATTTGCTGCGTGGTGCGGGTTATCTGTGCCAACCTGCGTTTATGCATCCTGTGATGACAGCAATCCACATTTCACAGCGAAACTGGCAAAAGAATGTACGAGTTGCAAAATGGAATTCGCCTGCCGCGGCGGTTGTGCAAAAGACCGCATAGCGCTTTCCCAATCCGGTGAGCCGCAGCTTAATTATTTTTGCGAAAGCTATCAGGCTTTTTTTACTTATGCGGAACCCTATATGTTGATGATGAAGGCTTTGTGGGAACAAAACTATGCGCCTTCCGATATTCGAAAGTATTTGGCCTGACATCGTTCTCAGGGCGCCGTCTGCTGAAGCCAGATCCGCACTTCTTCGTTCAGCCACGCGACAAAAAGAGCCACCTCCGGCTTCGCCTCCTTTGGCTGCGCTGTCACCAGCCAGTAAGGCCAGGGATACGGCGCGGTGATGGAGGTTAGCTGGACCAGTTCACCTCTGGTGATGGCATCCTGAACCAGAGAGCGACGCTCCAGCGCGATGCCTTTCCCGAGCCGAACGGCTTCGATAATGATATTGGAGTCGTTAATACATAAACCGCCAGGCACGATCTCTTTCTCCAGCCCCGCATTCACGCACCACGTTTTCCAGGACTCCATGGAAAAAATAATATGACTCTTTGCAATCTCAGCCGGCGTAGCGGGCAGCACGCCGTCGTTATAGCCAGGAGCGGCCACCACGATGAGCTCATCGGAAAAAAGGTAATGGCTTTCACTCCCCTCCCAGTTTCCCTTCCCCATCCGTATGGCGATGTCTATCCCCTCCTGTTGCAGGCTGGTGACCGTCAGGCTGGCCTGGATCCGCAGGGTGATAAGTGGATATTTCACCCGAAAGCGTTCCAGGCACGGCAACAGCCAGTGGCATCCAAAAGACGGCACCATCGCCAGCGTCAGCTCCTGTTTTCTCGGCTTCACCTGCACGAGCCGGGTGGCATCTGCGATATGGTTCAGCGCCTCGCGTACCTGTAGGGCATAGAGCCGCCCTTCTTCGTTGAGCTGCACCCCTCGCCCGTTCCGGATGAAGAGCTTCACGCCCACCATCTCCTCCAGCACTTTGATCTGCTGGCTGATAGCGGAATGGGTAACGTGGAGTTCTTTCGCCGCCAGCGTCACGCTGCCAAGACGGGCGACGGCTTCGAAGCTTCGCAAACTGGCAATGGGTGGAAAATCGGACATGAAAACACTCCCTTATCTGCACTGGATCTATAACGACAGCTTGCCCACATGTCAGTAATACTAACCTTTACGGTAAGATACTGAAGATATTCGCCAGGAAGTTTGTATTGTAATGTCAGTTCATCCTTTTCAATGACGCGTTATTTCACAGAGACAGGAAAACGGGAATTATGATTAAGCTTATTGGCATGATGGATTCGCCTTATGTACGGCGCGTGGCGATCTCTCTTGAGCTTTATGGCGTTAAGTTTGAAAGCCAGCCGCTGTCAGTCTTTAGCACCTTCGAAGCGTTCTCCCGGATCAACCCCGCGGTAAAAGCGCCAACGTTGATTCTGGATAACGGAATACGGCTGATGGACTCGTCGCTGATACTGAACTATTTTGAGTCTCAGGCCACCCCCGAGCGGAGACTCCTGCCCGTCGCGCCGGATGCGCAGGCAAAGGATCTTCAGACGCTGGGCTTTATTCTCGCCGCCGCTGAGAAGGCCGTGCAAAATGTGTATGAACACCACCAGCGCCCGGTGGAAAAGCAGCACGCTGCATGGGTCGAACGCATTACAACCCAGCTGCTGGCGGCCTGCAGGGAATGGAATACCTTACTGGAGGGGCGCCCCGCCACCACCGTTCCCGATCAGGTTGCCGTCACGAGCACGGTTGTCTGGACGTTTATTCAGTCGATGATCCCGCACGTCGTTAACGCAGCGGATTTCAGAGAGATTCAGGCATTTGCCGAATCATTCGAATCACAGGCGGTCTTTAAAAAATATCCGTTCAACTAAGCGATGAGCCCGGTAGCGCAGCGCTACCGGGCAGGCCAGCAGCTAAATCTGATAATCAATCGCCACTTCTTCCGGCTCCATCACCTGGCGTTTAATCTCATCCACCGACAGCCCGGCGTTGCAGAGCTCTATAAAGCGCCACACATAGTTGCGCTGCAGTTGCCCGCGCTTCAGGCCAAGCCATACGGTATTGGCGTCAAACAGATGTCGCGTATCAAGACGCACCAGATTCCCGTCCTCGCGTTCTCCGCTGGACTGTTCCGCAACCAGACCAATGCCCAGGCCAAGCTCAACGTAGGTTTTGATCACATCAGAATCCTGCGCGCTCAGCACCACATCCGGCGTTAGCCCTTTACGGTTGAAGGCTTCATCAATGCGCGAACGTCCGGTGATCCCCTGGCGGTATGTGATCAGCGGCCATTTCGCAACGTCTTCCAGCGTCAGAGGAGAGACCTGATTCAGCGGATGATCGACCGGGAGCAATAAGCTGTGGTACCAGCGAAACCAGGGGAACGCCACCAGCAGCGGGTCGTTGCTCAGGCGCTCGCTGGCAATGCCGATATCCGCCCCACCGTTTTGCAGCAGCACTTCAATTTCCTGCGGCGTGCCCTGGATGAGCTCCAGACGGACGTCAGGGAAAAGTTCGCGGAAGGCTTTTATCACCGGCGGCAGGCTGTAGCGCGCCTGGGTGTGGGTGGTGGCGATGGTGAGTACGCCCGAGGCGTCATTGGTGAAGAGATCCGCCAGACGACGCACGTTGCTGGCCTCGTTGAGGATCCGCTCTGCGATGATGAGCAAAGCCTTACCCGGCTCCGTCATGCCGAGCAGCCGCTTGCCGCGACGGATAAAGATCTCTATACCCAGTTCCTCTTCCAGCTCGCGGATATGGCGGCTGACGCCGGACTGAGAGGTATAAAGCATATTGGCGACCTCGGTCAGGTTGTAGTCCCGCCTGGCCGCCTCACGGATAATTTTAAGTTGCTGGAAATTCACGATTCACTCCGGCGCATCTGACATAGCTCTATTGTTAGAGTCAGCCGAGCTGCAGAACAAATAATAAAAACCAGCATCTTATGCTTTTATGGAATATCAGCTCACGAGCTGGAGTTCACGGTTCTCAAGCGACGGCTTGCTGACCAGCGACATCAAAATCTCTTTTACCGCCTGTGCCTGAGGCGACAGCGAACCGCGCGCAGACATGTTCAGCGACAGCGGCAGACTCATCGAAGGCGTGGTGATCCGCGCCATCCAGCCGTTTGCCGCGCTGCACAGCGAGCGTGCTGCGGACTCCGGCAGAACCGTCACGCCCATTCCGCTGGCAATGGCCGCGGTGAGCGTGGAGATTGAGTCAATTTCACCGATGATTTTGGCCGTCAGGCGGCGCAGGGAGAACGCTTCGTCCACGCGCACGCGCACGGCGCTATAGTCGCGCGGCAGATAGAGGTTCATCTCTGCCACGGCGGTAAGGTCTACGCTCTGGCCCGGACAGTCCCGAGTCCCCACGAGGTAGAGATCTTCTTTCAGCAGCGGCTGGCTGGTGATGCCGGCGACCGGGGAGCGATCGTATAGGACCGCCATGTCCAGCTGGCCATTGAGCAGTTTGTCATTCAGGACGGAACCGCTGTTTTCGTGCAGGTAGACCAGCACTTCAGGCAGCTCGGCGCGAACGGCCTGCAGCAGCGGCATGGTAATAGAGGACGCGGCCGTTCCCGGCGCCAGGCCGATAGACACGTGCCCGCTCAGGGTCTGCCCCACGTTATTCACCGCCAGCTGCGCCTGTTCACACTGGCGAAGGATGGTGCGCGCATGGGTATAAAGGATTTTGCCTGCTTCCGTTGGTGTGACGCCGCGTTTGGTGCGAATCAACAGCTGCTGATCCATCTCGCCTTCCAGAGTAGCCACCTGCTGGCTCAGCGCGGGCTGCGCGATATGCAGCACTTCTGCCGCTTGAGTCAGGCTGCCGATATCGACGATTTTTACGAAGTATTTCAGTCGTCTTAAGTTCATTTTGCCCCCTGTTCGAAATGCTGTGCCGGAACCGGCTGTCGTTGTTGAACAGGTTTTGCAATATGAATGCCACTTTTACCAGGCGGTCTAAATTGTTCGCTAAGCGCCTGAAAATAAGGAAACCTAATCATGGAGGGGGGTTTTATTACCGATACAGCAGTTTATGATCTGCCCCATTAGGGGTATACCCGCACCATGACGGTGCATTCTGCTGCCAAAAACATCACTTTGCCGATTTTGTCAGCAAACGATCAAAAGGCGTTGATCCACCCTTTGACAAGGCGAACGCAGGTCGATAATATGCGCCCCGTTCACACGATTCCTCTGTAGTTCAGTCGGTAGAACGGCGGACTGTTAATCCGTATGTCACTGGTTCGAGTCCAGTCAGAGGAGCCAAATTTAAAAAGCCTGCTTTAAAAGCAGGCTTTTTGCTTTTCGGCATCTGGTAAAATTGTCGGGTGGCGGCTGCGCCTTACCCGACCTACAAAAACCTCGAATCGTAGGCCGGGTAAGGCGCAGCCGCCACCCGGCGAAAATCACCTCACATGCCGATCTTAACCGGCATCCCCGATCGCCGCTCCAGTTCAGCGCCCGCGCCCTCGTTTATCAGCTGCGTTCGCTGCGCGGCTGAAATAGGCAGAGGCACTTTCCGGGTTGACTCAAATTCCGCGCGGTTACGTGATAATGGCTCGTGAACCTCCACCCAGCGGCTGCCGTCCGGCTCGGTGGTGACTTTAACGGGCCGATCGATAAGCTGCACGCGGGTTCCCACGGGAACGTTATCGAAAAGGTATTTGATATCGTTATTACGCAGACGAATACAGCCCTGGCTCACCCGCAGCCCGATGCCGAAATTCGAGTTTGTGCCGTGAATGGCATAGAGCCTGCCGATATAAATCGCATACAGCCCCATCGGGTTATCCGGCCCGGCGGGCACGAACGCCGGAAGCGTTTTCCCTTCTGCCGCATAGGCACGCCGCGTATTTGGCGTCGGAGACCAGGTTGGCCCCTCCTGCTTACGCTCAACGGCCGTCACCCAGTTACGCGGGGTTTCACGCCCGGCCTGACCGATGCCGATGGGCAGCACTTCAACGGTATTGCCACCCGGCGGGTAGTAGTAGAGGCGCATTTCTGCCGCATTCACGATAATGCCCTCGCGGACGGTGTCAGGCAAAATCAGCTGCTGAGGGATGGTTAAGGTCGTTCCGGCTTTTGGCAAAAAAGGATCCACGCCCGGGTTTGCTTCCAGCATGTTGCTCAGCCCCTGCCCGTACTGCGCCGCAAAATACTCCAGCGGCCGGGTATTCCCCTGGGGGACCACAACCGTAACGGGAGCGCCAACAAGACGACTGCCTTCAGGGGGAAGTGGGTACGTAACGGCCAGCGCACCGGGAGTTATGGCAGCAAGCATTAACGCGAGCGAGAATAAGCGAATCATAGTTTCCCTGATCTTAAACCTGATAGTCACAGGCTAACTATAACTGCCCGCTGCGAAATTTGTCAGAATAGTCACGCTGCGATAACGGTTTGCAATAAAAACCAGCACAACATGCTGATGAAATAATGCGAGAATAGCGATACCAGACCAGCGTCAGGAGGACACAATGCTGGAAAATATGAAAGCCTTCAGAATGGTCGTAGAGTGTCAGGGGTTCCGTGCCGCCGCGATGGCCATGAAACTCTCCCCGGCCATGATCAGCCGCAGAATTGAAAAGCTGGAAAGCGAGGTAAATGCGCAACTGATTAAACGCAATTCGCGCCGCATTTCACTGACGACGGCTGGAGAGCAATTTTACCAGCGCTGCCTGCTCATTATTGATGAATATGAGTCCTGCCTCAGGGATGTCAAAAGCCTCAGTAACGAAATTGGCGGCAATCTCAAAGTGGGTATACCCCATTCAATCAGCAACCAGCACGTTATTCCGCACCTTGGCGCCTTCCTGGAGCGCTATCCCAATCTGAGGCTGGACATCGTGACCGGCAATCACTGCATGGAGCTGTTCAGCCACGGCTTCGATCTGGCGCTTCAGTGCGGGCCACTCCCCGACAGCAACCTTTATTACACGCTGATTGGCTACTGGCGAAAATATACCTGTCTTTCACGCTCCTACGCGCAGCAGCACGGTATTCCGCAACATCCTGACGAGCTGCGCCAGCATACCTGCCTTCTGCATTTTGATAACCACCGCCGCAGCTGGAAATTTGTTATTGACGATGAGCTGGTTGAAATCCGCCCTCATTACGTCTCCAGAGTGAGCAACAGCCTCGACCTGTGCAATATGGTGCATCACGGGTTAGGGATCTGTTACCTGCCGGAATTCACCGTGAGAGCGGGAATGGAGTCAGGAGAAATCATCACCGCCCTTGATGCCTATATGCCTGCCCCTCTTCCCATGTACGTGGTGCATATCAATCCTCATCCCTCGCCCAAGGAACAGGCATTTATTGATTTCCTCCGCACGCTTAACCTTGCAACGGCCCCGGCGCCAACATCCTGAGCGGGTTCAGCAGCGCGATCTCATCGATGCGCGCCGCATCCAGTCCGGCCTCTCTGAACCAGCGGTGGCTATCCTCCAGCCACTCGCCGATGTCGGGCTGGCCCGGCTGGCCCAGATCCGAGCTGTAAACCAGGTTATGGACTCCCGTCAGCACCTCATAGAGATCGTCGAGGGGCTGATAGCCTAAATAGACCGTCAGGGCGCACTGCTCAACAAAGAGCCACTCGTGTTCGCCGAGCGCGCGCAGTTCACGGGCGGTAAATCCCGTCATCGGATTCGCCGGCTGGTTCAGCATCAGCCTGCATCCACCCACTCGCTCAACGGCCTCAATCAGACGCAGCGTTTGGTCTTTCGTTGCATGTCCTGAGGAGAGCACAATGTCATGATGCCGGGCAAAATGAATGAGCGTTTTTACGCCAGAACGTAATTCACCCCCATCGTCAGCAATCGAGAGCGGCTGCCCGGCGAAATGCCGGGCATACTCGTTACTGAACGTCCGGGATAACCCGCTTTTATGCGCCGTTGGAACCACGGTTGGCAAGTGCACAAGCAGCCTGGGCGCGCCGTCAAACTGATACTGACTCAGCGCCTGGCGGACAACGTTAAGGTTTATTCCCCCGGCGGCGGCATTCAGTACAACCGAGCCAAAGACGGGCAGCCCCCTCTCCTGCATTGCCGATGCCAGCGCACTGACGCTCCCCAGGTGGTTCTTAAGCACCACGCCCCCCTGAAGCTGCGCGTAACGTTCCCCGGCCTCCATTGCGGAGTAACGCCGCTGATAGCTGTCCGGGCGCGCGTGATAGTGCACGTCCAGAAAGCGCAGGCGGGACGCCCAGTAGTCATAAAACGGGCGCGTCATGCTTTTGCTTCCCAGGGCACATGGTAGCCAAGCGTTTGTCGGGCTTCGTCGAGCGAGGTGCCTTCACGAACAGCATTAATGATTTCACGCTCCGTCTTTTCAACATTTTCAGCCCGACGGATCACCTCCTCCAGCTGCTCAGCGGGGATCGCCAGAACGCCATTCTCATCGCCGAAAATCCAGTCGCCGGGGCAGACCGTTACCCCTTCAATCTGCAGCGCACACTGTACCGCGCTGACCCGCGCACGGTTCTTGCCGGAAACCATATAGATATTGCTGGCGAACAGCGGGTAATTCATCTGACGAATGTCTGCAATGTCCCTGGCTGAGCCGTAGATGACGGAACCGGCGATGCCTTTAAGCACGGCTTTGGTGGTCAGAATATTGCCCCAGTTGGTGCAGTCCGTACGGCCACCATTGTCCACAACGATGACCGCGCCAGCCGGAACCTGATCGATATAGTTCCCCGCATTCATAAACTGGTTTTTCTCCACCACGCAGGCTTCATACTTGACGGTCCAGGCAGGCCCTGCCAGCTTTCCGCCCCCGGCCTGCAGCTTAATGCCCGCAAGGCCACCCGCAATGTATAAACTGTCCAGCGCATCCGAAATGGCTGCCGTATCCAGCGCCAGCAGGCGCGACTGAAGCGTCGGGTGAGTCGTCATTGTCGAATTATCCATGTTGTGTTGTCAGGGTTTTTAAGGCGCACCAGGCGGCATATTCCGGCAGGGTTTGCGCAAGCAGTATTCTGTTCATCGGAAACGTCATCTGATGCGCCTGACCATTCTGGTGACGAACCGATATTGTCATTTGCCCCAGATGGGCTTCGCCGATCGGAAGCTCGTGGAGCGAGGGGCTAACCGTCACATCCATCCTGACCGCTGGCTCTCCTTTTCGGTGCTGGGATCCTGCGGGCAGGTAAGCCGGGAGGTCTGCATCTGACGTATGCCAGCGAATACTGCACGCCTCCTGCAGTATTTCTCCCGCCGTTTTATTCCGTTTACTCACAAGATATGGACGCAGCGCGCTGTCCAGACTTTGCCTCACCGAAAGCGGCAGAGGCCGATGTTCAGGCGTCACAATCTGGACGATGACGTAAGGGCTTTTCCATAAGAAATGGCTGTCCCAGTCCGTGGAGGTAACCAGCGCACTGACGATAGAACCAACCTCGCTCTCGCTGATGCCGAGCAGGGTCCAGCTGTGCTTTTTCCTTTCAGGCCCGGTTTCCACGCTGTTTGCCAGCGTCTCTTCCAGCATCGGTAACGCCTGGGAGGGCGGCCCAGGCAGAACCACCAGCTGGCTGCCCGCCACGCATGCGCTGAACCCTGGTGCGGTGCCGGAAGCGTTATCCAGAATGGAAGCGCCTTCGGGGAAACGCGCCTGAAGACGATTCGAAGGATCGTTCTTCACCCCGAACGTCACGAGACGGCGTTCAATGGTTTTCCACGTCTCTTCGTCGTGTACCAGCGGTTTATTCAGGACCTGAGCAATCGCCTCGCGGGTTTTATCGTCAGAGGTTGGGCCAAGTCCGCCGCATACCACAATGAGATCGTCCTGCCCGATACGCCCCGTCACTACCGAGCGTATCTGCGGGATATTGTCTGCACAGGTCGCCTGAAATCTGACCCGGTAATGCGCCTTTTCAAGGCATTGACTGATAGTCTGCTGGTTTGTGTTAAGGCATTGCCCGGAAAGGAGCTCATCACCAATCGCGATCACGCTGGCCGTTTTCGCGATGGCTGGCTGAACCAGGGCGTCGATTATTGCCTTTGCCATCTCCTGCGTTGTCGCCGAGCCGCCTAAATCGTAGGTGGCCACCTTCCCGTCACGAACAACGCGATCGACAGCCTGCTGCAGTTTTTCCGCCTGCGCCTCAAAGCCCAGGTACTCCAGCATGAGCGCAATCGTGTAGAACATCGCACACGGATTGGCTTTTCCCTGCCCCGCCATCCCCGGCGCGCTGCCGTGTACGGGTTCAAAATAGGCTACCTCACTGCCAATATTGGCGCTGGGTGCCAGGCCAAGTCCCCCCATCACGCCGGCAGCCAGATCCGACAGGATATCGCCAAACATATTTTCTGCGACAATCACGCCAAACTCGTGAGGCTTGCGTACCAGCCAGAGGGCAATCGCATCAACGTTATGAATATCTGCCCGAATGTCAGGAAAGCGCGCGGCCACTTCATGAAAAATGGTTGCTGCGAAATGGCCGCTTTCGCGCATGACGTTGGGTTTATCGGCAAACGTGACGCGCGAAAAGTGGTTTTTGCGGGCATAGTCGAAGGCCGTCTGAAACAGGCGCTCCAGGCCATAGCGCGTTTGCAGGCGGACTGACCATGCCGCCTCGTCCGGGCCATATTTTTCGAGGTTCGGGTGCTTAAGCCAGCTGGCCACGTTCGCGCCGACGCCTTTAAAATCCATTCCGGCGTACAACCCCTCGGTATTTTCCCGGATCACACAGCAGCGGAAAGGACGTCGCTCCCCTGTTACATATTTCACCGGACGGATGTTGGCAAAGAGCCCAAGCCTCTGCCGGAGTTGAATCACCGGTGAGACGTACTCAATGCCTTTCTGCCGGAGCGCTAAAGGTAGCGCCTGCTGAGCCTGCAATTTTCCCTTGCTGGTGATGGCCCCCAGCAGCACTGCATCAGCCTCCGCAATCTGATCCCAGGTACGGGCTGGCACAGGATTACCCTCACGTTCCCAGCAGGACCAGCCTATTTCCCCAAAGGTCAGGTGGATGGGAAGATCCAGCGCACCGATGACGGGTAACGCGGCGTCGCACACTTCCTGACCAATACCGTCTCCCGGCAATACCAGAACATTTTTCATAAGGTATCGATCCATTCGTTGAGCAGCGCATTCACCGCAGCCGGATTGTCATTCCACGGACGCATCCCCGCGCCGGGAATGCGTTTGTAATAGTGCTGGGTTCGGGGGCTGTGGGTCTGGTTTTCCCATGAGGCCAGCTGGGATTTTTCACCCACAATCGCCAGGTAGTTACCGTCATAGGCGGCAATATCCGCGCGGGCATCCATCTTTAACAGCAGTGAGAATCCGGTGAGCATTCTCTTAATCGCCGACATTTTCTCGGTATCTGGCAGGGTAAATTTCTCCCGCGGCGCAGGCGAACCTTCGGGCAGGACATAGTGATGCAGAATATCCATGGACGAACCGAGTTCACCTTTTTCAAGTAGAGAGATGAGACGAACCAGCCGCTGCGTTAATTTTTCGTCGGCAAAACCGGGGGCGCTCACGCTCAAGACGCCCGCTACGCCGCGTAAACGGTGCGCCAGCAGCTGCACCAGCGTGCCTGCCATTGCAAACCCCACCAGCAGCCAGGGGCGTTTGACTTGGGCATTTAGCGTCTGGCAAAGCACGTCAATCGCGCTCTGCGGATCGTCGTGTGTAATCAGGTTCAACGTATCAACGATCGTGACGGAAAATCCTTTCTCTTCGAGCAAGGTAACCAGCGGAGCGCAAAACGCCCCCCCGTCCCAGGCGGGCATGACCGGCGCCAGTATTACTGCATCCTGTAATTTCATGCTGCCGTTCCTGTGATCACGTTATCAATAGCGCTGAAGGTTCTCTGGCTTTCTGTCGTCAGCGTCTCTTCCACCATCTTCCGGTTTTCGACGCTGAGATTTTTCACCCCAAGGATCATATCCACCACGCTGCGGTAAGAGGCGTTGTAGAATTCCTTCGATACCAGCTGATGCACCTGATTAAATATCCACTCCGTGTGATAACGGTCTTTGCCTTCGTTGAAATTACACAGCGACAGCCAGGTTTCCATCGCCAGGTTTCCCGCCCCTTTTCCCATGCCGGTCAGGGAACTATCAATAAAGGTCGCGCCAGCCTTTACGGCTTCAATGGAGTTTGCCATTGCCAGCCCCAGGTTATCGTGGGCATGGAATCCCACCTCAAGCGGGGTGGTGCATTTAAGCAGGTTGACCAGACGCGCGGTCTGCTCTGGCCGCAAGCTGCCGTTAGAGTCCGCAATGCAAATAATATCGGCCCCGGCTTTCTCACACTGCAATGCCACGTCAACAAGCGTCTTCGCGTTAATTTGGCTGGCTCGCGTAAAGTTCATACTCACGCGCAGACCGTTCTCTTTCGCCACCTCACACATTTCCAGCGCGGGTTGGGGATTATCTGTTTTGATACAGATCCGCAGCAGCGCAACGCCGCTTTTTCGGAGGCTAATAATATCTTGTCGGTTAATATTATGAGGGTGGGCAATGACCACTAATTTTGCTTCGGGCACGGCATCATGAATCGCCTGGATATAATTATCGGGAGACATTCCGGTTAAACCAATATCCGCGATGGGTTTAAACGAACCGTTTCGGTAACCTATTTCTATCCATTCAACGCCACTGCCCACCAGTGCGCGCACATGCTTAATTGCGTAGTCTACGGGGAAGCTAAAATTGTTTTGATACCCGCCATCCCTTAATGTGACATCTATATTATTAATCATTGATATTACTCTCTTTACTGGAGATAAATTCCATAAACCCATATTGACCAAAAACATATACAAGGAAACCTACAACGCAGACGCAGGCAATAATCAGCGCGGTCATGACGGGAGCATGAGCGGAGAGTTTTCCAATAAGGAAGGTTGCGAGCGCTGCGCTTCCAAGCTGTAATGCGCCCATCACCCCCGAGGCCGTTCCTGACGCCTGCGGATGTGCCGCGATGGCAGACGCCGTGCCCAACGGCAGCAGGAAGCCATTGCCAAAAGTCAGAATGCCGATGGAGATAATGCTGGTGAACAAAGGCACTGGGCTTAAGTACATCTGAAGCGCAAAGACGATGCCGCCGATGACAAAAATGCGATACCCACGGCGAATGGTCTCTTCAATACCCACCAGGCGAGATCTTTTTTTAGCGATAAGATTCCCCGCCACGTAGCTTACGGAAAGCAAAATATAGGTGTAACCGATATAAAGCGGTGAAAGCCCAAGCTTGCCCAGCAAAAAGGGCGACTCGACGATATAGGAAAAATAGGCCGCGTAAGCAAAACAGGGAATGGCGGCATAAAACAAAAACTGCCTGTTTCTTAACACCACAAGGGTGTTGACCATGGCCGCCATCACGCTCAGCCTTTGCCTTTTTTCAGGCGGTAACGTTTCGCGCAGCGCGGTGAGACAGAGTCCCAGCGTCATGACGATAAACAAGGTCAAAAAGATAAAACAGGATTTCCAGCCGAAGTGTTGGGTTAAAACGCCGCCGATCATGGGCGCAATAGCCGGTGACATCCCGACAAAGGGAAATATGACAAGATACAGCTGGGCCGAAGACTTCTTATCCAACATGTCATTAATAATCGCCCGGCTGATGGTGATACCGGCGCAGGAGCCGATGCCCTGTAATAAGCGTAAAATAAGCAGCTCATTAATATGAGTAGAGTAAATAACGCCGACCGTCGAAACCAACCAGATTAACAGCCCCGCAATAAGCGTTTTCTTTCTCCCCAGGCTGTCGCTTAACGGCCCATACACCAGCTGTGAAAACGCAACACCAAATAAAAACAGGGCGATAGCATCCTGTATTTGCGCCTCCGTGACCTTATAAAACAACTGCATTTCGCTCAGCGCAGGCAAAAAGATATCGGTAGATATTAATCCGCCCACGGACAGGCATGCAATTAATACCACCAGGGGCATAGATAGCGTTTTATTCATATTCGTATAAACCAGGAATTGGGGTAATACGAATTTATCGAAAGCGCTTCACAATGAGAACAATAATAAACTAAACGGTCTGTTGCACATTAGTAAACGAACGTTTTCTGTCGATAAGATAACGATAGCGGCGCAACCATCAACCGTATGCGGCGGAAAAGAGAAAGCCTGGGCTCAGGCTTTCTCAGTTTACGCTATCACGCCTCGGTTTTGCGCCACCGGCGCGTCAGTACTTTTTCCGCCTCGACGATAAGGAACATCACAAAACCAATCAGCAAGGTGATGACCCAGTAGCGGAACGGCAGCGCTTCGGTGCCAAACAGCATCTGCATGAAGGGGGCGTAAATGATAAGAAGCTGTAGCGCCAGCAGCACGCCGCTGACGATCCAAATCCCTTTGTTCGCCAGCAGGCCTTTGCTCAGCGAGAAGCCGTCATTCACGCGACAGTTGAGCATGTAGAACCACTGCGCCGTTACCAGGGTTTGCAGCAGTACGGTGCGGATAAACTCCGCCGAGTAGCCGCGCGGCTGTAGCCAGGCTTCCAGCACGAAGGCGCTGATGGCAATCATCAGACCGACAAACACCACGCGCCAGATGGCATAGCCGTCCATCACATGGAGATTCGCCTTGCGCGGCGGCCGGTTCATGATGTCCTTCTCACCCGCTTCAAACGCCAGGCCAAACGACAGCGTTGCCGACGTCGCCATGTTCATCCACAGGATCAGGACCGGCGTCAGCGGGATCAGGTTCCCCGCAAGCAGCGCGATGATGATCAGCAGGGCCTGCGCGATGTTGCTGGGGATAACGAACAGAATGGTCTTTTTCAGGTTATCGTAAACCCGACGCCCCTCGTGCACCGCGCTGGCAATGGTGGCAAAGTTGTCATCCGTTAACACCATGTCGGCGGCTTCCTTGGTGACTTCCGTCCCCTTAATCCCCATGGCGATACCCACATCCGCCCGCTTGAGCGCCGGGGCGTCATTTACGCCATCCCCGGTCATGCCCACGACTTCCTGTTTACTTTGCAGGGCCTGCACAAGGCGGAATTTATCCTCCGGGCTGGTTCGGGCGAAAATATCGTACTGCTGCGCGGCGTCGCTCAGCTGACGATCGTCCATCGCCTCCAGCTCACGGCCGGTGATAGCGCTTGCGGCGTTACCAATCCCCAACATTTGCCCAATGCTCATTGCCGTTTGCGGGTGGTCGCCGGTGATCATTTTCACGCGGATCCCGGCCTGCAGACAGTCGGCAATGGCGGTAATCGCCTCCGGACGCGGCGGATCCATCATTCCAGCAATGCCCAGCAGGATCACGCCATCGTGCAGGTCCGGGTGATCCAGCTCGCGTTGCCCCTCGCGGGCAGGTTTCCAGGCCGCGGCCACCATGCGCAACCCTTCCCGGGCATACTCTTCAATCTTCCCTTCCCAGTAAGGCTGATCGAACGGCTGCAGTCCGTCATTCGTCTGCTGGTACTGGCAGAGGCGGAACAGGACGTCCGGCGCGCCGGTGATCAAAATCACCTCTTCATCGCCCAGCCGGTACAACGTGGACATGTATTTATACTGCGAATCAAACGGGATTTTGCTGCGCATTTCGGTATCGAGCGGTGGGAGCGGAATTTTCGCCGCCAGGACCTTCAGCGCGCCCTCGGTTGGGCCCCCGGTAATTTTCCACAGCCCCTGCTCGTCTTTGATCAGCTGGCTGTCATTGCAGAGGTCAATAGTGCGCAGATAGCGTTCCAGCAGAGAACCCTGCGTCACGCTGACGGGCGTCGGATCATCTACGGGGTGAATATTCCCCACCGGTTCGTAGCTGTCGCCCTCCACGCGATAGGTCGTGTCAGCGGTAATCACCGCTTTGACCGTCATTTCATTCATCGTCAGGGTGCCGGTTTTATCCGAGCAGATGACCGTCATTGCGCCCAGCGTTTCCACCGTAGGCAGCTTGCGAATGATGGCCTTGCGACGCGCCATGGCCTGTACGCCAAGCGAAAGGATGATGGAAATGATGGCCGGCAGGCCTTCCGGCACGGCGGCAACGGCGAGGCTGATAAGCGACAGCACCAGTTCTGAAACCGGCATATCCCGGAACAGGAGGCTAAAGACAAACAGCGCCACCATCATCACCAGGATAGTGATGAAGATGGTCTTACCGAGCTTGTCCATCTGCACCATCAGCGGCGTGCGGTGCTTTTCGATGTCGGACATCATCTGATTGATGTGGCCCAGCTCGGTCTCGCCCCCGGTTGCCACCACCACGCCTTTACCGCCGCCGGAGCTGACAGTGGTGCCTGAGTAGAGCAGATTATACCGGTCACCTAAGGGCAGTTCCCCGCTTAACGCATCGCTGTTTTTCTCAACAACGGTGGATTCGCCGGTCAGGATGGCCTCCTCCACGCGAAGGTTATGCGCTTCAATCACGCGCAGGTCCGCAGGGATACGATCCCCGGCGCGGATCACCACGATATCTCCCGGGACCAGCGCCGTAGTGGGGATCGTTTCATGATTCCCCTGTCGTACCACCACGGCCTCGCTGGAGAGCATATTGCGAATACTCTGCAACGATTTTTCAGCATTGCTCTCCTGGATATGGCCAATCAGCGCGTTAATGATGGCAACCCCAAGGATCACAAACATGTCTACCCAGTGGCCCATAAAGAGCTTAAGCAACGCGGCCACCAGCAGAACGTAAATCAATACGTCGTTAAAATGCGCCAGGAAGCGCAGCCAGGCGGGTTTGCCCTTTTTTTGCGGTAACGCATTCTCACCGTGCTGCTGAAGTCGGGCTGATGCCTCAGTGCCGCTAAGGCCTTCCAGGGTGGAGTGGATATTCGACAGGGTTTCGTCAACGGTTTGTTGATAATACGGACGTTCAGGTTTTCCTGTTTTCATCGTTCCTTCCTCAGATTCTATTCAGAAATCACCTTGCTTCTCTGTAATTAACGAATAACGAAAACAGGAACATGAGCGTAACGAACAATACTTGCCGCCTCCGATCCTAACAAATGGGTTTGAATATTTGGATTTCGCGAGCCGACAATAATCGCGCCGACGGTAAGTTCATCCGCCAGCTTAATAACCTCATCACGAACATTCCCGCTACGGACGTGGAGATGAACACGCTCTTCTGGCAGATTCACTTTTTTGACCAGCTCAGACAGCTTTTCTTTCGAATTATTAATCATATATTCATCCATTTTGCGCGCATCTGAAATAAAACCACGCGTCAGCTCGGCTGAAAATTTGGGCATGACGTGCAGCAAATGAATGTCACCCGATGCGCTTTGCGCCAGAAACTGTGCATGCTGCAACGCTTTATCCGCCAGGCTTGTCTCGTAGACATCCACCGGAACGAGAATGTTTTTATACATATCGAGCATCCTTTTTATAACCAACACGAGAGTGAGTGAAGCAAAAAACGCATTAAATGCAGGGGGTTGCCCTTAATGCCAGTTACGGTAAAAAAAGATGGATAACATTAAACGTAGCACAGGAATATCAGGTTTAGCGCTTCCCCACTGATAATGGTTATTTAACATTTATCTTTTCGCCGACTATGCTCATAGTCAGCTACCGCTTCCTGCTCATGGAGGAATGTATGTATGGTTTAAGCCTGATCCGTCTGGGTATGTTTATTGCGCTTGCCATTATCGCCAGCACGGCGATTGGTTTATTTACCTATATGGTCGTCACTGTTCTGGCAGAATAGTGTCACCCCTGTCCAGGTTATGGAATAAATAAAACAGTTATTTATTAGGGGAATACAGTGAACCGCTATCTCTCTCTTTTACCGTTCGTTTTGTTAACGCTCACGGCGTGCGACCCGAAGCCCAAGCAAGCCGCCTCCCTGCCCAGGATGGTAAAAGTGGCGGAGGTGACGGTTCCCGGTCACGCCCAGCAGCGCGTTTTTCCCGCCCGCATTGAATCGGGCGATGCCACAGACCTTTCTTTCAAGCGCGCAGGTCAAATTGAAGCGCTCGATGTGCGTCAGGGTGCAGCCATCAAACAGGGGCAACAGCTTGCCAGACTGAATGCCCGTGAAGCCCAGCAGCGGGTTAACGACAGACAAACGGCGGCGACGCTGGCCCAGAGGCAGTTCGATCGCTTCCAGACCCTGGCGGGCCGCCAGGCGATTTCGAAAGCAGAAATGGACGTGCAGCGCGCGAACCGCGATTCGGCGAATGCGGCGCTACAGATTGCCCGGGAAGAGCTGAATCAGATGACGCTCGTCGCCCCCTTCAGTGGGACGGCGGCCAGCGTACACGTACGGAACCATCAGGTGGTGTCCCCCGGTCAGCCCATCGCGACGTTAACCCGCACCGACCTGCTGGACGTGGTGTTTAGCATCCCTGAAAACCTGTTTAAGACCTTCGATATCCGCAACGCGCAGTATCGCCCCGTGGTGAGAATTAACGCCATGCCGGATCGGGAATTTACCGCCGTCTACAAAGAGCACTCCGGCAGCAGCGACAGCAATACCCTGACCTGGCAGGTGATACTGACCATGCCGCGGCCAGATGATTTTCCCGCTGTCGGCGGCGTAAGCGGTACGGTGACCATTAATCTAACCAACCTCCCGGCGGGCGCGGACGCTCAGGCGCTGGTCGTACCGGTTGAAGCAGTCTTTAACCCGGACAACAGCCCGCGCAACGAGCCGCACGTCTGGGTCGTAACGGGCGAAGGCGATGCGCTGCATCTGGAAGACCGCAAGGTCAGCGTGGGGCAAGTGAGTACCGAAGGCGTGGTGATTACCAGCGGGCTTAAGGCGGGCGAACGCGTGGTGGCTGCGGGCGTTGGTGAGCTCCATGCTAACCAGCCGGTGCGTATCTGGACGCGTGAACGGGGACTGTAATGGATATCTCTCGTCAATTTATCAATAACCCTGTTCGCGTCTGGCTAACGATCCTGCTGCTGGGCATCGGGGGTATTTTCGCCCTGTTGAATATCGGCAGGCTGGAAGATCCCGCCTTTACCATCAAAACCGCAGTGGTGGTCACCCACTACCCCGGCGCATCCGCTCAGCAGGTTGAAGAGGAGGTGACGCTTCCGCTGGAGAATGCTCTTCAGCAGCTGCCTTATCTGGACAACGTGAGCTCCATCTCTTCAAACGGTCTGTCGCAAATCACCGTTAACATCGCTTCTCGCTATCACTCGAACGAGCTGCCGCAGATTTGGGATGAACTGCGCCGCCGCGTGGGCGATGCATCGCGTCTGTTCCCGCCCGGCGTCGTCACGCCCTTTGTAAATGACGATTTCGGCGACGTGTTCGGCTTCTTCTTCGCCATTTCCGGAGATGAATTCAGTAATCCTGAGCTGGTGCGATATGCGGAGCAGCTGCGCCGGGAGTTGATTCTGATCCCCGGCGTCGCGAAGGTCGCCATCGGCGGGGCCATTAGCCAACAGGTCAACATCGATATCTCCCTGACCAAAATGGCCGCGCGCGGCATTACGCTGAACCAGCTTTCCGCCCTGCTCAGCAGACTTAACGTCGTTTCCAGCGCCGGAGAAATCACCTCCGGCACCGAATCCATTCGCCTGCACCCGACCGGTGAGTTCGAGAATCTTGATGAACTGGCGGATATCATCATCACGCCTTCCGGCACCGGGGCGGCGACGCGTCTGCGGGATATTGCCACGCTGTCGCGCGGGCTGAACGAATCGCCGGCCAGTATCTACCATGCCAACGGTAAAAAAGCCGTTACCATGGGCGTCTCGTTTATTCCCGGCGTGAACGTTATCGACGTGGGGCACGCGCTGGAGGCGAAGCTAAACCAGATGTCGGCGGAAAAACCGGCAGGCATACAGATAGACCTGTTTTACGATCAGGCAGCCGAAGTGGGCCACTCCGTTAACGGTTTTATTATTAACTTCCTGATGGCGCTGGCGATTGTCATCGGCGTGCTGCTGATCTTTATGGGCGTACGCAGCGGGATCATCATCGCGTTCTCCCTCGCGCTTAACGTGCTCGGCACGCTGCTGATTATGTATCTGTGGGGCATTGAGCTGCAGCGCATCTCGCTCGGGGCGCTGATTATCGCCCTCAGCATGCTAGTGGATAACGCCATCGTGATTGTCGAAGGGGTGTTGATTGCCCGACAGCAGGGCTCCCCGCTGCTTACCGCCGTGAACTACATCATCCGCCGCTCCGCCCTGCCGCTGCTTGGGGCGACGGTGATTGCCATCCTGGCGTTTGCCCCAATCGGGCTGTCGCAGGATTCCACCGGGGAATACTGTAAATCCCTGTTCCAGGTGCTGCTAATTTCCCTCATGCTGAGCTGGTTTTCGGCGCTCACCCTCACCCCGGTGCTGATTAAGTGGTGGTTGTTTAAAAACGACAGCGCGCCCGATAAAACCGACGAGTCAGATCCTTACGATAAACGACTCTACCGCGCCTACCAGCGCCTGCTTAACACGCTACTGCACCATAAGGCACCGACGCTCATTGTGATGGCTGCGCTGCTGGCAGCGTCCATCTGGGGCTTCGGTGCCGTGCGGCAAAATTTTTTCCCGTCGTCTAATACGCCGATTTTCTTTGTCGATCTCTGGCTACCCTACGGTACCGATATTAAATGGACCGAGAAAATGACCGGCGATATCGAAAAAACCATTAACGGCCAGCCGGGGGTGGAAACCACCGTCTCAACCATCGGTCAGGGAAGTATGCGGTTTATTCTGACCTACAGCGGGCAGCGGCAGTACGGCAACTATGCGCAGATCATGGTGCGCATGGACGACCAGCGCAACATCTCTGCCCTGACGCGCCACGTGGACGAGTACATCGCGCGAAACTATCCCCAGGTCAACGCCAGCACCAAACGCGTGATGTTTGGCCCCTCCGGCGACAGCGCCATTGAGGTGCGCATTAAAGGCCCGGACCCTGACCGGCTGCGCCTGATTGCCAGCCAGGTGGACGACATTCTCACCCGCGATCCTGCCACGGGCAGCGTCAGGAACGACTGGCAAAACCGCAGCAAGGTGATCCGCCCACAGTACGTTGCCGCCCTGGGCCGCGAGCTTGGCGTAGATAAGCAGGACGTTGATAACGCGCTGGAGATGAACTTCTCCGGCAGCCGGGCGGGGCTGTACCGGGAAGGCAGCGATCTGCTGCCCGTGGTGGTGAGGCCCCCGGAAAGCGAAAGGCTGGACGCCAATCACCTGAACAACGTGCTGGTGTGGAGCCAGACGCGGCAGCAGTATATCCCGCTGAGTAACGTCGTCAGCCGCTTCTCGCTGGAGTGGGAAGATCCGCTGATACTTCGACGCGACCGCTCGCGAGTGCTGACGGTGCAGACCGATCCCGATCCGCTGAGCCAGCAAACCTCCGTGGACATTCTCGCCCGCGTGAAGCCGCAGATTGATGCACTTCCCCTGCCACACGGCTACAGCATCGAGTGGGGGGGCGACGCGGAAAACTCGAGTGAAGCGCAGCAGGGGCTTTTCACAACGCTACCTCTCGGGTATCTGGTGATGTTTGTTATTACGGTGCTGATGTTCAGCTCGGTGAAAAATGCGGTCGCCATCTGGCTGACCGTACCGCTGGCGCTGATTGGCGTGACGCCGGGATTTTTACTTACCGGCATTCCCTTTGGCTTTATGGCGCTAATTGGTCTGCTGAGCCTGAGCGGCATGCTGATCCGCAACGGCATCGTGCTGGTGGAAGAGATCGAACAGCAGAAAACGCAAAAGGATCAGCGCAGCGCGATCGTGTACGCCGCCACCTCGCGCCTGCGCCCCATCCTACTCACCGCGTTTACGACCGTACTTGGCCTGGCTCCGCTGCTGCTGGACGTTTTCTTCCAGAGCATGGCCGTTGTGATTATGTTTGGACTGGGGTTTGCTACAATCCTGACGCTGCTGGTACTCCCCGTTATCTACGCGTGTTTCCATCGTAAGGACGAAGCCAAACAACAATGAATGCGACAGGGCTGAACATTATCAAGACGCTGGGCTGTATGACGGCGGTGACCTTCTTTACCATTTACAACACCTGGGATCATTATGATTATGACTATCACTGGATCCTGGGGTTTTTAACCTTTATCTCGACGATTGCCACGCCGCTGTTTTTTGTCGTTGCGGGTTATCTCGACGGACAGTCACGTCACGACACCCGCTGGCAGCTGGGTAAAATTAAAAGTCTGGTGATTGTTTTTCTGTTCTGGATAACGATCTACTACCTGTGGGAGCCCTATCAGCGCGGGTATTTAATCCAGCCCTGGTTCGTGTTCGCGTTTGTGGTGATTTACACCTTCCACCCGGTTGTGGAATGGCTGAGCCAGCGGCGAGCGCTGTTTTGCGGCGCGATTGCCGCCCTGCTGCTCTTTTCCTACGGATACGATCTGCTATCGGCGCTCTATCCTGAAACGCACGTCCTTTCCCTGTCACCGCAGTATCGGCTGTGGACGTGGCTGCTGTTTTATCTGACGGGGCAACTCTTCTGCGACCCGAAAGTCGCCGAGTGGATTAGCCGCAAAAAGGTGGTCCGGGCAGCGGTTATCGCCATCCCGTTTATCTACCTCTTCACCTGGTTTTACGAGCGCCACTTCTTCTTCGCGCTGTTCAAGGCGGACAGAAACGCCTTTATTCTCACCGGCTCGCAGATCTACATCCTGATTATTGCCCTGGTGATTGCGGCGAACGGCGTGCGCTTTCGCCGCAACGCTGAATTTAAGGAGTCCATTCTGGCCGCCATCAGCAAAACGATGACCGGCGTGTACATTGTGCACTACTCGGTGTTTCATCTGCTGACGGCGCTGATACCGGTGACCTCTCTCGGTATGAAGCTGGCGCTGATTGTGCTCACTTTCATTACCTCTGTTCTCTTCTCCATGCTGGTATTGTCTAACGCCGTGGCAAAAAAGGTGATCACCCTTTAGAAGCCTAAGCGCAGCCAGGCAAAGAGCACGTTGCCGTTGTTATAGGTTCCTGGAATATAGGTGAACTGGACGGTAACGCGCTTATACCCGGCGGAAAACAGCGGGAAGATGAACGGTAGCGGGACATAGTTTGCAAAATCATCTCGCGCCGTGATGCCCGCCGCAGCGCCGAGCCCAAGGCGGAAATCTTTGGCATTATCCAGATACCAGCCCTTCTCCCAGCCATAGCCCATCGCGGGCTGCCATTCGTTGTGCGAGTCCTTGAACATCATCGCGAACAGCGCGCTCCAGTTGCCCTCTTCGTTATAGCGGGAAACGCCCAGCCCGCCGCCCCACGGCATTTCATTGTAATTGTCCGTTTTTTCTTTGTCGTACATAAAGCGAGCGTGCCAGCTCAGGAACGGCAGGTACAGGTCGTAACGTTGAGGCTCTTCCCAGGTCCGGGAGATATCATCCGTCAGCGCATTCCACCAGCCGCTGATGCGTTGCTCACCGTAGACGTTGGGCTCCGCGTTAAGCGGTGCGACGAATAAAAACAGGACCATCCAGAATGCCAAAAAGGTGCGTTGCATCGTTACTCCCTCAGCTTAGGCCACGCAGCGGTATCTATAACTGTAATCCATTCAGCACTAACCGGAGCCAAACAGACTGATTTATCTCGAGGTAGGGGAAGATGAAATTTATTTATTCAGCGCCTTCCGGAAAGATAAAAACGTTTTCTCAGGCGTTTTGTCGCGGTAGTCTCATAGGTTCCGTTTATATGACGGACGCAATGTGAGTGACCTTTTCTTATACCAATAATTAAAAATCAGTACGGACAGGACAACTATGGACTCCACCCTCATCTCCGATCGTCCCAACGAGGAGACACCTTCGCTCAATCGTGCCCGCCGCGCGGCCTTAGGCAGCTTCGCGGGTGCCGTCGTCGACTGGTATGATTTTCTGCTTTACGGCATCACTGCCGCCCTGGTGTTTAACCGCGAGTTTTTTCCGCAGGTCAGCCCCGCGATGGGCACGCTCGCCGCATTTGCCACCTTCGGCGTCGGCTTTCTGTTTCGCCCGCTGGGCGGGGTGATCTTCGGCCACTTCGGCGACCGTCTTGGCCGCAAGCGCATGCTGATGCTCACCGTCTGGATGATGGGGATCGCCACCGCGCTGATTGGTATTCTCCCCTCGTTTGCCTCTATCGGCTGGTGGGCGCCGGTACTGCTGGTCACCCTGCGCGCCATCCAGGGCTTCGCCGTCGGCGGCGAATGGGGCGGTGCGGCGTTGTTATCCGTTGAGAGCGCGCCGAAGCACCGGAAAGCGTTTTACAGCAGCGGCGTACAGGTCGGGTACGGCGTAGGCCTGCTGCTTTCCACCGGGCTGGTATCGCTAATCAGCCAGCTCACCACCGACGAGCAGTTCCTGAGCTGGGGCTGGCGCATTCCGTTCATCTTCAGCATCGTGCTGGTCATCGCCGCGCTGTGGATCCGTAACGGGATGGAGGAGTCGGCAGAGTTCGAAAAGCAGCAGGAAAAACCGGCCACGAGCAAGCGTCTTCCGGTCATGGAAGCCCTCGTCCGACACCCTGGCGCTTTTCTGAAAATTATCGCCCTGCGCCTCTGTGAACTGCTGACGATGTATATCGTCACCGCGTTTGCCCTGAACTACTCGACGCAGAACCTCGGTCTTCCCCGCGAGCTGTTCCTGAATATTGGCCTGCTGGTCGGCGGGATCAGCTGCCTGACAATCCCCTGCTTCGCCTGGCTGGCGGACCGGTTTGGTCGCCGTCGCGTTTACATCACCGGGGCGCTGATTGGCACCCTCAGCGCCTGGCCGTTCTTTATGGCGCTCGAGGCGCAGTCGATCTTCTGGATTGTCTTCTTCGCCATCATGCTCGCCAACATCGCTCACGATATGGTGGTGTGCGTTCAGCAGCCGATGTTTACTGAACTGTTCGGCGCAAGCTACCGCTACAGCGGCGCGGGCGTGGGCTACCAGGTCGCAAGCGTGGTCGGCGGCGGATTTACGCCGTTTATTGCCGCCGCGCTGGTGACCTTCTCCGGCGGCAACTGGCACAGCGTGGCGATTTATCTGCTGGCCGGCTGCCTGCTGTCGGCGGCGACGGCGCTGCTGATGAAAGAGACGCGCCACAGCTGATCTCCCTTTTGTTTCACAGGCGTGTGACATACTATCGGGTAGAGTCGCACACCTGTGGAACAAGGAGACAGAGATGAATAATAAGGGCTCCAGCCTGACCCCGGCTCAGGCGCTGGAAAAACTCGACGCGCTGTACGAACAGTCCGTCAACGCGCTGCGCAGCGCCATCAGCGAATATATCGAAACAGGGAAACTTCCCGATGAAAAGGCCAGAACCGAGGGCCTTTTTGTTTATCCATCGCTCTCTGTGACCTGGGACGGCAGCGCCAGCAGTAATCCCAAAACCCGCGCCTACGCGCGCTTTACCCACTCCGGCTGCTACAGCACCACCGTCACCCGCCCTGCACTGTTCCGACCGTATCTTGAAGAACAACTCACGCTGTTGTACCAGGATTACGGCGCGCACATTCACGTTGAGCCCTCGCGGCATGAGATCCCGTATCCCTACGTGATTGACGGTTCGGCATTAACGCTTGACCGCTCCATGAGCGCGGGGCTGACCCGCCACTTCCCGACGACGGAACTTTCGCAGATTGGCGATGAGACGGCCGACGGGATTTATCACCCGGCAGAATTTTCTCCCCTGTCGCACTTTGATGCCCGCCGGGTCGATTTCTCCCTGGCGCGCCTGCGCCACTACACCGGTACGCCAGTCGAACATTTCCAGCCGTTCGTGCTCTTTACCAACTACACCCGCTACGTGGATGAGTTTGTCCGCTGGGGCTGTAGCCAAATTCTCGATCCGGAAAGCCCGTACATCGCGCTGTCCTGCGCGGGCGGGATCTGGATCACCGCGGAGACCGAAGCGCCCGAGCAGGCCATTTCCGACCTGGCATGGAAAAAGCACCAGATGCCCGCCTGGCACCTGATCACCGCCGACGGTCAGGGCATCACCCTGATCAACATCGGCGTTGGCCCGTCAAATGCCAAAACCATTTGTGACCATCTGGCGGTCCTGCGCCCGGACGTGTGGCTGATGATTGGCCACTGCGGCGGCCTGCGTGAAAGCCAGCTGATTGGCGACTACGTGCTGGCCCACGCCTATCTGCGTGATGACCACGTGCTTGATGCGGTGCTGCCGCCGGACATCCCAATCCCGAGCATCGCCGAAGTACAGCGCGCGCTGTATGACGCTACCAAAGAGGTCAGCGGCATGCCGGGTGAAGAGGTTAAACAGCGCCTGCGCACCGGTACGGTCGTCACAACGGATGACCGCAACTGGGAGCTGCGCTACTCCGCCTCCGCGCTGCGCTTCAACCTGAGCCGCGCGGTGGCGATTGATATGGAGAGCGCCACCATCGCCGCACAGGGGTATCGCTTCCGCGTCCCTTACGGCACGCTGCTGTGCGTCTCCGATAAGCCGCTGCACGGCGAAATTAAGCTGCCGGGCCAGGCCAACCGTTTCTATGAAGGGGCTATCTCAGAGCATCTGCAGATTGGTATTCGCGCCATTGATTTGCTGCGGGCAGAAGGCGACAAGCTCCATTCCCGCAAGCTGCGCACCTTCAACGAGCCGCCGTTCCGCTAATAACGATAAGGAAAAACAATGTCCAGCACATCACCGCTCTCTGCCCTTCGCCACTGGCTTGAGGCCAGCCATCTCGACGGGATGATCGTCCCGCGGGCGGATGCCTGGCAGAGCGAATACTGCGCGCCCTACGACGAAAAGCTGGCCTGGCTGACGGGCTTTGACGGCTCGGCCGGCGTGGCGCTGGTGCTGAAAAACAAAGCGCTGCTGTTCGTCGACGGTCGCTATCAGGTTCAGGCCCGCGTACAGGTCAATACGGATGAGGTTGAGATCCACCACCTGCACAACGAGCCGCTGGCTGAATGGCTTGCAGAAAACGTTGAGGCCGGAACACGCATCGGTTTTGACGCGCTGCTGATGACCAACTCGGAGTTTGAGCAACTGTCTGCCACGCCGTGCGAGCTGGTGCCTCTGAAGGCCTCGCCGTTTGACACCTTATGGACTGACCGCCCTGCCGCACCGGCGGGACTTATCCGTGAAATGCCGGTTGAACACAGCGGCGAACGCAGCGCGGACAAACGTCAGCGCGTCGCCGCCGTGCTGGCCGCAAACAGTGCCGATTATCTCGCCGTCACCCTGCCGGATAACATCGCCTGGCTGTTAAACGTGCGTGGCGCGGATATCCCTTACAGCCCGGTACCGCTCTCCTTTGCCCTTCTTGGTCGTGACGGTCACGTTGAGTGGTTTGTTAACGACAATAAGCTCAGCGCCCTGCCTGACGATGTGCGCAGTGCGTTCACCATTGCGCCGCAGGATACCTTTATTGAACGCTGCCAGCAGATTGCTGAAGGCAAACGGGTGATGATTGATGCCGATTCCGCGCCGGTGGCCCTGCGCTTCGCCATTGAGCCACGGGGAGAAATCGTCTGGCGGACCGACCCCATCACCCTGATGAAAGCGACTAAAAACCCGGTCGAGCTGGCAGGCTATCGCGAGTGCCATCACCAGGACGGGGCCGCATGGGTCAACTTCCTTGCCTGGCTGAGCCACGAAGTGCCGCTGCGCTCGGCGGCTGGGCAACCGCTCACCGAGCTGGACGCGCAGGCGCAGCAGCTTGCGTTCCGTCAACAGCAGCCTGGGTTCTTCGAGCAGAGTTTTGCGACCATCTCCGCCTCTTCGAGCAATGCGGCGATGTGCCACTACCATTCGAGCGAGGCCAGCAATAAGCCCATCGGCCATGACCATTTTTACCTCAACGATTCCGGCGGCCAGTATGTTAACGGCACCACCGACGCCACGCGTACGCTGGCGTGGGGGAAAGTCGATCCGCAACAGCGCCTGCACTACACTGCCGTGCTGAGAGGCTTCCTGTCGCTCATTACCCTGCAGTTCCCTTCCGGGACTCAGGGGCATCAGCTGGATGCGTTTGCGCGTCGCCCGCTGTGGGAGATGGGACTGGATTACGATCACGGCACGGGGCACGGCGTGGGGCACCAGCTGCTGATCCATGAGAACCCGCATCGCATCGCCAAAAAGGTCAACCCGTGGCCGCTAGTGGCAGGCAATATCATGACTATCGAGCCGGGCTACTATCTGGGTGATAGCCACGGTATTCGTATTGAAAACCAGGTGGAGATTGTGGAGAGCCGTCCGGGGTTCTGCTCGTTTTCCTCGCTGACGCTGATCCCGATCGACTTAAGTCAGGCTGAGCTGCATCTGTTGAGCGAGCAGGAAAAGCAGTGGCTGGATGCGTATCACCGGCAGGTACGTGAGGCGCTGTTACCTCTGGTGAATAGCGAGGCGCGTTCGTGGCTGGAAGAGGCGACGGCACCGATTAGCCTGGATCGATAGTGCGGCTTTAGCCGGATGGCGGCTTCGCCTTACCCGGCCTACGATTCGAGGTTTTTGTAGGTCGGGTAAGGCGAAGCCGCCACCCGACATTTTTACCAGATGCAGAAAAGCAAAAAGCCCGCTCGTAAGCAGGCTTTTCTAAATGTGGCTCCTCTGACTGGACTCGAACCAGTGACATACGGATTAACAGTCCGCCGTTCTACCGACTGAACTACAGAGGAATCGTGTGAACGGGGCGCATATTATCGATGCTCCCCCATGATGTCAAAGGCAGAATGCATATTTCCGATCGTTTGCCGAATTATTCTCCACTTCGCGCAATTGTCAGGCACTCTTTCGCGGATATTTCCACAGCCAGCGGCCGCTGACCATCCGCCAGTAGAACAGCGCGCCCCGCACGGCCCAGTCGAGGAACATCCCCAGCCAGACGCCGACCACACCCCATCCGAGCATCACCCCGAGCGTATACCCCGCGACAACGCGACATCCCCACATGCCGAGCATCGATACCCACATTGCAAAGCGGGCATCGCGCGCCCCTTTCAGCCCGGCGGGCAATACCCATGAGGCCGCCCAGATGGGCATAAAGGCCGCGTTGAGCCAGATGAGGATCTTAACGACCTCTTTAACGTCGTCTTCGTGGGTATAAAACGAGGCCATCAGCCCGGCAAACGGCGCGGTTCCCCAGGCGATCAGCGTCAGCCCTATGGTCGACAGCCAGAAGACGTGCCGCAGCTGACGCTCCGCCTGGCCTATCTGCCCTTTCCCGAGCCGTTTACCCGTGATGATGGTCGATGCCGAACCCAGCGCGTTACCCGGCAGGTTAATCAGCGAGGCAATAGAAAAGGCGATAAAGTTACCGGCGATAACGTCGGTCCCCATTCCGGCAACAAACATCTGCGTGAGCAGCTTCCCGCCGTTGAACAACACCGATTCAATGCTCGCGGGAATGCCGATCCCCATAACTTCCCAGATAATGGCGAAATTAAAGGGGCGGAAATAGCTTTTCAGCGTCAGACGCAGCGAGGGGGTAATCCCCGCCATCAGCACCCCAATGATGGCTACCGCGCCGATATAGCGTGAAATGGTTAAGCCCAGCCCCGCACCGACGAACCCCAGCCCCTCCCACGAGAACGCGCCGTAGATCAGCACACTGCTGATCACGATATTCAGGATATTCATCCCGCCGTTGATCAGCAGCGGAATTTTGGTGTTGCCCGCCCCGCGCAGCGCGCCGCTGCCAATCAGCGCAATGGCCGCCGCCGGATAGCTTAAGACGGTCATTTCCAGGTAGGTCAGCGCCAGGTCTTTAACCTCGTTCGTGGCCTCCCCGGCGACAAAATCGATAATCTCTTTACCGAAATAGTGGATCACCGCCGCCAGAACGATCGAAAAAATGGTCATGATCATCAGCGACTGGCGGGCCGCCTCGCGTGCACGTTTGGGGTCAAGCTTGCCGAGGCTAAAAGCCACCACCACCGTCGTCCCGAGATCTATGGCGGCAAAGAACGAGATCACCACCATGTTAAAGCTGTCCGCCAGCCCAACCCCTGCCATCGCCTCTTTCCCCAGCCAACTCACCAGGAAGGTGCTCAGGACCCCCATCAGCAGAACGCAGGTATTTTCCAGGAAGATAGGCACAGCGAGAGGGGTGATTTCACGCCAGAACAGGACACGATAGCTTTTACGTTTTGCATACCATGGCGTGCGCGCTATCGCCTGGCGTAAGGAGGCAGTGACGTTCAAAATGGACCTTAGAGAGAAAAGTTGAAACTCCATTTCAAATGATGGGGGACAAATGCTAATCCTGCAAAGTATTTTCCAGAAAAAGATGTGTGGATTTACAACAAACTGACGACAGAATCAGCAATCGGTCTATTTTCCCTAAGATCAGGTTTGACAAAAGTTTTTTCGCCGCTAAGATAAGCCTCCACAACGATTCCTCTGTAGTTCAGTCGGTAGAACGGCGGACTGTTAATCCGTATGTCACTGGTTCGAGTCCAGTCAGAGGAGCCACATTTAGAAAAGCCTGCTTTCGAGCGGGCTTTTTGCTTTTCCGGTGAGGATAAATGGACGCACTGTTTGTTTACGGCACACTACGCCCCGGTCACTCTAATGCGCATATTCTTGAACACATTGGCGGTGAATGGCTGTCCGGCTTCGTATCCGGTACGTTTTACGAACGCGGCTGGGGCGCTGCGGCGGACTTCCCGGGGATTGTGCTCCACCCTGATGGCCCCCGCGTCGAAGGCTATCTGTTTATCTCTGATAACCTTGACGCACACTGGCAAATGCTGGATGAATTTGAAGATGGCTACGATCGGGTTGAGGTCACGGTGACCACCCTTGAAGGCAAGCAGGTTAAGGCCTGGATTTATCAGCTACAGCCGCGTTCTGCGTCATAAAAAAAGGCTCTCTGTCACCAGAGAGCCTTTTTCACTATTCGCTGCGATTACTCGCTTTTTGCTTCGCCGTTTTTGATTTCGCCCATCACTTTCAGCTTCTTGGAGATGTCACGACGCTCTTTGGACAGCTCAGCGTTTTTGATGATGTAGTCATCAACGCGGTCTTCATAGTCGCTCTTCATGCTGGCGATGATGCCCTGAATAGCTTCAACGCTCATACCTGGCTTGATGTAGTCGCTCAGGTTGTCGAGCAGCAGAACACGTTTCTGGTTGTCACGGATCTTCTTCTCAACGTCCTGGATTTCACGCTGCAGCTTGTTTTTGCGGCGGAACAGGCGGACGAATTCCAGAACATCCTGGAACGAAGGCTTGGTAGTTTCCATTTTTACACCCCTGATAATGTGAGATTCGGATTCGTTAAGGCAACCGTTGTAACAATAACCTTACTGACAGCGGCTGCGAATGACAATGAGTATATCGTTTAAAGCTATCATAACCCCAATTGCTGCTGAATCGAAGCAGCAGCCGTCACATACGCCTTTTATTTGCGCAGCGCCCGGCAAATAAGGTGCGATAACAGCTCAAGCTGCCGCGCCAGTTCCATGCTCAGCCAGACGTAGCCATGAATAGGCGTTTCCGCCACGTTATCGCTCTGGCGCTCGTTGATGAGCTGCTTCAGCTCCGCGACGATCTCATTCAGCCGCTCGCTGTTGGCCAGTATCGGCTGCGGGTTCCCTTCATAGAGCGCATGGGCGATGGTCAACAGCGTTTGCTGCGTCATCTGCTGGGTCTCTTTAAGGGTCTGCGCGTTAAGCATCAGCAGATGGCTGGGACGCGAGGCCCAGTGGGCGTTGATTTGCAGTTCAAGCATGCAGACCAAATTGCGGCTTACCGTCTGGATAGCTTCAAAAATCGATTTCTGAATATGGGTTTCTTTGCTGGCGGGCGTGATCAGGCCGCGCATTTTAACCACGTCGTTGAGGATCGTTTGCAGATGCTTTTCCAGCCGGGGACGCTCAACCAGATTCGGGGAAAAACCGGCCTGATAGACGCGGTTAAAGGCGGTGACGTAGTTAGCCATCTGAATACGCCAGTGCAGAAAAGCACGCTGTGGCCAGATACCGGTGAAGAGCATGGCCAGCAGTGACCCCAGGATGACATCCCCGCTTCGCCACAGCGCCGTGGTCATATCCCCGGCGGGCGCACCGACAACCACCGCGAGCGTAATACCAATCAGCAGCGCCTGATACGGTCTTTTGCCCAGCGCCAGCCAGCCGCACAGGAACATGGCGGCACCGCACCATGCCAGCATCACGGGAAATGAGATGAGCTCCAGCTTCAGGGCGATAAGCCCAAGCGCCGAGCCTAAAACCGTCCCGCCAATTCGCTCAAAAGCGCGCGGAACAACGTTTCCCCAAAACGAGATGGGCCCCATCACCACCACCAGCGTGATCAGCGGCCACGTCCCTTCGGGAACGTCCAGCAAACGGACCAGCACAAACGTTAATACGAAAGCCAGCGCGATGCGACACCCGTGCACCACGCGGTAATGTTTGTACAACCGAATTTCAAAAGGGGTTAATGATTTGTCGGGACGCACACCCGCTCTCCAGCTACACGGCAAATCACAATTGTACTGTGTTTTCAGCCGGGCGGATCGCTCCCGGCTGAAAAACCCTTCACTTCGCAGGCTTAAACCGTTTTATGCTCTACCGCGATATACATTTCGATATCCCAGTAGCCGTCTGCATTGCCGTCATTGAGATAGCGCTCGAAGCAGGGTTTGAGCGCCATCTGGTACTTATTGTCCTGCAGCAGGGAATTAAAGAACTGATACCACGGCGTGGCGAAGTCGTAGTTTTCCACGCGCGCCGTCGCCACGGCATAATCCCCGGCCGCGATTTCCGTCATCATGACGCCTTCGCTGTTTTCCGGGATGACGAAATCATCCGGTACCGTAACCGCCGTATCGCAGCGCAGTTTTTCTGCCGGGACCTCGTCGGGGTTATCGTAGTAGACCGCAACCCACTCCAGCGGCTCAATGTGACGCCCGTCCACCCACATCACCAGCTGTTCAAAACCCTGTTTTACCGTTTGTTCCCACGGTCCGACCAAATGAAAACCGGCAATCTTACGTTTCTGTTGCTGCTTAATGCTGTAGTCCATGCTGCCTCCACCTATCACTGTATATTCATACACTATAAAACTGGATGACTATTATCGGCAAACGAGGAGTGTTTATTATGTGAGCAGACTCGCAACCCTGCCAGCCTGCTCAGCAACAGTTAAAGCGTGTGGTGCAGATAATCGCTCATGCGAGAGAACAGGCCGCCTTTATCAACGGCTTCCAGCGTCACCAGCGGCCAGTGCGCCACCACTTTGTCGCGGTCGTAGAGCTGGATCTCACCCACCCGCTGGTGCGCGGCGATCGGCGCTTCCAGCTCTTTTTTATCCAGCACGTATTTGGCTTTGATGTTCGGCACTTCCGCTTTCGGCAGTGCCAGCCAGAAGTCCTGGTCGGTACCCAGTTTCACCTGCTCCTTATCGCCGTACCAGATACGTTCTGTCCCCACTTTTTTACCGCTATGCAGGATCTGCACCGTATCGAAATTCTGCTGCCCCCAGTGCAGCAGTTTTCGGGCCTGGTCCTCGCGCCCTTTCGGGCTGTCCGCCCCCATGACCACCGCGATTAAACGGCGCTGCCCGTCAACGGCGGACGCAATCAGGTTAAAGCCCGCCCCCGAGGTATGTCCCGTTTTAAGGCCGTCCACGTTCATGGTTTTATCCCACAGCAGGCCGTTACGGTTCTGCTGGGTGATCCCGTTCCAGGTCAGGCTCTTTTCACTGTACATATGATAAAACTCAGGCTCGCCGTGGATGATGGCGCGGGAGAGTACGGCCAGGTCATAGGCCGAGCTGTGCTGGCCCGGCGCGTCCAGCCCGTGGACGGTTTCAAAATGCGTATCGCGCAGATTCAACTTTTGCACGTAGTCGTTCATCATCTTCACAAACTGCGGCTGACCGCCCGCCACGTGATCGGCCAGCGCCACGCAGGCGTCGTTGCCGGAATCGACAATCAGGCCACGGCTTAAGTCACGTACGGAGACGCGATCGCCCTCTTTCAGGAACATGAGCGACGAGCCGTCAAAAACCGGGTTGCCTTTAGCCCACGCGTCACGCCCTACGGTGACAATGTCGTCCGGCGTAATGCGGTGGCTATCAATGGCCCGATCAACCACATACCCCGTCATCAGCTTGGTCAGGCTCGCCGGATTACGTTGTTGATGTTCGTTGCCCGCCGTTAAGATCTGACCAGTCGTGTAGTCCATCAGCACCCAGGAGCCAGCCTGAATGGCCGGAGGCTGCGGCGAAAAATCCAGTGGTTCGGCCGCAAAAGCAGATGAGACACTCGAAGCGAGTAAAGAAACAGCAATAAACAGACGGCGTTTCAACGGTATATCCTCAGGTCATTAAAAATCGATGACCTTTTTACGGGAGTTCTGATGTCGTTACCTGGCTTAATTGCAAAAAAATGTGACAGAACGCTGATTTTTCTCTGAAGCTGGCGCGCAAATTTGCGCCATGGCGGTGCTTTTTATTCGGTCTGGACCGCACGATCGTTTACCATAGTGACGTCATTTTTTAACAGGATGGTATTACTGGTGTCTGACTCTGCCGCTCGCCCGACTTTTTTGTTCCACGACTACGAAACCTTTGGCACGCACCCGGCGCTGGACCGACCGGCGCAGTTTGCCGCCATCCGTACCGACGACGAATTCAACATCATTGGCGAGCCTGAGGTCTTTTACTGCAAGCCTGCGGATGACTACCTGCCTCAGCCCGGGGCGGTCATGGTCACCGGGATCACCCCTCAGGAAGCGCGTGAGAAAGGCGTTAACGAGGCAGAATTCGCCCGACGCATCCACGATCTGTTTACCGTCCCCAATACCTGCGTGGTCGGTTACAACAACATCCGCTTCGATGACGAAGTGACGCGCAACATCTTCTATCGTAACTTTTACGATCCCTATGCCTGGAGCTGGCAGAACCGCAACTCACGCTGGGATTTACTCGACATCATGCGCACCTGTTATGCCCTGCGTCCTGAAGGCATTAACTGGCCAGAAAATGAGGAAGGGCTGACCAGCTTCCGGTTGGAACATCTGACGCGCGCCAACGGCATCGAGCACAGCAATGCCCACGACGCTATGGCGGATGTCTATGCCACCATTGCCATGGCGAAGCTGGTGAAAAGCGCGCAGCCCCGGCTGTTTGAGTATCTGCTGAGCCACCGCAGTAAACAGAAGTTGACCACGCTGATTGATGTGCCGCAGATGAAGCCGCTGGTGCATATTTCCGGCATGTTTGGCGCCTGGCGCGGAAATACCAGCTGGGTCGCCCCGCTGGCCTGGCATCCGGATAACCGTAATGCGGTCATCATGGTGGATTTGGCCGGCGATATTTCACCGCTGCTGGAGCTTGACAGCGATACCCTGCGTGAACGGCTTTATACCCCGAAAAATGAACTCGGGGATCTGCCTGCGGTGCCGGTCAAACTGGTGCATATCAATAAATGTCCGGTCCTGGCGCAGGCCAATACGCTGCGCCCGGAAGATGCGGACAGACTGGGCATAAACCGGCAGCACTGCCTCGATAATCTGAAAGTGCTGCGCGATAATCCTCAGGTGCGCGAGAAAGTGGTCGCCATCTTTGCCGAGGCGGAGCCTTTCGTACCGTCAGAAAACGTAGATGCCCAGCTCTATAACGGTTTCTTCAGCGATGCCGATCGCGCGGCGATGAATATCGTTCTGCAAACCGAGCCGCGCAACTTGCCTGCGCTGGATATTACCTTCGCCGATAAACGCATCGAAAGGCTGATGTTTAATTACCGCGCGCGTAACTACCCCGGCACGCTGGACGAGGCAGAGCAGGATCGCTGGCTGCAGCATCGTCGCAATGTCTTTACCCCTGAGTTCCTTAATAGCTATGCCCAGGAGCTGGAAATGCTTTATGGCCAGTATGAAGGGAATGCTGAAAAACAGGCACTGTTGAAATCCCTGTTCCAGTACGCGCAAGAGATAGTCTGAAATTCCCAGATAAAAAAACCGGAGACAAAAGTCTCCGGTTTTTTTTGCCCGGTGGCGCTGCGCTTACGCGGGCCTACGGGTGTGTTTTTTTGTAGGCCGGGTAAGCGCTAGCGCCACCCGGCGAGTCATTATGCGACGTCTTCGTACTGAGGAACCGGGTTACGGAAGCTCTTCGTGACGCAGGCCAGGTAAACCAAACCGATAGCACCCCAGATCAGACCCAGAACCATAGAGCTCTCTTCCAGGTTAATCCACAGCGCGCCCACGGTCAGGGCACCACACACTGGCAGCACCAGATAGTTGAAGTGGTCTTTCAGCGTTTTGTTGCGCTTCTCACGGATCCAGAACTGGGAGATCACGGAGAGGTTAACGAAGGTAAACGCCACCAGCGCACCGAAGTTGATCAGCGCGGTCGCCGTCACCAGGTCGAATTTAATCGCCAGCAGGGCAATAGCGCCAACCAGCAGCACGTTCCACGCCGGAGTACGCCATTTCGGATGCACGTAGCCGAAGAAACGGGTCGGGAATACGCCGTCACGTCCCATCACGTACATCAGACGAGAAACGCCTGCGTGTGCCGCCATGCCGGACGCCAGTACGGTCACGCTGGAGAAGATCAGCACGCCCCACTGGAAGGTTTTACCCGCAACATACAGCATGATTTCAGGCTGTGACGCATCCGGATCTTTAAAGCGAGAGATGTCCGGGAAGTACAGCTGCAGGAAGTAGGAAGCGCCGATAAAGATCAGGCCGCCAATCAGCGCTGTCAGGAAAATCGCTTTCGGGATCACGCGCTCAGCATCTTTGGTCTCTTCGGACAGAGAAGAGATACCGTCAAAGCCCAGGAACGAGAAGCACAGAATTGTCGCACCGGTAATCATCGGCACAACGTGCGCACCTTCAGACCAGAATGGACGCGTGCTGGTCAGCGTACCTGCACCTTCACCGTGAGAAACACCGTAGATGATCAGGCCAACGATAACCGCCACAATGCCCATCTGCAGAATAACAATCAGGGTGTTGAAGTTCGCCACGGTCTTGATGCTGCGCAGGTTAGAGATGGTCATAAAGGCCACCAGCGCGACAACGAAGATCCACGATGGAACAGAAGGCACCAGCGCTTCGAAGTAAATTTTTGCCAGCAGAATGTTGATCATCGGCATGAACAGGTAGTCCAGCAGAGATGACCAGCCCACCATAAAGCCAACCGCCGGGCTGATGGATTTTTGGGCATAGGTGTAGGCAGAGCCTGCAGACGGGAAACGGCGAACCAGTTTACCGTAGCTCAGCGCAGTAAAGAGAATAGCGACCAGCGCAAAGGCGTAAGCCGTTGCCACGTGACCGTCTGTGAGGCCCGATACGATACCGAATGTATCGAACAGCGTCATCGGTTGCATATAGGCGAGGCCCATCATAACAACCGGAATCAACGTAAGCGTTTTACGTAATTCCACGCGAGAGGTGTTTGGAGTTGCGTTATGCGACATAGTTATTCTCCTTTACGGTGATAACCGCCACGTAAGCGAAAAATTGCCCCATTTCTTTCTTCCTCAGCGACAACAACTGTCGGATTTTAGTAAATATCTATCCGGTACGAAGCCCGGCCTCTTGGTTTTTAGTTTCGTTTCGTACATGCAAAAAAAAATAACCGACGCCTTTTATATCGTCGATTATTCATTTGGTTGCAGCGGCGGCATTTTGCCCCACATCGGATACAAAAGGCAATACTTTGCAAAGCACGGGACAATTTTCTTTTTGCTAACTGGCTGATTTCTGGACGCCGGGCTGAGAGTAAACGGCGGCGATAGCACTATTTGCTAAAATCTCGTCCCGCCACCATGCGCTGGCCAACCCGGCAGTTTGTTCATTCCAGCCTACCCACACCGAGTCATTACTGCTTTGAGCAAGCACCTGTTTTTCAACAAGCGCACCGCTGTCAATAAATCGCTGCGCCAGATAGCGGGGTAAATAGCCGCAGCCCAGGCCGCTTATTTGCAGTTCCAGCTTGGTTTTATAGTCGAAAACAGTAATGGCCTCCTGCTCATCAAGCAGCTGTGAGGAGACCGAACATTCCGGACGCGAGCTGTCCCCGACCACGATGGCGCGGTAGCCTTTAATCACGCGACGGTTAATAGGCTCGGGCTCCTGAGCCAGGGGATGATGGGGCGCTATGGCAAACACCTGCTCGAGCACGCCCAGCCGGGCAAAACCAAAATCACTCAGCTGGGGAGGCTCATGGAGTGCACCGACAAAAATATCCGCCCTGCCCTGCGTTAAGGCATCCCAGGAGCCCCCCAGCACGCCGTTGATAAAGATAAGCCGGGTGACGCTGTGGTGTTGATAAAAGGCTTCAATCAGCGGCGTCAGGAGAGAAAACGGAAAGGTATCATCCACGCCAATAACCAGCTCGTTTTCCCACCCCTGATGGAGTTTAACGGCCTGTTTTTCGAGTTCACGGACGGTATGAAGGACTTCGCGGCCTTTTTCCAGCAGCATCTGACCGGTACGGGTAAAACGAGCGCGGTGCCCGGAGCGATCGAGGATCTGGATATTAAGATCGCTTTCCAGTTTTTGAACGGTATAGCTCAACGCAGATGGGGTTTTGTAGAGCTTTGCCGACGCAGCGGCAAAGCTCCCCTCTTTTTCCAGTGCATCCAGAATAATAAGAACATCCAGCAGCGGTTTCATGCTCGCCCCCCTTCTGGTGTGCGATCGTCTCCGCTGCGGGACTTATTCCATGGGCATCACCAGCGGATCGGGATACTGATACTCAAACCCCAGCTCATGACAAATGCGATTGCCATCAACAATTTTGCCTTTACTGTCATCCTTTGCCTCACCGAAAACCGGCGCCGCCAGGCCCAGCTGACGTGCCATCAGCGGGTAAAACGTGCTGCGCGCCGGATGAGACGGTGCACATATATTATAGATGTGTCCACCTTTCGGAGCCTGTAGGAGTAGCTCAATTGCGCCAACAACATCGTCAAGATGTACAAGATTGACGACATGCTGGCCGTCTGGCGCGGATTTCCCGGCAAAAAAGCGTCCCGGATGGCGACCAGGGCCCACCAGCCCCGCCAGACGTACGATATCGACCTGCGTGCCGGGAAGATGATGCAGCCAGTCTTCCAGCTCTTTCAGAACCTGACCGCTCGCCGTCACGGGACGGCGCTCGGAACTTTCTTTCACCACGCCCTCAACTTCGCCATAGACCGACGTTGAGCTGGTAAAAATGATGCGCGGAACATGGTGCGCCAGCGCGCTGTCGACAATCTCCTGCATCGCCTGCAGATAAAACGACTCGCCCGGCCCGCTGCGCCGCGCGGGTAACGTGATCACCAGCGCATCGACGTTCATCAGCGTGTCCAGATCGTCAGCATCACACACCAGCTCCGGTTCAAGACGCAGTTCAACGCCATCAATACCGCACATGCGAGCTGCCTCTACCCCATCCGCCGTGGTTTTGCTCCCGGTCACCTGCCAGCCTTTCGTGGCTAATGACATCGCCAGCGGCATTCCCAGCCATCCTAAACCGACAATCGCGACCTTTTTCATGCGAATTCTCCTGACTCTCACTCGTCTTTTATAAGGCTACGCCAGCCTGGCAGAACACACAATTCATAGCATCAATATGAAATGAATTAATGATCAAAAAAAGCCCTTGCAATATGTCGTACAACTGGTTTAGGTTAAAAGACATCAAATGAATAAGCATTCATCGAGAATTTATATGACACGCGTTCAATTTAAACACCACCATCATCACCATCATCCTGACTAGTCTTTCAGGCGATGTGTGCTGGAAGACGTTTGGATCTTCCAGTGGTGCATGAACGCATGAGAAAGCCCCCGGAAGATCTTCTTCCGGGGGCTTTTTTTTGGACCGAATTCAGACAGGTTAAAACAGGTTAACGAGGAATAAAGAATGTTAGATAACTCACGCTTACGCATAGCTATTCAAAAATCAGGCCGTTTGAGCGACGACTCACGCGAACTGCTGGCCCGCTGCGGGATTAAAATTAACCTGCACACCCAGCGCCTGATTGCTCTGGCTGAAAACATGCCCATCGACATTCTGCGCGTGCGTGATGACGATATTCCCGGTCTGGTTATGGACGGCGTCGTTGACCTCGGCATCATCGGTGAAAACGTGCTGGAAGAAGAGCTGCTGACCCGCCGCGCGCAGGGCGAAGATCCGCGTTACTTCACCCTGCGTCGTCTGGACTTCGGCGGCTGCCGCCTGTCACTGGCTACGCCGGTGGATGAAGCGTGGGACGGCCCGGCCGCGCTGAACGGCAAACGTATCGCCACCTCTTACCCTCACCTGTTAAAGCGTTATCTCGACCAGAAAGGCGTGCAGTTTAAATCCTGCCTGCTGAACGGTTCCGTTGAAGTGGCACCGCGTGCGGGTCTGGCGGACGCCATCTGCGATCTCGTCTCTACCGGCGCGACGCTGGAAGCGAACGGTCTGCGCGAAGTTGAAGTCATCTACCGCTCTAAAGCGTGCCTGATTCAGCGCGACGGCGACATGGCCGACGCCAAGCAGCAGCTGATTGACAAGCTGCTGACACGTATTCAGGGCGTGATTCAGGCGCGTGAGTCCAAATACATCATGATGCACGCCCCAACCGAGCGTCTGGATGAAGTGATTGCCCTGCTGCCGGGCGCTGAGCGCCCAACCATCCTGCCGCTGGCGGGCGACCAGCAGCGCGTGGCGATGCACATGGTGAGCAGCGAAACCCTGTTCTGGGAAACCATGGAAAAACTGAAGGCGCTGGGCGCAAGCTCCATCCTGGTGCTGCCTATTGAGAAGATGATGGAGTAATGGCCATGAGCTTTAACACAATCATCGACTGGAATACCTGTAGCGACGCACAGCAGCGCGAGCTGCTGATGCGCCCGGCGATTTCCGCCTCAGAAAGCATCTCACGCACCGTGGCGGAGATCCTGGACAACGTCAAAGCCCGTGGCGATGACGCACTGCGTGAATACAGTGCAAAATTTGATAAGACGGAAGTCGGCGCATTACGGGTAACCGAGCAGGAAATCATTGACGCCAGCAACCGTCTGGGTGACGACATCAAACAGGCGATGGCCGTCGCGGTGAAAAACATTGATACCTTCCACACCGCGCAAAAGCTGCAGAGCGTCGATGTCGAAACCCTGCCCGGCGTGCGTTGCCAGCAGGTCACGCGCCCGGTTGCCTCCGTCGGCCTCTATATTCCTGGCGGCTCTGCCCCGCTTTTCTCCACCGTGCTGATGCTGGCGACTCCCGCACGCATTGCCGGGTGTCAGAAAGTGGTGCTTTGCTCACCGCCACCGATTGCCGACGAGATCCTTTATGCGGCGAAGCTGTGCGGCGTGCAGGCGGTATATAAAGTGGGCGGTGCGCAGGCGATTTCAGCCCTGGCGTTCGGCACGGAATCCATTCCGAAGGTCGACAAAATCTTTGGCCCGGGCAATGCGTACGTGACCGAAGCCAAGCGTCAGGTCAGCCAGCGCCTGGACGGCGCGGCCATCGATATGCCTGCCGGCCCGTCTGAAGTACTGGTGATTGCCGACAGCGGCGCAACGCCAGACTTCGTTGCCTCCGACCTGCTTTCTCAGGCGGAACACGGCCCGGACTCGCAGGTCATCCTGCTGACGCCGGATGCCGATATGGCGAAACGCGTAGGCGAAGCCGTTGAGCGTCAGCTTGCCGACCTGCCCCGCGCCGACACGGCGCGCCAGGCGCTCGCGGCCAGCCGCCTGATTGTGGCGCGCGATCTGGACCAGTGCATTGCCATCTCCAACCAGTACGGTCCGGAGCACCTGATTATTCAGACCCGCAGCGCGCGCGATCTGGTCGATAGCATTACCAGCGCGGGCTCGGTGTTCCTCGGCGACTGGTCCCCAGAGTCCGCGGGGGATTACGCCTCCGGCACCAACCACGTGCTGCCCACGTATGGCTACACCTCTACCTGCTCCAGTCTGGGCCTGGCGGATTTCCAGAAACGCATGACCGTGCAGGAACTCTCCCGCGAAGGGTTTGCGTCACTGGCTTCGACTATTGAAACCCTCGCTGCCGCCGAGCGGCTGACCGCCCACAAAAATGCCGTTACGCTGCGCGTTGCAGCCCTGAAGGAGCAAGCATGAACATTGAAGAGTTAGCCCGCGAAAATGTCCGTCGCCTGACGCCTTACCAGTCCGCGCGTCGTCTCGGCGGCAAAGGGGATGTCTGGCTGAACGCCAACGAATTTCCAACGGCGGTGCAGTTTGAGCTGTCCCAGCAAACGCTGAACCGCTATCCGGAGTGTCAGCCAAAGGCCGTTATTGAAAACTACGCGCAGTACGCGGGCGTGAAGCCGGAGCAGGTACTGGTCAGCCGCGGTGCGGATGAGGGTATTGAACTGCTGATCCGCGCCTTCTGCGAGCCGGGCAAAGACGCGGTGATGTACTGCCAGCCTACCTACGGCATGTACAGCGTCAGCGCGGAAACCTTCGGCGTGGCGTGCCGCAACGTGCAGGCGCTGGAGAACTGGCAGTTGGATCTGCAGGGCATTGCAGACAATCTTGATGGCGTAAAAGTCGTCTTTGTCTGTAGCCCGAACAACCCGACCGGACAGATTATCAACCCGCAGGATATCCGCACCCTGCTGGAGATGACGCGCGGTAAAGCCCTGGTGGTGGCCGACGAAGCCTACATCGAGTTCTGCCCGCAGGCAACGCTTGCAGGCTGGCTGGAGGAGTACCCGCACCTGGTGGTACTGCGTACGCTGTCGAAAGCCTTTGCCCTTGCGGGTTTGCGCTGCGGATTCACCCTGGCGAATAAAGAAGTCATAGACCTGCTGCTGAAAGTGATCGCCCCGTACCCGCTCTCGACGCCGGTTGCCGATATTGCAGCACAGGCGTTGACGCCTCAGGGAATCAACGCGATGCGCGAGCGCGTGGCGCAAATCCTGGAGGAACGTCAGTATCTGGTGACCGCTCTGAAGGATATTCCCTGCGTGGAGCAGGTGTTCGACTCGGAAACCAACTACATCCTGGTACGCTTCACCGCCTCCAGCGCCGTATTTAAATCTTTGTGGGATCAGGGCATTATCTTACGAGACCAGAATAAACAACCTTCTCTGAGCGGATGCCTGCGCATTACCGTAGGCACCCGTGCAGAGAGCCAGCGCGTGATTGACGCCCTGAAAGCGGAGAAAGTATGACCCAGAAGATCCTTTTCATCGATCGTGACGGCACCCTTATTTCGGAGCCACCAGCCGATTTTCAGGTCGATCGATTCGACAAGCTGGCTTTTGAACCGGACGTGATCCCGGTGCTGCTTAATCTGCAAAAAGCAGGCTTTAAGCTGGTGATGATCACCAACCAGGACGGTCTGGGTACCGACAGCTTCCCGCAGGCGGATTTTGACGGCCCGCACAACCTGATGATGCAGGTGCTGACCTCTCAGGGCGTGGTATTTGATGACGTGCTAATTTGCCCGCACATGCCAGCCGACGAGTGTGACTGCCGTAAGCCAAAGGTGAAGCTGGTAGAGCGCTACCTGGCTGAAGATGCGCTGGATAAAACCAACAGCTATGTCATCGGCGATCGTATCACCGATATCACGCTGGCGGAAAACATGGGCATCGCGGGGCTGCGCTACGACCGCAACAACCTTAACTGGGCGAAGATTGGCGAGCAGCTGACAAAGCGCGACCGCTATTCCCACGTTGAGCGCAACACCAAAGAGACGCAGATTGATGTGAAGGTCTGGCTGGACCGTGAAGGCGGCAGCAAGATCCACACCGGCGTCGGTTTCTTCGACCATATGCTGGACCAGATTGCCACCCACGGTGGCTTCCGCATGGAGATCGCGGTAAAAGGCGACCTTTATATCGACGATCACCACACCGTGGAAGATACCGGCCTGGCGCTGGGCGAAGCCCTGAAGCTGGCGCTTGGCGATAAGCGCGGTATTAACCGTTTTGGCTTTGTCCTGCCGATGGACGAGTGTCTGGCGCGCTGCGCGATGGACATCTCCGGTCGTCCGCACCTGGAATATAAAGCCGATTTCACCTATCAGCGCGTGGGCGATCTGAGCACAGAAATGGTGGAGCACTTCTTCCGCTCACTGTCCTACACCATGGGCCTGACGCTGCACCTGAAGACCAAAGGTAAGAACGATCACCACCGCGTGGAGAGTCTCTTCAAAGCCTTTGGCCGTACCCTTCGCCAGGCGATTCGCGTGGAAGGCGACGCACTGCCCTCGTCGAAAGGAGTGCTGTAATGAACGTGGTGATTCTGGATACCGGATGCGCCAACCTGAACTCCGTGAAATCGGCGATTGCGCGCCACGGCTATGAGCCGGTGGTGAGCCGTGACCCGGACGTGGTGCTGCGCGCCGACAAACTCTTTTTACCGGGCGTGGGAACCGCGCAGGCCGCGATGGATCAGATTCGCGAACGCGAGCTGGTCGATCTGATCAAAGCCTGTACCCAGCCGGTGCTGGGCATTTGTCTTGGCATGCAGATCCTGGGCCGCCGCAGCGAAGAGAGTAACGGCGTTGACCTGCTGGGCATTATTGACGAAGACGTGCCGAAAATGACCGACCACGGCCTGCCTCTGCCGCATATGGGCTGGAACCGCGTTTACGCCAAAGCGGGCGACAGGCTGTTTCGCGGCATCGAAGACGGCGCGTATTTTTACTTCGTGCACAGCTACGCCATGCCGGTGAACGTGAATACGATCGCCCAGTGCACCTACGGCGAGGCGTTTACGGCAGCCGTACAAAAAGACAATTTCTTCGGCGTGCAGTTTCACCCGGAGCGCTCTGGTGCTGCGGGCGCGCAGCTGCTGAAAAACTTCCTGGAGATGTGATGATAATTCCCGCTTTAGATTTAATTGACGGCACGGTTGTCCGTCTCCACCAGGGCGATTACGGCCAGCAGCGAGACTACGGAAACGACCCGCTGCCGCGTCTGCAGGATTATGCCGCCCAGGGGGCTCAGGTGCTGCATCTGGTGGATTTGACGGGCGCGAAAGACCCGGCGAAACGCCAAATCCCGCTGCTGAAAAATCTGGTCGCCGGTGTTGATGTGCCCGTGCAGGTCGGCGGCGGCGTGCGCACGGAAGATGACGTTGCGGCGCTGCTGGACGCTGGCGTGGCCCGCGTGGTGGTGGGTTCAACCGCGGTGAAAGAACCTGAAACGGTGAAAGGCTGGTTCCGCCGCTTTGGCGCCGACGCCCTTGTACTGGCGCTGGACGTGCGTATTGACGAACAGGGTAACAAACAGGTGGCCGTTAGCGGCTGGCAGGAAAACTCCGGCGTAACGCTGGAAGAGCTGGTCGATATCTATCTGCCCGTCGGCCTGAAGCACGTGCTATGCACGGATATCTCCCGGGACGGAACGCTGGCGGGTTCTAACGTCTCGCTGTATGAAGAGGTCTGTGCGCGTTATCCGCAGGTAGCGTTCCAGTCTTCTGGCGGTATCGGTGATATTGCCGACGTGGCCGCACTCCGCGGTACCGGTGTACAGGGTGTGATTGTGGGCCGGGCTCTGCTGGAAGGTAAATTTACTGTGACGGAGGCGATTCAATGCTGGCAAAACGGATAATTCCTTGTCTTGACGTACGCGATGGTCAGGTCGTGAAAGGCGTGCAGTTCCGCAACCACGAGATCATTGGCGACATCGTCCCGCTGGCAAAACGCTATGCCGATGAAGGTGCAGACGAGCTGGTCTTTTATGATATCACCGCGTCCAGCGATGGCCGCGTGGTCGACAAAAGCTGGGTGGCACGCGTGGCAGAGGTGATCGACATTCCGTTCTGCGTGGCGGGCGGGATTAAGTCCGCAGACGACGCCGCCAAAATTCTCTCGTTTGGCGCCGACAAGATTTCTATCAACTCTCCCGCCCTGGCCGACCCGGAGCTGATCACCCGCCTTGCCGATCGTTTTGGCGTACAGTGTATTGTGGTTGGGATCGACACCTGGTATGACGCCGCAACGGGCAAGTACCACGTCAACCAGTACACTGGAGATGAAAGCCGCACGCGCGTGACGCAGTGGGAAACGCTCGACTGGGTGCAGGAGGTGCAGAAGCGTGGCGCGGGCGAGATTGTCCTCAACATGATGAACCAGGACGGCGTGCGTAACGGGTATGACCTCGAGCAGCTGAAAAAAGTCCGTGCGGTCTGCCACGTTCCGCTGATTGCCTCCGGCGGCGCGGGCACTATGGAACACTTCCTCGAAGCCTTCCGCGATGCCAACGTGGACGGTGCGCTGGCCGCTTCCGTGTTCCACAAACAGATTATTAATATTGGTGAGTTAAAAACGTACCTGGCCGACCAGGGCGTGGAGATCAGGGTATGTTAACAGAGCAACAACAGGCGCAGCTGGACTGGGAAAAAACGGACGGATTACTGCCGGTGGTGGTCCAGCACGCCGTCTCAGGTGAAGTGCTGATGCTAGGGTATATGAACCAGGACGCGCTGGCGAAAACGATCGACAGCGGCAAAGTGACCTTCTACTCCCGCACGAAACAGCGCCTGTGGACCAAAGGGGAAACCTCGGGCCATTTCCTCAATGTGGTCAGCATGGCGCCCGACTGCGATAACGACACCCTGCTGGTGCTGGCAAACCCGATTGGGCCAACGTGCCACAAAGGGACCAGCAGCTGCTTCGGCGAGACGAGCCACCAGTGGTTGTTCCTGTATCAACTGGAACAGCTGCTGGCAGAGCGTAAAACGGCGGATCCGGAGAGTTCTTATACCGCGAAGCTGTACGCCAGCGGAACCAAGCGTATCGCACAGAAGGTAGGAGAAGAAGGCGTTGAGACCGCGCTGGCCGCGACGGTGCATGACCGCGAGGAACTGACGAATGAAGCGTCTGATTTGATGTATCACCTGCTGGTGCTGCTGCAGGATCAGGAGCTGGATTTGACGGCGGTGATAGAGAATCTTCGTAAGCGTCACAAATAAAAAAAACCGGGGTATATCCCCGGTTTTTTTTAATCTGCAAATCAGGCTTTTGGTTTGTAGTTGCGTAAGGCGTTACGGCCAAGCACGAAACCTGAACCGATAATACCACCCAGCAGCACGGCAAGAATCAGAACAACCGCTTTTTTCGGACTGTCACGATGTACTGGGAGTTCCGGCTTCATGACATACCGGTAAACGTGGATCGTGTCAGGGTTTACATTCAGATTCTGGATGTCCAACAGATTTCGCCTGGTCTGGTAATAGGCCGTTGGGAAGACCAGCGGACGAGAAGCCTCATTGTCAATCATCGATTTCAGCCCCTCGCTACCCAGCAGGAACAATGTTTCCTGAGTCACCTCCTGGGTTTGCTGGACCTGCGGCGAGGTTATTTTCGCTGCTTCAGCGTTCTTGAGTGCCTCAGCAATCTGTTTGATACGCAGATCTTTTTGCTCCTGAGCAACCTTCTCCTGGTTTTGCAGGGAGTCATTCAGGGTTTTTATCTGTTCCTTGATGTTGTCCTTAAGGTCAACGGCAAGTTCTTTCGCCGTTTGCTCATCGACCTGCTGGATATACTGCGCCAATTGCTTTTGTGCGGCTTCTGCGGATGTACTGGTATAGGAGACGCTTAATGGTAACGGCTGTCCTTTAACCGTGGGCTCAATGGTAAGTTTTTCAGGCACTGACTGATTTTCCAGCGCCTGCGACAACGCGGAGAATGAGGAGTTAAAACGACCAATAGCACGTGTTTGATTATCAAGCATTGAAGGTGCTGCGGTACCGTAGAGGATATTCAATGCATTAGAATAGCTGGCTATCTGAGCAGCATCAGGTTGTGCAATAATTGCACTTGACGTCCATTTTTCCTTTACAATAGATAAAAAACCAATAGCAAGGGCAATAAAAACAACAACAAAGACTGCTATCGTCCACTTTCCACGCCACAGTTGCAGCACTAAATCAAGTAAATCAATTTGCTCAGGGTCATTGCTTCGGCTGACCTGGCTATTGTTGTTTTGCGTCATACAATCCCTAACAGATGAAAAAGGGCAAACATAATTTTGTTTGTATAGTTTATCTATTACTGGCGATTTTTCTATAAGAATCCGATGAGTAATATCGGAAAGATGGGTTATGTAACTTACATCCTTCGCGCTATCATAAACGCTATGTGATGCGCTATGGCATCTGTAAGAACAGGTTTTATGAGGGAAGCTATGAAATTTTTAGTCACGGGTGCCGCAGGTTTTATCGGTGCGAATGTCAGTAAACGCCTCCTTGAGGCTGGTCATCAGGTTATTGGTATCGATAACCTCAATGAATACTACGATGTCAACCTGAAGCTGGCACGCCTGGAACTGTTAAAATCTGAGCGTTTCACCTTCCACAAGCTGGAATTAGCCGACCGCGAAGGTATGGCCGCACTTTTCGCTGGTGAGAAGTTTGATCGTGTGATTCATCTGGCCGCGCAGGCGGGCGTACGCTACTCCCTGGAAAACCCTCACGCGTATGCGGATGCCAACCTTATCGGCCATCTCAACGTGCTGGAAGGCTGCCGCCATAATAACGTTCAGCACCTGCTGTATGCCTCATCCAGCTCTGTATATGGCCTTAACCGCAAGATGCCCTTCTCCACAGACGATTCCGTGGATCACCCGGTCTCACTCTATGCTGCGACCAAAAAAGCCAATGAGCTGATGTCGCACACCTATTCGCATCTGTACAACTTGCCAACCACCGGCCTGCGCTTCTTTACCGTATACGGTCCGTGGGGACGCCCGGACATGGCCCTGTTTAAGTTTACTAAGGCGATGATTGAGGGCAAAAGCATTGATGTCTATAACTACGGTAAGATGAAGCGCGACTTCACGTACATTGATGATATCGCTGAAGCCATTGTTCGTCTGCAGGATGTTATTCCTCAGTCTGACACAAACTGGACCGTTGAGACCGGCTCCCCGGCGACCAGCTCAGCGCCTTACCGGGTTTACAACATCGGTAACAGTTCGCCAGTAGAACTGATGGATTACATCACCGCGCTGGAAGACGCGCTGGGTAAAAAGGCAGAGAAAAATATGCTGCCTCTCCAGCCAGGCGATGTCCTGGAGACCAGTGCCGATACACAGGCGCTTTATGAGGTAATCGGATTTAAACCACAAACCTCGGTTAAAGATGGGGTGAAGAACTTTGTAGACTGGTACAAACGTTTCTATAAAATTTGAATACATTCAATATGTCTACGCAAAAAGGAACTGCTATGTCTATTCCAGTAATTCACCAGACAGATCTTATCGTAGGTCGCTCTGTTAAACTTCGAAATGTAAAAATCGATGACGCAGCTTTCATTGTTGCGCTGAGAACGAATGAGAAAAAGGGTCGATTTATAAGCACGACCTCTGATGATACTAAGGCACAAGAAAAATGGATCGAAGGTTATCTGAAAAGTGAGGGTCAAGCCTACTTTATCATTACCGATCTCGAAGATATACCTTTTGGTACGGTAAGAATTTATGATCAGCAACAAGATTCTTTCTGCTGGGGATCATGGGTCATTCATGAGGATGCACCTTCACATTTCGCAATTGAGTCGGCGCTTTTAGTCTACTACTACGCGTTGAGATTAGGTTTTACCCGCGCCCACTTCGATGTCCGTAAAGGTAATCTTTCTGTCATTAGGTTCCACGAGCGTTTCGGTGCTGTTCGTCAAAAAGAAACAGAAGATGATATTCTTTTCACTATTTCGAAAGACAGTATTCAGGACTCAATGAATAAATTTAAGAAATACCTTCCTCAGCATATTTTAATTAAATAAAAGACATTTTCCTCAATTAACATCAAATATAAAAAAGGACAGACCATTACGGTCTGTCCTTTTAAAGAACATTTTTTATTAATCACTACCAAACAGATCGCGGGTATACACTTTATCCGCCACGTCAGCCAACTCTTCCGCCATGCGGTTTGAAATGATGACATCGGCTTCTTTCTTAAATGCGTCCAGATCGCGGATCACCCGTGAATTGAAGAACTGATCCTCCGGCATGGCTGGCTCATAGATAACAACCTCAACCCCTTTCGCCTTAATGCGCTTCATGATCCCCTGAATAGAAGAAGCGCGGAAGTTATCGGAGCCACTCTTCATGATCAGACGGTATACACCGACGACTTTCGGTTGACGCGCAAGGATGGAATCGGAGATAAAATCTTTACGTGTACGGTTAGCATCAACAATCGCCGATATCAGGTTGTTTGGCACAGCCTGGTAGTTTGCCAGCAGTTGCTTGGTGTCTTTTGGCAGACAGTAGCCACCGTAGCCAAATGAAGGGTTGTTGTAGTGATTACCAATGCGCGGATCGAGACACACCCCTTCAATAATCTGACGGGTGTTCAGTCCAAGACTCTCTGCGTAACTGTCGAGCTCATTGAAATAAGCCACTCGCATTGCCAGATAGGTATTCGCGAAGAGCTTAATCGCCTCAGCTTCAGTGGAGTCGGTAAACAACACCTGAATATCTTTCTTAAGCGCCCCTTCCTGAAGCAGCGCGGCAAAGCGCTCAGCACGCTCAGAGCGTTCGCCAATAACAATACGCGAAGGATGCAGGTTATCGTAAAGTGCTCTCCCCTCGCGCAGGAACTCCGGCGAGAAGAAGATGTTATCAATCCCAAACTTCTCTTTGATGGATTTAGTGAAACCAACAGGAATCGTTGACTTAATGACCATCACCGCATCAGGGTTGATCGCGATAACGTCTTTGATCACCGCTTCTACAGTTGAGGTGTTGAAGTAGTTGGTTTTAGGATCGTAGTCAGTAGGCGTCGCAATGATGACGTAATCCGCATTGCGGTATGCATCTTCTTTATCTGTCGTGGCGCGGAAATTCAGCGGTTTATTGCTGAGATAGTCCTGAATTTCTTTATCCACAATCGGCGATTGTTTCTGATTGAGCATATCCACTTTGGCCTGCACGATATCCAGCGCAACCACTTCATGATTCTGAGCAATCAAAATGCCGTTAGAAAGACCGACATACCCTGTTCCGGAGATTGTTATTTTCATTCGCTAATGACTTCTGTGAGTTAACTGTACTGATGGCCGCCAGACCATCGCGATAAACATAACTGTTGGGCTTTGTACCTCCTGGCAAACTGAACTGTCAAGGCAAACCAGGAGTAATCACTACGAGCGGGCCGAGATTCAGACTACTTCGAATAACAGGCGACATTTTTTGCATAAAAAAACCCGGAGACAGGCTCCGGGTTTTGATTAAAGCGAGTAAGCTAACTTATTCCATCCATTCGGTATGGAACACGCCTTCTTTATCGGTACGTTTGTAAGTATGCGCACCAAAGTAGTCACGCTGTGCCTGAATCAGGTTAGCAGGCAGAACAGCCGCACGGTAGCTGTCGTAGTAGGCGACTGCTGCAGAGAAGGTCGGAGCCGGGATACCGTTCTGAACAGCGTAGGCAACCACGTCACGCAGCGCCTGCTGATATTCATCCGCAATTTTCTTGAAGTACGGTGCCAGAAGCAGGTTGGCGATACCGGCGTTTTCAGCATAGGCATCGGTGATTTTCTGCAGGAACTGCGCACGAATGATGCAACCCGCGCGGAAGATCTTCGCGATTTCACCGTAGTTCAGGTCCCAGTTGTTCTCGTCTGACGCCGCACGCAGCTGAGAGAAGCCCTGCGCGTAAGAAACGATTTTACCCAGGTACAGTGCACGACGCACTTTTTCAACGAATTCGGCTTTATCACCAGCAGGTTTGGCCTGTGGGCCAGACAGCACTTTAGATGCCGCGACGCGCTGCTCTTTCAGAGAAGAGATGTAACGCGCAAATACGGATTCGGTGATCAGAGACAGCGGTTCGCCCAGATCCAGAGAGCTCTGGCTGGTCCATTTACCGGTACCTTTGTTCGCTGCTTCATCCAGAATCACATCAACCAGGTATTTACCCTCTTCATCTTTTTTCGTGAAGATATCTTTGGTGATGTCAATCAGGTAGCTGTTAAGCTCGCCTTTGTTCCACTCGGTAAAGGTTTCAGCCAGCTCTTCGTTAGAGAGGTTCAGACCGCCTTTCAGCAGGGAATAAGCTTCAGCGATCAACTGCATGTCGCCGTATTCGATACCGTTGTGCACCATTTTCACATAGTGACCTGCACCGTCTGCACCGATATAGGTTACGCAAGGCTCACCATCTTCAGCCACGGCTGCGATTTTGGTCAGGATAGGTGCAACCAGTTCGTATGCATCTTTCTGGCCGCCAGGCATGATGGATGGGCCTTTCAGCGCGCCCTCTTCACCACCGGAAACACCGGTACCGATGAAGTTGAAGCCTTCTGCGGACAGCTCACGGTTACGACGAATGGTATCCTGGAAGAAGGTGTTACCGCCATCAATGATGATGTCACCTTTTTCGAGGTAAGGCTTCAGGGAGTCGATAGCTGCATCGGTACCTGCGCCCGCTTTCACCATTAACAGGATACGACGAGGCGTTTCCAGAGACTCAACGAACTCTTTCACCGTATAGAAAGGAACCAGTTTCTTGCCTGGATTCTCGGCAATCACTTCTTCGGTCTTATCACGGGAGCGGTTGAAAACGGAGACGGTATAACCACGGCTTTCGATGTTGAGCGCCAGGTTGCGCCCCATCACTGCCATACCGACAACGCCGATCTGTTGCTTGGACATTACATACTCCTGTCAGGTGTGAATAGTTGTAATTTCTAAATATGAGATATGGTGATTATACAGTTAAGATGTGAGTTTGGGAACAAAGTATAGCGATGACACTAAACCCTTATTTTTTGTATCTGAATTTTAACCATCGATTTCGCAGTGCTTTATTAACAGGAACCTCGAATAATTTAAATATAATAACAGATCCTAAAACAGACAAAATAAATGCAGTTAAAGCCGTCAACATTATAGCTAAGATATCATCAGTATGATTGTCATTTGTTATTTTAAAAATAACCCTTATGACAATTAAATGAATCATATAAAAAGAGAATGATGCCTCTCCTAAAAGAACAAAACAACGATGCGATAATAATTTAGAAATGACCCCGCCGTCATAAGAAAAAACAAACACCATAAATGCCATTGCGGGTATAAATAGCAAATCATAGCGTAAATTCATATCAGAAATAAAATTAGTAGAAAGATACAACGTCAACCCTAACAAAATAACTGATAATATCTCCATGAAACTAAACATACTTTCAGACAATACAGGCATTTTTGAAACATGCATGCGACATAAAAGCATACCAATAATGAATCCATTAATTCTAAAGAAAGGGTTTATGTAGAACAGCCAGTGATCAGATACTAGGTCTTGTGGGTGAATCAAGAAATAAAATTGAAGCACTAGTATCATTGCTAACAAAATTAGTAAAAAACGAGTTTTTAACACTACTAAAAATACAAAGCTACAATAAAAGAAAAGTTCGCAAGAAAGACTCCAACTCACTGGATTAAATGAAAAATAAACATCTTCCAACGGAATAAATGCATGCAGCAAAAAAAAGTTAAAAATAAGAGCAATGATGTTCAAAAAGTCAAAATTAGAGAAATGGCTAAAAACAAAAAAAGAAAACAACAATGTTAACCAATGGACAGGAAATATCCTAACGACTCTAAAGAAAATAAAATCCTTAGAATCAAAATACCCATCCGCTTTATGTTTCCTGAAGCTATACGATATTATAAAACCGGACAATATATAAAAAAAAGTAACTCCAGCATAGCCAGAAAAAAAATATCTTGCGAAAGATTTTATTATTGGATTGTCAACTGAATTAAGAACGCCTAGATGATGCAGAAATACGCCAACTGCTGCAAAAAAACGTAGTGATGTTAAACTAAAAATATGTTTATTTAACATTAAAAAATAACCTATGAATTTTCATTGCTTCCGCATGACTGAATATATTTTTCTAAATAAGGTTATTGGCAACAATCTTGGAAGAGAGCGCAACAACAAGATGCACGAAGCGGATAAAAAATTTTGAAAACCAAGTTTATGTTTAAGTCTCGCCAGTATTAACTCGCTGTGGATATAAGACAAACCACGACGACGGTTTAACATAGCATTTCCAGTTCTTGCGTAGACTAATATATCAGCTATATTACCTACAGTTTTCCCTTTTGATAAAACTCTTAGCCATAAATTATAGTCCTCCATAAAATGGTGATGCATATAACCACCAACGCTCATAATTTCATCTTTTTTGAACATAACCGTCATATGATTAAAGGGGTTTTTTAAAACTGCATATTTCAAAATATCCACATGCGTTTCAGGTACTTTTCGAACGCCGGTAGAAATATTAATGTCGTTTTCAAATTCGCTGATTGCCCCTCCTAAAATACAAAGTTCAGGGGATTCACTAAACTTTCTTATCTGAAGCTCAAAGCGATTTGGCACACAAATATCATCGGTATCCATTCTCGCAATTAGAGCATGATTACAACTCTTCATTCCAATATTAAGCGCATTGCCTAAACCAACATTATTTGGTAGTGGAACAATATGTAGTGGTAAAAACTCCGCCCACTTATTTATGACGGAGTGTAATTGTTCGTTTATCGGCCCATCCAGCACTACAATAATTTCGTTAGCTTGATAGGTTTGATTAAAAAGACTTTCAAAGCATTGCTCCAAATTACCAGGGGTCTCTTTAGTATATAAGGACATTAGAACACTAAAATCGATCATTTCTTTATTAAATCCCTATAGCAAGCACGGTATTTTGATGCAACGACTGACATGTCATAATTTTGACTAACCATATTATATAAAGACGAAATCAATTCTTCATTGCAAGTATCCATGGAGTTAACTACTTTAACGAAATCTGAAACAGTACCATCAAAGAAACAGATATTGTCATTTTCCAGGAGTTCTCTATAAACTGGCAAATCACGACATATAATTGGAAGCTTAGCAATTATGGCTTCAAATAAACTTAGCCCAAAGGATTCACTTGAACTTGGCATTGCATAAATATCAAATGTCTTAAGATAAGGGAGTGGGTTTGCTCTAAACCCAGTAAATATGCAACGATCATAAACCTTCAAACTAATGGCTAGATCTATTAACTCTTTTTCCCTGGCACCACCGCCGACAAAAATAGCGGCATGATTCGGTAAAAAAGGTAGGGCATGGACGATGGTATCCAGATGCTTCCCTGATGTAATAATAGAAGTTGAACCAATAATTTTCAGATTTCGTTTTACTAAAGAGGCGGCGGCTTCAATATATTCATCTTCAAGAACTGAGCTTTCCTCAATTTTACTTTCAACTGCTAACACATCGATTCCACTGCTAACAATATAAACATCTCCATTTGAAAAAGAACTGTAATAATTTTTCGCTATCGATGTGAATACAAATTTATTAGGGATAAATGAGAGAACAAGCTTCCATAAAAAGACAGATATTCTTGCTTTCATTGGTTTATATCTTGAAAATATATCCTCTTTAAGAAAGTTATGCATTGTTGTTACAAATGCTGCTCTAACTCCAGAGCAGCGCAGCAATACAAGTAATAAATCAGGGAAAAAACCATGGCTGTGAACAATATCGAACCCACGAAATTTATTAATGGTACCTAAAGAAAAATCCACCCTATTTTTCTTTATCCCAACAAAACTGAGTTTGTTCTTTGTGTTTTCACGCAAATAAAATATTTCTACATAACAACCCTGTGCTGTAAGCAGCTTGCACAAAGCTTCCACTTGAATCCCAGGACCACTTTTTGCAAGGCTAGGTAATATCATTGCTATTTTCATAGGTATCATTACTTATCCGATATGAGCTCGCTTGTCACCAGAGCATTTTTGAAATAGGTTTCATATACTAATGAATCATAGTTGACATCATTTAATACAAACGGGATGAAATTAAATGTTAAGTTATCAAAGGAAATAGGAGCTATATCGTTTTTAAAATATGAAGCCATACTAAATAAGCTATAAAACAAAACCAACACAAACTTCAACACAACTTTTCTACCTATCTGAAAATATTTAAAGTAGTTATTAATCGCGACATCATAAAATAAAAATATAATAAAAAAAGTCGACATTCGTGACATGAAAGGTATAAAAATACCGACCAAGAAGACCAAGCCTCCAAAGAAAAGCTGTCTTTTTAAGAATACAACTGAATAATCTCCAGTATATTTTAGCTCTCCAATGTTTTTAAATTGATATAATAAGTAAATAATTGAGAAAATAAGAGAAGGTCCAACATGTAATGTTAAATCTGTGATTTCACGATAAACTTTAATCTTGAGAAAAATAACAGGCAGTAACTGCACACCTATATTCACCAGAGAGTCACTGGTCAGCAACAGCAAAAGAAAGGAGGCTATAGAGAGAGAAATAAATATAAAAGCTTTAGAATTCTTTATGCTCGCCAAAAGAAATGCACATCCGACAATAACTGCTGATGCATGAAATGCTATTGCAAGCAAAAGATAGAAATTAGACTTTTTTTTGTTTAAATTTAATCTAGTAGTTAATGCACATAGTGCTAATATTGCGGAAACAAACTGTCTTAACTGCTCTAAAATTAATGTATTACCAAAACAAATAATAAGCAATAGTAAAAAAAATGGTAAATTACAGTCTTTATTATCAAGGACAAACTTAGTAAGTATAGCAAATGACAACAGGAAAAACAGGAGCGTTGTGATGCCAAAGTTATAATGAGACAAGAATGACAAGCATGAATACAATAAATAAAATCCAGGCTCAAACCATGCAGTTCCTTCACGAGTGAAAAAGTTTACATAATAATTTACCCAATCTTCTCCATTAAGGTAAAAAGCGGTGTAAGCCACGCCCAATAAAAAAACCAAAGAATAAGCGACTATTCTTTTTAAAGAAGCCTTAAAGTTTGGCCAAAGTAATGACAAAAACAGAAGCGGCATACATTGCGATAAAATAAACATTATTTACATAACCTATTATATAAAGATATATACCATTGAAAAAGATCAATATATTTCAAGAACCTCAATCTTTTATTTGAATTAGCTATGATCTGAATTAAGTTATGAACATAAGGAGCTTTGTATCTTTTTCTTACTGAAACATTAAACTTTAATAAATCTTTTTTTAATAACTCGCTGATGCCCGAAGACGTTACCTGGTTTTGATGAATACGATACTTTACAGTTATTACTGAACAATATGAAATACATTCATTATTCGAAAATAATTTATACCAAAGAGGTAAATCTTCTAGCAAGTAATAACTTTCATCATACCCATGATACTTGTCAAATGTTTCTCTGGATATCATTACCCCTGGAGCAACATTTGAAAAACCAAGTAAGAAGAGCCAGTCTGAGTATTTAGAATTTTGTTCCGACTTATTCTTTATTAAATTCCATGTAAAGGAATATGGGAAAACTTCAGTTGAAACATTTTCTCCAAATGTTTCAAATCGGGAAAACACAATACCGGTATTACTTTTTCTTGAAGCCATTAGATCTTCAATTGCTGTAGCTTCTAACAGATCATCTGCACCTAAAAACTTAATCCAGCTACCAGATGAAGCCATCGCACCTCTATTACAATTAGCAGGTATCCCAGCTCGTAGTTCACTAGTGATCAGTTTAAATTTAACTTGTGAATTATTTTTTTCATTCCATTGTTTACAACAATTGACAGTATTATCTGCCGAGTTATCATCAGAAACTATAATTTCAATGTTAGAATAAGTCTGTTTTAAACAACTATCTAGCGTTTCTTCAATAAAATCAGCAGAATTATATGTCACTATTACGATAGACACCATTTCTTCATGGTTTAACATTTCGAAATCCATATATAGCCTTAAGTACCATAAACTTGAAGAGAGACCAAGTTAGTAATTTTTTATTATGCTTAGTAATTTCTATTATATTTTTAAGCTTAACTTTCTGAATTAAACTGGAAACCGCCAGATCCCATTCACTTTTATTATTTATTTTTTTTCGCCAGAGGGACCTTTTTATTGTTAAATTAGTAGCAACTCTGATCATATACAAATGAACGGCAGGAATTAACAAGCTTAATGATGGAGTATCGGTGATGATGTCTGCTAATCGTTGAGCTGTAAATGCCATTTTAAACAAATTTCTATTAACTCTTCTGGTTGTTGAAAGTGTGTTTTCTGCATAATAATACTTCCCTTCAGATAGAGTAATTTTTCGGGCATTTAACATAGCCATCCGAGCTATTAACTCATCATCATTGACATTATTAGCTAAACCTCCAGCAATATTTTTGATTGCATTATAGCCAGCCAGAATCGTCTCTTTCCGATATATACCAAACGCATGAATACCCCATAACGAAATTGTATTCTCGAATGCAGTATATCCAGAAATCGGCCAATTTTGAATTGTGTAGTTAAAACGTGTGGGCTCCTTTTGAGTAGAACACACATAATAATCAAATAAAGCCAGATCAATTTCTTTATTGTTCTCAAATTCGGCCAATGCTTTTTTTATAGAAAATTGATCAAGTTTGTCATCGCAATCACAAAAAACAATAAAATTACTTTCGGAGTTATTAATCCCTACAAGGCGCGCCTCTGCAGCACCTCCATTTTTTTTGCTAATAACCCTGATATTTTTATTATTACGTATAAAAGAGTCATTAGAGATGATCTCAAATGTTTTATCAGTAGAACCATCATCAATGAGTACGAACTGTATTTGAGGGTCATATATTTCACACAGCATGTTTAGAAAAGCATTAATATTTCGCTCTTCATTATATACTGGTGTTATGACTGAACATTTATATGGATATTCTTCACTCATGCTATATCACTAACCTTTTGTAGCCTCTTAATATGAGCAATATATATAAGTATAGAAACTATTAAATAACCTAAATAGGTTATACAGTATGCAATGCTTACCCCAGTAAATGAGAAATACTTTGTTAACCCCCACGTTAATAAGGGAAATAAGATTGAAAAGGTGATCTCCAGTATAGCATTAATCTTAAAATATCCCTTAGCTAATAACACTGTTGCAAATAACCAACTTGTTATTCTGAAAACATCACCCAAATTCTGAAATAAGAACAATTGTTTTGCTGCAATAAATTCCGAACTGAATAATATCTTCAATATATATTCTTTACCCCAAAATATACTCATAGCAAACATGCAGGCAAAGGGAATAACAATGAGACAGCCTGTTTTTAAAACAGAAATATGTTCTTTAACTGTCTTGGCGGCTGCTGTTTTGGGGAAATAATATACAGTTAGTGCGGTTGTCAGGACTGCCAGGTAAGCTTCAGATAACTTCGATACAGACTGCCAATAGCCAGCATATTCTGCTGAAAAATCTTTGGTTAAAATAGTCCTCACTAGAATGAGAGATACAGGGCCGGTCAGTGCGCCAATTATGCCCATGAAAAAATAATTTCTCATTTCAGATATATGAGACGAGGTTGTTTTACCAACCCAGAAATGATATTTGAACCAATCGCATTTCATGACTACAAATACAAGCCATAGGCCTGCAATTGCATTATTCAATGCCGCAGCAATCAATGCTCCCTTTAACCCAAAAAGATATACCAATAACATCATAGAGATGGCAGAAAAAACAACAGCACATCCATTAGCAACAAAAAACCTATAATGGTCTCCAAGACCATTGAGCACACCCAAGAATATATTATTTATAACATTTAGCGGTACAACAATCAAAGCAAGTATGACTATCCAATAATAAGCTTTCGTTGAAAATAAAAGCATTGATATATTACTTGATAGAATGCACCCCAAGCAAATGATAAACAGGCATGCTACTACAGAGAGCTTTAAGGCAGCTCTCCAGTAGTATTTTGCACTTTCATAATCATTTTTATTTTCTGCGGAATATCTGTTTATCCCCTGTGAAACCTGAGAGGATACAAAACCATTTATGAACGTCACCAGATTTTGTAATTGCCCTAATCCCGCAATCCCCACTGGACCTGTATATATTGCAACAACTTTTGATATCGCGAAACCGCATAATAGTCGCAGAAGTGTCAATATTCCGCTAAAAATAGTTACTTTTGCAAAATTCAAATTTGCCATCCATTTATTTTATGAATGACAAAGTCGACCTCATCATCGGTCATAACTGGCGAAATTGGCAAAGAGAGTACGGAATTATGCAACATTTCTGAGACAGGTAAGGATAAATGTGAAATTTCTGAGTAAGCCTTTTGATGATGAGGAGGTATCGGATAGTGTACAAGGGTTTGTATTCCCTGATCATTCAAATAGTTAACAAGACTATCCCTATTTACTGTTTTAATAACATATAAATGCCATACGTGTGAAACTTCATTGTCAGGATGAACTGGAAGAGTAATATTTTCGTTAGTAATATTCTCTTGATATTTCTTAGCTATATCTCTTCTGCGTTTATTTTCATTATCTAAATTTGGTAATTTGACGCTTAAAAGCGCTGCCTGTAATTCATCCAGTCGACTATTTACCCCTTTATAGAGATTTTGATATTTTACATGTGAGCCATAATTACGAAGAGCTTTTAGTGTATCTGCTAAGCCATCATCACTCGTTGTGATCGCACCAGCATCACCCAGAGCACCTAAATTTTTCCCCGGGTAGAAACTAAACGCACCTGCATCCCCCCAACTGCCTGCCTTGATTTTAAACTGCTCAGCTCCTTGTGATTGCGCACAATCCTCAAGAACTAATATATTGTTTGCAGCAGCATATTCCTGTATTTCTTTCATCGGTGAAATCTGACCGTAAAGATGAACAGGAAGGATCACTTTTGTTTTTGTCGTAACAGCTGCTTTTATATTTTCTAGAGATAAGTTAAAAGTATTTACATCAGGTTCTACAAGTATTGGAGTTAAATTATTTTCAGATATTGCAAGAATAGAAGCAATATATGTATTAGATGGTACGATAACCTCGTCACCTTCTTGCAATTTACCCATTACTTTCCAGGCGCGTAAAACCAACACCAGAGCTTCTAAGCCGTTCGCTACACCAATACAGTGTTTAACACCACAGTAATTAGCAAATTCAGACTCAAACTTTTGGAGATGATTTCCCATTACATACCATCCCGAATCTAACACAGATTCGAATGCACTCATTAACTCCGCATGATAAACCTGATTTATTTTTTGAAGATCAAGAAATTTAATCATCTAATAACACACCCTATAATTTGTACTGTATATCAAAAAGTAAATTTTTTTAATGTTGGCTTTTCACTAACCCTAGTCGTTTTAATTTTTGAGGTCAGTGATCGCTTTGAAAGAAGCATAGTCTCGAATATAATCACTTTCATCATAATAATCATCGGCCAGAACCATTAAGACACAATCGTCGCTGAAATCATACATTTCATGCCAAACCATGGGTTCGATTATTAATCCAACCGTCGGTGAATCCAAAAGCACATGCTCAACTTGTTTTCCATCATCAAGCAAGAACTTACAAGATCCCTTAACAGGAACAGCTATTTGCGTTAGTTTTTTATGGGCATGAAAGCCTCTTCTGACGCCTGGTGTCGTATCAAACATGTAGTAGACCCGCTTGATATCAAGCGGTATGTCTTTTTCTTGCTCAATAACTACCAATGCACCCCTGTCATCACCTTTTTTGTTTAGCTGAATCAAATTCATTGTATTTTAATGCCCTTTTACTAATTTTAATAAATACTGTCCATAATGGTTTTTTGCTAATTTAGAACCAATAGCCGTAAGGGTCTCATCATTTAACCATCCATTTCGCCAAGCAATCTCTTCTGGACAAGCTACCATCATACCCTGACGTTTTTGAACTGTTTCGACAAAACTTCCGGCCTCAATTAAACTATCATGGGTGCCGGTATCAAGCCATGCAAAACCGCGACCTAACAATTCGACATTTAAATTATTATTGTTAAGGTAAATTTCATTGACTGTTGTTATTTCTAACTCGCCTCTTGCCGACGGTTTTATATTTTTTGCAATATCAATGACGTTATTGTCATAAAAATAGAGTCCCGTCACCGCCCAATTAGACTTAGGCTGAGCTGGTTTTTCCTCTATACTTATTGCTTTGAAATCACTATTAAATTCAACCACACCGAACCGCTGTGGATCCATGACTTGGTAGCCGAAGACTGTTGCCCCACTTATTCTACTACTCGCCAGCTTTAATTTAGGTGTGAATCCTTGTCCGAAGAAAATATTATCGCCTAGTACTAAACAGACTGGCTCTTGCCCAATAAAATTCTCACCTATAATGAAAGCCTGTGCCAAACCATCAGGATTTGGTTGAATAGCGTAACTCAAATTAATACCAAATTGACTGCCATCCCCCAAAAGTCTTACAAAACCGCTCTGATCTTCAGGTGTTGTTATTATAAGTATATCTTTGATACCTGCCAGCATTAAAACGGACAAGGGATAATAAATCATTGGTTTATCATAAACGGGAAGAAGTTGTTTAGATACTCCTAAAGTTACAGGATACAGCCTGGTACCAGAGCCACCAGCGAGAATTATACCCTTCATTCATTATCTCCATATTGTTTTGATAACCAAGATGTGTAAGCACCACTTTTCACATTATTAATCCACCCTTGATTATTGAGATACCATTCAACCGTTTTACGAATGCCACTGTAAAAAGTCTCTTGTGGTTTCCAGCCTAATTCTTCAGCTATTTTGTGCGCATCGATTGCATATCTTCTGTCATGGCCTGGGCGATCAGCTACATAACGGATCTGACTGCGGTAAGATGTCCCTTTAGGTACAATTTCATCCAACAGATCGCAAATCGTATGGACCACGTCCAGGTTCTGCTTCTCGTTATGGCCGCCAATGTTGTACGTTTCACCCGGTTTCCCTTGAGTGACAACGGTGTAGAGTGCACGCGCATGATCTTCTACATACAGCCAGTCACGGATTTGATCGCCTTTACCGTAAATTGGCAGAGCTTTACCTTCCAGCGCATTCAGAATAACCAACGGGATCAGTTTTTCCGGGAAATGGTACGGGCCGTAGTTATTCGAACAGTTGGTGACGATAGTCGGGAAACCGTAGGTACGAAGCCAGGCACGCACGAGATGGTCACTGGAGGCTTTCGACGCTGAATACGGGCTGCTTGGTGCATACGCGGTGGTTTCTGTGAAGAGTGGCAGCTCAGTTGATTCCGGATGTTCATCAGGATGCGGTAAATCACCATACACTTCGTCGGTAGAGATGTGATGGAAACGAAACGTTTTCTTCGCCTGCTCATCCAACGTAGACCAGTACGCTCGAGCGGCTTCCAGAAGCACATAGGTGCCGACGATATTGGTTTCGATAAACGCAGCCGGGCCGGTAATTGAACGATCGACGTGACTTTCAGCTGCCAGGTGCATCACCGCATCAGGCTTGTGTTTTGCGAAAATGCGATCCATAGCGTCTTTGTCGCAAATATCTGCATGTTCAAAGGCATAGCGGTCGCTTTCGCTGACTTCACTAAGCGACTCAAGATTACCGGCATAGGTCAGCTTATCCACATTGACGACGTCGTCCTGGGTATTTTTAATAATATGTCGTACAACTGCTGAGCCGATAAAGCCGGCACCGCCCGTCACAAGAATTTTCACGTTATCTGTTCCGTCTGTTGGAAATGTCTGGATACTGACGCTCTGAAACCTGACCATTTAGAAACGTTTCAGAAATTGAGCACGCTACCGCCCCTGGCTTAACAGCTACCAGTGTACTGAGCGGTGTTTGATTAAATGATTTTTCTTGTCTGGATACAGACAAAAACTGGCGTTAATTGTCGTCCTAAACGACCTTAGAAACAAGCACAAATCGCTACAAACCTGCTCAGGCTTGAATCAGATAACTCAATGTTATCATTAGTATTAATAACGAAAAACGGCAGTCATCATTATGGATATGCTTCAACACACCTTAATGATGACTGCCGCTGGTTCAAGCCGTGGCAGGAATATCAGTCGTTATTAGCCAGCAACTTTTCAATACGGGTTCTGAACTTCGCCCCTTCTTTCAGGTTACGCAGCCCATAGTTCACGAACGCCTGCATATACCCCATTTTCTTACCGCAGTCATAGCTATCGCCGGTCATCAGCATGGCGTCCACGGACTGCTTCTTCGCTAGCTCAGCTATCGCGTCGGTCAGTTGAATACGGTCCCAGGCGCCTGGCTCGGTTTTTTCAAGTTCCGCCCAGATATCTGCGTTCAGAACATAACGACCAACCGCCATCAGGTCCGAATCAAGCGTCTGTGGCTGATCCGGTTTTTCAATGAACTCAACGATGCGGCTCACCTGCCCTTCCGTCTCCAGCGGCTCTTTAGTCTGAATAACGGAGTACTCGGAGAGATCACCTTTCATGCGTTTCGCCAACACCTGGCTACGACCCGTTTCATTGAAACGTGCCACCATTGCCGCCAGGTTGTAACGTAGCGGATCGGCAGAAGCGGTATCAATAATAATATCCGGCAGCACAACGATGAATGGATTATCACCCACAACCGGACGGGCACACAAAATCGAGTGGCCAAGACCCAGCGGCTGCGCCTGGCGCACGTTCATGATGGTCACGCCTGGAGGACAAATAGACTGAACTTCCGCCAGCAGCTGGCGCTTAACGCGCTGCTCAAGCAACGCTTCGAGTTCGTAAGAGGTGTCGAAGTGGTTTTCTACCGCGTTCTTGGACGAGTGCGTAACCAGAACGATTTCTTTGATTCCTGCAGCAACAATCTCGTCGACAATGTACTGAATCATTGGCTTGTCGACAATCGGCAGCATCTCTTTAGGAATGGCTTTTGTGGCTGGCAGCATATGCATGCCCAAACCTGCTACCGGAATGACTGCTTTCAAATTGATCATTATCTCTTCCACCTTAAAATGGTTGACGAAGTATAAACCGTGTCAGGAAAAATGCCTGATGAAGAAAGTCTACTACGTCGAATGCAAATCACGTTTAGTCCAGAACTCTCATAACTTAAGCTCATTACGCTATGAGTGTGACCCAGAATCGTCGGAAACCATATCAATAAAGGAGACGCAGAGTCTGTTTCCGACAAATCCCAGATTCTAAGTCATTACTCAGAAACGAACGTGATGTCATCTTTCTTCTCATGAACGAACTCATACTTCAACGTACGGTCCAGCCCTTGAGATAAGGTATAAGGCGCTTTAAAACCTGAGGTGTGCACTTTCGTGGCATCAAACTGAGTGGTGGCACAGAATTTTTTGACACGTACGGAACTTATCGCATACTTCTTTCCGGTAACTTTGCTAAGAATATCAAAGCAATAACCGCCAAGCATCCCTAAAGGGTAAGGGAGATGAACTGATGGGATTTTTTTGCTAAGGCTCTTTTCTACCTCGGCAACCAGCTGATTCATATTCAGATCGGGTTTATCGACATAGTTGTATACGTCGTAGCCAGGTTTGACGTTGCTCAATCGGAATTTGATAAACTCAACAATATTACCGACATAAGCCATAGACTTATAGTTAGTTCCGGCTCCTACCATTGCGAATTTTCCACCCGCAATTTGCTTAAGAAGATTGAAGACATTGCCTCGATTGCGTTCACCAAAAATGACCGTTGGGCGAACAATTGTCAGAGATCGCTCTTCTGGAGCTTTGTTGAACCATTCGCGCAGTACCTCTTCCGCCTGCCACTTACTTTTACCATAGTGGTTAAAAGGATCGTGCGGGTGGGATTCATCAGGATTGACTTTATTGAGACCATAAACGGCAACTGAGCTGGTAAAAATAATGTTCTTAACATTATTTTTTTCCATAGCTGCCAGTACGTTACGTGTCCCCTGAACGTTTACATCATAGTAGAGCGAGGTTGGGCTAACATCATCACGATGCTCGGCAGCGAGTAATACCACCGTGTCGAAACCGGCAAGAGCGTGATCGAGTTGCTCCTGATTGCGCACATCCCCGGAAACAGTAATGTCAGGGTAGAAATGGCTTTGCTGTTTGTCGAAGTTGGTGACATCAAACTCAGCCTTAGAAATCTCGATCAAACGAGTCCCAACGAAACCGGACGCGCCAATAAACAAAACTTTATCGTTCATAAACCACTCAGTGCGTTATGTGTGTTTGGCAAACCTCCGGTAATCACTGTATTCCCTGAGGTATCGCTAATGATAAGACAGAACTGACGAAAATGTGGCACGGATTATAAACCCTAAAATCGCTGAGTTCAGTAACAAATTTTAGGAGTTACCGCGCACTCAATGAGATGTGACGTCAAGACTTACTTTCTGAAGGAAGGAAGCGCAAAGTTCAGCCTTTCCGCATTCACCACCTGCTGGTCGACCCTGTCAATATCCACCGAACTCTGCCCCTTCTCATTCACAGCTTTTATGTTCGCCAGCGACAGCAGGGTCTCGTCTTTCGCCATGAATTTACCCCGCACATCCTTGCGCAGGTCGAAGTTAATCTTCAGGGCAGGCCCCACAGCGGCTTCCTGCATCACATTGATGTTGCGTAAGAAAAGATGTTGCGGCTTGTTGTGTAATTCCAGCGTTGCACGCTGCATTTCCACGTTGGTTATCGCCACAAACGAGGTGGCGTTACCGGATGAAATCTGTATTCCGCGCAATTTATACGCAAGCTGGCGATTATCGAGGTGGATATTATTGAGCTTAAAGTTCTGCGGGATGGACAAATAATCGCCTTTTATCACCCCATAGCCGATTAACATTCCGGCACTGTCAACCATATCGACATTATCAATAATGAAATTATCACAGCCATAAATAGCCACCGTGGCGTTATCAATTCCCGCCTTTTTACTGAAGTCGGGAGTAATATTTTTGGCCTTAATATTGCGGATAACAAAATGCTTACCGTTTTCAACATGCACTAACTGGCGACAGTTGCTGCCGGTGATGTTGGCCACCACGAAGTTCTTGACGGTTTGCTTCTCCGGATAGTCGTTATCGTAGGTGCTGCCGGCAAGGCCAATGCCGATGCCCCAGTTGATCTTGCCGTTGGTGCAGTTGATGTTGTCGATGACATGATCGGAGATCAGGATATTGCGATCGTTGATGGCGACGTTCCACTCGATCGCATCCCCCTGCAGATGGCTAAATTTGCTGTTGGTGATGCGGGCGCCATCCACCTGGTTGTGGAAACCCTGGCGCAGGATGGCGTAGTTGGCCTGGCTTACGCTGATGTTATCAATCAGCAAATTGCGCATCACGCTCGGTTTCTTGCCGCCGATGTAGATCTGCGTCACCGGGCCAAATCCGCTCATGGCCAGCCCTTTGATGACGCAGTCAGAGCCGCGAACGTCGAGCGTAATGTTCTCCGTGCGACCAGCACCTTCGCCTATTACTTTGCTGCCTTCCTGCAGAACAAAGCGGCCGCGCCCGTTGCCGGTTAACGCCCCGCGGATCAACAGCGTTTTACCATCGGGAATGAAAATGCCCGTATTGATGTTTTCGCAGGTAAGCCCGGCAGGGACAACGACGGTGTCGCCGTCATTAAACGCCTGCTTAAAGGCGGCGATCCAGTCGTTATTATTGTACTGATTAACAGAGACCGTTCTTCCGGCTGCCGCCCGCGCAATGCGTGACGACAGCAGCGGCGTGGCCGCCAGAACGGACAAAGAAGAGACAAAGGTGCGTCGGGTAATCTTTTTCAGCATACATCCTCGGCGTTACAACGTTTGCAGCAGGCTCGCTAACTGGCGGTTAATCACCTGCTGGTTAAAATCGGCTTCCACTTTTTGTCGGGCATTATGGAGCACGGGCTCCAGCGCCTGCTGGTCGATGTCGCTGAAGGCAGCTAATCGGTCCGCAAGGGCCATCGCGTTATTCTCCGGCACCAGCCAGCCGGAATGGTCAGACTTAATCAGCTCCGGGATCCCACTGTGCAGGGTTGATACCACAGGAATACCTACGGCCATCGCCTCCATCAACGCCACCGGAATGCCTTCCATATCGCCATCGGCGCCCGTCACCGAGGGCAGCAGAAACACATCCGCCTCATCGAGCATGGCCTTGACCTCGTGGCTCGGCTTGAAGCCCGGCATCTCTACGACATCTTCCAGCTGATACTGTTCGATAAGCGTGCGCAGACGACGCTCCCACGGCCCAATGCCGAGAATGCGATAGTGGAAATCCACCCCGCGCGCTTTCAGCTGGCGGCAGGCTTCAATGGCCACATGGAGGCCTTTCTTCTCGGTCAGACGAGCAACGGAGATGATCTGCAGCGGTTTTCCCGGCACCTTTACAGGACGGCGAGTGAAGCGCGTTAAGTCCACGCCCATTCGCGAAACGGCAATTTTTTCTCCCGGGCAGCCCATGTTTTTCAGGCGTCCGGCCCACAGGTCGCTGATCGGCAACATCATGTCGCCGCGGCGGAAAAGCTGCTGATACTCCGGCGTGTAGTGGTTCAACACTTCGCGGCTGGAAATGTCGATACCGTGGAAGATGGTCGCAATTTTACCGTCAATCACGCCCAGCTCACGCAGCTTCGCGGCGGTGACGCCCGCCGGGCCAAAGTGGGCGATAAACACGTCGGCACGATACGGCTGCGTCGTTTGCCCGCAGATGGCCGACAGGATCAGATTGCGAGATTCGGACCCATAGCGGGAAACATTCAGCGCCCGCCACGTCGACGCGCGGTGGATCCCGCGTAAGGTCTGGCTGGCCCGGTGGCGCAGCTTACTCAGCTTCCCGGACGGCTCATCCTGCAGCCAGCGGGTTTTCCCCTCCAGCCCATACTGGGTATACGCTGCATGGGTATTTTGGGTATCGCCCTTTTGCAGGGCGATAATCTCCACGTCATATCCCATATCGATAAACGCGGTGATTTGGTTCAGGACAAACGTTTCAGACGACAGCGGAAATTTCAGTAAGAAGAAACCAACCTTCATTTCCCCTCCCGCACGCGGTCAAGTACCGATTTCACCATCCCAATGCCCTTCTCGCGCTCGGCTTTCACCGCCACGGCCAGGCGTTCATTGATGGCAGGCAGTTGACCCAGGGTGTCCCCCACCATCGCACCCAGCGAACCATCCAGCAGATGACGGATATCCACGGCCATTTCAGGCATGCCAAGCTGCTGCATGATGCCTGCTGATTTGTGCTCATAGTTGATGGCAATGGCCGGCGTGCCAAAGTTCATGGAGATAATGGCGGAGTGCAGACGCGTGCCCACGGTCAGGTCGCAGGCGGAGAGCAGCTTGCCCATCTCCAGGTCGTTCAGTTCGTCCATCACCACGTGATAGCGGGACGGATCGTTCACCAGGCTGCGCAGGTTCAGCGCCACCATGCGGTCATCTTTGTTGTAGCTGTCGATACCGGTACAGGTTGAGAGCGCCAGCACCTGGTAACCGCTGTCCAGCACGCGGTTCACCACGTCGGCGAAGGCTTTCTCATACGCCGCCTGCGTTGTGCCTAAGCGTTTATCAAAAGGCGCCAGCTCGCGCAGGGTTATGGCGACGGTTTTCTGTTTCGCCGCCACGTCGAGCCAGTGCTGCACCGCGTAGCTCGGCTGGAAGCTGTCGTCCTGGTGATCCACCAGCCAGGCGGTATCCACGCCGTGCTCAACTTTTGAGGTGTCAATTTCGCTACGCTTCATCATGTCGAGGCTGACCGACTCGCGCAGGATCAGGGCATCGCAGTGGCCGAAGACGTAGTTCGCGAGCTGGTTAAACTGCGGATCCTGGAATGGCCCGACGCTGTGACCAATCATAAACAGCGGTTTTTTCGCCATGAACGTACAAAGCGCATGCTCAAACTGCGGCACGCCGTAGAGATCGACGAAGAACGAACCGCCCACCTGGATAATGGCGTCATAGCCGGACAGCAGACGAACAAAATCGGTAAAGCCCTGCGCGATAGCGATATTGCGCAGCTTGCCGGTATCGGTCACACGGGAAAGCAGCACCTGGTGCTGGTAGCGACGACGCAGCACCTTCTTCACGCGGCCCATCACGCCCGCGGCGTTGTTATGCTGTTTCATCTGGCTGTAGAGCGGGTCGCCCATCACCGGGCGGTTCAGTAACCAGGATGAGCTGACCGGATAACGGCTCATCACATCCACTTCGGTCTCAGGCTTAAGGGTGTTAATTGCATCCAGTAAACCGCGCAGGATGGCGCTGTCGCCACGGTTGCCGCAGGTATGGTTGCCAAGAATTAATAATTTCATAATGGCCTCTTAAATAACTAGCCTGCGCGAAGCAGCGTTTTCATTTTTTCGTTACGGCAAAACTGGCGCTTCATCTCTACCACCAGTGCATTGCGCGACAGCACAATCATCACGACGAATGCCAGCGCCCCCGCGGCAACCTGTACCGCCAGCAGCGCGGCCAGCGGCAGGTGGCCAGTGAGGATGATGCCCAGGCCGTAGCTCACCGCCAGGGTCGGCAATGAGAGATAGAACGGCAGCCACAGGCTCAGGATGTACTGACGGTAGCTGGAGCCCAGCACCGGCTTGATCATGATGAAGTAGCTCAGAACGGTATTGACTACCTGCACCAGCAGGAAGCCCAGCGTAACGCCGATGGCACCCGCCATATGCCCGCCGACGATAATCGCCGGAATAAACAGGAAGGTTTTGAACACGTTGAACTTAAAGCTGATGTCCACACGCGCTTTTGCCATCAGCAGGGAACCAATCGGATTCCCCACGGAGCGCAGCAGCCCCACCACGCACAGCAGCTGCAGGATCGGGATGATGCCGTTCCACTTCTCACCAAACACCAGCGGCACGAAGTTGCTGGAAACCACCATCAGCCCCAGCAGCACCGGGAAGTTAATGATCCCCACTACGGAAAGCAGCTTGTAGAAGTTGACGCGCAGCTTCTCGGTGTCGTCCTGAATCTTGGCGAACGCCGGGAACAGGACGCGGGTGATAATCGGGTTCAGCTTCATCGGCGGTACCACCGCGACGTTGTAGGCCAGGTTGTAGCCCCCCGCCACGCTCGCGCCAAGAATACGCGCCAGCACCAGCGTCGACAGGTTGGTATTCACATAGTTGATGATGCTGTCCGCCGTCAGCCACGCGCCAAAGCGCAGGTTGGACGAGACGGAAGCGAGAGAGAAATGCAGCCCCGGACGGTAGATCTTGCGGCCAAAGTAGCCGAACAGCAGCGTGCGCACGGAGGAGTTAACCAGGTATCCCAGAATGGCCGTCATCGCCAGCGGCCAGAAATGGGCGCTCACCACGGTGAAGGTAAAGCCCGCCAGCACCGCGCTGGTCTCGATCATGCCGATCTTGTTGAACTCCAGCTCTTTCTGCATCAGCGCGCGGAACTGCTGCCCGTGCGGGATCACCACGAAAGCAAACGACAGCGTGCGCATCAGCGGTGCCAGATCCGGGTTATGCAGCACGCTGGCGATAGTGTCGCTCAGCAGGAACACCAGCACGAACACGAAAATCCCCAGCCCCACGTTCAGCCAGTAGAGGGTGGTCAACTCAAGATGGCTAATCTCTTTGCGCTGGATAATCGAGTTGGCAATACCAAAATCAGACAGCGTATCGGCCAGCGCGATAATCACCAGCGAGACGGTCAGCAGACCGAACTGGTGATTATCAATAATGCGCGCCAGCACGGTCATCTGCACCAGACCGAGGCCAATGATGACGATGGTCGCCATCGCTGACCACTTCGCCCCGCTGATGGTTTTTTCACGTAAGCTCATCTTAGTACGCCGCTTTGTTCACGAAACCTTTGAAGATGGTCAGAAAAACAATCTTGATATCGAACCAGATACTCCATTCACGGATGTACTCCAGATCGAATTCGATACGTTTTTCCATTTTTTCCAGCGTGTCGGTTTCGCCGCGCCAGCCGTTGATCTGCGCCCAACCGGTAATGCCCGGCTTCACCTTATGGCGCAGCATGTAGCCTTCAATCAGCGAGCGGTACTGCTCGTTGTGCGCCACCGCGTGCGGACGCGGGCCAACAATCGACATGCCGCCGGTGAAGACGTTGATAAACTGCGGGAGTTCATCCAGCGAGGTGCGGCGCAGGAAGTTCCCCACGCGGGTGACGCGCGGATCGTTCTGCGTTGCCTGGGTCACCACCTTGTCGTTTTCCATCACCTTCATGGAGCGGAATTTCCACACCATAATCGGCTTACCGTCCATACCGTAGCGGGTCTGGCGGAAGATAACCGGGCCGGGAGAGCTCAGCTTCACCGCCAGGGCAATGCAGCACAGCACCGGGGAGATGAGCAGTAAAATCAGCGAAGAGAGCACAATATCTTCTGCGCGCTTCAGCACGCGGTTAATGCCCGACAGCGGGGTGTCGTACAGCGGTACCACCGGCACGCCGTTCACTTCTTCAATGCGTGAATGGAGGATGTTAAAGGTAAACACGTCCGGGATCAGGATCACCGAACAGGTGGTGTCCGCCAGCTCGCGCATCAGCTGCTTAATGCGGGATTCGTCTCTCATCTGCATGGCGATGTAGACGTTATGAATCTTGCCCGCTTTCGCGTCTTCAATAAGCTGTTCGTAATTGCCCGCCCAGTCCGCAGGTACGCCGCCCGGCTTCGCGTCGTGATAAATCCCGACCACTTCAAACCCTAACCACGGCTCTTTGCGGAAGCTGTCGAGCAGCACCTTCCCGACCGGCAGATCGCCCGCCACGGCAACGAAGCGACGGTTATAGCCCCGGTTACGCAGCCAGCCCGCGCCAAAGCGGATCAGGGAACGGCACACAACCATGCCAACACTGGTCAGCAGATACCAGCAGAGATAGGTGACGAGGCGATTGTCAAAATCATGGCTAAACGCCACCAGGCCAGCGCTGAAAATCAGGCTCAGGGTCCAGTTCTGCAGCAACAGCATCAGTTCGGTGGTCATTTTGACGCCGCGCCACGAGCGGTAGAAATCGGTCATCCCGCCGATCATCTGAAACACGACCAGCGCAATCAGAGCCATCAGCAGATGCATGTATAAGAACGGCAGCCCGCCGATCCGACACACCGCCCACAATCCACCGACCATGATGGTGATATCAGAAAAACGCTGCACCATAGAGATTAACGATGCATTCGTTCTCGCTCGTTCGCGTTTTTTTAGATTCGTCATCGTTGTTCCTGTATTCGGTTCCCCCTCCCGCAGGAGGGGCAATTGTTACTGATTCAACAGCGCCAGAATGTCCTTCGTTCGGGCTTCCATCAGCGCCGTATCAGCACGGGATTCCACGTTCAGGCGCACCACCGGCTCGGTGTTGGACGAGCGCAGGTTAAAGCGCCACTGCGGGAACGCCATGCTGATGCCGTCCGTACGGTCAATTTCCAGCGCGTGAATTGCAAAGTGCTGCTCCACGCGGGCAATGGCCTCGGCTGGCTCCGCCAGCTTGCTGTTGATCTCCCCGCTCGCCGGGAACGCCGCCATGCGGTCGCGCACCAGCTCGCCCAGCGTCTGCCCCTTCAGGCACAGCAGCTCGGTCACCAGCAGCCACGGGATCATCCCGCTGTCGCAGTAGGCAAAATCACGGAAGTAGTGGTGGGCGCTCATCTCGCCGCCGTAAATGGCGTCTTCTTCGCGCATGCGCTCTTTGATGAAGGCGTGGCCGGTTTTGGACATCACCGGCGTGCCGCCCGCCGCTGACACCACGTCGACGGTGTTCCAGGAAAGGCGCGGGTCATGAATGATTTTCGCGCCCGGGTTTTTCTCGAGGAAGGCTTCCGCCAGCAGGCCGACAATGTAGTAGCCCTCGATGAACTGCCCTTTCTCGTCGAACAGGAAGCAGCGGTCGAAATCGCCGTCAAAGGCGATGCCCATGTCCGCGCCGTGCTCAATCACCGCGTTACGGGTGTCGTCGCGGCACTCCGGAAGCAGCGGGTTAGGAATACCGTTCGGGAAGTTGCCGTCCGGGGTGTTGTGCACTTTGACGAAGGTCACCGGCACGTTCAGCGCCTTAAAGCGGGCTTCCAGCGCGTCCACCACCGGGCCGGCCGCGCCGTTACCGGAGTTAATCACCAGCTTCAGCGGCTTGAGGTTCGCCACGTTGATGTAGCCCAGCAGGTGGTCAATGTACTCTTTCTGCAGGTTGATTTTTTTGTAGCTGCCGCGCTTCGCGTCGTTCACCGGCGGGAAATCGTTGGCTTCCGCCAGGCGCTGCACGTCGCGCAGGCCGGTGTCGCCGCTGATAGGACGCGCGCCCTTGCGCACCAGCTTCATGCCGTTGTAGTCCATCGGGTTGTGGCTGGCCGTCACTTCGATACCGCCGTCCACGCCCAGGTGGAAGGTGGCAAAGTAAATCTCTTCGGTCCCGGAAAGGCCGATATCCAGCACGTCCACCCCCGCGTCCTGCAGCCCTTTCGCCAGGGCCAGCTTGAGGGATTCACTGGTCAGACGCACGTCGCCGCCCAGCACGATGGTCTGCGGTTTTAAATATTCGCCGTACGCGCGGCCAATGCGCCACGCGATGTCTTCATTCAGCTCTTCGCCCAGCTTGCCGCGAATATCGTAGGCTTTAAAACAGGTTAATTTTTCCATGATGACCCCTTTTTCAGGCAACAGTCGGCCCTGACCACTAAATGGCCAAATTGATTTTTTTGTCATTCGTAGGCCCGGCAAGCGCAGCGCCACCGGGCATAATGCAGAGTGCTAAACCCGCCCGTAGCGGTCCTGGAAGCGCACGATATCGTCCTCTTCCAGATACGAGCCGGAGCGCACCTCAATTAAGTCGAGAGGAATTTTCCCCGGGTTCTCCAGACAGTGCGTCGCCCCCAGCGGAATATAAATGGACTCGTTTTCACCGAGCAGTTTGACTTCACCGTCGATGGTGACTTTAGCGGTACCCGCGACCACCACCCAGTGCTCGGCGCGGTGGTGGTGCATCTGCACCGACAGCCCCTCGCCCGGCTTCACGGTGATACGTTTCACCTGATAGCGGTCACCGGAGTCAATGGAGTCATATTTCCCCCACGGACGGTAGACTTCGCGGTGAATATGGTGTTCATGGCGACCGTCCGCCTTGATCTTCTCCACCACTTTTTTAACGTCCTGCACGGCGTTACGGTCAGCAATCAGCACGGCGTCTTTAGTCTGGACAACCACCAGATCTTTCACCCCGACCGTGGTCACCAGGCCGGACTCGGCGTAGACGTAGCTGTTTTCCGTTTTGTGGCTAATAACATCGCCGTGATGGACGTTACCCTCCGGGGTATGGGCGCTAATCTCCCACAGGGAGGACCAGGAGCCTACATCGCTCCAGCCCGCATCCATAGGTACCACGACGGCGTCTGCCGTACGTTCCATCACCGCGTAGTCAATGGACTCTTCCGGGCAGGCGAGGAACGCCTCTTCATCCACGCGGATGAAGTCGAGATCCGGGTCCACCACCGCCATTGCTTTCTCGCAGGCGTTCAGAATATCCGGGCGGTATTTGCGCAGCTCTTCCAGATAGCGTCCGGCGCGGAACAGGAACATCCCGCTGTTCCAGTAATACTCCCCGCTGGCGACATACGCCTGCGCGGTTTCCAGATTCGGTTTTTCAACAAACTGCGCCACGTCAAACGCCACGCTGTCGCCTTCACCCGGCGTCACGCTGCCGCGGCGGATGTAGCCATAGCCGGTTTCCGGCAGATCCGGCACGATGCCGAAGGTCACCAGCTTGCCGCTCTCGGCGTAAGGAATGGCCGCACGCACCGCGTCGCGGAATGCGTCTTCCTGCTGGATAACGTGGTCCGCCGCCAGGACCAGCATCAGCGGGTCACAGTCCGGGCTGCTGCGTTTTGCCGCCAGCGCCGCCAGGGCGATCGCAGGCGCGGTATTGCGTCCTGCAGGCTCCAGGATGATGTTTTCGGTGAGTTTATTCAGCTGGCGCAGTTGCTCGGCAACAATAAAGCGGTGCTGTTCGTTACAAATCACCACCGGGCTTTCACACTCCACGCCGTGCAGACGGTTTACCGTCGTCTGCAGCATGGTGAGATCCCCTTTCAAGCAGAGGAACTGTTTTGGATAAAGCACGCGGGACAGCGGCCACAACCGGCTACCAGAGCCACCAGCCATCACAACCGGATACAAAGTGGTTTGACTCATGATTTATCCCCGTATATCTGCAATAAATTGGCTCAGCACGTTCTCTTTCTCGAGCGTGCGTTCGGCATATTCACGTGCCACCGTGTTCACTTTTGGCATGGCAAGTGCCTGCTCAATTCCGGTTACCAGCGCCGGGACCGATTCCGGCTCCACGCACACGGCAATTCCCGGATAGCTGTCGCACAGCTGGCCTAATTCTGTTTCGGCTTCTGCCGTAATCACCGCGTTGCCGCCCACTGCCAGAATGTTGGTCAGCTTGGACGGCAGCACCGCATCCGCGGCGCCGCGTTTTTGCACCACCAGATGGCAGTCGCCCATCTTCAGCAGCGCAGGCAATGCCTCGTAAGACTGAAGCGGGAAAAATTTCACGTTGGTCAGGCCGCGTTCGCCGACCATTTTCTCCAGCCGCGCCTTTCCACCGCCCTGCCCGACAATCACAAAGGTCCACGGATGTTCACTCAGCAGCTGGGCCGCTTCAATCACGCTCTCCAGCCCCTGTTTTTCGCCGATGTTGCCTGAGTAAAGAATGATTTTTTGATCTTCAGGCAAACCGAGCTGCGCGCGCAGCGCATGAGCATCTTGCTCAGTTACATCGCGAAAACGCGCCACTTCGGACCAGTTCGGGAAGAAAATGACTTTCTCCGCCGGGACGCCCTTCTCCTGCGCCTTGTTCATCATCGAGCGCGAGATAGTCGAGACGTAATCCACGTTGTGTAAACCACTGCGCTCAAACGCGCTGGCGAGCTTCGCCACTTTGCCGCCTTTGCTTTTGCCTGCCATCCCCAGGCCCAGCATGGCGTCAACTTCATAATCCTGAATGTGCAGCAACGTGCGCGCACCGGAGAGTTTGCCCAGCAGGCGCATGCCCGGCGTGCAAAACAGCGTCGGCACCACGCCGATGATGCGATCCGGCTTCCAGCGACGCTGCGCCATCAGCGGGAAAAAACTGCTCAGGGCAAAGCTGCCCAGATGAAGTAAGCGTTTCAGCGTCGAGGGCTGCCTGGGCACATACAGCGGGCAGCGCCAGACGGTCGCTGCACCCTCTTCGCGACGGTAGCGCCAGCTTGAGTAGCGCTCCCCAACTTTCCACTCCGGGTAGTACGGCGGCGCGGTAATGACCCGCACGTCATGTCCCTGGCTCGCCATCCACTCGACCATCTCGCCGGTGTATTTCCCGATGCCGGTTAGCTCCGGCGAGTAGTTGATTCCGTACACTAAAATTTTCATAAGCCCGGCACTCCGGACTGACGATCGGCCAGGAAATAGGCACGACTGTTGTCATGCACATTGTCGCTGGCCAGCAGCGCCTCTGGCGTCTGCCAGCAGTAGTCGTCATGCTGAGAATCAGGCAGACGCAGGTCTGCCTCACTCACCTTCAGGCGGAACCCCAGCACGATGTAGTGCGTGGTGAACCCGGTGCCTGAAAAGTTATCGTCATAGAAGTGCTGCCAGACCCCGTAAAACTGGCCCGCTGCCATCGGCAGCTGCAGGCCCAGTTCCGCCAGAGTGAGACGCTCAAACGCATCGCTGAGCCGCTCATCCTTCTGCACGCGCCCGCCGGGCACGAACCAGAAGCCCTGTGCAGGACGGTTGGTTCGTTTCCCCAGCAAGAACTCGCCGCGTTCGTTCTCCACGATCAAATCAATTGAGATGAGCGGAGTGGAACGCACTACCGTGGCAAAATCTTCCTGACTTAAAAACATCGTTACCCCCGGAAGCGGTGCTGGTTTTCCAGGAACCACTGGTAGGTACTGGCCAGACCCTGCTCCAGTGACACCTCGTGATACCAGCCCAGCTGATGCAGACGGGTCACGTCCAGCAGCTTGCGCGGCGTGCCGTCCGGTTTCGTGGCGTCAAACACCACGCGGCCTTTGTAGCCCACCACCTGCGCGATGGTTTGCGCCAGCTCGCGAATGGTGCAGTCCACGCCGGTACCGACGTTGATGTGCGACAGCATCGGCTCGGTGTTCTCCTGCCACACCTCGCGATCCAGCTCCATCACGTGAATGCTGGCCGCAGCCATGTCGTCCACGTGCAGGAACTCGCGCATCGGCGTACCGCTGCCCCACACCACCACGTCCGGCGCGTTCTCGGCGGTCGCCTCGTGGAAGCGGCGCAGCAGCGCCGGGATCACGTGCGAGTTGCTCGGGTGGAAGTTGTCGTGCGGTCCGTACAGGTTGGTCGGCATCACCGAGCGATAGTCGCGGTTGTACTGACGGTTGTAGGACTCGCACAGCTTGATCCCGGCAATCTTGGCAATCGCGTACGGCTCGTTGGTGGCCTCCAGCGTGCCCTGCAGCAGTTCGCTCTCGGCGATCGGCTGCTTCGCCATTTTCGGGTAAATACAGGACGACCCGAGGAACAGCAGCTTATTCACGTTGTGCAGATGCGCAGCGTGAATGATGTTGCTCTCGATCATCATGTTTTCGTAGATGAAATCCGCCGGGTAGGTGTTGTTAGCAACAATGCCGCCCACCTTCGCCGCCGCCAGATACACCTGGTCAATGCGTTCGTTAGCAAAGAAGTCCTGTACCGCACGGCTGTCGAGCAGGTTCAGCTCGTCGCGGGTGCGGACAATCACCTCTACGTCACCGCGCTGCTCCAGTTGGCGAACAATCGCGGAACCCACCATTCCGCGATGACCGGCGACAAAAATACGTTGTTTTGTCATTCTCAGGACTCCAGCGCGATGGCAACCTCGTAGCCATGAGACTTAAGCAGAGAGTGTTTTTTCGCTGCTTCAAGATCTTTGGCTACCATCTCGGAAACCATCTCCTGCAGAGTGATTTCTGGTTTCCAGCCCAGCTTCTCGTGCGCTTTGGTTGGGTCGCCCAGCAGGGTTTCCACTTCAGCAGGACGGAAGTAGCGCGGGTCAACCTGCACAATCACGTCGCCTGGCTTCACGCCCGGTGCATCGTGGCCGGTCACGGAAACCACGACACCTTTCTCTTCCACGCCGGTACCTTCGAAGCGCAGTTTGATGCCCAGCTGTGCCGCGGCCATTTCAACGAACTGACGTACGGAGTACTGCACGCCGGTCGCAATCACGAAGTCTTCTGGCTGTTCCTGCTGCAGCATCATCCACTGCATTTTCACGTAGTCTTTGGCATGGCCCCAGTCACGCAGGGAATCCATGTTGCCGAGGTGCAGGCAAGACTCCAGACCCTGCGCGATGTTGGCGATAGCGCGGGTGATTTTGCGGGTCACGAAGGTTTCGCCGCGGCGCGGAGATTCGTGGTTGAACAGAATGCCGTTACAGGCGTACATGCCGTAGGATTCACGGTAGTTCACGGTGATCCAGTAGGCATACAGTTTTGCTACCGCATACGGAGAGCGCGGGTAGAACGGCGTCGTCTCTTTCTGTGGGATTTCCTGCACCAGGCCGTACAGCTCAGAGGTGGATGCCTGGTAGAAGCGCGTTTTCTTCTCAAGGCCGAGGAAGCGGATCGCTTCCAGCAGACGCAGGGTACCCATGGCATCAACGTCAGCGGTGTATTCCGGGGACTCGAAGGAGACCGCTACGTGGCTCATCGCGCCCAGGTTGTAGACTTCATCCGGCTGCACTTCCTGCAGGATACGGGTCAGGTTGGAGGTATCGGTCAGGTCGCCGTAGTGCAGGTGGAATTTCGGGTTCGCCGCATGAGGATCCTGATAGATATGGTCCACACGTTCGGTGTTGAAAGAAGACGCACGACGTTTAATACCATGCACTTCATACCCTTTTTCCAGCAGGAACTCTGCCAGGTAAGAACCATCCTGCCCGGTAACGCCGGTGATGAGAGCGACTTTAGACATGTTTATATTCCTCTACTTATGAATTTAATCAGTTTCAACGCGTTCGCGTATCACCACTGCGGGGTTGCCACGGCAAACTTTATTTGCCGGTAGCGATTTAAAAACGCTGCTGCGGGCACCGACTACCGTGCCATCGCCAACAGAAACACCCGGTGCAACAAAAACATCCGTTGCCAGCCAGCATTTTTCACCGATCGCAATAGGCGAAGCGGTAATATCAAAATGCTGACTCATAAAATCGTGGCTGCCGGTGCACAAATAACATTTCTGTGAAACCACCGAATTTGCGCCAATCGTAATTTCGCCAAGGGTATATAACACCGCGTCATCCCCAACCCATGCGTAATCCCCAAGCGTTAATTTCCACGGATAGGTAATTTTCACAGAAGGTCGGATGACTACGTTTTTTCCTATTTTTGCGCCAAACAGGCGTAATAAGAAGGCACGCCAGCGGTACAGTATTTGCGGCGACCAGGCAAATAAGGTTGCCTGAACGGCCCACCACAGCTGTACCTTAATACCGTTCCCGCCCCGAAAGCCTTTCGGCACGGAGAAACCTTTTAAATCCTGCATTGCGTTTCCTTATATTCAGGCTTTGTTATATAAGGTTTTCGTTTTGCCTGTGGTACGCAGGCGCAATAAATAAGACAATTCCGCCCAGAACCCCGGCACGCGTAATATTTTACGCTGTACGTTTTTGGCATCCTGGCACAATTCCAGATTATTCGAGGTTGACACGCCGCCCATTGAGAATTCAGATACCAGGCCTTTAATTCGGCGGAACGGGTAACCTGACTTATACAGGCTGGCCGCCAGTGCATAATCCGAAGACACTTTATACTGCAAATCGTAAGGCTGTTTTTTCAGACCTTTTACCGGGAAGAAAATGGCCTGATGGCTGGCCGGCAAGCTGTGATAGATATACCAGCCTGGCTTCGCGCTGCGGCACACTTTATGTCCGTCGCCAAAATCGAGCAGCGCATCGCCAATATACATGGCATCTTCTTTCTGCCGAGCCAGCTGGCGGGCAAACAGCGCCACGTCATCATGGAAAATGTCGCCCGAGTTCAGAAAGATGGCATAGCGGCCTTGCGCCATGTTGATGCCTTTATTCATCGCATCGTAGATGCCTTTATCTTTCTCGCTGATGTAGCGTAAGTTGAACTCACCGTTGAGTTTTTCCAGAAACTCCGCCGTGCCATCGTTCGAGCCGCCGTCGACCACAATCCACTCAAAGGTGAGGCTTGGATCGCGCGCCAGGTTGCGCAGCGAGCGCCAGGTTTTTACCACCCCTTCGTAATTACGAAAAGCGACAGTAATGACGCTAAGAAACATAAATCACCTCATTTCGTCATACGTTCGTAATATTAAGCGCCTTGCGCAGAATAAACGGACAGACAATCAAGAAAGCATATTCCGGGCTAAATATTGACCCGGTAAAAAACAGCGACACCGGAGTAAACAGATAAAGCTGAACGCGAAAATTCTGGTTATCACCAAACGCGTTAATCATCATTTTAAAAACTTTAAACAGATACCACAGGGTCAACAGTACGGCGAACCACGAAAAATAAATAATTAACAGATACAGACCATTGTCTATGGTTTTACCGACATCCGCACCGTTAAAGATTCCGAATGATGCAACATATTCGTAAAGTGAGCCGAATCTTACTACCCCATCGATATGGGTTAAGGAATAACCCACCATCACCAGTGGCCCAATGATGCGATAATAGGACGAAGATCCTTCCGTTCCCAAATCTCCCAGACGTTCTGAGATGTACGGGAAGGCAAATATCACGCCTACCATAAATACCGTCAGGGAGATAATCGCCAGCGGCAGTTTTTTCTTAATCGCATCTTTGTTCAGGTACTGGAACGCCCACTCCAGCAGGTAAAACAGGATAAATGTCATTACCCCTGAGAACGATCCAGACAGAACAATTCCTGCAAGAATCATAGCATCGGTCTTAGGCGTTTTGATACCAAACTGTTTGATGCTGAGCCAAATTGAGATTAACGCCAGAGCGAAAAACGCCGGTTCAAAATAGAGGGCCGTAGTACGCTTCCCGCCAAACTTGATGAAGTTCAATACATAGCTGTTACTGTAAATGAGATATTTCGAAATTATCTCCATCAGGCTGCTGCCACCGGTCAGAATAATTTGCGCCATCTCCAGTGCGGCAAGCATAACAATTAACGCAACGGCAATATAAAAGAACCTAAGGATTTTCCGATAATTGTGCGGAGAAATAGTTTTAAACCGAATACTCCAGACCATTCCGATAATAATAACAATATAAACAAACAGCATGGTCGACGTGACGTATTTACTGGCATCCAGCGACTGGCCAAAGATGTAGTTAAACAGCGTCAGGCCCGTGCCCAGCCCTAAGGCAATCATCAGCTTCTTCAGGTTAATTTTATCGACATACAGCAGAAGCAGAACGGGCAAGAAGGTCACGATGGTTATCGGGAAGCTTTCGCCGAGCTGGGCAATTTTGACGTTGACCAGCAGGTAGATCAGCGGCAGCAGCAGATAACTACAGATTCTGATAGAACGAGACATACTCCTCCAGCATCTGTTGTCCACTGTAGGCCTTGCGGCTGCGGTTGCGGAACGATTCCAGGTCAGTGCCAAAAACGATCTCAGCAATCTGCGCCTTCGGCAGCTGCACCAGGGGCAGGACCTCCTGCTCCGTGAAGGTTTTCCCGCCGGACTTTTCCAGCACTTCACGCGCCGCATCGCTGTGGGTGGCAATCACCGGCACGCCGATTGAGAGCGCTTCGCAGAGGATCAGCGGGTAGTTATCCACGCGGGAACTGAACACCAGCGCGTCCATTTCATTCAGCGCGCTCATCAGCTTGCGCTTGTCGGTCTCAAACCCGTGGTTCACCACGTTGGCCCCTTCGAACGGCGAAAACTTGCCGAAGGTGTGAAGCTCTATCTTGTCACCCAGCGCCATCATGTCGCGCACCAGCTGCTGGTTGGTTTTACCGTCGTAACGCAGGTCATGCGCAACGATAGCGATTTTCGGTTTGCCCGCGGTTTCCGCCACCGGGGTCAGCTCGGCAAGAATGGCTTCCGTCGCCACGTCTATGCCGTTGTTGATAATCTGACAGCGCCCTGCCCCGTACAGGCTGTTGAAGGCATCGGCCACGTGCTGGCTCGGGGAGATAAAGGTACAGCCGAGCGAAAGCATGTCACGGAACAGCTGACGCTTTCCGGCGACCAGCTGATGCGCGCGATCCACCTTCACCGGCGGGTAGTTGCTTAACGTCGGGCACTTCTGGCAGTTATCTTTCCAGCCTTCGCAGCCGTCGGTAAAGGCGCAGCGTCCGGTCACGCTCCAGTGATCGTGCAGCGTCCAGACAAAGCGGGTGTCGGGCTTGTGGGCCTGCACCTTCTGACAAAACACCACCACCTCTTCAAGATTCAGCCAGTAACTGTGCAGCACGTGAAAATGCAGCACAACCGGGCCGGTCGTGCGCGTCACGGTGCGGTAAAGGTTGTTCAGGTTGCCAAACAGATCGCGGTTAAACAGGCGGAACAGCGCAATGTTGGCAATCGAGGTCAGACGCGGCGTGTGCTTGTGCACCTGCGGGAAGTTATCGTGGCTGACGCTTTTCTTGCCGCCTTTGCCGTAGCCGTAGATAAAACGAGACTGAAGTCCTTTTTGCAGCGCGCGCTGGTGCAGATCCAGGGCCACGCCTGCCGCTCCGCCTTCTGCGAGGCGTACGTTAAATTGCAGAATGTTCATTTAATCACCTTCACGCGGGCTTTTTCTCCCACCACCAGCGCGTTATCCGGAATGCTGTCCAGCACCACGCTGCCAGCACCAATCGTGACGTTATTGCCAATCGTAATGTCACCGATGATTACCACGTTCGCCCCCAGCTCGACGTTATTGCCGATGACCGGGCAGGCCAGGCTGTCAGGCCCACGGTTGCCAATCGTGACCGCATGACGAATGGTGAAATCATCCCCGGCGACCACGAACTTGTTGATCACCACCGCATAGCCGTGATGGATGGTAAAGCGGCGGCCAATGGTGGCAGCGGCCTGAATTTCATAGCCAAAAAAGCATTCGGTGATGATGCGATACAGCACCAGCACGGGTGCCGCCCAGATATTGTTCAGCACGTTTTTCTTACGCCACACCGAGCAAAAGTGCGCGATGCGGTACGCCAGAACCATGCAGCACGGTCGCAGGCTCCAGCTGTTAGCGCGGCAATCTTCCAGAAACATTATTTCCCCCGAAGCCCGTCAGCCAGGCGCTTGCCGTTACGCACGGAAAGCAGCGTCAGCAGCGTGCGCCAGTTCATGCGCTTATTGCGGATCTGATAGAGGGTAAAGAGCTGATATTTACGGCTGGCACGGTCAAACTTGTCCTTGTGCTTGCGGTAAAAATGGAAGTAGCCGGAGAACTTCTTCGGCGAGGAGGTGATTTGCATCTCCCCGTGGTTGATGTGCAGGATCTGCGTGGCCTCTTCCACTTTCCACGGCTCGCCGTATTCCACCACCATACGCAGGAAGATATCGTAATCCTGCGCGGCCTTGAGTTCGGTATCGAACAGGCACTCTTTGAAACGCCACGCCCAGGTGAAGACCTGGTTACCAATAATGTTGCGCTTGTAGAACAGGCGGCGAGAGTACGGTGATTTCGGATACAGCGGCAAACTCGCAGGCTGCGAGTAAACCTCGCCCTGGCAGACATAGTCGTTGGCATACAGGAAAGCGTGCGTGACCAGCTGTTCTTTATGCGACAGGAAGATAGACAGGCGGTTCGGCGTCCATTCGTCATCGTCGTCGATCCCGGTCAGATACTGCCCCTTGGCCTGCATAATCGCCTGATTTCGCACCGCACATGCACCGGAGTTAATGGCGTTATGCGTATAGACCACCCGCGGGTCGTTGAGGTCAGTCACAAACTTTTGCAGCTGTTCATACGAGGAAGAGCAGTCATCAACGATGATCAGCTCCCAGTTATCGTAATCCTGTCGCAGGACGGATTTGATTGCGCGGATCGCCAGCTGCTGACGATTCCATGTCGGCATATAGATTGAAACTAAAGGGCGTTGTGTGGTCATGGTCTTCCCCTTATCCCTCACCCCGCCCCTCTCCCGGAGGGAGAGGGAGAAAAGCTGCTCTCCCCTCAGAGGAGAGGGTTAGGGTGAGGGGGATTTTTATTTACTGTCAGATTTATATTCGTACTCGTAATACCCGTAATCCTGGTACCCGGTCGCGCGGCGGAAGATGGAGTTCAGGATCACCCCTTTCACCTCAATGCCGTTCTGCTCGAAGCGGCTCAGGCTGGTTTCCACCTCTTTCAGGGTGTTCACCGCGTAACGCGCTACCATCAACGTGGTGCCTGCCAGGCGGCCCACAACGGCCGCGTCGGTCACGGCCAGAATTGGCGGCGTATCGATCAGCACCAGGTCGTAGTTTTTGCTCGCCCACTCCACCAGCTCGGTGAAGCGTTCGCTCATCAGCAGCTCGGACGGGTTAGGCGGCACCTGACCGCGTGGGATCAGGTCAAATTTCGGCACCGTTGTAGGTTTCGCGCTCTGGCTGATTTCACCTTTGCCGAGCAGGATTTCCGACAGACCGTTAACGTTGTTGGTACCCAGCAGTTCGTGGGTATAGCCCTTACGCATATCACAGTCGATCAGCAGCACGCGTTTGTTGGTCTGGCTGACCACCGCCGCCAGGTTGGCGCAGACGAAGGTTTTACCGATTGACGGGCTAACACCGGTTAACATCAGGACGTTGTTTTTGGCCTGCATCATGGCGAAGTGCAGACTGGTACGCAGGCTACGGATCGCTTCGATAGCGAGGTCGGTCGGGTTACCCACCGCCAGAAGCTGGCTCTGTTTGTAACGCTTAACGCCCTTGATGGTTTTGACACTGTCGCGGGATTTTTGCCACTCAGACAGCGGAATGCTGGCATAGACGTTGATACCGCTCTCTTCCAGCACCTGCGGGCTTTCGATGCCGCGGTTGAACAGCGAACGCAGCAGCACGCCCACGATGGAGAGCATCAGGCCGAGAATAATGCTGCCGAGAATAATCAGCGCTTTCTTCGGCTTCAGTACGCCAGGCTGGGTAATGGCCGGGTCGACGATGCGCACGTCACCGACGGTACTGGCTTCGGTGATTTTCAGCTCCTGCTGCTTGTTCAGCAGCTGCATGTAAACCTGCTGTCCGGACTCGACGTCCCGTGTCAGACGCACGATCTCCTGCTGCGTTTTCGGCATCGCGGTCACGCGGTCATTAAGCTTCGCTTTCTCCTCTTCCAGGGTACGGCGTTTCTCCAGCAGCGTGCGGTAGGCCGGGTGACGTTTGGTATAAAGCTTGGAAATCTCCGCCTCTTTGAAGGTCAGCTCGTTGAGCTGCGCATCAATGTTGACCATCGAATCAAGGACCGATTTCGCCTCCAGCGGCAGGTCAACAGAGTCTTTATCCTGACGATAGGCGTTCAGCTTGTTCTCGGCATCATCCAGATGGGCGCGCACTTCCGGGAGCTGTTTGGCGAGGAAGGCCAGGCTTTTCGCCGCTTCCGCCGACTTACGCTCAACGTTCTGCTCAAGATAGTTGCGCGTAATGCTGTTCAGGATGTCGCGGATTTGATCCTTATCTTCACCGGTAAAGGTCATGCTCAGCACGCCGGTGTCCTTACCGTTTTCGGTGACGGTCAGGTTGTTTTGCAGATTGTTGATCATCCCCAGCGTGGAGAATTTGGTGACGGTAAATTCACCGCCCTCCTGGGCATTAATCGCGCTGACCATCATGCTGACTCCGTCTTTGGTCAGCATCTGCCCCACTTCACCGCGCGCGCTAAAACCTGCGTCGCTGGTTAGCTGGTACTGTTTAGGACCAAGCACCGTCAGGGTAAACGTCTGATCGGCAGCCCCTTTCGGCAGCACGAAGTCAGTGACTTTCACCGTGTCGTTGTTTCGTCCCATCAGACGATCCCAGCCGGCACCAAAGACTGGGAAAGTATTCTTGGTGACGGAGATATCGAGCCCGAGGTCGTGAACCGTTTTACCCAGCACCAGACGTGACTGGATGAGCTGAATTTCGGCGTCGGATGCCGGCGGTTTGTTGGCCAGCGCGGAACCGATGTCCTGCACCAGCGAGTTGCCGGTATTCTGCTCGATCTGCACCAGCGCGTCGGCACTGTAGATAGGGGTGGCGAACAGCGTGTAGACGACGGCCGCCGCGGCGAACACGGCGGTAATGCCAAGCACCCACCACTTTGCCTCTACAACAGTGCCGACCAGGCGCCCAATATCAATTTCATCACTGCCCGAAGTCGGGGCGGCAGAAGGTCTTGTTTTTTCTGTCATTGTTATCCCTGCTGAACTTTCAGTGCCTGCGCCCACTGTTGGGCAGACTGGTCAAGTAAGGTGTAAACCGCCTCAAAGGCCTCATGGCTTTTGCGATACGGATCGGGGATTTCACGTTCATTGTCCCAGTGACCAAACAGCATCACCTTGCCGCGCATCTCAGGAGCGATATCGCACAGCGCATGAATATGGCGTTTTTCCATCGTCAGGATCAGGTCATACTCCCGGCACATGCGGCCAGTGACCTGGCGGGCCACGTGGCCGTCGAGAGAGAGGTGATGATCCCGCGCCACGCTCGTTGCGCGCTCATCGGCACCTTTTCCGACCAGTGCACCCAGCCCGGCCGAATCAACGGTCAGTTCGGGCTGGTAGTGTTTCAACAACCGTTCAGCCGTAGGGGAACGGCAGATGTTCCCCACGCATACCACCAGAATTTTGTTAAACATCGCGGATTACCAGGTATGAATGTCGCGCGCCGTATCCGTCATGTAGCGAACGCCACTGATGGTTGGCAGCAACTGGTTGATCAGACGGTTCCAGCGGGCAACCGGCGCGGTGGTGACGTACACCACATCGTATGGCTGGAGACGGAACTCCGTTGCCATCACCAGAGAGGTCGCATCGGACATATCCAGCTGGTAGATGTTGGCGATCTTGCCTTTCGCACTGCCCTCACCTTTCAGCGGACGAATGACGAAGATACCGGTCGCGTTAGAGGTCGTCAGATCGATACCTTCAGCATTGCCCAGCGCTTCGGTCAGCGTCATACCGCTGAAGTCCATTTTGAGGGTGCTCTGTTTCTTCACTTCACCCATCACGAAGACTTTCAGATCGTCATTGCGCGGCACGTAGAGAATATCGCCCGGATAGAGCAGACGGTTCTGGGTCAGATCGCCGTTTTGCATCAGCGCCTGCAGCGAAATGCGCTGCTCCTTCCCGTTGTGGGTGAGCACGACGTTGCGCCAGTCGGCGCCGTCGGTTAACCCGCCCGCGGCGTTGATGGCATCCAGTACGGTCAGAGGAACGTTGGTGATGGCCTGCTGGCCGGATTTGTTCACCTGGCCGGAGATATAGGCTTTTTGCGAGCGGAATGCGGCGATATTAACGTCCACCTGCGGATCGGCGATGTACTGCGCTAAGCGGCCGGTAATATCACTACGGATCTCGGCAAGCGTTTTCCCTGCAACATGGACTTTACCAATGTAGGGATAGAACATGGTGCCATCTGACTGCACCCAGTTACCGGTGTCGCTTGAGCTACGGTACTGGCCCGCTGGCGTGGTCAGTTCGGGGTGGTCCCAGACGGTCACGTTGATTACGTCACCCGGACCCACGCGGTACTGGTAGGAGGCAATTTCCTGGTCCAGCGACATATTCGGCTGGGCAACATTCGGACGTGGACGTAATTGTTCGACCAGACGAGGCGTAAGTGGATAAACATTCACCATTTTGTCGAGATCAAAATCGGCATCCTGTTGCTTGATCACATCCTTACCCATAGTTGACATATTGCTGCCGGGAAAGACCGTGCAACCACTCATCAAGGTCACAGACACCAATAATGGCATCAATTTCATTTTGGATTTCATCATTGATTATTTATCACTTTGGCAGAGTAATTATCCTGTGCAATTTAAATAAGCTCGAGTCGTATTGGGTTTCAGCATGCAGTTAATCAAATAGAAATATAACTGGCATCAGTCCTAAAAAAAGCTTATTCATCCATTGGCTATTGACAGAATAATCGAGGCTGATTCACACGCTTTCAGGCACGCTACCGCCCTTGGCTTTCAGTTACCAATCCACTGACTAAACAATGTGTTATGGATAGACACCCTCTTGAGCAAGGTCTTCTGGAAATATATCAGTCGCTTGAGAAACCCGACGGATAATGAATAACCATCCCTGAAGACCGAACATTAATAGCAACACCGAGATTTAACATTTGATGCTGGGAGAATTGTTGCAGCTAACCTAATAGCAGGCAAGGAGACAACTGTCCTAATATCGGTTTTTAAGATTAATATTAAGAGCAAATTTTTGAGCTTTTAGGATTTTCTTTATATTGACAAAATTAAAGTAAAAATCATCACCTGCGATATATCCTAAAATGCTTTCTTTGTAATTAAATATACGTATTTCGCTTATTTACACCCTGTTGAGAATGCTCTCTTTTTTACCCCTCGTATTAAGAGAAATCTCAGCCTGGCATTGCAATTTCCCCCAGCTTTATCCATGATCGAAGTGTGACATTCGTCATATAACAGAAGGTATTGCTATTACTATGGAATGGATTGCCGATCCCTCAATCTGGGCCGGGCTGGTTACGCTGGTCGTCATCGAGCTCGTGCTCGGGATTGATAATCTGGTCTTTATCGCCATCCTCGCTGAAAAACTGCCCCCTTCCCAGCGCGACCGCGCGCGCGTGACGGGTCTGCTGCTGGCGATGGTGATGCGATTACTGCTGCTGGCCTCTATCTCCTGGCTGGTCACGCTCACTCAGCCTCTGTTCTCCATTCACGGTCTGAGCTTTAGCGCCCGCGATCTGATCATGCTCTTCGGCGGGTTGTTCCTGCTGTTCAAAGCCACGGTAGAACTCAACGAGCGGCTGGAGGGCAAAGACAGCGAGAACCCGACCCAGCGCCGAGGGGCGAAATTCTGGCCGGTCGTGGCGCAAATCGTGGTGCTGGATGCGGTCTTCTCCCTGGACTCGGTGATCACCGCCGTCGGGATGGTGGACCACCTTGCGGTGATGATGGCCGCGGTGATTATTGCCATCACGCTGATGGTCATGGCCAGCAAGGCGCTGACCCGCTTTGTGAACAGTCACCCGACCATCGTGATCCTCTGTCTGAGCTTCCTGCTGATGATTGGCTTTAGCCTGGTGGCCGACGGTTTTGGCTTCCATATTCCGAAAGGCTACCTGTACGCCGCCATCGGGTTCTCCGTCATGATTGAAGCGCTTAACCAGCTGGCGATATTTAACCGCCGCCGCTTCCTGTCCGCGAATCAGACCCTGCGTCAGCGCACGGCCGACACGGTTATGCGCCTGTTAAGCGGTAAGAAAGAGGATGCGGAGCTGGACGCCGAATCCTCCGCCATGCTGGCCGATCACAGCGACGGGCTGATCTTCGACCCGCAGGAGCGACGGATGATCGAGCGGGTGCTCAATCTGAACCAGCGGACGGTCAGCAGCATCATGACCTCGCGGCATGACATTGAACATATCGACCTGACGGCACCGGAAGAGCACATTCGCGCCCTGCTGGATAAAAACCAGCACACCCGCGTGGTGGTGACCGGCGGTGAAGAGGAAGAGGAGCTGCTGGGCGTGGTGCACGTTATTGACCTGCTCCAGCAGCAGCTGCACGGCGAGGCGCTCAATCTGCGCGTCCTGGTCCGCCAGCCGCTGGTTTTCCCGGAGGGACTACCGCTTCTCTCCGCCCTTGAGCAATTCCGTAACGCGCGCACGCACTTTGCTTTTGTGGTGGATGAGTTTGGATCGGTGGAAGGGCTGGTCACGCTCAGCGACGTAATGGAAACCATCGCCGGTAATTTGCCTAACGAGGTGGATGAAATTGACGCCCGCCATGACATTCAGAAAAACGCAGACGGTTCGTGGACGGCTAACGGCCATATGCCGCTGGAAGACCTGGTGCAATATGTACCGCTGCCGCTGGATGAAAAACGGGAGTATCACACTATTGCCGGCCTGCTGATGGAGTATTTGCAGCGTATCCCGCAGCCGGGGGAAGAGGTTCAGGTGGGAGACTATCTGCTCAAAACCCTGCAAATTGAAAACCATCGCGTGCAGAAGGTTCAGCTCATTCCACTGCGGGATGAGGAAGAACTGGATTTTGAGGTGTAAAAAAGCCGGGTGGCGCTGCGCTTACCCGGCCTGCGACATCAGATTTTTGTTGGCCCCCACCCGGCACAACCGCGTCAGGGTTTTGTAGGCCGGGTCAGGCGAAGCCGCCCCCCGGCACAACGGGCATCAAAGCTTATCCAGCAGCTTCTTCACATCCTTGCCGTCCTGTGAATCTTTATTACGATCCGCCCAGCCGCTAAGCCGACGTTTCGCTTCATCCTGCAGATGCTTACGCAAGATCTGATCCACCTGCAGGCTGTAATTCAGGGCCTGCCATTTGCCATATACGGTCAGCGGAACCGGCGTCTCTTTCAGGAAGTCGATGAGCTTGCTTTCACCCTGCCAGCCGGAAAGAACCCGTACGTTAAAGCGCGTGTCCGCCGTCTCTTTCACCAGATCCAGCTTACCTTCACCGGTTATTGATAACAGTGAAGAGGTGCCCTGCATTCCATCGAGAGAGAGCTGCCCGTTGTCCAGCGTCAGATCCGTGGTGAAGCTGTCGAGACGCGTGGCGCTGTCGTAGTTATCCTGAGCTTTCACATCGCTGCTGCGCTCGACCGCCTGCTGCACCAGCTGCTGGAAGTTAAGCCCTTCCATACGGGAGTTTTTCAGATCAAGATGCGCCTGCCCCTGCCATTCGCGGCGGAAAGCATCGGCATCAATTTTCGTGCCTGAGAAGTCACCCGCAAGCGTCAGCTGCCCCGTCAGGGATATCGGGTAGTTAAACGCTTTCAGAATGGTGCCTATCTCAATGTTATCGAGACGCGGCTGGAATTCGGCGCTGGCAACGTCTTTACGGACGTCCAGCGTGCCGGGCAGCGAGATGTTCCCGGCGCCCATCTTACCGCTCAGTTCGGAGATCACCAGCAAACCGTTATGGTTAAACATCTGGCTGCTCACGTCGGTAAAATCAATGCCGCGCCAGCGCAGGCTATTGGCCTTCAGCAGAATATCCGCCGTGAATCCGCGCAGGGCGTTATAGTCAGGTTGATCAAGATTCGACGAGATAACCGGACGCGATACCGGTGCCTGGCTTTGTCCCGTCTGCGTGGCATCGTTGTCCGTGGCGCTGGCCGGCAGCGGTGGCAGCAGATTTTCCAGGTTGAGCTTGTCAAACTGCAGATTCAGCACCCACTTCGGCTTCTCTTCCAGCGTGACGCTCGCCTGCCCCTTCAGGCTACTGTCATTTGCCTGCAGGTTGAGGTTATCCAGCTCCAGCTGCTTCTGTTCTTCGCGCCACACGGCCTGCAGCGTTCCCTGGCCGGTAATCCCCTGGGCAGGAAGATCGGCCCCCGTCAGCTGCCAGTTAAGCTGCTGAATGTCGGCCGTAAGCTGATGCGGATAGTCTGAGGCGTTCACATTAGCATTCAACGACAGGGTCAAATCGCGCTGATCGCGATTCACCCGCCCGCTAAACTCCACCGACGCAAGATGCTGAGCATCCTGTTCCATCTGCAGGTTAATGTTGCGGACGGTCACCTGTTCTGCATGCTCATGCTGAAAAACCAGCACGCTATCGGCGACTTTCAGCTTGCCGATATCAAAGGACCAGCCTGTATCAGAGGGTTCATCAGGCAGGGTATTTTCGCGCGGCGCAACCGGCGCATTGGCATCACGCACGGCTTCGGATTGCGGGGTGAGCTGGATCACCGCGCCTTTCAGCATCACCTGTTTAACCTGCAGCTGATGGGAAATGAGCGGGATCAGCGCCACATCAAGGCGCATGTTGTCTGCGGACACCAGCGGCTGGGACGCCCCCGGCGCCGTGAGCGACATGCGGCCAGAGAGAATGCTGAGTTGCGGCCAGACGTGCCAGCGCAGCGGCCCGTCAAGCTTCAGTTGATAACCACTGCGTGCCTCGACCTGCCGCACCATGTAAGCGCGGAAATCGTTGGGGTTAACCAGCAGAACCAACGCCGAAAGGCCGGCCACCAGCACCACCAGCAAAATCATCAGCGTTGTCAGAACTCTTCTCATGGCATCCTCAATGGGCTAACGATCAGTCTTTATCAATACGGCTGGCAACCGCGCCCTGCTGGTCGCGATATTTTGCGTCCTGCCGACGGTTATAAGGACGATCTGCCGGGCCTGACAGCGGTTCAAAGCTTAACGCGCCGATCATCATGCCCGGACGCAGCGCCAGCGGCAATTTACCGGCGTTGAAGAACTCCAGCACGATACGCCCCGACCAGCCTGGATCGATACGGTGCGCGGTCACGTGAACCATCAGCCCCAGTCGCGCCAGCGAAGAACGGCCATCAAGCCAGCCGACCAGGTCCGAAGGCAGAGTGACGGATTCAAACGTCACCGCCAGGGCCAGTTCACCTGGGTGCAGATAAAAGGCTTCGCCCTCGTCGATAACGATTTCGTCACTCATCACGCGATCGAGCGCGGCGCTGACTTCATCCTTCGGCCCGCTAAGGTCAATGAACGGTGCGGTATGACCGCTAAAGGTGCGGAATTTATTCCCTAACCGTACATCAACGGTCACGCCATTGATACGCTCAACGGGTGGACGTGGGGTAATAGACAAACGGCCTTCATCCAGCCAGGCTTCTATATCGCGATCGCAAAGACGCACGGCACTTTCTCCTTTCATGCATCATACCCTGAGGCGGTAAGCACTCAGGGTAAAACCAGGTTATCTCTGAACGGTACACAATTCGCGCGGCTTATTCAAAAAACTGGCTGATTTTCGCTTTTAAGATATCAATAGCAATGCGGTTTTTACCCCCGCGCGGCACGATGATATCGGCGTATTGTTTGGATGGCTCAATAAACTGCAGGAACATCGGGCGGACGGTTTTCTGGTACTGCGCCATGACGGAGTCCATCGAACGGCCGCGTTCGTTCACGTCACGCTTAATGCGGCGCATCAGGCAGATATCCAGCGGGGTATCAACGAAAATCGAGAAGTTCATGGATTCACGCAGGCGGGCGTCGGTCAGCAGCAGGATGCCTTCAAGGATAATGACCTTTTTCGGCTCGATGCGGATGGTTTCCTGGGTGCGGGTGTGTTCTACGTAACTGTAAACGGGCAGCTCAATCGCCTGGCCGCTCTTAAGCGCTTCTAAATGCTGGAACAGCAAGCTGTGATCCATCGCATTGGGGTGGTCATAGTTGGTTTTGACGCGTTCTTCCATCGACAGATGGGATTGATCTTTGTAATAGCTGTCTTCGGGAATGACGCCGATATGCTCATCACCTACTTGTTCACGCAGTTCGCGATAAAGCGTACTGGCAATTAGACTTTTACCTGAAGCCGATGCGCCGGCGATGCCTATAATGACGCACTGATGAGACTTATCAGTCATAAATTTAGCGACCTGATTAACCTGGATGTTAAGGAAGGACGACGCCGGAGCGTCAAACGCGGCAATTATAGGGATTTCGCGGGCGTGATACCAGTCGAATGCACAGGTTCTGCGAGACTGGCCGAAAAGTGACGCTTTATTCCCTGAGTGAAATTTAAATGACCGTTTTTTCAGCGTTTAACCGTTTTTTTCTCACGGAGTCTCTATTTAATAAGTCTGCGGTGTCAAATTCTGAGCGGTCACCATATGAATTGTAAATTTTTTGTACTAGCATAAACCAAATTATCAAATTCACGCGTTCGGACATCTTCCCTGACGGCATGGCGTCTCTGGATAAAGCGGTAATGAATAAACAATACCAGCGGGTTTTGGTTACCACCCCACATCCTTTAATACGACTTGTCTGTCTGGGCCTGGTCACCTTTATCTTTACCTTATTTTCGCTGGAGCTCACCCGGTTCGGCACCCTGCTTGCCCCGCTCTGGTTCCCCACTGCGATTATGATGGTGGCGTTTTACCGTCATGCAGGAAAAATGTGGCCGGGAATCGCCCTGGCCTGTTCGTTCGGCAATATTCTGGCCACCTGGATGCTGTTTTCGTGGGGATCGATAAGCCTCACCTACACCTCAATTAACGTGGTTGAAGCTTTTACCGGCGCGCTATTGCTGCGCAAATTGCTCCCGTGGTACAACCCGCTGCAGAATCTGAATGACTGGGTCCGCGTGGCCATCGGCAGCGCCGTGATACCGCCGCTGGTGGGTGGCGTCCTGGTGTCTCTGCTGGCTCCCGGCCCCGAACCCCTGCGAAATTTCTTCGTCTGGGTGTTGTCCGAAGCCATTGGCGCGCTGGCGGTAGTACCGTTGGGACTGTTGTTTAAGCCGCACTATCTGCTGCGCCACCGTGACCCGAGACTGCTGCTGGAAACCCTGACGACGCTGGCCGTGACGCTGGCTCTCAGCTGGGCAGCCATCACCTGGCTGCCGTGGCCTTTCACCTGCGTTATCGTTTTGCTTATGTGGAGCGCCGTGCGCCTGCCGCGAATGGAAGCGTTCCTGGTGTTTCTGGTCACCGTGATGGTTGTGTCGCTGATGATTGCCCAAAACCCGGTGGCGCTGACAACCCAGCACGTCGGGGCGATGCTGAACGCCCCCTGGCTGCCGTTCCTGATGCTGCTCCTGCCTGCTAACGTGATGACCATGGTGATGTACGCCTTCCGCGCCGAGCGCAAGCACATCACCGAAAGCGAGGAGCGCTTCCGCAATGCGATGGAATATTCCGCCATCGGTATGGCGCTGGTCAGTATTGAAGGCAAATGGCTTCAGGCTAACAAGGCGCTGTGCAATTTCCTCGGTTACAGCCAGACCGAGCTCCAGTCGCTGACCTTCCAGCAGCTCACCTGGCCGGAAGATCTGCACACCGACCTGGAACAGCTCGAACAGCTGGTCAACGGCGACATCAATACCTACACCCTCGAGAAGCGCTACTACACCCGCAACGGAGAAGTAGTCTGGGCGCTGCTTGCCGTCTCCGTCGTGCGTCACACCGACGGCTCGCCGCTCTATTTTATCGCCCAGATTGAAGACATTAACGACCTGAAGCAGACCGAATGGGTCAATAAGCGCCTGATGGAGCGCATTACGCTGGCTAACGAAGCGGGCGGCATCGGCATCTGGGAGTGGGATCTGGAGCCAGACATTATCAGCTGGGACAAGCGGATGTTTGAGCTGTATGAAATCCCGCCGCACATCAAGCCCACCTGGCAGCTCTGGCATGACACGATGCTGCCGGAAGATCGTGCCCACGCAGAGAAGGTGCTGCGGGACTCGCTGATTTCCCGCCTGCCGTTTAAGCTGGAATTCCGCATCCGCGTGAAGGAAGGCGTGCGCCATATTCGCTCCCTGGCGAACCGGGTGCTCAATAAGCAGGGTGAGGTCGAACGGCTGCTCGGGATCAACATGGACATGACCGAGGTTAAGCAGCTCAACGAGGCCCTCTTCCAGGAAAAAGAGCGTCTGCACATCACCCTCGATTCCATCGGTGAAGCGGTGCTGTGTACCGATATCAACATGAACGTCACCTTTATGAACCCGGTGGCCGAGAAAATGAGCGGCTGGCTGCAGACCGAGGCTATCGGCCAGCCGATTCTGAAGGTGTTACACATCACCTTTGGTGAAAAAGGGCCGCTGATGGAGAATATTCACAGCGGCGATATGTCCCGTTCCGATATCGATCAGGACGTGGTGCTGAACTGCCGTACCGGCGGGAATTTTGATATTCACTACAGCATTACGCCGCTCAGCACGCTGGATGGGCAGAATATTGGCTCGGTTATCGTGATTCAGGACGTGACCGAGTCGCGCAAAATGCTGCGTCAGCTGAGCTACAGCGCCTCCCACGATGCCCTGACCCACCTGGCAAACCGGGTCAGCTTTGAAAATCATCTCAAACGCCTCCTGCAGACCGTTTGTGAAACGCGCCAGCGTCATGCTCTGGTGTTTATCGATCTCGATCGCTTTAAAGCCGTCAACGATACGGCAGGCCACGCGGCGGGCGATGCCCTGCTGCGGGAACTCTCTTCCCTGATGTTGACCATGCTCCGCTCCAGCGACGTGCTGGCGCGTCTGGGTGGGGATGAGTTCGGGTTACTGTTACCGGACTGCAATATTGAAAGCGCGCGCTATATCGCCGGGCGCCTGATCCAGGCGATCAATGACTATCACTTTATGTGGGAAGGCCGCCTGCACCGGATCGGCGCCAGCGCAGGTATCACGCTGATTGATGAAAATAACCATCAGGCGTCGGAGATCATGTCGCAGGCAGATATTGCCTGTTATGCCTCGAAAAACAGCGGGCGCGGCATGGTGACGGTTTACGAACCCCAGCAGGAGCGGGATCACAACACGCGCAGCATGATGTCGCTTGATGAACAGTGGCACATGATTAAAGACAATCACCTGCTGATGATTGCCCGCAGCGTCGCCTCTCCGCGCATTCCGGAAAGCAGTAATTTCTGGCTGCTGTCGTTACGCCTGTGGACCAGCCAGGGCGAAGTCCAGGAGGAGCATGCGTTCCGCTCGGGCCTGGCGGAGCCTGAGCTTTTTCACGCCCTCGACAGACGTATTTTTAATGAGTTTTTCCGCGCTTCTGCCGCACAGGTCGCCAGTAAAGGCATGGGGGTGGCACTGCCGCTTTCTGAGGCCGGTTTAGCCAGCGTAACGCTGGTTGATGAACTTCTCGACCTGCTGGATAAAAGCCCCATGCCGGGCCGTCTCCTGCATCTGGTTATCTCTGCCGACGTGGTGTGCAGCCCGGATAAAAACCTGCAGCGGAGTCTGCAAAAGCTTCGCCAGGCGGGCTGCCGCGTGATCTTCAGCCAGGTGGGCCGCGACATGAACGTCTTTACCCACCTGACCGCCAATATGGCTGACTATCTGATGCTGGACGCAGAGGTGGTAAGCAACGTGTATGGCAACCTGATGGATGAGATGATGGTGACCATTGTGCAGGGCCACGCCCAGCGTCTGGGAATGAAAACCATCGCGGGCCCCTGCAACCAGCCCATCATGATGGATACGCTCTCCGGCATCGGCATTGATTTTATCTTTGGTGATACCATCGCCGAGCCGCAGCCGCTGGATCTACTGCTCAACACCAGCTATTTCGCCATCAACTGACGGCGTCCAGCCGTCGGTATACCAGATGTGCAGCAGCGCGTAAGATCGCCACGGCTGCCAGCGCTCGGCATAACGACGAATTTGCGCGGGCGTCATCCCGGCAAAGCGTTGCTTAATCAGATAATCATCCGGCAGAAAGACATCTTTCGCCTGCCAGCCGCGCAGGGCCAGGTAGTTTGCCGTCCAGCGCCCTATCCCTGGCCGCTGCTGTAGCGCCTTTATCCCGGCCTCAATATTTGCGGGCGGGAAAAGCGGAAACGTCCCGTCGATGACCGACTGTGCCAGATGAATTAACGATTCCGCCCGCTTTACCGGCATCCCTAACGCTTTCAGCGCCAGCGGGTCCGTTGCCGCCAGCGCGTCCGGCGTAGGGAAGCAGAGATAGCCCGGACAGTCCACCAGCGGTTCGCCGCACAGCGCCACCACGCGCGACGTCAGTTTCGCCGCCATCGCCACGCTCACCAGCTGTCCGAGGATCGCCCGGACGCCCTGCTCGTACGCATCCACTGCCCCCGGCAAACGCAAGCCTGGCCGGGCAGCGCCGAGGTCGCCCAGCGTATCCGCGACGTGCTGCGGGTTGCAGGCGAGATCGAACAGGCGTTCGATGCGTTCAAGGCACGTCTGAGCAACCGGGATTAACCCCGGACTGAGCGTCACGTTCAGCGTATGGGTAGCGATATCCGGCGTGACGCGAAATATCCCCTGATGCCCTTCGCAGTCAAAACTGCGCTCGTAGTAGTCGTGCGTGACGGTTTCAATGCCCGTCACCGCACGCGCGCCAAGAAAGCCAAACATCCACTGCCAGTCGTAAGGGGGTTGCCAGTTCAGGGTGTACATCGTTGCTCCTTTTTCATTCTTATACCCTAAATAATTCGAGTTGCAGGAAGGCGGCAAGAGAGCGAATCCCCGGGAGCATAGATAACTATGTGACTGGGGTGAGCGAGCGCAGCCAACACACCTGCAACTTGAAGTATGACGGGTATATCAGCATAAACGGAAAGACCTTGTATTGCCTTGCTTTCATATTCCTGTTGTCGCCATGAAGACATTTCGTTAAAGTCTCGCCCCTTCTCACTGGCATGGGGATTTATCGTGTTTATTGGATTCGACTACGGTACGGCAAACTGCTCGGTTGCGATTATGCAAAACGGGCAGCCACAGCTCCTGAAAATGGAAAAAGAGAGCACGCTGCTGCCCTCAATGCTCTGCGCGCCGACGCGTGAAGCGGTAAGCGAATGGCTGTTCCGCCACCACCAGGTTCCGGCCACGGCGGCGGAGACCCAGGCGCTGCTGCGCCGGGCGGTCAGCTTTAACCGCGAGGAAGACATCGACGTTTCGCCGTCCAGCGTGCAGTTCGGCCTCTCTTCGCTCGGGCACTACATTGAAGACCCGGAAGAGGTCTACTTCGTTAAGTCGCCAAAATCCTTCCTCGGCGCCAGCGGGCTGAAGCCGCAGCAGGTGGCGATGTTCGAAGACCTGGTGTGCGCGATGATGCTGCACATTCGCAATCAGGCACAGACGCAGGTCTCCGATGCGATTACCCAGGCGGTGATTGGTCGACCAATCAACTTCCAGGGGCTGGGCGGCGACGAGGCCAACCAGCAGGCGCAGGGGATCCTTGAACGCGCGGCGCACCGTGCAGGCTTCCGCGACGTGGTGTTCCAGTACGAGCCGGTTGCGGCGGGGCTGGATTTTGAAGCCACGCTGACGGAAGAGAAGCGCGTGCTGGTCGTGGATATCGGCGGGGGCACAACGGACTGCTCGCTGCTGCTGATGGGACCGCAGTGGCATAACCGTCGCGACCGCGAAAACAGCCTGCTCGGGCACAGCGGCTGCCGCGTAGGCGGTAACGATCTCGATATCGCCCTGGCGTTCAAGAGCCTGATGCCGCTGCTGGGCATGGGCGGGCAAACCGAAAAAGGCATCGCCCTGCCGATCCTGCCGTGGTGGAACGCGATTGCCATTAACGACGTGCCGGCGCAGAGTGATTTTTACAGCACTGCGAACGGCCGCTTCCTTAACGATCTGGTGCGTGACGCGCAGGACGCCGAAAAAGTCGCCCTGCTGTATAAGGTGTGGCGTCAGCGCCTGAGCTACCGCGTGGTGCGTACGGCTGAAGAGAGCAAAATTGCCCTTTCCGACCGCGCGGAGCATGCGGTCTCCCTGCCGTTTATCAGCGACGATCTGGCCACCGCGATTTCGCAGGACGGGCTGGAGACGGCGCTCGCGCAGCCGCTGCAGCGTATTCTGGAGCAGGTGCAGCTGGCGCTGGAGAACGGCAAAGAGAAGCCGGACGTTATCTACCTGACCGGGGGTAGCGCCCGTTCGCCGCTGATCAAGAAGGCGCTGGCGGAGCAGCTGCCGGGCATTCCGATTGCCGGTGGGGATGACTTTGGCTCCGTTACCGCAGGGCTGGCGCGCTGGGCGCAGGTGATGTTTAGCTAGTGCGCTTGCGGTGCGGTCTGGTGCCCTCACCCCGGCCCTCTCCCACAGGGAGAGGGTGCAAACACCAAAAACGGCAACATCCGTTGCCGTTTGCATTTACCTTGTAGGCCGGGTAAGCGAAGCGCCACCCGGCTAAAAAGATCGCAACACTCAGACCATTCCTGACAGTCTTCCATATTTCCTCCATTTTTCCGCTGTGTTAGCTGACTAAACTAGTATCATTCCCCGAAGTCTTCAGGATGAGAACGTATAACGATGAAAGGCAGTAACAAATCCCGCTGGGCAATCGTCGCTGGCATCATTGTGGTGGTCCTTGCCGCCGCCTGGTACTGGCACAGTCAATCCGCGAACTCCGCCGCTCCCGCCGGTGCCAGCAGTCAGGCACAGCGCCCGGCAGGCGGAGGGCGTCACGGCATGCGCGGCGGCGCGCTGGCGCCGGTACAGGCGGCGACGGCGGTGAATAAAGCCGTTCCTCGCTACCTTACCGGTCTCGGAACCATTACCGCCGCCAACACCGTGACGGTGCGCAGCCGCGTCGACGGCCAGCTGATGGCCATTCACTTCCAGGAAGGGCAGCAGGTCAAAGCCGGTGATCTGCTGGCGGAAATCGACCCGAGCCAGTTTAAGGTCGCTCTCGCTCAGGCGCAGGGACAGCTCGCGAAAGACAAAGCCACCCTCGCCAACGCCCGTCGCGATTTGGCGCGCTACCAGCAGTTGGTGAAAACCAACCTCGTGTCTCGTCAGGAGCTGGATACCCAGCAGTCGCTGGTCAGCGAAACGCAGGGCACCATCAAAGCCGACGAGGCCGCCGTGGCCAGCGCACAGCTGCAGCTGGACTGGAGCCGCATCACCGCGCCGATTGACGGACGCGTGGGCTTGAAGCAGGTCGATATCGGCAACCAGATCTCCAGCGGCGACACCACGGGCATCGTGGTGATCACCCAGACTCACCCGATTGATTTAGTCTTTACCCTGCCGGAAAGCGACATTGCGACGGTGGTGCAGGCGCAAAAAGCCGGTAAAGGTCTGGTGGTGGAAGCCTGGGACCGCACCAATAAGCAGAAATTGAGCGAAGGCGCCCTGCTCAGCCTGGATAACCAGATCGATACCACCACCGGCACCATCAAGCTGAAGGCGCGCTTTAACAACCAGGACGATGCCCTCTTCCCGAACCAGTTCGTCAACGCGCGCATGCTGGTCGCCACCGAAGAGAACGCAGTGGTGATCCCAACGGCTGCGCTGCAGATGGGTAACGAAGGTAACTTCGTCTGGGTACTTAACAGCGACAATAAGGTCAGCAAGCACCTGGTCAAAACCGGTATCCAGGACAGCCAGACGGTAGTCATCGCCGCAGGACTTTCCGCAGGCGACCGCGTAGTCACCGACGGCATTGACCGTCTGACCGAAGGGGCCAAAGTGGAAGTGGTAGAACCTGCGAAACAGGGAGAGAAATCCTGATGCAGGTTATGTCCCCAGGCTCTACAGGTGGGCCGTCACGCCTGTTTATCCTCCGTCCTGTCGCCACCACGCTGCTGATGGTGGCGATCCTGCTCGCCGGGATTATCGGCTATCGCTTCCTGCCCGTGTCGGCACTGCCGGAGGTGGATTATCCAACCATTCAGGTAGTGACGCTTTATCCCGGCGCCAGCCCGGACGTGGTGACGTCCGCCATTACCGCCCCGCTGGAGCGCCAGTTCGGCCAGATGTCGGGGCTAAAACAGATGTCCTCCCAGAGTTCCGGCGGGGCATCCGTTGTGACGCTGCAGTTCCAGCTGACGCTGTCGCTGGACGTCGCCGAGCAGGAGGTGCAGGCCGCGATTAACGCCGCCACCAACCTGCTGCCGTCTGACCTGCCTAACCCGCCGGTCTACAGCAAGGTGAACCCGGCGGATCCGCCGATCATGACGCTTGCCGTCACCTCCTCCGCCATGCCGATGACGCAGGTGGAAGACATGGTTGAAACCCGCGTGGCGCAGAAAATTTCGCAGGTTTCGGGCGTGGGCCTCGTTACGCTGGCGGGCGGCCAGCGCCCGGCCGTTCGCGTGAAGCTTAACGCGCAGGCAATTGCCGCGCTGGGTCTGACCAGCGAAACCATCCGCACCGCCATCAGCAGTGCCAACGTTAACTCGGCAAAAGGCTCGCTGGACGGCCCCACCCGCGCCGTGACGCTCTCTGCCAACGATCAGATGCAGTCAGCCGATGAATACCGCCAGCTGATTATTGCTTACCAGAACGGCGCTCCGGTGCGTCTGGGCGACGTGGCGACCGTGGAGCAAGGTGCCGAAAACAGCTGGCTCGGCGCCTGGGCCAACAAACAGCAGGCGATCGTGATGAACGTTCAGCGCCAGCCGGGCGCTAACATCATCGAAACCGCCGACAGCATCCGCACCATGCTGCCGCAGCTGATCGAAAGCCTGCCGAAATCGGTCAGCGTGAAGGTGCTTTCCGACCGCACCACGAACATTCGCGCGTCGGTTACCGACACCCAGTTTGAGCTGATGCTGGCGATTGCGCTGGTGGTGATGATCATCTATCTGTTCCTGCGCAACGTTCCGGCCACCATTATTCCCGCCGTCGCCGTGCCGCTCTCGCTGGTCGGGACCTTTGCGGTGATGGTGTTCCTCGATTTTTCGATTAACAACCTGACGCTGATGGCGCTCACCATCGCCACCGGGTTCGTGGTGGACGACGCCATCGTCGTTATTGAGAACATTTCGCGCTATATCGAGAAAGGTGAAAAACCGCTGGCGGCCGCGCTGAAGGGCGCGGGCGAAATCGGCTTTACCATTATCTCGCTGACCTTCTCGCTGATTGCGGTGCTGATCCCGCTGCTGTTTATGGGCGATATCGTCGGGCGGCTGTTCCGCGAGTTTGCCGTGACGCTGGCGGTCGCCATTTTGATCTCCGCCGTGGTGTCGCTGACCCTGACGCCGATGATGTGCGCCCGCATGCTGAGCCACGAGTCCCTGCGCAAGCAAAACCGCTTCTCGCGCGCCTCCGAGCGCATGTTCGAGCGGATTATTGCCGCCTACGGTCGCGTGCTGGCGAAAGTCCTGAACCATCCGTGGGCCACGCTCGGCGTGGCGCTGGGAACCCTGGCGCTCAGCGTGATGCTGTGGATTTTCATTCCGAAAGGTTTCTTCCCGATCCAGGACAACGGCATTATTCAGGGTACGCTTCAGGCCCCGCAGTCGGTCTCCTTCGCCAATATGGCCCAGCGCCAGCAGCAGGTGTCTGAGATCATCATGAAAGATCCGGCGGTCGAGAGCCTGACCTCCTACGTGGGCGTCGACGGCACCAACCCGTCGCTCAACAGCGCGCGTCTGCAGATCAACCTCAAGCCGCTGGATGAACGCGACGATCGCGTCAACGCCGTCATTGAGCGTCTGCAAAACGCCGTCGCGCGCGTGCCGGGCGTTGAGCTTTACCTGCAGCCGATTCAGGATTTGACCATTGATACCCAGGTCAGCCGCACGCAGTACCAGTTCACGCTGCAGGCCACCTCGCTGGACGCGCTCAGCACCTGGGTGCCGCAGCTGGTGAATAAGCTTAACACCCTGCCGCAGCTCGCCGACGTCAGCAGCGACTGGCAGGACAAAGGGCTGGCGGCGTACGTGAACGTCAACCGCGATACCGCCAGCCGTCTGGGCATTACCATGTCGGATGTGGACAACGCCCTGTACAACGCCTTCGGCCAGCGCCTGATCTCCACCATCTACACCCAGGCCAACCAGTATCGCGTGGTGCTGGAGCACAACACGGAGAATACGCCCGGCCTGGCGGGGCTGGACTCGGTGCGCCTGACCGGCAAAGACGGCGGCATTGTGCCGCTGAGCGCTATCGCCACGGTGGAAGAACGATATACCCCGCTGTCGATTAACCATCTGGATCAGTTCCCGTCTACCACCATCTCCTTCAACGTGCCGGACAATTATTCTCTCGGCGAAGCGGTGGAGGCCATTCAGGCTGCGGAAAAAGAACTCAGCTTCCCATCCGATATTCAGACCCAGTTCCAGGGCAGCACGCTGGCGTTTCAGGCCGCGCTGGGTAACACCATCTGGCTGATCGTCGCGGCGGTCGTGGCGATGTATATCGTGCTCGGGGTCCTGTACGAAAGCTTTATCCACCCGATCACCATCCTCTCTACCCTGCCGACGGCGGGCGTGGGGGCGCTGCTGGCATTGATGCTGGCGGGCAGCGAGCTGGACGTTATTGCCATCATCGGCATTATTCTGCTTATCGGGATCGTGAAGAAAAACGCCATCATGATGATCGACTTCGCCCTTGCCGCCGAGCGCGAGCAGGGTATGTCGCCGCGCGATGCCATCTTCCAGGCCTGTCTGCTTCGTTTTCGTCCGATCCTGATGACCACGCTGGCCGCGCTGCTGGGCGCGCTGCCGCTGATGCTCAGCACCGGCGTCGGCGCGGAGCTGCGCCGTCCGCTGGGTATCGGCATGGTCGGCGGTCTGCTGGTGAGCCAGGTGCTAACGCTCTTCACTACGCCGGTGATCTACCTGCTGTTTGACCGCCTGGCGCTGTGGACCAAAAGCCGCTTCCCGAAACGTGAAGAGGAGGCATAAGTGAAGTTTTTCGCCCTCTTCATTTATCGCCCGGTGGCGACGATTTTAATCTCGCTCGCCATTACCCTCTGCGGCGTGCTGGGCTTCCGGCTGCTGCCGGTGGCGCCGCTGCCGCAGGTAGATTTCCCGGTGATCATGGTCAGCGCCTCGCTGCCGGGTGCGTCACCGGAGACCATGGCCTCGTCGGTTGCCACGCCGCTGGAGCGTTCCCTTGGGCGGATTGCGGGGGTCAACGAGATGACCTCCAGCAGCTCGCTGGGCAGCACGCGCATCATTCTGGAGTTCAGCTTCGACCGGGATATTAACGGTGCCGCCCGTGACGTGCAGGCGGCCATCAACGCCGCGCAAAGCCTGCTGCCGAGCGGGATGCCGAGCCGCCCAACCTACCGCAAGGCCAACCCGTCCGATGCGCCAATCATGATCCTGACGCTGACCTCGGATACGTACTCGCAGGGGCAGCTTTACGACTTTGCGTCTACCCAGCTGGCGCAGACAATCTCACAAATTAACGGCGTGGGTGACGTGAGCGTCGGCGGAAGTTCCCTGCCCGCCGTGCGCGTAGGCCTAAACCCGCAGGCGCTGTTCAACCAGGGCGTGTCTCTGGATGACGTGCGCTCCGCCATCAGCACGGCCAACGTCCGCAAGCCGCAGGGGGCGATTGAGGACGGTAGCCACCGCTGGCAGATCCACACTAACGACGAGCTGAAAACCGCCGCCGAGTATCAGCCGCTCATTATTCACTACAACAACGGCGCGGCGGTGCGCTTAAGCGATGTCGCCAGCGTCACCGACTCGGTGCAGGACGTGCGTAACGCCGGGATGACCAACGCTAAGCCGGCCATTCTGCTGATGATCCGCAAGCTGCCGGAAGCGAACATTATTGAGACGGTGAATAGCATTCGCGCCCGCCTCCCGGATCTGCAGGAGACCATCCCGGCAGCAATCGATCTGCAAATTGCCCAGGATCGCTCCCCGACCATTCGCGCCTCGCTTGAAGAGGTGGAGCAAACGCTGATTATCTCCGTCGCGCTGGTGATCCTGGTGGTCTTCCTGTTCCTGCGCTCCGGCCGCGCGACGCTTATCCCGGCGGTGGCCGTGCCGGTGTCACTGATCGGTACCTTTGCCGCCATGTACCTGTGCGGGTTTAGCCTCAACAACCTGTCGCTGATGGCCCTGACAATTGCCACGGGATTCGTGGTGGATGATGCCATCGTGGTGCTGGAAAACATTTCCCGCCATCTGGAAGCGGGCGTGAAGCCGCTGCAGGCCGCGCTGCAGGGCACGCGCGAGGTGGGCTTTACGGTGCTCTCCATGAGCCTGTCGCTGGTGGCGGTATTCCTGCCGCTGCTGCTGATGGGCGGGCTGCCGGGCAGGCTGCTGCGCGAGTTTGCCGTCACCCTCTCCGTCGCCATCGGGATTTCGCTGGTTATCTCCCTAACGCTGACGCCAATGATGTGCGGCTGGATGCTCAAGCGCAGCAAGCCCCATTCGCAGCCGCGCCGCAAAGGCTTTGGCCGTTTCCTGATGGCGATGCAGGAAGGCTACGGCAAATCGCTGAAGTGGGTGCTGAACCATACCCGACTGGTTGGCCTGGTGCTGATCGGCACCATCGTGCTCAACGTCTGGATGTACATCACCATCCCGAAAACCTTCTTCCCCGAGCAGGACACCGGCGTGCTGATGGGGGGAATTCAGGCGGACCAGAGCATTTCGTTCCAGGCGATGCGCGGCAAGCTGCAGGACTTTATGAAGATCATTCGTGAAGACAAAGCCGTGGATAACGTCACCGGCTTTACCGGCGGGTCACGCGTTAACAGCGGGATGATGTTTATTACCCTGAAACCGCGCGGCGATCGCAACGAAACCGCCCAGCAGGTGATTGACCGCCTGCGGGTGAAGCTCGCCAAAGAGCCGGGGGCAAACCTGTTTTTGATGGCCGTTCAGGATATCCGCGTCGGCGGCCGTCAGGCGAACGCCAGCTATCAGTACACGTTGCTCTCGGATGATTTAGCCGCCCTGCGCGAGTGGGAGCCGAAGATCCGCAAGGCGCTGGCCGCCCTGCCGGAGCTGGCGGACGTCAACTCCGATCAGCAGGACAATGGCGCCGAGATGGCCCTGACCTACGACCGCGAAACCATGTCGCGGCTGGGCATTAACGTTGAAGCCGCCAACAGCCTGCTGAACAACGCCTTCGGCCAACGCGAGATCTCCACCATCTACCAGCCGATGAACCAGTACAAGGTGGTGATGGAAGTCGATCCGCGCTATACCCAGGACATCAGCGCGCTGGACAAAATGTTTGTGATTAACAACGACGGCAAGGCGATTCCGCTCTCCTACTTTGCCAGCTGGCAGCCTGCCAACGCGCCGCTGTCGGTGAACCATCAGGGGCTTTCGGCGGCGTCGACCATCTCCTTTAACCTGCCCGCCGGTTCGTCGCTTTCTGAGGCCAGCGACGCAATCAATCGCGCGATGACGCAGCTTGGCGTGCCGTCCACCGTGCGCGGCAGCTTTGCCGGGACCGCGCAGGTGTTCCAGGAGACGATGAATTCGCAGGTGATTTTGATTCTGGCCGCCATCGCCACGGTTTATATTGTGCTGGGCGTGCTGTACGAGAGCTACGTTCACCCGCTGACCATTCTCTCGACGCTGCCGTCGGCGGGCGTGGGGGCGCTGCTGGCGCTGGAGCTGTTCGGCGCGCCGTTCAGCCTTATCGCGCTCATCGGGATCATGCTGTTAATCGGCATTGTGAAGAAAAACGCGATCATGATGGTCGATTTCGCCCTGGACGCCCAGCGCAACGGCAATCTGTCGCCGGAAGAGGCGATCTTCCAGGCCTGCCTGCTGCGTTTTCGTCCGATCATGATGACCACCCTGGCGGCGCTGTTTGGCGCGCTGCCTCTGGTTATCTCGGGCGGAGACGGCTCAGAGCTGCGCCAGCCGCTGGGGATCACCATTGTCGGCGGCCTGGTCATGAGCCAACTCTTGACGCTGTACACCACGCCGGTGGTCTATCTGTTCTTCGACCGCCTGCGGCTGCGCTTTTCGCGTAAAAACAGAACCACGGTGACCGAGTAGATGACCGATCTCCCCGCTAACGTTCGCTGGCAGCTATGGATAGTCGCTTTCGGCTTCTTTATGCAGTCGCTGGATACGACCATCGTCAACACCGCCCTCCCCTCCATGGCGAAAAGCCTGGGGGAGAGCCCGCTGCATATGCATATGGTGATTGTCTCCTACGTGCTGACGGTGGCCGTGATGCTGCCTGCCAGCGGCTGGCTGGCGGACAAAGTGGGCGTGCGGAATATCTTCTTCACCGCCATCGTGCTGTTTACCACCGGATCGCTGTTTTGCGCCCAGGCCAACACCCTCGACCAGCTGGTAATGTCGCGCGTGCTGCAGGGCGTTGGCGGGGCGATGATGGTGCCCGTCGGGCGGCTAACGGTGATGAAGATTGTGCCGCGCGAGCAGTACATGGCGGCGATGACCTTTGTGACCCTCCCCGGCCAGGTGGGGCCGCTGCTGGGCCCGGCGCTCGGCGGCATTCTGGTGGAGTACGCCTCCTGGCACTGGATCTTCTTAATCAATCTTCCTGTTGGCATCATCGGCGCCATCGCCACCCTGACGCTGATGCCGAACTACAAAATGCAGACGCGGCGCTTTGATTTCTTTGGCTTTATTCTGCTGGCGGCGGGCATGGCCACGCTGACCCTGGCGCTCGACGGGCAAAAAGGTCTGGGGATTTCGCCCCTGACGCTCGGGCTCCTGATCGCGCTCGGCGTTACCGCCATACTGTGGTACCTGTGGCATGCCAGAGGTAACGATAAGGCGCTCTTCAGCCTGAACTTGTTTAAAAACCCTACCTACCGCCTTGGCCTGTTCGGCAGCTTCGCCGGACGCGTCGGCAGCGGCATGCTGCCGTTTATGACGCCCGTTTTCCTGCAAATCGGAATGGGTTTTTCGCCGTTCCACGCGGGCCTGATGATGATCCCGATGGTGCTCGGCAGCATGGGAATGAAGCGCATCGTGGTGCAGGTCGTGAACCGCTTTGGCTACCGTCACGTGCTGGTCACCGCCACGCTGGGGCTGGCACTGGTGAGCCTGCTGTTTATGACCGTGGCGCTGATGGGCTGGTACTACGTTCTGCCGCTGGTGCTGTTCTGCCAGGGGATCGTCAACTCCATGCGCTTCTCGTCGATGAATACCCTGACGCTGAAGGATCTGCCGGACGATCTGGCGAGCAGCGGCAACAGCCTGCTGTCGATGATCATGCAGCTCTCCATGAGCGTCGGCGTGACCATTGCAGGACTACTGCTCGGCATGTACGGCCAGCATCACCTCAGCGTCGACACGCCGGTGGCGCATCAGGTCTTTTTGTATACCTATCTCAGCATGGCGGTCATCATCGCCCTGCCCGCTTTCATCTTCGCCAGAGTGCCGGATGATACCAGCAAGAACGTCGTCATCAGGCGCGGCAAAAGGAGTGGTTCATGAAATTCTGGCGTCCGGGCATTACCGGCAAGCTCTTCGTGGCGATATTTGCCACCTGTATCGTCCTGCTGATCACCATGCACTGGGCGGTGCGGATCAGCTTTGAGCGCGGTTTTATTGATTACATCAAGCATGGCAACGAGCAGCGTTTGCAGGGCTTAAGCGATGCGTTGAGTGAACAGTACGCCCAGCACGGCAACTGGCGTTTTCTACGCAATAACGACCGCTTTATTTTCCAGATCCTGCGCTCGCTGGAGCACGATACCGGTGACGATCGCCCGGGGCCAGGCATGCCGCCGCACGGCTGGCGCACCCAGTTCTGGGTGATTGACCAGGACATGCGCACGCTGGTGGGTCCGCGCGCGCCGATACCGCCGGACGGCACCCGCCGGGCGATTAAGGTGAATAATGCGACCGTCGGCTGGGTTATCGCCTCGCCGGTAGAGCGCCTGACGCGCAACACCGACATCAACTTTGACCGCCAGCAGCGCCGGACCAGCTGGCTGATTGTCGCCCTCTCCACCCTGCTCGCCGCGCTCGCCACCTTCCCGCTGGCGCGCGGCCTGCTCGCCCCGGTGAAACGGCTGGTGGAAGGCACGCACAAGCTGGCCGCCGGGGATTTCACCACCCGCGTCGATACCCGCAGCCAGGACGAACTGGGCAAGCTGGCGCAGGATTTTAACCAGCTCGCCAGCACGCTGGAGAAGAACCAGCAAATGCGCCGCGACTTTATGGCCGATATCTCCCACGAGCTGCGCACGCCGCTGGCGGTGCTGCGCGGCGAGCTGGAGGCCATTCAGGACGGCGTGCGTCAGTTTACGCCCGAATCGGTGGCCTCTCTGCAGGCGGAGGTGGGGACACTCACCAAGCTGGTGGATGACCTCCACCAGCTCTCCATGTCTGACGAAGGCGCGCTGGCCTACCAGAAGGCGCCGGTGGACGTGATTAACATTCTGGAAGTGATCAGCGGCGCGTTCCGCGAGCGGTTTGCCAGCCGCAACCTGACAATCGACCTCTCCCTGCCGGACAGCGCGGTGGTGTTTGGCGACAAAGACCGGCTGATGCAGCTGTTCAACAACCTGCTGGAAAACAGCCTGCGCTATACCGACAGCGGCGGCGGGCTGCACATCTCCGGCAGGCAAGAAAACGGGCGCTTTGCCCTCACCTTCGCGGATTCCGCCCCCAGCGTGCAGGACGCGCAGCTGGAAAAACTGTTTGAACGTTTCTACCGTACCGAAGGCTCGCGCAACCGCGCTAGCGGCGGTTCCGGCCTGGGGCTGGCGATTTGCGTTAACATCGTCGAGGCGCATAATGGCACGATCCGCGCCGCCCATTCGCCTTTTGGCGGGGTTAGCATTACAGTAGAGTTACCTCTGGAACGGGATTTATCGAGAGAAGTATGACCGAGTTACCGATTGACGAAAACACGCCGCGCATTTTGATTGTGGAAGACGAGCCCAAGCTTGGGCAACTGCTGATCGACTATTTACGCGCGGCCAGCTACGCCCCGTCGCTGATCAGTCACGGCGATAAAGTGCTGGCATACGTGCGCCAGACCCCGCCGGATCTGATCCTGCTGGATTTAATGCTGCCGGGCGTTGACGGACTGACCCTGTGCCGGGAAATTCGTCGCTTCTCCGACGTGCCGATCGTCATGGTCACCGCCAAAATTGAAGAGATTGACCGCCTGCTGGGGCTTGAAATTGGCGCGGACGATTATATCTGCAAACCCTACAGCCCGCGTGAAGTGGTCGCCCGCGTGAAAACCATTCTGCGCCGCTGCAGGCCGCAGCGCGAGCTTCAGGTGCTCGACGCCGAAAGCCCGCTGATTGTCGACGAAAGCCGCTTCCAGGCGAGCTGGCGCAGCAAGCTGCTGGACCTGACGCCTGCGGAGTTCCGTCTGCTGAAAACCCTCTCCCACGAGCCGGGGAAAGTCTTCTCCCGCGAGCAGCTGCTGAACCACCTGTATGACGATTACCGCGTCGTAACCGACCGCACCATCGACAGCCATATCAAAAACCTGCGGCGCAAGCTGGAAGCGCTGGACGCCGAACAGTCGTTTATTCGCGCGGTGTATGGCGTGGGGTATCGCTGGGAAGCGGATGCGTGCAGGATTGCGTGACGCTTCATCTCTGAAACCCGCCCCTGGCGGGTTTTTCTTTTCTGGAATCCATCCAGGATTCAACCATACTCTTTTTACCGGTTCGCTTATTTATAACTGGTGCTGATAATTTTACTTTCGATCAAGGAGTTCCTATGTCTGGTTGGTTCGAATTAAGTAAAAGCAGTGATGGTCAGTTCAGGTTTGTGCTGAAGGCGGGAAACGGGGAGATCGTTCTGACCAGCGAGCTTTACACCAGCAAAAGTGCCGCCGAAAACGGCATTGCTTCCGTACGCACGAACAGCCCCCTGGACGAGCGCTATGAGAAGAAAACGGCCTCTAACGGTAAGTTCCATTTCAATCTCAAGGCGGGCAATCATCAGGTCATTGGCAGCAGCCAGCTTTATGCGACGGAACAGTCGCGTGATAAGGGTATCGCTTCGGTCAAAACTAATGGGTCTACCCAGACGATAAAAGACAACATCTGACAGCACGACGCACGCCGGGAGCGTGGTGACGCGACCCGGCGCTTTACCTCCCTGCCCCGCAGCGCTACAATGCCCGCCCTTAAAGTGGGGGATCTCCCCTTACCGCTGCACCTGGTGCACGCGGATCTGACCTGTCATCAGAACGAGAACAAACATGTTTAAACCGGAACTCCTTTCCCCGGCGGGAACGCTGCAAAATATGCGTTACGCTTTCGCCTATGGTGCCGACGCCGTTTATGCGGGCCAGCCGCGCTACTCGCTGCGCGTGCGTAACAACGAATTCAACCACGAGAACCTGCAGCTCGGCATCAACGAAGCGCATGCCCTGGGCAAGAAATTCTACGTGGTGGTCAACATCGCGCCGCACAACGCCAAGCTGAAAACGTTTATCCGTGACCTGAAGCCCGTTGTGGATATGGGGCCGGACGCGCTGATCATGTCGGACCCGGGTTTAATCATGCTGGTTCGGGAGAACTTCCCGGAGATGGATATTCACCTCTCCGTACAGGCTAACGCCGTCAACTGGGCGACGGTGAAGTTCTGGAAACAGATGGGGCTGACCCGCGTTATTCTTTCTCGCGAGCTGTCTCTTGAAGAGATCGAAGAGATCCGCACCCAGGTGCCGGATATGGAAATCGAAATCTTCGTTCACGGCGCGCTGTGCATGGCCTACTCCGGCCGCTGCCTGCTGTCTGGCTATATCAACAAACGCGACCCGAACCAGGGCACCTGCACCAACGCCTGCCGCTGGGAATATAACGTCCAGGAAGGCAAAGAGGATGACGTCGGCAACATCGTCCACAAGCACGAGCCTATCCCGGTGACCAACGTCGAGCCTACGCTGGGCATCGGCGCGCCAACCGACAGCGTGTTTATGATTGAAGAAGCCAAACGTCCAGGCGAGTACATGACCGCCTTTGAAGACGAGCACGGCACCTACATCATGAACTCGAAAGATCTGCGCGCCATCGCCCACGTTGAGCGTCTGACCCAGATGGGCGTGCACTCCCTGAAGATCGAAGGCCGCACCAAATCCTATTACTACTGCGCGCGCACCGCACAGGTATACCGCAAAGCCATCGACGATGCGGCGGCCGGTAAACCGTTCGATACCAGCCTGCTGGAAACCCTGGAAGGCCTGGCGCACCGTGGCTATACCGAAGGCTTCCTGCGCCGTCATACCCATGACGACTACCAGAACTACGAGCACGGCTACTCCGTTTCCGAGCGCCAGCAGTTTGTCGGCGACTTCACCGGCGAGCGCAAAGGCGCGCTGGCGGCCGTTGCGGTGAAAAACAAATTCACCAAAGGCGACAGCCTGGAGCTGATGACCCCGCAGGGCAACATGAACTTTACGCTGGAGCATCTGGAAAACGGCAAAGGCGAAGCGATTGACGTGGCGCCGGGTGACGGTCATACCGTCTGGCTGCCGGTTCCGGAAGAGGTAGAGCTGAAGTTCGCGCTGCTGATGCGTAACTTCAACGGTGAAAGCACCCGAAACCCACACGGCAAATAGTTAATCAGGGAAATTTTTTCGCGCTGGGATAATTCTTAGAATCGGATCACATACCGCTTCGTTCAATACGGGTATTATCCCCCCGCTGAAAAACATAACCCATAAATGCTAGCTGTACCAGGAACCACCTCCTTAGCCTGCGTAATCTCCCTTACGCGGGCTTATTTTTTTGTACAATTCAGTCCACTGAGTCAGAATGAAATTGCACCGCCCCACCAAATGAAGGGTGTTGATTCGCGACAGCGTCTGCTGGAAGATCTTTTACGAAAATCGGGCGGGTATATGATATCCATTACAATTTTCATTGGTTCTGGCAGGATGGCGCGTTATTCGGATCATTCCTAATTCCCGTCCATAACATGCCCTTTACTCTTGATTTCTTAGCGTTATACGATTTCACACGGACGGAGAGACACATGACTTTTCCTGGTCAGATTTCAAAGGATATTCCGGATTACGAACTCGCCCGCAGTCTGGGTCTAGCCTCCGGGGGCGATATTGATTTCACCGCCCTTGCCAATCAGCTGGACTGTAGCCGTAACTTTAGCCAGGTTGGGATCATCTACTCAGACGGTGCGCGTCAGTGGTTAGTGAGACCCTCAAGACGGATTGCGACGCCAAACGAAAGCTCGGTGAGTCATGTCGTCATCACTAAAGTAAACGCCTCATCAAGTAATCCTCTCCAGGCAACGACGACGACGATTCAGTCACCTTCATTAGCGACTGAAATAGGTTCTACGGCGATTTCCTGCGGAGCCGCAATTCTCACTGTCGTACTTGCTGCAGGTGCAGGTATGGCCATTCCTCTCACCGCAGGTTCTTCCGGTGCAGTTGCCGCTGTGATTGTCGCTGGTGGTGTAGCAACAGGAATTCAGTGTGCAAACGGGCTTGGCCGCTTGTCACTTATTGCCATGAATCATAACGACTATGTTGCATGGATGGATTCTCAGGAATGGTATACCGCAACCAATACTGCTCTTGATGCGATTTCACTTGCCGGGGCTGCTGCGGGTCTAAAAAGCGCAGTATTAACCTACCGCCTACTTAATCGCTCGACGTCCGAAAGTTTACTCTCGTTACTACAAAAAATGAGCCGAGCGGACCGCACGCGGTTAACTGAGGAAATCATTCGTATCCGAAATCCCGGGATCTCTAATTCAGGGGTTAAAGCAGCGATGAAAGCCGGGGTTTACCCTAAACGTTACCCCTCGGAAGCGCTGCAGCTGCTCTTACAGCGAGAGCTGTTGAATGCTATTTCAAACTCCTCAGCATTTGTTGGCAGTGCTATCTCGGGTACAATTCGGAATCCTCAGAATATTACACAATCTGGTAAATACGTTTTTGGTTTGATTCAGTCATTTTCATTTACAGGAAGTTATTGACCCGGACATGATAAATTACATCAAAAAGAGCCTTGCATTAAGTGCTGTGATAACAGGTGAAATGACGACTGACGATTGCCAAGGGCTTGAATCATTGAAAGATCGCTTAAAAGGTCAGTTCGGTGTTCCTGTGGGTGTACATATGACAGGTATTCCCTTAGCAATAAGTACCTTACTCACTATTTTTTGCTACGCTATGCTACAAGTTTCTGTCTGGATGTTGCTATTTCGCCTGCTCGGCTTACCTGAATTTAAGGTAATGATGGGAGTATTCCTTGCAGCAGTGGTGTATTGCATGATTGTAATGAGCACGATGTTTTTAACGGCCAAAGGGTCCTTAACGGGATATAAACTGCATATTTCTGTCATTACACTGACTGGCTTGATGAGCATCGTTTATTTTATCTGGACGTGGATTTCGCTTTTATTCGGCTCTGTAGAGAATTACACACCGCAAATAACCTCACTATTAGGATTGGGATTTTTCGGCCTGAATATCGTGTGGATGAATACGTCAGTCTTTTACCGTTCAATTGCGCTAACGCTACATAATCGTGTGTGGCGTAAGCAGTTGAGAATTGAGAACAGGCAAATGGCTGGGCTCAAACGTTGACAGCAAGCGTCAATTGAGGGACCGGCATATAAAAGGTAAACGCCACGAAGGGGGATAAATCCCCTTTCCACAGCCTTATTTTTTCCCTTTCATCCTGTTCTTACCCGCTTTTTTCCTCTCTGCTATACACTCTTACTAACGCTAAAAAAGGGAGCAGCGCGGATGGCAACCTATCCAGACAGTTTATTGATTCTCAATGGCAAAAGTGCGGGCAACGATCTGCTGCGTCAGGTCATTCAGGGTTTGCGTGACGACGGCGCGCGCATCCACGTCAGGGTGACGTGGGAAAAAGGCGACGCGGCACGCTATATCAATGAAGCCCTCGGGCTTGGCGTCAACACCATCATTTCCGGCGGCGGCGACGGCACCATCAATGAGATTGCGTCAGCGCTTATCGACCTGCCCCCGGCGGACCGGCCGGTGATGGGCATTTTACCGCTCGGCACCGCCAATGATTTTGCCACCAGCGCCGGGATCCCGGAGGAGTTAGAGAAGGCGCTTCAGCTGGCGATCCTCGGCAAGGCCACCGCTGTGGATATTGCGCAGGTGAATGATAAAACCTGTTTTATCAATATGGCGACGGGCGGGTTTGGCACGCGTATCACCAGCGAAACGCCGGAAAAGCTGAAGGCGGCGCTGGGCGGCGTATCGTACCTGATCCACGGCCTGATGCGCATGGACACCCTCAAGCCTGACCGCTGCGAAATTCGCGGCGAGGATTTTCAGTGGCAGGGTGACGCGCTGGTAATTGGGATTGGCAACGGCCGCCAGGCTGGCGGCGGGCAGCAGCTGTGCCCGGAGGCGCTGATCAATGACGGCCAGCTACAGCTGCGTATTTTCACGGGCGACGGCCTGCTGCCCGCGCTGTTTACCACGCTGACGCAGCCGGAAGAGAGTCCAAATATCATCGCCGGGAAATCGGCGTGGTTTGAAGTGAATGCTCCGCACGGGATGACCTTTAACCTCGACGGAGAGCCGCTGAGCGGAACACAGTTCCGCATTGAGGTGTTGCCCGGCGCGCTGCAGTGTCGGCTGCCGCCGGACTGTGTGCTTTTGCGCTGATTGTATTGCCGGGTGGCGGCTACGCCTTACCCGGCCTACGTTTCACCCTCAGGTCAGGCAATTGTGACTTTGCTGTCCAGATAGACGTCCTGCACCGCATTGATCAGCTTCACGCCGTCGGCCATCGATTTCTTAAACGCCTTACGGCCAAGGATCAGCCCCATGCCGCCCGCGCGTTTGTTGATAACCGCCGTACGCACCGCGTCTGACAGGTCGGTATCTCCACCCGCCGCGCCGCCGGAGTTAATCAGCCCCGCGCGGCCCATGTAACAGTTCGCCAGCTGGTAGCGCACCAGGTCGATCGGGTTATCGCTGGTCAGCTTGCTGTAAACGCGATCGTCGGTGTAACCAAAGTTCACCGCTTTATAGCCGCCGTTATTCTCGGCCATTTTCTGCTTCACGATATCCGCGCCGATGGTCGCCGCCAGGTGGTTCGCCTGCCCGGTCAGGTCGGCCGACACGTGGTAATCCACACCGTCTTTCTTGAACGCGTTGTTGCGCAGATACGCCCACAGTACGGTGACCATGCCCAGCTCGTGCGCGCGCTCAAAGGCCGCGGAGATCTCTTCAATCTGACGGCGAGACTGCTCAGAACCGAAATAGATGGTCGCCCCTACCGCCACCGCCCCCATGTTGAACGCCTGCTCGACGCTGGCGTAAAGGGTCTGGTCATATTCGGTAGGGTAGCTGAGGGTTTCGTTGTGGTTCAGCTTCACGAGGAACGGAATGCGGTGGGCATAGCGACGCGAAACCGAGGCCAGCACGCCGTAGGTGGAGGCGACACAGTTACAGCCCGCCTCAATCGCCAGCTCAACAATGTTCTTCGGATCGAAGTAGAGCGGATTAGCCGCGAAAGAGGCGCCCGCCGAGTGCTCAACGCCCTGGTCCACCGGCAGAATAGAGAGATACCCGGTGCCGCCGAGCCGCCCGGTGTTGTAGAGCGTCTGCATATTTCGCAGGACCGCAGGCGGACGGTTGTTGTCGATCATCACGCGGTCAACGTAGTCATGACCAGGCAGATACAGCTGGTCGGCTGGAATGGTCATACAACGATGCTGTAAAAGGCTGTCGGCGTCTTTGCCAAGCAACTGCGCAATATCAGTCATGTGATACTCCCGTAAGTCCGACGTCGTGTCGGTGTGTGTTTATCCAGTCCCATCTTTTATGGGCAGACTAAGCCTGGTACCGACTTAACAGATTTTCCACCCTTTGCATTTTTTTTCAGCACAATCTGCTGGCTCGATTCGTGTACAACAAAACTGTTACATTGATCAAACAATCGCCACAAAGGTATTTAAAAGGTATTATTGAGTGGTATGTTAAAGGCGTACCCTCTCTGACATGCAGGATTAAAAAATGAAAACGAAAGTCCAACTGTCATTCATGATGTTTGTTGAATGGTTTATCTGGGGCGCATGGTTTGTGCCGCTGTGGCTGTGGCTGAGCAAAAGCGGTTTTACCGCCGGAGAAATCGGCTGGTCTTACGCCTGTACCGCCATTGCCGCGATCCTTTCTCCTATTCTGGTCGGCTCGCTGACGGACCGCTTCTTCGCCGCCCAGAAAGTGCTGGCGGTGCTGATGTTCGCCGGTGCCATTTTGATGTACTTCGCCGCACAGCAAACCCAGTTCAGCACCTTCTTCCCGCTGCTGCTGGTTTACTCCCTGACCTATATGCCGACCATCGCGCTGACCAACAGCATTGCCTTCGCCAACGTGGACGACGTCGAGGCCGATTTCCCACGCATCCGCGTGATGGGCACCATCGGCTGGATCGCCTCGGGCCTGGCGTGCGGATTCCTGCCACAGATGATGGGCTACAGCGACATTTCTGATACCAATATTCCGCTGCTGATGACGGCCGCCAGTTCCGCCCTGCTCGGCGTGTTTGCCCTGTTCCTGCCGAACACCCCGCCGAAGAGCACCGGCAAGCTGGATATCAAAGTGATGCTGGGGCTGGACGCGCTGATCCTGCTGCGCGACAAAAACTTCCTGGTGTTCTTCTTCTGCTCGTTCCTGTTCGCCATGCCGCTGGCCTTCTACTACATCTTCGCCAACGGCTATCTCACCGAAGTGGGGATGAAAAACGCCACCGGCTGGATGACGCTCGGCCAGTTCTCCGAAATCTTCTTTATGCTGGCGTTGCCGTTCTTTACCAAACGCTTTGGTATTAAGAAGGTCTTACTGCTGGGTCTGATCACTGCCGCCATCCGCTACGGGTTCTTCGTTTACGGCGGAGCGGAACAGTACTTCACCTACGCCCTGCTGTTCCTCGGTATTCTGCTGCACGGCGTGAGCTACGACTTCTACTACGTTACCGCGTACATCTACGTGGATAAAAAAGCGCCGGTGCACATGCGCACCGCCGCGCAGGGCCTGATTACGCTGTGCTGCCAGGGCTTTGGGAGCCTGCTGGGCTACCGCCTGGGCGGCGTGATGATGGAAAAAATGTTCGCATACAAAGAGCCGGTGAATGGGCTGACCTTCAACTGGGCCGGAATGTGGGCGTTTGGTGCAATCATGATTGCCGTGATTGCCGTGCTGTTTATGCTGTTTTTCCGCGAATCGGATAAAGAGATCACCGCAATTGAGGTGGTTGATGGCGATGCCGCGCTGACACAAGGGGAAGTTAAATGAAACAAGAACGTGTTCTCGGTGCTCTTTACGGGCAGGCGTTAGGGGATGCGATGGGCATGCCGTCGGAGCTGTGGCCGAGAAAGCGCGTCAAAGCGCACTTCGGCTGGATCGACCGCTTTTTACCCGGTCCAGCAGAGAATAATGCGGCCTGCTATTTCAAACAGGCAGAGTTCACCGACGATACCTCAATGGCGCTGTGCCTGGCGGACGCGATTATTGAGTGTGAGGGAGACATCAACGCGGACGTTATCGGCAAGCATATTCTTCGCTGGGCGCTCGATTTCGATGCGTTTAATAAGAACGTGCTCGGCCCGACCTCCAAAATCGCGCTTAACGCGATTCGCGACGGGAAACCGGTCAGCGAACTGGAAAACAACGGCGTGACCAACGGGGCGGCCATGCGCGCCTCTCCGCTGGGCTGCCTGCTTCCGGCCACGCGTCTGGAACACTTTGTTGAGCAGGTGGCGCTGGCCTCCAGCCCGACCCATAAATCCGATCTCGCCATTGCCGGCGCGGTGGTGATTGCCTGGGCGATTTCCCGCGCCGTCGACGGCGAAAGCTGGCAGAACATCGTCGATGCGCTGCCGGGTATCGCCCGCTATGCGCAGGAGGCGAAAACCACCACCTTCAGCGCGTCGCTGGCGGCACGTATTGAGCTGGCGCTTAAGACCGTGCGGGAAGCCAACGGGGTTGAGTCCGCCAGCGAGCAGGTGTACCAGCTCGTGGGGGCCGGAACCAGCACCATTGAGTCCGTTCCGGCGGCCATTGCGATGGTCGAACTAGCGGGAACCGACCCAAACCGCTGCGCCATTTTATGCGCCAATCTGGGCGGCGATACCGACACCATTGGCGCAATGGCGACGGCCATCTGCGGTGCGCTCCACGGCGTGCAGGCGATTGACCCAGCGCTAAAAGCCGAACTCGACGCCGTCAACCGGCTCGATTTCGGCCACTATTGCGAGAAACTGCTGCACTACCGGGAGCAAAGGGAGGGCGTATGAATTCATTTGCCCAACGTCTCGACACCCTGCACGCCGCACGCCCGGTGACGGTGCTGGGCGCAGCGGTGATTGACGTCATCGCCGACGCCTACGCCCTGCCCTGGCGCGGGTGCGATATTGAGCTCAAACAGCAGGGCGTGAATATTGGCGGCTGCGCGCTGAATATTGCCATCGCCCTGAAACGGCTCGGCATTACGGCGCAAAACGCCCTGCCCGTCGGCCACGGCGTATGGGCGGATATCATCCGCAACGCCATGGCGAAGCAGGATCTGCACAGCGCCATCGAGGCCGAAACCGGCGATAACGGCTGGTGCCTGGCGCTGGTGGAGCCAGACGGCGAGCGCACCTTTATGTCCTTTAGCGGCGTGGAGAACCAGTGGCAGCAGCGCTGGCTTGATGTGCTTAACATCCCGTCGAACAGCCTGGTCTATTTATCCGGCTATCAGCTGGCCTCGCCGTGCGGCGAGCTGCTGACACGCTGGCTGGAGGGGTTGCAGGATGTGACGGCCTTTATTGACTTCGGTCCCCGCATCGCGGATATCCCCGACGCGCTGATGGCGCGGATTATGGCCTGCAGGCCGATCGTGTCGCTTAATCGTCAGGAAGCGGAGATCGCAGCCGAACGGCTCGGTGTAGCGGCTGAAAATCTGGGTGCGGAGTGGCAGCATCGCTTCGGCGCCGCCCTGATTGTGCGGCATGATAAAGACGGTGCCGCATGGTATGACGGTGACGTCTCGGGCGTTGTTCCGGCGTTTCCGGCGACAGTTGTGGATACCATTGGTGCAGGCGACAGCCACGCGGGCGGCACGCTGGCCGGGCTGGCTGCGGGATGGTCGCTGGCAGATGCCGTTCTGCTGGGGAATGCCGTGGCGTCATGGGTGGTCAGCCACCGCGGCGGGGACTGCGCCCCGACTCGCGAAGAATTATTCCTCGCACACAAAGACGTATAGATCGCTACGACAGTAGCTGATGCTGTACTCAATCGGCCGGTGCTGCTGGTCAAGTGCGACCTGCTTGATCACCAGCACCGGTATTTTTTCGTCCATCTTAATGTGCGCCTGAAACTCGCTGTCCGGCATACGGGCGCTGACCCGTGAACGGGTGCGCTGCGGGAAAATATTCTGACTGCGGAAGTAGTCGTACAGCGAAATGCCAATCGCATCCGGATCGGGAATGAGCCCAACCGGTACCCAGGACTCTTCAATCGACACCGCATCGTCATCCACATAGCGAATGCGCTTGAGCAAAAAGACTTCGCTGTCCGGCGGGATCGACAGGTGGTTTGCGACCTCTTCCGGGCACTTCACCACCCGCTTGTTGACCCATAGCGTATTCGGCTTTTGACCACGCAGCACCACCTGCTGGGAAAAGCCGCGCGCCTCTTTCAGCGAATATTCAAAGATGTTGTTGATTTGCGTGCCATAGCCACGGGAACGCGTCACCACGCCCTCTTCCTCCAGCGCCTGCATCGCTTTTCGCACGGTGATGCGCGACACCCCGGTTAACTGGCTCAGATCGCGCTCGCCGGGCAAAATATTCCCGTGCTCCAGCACCCCGCTGCGCACCGCATTTTTTACCGTTTCGGCAAATTTCAGGTACAGCGGCGTGTTGTCAGGCGCGGCGATCCGTTCATTCAGTTGAGCGATTAACCGGGTATGCGCTTGTTCCATCTCTGTTTTCTCAGGCGTGGTGTTTCCTGCCAGTATACTGGGTTACCACCACGCATGAAAATGATGAACCGGCCCAATACCGTGACCCACTTCCAGAGTATCGGCTTTTGCCAGCGCCGCCGAGAGCCAGATTTTCGCTTCGCGCACCGTATCGGACCAGCCGTCATGCCGGGGACGCAGCGCCGCCAGCGCGGCAGAGAGCGTACAGCCCGTACCGTGGGTGTTTTTGGTCTGCACGCGCGGCGCGGTAAAGCGTACTTCGCCGTCGCGGGTAAAGAGCCAGTCCGGACTTTCGGCATCATCCAGGTGTCCGCCTTTCATCAGCACCGCGCCGCAGCCCATTGCCAGCAGCGCGTTCCCCTGCGCTTTCATCTCGCGTTCAGTTTGCGCATGCGATGTGCCCAGCAGCGCGGCGGCTTCCGGCAGATTGGGCGTAATGAGCGCCACCTGCGGCAACAGCTTTGTGCGCAGCGTCTCCACGGCGGAGGCGGAGAGCAGCGGATCGCCGCTTTTTGCCAGCATGACGGTATCCAGCACCACGTTTTGCACCTGATAGCGCTTAAGCCGCTCGGCCACCGCTTCCACAATGTCCGTCTCGGCCAGCATGCCGATCTTGGTGGTGTCGATGCGGACGTCGCTGAACACCGAATCCAGCTGTGCGGCAACAAAATCCGGCTCGATACGGTAGACCGACTGCACGCCGCGCGTGTTTTGCGCCACCAGCGCGGTAATGACCGAGCAGCCATACGCGCCAAGGGCCGAGAAGGTTTTCAGGTCAGCCTGGATACCCGCGCCGCCGCTGGGATCGGTGCCAGCAATGGTCAGGGCGTTAATCCGCTTCATGCCTGCTCCTCCAGCGTATAGAGCGCATCCAGGAACGCGGTGGCAAAACTGCCTGGCCCACGCGACTGCGCAACGGCCACCGTTCCGGCCCGCTTCATCCATCCGCAGGCGGCAGCGACGTTATCCATCCGGTCGCCCGGCAGTGAACAGCTCGCCGCCACAACGGCAGAAAGCGCGCATCCGGTTCCCACTACGCGCGTCATCAACGGATCGCCGCCCGTTACCGTGCGGGTACGTTGCCCGTCAGTGATGTAATCCACCTCGCCGGTGACAACCACAACGGCATTTGTCTGGCGAGCCAGCGCCTGTGCGGCGGACACCGCGCTGGCGGCGGTATCGGTCGTATCAACGCCGCGCCCGCCCGCGCTCATTCCGGCAAGGGCAAGAATTTCAGAGGCATTGCCGCGAATGGCGGCCGGTTTCAGGGCAAGAATTTGATGGCAAAAGCGGGTGCGGAACGTCAGGGCACCCACGGCGACCGGATCCAGCGTCCAGGGCCTGCCTGCCGCCACCGCGCTCTCTATAGCCCGACGCATCGACTGAGCACGCGGTGAGGTCAGCGTGCCAACGTTAATCAGCAGCGCATCGGCGATCGCGGCAAACTGTTCAGCCTCTTCGGCCTCAATCACCATCGCAGGTGATGCGCCAAGCGCGAGCAGAACGTTGGCCGTAAAGGTTTGTACGACATCGTTGGTCATACAGTGGGTCAGCGGAGAACAGGTTCGGAAGTGGCGTAAAACGTGTAAATCGAGCAGGTCAGGCTGCATGGTTTCGCTCCTGCCTTGCGTGAAGAAGCGATGACCGGGAAGGCATCTGACTTCCCTACGCTGGCATTATCCAGATCAGGTAATACGGGTATTTCTCAGCCTTCACAAAGAAGGGCACCCCGAGTCAAAATACTTTTAAAACAGAGAGTTATAAAAACTCATTAACGTTGTTTAGTGTAACCGCGGCCGTAGGCCAGGCGCAAGGAGTTTCGATTTATCGCCGGGCTTGTCATAGCGAAAATCTCCAGACGTACTTTCCAGTCATTTGCCTATATTTATTACGCTTTAGTTAATTCTGGTTCAATAATTGTTAACACCTTATTGAAAAACCTTTATTAGGCACTTTTACTGAGGCTATTATTTTTTCTGTCCTCTTACGCGTGATTTATTCTTTTATAAGACATACGAACTTCTTTCATACGAAATAAAAAGAATTCTCTCATCTGTTTAACCACGTTAAATATTCACATTCAATCAATTACTTAAAGCGAGTTATAAAATTAACGCGCAATTCACAGATTAATGTATACATTAAATAAATCATAGAGTTACCGCACCTTTTCGCTGTATTTATTCATATTATTTATGATTTAGATCAAAATCATTAGTTTGGGTTTAATTGATAGTTAATTCACGTTACTAAAAAAGATTAAGACAGAGTTAAACCGTCATTGATGCTTAATCTCTGTCTAATGAAAACCGTTCAGCTAAATATTATTTTTCAATACGTTAATGATGTGGTCCTTTAAAATGAAACCTTTGAATAAGTTTATTATTTCTGTTTTTGCACTGTATGTGGTTGCGGGTAGTTCATTCCATGTTGCTACAGCTGCTGAAGCGATGATCCAGACAACTGATGGTAGCAATGTTTTTCTTTCCATCCATGGTCAAGACGAATCGATCAAATCTTATGATTTAGATGATATTGATAAGCTTAGAGGTGGAGTAAGTTCTAACACCACGTCAATATCCCTTTTACGCGGCGATTTAGATGCTGAATCCCGTAATCGGGTAGATGAAATTAATCGTGTTGATGGTGAGGCTAAACGTGCCGGTGCTCTTGCTGATACCGCTAGTCAAAAAGCAGACACTGCGTTATTAGGCGTTGTTAAAAATGGTTCTGATATCATTCAGCTTCAAAACCAAACCCAGTTACAAGGCAACGTATTGACAGATCACGAGCAACGCATCACCTCTTTAGAGAATGTGCCAAAACCAGTCAACGGCGTAGATGGAAAAGATGGCGCGAAAGGTGATAAGGGAGATACGGGCGCACAGGGGGCAGCAGGAATTAACGGACGCGATGGCGCAGATGGTCATAACGGTAAAGATGGCGTGACGACTACCGTGACGCGCGTGCAGGTAGACGCAGCGACGCAAACGAAAGTGGCCAACAATAGCCAGGCTGTTACCGCCACCGCTCAGGAACTTCAGGCAACAAAGCAGACGTTACAGGCAATGAATAACAACACCCGCCAGCAGTTCAAATCATTGCACGACGAAGTGGATAATAATAAGAAACAGGCCAACGCCGGTATCTCGGGCGCCATGGCGATGGCAGGTTTACCGCAGGTACAAACGAATCAGCACGTTATGTTCTCTGCTGGCGGTGCAACGTACAATAGTGAAAGCGCCCTTGCCGTCGGGGCATCCGTTAACGTCAATTCACATACGATCGCGAAAGTCAGTTTCTCTGATGACACCGCGAATAACATGGGTGCCTCCATCGGCGTAGGGGTCGGCTTTTAATAGAAAAGCAGCATGGCAAAATATATTTTTATCTCTTTAATATTATACGTAGCACTTATCCTGATTGGCGTATGGCTAGGTTGTATGTATCACTCTTATTATATTTGCGGATATTGAAAATTCTCCGGCTGTATATTTTTAATTTAAGGTCTTCGCGTAATGAAAAAAACAGTTTTAGCGGTAATCATGGCGGGTGCTACTGCTCTGCTTTCTGCATGTACGTCGCCTGCTCAGCGCATGGCAGAATGTGAACGCCAGGGGATTAGCAAAGATACCTGCTATCTCGCTGAGCAAAACCGCCAGAATGCCTACAATGAAGCCGCACAAAATGCAGCATGGGCGAACGCGCGTGATGCCGCTGCGGGTACGGGTATCTGGGCTAAGAAAGATGCGAAACAACATGCCCAGGCTGCTAAAGCAGCACACACCTTTAAATGGGAAGGGATGAAAATCACGATTAGAGGCGAGATATTAGATGTTGACGGCGTATTAGGTGCGCTGGATGAAAACGAGCCTCAGGCAAAGGTTTATTCACAAGGGCTATATACCTTCATTTACTATCCTGCTAAAGGCAAATTAGCGGTGAGTAAAGAAGGTCAGTTCCAGGGCTACGCCAGAAAGATTAAATAATAATAAAGGCGACAGGTGTCGCCTTTATTATTTGCGGACCTTACTGAATTTTTCTGAGGTAACCCATTTACTCTAACTGCCACGCCCCGGCATCAATGAGCGACGCACTCCCCGTCCAGGCAAACAACGCCAGCTCGCGAGCCCCCGCTTCAGGATAAATGCGGCTGCTGAGGCACGCGTCACCGTCATTGACAAACACCTCCACCGACGAGTTGTCAAAGAACAGGCGCAGGTTTAGCGTGTCGTTCAGGTTAAGCGCGACGCTTCGGGTCCCGCACAAGCCATACTGCGGATAGTGACGCTCCAGCACCAGGCGCTGCATCTGCGCATCGACATAAATACGTAACCCGTCTCCGAGACGAATACCGTACTGCTCCGCGCTGCTGTTGGCGCAATCCCACTGCAGAATGACTTCCATCGCGTCACAGCTTTCCACCTGAGCGATTTGCTGATTGTTAAGCGTGCTCACCGGCCAGGGGAACCACGCCCTGCGCAGGCTTTCGACTTCTCTGGCTGGCCGCATTTGCAGACGGTCATCCGCACTCAGCGTCAGCTCGCGCGGTAAAGAGAGCATACCCGCCCAGCCATCCTGCTGTTCCGGCAGGGGCGATTCCCACATGTCCAGCCAGCCGATAACAATGCGGCGGCCGTCGGGCGTCAGGAAGCTTTGTGGCGCATAGAAATCATGCCCGCGATCCATCTCCACAAATTCCCCTTCACGCTCGAAAGGTTGTCCGGGCTGCCACTCGCCCAGCAGGTAGCCGCTCTGGAAAAGATTACGGTTTTTGAATCCGTCCGCCGCCAGCCCCTGAGGTGAAAACATCAGCACACGTTTGCCGTTGAGGGTGAAAAAGTCCGGGCATTCCCACATGTAGCCCATCTCTTTTTCAGCCACCGCAAGTTCGCCCATATCCTGCCACTCGCGCAGATCGGCAGAACGGTATACGCGCACCTGGCCCGTCTCACCGTCTCGCGCGCCGACAACCATGTACCAGCTCTCCCCTTCACGCCACACTTTCGGATCGCGGAAGTGATGCAGCCCAGGCGGCGTGTCAACAATCATTCCCTGCCGGGCAAAATGAACGCCGTCACGGCTGGTGGCCAGGCACTGCACCTGGTAGAGATTAGCCTCATCATCAGGATCGCCGTGGAATTTATGTCCGGTGTAAATCAGCGCCAGCGTATCACCATCTACTACCGCCGAGCCGGAAAAACAGCCGTCCTTGTCTTCTGGTCCTTCCGGCGCCAGTGCTACCGGAAGGTGCTCCCAGTGAACTAAATCCCTGCTGCGCGCATGACCCCAGTGCATCGGCCCCCACTGGGTCGAGTATGGATGATGCTGGTAAAACGCGTGATACCAGCCGTCAAACCACACCAGGCCATTCGGGTCGTTCATCCAGCCGGCACGCGCGGCGAGGTGGTAACGCGGATACCAGCGCAGGTTAAGAGTGCCTTGTCTGGCCTGCAGTTCCTGTTCAGCTTTGGCAATGGAATACGTCATTTGTCTACTCTTTTCAGTCAGATAGTGGATGGTTGCGGCATTAACGGGTCAGAAGAGGACTTACCCGAGCGCAACAGGAAGATGGAGATGATCGTGGTGCTGAAAACTAACAGCCCCATAATGAGATAGGACTGGGCAAAGCCGTATTTCTCATAGCTGTAACCGGCCAGCGGCGACAGAACCGAGGCAATCACCGAGCTTGTACAGGCAAAGCCCACGAGATAGAGGGTGGAAGAGAGCCGCTTGTCAAAATGCAGGCTGTTGTATTTAAAGATTGAGACCAGCAAAACGGGCAGCTCAACCGCGTGCAATAGCTTGGTAATGGAGATCAGTACCGGCCCCTCAACCAGACCCGATGCCACCATACGCATCGCCATCACCATTCCCGCGAAAATCAGGCCGTTTTTCGCACCGAGACGATTCACCAGCCACGGGGCACAAAACATACCCGCCGCCTCAAGAAAAACCTGGAAGGAGTTGAGATAGCCGTACATGGCGTTTCCTTCCTGTAACGTCGGGAACTGGGAGGAGAAATAGACCGGGAACTGCTGGTCATAAACGCCATAAATACAGGTGCCGATAACGAAAAATACCAGCGCCCAGAACCGCGGCAGCGTCAGCAGGCGCAAGGCATCTTCCAGCGTGACCTTACCGCCGGACACCGCTTCCTGCATGGCGTGCGGGGCGGAAGAGACCCTGAGACGCGCCAGCAAAACAAAAAACACCAGCCCTGCGCAGCTCGCGACGGCAAAGTTCAGCTTCGGATTAATGTTAAACAGCAGCCCCGCAAAAAAGGTTGCCGCCGCCCAGCCAAGCGATCCCCACATCCTCGCCTTGCCGAACTCAAACTGACTCTGGCGGGCCACGCGCTCGGTATAGGACTCGAGCACTCCTATCCCGCCGTTAAACGTCAGGCCGATAAAAATCCCGCCGAAAATGCTGCCGAGCAACACGTTAATCTTCAGCAGATAGCCAAACAGCAAAAAAGCCGGACCAGAAAGAACAAGCAGGCTGGTCAGAAACCAGAGCAGGTTTTTGCGCAGGCCGAGTTTGTCCTGAATGAATCCATAGCAGATTTGTGCAAAAAGCGCGGAGACGGAAAGCACGGCATAGATAACGCCGGTATCCCCCGCTTTTAAGCCCACTTCCTGATGAAGCCAGATGGAGAGTAATGAGCCGGAAGACGACCAGGTGACAAAAAAGAAAAACAGTAATGCGCTCAGTAAAGGGTAGCTGTGAGAGCGATGCGTTTTCATCATGACATTCTCATGTTGGAGTAATGACGCAATGGTAACGTTAACATTATTTCTTTCTCATGCTGTTTGGCTAAGATTTACGATGTTAATCACGAAAGTTAACGTTAACATTAAGGAAATGAGATCGCGATCAAAAATTCATCACTGAGGTCAGCATGACCAAACCTGGGCATCAGCCTTCCTTTTACATCAGCGACTTAGTTGTATACCCTCTCACACAGAGCATTAACGGAGTAACAAAATGGCTTCCTTGAAGGACGTCGCAAAGCTGGCTAACGTATCGCTGATGACGGTTTCCCGCGCGCTTAACAGCCCGGAGCGCCTTAAACCGGAAACGCTGGCGCGCGTTCAGCTGGCTATTGAGCAGACCAGCTACGTTCCTGACCTGTCCGCCAAGAAAATACGCGGCGCGCATGCCTCGCCGAAAACCATAGGCGTACTGGCGCTCGATACGGTAACGACACCTTTCTCGGTGGACATCACGCTGTCTATTGAAGAGACGGCCAGAATGCACGGCTGGAACAGCTTCGTGATGAATATGTTCACCGATGACAACCCGGACGCCATTGTCGACCTTCTCCTCTCTCATCGGCCTGACGGGATTATCTACACCACCATGGGGTTACGTCAGGTTCCTCTCCCGGCCAAACTCCTCACCCTTCCCTGCGTGCTGGCCAACTGCGAAAGTGACGGCGAAAAGGTCGCCAGCTATATTCCTGATGATGAACAGGGGCAGTATACCGCCGTGCGGGCGTTACTCGCGCAGGGGTATCGACGACCTCTCTGCCTGCATTTACCTGCGGGACTCCTGGCCACAACCCGACGCCGTCAGGGACTGGAACGCGCATGCCGCGAAGCGGGGCTCGACCCACAAAGCCTGGCGCACAGCTATATGGCGTTAGGGGACGAGCACTATCGTGATATCCCGTCAGTGCTGCTGGCGCACATGCAGAATGGCATTCCGGGGTTCGACTCCGTTATCTGCGGCAACGACCGTATCGCGTTTATGGTGTACCAGACGCTGCTGGCGCAAGGGCTTCGCATACCGAAAGACGTCGCGGTAATCGGCTATGACAATATGGTGGGGATCGGAGAGTTGTTCCTGCCTCCTCTCACTACGGTTCAACTGCCACACTATGAAATTGGCCGCCTGAGCGCCTTGCATATTATTAACGGCGAAGAGCATCAGAACACCACGCGCGTTGAAAGTCCTTTTTTAATGCGTGATTCCGTTGTGCATGCATCATGAGCACCGCTTTTTGCACATGACGCAGGAATAGAGAGAGCCAGCCTCCTTTTTTGCCATTCGATGGCACGTTTTGTCACACTCTTTTCTGCGACTTTACACGCCGGACAAACAGCCTGTAACAGGCTGTTTTTATTTGGCATAAAATGCAATTTTCATTTTAAAAATGGGGATAATTTCTCCCCACAGCCTCGTGTCACAAAACAGTAAACAAATTAACCATTGAGCCCCGTGGCAAAAGGCTCTATATTGGCGGCGTTTTTTTCAGGCCCCCATCTGTTTTTTAACTTTTTATTCAATCGTGGCTCATAACGAAGCGGCGGTTGTAGGAGTGATATGATGACGGATAAAGTCCGTATTGACACCGTAGATGCCCACAAAAGCAACGAAACCTATCTGGCCCGTCAGGCCGAGTTTGAATCTAACGTCAGGAGTTATCCGCGCAAACTGCCTTTAGCAATTACTAAAGCAGAAGGCGTGTGGATCACCGATGCAGACAATAAAGAATACCTTGACTGTTTAGCAGGCGCGGGGACCCTTGCGCTTGGCCATAACCATCCTGATGTGCTGAAAAGCATCCAAAATGTCATTACCAGCGGCTTGCCGTTACATACCCTGGATCTGACTACGCCTCTGAAAGACGCGTTTTCTGAATACCTGCTCTCTCTGCTGCCTGGTCAGGGCAAAGAGTACTGCCTGCAGTTCACCGGTCCATCCGGTGCTGACGCCGTTGAAGCGGCGCTGAAGCTGGCGAAAAAAGTGACCGGTCGTAGCGGTATCATCAGCTTCTCAGGTGGTTACCACGGTATGACCCACGGCGCGCTGTCCGTGACCGGCAACCTGTCTCCGAAAGAAGCGGTTGACGGTATGATGCCAGAAGTCCAGTTCATGCCTTACCCGCACGAGTACCGTTGCCCGCTGGGTATCGGTGGTGAAGCGGGCGTGAAAGCGCTGACTTACTACTTCGATAACCTGATCAACGACGTTGAAAGCGGCGTGCGTAAACCTGCTGCGGTGATTCTGGAAGCCGTTCAGGGTGAAGGCGGCGTGAACCCGGCTCCGGCTGAGTGGCTGCAGCGCATCCGTAAAGTGACTCAGGAACACGGCATTCTGCTGATCCTCGACGAAGTTCAGGCTGGCTTTGCCCGTACCGGTAAATTCTTCGCCTTCGAACACGCTGGCATTGAGCCAGACATCATCGTGATGTCTAAAGCAGTGGGTGGTGGTCTGCCGCTGGCCGTGCTCGGTATCAAAAAGCAGTTCGATGCATGGGCGCCAGGTCACCACACCGGTACCTTCCGCGGCAACCAGCTTGCGATGGCAACCGGTCTGACGACGCTGAAAATCCTGAAAGACCAGAACATCGCAGGCAAAGTGGCTGCACAGGGCGAATGGCTGAAAGGCCAGCTGAAAGAGATGGCGAAACGCTATCCGGTGATCGGCCACGTGCGCGGTCTGGGCATGATGATCGGTATTGAGATCGTTAAGCCACACGAAGCCGCTGACCACATGGGCTGCTTCCCGGGCGACGGCGAGCTGTCTGCACTGATTCAGAAGAAGTGCTTCGAAGCCGGTCTGATTCTGGAGCGCGGTGGCCGTAACGGTATCGTTCTGCGTCTGCTGCCGTCTCTGCTGATCAGCGACGAAGAGCTGAAAATCTTCCTGGATAAATTTGAGCAGGCACTGCTTGCTGCGGGCGTTCGCCCGGCGTAACCGGAGTTATTGATTACGATGTCTGATTCAAACCCAATTTTGTTCTCCTCTGCGCAGAGCATTGAAGCTTACCAGCAGGCGATTGAACAAAGCACTCAGGCTGTGATGCAGTGGCTGAAACAGCCTGAGATGTACCAGGGCAAAACGGTGGCGGAACTGCGCGACCGTATTAAGCTGGATTTCAACCCGAAGGGGCTGGGCAACGAAGCGGCGATTGAACGCGCCGTGGAGTTCTTCCTGAAAGACAGCTTGTCCGTTCATCACCCGCAGTGTGTGGCGCACCTGCACTGCCCAAGCCTGGTGGTAAGCCAGGCGGCGGAAGTGCTGATCAACGCCACTAACCAGAGTATGGACTCCTGGGATCAAAGCCCGTCCGCAACCATTATCGAGATCAAACTGATCGAGTGGCTGCGTACCCGCGTGGGTTATCAGGCCGGCGACGCAGGTGTCTTCACCAGCGGCGGCACCCAGAGCAACCTGATGGGCCTGATGCTGGCTCGCGATGCGTTCTTCGCGCGTCAGGGTCACTCTGTTCAGCAGGACGGTCTGGTAGGCGATCTGCGCAAAATTCGCGTACTGTGCTCCGAAAACGCACACTTCTCCGTGCAGAAAAACATGGCGCTGATGGGGTTGGGCTACCAGTCCGTGGTGCAGGTGAAAACGGACGAATTCTCCCGCATGGATCTGACCGATCTGGCGGCGAAAATTGAACAGTGCAATGCAAACGGCGAGCAGATTCTGGCGATCGTCGCGACGGCAGGTACCACCGATGCCGGTGCTATCGACCCGCTGCGTGCGATTGCAGAGCTGGCCGCGAAGCAGAACATCTGGGTACACGTTGATGCGGCCTGGGGCGGCGCGCTGCTGATGTCTGAGCAGTATCGTCACTACCTGGACGGCATCGAGCTGGTGGATTCCGTCACCCTGGACTTCCACAAGCAGTTCTTCCAGACCATCAGCTGCGGCGCGTTCCTGCTGAAAGAAGCGCGTCACTATGAGCTGATGCGCTATCAGGCGGCCTACCTGAACTCTGAGTTCGACGAAGAGGCAGGCGTGCCAAACCTGGTGTCCAAATCTCTGCAGACCACCCGTCGTTTCGACGCGCTGAAGCTGTGGATGAGCCTGGAAGCACTGGGTCAGGAGCAGTACGCGTCGATCATCGATTGCGGCGTAACGCTGGCACAGCAGGTTGCGGCCTACGTGAAAGAGCAGCCTGCTCTGGAACTGGTGATGCAGCCACAGCTGGCGAGCGTTCTGTTCCGCTTCCGCGGACAGGTGCAGATGGACGACGCGGGCATCGCCCTGCTGAACCAGAAAATTGGTGATGCGCTGCTGGAATCCGGCCGTGCGAACGTCGGTGTGACCGAGCATAACGGCGTCACCTGCCTGAAGCTGACGCTGCTGAACCCAACCGTGACGCTGGAAGATATTAAAATCCTGCTGTCTCTGGTTGAGCGCACCGCGCAGGAAGTTCTGGCGAAGTAATACAACACCCCTCTTCCGCCGGGAGAGGGGTTATTTTAAAGCCCTGCCCACCACATCCTGGTTTTTAATCCCCAGTAACTCGTCCAGCCCGTCGTGGTACTGACCACATTACCCTTCGACACAATCACTATTGTCGGCGTTACGCTCACCTGCCACTGCTGCGACAGCGCGCCGTTTTCATCGTTTATCACCGGCATTTTCAGCTGTTTCTTTTCAACCCAGCGCGCAAGCTTTGCGTTATCGCCGGAACGCATGGCAATACTCACCACGTTCCCGCCCTCTTCTGCCAGCTGATTAACGGAAGGCGTCGTGTAACGGCATATACTGCACCAGGTGGCCCAGACGTAAATCAGCAGCGGACGCTCCTGGCTGAGCGCCGCGATATCGTAAATGTTGCCATCGATGCTCTGCATCGGTGTTGTACTAAAACTGGCAGGGAGTGTCGGTTTACGATATCGATCGACACCCCATACCACGGCCAGCGTCAGCAGAACGAGTATGATCCCTTCCCGCGCCCAGCGGCGCAGTCGACTGATTTTGCGGTTATCCATTGTGACCTCATGTTTTAACGAAGGTCATCTTAACGGGCAATACGCCATCACGCTGTAAAGAAGTGTCGCGCCAGGTTTACTCCTGGGTATAGCCGTAGTCGTAATGGCTATATCCCGAGTTGTAATAGAGCGCTGCCGATTTCACGATATCATTGAGGATCGCGCCATTCACCTGCACACCCATTTGCTGCAGACGCTTCAGGCAGTGCTCGATCTCCTTGACGCTGGTTTTACCAAAGCGGGCGACCAGCAGCGTGGTAGCCGCTGCTCTGGCTATCAGCAAGGCATCCGTCACGGCAAGCACAGGTGGGGTGTCTACAATGACGATGTCATAATGGTTGTCTATCTGCGACACCATAACCTGGAAGCGTTCGCTCATCAGCAGCTCAACGGGATGCAAAGGTTGGGGTCCGCAGGTCAATACATCAAAACCGCCTTTCTCGACGCGTTGAATTGCCTCCTGCCACTCAACGGCGCCTCCAAGCACGCTGGATAGTCCCCGATGATTGCTCAGTTTGAAAACATTGTGGACATATCCCTTGCGCATATCCGCATCAATAAACAGCACTCGCTGTCCGGCCTGAGCGGCAATCGACGCCAGTGACGTACTGACCAGCGTCTTTCCGCAGTCCTGCGTGGGGCCAGACACCACGACGATCCGGTTTGCGGCATCCATCATGGTAAAATGCAGGCTGGTGCGCAGCCCGCGCACCGCCTCGACGAACATATCTGCCGGACGGTCAACGGGCAGAAAAGGGATGTTCGACGTCCTGTGCTTCCAGTGGGGAGCAAACAGGTTTCTCCTGCGCAGGTGCGTTTTTTTCCAGAGCCACACCGAGCGCGGGAGCGTCGCCAGAAGCGGTATCCCCTGCACTTCCAGCTGTTCAGACGAGGTAATGCCCCGCTTAAAGGCTGAGCGCACTAAAACCGTTCCGGCAGAGAGCATCAAGCCCATCAGCATACCCAGCACGATAATGAGCGCTTTGCGCGGCTTGATTGGGGCCGGCTGCGTCACGGCCGGGTCAATTATCCGCACGTTGCCGATAGCGCTGGAGCGCGAGATACTCAGCTCTTGCTGACGCGTCAGCAGCTGCAGGTAGATGGTACGCCCGGATTCAACGTCACGACTCAGGCGTAAGATTTCCTGCTGCGTGGAAGGCATGGATGAGACGCGGCTATTCAGACGCGCGCGCTCACGCTCAAGCGTTTGTTTCTTCTCCCGCAAAGCGCGGTAGGTGGGATGGTCCTTTTTGAAAAGCTGGGAAACCTCTGCTTCGCGAAACGTCAGCTCGTTAAGCTGGTTTTCCACGTTAACCACCTGATCGAGAACCGATTTTGCCTCCAGAGATAAGTCGACAGAATCGCGCTGCTCTCTGTAGGCATTCAGTCGCGCTTCGGCTTCATCCAGTTCCCGGCTGATCTTAGGTAATTGATCCTGTAAGAACGTGAGGCTGCGGGAATCTTTCGCTTCCTGGCGCGCAATATTCTGGCTAAGAAAATTTTCAGCAATCGTATTAAGCACCGTGGCGATCTTGCCGGGGTCTTCACCCGTTAACGTTAATGCGATCATACCGCTCTGTTTCGCCGACTCTACAACCGTAAGCCTGTTTTGAATGGCGTTGATCGCGTCAAGCCTTGTGACGGTTTCGAGGGTAAACCGGGTGCCGGGTTCCGCGCTGAGGGATGTCACCAGAAGCGATATGCCGTCTTTAGCCAGGGTTTTACCCACGATGCCCTCTGCCTCAAGCGTTTTTCCCTCAAGACGATACCGCCCCTGCTCCTGTACGGTGAGTAAAAGCGTTTGTGGCTTCCCTTCCAGGAGAGGAATAGTCAGCGCGCCAATCGTTATTTTATCGGATTTACGTCCCAGAACCTTTTCCCATAAGGTCCCGATGACAGGGAACACGCGCCGCTTAACGCTGTACGTCAGCCCTAGCCGATCGACGGTTTCTCCCAGGATCATTCGTGATTTAAGGAGTAAAAGTTCTGGCGCAACGTCGGGCGAGAGATCGGACCCGAACGCGGCCAGGTTCTTGAGCAGCGAGTTGTCTTGCTTCGCTTCAACCTGTACCAGGGCATCAGCCTGATAAACTGGCGTGGTGCTGAACGCGTAGATCCCCGCACATACCGTGAGCAGCAGCGTGACGCACGCGATCGTCACCCGGTTATCAAACATCTCAGCAAGCAGCTGAAGAAGATCGATCTCATTATTCTGCGACGTTGCAGCACTATATTTTTCTGATTTAGAAGACGACATTACTGCTTTATTCCTTGTTGACTCAAACGACGAGCCCATTCCTGACTGGCTTTTCCTAATTGCTCGAAAACATATTCATAGGCTTCACGACTTTTGTGATACGGGTCGGGAATGTCCCTGGTTTCCAGCCATTGTCCAAAGAGGAGCGATTTTCCCCGGTTCTCCGGGGCCATAGCAGCTATGTAACGGAGATGTTCCGGCTCCATGACCAGAATCAAATCGGATTTTTGCAACAGGCTGCGCGTCACCTTGCGGGCAACGTGCCCCTCCAGCGAAACACCATGACGCCGGGCCACAGCCTGCGCAGTCGCATCTGCGGGATGCCCTTCAAGCCCCAATATCCCTGCCGAGGTCACCTGCTGGCCGGGTAATTGCTGACGCAACAGCCGCTCACCCATCGGTGAACGGCAAATATTGCCGGTGCAGACCACTAAGATTGACTGGAACATTACTGCGGCCACGATCTGATGTAACGAACGGTTTCGGTCAGGTCATGAACGCCGCTGATGGTAGGCACCAGTTGGGTAATCACGCGGTTCCAGCGTGATAACGGTGCGGTGGTAACGTAGACAATGTCATACGGTTCCAGCTGGAATTCCGTACCCAGCACCATGGCTGAGGCGTCTTCCGCATTCAGTTGATAGATGTTGGCAATTTTGTCCGTGTCGCCTTTTTTCGCTACCTGTCGAATAACAAAAATGCCGGTTGCATCGGCCATATTTTGGTTAAGCCCCCCGGCATTCCCCAGGGCTTCGGCCAGCGTCATGCCGCTACGATCCATCTTAAGCGTGCTCTGCTTAACCACCTCGCCCATCACGAACACCTTCAGCGCGTCGTTGCGGGGAATAAACAGGATATCGCCAGGATAAAGCAGCTTATTTTGAGTCAAATCGCCATGCTGCATCAGCGCATAGAGCGAAAGACGGGAGTCCTGGCCATCATGCGTGAGCACAACGTTACGCCAGTCGGCATCCGCTGAAAGACCGCCAGCGGCGTTGACCGCATCCATCACCGTCAGCGGAATATTGGTTATGGGCTGCTGGCCCGATTTTTCGACCTCTCCGGTAACGTAGGCTTTTTGCGAACGGAAGGCGGCAATGCTGACGTCCACCTGCGGGCTCTCAATGACTTTATCCAGTCGCGCTGTAATCTCTTCACGTACCTGTGAAACCGTTTTTCCCGCCACCCGCAGTTTACCGACGTAGGGATAAAAGAGCGTACCATCGGCGTTGACCCAGTTACCGGCATCGCTCGCACTACGATATTGCCCCGCGGGCGTCGTTAATTCCGGGTGATCCCAGACGGTGACCGTCAGGATGTCGCCTGTGCCAATGCGGTATTCCCAGTTTTTGATCTGCTCATCCAGATTAGGATTTGCCTGAGATTTCGATACGGCCGGACGCAGTTTTTCAATCAATCCCGGCGTCAGAGGAAAAATTTCCACGCGCTTATCAAGCTGATAATTGGCGTCTTCCGCAGCAATGACTTTTTTCCCGGATACACTCAAATTCTGGCCGGGGGAAAATACACACCCTGTTAATTGACTAACAGTAAGAAATAACAGCGAAAATGCAGTTGTAGCTTTCATTATATAAATATTTCTTTTTAACGTTGCGTTTATCGTCAAGCTTGCAAAGAAACTTCACCTAAGATCATGAAATTTAATTGCTTATTCTTATGCAATATGAAATTCTGGCATTGTAAAACGTGACCAAACTGCTCTCTAAAAAACAAAAGCAATACTCAACCCTGTAAAAAAAACGGAAGCAAGCCCGCTTTACACGAAGGCAATATTAAATCTTCTATAGTGGGAAAGCATTCGCAGAGCAGTCCAATTTTGATGTGAAAAGTTATTTTCAGAATTGATTAATGAAATAATAAATATTAAAAATATTAAGCACAGACAATATTCACCATAGTGATAAACATCATCCCATTCGACTACACAAAACCGTCCACTTTTGTTACATTTTTTTTCAAACATACCCTGCGTTGATACTTAAAATGGACCGTCTGCTCCGCTTTGCACGACCCGCAGACGAAAAGTATCTGTAACAATATCACTGGAGAAAAAATGGCTAAGCGTAAATTGCTGCTTCTGGGTGTATTACTGTCTCTGGCGGGCTCCGCATTCGCTGCCCCGCAAACGGCCGCTGCGCCATCTGGCATCAAGGCCTACGAAGAACAAGAGTTCATCGCTGACTTTACGAAATTCAAGATTGGCGACACGGCACCGGCGCAGTATCAAACGCCGGAGTACACCATCAAACAGTACCAGCTGCGTAACCTGCCGGCGCCGGATGCCGGAACCCACTGGACCTATATGGGTGAGAATTACGTGCTGATTGGTGATGCTGATGGCAAGATCTACAAAGCCTACAATGGAGATATTTTCTATCACCGCTAACGCAATCCTGATTCGCCCCTGGCAGGAAAGTGACCGTCCTTTCCTGCGCACGCTCTACCTCCACGCCCGGCGCGAAGCCTGGCCATGGCTGGAGAGTGCAGACTGGCAGCTGGAAGACTTTGACGCGGCAACCCGTGACGAAGTGATTTGGGTTGCTGTTCAGAACGGGCATCGCCTGGGCTTTGCCTCCGTCTGGACAAACGATAATTTCCTGCACAACCTCTTTGTCGATCCACAGTATCAAAGCCTGGGCGTCGGGCACGCGTTGCTTGAACACGTACAGAAGACGTTTACCAGTACGGGTTCGCTTAAGTGTCTGGTGAAGAATGCGCGGGCTATTTCGTTTTACCAGCGACACGGCTGGCACATTGAGGCGACGGGTAATTCTCCGGACGGAGAGTATTATTTGATGCATTATCGGCTTGGGTAAAGTCAGGTGGCGCTTCGCTTACCTGACCTACAAAACCGCATTTCGTAGGCCGGGTAAGGCGAAGCCGCCACCCGGCACTAAGCGAAGAGGAATTACACCGCGCGGAACGCGATTTCCCCTGGGATGATTTCGCCCTGCCAGTAGAGCTGCGCCGCGACGCGTCCCGCCAGCTGGCGATACATTTCCGCAAATTCGCTGTCCGGACGGCTGACCACCGTCGGCTTTCCGCTGTCCAGATCTTCACGCAGGGTAATGTGCAGCGGCATCTGTCCCAGCAGTTGGGTATGATACTTCGCGGCCAGTTTTTCTGCGCCACCGGTACCGAAAATAGGTTCGTGGTGACCGCAGTTGCTGCAGATGTGCATGCTCATGTTCTCGACGATACCGAGCACCGGCACTTCCACCTTCTCGAACATCACGATGCCTTTTTTGGCGTCGATCAGCGCGATATCCTGCGGCGTGGTGACGACGACCGCACCCGTGACCGGAATGTTTTGCGCCAGCGTCAGCTGAATGTCACCGGTGCCCGGCGGCATGTCCAGCACCAGATAATCCAGATCCGGCCACATTGTCTCCTGCAGCATCTGCAGCAGCGCCTTGCTGGCCATCGGGCCGCGCCAGACCATCGCGTTATCGTCGGTCACCAGATAACCGATGGAGTTGGTCGCGAGACCGTGCGCCATGATTGGCGCCATGTGGGTGCCGTCCGGCGAGGTTGGGCGCTGGTTTTCCGCGCCCAGCATGTTCGGAATAGACGGGCCGTAGATATCCGCATCCAGAATACCGACCTTTGCCCCTTCCGCCGCCAGCGCCAGCGCCAGGTTTACGGCGGTAGAGGATTTCCCTACCCCGCCCTTGCCCGAACTGACGGCAATGATGTTTTTCACGCCGTTCACGCCAGGCTGGTTTTTCACGCGCTTCAGCGTGGCGATGCTGTGGCTCAGCTTCCAGTCAATCGCCTTCGCACCGGTAATGCGCAGCAGCTCGGAGCTGGTCTGCTCTTTCAGCGCGTCAAAGGCGCTGGTCCAGACGAACGGCATCTGCAGCTCAATGTGCAGCGTGTCGTCCAGCCAGGCAACGTGGTGTAACGCTTTCAGCGTAGTGAGATTGTGCTTCAGGGTTGGATGCTGAAAGTTAGCCAGCGTCCCGGCGACCATTGCTCGTAAGGCTTCCGGTGATTTGGCCTGGGATTGAGAACTCATCCCGACTCCTTTGTTCTTGTGAATAAGACCTTAGATGAACAAGTTTACCTGAAAGGCCGTGGTTTGTGCTTACTTAATAATGCCCCTTTTGGTAATATCAAAAACCCTTTTCACAGTTAAAAGAAGTAATGCCTACTATGACTCAAGTCGCGAAGAAAATTCTGGTAACGTGCGCACTGCCGTACGCCAACGGCTCAATCCACCTCGGCCACATGCTGGAGCATATCCAGGCTGATGTCTGGGTCCGTTACCAGCGAATGCGCGGCCACGAGGTTAATTTCATCTGTGCGGACGATGCTCACGGCACGCCGATCATGCTGAAAGCGCAGCAGCTGGGGATTTCCCCGGAGCAGATGATTGCCGAAATGAGTCAGGAGCATCAGACTGATTTTGCTGGCTTTGACATCAGCTATGACAACTATCACTCCACGCACAGCGACGAAAACCGCGAGCTGTCGGAGCTGATCTACACCCGTCTGAAAGAGAACGGTTTTATCAAAAACCGCACCATCTCTCAGCTGTACGATCCGGAAAAAGGCATGTTCCTGCCGGACCGTTTCGTCAAAGGCACCTGTCCGAAATGTAAATCCCCGGACCAGTACGGCGATAACTGCGAAGTGTGCGGCGCGACCTACAGCCCGACCGAGCTTATCGAGCCGAAATCCGTGGTTTCCGGCGCCACGCCTGTGATGCGTGACTCCGAGCACTTCTTCTTCGACCTGCCGTCCTTCAGCGAAATGCTGCAGGCGTGGACCCGCAGCGGCGCGCTGCAGGAGCAGGTGGCGAATAAAATGCAGGAGTGGTTCGAATCCGGCCTGCAACAGTGGGATATCTCCCGCGATGCGCCGTACTTCGGCTTCGAAATCCCGAACGCGCCGGGCAAATACTTCTACGTCTGGCTGGACGCGCCAATCGGCTACATGGGCTCCTTCAAGAACCTGTGCGACAAGCGTGGCGATACCGTCAGCTTCGACGAATACTGGAAGAAAGATTCCACTGCCGAGCTGTATCACTTCATCGGTAAAGACATCGTTTACTTCCACAGCCTGTTCTGGCCGGCGATGCTGGAAGGCAGCAACTTCCGCAAGCCAACCAACCTGTTCGTACACGGCTACGTGACGGTGAACGGCGCGAAGATGTCCAAATCCCGTGGGACGTTCATCAAAGCCAGCACCTGGCTGAACCACTTCGACGCGGACAGCCTGCGCTACTACTACACCGCGAAGCTCTCTTCCCGCATCGACGATATCGACCTGAACCTGGAAGATTTCGTGCAGCGCGTGAACGCGGACATCGTCAACAAGGTGGTGAACCTGGCGTCCCGTAACGCGGGCTTTATCGCCAAGCGTTTTGACGGCGTGATGGCGGCCGAACTGGCTGACCCTGCCCTGTACCAAACCTTTACCGACGCGGCGGCGACCATTGGCGAAGCCTGGGAAGCGCGCGAGTTCGGCAAAGCGGTACGTGAAATCATGGCCCTGGCTGACCTGGCGAACCGCTATGTCGACGAGCAGGCGCCGTGGGTGGTGGCGAAACAGGAAGGCCGCGATGCCGACCTGCAGGCCATCTGCTCCATGGGCATCAACCTGTTCCGCGTGCTGATGACCTACCTTAAGCCGGTTCTGCCGCAGCTGGCAGCCCGTGCTGAAGCGTTCCTGAACACTGAACTGACCTGGGATGCCATGGCGCAGCCGCTGCTCGGCCACAAGGTGAACACCTTCAAGGCGCTGTACAACCGCATCGAGATGAAGCAGGTTGAAGCCCTGGTGGAAGCATCTAAAGAAGAGGTGAAGGCGGCTGCGGCACCGGTTACCGGCCCGCTGGCGGACGATCCGATTCAGGAAACCATTACCTTTGACGATTTCGCCAAAGTCGACCTGCGCGTGGCGCTTATCGAGAACGCGGAGTTCGTGGAAGGTTCTGACAAGCTGCTGCGCCTGACGCTGGATCTTGGCGGCGAGAAGCGTAACGTCTTCTCCGGCATCCGCTCAGCGTATCCGGACCCGCAGGTGCTGATCGGTCGTCAGACCGTGATGGTGGCGAACCTGGCACCGCGCAAAATGCGCTTCGGTATCTCCGAGGGGATGGTGATGGCCGCAGGCCCTGGCGGGAAAGATATCTTCCTGTTAAGCCCAGACGAAGGCGCTAAGCCGGGTCAGCAGGTGAAATAACAAAAAAGCCGGAGATTATCTCCGGCTTTTTTTATGGCATTTTGTTTTCTCCCTCTCCCCGTGGGAGAGGGTCGGGGTGAGGGCATCAGGCCGCATCCATTCCGCAATCACCCCTTCGGATGATGCACCCGGTGGGTCAGCCCACGCAGGAAATTACGCAGAAACTGATCCCCACACTCGCGGTAGTTTTTATGGTCCGGCGCGCGCATCATGGCGGTCACTTCCGGCACGGACACGCGGTATTTTTGCTCGGTCATGATCGCCACAATATCGTCCGTTTTGAGCGAGAACGCGATGCGCAGCTTTTTCAGCACCGTATTGTTGTTCACGCGACGCTCCAGCGCCAGCTCAGGCGCAGACTCATCTTTGCCGCGCTTATCGTAAATCAGGCCGTTCAGGAATCCCGACAGAATGATGTCAGGGCAGCGAACAAACCCCTCTTCATCTTCTTTGGTCATCCAGGTATCGAAACCGGCAGACGTGGATTCCATGTCGGACAGCGCAAGAATGCGCACCATGTCGTTATTGTTTGCTTTCAGGGTGTAGCGCAGGCTACGAAGAATATCGTTACTTAGCATAGAGCCTTCGAATGTCGATGATGCAATGGCGCGCAGTGTACCAGTTTTACAGGCCAATCGCCTCTTTCAAACTCTTCAGGTAGCGACGGCTGACGGGTACCGTTTGCCCGGCACGCAGTACCAGCTCGGCCTGGCCGTTATCTTCCAGGCGGATCTCCTTCAGGTGCGCCATGTTCACCAGATACTGGCGGTGGCAGCGGATCAGCGGCGTGCGGCTCTCCAGCGTGCGTAGGGTCAGCTCGGTGAACCCTTCGTTCCCTTCCGCGCTGGTGACAAACACCCCGCTCAGGCGGCTGCTGACAAACGCCACATCATCCATCTGCAGAAGATAGATTCGGCTGTGCCCGGTGCAGGGGATAAACTTCAGCGGCTGCTGGTTTTCCGGCAGCAGCGTGACGTCCTGTACGGTTCGCTCCTGGCGTAAACGGGTGAGCGTTTTTTCCAGACGCGTCTCTTCAATCGGCTTGAGTAAATAGTCAAACGCGTGCTCCTCAAAGGCCTTAACGGCATATTCGTCGAACGCCGTCAGGAACACGATGTAGGGGCGATGCGCCGGGTCGAGCATGCCGACCATCTCCAGCCCGCTGATGCGGGGCATCTGAATGTCGAGGAACAGCACGTCCGGGCGAAGCTTGTGAACCGCTCCGATGGCCTCAATGGCGTTCGCGCACTCCCCCACAATCTCAATATCAGGCTGCTCCTGCAGCAGAACGCGCAGGTTTTCCCGTGCCAGCGGCTCGTCATCCACAATCAGCACTCTTAACATGCGTTTTCCTCCAGTGGCAGTCGTACGGTAATACGGGTAAATCGGTCTGGCTCACAGGCGACGGTAATGCCACAGTCATCGCCGAAATGCGCGCGCAGGCGTTTATCCACCAGGCTCATCCCTAAACCGCCGGAGGCGGAAGGCTGATAAAGCCCGGCATTATCTTCAATGTCCAGCACCAGATGGTGGTTAAAACGGCTGGCGGCAATGGTTATCTCCCCTGTCCCCAGAAGCTGTGACGTGCCGTGTTTAATGGCGTTTTCGACAATAGGCTGCAGGGTAAAGGCCGGGAGATGCTGATACGCCAGCTCGTCCGGAACGGAGAGCGTCACCTGCAAGCGCGACTGGAAACGCGCCTGCTCAATCTGCAGATAGGCATTTACGTGCTCAATCTCATCGGCGAGGGTGACGATCTCGGACGGCCGCTTCAGGTTCTTGCGGAAAAAGGTCGACAGAAACTGCACCAGCTGCGCGGCCTGATCGCTGTCGCGGCGAATCACCGCTTTAAGCGTGTTGAGGGCATTGAAAAGGAAATGCGGGTTGACCTGGGCATGCAGCAGCTTAATTTCGGACTGCGTCAGCAGCGCTTTCTGCCGTTCATACTGCCCGGCCAGAATTTGCGCGGACAGCAGCTGGGCAATCCCCTCTCCCAGGGTGCGGTTGATCGAGCTGAACAGACGGTTCTTTGCCTCATACAGCTTGATAGTGCCCATCACCCGCTGATTTTCCCCGCGCAGCGGAATCACCAGCGTGGAGCCCAGCTTGCACTGCGGATGCAGCGAACAGCGGTAAGGCACTTCGTTACCGTCGGCATACACCACCTCACCGGTTTCAATGGCGCGCAGCGTGTAGGCTGAGGAGATCGGTTTACCCGGCAGATGGTGATCGTCCCCGGTGCCGGTAAAGGCCAGCAGCCGCTCGCGGTCGGTTATGGCCACCGCGCCGATATCCAGCTCCTTGTAGAGCACCTGCGCGACCTTCATGCTGTTCTCTTCGTTAAACCCCTGACGCAGGATCCCTTCGGTTGAGGCGGCGACCTTCAGCGCCGTGGCGGAAAACGCCGAGGTGTACTTCTCAAACATGGCGCGCTTGTCGAGCAGAATACGCATAAACAGCGCCGCGCCCACGGTGTTGGTTACCATCATCGGGGCGGCAATACTGCTGACCAGGTGCAGCGCATCTTCAAACGGACGGGCAATGAGCAGAATGATCGCCATCTGCGCCATTTCGGCCACAAAGGTAATGGCACCGGCGGTGAGAGGGCTAAAGACTTTATCCGGGCGGCCGCGTTTGATCATGTAGCTGTGCACCAGCCCGCCGAGCAGCCCTTCCACGATCGTCGAGATCATACAGCTGAGCGCCGTCATCCCGCCCATGGAATAGCGATGCAGCCCTCCGGTTAAACCGACAAGGCCACCGACGACGGGACCGCCCAGCAGCCCGCCCATCACCGCGCCGATCGCGCGCGTATTGGCAATAGAGTCTTCGATATGGAGACCAAACCAGGTCCCCATAATGCAAAATATGGAAAATACGACGTAACAGAGGAATTTGTGCGGCAGACGTACGGTGACCTGCATCAGCGGGATAAACAGGCGCGTTTTGCTCATCAGCCAGGCAATGACAAGAAACACGCACATCTGCTGAAGCAACAGCAGCACCAGATTAAACTCGTACATACTCAAAACCGCACACGCTAAAAACGCGTAACATACACTGATGCGGGTTTACTTTCTTTGAAGCATCCCAAAAAAGCGCAAAATCGTGTCCGTTATCACACCTTTTTCTGAATATCGCGCATGCTTCGCATTGTTTGTTCAAAAATCAATCAATCCTTCCTGGTTCGCCAAAGTGAGTCTACAGTTAAGCTGGGGACGCGTAAGCCAGGGGGCGAATATGGCGCTTTACACAATAGGTGAAGTGGCACTCCTTTGTGATATCAATCCCGTTACCCTACGGGCGTGGCAGCGACGGTATGGATTACTTAAACCGCAGAGGACCGACGGTGGGCATCGCCTTTTCAATGAGGCCGATATCGACCGCATTCGCGAAATTAAAAGCTGGATCGACAACGGGGTGCAGGTCGGCAAGGTGAAGTCCCTGCTGAGCCACGACGATCCGGACACGCAGCACCTCTGGCGCGAACAGCAGGAAACCCTGCTGCGACTCCTGCAGGCGGGCAATCTTCAGCGCCTGCGCGCATGGATAAAAGAACAAGGCCGTGATTATCCGGCACAGACGCTGATCAACCACCTTTTCATTCCGCTCCGTCGACGCCTGCAGTGCCAGCAGTCCACCCTGCAGGCGCTGCTCAGCATGCTCGACGGGGTGCTGATCAACTACATTGCCGTCTGCCTTGCCTCGGCGAAGAACAAAGCCGGAAAAGATGCGCTGGTGGTCGGCTGGAACGTGCACGATACCACCCGCCTGTGGCTGGAAGCGTGGATTGCGACCCAGAAGGGCTGGCGCGTGGACGTGCTGGCGCACTCGCTGGCGCAGCTTAAGCCCGAATTTTTCGACGGTCAGACCCTGCTGGTCTGGTGTGGCGAAGTGCCGTCCGCCACGCAGCAGCAGCTGCTGACGGAATGGCGAGAGAATGGTTACCCGGTTTATTCCCTTGGCCCGGATGAGCCATAACGGCATTTAATGGTTCATTAACAGCTGCGCTTCACCGTATAATTGTTCCGTTAACAACAGGAGCACATGATGAAGGCAACCAAACTGGCCATTATTACCCTTTTTGTCCTGATGGCCGTGAGCGGTATCGGCGGCGTGATGCTGGCAGGATACTCGTTTATTGTTCGCGGCGGTGTCGGCTGAGGTACAGCGCCAGCCGCTCAAAAAGGCGATCGACGACGATTGCCGCCAGCGCGACCAGCACAGCCCCCTGCACGATGTAAGCCGTATTAAACCCGCTCAGGCCGATAATAATCGGCGTTCCCAGCGTATTGGCACCGACCGTAGACGCAATGGTCGCCGTCCCGATGTTAATAATCACCGACGTGCGGATCCCGGCAATGATAACCGGTGCCGCAAGCGGCAGTTCAACCTTGCGCAGCCGCTGGCCGCGACTCATCCCCATCCCTTCAGCCACGCTTAGCACCGATGCCGGTACCGCCGCGAGGCCCGCCAGCGTGCCCTGCAGAACCGGCAGTACGCCGTATAAAATCAGCGCAATAATGGCGGGCTGCTGGCCAAAGCCCATCACCGGAACCGCTATCGCCAGCACCGCCACCGGGGGAAACGTCTGACCAATGGCCGCTATTGTCTCTACCAGCGGACGAAACTCCTTGCCCGCGGGCCGCGTAACCGCGATGCCTGCCCCTACCCCCAACACAACCGCGATGACGCTTGAGAGCGCCACCAGCCAGAGATGCGCCAGGGCGAGATTAATAAAGCTCTCCTGCTGATAGACCGGCCGCGGCAGCCCGGGAAAAAGGGCGTTAAACAGCGCCGCGCTGTGGGGCATCAGAAACAGTAAGGCGACAAAGAGTGCTACCAGCCAGAGGAGCGGATCACGCAGTGCCTTCACGCGTCACCTCCCCGGCCAGCAGATCGCGAAAATGTAAGGTTCCGCACGGCGTCCCGCGTGCGTCCGAAACAGGCAATACCTCGCACTGCCGCGCGACAAACGCGGAGAGAGCATCCCGCAGGCTCATCTGCGCCTGCAGCGGTTCGCCGCTCACCGGGAGCTCCTCCCGACGCATATAGTCGCTGACCGTCCGCAGGGAGAGCAGCCTCACGCCCAGCTCGCTGCGGCCAAAAAACTCGCGCACAAAGTCGTTCTTCGGCCATGTTAATAGCTCAAGCGGCGAGCCCTGCTGCACCACTTCGCCATGATCCATCAGCACCAGATGGTCGGCCAGGCGCAGGGCTTCATCAATATCGTGCGTCACGAGAACGATCGTGCGTCCGAGAATGCGGTGAATACGGGTCATCTCCGCCTGCAGCGCCCCGCGCGTGACCGGATCCAGCGCGCCGAAGGGTTCATCCATCAGCAGCACCTGCGGGTTGGCCGCCAGCGCGCGCGCCACACCCACGCGCTGCTGCTGGCCTCCGGAAAGCTGGTGCGGATAGCGATCGCGCAGCGCGGGCTCTAACCCCAGCAGCGACATCAGCTCATCCACCCGGTCAGCGATTTTTGCCCGCGACCATTTCTCCAGCTGCAGCACGGTGGCGATGTTCTGCGCCACCGTCCAGTGGGGAAACAGGCCGATAGACTGAATGGCATAGCCCATCCGACGGCGCAGCTCCAGCACCGGCAGGCTGCGGATCTCTTCTCCGGCAAAGCGGATCAACCCGCTGTCATGCTCAACCAGGCGGTTGATCATCTTCAGCGTGGTGGATTTTCCCGAGCCCGAGGTGCCAATCAGCACGGAAAACGCCCCCTCGGCAAAGTTCAGGTTCAGATGGCTCGCCGCCGGGCGACCGGCAAAGGTTTTACTGACATCATGAAATTCAATCATTGGCTCTTCTCCTGAGCAGCGCGAGCCATAAGGCAAACAGCGCGTCGACGACAACCGCCAGCGCAATCGTGGGAACCACGCCCAATAACACCAGATCGAGCGCACTGCTCAGCAGCCCCTGGAACACCAGCGCGCCAAAGCCGCCCGCGCCAATCAGCGCCGCAATCACCGCCATGCCGACGGTTTGTACCGCCACCACCCGCAGGCTGCGCAGCAGCAGGGGCAGCGCCAGCGGGAGCTGAATTTTCCAGAAACACTGCCGTGCGCTCATCCCCATCGCATGGGCGCTTTCCAGCACATCCGGCGCGACCTGGCCCAGACCCGCGACCACGCCGCGCACCAGCGGCAGCAGCGCATACAGCACCAGCGCGATGAGCGCGGGGGTTAACCCCGTTCCGGCTATGCCGAGCGTTCCCAGCGCCGGGAATGACTTCACCAGCCCGGCCAGCGGGGCAATCAGCAGGCCAAACAGCGCGACGGAAGGAATGGTCTGGATCACGTTGAGTACGGCAAAGACCCCGCCCTGGCGTGAAGGATGGCGATAGCACCACATGCCGAGCGGTATCCCGATCAGCAGAGCCGGGATCAGCGTGCCGAAGAGGATCGTCAGGTGTTGCGCCAGGGCATCATCAAACACCTCCTGACGGTTGGCGTACTCTTTTAGCAGCGAAAGATTGTTCAGCTCCCCGCTGAACAGCAGGAACAAGGGAATGCACCATATCTGCGCGTTGAGCACCCAGCGCCAGACGGCGCTGGAGATGAGTCGACGAATGGCATCGCTGCTGGCCAGCAGACACAGCGCCAGCCACAGCCAGAGGCCGCTGCCCACCGTGGTTCTCGCCAGCGGACTTTCCGCTGACGCCATATGCGTCGCCGCCTGCCCGGCTCCCCAGAAGAGGAGGATAAACAGCCCTTCAGCGAGGAGCAGCGTCAGCCACTGCGCCGTGCGCCCCTGCCAGAGCGATAGCGCAACCCACGCGGCCAGCGCCGCCGCCAGCCACCACGGCGTGAACGCCCACACTTCCCAGAGATAGCGCCCCTCCCCTGACATCAGGCGGTTAGGGGCGACATTTACAAACGGCAGCGCGACTGCCGCGATGGCCACGCAGGCCAGCAGCAGCAGTACGCGGTTATGACATTTTATTGGCACAGCCCTTTCCCGTTACTTCACAAGCCCTTGTTGTTTCAGGAAGTCGGCGGCCACTTTTTTGGCATCCAGCCCCTCGACGGCAATGCTGGCATTCAGCTGCTGCAGCGTTTTTTCATCCAGTTTTTCGAAGACCGGCTTAAGCCAGTCGGCAATCTCCGGATAGGCTTTCAGCACCGCCTCACGCACGACAGGGGTCGGGGCGTAAATCGGCTGTACGCCTTTAGGATCGGTCAGGGTTTGCAGGCCGAGCGCCGCCACCGGGCCGTCGGTGCCGTAGGCCATGGCCGCGTTAACGCCAGAGGTTTGCTGCGCCGCCGCTTTGATGGTCACCGCGGTATCCCCGCCCGCCAGCGAGAGCAGCTGCGCCTGGTCGAGCTTGAAGTCGTAGGCTTTTTCGAACGCCGGGAGCGCATCAGGACGCTCGATAAACTCCGCGGACGCAGCGAGCTTAAAGTCGCCCTTCTCTTTCAGATAGCGGCTGAGATCCGCAAGCGAGGTCAGCTTACCTTTCTCCGCCACGTCCTTGCGCACCGCGATAGTCCAGGTGTTGTTGGCCGGGGCCGGCGTCAGCCAGACCAGCTTGTTCTGTTCCGCGTCGAGTTTTTTGACTTTCTCATACCCGGCGTTAGCGTTTTTCCATGCCGGATCGTTTTCTTGTTTGAAGAAGAACGCGCCGTTGCCGGTGTATTCCGGATAGATATCCAGCTCGCCGGAGGTGATCGCCCCGCGCACGACGGGCGTGGTGCCGAGCTGAACTTTATTGACGGTTTTCACGCCGTGGCTTTCCAGCACCTGCAAAATAATATTGCCGAGCAGCGCCCCTTCGGTATCGATTTTTGAGCCCACTTTTACCGGCTCCGCCGCCTGTAACGGCAGGCTCAGCGCCGCCAGCAGCACCGCAGATCCCAACATCCCCTTTGCAATCGTCATTCTACTATCCTCATTTATTTTGCTGCCTTTTTCAGAGGCTTGAGAGAAAAGCGTAGCTTAAAACGGCCGAATTAACCGTCAAAATGCCTTTTTAGCATAAGGTAAGACGCATCCCCCGCAGGACGGGGGATGCAAAGAAGGGAAAGGTTACAGCAGCTCGAACTCGCCTTTATTCACGCGGGCGGAGTCCACCCCGATAAAGACGTTAAACTTGCCGGGTTCCGCATCATATTTCATCTGCTGGTTCCAGAACTTCAGCGCGTCCACGTCAATCGGGAAGCTGATGGTTTGGGTTTCGCCAGGCTTCAGGTTGACCTTCTCGAAGCCGCGCAGCTGCTTCACGGGACGGCTCATCGACGCGGTGACATCCTGCACGTACATCTGAATCACCGTTGCCCCTTCGCGCTCGCCGGTGTTGGTCACCTCAACGCTGGCGGTAACTTTGCCGTCACGCTTCAGGCTCGTTGCCGACATTTTCACGTCAGAGACCTTGAAGGTGGTGTAGCTGAGACCGTAACCAAACGGATACAGCGGGCCGTTAGCTTCGTCGAAGTAACGGGACGTGTACTTGTTCGGCTTGTCGGCGTTGTACGGACGACCGGTGTTGAGGTGGCTGTAGTACACCGGGATCTGCCCGACGGAGCGCGGGAAAGACATCGGCAGCTTGCCCGACGGGTTGTAATCACCAAACAGCACGTCGGCGATAGCGTTACCGCCTTCGGTACCGGCGAACCAGGTTTCCAGAATAGCGTCAGCCTGCTGATCCTCTTTCACCAGCGCCAGCGGACGCCCGTTCATCAGTACCAGCACCAGCGGCTTGCCGGTGGCTTTCAGGGCGGCGATTAGATCGCGCTGGCTCTGCGGAATGGTGATATCGGTACGGCTGGAGGCCTCGTGCGCCATACCCTGCGCCTCGCCCACGACCGCGACCACCACGTCAGACTGCTTCGCGGTATTCACCGCCTCGTCAATCATCTCCTTCGGCGTGCGCGGATCAACCTTCACCGCTTCCTCGTACTGGTTGAGGAAGGTGACGATGTCTTTATCGTTGGTGACGTTCGCCCCTTTGGCGTACACCACTTTCGCGTTTTCACCCACGGCACTCTTGATCCCGGTCAGCACGGTCACGGACTGATCGGCCACGCCCGCGGCAGACCAGCTGCCCATCACGTCGCGCTTGCTGTCGGCCAGCGGGCCCACCACGGCAATGGTGCCGGATTTTTTCAGCGGCAGCGTGTCGAGGCGGTTTTTCAGCAGCACCAGGCTTTCGCGCGCCACTTCACGCGCGTCTTTGCGGTGCAGACGGCTTTCAGCGTTGGTATCTGCCGGGTCAGAATCTTTCGGCCCCAGGTGGCTGTATGGATCGTTAAACAGCCCCATGTCGTATTTCACGTTCAGCACGTGGCGCGCGGCATCGTCCAGCTCCGCCATCGTGACCTTGCCGCTCTTCACCAGCCCCGGCAGGTATTTGCTGTAGTACTCGTCGCTCATGCTCATGTTGATGCCGGACTTGAGCGCCACGCGCACGGCGTCTTCCGGATCGGAGGCAGTACCGTGTTTAATCAGCTCTTTAATCGCGCCGTGGTCAGAAACGGTGATGCCTTTAAAGCCCCACTGGTCGCGCAGCACGTCTTTCAGCAGCCAGGAATCGGACGTCGCAGGCGTGCCGTTCAGCGAGTTCAGCGCGACCATCACCGCGCCGCTGCCCGCATCCAGCCCTGCCTTATACGGCGGCATGTAGTCGTTAAACAGGCGCTGCGGGCTCATGTCGACGGTGTTGTACTCTTTACCGCCCTCCACTGCGCCATAGGCCGCGAAGTGCTTGACGCTGGTCATCACCGAGTAGCGATCCGCCGGGCTTTTGCCCTGCATCGCTTCCACCATGGTTTTACCCATCGTGGAGGTTAAATACGTATCTTCACCAAAGCCTTCCGAGCCGCGGCCCCAGCGCGGATCGCGCGAGACGTCCACCATTGGCGCCCAGGTCATGTTCAGACCGTCGTCCGCCGCTTCATAGGCGGACACGCGCCCGACGGTTTTCACCGCATCGAGATTAAAGGAGGAGGCTAAGCCGAGGCTGATGGGGAAGACGGTACGCTGGCCGTGCACTACGTCATAGGCGAAGAACAGCGGAATTTTCAGGCGGCTGAGGTCCATCACCTGATCCTGCATTTTGCGGATATCCTGGCGGGTGACGGTATTAAAAATCGCCCCTACCTGCCCGTCTTTGATCATCTCACGGATGGCCTCTTTCGGGTTATCCGGGCCGACGCTGATAAGACGCAGCTGGCCGATTTTCTCATCAACCGTCATTTTCTTGAGCAATTCCGTGACAAACGCGTCCCGTGCTTCAGGCGTGAGCGGGTGATTGCCAAACAAATCCTCTGCCAGCGCAGGTTGCAGCGCCAGGCTGACGGCGACACCTACAGAACATAGCCATTTCATGTCGTTTTACTCTCTCATCAATAACCGCCGGACGATCTCGGCCATACCGTGCGAAAAGCGCAGTGTGCCACAAACCCTCAGAACGTTGCAGGGTTATTCTCTGATTTTTCTCGTGAATACTCGACCGCTTAACAGTTAATCGCGCTATGCTTTACAGCGAGAAATTTGCCCCACCACAAGGAGTGGAAGATGTCTTCTGTTCGAACAAACGATAACACGGCTTTTATTAACGAACTGTCGCGCCTGGTTGGCTCCTCTCACCTGCTTACCGACCCGGCCAAAACCGCCCGCTACCGTAAAGGTTTCCGCTCCGGTCAGGGCGAGGCGCTGGCGGTGGTCTTCCCCGGCACGCTGCTGGAGCTGTGGCGCGTCCTGAGCGCCTGCGTCGCCGCCGACAAGATTATTTTAATGCAGGCCGCCAATACCGGCCTGACCGAAGGCTCCACGCCGAACGGCAACGATTACGATCGCGACATCGTGATTATCAGCACCCTGCGCCTCGACAAGCTGCACCTGCTGGATAAAGGCGAGCAGGTGCTCGCGTTCCCCGGCACGACGCTCTACTCCCTGGAAAAAGCGCTTAAGCCGCTGGGTCGCGAGCCGCACTCGGTGATTGGCTCCTCCTGTATTGGCGCCTCGGTGGTCGGTGGGATCTGCAACAACTCCGGCGGCTCGCTGGTGCAGCGCGGGCCTGCCTACACCGAGATGTCGCTGTTTGCCCGTATTGACGAAAACGGCAAGCTGACGCTGGTCAACCATCTGGGCATCGATCTCGGCGTGACGCCAGAGCAGATCCTCAGCAAGCTTGACGACGATCGCGTGAAGGACGAAGACGTGCAGCACGATGGCCGCCACGCGCACGATCACGACTACGTGACCCGCGTGCGGGATATCGATGCCGATACGCCAGCGCGCTACAACGCCGACCCGGACCGCCTGTTTGAATCCTCCGGCTGCGCCGGGAAGCTTGCCGTTTTTGCCGTGCGTCTGGATACCTTCCCGGCAGAGAAAAAGCAGCAGGTGTTTTACATCGGTACCAATCAGCCTGACGTTCTGACCGAAATTCGTCGTCATATTCTGGGCGAATTTACCCATCTGCCGGTCGCGGGCGAGTACATGCACCGGGACATTTACGACATCGCCGAGCGTTACGGCAAAGATACGTTCCTGATGATCGACAAGCTCGGCACCGACAAAATGCCGTTCTTCTTCACCATGAAGGGCCGCACCGACGCGATGCTGGAGAAAGTGTCGCTGTTCAAACCCCACTTCACCGACCGCTTTATGCAGAAGCTGGGCAACGTTTTCCCGGCGCACTTACCGGAGCGAATGAAAACCTGGCGCGATAAGTATGAGCACCACCTGCTGCTGAAGATGGCCGGAGACGGGATTGCCGAAGCGCAGACCTGGCTTACCGAGTTCTTCAAAACCGCTGAGGGTGATTTCTTTGCCTGCACGCCGGAAGAGGGCAGCAAAGCCTTCCTGCACCGTTTTGCCGCTGCGGGTGCCGCCATCCGTTACCAGGCGGTGCATTCCGAAGAGGTGGAAGATATTCTGGCGCTGGATATCGCCCTGCGCCGTAACGACACCGAGTGGTTTGAGCACCTTCCGCCGGAAATCGACAGCAAGCTGGTGCACAAGCTCTATTACGGCCACTTTATGTGTTATGTCTTCCATCAGGATTACATCGTCAAAAAAGGGGTTGATGCACACGAACTGAAGGAGCAGATGCTCGCCCTGCTGCGCGAACGCGGCGCACAATATCCTGCGGAACACAACGTCGGGCATCTTTATAAAGCCCCTGACGCACTTAAGCAGTTTTATCGCGAGAATGACCCTACAAACAGCATGAATCCCGGGATTGGTAAAACAACGCGGAAGAAATACTGGAAAGAGAGCGAAGATGCGGAGCAGCGCATAACGCAAGCGTCTGATTAATTCCTACAGCCAAATTTGAGAGATTGTTTAGCGTGCCTTAATCGTAATAGAGTGACGCTCTGACGCCGGAGTAACGTTTCTCCGGCATTCTATTACGAGGAGCAGGCACATCATGTCGGCTGTTGATGTTTTATCCGAGACCGAACTGGAAGTGCGTGATGCCCTTCCCGATGATGTGCATGCCATCGCCGCCATCTATGCCTGGCATGTGCTTCACGGGCGCGCGTCATTTGAAGAAGTCCCCCCGACTATCGACGAAATGCGTCAGCGGATGAAAAGCGTGGCTGAGAACGGTTTACCGTGGCTTATCGCGCTGTATCGCGGCATCGTGGTGGGCTACTGCTACGCCACGCCTTACCGTCCGCGACACGCCTACCGCTATACCCTGGAAGAGTCGATTTACGTGGATGCCAGCATTACCGGGCGCGGTTTTGGCTCGGCATTAATGGATGCGCTGATCGCCCGCTGCGAGCAAGGCCCGTGGCGGCAGATGATTGCCGTTGTGGGAGATGGCAACAATAATTCAGGCTCGCTGCGGCTGCATAAAAAGCACGGCTTCGAGATTGTCGGTCAGCTGCGAAGCGTAGGGTATAAGAAAGGCGACTGGCGGGATACGGTGATTATGCAGCGCCCGCTCAACGATGGAGACTGGACGCTGCCGGAATAAAAGCAAAACGGTAACCCAGGTTACCGTTTTTAGTGTTTTCTCCCTCTCCCTGTGGGAGAGGGTCGGGGTGAGGGCATCAGCGCGCACTAACGGCTCAGTCGTTCTGCGCCGTCGCCATCTGTTCCGCTTTCTGCTTTTTATACGTCAATGCTGCGGCCGGAACGGGCTGCACTTTCCCGGTCTCAATCCAGGTACGCAGGCGGCTCGCGTCAGCAAAGTGCGTATATTTGCCGAAGGCATCCATCACCACCAGCGCCACCGGCTTACCGTTAAATACCGTGCGCATCACCAGACAGTGTCCTGCCGCGTTGGTAAAGCCGGTTTTCGTTAACTGAATATTCCAGTTATCGCGGTATACCAGGTGGTTAGTATTGCGGAACGGCAGCGTATAGGCCGGGTTCGCAAAGGTCGCCATCTCTTCACGGGTGGTACTGAGCTGACCAATCAGCGGATACTGTTTGCTGGCAATCAACAGTTTCGTCAGATCGCGGGCCGTGGAGACGTTGTTGATCGACAGACCCGTCGGTTCAACATAATGCGTATTGGTCATTCCCAGCGATTTGGCTTTCGCGTTCATCGCGCGGATAAAGGCGTCGTAGCCGCCCGGATAGTGGTGCGCCAGGCTCGCCGCCGCACGGTTTTCAGACGACATCAGCGCCAGCAGCAGCATATTTTTACGGCTGATTTCACTGTTCAGACGCACGCGAGAGTAGATCCCTTTCATCTCCGGCGTGTGGCTGATGTCCACTTTCAGCTTTTCGTCCAGCGGCAGATGGGCATCAAGCACCACCATCGCGGTCATTAATTTGGTAATCGAGGCGATCGGGCGCACCAGGTCCGGGTGGCTGGCGTAGATCACCTTATTGGTGTTGAGATCGACAATCATCGCGCTGCCGGACGCAATTTGCGGTTGGGCAGCAGCGGCGGTCACCGCGGGCGTTTTAGCGACGGCCGGCACGGCAGCGGACGCGCCCAGCAGCAGCGCCAGGCTAAGTAAAGAGACTCGGAATTTCAGCATGGTGAGACTTCTGATAATTATTCACGCACGTAATGACGTGCACCGCCTGTATCAACGGATAAACACAGGCTGGCTTCGGCATCATAGCGATCACCGGACGTTGTCGCCAGCGGATAATCATGAACAGATGCTGCATTGCTGGCATTTACGCCAGCAATGCAGTGAACTCAGAAGAGACGGTATCCATAACCCCAAAGAATAACCGTCAGCGCCAGTAGTGCCTCCAGCACCAGCACCCCAATAGCGAGTGTTGAACTGGAAAAACTCAGGCCCTCTTCTTTATTGATATTCAGGAAGGTTGGCACCCCCAGATACAGCAGATACCCGGTGTAAAAGAGGGCAATGGTACCGATCAGCGCGCACAGCCAGACCAGTGGATAGAGCGCAACAATACCGCTTAAGAACAGCGGGGTCGCGACATATCCGGCAAAAACCATACAGTGCGCCAGCGATGGACGTTGCGGGTAGTTACGCGCCATCCAGTGAATGACACGCCCCATTATCGCCACGCCCGCCAGCATCAGGCCATAAAAAACAATGGCCAGATAGAGCCCGGTAAACCAGGAAAGCTGAACCACGGTGCCGTCACCGAAGTTCCAGCCGATTTGTGTTGTTCCGATAAAAGCGCATATTACCGGCACCGCCGCCATCAGCAGCACATGGTGCGTGTAATGATGCGAGACCGTTTCGTTCTCACTTTTAATGACATGCATTTCACGATCGGGATGGGAGAAAAGTCCCCAGACATGGTTCATAGCGCCCCCTTGTTGTCGGCCCGTCAGCGATACCTTAAGTATAATGCAGGCTTTAGATTATTTTCTGTACAGTGGGAAATTTCCGTTGATTTCCCCGCTGTTGATTCATGGGGTATATGATTAAACGAGGTACGCAGAGGGAGATAACATTTACGTAATGGATATTAACGCACTTATTGAACAATATGGCTATGCCGCGCTGGTCGTCGGTAGCGTGGCAGAAGGTGAAACCATCACGCTGTTAGGCGGCGTCGCCGCGCATCAGGGATTGCTGAAATTCCCGCTGGTCGTCGCTGCGGTCGCGCTCGGCGGAATGATTGGCGATCAGCTGCTCTACTTTCTCGGGCTGCGCTTCGGGCCCACGCTGCTTAAGCGTTTCGCAAAGCATCAGAAGAAAATCCGCCGCGCTCAACGGCTCATTCAGCGTCATCCCTATCTGTTCGTCATCGGCACGCGCTTTATGTATGGCTTTCGCATCATCGGTCCGATACTGATTGGCGCCAGCCATCTGCCGCCAAAAATTTTCCTGCCGCTCAATATTGTGGGTGCGATTGCCTGGGCGCTGATCTTTACGACGCTCGGCTACGTGGGGGGCGAAGTGATTGCGCCATGGCTGCATAATCTCGACCAGCATATTAAACACTGGGCGTGGCTGATTCTGGTGGTAGTTGCGGTGATTGGGGTCAGGCTGTGGCTGAAGCATCGGGAAAAGACGCGGGATGAGGAGTAGCTGGGTGCGGCCTGATGCCCTCACCCTAACCCTCTCCCACAGGGAGAGGGAATAAGGTATCTACCCCTCCGGCTTAAACTGCGGGTTCGCCAGCATAAAACCCCCGTCGACAATAAACGATTGCCCCGTCGTGTAGCTGGCGTCGCTGTCGCACAGCCACGCGACCAGGCTGGCGATCTCTTTGGTATGCCCCGGTCTTGCCAGCGGGATTTCCGGCATTGAACCTTCCCTCACTTCGCTGTCGTCCATGTCGTTCATCGGTGTGGCAATGGCACCCGGCGCGACGGCGTTCACCAGAATATTGTGCTTAACCAGTTCCATCGCCATGGATTTGGTTAACCCGCCGAGCGCATGTTTTGCCGCCGTGTAGGCGCTCGCCTCCGGCAGCGGCGTGTGCTCATGCACCGAGGTAATGTTCACAATTCGCCCCCCTTCCCCCTGCTTCACCATCTGCCGGGCGGCAATTTGTGAACAGAGAAACGCGCCGTCCACGTCGACGGTGAAAATCGTCCGCCAGTCGTCAAACGGCATATCAAGGAACGGCGCTTTGGTCATCGCCCCCGCATTGTTGACCAGCACGTCCAGCCGGCCAAAACGCGCAATCAGCGTTTCAATGGCCTTTGCGCCGTCCGGCAACGTACCCAGATCAAGCTGGATGGCCTCTGCACGTTGCCCCCTCGCCTCAACCTCGCGGCAGGTTTCCCGCGCGCCGCTTTCATCGGAATGCCAGGTGACGCCGATATCAAACCCGCGTTCTGCCAGCATCAGCGCGGTGGTTTTACCGATACCGGAATCCGATGCCGTTACAATTGCTACTCGGGTCATACTCACCTCCTGAAAATGTGCAAAGAGGTAAGTATAGATAATGACCTTTTTTAGCCGTGGTGATAGCCACCGCCCAGGGCGGACGTCAGCTGTAGCGTGGCATCCACGTACTGCCCTTTCAGGGTCAGCGTAGCGATATGTTCCTTCAGTGCCGGAATTTTGGCCTCGCTAACGCGGGAACCGGCAATAATCCCCGCGCTGAAGCGCGCCTGTGCCAGTGCCACCACGCGCGCGGCATCTTTTTCGACCTGCCGCTGCTGCTGGTTTTTGGCGGTCAGGGTTTCAACTTCACTGGCCGTGCGCGCCACCTGGTTAACGGCATCGACCACCGCCTTGTTGTAGTTCGCCACCGAAAGGTTGTTCTGCGCCTGGGCGATATCCAGATTCGCATTCAGCCTGCCGCTATCGAAGATCGGCAGCGTCAATCCGGCGGTCACGCCCATCTGCTGCGCTGAAGAGCGAAACAGATCGCTCAGATGCAGGGCATCCTGCTGTAGGAACGCCATCAGGTTCACGTCAGGATAGAAGGCGGCTTTGGCGGCATCCACTTCGCTAAGGGAAGCTTCAATGTACCAGTGCGCCTCCTGCAGATCCGGACGGCGAGCCAGCAGCTCGTATCCCAGCGTGGCGGGCAACGCCGCTTCCGCTGTTGGTAAAGCATGGCGAGTCAGTTTCATAGAGGAGGTGTTGGTCAGGACCTGCAGACGTGCCTCAACGGCTTTCATTTTGCCTTTTACCCCGGCAAACTGCTCTTCGGTTTTACTGGCATTAATATCGGTTTCGACACCTTCTACCGAAGAGGTGATCCCGTGCTGGTACAGCTCCCGGTCGGCACCGATGATATTTTCCTGCTCATGTTTAATCTGCACGAGGACATCCCCCACCGCGGCCTGAGTCTGCCACTCCCAGTAAAGCCGCGCGACGCTGCTGGCCAACAGCTGACGGGTCTGCTCCATCTCGGCTTTTTGGGCGTTGACCTTGCCGATGCGGGCTTCAACCTGCGCGCGGTTTTTGCCCCACAAATCGAGATCCCAGCCCGCTGTCAGGCCAAATGTTCCGTTGGTGTACCACGGCCCGGTGGTGCCCGCGGCCGGATCGGTAATGGCGAAGGGTCCCATCAACCCTTCCGCAGACATTTTTTGCCGTTCCGCATCGGCGGAGAAATCAATCTGTGGGCCGTCTGCCGCCATGGTGGCTTTCGCCTGCGCTTCCGCGAGCGTAATGCGCTGACGGGCGATTTGCATATCCGGCGCATCATTTAGCGCCTTCGCAATCAGCGAATTAAGCTGCGGATCGTTATAGTCTTTCCACCATTCGTTTTTCGGCCAGCTGGTTTGACTTAGCCGTGTATTCACCGACGCCGCAGCGGCTTGCGTTTTAATCGGCGACACGCTGGCATGTTCCGGCGCGCAGGCAGCCAACATTAAGACAAGAGGAGCACTCAGAGATAAAATAAGAGAACGTTTCATTACGCCATAACTCAAAAAATTAAAGGCGCAAATTACGCTTGATGCCGCTCTGTTTTTTAGTAACGCGTGGCAATCCTCAAATTGTCATACATTTTAATACTCGGAAATTTATTCCTAAAGATAATGATTAAATTCAATACATTCATGCCAAATATAAATACGCTGCTACACTTATTCAGGACATTCATGAGCGGGAGAAGGGAATGAAAATATTACTGTGGGTTATTTTGATTATATTTCTGATAGGGCTCTTAGTGGTCACCGGCGTATTCAAGATGATTTTCTGATTCATTTGCCCGGCACTGCGCCGGGCGATGTTATTCATCTCAGGCTTTCAGCGATCCCCCCTTCGTGGCAATCACCTCTTTATACCAGTAAAAACTCTTTTTACGGCTGCGCGCCAGGGTGCCTTTACCGCTGTCGTCGCGGTCCACGTAAATAAAGCCGTAGCGTTTGGACAGTTCCGCTTTAGACGCGCTCACCAGGTCGATTGGCCCCCAGCTGGTATAGCCCATCACCTCAACGCCGTCTTCAATCGCTTCACGCACTTGTACCAGATGGTCGTTAAGGTAGCTGATGCGATAGTCATCCTGCACCACGCCGTCCGCGTCCGGTTTATCCTTCGCGCCGAGGCCATTTTCTACGATAAACAACGGCTTCTGATAGCGATCCCAAAGCACGTTTAACAGGGTACGCAGACCGATGGGGTCAATCTGCCAGCCCCATTCGGAACTGGCCAGATGCGGGTTTGGCACCATGCTCAGGATGTTGCCCCGCGCCTGCTGGTTGAGGGCGTCATCCGCGGTGACGCAGCCCGTCATGTAGTAGCTGAACGAGATAAAATCGACGGTCGATTTCAGCGCCTCGCGGTCGGCATCCGTGACCTCAAGCTGAATACCGTTGTCGCGGAAAAAGCGCTGCATATATCCCGGGTAGACGCCGCGGCACTGCACGTCGCCAAAGAATTGCCAGGCGCGGTTTTCCTGCAGCGTCTCCAGGACATCTTCCGGCTTGCAGGTCAGCGGATACATCAGGCCGCCCAGCAGCATGTTGCCGATTCTGGCATGCGGGATAATCTCATGGCAGGCCTTCACGGCCAGCGCGCTGGCCACCAGCTGGTGGTGGATCGCCTGATACACCTCCCCTTTGCTGCTGGTTTCCGGCAGGCCCACGCCGGTCATCGGCGCGTGCAGGGACATATTGATCTCGTTGAAGGTCAGCCACAGCTTCACCTTCTCTTTGTAGCGCGTAAAGACGGTACGGGCGTAGCGCTCGAAGAAGCCAATGGTCTGGCGGCTGCCCCAGCCGCCGTACTGCTTCACCAGCCCCCACGGCATTTCGTAATGCGACAGCGTCACCAGCGGGGTAATGTTGTGCGCGGCCAGCTCGTCAAACAGCCGGTCGTAAAACGCCAGCCCTGCTTCGTTAGGCTGCTGCTCGTCGCCGTTTGGGAAGATACGCGTCCAGGCAATGGAGACGCGCAGGCAGCTAAAGCCCATTTCGGCAAAGAGCTTGATGTCTTCCGGGTAGCGGTGATAGAAGTCGATGGCGACATCCTTGATGCCGCTGTCGCCCGCCACGCGCTCAACCACCGGGCCGAAGACACCCTGCGGCTGAACGTCTGAGGTGGACAGCCCTTTGCCATCCTCCAGATACGCGCCTTCTACCTGATTCGCGGCAACCGCGCCGCCCCATAAAAAATCGTCCGGGAAAGTTTTCATCACGTTCTCCTGTTATTGATGGCTTACGCTAAGTAACGGCGCACCGGCGTTGACGGACGTTGCCGCCACGGTCACCACGTCACGATACTCGTCGCTGTTACTGATAATGATCGGCGTCGCCAGGTCGTATCCGGCGTCGATAATCGCCTGTCGGTCAAATTCCAGCAGCAGGTCGCCCGGCTGCACCCTGTCGCCCACCTTCACGTGGGCGATAAACGGCTTGCCGTCGAGCTTCACGGTGTCGATACCCACGTGGATCAACACTTCAATCCCGCTGTCGCTGAGCAGACCGATGGCGTGTTTGGTCTGAAACAGCGAGGCAACAACGCCAGCAAACGGAGCAACCACCCTGTTGTCGGAGGGAATGATCGCGGCACCGCTGCCCAGCAGGCCGCTGGCAAAGGTGGTATCCGGCACCTGGTCGAGGGCCAGAACGGTGCCGGTCATCGGTGCCAGCACATCGTTTTCACCCGCTGGCGCAACCGCCTCGGGCGCTGAACGTGCTGGCATGCCCGCCACCAGCGTCAGGGCGCAGCTCAGCACCAGCGCCACCGCGGTGCCGATAATGCCGCCCCACAGCGTGGCGTCTACCCCACCCGGCGGGATCATCTGGGCGATAGTAAAGACGTTGGCAAAGCCAAAGGAGTACACGTGGGTGTCGCTGAAGCCGACAATCGCGCCACCGATGGCCCCCGCCACGCAGCCAAAGATAAACGGACGGCGCAGCGGCAGGTTAACGCCATACACTGCGGGCTCGGTGATGCCGAAGATCCCCGCCGTCACGGACGACCCGGCCAGCATTTTCTGACGCGCGTCGCGGGTGCGCAGGAAGATCCCCAGCGCCGCCCCCACCTGGCCGAACACCGCGGGCAAGAGCATTGGCAGCATGGAGTCGTGCCCCAGCACCGCCAGGTTGTTGATCATCAACGGCACCAGCCCCCAGTGCAGGCCGAAGATGACGCAGACCTGCCACAGCGCGCCCATCGCCGCGCCCGCCAGCCACGGTGCCAGGACGTAAATCCACTGGTAGCCGTTGGCCAGCAGCTGGCTCAGCCAGGTTGCCAGCGGGCCAATCACCAGGAAGGTCAGCGGCACGGTTAATCCTAAGCAGATCAGCGGCGCGAAGAAGTTTTTCATCGAGGACGGCAGCAGCCTGGTGCTCTGTTTTTCCAGCCAGCAGCTGACCCACGCGGCGAGAATAATTGGGATCACCGACGAGCTGTAGTTAAACCAGGTGACGGGGATGCCTAAAAAGGCTTCCGATACCGCCCCCGCCTGCTGGCTGGCGTTAAACGCCGCAATCATCATCGGATGGGTGAGCGCCCCGCCGATCACCATGGTAATAAACGGGTTGCCGCCGAATTTTTTCCCGGCGGTATAGCCCAGCACCATCGGGAAGAAGAAGAACAGCGCGTCGCTGGCGGCAAACCAGATTTTATAGGTGCCGCTCTCGGTGCTCAGCCAGCCGCACACCACGGCCAGGGCCAGCAGCCCTTTCAGAATACCGGACGCGGCCAGAATGCCGATAAACGGGGTGAAGATCCCGGAGACGATGTCGATCAGGCGACCCAGCAGGTTGCCCTTTTCTCCCCTCTCTTCCGCGACGGGCGCGTCATCGGTAAGGCCTGCTTCATTGCGCACCGCCTGCCAGACGTCGTGAACGTGGTTGCCAATCACCACCTGAAACTGGCCGCCGCTTTCGACCACCATGATCACGCCCGGGTTTTTCTTCAGCCCTTCCGCATCCGCTTTCTGATTCTCTTTCAGTTTGAAGCGAAGCCGGGTGGCGCAGTGTACAAGACTGACGATGTTCTCTTTTCCGCCAACGTGGCCGAGAATATCCTTCGCTAAAGCCTGGTATTCCATCTCGATTTCCTTACATCCGATGCCCGCAGGCACCTGTTGACTGAGTACAAAAAATAAAAAAACCCGAGAACGGCCTTCTGACGAAGGCCGCGCTCAGGTTTTGCCTGCGTAGTGCAGTAACAATCCTGTTTGAGGCTTAACGCCCCTCTTTTCTCACCCGTTCAATATGAATGGCGAGGAACATAATTTCTTCGGTTGTCAGCTCACGCTGATAGCTTTTGTTCAGGTGCTGCGCGATTTTCTCAGCGCATTTCCACGCCTTCGCGTAGTTGTCTTTTACCGCCGTATGCAGCGAGACATCGTCATCTTCCACCACGGTGCGGGTGAGCATCCGCTGGGCAAAAAACTTCAGATGCGTCACGAAACGCTGGTAGCTGAGCGACTCTTCATCGTACTCAAGCTGCAGCTGATACTTCACCAGCTGCAGGATCTCCTGCATCACCCGCGTCACGTGCATCACTTCCGGCATTTCGCTGTTCAGCTGCGCGGTGACCAGATGCAGCGCGATAAACCCGGCCTCATCCTCCTCCAGTTCGACGTTAAGGCGTCTGGCGATAATGGCCCGCGCTTCCTGCCCTAATTCGAACTCCTTCGGATACAGCCGTTTAATATCCCACAGCAGCACGTTTTTGATGGCCAGCCCTTTCTTCTGCCGCTCAATCGCAAAGTAGCAGTGATCGGTTAGGGTGATATACAAACTCTCCTGCAATTTTCCGAGCCGCTGCGCCGCCAGCCCGATGATGCGGTCGCAGGTGGTCATCACCTCCAGCGGAATTTGACTCAGCAGCTCCCCAAGTCGACGCACCAGCTCATCGCTTTGTAACGCAAACACCTTTTCAACCAACGCGGTATCCAGCGCTTCACCGACGCGCTTCTGAAAGGCCAGCCCACGGCCCATCACCACCTGTTCGCGCCCGCGCTCATCCTGAACAACCACCACGTTATTATTGAGTATCTTGGCGATTTTCATCTGAACCCCAGAAACAAAAAAACCTGACCTCCGGCAGATGCCAGAAAATCAGGTTTTGCCTGCCGAAGCAGTAACAATCCAGTTCTGGCACTCTATCAGTTTCATTCGTAGCCTCAATGCGTCACGCGTCAGAAACGTGACGCGGATCGAACTTGCTAGAACGTCACGACGGTTTTCAACTCCGTCACCCAGGCATCCTGCGTCCGGGATACGCCGCCGGGATGGTGCCAGTACTGAATGCCCGGCTGCAGCTCCAGCCACGACACCGGACGGAAGCGATAGTAAAACTCACCGTTCAGGGAGTGGCCCGGCACCGGGTGATACGCCGGATCGTTATAGTCCGACACGCCGCTCAGGCTGTTCATAGAGCGCTGGTTGCGGGCGTACTGGCTGCTCATATCAATCCAGGTTAGCCCGAAGCCAATCCAGTCTTCCGGACGGGCGTCAAACAGCCCGCGATAGCGCAGCGAGGCGGCATACACCTGATGCATGTAATTGCTGCGCTGATCCGCAAGGCTCATGCTTACGGAGGTGCTCAGCCCGCGATTCGGATCGTTCCTGTGCTGCGTGATCTGCTGGTTAAGCCCGGCGTACATGAACCACGTGCGGTTATGCTTCTCGTAACCGTCCGGATCGCTCGCCCCCGCACCGCCGGATTTACCGCGATAGAGATCGGTTTGCGGCGCGTTGGTAAACACCACGCCCAGGTTATACGCGCCCGGCAGGCCGTTAATCAACGGACGCGCTTCGATTTCAACCGGCAGCAAAACCCCTTTGCTGCCCTTCGTCGACCAGCTCCAGGCGTGGCTGCGGCTGGAAGCGTCCGGGTTTTGCTCCATCACGCCGCCTTTTAAGGTGACGGCTGGCGTGAGCTTATACTCCAGCGTGGTGCCCCAGGTGTGAACGTTCCAGTTGTTCCAGGTCAGCGAGTTGGCCGATTTCCCGCCGCACTGGGAGAGCAGCTGGAAATCGCAGGGGATAATTTGATCGAAGGTTTGCACCTTGTTCATCATCCCAATGCGCCAGGTCAGACGCCGGTCGTCAAAGCTGCGGGCAAAGGTCAGCCAGCCGAGACGAGTAATCGACTGCCCGCCCCAGCTCTCCTGGGTCAAATCGTTGAAGTTCGCGCGCGGATCCTGCACGCGTTTAGTGGTGAGGTCGTCATTGTGGTTACGGTTGACGATGTTCCCCTCGATACGCGCATCCGGGATGCCCGTCCAGCGCTCCAGGTCCTGGTTGAAGGTCAGCGCAAACTGGTCAATATAGGCCACGTGGGAGTCGTGGTTATATCCGCCACCGCCGTTCCAGCCAATTTCATTCAGATATCCGAGGTTATAGGTAAAACCGTTATCGTTGAGGATTTTACGTATGCCGAGCATTTCGCCCAGAACAGGCTCCGGCGGAGCTTCAAAGCCTAATACCGTTCCATTCCAGTCCTGCGCCACCGACAGCGGGGATATCGTCAATAAGGCGAACGCATAGAGTTTATTTTTATATGCCATGATAACAACCTGTGATTGAGTATTTTGTGCGTAACCGGCCGCAGGAAATTTTTCTATTTCCTGTCGATATTTCATTTTTTTAAAATCAGTAAAAAGCGCTAAGCCAAATTTCTCTCCTGCGTAAACGAGAGGCAAAAAAAAACCTAAGCGCTCCACAGCGAAAATGCTGTGAAACGCTTAGGTTTTGCCTGTTAGCCAGTAACAATCCTGCGTTGAAAACAATGGCACCTTAACACCGTCGCGCCACGTTGAAAACCAGAACTGTTTTCTGGTTTAAAAAAATGTGAGCAATTTAACGCTTATTATTTTGACTGAATCACCCGGGCAATATCAGCAGAAGTCTGTAATGTCCGAATCTCCTGAAATAACCCCAGTGCTTCATCGTACTCTTTGCGTAAATAACTCAGCCACTGTTTAATTCGCGCGACGTGATACAAGCCGGTGTCGCCCTGCTTTTCCAGACGGCTGTATTTTTGCAGCAGCGTGACGACGTCTGCCCACGGCATCCGCGGCTCGTTATATTTCACCACCCGGCTGAGGTTCGGCACATTCAGGGCGCCGCGACCGATCATTACCGCATCGCAGCCGGTGGCGTTCAGACAGGCCTGCGCGCTCTCGTAATCCCAGATTTCACCGTTGGCGATGACCGGAATGGTGAGGCGCTTGCGGATCTCGCCGATCGCCTGCCAGTTAATGCGTTCGGCTTTGTAGCCATCCTCTTTGGTGCGGCCATGCACCACCAGCTCGGTGGCCCCGGCCTGCTGCACCGCATCGGCGATTTCAAACTGCCGCGCGTCGCTGTCCCACCCCAGGCGCACCTTCACCGTCACCGGCAAATGCGAAGGCACGGCCTCACGCATCGCCTTCGCGCCGCGGTAAATCAGCTCAGGATCTTTCAGCAACGTCGCTCCGCCGCCGCTGCCGTTCACCAGCTTCGACGGACAGCCGCAGTTGAGATCCACCCCGTAAGAGCCCAGATCAACCGCGCGGGCGGCGTTTTCCGCCAGCCATTCAGGATACTGGCCGAGCAGCTGAATACGCACCAGCGTGCCGGAATAGGTCCGGCTCTGGTTGTGCAGCTCGGGGCACAGGCGGAAGAAGGATTTTACCGGCAACAACATATCGACCACGCGCAGAAACTCCGTCACGCAGAGATCGTAATCGTTCACCTCGGTCAGAAGCTCGCGCACGAGGGAGTCGAGCACGCCTTCCATTGGGGCCAGTAAAACACGCATAGCAGTACCTGTGAAAAAAGACGCGCTATAGTAGCCGCTCTCTATATCGCTGGGAAGCGCTTCTGTTCAGGGAAAAAGTCAGCTGGCGTTGCCCCGACAATGGCGCGAAACGCCGCCGAAAATGCCGCCGGGCCAGAAAACCCCAGCATCCAGGCCACCTGCTTAGCCGGGTATCCGTTTGCGAGCAAGTCCAGCGAGGCACAAATCCTTGCTCGCTGTCGCCAGGCCCGGAAGCTAAATCCGGTATCTTTGATAAACGCGCGTGAGAATGTGCGCTCAGACATCGCTACCTGTTCCGCCAGTCTTTCCATCGAAACATCCCAGAGATTGTTGGCAATGATGTCACAGGCAACGCGATGTAACCGCTCATCAACGGGCATCGGTAATTCGGCCGAAATCTGCTGCGCCTCACTGAGGATTTCGAGCAGCAAAACGGCCATGCTGCGCTGGCTTGCCGGCCGGTATTCCGCGCTGAACAGCCCGGCAATCAGCTCTTTGAACAACGCTGTCGCCATAATCACGTGGACCTCCTCTTTCCGCTTAAAAGGCTCGCATTGCGCTATCAGCGCGGGGCTAAACCAGACCGCGCGGAGCTCCGTTGTGGATAACACACTGTAGGTGTGTTCCTGAAAGGGAGGGATCCACAGCGCGCGCTGAGGCGGTATGACCCAACGCTTATTGCCGGTTTCGACCAGCATCACTCCTTTGATGGCAAACAAAAGTTGCCCCTGTGAATGCTGGTGAGGGGGATCCACTTCGCCGCGCGTATAGCTAATTGCCCCTCTGGACCATCCGATGGCGTCGTCGTGAATTGGCGTTTTATCGATAACGGTTGGCATTTCACATTCCTCCCTTCCTCTTATGATGCTGCTTGTACACGTAACCGGAGAGAGACGCAATGCACATTCATTTTATCATTCATGAACATTTCGAAGCGCCAGGCGCCTATGAAATCTGGGGGAAAAATCGCGGCTGTAGCCTGAGCTACTCCAGAGTTTATCAGGACGATCCGTTACCCGAAGACCTGGAGAGCACGGACGTGCTTATCATCATGGGAGGGCCGCAGTCGCCTGCCACCACGCTTAAGGAGTGCCCCTGGTTCGATGCGCAAGCGGAAATGCGGCTCATCGGCCGCGCAATAGAGGCGGGTAAAACGGTGATTGGCGTTTGTCTGGGCTCGCAGCTTATCGGTGAAGCGCTGGGCGCAGCGTTTTGCCATAGCCCGGAAAAAGAGATCGGCAAATTTCCCCTCAGGCTCACAGAGGCAGGCAAGGCCAACCCGCTGTTTAAGGATTTTGACCACGAGCTGAGCGTCGGTCACTGGCATAACGACATGCCAGGGTTGACGCCGCAGGCTAAGGTGCTCGCTTACAGCGAGGGCTGTCCCCGTCAGATCGTGCAATACGGCGAACGGGTTTACGGTTTTCAGTGCCATATGGAGCTGACGCCGGAGGTCGTTGAGTTGCTGATTGAACATTCGCAGAACGATCTCCGCCGCGCGGCTGAATTTCGTTTTGTCGAAACGGCGGAAAAACTTCGCTCGCATGATTATCGCGAAATGAATCAGGTGCTGTTTTCTTTTCTCGATAAACTGACCGCCTCGCGCTGATGCATTCTCTGGCTCGTCACTTCGCCACCGCACGCCCTTTCCTCTAAACTGTAGCCTGCCCCTGTAAGGTGATACCGGACGTTCCATTCTGGAATGTCTGGTATGCTCAAAATTCATGATGTGATCCGTGGCACATTTTTAGGTTTAATTGTATGATGAATGCGTTTCAGCAAGGACTATCACCATGAGCAAATCATTGAACATTATCTGGCAATATCTGCGCGCATTCGTCCTGATATACGCCTGCCTGTATGCCGGGATATTCATCGCATCGCTGCTGCCCATCGTCATTCCCGGCAGCATTATCGGTATGCTGATCCTCTTTGTTTTGCTGGCGCTGCAAATCCTGCCCGCAAAATGGGTCAACCCCGGCTGCTTCGTCCTCATTCGCTATATGGCGCTGCTTTTCGTGCCTATCGGCGTCGGGGTTATGCAGTATTTTGATTTGCTCAAAGCCCAGTTCGGCCCGATTGTGGTCTCCTGCGCGGTCAGTACGCTGGTGGTTTTCCTTGTGGTGAGCTGGAGTTCGCATCTGGTGCACGGTGAACGTAACGTGGTTGGGGAGAAAACAAAAAAATGATGGCCAATATCTGGTGGTCGCTGCCGTTAACCCTGGCGGTATTCTTCGCCGCGCGCAAGCTTGCCGCACGTTTCAAAATGCCGTTGCTGAACCCGCTGCTGGTGGCGATGGTGGTCATTATTCCGTTCCTGCTGCTCACCGGCATTCCTTACGAACGTTACTTTGCCGGCAGCAAAATTCTAAACGACCTGCTGCAGCCTGCCGTTGTGGCGCTCGCCTTTCCTTTATATGAGCAGCTCCACCAGATCCGCGCCCGCTGGAAATCCATCATTACCATCTGTTTTGTGGGCAGCCTGGTGGCGATGATCACCGGCACGTCGGTGGCGCTGTTGATGGGGGCCTCCCCACAGATTGCCGCCTCTATTCTGCCTAAATCGGTGACCACGCCTATCGCGATGGCGGTCGGCGGCAGCCTTGGCGGGATCCCGGCCATCAGCGCGATGTGCGTCATTTTCGTCGGTATACTCGGGGCGGTGTTTGGTCACACCCTGCTGAACGGCATGCGTATTCACACTAAAGCGGCACGGGGACTGTCGATGGGGACCGCCTCCCACGCCCTGGGCACTGCCCGCTGTGCGGAGCTGGACTATCAGGAAGGAGCGTTTAGCTCGCTGGCGCTGGTGATCTGCGGGATTATCACCTCCCTGCTGGCCCCGTTCATTTTCCCGCTGATTCTGGCGGTGATGGGCTAAAATTTGCGATGCGTCGCGCAAATTTCATTTTGATTTCATAAGTTGCATACATAATGAGAAGTGGATCACATATAAAGCCCTAACGGCTCCGTAAACTACCGATCCATTAACCTTTATGAGGCAAACGCCATGCACCCACGTTTTCAAGCTGCTTTCGCCCAGCTTGCAGAGAATTTGCAGTCAGCCCTGGCTCCCGTTCTGGCAGATGCACACTTCCCCGCCCTGCTGACCGCGGAGCAGGTCACGATGCTGAAACAGGCAACGGGACTGGACGAAGACGCGCTGGCTTTCGCACTGCTTCCCCTGGCTGCCGCCTGCGCGCGGGCCGATCTCTCCCACTTTAACGTCGGGGCCATTGCGCGCGGCGTCAGCGGCACCTGGTACTTCGGCGGCAACATGGAGTTCCTGGGCGCGACCATGCAGCAGACCGTTCACGCCGAGCAGAGCGCCATCAGCCACGCCTGGCTGCGCGGTGAAAAAGCCCTGAGCGCCATTACCGTTAACTACACCCCCTGCGGCCACTGCCGTCAGTTTATGAACGAGCTGAACAGCGGGCTGCAGCTGCGCATCAACCTGCCGGGCCGCGCGCCGCACACGCTGGGGGATTATCTGCCTGACGCGTTTGGCCCGAAAGATCTGGAGATCAAAACGCTGCTGATGGACGATCAGGACCACGGTTACGCCCCGTCCGGCGATGACCTGAACCAGGCGGCCATTCGCGCGGCCAACAAGAGCCACACGCCGTACAGCAAGTCTCCGAGCGGCGTGGCGCTGCAGTGCCGTGATGGCCAAATCTTTAGCGGCAGCTACGCGGAAAACGCCGCGTTTAACCCAACCCTGCCTCCGCTGCAGGGCGCGCTTAACCTGCTGAGCCTGAACGGCTATGACTATCCGGACATTCAGCGCGCCGTTCTGGCTGAGATTGCCGATGCGCCACTGATCCAGTGGGATGCCACCGCCGCAACGCTCAAAGCGTTAGGCTGTACGACAATTGACCGCGTACTGCTTGCCTGAACCTTCCGGCGGGCAGAAATGCCCGTCAGTTTGCTGAAAAACCCCTCAGTTGAGTCGCTGTTTCTTGCGCTAACCAGGCGGGTAAAGTAGCCTGAGTTAAATTTCATCCACGAACGAGCCATCTCCATGTTAAAGCGCGTTTTTTACAGCCTGTCTGTCCTGGTCGGCATACTGCTGTTGATCGTGCTGGGTCTCGACCGCTGGATGAGCTGGAAAACCGCCCCCTACATCTTTGATGACCTGCAGGACCTGCCCTATCGTCAGGTTGGCGTGGTTCTCGGTACCGCCAAGTATTACCGCACCGGCGTCATTAACCAGTATTACCGTTACCGCATTCAGGGCGCGCTAAACGCCTACAACAGCGGCAAGGTAAACTACCTGCTGTTAAGCGGGGATAACGCCCTGCAAAGCTACAATGAACCGGTGACGATGCGAAAAGACCTGATTGCGGCGGGCGTGGACCCTGCCGATATCGTGCTCGACTACGCCGGATTCCGCACCCTGGACTCCATCGTGCGCACGCGCAAAGTCTTCGACACCAACGACTTCATCATCATCACCCAGCGCTTCCACTGCGAGCGCGCGCTGTTTATCGCGCTGCATATGGGCATTCAGGCGCAGTGTTACGCGGTGCCGTCGCCAAAAGATATGCTGAGCGTGCGCGTCCGCGAGTTCGGCGCCCGTTTTGGCGCGCTGGCAGACCTGTATATTTTCAAACGCGAACCGCGCTTTTTAGGCCCGCTGGTGCCGATCCCGGCGATGCACGAAGTGCCGGAAGACGCGCAGGGTTACCCGGCCGTCACGCCCGAACAGCTGCTTGATATGCAGAAAAAAGAGAAATAACAGGACCGCCTTTATACTTTCTTTACGCCGGGCCTGACGCTTTTTATCCCCCCTTTACGTCGGCTCTTTTAAGCTGAGTTCACTGCCGCTACGGCTTCATTGAAGAATGACTATGAACTCGATAATGAATGCGTTTTTCCTCAAAAGTCTCCGTCCGTATTTTAACTTTCCCGGTTTATCACTTCCTGGCGCACTCAATTCCGGTCTCTGGCTTGATGAAAAAATTGACGCCCTGCAGCACAACATTTCAGTGGAAGTGGCAGATTATCTGGAACGTTACCCGCAGACGAAACATGTAGACGTTTACCTGAACGACATCAACGGCACGATGCGCGGCAAGCGTCTGTCGGTGGAGAGCATGCTGACCCTGGAAAAAGGCTGTTATTTTCCCCTTTCGGTCTACTCGATGGATCAGAAAGGAAAAATCGCCGCCCCGCTTCATGATGAGCCGGACCGGCTCTGCGTTCCGGTCGCCGGCTCCCTGCGCCCCTGTCCGCAAGATCCGCAGCACAACGCGCAGATTCTGCTGACGATGAAAGACAGCGAAGATACCCCCTGCCCGCTTGAGCCGCGCGTGATACTGCAGAACGTGCTGGCCCGCTTCCACCAGCACGGCCTCTTCCCGGTGATTGCCCCGGAAATCGAGTTCTATCTGACGGGGCATGACGATCGGGATCCGCAAAATCAGGGCTGTTTTCACATGGATACCTCGTCGGCGTATGCGGCGCTGTTTGACGAGCTGGAACAGCTGGCGCACCTTCAGCGCATACCGCTGTCAGGGATCGTGGCGGAAGCCGAGTCCGGTCAGTACGAATTAAACCTGAAGCACGGCCATCGCGTCGTTGAGGTTTGTGATAACGTGCTGGCGCTTCGTCGCCTGACCCGATACGTTGCCGAAAAGCACGGCCTGCAGGCTAACTTTATGGCTAAGCCTTTCAGCCAGCTGTCCGGCAGCGGCCTGCACTTCCATTTCAGCCTGAACAATCGTCACGGCGAAAACGTCTTTGCTTCCCCGGTGAACGCGCTTAACAGCATGATGCGTTTGTGCATCGCGGGCCAGCTGGCGCTGATGCCCGCCTCAATCGCCATTCTTGCGCCGGGCGTCAACGCGTTTCGTCGCCTGCGTAAAAACCTGACGGAACCCGTATTTAACTCCTGGGGCTATAACACCCGCTCCGCCGCTTTGCGTATTCCCTGCTCGGATGACCACAACCGTCGTATCGAGTACCGGCTGGCCGGGGCTGATGCCAATCCGTACCTGGTGGCAGCCGCTATCCTGACCGGCATGCTGTACGGGCTGGAATACATCGACGAGGAGGAGTTGCCCGAACCGCAGCTCGATCGGCCCGAACTGCCGCTGTTTCAGCAGGAGGCGATTGAGACCTTTGCCCGCTGTCAGTACCTCACCGACAGCCTGGGCGACGCCTTTTCCGAACAGTGGATCGCCTGCAAGCTCTCTGAACTCGACTGGTTTGAACGCATCGTGACCCGAGAGGAGTCACAGCTGGCATAAGGCATAAAAAAGCCCGCTCGATGAGCGGGCCGGATAACGCGAGGAGCAATTACTTCTTACGCGCGTACTTCAGTGAATCCAGCGCAACCGCGAAGATAATGATGGCGCCTTTGATGATGTACTGCCAGTACGGGTTCACGCCAATGTAGGTTAACCCGTAGTTTATGACGGTGAAGATGATCACACCGGTCACCACGCCCAGTACGGTACCGACGCCGCCGCTGAAGGAGACGCCGCCCACCACGCAGGCTGCGATTGCATCCAGCTCGTACATGAAGCCAAGGTTGTTGGTTGCAGAGCCGATACGGCCCGCTTCCAGCATCCCGCCGAAGGCGTAGAACACGCCGGACAGCGCATAGATGAAGAGCAGGTTCAGGGCAACGTTTACGCCGGAGACCTTCGCCGCTTCCGGGTTACCGCCGATTGCGAAGATGTTTTTACCAAAGCGCGTTTTGTTCCACAGGATCCAGACGAAGGCCACCGCGATCAGCGCATAGAAGGTGATATAGGACAGGCGGAAGCTGCCCAGCGCGATAAACCCTTGCGTAAAGGTCGAGAAGCCGCTGTCAAAACCCGAGATAGGTGAAGCACCGACAAAGTCGTAGTACAGGGAGTTGATACCGTAAACGATGATCATCGTACCCAGCGTGGTGATAAACGGCGTCACGTTCAGGTAGGCGATGATAATACCGTTGATCAGACCAATCACCGCACCGATGGCGCAGACAATCAGGATCACCACGAAAATCGGCATGGTGGCCATTTCCGGGAAGACCTTGTTGGCGTTTTCCATCGACTGCAGCAGGGTTGCCGCGATAACCGCCGCCAGACCCACCTGTCGACCGGCAGAAAGGTCCGTCCCCTGGGTCACGATCAGGCCCGCCACGCCCAGCGCAATGATAATACGCACGGAGGACTGGGTCAGAATGTTACTCAGGTTCAGCAGGCTTAAGAACGTAGGGTCCTGGAAAATAATGATAGCCAGCAGTACTAAAAGAACAACGTAAATACCGCCTTCTTTCAGGTAAGTGAGAAAACTTTTTTTATTTAACGCACTCATGAGGAGCCCCTGATCTTAAAGGTGCAAAGACGCAAGACGCAAAATTTCGTTTTGCGTTGTCGTTTTGGTGTCAACAATACCGGCAACGAGACCATTGCTCATAACCAGAATACGGTCTGTGATCCCTAACAATTCCGGCATTTCGGAAGAAATAATAATGATCCCTTTATTCTTTTTCGCCAGCTCGGCAATCAGCTGATAAATTTCAAACTTCGCGCCGACGTCAATACCGCGGGTTGGTTCATCCAGCATCAGAATTTCTGGCTGGGTTAATAACCAACGCCCTATAATGACTTTCTGCTGGTTACCGCCTGACAGCGAACCAATTTGGGTGCGGTGTCCTGGCGTTTTCACGCGCATAGAGTCAATAACCCATTGGGTATCGCTCTTCATGCGTGAGTTATCCAGCAGTCCGACTTTGTTTTTGTAATTGCGAATGTTAGAAATTAACGAGTTAAAGTTAATATCCAGATAGGCATAAATACCGGTCGAACGACGCTCTTCCGTCACCAGCGCAAAACCATTATTAATGGCTTCGTTGGCGTTATGGTTATTGATTTTCTTTCCGTGCAGCGTAATGGTGCCCTGAGCTTTCTCACGGATGCCAAACAGAGTTTCCACGATATCGGTGCGTTTTGCACCGACCAGACCGGCAATCCCCAGGATTTCACCCTTGTGCAGGTCGAAGGAGACATCGCGGATGGACGGCTGGCGTAACGAGGTCAGGTTGCGCACTTCCAGGATCACTTCGCCCGGCTTGTTTTCTTTGTCCGGGAAGCGCTGGTTCAGGGAACGGCCGACCATCATGGCGATGATCTTGTCCATGTCCAGCCCTTCCAGCGGCTGCGTGGCAATCCACTGACCGTCGCGCAGGATGGTGATCTCATCGCACAGCTGGAAGATCTCTTCCATTTTGTGGGAGATATACACAATGCCGCAGCCGCGATCTTTTAGCTTACGAATAATGGTAAAAAGGTGATTAACCTCTTTTTCCGTTAATGACGATGTTGGTTCGTCCATGATGACGATTTTCGCATCATAGGAGAACGCTTTGGCGATTTCGATCATCTGCATCTGGGAGACGGATAATGTTCCCACGCGGGCGCGCGGATCGATATCAATATCCAGCTCATCGAAAATCGCTTTGGTGTCGCGATACATTTTTTCCTGATCGACAAAGACACCCTTGGTTGGATAACGCCCCAACCACATGTTATCCATGACTGAACGCTGCAGCACCAGGTTTAATTCCTGGTGAACCATCGAGATACCGTTTTCCAGTGCTTCTTTCGCTGAATGGAAATCGATCTCTTTCCCCTGAAAAAGAATGCTGCCAGAATCTTTTTGATAGATCCCAAAAAGACATTTTAATAATGTTGATTTACCCGCACCGTTCTCCCCCATCAGGGCATGAATAGAGTGAGGACGAACTTTTAAATTAACATTATCGAGTGCCTTAACGCCGGGAAATGACTTGTTGATACCGCTCATTTCCAACAGGTATTCACCGGATGACTGAGTATTTGTGCTGACCATAATTATACCTTGTTGGCCTCGCATATCGCGTTATAAAAGGGCGCAACGAATTGCGCCCAGTGGAGACAGTACCGCTAACTTATTTACCGATGAACTCAGCCAGGTTGGACTGGTCTACGCCCACGTAAGGTACGCGAACGATTTTGTTTTCAATTTTCCAGTTGGTGCCATCAGCCGCACCTTTACCGTCGGCCAGGTTTTTCGCCAGATCGAAGGTCGCTTTCGCCTGGTTGTTGGCATCGTTCAGAACGGTACCGGCCATTGCACCAGATTTAACCAGCGCCAGTGCTTCCGGCAGCGCATCGACGCCGAACACAGGAATGGAGGATTTGTTGTGCGCTTTCAGCGCTTCTACCGCACCCATTGCCATCGCATCGTTGTTGGCGATAACCACTTCGATTTTGTTCGCGTTAGGGCCGGACAGCCACGCGTCCATCTTATCTTTCGCCTGAGCGGTATCCCACATCGCGGTATCTAACGCCAGCTGCTGGGTTTTCAGACCCTTGTCGTTCAGCTCTTTGATAACGTAGGTGGTACGGGCTTCAGCATCCGGGTGGCCGGGCTCGCCTTTCAGCAGCACGAACTGAATCTGACCGTCTTTGTTCAGGTCCCAGTTCGGGTTCGCCGCCCAGTGTTTAGCGATCAGATCGCCCTGAATAATACCGGACTCTTTGGAGTCAGTACCGACGTAATACGCTTTATCGTAGCTATCCAGCGCCTTACGGGAAGGTTCTTTGTTGAAGAAGACGATTGGCACGTTCTGGCCGCGCGCTTTTTCAATAACCGTGCCTGCAGCAGCCGGGTCAACCAGGTTGATGGCCAGGGCTTTCACGCCTTTCGCCAGCAGAACGTCGATCTGGTCGTTCTGTTTGGACTGGTCGTTCTGGGAGTCGTTCATCAGCAGCTGAACGTCTGGCGCTGCTTTCGCATCTTTCTCAATCGCTTTACGCACAACAGACATGAAGTTGTCGTCGTATTTATAGATGGTCACACCAATACGGGTATCCGCAGCGTGCGCTGCTGCACCAAAAAGCATGCTTGCCATTACAGCAGACAGGGTCAACACCTTCTTATTCATGGTATCTCCGGTTTTTTTATGCAGGGTAGTTCTTGTGAATAACGATCGGCGGGCAGGTGTTAATAAAACGTTACTGACAGCCGACGTTCACTTATAAAATTTCTATCTTCCGTGGTCGGTAACGCTCCAGAAATGCGTTTTATTCGTTGTTTGCGGCACATTGGCTATGGTGAAAGTGAATAATCACCGTTACATAGCGTTTCAGCCCCTAAAACGCTGACATCATAGTCAGCGCCTTGTTAAGATACTGTGAATTTACTCACAGATTGAAAACGGTTACATCACCTGATGTAATCAGTTAGTGATCGGAACCACAATTTGCCGGGCCGCGACGGAGTGGCGACGCACTAAAGTCGGCATGAAACAGTGCGTTGCACCCGGATCCAGCAGTCCTGCCGCCCCCTGTAACGCCAGCTCAGTCGCCAGTTTCGCCATAGAGGCAATGGGGTAGCGCACCGTTGTCAGCTGCGGGTCGGTGTAACGGGCAATCGGAATATCATCAAAGCCAATGAGTGATAAATGCTGTGGCACCGCAATGCCGTTATCTTTCAGCGCCGTCAGGGCCCCTGCCGCCATGCTGTCGTTATAGGCAAACACCGCAGAAAGCTGCAGGTTGCGGCCCAGCAGCTCCACCATTGCCGCCTCACCGCCCTGCATGTCCGGCGTACCGGTGCCCGTCCAGCTTTCTGACGGCGTAATGCCGTGCTCTTTCAGGGCGTTTTGCCACCCCTCGCGTCGCAGGTCGTCATCTTCAATATGATGGCTGGAGGCCAGATAACCGATCCGCTGATGCCCGTTGTTGATGAGCATTTTCGTGGCCATCATGGCGCCGCTGACGTTATCCAGCCCGACGCAGCGATGGGCATAGCCGGGAACGATGCGGTTGATCAGCACCATGCCCGGGATCTGATCCATAAAGCCAGTTAACTCTTCATCACTCAAGGCTTTTGAGTGGACAATCAAGGCGTTACAGCGCTGGCGAATCAGCACTTCGATGGCGTGGCGCTCTTTTTCCGCCTCATGATAGCTATTGCCGATCAGGACGTATTTCTGATGCTGCTGGGCGACCACGTCGACCGCTTTCACCAGCGCGCCGAAAAAGGCATCCGATACATCCATCACCACCACGCCGATGGTGTCGCTGACCTGCGTCGCAAGCGCCTGGGCATTGGCATTGGGCCGGTACCCGAGCTGGGTCACGGCTTTCATTACGGTTTCACGGGTTTCAGGGCTGACCAGCGCGCTGTTGTTCAGCACGCGCGAGACGGTAGCCACAGAAACGCCCGCCTGACGGGCGACGTCACGAATGGTGATCATATTCACCATCCTTCAAAGGATTGCAGCAACTCACAGACACCCCCTGTGTTTAGCAAGGTGGCTATTTTGGCAGCGAGAGAAAGGGGACTACGTGAAGAAGCTCACACTCATGAAAACGCTTACATCCGTTTTGTTAATGATTGTGATCCAGATCGTTATCTGGATGTGTTTTTCAATGATATCCCTGAAGCATGTGCGGTTAACTGACGCCACACCCACTCCAGAGGTCCCTGGCGGAAATAACGTAGCCAGAGCACAGAAAACGCCAGGTTAATCACCCAGACCGGGATAACAAACGCCAGCAGCGCGAGGCGGTCGAATTTCATAAACAGGCCAAAGCGATAGAAAAGCGTGGTGCAGAGCAGCGTTTGCAGGAGGTAATTGCTCAACGCCATGCGGCCCACGCAGGCGATGGCGCTGACGATCCACAGGCGGGAAAACGATGGCCAGAAGCCATAGATCAGCGCCGCGTAGCCGATGGTCTGGAACGGTGCGCTCAGCTCGCGCGGCACCTGGAGCAGGAATGCGCACCAGCGGTAATCCCAGTGGATGTGCCACTGCGTAATGACCGCCGGGAGGTTAATCAGCACGCCGAGCAGCACCAGCCCGGCACCCGTTCGCCGATAGTGACGCAGGCTAAACTCCCCTTTCAGCCAGCCGGTGCGCATCAATGACGCACCCATCAGCATCATGCCCGCCAGCTGCCAGCCGTATTGCGCCCCCAGCGCAAGGAGGTTATCCCCCAGCATATCCGCGCGGTTGCTTATCGCTTCCGTACCGCCCTTCAGCTTCCAGTACTGTTCGTACTGCAGGTTAGCGGCATCCGGGATCCAGGCACGGTTTGTCGCCTCGCCGGAGATCATCCCCAACAGCAGCAATACGGCAAGGCCCATGACGTAGAGCATCGCGCCGGTGTTAAACAGGCTTTTTACGCTGTGCGCATCGCGAATGAGACGCCAGCAGATAAGCCCGACTAATCCATACGCAAGAAGAATATCGCCATCCCAGAAGAACAGGCCGTGGATAAAGCCGAGGAGAACCAGCAGCGTCAGGCGGGACTGGATCCAGCGCGTACCGCGTTTGAGGAGCAGTTGCAGGCCAGCGCCAAACAGCAGGGTAAACAGCGTGAGGAATTTAACCTGCGCGAAGAGATCGAGGACAGCCCACGTCCAGGCATCACTGCGCGTGATGTCGCCATACCAGGCAGGATTGAGATAAGCCGCCTTCGGCAGACCGAAGGCGCTGATATTAAGCAGCAGGATACCGAGAATGGCGACGCCGCGAACAAAATCGAGCGTGACGTTTCGCTCCATGGTTCCTGCCCTGTAAGACTTAGTTGTGGTGACGTACCGCGCGCAGGAACTCCTGGCGGGTGTTCTGGCTCGATTTAAACAGGCCGCCCAGCGAGGTTGTTGTTGTCGCGCTGGTTGCATCACGCACGCCGCGCGCCTTCACGCAGTAGTGAACCGCGTCGATAGAGACGGCCACGTTATTGGTACCCAGCAGCGTTTGCAGCGCGGTCAGGATCTGCTGCGTCAGACGTTCCTGCACCTGAGGACGCTGAGCAAAGAACTGCACGATGCGGTTGATCTTCGACAGGCCAATCACCGTATCTTTTGGGATATACGCCACGGTCGCTTTACCGTCGATGGTCACGAAATGGTGTTCGCAGGTGCTGGTCAGCGTGATATCGCGTACCGTCACCATCTCATCCACTTTCATCTTGTTTTCAATGACGGTGATTTTCGGGAAGTTGGCGTAATCCAGCCCGGAGAAAATTTCGTCGACGTACATTTTCGCGATGCGGTGCGGCGTCTCCATCAGACTGTCGTCACTCAGATCGAGATTCAGCAGCTCCATGATATCGGTCATATGACCGGCAATCAGACGCTTGCGGGTTTCATTGTCCAAATCCTGTACGGGCGGACGCAGTGGCGTTTCAAGACCGCGCGCAACCAGGGCTTCGTGGACCAGGGCAGCTTCTTTACTGAGTGATGACATTTTGTTCTCCTGCAGGTGTGGCGTCTTTTGCCCTCGTTGTGGCAAAAGTATGCGCTCATTGTGCGTGAGGCGGCGCGCATAATCCAGTATTCACGACGATAATTATTGCAATTGCTGTTGCCTTTCAGCGTGACGATTCCAGACCAGGGCTCCCCCGACGAACAGCGCAACGCCCGCCAGCCCCAGCGCGGGCTCCAGCCGGTGGGTAAGCCAGGTTGATAACGCCGAGGTCATCGGGCCAATCAACTGCCCTATCGCATACCCGGTGGTAAGCAGTCCTGCCATATAGCGCGTGTGGTTTGGCGCCAGCTCGCGACCGTATAAAAGAGAGAGCTGCACGGCACACAAGAAGCCGCCACCCACCAGCAGCCCGCCCGTCAGCAAACCGCCAATCCCCGGCAGCAGCCAGGCCGCCAGCACGCCAGCTCCCTGTAACCACAGCACGATAGCCAGCCTGCGGTTAGCCGTTGAGGTATGGCGTAAAAGAATACTAAGCGCAATGCCCACCACGGCGGCGATACCAAAAATGGGCCAGACAAACTGGGCAAACAGGCTGCCGGGAAAACGCACCGCCGCCATTTGCGACAGGAAGGTCGCCGGGAGGATATAGCCAAACCCGGCCAGGCTGTAGCTCCAGACCAGGCGCTTTAAATCCGCCGTCAGCACCAGCGGCTCCGGCGCGGTGCCGGGGCGATGGAGCTGGCCGGATCGCGGAAGGTAGCGCGCCACCAGCGCAATGAGTACCAGCGCCAGCACGCCGTAGATTTGCCATGCCGCTCCGGCCGAAAGGGATTTTGCCTGGATATAGACGGCGAGCAGCCCGCTCAGGGCAATGCCCGCCCCCGGTCCGGCAAACACCGCAGCGCTCAGGCCCGGTTTACCCAGCTGCCCCAGCCGTTCGTTGGTCCAGGCGGCAATGAGTACCATCGACCAGCCGCTCATGCAGCCAATCACGAAGCGCAGCAGGCCGTGCACGACGGCGTTATCCGCCACCGCGGAGAGCAGCGTCAGCGCAACCGCGCCGGTGATGCCAAGCCAGAGGCGCGTTTCCACAAAGCGGTGCGCGCGCATGGCATCCCATGCGCCCACCAGATAGCCCAGATAATTCATCGCCGCGACCAGACCCGCGCTGGTCAGCGTAAGCTGCCCGGCAGCAATCATGAGCGGCACCTGAGGCGTAAAGGCAAAGCGCCCTATCCCCATCGCCACCACCAGAACGACAAACCCACTGAGCGCAATACGCAGCGCCATGACGGCTCCAATTGTTAAAGAAAAGTAAATTTATGATGCAGCATCTCGCCGCCTGGCGAAAGTGAAAGTTACTCACAGGTCAATGAAAAGGCTGTATTATGGTTTTTATGAATACGCATTCTCATTAAGGAGCCCTGCATGGAACTGCTCGAAGAGCACCGTTGTTTTGAAGGTCGACAGCAGCGCTGGCGGCATGACTCCACCGTCCTGAACTGTGCGATGACGTTCAGCATTTTCCTGCCGCCGACGGAAAATCCGCCGGTTCTGTTCTGGCTGTCAGGCCTGACCTGCAACGACGAAAACTTCACCACCAAATCAGGCGCGCAGCGACTTGCCGCCGAGCTGGGCATTGCGCTGGTGATGCCTGACACCAGCCCGCGTGGCGATGATGTGGCCGACGATGCAGGATACGACCTGGGCAAAGGCGCCGGGTTTTATCTGAATGCAACCGAGCAGCCCTGGGCGCGCCACTACCGCATGTATGATTACATTCGCGACGAGCTGCCCGCACTGATTCAGTCCGGGTTTGCGGTAAGCGACCGCTGCGCCATCAGCGGACACTCCATGGGTGGACACGGGGCGCTAATCATGGCGCTAAAAAATCCGGGAAAATACGTCAGCGTGTCGGCATTTGCGCCAATAGTGAACCCAACGCAGGTGCCGTGGGGGCAGAAAGCCTTCACGAACTATCTGGGTGAAGATGAAGCGAATTGGCAGGAATGGGACAGCTGTGCGCTAATGCTGGCCAGCAGCTCGGCAAATGCGATCCCGATGCTTATCGATCAGGGCGATGCGGATCAGTTCCTCGCCGGACAGCTGCAGCCTGCAGTGCTGGCAGAAGCGGCACGCCAGAAGGACTGGCCGCTGACGCTGCGCATTCAGCCGGGATACGACCACAGCTATTACTTTATCGGGTCCTTTATTGAGGATCATCTCCGCTTCCATGCGGAGCATTTGTTCGCGTAAGTGCGGCCTTTATTGCCCGGTGGCGCTTCGCTTACCGGGCCTACGGGGCTGTGCCCTTATGTAGGCCGGGTAAGGCGCAGCCGCCACCCGGCATAAAGGTTACATCAGAACTTATAATCCACACCGACAAAGTAGCGACGGCCATCTTCCGTGTAGCTGTAATCGTCACGGCTCAGATCTTTATCCAGCAGGTTCTGCACGCCCGCGCGCAGCTTAACGGCTTTCGTTACCTGCCATGCCGCACCGGTATTCCAGATCACGTAGCCACCCGGCGTTGGTTCACTGCTGGTCAGCGCGCGTTTCTCACCGGTATAGTTGCCCTGAACATAGAACGACCAGTCCTGCGTCGCCTTCCAGTCAACGGTACCGTTGGCGGTGTGGAACGGCAGATCCGACAGCGGCTTGTTGCCGCCGTTGCTGATATCACGACCGTCGTTATAGGTATAGTTCAGCGTCACCTTCCAGTCGTCCGCCAGCGGGAATTTCAGCTCGGTCTCCACCCCGCGGATGCGCGCCTTGTTAACGTTGTAGTAGCGGAAAATCGGCTCGCCGTCGGCATTCAGCCCGACATAGTTAGGGTAGCCCTGCGCCTGGTTTACATTGGCCGTACGGCTGATGCTGATGCGGTCATCCACATTATTCTGGAAGGTGGTGACGCTGGCCTGCACGCCCTCTAACCAGCCCTCTTCCCCGCTGTAGTAGAGACCAAATTCGAAGCTCTCGCTGGTTTCCGGTTTCAGATCCGGGTTACCGACAATCTCACAGGCACCACGACACGAGCCGGTAACCCAGTCCGGGCTCAGCTGCAGCAGCGACGGCGCTTTAAACGCGGTAGCCCAGCCCCCTTTCACCGTTACGGTATCGGTCGCGTTGTAGACCAGATAGGCTCGCGGGCTCCAGTGGTCACCGTAGGTATCATGGTCGTCCATACGGATGCCGGTGGTCAGCGCCAGAGGTTCAAAGATACGCCACTCGTCCTCAAGGAACAGGGCATACTGGCTTGTCGACGTACTGCTGCTGGAACCGCCCGTCAGGTTGACCGGATCTTTCAGCTTATCGTGACGCCATTCGCCGCCGAAGGTCAGCAGCTGATTGATTTCGCCCAGCGGCAGCACGTATTTTCCGTCCACCGCGTTGCTCTCGGAGGTGATCGGATTGCTGTTGCCCGGGTTTTTGTTATCCACCTTTTCGCCGTAAACCTTCAGCTCGCTGTTGCCGACGCCCCATCGACCGTTGTGGCTGAGAGAGTAGTTCTGACGCTCAAGGCGGTTTTTGTCGAGGGAATCCGAGTCGCGATCCTGACGGTCGAAACCGTAGCCCGCCGTAAAGTCGTGATTTTCAGACGGTGTCCAGGCGAACTCCACATTCGCATCGCGGCTGGTAAAGCCTTCAATGCGCGGCGTTTCACCGCTCGCCGTGGTAGAGGATTTCTGCTGACCGTCTTTCTCACGCTTCGCGAGGCTACCGTAGGCTTTCAGCCCCAGCAGGCCGTCCACCAGCGGACCGCTGGTATAGAACTGGCCGTTATACGTGTCTCCACGGTCGCGGTGTTCCTGAACCGTGGAGTCGGCGCTCAGGGTGCCCGTCCATTTCTGGCCGATTTTTTTGGTTATAATGTTCACCACGCCGCCCAGCGCATCGGAACCGTACAGAGAAGACATCGGTCCGCGCACCACTTCGATGCGTTCGATGGCATCAACCGGCACCCAGTTAAGGTCGAAATCATTATGGCGGAATACTGCGTTACGCGAGTTAACGCGCTTGCCGTCGATCAGGATCAGCGTATAGCTGCTGTCCAGTCCACGAATACTTACCCCTTTACGGTTGTCCCCTTCGCTCGTGAGCTGAACGCCCGGCACCTCCCGTAACACATCTTTCAGATTCTGAACGGGCTTGCGCTGCAAATCTTCCTGGGTAATCACGCTGATGCTTGCCGGTGCGTCTTTCAGGTTTTGCTCGGTCGCGGAGGCCGTTACAACCATTGTGTCGCCGGATTCCGCTGCGATAACAGGCAGGGCCAGGGACATTGCGGACGCACAAAGTCCTCCCCTGACGAAGGGATTCAACCTAAACATTCCATATCTCCATGAGGTAAATACAACTAAATCAAATCATCATTGCTCACAGCGTCTTCCCTGCCGCCCACGTCTGCGGTGGGTCGGTGACACGCTTATTTTTGATAACGATAAAGCAAACGATAATTATTATCAATTAAATTGTTAAGAAATATATCTTTGTTTCAGCCTGCGGGAATAAAAAAACCCGCTCGAATGAGCGGGTTAAAAGAGAGGAAGTGCGGTTATTGTTTAAATCGTTCCGGGAATTCCATTTCACTGTAGCGAACGAATTTTGTGCCTTTCGTCAGCTTGTAGCCAAACCAGATGACGAGGAACAGCGGAATACCAATGTAGGTCGCCGTGACGGCACCCCAGTCAATGGTGTCCGCCAGGAACGCTTCATAGTTCTGTCCAAGCGTAATGATCAGGCACAGAATGAAGGCGAAAATGGGACCCAGCGGGAAGAAGCCGGAGCGATACGGCAGCAAGTTAATATCGTGACCCTGCTTGACGAAACCGCGGCGGAAACGGTAGTGGCTAATGGCAATCCCCAGCCAGGCAATAAAGCCCGTCATCCCGGACGTGTTAAGCAGCCACAGGTACACCGTCTGGTTGCCAAACATGGAGGTCAGGAAGCACAGACCAGCAATTACCGTGGTGGCGTACAGCGCGTTACGCGGCACGCCGCCACGGGACAGCTTCGCGAAGATACGCGGTGCTTTACCGTCGCATGCGAGCGTGTAGAGCATACGGGTAGAGGCGTACATCCCGGAGTTACCGGCTGAAAGCACAGCGGTCAGGATAACGGCGTTCATCACTGCCGCGGCAGAAAGCAGGCCGGCGTGCTGGAAGACCAGCGTGAACGGACTGACGCTAATGTCTTTTACGTCATTGCGCAGCAGGCTTGGATCGGTGTACGGGATGATCAGGCTGATAATCAGGATCGCGAACACATAGAACAGCAGGATACGCCAGAAGACCTGACGAACCGCGCGCGGAATATTCTTCTCCGGGTTCTCTGACTCACCCGCGGCGATGCCAATCAGCTCGGTCCCCTGGAAGGAGAAGCCGACAATCATCGCCACGCCAATCATCGCCGACAGTCCCCCTGCAAACGGCGCATCGCCTATCGTCCAGTTACTCCAGCCCGCAGGTTCAGCGCCTTTGAAAATACCAACGATCATCGCCACACCGACGACGATAAAGATGATGACGGTTGCCACTTTTATCAAAGAGAACCAGTATTCCGCTTCGCCGAAACCGCGCACGGAGATGTAGTTCAGCAGGAAGATGACGGCCAGGAACAGGGCGCTCCAGATCCAGCCCGGCGTATCCGGGAACCACCAGTTCATCACCAGCTGTGCGGCGACAAGGTCAACGGCGATAGTGACCGCCCAGTTGTACCAGTAGTTCCAGCCCAGCGCGAAGCCGAAGCCTTCTTCAACGTATTTCTGACCGTAGGTTGAGAACGAACCGGATACCGGCATGTACGCGGCCAGTTCGCCGAGGCTGGTCATCAGGAAATACACCATCAGGCCAATCAGGATATAAGAGAAGAGTGCCCCACCCGGGCCTGCTGCCGAAATCGTTGCGCCAGAGGCAACGAAAAGACCTGTTCCGATTGAGCCGCCAATGGCGATCATCGTCAGGTGACGCGCCTTGAGTTCACGACGTAGCGTGGGCGCTTCTGTGGTTTTAATTTCTGAAACCATATGAAAATGCTGTCCATTTAATAAATGAGGCGCGATTGTAGCAGACGATCCGCGTTCCTTCCGGCAGAAATACTCAGTTATAAGAGAGCTTCATGACTCGGCCAGGATTATAAGTAAAGCATAAAAATGTGGGGTGACAGGCGCGCGTAGCCCCGGTAAGCGAAGCGCCACCGGGGAACGTTAAATGGCGCAGTAGCGCAGAAAACGCTGCAGAGAGCTGGAAAGATGTTTCTGGCGGTGATGGATGCACCATAGCGTGCGCACCAGCTTCGGCAATGGAACCGGGATTTCAACCAGCGACCCCGTCTCAAGCTGTTCGGCAATGACGCGCCGGGAAAGACAGCTAATCCCCAGGCCATGACGCACCGCGTGCTTGATGGCCTCAGAGTTACCCAGCTCCATCCCTAACTGGAAATGCGGCAGATGGGAAAGCAGCAGATAATCGACAATTTCACGCGTGCCGGAGCCCTGTTCGCGCAAGATCCACTGCGCCTGCGCCAGGCGCTCCAGCGTCACCTCGCCCTGCAATAACGACGAGGCCGGGGACGCAAACACCACCAGCTCATCTTCCAGCCAGGGCTCGGCAATGATATCGACGTTATGGCAAGGCCCTTCGATGAGGCCGATATCCACGCGGAAATCGATCACCGCGTTGATAACGTCCTGGCTATTGCCCACGCTCATCTCCAGCGGCAGAGTGGGAAAATCACGGCGGTAGCGGGCAATCACTTCCGGCAGGATGTAGTTCCCAATGGTGCTGCTGGCATAGACGCGGATCGCGCCGTTGTCTTCGCGGAACAGCTGTTCGATTTCTATAGCCTGCTCCAGCAGCGCCAGCGCGCGTGGATAAAGAAGACGACCGTGCTCGTTGACCACCAGACGCTTCCCTACCCTGTCGAAAAGCTGCACGCCCAGCTGTCCTTCAAGATCGGTCAACGCCGCGCTGACCGCAGACTGCGAGAGCGCCAGCATTTGTGACGCCTGGGTCGTCGAGCCGCTTTTCAGCACCTCGGCAAATACTTCCAGCTGACGCAATGTAATGTGCATGGTTGCTTACCACTTATATAGATTGATTATAAGTATATAATCAATTTTATTTTTAAGCCAGAGCGCCGTAACCTTTAGCCAGACAAAGGAGAAGGTTATGTCAGAAATCACCTTACAACATCATCGTACAGTGTGGCACTTCGTGCCGGGCCTCGCGCTTAGCGCAGCAGTGACCGCCGTAGCATTATGGGGCGGCAGCATCCCGGCTATCGCAGGCGCAGGTTTTAGCGCGTTGACGCTGGCCATTTTGCTGGGCATGGTCGTGGGAAATACCGTTTACCCGCATATCTGGAAATCCTGCGACGGCGGCGTGATCTTTGCCAAACAGCACCTGCTGCGTCTCGGGATCATCCTTTACGGCTTCCGTCTCACTTTTTCGCAGATTGCGGACGTGGGCGTGAGCGGAATTGCCATCGACGTCCTGACCCTGACCAGCACCTTTTTGCTGGCCTGCTTTATCGGCCAGAAAGTCTTTGGCCTGGATAAGCAAACCAGCTGGCTGATCGGTGCCGGGAGCAGTATCTGCGGAGCGGCGGCGGTGCTGGCAACAGAGCCCGTCGTGAAAGCCGAAGCCAGCAAGGTGACCGTGGCGGTGGCGACGGTGGTGATCTTCGGTACGCTGGCGATCTTCCTCTACCCGGCAATGTATCCGCTGGTGGCGCACTGGTTTAGCCCGGAAACCTACGGCATCTATATAGGTTCGACCATGCACGAAGTGGCCCAGGTGGTGGCGGCAGGACATGCCATTAACCCGGAAGCTGAAAACGCGGCGGTGATTGCCAAAATGCTGCGCGTGATGATGCTGGCACCGTTCCTGATTTTCCTCGCGGCGCGGGTTAAGCAGCTGGCACCGGCAGGCGGCAGCGAGAAAAGCAAAATCACCATTCCGTGGTTTGCGATCCTGTTTATCGTGGTGGCGATTTTCAACTCCTTCCATCTGCTGCCGAAAGCCGTGGTGGATATGCTGGTGACGCTGGATACCGTGCTGCTGGCGATGGCCATGGCGGCGCTGGGAGTCACCACACACGTCAGCGCGCTGAAAAAAGCCGGTGCCAAACCGCTGCTGATGGCGCTGGTGCTCTTCATCTGGCTGATTGTCGGCGGCGGTGCGATTAACCTCGCGGTCCATAGCCTGATGGCATAAACCATCTCGTCCTTCTCCTGCTAACCCGCTATCATAAGCGTTTCGGGTTAGCAGGAGTTTTTTTATGAAATATGTTGGAGCGCACGTCAGCGCTGCAGGTGGCCTTGCGAATGCCGCCATTCGCGCCGCCGAAATCGAGGCGACCGCTTTCGCCCTGTTCACCAAAAACCAGCGCCAGTGGCGCGCCGCAGCGCTCACCGCTGAGGTGATTGATGATTTCAAGGCCGCCTGTGAGAAGTACCACTACGGGCCCGGCCAAATCCTTCCCCACGACAGCTACCTGATCAACCTCGGTCACCCGGTTGAAGAGGCGCTGGAAAAATCCCGCGAGGCTTTTCTTGATGAAGTACAGCGCTGCGAACAGCTGGGGCTGACGCTGCTGAACTTCCATCCGGGTAGCCATCTGATGCAAATCGATGAAGATGCCTGCCTGGCGCGCATTGCAGAATCCATCAACATCACGCTGGACAAGACCAAAGGCGTCACCGCGGTGATTGAGAATACCGCCGGTCAGGGCAGCAACCTCGGCTTTAGGTTCGAACATCTGGCGGCGATTATCGACGGCGTGGAGGATAAATCCCGCGTTGGCGTGTGCATTGATACCTGCCACGCGTTTGCCGCCGGTTATGACCTGCGCACCACCGAGGCAACGAAAAACACGTTTGATGAGTTCGAGCGCATTGTGGGCTTTAAGTACCTGCGCGGCATGCACCTGAACGATGCAAAAAGTGCGTTCGGCAGCCGCGTTGACCGCCACCACAGCCTGGGCGAAGGCAACATCGGCCACGATGCATTCCGCTTCATTATGCAGGATGCCCGCTTCGACGGTATTCCGATGGTGCTGGAAACCATTAATCCGGACATCTGGGCAGAAGAGATTGCCTGGCTGAAGGCACAGCAAACCGCTGAACAGGCGGCATAAAAAAAGCCGGGTGCGTAATGCAACCCGGCTTTTTTGTTGTTTATCGCTTACGCTGCTTTCGCCACAACTTCCGCTTCCGGACGCTTCAGCACCGCGTAAGAGAGACCCGCCACCAGTGTACCGGCAACGATGGCCAGCAGATAGCCCAGGACCGGGGTGATGGCGCCAGGGATCAGCAGCACAAACAGACCGCCGTGTGGTGCCATCAGCTTCGCGCCAATCGCCATGGAGATTGCACCCGTTACCGCGCCACCCGCGATACAGCACGGCAGTACACGCATTGGGTCACGAGCCGCGAACGGAATCGCCCCTTCGGTGATGAAGCACAAGCCCAGAACCAGCGCCGCTTTGCCGCCTTCCTGCTGTGCTTTATCGAACTTACGACGGGCAATAATCGTCGCCAGGCCGAGCGCCAGAGGAGGCACCATGCCTGCCGCCATGATGGCTGCCATCGGGGCGTAGGTCTGGGTACTCAGCAGGCCAACACCAAAGGCGTACGCCGCTTTGTTCACCGGACCACCCATGTCGGTACACATCATGCCACCGAGGATTGCACCCAGCAGAACCGCGTTCGCGGTACCCATGGTTTGCAGCCAGTGGGTCAGACCCGCCAGGATGCCCGCAACCGGCTTACCAATCAGGTAAATCATCGCCAGACCAACCACCAGGCTGGAAATCAGCGGGATGATCAGAATCGGCTTCAGCGCTTCCATACTCTGCGGCAGCTTGAGCTTCGAGCTGATGAGCTTCGCGACGTAACCGGCCAGGAAGCCCGCGATAATACCGCCGATAAAGCCAGAACCGGTGCTCACGGCCAGCATACCGCCGATAAGGCCCGGCGTCAGGCCAGGACGGTCAGCGATGGAGAAGGCAATAAAGCCTGCCAGAACGGGGACCATCAGTGCGAACGCGGATCCGCCGCCAATCTGCATTAACGCAGCGGCCAGCGTGCCTTGCTCTTTAAACGCGGTAATACCAAATGCGAACGAGAGGGCAATACACAGACCACCCGCAACCACCATTGGCAGCATGTATGACACACCGGTCAACAGATGGCGATAGGCGCCTGCAGACTCTTTCTTACCTTCCGTCGCGGTTTGACGCGCGCCGGTTGCCTGATACGGCTTCGCCTCCACCAGCGCTTTATCAAACTCCTGCGCGGTCTTTTTCAGCGCCAGGCCGGTAGACGTACGGTACATGGGCTTACCGGCAAATTTCGCCAGGTCCACTTCGATATCCGCCGCCACGATCACCAGATCGGCTTCCGCCACTTCTTCTGGGGTGATAGCGTTGCCGGCACCGACGGAGCCACGCGTTTCAACTTTAACCCACCAGCCGCGTTTTTTCGCTTCGGTTTCAATGGCTTCAGCTGCCATAAAGGTGTGCGCCACGCCTGTCGGACAGGCCGTCACCGCGACAACGCGTTTCGGACCCGCAGCCGCAGCCGCAGCCGGTGCCGTTGCGACAGGCGCGCTGTAGACAGACGCGTGACCTTTCGCTTCGCTCAGGAACAGTTCCGGATGTGCCACCGCGCGATTAATATCGCCCAGCCACACTTTTTTGCCGTTCAGCGCACTGTCAGCCGGGATTTTGTCGCCCAGTACAATGGCCAGTTCTGCATCGCCTGGATTATCGATAATGTCCAGATGTGCTTTTTGTGCCGCCGCGCCCAGCAAGGTCTTCGCCATATAGGCGCGGGCCTGTCCGAGACCGGAGTCAATGATCAGCAGCGTTTTCATTATTCCTCTCCTGCTGTTAGTTAAAAGGTTTTAAGTCAACGCGCGCCATCATCGCGGCTAACTGGGTACGATCGGTAATGCCGACATTGCTCTGGCTTACGGCCAGGGCAGCAACGGCGGTGGCAAGACGTAAAGTATGTTCACTGGATTCACGCATCAGCAGACCATAAATCAGGCCGCCAACCATGGAATCCCCTGCGCCAACGGTGCTGACAACTTCCATTGACGGCGGTTTGGCGATCCATTCGCCAGACGCGTTAACCCACAGCGCGCCTTCTGCACCAAGAGAGATCACCACGTGAGCGATACCCTGCTCGCGCAACGCATGGGCAGCGTCAATCACATCTTTTAATTCTGGCAGCTTACGACCCGCCCAGATCTCCAGCTCGCGGCGATTCGGCTTCACCAGCCACGGCGAGGCTTTCAGACCGGCAACCAGCGCGTCGCGGCTGCTGTCAAAAATGATGCACGGGCACTGGCTGCGCAGACGCGTCATCCAGTCGGTAAACGCTTCCGGGCTGACGCCGGACGGCAGGCTGCCGCTGACGCAGACCATGTCAAACTGACCAAGCCAGGTCAGAGAGTCGTTAACAAAACGCTCCCAGTCTGACGGCGTCACTTCGAAGCCAGAGAAGTTCAGATCGGTCACTTCACCGTCTTTCTCCGTCAGCTTAACGTTGATGCGGGTACGGCCCTGAACAACCTGAAAACGGTTGGCAATACCCAGCTCGCTGAACAGCTGCTGGAAACCATCCTGGTTATCTTTACCGAGGAATCCACCCACGGTGACGTCGATACCGAGATCCTTGAGCACTTTCGCGACGTTAATCCCTTTACCCGCAGCATGCAGGCCAGTGGTACGCACGAGGTTGACTTCGCCGCGCTCAATTTCCGGGCAAAATCCTACCAGGTCATAAGCCGGGTTCAGCGTAATAGTCGCAACACGTCTGCTCATTATGCGCCCTCCCCCAGACCCGCCGCGATGGCATCGCCAATCGCTTTCAGCGCCTGTTCAGCATCGGCACCCTGCGCGGTGAAACGCAGACGGTGGCCTTTCTTCACGCCCAGCGCGACAACTTTCATCAGACTACGGCCGTTGGCCGGTTTGCCCGTGCCATCAAGATTCGCCACGGTGATCTCACTCTCGAATTGTTTAATGGTATTCACCAGCATGGTGCCCGGACGGGCATGCAGGCCGTGCTCGTTACGTACCACGAACTCAGCGGTCTGCACGTCTTCAGTCGGCGCATCATCACTGGTCAGCAGTGCCAGCACGGTGGAGGCATCAGCGTTCAGCAGTTTTTCAGCTTTGTTGTTCAGCAGCAGATCGCCCAGACGCTTCAGCACGGAAACCGGCTGATCGTCGTTCATCGCCACGGTCACCAGCATGGCCGCGCGCTCGCCTTCCACGTCAAACGCATTGGCCGCGCGGCTCACGGCGATAGCGCTGCGCAGGTTGCCTTCAGCACTGTCGTTCAGCCAGATACCCTGACCCAGATTCAACGGCTTATCGTTAATGACGCGCGTCACAAACGTGGCATCCGCCGCGCCGGCTTCTTTCAGACGACCCGCGTTCAGCGCCTGCAGCGTCACCAGATCGGAGGCAGCCACATCCAGCGTCAGCGTTTCATTATCCAGTTTCAGCGCTTCGCTCTGTTTTTCGCCCATCAGCAGGGCGCGCAGCTCTTCAGCTGTAGTGGCGGACTTAAGCTGTTCAGCCACATCGTCATCGCTCAGGACATGCGTCAGCTGACGCAGCAGGCCCAGGTGTTCATCGCTGCTGGCCGCGATACCGATAGCCACGTAGGCTACCTGACCGTCGCCCCAGAGCACGCCCTGCGGGAACTGATAAACCTGAACGCCGGTTTTCAACACCTGATCGCGGGTGTCGGTTGTGCCGTGCGGAATGGCAATGCCATTACCGAGGAAGGTTGAGGTCTGCTGCTCGCGGGCCAGCATGCCGTTTACATAGCCGTCCGCGACGTTACCCGCCTGCACGAGCGCAGCGGCAACCTGGCGAATAGCCTCTTCTTTATCCCCGGCCTGAGCGCCCGGGTGGATATCCTGAACAGATAACTGGAACATGGTTCTCCACTCCTGCTGAACTTGAATCGTTTCAGCTTTAATGAGAAAAAATGCGCTAGCCTGCTCCGTTTGTTAAAACAAGATAGCGCTGAAACGTTTCAAAAAGTCTTGCGCTTTCTGCAATGTCTTGCAAGTAAACTCGTATTTCCGATCTCAGAATTTAGAGATACAGCACATTTCTTCTTCGTTCAGCTGAATTTTGCTGAAGTTCAGCAAGACAGTTTCAGCTAAGTTCAGCCGGATGAGAGATAAGTTGAAATGCCATTTTGATTTTTCGTGGCATCATTGACCGCACCCACTGTTTATTTTTTAGCTGACGGCGTAAACTCCGCCCCTCTCTGCTACTCGCTAATTATAAAACATGCATAACACCCCTGCGGCCGTCTCGCCGAAGCCCTTTGATTTGACCTCCGCGGCGTTCCTGGTTGTTGCCTTCTTCACGGGCATTGCCGGTGCGTTACAGACGCCGACATTGAGCTTATTCCTGACAAACGAGGTTCACGTCCGCCCGGCAATGGTCGGCTTCTTTTTTACCGGAAGCGCCATCATCGGCATCCTGGTCAGCCAGTTTCTGGCGGGGCGATCCGACAGAAAAGGCGATCGTAAAAGCCTGATCGTTTTCTGCTGTCTGCTGGGGGTCATGGCCTGCGTTCTGTTTGCCTGGAACCGCAACTATTTCATTCTGCTCTTCGTCGGGGTATTCCTGAGCAGCTTTGGCTCAACGGCGAACCCTCAGCTGTTCGCCCTTGCTCGCGAACACGCGGACCATACCGGACGTGAAGCGGTGATGTTCAGCTCGGTCCTGCGCGCTCAGGTGTCGCTGGCGTGGGTGATTGGCCCGCCGCTGGCCTACGCGCTGGCGATGGGTTTTGGCTTTACGGTGATGTACCTGAGTGCGGCCGTCGCGTTTGTGGCGTGCGGCGCGCTGGTGTGGTTCTTCCTGCCGTCCATGCGCAAAGAGCCGAAAGTGACAACGGGCGTGCTGGAAGCGCCGCGCCGCAACCGCCGCGATGCCCTGCTCCTGTTTGTTATCTGTACGCTGATGTGGGGTACCAACAGCCTGTATATCATCAATATGCCGCTGTTTATTATTGATGAACTGCACCTGTCGGAGAAGCTGGCGGGCATCATGATGGGCACCGCGGCCGGGCTTGAGATCCCGACGATGCTCATTGCGGGCTATTACGCAAAGCGCTTCGGAAAGCGTTTTTTAATGCGCATTGCCGCCATCGCCGGTCTGCTGTTCTATATCGGTATGCTGACGGTACATACGCCGGGGCTGTTGCTGGCTTTACAGCTGCTGAACGCCATCTATATTGGCATTCTCGCCGGGATAGGCATGCTCTACTTCCAGGATCTGATGCCGGGTCAGGCAGGCTCTGCCACCACCCTTTATACTAATACCACCCGCGTAGGCTGGATTATCGCGGGCTCAATGGCCGGTGTTGTGGCCGAAATCTGGAACTATCACACGGTGTTCTGGATTGCGCTGGTGATGTGTACCCTGACGATCGGCTGCCTGGCGAGGATTAAAGACGTTTAGGGCGCGGTGAGCGCTTCCAGCTCAAGAAGGTACGTCATCGCCTGCCCTCGCGTGCTGCCACACATTTCGGCAGCGGGCTGAAGCCCGGAGCAGACTTTCGGGCGCAGCGGTGAGCCAAAGATCATGCACAGGTTCGTTTCCGAGAGCTGAACGCAGCGGGTATTGGCAGGCTTGCCCTCCGGCATTCCTGGAATGGGGCTTGAAATGGACGGTGCAGTACAGCACGCGCCACAATCGGGACGACAATCCATAAATGCTCTCTTTCGCTGACGATCGCCCGCGCAGTCGGGCATCGCGCGCACAGTAACACCTTTTGCGTATTGATAGCAAAAGCCACGAATTCCTCTTGCCTGAAAGGCCGAGCGCGAGTAATTTGGCGCGATATTTTTTACCTCCCGTAAACAGGATTACTGCAATGCCAAGAGCGAACGAAATTAAGAAAGGTATGGTGCTGAATTACAACGGCAAACTGCTGATTGTGAAAGATATCGACATTCAGGCCCCGAGCGCCCGTGGTGCAGCAACGCTGTACAAAATGCGTTTCGCCGACGTGCGTACCGGCCTGAAGGTGGAAGAGCGCTTTAAAGGTGACGATATCGTCGATACCGTGACCCTGACCCGTCGCTACGTTGATTTCTCCTACATCGACGGCAATGAATACGTGTTCATGGATAAAGAAGATTACACCCCGTACATCTTCACCAAAGATCAGATTGAAGAAGAGCTGCTGTTCATCCCTGAAGGCGGCATGCCTGACATGCAGGTCCTGACCTGGGACGGCGTGCTGCTGGCGCTGGAATTGCCTCAGACTGTCGATCTGGAAATTGTTGAAACCGCACCAGGTATCAAAGGCGCATCCGCAAGTGCCCGCAACAAACCGGCTACCCTGACGACCGGCCTGGTTGTGCAGGTGCCGGAATACCTCTCCGCTGGCGAGAAAATCCGTATCCATATCGAAGAAAAACGCTATATGGGTCGCGCTGACTGATTGCGGCGTTTGCCCGGTGGCGCTACGCTTACCGGGCCTACGAAAAACCGGCCCTGAAGCCGGTTTTTGTGTTTTTGTAGGCCGGGTAAGGCGAAGCCGCCACCCGGCAATTCCGGTTACAGAAGCTCGGGATATTTCGTCATCTTCAGCGCCAGCTCAACGCCGCGCACTTCCGCCATCCCCTTAAGACGACCAATCGCCGAATAGCCCGGGTTGGTTTTCTTACGCAGATCGTCCAGCATCTGGTGGCCGTGATCCGGACGGAAAGGAATAGGACGCACATCGCCCGCCTGCTTGCGACGCGCCTCTTCCGCCAGAATGGCGTCTACCACCGCCACCATATTCACATCGCCGCCCAGGTGCGCCGCCTCGTGGAAGGTTTTTGGATTCTCTTCGCGGCAGGTCGCGCGCAGATGCGTGAAGTGGATACGATCGCCGAAGGTTTCAATCATCCGCACCAGGTCGTTATCCGCACGCACACCGTAGGAGCCGGTACACATGGTAAAACCGTTATAGATGCTGTTTACCGTCTCTTTCAGCCACTGCATATCTTCAAGGGTGGAAACGATACGCGGCAGGCCGAGGATAGGACGCGGTGGATCGTCCGGGTGCACGGCGAGGCGTACCCCTACCTCTTCAGCAACCGGCACGATCGCGTGCAGGAAATATGCCATGTTTTCACGCAGCTGGTGCTTATCAATATTGCCGTATTCCGCCAGGCGCGCGCGGAACTGATCCAGGGTATACCCCTCTTCAGCCCCCGGCAGGCCCGCGATGATGTTGCGGGTCAGCTTTTCGATGTCCGCGTCACTGGCTGCATTGAACCACGCGAGCGCCTGCTGCTGCTCTTCCGCGGTGTAATCCGCTTCGGCGCCTGGGCGTTTCAGAATGTGCAGTTCAAACGCCGCAAAGGCGATCTGGTCGAAACGCAGCGCTTTCGAGCCGTCCGGCATCTGGTATTCAAGGTCGGTACGCGTCCAGTCGAGGATGGGCATAAAGTTATAGCAGACCGTATCAATGCCGCAGGTCGCCAGGTTGCGAATGCTCTGTTGATAGTTAGCAATCCAGGTCTGGTACTCCCCTGAATGGGTTTTGATGTCTTCGTGAACCGGAATGCTTTCCACCACAGACCAGGTTAACCCCTTCTCCGCCAGCAGCGCCTGACGTTGTTGAATTTCTTCAACCGGCCATACCTGACCGTTAGGAATATGATGCAGCGCCGTGACGACACCCGTTGCGCCAGCCTGGCGCACATCATCAAGAGAAACCGGATCGTTCGGCCCATACCAACGCCAGGTTTGTTCCATTGCCTCACCCTCTTAAGTTGTTATACCAATATGTGTTACCGCAATGACGACTACCATACATGTTTGCCGCTAAGGGTCAACATACCGCCACACATTGATTGATCAAACTCACAGAACGGGGATATTTACGGCTCACCAATTTTATTTGCTGTCATATAACTTTACACTGGCATTGTTAATTAATGGTTAATCAGGTGTGTATCTCATGAAGACAATTGCCTCCACCGCCCTTCCTGCCCAGGTTCAGCAACCTCGCTACGATCGCGCGCAATTACGCTCCCGCATCGTCCATTTTGGCTTTGGCGCGTTTCACCGTGCGCACCAGGCATTGTTAACAAATCGGGTGCTGAATGAAAAAGGCGGCGACTGGGGTATTTGTGAGATTAGCCTCTTCAGCGGCGACGTGCTGATGAGCCAGCTGCGCGCGCAGGATCACCTGTTCACCGTGCTGGAGAAAGGTGCAGAAGGCAATGAGGCGATTATCGTCGGCGCCGTTCATGAATGCCTGAACGCAAAGCTGGACTCTCTGCCCGCCATTATTGAGAAATTTTGCGAGCCGCAGGTCGCTATTGTGTCGCTCACCATCACGGAGAAAGGCTATTGCATCGATCCCGCGACCGGGAAACTCGATCTGCACAACGCCCGGATAATCCATGACCTTGAAAACCCCTCAGAGCCACATTCCGCTCCCGGGATCCTGGTCGAAGCGCTCCACCGCCGCCGCGAGCGCGGCTTGCCTGCGTTTACCGTGCTCTCCTGCGACAATATCCCTGATAACGGGCACGTGGTGAAAAACGCGGTGCTGGGCATGGCTCAAAAGCGTTCCGCGGCGCTGTCTGAATGGATAGATAGCCACGTGAGCTTCCCGGGGACGATGGTCGACAGAATTGTTCCCGCCGCGACGGACGCCTCACTGGCGGAAATCACCGACGCGCTCGGCGTTGAAGATCCGTGCGCCATCAGCTGTGAACCGTTTATTCAGTGGGTGGTGGAAGATAATTTTGTCGCCGGCCGTCCGGAGTGGGAAGTCGCGGGCGTTCAGATGGTGCAGGACGTTCTGCCGTGGGAGCAGATGAAGCTGCGCATGCTCAACGGCAGCCACTCTTTCCTGGCGTACCTGGGGTATCTCGCGGGCTACGCCCATATTAATGAATGTATGGAGGACGCTGCATTCCATGCTGCCGCCCGTCGGCTGATGCTGGACGAACAGGCGCCCACATTACGCATTAAGGATGTCGACCTCACCGCCTACGCCGATAGCCTGCTGGAGCGCTTTGCCAACCCGGCACTTCAGCATCGGACCTGGCAAATCGCAATGGACGGTAGCCAGAAGCTTCCGCAAAGAATGCTGGACGGGATCCGCGTTCATCTTGAGCGAAAAACACCGTGGCCGCTGCTGGCCCTGGGCGTGGCCGGCTGGATACGCTACGTCAGCGGTACCGACGACCGTGGCAACGCGATTGATGTTCGCGATCCCCTCAGCGATAAAATTCGCACGATGGTCGATGCCAGCAGGGACGCCGACCGCGTTAACGCCCTGCTGGGGCTGAGCGAGGTCTTTGGTCACGATCTCGCGCAAAACAGCGTGTTTGTAGAGGCAGTCAATCAGGCATACCAGCGCATCACCCGCCACGGCGCGCGTCAGGCTGTTATCGAAACGTTAAATGTTTAACGATTATTGCGCTTAACGCGAACGGATGCGGCCTCCGTTCGCCCTTCCCCTTCTCACAGGTCACGTTTTTCGCCAGGATAGAGAGAACAGTGTTATAGCATCACCATTCTCATCTGGAGCGCACGTGACCAAAACCAACCTCATCACCGGTTTTCTCGGCAGCGGTAAAACCACCTCAATTCTCCACCTGCTGGCAAATAAAGATCCGGCCGAGAAATGGGCCGTGCTGGTCAATGAATTTGGCGAGGTGGGCATTGACGGCGCGTTGCTGTCATCCAGCGGCGCGATGATTAAAGAGATCCCCGGCGGATGCATGTGCTGCGTCAATGGCCTGCCGATGCAGGTCGGGCTCAATACCCTGCTGCGTCAGGGCAAACCTGACCGCCTGCTGATCGAACCCACCGGGCTGGGTCACCCGAAGCAGATCCTCGATTTACTGACCGCCCCGGTTTACGAGCCGTGGATCGATCTGCGCGCCACCCTGTGCCTGCTCGATCCGCGTCAGCTTCTGGATGACAAGGCGGTGGCCAATGAGAACTTCCGCGATCAACTCGCCTCGGCTGACGTTATTGTCGCGAATAAAGCAGATCGCGCCACGGCTGAAAGCCAGGCCGCGCTGGACGCGTGGTGGCAACATTTCGGCGGCAATCGCACGCGGGTGGAGACCACCCAGGGGAATATTGACAGCGCCCTGCTTGACCTTCCTCGTCTGAACCTGGCTGAACTTCCGGCCAGTGCGGAACATGCGCATAGCCATCCGGTGAAACAGGGTTTAGCTGCCCTTAGTCTGCCAGAACACCAGCGCTGGCGTCGTAACCTGAACAGCGGTCAGGGATATCAGGCCTGCGGGTGGATTTTTGATGCTGAAACCGTTTTCGACACCATCGGGATCCTGGAGTGGGCCCGTCTGGCTCCCGTCGATCGCGTGAAAGGGATCATGCGCACGCCGGACGGGCTGGTGCGAATCAACCGTCAGGGCGAGGATTTCTTTATTGAAACGCAAAATGTGGCGCCGCCTGACAGCCGAATAGAGTTAATTAGTGCGGTTAACGCCGACTGGAATGCCCTCCAGTCCAGCCTGTTGAGGATTCGTTTAAGTTCGGGCGGCTAACGTTGCCCCAGTTTTCACTCTATGCAGAACGTTATGACAACTCGATTTCCCCTGATATTACTGCTTAATGTCGCCGGTCTGGCGCTTTTCTTCTCCTGGTATATCCCGGCGGATCACGGTTTCTGGTTCCCGCTGGATTCTGCCATTTTTCACTTCTTCAACCAGGAGCTGGTGAAGAGCAACGCGTTCCTGTGGCTGGTGGCCATTACCAACAACCGCGCCTTTGACGGCTTCTCGCTGCTGGCTATGGGCTGCCTGATGCTCTCTTTCTGGCTGAAAGAGGATAAAGCCGGGCGTCGGCGGATTCTCATTATCGGTCTGGTGATGCTGCTGTTTGCCGTTGTCATTAACCAGCTGGCAACCGCGATTATTCCGGTTAAGCGTTCAAGCCCAACGCTCTTCTTCACCGATATTTATCGCGTCAGCGAACTGCTGCATATTCCAACAAAAGATGCGTCGAAGGACAGTTTCCCCGGCGATCATGGCATGATGCTGCTTATTTTTTCCGCAATCATGCTTCGCTATTTCGGCAAAAAAGCCTTTGCCATAGCCCTGATTATTTTTGTGGTTTTTGCCTCCCCGCGCGTAATGATTGGCGCTCACTGGTTCACCGATATTGCCGTCGGTTCGCTCTCCGTGGCGCTGATTGCGCTGCCGTGGTGTTTAATGACCCCACTGAGCGACAGGATAATAGCGCTGTTCGATCGCTATCTTCCCGGTAAAGCGCAACAACAATTAAACAAATAACTAACCTAAATTAACGTGGGCTATCAGGGATCGACATGATCCCTGATAGCGTTCTCGCCGCGATCTTTCCCCTCTGTCATATTCTCGTCATCATATTCATGATAAAAATGAAGCAATTGCATACTGGCGAAGCGGATCCGTCGCTATTTTGAGCAATTCTATGTTTTTACTTTCTGTATCACATTTTCTTATAAAAAAAAGGCTTTTTTTACTCGCAATACCCCTGGCAATCGGTTAATCTCGAACTCGTTTTGCCCCATAGAGATAATTATTTCGCTGGTGAATAATTTTGTGCGCTGCGCCACAAATGTGACCAGAAAGAATTGTCTCAATGTGAACAGATAATTAGTCTCGTCACGTTTGGCATTTTTATAACGATATTTGTCGTTAAGGACTTCAAGGGATAATAAACAAAATGGTCAAATCTCAACCGTTTCTGAGATATATCTTACGGGGGATCCCGGCGATAGCAGTCGCGGTACTGTTATCTGCATGTAGTACATCGAACACCGCAAAGAATATGCATCCTGAGACGCGTGTTGTGGGAATGGAAGATTCCTCGTCACTGCAAGCCTCTCAGGATGAATTTGAAAATATGGTACGTAATCTGGACGTGAAGTCCCGCATTATGGACCAGTATGCTGACTGGAAAGGCGTGCGCTATCGTCTTGGCGGCAGCACAAAAACAGGTATTGATTGTTCCGGTTTTGTACAGCGTACATTCCGTGAGCAATTTGGGTTAGATCTTCCGCGTTCAACTTATGAACAGCAGGAGATGGGCAAGTCGATTTCACGTACCAAACTGCGCACCGGTGATTTAGTCCTGTTCCGTGCCGGTTCTACAGGTCGACATGTTGGCATCTACATTGGTAATGACCAGTTTGTACATGCCTCCACCAGCAGCGGTGTAACCATTTCCAGCATGAATGAACCATACTGGAAGAAGCGTTACAACGAAGCGCGCCGCGTACTGACCCGCAGTTGATATGACTATTGTATCGTTGGTTATCCCTTGGCTGACGATATGATGAAAAAAAGCACTGCTTCGGCAGTGTTTTTTTTTGCCCGTTACACTGAATACATCCAGCGGCATTTCAGGAATCACGACGTCTATGTTTACCCGCTACTTCTCCAGCAATCGCAAGATATTAATCCTCAGCATTATCACAGGCCTGATCGCCGCCCTGCTCCTGGGGTCGTTGCAATTTCTCTGGAGCTACCACAAGCGGGAAGTCAAATTCGACACCCTGATCCGCGACGTGAGCATCTATATGGAGAGCTATTTCGATGAGTTAAAAAACGCAGTCGATACCCTCCAGCCGCTCACGTTAAACAGCTGCCACGACGTCAATCAGGAACTCACCTCGCGCGCGGCTTTTAGCATTAACGTTCGCGCATTCCTGCTGGTCAGAGACAAAATGGCGTTCTGTTCTTCTGCCACAGGCCCGATGAATTTCCCGATGGAGGAGCTGATACCCGAGCTGCACATCGATAAGCAGATTGATATGGCATTGCTTTCAGGCACCCCGATGTTGCCCAATAAGCCTGCGATTGCCATCTGGTACCGTAACCCGTTAGTGAAGGACGGCGGCGTGTTCACCTCGGTGAATATCAATCTGACGCCTTACCTGCTTTACACTGCGCGCCAGGACGAATTCACGGGGATAGCCATCATCATTGGCGATCATGCGCTGTCAACGCGGTCCAGCACGCTGGTCAACGCGAGCGATCTACATGAAATCCCGGTCCGTACCGCGACGCTGAAAGGCATCCCCCTGACCATAAACCTGTATGCGGACGCATGGACCAGCGATGAAATTCTCTACGCCCTGTTCTTCGGGCTGGTATGCGGCATTTGTGCCGGATCGCTCAACTACTATATCCTCAGCATTCGGCTCAATCCGGGTAAAGAGATTTTAAGCGCCATTAAGCGCGGCCAGTTTTACGTGGTCTATCAGCCCGTCGTCGATGCCAAATCGCTCAAAATGACCGGGCTTGAAGTGCTGATGCGCTGGAAGCACCCGACAATGGGGGAAATTCCGCCGGACGCGTTTATCAACTTTGCCGAAGCGCAGAAGCTGATTGTCCCGCTGACGCTGCATCTCTTTGACCTTATCATTCACGATGCACCCGTGTTACAAACGCTGTTACCCCCGGGTGCCAAGGTGGGCATTAACATTGCGCCGGGGCACCTGCATGCGGAAAGCTTCAAAGACGATATGCGCACCTTCAAAGCGTTACTGCCGCCGGATTACTTCCAGATCGTGCTGGAAATTACCGAGCGCGACATGCTGAATCACCGGGAAGCCAACAGCCTCTTCGAATGGCTGCATAACGAAGGGTTTGAGATAGCCATTGATGATTTTGGCACCGGCCACAGCGCGCTGATTTATCTTGAGCATTTCACCATGGACTACCTCAAAATCGACCGTGGGTTTGTTAATGCGATTGGTACTGAGACGGTGACGTCGCCGGTGCTGGATGCCGTCCTGACGCTGGCAAGACGGCTGAGTATGCTGACCGTCGCCGAAGGGGTGGAAACGCCGGAACAGGCCGCCTGGTTACGCGAACACGGCGTTAACTACCTGCAGGGATACTGGATTAGCCGCCCGATGCCGCTGGCGCAGTTCCGCGAATGGCGGCCTGATATTGCGCCCGAGGGCGATTAATTTCACATTGCCCGTGACGTCACTTATTATTCAGCTTAACCGAGTCGGTCTGTAAAAGAGGGAGCTGCCGCGAGATGCTTATGCGCTTCATGTTGCTGCTGTTGGCACTAACGAGCCTGTCCAGCCAGGCGCAGGCCATCAAAGAAAATATCGCCTTCGCGGTGATTGGCGAGCCGAAATACGCGGTCAATTTTACGCACTTCGATTACGTTAACCCTGCCGCGCCGAAGGGCGGAAAGGTCACGCTTTCCGCCACCGGGACATTCGACAACTTCAACCGCTTCGCCCTGCGCGGCGTGGCGGCCGCACGGACGGAATCGCTTTACGATACGCTCTTCGTCACGTCTGATGATGAACCCGGCAGCTACTATCCGCTGATTGCCGATAACGTGCGTTACGCCGACAACTTCGCCTGGGCGGAAATCTCGCTGAACCCGCGGGCACGTTTTCATGACGGTACGCCGGTGAAGGCCAGCGACGTCGCGTTCACCTTCCATAAATTCATGACCGAAGGCGTCCCCCAGTTCCGCATCGTGTATAAAGGCGCATCCGTCAGAGCCATCGCGCCGCTCACCGTTCGCATCGAGCTGAGCGAACCGAACAAGGAGAACATGCTTAGCCTGTTCTCGCTGCCGGTAATGCCTGAATCGTTCTGGAAAAATCATAAGCTAAGCGACCCGCTTTCCACGCCGCCGCTGGCAGGCGGCCCATACCGCATCACCGACTGGCGCATGGGGCAATATGTCGTTTACTCTCGCGTTAAAGACTACTGGGCGGCCAACCTGCCGGTAAACCGCGGGCGCTGGAACTTCGACACCCTTCGCTATGATTACTACCTCGACGATAACGTGGCGTTTGAAGCGTTCAAAGCCGGCGCCTTCGATTTACGCGTAGAGAGCAGCGCCAAAAACTGGGCGACCCGCTATATCGGCAAAAATTTCGCAAAAGGCTATATCGTCAAAGACGAGCACAAAAATGAGTCGGCCCAGGACACCCGCTGGCTGGCGTTTAATATTCAGCGTCCGGTATTTAATGACCGCCGGGTGCGGGAAGCCATCTCCCTGGCCTTTGATTTTGAGTGGATGAACAAAGCGCTGTTTTACGGTGCCTACAGTCGCGCCAACAGCTATTTTCAGAATACCGAGTACGCCGCGCGCGATTACCCGAAAGCCGACGAGCTGGTCCTGCTGGCGCCGCTAAAAGCGGAGGTTCCGCCACAGGTGTTCACCACCGTATTTCAGCCGCCCGCGTCGAACGGTGACGGTTACGACCGCGACAACCTGCTCAAAGCCAGCAAGCTGCTGGATGACGCGGGCTGGCACCTGAAAAATCAAAAGCGTGTGGATGCCAAAACGGGTAAGCCTCTCAGCTTTGAGCTGCTGCTCTCGTCCGGGGGCAACGATCAGTGGGTACTGCCGTTTAAGCACAACCTCGAGCGGCTGGGCGTGACCATGAACATTCGCCAGGTCGATAACGCGCAGATCACCAGCCGCATGCGCAGCCGTGATTACGACATGATGCAGCGCCTCTGGCCCGCCCAGCCGTGGCCCAGCTCGGACCTGCAAATCTCCTGGGCCTCCAGCTACATCGACTCCTCATACAATGCGCCAGGGGTAAAAAGCCCGGCGATTGACGCGCTGATTGCGAAAATAGTGGCGGCGCAGGGGGATAAAGAAAAGCTCCTGCCGCTCGGGCGCGCCCTCGACAGGGTCTTAACCTGGAACTACTACATGCTGCCGATGTGGTATATGGGCGAAGATCGCCTGGCGCGCTGGGACAAGTTCTCCGTGCCTGCCGTGCGCCCTGTCTATTCCCTGGGCTTTGATACCTGGTGGTATGACGTTAACAAAGCCGCCAGACTTCCCGCTGAGCGGCGATAAGGAATCATCATGGGTGCGTATCTTATCCGTCGTCTCCTGCTGATCATCCCCACCCTGTGGGCCATCATCACGATTAACTTTTTTATCGTGCAAATCGCCCCCGGCGGCCCGGTCGATCAGGCGATTGCCGCCATTGAATTTGGCAACAGCGGCGGCATGCCCGGCGGCGGCGGCGAAGGGATGGGCGCGAGCCATGCGCGAACCGGCGTAGGGAATATCAGTGAAAGCCATTATCGCGGCGGACGCGGGCTGGATCCGGAAGTGATCGCCGAGATCACCCACCGCTACGGCTTTGACAAACCGATTCACGAGCGATATTTCAAAATGCTCTGGGATTACATCCGCTTTGATTTTGGCGACAGCCTGTTTCGCAGTGCCTCAGTGTTAACGTTGATCAAGCAAAGCCTGCCGGTGTCGATAACGCTGGGGCTGTGGGGAACGCTGATCATCTATCTGGTCTCTATACCGCTCGGGATCCGCAAAGCGGTGTACAACGGCAGCCGCTTCGATATCTGGAGCAGCACGTTCATCATCATCGGCTATGCCATTCCGGCGTTTCTGTTTGCCGTCCTGCTGATTGTCTTTTTTGCCGGGGGAAGTTATTTCGACCTCTTCCCGCTGCGGGGGCTGGTCTCCGCCGATTTCAGCTCCCTGCCGTGGTATCAGAAAATCACTGACTATCTCTGGCATATCACGCTGCCGGTGCTGGCAACGGTCATCGGCGGGTTTGCGGCCCTGACCATGTTGACCAAAAACGCCTTTCTCGATGAAATCCGTAAGCAGTACGTCGTGACTGCCCGCGCCAAGGGCGTAAGCGAGAAGCAGATCATGTGGAAACACGTGTTCCGCAACGCCATGCTGCTGGTGATTGCCGGATTTCCGGCCACGTTCATCGGCATGTTTTTTACCGGCTCGCTGCTGATAGAGGTGATGTTCTCGCTCAACGGCCTGGGGCTGCTGGGCTATGAGGCTACCGTGTCGCGCGATTATCCGGTGATGTTTGGCACACTCTATATTTTCACCCTGATAGGCCTGCTGCTGAATATCATCAGCGATATCAGCTATACGCTGGTCGATCCCCGAATCGATTTTGAGGGCCGCTGATGCCGCGTTTAAGCCCCGTCAACCAGGCCCGCTGGGCCCGCTTTCGCCACAACCGCCGCGGCTACTGGTCGCTGTGGATTTTTGCCGTGCTGTTTGCCTTAAGCATGTGTTCGGAGCTGATCGCCAACGACAAACCGCTGCTGGTGCATTTTAACGACCGCTGGTACGTGCCGGTTATCGCCAACTACAGCGAAAGCGACTTTGGCGGCCCGTTTGCGACACCGGCGGAGTATCAGGATCCGTGGCTTCGCCAGCAGATTGAGCAGCACGGCTGGGCGCTCTGGGCACCGGTGCGCTTTGGCGCAAACAGCATTAACTTTGCTACTACGACCCCCTTCCCTTCCCCGCCCTCCGCGCAAAACTGGCTGGGAACCGATGCTAACGGCGGCGACGTGCTGGCGCGCATCCTTTATGGCACGCGAATTTCTCTTCTCTTTGGGCTGATGCTGACGATCTTCTCAAGCGTGATGGGCGTCGTGGCGGGTGCCGTTCAGGGCTACTACGGCGGGAAAATTGACCTGTGGGGCCAGCGGGTTATTGAAGTCTGGTCAGGCATGCCAACGCTGTTTCTGATCATCCTGCTTTCCAGCGTGGTGCAGCCTGGCTTCTGGTGGCTGTTAGGCATCACCGTCCTGTTCGGCTGGATGGCGCTGGTGGGCGTGGTGCGCGCGGAGTTCCTGCGCACCCGCAATTTCGACTACATTCGCGCCGCGCAGGCGCTTGGCGTGAGCGACCGCGGGATCATCTTCCGCCATATGCTGCCCAACGCGGTGGTAGCGACCCTCACCTTCCTGCCGTTTATTTTGTGCAGCTCCATCACCACCCTCACCTCGCTGGATTTTCTGGGTTTCGGGCTACCGCTGGGTTCCCCGTCGCTCGGCGAACTGCTGCTGCAGGGCAAAAACAACCTGCAGGCGCCGTGGTTAGGCATCGCCGCCTTTCTTTCCGTGGCCGTGCTGCTTTCGCTGCTGATTTTTATTGGCGAAGCCGTGCGCGATGCCTTCGATCCGAACAAGGCGGTATAAAATGACCCAGCCTCTTCTCAGCATTGATAACCTGTCGATTGCCTTTTCAACGCAGGGCGAGACGCGCACCGTGGTCACCGACCTGTCGCTGCAGATCCAGCCCGGTGAAACGCTGGCCCTGGTGGGCGAGTCGGGTTCAGGCAAGAGCGTCTCAGCACTCTCCATCCTGCGCCTGTTGCCGTCCCCGCCGGTCAGCTACCCGCAAGGGGATATTCTGTTTCACGGCCGTTCGCTACTGCACGCCGACGAACATACCCTGCGCGGCATTCGCGGCAACAAAATCGCGATGATCTTCCAGGAGCCGATGGTTTCCCTCAACCCGCTGCACAGCCTGGAGAAACAGCTCTATGAAGTGCTCTCCCTGCACCGGGGGATGCGCAAAGAGGCCGCACGGGGAGAAATTCTGGACTGTCTGGAGCGAACAGGCATACGCAACGCGGCCAAAAGGCTGAATGATATTCCGCACCAGCTCTCCGGCGGCGAACGTCAGCGCGTGATGATTGCCATGGCCCTGCTCACGCGTCCCGAACTGTTAATTGCCGACGAGCCTACAACGGCGCTGGACGTGACGGTACAGGCGCAAATATTGACGCTGCTGCGGGAACTGCGTGACGAGCTGAACATGAGCCTGCTATTTATCACGCATAACCTAAGCATTGTGAGAAAGCTGGCCGACAGCGTCGCGGTGATGCAAAACGGACGGTGCGTTGAACAGAATACCGCGTCCACGCTGCTGAGCGCGCCGCAGCACCCCTATACGCAGCGTTTGCTCGACAGCGAACCCTCCGGCTACCCGGTTCCTCTCGCGGCCGACAGCACACCGCTGCTGCGCGTTGAGGATCTGTCCGTGTCGTTCCCGATCCGCAAAGGTATTCTGCGGCGCATTGTCGATCGGAACCTAGTGCTGAAAAACATCAGCTTCTCGCTGCGCCCGGGAGAATCCCTGGGGCTGGTGGGCGAATCCGGTTCGGGTAAGAGCACCACCGGTCTGGCGCTGCTGCGCTTAATTGCCTCCCAGGGCGAGATCCTCTTTGACGATATGCCGCTGCACCGCTGGAACCGCCGTCAGATGCTGCCCGTGCGGCCCCGGATGCAAGTGGTGTTTCAGGATCCTAACTCCTCGCTTAACCCACGGCTCAGCGTGTTACAGATTATCGAAGAGGGTCTGCGCGTGCATCAGCCCGGCCTGAGCGCTCAGCAGCGCGAGCAGGAAGTTATGCGGGTGATGGCCGAAGTGGGCTTAGATGCCGGGACCCGCCACCGCTATCCGGCTGAATTCTCCGGCGGGCAGCGCCAGCGTATTGCCATTGCCCGCGCGCTGATCCTGAAACCGGAGCTGATTATTCTGGATGAACCGACGTCGTCGCTGGACAGAACCGTTCAGGCGCAGATCCTGGCCCTGCTGAAAGGGCTTCAGGAAAAGCACCGGCTGGCCTATATCTTTATCAGCCACGATCTACAGGTGGTGCGGGCGCTATGCCATCAGGTGATTGTGTTGCGACAGGGAGAAGTGGTCGAGCAGGGTGAGTGCCAGCGCGTATTTAGCGCGCCAACGCAGCGCTACACGCGCCAGCTGTTGTCGGCAGACTAGCGGTCAGAACGGGTACTGGCCGGAGAAAGGCTCAGCGATGGCAACGCCAAAATTCTTCAGACGGCAGGTAGCGGCAAACTCGTCCTGGCTTTTCACAAACAGGCACGGCTCACCTTCACACTCCAGTACGGAGCTGTCCACTTCGATATCCGTCAGGGCCTGACTGAGACGCTCCATCACCCGCCACGCATTTTCGTCGCTCGGGCTCAGCAGCTTGAGTGCCACCAGGCAGTTTTCGCAGCCCGCGACGTTTTGCGGAATCGGTTCAACTTTCGAACCTGCAAAACCCGCCGACCAGCGATAGCTCTGGGGCAAGCGATGGACAATGGAGAGTTGTAATGTATTCACGTTCGTTCCCCGGAAGCAAAATTTACTTCACAATTTATTTACATTTATAGTAACACATCATCGCCAGCCTGCACTATTCAGCGCTTTTTTATCCGTTTCCAGGCTCGCGTCGGCGCTATATGTACCCGTTTCTGCGATCTAACTCAACCTTTTTGAATACAATGATGTGACTTTTTACACAAATAGATTTTACATAAAATAAACAAACACGGCATAAACGAACGGGGGTTTGGTTGATATGCATCAACAAAAAAGGCCCTGGCGGACCTTCTCTGTGTTTTAGTGGGCCGCTTTTCGCGGTCGACTGGCGTAAAGATAGAAGAGTATCGAGCTGGTTGCGCAAAAAGCCATCGCCCACAGCATGGGCCATGCCGTCGTAAAGGTGGCCATCGAAAGCAACGCGCCAACGATAGCGCCGATGCCGAAGCGGAACGTCCCCGCCAGCGACGATGCGGTGCCCGCCATATGCGGAAACTCATCCAGGATCACCGCCATCCCATTTGATGACACCATCGACACGCAGCCGACAAAGGCCGCCACGCCGACCACCAGCGCCCAGAAGCCCACGCCCAGAAACGCGCTCACCACCAGCCAGATAGCCATCACAAACTGGATCCACAGCCCGGCGCGGAACATGTTGAGCGCCCCCATCCGCCGGACAAAACGGCTGTTGATGATGGTCATGATAAACAGGAAGACGATGTTAAGCGCAAAGTAATAGCCGAAGTGCTGCGGCGAAACGTGGTTCAGCTCGATGTAGACAAACGGCCCAGCGCTCAGGAAGGAGAACATCCCGGCGAAGCTGAACCCGCTTGCCAGCATATAGCTGAGCACGCGCTTGTGGCGAAACAGCGAGGCAAAGTTGCCTATTGTGGTTCGGATGTGGAATTTCTGACGGCGCTCGACGGGGAGCGTTTCATCAATAAAGAAGAAAATCATCGCCGAGGCAAGCAGGGCGGCCAGAGCCAGGATCCAGAAAATCACGTGCCAGCTAAACCACACCAGCACCGCACCACCGGCCATGGGTGCCACCAGTGGCGCAATCGTCGTCACCAGCATCACGAACGACATCATCCGGGAGAACTCTTCCTTCGGGTAGATATCGCGCATCAGAGCGTTAATCACCACGCTTGCCGCTGCCGCCGCCAGACCGTGGAAGAAGCGCATGATAATCAGATGATCGATGGTCTGCGCCAGCGCACAGGCCACCGCTGCAGCCGCAAAGACCAGCGTCCCGCCCAGAATGACGGGCTTGCGTCCAAGGCTGTCCGCCATCGGGCCATAAAACAGCTGGCCGAGGGCAAAGCCGAGAATATAAGTGCTGAGCGTCATCTGCGCGCTGCCCGCCGGGACGCCAAACTGTGCAGAAATTACCGGCAGCGCAGGCAGGTACATATCAATAGACAGCGGCATCAGCATGGCCAGCAGGCCAAGAATGAAGACGATTTTGAACGACGAGTGTGGCCTGGTGGTCACAGAGCTCTCCTGAAATTAGTGCGAAGGCAGACCGACGCTGGCGATCTCTTCTTCCGTTAACGGGCGATATTCGCCTGGCGCCAGGTCGGGATCGAGTTCAATCGCACCAATCCGCTCACGATGCAGGCCAACAACGCGGTTCCCCACGGCGGCAAACATACGTTTCACCTGATGGTAACGCCCTTCGCTGATGGTCAGACGGACTTCGGTCGGCGTGATTACCTCAAGCACGGCGGGTTTGGTCAGATCTTTTTCATTATGCAGCTGAACGCCTTTCGTGAATTGCTCTGCCGTGTCATCCGACACCGGCGACTCCAGCGTGACCAGATAGGTTTTCTCGCAGTGGTGACGCGGGGAAGTAATGCGATGCGACCACTGCCCGTCGTCGGTCATCAGCACCAGACCCGTGGTGTCGATGTCGAGACGGCCTGCGGCGTGCAGCTTGTGCGCCACCGGTTCGTCGAGGAAATAGAGCACCGTCGGGTGATCCGGATCGTCCGTCGAGCAGACGTAGCCTTCCGGCTTATTGAGCATGAAGTAGCGCGGACCGTGCTGCTGGGTCAGCGGATTGCCGTCATACTCCACCTGATGGTCAGGTTGCAGTTTGAACGCGCTGTCTCTCACAATGTCGCCATCCACGGTAACGCGGCTGGCGCGAATTTCGCGCCCGGCAATAGCGCGGCTTACGCCGAGTTGCTGAGCGATAAACTTATCAAGTCGCATGAAATCTTTTTAGCCTTAATGGTGCTGGAAGTCGGACAACGGGTCCGAAAAAAGAAGCAGTCTGGAACGGTTCAGTATAATGGTCTGGTTGCGCCACTCAAGGGAAAAAGTTTCGTGGCATACTATGTGCGGAATAACGAAACCGAGACCCCATGACTTTTACACTTCGTCCCTATCAGCAGGAAGCCGTTGACGCCACCCTCGCCTGGTTCCGTAAACACCGCGAGCCAGCGGCGATTGTGCTCCCGACCGGCGCAGGCAAAAGCCTGGTCATCGCCGAACTGGCGCGTCTGGCGCGCGGTCGCGTTCTGGTGCTGGCGCACGTCAAAGAGCTCGTCGCGCAAAACCACGCCAAGTATTGTGCGCTTGGGCTGGAAGCCGATATCTTCGCCGCCGGGCTGAAGCGCAAAGAGAGCCACGGTAAAGTGGTCTTTGGCAGCGTGCAGTCGGTGGCGCGCAATCTGGACCTGTTTCGCAGCGAATTTTCGCTGCTGATTGTCGACGAATGCCACCGCATCAGCGACGACGACGACAGCCAGTACCAGCAAATCCTGGCCCACCTGAAAGCGGTGAACCCTGACCTGCGCCTGCTGGGCCTGACGGCGACCCCGTTTCGTCTGGGGAAAGGCTGGATCTATCGCTACCATTATCACGGCATGGTGCGCGGCGATGACAAGGCCCTGTTTAGCGACTGCATTTACGAACTTCCGCTGCGCTACATGATTAAACATGGCTACCTGACGCCGCCTGAACGGCTGGATATGCCGGTGGTACAGTACGATTTCAGCCGTCTGCAGGCGCAGAGCAACGGCTTATTCAGCGAAGCGGATCTCAACCAGGAGCTGAAAAAGCAGAAGCGTATTACGCCGCATATCATCAGCCAGATAGAGGAGTTCGCCGCGACGCGCAAAGGGGTGATGATCTTTGCCGCCACCGTTGAGCACGCGCGAGAAATCACCGGGTTACTGCCCTCCGGCGACGCGGCGTTAATCACCGGCGAGACGCCCGGCCCGGAGCGCGACAGCCTGATTGACGCGTTTAAGGCCCAGCGGTTCCGCTATCTGGTTAACGTGTCGGTATTGACCACCGGCTTTGACGCCCCGCACGTCGACCTGATCGCCATTTTGCGCCCGACCGAATCGGTCAGTCTGTATCAGCAAATTGTTGGCCGCGGCCTGCGTCTGGCCCAGGGAAAAACCGACTGCCTGATTCTGGATTATGCCGGTAACCCGCACGATCTCTATACGCCTGAAGTCGGCGCGCCAAAAGGGAAAAGCGACAACGTGCCCGTGCAGGTCTTTTGCCCTGCCTGCGGGTTTGCCAACACCTTCTGGGGAAAAACCACCGCCGACGGTACGCTGATCGAACACTTTGGCCGCCGCTGTCAGGGCTGGTTTGAAGATGATGACGGGCATCGCGAGCAGTGCGATTTCCGTTTCCGCTTTAAAAACTGCCCGCAGTGCAACGCCGAAAACGACATTGCCGCGCGCCGCTGCCGGGAATGCGACACGGTGCTGGTTGACCCGGACGACATGCTGAAAGCGGCGCTAAAGCTGAAAGATGCGCTGGTGCTGCGCTGTTCCGGCATGGCGCTGCAGCCCGGCGCCGATGAAAAAGGTGAGTGGTTAAAAATCACCTATTACGACGAAGACGGGGCGGACGTCAGCGAGCGCTTCCGGGTCCAGACGCCTGCTCAGCGAATGGCCTTCGAACAGCTGTTTATCCGCCCGCACACCCGAACGCCGGGCGTCCCCCTGCGCTGGATAACCGTGGCCGATATCGTGCGCCAGCAGGTGCTATTGCGCCATCCGGATTTTGTCGTCGCCCGTAAGAAAGGCCAGTTCTGGCAGGTGCGCGAGAAACTCTTTGACTACGAAGGTCGCTTCCGTCGCGCCAACGAATTGCGCGGTTAGCGGGACTTTTCATTGATGTGAGGGGCATTTGAGTATAAAATGCCGCCCGCTTCACATCCGTGAGGCAGAACACTCGCCTGCTGCTGGGTCGCCTGTAGCAGGGTTTTAAATACAGAGAGAAATCAATGTTCACTATCGAAGCAGAAGTACGTAACGTGCAGGGTAAGGGTGCGAGCCGCCGCCTGCGTAACGCTAACAAGTTCCCGGCTATCGTTTACGGTGGCGAAGCTGCTCCAGTTGCAATCGAACTGGATCACGACAAACTGTGGAACCTGCAGACCAAAGCTGAATTCTACAGCGAAGTTCTGACCATCGTTGTTGGCGGTAAAGAAGAAAAAGTGAAAGTTCAGGCTGTTCAGCGTCACCCGTTCAAGCCAAAACTGTCTCACATCGACTTCGTTCGCGCGTAATCGCAAACACGTCGAAAAAAAACCCCGCTTCTGCGGGGTTTTTTTATGGCTGTTATTTCCCGCCCGAGGTGCGGCGCTGAAGCTGATCGCGCAGGTTCGGCGGCGTGCCTTTAATGGTCAGCGTATCGGTGGCCGGATCCCAGAAGATGCGTTCACCCAGCAACATCGCGTCAAAGTTGATGGTTAACCCGCCGCCGCTGCCGGCAAACTTGGTTAACTGACGCAGCGTACTGCGGTCCGCCGGGAAGCTCTCTTCCAGTTCATAGCCTTTTTCAGCCGTAAATTCCTGGAAGCTGACTTCGCTGACGCCGGCCAGCTCTTTTGAGAGGGACTCCAGCTCGATCTCCTCCCCTGCTTGCAGCTGTTCGTTGCAGTAGCTGTAGACCTGCTGACGCACGGTCTGGCGCTCAGATTTATCGAGCTGCGCTTCTGCCGTGAAGTCATCAACCGCCTGGAGCAGCCCTTTGTTCTGCGCTTTGGCGTTGAGACCTTCGCTGGCACCGAGGAAATCCATAAAGAAATCCGCCACTTTGCGGCCCACGCGCCCCTTCAGGAATGTCAGGTAGCGGGTCGACTCCGGGTTGGTTTCCCATTCGGTCAAATCAATGCGCGCCACGATATCCGCATGGTTGATATCCAGATAATGCGTTGAGCTGATATCCAGCTGCTCGTTCACGCGCATGCTGCTTAAGTTATTCAGCACGGTAACCAGCAGATACTCTACTGCCAGATAGCGGTAGTGGCAGAACAGCACGATCCCGCCGTCGGCGAAAGGATATTTCGCCAGCTCGTCGCGCAGTCGCCCGGTTGCGGCGCGGCTAAACGCCAGAAAATCCTCTTCGCCCTGACGCTGCAGGCGCAGGCTATCAGCCAGTTCACTCTCTTCGCTGAACAGGCCATAGGCTTTATTTTTGGCGCTGTAGACGCGATGCAGCTCTGCCATCATCTCCACAACGGTCGCCGTGGGTTCCAGTAACGAATCGCGCAGCACCACTTCAAGGGTTTGCTCATCACGCTTGATAAGCTGGTGCAAGGCAATCTGGTTGATTTCCAGACTCATGATAAACTCTCCTTTTAGACCGGGCGGTATTCAACCACCACCAGGACATGTGTGCAACAACAGATAAAAAAGGGGAAAAAAAGCTGTTGCTACGGTAATATGTTGCCCTTTCATCAACAAACTGATTTTGATTTATGCCACAACATTCCCGCTACAGTGATGAACACGTTGAACAACTGCTCAGTGAGCTGGTCAACGTACTGGAAAAACATAAAACGCCGACCGATCTCTCCCTGATGGTTTTGGGAAATATGGTCACCAACCTGATTAACACCAGCGTTGCTCCGGCTCAGCGTCAGGCGATCGCAAAATCGTTCGCCCAGGCTTTACAGTCGTCCGTCAGCAACGACCCGGCCCATTAAGGGATACGAACAACAGTTTATGGTGACGAATCGTCAGCGCTACCGTGAAAAAGTCTCCCAGATGGTCAGCTGGGGGCACTGGTTTGCCCTGTTCAACATTCTGTTGGCGACGGTCATTGGCTGTCGTTATCTGTTTGTCGCAGACTGGCCAACAACGCTCACCGGGCGTATCTACTCCTGGATAAGCGTTGTCGGTCACTTTAGCTTTTTGGTTTTCGCCACCTATCTGCTGATCCTGTTCCCCTTGACGTTTATCGTCATGTCGCAGCGTCTGATGCGATTCTTGTCCGCCATCCTTGCGACGGTGGGGATGACGCTGCTGCTTATCGACAGTGAAGTGTTCACCCGCTTCCACCTGCATCTCAACCCCATCGTCTGGGAACTGGTGATTAACCCCGACCAGAACGAAACGGCCCGTGACTGGCAGCTGATGTTTATCAGCGTCCCGGTGATCCTGTTGATTGAGATGCTGTTTGCCACCTGGAGCTGGCAAAAACTTCGCAGTCTGACCCGGCGACGCCATTACGCGAAGCCCGTCGCCGCGCTCTTCTTCATCTCCTTTATCAGTTCGCACATCATGTATATCTGGGCGGATGCGAACTTTTATCGCCCGATTACCATGCAGCGCGCTAACCTGCCGCTCTCATATCCGATGACGGCCCGTCGCTTCCTCGAGAAACACGGCCTGCTTGATGCGCAGGAGTACCAGCGCCGTCTGGTCGAACAGGGTAACCCGGAAGCCGTCAGCGTTCAGTATCCGCTGAGCGATCTGCACTACCGCGATATGGGGCGCGGGCAAAACGTCCTGCTGATCACCGTCGATGGCCTGAACTATTCCCGCTACGAGAAGCAGATGCCTGCGCTGGCCGATTTCGCCAGTAAAAACGTCTCGTTTACTCAGCACATGAGCTCCGGTAACTCAACCGATGCGGGTATCTTTGGCCTCTTCTACGGCATTTCTGCCGGCTACATGGACGGCGTACTGTCTACCCGCACGCCAGCGGCGCTGATCACCGGGCTGAATCAGCAAGGCTATCAGTTAGGGTTGTTCTCCTCCGACGGCTTTAACAGCCCGCTCTACCGCCAGGCGCTGCTGTCCGATTTCTCACTGCCGACGGCACAAAAACAGTCCGACGCGCAGACCGCCAGCCAGTGGATAAACTGGCTGCAGCGCTACGCCCAGGAAGATAACCGCTGGTTCTCATGGGTTGCCTTTAACGGCACAACGCTCGCTGACAGCAATAAGAATGACTTTGCGCGCCGCTACGGCCGCGCGGCTGGCGATGTTGATGCGCAGATAGGCCGCGTGCTTGATGCGCTTCGCGAGTCGGGCAAGCTGGACAACACCGTGGTGATCGTGACCGCGGGTCATGGTGTGCCGCTAGGTGACGAGACGAAGAGTATGAGCTGGTCTCGTCCGAATCTGCAGGTTCCGCTGGTGATCCACTGGCCAGGCACGCCGGCGCAGCGCATCAATATGCTCACCGAGCATAAAGATGTGATGACTACCCTGATGCAACGCCTGCTGCACGTCAGCACGCCAGCAAACGAGTATTCGCAGGGGCAGGATCTCTTCAGCGCCGCGCGCCGCCACAGCTGGGTGACGGCTGCGGGGAATAACACGCTGGTGGTGACCACGCCGAAGCTGACGCTGGTGCTGAACAGCAACGGGAATTATCAGACGTATAACCTGCAGGGTGAACGGTTGAAAGACCAGAAACCGCAGCTGAGCCTGCTGCTGCAGGTCCTGACGGATGAGAAGCGGTTTATCGCTAACTGATTAATAATAAACCAGTTAGCGACGGATTCCCTTGCATTCAAAACGGAATCGAGTAGTATTCTTTTTATGCGTCGGCACGTAGCGCAGCCTGGTAGCGCACCGTCATGGGGTGTCGGGGGTCGGAGGTTCAAATCCTCTCGTGCCGACCAAAATTATTATCAAAACCAGCCTTTTACGGCTGGTTTTTTTATGCCATTTCGTCAGGTGTTTTTCGCAGATAAACCAACGTCGCCAGACAAATCACCGCCCCGGCATAGAAGGTATACTGCGCACCAAACGTCTCCCAGATTGCTCCTGCTCCCAGGCTGGCGACTAATAACCCCACGCCGCTGACAAGACTAAAAATACCGTAGGCGGTACCGCGCAGATCCGCGGGCGCGGTTTTCGCAATCATTGCCGCCAGCAGCCCCTGGGTCATGCCCATATGTATCCCCCAAAGCGCAACGCCTAAAATAATGCCTGCCCAGTGGGTGCTCAGCGCCAGCACAATGTCCGCGCCAATCAGCACCACCAGCCCCCACTGCAGTAATCGGGTGTGGCTCATCACGTCGGATAACTTGCCAAACGGATAGGCAGAGAGGAAATAGAGCAGATTCATGGCAACCATCACCAGCGGGATCAGCGCCAGCGGCACACCCGACTGCTGAGCACGAAGGACAAGAAATGCTTCGCTGAAACGTGCGAGCGTGAAGATGGCCCCCAGGCCAATGACCCACCAGCAGCCTTTCCCGAGGCGCCTGAGGTTCTCTCTTTTGATGGGATTTGTTCGTTTATGTTCGACAGGGGCTTTAGGCTCATGCAGGCCGAAGAAAAGCAAGGCAACGGCGAGTACGCCGGGGATCACCGCAATCCAGAAAATGGTGCGGAAATCATCATTCCACAGCAGCATTAAGCCTACGGCCAGCAGCGGCCCGAGAAAGGCGCCAATGGTGTCCATCGACTGACGCAAACCAAAGGCCGCGCCGCGGAGTTCCGGCGGCGTAACGTCAGCGACCAGCGCATCGCGCGGCGCCCCCCGGATCCCCTTCCCTACCCGGTCGATTAAACGTGCCCCAAGAATCATGCCGGAGGAAGAGGCAATAGCAAACAACGGTTTACTCAATGCGCCAAGACCGTAGCCCAGAACAGCCAGCCCTTTACGTTTGCCCAGATAATCACTGATTGCGCCGGAAAACACTTTGATAAACAGCGCAGTGGCCTCGGCCAGACCTTCAATCAAACCAATGAAAATCACGCTGGCACCCAGCGTCGTGACCATAAACAACGGCAGCAGACTGTGAATGATCTCCGAGGAGATATCCATCAACATGCTGACGCCACCCACAACCCAGACTCCTTTCGGGATCCGGCTGAGCGTTGCAAACCGGGATAACATTGCGCATCTCCTGCTTTATGTCGAACAATCTTGTTCGAAACAGAATATCCTGGAAATGCGAATAAAAATCATCTGATATAAAAAAAGCCAGCCCGCAGGCTGGCTTCATTCTCTGGGTGAATGCTTAGCGCTTCTCACGTCCACCCAGGAAGAAAATGCCCAGCGGGATGGCCAGCAGAACGGTGAACACCAGGCTGTAGACGAAGATCATCGCCGATTGCAGGACATACATACTGGTTGTCCAGGCAGAGAGGGGGATATTGTACTGTTCGATCACACCAACAATGGTTGCCCGCCCCACGCACGCGGCAGCAATCATAAACACGACCAGCAGCGCCAGGAGGAATTTGCGGCCTTCAGGTGTTTTCAGTTTTGCACGAACCATCTCTCTTCCCTTTTACAGATGAATAACATTATATAAGGTCTAAAATAACACGAACTGGCACTCGACTCCACATCAGCATAAAAAACCACTAAACAGGATATTTAAGAGCGCATAACGCTAGCTATAGTGAAAATGTAAGTAAATAACACCATTCATTCATAGTTGTTATGTTAACCTGCGCAGGATCGTTTTGACATAAAGGAATGACAATGAAAAACGCACCTAAATTTGCCATCGCCCTCATCGCCGCCGCGTGCGTCAGCAGCAGTGCTTTCGCCAGCGAAACCCCAAAAGAGCAGCCGCTGGAAAAAGTGGCTCCGTACCCGCAGGCGGACAAAGGGATGAAGCGTCAGGTGATCCAGCTGCCGGTTCAGCAGGATGAAGCGAACTTCAAAGTGGAACTGTTGATTGGCAAGACGCTGGAAGTGGACTGCAACCAGCACCGTCTGGGCGGTCAGCTGGAAAGCAAAACCCTGGAAGGCTGGGGTTACGACTATTACGTCTTTGATAAAGTGACCTCTCCGGTCTCCACCATGATGGCCTGCCCGGACGGCAAAAAAGAGAAGAAATTTGTGACGGCTTATCTGGGCGACAAAAGTCTGCTGCGCTACAACAGCAAGTTGCCGATCGTGGTCTATACGCCTGAAAACGTGGAAGTGAAGTATCGCGTGTGGAAGGCGGACGAGAACGTCGGTCAAGCGGTAGTACGTTAAAAATAAGTCGGGTGGCGGCTTCGCCTTACCCGACCCGGAAAGGGTGCGCTCTGGTGCCCTCACCCCAACCCTCTCCCACCGGGAGAGGGAGAAAACACTAAAAACGGTAACGGATGTTACCGTTTTGCTTTGACCTTACAGCGCGATATCCGCAACCGGTTTGTTTTCCGGCTGAGGCTTCAGCTCCGCTTTTGGCGCAGCATCCGCAGCCTGCGGCTTGATGTATTGCAGCTGCAGTACGCGGCTGGTGTATTCCAGCTCCTGCTCCGTCGCGCTCACGTTGCCGTTCAGCTTCGTGCCGTAGGATGGAATAATAGTTTTCAGCTTCGCCTGCCATTCCGGACTGGCGACTTTATCTTTAAACACTTTTTCCATCAGGTGCAGCATGATTGGCGCAGCGGTAGACGCGCCCGGTGACGCACCCAGCAGCGCGGCGATGGTACCATCCTTATCGCTCACCACTTCGGTACCCAGACGCAGCACGCCGCCCTCTTTCGGATCGCGCTTGATGATCTGTACGCGCTGACCCGCCTGCCACAAACGCCAGTCTTCTTTCTTCGCCTGCGGATAGTACTCTTTCAGCGCCTCGAAACGGTCGTCGTCAGAGAGCATCACCTGGCTAATCAGATATTTCACCAGGTCGAAGTTATCCAGACCCACGTCCATCATCGGTTTGACGTTAGAAGTAGTTGTGGCGCTGAGCAGATCCCACAGGGAGCCATTTTTCAGGAACTTCGTGGAGAAGGTTGCGAACGGCCCAAACAGCACCACGCGTTTGCCGTCAAGCATACGGGTGTCGATGTGCGGAACAGACATCGGCGGTGCGCCAACGGAAGCCTGACCGTACACTTTTGCCAGATGACGGTTCACCACTTCCGGGTTATCGGATACCAGGAACTGGCCGCCCACCGGGAAGCCCGCGTAGTCGTCCGCTTCCGGAATACCGGACTCCTGCAGCAGCTTCAGCGCCGCGCCGCCCGCACCGATAAAGACAAACTTCGCCTTGATGACGTGCTCGGCTTCGTTGTTTTTCAGATCGGCAACGGTCACGCTCCAGCTGTTATCCGCGTTGCGCTTGAAACCGCGCACTTCGGTGCTGAGCTGCAGGTTGAAGTTCTCTTTTTTCTTCAGAGACGTCACCAGCTGACGGGTAATTTCGCCGTAGTTAACGTCGGTACCAATTTCGGTACGGGTCGCCGCCACTTTCTGGTTCGGGTCACGACCTTCCATGACCAGCGGAGCCCACTCTTTAATCTGCGCGTGGTCTTCAGAGTATTTCATCCCGCGGAACAGCGTGCTCTGCTGCAGAGCGGCGTAGCGCGCGCGCAGGAAGTTAACGTTCTGCTCACCCCAGACAAAGCTCATGTGCGGTACGGTGTTGATGAAGGAGTGCGGGTCGTGCATTACGCCGCTGTTGACCTGATGAGACCAGAACTGGCGAGAAACCTGGAATGCTTCGTTGATCTCTACCGCCTTCTCGATACTAATGGAACCGTCCTTTTTCTGCGGCGTATAGTTCAGTTCCATGAGTGCCGAATGTCCGGTACCGGCGTTATTCCATCCGTTCGAACTCTCCTGCGCCACGCCATCAAGGCGCTCGACCATGGTCATAGACCAGTCCGGCTGCAGTTCTTGCAGATAGGTTCCCAGCGTGGCGCTCATGATACCGCCACCAATTAAAAGGACGTCCGTTTCCTGCTCTTTTGGTGCGTCAGCTTTCGCCGCCATGGAGACGGTGTTAAGCCCCACGGCCAGAGAAAAGAGCATGGCAGTCATTTTTTTCATAATTTATGCCTTAGTGTAAAAGTGCTTGATGCGTGGAAATTGCAGGTGAAAAAAGCTGCGGGGGCACGGTAACAACTTTTAAATATTGTTTAAAGGTTACGAAATTATTGTAATTGTGAAATTTAATGATGGATTGTTTGTGAGGAATTATCGATGCGTCTGGTAAAGCGCGGTTTTACTGGCTAGTATGTTGCGTTTTGTGATCGCGCGCACGGAAGCCTGCCCTAACCAGCGAACTGTTATGTCCTTACCCCATTCTGCCGTATCCCCCGAAGATCGCGTAGCCAACGTGCTGCGTTCCCCAAAGCAGCTGACGCGTGAAACGCTGGCAGGCGTAATTACCGCCCTGGCGCTGATCCCCGAGGTTATCTCGTTTTCGGTGGTGGCGGGCGTTGACCCGAAGGTCAGCCTGATCGCCTCCGTGGTGCTGTGTCTTGCCCTGTCTGTACTCGGTGGTCGCCCGGCGATGGTCACGGCCGCGGCCGGTTCCGTGGCGCTGGTCATTGGCCCTATGGTGCATCAGCACGGCGTACAGTACATTCTTCCTGCCGTGCTGATGGCGGGCGTGATTCAGATTCTGTTTGGCGTGCTGGGCATGGCAAGGCTGATGCGCTTTATTCCCCAGTCGGTCATGACGGGGTTTGTTAACGCCCTGGGCATTTTGATCTTCTTCGCTCAGGTGCCGCATTTCTGGAGCCGAAGCCCGCTGATTGTGGGCCTGTTCGCGCTGACGCTGCTGATCGTGCTGTGGGTGCCGCGCTATCTCAAAAGCATCCCTTCCCCGCTGATTGCGATTGTTGTGCTTACCGTGTTCACCGTTTCAACCGGTCAAATCCTGCCGACCGTGGGCGATGAAGGCTCCATGAGCGGCGGTTTACCAGGTCTTACCGAACTTCTGGTCCCTCTCAATGTACAGACGCTGAGCATTATCTGGCCGTGCGCGTTGAGCATCGCGTTTGTCGGCCTGCTGGAATCCCTGCTGACGGCAAAGCTGGTGGATGAGCTGACCGCGACACCGTCAGGTAAACGCCGCGAAAGCATTGGATTAGGCGTCGGCAATATTCTGGCCGGATTTTATGGCGGTATTGCAGGCTGCGCGATGATTGGGCAAACCATCGTCAACGTGGAGATGGGTAAAGGTCGAAGCCGCATTTCAACCTTTGCGGCGGGCATCGTGCTGCTGATCCTGGTGACGGCGCTCAGCGACGTGATGGCCAAAATCCCGATGGCGGTGCTGGCGGGTATCATGGCGATTGTCGCCGTCAAAACCTTCAGCTGGCACAGCCTTCAGCCAGCCACGGTGAAAACAGCCCCGATTGCAGAAACGGTCGTCATGCTGGTCACCGTAGCCGCCACGGTATCAACCGGCAATCTGGCGATTGGCGTGTTGGGCGGGATTATCGTCATGGCACTCCTCCCCGCCCGCATTAAGCGTCGGCTTAAAGAAGAAAAACCGTCGCCAGCCCAAGAAAAATAAAGAAACCGCCGGTATCGGTGATGGCGGTGATCATCACGCTCGACCCCACCGCGGGGTCCCGCCCCAGTTTGGTCATCGTCAGCGGGATAATCACCCCCATTATCGACGCTACCAGTAGGTTCAGCACCATCGCCAGCATCATCACGCCGCCCAGGGCCATATCGTCGTACAGCCACCAGGTGATGCCGCCCATAATCCCGCCCCACACCAGGCCGTTAATTAGCGCGACGCCCATCTCTCTAAAAATGAGCCACGAAAAGTTACCTGGCTGAATATTTTCCAGCGCAAGGGCGCGAACGATCATGGTTATAGTTTGGTTTCCGGTGTTACCACCAATCCCTGCGACAATCGGCATCAGCGAGGCCAGCGCCACCAGCTGTGAAATGGTGTGTTCAAAACCGTCAATCACCCGGGAGGCGATAAACGCGGTACAGAGGTTAATGGCCAGCCACGCCCAGCGCGTTTTCACCGCCTTGCCGACGGAAGCGTGTACATCGTCTTCCGCGCTGATCCCGCCGAGCGCACGCAGGTCGTTATCGGTTTCTTCGTAGACCACATCAACGATCTCATCGATGGTCAGACGCCCCATCAGTTTGCCGACAGAATCCACGACGGCGGCACTGACGAGGTCGTCACGTTCGAAGGTACGCGCCGCTTTCTCCGCATCGTCTTCCGGGGAGAAAACCATCGGCTCGTTTTCCATCACCTCGCTCACCTTCCGCTGGGTGCTATTGAGCAGGATAGTTTTCAGCTCCAGTTCGCCGAGCAGGGTTTTATCCCGGGAGGTGACGAACAGCTTATCGGTGTTGTCCGGCATCTTGCCCAGTCGACGCAGGTAGCGCTGCACGGTGCCGAGCGTCACGTCCGGTCGCACCGTGATAACGCCGAACTCCATGATCGCGCCGACGCTGTTTTTCTCGTAGTGCATCACCTGACGCACGCGCGCCCGCTCCTCCGCAGGCAGCGACGCCAGCAGGCGACCGGTCAGGTTTCGCGGCAGGTGCTGAACGAGGTAAATCTGCTCGTCGATATCCAGGGTTTGCACAGCGTCGAGAATGTCCCGGTCGCTCATCTCGTCGATCAGGTCGTCCCAGACGTTTTCAGAGGCCTCAAGCAGCACCTGCCCGCGCTCGTGATCCTGCACCAGACGCCACAGGGCGTGGCGTTCTTCCGAGGGAAGCGCCTCAAGGGTATCCGCCAGATCCGGCGGAGGTAAATGAGCAACCAGCGCACCTACCTCAGCAATATCGTCGGCCAGGGTGCCGACATCATATTGCTCAGCCAGGGTGAGTTTGCCTAATAGCGTAGAAGTGACCGCTTTATCGGTCGTGAGAAGCCAGATGAGTCGCGCGCGCTCCTGGTCACGCTGCCTGGCGCTGTTTTTCTTTAATACCGACATCAATCATAAATCCATTAAATGAGTTGGGGTTAAGCATAGCGCGGGGATATGTAAATAAGAATAAACAACGGGGCGGGATGGAGAAAAAAGCGGCATTACGGCCACGATCTATCCCCTCTCCCTGTGGGAGAGGGTTAGGGTGAGGGCATCAAGCCGTGCGCGCCACCGCGTCACGCGAGGCCGCATCGCGCTCTTCACCGGTCAGCTCGCTCAGCTTGCCGTCACGCATCTCCAGCAGGCGGTCGGCATGAATGAAGTAGTGATCGTCGTGGCTGATGGCGAAAATGGTTTTGCCCATCTCCTGCATCAGCGGCAACAGCACCTGATAAAACTCGCGGCGGAAGTGCGGGTCCTGGTCGGCAGCCCACTCATCCAGCAGGATGATGTCGCGCTCTTCCGCCAGCGCCAGCAGCAGCGCCACGCGCTTTTTCTGCCCTTTGGAAAGCTTCAGGTTGAGGATCTTCCCGTCCTGTAACGCCAGCTTGTGCGACATTTGCAGCTGCGTCAGCCATTTTTCCACCAGCACAGGATTGGCCTGTTGCCCTTCAGGCCCCAGCAGCCGATCGAACAGCCAGACGTCGGTGAACACCGCCGAGAAAAGCTTGCGGTAATCCTCGGGCTTCTCCGCGCTCAGCGCCGTGCCGTCCAGCAAAATCTCGCCCGAATGCGGCTGATAGAGTCCGGTCAGCAACATCGCCAGCGTAGATTTACCGCTGCCGTTGCCGCCGATGAGGAACAACAGTTCACCGCGGCGGATCGTCAGGTTGACCGGCCCCACGGAGAAGGCGCTGTCCTGATAGCGGAACGTGACGTTACGCAGCTCCAGCGTCTGCCAGTTCGGGAAGGCCTGCGGGCGCGGAAATTCGGCTTTAAACGGCGCGAGATCGAATTTGTTGAGCTTTTTAAATGCCACCTGCGCACTCAGCAAGGTGGGCAACGCACCGACCGCCGACAGCAGCGGCGTGCGCAAAAACAGCAGCGTCAGCGAGTAGGTTGCCGCGACGTTGGTGTCCGCCCAGCCCAGGCTGTTCGCCATCCAGAATACCAGGCCAATGGCACCCAGCATCATAATGTTTGACCAGTTCACCGCGCTCAGGTGGAAGGTATCGGCGCGAATAATATGATGACGGTATTCGCGCGCGTCCGGGATATAGAGGTTATTAAAGATATGCTCGGCGCGCTCGCGGTTCAGGGTGAGCTCTTTGCGTCCTTCCAGTACCGTCTGGTAATCGTTATAGAGCTTATCTTCGGTTTCGCGCAGCACCGCCATGTGTTTGTAGACGCGCGACACCAGCATAAAGCCGCCCCAGATGGTAATGGCAATCCACAGCGCGGTCACCGCCAGCATTTTGCTGGAGAGCCAGGCGAGATAAGCAGCCGATCCAAAGGTCAGAATGATCCCCTGCACCAGCTCCGGCAGACGAACGAACGCGATGGTAATGGCGCGCACGTCGCTGGTCAGCCCCGCCAGCAGGGAAGCGCTGCCGAGCTGCTCAACGCGCTCTATCTGGGTGTCCAGGATCCGCTTGATAAACTCACTGCGCAAACGGAAAACGAAATGGTGCCCGAGCGCGGTCAGCGCAAGCTGGGAACCGAGCGTAACCGCCATCAACAGAAGCAGCAGGCCGAGAAACTCCGGCAATACGGAGATCGAGGTGTCGACCATTTCAATCAACCGCACGTTAATAAACGCGATCAGGCCAATACCCAGCGCGGCGCTGGCAAGGCTTAATGCCATTACGGCGATGAAGGGCCAGCGATACTGACGCCAGACAAGGAGAAGTAGTTGCATGCAGGCAATCCGGACAATAAAAATCAGCCAGCAGTGTAAACTGCCCTGCGCGGACATCAAGAATAATTCTTATTTTTGTTTACTCGCCCCTGCCTGACGAAAGGTCAGGTTATAACGGTACTCACCCGTGAGCGGGTGAACCCCGGGCTTCAGCGGCTGAATACCGTGATAAAACAGCCGCGATTCCCTACCCCACACCACTACATCGCCATGTTCCAGCATGATGCGTTTGAGCGGATCGTTGCGGCGTAATCCGCCAAACTGGAAGACGGCGGGCAGACCTAACGATACCGAGACGATAGGCGCGCGCAGATCGGGTTCATCCTTGTCCTGATGCAGCGAGAGCTTCGCACCGACGGCGTAGCGGTTGATCAGGCAGGCATCCGGCCGAAAGTCAGGATACTCCGCTGCTACGGCGGCCTCGTGGCAGAGAGCCTGAAAAACAGCAGGCATCGGGGGCCACGGCTGGCCGGTAGCGGGATCGTTCGGGGCATACAGATAGCCCCGATCGTTCGTCGCCCAGCCCAGCTCGCCGCAGTTGGCCATGGCCACCGACATGGTGTAACCGCCCGGCGTCACCATATGGCGAAACGGCGAAACCGTCGTCACCTCGTCGATACCGGCAAGCAGCGCCGCCGCACGGGAGAGTGCAAAGCGGCGCAGGATCACCGCCCCCGGCGCAAGCGGCTCCTGCCAGGGTTCAGCATCCGCAAAAAGATCGAGCATTATCCCTCCTGGCGTTTCGCCTCACGTTTTAGTAATAGCGCTTTTCGCGCCGTCCCCCAACGGTAACCCGACAGCGCGCCGTCGTGACGAACCACGCGATGACAGGGGATCACAATCGCCAGCGTGTTTGCCGCACAGGCTCCGGCAACGGCGCGTACCGCATTGGGTTGACCAATCGCCTGCGCCACCTGCCGGTAACTTGCCGTTTCGCCGCAGGGAATGTTGCGAAGGGCCTGCCAGACGCGCTGCTGGAACGCGGTTCCGCGAATATCCAGCGGCAGCGCAAGCGGTACGTCGCGGTTATCGATACTGGCAATCACCTGCTGGATCCGCCGCGCGAAATCCTCTTCCAGCGGCGCATGCGCTGCTTTTGGAAAATGCGCGGCAAGCTCTTCGGCTAATTCCGCATCGCTGTCACCCAGCAGGATCGCGCAGATCCCCCGCTCGCTTTCTGCAACCAGACAACGTCCTAACGAACAGTCGCTGATGGCATAACGCACTGCCGCATCCCCTTTGCGGTACTGCCTGGCCGTCATGCCCAGCGCCTCGTTGGCTTTGCGATAATAGCTGCTGCTGTCGGGAAACCCCGCCGCCAGCACGGCGTCGGTAACTTTGTCTCCCTGTGCAAGCGCGGTGCGCAGGCGCTGGCCTCGCGCCGCCTGCTGCCAGGCTTTTGGCGTCATGCCGGTCACGGACTTAAACAGACGGTGGAAATGGAAAGGACTCATGGCAACCTGCTGCGCCAGCCCCTCAAGGGTTAGCGTGGGTTCCTGCTCCAGAAGACGGCAGGCGTGTTCCACTTTCGCCAGCTTCTGCGCCTGCGGATCGCGTTTGTCCGGCATGCAGCGCTTGCACGGGCGAAACCCTGCCTGTACGGCATGGTGGGCATCGGGATAAAAGCGGACATTTTTACGCAGCGCGTGGCGAGCGCGGCATGACGGGCGGCAGAAAATACCCGTGGTCTGCACGGCGAAAACAAACTGTTCGTCAGCGAGCGGATCGCGGGCCAGCACGGCCTGCCAGCGATCCTCATCGGTAATAAAGGTTGAGTTTCTCATTATCGGCTCCTCTTGTAAGCATACATAGAGCCTGCCTGAGTGCCACTGATAAAAAACCCGCAACCTTGCTTTTTAATTTTTGTCGCGCACCAGGAAGCTATTGAACTGCGGCGAGCTCCAGGTTTTGAACCCGTCGCCCTCTTTGGTGATCATATAAACCGCCAGCCCTTCCTGACGAACCACCTCTTTGGCTTTTTCCGGGCCGAGAACCATTAATCCGGTATCCCAGGCATCCGCTTCCAGCGCGGTGGGGGCAATAACCGTCACCGAGACCAGGTTATGCGTGATGGGACGCCCGGTCTGCGGATCGATAACGTGCGAAATACGCTTCCCCTCAAGCTCGTAATAGTTACGGTAGCTTCCGGAGGTGCTGATCCCATGTCCGTTGATATCCACTATCGCCTGCACGGCATTTTGCCGATCGGTCGGCTTTTGAATCGCTACGCGCCACGGCCTATCGCTGGCGTTCATGCCCCGGCTGACTAGCGCGCCGCCCACGGAGACCAGATAGCGGGAAATCCCTTCCTGGGCCATCAGCGCAGCAAGATGATCCGCCGCATAGCCTTCCCCGACCGTCGACAGATCGACAAACAGATCGGGAATATCCTTTTGCAGGTACTGTTGCCCGTACTGATTGATCACCGTCAGATGCTTTAGCCCTGTCCTGGCGCGAGCGTCATCAATAGCCGCCTGTTCGGGCGTGGTCACCGGCTGTTTGTTAGGGCCAAATCCCCAGAGGTTTACCAGCGGCCCGACGGTCACATCCATCGCGCCGTTGGTTTTGTAACCCACGCGCATTGACTCGGTCACGATATCGGCCATCGCCTCGCTCACCGGCCACAGGGAGGTGCTGGTGGAGAGGTTAAAGCGCATCAGCGCCGAGTCATTTTTATAGGTCGACAGCAGCTGATCGTCGGCGTCCAGCTGCGACTGGATTTTGCCGCGAAGTTCATCTGTGCGCGTTTTATCGAGGTTCATGACGCTGACGCGCCAGAAGGTCCCCATCGTTTTGCCTTCGAGCACCGTCGCGGCGGGTGTGTCGGTTTTCGCCACGGGGGTGGGATCGTTACACGCGGTCAGGAAAAAAAGCATAGCCAGAAAGCTGGCGCGTAAAAAAGTCATGTCCATTCATTATTATCCTCATGCCAGGGCGGCAAGAGTACACCAAAACGGGTGAGTTGTGAGAATCAGAGAGGCATAAAAAAGGGGCCAGCAGGCCCCTTACGTCACACGGTGAAGCGATTAGAACTGGTAAACCAGGCCCAGCGCGACGATATCGTCAGTACCGATACCCGCCTGACGGGTGAATTCATTTTCATCAACCAGGTTGATTTTGTAATCCACGTAGGTGGACATGTTTTTGTTGAAGTAGTAAGTCGCACCAACATCAACATATTTCAGCAGATCCTGATCGCCGTAACCTTCGATGTCTTTCCCTTTAGACTGCAGGTAAGCCACGGATGGACGCAGGCCGAAGTCGAACTGATACTGAGCAACCACTTCGAAGTTCTGCGCTTTGTTAGCGAAGCCGTAAGCGGTAGTCGGGCTGCTGCCGTTAGAGGTACCGAAACGGGTTGCGTTGTAGGTCTGAGAGTACTGCGCTGCCAGATAGATGTTGTTAGCATCGTATTTCAGGCCGCCAGAATAGACTTCTGCGTGATCGCCATTACCGTATACGCCTGGTGCGTTCTGATCGGCGGTACGTTTGGAGGAGGACATCGCGCCACCCACGCTGAAACCTTCGCCCAGGTTATAGGTCACGGATGCACCGTAGCCGTCGCCGTTCTGTTTCAGCAGGCTGCGTCCACCGACGTTTTCACCGCTTACGCTGCCGTTTTTACCCTGATACTGCAGGGCAAAGTTCAGACCATCCACCAGACCAAAGAAGTCCTGGTTACGGTAGGTCGCCACGCCGTTAGCACGGGACTGCAGGAAGTTGTCTGCGCCGTAGGTATCGCCGCCAAATTCTGGCAGAACGTCGGTCCAGGAGGTTACGTCGTAGATTACGCCGTAGTTACGACCGTAATCGAAAGAACCCGCGTCAGCGAATTTCAGACCCGCGAACGCCACACGCGTCCAGGCATCATTTTCGCTTTCGGAGGTGTTGCCCTGGATCTGGTATTCCCACTGGCCGTAACCGGTCAGCTGATCGTTAACCTGAGTTTCGCCTTTGAAGCCAAGACGCATGTAGGTCTGGTCGCCGTCGGCACCCTTGTCGTCAGAGAAATAGTGCAGACCATCGACTTTACCGTACAGATCTAATTTGTTGCCATCTTTGTTATAAATTTCGGCCGCATTTGCTGCGCCTGCTACCAGGAGTGCTGGTACCAGGAGGGACAGTACTTTAACTTTCATTTTATTAACCCTCTGTTATATGCCTTATAATTGCCACTGCTTACTGGTTAACCCTCATTAACCAGTCGGCAATTTCATTCTCCGCAAAATTACAGAATAATCCAATGCGAATATGATACGAAAACTTTGAAGATGTTTCATTCATCTATCAACATGTTTCAAAATGTAAATACAAAGGAACTTTTACAAAGCACAAATAGCTTAGAAAATTAGCACTTATAATCAAACAGGAAAATCACCACATAAATATCAATTAGTTACAATAAAATTCGTTACAGCACTGAATGACAAAACAAGATCGCACCTAATCTCTAAAATAACTCTCGCTATCATCATTAACTTTATTTATTACCGTCATTCAGTTTTGAATGTCTGTTTATCCCTAATTGAACCGGATGCTCCGCATTCGGTTTTTTTTTACCTTTCTTTACGTAACTTCTCTTTTTTTGTGCTACCGCACCGAAATTGTAACGACTATTAACTAAATTCTCCTCGGGTATCCTGCGAGGACATAAAATTGAGGCGAAACTTAATTTCTTGTTAATTCGTGCTATTTTCTGGGAGCGTATGCCTGTTATTTGTACGCATATGGCGAGTTTGTACATGTTTACTGCACACCCCACCGCCGATATTGTCCGGCGAAAAAGTCGCTTCTTCCCGGACAGTGGCGCTGGAAATTCAGTTATTACCCTTTATACTGCCCTATCGCCACAGAGCACGACCATAACGGGTTAAAGAGATCAATGAGTCAGACTGAAACTACCGCCCCGAGCAAATTTTCCCTCCTTCCCGGGAGCATCACCCGTTTCTTTCTTCTTTTGATCGTTGTGCTGTTAGTCACCATGGGGGTGATGGTGCAAAGCGCGGTTAACGCCTGGCTGAAGGATAAGAGCTATCAGGTCGTTGATATCACCCATGCCGTGCACAAGCGCATTGATACCTGGCGCTACGCCACCTGGCAGATTTACGACAATATCGCGGCTGCCCCGACCTCCTCGACCGGGGATGGACTTCAGGAGACGCGGCTTAAGCAGGATGTCTATTATCTCGAAAAACCGCAGCGTAAGACCGAGGCCCTCATCTTTGGCTCTCACGACAGCGCGACGCTTGAGATGACGCAGCGTATTTCGACCTATCTGGATACCCTCTGGGGCGCTGAAACGGTACCGTGGTCGATGTACTATCTGAACGGTCAGGACAACAGCATGATCCTGATCTCAACGCTGCCGTTAAAAGATCTCTCTTCCGGGTTTAAAGAGACCACCGTGGGCAGCATCGTCGATTCCCGCCGGGCAGAGATGCTGCAGCAGGCGAATGCCCTTGATGAACGCGAGAGCTTCTCTTCCCTGCGTCGTCTGGCCTGGCAAAACGGTCATTACTTTACCTTGCGCACCACGTTCAACCAGCCAGGACACCTGGCGACGGTGGTGGCCTTCGATTTACCGATTAATGATTTAATCCCGCCGGACATGCCGCTCGACAGCTTCCGTATGGAGCCAGACAGCAGCACCCAGAACATGCGTGCTGCGTCAGACAAAGAGGCCGCAGAAAGCGTTTCGATCTCCTTTAACGGTTCGAAAATCGAAATTGCCTCATCGCTGAATTCGACCGGGATGCGTCTGGTGTGGCAGGTGCCGTTTGGCACGCTGTTGCTCGACACCCTGCAAAATATCCTGCTGCCTCTGCTGCTGAATATCGGTCTGCTGGCGCTGGCGCTGTTTGGCTACAGCACCTTCCGGTTCCAGACGGGGCGTCAGAGCGACGCCTCTGCGGTTCCGGCCGGCACCAGCAATGAGCTGCGCGTATTGCGTGCACTGAATGAAGAAATTGTTTCCGTGCTGCCGCTTGGGGTCTTAGTTCACGACCAGGAGGCGAATCGTACGGTGATGAGCAACAAAATTGCCGACCATCTGCTGCCGCATCTTAACCTGCAGAACATCACCACCATGGCGGATCAGCACCAGGGGGTGATTCAGGCCACCATCAACAATGAACTGTACGAGATCCGTCAGTTCCGCAGCCAGGTGGCTCCCCGCACGCAAATCTTCATTATTCGCGACCAGGATCGCGAAGTGCTGGTCAATAAAAAGCTCAAGCAAGCGCAAAGACTGTATGAGAAAAACCAGCAGGGGCGCGCCGCATTCATGCAGAACATTGGCGATGCCTTCAAGCAGCCGTTAAAAACGCTGGCGACCCAGGCGGCGGCGTTAAACACCGCTGAAAGCCACCAGCTTGCCTGCCAGGCCGATTCGCTGGTCAGAATGGTTGATGAGATCCAGCTGGCGAACATGCTGGAGAATGATTTCTGGAAGGGAACGCCAACCCTCTTCTCCATTCAGGATCTGATCGATGAAGTGGTGCCGGACGTGCTGCCCGTGATTAAGCGCAAAGGGTTGCAGCTGCTGATCAATAACAATCTCCCGGCGAATGACGAACGCCACGGCGATCGCGAAGCGCTGCGCCGCATTCTGCTGATGATTATTCAGTACGCCGTGACCACCACGCAGATTGGCAAGATCACCCTGGAAGTCAGCGCTGAGGAGTCAGCAGAAGACCGCCTGGCGTTCCGCATCCTGGACACCGGGGAAGGCGTCACAACGAGTGAAATTGATAATCTGCACTTCCCGTTCCTGAATGACACGCAAAGCGATCGCTACGGCAAGGCCAATGCCCTGACCTTCTGGCTGTGCGATCAGCTGGCGCGCAAGCTCGGCGGCCATCTGAATATCAAAGCCCGTGAATCCCTCGGCACCCGCTATTCTCTGCACGTGAAAATGGCGGCCAATCCGCAGGAAGAAGATGAAGAACGTCTGCTGGATGACGTCGTGGTGATGGTCGATGTGACCTCGAACGAGATCCGCAATATCGTCGTTCGTCAGTTAGAAAACTGGGGTGCGGCCTGCATCACGCCGGATGAAAGACTTGCAAGTCAAGAATTTGATCTGTTTTTAACTGATAATCCGTCTAATCTTACTGCCTCCGGCTTGCTTTTAAGCGATGATGAGTCAGGCGTGCGGAAAATCGGCCCTGGCCAGCTGCGCGTCAACTTTAATATAAGCAATGCGATGCAGGAAGCTGTACTACAACTAATAGAAGAGCAGCTGGCGCAGGAAGAGATAGCGGAATCACCGTTAGGCGGCAATGAAAATGCCGAGCTTCACGCCAGCGGATACTATTCACTCTTTGTTGATACAGTACCAGATGATGTTAAGCGGTTGTATACTGAGTCCGCTGCGAATGATTTTGCAGCGCTGGCACAGACAGCACACCGGCTTAAAGGGGTGTTTGCCATGCTTAATCTGGTTCCCGGCAAGCAGTTATGTGAAACGCTGGAACATCTAATTCGTGAGAAAGATGCCTCTGGCATTGAAAAATACATCAGCGACATTGACGCCTACGTCAAAAGCTTGCTGTAGCAAGGTAGCCTTATACATGAACAATATGAACGTAATTATTGCCGATGACCATCCGATTGTACTGTTCGGTATTCGCAAATCACTTGAACAGATCGAGTGGGTGAATGTAGTCGGTGAATTTGAAGACTCTACAGCACTGATCAATAACCTCCCAAAGCTTGATGCACACGTGCTCATTACCGATCTCTCCATGCCTGGGGACAAGTACGGTGATGGGATTACGCTCATCAAATACATTAAACGTCACTTCCCGGACATCTCGATCATCGTTCTGACCATGAACAACAACCCGGCGATCCTGAGCGCGGTGTTGGATCTGGACATCGAAGGGATTGTGCTGAAACAGGGCGCACCGACCGATCTGCCAAAAGCGCTCGCTGCGCTGCAGAAAGGCAAGAAGTTCACGCCTGAGAGCGTCTCTCGTCTGCTGGAAAAAATCAGCGCGGGTGGCTACGGTGACAAACGCCTGTCCCCGAAAGAGAGTGAAGTTCTGCGCCTGTTCGCAGAAGGTTTCCTGGTGACCGAGATTGCCAAGAAGCTGAACCGCAGTATTAAAACCATCAGCAGCCAGAAGAAATCAGCGATGATGAAGCTGGGCGTGGACAACGATATTGCTCTGCTGAACTATCTCTCCTCCGTTACGCTGAGCGCAACGGACAAGGATTGATCCCGGACGGGTGTGCGGCCTGATGCCCTCACCCCATCCCTCTTCCACAGGGAGAGGGTGAAAAACGTAAAAGGCCCTTGCGGGCCTTTTTTATATTCTGGTTTTTCTCACGCGATCCGCGTAAATCGACAACGTCTGCTTCAGCACGTCCAGCGTCACCGGCTTCGACAGACAGCTGTCCATGCCTGACTCCAGACAGCGCTGTTTCTCTTCCGCCAGCGCGTTCGCCGTTACGCCCACCACCGGCAGCGTCAGGCCCAGCTGTCGGATGCGCTGCGTCAGACGGTAGCCGTCCATGTTTGGCATGTTGACGTCGCTAAGCACGATATCAATATGATTTTTACTCAGCACATTCAGCGCATCCACGCCGTCATTGGCCGTTTTGCACTGGTAGCCCAGCGATCCAAGCTGGTCAGCCAGCAGGCGGCGGTTAATCGGATGGTCATCCACCACCAGAATCATCATATCGTCATTCACCGACGCCAGAGAGTCAGGTGACGGCAATCCGCCCGCGCCGTCGCGCTCTTCCAGCTCCACTTTGTAGATGCGCGCCAGCAGGTTCAACAGCTCGTGCGGCGTTGCGACACTGTGTACCCATTCTCCAGGCGTACGCTCGACAGGAATTCCAATGTGGCGACGACAGAAGAGCACCGCCCCTCTTCCCTGCCACGGCTGATCCGGCATCTCGTCGGCGATCAGCACATCGTCCACGTCCGGCGTTTGACCTTCATAGCGGCACACCCGCACGCCGCTGTGGGCAAGCAGCGCCGTCAGGTAGTCATTCAATGAGGCGTTATGCACCGCCAGCCAGCAGCGCTTGTCGCTCAGACCGTCCACCGTCGATTTTGCCGGATACTGCGCCGAATAGAGCGGAATGCGGATGGTGAACTGGCTGCCCATGCCGGGCTCGGTATCCACCGAGATATCCCCGTCCATCATGCTGACGAGCTTCTCACAAATCGCCAGCCCCAGTCCGGTGCCCTGGAAGTTACGCTGCACGCCGGTCCCGACCTGGAAGAACGGGTCGAACAGGCGAACCACTTCCTTCGCCGGGATGCCGACGCCCGTGTCGCGCACGCGAATACTCAGATAATCCCCCGCCCGGCAGACGTGCAACACGATACAGCCAACGTCGGTGAATTTGATGGCGTTGCTGAGCAGGTTAGAGATGACCTGCTGCAGGCGCATCGGATCGCCATGCAGCGTCAGCGGCACGTCCGGTTCGATAAAGCAGTAGAGCCCCAGCTGTTTACGCACCACCAGCGGCAGATAGTTGGCGCTAATGTGGTTCATGACCTCGCGCGGCGAGAACTCCCGCGGCTCGATTTTCAGCTGCTCAGACTCAATTTTAGAGAAGTCGAGAATATCGCTGATGATTTTTAGCAGCAGGCTGGAGGAGTTGTTCATCGCCGTCACCAGCCTGTCGACCCCTTTCGGCAGCTCTTTCGTCTGCAGCAAGTCGAGGTTACCGATGATCCCGTACAGCGGCGTTCGCAACTCGTGGCTGACGGTGGCAAGGAACATGGATTTCGACTGGCTGGCCTGCTCCGCCGCCTGCGCCATCTCCTGCAGCGACTCTTCCATCTTCACGCGCGCGGAGACATCCACCAGCACGCAAATCGCCACGTTTTCATTGCGATAGCGTGAATGGACAAAGCTGATCTGCAGGTTGGTGTGCGTACTGGTGAGCACGTCGACAAAGTTAACCTGCTGGCCGCAGATAATTTGCGTCAGCCTCTGCCGGTCTTCATGCGTCAGCATGTTCAGGTAGTTATGCGCCAGTTCGTTACTCAGAATATTGGTCCCGTCCTGGGTACGCAGAATACAGATCCCCACCGGTGCCGAGGCAACAATCTTGCGGTTAAACTGCTCGTGTTCCTCCAGCCGCTGGGCGTCGCTCTCGGCGGGAATAAAGATTTTCCGCTCATACATGCGCGCCAGGGTGAACAGCGCCCCACCCGCGATCAGGTTCAGCAGAATGGCATTCATGATGAGAATGCGTATCCGCTCAAGCACCATGTCCACTGGCACCGAATAGACAATACTCAGCGACGAAGGCGGCAGGCTCTTCTTCAGCACCAGTTCGCGGAAACCCGAGGTATAGCCAAACCACGACCGTTCCTGCATCCAGTGCGGTTCGACGTTTAACCGGTTATCCGGCCCGGCGAGTGAGATCAGCTGATGACCGTTTTCATCCAGAATGGTTACTCCCATAGGCAGGCTGCCCGGGGTGAAGAAATTTTCCATGCGAATGGTCTGCTCAATCCCCAGCAGCGCCTGCAGGCGATTGCCGAGATACACCGGCGTCAGGGCGTAGAAATAGCCCACGCCCGGGCGCGGGCCCTGGCTAACCCAGAAGATGTTATTCCCGCGCTCGTCCTGCGGCGCATTGCGATATTTCACAATACGTTCATGCAGGCTTTTCAGCGCATCGTCACGCTCAACGGGCACATCGCGCAGGCCAAAGTCAGCCATGCAGAGATTTTCGCTGCCAATCAGGAATACGCGGTTCAGGTCATAGGCGGCGGAGAAATTGTCGCGCCAGTAGCGCATAAACCAGGCAAGGGATTCCAGCGACCCGCGCCAGGAATTGCTCATGGTGGAGCAATCGGAGTCCGGGAACAGGGGCTGGAAGTCCGGGACTTCGGTTTTGTCATTACGCCCGCGAAGCGCCAGGATGCCGTTTTCCGCCGTCAGACGATTCTCGGCTATATACTTCAGCTCCTTCATCACGTCAGACGTTCGCTGAATGTAGCGCTGGGCCTGGTCGGAGCTTAAGTTAAACTCCTGGCGGATCTCCGCTTCTTTCTGGTGCAGCGCGTTTACGATGTAAAACACCGAGAACAAGGCCACCAGCAGCCAAAGCAGGAGCGCCAGCGCCCGAAACAGATAGCGAGAAACTTTCAGCGTAGTACGAAAGGAGACGAGGTATTTCAAGGGGGCGAGGCTCCGCCGTCGGGGTCAAAAGAATGTGGTTAAGGTAGCGGTAAACGCGCCAGGTCGCAACGTTGACTTATCTGCTTGTGCAAAAGAAAAGGGCCGGAATCCGGCCCTTTTTTGCATCAGGAGACATTACTCGTCAGCGTCATCCGCTGCGTCATCGTCAGTATCGGCTTCCGGCGCGATATCATCATCGCCTTCCGCAACGCTACCGTCGATGGAATCGAGCTCTTCGTCATCCACCGGCTCAGCAACACGCTGCAGACCCACCACGTTTTCATCTTCCGCTGTACGGATGAGGATTACGCCCTGGGTGTTACGCCCTACCACGCTGATCTCAGACACGCGGGTACGCACCAGCGTACCGGCATCGGTGATCATCATGATCTGGTCGGCATCGTCCACCTGCACCGCGCCCACAACGGAACCGTTGCGCTCGGTCACTTTGATAGAGATAACGCCCTGCGTGCCGCGAGACTTGGTTGGGTATTCCCCTTCCGCCGTACGTTTACCGTAACCATTCTGCGTGACGGTCAGGATAGCCCCTTCACCGCGCGGAATAATCAGAGAAACAACGCTGTCTTCGCCAGCCAGTTTGATACCACGAACGCCCGTAGCGGTACGACCCATCGCACGGACGGCGTTCTCTTTAAAGCGCACCACTTTACCGGCGGCAGAGAACAGCATTACTTCATCAGAACCGGAGGTCAGATCCACGCCGATCAGCTCGTCGCCTTCGTTCAGGTTCACCGCGATAATACCGGCGGAACGTGGGCGGCTAAACTCGGTCAGCGCGGTTTTCTTCACGGTACCGCTGGCGGTCGCCATAAAGACGTTCACGCCCTCTTCGTACTCGCGTACCGGCAGGATGGCGGTGATACGTTCGTTCGCTTCCAGCGGCAGCAGGTTAACGATTGGACGACCACGCGCGCCGCGGCTCGCTTCCGGCAGCTGATAAACCTTCATCCAGTACAGACGACCACGGCTGGAGAAGCAGAGGATCGTGTCGTGGGTGTTGGCCACCAGCAGGCGGTCAATAAAGTCTTCTTCTTTAATACGTGCTGCAGATTTGCCTTTACCGCCACGACGCTGTGCTTCGTAGTCGGTCAGCGGCTGATACTTCACATAGCCCTGGTGAGACAGGGTGACCACCACGTCTTCGCGGTTGATCAGGTCTTCAATGTTGATATCAGAGCTGTTCGCGGTGATTTCGGTGCGGCGCGCATCGCCGAACTGATCGCGCACCAGTTCCAGCTCTTCACGGATCACTTCCATCAGACGCTCTGCGCTGCCCAGGATGTGCAGCAGCTCAGCAATCTGTTCCAGCAGCTCTTTGTATTCGTCGAGCAGTTTTTCATGCTCAAGGCCGGTCAGTTTCTGCAGACGCAGATCCAGAATCGCCTGGGCCTGCTGTTCAGTCAGGTAATACTGACCGTCACGCACGCCGAATTCAGGTTCCAGCCACTCAGGACGCGCTGCATCATCGCCCGCACGTTCCAGCATCGCGGCGACGTTACCCAGATCCCACGGACGGGAAATCAGGGCGGCTTTCGCTTCCGCCGGGGTTGGCGCACGACGGATCAGTTCAATGATCGGGTCGATGTTGGCCAGCGCAACCGCCAGCGCTTCAAGGATGTGCGCACGGTCGCGCGCTTTGCGCAGTTCGAAGATGGTACGACGGGTCACCACTTCACGGCGGTGACGCACGAACGCGCTCAGGATCTCTTTCAGGTTCATGATCTTCGGCTGACCATGGTGCAGTGCAACCATGTTGATACCGAAGGAGACCTGAAGCTGAGTCTGGGAGTACAGGTTGTTCAGGACAACCTCACCCACCGCGTCGCGTTTGATCTCAATCACGATGCGCATACCGTCTTTGTCAGACTCGTCACGCAGCGCGCTGATGCCTTCAACACGTTTTTCTTTTACCAGCTCGGCGATTTTTTCAATCAGACGCGCTTTGTTCACCTGATACGGGATCTCGTGAACAATGATGGTTTCACGGCCGGTTTTAGCGTCCGCTTCCACTTCGGCGCGGGCACGGATGTAAATCTTGCCGCGGCCGGTGCGGTACGCTTCTTCAATACCGCGACGACCGTTGATGATCGCCGCCGTCGGGAAGTCCGGGCCCGGGATGTGTTCCATCAGCCCTTCAATGCTGATGTCTTCATCGTCGATATAGGCCAGGCAGCCGTTGATCACCTCAGTGATATTGTGCGGCGGAATGTTAGTTGCCATACCGACCGCGATACCGGACGAACCGTTAACCAGCAGGTTCGGGATCTTGGTTGGCATCACATCTGGGATGCGCTCGGTGCCGTCGTAGTTATCGACGAAATCAACGGTCTCTTTTTCCAGGTCGGCCATCAGCTCATGAGCGATTTTCGACATACGGATTTCCGTATAACGCATCGCCGCAGCGGAGTCGCCGTCGACTGAACCAAAGTTACCCTGACCATCTACCAGCATGTAACGCAAGGAGAATGGCTGCGCCATACGAACGATGGTGTCATAAACGGCGGTATCACCATGCGGGTGATATTTACCGATGACGTCACCGACGACGCGGGCAGATTTTTTATAGGCTTTATTCCAGTCATTGCCCAATACGTTCATGGCGTATAGTACGCGACGGTGTACCGGCTTAAGGCCATCGCGGACGTCCGGCAGCGCACGGCCAACAATGACCGACATCGCATAGTCCAGATAGGAGCTCTTCAGCTCTTCCTCGATGTTAACCGGTGTAATTTCTCTCGCAAGGTCGCTCATCTAACCGCTATCCCTCTACTGTATCCCGGATTCAAAGGTCGCAAATTATAACACAGCCGAGGTGATTGAGGTAAACCTATACGCTTTATTCACGGGGATTGCCTGATATACTCCTTTATCTTGCTAAATAAGGAGTAAAAGCGCCCATGAATGCCGAAAAATCCCCGACGGCTCACAACGTTGACCACGAAGAGATTGCCAAATTTGAAGCGGTGGCGTCCCGCTGGTGGGATCTCGAAGGTGAGTTCAAACCGCTGCATCGCATTAACCCGCTGCGTCTGGGCTATATAGCGGAGCGTTCCGGCGGTCTGTTCGGTAAGAAAGTGCTCGACGTTGGCTGCGGCGGCGGCATCCTGGCTGAGAGCATGGCGCGCGAAGGGGCGAACGTCACTGGCCTGGATATGGGCTTTGAACCGCTGCAGGTGGCCCGCCTTCATGCGCTGGAGTCCGGTATACAGGTGGAATACGTGCAGGAAACCGTGGAAGAGCATGCGGCGAAACACGCCCATCAGTACGATGTGGTGACCTGCATGGAGATGCTGGAGCACGTTCCCGATCCGCAGTCGGTGGTGCACGCCTGTGCAAAACTGGTGAAGCCGGGCGGCCAGGTCTTCTTCTCAACCATCAACCGCAACGGTAAAGCCTGGCTGATGGCCGTTGTCGGCGCGGAGTATGTGCTGCGCATGGTGCCGAAAGGGACCCACGACGTGAAGAAATTCATCAAGCCTGCGGAGTTATTAAGCTGGGTTGACCAGACCTGGCTCAAAGAGCAGCACATCACCGGCCTGCACTACAATCCGCTGACCGATAAATTCAAACTCGCACCGGGCGTTGATGTTAACTATATGTTGCACACAACCGCCAAAAACGACTAACGTCATTCGTTATTCTTATAAAGATTGCGCGACATCATGTTGCGCAATTCTGACCTCTCGTTGAAGAAATCAGCACTCGATCAAATTTTGAATTTTTTTTCTTAATTATTGACATGTCTTCCAGGCCTTACGGTACGAGGACTTAGCCTTTTTTACCCTTTCACAACCTCAATTTAACGTCAAAATCAACCCTTGTGCTGAAAAGATTCGATACTAGAATACTCACCATATAGCGTTTTTCTTATCGCAAACCCCCTATATGTAGTATTTATCCACAGAGTTAGTCACAAGACGGATCTGTGGATAAGCGGGGGATATTTTTTTATTTCACGGACAGGTAAAACCCACATGAATCAGAGTCTGCTGGTGACAAAGCGCGACGGTACTACCGAGCGTATCAATCTGGACAAAATCCATCGAGTTCTCGACTGGGCAGCAGAAGGACTGAACAACGTATCTATCTCCCAGGTTGAACTGCGTTCCCACATTCAGTTCTACGACGGCATCAAAACGTCTGATATCCACGAAACGATCATCAAAGCAGCGGCAGACCTCATCTCCCGCGAAGCACCGGATTATCAGTACCTCGCTGCACGTCTGGCGATTTTCCACCTGCGTAAAAAAGCCTACGGCCAGTTTGAGCCGCCGAAGCTTTACGATCACGTGGTGAAAATGGTTGAGCTGGGCAAATACGACACGCATCTGCTGGAAGACTATACGGAAGAAGAGTTCGAGCAGATGAACGGGTTTATCGATCACTGGCGCGACATGAACTTCTCCTACGCGGCGGTGAAGCAGCTCGAAGGCAAATACCTGGTTCAGAACCGCGTAACCGGTGAGATCTACGAAAGCGCCCAGTTCCTCTATATTCTGGTGGCCGCCTGCCTGTTCTCTAACTACCCGCGTGACACCCGTCTGCAATACGTGAAGCGTTTCTACGATGCGGTCTCCACGTTCAAGATTTCTCTGCCGACGCCAATCATGTCTGGCGTGCGTACCCCAACCCGTCAGTTCAGCTCCTGCGTACTGATCGAGTGTGGTGACAGCCTGGATTCCATCAACGCCACCTCCAGCGCCATCGTGAAATACGTTTCCCAGCGTGCCGGTATCGGCATCAACGCCGGTCGCATCCGTGCGCTGGGCAGCCCGATTCGCGGCGGTGAAGCGTTCCACACCGGCTGTATCCCGTTCTATAAACACTTCCAGACGGCAGTAAAATCCTGCTCTCAGGGCGGCGTGCGCGGCGGTGCTGCGACCCTGTTCTACCCAATGTGGCACCTGGAAGTGGAAAGCCTGCTGGTCCTGAAAAACAACCGCGGCGTTGAAGGCAACCGCGTGCGCCACATGGACTACGGCGTGCAGATCAACAAGCTGATGTACACCCGTCTGCTGAAAGGCGAAGACATCACCCTGTTCAGCCCGTCCGACGTTCCGGGCCTGTATGACGCGTTCTTTGCCGATCAGGACGAGTTCGAGCGTCTGTACACCAAATACGAAAAATACGACAGCATCCGAAAGCAGCGCGTGAAGGCGGTAGACCTGTTCTCCCTGATGATGCAGGAACGTGCCTCTACCGGCCGTATCTACATCCAGAACGTGGACCACTGCAACACCCACAGCCCGTTTGACCCGGTCGTCGCCCCGGTGCGCCAGTCTAACCTGTGCCTGGAGATCGCCCTGCCGACCAAACCGCTGGAAGACGTGAACGACGAAAACGGCGAAATCGCACTGTGTACGCTGTCCGCGTTCAACCTGGGCGCGATTAAGAGCCTGGACGAGCTGGAAGAGCTGGCCGTGCTGGCGGTTCGCGCACTCGACGCCCTGCTGGACTACCAGGATTACCCAATCCCGGCCGCTAAACGCGGTGCAATGGGCCGCCGTACCTTGGGTATTGGCGTTATCAACTTCGCCTACTGGCTGGCGAAAAACGGCAAGCGCTACTCTGACGGCAGCGCCAACAACCTGACGCACCAGACGTTTGAAGCCATTCAGTACTACCTGATGAAAGCCTCTAACGAGCTGGCGAAAGAGCAAGGCGCGTGCCCGTGGTTCAACGAAACCACCTACGCGAAAGGCATTCTGCCAATCGACACCTACAAGAAAGACCTGGATGCGATTGTCAGCGAGCCGCTGCATCTCGACTGGGAAGGCCTGCGTGAGTCCATCAAGACCCACGGCCTGCGTAACTCCACGCTCTCTGCCCTGATGCCGTCCGAGACCTCTTCGCAGATCTCTAACGCCACCAACGGTATTGAGCCTCCGCGCGGCCACGTCAGCATTAAAGCGTCGAAAGACGGCGTGCTGCGTCAGGTCGTACCGGATTACGAAACGCTGGGCAACAACTACGAGCTGCTGTGGGAAATGCCAAACAACGACGGCTACCTGCAGCTGGTAGGTATCATGCAGAAGTTTATCGACCAGTCGATCTCTGCCAATACCAACTATGACCCGACGCGCTTCCCGTCCGGCAAGGTTCCGATGCAGCAATTGCTGAAAGACCTGCTGACCGCCTATAAATTTGGCGTGAAAACGCTGTACTATCACAACACCCGTGACGGTGCGGAAGACGCGCAGGACGACATGGTACCGTCAATTCAGGACGATGGCTGCGAAAGCGGCGCATGTAAGATCTAATGTAAATGCCGGGTGGCGCTACGCTTACCCGGCCTACGATTTTGTTTGCCCGACTGACAAAATCTCTCACAGGACACACTCATGGCATACACCACCTTTTCACAGACGAAAAACGACCAGCTCAAAGAGCCGATGTTCTTCGGCCAGCCGGTCAACGTGGCACGCTACGATCAGCAAAAATATGACATCTTCGAAAAGCTGATCGAAAAGCAACTCTCCTTCTTCTGGCGCCCGGAAGAAGTGGACGTCTCCCGCGACCGTATTGACTACCAGTCGCTGCCGGATCACGAAAAGCATATCTTCATCAGCAACCTGAAGTACCAGACGCTGCTGGACTCCATTCAGGGTCGTAGCCCGAACGTGGCGCTGCTGCCGCTGATCTCGATTCCTGAGCTGGAAACCTGGGTGGAAACCTGGGCGTTCTCCGAGACGATCCACTCCCGCTCTTACACCCACATCATCCGCAACATCGTGAACGATCCGGCGGTGGTGTTTGACGATATCGTTACCAACGAGCAGATCCAGAAGCGCGCGGAAGGCATTGCCCACTACTATGACGAGCTGATCCAGATGACCAGCTACTGGCATCTGCTGGGCGAAGGCACCCACAACGTGAACGGTAAAACCGTTACCGTGAACCTGCGCGCGCTGAAAAAGCAGCTGTACCTGTGCCTGATGAGCGTCAACGCGCTGGAAGCGATCCGCTTTTACGTGAGCTTCGCCTGCTCCTTCGCCTTTGCCGAGCGCAAGCTGATGGAAGGCAACGCCAAAATCATCCGTCTGATTGCCCGCGATGAGGCCCTGCACCTGACCGGTACCCAGCACATGCTGAACCTGCTGCGCAGCGGTACGGACGATCCGGAGATGGCGGAAATCGCCGAAGAGTGCAAGCAGGAGTGCTACGACCTGTTCGTGCTGGCGGCCCAGCAGGAGAAAGAGTGGGCAGACTACCTGTTCCGCGACGGCTCCATGATTGGCCTGAACAAAGACATCCTGTGCCAGTACGTTGAGTACATCACCAACATCCGCATGCAGGCCGTCGGTCTCGACCTGCCGTTCCAGACGCGCTCTAACCCAATCCCGTGGATCAACACCTGGCTGGTGTCCGATAACGTGCAGGTTGCGCCGCAGGAAGTGGAAGTGAGCTCTTATCTGGTCGGTCAGATTGATTCTGAAGTCAACACCGACGACCTGAGCAACTTCCAGCTCTGATGTCACGCGTCACGTTAAGTCTTTCCGGCACTGAGGTGCTGTGTCGGGAGGAGCACCCTTCTCTGCTGGTGGCGCTTGAAGCGCATCAGGTAGAAGTAGAGTACCAGTGTCGTTCCGGCTACTGCGGCTCCTGCCGCTGCCGTCTGGTCGCCGGCCAGGTGGACTGGCTGACCGAGCCGCTGGCCTTTATCAACGAAGGGGAAATTTTGCCCTGCTGCTGCCGGGCAAAAGGCGATATAGAGATCGAGATGTGATTGTGTCGGGTGGTGCTTCGCTTACCCGACCTACAAAACCGCAGTTCGTAGGCCGGGTAAGGCGCAGCCGCCACCCGGCAATTTCAGCGTTAATTCTTCAAAAAGCTTACCGCTTTATCCGGGAAATCCGTAAACAGTCCGTCAACGCCCGCCTGGTTATACAACACCTCATAAAGCTGATTCACGTCCGTGGCATACGGCGGCAGCTGGTCTGCACGCACGGTATACGGATGCACCTGCATCTTGCTGGCGTGCGCCTCTTTCACCATCGCCGTCAGCTTCACGTGGCCCGGCGCTGAGCTTTCCGCCACCAGCATGTGGTAATCCGGCCCGATGCCGTCGGCGTACTGCGCAATCTGCTTCATCGCGCCCGGCTTAAACATCCAGTCGTAGCTGTAGTTCACCCACTTCCCGTCCGGCTGCTTCTCCTGGGTTTCATTCCAGTCGGTATAGGCGATCAGCTGCACCAGATTGAGGTTCATGCCCATCTTCGGCTCCAGCTCGGTTTTGATGCGCTTCAGCTCGGCGGCGTCAAAACACTGCAGGTAGACTTTGTCCTTCTTGCTGGTGTAGCCGTACTGTTTCAGCACCTCCAGCGTCTTCGCGGCAATGTCCTTCCCTTCCTGATGGTGGAACCACGGCGCTTTGATCTCCGGGTAAATACCGATGTTTTTACCGGTGGAGTGGTTCAGCCCCTGAACAAACTCAATCTCTTCCTGGAAGGTATGAATGCGGAAGTCAGATTTGCCCATCGGGAAGCGTCCCGGATAGACCTGAACCTTCTTGCCGTTTTCAATCTCGAAGCCTTCGGTAAACTTCAGGGAACGGATCTCCGCCAGGGTGAAATCAATGGCGTAGTAGCGGCCATCTTTGCGCGCGCGGTCCGGGAAGCGCTCCGCCACGTCCGTCACGCGGTCCAGATAGTGGTCATGCAGGACGACCAGCTGGTCGTCCTTGGTCATCACCAGATCCTGCTCAAGATAATCCGCGCCCTGGGCATAGGCCATCGCTTTCGCCGGCAGCGTATGCTCCGGCAGATAGCCGCTGGCGCCGCGGTGGGCGATAACGATTTTATCCGCCGCCAGCGCGGAGCCGGTCATCAGGCCCGCCAGCAGCAGGCCGGTTGTTACGTAAGATAATTTCATGGCATTGCTCCTTATTGACGACGCGCCTGCACTTCCGCGTGGTGACGTTTCTCACCGATCATCACAACAATCAGCAGCAGTACCGCCAGCACGCTACCGCCGATCATCACCATAAAGCCGCCGTCCCAGCCGAAGAAGTCAACGGTGTAGCCCACGATGGCGCTCGCCGCGACCGAACCGCCCAGATAGCCGAACAGACCGGTAAAGCCTGCCGCCGTGCCTGCCGCTTTTTTCGGTGCCAGCTCCAGCGCGTGCAGGCCGATCAGCATTACCGGACCGTAAATCAGGAAGCCAATGACGATCATGCAGGCCATGTCTACTGATGGGTTGCCCGGCGGGTTGAGCCAGTACACGACGGTCGCGATGGTCACCAGAGTCATAAAGAAGACGCCCGTCGCACCGCGGTTACCTTTAAACACTTTGTCCGACATCCAGCCGCAAAGCAGCGTGCCCGGGATCCCGGCATATTCATACAGGAAATAGGCCCACGAGGATTTATCCAGTGCGAAGTGCTTCACCTCTTTCAGGTAGGTTGGCGACCAGTCGAGGATGCCGTAGCGCAGCAGGTAAACGAACACGTTCGCCACCGCGATGTACCACAGCAGCTTGTTCGGCAGGACGTACTTCATGAAGATCTGTTTTGCGGTCAGCTCTTCTTCGTGCTCCTTGCTGTAATCATCCGGATAATCGTTTTTGTACTCTTCAATCGGCGGCAGGCCGCAGGACTGAGGCGTATCGCGCATCAGCGCGAAGGCGATAATCGCCACGACGATGGCGCCAAAGGCAGGCATATACAGCGCAGCGTGCCAGTCGTTGAACCAGGCCATCCCCAGCAGGAACAGCAGCGGCGGAATACCGCCACCCACGTTATGCGCACAGTTCCACACCGACACGATGCCGCCGCGCTCCTTCTGCGACCACCAGTGCACCATGGTGCGTCCGCACGGCGGCCACCCCATCCCCTGGAACCAGCCGCAGAGGAACAGCAGCACGAACATAATCGCAATACTGGACGTCGCCCACGGCACAAAGCCCATAAACAGCATGACCGCGGCCGCCAGGATCAGGCCGGCGGGCAGGAACACGCGCGGATTCGAGCGATCCGACACGGAACCCATGATGAATTTAGAAAAACCGTAGGCGATTGAGATCCCCGACAGCGCGAACCCCAGATCGCCGCGGGAGAAGCCCTGCTCCACCAGATACGGCATGGCGAGCGCAAAGTTTTTACGTACAAGGTAGTACGCCGCGTACCCGAAGAAGATCCCCAGGAAAATTTGCCAGCGCAGACGGCGGTATAGCGGATCAATTTCTGCCTCTGGCAGACGCGCCCGATGCGGCGCAGGTTTGAAGATACTGAGCATAACAGCCTCCGTGGCCTTGAATTGAATGAGCAGGTGGCTCGCACCCGAATTCCAGAGGCGGGGATGTTAAGAAATCACGGTGATTGTTACTGTGAATCAACGCACAGATTGTTACAGAAATATGACAGAATGCGCAAAAAAGCGCATGAAATCACGTTTCACTTTCGAATTTCGCGCGTTTATGTTCGAAATCAAACAAACCACACTATTGATATGGCTAAATGATAAAAAAACGAACATAGAGGGTAAACAATGACCATTCACGATCCTCGCTACAGCGATGTGATAATCATTGGCGGTGGCGCAACCGGCGCCGGGATCGCACGCGATTGCGCCCTTCGCGGCTTAAGCGTCACGCTGCTCGAGCGCCATGATATCGCCACGGGCGCAACCGGGCGCAACCACGGCCTGCTGCACAGCGGCGCGCGGTACGCGGTGACCGACGGTGAATCCGCGCGCGAATGTATTGCTGAAAACCAGATCCTCAAGCGTATCGCCCGCCACTGCATTGAGCCGACCGACGGCCTCTTTATTACCCTTCCCGAAGATGACCTCGCCTTTCAGGACACCTTTATTACCGCCTGCACTGCAGCGGGCATTCAGGCTGAGGCCATGGACCCGGTGCTGGCGCGGCGGCTGGAACCGTCGGTTAACCCGGCGCTTATCGGCGCGGTGAAAGTGCCTGACGGCACCGTTGACCCCTTCCGCCTGACCGCCGCCAATATGCTGGACGCCCGAGAACATGGCGCGCACATCCTGACCGGGCACGAAGTGACCGGGCTTATCCGCGAGGGGAATCGCATCTGCGGCGTGCGGATCCTTGATACGCAATATAACGAACACAGCGAGCTGTATGCCGCCGTTGTGGTCAACGCGGCGGGGATCTGGGGGCAGCGCATCGCGGAATACGCGGACCTGTCGGTACGCATGTTCCCGGCAAAAGGCTCGCTGCTGATCCTCGACCACCGCATCAATAACCACGTGATCAACCGCTGCCGCAAACCGTCTGATGCCGATATCCTCGTCCCGGGCGACACCATTTCGTTGATCGGTACCACCTCAACCCACGTGGACTACAGCGAGATTGACTACAACCGCGTGACCGCCGACGAGGTCGACATCCTGCTGCGCGAAGGGGAAAAACTGGCCCCGGTGATGGCCCAGACGCGTATTCTGCGCGCCTACGCGGGCGTGCGTCCGCTGGTCGCCAGCGATAACGACCCGAGCGGGCGTAACGTCAGCCGGGGCATCGTGCTGCTCGATCACGCCGAGCGCGACGGCATGGACGGGTTTATCACCATCACCGGCGGCAAGCTGATGACATATCGCCTGATGGCGGAGTGGGCAACGGATGCCGTCTGCCGCAAACTGGGCAATACCGAACCGTGCGTAACGGCAGAGCAAGCCCTGCCCGGCTCGCGTCAGTCCACCGAAAAAACGCTGCAAAAAATTATCTCCCTGCCCGCGCCGCTGCGCGGGTCCGCTATTTACCGCCACGGCGACAGAACGCCACAGTGGCTCGGTGAAGGAAGATTGAGCCGCAGCCTGGTGTGCGAGTGCGAAGCCGTCACCGCCGGTGAGGTGCAGTACGCGGTGGAGAGCCTGACGGTCAACAGTCTGCTCGATCTTCGCCGCCGCACCCGCGTTGGAATGGGGACCTGTCAGGGCGAGCTGTGCGCCTGTCGTGCCGCCGGGCTATTGCAGCGTTTTCACACCACCACCGCCACCCAGTCGCTCGATCAGCTCAGCGCGTTTTTAAACGAGCGCTGGAAAGGCATTCAGCCTGTCGCGTGGGGAGATGCCCTGCGCGAAAGCGAATTTACCCGCTGGGTCTACCAGGGACTTTGCGGTCTTGAGAAGGAGCAACGCGATGAAATTTGATACCGTCATCGTCGGCGGCGGGCTGGCAGGATTGCTCTGCGGCATCAAACTCACGAAGCAGGGGCTGCGCTGCGCTATTATCACCCGGGGCCAGAGCGCCCTGCACTTCTCGTCGGGCTCGCTGGATCTGGTGGACGAAGCGTACCGCGATAAGCTGCCGCCGGAGCACCCGTATCACCTGATTGGCGCACAGCATATTGACCGCTTTGCGCTGGAAACCGAAGCGCTGCTGGCGGACTGCGGCGCGCGTCTGAAGGGAAGCGCCCGGCTCAATCACCAGCGCGTCACGCCGCTCGGCACCCTACGCTCTGCCTGGCTCAGCCCGGAGGAGGTACCCGTTGCACCCTTCAATGCCGCGCGCGTGCGGGTCGTGGGTATTAGCGGCTTTCTGGATTTTCAGCCCCATCTCGCGGCGGCGTCGCTCTGTCGCCAGGGCGTTAACGCCGAAACGGCAGAGATAGAGCTGCCCGAGCTTGATGTCCTGCGCGATAACCCGAGCGAGTTTCGCGCGGTGAATATCGCCCGTTTTCTGGATAACGAGGACAAATGGCCACTGCTGTATGACGCGCTCAGGCCGCTCAGCGACGGCTGCGACGCCCTGCTGATGCCCGCCTGCTTTGGTTTACGCGACAACCGGCTCTGGCGCTGGCTCTCGGATCGTCTGCCATGCTCGCTCGGCCTGCTGCCCACGCTGCCCCCTTCCGTACCCGGCATTCGCCTGCATACCCAGCTCCAGCGCCAGTTTGTCGCGCAGGGCGGCGTGTGGATGGCGGGCGATGAGGTGAAAAAAATCACCCTGACCGACGGCGCGGTGAGCGAAATATGGACGCGCAACCACGACGATATTCCGCTTCGTGCCCGCTATACGGTGCTGGCAAGCGGCAGCTTCTTCAGCAACGGGCTGCTGAGCAGCCGGGAGGGCATCCGGGAAGCCATCATGGGGCTGGATGTTCGCCAGCGAGCCTCCCGATCTGACTGGTATCAGAGCGATTTCTTCTCGCCGCAGCCCTGGCAACAGTTCGGGGTGATTGTCGATAGCCAGCTGCATCCGCAACTTTCCGGTAAGCCCGTCAGTAATCTCTTTGCCATCGGCTCGCTGCTGGGCGGGTACGATCCCATTGCTCAGGGATGCGGTGGCGGGGTCTGCGCCGTCACGGCGCTGTATGTGGCAGAGCAGATTAGCCAGCGCACGGAGGCTGAACAATGAACGACACCCGTTTTGAAAGCTGCATTAAATGCACGGTGTGTACCACCGTCTGCCCGGTCAGCGGCGTGAACCCACGCTATCCCGGACCAAAGCAGGCCGGACCGGACGGCGAGCGTCTGCGTCTGAAGGACGGCAAGCTGTACGACGAGGCGCTGAAATACTGCATTAACTGCAAACGCTGCGAAGTCGCCTGCCCGTCGGATGTTAAAATCGGCGATATCATCCAGCGCGCCCGGGCGCGCTACAGCACGCAAAAGCCGACGATACGGGACGCGATCCTGAGCCATACCGATCTGATGGGCAGCGTCTCGACGCCCTTTGCCCCGCTGGTGAATGCCGCGACCTCGCTCAAACCGGTGCGCCAGCTGCTGGATGCGACGCTGAAGATAGACCATCACCGCAGCCTGCCAAAATATTCTCACGGCACCTTCCGCCGCTGGTACAAATCCGTCGCGGCACAACAGGCGAAGTATGCCGACCAGGTGGCCTTTTTCCACGGCTGCTATGTGAACTACAACCACCCGCAGCTGGGCAAAGATCTGCTGAAGGTGCTGAACGCCATGGGAACGGGCGTTCAGCTACTGAACAAAGAGAAGTGCTGCGGCGTACCGCTGATTGCTAACGGGTTTACCGATAAAGCGCGCAGGCAGGCTCAGAGCAACGTCACCTCCCTGCGCGAAGCGATTGTCGATAAAGGTATTCCGGTGCTGGCGACCTCGTCCACCTGTACCTTCACCCTGCGCGACGAGTACCCGCATCTGCTGGACGTGGATAACACCGGCCTGCGCGAGCACATCGAGCTGGCGACACGCTTCCTGTGGCGCAAGCTGGATAGCGGGCAGACGCTGCCGCTGAAGACATTACCGCTGAAAGTGGTGTATCACACGCCGTGTCACATGGAGAAAATGGGCTGGTCGCTCTATACGCTTGAGCTGCTGCGGCTTATTCCAGGCCTGGAGCTGACGGTGCTGGATTCGCGCTGCTGCGGGATTGCGGGAACCTATGGCTTTAAGCGTGAAAACTACGAAACGTCACAGGCGATCGGCGCCCCGCTGTTCCGTCAGATTGAAGAGAGCGGCGCGGATATCGTGGTAACGGACTGCGAAACCTGCAAGTGGCAGATTGAGATGTCCACCAGCAAGCGCTGCGAACATCCAATCACCCTGCTGGCGAAGGCGCTGGGCTGAACATGGCCGGGGCGAAAGGCCCCGGCACAGGTATTACTCGATGAACAGCGACTCGACCACATGGATCCAGCCGTGCTCGCTGGCAACCTCTTTACCATTCAGCCAGCGGCGCAGCATGTTCAACGCCATCATGGCGCAAACCTCCTGACGCACCGCCAGGCTATGGCGGGTGATGCTCATTTTTACCCGCAGGGCCCAGGTGCCTTCCGGCGTCGCCAGCGCGAAGTTAAGGTATTCCTCGTCCAGCCCCCCGACGAACAGCGCCAGACCGGCAAAATGCTTCACCCTTCTCTCGGAAGCCCAGCGTGCGGTCTGTGCCAGGGTCTCCTGCTGGAACGGCACCACTTCGCTGGCCAGCAGCGGCGCGTTGACGCGCGACAGCTGCAGCGCCAGCAGGCCACCGGTGAACTGCTCGCTTAAGGTCACGCTCAGCTGACGCGACTGCAGATGCGCCGCAATCTGCGCGGGCAAACCTTCCGTTCCTTCAAAGATCAGGCTTTCGCCCGCCACGCGCTGCACCTCGGGCCACAGGGCCAGCATCGCCTCTTTCTGCTCGGCCGGGCCTGTCAGCTTAAGTTCAATGATCGGCATGGAGGAGCGATAGCCCATGGACACGCCCGGCGGCAGCGGGAGAGGGTCAAGGCTCTGGGCCAGATCGCTTTCCGAGCGGCCAAAGGTGGTCAGACGCAGGCACAGCGGTGGTTCAGGCAGGGTAAAACGGTCGCGAAGGCGCGGCAGGATCTGCTGCTCGACCATCACTTTAAATTCTGAGGGCACGCCCGGCGTGAAGAACATCAGGCAGCGGTTCAGCTGCATGGCAAACCCGCACGCGGTACCCACCGGGTTATCGACCAGCTCGGCGCTGGCGGGAATTTCAGCCTGTTTGCGGTTGCTGGGGGCCATGACGCGGCCACGTTCGGAGAAAAAGCGCTCCATCTGCGAAAGCCACGCCTCGTGCAGCACCAGCCCTTCGCCTTTTGCGGTCGCGGCGGCCAGCGCGCTGAGATCGTCGCTAGTGGGGCCGAGCCCGCCATTCACAATCAGCACGTCGCAGTGTTCGCTGCGCTCGCGCAAAATAGCGACCAGCGACTCAAGATTGTCGCCCACGGTATTGCGGCGCGTTAACGGTAATCCTTGCTCAAAGAAAAGATCGGCAAGCCAGGCAGCATTGGTATCGATAATTTGTCCATGCAGCACTTCGTCGCCGGTGGATAACATCTCCACGTTAATCATTATGTTCTCCCGCTTATTTGGTCAAAACACTATAGCGCAAACGCGGGGTGGAGAAGAGAGAAACTGGCGCGACAGAACGCCGCGCCGGAGTGATTAGAAGCCTGCGCTGACGCCCACGTACGGGCCGTCGGCCAGCGCGTTATCGCGGTTGCCGTCTTTACCGGCCAGGTTCAGATAGCGATAGCCCGCTTCGATGGTAATTGGACGCATGATGGTCCAGCGCGCGCCGGCGTTGGCCTCTTCATAGCTTTCGATACCGCTTGAGAGAGAGTCCGGCGAATAGTAGTACTCTCCAAACAGACCGAAGCTGTCGCCAATTTTCCACTGCAGGCCGCCGCCCACTGCCGCCGCGTACCCTTCGTCACCGTCATTTGGGTTGGTATAGATACCTTTACCGCCGACGGTGGCCAGGAACGGGCCAAGAGGAACGTTCAGACCCAGGCCGAGGCTGGCCGCGTCGCCGTCGTCATCGTTATGCGTCCAGCCGCCGGTCATCGCCAGACCGGAAGTCTCGGTACCCATGCCAAAGCCGAGGTGGGTATAATCCTGACCCGCCGAGCCGTTAATGCTGATGGCGTTAGCCGCCGCAGATACAACCATCAGGCCGAAGCCCAGTAATGCCACTTTTTTCATTGTCGTGATCCCGCACAATTATTATAAAGAAGTCCCAAAACCGCGAGATTTTAACCGGAGTCTCCCGGGGATCAAGCACTCTGCGTGCGGCAGAACGGTAGATTGTAACTATTTGAAACGGCTATTATCCCTTCAGCGATGCGTTCACCCACTGCTGCAACGCGCGGCGCGAGACTTTAATGCCGCCATTTTTGAGTTCGGTCGGCAACAGCAGCCAGCGGACGGGTTGCTCAAAACGCGCCACCTTATCCCTGACCCAGTCAGGCAAACAGGTGATATCCGTGCCCGGCTCGCACTCCACCACCGCCACCGGACGTTGCCCAAACTCGGCGTCGTCCAGCGGGACGATAAACACCTGGTTAATCTGCGGATGGCGGGCGATAACACGCTCAAGGCTCTCCGGCTGGATCCCTTCTCCGCCGCTAAAGAAGAGGTTGTCCATGCGGCCCAGGATCGTCAGGCGGCCGTCATGCCATTCACCGCGATCGCGGGTGGCGAACCATCCCTGCGCGTTGGTCAGCGGAACCAATTCACCGTCCCGCCAGTAGCCTGAGGCCATACTCTCTGCCCGGATCCAGACCTCACCGTTAACCACCTGCACCTCTCTGCCCGGCAGCGCATGGCCTACGTCCGGCTCGCCGTCCGCCGCTTTCGCGCAGACGGTAGAGGCAAACTCGGTCAGGCCGTAGCCGCAGAAGGTGTGAATCCCCTGCGCGCGCGCCTGCTGCGTCAATTCAACAGGGATGGCGGCCCCGCCCAGCAGCACCGCTTTCAGTGCGACAGGCTGGTGGGTGTTAAGCAGGCGCCAGAGCTGGGTCGGCACCAGCGAGGCGTGGGTACAGCCGAGCAGCGCCTGCGCCAGCGGCTGTTTCTCACGCACGGTTAACCGCGCCCCGGCCTGCAGCCAGCGCCATAAAATCCCCTGGCCGGAAACGTGAAACAGCGGCAGCGAAAGCAGCCAGTCGTCGTCTTCACCGTAGGGCATCAGCGCCAGCACGCCGCGCGCGCTGACGAGATGGGCGGCGCAGGTATGCACCGCCGCTTTCGGCAGCCCGGTGGAGCCGGAGGTCAGCGTCATGGACGCCAGCCGCGACGGTTGCCACGCAACGCGATATTCACCCGCGCGCTCGCGCATGTGCAGGGCAGGAAGACCCTCAAAGGTACCGTCCAGCACCAGCGCAAAGCGCAGCGTCATCTGCGGGAGCAACACGTCCAGCAGCGGGCGCGGCAGCTGCGGATTAACGGGAAGAATGCGCGCCCCGCACTGCAGCAGCGCCAGCCACGCCAGAAGGGTTTGCGGGTGGTTATGAGCCAGCAGCAGCACGCCGTCGCCCTCCTCCACGCCCTGCAGATGAAACTCTGCCGCCAGGCGGTCGATGCGGGTGCACAGCTGCTGCCAGCTGAGCACCTCGTCGTCCAGCCTCAGGGCCGGTTTATCAGCAAACTGCGCGCACCAGTGTCGCCACGGCCAGTCGGTAAAACTCATCGCAGCGGCTCCAGCGCCGAGACGTCGAGGCACGGCAGCGCGCTGTCCGGCCACGTGCGGACAAGCTGGGCCTGCATCAGGTTCAGCGTGTCGAGGCCGGGGATCGTGTCCGGCGTTAGCCAGGCGGCAATGCGCGCCAGCTGGGTCAGCCCAAGGCTGGACTCAATCGACGAGCTGATGACCGCCGTCAGCCCCAGCGCGTGCGCCGCCGAGACCTGCTCGCGCACCTTCGCCAGGCTACCGGTCAGCGTTGGTTTAATCACCACCGCGCTGACGCCGGGCTCGGCGACAAATTCAAAATCGTCCTCGCGCAGGCTTTCATCCCAGGCAATGGCTATCCCCGTCTCGCTAGCAAACGCGCGCGAATCGTCGCGGGTTTTGCACGGCTCTTCGAGGAAGGCAATGCGGCTGCGGTACGCCGGGTTAACGTACTTTGCAAACTGCTGCGCCTTGAGCGGCGTCCAGGCGCGATTAGCGTCCAGACGCAGATGAAGATCGGGGATCGCCTCCAGCAGCAGGTTGGCGACCATGCCGTCGCGCACCGCCTCGTAGAGACCGACTTTAATTTTCGCCACTTTCTCGCCCGGCATGGCGGAGAGCAGCGCGAAAAGCTCGTCAGGATCGCCCGTGCAGAGCGGTGCAGCGCGGTAGTTAGCCTCTTCAGGCAGGCTGCCGTCCAGCTCCGCCAGCGCGCAGCTGATACCAAAAGCCGCGGAAGGCACGTCCGGCAACGCCGGATCCGCGCCCTCGCGCCACGCATCCGCCCACGCCAGCAATGCTGACTGAGCGTCATCCAGCGACTCCAGGCTAAAGCCCGGCAGAGGCGAAATCTCGCCCCAGCCTTCCCGCTCGTCCTGCTGCAGATGCACGAAGAAGCCGTCACGGGTTTTTAACCGCCGTTCACGCAGCACCACGCCCGCGTCCATCGGTATCTGCCAGCGGTAAACCTGCGCGCGACGCATTACGGGTTCCGTTTGTATTTGCTGAAGTCCGGCTGGCGTTTTTCGTTAAACGCGTTGCGCCCTTCCTGACCCTCTTCGGTCATGTAGAACAGCATGGTGGCGTTGCCCGCCAGCTCCTGCAGACCCGCCTGGCCGTCACAGTCGGCGTTGAGCGCGGCCTTCAGGCAGCGCAGCGCCATCGGGCTGTTTTGCAGCATTTCACGGCACCAGCGCACGGTCTCTTTTTCGAGATCGCTAATCGGTACCACGGTATTCACCAGGCCCATATCCAGCGCTTCCTGAGCGTTGTACTGACGGCACAGGAACCAGATTTCGCGGGCTTTTTTCTGCCCGACGATGCGCGCCATGTACGAGGCGCCCCAGCCGCCGTCGAAGGACCCCACTTTCGGACCGGTCTGGCCGAAGATGGCGTTCTCGGCGGCAATGGTCAGATCGCACATCATGTGCAGCACGTGACCGCCGCCGATGGAGTAGCCTGCCACCATCGCCACCACCGGTTTTGGACAGGTGCGGATCTGACGCTGGAAATCGAGGACGTTCAGGTGGTGGGTACCCGCATCGTCCTGGTATCCGCCGTAGTCGCCGCGCACTTTCTGATCGCCGCCGGAGCAGAACGCTTTATCGCCCTCGCCGGTCAGGACAATCACGCCGATGTTGTCGTCGTAGCGCGCATCCGCCAGGGCCTGAATCATCTCTTTCACGGTCAGCGGACGGAAGGCGTTACGCACCTGCGGACGGTTGATGGTGATTTTGGCAATGCCGTCGGTGGATTTGTGGTAACGAATGTCGGTGTAGCCTTCGGAGCAGTCCTGCCATTCAACCGGGGCGTAGAGCATGTTTTCATCAGGATAGATCATAGAGTGTCCTTTATTCGATAACGCAGTATCTGAGCCAGACTCGCGATAACCGCATCGGGGTTTTCCCGGTGGGCGTTGTGTCCGGCATTGGGAATGGCATGGCGAACGGCGTTCATTTCCGCGGCAAGGGCCGCGAACTTCTCATCCCGTTCGCCATAGAGATAGTCAAAAGAGAAATCGCGTGCGCTAAGCGCGGCACGGAAATCCGGCTGCACGGCCAGCGAGGTCGCCTCGAGCATCATCGCCAGCGTCGCGCCGTTGTTCTGGCTGCGCAGGGTAATCAGCGCCTCGCGCTGGGCATCAGTGAGTGAGGCAAAAACGGGCTGTTGATACCAGTCAGCGAATACCTTACTCAGCGGTTCAGTACGAAAACGTCTCGCCCAGCGGCGGTCAGATGCCAGCCGCGCGTTTCGCGCTTCGTCATCCTGCAGGCCCGGATGCCCGCCCTCTACCACCACGCCCAGCAGACCCTCAGGCTGCTGGCAGGCATGGAACATCGCAATGCGGCCGCCGAGGGAGTACCCGATGAGCCAGAATTTCAGTATGTTGTAACTAAGAAGGGTTCGGGTGAGCAACCTGCTCATCTCGTCAAACTCCGCCACGGCCAGATCCCGGGAACCACCGTGCCCCGGAAAATCCAGGTACAGCCGGGGATAATCGCTAAGCCCTTCACCGACCCTCTGCCACTCGCGGCAGTCGCCCGAAAAACCGTGCAAAAAGACCAGCCAGGGATAGCCGGGTTTTCCGGCCTGCTGCACGCCAGAGAGGATCACAGCTGGCTCACCTGCGCCAGCAGGCTTTGCAGGGCCTGCGCACCGTCAGCATCGTTCACCACCAGCTCAATCAGCGTCGCCCCCGGCTGCTTCCAGGCGCTGCTTAACGCCGCGTCCAGCTGTTCCCAGCTTTCCGGGCGATGGTATTTCAGGCTAAACATCGCCGCGGCGTGTTCGAACTGCACGTTCTGCGGCATCAGATAGAAGCGCTCGCGCTCGCTCTGCGGCGTTGGCAGCAGGGAGAAAATCTGCCCGCCGTTGTTGTTGACCACAATCAGCACAAACGGGGCAGACGCCTGACGCAGCAGCGCCAGCGCGTTGAGATCGTAGAGCGCGGAGAGATCGCCCACGATCGCCAGCGTTGATTTCGCGCTGGCGCGCTGCACGCCCGCCGCCGTGGAGATCAGCCCGTCGATACCGCTGGCACCGCGGTTGCTGTACACCGGGTAGCCCGCGGGCAGCTTCGAAAAAGCGTCAATTAGCCGCACGACCAGGCTGTTGCCGACAAACAATTGCCCCTGTTCAGGCAGGTACTGGCGAATACGGTGCGCCAGCCCGGCCTCGCTAAACGCTTCACAGTGCGCTTTGGTCAGCTCCCACGCCTGGCGCGAAAGGTCCGGAATGGCCACCGCCCAGGGCTTGCGTTTTTCAGCCGGATGAAGCGTCAGCCAGGCGTCGATACTGCTGACCAGGCGACGGCCGCGGTGGTGCGCAGGGTCAAGCCGCCCTTCCAGCGCGTCCACCAGCCAGTACTCTTCCGGCGTGCAGGTGGCCTGCCACTGCAGTAAACGTTTGCCGGTCAAACTCGATCCAAGCTGGACCACAATCTGCGCCTGCGCAAGCTCGGTGACCGCTTTGGCATTCCCCAGCCAGAGGTCGGCGCACGGCAGCGGCTGACCGGTCTGGGAAAGCACGTCGCCTATCAGCGGCCAGCCAAGGGTTTGCGCCCATTCGGCGACCAGTTTGCCTTCGGCGGCGCTCATGCGCCCGGCAATCACCACGCCGCGCTTCTGCCGCCAGAAGAACCAGTCGCGCTGCTTCGCGCTCTCAAGATGCGTCTGCTCGCGCAGCCACGGTTTTTCACTCTCCCACCAGGCACCAAGGGACTGCTGCCAGTCAAGACCCGTGTCGTCCATCTCACCGTAGAGCGGCTCGGCAAACGGGCAGTTGATATGCAACGCCCCGCTGCGCAACGTCTCCATGGCGTGATCGACAGTGGAGACTAGCCAGCTTGCCGGAATATCCTGGGTGGGACGCGGTAACGAAATCGTCTGCGAAGGATGCGAAGCAAAGAGCCCCGGCTGGCGAATGGCCTGATTAGCGCCGCAGTCGATAAGCTCAGGGGGGCGATCGGCCGTCAGTAAGATCAGTTTTTCACCGGTTAACCCGGCTTCAATCAGGGCCGGATAGAGGTTCGCCACGGCGGTACCGGAGGTGACGATCACCGCCACTGGTTCTTTGCTGACCTTCGCCAGCCCGAGCGCAAGATGGCCGAGACCGCGTTCATCAAAGTGGGTGTGGTGAATCAACGCCCGGTTTTCTGCGGCCGCCAGCGTCAATGGCGTTGAGCGAGAACCCGGTGCAATACACACGTGCCTGACGCCATGACGCGTCAGGGCTTCAAGGATCACCGCCGCCCAGCGTCGGTTAAAAGAACTTACTGACATGAGATTGTCCGGTATCAAGAATGCGACACAGTATAAATAATAGAAAAAAATAGAATTTTGATATGAATCGGGATTGCGCGATTCAGTATTAATCCCTTAGGAGCAGAGAGCGCAATCCGGCGGCTTTGTTTTCAATCTCCTGCCACTCCTGCTCCGGGTCAGACCCGCTGACAATACCGGCGCCGGCGTAGAGCCGCAGAGAATCCTCCAGGACGCGCGCGGAGCGCAACGCCACGCAGAACTCACTCTGTTCGGGGGATAAGTACCCGGCCGAACCGGCGTACCATTCGCGGTTAAAGGGCTCAACCTTCTGGATAAACTCGCGCGCAGGCTGTCGGGGTAATCCGGCAACGGCCGCGGTCGGCTGTAACATGAGCAGACACTGCTCATCATCGGCCTGTTTGAGCTCGGTCCAGATACAGCGGCGCAAATGCTGCACCTTACGCAGGCGCACCACCTGGGCGGGCAGCACCTCAAGCGTCTGCGTATGGTGCTGAAGACGCTGGCAGATATCTTCCACGACCAGCATATTTTCGCGCTGGTTTTTATCATCGTTCAGCAGCCACTCGCCGAGACGCTGCGCCTGGCTATCATCGGTATGGCTGGCAACGGTGCCCGCCAGCGCTTCGGTGCGCAGCAGCTTGCCGCGCCGCCGCCAGAGACGTTCGGGGGTAGAGCCAAGAAACGCGTTGCTGGCGTCGAATACCATGCAGAAATGGTAGCAGTGTAAATTCAGGGCGCGGCTGGCCGCCATCAGCGCGACAGGGTTAACGCGCTGCGTGAACTGCAGATCCGTTGCCCGGGCGAGAACCACTTTTTCAAAATCACCGCGCGCGATGGTCTCCGTCGCCGTGCGGATAAGCTTCAGCCATTCGGCCTGCTGCGGCTGATGGGTTTCGTGCTCAACCTGAACGGACAGCGGACGGATAGATCTCGCGGGACGGAGCTGCTGTAAAAAATCCAGCGCGGCGCGAGCATCCTCCTCAAGCGAGCGGTCGCTCCACAGCTGCAGGCGCAGCGTGGCGTTACCGGCGGTGCGTCGCCAGAGCAGTCGCGGTAAAAAGAGGCTGCCCTGCTCCGGGTTAAAGGCGTTCAGGCCGCAGATACGGGTATCACCTGCCGCGTTTTGCTCGCGAAAAAACTGCGAGGCTAATGCCAGAGAGGGAAATTGGGTGACTGCCCCCAGCGCGGCCAGCTCTTCATCGCCGTTACGCTGCTGCCAGTAAAACTGCGGATAACACTGCTGCTCGCCCAGCCAGGCGAGGGGATCGAAGGCGTCGTTTAACGGGAAAGAGACGTCGAAATGACGTATGCCGGGTGCTGCGGGTAACGCTTGCGATAGCTGGGTACGCAGTTGCTCCAGCGCGAGGAAAATCGAATTCACGCGAACCTCTCCCTGTTAAAACCTCGTATTATACGGGGTACTGGCCATAAATAGCAGTACCCACGTATAGGGAGTGGTTAAGCGTTTAAAACGCTGTTAACGACGGGCTAACAGCAGCCCCAGCACCAGACCTACGGCAGCACCCACTCCAATGCCCTGCCACGGTTTTTCATGCACGTAATCATCGGCACGATACACCGCTTTTTTGGCACGGTAGTAGTAAGTATCAGACGCATGGCTGACGCGGTTTTTCACTTCATGCAGCGCCTGCTCGGCACGGGCTTTTAGCTCAATATATTTCTGATCGGCAGGGTCGCCCGAGGAACGTAACACCTCTTCCAGCGTTTCGCTCAGTAAGGCCAGGTCGTCGTCGATACGGGTATCCCAGGATTGAAATGACATATTTTTCTCCATGTTAGTGCACCAGTCCGCTAACTATAGCCAACGAGATGCCATTACGCCTGTTTCACTTCTCGCGCCATGCCGATGTGCGGAATGCCATCTTCGTCATACACTTCCGTTACCGGCATGAAGCCAAAGTGGGCATAGAACGACTGCAGGTGCGCCTGCGCGCCCAGGTATAACGCCTTGTCCGGCCACTGTTTCCGGCACGCTTCCAGCGTTTTTTCCATCAGCTGATAGCCCAGCTTTTCGCCGCGCGCCTTGCCGCTGATGATGACCCGACCAATCACGACAGGCTCAAAATCGTCCTCGCTTTTCAGAATCCTCGCATACGCCACCAGCTCGTTATCACGCCAGCCGAGGATATGGCGGTTCTCGCCAACGAGGTCATCGCCATCGATGTCCTGATACGGGCAGGTCTGTTCCACAACAAACACTTCGCAGCGCAGCTTCAGCAGGGCGTAAAGCGATTGAACGGTGAGGTCACTATGATGTAAATCTTGCCACTGGATCATGTCAGTCTCCTTCCTGGGGTTCATCACGTTATACTAAACCCCTCCCCGTTCGGCAAAGGGCTGATTGCGTTATGGAACTGATTTTTCTGGGTACGTCCGCTGGCGTGCCAACCCGCTCACGGAACGTGACGGCGATCCTGCTGGATCTTAAGCACCCCACCCGTGGCGGACTGTGGTTGTTTGACTGCGGTGAAGGGACGCAGCATCAGCTGTTACACACCGTTTATCACCCCGGCAAGTTGGATAAAATTTTTATCACCCATCTGCATGGCGATCATCTGTTTGGCCTTCCCGGCCTGCTGTGCAGCCGCTCGATGGCCGGTAACGCTAACCCGCTGACGATTTACGGGCCAGCGGGTATTTGTGAATTTGTTGAAACTACGCTGCGCCTGAGCGGGTCGTGGACCGATTATCCGCTGGAGGTCGTTGAGATTACCGAAGGCCTGATATTCGATGACGGAGATTACCGGGTTACTGCTCAACCGCTCAATCATCCAGTGGAGTGCTATGGCTACCGTATTGAGGCGCATGACAAACCCGGCGCGCTGGATGCCGCCGCGCTGATGGCAGACGGCGTAAAACCCGGGCCACTGTTCCAGCGTCTGAAGCACGGCGAGACCGTCACGCTGGAGGACGGGCGCGTCATCAACGGCCAGGATTATCTCGCCGCACCGCAGCCGGGCAAAAAACTGGCGATTTTTGGCGATACGGCACCCTGCCCGGCGGCGCTCACGCTGGCCCAGGGCGTGGACGTGATGGTGCATGAAGCCACGCTTGAAACGGCGATGGAAGAGAAAGCCAACAGCCGGGGCCACAGCTCCACGCGTCAGGCGGCGCAGCTTGCCCGAGATGCGGGTGTAGGAAGACTGATCGTCACCCACGTCAGCTCGCGCTACGACGCGCGGGGATGCGCAGGCCTGCTGGCAGAGTGCCGCGCGCTGTTCCCGGAATGTGAGCTGGCCGAAGATTTCGCTCAGGTCAGCGTTTAGTCCTTCATTTTTCCCTCAGGATGCCGATAACGATTAAAAGGTCAGCATTTCTCTCGAGGGTAGAATGGATAATTTCCAGAAAGATATTGATGACAGGGCGAATCTGACCCTGTCGAACCGTTTTGAACTGTTGCTGTTCCGTCTTGGCACCTCTCTGAACGAAAATAAGTCCGAGCTGTTTGGCATTAACGTCTTTAAGCTGCGTGAAATTGTGCCGATGCCGGAGTTCACAAAACCCGCCGGGATGAAGTCACCGCTGATGGGAATGGTGAATATTCGCGATCAGGTGATCCCGGTGATTGATCTGGCCGCCGTGGCGGGCTGTAAGCCCACCACCGGGCTGAACATTCTGCTGATCACCGAATATGCGCGCAGCGTGCAGGCGTTTGCTGTGGAATCGGTTGAGAACATCATGCGTCTGGACTGGAAGCAGGTGCACGCGGCGGAAACCGCCGTCAGCGGTCGATACATCACCAGCATTGCGTGTCTTGACGAAAAGACCGATACCAACGATCTGGCGATGGTGCTGGACGTTGAGCAGATCCTGTATGACATCACCCCTGCCAATCACGATCTGCACGCCACGAACCTGAAGACCACCAAATTCCATATCAAGCCAGGCGCTGTCGCCATCGTCGCGGAAGACTCCAAAGTGGCGCGCTCGATGCTGGAGAAAGGTCTGCAGGCAATGGAGATCCCGGCACAGCTGCATATCACCGGCAAAGAGGCGTGGGAAAAAATCGGCGTGCTGGCGGCACAGGCCCAGGCTGAAGGGGTTCCCATCACCGATAAGATCGCTCTGGTGCTGACCGACCTCGAAATGCCGGAGATGGACGGTTTTACGCTGACGCGCAAAATCAAAACCGACCCGGTACTGAAAGATATTCCGGTGGTGATCCACTCTTCCCTTTCCGGCAACGCTAACGAAGACCATATTCGCAAGGTGAAGGCGGACGGGTACGTGGCGAAGTTTGAGCTGAACGAGCTGTCGTCGGTGATTGAGGAAGTGCTGGACCGCTCGATGAAGAAGATTGACGGGCCGTTGATTAGTCGGAAGCAGCTGGCTTAGTCGGGTGGCGCTACGCTTACCCGACCTACAAAACCCGTAGGCCCTGCAAGCGTAGCGCCGCTGGGCAAACCATAAAAAAACCCGCCGAGGCGGGTTTTTGTTTTTACATCAGCGGCATCGCTCGCTGCACGATATCAATCAGCGGCTGCGGATAGATACCGAAGATCAGCACCAGCAGCGCGGAGATAAGCACGACGATACCACCGGCGCTGTACTGCCAGTTGGTTGGGGCATCACGGTTGAGCTGCTGAGGCGCGCTCAGGTACAGGCTCACGGCCACGCGCAGGTAGTAGTAGAGACCAATCGCGGAGCCGATAACCACGCCCGCAGTCAGCCACCACAGGTGCGCCTGCACACCGACGGCCAGCACGTAGAACTTACCGATAAAGCCGAGCGTCATCGGGATACCTGCCAGAGAGAGCATCATCACGGTCATCACTGCGGACAGGATCGGACGGTGCCAGAACAGACCACGGTAGGAGAACAGTGAATCGGCATCCGGACCACGGTACGGGCTGGACATCAGGCTCACCACGCCGAAGGCGCCGAGGCTGCTGAACAGGTAGCCGGCCAGATACACGCCAACGGCTTCCATCGACATCTCACCGCTCTGCAGCGCAATCAGCGCCACCATCAGGTAGCCCAGATGAGAGATAGACGAGTAGCCCAGCAGACGCTTGATGTTGGTCTGGCTCAGCGCCATCAGGTTACCGAAGATGATGGAGACGAACGCGATAATGCCCAGCACCACGCGAACCGCTTCGCTGTCACCGACCGGTGCGTACAGGAACAGACGCATGACCACACCGAAGATAGCGATTTTGCTCGCCGTCGCCAGGAAGGTCGACACCGGAGCCGGAGCGCCCTGGTAGACGTCTGGCGTCCACAGGTGGAACGGCACCAGAGAGAGTTTAAAGCCGAGACCCACGATCATCATGCCCAGACCCGCCAGCAGCAGCGGCTCATGCAGCATGCCGTCACCGAGGCTCTTGCCGAGCGCCATGAAAGAGAGGTTACCGGACTGTGCGTACAGCAGCGCAATACCAAACAGCAGGAACGAGGACGCAGCAGCAGACAGAATGGTGTACTTGATGCTTGCTTCCAGGGAGCGCTTCTGACGGAAGGCGTAACCAATCAGGCCGAACAGCGGCAGAGAGATCAGCTCAATACCGAGGAACAGCGCGGCCAGATGGTTCGCATTCGCCAGCAGAATGCCGCCCAGTGCGGCAATCAGAACCAGCAGGTAAAACTCTTCTTTGTTGTCGTTGTAGCCTTCGAGCCACGGGTACGCAAAGGTACAGGTTGCCAGGCTCGCCAGCAGCACCAGACCGGTATACAGCATGGCGTAACCGTCAACGCGCATCAGCGGGGTGACGTCCATCGCCCCGCCCTGGCCAACAAACCAGAGAGAGACTAACGCGGCGTTCAGGCCGATGACCGACAGCGTGGCATTCAGGAAGTGATTGCGTCGCCACGCAATGGAGAGCATCACAACCACCACCGTCAATCCGACGATCAGCAGCGGTAGCAGCGCGATCAGTTGTTGTGGAGTTATTGTCATGGCGAATTACGGCCTTGTAGTAGAAGCAGAATTAACAAACCACTGCTGGATGTTACCCATCGCGCTATGCGAGGTATCCAGAATCGGCTGCGGGAAGAAGCCCAGCAGCACCAGCAGTACGACCAGCAGCAGGATGATGAACAGCTCACGCAGCGACATCCCCGGCAGTTCTTGTGCAGCAATTTCGCTCTTCGCTTTACCGAAGTAAGCGCGGTGCAGCATCGCCAGCGAGTACACGGAAGCGAACACCAGACCAAAGGTGGAGATCACGGTAATCACCGGTACCACTTTGAAGCTGCCGAACAGAATCATAAATTCGCCGACGAAGTTACCGGTACCTGGCATCCCCAGAGTGGCAACAGCGAAGAACATGGACAGCGCTGGCAGCCACTTAATTTTGCTCCACAGGCCGCCCATCATGCGCATGTCGCGGGTATGCAGACGTTCGTACAGCTGACCGCACAGGATGAAGAGGCCGGCTGCGGACAGACCGTGCGCAATCATCTGGATCACCGCGCCCTGGTACGCCAGCTGGCTGCCGGTGTAGATAGCAATCAGCACGAAGCCCATGTGGGAAACGGAGGTGTAGGCAATCAGACGCTTAATGTCGTACTGCGTGAAGGCCATCCAGGCACCGTAGAAGATACCGATCACACCCAGCCACATGGCAATCGGTGCGAACTCTGCGGAGGCATTCGGGAACAGCGGCAGAGCGAAACGCAGCAGACCGTAGGCCGCCGTTTTCAGCAAGATGCCCGCCAGGTCAACGGAACCGGCCGTTGGTGCCTGAGAGTGCGCGTCTGGCAGCCAGCCGTGCAGCGGAACGACCGGCATTTTCACCGCGAACGCGATGAAGAAGCCCAGCATCAGCAGGTATTCAACGCCGTGGGACATTGGCGTCTTCAGCAGATCTTCGTAGTTGAAGGTCCAGGTGCCGGTGGCGTTGTGGTGAACAAACACCAGCGCCAGAATGGCAATCAACATCACCAGACCACTCGCCTGGGTATAAATGAAGAACTTGGTTGCCGCCGTGATACGCGTTTTACCGTCGGACGCCTTGTGGCCCCACAGCGCGATCAGGAAGTACATCGGCACCAGCATCATCTCCCAGAAGAAGAAGAACAGGAACATGTCGATGGCAAGGAACACGCCGATCACGCCGCCCAGGATCCACATCAGGTTCAGGTGGAAGAAGCCCTGGTATTTTTCGATTTCTCGCCAGGAGCAAAGTACCGCCAGAACGCCGAGCAGGCCGGTCAGCACCACCATCAGCAGCGACAGACCGTCAATCGCCAGATGGATCGTAATGCCGAAACGCGGGATCCACGGCAGGATGAATTCAGACTGCCACTGCGGAATGCCCGCAGACTGGGTCAGTGAGTAACCGCCCTGCAACCACAGTTGCAGGCCAAGCGCGAGCGTCAATCCCATGGTGATCAGCGCGATCCAGCGCGGCATCTTCACGCCAAAGCGTTCGGTCTGCCAGCACAGGAAGCCGCCGATGAAGGGAATTAATATTAGCCAGGGTAGTAACATGGCGATTTTTATTCCTTGTTAAAGTCCCTAAGGGACCGATTTTCAACAAATTCGACAAAATTCACGCGTTAGTGCGGTTTGTGGTGTCGGGTGGCGCTCACGCTTACCCGACCTACGGTCTCGTAGGCCCGGTAAGCGCAGCGCCACCGGGCAAAACCACTATCGCAACACCATCAGCAGCGCCAGCACGACAACCGCACCGATGCTCATGGACGCCACATACCAGCGCAGGTAACCGTTCTCGCTGTACAGCAGGCCTTTACCGGCAAAGCGGGAGAGGATCGCCGGGATATTCATCAGGCTGTTCAGTGGGTCGCGCTTCACCAGCCACGCGATGCCCAGGAACGGCTTAACGAAGATCATGTCGTACAGCCAGTCGAAGCCCCACGCGTTGTACCACCAGGTGCCCAGCAGACGGCCCGGCGCGCTGTTGGCAACAGCAGTCACCAGCGTACGTTTGCCCAGCCACAGCCATGCTGCAATCAGGATGCCCGCGATAGCGACCACGCCGGAGGTGATTTCAAGCGTCAGAACGCGACCGTGCTCAAGCTCGGTGGTGTCTGGCAGTACGCCCTGCAGCGGCGGCACAATCATCGCGCCAACGAAGGTGGAGAGTACCAGCAGCACAATCAGCGGCAGGTGGTGGGTGATCCCCTTCCCTGCGTGAGCGTGAATTTGTTCTTTACCGTGGAATACGATGAAAATCATACGGAAGGTATACAGGGAGGTCATGAACGCACCGACCAGACCCGCAACCATCAGATTGATATGACCATTCGCCATGGCGCCCGCAAGGATTTCGTCCTTACTGAAGAAGCCCGCGGTGATCAGCGGCAGTGCCGCCAGCGCCGCGCCGCCTACCAGGAAGCAGATATAAACCAGCGGGATGGACTTACGCAGTCCGCCCATCTTGAAGATGTTCTGCTCGTGATGGCAGGCCAGAATCACAGAACCGGATGAGAGGAACAGCAGCGCTTTAAAGAACGCGTGCGTCATCAGGTGGAAAATGGCTGCGTCCCACGCCTGAACGCCCAGCGCCAGGAACATGTAACCAATCTGGCTCATGGTGGAGTACGCGAGAACGCGTTTGATGTCGGTCTGCACCAGCGCGGCAAAGCCTGCCAGCACCAGCGTTACCGCACCAACGATACCCACCAGATGCAGAATTTCCGGAGTCATCAGGAACAGGCCATGGGTACGCGCAATCAGGTAGACACCGGCAGTTACCATGGTCGCGGCGTGGATCAGCGCGGAGACAGGGGTTGGACCCGCCATCGCGTCGGCCAGCCAGGTCTGCAGCGGCAGCTGCGCGGATTTACCCACGGCACCACCCAGCAGCATCAGCGTTGCCCACCACAGCATATTGTTGCCTGCGGCGAAGTGCGCTGGCGCCAGTTCCACCATTTCGCGGAAGTTCAGCGTGCCCAGTTCGTTGTAAAGAATGAACAGCGCGAAAGCGAGGAAGACGTCACCCACGCGGGTCACGACGAACGCTTTCATGGCCGCTGCGCCATTCTTCGGATCGGTATAGTAGAAACCGATCAGCAGGTAAGAACACAGACCCACGCCTTCCCAGCCCAGATACATCAGCAGCAGGTTATCGGCCAGTACCAAGACCACCATGCTGGCGATAAACAGGTTGGTGTAGGCGAAGAAGCGGGAGTAACCCTCTTCACCGCGCATATACCAGGAGGCGAACATGTGGATCAGGAAGCCAACGCCGGTGACCACGGAGAGCATGGTCAGAGACAGACCATCCAGCACCAGGTTGAAGCCGATGTTGAAATCACCGACCGACATCCACGTCCACAGCGGCACGCTGAAAGGCTGACGCCCGTTGTTAAAGAAGTCGATACCCGCATACGCTGTCACCAGCGCAGCCAGACCGATGGAGCCAATGCCCACGGTCGCAGACAGATTCTCAGACCAGCGGCCGCGAGAAAACGCCAGCAGCACGAAGCCAATCAGCGGAAAAATAATGGTTAAGGCAAGCATGTTCATCCACGCAACTCACTTACTGAATCGATGTTCAGGTTCTGGCGGCGACGATGGAGCTGCAGCAACAGCGCCAGGCCAATACTCGCTTCGGCAGCCGCGAGGCTGATGGCGAGAATGTACATCACCTGACCATCGGTCTGGCCCCAGTAGCTTCCGGCGACCACGAAGGCCAGCGCGGAGGCGTTAATCATGATTTCCAGCCCGATCAGCATAAACAGCAGATTGCGGCGGATAACCAGACCGGTCAGACCCAGGACGAATAAAATCGCAGCGAGGATCAGTCCATGTGTTAAGGGGATCATGCGCGCTCCTCCATTTTTCTTTTCGCGCGGTCGTCAGTGCGGTTGCTCAGCACCTCGCCAACACGCTCTTCGCGGCCAACGTGGAAAGCAACAACCAGACCAGCCAGCAGCAGCATTGAGGCCAGTTCAACCGCCAGAACGTATGGGCCAAAGAGCGTAATACCGACCTCTTTCGCGCCAATCGGCGTGCCGTCGATGCCCTGATCGTTTACGCACAGAATGGCGTAAACGATCACCACCAGCATGATGGCCGACAAAATTGCCGGGCCAATCCACACCTGCGGTTTTAACCACTGACGTTCCTGCTCAATTTCAGAGCCGCCCAGGTTCAGCATCATCACCACGAACACGAACAGCACCATGATGGCCCCGGCGTAGACGATGATTTCCAGCGCACCGGCGAAGTGCGCGCCCAGTGCGAAGAACACCCCGGAAATGGCCAGCAGCGAGATGATTAAGTACAGCAGCGCATGCACCGGATTGGTGTGCGTAATCACTCGTAGCGTAGCCAGGATGGCGATAAGGCCACAGATATAAAAAGCGAATTCCATTGCCCTCTCCTTACGGTAACAGGCTCTTGACGTCGATAGGCTTAGCTTCGTTCTCTGCTTCGCCCTTATCTTTGCCGTCGATTGCCATACCCGCCATCCGGTAGAAGTTATATTCCGGGTATTTGCCCGGACCGGAAATCAGCAGATCCTCTTTCTCGTACACCAGGTCCTGACGCTTATACTCACCCAGCTCAAAGTCTGGAGTCAGCTGAATCGCCGTGGTTGGGCACGCTTCTTCACACAGACCGCAGAAGATGCAGCGTGAGAAGTTGATGCGGAAGAACTCAGGGTACCAGCGGCCGTCTACCGTCTCTGCTTTCTGCAGAGAGATACAGCCTACCGGACACGCTACCGCACACAGGTTACAGGCAACGCAGCGCTCGGAACCGTCCGGGTCGCGCGTCAGCACGATACGGCCACGGTAGCGCGGCGGCAGATATACCGGCTCTTCCGGGTACATCCGGGTTTCGCGTTTGGCAAACGCGTGCAGGCCGATCATCCAGATACTGCGTACCTGGGTACCGAAGCCTACCAGTAATTCTTTTAAGGTCATGGTCTATAGCCCCTTATGGCTGCTGCCAGAGAATGACAGCCGCCGTTACCAACAAGTTGACGAGCGTCAGCGGCAGGCACACTTTCCAGCCGAAGGACATTACCTGGTCATAACGCGGACGCGGTAACGCTGCGCGAATCAAAATGAACATCATCATGAAGAACGCGGTTTTCAGCGCGAACCAGATGAACGGCGGTAAGAACGGGCCATGCCAGCCACCGAAGAACAGCGTTACCATCAACGCGGAAATGGTGACGATACCGATGTACTCGCCCACGAAGAACAGACCGAATTTCATACCGGAATATTCAATGTGGTAACCGTCGGCCAGTTCCTGTTCGGCTTCTGGCTGGTCAAACGGGTGACGGTGACACACGGCCACGCCCGCGATTGCAAAGGTAATAAACCCAAAGAACTGCGGAATAACGTTCCAGATGTCGGCCTGGTTGTTGACGATGTCGGTCATGTTGAATGAACCGGCCTGCGCCACCACGCCCATCAGGGAGAGACCCAGGAACACCTCGTAGCTCAGCGTCTGCGCGGAAGCACGCATCGCACCCAGCAGCGAGTATTTGTTGTTACTGGACCAGCCTGCGAACAGCACCGCGTAAACCGCGAGGCCTGCCATCATCAGGAAGAACAGAATGCCGATGTTCAGGTCAGCGACCACCCAGGTCGGGCTGACCGGAACGATAGCAAACGCCAGCAGCAGCGAGGTGAAGGCAATCATCGGTGCCAGAGTAAAGATCACGCGGTCCGAGAAGCGCGGGATCCAGTCCTCTTTAAAGAACATCTTGATCATGTCCGCGACCAGTTGGAGTGAACCACCCCAGCCCACGCGGTTCGGTCCGTAACGGTTCTGGAACAGACCGAGCAGACGACGTTCACCAAAGCTCATGAACGCACCGCAGGTGACCACTACCAGCAGGATAACAACCGCTTTCAGAATGCTCAGCAGGATGTCAATAAGATCCGGCGTTAACCAACTCATGCTTTTGCCTCCTGCAGGTTATCAAGACGCGCACCCGCCAGAACCGGCGCGATGCCAGGCATACCCATCGGCAGACCCACCTGCCCTGCTGTCAGACCTTCGGTGATAATCAGCGGCAGGCTGATTGTCTGGCCGTCATAGCTAAAGGCGATGTTTGCGCCCGCGTTAACGCCAAGCTTCGCGGCATCCGCCGGGTTGAGCTTGATGTACGGCTGCGGCATGCGGGTCTGGAAGACCGGTGAACGCTGGGAAAGCTCGTCGCTACCGAACAGATGGTAGTACGGCGCGATACGCCAGTTGCCATCCTGCGCCTGGAAGCTCGCCGGTACGGTGGTGAAGAAGTCCAGACCGGTTTCGGAGGCTTCAATCAGACGCACGCCCGGATCGCCGTGACGCAGGGAACCACCCACTTCAGCCTGGAACTTGTTCCAGGCCTGCGGGGAGTTCCAGCCTGGTGCCCATGCGAATGGGATTTGCGAACGCGGCGCAGACGGCTGGTTGTTCCCTTCCATGGAGAAGGCGAACATGGTGTCTTTATCCTGCGGCTGGCGCGGTTCGTGCACGCTGATATTGGCGCGCATCGCGGTACGGCCGCTGTAACGGTGCGGTTCACGCGCCAGTTTCTGGCCGCGAATGCGGAAGCTTGCTTCAGGTGCGGCATCTTTAATGCCTGCCAGCTGAGGCAGTTTTTCGACTACCGCGTCGATAACGTGGTCGAGCTGCGTCCAGTCCACTTCACGGCTCTGCACGGTGCTGTGCAGGGAGTGCAGCCAGCGCCAGCTTTCCAGCATCACGGTGTTGCTGTCGTAGTACGCCGGGTCGTAAACCTGGAAGAAACGCTGTGCGCGGCCTTCGTTGTTGATAACCGTACCGTCGCTTTCTGCGAAGCTTGCCGCAGAGAGCACCAGGTGCGCTTTGTCCATGATCGCGGTGCGCTGATGGTCAATCACCATCACCAGCGGCGCTTTGGAGAGCGCGGCGTCAACGCGAGCGGCAGAGGCGTGGCGATGCAGGTCATTTTCCAGCACCACAACGGCGTCAGCGGCACCGGATTCCAGTTCGCTTAACGCTGCTTCCAGCGAGCCGCCGCCGATCATGCCCAGACCAATGCTGTTCACCGCACGGGCAATCATGGTCACACCGACGTCCGCACCGCGGCCCTTCAGGGCTTTGGCAACGTTGGCTGCCGCCTGAATGATCTCCGCGCTACCGGCGTTGGTACCGGAAATAATCAGCGGTTTTTTCGCACCCGCCAGGGCCTGAACAATCACGTCGACCTTGTTCTGCAGGTCGCGATCCAGTTCTACCGCCGGCGAGCTGCTGTCCAGCGCGTGGGCAATCGCAAAGCCGAGGCGCGCCTGATCTTCAACCGGTGCGCAGTAGGTCCACGCCGCGATGTCGTCCAGACGGGTGTTGTCAACGTTGGTCACAAACAGAGGATGCTTCGCGCGTTGGCCGATGTTCAGGATCGCCGCAATCTGCCAGTCAGCCACTTTCTGCGCCGCTGCCATTTCACGTGCTTTACCCTTCACCGCCTGACGAACCGCCAGAGCCGCGCGTGCGCCCGTCTGCGTCAGGTCTTCACCCAGCACCAGGACCGCATCATAAGATTCAATTTCACGCAGCGCAGGGGTATGAATACCGCCTTCACGCAGCACTTTCAGTACCAGCTGCAGACGTTCCTGCTCGCCCTGGGCGATACCGGTATAGAAGTTTTCCGCCCCAACCAGCTCGCGCAGCGCGAAGTTGCTTTCAATGCTGGCGCGCGGGGAGCCGATACCGATCACTTTCTTCGACTGGCGCAGAATATCTGCCGCGCCCTGCATCGCCTGTTCAGCGTTCAGGGTAATGAAGTCGTCGCCACGGCGCTGAACCGGCTGACGCGGACGGTCTTTCAGGTTCACATAGCCATAGCCGAAACGACCGCGGTCGCACAGGAAGTAGTGGTTAACGGTACCGTTGTAACGGTTTTCGATACGGCGCAGTTCGCCGTAGCGCTCACCCGGGCTGGTGTTACAGCCGAGGGAACACTGCTGGCAGATGCTTGGCGCAAACTGCATGTCCCATTTACGGTTGTAACGCTCGGAGTGGGTTTTATCCGTGAAGACGCCGGTCGGGCAGATTTCTACCAGGTTACCGGAGAACTCGCTTTCCAGCACGCCGTCTTCCGGACGACCGAAGTAGACGTTATCGTGCGCGCCATATACGCCCAGATCCTGACCGTCTGCATAGTCTTTGTAGTAACGCACGCAGCGGTAGCAGGCGATGCAGCGGTTCATTTCGTGAGAGATGAACGGCCCCAGGTCCTGATTACGGTGGGTACGCTTGGTAAAGCGATAGCGACGGAAGCTGTGGCCGGTCATCACGGTCATATCCTGAAGGTGGCAGTTACCACCCTCTTCACAGACCGGACAGTCGTGCGGGTGGTTGGTCATCAACCATTCCACTACGCTTTCGCGGAACTGTTTCGCTTCTTCGTCATCAATCGAAATAAAGGTGCCTTCGGTGGCTGGCGTCATACAGGACATCACCAGGCGACCACGCGTGTCTTCCGCGTTTTGATATTGCTTCACCGCACACTGGCGGCAAGCACCGACGCTGCCCAGCGCCGGATGCCAGCAAAAGTACGGAATATCGAGGCCAAGAGACAGACAAGCTTCCAGCAGGTTGTCCGCCCCGTTGACTTCGTATTCTTTGCCGTCTACATGAATCGTAGCCATTAGCATGCTTCCAGTTGGCTCGGTCGAAACCGAGCGTTAATCAAAATTCTTGTCGTTACCAGCGCGCTTTAAGCAGGTTCGGCTGAATCCCATTAATCGCATGGGTATTGCTGAACGGCTGCTTGATGCCTGCTTCGAACTCGTCGCGGAAATATTTGATCGCGCTCTGCAGAGGTTCGACGGCACCCGGTGCGTGGGCACAGAAGGTTTTACCCGGGCCTAAGAATCGACACAGTTGCTCAAGCGTCTCGATATCCCCAGGCTGGCCTTCGCCACGTTCGATTGCACGCAGGATCTTCACGCTCCACGGCAGACCGTCACGGCACGGTGTACACCAGCCGCAGGACTCGCGGGCGAAGAACTCTTCCAGGTTACGCACCAGCGAGACCATGCCGATCTCGTGGTCGACGGCCATCGCCAGCGCCGTACCCAGACGGCTGCCTGCTTTACCAATGCTTTCGAATTCCATTGGCAGGTCAAGGTGGGCTTCGGTCAGGAAGTCTGTCCCTGCCCCACCCGGCTGCCAGGCTTTAAATTTCAAGCCATCGCGCATGCCGCCCGCGTAGTCTTCAAGAATTTCACGTGCGGTGGTACCGAACGGCAGTTCCCAGACGCCAGGATTTTTAACGCGACCGGAGAAGCCCATCAGCTTGGTACCGGCATCTTTACTTGAGGAGATGCCCTGATACCACTCCACGCCGTTGGCGAGGATAGCCGGAACGTTACACAGGGTTTCAACGTTGTTTACGCAGGTCGGTTTACCCCATACGCCGGAGCTTGCCGGGAACGGTGGCTTGGAACGCGGGTTCGCGCGGCGGCCTTCCAGGGAGTTAATCAGCGCGGTTTCTTCACCGCAGATATAACGCCCGGCACCGGTGTGCACGAACAGTTCGAAGTCAAACCCGGTACCCAGGATGTTTTTGCCCAGCAGGCCCGCTTCGGTAGCTTCGGCAATCGCGCGACGCAGGTTTTCCGCCGCTTCGATGTACTCACCGCGCAGGAAGATGTAGCCACGGTACGCTTTCAGCGCAAACGCGGAGATCAGCATGCCTTCCACCAGCAGGTGCGGCAGCTGTTCCATCAGCAGGCGGTCTTTATAGGTGCCCGGCTCCATTTCATCGGCGTTACACAGCAGGTAACGGATGTTCATGGATTCGTCTTTTGGCATCAGGCTCCACTTCAGACCGGTGGAGAAGCCCGCACCGCCGCGCCCTTTCAGGCCGGAGTCTTTCACCGCATTAACGATGTCATCCGGCGCCATGCCGCCGAGGGCTTTACGCGCACCGGCATAGCCGTTTTTGCTCTGGTATTCGTCGAGCCATACCGGCTGTTTGTCATCGCGCAGACGCCAGGTCAGCGGATGCGTCTCAGCAGTACGAATTACAGTTTTCATTTGTACTGCTCCAGCAGGTCAGGAATCGCTTCCGGCGTCAGATGGCTGTGAGTGTCCTCATCAATCATCATGGTCGGCCCCTTGTCGCAGTTACCCAGGCAGCAGGTTGGCAGCAGAGTAAAGCGTCCATCGAACGTGGTCTGGCCCGGCTTGATATTGAGCTTCTTCTCAATCGCAGCCTGAATGCCCTGATAACCGGTGATGTGGCAGACAACGCTGTCACAGTAGCGGATCACATGGCGGCCAACCGGCTGACGGAAGATCTGGCTGTAGAACGTGGCTACGCCTTCTACGTCGCTTGCCGGAATACCCAGCACTTTAGCGATCTCATAGATCGCCCCATCCGGCACCCAACCACGCTGTTTCTGTACGATTTTCAGCGCTTCAATGGACGCCGCACGCGGGTCTTCGTAGTGGTGCATCTCATGCTCAATGGCGGCACGTTCTGCTTCACTCAGCTCAAAAGCCTCGGTTTGTGGTTGTTGATTCTCGTGCATAATTAGCGGTCCACATCTGACATAACAAAATCGATACTACCCAGATACACAATCAGGTCGGAGACCAGACTGCCGCGGATGGCGGACGGGATCTGCTGCAGGTGCGCAAAGCTCGGCGTACGCACGCGGGTACGGTAGCTCATGGTGCTGCCGTCACTGGTCAGGTAGTAACTGTTAATACCCTTGGTCGCTTCAATCATCTGGAAGGATTCTTGCGCCGGCATGACCGGACCCCAGGAAACCTGCAGGAAGTGGGTGATCAGGGTTTCGATATGTTGCAGCGTGCGCTCTTTCGGTGGCGGCGTCGTCAGCGGGTGATCCGCCTTGAACGGGCCTTCCGGCATGTTGTTGAGGCACTGCTCAAGGATGCGCAGACTCTGGCGCAGCTCTTCTACTTTCAGCATCACGCGGGTGTAGCAGTCGGAGACACCGCCGCCCACCGGGACTTCAAAGTCGAAGTTCTCGTAGCCAGAGTAAGGACGGGCTTTACGCACGTCGAAATCAATACCGGTCGCACGCAGACCTGCACCTGTCGTACCCCACTCCAGCGCTTCTTTCGCGCCGTAGGCAGCAACGCCCTGGGAACGGCCTTTCAGGATGGTGTTACGCAGCGCGGCTTTCTCGTAGGACGCCAGACGTTTTGGCATCCAGTCGAGGAATTCACGCAGCAGACGGTCCCAGCCGCGCGGCAGATCGTGTGCCACACCGCCGATACGGAACCAGGCCGGGTGCATACGGAAACCGGTAATCGCTTCCACCAGATCGTAGATTTTCTGACGGTCGGTAAAGGCGAAGAAGACCGGAGTCATCGCGCCGACGTCCTGAATGAACGTGGAGATGTACAGCAGGTGGCTGTTGATACGGAACAGTTCTGACAGCATGACGCGAATCACGTTAACGCGATCCGGCGTAACGATTCCCGCCAGTTTCTCAACGGCCAGCACGTATGGCATCTCGTTGACGCAGCCGCCGAGGTACTCGATACGGTCGGTATACGGAATGTAGCTGTGCCAGGACTGACGCTCGCCCATCTTCTCAGCACCACGGTGGTGGTAACCGATGTCAGGCACGCAGTCGACAATCTCTTCGCCATCAAGCTGAAGAATAATACGGAATGCACCGTGCGCAGACGGGTGGTTTGGACCGAGGTTGAGGAACATGAAGTCCTCGTTGTCGGTACCGCGCTTCATGCCCCAGTCTTCCGGCTTGAAGGTCAGCGCTTCCATCTCCAGATCCTGCTTGGCTTTGGTCAGCTCAAACGGATCGAATTCGGTTGCACGTGCCGGGTAGTCTTTACGCAGCGGGTGGCCGGTCCAGGTCTGCGGCATCATGATGCGCGTCAGGTGCGGGTGGCCGTCGAAGGTCATGCCGAACATTTCCCAGGTTTCACGCTCGTACCAGTTGGCGTTCGGGAAAAGTTTGGTGATCGTCGGCAGATGCATGTCGTTTTCAGACAATGCCACCTTGAGCATGATATCCGTATTACGGTCTATTGAGATCAGGTGGTAGAAAACGGAAAAATCCGCAGCAGGGAGGCCCTGGCGGTGGGTACGCAGACGTTCATCCATGCCGTGTAAGTCAAACAGCATGACGTACGGTTTTGGCAATTTCTTGAGGAAATCGACAACTTCCAGCAATTGCTCACGCTTCACCCAAACAACGGGTACCCCGGTGCGGGTAGCCTGAACAGTAAAGGCATCCGGCCCAAAACGGTTGCGCAGTTCGCCAATGACTGGGTCATCCAGATGATCCCGGGTCTGCCAGGCGGCTTCTTGCGCGGTTAAGTCGGTCATATTGTTCACCATTGCAAATGGTCCGTGGTGACTGTTGAGCCTGGCTTCGCGCTATTTGAGTAGTGATATGCGAAGGTGTTCTCCAGGCCTACAGGCGCAAATTAAATTTCGTCAGGCGTACGCAGATTGGTGACGGCAATACGTTCACCACGTTTACGCTCGCGCTCAGACTGCATGTTCGCGCGATACACACCCTGATCGCCAACAACCCACGACAGTGGGCGACGTTCTTTACCGATAGACTCCTGCAGCAGCATCAGCGCCTGCATGTAAGCTTCCGGACGTGGCGGACAACCTGGGATGTACACATCCACTGGAATAAACTTATCTACGCCCTGCACGACGGAATAAATGTCGTACATACCGCCAGAGTTTGCACATGCGCCCATGGAGATAACCCATTTAGGCTCCAGCATCTGGTCGTAAAGACGCTGAATAACAGGTGCCATCTTGGTAAAGCACGTACCGGCTACCACCATCAGGTCAGCCTGACGTGGGGAAGCACGCAGTACCTCTGCCCCAAAACGCGCAACGTCATGCACCGCAGTGAATGACGTCACCATTTCAACGTAGCAGCAAGAAAGGCCAAAGTTGTACGGCCAGATGGAGTTCTTACGACCCCAGTTGACCATATCGTGCATGGCATGTTCGAGTTTGCCCATGTACACGCTTTTATTGACTTCTTGCTCCAGGGGGTCGGTTACGATCTCCTGTTTTTGCAGGGGGTAACGGTCATTCTCACCGTTAGGATCTATGCGGGTGAGCGTATAATCCATCTTATTGCCTCGCTGTTACTGCTGACGATTAGAGATACTGTTTTCCGGGTTGATGTGTTCACGACGTGAACGCGCAGGCGTCCAGTCAAGCGCGCCAATACGCACCAGATAAACCAGACCGGCCAGTAGCACTAAAATGAAAATTGCGGCCTCGACAAAGCCCACCCAACCACTTTCGCGGATGGACGTTGACCATGCGAAAAGGTAAAGCGCTTCCACGTCGAAGATGACGAAGAACATGGCTACCAGATAGAACTTGGCAGACAGGCGTAAGCGAGCGGAACCTACTGAATCAATACCTGATTCGAAAGGTGTGTTTTTGTGCCTTGCACGGGCGCGACCGCCCAGGAACCAGCCGCCGACTAACATCAGGCAGCACAGGCCAATGGCTACAATAAGAAAGATTGCGAATGCCCAGTGATGAGCGATGACTTCTGTGGATGTTGACATACTCATTGCTTACTCATCAAAAGTGATACCAACGACACTGCTCTTGCTGGCAGATGGGCATCACATCGATTCATGGGGAGGAACAAATAACCTTACACTAACTGTCAGAAATGAGACGTAGACAGCAAAATGATGGGGTTTTTTACTCCTTTCTATAACCTATTGTCAACTTTAACAAAGGTTTCTTCACATTAAATTACATCGAGCGATTCTCATTAACATTTGGTGCCCTTTAACCCTGGTGGGTGCATGACTTTCCGTCAAATGTATGTTGTTGAATCGTGTCCGTTTCGGAAGTAAAAAAAATAACCCTCCTATTTTGACAGGATTTGCCAACGATTCCTCCCCCCAAATAGGAGTATTTTCTTGATCTGAGACACGCTTTTGTTAATTCAACCTGGAAAACGGCAACATATTTCCTGTTTTTTTAACATGAGAGGGATATGGATGAAGTTAGAACGGAAAACGGACAAGTTTTAAGCAAAAGCATTTAGCTTTTTGATAAATATAGAATATCCTGAAAATCCCTGCGCCATAAGCGGGTATTATTGCTAAAAAAAAGCCACTGCATGTGAAAATCACACGAGTGGCTTTTTTTTACACTTACATTTTGTTACCAGAATTTTGAGCTATCGATCACTCAAAATCCCCTTCAACGATCAGGGAGTCGTCCCCCCCTTCGGAGGTAACGCGCTCGAACTGCCACGGGTTATGGTAGTTTTCCATCGCCTCGAACACCACTTTGGCCAACTCGTTATGGCTGGACGAATTGTGGCAGAGCAGATACTCCGTATCCGGCAGCGCAGGAAGACCATCGGATTTCCCAAGGACGCGCAGATCGGGGCTCATCATCTCTACCGGACGGGCCGTTACACCCAGACCGGCCTTCACGGCGGCACGAACCGCTGGCAGCGTGGAAGCCACATACGCCAGACGCCACGGAATGTTGGCCTCATTCAGCGCTGTGAGCACCATGTCGCGGAACGGGCTCGGATCATCCAGTAAGACCAGTGGAACCGGCTCGCCTTTTTGCAGCACGTATTCGGCTGCGCAATACCAGTGCGTAGGTGATGTACGCAGCGTCAGGCAATCAAACTGCCCGGGACGATGCGTCGTCACCACCAGATCGACTTTATTCTCATTTAACATCTCAACCATAAAGGCATTACGCTTTACGCTAACGTCCAGCGCAAGCTTCGGATAAACCGAGCTAATACGGTTGAGAAGAAACGGCAATATAGTATCCGCTGACTCATCAGATGCGCCTAACGTTAGCACTCCTTGAAGGTTGCTAAACATTAATGACATACATGCTTCATCATTAAAGCGAAGAATTTTCCTGGCATAACCCAGAAGCTGAATACCGTGTTCCGTTAAGAGCTTATTACGCCCATGACGCGCAAAAAGCTCTTTACCCACCAGTTGCTCCAGCCGCTGCATTTGCTGGCTGACGGCAGACTGAGTACGGCAAACGGCGGCAGCAGCTGCTGCAAAAGTGTTGAGATCGGCGACCGCAACAAACGTTCTCAGCAGATCGAGGTCGAGATTCATTATCGGACGATTTGCATTTATCATATCTATTCACTTTCAGGTTGCTCGTGCGGAGCTGCCCGGGTTGAAGCTGTGTGTGTACAGTTAAGCAATTCCCTCTGAAGATTTTCCCTCGCATCCCGGCCCGGCAGACTGCCTGACAGATAGTTATTGTGCTGCATTATATCAACAGTCAGAAAGCACGTTTCATGACGTTATTTTTATTCTCTTAAACGTTCAGGATATTTAGATGTTCGCAGGTTTATGTAAATTACATTAAAGGTGTAACACCTTTTCTGCCATCTTTATCGCAGCGCTGTCAACGTAGCAGGAGATGTTCGACACATTCCAGCCAGAGATAACTCCAACAATAACAATCAATTAATTCGGAAAAACAGCGTCAGATATACAAAAAGCATGCTTCTGACCTCTGCTTTCCTGAAAGACATCTTAACCCAAATCCACTTTATTTATAAGTCTTATTGCAATATTGAGGATTAAAGAAGAATGTTAAGCTTCTAAACTAATTTTATTAGAATTAACTAAAGTTGCATTTTTTAGGTTAATAATAAATAAATTTTAATTTAGATTAAGACCATTCATTAATGGCACTTAACATTAATTTCACATGAGTAACTTTTAGCCACAGCATGCTATTACCAGAACATGTATCAAGCATTCAGGTTTAACGAAATGTCACTCAGGGTGATTGCCACCTTTGTCCTGCTTACCACTTATTTTTACCAGCACAATATACACAATTTTGACAAATGAATAGCACATTTAACCTAACACGACGCTGTGAGCACAACTTTACGCCAGCATAAAAGCACGCATACAGCGAAAAAGATTTATCAACATTTTGCTCCCGGCACAAAATCTTCTACTGCACACCCTTCAAAACGAAGCGAGGGGGGAGTACATTATTCCGTGCTGACTTCCACGGCAGGGAGTGGCAATAATAGCGAAAAGGTTAAAGGTTCATGTCCCCTATCGAAAAATCCAGCAAGCTAGATAACGTCTGTTATGACATCCGCGGCCCGGTTCTGAAAGAGGCAAAACGCCTTGAAGAAGAAGGCAACAAGGTTCTGAAACTCAACATTGGTAACCCTGCGCCGTTTGGTTTTGAAGCGCCGGATGAAATTCTGGTTGATGTGATCCGCAACCTTCCTACTGCACAAGGCTATTGTGATTCAAAAGGACTTTACTCCGCACGTAAAGCCATCATGCAGCACTACCAGGCACGCGGTATGCGTGATGTTACCGTTGAAGATATTTATATAGGCAACGGCGTCTCTGAACTGATTGTACAGGCGATGCAGGCGCTGCTGAACAGCGGGGACGAAATGCTGGTACCCGCGCCGGATTATCCGCTGTGGACGGCTGCCGTATCACTGTCGAGCGGTAAGGCGGTGCACTATCTGTGCGACGAGTCCTCTGACTGGTTCCCGGACCTCGATGATATTCGCGCAAAAATTACGCCCCGCACGCGCGGCATCGTGATCATCAATCCGAACAACCCAACGGGCGCGGTGTACTCAAAAGAGCTGCTGATGGAGATCGTCGAGCTCGCCCGCCAGCACAACCTGATCATCTTTGCCGACGAAATCTACGACAAGATCCTGTACGACGCGGCGCAGCACCACTCAATCGCTGCGCTGGCCCCGGATCTGCTGACCGTCACTTTTAACGGCCTGTCTAAAACCTACCGCGTGGCCGGTTTCCGCCAGGGCTGGATGGTACTGAACGGTCCGAAAAAGCACGCCAAAGGCTATATTGAAGGGCTGGAGATGCTGGCCTCCATGCGTTTATGTGCCAACGTTCCGGCGCAGCACGCGATCCAGACGGCGCTGGGTGGCTATCAGAGCATTAGCGAGTTCATCGTTCCCGGTGGTCGCCTGTACGAACAGCGCAACCGCGCTTGGGAACTGATCAACGATATTCCGGGCGTCTCCTGCGTGAAGCCGAATGGCGCGCTCTATATGTTCCCGAAAATTGACGCGAAGCGCTTCAATATTCATGACGACCAGAAAATGGTGCTCGATTTCCTGCTGCAGGAAAAAGTGCTGCTGGTTCAGGGTACGGCGTTTAACTGGCCGTGGCCGGATCACGTGCGTATCGTGACGCTGCCGCGCGAAGATGACCTCGAAATGGCCATCAGCCGCTTCGGGCGATTCCTGTCCGGTTATCATCAGTAACGCTAACTTTCTGCCGGGTGGCGCTGCGCTTACCCGGCCTACAACACCTTCAGATTTGCATCTTCCCTCCCCTCCCCGCACAATGAACGCCTGTCGCAGTGAAGACAAAAGGTAACCTATGAGTCAGAGTCATTTCTTTGCCCACCTCTCCCGCCTGAAACTCATCAACCGCTGGCCGCTGATGCGCAATGTCCGCACGGAAAATGTCTCAGAGCACAGTCTGCAGGTTGCGATGGTCGCTCACGCGCTGGCCGCCATTAAAAACCGCAAATTCAACGGTCAGGTCAATCCAGAGCGCATTGCTCTGCTGGCGATGTACCACGATGCGTCAGAAGTGCTGACCGGCGACCTGCCTACGCCGGTGAAATATTTCAACTCGCAGATTGCGCAGGAATACAAGGCCATCGAGAAGATTGCCCAGCAGAAGCTGATTGACATGGTGCCGGAAGAGTTGCGCGACATCTTTGAGCCGCTCATCGATGAGCATCAGTACACGGAAGATGAAAAGTCGCTGGTCAAACAGGCCGACGCGCTCTGCGCCTACCTGAAGTGTCTGGAAGAGCTGTCCGCGGGGAATAACGAATTTTTACTGGCGAAAACGCGTCTGGAAAAAACGCTGGATTCCCGCCGCAGCGAAGAGATGGATTACTTTATGCAGGTGTTTGTGCCGAGCTTCCATCTTTCGCTGGATGAGATTAGCCAGGATTCACCGTTGTAATTTTTAGTTTGTAGGCCGGGTAAGGGCGCAACCGCCCCCCGGCAAAATGCTCAGAACGGGAACAGGACCGGTATCAACACCACGCATACCAGCATCACCAGCACAGTGAACGGCACGCCCAGCTTCACGAAATCACTGAACCTGTAATTCCCGGGCCCCAGCACCAGCGTATTCACCGGTGAAGACACTGGCGTCATAAACGCCGCAGAGGCCGCCATTGCGACCATCATCGCAAAGGGATACGGTGACACGCCCATGGATTTGGCCATCGCCAGCGCAATCGGCGCCATCAGTACCGCCGTCGCGGTATTGGAGATAAACAGACCGATGGTGGCGCACATAATAAACAGACAGACCAGCATCATGTACGGCCCATACCCGCCGCCAACGTCCATTAAGCCTTTAACGATCAGATCCACCCCGCCGGTTTTTTGCAGCGCCAGGGCGAAGGGCATCATCCCGACAATGAGAATAATGCTCGGCCAGTGAATGGCTTTATACGCGCTTTCGGCGTCAATGCAGCGGAATTTGCCCATCAACAGGCAGGCGATGATTGCCGCGACCGGATTGGGTATTTCATCGGTCAGCATCAGCGCCACCATCAGCACCAGACAAAAAATCGCGTGGGGCGCCTGGCTGTGCGCCGGGGAGGCATCGCTCTCCTCGACAGGCATGTTGAGCACCACAAAATCACGCCCTTTTTGCCCGAGCTGGCTAATCAGCTTCCAGTTACCGACAACCAGGAAGATATCGCCCAGCAGGATCGGCTCATCCACCACCGCCCCTTCCATCGCCACGCCATCGCGCTTCAGCCCCACGACGTTCAGGCCATAGCGGGTTCGGAATCCCATTTCCCGCACGGTTTTACCCAACAGTTCCGATTCCGGGATCAGCGATACTTCGGCCATGCCGACATCCAGCGCCTGATCGGAGAAGTACTCCCCGCGCAGCACCATCGGTTCCAGCAGCTGTTCGCTGCAAAACTCGCGCAGATCCACGTCCGCGGTGGACATATCAATCAGCAGGACGTCCCGCGCGCGGAATTCCGACACTCCGTTGACGTTGACGATCACCCGGCGAAAACGACGCCAGCGCTCTACGCCGATCACGTTCGCGCCATAGCGCTCACGCAGCTTCAGGTCGTCAAGGCGCTGTCCCACCATCGGCGAACCGGGACGAATAGCCAGACGGCGCGCGCGCCCGGTAAGGCGGTACTCTTTAATCAGATCGCGGAAGGTGCGTCGCTTCCACCCTTCTTTATTTTTGTCCTGTTTTTCACCTTTCAGGGCAAACCGGGTCAGCAGCATGTAGACTACACCCAGCACCAGAATGACCAGCCCAAGCGGAGTGACGCTGAAAAAACTGAAGCCCTGGAATCCTTCCCGGATCAGCTCGCTGTTGACGACCAGGTTCGGTGGCGTTGCCACCAGCGTCATCATTCCGCTGATCAAACCGGCAAAACTCAGGGGCATCATCAGGCGCGACGGCGAGATCTGCATCCGCATGGAGACGCTCAGCACCACCGGAATAAAGATGGCGACCACGCCCGTTGAGCTCATAAACGCCCCCAGCCCGGCGACGGTCACCATCAGGTAGATCAGCATTTTGGTTTCGCTGCTGCCCGCCACCTTCACCAGCCACGATCCCATGATGGTTGCCACGCCGGTACGCACCAGCCCATCACCGATAATAAACAGGGCGGCAATCAGGATAACGTTGGGATCGCTAAATCCGGAGAAGGCTTCCGGCAGCGTAAGCGTACCGCTCAGCACAAACGCGACGATGACAAACAAGGCGACGGCGTCCATGCGTACCTTGCCCGTTGCAAAAAGAAGGATGGCGATTAAAAGCAGGCTCAGTACCCAAATCAGTTCACCGTTCACAACATGTCCTTGTCAGTGGGAGAGGAGAAATTGTGCCATAAAAAAGCCCCAGCAATGTGGGGCTATATCATGTGATTACATTTTTAGCGAGACGGTTACAACTCCGTCAGAGGCTTTAGATACAGCCAGTGCCGTCAGTGAATCCAGCACAAAGTCTGCCTCCTCCAGCCGGGGGGATCCCGCCGGAACGTTAACGGCGATAACGTGGCTTCCGGCGTTCAGCCCGGCCAGTACGCCAGCGGCCGCATCTTCCACCACCACGCACTCTGCGGGGGCGAGGCCCAGCAGTTCAGCGCCCAGTAAAAACGCGTCGGGCTCCGGTTTACCGCGCTTTACGCGCTCCGCAGTGATAAACACTTCCGGCTTCGGTAAACCTGCCGCCTTATGACGGGCGTGGGCGACGGGAATGGAGCCTGAGGTGACGATCGCCCACGGGATCTGCGCTTCGTTCAGATGCTCAAGCAGCTCGCGCGCGCCCGGTAAGGCGGTGATGCCGTCTGTATCCGTGGCTTCAATGTGTTCCAGGTATTTGAACTCCGCCTGAATTTCGTCCTCAGAGCGTCCGGCCAGGAAGTGCCGTAGCGAGGTGATGGCCTGTTTGCCATGGATAAAATTCAGCACGTCCTGATGGTCGATGCCATGTCGGTCAGCCCAATGGCACCATGAACGCTCGACAACCGGCAGCGAATCCACCAGCGTACCGTCCAGATCAAACAGAAAACCTCTACACTGCACACGCACCTCCGTCAGGCATTAATGATTTGTTGAATTTCGTTGCTGCTTAAATGGTACTGACGCGGACAGGCGTGCCACGCGCTTAGCATACGCTGATATTTCTCCCACATTGGGGTCTGCGCGTTGAAGCCGTGGGTGCCCGCGTCAAAGTGGGTATAGCGCCCTTCTGTATTCACCATAAAGCGAACATAGCTCAGATAACGCGCTTCCGTTGCGGCATCAAAGCCTAAGAAGGTCACGCGGCGCTCGTCAATGGACTGTTGATCTTTGAGATTCGTCCAGGACACGTGCAAGGCGTGATACATCTCCATAATGTCGATCACGATGCGACAGGTTTCTTCTTTCAGCTCGCCAAACTCGCGGTCCAGTTCGCGCATTTGCAAACCAAAACCGCGTTCGACGATGGTTTGCAGGCGGCTGTAGCGCGCAGCGTTATCGGGATCAAGCATAGTCATCATCTTGTACTGGTTAGACAAAATCAGACGTTGAGCATGGGTCATTTCCATCTTTCGACTCCTGTAGCGCATTGCACTTTAAAAAAAAGACACGGTAACTGATTGTTACTGTGCCTTCTTTTCGTCGTCGTTTCGATGATCAATCACAAGTCATCGAGGAATGTTTTATCCAGTTGCTTAAAAGCACGCTTTAACGTGTCCGCCAGCGCCTGGTAATCCGGCTTGCCTTCAACCGGGGCGAGCGCCTGTCCGGCCTCCTCCAGTTTTCCGCGCACTTCATAAAACCAGTGTAAAATAGAAGGGGGAAGCGGAGTGATGGACCGTTTACCTAACCACCACAGGCCCTGCATTGGCAGGCTTAACGCGAAAAGCGCCGTCGCGACCGCAGGACCCAACTGGCCGCCCAACGCAATCTGCCAGCACAGCGTAAAGACAGCGACAGGCGGCATAAAGCGAATCGCATAGCGCGTGGCGCGGATGGTGCGATTCTCAATGAACATCGGCGCAAGGCGCTTTTCCATCGGCCACGTCTTTGCGTAATGCTGTCCCCGACGAAACAGACTAAAGAAATTTACGGACGGGTTTTCTGGTGTCGACATGGCTGTACCTCAACTTCACATATAAAAATTAAAATTTTCGTGCAAAACCACAACAAGCTATGACAACGTTCAAAATATTTTGTCATCTCTACCCCGTATCGGGTATCCTGTGCCAGCCTGATAGGGCCATAGACGAGAATCATTAACTCGTCAAATTATTGCATATTATGCCATTGGCTGAAAATTGTGCAAAATGGCATAAAATCATAGTTATTTCTTCCATCATGCCACAATGTTCGTTTGGCATGATGTTAATCATAAATGTCTGAGTCATCATGCGTTACGCTGTTAGACTCACTGACGTTTTTTTAGCCACGTATCAATAATAGGTACTTCCATGTCGAGTAAGTTAGTACTGGTTCTGAACTGCGGTAGCTCCTCACTGAAATTCGCCATCATCGATGCGCTCAACGGTGACGAATACCTCTCTGGTTTGGCCGAATGTTTCCATCTGCCTGAAGCACGTATCAAGTGGAAGATGGACGGCAGCAAACAAGAAGCGGCTTTAGGTGCAGGCGCCGCTCACAGTGAAGCGCTGAACTTTATCGTTAACACTATTCTGGCACAAAAACCAGAACTGTCTGCTCAGCTGACTGCGATTGGTCACCGTATCGTCCACGGCGGCGAAAAATACACCAGCTCCGTCGTTATCGACGAATCTGTGATCCAGGGCATCAAGGACTCTGCGTCCTTCGCACCGCTGCACAACCCGGCTCACCTGATCGGTATCGCTGAAGCGCTGAAATCCTTCCCGAATCTGAAAGACAAAAACGTGGCCGTATTCGACACCGCGTTCCATCAGACCATGCCGGAAGAGTCTTACCTCTATGCCCTGCCATACAGCCTGTACAAAGAACACGGCGTACGTCGTTACGGCGCGCACGGCACCAGCCACTTCTATGTGACTCAGGAAGCAGCAAAAGTCCTGAACAAGCCGGTTGAAGAACTGAACATCATCACCTGCCACCTGGGCAATGGTGGTTCTGTTTCCGCTATCCGCAACGGTAAATGTGTTGATACTTCCATGGGTCTGACCCCGCTGGAAGGTCTGGTGATGGGTACCCGTTCCGGTGACATCGACCCGGCGATTATCTTCCACCTGCACGACACCCTGGGCATGAGCGTTGACCAGATCAACAAAATGCTGACCAAAGAGTCTGGCCTGCTGGGTCTGACCGAAGTCACCAGCGACTGCCGTTACGTTGAAGACAACTACGCAGAGAAAGAAGACGCTAAACGTGCAATGGACGTTTACTGCCACCGTCTGGCGAAGTACATCGGCTCTTACACTGCGCTGATGGAAGGCCGTCTGGACGCGGTTATCTTCACCGGTGGTATCGGTGAGAACGCGGCAATGGTTCGTGAACTGTCCCTGGGCAAACTGGGCGTTCTGGGCTTCGACGTTGATCACGAGCGTAACCTGGCTGCCCGCTTCGGCAAGTCTGGCTTCATCAACAAAGAAGGCACCCGCCCTGCTCTCGTTATCCCAACTAACGAAGAACTGGTCATTGCGCAAGACGCGCACCGCCTGACTGCCTGATTCCACACCGCCAGCAATGCTGGCGGTGCTGTTTTGTAACCCGCCCAATCGCGGCGGTAACGAAAGAGGATAAACCGTGTCCCGTACTATTATGCTGATCCCTACCGGAACCAGCGTCGGCCTGACCAGCGTCAGCCTTGGCGTTATCCGTGCTATGGAACGCAAAGGCGTTCGTCTGAGCGTCTTTAAGCCAATCGCCCAGCCACGTGCCGGTGGCGATGCGCCAGACCAGACCACCACTATCGTTCGCAAGAACTCCAATCTGCCAGCGGCTGAACCGCTGAAGATGAGCCACGTTGAATCTCTGCTGTCCAGCAACCAGAAAGACGTGCTGATGGAAGAGATCATCGCCAACTACCATGCTAACGCGCAAGACGCGGAAGTGGTACTGGTTGAAGGCCTGGTCCCGACTCGCAAACACCAGTTTGCCCAGTCTCTGAACTTTGAAATCGCGAAAACCCTGAACGCAGAGATCGTTTTCGTGATGTCTCAGGGCACCGACACCCCAGAGCAGCTGAACGAGCGTATCGAACTGACGCGCAGCAGCTTCGGCGGCGCGAAAAACACCAGCATCACTGGCGTGATCGTGAACAAACTGAACGCACCGGTGGATGAGCAGGGCCGTACTCGCCCTGACCTGTCCGAGATCTTCGACGACTCTTCCAAAGCAAAAGTTGTCAAAGTTGACCCGGCTAAGCTGCAGGAATCCAGCCCGCTGCCAGTACTGGGCGCGGTGCCATGGAGCTTCGATCTGATTGCCACCCGTGCAATCGATATGGCGCGTCACCTGAACGCTACCATCGTTAACGAAGGCGACATCAACACCCGCCGCGTGAAGTCCGTGACCTTCTGTGCGCGCAGCATTCCGCACATGCTGGAACACTTCCGCGCAGGTTCCCTGCTGGTGACCTCCGCAGACCGTCCTGACGTGCTGGTTGCAGCCTGCCTGGCCGCGATGAACGGCGTGGAAATCGGTGCGATCCTGCTGACCGGTGCCTACGAGATGGACCCACGCGTCAGCAAGCTGTGCGAACGCGCGTTCGCCACCGGCCTGCCGGTCTTCATGGTGAATACCAACACCTGGCAGACCTCCCTGAGCCTGCAGAGCTTCAACCTGGAAGTACCGGTTGATGACCACGAGCGTATCGAGAAAGTTCAGGAATACGTTGCGGGCTACATCAACGCAGACTGGATCGAATCCCTGACCGCGACATCCGAGCGCAGCCGCCGTCTGTCTCCTCCAGCATTCCGTTACCAGCTGACCGAACTGGCGCGTAAAGCGGGCAAACGCGTTGTTCTGCCAGAAGGCGACGAACCACGTACCGTTAAAGCGGCTGCTATCTGTGCAGAGCGCGGCATCGCGACCTGTGTGCTGCTGGGTAACCCGGATGAGATCACCCGCGTTGCGGCGTCTCAGGGCGTTGAGCTGGGCGCTGGCATCGAAATCGTTGACCCTGAAGTGGTTCGCGAAAGCTACGTTGCCCGTCTGGTTGAGCTGCGTAAGAGCAAGGGCATGACCGAAGCCGTTGCGCGCGAACAGCTGGAAGACAACGTGGTGCTGGGTACGCTGATGCTGGAGCAGGACGAAGTTGACGGTCTGGTTTCCGGTGCGGTTCACACCACGGCGAACACCATCCGTCCACCGCTGCAGCTGATCAAAACCGCGCCAGGCAGCTCTCTGGTTTCTTCCGTGTTCTTCATGCTGCTGCCTGAACAGGTTTACGTTTACGGCGACTGCGCGATCAACCCGGATCCAACCGCAGAGCAGCTGGCAGAAATCGCTATCCAGTCCGCAGACTCCGCGATTGCCTTCGGTATCGAACCGCGCGTCGCGATGCTCTCCTACTCCACCGGTACTTCTGGTGCAGGTAGCGACGTAGAGAAAGTGCGTGAAGCGACTCGTCTGGCGCAGGAAAAACGTCCTGACCTGATGATCGACGGCCCGCTGCAGTACGACGCCGCCGTTATGGCCGACGTTGCGAAATCCAAAGCGCCGAACTCTCCGGTTGCAGGTCGCGCTACCGTGTTCATCTTCCCGGATCTGAACACCGGTAACACCACCTACAAAGCGGTACAGCGTTCTGCAGACCTGATCTCCATCGGGCCAATGCTGCAGGGTATGCGCAAACCTGTGAACGACCTGTCCCGTGGCGCGCTGGTTGACGATATCGTCTACACCATCGCTCTGACCGCGATTCAGTCTTCGCAGCAGCAGTAATGTTAAAAAGCCCGGTGGCGCTAGCGCTTACCGGGCAACAAAAAGGCGACCACAAAGGGTCGCCTTTTTTATTTACAGCAGCTCCCTCACCGCCGACACAATGTCATGTGCCGTCAGGCCATACTCCTTCTGCAGGAAGTCTTGCGTCCCCACCTGGCCGTAACGTTCTTTCACCCCAACACGCCGCATCGGTACCGGACAGGTTTCCACCAGCACTTCCGCCACCGCCGACCCGAGGCCGTTGTGAATGCTGTGGTTTTCACAGGTGACGATGCGCCCGGTTTTCTCAGCGTAGTTTTTCACCAGCATCCGGTCGATGGGCTTCAGGGTAAACATGTCGATGACCGCCGCGCTTACCCCCTCCTGCTCCAGCTGGCGCGCCGCTTCCAGCGCTTCCGCCACCATGATGCCGTTGGCAATCAGGGTAATATCGGTTCCTTCGCGCAGCACGTTGCCTTTGCCAATGGTGAAGGTTGAGCCAGGCGCATACACGCTCGGCGCCTGCTTACGGATGGTTCGCACCCAGTAGAAGCCTTCGAGGTCGATAAGCTGGCGCAGCACGTCCTCGAACATCACCGCGTCGGTCACCTCCAGCACCACCGAGTGCGCCAGACCGCGAACAATGCCCATATCCTCAAACGACATATGCGTTCCGCCGTTGTGGCAGGCCGTCACGCCCGCATCCGAGGCAATCACCTTTACGTTGTTGCGCTGATAGTCCAGGGACATAAACAGCTGGTCAAAGCAGCGACGGCTGGCAAACGCGGTGAAGGTGTGAACAAACGGCTTACGCCCGGTAAGCGACAGACCCGCCGCGGTGCCGATGACGTTGGCCTCCATAATGCCGCAGTTAATCACGTGCTGCGGATAATCGCGCGCCACGCCGTCCATCGCCATCGAGCTCATCAGATCCGCTTCCAGGGCGATAATCTGGCTTCCTGCCTCAATCTGCTTTGCCACGAAGCCCGCGTAGACCTTACGCATCTCAACTGCGTCTTTCTCTCCTGCCGGTGCAACCTTAATCATGTGAAGCCTCCAGTTGGCGAATCGTCTCGTTGAGGGCCGCTTTGCTCTCCGCCGTCAATCGCAGGTGGTGCGAGTTGCTAAGCTGTTCCAGGTACGGTACCCCCTGCCCTTTAATGCTGTCGAGGATGACGACTAACGGACGCGCATCGGCAGCCGGGACCCGCGACGTTACCGCCAGCAGGCCCGGAATGTCGTCGCCCTTCACCGTCGCCACGTCAAAGCCAAAGGCGCGGAATTTCCCCTCCAGGTCGAACGCGCTGATGATCTCGTCCAGCTCGCCGTCGAGCTGCTGTTTGTTCCAGTCCACGAACACCGTCAGGTTGTTCAGACGATGATGCGCGATAAACTGGAACGCCTCCCAGCACTGCCCCTCGTTCAGCTCGCCGTCACCGACGATGCAGAAGACCCGATTCGGTCGCCCCGCCAGCCTGTGCGAGAGCGCCATACCGCCAGCAATGGAGATCCCCTGCCCCAGAGAACCGGTGGTGGCGTCCACGCCGCGCGTTTTCAGACGGTCCGGATGGCTTGGCAGGCGAGTGCCGTTCTGGTTCAGGGTGCTCAGCTCTTCCACCGGGAAGTAGCCTTTGATTGCCAGCGTGCTGTAGAGCGCCGGGCCCGCATGACCTTTCGACAGGACAAAATAGTCTCGCTCCGGCCAGTCCGGATCCGCCGGGTCGATTTTCATCACCGCGCCGTACAGCACGGCCAGGGTTTCCACCACCGACATGCTGCCGCCGTAGTGCCCAAAGCCCAGCTGCGTCAGGGATTTCAGCGTCTCAAGACGGATCTGACGCGCGAGTTCGGTTATCTCTTTCTCATTCATGATTTGGCTCCGGTGTTTTCCTGCGCGTTACCGCCCGCAGGTTTATTTTTCGCGAAGACGTTGTATGCCACCAGCAGCGCGAACAACGCCACAACCAGTCCGGTGATGGCAAGCGGCGACAGGAAGCGCGCCAGGTTGCCGAGGACAATCCCGACCGCGCCGAAGTCGGCGTCCGAGAAGGTGGTGTTGGCAAAGCCAATGGCGCCCAGCACCGGCAGCAGCAGGACCGGCAGGAAGGTGATCAGCAGGCCGTTAGCAAAGGCGCCGATCATTGCCCCGCGGCGTCCACCGGTGGCATTACCGAACACGCCCGCCGTTGCGCCGGTGAAGAAGTGCGGCACCACGCCCGGCAGGATGAGCACCCAGCTGAACTGACCGCAGATGAACAACCCCACAATCCCGCCGAGGAAGCTGAACAGGAAGCCAATCAGCACCGCGTTGGGCGCATACGGATACACCACCGGGCAGTCCAGAGCAGGACGCGCGTTAGGGACCAGTTTTTCGGAGAAGCCGGTAAAGGCCGGAACGATCTCAGCCAGAATCAGGCGCACGCCCTGCAGGATGATGAACACGCCCGCCGCAAAGGTGATCGCCATGATGATGGCGTAGACCAGGTAGTTCTGGCCGCCGCTGAAGGTGGCCTCCACGTACTCACGCCCGGCGCTCACCGCGAGGATGAGGTAGATAATCATCATGGTCAGGGAGATGGAGATCGAACTGTCGCGCAGGAAGCTCAGGTTCTTCGGCAGGTTCATCTCTTCCGTTGAGCGGGAGCCCTTGCCAACCTTACTGCCAATCCAGCCGGACAGCACGTAGCCCAGCGTGCCGAAGTGGCCGAAGGCAATTTCGTCGTTGCCGGTAATGCGCTTCATGTAGCGCTGGGCAATCGCCGGGAAGAAGGCCATGATCAGGCCGAGGATCAGCGAGCCGGTAAACACCAGACCCACGCCCTCAAAGCCCGCGACCGTCAGGATCACGCCAATCATGCACGCCATATAAAACGTGTGGTGTCCGGTCAGGAAGATGTACTTCAGGCGAGTAAAGCGCGCGACGATAATATTCGCCACCATGCCGAAGGCCATAATCAGCGCGGTCGCTGCCCCGTATTTTTCCAGCGCGATTGACACAATCGCTTCATTGTTTGGAATAATGCCCTGGATCGTAAAGGCATGCTCAAACATACCGCCCAAAGGATTTAACGACCCCACCAGCACAGTGGCGCCGCCGCCCAGCACAATAAAGCCGAGAATGGTTTTAATCGTTCCTTTCACCACGTCCGAAAAGGCTTTTTTCTGCGCAACCAGACCAATTAGCGCAATTAAACCGACCAGCACCGAAGGCACTTTTAAAATATCAACAACGAAATTCAGCGTTTCAAGGATAAACATATCCACCTCGCCTTATCAGGGTTAAAGTCTTTCGAACCAGGCGCGCAGCTGCGCTTCAAGTTCGTTGATGTCGATGATGTTGTTAATCACCACCAGCTGGCTTTCCGGCACGCTGGCGCTGGCCGCAATGTCTTTTGCCATCACGAATAGATCGGCTGCGCCGGGCGTAGCCGAGGAGAGATCGGAATGTTCAACCTCAGCCTCAATCTCCAGCTTTTTAAGCACCTTTTTAATATTCATTTCAACCATAAAACTGCTGCCCAGGCCGGAGCCGCAAATAGCCATGATTTTCATTGTTGTCCCCTTATTTTGAGTAGAGCACGCCCCATCACGCTGGCGCGTAATGTTGTGAATAATCGGATTAAAGAATTAAATCAGAAGCGGTCAATAATCGTTTTAATTTCCTCCAGGGTATTCGCCTGATGCAGTTCCGCCATATCTGCATCGCTGGAAAATAATTCAGCCAGCGAAGAGATCATCTCAATATGGCTATTTTTGTCGGGTGCCGCGAGCATAATAATGACGTCGACAGGGTCAAACTCACCGGCACCAAACGAGACGCCCTGTTTTAGTTTTAATAAAGACAACCCCAGTCCTTTGGCGCCTTCCTCCGGCCGCGCATGCGGCATCGCCAGCCCCGGTGCCAGCACATAATAAGGTCCTAACGTGTGGTGCTGCTGGATGATGGCCGTGACGTATTCAGGCTCAATCACCTGCAAATCCATAAGCGGCTTCGCGCACAGCTCCAGCGCCTGCGGCCAGTTATCCACGCTATCCTGCAGCGTGATGGTTGTATCATATATCCATTTTTTGAGCACTTTTCACTCCCGCTACACGCTAAAGATGAGCAAACTTTATTCAACCCATCGCTGAATGACTGCGATCGCGATCACAAAGATAGCGCTACCAACGGTTAACATGCAGAAATGTGATAGCGCTATCAAATTGCAATCACGGTGCTAAATCACAGCAAAAAAAGGGATTTAAGGCGTATACTGCCTGTCACGTGAAGCGAAGGAAATGAAGAACGCGTCTGGTCAGCAGGAAGGTGTATGTCTCTAACCCGAAAACGGCGCAGTACTGGTAAAGTGACACTCGCCGATGTCGCACAGCTTGCCGGTGTGGGCACGATGACCGTGTCCCGTGCACTCCGCACGCCCGAACAGGTTTCCGATAAACTACGAGAAAAAATTGAAGCTGCCGTGCAGGAGCTGGGCTATATGCCTAATCTTGCCGCCAGCGCGCTGGCCTCGGCGTCGTCATGGACGATAGCCATGGTGGTGCCTAATCTCTCCGAGGCCGGCTGCTCGGAGATGTTCGCCGGGCTACAGCAGGTGCTACAGCCTGCCGGGTATCAGATTATGCTGGCTGAATCCCAGCATCGTCTTGAGCAGGAGGAGAAGTTGCTGGAGACGCTGCTGGCGTCGAATATTGCCGCCGCTATCCTGCTCAGCGTTGAACATACCGACACCGTTCGCCACTGGCTGAAAAACGCCTCTATTCCGGTGATGGAGATGGGCGCCATGCGCGCCGACCCGATTGATATGAATATCGGGATTGATAACGTAGCGGCCATGTATGAACTCACGGAAATGGTGATTAAGCGCGGCTACCAAAATATAGGCCTGCTGTGCGCCAACCAGGAGCAGTGGATTTTCCAGCAGCATCTGCAGGGCTGGTACAAAGCCATGCTTCGCCACCATATGTCGCCGACCCGGGTCATTAACGCGGCGATGCCGCCGAGCTTCTCCACGGGTGCCGCGCAGTTGCCTGAGTTTTTGCTGGCATGGCCAGAGCTGGATGCGCTAGTGTGCGTCTCTGACGAGCTGGCCTGCGGCGCGCTGTACGAGTGCCAGCGCAGGCGAATCAAGGTGCCGGACGATCTGGCGGTGGTAGGCTTTGGCGATAGCGACGTGAGCCGCGTCTGTCAGCCGCCGCTGACGACGATGGCGGTGCCGCATCGTAAGATTGGAATTGAAGCCGGGAAAGCGCTGCTGGAGCGTCTGAATGACGGTGACTGGCGCGATCAAAAGCCCATCGCGTCCAGTCTGTGTCTGAGAGAGAGTTGCTGAATCTTACTCAGCCTCTTCCTCTTTTTCTGATTTGGTCGATTCGTTTTTGGCGTTGCGGGTCATCCACAGCGCCAGCGCTTTTAACGAATCCGGCGTAAACTCGTCGCAGCGCGCGGTGATCTCTTCCGGCGTCATCCAGCTGACTTCGCTCACCTCTTCTTCCTGCAGGGCAAACGGGCCGTGAGAAACGCAGCTAAACAGCCCGCCCCAGACGCGGCAGTTTTCGTCTTCGAAATAGAACTGACCGTGCTCGGCAAACGGCACGCCGGCAATACCTAACTCTTCTTCCGCTTCACGACGCGCGGAATCCAGCAGCACTTCATCTGCCTGGACAACCCCACCTGCAGTGGCATCCAGCATACCCGGGAGAAAATCTTTGGTATCCGTACGGCGCTGGACCAGAATTTTGCCCATCCCGTCATGCACAACGATGTACGTTGCGCGGTGGCGAAGACGCTCCGCACGCATTTGTTCGCGGCTGGCCTGCGCGATCACTTCATTCTCTTCGCTGACAATGTCAACCCACTCTGTACTTGCCAAATGACTCTGCTCCACCATCGGGAAACCTTCTCTTCTAAGCGCTCTTTCGGCGCGTTTGCAGTTGAGGTGTAACTTACGGATTAATCGCTATCTGCGCAATAACTTGCTGATCATTAAGTGCGATAACGCTCAGGGTATTTCCATCCAGCATGCCATAGCTCGCAGGATAACCACCTTTCGGTATGCTGACCGAACCCGGATTAAAGTGATAAATCTCACTGCGCTTTTCAGCAACCGGAATATGAGTATGACCGTAAACCAGGACATCGCCAGCCGCGAGCGCCGGGAGATTATCCGGGCTAAAAAGATGCCCATGGGTCAGGAACAGGCGGCTTTGTTCCAGCAGCACCTGTTGCCATGGCGCGGTAAGGGGAAAATGCAGCAGCATCTGGTCCACTTCGCTGTCGCAGTTGCCGCGAACGGCGATAATGCGCGAGGCATACGGGTTGAGCTTTTCCGCGACCTGCGCAGGGGCGTAGCCCTCCGGCAGCGCGTTGCGCGGGCCGTGATTGAGCACATCCCCCAGAATAATCAGCCACTGCGCGCCGCTTTGAGCAAACAGGGAGAGGACACGCTCGGTAGCGGGCAGCGATCCATGGATATCCGACGCAAACATCAGTTTCATCAGTCACTCCTCGGGAAAACAGACTGCCCCCATCATACCTGAAGCGTCAGGGCTTATCAGCCCGCACGCTTAGCCGAGAGTGCCACATAGCGCTGCACGGAGGCGCGCTGCCACTGAAACGCGGCATAATCCACCAGCAGCTGCGGCACCTCATCGCCGTTGAGGATCAGGCGGTTAAGCATCAACGCCAGATCGGCGTCGGCAATGCACCACTCGCCGAACAGGTTCGGGTTGCCGTGTGCGAGGAGCGAGGTGGCGGTTTCAATCAGTTTTTGCGCACTTTCACGGCCTTCTGCGCTGAGCGCTGGCTTTTTCACCCCGGCAAACACGACGTCCGTTGAGCGTTCCACGCGAATCGGCACCAGATCGCTTCGCAGCCACGCCTGGATCTGCCGCGCCCGCGCGCGTTTTTGCAGGTCGTGAGGATAGATGCGCTCCCACTCGGGCGGCGCGAACCGATCTTCCAGATATTCATCAATCGCCGACGATTCGCTCAGTGCAAAACCGTCAATCTCCAGCACCGGCACGCGTCGGGTCAGGTCGTAGCCCTGCCACTGCGGCTTGAGATGTTCGCCGCCGTCAAGATCGACGGTCTTCAACGTAAAAGTGAGTCCTTTTTCGGCCAGCGCAACGTATACGCTCATAACATAGGGAGAAAAGAAATTCGCATCGGACCACAACGTGATGACGGGCTGGTTCATAACATCCTCATAGGCTGATCGGTTTTTACTCAACATATAATCTCTTTGCCTCGCTGTCACTTGATGAAAACTCACGATTTACAACAACCACCTATACTCATTTGTCATGGCACCACTCTTCGCATGGACAGGAGTTGAGAATGATCGACCTTTATTACGCCCCTACCCCAAACGGCCATAAGATCACCCTCTTTCTTGAAGAAGCCGAGCTGGATTACAGGATCATTCGCGTGGATATCAGCAAAGGCGATCAGTTCAGCCCTCTCTTTCTGGCTATCTCGCCGAATAATAAAATCCCGGCCATTATTGATAACCAGCCGGCGGACGGGGGCAGACCGCTGAGCCTGTTTGAATCCGGTGAAATTTTGCTCTACCTGGCGGAGAAAACCGGCAAACTGCTGAGCGGCGAACTGCGCGAGCGTCACCATACCCTGCAATGGCTCTTCTGGCAGACGAGCGGGCTGGGGCCCATGCTGGGTCAAAACCATCACTTTACCGCTTACGCCCCGCAGCCCATTCCTTATGCGATAGAACGCTATCAGGTTGAGACTCAACGGCTATATGACGTTCTGAACCGTCGTCTGGAGAAAACGCCGTGGCTCGGCGGCGATCATTACAGTATTGCCGATATCGCCTGCTGGCCGTGGGTGAATACGCATGAAAAACACCGCATTGACCTGGCCTCTTACCCGGCGGTGAACAACTGGTTTGAGCGCATTCGAACCCGTCCGGCCACCGAGCGGGCGATGCAAAAAATCCAGCAGATTTAACCCTCTATGAGACTGGGTGCCCGCGAGCCTCTCATGTATGATGAGCAGGAAATACTGACACGGAGAAGACCTGCAATGTCACAGCCAGATGCTGTTATTCGTATAAAAAATTTACGCTTGCGTACCTTCATCGGTATCAAAGAGGAAGAGATCGCCAACCGTCAGGATATTGTCATTAACGTGGTGATTCACTACCCCGCAGACAAAGCGCGGGCCAGCGAAGACATCAACGACGCGCTGAACTACCGCACAATCACCAAAAACATCATTCAGTACGTGGAGAATAACCGCTTCTCTCTGCTGGAAAAATTAACTCAGGATGTGCTCGATATCGCACGCGAACATCACTGGGTCACTTATGCTGAAGTTGAGATCGATAAACTTCACGCCCTGCGCTACGCCGATTCCGTCTCCATGACGTTAAGCTGGCGACGCCAGGCGTAAACCTGGAGGTTGTATGAAGATTTTGCTGACCGGCGGTACAGGCCTGATTGGTCGTCACCTCATTGCGCGTCTGCAGGCCTTGCATCACGACATCACCGTGGTCACGCGCAGCCCGGAGAAAGCGCGCCAGGTGCTGGGGGCGGGTATCGATATCTGGAAAAATCTGGCCGAGCAGCAAAATCTGGACGGCTTCGACGCCGTCATTAACCTCGCGGGTGAACCCATCGCCGATAAGCGCTGGACGGAAGAGCAAAAACAGCTGTTATGCAGCAGCCGGTGGAACATTACCGAAAAGCTGGTCGAGCTGATCCGTAATAGCCACACCCCGCCTTCGGTGCTGATTTCGGGGTCAGCGGTGGGCTATTACGGCGATCTCGGTGAGGTGGTGGTAACTGAGGAAGAGCCGCCCCATAACGAGTTTACCCATAAGCTCTGCGCCCAGTGGGAGCGTATCGCCTCTGCAGCGCAAAGCGATCGTACCCGTGTCTGCCTGCTGCGGACCGGCGTCGTGCTGGCGCCGAAAGGCGGCATTCTGGCAAAGATGCTTCCCCCTTTCAGACTCGGGCTCGGCGGCCCCATCGGCAATGGTCGTCAGTACCTGGCTTGGATCCATATCGACGATATGGTCAACGGTATTCTCTGGCTGCTGGATAACGATCTGCGCGGGCCGTTTAACATGGTTGCGCCGTATCCGGTGCGTAACGAACAGTTTGCCCACGCGCTGGGACATGCCCTGCACCGCCCGGCGATATTGCGCGTGCCTGCCACGGTCATTCGCCTGATGATGGGTGAAGCGTCCGTGCTGGTATTAGGCGGACAGCGGGCGCTGCCAAAACGGCTGGAAGCGACCGGGTTCGCGTTCCGCTGGTATGAATTAGAAGAGGCGCTGGGGGATGTGGTGCGGTGATTATGTTACAGTGACAGGCCATGTACCGAAGAAATGGCGTAACAATGGCAACCATCACCACTCCCCGACTTCACCTCACTCCTTTCGAACCCACCGACTGGGCCTTCTTTCGCTCGCTGCGTGAAGATCGCAGCATCATGCGCTACATGGCCGCCATCGCGCCGGAAAAAGAGACCCGACGCGCGTTTGCCGCACGCCTGATGGCGGAGCATGTCTTCGTGATCCGCACTCTGGAGGACGATACGCCGCTGGGTGATATTGGTCTGCAAATCAGCCCTGAGAATCGTGAAGAGGCCGATATCGGCTATACGGTTGTGCCTGCCGCGCAGGGAAAAGGGATTGCCAGCGAGGCGCTGCGCGCGGTGTGTGATTACGCGTTTAACCAGACCAGCGTGAAAGCGATTAACGCGTACGTACTGGCGGATAACGGCGGTTCGGTGCGGGTGCTTGAGAAAGCGGGGTTTGTACGTACGCAGGTGCTGGAAAAGGCGTATGAGATTAACGGCGTGCGCTATGACGACTGGGTGTATCGGCTGGAGTGCGGTGCGGCCTGAATGCCGGGCGGCACTGCGTTTGCCCGGCCTACGGTTTTTGTAGGCCCGGTAAGCGAAGCGCCACCGGGCGATTGGGCTGCACTGCGGTCTGATGCCCTCTTTACTTCAGAGATCCTTTGAGGAACTGCTGTAAACGCGGGCTTTGCGGGTTCGCCAGCACCTCGTCCGGGTGGCCCTGCTCTTCAATTTTCCCCTGATGCAGGAAAATCACGTGGTTCGAGACGTTACGGGCGAAGCCCATCTCGTGCGTCACCACCACCATCGTTTTGCCCTCTTCGGCCAGCTTCTGCATGATGCGCAGCACTTCGCCAACGAGTTCCGGGTCCAGAGCGGAGGTCGGTTCGTCGAACAGCAGCACCTCCGGTTCCATCGCCAACGCACGCGCGATGGAGACACGCTGCTGCTGACCGCCGGAGAGATGCACCGGGTATTTCATCTGCTGGCGCTCGTCGATACCCACTTTCGCCAGGTATTTCACCGCACGCTCGCGGGCTTCCTGCTTGCTCAGGCCCAGCACCTGAATCGGCGCTTCCATCACGTTCTCCAGCACCGTCATGTGGCTCCAGAGGTTGAAGTGCTGGAACACCATCGTCAGGCGCGTGCGCAGGAGACGCAGCTGGTGTTTATCCGCGACCTTCAGCTGGCCGTCTTTGTCACGGACCAGGTTAATATTCTGCCCGCTCACCACAATCGAGCCTTCGCTCGGCTTTTCGAGGAAGTTGATGCAGCGCAGGAAGGTACTTTTACCCGAGCCGGATGAGCCGATAATACTGATCACGTCGCCTGCATTCGCCTGCAGCGACACCCCTTTCAGCACTTCATGTTCGCCGTAGCGTTTGTGCAAATCAATAACGTTTAATTTGTTCTCAGCCATCATCTTTCTCAGTGCGTCGAAGAAGGTTTTATATGCTGCAACCAGCGTTTTTCAGCCTTACGGAACAGGCTAATCAAAACATAAGAGATAATTAAATAGAGCACCGCCGCAATGCCAAACGCGGTAAACGGCTGATAGGTCGCGGAGTTAATATCGCGCGCTATTTTGAGCAGATCCGGCACCGTCGCGGTAAAGGCGAGCGCGGTGGAGTGCAGCATCAAAATCACTTCGTTACTGTACGCCGGTAACGCGATACGCAGTGCCGACGGCAGAATAATGCAGCGATAAAGCTTCACTGAGGAAAAGCCGTACGCGCGCGCCGCTTCTATTTCACCGTAAGGGACAGAGCGAATTGCCCCCGCGAAAATCTCGGTGGTGTAGGCGCAGGTGTTGAGCGTCAACGCCAGCACCGTACAGTTCAGACCGCTGCGGAAGAACGCATTCAGCATCTCAGTGCCTTTTACGATCTCAAGCGTATACATCCCCGAATAGAACACCAGCAGCTGCACGTACAGCGGCGTACCGCGAAACACGTAGGTAAACAGCCAGATCGGGAACTGGATAAATTTATTGTTCGACACGCGGCCAATGGCAAGAAACACCGCCAGAATGCCGCCCATCACTACGGAGGAGATCAGCAGCCAGAGCGTAATCGCCACGCCGGTAAAGCGGTAGCCATCCGTCCACAGCAGGGATTTCCAGTATTCCTGAATAATCTCAATCACAGGTCAGCCCTCTTCACACCCACGGAGTAGCGACGCTCGAGCAGAAGCAGCACACCATTGGAGACGGTCGTAAAGACCAGATAAATCACGCCGCAGACCACCGCAAAGTAGAACGGCTCCCAGGTGCTCTTGCCCGCCAGCTGAGTCGCTTTCACGACGTCTTCCAGACCGAGCAGCGAGACCAGCGCTGTCGCTTTGAGGATAACCTGCCAGTTGTTGCCGATGCCCGGGAGCGCATAACGCATCATGGCCGGGAACATAATCCGACGAAACGTTTGTGAAGAGGTAAAACCAAATGCGGTTGCCGCCTCAATGTGGCCTTTCGGCACGGCCATGTAGGCACCGCGGAAGGTTTCGGTGAAGTAGGCACCGTAGATAAAACCGAGGGTAATAATACCGGCCACCATCGGGTCGATATCAATTTGTCCCATGCCCATCGCGTCCGTTACGCTGTTCAGCGCAATCTGCAGACCGTAAAAGATAAGCAGCATCAGCACCAGATCGGGAACGCCGCGAATAAGCGTGGTGTAGCCTTCAAAAATTAGCGCCAGCGGTTTGTTAGCCGAAAGCTTCGCCCCTGCGCCTGCCAGACCTATCAGCACCGCCAGCACCACGGAGCTGATAGCCAGCTCAAGGGTGACAAGCGCGCCCTGTAAAATAACGCCAGAAAATCCGTACAGCATACCGCGAGCCCTGTCGTATCGTGAGTGGTGGAACCGTGTCTTATCCCCTCCCGCAGCGGGAGGGGCCGCACGTTATTTGACGGGGCGATTAGCCGCCGTAAACATTAAAATCAAAGTACTTTTTCGCCAGCTTGTCGTAGGTGCCGTCAGCGCGCATTTCAGCAAACGCTTTGTTCAGCGCCTCGCGCAGCTCGTTGTCTTCTTTGCGCAGGCCCATACCGGTGCCCACACCAAACAACTTCACGTCCTTAATGGACGGGCCGCCAAACTTGTAATCTTTACCCACCGGCGTTTTCAGGAAGCCTTCGCTTGCCGCAACTTCATCCTGGAAAGCCGCATCAATTCGGCCTGCCGTCAGGTCAGCGTAGATATTTTCCTGGCCCTGGTACGAGACGATTTCAATCCCCTTCGGCGCCCAGTGTTCGTTGCCGTAGGTTTCCTGCGTGGTGCCCTGCAGCACGCCGACGCGTTTGCCTTTCAGGGACTCCAGCGTTGGCTGAACGTCAGAAGATTTAGCCACCACCAGACGAGAATCGGCCGCGTAGAGTTTGTCGGTGAAGGCAATCTCCTGCTGGCGTTTTTCGGTGATGGAGAGCGAGGACATAATCACGTCGATTTTTTTCGCTTTCAGGGACGGGATCAGCGCATCCAGCGGGTTCTCAACGTAGGTACACTGTGCTTTGATGCGTTTGCACAGCTCGTTAGCCAGATCGATGTCAAAACCGACCAGTTCACCCTTTGAATTCTTCGATTCGAACGGCGCATAGGTTGGATCGGTACCAATCCGAATTTTCTGCGGAATGGCTGCGAATGCCGCGGTGGCGCTGGAAAAGGCCAGCACCAGAGATAGTGACAACACGAGTTTTTTCATATTTGTCCTCAACAAACTGTCTTCATACGGGATTTTTTACGACGACGGGGTGGTGCTAATGTGCCATCAATCCCCTCTGTCAGGCAAAGACTAATGCCCTTCAGGCGGGAATTTTTGCATTATAAATGCGTAAGTATGCACAAAGCGATCCAATACGGTGCAACAAATGCACCGCATTGGGTCAACCGCTCCCGTAACGCACCTTTGCGGTGCGTTAGCGCCAGCTATTATTCACCGTATACGTTGAAGTCGAAGTATTTCTTCGCCAGTTTGTCGTAAGTACCGTCTTTACGCAGCTCTGCAAAGGCTTTGTCGAAGGCGGCTTTCAGCTCGGTATCATCCTTACGCAGGCCAATACCGGTGCCGTCACCAAAGTACTTTTTGTCTTTTACCGACGGGCCCGCAAACGCATAGTCTTTACCCGCAGGCTGTTTCAGGAAGCCTTCGCTCGCGGCGACTTCATCCTGGAATGCGGCATCCAGACGGCCGGCGGCCAGGTCAGAGTAAATCAGATCCTGGTTCTGGTAAGCCACCACGTCTACACCCTTTTCACGCCAGGTGGCATTGGCATAACCTTCCTGAGTCGATCCCTGAAGCACGCCAACATGCTTGCCTTTCAGCGAGTCGATGGTTGGCTTAATCGGGGAACCTTTCGGCGCAATCAGGCGAGAATCCGCGGCGTAGAGCTTGTCAGAGAAGGCAATCTCCTGCTGACGTTTTTCGGTGATGGAGAGAGAAGAGATAATGGCGTCGATTTTCTTGGCTTTCAGCGACGGGATTAACGCGTCAAAGTCGCTGCCCACCCATGTGCATTTCACCGCAATGCGTTTGCACATTTCATTTCCCAGATCGATATCAAACCCCACAAAATCGCCTTTCGCATCCTTGGAAGAGAATGGCGCGTAGGTTGCGTCTGTACCGATACGAACCGTCTGTGGAAGCGCTGCGTAGCTACCTGCTGCCGCACTTAACCCCACGAGCAAAGACAGAGCCAGAACCGTCTTCTTCATACATTTACCCTCAAGTACCGTGATTTTATTATGTATTGTGTTGTGTGTTGTGTTGCAGGCTTCATCTTGCAGGTCTTATGCCACATTGCCGTCTGGTCAAAACTTCGACGTTAAATATGTTAATAAAACGTTGCGATATTGCCTTAATGGTGAAAGATAGCAGGTCTGCCGAACGAACCGGAAAGAGAAAAAGGGAAAAAACGAATTAAATGTCGAGGATATGATCGCCGTTGCATAATTGCCCTGAAACAGGGCAACGTCTCTTTTCATGCACTCTGTTTGTGCACAGAATCAGGCCCCTTGCCAGCGGGTGAAGAGATCTTCAGGCAGGTCGATGTCAAACTGATCCAGCACGCGGTTAACGGTCTGATTAATCACGTCATCCAGCGAGGTTGGGCGATGATAAAACGCCGGTACCGGCGGCATGATGACGGCGCCAAGCTCAGCGGCCTGGGTCATCAAACGCAGGTGGCCGAGGTGCAGCGGCGTTTCCCGCACGCAGAGCACCAGGGGACGACGCTCCTTCAGCACTACATCCGCCGCGCGCGTTACCAGGGTATCGGTATAGCTGTTCACAATGCCGGAGAGCGTTTTAATGGAACAGGGCAGGATAACCATGCCGGCCGTTTTAAACGAGCCTGAGGAGATGCTGGCGGCGATATCACGGGCATCGTGAACCACGTCCGCCAGTGCCTGAACATCGCGCAGGGAGAGATCGGTTTCCAGAGAGAGGGTCTGCCGCGCCGCCTGGCTCATCACCAGATGGGTCTCAACTTCCGCCACGTTACGCAGAACCTGTAACAGACGTACGCCGTAAATCGCGCCGCTGGCGCCGCTAAGCCCAACAATGAGTCGTTTCATGATTTTCGCCCTTACTGATTTCAGGGCAGACTGTGCAGGATTTTGCGGGGAGTTGCAAGTGAGGGCCTTCGCCCTCACCTGCCGGAGCATCAACCTTCGTTGTGCATCTCTAAACTTTCAAGATCGTTCTGCATCTGAACGGCTTTCGCATCGTCGTTGCGCAGAGAATCAAGATAGTCGAGGTACTGCTGGTCAACGTCTTTGGTCACGTAAATACCGTTGAACACGGAGCATTCAAACTGCTGAATTTCCGGGTTCTCGGCACGCACCGCATCGATGAGATCGTTCAGATCCTGGAAAATCAGGCCGTCGGCACCAATGATCTGCCGAATTTCATCCACTTCACGCCCGTGAGCGATCAGCTCGTTGGCGGTTGGCATATCGATGCCGTACACGTTCGGGAAGCGAATCTCCGGCGCAGCAGAGGCCAGGTAGACTTTCTTCGCACCCGCTTCGCGCGCCATCTCGATAATCTGCTCAGAGGTGGTGCCGCGAACGATGGAGTCATCCACCAGCAGAACGTTCTTGTCGCGGAATTCCGCGCGGTTGGCGTTCAGCTTGCGGCGCACGGACTTACGGCGCAGATGCTGGCCCGGCATGATAAAGGTGCGGCCAACGTAGCGGTTCTTCACGAAGCCCTGACGGTATGGCTTGTCCAGAATACGGGCGATCTCCAGCGCGATATCGCAGGAGGTTTCCGGGATAGGAATAACCACGTCGATGTCGAGATCGTCCCACTCGCGGGCAATCTTCTCGCCCAGCTTCGTGCCCATGTTGACGCGCGCGCTGTAGACGGAAATCTTGTCGATGAAGGAATCCGGGCGGGCAAAGTAAACGTATTCAAACAGGCACGGGTTGCTGACCGGGTTATCGGCACACTGGCGGGTAAACAGCTGGCCCTTCTCGGTAATATAGACCGCTTCGCCAGGCGCAACGTCACGCAGGAACTCGAAGCCCAGGGTATCCAGCGCCACGCTTTCAGAGGCAACCATATATTCGGTACGGCCATCGCCGAGGTCACGTTTGCCGAGCACCAGAGGACGAATGCCGTTTGGATCGCGGAAGGCGACCATGCCGTGACCGATGATCATCGCTACGCAGGCGTACGCGCCGCGGATCTGGCGGTTTGTCGCGGCAATCGCAGCAAAGATGTTGTCTGCTTCCAGCGGGTAGTGACGGAAGTTATCCAGCTCGCTGGCGAACACATTGAGCAGGATTTCAGAATCAGAGGTGGTGTTAATGTGGCGACGTTTCTCTTCGAACAGCTTTTTACGCAGCTCATGCGCGTTGGTCAGGTTGCCGTTATGAGCAAGGGTGATGCCATACGGTGAGTTGACGTAGAAAGGCTGTGCCTCAGAGGCGCTGGAACTGCCAGCAGTAGGATAACGAACGTGACCGATCCCCATATTACCTTGCAGACGCTGCATATGGCGGGCTTCAAACACATCGTTTACCAGGCCATTCGCCTTGCGTAAACGGAAGCAGTTGTTTGCATCAATGGTGATGATACCCGCAGCATCCTGCCCACGGTGCTGAAGCACCGTTAACGCGTCATAAATCGACTGGTTTACCGGCATGAAACCGGCGATACCGACAATACCGCACATTCGTCTTTTCCTCGTTAAGCCACATCTCAGGGTTTATGCCCTGGGCAAAAAACTCGACGAGCTTTGCAGATAGTCAAAGAACCATCTGATGATGAAGCTGAACTCTGGAATGAGCTGCGATTTCTGCCAGTCTTCGCTTTTGGAGAACCCGGTGAAGGTATCCAGGAAGAACAGGATCGCGGCCACAATCAGCACGCCTCGTAACGCCCCGAAACAGATCCCGAGCACCCTGTCCGTTCCTGACAGACCGGTTTTCTCGACCAGCTGACCTATCACGTAATTCACGATAGCGCCGACAATCAGCGTTGCGATAAACAGCACCGCGATAGCGATTCCATTTCGGACCAGTTCATCTTCAAAGCCCGTGAACCAGACAGACAGGTAAGTGTAGTAATGACTGGCGACAAAGAAAGCACAACCCCAGGTCACCAGCGATAACGCTTCACGAACAAAGCCACGGATCAGGCTAACCAGACAGGAAAAACCAATCACCGCAATGATGGCGTAATCAATCCAGACCATATATGTCCCACGATTTAACGCCCTGTCATCCAGTTCGGGGCGAATTCTAACAGAAAAAGAAAACGTTTGCGTAGGGATTTCCTTCCCGCGCGTAAATAAAAAAGGCGCTGAAAAAATGTTCAACGCCGTTGGCTCATTACGTCTCTTTGGACGTCTGCCATTCCCCCTCCCCCCAGCCCTCTCCATCAAGGGAGAGGGAGCAAACCATCCCCTCGCCCCTCTGGGGAGAGGGTTAGGGTGAGGGGTAGATCTTATCAGTTCGCGCTGTAGCCCATCACCACACCGCTCAGGCCGGAGATCTGCTTCAGCTCACCGAGCGAACCTTTAAGCTTGTCTTTGGACGCTTCTGGCCCCACGAGGATACGGGTAATTTTACCCTGCACCGGCGTGGAAGGTGAAGTGTAAACACGATATCCCGCACTGCGCAGTTTGCTCACGACCTCGTTGACCTTATCGGCGTTTTTCAGTGCGCCGAGCTGAACAACGTACGCTTTTCCGGTCGGCGCCGCGTCTTGTTTTGCCGGCGGTGGGGTTTCTGACGCGGCAGCCAGCTGCTCTGCGGCTTTATCCCGCTGCGGTTTCGGCTGCGGCTTCTCAACCGGCTTCGGTTTTTCAACAGGTTTAGGCTGCTCTACCGGCACCGGATCGATATCGCTGTTGCTGGCTGCCGCCAGGCGTGACGGATCGAGCGACGGTGCGGCGGCATCGCCTGCACGCACCTCTTCCGCCGCCCCTTCCGGAGGCTGAGCAGGCAGCGCCTGCGTCGCCGCTGGCAGCATATCCGGCTCATCGCGGTCACCCGGTTTCGGCACCAGCGGAATAGCGGCAAACTCGTCCTGATAATGCTTTTTCTGCCCGTCGAGCAGACCCGGGAGAATAATCACCCCGAGCGCGACCAGCACAATGGTTCCTGTTAAACGGTTCTGAAACTTACTCGCCACCGGTTCTCCCCGCGTCCATCACTTCCATGACATGTGCCACCGTGTGGAATGACCCACACACCAGCACGGTATCTTCTGGTTTAGCATCCGTCATCGCGGCATGCCAGGCCTGAGCCACGCTACTGTAGATTGCGCCTTTGCCGAGATGTTCCATCAGCTGCTCAGCCGTCGCGCCGCGCGGCCCCTCCAGAGGAGCACAATACCAGCTATCGACCACACTCTCCATGCAGGCCAGCGTCCCGCCGATATCTTTATCATGAAGCATACCGATAACCGCCAGCACGCGCCCGGTTTTTGGTAACGATTTGAGACGTCCCGCGAGATACGCCGCCGCATGCGGGTTATGCGCCACGTCCAGAATCAGGCGCGGTGACTCGCTGACAATCTGGAAACGCCCGGGCAGAATTGCGTTCTGAATGCCGTCGCGGATCTCCTGCTCGCCGACCGCGAGGCCGCTGGCGCGCAGTGCCGCCAGCGCGGTTGCCGCGTTCGGCTGCGGCACCTGCGGCAGCGGCAGGTTGTCCAGCGCGCCCTGCGCATCGCTAAAGCGCCAGACGTTTTCCTGAACCTCATACAGCCAGTCAACGCCGCGGCGCAGCAGACGCGCGCCCTTCTCGTTTGCCACGTCAGCAATGGTGTACGGCATATCCGGCTCGCCGACCACGGCGGGCTTATTTGCGCGAAAAATACCGGCCTTCTCGCGGCCAATGCTTTCACGATCCGGGCCCAGCCAGTCGATATGGTCCAGCGCGATACTGGTGACTACCGCCACGTCCGCATCCACCATATTGGTCGCATCAAGACGTCCGCCCAACCCTACTTCCAGGATCACCACATCCAGCTGCGCCTGTTTGAACAGCCACAGCGCCGACAGGGTGCCGTATTCAAAATAGGTTAATGAGATTTCGCCGCGCGCGGCTTCAATTTCCGCGAACGACGCCGTATGCGCCGATTCTGGCAGCTCGCTGTTCTGCACGCGAACGCGCTCGGTATAGCGGACCAGGTGTGGAGAGCTGTACACGCCAACTTTGTAACCCGCGGCCATCAGGACAGATTCCAGCGTGCGGCAGGTAGTGCCTTTACCGTTGGTGCCCGCGACGGTGAACACGAAAGGTGCCGGTTTGAGCACATCAAGACGCGCGGCGACCTGGCTTACGCGCTCAAGCCCCATATCGATGGTTTTACTGTGCAGGTTTTCCAGATAAGAAAGCCACGCGGCCAGGGGCGACGTGGCTTGGGGAATGCTTTTATTTTCCATAATGCCCGGTTGTCATTAACAGATTAGAAAGCAAAAGGGCAGCGCCAACCGGCCCTGCCCTTTTCAGTTATCAGGCCTCGGGTTCCTGATCCGGTACCACCACGCCTTCGCGCGGCTCATCCGGGTTTGGCGCTGGCAGATTCATCAGCTTCGCCAGGATGCTCGCCAGCTTCAGGCGCATTTCCGGACGGCGGACGATCATATCGATAGCGCCTTTCTCAATGAGGAACTCACTGCGCTGGAAGCCCGGCGGCAGCTTTTCACGAACGGTCTGCTCGATAACGCGAGGCCCCGCAAAGCCGATCAGCGCTTTTGGCTCAGCGATGTTCAGATCGCCCAGCATCGCGAAGCTCGCGGAGACGCCGCCCATGGTTGGGTCGGTCAGCACGGAGATGTACGGAAGACCGCGCTCCTGCATTTTCGCCAGCGCAGCAGAGGTTTTCGCCATCTGCATCAGCGACATCAGCGCTTCCTGCATACGCGCGCCGCCGGAGGCAGAGAAGCAGATCAGCGGACAGTTATCTTCCAGCGCCTGCTCAACGGCACGCACGAAGCGCGCACCAACCACGGAGCCCATAGAGCCGCCCATAAAGGCGAACTCAAACGCAGCGGCAACAACCGGCATCTCGTGCAGGGTGCCTTTCATGACGATCAGCGCGTCTTTCTCGCCGGTCTCTTTCTGAGCAGAGGCCAGACGATCTTTGTATTTTTTGGAATCGCGGAACTTCAGCACGTCTTTTGGCTCGAGTTCGCTACCCAGCTCTACCAGAGAGCCTTCGTCCAGCAGGCTATGCAGGCGGTTGCGCGCCGACATACGCATATGGTGGTCACACTTCGGACACACCTCAAGGTTGCGCTCCAGCTCTGCGCGATACAGAACCTGACCGCAGCTATCACACTTCGTCCATACCCCTTCAGGAATGCTCGCTTTGCGCGTTGGGGTAATGTTGCTTTTAATTCGTTCAATCCAGCTCATTGATAACCTTTCTGCCTGAACCTGGTCGTATGCCAGTTTTGCTATAAGAGGCGAATAATGCCATTTTTGCCTCCAACAGACCATGAATGTTGCACATTAAAACATAACAGCCCGAAACTTTGGATAAAAAAGTGGTCGAACCGCCAGCGTGCATTTACTTCGCTTGTTTTGCCGCCGCACGTTTGTGACGAATGATTTCGATAACGCCCGGCAGTACGGAAAGCACAATAATCGCTACAATCAGCAACTTAAGGTTTTCCTGAACGATCGGAAGATCGCCAAACAGGTAGCCTGCATAGGTAAACAGCAGGACCCACAGCAGCGCGCCAATCACGTTGTATGCCGCAAAATGACGATAGGACATATGCCCCATTCCCGCCACAAACGGTGCAAATGTGCGCACAATAGGCACAAAACGCGCAAGGATAATGGTTTTTCCGCCATGGCGTTCATAGAACGCATGGGTTTTGTCTAAATAGCTGCGACGGAAAATTTTCGAATCAGGATTGCTGAAAAGCCGCTCACCGAATACCCGTCCAATCGTATAGTTGACCGCATCACCGGCAATAGCGGCAATCACCATCAGCACAACCATAAGATGCACGTTCAGATCGTTAGTGGGTAACGCCGATAGCGCCCCGGCAACGAACAGCAGTGAATCCCCCGGCAGGAATGGGGTAACGACCAGACCGGTTTCACAAAACAGAATGAGGAACAGAATGGCGTAAACCCAGACGCCATACTGCGCGACCAGCTCCGCCAGGTGAACATCAATGTGCAGAATGAAATCAATCAAAAAACGAATTACGTCCATATTGTCTAAGCCCTAATTGCACCTTTGTTTAGTCCGCTAAAAACAGCGGGCCCATTGGCGGTTTCGGCAGGTCAAATCGATCCGGATAGTCTACTGAGACCAGATACAATCCTTCCGCTTTCGCCGTGGCTGCCGCAAGCGTTCTGTCCTTCGCTGCCAGCAGGTCTGCAATCCAGCTCTCCGGCTGGTGTCCGGCACCCACTTCCATCAGGCTGCCCACAATATTCCGAACCATATGATGTACAAAGGCATTGGCTTTGATATCCACCACCACATACGCGCCAAAACGGCTGACGTTTATGTGCATGACGTTGCGCCACGGCGTGCGGGACTGACACTGCACCGCACGAAACGACGTAAAGTCATTTTCACCAATCAGACACTGCGCCGCGCGATGCATACGCTCCGCATCAAGCGGTTCATAAAAATGCGTCACGCCCTGGCTTAACACCGCCGGGCGCAGGCGCTGGTTGTAGATGACATACCGGTAGCGACGCGCCGTGGCGCTGAAGCGCGCGTGAAAATCATCCGGCACAGCTTTTACCCAACGCACCGCAATGTCACCAGGCAAATTCGCATTTACACCCAGGGTCCAGGCAGCATCCTTACGCACGGCAGTGGTTTCAAAGTGAACCACCTGCCCCGTACCGTGAACACCCGCGTCCGTACGTCCTGCGCACAGGACGTTAATCGGCTCGTTTGCTACCTGAGAGAGCGCTTTTTCCAGCTTTTCCTGGACGCTGCGCACCTCGTTCTGACGCTGCCAGCCATAATATTTACTGCCATCGTACTCAATTCCGAGGGCAATTCTATGGACCGGCTTTTGTTCCACGTCTGACATCAGTACAGGTACTCCTGCACCAGTTTTTCAGCGATCTTGACCGCCATCAGCGCGCCGCCGAAGCGGACGTTGTCGGCAACGGACCAGAACTGAACCTGTTCCGGCATGCCGTAATCGTTACGCACGCAGCCAACGGAAAGATGCGCGCTGCCGGTGGCATCGCCAACCTGGGTCGGGAACTCGCTCTCTTCAGAGAGCACGATGTCTTCACCACGGCCAAACGCGTCGCGCGCCTCTTCTGCCGCCAGCGGACGCAGGGCTTCAAAGCCAACCATCTGCGCGTGGCCGTAGAAGACCGGGGACTGCACGACGTTCGCGGAGATCATCAGGCCATCATCCTGCAGAATTTTACGCACTTCATCGACGATGCGGCGCTCTTCGCGCACGGAGCCCTCGCGGTCCGGCAGCAGTGGCAGCATATTGAACGCCAGCTGGCGGCCAAAGAAATCATCTTCATCAATCGGGATACCGTTCAGGAGCTTCGCGCTCTGCCCGGCCAGCGCGTCAACGGCCTTTTTACCGTTCGCGGATGCGGAGAGCAGGCTGGTGACGGTAATGCGCGACAGGCCGCCGTCGTCGATCAGCGGCTTCAGGGCGGTCAGCAGCTGGCTGGTCAGGCTGTTCGGAACCGCAATGACGTTACGGTTGCGGTAGTCAGCCAGCACAAACGGGTTCACGTCCGGCACCACCAGCGGCACATCCGGCTCCATTGAGAACAGACCGCTCAGGTCGATCACCAGGCAGCCTGCGTTAGTTGCCTCTTCAACGTACGCAGCAGTCGCTTCAGCGCCCGCGGCGAAAAACGCCAGCTGCGCCTGCGTCCAGTCGAACGCGGCCGCATCCTGGACCATGACGGATTTACCGTTAAAACGCAGATGCTCACCTGCGCTGTCGGTACGGGCCAGCGCATAGATATCGCCCACCGGGAACTGACGCTCAGCAAGGGTTTCGAGCAGGGCTTCGCCCACGGCACCCGTGGCACCTAAAATGGCAATGTTCCAGCCTTCAGACATGGTGGTTTACTCCAGAAATAAAAAAGCGTCCCTGCCGGAGTATCCGACAGGGAGCATTAAGAAGACATTAACGTGCCGGGTGATGAACGGCGTTAAATCCCAGCTTATGCAGCAGCGTCGCCGCCGACGCGTCGTCGCACATTACATACAGGGAAGACCACTCGCGGCGCTCAACGTAGTTCTTGCGCAGCTTATCAAACTCACCCGGGATCCCCGCCACTTTACGCAGCAGCGCATCATCGCGGCGCACATCATACACCAAATGCACCAGCCTTTTCAGCGTTGCCTGATCGAGCGGACCGTGCAGGGTAATGCGGCCAAATTCAGGCGCGGGGAGTAAGGTATCCAGCGCTACCTGCTGCGGATGGCCGATAAAAGCGCTGTAGGCCTCGAAGACCTGCGTCGTACCGCGCGCTTTCCCCTCTAGGGTATAACCAGCGATATGTGCCGTGCCCACGTCCACCTTGTTAAGCAACTCAACGTTGAGATCCGGCTCCGGCTCCCAGACGTCCAGCACCACGCTGAGGTCTTGTCCTTCATTCAGACATCTCAGCAGCGCGGCGTTATCTACGACCGGACCCCGGCAGGCATTTATCAGAATAGTGCCAGCCTTCAGACGACGGATCAGCGCCTCGTCTGCAAGATGCAGCGACTTATACGGCCCCTCTTTAAACAGCGGGGTGTGGAACGTCAGCACGTCACACTGTTCGACCAGCTCGTCCAGCGAGCGGAAATCGCCCTCATCGCCGTTGTCTTTGCGCGGCGGATCGCACAGCAGCGTGCGGATCCCTAACGCTTCAAAGCGCTTTTGCAGGCGTCCGCCGACGTTACCCACGCCGACAATCCCCACGGTGCGGTCTTTCAGCGCAAACCCGTCGCGCTCGGCCAGCATCAGCAGCGAGGAGAAAACGTATTCCACAACGGCAATGGCGTTGCAGCCCGGCGCGGCGGAAAAACCGATTCCAGCCTGCTTCAGCCACTTATCATCCACATGATCGGTCCCTGCCGTTGCGGTTCCGACAAACTTAATCGCTTTACCGGCAAGCAACGCCTCATTTACCTTGGTCACCGAGCGCACCATCAGCGCGTCTGCGTCATCCAGTTCGTTGACCGGGATCGGGCGACCAGGGACAGCCTTAACGTTACCCAGGCGGCTAAACAGCTCACGGGCATAAGGCATATTTTCATCAACGAGGATTTTCACGTCTGAGTACCTGTTTGAGAGGAAGAAAACCTGTCAAGTGTGCCATAATCTGGCCGCCAGGCATATACGTATACCTGGTTTACGCTGAGTTTTGACTTTAAGGATTTTTGACGATGCAGCCCATTTCAGGTACGCCGCCACGCCCTCCGGGTGAAGGCCCCGTCACGCCAAACGTTGCCGGTGAACAACCGCTATCCACGCAACAGCGCACCGTGCTGGAGCGACTGATCACGCGCCTGATTGCGCTGACTTCACAGCAAAACGCGGAAGTCTGGGCCGGGGTTAAGCATGATCTAGGCGTGAGGAACGACGCACCGCTGCAGTCGCGTCATTTCCCTGCTGCCGAGCAAAACCTGAACCAGCGTATCAATAACGCGCAGCAGAACCATACCACGCGCCAGATTGTTGCTCAGCTGACGGAGCTGCTGGGCCAGGGCAACAACCGCCAGGCGGTGAGTGATTTTATTCGCCAGCAGTATGGTCAGACCGCGCTGGGGCAGCTGACGCCCGACCAGCTCAAAACCGTGCTGACCCTGCTGCAGAACAACGAGCTGTCGATTCCGCAGCCTCAGGTGCGTCCGGCGACCGAGCGTTCGCTGCTGCCCGCCGAGCACAACACGCTCAAGCAGATGGTGACAAAGCTGGCTGCGGCTACCGGCGAACCGACGAAGCTTATCTGGCAATCCATGCTGGAGCTGTCCGGCGTGAAGGCGGGTGAGCTGATCCCGGCCAAACAGTTTACTCATCTGGTGACCTGGCTCCAGGCGCGCCAGACGCTTAGCAGCCAGAATGCCCCTACCCTGCATACCATCCAGGCGGCACTGAAGCAGCCGCTTGAGCCGCATGAGCTCGACGTGATTCGGGATTACGCCCAGCAAAACTGGCAGGCCACGCCGCAAACGGTACTGACCACCGCGCAGGTGCAGGATCTGCTCAATCAAATCTTCGTTCGTCGCGCCGAGCGTGAAGGCAGCGTGCCGGAGGTGAGAAACATTCAGCCGATCTACAGCCCGCTGTTTGCGCCGGTCGTCGAGACGTTCAGGACGCTCTCTGCGCGTCCGGGGTTGATGTTTATTGCGCTACTGATTGCACTGGCGATTTTCTGGCTGGTTGCCTGAGGTTTTGCCCGGTGGCGCGGCGCTTACCGGGCCTACAACGGCTCGAATCGTAGGCCGGGTAAGGCGCAGCCGCCACCCGGCAACAACGGCTCAAGTCCTGCGAAACGCCACCAGCGTCACCACGATCCCCACCACCGCAGAAACCGCACCGGCCAGGAAGACGGACGGATAACCAAACGAGGTGGCTAACACCCCGGCCAGCGGTCCGGTTACCCCGTATGAGATATCCTGAAACGCCGCATAGCCGCCCAGCGCCGTACCGCGCACCTGCGGGGCCACGCGCTTCACCACTTCAACGCCCAGCGCCGGGAAGATCAGGGAACAGCCGCAGCCGGTCAGCGCCGCGCCAAGCAGCGCAACGGACGCCACGGGTGCATTCCACAGCAGCAGCAGACCCACGGTCTCTATCATCAGCGACGCTACCGCGACCTTCACGCCGCCGAAGCGATCCGGCATCCAGCCAAAAAGCACGCGCATCAGCACAAATGCGCCGCCAAACGCGGTAAGCGTAAAACCGGCCATCGCCCAGCCGCGGCTCATAAAATAGAGCGAGACGAAGGTACCAATCACCGCAAAACCCACGCCCTGCAGCGCCAGTCCAAGACCCGGCTGCCAGATCTGACCGACCACGCTCCACAGGGAAGGACGCTCGCCTTTGTGCGCGGGCACCTTTCGCACCGAGCCGTTAAACGCCCACGCTAGCAGGGGTAAAACCATCGTGGTGGCGGCCAGCGCCGCAAATCCAAACTGGCTATTAATCAGCAGCCCAAGCGGTGCGCCTGCGGCCAGCGCGCCATAGATGGCCATGCCGTTCCAGGACATCACCTTGCCGGAGCGTGCCGGCCCCACCAGACCCATTCCCCAGGTCAGGGTGCCGGTCAGCAGCTGGCTTTCACCAAAGCCAAGGATTAAACGGCCCAGCACCAGCAGCGCAAATTTATACGCGGCGTCTACCGGCAGCAGAGCAGCCAGCAGCCATGCGCCGCCCGCCAGCCCACAGGCAAACATCCCCTGTAATGCCGAACGTTTTGCACCGTGCTGATCCGCCAGCCGTCCGGCGTAACCGCGGGTTAATACCGTGGCTAAAAACTGAATGCCCACGGCAATGCCGACCATGGTGTTGCCATAGCCCAGTTCCTGATGAACGAACAGCGGGATCACCGGCAGCGGCAGGCCAACGGTCATATAGGTTAGAAATACCGCAAAAGCGATGCGGAACAGCGAGATGTTCCCGGACGTGGCGTTTTTTTCTGAGGTTGCGGCCGTCATGCATAACTCCGAATTCAGGCATAAAAAAAGGGAGCCATCAGGCTCCCTTCTACTATACATTCAAACGCTTATGCTTTCAGCTTACGCATTACCAGCGTGGCGTTGGTGCCACCGAAGCCGAAGCTGTTTGACATGACGGTGGTCAGCGTCGCGTCCATTGGTTTGGTCACGATGTTCAGGCCAGCAGCCTGCTCGTCCATCTCATCAATGTTGATGCTTGGCGCGATAAAGCCGTTTTCCAGCATCAGCAGAGAGTAGATCGCTTCCTGTACGCCAGCCGCACCCAGAGAGTGACCGGTCATGGCTTTGGTCGCGGAGATCGCCGGGCTGTTGTCGCCGAAGACTTCACGGATCGCACCCAGCTCTTTCACGTCGCCTACCGGAGTAGAGGTACCGTGGGAGTTCAGGTAGTCGATTGGGGTGTCAACGCCGTGCATCGCCATCTTCATGCAGCGCACCGCGCCTTCGCCGGATGGCGCAACCATGTCGGCGCCGTCAGACGTTGCACCGTAGCCCACGATCTCAGCGTAGATGTGCGCGCCACGTGCCAGGGCATGCTCGAGCTCTTCAACCACAACCATACCGCCGCCGCCAGCGATAACGAAACCGTCACGGTGCGCATCATAGGTACGGGAGGCTTTATCCGGGGTTTCATTGTACTTGGTGGACAGTGCGCCCATCGCGTCGAATTCACAGGCCATTTCCCAGCCCAGCTCTTCGCCGCCGCCAGCAAATACGATGTCCTGTTTACCCAACTGGATCTGCTCAACAGCATTACCGATACAGTGTGCGGAAGTCGCACACGCGGAGCTGATGGAGTAGTTCACACCGTGGATTTTGAATGGGGTCGCCAGGCACGCGGAAACCGCAGAACCCATGGCTTTGGTGACCACGTACGGACCTACTGCTTTCAGACCACGCGGGCTACGCATTGCGTCAGCGCCGAATACCTGCGCTTTTGACGAGCCGCCGGAACCGGCGATCAGACCCACGCGCGGGTTGTTCTGATAAACCTCTTCACTCAGGCCGGAATCTTTGATCGCTTCCTGCATGGAGAGATAAGCATAAATAGAGGCATCGTTCATGAAACGAACCACTTTGCGGTCAATCAAACCGGTGGTGTCCAGTTTGACGTTACCCCATACGTGGCTACGCATACCTGAATCTTTAAACTCTTCAGAGAAAGTGATCCCGGAGCGTCCTTCACGCAGAGATGCCAGGACTTCCTGCTGGTTATTACCGATGCTGGAAACAATGCCCAGGCCAGTAATCACTGCACGTTTCATTCAATACCTCTGTAAGTCGCACTATAGTAAGTTTCGAGTCGCACAATAGCGTACACTTGTACGCCGAACAAGTCCGATCAGACATTTTCTGCGGAAATTTGCACCGATGGACTCACATCGTTAAGATCGTGCCACTGCCTGTCAGACGAGTAACTTACGTGAAACAAAACGCTATACAACCCGCCAACCTCGAATTCAACGCTGAGGGTACACCTGTTTCCCGAGATTTTGATGACGTCTATTTTTCTAATGATAATGGACTCGAAGAAACTCGCTATGTTTTCCTCGACGGAAACCATCTCAGCACCCGCTTCCCGGAGCATCCGCGGAGCCTGTTTGTGGTCGCGGAAAGTGGATTCGGCACCGGGCTGAATTTTTTAACCCTCTGGCAGGCGTTTAACCAGTTTCACGCTGCACACCCTGAGGCTACGCTACAAAGATTACATTTCATCAGTTTCGAAAAATTCCCGCTCACCGCGCACGATCTGCGGCTCGCTCATCAGCGCTGGCCTGAGCTTGCCACCCTGGCGGAGCAGCTTCAGGCGCAGTGGCCGCCTCACATCGGCGGCTGCCATCGTCTGATTCTGGACGGCGGACGCGTAACGCTGGATTTATGGCTTGGCGACATCAATGATCTGACCGATACGCTCGATGATTCGATGAATCAGACGGTTGACGCGTGGTTCCTGGACGGCTTTGCCCCCGCCAAAAACCCAGACATGTGGAGCCAGCATCTGTTTAGCGCGATGGCGCGGCTGGCGCGTCCTGGCGCAACGCTTGCCACCTTCACCTCGGCAGGCTTTGTCCGCCGCGGGCTGCAGGAGGCGGGCTTTACCATGCAGAAGACCAAAGGCTTTGGCCGCAAGCGCGACATGCTGGTCGGCAGAATGGAACAGACGCTGGACGTTCCCGCTCAGGCGCCCTGGTTTGCACGCTGCGCCAGCGCATCACGTGAGGTGGCGATAGTCGGCGGGGGGATCGCCAGCGCCCTGCTGTCCCTCGCGCTTCTCCACCGTGGCTGGCAGGTCACGCTCTACTGTGCTGACGATGCGCCAGCAAGCGGCGCCTCCGGCAACCGCCAGGGGGCGCTCTATCCGCTTTTAAGCGCGCATGACCCGGCCCTGTTCCGGTTTTTCCCGGCGGCGTTTACCTTCGCACGTCACCTGTACGACGCCCTGCCGGTGGCGTTTGACCATGACTGGTGCGGCGTGACGCAGCTCGGCTGGGATGAAAAGAGCCAGCAAAAAATCACGCAGATGCTGTCGCTGGGCCTGCCTGACGAGATTGCCCGTGCGGTAAGTGCGCAAGAGGTGGCAGACACCGCTGGCGTGGAAACCGGCTGTGGGGGAATTCAGTATCCGCTCGGCGGCTGGCTGTGCCCGGCTGAACTGACCGCGGCGGTCATTGCCCTGGCGCAGTCGCGCGGGCTGACGGCGCATTATGCTCACACCGTTGAATCGCTGAGCCGAAGCGAGCGCTGGAATCTGCGTTTTGCGGATGGCAAAACGGTAAGCCATGCCAGCGTTGTGCTGGCAAACGGGCATCACATCAGCCAGTTTATCCAGACAGAAACGCTGCCGGTTTATCCGGTCGGCGGCCAGGTAAGCCATATTCCTTCCGCGCCCGAACTGAGCAAACTGCGTCAGGTGCTGTGCTATGACGGCTATCTGACGCCGCAAAATCCGTCTAACGGTCATCACTGCATCGGGGCCAGCTACCATCGTGGCGAAACGGATATGTGCTACAGCGGCGCGGATCAGGCGCAGAACCGCCAGCGCCTGATTGACTGTTTCCCGAATGCGGCATGGGCGCAAGAGGTTGACGTCAGCGAGGGGGAAGCGCGCTGCGGCGTTCGCTGCGCCACCCGCGATCATCTGCCGATGGCGGGAAATGTGCCGGACTATGAGGCAACGATTGAGGCCTATCAGGACCTTGCTGATAACCGGGATAACGCGGTAAGCGCGCCGGTTTATCCGGAGCTGTATATGCTGGGTGGATTAGGATCTCGCGGGCTGTGTTCCGCACCGCTGCTGGCTGAAGTGTTAGCCGCGCAAATGAGCGACGAGCCGATTCCGCTGGACAGGGTTACGCTTGCGGGGCTGAATCCGAATCGCTTGTGGGTACGGAAACTGCTGAAGGGGAAGAAGGTTAAGTAGGGTGCGGTCAAATCCCCTCACCCTGGCCCTCTCCCCAAAGGGGAGAGGGAAGAGAAGGCGGCGGCTTAGCGTTTAGCCTGCTGGAACAAAGTGTCCCACATGCCCAGCACCAGCGACTGGTCGCGCGGAGAGAGCTCTCCGGCCAGAATGGCTTTTTCCAGGCTGCGAGTGACTTCAGCGTGAACGGCATCGGCAGAGTGATCGTCACCCGCTTCCAGCTCGGCTACCGCGAGCGTCAGGTGACCACGCAGATAACCGCTGGCGAACAGCTCATCATCACTGGCGTGTTCCACCATGTCATCAATTAACGCCAGAATGCGTGATTCAAATTCTGCGATCATCTTCTTTCCTCTGTTAAAGATCTTCCGGCCAAGGGAAGCATTCCGCCGTGATAACCGGCGTGTGGTAATAATTCTGTAAGGCCTCGATCAGGCGTGCCGGACGTTCCGGGATGCCTTTCTCAAGATATTCCATCACCTGCGCGTGAACGCGGCGCTGGAAGACGATACGGTCTGGCTCGAAGTCGCCTTCGAGGTTGTCACAGCTCACGTTGAACGGGAAACCCGCCGCGACGCAGAATAGCCATTCCAGCGCCTGCGGCTTCACTTCCACATCCTCAAACTGCCCCTGCGTTGCGGCATCACGTCCGTCCGGGCAGTACCAGTAGCCGAAGTCCACCAGCTCGCGCCGCGCTTTCCCCGCAATGCACCAGTGTGAAATCTCGTGCAAGCCGCTGGCGTAAAAGCCGTGGGCAAAGACGATGCGGTTATACGGAACCTCTGCATCAGCAGGAAGATAGATCGGTTCGTCGTCGCCTTTAATCAGACGGGTATTAAAATCGTCAGCAAAACAGCCGTCGAAAATCTCAATCAGCTGTTCGTATTTATGCGTACTGTTCATTAGTGCATCCCCAACCAGGTGAGGATCTCCTGTCCATGGCTGTCATAAAGAAGTTTGGCGCTCATTACGGCCGAGACGATGACGATCATCGGGCGAATAAGTTTTTGTCCTTTGCTTAACACCAGACGCGAGCCCGCGCGCGCGCCCAGGAACTGCCCTGCCATCATCACAAATCCGGTTGCCCAGATAACCTTACCGCCGATGATAAACAGCAGCAGGCCGCCGACGTTTGAGGTCGCGTTGAGCACTTTGGCATGGGCGGTGGATTTGGCGAGGTTAAACCCGGCCAGCGTCACGAAGGCCAGCGCATAAAATGAACCGGCCCCCGGCCCGAAGAAACCGTCGTAAAAACCCACACAGCCCCCGGCAATCAGCGCAAACGGCAGGCCGTGCAGACGACGCTGGCGGTCCTCTTCACCGAGCTTAGGCATCAGCAAAAAATAGAGGCCAATGCAGATAACCAGAATCGGCAGAATCTGACGCAAAATATCAGACTGCACGTGCTGAACCAGCAGCGCACCTGAGGTCGAGCCGATAAAGGTCATCAGAATATTCAGCTTCTGATCGCCAAGGTTTACCACTTTTCGCCGAATAAAGTAGAGCGACGCGGAGAGCGAACCACCGCAGGCCTGAAGTTTATTCGTGGCGAGCGCCTGGGCAGGGCTCATCCCCACCGCCAGCAGTGCCGGAACGGTCAGCAAACCGCCCCCGCCCGCCAGGGCATCGATAAAACCGGCTAACATCGCAACAAAAAACAGTGCCGCCAGCATCCACGGTGACACCATAAACAGATCGACGAAATTATCCATTAAAGTACATGCTCATCCAGTAGCGCCTGGCAGGAAGGCGGCAACGGAGGCGGTGTCTTCTTCTCAGGCTTAGAGGTTCCAGGTTTTGCCGGTTCAAACCAGCTTTGCAGTTCCGCACCGCAGCCATCGCCTGGCGGTGGTAGCGGCTGATCTTCACATTCCAGGCTATTCGCCGGGCAGCGCAGACGAACGTGCATGTGCGCACGATGCTGGAACCACGGGCGCACTTTACGCAGCCAGTCGCGATCGGTTCCGGCATCAAGACAAAGCTGCTGCTTGATGGCCGGGTTAACGAAAATCCGCGTGACGTCATTATCTTCCGCGGCCAGCTTGATCATGCTGGATACGTCCCGCGTCCACAGGGACGGCACTACGCGCTTACCGTCGCTCGCCACCAGATCCAGCGCCTGCGGTTTCAGCAGCTGGGCGGAGGTCCAGCGCGTTTTCGGCAGCTGCAGGAAGATATCGACATCCAGTCCGGTCTGGTGACTGGCGTGTCCACCGTTAAAGCGACCGCCGGCAGGCATCCCCATATCGCCAATCAGCATCGTGCCCAGCCCCAGGTTATGCACCTGGTTTCCCAGACGCTGGATGAACAGCACCAGATCCGGGTGGCCGAAATAACGTCGCTGATCGGTGCGCATCACCTGATAGGTATCAGACTGGAGAGGAAGCTCCTGGGCACCGACGATACAGCCGTTGGAAAAGGCGCCAATGGACTGCGCGCTCCCCGCCACCGGGTGGGTGATTTTTTGCCATGGCGTCGCGGCCAGACTGGCTCCACTGGCAAGCAGCGCCAGCAGAGCAATTGCGGTTTTTTTCATGTTTACCAGCGTGGAATGGTGGTCGTCACATCCGCATTCTGCGCGCGCTGGCGCAGGAAGTGATCCATCAGCACGATCGCCAGCATCGCTTCTGCGATCGGCACCGCGCGGATCCCCACGCACGGATCGTGACGTCCTTTGGTGATCATCTCAACTTCTTCGCCATCGCGGTTAATCGTGTGGCCCGGTACGGTGATGCTGGAAGTTGGCTTCAGCGCGATGTTGGCAACAATCTGCTGCCCGCTGCTGATACCGCCCAGGATGCCGCCCGCATGGTTGCTCTGGAAGCCCGCCTTCGTGATTTCGTCGCGGTTCTGACTGCCGCGAAGCTGAACCACGTCAAAGCCGTCGCCAATCTCTACGCCCTTCACCGCGTTGATGCTCATCAGCGCGTGGGCAATGTCGGCGTCGAGACGGTCGAATACCGGCTCGCCCCAGCCAGCCGGGACGCCGTCGGCCACCACGGTGACTTTCGCCCCAATGGAGTCGCCCTCTTTTTTCAGCCCGCGCATCAGTTCGTCCAGCGCCTCCAGCTTGTCGGCATCGGCACAGAAGAACGGGTTTTGTTCAACCTGATCCCAGTCTTTGATCGCCAGCGGAATGTCGCCCATCTGGGTCAGGCAGCCGCGAATGACGATGCCAAACTTCTGCTGCAGATATTTCTTAGCAATTGCCCCTGCCGCCACGCGCATCGCGGTTTCACGCGCGGAAGAACGCCCGCCGCCGCGATAGTCGCGGAAGCCGTACTTTTGTTCGTAGGTGTAGTCGGCGTGGCCCGGACGGAAGACGTCTTTGATGGCGCCGTAGTCCTGGGAGCGCTGATCGGTGTTTTCGATCAGCAGACCAATGCTGGTCCCGGTGGTGCGGCCTTCAAAGACGCCGGAGAGAATTTTTACCTGGTCCGGCTCGCGACGCTGCGTGGTGTAGCGAGAGGTGCCCGGACGACGACGGTCGAGGTCGTGCTGTAAATCGGCTTCGGTCAGTTCGATGCCTGGCGGTACGCCATCAACGATACAGCCCAGCGCCAGCCCGTGCGACTCGCCAAAGGTGGTCACGCGGAATAACTGTCCAATACTGTTTCCTGCCATCACGGCTCCGATGTTGTTGTTTGTGTTTGAGCGTTGTGAAACGGGCCGAAGCCCGCTGGATTAATCTTTATAGATGCTGAAGTGTTCGCGCGCGTCGAGCAGCTGCGCTTTGGTCAGCATAAAGACGCCGTCACCGCCGTTGTCGAACTCAAGCCAGGTGAACGGCACATCCGGGTACTGCTCTATCAGATGTACCATGCTGTTGCCCACTTCACAAATCAGAACGCCATCGTCGGTCAGATAATCCGGCGCGCAGGCCAGAATACGGCGCGTCAGCTTCAGGCCATCAGAGCCTGACGCCAGACCCAGCTCCGGCTCGTGACGGTATTCGTTCGGCAGATCGGACATGTCTTCCGCATCGACGTACGGCGGGTTGGTGACGATCAGATCGTACTGCAGCGTTGGCAGATCGCGGAACAGGTCAGAGCGAATTGGCGTAACGTGATGGATCAGGCCGTGCTCTTCAATGTTGTGCTCGGTCACGGCCAGCGCGTCGGTGGAGATATCGACGGCGTCCACTTCCGCTTCCGGGAAGGCGTACGCGCAGGCAATCGCAATGCAGCCGCTGCCGGTGCACATATCCAGAATGTGCTGCGGCTGATGGCCGATCAGACCTTCAAAGTGGTTGTTAATCAGCTCGCCAATCGGCGAGCGCGGCACCAGCACGCGTTCATCGACGTAGAACTCGTGGCCGCAGAACCAGGCTTTGTTGGTCAGATAGGCGACCGGAATGCGCTCGTTCACGCGGCGGATCACGCGCTCAACGATGCGGTGTTTTTCGCTGGAGGTCAGGCGCGCGGTGCGCATGTCTTCCGGGATATCCAGCGGCAGGTAGAGGGACGGCAGCACCAGCTGCACGGCTTCATCCCACGGGTTATCGGTACCATGACCGTACCAGATATTGGCGGCGCTGAAGCGGCTAACCGACCAGCGCAACATGTCCTGTATGGTATGCAGCTCGTTTACTGCTTCATCGACAAATATTTTATCCACTCTTTCCTCCAGGGCATGCTCGCATAATTTTCGGCGGCTAGTTTGCCATGAAGACGGCGATAAATCAGCAATGACGCGTCTCGCTTGAGGTTAAAAAATGCGTTTAGTCGGGTACACTGTCGGAAATACGAGATGAGAATGACGAATGAAAAAGAAAACATCGCTCAGCGAGGAGGATCAGGCGCTCTTCCAACAGCTGATGACCGGGACGCGTAAAATCGCGCAGGACACCATCGTCCATCGCCCGCAGCGTAAAAAAATCAGCGAAGTACCGGTCAAACGCCTGCTGCAGGAGCAGGCGGATAACAGCCACTATTTTTCAGATGAATTTCAGCCGCTGCTGAACACGCAGGGGGCTGTAAAATACGTGCGCGAAGACGTCAGCCATTTTGAGCTGAAAAAGTTACGTCGCGGAGATTATTCGCCGGAGCTGTTTCTCGATCTGCACGGTTTAACGCAGATGCAGGCAAAACAGGAGCTGGGAGCGTTGATCGCTGCCTGTCGCCGTGAACATGTTTTCTGCGCCTGCGTGATGCATGGACACGGTAAACATATCCTCAAACAACAGACGCCGCTGTGGCTGGCTCAGCATCCACACGTGATGGCTTTTCATCAGGCACCCAAAGAGTACGGCGGAGATGCCGCATTGCTGGTGTTGATTGAAGTGGAAGAGTGGCAGCCGCCAGAGTTGCCCTGACAGAATGGCGGGAAGCACATTGCACCCCGCCATATCGCACGTCACGTCAGATCGCTTTTGCCATCTTCAGGTTGCACGGACTCATTTGCCAGTTGAAGACACCTTTGCCCGTTTCGTCGAGAGAAACATTGGCAATGGCGGATGTCGTGAACATCGGCGGGGTCTCGCCTGGGCACAGCTCAGATACCAGATAGCCAACCAGTGGCAGGTGGGAAATGACCAGCGCGGAAGCGACACCTTCATTGCACAGCGCCTGAAGATAAGCGCTGACAAGGCCTACATCGCCACATGGGGTGAGTTCAGGGAGAACATCCACACTGGATGGCAGGTTCATACACTCCCCTACCACGTCCAGCGTCTGTTCTGCACGCAGGAACGGACTCACCAGAACGCGTTCGATGTCCACTTTTTGACCGTTAAGCCAGGTCGCCATCAGACGAGATTCGTCGCAGCCACAGACGGTCAAAGGACGTACTGAGTCACTGGCGGCATCGAGTGCCGCGTCGCCGTGACGCATGATAAAAACTTGCATATTGCACCGCTTTTGTTAACCAGAATCACCGGCGTTAGCTACCCGCGATAAATACTGCGAGGTAGAAAACCCGATGGCCGGGCATTGTGCCTGATCCATTCGGTGAATGAAACGCTGTTTTTTACCTCAATGGCGTAAGTATAGTCAATCTCTGTTTACAAAATCGCCAGAACAGGTTCATTCACTTCAGGATTTACCCTTCTTTGACCTCAGCTTACGAGGACAGTTTCCCTTGCAGGCCAAAATGTCTGGCCGCGTTCCGCCATCTGCAATAATTCGTCACAGGGTGTAAACCGTGGACCATATTGCGAAGCCAGACGTTGCAGGATAGCAACCACTTCACCCGCGCCGAGCGTATCCATGTAACGGAACGGGCCGCCCAGGAACGGCGGGAAGCCAATGCCAAATACCGCGCCGATGTCACCATCGCGTGCGCTCTTGATCACCTGTTCACCAAAGCAGCGCGCCGCTTCATTGAGCATCATCATCACGCAGCGCTCAGCGCACTGAACGGCGGACAGTTTTCCCTGACCGGTGGTCGAAATAAGCCCATAAACCGAAGGGTCGACCTGTTTCTTGCTTTTACGCCCTTTCGCGCCGTAAAGATAGAAACCGCGTTCATTTTTTCTGCCTTTGCGATCGTCCTTCAAAATCGCAGAAACAATGTTTGCAGGTGGGCTAAAACGATCGCCATAGGCGGCTTCCAGCACTGGTATAATTTTAGTGCCGGTATCTATTCCCACCTCATCCAAAAGTTGGATTGGGCCAACGGGGAAACCAAACTTTACCAGCGCCTCGTCGACGTGTTCGATTTTCTCGCCTTCCGTCAGCAACCGCATTGCTTCATTAATGTAGGGAGCCAGAATGCGGTTAACGTAGAAGCCGGCTTTATCTGCTACCACGATCGGCGTTTTCCCCTGCTTCTTCGCAAGCTTGACTACCGTGGCGATGGTTTGCGGACTGGTGGTCGCATGCGGAATCACCTCCACCAGCGGCATTTTTTCGACCGGGCTAAAGAAATGCAGTCCAATCACCTGCTCCGGACGCTCGGCTTTCGCCGCGATATCGCCAATGGGTAATGACGACGTATTGGACGCAAAAATGGTATGTGGGGCGCAATGTTGCTCAACGTCTGCCACCATCTGCTGCTTAAGCGCCAGATCCTCAAACACGGCTTCAATCACCAGATCGCGGTGCGCAAAACCGCTGTAATCCGTGGTACCGGAAATCATCGCCAGGGTTTTATCACGCTCGCTTGCCTTGATATGGCGGCGTTTGACCTTTTGATCAAGGTTCTGCCAGCTGTACTGCAGCGCGTGGTTGATCCCCTTAGGATTAATGTCTTTGATTCGTACAGGCAATTTGCCTTTGCTGGCGGTAACAAAAGAAATACCGCCGCCCATGAGCCCCCCGCCCAGTACGCCAATGGCACGCAGCGGCGCAGGCTCAGCCTCGCTGCCAGGATCTTTTTTCACGTCCGTGCTGGCGAAGAAGATGCTGCGCAGCGCCTGTGACTGCGGCGTCATCGCCAGCTCGCCAAAGGCTTTAGCTTCAGCGGCATAGCCGCTGCTGCTGCCCTGCGACAGACCTGTTTCGATCACTTCCAGGATTCGCTTTGCCGCCGGGTAATTGCCTTTGGTTTTTTGTTCGGTCTTTTTGCCCACCATGCTGAACAGGAGCGTTCTCCCCAGCGGGCCGGCCAGCACGCGCTCACGTACCGGCAGAGGACGTTTTTCCTGGCGCCCTTTCAGCGCAAGCTCAACGGCGGCCTCCAGCAAAATGGACGGCGGCACGACGTCATCGACCAGACCGGCCTTCAGCGCCTGGCGGGCGCGCAGCTGTTTACCGGTTAAGATCATCTCCAGCGCTGTGCTGACGCCCACCAGGCGCGGCAGTCTTTGCGTTCCGCCGGAGCCTGGCAGCAGGCCCAGCTGCACTTCCGGCAGACCCAGAATGCTTTTCGCATCGTCAGTACAAATCCGGCTGTGGCATGCCAGCGCCAGCTCTAGCCCGCCACCCAGACAGGCACCGTGGATCGCGGCAATGACAGGGATCGGCAAGCTGTTGATCTCCGCCATCACCTGCTGGCCCTGACGCGCAAGCTCTTCGGCCTCCAGAGCGCTTTGCGCCCGGGCGATCATATTGATATCGGCCCCGGCGATAAAGTTATCCGGCTTGGCAGAGATAAACACCAGACCACGAATAGCTTTGTTGTCGCGGATCTGCTTTAGCATCGCGCGCACCTGAACACCAAATTCGGCCTTCAGGGTATTCATCTTTTCATCAGGCACATCAATAGTGATAACGGCCACGTTATCGAGGCGAACCGTCAGATTAAATGCAGATGGCATATCCATTATTCAGCCTCCAGAACCATTGCTGCGCCAAGGCCACCCGCCGCACAGGCGGTAACAAGGCCAAACCCGCCGCCACGGCGACGGAGTTCATGTAATGTTTGCGTGATCATCCTCGCCCCTGTGGCGGCGAACGGATGACCATAGGCGATAGAGCCGCCCAGCACGTTGAATTTACTCTGATCCACTTCGCCTGTGGCGTGGGCGCGGCCCAGCACATCGCGCGCGAAACGCTCGCTTGCCAGCAGCTGAACGTTTGCCAGAGTTTGCGCGGCAAACGCCTCGTGCATATCAATCAGGGTTAAATCAGCCAGCGTTAGCCCCGCGCGCTCCAGCGCCAGCGGCGTAGACCACGCAGGACCTAACAGCATGTCCTGCCAGACATCAATGGCGGTGAAGGCATAGCTGCGTAAATACCCAAGGGGAGTGATGCCCAACTCCTTCGCGCGGGATTCGGTCATCAGGATCACGGCGGCGGCGCCATCCGTTAGCGGCGTACTGTTCGCCGCCGTCACCGTGCCGTGCTTGCGGTCAAACGCCGGGCGCAGCTTTGCATAATCCGCCAGCGTCGAGGTGCCGCGAATATTGTTATCTTCCGCGAGCGGTTCACGGTAAGGCGGGACGTAAGCCGTCATCACCTCGTCGGCAAGTTTGCCTTCCGACCAGGCCTTCGCAGCGAGCTGGTGCGAACGATGCGCCAGAGCATCCTGCTGTTCACGGGTGATGCCATACGTTTTAGCCATCTGCTCGGCGGTATCGCCCATGCGCAGGCCGGTGGAGTATTCCGCGACGGCAGGTGGTACAGGCATGAGGTCGCGCAGGCGTAAACGCGAGAAGAGTTTGAGTTTCTGACCCATCGTGCGGGCTTTATTGGCATCCACCAGGATGCGCGCCAGTTTTTTACTGACCCCAATCGGCAGCACTGAAGAGGAGTCCGCCCCACCCGCAATCCCGGCGCGAATCGTGCCCGCCATCAGGCTTTCGGCGACGTTAGCCACGGCCTGGAAACTGGTTGCACAGGCGCGGCTGACGCTGTAGGCATCGGTATGCACGTTCATACCTGTACCGAGGACGATTTCCCGCGCAATGTTGGGGGCTTCTGGCATCTGCACGACCTGACCGAATACCAGCTGTTCGATGACCTCAGGCGGAATTTCGCTGCGAGCCAGCATCTCCCCCACTACCATTTTCCCCAGGTCGACGGCCGGAATGCCATGAAACGCCGTTGCCTGACGCGCAAATGGCGTGCGCAATCCACTGACTATGGCAATGCGATCGCCCTGACGGGTAATAAGCGGTAATGCCTGACTCATAACACTCCCCTGTAAAAAATTTTCTCGAACATAAAGTGGTCTGACCTGATAATAGTCTTAACCATTTTTTTACATTCAGCCAATCGGGGAAACGAAAAAGTGCGAGCTAAGGCACAGAGAAGAAAAAGAAAATGCCCCTGCATGACAGAGGCATTTGTGCGGTTTGTTGCCGGGTGCGCAAGGTAAAAGCAAAACGGTAACCCGTAGGTTACCGTTTTTAATGTTTGCACCCTCTCCCGTGGGAGAGGGTCGGGGTGAGGGCTTCAGGCCGCAGAAATTAACGCAGGCCCAGCTGGAAAATCAGCGTTTCTGCTTCGCAGGCGAAGACAAAGTCGATGTCCAGCTTCACGCCGCCTTCCACTTCGGTAAAGGTAGACTTGATTTCACACGGATCGGATTCAACATCACGCGCACGCTTGCTCAGTGCGGTCAGGGTCTCTTCCGCTTCGGCACGGTTGCTGAATACGCGGCTGTAAGAGGCGGTGCAATCGGTGTTGTCCATGATGGTCCCAACATCCATACAGCAGCAAACCGGGGTTTCATCAGCACTGCATTTACTCATAGCTCAATTTCCTCTGTATTCGCGCAGCGCGCGAGATAAACACGATGCTGCTATTTTACGCCCCGGGGCGGGCTCTCTCCAGCCGTTAATGGCGCAAAATCGGATAAGTGACCAATATCACACTAAAAAATGATCTAAAACAAAAACCACCCTTTTGGGTGAGTCGCGATGGTCACAATTTTGCCAACCAGATCTCGTTTCGCGAAACATGTTTGAAAATATTAATAAACAAACTTGCAACATTCAGGCTGGTCAGACCTATACTCTGGCCACTGGTCTGATTTGTCTGTCATACCTCAGACCCTACACTTCGCGCTCCTGTTACGGTATGTAACAATTATTGAATAAAAATAACTCAATGAGGTTATGGTCATGAGCCAGAAAACCCTGTTCAACAAGACTGCGCTGGCAGTCGCAGTGGCACTCGTCTCCACTTCCGCCTGGTCAGCGGGCTTTCAGTTAAACGAATTTTCTTCCTCTGGCCTTGGCCGTGCGTATTCCGGGGAAGGCGCTATTGCTGATGATGCAGGTAACGCGAGTCGTAACCCTGCATTGATCATGATGTTTGATCGTCCGACTTTCTCTGCTGGTGCGGTGTATATCGATCCTGATGTCAATATTTCCGGCAAGTCGCCTTCAGGTGCGAGCCTTAAAGCGGATAATATTGCCCCAACAGCATGGATCCCGAACCTGCACTTCGTTGCACCTATCAACGAACAGTTTGGCTGGGGTGCATCCGTAACGTCTAACTACGGTCTTGCTACCGAGTTCAATAACAACTATCCGGCAGGTGAATACGGCGGTAAAACAGACCTTACTACGCTGAACCTTAACCTGAGCGGTGCGTATCGCCTGAACGATAGCTGGAGTTTTGGTCTGGGCTTTGATGCCGTCTATGCTGATGCCAAAATCGAACGTTATGCCGGGGAACAGACTGCTCGCCTGCCTAAAAACAGCAATAAAATTGCCAGCCTTAAAGGTGATGAGTGGGGCTATGGCTGGAACGCCGGCATCCTGTACGAGTTGGATAAAAACAACCGCTGGGGCCTGACCTATCGTTCTGAAGTCAAAATTGACTTCGACGGCGATTACAAGAGCGGCATCCTGACGCCTGTGAACAATCTGGTTCCAGGTGCGGGCACCACCATTCCTTGGGGAACATCAAACCAGACCGTTCCAGGTTCACTGTCACTGCATTTGCCAGAAATGTGGGAAGTCTCCGGTTACAACCGCGTTGCACCACAATGGGCCATTCACTACAGCCTGGCCTATACCAGCTGGAGCCAGTTCCAGGAGCTGAAAGCGACCGGAACCAATGGTCAAACGCTGTTCTATAAGGACGAAAGCTTCCACGACGCCTATCGTATTGCGTTGGGTACTACCTACTACTACGATAAAAACTGGACTTTCCGTTCCGGTATCGCATTTGACGACAGCCCGGTTCCGGCAGACAAACGTTCCATTTCCATTCCGGATCAGGACCGTTTCTGGTTGAGTGCTGGCGCGACCTATGCGCTCAACGAAAATGCCTCCATCGACGCGGGCGTATCTTATATGCACGGTCAGAAAGTGACGTTCAAAGAAGGTCCGTACGAGTTTACCTCTGAAGGTAAAGCCTGGCTGTTCGGTACGAACTTCAACTACGCGTTCTAATCGCGCTGAAATCAAAAAAGGTGAGCATTGCTCACCTTTTTTATTTATTCCGAATCGATGTCTTTTAGTTCGTTTTCGATCGCCTTCGCGTTTGGATTCTCTTCCGGCTTCAGCTTACCGCCGTTGGCAATAAAGTCATGATTCTGGAAGTACGCTTCACGTACCATAATGTACGGGTCAGAAGACTGGCGCAGCAGACCATCAGAGTCGAGCAGTTGCGCGCGGGTTTCAATCCCCTCCACTGTCCATTTACCCACCGACAGCGGCCAGGTCAGCCATGACAGAACCGGATACAGGGTATCCGCCATATCGCCGCCATCATCACGGAGGGTGAAACTGCCGTAGAACGGTAAATGCATGTACGGACCATACCCGACGCCGTAGTGTCCCATCGTGCTGCCGAAACGGTGCGGCTGTTCACGCTGCAGTTTCGGGTTAGCCATACCTGCAACATCAATAAAGCCCCCCATCCCCAGAATGGAGTTCAGGAAGAAGCGGGTAAAGTGGACCATCCCCTGATACGGGTTGCCCTGCAGGAAGTAGTTCACCATTACCGCAGGTTCTTCGAGGTTGCTGGTAAAGTTGCTTAACCCGTTACGCGCTGGTTGTGGAACATAATCGCGCCATGCTACTGCCACCGGACGAACCACATACGGGTCCAGTACGTTGTAGTTGAAGCTATACATTGAGCGGTTAAATCCTTCGAGAGGATCGGAGCGTCCCGTTTGCTCACCGGAGCTGGCGCAGCCCACAAGCATCGTCGCGCCAAGCGCAAGCGCCGACAGCCGAAGTTTCATAAATATCTCCCTGTTCAGTATGGCTATCGTTGATTGCCATCCGTAACGGAGCCGTTGACGCTCCGTCTGTAAACGTGCAAGCGATTGTAACAGCACGTTTACCGATGTCTATGAGCACAATTACGGGCAGTAACCACCGTGACTCTGATCTCAGCATAGCCTGGCTTTTGGAATTCGTTTCGCTGCCAATTTTATAATGACTTTGAAAGAGATGTATCACCTTTGTTGTCATTGCCGCCAATTTAAGAGCATCCCCACAGGCATCCCGATAAAAGCCGCTACGCTTAACAGAAAGATCAACCTCCGGGAGCAAATATGAAAGACGTGGGCGAAGAAAAAATTGGCGAGAACACTGAGGAACTTGAAATTGAAAGCGAGGAGAAAGCGCGCGGCGAGAAGATAGAAATTGATGAAGATCGCCTCCCCTCCCGCGCGATGGCCATCCACGAGCATATCCGCCAGGATGGCGAAAAGGAGATGGAGCGCGATGCCATGGCCCTCTTCTGGTCAGCCATCGCTGCCGGGCTCTCTATGGGCGCGTCACTGCTCGCAAAAGGGATATTTCATGTGCAGCTGGAAGGCGTACCCGGCGGATTTTTACTGGAGAACCTCGGCTATACCTTCGGCTTTATTATTGTCATCATGGCCCGCCAGCAGCTGTTTACCGAAAACACGGTGACCGCGGTTCTGCCGGTAATGCAAAACCCCACCCTCGGTAATTTCGGTTTATTGATGCGGCTTTGGAGCGTGGTCCTGCTGGGTAATATCATCGGCACGGGCATCGCGGCATGGGCGTTTGAATATATGCCGATCTTTGATGAACCCACCCGGGATGCGTTTGTGAAAATTGGCATGGATGTGATGAAAAACACCCCGGTCGAGATGTTCTCAAATGCCATCATCTCCGGCTGGATTATCGCCACGATGGTGTGGATGTTTCCTTCAGCGGGAAGCGCCAAAATCGTGGTGATCATACTCATGACGTGGTTGATTGCGCTGGCGGACACCACGCATATTGTGGTCGGCACCGTGGAAATCCTCTATCTGGTCTTTAACGGTACGCTTCACTGGAGCGATTTTTTCTGGCCGTTCGCCCTTCCGACGCTGGCGGGAAACATCTGCGGCGGAACGTTTATCTTCGCGCTGTTAAGCCATGCCCAAATCCGTAACGACATGTCGAACAAACGCAAAGCTGAGCTTAAGGCACGGGAAAATGATGATAAATCGACAAAAAAATCGACCTGAATGGTGACTCTTTGAGCAGTCAGGCGGCAATGCGCTTAACCCAAAGTGTAAATAGAGCTATACTCGTGCCGCCTCGTCCCCTTAGTTAAATGGATATAACGAGCCCCTCCTAAGGGCTAGTTGCAGGTTCGATTCCTGCAGGGGACACCATGCTCAGTCAATCTTTTCAGCGCAACGATAATCCGGCACGCACCGTGTCCTTCCGGTAACTTTTCCAGCCGTAGTAATCCTCATCCCAGCCTTGCAAGGACGTGACAGCTCGGCGGTAATCTGTTGGATACCATAAAAAAAGCCCATCTGGTGTGGCCACATCCAGTCAACTCAACAGTGTGCACATCAGATACAACTGTTATGCCCCAGCAAAGACGCCATTCCACGTTTAAGTCTATAAAATCTGTAAAATCAAACACCTTCCAAACTGCCGCTTTTTTAATCAAAAACGAGTAATAGCACATATCGTATAACGGTGTTACATTATGCCGCCCACCCAATGTCAGCTATGGCCAGGTAACGCCGTAAAGATCGGTAAAGCCTGCAACCATGACCTTGTACTACGGTCTAATAGGCACGTGGTATCGCACTATGCGTTACTTTCACCGGCTCTACATAGGTTTCTCTATTTTGTCTCAATCGACTTTCAAACGCGCATTTTTGCACCCGCGTTACTGGTTTACATGGTTTGGTCTTGGCGTACTCTGGCTGCTGGTTCAACTTCCGTACCCTGTTCTGCGTTTGCTGGGATCTAAACTGGGCAGCGCTTCCCGCGTTTTCCTGAAACGTCGCGAATCCATCGCGCGTAAAAATCTTGAGCTTTGCTTTCCTCAGTACAATGCTGAAGAGCGTGAGAAACTCATCGCTGAAAACTTTAAGTCTATCGGCATGGCGCTGCTTGAAACCGGCATGGCCTGGTTCTGGCCGGATGAGCGTGTCCGCAAGTGGTTTGACGTGGAAGGACTGGATAACCTTAAACGCGCGCAGATGCAAAAACGCGGCGTGATGGTCGTCGGCGTTCACTTTATGTCGCTGGAGCTGGGTGGCCGCGTGATGGGGCTTTGTCAGCCAATGATGGCAACCTACAGGCCGCACAACAGTGCGCTGATGGAGTGGGTGCAGACGCGAGGCCGCATGCGTTCCAATAAGGCGATGATCAGCCGTAACAACCTGCGCGGTATGGTTGGAGCGCTGAAGAAAGGTGAAGCCGTCTGGTTTGCACCGGATCAGGATTATGGACGTAAAGGCAGCAGCTTTGCGCCCTTCTTTGCGGTGAAAGACGTTGCGACGACTAACGGCACCTTTGTTATTTCGCGTCTGTCTGGCGCCTCCATGCTGACCGTGACGATGGTGAGAAAAGCAGATAAGTCAGGCTATCGTCTGCACATCTCCCCTGAAATGGCTAACTATCCTGAAAACGAATGCGAAGCCGCCGCGTTTATCAATAAAGTCATCGAAACTGAAATCATGCGTGCCCCAGAGCAGTATCTGTGGATGCATCGTCGTTTCAAAACCCGCCCTCTTGGCGAAGCCTCGCTCTATATTTAAGTCTTTCAGAAAGGTTAGTTTCGCTAAGAAACTAACCTTTTCAATCACCTGTCTTCCCGCTGAAAACCGTCTTTGATTGCGTCGCCCAAAGTAAATTTATTGCGAAGCGAAATCAAACTGTCGCCGTTCCACGACACTCGTAAGTGACGGAAATTATTTAAAAAAATGCCTCTTGTCACCCCTCATTTTTAGGCGTACATTAGCGCCGTCTGGCAACAGGAAAGCACAGAATTCTGAGCTGGAGTTAACGGCGTAACGGGAAAATTCTCATTTCCGTTTTGACCGGATTTCAGTTCTCTATAATCAGGTGGACTCTGTTTTTAAATGCGTACCACAAGATACGCGGAGCGATGAAACGTGAAATATTTCTTTATGGGCATTTCGGTGATTGTTTTAGTCTGGGCCGGAACCTTTGCCCTGATGATCTAGTGAAGAACATGCAGTCAAAAAAACAGGAGCCATCGGCTCCTGTTTTTTTATGTCATGACGACGCGGGGTGTTCTGCGACGCTCTTTGAGGTGAGAAGACCGTCGGCCCGGAACATACTCTTGATGCCCCTCACCGCCTGACGAATACGGTCGCTGTTTTCAATCAGGGCAAATCGCACATGGGTGTCGCCGTAATCACCAAAGCCAATACCCGGTGACACACACACCTTCGCATCCTGCAGCAGTTTTTTGGCAAACTCCAGCGATCCCATCGCCGCATATGGCTCCGGAATTTTCGCCCAGACGTACATGGACGCTTTCGGCATTTCCACCATCCAGCCCGCTTCATGCAGCCCTTTTACCAGCACGTCGCGGCGGCGCTTATACTGGGCGGCAATCTCGTGAACGCACTGCTGGTCGCCTTCCAGGGCAGCGATAGCCGCGACCTGCAGCGGCGTGAAGGTACCGTAGTCGTGATAACTCTTAATGCGCGCCAGTGCACTCACCAGCGTTTTGTTACCCACCATAAAGCCAATACGCCAGCCCGCCATGTTGTAGCTTTTCGACAGGGTAAAGAACTCTACCGCCACGTCACGCGCGCCCGGAACCTGCATAATCGACGGGGCTTTCCAGCCGTCATAGACGATGTCAGCATAGGCTAAATCGTGAACCACCAGCACGTCATAACGCTTGGCCAGCGCGACAACTTTCTCGAAGAAATCAAGCTCCACGCACTGAGCCGTTGGGTTCGACGGGAAACCGAGGATCATCATCTTCGGTTTCGGATAGCTTTCGCGAATCGCACGTTCCAGTTCATTAAAGAAATCAACGCCTTCCACCAGCGGCACGGAGCGGACCTGCGCCCCGGCAATCACCGCGCCGTAGATATGGATCGGGTAGCTTGGATTAGGCACCAGCACCGTATCGCCATGATCCAGTGTGGCCAGCATCAGGTGTGCCAGCCCCTCTTTCGAGCCGATGGTGACAATCGCTTCACTTTCCGGATCGATATCAACCTGATAGCGATCCTGATACCAGCGCGAGATCGCGCGACGTAACCTGGGAATACCGCGAGAGGTTGAGTAGCCGTGCGTATCCGGGCGCTGGGCAACCGTGCAGAGCTTCTCAACGATATGCGGTGGCGTTGGGCCGTCAGGGTTACCCATGCTGAAATCAATGATATCTTCGCCGCGCCGACGCGCAGCCATTTTCAGCTCAGCAGTGATATTGAAAACATAAGGGGGGAGACGATCGATACGCGTAAAACGGCGTTCAGGACTGAATTCAGCCATAGATTCCTCAGATTAACGTTAGCGCCCGGACCGTCCGAGCGACGCTGCCACCGATGTGGCATGTTTAGAAAATAACCTGAAAAAAATCATGCTGTCGAGAGGGAAATGAAAAAAAAGCGATCGTCTGAAAACAGGAACCCGGCTGCGCCTAAAAGCGGAAGCCTCTGTTTCAGGATCGGCTTTCTGATAGCCGTTGTTTAACATGATGATATCAAAACAGTTACCTGACGTTACGCGAGCATGGAAAAAACAGGACGCATCGGTCACCGCCAGATAATCCCCTTTGCAAATTATGGTTTTTCCTCATTTGATAAACCTGACGGATAGCTGGTCAATACGCGCCAGGTTTTTTATCATGGTTCTTTCCCGTTATCCCAGGTCTACTCGTGCACGAAATATTCACCATGCTGCTGGCGGTTTTTGACCGCGCGGCATTAATGCTGATTTGCCTGTTCTTCCTCATTCGCATTCGCCTGTTTCGCGAGCTGTTGCACAAATCAGCCCACTCGCCAAAAGAGCTGCTGGCCGTTACCGCCATTTTTTCGCTGTTTGCCCTGTTCAGCACCTGGTCCGGCGTGCCGGTAGAGGGTTCGCTGGTTAACGTGCGCATAATCGCCGTCATGTCCGGCGGGATTTTGTTTGGTCCGTGGGTGGGCGTCATCACCGGCCTGATTGCCGGGACGCACCGCTACCTGATTGATATCGGTGGCGTAACGGCGGTGCCGTGCTTTATCACCAGTATTATCGCCGGGGTGCTTTCCGGCTGGATCAGCCGCAAAATCCCGAAAAAACAGCGCTGGCGCGCCGGGATCGTCGCAGGCATGGTGTGCGAAACGCTGACCATGATCCTGGTCGTCGTCTGGGCCCCCACCACCGCGCTGGGGCTGGATATCGTCTCGAAAATCGGTATCCCGATGATCCTGGGCAGCGTATGCATCGGGTTTATCGTGCTGCTGGTGCAAAGCGTTGAAGGAGAAAAAGAGGCCAGTGCCGCCCGTCAGGCCAAGCTGGCGCTGGATATCGCCAACAAAACGCTGCCGCTCTTCCGCCACGTTAACGCGGAATCGTTGCGTCAGGTCTGCGAAATTATCCGCCACGATATCCATGCTGACGCCGTCGCCATCACCAACATTGACCACGTGCTGGCCTACGTTGGCGTCGGGGAACACAACTATCGCGACAACGATGACACCATCAGCCCGACCACCAGGCAGGCGATTAACTACGGTAAAATCATTATTAAAAACAATGATGAAGCCCACCGAACGCCGGAAATCCACTCGATGCTGGTGATCCCGCTGTGGGAGAAAGGCGTCGTGACAGGCACCCTGAAAATTTATTACTGTCACGCGCATCAGATCACCTCCTCCCTGCAGGAGATGGCCATTGGCCTGTCGCAGATTATTTCCACCCAGCTTGAGGTTTCGCGGGCGGAACAGCTGCGTGAGATGGCAAATAAGGCAGAGCTGCGCGCGCTGCAGAGTAAAATCAATCCTCATTTCCTGTTTAACGCGCTGAACGCTATCTCCTCGTCCATTCGTCTTAATCCGGACACCGCGCGCCAGCTGATTTTTAACCTGTCGCGCTATCTGCGCTACAACATCGAGCTGAAGGACGACGAGCAGATCGACATCAAAAAAGAGCTGTATCAGATCAAGGACTACATCGCGATTGAGCAGGCGCGCTTTGGCGACAAGCTCACGGTCATTTACGATATTGATGAAGAGGTCAACTGCGTGATCCCGAGCCTGCTTATCCAGCCGCTGGTCGAAAATGCGATTGTTCACGGTATTCAGCCCTGTAAAGGCAAAGGTGTCGTCACCATCAGCGTCACCGAAAGCGGCAACCGCGTGCGTATTGCCGTGCGCGATACCGGCCACGGGATTGATCCAAAAGTCATTGAGCGCGTGGAGTCTAACGAGATGCCCGGAAATAAAATCGGCCTGCTGAACGTGCACCACCGGGTCAAGCTGCTTTACGGCGACGGTCTGCATATTCACCGTCTTGAGCCGGGCACCGAAATTTCTTTTTACGTCCCGAATGAGCGCTCTCTCGCACATACGACGACATCACTGTTGCCCCAGGTGGAGTAGCCTATGAAAGTTATCATCGTAGAAGATGAATTCCTGGCTCAGCAGGAGCTCACCTGGCTTATTAAAACCCACAGCCAGATGGAGATTGTGGGTACGTTTGATGATGGTCTGGACGTGCTGAAGTTTTTGCAGCATAACCGGGTCGACGCCATTTTTCTGGATATCAATATTCCGTCGCTGGATGGCGTATTGCTGGCGCAAAACATCAATCAGTTTGCCCATAAGCCGTTTATCGTTTTCGTCACCGCCTGGAAAGAGCACGCCGTAGAGGCCTTCGAGCTGGAGGCGTTTGACTATATTCTTAAGCCTTATCAGGAGTCGCGGATTGTCAGCATGCTGCAAAAGCTTGAGGCCGCATGGCAGCAGCAGACCGCCCCCGCTAGCGCCACCCCAACGGTACGGGAAAACGACACCATTAATCTGGTCAAAGACGAGCGCATCATCGTGACGCCGGTCAATGATATCTACTATGCCGAAGCCCATGAAAAGATGACGTTTGTCTACACGCGGCGGGAATCGTACGTGATGGCAATGAACATCACCGAGTTTTGCAGCAAGCTGCCGACGGCACACTTTTTCCGCTGCCACCGTTCGTTCTGCGTGAATTTAAACAAGATCCGCGAGATCGAACCCTGGTTTAACAACACCTACATTTTGCGTCTGAAGGATCTGGATTTTCAGGTGCCGGTGAGCCGCAGCAAGGTGAAAGAGTTCCGCCAGCTGATGCACCTGTAAAGAAAGCGCCCTCTCCCGCGGGAGAGGGCTCTACGTCAGAGGATTTGACCCAGAACCTGACGCAGATGGGCACCCGAACCCAGCAGGCCAGGGTTATCATGCACGATCAGATAAACCGGAATGTCCTGCACGTAGCTTCTGAAACGCCCTTTATCTTCAAACCCGCCGCGGAAGCCCGAGGCTTTAAAGAAGTCGAGGAAGCGCGGTACGATCCCGCCCGCAATATAGACCCCACCGAAGGTGCCCAGCGTCAGCGCCAGGTTGCCGCCAAAACGTCCCATGATCACGCAGAACAGCGACAGGGCACGACGGCAGTCAATGCAGCTGTCCGCCAGCGCGCGTTCGGTAACGTCTTTCGGCTGCAGGTTTTCCGGCAGACGGCCGTCAGATTTCACAATCGCCCGGTACAGGTTCACCAGCCCCGGACCTGAAAGGACGCGCTCGGCGGAGACGTGGCCGATCTCAGCGCGTAATTCTTCGAGGATAATGCCCTCTTCTTCGCTGTTTGGCGCAAAGTCTACGTGGCCGCCTTCACCCGGCAGGCTCACCCAGCGCTGGGCAACATGCACCAGATGCGACACGCCTAGGCCGGTACCGGCCCCGTAAACCGCGATCGGCTTGCCTTCGACCGGTTCAGCGCCGCCAAACTGGATCAGATGCTCAGGCTTCAGCATCGGGATCGCCATGGACACCGCCGTGAAGTCATTGATGATTTCAAGATGCGAAAACCCGAGGTTTTTTTTCATCTCTGCGATGGAGAATGCCCAGGTATGGTTGGTCATTGCGACCCAGTCGCCGGTTATCGGGCAGGCAATCGCGATGCAGCCGTCTTCAACGCTTACCTGATGCTCGTCCAGATAGACGCGGACAACGGCCTCAAGGCTTGGATAATCCAGCCCTGAGTAGGTTTTCGCCCGGGAAATCTCACCGCTACTTACATCGCATAATGCGAGGCGCGCGTTCGTGCCGCCCACATCACCTACCAAAGCATACTTTGTCATTCTTCTACTGCTCCGCTAAAGTCAGAATAAATCTTTGGGACACTGTAAATTCAAGGCGTGATAACAACAACGGCCGTAAGGTGAATGCCCATGGATTATCGATCTTCGTCACAGAATAACTTTACCGTTTCAGCACCTTTTGCACTATTGCCATAAAGCTTAATGTGCAAAGTAACGTAATACCGTTTTGTACAAGGAAATCATCATGCTCCACCCGCGAGCCAGAACCATGCTGTTGCTGGCCATTCCGGCGTTAATCATTGGCGTAGCCTCAAGCCTGGTGCTCATTGTCGTGATGAAAGTCGCGTCGGTGCTGCAAACAATATTATGGACAGCGCTTCCGGCAAAACTGGGGGCAACCGCTGAGTCTCCTGCCTGGATCATCATGATGCTGACGTTGACCGGTATTGCGGTGGGCCTGGTGATCCGTTTCAGTCCCGGCCATGCTGGACCAGACCCGGCGCAGGAACCGCTGATTGGCGCCCCGGTTTCCCCTTCGGCACTGCCGGGTCTGATTATCGCATTGATTATCGGTCTGGCGGGCGGCGTTAGCCTGGGACCTGAGCATCCGATTATGGCGGTGAATATTGGCCTGGCGGTTTTCCTCGGTTCACGTATTTTGCCCCGCGTCGGCGCGCTGGACTGGACCATTCTCGCCTCCGCAGGCACCATTGGAGCGCTTTTCGGCACGCCCGTCGCTGCCGCACTGATCTTTTCGCAGACGCTCAGTAGCAATAACGACGTCCCGCTGTGGGATAAGCTGTTTGCGCCGCTGATGGCCGCAGCCGCCGGGGCGTTGACGACCAGCCTGTTTTTCCATCCCCATTTTTCACTCTCCCTTCCCCACTACGGCCAGATGCAGATAGCCGATATTTTCAGCGGCGCCATCGTTGTCGCCATCGCCATCGCGCTGGGGATGGTCGCGGTATGGTGTCTTCCTCGCTTGCACCGGCTGGTGCATAAGCTGAAACACCCGGTGCTAATCCTGGGGGCCGGCGGTTTGATTCTTGGTATTTTAGGGGCAATCGGCGGGACGGTGACATTGTTCAAAGGTCTGGACGAGATGCAGCAGCTGGCCTTCAGCCAGGTGTTCAGCGTCTCCGACTATCTGCTGTTTGCCGTGATTAAGCTGGCCGCGCTGGTGGTGGCTGCAGCCTGCGGTTTCCGCGGTGGACGCATCTTCCCGGCGGTCTTTGTTGGCGTAGCGCTGGGGCTGATGCTGCACGAACATGTCGATGCGGTGCCGGCGGCCATTACCGTCTCCTGCTCTATTCTGGGGCTGGTTCTGGTGGTCACGCGCGACGCGTGGCTCAGCCTGTTTATGGCGGCAGTGGTGGTACCCGATTCAACGCTTTTCCCCCTGCTCTGTATCGTAATGTTGCCCGCCTGGCTCCTGCTGGCGGGCAAACCGATGATGATGGCCTGGCGAAACGACAAGTGATCAGGCGTTATTGCGCGCTTCCAGCGCTTTGGTAAGCGCCCCCAGCAGCGGTGGAATATCAGCTTTCGGCAGCATCACTTCAATCAGCGAGAGCCGCTCGTGGTGCGCGACTTTTTCCAGCACATCCGCCAGCTCCTCCGCTTCACTGACTCGCCAGCTCTGGGCCTGAGGATCAAGGCTCAGGGCCTGCGGGATTTGCGTCCAGTTCCATAGCGCAATGTCGTTATACCGCTGCTCCGGCCCGTGGATCGCCCTTTCCACCGTGTACCCTTCGTTGTTAAGGACCAGAATGATGGGGTGTTGTTTATCCCGCAGCATCGAGCCAAGCTCCTGGATGGTGAGCTGCGCCGCGCCATCCCCCGTTAGCACAATCACGCGCCGGTTCGGGCAGGCGGTTTGCGCGCCAAATGCCGCCGCCAGCGTGTAGCCGATCGATCCCCACAGCGGCTGGACGATAAAATTCACGTCAGCCGGAAGACGAAGGTCGATTGCGCCGAAGGCCGAGGTTCCTTGATCTGCAAGAATGATGTCTCCCGGGCGGATAAACGTCTGCAACGTTTTCCAGAAATTCTCCTGCGTCAGCGAGCCATCCGGCTGCGGATAGGCCATCGCGCTTTGAGAGGCCGGTATCGGCGTATCGCGCACGTGCAGTTTACACAGCTCCACCAGCGTTTCGATTGCCTGAAGCATGGGGATGCCGGTAAACCAGACGTCGCCGACGCGTGAGGCATGAGGCTGAACTTCAATTGTTTGTGACGGGGTTAACTGATGCGTGAAGCCGGCGGTCAGGGTATCGGTAAATCGCGTGCCGATGCACAGCACCGTATCTGCCCCTTCAATCGCCTCCTTTACCGCCCCGGCGCTGGCCGAACCGCTGTAGGTGCCGTAAAAACCGGCGTGACGCTCGTCAAATATGCCTTTCCCCATCAGCATAGTGGCGTGCGCCATCGGCACGTCCTTAACCCATTTCTGTAAGGCATGCTTGAGGCCATGGCGCAGGACAAGGAAATCGGCCAGCAGCGCAGTACGCTTGCTCATGGCCAGCCTGTTCTCTGCGGCATCCCGGAAGGCTTTCAGGCAGGCGCTATCGGCATGTGCGTGCCGTAGAGTGAGAGCGTTTACAGGCGGTGTGGCGGCCTTTTTAGCCACGTCGGCGGGCAACATCAGATAGCCGGGGCGACGTTCCCGGAGCATGGTAGTTAACACCCGGTCAATCTCATAGCAGGCGTTTTGTTCGGTCAGGATCGCCTGTGCAGCGGTGATAGGTTCGCTCATATGGTAAAAATGACGAAACTCACCGTCGCCCAGCGTATGGTGCAGCAGTTCCCCTCTTTGCTGTGACGCCGTCCCCGGCGCGCCCACAATATGCAGCACCGGAACGTGCTCGGCATAGCTGCCCGCAATACCGTTCATCGCACTTAGCTCCCCTACGCCAAATGTCGTCAGCAGCGCGGCGAAGCCCTTACATCGGGCATATCCGTCTGCGGCATAGGAGGCGTTTAACTCGTTGGCACAGCCCACCCAGCAGATATCCGGGCTGTCTATCACATGGTCGAGAAACTGCAGGTTATAGTCGCCCGGCACGCCAAACAGATGATCGGCTCCACAATCTGTAAGACGGTCCAGCAGGTAATCGGCGACGCAGTATGGGGTACGCATAAACAGGTATCCTTCTAATGTTGACCTCACCTTGAGTATTAAATAAGCGTGATGACTGTCCAGAATTGGCGATAAGTAGGGCGTGGAAAGAATGCTTTACAAAAAAGGCTGCGCTATGCTGTTTTTTTTCACGTTAATGTAAACGCATACACTGATTTTTTTCTTCAGCGCCAGAGGTCATAAGAATGGGTTATCAGCCGGACAAAAATCGTTATCGGACAATGGAATATCGCCGTTGCGGCCAAAGCGGGCTCAGGTTGCCCGCCATCTCGCTTGGGCTGTGGCATAATTTTGGCGACACCACGCTTATCGAAAACAGCCGTCAACTTTTACAGCGCGCGTTCGATCTGGGCATTACGCATTTCGACCTTGCCAACAACTATGGTCCGCCACCCGGATCTGCCGAACGTAATTTCGGCCGTATTTTTCAAGAGGATTTCCAGCCCTGGCGCGATGAGCTGATCATCTCCACCAAAGCGGGCTATACCATGTGGGAGGGTCCGTACGGCGACTGGGGGTCACGCAAATATCTGCTGGCGAGCCTGGATCAAAGCCTGAAGCGCATGGGGCTGGAGTATGTCGATATTTTCTATCATCACCGTCCTGACCCGCAAACGCCGCTGCTGGAAACCATGAAAGCGCTTGACCATGCGGTGCGCCAGGGAAAAGCCCTGTATGTCGGGTTATCCAACTACCCTGCAGAACTGGCCCGCAAGGCGATTGATATTCTTGACGATCTCGGTACGCCCTGCCTGATCCACCAGCCGAAATACTCTCTGTTTGAGCGTGCGCCGGAAGCGGGACTGCTGGACGTGCTGCAGGAAAAAGGGGTTGGCTGTATTCCCTTCTCGCCGCTGGCCGGCGGGCAGCTGACCAACCGCTATCTGAACGGCATTCCGGCAGACTCACGCGCGGCAAGCGGCAGTCAGTTCCTTAATCCTGACCAGATCACCGAAGAGAAGCTGGAGAAGGTAAGAAAGCTGAACACCATGGCGCAAGAGCGCGGCCAGAAGCTGTCCCAGATGGCGCTGGCCTGGGTATTACGCCATGAGATTGTGACGTCAGTACTGATTGGGGCAAGTAAAGTGGCGCAGATTGATGACGCCGTGGGCATGCTGGAAAACCGCCATTTCACTGCGGAGGAACTGGCCCGCATAGAAGGGATTCTGAGCAGCTCAAAATAAAACCGCTTTTAGCAAAAAGTGCTCTCACCCAGGAATTCGGAGTTGAGGCGATGAAACGAGGCTTTACCAACTCGTAATATTGCGTTAACAGGCCCAACAAAGGCCCCGATCGTGAAGGAGAAAGAGTATGTTCAGGTCACTGATTCTTGCAGCGGTATTACTGGCTTCAGCCCCGCTGATCGCCACTGCGGGCGAAATCACCCTGTTGCCATCAGTAAAATTACAAATTGGCGATCGTGACGACTACGGCAGATACTGGGACGGTGGCTACTGGCGCGACCGTGACTACTGGAACCGTCACTATGAGTGGCGCGGAGACCGCTGGTGGAAACACGATAACGGCAGACACCGCGGCTGGTATAAAGACAACGCGTATGAGCGCGGCTACCGCGAAGGCTGGAACGATCGTGACGACCGTCGCGGCGGCTGGGGTCGCGGAAAAGGTCACGGTCACGGCCACCATCACTAATAAAAAAAGGAGCCCTTGCGGCTCCTTTTTCTTTTTAGAGTCCCAACGCTGTGCCAATTAGCAGCCACAGGTTCAGCGCCACCACCACCACCACGATGGCCCACCCGGTCCTTTTCACCAGGGTTGAGTTGACCAGCTCGCCCATCAGGGTTTTGTTGCTGGTAAAGATCAGCAGCGGCACCAGCGCCAACGCGATACCAAAACTCAGCAGCACCTGGCTCATGACCAAAATTCGCGTTGGGTCGAGCCCCATCAGAATCACGATGAATGACGGGAGCATGGTAACAGAGCGGCGAACCCAGAGCGGAATATGGAACCGAACAAACCCCTGCATCACCACCTGGCCTGCCAGCGTGCCCACCACCGTCGAAGAGAGACCGGCAGCCACCAGGCTGAGGCCAAATATCGTGGCGGCAGCATGGCTGAGCAATGGCTCCAGCGTGAGATAGGCCTGGTCGAGATCGGCAATACCGGTATGACCGTTGAAGTGGAAAGCCGCGGCTGCGGTAGCCATCATCGCCAGATTGACAAACCCCGCGATGGTCATGGCGATCGCCACGTCCCATTTGGTGGCGGAGTAACGCTCTTTGCGCGTCCCACCGTGGAGATGCTGAGTCAGCGAGGAGTGGAGGTAAATCACATGCGGCATGATGGTCGCCCCCAATACCCCGGCGGCCAGGAACACCGCTTCCGAGGTTGGCAGGCTTGGTATCACCATACCTTTACCGAGCTGCGCCAGATTCGGCTGTGAGAAAATCAGCTCCACGATGTAGGCCGCCGCGACAAACAGCAGCAGACCGCCGATGACCTTCTCCAGCGGCTTTTGGCCCCGACGCTGCAGCATCAGGATCAGGAAAGTGGCAATCCCGGTCAGTACCGCCCCCTGCAACAGCGAAACACCCAGAATCAGCTTAAAGCCAATCGCTGCGCCAATAAATTCAGCGAGGTCAGTGGCCATGGCGATGATTTCAGCCTGGACCCAGTAGAGCCAGACGGCCGGACGCGGATAATGGTCGCGAATTTGCTCCGCCAGGTTTTTACCGGTGGCAATCCCCAGCTTTGCGGAGAGCATCTGAATCAGCATCGCCATCAGGTTAGCCCAGACGACCACCCACAGCAGCTTATAGCCGAAGCTGGCCCCGGCCTGAATATTGGTCGCAAAGTTGCCTGGATCGATATAGCCAATGGCAGCGATGAACGCAGGTCCCATTAATGCGAACCGCAACTTGCGCGCGGCTCTGCCACTGCTACCCTCTACGCGACTGTTTGTCATTTCTGCCTCTGAAATATAGCCTTTGCTATGTTTAATGCTATCAAAATGAGAATGATTATCAAGATCATTTGTGAAGTTTACAGTGATTTCTCTGATAGCTTTGAACGATAGGCGGGCGGGTAAGTGGGGCGATCTAACAGAAACTGAAATCGCGCACGCTTTTGTGAAGACTAGCACACAAACTTAACTTTTCACTCATTTACCTAACATAACAAAAATGTATTGTGGATCACTATTTTTGAGACTCGTCACAGGATGTAACTATAGTGTGTCCTCGATCTCGTTTTCTTTTCGCTTGTTACATAGAATGTGCACGAAAATTAAACCTGCCTCATATTTGGAGCAAATATGGACCGCGTCCTTCATTTTGTCCTGGCACTTGTTGTCGTTACTGCACTTGCATTGCTGGTCAGCACAGACCGCAAAAAAATTCGTATCCGTTATGTTGTCCAACTGCTGGTCATTGAAGTTTTACTTGCGTGGTTCTTCCTGAACTCCAACGTAGGCCTCGGCTTCGTAAAAGGCTTCTCCGAAATGTTCGAAAAACTGCTCGGATTCGCCAACGAAGGGACCAACTTTGTCTTCGGTAAAATGAACGACGAAGGTCTGGCGTTCTTCTTCCTGAAGGTTCTCTGCCCAATCGTCTTCATCTCCGCGCTGATCGGTATTCTGCAGCACATCCGCGTTCTGCCGTTCGTTATTCGTGGTATTGGCTTCCTGTTATCCAAAGTGAACGGCATGGGCAAGCTGGAATCCTTTAACGCCGTGAGTTCCCTGATCCTCGGTCAGTCTGAGAACTTCATCGCGTATAAAGATATTCTCGGCAAAATGTCCCGCAACCGCATGTACACCATGGCGGCAACCGCAATGTCTACCGTTTCCATGTCTATCGTGGGCGCATATATGACCATGCTGGAGCCAAAGTATGTTGTTGCGGCGCTGGTTCTGAACATGTTCAGCACCTTCATCGTGCTGTCGCTGATCAACCCGTACCGCGTTGACGCCAGCGAAGAGAACATCCAGATGTCTAACCTGCACGAAGGTCAGAGCTTCTTCGAAATGCTGGGTGAATACATTCTGGCTGGTTTCAAAGTGGCGATTATCGTTGCCGCCATGCTGATCGGCTTCATTGCGCTGATTTCTGCGCTGAACGCCCTGTTCGCCGCTGTGCTGGGTATCTCCTTCCAGGGGATTCTGGGCTACATCTTCTACCCGGTTGCATGGGTGATGGGTGTTCCGGCTCACGAAGCGCTGCAGGTTGGGAGTATCATGGCAACCAAACTGGTTTCTAACGAATTCGTTGCGATGATGGATCTGCAGAAAATTGCCAGCACGCTTTCTCCGCGCGCTGAAGGCATTCTGTCCGTGTTCCTGGTCTCCTTCGCGAACTTCTCGTCCATCGGGATTATCGCGGGTGCGATTAAAGGTCTGAACGAAGAACAGGGTAACGTGGTTTCTCGCTTTGGCCTGAAGCTGGTTTACGGCTCTACGCTGGTGAGCGTCCTGTCTGCTTCCATCGCGGCACTGGTCCTGTAACCTTTACCGTTAAACAAAAACCGGGAGCCTGGCTCCCGGTTTTTTTATGCCCGCAACTCTTCCAGCGGTTTGGGTTTACCTATCAGGTAGCCCTGCAGGTAATCCACGCCAAAGCGAAGCAGCATCTCGCGCTGGGCCGGTGTTTCTACGTATTCCGCCACAACGCACAGCGATTTCGTCTTCGCCAGATTACACATCGACTGGACGATCATCGCATCCATATCGTCGGTACAAATGTCTTTAACAAAGCAGCCGTCAATTTTAATGATATCTGCCTGCAGGCGTCTGAGACGCTCGTAGTTGGCGTAGCCGGTACCAAAATCATCAATGGCAATCCGGAAACCGTAGTCCCGCAGCTGCTGAATATTGTGAATGCTGCAGCCTGAATTTGAGAAGGCCTGCTCTTCGGTGATCTCAATCACGACGGCCTGAGGCGCAACGCCGTAGCGTTCAAAGAGCGCGCAAATCTCGGTCGCCACCTCTTTTTGCATCAGCGTGAGCGGCATCAGATTGACAGAGAAACGGGCACCAGACTGCGTTGCAGGGTTATCGCGCAGCCACAGCAGTAATTTCTCCATAATGCACATATCAAACCGGTGGCTGAGGTTGAACTGGGCAATCAACGGAATAAAGCGGTCAGGAGTGAAGATCTCGCCCTCGCTCTCCATACGCGCCAGGATTTCGTAATACCCGCTCCCGTCCGCCTTCTGGATCGGCTGCGCGTACAAATGGAATCGATCCGTCTCCAGAGCATGCTTAATCCGCGCCAGCATCAGGACGCGCTCCGTTGTTTGCCCTGATGCCGCCTCGAGGCTATTCGTGAGTGCGAGAACGTTTTGCGCTCCGCTGGCCTGCTCTGCCAGCCAGCTCAGCTGCCCCAGCGTGTGATGCAGCTTTTCGCCATTTTCGACCATTCCCCAGGACGCGCCAAACTCAATATCCAGCCCTGCGTTGTTCCAGAAAATCTTACTGCTGTTGAGCCGATCGACCATATGCTGGAGACGTTCAGCAATTTCCGGCCCCAGTAATACCAGCACCAGCTCGCTTCCCGGGAGCTGGAAGAGCTTCTCATCCTTCTGCAAAAGTGGCTGCAGCGACGTGGCGATCGTGCGTTTGCAATGGACACGCATGAGGATCCCATAGTGGCGGCTCAAAAACTCCAGGTTATCCATACGCAGAATGCTCACTTTTGCATCCGGGTGAGTCTCAAGATACTCCTCCAGCGCGCGAATGTTGGGCAATCCTGTCAGCGGATCGGTGAGCGCCCTGTCCTGCCAGCCCCGCTTGAGCCATTCGCTACGCTGATAGATCCGCGACATGTAAAGCAGACAGATAGCGAAGGAGATAAGCACGGACAGGATAAAAGAGAGCGAATGGCCCGTTTCCACCCCGTTAAGGAAATTGTAGTTGTAGGTCAACAGCAGGAGCGCGGATGCGGACCACTGCAGGGAGATAAGCGCGTAGGTAAGACGGCTTATCGCTAAGGTAAAAAGAATAAAAATCAGCGGCATCAAATAGCCGGCAATGACGGGTGATTCAAAAGGACCGCATAAAATGACGAGAATGAAACTTAAAAGCATCAGCCAGACAAAAATATATAACGAATTCTTGTGAAAAAACACGGGCTTCACGCTTTGCCGCCAGAAGTTCATCGCATAACGAGGATTAATTATCATTCTTAATGGGTAATAGAACATCATGGTAAAAATCAACGCCGCACATATCAGGCTCAGTATATCCACAACGTTATAAATTACCGTTCCTTCACCGAAAAAGGTCGAAATAGTCACCGGAAAATCAAACAAATAGCCCGCCATATACATCGACAGCTTAATACCTATCGGCACGATAAAACCGAGCCAGAATATACGTAAACCGATGTGCTTGTTGGGGATGCCGTAGCGCCAACGCTTACCCAGCATGATGCGCAGAAGGCCGCACGCCGTGAACAGCGCAAAGGTCTGACAAAACAGCAATACTGAATATTGTAGCGGTGCTAAATTAACATAAAATAAATTAGTGACAGTAAAACCTAACAAAATGGGAAGAATTGCCCTGCGCCCAAATAGCAGAACTACCGCCAGCATAACGCTTAGCGGTAGCCATGCTAAATAAACGTCGTGACCATTAACAATTGCGCGGGGAGAAAGATAACGGGAGACAGGTACCGCAATCAGACAAAGTGTCAGGGCAATTATAAATATCTTTACATTATTGTACGTTTTTCTATTCATTAAGATGATGAGTATATTATCCGTTCGAATCATTGACCGGATGGATAATAGGTTTATTAATTGCACGAATCAAGTTCAAGTCTATTTATAGACTGGTTTATTGATGTCGATTGAGGTGAGGTACGAGAATACCTGCTTTTTGATAACAAAATACGGTGGAGGGTGTTACAAGTACATAAAAAAAAACCCTCGTCTTTTGACGAGGGTTTACAATTTTGGTGGAGCTAAGCGGGATCGAACCGCTGACCTCTTGCATGCCATGCAAGCGCTCTCCCAGCTGAGCTATAGCCCCACATGTGACTTTACTAACCACACTCTGTTGGGTTCAGAGTTTGGTGGAGCTAAGCGGGATCGAACCGCTGACCTCTTGCATGCCATGCAAGCGCTCTCCCAGCTGAGCTATAGCCCCATTGTAAAGCTGTCATGTTGACGGGCGGCATAATATGAATTCCGCTGCGGAGTGTCAACGGCAAAATCAATTCCCGCTATTCGATCGCCGAAAAATCATGCAAATGAATCACTTTGCGAGTCTGCTCGCAGTCAGGAGTTAAGCCTGTCACGTTTTCACGTAAAACGGTGCTATAAAATGAGCCGTTAATTAACCCCACAGATATTCAGGAAATTGCATGATCAAGGAACGAATGACGCCAGAAGAGTTAGCCCTCCTCACTGGCTATAGCCGCCAGACCATCAATAAATGGGTACGCAAAGAGGGTTGGATTACGTCACCAAAGCCAGGCGTCCAGGGCGGGAAAGCGCGCCTGGTACATGTGAACGAAAAAGTCCGTGACTTTATCCGCAGCGCACGTCGGGCAAGTGAAACGTCCGAACTGCCAGAAGGTGCCAGCCATGAGGGTTCGCTTCACACCCTACTCCTGACGCTGGCCAATGAAATGACGCCGGAAGAGCAGAAGCAGATGACATCGCTGTTAATGCGGGAAGGGATTACCGGATTGTTGCAACGTTTAGGGATTCGCGATCAGAACTGATATGAAAAAATTACGTAGCAAAATGACCACGGAAGAGCTGGCGGAGAGTTTGGGCGTTGCCAGACAAACGGTTAATCGCTGGATACGCCAGCAGGGGTGGAAAACGGAAGGACTCAACGGCGTGAAGGGTGGTCGGGCACGGCTCATTCATGTAGATGCGCGCGTGAAGGAACATATTATGAGCCTTCCGGCGATCCGTAACCGTCAGGCGGTCTACCATCTCGCGGAGGTCACCACTTCCTACAGTGACCCCTCTTCAAACCTGTCTCTGGGCATTATTGAGACGCTGGAGAGTATGACTCAGCCGGAGCAGAAGCGTCTGGACGCCTTATTGAAACGCGAAGGCATACATGGCTTTCTTACGCGGCTGGGAATCACGGAATAAAAGGCATAAAAAAAAACGGCAGGTTACCCTGCCGTTTTTTATCTGAGGCGTAATTACTGCTGATTTTCACGTTCAGCGATAAAATCCAACGCCTTGTTAATGCGCGCCACGCTGCGTGACTTGCCGATGGCATGAACCGTCACATCCAGCGCCGGAGACTGACCCGCACCGGTCACCGCAACGCGCAGTGGCATACCGACTTTACCCATACCGACTTCCAGCTCGTCTGCCGTCGCCTGAATGGCGTGATGCACATTCTCAGCGGTCCACTCGGTGAGTGCAGCCAGCTTGTCACGCACCACTTCCAGCGGCTGACGCGCAACCGGACGGAGGTGTTTCTTCGCGGCGTCCGCGTCAAACGCATCAAACTCTTCATAGAAGTAGCGACAGCTTTCGGCAATCTCTTTCAGCGTTTTGCAGCGCTCGCCGAGAAGTTTCACCAGATCCGCCAGTTCAGGGCCAGTGCGGGTATCAATATTTGCCTGCTCAATATGCCACTGCAAATACGTCGCCACATATTCTGGCTGCATGGTATTGATGTAGTGATGGTTCAGCCACAGGAGCTTGTCGGTATTAAACGCGCTCGCTGATTTGCTCACAGAGCTCAGAGAGAACAGTTCGATCATCTCTTCACGGCTGAAGATCTCCTGGTCACCGTGGGCCCAGCCCAGGCGCACCAGATAGTTCAGCAGCGCTTCCGGCAGATAACCGTCGTCGCGATACTGCATAACGCTTACCGCACCGTGACGTTTAGACAGTTTTTTCCCGTCATCACCGTTGATCATGGAGACGTGCGCATAAACTGGCACAGGGGCATTCAGCGCCTTCAGGATGTTGATCTGGCGCGGGGTGTTGTTGATATGGTCTTCACCACGGACAACGTGGGTAATTTCCATATCCCAGTCGTCAACCACAACGCAGAAGTTATAGGTTGGGGAACCGTCGGTGCGACGGATGATCAGATCGTCCAGCTCCTGGTTGCTGAATTCAATTGGGCCGCGGATCTGGTCGTCAAAGATCACAGAGCCCTCCTGCGGGTTAGCAAAACGCACCACGCAAGGTTCATCAGCAGCATGCTCGCAGTGGTCGTGGCGGCAGCGGCCGTCATAGCGCGGCTTTTCACCGTTTGCCATCTGCGCTTCACGCAACGCATCCAGACGCTCTTTGGAGCAGTAGCACTTATACGCCGTGCCCGCGACCAGCATCTCATCAATGACGGCGTTGTAACGGTCAAAGCGTTTGGTCTGGAAATACGGGCCTTCGTCCCATTCCAGATTCAGCCAGTTCATCCCATCCATAATGGCTTCAATTGCTTCTGGCGTGGAGCGCTCAAGATCGGTGTCTTCAATACGCAGCACGAACTCACCTTTGTTGTGGCGTGCGAAAAGCCAGGAATAGAGAGCGGTACGTGCACCACCGACGTGCAGATAGCCTGTCGGGCTCGGCGCGAAGCGAGTTTTGATTTTCATGAAATGGCCTTACGTTATAAAGATGCCGGCAATCGGCAAATCCTGGGGAAAAAACGATGGGCAATATTCTATCACTGTGGGGGGATTCCTCAATGTTGATCCCTTTATCGTGACCGAGTTTGCGATTTTTGTTTAGAAATCATGCGCCACAGCCCGTTTCGCGATCGTTTTGTTTAATTTTACGACGAACGAATAAAAACTTTAGAAAATGCGTTGACTCATTTTCAACTCTCCCTATAATGCGACTCCACACAGCGGGGGTGATTAGCTCAGTTGGTAGAGCATCTCCTTTACACGGAGGGGGTCGGCGGTTCGAGCCCGTCATCACCCACCATCTACTTCGGTAGACTCGCAGTGTAGATAAGAATTGAGATTGGGCGATTAGCTCAGTTGGTAGAGCATCTCCTTTACACGGAGGGGGTCGGCGGTTCGAGCCCGTCATCGCCCACCATTTCGGGTCGTTAGCTCAGTTGGTAGAGCAGTTGACTTTTAATCAATTGGTCGCAGGTTCGAATCCTGCACGACCCACCAATGTAAAAAGGCGCCCTAAAGGCGCCTTTTTGCTATCTGCGATATGGATGATTCGAACCTGCAGCAGGTTCGAGCCGAACGCAGTGAGGCACCGGAGCCGTTTACGGCGACGGCCCGAAGGGCGAGCGAAGCGAGTCATCCTGCACGACCCACCAATGTAAAAAGGCGCCCTAAAGGCGCCTTTTTGCTATCTGCGATATGGATGATTCGAACCTGCAGCAGGTTCGAGCCGAACGCAGTGAGGCACCGGAGCCGTTTACGGCGACGGCCCGAAGGGCGAGCGAAGCGAGTCATCCTGCACGACCCACCAATGTAAAAAGGCGCCCTAAAGGCGCCTTTTTGCTATCTACGCTTTGTCTACTTCCCAGCCGTCAACGTCGTAATTAACGTCTTCACCGCGGGCGTCGCCTGCTTCTCGTCATACACTACATATAAATCTGCCGGTATACGCTCTTTCAGCGGGCGGAACACCACGCCCGGCCACTGCATTTGCGCGTAGCTGTCTGCGGCGAGCGTAATCCCCATCCCCATGCTGATCATCGCCAGCACCGTTTGTGGTTCAACGGCTTCGCGCACAATCATCGGCGAAAACCCGGCCTGCTGGCAGACGCGATGTAAAAATGCCCAGTCTGAATGGGCCGACGGCATCGTGACAAAATACTCATCCTGCAATTCTGCGAGCGCAATGGAAGGCTCCCTGACCAGCCGGTGATCTTCCGGCATCGCCACCAGAAAAGCCGCTTCACGCAACCGCAGGCTGGTAAACCCCGCGGTAGGTTCCGTTGCCATTCGCCAGATCCCGACATCCAGCTCCCGGCGCTCAAGCAGCGCCATCTGCATTACCGGCGATTTTTCGCGAAAAACGACATCAACATTCGGATGCTCTTTCAGGAAAGCGCGCATCACCGTGCGCACCTCGCTCCACATGGCGGTGCCGACAATCCCCAGCTCAATGCGCCCTGCCTCACCCCGACCAATTTGCTCGACGCGAGCCAGAGCCTGGTTTGCGCTGGCGAGCAGCCGACGGGACTCTTCCATCAGCACTTTACCGGCATGCGTCAACGCGACGCTTCGCGAGTGGCGAATAAACAGTAACGTGCCCAGCTGACTTTCCAGCTCTTTAATATGCAGGCTTAACGGCGGCTGAGACATGTTGAGACGGGCCGCAGCCCGTCCAAAATGCAGTTCCTCCGCCACGGCCAGAAAATAGCGCAGCAGCTTGAGATCGGTCCGATAGACGCGTTCCATCAAAACATATCCTGGCGATAACACTTATGCGCCTACCTTAAAGCCTTTCAGCGTCCGGAGGGAAAATTTAGTGCGCAACTGTGCGCATCCCGCTGTTTTTACAGGTGTGGCGGTAGTTAAAGCTGAAGTAAAAGACTACCGCGAGCGCCAGGGCATAGGCCGCAAATACCAGCCAGATCGTCTGCCAGTCCTTCACCCCGTCCACCGAGAAATAATCCACTGCCATACCGCTCAATACCGAACCAAAATACGCCCCGATACCGTTAACGGTCGTCATAAACAACCCTTGCGCGCTGGCGCGGATATCGGCGCTGACCTCCTGTTCAACAAATACCGAGCCTGAAATATTGAAGAAGTCGAACGCGCAGCCGTAGACAATCATTGAGAGCATGAGCAGCACAAAGCCCGTCGCGGACGGATCTCCAAAGGCAAATAGCCCGAACCGCAGCATCCAGGCCACCATGCTCATCAGCATAACGGCTTTAATGCCAAATCGTCCGAGGAAATACGGAATGGTCAGAATGAAGAACACCTCGGACATTTGCGAAACGGAGAGCAGGATGGACGGATATTTGACGATAAAGCTATCTGCATACGCCGGATTACGCGCAAAATCATGCAGGAAGGGGCTGCCAAACGTGTTGGTTATCTGCAGCACGGCGCCCAGCAACATCGCGAATAAAAAGAACACCGCCATGCGGGGCTGTTTAAACAGGATAAACGCATTGAGGCCCAGCTTGCTTGCCAGAGACGGAGACGCTTTTGTCTTCGCAACCGGAATGGCCGGTAGCGTCAGAGAATAAAACGCCAGCAGCAGGGACGCGGCAGCCGCAATATAGAGCTGCACGTTGCTCAGCTCCGCCCCCATCAGGCTTATGGCCCACATCGCGGCAATAAAGCCCACGGTGCCATACACCCGCACGCGCGGAAAATGGCTCACCGTATCCAGCCCTGCCTGTTCAAGACAGGAGTAGGAAATGGTGTTCGACAGCGCAATCGTGGGCATGAAGGCCATCGCATTCACCAGCATGACCCAGAACATCAGCCCGGGCTCATTGACCTGCGCGGCATAGCAGAGCGCGACGGCGCAGACGAGGTGGCAAATCACGTAGGCACGGTCGGCCCGCAGCCACTTGTCGGCAATAATCCCCACCAGCGAAGGCATAACGATCGCGGCAAGTCCTTTGGAGCTGTACACCATGCCCACGTCGGAGCCGGTAAAGTGTAGAGTGTTGATCATGTAAGCGCCCAGGGTAACCAGCCAGCTCCCCCAGATAAAATATTGCATAAAGGACATCATCTTTAAGCGAGTCGTGATGTTCATAACCCATTCCTTATAGCAGTGTGGCCCTGGCGGGCCACTTTATTGTTTTATTCAGGCAATATGGCGAAGAAAACCGCAGATAAGATTGATAAAGTTCTGGCGGGAGAGCTCGGCGGCGGCAAGGGTTTGTTCATGCGAGAGTTTGACCTCCCCCAGACCTTCGGCGAGATTGGTAATTGCAGAAACGGCCACGACCTTCAGGCCGCAGTGGCGTGCGGAAATCACTTCAGGCACCACGGACATCCCCACCACATCACCGCCGATAATCTGCATCATGCGGATCTCGGCCGCCGTCTCGAAGTTCGGGCCGGGATAAGAGACAAACACCCCTTCATGCAGCGGGAAGCCTTCTTTCGTTGCCACGGTTTGTAAAACGGCACGGTAATCCGCGTCGTAAGCATTGGCCAGAGAGAAGAAACGATCGCCAAAGCGCTCATCGTTCAGCCCCACCATCGGCGTGCCCGGCATGGTGTTGATATGGTCGCTCAGGGCAACCAGGCTTCCTGGCTGAACCTCCGGGCGCAGCGAGCCCGCCGCATTGGTGCTAAACAGCAGCTCGCACCCCAGCAGCGCAAAGGTGCGGATCGCATCGGTCATGATGGTCATCCCGCGCCCTTCATAGAAATGGCCGCGCCCCTTCATACAGGCCACAGGCACCCCGGCCAGATGCCCGAGCACCAGCTCGCCAGCATGACCATGCACGGTGCTCACCGGGAAGCCCGGCAGCTTTTCGTAGCTCAGGGAAACGGCGTCATCAATCTGGTCGGCGAGCGCGCCCAGGCCAGAGCCGAGAATAAACGCCACGCGAGGCGTGAAGTTCGGCTTAGCGGCGCGAATGATGTCGGCGCAGTACCACGGGTTATTCGAGAGGGTCATAGAGGCTCCTTAAGGATTAAGATCGCGATAGCGAGGATCGCATGACTTACGTCTTATATCCGCAGCCTGCCGGTGACCTCCAATACACTTTCACCGCACCATCAATACTGATTGTGTATCGATGCAACTCCCTGCCAGATATGGCAGTTTTGCTCAAGCTAATCCCGTCGGTGCCGATACTTCTGTTTTATAACGCGAGGAAAAAGTATGACGACCATTCAGGCTTCAACCCAACAGATTCAAACCAGCGGCGCGAGTGGAACTTCGAGCAGTAACGATATCTCTGCGCAAATCACCCGCATTCTCGACAAGATCAAAAAGCTGACTCAGCAGTTAAAAGAACTGGCAAACAGTCCCGTCAGCACCGATGAGAAGAAGAAGCAGCAGGAACTTATTCAGACCCAGATCAAGGTGCTGCAGGCGCAGCTCGCCGCGCTGCAGCGCCAGCAGGCCGAAGAGGCCCAGAAGAAGCAGGATCAAAAGCTGGGCAAAGTGGAAGGGGTGAACAGTCCGTCAGACACTAATCAGATTGATATCTACATCTAATCTTCTGATGCGTTAAACAGTGGGTCGCGTATGCGGGCTTCGGTTAATCGTTGTGCCTGGATACGCACCACTTCCCAGATAGCCTGCGCCGCCCCCGAGAGTGAGCGATTTTTTCGCCGCACCAGCATCAGCTTTCGCTCGACAACGGGCGTTAATCGCCTGACGGCCAGTCGGCTTCCCTGCGGCAGGGGAAGCGCCAGGGCGGGCAACACGCTGATGCCAATGCCGGCTTCCACCATCGGAAACAGCGTCGCCGGGTGACCAATCTCCTGCACGATAGTTGCCTTTACCCCCTGATTCACCAGCGCGGAATCAATCAGCGGACGGCTGCCCGAGGCATAATCCTGTAAAACCAGGTTCGCGCCCTGTAGGGACTGCCAGCTGACCTCCGGCAACGTGGCCAGCGGATCGTCGTCACGGCAGAGCAGCAAAAAGGGCTCAGAAAGCACGCTTTCGCACGCCAGATCGCTCACCTGGCCGGGATCGATAACAATACCAAAATCCACATCTCCCTGGCGGATACTCTCCAGCACCCACTGCTGCGGCCTGTCATGCAGGACAAAATCAATGTCCGGGTAGCGATGGCTGCACTCGGCAATACACTGCGGGATAAGGTGCGCAGAGATCGTCTGACTGGCCGCGACGCGCACGGTCCCCGAAAGCTGCTGCCCCAGCCTCCCCACGTCTCTGAGCGTGCTGTTTAGCTCATCCAGCAGCCGTTCGAGGCGCAGGGCCAGCTGCTGCCCTGCTTCGGTCAACACCACTTCGCGCGTGGTGCGGTCAAGCAACTTCACCCCGGTCTGATTCTCCAGCTCTTTCACGCTGTGGCTGACCGCCGACTGGCTCAGGCCAATCATCTCCCCTGCCCGGCTAAAGCTGCGGGCATGGGCAACGGTGACGAAAATACGAAGCTGACGTAAGGAGTAATTCATCTGTTTAGTTCATGAATGGATGCAATAAATCAATTTTATTTCTCAAATGGAAAAAAGCACAATAGCGATATCTGATTTCAGGAGTCATTATGAAACTATTTCGTATTCTTGATCCGTTCACACTTACCCTGGTAGTTACCGTATTATTGGCCTCGTTTTTCCCGGCTCGCGGCGGTTTCGTCCCATTCTTTGAAGGGCTGACCACGGCGGCCATCGCCCTGCTGTTCTTTATGCACGGTGCCAAACTCTCCCGTGAAGCGATCATTGCAGGCGGCGGACACTGGCGACTGCATCTGTGGGTGATGTGCAGCACCTTCATTCTGTTCCCGATACTCGGGGTGCTGTTTGCCTGGTGGGCACCGGTCAATGTCGACCCAGCCCTGTATACCGGGTTCCTGTATCTGTGCATTCTCCCCGCTACCGTGCAGTCTGCCATCGCCTTTACCTCGCTGGCAGGCGGCAACGTAGCGGCAGCCGTTTGTTCAGCATCCGCCTCCAGTCTGTTAGGGATTTTCGTCTCTCCGCTGCTGGTGGGCCTGCTGATGAACATGCACGGTGCGGAAGGTAACCTGGAGCAGGTCGGCAAAATTTGTCTGCAGCTGCTGCTGCCGTTTGTGCTGGGGCATCTTTCCCGACCGTGGACCGGCGCGTTTGTGGCGAAGCATAAAAAATGGATTTCAAAAACCGACCAGACCTCGATTTTGCTGGTGGTTTACTCCGCCTTCAGTGAAGCGGTGGTAAATGGCATCTGGCACAAGGTGGGTGCAGGCTCGCTGCTGTTTATCGTGGTGGTCAGCATCGTCCTGCTGGCGATTGTGATTGCGGTAAACGTCTTTGTGGCACGCAGGTGCGGCTTCAACAAAGCGGATGAAATTACGATTGTGTTCTGCGGTTCGAAAAAGAGCCTGGCGAACGGTATCCCGATGGCCAACATTCTGTTCCCGACCTCGGTGATTGGGATGATGGTGCTGCCGCTGATGATTTTCCATCAGATCCAGCTGATGGTCTGCGCGGTGCTGGCGCGTCGCTACAAGCGCCAGACCGAGAAGCTGGCGCAGGAAGAGACCCGCGCCGCGAAGGCTTAAGGACGTTTCAGGGGCTGAACCAGCTGGGTCAGCCCCTCGGTTTTGATCAGTAACGTGATAGCCATCAGCTCGCCCAGCCGCCCTGCCGGGAATTGATCCTTGCGGGCAAACCACAGCAGATACTCCTCCGGCAAATCAATCAGCCTGCGGCCCTTATATTTACCGAACGGCATCTCCGTATTGGCGATCTCAACGAGCTGTTCTTTCTCCACGTTACTCTCCTAACAGACGCATCATTTCCGCTTCGTCAATCACCGCAATGCCGAGCTCCTGGGCTTTCGCCAGCTTCGAACCCGCCGCTTCACCGGCGATCACCAGGTCGGTTTTCTTCGACACGCTGCCCGCCACTTTGGCCCCCAGCGCCACCAGACGCGCTTTCGCATCGTCGCGTGAAAGCTGGCTCAGGCTACCGGTCAGGACTACCGTTTTACCGGCGAACGGGCTGTCGATCTCTTCGGCGTTAACCACCACCGGCGCGGGCCACCTGATACCCTCCTCCAGCAGCTTGCCGATGACTTCACGGTTGCTCTCTTCGGCAAAGAAGTTAAAGACGTGCGTGGCGACGACGATGCCGACGTCCGGGACTTTTTGCAGCTCGTCGATGCTTGCCTTTTCCAGCGCCTCCAGCGTGCCAAAGTACGCCGCCAGGCCCGCGGCCGTCGCCTCACCCACTTCACGAATGCCCAGCGCGTACAGGAAGCGGGCGAAGGTGGTCTCTTTGGCGGCTTCCAGCGCGTTCACCACGTTCTGGGCTGACTTTGGCCCCATTCGATCCAGACCGGTCAGTTTACCTGCCGTCAGCCTGAAGAGATCCGCTGGCGTGTGGACATACTCTTTCTCAACCAGCTGGTCGATAATCTTATCCCCCATGCCGTCGACGTCCATTGCGCGACGAGAAACGAAGTGCTTCAGCGACTCTTTACGCTGCGCGCCACAGATTAAGCCGCCCGTACAGCGAGCCACCGCTTCGCCTTCCACACGCTCGACGTCAGAGCCGCACACCGGGCAGTGTGTCGGGAAGACGATCTCGCGCGTTTCGGCAGGGCGTTCTGACTCCACGACGTTAACCACCTGCGGGATCACATCGCCCGCGCGGCGGATCACCACTTTGTCACCAATGCGCAGGCCCAGGCGTTCGATTTCATCAGCGTTATGCAGCGTGGCGTTACTCACCAACACCCCAGCAACCTGCACGGGCTCCAGACGGGCGACCGGGGTAATGGCACCCGTACGGCCAACCTGGAACTCTACGTCACGAACGAAGGTCATCTGCTCCTGAGCAGGGAACTTAAACGCCACCGCCCAGCGCGGCGCGCGCGCCACAAAGCCCAGCTGCTCCTGCAGCGCCAGTGAATTCACCTTGATGACAACGCCATCAATATCAAACCCGAGCGTCGGACGGTCCTCTTCCACCTTGTGGTAGAACGCCAGTACCGCTTCCGGCGAGTCGCAGAGCTGAACGCGGTTGCTCACCGGCAGGCCCCACGCTTTAAACTGCAGCAGACGCCCGAGGTGCGTGTCCGGCAGCTCGCCGCCCTCAAGAATACCCACACCGTAGCAGAAGAAAGTAAGCGGTCGCTTCGCGGTGATACGAGGGTCAAGCTGGCGCAGAGAGCCTGCCGCCGCATTACGCGGGTTAGCAAACACCTTCCCGCCGGTGCGGCGCGCCTCTTCATTTATTTTCTCGAAGCCCGCCTGAGGCAGGAACACTTCACCGCGCACTTCCAGACGCGCAGGAATATTCTCGCCGTGCAGCTTGAGCGGGATCGCACGGATGGTACGCACGTTGGTGGTGATGTCTTCACCCGTTGTACCGTCACCACGCGTCGCGGCACGCACCAGCACGCCGTTTTCATAAAGAATGCTGACCGCCAGACCGTCCAGCTTCAGCTCGCAGCACCAGCTCAGCGAATCACTGCTTTTCAGGCGATCCTGAACGCGCTTGTTAAACGCCAGGAAACTCTCTTCATCAAAGACGTTATCCAGGGACAGCATCGGGACTTCGTGGCGTACCTGACTGAAAGCACCGAGCGGTTCCGCACCGACGCGCTGCGTCGGGGAGTCCGGCGTGATGAGCTCCGGATGCTGAGTTTCCAGCTCGCGCAGCTCGCGCATCAGGCGGTCGTACTCCGCATCCGGTACTTCCGGCGCGTCCATAACATGATAGAGGTATTCATGATGGCGAAGCGTGGTTCGCAGTTCAGTGAGTTGTTGTTCGATTGAGTCCATATCGCACCATCAATGAGAAAAACCCCCGACAGGCGGGGGTTGAGGAGGAGTCGAAGTAAACGCGACGATTACGCGTTGGCTTCCTTAACTTCGCGGATGCGGTCCTGATACTCGCGCAGCTTCTGCGGGGTCATCATTCGACGCTGATCGTCGAGCACCACGCCACCGACTTCATCAGCGATGTGCTGAGCGGACTGCAGCATCAGCTTAAAGTTTTGCAGTTCGTCGCCGTAGGACGGCACCTGCATAAAGATAGTCACGCCCGGGGTCACGAAATCACCGGTCATTTCCGGATCAAAGGTGCCAGGGTTAACCATGTTGGCCAGGCTGAACAGCGCCGGGCCGCTACCGTCAGGGCTCAGGTGGCGATGGAAAATGTTCATATCGCCAAACTTGAAGCCTGCCTGTTGAATACTGTTAAGCAGCACGTCACCGTTGAGATGGCTACCGTGATGCGCGGCCACGTTCATGATGATCACCGCTTCTTTACGCTGCGGTTTTTCAACAACCGGCTCTGGCTCTACAACGGGCTCAGGCTCAACGTGCGGAGCCGGAGCGGGCTGAGGCGCGGGCTGCACGTGAACAGGCTGCTGCGGCTGTTGTACCGGCTGAGCAGGCTGTTGTTGCACGGGCTGCTGCACCGGTTGCTGTTGAACCGGCTGGGCAGGCTGCTGATAGACAGGCTGTTGCGGCGGCTGGCGCACCGGCTCTTCCACAGGCTGCGGCGCTGGCTGGCGCGGCTGTGCAGAAGCATACGGCGGTTGATACTGGTGCTGCGAAGGACGAGGCGCTTCATGCTCCCCATGGCCTGCGCCGGGCGCAGTATTGACCCGATGAACACGAACTTCACCCACGCCGTCGTCATCGCTGCCGTCGATGTCATCTTCACTGTCATCGTCGTCACGACTGGACTTCATGCGCTTCAGTGGGCGATCGCGAAACATCGAGGAACGCTCTTTACGGCTGGTCCAGAAACCATGTACCAGTAAAGCGATTATGGCGATCGCGCCAACAATGATTAATATCAGACGCAAATCCTGCATCATTATATTCTCTGTTGTTCTAACACCTTGCCACCACGGCAAACATTTACTCACTAAGAGTATTTGCCGTTTACGTCAAGTGCAAGTGTGTGCAGAGCATTCACAGCATAAAGATGAAGGAAATCGTGCTTTTTGCTGGTTTTTCGAACATTTCCGAACTGGTCATTGCTCCGTAAGTGGATAATATAGGCGGGCAATTCCACTGGTTGTGTAAAAAGGAGTACAGCCTGGCTATGGTTTCAACATCTTCTTCTCCCCCGCGCAGCGGCGTCTGGTATTTTTCTCAGGGCTGGAAACTGGTCTCCCTACCGGGGATTCGACGCTTCGTCATTCTCCCGCTGTTGATCAACATTATTCTGATGGGCGGCGCGTTCTGGTGGCTGTTCACAAAGCTGGAGAGCTGGATCCCGTCGCTGATGAGCCATGTGCCGGACTGGCTACAGTGGCTTAACTACCTGCTCTGGCCGGTGGCGGTGATCTCCGTGCTGCTGGTGTTTGGGTATTTTTTCTCGACGATTGCGAACTGGATAGCCGCTCCGTTTAACGGTCTGCTGGCGGAACAGCTGGAAGCGCGGCTTACCGGCGCAACGCCGCCGGATACGGGCGTGCTGGGGATCATGAAAGACCTGCCACGCATCATGAAGCGCGAGTGGCAAAAGTTTGCCTGGTACCTGCCCCGCGCGATCGTGCTGCTTATCCTCTACTTTGTGCCAGGCATTGGCCAGACGGTGGCGCCGGTGCTGTGGTTCCTGTTCAGCGCCTGGATGCTGGCCATTCAGTACTGCGATTATCCGTTCGATAACCACAAGGTGCCGTTTAAAGCGATGCGCACCGCCCTGCGCAGCCAGAAGGTCGCCAATATGCAGTTTGGCGCGCTGACCAGCCTGTTCACCATGATTCCCTTCCTGAATCTGTTCATCATGCCCGTCGCCGTCTGCGGCGCGACGGCGATGTGGGTCGACTGCTACCGTGCTAAGCACGCGTTATGGAAATAATGCAAAAATGTGTAAAGCAGGGGTGGCTTATGCCGCCCCTTATTCCATACTGATCCCCATTATTTCCTTGCAGTATATAGATATGCGAATTCCTTACTTCCCCCTACCTGCTTAGCAGGTATGCTGGGTCGGTATCCCAATTTCATACAGTTAAGGACAGGCCATGAGTAAGATTTATGAAGACAACTCGCTGACTATCGGTCATACGCCCCTGGTTCGACTGAACCGTATCGGTAATGGACGCATTCTGGCGAAGGTCGAATCACGTAACCCGAGCTTCAGCGTAAAATGCCGTATCGGTGCAAACATGATTTGGGATGCTGAAAAACGTGGCGTACTGAAGCCTGGCGTTGAGCTGGTGGAACCGACCAGCGGCAATACCGGTATCGCTCTGGCCTATGTGGCTGCCGCGCGTGGCTACAAGCTGACGCTGACCATGCCAGAAACCATGAGCATCGAGCGTCGTAAGCTGCTCAAAGCGCTGGGCGCGAACCTGGTGCTGACCGAAGGCGCGAAGGGCATGAAAGGTGCCATTCAGAAAGCCGAAGAGATTGTGGCCAGCGATCCGGCAAAATATCTGTTGCTGCAGCAGTTCAGCAACCCGGCTAACCCGGAAATTCACGAGAAGACCACAGGTCCGGAAATCTGGGAAGATACCGACGGCCAGGTTGACGTCTTTATCTCCGGCGTGGGTACCGGCGGTACGCTGACCGGCGTGTCACGCTATATTAAAGGCACAAAGGGTAAAAAAGACCTGATCACCGTGGCCGTTGAGCCGACTGACTCACCGGTTATCACCCAGGCACTGGCGGGTGAAGAGCTCAAACCAGGCCCGCATAAAATCCAGGGTATTGGCGCAGGCTTCATTCCGGGCAACCTGGATCTGAAGCTGATCGATAAAGTTGTCACCATCACTAACGAAGAAGCCATCTCTACCGCGCGTCGCCTGATGGATGAAGAAGGCATTCTGGCGGGAATCTCTTCCGGTGCGGCCGTTGCGGCAGCGCTCAAACTTCAGGAAGATGAAGCCTTTACCAATAAGAATATTGTGGTTATCCTTCCTTCCTCGGGTGAGCGTTACTTGAGCACCGCACTGTTTGCCGATCTGTTTACCGAAAAAGAGCTGCAACAGTAGTGCCAGCATGTTAATAACGCGTAAAAAAGCACCTTTTCAGGTGCTTTTTTGTGGCCTGCTTCAAACTTTTGCCCCTCCTGGCATTGCTTCACCCCGTTGGGTCTGGTATTTAAACCAGCAATTATTTTGATGCGTGAAATTAATCAGTGAACGAAATAGCCTTGCTGAATCGATTTTATGATTTGGTTCAAGTCTTGCTTTCGCTGCATAATGTTTAATGACGATCGAAACGTCAGCGCTAACAATACAGGCTAAAGTTCAGTCGCCAGGCTAGACTTTAGTTCCACAACACTAAACCTATAAGTTGGGGAAATACAATGTTCCAGCAAGAAGTTACCATTACCGCTCCGAACGGTCTGCACACCCGCCCTGCTGCTCAGTTTGTTAAAGAAGCAAAAGGCTTCACTTCTGAAATCACTGTGACTTCCAACGGCAAAAGCGCGAGCGCAAAAAGCCTGTTCAAACTGCAGACTCTGGGCCTGACTCAGGGCACCGTTGTCACCATCTCTGCAGAAGGTGAAGACGAGCAGAAAGCAGTTGAGCATCTGGTTAAACTGATGGCTGAGCTCGAGTAAGTTTCCGGGTTCTTTTAAATATCAGTCACAAGTAAGGTAGGGTTATGATTTCAGGCATTTTAGCATCCCCGGGTATCGCTTTCGGCAAAGCACTGCTGCTGAAAGAAGACGAGATCGTCATCGACCGGAAAAAAATTTCTGCCGACAAGGTTGATCAGGAAGTTGAACGTTTTCTGAGCGGTCGTGCCAAGGCATCTGCGCAACTGGAAGCAATCAAAACTAAAGCTGGCGAAACTTTCGGTGAAGAAAAAGAAGCCATCTTCGAAGGGCACATCATGCTGCTCGAAGATGAGGAGCTGGAGCAGGAAATCATAGCCCTGATTAAAGATAAAGGCATGACGGCCGACGCGGCTGCGCATGAAGTTATCGAAGGTCAGGCAACTGCCCTGGAAGAACTGGATGATGAATACCTGAAAGAGCGTGCGGCTGACGTACGTGACATCGGTAAGCGCCTGCTGCGCAACATCCTGGGCCTGGCCATCATCGACCTGAGCGCGATTCAGGATGAAGTGATCCTGGTTGCCGCTGACCTCACCCCGTCTGAAACGGCACAGCTGAACCTGAAAAAGGTTCTCGGTTTCATCACCGACGCGGGCGGCCGTACTTCCCACACCTCTATCATGGCGCGTTCTCTGGAACTGCCTGCCATCGTGGGTACCGGTAGCGTCACCTCTCAGGTGAAAAACGGCGACTATCTGATTCTGGATGCTGTAAACAATCTGGTTTACGTCAACCCAACCAATGAAGAGATCGATAAACTGCGCGCGGTTCAGGAGCAGGTTGCGACTGAAAAAGCGGAACTCGCTAAGCTGAAAGACCTGCCGGCCATCACCCTGGACGGCCATCAGGTAGAAGTGTGTGCAAACATCGGTACCGTCCGCGACGTTGATGGCGCTGAGCGCAACGGTGCGGAAGGCGTAGGTCTCTATCGTACAGAATTCCTGTTCATGGACCGCGACGCGCTGCCAACGGAAGAAGAGCAGTTTGCTGCTTATAAAGCCGTGGCTGAAGCGTGTGGCTCTCAGGCGGTTATCGTCCGTACCATGGACATCGGTGGCGACAAAGAGCTGCCGTACATGAACTTCCCGAAAGAAGAGAACCCGTTCCTGGGCTGGCGTGCAATCCGTATCGCGATGGATCGTAAAGAGATCCTGCGTGACCAGGTTCGCGCGATCCTGCGTGCCTCTGCTTTCGGTAAACTGCGTATCATGTTCCCGATGATCATCTCTGTTGAAGAAGTGCGTGCACTGAAGAAAGAGATCGAAATCTACAAACAGGAGCTGCGCGACGAGGGTAAAGCGTTTGACGAGTCAATCGAGATCGGCGTGATGGTGGAAACACCTGCGGCGGCGACCATTGCGCGTCATTTAGCCAAAGAAGTTGATTTCTTTAGTATCGGCACCAATGATTTAACGCAGTACACCCTGGCAGTTGACCGTGGTAATGATATGATTTCACATCTCTACCAGCCAATGTCACCGTCCGTACTGAACTTGATCAAGCAAGTTATTGATGCTTCTCATGCAGAAGGTAAATGGACTGGCATGTGTGGTGAGCTTGCAGGCGACGAACGTGCTACACTTCTGTTGCTGGGTATGGGTCTGGACGAATTCTCTATGAGCGCCATTTCCATCCCGCGCATTAAGAAGATTATCCGTAACACGAACTTCGAAGATGCGAAGGTATTAGCAGAGCAGGCTCTTGCTCAACCGACAACGGACGAGTTAATGACGCTGGTTAACAAGTTCATTGAAGAAAAAACAATCTGCTAATCCACGAGATGCGGCCCAATTTACTGCTTAGGAGAAGATCATGGGTTTGTTCGATAAACTGAAATCTCTGGTTTCTGATGATAAAAAAGACTCCGGAACTATTGAGATTGTTGCTCCGCTCTCCGGCGAGATCGTCAACATCGAAGACGTGCCGGATGTAGTGTTTGCTGAGAAAATCGTTGGTGATGGCATTGCTATCAAACCAACTGGCAACAAAATGGTTGCTCCAGTTGACGGCACCATCGGTAAAATTTTTGAAACCAACCATGCGTTCTCTATCGAATCTGATAGCGGTATCGAACTGTTCGTTCACTTCGGTATCGACACCGTTGAACTGAAAGGCGAAGGCTTCAAACGTATCGCGGAAGAAGGCCAGCGTGTTAAAGTTGGCGACCCGGTGATTGAATTCGATCTGCCACTGCTGGAAGAAAAAGCCAAGTCTACCCTGACGCCGGTTGTTATCTCCAACATGGACGAAATCAAAGAACTGATCAAACTGTCTGGCAGCGTCACCGTGGGTGAAACCCCGGTTATCCGCATCAAGAAGTAATTCTTGCCACACAGAAAAATGGCGCCTTCGGGCGCCATTTTAGTTTATGCAGGGAGGATAAGCTCGTCGTAACCTTTTGACTGGGTATAAAGCATCACGTCAGTCACTCGATCGCCGGCCATGCGAATAGCATCGGCGACAGTTTTCCCCTCTACAATTCCGCTCACCAGCTCTGAACAGAACAGGTCGCCCGTCCCTTTCAGATCGGTTTCAACGCGCGGATGCGCGCTGACGGTCACGCCCTCATGCGTCACCAGCACCACGTGGATGTTTTCCGGGTCGTCAGCGACCGGCGCGCTGGTGATCGCCACCCATTTCAGGCTGTCGGAAAGCAGTCCCTGCGCCGCCGCGATGGCGCTTTCCGGCGTTCGGCACGGTTTGCCGCTTAACACTTCCAGCTCATAGACGTTTGGCGTGATCCCCTGCGCCAGCGGCAGCAGGTGCTCCCGATACGCCTGCGGGATCTCGGGCTTCACGTACATTCCGCTGTCGATATCGCCGATGACCGGGTCGACCAGCACCAGCAGGTCCGGATGCTGCGCTTTGACCGCCTTCAGCCACTGCGCCAGCAGAACGATCTGGCTGGCGCTGCCCATATAGCCGGTAGTGACCGCTTTAAGCTCGCGCAGGATCTCGCGCTCTTCGAGCGCCTTGAGGTAGCCGCTGAACCACTCGTCGGGGATCACTCCACCATAAAACGTGTCGTAGTGCGGCGTGTTGCTAAACAGTACCGTCGGCACGGCGGTAACGTTCAGCCTGTGGGTACGAATATTCGGTACCGCAATGCTGTTCCCCACGCTGCCGTAAACTACCTGCGACTGCACAGCGACAATGTCGGTTTGCTGCGCCCGGGTATTATCCCGGAATAGAATCATCTCCATGACGCTTAAATCCCCGCCCCCTGCGAATAACTCTCTTCACCAAAGACGCCGGTAGACAAATAGCGATCGCCGCGATCGCAAATAATCGCCACCACTACGGCCCCCGGGTTTGCCTGCGCCACCCGAATCGCACCCGCTACCGCGCCGCCCGAGCTGACGCCGCAGAAGATACCCTCGCGCACGGCCAGCTCACGCATGGTATTTTCCGCCTCGCGCTGGTGAAGATCCAGCACCTGGTCCACCAGCTGCGCATTAAAGATGCCGGGCATATACTCCGCGGGCCAGCGGCGAATGCCCGGAATGCTGCTCCCCTCTTCCGGCTGCAGGCCAACGATGGTGACGGCTTTTTCCTGCTCGCGCAGAAAACGAGATACTCCGGTAATGGTGCCGGTGGTACCCATGCTGGAGACAAAATGGGTGATACGCCCATCGGTTTGCTGCCAGATTTCCGGGCCGGTGGTGGTGTAGTGCGCGTAAGGGTTGTCCGGGTTGTTGAACTGATCGAGCAGTTTACCTTCGCCGCGCTCGGCCATTTCTAACGCCAGGTCGCGCGCGCCTTCCATTCCCTGCTCTTTGGTTACCAGAATCAGCTCGGCTCCGTAGGCACGCATCGCGGCGCGGCGCTCCTGGCTCATGTTGTCCGGCATCAGCAGCTTCATGCGGTAGCCTTTCAGCGCGGCGATCATCGCCAGGGCGATACCGGTGTTGCCGCTGGTGGCCTCAATCAGCACGTCGCCTGGCTTAATTTCTCCGCGCTTTTCGGCCTGGACAATCATCGACAGCGCCGCGCGGTCTTTCACCGACCCCGCCGGGTTATTGCCTTCAAGTTTGACCCAGATTTCACTGCCGTTGTCCGGCCCCATGCGCTGCAGCTTGACCAGAGGAGTATTGCCGATGGTGTGTTCGAGTGTATTCACGATTTTTACTCAATAAAAAAGCCGGGTGGCGCTTCGCTTACCCGGCCTACAAGACGCAATGATAACTGTAGGCCCGGTAAGCGCAGCGCCACCGGGCGATAAACATCCTAATAACCTATCAGGCTGACTCCGCCAGAGCAATATCCTCGCGCGTCTCGATGCGCTCCTTCCCGTGATAAATACGGGCGTGCTGCAGCCCAACAAACAGGCGCTCGCCCCGGTGCGGCGGCACGTCGTCGCGCATGACCACGGTCAGCGGCTCGGTATACCAGCCCAGCGGCTGTACCACCAATTGGGTGTAGTGACCTTTAGGGCTAGTTTCCAGCACCTGTACCGGCAGCGGTGAATCCAGGCTGGTTCGGCGGCTCACGTCCACTTCCCACGGACGCAGGAACAGATCGACCGGCCCCTGATGCGCGGAGGTATAGCCCAGCGGCCAGCGGTGCGCGCCAACGTGGAACTGGCCGCCGCGAATAGTGCCCTGAAGACGGTTTACCTCGCCCATAAATTCCAGCACGAAGCGGGTCGCCGGTTCGCGCCAGAGCTGCTCCGGCTCGTCAACCTGCTCAATGTTGCCCTGGCTCATGACCACCACGCGATCCGCGACTTCCATCGCCTCTTCCTGATCGTGGGTCACGAAGACGCTGGTGAATTTCAGCTCTTCATGCAGCTGGCGCAGCCAGCGGCGCAGCTCTTTACGCACCTGCGCATCCAGCGCGCCGAAAGGTTCATCCAGCAGCAGGATTTGCGGCTCAACGGCCAGCGCGCGCGCCAGCGCCACGCGCTGCTTCTGACCGCCGGACAGCTGGGCCGGGAAACGATCCGCCAGATGAGCCAGCTGCACCATCTCCAGCAGTTTGGTCACTTTGGCTTTGATAGCCGCTGCATTTGGACGCTCGCGACGCGGCAGCACCGTCAGACCAAACGCAATGTTGTCGAACACGGTCATGTGGCGGAACAGCGCGTAATGCTGGAACACAAAGCCTACTTTACGATCGCGGGCGTGCAGGCGGCTCACGTCGGTGCCGTGAAAGCGGATGTGCCCGCTGGTCTGATGCTCAAGCCCGGCAATAATACGCAGCAGCGTGGTTTTACCCGAGCCAGACGGCCCCAGCAGCGCCACCATTTGTCCGGAAGGGATATCCAGCGAGATATCATTCAGCACCTGGGTGCGACCAAAAGACTTCTTAATATTGGCAATCTCAATGCTCATGATTTCCCTCCTGATGCTGACGTTTTTCCTGATTTTCTAAACGCCACTGCACCACACTCTTCAAAAACAGGGTCAAAATGGCCATCAGCGTCAGCAACGCTGCGGCAGTAAACGAGCCGATGGTGTTGTAGTCCTGCTGCAGCAGCTCAATCTGTAGCGGCAGCGACAGGGTTTCACCCCGGATGGAGCCAGAGACGACGGACACGGCGCCGAACTCACCAATCGCGCGGGCGTTGGTCAGCACCACGCCGTAAAGCAGCGCCCAGCGAATGTTCGGCAGCGTCACGCGACGGAACATCTGCCAGCCCGACGCGCCCAGCAGCACCGCCGCTTCGTCTTCGTTGCTGCCCTGGCTTAACATCACCGGCACCAGCTCACGCACCACAAACGGACAGGTCACGAAGATGGTGACCAGCACCATGCCCGGCCAGGCGAACATGATCTGCAGGTTATGCTCGTCCAGCCAGCCGCCCAATGGGCCGTTGGAGCCGTAAAAGAGCAAGTACACCAGACCCGCCACCACCGGCGATACGGCGAAAGGAATGTCCAGCAGGGTCAGCAGCAGCTGACGTCCCGGGAAGTTGAAGCGGGTCACCAGCCAGGCCAACAGGGTCCCGAACACGAGGTTCACCGGCACGGTGATCAACGCAATCAGCACGGTCAGCCAGATGGCATGCAGCATATCCGGGTTCGCCAGATTTTCCAGCGCGGGCATCAGGCCCTTGCTGAACGCCTGAACGAAGATATAAACCGTCGGCACGACGAGAATGAGGGCGGAAACCAGCACGCCCGCCCCAATCAGAAACCATTTGCCCCAGTTAATGCGGGGTGCATCGTATCGCTTCAATTGCGTAACTTCCGCCATCAGTGACCTACCACACGTCGACCAAAGCGACTTTGCAGAGTGTTAATCGAGTACAGCAGCAGCAGCGAGGCCGCCAGGATCACCGAGGCAATTGCGCTCGCCGCCGGATAATCAAACTCCTGCAAACGGATGAAAATCATCAGCGAGGTGACTTCTGTTTTCCAGGCGATGTTCCCGGCGATAAAAATCACCGCGCCGAACTCACCGAGGCTGCGGGTAAACGACAGCGCGACACCCGCCATCAGCGCTGGAGACAGCTCCGGCAGAACCACCTTGCGGAAGCTCTGCCAGCGCGTGGCACCCAGCGTTTCCGCCGCTTCTTCGTATTCCGGGCCCAACTCTTCCAGCACCGGCTGCACGGTACGGACCACAAACGGGATGCTGGTAAAGGCCATCGCCACCGCGATACCGAGCCAGGTGTAGGTCACTTTGATGTCAAATTTCGCCAGCCACTCGCCGTACAGCCCGTTCACGGAGAAGAGCGACGCGAGGGTTAAGCCCGCCACCGCCGTCGGCAGCGCAAACGGCAGATCCATCAGGGCGTCAAGCAGCGTGCGGCCCGGGAAGCGGTAGCGGGTTAAGATCCACGCCATCAGCAGGCCAAACACGCCGTTAAAAATAGAGGCAACAAACGCCGACAGCAGCGTCACCTTATAGGCCGCCACCACCTGCGGGTTGGTGACCACGTCCCAGTACTGCGCCCAGCTCATCTGAGCAAGCTGCATCACCAGCGCGCTGAGCGGCAACAGCAGGATCAGGCAGACGAACAGCAGGCTGGTCCCGAGGCTTAAGGTAAAGCCCGGCAGCACGCGTTTTGTCGAAACTGCAAACATCACTTATGCCCCGCCGCCAGCAATTTGTCTAACTCACCGCCGCTGGCAAAATGCGTTTTCATCACATCAGGCCAGGAGCCGAAATGATCTTCCACGCGGAACAAATCGGTCTGCGGGAATTTGTCTTTCAGTTTGTTCATCACGTCCGGGTTGTTCACGCGGTAGTAGTAATCGGTAATGATGGTCTGCGCCTGCGGGCTGTACAGGTAGTTGAGATAGGCTTTTGCCGCTTTCTCGGTACCGTTTGCCTGCACGTTTTTATCCACCCACGCCACCGGGAACTCGGCCAGGATGTTGGTTTTCGGGATAACGACCTCGAAGCCCTGCGCTTCGTACTGTTTACGGATGTTATTCACTTCCGATTCAAAGCTGATGAGTACATCGCCGAGACCGCGTTCTGCGAAGGTCGTGGTCGCCCCGCGGCCGCCGGTATCAAACACTTCGACGTTTTTCAGGAACTGGGTCATGAACTGCTCGGTTTTGGCCTTATCGTTACCGTCAGCCTTGTCCGCCGCGCCCCACGCGGCTAAATAGGTATAACGCGCGTTACCGGAAGTTTTTGGGTTCGGGAAAATCAGCTTCACGTCGGAACGCACCAGGTCGCTCCAGTCGTGGATATTCTTCGGGTTGCCCTTACGCACCAGGAAGCCCATGGTGGAATAGAACGGCGAGCTGTTGTTCGGCAGTCGGCTCTGCCAGTCCGCCGGGATCAGCTTGCCTTTGTCGTGCAGGATCTGCACGTCAGTCACCTGGTTGTAGGTCACCACATCCGCCTTCAGGCCCTGCAAAATCGCCAGCGCCTGCTTGGACGACCCGGCGTGGGACTGTTTGATGGTCAGCTTGTCTCCGTTATTGTCTTTCGCCCACTGCTGTTCGAACGGTGGATTAAGGGCGGCAAACAGCTCGCGGGAGACGTCATACGAACTGTTTAACAGTTCAGTCGCCTGCGCCTGTGCCACCAGCAGTAAACCTGCCAGCGCCAGAGTTCCTTTTTTCAGTACAGTAACGGCCATTGCGCACCCTTATAAATGTGATGACTATCTTATAGTCATAATATTTATAACGGGGATGAAAGGAGTAACGGTTTTATATACCGTTTGGTGATTTAGAAGCAGAAAAGGGAATAAGGGGTGCGGCCTGATACCCTCACCCCGGCCCTCTCCCACAGGGAGAGGGAGAAAGGCCATTACAGCGCCAGCAGACGCTCAACGGACGGCGCAAAGTAGTAGCCGCCGGTCACCGGTTTGGTGAAGCGCAGCATGGCGTCGCGCTTGCCGTCGGTATCGCCAAACATGCTCAGCAGCTGCTGCTCGATGTTATACAGGCGCGCGCAGTAGGCGCAGAAGTAAAGGCCGTGCGTGCCGCTTGCGGTACCGTACGGCAGGCTCTGGCGAACAATCTTCAGCCCTTTGCCGTCTTCTTTCAGGTCAACGCGGGTCAGGTGAGAGGTAACGGGACGGTCGTCGCCGTCGATCTCTTCATTGGCTTCTTTAGTACGACCAATCATCATCTCCTGGTCGTGCACGCTCATACGGTTAAGCTGCTTGAGGTTGTGCTCCCAGCGCTGCACGAACACGTAGCTGCCGCCCGCGTCCACGCCGTCTTTAATCACCGCCACGTCGCGACGAACCTCTTCACCCGCCGGGTTTTCCGTCCCGTCGACGAAGCCGCTCAGATCGCGCTCTTCCACCCAGCGGAAACCGTGAACCTCTTCCTGCACCTCAATGCTGTCGCCAAAGGCCGCTACCGCCGCCTGGGCAACGGAAAAGTTCACGTCGTGACGCAGGGAGAGAATATGGATCAGCACGTCGTACTGCGTCGCCGGAGCCAGACCTTTGCCGTAAGGGATGAAGTCTTTCAGCTCTTCCGCCCCTTCGCCACCGCTCAGTTGACGCCAGACGTTATTGCCAAAGGCAACAACGGCGCCGAGGTGAGCTTCCGGGAATTTGGCCTGGAAGGTGGCCAGTTTATCAACGAAAACTTTGCTGGCCGCGCGCAGGGCATCCACGTCCCCTTTAACATTGGCTTCAATCCAAATCGCCGCGCGGCAATGTTCTGGCAAAATGCCACTCTGAACCTGAGACATCGCTCCTCCTGAAATAAAGATGCCACGTCAGCGTGGCATTGATGGCGGGTATTATACCCGGATTTCAGCGAGGCGGATTGCTCAGGCGCAAATTACTGCTTCCAGAGTATTTTGCTCACTTTCCAGTTCTTGAGCGTGTCGTCAGACGGCATCAGTCCTTCCGGGCCGCTCCAGGTTCCGGTGAAAACATAGCTGATGTGCTGGCTGCCTTCAGCCTTACATTCCACCGCGACCTTGTCGTCAGACGGCGCGCTGGTGCAGTTGCCAAAAGCCTGCTTATAAAGTTCGCTAAACGGCGTACCCACCTTCACACCGCTCGCCGTCGGAATATCTTCATCCATCACGGCAATTCGGTTTACCGTGCCTTTGTCACCGTTGATCACCAGCGCCAGCTTGTCGCCCTTCAGCGCTTCGTAATAGCGAACAATATTGCCATTCTCCGTTTTCATGCCGCTGCGCAGGCGATAATCACTGCCGATGGCATCCTGAATGGCATCCTGATCCAGCGCCGTCGCGGCGGTAATTTTCCCCACGCCCTGCTCGGTCACTTCCGTTGATGAGCCAAACCAGTTCCACGGATATGCAGCGGACCAGTTAATGGAGGAGAGCGTCGAACAGCCGGTCAAGGCCAGCGGGAGAGCGCATAAAAGTAAACGCAGCGATTTCATTGAAACGTCCTTTCTTGTTAAATCAACGCTTGTTGGAGTGCAACATCGGCAAAAAGTGCCGAATTAATCATCCTGATGCGCAAAACAGGCGCGAAGACGCGGGTTGGTCAGCAGCCACAGCAGGGCCACAATATCGGCAACCACCAGCACAACGCCGGTGCCCGTCAGCGGTTCACCGTACCACCAGAGTACCGGCTGCCAGAAGAGCAGCGCAACCTGGGCGAGGATCAGCAGCCAGCGAAGCGCGCGCCAAAAGCGTGGGATCGCCTGCCGTCGTCCGCTGCATAAAAAAGCGACCACCGCCGGTAAGCCGGGCAGCAAGCCGAGCCAGAAGGCGTCGTGATCGGGATAAAAGAGATTCAGCAGCGTGTCGCCCTGCCCGCGCGACGCGGCGGCCATCACAAACAGCACCCAGGTCCGGGCCTGCAGCAGCAGAACGCACCAGAATAAAAAGGGCAGCCTGACGCGGCCCTGCGCGTCATAGTCTGCCGGATGGATTTCAGTACTCTTCATCTTCGATCAGACGCTTTCCTAAACTCAGCACGTCAGCGTGTTCATAGCCCAGACGCTCATACATGCCCAGCACCACGTCGTTATCTTCCCGCACCATGATCTGGATTTTTGGGCATCCGCGGGCGATCAGCTTCTTCTCGAGCCGGTTCAGCAGCGCATTGGCAATGCCGCGGCCACGGTATTCCGGGTGGACGCCCAGATAATAGGCCGAGCCGCGGTGGCCGTCGTACCCGCCCATTACCGTCCCCACAACCTCACCGTTGACTTCCGCGACCAGAAACAGACTGACGTCGTGATTGACCTTACGTTCGATATCCATTTCCGGATCGTTCCACGGACGCAGCAGATCGCAGCGCTCCCAAAGGGTGATCACCTCTTCGAAATCTTCCTGGCGAAAAACGCGTATCTCCATGGTATTAACCGCCTTTTCGGGTTTAAAAACAGTGATTATGGCGCGAAGCGCGCCTTTAGCCAATAACCGGGGAAAATCTCGCCAAAATTTGGCATAATGTCACTTTGTCACGTATTGAAATGAAAAGTAAAACAATTCTCAATATGGACTGTCGTAACGGGAAACACGATACGATATAACACCAGGACCCCTTTTTTTAGTATTCAGGCCGCATGAGCACATTCAAACCATTAAAAGCACTCACATCGCGTCGTCAGGTTCTCAAAGCGGGGCTGGCGGCCTTAACGTTAACGGGCATCGCAAAGCAGGCTCAGGCGAAAGACGAGAGCACGCTCAAAACCAGTAACGGACACAGCAAACCGAAAACCAAAAAGCCGGGCGCGAAGCGTCTGGTGATGCTCGACCCGGGCCACGGCGGTATTGATACCGGCGCCATCGGCAAAAACGGGTCGAAAGAAAAACACGTCGTGCTGGCAATTGCAAAAAATGTGCGCGCAATTTTACGCAGTAACGGCATTGACGCCCGTCTGACGCGCTCTGGCGATACCTTCATTCCGCTGTATGACCGCGTTGAGATCGCCCACCAGCACGGCGCGGATCTGTTTATGTCGATCCACGCCGACGGCTTTACCAACCCTTCTGCGGCCGGTGCCTCAGTGTTTGCGCTTTCCAACCGTGGCGCCAGTAGCGCCATGGCGAAATACCTCTCCGACCGCGAAAACCGGGCGGATGAAGTCGCCGGGAAGAAAGCCACCGACAAAGATCACCTGCTACAGCAGGTGCTGTTCGACCTCGTGCAGACGGATACGATCAAAAACAGCCTGACGCTCGGCTCGCATATTCTGAAGAAGATTAAGCCGGTGCATCGTCTGCACAGCAAAGGCACCGAGCAGGCGGCGTTCGTGGTCCTGAAATCGCCTTCGATTCCGTCCGTGCTGGTGGAAACCTCCTTCATTACCAACCCGGAAGAAGAGCGACTCCTCGGCACCACAGCGTTTCGCCAGAAGATCGCCAACGCCATCGCCTCCGGCATTATCAGCTACTTCAACTGGTTCGATAACCAAAAAGCACACTCCAGGAAACGTTGATGAAACCCGATGCTCAACTGGTAAAAACCTTCCTGCTGCAGCTGCAGGATGAGATCTGCCAGAAACTGGCCGCCGCAGACGGCGGAGAATTTCAGGAAGATAACTGGCAGCGCGAGGCCGGGGGCGGCGGGCGCAGCCGCGTGCTGCGAAACGGCGGCATCTTTGAACAGGCTGGCGTGAATTTTTCCCACGTTCACGGCGACGCCATGCCCGCGTCTGCGACGGCGCATCGTCCTGAGCTGGCGGGCCGCAGCTTCGAGGCGATGGGCGTCTCGCTGGTGGTGCATCCGCACAACCCGTTCGTGCCCACCAGCCACGCCAACGTGCGCTTTTTCATTGCGGAAAAACCGGGCGCCGATCCGGTCTGGTGGTTCGGCGGCGGTTTCGATTTAACGCCCTACTACGGCTTCGAAGAAGATGCCGTGCACTGGCACACCACCGCGCGTGACCTTTGCCTGCCGTTTGGCGAAGAGGTCTACCCGAAATTTAAAAAGTGGTGCGACGACTACTTTTACCTGAAGCACCGCGACGAGCAGCGCGGCATCGGCGGGCTGTTCTTTGACGATCTCAACGCGCCTGATTTTGATACCGCGTTCAGCTTTATGCGCGCGGTAGGCGAAGGCTATACCGACGCGTATCTGCCCATCGTCGAATGCCGTAAAAACACCGACTACGGCGTGCGCGAACGTGAGTTCCAGCTTTACCGCCGCGGGCGCTACGTGGAGTTCAACCTGGTGTGGGATCGCGGGACGCTGTTCGGCCTGCAGACCGGCGGGCGCACGGAGTCGATTCTGATGTCGATGCCGCCGCTGGTGCGCTGGGAGTACTGCTACGAACCAAAAGAAGGCAGCCCGGAGGCTGCCTTGCGTGAGTTTATTCAGGTTCGGGACTGGGTGTAACCCTTACCCCTCACCCCGGCCCTCTCCCCAAAGGGGCGAGGGTGAAAAGACGGCCCGGAGCAGTCCCCTCTCCCCTATGGGGAGAGGGTTAGGGTGAGGGGTCGGGTTAATTACAGAGGCTGCGTTTGCGCCTCAACCACCGCCAGCGCCACCATGTTCACGATACGACGCACGGAGGCAATCGGCGTTAACACATGTACCGGTTTCGCCACGCCCATCAGTACCGGTCCTACGGTCACCCCTTCAGAGCTGGAGACGCGCAGCAGGTTATAGCTGATACGCGCCGCTTCCACGTTCGGCATAATCAGTATGTTGGCCGATCCCTTCAGCGGGCTGTCCGGCATACGTTCGTTACGGATGCTCTCCACCAGCGCGGCATCGCCGTGCATCTCCCCGTCAATCATCAGCTCCGGCGCACGCTCGCGCACCAGCTCCAGCGTCTGGCGCATTTTGCACGCCGCCGCGGATTTAGACGAACCAAAGTTAGAGTGCGACAGCAGCGCCACCTTCGGCTCGATGCCAAAGCGACGCACGGTCTCGGCGGCCATCACGGTGATCTCCGCCAGCTCGTCCGGGGTCGGATCGTCGTTAACGTAGGTGTCAGCAATAAAGGTGTTGCCGCTCGGCAACAGCAGCGCGTTCATCGCCCCGGCGGTATGGACGCCGTCGCGATAGCCGAAGATCTCCTGCACCACGCTAAAGTGCTCGTGGTAATCGCCGATGGTGCCGCAGATCAGCGCATCCGCCTCGCCACGATGCACCATGATCGCGCCGATCACCGTGGTGTTGCTGATGACCGCTTTCTGCGCCTGCTCCTGGGTAATCCCGCGACGCTTCATGATCGCGTAGTATTCGCTCCAGTACTCTTTGAAGCGCGGATCGGATTCGTTGTTAACGATCTCGAAGTCGACGCCCGGCTTGATCTGCAGGCCCAGCTTCTGGATGCGCATCTCAATCACGCTCGGACGACCAATCAGGATCGGTTTCGCCAGGCCTAAGGTGATCAGCTCCTGAGTGGCGTGCAGCACGCGCGCCTCTTCCCCTTCCGCCAGCACCACGCGCTTCGCGTCGGCGCGCGCCTGGGAGAAGATCGGCTTCATGAACAGGTTCGTTTTATAGACAAACTCGGTGAGCTTATCGACGTAAGCGTCGAAATCCTGAATCGGACGCGTCGCCACGCCGGAGTCCATCGCCGCTTTGGCCACCGCTGGGGCAATTTTGACAATCAGACGCGGGTCGAACGGTTTTGGAATGATGTAGTCCGGTCCGAAGCTCAGATCCTGATCGCCGTACGCAGACGCGACCACTTCGCTCTGCTCGGCGTGGGCCAGCTCCGCGATGGCGTGAACGGCGGCAAGCTTCATCTCTTCGTTGATCGCCGTTGCGCCGACGTCCAGCGCGCCGCGGAAGATGAACGGGAAGCAGAGCACGTTGTTGACCTGGTTCGGGTAGTCGGAACGACCGGTACAGATAATGGCGTCTTCACGCACCGCTTTCGCCAGCGGCGGCAGGATTTCCGGCTCAGGGTTCGCCAGGGCCAGGATCATCGGCGCGCGCGCCATCTTCTTCACCATCTCCTGGGTCAGCACTTTCGGACCCGAGCAGCCGAGGAAGATATCCGCGCCGTCGATCACGTCGTCCAGGGTGCGTTTACCGTCGTCGTCCACCGCATACGCCGCTTTGGTTTCCGCCATGTTCGGCTCGCGGTCTTTATAGATAACGCCTTTGGAGTCGCAGACCACAATGTTGTGTTTCTGCATACCCAGCGCCACCAGCAGGTTCATACAGGCAATGGCCGCGGCGCCTGCGCCGGAGACCACCATGCGCACGTCGGAGAGATTTTTCTCGACCACGCGCAGGCCGTTCAGAATCGCGGCGGTGCTGATAATCGCGGTGCCGTGCTGGTCATCATGGAACACGGGAATGTTCATACGCTCGCGCAGCTTCTGCTCGATATAGAAACATTCCGGCGCTTTGATGTCTTCCAGGTTAATCCCGCCGAAGGTCGGCTCCAGCGCGGCCACCACGTTGATGAATTTGTCAGGATCGAGTTCGTCCACCTCGATATCGAACACGTCGATACCGGCGAATTTCTTGAACAGGACCCCCTTCCCTTCCATCACCGGCTTACCGGCCAGCGCACCGATGTTGCCCAGCCCCAGCACCGCCGTGCCGTTAGAGATCACGGCGACAAGGTTGCCGCGCGCGGTGTATTTATAGGCCGCCAGCGGGTCTTTTTCGATTTCCAGACACGGGGCAGCGACGCCCGGCGAGTAGGCTAGCGCCAGATCGCGCTGGGTTGCCAGCGGCTTGGTTGGGGAGACCTGGATTTTCCCCGGGACAGGAAACTCGTGAAAATCGAGGGCACTCTGTTTTAACTGATCGTCCATCTTGTTATTCCTTTTACGTATCGGTCAGATAGTATCGCCGCAGGACAGCGCATAAACTTTGAAGGCTGCCAAACTCTCACCATCACACATTAAAAATTGTTATCAATTTATAACAGCCATGTTACCCGTCTCAAAAGCAATGCCTCCCCCGTCTGCTATGCTTTTTTGTTAAGTCCATCATGATTTTTCCAGAAGTGTGAACTAACGCACTCATCTAACTCTTTTATTTCCAAGGAGTAATCATTTATGAACCAGCTAGACGGCATCAAAAAATTCACCACCGTGGTTGCAGACAGTGGCGATATCGAGTCGATTCGCCACTATCAGCCGGAGGATGCGACCACCAACCCTTCGCTGCTGCTCAAAGCGGCAGGGCTTGCCCATTTTAGTCATCTGATTGATGACGCCATTGCCTACGGTAAACAGCGCGGGAAAACGCAGGAGCAGCAGGTCGCCGAAGCCAGCGACAAGCTGGCGGTTAATTTTGGTGCGGAAATTCTTAAAAGCATCCCGGGACGCGTCTCAACCGAAGTCGACGCCCGCCTCTCGTTCGATAAAGAAAAGAGCATTAATAAGGCGCGTCGTCTGGTGGAACTCTACGAGGAGCAGGGGATCGATAAATCACGCATCCTGATCAAGCTCGCCTCCACCTGGGAAGGCATCCGCGCGGCAGAGGTACTGGAAAAAGAGGGCATCCACTGCAACCTGACGCTGCTGTTCTCGTTTGCCCAGGCGCGCGCCTGCGCTGAAGCGGGCGTGTTCCTCGTTTCGCCGTTTGTCGGGCGCATCTACGACTGGTATCAGGCGAAACAGCCGATGGATCCGTACGTGGTGGATGAGGATCCGGGTGTGAAATCGGTCCGTAATATCTACGACTACTACAAACAGCACCGCTACGAAACCATCGTGATGGGGGCCAGCTTCCGCCGTACCGAGCAGATCCTCGCCCTGGCAGGCTGCGACCGCCTGACCATCTCCCCTAACCTGCTCCAGGAACTACAGGACAAAGAAGAAACGGTGATCCGCAAGCTGGTGCCGACCTCCACCGTTCTGCCAAAACCGAAAACCATGACCGAAGCGGAGTTCCGCTGGGAGCACAACCAGGACGCCATGGCCGTGGAAAAACTGGCGGAAGGTATCCGTCTGTTCGCCGTCGACCAGCGCAAACTTGAAGATCTTCTCGCCGCCAAACTTTAACCTTGCCACGGAGTGAACTATGTCCCGTAAAGAGCTAGCCAATGCCATTCGCGCCCTCAGCATGGATGCCGTGCAGAAAGCCAATTCCGGCCACCCCGGCGCGCCAATGGGCATGGCTGATATTGCCGAAGTGCTGTGGAACGATTTTCTGAAGCACAACCCGAATGACCCCACCTGGTACGATCGTGACCGCTTTATTCTCTCCAACGGTCACGCCTCAATGCTGCTCTACAGCCTGCTGCACCTGTCCGGCTACGACCTGCCGCTTGAAGAGCTGAAAAACTTCCGCCAGCTGCACTCCAAAACGCCGGGTCACCCGGAGATTGGCTATACGCCCGGGGTGGAAACCACCACCGGGCCGCTCGGTCAGGGGCTGGCCAATGCGGTTGGGCTGGCGATTGCCGAACGCACGCTGGCGGCGCAGTTTAACCAGCCGGACCATGAGATTGTCGACCATTACACCTACGTGTTTATGGGCGACGGCTGCCTGATGGAGGGGATCTCCCACGAGGTCTGCTCCCTGGCGGGCACGCTGGGGCTTGGCAAGCTGATCGGCTTCTACGATCACAACGGTATCTCCATCGACGGGGAGACCGAAGGCTGGTTTACCGACGACACGGCAAAACGCTTTGAAGCCTACCACTGGCACGTGGTGCACGAGATCGACGGCCATGACCCTGAGGCGGTGAAAAAAGCGATTCAGGAAGCGCAGAGCGTGAAGGACAAACCGTCCCTGATTATCTGCCGCACGGTGATCGGCTTCGGCTCGCCGAACAAGGCGGGCAAAGAAGAGGCGCACGGCGCGGCGCTGGGTGACGAGGAAGTGGCGCTGACCCGGCAGAAGCTGGGCTGGAAATACCCGCCGTTTGAGATCCCGAAAGAGATCTACAGAGCCTGGGATGCCCGTGAAGACGGTGAGAAAGCCCAGCACGCCTGGAACGATAAATTTGCCGCCTACAAAAAAGCGCATCCGGAGCTGGCGGTCGAGTTTTCCCGCCGCATGAGCGGCGGTCTGCCGGAAGACTGGGACGATAAAACCCAGGCGCTGATTGAAAACCTGCAGTCCAACCCGGCGAAAATCGCCACCCGTAAGGCGTCGCAAAATACGCTGAACGCAATCGGCCCTATCCTCCCCGAACTGCTCGGCGGCTCGGCGGACCTGGCGCCAAGCAACCTGACGATCTGGTCCGGTTCAAAATCGCTCAAAGAGGACATCGCCGGGAACTACATCCACTACGGCGTGCGCGAGTTCGGGATGACCGCCATTGCCAACGGCATCGCCCATCACGGCGGGTTTGTGCCGTACACCGCCACCTTCCTGATGTTTGTCGAGTACGCCCGTAACGCGGCGCGCATGGCGGCGCTGATGAAGGCGCGGCAAATCATGGTTTATACCCATGACTCCATCGGGCTGGGGGAAGACGGGCCCACGCACCAGGCGGTTGAACAGCTGGCGAGCCTGCGCCTGACGCCCAACTTCAGCACCTGGCGTCCGTGCGATCAGGTCGAAGCGGCGGTGGGCTGGAAGCTGGCGGTGGAACGCCACAATGGCCCAACGGCATTAATTCTGTCACGCCAGAACCTGGCGCAGATTGAGCGTACCCCGGAGCAGGTGAAAAACATCGCCCGCGGCGGCTACATTCTGAAGGACAGCGGCGGCAAGCCGGACGTGATCCTGATTGCCACCGGTTCCGAGGTAGAAATCACGGTGAAAGCGGCGGAGAAACTGACCGCCGAAGGACACGCGGTGCGCGTGGTGTCCCTGCCTTCTACGGATATTTTTGACGCCCAGGACGAGGCGTACCGGGAATCGGTCCTGCCGTCCAGCGTCGCGGCTCGCGTGGCGGTGGAAGCCGGTATTGCCGACTACTGGTACAAGTATGTCGGGCTCAAAGGGGCGATTGTCGGCATGCGGGGCTACGGTGAGTCCGCCCCTGCCGATAAGCTGTTCCCGTACTTCGGCTTTACCGTTGAGAACGTGGTGGAGAAGGCGCTGAGCGTAATTTAGTGCGGCCTGCGCGCCCGGTGGCGCTGTCGCTTACCGGGCCTACAAAAATCGGGTGGCTTTGCCACCCTTTTTTATACCACCCGTACACCCGCCGCCATCGCGCGCTCCGGCGTTAACAGCACGCTTTCGCTGCCGTCATCGGTTTCCGCGCAGAGCAACATGCATTCAGACGTTTCGCCGCGCATTTTGGCTTTCGCCAGATTGCACAGCACCACCACCGTTTTTCCCATCAACTCCTCTTCCCGGTAATACGGCACCAGGCTGGTGACGGTTTGCAGCGTTTTTCCGCCCACATCAATCTGCGCGATATAGAGTTTATCTGCGTTAGCGTGGCGCTTAACGTCCACGATCGTCCCCACGCGGATCTCCAGCTTTGCAAAGTCATCGTAAGCTATCGTGTCCATGCTCTATCCTTAGTAAAATTTTACTAAATACTAGCACACTATTTGCTGGACGCAATGGGCAGGATATTTAGTAAAAACTGATGCATGTCCTGGCCCATCCTTTACAATGGGTTATCACGTGGGGAATAAGGACAAACATGGCTACGCTCAAAGACATCGCGACGGAGGCTGGCGTTTCGCTGGCGACGGTATCCCGGGTTTTAAACGATGACCCAACGTTGAACGTAAAAGAAGAGACCAAACACCGCATTCTGGAGATTGCGGAAAAGCTGGAATATAAGAGCACAACGTCTCGCAAAATGCAGTCTGCCGCGGTGGGTCAGCAACACATTCTGGCACTCTACAGCTACCAGCAAGAGCTGGAGATTAACGACCCTTACTACCTTGCCATCCGCCACGGCATTGAGACGCAGTGTGAAAAACTGGGCGTGGAGCTAAGCAACTGTTACGCCAATGCCACCCTGCCGGAGAGTAAAAAACTGACCGGCGTACTGATTGTGGGCAAACCTTCATCAGCCACTCGTCGTAGCGCAATGGCCCTGACGGACAACGTCTGCTTTATCGATTTTCACGAGCCCGGCAGCGCGTTCGATTCCGTCGACATTGACCTCTCGCGCATCAGCAAGCAGATCGTTGATTTCTTTATCGATCAGGGCGTTAAGCGCATTGGCTTTATCGGCGGGGAAGACGACCCCGGCAAAGCCGATATCCGCGAAGCCGCTTTTGTCGAGTATGGCCGTTTGAAAGGAGTGGTGTCAGAACAGGATATCTGGCGCGGCGGTTTTGCCAGCTCATCCGGATACGAACTGGCAAAAACCATGCTCGCACAGACAAGCTGGCCAACCGCCCTGTTTGTGGCCTCAGATTCGATAGCCATCGGCGTCTTGCGCGCTATCCATGAAAAAGGGCTGGCGATCCCGGAGGACATTTCGCTCATTAGCGTGAACGATATCCCGACCGCCCGCTTCACCTTCCCGCCGCTCTCTACCGTACGCATCCACTCTGAAATGATGGGCAGCCAGGGGGTTAACCTGCTGCTGGAAAAATCCCGCGACGGCCGGGCGCTGCCGCTGCAGGTCTTCGTCCCGAGCGTGCTGAAACTGCGCGGCACCACCCGCTAATCCCCTCGTTTGACACGCTGCCGGGCATGCCCGGCTTTTTTTTTATTTCGTGATCGAGTTAAAGCAAATCAATTTTACTGATTTTATTTAGTAAAATATTTACTAAAATCCTCAGCAATGATGTTTTACCCCTACAGGGAGATCGCATGAATCGCTGGGAAAATATTCAACTCACGCATGAGAACCGGCTCCCGCCGCGTGCGTACTTCTTCTCATATGACACCGTCGCGCAGGCTCGCTCCTTTGCCCGCGAGGCCAGCAGCCGCTTTTTATCACTCAGCGGCCAGTGGAATTTTCGTTTTTTCACCCATCCGCTGCTGGTGCCGGAAAACTTCACCTCTGAGTACATGGCCGACTGGGGCGACATAACCGTACCCGCCATGTGGCAGATGGAAGGCCACGGTCAGCTGCAGTACACCGACGAAGGCTTTCCCTTCCCGGTCGACGTCCCCCGGGTGCCCACAGATAACCCAACCGGGGCGTATCAGCGCTACTTTACGCTATCGAACGGCTGGCAGGGTAAGCAGACCCTCATCAAGTTTGACGGCGTCGAAACCTATTTCGAAGTCTATGTGAATGGTCACTACATTGGCTTTAGCAAAGGCAGCCGACTGACCGCCGAGTTTGATATCAGCCACGCGGTGCATGGCGGGCAAAACCTGCTCTGCGTGCGGGTAATGCAGTGGGCGGATTCTACCTACATTGAGGATCAGGACATGTGGTGGACGGCCGGTATTTTCCGCGACGTCTATCTGATCGGCAAAAATCCCACTCACGTGCGCGACGTCACGATCAAAACCACCTTTGACGAAGCTTACAAAAACGCCACCCTCTTCTGTCAGCTTGAGCTGGAAAACCTGGCCCCGCACGCATCAGCCGTATCGCTGGAGTATGCCCTGTATGATGGCGAAGCAGCGATCCATCAGGGCACAACCGACAGCCTGACCGTGACCCGCAGCGCGGAAACCGCCTTTAGCATTGAGGTCAAACAGCCTCAGCAGTGGTCTGCGGAATCCCCCTATCTCTACCATCTGGTAGTAACGCTAAAAGATGCGAACGGGCAGACGCTGGAGGTTATCCCGCAGCGTATCGGTTTTCGCGACATCAAGGTGCGCGATGGTCTGTTCTACATCAACAATCGCTACCTGAAGCTGCACGGCGTAAACCGTCACGACAACGATCACCAGAAAGGCCGCGCCGTGGGCATGGATCGGGTCGAGCGCGACCTGATCCTGATGAAGCAACACAACATCAATTCGGTGCGCACCGCCCACTACCCCAACGATCCGCGCTTCTACGAGCTGTGCGACATCTACGGCCTGTTCGTGATGGCGGAGACGGATGTGGAATCTCACGGCTTTGCCAACGTCGGCGACCTGAGCCGCATCACGGACGATCCGGCGTGGGAACATGTTTACGTTGAGCGCATCGAGCGCCATATCCACGCGCAGAAAAACCATCCTTCAATCATCATCTGGTCGCTTGGCAACGAGTCCGGCTACGGCTGCAATATCCGCGCCATGGCGCGGGCCGCAAAGGCGCTGGACGACACGCGCCTGCTGCATTACGAAGAAGATCGCGACGCCGAGGTGGTGGATATCATCTCTACCATGTACACCCGCGTGCCGCTGATGAACCTGTTCGGCGAGTATCCCCACGCCAAACCGCGGATTATCTGCGAATACGCCCACGCGATGGGCAACGGCCCCGGCGGTCTGAGCGAGTATCAAAACGTCTTCGATCGCCACGACTGCATTCAGGGCCACTACGTCTGGGAATGGTGCGACCACGGTATTCAGGCGGCAGATGCCAGCGGCAATACGTTTTACGCCTTCGGCGGCGACTTTGGTGATTATCCGAACAACTACAACTTCTGCCTCGACGGGCTGATCTACTCCGACCAAACGCCGGGTCCGGGCCTGCGCGAATATAAGCAGGTGATTGCCCCGGTCAAGCTGCGCTGGCAGAACGGCGAGCTGCACGTTGAAAATCGCTTCTGGTTCACCAGCCTGGACGATTACACCCTGCTCGTTGAGGTGCGTGCCGAAGGTGAAACCCTGTACAGCCAGCCGCTGACAATGACCGGGCTGGCCCCCAACAGCACCCGCAGCGTGAGCCTGAACCTGCCCGAACTCGACGAGCGCGAAGCGTTCCTGACCGTGCGCATCAGCAAAAACAGCCGCACCCGCTATAGCGAGGCGGGACACGAGATTGCGGTGTATCAGTTCCCGCTTAAAGCGCGCACGGCTCGCGCTACGCCGTTTATTAACGCCAACGCCACGCCGCTGCTGCTGGAAGAGGACCGCCTGAACTGTACCGTGACCGGACATAATTTCCGCGCAAGCGTCTCAAAAATGACGGGAAAACTCAGCGCCTGGCAGGTTGACGGTGTAGATAAGATTACCCGCGAACCGAAGATTAATTTCTTCAAGCCGATGATTGATAACCACAAGCAGGAGTATGAGGGGCTATGGCAACCCAACCACCTGCAGATTATGCAGGAGCATCTGCGCGGTTTTGAGATCGAGCAGCAGGACGATGCGATCGTCATTACAACCCGCACGCTGATTGCTCCGCCGGTGTTTGATTTTGGTATGCGCTGCACCTACCGCTGGCGCATTGCCGCCGACGGGCAAATTAACGTTGAGCTGAGCGGCGAACGCTACGGTGATTACCCGCACTTTATCCCATGCATCGGCTTTACCCTCGGCATCAACGGCGAATTCGACCAGGTGAGCTACTACGGACGCGGCCCCGGAGAGAACTACCCGGACAGCCAGCAGGCCAGCACCATAGACCTGTGGCACACCGCGGTGGACGAGATGTTCGAAAACTACCCGTTCCCGCAGAACAACGGCAACCGCCAGCAGGTGCGCTGGGCAACGCTCGCCAACCGTCACGGCAGCGGTCTTCTGGTGGTGCCTGAACAGCCCATCCATTTCAGCGCCTGGCACTACACGGCAGAGAACATCCACGCCGCGCAGCACTGCAACGAACTGCGCCGCAGCGATGACATCACCCTCAATCTCGACCATCAGGTACTGGGCTTAGGCTCCAACTCCTGGGGAAGCGAAGTGCTGGACACCTGGCGCGTCTGGTTCAGGCCGTTCCGCTACGGCTTCACCCTGCTCCCGCTGGAAGGCGGACAAACCGCCGCGCAGGCACTGTTACACCATCGGTTCGGCACCGGTTTCTTCTCCATGAATTCGCACAGCGAGGCAGACAAATGATCGTTCTCGACAGCCTGGAACAGTTCCAGCAGCGTTATCGCACGGGCCGTAAATGGCAGCGCTGCACGGAGGCCATTAACAATATCGACCACATCCAGCCCGGCGTTGCCCACTCGATTGGCGACTCTCTGGCCTATCGCGTGACCCATGATGCCAGCACCGACGCGCTGTTCGTCGGCCATCGCCGCTATTTCGAGGTGCATTACTACCTGCAGGGCGCGCAGAAAATTGAGTACGCCGCAAAAGACGCCCTTCAGCTTGTGGAGTGCTACCGGGATGAAACCGACCGCGAATACCTGAAAGGCGTGGGTCAAACTGAACAGGTGCGCGAGGGACAGATCGTGATTTGTGAAAACCACGAGGCGTATCGCTTTATCAGCGAAACGCCTGCTAAAAAAGTCGTCCTCTATGTGACCATCGAAGACGGCTATTTCCATAACAAATAAAAATCCAGCGGTGCCAATGAAGCACCGCCCTCCTCGTACCCGGAGATATGTTATGTCTGAAACTACCAAGCGTAATACCATCGGCAAATTCGGCCTGCTGTCGCTGACGTTTGCCGCCGTATTCAGTTTTAACAACGTTATCAACAACAATATCGAGCTGGGCCTCGCCTCGGCGCCGATGTTCTTTTTAGCCACCCTGTTCTACTTCATTCCTTTCTGCTTAATCATCGCGGAGTTTGTCTCCCTGAATAAAAACTCCGAAGCCGGGGTGTACGCCTGGGTGAAAAGCTCGCTGGGCGGGCGCTGGGCGTTTATTACCGCCTACACCTACTGGTTCGTAAACCTGTTCTTCTTTACCTCGTTATTACCCCGCGTCATCGCCTACGCCTCTTACGCGTTTTTGGGCTATGAGTACATTCTTACGCCATTTGCCACCACGGTACTGAGCATGGTGCTGTTCGCTTTCTCAACCTGGGTGTCCACCAACGGGGCGAAAATGCTGGGGCCGATCACGTCTGTGACCTCAACGCTGATGCTGCTGCTGACCCTCTCCTATATTCTGCTGGCCGGTGCGGCGCTGATGGGCGGCGTGCAGCCAGCCGACCCGATTACCGTTGACGCGATGATCCCGAACTTTAACTGGGCGTTTCTTGGCATCACCACCTGGATATTTATGGCCGCCGGGGGCGCCGAGTCCGTTGCGGTATACGTTAACGACGTGAAGGGCGGGTCAAAATCCTTCGTCAGGGTGATCATTCTGGCGGGGATTTTCATCGGCGTGCTCTATTCCATCTCCTCGGTGCTGATTAACGTCTTCATCAGCAGCAAGGAACTGAAATTCACCGGTGGTTCGGTACAGGTGTTCCACGGCCTGGCGGTATGGTTTGGCCTGCCGGAAGTGCTGATGAACCGCTTTGTCGGCCTGGTCTCCTTTACCGCGATGTTCGGTTCCCTGCTGATGTGGACGGCGACCCCGGTCAAAATCTTCTTCTCTGAAATCCCGAGCGGCATCTTTGGAGCAAAAACCGTGGCGCTGAACGAGAACGGCGTCCCGGCGCGCGCGGCGTGGATCCAGTATTTGATCGTCATCCCGTTAATGATTATCCCAACCATGGGATCGAACACCGCGCAGGAGCTGATGAATACCGTCATCAACATGACCGCGGCCGCGTCAATGTTACCGCCGCTGTTCATCATGCTGGCTTACCTGAATCTGCGCCGTAAGCTCGACTATCTCCCGCGTGATTTCAAAATGGGCTCACGCACTACGGGGATGGTGGTGGTGTCGATGCTGATTGTGATTTTTGCCATCGGCTTTGTGGCCTCAACCTTCCCCACCGGTGCCAATATTCTAACGATTATTTTCTATAACGTCGGTGGCATTGTGTTATTCCTCGGATTTGCCTGGTGGAAATACAGCAAATACGTCAGGGGATTATCAAAAGAACAACAACAAATAGAAGCGTCACCTGCCTCAAATATTAATTAACACTTAAGGCATGGATATTTTCTCATTGGGATGAGTGCATGAAAATTAAAGAGAAAACGATTGGGGCACTCGCTGCCCTCTCCTTCTGCTGCCCGTCATTTGCCGCAGAAGAGGCACGGCCAGCAGAGCACGACGATACCAAAACGCCGGAAATGACCTCTCCATCATTTCGTTTTTATGGCGAGCTGGGGATTGGCGGATATATGGATTTAGAGGGCCAGAATAAGCATAAATACAGTGACGGCACCTATATTGAGGGCGGTCTGGAAATGAAGCACGGGCACTGGTTCGGCCTGATTTACGGTGAGGGCTGGACCGTACAGGCTGACCATCAGGGGAACGCCTGGGTGCCCGACCACAGCTGGGGCGGGTTCGAAGGTGGGCTTAACCGCTTTTACGGCGGCTACAAAACTGACGGCAACACCGAAATCATGCTCAGCCTGCGTCAGGACTCCTCCCTCGATGACCTGCAGTGGTGGGGGGATTTCACGCCCGATCTGGGATATGTGATCCCCAACACCCGCGACATTATGTACGCGCTCAAGGTACAGAACCGCTCCGGTAACCTGCGCTACAGCGTCACCGCCACGCCTGCGGGGCACCATAACGAGAGCAAAGCCTGGCTGCATTTTGGCAAATACGATCGCTATGACGATAAGTATACCTATCCGGCGATGGCCAACGGCTATATCCAGTATGACATCGTCAAAGACGTCACCTGGATGAACGGCCTGGAGGTCACCGACGGGACCGGTCAACTCTTCCTGACCGGCATTCTGTCGCCCAACCTGGCGGCGCGCGCCTGGCATCACACCGGACGCGCCAGCGGCAGGGACGTCTCCGGCACAGAGACCGGGTATATGGTCAGCGCCATGATTGAAGCGTTAAAAGGCGTCTATCTCTCCACCGCTTACAGCTATGCAAAGCATCGCCCGGACAATGCCGCCGATGAAACGACCTCGTTTATGCAGTTCGGTATCTGGTACGAGTACGGCGGTGGGCGCTTTGCTACCGCGGCCGACAGCCGCTTCTACATGAAAAATGCCTCCGGCGACCCGAGCGACCAGGTCTTCCTGATGCAATATTTCTACTGGTAAAAGGATCTTCCATCATGAAACTCAGCCTTACACCGCTGGCCTGCGCGCTGGCGCTCAGCTTTTCGGCTCACGCCACCACCCCAGCTGATTTTAAAAACGTCATCAACCGCGCCGGTGCACCGCAATACATGCACGATTTCGACGCTGACGACCACCAGCGTTTCAATCCCTTTTTCGATTTGGGTGCCTGGCATGGGCATTTGCTGCCGGACGGGCCGCAGACCCAGGGAGGATTTCCCGGCGTAGCGCTGCTCACCGAAGAGTACATTAACTTTATGGCGACCAATTTCGATCGCCTGAGCGTGTATCAGAACGGCAAAAAAGTCGATTTTACCCTTGAGGCTTACAGCCTGCCCGGCGCGCTGGTGCAGAAGCTGAGCGCGAAAGATGTGCAGATCGTGATGACGCTGCGCTTTGCCACCTCGCGCACCTCGCTGCTGGAAACCCGCATCATCAGCAAGGCACCGCTCGACCTGGTGTGGGACGGCGAACTGCTGGAAAAGCTGGAGGCTAAAGAGGGCAAACCGCTGTCGGATAAGACCATCGACGGCGCATATCCGGATTACCAGCGCAGGCTGGTCCCCGCGCGCGACGGCCTGAAGGTGACCTTTGGCAAAGTGCGCTCCACCTGGGATCTGCTGACCTCCGGCAGCTCCGAATATCAGGTGCATAAATCCCTCCCCGTTGACACCACCGTTGACGGGCACCGCTTTACCAGCCGGGCGCACATTACCGGCAGCACCACGCTGTATACCACCTACTCCCATCTGCTGAATGCCGATGAGGTAAAGCGCGAGCAGGTGCAGATCCGCGATATTCTGGCGCGCCCGGCCGCTTATATGACGGCCTCGCAGCAGCGCTGGGAAGGCTATTTGCAGAAAGGGTTAACCAACCCTGATGCAACCCCAGAGCAAACCCGCGTGGCGGTGAAGGCCATCGAAACGCTGAACGGCAACTGGCGCTCGCCGGGCGGCGCGGTGCGCTATAACACGGTGACGCCATCCGTCACCGGACGTTGGTTCTCCGGCAACCAGACCTGGCCGTGGGATACCTGGAAACAGGCGTTTGCCATGTCGCATTTCAACCCGGAAATCGCCAAAGAGAACATTCGTGCGGTCTTTTCCTGGCAAATCAAACCCGACGATCCGGTACGCCCGCAGGATGCCGGCTTTGTGCCGGACCTCATCGCCTGGAACCTGAGCCCGGAACGCGGCGGCGACGGCGGCAACTGGAACGAGCGTAATACCAAACCGAGCCTGGCGGCGTGGTCGGTGATGGAGGTGTACAACACCACGCAGGATAAGGCCTGGCTGGCGGAAATGTATCCTAAGCTGGTGGCCTATCACGACTGGTGGCTGCGCAACCGCGACCACAACGGCAACGGCGTACCGGAGTACGGCGCGACGCGCGACAAGGCCCATAATACCGCCAGCGGCGACATGCTCTTCACGGTGAAAAGAGGCGATAAAGAAGCATCCCTCTCCGGACTGAAGAATTATGCCAGAGTCATCGACAAGGGCCATTACGACAGTCTGGAGATCCCGGCGCAGGTTGCGGCCTCGTGGGAATCAGGGCGCGATGACGCCGCCGTCTTCGGTTTTATCGATCAATCCCAGTTGGATAAATACATCGCAAACGGCGGTAAACGCAGCGACTGGACGGTGAAGTTTGCCGAAAACCGCGACAAAGAGGGCAGGCTGCTGGGCTACTCGCTGCTGCAGGAGTCCGTCGACCAGGCGAGCTATATGTACAGCGACAATCACTATCTGGCACAGATGGCGAGCCTGCTGGGTAAAGAGCAGGAGGCCAGCCGCTACCGTCAGCTGGCAGATAGGCTCGCGAGCTACATCAATACCTGCATGTTCGACGCAAAGAGCGGCTTTTATTATGACATCCGTATCGAGGATAAACCGCTGGCGAACGGCTGTGCGGGCAAGCCTATCGTCGAGCGAGGTAAAGGACCGGAAGGCTGGTCGCCGCTGTTTAACGGTGCGGCCACGCAGGAGCATGCTGATGCCGTGGTGAAGGTGATGCTGGATCCGAAAGAGTTCAACACGTACGTGCCGCTCGGGACTGCCGCGCTAACCAACCCGGCATTTGGTCCGGATATCTACTGGCGCGGCCGGGTCTGGGTCGACCAGTTCTGGTTTGGCCTGAAAGGGATGGAACGCTACGGCTACCGGGAACAGGCACAAACGCTGGCAGAAAGCTTCTTTAAGCACGCAAAGGGATTAACGTCCGACGGTCCGATTCAGGAAAACTACAATCCGCTGACCGGGGCACAGCAAGGCGCGCCTAATTTCTCGTGGAGCGCGGCACATCTTTACATGCTGTACAACGACTTCTTCCGTAAACAGTAACGAGGAGCTGTCTGCTTTGCCGGGTGGCGCTATCGCTTACCCGGCCTACGGTTCGAGCTTTTGCAGACCGCAGGATTCGTAGGCCGGGTAAGGCCAAGCCGCCACCCGACACATTGTCACAGACCGCAGGATTGGCAGGCCGGGAAAGGCAAAGCCGCCACCCGGCACATTGTCACAGGCCGCAGGATTGGCAGGCCGGGAAAGGCGAAGCCGCCACCCGACACATTGTCACAGACCGCAGGATTCGTAGGCCGGGTAAGGCGAAGCCGCCACCCGGCATATTGTCACAGGCCGCAGGATTCGTAGGCCGGGTAAGGCGAAGCCGCCACCCGGCACATTGTCACAGACCGCAGGATTCGTAGGCCGGGTAAGGCGAAGCCGCCACCCGGCACATTGTCACAGGCCGCAGGATTGGCAGGCCGGGAAAGGCCAAGCCCCCCCGGCACATTGTCACAGGCCGCAAGATTCGTAGGCCGGGAAAGGCCAAGCCCCCCCCGGCACATTGTCACAGACCGCAAGATTCGTAGGCCGGGTAAGGCGAAGCCGCCACCCGGCAAAACTACCGCGTGATCCACAGCGTGGGCCAGGCATCTGGCCCGTTCCAGCTGTCGCAGCTGGGCTCCTCGGCGTAGCGCACCAGGCGGAAACGCTGGCCGTCGAAACGCCAGCGCGTCTGGATCCCGCAATCACCCATACCGCGCCCCAGCGCGAGCGTGGTCAGCTCGCGCGTCTTCTCATCGAAGCTGGCGTTCATCAACTCCATTTCACTCCCGTTGCTTGACGGCGTAAACGGCAGACGCAGCCTGACGCTGCGGGCGGTAAACGGTTTTTTACGTGATACCAGCCACGCCAGATCTACCGTGTTATAGGCCCCCGCCTCGCAGCTGACGATCAGCAGCGCTTTGTCATCGGTTAACGCGGTGACGCGCACTTCCCGGCGGTTAGGATCCAGAGAGCACTGGCTGCTGTTCATCCGTCCGGTACCATAGTCCAGCAGGTCGTTCAGTTCGGCGTGGGAGAGTGGCGTCGGAGTCGGGTTGACGACCGCCACCTTTTTTAAGGCGGGTGCAGGCGGAACGCTTAACGGCGGATCGTCACCTTTCTTGATCCACGCGGTTTCGCTGCCGACGCGCTTTTGCTGCGCATCAATGAACAGCAGCGCGGCTTTCAGACCGCTCAGTGAAATAACCTGCTTACCGCCGCGAAGGGTCAGCGCCTTCCCTTCCTGGATGTTTTTCAGAAAGGCGGTGATGGTGGCCGCATCGTCCGTTTTCAGATGCCAGGGCGTGAGCTGCCAGCGCTGTTTGTCCAGCTTCAGGGGAACGTTATCCAGCAGCAGCCGGGGGGCAATCTCTGGCTCTTTGACCGAGGGCGTATCAAGACCGCCGAGATCGATACGCAGCGTGGCATCCGTTTTCGCCCCGGCGCTTCGGGTGAGCGTCATGACCAGACCACGGTGTTCACCCGTGTTGCGCGCAAGGCAAAAGTTCTGGTTATTGCAGGTCACCTGCCAGTCAGAGAAGGCTTGCTGGGCAGGTGCAGCCCGCACCTGCGGCGCGAGGAGCACACAAAACAGGTAAAATAGAAAGACGCTGTAGCGCATGAATGACACAATCCCGGAACGAAAACGCGTAACTGGGCAGTATCTTCGTGTTCCCGCCGGGGTTGCTCAATCGGATTTATCAGATATACCCGAAAAACACCCTACATTCGTTCGAAAGCAGAGTTCATTAACCCGGTCGTCTGTAAATACTGCAGTAATATCACTGCTTTACCATCCCTGATTTCCCCTGAACGCATCATCTCCAGCGCCCGGGAAAAAGGAAGCTCCAGCACTTCGATATCTTCATCCTCAACGCCACCGCCCCGGTGAGTGCGCTGCGCGTCGCTGTACTCCGCAATGAAGAAATGGACGAGCTCCGTCACGCCGCCTGGTGACATAAACAGCTCAAAGACCTTTTTGACCTCGCCCACTTCGAAGCCGGTTTCTTCTACGGCCTCTTTGCGGATACAGACTTCCGGTTCATCATCATCGAGCAGGCCCGCGCAGGTTTCAATCAGACGTCCGTCGGGGTTGCCATTGACCCATGTCGCCACCCTGAACTGACGGATCAGCACCACGCTCTGCTTTTCACGGTTATAGAGCAAAATGGTTGCTCCGTTGCCGCGGTCGTAGACCTCGCGTTTGTGGCGGATCACTTCACCGTTGTTACGCGTAAGGTCATAGGTGATGTTACGCAGGACAAAGTAGTTTTCAGAGAGAATTTTGTCTTTGATAACGTCAATTTTCAGGGTCATACAGGCTCCACAACACAATGAGTCGTCCTATACTACGCCGTGAATCCCGCTTTGTCGCCCGCCGGTTTAATGATGTTCTGGCGCGTTAACCCCAAGCCAGTCGAGTATCCCTTGCGCCGCATGACGCCCTTCCGCCATGGCGGTCACCACCAGATCCGCACCGCGTACCGCATCGCCCCCGGCGAAGATCTGTGGGTTGGTCGTCTGGTAACGGTAACGGCTATCGACGGAGGCAACGATCCGCCCCCAGTCATCCGTTTCGACGCCCTGCGCCTGCAGCCACGGCATCGCGTGCGGGTTAAAACCAAACGCCATGATGACCGCATCCGCGGCCATCACGAACTCGCTGCCCGCTACCGGAACGGGCCGACGCCGTCCCTGCGCATCCGGCTCTCCGAGCTCGGTACGCAGCATCCGAATACCGTTGACCTTACCGTTCGGATCCAGCGTCAGCTCAACCGGCTGGACGTTAAATTCAAACGCCGCGCCCTCTTCTCTGGCGTTCTTCACCTCTTTCTTCGAGCCCGGCATGTTGGCCTCATCCCGACGATAGGCGCAGGTCACCTTCGCCGCGCCGTGGCGTAACGCGGTGCGGACGCAGTCCATCGCGGTATCGCCCCCGCCAAGCACCACCACGTTTAAACCCTGGGTGTCGATGAACGGCTCGCTGGCCGTCGCCTCCAGCCCCATAACATGGCGCGTGTTGCCCACCAGGAAAGGCAGCGCGTCATAGACCCCCGGCGCGTCTTCATGCGGGATACCTGCCTTCATCGAGCGGTAGGTTCCCACGCCAATAAACAGGGCGTCGTAATCGTGCTTTAACTGCGACATCGACACGTCCTGGCCCACCTCGCAGTTCAGCTCGAAGCGGATCCCCATCGCGGTAAATATCTCTCTGCGCCGCGCGAGCAGCGATTTGTCCAGCTTGAATGCCGGGATGCCAAAGGTCAGCAATCCACCAATTTCCGGATGCCGGTCATAGACCGTCACGCTCACGCCGCTGCGCGCCAGCACGTCGGCGCATGCCAGCCCGGCGGGCCCCGCGCCGACGATCGCGACGCGTTTACCCGACGGCGTGACGGCGGACATATCCGGCCGCCAGCCCATCGCCAGCGCCCGATCGGAGATATAGCGCTCGATGTTGCCGATGGTCACGGATCCCGCCTCTTCACGAATTGTGCAGGCACCTTCGCATAATCGCTCCTGCGGGCAGACGCGGCCGGTAATTTCAGGTAAACAGTTGGTCTGATGAGAAAGCTCGACCGCGCCGGTGATATCCCCCGCGTTGAGGCGCTCAATCCACTGCGGGATGTGGTTATGCAGCGGGCAGGTCCATTCGCAAATGCTGTGCTCGCCGCATTTCAGGCAGCGCGACGCCTCGCGGGCGGCCTGCCCGTCCCGGAACGGCAGGTAAATTTCGTTAAAATGGCCCACGCGCTCTGCGGCAGCGAGTTTGTCGGGCTCGCCGCGTGGCGCCGTCGCCTGCATCTGCTGCAGTTTGGTGCGCGGAGCATCTTCTCCGACGACCTCCGCATGCCAGGGCTGTGCCTCCAGGCAGGCCGTGCGCTGTCGGCGCGATTTCGCCAGAGTATCAAGGACAGCAGGCGTTGCCAGGGAGAGGACATCTGCCGGGCAATTTTCAATACAGGCCGGGCCGCGTGACCGCGTCAGACAGAGATCGCATTTGTTCGCCGTGGCCTTCACGCTGCTGTTGTCGAGCGGGGTGACGATAATCTCCATCGTGCCAAACGGGCAGGCCACCACGCAGGCCTTACAGCCGATGCATTTTTGTTGATTCACCTGTACGCTGTCATCGCATTTACTGATGGCGCCGTTCGGGCAGCTTTGCGCGCAGGGTGCATTTTCACAGTGATGGCAGGTGACGGGACGTCGCTTGTCGCCGGATCTCAGGACCGTAATACGGGGATGAAAATGGCGCTCGCTCAGGACGTGCTGCTCATCGTTGTGCGCCATCACGCAGGCCACTTCGCAGGCGCGACACCCGATGCACTGCTGGCCGTTAGCCATAATAAAACGATTCATAACCACACCTGTTTTTGGTTCAATAACCTTTCTCTTTATAAGAGTATGGTATTTACGCATCACGGCGCGATCGGGCAATGTTCAAATGCCCGGAACGCCGAATTATTTACAGTGAACCTGTGGCAGATCAATTTTATTCAGAGAGCCGTTTTGTGACCGTTAAACGACCCGTTTCCGGAAGCCTTGCCTGGGCTTTCTTTTCGATCATTGTCTTATCCGTGCTGACCAGCACCGTCGCGCTGCTGACGCTTGCCAGCAGCCAGCGTGACGCCGAAGCTATCAATATCGCGGGTTCGCTGCGCATGCAGAGCTATCGTCTGGGCTATGAGATGCAGCGCAACAGCCCTTCCCTTGCGGCGCATCGCAACAGCTGGCAACAGACGCTGAGCGCGCCTGCACTGCAGAAGCTGAACCGCTGGTACGTCCCGGACAATGTTAAAGCGCGCTACCAGCAGCTGCACGTGGCCTGGCTGGAGATGGATACGCACATCGCCCGCGGCGACAGCGCGTGGTATCAAACCCACATTGAGGATTTTGTTGGCCGCATTGATGCCTTTGTGCTCGCCCTTCAGCACTACACCGAACATAAAATTCAGACGGTGACCCTGCTCTCGCTGGCGGGCGCTCTCGGGATCCTGCTCCTGACGCTGTTTACCCTGCGACGCATCCGTCGCCAGGTGGTGCTGCCGCTGAACAATCTGGTGGCGGCCAGTGAACGGGTTGAGCGAGGGGAATTTGCGACCCCGGCGCCGGATACAGCCCTGCCGAACGAGCTGGGGCAACTCTCCCGCGCCTTCAACCACATGTCCGCCGAGCTCGCTACGCTTTACCGTTCGCTTGAGGCCTCGGTTGCGGAAAAGACGCGGCATTTGCATGAAGCCCACCAGCAGCTCGACATGCTGTTCAAGTGCTCTCAGGCGCTGAATACCGGCCAGATAGACAGCCACTGCTTCCGGCATATCCTGCAGATTGTCCATGACTATACGCAGATGAATTATCTGGAACTGCGCACCAGCGACGACTGGCGGCTGTGTGAAGGGACGGAATCTGAGGGCACTCCTCTGCAAAACCTGCCGGTACTGATGCAGGACACCCTTTACGGCGAGCTGCGCTGGCAAAGCGAGACGGACAGCGTCCCCCTTCCGCTGATGAGAAGCGTGGCGACCATGCTCGGGCGCGGGCTGTACTTTAACCAGGCACAAAAGCATTACCAACAGCTGCTGCTGATGGAAGAGCGCGCCACCATCGCCCGCGAGCTGCACGATTCGCTGGCGCAGGTGTTGTCGTATCTGCGCATTCAGCTTGCCCTGCTCAAACGCGCCGTGCCGGAGGACAATACTCCGGCGCAGACCATCATCTCCGACTTCTCCCGCGAGCTGAACAATGCCTGGCAGCAGCTTCGAGAGCTGCTCACCACCTTCCGCCTGACGCTGAACCACGCGAATTTACCCGCGGCGCTGCAGGAGTCGCTTGACGTCCTGCAGAGCCAGACGCAGGCGAAGCTGCATCTTGACTGCCGCCTTTCCTCGCTGGCGCTGGACGCGCAAAAGCAGGTGCATCTACTGCAGATCGTGCGTGAGGCCGTGCTGAACGCCATTAAGCACGCGCAGGCCAGCGAGATCACCGTAAGCTGCGTGACCGCGGTGGACGGTACGCACAGCGTCAGCATTCGTGACAACGGCATCGGGATCGGCGAAGCCAGCGAGCCGCCGGGACATTACGGCCTGAACATTATGCGCGAACGCGCGCAACGGCTCGGCGGAATGCTGCACTTCTCGCAGCCGCAAAACGGCGGCACGCTGGTCAGCGTGACGTTCCCGGTGCCCGCGCCGTTAACGGGTAAATAACGGTAAAGAGGGAAGCGCAGGGAAAAGCGCATGATAATTTACATTATCTCCTTTATTTCTCCACGTTTGACCTGGCCCTTACCGCTAAAGTTATGCGGGCAATAAACAATAATGACGTGCAGCAAAACGAGGTCACACTTTCATGGCGAATTTTTTCATCGATCGCCCCATTTTTGCCTGGGTGCTTGCCATCCTGTTGTGTCTGACAGGTGTCCTGGCGATTACTTCACTTCCTGTTGAGCAATACCCCGATCTGGCACCGCCTAACGTGCGCGTCACCGCAAACTATCCCGGCGCTTCCGCACAAACGCTGGAAAACACCGTGACGCAGGTTATCGAGCAGAACATGACGGGTCTGGATAACCTGATGTACATGTCCTCGCAAAGTAGCGCCACGGGCCAGGCGACGGTGACCCTGAGCTTTAAGGCGGGTACCGACCCGGACGAAGCGGTGCAGCAGGTACAAAACCAGCTGCAGTCGGCCATGCGCAAGCTGCCCCAGGCGGTGCAGAATCAGGGTGTGACCGTGCGTAAAACCGGTGATACCAACATTTTGACCATCGCGTTTGTCTCGACAGATGGCTCGATGGATAAGCAGGACATTGCAGACTACGTGGCGAGTAATATTCAGGATCCACTCAGCCGTATTAACGGCGTGGGGGATATCGACGCCTACGGTTCACAGTATTCCATGCGCATCTGGCTGGACCCTAACAAGCTGAACAGCGTGCAGATGACGGCCAAAGACGTCACCGACGCTATCGAATCGCAGAACGCCCAGATTGCCGTGGGCCAGCTCGGCGGTACGCCGTCCGTTGATAATCAGGCCCTGAACGCCACCATCAACTCACAGTCCCTGCTCCAGACGCCCGAGCAGTTCAGAAATATTACCCTGAGGGTAAATCAGGACGGGTCGGAAGTGCGCCTGGGCGACGTCGCCACGGTGGAAATGGGCGCGGAGAAATACGACTACCTGAGCCGCTTCAACGGTAATCAGGCCTCCGGCCTGGGGATTAAGCTTGCCTCCGGCGCGAACGAAATGGCCACGGCGAAACTGGTGCTGGACCGTCTGGACGAGCTTTCACAGTATTTCCCGCACGGGCTGGAGTACAAAGTCGCCTATGAAACCACCTCCTTCGTTAAAGCGTCGATTGAGGACGTGGTGAAGACCCTGCTGGAAGCCATCGCGCTGGTGTTCCTGGTGATGTACCTGTTCCTGCAAAACTTCCGCGCGACGCTGATCCCCACCATTGCCGTTCCGGTGGTGCTGCTGGGGACGTTTGCGGTGCTTTACGCGTTCGGGTACAGCATCAACACCCTGACGATGTTCGCGATGGTGCTGGCCATCGGCCTGCTGGTGGATGATGCCATCGTGGTGGTGGAAAACGTCGAGCGCATCATGAGCGAAGAAGGACTATCGCCGCGCGAGGCCACGCGAAAATCGATGGGGCAAATTCAGGGCGCGCTGGTCGGCATCGCGATGGTGCTCTCGGCGGTGTTTATTCCGATGGCCTTCTTTGGCGGCACCACCGGCGCGATTTACCGTCAGTTTTCGATTACCATCGTCTCTGCGATGGTGCTTTCGGTGCTGGTGGCGCTGATCCTGACGCCGGCGCTGTGCGCCACTCTTCTTAAACCTTTACACAAGGGCGAGCATCACGGTCAGAAAGGCTTTTTTGGCTGGTTCAACCGCATGTTCAACCGCAACGCCGCGCGCTACGAGGCGGGCGTGGGCAAGATCCTGCACCGCAGCGTGCGCTGGATGGTGGTCTACGTTCTGCTGCTGGGCGGCATGGTGTTCCTGTTCCTGCGTCTGCCGACCTCCTTCCTGCCGCTGGAGGATCGCGGCATGTTTATCACCTCCGTTCAGCTGCCGAGCGGCTCAACGCAGCAGCAGACGCTAAAGGTGGTGCAAAAGGTTGAGGACTATTTCCATACCAAAGAGAAAGATAACGTTGTATCGGTCTTCTCCACCGTCGGCTCTGGCCCGGGCGGTAACGGGCAGAACGTGGCGCGAATGTTCGTGCGCCTGAAGGACTGGGACCAGCGCGACAGCGAGACAGGCTCCTCGTTTGCCATTATTGAGCGCGCGACTAAAGCCTTCAGCCACATTAAAGAGGCGCGGGTGTTTGCCAGCAGCCCTCCGGCCATCAGCGGCCTCGGCAGTTCGGCAGGGTTTGATATGGAGCTGCAGGATCACGCGGGCGCGGGCCACGACGCGCTCATGGCCGCCCGCGACAAGCTGCTCGATCTGGCAGGTAAAGATCCCCAGCTGACCCGCGTTCGCCACAACGGCCTGGACGACAGCCCGCAGCTGCAGGTGGATATCGATCAGCGTAAGGCGCAGGCGCTTGGCGTCTCCATCGATGATATTAACGACACGCTGCAAACCGCGTGGGGCTCCAGCTACGTGAACGACTTTATGGATCGCGGCCGCGTGAAGAAAGTGTACGTTCAGTCCGCCGCCAAATACCGCATGCTACCGGACGATATCAACCGCTGGTACGTACGTAACAACGCGGGCGGCATGGTGCCGTTCTCCGCCTTTGCCACCTCGCGCTGGGAAAGCGGATCGCCGCGCCTGGAACGCTATAACGGCTATTCCGCGCTGGAAATTGTGGGTGAAGCCGCGCCGGGGGTCAGTACCGGTACGGCAATGGATATCATGGAAAAACTGGTGCAGGAGCTACCGACCGGTTTTGGCCTGGAGTGGACGGCGATGTCTTACCAGGAACGCCTCTCCGGCGCGCAGGCGCCTGCCCTGTACGCGCTGTCGTTGCTGGTGGTGTTCCTGTGTCTCGCCGCGCTGTATGAAAGCTGGTCGGTGCCGTTCTCGGTGATGCTGGTGGTTCCGCTGGGCGTCATCGGCGCGCTGCTGGCGACCTGGATGCGCGGCCTGGAGAACGACGTGTACTTCCAGGTCGGGCTACTTACCGTTATCGGCCTGTCGGCGAAAAACGCCATTCTGATCGTTGAGTTTGCCAACGAGATGAATGCCAAAGGCCACGAGCTGATGGCCGCCACGCTGCACGCCTGCCGTCAGCGCTTACGTCCCATCCTGATGACGTCGCTGGCGTTTGTCTTTGGCGTACTGCCGATGGCAACCAGCACGGGTGCAGGCTCCAGCAGCCAGCATGCCGTCGGAACGGGGGTGATGGGCGGCATGATTTCGGCCACCGTTCTGGCCATTTACTTCGTACCGTTGTTCTTTGTGCTGGTGCGTCGTCGCTTCCCGTTAAAGGAACGTGCTGAGTAAGTGGTTGAAATAAAAAAAGGCGGCTTTATCGGCCGCCTTTTTATTGTGTGATTAATTCACACTATGGTTATTTTACTTATTTTAGTGCTCTTGCAATTCTTACTGAATGTCATTTACGAAGCATGCCTTCGATAAAATCTTTCCAGTTCCCCAGTTCACGTTCAATCATAACAACCTCTCTTATTATTATGCGCATTCTACAAAAACGGACCATCATTGTGAAGACTATTTAACCAATTGCTGTGATTGTACCCCACGTCCTGCGGGGATTTATGATAAATATGAACGGAGAGGACTCAATTTTTTGTGACGGCTAGCAATATTTTGAAATAACCCTACGGACGGGTGAGTTTTATTTTACCCGCTGAGTTTATTCAAAATTTAAACCGTATGGACATCTATGCTTAAATGATGAAAGAATATTCAGCGTACAGATGTGAGTTGAATTAAAAAGAAGTGTAAATCCAGACGATTCCTGAATGTGTTATATTCCACTTAAGGATATATCTTCGAATTTACTGAACATTTAATCATCATTAGGTCAAAAGGATTCACCATGGTTGTGATGTACGGCATTAAAAATTGCGACACCATCAAAAAAGCCCGCCGCTGGCTGGAAGCAAACGGCGTGGAGTACCGCTTCCACGATTACCGTGCAGACGGGCTTGATGCAGAATTTCTGCATAGCGCGATCGGCGAACTGGGGTGGGAAGCCCTGCTGAATACCCGCGGCACCACCTGGCGTAAACTCGACGAATCTCTGCGCGCCAGCATCAACAACGCCGACAGCGCGGCAAAACTGATGCTCGAGATGCCGGCAATTATCAAACGCCCATTGCTCTGCGCGCCAGGGCAGCCTATGCTGCTGGGTTTCAGTGAAACCCTTTATTCCGACTTTTTTCGTTGAGGTGTAGTTTATGTCATGCCCGGTCATTGAGCTGACTCAGCAGCTTATTCGCCGTCCTTCCCTTAGCCCGGACGACGCAGGTTGTCAGGCACTTATGATTGAGCGCCTGCGTGCCATCGGTTTCACCGTTGAACGCATGGATTTTGGCGATACCCAGAACTTCTGGGCGTGGCGCGGCCAGGGTGAAACGCTGGCCTTTGCCGGGCATACTGACGTCGTTCCCGCCGGTGACGCGGATCGCTGGATTAACCCGCCGTTTGAACCGACCATCCGCGATGGCATGCTGTTTGGTCGCGGCGCGGCAGACATGAAAGGCTCCCTGGCGGCGATGGTCGTGGCGGCAGAGCGCTTTGTGGCTCAGCATCCAAACCACAAAAACCGTCTGGCGTTTTTAATCACCTCCGACGAAGAAGCCAGTGCCCATAACGGTACCGTGAAGGTCGTTGAAGCGCTGATGGCGCGTAACGAGCGTCTCGACTACTGTCTGGTCGGTGAGCCGTCCAGTACCGAAGTGGTGGGTGATGTCGTCAAAAACGGGCGCCGTGGCTCGCTGACCTGTAACCTGACCATTCACGGCGTTCAGGGGCACGTTGCTTACCCGCATCTGGCCGATAACCCGGTTCATCGCGCTGCGCCAATGCTGAGCGAACTGGTGGGCATCGAGTGGGATAAAGGCAACGAATTCTTCCCGCCAACCAGCATGCAGATTGCGAACGTCAAGGCCGGGACCGGCAGCAACAACGTGATCCCAGGCGACTACTTCGTCCAGTTTAACTTCCGCTTCAGCACCGAACTGACCGATGAGATGATCAAGGCGCGCATTGTCGCCCTGCTGGAAAAATATCAGCTGCGTTACACCGTAGAGTGGTGGCTTTCCGGCCAGCCGTTCCTGACGCAGCGCGGTAAACTGGTGGATGCGGTGGTGAACGCCATCGAGCACTATAATGAAATTAAGCCACAGCTGCTGACAACGGGTGGCACCTCAGACGGACGCTTTATCGCCCGAATGGGCGCCCAGGTTGTCGAACTGGGTCCAGTGAACGCAACCATTCATAAAATCAATGAGTGTGTCAATGCGGCAGATTTGCAACTGCTGGCCCGTATGTATCAACGTATTATGGAGCAACTCGTCGCCTGACGAACGCTCAGAGAGGAATAGCGAATGGATTGGCTTTCAAAGTACTGGTGGATTCTGGTGTTAGTTTTTCTGGTTGGCGTATTGCTTAACGTGATTAAAGATCTTAAGCGCGTTGACCATAAAAAATTTCTCGCCAACAAACCGGATCTTCCCCCGCACCGTGATTTTAACGACAAGTGGGACGATGACGACGACTGGCCGAATAAGGACCAGAAGAAGTAATCGTTACGTCCCCTCACCCTAACCCTCTCCCCATAGGGGAGAGGGAACAAAACCCCCCTCGCCCCTTTGGGGAGAGGGGCTGGGGGTGAGGGGGAAAAACCTCACATAAACTCTACAATATCATCGTTATTCGGCTTACCGCCGCTGAGCGCTTCATCAAAGTAGTGCTTCGGTACGGTATAGCGCAAACGATCGAGCGCGAACTGCATGCTACGGTCGTCAATCGCGTGGCCCAGCTCGTCAACGATATCCAGCGTCACATCCCCACCTTCGCGAATCAGCGCTTCCTGGGCGGCAACCGCATGCGAGAGCTCAATCACCCGGTCTTCACCACCGTGGATCAGGTGGATGGTGGTCTGCGTGGTCGCGCTGGTCGGTAGCGTCGCAAAACGGCCGTTAAACGCGATGACGCGTGAAACCAGACCCGGCTGCGCTTTTACGCTTTCCAGCGACATGATTGACCCCTGCGAGAAGCCAATCAGCGCGGTCGCGTCGGCACCCACGCCGCTCTGCTGCTGCCAGTAGCGGACGATATCGATAAAGGTCGGCATGATGGCGTCGATGCGAGCCTGACGATTCTCTTCCGTCACGCCCTGAACAGAGAACCACTGGCGCCCATTCGGACCACATGGCTCTACGCCACCGATGCTGACAATCAGCGCTTCGGGGAAAACGGGCGCAAACCAGCTGCCAATCTGCCCCATATTGACGGCATTATCGCCAACGCCATGAAACAGAAGCAGTAACTGTTTAGCCGGTTTGTCAGGGCTTTGAACAACAAAATGGTCGTGTTTCATGGTGGTCTCCTTAATAGATGACCTGGATTCTACGCCTCGCGACGTGAATGACCATGCCACTTTACTGAAGAAGTCATTGAAAAAATTGCCATTGCAAAATATCTTCTTTCAGCTGCTGGCTGCGCGGATAGTCAAGACGTTCAATCGCTTGCGCGGTTTCACTGCGCAACGTTGCCAGCAACGCTTTTCGCCCGACGTTTTCCGTTTTCCCTGCCATTTTCCCACGCAGGGCCGGAAGCGGCATGTCCACGGTTAACAACAGCCGCGTCAGTGCGGCAACCGAGGTTGAAAACGCCCGATGCGCGAAAGCAAACCCCGCCAGCTCCAGCCAGTCGTCATTATTAAGGGTAGCTTCCCAGCCATCCTCCACGGGGATCTTTTCACCGTTCCAGGCCGATAACACCCGCGCATCGCGCTTCAGGCGCTGCTGCGCCTGCTCGCACAGCTGACGCCCTGCCTGACTCTGCGGCAGCAAGGCCATCGCGGTGTAGCAGCCGCTGCTGGCTTCACGATGGCTGCCCATCCGCACCAGCACAAACCCGCACTGCTGCCAGAAACGCCACAGCTCATCGGTATAACCAAAGCTCACCGACAGATAATCTTCGCCGCTGGCGCTGCGAACAAGCGCCTTGCCAATCCCTTCCCGCTGACGGTGAGGATGTACGGCAATGCGGGTCACCCGTCGTCCTCTGAGCGTCGCCGCCAGCGGAGAGCCGCCGTGCGCCGCCAGAGACTGCGCCACCAGGTTACCGCGCGGACGCCGGTACCCTGCCCACACGGCGCGGCTAAGCTCAGGGGATAGCCCGCCCTCCTCTACCAGCCAGAGCGCCCCGGCGATATCCGGATTCGTTTCGGCAACGGCAAACCGCTGCCCGGGCGCGTCCATCATGCGGCGTAAATCGAGCGGTGAGGTGCGATAATGCGCCGCACAGAGGAGCTCGTATACGCTCGCTGCAAGCGCCGGACGGCGTTCCCAGGCCTCCGGGGTCAGGGAGATTAAACGCACCTCTCCTTCCGGGCGGCGGTCGATCAGCGTATCGTCAAACAGCAGCGCGCTGGCGACAACCCGCTCAAGCGGGCAGCCCGCCGCCCAGCGCACCGGTGTCGATAAACTGTAGCGCTGCAGCCCGGCAAACCGACCGCAGAATTTAAGCAAGAATCCCCGGCCCGTCCCTTCATATCCCTGCACCGTGGTGGTCAACAGCACGCGAGGGAAACGGACAGCTAACTTTTCCAGCAGCGGGCCGGGGATCGCAGCGGCTTCATCGACAATCAGCCAGTCAGCCCGGTGTGAAGAGGCAAGCAGCGCGTCCGGGGCCATAAAATGAAAACGCTCTCCGGCAAAGCGGGCGATGATATCCGTCGCCCCCTTCGACGGCGCGGTGACCACGGCGCTGCCCGCAATGCGGTTCAGCAGCATGCCCGCCAGGGCTGATTTTCCGCGCCCGCGCGCGGCGGTGACTGCCACGATGCCCTCCGCCATCCCCTGCAGCACATCCAGGATCTCAGCCTGCTCGCGCTGCGGTGCGCCGCTGGCAGGCTGCCAGTCAGGCGCGTCGGGTAAAGGCGGAAGGGATAACGCGCGGCCCTGATGCCAGACAATCGCGTCGGGGTCGGCGGCAATCGTCCGGCAGAAATGGTGTACAAAATGCGGAGTGGCTATCGCTTCGGCGCCGTCGCTCCAGCGCAGTGAATCGCTGTCTGGCAACTCGGCCCACGCGTCGAGCGGCGGAACCCGCAGCACCAGAAGGCTTCCGGCGCTCAGCGTTCCGCTCAGGGCGGCAAACGCGGCGACATCAAACCCGGCGCTGGCGTCAAAAACGGCATGCCGGAACTCGCGTCCCAGCAGGCCGCTGATGGCTTTTGAAGGATGTTCGTCAAGCCTTACCCAGTCTCCGGGTAAGGCGTCACGCAGGGCGACCGCCTGGCTTAACGTCCACTGCGCCTCGCCGCTGAGCACCACCAGCCGACGATGGCCGGTGCGCTCAAGCTCGCCTGTCAGCTGTTCAAACTCCAGCATTACATCGCTTTGCCGAAGGTATTACACTGCGCCGGATCGCCGCTGTCGAAGCCGCGTTTAAACCAGCTATAGCGCTGCTGTGAGGTACCGTGAGTGAAGCTGTCCGGCACGACGCGCCCCTGGCTCTGCTGCTGAAGACGGTCGTCACCGATAGCCTGAGCGGCATTTAACGCCTCCTCAAGATCGCCGGATTCCAGCACGCCCTGCTGCTGCATGCTGTGGCCCCAGACGCCCGCGAAGCAGTCTGCCTGCAGCTCCATTTTAACGGAAAGGCGGTTCACTTCCGCCTGAGACGCATTTTGCTGAAGCTGGCGCACTTTTGGCTCAATCCCCAGCAGCTTTTGCACGTGATGGCCGACTTCATGCGCGATCACGTAGCCTTGGGCAAAATCACCGTCAGCGCCAAGCTTGCGTTTCATGTCATCGTAAAAAGAGAGATCGATATAGACGGTGCCGTCTGCCGGACAGTAGAACGGCCCCATCACAGATTGCCCGGTACCGCATCCGGTGCGGGTTGCCCCCCGGTACATCACCAGCTTCGGCTGCTGGTAGGTACGCCCCATCTTCTCGAACAGCTGACCCCAGGTGTCTTCTGTTGTGGCGAGAATAACGGAGGTAAATTTGGCCGCTTCATCTTCATTCGGGCTGATGGAGCGCTGAGAATGCTCCTGCTGCTGCAGCGGCTGACCGGTCATCAACCCGGTGAGGTCAACGCCGTAGTAGCCCGCGACTAAAACCACAATCAGCAGGATGATGCCGCCCTTGCCGCTGGGTAACCGGAAGCCTGGCCCACCCATTGAAGGACCGCCGCCACCATCACTGCGTCTGTCTTCTACATTGTCACTTTCACGACGCCCTTGCCAGCGCATAACCACCTCGAACTATTCCATTTATAATAGCTATGATCGTAGGCGGTTAACGGCAAGATTACCATAGGAAACAAGGGTAAGACGCCAAAGGATGGGAACATCCTTTGGCAAGTGAGGGAGTTAGTCGAGCTTAACGCCTAAACGGTGAGCAACCGCTTCGTACGCTTCAATCAGGCCACCCAGGCTCTGACGGAAACGGTCTTTGTCCATTTTATCCAGGGTTTCTTTATCCCACAGGCGGCTACCGTCCGGTGAGAACTCATCGCCCAGCACCACTTCGCCTTTGAACAGACCAAACTCCAGCTTGAAATCGACGAGGATCAGGCCCGCGTCATCAAACAGCTTTTTCAGCACGTCGTTGGCTTTATAGGTCAGCTCCTGCATACGCGCCAGGTTCTCTTTGCTCACCCAGCCGAAGGTTTCGCAGTAGGATTCGTTGACCATCGGGTCGTGCATGGCATCGTTTTTCAGGAATAGGTCGAACAGCGGTGGATTCAGTTCGATACCTTCTTCAATGCCGAGACGCTTCACCAGGGAGCCCGCCGCACGGTTACGAATAACGCACTCAACCGGAACCATATCCAGTTTTTTCACCAGACATTCCGTATCGGACAGCAACGCTTCCATCTGGGTCGGGATACCCGCTTCGGCCAGTTTGGTCATAATGAAGTGGTTGAACTTGTTGTTCACCATGCCTTTACGATCGAACTGCTCAATGCGTGCGCCATCCCCTGCTGACGTATCATTGCGGAACTCGAGCACCAACAGATCCGGGTTTTCCGTGCTGTATACGGTCTTCGCTTTGCCACGATACAACTCAGCTTGCTTCTGCATCTTCATTACTCCTGGTGTGATGATTTGTGTTCAAAACTGGGGATATTATGCCACGCACACGTTTGCGTGGCACTAAAATAAAAAGGGCTGGATTCACCAGCCCTCGTATTTATTTGCTGAATGCTGCCTGGAAGACAGCGACCAGCGCATCGTTCTGCGACTGGGTCAGCGTGTGACCTTTCGGATCGATAAACTGCAGACTGCTGCGGTTATCAAGGTCGCCTACCTGAATCTTGTAGTCACCGGAGGCAAGCTGAGGATCTTTCGCGCCCAGTTCCTGCCATGCGCTGTCGGAGAGCGGCTTATACGTTGCCGTCATGCTGCCGGTTGAACGCGTGCTGTCGGTCACTTTCATGCCCACTTTTTCCAGCGTCGCTGGCAGACGCTGCCAGGTCTGGTTAAACGGTGCACGAACCACCAGCATTGGCAGGCCGGTATCATCCGCGCCGCTTTGCACATCAAAGGACGCGCCGCTGCGGCTCTGCGCGGCGTTGGCGGCATCGGTAGCGGTTTTATCCAGACCTGCGGCAATCACGTTCAGCATTTCGGTGCTGTAACGCTGTAGGGACGAGGCATCCGCAACCGGTTTGCCCGCCTGCTCCAGGTTCAACAGCTTAACGTTAACCGCCTGCTGGTAACCCTGTGGTTTTACGGAGACTTGATAGCGACCGCGGTACTGCTGATCTTCATCCAGACGGTTCCATTCGATCCAGTCGGTGGTTAACGTCTGGCTGGCGTCATCGCGTTTATCGATGGTGTAGTTCTTCGACTGAATGACGCTGACAACCTGCGGCCACAGGGTGCTACCGCGCGCGCTCTCAACCATCAGAGACGCCGTATCACCGGTGAACTGGGTACGCGCCCCGTTGACCAGCGCCAGAGGCTGTGCTGGTGGACGAATATCAAGCGCTTTACCGACCAGGCCGCTGCCGTTGGTCACGGGAATATTATAATCGCCGTTCTGAATCGGCAGGATCATACCAGCCGGTGCGTGAAGTTCAGCAAGCGGGGTCGCATCCAGATAGGATTCATCACCGCTCACCTGGCGCTTGTAGCGCGAATCTGAACTACAGGCAGCGAGCAGCATAACAAGCGAAACACTCGCAACCTTCGCCAGGCGCGACTTCTGTACTGAATAAGCCATCAAATCTCCCTAAACTCTACAGCAAACCGGCATGCTTCAGCGCCGCCCTGACGATGTCACGACCGTGGTCGGTAATCGGTGTCATTGGCAGACGCAGCGTGTCGGATGCTACAAGTCCCAACTCCTTACATGCCCATTTCACTGGGATCGGATTGGGTTCGACAAATAATTTATTGTGCAGCGGCATCAGACGCTGGTTAATGACACGCGCTTCATCAAAGTGACCGGCTGCGGCCAGTTTGCACATTTCTGCCATATCGCGCGCCGCAACGTTTGTCGTTACGGAGATCACGCCATGGCCACCGAGCTGCATAAAGTCCAGCGCGGTCGCATCATCACCGCTCAACAGGATAAAGTCGTCTGAAACCAGCTCTTTGATCTGATGAACGCGGCTTAAGTTCCCTGTCGCCTCTTTAATACCGATAATATTTTTTACTTCCGAGAGACGACCAACGGTTTCCGGCAGCATATCGCAACCGGTACGGGACGGCACATTATACAGAATTTGTGGCAAGTCAGTATGTTCAGCGATGGCTTTGAAGTGCTGGAACAAACCTTCCTGAGTAGGACGGTTGTAATAAGGGGTCACCGTCAGACAGCCAACGATGCCGCTGTCGTTAAAACGTTTGGTCAGGCTGATAGCTTCTGCGGTTGCATTCGCCCCTGTCCCCGCGATGACCGGAATACGTCCGTCAGCCAGTTCCAGGGTCAGCATCACCACATCGCCGTGCTCGTCGTGGCTCAGCGTTGCGGATTCACCGGTAGTCCCTACCGAAACGATCGCCGAGGTTCCGTTGGCGACATGGTAATCAATGAGCTTCTTCATGCTTGACCGGCAGACATTACCTTTTTCATCCATCGGTGTAACAAGCGCGACAATACTTCCCGTGAACATGAGCCATCCTCTGTGCGAACAAGAGCCTCAATGTTACGTTTGGAACTGTAATAAAAGCAAGCGACCTGAGGCTCTCAGGCGGTTGTATGCATGTTTTTTTTATGCTTTCCTTAGGAAGACTTAACCATGCAAAGGAAGAACAGGTTTGACAACCTCATCACAACATTACCTGGTTATCACTGCGCTGGGTGCCGACAGGCCGGGTATCGTGAACACCATCACCCGCCACGTAAGCAGCTGCGGCTGTAATATCGAAGACAGCCGTCTGGCCATGCTTGGCGAAGAGTTCACATTTATTATGTTGCTTTCCGGGACATGGAATGCCATTACGTTGATTGAATCGACCCTGCCACTGAAGGGGGCCGAACTGGATTTGCTGATTGTCATGAAGCGCACCACCGCGCGTCCGCGTCCGGCATTGCCTTCTACCGTCTGGGTGCAGGTTGAAGTACCTGATTCTCCACATCTGATTGAGCGTTTCACGGCGCTGTTTGACAGTCATCAGATGAATATTGCCGAACTGGTTTCCCGTACGCAGACAAGCGATGACCAGGGTCTTCCAGTGCTGTTTATTCAAATTACCGCGCACAGCCCTGCCTCGCAGGATGCGTCAAATATCGAGCAAGCGTTCAAAGCCCTCTGTACAGAATTAAACGCGCAGGGCAGTATAAGCGTCGTCAATTATTCGCAGCACGAACAGGATGGAGTTGAGTAATGAACCCACTGAAAGCCGGTGACATCGCACCGAAATTTAGCTTACCGGATCAAGACGGCGAGCAAGTAAATTTGACCGACTTCCAGGGACAGCGTGTTCTGGTCTATTTCTACCCGAAAGCCATGACCCCCGGCTGCACCGTACAGGCCTGCGGCTTACGCGACAACATGGACGAGTTGAAAAAAGTCGGCGTGGAAGTGCTGGGTATCAGCACGGATAAACCAGAAAAGCTGTCGCGATTTGCTGAAAAAGAGCTGCTGAACTTCACGCTGCTTTCTGATGAAGACCATCAGGTGTGCGAGCAGTTCGGCGTCTGGGGCGAGAAGACGTTTATGGGTAAAACCTACGACGGCATTCACCGCATCAGCTTCCTGATTGACGCTGACGGTAAAGTTGAACATGTGTTTGACGACTTCAAAACCAGCAACCACCACGACGTGGTGTTGAACTGGCTGAAACAAAGTGCCTGAAAGTGAGTGTCGGGTGGCGGCTTCGCCTTACCCGACCTACAAGATAAATGCAAAACGGCAACCTGGTTGCCGTTTTTAGTGTTTTCCCCCTCTCCCCGTGGGAGAGGGTCGCGGTGAGGGCATCAGCCCGCACAAAACCTATTTCTCTTCCACCGCAGGAACATCCGGCCACGCGTGGACCACGGCTTTAATCAGCGTCGCCAGCGGAATCGCAAAGAACACGCCCCAGAATCCCCACAGCCCGCCGAAAATCACCACGGACAAGATAATCACCAGCGGATGCAGGTTCACCGCTTCGGAGAACAGCACCGGTACCAGCAGGTTACCGTCCAGCCCCTGAATAATCAGGTACACCGCGAAGCAGCTCCAGAACTCTGTCCCCAGCCCAAACTGGAACAGCGCGACCCCAACAACCGGAATGGTCACCACAAACGCGCCGATGTACGGAATCAGGACCGACAGCCCCACCAGTACCGCCAGCAGCAGCGAGTAGTTCAGGCCGAAAATCAGGAAGCCAATCCAGGTGGCGACCCCCACGACAATCATCTCCAGCACCTTGCCGCGAATGTAGTTGGTGATCTGCTGGTTCATCTCTTCCCAGACCTGCCCAGCCAGCCCGCGGTTGCGCGGCAGAATACGGCGCACGGCGTTGAGCATCTGGTCTTTATCTTTCACCAGGAAGAAGACCATCAGCGGCACGAGGACAAGGTAAACCGCCAGCGTCAGCAGCCCGACCAGCGAGGCCAGGGAGTACTTCACCACCGAATCGCCCATCGTCATGATGCGAGCGCGCATATTTTCGGCCATCGCGTCGATAATCCCGGCATCCATCAGGGCCGGGTAACGGCGCGGCAGCGTGGCGGCAAAATCAGAAAGCTTGTTCAGCATGCCGGGCATATCGCGGATAAGGTAGATCCCCTGCTGCCAGGCCACGGGCATCACCACAAAGGCCATTAACAGCAGGATGCCGACAAACAGCACCAGGACGATGCTGGTCGCCCAGCGTCGGGAACAGCCGATGTGTTCCAGGCGCACCGTTGGCCACTCCAGCAGGTACGCCAGCACGATCGCCACCAGCAGGGGCGCGAGCAGGCCGCTGAAGAAGAACAGAATACCGAACCCGGCAACCAGAATAACCAACAAAGCAATGGCTTCCGGGTCGCTGAACCGACGCCGGTACCACTGCATTAACATTTCGAGCATACAACCCTTCCCTGAATCGAATGGCGGGAGTGAGACGGTGAATTGTATCTAACTGTCACAAAAAAGACTTTCGCTTTTTGTATCCCGATCGCAATCCGCAAAAGCCTGATGAATGGGATTTTCTTCATGCGGTAACACGGCTACACTCGCAGGGCAGCAGAGATGAACGATAAGCCGGTTCATCGGTCAAATTAGCACATCCAACATACAGGACAGTGGTTATGTTCAGGCAGTTGAGAAAAACACTGGTTGCAACACTGATTGCCGCGGTGACGGTCGGTCAGGTGTTACCCGCTTTTGCTGACTCGTCCGATTCATTGCCGGACATGGGCACCACAGCAGGAAGCACGCTCTCTATTGGGCAAGAGATGCAAATGGGGGATTACTATGTTCGCCAGCTGCGCGGCAGCGCCCCGCTGATTAACGACCCTTTGCTGGTACAGTACATTAACGGGCTGGGGATGCGTCTGGTTTCGCACGCCGACTCGGTGAAAACGCCCTTCCATTTCTATTTAATCAATAATGACGAAATCAACGCCTTCGCCTTCTTTGGCGGTAACGTGGTGCTGCATTCGGCGTTATTCCGTTACTCTGACAACGAAAGCCAGCTGGCCTCGGTGATGGCGCACGAAATTTCGCACGTCACCCAGCGCCACCTGGCGCGTGCCATGGAAGATCAGAAACGTAACGCCCCCCTCACCTGGGTGGGCGCGCTGGGCTCTATTCTGCTGGCGATGGCCAGCCCGCAGGCCGGGATGGCAGCCCTGACCGGTACGCTGGCGGGAACGCGCCAGGGGATGATCAGCTTTACCCAGCAAAACGAACAGGAAGCAGACCGCATCGGGATTCAGGTGCTGCAGCGCTCGGGCTTTGACCCGCAGGCCATGCCGAGCTTCCTCGAAAAACTGCTCGATCAGGCGCGTTACTCTTCCCGTCCGCCGGAAATCCTGCTGACGCACCCGTTACCTGAAAGCCGTCTGTCGGACGCGCGTAACCGTGCCAACCAGATGCGTCCGGTCGTGGTCCAGTCTTCACAGGATTTCTACATGGCGAAGGTGAGAACCCTGGGGATGTACAATTCCGGGCGTAACCAGCTCACCAGCGACCTGCTGGATTCCCTGGCGAAAGGCAACGTGCGTGAGAAAAATGCCGCGCAGTATGGTCAGGCGCTCCAGGCGATGGAAGCCAGCAAATACGACGAAGCGCGTAAAGCGCTGCAGCCGCTTCTCGCGGCCGATCCGAACAACCCGTGGTACCTCGATCTGTCGACGGATATCGATCTGGGGCAGAAGAAAACGGCCGATGCGATCAACCGTCTGAAAGGGGCGAAAGACGTCCGTACCAACCCGGTGCTGCAGCTTAACCTGGCGAACGCTTACTTACAGGGCGGTCAGCCTGGCGAAGCGGCGACCATTCTGAACCGCTACACCTTTAATAATAAAGACGATCAAAACGGCTGGGATCTGCTCGCTCAGGCGGAAGCCCAGCTTGGCAACCGCGATCAGGAGCTGGCGGCGCGTGCCGAAGGTTTTGCCCTGGTGGGCCGTCTCGATCAGGCGATTTCCACGCTCAGCAGCGCCAGCTCGCAGGTCAAACTCGGCAGCCTCCAGCAGGCCCGTTACGACGCGCGTATCGATCAGCTGCGCGCCCTGCAGCAGCGCTTTAAGCCTTACGAGAAGATGTAATAAAGGAGAATTCACGTCATGACCGACGCCGTAAAAATCTATCACAACCCTCGCTGCTCCAAGAGCCGCGATACCCTGAGCCTGCTAAAGTCTAACGGCGTTGAGCCGGAGGTGGTGCTGTACCTTGACACCCCACCCGATGCGCAAACCCTCCGCCAGCTGCTGCACATGCTGGGAATGGGCAGTGCAAGAGAGCTGATGCGCCAGAAAGAAGATCTGTATAAGTCGCTTAGCCTGGATGACAGCAGCCTCACCGAGGCTGAGCTGATCCAGGCGATGGTTGAAAATCCAAAGCTGATTGAGCGCCCGATTGTGGTGGCGAACGGCCAGGCGCGCATTGGACGTCCGCCGGAAGACGTGCTCGAGATCCTCTAGTCCTTATGCCGCAGCGCTTCCAGAAAGGCCTGCGGCGTACTCTCTCCCAGCTTTTTCTGCGTTTTTCCCCGATTGTAAAATTCGCACAGCTGGATCAACAGCTCGCCTGCCGGTTCACTGTTCAGGCGTGGGATGATTTCACATAGCGGCAGAGCAACCTGAACGGCGCGGTACTGCTGCGGATGCACCGTTACGGTGGCATTGCGCTCCTTTAGCTTCACCTCTAAACCAAAAGTCTCAACAGATTGAATATCCGCCGGACAGGCTTCCAGCGCGTCGTTCGCCCAGTGTGCCAGCAGCGGCGGAGAAATGCCCGCGTACAGCCGGGCGTAGCACCAGCCGCTCACGGGTTCACGCGCCCAGAGCAGATGCTGTTCCCCGCCATCGTCCATATGCAGAGACAGAGGCTGATGATGTAACAGGAGTTTTTGCGGCACGATGCCTGCCTTCAGCGCCTTTTTCCCCTGCAACGTCGCGCCCTTCTGCTTTACCGAAGCCGGTTTGAGGTAGCGGTTCAGGGTCGCGCGGGAGACGGCGATCCCGAGTCCGTTATTGACCATCTGCAGCAGTTCATCCAGCGGGGCACCCGTGATATCCCGCAGGGAATTGACCAGCGCAACCTGCTCCTGTCTCAATGCTTTGTGTATCATTTTTGGCGTCGTATGGTTATCCGAAACCTGCTCGCGGTTGCGCCAGCGCCTGACGGTAGTGACCGAAATACCCAGCTCCGTGGCCAGCTCTCTGTCGCTTTTATTTGACTGCTGAAGATAGCGACGGATGCGCGGTGTGGTGGTGGCATTAGCATGCAGTTTAATTTCCATCGCAGGATCCTCAGAACCAATCTTATGAGATTTATACTACGTCAGCGATTGCTTTGTGACCGATTTCACCTTTCGCTCGCCACGCTTCACTGATAATCCCCAGACATAACACAAACAACACCCCTCAATCTTGTACGGAGTTCACAATGAACAATGTTCTGGGATTTCTCGAAGCAAAACTGATGCCGCTGGCGGCCAAAACGGCCCAGCAGCGTCATCTCGGGGCCATTCGCGGCGCCTACGTCTCCTTCATGCCGTTTATCATCGTCGGCTCTATTCTGCTGGTGATCTCGTCGTTCCCGAATCAAGCCTATCAGCAGTTTATGTCTCAGGCCTTTGGTGAGAGCTGGAGCGCCATTATCGAAATCCCGTTCAACGCGGTGTTCTCCACCATGTCGCTGTTCATCAGCTTCCTGGTCGCCTTCCGCCTCGCGGAACACTACGGTGAGGATCGCATCTCCTGCGGCATCCTGGCGCTGGTCGCCTTTCTCATCCTGACGCCCTTTATCAAAGTGGCGGAAAACGGCGGCATTACCGTCATTCCGGTGGAGTGGATTGGCAGCAAAGGGCTGTTCGTGGCGATGATTGGTTCCCTGCTGTGGACGGAGCTGTTCTGCTGGCTGAAGCGCAAAAAACTGGTGATAAAAATGCCGGACGGCGTGCCTCCGGCGGTGCAGGAGTCGTTCGCCGCGCTGATCCCGGCCCTGCTGGTGATGATTCTGGTGCTGGGTATCCGCATCGTGTTTGAAAACACCCACTACAACACCATCCACCAGTTTATTTACGAAGTGGTTGCCACGCCGGTGCGCCACTACGGCACCTCCTACTTTGGCGCGCTGATGACGGTGTTCAGCATCACCATTCTGTGGTCCGTGGGCATTAACTCCGGCTCGATGATTAACGGCATCATTCGCCCGCTGTGGATGGAGAACCAGACCGACAACATCGCCGCGATTCAGGAAGGCACGACGCCGCCGCACATTATCACCGAACAGTTTTTTGACATGATCTGGATGGGCGGCGCGGGGGCCACGCTGTCGCTGGTGATTGCGATGCTGATTTTCGCCCGCAGCAAAAACATGCGTGAAGTGGCGCGCCTCGGCGCCGGGGCGTCGGTGTTTAACATCAACGAACCGATCCTGTTTGGCCTGCCGGTGATCATGAACCCGATCATGCTTATCCCGTTCAACCTGGTGCCGCTGGTGCTGGTCACCGTGCAGTATGCGGCGATGAAGATTGGCGCGGTTGCCGTCACCACCGGGGTGTTTATTCCCTGGACGCTGCCGCCGGTGATCAGCGGTTTTATCGTCACCGGGCACCTGAGCGGCAGCGTGATGCAGCTTATTAACGTGCTGATTGGCGCCATGCTGTACCTGCCTTTCATGCGTATAGTGGACAAACAGTACCGCGCGGCGGAAATGGCCACCGTTACGCAAACCGACACCACCCTTGCAAAACAGGAGTAAAGCATGTGGGGAATTATCGCGACCTGGAGAATGGCGCTTGAAGGCGTTACGGAGTCTGCGTCCGCGCTGGCTGCGGGGAAACCGGTCTCCGCTGCGGTGGTGGATGCCGTCGCCGCCGTCGAAGACTTTCCGTTTTATAAATCCGTCGGCTACGGCGGACTGCCCACCGAAAATGGCGAGGTGGAGCTGGACGCCGCCTACATGGACGGCGATACGCTGGCGTTTGGTGCCGTGGGCAACCTGGTGGATATCGCCAACCCGGTGCGCGTGGCGCATGCGTTAAGCCGCCAGCGCTACAACAGCCTGCTGGTCGGCCAGGGCGCGCGGGAATGGGCGCTGAGCCAGGGCTTTGCCGACAAAACCATGATCACTGACCGCGCGATGCAGCACTACCGCAAGCGCTGCCGCGAAACGCTGGATAAAGGTTTAAGCCCTTACGATGGACATGACACCGTCGGCATTATCGGCCTCGATAAGCAGGGCTCGATGAGCGTCGCCACCTCCACCAGCGGCCTGTTCATGAAAAAGCGCGGTCGACTCGGGGATTCACCCATTATTGGCTCCGGCTTTTACTGTGACAGCGAAACCGGCGCCGCCACCGCCACGGGCGTCGGTGAAGATCTGATGAAAGGCTGCACCAGCTACGAAATCGTCCGCCGCATGGCGCAGGGTATGACCCCGCAGCAGGCGGCGGATTCGGTGGTATTCGAACTGGAGGACAAGCTGATGTCGCGCTTTGGCCGCGTGGGCGATCTCTCCGTGGTGTGCATGAACAACAGGGGTGAATTTGGTGCCGCCACCAACATCAAAACCTTCTCGTTCGTGGTAGCGACGGCTCGCCAGCCCCTCACCGTTTTTCGTACCGAACGCCTGCGGGAGAAAACGCATTATCACGCGGTAGACAATGCGTGGATGCAGGCCTATGCCGCGCGGATCCGCGCGCCGATTGAGGAGTCATGATGATTACGTATCAGTTTATTACAACGCTTTCTGACGCGGCTCCGCAAAGCCATTTGATTGCCTCCACCTCCTGTACGCATTTGCCCGAAACGGCGCTGGTCGCGGAAATGCGCGAGTCTGACGGCATCGCGGATGCCCGCTTTGGCTGCGCCCCGTTTGCCCGGATCACCCTGCTGCCCGATGCGCTCTGGCAGGATAGCCTGACCGAAGGATTACTGGCGGCGCTGCGCCCGCTGCTGGCCTCGCCCGTCAGCCCCGAGCTGATACTGGACGTTACTAATATCGACGATGTGGTCCTGGCGCAGGTGCTGCGTTTTCTCTTTAATCAGGCGCACAGGCTAAGCGATTTGCAGTTGAAGAAAACCAGTGACAGCGTTCGTCTTGAGCGCATCACCGCGCTCTGTTTACCCGAACAGCAGGACCGACTGGCGGTTATTTTCCGCCAGCAGCAGGCCATCGCCTGCGGCATGGTCGCGGCGCGACGTCTGGCGGATATCCCGTCCGACCGCTGCACGCCGCAGTTTGTGGTGGAAGAGGCGCAAAAACTGTGTGCCGCCTTCCCCGCCCTGCGGTGTGAAGCACTGGATGAAAAGCAGATCGTTGAGCAGGGTCTGGGGCTGCTGCACGCCGTCGGCAAAGGGGCGACCTGTCCCCCACGTCTGCTGGCGATTCATTATGACGGTGCCAGCGACGGCCCGGTGCGCTGCTATGTGGGTAAAGGCATTACCTTCGATACCGGCGGCCTGTGGCTGAAGGAAGGCGCGGGCATGTACACCATGAAATACGACATGTGCGGCGCGGCTAACGTGCTGGGCCTGATGCTGACCGTCGCAGAGCTGGGGCTTCCCGTTCGCATCATGGGCGTGCTGGCGCTGGCAGAAAACACCATCGGCCCTGACGCTATGCAGCCCGGCACGGTAGCAACGGCCTGCAACGGGACCACCGTTGAAATCAACAACACCGATGCCGAAGGCCGACTGGTGCTGGCGGACGCCATCGCCTGGGCCAGCCAGCGCCATCCGCAGGCGCGCTATATTATTGATATGGCGACCTTAACCGGTGCGGTCGTGAAGGCGCTGGGGTATGAGCTGAGCGGGCTGATGACACAGGATGAACCGCTGCGCGCGGCGCTAACGCTGGCGGGTAAGCAGAGCGGCGATGAAGTGTGGTCCCTGCCGCTGGATGCGCGGCTGAAAAAGCAGACCGACAGCGCGATTGCCGATCTGTGCAACACGCCGACCAACAATGCGGCGATCAGCGCCTCGGCGGCGTGGCTGCTGCATCACTTCTGCCCGACAACCATTCCGTGGGCCCATCTGGACATTAGCGGTACGGCGCTGTGGCGAGAAAACGGACGTAGCGTGGCGTCGGGAAGACCGATTCCGCTTTTGGTTGAGCATCTAATGGGGGATCTTTAGCCGGGTGGCGGCTGCGCCTTACCCGGCCTACAAAGTGCGGCGGGTTTTGTAGGCCCGGTAAGCGCAGCGCCACCGGGCGAACAAACTCAAAGCTTGAGAATATCTTTCACAAACGGAATGGTCAGCTTGCGCTGGGCGGTAATCGAGGCGCGATCGAGCTGATCGAGCGTGTCAAACAGCGTGCGCATTTCACGATCCAGTCGTTTAAGCAGGAAGCGCCCCACGTCCTCCGGCAGCTCAAACCCGCGCTGCTTTGCGCGCAGCTGTAACGCCTGAAGCTTATCTTCATCCGACAGCGGCTGAAGCTTGTAGATTTGTCCCCAGTCCAGACGAGACGCCAGATCCGGCAGCCCCAGATTGAGCTGTCTCGGCGGACGATCGCCGGTGATCAGCAGCCGGGTTTTACCCGATTCCAGAATGCGGTTGTAGAGGTTAAAGATCGCCATTTCCCACGGCTCATCCCCCGCCACGCATTCGATATTATCGATGCAGACCAGCGAAAGATGTTCCATTCCCTCCAGCACCTCAGGCACGAACCAGGTACGTTTATCCAGCGGCACATAGCCTACCGCATCTCCGCGCGCCGAAAGCTCCGCGCAGGCGGCATGCAGCAGGTGGCTGCGCCCCGCGCCTTCGCGTGACCAGATATAGATGTATCCGCTGTGATCCTGGCGCAGCACGTTTTGCAGTGCAGCCAGTAAAGAGGGGTTATCACCCGGCCAGAAACTCGCGAAAGTTTCGTCGTCAGGGAGATAGAGTGGCAGAGAGAGCTGTGCCGGTCCGTTCAGAAATACCTCAACCAGAGATCCTACGTAAAATCGGAATGGAGTTTAACACGGAACCTGCAAGGAGAGAACCGGGCGATCCCTCGCCCGTTAATACGATCAGTGTGACGCTTTTTCGCTATCGTCCGCGTCCAGAATTTCTTCTTCCGGTCGGATAACCGAGATCAGCTTGAAGATCAGGCTCAGGCCCACGCCGACGATGGTCGCCAGCGCCATGCCCTTCAGCTCCGCTGCACCAATGTGCACCTTCGCGCCGCTCACGCCGATAATCAGGATCACCGAGGTCAGGATCAGGTTTTGCGCTTTGCTGTAATCCACTTTGGATTCAATCAGCACGCGAATACCGGAGGCACCGATCACGCCGTACAGCAGCAGAGAAACGCCGCCCATCACCGGTACAGGAATGATCTGAATCGCTGCCGCCAGCTTGCCGACGCAGGAGAGCAGAATAGCGATGATCGCCGCGCCGCCGATAACCCAGGTACTGTAGACGCGGGTAATCGCCATCACGCCGATGTTCTCGCCGTAGGTGGTGTTTGGCGTAGAGCCGAAGAAACCGGAGATGATGGTGGAGAAACCGTTCGCAAACATGGAGCGGTGCAGGCCCGGGTCGCGGATTAAATCGCGCTTAACGATGTTCGCCGTCACCACCAGATGGCCGACGTGCTCCGCAATCACCACCAGCGCCGCAGGCAGAATGGTGAAGATCGCAAACCATTCGAAGCGTGGCGTATAGAAGGTTGGCAGGGCGAACCAGTGCGCCTCGGCAATCGGAGTAGTATCCACCACGCCCATCGCGAAGGAGAGCGCATAGCCCGCCAGCACGCCGATCAGGATCGGGATAATCGCCATAAAGCCGCGGAACAGCACGGAGCCAAACACCGTCACGCCCAGCGTTACCAGCGAGATGATAATGGTTTTGGAATCCGGTGACTGGCCGTCAGCAGGCAGCAGACCGGCCATATTCGCCGCGACGCCCGCCAGTTCAAGACCGATGACGGCAACGATTGCGCCCATCGCCGCAGGGGGGAACATCACGTCCAGCCAGCCGGTACCGGCTTTCTTCACAATGAAGGACACCACGCAGAACAGGACACCGCACATGATAAAGCCGCCCAACGCGACTTCATAACCCAGCGGCAGCAGCAGTAACACCGGCGAGATAAAGGCGAAGCTCGACCCGAGATACGCCGGGATTTTGCCTTTACAGATAAAGAGGTAAAGCAGCGTACCAATGCCGTTGAACAGCAGCACGGTAGCCGGGTTAATGTGGAACAGGATTGGCACCAGCACGGTTGCGCCAAACATGGCGAACAGGTGCTGCAAACTAAGCGGGATAGTCTGTAAAAGCGGCGGTCTTTCACTCACCCCGATAGCACGGCGCGTCATAGTGTTTTCCTCTGTGTAGTATTGTTGGTGTTTTATTCAAAAAAAAGCCGACTATCAAAGTCGGCTTATTTATCGTTATTCGATTATTTCGTCCCAAAGATCTTATCGCCGGCATCGCCGAGCCCCGGGATGATGTACCCGTGCTCGTTCAGGCCCTGGTCGATAGAGGCGGTGTACAGCTCAACGTCCGGGTGCGCTTTTTCCAGCGCCGCGATCCCTTCCGGAGCGGCAACCAGTACCAGCACCTTAATGCTGTTACAGCCCGCGTTTTTCAGCAGGTCGATGGTGGCGATCATTGAGCCACCGGTCGCGAGCATTGGGTCAACCACCAGCGCCATGCGCTCGTCGATGTTAGACACCAGCTTCTGGAAGTAAGGAACCGGCTCAAGGGTTTCTTCGTTACGGTAGATCCCGACCACGCTGATACGCGCGCTTGGCACGTGCTCCAGCACGCCTTCCATCATGCCGAGACCGGCACGCAGGATTGGCACCACGGTAATTTTCTTACCTTTGATCTGCTCAACCTGCACCGGGCCGTTCCAGCCTTCGATGGTGACTTTTTCTGTTTCCAGATCAGAGGTCGCTTCGTAAGTCAGCAGGCTGCCGACTTCAGATGCCAGTTCGCGAAAACGCTTCGTGCTGATGTCATGCTCACGCATCAGGCCCAACTTGTGTTTAACGAGTGGGTGTTTCACTTCCACAATCTTCATTCTCTTTCTCCTCTGAGGTGGCGTCCGCAAAAAAATCGCGGGATTATACCGCTTTTTTCGGATTAGGCCATACCCATGTTGCTTGACAGGGATCAAGCAAAGACAAAAAACCGGAGGCTGGGCTCCGGCTTGGGTGCGGGGTTCTGCCGGGTGGCGCTAACGCTTACCCGGCCTACACGTCCCGTAGGCCCGGTAAGCGCAGCGCCACCGGGCAATTATAGCTGCTCGCCGTTGCTCGCAATCACCTGCTTATACCAGTCGAACGACTTTTTCTTACTGCGGTTCAGCGTGCCGTTCCCTTCGTTATCTTTATCGACAAAGATAAAGCCGTAGCGTTTTTTCATTTCGCCCGTACCGGCAGACACCAGGTCGATACAGCCCCACGGCGTATAGCCCATCAGGTCAACGCCGTCTTCCACCACCGCTTTTTTCATCTCGCGAATGTGGGCGGCCAGGTAGTCAATGCGGTACTGGTCGTTCACCGTGCCGTCGCTCTCCTGCACGTCGATCGCGCCAAAGCCGTTCTCAACGATAAACAGCGGCAGCTGGTAGTGATCCCAGAACCAGTTGAGGGAGTAGCGAAGCCCCACCGGGTCAATCTGCCAGCCCCAGTCGGATTTTTGCACGTAAGGGTTAGAGACCAGGCTCTTGCTTTCGTCGTAGTCCAGCTGCGGGTTATCCGCCGTCGCCTTGGTGGCGAAGGACATATAGTAGCTGAACCCGATGTAGTCTACGCAGCCCTGCGTCAGCGCCGCTTTATCTTCTTCGGTAATATCCAGCGCGAAGCCGCGACGTTCGAAGTAATTGAGCAGATGCTGCGGGTATCTGCCGCGCACGTGCACGTCGGTGAACCAGTAGCGGCGGTGCATGGCGTTCATCGCCATCATCATATCGTCCGGCGCGCAGGTCAGCGGATAGATAGGACACATGGCAATCATGCAGCCAATCTGCAGCGACGGGTTAATCTCCCGCCCCGCCTTCACCGCCAGGGCGCTGGCCACCAACTCATAGTGCGCCGCCTGGAACATCACCGGCTCACGGTCTTCACCCGGCGCGTACTTCAGCCCCGAGTTCGTGAACGGGGCAAAGTCTTCGTGGAAGTTGGCCTGGTTGTTGATCTCGTTGAAGGTCATCCAGTACTTCACCTTATGCTGGTAGCGCTGGAAAACCACTTTTGCGAAACGAACGAAGAAGTCGATCAGCTTACGGTTGCGCCAGCCGCCGTATTCCGTGACCAGGTGGAAAGGCATTTCAAAGTGCGACAGGGTGATAACCGGTTCGATGCCGTGCTTCAGACACTCGTCGAACAGATCGTCATAGAATTTCAGGCCAGCCTCGTTAGGCTCAAGCTCGTCCCCTTTCGGGAAGATCCGCGTCCAGGCAATAGAAGTGCGGAAGCATTTAAACCCCATCTCGGCAAAGAGTTTGATGTCTTCTTTATAGCGGTGGTAGAAATCGATGGCTTCGTGGTTAGGGTAATTTTTCCCTTCCAGCACGCCGTTGGTGATTTCACGCGGCACGCCGTGCGCGCCCGCGGTCATCACATCGGCCACGCTTACGCCCTTGCCGCCCTCTTTCCAGCCGCCTTCCAGCTGATGCGCCGCAACGGCTCCGCCCCACAGAAAATCTGCTTTAAATCCTGACATTCGCTTTCCCTCATTCTGCGTTATTTTCTGCAAAAACAATTACAGAAACCGGTTTCAGTTCGATGATGTGCAAAGGGAATAACCGTTGCAAGCAGTTCTCAGAAACCGGTTTCATTTTCGTGAACAGAGTCAAGTTTGGCTGCATTACCGGGGTACACAGAAAAAAAGATCCCCACGTCCAGAATAGGCTCGCAAACGTTTGCCTGGACTGTTAGAATTGCGCCGATTTTTCTTACTAGCTATGCAATCGCGTGGGGATTTAAGCCGTGACCAACAAAACTTCTCTCAGCTACAAAGATGCCGGTGTTGATATTGACGCAGGTAATGCGCTGGTTGACCGAATCAAAGGTGTGGTGAAAAAAACCCGCCGCCCGGAAGTGATGGGTGGTCTGGGTGGCTTCGGCGCACTGTGCGCGCTGCCGCAAAAATATCGTGAACCTGTTCTGGTCTCGGGTACTGACGGTGTAGGCACTAAACTGCGCCTGGCGATGGATTTAAAGCGTCACGACACGATCGGTATCGATCTGGTCGCGATGTGCGTGAATGACCTGGTGGTTCAGGGCGCAGAGCCGCTGTTCTTCCTCGATTACTACGCGACCGGCAAACTGGACGTGGATACCGCTGCCAGCGTGATTAGCGGTATCGCCGAAGGCTGCCTGCAGTCCGGCTGTGCGCTGGTCGGTGGTGAAACCGCGGAAATGCCGGGCATGTATCACGGCGAAGATTATGACGTCGCGGGCTTCTGCGTCGGCGTAGTAGAAAAATCAGAAATTATCGACGGCAGCAAAGTGGCCGATGGCGATGTGCTGATCGCACTGGCCTCCAGCGGCCCGCACTCCAACGGCTACTCCCTGGTGCGTAAAATTCTCGAAGTGAGCGGCTGCGACCCGCTGACGACCGAGCTTGACGGTAAACCGCTGGCTGACCATCTGCTGGCGCCGACCCGCATCTACGTGAAAAACGTGCTTGAGCTTATCGAGAACGTCGACGTTCACGCTATCGCTCACCTGACCGGCGGCGGCTTCTGGGAAAACATCCCGCGCGTCCTGCCGGATAACACCCAGGCGGTGATCGACGAATCCTCATGGCAGTGGCCGGCCGTCTTCAACTGGCTGCAGTCCGCAGGCAACGTGAGCTCTCACGAAATGTACCGCACCTTTAACTGCGGCGTGGGCATGGTTATCGCCCTGCCGGCAAGCGAAGCGGATAAAGCGGTTAAGCTGCTGACTGAAAAAGGTGAAAACGCGTGGAAAATCGGTACGATTAAAGCTTCCGATTCCGAACAGCGTGTGGTCATTGAATGAAAAACATCGTGGTGCTCATTTCCGGCAACGGAAGCAATTTGCAGGCCATCATAGACGCCTGCAAACAGAAGAAAATCAATGGCACCATTCGGGCAGTTTTCAGCAACAAGGCCGACGCGTTCGGCCTTGAGCGCGCGCGGGAAGCGAACATTCCTGCGCACGCGCTGGAAGCCAGCCAGTTCGCCGGGCGTGAAGCCTTTGACCGCGAGCTGGTGCATGAGATTGACGCCTACGCACCGGACGTGGTCGTGCTGGCGGGCTATATGCGTATTCTGAGCCCGGCCTTCGTCGAACACTTCGCCGGACGTTTGCTGAATATTCACCCTTCCCTGCTGCCGAAATATCCCGGCCTGCACACCCATCGTCAGGTTCTGGAAAACGGCGATGAAGAGCACGGCACCTCCGTGCATTTCGTTACCGACGAGCTGGACGGCGGTCCGGTGATCCTGCAGGCCAAAGTCCCGGTCTTTGACGGCGACAGCGAAGACGACGTGACCGAACGCGTGCAGACCCAGGAACACGCCATTTACCCGCTGGTGGTCAGTTGGTTTGTCGACGGGCGTCTCGAGATGCGCGATGGCGCAGCCTGGCTGGACGGCGTGAAGTTACCCCCGCAGGGTCATGCGGCGGAAGAGTAGTTTGCTATGTCGGGTGGCGCTGCTGCGCTTACCCGACCTGTACATTGCATTACCCGATATCCCCTTCTCCAACCTTCTAAAATCCCCAATAAAAAAAATAACTGTCATACTTTTCTGGCACTGTTGGACATATCGTGGAAATGCTCGCCATAATAAGGACGAGACGGATTTACCACGTCCTGTGATTGAACTGGAGTGTGAGCTGTAATGGGTCAGGAAAAGTTATATATCGAGAAAGAGCTAAGCTGGTTAGCATTTAACGAACGTGTACTCCAGGAAGCGGCAGACAAAAGTAACCCGCTGATCGAGCGCATGCGTTTTTTGGGCATTTATTCCAACAACCTGGATGAGTTCTACAAGGTTCGCTTTGCCGAGCTGAAAAGACGCATCATCATCAGCGAAGAACAGGGCTTAAACTCGCACTCGCGGCATCTGCTGGGCAAAATCCAGTCCCGCGTGCTGAAAGCCGATCAGGAATTTGACGGCCTGTATAACGAACTGCTGCTGGAGATGGCGCGCAATCAAATCTTCCTGATTAACGAGCGCCAGCTTTCCGTTAACCAACAAAACTGGCTGCGCCACTACTTCAAACACTATCTGCGCCAGCACATTACCCCGATTCTGATCAACCGCGAAACCGATCTGGTACAGTTCCTGAAGGATGACTACACCTACCTGGCGGTAGAAATTATTCGCGGTGATTCCATCCGTTACGCGCTGCTGGAGATCCCGTCCGACAAGGTGCCGCGCTTTGTGAACCTGCCGCCGGAAACCCCGCGCAGGCGCAAGCCGATGATCCTGCTGGACAACATCCTGCGCTACTGTCTGGACGACATCTTCAAAGGCTTCTTCGATTACGATGCGTTAAACGCCTACTCGATGAAGATGACCCGTGACGCCGAATATGACCTGGTGCACGAGATGGAAGCCAGCCTGATGGAGCTGATGTCCTCCAGCCTGAAACAGCGCCTGACGGCCGAGCCGGTGCGCTTTGTTTACCAGCGCGATATGCCGGACGCCATGGTGGAAATGCTGCGCGAGAAACTGACCATTTCGCGCTATGACTCCATCGTACCGGGCGGTCGTTACCACAACTTTAAAGACTTTATTGGCTTCCCGAACGTCGGCAAAGCCAATCTGGTGAACAAGCCGCTGCCGCGCCTGCGCCATCTGTGGTTCGATAAATTCCGCAACGGATTCGACGCCATCCGCGAACGCGATGTGCTGCTCTACTATCCGTACCACACCTTCGAGCACGTGCTGGAGCTGCTGCGTCAGGCCTCGTTCGACCCGAGCGTGCTGGCGATCAAAATCAACATCTACCGCGTGGCAAAAGATTCCCGCATCATCGACGCGATGATTCATGCGGCGCACAACGCCAAAAAAGTCACCGTGGTGGTTGAGCTGCAGGCGCGCTTCGACGAAGAGGCGAACATTCACTGGGCGCGCCGTCTGACGGAAGCCGGTGTACACGTCATCTTCTCCGCGCCGGGGCTAAAAATTCACGCCAAGCTGTTCCTCATCTCCCGCAAAGAGGGCGACGACGTGGTGCGTTATGCCCACATCGGTACCGGGAACTTTAACGAGAAAACGGCGCGAATTTATACCGACTACTCGCTCTTAACTGCCGATGCGCGCATCACTAACGAAGTGCGCCGGGTCTTTAACTTTATCGAAAACCCGTACCGTCCGGTGAACTTTGACTATCTGCTGGTCTCGCCGCAGAACTCGCGCCGCCTGCTGTACGATATGATCGATAAAGAGATCGCCAATGCCCAGAAAGGGCTGTCGTCCGGCATCACGCTGAAGCTCAACAACCTTGTCGACAAAGGGCTGGTGGACAGGCTGTACGCGGCGTCCAGCTCCGGCGTACCGGTTAATCTGCTGATCCGCGGCATGTGCTCGCTGATCCCGGAACTGGAAGGCATCAGCGACAATATTCGCGTGATCAGCATTGTTGACCGTTACCTGGAACACGATCGGATCTATATTTTTGATAATGCGGGTGATAAACAGGTCTATCTCTCTTCGGCAGACTGGATGACGCGCAATATTGACTACCGAATTGAAGTCGCGGCACCGCTGCTGGATCCGCGCCTGAAGCAGCAGATCCTCGACATCATCGAGATTCTGTTCAGCGATACCGTGAAAGCACGCTATATCGACAAAGAACTCAGTAACCGCTATGTGCCGCGCGGCAACCGCCGCAAAGTGCGGTCGCAACTGGCGATTTACGACTATATCAAATCACTCGAGCAACCCGATTAACCTATGCCGATAAATGATAAGACCCCACGCCCGCAGGAATTCGCCGCGGTCGATCTTGGCTCTAACAGTTTCCACATGGTCATCGCCCGTGAGGTGGATGGCGCGCTGCAGATCATCGGTCGTCTGAAGCAGCGCGTACACCTGGCGGATGGCCTTGATGAACGCAGCATGCTCAGCGAAGAGGCAATGGAGCGCGGGTTAAACTGCCTGTCGCTGTTTGCTGAACGTCTGCAGGGCTTCTCGCCCTCCAGCGTGTGCATCGTGGGCACCCACACCCTGCGCCAGGCCCTGAACGCCCCGGAGTTCCTCAAGCGGGCCGAAAAGGTAATCCCCTACCCGATTGAGATCATCTCAGGTAACGAGGAAGCGCGTCTGATTTTCATGGGCGTTGAGCACACCCAACCGGAAAAAGGGCGCAAGCTGGTTATCGATATCGGCGGCGGCTCAACGGAGCTGGTGATCGGCGAAGACTTTGAGCCGCGCCTGGTGGAAAGCCGCCGTATGGGCTGCGTCAGCTTCGCGCAGATGTATTTCCCGGGCGGCACCATCACCCGCGAGAACTTCCAGCGTGCGCGTATGGCGGCCGTTCAGAAGCTGGAAAACCTGGCGTGGCAGTACCGTATCCAGGGCTGGAACGTGGCGCTGGGCGCGTCCGGCTCGATTAAAGCCGCGCATGAAGTGCTGCTGGCGATGGGTGAAAAAGACGGGATTATTACCCCTGAACGCCTGGCTCTGCTCACCGAAGAGGTGCTGAAGCATAAAAGCTTCGACGCCCTGAGCCTGCCGGGCCTGTCCGATGAGCGGAAATCAGTCTTCGTACCGGGGCTTGCGATCCTGTGCGGCGTGTTTGATGCGCTGGCGATTAAGGAGCTGCGTCTCTCCGACGGCGCGCTGCGTGAAGGCGTGCTGTATGAGATGGAAGGCCGCTTCCGCCATCAGGATATCCGCAGCCGCACCGCGCAAAGTCTGGCCAACCAGTACAACATCGACCGCGAACAGGCGAAGCGCGTGCTGGAAACCACGGTGCAGATGTACGAACAGTGGGAGGAGCAGAATCCGAAGCTTGCGCACCCGCAGCTTGCCGCGCTGTTGAAATGGGCCGCGATGCTGCACGAGGTGGGGCTGAACATCAACCACAGCGGGATGCATCGCCATTCGGCCTACATTCTGCAAAACAGCGATCTGCCCGGCTTCAACCAGGAGCAGCAAACCATGATGGCGACCCTGGTGCGCTATCACCGCAAGGCCATCAAGCTCGACGACCTGCCGCGCTTCACGCTGTTCAAGAAGAAGCAGTTCCTGCCGCTTATTCAGCTGCTGCGCCTGGGCGTGCTGCTCAATAACCAGCGCCAGGCCACCACCACGCCGCCTACGCTGAAGCTGAAAACCGACGACCATCACTGGACGCTGAGCTTCCCGCACGACTGGTTCAGCCAGAACGCGCTGGTCCTGCTGGACCTGGAAAAAGAGCAGCAGTACTGGGAAGCGGTTACCGGCTGGCTGCTCAAAATCGAAGAAGAGAGCGCCGACGTCGCCGCATAACGGCTCAGGCGTCCGCGGTGGACGCCTCAGCTTCCAGCAGTGACTCAAGCGGTTCCGGCCTGCCGATCAGATAGCCCTGCACATAATCAATGCCTAGCGCGTGAACCGCGCTACGTATCTCTTCCGTCTCGACGTACTCAGCCACCACCAGCATCTTCTTCATGCGCGCCAGATGACAGATAGACGCCACGATCTGATAGTCCAGGCTGTTGTTGACGATATTGCGGATAAAGCTGCCGTCAATCTTGAGAATGTCGGCATCCACGCTTTTCAGCCGCGCATAGCTCGCATACCCGGTACCAAAATCATCAATCGCAATGCGTACCCCCATTTTCTGCAGCTGCTGGAGAATATGTAGCGCCTGCTCCCCGCTGCCGAAGGTGCTGCACTCCGTCACCTCAAAAATCAGCTGCCACGGCTCAATGGCGTATTTCGCCAGCAGGCGACTGACCTCAAGCGGGAACTGCACCCGACACACGGTCGACGGGGCGAGATTAATAGCAAAGCGCTGGCCGGGCAGCCGTTCGCGATGCGCAGCAAGGAAGCGCAGGGTGTGCTCCAGCACCCACAAATCTACCCGCGAGGAGAGGCCAAACTCCTGCGCGACGGGCAGGAACTGGTCGGGGGAGATTAATAGCCCGTTGATATCCGGCATCCGCAGCAGAACTTCGTGATAGCGATCGCCGCGCAGGCCGCGAACGGGTTGAACCAGCAGAGCGAATTCGTCGTTATCGAGCGCCTTTTGCAGGCGGCTCATCATCGCGACTTTATCCTTCAGGCTGCGCTGCAAATGGACCGCGCCACGCTGCTGAAGATTTTCCGGATGGTTGGAGGAGAGCGACAGATCGGCCACCACACCCAGTTCACCCAGCACCAGATAAAGATGGTTCACCGGGGACCGGACATAGCAATAGCTCACGCCCACCTGCGGCTGCAGCGGCATGCCGTCCCAGACAAAGCGGAACTGTTTGATATGCTCGTCCAGGGCCTCAATCCGCTGCTGGTGCGATTCCGCGTTGAGCCGCACCGCCATATCGTACCCGGTCAGATGATAGACCTGCTCATTGGGCTGGAGCGTGCCATTCACCCACTGCGCCAGCTGCTGTTTGTACTGAATGCGCAGCAACACGCCGTAATTTCGGCCCAGAATTTCCAGCTCCGGAATGCGCAGCAGGCACAGCGCCGACCACGGGTTTTTCGCCAGTTCGCGCGACAGCGCCCGCAGGTTAGGCATATGGACGACCGGGTCGAGCAGCGCCAGCCTGCGGGAGCGTTTGTTCACCGCGCGCTGCCGGGTCGCCAGCATCGACATATAAATCACCACGAATGAGAAGACCAGGTAACTGGAAGAGGTGATCGCCAGCTGAATGTCGTACCCCTGGTTCACCGGGATATAGCGGTAAAAATAGTGAATAGACACCAGCAGTACCGGTATCCAGATCAGCGACACCAGCTTATAGCCAAAGCGCATCGCGCCCCAGAGCATCACCGGCATCAGCAGCGACAGGGTGTAGTTAGTGGTAAAAATGGAGCTGTTTTCATTCATCGGAAGCAGCAGCAGCGAAAGCAGCCCGCCAAGCGCGATAGCCCACATCAGAAACTCAACGATCGTCACCTTTTTGTCTATCTGGGAACGGATCTGCGAGATAAGGCTTTTGAGATAGCGCGGATGACGAATCAGGCGGATCAGCAGATAGCTCAGCGGCACGCCCGTCAGCCCGCTCACCAGCAGCGTTTGATAGTTGATGAGCGTGCGAATATTGAGGGGGTTTAATCCCGCCAGGCTCTGCCGGCTCTCATACACGCCTAAATACACCGCAAACTGAAACAGCACCAGAAACAGCGTCGCGGGGCAGAAGGCCTGCCAGAAGATGCGCTGCGCCATCAGCCGGATGTCGCCGTACGCGGTCATGTTCCGTCTGGGCGCAAACACCCGGTAGCCGCCCCAACTGAGCACTAAAGGGACGATAAAATGGAGTACGCCGGCGACCGTTTCGAACATCCCGACCGAGGGGTAGTAGCGGATAAACAGCGACAATACGATCCCGGGCAGCGCTTCCAGCCCAAAGAACATCATCAGCGAAAGCAAAAATGAGAGGGGTAAATAATAGAGAGCCACAATGCCGTCGCCCAGCTGCGTGAACGTATTCGCAATGCTCAGTACGGGAAGTAAAACCACAGGCAAAATAAGCGGCAGTGCCCACCAGCGGTTTTCATTGTTTTTCAGGAAAGCGAGAATGTTCATAGATGCCCGGTTAAACCCCTTTCGCTCCAGAGGGAAAATAAAGACAGGCATCCAACCTGACGTACGCGCCGCCCGGCGGCGTGCGGGGCGAACAGTGTGGAGGAAGGATTTTAAATATCAGGGCCGGGAACCCGTTGACTTAAATCAAACTAATTTACGCAAATATCTTTTTGCGGCGTTTTTTTGAAATCATTTTCTTCATATTATCAATATGGTAAATGCATTAATTAATTTCAATAACATTAATTAATGTAAACATTGACGGTTATTTACACACTGTAGAATTGACCCCATGTTCCCGCTGTGCCTTAATGTCCCTATCGCCCAAAAGGGCTTATCCAGGATAAACAGAGTGAGTCAGGTCACGCGTATGCGCAAACGACATCAATTTAACACCCGAATGACCCGCATCATACTGCTCATCAGCTTCCTGTTTTTCTTTGGCCGCTTCGTTTACTCTTCGATTGGCGCCTGGTATCACCATCAGGACAAAACCCAGTCGCAGCAGTCCAGCCTGACCGTCGACACCGCTGACCGCTAGGCCGCCGGATGGTTTTGCACTATCCGAATAATGCCTGCTATCCCTTTGCTGAGGATTTTATCCTGCCGCATCACCACCGCCAGCTGCCGCTGCAGCACGGGCGTAAGCGACATCACACATAGCCCTTCGCGATCGACATCCTGTTTGACCGCCATTCGCGGCACAATACTGTAGCCCAGCCCCGCGCGAACCATGCGTTTGATCGCCTCGATGCTGCCAAGCTGCATCGCCGGCGCGATCGCTAATCCACTGGCTGCAAACCAGCCGTCGATCAGCGCCCGGGTACCGCTGCCTGATTCAAAGGCAATCAGCGGCTGAGCGTGCAGCGCCTCCGGGGTAAGGGCCCTAAAAGCATCCTGCTGCTCCCGCGACGCAATAAAGACAAACTCTTCGTCCATCACCGGCATGACGTCCAGCGCTCTGCCGCTCACCGGCAGCGTCACCAGCCCCATATCGAGACGGTTCTCTTCGATGGCCCTGACGATGTCGAGGGTGTTGCCCGTCGTGACTCCCACGCTCAGGAGCGGATAGTCGCGGCGCAGCTTCTCCAGCAGCGGTGGCAGAAGATGGATGCAGGCCGTTGCCCCCGTACCCAGCGTAATAGTGCCGCTCACATCGTGGCTGAAGGCGCTAACGGACCGGATAGCGTCATCCACCGCCTGCTGAATACGTTCCCCGTGCACCAGCAAAGCCTGCCCGGCAGCGGTAGCCTTAATCCCTCGCCCGGTTCGCTCCACCAGACGCGTTTGCAGAAACTGCTCCAGCTGGCGTATTTGCAGGCTGACGGCGGGCTGGGAAATGCCCAGCACATCCGCTGCCGCTGAAAAGCTGCCGCGCTGGATCACCAGACGGAACGTGGCGAGATGGCCCAGATTAAGCGTCGTCATTCAAAGTTTCTCTTATACCGCGCATAAGGTTGCTGCCCTGCCAGCACAATACCGCGCGAGTTATGCTCAGGACAACTGCATAGCGGAATGAAAAATAATGGAAACACCTGCCCTGCCTCGCCACCTCGCCCTCACGGCGGGATGTAATCAACTCATCAACTGGGGGATCTCGTTTTATATGCCCGGCACCTTTGCGCTGGCCATTGCAGCCGACCGGGAATGGTCATCCCCGCAGATTTACCTCGGCCTGACGCTGGCGATGCTGGTGATGGCGGCGGTTTCCCCGTTTGTCGCCCGCCTGCTGGCACGCTTTGGCGGTCAAAAGGTGGTGATGAGCGGAACGTTGCTGATCGCCGCAAGCTGCGCAGGGATGGCGTATACCCAGACGCTTTTTGGCTGGTACTGCGCCTGGCTGGTCACCGGCGTCGGGATGCGCCTGTCATTGTACGATGCGCTGTTCGCCGCGCTGGTGAACCTCTACGGGCAGCAGGCGCGAAGAACAATCTCACGCGTCACGCTGGCGGGCGGGCTGGCCTCCGCCGTCTTCTGGCCGCTGGGCGATGCCCTGCTTCAGGTGATGAGCTGGCAGGAGGCGCTGCGCGTCTATGCTCTCTTCGGCCTGCTGAGCGCGGCGCTGATAAGAACGCTTCCCCGGCATCGGCTGACGGTGACGACAAAGGTCACCGCGCCGCCGCTGAACAACGAGCGGCGTAACGGCTGGCTTTATGCCGCCTTCATTGCCCTCATCACCTTTGTCTCTAACGGTACGTCCACCCATCTGCCGGAGTTTATTGCCCACTTCGGCCTGCCGGTCGCCATCGGCATGCTGTGGGGCATCGGCCAGACGGGGGCTCGCTCGCTGGAAGTGCTGGCGGGTGCCCGCTTAACCCCCTTCAAACTCACGCTTTTTACCGCGCTCGCCATGCCGCTCTGCTTTCTGGTTGGGCTAAGCAGTTCCCTGTTTGTCTGGTGCGCGGCCGGTTTTGTGCTGGGCTATGGCGCCATCAACGGGCTGGTCACCATCGTGAAAGCCACCCTGCCGCTGGAGCTGTTTAGCACCGAAAGCTATGCCCGCCGCACCGGCGTGCTTCTGATTCCCGGCCAGCTGATGGCGGCAGCCTCACCGTTTGCCTATGCGTGGCTGAATAAAACGCTGGGGATCGCGGGTGCAATGTGGGTTTCAACGGGGCTGACGCTGGTGATTGCCGGGCTGGCGATAGCGATTGTGCGCCGTCCCGGCAGGAAAAGTGTATCGCACTGTATCCAGAACCCTGCGCTGACAAACGGGTACAAAACGCCGCCTCCGGCAAATATCTCCGATACATAAAAATGGTTTTCTTCCCCTGTCGCCATTCAGAACCGATGAGGAGAGAAACCGATGATCCGTCGTTATGCACTTATCCCCCTGCTTTTCCTGGCATCTGTAGCCCATGCCCGGGCCACGCCGCTGGACAACCTGAGCGCCGCGGACGTTAACGGCCCCGCCGCCGTTGCGCCGCTGGCGCAGCCGCAGCCGCCCGCAAAGCTGATCGTCGATCCGCCGCTTGCCGGGCCGCTGAGCAAAGGCGCGGTGTTTATTCAGTACCGTGCCGAAAACCTGCGCATCGAGCCGGTATTCGGCCCCGAAGCGCTCAAGGTTACCCCGCGCATCGGTCACATTCACGTGGTGGTGGATGACGCGCCGTGGCACTGGGCTGACGCCAGCGGAGAGCCGGTGATCCTGGTGGGGCTGCCCGCCGGTAAACACAAGGTGACCATTATTCTGGCCGACCCGACGCACAAGCCGCTCGACCACAAAACCGTTGAATTCACCGTCCCGCCCCACGCGGCGGTCCATCACTTTTAAGGAGTCTGAAGATGAAAGCACTGTCTGTAGTGACGGCAGGCCTGCTGGCGCTTTCCGCCAGCGCCTTTGCGCAGAGTAAAACCAGCGTGGTGCTGGTCCACGGCGCGTTTGCCGACGGCAGCAGCTGGAATAAGGTGATTACCCTTTTGCAGAAACAGCACGCAGAGGTCATTGCCGTCCAGCTCCCGCTCACCTCGCTTAAGGATGACGTTGCGGCCACGCGGCGGGCCATCGCCCGCGCCCAGGGTGACGTGGTTCTGGTGGGCCACTCGTGGGGCGGCACCGTGATTAGCGAGGCGGGCAACGATGCGCGGGTAAAATCGCTGGTGTATGTGGCGGCGTTTGCGCCGGACTCCGGCCAGTCGACGGCGGACCTGGCAGGAAGCTACCCTGCCCCGCCGGGCAGCGCGGGCATCGCTAAAACGGCGGACGGCTATTTATACCTGCCGACGGAAGCCGTCAGGAAGGACTTCGCGCCTGACGTGAAGCCAGCCATTCAAGATACGATTGCAGCCACGCAGGGGCCGATTAAGGCCGAGGCGTTTGGTGAAAAGATTGCCCACGCGGCGTGGCATGACAAACCGAGCTGGTATGTGGTCAGCAAGAATGACCGAATGATCAACCCCGACCTGGAACGGGCGATGGCAAAGACGATCCATGCGAAAACCACCGAGGTCTCCGCGAGCCACGTGTCGATGGTCAGCCAGCCGGAGGCTATCGCCCGGACGATTGAGCAGGCGAGGCGGACGCACTGAGAAAAATTCGCCCGGCGGCGCTACGCTTTCACGGGCCTACGATTTCGTAGGTCGGGTAAGCGCAGCGCCACCCGACAAGAAAGGCCGTCTCAGTCCCCCCTCTCTGTGGGATAATCCCGATTAATCCACGCGTGATCCTCCTCCCAGGTGAACATCCATTTGCGCACCGGCCCCGCCATCACGTTGAGGTAGTAGCTGTCATACCCGGCCATCGTCGCGACCGGGTGGTAACCCTTCGGCACCATCACCACGTCACGGTTATAGACCGCCATACACTCATCCAGCGTTCTGTCGTCGGTGTAGACGCGCTGCATGCAGAACCCCTGCTCCGGGTTGAGGCGATGGTAGTAGGTCTCCTCCAGATACGTCTCCTGCGGCGGGTTATCCGTGTCGTGCTTATGGCTCGGGTACGAGCTGGTACAGCCCTCATTGGTCCACACCTCCACCACCAGCAGGCTGTCGGCGGGCCTGTCTTCCGGCAAAATATTATGCACGTAGCGCTGATTGTGACCCTTGCCGCGCGCTTCACCGTCGATATCCTGCGGCGCAATCAGCCGCGTCGGATACGTGCCTTTGCCCGGCGCGGCGCAGACCGCCAGCTCCAGCTTCGTCAGCGCCTTCACCTGCACCGTTTCCTGCGGGGTGACGTACACCGCCCACGGCTTGATGCGCTCGAAGGGGCTCATCCGCTCGCCGATGTCGTTAAACTGCGCGGAAGGCGTGCTGATGGAGGCCCGCCCGGCGACCAGCACCAGGCAGCGCTCTTCGCGGACGGCGGGCAGCGTCAGCGTCTGCCCCTCCTGCAGCTCATACGCCTCAAAGCCGACGTAGCCCCACCCTGCGCTTTCTGGCGTGACGGACTGAGTGCGCCCCTCCGCGTTCGGCTGTTGCCAGCGTGATAACAGACGTGACATGGCCCCTCCTCAAATCAGTCCGGCGTCGCGGGCCAGACGGCTCAGGTTGTTATACCCCAGACGGGCGTAGGTCAGCGGATGGGCAATCGCCGGATCCTGCTCCGCCTCAACCACCAGCCAGCCGTGATAATCCTGGGCCTTCAGCAGCCGCATAATCGGCGGGTAATCGACGCAGCCGTCGCCCGGCACCGTAAACACGCCGCTCAGCACCGCATCGAGGAAGCTGGTTTTGCGGTTTTTCACGTCCGCCAGCACGTCGGCGCGCACGTCTTTGCAGTGAACGTGGTTGATGCGCGACGCCCAGCGCTGCGCCACCGCCAGCGGATCGGCCCCGGCAAAGGTCAGATGGCCGGTATCCAGCAGCAATCCAACCGCCTCCCCGGTGTGGATCATCAGGTTGTCCACGTCGTCGGCTGACTCAATCACCGTGCCCATATGGTGATGGTAGGCAATCTGCACGCCCTGCTGCTGGGTGTAGCGGGCAAATTCGGTAAGCTTCTCGCCGTATTCTTTCCAGCGCGCCTGTGGGAAGCGCGGGCGCAGGTGAACCGGGGTCTGCTGCTCGCCGTGAATGCAGCCGCTCACTTCCGCAAAGACCAGCACCTTCGCCCCCAGCTCGCGCAGCAGCGTCAGGTGGGACTGCACGGCGGCGATCTCCTCCTCCACGCTGCGCTCCAGCAGGCGGCCAGAGTACCAGCCGGAGACCAGCTGCAGGTCGTGACGCTGCAGGATGGGGCCTAGCAGGCGCGCTTCGCGTGGGAATTTATTGCCCAGCTCGAAGCCGGCAAAACCGGCCTCTTTCCCTTCGCTCAGACAGGTCTCCAGCGACGTCTCCGCGCCGAGAGAAGGCAGGTCGTCGTTCGTCCACGTCAGCGGGTTAATGCCTAATTGCACACTCATTGTCGTCTCCATTATGCGTGTCCGCGCTCGCGCCACCAGGCGATAAGCTGCAGGTAGTTGTCCCGGATGCGCGCCACCAGCTGCGCATCGTCAATATCGTGCTTCAGCCACGCGCGGGAGGCATCGCCAAACAGCGTGCGCCCCACGGCGAAGCCTTTCACCAGCGTCTGCCCCGCTGCGGCTTTGAAGTCGGCGCGCAGCTGTTCCGCCGGAGCGTCCAGGCCGAGGATCACCACCCCGCGGCAGTGCGGGTCCCGGCGTTCGATAATCTCGCTCAGCGCCGTCCAGCCGTCGGCCGAGAGCGGCGGCAGCTTCCACCAGTCCGGGTAAATGCCCAGGTTGTAGAAGCGGGAGATGGCGCGCAGGTAGAGCTCGTCGCTGCGCGGCATGGTCGCGGGCAGGATCACCTCCAGCAGCAGCTCGTGCCCGGACCGGCAGCAGGCGTGGTACACCTCGGCGATTTTCTGCTCCTGCTCCAGGCGCAGGCCGTGGGCATCTTCCGGGTGGAAGAAGACCAGGCACTTCACCACGTGCTCCTGCGGCCAGCTGATAAGCTGGGTGCCGATGTTGCCGTGCTCCATCTCCAGCGGCCGGGAGCCCGGCAGCTCGATGGGGCGGCCAATCCACCACCCTTCCCCGGTGATCGCATTCAGCGCATCCTGACCAAAGGTGCCGTCGCACAGCAGACCGGCCTTGCCCTCCAGCCCGGCGCGGCTCGCCGCCTCGCGGCTGGCCTGCAGGATCAGCTGCTTCAGCGCCGGAATGCGCTTAAGCGACGCGCCGCACTGCATCGCCATATCCTCAAGCTGGCTGCGGTGGTCGAAGGCCATCACGCACAGCTCCGGCCATTCGCGGCGGCGGGTGGTCACCCGGTGGAGATGGTTAAGACGCGGGTCGAGATCCGGGCGCGGCACATCCGCAGCGCGGGAAAGATAGTCATCCAGCTCAATTTTGCTCGGCATCGCCGGGGCGCAGCCGTGGCGCGAGACCACCAGCGCGCCGCAGGCGTTGGCGTAGCGGCACGCCTGCTCCCAGCCCTCGTCGTTCAGGTAGCCGCGCAGCAGGCCGGACATAAACGCGTCCCCCGCCCCGAGGACGTTCAGCACCTCCACGCGCACGCCGGTCACCGTCAGGCCGTCGTCCAGACGGGGCGGAATGGCGTCGGTATAGACCGAGCAGCCGAGCGCGCCGCGTTTGCAGACCAGCGCTGCTTCACTGACGGCGCGCACCTGCCCCAGCGCCTGCAGGGTATCCGTGCTGCCGCCCGCAATGTGAAACTCCTCTTCGGTGCCGACAATGACGTCGAAGAGGTGCAGCACCTCCTGCAGCTCGCGGGTGACCTTATCGGCGGCGATAAAGCGCGTTTCGCCGTCGCCTAAGGCGGTGAGCCCCCACAGCACCGGACGGTAGTCAATGTCCAGCACCGTGCGCACGCCGTGGCGGCGGGCATAGCCCAGCGCCGTCAGCACCGCCTCGCGGGTCTGCGGATGAGAAAGGTGGGTCCCGGTGATGGCAAGACAACGTGCGGAGGCAATGTAGCTTTCGTCCACATCGCTGGCGGTAATCGCCATGTCCGCGCAGTTATCGCGATAAAAAATCAGTGGAAAGGTGTCCCGGTCTTTAATGCCGAGTAGCACCAGCGCCGTGAGGCGTTGTTGATCGGTAATCAGATGGCTGGTATCGCAGCCCACCTGGTTGAGCTCTTCCCGCAGGAAGCGGCCCATATGTTCATCGCCGACGCGCGCCAGCATCGACGAACGTAAACCCTGACGCGCGGTGCCGTACGCCACGTTACCCGATGACCCGCCGAGATATTTGGCGAAGCTCGACGCGTCTTCCAGACGGGCACCAATCTGCTGGCTGTAGAGGTCTACCGCCACGCGGCCCATGCATATCACATCAAACTGCTTTTCCACGTTGATACCTCATCAGACAATGTCGTTCACGTTCAGCCAGCGGCCTTCGCGGTGCGAGAGCGCAATCGCGTCCAGCACGCGCGACACCTTCCAGCCCTCTTCGAAGTCCGGCCACATCGGCGCGTTGGCGGCAATCCCATCCACCAGGTCGCGCACCTCCACCGTTTTTTGATCGTTAAAGCCAATTCCGTGTCCCGCGCCCATGCAGAACGCGGCGTAGTCCGGGTGCGCCGGGCCGACGAGCAGCGTGCGGAACCCCTGACGGTTCACCGGATCGTCATGCAGATAGAGCTTCAGCTCGGCCATGCGCTCCTGGGTGAAGCTGATGGCGCCCTTCGTTCCGGTGATGACGTACGACAGCCCCATCTTGCGGCCGCAGGCAACGCGGGAGGTTTCAATCACGCCCTGCGCCCCGCCCGCGAAGCGCACCATCGCGTGGGCCTGATCCTCGTTTTCAACGGCAATCATCTCTGACGATCCGGCCTTCGCCGGGCGTTCAGGGACCACGATCTTCAGGTCGCCGCAGACCTGCTCGATATCCCCCACCAGATACTGGGCCATATTGACGATGTGCGCCGCGAGGTCCCCCAGCGCACCCAGCCCGGCGGTCTCTTTAAAGCAGTGCCAGTGAATGGGCGACAGAGGGTCGGCCATATAGTCTTCGTTGTGGGTGCCGTAGAAGTGGATCACCTCGCCAATCTCGCCGCGGGCGATAATCTCCTTCGCCAGCTGCGCGGTCGGGTTCTTCATGTAGTTGAACCCCACCAGCGTTTTCACCCCGGCCCGCTTCGCGGCGTCGACCATCTCGCGCGCATCGTGGGCGTTCAGCGCCAGCGGCTTCTCCGAGTAGACGTGCTTGCCGTGGCGGATCGCCTCCAGCGCCATCTCCTTATGCAGGTGGTTGGGTGAGCAAATATCCACCACGTCAATGGCCGGGTCGGCCACCAGCGCCCGCCAGTCCCCGGTGGAGCGGTTGAAGCCAAACGCCTGCGCGCGCGCTGCCGCCAGCTCCGGCGTGACTTCCGCCACCATCTCGCGCACCAGCCTGCCGCGCAGGTTGAACACCGTCGGGGCCTGGGCATAGGCGATAGCGTGCGCCTTGCCGATATACCCGGTGCCAATTAATCCAATACGAACCTCTTTCATCGTGATCCTCACAGTGCGCCGCGACGGCTTTTGGCATAGGTATCGAATGCCACCGCCAGAACGATAATTAATCCGGTGATAATCTGCTGGTAGTAGGCCGAGACGTTCATCAGCACCAGGCCGTTAATCAGAATGCCCATAATGATGGAGCCGATAATGGTGCCGCCGATGCGCCCGTAGCCGCCCATCAGCGAGGTGCCGCCGATCACCACCGAGGCGATGACGCGCAGCTCAAAGGAGATCCCGGCCACCGCCTCGGCGCTTCCCAGACGCGCGCTCAGGATGAAGCCCGCCAGCCCCGCCAGACAGCCGATCAGCACGTAGACGCTGACCAGCACGCGCTTGACGTTCACCCCCGCCAGGCGCGCGGCCTCCGGGTTGCCGCCGATGGCGTAGACGAAGCGGCCCCAGCGGGTTTTATGCAGCGCCAGATAGCCGCCGACGGCGACGATGGCGAAGATCCAGATAGGAATAGAGATGCCGAGCAGCTCCCCGCGCCCCCACCAGCGGTAGCCAGGGTCGAAACCGGCAATCGGCGCGCCGTCGTTAATTACCAGCGTCAGGCCGCGCCAGATGGTCATCCCACCGAGGGTAACGATGAACGGCGGCAGGCGCAGGCGGGTGACGCCCAGGCCGTGCAGGAAGCCAATCGCCGTGCCCATGGCCAGACAAATCCCCAGCCCAATCAGCCAGCTCATGCCGCCCCAGGCGTTCGGGTCAACGGTGGTGAAGTTGTCGCCTTTGATCACGTACGCCGCGGTCATGGCGCACACCGCCAGAATGGAGCCGACGGAGAGGTCGATCCCGGCGGTGAGAATGACGAAGGTCATCCCCACGGCCATGATCCCGTAGATGGAGACTTCGGTCAGGATGTTGAAAATATTGCGTTCAGAGAAAAAGTTGCTGTTCTGCGACTGGAAGAAGATCAGCAGCAGGATCATGAAAATCAGCACCCCGAAGCGCTCGAAGAAGGCGATGGGATCGATGCGTCCGGCGCGTTTGACCGGGGCCTGCGTTTTAGAAATCATCTGCGTCATGAGAAACTCCGTTATGCCGCGTTCAGGGCGTTGTGGTTGATGGCCATCATCGTCATCAGCCGTTCTTCGTTAGCGTCGTCACCGTGGATCTCGCCGGTCACCCGGCCTTCGCTGAGGGTGATGATCCGGTCAGACACCGCCATCACCTCAGGCAGATCGGAGGAGATCACGATCACCGCCACGCCCTTTTTCGCCATATCAAACAGCACCTGGTGCACTTCCGATTTGGTCCCCACGTCAATGCCGCGCGTCGGCTCATCGACGATCAGCACCCGCGGGTTGAGCGCCATGCAGCGCGCGAGGATCACTTTTTGCTGGTTGCCGCCGGAGAGCTTGCGCACCTCCTGCGCGCTGTTGACCATTTTGATCTGCAGCGCCTGGCGGTAGGACTCAATCAGGTCGTCCTCTTTGCGGGTGTTCACGAACCAGCGCCACTGCAGCAGCGAGGAGAGGCAGGAGAGCGACAGGTTGTCTCGGATCGACAGCCCCAGCACCGCCCCCTCTTTTTTGCGGTCTTCCGGCACCAGCGCCACGCCCTGGTCGAGGGCATACAGCGGGTCGCGCGGCTGGTACGGCACGCCGTCCAGCTCAAAGCTCCCCGAGGTAAACGCGTCTGCGCCAAACAGGCAGCGGGCCACTTCGGTACGTCCCGCGCCCACCAGCCCGGCAATGCCTAAGACTTCGCCGGCGTGGACGTGGAAGCTGATGTCGTGCAGGGCAATGCCGTGCGGATCCAGCGGCGGCTTTTCGCGGCTCAGCCCCTTCACCGCCAGGCGGACGGGTTTGTCTTCATGATGCGTTTCGCTGGCGGGGCGACGGTTAAAGGCCACGTCGCGTCCGACCATCAGGCGGATCAGCTGTTCGACGTTGGTCTCCGCCACCGCGCCAGTGCCGGTGAAGCGGCCGTCCTGGAAAACGGTGAAGCGATCGCAGAGCTGGAAAACTTCGTGCAGACGGTGGGTAACGTAAATAATGCTCACGCCGCGGTTTTTAAGCTCCCGCACCACGCGGTGCAGGCTTTCCACCTCGCTGTCGCTCAGCGCGGCGGAAGGTTCGTCCATGATGATTAACTGGGCGTTGAGGGTCAGCGCCCGGGCGATCTCCACCATCTGCTGCTGGGCCACGCTCAGACGGGCGACCGGCGTGGTCGGCGCAACGTTTAGCTGCAGGTAGTCGAGAATGACCTGCGCCTCCTGGTTAACCGCCCTTTCGTCGACGATCAGGTTACGCCTGCGCGGCTCGCGGCCGAGAAACATGTTTTCCGCGACGGTCATGTTGGGCAGCAGGTTGAATTCCTGATAGATGGTGATAATGCCCTTGTTCTGGCGCGCCACCGGGGAGTCGTCCACCGGCAGCGTTTCGCCGTTGAACCAGATATCCCCGCGCGTTTGCGGCTGCGCGCCCGCGAGCGCCTTCAGCAGCGTGGATTTCCCCGCCCCGTTTTCCCCCAGCAGGGCGTGAATTTCTCCGCTGCCGACGGTCAGCTGGGCGCTGCTCAGCGCCCAGACGCCGGAAAAGCTTTTTGCCAGGTCGGTCACTTTCAGTAAGGGTTGCGACATCAGTCTGCTCCTCCTCATGATGAGCCGCCAGAGGCGGCTCGGGACATATTAGTTACCGGCCTCACCGATACGCTCAGCCTGCTGTAGGTTCTCTTTGGTGATCAGCGTCGGCGGATAGTCGGCCCCGGTGATGGCTTTCTTCTCGCGCACGTTGGCCACCAGCTGGCTCATCGCCGTCTGCACCGCAAAGCCCGGACGCTGATCCGCCGTTACCGCCAGCCAGCCGTCGCGCACGCGGGCCAGCGCTTCCGGCACCGCATCAAACCCGGTCACGAGGATTTCACCCGGCTTCACGCCCTGGCTCTGCAGCGCTTCAATCGCCCCCAGCGCCATATCGTCGTTGGCAGAGAGGATCACCTGCGGGCGCTTCGGCAGCGAGGGCAGAACGCTTTCAACGATGCGCATCCCTTCAGAACGCATCCAGTTCCCGGTCTGATCGGCGACGATCTTGTATTTATCCCCGCCCGCCTTCAGGCTGTCGCGGATCCCTTTGGTGCGTTCAATATTTGAAGAGGAGCCCGGCTGGCCGGTGAGGAGAATGATGTCCGCGCCGTTGGGGAATTTGGTTTTAACGAAGTCGCCAACCGCCTGGCCGCCCTTGTAGTTGTTGGCGCCAAAGTGCGGCACTTTCTTCTGGCTGTCGACGGAGCGGTCAAGGGTGACGATCGGCAGCTTCGCATCCTGAATTTCATCCACCGCGCTGGAGACCGCGTTCACGTCGTTCGGGGAGACGATAAAGCCCTGCGCCCCGCGGGTAATGGCGTTTTCTAGGTCAGCCACCTGCTTCGGCGAGCTGCCCTGTCCGTCCAGTACCTGAAGATTCACGCCCATCTCTTTTGCGGCTTTCACCGCCGTGCGCTGCATGTGAACTTCAAACGGCATGGCCAGGTTTGGCGTACTGAAAACAATTTGCTCGTTTTCGGCGAGGGCGGCCCCGGACGTCATGGCGATGAGGGCGGCTACGATCAGTTTTTTCATTATTATGTCTCTCTGTGTAGGGTTGTTGTGTTTAGAGGACGATCTCGCGCTGGCTGCGCAGTGACTCCAGCGCTTTATCCGCAAGGTACAGCGCACGTTCACCATCATCGCCGCTGCAGTCAGGCACCGCTTCGCCGCGCAGGACCGCAACAAAGTGTTCCCATTCCGCGGCGTAAGCGGATTTGTAGCGCTGCAGGAAGAAGTGTTCCGGCAGCGCGCTGGTGCAGCCTTGTTTGCCGTAGTGCTGCACCTGGTTTTCAAGAATGTTGCCCGCGCACAGCAGCCCTTCGGAGCCGTGCAGCTCCAGGCGCTGGTCGTAGCCGTACGAAGAGCGGCGGCTGTTGACGATGGTCGCCATCGCGCCGGAGGCATATTTCAGAACGATAAACGCGGTATCGATATCCCCCGCCTCGCCAATCGCCGGATCCACCAGGTTGCTGCCCTGGGCATACACCGACCCCGGCTCTTCGCCCATGATGAAGCGGGCCATGTCAAAGTCATGAATGGTCATGTCGCGGAACATGCCGCCGGAGACGCGCACGTATTCCGCAGGCGGCGGAGACGGGTCGCGAGAGATGATCAGCAGCGATTCCGGTTTGCCGATGCGCCCGGCCTGCACGTCGGTTTTCACGCGGCGGAACTGCGGGTCAAAGCGGCGGTTGAAGCCGATGAACAGCGGCACGTCGTACTCTTTGACCACCTTCAGGCAGTCGCGCACGCGTGCGAGGTCAAGGTGTACCGGCTTTTCGCAGAAGATAGCCTTGCCGTGGCGGGCGGCCATTTCAATCAGATCCGCGTGGGTATCGGTGGCGGAGGCAATCAGCACGGCGTGAACGTTAGGGTCGGTCATCGCCTCACTCAGGCTCTGCTGGCGGGCCTGATACTGCGCGGCGAGACGGGTGGCAAATTCCTGATTCGGGTCAACCACGGACCAGAGCGTGGTCGCGGCGTGGCTGGCGATGTTAGCTGCATGTACCTGGCCAATTCGGCCAGCGCCCAGTAAAGCAATGTTAAACATAACGGCTCCCGGTGTTGGTGAATGCTGTGAACTAACGACCCTATAAATAAAACATTTATTTCATTTTTATAAATAGTGAAAATTATGTTTTTGAGTGTGGGTTAACACTTTTGAGATGAATGAGATAAATTTTGTTATCAATCTCACAACATGGAAGGACGTGCGGCAACGCCCCTCACCCCGGCCCTCTCCCCAATGGGGAGAGGGAGAAAAGCGCGCACCAAACTATCCCCTCTCCCCTTTGGGGAGAGGGTTAGGGTGAGGGGAAATGAAATGAAAATTTCGTTACGAAGAGAAATCTCAATACTGACGGGCTTTTTTCACCTGCGCCCGGGTGTGCTCCGCGGCCTCACGCACGGCAGACGACGCCGCCACCTGCGCATCACCGGTTCGCCACCAGGAGGCGTAATCGTGGGTCATGGTCTTCGGCAGCACCTTGATGTCCAGCAGCGTTGGGCCAGGATGCGCCCGTGACGCCTCAAGCGCTGCCAGCAGGCTTTGCTCATCGTGCACCCGCCACGCGCGGCAGCCGTAGCTCTCCGCATTTTGCGCAAAATCGACCTTCACCAGCGGCCCGTCAAGCCGCCCGGTTTCCGGGTTGCGATGGCGGTTTTCCGTGCCAAAGCTGCCCATGCCGTGCCCCATCTGCAGGTTGTTAATGCAGCCGAAGCTGGCGTTATCAAATAGCAGAACGGTGATCTTAATGCCCTCCTGAACGGCGGTTTGCAGCTCGGAGTGCAGCATCATGTAGGAGCCATCCCCCACCATGGCGTACACCGGCAGTTCGGGTCTGGCGAGCTTCGCGCCGAGGGCCGCCGCTATCTCGTAGCCCATGCAGGAGTAGCCGTACTCCAGGTGATAGCTGTCCGGCGTTTTGACCTGCCAGAGACGCTGTAAATCGCCCGGCAGCGAACCGGCCGCGCCTACCACAACGGCGTTATCTTCAATATGCTGGTTGATCAGCCCCAGCACCCGCGTCTGGGTCAGGCGAGTGTTGAGCGTCTCGCCGTATTCCGCCAGCTGCGCATCCAGGTGCCTCGCCACTTCGGGCGCGTCGTCAGGACGCCACTGGCGCTCCCACAGGCGGCGGCACTCGTCGCGCCAGGCGGACTTCGCCTCGCCGATCGCCTCTCCCCAGCCGCTGCGATACTCCTTGAGCGCGTGGGTTAATGCCTGGAGCCCGATTTGGGCATCGGCAATCAGCGCGGTCGCGTCCAGCTTAAGGGCGTCAAACTCGGCCACGTTCAGCAGCAGGAATTCGACGTCCGGGTGGGAAAAGAGCGCCTTGGAGCCGGTAGTAAAATCGGTCAGGCGCGTGCCGATGCCAATCACCAGGTCAGCCTGCGGCGCGAGTTGGTTGGCGGCCATTCCGCCCGTCACGCCCACCCCACCGAGATTAAGTGGGTGGTCACTTACCAGCGCCCCCTTTCCGGCCTGGGTTTCGGCAAACGGCAGCCGCAGCGTCTCGACAAAGTAGCGAAACGCCTCATGCGCGCCGGAATAGCGCACGCCGCCGCCGCACACCACCAGCGGACGACGCTTGCGGGCGATCAGCCCCCGCGCCTGCGCCAGACGGTGCGGGTCAGGAGGACGACGCTCGATGTGATGCACGCGACGCGCGAAGAAGCTGAGCGGGTAATCCCAGGCTTCTCCCTGCACGTCCTGCGGCAGGCAGATGGTCACCGCCCCGGTATTGGCGGGGTCAGTAAGCGTTCGCATCGCGCTTAGCATGGCGCTCATCAGCTGCTCGGGACGGTTGATGCGGTCCCAGTAGCGGGAGACCGGACGGAAGCAGTCGTTGGTGCTGATGCTGAGATCGTGATACTGCTCGATCTGCTGCAGCACCGGGTCCGGCTGGCGGCTGGCGTAGATATCGCCCGGCAGCAATAGCAACGGGATGCGGTTCGCCGTGGCGGTGGCCGCCGCGGTCACCATATTGGCGGCGCCCGGCCCGACGGAGGAGGTAACGGCAAAAATACGCTGACGACGGTGCTGTTTGGCAAATCCCGTCGCCATATGGGCAATGCCCTGCTCGTTGCATCCCTGCATCACCTGCAGATGGCCGGGATCCTGCTCCAGCGCCTGGCCGATGCCCAGCACGTTGCCGTGCCCAAAGATGGTGGCGACGCCCTCCACGAAGGGCGTTTCGTTGCCGTCCACGCTGACGTACTGTTGATTAAGGAACCGGACCAGCGCCTGGGCCATGGTCATACGTTCGGTTTGCATAAAACCTCCTGTCAGCCCAGCGTCGGCATGGAGAACGCAGCGCCTGTCTCCTGCTGCATTTCCGGCCAGCGCGCGGTGATGGTTTTCATTCGGGTGTAGAAGCGCACGCCATCGCTGCCGTGGACGTTGAGCGCGCCAAAGATGGAACGCTTCCAGCCGCCGAAGCTGTGGAACGCCATCGGCACCGGGATCGGCACGTTGACCCCCACCATGCCCGCCTGCACCTCTTCGCAGAAGCGGCGCGCGCAGCCGCCGTCGCGGGTGAAGATCGCCGAGCCATTACCATATTCATGGCGGTTAATCAGATCCACCGCGCTGGCGTAATCTGCTACGCGCACCACAGAAAGCACCGGACCGAAGATCTCTTCTTTATAGATGATCATCTCCGGGGTGACGTTATCGAACAGCGTCGGCCCGACGAAGTAGCCCTGCTCGTGGCCCTTCACGCTGAAGCCGCGGCCGTCCACGCGCAGTTTTGCCCCCTGCGCTTCCCCGCTGTCGATATAGCCCAGCACCTTGCTGCGGTGCACGGAGGAGATGAGCGGCCCCATTTCGTTTTCCGGCGACTGGTCCAGGCCCGGCCCGACGCGCAGCGCGGCAATCTGTTTTTCCAGCCGGGCGCAGAGGTCATCGGCAGTTTTATCCCCCACCGCCAGCACCACCGAGAGCGCCATACAGCGTTCTCCCGCCGCGCCGTAGGCCGCGCCCATGATGGCGTTGGTCGCCATCTCCATGTCGGCGTCCGGCATTAAAATGCAGTGGTTTTTCGCGCCACCCAGCGCCTGACAGCGCTTACCGTGGGCGGACGCGGTCTGGTAAATGTATTCCGCAATCGGCGTGGAGCCGACAAAGCTCACCGCCTGCACGCGCGGGTCAGTCAGGAGCACGTCAACGGACTCTTTATCGCCCTGCACCACGTTGAACACGCCGTCCGGCAGGCCGGCCTCTTTCAGCAGCTGCGCCAGCGCGAGCGCCAGAGAAGGATCTTTTTCCGACGGCTTTAGCACGAAGGTGTTGCCGGTCGCCAGCGCAATCGGGAACATCCACATCGGCACCATCGCCGGGAAGTTAAACGGCGTGATCCCGGCGCAGACCCCGAGCGGCTGCATCAGCGAGTGGCTATCGACGCCGGTACCGACGTTCGCAGAGTGTTCACCCTTTTGCAGATGCGGGATGCCGCAGGAAAACTCCACCACCTCCAGACCGCGGGTCAGCTCGCCCACCGCGTCGGAGAAGACTTTCCCGTGCTCTTCGCTGATGATGCGGGCCAGGCGATCCATGTTCTCTTCCAGCAGCGCCTTGAAGCGGAACATCACGCGCGCGCGCTTAAGCGGAGCATGGCGCGCCCACGCCGGAAACGCCTGCTGCGCGGCGGCAATCGCCTGTTCGGTTTCCTGCGCCGTACTCATCACCACCTGGCGGATCTGCTCGCCGGTGGCCGGGTTGAAGATCGCCTGAACGCGCTGGCCTGAACCGGTGACACATTCGCCGTGAATAAAATTCGCTACCGTCTCCATCCTTAACCTCTCGCTGTTGATACGTGACTGTGACCTGAACACTGTGTACTGAACACTATATATGAAACAAATATTCCATTTTAAGTTGAAATAAAATAAATGATGATTATTGTGATCAAGGATGGATTTTTATGTTAACAGCCAACAACACTGACGCAGCGTGCGCTATTAAGGGATTTCGGGCGAGGAAATGACTGAAGCTTCTGTTTCATTTTTGCTGCCAGATGGATGGCCGACATTTAAAAGACGCGGTTTTGCGTTTAGAATCATAAGACTGTACTTGGGGGATAAGATGACGACAGCAACCAGCCTGAACGAACTGCAGCAGCAAATCCGCGATCGCTACGATAGCCTGAGCAAGAGGCTGCAGCAGGTCTCCCGCTACGTGCTGGATAACACCAACAGCGTGGCCTTTGATACGGTTGCCGTCATTGCCGAGCGCGCCGACGTACCGCCCTCGACGCTGATCCGCTTTGCCAACGCCTTTGACTTCACCGGCTTCAACGAAATGAAACAGCTGTTTCGCATGAACCTGGTGGAGGAGACCGCCAGCTACAGCGACCGCGCCCGGCTGTTCCGCGAAATGGAGAGCGAGGCCGTGCCGGAAACGCCGCTCGATATCCTGCAGGAGTTCGCCCGCTCGAACGCTCAGGCGCTGCAGCAGCTGGCCGCCCGCGCCGAACCGGAGATGCTGGAGCGTGCGGTACAGTTGCTGGCCGACGCCGACACCATCTACATCGCCGGGCTGCGCCGCTCCTTTAGCGTCGCCGCGTATCTGACCTACGCCCTGAGCCATCTGGAGTGTCGCCCTATCCTGCTCGACGGCATGGGCGGCATGCTGCGCGAGCAGATCAGCCGCATTAAGGCGCGCGACATCGTGGTGTCTATCAGCTTCTCGCCATACGCGGAAGAGACGGTGATGGTCAGCGAAACCGCCGCCAGCGTCGGCGCGCGGCAGATCGTGATTACGGACAGCCAGATAAGCCCCCTGGCGACGTTCAGCGATCTCTGCTTTGTAGTGAAAGAGGCGCAGGTGGATGCGTTCCGGTCTCAGTCGGCGACGCTGTGCCTGGTGCAGTCGCTGGTGGTGGCGCTGGCGTATCGGTTGGGTGGCGGGGAGAAATAGCCCCCAATGCCGTTTGGTGGGCCGGGTAAGGTATAGACGATACCCGGCCGCCTGAAGAGCATTAGCCAGACATTAACGGCTTCTTATCTCGGGGCAATCAGAATAACTGACGGAAGAGAGGGAATTCAGACGTTGCCCCGTAATCTGTAACACCCGCACTAAAAGCATGATGCCGCGGCGGGTATCAGGATCGTTGAGCATGGCAAACACCTGCCGAAGCGAAATATCCCCTTCCCGGTTAATTTGCTCTCCCCACGCCATGCGTAGCGCGGTTCCCCCTTCCCAACCGACGGTGACCACATCTTCAAAAACGCCTGCCAGTTTTTCGACCATCGCGCTGTCGGTCATTTCCAGCATGTCTGCTGCTAAGGCCAGCAGATCAACCAGATTATTCAGGCGATTGCCTGCCATCAGCGGGGCGAGGCTTTTAAGTAACTGTTCCTGTTCACTCATCAGAACATCCCCCTCACGACACCCCAATAGAGTCCACGGTTAAAACCGTTTCGCAGCATGCCGCCGAGTTTCGTCGCAGGCATGGGCGTCACGTCATTGCGATAGTCATACACCAACGGCATACCGGCCCAGAGCCCCATCTGCGCAACGGCCTGAACCCGTCCATCATAATGGTTACCGCTTCCGGGCGGTCTGCCGTACAGCTCCGCCACAATGTTATCGGCAACGATCGGCGCCTGGTTGTGGCACGATCCCCCGGCTTTACTGATCGGGAGGTCAACGGTATCGCCGATCACATACACCCCTTCCAGGCCGTAGACGCCCAGCGTTTGGTGATCCGTCGGCAGCCAGCCTTCTCCGTTCTGAACCTCACTGAGTCCCGTATTACGCACCGCTTCGACCGCTCTGATGGGAGGCGTTGCCATCAGGATGTCGAAGTTCTGCGAGTCGCCCTCGGCGGAATAGGCAATTTTGCTGTCAGGATCGACATGGCTTAACGTAAAGCCGCGCTGGTGCTGTATTCCTTTGGCAGCAAAAATATCGCCTAGCGCCTCTCCAACCGGACGCTGCAGGAACAGACAGTTTCGCAGCAGCTGCGCGACGGTCGGATAGGTATAAACAATCTCAACCTGATTACGTACGCCGCGCTGGCGAAGATAGTCGTCAACCATCAGCGTGGTTTCAATTGGGGCGATGCCGCACTGATGGGGAACATTCGGCGTTTCCGGGAAAGAGACGGTAATAAATATTCGCCCCTTTTTAATGGTGGAGAGCTTATGCGCTAATTGTCTTGCCGCCGCGTATTGATAAAAATGGTCGCCCGCTTCGGCAAGGCCAGGGATTTTTTGCGGGAAAGGCGTGCAGCCGGTTGCGATAACCAGCAGATCCCAGTCGTAATGTTGCTTACTGGCACCGTACAGTCGACGCTGTTTAAAATCGAACGACTCAATCTTATCGGTAATAAATCGAATTTCCGGACTCAGTAGCTGCCGTTCAGGCCGGGCCAGCTCGTGATGATGGAAGAGGTTAAACGCGACGTACATAAACGCGGGTTTGTAGTAATGCACCGGTGATTCGGAAATCAGTACCAGCTCTACCTGACCGGCAGCAATTTCACGCCGTAATTTTCTGGCCAGCAGGTTGGCAACAATGGTTCCTCCCGTGCCGCCGCCGACAATCATTATGCGGTTTTTCATTCCTTTATTCGCTCATGGTAGTGAATGGGAATTCACGTAACCAGACCGCTTCACTGTTACGCTCAGCTAAAGGGTAGTAACAGAGTAATATTCCGCAATACAACTTTTAACGAGAAATTTAATTTTGACAATTACATCATCATTTATAATGTACGCTACAAAATATAATTTATATCCCAATAACGTAGTCTCTTCCTGTGGTCTCTTTTTATCACCATTATTCACCAAAGAGCAGCTTTGTGTACTTTTTAGATAGCACCCCGGAGCGCTGTCCGTTCGCACCATAATAGCGATCTTCACGGCACAGTCTTTCCTTCACATCGCAGAAAATACCGTTGGCAAAGGTGAATTCGGTCAGATCGACATTGCTCGACGTGAACACCTCGTTTGCAGCAGCCTTCTTACCGAGATACGTCTCTGTCAACTCGCGGGATAATCCCTTGTCATTGGCGCATACATATCGGTCGCAGAGCACGCCCGATGCTGGCGACTTGAGCCTGGTGGGGGTCCTGGCCTGGGCGGACATGGCGGACACGGCCAGCAGCGCGGCCACAGAGCATACGAGTATTGACTTATTCAAGATGATAATCTCCGTTGGTTAAAGAGTGACGGCTTTGCACCGGGCGCGGTGGAACCATTCATAAAGTGTGAAAAAGCCTGGAGGGTTCTGAGTTTCAGCAGGAAATGCCCCGTTTAGCTTTTGGTTGACCTAACAGTTGTCGCAAGTTCGGCTCGGAGGCAATTGTAAGGGCCCTATCCAGGTGAGTCATGCGATTTTAGAAACCTGAACGACTATGCTCTAAACGGAGTGGGCTTGTGGGGCGGGTCCGCTCTGAGCGAGGAGCGGAAGTTCGGATTGCATACTTATATTTGGGTGTTCTAAATCGTAGGGACTAGGTCTGGGGCATTCTTACCAACTCCCTCTTAATTGAAACACAGCATTGGTAGCGTGCCCGCACGCTTTGTGAAACCATTCAGGTTTATATTAAATTTGCTGATTTCTTTCCAGCGCTGATTGATGAGATTTTCCTTTTCCTTTAATACTTTGATAGTGGAACCGAGTCCAGTCTGATGAGTTAACCGTCTTGGCAACCCATTCGAAAAGTTTGTCTTACTAACTTGTACACATGATAAGGCGTCATGGAGCTCTATAGGGGCAATCCTCCCATAAATGAAAAGAAGCATTAAATTAACAAGCCTTTGTGAGGCAGCCGATTTGCTTCTGATTCATTTTAAGTACATAAAGCGTGAGTATGACTTGCATGTGCAAGATGAACAATGGAGTAAACATGGAGGAAGTATTGAAGGTTGGATTACCAACCTTCAATATGCAAGCGGCTCATTTCAAAAAAAAATCACGTTTAATTTGGTGCAATAAGAATTTAACCGAGTCAGGCATGCTTGTATTTTCTAACGATAGAATTTCCTGCAGATGGTGGTCAAGTATTCTTAGATGCTTAATCCAGATCGACATTAAAAACTCAAGGCATCCTTCTCCTTGTTCATTGTCATAATTTCTGACAATCGAAGATATTATATCGCACATTTGCTGACTGTAATTTTCATCAATAGTATAATTTAGCTCTGAAGAATACGCTGATCGTAACAAGCATGCTTGTATAACTCCGTCATTGTATCGGTCAAAGCAAACAGGGCTCAAAAGAGTGTAGTGATAAATTGTAGATAAACCCTTTCCGTCATTCATTCTTAAATCATGAAGCAGTGTTTGAATAGTCCAAAAAACATCTGCTTGGGAAGAGTCTTCTATTGCAATGGCCAGTTTGTCCCAAAAGACAAATGTTTCCCGGATCTTCAGAGAGTTCCCATTGCTATCTTTCAAGAACAGTTCATTAGGACTTATGGGCGATTCAAGTAAGGTTAGCCTTGAGAGCAAGTCGGCAGAGATCTTTTGTTGATGGTAATAATCATCAAAAGGATCATCATTTTTAAAACGAGAAAGTTTTTCATGCTCAAGATCCCAATAAGTTTTTAACTTTTCAGTGGTCCTTGGTAAGAAGCAGTTCCTGAGAACTATAAGTTCATGACCACCCATGCATAAGTCTTTTCTTAGCTGATCGAGGCTAGGGGCGTTTTGTAATTTCGAAAAGCCGACAAAATATGAAATTGAAGATGACTTATCAAGACTTCTAAGTTTTCTGGAGACGGATAATAGCTTCCTGCCCGTTGTTATTGCTCCTGCCACAACAAAAACAGATGACATGCTGCTATAATCAGATTCATGCATTTTACCAAAATTTAAGAGTTTTATCTTATCATCATTAACAATTTCTTTGATCTTCAATGCTAAAAGTTCTGAACCTTTGTCGTCTAAATGAATAATTGAATTAATATCACGCGAGAAAAATTTATTAATTTTTTTTCGCATATCAGAAATAAGAAGCTCTGGATTATCAGTCATTAATAGAGGAATGTTGATATCGTAAAACTCGCTATTGCTTTCTTGAGTTATGGCATTAATATTTAGAATTTTTTTTGCTGCAAACTCTCTAAAAAAGTTTTGTCTTTCTGCTTTGAAATCTATTTTCTTTATCATGAGTAAATCATGCTTAGGCGTCTCAGGCAAAAACTGCTCACCTTCTAGTCTGATCACTTTTGACCCGTTAGCACAGAGATTGCAATTTTCGTGTGATTCAGAATATATCTCACCGCCCAAAGCATCGTTGATATTATATAGTCCAGTCTGATTTTCACCTAGTGACGAATAGAAAAGTGTCTTTATATTGTTCTGTGATATTTTTTTCTTTTTTTCAAGTGTGCGAGCGAGACTACCACTGGTTGTGGCAGAAATTATAACTAACTGATTTTCATCTCGAATGAAGTTAAATTGCTGATTTAATGAAGAATATGATTCAAAACTCTCAATTACAGGAGTGCTGCAAGGGAATTTTTGCGACAAGTGTAGCGCTGTACTAACCAAAAATGAGATAGATGAAGTGTCGACATAAACTCTTTTTAAAGTTGAAAATATAGAGCTTAATAACCCAATAGCTAAGAAAGTCACCTCAACGCTTGAGGTAAATAAATTTGATGCTCTTATAAATTTATCACAATGATCACCTGAAGGTTTGCTAAAGTGATATGTTGAAGTAGAGGTTATTATACCTTTACGTTTCTTAAATATTTCATTTGCTCCAGCCTGGAGAAGCTCATGCCGATAATTATACTTTTCTTTCGAAGTTACATCTGTGATGTCACCATCATTGTTAACGTTTAAAAATTGTATTTTACTTGAAGCTGTGCCGATGTAAGACTCAAACTCTTGGTTAAAAAGTTTATCATTTAGCAAGCGTAATTTCTGTTCTTCATTTACTCCAAAACCAAACATTAATACTTCATTGGGTACTAAATTTTTGCTTATGTCTTCTTTTATCTCTTTTATTAGCTGATGCAAATCTAGTGATGAATTGCAGAAGATTGCCATTATTGGTGAGAGTTTAGCGCTAGGTTTATTAAATCTGAAAAGAAAAATACCACTCATTTTAGTTGTCCTTGGAATTATTTTTATCGATAAGGGGTACAAGGATTGTTATTGAAACTCCGCGAACTTCAGAATGTTCAGTTATATTCTCATCACAATAGCGTTTTGTTGACCAATCTAAAAACTTACAGTCATCGCTCTCTTCAAAACTATATGGGATGGTATTAAAATCCCTATAGATTGAGACTCTGTTACTTCTTATCTTCATAAAACCATTCAGTTTGGTTAATGATGCCATAACTGAAGGCAAACCATTTCCTTTCACATCATTATCTGTAGATGAACTTCTAAATTTCAGGCATTTTTTAATTATCGTATATTCATCATCAACGTCTAGAGTTGAGCCAGCATCAGAGTGATCAGCCAACCATCGGCCACAATAGCCTAAACCAGAATCAATAATGCTTATTTCTATGAACCTTCGCGAAGAAACGTTGGTTTGTTTAAGGCTTGATATGTACTCAGAAAGAACTTCATCATTTATGAGGTAATTATTTATTGCTTCATCAGATAAGTTTATTCCATACGTATATATTAATCTGTTTCCAGGTTTTATCCACTTATCCCTATTTAGATCACGACTGCCATGCTCGTGTGTGTTAACAAATAATTCATAAAAAATTCTTCCAATATCATCTATACTATCATCGTCAAGAGATATAGCTCCTCCTGCAACAGTTGATGATTTCAAAACCATTGCGCTTATTATGTTTCTTATTTCTTCATAGGATTTTGGCTCAGAATGAAAAGAAGGTGAATTGTTATAAAAGTTGCTATCAAATCCTTTTGTGCTGTGATCAACAAACGAATACCAGCAGAGCCTTCCATGTTGTTGACCAAAAAGGTTGTCTGATTGTGACTCAATTGCCTCTTTGGCAAGTATATTTATATCCCGTCTTATACTTATATTAGGAGTACCAGAAAATGAAATCTCTTTCGACATCATTGCAGCGGTGAATTTGTGTGGGGTGTTGATCAAATCTGTAAAATAGTCAGCATACTTTATGGATGACTCTTTTAAAACCAGCTTCTTGTTCAGACTTAAGTTCGCCCAAGTATTAATAGATTGTACAGCAATGGCTATCCCTCCAAAAGCAGAGTTTCTCTTACCTACAGGAAGGAGCAAAGGTTGGTCATCATCTGCCATCTTTACCCTTCTGATGAAGGAATCCATCTTATCTAAACTCAATGATGCAGGTAGTTCTATCATGGTACCACCTCCAGATTTCAAACTTTTTATTAAGGATAAGCTTCAAGTAATCATGTCTTTTTGATTCATACTCTCATAATTATCACTCAATATATTGACTAACTCAATGATTAAGCTAGTTATCTTTGGAAAAAAGGAATTTTTTCTAAATCTTAATACTAAACCCTAAAACTTGAAATGTAATGACCTGCTCCCCACCGATTGATACAGGTAGATGTTAACAACGTCCGCTTCTGGCACAGAGCAGATACAGAAGCATGATGTCCGCTGTAAGCGAGGTACGAACGCTGACCTTTCATATTTGTACGATTCACTCTCTGGCCTGCTCTGACGTATGTATCATAGATACAGGAACTCACTAGCATGACCGGAGATTGCATATGCTGATATATAACGTTTTTGGACGGCATATTGGCGTTCAACGTAAGCATGATCGGTGGCTGGTATTTCGTGCTGACTTGACGGAGAGAAAGTTTTCTCGGCTCTATGACATCGCTATTCCAGACGATATGACTGAAGGCGAGATTGCCGGCTGGCTGGGTGACATTTTCCATGAAGCCGCAACCGATCGTCATCCAAATGTGGAACGCATCGAATAAGAATTTAATGGAAAGCCTTACATTGCGCCCGCTCCTGGCACTAACCTAACATGGTGTTGCCAGCCATGGGCCAAAAAAAAGCCCGCAATCCGCGGGCTTAGAGATAATTTAGAACCTGTTAGTACCAGACGTATCCGGTTGGGAAATCATTCCCACTCAATCGTAGCCGGTGGCTTACCGCTGATGTCATACACCACGCGGGAAATACCGTTCACTTCGTTGATGATGCGGTTAGACACGCGGCCTAAGAAGTCATACGGCAGGTGCGCCCAGTGCGCGGTCATGAAGTCGATGGTTTCCACCGCACGCAGGGAAACAACCCAGTCGTATTTGCGGCCATCGCCCATTACCCCAACGGAGCGAACCGGCAGGAACACGGTGAACGCCTGGCTCACTTTGTTGTACAGGTCAGCTTTGTGCAGCTCTTCGATGAAGATAGCGTCAGCGCGACGCAGCAGGTCGCAGTACTCTTTCTTCACTTCGCCCAGCACGCGCACGCCCAGACCCGGACCCGGGAACGGGTGACGGTAGAGCATGTCGTACGGCAGACCCAGTTCCAGACCGATCTTACGCACTTCGTCTTTGAACAGTTCGCGCAGCGGTTCAACCAGGCCCATCTTCATCTCTTTCGGCAGGCCGCCCACGTTGTGGTGAGATTTGATGACGTGTGCTTTACCGGTTGCGGAAGCCGCAGACTCGATCACGTCAGGGTAGATGGTGCCCTGCGCCAGCCACTTCACGTCTTCCAGCTTCAGCGCTTCTTCGTCGAAGACTTCCACGAAAACGCGGCCGATGATCTTACGTTTCGCTTCCGGATCGTTCTCGCCTTTCAGCGCGTCCAGGAAGCGCTGCTCGCCTTCCACGTGAACGATGTTCAGACCGAAGTGGTCGCCGAACATGTCCATAACCTGCTGGGCTTCGTTGAGACGCAGCAGACCGTTGTCCACGAACACGCAGGTCAGGTTTTTGCCGATGGCGCGGTGCAGCAGCATCGCGGTCACGGAGGAGTCAACGCCGCCGGAGAGGCCGAGGATCACTTTGTCATTGCCAACCTGCTGGCGAATACGCTCAACGGCGTCGTCGATGATTTTTGCCGGGGTCCACAGAGCTTCACACTGGCAGATGTCACGCACGAAGCGTTCCAGCATGCGCATACCCTGACGGGTGTGGGTCACTTCCGGGTGGAACTGCACGCCGTAGAAGCGTTTTTCTTCGTTCGCCATGATGGCGAACGGGCAGCTTTCGGTGCTGGCAACGGTCACGAAGTCAGACGGGATGGCGGTAACTTTGTCACCGTGGCTCATCCACACGTCCAGCAGCGGTTTGCCGTCTGCGGTCAGGGAGTCTTCGATACCGCGCACCAGCGCGCTGTCGGTGACGACTTCTACCTGCGCGTAGCCGAACTCGCGCTCGTTAGAGCCTTCAACGTGGCCACCCAGCTGCATTGCCATGGTCTGCATACCGTAGCAAACGCCGAATACCGGCACGCCAGCTTCGAACACGTACTGCGGCGCGCGCGGGCTGTTCTCTTCGGTGGTACTTTCCGGGCCGCCGGACAGGATGATGCCGCTTGGATTGAATTCGCGAATCTGTGCTTCCGTGACATCCCACGCCCACAGCTCACAGTAAACGCCCAGTTCACGTACGCGACGTGCCACCAGCTGAGTGTACTGCGAACCGAAGTCCAGAATGAGAATGCGATGTTTATGAATGTTTTCCGTCATTGACGCTAATTCCGAGGCAAGTGAAACAAAAACAGAGCGCCCGGCAGAAGCCGGGCGCGGAAACTTATCAGGAGCCCAGACGGTAGTTCGGGGACTCTTTGGTGATCGTCACGTCGTGAACGTGGCTCTCCTGGATACCCGCACCGCTGATGCGTACGAATTCCGCTTTAGTACGCAGCAGGTCAATGGTACCACAGCCGGTGAGACCCATACAGGAGCGCAGGCCGCCCATCTGCTGGTGAATGATCTCTTTCAGACGGCCTTTATAGGCAACGCGACCTTCGATACCTTCCGGTACCAGTTTGTCAGCGGCGTTATCGGTCTGGAAGTAACGGTCGGAGGAACCTTTGGACATCGCGCCCAGGGAGCCCATACCGCGGTAGGATTTGTAAGAACGGCCCTGGTAGAGTTCGATTTCGCCCGGGGATTCTTCGGTACCTGCCAGCATGGAGCCTACCATCACGGCAGCTGCGCCAGCGGCGATCGCTTTAGCGATGTCGCCAGAGAAGCGGATACCGCCGTCGGCGATAACCGGAATACCGGTGCCTTCCAGCGCTTCAACCGCGTCAGACACGGCGGTGATCTGCGGAACACCCACGCCGGTCACGATACGGGTAGTACAGATAGAGCCAGGGCCGATACCCACTTTCACCGCGCTGCAGCCAGCGTCAGCCAGCGCGCGAGCGCCTGCGCCAGTGGCCACGTTACCGCCGATGATCTGCAGGTCAGGGTATTTGGCACGGGTATCGCGAATACGCTGCAGAACGCCTTCGGAGTGGCCGTGAGAGGAGTCAATCAGCAGGACGTCAACGCCCGCAGCAACCAGCGCGTCAACGCGCTCTTCGTTACCGGCACCGGCGCCAACCGCAGCGCCGACGCGCAGACGGCCATGCTCGTCTTTACAGGCGTTAGGCTTACGTTCTGCTTTCTGGAAATCTTTCACGGTGATCATGCCGCGCAGGTGGAAGCTGCTGTCAACAACCAGCGCTTTTTCAACGCGTTTTTCGTGCATTTTTGCCAGCACCACGTCGCGGGTTTCGCCTTCGCGAACGGTAACCAGACGCTCTTTTGGCGTCATGTACACGCTGACAGGCTGGTTCAGGTCAGTCACGAAACGCACGTCACGACCGGTGATGATACCGACCAGCTCGTTCTCTTCGGTCACAACCGGGTAACCGGCGAAGCCGTTACGTTCGGTCAGAGCCTTCACTTCGTGCAGGGTAGTGGTTGGCAGAACGGTCTGTGGGTCAGACACGATGCCGGATTCATGCTTCTTAACCAGGCGAACTTCTTCCGCCTGACGTTCGATAGACATGTTTTTGTGAATAAAGCCAATGCCACCTTCCTGTGCCAGGGCAATAGCCAGGCGCGCTTCAGTCACGGTGTCCATTGCCGCAGAGAGCATAGGAATGTTCAGGCGAATGGTTTTCGTCAACTGCGTGCTGAGATCGGCAGTATTCGGCAGAACGGTGGAGTGAGCGGGAACGAGGAGGACGTCGTCAAACGTCAGTGCTTCTTTAGCGATACGTAGCATGGGCAATATCTCTGACCTGGGTGGTTAAATATTGCCGTGGCATTATACAGAGCGTAACCGATTGCATCCACACTTTTTTTAAAAAAATGCTTGCGCTCACCTCTCAGCAGGTTACTATCGACTGAATAACTTGCTGATTTAGAATTTGATCCCGCTCACATGTTATCCTCTCAATCCCCCTCAATTTATACTGTCAGCCGCCTTAATCAGACGGTGCGTTTGCTGCTTGAGCAGGAAATGGGGCAGGTCTGGATCAGCGGTGAGATCTCTAACTTCACGCAGCCGTCCTCCGGACACTGGTACTTTACCTTAAAAGACGACACCGCCCAGGTGCGCTGCGCGATGTTCCGCAACAGCAACCGTCGCGTGACGTTCCGCCCTCAGCACGGCCAGCAGGTTCTGGTTCGCGCCAATATCACCCTGTATGAGCCGCGCGGCGACTATCAAATCATCGTCGAGAGCATGCAGCCTGCAGGCGAAGGCCTGCTGCAGCAGAAGTATGAACAGTTAAAAGCCAGGCTCTCTGCCGAGGGGCTTTTCGACCAGCAGTACAAAAAGACGCTGCCCTCCCCCGCCCACTGCGTTGGAGTCATCACCTCGAAAACCGGTGCGGCACTGCACGATATTTTGCACGTGCTGAAGCGTCGCGACCCTTCCCTGCCCGTCATCATATACCCGACCGCCGTTCAGGGTGACGATGCGCCGGGCCAGATAGTTCGCGCCATTGAGCTGGCGAACGCCCGTCAGGAGTGCGACGTGCTCATCGTCGGGCGCGGCGGCGGCTCGCTGGAAGACCTGTGGAGCTTTAACGACGAGCGCGTGGCGCGGGCAATCTTTGCCAGCCTTATCCCCGTGGTGAGCGCCGTCGGCCACGAAACGGACGTAACGATAGCCGATTTTGTGGCGGATCTGCGCGCGCCTACGCCGTCCGCGGCGGCGGAAGTGGTCAGCCGCAACCAGCTGGAACTGCTGCGTCAGATTCAGAACGGTCAGCAGCGCCTTGAGATGGCGATGGACTACTTCCTTGCCAACCGTACCCGCCGCTTTACCCAGCTTCATCATCGACTTCAGCAGCAGCACCCGCAGCTGCGTCTGGCGCGTCAGCAGACCGTGCTGGAGCGCCTGCGTCAGCGCATGAATTTTGCGGTGGATGCGCAGCTTAAGCGGGCGGTATCGCGCCAGCAGCGCGTAACGCAGCGCCTGAACCAGCAGAACCCGCAGCCGAAAATTTATCGCGCGCAAACGCGGATCCAGCAGCTGGAGTATCGTCTTGCGGAGACTGTCCGTTCGCGCCTGAGCACCACCCGCGAACGTTTTGGCAATGCGGTGACCCATCTTGAAGCCGTCAGCCCCCTCTCCACGCTGGCGCGCGGCTATAGCGTGACGACGGCGACGGACGGCAAAGTGCTCAAGCAGACCAAACAGGTAAATACCGGCGATGTACTGACAACGCGTCTTTCAGACGGCTGGGTAGAAAGCGAAGTGAAATCAATTAAACCGGTGAAAAAGACGCGTCAGCGTAAAACCGGATAATTCTTCGCCGGTTACTTACTATACTGCTGCTATTCCCTTTTTTAATAAGGAGAGCAGCATGCCCCATCTTCATAGCGTTATTCCCCCTTATATTCTTCGTCGTATTATCGAAAGCGGTTCCGAGCCGCAGCAGCGCTGTGCCCGTCAGACCTTAACCCACGTCCAGACGCTGATGGCCCACATGCCCGGCAAACCCGCCGCGCCGCACGTGAATAAAGCCGGACAGCTGGAGCGCGATATTTACGACGCGAAGCAAACCCAGGAGCTGCCGGGTACGCAGGTGCGTTACGAAGGCCAGCCGTCGAACGGCGATGTGGCGGTGGATGAAGCCTACGATTATTTGGGTATTACCCATGATTTCTTCTGGAAAGAATATCAGCGTGATTCGCTCGATAATAAAGGGCTTATTTTGACCGGCACCGTGCATTACGGTCGGGAATATCAGAACGCCTTCTGGAACGGTCAGCAGATGGTATTCGGCGACGGCGACGGCGAAATATTTAACCGCTTTACCATCGCCATCGACGTAGTGGCGCACGAGCTGAGCCACGGTGTGACAGAGACCGAAGCCGGGCTTATCTATTTTGAACAGTCGGGCGCGCTGAACGAGTCTCTGTCGGACGTGTTTGGCTCGCTGGTTAAACAGTACCATCTGAAGCAAACCGCCGATAAAGCTGACTGGCTCATTGGTGAAGGGCTGCTGGCGGCCGGAATTAACGGCAAAGGGCTGCGCTCAATGTCTGAACCCGGCACCGCCTATGACGATCCTCTGCTCGGTAAAGACCCGCAGCCTGCGCACATGAAAGATTTCATTAAAACGCGCGAGGATAACGGCGGCGTGCATCTGAACTCCGGCATCCCCAACCGGGCATTTTATCTGGCCGCGACGGCGATCGGCGGCTACGCCTGGGAAAAAGCGGGTTATGCCTGGTACGACACGGTTTGCGATCGCAATCTGGCGCAGGATGCGGATTTTGAGGCCTTCGCAAAACTGACGATCGCGCACGGCGAGAAACGCTCCGGCAGCGACGCTGGGGCGGCCATTAAACAAGCCTGGGAACAGGTGGGAGTGTTGTAAATGCAGGTTCCGGAACTGACGGATGACGCCGTGGTTGAGCTGGCCCGGGAAGGCGGCGTCGCTTTTATTCCCAAGCTGAGCGGACAGCGCACCATCGCGCTATCCTCGCTCAATGAGGCCCAGCGCCAGCGGCTGGTGAGCATCCTGGAGCAGGCTTTTCCACGCGGCCAGCCGCCCGGTCAAGCCTCTTCACCCGGCAGCGGCGACCAGCGCTATTTCCGCATCCAGATTATCTGGACCGGGCAAAATCAGGCGCACTACGCCGATATCATCGTGCTGGTGCCCGAGCAGGAAGCGCCCGAGTCGTTGGTCGAGCTGTGGCAGAAAGGCGAAGGCTGCGTGTGCGATTAACCTTCGGCCCGAACAAACTCCACGCGTTTTTTAGAGATAAGACCGTGGCCGTTCTGGCAGAAATAGTCCACCGCCCCGCAGGCTTTTAATACCTGGAGTGGCTGATGGCACTCCGGGCAGCGGGCTTCAAGCGCGATGTCCTTATTACAGCTTTCGCAGTGTGCCACCCCGTTCAGGGGCTCAAGCGGTGCCTGGCAATCCGGGCAGGTAATCGTCATGGTGACTCCTTAAAAGCGTTCAGGTCTGCGGTAATTTTACCACGTTGCGTTCAGTGAGGGCCACGCAGCTGCTGCTGTAACGCCAGCAGCTGCGTCACTTCCTCTACCCTGCGGCGCGTCGTGCGGCTCACCTCTTGCGGATCCCGTACAAACAGGCTGTTGGCGCCCAGAATATGCTCTGCAAGACAGTGCTCGTAGATCGTGCCGGGAATGTTCCAGCGTTGACGCGTGTCGCCATTCATCAGCTCCAGCACATCTTCAGCGCCGTGCCGGTCGTAGCTGATGGTCCGCCCGTCGCGCAACCAGAGCCGTAAGCCTTTTTGCCCGCCCGCGGGTCCCGCGTATTTGTTAAGCCAGATATCCACCAGCACGCCGCTGATGCTTCCCTGAAGATGCGCCTCGCCTTCCGCCGTGGTCAGGTCGCCTTTTGCAATATCGCGCCCCAGGCGGTCTTTAGCCGTGACGACCCGCAGCGTCATCTCATCATTCCCGCCCAGATAGCGCACCGTTTCGCGCAGCATCGCCAGCACGTGCGTACCGATATCCAGAATCACGCCATCAGGGTGGCGAAGCGTACGCGCGTCCGGCTCGCCGGTGGCAAAGTTAAGTGCGATGGGCTCCCCGGCAGCGTTATATCCGCTCGGCTCCTGCAAAAAGCCGTCGATTTTGACGATGTCAGCGAGGCTGCCTACAAGCGACCGCTTCACCGTTTCGATGCGCGCCATCCAGTGATCGAGCGCCAGCACGCGGGAGGCGACGTCGGGGTTCGCCAGCAGCGCGTTGAGCTTTTCTGTTTGGGAAAGCGTGGCGACAATCGGTTTTTCAACCACGATGCGGGAAACCGATGAGGCGAGAGCGTGTTCAAGCACCTCAAGATGGTGCAGAGACGCCGTGGTAATAAACAGGGTATCAAGCGGCTGGGAGAGGAGTTCAGACAGTGTGGCACAGCGCGTTACGCCCTCCGGCTGTTTGACGGGCTGGATATCAAAGCCTAAACAGTGAGGGGGAGTATCAAAGATTTTTCGTATTGCGGGCAGGTAAGCTGTTTCAACGACTGCGCCAAGACCGACAAACCCTAACAGCATGTTCTTACCTCGTCGAATAAATTGCCGGGGCATAACGCCGCCCCGGCAAGATCGAGGTTTATGAGGCGTTAGCTGCCGGTTTAGTCTGTGCATTTTCCAGCATGCGGCGCACCGGAACAATGAGGACGATCAGTACCGCGGCACAAATCAGCAGCGCGACGGAGCAGCGGGCAAAGAGATCCGGCAGCATATCCAGCTGATCGGCCTTCACGTGGCCGCCAATCAGGCCCGCCGCCAGGTTGCCCAGCGCGCTGGCGCAGAACCACAGCCCCATCATCTGGCCGCGCATTCTTTCCGGCGCAAGCAGCGTCATAGTCGCCAGGCCAATCGGGCTCAGGCACAGTTCGCCGAGCGTCAGCATCAGGATGCTGCCCACCAGCCAGAACGGCGACACGCCCGCCCCACCGCTGCTCAGCACGTTCTGTGCCGCAAGCATCATCAGGCCAAAGCCCGCCGCCGCGCACAGAATACCAATAACAAACTTGGTAATGCTGCTCGGACGAATGTTTTTGCTCGCAAGCTTCGGCCATGCCCAGCTAAACACCGGTGCCAGCAGAATGATGAACAGGGCGTTGATCGACTGGAACCACACCGCCGGGATTTCAAAATCACCAATCATGCGGTTAGTGTAGTCGTTGGCAAACAGGTTGAACGAGGTTGGCTTTTGTTCGAACGCGGACCAGAAGAACGCCGCGGAGATCAGCAGAATAAAGCAGACCAGCAGCCTGGCGCGCTCTTTACGGTTCAGCCCAGCAAAAACAAACAGATAAATGAAGTAGAGGGCTACAGACGCCGCAATCACGTAGACAAGCACGCTGGCTACCGCGACCGGGTTAATTACAATCACGCCCTGCGCAATCAGCGTCACGATCGTTGCCACGCCTGCCGCCAGCGCCAGCAGCCAAACGCCCACGCCGTTGCGCTTCACCACCGGGCTGTTCCAGGTAGAGTCGAGGCCGACTTCGCCGTCATAGCGCTTCATTGCCGGAACGGCAAACACGCGGAAGATAATCAGCGCCACCAGCATCCCGATGCCGCCAATACCAAAGCCCCAGTGCCAGCCGTGGGTTTTGATCAGCCAGCCGGAAATCAACGGCGCGATGAACGAGCCCATGTTGATACCCATATAGAACAGCGAGAAACCGCCGTCACGACGCGCGTCGCCTTTTTTATACAGGGTGCCGACCATCACTGAGATACAGGTCTTAAACAGCCCGGAGCCAAGCACGATGAACATCAGGCCGATAAAGAACAGGTTGTTCCCCATCACCGCTGAGAGCGCAATCGACAGGTGTCCGAGCGCAATCAGGATCGAACCGTACCAGACGGCTCTCTGCTGACCGAGCCAGTTATCGGCCAGCCAGCCGCCCGGCAGCGCGGCCAGGTACATGGTACCGGCAAAGATACCGACAATCGCCGAGGCGTTTTCACGCGCCAGGCCCATCCCGCCGTCATAGACGGTGGCGGCCATAAACAGGATCAGTAACGGACGGATGCCGTAAAACGAGAAACGCTCCCACATCTCGGTGAAGAACAGGGAACCGAGCGGATACGGATGGCCGAAGAACGTTCGGCTCTCTTTTTGATTAACAGTGGATTGCATAATTCTCCCGAAAGGTATGTCGTCGTGCTTGTAAACACCAGCAGGTACGCCGGCCAGTTACGTATCTGGTCGATTTTTTACATGCGGCGAAAAGTTAGTTAACCATTTGATAACCAGGCGCTAGTTTTGTCTAGTACCGGACCCTGGACTTTAAGATGAAAATTCGACGATTGTCTACTTTCTTAGATTTAAACTTGGTTAAAAGTGAATAGTGATTGACTTCACACAGAGAAAACCGGCGATATGACCAGGCAAAAAAAAGCCCGCGATATACGCGGGCCTTTTTGAAGCAGGCAAAGCTTATTTGCTTTTCTTAATGTGCTTAATCAAGCGCTTACGCTTACGCATCTGGTTTGGCGTCAGGGTGTTGCGCTTGTTGGCAAACGGGTTTTCCCCTTCCTTAAACTGGATACGGATAGGCGTGCCCATTACGTCCAGCGATTTACGGAAGTAGTTCATCAGATAGCGCTTGTAGGAATCCGGCAGGTCTTTCACCTGGTTGCCGTGAATTACTACGATTGGCGGGTTATAACCACCGGCGTGGGCATATTTCAGCTTCACGCGACGGCCGCGCACCAGCGGCGGCTGATGGTCTTCTGCAGCCATGTTCATAATGCGCGTCAGCATCGCGGTGCTCTGACGACGGGTGGAGCTGTCATACGCTTCACGCACGGATTCGAACAGGTTACCCACGCCGCTGCCGTGCAGCGCAGAGATAAAGTGCACGCGGGCGAAGTCGATAAAGCCCAGACGGAAGTCGAGGGTCTCTTTCACCTGCTCGCGCACTTCATTGCTCAGGCCATCCCACTTGTTGACCACGATAACCAGTGAGCGCCCACTATTGAGGATAAAGCCGAGCAGAGAGAGGTCCTGATCGGAGATACCTTCACGCGCGTCGATGACCAGCAGCACAACGTTGGCATCTTCGATCGCCTGCAGGGTTTTGATAACGGAGAATTTTTCCACCACATCGGTGATTTTTCCGCGCTTACGCACCCCGGCGGTGTCGATGAGGACATACTCACGCTCGTCGCGCTGCATAGGAATGTAGATACTGTCACGGGTAGTGCCCGGCATGTCGTAAACGACCACGCGCTCTTCACCCAGAATACGGTTAGTAAGCGTAGACTTACCTACGTTTGGACGACCTACGATAGCCAGCTTGATCGGCAGATCCTGCGGGTTGAAGTCGTCTTCAGGCTCTTCTTCGCCCTCTTCTCCGTCTTCGAACTGCGCCCAGTATTCAGCGTCTTCGTCGACTTCTTCCGGCGGGTTTACTTCATCAACCCACGGCAGCAGAACGGTTTCCAGCAGGCTGGTCACGCCACGGCCATGCGATGCCGCAATCGGGTAGATTTCACCCAGGCCCAGAGACCAGAAATCCGCGACGGCCTGATCGGCATCGATGCCGTCAGTTTTGTTCGCCACCAGGAAGGTCGGCTTTTCGCGTGAACGCAGGTGTTTGGCAATAGCGGAGTCCGCCGGCATCAGGCCAGCACGCGCATCCACCATAAACAGCACCACATCCGCTTCTTCAATCGCCAGCAGCGACTGTTCCGCCATGCGGGTTTCAACGCCGTCTTCTGTGCCGTCGATACCGCCGGTATCGATACAGATGAACTCGCGTCCTTCCACCTCTGCACGACCGTACTTACGGTCACGCGTCAGCCCCGGGAAATCCGCAACCAGCGCATCACGGGTGCGTGTTAAACGGTTAAAAAGAGTGGATTTTCCAACGTTAGGGCGCCCGACAAGCGCGACCACAGGTACCATGTTTGAAGCCTCATAAAATTCAAAATAACGTCGCTTTCGCGGCGTTTTTAAAAATGTCAAAACGGCTCCTGAGTGAACAGGAGCCGTTTAGTATACTACAACCGACGGGTAATTAACGCGTGATCGCGTACAGCGTGCCGTCTTTTGCCTGAATCAGCAGTTTGCCGTCGGCCACAACCGGATCGGTCAGGAAACCAGAGCTGTCGACTTTCTGCTGTGCAACAAAGCGGCCGTTATCCGGATCGATCCAGTGCATATACCCTTCGCTGTCACCGACTACCAGGCTACCGTTGTACAGCGCAGGCGCGGTCAGCAGACGGTGCAGCAGATCGCTTTGCGTCCACAGCGTCACGCCGCCTTCGGTGCTCAGCGCCAGCAGACGGTCGTTCTGATCGACCATATAGATGCGGTTACCCTCAACGATGAAATCGTTCACAGAGCCCAGCTCACGTTTCCACATGATCTGGCCGCTGCGCAGATCCATCGCGGTCAGGTTGCCGTTATAGGCCAGCGCGTAAACCACACCGTTAACGATGACCGGCGTTGTGTCAACGTCGCTCAGACGATCAATTTCCGTTGAACCAGTGGCCTGAGAGATACGCTGCTGCCAGATCATCTGGCCCTGCTGCATCAGCACTGCGCTCACGCGACCGTTGTCACCGCCCACAATGGCAGCACCAAATGCGGTAGCCGGGGCAGATTCGCCGCGCAGAGAGAGCGCAGGCATATCCAGGTTAACGGTCCATTTCACCAGACCGTCCGCTTCGTTCAGCGCCTGCAGCTGGCCGTTGCTGGTATGAATCAGCACCAGGCCGTCGCTCACCACCGGACGAGACAGGGATTCACCCGCTACGGTTGTTTGCCAGGCAATGGAGCCGTCGCTGCTGTTCAGCGCATAAACCTGCGCTTTTTCGCTGCCCACGTAGACATGACCACCGGCAACGGTCAGACCGCCAGACAGGAGTGCAGGTTTACGGGAGAACCAGCCGTCTTTTTCCGCCAGGTTAACGGACCAGACTTCTTTCCCGTCATCGGCGTTCACCGCTTTCACGGTACCTTTGCGGTCAGCGGCATAGACAACGCTGTCTGCATACGCCGGATGAAGGTTGGAATAGAAATCACCAATCCCATTACCCACGGAGACATCCCACGCGGTGGATGGGGTAAACTGGTTTTCAACCGTCGGCAGTGGGGACATTTTCACAACGTCTTCTTCGCCACTGAACAGTGAACAACCACTCAATAACGTAACAGAAAGCAGTCCTGGCAGAAGTAATTTACGCAATTGCATCGGGTCCCTCTCAGACGGACAAATTATTTATTTTCATCTGCATCATTTCGCTCAGCGCAGGTGAAGCATTGCTCTCTACGCCAGCTTGCCACGCTTTACGCGCGCCCGCTTTGTCACCTTTGCTCAGCAGTGCTTCACCGCGCAGATCGGCAACGATGGCAGCAAAACCTTCGCCTTTGATGGTGTCGAGCGTTTTCAGCGCATCGTCAACTTTCTTCTGCTGAACCTGAATACGTGCCAGGCGCAGATTGATCACCGCTTTCAGGTTCTCATCGCTGGCCGCAGCAAGGCTCTGAGAGAGCTGAGCAGCGGCTTTATCCAGTTCGTTCTTATCAACGTACTGCTGAGCCACTTCCAGCGCAGCCAGTGCACCGTAGGTGTTTTTGTTGTCAGCCGCAAATTTTTCTGCCGCAGCCAGCGTTTGCGGCTGATCGGCACGAATTGCGCTAACGGTAGTTTCATAGGACAGTGACGCGCCGCGCGCGGAATCCGCCTGATGATTGTTCCAGTAACGCCAGCCCACCAGCGCACCGACACCTAAAATAACCCCAACAACCAGCGCTTTGCCGTTTTCAACAAAGAAGCGTTTAATCGCGTCGACCTGATCGTGTTCGTTCTCGTAAATTTCCACGCAGTCCTTCTCCTTAGCCCAATAGAGTGCGCAAGTGCGCCGCAACGCCGTCCTGCGTTACCGTTGTCTGCTCACCAGAGCGCAGGTCCTTCACCACCACTTCGCCGTTAGCCACTTCGGACTCGCCCAGCACCAGTGCAATACTTGCGCCCCACTTATCGGCACGAGCAAACTGTTTTTTGAAGTTGCCGCCGCCATGGTTGGTCATCAGCTTAACGCCCGGCAGCGCATCGCGCACGCGTTCGGCAAGCTGCATCGCCGCAGACTGCGTTTCCGCGCCTGAGGCCACCAGGTATATATCGACAACGGAATCTGCTTTAAATTCCGGATTAACTGCCTGAACCAGCAAAACAAGTCGCTCAAGGCCCATCGCGAAGCCAACAGCAGGCGCAGCGCGACCGCCAAGCTGCTCAACCAGACCGTCATAACGGCCGCCCGCGCACACGGTGCCCTGAGAGCCGAGGCTGGTGGTCACCCACTCAAACACGGTACGGTTGTAGTAGTCCAGACCGCGCACCAGGCGCTGGTTCACGGTATAGGCGATACCTGCCGCTTCAAGCAGCTTGCAGAGGCCCGCGAAGTGTTCGCGAGATTCTTCATCCAGGTAGTCACCCAGCGCAGGCGCATCGTTCAGCAGTGCCTGAACGTCCGCGTTTTTGGAATCCAGAACGCGCAGCGGGTTGCTGTACATACGACGTTTGCAGTCTTCGTCCAGCTTCTCTTTATGCTGTTCCAGGAACGCTACCAGCGCATCGCGGTAGTTAGCGCGTGCTTCCAGAGAACCGATAGAGTTCAGCTCAAGGGAAACGTGATCGGCGATACCGAGGGCGCGCCACCAGCGGGCGGTCAGCATAATCAGCTCAGCGTCGATGTCCGGGCCCTGCAGGCCAAAGACTTCCACACCCAGCTGATTGAACTGGCGATAACGACCTTTCTGAGGACGTTCGTGGCGGAACATCGGGCCGATATACCACAGGCGCTGCTCCTGATTGTACAGAAGACCATGTTCGATGCCGGCGCGTACGCAGCCCGCCGTACCTTCCGGACGCAGGGTCAGGCTGTCGCCGTTGCGGTCCTCAAAGGTGTACATCTCTTTTTCAACCACGTCGGTGACTTCACCAATCGCGCGTTTGAATAACGGGGTCTGCTCTACAATCGGCAAACGGATTTCGCTGTAACCGTAGCTGCCGAGCACCTGCTTCAGCGTGCCTTCAATGCGCTGCCAGATGGCGGTTTCGCCAGGCAGATAATCGTTCATGCCGCGGATGGCTTGAATGTTTTTTGCCACGTTTATTCTCTTTCTATATACAAAAAAAACCCAAAGAATGGGTTCAATCATACATGGGAAGCGGCACGCTTCCCATCACGTTATTTTTCAACCTGCTGAACGCTGATACGCTGTGTTTCGTCCATCATGGCGGCTTTGGCGCGGATGCGGGCTTCAAGCTGGTCGATCATGTCGCTATTATCCAGACGATCTTTACGAACGCCATCTTCATAGAGACCACTTTTCTTGTTACCGCCGGTTACGCCCAGGGTTGACACCAGTGCTTCACCCGGACCGTTTACCACGCAGCCGATGATGGAGACGTCCATCGGGGTGATAATGTCTTCCAGACGTTGCTCCAGGGCATTCACCGTCCCGATCACATCAAACTCCTGACGTGAGCAGGTTGGGCAGGCAATGAAGTTGATCCCACGCGCGCGAATACGCAGTGATTTCAGAATATCGAAACCGACCTTGATCTCTTCGACCGGATCGGCCGCCAGCGAGACGCGCAGGGTGTCACCGATCCCTTCAGAGAGCAGCAGCCCCAGACCGATCGCAGATTTTACAGAGCCGCTGCGCAGGCCGCCCGCTTCGGTGATCCCGAGGTGCAGAGGCTGGTCGATCTGCTTTGCCAGCAGACGGTAAGACTCCACCGCCAGGAACACGTCGGAGGCTTTTACGCTGACTTTAAACTGATCGAAGTTAAGACGATCGAGATGATCGACGTGGCGCATCGCGGATTCGAGCAGCGCCTGCGGCGTCGGCTCACCGTATTTTTCCTGCAGATCTTTTTCCAGAGAACCGGCGTTAACGCCGATACGGATAGGAATATTTTTATCGCGGGCGCAGTCCACTACCATGCGGATACGCTCTTCGTTACCGATGTTGCCCGGGTTAATACGCAGGCAATCGACGCCGTACTCGGCCACTTTCAGTGCGATGCGGTAGTCGAAGTGGATATCAGCCACCAGCGGAACGCTGACCTGCTGTTTGATCAGCTTGAACGCCTCAGCGGCATCCATGGTCGGGACGGAGACGCGAACAATGTCCGCGCCTACACGCTCTAATGCTTTGATTTGATTGACCGTTGCTTCCACATCGGTGGTGCGCGTGTTGGTCATCGACTGAACGGCGATAGGTGCCCCATCGCCGATTGGCACATTCCCAACGTAAATCCGTTTCGATTTTCTACGTTGAATCGGAGCCTGGTTATGCATGAAAAATCTCCCGCGTTGCCCGTCTGTTACTGTGCTGCTGATTGTTCGGCATTAACGGTAAGACGCGCAACCTGGTTAGTTCTGATAAAGCGGCTCAGGTCGACAGGTTTTCCTTGATACTGGATCTGTACCGCTGCCGGAGCGCCGATTTTAAGTTTATAGGGGGCCTGGCCGGTTAGGTTTAACGTGCCATCTTTACGCTGCAGGCCGCTGAACAGTTTTTTACCTGTCGCGTCAGTCACTTCCAGCCAGCAGTCGGCGCTGAAGTTCATCACCAGCGCGTTGGGATCGGCTGCTGTCGCCGTACCCGCCGGGCTGGTTGGCAGAGTCGCTGCGCTATTGTCTGCAGGCTGAGTAGCCGCAGGCGCGTTCGCCGCAGTATCAACATTCGCCTGAGAAGGGGCAACAACCGCGTTTGGATCCTGAGCCTGCGGCGCAGCGGTGTTAGCCGTTGCTGCCGGGGCCTGTGCTGCACCGGTCGCCGACGCGTCTGGCGCTGCGGTCTGTGGCTCGCTGGAGGAAGCTGCACCGTCGGTATTCAGCGGCACGTTCTGGCCATTCTCACTTCCGGCCTGGTTGAGTTCGGCGGAGGATTGATCGGCCATGGTGGTGATCTCTTCCTGCTGCGCCTTGTGGTTTTGCCACCACCATGCACCGGTCAGGCCGATCACGACAAACAGCACCAGCCAGGTAAAGCTCATCAGCCAGCCATCACGTTTTTTACGACGTTTCCCCAGGGAGAAGGTCTGCATCGGCGCAACTTTTGCTGCACGGACCGGGGCCTGCTTCTCCATCATTGGCAGTAATTCGTTTTCGGGGATATGCACCAGTTTTGCGTAAGAGCGGATATAACCGCGCAGGAACGTTGAAGCCAGATCGGCGGGTGCCTTATCTTCTTCAATATCGCGAACCGTGGAAACCTTCAGGCACAAGCGTTCCGCAACGGCTTGCTGGCTGAGTCCGAGTTGTTCACGGGCGTTGCGAAGACGAACGCCAGTGGAGAGTGCTTCATGTTGGTCGTGAGTGGCTTCAGTATTCATTCGCTACAACTACTGGTACGTGAAAAATAAGGGTTCAGGTGCCGGCGAGTCACAATGCCACCCGCACCGCGAAACTTCTGGTCAGTTAACCTTGAACAGAGAGTATAAGACTGTCAGCCCGGAGATGACAGTACAGCCCTGCCCGTACGGCTAAACTGTTGTTACGTCGTTACATACTGCCCGAAAGTCGAATGAAACGCACCGTAATTATTGATCAGTCATCACGAATCTGACTGATTATTCAGTAAGGTTATGCTTCACGGCGCAGATAATGCGCCGCGAGTGCATAATAATCAAACAGCTTTAACTGCGATCGTCTCGCCCTGCATGCGTTTACGCAGGGTACGTTTGGTACGGTCAATGACATCACCTGCCAGCTGTCCGCATGCTGCATCAATGTCATCACCACGGGTTTTACGCACGATGGTGGTGAAACCATATTCCATCAGCACCTTGGAGAAACGGTCGATACGGCTGTTCGAGCTACGGCCATACGGCGCGCCCGGGAACGGGTTCCATGGGATGAGGTTGATTTTGCATGGCGTATCTTTCAGCAGTTCAGCCAGCTGATGCGCATGTTCAGTACCGTCGTTGACGTGGTCAAGCATCACGTACTCGATGGTCACGCGGCCCTGGTTGGCGTTGGATTTCTCCAGATAGCGACGCACCGCAGCGAGGAAGGTTTCGATATTGTACTTTTTGTTGATCGGCACAATTTCGTCACGAATTTCGTCGTTTGGTGCATGCAGGGAGATCGCCAGCGCAACGTCAATCATGTCGCCAAGCTTGTCCAGCGCAGGCACGACGCCTGAGGTAGACAGCGTAACGCGACGCTTGGACAGGCCAAAACCGAAGTCATCCAGCATGATTTCCATCGCCGGAACGACGTTGGTCAGGTTCAGCAGCGGCTCACCCATCCCCATCATCACCACGTTGGTGATAGGACGCGTACCGGTCACTTTTGCCGCGCCAACGATTTTCGCGGCACGCCAGACCTGGCCGATAATTTCTGACACGCGCAGGTTACGGTTAAAGCCTTGCTGCGCGGTTGAGCAGAATTTGCACTCCAGCGCACAGCCTACCTGAGAGGAGACGCACAGCGTGGCGCGGTCTTCTTCCGGGATGTAGACGGTTTCAACACGCTGATCGCCGACCGCAATCGCCCATTTGATGGTGCCATCCGCAGAGCGCTGCTCTTCCACCACTTCTGGTGCGCGGATTTCAGCCACTTCTTTGAGCTTGTTGCGCAGGACCTTGTTGATGTCGGTCATGTCATCAAAGTTGTCGCTGCAGTAATGGTACATCCACTTCATGACCTGATCGGCACGAAACGGCTTTTCGCCCATCTCTTTAAAGAACTCGCGCATCTGCTGACGGTTCAGATCCAGCAGGTTGATTTTTCCATTTTTATTGGGAACCGCAGGAATGGCGACTTCGGAGGTATTCACTAGTTCAGACATAATATTTTCCGGCCTCGTTGTTACACGTTATGGCCCATGGAGGGTTGAATAGAAACGCCCCGGAAAGCAGTCTGCTCGTCCGGGGCGTTGCATTGTACAAAGTCTGGCGCAGGGATGCCACGTCTGGACGCGGCATTTACGAAAATAATGTGTAAACGAAACCGTTAAATTAACGGGTACGTGGACACACTTCGCCTTCTGCGAAGAAGAAAGCGATTTCGCGTGCAGCAGATTCAACAGAGTCAGAACCGTGGGTGCCGTTCTCGGTGAAGCTGTCTGCATAGTCAGCGCGCAGAGTACCTGCCAGCGCGTTGTCCGGGTTGGTTGCGCCCAGCAGATCGCGGTGACGCTGTACTGCGTTTTCGCCTTCCAGCACGGATACCACGATTGGACCGGAGGTCATGAACTCAACCAGGCCGTCAAAGAATGGGCGACCTTCATGCTCAGCGTAGAAGCCGCGAGCCTGCTCAACGGTCAGGTGCAGCATTTTGGTGCCAACAATTTTGAACCCTGCAGATTCAAAGCGAGCGAAGATACTGCCAATAACGTTTTTTGCCACCGCGTTTGGTTTGATGATGGAAAAAGTACGTTCAATAGCCATGATAACCTCTGTCAATGTTCTGTTGTTTTGCATACCTGAGTATGGTGTGGCGCGGATTATAATGAGCAATAGCGCCATTGCCTATGGATTCAGGTAACATTTTTTTAAAATAAGACGAGTTTTAGCAACAGCTCACATCTGAAAGCTGTTTTCAGATCACTGCAGCGTAAAATTCACCGTCGCGACCTGCCCGGTCTCATCCATAACGAGTAACTGATAATCGCCCGACTTATCAAGCTGTAATGTGTAAACTCTTCCTTTCACACTCAGCGGTTCACCGTTCAAAAACCACCAGCGCTCACCGCTGTTGCCTGTCGCCTGAAGCGGCAGCGAAACGCGGGATTCACCCGGGAGACGTTTGATAACGGCCCCTTCGCGCACGCCTGTCAGGATGAGTGGCGCAGGTGCGTCCTGCGACAGCGGAGGACAGGTTGTTGATGAAGGCGGGACCCGTACCGCGCGACGCTCGGTCGCAGGCAGCCACGGCTCCAGCGGCAGCGGCCAGACATCCAGAACTTTTTCCGTTGCATCAGGGCAATCAGCCGCCACACGCTTACCCGTTTTATCCACCCAGACCGGGAAGCGAATGCCGCGTATGCCTTCCTGTTCGGGCAAGAGCAGCGTGGGCGGTTCACTCCCTTCCAGCAGCCAGGTCGACAGGCGACGCCGACAGTTTTCACTCCCTTCCGGCAGAGACTGGCCGCCCGGCCAGCAGATCACGCCCCGCCCGACGCTCTCCGGACGCGGGTCGCGCGGCAGGCGGGCTTCGTCTACCGTTGAGCGTGACTGAAGCAGGTTATTCACCTGGTTTAATAGCGGAACCGCGCTGGCGAAGCCAAACTGCCCCGCCACCGGCGTGCCGTCCGGTCGTCCGGTCCAGATGCCAATCACGTAACGGGCATTCAGACCGATGGCCCAGGCATCGCGGTAGCCGTAGCTGGTGCCGGTTTTCCACGCCAGAGGCGCGATTTGCGGCAGCGCATTATCCGGGAGCGGCTGCGCCTCGTTCGCCAGAATACGGCGAATAATCCACGCCGAGCCTGACGATAACAGCGGACGTTCAGTCAGCGGATCGCCCGGCTGTAACCGCAGCCTCCCCGCCTTACCGTGTCGGGCAAAGGCGCTGTAGGCCGCGGCGATATCGGCCAGCCGCGCGCCTGCCCCGCCGAGGATCAGAGAAAGATTCGGCTGCGCCCCCGCGGGCAGGATCAGCGGCAAGCCCGCGTTACTCAGCATCCCGGCAAACCGTTTAGGCCCGTAGGCTTCCAGTACCTGTACCGCGGGCAGGTTGAGGGAGCGCACCAGGGCTTCACTCATGCTGACCGGTCCGTGGAACCCGCTGTCAAAATTCCCCGGGCGATAATCACCGGTTTTTCTGGGAACGTCCTGGAGCAGCGAGGCGGGATGGATCAGGCCATCGTCCAGCGCCATACCGTAGATAAAGGGCTTTAACACCGATCCCGGGGATCGGATCGCGTTGACCATGTCCACATGGCTGAAACGACTGTCATCGTTAATATCCACCGATCCGACCCAGCCGCGCACTTTCATATCGGTGTGATCCACGACGATCATCGCCAGCGAACTGCGTGCAGGAAGTCGGGACTTCCAGTTCATCGCCAGCTCTTCCAGCTGCCGCTGTAGCCCGGCATCCAGCGTGGTGACTATTTTAGTGTCGCGACTTTTGCCGAGCATCATGCGCGCAAAGAGCGGTGCCAGCTGCGGCATCTGTCGGGGCGCCAGCCATACCGATTCTTCCCGCGATTCTTTGACCTGCTTCGCGGACCAGACGCCCTGCGTGACCATGCGGTCGAGCACTTTATTGCGCGCCGCTTCGGCCCGTTCAGGCCAGCGGTCCGGACGTAAGCGGCTGGGTGCCTGCGGCAGTACCGCCAACAGCGCCGCTTCGGAATAGCTGAGCTGCGACGGCGGTTTGCCGAGATAGGTCCAGCTTGCAGCTCCGACGCCCTGCAGCGTGCCGCCAAAGGGGGCACGGTTGAGATAGAGCGTCAGGATGTCGCGTTTAGAGAGGTGCCACTCCAGCTGCATCGCCCGCCAGAGCTGACGAACTTTGCCGCCAAAGGTGCGCGGATGCGGGTCCAGCAGGCGTGCCACCTGCATGGTGAGCGTACTACCGCCAGAGACGACTTTGCCAGAGCTGAGATCCTGCCAGGCGGCGCGCAGAACAGAGAGCGGGTTTACGCCAGGATGGTCCCAGAACCAGCGATCTTCGTACTGGATCAGCGCCTCAAGATAGCGGGGAGAGACCTCTTCAATGGTAACCGGGTAGCGCCAGATACCGTCGCTGTCCGCAAAGCGCCACAGCGGCGTGCCCTTCTCGTCCACCACCACCCGGGCGGGGTTAACCTCTCTCAGAGGCAACGGCCACAGGCGGTCGGCGGCAACGATCAGCCCCCATAAAATGAGAAGCGCTCCCGCCAGCCATAGCCAGCGGGAGCGTGTCAGACGTGCCATTTGCATATTACGGAACAACAATCAGCGGGCCGCTGGCCGCACCCGTTGCCCGCCACTGCGGAACGTACATAGACTCCACCATCGGCACCGGCACCTGGTAGGTTCCCGGCGTCACGGCGCGGGCCAGATAAACCAGCGTGACCGGCTGACCTTCGTTTACCGGCACGGCAGCCACAAAGCGGTCGTCGCGGAACTCCATGTGCTGAATATCCGCCTGCTGCATCTGGCTGAGCAGGTTCTGTACCTCACTGCTGCTGTCCTGCAGACTGGCGCTGCTGCTGGCCAGATTCTGGTTTTCCAGCTCCAGACCCGCAGGGAGGAGATCCACCACCAGCGCATCCGGCACGTTCTGGCTGGCTTTAACGTCCAGCCACACCAGCACCAGTTCACCGCTCTTCAGGGAAGAGAGCGATTTACTGCTGCCGTCGGTTGCCAGAATATGACGTTCAACCTGCAGCACGTTCGAGCTCGGCTGAGGGGCATATTCCGGATAGCCGGTGCTGTCCAGGCGTAACCACAGCGGCGTCGTCCCGGTATTGGTGACCTGCAGCGCGCCAAGCTGGTCGCCGCTCACGTTTTGTACCTGTGACTTATCGCCGCCTGATGCGGTCTCAGACAGAGACGTTTTCGCCTGCCATGTACCGGACAAGGTTTGCAGCGAACGTCCTGCCAGGAACAGCGCATTGCTCTCCTGCGTTGACAGCCAGCGCTGGCTGAAGGCCTCTTCAGACAGGGCATTCAGCAGCGTATTTTGCGCATCCGGCAGCAGCTTGTACTCCTCAAGAAGAGAGAGCATCAGCGCGTTATCGCGAAGCGTGCTGCCGTAATCGGCCATCCAGGTTTTGCTGTCGTTGCGCGGGGTTTTGAGCGCCAGATCCAGCGCCTGCTGGCTGCGCGGCGCATCGCCCATCAGTTTGAGCGCCATGCCCAGCTGCATCAGCGGCAGCCCGGAAGCCGCCTGCCCGTGGCGATCCCAGATTTCACGCAGCGCGCCCAGCGGCGCTTTCTGCTGACGCGCCAGCACCAGCGCGGCATAGGCCTGCACGGCGAACTTGCTGGCCTGAGTATCGTCACTGTAGCGAATGGACATCATGCCCGGATCCTGCAGATAGCGCAGCAGACGGCTATTGGCGTTATTCACTGCATCGGCAGGTACGCTGTAACCCTGCTCGCCCGCGCGCACCAGGAAGTCGGTCACGTAGGCCGTCAGCCAGTACTCTTCCGGACCGTTTTTATCCCACAGCGCAAAACCACCGTCTTCACGCTGCATCTGCAGCAGACGGGAGATGCCAATATCAATCGCTGCGCGGCGTTTATCATCCGTGTCGCCCTTGATGCCAAGTGCAGCAAGCTGCGCCGCGTTGGTGTAGAGCGACGGGAACAGGCCACTGGTGGTCTGCTCCAGGCAGCCATAAGGATACGCCTGCAGCTCGCGAATATAGCGCGCCAGGTTGAGCGGTGGTTTACCGCTCAGCAGCAGCTGCCCCTGCAAGGTGGCAGGAGAGAAACCGTTGCTGTGCTGCGCCGGTGCGGTCCAGGACTCGCCGGGGTTCAGCATGGCACCGGTATTCACCGTCTGCGCCGGGAACGCCGGACGCACGCCGATTTTCCAGCTCTTCTGCTGCGGTGCGAAAGTTTCGCCCGGAAGCTGCAGACCGGTCACCTGCGCGGTCACCTCACCGTCACCATAACCTTCCAGCGCACGCACCGGAATAAACAGGGTGCTGCGCGCGCCAGGAGACAGTTGAACCGGCTGCGGCTGCCCGCCTTCCAGCGACAGTTTGCCTGTCGCGGTCAGGGCGACGTTCAGCGTTTGCGGCTTGTCGGTCAGGTTGGTGATATCCAGCGTCAGCCGCGAGGTATCTCCGCTTGCCAGGAAGCGCGGCGTATTAAGCTCGGTAATGACCGGCGCGGCCACCACAACCTTGCTTTCACTGCTGCCAAAATCGTCCTCTGTCCAGGCCTGCGCCATCAGACGCAGCTCGCCGTTGAAATCACCAATCGGCAGCGTAATCGTGCCTTCTCCGTTGGCATCCAGCGTCACCGGCTGTGCCTGCTGGGCAATAATGGTGACGTGGTTCACCGGCGGTTTGCCGCCGCGCTTTAGCTCATCGCCGTCACCACCAAAGCGCAGCGCGGCCAGGCGGCCCTGCCCTTCAATGACCTGGCCGTAGATATCGTAGATATCCGCACCGTAGCGCTTCTGGCCGAAGAAAGCCTGCCACGGATCGGGCGTAACGTAATCGGTGATGTTCAGCACGCCGCTGTCCACCGCCGAGACCAGGACGTTCACTTTCTGCGGCACGGCCCCCTCTTTCACGCTGGCTTTCACCTTCACCGAGAGCGTCTGGTTTGGACGCATCTTCTGCGGATTATCGAGCGCAATATTCAGGCGGCGATTTTCGTCGCCCATCGGCAGATGCAGCAGGCCGACCGCGCGCTTCGGCGTGGCTGATTTGGATTTATCCCCAGGACGTACTACCAGCGTGCTCAGGTAGAGATCGTGACGTTTCCAGGCCTTGTCGACCGGAATAGCGAGATCGAGCCCGTTTGCCGGTACGTCGATCTCTTTCCACCACAGCGGCCCTTCGCTGGACTCGATCATCGCATAGCCCTTACCTGCTGCCGGCGCCGCAATGTGCAGGTTGATGGTATCGCCAGGCTGATAGGCTGGCTTATCCAGCTTCAACGTCACGCGGTCTGGGCGCGCGGCCCCGGTGCCGTCGCTGTTATCCTGCCAGCTATAGCCCGCCCAGAAGCGCACGCTGCTGACCATCTCATCAGGCGCTTTAACCTCCAGACGATATGAGCCCCACTCCACCGGGAAGGTGACTTTACCCGTCTCGTCGGCCTTGAGGGTCAGCTCCTGCTCGCCTTCAATCAGGTCTTTCTGATCGAACTGAGACTGCCAGCCTTCGCTCTCAGACCAGTTCCAGAAGTAGTCGCGGCGCTCGCGGATCAGGCGAACCTGTAAACCGGACACCGCTTTTTTCGCACCGCTGGCATCGGCGTAAACGATATCGAAGCTGGCGTTGCCGTTCTCGTCAACAATCGGCTGGTTGACGGTGGTATCGGTGCGGTAGTCGTAAACGGCCTTGCTGGCGAACTGCGGGCGAATACCCGGCAGCTCAGCCGCTGGCCAGATGGCCTGCTCAGCGCGACGCGTCACCGGACGGCCGCCGGACTCCAGCAGGCTGGCCTGCAGGATCAGCTGCAGCGGAGAATGCACCTCTTTCCACTGGCTTTCGGTAGAAACCTGTCCACGCCCCTGCTCATCAAGCGTAAGCTGAACTTCATCCAGACTGCGGCTCAGGTTCTCCTCGGCGATATCGCCAAACTGGAAGCCCGGCAGCGCAGCCACCGCGTCACGCAGCGGACGCAGGAAAAGCTGGCCCTGCAGAGAATTACCGTTGGCCGGGGCGCCATACAGGTAATAGCCCACCACGTTAAAGTCCACGTTATCCTGCGGTGAAACCGGCGTTTTTTGTCCGCTCAGGTTGAGCGCCATACGCTCTGGCATGAAGTCTTCGACGTGGAAGTCCCACAGGCGCTGTAGGTTATCGCCCGTGTTGGCGCGGATATGCCACATACCGGTCTGCGCCCCGCTGTCCAGCGGATAGTTAAAGCGATAGAGCCCGTTCTCTGGCTTGACGACAATCGTACGCGCGACCTGTCCATCCGGGCGCAGCACGTCAAGCTTCACGGGCTGATCCGGAAGCGGCTTACCGTCACTGTCGCGCAGTAAGCCGTTGAGGATCACCGTTTCACCCGGACGATAGAGATCGCGTGGGCCAAACATAAAGAACTGCTTGCTGTAGCCGGGGCTACCGGCAATATCGAACTCCGCCAGATCCAGCGCCGGAAGCTTAAGATCAAGCAGCGTGGTCTGGCCGTCTTTGCTCGCCAGAATCAGCGCGGCTTCTTTGTCCGTTTCAAGCTTCGCATGACCGTCGGCGTCGCTATTTGCCTCGGCGAGAGTCTGGCCTTTGTCATTCAGCAGCGTCACGGTCACGCCGGACTGCGCGGCACCGTTTTCCAGGCTCTGGGTGAAGATGTCCAGGCGATTGTGATAACGGTGAGCGGACAGTCCAATATCGCTTAAGGTAAAGAGCGTCGCGGCGTTGCTGTAGTTGTAGTGCCCTGCCTGGTTCATGACCGCGATATAAACGCCAGACTGCTGGAGCGGTTTAATATCCTTCAGGGGCAACAGCAATTTTTCGCGCGTATTGCGCGCCGGATTAAGATCGAATCGACCGGTGTAAACCAGCTCCGCCATCTTCAGCAGGTTATCGGACTCCCAGTTGGTCAGCGAGTTACGGTACTCCCACTGGCTGACAAGGGAAGCCAGCGATTCAGGCTTCACGCGGTAAAAGTTGACATCAACATTGTTGACGTTGAGCGCCATCACCGGCAGACCTTCCACCACTTTGCCCGGCAGCAGCGAGCCGCGGCTGGCAAAACCAACGGTGGGTTCAATATCCCGGGTGGTCAGGGCCTTTTCATAATCAATGCCAAACGTCGCCTTGTTCAGCGCCTGCAGGTCACGTTCAACGGTGACGACCAGATTGCGGTTAGGCTCCAGATGGCGCAGGCGAAGCTCTTTCAGGTTAGGCGCAAGTTCCCACGCCCCGTCAACCTTGCCGCTTTTCTTATCCACGACGTGCACTGTTTTCGCGAAATCCTGTTCGGGATTCAGCGGAACAGAAAAGGTCAGCACCAGCGTGGCGGCACCGTCGAGCTGAACTTCTGAGGTATCCAGCAGCGTCAGCGCTTTTCCCTGACTTTGAGCGGCCAGCTTAGCCAGCGTTTCAGCATTGGGCTTTTCCGCGGCTTTCGGTGTTGATGCGGTGGATGCCGCGGGAGCCGCAGCCTGAGATTTGTCGTCGCTGTTATCACAGCCGACAAGCGTAAACGTGGTAAGCAGCGCAAGAGAGAGCGCGGCTAAGCGAAACGGTTTCATCCTTTGTCCCTGGCCCATGGAGCCTGTTGGTCGTCGTCCGGATAAGTATTATCCGCAAGTTTGATTAATTCAAAAAGTCCAATTTTAGAATCTGGAAAGCGCCTCGCAGAATGACATCACGCCGCTACGCCGTGATGGAACCGCGATCACAGCACATAACGTCACATGTTACCTTTCACGTCATTTGTTTTTAAAACAAGAAGATAGCTGGATAAGCACGCCTGAAGACTGCTAGTTTTATGACCATGACGCACCCCGAGTGCGCGGTTCAAAAAGAGAGAAAGCCATGAAACGAGCCGTGAACGCCCTACAAAATTTCGGAAAATCATTGTACGGACCGGTACTTATCTTACCGATCGTCGGTCTGTTTATCGCCTTTGGTAACGTGCTGGGTAACGGTAATCTCGCTGAATACCTGCCGTTTCTTGGCCATCCCCTGATTCAGCATACTGGTCAGCTTATCGCGAAATCTGCCGTATCGGTGCTGGTAAACCTGGCGCTGGTGTTTGCCGTCGGGATCCCGATTGGTCTGGCGACGCGTGATAAAGGCTATGCCGCGTTGATTGGTCTGGTGACCTTCGTGGTGTTTATCAACGCCATGAACGTCACGCTGCAGCTGCAGGGCGCGCTGGCGCCAGCTGCCCAGATGAAAGCGGCCGGACAAACCATGGTGCTGGGCGTGCAGGTGCTGGAGATGGGCGTTTTCGCCGGGATCCTCACCGGGGCGCTTTCCGGCTATCTGTACAACAAATACTCCGGCGTACAGTTTAACGGCGCGATGGCGATTTACTCCGGCCACTGTTTTGTCGCCATCGTCATGCTCCCCGTCTCCATGCTGCTCGGCGTGGTGATGAGTGAACTGTGGCCGTTTGCCCAGCACGGCATTAGCGCCCTGGCGCTGGCCATCAAAGGCTCCGGGCCGTTTGGCGTGGCAATCTACGGTTTCCTGGAACGCATTCTGGTCCCCACCGGCCTGCACCATCTGGTTTATACGCCGTTCCTTTATACCGAGCTGGGCGGCACGCAGGAGGTGTGCGGGGCAACCTATCAGGGCGCGCGCAATATCTACTTCGCCGAGATGGCCTGCCCGGACGTGAAGCAGCTCAGCAGCACTGTAGTGTGGGACGCGCGCGGCATCAGCAAGATGTTCGGCCTGCCTGCCGCCGCGCTGGCGATGTATATGACCGCAAAGCCGGAGCGTAAAGCCATTGCGAAAGCCATTCTGATCCCGGCGGCGCTGACCTCGCTGCTGGTCGGCGTGACCGAGCCGATTGAGTTCTCCTTCCTGTTCGTCGCCCCGTTGCTCTTCGTGGTGCACGCGGTGCTGACCGGCATCGGCATGATGCTGTTCTCGCTGCTGGGCGTTCACGCCATCGGCGCCAACGGGATTATCGACTTCATCCTCTACAACCTGCCGCTCGGCACGGAGAAGTCCAACTGGCCGATGTACATCGTGGTCGGGCTGATCATGTTTGCCCTCTACTTCGTGGTGTTCCGCTTCCTGATCCTGCGCTTCAACATGAAGACGCCAGGCCGTGAGGATGACGATAAGGAGACGCGCCTCTACAGCAAGCAGGAGTACCAGGCCAAAGGCAATAACGACGGGCTGGGCGAATCCATCGTGGTGGGGCTGGGCGGCCGGGAAAACATTGAAGTGGTGGATAACTGCTACACCCGCTTACGCGTCACGGTGAAGGACGTCGACATCATCGACGAGCCGCGCCTGAAGGCGACCGGCGCGAAAGGGATTATCAAACAAGGTAACAACGTTCAGGTGGTCTACGGGCTGCACGTCAAAAAAATGCGAGAAGCCGTTGAGACGTTTCTCTGAAAGGAGCTAAAGATGTTTACACCCCCATTCATTCTGTCGATTGCCGGCGGCGGTAGCACCTACACGCCGGGTATTGTGAAAAGCCTGATGGTGCGCCTGCAGGATTTTCCGCTGGCCGAAATCCGCCTTTATGACATCGACGAGGCGCGTCAGAACACCATTGCGCCCGTCGTCGAGAAGGTCATTCGCGACCACAGTCAGAGCATCAAATTTACCGTCACCAGTGACCCGGAAGTTGCCTTTAGCGGCGCGCATTTCGTCTTCGCCCAGATGCGCGTCGGCCAGTATAAAATGCGCGAGCAGGACGAGAAGATCCCGCTGCGTCACGGCGTGGTCGGCCAGGAGACCTGCGGACCCGGCGGGCTGGCCTACGGGCTGCGCACGATCCTGCCGATGGTGGAGCTTATCGATCTGGTCGATCGCTACGCGCACGAGAAAGCCTGGATCGTGAACTACTCCAACCCGGCGGCGATCGTCGCGGAGGGCGTGCGCCGCCTGCGGCCAAATGCGCGGGTGCTGAACATCTGCGATATGCCGGTGGCCGCGATGCGCAATATGGGCGCCATTCTGGGTGTCGATCGCCGCAAACTGGAGGTGGACTACTTCGGTCTGAACCACTTCGGCTGGTTTACCCGCGTGCTGGTGGACGGCGAAGACAAGCTGCCCGAGCTGCGTAAGCATATCGCGAAGTTTGGCCTGCTGACGGAAGATGCGGCCAAAACCGACCCGCAGCACTCGGATCCTTCGTGGGTAAAAACCTGGCGCAACATTAAGCCAATCATGGACAACTTCCCGGAGTATCTGCCGAACCCGTATCTGCAGTACTACCTGATGCCGAACCAGATTGTGGAGCATCAGAACCCGGACTATACCCGCGCCAATGAAGTGATGGACGGGCGCGAGAAAAAGCTGTTCGCCGCAGCCGAAGAATATAAGCGCACCGGGATCCTGCCGGACGCCTTCCACGTGGGCGTCCACGGCGAGTTTATCGTCGATGTCGCCTGCTCGCTGGCCTTTAACCTGCGGAGCCGCCACCTGGTGATGGTGGAGAACCGCGGGGCGATTACCAACCTGCCTTACGATGCCGTGGTGGAAGTGCCCGCGTATATCACCTCCGAAGGCCCGGAACCGATCCGCGTCGGTCAGGTGCCGCTGTTCCATCAGACCCTTTTGCAACAGCAGCTCGCCTCTGAACAGCTGCTGGTGGAAGCGACCATCGAGGGCAGCTATGAGAAAGCCCTGCAGGCGTTCACCCTCAACCGCACCGTACCAACCATGGAGCATGCAAAAGCGATTCTGGATGAGATGATCGAGGCCAACCGCGACTACTGGCCTGCGCTGCAAAAAGCCTGGCAGGACGGCGAAACGGTGAAAAAATAGGGGCTTGCTCGCGAGTTGAACGTGGTTTGCTTGTCGGTGTCAGAAAAAACACCGACAATCCTTTTTTACGGAAAAGAATGGAGGCAACCCATGTCCACCTCATATTTTGTCGCCGCCGACTGGCTGATTGAGCACGGTGACGATCCGGAAGTCCAGATTATTGACGCGCGTATGGCCCCGCCGGGGCAAGAGCATCGCGACGTGCCCGGTGAATACCGTGCCGGACATCTGCCTGGCGCGGTATTTTTTGATATCGAAGCCCTCTCCGATCACACCTCTCCCCTGCCGCACATGCTGCCGCGCCCGGAAGCATTTTCCGTGGCAATGCGCGAGCTGGGCGTCAGCAAAGACAAACACCTTGTTGTCTATGATGAAGGTAACCTTTTCTCCGCACCGCGCGCGTGGTGGATGCTGAAGAACTTCGGCGTGGAAAAAGTATCGATTCTGGCGGGCGGGCTGGCGGGCTGGAAGCGCGACGAGCTACCCCTTCAGCAGGGCGACGTGACGCTGCCGGAAGGCGAATTTGATGCCGCGTTCGACGCGCACGTGGTGAAACGCCTGACCGACGTACTGGTCGTGAGCCATGAAAAAACAGCGCAAATCGTCGATGCCCGTCCTGCTCCGCGCTTCAATGCCGAAGCGGATGAACCGCGTCCGGGGCTGAAGCGCGGACATATTCCGGGCGCGCTGAACGTACCGTGGGGCGACCTGGTGTTTGAGGGCGAGCTGAAAACCACCGACGAGCTGCGCGCTATTTTTGACCGTGCAGGCGTGGATTTACATCGTCCGATTATTGCCAGCTGCGGCTCCGGCGTCACGGCCTGCGTGGTGATCCTGGCGCTCGCCACGCTCGGCGCGAACGACGTCACGCTTTACGACGGCGCCTGGAGCGAATGGGGTGCGCGAGACGATCTGCCTGTCGAACCCGCGAAATAATGGATAACCGCCTGGCCACGCTGTTAACGCGCGGGGCATCGCTGACCCGTGCGGAGTATCGCGTCCTTGCCCACCTCACGGAGCATCCGCTGCTGGTGGGCAACATCACGGTGCGAGAGCTGGCGCAGTCGACCTTTGTTTCTACCGCCACCATCATGCGGCTGTGCCAGAAGCTGGGGTTCAGCGGCTTTAGCGAGTTTATCTGGCACTGCAAGCAGCTGCTCTCCGACACGCCGCACATAGCCGCCCAGGGGCAGTCGCTTCCTGAACTCCCTGCGCTGTTTAATCAGTTTATCGCCAACTACCAGCACACCTTCCAGTGGGTCACGCAGGAGAAGCGCCAGCAGTTTGCCGACCTGCTGCGCCAGAAAGAGAGCTTCTTTCTCTACGGCGCCGGGTTTTCCTATCTGTTTGCGGAGTACCTGACCAAGAAGCTGCAGGTGCTGGGCAAAACGGCGTTTATCTCCGGGCCGGGGGACAGCCGGAATATTTTCCTCAGCAACGCCGCCCGTTATCAGGTGTTTATTGCCGTCTCGCGCAGCGGCGAAACGGAACAGGTGCTGGATAAAGCGCGGATTGCCAAAAACGTCGGTATGACGATCGTCGCGTTTACCCGCGCCTCGGCCAACACGCTGGCGGGGATGGCGGACGTGCACTTTGCCCTCTATGACGAAGCGGTACACTTCGCCGCCGAAGCCGCGGGGGTGACGTCGTTTGAGTCGAATCTGGTGCTGCTGATGGATTTACTGCTGCTGGAAGCAACGGGGTGATATTCACCCCGCCGTAATCAGATGATGCGGTTAGTTTTGAGATCGCGCAGGAAGCCGCCCCAGCGACGCTCGTAGAACGGCGTGATGTGCTCGGTAATAAAGTGGCTGATGCCCTTCTCACCGTTCTTCACCTGGCAGATATCGATCGGCTCATCGCCCGGCAACGTGTCGGTCGCCACGCTTCCCGCAGCCTGAATTATCTCGTCGATATCGCCGTCCGCCTCAATACCAATCAGCAGAACCGGATGCTCGTCCGCGCGCTCTTTAATGGAGCAGAGAAACGCACGCCTGACGGGCTTGAGCGTTTTGAACAGCGTGGTCAGGGAATCGATCATCTGCGCGGGCGGCTCGGCCACTTCAGACAGCAGCAGCGTTTCGCCCCCTTCCAGCACTTCCTGGGTGCTGAGCGGGTTGCCCTCTTCGCCAATCAGGTGGCTGATTTCACGCGGCGTGAACTCTTTCCCGGTCGGCAGTTTAGCGTTGAGGAACAGCGTCTGACCCAGCGTCATTTCAAACAGGGTACGCACCGGCATTACCACGAACGCCTGTTCGTCTTCTACCGCTTCCTGCAGGGCTTCCAGCGAGGTAAAGAACGGGATCACCGACGTGCCGTCGTCTTTTTCCCAGTGCAGCAGATCCAGCGCGCTGTCTTCGACAACCTGCTCACCTTCCGCCGCGGTGCCCGGCACCCAGACGGTGGATTCCAGCAGCGTGCGGAAAAATGCCGGACGGTGGGCGGGCTCGGTCGCCGCCTGCTCCAGCAGGGTTTCTAATTCGTTTTTGGTTTCGGACATAACAATTCCAGATGATGCATTTCCCCCTCACCCCGGCCCTCTCCCTCAAGGGAGAGGGAGCAAACCATCCCCTCTCCCTGTGGGAGAGGGTTAGGGTGAGGGCAATGACGATTACTCAGCCGTCAGCAGGTTCGCCACGGTACGCACGCCCAGACCGGTCGCGCCCGCAGACCACTGCTCAACCGCCGCTTTACGGTACGTTGCGGAACAGTCGATATGCAGCCAGCCTTCGTGGTAGTTCTCAACGAAGTGGGACAGGAAGCCTGCTGCAGTGCTTGCACCCGCCGGATACGCCGCGCTCGCGGTGTTATTCAGCTCGGCAAAGTTGGACGGCAGCTGGCTGCGGTGGAACTCGGCCAGCGGCAGACGCCAGAACGGTTCGTTTTCCGCAGCGGCGCTTGCCAGCAGGCGAGCAGCCAGCTTGTCGTCAAAGCTGAACAGCGCATGGTAGTCGTTGCCCAGCGCCGTTTTCGCCGCGCCGGTCAGGGTCGCCATGTCGATAATCAGCTCTGGCTTCTGCGCAGAAGCGTCGATCAGGCCATCGGCCAGCACCAGACGGCCTTCGGCGTCGGTGTTCATCACTTCGACGTTTTTGCCGTTGCGGTAGCGAATGATGTCGCCCAGCTTGAAGGCGTTACCGCTCACCATGTTGTCCGCGCAGCAGAGATACAGCTTCACGCGCTTGTTCAGACCGCGAGTAATGGCAAACGCCAGCGCGCCGGTGATGGTTGCCGCGCCGCCCATGTCGGACTTCATGGAGTCCATGAACGCGCTCTGCTTCAGGCTGTAGCCGCCGGTATCGAAGGTGATGCCTTTACCCACCAGGCAGGCAAAGACCGGTGCCGCTTTATCGCCGGTTGGGTTGTAATCCAGCGCCAGCAGGACCGGAGGACGCTCAGAACCACGGCCCACGGTGTGGATACCCATGTAGTTCTGCTCGCGCAGGTCTTCACCTTTGGTGATGCGGTAGGACATTTTGTCGCCCGCCACGCCGCACAGCAGGTCAACCGCACGCTGCGCCAGCTGCTCTGGGCCTAACTCTTCCGCCGGGGCGTTGATGGTGTCGCGCACCCAGTCGATAATTTGCAGGCGGTTTTCCAGCTCTTTCTGACCGGCGGCATCGAGGTTTGCCCACTCAATTTTGCGGGTGCCTTTCGGGCCCTTGTAGCCCGCCCAGAATGCCCAGCTGCGGTCGGTGTCCCAGCCTTCGCCTTCCAGGGAGACATGCTTAATGCCCAGCCCGTCAATTTTACGGGCGGCGCGCTGGATCAGGCCGGTATCATCTTTGCCGGTCAGGTGCAGGGTAATGCCGTCGTTATTAATGCTGTAGGTGGCTTTCTCGCCCCAGCGCGCGTCGGCAGGCTGATTCGAGAGCGTAATCTTCATCGCTTCGGTCATTTTATTTTTCCTTATTAGCAACTAGCAAACGGGCCGCCTGAAGGCAGCCCGTTATGTTATTTATTCTGCTTCATCTAACCAGACTAACAGAATCGCCTCCAGAATTTTTTCATTGGATGCGTTTGGATCGTCGTCGAAATCCTCTAAATCGCAGATCCACTGGTGCATGTCGGTGAATCGTACGGTCTTCGGATCGAGATCCGGGTTCGCGTCGTAGAGCGCTTCGCCGATTTCACGGCTGTCTGTCCACTTCAGTCCCATATCAATGCTCGCGTGCGTGGTTGATGGTGTAGCGTGGGAATTCCACGACCAGATCCTCATCGGTCACCGCGGCCTGACAGCTCAGGCGGCTGTCTGGCTCCAGACCCCATGCTTTATCCAGCATGTCGTCTTCGTCTTCGGTGCTCTCGGCGAGAGAGTCAAAACCTTCACGCACGATGCAGTGGCAGGTGGTGCAGGCACAGGATTTTTCACAGGCGTGTTCCACTTCGATACCTGCACGCAGGGCAACATCGAGAATGGTTTCACCGGTCTTCGCTTCCAGAACAGCGCCATCCGGACAGAGGTCCGCATGAGGCAAAATTACAATCTTTGGCATATTAAACCTCGTCCACGGACTGGCCTTTCAGCGCGACGCGGACAGATTTGTCCATGCGGCGAGCAGCAAAGTCCTGGGTTTGTTTATCAACGTTTTTAATGGCTTCTTCTATTGCGTCAGCGTCATCGCCTACTGCGACAGCGCTTAAGTGCGCGGCAGCATCGTCAATCACCTGACGCTCAGCGGCGCTTAACAGCGCGGCATCGGCAGCAAGCGCGCCGTTCAGGCTTTCCAGCACGCGGGCGGCTTCAACTTTCTGTTCAGCCAGCATACGCGCCTTCACATCCTGCTCGGCGTAGCTCATTGAGTCCTGAATCATGGAGGCGATTTCGCCATCGGTCAGGCCGTAGGACGGCTTCACCTGGATGGACGATTCCACGCCGGTGGATTTTTCCATCGCCGTGACGCTCAGCAGGCCGTCCGCATCCACCTGGAAGGTAACGCGAATATGCGCCCCGCCTGCAGGCAGCGCCGGAATACCGCGCAGCGCAAAGCGCGCCAGAGAGCGGCAGTCCTGCACCAGCTCGCGTTCGCCCTGCATCACGTGGATGGACATCGCGGTCTGGCCGTCTTTGAAGGTGGTAAACTCCTGCGCGCGCGCAACCGGAATGGTGGTGTTACGCGGGATAACTTTCTCTACCAGGCCGCCCATGGTTTCTAACCCCAGCGACAGCGGGATGACGTCCAGCAGCAGCATTTCGCTGTCCGGCTTGTTGCCGACCAGAATATCGGCCTGGATTGCAGCGCCCACGGCAACCACTTTATCCGGGTCGATGGAGGTCAGCGGCGTGCGGCCAAAGAATTCGCCCACGCGCTCACGCACCAGCGGCACGCGGGTCGAACCGCCCACCATGACCACTTCCAGCACCTCGCTCGCCTCAACGCCCGCATCTTTCAATGCGCGACGGCAGGCCAGCAGCGTGCGTTTCACCAGGGAGGCAATCAGGTCGTCGAACTGGTCGCGGGTGATGTCACCCTGCCAGCCCGCAACGTTAACGGTAACCGTCTGCGCATCGCTCAGGGCGATTTTTGCGTCGATGGCTGCATCCAGCAGTTCACGCTGCACGCGCGCATCGCTGCGATCGCTGATGCCCGCCTGCTCGCGAATGTAGTCAGCCAGCAGATGGTCGAAGTCATCGCCGCCCAGCGCGGAATCCCCGCCAGTCGCCAGCACTTCAAACACCCCGCGGCTTAAGCGCAGGATCGAGATATCAAAAGTACCGCCGCCAAGATCGTAAACTGCAATGACCCCTTCCTGACCGGAGTCGAGGCCGTAGGCAATCGCCGCCGCCGTCGGTTCGTTCAGCAGGCGCAGCACGTGCAGGCCCGCCAGACGCGCGGCGTCTTTGGTGCCCTGACGCTGTGCATCGTCAAAATAGGCCGGAACGGTAATGACTACGCCGTCCAGATCGCCGCCGAGCGTCGCCGTCGCGCGCGCCGCCAGCGCTTTGAGGATGTCGGAGGAAACGCGAATCGGGTTCAGCAGACCGGCCGCGGTCGCGATCATCGGCAGGCCGTTTTCACTGGCCTGCAGCTGATACGGCAGATGCGGATAGCGGGTCTGAATATCGGTCAGCGAGCGGCCCATCATGCGCTTTACGGAGCTGATGGTGTTGGCCGGATCGCGCGCGGCGTTGGCGCGAGCGTCATAGCCGACCGCGTGACCCTGCTGCTGGTAGTGGACTACGGAAGGCAGCAGATGGCGGCCCTGCTCGTCGGCCAGCGTTTCCGCCTGGCCGCTGCGCACGGTCGCCACGAGGGAATTGGTGGTGCCCAGATCGATACCCACCGCCAGACGACGCTGGTGCGGTGCGGCACTTAAGCCAGGCTCACTAATTTGTAATAAGGCCATAATTGCTTCCGAAATTAAAAATCGAGCAGCTTTTCTTCGAGTTGTTCAGCACTGCTTCGCAGTTTATCGAGAAAACGGAGTTTGCGCACAGTATCTGCCGCCGCGTCCCAGGTCTCGTTGTTCAGTTGCTCCACCATCTGGTGATGGCGGGTATCGAACATGCCCTTCACGCGCGTGATGAAGCTTTCCAGACGCGCTTCGTCTTTGGCCTGTTCAATCTCATCCAGCTCTTCGCGAAGCTCCAGCTGTTCCATCAGAAACGCGGTGTCGCGCACGGTATGCTGTTCGCTCGCCAGGTCGAAACCGTGCAGCGAAAGCAGGTACTCAGCACGGCTCAGCGGATGGCGCAGCGTCTGCCAGGCCTGGTTGATGGTCGCAGAGTGCGAGACCGCAGCCAGTTGCTCTGACTGAGTACCACTGGCGAATTTATCCGGATGATACTGACGCTGCAGATCCTGAAAGCGGATCGTCAGCGCCTGCAGATCAATCGGGTAATGAGCGGGTAGTCCGAAGAGAGTGAAGTAATCCATAACAATCTCAGGGGTAGCCTGTTAGAACAAACCCCACGCGTAGCGGGTACGCCACGGTGGGGTTTCGGATGACGCGCGGTTAAACGTGGAAGCTTTCGCCGCAACCACACTCGTCTTTGACGTTCGGGTTCGTGAATTTGAACCCTTCGTTCAGGCCTTCTTTAACGAAGTCCAGCTGAGTGCCGTTGAGGAATTGCAGGCTTTTGCCATCGACCACCACCTTCACGCCCTTGTCTTCAAACACGGTGTCGTCAGACGCCGGTTCATCAACAAACTCCAGTACGTAAGCCATACCAGAACAGCCGGAGGTACGTACGCCCAGTCGCAGGCCAAAGCCTTTACCACGGTTCGCCAGAAAAGAGCTTACTCGCGCGGCAGCGCTGTCGCTAAGGGTAATCGACATACTCAAACCTCAATTATTTTGCTTCACGTTTGCTTTTGTAATCCGCAATGGCGGCTTTGATCGCGTCTTCTGCCAGAATTGAACAGTGAATTTTCACCGGTGGCAGTTCGAGTTCTTCAGCAATATCCGTGTTCTTGATTGCCTGTGCTTCGTCCAGAGACTTGCCCTTCACCCATTCGGTAACCAGGGAGCTGGACGCGATAGCAGAACCGCAGCCGTAGGTCTTGAAGCGCGCGTCCTCAATGATACCTTCATTGTTGACTTTAATCTGCAACTTCATCACGTCGCCACACGCCGGTGCGCCAACCATGCCGCTACCGACAGATTCGTCGCTGTTGTCAAAAGAGCCAACGTTGCGCGGGTTTTCGTAATGATCGATGACTTTTTCGCTGTATGCCATGATTGAATTCTCCTTATGTACCGATTAGTGATGTGACCATTCAATGCTGTTCAGATCCACGCCCTGCTTGAACATTTCCCACAGTGGAGAAAGGTCGCGCAGACGGCCGATGGAGTTGCGAACCAGCTTGATGGTGTAGTCAATCTCTTCTTCGGTAGTGAAACGACCTAAAGAGAAACGGATAGAGCTGTGTGCCAGCTCGTCGGTCATGCCCAGCGCGCGCAGCACGTAGGATGGCTCCAGGCTTGCAGACGTACAGGCAGAACCGGAAGAAACGGCCAGGTCTTTCAGCGCCATGATCAGCGATTCGCCTTCAACATAGTTGAAGCTGACGTTGAGGATGTTCGGAGCGCCCTGCTCGAGATCGCCGTTCAGATACACTTCTTCCATATCTTTCACGCCGTCCCACAGACGGTTACGCAGCGTGCGCAGGCGCGCCATCTCGGTTTCCATCTCTTCTTTTGCAATGCGGTACGCTTCGCCCATGCCCACGATCTGGTGGACAGGCAGCGTACCGGAACGCATGCCGCGCTCGTGACCGCCGCCGTGCATCTGTGCTTCGATGCGGATACGTGGCTTACGACGAACGTACAGCGCGCCGATGCCTTTCGGGCCATAGATTTTGTGGCCAGAGAAGGACATCAGGTCCACTTTCAGCTGGCTCAGGTCGATAGGCAGTTTGCCCACGCTCTGGGTCGCGTCCACGTGATAGATGATACCGCGCGCGCGGCACATTTCGCCGATGGTCGCGATGTCCTGTACCACGCCGATTTCGTTGTTGACGTGCATGATGGAAACCAGAATGGTGTCATCACGCATGGCCGCTTCGAGCTCTTTGAGGTCAATAATACCGTTGCTCTGTGGGGCGAGATAGGTTACTTCGTACCCTTCACGCTCCAGCTGGCGGCAGGTGTCCAGCACGGCTTTATGTTCGGTTTTGCTGGTGATGATGTGCTTGCCTTTTTTCTGATAAAAGTTGGCTGCACCTTTGATCGCCAGGTTGTCGGATTCGGTCGCACCGGAGGTGAAAACAATCTCACGCGGGTCGGCACCCACCAGGTCGGCGATCTGATTACGGGCGATATCAACCGCCTCTTCAGCATGCCAGCCAAAACGGTGTGAACGGGAAGCTGGGTTACCAAAGTTTCCGTCCAGGGTCAGACACTGCATCATTTTCTCGGCAACACGCGGGTCCACCGGCGTGGTTGCGGAGTAATCGAGATAAATCGGTAATTTCATTGCTCTTTAAACTCCGTACATCGCTTCAATGCAAGGAATCAGGCAACCGGCTGGATGTACGACCGAGTACGCGGGGCGTGACCGCCCCGGCCTGATTCTGAAATCTTTATCGTTTTATTACGCGCGCAGTTTGACGTCGATAGCGTCCTGCGCGCGGGTGCTGCGTTGGGAATCCTGACCGTGCTGACGACCAGAGACATCCAGAACTTCCTGGTTATTGACCAGTTCACCCAGGGTGATGTTGTTCAGGAAGCCGGTGAGACGGTCGCTCAGATCGCGCCACAGCGCGTGGGTCAGGCATTTGTCGCCGCCCTGGCAGCCGCCTTTACCCTGGCAACGGGTCGCGTCAACGGATTCGTCAACTGCGCTAATCACTTCACCAACTGCAATACTGCCCGCGTCTTTACCCAGCAGATAACCGCCGCCTGGGCCACGAACGCTGGAAACCAGTCCATTTTTACGCAGTCTGGAGAACAGCTGTTCCAGATAAGAGAGGGAGATCCCTTGTCGTTCAGAAATATCAGCCAACGGAACCGGGCCCGCTTCGGAGTTGAGCGCAACGTCCAGCATCGCGGTCACGGCATAACGCCCTTTAGATGTCAGTCTCATGTCTTACTTAACCTCAAACTCGCCCCTGCCCGGGGTTTTTTATAGTAAAATGGGGTATTGCATAGCAGGGCCAAGTCTGACATTCCTGACTAAAATGGTCAACTATTTACTTGACTGTTTTAGTCAGGTATTTAACCTTCCGTGCCGTTTTTTGTCGGGTGGCGCTTCGCTTACCCGACCTACGGTTTTGTAGGCCGGGTAAGCGAAGCGCCACCCGGCGAACAGACGACACTATTCCTTATTCTTCTGCTCAATCGACGCCAGAATTCCGCGCAGGATGTTGAGCTCCTGGCTTTCCGGGCGCGCGCGGGTAAACATACGGCGCAGCTTGTTCATTACCTGGCCCGGGTGGCCTTCACGGATAAAGCCGGTTGAGAGCAGCGTCTGCTCCAGGTGACCGTAGAAGCGCTCAAGATCGTCCACCAGCGGGTAGGCCGTCTCTTCTTTCGGTTCGACCGGTTTCTCCTGCGTCGCCAGCCACGCCATACGCACTTCATAGGCGATAACCTGCACCGCCATCGCCAGGTTCAGCGAGCTGTATTCCGGGTTCGCCGCGATGGCAACGTGATAGTGGCACTTCTGCAGCTCGTCGTTGGTCAGGCCAACGCGCTCGCGGCCAAACACCAGCGCAACCGGGGCCTGCTCCGCTTCTGAGACACTTTTCAGGCCGCATTCGCGCGGATCCAGCATCGGCCACGGCAGCGTGCGTGAACGCGCGCTCGTGCCGACAACGAGGCTGCAACCGGCCAGCGCTTCGTCAAGGGTGTCGACGATCTGGGCGTTGCCGATCACGTCGCTGGCACCGGCCGCCAGGGCGATGGCCTGCGAGTCTGGTTTCACCAGCGGGTTAACCAGCCACAGGTTTGTTAAGCCCATGGTTTTCATAGCGCGGGCAACGGAGCCCATGTTGCCGGTGTGCGATGTTTCGACCAGCACGATTCGAATGTTTTGCAGCATAATTTTTAATGTCTGAATTCAGCGTCTGAAGAATATTCGGGCATATTATCATAAACGGGAGACATAATCCGATCCCACTGCTATACTCTGCGCCGATTTTCCTGTTCTTTAACATCCAGTGAGAGAGACCGATGCATCCGATGCTGACCATCGCCGTGCGCGCAGCGCGCAAGGCGGGTAATGTAATTGCCAAACACTACGAAACGCCAGACTCCGTAGAAACCAGCCAGAAAGGCAGCAATGATTTCGTGACTAACGTCGATAAAGCCGCAGAAGCGATTATTATCGAAACGATCCGCAAATCTTACCCACAGCACACCATCATCACCGAAGAAAGCGGTGAACATGAAGGTACCGATCAGGATGTTCAATGGGTTATCGATCCACTGGATGGCACCACCAACTTCGTCAAACGCCTGCCACACTTCTCTGTGTCTATCGCAGTACGCATTAAAGGCCGTACTGAAGTCGCCGTTGTTTACGATCCAATGCGTAACGAACTGTTCACCGCTACCCGCGGTCAGGGCGCACAGCTGAATGGCTACCGTCTGCGCTGCAGCAACGCACGCGATCTGGACGGCACCATCCTGGCGACCGGTTTCCCGTTCAAGGCGAAACAGCACGCGACCACCTATATGAATATCCTGGGCAAACTGTTCACGGAATGCGCGGACTTCCGTCGCACCGGTTCTGCTGCGCTGGATCTGGCCTACGTGGCAACCGGCCGCGTTGACGGTTACTTCGAGCTGTCACTGAAGCCGTGGGACTTTGCTGCGGGCGAGCTGATCGCACGTGAAGCAGGCGCCATCGTGTGTGATTTCACCGGCGGCCATAACTATATGTCTACCGGCAACATCGTTGCGGGTAACCCACGCGTTGTTAAAGCCATGCTGGCAAACATGCGTGATGAACTGAGCGATGCGCTGAAGCGTTAATCCAGTTTGTTAAGCCCGGTGGCGCTACGCTTACCGGGCCTACAAAACCCCTCAGTACGTTAGAAAGGTCGTAATCCCCTTCCTACCGGCACCGCGCTCATCCACATCGTCACCGCCGCTACCAGCAGAATCACCCCGCCCGCCAGCGCGAGCGTTGTCCACCCGACCTGTCGCCACAATACCGGCGTTTTATTGCCGCTGAATTTGACCGCCAGCTGACGGAAGCTGTGTACCAGCAGCGCTAACGACGAAATAGTGAGAGACGTTCCTGCCGCCATCGCCAGCGCGGACAGCATTCCCCAGCCAAACACGCCTATCACCTTACTGAACAGCAGTACCATGATTGCCCCCGAACACGGGCGCATGCCCATCGAGAGAACAATCATCAGCCGCGCGCGCCAGTCGTCGCCGTTCTGCAACTGTTCCTGCGTGGGCAAATGCTGATGTCCGCAGCCGCAGTTTGCATCATGAACGTGGTGCGGCGTAAAGGTTTTGAATTTCGGTTTTTGCAGCAGCACGCGCAGCTTTTTCAGCGCCCGCCAGCAGAGGATCAGCCCCAGCACGCCCACCAGCGCGTAGCTCCCCTTCTCCAGCCAGAAGCTGCTCAGGTGCAGCTGGCGCGCGGGAAGCTGTAACAGCGAAAGCACCACCACGACGAGCGCAATCGCCACGCTGCCCTGAAGCAGCGAGGAGGCCAGCGTCAGGCCGATACTCGATTTGAGCTTCGACGGATGTGTGGCGAGCCAGGTTGTGATGACAATTTTGCCGTGCCCCGGACCCAGCGCGTGCAGAACGCCATAGATAAAGCTGAATGCCAGCAGGGAACCACCCGCTTTGGTCGGGTTCTCCGCCACCGCCTTCAGCAGACCGCTCATCTGCTGGTTGACCTCACGCTGCCAGACAATGCTTTTCATCATCACCTGCGGCCAGGCCTGCCACAGCCACAGGGCGCCGCAAACGGCGAACAGCAAAAAGAGCGCCAGCGGCCAGAGGTGAAGCCAGCGGCGCGGTTTCCGAACCGGAGAGGAGATCACTGACATTGTAACGTCACCTCCTGCGCGAACTGTTTACCCAACTCCATGTCCTCAGGCGGTGCATCTTCTTTATCAAGCGAGACTGCAAAGTTCAGCGTCTCCTCGCTGGGTTTCGGGGTGTGCACGCCAATTTTGCAGTTTTTTTGCAAAGCATCCGGCAGCCGTACGTCGCTGTCTTTGTCGTAGCGCATGTCGACATAGTAGGTAGGGTCAAAGGTGGAAAAGCGGTACGTTTGCCCCACCAGCGGCTGCGGATGCGCCAGAGGAAGCACGAACGTCAGCACCGCCTGATGCCCGTCACGCGTCATACCGTATTCCGTTGGCCGGTTAAGAAATTTGACCTTCTGCCCGTTGTGCCAGAATTCCGTGAAGTAGTGCTGGCCGAGCACGTTGGCCATCACTTCCGCCGCCAGCTTTTTCCAGATTTCGTCGCCGGGCTTCGCGTTTCCCGCATCGTAGAGCAGATCGGCCGAGGTGATTTCATCCATCGTCCAGCGCATCTTCAGGCCGCTCAGCTGCGTGCCGTCGGTGACCAGCTCCGTCTGGAGGTCAATAAAACTGTGAGGGTGTGCGCTGGCGGTGAAGCTGATAGCCGCCAAAAATACCGCCATCGCACTTTGTTTAACTGTTTGCATCAATTCCTCACGTCAAAAATTCTGTGATGTTCCCCAGCAATCCTGAGTGAAAGGCCTGCCGGCGCGCTTTTCAGCGCTCATCCTTTAGCTATTCTTATCAAACATTCACACTGGATACCCGACAGATGATGACGACGCTTGAAATTCCATCTGTGCTTTCCAGTTCGCAGCGCCGCTGCCAGGTGCTTTTGATGCTTTACCTGCCCGATGCTGCCGTCACCGCACAGAGCATCATTGCTGCCAACGGGGTTGACGACGCGATGGCACGGCAAGATATAGCCGAGACGCGCGATGAAATCCAGCGCTATCACCGGCTGGACATCGTCACGCATCACGACGGCAGCTACCGGATTGAAGGCACAGCCCTGAATCAGCGTTTATGCCTGCTGCACTGGCTGCGTCGGGCGCTGCGGCTTTGCCCGCAGTTTGTCTCGCACCAGTTTACCCCCGCATTAAAAACCGCGCTTAAACAACACGGCATTGCGCGGCCGCTTTACGACGATGCGAACCTGCGGGCGCTGATCGGCTTCTGCTCACGCAAGCTGCAGCGCCAGTTTGAATGCCGCGACGTCCAGTTTTTACAGCTCTATTTACAATACTGTCTTATTCAGCACCAGCTTGGGAATACGCCACAGTTTTCTCACGTTCAGCGCAGCTGGACCCAATCGAGAGGGGAATATTTTACGGCCCAGGAGATTGTGCGTCACTGGAGACGGCGCGTGCCGCAGGGTGCGCACGGGGATGAACAGCTGTTTCTGGCGCTGCTGTTTATGATGCTCCGCACGCCCGATCCGGTGCTCGATAAACACCAGCAGGATCAGCGCTTGCGCCGCGCCATCGTGCGCATGGTCGCCCGTTTTCGCTCGCAGACCGGGATGAACTTCAGCGACGAGCAAGGGCTGACCGATCAGCTGTATATCCATCTTGCTCAGGCGCTGGATCGCTCGCTGTTTGAGATCGGCATCGACACTAGCCTGCCGGAGGAGATCCATCGTCTCTATCCCCGGCTGTTACGCACCACAAAGGAAGCGCTGTTTGAGCTGGAGGCGGAATTTGGGCTGCGTTTTTCTGATGAAGAGATGAGCCTTGTCGCGGTGATTTTCGGTGCCTGGCTGATGCAGGAGACCGATCTGCACGAAAAACAGGTGATCCTGCTGACGGGAGACGATAAGGCCAGCGAGGACCTGATTGAACAGCAGCTTCGCGAGCTGACGCTGCTGCCGCTCAATATTCGCTATCTGACGCTGCAGGCTTTCCAGAAAGAGGGGGCACCGCGCGAGGCCGCGCTGGTTATCACCCCCTACCCTACCGTCCTGCCGCTGTTCTCGCCGCCGCTGATCCATGCCGTTGAGACATTGAACGCGCAACAGCAAGAACATATTCGCGCCATGCTGGAATCATAGCGACGCGCGAGCGGCCACTTTAGGGCGAACAACGATTGCGGGTAAGGCGACCAGCGCCATCACCCAGAATACGCCATGCCCCAGATGCTGGTAGAGGAACCCCGCAAAGACCGTCATGATCGCGATACTGCCCCCCATTGCAACCGCCGAATACACCGCCTGCAGGCGAATAACGTCCCCGCACTCGCGCGCAGCGATATAGCGCATCGCCGCCAGATGACACACGGTGAACGTACCGCAGTGAAGGATCTGCGCCACAATCAGCCACGGCAGTTCGGTCGTCCAGCCCATAATGCCCCAGCGCACCACGCCGCACACAGCGGAAAGCAGCAGCAGGTCTCGCGCGCCAAAGCGACGGAACAGCTTCTTGCTCAGGGCGAAGATAATGACTTCGGCCACCACGCCCAGCGACCACAGATAGCCCACGGCGGAAGCAGAATATCCCGCCCCCTGCCAGTAGATGGCGCTGAACCCATAGTACGCCGCATGCGCCCCCTGAAGCAGACAGACACACGCCAGAAAGCGCCAGCTTTGTGCTACCAGGCTCCGCCAGGCGGGCCAGCCTGCGCTCTCCTGATGGCGGCTTTCCCCCTGCGGCATTATCGACGGCCGCAGCAGCATACCCAGCAGCATTGAGGCAATACCGATACTCAGCAGGGCGAGAATGGCGCGGTAATCGTAAAGGCTGACCAGTTTACCCACCAGCGCGGAGCCAATCACAAAGGCAATAGAGCCCCACAGGCGCACGCGCCCATAGTCCATGGTGATCTGCTTTTGCCAGGTGTTCGCCAGGGCATCCGTCAGCGGTACCAGCGGGGAGAAGAACAGGTTAAAGCCGACCATTACCACCATCAGCCAGGCAAACTGGTGGCTGACCCAGAAGCAGGCAACAAAGACCAGCGTCAGCAGAGCAAGAATGCGCACAGCCTTGATCAGCAAGGAGGGATCGCTGACGCGCGGGGCAATCAGCAGGCTGCCGAGGAAACGCGCCACCAGCCCGGCCCCCAACAGGACACCGATGGTCTCGGGAGTCAGGCCGATACCCTTGAGCCAGACGCTCCAGAAGGGCAGAAAAATACCGTAGCTAAAGAAATAGGTGAAATAACTGAGCGCCAGCCAGCGCGTGGAATGCAAGACCATGAATCCCTCCCGAAATCGAGGCCATAGTCTGGCGAGAATATAAAAATTAAGCAAGTCGATAGCCTGCTATAAATTAACGAAAAATTAACATCTTGTGCAGTCGCCTGGCTTATGGCAGGGAATGAAAATATGTATTACGTTTAAATTACTCCACTTGCAGAGGTTTTTCTGCCATGAACTCACTACGTTATTTCGATTTCGGTCAGTCACGTCACCTGCTGCTGCTGATTGGCCGCATCGCGCTTGTCGTACTGTTTATTATCTTTGGTTATCCAAAACTGACGGGGTTTAGCGGCACCGTACAATATATGACCTCGCTGGGTTCGCCGATGCCCATGCTGGCGGCCATTATTGCGGTGGTGATGGAAGTGCCTGCCGCCATCCTGATCGTGCTGGGCTTTTTCACCCGTCCTCTCGCGGTACTGTTTGTATTCTATACCCTCGGAACGGCGGTGATTGGACACCACTACTGGGATATGACCGGTGATGCGGTCGTGCCAAATATGATTAACTTCTATAAGAACGTCAGCATTGCTGGCGCCTTTATTTTGCTGGCCATTGTCGGACCGGGGGCCATTTCCCTCGACCGGCGTTAAGCCATAAAAAAAGGCCGCAAGCGCGGCCTTTTTTATTTCTGCAAAGCAGAGGAATTATGCGTATACCGGGAAGCGTGCGCAGATATCCAGAACTTTACCTTTGACGCGCTCGATTACCGCTTCGTCATTGATGTTGTCCAGAACGTCACACATCCAGCCAGCCAGCTCTTTCACTTCCGCTTCTTTAAAGCCGCGGCGAGTCACGGCCGGAGAACCGATACGGATACCGGAGGTCACGAACGGGCTCTTCGGATCGTTTGGCACGCTGTTTTTGTTCACGGTGATGTTGGCGCGGCCCAGGGCAGCGTCAGCTTCTTTACCGGTCAGGTTCTTATCAACCAGATCAAGCAGGAACAGGTGGTTTTCGGTACCGCCGGATACCACTTTGTAGCCACGGTTCAGGAACACTTCCACCATCGCTTTGGCGTTTTTAGCAACCTGCTGCTGATAAACCTTGAACTCTGGCTCCATCGCTTCTTTCAGCGCTACCGCTTTAGCCGCGATAACGTGCATCAGCGGGCCGCCCTGCGCGCTTGGGAACACAGCGGAGTTCAGTTTCTTATACAGATCTTCGTCACCGCCTTTCGCCAGGATCAGGCCACCGCGTGGACCCGCCAGGGTTTTGTGGGTGGTGGTGGTCACAACGTGAGCGTGTGGAACCGGGTTCGGGTAAACGCCAGCGGCAATCAGGCCCGCAACGTGCGCCATATCAACGAACAGGTAAGCACCGATGCTGTCCGCGATTTCACGCATTTTTGCCCAGTCAACGATACCGGAGTAAGCAGAGAAGCCACCGATGATCATCTTCGGTTTGTGCTCTTTAGCCTGCTTCGCCATGTCTTCGTAGTCAATTTTACCGGACTCATCAATACCGTAAGGGATGATGTTGTACAGTTTGCCGGAGAAGTTAACCGGGGAGCCGTGAGTCAGGTGGCCACCCTGCGCCAGGTTCATACCCAGAACGGTATCGCCCGGCTGCAGCAGCGCGGTGTAGACCGCGAAGTTAGCCTGAGAGCCAGAGTGCGGCTGCACGTTCGCGTAGTCAGCGCCAAAGAGTTCTTTCGCACGGTCGATAGCCAGCTGCTCAACGATATCAACGTACTCGCAACCGCCGTAGTAGCGTTTGCCCGGGTAACCTTCAGCATATTTGTTAGTCAGCTGAGAACCCTGCGCCTGCATGACGCGCGGGCTGGTGTAGTTTTCGGAGGCGATCAGTTCGATGTGCTCTTCCTGACGTACTTTTTCCTGCTCCATAGCCTGCCACAGTTCGGCATCATAATCGGCAATGTTCATTTCACGCTTTAACATCCGCATCTCCTGACTCAGCTAACAAGTAAATTTTGGCCTGAAAAGGCAGTCCTGTTGGACGACGGGCAACAGTATAACTGATTAGTTCTGTGATAACAGGTCTTGACAAACGATTTTACGCAAACGTTTTCCTATGCGCCACGCAAGGGTTTGAGGAATAAAGCTCTCGTCATTTCCAGCGGATTTCTTTTCAGGTTTGTGATGCACATTTTTCATCTTGCAAAGAACCATTTACAACGCAGGGATATTTTTTATAAGATGCATTTAAAATACATCATTAAAGTCACATCAGAAGGATGCGCTCATGCTCGACGCCCAAACCATCGCTACCGTTAAAGCCACCATTCCCCTGCTGGTGGAAACCGGCCCTAAACTCACCGCCCATTTCTACGATCGCATGTTCACGCACAACCCGGAGCTCAAAGAAATTTTCAACATGAGCAACCAGCGTAACGGCGATCAGCGCGAAGCGCTGTTCAACGCCATCGCGGCCTACGCCAGTAATATTGAAAACCTGGCCGCACTGCTACCTGCGGTAGAAAAGATTGCGCAGAAACATACCAGCTTCCAGATCCAACCCGAGCAGTACAACATTGTGGGTAGCCACCTGCTGGCCACGCTGGACGAAATGTTCAGCCCGGGCCAGGAGGTGCTGGACGCGTGGGGTAAAGCCTACGGCGTGCTGGCAAACGTGTTTATCAACCGTGAAGCACAGATCTACAGCGAAAACGCCAGCAAGAACGGCGGCTGGGAAGGCACGCGAGCCTTCCGCATCGTCGAGAAAACCCCGCGCAGCGCATTAATTACCAGCTTTGAATTTGAGCCGGTGGACGGACAGCCGGTTGCCGATTACCAGCCAGGCCAGTATCTGGGCGTGTGGCTGAAGCCTGAAGGCTTCCCGCATCAGGAGATCCGCCAGTATTCTCTTACCCGCAAGCCAAACGGCAAAGGCTACCGCATTGCCGTGAAGCGTGAGGACGGCGGTCAGGTCTCCAACTGGCTCCACAACGAAGCTAACGTGGGCGACGTGGTTCATCTGGCCGCGCCGGCGGGCGATTTCTTTATGGCCGTTGAAGCGAATACCCCGGTTACGCTGATCTCTGCGGGCGTCGGCCAAACGCCAATGCTGGCGATGCTCGATACGCTGGCGAAAGCAAACCACGGTGCGCAGGTCAACTGGTTCCACGCTGCGGAAAACGGTGACTTACACGCCTTTGCGGATGAAGTGAAAACGCTCGGGGCGTCCCTGCCGCGCTTCACCGCGCACACCTGGTATCGCCTGCCGACGGATGCAGACCGCGCAGCCGCACGGTTTGACAGCGAAGGTCTGATGAATTTAAGCCAGATGGAAGGGGCGTTTAGCGCGCCGGACATGCAGTTCTACGTCTGCGGGCCGGTGGCGTTTATGCAGTATGCCGCGCAGCAGCTGGTGGGGCTGGGTGTGAACAAAGACAACATACATTACGAATGTTTCGGGCCGCATAAGGTGCTGTAATGAAAAAGCCCCTCGAACGAGGGGCTTTTTTTCGCCGGGTGGCGGCTGCGCCTTACCCGGCCTACAAAACCGTTGGCATTGTTAAATCGCGGCGTCGTCTTCTTCGCCGGTACGGATACGGATCACGCGCGCCACGTCAAAGACGAAGATTTTACCGTCGCCGATTTTGCCCGTCTGCGCGGTGCGGATAATGGTATCCACGCAGGTATCGACGATATCGTCGCTGACCACGATTTCAATTTTTACTTTCGGCAGAAAGTCGACCATGTACTCTGCGCCACGGTAAAGCTCGGTGTGGCCCTTCTGACGACCAAAACCTTTCACTTCCGTCACGGTCATCCCGGTGATGCCGACTTCCGCCAGCGCTTCACGCACATCATCCAGTTTGAAAGGTTTAATAATCGCATCAATCTTTTTCATGGTGGGTCCTTAAACTCTTGCCTGTAAGCTGCCTCGTAATCGATTGCTCACAGTACCATACGGCATTACTCTTTAAAATCGTTTGCTTCCAGCTCGTGGCGCGACAGCAGCTTGTAGAACTCGGTTCGGTTGCGTCCGGCCATGCGCGCCGCGTGGGTCACATTGCCTTTGGTGATCTGCAATAGCTTGCGCAGATAGTTGAGCTCAAACTGATTCCGCGCTTCCGCAAACGTCGGCAGGGCCGTGTTTTCCCCTTCCAGCGCCTGCTCCACCAGCGCATCGCTGATCACCGGTGACGAGGTCAGCGCCACGCATTGCTCAATCACGTTCACCAGCTGGCGCACGTTGCCCGGCCAGCCTGCGGCCATCAGCCGCTTCATCGCATCGGTGGAAAACGCGCGGACGAACGGTTTATGGCGATCGGCCGCCTGGCGCAAAAGGTGGTTCGCCAGCAGCGGAATGTCTTCCGCCCGTTCCGCCAGCGCCGGGATCTTCAGGTTCACCACGTTCAGGCGGTAGTAGAGATCTTCGCGAAACTCGTTGCGGGCCATCACTTTTGGCAGATCGCGGTGGGTGGCGGAAATAATTCGCACATTAATATCAATGTCGCGGTTGCTGCCCAGCGGGCGAACTTTTCGCTCCTGCAGCACGCGCAGCAGTTTGACCTGCAGCGGCGCGGGCATATCGCCAATCTCGTCCAGGAACAGCGTGCCGCCTTCCGCAGCCTGGAACAGCCCTTCCCGGCTGCTCACCGCGCCGGTGAATGCGCCGCGGGCGTGACCAAACAGTTCAGATTCGAGCAGTTGTTCCGGAAGCGCACCGCAGTTAATGGCGATAAAGGCGTTTTTACTGCGCGGGCTGGCGTTATGGATCGCCTGGGCCAGGATCTCTTTCCCGGTTCCGCTCTGGCCGTTGATGAGCACGCTGACGTCGGACTGCGCCACCATCCTGGCCTGTTCAAGCAGACGCAGCATAATGGGGCTGCGGGTGACGATGGCCTCCCGCCACGCTTCATCCCCCGCCGGGGCGGCATGTTCCAGCGCGCTGTCGATGGCCTTATAGAGCGCGTCTTTGTCCACCGGCTTGGTCAGGAAGCTGAATACCCCCTGCTGCGTCGCGGCAACCGCATCCGGGATCGACCCGTGCGCCGTCAGGATAATCACGGGCATACCCGGCTGCTGCTTCTGGATCTCCGCAAACAGCTGCAGGCCATCCATTTCGTCCATCCGCAGGTCGCTTATCACCAGATCGATTTTCTCGCGGCTGAGGATCTTCAGCCCCTCCAGCCCGCTTTCAGCGGTCACGACGCTGTAGCCTTCACTCACCAGACGCATGCCCAGCAGCTTTAACAGCCCGGGATCGTCATCCACCAGTAACAGATGGGCAGGTTTACGGCTCGTCATGCTTCACATCCTCTTGTTTCGGCGTATCGCTGTCCGGTGCCGCGGATGAACTCCCCGGCTGATATTTACGCGACGAAAGCTGCCTTTCGATATCGGTCAGGTTCTCCAGCTTACGCGTCGTGGTATCCAGCTGCGTACGTAAATGTTGCTGCTGTTGACGCAGCGTATCAAGCTCGCTGTCGGTTGACTGTTGCAGCTTGCTGTAGCGGGAGCGCTCTTCAGACAGCTGAAGCTGTAATGTCTGCCCATCGCGCCAGAGCTGGTATACCGGGCGTACCTGTACCGGAAGATTGACCACAAACGTGTCCAGTCGGGTCACATTAACGCGGCGTTCAACGGGGGTGATTTTTGCATCTGCGAGTAAAATCCCACGCTTGAACGCGTCCTGCCAGGTGTCGTCATCCAGCATCGCCGCCTTCGAACGGGCATCTACCGGCGCAAGACGCTGGGCGCAGTCTATTCCACGCAGCCAGAACAGCGGGTTGCTTTCAACGTCATGTCCTGACAGGTTCCAGATGTCTTCACAGCGGGTGGAGAGGAAATCTGCCAGCTGGTTATCGGGCCATTTATCTTCTTGTTTATCGCTAATGGCACTTTGTGGCGCATGGGAAACACACCCTGCCAGAAATAAACAGGGCAGGCTCAGGCGAAGCGTGTTGCAGGAAAACACCGCGCGTACGGCGCGGAAAAAGACGTGTGACATACTCACCAGACATAGATTCATTTTATTGATTTTTCCGGCTCAGGGGCAGTTCGATACGGAAGCAAACATCTGAACGTTCGTCCGCGGCAATGTTTAGCTCACCCTGCATGCGTCGAATGCAGTCCCGGGCGATGCTCAAGCCCAGCCCGCTTCCTTTAACCGCGCCTTTCCGCTGATGACTCCCCTGGAAAAAGGGTTCGAAGATCATGATTTTTTCGTCATCGGGGATCGGGGTGCCGGTGTTTGCGACGTCAATAAACACCCGTGAACCATTCGTATTACTTCGGATATAAATGTTACCGGATTCAGTACCATAGTGCACCGCATTGGAGTAAAGATTATCCAGAACGCTCATCAGCAGCATGGGCTCAGCCAGGCACGCAGGCGCATTCAGCTCGACGCCGGTATGCATCATTTTAGCTCTTGCTGGCAAGCTATGGGCGGAGATCACCATATCCACCAGCGGCTCAATCTCAACGTTTTCCAGTACGACCGCCCCGTCTGCCAGCTTGCGGTTGTAGTCCAGCAGTTGCTCAATCAGCTTTTGCAGATTGCGGCTGCTGTTATCCAGGATCTCGACAATTTCTTTCTGTTCTGGCGTAAGGGGCCCGGCCACTTCGTCCGCCAGCAGCTCCGTTCCTTCACGCATGCTGGCCAGCGGCGTTTTAAGCTCATGAGAGATATGGCGCAGAAACTGATGACGCTGAGATTCGAGCCACGCCAGGCGCTCGGACAGCCAGATAATGCGCTGGCCGACGGATCGCAGCTCGCGCGGGCCTTTAAAAGCGACCGTATCCCCGAGCGATTTCCCCTCCCCCAGGCGGTTGATCATACGCTGAATGCCCTTCACCGGGCCGATGATCATGCGGGTAAAGAGCAGTACCAGCCCAAGACTCACCAGGAACAGCACCAGCGCCTGCCAGCCGAAGAACTGGCCACGCTCGGCAATCTCCTGCTGGAGCTGCTGGCCGCGAGAGAAAATCACCGTGCGCGTTGACTGCACCATCTCGGTGTTGGCGCTGGCAAAAGCTTCAAGACGCGCGGCGGCGGCGGCATCCGGGCCGCTGTTGCTGCACTGCAGCTGCGCCAGATCGTTCAAATCCTGACGTAACGCCTGATAGAGCTTGTCGTCAGGCAAAACCCCCGCGTGAGCGTCCAGCATTTCGCTGTAGCGTTTACGCTGACTCTGATAAACCTTTTCCAGCGTCCGATCGTCAAGCACACAATACTGACGATAGCTGCGCTCCATCTCCAGCGCGGCGTTGGTCATCGCTTCACTGCGTCTGGCGTCGATGAGCGTCGTGCGGTTGGTCAAAGCCGCCTGCGCGCTCAGCGCGTTCAGGCTTTGCCACGCCTGCCAGGCAAGGATCAGCAGCGGCAGCAGGATCAGCAGGAAGGCCATCATGACGAGCTGCCGCAGGGAGCGGGGGAAAACGGGCCAGCGTTTCAACGCATTACTCTCTTAATGGGGGTTTACGCAGAGCGTAACTGAGTCTGCCCTTCAAATACAACAAAGCCGGGTAAAAACCCGGCTTTGTCATGGAATGAGGCGGTGCCTAACTCGACGTTTCGCCCTGGCCTGATAAAGCATCGCTATGATCAGTAGTTGGACGGCAGGCACCTTTTTGTGCGTCATTCGAAGTTTATGTAGCGCGTCCCGAAGGGGCTGACATAAGAAGGTGAATGAGCCACTGGTTAATATTATGCAACACCCGTGCCAGAATGCAAAACAAAATATTAACACATTGAAATATATGATTTTTAGCCGTTTAACCGGTTAGTTATCGGTTGAATGATTTCCAGGCTAAGTGTCGCTGTTAAGCAACACCTTAACGGGAACCCATACCACCATATATAAATCAATGATTTAAATGTCTCCTTTTGGAGACATCTGCATATATTATTTGTCGCGATTTTGCGACAGATACAAAAAAGCCCGGTGGCGCTCGCGCTTACCGGGCCTACAGGTACTGCGTTAAAACTTAACCCAGCTGCTTACGCGCGTTGCGGAAGATACGCATCCACGGGCTGTCCTCGCCCCAGTTTTCCGGGTGCCAGGAGTTGCTCACGGTACGGAACACGCGTTCCGGGTGCGGCATCATGATGGTCGCGCGACCGCTTTCGCTGGTCACTGCCGTAATACCGTTGGCGGAGCCGTTCGGGTTAGCCGGGTAGGTTTCTGTCACCTTGCCGAAGTTATCGACAAAGCGCAGCGCCACCAGGCCTTTGCTCTCCAGCTGAGCCAGGTGCGCAGCATCACGCACTTCTACCTGACCTTCACCGTGGGAAACGGCGATTGGCATCTGTGAACCGACCATCCCCTGCAGCAGCAGAGACGGGCTTTGGGTCACTTCCACCAGGCTGAAGCGCGCTTCGAAGCGGTCGGACTGGTTGCGCACAAAGCGCGGCCAGGCTTCGCTGCCCGGGATCAGCTCGCGCAGGTTAGACATCATCTGACAGCCGTTACACACGCCCAGCGCCAGGGTCTGCGGACGGTGGAAGAAGGTTTCGAACTCGTCACGCACGCGGCTGTTGAACAGGATGGACTTCGCCCAGCCTTCGCCCGCGCCCAGCACGTCGCCGTAGGAGAAGCCGCCGCACGCCACCAGCGCCTGGAAATCTTCCAGACCGGTACGGCCCGCCAGCAGGTCGCTCATGTGGACGTCGATGGCGTCAAAGCCCGCGCGGTGGAAGGCAGCCGCCATCTCAACGTGGGAGTTAACGCCCTGCTCGCGCAGCACCGCCACTTTCGGACGCGCGCCGGTCGCAATGTACGGCGCGGCAATGTCTTCGTTGATGTCGAAGGAGAGCTTCACGTTCAGGCCTGGATCCTGGTCATTCGCTTTCGCGTTATGCTCCTGATCGGCACATTCCGGGTTATCACGCAGGCGCTGCATCTGCCAGGTGGTTTCCGCCCACCACATGCGCAGCGTGGTGCGGCTTTCGCTGAACACGGCGTGACCGTCTGCTTCAATGACGAAGCGGTCGCCCTGAACGGCTTTCCCCAGATAGTGCACGCAGTCCGCCAGACCGTGCGTCGCCAGAATGGCTTCAACCGCGTCGCGATCCGCCGCACGCACCTGAATCACGGCACCCAGCTCTTCATTGAACAGCGCCGCCAGACGGTCTTCGCCAAGCGTGGCAATGTTCGCTTCCACGCCGCAGTGGCCGGTGAAGGCCATCTCTGCCAGCGTCACCAGCAGGCCGCCGTCGGAACGGTCGTGGTAGGCCAGCAGCTTACGCTGCGCCACCAGCGCCTGAATCGCGTCGTAGAAGCCTTTCAGCTGGGCAACGTCGCGAACGTCGGCTGGCTTGTCGCCGAGCTGGCGGTAAACCTGCGCCAGCGCGGTGGCACCCAGCGCGTTGTGGCCTTTACCCAGGTCAATCAGCAGCAGGGCGTTGTCTTCGGTCGCCAGTTGCGGCGTAACGGTGTGACGCACGTCTTCCACGCGGGCAAACGCGGTGATCACCAGCGACAGCGGAGAGGTCATCTCGCGCTGCTCGCTGCCTTCCTGCCAGCGGGTTTTCATCGACATGGAGTCTTTGCCCACCGGAATGGTCAGGCCGAGGGCAGGACACAGCTCCTCGCCCACCGCTTTCACGGCTTCATACAGGCCAGCATCTTCGCCAGGGTGACCGGCTGCGGCCATCCAGTTTGCGGAGAGCTTGATACGTTTGATATCGCCAATCTGCGTCGCAGCGATGTTGGTCAGCGCTTCACCCACTGCCAGACGGGCAGAGGCCGCGAAGTCCAGCAGCGCCACCGGGGTGCGTTCGCCGAGAGCCATCGCTTCGCCGTAGTAGCTGTCGAGGCTCGCGGTGGTCACGGCGCAGTTAGCGACCGGGATCTGCCAAGGGCCGACCATCTGGTCGCGCGATACCATACCGGTCACGGTGCGGTCGCCGATGGTCACGAGGAAGGTTTTCTCCGCCACGGCAGGCAGGTGCAGCACGCGGTTAACCGCTTCTGCCACGGTGATGCCCTGGCGATCCAGCGCTTTGCCCGCCGCTTTGCGGGTGGTTACGTCGCGGGTCATCTTCGGCGTTTTACCGAGCAGAACGTCCAGCGGCAGATCGATCGGCTGGTTGTCAAAGTGAGTGTCGCTTAAGGAAAGGTGCTGCTCTTCGGTCGCTTCACCGATGACGGCATACGGCGCACGCTCGCGGCGGCACAGCTCGTCAAACAGCGGCAGCTGATCCGCAGCAACCGCCAGCACGTAGCGCTCCTGGGATTCGTTACACCAGATTTCCAGCGGGCTCATGCCCGGCTCATCGCTCAGGATATCGCGCAGGTTGAAACGCCCGCCGCGGCCGCCGTCGCTCACCAGCTCCGGCATGGCGTTGGACAGACCGCCCGCACCCACGTCGTGGATGAAGAGGATCGGGTTGGCATCGCCCAGCTGCCAGCAGCGGTCGATCACTTCCTGGCAGCGGCGCTCCATTTCTGGGTTGTCACGCTGCACGGAGGCGAAGTCGAGATCCGCGTCAGACTGGCCGGAGGCCATAGAAGAGGCCGCTCCGCCGCCCAGACCGATGTTCATCGCCGGGCCGCCGAGCACGATCAGCTTCGCGCCGACGACGATCTCGCCTTTCTGCACGTGATCGGCACGGATGTTGCCGATCCCGCCCGCCAGCATGATCGGCTTGTGGTAGCCGCGCAGCTCTTCGCCGTTGTGGCTGTCCACTTTCTCTTCATAGGTACGGAAGTAACCGTTCAGCGCCGGACGACCAAACTCGTTGTTAAACGCCGCGCCGCCCAGCGGGCCTTCGGTCATGATATCCAGGGCGGTCACGATGCGCTCCGGCTTGCCGAAATCTTCTTCCCACGGCTGTTCAAAGCCCGGGATACGCAGGTTGGAGACGGAGAAACCGACCAGACCCGCTTTAGGTTTAGCGCCACGACCGGTCGCACCTTCGTCACGGATTTCACCGCCGGAGCCGGTCGCCGCCCCCGGCCACGGGGAGATCGCCGTCGGGTGGTTGTGGGTTTCCACTTTCATCAGGATATGCGCAGGCTCCTGATGGAAGTCATAGCGCCCTGCTTCGCGATCGGCGAAGAAGCGGCCCACCTCGGAACCTTCCATTACCGCGGCGTTGTCCTTATAGGCAGACAGCACGTGGTCAGGGGTTTGCTCCATGGTGTTTTTGATCATTTTGAACAGCGACTTCGGCTGCTGTTCGCCGTCAATAATCCAGTCGGCGTTGAAAATCTTGTGGCGGCAGTGCTCAGAGTTCGCCTGCGCGAACATGTAAAGTTCGATGTCGTTCGGGTTACGGTTGAGCTTAACAAACGCATCCTGCAGGTAGTCGATTTCGTCTTCTGCCAGCGCCAGGCCGAGACGCAGGTTGGCGTCAATCAGCGCCTGACGGCCCTGCCCCAGCAGGTCTACGCTCTGTACCGGCGCAGGCTGATGGTGAGAGAAAAGCTTCTGCGCGTCATCGAGAGAGGCAAATACGCTCTCCATCATGCGATCGTGCAGTTCAGCCGCAACCGCCTGCCACTGCGCGTCGCTCAGGGTAGAGGCTTCCACGTAGTACGCCACGCCGCGTTCCAGACGGTTAATCTGGTTCAGGCCACAGTTATGGGCGATGTCGGTGGCTTTGGAAGACCAGGGGGAGATGGTGCCCGGACGAGGCGTCGCAAGGATCAGTTTGCCGGTTGGCGTATGGCTGCTCAGGCTTGGACCATACTTGAGCAGGCGTTCCAGCTGTACGCGCTCCTCTGCATTCAGGGGGGCATTCAGGTCAGCAAAATGGACATACTCAGCGTAAATATTGCTTACCGGAAGGTCGGCCGCCTGAAAACGTGCCAGCAGTTTAGTGATACGGAAGGCAGACAGTGCAGGCGAACCACGCAGAATTTCCATCATAAGTCTCTCGTCTTCGAAGCGCCGGGGCGCTTACAGTGTGCGCAAGGGGGGAAAACGGGCGTCATTATAGAGAATCCTGAGCGCCGACGAAACCGTTTGCGTCGAAATAAAATTTGCACAGAGATTTAACAATAGATGTGACCTGTCTCTCTAATTGGTTGCCAAGTGGCGCAAGTTTACGCAAAATGCCGCTCATTCAATGGCAAACCTTATGATTAACATGGCTACAGCAGACTGAGGCAACCGGCGTCGCAGAGAATTAACTAATTGAAAAAATTAAAGATTAATTATCTGCTCATCGGCATTGTAACGTTGCTGCTGGCAGTGGCCCTCTGGCCTTCCATCCCCTGGTTCGGCAAAGCCGAAAACCGTATCGCCGCCATTCAGGAGCGGGGGGAATTGCGCGTCAGTACCCTCAACTCTCCGCTGATTTACAGCGACATCAACGGCAAAATCATTGGCCTGGATTACGAGCTGGCACAACAGTTCGCCGATTATCTTGGCGTGAAGCTTAAAATTACCGTCCGCCAGAATATCAACGAGCTCTTTGACGACCTCGATAACGACGATGCCGATATGCTTGCCGCCGGGCTGGTGTATAACAGCGAGCGCAGCAAGAACTACCAGCCAGGCCCGACCTACTACTCCGTTTCGCAGCAGCTGGTTTACCGCGTCGGGAGCCTGCGCCCGCGCTCGCTGGCCTCGATTAACGATCGGCAGCTGACGATTGCGCCCGGCCACGTGGTGATTGACGATCTGCGTGAGCTCAAGGAGAAGAAATATCCCGACCTGAGCTGGACGGTGGATCCGAAACTCGGCACGACGGAGTTGCTGGAGCAGGTAAAAGACCAGAAGGTGCCCTACACCATCGCCGATTCGGTTGCGATCAGTCTGTTCCAGCGGGTGCATCCTGAAATCGCCGTGGCGCTGGACGTCACCGACGAGCAGCCCGTGACCTGGTTTAGCCAGCTTGATGGCGATCAGACCTTCTCTGCCGCGATGCTCGATTTCTTCAACACCATCAATGAAGACGGTACCCTGGCGCGTCTGGAGGAGAAGTACCTCGGGCACGGCGATGACTTTGACTACGTTGACACCCGCAGCTTCCTGCGCGCGGTAGACAGCGTCCTGCCGGACCTGCAGCCGCTGTTCGAAAAATACGCCCAGGAGATTGACTGGAAGCTGCTGGCGGCTATTTCGTATCAGGAATCCCACTGGGACACGCAGGCCACGTCGCCCACGGGCGTACGCGGTTTGATGATGTTAACCAAAAATACCGCGCTGAGCCTGGGCGTGAATGACCGTACCGATGCTGAACAGAGCATCAGCGGCGGCGCGCGCTATCTGCAGGATATGATGGCCAAAGTACCGGAAACGGTGCCGGAAGAAGAGCGGATCTGGTTTGCGCTGGCGGCCTACAATATGGGCTACGCGCATATGCTTGATGCGCGAGCGTTGACGGCCAAAACGAAAGGTAACCCGGACAGCTGGTCAGACGTTAAGCAGCGCCTGCCGCTGCTGAGCCAGAAGCCATGGTATAACAAGCTGACATACGGCTACGCGCGCGGGCATGAAGCCTACGCCTACGTGGAAAATATCCGTAAATATCAGATTAGCCTGGTCGGGTATCTGCTGGAGAAAGAGAAAGAGGCGACGGAGGCCAAACAGCTGGCTCAAAGTTACCCGGTCGTGGCGCCGGACGAGCTTAATCGTCCGACAGCTTCAATTCTGCCTTTTGCTGCTTTTTCTGCTGACGGCGCATTCGAAAGAAATCGCTTAATAGCCCCGAACACTCTGGTGCAAGCACCCCACCGATAGTCTTCACCTGGTGGTTCATCCCCGGGTGACCCAGCACGTCCATCAGCGAACCGGCCGCACCGGTTTTTTCATCCCGCGCGCCGAAGACCAGAGTCCCGATCCGGCTGTGCACCATCGCGCCGGAGCACATCACGCACGGCTCCAGCGTCACATACAGCGTGGTATCAAGCAGACGATAGTTTTGCAGCACCAGACCGCCCTGGCGAAGCGCCATGATTTCGGCATGCGCAGTAGGATCGTGGCGTCCAATAGGACGGTTCCACCCTTCGCCAATCACCTGGTTGTTATGAACCAGCACCGCGCCCACGGGCACTTCGCCCTCTTCCCAGGCGCGTTGAGCCAGCGTCAGCGCATGGCGCATCCAGTATTCATGATTGTATTCAGGGTTGGACAAAGGCTGATACTCCAGTCGAAAAGCGGGCGGCATTATACACGCCCGTTATGGATAAAACTATTCGAGTTGCTGGAGTTCACCTGATGGCGTGACGCGCCAGCGGTGCTGGCAAAAATAGAGCAGCGGGTTGTCCTGCTTGCTGTCGCTGTAGCCGCTGTACAGGCGCAGCGGCGTCCCGATGCGTTTCTCCAGCTGGACCACTTTTTCATGCCCCAGGCAGCGCAGGGTCAGCACCCAGCCGCCGTAGCCGCGGGCAATTTGCGTGGCAATAAGATTCACGCGCGGAAGCCAGGGGGTATCAAAATAGACCTGCTCCACTAGCGTCTGCGGGGAGCCGGTAATCAGCCAGATGTCGGCATCGTTCGCGTCCAGGTAGCTGGTGAGCCGCGCCTGCACAACCGGAAAGGCGGCGACGTGGCCGCGGAACCAGTGCGCAAAATCCTTTTCGAGCTGTTTGAGCCGCGCTTCGCTGTGCCCAAAGGTACATCCCCACAGCAGCAGACTCATCGGCCATCGCGCCGCACGGCCTTTCACCAGCAGCGCGATACCGATAACCGGTAAGAGCGGTAGCACGAGCAGCGCATTCAAAGGCTGACGCCGCAGCAGGTAACGCATAAACGTACCAAACATATCCTGCTGATGCAGCGTTCCATCCAGGTCGAAAAAGACAACGCGACGCGCGTGATTTGCCAAACCTTACTCCTCTGGGTCGTTGAAACCTAACAGCCAGGTAAACAGGAACCCGGCGATCACCGCTACTAAATAGCCTAACAGATAGAGCATCACTTTTCCGGTCACGATGGTTAATGCCAGCGGTAAACCGGAAAGCCCAAAGGTGATAACGGTAGCGACTTTCCAGTAGCTAATGAGCGCCCCGCCCACCGCGCCGCCCAGACAGGCGGCGAGGAACGGTTTACCCAGCGGCAGCGTAACGCCGAAAATCAGCGGCTCGCCGATGCCGAGCAGCCCGACCGGGAGTGCGCCTTTAATCATTTTTTTCAGACGCGCGTTGCGGGTTTTCATCAGTACGGCAATCGCCGCGCCGACCTGCCCCACGCCCGCCATCGACAGGATAGGCAGCAGCGCGTTATAGCCGTGCGACTGCACCAGCTCGACGTGGATCGGCACCAGCCCCTGGTGCAGGCCGGTCAGCACCAGCGGCAGGAAGGTACCGGAAAGCACAGCGCCAACCAGCAGCCCGCCTCGGTCAATAGCCAGAGACGCACCGTGAGCGATGGCTTCAGAGATCCACCCGCCTAACGGCTGGAGGGCCACAATCGCTACGCTACCGGTAATTAACGTGGTCAGCAGCGGGTTGAGGATCAGCTCGATCGAGCCAGGCAGGATCGCGCGCAGCCTTTTCTCGATCCAGCTCATCAGGATGACCACCAGCAGCACGGCAATCACCCCGCCGCGCCCGGGCTGGAGCGCCTCGCCAAACAGCGTTATCTGCGCCAGCTGCGGGCTGGACAAGATGCCTGCCATTACCCCGCCCATCGCCAGCGATCCGCCAAACACCTTCGCGGTATTCACCCCGACCAGAATGTTCATGATGGCGAAAACAGCGCTGCCGAAGATCCCGAGAATCCCCAGCAGGTTCGGATACTGCGTGGCGAAATCCCCCACAATATCCGGTCGCTTGAGGATATTGATAATCCCGGTGATCAGGCCTGAGGCAATAAACGCCGGGATCAGCGGAATGAAGACGTTTGCCAGCTGACGCAGCGCATCGCTCATGGGGGCTTTGTATTTGGCCTTTGCCTGCGCTTTGGTGCGCTCCGCATCGTCCATCGACGCGCTCGCGCTAACGCCCATCAGCGCGCGCATGGCATCGACAACCTGCGCCGCTTTCCCCGGCCCGACAATCAGCTGATGCTGCTGCCCCTGCTTCACGTAGCCGCTGACGCCGGAGAGTTGCTTCAGGCGCGGCACGTCAAGCTGATCGTCGTTATGCACCTCGACGCGCACGCGCGTCATGCAGTTTTCGAGACGCTGAATATTTTTTTCCCCACCAATTCCCTGCAGGATATCGCTGGCGAGCGCTGCTGTTTTGTCCATAGACGCCTCTGTTAGTTTTCTAATGCCGCCCGTAAGAAGCCGTTATGCGCAGCGAGTTTGGCTCTCGCGGTCGCCGCATCCAGCCCGCTTAAGATCATCAAAATGGCCGGTTTAACATCGTGATCGGTTTGCTTGAGTACCGCTTCTGCCTCTTCACGGCCTGCACCTGTCGCCTCCATCACCATGCGGCAGGCTCTGTCCACCAGCTTGACGTTGGTGGCCTGCATATCCACCATCAGGTTCTGATACACCTTGCCGAACTTCACCATCGCGCCGGTGGAGATCATATTGAGCACCAGCTTTTGCGCGGTCCCGGATTTCAGGCGCGTGGAGCCGGTGAGCGCTTCCGGCCCGACAACCGGAGAGATAGCGATAGCCGCCACCTGCGCAATCGGGGAGCCCGGATTACAGGAGATGGCCACCGTCGTGCAGCCGGTCTGGTTGGCGTATTCCAGGCCGCCAATGACGTACGGCGTGCGCCCGGATGCCGCCAGCCCGACCACTAGATCCTTCGCGGTCAGATTCAGACCCTTCAGATCATCCTCACCCAGCTGTTTGTTATCTTCCGCCCCTTCAACGGCTTTTAGCAGCGCGCCGGGTCCACCGGCAATCAACCCAACGACCAGACCGTGCGGAACCCCAAAAGTTGGCGGACATTCTGACGCATCCAGCACCCCAAGACGCCCGCTGGTGCCCGCCCCCATGTAGATAATACGGCCGCCGGCCTTGAGGGCTTCCGCCGCCGCATCGACAGCTTTCGCCACCTCGGGTAATGTCTCTTTCACTGCCTGCGCGACCAGCGTATCCTGTTGATTAAAGCGGTTAACCAGCTCCAGGGTGGAGAGCGCGTCCAGATCCATGGTTTGCGGGTTACGCGTTTCAGAAACAAGTGAGCCAAGATTCATTTTTGTACCTCAAGAATTTTTAATTCATAATAATCACACTATAATGGAATATAAAATTCATTCAGGCGAGCAAAATTCGTATTTGCGCAGATAATCACATTTTCGCCAGGAGACCGTATGAACTGTTTAATTCGCATTCGCCAGCGCTACGCAGGCTTTGCCCAAAGCGACAAGAAGCTGGCGGATTTTCTGCTTTCTCAACCTGACCACGCGCGCCATCTCAGCTCGCAACAGCTGGCGAGTGAAGCCGGCGTGAGCCAGTCCAGCGTGGTGAAATTTGCGCAGAAGATTGGCTTTAAGGGGTTCCCCGCCCTCAAGCTGGCGATCAGCGAAGCGCTGGTGAGCAACCCCAATCCGCAGTCCATGCCGGTGCATAATCAGATCCGCGGCGATGACCCGATGCGGCTGGTCGGCGAAAAGCTGATCAAAGAGAACGTGGCGGCCATGCATGCGACGCTCGACGTGAATACGGAAGAGAAGCTGCTGGAGAGCGTGGCGATGCTGCGCGGCGCGCGGCGCATCATCCTGACCGGCATCGGCGCGTCCGGACTTGTGGCGCGTAACTTCGGCTGGAAGCTGACGAAAATTGGGCTTAACGCCATCGTCGAGCAGGATATGCACGCCCTGCTGGCGACCGTACAGGCGATGGATCCTGACGATCTGCTGCTGGCTATCTCCTACTCCGGCGAGCGCCGTGAAATCAATATGGCCACCGATGAAGCCCTGCGCGTCGGCGGTAAAATTCTGGCGATCACCGGTTTTACCCCGAATGCCCTGCAGCAGCGGGCCACACGCTGTTTATATACCATTGCCGAAGAGCAGGCCACGCGCAGCGCGGCTATCTCGTCCACCAGCGCGCAAATGATGCTGACGGACCTGCTGTTTATGGCGCTGGTGCAGCAGGATCTCGAGCGCGCGCCCGAACGCATTCGCCACAGCGAAGAACTGGTAAAGAAACTGGTTTGACGCGTATAATGCCCGCCCAGTTTGTGTTGTTTCTGAGAATTTCCTGATGGCGCTGTTAATTACCAAAAAATGCATTAATTGCGATATGTGCGAGCCCGAATGCCCAAACCAGGCGATTTCGATGGGCGACAGCATTTATGAGATTAACAGCGACCGCTGCACGGAATGCATCGGCCACTATGAAACGCCGACCTGCCAGAAGGTGTGCCCGATCCCAAATACCATCCTGAAGGATCCGGCCCACGTCGAGAACGAAGAGCAGCTGTGGGATAAGTTTGTCCTGATGCACCACGCGGACAAGCTTTAACTTTCGATGATCACCGTCGCGCTGGCATAGTGGCGTTCATCCGCGATCGTCACGTGCATGTGATTCACCCCCAGCTTTTCCGCCAGCTTCTGCGCTTCTCCCCACAGACGCAGGCTCGGTTTGCCCAGCTCATCGTTAAACACTTCGAACTGGTTAAACGCCAGGCCGTTACGAATGCCGGTCCCGAAGGCTTTGGCCGCCGCCTCTTTTACCGCAAAGCGCTTTGCCAGAAAGCGCACCGGCTGCTGATGCGCTTCCCAGATGGCCCACTCGTTATCGCTCAGCACGCGTCTTGCGAGGCGATCGCCGCTACGGGCGATCACCGCTTCAATGCGGGCTATTTCAACGATATCGGTGCCTAAGCCCAGAATGGCCATTACTGACGCGCTTCCTGCATCAGGCGTTTCATCTCTGAGACCGCTTCTTTCAGACCGCTCATCACCGCGCGGCCAATGATGGCGTGGCCGATGTTCAGCTCGTGCATTTCCGGCAGAGCGGCAATGGCCTTCACGTTGTGGTAGGTCAGGCCATGACCGGCGTTAACCTTCAGACCCAGGCTTGAGGCATACGTGGCCGCTTTGGCGATACGCTCCAGCTCTTTGGCCTGTTCGGCATCATTTTTGGCATCGGCATAGCAGCCGGTGTGGATTTCGATATACGGTGCACCCACGTCGGCCGCCGCTTTAATCTGAGCGAAATCGGCGTCGATAAACAGAGAAACCAGGATACCGGCATCCGCCAGACGTTTGCAGGCATCGCGCATTTTGTCGAGCTGACCGGCCACGTCCAGACCGCCTTCGGTGGTCACTTCCTGGCGTTTTTCCGGCACCAGGCAGCAGAAATGCGGCTGGGTCTCGCAGGCAATGGTCAGCATCTCTTCGGTGACCGCCATCTCCAGATTCATACGGGTGTCCAGCGTCTGACGCAGAATGCGCACGTCGCGGTCAGTAATGTGGCGACGGTCTTCACGCAGGTGAACGGTAATGCCGTCAGCGCCAGCCTGTTCAGCGATAAACGCCGCCTGAACCGGATCGGGATACGCCGTGCCGCGCGCATTACGCAGCGTGGCGATATGATCGATGTTGACGCCTAACAGTAATTCAGCCATGACAATCCTCGGTTTTCTTTTCGATTCTGTGGTCTAACGTTTCGGCACAAACTGCCTGAATAATTCGCGGCTCTTTAAGGGCTTGCCGCCAAGATACGGCTTGAGGGCAATCCGGGTAAAGCGTTTTGCTGCGCGCAGGGTGTCCAGATCGGGAAACTCGCGCTCATACAGCGCCCGGAGCTGGCGCCCGGTAAAGGTGCTGTTGTCAATCACGATACTGGCAATGAAGCCTTTTTCTTCACGGTAGCGGTAGGTCATGGTGTCTTCTACCTCGTCCCCGCTGCCCGCACAGTGCAGAAAATCGACGCCGTACCCGAGATGCCCCAGCAGCGCCAGCTCAAAACGACGCAAGGCGGGTTCGGGCGTGCCGGTTGCGCCAGCAAGCGCCTGGATACAGTGCAGATAATCGAAGAAAAGTTCAGAGAAGCGAGTCTCATGTTCAAGAACCCGTGAGATGAGTTCGTTGACATACAGACCGCTGTAGAGCGTGATGCCAGAAAGAGGAAGCGCCAGGGAGACGGCTTCAGCACTGCGCAGGGTTTTCACTTCCCCTCGCCCACCAAAGCGAACCAGAAGCGGCGTGAAAGGCTGTAGGGCACCTTTCAGGTTAGAACGTTTGGAACGTGCGCCTTTCGCAACAAGGCGCACGCGGCCCGACTCTTCCGTGAAGACGTCCAGCATGAGGCTGGTTTCGCTCCAGGGACGACTATGCAGGACAAAGGCGCGCTGCCATCCATCCATATGCTCGTCGTCTTAAGTTACTGGTCTTCGCCGTAACCGAGGCTGCGCAGAGCACGCTCATCATCGGCCCAGCCAGATTTCACTTTCACCCACAGTTCGAGGTGAACCGGCGCTTCGAACATCTCCATCATGTCCTTACGGGCTTCAATACCGATGGTTTTAATCTTGGCCCCTTTGTTGCCGATCACCATCTTCTTCTGCCCTTCGCGCTCAACGAGGATCAGGCCGTTGATGTCGTAGCCCCCGCGTTCGTTGGTCTGGAAACGCTCGATCTCCACCGTCACAGAGTACGGCAGTTCAGCGCCCAGGAAACGCATCAGCTTTTCACGGATGATTTCAGACGCCATAAAGCGCTGAGAGCGATCGGTGATGTAGTCTTCCGGGAAGTGATGAATCGCTTCCGGCAGATGCTTACGCACGATGCCCGCGATAGTATCCACGTTCAGGCCGGTCTCAGCAGACAGCGGCACGATGTCGAGGAAGTTCATCTGGCTACCGAGCCACTGCAGATGCGGCAGCAGGTCGGCCTTTTCCTGCACGTTATCAACTTTGTTGACCGCGAGGATGACCGGCGTTTTGCCGTCACGCAGCTTGTTCAGCACCATCTCGTCGTCCGGCGTCCAGCGGGTGCCTTCAACAACGAAAATCACCAGCTCTACGTCGCCAATGGAGCTGCTCGCCGCCTTGTTCATCAGACGGTTGATGGCGCGCTTCTCTTCCATATGCAGGCCTGGGGTATCGACGTAGATCGCCTGATACGCGCCTTCAGTATGGATGCCGACGATGCGGTGACGCGTGGTCTGCGCCTTACGCGAGGTGATAGAAATCTTCTGCCCGAGCAGATTATTCAGCAGGGTGGATTTGCCAACGTTCGGACGTCCGACGATGGCAATAAATCCGCAATAGGTTTTGTCGATGCTCATTCCAGCTCCAGCATTTTTAACGCCTGTTCGGCGGCAGCCTGTTCAGCCTTACGACGGCTTGAACCTGTGCCCACCACCGGTTCACTCAGGCCACTGACCTGGCAATGGATGGTAAATTCCTGATCGTGCGCTTCGCCACGTACCTGCACCACCAGATAAGACGGCAGCGGCAGATGACGACCCTGCAAATATTCCTGCAGACGCGTTTTCGGATCTTTTTGTTTATCGCCCGGACTGATTTCGTCCAGACGGGTCTGATACCAGTTCAGGATCAGCTTTTCTACGGTCTGGATATCGCTGTCCAGGAACACACCACCAATTAATGCTTCGACCGTATCGGCAAGAATAGATTCACGACGGAAGCCGCCGCTTTTCAGTTCACCCGGTCCAAGACGCAGACATTCGCCCAGCTCAAATTCGCGCGCGATTTCCGCAAGGGTATTACCCCGAACCAGCGTGGCACGCATGCGGCTCATATCCCCTTCATCCACGCGCGGGAAACGGTGATAAAGCGCATTCGCAATCACGAAACTTAAAATAGAGTCGCCTAAAAACTCGAGACGCTCATTATGTTTGCTGCTGGCACTGCGGTGGGTTAATGCCTGTTGCAACAACTCCTGATGATGAAAAGTGTAGCCCAGCTTCCGTTGAAGCCGATTAATTACGATGGGGTTCATGCGATACCAATAAATGAATGCGTCAAAAATGCAGCACACGAAACCGACCTGAGAAAACCAACGCGGTTTCGTGTGCCGTGGCACCCTTGCAGGGCCAACCTTAAACTTCGGGGGAATATTCTATACACAACGACAGGGGATGTCGTTAGTTCGAAGAGATTTATCGTGGAAATAATTCACGTAGCCGCTAATTAAAGCGGCTACGCGTTCATTTATTGAGAATTAATGGATTCCGCCAATACGATTCAGGCGTACGCCGGTCGGCCATTCGCCTTCCTGCTTCTCAAAACTCATCCAGATGGCGGTGGCTTTACCGACCAGATTCGCTTCCGGCACAAAGCCCCAGTAACGGCTGTCCGCAGAGTTATCGCGGTTGTCACCCATCATGAAGTAATGTCCTGGCGGTACAATCCAGCTCGCCAGCTGCTGACCCGGCTGGCGATAGTACATACCCAGCTGATCCTGCGCGATTGGCACGGTGAGGATTCGGTGCGTCACATCGCCCAGCGTCTCTTTGCGCTCAACCAGACGGATGCCGTCCTCTTTGGTTTCACCTTTCGGTACCTGGAAGAATCCGCTGGTCGCTTCGCCGCCGTTACGACGGGCGAAGGTCTGCACAAAATCACTTGGCTCAACGTTTGAGTAGGTGATTGGCAGCGCGTTTTCACATGCAGTACCGGAGCTGCAGCCCGGCTGAACGGTAACTTCTTTCGCAACCGGATCGTAAGTGACTTTATCACCCGGCAGACCTACCGCACGCTTGATGTAGTCCAGGCGCGGATCTTCCGGATATTTGAACACCACGATATCGCCGCGTTTCGGGTGACCGGTTTCGATCAGCGTTTTCTGGTAGATAGGATCTTTAATGCCGTAGGCAAACTTCTCTACCAGAATAAAATCACCAATCAGCAGCGTTGGCATCATTGAACCTGATGGGATTTGGAACGGCTCGTAAATAAACGAACGTACCACCAGCACAATCGCCAGCACCGGAAATACCGAGGCACCCGTTTCCAGCCAGCCCGGTTTCGGGCCGACTTTCTTCAGGGTTTTCGCGTCAATCCCATCGCCAGTGGCTGCCTGTGCGGCAGCCTGACGTTCACGACGTTTTGGGGCGAAGATAAACTTATCCAGACACCACAGCAGACCTGTCACCAGGGTAGCAATGACCAGGATCAGGGCAAACATGTTCGCCATGCCAACTCCTTAGGGTTATTTGCCGTCTTTACCAACATGAAGGATGGCAAGGAATGCTTCCTGCGGCAGCTCGACGTTACCGACCTGCTTCATACGCTTCTTACCTTCTTTCTGCTTCTGCAGCAGCTTTTTCTTACGGCTGACGTCACCGCCATAGCACTTGGCCAGAACGTTTTTACGCAGCTGTTTCACGGTTGAACGCGCGATAATGTGGTTGCCAATGGCCGCCTGAATCGCGATATCGAACTGCTGACGCGGGATCAGATCTTTCATCTTCTCAACCAGCTCGCGGCCACGGTACGGCGCATTGTCGTTGTGGGTGATCAGCGCCAGCGCATCCACGCGCTCGCCGTTGATCAGCACGTCCACACGCACCATGTTGGAGGCCTGGAAGCGTTTGAAGTTGTAATCCAGTGACGCATAGCCACGGGAAGTGGACTTCAGTCGGTCAAAGAAGTCGAGAACCACTTCCGCCATCGGGATTTCATAGGTCAGCGCCACCTGGTTACCGTGGTAAACCATGTTGGTCTGCACGCCACGCTTCTCAATACACAGCGTAATGACGTTACCCAGGAATTCCTGCGGCAGCAGCATGTGACACTCTGCAATTGGCTCACGCAGTTCTTGAATGTTGTTCAGCGGCGGCAGCTTGGACGGGCTGTCGACGTAGATCACTTCTTTCGAGGTGGTTTCAACTTCATAGACTACAGTCGGTGCCGTGGTGATCAGATCCAGATCGTATTCACGCTCCAGACGCTCCTGAATGATCTCCATGTGCAGCAGACCAAGGAAGCCGCAGCGGAAGCCGAAGCCCAGCGCCGTTGAGCTTTCTGGCTCGTAGAACAGGGAAGCATCGTTCAGGCTCAGTTTACCGAGCGCGTCGCGGAAGTTTTCATAGTCGTCAGAGCTGACCGGGAACAGACCCGCGTAAACCTGCGGTTTGACCTTTTTAAAGCCTGGCAGCGCTTTATCTGCCGGGTTACGCGCACCGGTCAGGGTATCGCCCACCGGCGCGCCGAGGATGTCTTTAATGGCGCAGACCAGCCAGCCTACCTCGCCGCACGTCAGCTCGGTACGGTCAACCTGTTTTGGTGTGAAGATACCCAGACGGTCGGCGTTGTAGACCTGTCCGGTACTCATTACCTTGATTTTGTCGCCTTTACGCATGGTGCCGTTTTTAATACGCACCAGTGAGACAACGCCCAGATAGTTATCGAACCAGGAGTCGATAATCAGCGCCTGCAGTGGCGCATCCGGATCGCCTTCCGGGGCCGGAATGTCACGTACCAAGCGTTCCAGCACGTCGGTCACGCCCACACCGGTTTTCGCGGAGCAGCGCACGGCGTCGGTCGCGTCAATGCCGACAATATCTTCAATCTCTTCCGCTACGCGCTCAGGATCGGCGGCTGGCAGGTCTATCTTGTTCAGAACCGGCACAACTTCGAGATCCATTTCCATCGCGGTGTAGCAGTTTGCCAGGGTCTGGGCTTCAACGCCCTGCCCGGCATCCACCACCAGCAGCGCGCCTTCACAGGCCGCGAGCGAGCGTGAAACCTCATAGGAGAAGTCAACGTGGCCTGGGGTGTCGATAAAGTTCAGTTGATAGGTTTCACCATCAGCCGCTTTGTAATCAAGCGTAACGCTCTGCGCTTTAATGGTGATACCGCGTTCGCGTTCCAGGTCCATGGAGTCCAGAACCTGGGCTTCCATTTCACGATCAGACAGGCCACCGCAAATCTGGATAATACGGTCAGACAGCGTCGACTTACCGTGGTCAATGTGAGCAATGATCGAAAAGTTACGTATGTTCTTCATATAGTTAAATAATTATGCCTTACGAATTCCTGGAGGCCGCTGTTCTTAGCCTGACGTTTTTCAGTGCGAAAACGCAGCATTCTACACTACATCCTCGCTACCTGGAAATGCACTTAGAGACAGGTATAGCGTGAAGAAAGGACGTTTTCTGTTTTAGGGTGTAAAAAATGATAAAGCCCTATGGATCACCGGGCCTCAGAAGAGAGCGTTTCAACACGAAGCTGGTCTGGCGCAAGCCCAACGCTGAGAATGACAGGCTGCCACTCCTCGCGCGCGGCGAGCGTCGGAGAGAGACCTTTGGCAAGCCAGAATCCCCCTATGCCACCCAATGCGGCACCGCACATGGCGGCCACATCGGTACCAAACAGCATCTGAAACAGGCCGCCCATGATAAACAGCCCGACCAGCGGAGAGAGATACACCAGCATGGCGGAACTGAGCAGACTGCCTTCCGCGATACCCAGCTCTACCTTTTGCCCCGCCATCAGCGGCTGTTCGCTTGGCACAGAAATCGTGTGCGATGTTTGCGGCCCGAGCTTATTCAGCACGCGGCTACCGCAGCCGGCGCGGGATGCGCAGCTATTACATGAGGCTTTTACATCGCAGCTCACCAGCGCGATGCCGTTCTGCCATGAGACAACCGTCGCCCACTCTTTGATCATTGTGCGGCCCTGAATTTAATGCTGTCGGAGATGCGCTTCGCCGTTTGCGGAGGAAGTTCTCCCACAATGGTGATCTCTGCGTTATCGCGGACCGTTGTACTCACCGTACGGCGCCCGGTACGCAGCATTTGTTCGGCGCTGTTTGCCGTTGCGCGATTGATATTCACCGAGAAGCTGAACAAGCCGTCGGAATAGAGGCGCGATTCCACCGGCGTTTCAATCGTTGGCAGCTGACGACGGCTGCTGGACACTTCGCTAAACCCTTGCGGGATCCAGGCAGGTACCCAGTTGAACTTAACGGAATCCCCGGCAGGAACAGAAAGCAGCGGCGGCAGGCTGGCCTTCGCCAGGTTCTGCATGCTGTTACCAACCTGATTGTTCACGCTGAAGGAGATAACCCGGAACTGTTCCAGCGTTTCGCCGTCACGATCGAGGAGGTCAACACGCATGGGGAGTTTGGTTTCGGCGTCAATCCAGACGATATAGCTGTAGCGTGTTCCGTCCCGGGCAACAACGCGAATCACCTCGCACAGTCTGTCCGCGATGCGGGTACGCCCTACCGAAATAAAATCGTAGTAAGGGGCAAGCCGTTTGAAGTCGGTGTAAATGAGTGACGGCAGAGAATCAACGATATAGTCGCCATTCAACGTGAAAGGTTCCAGGCCTGGCTCGAAATAGCTGATTTCGTTGCCACGCTGGACAACTTCCCGACGCGGACCATCCATCTGTAGAAGCTGGGCGAGCGGCTGGTTATCAAGACGGGCATGACGATAGCGTAACGACTCCACGCCCTGCTTATTGATGCTGATAAATGCCAACTCGTAATTGAGTGACTGGCTAGCCAGATTCATTTGCTGCAACAACGCCCCGGATGATACATCAGCCGAGGCGTTGGCAGAGAAGAACAGGCTACCCGCCATCAGAGACATGGCGAACCAAAGTTGCTTCATTACTGCGATTGCGTTCCTAAAGTTTGGTTTCCGGGCACCTGCACAGCAGCTTGCTGTGTCTGGGCCTGCTCAAACTGAAGCTGTTCAGAGTGCAGACGACGCTGCAACTCGTAATCCTGCAACATCGCATTAATGCGACGGCGCTGCTCCTGAACCTGCTGCTGCTGACCGCCGCTGGCGGAAGCATCAGCCGGTACGCCCAGGCTCACCGGGCTGGCTTTGCCCATCATCGGCAGTGTGTTAAACACTGGCGCTTCTGGCTGCTGATTAGTTTCAGACTGAGTATTATAGTGCTGGACGCCAACAATAACTGCAAGCGATACGCATGCAGCCACACCCATTTGGGTAAGCTGGCTGGCCCACGGACGCACCTTTTGCCAGAACGGCATTTTCTGCCACTGGTGAGGCGCAGGTTGAGCTTCAGGAATCAGCGGAGTGGTCTGATGGACAGGCTCATTCTCAATCGCCGCCATGACGCGGGCTGAGATATCGAAATGGAGAACCTCGCCGGTGTCACCGCGAAGGGTGTCACGGATGAGATGGTAACTCTCCCAGGTCTCTTGCATTTCGGGTGAATGAGACAGCTCGTTGAGCAGCTCACTATCCACCGTTTCACCATCCATTAAAGCGGAAAGTTTTTCTTTCTGCATGCCTAATACCTTTTCCAGTATCCCGCTATCGTCAACGCCTGATAAGCGGTTGAACTTTATTATCAATAGCTTCTCGCGCACGGAAAATTCGTGAACGTACCGTGCCGACCGGACAATCCATGATAGCGGCTATCTCTTCATAGCTCAGACCATCCAGCTCCCGTAACGTAATTGCCATGCGTAAATCTTCCGGGAGCGACTCGATCGTGCGAAAAACGATTTGTCTCAGTTCTTCTGACAACATTAAGTTCTCAGGGTTCGAAATTTCTTTCAATGCGCCGCCACTTTCGAAGTTTTCGGCGTCGATTGCGTCCACATCACTTGAAGGCGGACGACGGCCCTGAGCGACCAGATAATTCTTTGCCGTATTGACCGCAATACGGTACAGCCAGGTATAAAAAGCACTATCTCCCCGGAAAGAATCCAGCGCGCGATAGGCCTTAATAAAAGACTCTTGCACCACATCAGGCACATCGCCTGACGGTACATAGCGGGAAACCAGGCTCGCCACCTTATGCTGGTAGCGCACCACCAGTAAGTTAAAGGCTTTCTGATCTCCCTTCTGGACCCGTTCAACCAGGACCTGGTCCGTTAACTGCTCGCTCATCCGAGGTAATGTCTCCCCAAACCTAAATTCCACGCGTTATCGAAACGCCACTCTAAAATACCGCACTTTGAGCAAGCACCGAATTAGAGTGTCTGATCTTCAATAAGTTCCGTAACGCCTTTGTTTTTGTTCATCGCGCCGCAGACCGTTCATTTTCTCTCATTATAAGTCTGTTCACGATACGCACCACTTTCTGACAAGAAACATCTTTTTCCCGCCAGAAGAGTAACGCAACACAGGCTTTATTTCACCACAAAATCTGACGCTAACGATCTGCTTCGCAAAATAATTTCACTCATTTACCCTCCGTTTACCTCCGCTTACGCGTTTAGCCATTGCAACAGCCTCTAAAAAAAACGTGCGATAAATCGCATTCGAGTGCTATTCTGACCCAACACTGTTTAGTAAATTAAACAACAATCATGAACACAACACCTGAACTCCATTGTGATGTACTGATCATCGGCAGCGGCGCTGCCGGTCTCTCTCTGGCGCTGCGCCTGGCCGAGCATCAAAACGTTATCGTTCTGAGTAAAGGACCGATAAGTGAAGGTTCCACGTTTTATGCCCAGGGCGGCATTGCCGCCGTGTTTGATGAAACAGACAGCATTGCATCCCATGTCGACGATACGCTGATTGCCGGGGCCGGGATCGTGGATGCGCACGCCGCAGAGTTTGTCGCCAGCAACGCCCGCCACTGCGTTCAGTGGCTCATCGACCAGGGCGTCTTATTCGATACTCAGGTTCAACCCAACGGTGAAGAGAGCTACCACCTGACACGCGAAGGCGGCCATAGCCACCGCCGCATCCTGCACGCAGCGGATGCCACCGGCAAAGAAGTGGAAACCACGCTGGTCGGTAAAGCGCTGAGCCATCCTAATATTCGGGTTCTAGAGCGAAGCAACGCCGTTGACCTGATCATTTCCGACAAGATTGGCCTGCCCGGCACGCGTCGCGTGGTGGGCGCCTGGGTCTGGAACCGTAATAAAGAGAAGGTGGAAACCTGCCAGGCGAAGGCTGTGGTACTGGCGACGGGCGGCGCCTCCAAGGTGTATCAGTACACCACGAACCCGGACATTGCCTCCGGAGACGGTATCGCGATGGCCTGGCGCGCTGGCTGCCGGGTGGCGAACCTCGAGTTTAATCAGTTTCACCCAACCGCCCTGTTCCACCCTCAGGCGCGCAACTTCCTCCTGACGGAAGCCCTGCGCGGTGAAGGCGCTTATCTGAAACGCCCTGACGGCTCCCGCTTTATGCCCGACTTTGACGCACGGGGCGAACTGGCCCCGCGCGATATCGTTGCCCGCGCCATCGATCATGAAATGAAACGTCTTGGCGTGGACTGCATGTATCTTGATATCAGCCATAAGCCAGCAGAGTTCATTCGCCAGCATTTCCCGATGATTTACGAAAAGCTGCTCAATCTTGGCATTGATTTAACGCGCGATCCGGTACCCATTGTGCCAGCGGCCCACTATACCTGCGGTGGCGTGATGGTTGACGATCATGGACGTACCGATGTGGACGGTCTGTATGCTATCGGTGAGGTGAGCTATACCGGACTTCACGGCGCGAACCGTATGGCCTCTAACTCGCTGCTTGAATGTCTGGTGTACGGCTGGTCAGCAGCGGAAGACATCACCAAGCGCATGCCTTATGCCCGCGAGACAGAGCACCTGCCAGCCTGGGATGAAAGCCGGGTGGATAACCCGGACGAGCTGGTCGTGATCCAGCACAACTGGCATGAGCTAAGGCTATTTATGTGGGACTACGTGGGGATTGTGCGCACCACGAAACGTCTGGAACGCGCCTTGCGCCGCATCACCATGCTGCAGCAGGAAATTGATGAGTATTATGCCAATTTCCGCGTATCCAATAACCTGCTGGAGCTGCGCAATCTGGTGCAGGTGGCCGAACTGATTGTTCGCTGCGCGATGATGCGGAAAGAGAGCCGCGGGCTGCATTATACCCTGGACTACCCGGATCAGCTTGCTGAGTCCGGCCCGTCGATACTCGCCCCGCAGGTTTACATAAACAGGTAAAACGCCTGGGTCAGAGCAGTGTAATCTTCGGAATAACGCTGGTCTGGCCCACGGATCACCATTCGGTCATTAAAGCATTCACCCTCTTTTGGCGAGAGCGCCAGCAGCACGCGGTGCGGCAGCCGTCCTTCCGTATCCGAAATGTCGGTACGCAGACGTAACGTCCAGCCGATCTCCTGCGCGATACCGATGAACGTGTTGCCGGTACTCTCAGGCAGGACCACACAGAAAAAACCTTCTTCGGAGATGAGTTCTGCCGCACTGGTGAGCAGCGCTTTATGATCGAGGGAGCCGGTATAACGCGCCTGTTCACGCTCGGGTGTGCCGCACTCAACGCCGGGCTCGTAGTAGGGAGGGTTGCTGACGATCAGATCGTAACGCGCGGTTTGTTCAGGCGCCCAGGCGAGCACATCTGCGCATTCCACCTTCATTCGAGCTGCCCAGGGAGATTCGGCCATATTGTCACTCGCCTGCTCTGCGGCCTGCGCATCCAGTTCGACGGCATCAATGGTGACATGTTCTTCCGTACGCTGCGCCAGCATCAACGCTACCAGCCCGCTGCCGGTACCGATATCAAGAATACGCTTAACACCTGCGACAGGCGCCCACGCTCCCAGTAAAATACCGTCTGTACCGACTTTCATGGCACAGCGATCGTGGGCGACAAAAAATTGTTTGAACGTAAAACCATCGCGGCGCAGCTGCGCTTTGAGTTGAGACATGTCAGGGCAACCTTCTAAGTGAAACTGGAGTAGCATAGGGGAAAGCGAAGTGGCCGAAAAGCGATATCCATACAAACAGATGAAGATTACAGCCGTAACGTCTATAATCAGCGCCCCACACAGAGGTAGAACATGACTGTAACGACTTTTTCCGAACTTGAACTCGATGAAAGCCTGCTCAATGCACTTGAGAGCAAAGGCTTTACACGCCCGACCGCCATTCAGGCAGCGGCCATTCCGCCTGCGCTTGAGGGCCGCGATGTGCTCGGTTCTGCGCCAACCGGCACGGGGAAGACAGCAGCCTATTTGCTGCCTGTGTTGCAGCATCTGCTCGACTTCCCACGCAAAAAATCTGGCCCGCCGCGTATTTTAATCCTGACGCCTACGCGCGAACTGGCAATGCAGGTTGCCGATCACGCGCGTGAACTCGCGGCAAATACTCATCTGGATATCGCCACCATCACCGGCGGCGTTGCGTATATGAACCACGCCGAAGTGTTCAGCGAAAACCAGGACATCGTCGTTGCGACGACGGGACGCCTGCTGCAGTACATTAAAGAAGAGAACTTCGACTGCCGCGCGGTTGAAACACTGATCCTCGACGAAGCCGACCGCATGCTGGACATGGGCTTCGCACAGGATATCGAGCACATTGCCGGGGAAACGCGCTGGCGTAACCAGACGATGCTGTTCTCTGCCACCCTCGAAGGGGAAGCGATCAAAGACTTCGCAGAGCGCCTGCTGGAAGATCCGGTGGAAGTCTCGGCGACGCCGTCCACCCGTGAGCGTAAGAAGATCCACCAGTGGTACTACCGCGCGGACAACCTCGAGCACAAGGTCGAATTGCTGAAACACCTGCTGAAGCAGGAAGATGCTCTGCGCACCATCGTGTTTGTGCGTAAGCGCGAGCGCGTGCACGAGCTGGCTGAAATGCTGCGTAACGCCGGGATCAACAACTGCTATCTTGAAGGCGAGATGGCGCAGATCAAGCGTACCGAAGGCATCAAGCGCCTGACCGACGGCCGCGTTAACGTGCTGGTTGCAACTGACGTTGCCGCACGTGGGATCGACATCCCGGACGTCAGCCACGTCATTAACTTCGATATGCCGCGCAGCGGAGATACCTACCTGCACCGTATTGGCCGTACCGGCCGCGCGGGCCGCAAAGGGATTGCGATTTCACTGGTCGAAGCGCATGACTACCTGCTGCTGCAGAAAATTGGCCGCTATGTTGATGAGCCGCTGAAAGCGCGCGTTATTGACGAACTCCGCCCGACCACGCGCGCGCCGAGTGAAAAGATGACGGGTAAACCGTCCAAGAAAGCGCTCGCGAAACGTGCTGAGAGAAAAGAGAAAGAAAAAGAGAAACCGCGCGTGAAGCAGCGCCACCGCGATACCAAAAATATTGGTAAGCGCCGTAAGCCAAGCTCTGCCGCACCAGAGACGAAAACTGAAGAGTAAAAAAAGCCGGGGATTTCCCCGGCTTTTTTATTCCCCCCTGCTGAAGCCGTTACAGGCTTTCAGTAAAGGTACGGGCGATAACGTCGCGCTGCTGTTCTGGAGTCAGTGAGTTAAAGCGAACCGCATAGCCGGACACGCGGATAGTCAGCTGTGGGTATTTTTCAGGGTGCTCAACCGCGTCCATCAGCGTTTCGCGGCGCAGTACGTTTACGTTCAGGTGCTGACCGCCTTCCACGCGCACTTCCGGTTTCACTTCCATTGGAATTTCACGGTACTCGATTTCGCCCAGTTTGCTCACCGGCACGATTTCATCTTCAGCAAAACCCGCTTTCGCAACGACACAGCGCGCTTCGTTTTTCTCGCTGTCCAGCAGCCAGAAAGAGTTGAGCAGATCGTCATTTGCAGCTTTAGTAATCTGGATACCTGTAATCATGTGTTGCCTCCCTAGGCTACATTAACTGATGTCGGCCTCTCGCGGCCAATTGGTAAAACCATTGTTTCTTGTGTGTATATATATCATTCACACCTCGGTGATTTATTGATTTAAATCAACAAAAACACCAACCACATAAAGAGTGTGGTTTGAATTTATTGTTTTAGATCAATTTCACAACCTTACCAATTCAACTTGCCCTGCATCTTTTCAAAATAAATTTAGCCACTTAGCGCACATTTCAGCGTGTAATTTTGCTCACCGGGGTTAAACAGGTAAGCTAGTCACAGATTGAGATTCGCAGGAGAGCGAGATGACAACACCTTTAACCTGGCATGACGTGCTGGCAGAAGAAAAGCAGCAGCCTTATTTTATCAATACGCTCAGCACCGTTGCCGCCGAGCGTCAGTCCGGACAGACGATTTACCCGCCGCAGAAAGATGTGTTCAACGCCTTTCGCTACACCGAACTGAGCGATGTGAAAGTGGTCATTCTTGGCCAGGATCCCTATCACGGCCCTGGGCAGGCGCATGGGCTGGCGTTTTCCGTCCGTCCGGGCGTGGCTATCCCCCCTTCTCTGCTCAACATGTATAAAGAGCTTGAGGGAACCGTGCCCGGTTTTACCCGGCCAAACCACGGCTACCTGGAAAGCTGGGCGCGCCAGGGCGTGCTGTTACTGAATACGGTGCTTACCGTACGGGCGGGCCAGGCGCACTCGCACGCCAGCCTTGGGTGGGAAACCTTTACCGATAAAGTCATCAGCCTTATCAACGAGCATCGTGAAGGGGTGGTGTTTTTACTCTGGGGTTCTCACGCGCAGAAGAAAGGGGCGATTATCGATCGTCAGCGTCATCACGTGTTGAAAGCACCGCATCCGTCACCGCTGTCTGCTCATCGCGGTTTCTTTGGCAGTAATCATTTTGTTCTGGCGAATGAATGGCTGGAAAAACGTGGCGAAACGCCGATTGACTGGATGCCTGTATTACCGGCAGAGAGCGAGTAGGATTTGAATGTGCCGGGTCAGGCCCGGCACATTAAGAGGCTTATGCCTTGTTCTGACGCCACCACTCGGCCAGCAGCACGCCGGTCGCAACGGATACGTTCAGACTTTCCACATTACCTGTCCCGTCGATAGAGACGCTCAGATCCGCACTGGAGAGCGCCGCGTCAGACAGACCATCACGTTCCTGACCTAATACCAGCACCATTTTACGCGGCAGCGTCGCTTTAAACAGCGGCGTACCGGCATGGCTCGAGGTAGTCACGATGGAATAGCCCGCTTTACGGAACTGCTCAAGGGCATCCAGAACGCTTTCGCCGGTGATCGGCTGTACGTGCTCGGCTCCGCCTTCCGCAGTACGGATCGCGGCGCCGGACTCCAACAGCGCGGCATCCTGCAACAGCACGCCTTTCACGCCAAAGTGCGCGCAGCTGCGCATCATTGCGCCCAGGTTGTGTGGGTTACCCACGTCTTCCAGCGCCAGCACGCAGTCATCGGCATCCGCCTGGCTGACCCACTGCTGCACGGTTGTGCCGTTACGTTTTTTGATCAGGAAGCAGACGCCGCCGTGGTGTTCAGTACCGGAGGCTTTGGTCAGCTCGGCATCATCCACGACGTGGTAGGCTTTACGGTTCGCGGCCATCCAGCGCAGCGCTTCTTTAAAGCGAGGAGTCACGCTCTGGATAAACCAGGCGCGGACGATACACTCAGGACGGCTCTGGAACAGCGCCTGGCAGGCGTTTTCGCCATACACGCGGGTCTCTTCCGCACGCTGACGGCGCAGCACTTCCGGGTCGATGAAGCTTTTACCGCTGATACCGCCGTGATCGGCTTTTTCCGGCGTCTCATCGCCAGGGGCGCGAGAAACGGTGCGCCACGGGGAGGCGTTATCGCGTGAGAAGTCATCACGCGGACGATCGTCGCGTGGACGGTCACTGCGTGGGCGGTCGGAACGCGGACGATCATCGCGTTTGCGATCGTCACGTTTGCGGTCATCACCGCGGTTATTTTTGTCATCGCGGGCGGGGCGACGGCCACCGTCTGCACGAGAAGACGCCGGACGCCCGCCACCTTTTCCGGTACGCGGATTTTGGGTGCGTTTATCAGAGTCATCATCACTGCGGACATACATCACTTTGACCTTGCCGCTTTTGTTTTTCATTTCGTCGTTCATGCTTTTCTCCACCAGCGCTGCGCGAAGCGCGCAGATTACCCGATGTGCCAGCGCATAGCCATAATTTCGTACAAAAGCCTGTGACTATTGTTCTCATTGAATAAAACGCATTGTTGTTTCAAACAGGCTCATTGATAATATGTAACATATTAGAAACATTATCGGCGTTCTGCCGCTGTCCCACGGCTCTATCAGAGGTTAGTTATGAATACCGTATGTGCCAACTGTCAGGCTCTTAATCGCATTCCGGACGATCGGATGGAAGATGGTGCGAAATGCGGACGTTGTGGCCATGAATTATTTGATGGCGATGTCATTAACGCGACGGGTGCTACGCTGGACAAACTCCTCAAGGACGATCTTCCTGTTGTGATCGATTTCTGGGCGCCATGGTGCGGCCCATGCCGTAGCTTCGCGCCGATCTTCGAAGATGTGGCCGAAGAGCGCAGCGGAAAAATGCGGTTCGTGAAGGTCAATACCGAAGCCGAACCCGAACTGAGCGCACGTTTTCGTATTCGCAGCATCCCGACCATTATGATTTTCAAAAATGGCGAAGTGATCGATATGCTCAACGGCGCGGTTCCAAAAGCGCCTTTTGAAAGCTGGTTAAACGAGTCGCTGTAACATTCACGGGGCACACCTTGTGCCCCGCTCCCGCCTCTGCGAAAATAGTGTTTTTCCTGCATTTCGCCCATGACTGATAACGCTGTCCTTAAATTACGCGCCGAACGCCTTGCGCGCGCCACCCGACCGTTCCTCGCCCGAGGCAACCGTATTCGCCGCTGTCAGCGCTGCCTGCTGCCGCTGAAGGTTTGTCTGTGCGAGACGCTGGCTCCGAGTACGGCGGAGAGCCGTTTTTGTCTGGTCATGTTCGATACCGAGCCGATGAAACCCAGCAATACGGGGCGTCTTATCGCCGATATTCTGCCGAATACGGCCGCGTTTCAGTGGTCCCGTACGGAGCCACCTCAAGCCCTGCTCGATTTAGTGGCAAGCAAGGACTATCAGCCGATGGTCGTTTTCCCCGCCTCATATGCAGGCGTGGATCGCCAGGTGCTTTCAGTGCCGCCATCCGGTAAACCACCGCTGTTTATTATGCTGGACGGCACCTGGACCGAAGCGCGGAAAATGTTTCGCAAAAGCCCCTATCTCGACGCGCTGCCGGTGATTTCTGTCGATCTTTCCCGCGTATCCGCCTACCGCCTGCGTGAAGCGCATGCTGACGGGCAGTACTGCACCGCCGAAGTAGCCATTGCGCTTCTGGATTTAGCGGGAGATACCGCTGCTGCAGGGGCTCTTGGCGACCATTTCTCATGCTTCCGGGAGCGCTATCTGGCGGGAAAAACCGTTCATAAGGGCAGCGTCACAGCACTCGAGCCAGAAAGCGTTTAAAATCATCAGGTCGCTTGCATTCACAGGAGGCCTGCATGAGCCAGCGAGGGTTAGAAGCGCTACTTCGTCCTAAATCCATTGCCGTCATCGGCGCATCAATGAAACCGGATCGTGCTGGCTATCTGATGATGCGCAACCTGCTGGCCGGGGGTTTTAATGGCCCCGTCATGCCCGTCACGCCGGCTTATAAGGCCGTACAAGGGGTGCTTGCATGGCCTGACGTACAAAGCCTGCCATTCGTGCCGGATCTTGCCGTACTCTGTACAAACGCGAAGCGTAACCTGGAACTGCTGGAATCACTCGGCAAGAAGGGGTGTAAAACCTGCATTATTCTCTCGTCTCCCCCTGAACAGAAAGGCGAGCTGTTGGCCTGCGCCAGCCGCTATCAAATGCGAATTCTTGGGCCAAACAGTCTGGGCCTGCTCGCCCCCTGGCAGGGGCTGAATGCCAGTTTCTCCCCGGTTCCAATCCGCAAAGGCAAACTCGCGTTTATCTCGCAGTCTGCTGCGGTATCGAACACCATCCTCGACTGGGCGCAGCAGCGTGAAATGGGATTCTCCTACTTCATTGCCCTGGGCGACAGCCTGGATATCGATGTTGATGAACTGCTGGATTTTCTGGCGCGCGACGGCAAAACCAGTGCGATCCTGCTTTATCTTGAGCACCTCAGCGACGCGCGTCGTTTTGTCTCGGCTTCTCGAAGCGCTTCGCGCAACAAGCCGATCCTGGTGATCAAAAGCGGACGAAGCCCTGCGGCACAGCGTTTGCTGCATTCGCATTCCGGCATGGATCCCGCATGGGACGCCGCCATCCAGCGCGCGGGGTTGCTGCGGGTGCAGGATACGCACGAGCTTTTTTCCGCCGTTGAGACGTTAAGCCATATGCGCCCGTTGCGCGGTGAGAAATTAATGATTGTCAGTAACGGTGCAGCCCCTGCCGCGCTCGCGCTGGATGAGCTTTGGCGGCGCTTCGGCAAGCTGGCAACGCTGAGTGAAGAGACGCTGCAGCGCCTGAAAGAAGCGCTTCCGACCAGCGTGACGCCCGGCAATCCGCTTGATTTGCGCGATGACGCCAGCAGCGACCGCTATATCAGGGCGATTTCCATATTGCTGGATAGTCAGGATTTTGATGCGCTGATGATTATCCACTCCCCCAGCGCGGTCGCGCCGGGCAGCGAAAGCGCGCGCGCGCTCATTGACGCCGTGCACAACCATCCACGAGGCAAATATGTCACCCTGCTCACCAACTGGTGCGGTGAATTTTCCTCTCAGGAGGCGCGGCGCTTGTTCAGCGAGGCCGGGCTGCCAACCTACCGTACGCCGGAAGGCACTATCACCGCGTTCATGCATATGGTGGAATATCGCCGCAACCAGAAACAGCTGCGTGAGACGCCGGCTTTGCCCGGGAATCTGACGGCGAACACCGTCGACGTTCACCGGCTGTTGCAGCAGGCCATTGAAGAAGGCGCGACGTCGCTTGATACGCATGAGGTCCAGCCCATTCTGGGCAGCTACGGGATGCAAACCCTGCCGACCTGGATCGCCAGCGACAGCGCTGAGGCCGTGCATATTGCCGAGCAAATTGGCTATCCGGTGGCCCTGAAGCTGCGCTCCCCGGATATCCCGCATAAATCTGATGTTCAGGGTGTTATGTTATACCTGCGTACGGCGACTGAGGTGCAGCAGGCAGCTGATGCCATTTTCGACCGGGTCAAAATGGCCTGGCCGCAGGCAAGGATCCACGGATTGCTGGTGCAAAGCATGGCCAACCGCGCTGGGGCTCAGGAATTACGGGTTGTGGTCGAATACGACCCCGTCTTTGGCCCGCTCATCATGCTAGGGGAAGGTGGCGTTGAGTGGCGTCCGGAAGAGCAGGCCGTGGTCGCTTTACCGCCGCTGAACATGAACCTGGCGCGTTATCTGATCATCCAGGCGATTAAAAGTAAAAAGATCCGTGGCCGGAGCGCACTGCGTCCGCTTGATATTGCCGGGTTAAGCCAGTTCCTGGTGCAGGTGTCTAATCTGATTGTGGATTGTGCCGAGATCCAGCGGCTGGACATTCATCCGCTGCTCGCCTCCGGCAACGAGTTCACGGCGCTGGACGTGACCCTGGATATCGCACCCTTCGAAGGAGACAGAGAGAGCCGTCTGGCAATCCGCCCGTATCCCCTGCAGCTGGAGGAGTGGGTTGAGATGAAGAATGGGGAACGCGCCTTGTTCCGCCCTATTCTGCCAGAAGATGAGCCCCAGCTGCGGGCCTTTATCTCTCAGGTCACGAAAGAGGATCTTTATTATCGCTATTTTAGCGAAATCAACGAATTTACCCACGATGATTTAGCCAATATGACCCAGATCGACTACGATCGAGAAATGGCGTTTGTTGCCGTTCGTCGCTCCGATAAGGGGGATGAGATCCTCGGCGTCACGCGTGCTATTTCTGACCCGGATAACGTCGATGCGGAGTTTGCGGTGCTGGTGCGCTCCGATCTTAAAGGCCTGGGCCTGGGAAGACGGCTGCTGGAAAAACTCATCAGTTATACGCGAGATCACGGATTGTTACGCCTCAATGGCATTACTATGCCTAACAATCGCGGTATGGTGACCCTGGCGCGAAAACTTGGGTTTGACGTTGATATTCAGCTGGACGAAGGTATTGTGGCCTTGTCCCTCGGTCTGACATCAGCAGACAAACGCGAGTAAGCTACTGGAAATGTTACCCACTTTGGACGGGACTGGTGGTATCATTGTCCGCTTATGTTGTTTGCATGGTACAGACAACCCTTCAATGAACAGAGAAGAAACGCACTGTGATGTTGTCAAAATTTAAGCGTAATAAACATCAACAACACCTTGCTCAACTACCGAAGATTTCTCAGTCAGTTGATGATGTAGAGTTCTTTTACGCTCCCGCTCATTTTCGGGAGACGCTTCTGGAAAAGATTGCCAGCGCCACGCGACGCATTTGCATTGTGGCGCTGTATCTTGAACAGGATGAAGGCGGGCGCGCGATCCTGAACGCGCTCTATGAAGCCAAACGTCAGCGACCGGAACTTGATGTTCGCGTGCTGGTCGACTGGCATCGCGCTCAGCGTGGCCGTATTGGCGCTGCTGCGTCAAACACCAATGCCGACTGGTATTGCCGCACGGCGCAGGAAAATCCTGGCGTCGATGTGCCTGTTTATGGCGTCCCGGTTAATACCCGTGAAGCGCTCGGCGTTCTCCATTTCAAGGGCTTCATCATTGATGACAGGGTGCTTTACAGCGGCGCAAGTCTGAATGATGTTTACCTTCATCAGCTCGATAAATATCGCTACGACCGCTACCATCTGATCCGTAATCCGCAGATGGCCGATATCATGTTCAACTGGGTTGATAAAAATCTAGTCCATGGCCGTGGTGTTAATCGCCTTGACGATCCCGAGCGTCCTAAAAGCCCGGAAATCAAAAACGATGTTCGCGCCTTCCGCCAGGAGCTGCGTGATGCGGTCTATCATTTCCAGGGCGATGCGAACAACGAAGAGTTGTCCGTTACCCCGCTGGTAGGGCTCGGCAAATCAAGCCTGCTGAACAAAACGATCTTCCATCTGATGCCGTGCGCGGAGCAGAAACTCACCATCTGTACGCCGTACTTCAACCTTCCTGCCGTGCTGGTGCGTAATATCATTCAGCTGCTGCGCGACGGTAAAAAAGTGGAAATTATCGTTGGTGATAAAACCGCAAACGACTTCTTCATTCCTGAAGATCAGCCGTTCAAAATCATCGGTGCGCTGCCTTATCTCTATGAGATTAACCTGCGCCGTTTCCTGAGCCGTTTACAGTATTACGTAAACACTGACCAGCTGGTTGTGCGTCTCTGGAAAGACGAAGACAACACCTACCATCTGAAAGGAATGTGGGTCGACGATGAGTGGATGCTGCTGACCGGTAACAACCTGAACCCACGCGCGTGGCGACTGGATCTGGAAAACGCTATCCTGATCCATGACCCGCAGCATGAGTTAGCCGCAAAACGTGAGCGTGAGCTGGAGCTGATTCGCACACATACCACTGTGGTTAATCATTACCGCGAACTGCAGAGCATTGCCGATTATCCGGTGAAAGTCCGCAAGCTTATCCGCCGCTTACGTCGTATCCGTATCGACCGACTTATCAGCCGTATTCTGTAATGTTCAGGCCCTGCCATCCGCAGGGCTTTTTTATAGGGCCCGTTGATGCGTATTCCTCTGTTACTAAGCGTCTTCTTTCTGAGCGGCTGTAGCCATATGGCCAACGATAACTGGTCCGGACAGGATAAAGCACAGCATTTCCTCGCTTCTGCGATGTTGTCCGCAGCCGGTAATGAATATGCGCAGCATCAGGGATACAGTCGTGATCGTAGCGCGGCGATAGGGTTGATGTTCTCAGTGGGTCTTGGGGCATCAAAAGAACTGTGGGATAGCCGCCCCGCAGGGAGCGGCTGGAGCTGGAAAGATTTCGCCTGGGATGTCGCCGGCGCAACGACCGGCTATGCCGTGTGGCAGATGGCGCGCTATTAAAGTCGAATGCCTTTCCCTTTGCGATGCAGCATCAGGGAAACAATAAAGGCCAGTGCGCCCATTATCGTTACGTACCAGAAGAATGTCGTTTCACTTCCCCATGATTTAAGCGACAACGCAACGTACTCCGCCGATCCGCCAAATAGCGCATTAGCAACCGCATAAGAGAGCCCTACCCCTAAAGCACGGACCTGCGCCGGGAACATTTCAGCTTTCAGTATCCCGCTGATAGAGGTATAGAAACTGACAATCACCATCGCCAGCATCACCAGCGCAAAGGCGGCATACGGAGAAGTCACATGCTGAAGGGCAGACAGAATAGGTACGGTACATAACGCCGACAGCCCGCCAAAAATCAGCATCGACGTACGTCGACCGATTTTATCCGAGAGTGCACCGATAATGGGCTGTATGAGCATAAAGACAAACAGCGCCACGGTCATGACTACGCTGGCGACGTTAGCGTGCATGCCGGTAGTGTTCACCAGGTACTTCTGCATATAGGTGGTGAACGTGTAGAAACTAAGAGAACCGCCCGCAGTAAAGCCCAGCACCATAAGGAAAGCTTTGCGGTTACGCCATAATCCTTTGAATGTTCCCGCCTCTTTCAGCGTTCTGACTTCCTTCTGAGAGGTTTCATCTAACTGACGGCGCAGCCAAAGTGCGACAACTGCCAGTACAGCGCCCATCGCGAAGGGGATTCGCCAACCCCAGGCGTGAAGTTGTGCGTCCGTCAGAATCTGCTGCAGGATCACCACCACAAGGATGGCCAGCAGTTGACCACCAATCAGCGTGACGTACTGGAATGAGGCGTAAAAACCTTTACGGCCTTCCAGTGCAATCTCACTCATGTAGGTCGCACTGGTACCATATTCACCGCCCACCGATAATCCCTGGAATAAGCGAGCCAGTAAAAGTAGCGCCGGTGCCCATGTACCAATCGATTCATATCCCGGTAAACAGGCGATCACCAGAGAGCCAAAGCACATCATACACACCGAGATCAGCATAGAAGCCTTACGCCCGCGACGATCCGCAATGCGGCCAAACAGCCAGCCCCCGATGGGTCGCATCAAGAATCCTGCGGCAAATACCCCTGCCGTTTGAAGCAGCTGCGTTGTGGTGTTGCCGGAGGGGAAGAAGATATGTGCGAAGTAGAGTGAACAGAATGAGTAGACGTAAAAGTCGAACCATTCAACCAGATTCCCTGAAGAGGCGCTGACGATTGCCCATACCCTTCTTCGGGTATCACTGTTGTCCAGCGTCCCGTTTGATGTAATGCTTTCGGTCATTGTGATTATGCTCCTGCCATAAACAGCGGCGTATTGAGTCAGGAGACTCAATTACCTCGTAAATGAAATGTTATAATTTTGTTATAAACAACATTGAGACAGAGATCACACATTCCATTAGCAGGATAAGGGATTAAGAGAAAGGCCAGAGAGGGAAAGCACAAAGCAAAAAACCCCGCACCTTCCGGTACGGGGTTCTTCTAATTGATGCCTGGCAGTTCCCTACTCTCACATGGGGAGACCCCACACTACCATCGGCGCTACGGCGTTTCACTTCTGAGTTCGGCATGGGGTCAGGTGGGACCACCGCGCTAAAGCCGCCAGGCAAATTCTGTTAATCTGTATCAAAGCTGAAATTTGACTGTCTGTCTCTCTTCGCCGAAACAGCTTCGGCGTTGTAAGGTTAAGCCTCACGGTTCATTAGTATCGGTTAGCTCAACGCATCGCTGCGCTTACACACCCGACCTATCAACGTCGTAGTCTTCAACGTTCCTTCAGGACTCTCAAGGAGTCAGGGAGAACTCATCTCGGGGCAAGTTTCGTGCTTAGATGCTTTCAGCACTTATCTTTTCCGCATTTAGCTACCGGGCAATGCCATTGGCATGACAACCCGAACACCAGTGATGCGTCCACTCCGGTCCTCTCGTACTAGGAGCAGCCCCCCTCAATTCTCCAGCGCCCACGGCAGATAGGGACCGAACTGTCTCACGACGTTCTAAACCCAGCTCGCGTACCACTTTAAATGGCGAACAGCCATACCCTTGGGACCTACTTCAGCCCCAGGATGTGATGAGCCGACATCGAGGTGCCAAACACCGCCGTCGATATGAACTCTTGGGCGGTATCAGCCTGTTATCCCCGGAGTACCTTTTATCCGTTGAGCGATGGCCCTTCCATTCAGAACCACCGGATCACTATGACCTGCTTTCGCACCTGCTCGAGCCGTCACTCTCGCAGTCAAGCTAGCTTATGCCATTGCACTAACCTCCTGATGTCCGACCAGGATTAGCTAACCTTCGTGCTCCTCCGTTACTCTTTGGGAGGAGACCGCCCCAGTCAAACTACCCACCAGACACTGTCCGCAACCCGGATTACGGGTCTACGTTAGAACACCAGCCATTAAAGGGTGGTATTTCAAGGGCGGCTCCACGCAGACTGGCGTCCACGCTTCAAAGCCTCCCACCTATCCTACACATCAAGGACCAGTGTTCAGTGTCAAGCTATAGTAAAGGTTCACGGGGTCTTTCCGTCTTGCCGCGGGTACACTGCATCTTCACAGCGAGTTCAATTTCACTGAGTCTCGGGTGGAGACAGCCTGGCCATCATTACGCCATTCGTGCAGGTCGGAACTTACCCGACAAGGAATTTCGCTACCTTAGGACCGTTATAGTTACGGCCGCCGTTTACCGGGGCTTCGATCAAGAGCTTCGCGTTACCGCTAACCCCATCAATTAACCTTCCGGCACCGGGCAGGCGTCACACCGTATACGTCCACTTTCGTGTTTGCACAGTGCTGTGTTTTTAATAAACAGTTGCAGCCAGCTGGTATCTTCGACTGATTTCAGCTCCACCCGCAGGGGCTTCACCTACATATCAGCGTGCCTTCTCCCGAAGTTACGGCACCATTTTGCCTAGTTCCTTCACCCGAGTTCTCTCAAGCGCCTTGGTATTCTCTACCTGACCACCTGTGTCGGTTTGGGGTACGATTTGATGTTACCTGATGCTTAGAGGCTTTTCCTGGAAGCAGGGCATTTGTTACTTCAGCACCGTAGTGCCTCGTCATCACACCTCAGCGTTAATAAACGACCGGATTTACCTAATCGTTCCGCCTACATGCTTAAACCGGGACAACCGTCGCCCGGCTAACATAGCCTTCTCCGTCCCCCCTTCGCAGTAACACCAAGTACAGGAATATTAACCTGTTTCCCATCGACTACGCCTTTCGGCCTCGCCTTAGGGGTCGACTCACCCTGCCCCGATTAACGTTGGACAGGAACCCTTGGTCTTCCGGCGTGCGGGCTTTTCACCCGCATTATCGTTACTTATGTCAGCATTCGCACTTCTGATACCTCCAGCATGCCTCACAGCACACCTTCAACGGCTTACAGAACGCTCCCCTACCCAACAACACATAGTGTCGCTGCCGCAGCTTCGGTGCATGGTTTAGCCCCGTTACATCTTCCGCGCAGGCCGACTCGACCAGTGAGCTATTACGCTTTCTTTAAATGATGGCTGCTTCTAAGCCAACATCCTGGCTGTCTGTGCCTTCCCACATCGTTTCCCACTTAACCATGACTTTGGGACCTTAGCTGGCGGTCTGGGTTGTTTCCCTCTTCACGACGGACGTTAGCACCCGCCGTGTGTCTCCCGTGATAACATTCTTCGGTATTCGTAGTTTGCATCGGGTTGGTAAGCCGGGATGGCCCCCTAGCCGAAACAGTGCTCTACCCCCGAAGATGAGTTCACGAGGCGCTACCTAAATAGCTTTCGGGGAGAACCAGCTATCTCCCGGTTTGATTGGCCTTTCACCCCCAGCCACAAGTCATCCGCTAATTTTTCAACATTAGTCGGTTCGGTCCTCCAGTTAGTGTTACCCAACCTTCAACCTGCCCATGGCTAGATCACCGGGTTTCGGGTCTATACCCTGCAACTTAACGCCCAGTTAAGACTCGGTTTCCCTTCGGCTCCCCTATACGGTTAACCTTGCTACAGAATATAAGTCGCTGACCCATTATACAAAAGGTACGCAGTCACACCACGAAGGTGCTCCCACTGCTTGTACGTACACGGTTTCAGGTTCTTTTTCACTCCCCTCGCCGGGGTTCTTTTCGCCTTTCCCTCACGGTACTGGTTCACTATCGGTCAGTCAGGAGTATTTAGCCTTGGAGGATGGTCCCCCCATATTCAGACAGGATACCACGTGTCCCGCCCTACTCTTCGAGTTCACAGCCTGTGTGCTTTCGTGTACGGGGCTGTCACCCTGTATCGCCGGACTTTCCAGACCGTTCCACTAACACACAAGCTGATTCAGACTCTGGGCTGCTCCCCGTTCGCTCGCCGCTACTGGGGGAATCTCGGTTGATTTCTTTTCCTCGGGGTACTTAGATGTTTCAGTTCCCCCGGTTCGCCTCGTTAACCTATGTATTCAGTTAACGATAGTGTGTCGGAACACACTGGGTTTCCCCATTCGGACATCGCCGGGTCAAAGGTTCATATCACCTCGCCGGCGCTTTTCGCAGATTAGCACGTCCTTCATCGCCTCTGACTGCCAGGGCATCCACCGTGTACGCTTAGTCGCTTAACCTCACAACCCGAAGATGTTTCTTTCGATTCATCATCAAATTGCGAAAATTTGAGAGACTCGAACACACCATTAAAGATGTGTCGTTTCAATTTTCAGCTTGATCCAGATTTTTAAAGAGCAAATATCTCAAACGTCACCCGAAGATGAGTTTTGAGATATTAAGGCAGGTGACTTTCACTCACGAACCAGCAAGTGGCGTCCCCTAGGGGATTCGAACCCCTGTTACCGCCGTGAAAGGGCGGTGTCCTGGGCCTCTAGACGAAGGGGACACTGAAGTCTCAATCGCAAGACGCCTTGCTATTTACTTTTCATCAGACAATCTGTGTGAGCACTACAAAGGCAGGTTCTTTAAGGTAAGGAGGTGATCCAACCGCAGGTTCCCCTACGGTTACCTTGTTACGACTTCACCCCAGTCATGAATCACAAAGTGGTAAGCGCCCTCCCGAAGGTTAAGCTACCTACTTCTTTTGCAACCCACTCCCATGGTGTGACGGGCGGTGTGTACAAGGCCCGGGAACGTATTCACCGTAGCATTCTGATCTACGATTACTAGCGATTCCGACTTCATGGAGTCGAGTTGCAGACTCCAATCCGGACTACGACGCACTTTATGAGGTCCGCTTGCTCTCGCGAGGTCGCTTCTCTTTGTATGCGCCATTGTAGCACGTGTGTAGCCCTACTCGTAAGGGCCATGATGACTTGACGTCATCCCCACCTTCCTCCAGTTTATCACTGGCAGTCTCCTTTGAGTTCCCGGCCGAACCGCTGGCAACAAAGGATAAGGGTTGCGCTCGTTGCGGGACTTAACCCAACATTTCACAACACGAGCTGACGACAGCCATGCAGCACCTGTCTCAGAGTTCCCGAAGGCACCAATCCATCTCTGGAAAGTTCTCTGGATGTCAAGAGTAGGTAAGGTTCTTCGCGTTGCATCGAATTAAACCACATGCTCCACCGCTTGTGCGGGCCCCCGTCAATTCATTTGAGTTTTAACCTTGCGGCCGTACTCCCCAGGCGGTCGACTTAACGCGTTAGCTCCGGAAGCCACGCCTCAAGGGCACAACCTCCAAGTCGACATCGTTTACGGCGTGGACTACCAGGGTATCTAATCCTGTTTGCTCCCCACGCTTTCGCACCTGAGCGTCAGTCTTTGTCCAGGGGGCCGCCTTCGCCACCGGTATTCCTCCAGATCTCTACGCATTTCACCGCTACACCTGGAATTCTACCCCCCTCTACAAGACTCTAGCCTGCCAGTTTCGAATGCAGTTCCCAGGTTGAGCCCGGGGATTTCACATCCGACTTGACAGACCGCCTGCGTGCGCTTTACGCCCAGTAATTCCGATTAACGCTTGCACCCTCCGTATTACCGCGGCTGCTGGCACGGAGTTAGCCGGTGCTTCTTCTGCGGGTAACGTCAATTGCTGAGGTTATTAACCTCAACACCTTCCTCCCCGCTGAAAGTACTTTACAACCCGAAGGCCTTCTTCATACACGCGGCATGGCTGCATCAGGCTTGCGCCCATTGTGCAATATTCCCCACTGCTGCCTCCCGTAGGAGTCTGGACCGTGTCTCAGTTCCAGTGTGGCTGGTCATCCTCTCAGACCAGCTAGGGATCGTCGCCTAGGTGAGCCGTTACCCCACCTACTAGCTAATCCCATCTGGGCACATCTGATGGCAAGAGGCCCGAAGGTCCCCCTCTTTGGTCTTGCGACGTTATGCGGTATTAGCTACCGTTTCCAGTAGTTATCCCCCTCCATCAGGCAGTTTCCCAGACATTACTCACCCGTCCGCCGCTCGTCACCCGGAGAGCAAGCTCCCCTGTGCTACCGCTCGACTTGCATGTGTTAGGCCTGCCGCCAGCGTTCAATCTGAGCCATGATCAAACTCTTCAATTTAAGTTTGATGCTCGTGAATTAAACTTCGTAATGAATTACGTATGTTCACTCAGAGACTTGGTATTCATTTATTGTCCGAAGACATTAAGAATCCATGTCACTTTGAGTGCCCACACAGATTGTCTGATAAATTGTTAAAGAGCAGTGCAACGCGGCTTTCGCTCACCGTTGCGAGGTGGCGTATATTACGCTTTCCTCTTTCAGAGTCAAGCGTTTATTTTCGCTTTTCTCTGTTGACCCGGCGGCGTGTGTGCCGTTGTTCCGTGTCAGTGGAGGCGCATTATAGGGAGTAATTCCGAACCTGCAAGGATAAAGTGAAATTTATTTACTGACCGCTCACTTTCCAGGCAAAACCAAGACCAGACCTCAATTTTCGCCTGGTTTTTAAACAAAAACGAGCCGCAAGCGGCTCGTTTTTGCGTTTTGTGACTTACTGCACTGCCACAATGCGATCGTCGTTGGCTTCCAGACGAATAACTTTGCCTGGAATCAACTCTCCGGAGAGAATCTGCTGCGCCAGCGGGTTTTCGATCTGCTGCTGGATAGCACGTTTTAATGGACGCGCACCGTACACCGGATCGTAACCATTCTCGCTAAGCAGCTTCAACGCCTCGTCGGAGATGTGAATTTCATACCCACGCTCTTCCAGACGTTTGTACAGACGCTGCAGCTGGATCTGCGCAATCGACGCAATGTGTTTCTCACCCAGAGGATGGAATACCACTACTTCATCAATACGGTTGATGAACTCAGGACGGAAGTTATGGCTCACGACACCGAGCACCAAATCCTTCATATGGCTGTAGTCCAGTTCACCGAAACGTTCCTGAATCAAATCAGAACCCAGGTTCGAGGTCATAATGACAACCGTATTACGGAAGTCGACCGTTCTCCCCTGCCCGTCGGTCAGACGACCATCGTCCAGCACCTGAAGCAGGATGTTGAACACATCCGGGTGCGCTTTTTCCACCTCATCCAGCAGGATGACGGAATAAGGGCGACGGCGAACCGCTTCTGTTAGATAGCCACCTTCTTCATAACCCACGTATCCCGGAGGCGCACCTACCAGACGTGAGACGGAGTGTTTCTCCATAAACTCGGACATATCGATACGCACCATCGCATCGTCGCTGTCGAACATAAAGTTAGCCAGCGCTTTACACAGCTCGGTTTTACCGACCCCCGTCGGCCCCAGGAACAGGAACGAACCAATCGGGCGGTTTGGATCGGACAGCCCCGCTCGGCTACGGCGAATAGCGTTCGATACCGCCTCAACCGCTTCGTTCTGACCAATCACCCGATTGTGAAGATCTTGCTCCATGCGCAGCAGTTTTTCACGCTCGCCTTCCAGCATGCGCGCCACCGGAATACCGGTCCAGCGAGCAAGCACTTCCGCGATTTCTGCATCCGTCACCTTATTACGTAACAGACGCATCGTTTTCCCTTCTGACTGCGTCGCTATCTCAAGCTGTTTTTCCAGCTCAGGAATTTTGCCGTACTGCAGTTCAGACATCCGCGCCAAATCGCCGACGCGACGCGCCTGCTCAATGGCAATTTTTGCCTGTTCGAGCTCAGCTTTGATGGTCTGAGTGCCGGAAAGGGATGCTTTCTCGGCTTTCCACTCTTCTTCCAGCTCAGAATACTGGCGCTCTTTATCGTCCAGTTCTTCATTGAGCATATCCAGGCGTTTCTTACTGGCTTCATCAGACTCTTTCTTCAGCGCCTGCTGTTCCAGCTTGAGCTGAATGATGCGTCGGTCGAGTCGGTCCAGCTCTTCCGGTTTCGAGTCAATCTGCATACGAATGCTTGAAGCCGCTTCATCAATCAGGTCGATCGCTTTATCCGGCAGCTGACGGTCAGCGATATAACGATGAGAAAGCGTCGCCGCCGCAACGATGGCCGGGTCAGTGATCTGCACGTGGTGGTGCAGTTCATAGCGCTCTTTCAGACCACGCAGGATCGCGATGGTATCTTCAACGCTTGGCTCAGCAACAAACACTTTCTGGAAGCGACGTTCCAGCGCAGCATCTTTCTCAATGTACTGACGATACTCATCAAGCGTAGTGGCGCCGACGCAGTGAAGTTCACCGCGCGCCAGCGCAGGTTTCAGCATGTTCCCGGCATCCATCGCACCGTCCGCTTTACCCGCACCGACCATGGTGTGCAGTTCGTCGATAAACAGGATAACGTTACCTTCCTGCTTCGCCAGGTCGTTAAGCACGCCTTTGAGACGCTCTTCGAACTCGCCGCGGTATTTCGCACCGGCCACCAGCGCGCCCATGTCCAGCGCCAGTACGCGACGGCCTTTCAGGCCTTCCGGCACTTCACCGTTGACGATACGCTGCGCCAGCCCTTCAACAATGGCAGTTTTACCGACACCCGGCTCACCAATCAGCACCGGGTTGTTCTTGGTACGACGCTGCAGTACCTGAATCGTACGGCGAATTTCTTCGTCACGGCCGATCACCGGGTCAAGTTTGCCCTGCTCAGCACGCTCGGTCAGATCGACCGTAAATTTCTTCAAAGCCTGACGTTGGTCTTCGGCTCCCTGATCGTTCACGCTTTCACCTCCGCGCATTTTCTCAATCGCCTGAGTCACATTGGCGGTGGTCGCGCCGGCAGATTTCAGCAGGTCGGTCAAGGTGCCGCGTGATTCAAGCGCCGCCAGAACAAACAGCTCTGACGAAATAAAGTTGTCCCCACGTTTTTGCGCCAGCTTGTCGCAAAGATTCAGCACGCGTACCAGATCCTGCGACGGCTGAACGTCTCCGCCGGTACCTTCTACCTGCGGCAAACGGCTCAGCGCCTGATCGATGGCAGTGCGTAACTGGCCAGCATTAATGCCAGCGGACGTTAATAAAGGACGTACCGATCCCCCTTCCTGATTCAGCAAGGCGCTCATTAAATGAAGAGGTTCGATAAATTGGTTGTCGTGCCCCAGTGCGAGGGACTGGGCATCGGCGAGAGCAAGCTGGAATTTATTAGTAAGACGATCCAGACGCATAACTCCTCCCATAACAGGTCAAATTTGCTACTGGAGATTAAATGAGGTCATCCCTCAATTATTCAAGGTTAATGACCTGAATTATGTGAAAAGAAAACGGCACGTACCGGATCGTCTTGATTCTTTAGGTTATATCAGCCAAATGAAACTTGCCATACGTCCCGTGGTCTTGTCGCGGCGATAGGAGAAAAAATCACCCTTTTCGGTGAATGTGCAGCGATCGCCGCCGAAGATCTGCGACACGCCAACGTTGTTCAGGCGCTGGCGGGCGAGCTGGTAGATATCGGCCAGATATTTATCCCCCGAAGGCAGGAAGGCTTCCACCGCTTGCGGATCTTTTTCCATAAAGGCTTCGCGAACCTCTGGCCCCACTTCAAAAGCGCGAGGACCAATGGCCGGGCCAAGCCAGGCCATAATATTGGCAGGCTCATCGTTAAAGCAGGCGACTGTTTCTTCGAGCACGCCTTCACACAGACCACGCCAGCCCGCGTGTGCTGCTGCCACCTCGGTACCTGCACGGTTACAGAACAAAACCGGCAGACAATCGGCGGTCATCACGGCACAAACGGTTCCCGGAGTATTACTGTAAGAGGCATCAGCGCGTTTAGAAGCATAGGGTTCCCCCGTCAACTTCAGCACCGCGTTACCATGAACCTGTTCCAGCCAGATCGGTTTCGACGGCAAGTTCCCCGCAGCAAACAGACGCCTGCGGTTCTCTTCAACGTGTTCCAGGTTGTCGCCACAGTGCGCACCGAGGTTCAAAGACTCCCACGCGCCCTGGCTAACACCGCCAATACGGGTTGAACTACAGGCAGCCACGCCTGCAGGCAATGGCCACTCCGGGACAATCAGTTTGGTCATAACCAGTCCACTTGATCCTTATGTTCTTCGAAATCAGCACGCATGGCGTCAATAAGGTCCACCATATCCTGCGGGATAGGCGCGTGCCACTCCATCTGAATACCGGTGATAGGGTGATAAAGACGCAGCATGGTCGCGTGCAGCGCCTGACGATCGAATTTACGCAATACGCTGATGAACTCATCCGACGCGCCTTTAGGCGGACGCGGACGACCGCCGTAGACCTGATCCCCCACCAGCGGATGGGTAATGTGGGCCATATGCACGCGGATCTGGTGAGTACGCCCGGTTTCCAGACGCAGACGCAGGCGCGTATGAATACGGAAGTGTTCCATAATGCGATAGTGTGTCACCGCCGGTTTACCCATCGGATGCACCGACATATGGGTACGTTTGGTTGGGTGACGGCTGATTGGCTCTTCCACCGTTCCGCCAGAGGTCATATGCCCAATGGCTACCGCTTCATACTCGCGGGTGATTTCACGCAGCTGCAGCGATTCCACCAGACGGGTCTGAGCAGGAACGGTCTTCGCCACCACCATCAAACCGGTGGTGTCTTTATCCAGACGGTGCACGATGCCCGCGCGCGGGACATCCACGATCGGCGGATAGTAATGGAGAAGTGCGTTAAGTACCGTACCGTCAGGATTCCCCGCGCCCGGATGAACAACCAGGTCGCGCGGCTTGTTGATCACCAGAATGTCATCATCTTCATAGACGATGTCCAGTGGGATATCCTGCGGCTCGAAGCGGATTTCCTCTTCGATTTCAGCATTGATGGCGACAGCTTCCCCACCTAACACTTTCTCTTTTGGTTTGTCCCAGATCTTGCCGTTTACCAGCACGCGCTGGTCAAGGATCCATTCTTTTATGCGTGAACGCGAATAATCAGGGAACAATTCGGCCAAAGCCTGATCTAAGCGTTGACCGAGCTGATTTTCGGAGACTGTTGCGGTGAGTTCTACTCGTTGTGCCATAAACTGCTTCTTCGTTTAACGTTGGGTTTTACGGCTTTGCCGTTTAATATAGTGTGCTATTGTAGCTGGTCTTAATCGGGAGCAGGAACAGAGTTTCTCCCGGACAAACATTTGAGGAAAGTCAAAACGTCATGACGCGCATGAAATATCTGGTGGCAGCGGCCACGTTGAGCCTGGCTTTGGTGGGCTGCTCCGGTTCAAATGAACAGGTCCCTGACAATCCGCCGAATGAAATCTATGCGACTGCACAACAAAAGTTGCAGGACGGTAACTGGAAACAGGCGATAACGCAACTGGAAGCGTTGGATAATCGCTATCCATTTGGCCCGTATTCGCAGCAGGTACAGTTAGATCTCATCTATGCATACTATAAAAATGCCGATCTGCCGCTGGCTCAGGCAACCATCGATCGTTTCATACGTCTGAACCCGACTCATCCTAACATCGACTATGTGATGTACATGCGCGGCCTCACCAACATGGCGCTGGACGACAGTGCGCTGCAGGGCTTCTTCGGCGTGGATCGTTCAGACCGTGACCCGCAGCATGCGCGTGATGCCTTCAATGACTTCTCCAAGCTGGTGCGCGGCTATCCGAACAGTCAGTACGTGACCGATGCCACCAAGCGTCTGGTGTTCCTGAAAGATCGTCTGGCGAAATATGAATACTCCGTGGCGGAATACTATACCCGCCGTGGCGCATGGGTTGCCGTGGTTAACCGCGTAGAAGGTATGCTGCGTGATTATCCGGATACTCAGGCAACGCGCGACGGCCTGAAGCTGATGGAGAACGCTTACCGTCAGATGCAGATGACCGCTCAGGCTGAAAAAGTGGCGAAAATCATCGCAGCGAACAGCAGCAACACCTGATCTTGCCTCAATGCAAAACGGCAGCCCGAAGGCTGCCGTTTTTTTATTCATTTTAGAGCGTCGCTGAAGCGCGTTAGCCTCAACACATCCAGTCAACTATGGCCCCAATTTTTGCCTTCGACAAGGTAAATCTCACCTCTTCCTGCCCTGCCTCACAAAAAAGATTCCCTGACAAAAACCGACAAAATAACGTGATCTAAATCACACATTTTGACATTAGGTCGGGTATGCTGGAATCACCAAGACGGAAAGACAAGAGGTAAAATTTATGACAATGAACATTACCAGTAAACAAATGGAAATTACTCCGGCAATCCGCCAGCACGTCGCAGACCGTCTCGCCAAACTGGATAAATGGCAAACTCATTTGATTAATCCACATATCATCCTGTCCAAGGAGCCGCAGGGTTTCATCGCTGACGCAACTATCAATACTCCAAACGGCCATCTGGTCGCCAGCGCAAAACACGAGGATATGTACACCGCTATTAACGATTTGATCAACAAGCTGGAACGGCAGCTCAATAAAGTGCAACACAAAGGTGAAGCCCGTCGCGCCGCAACATCGGTGAAAGACGCCAGCTTCGCGGAAGAAGTTGAAGAAGAGTAATCCTTTAAATTGAGTGTACCGCCAACGCGCCTTCGGGCGCGTTTTTTGTTTTTTATTGACAGGGTGAAAACAGTACGGGTACTTTAACGGTATCAATCACAGGATGACTTCATGAAACTTACGCCGTTCTTCTTCGCATTCTTTTTTACCTTCCCCTGACTGGGAGGCGTTTCGTCGTGTGATAAAGAATGCGAAGACGAACAACAAGGCCTCCCACAGCGGGAGGCCTTTTTTATTGATAACGATAAAATGAGACAGGCAACACTATGACACCGGAAAACCCGTTACTGGATCTGCGCGTAAAAATCAGCGCGCTGGACGAGAAATTACTGGCGCTGCTGGCCGAACGCCGCGCGCTCGCCGTCGAAGTGGGCAAAGCCAAGCTGGACTCCCATCGCCCGGTACGTGATATCGACCGCGAGCGCGATCTGCTGGAGCGTCTGATCCAGCTCGGTAAAGCGCATCACCTCGATGCCCACTACATCACCCGGCTGTTCCAGCTCATCATCGAAGACTCCGTTCTCACCCAGCAAGCGTTACTCCAGCAGCATCTGAATAAAACCAATCCGCACTCTGCGCGTATCGCCTTCCTCGGGCCGAAGGGCTCTTATTCTCACCTGGCCGCACGTCAGTATGCCGCACGCCATTTCGAAGAGTTTATCGAGAGCGGCTGTGCGAAGTTTGCCGACATTTTTAATCAGGTTGAGACCGGCCAGGCGGATTACGCCGTCGTGCCTATTGAGAACACCAGCTCCGGCGCCATTAATGATGTCTACGATTTGCTGCAGCACACTAGCCTGTCGCTGGTCGGCGAACTGACGATCCCTATCGATCACTGCGTTCTGGTCTCGGGTTCAACCGACCTGAGCAAGATCGAAACGGTCTACAGTCATCCACAGCCGTTCCAGCAGTGCAGCCAGTTCCTGAACCGCTATCCGAACTGGAAAATTGAGTACACCGAAAGCACCTCGGCGGCGATGGAAAAAGTGGCGCAGGCTAACTCCCCAACCGTCGCCGCGCTCGGCAGCGAAGCGGGCGGCGCGCTGTATGGTTTACAGGTACTGGAACGCAATCTGGCAAACCAGACGCAAAATATCACCCGTTTCGTGGTGCTGGCGCGTAAAGCTATTGATGTCTCGGATCAGGTTCCGGCTAAAACCACCCTGCTGATGGCAACCGGCCAACAGGCCGGTGCGCTGGTTGAAGCCCTGCTGGTACTGCGTAATCACAATCTGATCATGACGAAGCTGGAATCACGTCCGATCCACGGCAATCCGTGGGAAGAGATGTTCTACCTTGATATCCAGGCCAACCTGGAATCTGCATCCATGCAGAAAGCCCTGCGCGAACTGGGCGAGATCACGCGCTCCATGAAGGTGCTGGGCTGCTATCCGAGCGAGAACGTGGTCCCGGTTGACCCGGCTTAACGTTCGATAAACCGGCTTTTCTTCATCCCTGCCACGCTCACCGGCAGGGTGAAGATGGCGCCGGAGAGCGGATACTTCGCCACCTCCTCCGCGTCCATATTTTCCCGCGTGGTGGTAATAAACAGCGTTTTCATGTCATCGCCGCCAAAACAGACCATCGTCGGGCAACGTACCGGCATGCGGTATTCTTCCAGTTGTTCCCCTTGCGGAGAAAAACGCGCAATACGCCAGCCGTCAAACAGCGCGCTCCAGTAACAGCCTTCCACATCCATGGCCGCGCCGTCCGGTATCCCTTCGCCCTCTTTAAACTGACGAAACACCTCACGCCTGCCGGGTTCGCCCTGCTCGTCAAGCGGCGTGCGGTAAATTACGCCGTTTGGCGTGTCTGAGGTAAACATCCACCGCTTGTCCGGGCTAAACGCTAAGCCGTTGTGCCCGTGAATATCGCACTGGATCACTTTCGGCGTCAGGTCGTTGTCGATGCGCATCAGCAACGCGCCGTTGTAATCTCCCGGCCCCCAAAAGGTGCCCGCATAGAACCGTCCCTGATGATCGGTGCCGCCGTCGTTAAAACGTGCGAGCTGCGGGTTAGAGGGGTTATCACACACCTTGCGGCGCAGCAGGCCGTGTTTATCGGTCAGCCAGATACCCGTTCGCATCGCAACGATAAAACCACCCTGCTCGCGCAGAGCAAAACAGCCCACCTCCTCATGGAAAGAAAGCACGGTGTGTTCTGCCGTCGGCAGATGGTAGCGGTGGATCTCTCCTTCCAGAATATCGGCCCAGTAGAGCGCGTGCTCTTCTGCGCTCCACGTCGGGCATTCAGGCAGATGCCCGGTGTAATTCAACAGCAGCTGCGGTTCGGCCATGACAGTTCCCCAAAATAAAAAAAGCCAGCAATGCTGGCTTTCAGTATATACATCATCGCATTACTGGCGACTGTCATTTGCCTGGCGCAACAGCGTTCGGCTCTCACTCTGAAAACGCTGCGCGTAATCGCCAAACCAGTGCTCGACCTTGCGGAAGCTGTCGATAAACGCCTGCTTGTCTCCGTGCTCCAGCAGCGTAATGGCTTCACCAAAGCGCTGATAGTAGCGCTTGATGAGCGCCAGGTTGTTCTCGGAGGACATAATAATGTCCGCGTAAAGCTGCGGATCCTGAGCAAACAGGCGCCCGACCATCGCCAGCTCCAGACGATAGATAGGTGAAGAGAGTGCCAGCAGCTGTTCAAGCTGCACGTTCTCTTCCGCCAGATGCAGACCGTAGGCAAACGTCGCAAAGTGGCGCAGCGCCTGAATGAACGCCATGTTCTGATCGTGCTCGACCGCGCTGATGCGGTGCAGTCGCGCCCCCCATACCTGAATCTGTTCCAGGAACCACTGATAGGCTTCCGGCTGACGACCGTCGCAGTAAACCACCACCTGCTTTGCCAGGCTGCCGCTGTCCGGGCCAAACATCGGGTGCAGACCCAGCACCGGGCCCGTATGCGCAGCCAGCATGGACTGCAGCGGACCATTTTTGACGGAGGCCAGATCCACCAGGATGCAGTCATTCGGTAAAGGAGGCAGCTTTTCGATGATCTGCTCCGTCACGTGGATCGGCACGCTGACGATAACCATCCCGGCATCTTTCATGAGCTCCGGAGCATGCGCCCAGTCCTCTTTTTCCAGAATGCGCACCTGATAGCCAGAAAGCGTCAGCATTTTTTCGAACAGACGCCCCATCTGCCCTGCACCGCCGACAATCACTACCGGCCGCAGGGACGGACAGAGGGTTTTAAAGCCCTTGTCGTTTTCGCTGGAATAGGATTCCCGCATCACTCGACGCAGAACATCTTCAATCAAATCCGGCGAAACGCCCAGCGCCTGGGCCTCTTTACGACGGGAGGCCAGCATTGAGGCTTCGCGCTCCGGGACGTAAATCGGCAGGCCGTATTTGCTTTTCACCTCACCGACTTCGGCAACCAGCGCCATGCGGCGCGCCAGCAGGCCCAGCAGCGCCTTATCCACTTCATCAATTTGATCGCGCAGTGCGGTCAATTCAGCAACCATAACAAACCTCTTAAGCCAGACGCGTCGCCAGCTGGCCGTTCAAATCTTGGTGGATCTCACGCAGCAGCGCATCGGTCGTCTCCCAGCTGATGCAGGCATCCGTCACGGAGACGCCGTGCTTCATTGCACTGCGCGGTTGTTCAGATGACTGATTGCCTTCATGAATGTTGCTCTCAATCATCAGACCGATAATCGAACGGTTGCCATCTTTGATCTGTGCGATCACGGATTCCGCAACCGCAGGCTGGCGACGGTAATCTTTATTCGAATTACCATGACTGCAATCTACCATCAGTGCCGGGCGCAGTCCCGCCTGCTCCATCTCTTTTTCACACTGCGCCACGTCCGCCGGGCTGTAGTTAGGTGCTTTCCCGCCGCGCAGGATCACATGGCCATCCGGGTTGCCCTGCGTTTGCAGGAGGCAGACCTGGCCCGCCTGGTTAATACCGACGAAACGGTGCGGCATGGCGGCAGCGCGCATGGCGTTGATCGCCGTCGCCAGGCTGCCATCGGTACCGTTTTTAAAGCCAACCGGCATCGACAGGCCCGACGCCATTTCGCGGTGGGTTTGCGATTCCGTGGTACGCGCACCAATCGCGGACCAGCTGAACAGATCGCCCAGGTACTGCGGGCTGTTTGGATCCAGCGCTTCGGTTGCCAGCGGCAGCCCCATGCTAACCAGCTCCACCAGCAGGCGACGCGCAATTTTCAGGCCTGCTTCCACATCAAACGAGCCATCCATGTGCGGATCGTTAATCAACCCTTTCCAGCCGACGGTAGTACGTGGCTTCTCAAAATAGACGCGCATCACCAGATAGAGGCTATCGCTGACCTCCTCCGCTAATGCTTTAAATCGACGAGCGTACTCAATGGCGGTTTCAGGATCGTGAATGGAGCAAGGACCGCATACCACCAGCAGGCGCGGATCGCGGCCGGCGATAATGTCAGAAATGGTCTGGCGGGAGTGCTCGATCTGAGCCTCCTGCGCGACGCTCAGCGGAAATTCCGCTTTCAGCTGATCCGGAGTGATTAAAACCTGTTCGTCAGTGATATGTACGTTGTTCAGCGCGTCTTTTTGCATGATGGCGATCCTGTAAAGCTCGTTTGCGATAGTTGTTTTCCTCAATGAGGTGGAACCACGATACCATAAAAAGTAAACATTTCAATCCAAAATACGTACACATTAGTTTACACAAGCCAATTTATTGCAAAAAACAGCCGATAAAAACGTAAACTTTAAATTACAGACAGATTTTCTTTAGCCAGGCTATGCTGAAGAAAAAAGGAGAATGGCTATGCGTTCAATTGCTCTCGCGCTGTTGTCGCTGTTTTTAACGGGCTGTCAGATCAATCCTTACACCTTCCAGCCCGACTGGACCAGCCCATCCTGGTTTGATGCCGGTAAAGAAGACGCCATGAATGGCCTGCCGGTTAAAGATAACCAGGCCCTGGCCGATAGTTTTAACGACACACACGTTGATCGTAGCGAATATCTTCGCGGCTATGCTGACGGTCAGAAGAAAGTCTGCGAAGAAGGATTTATTCATGCCTGGGGATTAGCCGGGAAATCTTTCCCTGCCAGCTGCGATACTGCCGAAAACACGACAAAACTGCGTGCGTCATGGCAGAAAGGGATGGATGAAAGTATGCGTTCCAGCAGACTGAATTAAGGCTATTTTTATCCACCGGAGAATAACCAACAGTAGGATTTAGCTTAGGTCGGCATTAGGCTATTTCTGACATAATGACGGCTCTGATAAACAATGGTATTCTGCCCGCAACTCTTAAGGACATCTATTTCCGGAGCGATGTGGCGGATTCTGGTGAGAAATTTATTCTTGATCTCTTTTTTCCGACTCACTCTGGTGTTAATGCTGTTCCTTATGGTGGGCCCTGCGGCGGCAGGCACGCTTACGGAAACGGATAAATCGGTACGCTCGATTGTCTCAGGCATTGTGAGCTATACGCGATGGCCGTCACTTTCCGGTCAGCCTAAACTCTGCGTCTACGCCACTTCTCACTATACGCACGCCCTCAGCGGCGATGAGGGGCATAGCGAGTTACCTTATACTCCCGTTATTGTACGTAACGATCGGGAAGCCCTGGCCGCAACGTGCGATGCGATTTATTTCGGGTCTGAATCACCAGCAAAACAACTTGAATTAATAAGTCAATATCAGGGCAGAGCATTGCTATTAATCTCAGAGCAAAATCCGGAATGCGTAATTGGCAGTGCCTTTTGCCTGATAATCGATCGCGGCCAGGTACGGTTCTCCGTCAACCTGGACGCATTGACGCGCAGTGGCGTAAGAGTCAATCCGGATGTATTAATGCTTGCCCGGAATAAGCAGCATGGATAAAGATTTCACTTCAACGCCGCGTCCGACGTTTAAAAGAACGTTGAGGCGAAACAGCATGATAAGCGTCATCATCACGATGACGTTAATATGGCTGTTGCTCTGTTTTGCTTCCGTCGTAACCTTAAAACAATACGCGCAAAAGAATCTTGAACTAACCGGCGCCACAATGAGCCACAGCCTGGAAGCCTCTCTGGTGTTCAACGATTCCCTGGCGGCCAACGAAACGCTCGCAGCCCTCGGCAAACAGGGCCAGTTTGCCCAGGCCGAGGTTATCAACGCGCATAAAAAGCAGTTTGCCTACTGGTCCTGGAACCCGGAAGATAACAACGATACGCTGGGCGCGCTGGTCAGCCGCTGGCTTTTCCCCGTACCGGTTGCGCAGCCCATCATGCATAACGGCTTAACGATCGGCGAAATCCGCCTTACCGCGCGTGACAGCCTGATCAGCCATTTCATCTGGATGTCGTTTGCCGTCCTGACCGGCTGCATTCTTTTTGCTACCGCCGTCGCGCTTGCTATTACCCAGTCTTTGCATCACGGCATGGTCACGGCCCTGCAAAACATTACCGACGTCGTGCATGACGTTCGTACTAACCGCAACTTCTCCCGCCGGGTGAAAGACGGGCGTATCGAAGAATTTCACCAGTTTGGTGAAGACTTCAACAGCCTTCTGGATGAGATGGAAGAGTGGCAGCTGAAGCTCCAGGCGAAAAACGCCCAGCTGTTGCGTACCGCCATGCACGACCCGCTCACCGGTCTTGCCAACCGCGCTGCGTTTCGTAACAGCATTGCGGCCTTAATGAACGACCCTTCTGCCAAAATGAACTCGGCCCTGCTCTTCCTCGACGGTGATAATTTTAAGTTTATTAACGACACCTGGGGACATGCGGCAGGAGACTGCGTGCTGATTGAAGTCGCCAGCAGGATGATGGAGTTTGGCGACAAACGTCATCAGGCATACCGCCTTGGCGGTGACGAATTCGCCATGGTGCTGTACGGCGTGCACTCTGAGCTTGAGGTTCAACACATTTGCGCTGCGCTTTCGCAGCAGTTTATCCGTCCGTTTGATCTGCATAACGGACAAAAAGCATCGATGTCACTCAGCATTGGCTTTGCTCTGGCGTGGGAAAATGCTTCCGTGGAAGCGTTACTGGAGAGGGCTGACCGCAATATGTACCAGGTGAAAAACCAGCGTACGAAAACAATAAGTTAGAAAGGATACACTATGTTAAAACGTTACTTCGCGCCGATAGTACTGGCCTCACTGGTTCTGGCAGGCTGTCAGTCGCCGCCGGAAGGCAAATTCACTCCTGAGCAAATTGCGGCGATGAAGTCTTACGGTTTTAACGAACTGAACGGTGACTGGTCACTCGGCATGTCGGACACCATCCTGTTTGATAAAAATGACGCCAGACTGCGTCCGGAAAGTGAAACGCAGATCCAATCCATGGCCTCCCGCCTGGCGGAAACCGGCCTGAACCACGCGCGAATGGACGGTCACACGGATAATTACGGGGAAGAAAGCTACAACGAAGCGCTGTCGTTAAAACGCGCCAACGCCGTGGCCGATGCCTGGGCGAAGGGGGCAAATATCCCGCGCAGCAATCTCACCACGCAGGGATTAGGTCAAAAATACCCGGTTGCGAGCAACAGTACTCCGCAAGGGCGCGCTGAAAACCGCCGCGTCGCAGTGGTTATCAGCACGCCATAGGGTTATTTAGCGGATGTTTCGGCGAGCGTCACCCTGGTTGCCGCTCGCCAGCGCAGCCAGTCCACCAGAACAAACAGCGCCAGACTCACGCCCATGACCGGCAAGGCCAGCCCCAGCAGTACGCTGATTATCAGCGTAACCCCTCTTCCCCAACCTGACAGCGCCAGCCAGCTCTGACAAAGCGTCTGCACCGGATCCACGGCCGATTGCGCCGGACGGCGCATCCACCACATCCGGTACCCCCAGATGATGAGCACGCACAGGGCGAGGCCGAACGCCACGAGCAGCAGCTGATTCACCAGCCCGAATAGGATCCCCATATGGAAATCCACGCCCCAGCGGGTCAGTTTTGCCATTAGGGGGAAATCCTCGAATCGGGTTCTGTCCAGGACCTGCATCGTAGAAGGATCAACCGCAACGGCATCGACCTGGGTCGGCCAGCTGCGATCGATTTCCGTCACTGTCCAGGCGCTATCCACCGTTTTCGCCGGGCGGATCTCCAGCCTGTTGGCATCAATCCCCGCTTTACGCGCCGCGTTTAACACCCCGTCAAACTGCGTCAAATCCATCGCCATTTCCGGCATCATCATTCCGCCGTGATGACCACGGTGTTCGGCATGTTCATCCACGGTCTCATGTTGACCGGAAAGCGTCGTGTTCACCTGCGGGGTGAGCCAGTTCATCTCAGCCCGCAGCCTGTCAACGTTCCCGCCAGCCCACTGGGACCAGGTCAGGCCGGTTGCTGAGAACAGCAGCATTCCGCCCAGCAGACTCCAGCCCAGCGTCACGTGCAGGCGACGTCGATTCTGGAAGCGATTATTGATCCGCCGTTTGGGGCGGGTATAAAACCACAGGCCAACACCGCCCAGCGCGGCAACCCACATCCACGAGGCCGCAAGCTCGCTGTAAAGTCGCCCCACGTCGCCCAGCATCAGAGAGGTATGCAGGTAATCAATGGTCTGACGCAGCGGTAAAATCCCGCTGGTGCCGTATACCGTCATATCCCCCAGCACCGCCAGGCTTACCGGATCAATAAAAATAGCCCGGTTCTCAGAGGGCCCAAGCGCCGGGTCAGTAAACATCACGCGGGTGGTTTCCCCTTCAGCCAGCCCCGGACGCACGGCGTGCAAACGCACATCCGATCCAACGGTTTTTTCCGCCACGGCAATTTGTTCCGCCAGCGGCTGCGGCTTGCCCACGGAATCCGCGTGGAGCGCGTGCCGGTAGAGCGCATTCTCCAGCTGCGGGGTCGCCACATACAGCGTACCGGTCAGCGCGGCAAAGAAGATAAACGGGCCGACAAACAGCCCAACGTAGAAATGGAGGCGACGCAGCAGGTTTCCCCATGCCGCGCGCGGAGTGCAGGTAGTCATACTTTTCCTTTTTAAGGCAGTAAGTTATTGATTTATTTTTTAAAGGGAAAAAGCAGACTGCCGCGGCGGCGCGCGGGTATCAGGATAAAGCCAGGGGAAAAAGTGCCAGTGGCTGACCGCCTGGCGCGGCGGCTTAACGCGAAGCCTCTGCAGCACCACGCTGAGCAGGACGATCAGCGCCAGCATCACGCCAGGGACGTGCGCTAACAGCACGCAGTAGCCGCACGCTTCCGCATGGTCGACAGGCATCGTGTGCGGCATATCGCCATGATGCTCATCCATCGACATCATGCTCATGTCATGATGCATGCCAGGCATCGCGCTCATGGGATCTTTCTGCAGCGAGACGGAGATAAGCGGCGCCACCACGATCAGCAGGATCGCAAACAGCGCGGTCAATGCCGCAGCGCGTTTCCGGTTAGGCTGATGCAGTACGTTATCCACGTCCCCTCCACTCAAGAGGCAAGCATTGTAAATGATTTATGACAAAAGGGTTAACGTGAGAAATGCGCAGGGATAAAAAAAGGGCCGGCCTTTCGGCCAGCCCTTTCTAACAGGATGTCGCTTAAGCGAATCTTAGTTCAGACGCTCTTTAATACGAGCAGACTTACCAGTACGCTCACGCAGGTAGTACAGTTTAGCTTTACGTACAGCACCACGACGTTTAACAGCAATGCTGTCAACTACCGGAGAGTGAGTCTGGAAGACACGCTCAACGCCTTCGCCGTTGGAAATTTTACGAACAGTGAATGCAGAGTGCAGACCGCGGTTACGAATAGCGATAACCACGCCCTCGAATGCCTGCAGACGTTTTTTGGAACCTTCAACAACCCATACTTTCACTTCCACGGTGTCACCTGGACGGAAGGAAGGTACGTCCTGCTTCATCTGCTCTTGTTCAAGTTGCTTAATAATGTTGCTCATAATTTAATCTCTTATCCTGGGTAAACTGATATTCGGGAGCGTATTACGCATTCCCATCATGTTCATGCTGCTGGTGCGCGTGTTCAGTTTTGAACTCGGCCAGCAACTTTGCTTGCTCTTCAGTCAGAGCCAGGTTTTCCAGAAGTTCAGGTCTTCTAAGCCAGGTTCGGCCCAGCGACTGCTTCAAACGCCAGCGACGTATCTCGGCATGGTTTCCAGACAGTAACACTGCCGGTACTTCCATCCCTTCTAACACTTCAGGACGAGTATAGTGTGGACAGTCAAGCAACCCATCGGCAAAGGAATCTTCCGTTGCCGAAGCTTCATGGCCCAGAACCCCCGGAATGAACCGGGCGACGGAGTCAATCAGCGTCATTGCGGGTAACTCACCACCGCTGAGAACGTAATCGCCGATAGACCATTCTTCGTCAATCTCGGTTTGAATTACGCGCTCATCTATCCCTTCGTAGCGCCCACAGACCAGAATCAGCTTTTGATTCGTCGCCAGTTCGCTCACGCCCGCTTGATCAAGCTTGCGTCCCTGAGGTGACAGATAAATCACCTTTGCGCCTTCACCTGCCGCGGCTTTTGCTGTGTGAATGGCATCCCGTAAGGGTTGCACCATCATTAGCATCCCCGGTCCGCCGCCGTAAGGACGATCGTCCACGGTACGGTGCCGGTCATGAGTAAAGTCACGAGGACTCCAGCTCTGGATGCTCAGCAGGCCATTCTTTACTGCCCGGCCAGTTACCCCGTAATCGGTAATCGCGCGGAACATTTCAGGAAACAGGCTAATTATGCCAATCCACATAGCGCCGTCTTTTACCGTTTATCCGGAGAATTTAAAAACCAGGATCCCAATCTACTTCAATGGTTTGAGTAGTGAGATCGACTTTCTTGATAACCTGTCCATCGAGGAACGGAACCAACCGCTCCTTGATGCCAAATGCATCTTTCAGGTTTGCCTTAATGACGAGAACGTCATTTGACCCGGTTTCCATCATATCGATGACTTTTCCCAGGCTGTAGCCTTCGGTAGTGACTACCTGGCAACCCATAAGGTCTTTCCAGTAGTAGTCGCCCTCTTCCAGCTGTGGCAACTGCGACGAATCCACGACAATTTCACAATTAGTCAGCGCATTCGCGGCATCACGATCGTCAACGCCTTTCAGCTTGATGATGATGTCCTGATTGTGGTGACGCCAGCTTTCCAGCTCGACCTCTTCCCACTTACCGCCTTTCTGGATAAACCAGGGCTGGTAATCAAAAATGCTATCAGCGTCTTCAGTGGAGGAAAACACTCTGAGCCAACCACGGATACCGTAGCAAGAACCCATTTTTCCCAATACGATCGGTTCAACAGGTGCTTTATTGCTCATCATGACCACCGTGACAGATTAAGCTGCTTTGTTTGCTGCTTTGATCAGCGTAGCAACGCGATCGGAAACAGTAGCGCCCTGGCCAACCCAGTGAGCGATACGATCCAGATCCAGACGAGTTTCTTCTTCTGCGCCAGCGGCCAGTGGGTTGAAGAAACCAACGCGCTCGATGAAGCGACCGTTGCGTGCATTACGGCTGTCAGTCACAACAACCTGGTAGAACGGACGCTTTTTAGCGCCGTGACGAGCTAAACGAATAGTAACCATAACATCCTCTTGTGTGAATAAAACAACCGGGCCCCATCGAGGAACGGAGCCCGGGTGTCATATTAAAAGCCCGAAAATTTTACTCATTTTCGGGCAAAAAGCAATCTCAAAAGCGATTAACGCCCTGGAAAACCGGGTGGCATCATGCCTTTCATACCGCGCATCATCTTCGCCATGCCGCCTTTCTTCATTTTCTTCATCATGCGCTGCATGTCGTCGAACTGTTTCAGAAGGCGGTTAACGTCCTGCACCTGCATGCCGCAACCGGCTGCGATACGGCGTTTACGGGAACCTTTGATGATATCCGGGTTAGCGCGCTCTTTGAGGGTCATCGAGTTGATGATCGCCTCCATACGCACCAGCACCTTGTCATCCATCTGCGCTTTCACGTTGTCAGGGATCTGGCCCATGCCCGGCAGTTTGCCCATCAGGCTGGCCATGCCACCCATGTTTTTCATCTGACGCAGCTGCTCAAGGAAGTCGGTGAGATCGAAACCGTCGCCTTTTTTCAGCTTGCTGGCCAGCTTCTCGGCCTGCGCGCGGTCAACCTTGCTCTCGATATCTTCGATCAGCGACAGCACGTCGCCCATGCCGAGGATACGGGAGGCAATACGATCCGGGTGGAACGGCTCCAGCGCTTCAGTTTTCTCGCCTACGCCGAGGAATTTAATCGGCTTACCGGTGATGTGACGAATGGAGAGCGCCGCACCGCCGCGGGCGTCACCGTCCACTTTGGTCAGCACCACGCCGGTTAACGGCAGCGCTTCGTTAAACGCTTTCGCGGTATTCGCCGCATCCTGACCGGTCATGGCGTCGACAACGAACAGGGTCTCTACCGGGTTGATAGAGGCATGCACCTGCTTGATCTCGTCCATCATCGCTTCGTCAACGTGCAGACGACCGGCGGTATCCACCAGCAACACGTCGTAGAATTTCAGCTTCGCTTCTTTCAGCGCCGCGTTAACGATGTCGACAGGCTTCTGCGCCACGTCGGACGGGAAGAAATCTACGCCGACCTGCTCGGCCAGGGTTTCCAGCTGTTTGATCGCCGCCGGGCGATAGACGTCCGCAGAGACCACCAGCACTTTCTTCTTGTGCTTTTCACGCAGGAACTTACCCAGCTTACCGACGCTGGTCGTTTTACCCGCACCCTGCAGGCCCGCCATCAGCACCACGGCCGGCGGCTGAGCCGCCAGGTTAAGCACCTGGTTCTCTTCGCCCATCGCCGAAACCAGTTCATTACGAACGATTTTGACGAACTCCTGACCCGGGGTCAGGCTCTTGTTAACTTCATGACCAACCGCCTTCTCTTTTACGCGGTTGATAAAATCACGAACAACCGGCAACGCGACGTCTGCTTCCAGCAGCGCCATGCGCACTTCGCGCAGCGTTTCCTTGATGTTCTCTTCAGTAAGGCGTCCGCGGCCGCTGATGTTGCGCAGCGTGCGCGACAAACGATCGGTTAAATTATCAAACATTGTCTCTCGCCTGAGTAGAAACGTTGGGCCGCCATGGGCGACACATACACAGAATTTTGCCGGAGTATAACATGAAGGCGCCTTTGTTGTTATGCAACGGTTGGAGCAGGCGTCACGTAACGTTATACTGCTTCTCTTTCTTATTAAGACAACTGTCGATGCCTATATGCCTGTTTTCGCACTGATCGCCCTTGTTGCCTACTCTGTCAGCCTCGCGCTGATCGTTCCCGGACTGCTGCAAAAAAACAGCGGCTGGCGGCGCATGGCTATTCTTTCCGCGGTGATCGCACTGATTAGCCACGCGTTTGCGCTGGAATCACGCATCATTCCCGGCGACGGCAGCGTGCAAAACCTGAGCGTCCTCAACGTCGGCTCGCTGGTCAGCCTGATGATCTGTACGGTAATGACCATCGTCGCGTCTAAAAATCGCGGCTGGCTGCTGTTGCCGATTGTCTATACCTTCGCGCTGATCAATCTGGCTCTCGCCACCTTTATGCCTAATGAATTCATTACGCATCTGGAGGCTACCCCGGGGATGCTGGTGCATATCGGCCTGTCGCTCTTTGCCTACGCGACGCTGATCATCGCCGCGCTTTACGCCATGCAGCTCGCCTGGATTGACTACCAGCTGAAAAACAAAAAGCTGGCGTTTAACCATGAAATGCCGCCGCTGATGGTCATTGAGCGTAAGATGTTCCACATCACCCAGGTGGGCGTGGTGCTGCTGACGCTGACGCTCTGCACGGGCCTGTTTTACATGAAGAACCTGTTCAGCGTGGAGAACATCGATAAAGCAGTGCTCTCCATCATCGCGTGGTTTGTCTATATTGTCCTGTTATGGGGCCATTATCATGAAGGCTGGCGCGGTCGTCGCGTGGTCTGGTTCAACGTCGCTGGCGCGGGCATTCTCACTCTTGCCTATTTTGGCAGCCGCTTCATACAGCAATTTGCTGGCTAAGAAACAAAGGAGTTCCCCCTGGAACACATCTCTACCACCACGCTGATCGTTACGCTGATCGTCATGGTGGTCATCTCCGCCTATTTCTCCGGCTCGGAAACCGGCATGATGACCTTAAACCGCTACCGGTTACGTCATCGCGCTAAGCAGGGTAACCGTGCCGCACGTCGCGTTGAAAAACTGCTCCGCAAGCCGGATCGCCTGATAAGCCTGGTGCTCATCGGCAACAACCTTGTCAACATTCTGGCCTCCGCCCTCGGCACTATTGTCGGGATGCGCCTTTACGGCAACGCCGGGGTGGCGATTGCCACCGGCGTGCTGACGTTCGTGGTGCTGGTGTTTGCCGAAGTGCTGCCGAAAACCATCGCCGCGCTTTACCCTGAGAAAGTCGCCTACCCGAGCAGCTTCCTGCTGGCACCGCTGCTGATCCTGATGATGCCGCTGGTCTGGCTGCTGAACATGGTGACGCGCGTACTGATGCGGATGGTGGGGATCAAAGCCGATGTCACCATCAGCAGCGCGCTCAGCAAAGAAGAGCTTCGCACCATTGTGCATGAATCCCGCTCGCAGATCTCCCGACGCAATCAGGACATGCTCCTGTCGGTGCTGGATCTGGAAAAGGTGAGCGTAAATGACATCATGGTGCCGCGTAACGAAATCGTCGGTATCGACATCAATGACGACTGGAAAGCCATCGTTCGCCAGCTGACGCACTCCCCGCACGGGCGCATTGTGCTGTATCGCGACTCGCTGGATGACGCCATCAGCATGCTGCGCGTGCGCGAAGCCTACCGTCTGATGACCGAGAAAAAAGAGTTCACCAAAGAGGTGATGCTGCGCGCCGCCGACGAGATTTACTACGTGCCGGAAGGAACCCCGCTCAGCACGCAGCTGGTGAAATTCCAGCGCAACAAGAAGAAGGTCGGCCTGGTGGTCAATGAGTACGGCGATATTCAAGGGCTGGTGACGGTCGAAGATATTCTGGAAGAAATTGTCGGGGACTTTACCACGTCGATGTCGCCTTCCCTCGCGGAAGAGGTCACCCCGCAAAACGACGGCTCGGTGCTGATTGACGGTAGTGCGAACATTCGTGAACTCAACAAAGCCTTTAACTGGCATTTGCCGGAAGATGAGGCTCGAACCATTAACGGGATGATTCTGGAAGCGCTGGAAGAGATCCCGGCGGCGGGCACGCGGGTGCGCATTGAGCAGTACGATATTGATATCCTGGACGTGCAGGACAACATGATTAAGCAGGTGAAAGTTCTGCCCGTTAAACCCCTGCGCGAAAGTATCGCTGAGTAAGGTTTAGGCCGGGTGAGGCGAACGCCGCCACCCGGCACTACGGATGGCAAATTACGCTTTCGCTTTCGCCACGGTCACCATCGCAGCGCGAATGGTACGGCCGTTCAGGGTGTAACCTTTCTGCATCACGCCCAGCACTTTACCGGCTTCCACCTCTTCGGACTCGACCATGGCAATCGCCTGGTGAACGTTTGGATCCAGCGGTACGTCGGTATCGGCAATCACTTCCACGCCAAACTTACGCACCACGTCGAGCATGGATTTCAGCGTCAGTTCAATACCTTCGATCATCGCCGCGTTGTCCGGATTCGCTTTGTCAGCCACTTCCAGCGCGCGATCGAGGCTATCAATTACCGGCAGCAGTTCGTTGACGAATTTCTCCAGCGCAAATTTATGCGCCTTCTCAACGTCCTGCTCGGTACGACGACGCAGGTTTTCCATTTCCGCCTTGATGCGCAGAACACCATCGCGTTCGCGATTCTGTGCTTCTACCAGCTGGGCTTCCAGATTCGCAATTTTTTCATCGCGCGGGTCCACCTGCTCAGCAGATGCGTCTGGCTCTACAGCCTCAACTTCATCGTGCTGTTCCGTGATAATTTCTTCAGGGGCTTGCCCCTCAGGCGTTTTCTGTTCTTTACTACTCATGAATTTCTCCGCGTTTTTCTGCATTCATCTCGCTAACTTCGCTTATTATGGGGATCAGTTTCCGGGATTCAAGGGAACAAGACAGATTGTCATCATTCATCAGGCACAAGGACCTCCAGAAAATGAATAATCATTTCAGGTGTATTGGGATAGTCGGGCATCCGCGTCACCCTACCGCACTAACGACACATGAAATGTTGTATCGCTGGTTGTGTAGCAAAGGCTATGAAGTGATGGTCGAGCAGCAGATTGCCCAGGAGCTGCAGCTGAAGAGCGTCAAAACCGGCACGCTGGCGGAAATTGGCCAACAGGCCGATCTCGCCGTGGTGGTGGGTGGCGACGGCAACATGCTCGGTGCGGCCCGCACGCTGGCGCGCTATGACATCAAGGTCATCGGCATCAACCGTGGCAATCTCGGCTTTTTAACCGACCTCGATCCGGACAATGCGCAACAGCAGCTGGCCGACGTGCTGGAAGGCCACTATATCAGTGAAAAACGCTTTTTACTGGAAGCGCAGGTATGCCAGCAGGACTGCCAGAAGCGCATCAGCACCGCGATTAACGAGGTGGTGCTGCACCCCGGTAAAGTGGCGCACATGATCGAGTTCGAAGTCTATATTGACGAAATTTTTGCCTTCTCCCAGCGTTCTGACGGGCTGATTATCTCCACCCCGACCGGCTCAACCGCCTACTCGCTTTCTGCCGGCGGCCCGATCCTGACGCCTTCGCTGGATGCCATTACCCTGGTGCCAATGTTCCCGCACACGCTCTCCGCCCGCCCGCTGGTCATCAACGGCGACAGCACGATACGTCTGCGCTTCTCGCATCGCCGTAACGACCTGGAGATCAGCTGCGACAGCCAGATAGCGCTGCCGATCCAGGAAGGTGAAGATGTCCTCATTCGTCGGTGTGATTACCACCTGAATTTGATTCATCCGAAAGATTACAGCTATTTCAACACATTAAGCTCGAAGCTTGGCTGGTCAAAAAAATTGTTCTGATTTTGCATCCAGTACTTTACTGTATATAAAACCAGTTTATACTGTATGAAAACACAGTTATGGTTTTTCATACAGGAAAACAATTATGCTGGCACAACTGACCATCAGCAACTTTGCCATTGTTCGTGAGCTTGAGATCGATTTCCACAGCGGCATGACGGCGATCACCGGGGAAACCGGTGCAGGTAAATCCATTGCCATTGATGCCCTCGGCTTGTGCCTTGGCGGCCGCGCAGAGGGCGACATGGTGCGCATGGGCGCAAACCGTGCCGACCTGTGCGCCCGTTTCTCCCTGAAAGACACCCCTGCCGCCCAGCGCTGGCTGGAGCAGAACCAGCTTGAAGATGGACGTGAGTGTTTACTTCGCCGCGTAATCAGCAGCGACGGTCGTTCACGTGGCTTTATCAACGGCACGGCGGTTCCGCTCTCCCAGCTTCGCGAACTCGGCCAACTGCTTATCCAGATTCACGGTCAGCACGCGCACCAGCAACTCGTCAAACCTGAACAGCAGAAAGCGCTGCTGGATGGCTATGCGGGTGAGTACGCGCTTACTCAGCTTATGGCGGAGCACTATCGCCAGTGGCATCAGAGCTGCCGCGAGCTCGCCCAGCACCAGCAGCAAAGCCAGGAGCGCGCCGCACGTGCGGAGCTGCTGGCGTACCAGCTTAAAGAGTTGAACGAATTCAACCCGCAGCCGGGTGAGTTTGAGCAAATCGACGAAGAGTACAAACGCCTGGCGAACAGCGGTCACCTGCTCTCAACCAGTCAGAATGCGCTCAACCTGCTGGCGGATGGCGAAGACGTGAACCTGCAGAGCCAGCTGTATAACGTCCGCCAGCTGATTACCGAACTGGTCGGCATGGACAGCAAGCTTTCAGGCGTCCTGGATATGCTGGAAGAAGCGGCGATTCAGATCTCCGAAGCCAGCGACGAACTGCGCCACTACTGTGAACGTCTGGATCTCGACCCGAACCGTCTGTTCGAGCTTGAGCAGCGTATCTCCCGTCAGATTTCACTGGCGCGCAAGCACCACGTCACGCCGGAAGAGCTGCCGGGCTACTATCAGTCTCTGCTGGAAGAACAGCAGCAGCTTGACGATCAGGCTGACTCACAGGAAACCCTCTCTCTGGCGGTGAACCTGCACCATGAACAGGCGCTGGCGACAGCGCAAAAGCTGCATGAAATCCGTCAGCATTACGCCCAGGAGTTAAGCCAGCACATCACCGACAGCATGCACACGCTGGCGATGCCGCACGGCGTCTTCACCATTGATGTCCGCTTTGAAGAGAACCACCTGACGGCGGAAGGGGCGGACCGCATCGAGTTCCGCGTCACCACCAACCCGGGGCAGCCGCTGCAGGCTATTTCCAAAGTGGCCTCCGGTGGTGAACTGTCGCGTATTGCGCTGGCGATTCAGGTGATTACCGCGCGTAAAATGGAAACCCCGGCGCTGATTTTCGATGAAGTGGATGTCGGCATCAGCGGCCCAACGGCGGCGGTAGTAGGTAAACTGCTGCGCCAGCTAGGCGAATCAACGCAGGTGATGTGTGTCACCCACCTGCCGCAGGTCGCGGGCTGTGGTCATCATCACTTTATCGTCAGCAAAGAAACCGACGGTGAAATGACCGAAACGCACATGAAGCCGCTGGATAAACGTGCGCGCCTGCAGGAGCTGGCACGCCTGCTCGGCGGCAGCGAAGTCACCCGTAATACGCTCGCGAACGCGAAAGAACTGCTGGCGGCATAAACTTTTTCGGGATCTCAGGGTCATACAGAACAACAAAAACGCCGCCAGACCGGTTTCAAAGTGGGGCAAGGTCTATTATCATCGGCATATTACATATGAGCCGCGTTCTGCTCGGGCCCGAAAAGGAATCAAATCACTATGCGTTGTAAAATGCTGACCGCTGCCGCAGCGGTTCTTCTGATGTTGACCGCAGGCTGTTCCACTCTGGAGAAAGTGGTTTACCGTCCTGACATCAACCAGGGGAACTACCTTACCCCTAACGATGTGTCCAAAATCCGTGTGGGGATGACACAACAGCAGGTCGCTTATGCACTGGGAACCCCAATGATGTCCGATCCGTTCGGCACTAACACCTGGTTCTATGTATTCCGTCAGAAGCCGGGCCACGAAGATGCGACCCAGCAGACCCTGACGCTGACCTTCAGCAGCGCCGGTGTGTTGACCAACATCGACAACAAGCCTGCCCTGACCAAATAATCAGAAGTCGGAAATGCAAAAAGGTGCTCATTGAGCACCTTTTTTGTATCTGAATTCTTACGCAGAATCGTAGCCCCGGTAAGCGCAGCGCCACCGGGGAAAGAAAGCGCTACTTAGCCGATTTCTCAGCACGCTGACGACGCAGCTCTTTCGGGTCGGCAATCAGCGGACGATAAATCTCCACCCGATCGCCCTCTTTCAGCACATCACCCAGCTTCACCGGACGGCTGTAAATCCCCACCTTATTCTTCGCCAGGTCGATATCGCTGCGAAGCTCAAGGATGCCGGACGCGCGGATAGCCGCCTCAACGGTTGCCCCCTCTTCCAGCGTCACACGCTGCAGATACTGCTTCTCCGGCAGCGCATACACCACTTCTACAGCAATCTTATGCGACACTGTAAACCTCTTTGGCGCGGGTGGTGAACGCCTGAACCATATTGGATGCCAGCTCTTTAAAGATGCGCCCAAACGCCAGCTCAATCAGCTTATTGGTAAATTCAAAGTCCAGCTGGAACTCGATGCGACAGGCGTCAGCGCTCAGCGGCGTAAACTTCCAGCCCCCCATCAGGGTTTTAAACGGACCATCCACCAGATGCATCAAAATACTCTGATTGCTGGTCAGCGTATTGCGGGTGGTGAACGTCTTGCTGATCCCCGCTTTGGAGACATCCACCGCCGCGGTCATCTGCGTCGGGCCGGACTCCAGAACGCGGCTCCCGGTGCATCCCGGAATAAATTCTGGATAAGACTGGACATCGTTCACTAACTGATACATTTGTTCCGCGCTGTAAGGCACGAGCGCAGTACGGCTAATCTGAGGCATAGCATTTCCCATGGTCACACAACGGACAAATAATAACATTTATCACCTGTTAAAAAAACGCTAAGCCTCATCTCGTGCTAAGATAGCGCGTTAGACCTCACAGGACGCAATGAGGTGACTTTTTGAAATCAGATTACCGACGGCTTTACGACACTTATGACGAAGAAAAAAGCACATAAACCAGGCTCGGCGACCATTGCGCTCAACAAGCGTGCTCGCCACGAGTATTTCATTGAAGAAGAATTCGAAGCTGGCCTTGCGTTGCAGGGCTGGGAAGTAAAATCGCTGCGCGCCGGGAAAGCCAACATCGGCGATAGCTACGTGATCCTGAAAGATGGCGAAGCCTTCCTGTTCGGCGCGAACTTTACGCCGCTGACCGTCGCCTCCTCACACTACGTGTGTGACCCAACGCGCACCCGCAAGCTGCTGCTGAACAAGCGTGAGCTGGAATCCCTTTACGGACGCATCAACCGTGAAGGTTTCACCGTGGTCGCCCTGTCGCTCTACTGGAAAAACGCCTGGTGCAAAGTGAAAGTTGGCGTCGCGAAGGGTAAAAAACAGCACGACAAACGTACTGACCTGAAAGAGCGCGAGTGGCAGTTGGATAAAGCGCGCATCATGAAAAACGCAGGACGTTGATTCTGCACACTTATTGTACTATTCAATAAGTTAGTGTTCCGGGCTGGTATCCAGGAAGTGAAATCTGGTATACTTAGTTCAACACTATTGGGGCTGATTCTGGATTCGACGGGATTTGCGAAACCCAAGGTGCATGCCGAGGGGCGGTTTGCCTCGTTAAAAGCCGCAAAAAAATAGTCGCAAACGACGAAAACTACGCTTTAGCAGCTTAATAACCTGCTCTGAGCCCTCTCTCCCTAGCTTCCGCTCTTAAGACGGGGATCAAAGAGAGGTCAAACCCAAAAGAGATCGCGTGGAAGCCCTGCCTGGGGTTGAAGCGTTAAAACTAATCAGGCTAGTTCGTTAGTGGCGTGTCTGTCCGCAGCTGGCGTGCGAATGTAAAGACAAACTAAGCATGTAGTACCGAGGATGTAGAAATTTCGGACGCGGGTTCAACTCCCGCCAGCTCCACCAATTTTTGATATATTGAAGTTCAGTGAAGTCTATCAAGCCCGCATGGAACCAGCCTTGCGGGCTTTTTTACGTCTATAATAGTCTACCGAGAATTGCTAGAATCTACTCGTTATGGCACCCTTTTTGGGACCCAACACGAAGGGTCCAAAACATGAGGGTCCCAAACATGGCAAAAATCGCTAAGAAGCTCACTGACACTGAAATCAAAAGCACCAAACCTGCCGAGAAAGAGGTTAACCTTTTTGACGGCGATGGTTTGCTCCTGCGAATCGCCCCCTTGGCGAAGGGAGGAAAGAAAAATTGGTATTTCAGATATGCAGTGCCTGTGACCAAAAAGCGAACTAAGGTGAGCTTAGGAACCTATCCTCACCTTACACTTGCGAAGGCACGAGCTTTACGTGATGAGTACTTGTCGTTGCTTGCAAATGGTATAGACCCACAAGTTCATAACACCCACAAAGCCAATGCCCTTAAGGATGCCACGGAACATACATTTCAAGCAGTAGCCAGGAAGTGGCTTGATGAGAAAGTCAAAACGTCAGGCATCTCCCAAGATCATGCTAACGACATCTGGCGAAGCCTAGAGAGAAATATCTTTCCAACGTTGGGTGATACCCCCATTAAGGAGATTCGCCCTAAAATGCTTAAACAGCATTTAGAACCCATAGAAAAACGAGGTGTCCTTGAAACACTTCGCCGCATCATATCCCGCCTGAATGAAATTTTCCGCTATGCAGCAACAGAAGAACTCATAGAATTCAATCCGGCTGACAACCTGGGGCAACGGTTCAGCAAGCCAAAAAAACAGAATATGCCAGCATTACCCCCTTCCGAACTCCCCCGCTTCCTGGTTGCTCTAAACAATGCTTCTGTCCGTTTAGAAACAAGGCTACTGATTGAGTGGCAACTTCTCACATGGGTTCGCCCTGGTGAAGCTGTTCGCACAAGATGGTCAGATATTGATATAGAAACCGGCATGTGGAACATCCCGGCGGAGTTTATGAAAATGAAGAAACCTCACAAAGTTCCACTGAGCAAAGAAGCTTTGCGAGTCTTGGATTCAATGAAAGCCATCAGCGGGCATAGAGAGTGGGTTTTTCCCAGTATCAAAGCTCCACTCAATCACATGCATGAACAAACAGCTAATGCGGCTATAATCCGTATGGGCTTCGGAGGTGAGCTTGTAGCTCATGGTATGCGATCAATCGCCAGAACGGCTGCTGAGGAGTGTGGCAAGTTTAGAACTGATGTCTTAGAAGCCGCCCTTGCCCACTCGAAAAAAGATGAAATAATTGCAGCCTACAATCGTGCAGAGTATCTCACAGAACGTGTGGTTCTCATGCAATGGTGGAGTGACTATGTTTCGTCTCAAAAATACAAAGTTATTGCCGCATAACTCTTCCATGATGGGTTAACTATCTTGATTTATTTGAAGAATTAATGATCACACCATTAACCTATGTGGACTAAGCATAGCCATTTACAAATGGGTACCTTGAGGCCAAATAACGAAAGCTGTCGGTCATATCAGCTAAATAATTCACATCTCTTCTCGATTATCATACACCTCGAAGATCTACCAAATTCGCTCTAATCAATGATAAAACAGTTGAATTCGGTTAAAATTTGATCAATTTTATCCTCTACATTGTATTGAATCATCCATGAGGTTTCGTGCATGGCTAGCGAAAATGACAAAAATCATAGAGTTAGGGTCGCACAGTACTTGAGGATGTCTACCGACCATCAGCAATATTCTTTACATAATCAGTCCGAATATATCAAAGATTATGCTGAAAAGAACAATATGGAAATCGCTTATACCTACGATGATGCAGGTAAGAGCGGAGTCAGTATCGTAGGCAGGCATTCTTTGCAGCAGTTACTTAACGATGTAGAACAAAAGAAAATAGATATACAGGCTGTATTATTTTATGATGTGAGCCGTTTTGGTCGTTTTCAAAATAGTGATGAAGCTGCATATTATTCCTTTCTATTTGAGAGAAATGGTGTAGATCTTATATATTGTTCCGAACCTATACCCACTAAAGATTTCCCTTTAGAGTCCTCTGTTATACTCAATATAAAAAGATCTAGTGCTGCATATCACAGCAGAAATTTATCTGAAAAGGTATTTATAGGGCAAGTAAATTTAATAAAGCTTGGTTATCATCAAGGCGGTATGGCTGGTTATGGACTGAGACGTCTTTTAGTAGACGAAAATGGCATAGCTAAAGAAATATTGAGTTTCCGCAAAAGAAAGAGCATTCAAACAGATAGGGTAATATTAATTCCGGGACCAAAAAATGAAATAAAAATTGTAAATAGAATCTATGATCTCTTTATAGATAATAACGTTCCAGAATTTATTATTGCTGAGAGATTAAATGAACAGAACATTCCTGCAGAAAATGGAACATTATGGACTCGTGCAAAAATACATCAAATTTTGACAAATGAAAAATATATTGGAAACAACATATATAACAAAACCTCATCCAAACTAAAAAGTAGGCTTGTAAAAAACCCCAAACATGAATGGGTTAGATGTGACAAGGCATATAAACCTATTATTTCAAAGAAAAAATATAATAAAGCTCAAGAAATAATTCAGCTCCGATCCATTCATTTGACTAATGAAGATCTATTAGAAAAACTAAAACAAAAATTAGAATCTAATGGAAAACTATCAGGCTTTATCATTGATGAAGATGATACAGGCCCTTCATCTTCTGTTTATAGAACGCGATTTGGTGGTCTTTTAAGAGCATATACTTTGATTGGTTATAAGCCAGAACATGATTACAGCTATCTCAAAATAAATGAAGCACTAAGATCATTTTACTCAGAGATAATTGAGGATTTTAAAGGTGAAATTTTAAAAAGTAACTGTCATATAGACGAGTATAAATATGCCCCAATGCTTTACATCAATGATGAGTTTTTAATTTCCGTCCTTGTTACTAAATGCATACATATGAAATCAGGTAAACTTAGATGGAAAGTCCGGTTTGATAACTCACAGAAAGCAGACATAACAATTGTTATACGAATGAATTCACAAAATATTTCACCTCTTGATTTTTATATCATACCAAAGATTGAAAACGAATATAGTAAAATGTGCATGACGGAAACAAACAACATTCGATTAGATCTCTATAGATTTGATAATCTTGATAAACTTCTACAAATTATTACTCGCATGAAAGTGAGGGAACTATATGCTGCCTGAAAAAAATGAATTCCCAATAATTCAAATTGAGATTGCAAAAATAAAATTTCTTAACCCACGAACAAGAAATAAAGTAGTGCATGAAGAAATAAAGGAAAGCATAAAAAAAAGAGGATTAAGCAAACCTATAAGCGTAAGAGCTATTGATGAAGACGATTTCAAATATGCTTTAATTTGTGGTCAAGGGAGAATAGAGGCTCTCGTTGCATTAGGTGAAACTATTATTCCAGCAATTGTAAGAGATGTATCAGAAGAAGATGCTTACGTTATGAGTTTAGTTGAAAACATTGCAAGGAGAAGACCACGTTCTAATGAGTTATTACAGGTGATTAAAGACATGAAAATCAGAGGACTTTTAGACTCCGAAATAAGTGAGATTACTGGATATTCATCGAACTGGGTGAGCAGTATTAATATGCTACTTGATAAGGGAGAGCATAAACTTCTCTCAGCAGTCGAACGGGGTAATTTGCCTCTATATCTCGCAGTGCAATTTGCAAGATGTGAAACTGAGGAAGCACAAGATATTCTTACCGAAGCATATGATAAAAAATTAATAAAAAGTCGGGACATTATAAAGATAAAACACATTCTAAATCAAAGAACAGTTGGGAATAAAGGTGCAAAAGCAGCCGGATTTTATTATCACAAACCATCAAAAAGGATGACTGCAGAGGAGTTGATTGAGCTTTATGAAAATAGTATCGCTGAACATAAATCTGTTTATAAAAACTCAAAATTCATAAAAACCAATCTACTAATAGTAAATGAGATTTTTAACATCATAATGATGAATAAAAGCTTTCAACATATACTTGAACAAGAGAATCTTTCAGAACTACCATCTCAGATATTAAACCCAGTAAACAAAGAGGTATCAAAATGATTCAGATACGTTTTGGCGATAATTTTATTTACCTGGAAACTAATAAGTTAATTCCATCTAAGGAATTATTAGAAAACGTAAAGCGAAGCCATAAATATTATCAAATAGTTACCTCTATCGAAAGCTTAGGTATTATTGAACCAATAATAGTGTTCTATGACAAAGATAAAGATGTCACTAAGATACTTGATGGCCATTTGAGGGTTGAGGCTTTAAAAGACTTAGGTATAGAAAAAGCTCCATGTATACTTTCGAGCATAGATGATGCTTTCACTCCTAACAAACAAGTGAATCATATAAATGTAGTAGAAGAACATAGAATGATAATTAAGTCTCTGGCAAAAGTATCAATTGAAAAACTTAGTGCTGCTTTGGGCATATCTGTTGATGCCATAAAAGATAAAGCTAATGTGATGAACGGCATAGATCCAAGTGTAATTGCGAAACTTTCTGATAAACCTATACCTAAGGCTACATTTGACGTTTTGAGGAAAATGAAGCCAATTCGCCAAATTGAAGCAGTCGGTACAATGATTAATTTTGATAATTATAGTAAAAAATTTGCAATGAGCATCTTGGATGCAACACCGGCATCGATGATAGTAAATAAAGGGAAAAACACTCCCTATAAAAAGGACATAAAAAAAACCATACTTCGTCTGGAACAAGAAATGGCAACAACTTCGGAAGAAACGAAAAAGCTTCAAACCGAGTATGGTTCAGATATGTTGAAATTCGTTATAATCCAGTCATATATTAATAAATTACTTGGCAACTCTAAAGTTCTTCATTGGTTCTTAGAAAACGAGGTTGATTATCTTAATGAGTTAAAAAGAATTTCTAGAATAAATTCTTTGGACGATAAGACTCTTATTGAAAACAGCAAGTCATAGTCATGGTTTTATATAGCCTAAATAAACCAAGAAGTATACTTACACAACGACCTTCACGCCGAAGAAGCTGTCAGATACGCCAGCAACTAAAGCATTACGTTTAAGTGTCAGTCATTGATACGAAGGGATAACTGCGTATCAGCAGCCGGACATTGAGTCGAATAAAGGCTGGTAGAGAGGGACAGTTCTGTGTCACCAGGAGATTAGTCAGAAACATCAGCGGCAGAACAGATGAACCAGCAATTGGTAGTGCACAGAAAACTCTCCAGTATTTAATTATTCAACTTAACACTAAAAAAATCACATAGTTAATATCATAATTTTTCTTTGGTCTACGTATGCGAGAGATATTGTGGCTTTAACCGGGTATTAGGAGTCGTTTCAGATAAAAGATGTTCTTCGATTCGACTGGACTTGGTAATAGCAATAAGTAATCGTTAATATTGAAGGACGAAAGGCTACTTCAAAACAAAGTAACCTTTCCAATATCCCCATATATGGGACAAGTAGTACATTAACTGCACATAGTGCAGGATACATATGACATAAAACTTTTTATTTATGGCATACATTATAAATAACTTGTATTTTATGAATGTCAATAGGTTCTTGTTTAATACTTTTAAAATAATTAATTGATTGTTTTTATTATAGCTTCGCTTGTACAAGCGAAGATCCTCTTGTTCTTGAATGAATAATGCCAATTATAAGAGAAGCAAGGGCTAACTCTACGAAGCCGCTGCGCTTGCTTCTCCGAGTTCCTCTTGCTTTTCAGCCCTTCGGTTAGAAAAGAACAGCCAGACCCAGTAAGCACATATCCATTGAACTGCGCCCAATGTTTTGTGACAGATTACTATAGAAAGGTCGACTTTGGCACGGAGCGTTCAAGCTAACTGAGCTGAAGGTCTGCTGTGAGCGAAAAACGGACCTTCAAATCCAAACCGGTTCAATTGATTAACTTTGGCTGTCAGTCAAGCCATCGTTAACATGAATCCGATCGAAAATTCCTTATCGCATTTTTACAAATACGCAGTGGCAAGAAAGATAGATTCTGGCTCATGACAAGTAGAGTTGTTCATTTGTATAAAGAGACTTCGCCTTCAGGACGCGTTTTGAACCTGCGATGCATCCACAGGTATTGCTCAGGAGCACGGAGAATTTCACGCTCGATGATCTTGTTCATATAAGCCGCTGCGGCGACCTTGTCTTCCCCTGGATAGCCTGACAACGGATTGCTGATATACATGTGATAACCTTTTTTATCGCTACGTCGAATCATGCTAAGTGTGATCAAGTGTGCACCAGCGAGTTTTGACAGAGCATACGTTCCGTTCGTCGTGGCTGCTTTTTTTACCGAGAAAAAAGGTGCAAAAACGCTTCCTTTAGACCCATAATCCTGGTCTGGTGCAAACCAAACGGCTTCACCTGCTTTTAGCGCATGAACAAAACCTGATAAATTACGTCGATTAATCATAGCCTTATTTGAACGCATACGCCCTTTTGTCTGTACCCATTCCATTAATGGATCATTGTGTGGGCGATACGTTGCCATCATAGGATGGCATAACCCCATTACTCTTCCACACAACTCAAGGGACATAAAATGAATCCCGACAACCATTACTCCTCTTGTCGCACCGGTCAGGTTTTCAAGCCCTTCGACATCAAACCATTTTTTGACTCTCGCATCGCTCCAGAACCAGGCCATTCCTGTTTCCATCAGTCCCAGCCCGAGAGAAGCAAAGTTTTTATTGACCATCTGGCTCCGGGCAAACGGTGTCATCTCGGGAAAGCACAGTTCGATATTTCTAATCGCAATCCCTTCCCGGCGTTTCAGAAAGGGTCTGGATATTGTTCCAAGGCCAGAGCCCAGAGTATGTAAAACCGGGTAAGGAAGTTGAACGAGAAGCCACAGCAGACCCAAACCAGACCAGGTAAGCCAGTGGCGAGGATGAAGTAAATTATGAGTAAAAGTCTGTGCCATAAATTTCCTTAATGCTAATGAAGGTTATAACGCAAAAGGAAAACAATGAGGCAATTCGTCTTTAGCGATACATTTTGTTTTAGATAATTTAAATTCATCTAAATTCAGGAAAAAATATTTTTCAATGACTGGTGAATAATTTAAAGAGCCAAGGGTGAATTGTAAGCCAGCAAATTTATTCTGTTATAAATCCATGGTTTTATCATTGATACTCAAGGAATTGTCTTCCTGATTCATCATCATCAAGGTACTCAAAAGAAAGAAGCCGAATTTTGGTAAGTTTATAAAACCACTCACAATCGTTTCGTTGAATAATTTCGCCTGGTTTGAAACATATCCCTGATGCCACCCGAATAATCGCATATTTACCATTACTAAACCTGACCCGGTGAATACAGAAAGGTTGGCCAGGCTGTCCGTGACAGCTGTTCGACATGATATGCCCTTCAATAAAAACAGATTTTTTAGATTTCATTATCATACCCTCTACAACAGCAGTACAGGAGGAATGTTGTCATTTTCCGACATCACTGACGTTAAGTGGCAGAAGCTGATCAGCCGCCGATACACCGGCATTCTGAATGTCTGAACAACAGTCCGCAGGCAGGGCACTCAAGAACCGCATCTTTTCTTAGTTTACCTGCTTTCTGATCGGCTCTGTGTGCACATACCGGGCAGGCAACATGAACCGGTCTTTCTTTAAAATACCTGAGCCCATTTGTATAAGACATAAATAATTCTCTGAGGAATACAGTAATTATTATACGCTTTAATATAAAAATAACTGGCATAAGTTATGTTAAGTTGTGTCTGAATCAGGATATCAGATATTGAAAATTGAACGTCTTATTTATGATACACTACCCTTCCGTGAGAAATTTAAGATGAAATCAGAAGACACCCTTGACTGGTATCCGGCACAACTACCGCCTGTGAAAATTATTCTTGGCGAAGCCGTGCTGGCTGTGGGTAAACAGGGCCGACCGATTAATACCCGCACCTTGCTGGAATACCTTCAGGTCATGCAGGACAAACAAAAAAGGCGGGATGACAAAATCGCCATGCAGACTGCGATTGATGTTCTCAGGGATAATCAGCGCATTAACGGCAGACGTTAATGCACCTCCGGGATCAGTGTCAGTTCTGAATGATCTCAACCGTATGGTTTTGTCCATCATCCTTCAGCGGTATTCTGTCATCAGGGAGGAGAACACCATCCAGCGTCACGCAATATTCTGCATCGCCGCGTGAAACACTAATCTGATAATGGCTTTCACCATATTGATATGCCATAGAAAAAGACGACCACTCATCCGGTAACCTGGCATGAACACTAAAGTCAGTGCCGGAACGTTTTATCCCCAGTAATTCCTCGGTAAGTAAACGCCAGGCCCAGCCTGCGGAACCGGTATACCAGCTCCACCCTGCACGTCCGGTATGGGGAGCGACGCTGTAGACATCAGCACTCATGACATAAGGCTCAGCTTTATAAATCCCGACAGAGTCCGCATTCAGGGTATGATTTATAGGGTTGAGCATTGACCAGAGTTGCCAGGCTCGTCCGGCATTCCCCATTCGGGCAAAGGCCATCACTGCCCAGATGGCGCCATGCGTATACTGCCCTCCGTTTTCCCGCACGCCGGGCAGGTACCCCTGTATGTAGCCCGGATTTGGACCGTGTCCGTCGAAAGGAGGCGTTAACAGTTTGATCAGCCCTCCTTCGTTATCCACAAGGTGCTTATCCAGCGCCTGCATGGCCTTTGCGCACCGTCCCGGGCTCGCGGCGCCGGACAATACAGACCAGCTCTGCGCAATCGCATCAATCCGGCAGTCCTGTGAGGTTTTCGATCCCAGGGGAGTACCATCGTCAAAATACCCGCGCCGGTACCATTCCCCATCCCAGGCGTGGGCTTCGAGATTACTTTGCAGGCGCAGAGCCTGTGAACGGCACATCGCGGCGACGCTTTCATCCAGCCTGCGCTCCGCCAGCGCTGCAAACCGCTGCAAAATGTCGTACAGGAAGAAGCCCAGCCAGACGCTTTCACCTTTGCCTTCGATACCCACCCGGTTCATCCCGTCATTCCAGTCACCAGCCCCCATCAGCGGCAGGCCATGCTCCCCGAAGCGAAGTCCATAGTGAATAGCTTTGACGCAGTGTAACCAGAGTGTCTCTTCGGTGCCGCTGATGACCGGCGTGTCATAGACAGACTCTTCACCAGGCTGAAGCGAGCGTCCCTCCAGATAAGGAATGCGTATTTCCAGTGCATCCATATCCCCCGTCGTTTCAACATAGTGGCAAACAGCAAGCGGCAGCCAAAGATAGTCATCGGAACAGCGGGTACGCACACCGTTGCCGTGAGGCGGGTGCCACCAGTGCTGCACATCCCCCTCGATAAACTGCCGTGATGCACAGAGTATTATCTGTTCACGCATCCGGTCCGGAGCAGCGTGGCTCAGAGCCAGCGTATCCTGCAGCTGATCGCGAAAACCAAATGCACCGCCAGACTGATAGTAGCCACTCCGGGCCATAAGACGGCAGGCGACCGTCTGATACAACAGCCAGCCATTAACCAGTAAATTTACGGACGTGTCGGGGGTGTTAACTACGATTTTATCGAGAACATTGTGCCAGTGATTATGAATCCGGTTCAGCTCCTGGCGGACCGTATCCTCGTTCATGTAGCGGGCCAGCGTCTCCTGAGCACAAACATCATTCTCCTCTGCACCGAGGATAAAAATAAACGTCCTCTGGTCCCCGTCAATTAATGTAACCGCCGATTGCACCGCTCCGCAGGGATCCAGACCGGCCCCCGTCTTACCAGAAAGCTTTTGCAGTTTCATAGCCGAAGGGGCGTGAAGGGAACCATTACGGCCAATAAACTCCCGGCGGTCCCCTGTCAGAGAACAGTCATTACCGCTGACGGCAAAAAATGCAGTTCGGCCGCCACCATTATCACCATAAAAGTTATTCGCAAGTATCCCGCAGCCGCCGGGCGTTCTGGCCACATGTGTCACAATGTGAGGGGCTGAGCGCGTTCGTGTTTCTCCGAGCGTCCACTCTACATAGCCTGTGACGGAAAGTTGACGTGTCCGTCCCGAAGAGTTACTGAGCGTCAGGAGCACCAGTTTAACCGGATCTTCTTCAGCAACCAGGACCGTCAACTCGCTGTCTATACCACTCTCACGATGGGCAAAAACGCTGTAGCCAAAACCATGGCGGGTCAGGTAATCACCGTGTCCGCGAACAGGTAAAGCCGTCGGCGACCAGCACTCCCCGCTCTCTTCATCGCGCAGGTAAAATGCCTCGCCGCTGCGATCGCTCACCGGATCGTTCTCCCACGGCGTCAACCGGTATTCATGGGCATTCTCATACCAGGTATAGGCCTGCCCTGCCTCTGAGATCACACTGCCAAAACGAGAATTTGCCAGTATGTTCGACCAGGGAGCCGGTGTAAGCGCATTTTCCCGAAGGACGATCTGATACTCCCGCCCATCCTGAGAAAATCCACCGTATCCGTTGAAATGGCATAACTGACTGGTATCAGGGCTCCAGTCCGTATGTTGATTACGCTCGCGCACAGCACGCGGAATGAATGCCCTTGCCGGCGATTTCAGGGTATGAATACGCTGGTTAAGCTGCTCATTAATACCCCCTGCGCGGTCATCAAGATAAAGACAGGCCACGCTCATCAAAAGCAACTTATCCTCAGCGGAGAGATGCTCACCGTTGCGGACAAAAAGCCCGCCTTTTTTATCCAGCAGACTGGCTTCAGACCCGGCATAAATTAACTCCATAATCTGATTTTGTAATCCCTGCTGGTAGCCGCCGGGGCTGTTATTCAGGATAACTAAATCAACATCCAGCCCTTTCTGTCTCCAGTAACGGTGTGCCTGAATCAGTGTGGTCACTGAGGTGATACTTTCCTCGCTGGTTATACTCAGCAGCACTATCGGCAGATCCCCTGAAATTGCCCAGCCCCACAGTCCGGACTGGCCACGCCGGTTGCGGCCGATCGCCTGGCCTTCGGCGCGCAGCTCCTGGACAGGGTAAAGCACAGCGCTGGCGAGACTATTGAACAACGTGGCATCATCTTCACTGGCGTTCATCTGGCGCAATACCACCAGACTGTGAGACCAGGCCAGTTCAAAGACGCGATCGGCGATAGGGTAATCGCGATATTTCTCCAGCAACGCCAGGCTCTGCTGACGGGTCTCACTGATGCCATAAATGATATCAATCGTAACCGGCTGCCCCGGCTGCAGAATAATGGCGTTGCGAATTGCCAGTATCGGATCCAGCACCGAGCCCGACGTGTTGCCTAGCATCCCTCCCGTCTCTATTGCCTGTGCATTCGCAGGGTTTCTGCCACGTCCAATAAACCTTGCCCTGTCCGTTTCAAACGACACGTTATGTCGGTTATCGCCGTGCACCACCATCATGTGAAACAGGCAAGGGCCCGGTTCATTCGGTGAACGCGGGCGCCGGTGGCAAAGAATAGCGTCACGCTCAGGAGCCAGCTCAGTCTGAATAAACAAATTGCTGAATGCCGGGTGTGCCAGATCGCTGGCATCAGGTGCCAGTACCACTTCAGCATAGGTTGTCAGCTCCAGAGAGCGAGGCTTGCGACCACGATGAATCAGTGTGAGCCGTCGCAATTCAACATCATCCTCCGGAGAGATCACCACCTGAGTTTTGACGCTGAGTCCCCCTAAGCTGCGTCTGAATTCTGCCCCCGCATCGGTGAACAACACTTCCTCGTCTTGTCCGCTGGTGTAGCCTGTTGGTTGCCAGGTATTGCTCCACACATCTCCCGTCTGGGTATCGCGGATGTAGCAGAATGCTCCCCAGTTATCACGGGTGGTATCACTGCGCCAGCGCGTTAGTGCAATATCATTCCAGCGACTGTAACCGCCGCCGCCCGCGGTCAACATCAGATGATAATGGCCGTTGGACAGGAGTTGAATATCCGGGGCGGGGGTATCCACGCTATAGAAAATACGGGGTTCATAGCGAACGGGTTTGACCATGCCCTCATGAGATTCAAAATGACGGCGCGGACTGTACAGATCGACCGCATCCGGCACGCGCTCCTGTAACAGCAGACTCGCTGACCGGAATACCGTACTGGACATAAAGCGTTCAGTCATGGGGGCATCAAGCAGCACATGAGCCAGCGCCTGAAATGCCATACCCTGGTGATGCGCCATCCAGGACTGTACCACCGCATAGAGCTGACCGGTTGCAAGACGTGAGGGGGTATAGTCCAGCGCTTCATAAAAACCGTATTCTCCGCGTGCACCATTTTTTTGCAGCCTGAACAGGTTCTCACAGGCTCTCTGTGGGGAAACCATCAGCGCCAGCAGCGTGGCGTAAGGAGCGACAACCATGTCATCGGCAAGTCCCCTGCGCAGACCGAGCCCCGGTACGCCAAATGCCTGATACTGATAATTATGCTGAACATCAAAAGCATGATAACCAGACTCTGAAACACCCCATGGCACCCCGCGTTCTTTCCCCCAGTGAATCTGGCGCATAACCGCCGACTGACTCATTTCATCGAGCAGGCTGCCGGGCCAGGTGGGCATCACCAGATTCGGCATCAGATATTCAAACATGGATCCGCTCCATGACATCAGGGCAGTTTCATTATCAATCGTGGTAAACAATCGACCCAGCGCGTACCAGCTTTTAAGAGGCAGCTGATTAGTCGCAATGGCAAGAAAACTGGTCAGGCGGATTTCAGACGGCAGGAGATCGTAGTGGCTCTTGTCAGGCATATTGGTGTCACAGTTATAACCGACGCTGAGCAGACTGGTTGCTTCACTGTACAGAAAGGCGAAATCCATCCGGGCATGCTCATCCAGCCGCTGTTCCAGCTCGGTGATAATATTGAGTCGCATTCGGGCCTGCTCCGCCACTGACGCCGGAGGCGTTCCTGTACCGGTTAATGTCGGACGGGCAAGCTCGCTCAGCGTCGGCAGCTTCTGTTCATTCCAGGATGCAGGCAACCAGCCAAGCAACAGAGACCACTCATGGCAAAGCTGAACCAGTTGATGCTCCAGATGTCCAGCCCAGCGCATCTGAAGAGGAGATCCCTGATGACATGCGCTGGTCAGATGGTTGCACTGGGTGCGAATGCTTTTCAGTTCGCTGAAAAGCGCCTGCGGAGAGAGCGACACCGCGTTCAGGCAATGCTTGCGCAGCAGTCTCAGGCTGTCAGGTGGGTTCTTACCCCACTGTTTTTCCAGAATATCCAGCGTATCGTTCAGTCCTGCCAGTATCTGTTGGTTGCTTAAAACAGGCTGATGACGCATGGCGGACAGGCCTGCACGCAGGGTCAATAAATGCCCGGCCATATTGCCGCTGTCGACGCTGGAGATATAGCGTGGACTTAGGGGAACCAGCGTACGGGTGTCATACCAGTTGTAGAGATGGCCCCGGTAGTGCTCCATTTTATCCATCGTGTCGAGCGTGAGCGACACGCGCCGGAGCACCTCTCCGCCAGGCAGGTAGCCAAAGTCCCATGCCGTCAGGTTAGCCATAAGTGAAAGACCAATATTGGTAGGAGAAGTTCGGTGTGCCACCGTCGGTTGTGGTATTTCCTGATAATTATCAGGTGGAAGCCAGTTCTCTTTTGCTGTGGCAAATGTTTCAAAAAAAGCCCAGATTTCACGGCTTGTCTGGCGTAACAGCTGTTTTTGTTCCTGATTAGGCGAAAAAACCTTACGCACGGGCTGGCGACTCAGCCAGCTCATCAGCAGCGGTGCCACACACCATACCAAACCGATCGGTAACGCAATCCCCAGCAGCTGTGGGGCAAATTGTCCGGTCAGTATTGTCAGCGCCACGCCACCGGCAACGTTAAGCCACATCGCCTGATAAAAACGTGCAACAGTGGGTCTGGCCTGACTGCTGTCCTGGCTGTGGCTGACCCACTGGCTGAGGTGACGCCTGCTTATCCCCAGTCGCCATAGCGTCACGGCGATCGCTTTCAGCGAATATCCGGCTTCGTGCGGCAGTATCGCAAAATTAAGGCTGATACCTGACAGACGCTTCAGCGCGCCCGCCCCCACCAGTAACAGATGCGGCTTCAGGCGGCGACGCAGAGGTTTATGCAGAAGGTCATGGGCGATGCAGAGGATGGCTGGCAAAAGCCATATCAGCGAAAGTACGCCCAGCCAGTAAACCGGATTGGGTACCCCAAGCAGGGTGAAGAACAGCAATACCAGTAAGGAGGGGGCGACCAGACTGCGACGCAGATTATCGAGTAATTTCCAGTAAGAAAGTGCGGTCAGCGGATTCCTGACCCGGGTTCCATCGGCTTTTCTGACGCGTGGTTTTAGCCAGTTAAGCAGTTGCCAGTCACCCCGGATCCAGCGTGAACGTCGTGCAACATCCGACAGATAATTATTGGGATATTGTTCGTAGAGTAACACTTCACTCAGCAGACCCGAACGGGCATAGCATCCTTCGAGTAGGTCATGGCTGAGTACCAGATTTTCCGGGCAGATGTTGGTAGTGGCCTGCATAAAAATATCAACATCGTAAATCCCTTTGCCCACAAACGAGCCTTCCCCAAAGAGATCCTGATAAATATCCGAAGACATCATCGAATAAGGGTTATTGCCCGGTACGCTGCTGCGCAGGGCTGCGTAACGCCCCTGACCGTTGCGTGGTATCTCCTCCGCAAGACCGGGCTGTAAAATACCGAATCCTTTGACAACCCTCTGGCGTACCGGATCATACTCAGGCGTATTCAGCGGATGCGCCATCGTCGCGACGAGTTTGTGTGCCGTATCGCGCGGGAGCACCGTATCGCTGTCCAGTGTAATGACGTATTTTATGTGACCCGGTAAAAGGTGGGCAGGCATCTCTGCAACGCTGACGAATTGCGTTCCGGGATGGCGCAACCAGCTGTTCAGTAACGCCAGTTTTCCCCGCTTGCGTTCATAGCCCATCCACGCTCCTTCCAATGGGTTCCATTCAGGCTGGCGATGTAACAGATAAAAACGTGGTCGGCCGGAGGGGTAGCGGCGATTAAGCGCCTGCGTATCGGCGATAGCCTGTCTGAGCAGCGCGTGACTTTCCGGCGAGGGTTCATTTTCAGAATCAGCAAAATCAGTGAGCAGCGCGAACCTGAGATTTTCGTTTTCATTCCCTAACCAGCAGACTTCAAGACTGGTGAGGAGCTGGCTGAAACTTTCGTGGCTGGTCAACATGCAGGGAATGACTAACATGGTGGCACTGTCAGCGGGAATCCCGGCTGAAAAATCCATCCCCGGCAAGGGTCGAGGAACGCGAAAACGGGTGGTTGCATCACTGAGTAAATCGCTCATTAACTGAGTCAAAGCGATAATCAGAGGCAATATCACCGCGATCAACAGCCAGTCTGTGCCCTGCATGGCGGTTTCGTGCAATATTGCTGCGGTCGCTGCGGTTGTCAGCAGCGTCAGGCTTCCAATCCATGACAGCAGGGTTATTCTGTTGAAACTGTGACGCAAGCGTAGGAGCCTTGAGGCGTCTGCCAGGAGATGAATATCCAGCGCCTGTCGACCTTCGCCCGCAAGATAATAACCAACATGATGTTCCGGTGTATCGGGCGCTTTTTCCTCTGAAAACGCCAGCACTTTCTCTGCAACCTCAGGCTCGCTGAGACCGCTGTCTCTGGCCAGAACCTCAACTACGTGCCGGTAATGATCCCGGGTATTGAAGTGCATCCGGGGATAGATGCCGGCAGGATCATTGCGTAATGTCTGTTCGACAACGCTTATCGTTTCGGCGAAATCAGCCCAGTCCGTTTCACTCAATAATCGCAGGCCCGCAATGCTGTTACTTACGGACAGCTGGCTGGCGGCAAGCTGCTGATTGAAACTATGTATGAGAACGTCAGTGGTGATCCCCTGTTCCCGAAGGCACTGATCAACCCAGGTCAGAGGTAACGACAGCGCGTTGCCATGCCCCTGCAGGCGCCGCACCAGCTCTGCGACAAACGCACTGGTTAACGGAGGCCGGGAGCGCGCCATATCGGCAACCACCATGATTAAATCACCAGGCGCACTCTCTGCGCATTCGACAATCCTTGTTATCCACGTATCGGCAAGGTTTCTGTCTTGCTGCGCTTTTATCACTTCCATACTGATACGACGAAGATTTTCAATCAGCGCCAGGCGCAGCATTCCCGGTAACGCCCAGACTTCACCCAGCGTCAGCGGCGTCACCTGTTGATAGGCAGTGAGATAGCTGGTCAGGCTGGCGGTATCCCAGCGGCCATCGCCGTGAGCAATAGCCTCTGATGCAATATGATAAATTCGTGGGCAATTCAGCGGCGATACCAGCGACGGAAGACCTTTGCCAAAGCTTTTCGGCAGATGCTGGCGGACAGTGCGGATTTGTTCCTCAATCAGATAATAATTGTCCAGCAGCCATTCACCGGCGGGCATGATACTGGTCTTTTTACCCGCGTTAAGCTCATAGCAGTTTTGGGTAATGACGGCCTCATTGTCGCCAAGCCGTTTCAGAAGATAATAAGGATGCTTATCCGGTGATACTTTATGAGTCCGCGCCAGCTTCTGGCCGTAGCGTTCCATCTGGACGGTCGAAAAGAGTTCTGACCGCGGCGAGCTTTCACCGGCAGGATCGTTCGCCGAAAACGTTATGTTTTCGGCAGCATTCATCAGTATACGGGAGCGGTTAAACCACGCTCTGGGGATCATTTTCATAGCATTGCTCTGATGCGACGTTAGCGCGCAGGAGCAGTTGCGAAATCAGTTCAGAAACGTTCTCTCAGGATGGGCGTCAGGCATCAGGGATTTAACAGCTGCCGGAATCTAACATAAGTATAGGACATGAGCTCTGTTCTGCGGTTTTGGTCGAGCTAGCGTCGGGAGATAAACAGAGCCTTACATCCGGGGCAAAGCATGGTCTGGTTGAGCCGGATTTTTGACAACGGTTGTACTGATTTTAAGCCACAAACAGGACAGGCAGCTGTGGCAGTAGACGCACTGCTGAAGAATTTCATTGCGTAATTGATAACAGACATAACCATTAACCTTTCAATGAATGAGCTTCACCGTACCATATGTGGTTAAGTTTTAATCTATCTATTTTGACACACTGAAAATCAGGAAAGATAAATGTTCGCAGCCACAGGCCCCCTGAGACCGTTTATCCGGCAAAACTCTATGCGGCTTCCAGGGATGAGTAATTCTGATTCGCGGGAGTTAACGGCTGAAATGTGAAGCAGAACGTCTTTTCGTCCATCAGATGGGATGATGAGGCCTTTACCACTAAGAATATCAAAGCTTTTGACAATTCCTGTCATTTTATGGGACAAGTCAATTCCTTATTGAAAACACGTAAAGACTATACATTGAAAATGGCATTCAGCCACTTTTATTTTCCCTACAGGACCTCTGGACGGCTAAAAGATAATTTGCTTATATTGATTCCCTGTGCCTTAATGAATCCCATCAGTTCGATGTACTAATGAAAGTTAGAAATTTTCCGGGCAGTTCTCATTACCAGGCGCTATCGTTGATATCCCCTCTTTTTGAGTCCATACATTTACTATCAATACAATGATGTATAACAGGAGTCAGTATGACCTCTAGAATTACAGGCCTGGTAAAATGGTTTAACGAAGACAAAGGTTTTGGCTTCATCTCTCCTCTTGATGGCAGCAAAGATATCGTTGTCCATTTTTCTGCGCTTAATGGCGACAACTTTAAAACTTTATTTGAAGGACAGAAAGTTGAATTCGCCATTCAGATCGGAGACAAAGGTCCTGCTGCTGCAAACGTAATACTTTGCGATAAATAAATCAATGTGGGTCTGCGATAACGATGAAGGATTATCCCTGAGTAGACAGCCCCATAACTTAAATCAGTGAAAAATCGTTTATTCTTAATATCTGATCAGCATATTCTTCACAATTATGAGTGTGCTGACCGATGTAATGAAGTGCAGGACTACTGCATAAAAATTTTAAAAGCACAAACTAACTGCTTGTTAAATAAGAAGTGCGTAATGAGCGAGGCTATCTCCGAAAGAACCACGTAATGGCTTTGACCTTAATGGCATCTGCCAGCTAACACCCACGAGAGAACAGGATAATAGAATATGATTAAAGTCCTTGTTTTCTTTAATGCTGAATCCTGTAAAGTCATGACCGTTCTGGAAGGTATATCCTCTATCAGGCAGGAATATCCAAACGGTGAATAAACACATCTTCGGATTATGTCTGCAGGTTTTCCTTCCTTAACTGGCGATCATGGCATTGTTTACGTGGCTACTGACAGGGAGTTAACGTCACAGGAGATATTTGATGCGGCCAGGAAATATTTATAGCAGTTTCATTACCTTCTCTGCTTCATGTTTAATTGCGTACCTACCCTATTTATAAGATACAAACAAAAAAAATAAGTAAAAAAACTTTATAGCCTGCTAACCGCAGGCTTTTTTTTCAACACATTCTTTTAAAAATCGCTGTCAAATCAGGAAGTCACACTATGTGCATTGACAAAATACAGATGGCCCTCTACCTCCCTTCATGCTATTTTGCCTTTTATGATGAATCCTTCTGAGCGGCAGGGCAAATTAACCTGATGAATTTTCTAATGGAATGTTCATCATGCACGAACGAAGCAGCGGGTCATAGGGATACCCAAAGGCTTACCGGGAGGCATCGGCATCATATTCATAAGCATCAAGCGATGCAGCAGAGGATTTTTCTCTGGATGTTTTATGCTTCTTGTTTTGTAAGAATTATTGAAAGATTGTTATATATTTAGTCCAGCAATATGTCTGGCAACTATAATGGTTAGTTACTTCCTTTCCGAGTTCGGTGCTTCTTTTAAGGAGGATTTCACTTTTTACAAATTGGTGATTTCTTTAATGACTATAATATTTTCAATACTTATCTTATTTTTGTTAAATAATGCACTCATGAAGTAAGGAGATACAGTTAAATTTCATCTCGAAGATAATCATCTTCTTCCTGAGATAAAACCTAAAGCGAAGCCTATACCGACTGCTATGAGAATACTTGTCGCAGGATATGACTCAACTTTATTCTTCATGCTGTTAGCCCCACTACGTAACGCATCATCGGTTTTAGTAGCGTATTCTTTTACTGTTTCCTTAAATTCATTTTCAGACTTTTCAGGTGAATGGTTAAACATGGCACTCTCCGGTTTGAAATTATTTATTTAAGTATAGTCAACACCCTTAGGAAAATAAAAAGTTGCAGCTAAATAACACGACTTAGATTATTATTTTCTTACAGTGCTTTTTTATATATTTAATGAGTATATGCAAACCTAATCGGCGTTACAGTGTAGGGTACCCTATACTATTAAAACCTCATAAAGATAGGATGCCGGAGTAGACTATGCTAACTTATTTAGAGATCCCAACTGCAGATGTCAGGTTGATGCAAGAAGAATGGCAGTATTCCATTAACGAATGGGAAGATGAAGGAGGGGCGTCTGAAAAAATATATAACGATGTTGACATTCTAAAAAGTAACAATATGGAATTAATTTTTGATTTACTGTGCTTTGAAAATGAAGGGAAATAGCAACGGTAAATATCGTCTTTTCTTTTCTAATGTTCGTATTTGGTTCATCGCCGCCCAGAAACCTTGCCGCAGGAGCAATTCGTAAAGAATACAACCACACATTCGAAACCGCCCTAACTTTATGTATTGATCAAAAAATTCTGGTCAATGCCTTAGCTTTTTCCAAAGACGATTTCCGCGTCGACGCTTACTCTACTTGGTTCGTTAACTTCAAAGAAACAGCCGGAACTTCCTGCATGTATTGACCTGCTCAGCATTAACAAATTCAATAGAGATGTAATAAAATTCCGCTTCTGGCAAAGGGCTGCTGTTGCAGCCCTCACAAATTAAACTTCAATAGACTCAGATATCTCCAGGGTATCATCCACTTCAATACCGAGATAAAGGACTGTACTTTCAAGTTTTTTGTGACCTAACAATAGCTGGATCACTCGAAGATTCTTCGTTTTTTTATAGATCAGATATGGCTTGGTTCTTCGCATAGAATGCGTACTGTACAGAGTCTCGTCGAGACCTAGCTTATCAATCCATCCATGAAAAATACGGTTATATTGCCTGGTTGAGATATGTCGTGAAGAACCGACGCGGGACTGGAACAGATAGTCGCTACTACGTAGATGAGCCATTTTGATCCATGCTGCTACAGCCTCTCTGGTTCCCTTAGTCAGTTCAAACTGAACGGGGCTTCCCGTTTTTTGCTGCAGCACTGTCGCTCTGCCCGAAACAGAGTGCCCATAGGCCACATCAGAAACTTTTAGCTTAACCAGATCACAGCCCCGAAGTTTACTGTCCAGAGCCATGTTAAACAGAGCTAAATCGCGTACTTTTCCTTCCATCTCAAGTCTGATACGGATTCCCCAGATATGAGAGATCTGAAGAGGCCGTTTCTGGCCAATAATACGGCCTTTATTCCAGGGGGATGTTGTCATGCTCATTCTCCTTTGGGTTAGGAGATGTGATTATGGTTGTCCCATATGAGCGAAAATCGGATGCCCGCATAGCGTAAACAGGCGTCCGATATTTTGAAGTGGGCAGATTACTTAATCCGCTTCCCCGTTTCGTCAATGACCTTCTCGCCATCCTCTTTGGTAAACGCTCCTTTCTGGCCTTCCGGTAGAATATCCAGCACTATTTCTGAAGGGCGGCAAAGACGAGTGCCAAGCGGCGTAACGACAACCGGCCGATTAATCAGGATCGGATGTTGAAGCATGAAATCAATCAACTGCTCATCACTAAATTTCTCTTCATCAAGACCCAGGTGTTCATAAGGCTCAACATTCTTACGCAGTAATGCACGCACCGTAATTCCCATATCTGAAATAAGTTTAATCAGCTCATCACGGGTGGGTGGCGTATCGAGATAATGAATTATCGTCGGTTCGTTGCCGCTGTTACGGATCATCTCCAGCGTGTTGCGTGAGGTGCCACAGGCCGGGTTGTGATAGATGGTAATGTTGCTCATATCAGTATCTCATTACAAAGTGACAGAGAGCCGCCACGCCAGAGCGGCCAGAGTGACAAACAGCACCGGCACAGTCATGACAATGCCGGTCCGGAAGTAATATCCCCAAGTGATCGTCATATTTTTCCGGGCAAGCACATGCAGCCACAGCAGGGTTGCAAGACTGCCTATCGGGGTGATTTTCGGGCCTAAATCGCAGCCAATCACATTGGCATAAATCATTGCCTCTTTGACGACGCCAGTCGCCGCACTCCCGTCAATCGACAGCGCACCAATCAGCACCGTCGGCATATTGTTCATCACTGATGAGAGAAATGCCGTCAGGAAGCCGGTGCCGAACGTCGCTGCCCATAACCCCTTGTCTGCCAGCTGATTCAGCACACCAGACAGGTACTCCGTGAGCCCTGCATTGCGCAGGCCATAGACCACGAGGTACATGCCCAGCGAGAAAATAACGATCTGCCATGGCGCACCGCGCAGGACTTTCCCGGTGTTGATGGCATGGCCTCTTTTCGCCACCACAAACAGCACTGCTGCGCCAGCCGCCGCTATCGCACTGACCGGGATCCCCAGCGGCTCCAGAACAAAGAAACCGACAAGCAGTAATAACAGGACAATCCAGCCCGCCCTGAAGGTTGCCGGATCCTTGATCGCACTGGCTGGTTTCTTCAGCAGCGAAACGTCATACGTTGCCGGAATATCCCTGCGGAAGAAGAAATGCAGCATGGTCAGCGTGGCCGCAATCGCTGCCGCATCCACGGGGATCATAACGGAAGCATACTGCGTAAAGCCCAGACCGAAGAAGTCCGCCGAGACGATATTAACCAGGTTAGAAACAATGAGCGGCAGGCTGGCCGTATCTGCAATAAACCCTGCAGCCATGACAAAGGCCAGTGTCGTGCCCTGGCTGAACCCCAGTGCGAGCAGCATCGCAATCACAATCGGCGTCAGGATCAGCGCGGCGCCGTCATTGGCAAACAACGCAGCAACAGCGGCACCGAGCAAGACTATCCAGGTGAACAGCAGGCGGCCACGTCCGTTACCCCAGCGGGAGACGTGCAGTGCGGCCCATTCAAAGAAGCCGGACTCATCGAGCAGCAGGCTGATGATGATGACCGCAATAAATGCCGCTGTCGCGTTCCAGACGATATTCCAGACAACGGGAATATCAGCGACATGGATGACACCGGTTCCCAGCGCCAGCACTGCCCCGATACTCGCGCTCCAGCCAATACTCAGGCCTCTGGGTTGCCAGATCACCAGTACCAGCGTCAGTAAAAATATACTCCCTGCCAGAAGCATCTCAGACTCCATCATATATGATTATGTAAATATCTTCCTGCCTCAGCAGGAGGTGCAGGCTGATTTATCCAGCCATTCACGCACATCCTCCCGCATACACTGCCAGGACGTTGTGATTGTCTCAGCTGCCCACGCTGGTATGTGGGGTGACAGACGATAGTGGATCCATTTGCCTTCACGACGGTCAAGTACCAGCCCGGCCTCACGAAGGATAGCCATATGTCGCGAGATTTTTGGCTGTGATTCAGAGGTGGCCGCGCAGATATCGCAGACGCACAGTTCACCGGACTCCCGGAGAAGCATGACGATGGTGAGCCGTGTTTTATCCGACAGGATTTTGAAAAGCTGAACAGGTTGTAGCATTTGTCACTCCATTCCCTTTAGAATATACATATGGTAAATCATATGTATTAACTTTGAAATCATCTGGTCTGTCCGGAGGAGAAAAATGGAACAATTTCCTGCCCTGAACACCGAATGCTTTGATCAACACATCGCTGAACGTCTGCACCTGCAGGAGCCACCACGGATTCTGATTCTGTATGGCTCAGTAAGAGAGCGCTCCTACAGCCGTTTTGCCGCGGAAGAAGCTGGTCGCCTGCTGACGGCGATGGGCGCGGAGGTAAAACGCTTTAACCCCTCCGGTTTACCCCTGCCGGATGATGCGCCGGACATGCACCCTAAAGTCACCGAGCTGCGCGGTCTGGTCAGATGGTGTGACGGGATGGTGTGGAGTTCTCCGGAACGGCACGGGGCTATGAGCGCAGTTATGAAGGCGCAGATTGACTGGATACCCTTAAGTGAAGGCGCGGTTCGTCCTTCGCAGGGCAAAACACTTGCGGTAATGCAGGTCTGCGGTGGTTCCCAGTCCTTCAATGCAGTGAACCAGATGCGTATTCTGGGCCGCTGGATGCGGATGTTTACGATACCCAACCAGTCTTCCGTAGCCAGGGCATGGCAAGAGTTCGACGAAAACGGCCGAATGAAACCTTCGTCATGGTATGACCGCATCGTCGATGTAGCCGAGGAGCTGTTTAAAATCACACTGCTGCTTAAGGGACAAACCGGTTATCTTGCGGATCGTTACAGCGAGCGAAAAGAGAGCCATCAGGAGCTTTCATCCCGTGTCAATCAGGACAAAATATAACGTCTGTTCTTCGTGAATCCATACTGCATGAGCTTAACAACGTCCGCTATTGGCACTAAGCGGACAAGCTTAGTGAGCTGAAGATCTGATGTAAGCGAGATATAGTCATTCGCTCCCTGAGAATTACACTTTGAAGTGATTCAGGGCATGCGCTTACTGGTTACGAATATTGAGCGAGAATCACGTGATGATCGCCGCTTTTCTTTCGAGCCAGTAGGTGCTCTGATCCTATCCACATAATGTGTACGCGGCCCTAAGCGAGGTTCTGACTTTCAAACTGTTCCGGGCTGAGACTGATCTTACCTGCGAATATTGGACACGCGAGTAAGGGAGTAGACTCTTTGCCAGCATGCCGAAAATACCTCCTTTTTTATAGGAACTATTGTCCCTGAAAATCAACTATCGATCAGAACAGCGGAGAAAGCAGGCCGTAAATGTTTTCTCAGATATGAATTTCTTAGCTTTATTGGTACACCTATGAACAATAGTTTTATTCGAATTAAAAGTTATACCTGAGCACAGAATAACTGAGATGATATGAGCCAGTTTCCCTCCTCACTCTAACAATCATAATATGGATAGAGTTGAAGCAATTTTTTATTGATGGAACACTGTTACTGAAAATATTCCTGCAATATAAAATCTCGAAAAAATACTACCCCGCTCTCTGAAGAGCATATACCACAATTTATACTCCTATCAACACCTGATATTTTCAGCCTCTATTCCTGACAATCATGTAATTTCACCCATAAACAAATAAGTTTATTAATGATAAATAAAAACAGCACTTTTTGACAAATATTATATTCCTTATATAAAACATCAAATTAAATTAATTAAATAAAAAGAAAACGCTTGCGTATTTTTCATCATTAAAAAATAAATTTGATTTATATTTATTTGATAATATATATTCATTTCACCAAAACAATAAAGGAGAATAAAAATGAAAAAACACAATTACCCAACACTGACAAACTACCTTGCCAAAACCAAAAAGAATGCAGATCTCTATAGATTATATAACCCACAATTTTCTGTATTCGGAAAACCAGTAAGTGAAGAGCGGGATTTTTACTTTTGTTACTTTTCCAGGCATATGATTACTCAGAGAAATATCTTAACCCTCTTTTCTATTCATACCTTTCTCTCTTACAACGTAAGCAAGAAAGAGACAATTAAATCATTTGTACATTTTCTCAGAAACGCAAACAATGACACCTTCAACAATGCATTTCAGTTTCGCGGGTGCAATATCATTTATCAAAACAAGAAGAGAGAAGTTAAAGAGATCTCATGGTTTTCATTCTCACGGATCTATGACGATATCGTAAAAATCAAAGAGTATAGTGCTAACAATGAAATTTATAACAAATTCGCAGCCTAAAAAGGAGAGAAACATGACTAAACAAATGATAAACATATTAATCCAAAGTGAGACGAGAGAGGAAGTTATGAATTGCATAAATTCAGGAATAAATATTAATGCTGTTGATTATTGTGGTAGAAATGCCCTTTTCTATTGCGACCAATTAGACGCTGTCAAAGCAATGATTGAAGCAGGCATAGAACTAAACCACATAGACAGTTATGGTAATAATGCACTGTTTTGTAACACTAATCCAAACGTTCTGAAATTGTTAATCCATTCAGGCATTAATATTCAGCACAAGAATAATCAAGGCCAATCCTGCCTTCACCAGAAACGCTATAATATAAAATGTGCAGAAATTCTTATTAATGCAGGTGCTGATATCAACAGTATTGATATTGAAGGCCAGACTGTACTCTACAACCTCTATTCCATAGATGCTTTTGACTACTGGATAGAAAAAGGCTGTAATATTAATCACACTGATCATAATGGTAAATCAGTACTCGATTTGTCTGTGGACAATGGAAAGTGGCATTACAAATCAAACGTCAGTGCTCTTATCCGACATATAGAAAAAATCGATAGCACACCTGTTTTAATCAGACATATCACTTATGACTCTTTAGAGCTTATTAAATTCCTCAAACAAAATGGTATTAATTTCATGCTTGCAGAGCATTGTACAGTTGAATTATATGTTAAAGACATGAGATCAATCTTTAACGAAATAAAACAACATATCGAAATCAAGCACACACAGTTTTATAATTGTCGCAATGAGCATATTGGTATCTACACCGGCATAGAGAGAGTGAAATGGTTTATTCGAAATGGAATCCGAATGGACGACGATATACTCAGACAGCGTTCTGACTCCGATAAGATTTTTTCTTATATCGCAGGAAGAGAGAAAAAAGACCTGTTAAAAGAAATGAAGCCTGAGATCCCCCGTGCACCTGTGCGAAAAAGACTCTAAAAATCTGGAGTAAACAACCCTTTTCTTAGTCTGAAAGGTTTCATTTAATGACCACTAATCTGATATGTCCTCGTGGGTATACTATTTGTCAAATGGTATACCTTTTTTAATCCAAATAATTAAATTATTTACCCCGTAACATCTTGACTTATTCACTTCATCGGTTATCTGTAGTAATAAAGATGAAATAAAAGGATAACTATGAACAGTGACATGAGTAATGATGATGATATAACCAGAGTATCAAAACGCGGAAAATTCCATACTGACAACCTTCCTGAGAATGAAATACGACATCACTGCATCAGTGTCAGATTAAATGAAGAAGAGTTAATTATTCTCGACAGTAAAAGAGGTCAGTATAAAAAAGGAGAATGGCTCAGGATGGCTTCCCTGAATAAACTCCCGCCGGTTCTGCCAGAAATCAATCGTGAAGCATGGATTAAACTTGGCAGCCTTTCACAGGATTTAAACCACCTGCTGAATCATCTCGACAGCAAAAGCCCTGACAGCGAGCTGACCCGTACAGAACTCTTCGCCCTGCGCAGACAAATCAAAACTCTCAGGGATCACCTTATTCCTTCAACATTTCTGGAGCCAGGCCGATGAAAGGCATGCAGAAAATAAAAAGGGGTAAACAATTCACAGGTGTGGTTCTCTATAGCCTGAAGTCAGGTTCTCACCACAAAATTACGCCTTATGTTATCGGTGGCAATATGACGGGCAGCACTGCTGCTGAGCTTATCAGTGAATTTGAAGGCACCCGACTGCTGCGTCCCGATGTCGCCAAACCTGTCTGGCATAATTCGCTTCGTCTGCCAAAGGGAGAAACACTGTCAGTCAGACAATGGGCGGCATTCGCTGACGATTATATGACCCGCATGGGATTCACTGAAACCCATCTTCGCTGCTATATCATGCACGATGATTCTGACGGGCAGCATATCCATATAATAGCTAACAGAATTAACATGGTCGGTGGGAAATTATACCTTGGTAAAAATGAAAACCTCATCAGTACCCGGATTATCAGCGAGCTGGAGAGAGTACACGGTCTCACCGAAACTACGGGTGTAACCGGTAGTCGCCGTCAGGATAAAAGGAAGCCCTCCCGCAACGAACTGATGATGGCTGAACGAACTGCGGCTCCCTGCCCTAAGTCACAGTTGCAGGCCCTTATCGACAATGCATTAACCCACCGCCCCGATTTACTAACATTTGTCCGCTTACTGGAACAGGAAGGCGTGAGCTGCAAACCCAATATCGCCACAACGGGTAAAATGAATGGATTTTCATTTCAGTACCAGGGCATCGCCTTTAAAGCCTCTCAATTGGGTAAAAAATATGGCTGGTCTTCCCTGCAAGCACTGGTTGATTTTACGCCGGAACATCTGACTTTACTGAAAGAAGCACGGAAGCCAACAGAACCCACAACTGCGTCGGTGCCGGTGCCAGTGCCAGTGCCAGTGCCAGTGCCAGTGCCAGTGCCAGTGCCAGTGCCAGTGCCAGTGCCAGTGCCAGTGCCATCATGCGAGTCTGAAGAACAGGTTGCAAACCGGGAAACGATTCTGGAGAAAATCCATCAGCTTGAAGAAAAAATTAGTCTGGAAAGACAACAGGAGACAGTGGGCCTCATCCAGCTCAGGAGCAAACTGCACAATACAGCTCGTAAGATACCCCGCCAGCGTCGTCTGTATTCGTGGCTTATATTGCTCGGCCATCTTGTTGTGCTTCTCAGACGCAGAGGAATGTCACTGCTGCATGCCACTGCCCATCCTTTTCGCAGGATTCTTCATTTGCAACTGTTGACACCTGTTCCTGTGACAGCATCTCATTCTCCTCAAGAACAATCAGTTAGCAATAACCAGCTTCTCACACCATAAAGTTTGCTAGTCCATAACCCAATGATAGTCAATAAATTATTGATCGTTTTTATAGATCGATAATTTGCATATGATAGCTACCACCTATCACACAACAATCATCGATCGGTACAAGCAATTTTACTAAAGCGATTCTTTCATCGAAAATGCTCAAAAAGACATCAGCTTAAATCAACTCCGGGAGTCGCAATGAGTAACCATACCGTGCAGTGCCCCTTTTGTTTTAAAGAAAGTCCTCACGGTGTAAAAATTTGCACCGTGTGCCATGCAAAAGTGGTTTACGGTGAATGCCCTGTCACTGTAGCCATTCTGTTCGGGATCGCTGTGATGCTCCTGGCTTACTTCGCAGGCTCATGGACTGAAAATTTTATCGTCTCTGTCATCGTTTTTTTTGGCAGTATATTTATTCTTAAGTACCAGCTTAAAAAAGTTTATGCAGACAGAATTCTGTTTATTCAACGAGATTGATTTAACGCTTTATAAAACAATAAAATGAGGGAGTTTATGCACAGATTCATTGCTACAGCATTTTTTATTTCTGCTTTCTTTATTTCTGGTTGTTCTAACTCAGGAAACCAGATTCTTAAAAATGAAACATCACAAAGTCTGCAATCAAAAATCATTAAAAACAAAACGACGAAATCTGAAATTACTGCCCGCTTAGGTGAACCGAACACCCGAACTACCCTGGACAGTGGTAATGAAGAATGGACTTATTCAATGGATAACAATCAGTTTGATGCCACCACATTCATTCCCGTTGTCGGGCTGTTGACAGGAGGCTCACAGACGCAAGCCAAAACGCTGGAAATAGAATTTAAAGGAGAAACGGTCAGCAAGTGGTCGTTCTCTGAAAATAAAAGCAGAATGAATACGGGTCTGATTCAATAACTCACCTTACAGCCAGGGATCTATTTATGAAAATCTATGCCGTTATCACACTTGTTGCCGCTGCATTGTTGCTGAGTGGCTGTAACAGCGAACCCTCCGAACAGGATATTTACACGGCCATGAATAAGGTCGTGGAACAGACGAATGCTTTCGTGAAATCTATAGCAGGCAAAGATGTCCCAAAAGACGCACTGCGCGAATTAAAATCAGTCAAAAAGCATGACTGCGTAGAAGTATCTGATAAAAGCTATAAATGCAATGTGACAGCTATTGTCGATAACGAAAAGCGTACTGCTGCTGTAACCCTTGTCAAAACGGATGATGGCTGGCAGATCGTTGATAAGTAAACCCACCGTAAAACCATCACGACAGGCGGGACACCGAATGGATGGCCCTGCCTTTTTTATTGCATCTGGTGTCCTGCCGGATACGCCTGCTCCATTTATCTCCAGTATCCCATGTCTATCCACGCCGCTGTCGCTGTCAAAGTCTTTTCCTGATCACTGAGCCAGGAGGAGTATAAGCCAGAGAGCCTGTAATGCGTTTCTTTTCATACTGTGCCAGCAAATCAGCATAAATATGCTCTGCTTCATCCAGATTGCCTGAAATATAATTCACGAGTGAATTCAGGCAATGCAGCAACGTGTCGCTATTTGCAAGCTTCCTGAGCAGAGTTGTGTTCAGGGTTGAAACGACTCCTGTAAACATCTGCATAATATTATCAACGTGATAACATGAATTGCGGTACTGCGCCCGTGAATAAAAATACTTCAGATGATACCCTGCGAAGAGAACATAAAGTTTTTTATAAAAGACATTGTTATTAACGCTGTTGTGATTATGGGTTATAAACTTATCAACAATATGTATAAATTTTTCCTCCTGAGATAAAACATTAATAGCACTCATAATTCCCTCCATACTTTTGTTTTTATAATTAAGTAATATCATCTTAAAAATTAAAATCAATAGTAAAATGAAAATATTTTATTATTGATATATATTTTATTCTCCCATAAATAAAAATAGCTTTTACTGTGCTAATGTTGTGTCTTCCCGACTGTATTACTATTTCATATTTCAATTATCTGAGTTATTTCCCTATTGCAGATAAGAAACCCACAGGAATATTTTTTGAGAGCTTGCTACGCACTGGCTTACGCCCCGACTACCGATAAATCTTAATTATTTTTACCAAACAGTTGAAAAACCGTAATTTTATCTCCCTGGCAGCGCCGCTGAGTGCACGCAGCACTCACTCGCTGAAGCAGAAAGGGTTTTTCCGAAGGGTCCCGGCGTGAGCCGTAGTCAGCAAACGGGCAAATCATGTATCTGTGTTCGCTTTCCCGATCAACTCAGCCTCCTGATTTTTTTGCGCGAAGCGTATTTGTGCTGACAGCTAACCCCATTCGTCTGAACTTCTGCGCGAAGCGTATTTGTAATGACAGTTAACCTCAGTACTGTGAACTCGTGCGCGAAGCGTATTTATACTAACAGAAAACACTATAGCAATGTTCTGAAGCCCAATGGCACAACACACAGTTGCGCAGGCTTCACTTAAGAAATGATATTATTTAAGAAAAGCAATAATAAAAGTGTTTTCATCAGGTACACCAAGGCCTTGAGTATCGATCTATTGCAAAACTGTGGTTTCTTATTTCTTTATCACTCTTTTATCTTGCAGATCAAAATCGAAAATTACCAAATAAAATCATATAATTACACAAAATCTGCCGTTATTAATTTCAGCACCAAAAATTATCAATCACATAACAGGTGATGGTTAAATTTAGCACCCCTTTTTTTAAATTTTACAACCTATTACCACCACCAAATAACGGATAAAAAATTCAAATAAAATATAATTAAAATAATACTACCAAAGCCGTTGACAAATAAATTAAATATGCCATATCTGTAATCATAACAATAAAAAAGGAGCCATTATGTCAATCACAAGTGTTGTATTAACTAAAGAACAAAAATCCATTATTGCAGAAGCATTAGAGGTTATGCCCGAAGATCTGGAAGAAATAAAAATTAAAGCAACCAGCTATAAAAAGACGTCCTTCAGGGACGATTTCTCAATGATCTTTAAAGGTAATATGGCGACACTCGCCAGAATGGATTTGACGCCCACAGCATTTAGAATTGTTCTTTATCTCTTCTCAGCCATTGATTATGGCAATATTATTCCTGATTTTTCACAGTCTCGTACAGCCAGAGAGCTTGGACTTAATAAATCTAATGTTTCACGTGCATTTAAAGAATTATTTGGGAGGAAAATACTTATTCGTGACACCATAGATAATGAGGTATACCTGAATTCAAATTTATGCGTTAAGGGAATCCCTCGTCGTTTCAATGAAGATCTGATGGATAAATTCAGGAAGTCCAGACTGGAGACAGAAGACTTTTCCAATTCGTTTAACTTTTATCGTGCAGAAAGTAAAACAAAGCCGGTTAAAAACTCCAGAAGAAAATATCCTGCAGACGGAATTCCATTTTAAAAACATTACAGCATGGTAACTTTTTTCTCCACACGAGTAATAAATTTAACCAAAAAAAGGATATCTTTATGAAACAAAAACGCTCCACTTTTCTTCAAAAGAATAAATCTTCTGTTGAAAGACTGAATATGAATAATACTATTTACAATGTATTCTGGTTGCTTACATTAACCGCTTCGCATACGCCAGACAGAGCATTTTTTTTCCCTATTTTTTATCGTATTACGTATATTGCACAGCAAGAATGGATACATATCACACCCGGCTGCTTTTATCAGACCATCGATGAACTGATTGATATGAATATTATTAAACCTACTAAATTTAAATATCATCACCGTTTAAACCCTATATTTTTCAGTTTTCCAAAATAAAACAAAGAGCAGGAGATAACAGTCCAGAACATTATTATCCCTGTAATGTTTTTTATAGCAAAACCTGATGACCACTACCAAAAGAACATTATTTTTATATATTATTACCAGTTGAATTAAAATAGAGGGCACAGACATGCGCTGTCTGTACCCATGATATTTTACTACAGACCTTACATCTTTTTATCTGCGTTACTATTTCTGACACTATTTTTTTCATTGACAATGTGCTCAATACACTTTCGTAACTCATCATTAATGGTAACATCTGTCCCACCCTCGACCAGTATAGAACACAACACATAAAGAAGGACGTGCTCAAAAGCTATCTCTTCGACCGGATCTACATAATCACAATAGGCCTCAATAGCCTCATATAAGCTATTCGGTGAAGTTACAAATGCACATACAAAATCTTTATCTTCTGGCACTCTGATTGAATTATTCATTTTAAACCTCCTGTACTTATTAATATATAGTGCCACGGTAAACTGTCATAATAACATTCACCAATGACTTTTTTATTACTTCTTAACACTCAAGTCTGACCTAATACTACTTATGATGTATCAGGCGGCCCTCTGCTCATTGCTGAATAGCGCCATTTGTTTTCACATGCTGGAATTAATATATTCATCATTAACCCCGTAATCAGGCTGCATTATTACGTGAGCGCTCAATTGCAGATGCGATCCATTCATCAACTTCACTTTCAACAAATGCAATTGCACGCGAACCAATTTTTATTGGTTGTGGAAATAAACCTTCGTTGATTAGACGATAAATCCAGGCTTTACCATAACCGGTTTTATTCATAACTTCAGGAAGTCTGAGCAGGCGTATATTTTTATTGTTCATTTTGTTTTCCCTTTGTCGTTGTAATGGGGTCACTATACGAACAGTTGGGAAAAGAAAGGAGCGAGCTTCCTAACTGCAGGGTCATGGTCTGCCCTGCAGTAGTAGACTTCGGGAATTTGGGATCAGTTAGAATCAGAGAGTTTCATCACATCTGAAACTCTCATGTTTTTCAGGTGGGGATTTCGGTTCATGAAAAAATTGAACTGCCTAATGAAGTCTATCGTTGCAGCTTTCATCGCAAGTGGACGATCTGAGTCTTTAATGTGATACCCTAAACGGATGGTTGTTTCTTCATCTTCATCAGTATAAAGAAGCCGGGAGAGGCGATCATCTGAGATTCTTAGTCCTTTCCTTTTTGCCCAAAGTAAGATGTCCAGCATCGCAACCAACCTGTAATTTATGATTTTTTTAATGGTTCCATAGCCGAAACGAACGATACCAGTTTCATTAACTTCCACTTCTTTTACCGTTCTCCATTGTGGCAGAGCCGCTTTTATCGATTCGGCTATTTCATCGTCAGTACCACTACCAAGATCGATTTCAAGCAACACCGTTTTCTCGCATAAGGGGGACAAGAGTTGTGACACATAAGCTTCGTGATGAGGCGCATTAACACAATATTCATCGTTTCCTTCCTCCCAGGTGAAAAGATTGACACTAAGGGCCATTACACTAAGTTCAGCAAGTCTGGTGATATCGGTGATAAAAATGTGTGGAGGACTGTAGAGGGTATCGTTAACGGTTGGATAATCGAGTTGCTTCCCTTTGAATAGATGGGGGTTACCACTGAAAATTTCAGTCATGTACACCCACAGCCCTTTCTTTTCTTCTTCAGTAGGCCATGGCTTGTACAGAAGTGCTCTTGCCCAAAGTTCGTGATACAAGGCATTTAAACTGATGTCTTCGAGCTTGCGATAGTTATCTATGTCAAGCCAAGCTTTGATTTCTTTAGTATGCTCTGGTGACCAGTTTTTCAAAATTCAAATCTCCTGCCTTCTTAAAGATTTAAGTCATGCGAATAGAGTTCAGTTAGTTTGAAAAAACTACCGTATTCACTTATCGATGAAAAGCAGTTCCTGCTTGCGAGTTAACCTAGACAGAAGGAAGTTGAACTGAGAAATTTGTTATCTTTTGATGCATCTTGCCAAGTTCTACGTCCTAGCAGGGAAATGGCCCGACTACACCCTGCCTCTTACTTTACTCTGGGCGTATCTTGTCGTTGTTCTCGACCTGTTCGCCAGAAAACCCAGAGGGGTGGGCAATGAAATTCGATTCTCACCTGCGAGCAAACTTGCCATCAGAGCACTGGAAATGGCGTGGGAGCGCCATGGGTTAACAACGGGTAAAAAGTGATCCACATACCGCACCACCGACAGTCTATTGTTGATCCACCTTGTTTACTCAGTATTAGCTTCAGCGATAACCCCGGCTTTCCGTTTTTGCTTCAGTCGATAGCCTTCTCCTTTTATTTGCACGACGTGTGTGATGTAAAATCCAGTTCAACATTGCCGATGTAATGGTAGCATCTCCCGCGAAGGTTTGGTCCTATAGTCCGGACGGCAGGTTACAGACGTAAATTTACAGCAGGTGTTTCTGATGTTTCCATGGGTGGTTTGTTAAAATTTTACTTCCTTACATCAGAAACGCCTGTCCTCTCTGTTGCATTTCTCAGAATTTCTGATATCTAATGAATTTAAACATTTTTTTATGGGGGTGTTTATGGACTTAGTTACGTCATTATTACAAAGGGGATTATTAGAAAGGGCATTAGACCTTGCCATTTCTGAATCATTCTTCAATTCAAGATCACCTGATGATATAAAGCATGCTTTAAAAGCTGGGTATGATATTAATGCTGTTAACAGTAACGGCAACAATGCCATTTTTGGCTGTAGAACCCTTGAAGCACTGGATTTTCTGCTCAGCCATGAAATTAATGCACACCATATTAACGAGCAGGGACAAAATGCTCTCTTCCATCAAAAAAATCCCGAAATACTAAAGAAGCTGATTGAACTAGGTTTAGACACTTCGCATACAGATGCTAAAGGCTATACCTGTATTTTTGAGCATTACAGGGATGCTGAAGGACTACAAGTATTACTTAATGCAGGTTGTGATATAAATCATGTCGATAACAGAGGAAGAAATATTCTCTTCCTTCCCCTCTCCCCTGATGTTTTATCCATAGCAATAGATGCCGGATGCAATGTCAACCATATTAATCATGCAGGAAAAGGGTTCATCGAAGAAGAATATGATGATGAACTACACAAGATCATTCTCCGCCATATTGATAAATTCGAAAGAAGAACGTTGCATGTCGATTTTTGCAATACCAACTCAGTATTATTTTTATATGAACTCTCTGAATATGGATTCAAAATAGAGCTCAATAAAGACCGTTCCGTAATTAACAGTTACATTAGCGATTACAAAGATATTTTAAGCACTCTTGATTGTATTAGTGACATTCAAGATGTTAATTTCTATAATTATGGCGGTGATCCTCTTTACAAAGATATCGATGAGCGAATTGTAAAGTGGATGATAAGAAATAATTTTCTCATTGATCTTACAAAAATTTCTGATGATAAAAATCATGATCATATATTAAAATACAAAATCAGTTACGAGCAAAATGAATTATCCAGAAATTTAAAACATGCTAAAAATAAAATTGCAAAAGTCAAAAACGGTGGAAGGCTGTGATATTTATTCGCAGAGTGTTGTCTGAACCACCGAATTGAAGGCGTTGAGGGTATCCAGATCCGTTGTTAAGTCTTTATACATGTGGCCATACCTTTACCATTGATGGTGAAATATACAATTACCCTCTGAACATAAAGGGATGGACATCATGACAAAACCCGGTGAAACAGATGATGATCTACTCACTCCAGACGAGGTATGCGGGCTCCTACGGATAACCCAAAAGACAATTTGTGAACGGAGCAATATGCACCGGTAACGCCAATTGCTCGCACCGTTCCGGTTTTCTGCGAAGGGGATGCGCTATGAACGGCGCAATCTGAAAGCGTTTAACGATAAATACCGCCATAAGTATTAAATTTATTCTGGGGATGGGATTTTCCATCCCATAACTTCGAGTTCTCTACTAATGAATTGGTATGCAGGTAGTATCTCTTCCAGATTCGCATGTTTTTGTACGAAGATTGAAAAAGCCAGAACCGCACTCATTTTTTCTTTATAGAAAAAGTATTGTCTTAGTGGATGTTTATCTTCGCCATATACTGGAAATTCGATCCCAGTATACTTATCCCCCATATTTTTATAGAATTGGTCCAAGGTAAGATCATAGATCTTTGAATCAACCTCTACCCAAAAATGATGATATAGCCTATTACGAGTAGAGCCATGTACTACTTTTATGATATCGCGGGTAAAAAAGTGGCTAAGAAGCATCCCTAGAAATACAGATGCACCTTGGCAACAATTCTCAGGAAACATGCCGAAGAATGGCACACCCGACTCATCAAAATAATCGAAATTTTCTTCAAAGACATTCCGCAGGTCTTTGGCAAGCTTTGTAACTAACCCGTCCATGATTGTTTCTACTATAAAGAAGCCATGCATTTAACATGCATGGCTACGTGAAACTTAAGAATTAGAGCGCTTAGGTGGTCTCGTAAATTGTACCAAAGCTCCTTTATGCTCGTTAGCCTGCTCTTCACGCCGCTCGGCCAGCATAGATTTTAATTTTGCCAGATGCACAACAGCAGCTTTCTTGCCGGTCAGATAGCCCTCTGGTAAACCAACCATCATTTCGACATCGATAGCAGACAATCCCGCAAAGGCAGCAAGCCGTTCAACTGAAATAATTCCAGAAGACGCCAACAATTCAATAGTACGTTTCAACAAACGTGGTTTTTCAGGCTCACGATAATCATCTCCCGGCTCTGATTTCACTCCCCAACGTGCTGAACGGCGTTTATAAAGATTTTGTTTCTCTTCTTCAGTAATAATATTCAGCACATGCAAACGCATGATGCTTGCCGCGACAGAAATACCGTAGCGTTGTTTAATTAAAAGCAAGCTATCTAATGTGACCGGGGTTCTAATTTCTTCGGCAAACGTCTCGGCAGGAAGCAGCAGCGCCCCCGCAAATTTATGAGCCTGGCTTTCCTTCAGCTTATAACGTTCAGCTTCGAGCTCGTTACCAACGTAGCGGTGAAGGATTAGATGCCCAATTTCGTGAGCAAGGTCAAATCTGCTGCGAAAAGCATTACCTTTATCCGAAGAGAGGAGAACAAAAGGAACACTTAGAGTCTCACTCCAAGCGGAAAGCCCTTCAATCTGCGCGACACCTGTTTCCTCTCTGACAACGATAATACCGTTACTCTCTGCGGCTAAAGTAAGGTCCGGTATTTCCTTTGTACCAAGATTCCAAAGGGCACGGCACTCACTAGCGGCATCTTCGATATCTGCATCACTAATTTCATCGATGTTTGTAAAACTACGGTGCGGTAATTTTAGCTCCGGCAGATCTACAAACTCAGTCAGCTTAGTAACCAACTCATTAGCCCAATGGATTCGAGTTTCTAACATTGCTCGTGCTGCTACATGAGCTGATGCATTACTTCTGAACAGGGGCTTTGACATACCCGGCAACAGAGGGCGCGTAAACCATTCAGGAGTAACATTTACGACTGTAGCCAAGCGTTCTAAGGCCTCGGATTCTGGAGCCTGCTGGCCAGAACGCCATTTACTGATGGTAGCTGGCGATACGCCAACCATCGTAGCTAATTGAGTTTGGGATAGCCGCCGGGCGGCTAGTACTTGCACTAACCTATCCGGTTGAAATTCAGCGATGCCTCGGCTCATACATCATCTTCCTCGGTTCCATCTTTTTTGATAATGCCCTTTTTGAGTGCAGAGAATGCATTATCTTCTTGGAATGGAACTACATCATATCGGGTTAAAAAAAGTTCAAGTGGCTCATGGAAAACCCAGCTCTTCCCGTCAGAACTTGGAACGACAAGCTCTATAGACATCGGGGCTTCGGGTTGATTCTGCAATGAACCGGAAAAACGGCATACTACGAACAGTGTAGCTTTCGGTACATCAGAACCATCGGAGAATAAATCCGGTTGCACCACTTTTTCCACAGAAACGTTTTCGGCAATGAGCTCTTGCTTACGTTTGCTGCGAAATAGTCTCTTCCACTGGTTATCATTGTAGCTTTCACGAACAATCGTGAAAATACCGCTATGGCCTTCTACAATACGGTTACCACGCAGCTTGCCGGGATTACAACAGTTGGCCTCAAACACCTCATAAATAGTTTCATTCAGGTTTAAATGACGATCATAACCAAGCGCGGTCGCTCTGTGGTCTAGCTTCTTCTTTTGCGCATAATCGTAAGAACGCTTTGATGCCGCGTAAATCGCGTCAGAAAGGGCCATGAAGAGTTGTTTTTGAACATGCTGAACAATGAGATCTGCCACTTTTGATTTTTTCACGACCATTTCCTATCACTGTCACTGATAGGCGTGATTTTACACCCATATTTTTTCGTGTGTCCACAAAAAAACATCAAAAAATTTCCTTTACGCGGAAAATGACATTGATGATGGTATTTATTTTATCGACCCGATAGTACCGAAGTTGTACTTTTGCTCTGAAATAAAGCGGTATAATAAGAGAATTGAGTCTATCCCGACGGGGAGAAAAGTGCTCACGCCTTGCAGCTTGCCTCACCTATTTTCTCAAGGCGGTGACGTGTAAGGCGAACATGCATGAGTGCTCTAGAAAACCTGTTGGAATACTATCCTCTGTCTCTTGCGGCTCAACTGCTCAACTGTAATGAGTTGCTTTTCTTCCTCAGTTTGTCGATCCCGCCCCGGATCCTGTCTGGCTGCAATTTCTTGTCTTGAGCAGTATCCAGAAGCTGGCTGGAATTGTTTCCCTGAGGTCAGTCGTGAAGGCATCAGGAACATTTGAAAACTGGCTAGGTAAAAACCCAGGCGTTGTCATGATAAGCCTCGGTATCCGCATGTTGTTTAGCGGGTCTGGTGTCGTATCGATATCTGCCAGTTAAGTTTTGCCGAAACGGTAAACCCAGTGTCCGCACCTAGCTCATAGCAGACATGATTACACTGGCATGTTATTTTGAATTCACTTGGCGTACTGGAACCATTCAACGTGCTATGGTTATATTTTAAGGTTCCTTTTTGGAACCCTCCACGAAATAAATTTAAATTAAAATATTAAATATCAACAAGATAAAATTCAAAGCACAGAGACGCCAGCCCACCAAAATTCTCCATCGGTGATTACCAGAGTCATCCGATGAAGTCCTAAAAGCCCGCATGGCGCAAGCCCTGCGGGCTTTTTTGTGCCCTCAATTTGTCCCGCGAAGTCTGAAGTCAACTAATTAAATCCGAATCTTTTAGGCACCTTGTTAGGTACCTCATAAAGCTTTATTGTTTTTGGGTGCCTAAAACTATGGAAACCCGGCAATGGCAAGACAAACCAAACCTCTATCCGTTAAAGAAATCGAATCTGCTAAACCCAAGGAAGCGGACTACGTTCTCTATGATGGCGATAGCCTTGAGCTACTCCTCAAATCCAGCGGGAGTAAAAATCTGGCAGTTTCGCTACATTCGCCCTGTCACCAAGAAACGTGCGAAGAAGAGCATAGGCCCTTACCCATCAGTTACGCTTGACGATGCCAGAAACTACCAGGCAGGTTCTCACTATCTCCTGGCGAAACAGGAAGATGCCGTAACTAAAAATCCCTTAACTAATTTAAATTATACTCGGAGTAGTTAGGATGGTTCTAAGCGTTATGGAAGTATTAAAAAACTTATCCCCTTTGCTTCCAGTGATAGTATCAATCATTGGATTGAGAGCGGGCTGGATATATAAAAGGGACAAAGTTTTTAACTCCAGAAAAGCTATTAGCGAGTTTTCGTACAACCTCTATAAAAACACAAACGATGAAAATTATAAGCGAATTGCTGAAGAATACGGCATTTCAGCATTAACAAAAGACTCAAATCTGACACCAGAACAGAGGAGAATACTTTTGCGTTCCAAAGATCCGGTAAGAGATATTGATAATTACAGTAAGTGTCAAAAACTTTTGTACATTAGTGACAACTCAACAATATTTCAGTGGACTAAAAAAAGATATCGATTTTGGATTTGGAGAAAATCCGTAGAAATAGTTAGCCTCATCATTTATTTTATAAGTGGCTTTGTTGTTGCAATGCCGTTCATGTATAGCACCATGTTCAGCAGTGGTTTGGTTGAAAAAATAAACAAGTCATCAGCAATGCTTAAATTTGGTTTGGCTGCATATTGTGTGTTAATGGGAATCAGTACCGGGCTGTTTTTCTTACATAAACTTTCGACCATAAACATCGCAGAAAAGACCATCAAATCTAACCGATGATGCCTCATAGCGTGTCAGAAACCTGGCGACGAAATGGCGGCAGAGCATTAAAAATGCGTAAATGGACGATAAGGTTTCAGAATCAGGCAGGCAGATAGCGATTAATGGTGCAGGTATTGCCGGTGCTGCTGCAGGCGGCGCCATGGCGGGATTAATGTGTGGGCCAGGCGCACCTGTTTGCGTGCTTATCGGCGGCTTCGTCGGCGGCGCTCTTGCTGCATGGGAAATGGGACGTTTGTGGAATTGATTATGCAACAGGTTAATTCAATATTTCTGGTTAGGGTTCACGACGCTACCGATGTATCCCAGGCTCAATCTGACGTTGTGCTCAATGGTAAAAGCACCGGCATTATTGTACCGGGACAAGTGCTTGAAGCAGCGGTCCAGGTTAACGAGCAGCGTTACATCCTGTTCCTGACGGATGACATTATTTTCGAGGAATCCCTGACGATTGCCCTTATTGACGTTCATGACGGGCTTAAAGAAATTGTTCGTTTGGGAAATGAGTACTCGACAGGGAGTTTTGCGGATCTCCTGGTCACTGACGATAGCGTGGATTTCAGGTTTATTGGGGATTATATCTGGACACTGAAAGTATCAGATTCACCTCGCCTGCGGCTTCCTTTTGTTTCAGATCCAAAAGGTGTTAAACGGGAGTCTGGTCTGAAAAAGTACATAACGATTTCTGCCACACCGGCGTCGGAAAACGTAAATTGAAGTCATTATTTAACAGAATGAAAAGGCTTTCTGCTGAGCTGGATAAATGCACCTGATAATTATGCAGCCCCGGATAGCTAACCAGAAGATCCATCAGTAATAACTCTATTAATCTGATGAAATCCTAAAAGTCCGCACGGTACAACCCCTGCGGGCTTTTTAGTACCTCACCCCACCGTTCCCCATCCCTTTGACAAACATCAACACCCTCTCCCCCCTCCTGTGCAAAATTACTCACACAACCCAGCGCTACGGATTAGCCGCCCAACCCGGAAGGAACCCCAACATGTACAAACCCATAACCGTCATAATCTTCATTCTCCTGACCCTCGCCGCCCTTGCAGAAATAGGCTTTTTATCCTTTGGATAATCCTCAGGCGAAATATCCCTCATCAGGGCACATTGATCTCATTACAGTTTTTTCCTAAAGCCATCCCGCTTTGCCTGTGCCATGCTGAATCACGCTCATAACCGATAACGTTAAATGAGGATATTATGAAAAAAACAATTATCGCATTATCTGCCGTTCTGCTGGCTTCCCCAGTATTTGCTGCGACCACACATGCAACTGACGATACCGTCGCTGCGGCGAACGCGAACGCCAACGAGGCGAAGCAAAAACTGCACGAAGAGCAGAACAAAGGTGAAGAGCTGAAGCTGAAACAGAAGCATGCTGCGGAAGGCAAAAGCGAGAGCCTGGGCAGCAAGGTCAGCGAAGATTCCCAAAAAGCCTGGCATAAAACCAAACAAGGCACCGAGAAAGGGTGGGATGCCACCAAAGAAGGCGCTGAGAAAGGCTGGAACAAAACCAAAGAAGGTGCCAGCGAGCTGGAAAAGAAAGTCACTGAGTAATCCCTTCGAAAGGCCGCAGACGCGGCCTTTTTTATTCCCCGTAGCTCTGTGTTCTCAAGGCTACACTTGTCACCAGGTCCGGTTATCGCGCTCCGGTTGAAATAATGTCAACAAAGCCGAATAGATCCCGGAGGTAACGCGTTTACTCCCTGCCCCCCTAAAAGAGATCCTGAGATGCTGCGACGCCTGGTGATAGTGCTTGTTTTGGTTTGTCCATGGGCGATGGCAGCCCCGAAGAGCTACATTATCGACACCGATAACACCGACATTCGGCTATCGTGGCATGCCTTCGGCGGCATCCTCTCCTGGGCGACGTTCAGCGGCGTGACGGGTGCCGTGACGCTCAACCCGGAAAACGACGTCGACGACCATATTCACGTCACCATTCCTGTCGCGACGCTTGTGGCGTCAAACAAGCTGCTCACCTGGCAGCTGAAAAGCGACATGTTTTTTGAATCTGAGCGCTACCCGACTATCGAGTTCATCAGCTCTCGCGTAGTCGCTCAGGGTGACGGGCGGTTCAGGGTATTCGGCACGCTGACCGTGCGAAACATTGCCCGCCCGGTGATCCTGGAAGCCATCGTGAAAGACCCGCACGCGCAGGCCCTCACCCTGGATGCCACGACGGCGATCTCGCGCGCGTCCTACGGGATGGATAAGTTTGCGCTGGTCGTGGACGATCGTATTGCCATCGCCATTGCGATTAAGACGAACGACGTGCCCTCATCCTGAGATGAGCCGCTGGAGCTGCTCCGCGTTTCCCCGCAGGTGAGACGGCGGGTTGCGGCCAATCAGGACAAACTGGTAGCCCGCCTCCTGCCACCACGCCAGATTCATGCTGTGCCGCTGCTCCTGGCGCAGAGAGGCCGCCGTCTTCTCCTCAACAGGAGAGATACAGAGCGCCATCGGGCCGTAGTCGGCGTTGATCCAGGCAATCTGCGCGATAGAGGTGGTTTCATAGCGCAGCATTCGCACCATTTTCAGTTCAGCCCCCTGCAGAACAAGCTGCGACATGTGCAGCTTCATGCCGATGTCCTGCGCGGCCCGTTCCAGCCCGCGCTGCAGGACCGGCGTTGCGCTGTCCATATCCAGCAGCGTTTCGACGCTGTAAAGGGACATATATTGCGCTTCGAGGTCGCGAATGTGGGCGTTCTCATCCGCCAGCGCGGAAGCGGGCCGCAGCAGGTAGCCCAGCCCGGAGCCGACCATCAAGAAGCTGACCGAGGCGGCAATCAGCGCCCGCCTGCTGACGCCGACCGGCGTGGAGGACTGGGGATCGGGAATCGCTGCCAGACGCGCCTGCATTGTCTCCAGAGGGGCGTCATCCAGCAGGGAGGCAAACGCCCCGGTGAAATCCTGGCTGCTTTTCATCAGTTCGGCGGTTCGCCCGGAGAGGCGTTCGTCGCTTTTCATCTGTTCTTCAAATTGCTGCGCGTCGGCGCGGCACATCTCGCCATCTATCCATGCCACGATAGCGTCGTCGTTATAGGGCGGTGCAAAACGGTGCGAGTTCAAGAGCGTTTCTCCTTTACCGGAGGCAGTGCGTCAGCGGACCTGGCAAGCCGAGCCCGTGCTGTCGCCAGCCGGCTCATCACGGTGCCGATCGGCACCGCCAGCGTCTCCGCCGCCTCCTGGTAGGTAAAGCCTTCGACATAAACCAAAAATACCGCGTTGCGCTGGGCTTCAGGCAGCGCGTTAACGCGCTGCATCACCTTCAGATAATGCAGGCGCGTCTCATCCTGTTCGCGGGTGTCTGGCGCCATGAGCTCGTCGCTGGCCACAAACCCCTGCCCCTGACGCACGTGTCGTGCCCGAAGCTCAGAGATCCAGATGGAGTGCAGTATCGCGAACAGCCACCTGTCGATGCGCGTGCCCGGCGTATACTGGCTGCTCCTTTCAAGCGCACGCACGCAGGTGGACTGAACCAGCTCTTCGGCGATATCCCTGTTTCGCGACAGCACCAGCCCATAGCGCCAGAGACGCGACAGGTGTGCCGCTAACTGTTGACGAACCTCACTGGTAGCGATGAGTTTTCCCTCCACGAGAAAATCAGGATTCCGGATGTCCGTTGATGGCGGCCTGCAGGTCACGATACTCTTCGCAGGATTGGCCACAAATACCGGCAATCACCTTCAGCTGTTCTTTCGCGAGATCGGGACGTCCTTTTACCATCCACGCTTCACCGAGATACTCCCGGGCTTTGGCATAATCCGGTGCGATAGCCAGCGCGCGCTGGTAGTAACCAATACCTTCGTCCGTGCGGCCAAGTTTGCGCGTGGCGAACCCGCGATAGTTCCACGCTTCAGCCGTATTGCCATTTTTCAGCGAATCAAGCAGATTCAGCGCCGCCTGGTACTCGCCTTTCTTTGCAAGATGGTACGCATAGTTGGTTTTGTCCTGGTCGCTGAGGCTGCTGCTTTTATCCGGCACGCATTTCTGGGTGGCGCTGTCATACACCTGTCCGGAAGGACAGTCGGGCGTTTTGCTCTCGGTACTATTATCGCCCATGGCCAGCGCCAGTGGAGACAGCAGGGAAAAAATCAGCACCGGGATCAAACGAAACGAGGTCGTGTTCATATAAAGCTCCAGGGTAAGAAGAGAGTGACGTCAGTAAACGCCTGACTGACGAGTTTTATTCATTCTCCCCGTCATTTTTTTACTGTCGCAAAACCATGCTGATGTCGTAGCCCCAGTGAAAATGAATCAGGTTATTTTACCCTTGTTTTAACGTTATTATTTTCGCGCGATAGCAGAGTTTTAACTCCATATGAGAATATATTTTATTTCTCAAGCAACATAATATATCTTATATCAGAAACGTTACCCTAACTTAAATGCATATTAAGCACACTTAAACAATAACGTTTTACATTATATTAAAAACACTCCCTACCAATAATCATACTGCGTAATCCACATTAACAATCAGCATCAGAGAGTCAAACAAAAACAATATAAAACATAGAGTTGAACCAATTTAACTATTAGCGGAGCGAATATATTAATACCCTCTTCACTATTTCAGCACTTATTTACGAAAGCTTAATTTGCACAACTTACGTTTTCTGTCTATATCATTTTTATATCCTCAAAATAATTCCTCTATTAATTACAGGGTTTTATACGACAAAAAATACCAACAAAAACGGTTCACTTTCATAAGAAATTAGATTCGCTCTGATGTTGCCACTCTGAATTCTGGCGGGCATCGTGCGCGCTAAAAACAACGGTCAGTGCTGCGTGATAGCAGCGACTGCGCCGGGGGCGCCCTTTACCTTCTGCAGAGATGGCTCGTCTTGCTCGCCGTTCATGACACATCTGCTGGAGTAATACCTAAATGAGCCAAATCTCTGTTATATCGAAACTTACTGGCGTGGAAACGACCACGGAAGGCACACAGGTTACGCTGAGCCATTCCTCTATCGTTGAGCTTCACGTCGAGCGAGCGAGCGTCTCGCACTTCGCGCGAAGTGGTAACGATCTGCTGGTTACGCTGCACTCCGGCGAGGTGATCACCCTTAAAAATTTCTACGTCACGGACGCGCAGGGCGTAAGCCAGCTGGTACTGCAGGACAGCAACGGCGCATTATGGTGGATTGAAGATCCAACCGGAGCCGCGACGTACGAATCTATCGCCTCTACGGACGTGCTGCTTGCAGCCTCCGGGAGTGACGCCGGCGGCGCCGCCATCTGGCCGTGGGCACTGGGCGGCATTGTCGCAGCGGGCGGCATCGCGGCGGCGGCAAGCACCGGTGGCGGCGGCGGGGGTGGCGATGACGGCAATAACAATAGCACCAACCCCAACACACCTGTCGATCCGGATACAACACCGCCGAATGCGCCTTCCGGTCTTAAGTTCTCTTCAGATGGCAAAACCCTCACCGGTACCGCCGAACCCGGCAGTACCGTTACGCTGAAAGACGCGAACGGTAATGTTATTGGTACAGGAAAAACGGGCAGCGACGGCAACTTTACCGTCTCCCTCGGCACACCGTTGACCAACGGCGAGCAGGTGACCGCCACCGCGACGGATAACGCCGGGAATACCAGCCCGGGCACAACGCTCAACGCGCCGGACATCACCGCGCCCGATGCGCCAGCAATCACCAGCGTAACGGACGATATTGCCCCGCAGACGGGGGCAGTCAGCAACGGCGGCAGCACCAACGATCAGCGTCCGCAGCTTAGCGGCACCGGCGAAGCGGGCTCGACCGTGACGATTTATGACGGCGGCGTCGCTATTGGTACGGCGGTGGTCGCCAGCAACGGCACCTGGACCTTTACCCCGTCGGTTGACCTGAGTGAAAGCACTCACCAGATTACCGTCCGGGCAACCGACGCCGCAGGCAACACCGGGCCAGCCTCACCGGTGTTTACCCTGACGGTGGATCTTACCCCGCCAGACGCACCGACCGCGATTGTGCTGACCGACGATACGGGCGTTATCAGAGGGACCATTACCTCAGACACCCCTACCGATGCTTCACAGCCGATCCTGGCGGGAACGGGCGAACCCGGTGGAACAATCACTATCTACGATAACGGCGTCGCGGTTGGAACCACAACGGTGCTGCCGAACGGCACCTGGAGCGTCACGCCAGACGGCCCGCTCCCGGACGGGACGCACACGATAACCGTCGTTGAAACCGATGCCGCCGGAAACCAGAGTACGGCATCAGAACCTATCGTCTTCACCGTGGATACCACACCGCCGCTGGCCCCCGGCGACCTCGTCGTTTCGAATGATGGCGGCACCATCACCGGCACCGCTGAGCCAGGCAGCACGGTAACCATCCGTGAAGGCGACGTCCCCCTTGGCACTGTTGTTGCCGATAGCCAGGGGAACTTCAGCCTGACGCTGAGCCCGCCGAAGATCAACGGCGAAATCCTGACCGCTGACGCCACTGACGCTGCGGGCAACACCGGGCCTGCAACCGCCGCAGCGTCACCGGATATTACCCCACCGCAGACGCCAATTATCGTATCTGTGATTGATGATGTGCAGGCCACCACCGGGCCTGTGGGCCCGAACGGGATCACCAACGACCGGGCGCCGACCGTGAACGGAACGGGCGAGGCGGGCTCGACCATCACGATTTATAACGGCAGCGATGTCCTCGGTACGACGGTTGTTCCCTCCTCCGGCCTGTGGAGCTTTACGCCGTCCACACCGCTGACCGATGGCACGTACGTGCTGACGGCAACGGCGACGGATCCCGCCGGTAACCCGAGCGGAATATCAACCGCGTGGACAATTAACGTCGACGGCACGGCACCTGGCGCCCCGGTGATTTCACAAGTCGTGGACGATGTCCCCGGGCGTACCGGCTCGCTCGATATTAATGAGACCACCAACGACGCCACCCCGACCCTCAGCGGTACCGCCGAACCAAACGCAACGGTTACCCTCCGCGTGGACGGTGTTGCTATTGGTACCACCGTCGCCAATGGTCTTGGCGTGTGGATCTTTACCCCAGACACCCCGATCGCTGAAGGTCCACATACCCTGACCGCCGTCGCAACTGACGCGGCGGGCAACACCAGCAACGTCTCCAACAGCTGGGGCATCACTATTGACAGCGTGGCCCCGGGAGCGCCGGTCATTACCCAGGTTGTGGATGACGTGCCAGAACGCCTCGGCGCGCTCAATTCTGGTGACAGTACCAACGACACCACGCCAACGCTCAACGGCACCGCGGAGCCGGGCTCAACCGTCACCATCCGCCAGGACGGCGTCGATGTCACAACGATTGTGATCGACAGCAGCGGCACGTGGAGCTATACCCCGACCACGCCGCTTGTTAACGGCACCTATACCTTTACCGCCGTTACCACCGATGGGGCGGGTAATACCAGCCAGCCGTCAAGCGGCTTCACTCTGACCGTCGATACCACACCGCCAGCAGCAGCCACCATCGCCACCGTGACGGATGACGTCGGCGGCGTTCAGGGCACGCTCAGCAGCGGCGATACCACGGATGACACCCAGCCGCTGCTGCAGGGCTCCGCCCCGGCGGATGCGGTGATCACCATTTATGACGGTGCCACCCTGCTCGGCACCGCTACGCTCGACGGTAGCGGCGGCTGGAGCTTTACACCCGTTACCCCGCTCACCGACGGCCCGCATTCCCTGACGGTTCACGCCACGGATGCCGCTGGCAATACCACCATCTCCAGCCCGTTTGTATTGACGGTAGATACCGTCGCGCCTGCCACACCGGATATCCCGACAATTACCGTCAATCCTGGCGGCACAGAAATACCGCTGAACCCGGGCGAGACCACCCGCGACACCACGCCGACCCTTAGCGGTACCGGCAATCCGGGCGATACCGTGACGATCTACAACGGCGGCGTCAAACTTGATGATGTGCTCGTGGACGGTACCGGCAACTGGACCTGGACACCCGCTACCCCGCTGCCTAACGGCACCTATGACATTACCCTGACCGTGACCAACATGGACGGCACGGGCAACGAAAGCGCCCCGTCGCAGCCGGTCACCATCACCATTGACACCGATGCACCGGCTACGCCTGCGGCACCGGTGATCACCGACAGCGTTAGTCAGATCACCGGCCCCGTTCCCGATGGCGGAACCACCAACGATCCGCGTCCGGTCCTGAGCGGCACCGGCACGGCGAATGACGTTATCAACATCACTGATACCGTTAACGGCACACCGACCGTCGTGGGCACCGTCACGGTAGACAGTAACGGCAACTGGAGCTGGCGTCCTGACAGTAATATTAGCGAGGGCAGCCACGTTTATACCGCCACCGCCACCGATGAGGCGGGCAACGTCTCTGACCCATCTCCAGCGATTACGATTACCGTAGATACCGTAGCACCGGATACGCCGGTATTTGACGCCGTCGGGGGGCAGCCGAATGGTGGCTTTATCACCGACGCGACGCCAACCGTCGGAGGAACCGGCGTTAACGGTGAGACGGTCATCGTTTACAACAACGGCGTCGAGGTAGGACGTGTCGATGTCGTTAACGGAGAATGGAGCCTTGTCCTGCCACAACAAACGGACGGCCTGCTGAACATCACCGTTGCAGCAGTGGATGCCGCAGGTAACGTCAGCGCGCTGAGCCCGGTCGTTTCCGTCACGCTCGATACCGTAGCGCCAGAGATCCCGGTCATTAGCGCCGTAGCTGACAGCCAGCTGTCCAATAACGTGCTCTACACGAAAGACGGCACGCCGACGCTCACCGGAACCAGCGAACCCGGCACTACCGTTATCGTCTCCGTCGACGGTAACCCGTCTGGCGTGCCGGTGACGATACAGCCGGACGGCAGCTGGAGCTGGACTGCCGGTACAACATTGCCGGATGGTCCGCATACGTTCACCGTCTCGTCTGTCGATCCTGCCGGTAACACGTCAGGAAATTCAGCACCGTTGAGCGTGACGGTGGATACCGCCGCGCCTGCCGACCCGATCAACATGGCCCTGGCTCAGGAAGGAACACCGCTGACCGGTAACGCCGAGGCAGGAAGTACCATTACCGTGAAAGACAGCGGTGGTACCGTCATTGGTACCGGCGTTGTCGGCAGCGACGGCAGCTTCTCCATTGCGCTGAGTCCGGCTCAGCTGGATCCGACCACGCTGACCGTGAACGCTACGGACGCCGCAGGGAATGCCAGCGCGGGCGTGCCTTTTGTCGTCACCGACTCGTCGCTTGAGCTGCCGCAGGTGCCTGTCATCACGGCGATCGTCGATGACGTGGACCCGGTCACCGGCGATGTGAAAGGCAAAACCACCAACGACACCACGCCAACGCTTACCGGTACGGCCGAAGCGGGCAGCCTGATCACCATTTATCAGGACGGTAGCGCGACCCCATTGACGACGGTGACCGCCGACGGCAGCGGCAACTGGAGCTATACGCCAGCCGCGCTTGGCGAGGGGCTGCACACCTTTGAGGTGACCGCGACCCTCAACGGTGCCACCAGCGGCCGCTCTCCGGCGGCCAGCGTCACCGTCGACCTTACCGCGCCGGGCACACCAACTATCGGTGCGGTGATTGACGACGTCGGTCCGGGCACCGGCCCGCTGACCAGCGGCCAGACCACCAACGACAATCAGCCGACCCTCACCGGCACCGGCGCGGTGGGCGATACCATCTCCATCTACAACAACGGCGTGCTGCTGGACAGCGTGGTAATCGGCAATACCGGCACCTGGAGCTACACCACGTCGCCCCTGGCAGAGGGTAATAACGTCCTGACCATCCGCGAGACAGACCCGGCGGGGAACCAGAGCGGTCCTTCGGCGGGCTTCACCGTCGTGGTGGACTCCGTTTCCGCCACGCCGGTTATCACCAACGTCACGGATAACGTCGGTAACGCCGCCACTACGGTGGTTAGCGGCAGCGAAACGAACGACGCCACGCCAACCCTTTCGGGGACTGCGGACGCAAACAGCGTGGTGACCATTTTCGACGGCGGCACGCAGATTGCTGTGGTGACGGCTGACAGCAACGGCGCATGGACGTTTACCCCTGACACCGCGCTCGGCGAAGGCTCGCACAGCTTCACCGTTCGGGCGACCGATCCGCAGGGCAACGTCAGCGCGGTGTCAGCCCCATGGAGCGTGGTGGTTGACCTGACGGCACCGACGGTTCCGACGCTTGACACGGTGAACGACAACGTCCCTGGCGGCGTCACGGGCAACCTCACCAGCGGCCAGGTGACCAACGACAGCACCCCAACCATCAGCGGCACCGGGCTTGCGGGCAGCACCATTCACGTCATGAACAACGGCACGCAGATTGGTACTGCGGTTGTTGACGGAAGCGGCAACTGGACCTTTACGCCGACCACACCGCTGGGCGATGGCAGCTACTCCCTGCGCGCGTATGCAACGGATGCGGCAGGCAACGCCTCGGCGAACTCGTCGGTCTTCGCCTTCACCATTGATACCGCGGCCCCTGGCGTACCGGTGGTGACCAGCGTGATTGACGATGTCGGTCCGGTCACCGGGACGCTCACGACAGGCAACAGCACCAACGACGCGCGTCCAACCTTCAACGGCACGGGCGACGTGGGTTCTACCGTGCACGTGATCGTTGATGGCAACGAAATTGGCACTGCCGTGGTCAATGCCCAGGGCATCTGGACCTTCACGCCGGGTACCGATCTGCCCGACGGACCACACGCCATCACCTTCAACGCCACCGACGTGGCTGGCAATACCGGCAGCACGACGACGCCGTTTAACCTGACGGTGGATACGGGCGTGCCGTCGGCGCCGATCATTTCGACCGCGGGTGACAACGCGGGCAGCATTCAAACCCCGCTCACTTCCGGGCAGAGCACCGACGACACCACGCCGACGCTGAACGGTACCGCGACCGCCAATGCCACGGTCACCGTGTATGAGAACGGGCAGCCGGTCGGCACCGTGCAGGCGGACGCTACCGGCGCATGGAGCTTTACGCCGTCAACGCCGCTGGCCAGCGGCAGCCACACCTGGACCGCCACGGTTACCGATGCAGCGGGCAACGTCAGCCCGACCTCGCCGGACTTTACCCTGATTGTTGATACCGCGGCACCGAACGCGCCGGTTATCAGCCAGGCGATTGACGACGTCGGCAGCATTACCGGTCCGCTCACGTCCGGGCAAACAACCGACGATACGGTACCGCGCCTTGTCGGGACCAGCGAACCGTTTGCCACCGTGAAGATCTATGAGGGAACTACGCTTGTCGGAACGGGCACCGCGGACGGCAGCGGAAGCTGGAGTATCTTGCTCACCACCACGCTGACGGCGGGCGCGCACAGCTTCACCGCGCAGGCGACGGATGCGGCAGGCAACACCAGCGTGTCGTCCACCAGCTTCAGCCTCACCGTCGACACCACGCCGCCTGCGCTGCCGGTGCTGACCAGCATTCTGGATGACGTGGGCAATGCGGCGACGCCGGTTGCGAACGGCGGGTTCACCAACGACGCGCAGCCAACCCTCAGCGGCACGGCGGAAGCGGGTTCTACGGTGAAAATCTTTGATAATGGCGTGCAGATTGGCAGCGTGACGGCCACCGGCGGAGCGTGGAGCTATACGCCTTCTCCGGCGCTCAGCAACGGTCCGCACAATTTAACCTTTACCGCCACCGATGCGGTGGGCAACACCAGCGCGCCTACCGCCGGGTATGTGATTAACGTCGATACCCTCGCGCCGGGCGCACCGGTCATCAGCTCGGTCATTGATGATGTCGGCAGCGTCACCGGGCCGGTGACCGGTACGAACCCGACCAACGACACGCGCCCAACGCTGAGCGGCACAGCCGAAGCGAATGCCACGGTGCGGATCTACGATGGCATCACGCTGGTGGGCACGGTGACCGCCGACGGCAGCGGCAACTGGACCCTGCCGCAAACCACCACCACGCTGACGCAAGGCACCCATAACTTCACCGCTACGGCCACCGATGCGGCGGGCAACACCAGCGTGGCGTCAGCCGTGACGACGATTATCGTCGATACAACCGCCCCAACGGCGCCGACCGGGACCTTCAACGCCGACGGTAGCGTTCTGACCGGGACCGCGGAGGCAGGCAGCACCGTCTCTATCCGCCTTGCGGACGGCTCGACGGTGACCGCCATTGCGGGCAGCAACGGCACCTACAGCTACACCTTCATTAACAAACAAACTGAAGGCCAGACGCTGCAAATCACCGCCACCGACGTCGCAGGTAACACCTCGCTGCCTGGCTCCGCCCTTGCGCCGGTGGTGCCGCTCTCCGCCAGCAATAACGTCGAAGAGCTGAACCTCAGCACCACGGCGACCGTGACCAACAGCCAGTACAGCGATTACGGCTTCCTGCTGGTCGGCGCCGTAGGCAACGTTCTGACGCTGCTGGGCAATGATACCGCCCAGGTGAACTTCACGGTGGGCAGCGGCGGCAGCGCGGATATCGTGGTGAACGCCAACGCTACGGGGGCGGTGCTTTCTCTGCTCAATACCCTGGAGCTGGTGGTTCAGCATTACGTCAACGGCGCCTGGACCACCGTGGTGGATACCGGCCAGCCACAGTTTGCCGATCTGCTGACCCTCGGCGCAACCGGCGTATCGCTGAACCTGTCCGGGCTGGCTGACGGCGACTATCGCGTGCTCAGCTACAACACCAACCTGCTGGCGACTGGCTCCTACACCAGCCTCGACGTGGCGGTAAAAGAGACCGGTCCGGGTACGGTCACAGGCGATACCAGCCTCAACGGCAACGTGATCCTCGATACGGACCCGACCGCCGGCAGCGACAACGCGCCGGCCGGAACCACTATCTCCGCGGTCACTAACGCCCAGGGCGTCACCACCAGCGTGAACGCCGACGGCACGGTGATCCAGGGGCAGTACGGTACGCTGACCATTAACCGCGACGGCAGCTACACCTACAACCTGACCGACACCAGCGCCGCAGTCATTGGCCGGACGGAGAGCTTCACCTACACCATCACCCATAACGGCGTCAGCGCGTCAGCAAACCTGGTGCTGTCTCTGGGGGCCGGTACGGTAATCAACGGCATTGTGGCGGTGGACGACACGGCCTCGCTGACCTTTGACACCACAGTGAGTGAGATTAATAACGGCGCCTCGTCTCAGAACGGTTTTACCCTGGTGGGCATTAATCTCGGCAGCACGCTGGGGCTTAACCTGCTGGACGACATGACCAACCCGATTATCTACAACGTGGAGGAAGGCACGACCCGCACCATGACCATCCAGGCCTCCGTGGGCGGCGTGGCGCTGGCGTCGGTATTCGATCTGTACGTCTATAAGTTCAACAACGCCACCCAGACCTTCGAGCAGGTTCGCGTCGAGTCGGGCTGGCTGCGCGCTCCGCTGCTGGGAGGAACGTCATCCCAGCTGACGCTGAATCTGCCTGCCGGGGAGTACCTGTTCTTACTCAATACCGCCTCAGGGATCGCCGTCCTGACGGGGTATACGCTGAGCGTCCTGCAGGATCATGTCTACAGCGTGGCGAGCATCAGCGAAACCACTACGGGCGACGTGCTGGCGAATGACCCTGTTCCGACGGGCACGGTGGTCACGGAAGTGAACGGCGTGACGGTCAACAGCAGCGGCACAACCGACATTCAGGGGGAATACGGCACGCTGACCATCAATTCGTTGGGCCAGTACACCTATACCCTGAGAAGCGGCGTGGGGGCGGACCATATCAGCACGCCTGACACCTTCGTCTACACCGTTACCGCGCCTGACGGCTCAAAGGATACGGCATCGCTTAACATCACCCCAACCGCGCAGGCGATGAATGCGGTTAACGATGTCAGCACCACGATGGACCTCACCTCGGTGCACCACACGTCGGTCTACTCGGATACTACCGTGGGTGTCGCCAACTGGACGACGGCGCTGTTTTCATCAACCCAGGGCTCCGGCAGCGGAACCTTCGTGGTCGACCCGAACACCGCGCTGCACAACGCGTCGCTGCACTTTAACGTGGCCTCGCTGCTGTCGCTGGGCGGGCTGACGGTAAACTGGTCCATCAGCGACGGCTCGGGCGTGATCCGCAGCGGCTCCTTCAGCGGCGGCTCGCTGCTGGGCGGCAGTATCGACGTCCCGCTGACCGGGCTGGATCTCAACGCCGGGACCTATACGCTGAACTTTACCGGTAGCGTCCCGGGGCTGAGCGTGGGGACCATCACCATCACGCCAAGCGTGAACGGCACCACCTACTCGCTGAGTGATTTCGACGTCACCGGCAGCCACACCGTCAACGGCAATATCTTTGACGGCACCGACTCTGGCGGCGTGCTGGATCAGCTCCACTCGGTGGATACCCGTCTGAGCGTGACCGGTTACAACGGCGTGGCCACCACGCTGGATCCGTATACCGGTAGCGCAACGGTGAACATCACCGGCCATTACGGCATCCTGGCGATCGGCGCTGACGGTCATTACACCTATACCCTCAACAGCGGGGTATCGCTCTCATCCATGACCTCGAAGGAGACCTTCAACTACACCCTGACCGATGCCAACGGCAACACGGATACCGCCACGCTGACCATCAATATGGCGCCGCAATTCATCAGCTCGGAGCATAACGACGCCATCACCGGTACGGCCTACGGCGATACGCTGATTTACCAGGTGCTGAACAGTACGGTGGGGAATGCCACGGCGGGTAACGTCAGCAGCACCGCGGGCGATCACTGGACCGGCTTCTCGCTGGCGCAGGGAGACAAGATCGACATCGGCGATCTGCTGGTGGGCTGGGACGGCAATACCGCCTCGTTGGGGAATTATATCCATGTCACTAATAGTAATGGCAATACCGTGATCTCCATCGACCGTGACGGCGCAGGAGCCACCTACACTAATACTACTCTCGTTACGCTTGATGGCGTTCAGACCACCTACGACGAGCTTGTTAACCAGCAACACATCATTACCTGATAGCACCTGCAAGAGATGACCCGGGCGCACAGCGCCCGGGCATAAATAATAAAGCTATATTTTTTTAATAGGGACATGACATGGGAATGAAGATGCCTTACTGGTGGCTCTCGTGCTGCCTGATATCTGTGCCCGCTCTCTGCGCGAACCCGGCGGCAACCATCAATACCGGCCAGCTTCGTGAAACGCAGGAACTCCCCTCACTCAATGGCCGCGTCGCCCCTGCGGCTGGCAAAGCCGCACCCGGTTCATTGCAGCTTGGCGAGGCCGTCAACCGCGCCGTCACCTGGCACCCGGCCATCAGCGAAGCCGTGGGGAAACTCTATGAACAGAGCGAAGAGGTGGACGTCGCTAAATCAAAATACTATCCGCAGATTAATGCCGGCGTGGACAGCGGTTATTCCCATGACGGCGACCAGAACGGCTTTACGCCGTCGCTGGTGCTCTCTCTCTCACAGATGCTCTACGACTTTGGCAAAGTGGCGAGCCAGGTGCGCGCCGAAAGCGCAGGCGTTGCCCAGCAGCAGGCCAACGTGCTGGTGAGTATCGACACTATCGCCCACGATACCGCCATCGCCATGGTGCAGGTGCAAACCTTGCAGCAGATGGTCGACACCGCTAAAGAGCAGCTCGACGCCCTCTCCTCTATTGGCACGCTGACCCGCCAGCGTAACGACGAAGGGGCCACATCGCTCTCTGACGTGGTGCAGACCGATGCGCGCATTGAAGGCGCGCGCGCCCAGCTGATGCAGTACCAGGCCAGCCTGGACAGCGCCCGCGCCACGCTGATGAGCTTTCTCGGCTGGAACAGCCTGAACGCCATCAGCAATGACTTTCCGCAAAAGCTGGGCCGGAGCTGCGACATAGCCGAACCGGATGACCGTCTGGTTCCCGCGGTGCTTGCCGCCTGGGCGCAGGCTAACGTCGCCCAGGCAAACCTCGACTACGCCGACGCGCAGATGACGCCAACCGTCTCGCTTGAGCCGGAGGTGCGTCACTACATGAACGATCGCTACGCGGGGAGTGAAACGCGGGATCGCACCCAGTATTCCGCCTGGGTGAAAGTGCAGATGCCGCTCTACCAGGGCGGCGGCCTCACCGCCCGGCGTAACGCTGCCGGACATGCGGTGGAGGCAGCGCAGTCCACCATTCAGCGTACGCGTCTTGACGTCCGCCAGAAGCTGCTGGAAGCCCGCAGCCAGGTGATGAGCCTGCAAAGCACGCTGCAAATCCAGGGCCGCCAGGAAGCCCTCAGCGCCCGCACCCGCGAGCTGTACCAGCAGCAGTATCTCGATCTCGGCTCGCGCCCGCTGCTCGACGTGCTCAACGCCGAGCAGGAGGTCTATCAGGCGCGTTTCACCCAGCAGCAGACCCTCGGTCAGCTGCACCAGCTGCAGCTCAACTGCCTGTATAACACCGGGCAGTTGCGTCATGCGTTCGATCTTGATAACCGCACCATCCAGACCGTGGAGATCCAGCCATGAAGCAGCGTGATATCCCGCAAGGTGAAAACATGACGGATGAGGCGCTGGCGCAGTGGGCGCAGGCCTTTGGTTTTGTCGCCACGCGCTACCGCGTCGCCTGCTCTCCCGGCGCGCTGCTGGCGGGTGCGCCGTGGCTGAAAGGCAAACCGATGGTACCCGCCCTCACCCAGCTGGCCCGCGAGGCGGGTCTGTCGTTTCAGCTCCTTACCGACGATCGGCAGGCGATCAACAGCTGGCGTCTGCCGGTGGTGGTGGCGATGCATGACGGCAGGATCGGCGTGATCGAGCATTTCGACGGAGACGATACGCTGGAGGTCAGCTTTTTCGGCGATGAGACCTACACCAACCGGCTGTCGATGACGGCGATGCTGCCCGCTATCCGCCACGTTATTGCCCTGCGTCCTCTCGCCGCGCTGAAGGACAGCCGCGTGGATGCCTATATCTCAAAATACCGCCCTGACTGGCTCTACCGGCTGGTCATGCGCGACCTGCGCCCCTACAGCTGGGTCATGCTGGCCGCCCTCTTTATCAACGTGCTGTCGCTCTCCGGGATCGTCTTTTCCATGCAGGTCTATGACCGGGTGATCCCCGCCCAGTCCTATCCGACGCTTTACGTCCTGACCATCGGGGTGCTGATCGCCACCCTGTTTGGCTTCGTGCTGCGCGTGGCGCGCGGGCACATTATGGACCTGCTGGGCAAGCGCTCGGATATGCGCGTTTCGGATCGCGTCTTCGGCCACGCGCTGCGGCTGCGCAACAGCGCGATCCCCCGCTCCACCGGCAGCTTTATCTCTCAGCTGCGCGAGCTGGAGCAGATCCGCGAGATGGTCACCTCGTCCACCATCTCGACGATTGTCGACCTGCCCTTCTTTTTACTGTTTGTGGTAGTGCTGGCGATCATCGCCCCGCAGCTGGCGTGGATCGCCCCGGTCGCGGCGGTGATCATGGTCCTGCCCGGCCTGCTGCTGCAGAAGAAGCTGGCGGAGCTGGCGAAACAGTCGGCCCATGAATCGACCCTGCGCAACGCGGTGCTGGTGGAGAGCGTGCAGGGGCTGGAGGACATCAAGCTGATGCAGGCGGAAAACCGCTTTTTGCAGCAGTGGAACAGCTATATCCAGATCACTGCGGAATCCGGCCTGCGCACCCGCGAGCTGACGCAGAACCTGATCAGCTGGGGGATGACCATTCAGAGCCTGGTCTACGCCGGAGTGATTGTGGTCGGCGCCCCGATGGTGATCGACGGCACCCTGACCACCGGCTCGGTGGTCGCCGCGTCGATGCTGGCCTCCCGCATGATCGCCCCGATGGCGACGCTGTGCGGTGTGCTGGCGCGCTGGCAGCAGGTCAAAGCGGCAAAAGAGGGGCTGGACAGCATCATGCAGCTTCCCACCGAAAACCAGCGCGAGGAGACGCCGATCCGCCAGGACGTGCTGCGCGGACACTACCTCTTCGAGCAGGCGCAGTTCCGCTATCAGCCGGACGATCCGCGCATGGCGCTGCGCATTAACCGGCTGGAGATCCGTCCGGGTGAAAAAGTGGCGATTCTGGGGCGCAACGGCGCGGGCAAATCGACCCTGCTGCAGGCCATGGCGGGTGGGATGGATCTGGCGGCCGGCGAGCTGCGGCTTGATAACTTCAGCCTGCCGCATCTCGACGTCGCCGACGTCCGGCGCAACGTCGGCTTTATGACCCAGAACGCCCGGCTGTTTTACGGCACCCTGCGCGAAAATATCACCCTCGGCATGCCGCGCGCCACCGACGAAGAAATTTTCGAGGCGCTGGAGCTGACCGGCGCGGCAGGCTTTGTGCAGAAACTCCCCAAAGGGCTGGACTACCCGATCATGGAAAACGGCGTGGGGTTATCCGGCGGGCAGCGCCAGTCGATTCTGCTGGCGCGAATGCTCCTGCGCGATCCGAATATTGTGCTGATGGATGAACCCACCGCGTCGCTGGACGAGCACACCGAGCGGGAATTCATCCAGCGTCTGGGCGACTGGCTCGGGCATCGCACCCTAATTGTCGCCACGCATCGCGTGCCGGTGCTGGAACTGGTGGAACGCGTCGTGGTGTTGAAAGAGGGGATGCTGGTAATGGACGCGCCAAAAGCCCAGGCGCTGAACAACAGCCGTATGCAGCAACAGCAGCAGCAGGCAGCAACCGGACGGGAGTGGAAAAATGAAAATCAGTCAGCGTGACGTGGCGGCAATGGACGATCTGGATAACGCCCTCGACTCCGAAAGCGGCTACACCGGCGCGCGTCGGATCGTGATCTTCTCGCTGCTGATGTTCGTGGCGCTGGGCATCTGGGCGTGGTTTGGCATGCTGGATGAGGTGTCAACCGGCTCGGGTAAAGTGATCCCCAGCTCCCGCGAGCAGGTCTTACAGTCTCTCGACGGCGGGATCCTCACCGAGCTGAACGTCCACGAGGGCGATCAGGTGCAGGCCGGACAGGTGCTGGCGCGGCTCGATCCGACGCGTTCCGAATCGAACGTCGGCGAAAGCGCGGCGCGCTACCGGGCCTCACTGGCCTCCAGCGCCCGCCTGTACGCCGAGGTGAACGATCTCCCGCTGAAGTTCCCCCCCTCGCTGGCACAATGGCCGGATCTGATGGCTGACGAAACGCGGCTCTACAACTCCCGCCGCGCGCAGCTGGAGGATACCCAGCGGGAGCTGCGCGCCGCGTTAGATCTCGCCAACAAGGAGCTGGCCATCACCCAGCGGCTGGTCAAAACCGGCGCCGCCAGCCACGTGGAGGTGCTGCGCCTGCAGCGGCAGAAAAGCGACCTGGAGCTGAAGCTCACCGACGTGCGCTCGCAATATTACGTTCAGGCGCGCGAGGCACTCTCCAAAGCCAACGCGGAGGTGGATATGGTTTCGGCGATCCTCAAGGGCCGCCAGGATTCCGTCACCCGTCTGACGGTAAAATCCCCGGTGCGCGGGATCGTGAAAAACATCAAGGTCACTACCATCGGCGGCGTGATCCCACCCAACGGCGAGCTGATGGAGATTGTGCCGGTGGACGATCACCTGCTGATTGAAACCCGCCTGTCGCCGCGCGACATCGCCTTTATCCACCCGAACCAGGAGGCGCTGGTGAAGATCACCGCCTACGATTACGCCATTTACGGCGGGCTGCACGGGGTGGTGGAGACGATTTCCCCGGATACCATTCAGGATGAGGCCAAGCCGGAGGTGTTCTATTACCGGGTGTTCATTCGCACCAGCCAGGACTACCTGGTGAATAAGGCGGGCAGACATTTCTCGATTGTGCCGGGGATGATTGCCACGGTGGACATTAAGACCGGCGAGAAAACGGTGCTGGATTATCTGATTAAGCCGTTTAACCGGGCGAAAGAGGCGCTGAGGGAGCGGTAGTCAATCGCCGGGTGGCGGCTTCGCCTTACCCGACCTACATTCTAATCTCCCTCTCCCTATGGGTCGAGGTATCTCCACAAAATAATGCCTGCACGGACGACCCCCTCTCCCTTGAGGGAGAGGGCTGGGGTGAGGGGGAACATACGGCTCTGGTGGTCATTCCGTTCACTTCATGTTCCTTGCTACTCTGTAACGACATGACCGGTGAACGTGCCAGGGTGGCTCAATCGCCACCACCCTGGCGACCCGGGCTTCCGGCGGTAAACCGCCGCTTCGCGGTACCCTCAGCTTATTCCTTCCGGCTTATCGGGGACGGGCGGAGGTAACATCCCTGTAAAGCCCGCCCTCTCGGCGCATCCCTGCGCCTCGCCCCGGCCTGCAGGAAACGCCTCAGCGATTTACAGCCGGACCAGGGCATCGCTGTAAGTTATTTATTTCTTTTAAGCAACATTCATCGCTTTGGGTTAAAAAATAACTGGGGATCCCTCAGCCCTGTGGGAGAGGGTTGGGGTGAGGGCATCAGAGCGCAACACCACCTGCATGCGGATGAAAAATAAAACTCACCGCCGTTATGGCGTTAAAACTGGCAAACGCATTCGATACCAGCATTGAATTCTGGCTGAATCTGCAACAAAACGCAGAAAACAAAGGAATGAGAATCGAACACCCCTAACATAGCCTCCCCACTTCTTCTGCTAAAGTAGCCCAAATTCATTTTTCAGGAAGAAATCATGCGCCAACGAACCATTGTCTGCCCCATCATCCAGAACGACGGTGCCTACCTGCTATGTAAAATGGCTGACGATCGCGGCGTGTTCCCCGGCCAGTGGGCTCTCTCCGGTGGTGGAATGGAGCCGGGCGAAACCATGGAACAGGCGTTGCGCCGTGAGATCCGCGAAGAGCTGGGCGAAGCGCTGGAGATCGCTTCGATCACGCCATGGGCTTTTCGCGATGACATCAGGGTGAAAACCTACGCCGATGGCACCACAGAGGAGATTTACATGATCTATCTGATCTTCGACTGCATCAGCACCAACCGGGCCGTCACGTTTAATGACGAGTTTCAGGAGATCGCCTGGGTTAATCCGGAATCGTTAAAAGAGCTGGATCTCAACGAAGCCACGCGTATTACCTTCGCCCAAAAGGGCCTTCTTTAATTGCCCACTGCCCCGGCGTTTTACCGGTCCAGGCTCTGAAAACCTCAATAAATGCGCTGACGCTGCTGTAGCCGCAGGACAGTGCAATCCACCCTACCGGCTTCCCCGCCGCCAGCCACTCCATTGCCCGCATGACGCGTGCCAGCTGCCGCCAGTTAACAAAGTTCATTCCGGTCTGGGCACTAAACCGACGGTTGAACGTACGCACGCTCATCCCGGCATGAATAGCATGGCTCTCGACCGTCTGGTTATCATCGACAAACTGCAGCAAATGGCTGACCACGTTCTTCAGACGCGGATCCGTCGGCACGGGAAGAGAAAAGCGAGCCTGGGGCGTGAGGGCAAGCTCATCCAGCAGCAAAGTCAGCTTTCGTGGATCGAACTCACTCTCTTCACCACATAAACGGCTAAACAGTGCATGGGTCAGATCGTCGGGCTCGAACAGCGCGGGCGAATCGGGAAGCATTTCACACCAGGCGGGGTCCAGATAGATAGCGCAGCCTTCTATCGCACTTTCAGAAAAAGCGGCGTGCTGCTGACCCGGAGGGATCCAGCCGATGTGTTTTGCCGGTACAACCGAGCGCGCCTGCTGCGTCTCAATGACCAGCAACCCCGCTGCAATACGCCACAGCTGGCCGGTGCGATGACTGTGCCAGGGCGTTCGGTACCCGCCGGGATGAAGGAGCGTTTCAACACTGACCATATCATTTTGACCGAAAATCGTTATTCATCGACGCATTACAGAAACTACGTCTTCGGCTGTCAAGGATAATGGTGATTCAACCACATAAGGAGTCCGCATGAGCATTATCACGTCCCTGATAGCCGACACCGACAACGCCGCACAGCGCGAAAAGATGGCGTGCCTGTTAACCCGCTTATTCAACGGCGATATCGATCCGGCAGAGATATTTACGTCCGATTACCAGCAACTTACGGACGGTCACGCGCTTGACTACCGGGGTTTTGTCCAGCATCTGAGCCACGTAAGCTCACAGATCCGCGCGATCGCCTTTACCGTGGCGGAGATAGCCTGTCATAGCGAACTTCTGGCAGACCGGCATATCGTGACGGTCACGTATCCCGACGGTCGTCAGGCAGAGATCGAGGTTTACCTGTTTGCCGCGCTGCGTGAAGGGAAAATCTGGCGGATCCATGAAGTCACGCGAGCCCTCAGCGGCAATGCTGCAGACCGCACGCTGGCACACGCGACAGAATAACGTCACTCCGCCGGGCGCGGTGCGGCGCTGTTATACACGCCAATATAGCGCACAAATTTTCCGATAAACACGCCGGCAAACACGCCGCCGGAGACGATCGCCAGCGCGCTCATGGCGGGCTGCTGCATCGTCTGGGGAGAAACCGCGCTCATCACGCCCAGCACATACTTCACCCCGAACGCCAGCATCATAAACGGCAGCGCGGTGTAGTCTGCCTGGCGGAAAAGGGTGCGCGGCGCCTCTGTACGGGTGATAACCGCCTGCTTAATCAGGAAATACCCCAGCGCGGCCCCGGCGAGGATCCCCGCCGTCCACGATGCGACAGTCCCGGGGGTTAACGTGCGGTAGACCACCAGATCGTAAATATCCCAGATAAGAAAGATCGCCGGAATGATGGCAAGCCTCTCCAGCGTAACGGTGGCGGGCCTGCGTGCTTTAATGCCGCGAGAGATGAGGAAGATAAACAGCACCCACACCCAGACGGGCGTGTGGGTAACGACACCGATCAGAAATTCAAACATGGAACTCACCATGAACGATCGCGGCCCGTGCCGCCCTGAACGCGTATTGCGCATAACGGCAGGAAAGCCATTATGCGCAGCTCTTTTAGAGCGATTTTTTCAGGCGTTGAACCGCCTCTTTCAGATCTTCATCCGTTGGCGTCACAAATGACATGCGCAGCGTCGTTGGGTCTGGCTCATTGCAGTAGAAAAACTCGCCAGGCACAAATACTACGCCGTTGCTTAACGTTTTTTCAAGCCAGCGGGTGGTGTTACACCCATTATTCATCTTCGCCCACAGGAACATGCCGCCCTTCGGCTTGTGGAACGACATCACATCGCCCAGCTCGGCCTCCAGCTCGGTGGCGAACGTCTGGTATTTCTGGCGATAGGCTTCGCGGATCATTTTAATCTGATCGGCCAGACGACCGGTTTTCAGGTACTCATACGTCATCAGCTGCGACAGCGTGCTGGTGTGCAGATCGGTGGTTTGCTTAAGGTTTACTACCGCGCGCTTCAGCCATTCCGGCACCAGCACCCAACCCACGCGAGTCCCCGGCGCGAGTATTTTAGAGAAGGTGGAGGTATACACCACGTTCTCTTCATTACCGATATCTTTGGCATGGGCAATTAACGGGCGGAAGACTTCATCGGTATAATTAATTTCGCTGTACGGGTCGTCTTCAATAATGACGAAGTCATAACGCTTTGATAATTCCACCAGCTGTTTACGGCGCGCTTCGGACAGCGTCACGCCGCCGGGGTTGCCAAAGGTTGGAACGATATAAACCGCTTTGATGGTTTTCTTTGCCACCAGAGCCTCAAGTTCGTCGACCTTCATACCGTCGCCGTCGGTGCCAACGGATTCAAAGTTGGCCTGCGCCAGACCGAAGACCTGCAGCGCGGCAAGATAGGTTGGACGCTCAACCACAACGGTGTCACCTGGGTTGATTAACGCACGCGCCAGCACGTCAAGCGATTGCTGTGAACCAGAGGTCACGACCACATCATCGGCCTTACATGCAATACCGCGCCCCTCGCAGATGCGTTTAATTTCTTCGCGCAGCCCCGGGACGCCTTCCGTCAGGCCGTACTGGAACGCCTCGCCAAAATGCTGTGATAAGACGGCATCGGCGGCAATTTTAAGCCCTTCGTGATCGAACAGATCGGGATTAGGAATACCCCCGCCCAGCGAAATGACGCCGGCCATTTTGCTATGTTTTAATAATTCACGGATGGCAGATGATTGCAGGCCCTGCGCGCTGCTGGCGAGTTTGTTTGCAGACATTCTTTGATTACCTTCTTTTTTTATATTGTGCCCAATCTTAGCAGAATATGGGCGATAAATTCCGTAAGCTTAGGCAGTTGACGTAAATCCTGACGCCACAATAAATGCACCGGCCTCGGCGCGGGCGTGTACTGCTCCAGCACCCGCACCAGCCTGCCGCTTGCCAGCTCTTCCGCCACCAGCACTTCCGGTTGCAGCAACAGCCCCGCCCCGGCTCGCGCCGCCATGCGTAAGCCGTAGCCGTCGTTACATCTTAAGATCGCATCCCGCTTCCAGCGCACCTCCCCTTCCACGCCCGGCAGCCGCCACTCGTTACGCGCGGTCCACACGGTGTGCGAAAGACACAGATGATCCACCAGATCGTCTGGCGTTTGCGGCGTGCCGTGTCGCGCTAAATAATCCGGCGCGGCGCAGATCACCATGTTGTAGGGGCACAGGTATTTCGCCACCAGATCGTCATTGCGAACGTCACCAATGCGGATGGCCAGATCGACCCCCTCCTCCACCAGATCGACCATCCGGTTGGTGAGATCCAGCTCGATGCGTACCTCCGGGTAGCGCTGTAAAAAGGTTGCCGTCAGCGGGGCAATCACGCAGCCGCCAAACGACGTGGGGGCCGTGACGCGCAGGGTGCCAGACGGTGCGGCGCGCAGCCGTTCCACCGCGCTTTCAGCAATCACGACCTGCTCCAGCACCCGCTTCGCCTCGTCGAAATAGACCCGTCCGGCATCGGTCAGGCTCTGACGGCGCGTGTTGCGCTCCAGCAGTCGCGTGCCGAGCTGGGACTCCAGCAGAGCAATATACTTCCCCACCATCACCGCCGACATCTCCAGACGTGACGCCGCGCCGGTAAAGCTGCCGCTTTCCACCACCGCAATAAACGTCTCCATACCGCGAAGCTTATCCATATTCCGAACCTCTGGTTATCAATCTTCTAACTTTAGTCCAGTTTATCTGCATTTTTATTTATTAAAGAATAAAGGCTCACAACATAAGGAGTCGGCTATGAAAATCGTCATTATTGGTGCCAGCGGTACGGTCGGTCGTGCAGTAACGGAAGAGCTGAGTCGTCGTCACGAAGTCATCCGCGTGGGCCGCACGCAGGGCGACGAGCAGGTAGATATCACCTCCCAGGCGAGCGTCCAGGCGCTGTTTGAGAAAATCGGTCCGGTGGATGCGATTGTGTCCGCCAGCGGCAGCCTTTACTTTGGCCCGCTCGCGACCATGAAGGACAGCGACTTCAACCAGGGCCTCCAGGATAAGCTGCTCGGACAGGTGCGCCTGGCGCTGACCGGCCAGCACTATCTGAACGAAGGCGGCTCGATTACGCTGATAAGCGGGATTGTGGCTCACGAGCCGATTGCGCAGGGCGTGAATGCCACCACGGTAAATGCGGCGCTGGAAGGGTTTGTCCGCGCTGCCGCCTGCGAGCTGCCGCGCGGGATCCGCATCAACCTGATTAGCCCGACGGTACTCACCGAATCCGCTGAAGCGTACGACGGATTCTTCCCGGGCTTTGAAAGCGTTCCCGCCGCGACCGTGGCGCAGGCCTACCGCCGCAGCGTGGAAGGCGTGCAGAGCGGGCGGGTGTATAAGGTGGGCTACTGAGCCTTACGGGCGGCGATCAGCACCAGCATCGGTCGCTCTGCCTCTTCGGCCAGCGCGGGCCAGGCGTCAATCTGCGCCTGCGTTGGCCCCCACTCGTTGACGTTGCTTATCGTTAATCCGGCCCCGATCAGCGCGTTAAGCGTGGTGCCCAGCGTGCGGTGATACTTGATAACACCGTCCGCCAGCCAGTTGCTGACGCGCTTGCCTTCTTCCTGATAATGGTTCACGCCCCAGAACCGCGCGCCGCTATCGTCGGTCAGCCAGCCCTGACGGGAGGCGCAGGTGTATATCGGGTGCTCCATCGAAAAGACCAGGCTGCCGCCGGGCTTGAGCGCGCGCTGAACCTTAGCAAACAGGGAGTCCAGCTCCGGCAGGTAGTGCAGCGCCAGCGAGCTGTAGACCAGATCGAGGCTGTTCTCGCTGAGCTTGAGAGATTCCAGATCGCTACGCTGATAGTGAACCTGTGGGTCAGCGGTAAGCTCCGCCGCGCGGGCGAGCATCTTTTCTGAGATATCAACGCCGGTCACTTCAGACGCGCCCAGCTCACGGGCTGCGCGGCAGAACCAGCCGTAGCCGCAGCCGAGATCGACAACCGATTTGCCGGTTAAATCCGGCAGCATGGCCTTAAGCGCGGGCCACTCCGGCGCGCCGTCCAGACCCTGAACCGAGCGCGGAAGCTGGGCGTAGCCTTCAAAAAACGCCGGGTTGTCGTAGATGTTTTGTGCCATGGCAGATCCCTCTTTAAGAATGTGACTCCCAGTATAAAACATTGCCGGGTGGCGCTGCGCTTACCCGGCCTACGATTTGAGGGTTTCAGTAGGCCGGGTAAGGCGAAGCCGCCACCCGGCTCGCTTTTAGCCCACAGTACCCCAGACCAGATTTCCCTTATGGAACGTCGCGGTACGCGGTGAAATGCGCGCCACAGCCTCGGCGGAGCAGGAGGCATCCACCAGCACAAAGCTGGCGTCGTCCTGCGCTTTTGGCCACACGCGTTCGCCTTTGTCGTTCAGCGGCAGCACGTCGCCGGTGGCGATACCAAGCGCGCGGGAGAGCGTCTGCTCGTTCGGGCGAATATAGAGCTGCGCATAGAGATTCGCTTTCTCCAGCATGTCCCCCAGACCGTACGGCGACCAGTGGTCGATCACGCTGTCGGTCCCCGTCATCACGAACACGCCCTTCTCGCGCAGCTGCTTCAGCGGCATATGCAGGGTGCCAATCGGCACCGTGGAGGCGATGGTCACCTGCTGCGCCGCCATGCGGATGGCGATCTCATCCACCTGCTGCTCGTTGAGCGTCGCAAGCGCGAAGGCGTGGCTGATGGTTAACCTGCCCTTCAGCTCCGGCGTTTTCTCCACGGTTTCGACCATATAGTTCACCGCCGCCACGCCCGCCGGGCTGGTTTCGTGCAGGTGAATATCCACCCCTTTGTCGTAGTCCAGCGCAATCTGGAACATCATATCGAGGGATTTCTCCATCGCGCCGTCAACGTTGGTTGGGTCCAGCCCGCCCACGTAGTGCGCCCCCGCCTGCATCGCCTCGCGCATCAGCTTTTCAGAATTCGACAGCAGCAGCCCGTGCTGCGGGAAGGCGACGATTTCGCAGTCAAAACCCGCTTTGCGGCGCGCCAGCACCGCCTGCAAATTTTCCAGGTTTTTCAGGCCAGAAACCGGCTCAATGTTGCAGTGGCTGCGGGCGATGGTGGAGCCTTTGGACTGGATCAGATCGATCAGCTTTTCCGCGCGTTCCTGGGTGTAGGGCTGCAGCTCCGGCAGCAGCTTCTGCTCAAGGCGGATCATGTCCTGAATCGTGGTGCCCGCCGGACGGTTCAGGGAGCGCCACGGGCCGCCGTAGAAGGTTTTATCCAGGTGAATGTGCATGTCGCGCATCGCCGGAAGCATCAGCTTGCCGCCTGCGTCATAGTGCGGCAGCGTGGCGTCGGCGTGGCTCTTGTTGTCGCGCAGGGCGACGATCTTCCCGTCCTTGATTTCCAGCGTTTTCAGTTCGGTGCGGGTGCTCGTCGCCACGCCGCCGTCGACGTTAAATCCGGCTTCGAGCAGCACGTTGTCGAGATAGTAATGTTTCGCGGTGATGTTCATCGGTTTACCCGTCTCGCAGGTTGGCTTTGCGGAGTCAGCAGCATACGCGACGGATCCGGTCGCGCCAAACAGCGCACAGGCGGTGACCATTTTGCCGCTCTGGCTAATAAACTCGCGGCGGCTTTTATTTTCACTCATCTTATCTTCCTTCATTAACGATATGGGTGCCGGTTTCCCCGCGCAGCGCGGCGGGCAGGCAGTCCGGCGAGGTGACGATCACCCGCTTGCCGCCGTGGTTTAAGAATTCCAGCGAGGCGACGATTTTGGGCAGCATGCTGCCCGCCGGGAAGTGGCCTTCTTCCATATAACGCGTCATCTGCGCCACGTTAACGGTGTCCAGCGCCTGCTGGTTTGGCTTGCCGAAGTTGACGCACACCTTTTCCACGCCGGTGGTGATCACCAGCACGTCGGCACCGATCTCCCGCGCCAGCAGCGCCGTGGAGAGATCTTTATCAATCACCGCGTCGACGCTCTGGTAATCCCCCTGCTCGCTGCGCACGACCGGGATCCCGCCGCCGCCCGCGCCGATCACGACATACCCTTTTTGGGTCAGCGTCTTAATGGCATCCGCCTCAACAATCCGCAGCGGCTGGGGTGAAGCCACCACGCGGCGATAGCCACGGCCGGAGTCCTCAACAAAACGCCAGTCCGGGTGCGCGCGCTGCAGCTCGTCGCGCTGCGCCTCGGTGAAGAACGCACCAATAGGTTTCGTCGGGTGGGTAAAGCCGGGATCGTTTTTATCCACCTCCACCTGCGTGACGACCGTGACCGCTTTTTGCTCGCCGCGTGCGGCCAGCCGGTTATTGAGCGCCTGCTGGATCAGGTAGCCGATGCCGCCCTGGGTGTCCGCCACGCAGTTTGCCAGCGGGGTCAGGGGCAGTCCTTCCCGCTCGTGGGCGATTTCAGCGCGGCGCAGATCCAGCCCCACCTGGGGGCCGTTGCCGTGGGTGAGCACGATGTCATAGTCGGAGGCCAGCATTTCCAGCACCGACTCTGCCACCGCTTTCACCGCCTGCGCCTGATGTTCAACCGACTGGCTGGCGTTGTCTTTGATAATGCTGTTGCCGCCGATGGCGACGACCATAAGCTCTTTCATATGCTTTCCTTCACATCGGTGCGGTATGTTTCCCCTCACCCCGGCCCTCTCCCCAAAGGGGCGAGGGAGTAACGTCCCCTCTCCCCTTTGGGGAGAGGGTTAGGGTGAGGGGAAATGTTTTAAGCTTCAGAAACCGGTGCCGCAGCGCTCGCAGCTTCCCGGCTATCGAGGAAATGCTTCACCACAAACATGCCGCCCATCATCAGATACGCGGTGACGAACATCAGCGAACTGCCTTCGGCAAATCCCACCACCGGGGCGTGGATCACCCCAAACAGCGCCAGCAGCGCCCCACCCGCAGCCGCAACGGCCCCGCGCAGCGGTTTGTTGATGATGGCGAAGATGGCGATACAGCCCCACAACATGCTGGCGAGCGGTGCGCCGTTCCCCAGATGGACTAATCCCTCGTAGTAAATCCCCTTGCTGTGCAGCACCTCGGTGCCGATTTTGGCCGCGCTGGTGCCTGCCGCCCCCATCACGCTGTTCATCATGGTCAGCGCCCAGTTGGCGATCCACGGGAACAGGCAGATGAAGATAACGGGCACCTCCACTTTGGGCGTTTCCCTTACCACCTGGTTGGCCGTCACGACGCCGATAAACACCAGAATCGGCACGATGGCGGTCATCGGTATGATGGCGAGCATAAACGCCCCCAGCCCGAACAGTGGCACGATGAACATGGTCACGCCCGAGGCCAGCGTGTAGCCGATGCTCGCCCCCATCGCTTTCCAGCCGGGATGGCCGACGTAGACCGTGACCGGGAACGGGTTGCCCATCAGGCAGCCGAGCATGGAGGCCAGACCGTTTGCCAGCATCACCTTGCGCGTCGGGTATTCATCCCCCGCCGCGTGGGCGCTTTCGATGTTCTCCAGGTCAAAGATGTAGTTCGCCAGCCCCAGCGGCACGGCAGAGGCAAGATACGGTAGCGCGTGCGGCAGGCCCTGCAGGAAGCCTTCTACGTGCACCTGCGGCGGGTTAAAGCCGAAGGATGACATGGACGCTTTAATCGCTTCCGGGCTTTGCAGGCCGGAGATCCACGCCAGTGCGGTACCGGCTATCAGCAGCAGCAGGCCGGTCGGGATACGGGCGAAAATCGGCTTTTTGCCAAACCAGTTGATGAAAATCAGCAACAGCACGATGAACGACACGGTCGGCGCTTCGAACGCCTGCAGCATCGGGTTCATCGCCAGCAGCAGCAGGCCCAAACCGGAGAGGCACGACAGCAGCACGGTACGCGGGATCATCTTGCGGATGGTTTCCCCTAAAAACGAACCGCCCGCGAGGATCATCGCCTCCACGAAGCACCACACCAGGCCAATCTGGATCGCGAACTCCGCATCGCCCGTTTGCTGATAAACCGGCATCAGCACCAGGAAGGTCACGGTAAAAATTGACGGCGCGCTCGGGCCGGACGGCAGCGCGGTCACATCCGTACGCCCGGTGGCGCGCGCCATCTGCATGCCGAACCAGGCGTAGCAAATACTCGCCACCAGCACCGCCAGCCCGAAGGCTGGCGCGATGCGTCCATAAACAATCTCCTTCGGGATGCCGACGACAAAAATGAGCAGCCCCATCATGGTCAGCAAATTGGTCAGGTTGTTGGTCATCAACCCGAAATAGGCCGCCCAGTCACCTCTTTTCCACTCCAGTTTCATGTTTTTCATGGATGCTTGCCTTATAAAAAGTAGCGATCGCGGAAGGTCAACAGCGCCTTTTCAAAACAGCTAAACGGCGGGTGAACGATGCCCGCCCCAATCATGCCGATGCCCGCGTCTTTATGGGCAATGGCGGTGTTAATCACCGGCAGAATGCCGCTGCCCGCGACTTTGGTGATGTCGATGGCGGTTGGGATGCCCATAAACGAGAGCAGCGGAATGGTGACGTTCGGGTTTTCGCCGAGGGTGATTTCGCGCATCTGACGGGAAAAGTCGATAGCTTCATCCACCGTCCCGCCCACCAGCGCAACTATCGCCGGGGCCGTCGCCATCGCAAAGCCGCCGATGCCGTAGGTTTCGGTGATGGCGCTGTCGCCGATATCCAGCCCGGAGTCTTCCGGCTTATAGCCTGCGAACATCGGGCCAATCACCTGCTGCGCCGGGCCGGTGAACCACTGCCCCGGCAGGCCGGAAACGCGCAGGCCAAACTCGTAGCCGTTGCGCGCCATGGTGGTGACGACGGTGCTGTACTCAATGCCGTGAGCAGCGTCCAGCGCGGCCTTACACATCGCCATCCACGTCGGGCCGGAGAAGTAGTCGCTGCTGGCGACGAACTCGAACACCTCGCGCTGCTGTTCAACCGGATAGCCCGCCTGGATCAGCCCCGGCGTTAGCGCCTGAATAAGGAGCGTCGTGCCCGCGTTGTTGCGGTTGTGGCACTCGTCGCCCATGTGCAGCGCCTGGGCCAGCATCAGGCGCAGGTCGATTTCGCCGATAATCTTCATCGCATCGCGCAGCATTGGGCCGAGCACGTCGCGCATCCAGATCAGGCGGTCGACCACGCTCTGGTCGTTAGCGCCCATGCGCAGGATCTTCGCCATCTGCTCGCTGAGGTTGGTGAACGCGCGGTTGCCGTAGGTTTTGTTTTCCACGATGTGCATAAACATCGACGCGGAGGTGACGCCCGCCATCGAGCCCACGCAGTCGTGCTCGTGGCACGGCGAGAAGGTAATGTCGCCAGAGGCCGCCAGCCTTGCCGCGTCGTCCAGATCTTTCGCCAGCCCTTCAAACACCAGCGCTCCGGTGACCGCGCCCTTCATCGCCCCGCACATGTTTTCCCATGAGACGGGCGGACCGGCGTGCAGAATGGTGGTGCGGGTCATCCCCGGCACAACGTTAATGGCCTGGTCATAGCCCACCAGCACCGGATGGGACTGAATAATGCGCTCAAGGGCGATTTGGTTAGCGGCGGCGATTTTCTCCGCCAGCGGTTTTTCCGCCAGCTGGTCGAGCGCCTCAACGACCTGCATATTGCCCTGCCCCGGCGGCGTCCAGTCGAGCTGGGTCACGGGAACGTGCTGTTTTTTGAGGTCGTCGCTGAACATCGCAATGCCGACGTTAATGACGTTCAGCGGCTGGTTGAATAAGGTCGTCATTATGCTTTCTCCCCTTTGCAAACAAATTCGCGTGCCAGTAATCCGGTATTGGTACTGCTGCTGGCCCAGATGACGCCTGCGTCGGTCAGCAGCTGACACTGTTGCGCCAGCGACTGCGGATCCTGGTCGGTGCCGAGCACGTAGCCGAGAATTTCCAGAGGACGGTTATCGGCCTGTGCGATCGCCTGTGCCTCTTTGATGGCGTCGATCATCACGCCGACCGGATCCTCATGCGCGCCGAAGCCCAGCACGAAGTCCATCACGATGACGCCCACCTCCGGATCGCGCGCCTCCTGCAGCAGGCGGCTGATGCGGTTGGTCGGATCGATCATCGGGTGCGGCTTGCCGTTGGTGAAGTCGTCGTCGCCAAAGTCGAGGAAGGTGTGGGCTTTACTGACGCTGATGTCGCTCAGGCGCTTAGACGGATCCGGCTGGATGTTGCTGTAGACGTCGTCGAATTTCGCAAGCGCCGCGAACATCGCCTCGTCGCACAGGGTGCCGCCGCAGAACAGGCCGCGAATGTACTTCTGCTGCGGCGTCAGGCGGGCGCGCACCTCTTCAATCAAAGGCCAGTTGAGCGGATGCAGATCGAGGGACCCTTTTTTGACGCCGGTGAGCAGGACCGCCTTCAGGGCCGCCTCTTTAGTGCCGCGCGCAAACTGCAGGCCGTCTTCATCGGCGGGCGGTTCGCTGCGGCCGAGGAAGCAAACCACCACGGGCTTGCGGCAGGCGCGGGCGCGGGCAAGCACCTTTTCTGCCACGGCAGGGGCCGCTGGTTTGGAGATCAGCGCGATAACCTGGGTGCCCTCGTCGGCTTCGAGCATATCGATGGCGTCGAGCATCATCAGGCCGCCGATTTTCTCGCTGAGATCGCGCCCGCCGGTGCCAATCAGCTGCGACACGCCGCCGCCGAATTCGTGAATGCGCACGCTCAGCTCCTGGCTGCCGGTGCCGGATGCGCCGACGATGCCAATCGAGCCGCGGCGCACCGCGTTAGCAAAGCACAGCCCCGCGCCGTTGATGATGGCGGTGCCGCAGTCCGGCCCCATCATCAGCAGCCCTTTCCGGTGCGCGAGCTGCTTCAGCGCCAGCTCGTCGTCGAGCGATACGTTATCGGAGAAGAGCATCACGTTAAGATCGTTTTCAAGCGCCTGGCGCGCTTCGCGGGCGGCGAAGGTACCGTTGACGGAAATGACCGCGAGGTTGCTGTCCGGGCGATGGGTTTTGGCGCTGGCAATCGTCGCGTAGCGCGCCTCATGGGAGCCAGCGCTCTCTTTACGGGTGAACAGCGCTTCAATAGCGGCCAGCGTTTCATCATTCGCCGCGTCGCCTTTAATCACGATCATCAGGTCGCCGTTTTTGGCTTCGGCTAATTCCGGCGTTAATAGCCCGAGGTTTTTTAACACGCCTTTGTTCATTTCCGTTGCCATGGCCACAAACGCCTGATCGACGCCCGGCAATTTATTGGCTTTGGTGGAAACGGACATTAATGAGACGGAGTCAAAATAGGTGTTCTTTTTTATGACGATTTTGGTTGGCATTATTTTCTCCTGAAAGCGGATAAAAGGGGGCCGCCGTCGTGCAAAATGCACGTCGGTAAAAAATATTTTTGAATTAACGGCCAGCCGGAAAAGGCTGGCCGAATACGTTATGCGCCCGCCGCCAGCAGCAGGTCAGCTATCGCATCGAAGCCTTTTTCCCGCGCCAGTTCGAGCGGGGTTTTGCCGTATTTATCGGTCATGTGCGGGTTTGCGCCGTGATCCAGAAGCAGCTTGACGATCTCCTGCTGCTTCGCGCCGCCGTCGTTGAGCACGATCGCTTCCAGTAGCGGCGTCCAGCCGACAAAGTTGGTGTGGTTGACGTTGATATCGGTTTTTTCCAGCAGCTCGCGCACGATCTCCACGTGCCCTTTTTCACTGGCTGGCGTAATGCCCACGCCGCCAAAACGCGTCAGGCGGTCGAGATCCGGATTTGCCGGAAGGACAATGCGCAGCAGGGTAATATCGTTGGTCAGGCAGCTGATGAGGAAAGGGTTAAAGCAGGTCTGATCCTGTTTATCAATATCCGCTCCGGCGGCAATTAATAACTCCACGCAGGCATAATGTTTTTTCAGGCTGGCAATAATAACGGCGGTTCTTTTCTGGCGGTTGGTGGCGTTAATATCCACGCCTTTTTCCAGGCAGGCTTTTAACGCATCGCTATTGCCCTCTTCTGCCGCCAGCAGAAATTCAGTAACGAGTTCGTTCGCAGACATATTCAGACTCCCGATGTTTTTATTTCTGTTGACCTGAGAATAGCAACAGCCTGGTCATAAAAGAATCCGCTTAAAAATGATTCATCGACAGTCAATTCATTGTTGAGTTAAATTCAACAAACCGGCCAAAACGTGCGTCTGTGCAACCTTTTTCTTATGTTTCCCCACGTTTTAGCGCTCGAGACTGCATTATGCTTATGCCTGACGAAGCCTTACTGCGTGCGGCTTTCGACAAAGAGTCAGAACTGTGATCGGCTTCAAATGTGTTGTAACAACGCTGTTAAAATATGTTCAAAACTGATGGCTGAAGGGAGTGAGATATGAATTCCATCTTTACCGAAGAGAACCTGCTGGCCTTTACTACCGCCGCACGCTTCGGCAGCTTCAGCAAAGCCGCCGCCGAGCTGGGCGTGACGACCTCCGCCATCAGTTACACCATTAAGCGTATGGAGACAGGGCTGGACGTGGTGCTGTTTGTCCGCAGCACGCGCAGCATTGAGCTGACCGAGTCCGGGTTTTACTTTTACCGTAAGGCCACCGACCTGCTAAACGACTTCCACGCCATCAAGCGCGGGATAGATACCATTTCGCAGGGCATCGAGGCGCGAGTACGCATCTGTATTAATCAGCTTTTATACACGCCGCGCCACACCGCCAGGCTGCTGCAGGTGCTGAAAAAACAGTTTCCGACCTGTCAGATCACCGTGACCACAGAGGTGTACAACGGCGTCTGGGACTCCATCATCAACAACCAGGCCAATATCGCGATTGGCGCGCCGGACACGCTGCTCGACGGCGGCGGGATTGATTACACCGAGATCGGCGCCATCCGCTGGGTCTTTGCCATCGCGCCGGAACACCCGCTGGCGTTCGCCCCGGAGCCGATAGCGGAAAGCCAGCTGCGCCTGTATCCCAACATCATGGTGGAAGATACCGCGCACACCATTAACAAAAAGGTCGGCTGGCTGCTGCATGGGCAGGAGGCTATTCTGGTGCCGGACTTTAACACCAAATGTCAGTGTCAGATCCTGGGCGAAGGGATAGGTTTTTTACCGGAATATATGACCCGCGAGGCGGTAGACGCGGGGCTGCTGGTTACCCGACGTATTAATAACCCGCGTCAGGACTCGCGTATGCTGCTCGCCACGCAGCATGCCGCAACCGGCCAGGTCACGCGGTGGATCAAACAGCAGTTTGGCCCTGCAGGGGTGCTGACCCACATCTATAGCGATCTCCTCTGGCGCGAGGCCACAAATTAGTTTAGCATTTTCTTAATTAAGCAAATGCTAAACTATTATGACCGAACTTGAACAACTTCAGGCCAGCGCCGAACAGGCCGCCACACTCTTAAAGGCGATGAGCAACCCGCGTCGCCTGCTGATCCTCTGCACCCTGTGCGGAGCGCCCGGCACCAGCGCGGGGGAACTGGCGCGAGCCACGGGGCTAAGCCCTTCCGCCACGTCGCAGCATCTGGCGCGCATGCGTGAGGAAGGGCTTATCGACAGCACCCGCGACGCGCAGCGCATTCTCTATTTCATCAAAAACGATGCGGTACATCAGCTGATCAGCACCCTGAAAACCCTTTATTGCCCGTAAGGAGCCGCCATGTCTCTTCCTCTTCTTTCACCACGCCAGGCCAGTGCCCGCGTCGCTGAAGGCGCAAAACTGATTGATATTCGTGATGCCGATGAGTACGCCCGCGAGCATATTCCCGCCGCGCGCTCCGTGCCGCTGGATACCTTACCCGGCGGACTTAACGCGCAGGCGGGGGATACGGTGATTTTTCACTGCCAGTCCGGCGCCCGGACGTCGGGGAATGCTGACCGCCTTGCTCAGGCCGCCGCGCCCGCGCAGGCTTTTGTGGTCGAAGGGGGCATTCAGGGCTGGAAGCAGGCCGGGCTGCCGACCGTCGAAGACAAATCCCAGCCGCTGCCGCTGATGCGTCAGGTGCAAATTGCCGCCGGGCTCTTGATACTCTGTGGCGTAGTGCTGGGCTATAGCGTCTCCAGCGGCTTTTTCCTGCTCAGCGGTTTTGTCGGCGCCGGGCTGTTGTTCGCCGGTGTGACGGGCTTTTGCGGTATGGCGCGACTGCTCAAGGTGATGCCCTGGAACCGGCGTACCTCATAAGCAGTAATCGGTGAAATACGCTGTACCCGGCGTCACGCGTGGGCTAAGGTGAAGATCGCTAAAACGATGAGGAGGTAATATGTTTTCTGTCGGTGATTATGTGCAACCGCGTAAAGGCGGCCCGAAACTGAAAGTGCTCGAAGTGAACGGTGACAGCATTGTGGCGGTCCAGGCCAGCAATGAGCAAGGCGAGAAATATACCCTGAAAGCTGCCGAACTGGCGCCGTATACCGAAGAAGGCGATTTCGGCGTCTGCTGAACAGCCAGCCGGGCGGCGTGTTCCGCCCGGCTAACCTGTTAGATCAGAAAATCATCCAGTGATTTACCGTCTGCCAGCGCGCTGGCAATAGGCTTCGGCGTGCGGCCCTGGCCGGTCCACGTTTTCTCTTCACCGTTCTGGTCAATAAAACGATATTTTGCTTCACGCGGCTTGCGCTTTTTCGCGGGCTTACCCGTCTGCGCCAGTTCAGAGCCCAGCAGGTCAGTCGGTGAAATACCATCGGCTTTCATCAGCTCCAGCAGGGCATTAATTTTTTCCTGCTGCTCAGCACGCTGCTGCTCTAATTCCGTCTGTTCACTCCGTTTCTCTTCAGTAACGACCCTGACCTTTTCCAGCGTTTCCTCAAGAACGTCCAGGGTTAATTCACGCGCCATGGCGCGCAGAGTTCGGATATTATTAAGATTCTGTAACGTCAAAGACATATTATTTGCAAACCTTCTCTTTAGGGTAAATAGATAAATCGCCGACAGAATAATTCATTTCCATAGAAATATCTACCCGCGAGGCCGTTCTGCCAGTAGTGTAAATATAGTTAAACTCCACCGTGAATATTAACTTATGACGAATGTGGAATACGCAAAGATTCAATCATCACATCAATATAAATGGTCAACCTTAATCAAAATTTCAGCATCCTACGCTACACGCAAAAGCAGCAAATCCCACCTCGACGCCATAAACATCAACCTGCTGATTTTCATGCAAAAATTACCAAACGAGACAGATTATAACGAACCGGGCAAAAAACAACCAACTTTAGAGAATTTTGTGGACAAAAGGCGATTAAATAAAAATTAATCACTAGTTGTTAGTTCAAACCCAGAGATATACGCTATACACGTCAAACAAACCAACCTAAAGCACTGACCGCTTCAGGAAAATCGTTTCTTTTGTGTTCTTCTCAAGGAGTTCAGACATGTTCTCACCGCAATCACGCCTTCGCCATGCCGTGGCGGATACTTTCGCGATGGTTGTCTACTGTTCCGTTGTGAACATGCTGATCGAAATATTCCTCTCCGGAATGTCCTTCGAGCAGTCACTTTCCTCTCGTCTGGTGGCAATCCCGGTCAATATTATTATTGCATGGCCTTACGGGTTATACCGCGATGCGGTAATGCGTTTCGCGCGTCGTATCAGCCCCGCAGGCTGGGCGAAAAACCTGGCGGACGTCCTGGCGTATGTGACGTTCCAGTCGCCGGTTTACGTGGCCATACTGCTGACAGTGGGTGCAGACTGGCACCAGATCGCAGCGGCGGTCAGTTCGAATATTGTGATTTCAATGCTGATGGGTGCGGTATACGGCTATTTCCTCGACTACTGCCGCCGCCTGTTTAAGGTCAGCCAGTACAGCCAGGCAAAAGCGTGATGTGAAGCGACTGGCGAAAGCCAGTCGCGAATTTACTGTACGTCGCCAAACAGTCCCTTCAAAAACCGCTCCAGCGCCATGCGTGAGCTGAAGCCATGCGGAATACCATAATGCTCATGCCGTTCGCCGCCTAAATAGAGCGGAAATTGCTGATAATGATCGCAGGTTTTAATATCCGAGGCAGGCTCAGCAAATGACAGACTTCTGTCTTTCAGCGTCGGGTGAATAATGAGAGCGGTACGTCCCATTCTTGCTTCGCGATTAACGTAAACATAATTCTCGCCACGGCGATATCCATACGCTTTTGATGTCACCTCATCCATGGTGAATCCCTCTTTTTCAAGAACGCGCGCCACCTCATCAGGTCGTAAATACATATCTCTTCCTCGTTATCTTTTCCTGCCCGGCCACCTTACAGTATTCAGCATTAGCAGGGCTTTCAGAATAATCCATAAACTGCCAGATAACGCGTGACGCGCTTCAGATATTAAATTTCTGAACTAAACTGAACGGGAACACAAAATTACGGAGGATCGTATGTTTAACAGACCGAACCGAAACGATATTAATGACGACGCTCAGGATATTCGTAATGATGTCAGCCAATTAGCGGATACTCTGGAAGAGGTGCTGAAGTCCTGGGGAACTGACGCGAAGGACGAAGCGGATGCCGCAAAACGTAAGGCTCAGTCTCTGCTCCGTGAAACCCGCGCGCGTTTGAACGGGCGTACGCGAACGACTCAGGCTGCCTGCGATGCGGTCAGCTGCGCAACGACCTTCGTGCGCGAAAAACCGCTCTGCACGCTGGGCACGGTCGCGGCCGTCGGGATCTTCGTGGGTGCCTTGCTTAGCCTGCGTAAATAACCCCCTCGCGCACGTTTCTCAGCCCCGGTGGCCAATGGCTGCCGGGGCTTTTCTTTGCCTTCTCGCCTGAAAAACCCACATAGCCTGCCCTGCCCCGCTGTGCTCATCATAGGGGCAACATTAATCTAAATTTCCCATATCTTGTATGGTTGAAACTTAAGACAACTACATCTAGTATTCCTTTTAGCAGGACACACACAACCTGACGCGACGATCCGCGCCGTACCCTTATTTTAAATGGAAATACGAATCATGAGCATTATCATTTACACTCGTAACGATTGTGTTCAGTGCCACGCCACAAAACGGGCAATGGAAAGCCGTGGCGTAGCGTTTGAGATGGTGAATATTGACCAGGTCCCCGAGGCCGCAGATACCCTGCGCAAGCAGGGTTTTCGTCAGCTTCCGGTGGTAATCGCCGGGGAGACAAGCTGGTCCGGCTTCCGCCCGGACATGATTAACCGCCTGAGCGCCCAGGCCGCCCGGGCATGAGCGGGCTGGTTTTCTTCTCCAGCAGCTCGGAAAACACGCTCCGCTTTATGGAGCGCGTCGGGCTGCCTGCGGTGCGCATTCCGCTCAACGAGCGGGAGCGGATCCGGGTAGAGGAACCGTACATTCTGGTGGTGCCCAGCTATGGCGGCGGCGGCACGGCGGGAGCAGTGCCTCGTCAGGTGATCCGCTTTCTCAATGACCCTCATAACCGCGGGCTAATCCGCGGCGTTATCGCGGCGGGAAATCGCAATTTCGGCGATGCCTTTGGCCGCGCCGGGGATGTCATCTCTCAAAAATGCGGCGTCCCGTATCTCTATCGTTTTGAGCTGATGGGGACACAGCAGGACGTCGAAAACGTGCGTAAAGGAGTGAACGAATTTTGGCAACGACAACCGCAGAACGGGTGATTCAGGCGTCACCGGATTACCACGCATTAAACGCCATGCTTAACCTCTATGACCGCGAGGGACGCATTCAGTTTGATAAAGACCGTGAGGCGGTGGACGCCTTTTTTGCTGCCCACGTGCGGCCCAACAGCGTGACGTTTGCAAGCCAGAATGAACGTCTCGACTATCTGGTTAAAGAAGGCTACTACGAAGAACGCGTGCTGACCCGCTACGACCGCGCCTTTGTGGTGACGCTGTTTGAACGCGCTCATGCCAGCGGCTTTCGCTTTCAGACGTTTCTCGGCGCGTGGAAGTACTACACCAGCTACACCCTCAAGACCTTTGACGGCAAGCGCTACTTAGAGAGCTTTGAAGATCGCACCGTGATGGTGGCCCTGACGCTGGCGCAGGGTGATGAAGCGCTGGCGGAGCAGCTAACCGACGAGATCCTCTCCGGACGCTTTCAGCCCGCCACGCCGACCTTCCTCAACTGCGGCAAAGCCCAGCGCGGCGAGCTGGTCTCCTGCTTCCTGCTGCGCATTGAAGACAATATGGAGTCGATTGGCCGCGCGGTGAACTCTGCTCTGCAGCTTTCCAAACGCGGCGGCGGCGTGGCGTTTCTGCTCTCTAACCTGCGTGAAGCGGGCGCGCCGATCAAGCGCATCGAAAACCAGTCCTCCGGCGTGATCCCGGTGATGAAGATGCTGGAAGATGCGTTCTCCTATGCCAACCAGCTTGGCGCACGCCAGGGCGCAGGGGCGGTTTACCTGCATGCGCACCACCCGGACATTCTGCGTTTTCTCGATACCAAGCGCGAAAACGCCGATGAAAAAATACGTATCAAAACCCTGTCGCTCGGCGTGGTGATCCCGGATATCACCTTTAAGCTTGCCAAAGAGAATGCCGACATGGCGCTCTTCTCGCCGTATGACATCGAGCGAATTTACGGCAAAGCCTTTGGCGACGTGGCCATCAGCGAGCTATACGACGAACTGGTGGCCGACGATCGCATTCGCAAAAAAACCATCAACGCCCGCGATTTCTTCCAGACGCTTGCGGAGATCCAGTTTGAGTCCGGCTATCCGTACATCATGTATGAGGATACGGTGAACCGCGCGAACCCAATCGCCGGGCGCATCAACATGAGTAACCTGTGCTCGGAGATTTTGCAGGTCAACAGCGCGTCAGCCTACGACGAGAACCTGGACTACGCGGACATCGGCAAGGATATCTCCTGCAACCTCGGGTCGCTGAATATTGCCCACACCATGGATTCCCCAGACTTTGGCCGCACGGTGGAGACCGCCATTCGCGGGCTGACGGCGGTGTCGGACATGAGCCACATCCGCAGCGTGCCGTCTATTGAAGCGGGCAACGCCGCGTCGCACGCCATCGGGCTGGGGCAGATGAACCTGCACGGCTATCTGGCGCGGGAAGGCATCGCCTACGGCAGTCCGGAAGGGCTGGATTTCACCAACCTCTATTTCTACACCATTACCTGGCACGCGCTGCACACCTCGATGATGCTGGCGCGCGAGCGCAACCAGCGGTTCGCGGGCTTTGAGCAGTCCCGCTACGCCAGCGGGGCGTATTTCAGCCAGTATCTGGAAGGCGACTGGCAGCCGCAAACCGAAAAAGTGCGCGAACTCTTTGCCCGCGCGAGGATTACCCTGCCGACGCGCGAGATGTGGCAGCAGCTGCGTGACGACGTGATGCGCTACGGCATTTATAACCAGAACCTGCAGGCCGTACCGCCGACCGGATCGATTTCCTACATCAACCACGCCACGTCGAGCATTCACCCGATCGTGTCGAAAATTGAAATTCGTAAGGAAGGCAAAACCGGGCGCGTTTACTACCCTGCCCCGTTTATGACCAATGAGAACCTGGCGCTCTACCAGGATGCGTATGAGATAGGCCCGGAAAAAATCATCGATACCTACGCGGAGGCGACGAAACATGTGGATCAGGGGCTGTCGCTGACGCTGTTCTTCCCGGACACCGCCACCACGCGGGATATCAACAGAGCGCAGATCTACGCCTGGAAGAAAGGCATCAAAACGCTCTACTACATTCGCCTGCGCCAGCTTGCGCTGGAAGGCACCGAAATCGAAGGCTGCGTGTCCTGCGCGCTGTAAGGAGAAAGGATGAAACTGTCACGCGTGAGTGCCGTTAACTGGAACAAAATCCAGGACGACAAAGACCTGGAGGTGTGGAATCGCCTGACCAGCAACTTCTGGCTGCCGGAAAAGGTCCCGCTCTCCAACGATATTCCGGCCTGGCAAACGCTCGGCCACGCCGAACAGCGGCTGACGATCCGCGTCTTTACCGGCCTGACGCTGCTGGACACCATTCAAAATACCGTCGGTGCACCCGCTCTGATGAGCGACGCGCTAACGCCGCACGAAGAGGCGGTGATGTCGAACATCAGCTTTATGGAGGCGGTGCATGCCCGCTCCTACAGCTCGATTTTCTCCACCCTGTGCCAGACCAAAGACGTGGACGCGGCCTACGCCTGGAGCGAAGAGAGCGAGTCACTACAGAGAAAGGCGGAGCTGGTGCTGGCATATTACCGGGCCGACGAGCCACTGAAGAAGAAGATCGCCAGCGTGTTTCTGGAATCCTTCCTCTTCTATTCCGGCTTCTGGCTGCCTATGTACTGGTCGAGCCGGGGCAAGCTCACCAACACCGCCGATTTAATTCGGCTCATCATTCGTGATGAAGCGGTGCACGGGTATTACATCGGCTATAAGTATCAGAAAGGGCTGGAGAAAGTCAGCGAGGCGAAGCGCGAAGAGCTTAAAGGCTTCGCGCTCGATTTGCTGATGGATCTGTACGACAACGAGCTGAGCTATACCGAAGAACTCTACGCCGGCACCGGCTGGGAGGACGACGTGAAGGCCTTCCTCTGCTACAACGCCAACAAGGCTCTGATGAACCTGGGTTACGACGCGCTGTTCCCGCCGGAGATGGCGGAGGTGAACCCGGCTATTCTGGCCGCGCTGTCGCCCAATGCCGACGAAAACCACGATTTCTTCTCGGGCTCGGGCTCATCGTACGTGATGGGCAAAGCGGTAGAAACCGAGGACGAAGACTGGGATTTTTAATGAACGCTAACGTTCGTTAATTTAATATAAACCCAACAATTCCCTCTCTAATATTTACAAAACAACTACACTGTAATTTCCACGTCATATTCGCCTGAATCATTCCGATTCAGGCGAAATTTCCCGATGCAGCAGCAAAAAATTGAGAAAAATTCAAACTGCCCTCAGCCCTTTATTCATGGGAAATTCAGCCGTTTCGCTTGCGTCAAAATTCTGCCCTCAGCTCGACGTAGGGTTGTCTCAGATTCTCAGTATGTTAGGGTTATGCCCGTTAACAATTTACCATGGTAATCATATCGGCATAAACAAATAACAGGACACTCTCTATTGCATGGCAATTAAATTAGAAGTGAAAAATCTTTATAAAGTATTTGGCGAGCACCCGCAGCGCGCATTCAAATATATTGAGAAAGGCCTTACGAAAGAGCAAATTCTGGAAAAAACCGGGCTATCGCTTGGCGTTAAAGACGCCAGTCTGGCCATTGAAGAAGGCGAGATTTTTGTCATCATGGGATTATCCGGTTCGGGTAAATCCACTATGGTTCGCCTTCTCAATCGCCTGATTGAACCCACCCGCGGACAGGTGCTGATTGACGGCGTGGATATCGCCAGAATATCAGACGCAGAGCTTCGCGAGGTGCGCAGAAAGAAGATCGCAATGGTGTTCCAGTCATTCGCGCTAATGCCGCACATGACGGTGCTGGATAATACCGCTTTCGGCATGGAATTAGCCGGCACGCCGGCTCAGGAACGTCAGGAAAAAGCCCTTGATGCCCTGCGTCAGGTCGGGCTGGAAAATTATGCGCATGCGTACCCGGATGAACTTTCCGGCGGTATGCGTCAGCGCGTGGGATTAGCCCGTGCATTAGCCATTAATCCAGACATATTATTAATGGATGAAGCCTTCTCCGCCCTCGATCCGTTAATTCGCACCGAGATGCAGGATGAGCTGGTAAAATTACAGGCTAAACATCAGCGAACTATTGTCTTTATTTCCCACGATCTGGATGAAGCCATGCGTATTGGCGACCGTATTGCCATTATGCAAAACGGTGAAGTGGTGCAGGTCGGCACGCCGGATGAAATTCTCAATAATCCGGCGAACGATTATGTCCGCACCTTCTTCCGCGGCGTGGATATTAGCCAGGTCTTTAGCGCCAAAGATATTGCCCGTCGAACGCCAAACGGCATTATCCGTAAAACGCCAGGCTTCGGCCCGCGCTCGGCGCTGAAGCTGCTGCAGGACGAAGACCGTGAATACGGTTATCTGGTTGAACGCGGCAATAAATTTGTTGGCATTGTCTCCATCGACTCCCTGAAAACGGCTCTCACTGAGAACCAGGGAATCGATGCGGCGTTAATTGACGCTCCGCTTGCCGTGGATGCCGAAACGCCGCTCAGCGAGTTGCTCTCCCACGTGGGCCAGGCGCCGTGCGCCGTACCGGTCGTCGGTGAGGAACAACAGTACGTCGGCATCATCTCAAAACGGATGCTGCTGCAGGCTTTAGATCGCGAGGGGGCAAACAATGACCGATCAATCTAACCCGTGGGGCACCACTGAGGCAGCGGACAGCGCTGCGCAATCCGCCGACGCGTGGGGTTCCACGCCCGCTCCTGCCGATGGCGGCGGCGCGGCAGACTGGCTGAACAGCGCACCCGCGCCTGCGCCAGAACACTTCAACATCATGGATCCGTTCCATAAAACGCTGATCCCGCTGGACAGCTGGGTTACGGAGGGGATCGACTGGGTGGTCACGCACTTCCGTCCGGTCTTCCAGGGGATCCGCGTCCCGGTGGATTACATCCTGAACGGCTTCCAGCAGCTGATGCTGGGCATGCCGGCACCGGTGGCGATTATCCTGTTCTCCCTGATTGCCTGGCAGTTCGGTAGCGCAGGGATGGGGATCGCTACGCTGATCTCCCTGATCGCTATCGGCGCGATTGGCGCGTGGTCGCAGGCGATGATCACCCTGGCGCTGGTGCTGACCGCCCTGCTCTTCTGCATTGTCATCGGCTTACCGATGGGGATCTGGCTGGCGCGCAGCCCGCGGGCGGCGAAGATTATTCGCCCGCTGCTGGATGCGATGCAGACCACCCCGGCGTTCGTCTATCTGGTGCCTATCGTGATGCTGTTTGGCATCGGCAACGTGCCGGGGGTGGTGGTGACCATTATCTTCGCCCTGCCGCCGATTATTCGTCTGACCATTTTGGGGATCAACCAGGTGCCTGCTGACCTGATCGAAGCGTCACGCTCGTTCGGCGCCAGTCCGCGTCAGATGCTGTTTAAAGTTCAGCTCCCGCTGGCGATGCCGACCATCATGGCGGGCGTTAACCAGACGCTGATGCTGGCCCTGTCGATGGTGGTGATCGCCTCGATGATCGCCGTTGGCGGTCTGGGTCAGATGGTGCTGCGCGGCATTGGCCGTCTCGACATGGGGCTGGCCACCGTCGGCGGCGTCGGCATTGTGATCCTCGCCATTATTCTTGACCGCCTGACCCAGGCCGTCGGTCGTGATTCACGCAGTCGCGGCAACCGTCGCTGGTATACCACCGGCCCTGTCGGGTTACTCACCCGCCCTTTCACCAAATCAAAATAAGGAACAACGATGCGACATAACGTACTTTTTGCTACCGCGTTTGCCACTCTTGTCTCCACCAGCGCGTTTGCGGCAGACCTGCCGGGCAAAGGCATTACCGTGCAGCCGGTGCAGAGCACCATTTCGGAAGAGAGCTTCCAGACCCTGATCGTCAGCCGCGCGCTGGAGAAGCTGGGCTATACGGTCAACACGCCGAGCGAAGTGGATTACAACGTGGGCTACACGTCGATTGCCTCCGGTGACGCCACCTTTACCGCGGTGAACTGGCAGCCGCTGCACGACGACATGTATGCCGCCGCCGGTGGCGACAAGAAATTCTATCGCGAAGGGACCTTCGTGACGGGTGCGGCACAGGGGTATCTGATCGACAAGAAAACCGCCGATAAGTACCACATCACCAATATTGAACAGCTGAAAGATCCGAAGATCGCCAAACTGTTCGACACCAACGGCGACGGCAAGGCCGACATGATGGGCTGCTCGCCGGGCTGGGGCTGTGAAGCGGTGATTAACCACCAGAACAAAGCCTTCGATCTGGCGAAAACGGTCGACGTGAGCCACGGCAACTACTCCGCAATGATGGCCGACACCATTGCCCGCTTCAAAGAGGGGAAACCGGTGATCTACTACACCTGGACGCCGTACTGGGTGAGCGACGTGCTGAAGCCGGGTAAAGACGTAGTGTGGCTGCAGGTGCCGTTCTCCTCCCTGCCGGGCGAGCAGAAAGATATCGACACCAGGCTGCCGAACGGCATGAACTACGGCTTCCCGGTGAATACCATGCATATCGTGGCCAACAAAGCCTGGGCGGAGAAAAACCCGGCGGCGGCGAAGCTGTTCTCGGTGATGAAGCTGCCGCTGGCGGACATCAATGCCCAGAACGCGATGATGCATGCGGGCAAATCGTCTGAAGCGGATGTGAAAGGCCACGTGGACGGCTGGATCAAAGCCCACCAGCAGCAGTTTGACGGCTGGGTGAAAGAGGCGCTTGCGGCGCAGAAGTAAAAATACAGACCTGCCCCTCACCCTAACCCTCTCCCCAAAGGGGAGAGGGGACGTGATACACCCTCTCCCCTTTGGGGAGAGGGCCGGGGTGAGCAGCTGTGTTTAAAGTCAACGGCTGACTGCTAATCTGCCACCCATTTTTTATTGTCCCGCACCATCGCATTCAGGATTGTCACCAGCTTTCTGACACAGGCCGTCATCGCCACCTTAAACGCCTTTCCCCTGGCTCTGAGTCTCTCAAAAAATGCCTGTATGATCGGGTTATAACGCACTGCTGACATCGCAGCCATGTACAGCGCTGCCCGCACTGCGCTCCGTCCTCCCCAGATACATCGTTTTCCTTTCATTTTCCCGCTGTCATGCGCATACGGGCACACTCCGACCAGGGCACTGATTTTGCGTCTGTTAAGCTGCCCCAGCTCGGGCAGCATCGACAGCAGAACCGCCAGTGTCGTCCGCCCGATACCTTTAACATCTTCCAGAAGCTTCACTTTTTCCTGCCACAGTGGCATCACTTTTATCTGCCGGTCGATGTCGTCATCCGTGTCCTTTATCTCTCCGTTCAGCCAGTCACTATGCCGTTTGATACCTATCCGGATGAGTTCGTCAGTGCAGGAGCCGTAGCGGTTCTGCTCCATGGTTCTGTTGTCCACCAGCTGACGACGACGGGATACCATCATAGCCAGACGCTGCGTCTGTTCGTCCGGTGCGGGGCGTACATCCGGCGTCATCCTGCGGCCAAACTCGCAGATAATACGGGCATCATTCGGGTCGGTCTTGAAGAGTGTTCCCAGCGCCCGGGCGAAATGTTTGACCTGAGCGGGGTTCACCACGGCGACGGGAAGCCCGGCAAGCTCAAGCGTGGCAGCCAGAAGGTTGTGGTAACGCCCGGTGGCTTCCATCACGATGCGGGCAACGGTGCGGGATGCGAGAGTGTCGAGGAGTTGCTGGTGCCCGTGTGGGGTGTTCTCCAGATGGAGAAACAGTCCGTCAGGACTGATGAAGACGTCAAAAGTGTCTTTGGCAATATCGATGCCGACAGTGGTATGTTCAGTCATGTTCATGTCTCCCGGCCTTGTAATATACGGGCTGGCACAGGCCGCCCAGGCAGCTGTTCGGGTTAACAGGAAAACTGATGCCACGCCATGCGCTCACCCGCGGGCTTGAAAACCCAGAGGGCTAACGGGCTGTGGCATCAGGTCAAACTCAGTGACAGTTTACCCGTCTGTTGACGGGTAACTGAAGTGACTTTAAACATACAAGGGGATTAACCGCACAAACACACACATAACAATCCCCCAACTTTCACAATCATTCGCTATTATGGTTTCCGGAAAAATAATCACTCAACTAACGATTCCTGAAACTAATGACAAAAACAACTCAAGGGCTTAGCCCCGCACTCATCCTTTTAATGTCCGTGGCAACGGGTCTGGCAGTCGCCAGCAACTATTACGCGCAGCCTCTTCTCGACACCATCGCCCGCGCGTTCAATCTCTCCGCCAGCTCCGCAGGCTTTATCGTTACCGCAGCACAGCTGGGCTATGCCGCCGGGCTGCTGTTCCTGGTGCCGCTCGGCGATATGTTTGAACGCCGAATGCTGATCGTCTCCATGACGCTGCTGGCCGCCGGTGGGATGCTGATCACCGCCAGCAGCCAGTCGCTGACGATGATGATCGTCGGAACCGCGCTAACGGGGCTGTTCTCCGTGGTGGCGCAAATCCTGGTCCCGCTCGCTGCGACCCTCGCCTCTCCGGAAAAACGCGGCAAGGTGGTGGGCACCATCATGAGCGGCCTGCTGCTGGGGATTTTGCTGGCGCGTACCGTTGCCGGGCTGCTGGCAAGCCTCGGCGGCTGGCGCACCGTATACTGGGTGGCGAGCGTGCTGATGGTCATCATGGCCCTGGCGCTGTGGCGCGGGCTGCCAAAGGTGAAGCAGGAAAATCACCTGAACTACCCTCAGCTGCTGGCCTCCGTTTTCAGCCTGTTCACCCAGGATAAGCTTCTGCGCACCCGCGCCCTGCTGGGCTGTTTCACCTTCGCTAACTTCAGCATTCTCTGGACGTCGATGGCGTTTCTGCTGGCCGCGCCGCCGTTTAATTATTCCGAAGGGGTGATTGGCCTGTTCGGCCTGGCTGGCGCCGCAGGCGCCCTGGGCGCGCGTCCCGCTGGCGGGCTGGCCGACAAGGGCAAATCCCACCTGACCACCTCCGCAGGGCTGGTTTTACTTCTGCTCTCCTGGGCGGCGATCTGGTACGGACACATCTCGGTGCTGGCGCTGATCGTCGGTATCCTGGTGCTCGATCTCACCGTGCAGGGCGTTCACATCACCAATCAGACCGTCATCTATCGCGTGAAACCAGAGGCGCGTAACCGCCTGACGGCCGGATACATGACCAGCTACTTCATTGGCGGCGCTGCGGGTTCGCTCATTTCCGCGTCAGCGTGGCAGCATGCGGGCTGGTCTGGGGTATGTGCGATTGGGGCCATCGTCGCCACCCTTAACCTGCTAGTATGGTGGCGCGGCTACCATCGTCAGGATGCAATTCACTAAGTTTTACATTGCGTTGGCCTCTTAGGGTGTTAAGAGGCCCTGCACTCTGTTAATGTAAACGTAATCATTTATCCCAGAAATTTTAATGTGGGTGACATATTTACAATCGGCATGAATAGTTCAGACCCCCGTCCTCACATCCTCTCTTCAGCGGGTTCACACCCTACGCTTTCTGTGCTCACCGGGTCACGGACTTACCCGGCGCTTTCTGATGGTGACATAAGTTTGGCGGATATAACCGCACAAATAATTCATTTACATTATTTGTCACTGTCGTTACTATATCGGCTGTAATTAATGAGGTTATGCCCAAATGGATAGTTCGTTTACGCCCATTGAACAAATGCTTAAATTCCGCGCCAGTCGCCATGAGGACTTCCCGTATCAGGAAATCCTGCTGACCCGCTTGTGCATGCACATGCAGGGTAAGCTGCTGGAAAACCGTAATAAAATGCTGAAAGCTCAAGGGATTAACGAGACGTTGTTTATGGCGTTGATTACGCTGGAGTCTCAGGAAAATCACAGCATTCAGCCTTCCGAACTGAGCTGCGCGCTGGGCTCCTCCCGTACCAATGCGACCCGTATTGCCGATGAACTCGAAAAGCGTGGCTGGATTGAGCGCCGTGAAAGCGACAACGATCGCCGCTGCCTGCATCTGCAACTGACCGATAAAGGTCACCAGTTCCTGCGCGAGGTGCTGCCACCTCAGCACAATTGCCTGCACAAACTCTGGTCTGCCCTCAGCACCGCCGAGCGCGACCAGCTTGAGCACATCACTCGCAAGCTGCTCACCCGTCTGGACCAGATGGATGAAGACGGCGCCGTTCTTGAGGCGCTGCGCTAACGCGACGACACGCTCACCATTCCAGATTCATAAGAAAACCGACAGGCCAGCACGTCACACTGCTGGCCTTTCTGACAACAGGTCGGCTCAGCCGATGTGAAAATAAGAAGATCGTGGAGAACTACAATGAGCGCAAATGCGGAGAGCACTACCCCGCAGCAGCCGGGCAACAAGAAAGGCAAACGTAAGAGCGCCCTTCTTCTGTTGACCTTGCTCTTTATCATTATTGCCGTGGCATATGGGATCTATTGGTTTTTAGTACTGCGTCATGCTGAAGAGACTGACGACGCGTACGTGGCAGGGAACCAGGTACAAATTATGGCGCAGGTGTCGGGCAGCGTGACGAAAGTCTGGGCTGACAATACCGATTTTGTGCAAAAAGGCGATGTGTTGGTGACCCTCGATCCAACCGACGCCCAGCAGGCGTTTGAAAAAGCACAGACCGCGCTGGCCTCCAGCGTCCGTCAGACCCGCCAGCTGATGATCAACAGCAAGCAGCTGCAGGCCAACATCGACGTACAGAAAACGGCGCTGGCTCAGGCGCAGAGCGATCTGAACCGCCGCGTACCGCTCGGCACAGCTAACCTGATTGGCCGTGAAGAGCTGCAGCACGCCCGCGATGCCGTTGCCAGCGCTCAGGCACAGCTGGATGTGGCCATTCAACAGTACAACGCCAACCAGGCGATGGTGCTGGGCACCAGCCTGGAAAACCAGCCCGCCGTACAGCAGTCGGCGACCGAAGTGCGCAACGCGTGGCTTGCCCTGCAGCGTACCAAAATCGTCAGCCCGATGACCGGCTACGTCTCCCGTCGTTCCGTCCAGCCAGGGGCGCAGATTAGCCCAACCACGCCGCTGATGGCGGTCGTGCCGGCAGACAATCTGTGGGTAGACGCCAACTTTAAAGAGACGCAGCTTGCCCATATGCGTATCGGCCAGACCGCGACGGTTGTCAGCGACATCTACGGCGACGACGTGAAGTACACCGGTAAAGTGGTCGGCCTGGATATGGGGACCGGCAGCGCCTTCTCCCTGCTGCCTGCGCAAAACGCCACCGGTAACTGGATCAAAGTGGTTCAGCGTCTGCCTGTGCGTATTGAGCTGGATGCCAAACAGCTGGCGGATCACCCGCTGCGTATCGGCCTCTCTACGCTGGTGACGGTCGACACCGCCAACCGCGACGGTCAGATCCTGGCAAGCCAGGTTCGCAGCAGCCCGGCTTATGAAAGTAACGCCCGTGAAATTAGCCTCGATCCGGTCAACAAGCTGATCGATGACATCGTGAAGGCAAACGCCGGTTAATCCGAAGGTGAGCGTTATGCAACAGCAAAAGCCGCAAAAACCGCTGGAAGGCGCGCAGCTGGTCATTATGACCATCGCGCTGTCTCTGGCGACATTCATGCAGGTGCTGGACTCCACCATCGCAAACGTGGCGATCCCGACCATCGCCGGTAACCTTGGCTCGTCGCTGAGCCAGGGGACCTGGGTCATTACCTCGTTTGGGGTGGCAAACGCCATCTCCATTCCGATTACCGGCTGGCTGGCAAAGCGCGTCGGTGAAGTGAAGCTGTTCCTCTGGTCGACGGTATTGTTCGTTCTTGCCTCCTGGGCGTGCGGCATGTCCAGCAGCCTGACGATGCTGATCTTCTTCCGCGTTATTCAGGGGATTGTCGCCGGGCCGCTGATTCCGCTGTCGCAGAGTTTACTGCTGAACAACTACCCGCCCGCCAAACGCTCGATTGCGCTGGCGCTGTGGTCGATGACGGTGATTGTCGCGCCGATTTGCGGGCCTATCCTAGGCGGCTATATCAGCGACAACTACCACTGGGGCTGGATCTTCTTCATCAACGTACCGATTGGCGCCATCGTGGTAATGCTGACGCTCCAGTCGCTGCGCGGAAGAGAAACCCGGACGGAACAGCGGCGTATCGACGCCATTGGCCTGGCACTGCTGGTTGTCGGCATCGGTAGCCTGCAGGTCATGCTCGACCAGGGCAAAGAGCTGGACTGGTTCAACTCCAGGGAGATCATCATCCTGACGATTGTCGCGGTGGTGTCGCTAAGCTTCCTGATTGTCTGGGAGCTGACGGACGATAACCCGATAGTCGACCTGTCGCTGTTTAAGTCGCGAAACTTCACCATAGGCTGTCTGTGTATTAGCCTCGCCTACATGCTCTACTTCGGCGCGATTGTACTGCTGCCGCAGCTGTTGCAGGAGGTATACGGCTACACCGCAACCTGGGCAGGTTTAGCCTCGGCGCCAGTTGGGTTGATTCCGGTTCTGCTGTCGCCAATTATTGGCCGCTTCGCCCACAAGCTCGACATGCGCAGGCTGGTGACGTTCAGCTTTATCATGTACGCCGTATGCTTCTACTGGCGCGCGTATACGTTCGAACCGGGAATGGACTTTGGCGCGTCCGCGTGGCCGCAGTTTATTCAGGGCTTTGCCGTGGCGTGTTTCTTTATGCCACTGACCACCATCACGCTTTCCGGTTTACCGCCTGAGCGCATGGCGGCGGCATCGAGCCTGTCGAACTTTACGCGAACGCTGGCGGGCTCGATTGGTACGTCGATCACCACCACCCTGTGGACGAACCGTGAATCTATGCACCATGCGCAGCTGACCGAAGCGGTGAATCCGTTCAACCCGAACTCTCAGCAGATGTACAACCAGCTGCAGGGAATGGGCATGACGGAGCAGCAGGCGTCAGGGTGGATTGCCCAGCAGATCACCAACCAGGGGCTGATTATCTCGGCCAACGAGATTTTCTGGATATCGGCAGGGATCTTTATCGTCCTGCTGGGGCTGGTGTGGTTTGCTAAACCGCCGTTTGGCGCCGGTAGCGGCGGCGGCGGCGCGCACTAGTCCTGTGCGCTGGATGCCGGGTGGCGGCTACGCCTTACCCGGCCTACGATAACCGGGCCATCATCCGTAGGCCCGGTTGTCCAGAACGCGATAGCTATTGTCAGTTCCGATAAAGCAGCGCGCCTGAAATCGATTCACGATAGTGAAAAGACAACAGGAGCGCATTATGCTGAACACACCCGCCGACAAATACCAACCTTATCCCACCGTTTCATTGCCCGATCGCCGCTGGCCGGAGCAACGCATCACCCGCGCGCCGCGCTGGCTCTCAACAGATCTTCGCGACGGCAACCAGGCCCTTGCCGAGCCGATGGACAGCACCCGCAAGCTGCAGTTTTGGGATCTGCTGCTGGGCTGCGGATTCAAAGAGATCGAGGTCGCTTTTCCTTCCGCGTCGCAGACGGATTTCAACTTTGTTCGCCTGCTGATTGAAGAAAACCGCATCCCGGATGACGTCACGATTCAGGTGTTAACCCAGGCGCGGGAAGATCTTATTCATCGCACGTTCGAATCCCTGCGCGGTGCGAAACAGGCCACCGTCCATCTCTATAACGCCACCGCCCCGCTGTTCCGCCGCCTGGTGTTCGGCATGGAGAAAGCGCAAGTCGTCGAGCTGGCGACGCGCTCCACGCGGCTTATTCGTCAGCTGTGTGAAGAGAACCCGGACACCCGCTGGCAGTATGAGTATTCCCCGGAAACCTTCTGCTTTACCGAACCGGAATTTGCGCTGGAGATTTGTGAAGCCGTGGCGGAGATCTGGCAGCCGTGCGACGAACGGCCGATGGTGATCAACTTACCGGCCACCGTCGAAGTGAGCACGCCGAACGTCTATGCCGATCAGATCGAGTATTTCTGCCGCCACTTCAGCCGCCGCCGCGACGTCTGCATTAGCGTCCACCCGCATAACGACCGCGGTACCGGCGTCGCCAGCGCCGAGCTGGCCGTGATGGCGGGCGCAGACCGCGTGGAGGGCTGCCTGTTTGGCAACGGGGAACGCACGGGCAACGTCTGCCTGGTGACGCTGGCGATGAATCTCTACAGCCAGGGCGTCAGCCCGAATCTGGACTTTAGCGATATGAACCGGGTGGTGGAAGTGGTGGAAGCCTGCAACCAGCTGCCGGTGCATCCGCGCCATCCGTGGGCGGGACGGCTGGCCTATACCGCCTTCTCCGGCTCGCACCAGGACGCGATCAAAAAAGGCTTTGATGCCCGCAGGCCTGGCGACCGCTGGGAGATGCCCTATCTGCCCGTCGATCCGCAGGATATCGGCTGCACCTACGAAGCGGTGATCCGCGTAAACAGCCAGTCAGGGAAAAGCGGCAGCGCGTGGCTCATCGAACAGAATCATGGTCTGAAATTACCCCGCGCCCTGCAGCAGGATTTTAGCCAGCACGTGCAGCAGGAAACCGATCGCCACGGAAAAGAGATGACGCAGAATGCGCTGTGGCAGCTGTTCCGCACCCGCTACGGCCTGGTAGCCACGCCGCAGTTTGCGCTGCAATCCTACCGCAGCGACAGCCAGCAGGACGGCCAGCTGCGTTTGACGGCAAGCATCGCTACGCAGGGGGGAACGCGTCAGCTGGAAGGTCAGGGTAACGGTCTGCTCTCCGCCGCCGCTCACGGCCTAAGCCGCTGGGTCAACGCCCCGTTCGTGATTAAGGATTATCACGAGCATACGTTAGGCGAACGTAGCGACAGCCGCTCGGTGGCCTACATCCGCTGCCTGTTCCGGGACGGGAGCAGCCGCTGGGGCGTGGGCATCGACAGCGACGTGGCGCGCGCGTCGCTTCAGGCGCTTTTAAACGCCGTCAGTCGTTCTTAAAGTAATCGCTGGGTGAGACGCCCATCACCCGGCGAAACATCGCCGTAAAGGCGCTGTGGCTGCCGTAACCCAGCTCCAGCGCCACGCGCAATACCGGCTGTCCCTGCGCCAGCCGCACTAAGGCTTCCAGCAGGCGCGCCCTTCTCAACCACTCGCTGTAGCTTAATCCCGTCTGCTGCTGAAAATGGCGGTTCAGGGTGCGCTCGCTCATGTTCGTTATGCTCGCGGCCTGCGCGCTGCTCCAGCTTTCCCCCGCGTTTTGCCGGATTTGCAGACACAGGTGACGTAACGCCTCGCTTTCCGGTTCCGGCAGATGAAACGGCAGCACCGGCATAGTGCGGATTTCATCGAGAATGAGCTCATAGACGCGCTCATCCCGGCTTCCGGGTGAGTACGATTCAGGTAAAGCAAGGGAGACGAGGATCAGCTCGCGCAGCAGCGGCGCGATCTGCACGATCTGGCAGGTGGCGGGGAGATCGGCCCGCGCCAGCGGATCGATGAACAGCGTTCGCGCCGCCACGTTGCCGGTGATGCGAAGCGAGTGCTGTGTCCCCGCCGGCAGCCAGACGCCGCGCCCGGGGGGAACAACCCAGCAGCCCGATGCGGTATCTACCCGTACCACGCCGCTCAGGGTATGCAACAGCTGCGCGCAGTCGTGCTCATGCCACGGCTCGCTGTCGCCATGAACGTAATCATGGGCAAACGGAACGAGGGGACGATGGGTAAAGGAGAAGGTTGAGGTTGTGGTCAAAGGAGGCACCAACACAATGTAGGCCCGGTAAGCGAAGCGCCACCGGGCATCCACAGGCACAATACTAGATGTGCAGTTCCTGCAGTTTTTCTTTTGGCAGGGCCAGCTCTTCGTTGCTGTTCACGCGAACATCACGCTCGATGATGTGACGCGCGATTTCCTGCGCTTCTTCCAGAGAGTGCATCTGGTAAGTACCGCACTGGTAAACGTTCAGCTCAGGGATCTGGTTCTGCTCTTTCACCTTCAGCACGTCTTCCATCGCCGCTTTCCACGCATCTGCGACGCGTTTCTCGTCAGGCACACCAATCAGACTCATGTAGAAACCGGTACGGCAGCCCATCGGAGAGATATCGATGATCTCAACGCCGTTGCCGTTCAGGTGGTCGCGCATGAAACCGGCGAACAGGTGCTCCAGAGTGTGAATGCCTTTCTCTGGCATCACTTCTTTATTTGGCACGCAGAAACGCAGATCGAAGACGGTGATCGTGTCGCCGTGCGGGGTGTGCATGGTCTTCGCCACGCGTACTGCAGGTGCTTCCATACGGGTATGGTCGACAGTAAAGCTATCTAATAACGGCATACGTCACCTCCGATAGTGATTTTTTTTAAAATAAACTGAACTCTTCTACAGAATGCGCGTCTGAGTATATGAAAGACGCGCATTTGTTATCATCATCCCTGAATTCAGAGATGTATATTTTGGCCACAGCGATGTGGCCTTTTTCTTTTCTTCTTAAGCCTGCTTCGCCAGAAACGCCTCAAACGACTCGGTATCCGCCGCTTCAACCTCTTTCTGACGCACAACGGACGCATCGCGTTCCGCTACAAAATCCGCTTCGCTCAGCACTTCTAACGGCTCCTGCATCAGCATCTCACGGTACTCCGCTGAGAGTGAACGCCCGGTGCCGCCGATGCCCTGATCGATCATAGAACGCAGAATGCGTGCTGAGAACGTCAGTTCCGGATTATCAAAACTTTCCACCAGCCGATCGCAGATCTGTTGGTACGCGTCGCCGCCGTCGATACTGTCCATTGTCCGGGCAACACGCTTCAGGTCACGGAACAGATCTTTGCCGACTTTGGTCAGCGGGAACTGTGCCGTTTCGCAGCCGATACCCAGCGTCAGACCCGGTTTACGCCCTTCCAGAATCACGCGGTTCCAGTTTGTGCGGGTGCAGAGCAGTTCGTCTGAACTCATTTCCGGCGCATCTGCCAGCACGCACCAGACCATAAACAGATCCAGGAAGCGAATCTGCTGTTCATCAACGCCAATCGGTGAAAACGGGTTGATATCCAGCGAGCGTACTTCAATGTATTCAATCCCGCCGCGCTGAAGCGCATCTGACGGGGTTTCACCGCTGCGCGTTACGCGCTTAGGACGAATAGGCGCATACAGCTCGTTTTCAATCTGCAGCACATTGCTGTTGATTTGCAGGCGTTTGCCATCTTTTTCGAGGCCGATTTTCTCGTACTCTTCCGACGGGGTTTTGATCGCCCGCTTCAATCCTGCCACATATTCGTGCAATTCGTTAAACGTAATACCGAGATTGCTTTGCGATTTATTGGTATAACCGAGATCGCTCAGGCGCAGAGAGGTCGCGTACGGGAGATAGTACATTCCGCACTCGGTCTTCTCGAACGGTAGCGTGGTCGGTTTCCCCTGCAGGAACGAAGAACAGATCGCCGGGGAGGCACCAAACAGATACGGGATCACCCAACCGAAACGGTAATAGTTGCGGATCAGGCGGAAATAGCCTTCAGAGATCGCGTCTTTATCCGTTTCACCGCATTTCGCCTGCCAGAACGCCATAGGCAGCGAGAAGTTGTAATGCACGCCCGAGATCGTCTGCATCAACGCGCCGTAGCGGTTTTTCAACCCTTCGCGATAGAGCGTTTTAAGCCGACCGATATTTGACGTGCCGTACTGCGCCAGCTCAATCTCCTGGCCCTGCTCGATATAGCACGGCATGCTGAGGGGCCACATACGTTCGTCACCCATGTTGCGCGCGGTGTAGCGATGGATATCGCGCATGATCGTCAGCATATGATCAATATCACCCTCTACTGGCGTGATGAACTCCAGCAGTGCTTCAGCGAAATCGGTTGTGATCCATTTATGTGTCAGCGCCGAGCCTAACGCCTTCGGGTGACCCGTCGTCGCTAAGCTACCGTCCGCGTTAACGCGCAGCGTTTCACGCTCAAGACCACGCTGAATACCCTTCAATGCCTGAGGGTGGTTTTCCAGCCAGGCCAGCGCCTGAGATACGTCCGGGATCAAGTTGACCTCCCGCCTGTCAAAGTAATGTTACTCAGCATAATTGTAATGGTTGACGATTGAAGGTCGCGTATTCATTCCACCAATTAGTGCCACCACGTCATACCCTGTAGTGTTGCCCACGCCACGAGAACATAGCGCAACGCCTTGCCAAGGCACAAAAAAAAGAGCACCGGTCCCCAGGAGATGCGCATCCATCCCGCCAGCAGACACAGTAAATCGCCTATTACAGGCATCCAGCTTAATAACAGCGTGGCAGCGCCATAGCGTTTTAGCCAGCCGACTGCCTTTTCCTGCCAGCGCGATTTTTCGCGCAGCGGAAAGAAACGCCCAAGAATAACGTTAGTCAGCCCTCCAAGGCTATTACCCATTGTTGCTATTAATACAAGCAGCCAGGGCTGACTCACGCCGGACAACAGCATCGCCACCAGCACCACTTCCGAATTTCCCGGTAACAGCGTGGCGCTTAAAAAACTGCTGGCGAATAATGAGGCAAGTGACAGCGCGTCACTCACAGTAAGCGCACATCCACCGCATCCATTCCGGCATCACGCGCGGCCTGGATACCAAAATCGGCATCTTCAAACACGACACATTTTGCCGCCGGGACGCCCATTAACTCTGCGCAAAGCAGGAAGGTGTCCGGTGCGGGCTTATGATGTTTAACATGATCGGCGGCGACCACGGCAGAAAAATAGTGGCGCAGGCCAAGATGGTTGAGTAATGCCTCAGCAATCGCACTTTCGCTGCCTGTTCCGACCGACATCGGGCGACGCCCGTGCCACTCTTTTACCACATCAATCAGCGGCAGAGGGCGTACGGTATCTAAAAGCATGGCTTTTACCGCATCGGTTTTTTCGCGCGCGAGCAGGTGCGGGTCGAGATCGGCCTGATTCAGTTCAATCACGGCCTGTGCAATACGCCAGGTGGGGGATCCGTTGAGGGCAATCATCGCCTGAAGATCGAAACGCATACCGTAGCGGCCCAGGACGTCAGTCCAGGCTTGACGATGCGTGGGTTCGGTATCCAGGAGAGTGCCGTCCATATCGAAGATCAAACCGTCATACTGTGCGTACATCGTGCTCTCGCTAAACGATTAACAAAGCATTACTTTATCGTAAATGGTGATTTTTGTCGCTGATTGAGAGTGTGATTGCTGACGGAACGTCGAAGGAATAAACAAAGAAGGGAAAGATGGTGCATCCGGGAGGATTCGAACCTCCGACCGCTCGGTTCGTAGCCGAGTACTCTATCCAGCTGAGCTACGGATGCATCAGGGATTTACTACTGTACTGCTCGATATTCATATCACTTCTAAAGCAATATGAAGTAATAGATGGTGCATCCGGGAGGATTCGAACCTCCGACCGCTCGGTTCGTAGCCGAGTACTCTATCCAGCTGAGCTACGGATGCATCAGGGTACTGCTTTCAGAAATAGTAAATGGTGCATCCGGGAGGATTCGAACCTCCGACCGCTCGGTTCGTAGCCGAGTACTCTATCCAGCTGAGCTACGGATGCATCAGGGAACTACTTTCAGAAATAATAATGGTGCATCCGGGAGGATTCGAACCTCCGACCGCTCGGTTCGTAGCCGAGTACTCTATCCAGCTGAGCTACGGATGCAAAATGGCGGTGAGGCGGGGATTCGAACCCCGGATGCAGCTTTTGACCGCATACTCCCTTAGCAGGGGAGCGCCTTCAGCCTCTCGGCCACCTCACCACACAACGCCTCTTTCGAGTGCTTCGAGTTACTCGTTAAGAGCTTCTCGTCGCTGCGTGGCGCATATATTACTTTCTGGGACTTATAAGTCAAACAATTTTCCAAAAGCTTTTATCGTTTGCACAAATCACACGCAATTCGCATGTAAAAGCCGCAAAGAGGGTGTTTTATAAGCGGATTTTGCAGGCATCTTCACAGAAAACCTTTGCAGAAATGGCGGCGTAAGGGCGAGTTTAGGGTGACGGAGTGGTTAAAAAGAGAGCGTTTGAAATTAAACGGTAACGTTGAGCAGGAAAAATGACAGGAGGGTTGCGTCTCGCCCGACAGCGAGACGCGACAATATCAGTAACTGGACTGCTGGGATTTTTCAGCCTGGATACGCTGGTAGATCTCTTCACGGTGGACAGATACTTCTTTAGGAGCGTTAACACCAATACGTACCTGGTTACCCTTTACCCCTAAAACTGTCACGGTGACCTCATCCCCAATCATGAGGGTCTCACCAACTCGACGAGTCAGAATCAGCATTCTTTGCTCCTTGAAAGATTAAAAGAGTCGGGTCTCTTGTATCCCGGCATTATCCATCATATAACGCCAAAAAGTAAGCGATGACAAACACGTAAAGTGTAAGCAGTCACGGCATCACATTCTGTTAAACGTAAGTTTAGCCGATATACACAAACTCAACCTGACTTTATCGTTATCGATAGCACAGTGAACAAGACGCCATAACGTTACCGCTATGGCGTCTGCTTGCGCTTTGTAGTTATTACAGTTTCGCGCTTACCCAGCTTTCAACGCTGGCCAAAGCTTGCGGAAGTGCCGCCGCATCCGTACCACCGGCTTGCGCCATGTCCGGACGACCGCCACCCTTGCCGCCCACCTGCTGAGCGACCATACCAATCAGTTCCCCTGCTTTTACGCGGTCGGTCACATCCTTAGAGACGCCCGCAATCAGAGAAACCTTACCTTCTGCCACTGTCGCCAGCACGATAACGGTAGAACCAAGCTGGTTCTTGAGATCGTCGACCATAGTACGCAGCATCTTAGGCTCAACGCCCGCCAGATCGCTGACAAGCAGTTTGACGCCCTTAATGTCTACAGCCTTGCTGGAGAGGTTTGCACTCTCCTGCGCCGCAGCCTGCTCTTTCAGCTGCTGCAGCTCTTTTTCCAGCTGACGCGTGCGATCCAGCGCAACGCGCACTTTCTCGCCCAGGTTCTGGCTATCGCCTTTCAGCAGCTGCGCGATGTCGTGCAGCTGATCGCTCTGCGCATGCAGGCTGGCAATCGCACCTTCACCGGTCACCGCTTCAATACGACGCACACCTGCCGCCGTACCTGACTCGGAAACAATGCGGAACAGGCCAATGTCACCGGTGCGCGATGCGTGCGTACCGCCGCACAGCTCGGTAGAGAAGTCGCCCATGCTCAGCACGCGAACGCGGTCGTCATATTTCTCACCAAACAGCGCCATCGCACCTTTTTTCTTCGCGTCCTCGAGCTCCATGATGTGGGTCTCGATTGGCAGGTTACGACGGATCTGCGCGTTCACCAGATCTTCCACCGCGCGAATTTCAGACGGTTTCATCGCTTCAAAATGCGAGAAGTCGAAGCGCAGCACTTTGTCGTTAACCAGAGAACCTTTCTGTGCAACGTGGGTACCGAGTACGTCGCGCAGGGCAGCGTGCATCAGGTGGGTTGCAGAGTGGTTCAGACGAATGCGCGCGCGGCGAGCTTCATCCACGTTAGCCTGTACGCCCTCGCCCACTTTCAGAGAACCGGAAACCAGTTTGCCCTGGTGACCAATCGCCTGACCGTATTTCTGGGTGTCGCTGACGCTAAAGCTGAAACCGTTGCCTTTCAGTTCGCCCTTATCGCCAACCTGGCCGCCGGATTCCGCATAGAACGGCGTTTTGTCCAGAATGACAACCGCATCCTGACCCGCGCTAATGCTGTCCACGGCTTTACCGTCAACAAACAGAGCGGTCACTTTGCCGGTCAGTTCCAGCGCGTCATAACCTTTGAATTCTGACGCGCTATCAACGCGGATCATCGCGTTGTAGTCTGCACCGAAACCGCTGGATTCACGCGCGCGACGACGCTGCTCTTCCATCGCGGCTTCGAAGCCCGCTTCGTCAACTTTGATGTTGCGCTCACGGCAAACGTCCGCCGTCAGGTCAACCGGGAAGCCGTAGGTGTCGTACAGTCGGAAAGCGGTTTCGCCATCCAGCGTGTCGCCCTTAAGTTTAGCCAGCTCTTCGTCCAGCAGCGCCAGACCGCGCTCCAGTGTACGCGCAAACTGCTCTTCTTCGGTTTTCAGAACCTGCTCTACCTGCGCCTGCTGGCGTTTCAGCTCATCACCGGCAGCACCCATCACGCCAATCAATGGCCCAACGAGTTTATAGAAGAAGGTGTCCTTCGCGCCCAGCATGTTGCCGTGACGGATGGCACGACGAATGATACGACGCAGCACGTAGCCACGGTTTTCATTCGACGGGATAACGCCGTCGGCAATCAGGAACGCACAGGAACGAATGTGGTCCGCGATAACGCGCAGAGATTTATTGCTGAGGTCAGTCGCGCCGGTCACTTCCGCGACGGACTTGATCAGCGTGCTGAACAGATCGATGTCATAGTTGGAGTTAACGTGCTGCAGAACCGCGGCAATACGCTCCAGGCCCATACCGGTATCAACGGAAGGCTTCGGCAGCGGCTCCATCGTGCCGTCGGCCTGACGGTTGAACTGCATGAACACGATGTTCCAGATCTCAATGTAGCGATCGCCGTCTTCTTCCGGGCTGCCTGGAGGGCCGCCCCAGATGTGGTCGCCGTGATCGTAGAAGATCTCGGTGCACGGACCGCAAGGACCGGTATCACCCATCTGCCAGAAGTTGTCAGACGCGTATGGCGCGCCTTTGTTATCACCGATGCGAATAATACGCTCGCGCGGGATCCCGACTTCTTTTTCCCAGATTTCGTAGGCTTCGTCATCGGTTTCATAGACGGTAACCCACAGACGCTCTTTCGGCAGGTTGAACCAGTTTTCACCGGTCAGCAGTTCCCACGCATATTGAATAGCATCGTGTTTGAAGTAGTCGCCGAAGCTGAAGTTACCCAGCATTTCGAAGAACGTATGGTGACGCGCGGTGTAACCGACGTTTTCCAGGTCGTTGTGTTTACCGCCCGCACGCACGCAACGCTGTGAGGTTGTGGCGCGGGAATAATTACGCTTATCGAGACCAAGGAACACATCCTTGAACTGGTTCATCCCGGCGTTGGTAAACAGCAGAGTCGGATCGTTGTTCGGTACCAGGGAGCTGCTGGCAACAACCTGGTGTCCCTTACTATGGAAAAAATCGAGAAACGCCTGACGGATCTCAGCGGTGCTCTTGCTCATAATTATCCTGAAATCAAGCTAACGAAATGTCGTAGCCAGCCTGTATCGGTAAACCGTTGGACAGACCAGCTACTGGAAAAAGTGGGAATAAGATAAGTTTTCTTTAGTGGGAAGTAAAATCCCGCATGCGTTCAATCGGCAAAATTACGCCAGATATCCTGAATATCTTCCATGAGAAAGCCGCGGTAGAGCAAAAAGCGCTGGATTTTGACTTTTTCTGAAAATTCACGCGGCAGCGGTTCGCCGTATTTACGTATCGCCTGTTCTCTGGCCAGCTCGCACCAGTCAATATCGCATTCGCGCATCGCTTTTTCGATGGATTCCCGGGCCACCCCTTTCTGATTCAGCTCCTGCCGGATGCGTGCGGGCCCATATCCTTTGCGGCCGCGGCTGGCGAGAAATCGTGAGGCAAAACGCTCGTCATCGAGATAACGATGCTCATAGCACCAGGCAATCACGCGATCATAATCTTCCGCCGTGGCATCAATCTCTTCCGGCCCGTTTTTACTCATCACCGGAGCCAACAGTTTTCGCCGCAGCTCCTGTTCACTGTGGTCACGAACGGCCAGGATGCGCACCGCGCGGTCCAGTAAGCGTGCATACGCGGGTCGACGTGTTGTCGGTTCACTCATAAAAAACCTGCTGATTCAGAAATGCAAAAAGGGCCGCATCAGCAGCCCTTCATCGTTAAACGAGAGAATTAAAAGTCTTCGTTAGTTTCTTCAGCATCCGCGGCATCCACCACGAAATCAGGTTTGGAGTCCTGGTTGTTCAGCAGAAGCTCACGTACCTTCTTCTCAATCTCTTTCGCCGCAGCCGGGTTCTCTTTCAGCCAGGAGATCGCGTTCGCTTTACCCTGACCAATCTTGTCACCGTTGTAGCTGTACCAGGCGCCCGCTTTTTCAATCAGCTTCTCTTTCACGCCCAGATCAACCAGCTCGCCGAGGAAGTTGATCCCTTCGCCGTAGAGGATCTGGAACTCAGCCTGTTTGAACGGTGCGGCGATTTTGTTCTTCACTACCTTCACGCGGGTCTCGCTACCCACCACGTTCTCGCCCTCTTTCACCGCGCCGATACGGCGGATATCCAGACGGACAGAGGCGTAGAATTTCAGTGCGTTACCACCGGTAGTGGTTTCCGGGTTACCGAACATCACACCAATTTTCATACGGATCTGGTTGATGAAGATCAGCAGCGTGTTGGACTGCTTCAGGTTACCCGCCAGCTTACGCATCGCCTGGCTCATCATACGTGCCGCGAGGCCCATGTGAGAGTCACCGATTTCACCTTCGATTTCGGCTTTTGGCGTCAGTGCGGCAACGGAGTCGACCACGATAACGTCAACGGCACCAGAACGCGCCAGCGCGTCACAAATTTCCAGCGCCTGCTCACCGGTGTCCGGCTGAGAACACAGCAGGTTGTCGATATCCACGCCCAGCTTGCGAGCATAAACAGGGTCCAGCGCGTGCTCGGCATCGATAAACGCACAGGTTTTACCTTCGCGCTGTGCCGCGGCAATCACCTGCAGCGTCAGGGTGGTTTTACCGGAGGACTCTGGCCCGTAGATTTCTACGATACGGCCCATAGGCAGACCGCCAGCGCCCAGCGCGATATCCAGAGAAAGCGAACCGGTGGAGATGGTTTCCACATCCATGGAACGGTCTTCACCCAGGCGCATGATGGAGCCTTTACCGAATTGCTTTTCGATCTGGCCCAGTGCTGCCGCCAACGCTTTCTGTTTGTTTTCGTCGATAGCCATTATTACTCCTGTCATGCCGGGAGAAGCGACTGTGCTTCACCGTGGATTTCTGTTCTGTTGGTGCAATTATACTGTATGGTCATACAGTATCAAGTGTTTTGTAGAAATTGTTGCCAGAGCGTTTTTAACGCATAAACGGTTGCCTGACGACGCACGCTTTCGCGATCGCCGCTGAAGCACTCCCGGCGGGTGATCCCTTCCCCTTTGGAGGTGGCGAACCCAAACCAGACGGTGCCGACAGGCTTCACGTCGCTGCCGCCGTCCGGGCCCGCAATGCCGCTAATGGAAATCGCGTAATCTGCGCGCGCCTCTTTGAGCGCACCAATGGCCATCTCGATCACCACCGGTTCGCTGACCGCGCCATGCTGTTCAAGCGTGGATTCACGCACGCCAATCATCTGTGCTTTAGCTTCGTTACTGTAGGTCACAAAACCGCGTTCAAACCAGGCGGAACTGCCGGCAATATCGGTAATCGCTTTCGCCACCCAGCCGCCGGTACAGGATTCCGCAGTGGTGATTGTCGCGCCACGCTGCTTCAGCGCAAGGCCAACGATCTCGCTAAGCTGCATCAATTCATGGTCAGTCATTCTCGCTCCAGGCATCAGAAAAACGTGCTGCACAAGATAGCACTTTCTCGTCAGATGTGGGGATGCACTTCAGGTTTTACGAGGGGGCTTCAGAAAAAAGCCGGTACGGACGCACCGGCGGTGGAAAGGTTATTTCATGCTGTCAGCGAGGGTGTTCACATTGTGGCGAAACGCCTTAACGTAGGTGTCTGCCGCCCCACCTTTTGCCGACAGCGCTTCGGGATAAAGCTCGCCCCCAGGCTGCGCGCCCGTCGCCGATGCAATCTGCTTAACCAGACGCGGATCGAGCTTATTTTCCATAAACCAGGTTTTCACGCCGTCAGCTTTGATCTGATTGATAATCTCAGCGACCTGCGCCGCGCTGGCTTCGCTCTCAGACGACAGCCCCTGCGGCGCCATGAACGTCACGCCGTAGGCGCGGCTGAAATAGCCGAAAGCGTCATGGCTGGTCAGCACCTTACGCTTCGCCGACGGGATCTGGCTAAAGCGCGTTTTGGCCCAGTTATCCAGCTGGCTAAGCTGCGCGATATACGGTTTACCGGAGGCTTCCAGCGCGGCTTTATCATCCGGATCGGCTTTCACCAGCCCGTTCAGGATATTTTGCGCATACAGCGCCCCGTTCGCCGCGCTGTTCCACGCGTGCGGATCGGCGACGGTTTTGCCGTCCTCTTCCAGGGTGTGGGTTTTCACCCCGGATGAAGCCACCACCAGCTGCCCCTTGAATCCGGAGGCTTTTACCAGACGGTCAAGCCAGCCTTCCAGCCCCAGGCCGTTCACCACCACCACATCAGCCTTGCTCAGGGCCGCGCTGTCTTTCGGCGACGGTTCAAAGGTATGCGGATCGCCGTCCGGCCCGACCAGCGTCGTCACCTTCACATGGTCACCGCCTACCTCCTGCGTGATATCCCCCAGTATCGAAAAGCTGGTCACCACATTCAGCGTTTTCGCCATCACGCCGTGCGACATCATCCCCAGCGCGAGCGCCACTACAATTCCTGTACGTTTCATCGTTTCCCCTTGCGTTAAAAAAGCGCGCGCAGGCTGCCAGCGAGCCTGCTTCGCGTACCCAGTAAAATGGAAATAAAGAACAGCGCGCTGGCGGTGAGCACGATGGATGGCCCGGCCGGTAGACTCATCGCCCAGGAGAGGCTCAACCCCAGCCATGCGCAGAAAATACCGCTGATACCCGCCATCAGGAGTAAGGCAGGTAACGTGCGCACCCAGCAGCGTGCCGCCACGGCCGGAAGCATCATCAGCCCGACGGCCATCAGCGTGCCGAGCACCTGAAAACCGGCCACCAGGTTAAGCACCAGCAGCGCCAGAAACAGTCCGTGCAGCAGGCCAGGCAGCCAGCGGGCGTTCACCTGTAGCCAGGCGGTATCAAACGCTTCTGTAACCAGCCCGCGATAAAACAGCGCCAGCGTAATAAGGGTGAACATACAAACGCCCGTGACAAACAGCGCGGCGTCGTTGTCCACGGCGAGGATGGAGCCAAACAGCAGATGCAGCAGATCGACATTTGACCCGCGCAGCGACACCAGCGTGACCCCCAGCGCCAGCGAGCCAAGATAAAACCCGGCAAAGCTGGCATCTTCTTTTAGCGGCGTGCGTCGACTGACCAGCCCGGCCAGCAGCGCCACGGTAATTCCCGCGATAAAACCGCCAATACTCATCACCAGCAGCGACATACCGCTAAGCAAATACCCCACGGCGACACCCGGCAAAATGGCGTGAGAAAGGGCGTCGCCCATCAGGCTCATCCGACGCAGCTGAAGAAACACGCCGAGCGCGGTGGTGCTGACGGAGAGCGCCAGGCAAACCACCAGCGCGCGACGCATAAAGCCGTACTCAATAAACGGCTGAAAAAAGAGATGCCAGATCATGCCACCCTCACCCGCTCGGATTTCCACTGGGGAACGTCAGCATCCAGCCGCAGCGTCTGCGGGAAATGGCGCGACACGCGCTCGCTGTCGTGCAATACCGCGAGCAGCGTTTGCCCCTGCATATACATCTCCAGCATCAAATCCATCAGCACGCTGCAGGTAGCTTCATCGACCCCGGTAAAGGGTTCATCCAGCATCACCAGCGGCGCCTGCTGCACCAGGACGCGGGCAAAGAGCATGCGCTGAAACTGACCGCCGGAGAGTTCATCGATGGTGGATAACGCCATGGACTCAAGCCCAACGCGCTCGAGCGCGCCGGCAATGCGCAGCCGCGTTTCGCGACGAAACCCGGAAAAAAGCGAAATGCCCGGCCAGCAGCCCATGCTTACCACGTCCTGAACGGTCAGCGGAAACTGCGCCTCCAGCGCGTGGCGCTGTGCCAGCCAGCCGATGACCGGGCGCTTACCCTGCCAGCGGAAGCCGCCGCTGACGGGAGGGATAAACCCCGCCAGCGTTTTCAGCAGCGTGGATTTCCCGCAGCCGTTAGCGCCGATAATGGCGGTCATGCTTCCGCGCTCAATCGTGCCCGAGAGGGGCCGCGTAACGGGCTGGCGTTCATAACCCGCAACCAGTTCATTCATCACAATCATGGCAATGCCACCGCCCAGCGCACGGCCAGCCCGATAAAGACAACCAGCACCAGCGCCAGCAAAAGCCGAACCAGAGCAGACAGAGAAAAAAGGGACGTTGACATGTCGACACCGCATTAAATGTTATAACATAACAATAATGAAAGGCGGATAAGATGTAAATGGCGGGTTTGAAAAGGGAGTGTGGCGAAATGTTTCTGCGGAATTTTCCTCTCCCGTGGGAGAGGGTCAGGGTGAGGGCATCAGGCCGCACCGTGCGTGCAGCCATGCCGGGTGGCGGCGTTGCCTTACCCGGCCTACCCGTCGGAGCGGCTTACTGACTAAACGGCGACGCCGCAGGAACGCGCGCCTGAGACACCGCCAGCCCCAGCTGCCACACCGCCATTGCATAGTGGGTGCTGTGGTTATAGCGGGTGATGGCGTAGAAGTTCGGCATGCCGTACCAGTACTGATAACCGGTTCCCACATCCAGACGCAGCAGGCTTACCTGATCGACATTGCCCAGCGGCTGGGTTGGCGTTAAGCCTGCCGCCGTCAGCTGTGCGACGCTGTATTTGGTTTTGAAGCCGTTTTCCAGACCAAACGCCTCGCCGTTGGCCTGCACCGCCACCTGCCCACCCGGCGTCCAGCCGTGCGCTTTGAAGTAGTTCGCCACGCTGCCGATGGCATCCACCGGATCCCACAGGTTGATGTGACCATCACCGTTAAAGTCGACGGCATATTGCTTATAGGAGGACGGCATAAACTGGCCGTAGCCCATCGCGCCGGCAAACGACCCTTTCAGATCGAGCGGATCGTCCTGCTCGCTGCGCGCCATCAGCAGGAAGGTCTCCAGCTCGGAAGAGAAATACTCCGCGCGGCGCGGGTAGTTAAAGGAGAGCGTCGCCAGCGCGTCCAGGATGCGGGTTTTACCCATCACGCGGCCCCAGCGGGTTTCCACGCCGATAATCCCGACGATGATTTCCGGCGGTACGCCGTACACCTGCCACGCGCGGTTAAGCGCATCTTCATACTGATTCCAGAACACCACGCCGTTTTGCACGTTGTCCGGGGTAATAAACTGTTTGCGGTAGCGCAGCCACGCGCCGTTCGGCCCGCTCGGCACCTGGGCCGTCGGCGCCTGCCGGTCCATCAGTCGCAGCACGTAGTCCAGACGCTTGGCCTGAGACAAAATTTCGTGCAGCTGTTGTCTGTCAAAGCCGTGTTTGCTCACCATTTTATCGATGAACTGCTCGGCCGCCGGGTTATTCGCGAAGTCGCCGCCCATCTGCATCATATTGTGCTGCGGCTCCAGCAGGAATCCTCCGGAAGGCGCGCCCGCCGTTTGCTGAACGGCTTCGGTCTTAGGTTTGCTACTACAGGCAGACAGCAGAATAAGCGCAGGCAACAGCGCTGCATAACGACGCTTGAACATGAGACATCCATTTAACGGGTTCGATAAGAACCCAGTATGGTAAAGCATCCGCAACACCTCAAGGAAGCGGTACGCACCTCCCCCACGCAAATCCGCGCTTTTTTCCACCGAAAATCATTCACCCCATCAATAAACTTTCAAAATAATCCATTTTCCTTTCATTGTGAGATCTAACTAACACTTTAAAACCTTTCAAAGTGATTATTATTAGCCCAGTCAGACAAAAACAAAAAAGCCCACAGGAGAGAAGAATGATAGAAACCATCACCCACGGCGCCGAGTGGTTCATCGGGCTGTTTCAGAAAGGCGGAGAAGTGTTCACCGGCATGGTGACCGGGATCCTGCCCCTGCTGATCAGCCTGCTGGTGATCATGAACGCGCTGATCAACTTTATCGGCCAGCAGCGCATTGAACGCTTCGCCCAGCGCTGTGCCGGGAATCCGCTGTCCCGCTACCTGGTACTGCCGTTCATCGGTACCTTCGTGTTCTGTAACCCGATGACCTTAAGCCTCGGCCGCTTCATGCCGGAAAAGTACAAGCCGAGCTACTACGCCGCCGCCTCCTACAGCTGTCATTCGATGAACGGCCTGTTCCCGCACATTAACCCTGGCGAGCTGTTTGTCTATCTCGGGATCGCCAGCGGCCTCACCACCCTTGGCCTGCCGCTCGGCCCGCTGGCGGTGAGCTATCTGCTGGTCGGCCTGGTCACCAACTTCTTCCGCGGCTGGGTGACCGACCTCACCACCGCCATTTTTGAGAAAAAAATGGGCATCCAGCTTGAACAGAAAGTCCATCTTTCAGGAGCCACAGCATGAACCGGATCCGCATTGAGAAAGGCACGGGCGGCTGGGGCGGCCCGCTGGAGTTCGACGCCACCGAAGGCAAAAAGATCGTCTACATCACCGCAGGGACGCGCCCGGCGATCGTCGACAGGCTGCGCGAGCTGACCGGCTGGGAAGCGGTCGACGGCTTCAAGGAAGGCGAGCCGCCGGAAGCGGAAATCGGCGTGGCGGTGATCGACTGCGGCGGCACGCTGCGCTGCGGTATCTATCCGAAGCGCCGCATTCCGACGGTGAATATTCACTCCACCGGAAAATCCGGCCCGCTGGCGCAGTACATCCTTGAGGACATTTATGTCTCGGGCGTGAAGGAGGACAACATCACGCTGGTGAATGGCACTGCCGCGCCGCAAAAAGCGGCCCCGCGCGAGTACGACACCAGCAAGAAAATCACCGAGCAGAGCGACGGCCTGCTGGCGAAGGTCGGGATGGGCATGGGTTCCGCCGTGGCGGTGCTGTTCCAGTCCGGGCGCGACACCATCGACACGGTGCTGAAAACCATCCTGCCGTTTATGGCGTTCGTGTCGGCGCTGATCGGCATCATCATGGCGTCCGGCCTGGGGGACTGGATTGCCCACGGCCTCGCCCCGCTCGCCAGCCACCCGCTCGGGCTGGTGACGCTGGCGCTGATCTGCTCCTTCCCGCTGCTGTCGCCGTTCCTCGGCCCGGGCGCGGTGATTGCCCAGGTCATCGGCGTGCTGATTGGCGTGCAGATTGGTCTGGGGAACATCCCTCCGCACCTCGCCCTGCCCGCCCTGTTTGCCATTAACGCCCAGGCGGCGTGCGATTTCATCCCCGTTGGGCTGTCGCTGGCCGAAGCGCGCCAGGACACCGTGCGCGTGGGCGTGCCGTCCGTGCTGGTCAGCCGCTTCCTGACGGGCGCGCCGACGGTGCTGATTGCCTGGTTTGTCTCCGGCTTTATTTATCAATAAGAGGTTCCTGCGATGACCGTCATTTACCAGACCACCATTACCCGCATCGGCCAGAGCGCGGCCGACGCGCTGAGCGACCAGATGCTGATCACCTTCCGCGAAGGCGCTCCGGCGGATATCGAAGAGTTTTGTTTTATCCACTGCCACGGCGAGCTGAACGGTGAGCTGAAGGCAGGAAGCCAGCTGGAGCTGGGCGAGGCGCGCTATGCCGTCACCGCCGTCGGCGACGTGGCCGAGCAAAACCTGCGCGAGCTGGGCCATATCACCCTGCGTTTCGACGGCCAGCCGCAGGCCGAGTATCCCGGTACGGTTCACGTAGCGGGCCCGGTTCCGCAGGCTGTCACCCCAGGCTGCACGTTAAAATTTGTTGCGTAATTAAGGAGAAACACATGAGTCAGGTTGCCGTTGTCATTGGTGGGGGACAAACCTTAGGCGAGTTCCTCTGCCGTGGGCTTGCCGCAGAGGGTTACCGCGTGGCGGTAGTGGACATTCAGAGTGAAAAAGCCGCCCGCGTGGCGGACACCCTCAACACCGAGTTTGGTGAAGGGATGGCGTACGGGTTTGGTGCCGACGCCACCAGCGAGCAGAGCGTGATGGCGCTGGCCCGCGGCGTGGACGAGATTTTTGGACGTACCGACCTGCTGGTCTACAGCGCGGGGATTGCGAAAGCGGCCTTTATCAGCGATTTCGAACTGGGGGATTTTGACCGTTCGCTGCAGGTGAATCTGGTGGGCTATTTCCTCTGCGCCCGCGAGTTTTCCCGCCTGATGATCCGCGACGGCATTCAGGGGCGCATCATTCAGATCAACTCCAAATCAGGGAAAGTGGGCAGCAAGCATAACTCCGGCTACAGCGCGGCGAAGTTTGGCGGCGTGGGGCTGACGCAGTCTCTGGCGCTGGATCTGGCCGAGTACGGCATTACTGTTCACTCGCTGATGCTCGGCAACCTGCTGAAATCGCCGATGTTCCAGTCCCTGCTGCCGCAGTATGCCACCAAGCTCGGCATCAAAGCTGAGGAAGTGGAGCAGTACTACATCGATAAAGTGCCGCTGAAGCGCGGGTGCGATTATCAGGACGTGCTGAACATGCTGCTGTTCTACGCCAGCCCGAAAGCCTCGTACTGCACCGGGCAGTCGATTAACGTCACCGGCGGGCAGGTCATGTTCTGATCGAGCGGTATTGCCCGGTGGCGCTACCGCTTACCGGGCCTACAAAAACCTTCAAACCGTAGGCCGGTTAAGGCGCAGCCGCCACCCGGCAATTAAGGAGTGAAATATGGTAACCGCACTCATCACCGTCGCCGCACTCGCCTGGCTGTGCCAGATGGCGTTTGGCGGCTGGCAGATCCACCAGTTTAACCGCGCGTTTGATGCCTTGTGCCAGAAAGGTCGCGTCGGGGTCGGTCGTTCCGGCGGACGCTTCAAACCGCGCGTGGTCGTCGCCGTTGCGCTGGATGAGCACGACCAGGTGTGCGATTCCCTGATCATGCGCGGCATGACTGTCTTCGCCCGTCCGGTGAAAATCCAGGCAATCAACGGCATTTCGCTGCAGGAATTACGGCCCGATGTGATCTTTCCCCATGATCCACTCTGTCAGAATGCACTATCATTAGCGCTTAATCTGAAACATGGATAATTTCGTTGTGAAAGCTATAGACTTGCGAAATTATCATTTCGCAACCTAAGGAACGAAGCGCCTATGAAACCTCGTCAGCGGCAGGCGGCCATTCTCGAACATCTGCAAAAGCAGGGAAAATGTTCGGTAGAGGATTTGGCTCACTACTTTGACACCACCGGCACGACAATACGCAAGGACCTGGTATTGCTCGAAAACTCTGGCGCCGTCATTCGAACCTACGGCGGCGTGGTGCTCAATAAAGACGAAGCCGACCCGCCTATCGATCACAAAACGCTGATCAATACCCACCAGAAAGCGCTGATTGCCGAAGCCGCCGTAAAATTTATCCACGATGGCGATTCCATCATTCTGGATGCAGGCAGTACCGTCCTGCAGATGATCCCGCTGCTCAGCCGCTTTAACAACATCACGGTGATGACCAACAGCCTGCACATCGTCAACGCCCTGTCGGAATTCGACAGCGAGCAGACCATCCTGATGCCCGGCGGCACCTTCCGCAAAAAATCGGCGTCGTTTCACGGCCAGCTGGCGGAGAATGCCTTCGAGCACTTCAGCTTTGATAAACTGTTTATGGGCACCGACGGCATCGACCTGAACGCGGGCGTGACGACCTTCAACGAGGTATTCAGCGTCAGTAAAGCGATGTGCAACGCCGCGCGGGAAGTCATTTTGATGGCAGACTCGTCGAAGTTTGGCCGCAAAAGCCCCAACATTGTCTGTAGCCTTGAAAGCGTCGATAAGCTGATTACCGACGCGGGTATCGACCCGGCGTTCAAGAAAGCGCTGGAAGAGAAAGGAATCGACGTGATCGTAACCGGAGAAAGAGATGAGTGATTTTCTGTTAGAAACGGGGCGCCAGACGCTGATGCTGGAACTGCAGGAAGCCAGCCGCCTGCCGGAACGTCTGGGCGAGGATTTTGTCCGCGCCGCCAACACCATTATCCACTGCGAAGGCAAAGTGATCGTGGCGGGCATCGGTAAATCCGGCCATATCGGAAAAAAGATTGCCGCGACGCTCGCTAGCACCGGCACCCCGGCGTTCTTCGTGCATCCGGCAGAGGCGCTGCACGGCGATCTGGGGATGATTGAAAGCCGCGACGTGATGCTGTTTATCTCCTACTCCGGTTCGGCCAAAGAGCTGGACCTGATTATTCCGCGCCTGCAGGAAAAGTCGGTCGCCCTGTTGGCGATGACCGGCAAATCCCGCTCGCCGCTGGCGCTGGCCGCCAAAGCGACGCTGGATATTTCCGTTGAGCGTGAAGCCTGTCCGATGCACCTCGCTCCGACCTCCAGCACCGTTAACACCCTGATGATGGGCGACGCGCTGGCAATGGCGGTGATGCAGGCGCGCGGCTTTAACGAAGAGGATTTCGCCCGTTCGCATCCGGCGGGTGCGCTCGGCGCACGCCTGCTCAACAAGGTTCACCACCTGATGCGCACCGACGATGCCATTCCGCAGGTCAAACTCGATACCAGCGTCATGGACGCGATGCTGGAGCTCAGCCGCACCGGTCTGGGGCTGGTTGCGGTCTGCGATGACAACGGGAGCGTCAAGGGCGTGTTCACCGACGGCGACCTGCGCCGCTGGCTGGTGGGCGGCGGCAGGCTGGAAACCAACGTGTCGGACGCCATGACCAAAGGCGGGTTGACGCTGAACGCCGAGAGCCGCGCCATTGAAGCCAAAGAGGTGCTGATGAAGCGCAAAATCACCGCCGCACCGGTGGTGGATGATGCCGGCAGGCTGTGCGGCGCCATCAACCTGCAGGACTTCTATCAGGCCGGCATTATCTAACCCTTCAGTCCCAGACGTTTCGCCAGCCTGTGCAGGTTGGCGACGTCCATCTCCAGCGCCCGCGCGCACGCCGCCCAGCTGCGGTTATTCTGCTCCAGCGCGCGGGTAATCATCTTACGCTGAAACGCCTCCGTGGCTTCACGCAGATTTTCATTCGCTATCTCTGGCGCAGCCTGCGCAACAGCCGGTGCGCTTTCATCCTGCAGCGCAAAATGCCGCGCGTGGATCACCACTTCGTCACCCGAGCGCGTCGCCCGCGCCAGCACCACCGCGCGGTGGATCGCATGCTCCAGCTCGCGCACGTTGCCCGGCCAGCCATAGCTCAGCAGATGCGACCTCGCTCCCGGGCTCAGCACCACGCGGGAAAGCCCCATCCTGAGACGGCACTGCTCGCAGAAAAAGCCCGCCAGCAGCACCACGTCGTCCCCGCGCTCGCGCAGCGGTGGTACGGTAAGCGGGAACACGCTCAGGCGATGGAACAGGTCGGCGCGGAACTCCCCGGCCAGCACCGCTTCACGCAGGTCCCGGTTGGTGGCCGCCAGCACGCGAACGTCCACTCTGTGGCTGCGGTCATCCCCCACGCGCTGGATGTCGCCGTACTGCAGCACACGCAGCAGCTTGGCCTGCAGCGAAAGGGAGAGCTCGCCGATTTCATCCAGAAACAGCGTGCCGTTATCGGCCATTTCGAACTTGCCGCTGCGGTTGCTGATGGCCCCGGTAAACGCCCCCTTAACGTGACCAAACAGCTCGCTTTCCGCCACGCTTTCCGGCAGCGCGGCGCAGTTGAGGTACACCAGCGGGTTCACCGCGCGCGGCGAGGCTTCGTGAATGGACTTCGCAACCAGCTCCTTACCGGTGCCGGTTTCCCCGAAGATCAGCACGTTCAGGTCTGAGGCGGCAACAATCTCAATCTCTTTTTTGAGCTGCGCCATGCCCGGCGAAAGGCCGATCATCTCCGTGTGCGTTACCTGCTCAAACGCCGCCGGGCTGCCGGGAAGAATGTTCTGGCTCTCCAGCTGTTCAATCAGCAGGGCATTGTTCAGCGCCCCGGCGGCCAGGGCGGCAATCAGGCGCAGCTCTTCGTCGCTAAAGGTGTCGAACTGGTCCGGCGACAGGCCGTCGAGGGTCAGTGCGCCAATCAGGTTTTGTCCGGCAAACAGCGGCAGGCCGATACAGGCGTGCACCTTCAGGCTCTCCTGTCCGGGAATAAGCCCGTCGTACGGGTCGGGCAAGTCGCTGTCCGCCGGGAAACGCACCACGTCACCCGCGCGGGCGATGGTTTCCAGACGCGGATGGCCCTCAAGGGTAAAACGCCGCCCGAGCACGTCCTGCGCCAGCCCGTCGATAGCCAGCGGAATAAACTGCCGCCCTTCGTAGCGCAGCAGCGCCGAGGCGTCGCACGCCAGCACGTGGCGCAGCGTGGAGATCAGCCGCTGAAAGCGGTCCTGATGGCCGATACCGGTCTGCAGTTCAATGGCGATCTTCGCCAGCACGTCTACGGAAAAGCTCATATTGACCTCGCTGTCATTTTGACAATCCACATTGTCATATTGACACTAATATTGATAGTCATAATGACTACCCATTACGGATCATAAAAATATTAATCAATAAAAATCAACAAATTAAAAGTTGGCACGCAACTTGATATAAGCAAATCATCTTATTTGAAAATGCTGTATTACGTAGAGGTTGCTATGTCTATTCTGGTTAAAAATAACATTCATTGGGTCGGTCAACGTGACTGGGAAGTGCGCGATTTCCACGGGACGGAATACAAAACGCTGCGCGGCAGCAGCTACAACAGCTATCTCATCCGCGAAGGAAAAAACGTGCTGATCGATACCGTCGATCACAAGTTCAGCCGCGAGTTCGTGCAGAACCTGCGCAGTGAAATCGACCTGGACGCCATCGACTACATCATCATCAACCACGCGGAAGAAGATCACGCCGGTGCGCTGACCGAGCTGATGTCTTACATTCCGAACACGCCTATCTACTGCACCACCAACGCCATCGACTCGATCAACGGCCATCACCACCATCCGGAGTGGAACTTCCACACCGTGAAAACGGGCGACGCGCTGGATATCGGCAATGGCAAACAGCTGATCTTCGTGGAAACGCCCATGCTGCACTGGCCGGACAGCATGATGACCTACATGACCGGCGACGCGGTGCTGTTCAGCAACGACGCCTTCGGCCAGCACTACTGCGACGAGCGCCTGTTCAACGACGAAGTGGACCAGACCGAACTCTTCGAGCAGTGCCAGCGCTACTATGCCAACATCCTGACCCCGTTCAGCCGCCTGGTGACGCCAAAAATCACCGAGATCCTCGGCTTCAACCTGCCGGTGGACATGATTGCCACCTCCCACGGCGTGGTATGGCGTGAGAACCCAACCCAGATTGTGGAGCTGTACCTGAAATGGGCGGCGGACTATCAGGAAGACCGCATCACCATTTTCTACGACACCATGTCCAACAACACCCGCATGATGGCGGATGCCATTGCTCAGGGCATCAACGAAGTGGACCCCAACGTGGCGGTGAAAATCTTCAACGTGGCGCGCAGCGATAAGAACGAGGTGTTGACCAACGTGTTCCGCTCTAAGGGCGTGCTGGTGGGCACCTCCACCATGAACAACGTGATGATGCCGAAAATTGCCGGTCTGGTGGAAGAGATGACCGGCCTGCGTTTTCGCAACAAGCGCGCCAGCGCCTTTGGCTCTCACGGCTGGAGCGGCGGCGCGGTAGACCGTCTGTCTACCCGCCTGCAGGATGCCGGTTTTGAAATGTCCCTGAGCCTGAAGGCAAAATGGCGTCCGGATATCGACGCCCTGGAGATCTGCCGCCAGCACGGTCGCGACATTGCCCGTCAGTGGGCGCTCGCCCCCCTTCCGCAAGCGGCACAACCATCCGAACAGCAGGAAGCCTGCGCCTGTGCGGCAGCCGCGGCTGCTGACCTCGGCCCGCGCATGCAGTGCAGCGTCTGCCAGTGGATTTACGATCCTGAGCTGGGCGAACCGCTGCAGGATGTTGCTCCGGGCACCCCGTGGCGCGACGTGCCGGACAACTTCCTCTGCCCGGAATGTTCCCTCGGAAAAGACGTTTTTGACGAACTGGGTACGGAGGCAAAATGAGCAACGGTATCGTCATCATCGGCTCGGGCTTTGCCGCCCGCCAGCTGGTAAAAAACATCCGCAAGCAGGATGCCAGCGTGCCGCTGACGGTGATTGCCGCCGACAGCATGGACGAGTACAACAAGCCCGATCTCAGCCACGTCATTAGCCAGAATCAGCGCGCCGAAGACCTCACCCGCCAGACGGCGGGGGAGTTCGCAGAGCAGTTTAACCTGCGCCTGTTCCCGTACACCTGGGTCACCGATATCGACGCCGCCGCCCGCGTGGTGAAAGCAAAAGAGAAGACCTGGCAGTACGACAGGCTGGTGCTCGCCACGGGTGCCTCTGCGTTCGTACCGCCGATTGAGGGCCGCGAGCTGATGCTCACCCTCAACAGCCAGCAGGAGTACCAGGCCAGCGAAACGGCGCTTCGCGACGCGCAGCGCGTGATGATTGTCGGCGGCGGGCTGATAGGCACCGAACTGGCGATGGATTTCTGCCGGGCGGGCAAATCCGTCACCCTGGTCGACCATGCGGCGAGCATCCTGTCGTCACTGATGCCCGCAGAAGTAAGCAGTCGCTTACAGCATCGCCTGACCGACATGGGCGTCCATCTGCTGCTCAAATCGCAGCTGCTGAGTTTGACCAAAACTGAAGGCGGTATTCGTGCCACGCTCGACCGCAGCCGCAGCGTTGAGGTGGATGCGGTTATCGCGGCGACGGGCCTGCGCCCGGAAACCGGGCTGGCGCATCGCGCAGGCGCCGAAACAGGTCGTGGCGTGAAGGTAAATAGCTACCTACAAACTACGCAGCCGGATATTTATGCGCTGGGCGACTGCGCGGAAATTAACGGTCAGGTGCTTCCGTTCCTGCAGCCGATACAATTAAGCGCGATGTATCTGGCGAAAAATTTGCTCGGCGGCAGCGCGCCGCTGAAATTACCCGCCATGCTAATTAAAGTCAAAACGCCGGAATTACCGCTGCATCTTGCCGGTGAAACGCAGCGTCATGATCTGAACTGGCAAATTACCCTCGAACCGCAGGGAATAGTCGCGCGCGGTGCCGATAATGAGGGTCAACTACGCGCTTTTGTCGTCAGTGAAGACCGGATGAAGGAGGCTTTCGCGCTGCTGAAACTGTTACCTGCTTAACCCTCGTTTTGCCGGGTGGCGCTTTGCTTACCCGGCCTACAGCACGGCCACGCTTACTTAACCTTTGGATTTGATTATCCACCGCCCCGATGTCCCGGGGCTTTTTTTTACGCATTCTATTCATCAAATAAATGCAAAGCAGGTATATCATCGCTATCAATCCCTTATTTATTATTTCCATTAATACTTAAATGCGGAACAGCTTAAAAACATCACCCTGTTTTATTATTCACATCCGGCTTAGTCTGAAAAGGTATTAATCAGCCGGAGACAAATCATGGCGACTTTTCATAAAGAACTCAATTATCTTTCTCGCTATTTCAAAGAAGCGAAGCATGCGGAACACATTTTATTTCGCTGGCTTTATTTGAGCCCGGAGGCGCGCATTGAGCGTCTGCGCGAGTTGATGATGCCGGTCAGTGAACCTGAGCGGTAATTGCCGGGTGGCGCTACGCTTACCCAGCCTACAAAGCCCGTAGGCCCGCGCAAGCGTAGCGCCGCCGGGTTAAAAACCGGAACACTTTACGTAAACCAGCACTTTTTCTTCCGCAAAAAAATCCTACACTCTCAGCATCCCTTTTTCATCGGTATGCCGCTATGCGCCAGCTTCAGAAAATCCGTCAGTATCAACGGCTTTATCAGCACTACGGCGCAGCGCCTGCGTCCACCACCATTACCGAAGTCGCGGAGGTTGCGCTCTGCAGCGAACGTCATGCGCGCACCCTGCTGCGCCAGCTCGCACAAAGCGGCTGGCTAAGCTGGGACGCGCAGCCGGGGCGCGGGCACCGTGCCACCCTGCACTGCCTGACCACCACCAGCGAGCTGAGCGCGCCGCTGATGCACGCCTGCCTGGAGAAAGGGGATTACCAGAGCGCGCTGCAGCTGGCCGACGGCGATCCGGCTAGCCTGCACCACATCATCACCCCGTTTTTAGGCGGCAAATGGCTTAAGCATCAGCCGACGCTGCGCATTCCGTGGTATCGCCCGCTGACCTCGCTGCATCCCGCCCTTCAGCGCCGCCGCGCCGAACAGCATATTATCTGCGCGGTTCACGCGGGGCTGACGCGCTACGCGCCCGGCCACCCGCAGCCGGTAGCGGATTTAGCCCACCACTGGGATACCCATGACGACAAACGTCGCTGGCGCTTTTACCTGCGCAGCGGCGCGCACTGGCATAACGGGCAGGCCATCAGCGATGAAGATGTTCTCAGCGCGATGCAGCAGATGCTGGCCGATCCGGCGCGCGGCGCGGGGCTCGCGCACGTTCAAACGGTGTCGCTTGTCGCCCCCTGGTGCCTGGAGATTGCGCTGAACGCGCCCGATGCCATGCTGGCGCATCGTCTCGCGCATCACGCCTGTCGCCTGCCGCATCCGCAGCAGCCGACTATCGGCGCGGGTCCCTTTGCTATCGCCCATCACCACTCGCACTACCTGCGCCTTGAGCGTCAGCCCTGGTACTTTGCGGCGCACCCGCTGCTGCATGCGATTGAGTTCTGGCGAACCCGCAGCGAGGCAGAAAAATCGGCGTGGATCACCGTGGGTAAAGGCGAAAATGCCCGGGAGTCCGTCACCTCCACCAGCGGCGGGTTTGCCTGGCTGATGCTGAATGCCGGACTGCCGCACCCGCTGGCCGCCTGGCTTCGTCAGGAAATTCAGCATATTAACCAACAGCACCTCCGCAGGGAGGATGTCGATACCCGCACGGAGATCCTGCCCGGCATCACCACGCCCGCGTTTGCGGATGCCTCCGACGTGGCGCTCCCCGCGGCCCTTTCTCTGATCTGTTACGACACGCCGGGGCTGTGCGATCTGGCCAGCATGCTGCAAACGCGCCTGAAAAAGCGCGGCTGTGACGTTATCATCCAGCGGAAGGACCGCGAGGCGTGGCACGCCCCCGACGCGCTGGCGCAGGGGGATATCTTACTGGGGGATTATCTGGCGGGTGAAGCCGCGGAATTCGCGCTGGCAGAGTGGTTTACCGAAGAGCCCGCGTGGGCCACCGCACTGGGGCAGACCGCCTGGCAAAAAGCGAAGCAGATGCTGATGGCGTACTGCGAAAGCGAAGAAAGCCTGCGAAAACATCTGCCCGCCTTCTTTCAGCACCTGCTGGAAAGCGGCGCCTGCACGCCGCTGTTCCACTACCGCTATCGTCTTAACACCCTGGAAAACGTGCAGGACATAGTGCTGACCGCCAGCGGCTGGCTTGATTTTACCCGCGCCTGGCTGCCGCCGGCTCAGGAGCGCACCACCAGCGCGTCGTAGCCGCGCCAGCGGTAGTTGACCATCGAGATCAGCCAGCAGGCAACGAACAGCCCGACCACCACAAACCCGGCGTTGCCCAGGTTGTCGTTCACCGCGCCAATCAGATCCCAGACGCCGCCGCTGAGGGCGAACTTGTCCATCAGCAAGCCCAGCGCTTCCAGTCCGCCGATAAACAGCGCCACCACCACGGAGGTGCCGGTGATGGTCATGTTGTAGTAGAGCTTGCGCTGCGGCTTGTTAAACGCCCAGCCGTAGGCACCGACCATCAGCAGGTTGTCGAGGGTATCCACCAGCGCCATGCCGCTGGCGAAGAGCGCCGGGAAGACCATGATTGACCACACCGACATTCCGCTGGAGGCGCTGGCGGCAGAGATCCCCAGCACGCCAATCTCGGTGGCCGTATCAAAGCCGAGGCCAAACAGGAAACCGACCAGGTACATCTGCCAGCTTTTATTCACCAGGCGGAAGGTTTTGCCAAACAGCCAGTTCATGACGCCGCCCTGCGCAGGCAGCGTGATGTCGCCCTGCACGGGCCTGCCGTGTTTCAGCGCCTGAAAACTGCGCCAGACGCCGCGCAGGATCACCATGTTTACCAGCGCCATCGCCAGCAGGAAGGTGGCGGAAACGGCGGTGCCAATCAGGCTGCCGGTTTCGTGGAACCATTCCATGTTTTTCTGAAACGCCGTCGCGGTAGCGGCGATGGCAATCGAGGCCAGCACCACGATGGTGGAGTGCCCCAGCGAGAACCACGCCCCCACGCCGGACGGGCGTTTGCCCTGCTGCATCATCTTACGCGTCACGGTATCAATGGCCGCGATGTGATCGGCGTCCACCGCGTGACGCAGCCCGTAGCACCACGCCAGCAGGCTGGCGGCCATCAGCGCCGTGCTGCCGCTAAAGGCGTGCCATGCCCATCCCCAGGCCAGCAGGTTTGCCATTACCAGAGCCAGCATCAGAAGCGCGGCGCGAGGTTCATTGCGTAAGAGTCGTAACATTTTAAATCCTTTGTGAACATGACCGGGCGGCGGCGATCGCCGCCTGCCCGAAGGAGATCGCTCCATCACCTGCGGGCAGGCGCGAAGGAAAAAGAAGCGTAAAGTCAGAAAGATAATGACGCAGGCGCGCGCGCAGCAGACGGTTGTGCAACACGCCGCCGCTGAGGCTGATTGTCGACAGCGACAGGCGTCGGGCATGGAACGCGGCGAGTTCCGCCAGCCCCTTAGCCAGCGCGTCGTGAAACGCCCACGCGCGCTCGCACGGCTCGGCCTGCCAGGCCAGCCACTGCTGCCAGAAAAGCGCGAGGTTATCCGCGTCCAGCGTCACCGGATGGTCGACGCCCGCGCACTGCGAGGCCAGCGCTTCCAGCCTGCAGGCGGCTTCACCCTCCCAGGATTGGGCGTCGATACCGAGCGCGCAGGCGACGGCATCAAACAGGCGGCCACAGGATGAGGCACTCGGCGCGTTGATGCCGCGCCCGATCGCCGTCGCCAGCAGCGGCCAGTGCTGGCGCTGTACCGCGCGCGTTTCCGGGTACTGCTGCCAGTCAGGGACAAACGCCAGGCAGTGGGCGAGTAAATTGCGCCACGGCTGCCGCGCCGCCAGATCGCCCCCCGGCAGCGCAACGGCAGGCAGCCCGCCCAGACGCTCGCACGTGAGATAGTTGACCCGCAGGCACTCCCCGCCCCACAGCGCGCCGTTCTCGCCCATGCCGATCCCGTCCAGCGTCAGGGCGATAACGTCTCCGCCCTCACGCGGCCAGCCGTTCTCCGCCAGGCACGCCGCCGCGTGGGCGTGATGGTGCAGTACGGTTTCGACCGGCAGCCCCTGCGCCTGCGCCCATTGTTGCGTGTGGTAGCCCGGATGGGCGTCGCACACCACGCGCTCCGGCTGGAAGGCGTAGATGTCCTGCATCGTCGAGAGCGCGCCGCGCCACTGCGCTTCGACACCCTCGTCGCCGAGATCGCCAAAATGCTGGCTCAGCACCGCCTGGCTGCCACGCACCAGGCAGAAGGTGTTTTTCATCTCCGCGCCTGTGCATAACATGGCGGGGATATTCTCGAAACCCGCTGGCAATATGATGGCATCCGGCACAAAACCGCGCGCCCGGCGCAGCATCGCGCCGTCCCGATCCATCACCGAATCGTCCATCCGTTGAAGAATATCGCGATTGTGCAGCAGAAAGCCGTCCGCAATGCCGCCCAGTTCATCCAGCGCCTGTTGATTACTGATGGCAGGCGGCCTGCCGCTGAGGTTGCCGGAGGTCATCACCAGCGGTCGTCGGCAGTCCATCATCAGAAGATGCTGCAGCGGATTAGCGGGCAGCATGATGCCCACGCTATCCAGACCCGGTGCGATACCCTCAGGGAAGTCAGGCAGACAGGCTTTTGGCGTGAGCACGATGGGTGCAGCGGGTGAGCCGAGCAGCGTCTGAATCGACTCAGGCAGCTTATCCACATCCGGGATCATCACCGCCAGCGGCTTCGACGGGCGCTGCTTGCGTGACCGCAGTCTCAGTATCGCCTGCGGGTTTTGCGCATCACAGACGAGGTGAAAACCGCCCAGCCCTTTGACCGCAACGATGCCGCCGCTTTTCAGCATCTCTACCGCCGCACGCAGCGCCGTTTCGCGGGTGGCAACAACGTCGTCCGCACGCCATTCCAGCGCGGGCCCGCAGTCCGGGCACGCCACCGGCTGGGCGTGAAAACGTCGATCGGCAGGATTGCGGTATTCCGTCTCGCACGGCACGCAGAGCGGGAAAGGTGCCATCGACGTGGCCGGACGGTCATAGGGCATGGCGCGGATAATGGTAAACCGCGGCCCGCAGTGGGTGCAGTTGATAAACGGGTAGCGATAACGGCGCTCGCCGGGGTCGCGCATTTCAGCCAGACACGTCGGACAGGTCGCGGCATCGGGCACAATCTGCGTGTCCATCGCCCCGCCCGCGCTGTGGCGGATGGTAAAGTCCTCCGGCAGGTGCGCCCAGGTAAACGGCTGCGTTTCAACATGATCAATGCGTGCCAGCGGTGGGCAGTCCTGATGCAGCCTCGCGGTAAAGTCCCCCCCATTACCCGCGAGGCGCACCAGCACGCCCTTCCCGTCATTGCAGACGTCACCGGTCAACTGAAGCGCCTGCGCCAGCTGCCAGACGAAGGGACGAAACCCTACGCCCTGCACCTTGCCGCGCACGCGCAGCTGGACACCGTTGCTGCACATACGGTTCAGAACAGCAGTGATGACGACGTGTCGAACGCCGCACGACGGCGCTTTTCGGCGCTCATCTGCTCAAGCTTGTCGCGATCCACGCAGACCAGCGCGTGCGTCGGGCAGGCTTCCATGCAGGCCGGGCCGGCGTCGCGGTGGTAGCACAGGTCACATTTGTTGGCTTCGGCTTTGTCCGCACGTACGCTCAGCCCCATGCCGCTGTTGCGTACCACCGGACGGACAACCACCTCCATCGCGCCGTACGGGCAGGCGACCACGCAGGTTTTGCAGCCAATGCAGCGCTCCTGCATGACATGCACAAAGCCTTTCTCGCGTTTAATCGCCCCGTTCGGGCAGACGTTCGCACAGGGTGCGTCTTCGCACTGGCGACAGATGGCGGCGGTAGAAATATTCACGCCTTTGATGACGTGGATACGCGGCAGGAAGGTGTCAGGGGTAAGCGACGCGCAGTCCTGCTCCGCCTGATGGGAAACCACGCACGCCACTTCACAGGTACGGCAACCAATACACTTACTGGCATCGGCCATAATAAAACGGTTCATCTGCTTCTCCAGCATTACAGTTATGCCCGGAGATATTCATAAACCGTGCCAATAATTAACTTATTGATTTAATATGAATTTAAACATCACGACGGCGCTGTCATCGTCACTTATGACGATGACAGCTGTCGACATCAGCGGTGCGGGCCGTCAATAACCGAGTCGCGAAGGATAAGCTCGCCGGAGAAGGTTTGCTGATATTTAAACTCTCCGCCGTCGAGCATGAAGATCAGGCGGCTGATGGTCTCTTTGATCATCTCCGTCACCGGAATACGCACGCTGGAGAGCGACGGCACGATGTAGGGCGCGATGGCCACGTCGTCAAAACCGATCACCGACACCGCGTCCGGCGCGGCCACGCCGCTGTCGTGCAGCTGCTTCATGGCACCGATTGCCATGTCGTCATTACTCGCCACCAGCGCCGTAAAGCGTTCGCCGCGAGCAAGCAGTTCAGAAACCGCCGCCGCGCCGCTGGCCGGGTTCCACTTCCCCTGCGCAATCAGCCCCTCGCGCAGCGGAATACCGTGCTGCGCCAGCGCGTCCCGGTAGCCGGAGAGACGCTCAACCCCGGTGGGAGAATCCAGCGAGCCGGTGATAAACGCGATCTCCCGGTGCCCTTTCGCAATCAGCTGTGACACCGCCTCCTGGCTGGAGGCCTTATGATCGGACCACACGCTGTGGCTGCTGTTTTTCCGCAGGCGGCGGTTGAGCACCATAATGGGCTGCTCGCACTTCTCGACGATCTCATCCATCTCTTCCACGCTCAGGAAACGCGGGTAGATAATCACCGCGTCGCAGCGCATGTCGAGCAGATACTGAATGGCCTCGCGCTCCTCGTCGGCGCTGTGCTTGCCGTCCGCGAGGATCAGCTGCCGCCCTTTCTCTTCCGTCATCCGCGCGGCGTGAAACAGCAGTTCGCTAAAGTAGACGCCGTGATAAAGGGTGTTGGTCACCACCAGCCCCAGCGTCTGGGTACGTTTGGTCGCCAGGTTGCGCGCCAGCAAATTCGGGCGATAGCCGCTCTCTTCAATGGCCTGAAACACCCGGTCTTTGGTCTCCTGGCTGACGTAGCCGTTTCCCGACAGCACCCGGGACACCGTGGCTTTCGAAACGCCTGCCCGCTTCGCCACTTCAAGCATCGTGGTCATGTTGTTAATCCGTCTGAATCTGATGGAACGCAGTGTACTGCACTGCAAAAAAATTGTCGCAGCGGTGAAATCACGCTTTCGCTCCCTCATTGCGATCTGCATCACGAAACGAAAAAATGGTCAAAAAGCGATCTTGTTTCATTCATAAAAACTCATAATGATTATGTGGAACCGGTTTCCTACATTTCTCACAACGATAACAGGATCATATCCGATGGCCAAAAATTACGCTGCGCTGGCGAACGACGTTGTCAGCGCGCTGGGCGGCAAAGAGAACATTGTCGCCGTCACCCACTGCATGACGCGTCTGCGTTTCGTTCTGAAAGACGAGAGCCTTACCGACGCCCCGCGCCTGAAAAGCATCAGCGGCGTGCTCGGCGTGGTGCGCAACGACAACCAGTGCCAGGTCATCATCGGCAACACCGTTTCACAGGCGTACCGCGAAGTGGTGAGCCTGCTGCCAACCAGCCTGCAGCCTGCCGTACCGGAAGGCCCGCAGAAACTGACCCTGCGCCGCATTGGCGCGGGGATCCTCGACGCGCTGATCGGCACCATGTCCCCGCTGATCCCGGCGATCATCGGCGGCTCGATGGTCAAACTGCTGGCGATGATCCTCGAGATGACCGGCGTGTTGGGCAAGGGCGATCCCACGCTGACCATCCTGACGGTCATTGGCGACGGCGCGTTCTTCTTCCTGCCGCTGATGGTGGCGGCCTCGGCGGCGGTGAAGTTCAAAACCAACATGTCGCTGGCGATAGCCATCGCGGGCGTGCTGGTCCACCCGAGCTTTATCGAGCTGATGGCGAAAGCCGCGCAGGGCGAGCACGTTGAGTTCGCCTTTATTCCGGTGACGGCGGTGAAATACACCTACACCGTCATCCCGGCGCTGGTGATGACCTGGTGCCTGTCGTACATCGAACGCTGGGTGGATCGCATTACCCCGGCAGTAACCAAAAACTTCCTCAAGCCGATGCTGATCGTGCTGATTGCCGCCCCGCTCGCCATCGTGCTGATTGGCCCGCTGGGGATCTGGATCGGCAGCGCCATCTCCGCGCTGGTTTACACCATTCACGGCTATCTGGGCTGGCTCTCCGTCGCCATCATGGGCGCGCTGTGGCCGCTGCTGGTGATGACCGGGATGCACCGCGTGTTTACGCCGACCATCATTCAGACCATCGCCGAGACGGGCAAGGAAGGGATGGTGATGCCGTCGGAAATCGGCGCCAACCTATCGCTCGGCGGCTCGTCGCTGGCGGTAGCGTGGAAAACCAAAAACCCGGAGCTGCGCCAGACGGCGCTGGCGGCAGCGGCCTCCGCCATCATGGCGGGGATCTCTGAACCGGCGCTTTACGGCGTGGCGGTACGCCTGAAACGTCCGCTGATTGCGAGCCTGATCAGCGGCTTTATCTGCGGCGCGGTTGCCGGCATGGCCGGACTTGCCAGCCATTCGATGGCGGCGCCGGGGCTGTTCACCAGCGTGCAGTTCTTCGACCCGGCGAATCCGATGACCATCGTCTGGGTGTTCGGCGTGATGGGGCTGGCAGTGGTGCTATCGTTTGTTCTGACCCTGATACTCGGCTTTGAGGATATCCCGGTCGAAGACGAGGCCGAAAAAGCGCGCGCCCTGCAAACCGCACCGGTACAGAGCAAAGCAGCACAAGCATAAATTGAAAGCGAGGTAAGAATGTCTGTTTTTCCACAAGGATTTTTATGGGGCGGCGCGCTTGCCGCCAACCAGAGTGAAGGCGCTTACCGTGAAGGCGGCAAGGGGCTGACCACGGTCGATATGATCCCCCACGGCGCGAACCGCCTGGCGGTGAAGCTCGGTAAGGAAAAGCGTTTCTCGCTGCGTGACGACGAGTTCTACCCAAGCCACGAGGCGATTGATTTTTACCATCGCTATAAAGAGGACATCGCCCTGATGGCGGAGATGGGCTTTACGGTGTTCCGCACCTCGATTGCCTGGAGCCGCCTCTACCCGAACGGCGACGAGCCGCTGCCGAATAAAGAGGGTATTGCCTTCTACCGCGCGGTGTTCGAAGAGTGTAAAAAGTACAACATTGAGCCGCTGGTCACCCTGTGCCACTTCGACGTGCCGATGCACCTGGTCACGGAGTACGGCTCGTGGCGCAACCGTAAGATGGTCGATTTCTTCGCCCGCTACGCCCGCACCTGCTTTGAAGAATTTAACGGGCTGGTGAAATACTGGCTGACCTTCAACGAAATCAACATCATGCTGCACAGCCCGTTCTCCGGCGCGGGGCTGGTGTTTGAGGAAGGTGAAAACGAGGATCAGGTGAAATACCAGGCCGCGCACCACGAGCTGGTGGCGAGCGCGCTGGCGACCAAAATCGCCCACGAGGTGAGCCCGGAAAACCAGGTCGGCTGCATGCTGGCGGGCGGGAACTTCTACCCGTACTCCTGCAAGCCGGAAGACGTGTGGATGGCGCTGGAGAAAGACCGTGAGAACCTGTTCTTTATCGACGTGCAGGCGCGCGGCAGCTACCCGGCGTACTCCGCCCGCGTGTTCCGCGAGAAAGGCGTGGTGATCGTGAAAGATCCCGGCGACGATCTACTTCTGAAAAACACCGTCGACTTTGTCTCGTTCAGCTATTACGCCTCGCGCTGCGCGTCGGCGGACATGAACGCGGGCAACACCAGCGCGGCGAACATCGTGAAGTCCCTGCGCAACCCGCACATTCAGGTGAGCGAATGGGGCTGGGGCATCGACCCGCTCGGCCTGCGCATCACCATGAACATGATGTACGACCGCTACCAGAAGCCGCTGTTCCTGGTGGAAAACGGCCTCGGGGCGAAGGACGTTATTGATGAAAACGGCGAGATTAACGACGACTACCGCATCAGCTACCTGCGCGAGCACATCCGCGCCATGGGCGACGCCATTGAGGACGGCGTGCCGCTGATGGGCTACACCACCTGGGGCTGCATCGACCTGGTGGCCGCCTCAACGGGCGAGATGAGCAAGCGCTACGGGTTTGTGTACGTTGACCGCGATGACGCCGGAAACGGCACGTTGGACCGCAAGCGCAAGAAATCATTCTGGTGGTATAAGAAGGTGATTGCGAGTAACGGGGCGGATCTGGAGTAGCCTGTTTTGCCGGGTGGCGGCTTCGCCTTACCCGGCCTACAAAACCGTAGGCCCGGTAAGCGTAGCGCCACCGGGCGCTGTTCAGAGCCGGGAGAAATCCCCGTCCCCAACCCACCCGGCTAGCCGTGAATAAACCACCTCCACCGCCTCTTTCACCGGCGGCGTCATCGGGTAATAGAACCCGACAATGTCCGGCTGGATCCCCAAAAACAGCACCTCGCCCACGTCGTCTTTAATCTGATCGACCAGGTAGTTCAGCGGCATATTGTGCGTCGTCATCATAAACATCTCGGCGATGTCGTCCGGGTCAATCAGGCGGATCTCGCCGGGGTTGAGCCCCATATCGGTGGCATCGACGATTAACAGCCTTTTCGGTCGCAGTTCGCGAATGGCGACCACGTCGTTTTCCGGCGCGCTGCCGCCGTCAATCACTACCCAGTTGCCCTGCGGGTTCGCGGCGCACATCTCAGCCAGCAGCGGGCCCGCGCCGTCGTCGCCCATCATGCTGTTGCCGACACACAGTAAAACGTCAGTCACGTAATCTCCTCACCATCAGGTAGATGGCGCTCTCCTGATGAATATCGTGCAGCATGCTAAGCAGCGTTTTGCTCCACGCCTGCTGCTCGAGGGTTTGCCTGCAAAGCGCCGCGTCAAAGGCGTTGGCGAGCATCGCAATGTGGTTGGCGTCGATGACGATCTCGCCGTACTTCGGCACGCCTTCCATTTTGCGACGCGCCGTGCTGCCCTCCTCCAGCGTGGCGATCCACGCCAGGTACTCGGACCACGGGCAGCTCAGCGCCGCCTCCAGGCAGTCGATCACCCCGAGGTGGTGCCCAATCGCCAGGCTGTAATAGACCACCTGCTGCGCCGCATCCGGCGTGGCATCGTTCTCATCAATAAACTTACGGCTCAGCTGGCTGAACACCACCGTTTCACTCATCGGATACGCGCCTCATCCACAATGCTGTTCAGGTTCGCCACGATCTCATTGAGACGCGGATCGTTTTCCGCCTCCAGCCAGCGCGCCACCTGATGGTCGCCCTGGCTCAGCAGGCGCAGATAATCGTCGGCAATCTGACGGCCATAGCGATAGCCCGCCAGTTTCCGCGCCGTGCGGTCGATCTTCACCCGCAGCGGCTGCACCATGTCAGGGTGCAGAATGGCGGCAGGCTGGTTGTCCAGCTCGCCCGGCTCGCGCGCGTGGATTTTTTGCTCCAGCAGGCCGAGCGCCATGGCAAAGCCGTACAGCGTCGCGGCGGGCGTCGGCGGGCAGCCGGGAATGTAGACGTCCACCGGCACGATTTTGTCGGTGCCGCCCCAGACGCAGTAAAGGTCGTGGAAGATGCCGCCGCTGTTGCCGCAGGCGCCGTACGAGATGCAGATTTTCGGGTCCGGCGCGGACTGCCAGGCGCGCAGCGCGGGGGATCGCATGGCGCGGGTGACGGCCCCGGTAAACAGCAGGATGTCCGCATGACGCGGGGACGGCACCACCTTGATGCCGAAGCGCTCGGCGTCAAACAGCGGCGACAGCGTAGCGAAGATCTCGATCTCGCAGCCGTTGCAGCCGCCGCAGTCCACGCGGTAGACGTAGGCCGAGCGTTTGATTTTTTTCAGCAGCGACGCCTTCATGCTGGCGATGGATTCGTCCACCGTCATCGGCACAGGAATGCCGTTAGCGTCGCGCGGGCCTAGTAGGTTTTCCATCAGCTGGCCTCTCTCATATGGCGGGTGATATCAATACGGTCGGACGGCAGCAGGCACTTCTGACGCTTGCACTCCGGGCAGGTTTCAAAGCTTTCACGGTGATGCTCCGCGCGGGCGTCGCCGTTGTGCTGCAGCAGCGCAATGGCGTAGTCGATCTCTTTCTGCACGGCGAACGGGCGCTGGCAGACGCGGCAGTTGCACAGGTCAAAGCGCGACTGCTGCAGGAAATCCTCTTTCTTCCACACCGCCAGCTCGTACTCCGGCGAAAGGCGAATGGCGACCGTCGGGCAGACCTCCTCGCAGCGGCCGCAGAAGATGCAGCGCCCGAGGTTAAACTGCCAGGCCAGCTCGCCGGTTTTGAGATCCGTTTCGACCGTTAAGGCGTTCGACGGGCAGGCGTTGACGCAGGCCGCGCAGCCGATGCACTGCTGCGGGTTGTGCTCCGGCTTGCCGCGAAAGTTTTTATCCACCGGCATCGGCTCCAGCGGATAACGGCTGGTCTGCGTGCCCGTTTTGATCACTTTTTTGATAAAGGTAAACATGGCGAGTCCTTATTTCAGCGGCGAGTTTTTACGCTCGATGCTGTAGCGCTCAAGCTCTTTGTACGGCACCACCTGGCTTTTCTTCTTGCGCACGTCCACGACGGTCATGCGGTCGGTGCAGGAGTAGCACGGGTCGAGGCTGCCGATGATCAGCGGCGCATCCGAAACCGTGTTGCCGCGCAGCATATAGCGCAGGGTTGGCCAGTTGGCGTAGGTGGCCGCGCGGCAGCGCCAGCGGTAAAGCTTCTGGTTGTCGCCGGTCATGCTCCAGTGAATGTCGTCCCCGCGCGGCGCTTCGGCAAAGCCGAGGGCAAAGCGGTTCGGGATGTAGGTGAAGCCCTCCACCATCAGCGGGCCGCCCGGCAGGTTATCGAGGCCGAAGTCGATCATGTTCAGGGCGGTAAACACCTCGTTGATGCGCACCTTGAGGCGCGAAATGACGTCGCAACCCTGCTCGCTGTGCACGGTCATCGGCAGCAGGCCGTAGCCGACGAACGGGTGATCGGCACGCGTGTCGCGGGCGTGGCCGCTGGCGCGCACCATCGGACCGACGTTGCTGAAGTCGCGGGCGATCTCCGGGTCAAGGCGGCCGATGCCGACGGTGCGCTGCTCGATGTTTGGCGTGCTGAGCAGCATATCCACCAGCTCTTGCACGTCGCGGCGCATCTGCTGCGCCAGCTGGCGGGTCTGGATCATGTCGTCCTTCAGCAGGTCGCGGCGGATCCCGCCGATCAGGTTCAGGCCGTAGGTTTTACGCGCCCCGGTGAGGATCTCCGCCATCTTCATCGACGCCTCGCGCACGCGGAAGAACTGCATAAACCCGGAGTCAAAGCCGACAAAGTGGCAGGCCAGGCCGAGGTTGAGCAGGTGCGAGTGCAGGCGCTCCACCTCCAGCAGAATGGCGCGGATCATCTGCGCACGCTCCGGCACCACGATCCCCATGCCGTTCTCCACCGAGGTGGTGTAGGCGGTGCTGTGGGCGAAGCCGCAGATGCCGCATACGCGGTCAGAGAGGAACGTCACTTCGTTGTAGCCCATGCGGGTTTCCGCCAGCTTTTCCATGCCGCGGTGGACGTAGAACAGGCGGTAGTCGGCGTCGATGATATTCTCGCCGTCGACGAACAGGCGGAAGTGGCCCGGTTCGTCGGAGGTGACGTGCAGCGGACCGATCGGCACCACGTTATTCTTTTTGCTGCCCAGCTCGTTGATGAATTCGTAGGTTTCGCTGTCGGTGGTCGGCGCCGGGCGCTGGCGATAGTCCATGCTGTCTTTGCGCAGCGGATAGAGTTCGTCCGGCCAGTCGTCCGGCAGCACCAGGCGGCGCTCGTCCGGCAGGCCGACCGGCACCAGGCCGTACATGTCGCGCACTTCGCGCTCGCCCCAGACCGCGGCAGGCACGCGCGGCGTGACGGACGGGTATTCCGGCTTATTCGGGTCGACTTCGATGCGCACGGTGAGCCAGCACTTTTCGCCCTGCTCCATCGACATTACGTAGTACACCGCATAATTGCCGCACAGCTGGCGCTCGTCGTTGCCGAACAGTACCGACAGCCAGCCGCCCTGCTGGTAATAGAGAAACTCCACCACTTCCGGCAGGTAGTTCACCTTAATGGTGACGGTTACCTGGTCTTTGGTTTGCCAGGACTCCTCCAGCACCACGCCGGGGAAAGCCTGATGCAACGCGGCGAGATACTGCTGACCTTTCTTTTCTTCAGACATAAATACTCTCTTTAATCACGCCACCAGCAAGGAGACGAACGCTAAAAATGCAAAACCAAAACCGGCCCAGGTGATGCGCGACGTTTCCACAAAACGCAGGCGCGCCATGCTGTTTTCAAACAGGGCAATCACCAGCACGCCGACCAGCAGCTTGAGGGCGGCAATCACGACGGCCAGCGCCAGACCGCCCGCGGAGAAATGCGTCATTTGCCCCCACGGGAAGAAGACGCCGACAAACATCTGCAGCACCACCAGCTGTTTGAGGCTGATGCCCCACTTCAGCACCGCGAAGCCGTAGCCGCTGTACTCGGTAAGCGGCCCTTCCTGTAGCTCCTGCTCGGCTTCCGCCAGGTCGAACGGCAGTTTGCCCATCTCAATAAAGGTGGCGAACGCGCAGGCGCAGAGCGCCAGTACCAGCGGGATCGAGCGCGCCACCGGCCAGTGGTAAACGGTGTGGGTGATAAAGCTGATGTGGGTGGAACCCGCCACCTGCGCGGCGACCCACAGCCCCAGCAGCAGGATCGGCTCAACCAGCACGCCGAGCATTGCTTCGCGGCTGGCGCCGATGCCGGTAAACGGGCTCCCGGTGTCCAGGCCCGCAATCGCAAAGAAAAAGCGGGCGATGGCAAAGAGGTAAATCAGCGTGATCAGATCGCCAAGCACGGGCAGCGGCGACGCCACCGTCACCACCGGCAGCGCGGTGGCGATGGTCAGCATGACGCCCACCATCACAAACGGCGTCAGGTGGAAGACCCAGCCTGCGGCGTCCGGTGCCACGCTCTGACGAGAGAGCAGTTTAAAGAAATCGCGGTACTCCTGAAGCACGCCAGGACCGCGACGGTTGTGCATCCGGGCGCGCGCCACGCGCGTGATGCCCGACAGCAGCGGCGCAGCGGCGAACAGCACCAGCGCCTGAAGAATTGCCAGTAACAGACTCATGTCAGGCTCCTCGTGAAATCACAATGACCACCAGCACGGCCAGCTCGATGACCGCCAGACGGCGGAACAGCGCGGGCGCGGCGGCACTCTGCCAGCCGGGTACCCAGCCCACCGGGTTCAGCCAGTGGCGCAGCTTCAGCACGGCGGCGAAATTCTCCTTCACCGGCATGGCGAAACCGTGGGCGGTGATGACCATCGACTGTTCGTGTTCGTAGCCGCAGGCCCACGCCGCACCGCGCGCGCGGGAGGTGAGCCTGTCGCGTTTGAAGAACAGCATCAGGACGAGCGGCAGCAGCGGTGCGCCAATCAGCAGCAGCGCGATCATCGGCTGAGAGACGGTGGTATTCGCCACGGTCAGCGGCAGCGGAATGGCGTTGCCCAGCAGCGGCAGCAGCCACGGCGCGGCGACGCCACCCGCGATGCAGCACAGCGCCAGCGCGACCACGCTCACGCCCATCAACAACGGTGCGCAGCAGGCGTTTTCCGCTTCGCGGGTGCGCGGCGCGCCGAGGAAGGTCACGCCATAGACTTTCGCCATGCACATCACCGCCAGCGCCCCGGTAATCGCCAGCCCGACCGCCAGCAGCGGGCCGAGCAGGCGCGCGATAAATGCGTCGCTCTGACCAAGCGCGAAGAAGGACTGATAGATCACCCACTCCCCGGCAAAGCCGTTCAGCGGCGGCAGCGCGGCCATTGCCATCAGCCCGACCAGCATCGCCAGTGAAATCACCGGCATCTTTTTGCCAATCCCACCCAGCTTTTCGATATCCCGATGACCGGTGCGGAACCAGACGCTGCCCGCCCCGAGGAACAGGGTGCTTTTAAACAGGCTGTGGTTAACGAGGTGATACAGGCCACCGATAAACCCGGCGGCAATCAGCGCCGGATGATTGAGCGCCAGCCCGGTCACGCCCGCGCCAATGCCGAGCAGGATGATGCCGATGTTTTCCAGCGTGTGGTACGCCAGCAGGCGCTGGATGTTGTGCTCCATCAGCGCGTACAGGCCGCCGACGAATGCGGTGATCATTCCGGCGACCAGCAGCACGACGCCCCACCACAGCGGCGGCTGTCCGCCGGTCAGCGTAATCGCCAAAATTCCGAACAGACCCACTTTCATCACCACCACCGAAAACAGCGCGGCGGCGGGCGCGGAGGCATTCGCATGCGCCTGCGGCACCCAGCCGTGCAGCGGGATGATGCCAGCGAGCAGGCCAAAGCCGAGCACGCCCAGCAGCCAGACGTCGTTCCCCAGCGGATGGCCGTTGAGCGCAGAGAAATCCAGCGTGCCAAAGCGTTGCCACACCAGCCAGCAGGCCAGCGCCAGCAGCAGCGTTCCGAGGCGTCCCAATGCAAACCACAGCTTGCCGGAGGCGCTGCAGCCCGTCAGGAACACGCCGCAGAGCGCCATGATCTCCGCCATCACCACCAGCGCGCCGAGGTTGCTGGCGATAACGGTGCAGACCGCCGTCGCCATCAGCAGATTGACCAGCAGGCCGTTGGCTTTAGCGTGCGGGTGGCGGTGCCAGTCGATATTGAACAGGCTGATAAACACCCCGCACAGGCCAAACGTCACCAGCCAGATGGCGTTCAGCGGCGTGATCTCAACCGTGTGGCGAATCAGCGGCATCACGGTTTCTGCGGACTGTCCGCCGAGCAGGACAACGCCGCCTGCTGCCAGCGTCATCAGGCTAGCGACCGCTCCGCCGATCCCGGCGATCGCGCCGCTCAGGGCTTTATGGAATGAGAAGATCAGCGCCAGAACAGCGGCGGCAGCAAAACAGGCTACCGCGCTGGTAATCATCATCGCCGCGTTCATTTCGCCCCCTCGTTAAGCGCCTGTAGCAGAGAAAGGTCGCCAAAATCACTGTTGATGGTCAGCTCGCGTTTACGCTTGCTGGTACGGGCAATGTCGCGAATGTTAACCAGAATCAATGCCTTAGTCGGGCAGGTGCGCACGCAGGCCGGGCCCTGCTCATCGAAGCTGCACAGGTCGCATTTCACCGCAACGGCACGGATGCCGGGCACCCAGTCCAGCAGCGTGCTTACGCGTGCCGGAGCCGGTGGCGCGGGCGGGGCTTTTGGCGAGTTGGCGTTCGCCGGAATGTGCAGCGGACGGCTGCCGGAAAATTCAATCGCGCCGAACGGGCAGGCAATGCCGCACAGCTTGCAGCTAACGCACAGGCTTTCGTTCAGCTGGACAGCGCCATCAATTCGGGTGATGGCATTCACAGGGCAGACGCCCGCGCAGGGGGCGTCTTCACAGTGATGGCAGAGCTGCGGGGCAGACTCTTTTTCATTACGCATGACGTGCAGGCGCGGCATGGACTGCAGCCCATGCAGGCGATGCGTTTCCGAACACGCTGCCTCACAGGTTCGACAGCCAATACAGACCGTCGAGTCGGCAATTACAAAACGGTTCACCGGGTTTTCCTCTGGTGATAGTCATTTTTGACGAAAAACTGTCTTGTCGACACTTCTCGACACGCAGGAGTCAGGCCACGTTCGCTGAGGCGTTTCCATCCATCAGCTGCTTCAGGTTGACCGGGAGATCGTGCTCAACGGCGGCGTACAGGCCGTTATAGACCGGCGCGATTTTTTCCAGATAGTGCTCCAGCACCTGCTGGCGATCGCGGTTGCTGACGTGGCCGTCCACCATGCCGTCAGCCATCAGCTGCGCCTTCGCAATACACTGTTTTTCGCCGTCTTTTGTCTCGAGGTGGTACTCAATGGTGTGGCTGTTGAAGTTATCCGCCAGGGTAACGTTGATCGTGAAATGGCCGAACAGGACGAAGCGCATGTCGCCCTGCGCCGCGCAGCTCATCGCGTGGTGAAGACGCGCTTTCGAGAGGGTTATGCCCTGAACCAGAGAGTTACAGTAGAGGTGCCACTGGTCCTGCAGCTGCTGATGACGCTGCGCGATGTAATCCGCTTTTTCGCTGATTTCCCGAATAGTCATAGAAGGTATCCGTTTAATGGAGATATCGGCTGTTAAGCAGATTCCATGCCAGTTTTTATCTTAATGATTTTAAATGGGTTTAATTGTAAAACCGCTGTCAACGCCGCGGTGTCGACGTGTCATTTCGACAGCGTTGACATCGTCACGCCTTAACAAAAAACAAGCTGGCACCGTTATTGCATTCAATGGCGCAATTCATTGAGGAGGCGTCATGCACGAAATCACCCTCTGCCAGCGGGCTCTGGAACTTATCGAACAGCAGGCAGTGCAAAACCACGCGAAGCGCGTCACCGGCGTCTGGCTGAAGGTCGGAGCATTTTCCTGCGTCGAGACCAGCGCCCTGCATTTCTGCTTTGAGCTGGTGTGCCGCGGCACGCTGGCGGAAGGCTGCGAGCTCCATATTGAAGAGCAGCAGGCGGAGTGCTGGTGCGAGCAGTGCCAGCAGTACGTGACCCTGCTGTCATCGAAGGTTCAGCGCTGTCCGCAGTGTCAGAGCACCGGTCTTCGCATCGTGGCGGATGACGGCATGCAGATCCAACGCCTCGAAATCGAGAAGGAGTAAAGTATGTGTAGCACCTGCGGTTGCGCCGAAGGCAACCTGTATATAGAAGGGGATGAACATCGCCCCCATTCCGCGTTTCGCTCCGCGCCCTTTTCACCTGCCCCGCGCCCTTCTGCGGCACTGACCGGTATCACCTTCGCTCCACAGCGCTCCGATGCGGGCGATCTGCACTACGGCCACGGAGAGGCGGGTACCCACGCGCCGGGCATCAGCCAGCGCCAGATGCTGGAGGTGGAAATCAACGTGCTGGACAAAAATAACCAGATCGCCGCCCGCAACCGCGCGCGCTTTGCCGCCCGCAAACAGCTGGTGCTGAACCTGGTCTCCAGCCCCGGCTCCGGCAAAACCACGCTGTTAACGGAAACGCTCAAACGCCTGAACGGGCGCGTCTCCTGCGCGGTGATCGAAGGCGACCAGCAAACCGTTAACGACGCGGCGCGCATTCGCGAGACCGGCACCCCGGCGATTCAGGTTAATACCGGCAAAGGCTGCCACCTGGATGCGCAGATGATTGCCGATGCGGCACCGCGCCTGCCGCTGGCGGATAACGGCATTCTGTTTATTGAAAACGTCGGCAACCTGGTCTGCCCGGCGAGCTTCGATCTTGGCGAACGCCACAAGGTGGCGGTGCTTTCGGTGACCGAAGGCGAAGACAAACCGCTGAAGTACCCGCATATGTTTGCCGCCGCGTCCATCATGCTGCTGAACAAAGTCGACCTGCTGCCGTACCTGAATTTCGACGTGGATAAGTGTCTGGCGTATGCCCGTGAAGTGAATCCGGAGATTGAGATCCTGCTGATCTCCGCCACGCGCGGCGACGGCATGGACGGCTGGCTACAGTGGCTGGAGAACGAACGATGTGCATAGGCGTACCGGGACAAATCCATTCCATTGACGGGAATCAGGCCAAAGTCGAGGTCTGCGGCATCCTGCGCGACGTCGACCTGACGCTGGTGGGCAGCAGCGATGAAACGGGCGCCTCGCGCCTCGGCCAGTGGGTGCTGGTCCACGTGGGGTTTGCCATGAGCGTCATTAACGAAGCGGAAGCCCGCGACACGCTGGATGCATTGCAAAACATGTTCGACGTGGAGCCGGACGTGGGCGCGATCCTGTACGGCGAGGAGTACTAGTCTATGCGTTACGTTGATGAATACCGCGCGCCGGAGCAGGTGCTACAGCTTATCGGGCACCTGAAAACGCGCGCGGCGCTGCTGGACTACACCAAAGAAAGACCGCTGCGGATCATGGAAGTGTGCGGCGGACACACGCACGCCATCTTCAAATTTGGCCTCGACCAGCTGCTGCCGGAGAACATCGAGTTTATCCACGGCCCCGGCTGCCCGGTGTGCGTGCTGCCGATGGGACGCATCGACAGCTGTATTGAAATTGCCAGCCAGCCCGACGTCATTTTCTGCACCTTTGGCGACGCGATGCGCGTGCCGGGGAAAAACGGCTCGCTGCTGCAGGCAAAAGCGCGCGGAGCCGACATCCGGATCGTCTACTCGCCGATGGATGCCCTGACGCTGGCAGAGAATAACCCCGCGCGCAAGGTGGTGTTTTTTGGCCTGGGGTTTGAAACCACCATGCCCGCCACCGCCATCACGCTGCAGCAGGCGAAAGCGCGCGGCGTCGGGAATTTTTTCTTCTTCTGCCAGCACATTACGCTCATTCCCACGCTGCGCAGCCTGCTGGAAGAGCCGGGAAACGGGATAGACGCCTTTCTGGCACCGGGGCATGTCAGCATGGTGATTGGCACAGACGCCTACGGTTTTATCGCTGAACAGTACAATCGTCCGTTAGTGGTCGCTGGTTTCGAACCACTTGATCTACTGCAAGGTGTGACCATGCTGGTTGAGCAGAAAATAGCGGCCCTGAGTGCAGTGGAAAACCAGTACCGCCGCGTGGTGCCGGATGCGGGAAATGAACGGGCGCAGCAGGCGATAGCCGACGTGTTTTGCGTCGAAGGCGACAGCGAATGGCGTGGTCTGGGGCTGATTGCCGAATCCGGCGTGCACCTGACGTCAGCCTATCGCGCGTTCGACGCCGAAGCGCATTTCCGCCCGCAGCCACAGCAGGTTTGCGACGATCCCCGGGCCCGCTGCGGCGACGTGCTCACCGGCAAATGCAAACCTCATCAATGCCCGTTATTTGGCAATACCTGTAACCCGCAAACGGCGTTTGGCGCGCTGATGGTCTCCTCCGAAGGGGCGTGTGCCGCGTGGTATCAGTATCGCAACCAGGAGAGTGAAGCATGAATACGGTTGAAATGGCGCACGGCAGCGGCGGGCTGGCGATGCAGCAGCTCATTAATCAGCTGTTTATGGACGCATTCAACAACCCCTGGCTTGCCGAGCAGGAAGACCAGGCGCGCATTGACCTGTCAACGCTCACCGCCCAGGGCGACAGGCTGGCGTTTTCGACCGACAGTTACGTCATCGACCCGCTGTTCTTCCCCGGTGGCGATATCGGCAAGCTCGCCGTCTGCGGCACGGCCAACGACGTGGCGGTCAGCGGTGCCGTTCCGCGCTACCTCTCCTGCGGGTTTATCCTCGAAGAGGGATTACCGATGGAGACGCTCACGACAGTGGTCAACAGCATGGCGCAGACCGCGCGCGAGGCGGGGATAGCGATCGTCACCGGCGATACCAAAGTGGTGCAGCGCGGCGCGGCCGACAAGCTGTTTATCAACACCGCCGGCATGGGGGCGATCCCCGCCGATATTCACTGGGGCGCGCAGCATCTTAGCGTGGGCGACGTGCTGATCGTGACCGGAACGCTGGGCTGCCACGGGGCGACCATCCTTAACCTGCGCGAAGGTCTGGGGCTGGACGGGGAACTGCGCAGCGACTGCGCGGTGCTCACCCCGCTGATTCAGACGCTGCGGGGTATTCCCGGCGTGAAAGCCCTGCGGGACGCCACGCGAGGCGGCGTGAATGCCGTGGCACACGAATTTGCGGCAAGCTGCGGGTACGGGATTGAACTCACCGAGCGCAGCCTGCCCGTTAAGCCTGCCGTTCGCGGCCTTTGCGAGCTGCTGGGCCTTGACCCGCTTAACTTCGCCAACGAAGGCAAACTGGTGATTGGCGTTGAACGCGCGGCCGCGGAAGCCGTTCTTGAACAGCTGCGGGCTCATCCGTCAGGAAAAGAGGCGGCGATGATTGGTGAAGTGGTTGAGCGCAAAGGGGTGCGCCTGACCGGGCTTTATGGCGTAAAGCGGACGCTTGATCTGCCGCACGCGGAACCCTTACCCCGAATTTGCTAGAACCGCGCCAAAAGCGGTCAGCACTGAATGTCTCTTTTTTGCCAGTTTCTATTGGAAAGCAATATGCCGTATACACCGATGAGCGATCTTGGACAGCAGGGCCTGTTTGACATCACGCGCACACTTTTACAGCAGCCCGACCTCGGTGCGCTGAGCGATGCCCTGACGCGGCTGGTCAGGCAATCGGCGCTGGCGGACAGCGCCGCGATTGTGCTCTGGCATAGCGGAACGCACCGCGCGAGCTACTACTCAACGCGTGATAATGGCAAAACGTTTGAATACGAAGACGAAACGTATCTGGCGCATGGCCCGGTGCGCCGCATCCTCTCCCGGCCTGAAGTGCTGCACTGCAACTTTGCGGAATTCCGCCAGGCGTGGCCGAGGCTGGCACAGAGCAACCTCTATCAGCCTTTCGGGCATTACTGCATGTTACCGCTGGCGGCAGAGGGCCAGATTTTTGGGGGATGCGAGTTTATCCGCACGACCAACCAGCCCTGGAGCGAGGCGGAATACGAGCGCCTGCACACCTTTACCCAGATTGTGGCCGTCGTCGCGGAGCAGATCCAAAGCCGCGTCACCAATAACGTCGATTACGACCTGCTGAGTCGCGAGCGCGACAACTTCCGCATTCTGGTCGCCATCACCAACGCCGTGCTGTCACGGCTCGACATGGATGAGCTGGTCAGCGAAGTCTCAAAAGAGATCCACCACTATTTCAAAATCGACGCCATCAGCATTGCGCTTCGCGGCCATCGCAAGGGCAAGCTGAACATCTACTCCACGCATTATCTCGATGAAGCCAACCCGGCGCACGAGCAGAGCGAAGTGGACGAAGCGGGCACCCTTTCTGAGCGGGTCTTCAAAAGCAAAGAGATCCTGCTGCTTAACCTGAACGAACAGGATCCGGTCGCGCCGTACGAGCGAATGCTGTTCAACACCTGGGGCAATAAAATTCAGACCCTGTGCCTGCTGCCGCTGATGTCCGGCAACACCATGCTGGGCGTGCTGAAGCTGGCGCAGTGTGAGGAAGGCGTGTTCACCACCGCCAACCTCAAGCTGCTGCGCCAGATCGCCGAGCGTATCTCTATTGCCCTGGATAACGCCCTCGCCTATCAGGAGATCCATCGCCTGAAAGAGCGACTGGTGGATGAGAACCTGGCCCTGACCGAACAGCTCAACAACGTGGACAGCGAGTTTGGTGAAATCATCGGGCGCAGCGACGCCATGTACAGCGTGCTCAAGCAGGTTGAGATGGTGGCGCAAAGCGACAGCACGGTGCTGATCCTCGGCGAAACCGGGACGGGTAAAGAGCTGATTGCCCGCGCCATCCACAACCTGAGCAACCGCAACAGCCGCCGGATGGTGAAGATGAACTGCGCCGCGATGCCTGCGGGCCTGCTGGAAAGCGATCTGTTCGGCCACGAGCGCGGCGCATTCACCGGGGCCAGCAGCCAGCGGCTGGGCCGTTTTGAGCTGGCGGACAAAAGCTCGCTGTTCCTCGACGAAGTGGGCGATATGCCGCTGGAGCTACAGCCGAAACTGCTGCGCGTCCTGCAGGAGCAGGAGTTTGAGCGCCTTGGCAGCAACAAGCTTATCCAGACCGACGTGCGGCTGATTGCCGCGACCAACCGTGACCTGAAAAAAATGGTCGCCGACCGCGAGTTTCGCAGCGACCTTTACTATCGCCTGAACGTCTTCCCGATCTTCCTGCCGCCGCTGCGCGAACGCCCGGAGGATATCCCCCTGCTGGTCAAAGCCTTTACCGCGAAGATCGCGCGCCGGATGGGGCGAAACATCGACAGTATTCCTGCCGAGACGTTGCGTACCCTTTCATCGATGGAATGGCCCGGCAACGTACGCGAGCTGGAAAACGTCATCGAACGCGCGGTGCTGCTGACGCGCGGTAACGTGCTGCAACTCTCCCTGCCTGAGGTCACGCTTCCTGACGCAACCGCGCCCGCCGCCGAGACCGCAAAAGAGGGAGAAGATGAATATCAGCTCATTATGCGCGTGCTGAAAGAGACCAACGGCGTGGTTGCCGGGCCAAAAGGTGCCGCCCAGCGCCTGGGGTTAAAACGCACCACCCTGCTGTCACGCATGAAGCGTCTCGGGATTGATAAAGAGAGCCTCATTTAAGGCCTTATCCGGCGGTGTTTTTCTGACACCGCCTTTTGTTCCCCTGCGTAATTGTCCCTCATTGACACAAAATCGTTTCCTCTGTATAAAATTCCGCCTTAATAATGAGTTTCATTTGCATCAATAATAATTTTAATGAAGGGTAGCGTTTCATGAAAAAGGTCATCTGCGCGTTAGGCCTGGCGATTGCGTCGGTCGGTTCTGCTCTGGCAACCACCTATCCCCTGACGATTGAAAACTGTGGCTACAAAGAGACATTCACCAAAGCGCCGGAACGCGTCGTGGCCCTGGGTCAGAATACCGTTGAGATCCTGCTTCTGCTGGGTCTGGAAGATAAGGTCAAAGCCAGCGCCTTCTGGCCGACAAAAGTGCTGCCGCAGCTGGCGGAACAGAACGCAAAAATCAAAACCCTGACGGTCGAAATCCCGACCCTTGAATCCGTTCTTGCGCAAAATCCTGACTTTGTCCCGGCGCAGTCACCCCTGCTGCTGGGGCCGGAAAGTAAGGTCGCAAAACGTGACGATCTGATGACCCTGGGCGTGAACAGCTACGTGTCCCCGGGCATGTGTGCGACCAAAAAAGCCACCGGCGATATGTACGGCAGCCGCCAGAAACTGTGGGATATGACCTATCTCTATAAAGAGATTGAGGATTTCGCCAAAATTTTTAACGTTGAAGATCGCGGTCAGCTCGTTATTGCCGATTTCAAAAAACGCGAGGCTGACCTGCGTAAGGAATTCGGCAAGAATAAAAAAGACCTTTCGTTTGTCTTCTGGTTCTCCAGTTCATCCCCTTCTGCGGACGCCTACGTCGGCGGTAAAAATAGCCCCTCCGGGTTTATCGCCAGCCTGATGGGCGGTCATAACGCCATTACGTCGGAGACCGAATGGCCAACCGTGGGTTGGGAAAGCATTATTGCCGCCAACCCGGACGTGATCGTCGTCTCCAGCCTGGATCGTAACCGCTGGGCGCTGGATAACGCGGAAGAGAAAATCAAATTTCTGAAAAGCGATCCCGCCGTCAGCCAGCTGGACGCGGTGAAAAAAGGCCATATCGTGGTGATGGACGGCCAGGCGATGAACCCGACGATCCGTACGATTTACGGGGCTGAGCAGGTCGGCGAACAGCTCAGAAAGCTGGGGCTGAACTGATGACAACCGCCGTTCTTCAGGTCCGGCAGAGCCTGGTTCTGACGACCTCGGCTTTGCTCGCCCTGGTACTGCTATTTCTGACGATCGCGCTGAGCGTCAGCGTCGGCGAGCTGTCCATTCCCCTGGATAACGTGTTTTACGCCATCAGCAATAAAATGGGGCTCACCGAGGTTCCGCTCACCCGCATCTATGAGAGCGTGATCTGGGACTTTCGCCTGAGCCGCGCGCTGGTGGCGGCCTGCTGCGGCGCGGGGCTGGCCATCTGCGGTGCCGTATTGCAGAGCCTGCTGAAGAACGCGCTGGCTGAGCCTTACGTGCTCGGCGTGTCTGCCGGCGCGTCTACGGGGGCGGTTTCTGTCGTGGTGCTGGGGATCGGTACCGGTGCGGTGTCGTTGTCTGCCGGGGCCTTTGCCGGGGCGTTCGCCGCCTTTGCGTTTGTCGCGTTTCTGACGAACGGCGCGCGCGGGGGGAATGAACGTACCATTCTGGCAGGGGTCGCCGCCTCTCAGCTGTTCAACGCCATTACCGCCTACACCATCAGCACCTCCGCCAGCGCCCAGCAGGCGCGCGACGTGATGTTCTGGCTGCTGGGCAGCTTCAGCGGCGTTCGCTGGCCGGAATTCCAGCTGGCGCTGGTGGTCGTGCTGGCGGGCCTTGCCGTCTGTCTTTACTATTCCCGGGCGCTGGATGCCTTCACGTTCGGTGATGACGCTGCTGCCTCTTTAGGTATTGCCGTCCCGTGGGTTCGCCTGACGCTCTTTACCACTACCGCGCTGATTACCGCGACGATTGTCAGCATGGCGGGCTCAATCGGCTTTGTCGGGCTGGTGGTGCCGCACGTGATGCGTTTCCTGTTCGGGCCGCTGCACCGCACGCTGCTGATTACCAGCGCGCTGGCAGGGGCGATCCTGATGGTGCTGGCAGACATTGCCTCGCGCATGCTGATTGCGCCGCAAAGCCTGCCCGTCGGCGTAGTCACCGCGCTGGTTGGCGTGCCGTTCTTTGCCGTGATTATCTACCGTTCAAGGAATAAGTGATGAGTATCTGCGCTGAAAATATTACCTGGAAGGTCGGCAAAAAAGTCATCGTTAATAACGTCTCGCTGAAGGTGTCACGCGGCGAAACGGTAGGACTGCTTGGCCCTAACGGCTGCGGTAAATCGTCTCTTTTACGGATCCTCGCGGGGCTTCGTCGCCCGGATGCTGGGTGTGTTACCCTGGACAGGCAGGACATCTCCCGCATCGCCAAAAAGCAGCTTGCCCGCCGGGTCGCCTTTGTGGAACAGCACGGGATGACGGACGCCAACATGCGCGTGCGCGACGTGGTGAAACTTGGGCGTATTCCGCACCACTCCGCTTTTTCCAACTGGAGCAACCACGATGACGAAACCGTCACCGCCGCCCTGCAGCGCGTGGATATGCTGGATAAAAGCGACCAGGGCTGGCTGAGCCTCTCCGGCGGTGAGCGCCAGCGCGTGCATATTGCCCGCGCGCTGGCCCAGACCCCAACGGAAATCCTGCTGGACGAACCGACCAACCACCTCGACATTCATCATCAGATGCAGCTGATGCAGTTGATCAGCGAATTACCGGTCACCAGCATCGTCGCTATCCACGATCTCAACCACGCCGCGATGTTCTGCGACTCGCTGATTGTAATGCAGAAAGGGCAAATTGTGGCGACGGGGACACCGCAGGACATCTTATCCGAGTCGCTGTTGTGGGATGTCTTCCGGGTCAAAACCAAAATCGAGATCTCGCCGTTCCATGGCAAAAAGCACATCCACTTTATCGTTTAGGGACGAGTGAACAACGATGCCCCTTCGCCCTGCCACTACGCTCTGGCCGCCCGTCTTACTGGGTAGCCAGTTTGTTTTCAACATTGGCTTTTACGCCGTCGTACCCTTCCTGGCGATATTCCTGCGCGACGATATGCTGCTCTCCGGCGGGCTGATCGGGCTGATCCTGGGCCTGCGCACGTTCTCTCAACAGGGTATGTTTATCGTCGGTGGTGCGCTCTCGGACCGGTTTGGCGCGAAAGTGATTATCCTGAGCGGCTGTATTGTTCGTGTTTCAGGCTATCTGCTGCTGGCCTTCGGGGAATCACTGTGGCCGATTATTTTGGGCGCGTGTCTGACGGGCGTTGGCGGCGCATTGTTCTCTCCCTCGATTGAGGCACTGCTTGCAAAAGCGGGCACTCATAGCGAGGCAAAAGGCAAACGAAGCCGGGCGGAGTGGTTTGCACTCTTTGCCGTCTGTGGAGAACTCGGCGCGGTACTGGGCCCGGTTGCTGGCGCCCTGCTCACCGGGCTGGGTTTTCGTCAGGTGGCGCTGGCAGGCGCAGGCGTCTTTGTCATTGCGCTAGTGGTGCTCTACTTTTGCCTGCCTGCTGCTGGCCATCGTTCACAGACGCTGAAAATACAGCCATGGTGGACGACGTTTCGTCAGCCGCGCTTTGTCGCCTTTATCATTGCCTACAGCTCGTGGCTGTTAAGCTATAACCAGCTCTATCTGGCGCTGCCGGTAGAGATCCAGCGTTCTGGCGGTAGCGAGAAAGATCTCGGTCCGCTTTTTATGCTGGCCTCCGTTCTGATCATCACCTTACAGCTGCCGCTGGCGCGTTTCGCCCGACGCGTGGGCGCGGTGAGGATCCTGCCGGTGGGCTTTTTGCTGCTCTCCGCCGCCTTTGCGAGCGTGGCCATGTTTGCCCCGACGGCATCGCCAGAGGGCTGGCTGCGCCTGCTGCCTTCAGTCTGTTTTGTGACGCTGTTGACGCTGGGGCAAATGCTGCTGGTACCATCGGCTAAAGATCTGATCCCCCGGTTTGCGGAGGAATCCACGCTTGGCGCGCACTACGGCGCACTCGCCACCGCCGGAGGTATTGCTGTACTGGCAGGAAACCTGGTGTTTGGCAACCTGTTGGATCGCGCGCTGGTGCCCTCAACGCAGGCAATGTATCCCTGGCTGCTGCTGGCCCTTTTCCCACTCTGCAGCGCGCTGGCCCTGAACGTGATTTGCCGCCCGCTGAAACGCTGAACCGATCATTTTTTCGGACGGTACTTCTCCGGCAGTTCCGGTACGGGACGACGGTCATCTATCAGATGACGAACGGTCAGAATGGGATGACGCCATAACATACGCGGACCCGCCCAGCGCATAACCTGCTTCATCTCTTCACGTCTGGCAGGCTGGTAGCAGTGTACCGGACACTGCTTGCAGGCAGGCTTGTCTTCACCGAAAACGCACTTATCCAGGCGCTTATCGGCATACGCGTTGAGCGCCTGATAGTGCCCTTCCTCCTGAGATGCCTGCGGGCACTGCTTTTCATACAGCGCGATCATTTTTGCGATGGTCTCTTTTTCTCGTGAGATACGTTTACCGGACATAACGGCTTACCAAATAATAAGGTGCATTAATGATACACCTTACAACGCTGGATTTCAGCGGTTGCATTTCGTTTCCTGAAGCCTGATTCCAGTTTTCGCCCTGCACCGACCGATAATCACTGGTATTTTATACAGGCATCAGAAATGATCTTTGTCAGTGTTGTCTGGAGACCCTATGCAAGAGCTCACGATCGGCAAACCCTATCGCCATTTAACAGTGGGATATTTTAGAAAGCGCCATGAAGACCGCAATACCAAGATACCGAAGCGCTACAGCGTGCATGCGGCGCTGAGCTTAAAAGGTGACTGGCTTGAAAAGGCGGGGTTTACGACCCATTCCAGAGTCAGAGTGGGCGTAGAGCATGGAAAAATTGTCATCGAATTAATGTCGGAAGGCGCCTCGTAAAGCCACGACATTTTTCTGCGCCGGACCTTTTTTTCATGCGACAATAGAAGGAACAAACGGCCACTGAGCCCATCAAAACAGTTTATTTTCAAAGAAATGGACATCATAACTCCATGAGCACAATCGACAATTTCGACGCACATACGCCGATGATGCAGCAGTATCTGAAGCTGAAAGCACAGCATCCGGAAATCCTGCTGTTTTACCGTATGGGTGATTTTTACGAGCTGTTTTATGACGATGCTAAGCGTGCATCACAGCTGCTCGACATCTCGCTGACCAAACGTGGCGCATCGGCAGGCGAACCCATCCCTATGGCAGGTATCCCGCACCACGCGGTAGAAAACTACCTGGCGAAGCTGGTGAATCAGGGTGAGTCCGTCGCCATCTGCGAACAGATCGGCGATCCAGCGACCTCAAAAGGCCCGGTGGAACGCAAAGTCGTGCGCATCGTCACGCCTGGCACCATCAGTGATGAAGCCCTGTTACAGGAACGCCAGGATAACCTGCTGGCAGCGCTGTGGCAGGACGGTAAAGGGTTTGGCTACGCGACGCTGGATATCAGCTCCGGACGTTTTCGCCTGAGTGAACCGGCTGACCGTGAAACGATGGCAGCCGAACTGCAGCGCACCAACCCGGCAGAATTGCTCTATGCCGAAGATTTCGCCGAAATGGCGCTGATTGAAGGCCGTCGCGGGCTGCGTCGCCGTCCGCTGTGGGAATTCGAAATTGATACCGCGCGCCAGCAGCTGAATCTGCAGTTTGGCACCCGCGATCTGATTGGCTTTGGCGTTGAAAATGCCCCGCGTGGGCTGTGTGCGGCAGGGTGTCTCCTGCAGTATGTAAAAGATACCCAGCGCACCTCCCTGCCGCATATCCGCTCAATCACCATGGAGCGCCAGCAGGACAGTATCATCATGGATGCCGCCACGCGCCGTAACCTGGAGATCACGCAGAACCTGGCGGGTGGAGTAGACAATACGCTCGCGTCGGTCCTCGACAGTACGGTGACGCCAATGGGCAGCCGCATGCTGAAACGCTGGCTGCATATGCCGATCCGCGATACCGATACGCTGGTTTGCCGTCAGCAGACGATTGCTGCGCTGCAGGATCGCTATACCGAGCTGCAGCCGGTCCTGCGCCAGGTGGGCGATCTGGAGCGTATCCTTGCTCGTCTGGCACTGCGAACAGCTCGACCACGCGACCTCGCACGGATGCGTCATGCTTTCCAGCAGCTGCCGGAACTGCGCGCGCAGCTGAGTGACGTTGACAGCGCGCCGGTGCAGAAACTCCGCGAAACCATGGGCGAGTTTACCGAGCTTCGCGAACTGCTGGAGCGCGCCATTATCGATGCGCCTCCGGTTCTGGTGCGTGATGGCGGCGTGATTGCCCCAGGTTACAACGACGAACTGGACGAATGGCGCGCGCTGGCCGACGGTGCGACGGACTACCTCGACAAGCTGGAAATCCGCGAGCGCGAACGTCTTGGGCTCGACACCCTGAAAGTGGGGTATAACGCGGTACACGGCTACTATATTCAGATCAGCCGCGGGCAGAGCCACCTGGCGCCGATTCACTACGTGCGTCGCCAGACGTTGAAAAATGCCGAACGCTACATCATTCCTGAGCTGAAAGAGTACGAAGACAAAGTCCTCACCTCGAAAGGTAAGGCGCTGGCGCTGGAAAAACAGCTGTATGACGAGCTGTTCGACATGCTGATGCCGCACCTGGCCGACCTGCAGCTGAGCGCCAGCGCGCTGGCGGAGCTGGACGTGCTGGTGAATCTGGCTGAACGCGCTGAAACGCTGAACTATACCTGCCCGACCTTTACCGACAAACCCGGCATTCGTATCACAGAAGGCCGTCACCCGGTGGTAGAGCAGGTGCTGAATGAACCGTTCATCGCCAACCCGCTGAGCCTCTCACCGCAGAGAAGAATGTTGATCATTACCGGTCCGAACATGGGCGGTAAGAGTACCTATATGCGTCAGACGGCGCTGATTGCGCTGCTCGCGTATATCGGCAGCTACGTCCCGGCGCAAAACGTGGAGATTGGCCCAATCGACCGCATCTTTACCCGCGTCGGGGCAGCGGACGATCTGGCGAGCGGCCGCTCAACCTTCATGGTCGAGATGACCGAAACGGCAAACATTCTGCATAACGCGACGGAGCACAGCCTGGTGCTGATGGACGAAGTCGGACGCGGAACGTCAACCTATGATGGTCTGTCGCTGGCATGGGCCTGTGCGGAAAGCCTCGCGAATAAAATCAAGGCCATGACGCTGTTCGCCACCCACTATTTCGAACTGACGCAGCTGCCGGAGAAAATGGAAGGGGTTGCGAACGTTCATCTGGATGCGCTGGAGCACGGCGATACCATTGCCTTCATGCACACGGTGCAGGATGGCGCGGCGAGCAAGAGCTATGGCCTGGCCGTCGCGGCGCTGGCAGGTGTGCCGAAGGACGTGATCAAGCGCGCGCGTCAGAAACTGCGTGAGCTGGAAAGTCTGTCACCGAATGCGGCGGCGACGCAGATTGATGGCACCCAGATGTCGCTGCTGGTGCCTGCGGAAGAGACGTCGCCAGCGGTGGAAGCACTGGAGAACCTCGACCCGGATTCACTGACGCCGCGTCAGGCGCTGGAGTGGATTTATCGGTTGAAGAGTCTGGTTTAGTTTTCTGCGGTCTGTTTTGTCGGGTGGCGGCTTCGCCTTACCCGACCTACAAAACCGTAGGCCCGGTAAGCGCAGCGCCACCGGGCAAAAGACCGCACAATATTATCGCCCGGTAAGCGCAGCGCCACTGGGCTTTTTTTTTACAACAGCGGCGGGATCGTCGGCACCTGCGGTGCCTCGTCAATATCCTTCTGCGTCATGCGGAACGCTTCCGGGTAATGCTCGCGGCTGGTACGGCGCAGCGGTTCAGTATTGCGCCAGGTATACAAACAATGCTGGCACTGGTAAACGGTCCAGACCCCTTTCACCGGCGACGTCGCCATCACTTCAATATGCTCATCGGCACAACGTGGACAAATCATCTTTTCCTCCTTATTGGCGTGCTGCCAGCATCGCGGTCAATTTTTCGGCCCAAGCTTTGGTTTCAGGCAGATCCTGTACCGGCTGGCTGTAGTGGCCTCGGGTGTCCGGTGCAACCGGGGTGGTGGCATCGATAATCAGCTTGTCGGTAATGCCCGCCGGGCTGGAGCCAGGGTCAAGCTCAAGGACCGACATGTTCGGCAGCTGCACCAGATCCCCTGCCGGGTTCACTTTCGACGACAGCGCCCACATCACCTGCGGGAGGTTGAACGGATCGACATCCTCATCCACCATGATTACCATCTTCACGTAGCCCAGACCGTGCGGCGTGGTCATGGCGCGTAAACCGACCGCGCGGGCAAAACCGCCGTAGCGTTTTTTGGTGGAAATAATCGCCAGCAGACCGTGGGTATACATCGCGTTCACCGCCTGCACTTCCGGGAATTCCGCTTTCAGCTGCTGGTAGAGCGGCACGCAGGTAGCCGGTCCCATCAGATAGTCAATCTCGGTCCACGGCATGCCGAGGTAAAGGGATTCGAAAATCGGTTTGGTGCGGTAAGAGACTTTGTCGATACGGACCACCGTCATGTTACGGCCACCGGAATAGTGTCCGGTAAACTCGCCGAACGGCCCCTCGATTTCACGCTTGCGGCCCTCAATCACCCCTTCCAGGATCACTTCAGAACCCCAGGGCACATCGAAGCCGGTCAGCGGCGCGGTGGCAATCGGGTACGGGCTTTCACGCAGCGCGCCGGCCATTTCATACTCGGACTGATCGTATTTCAGCGGCGTGGCGCCCATCAGGGTGATGATAGGGTCGTTGCCCAGCGTAATCGCAATCGGCAGGTCTTCACCGCGCTCTTCCGCTTTATGCAGATGCAGAGCGATATCGTGCATCGGAACCGGCTGGAGGCCGAGCTTGCGCTTGCCCTTCACTTCCATGCGGTAGATCCCGACGTTCTGCTTGCCGAAGTGGTCCGGGTCGAGCGGATCGCGCGAGACAACGCACGCTTTATCGAGATAAAACCCGCCGTCACCGTCGTTCAGGCGAAACAGCGGCAGGATATCGAACAGGTTAATGTCTTCACCATCCACCGTATTCTGCGCCCAGGCCGGGTTGGCGCGGCGCTCCGGTGTGACGGGGAATTTATCCCAGCGGCGGATAAACTCGTCGATCTGTTTTTTTACCGGGGTGTTCGCAGGCAGCCCCATCGAAATGGCGTGGTTCTGCCAGGAGCCGATGGTGTTCATCACCACGCGGGCATCGGTAAAGCCACGAATGTTGTCGAACCACAGCGCGGGCGCGCCGTCGCCAATGCGGCCGGTCGCGTTGGCTGCCGCCGCCAGATCGGGCTCGGCGTTTACCTCTTCCTCAATTTTCAGCAACTGCCCTTGCTCATCGAGTGCCTGCAGGAAGCTTCTCAAATCATCAAATGCCATCTTTATTCTCCTGTGAAAAATGTTTCGCCTCCCGCAGCCCGTTCCAGCGGCACGCCTTTTTATGCTCCAGACCGAACTGGTCGAGCACGCGGGTCACGATATGCTGGGTGATGTCATCGGCGGTTTGCGGGTGGTTGTAATAGGCAGGCATGGGCGGCACCATCGCCACGCCCATGCGGGAAAGGGCAAGCATGTTCTCCAGATGAATGGTGCTGAGCGGCGTTTCACGGGGCACCAGCACCAGCTTGCGCCCCTCTTTCAGCACCACGTCCGCCGCACGTCCCACCAAACCTTCGGCGTAGCCCGCGCGGATACCCGCCAGCGTTTTCATGCTGCAGGGAATGACGATCATGCCGTCGGTGCGAAACGAGCCGGAGGAGATGGTGGCGGCCTGGTCAGCCGGACTGTGGACAACGTCAGCCAGGGCAGCAACGTCCTGCGCGGTGTAAGGCGTTTCCAGCTCAATGGTGGTTTTTGCCCACTTCGACATCACCAGATGGGTTTCCACCTCCGGCATTTCCCGCAGCGCCTGTAGCATTGCCACGCCCAGCGGCGCGCCCGTTGCTCCCGTCATTCCTACTATCAATCTCATTCATCACCTCAATAACTTGTTCGTATACGAACATTATAAATAAGCTACTCCAGGATTGTTTTCCTGACAAGATCGTTCGCATACGATCACACGAATGGCTAAAAAATGCCGCGTTAAAATTGAGAGCAATAGCGGCTATCATAGGGGGAGATTTTTTCCGTCGGAGTGTTCATGGAACTAAGACAAGAGACGTTCCACCTGTTACGTCAGCTTTTTCAACAGCATACCGCGCAGTGGCAACATGCCTTACCGGAACTAACCAAGCCACAGTATGCGGTTATGCGCTCCATTGCCGAGCATCCGGGTATTGAACAGGTGGCACTGACCGAAGTGGCGGTCAGCACGAAAGCGACCCTGGCGGAGATGCTCAGCCGCATGGAGGCGCGCGGTCTGGTCAAACGCGAGCACGATCCGGCCGATAAGCGCCGCCGGTTTGTCTTCCTGACGCCAGAAGGTGAAGCCCTGCTTGCGGGCTGTAAACCGGTTGGCAACGAGGTGGATGAGGCGTTTTTAGGACGTCTTAACAAGGCCGAGCGGGAGCAGTTCTCTGTGCTCATCAAAAAGATGATGCACGATTAATTCACGCGGTGCGCATAAAATCGATAAAGGTGCGCACTTTCGCTGACACATGCCGGGCATCGGGATAAACCGCATAGATGCCCTGCTGCGCAAAGGTATATTCCGGTAAAACCGGGACCAGTTTTCCCGCATCAAGCGCATCGCGCGCCAGCCATTCCGGCAGTAACGCCACGCCTCCGCCAGCGAGCGCAAAAGCCATAAGAGCCTGAGCGCTGTCGGCAAACAGGCGCGGCGCTTTTTTTATCTCCAGCATTTCAGGCGCACCGCTGGCATCTCTCACCTGCCAGCGCAGCGGCGAGGCCAGACGCTCGTGAATAATCCAGTCCGCGTGGGCCAGCTGCGCAAGCGTTTCGATCGGATGGTTAACGAGCCACCCGGGCGTCGCGACGGGGAGAATGGAGAAGTGCGAAATCAGCGCGGCGTGGTTGCGCGAATCGGCAAGCGTTCCCAGCCGGATGGCCACGTCAAAGCGCTCCGAGATAAGGTCGGCGTGCAGGGACGATGAAACATGCCGCACGCGAAGATCCGGGTGCTGCTGGCTAAACCTGGCCAGCAGCGGCACCACCACCTGTGAGCCATACTCGGGCGTAGTGGTGATCCGCAGTTCGCCCGTGAGTCCCGCATGATTCGCGCGGACATCATCCTGGAGCCGTTCTGCATCCTTCAGAAGCGCCACGCTGCGCTGATGAAAAAGCACGCCCGCCTCGGTTAACGTCAGGCGGCGGGTGGAGCGCAGCAGCAGCGTAACGCCCAGCTCATCTTCAAGCTGGCGAATATTGAAGCTGACCACGGCTTTTGTCAGCCCCATCGCCTCGGCTGCAGCAGTGAAACTGCCGGTATCCGCCACCGCGACAAACATCTGCGCCCGCTGCAGGTTAATCATCATCACGCCCTTTACTGTCAAAATATTTTTGACAGTATATCGCGCTTTGTCAGGTTTATCCGTGCTTCCGGGGTCGATACGATACGCCACCTCACCGGAGGATCCACCATGACGTATCGCAGCAAAGTCGCCGTTGTTTATCTGCTGGGCTTTTTTCTTGATTTGATCAATATGTTCATTGCCAGCGTCGCGTTCCCGGCAATGGCTCACACGTTTAACACCACGCCTTCAGCTCTTGCCTGGGTCAGTAACGGGTACATTGCCGGCCTAACGCTGGTGATCCCGTTCAGCAGCGTGCTCACGCGACGCATCGGGCCAAAGCGCGTCATCCTGCTCTCGCTTTTTCTGTTCAGCGCAGCCTCCGCAGCGGCGGGCTTGTCTGCAACACTTGAGGGTCTGATCGCCTGGCGAGTACTCCAGGGCGTGGGAGGAGGCTTACTGATCCCCGTCGGACAGGCGCTGACCTGGCAACAGTTTAAGCCTCACGAGCGGGCCCGACTCTCCTCGGCGGTGATGCTGGTCGCGCTGCTTGCCCCGGCCTGCTCCCCGGCTATCGGGGGGCTGCTGGTGCAGACGCTAAGCTGGCGATGGATATTTTTCGCCACGCTACCGGTCGCTATCGTGACCTTTGTTTTAGCCTGCCTGTGGCTTAAACACGAAATGCCCGCGATGAAAGCGGCCAGACTGTTAAACCTGTCGCTGCTTGCGGACCCGCTTTTGCGTTTTTCCATGCTTGTCTATTTATGCGTTCCTGGCGTATTTATCGGGGTGAACGTCACGGGCATGTTTTATCTTCAGCACGTGGCGAACATGAGCCCCGCCGCAACGGGGATGCTCATGCTGCCGTGGTCCGTGGCATCGTTTATCGCCATCACGGCAACGGGACGCTATTTTAACCGTATCGGCCCCCGACCGCTGATCGTCATCGGCTGCCTGTTGCAGGCGACGGGTATCCTGCTTTTGATTAACGTCAGTTCGGCTACGCTGCTGCCTGCCGCGGCGTTTACCCTGATGGGCGCGGGGGGAAGCCTGTGCAGCAGTACGGCTCAGAGCAGCGCTTTCCTGTCGACGCGCCGGGAAGAGATGCCGGATGCCAGCGCGCTGTGGAACCTTAATCGTCAGCTGAGCTTTTTTGCCGGAGCCCTGCTGCTGGCGCAGGCGCTGAACCTGGCGCAGACCTGGCTGCCACCGCTCGCCGCCTGGCACGGGATGTTTATTTTTGCCGCAGGCATGACCTTGCTGCCTGTACTGTACGCTTTTCGTCTTAACAATACGCAGGTGCTCACCCAGCTGCGACAGGAGAATTCATGACGCCTTTCGAACACGACATTATCGACCTCCACATTGCGCTCGAAGACTGGTTAGGCAAAGGTGAAGGTGATTCCGACGCCCTGCTCACCCGCTTCCGTCCAGATTTCCTGATGATCCCACCGGGCGGCGTTCATATCGACTATGTCGGTCTGGTCAGTTTTCTGGAAAAACAGCGCGGAAGCCGTCCCGGACTGAAGATCGTCATTGACGAATTATCCACGATCGAGCGCTGGGATCGTGGCGCGGTGCTGCACTACCGGGAGACGCAAACCCGGCCAGACCTGCCTGACAACGTGCGCTGGTCAACCGCGGTGCTCAATCAGGAAGGCGATCGGATAGTGTGGCGCCTGCTGCACGAAACGGCGCAGCCGTAGCGCAAAAGAAAAAGGCCCGTCTCACGACGGGCCTTTTTTGACGAAAGGTTGCTTATTCGCGGAACAGCGCTTCGATATTCAGACCTTGCCCCTGCAGGATTTCACGCAGGCGGCGCAGACCTTCAACCTGAATCTGACGAACACGTTCACGGGTCAGGCCAATTTCGCGGCCGACGTCTTCCAGTGTCGCAGCTTCATACCCCAGTAAACCGAAACGACGTGCCAGCACTTCACGCTGTTTGGCGTTCAGTTCGAACAGCCATTTGACGATGCTCTGCTTCATGTCATCGTCCTGCGTGGTGTCTTCCGGGCCGTTGTCTTTTTCATCGGCCAGGATGTCCAGCAGCGCTTTTTCGGAGTCGCCACCCAGCGGGGTGTCAACGGAGGTAATGCGCTCGTTGAGACGCAGCATACGGCTTACGTCATCAACCGGTTTATCGAGTTGTTCGGCAATTTCTTCTGCGCTTGGCTCGTGGTCCAGTTTATGGGACAACTCGCGCGCGGTGCGCAGATAAACGTTCAACTCTTTGACGATGTGAATCGGCAGGCGGATCGTACGGGTCTGGTTCATAATAGCCCGTTCGATGGTCTGACGAATCCACCAGGTCGCGTAGGTTGAGAAACGGAACCCGCGTTCCGGGTCAAACTTCTCAACTGCGCGGATGAGACCTAAGTTGCCCTCTTCAATCAGATCCAGCAGAGCCAGACCACGATTGCCGTAACGGCGGGCAATTTTCACGACCAGTCGCAGGTTACTTTCAATCATGCGACGACGCGAGGCCACATCACCACGCAAAGCACGACGTGCGAAATAGACTTCTTCTTCGGCCGTTAGCAGTGGGGAGTAACCAATCTCCCCAAGGTAAAGCTGAGTCGCGTCCAGTACACGCTGTGTGGCGCCCTGCGATAACAGCTCTTCTTCAGCCAAATCGTTATCACTGGGTTCCTCTTCTACTAAGGCTTTTTCGTCAAAAGCCTCTACTCCGTTCTCATCAAATTCCGCGTCTTCATTTAAATCATGAACTTTCAGCGTATTCTGACTCATAAGGTGGCTCCTACCCGTGATCCCTGAACGAGACACCCTGGCTGGCATGCCCCGTCAAATTATCGCTGCGGCAAATACTGCAGCGGGTTTACGGATTTCCCCTTGTAACGAATTTCAAAATGCAAGCGTGTAGAACTGGTTCCGGTGCTACCCATGGTAGCGATTTTTTGCCCCGCCTTAACTTCTTGTTGTTCCCGGACCAGCATTGTGTCGTTATGGGCGTAGGCACTCAGGTAATCATCGTTATGTTTGATGATAATAAGATTACCGTAACCGCGCAGAGCGTTACCGGCATACACAACGCGTCCGTCTGCGGTCGCGATGATAGCCTGTCCTTTACTCCCTGCGATATCGATCCCTTTATTTCCCCCCTCGGAGGAAGAGAAGTTCTCGATAACCTTGCCGTCAGTTGGCCAGCGCCATGCAGAGATTGGCGAACTGGAGGTCATACTGCTGGCAGTCGGTTCAGTAGAGCTAACCACAGGTGCCGTTACCGGTGCTGTGACAACAGTCGCAGTCCCTTTATTATTCGGCAACATTTTGTTAGCAGTCTGATCACCTGAATCCTCAGAATACGTAATTACAGGTTGTGAAGCAACCACCGTGGTGGATTTTTGTGCAGGCTTAACGCTGTTATTTTGAGCCGTCACATCGGCCGCTGAAACGGTGTTGCCAGGCGTAAGCGGCGTACCCGTTGCGTTGCCCACCTGGAGCGTTTGCCCAACTTCCAGACCATACGGGGCCTGGACGTTATTGCGCTGCGCGAGGTCACGGAAATCGTTCCCGGTGATCCACGCAATATAGAACAGCGTATCGCCGCGTTTCACGGTATAGGTGCTGCCACCGGTATAGCTGCCTTTCGGAATGTTCCCATACTGACGGTTATAGACTATGCGGCCATTTTGGGTCTGAACAGGCTGTTCCACTGGCTGAATTTGAGTCGGCTGCGTCATTGGACGCTGAACCGGCTGAATTGGCGGATTTTGTTGCGCCGTAGAGGTACCCATTTTAGGCGGAGGTGTGATCAACATTCCGCTGGACGTGTTACCCGAGCCGCTGTTTCCGCCGACAGAACTGACGGGCGCAGGCGCGTTGTTAGAACTTGTACAGCCTGCCAGCCAGAGCGAAACCAGTGATAATGCCGCAACACGGCTGATGGTGAATTTAGGGCTTCCCGCGCTCATTTATCCCCCAGGAATGTGTTAACTACCAGTGACTTAAAATTTACCGTGATGGCACGAATCTTTCGCGCCACACCATACGCTGAATTTGCCTTAATAACCCTGGATAATTCCGAGTCTCAGGCCAACTCCCCCTTTACCAGAGGCACAAAGCGCACGGCTTCCACGGTGTCGATAATAAACTCGCCGCCGCGCCGACGAACGCGCTTCAAAAGCTGCTGCTCGTCCCCGACAGGCAGAACAAGAATGCCCCCCTCATCCAGCTGCGACAACAGGGCTGCAGGAATTTCAGGCGGGGCCGCCGTCACGATGATCGCGTCAAACGGCGCGCGCGCCTTCCAACCCTGCCATCCATCACCGTGTCGTGTCGAAACATTATGTAAATCAAGTTGTTTCAGGCGACGACGCGCCTGCCACTGTAAACCTTTAATCCGTTCAACGGAGCATACATGATGAACCAGATGCGCCAGGATTGCGGTTTGATACCCCGACCCGGTGCCGATCTCCAGCACGCGGGAGTCGGGCGTCAGCTCCAGCAGCTCCGTCATGCGCGCCACCATGTAAGGCTGCGAAATCGTCTGCCCCTGCCCGATGGGCAGCGCTACGTTTTCCCACGCTTTGTGTTCAAACGCCTCGTCTACAAATTTCTCACGCGGAACCTGAGCAAGCGCTTCAAGCACGTGCTCGTCGCGGATCCCCTGCGCGCGGAGTTGTTCCAGAAGAGTTTGTACACGTTTGTTTACCATTGCGCGTTCACTCCTGCGCGATCCAGCCAGCCCGACACCACATCATGCGCGCTATACGCGGTTAAATCTACGTGCAGCGGGGTAACCGAAACATAGCCTTCATCTACGGCGGCAAAGTCGGTATCCGGACCCGCATCGCACTTATCGCCGGGAGGGCCAATCCAGTAAAGCGTGTTGCCGCGAGGATCCTGCTGCGGGATCACCTGATCGGCAGGATGTCGGCTTCCGCAACGGGTGACGCGAATGCCTTTAATTTCATCAAGAGGAAGATCCGGCACGTTGATGTTGAGGATGCGCCCGGTACGCAACGGCTCGCGGCCGAGCGCCCGCAGGATCGAGCAGGTCACCGCGGCGGCGGTGTCGTAGTGCGTGTGGCCGTTTAACGAGACCGCCAGCGCCGGGAACCCCAGATGGCGCCCTTCCATTGCGGCCGCCACGGTACCGGAATAAATCACGTCATCGCCGAGGTTAGGACCGGCGTTAATGCCGGAGACGACGATATCCGGACGCGGACGCATCAGCGCGTTCACGCCCAGAAAAACGCAGTCGGTTGGCGTACCCATCTGCACGGCAATATCGCCATTTTCAAAGGTAAAGGTGCGAAGCGACGACTCCAGCGTCAGAGAGTTAGACGCTCCACTGCGGTTACGATCGGGTGCCACGACCTGCACATCCGCAAATTCACGGAGGTGTTTCGCCAGGGTCTGAATACCCGGCGCGTGGATCCCGTCATCGTTACTCAGCAATATTCGCATAATCACCCGAGGTGTTGATAAGTTCCCTGACAACACTGGTGGCAAAGCTACCTGCCGGTAGCCAGAAGCGTAACTCGACGGTTACGTCATCCCACCAGTTCCAGCTTAACTGCTGCGGATAGAGCAGCATCGCGCGGCGTGCCGCTTCGACTTTTTCCCGCACCAGCAAGGATTGCAATTCTGGCGCATCCGCTACGGCTGACTGCTCGGCGGCCAGCGCGTCGCCCTGTGCTCCCCAGTCGCCCGTACCGGGCAGCGCGGCGGTAATCATCAGCGCTTTTGCGTCCACGCGCGATTGCACATCGGCCATTTCTTCGGCCGTTGCCACAAACCAGCTTCCGCGTCCCGCTAATTGTAGCGCATCGCCAACAACAACTTGATTCGCGTCCGGTTTTTTCAGCCTTTCGCTCACAATCTGATTAAACAACGCGCTGCGGGCCGCCGACAACCAAAAACTGCGTTTATTCCTGTCGCGCACCGGTGCATCGCTTTGCGCCCAGCGCAGCGCCCCCTGCAGGTTGCTGCCGCCAATGCCAAAGCGCTGCGCGCCAAAGTAGTTCGGTACGCCCAGCTCTTGAATCGCGCTCAGACGCTTCTCAACGTCATCGCGATCGGTCACTTCACGCAGCACCAGCGTAAAGTCGTTCCCCTTCAGTGCCCCCAGACGCAGCTTGCGCTTGTGGCGGGCGAACTCCAGTACCTTACAGCCTTCAAGCTCAAATTTGCTTAAATCAGGCATCGTATTGCCGGGAACGCGCGCGCAGAGCCACTGTTCAGTGACGGCGTGTTTATCTTTCTGCCCGGCAAAGCTCACTTCGCGGGCATGAATTTTGAGGAATTTTGCCAGCGCATCGGCCACAAAGCGGGTATTGCAGCCATTTTTCAGAATACGCACCAGGATATGTTCACCTTCGCCATCCGGCTCAAAGCCCAGATCCTCCACCACGAGGAAATCTTCCGGGCTGGCTTTTAGCACCCCGTTCCCCTGCGGTTTACCGTGCAGGTATGTCAGGTTGTCGAAGTCCGTCATTTGCTCGCCTTCAGCAGCAGCGCTACGGCTTCACAGGCAATCCCTTCACCACGCCCGGTAAAGCCCAGCTTCTCGGTCGTCGTCGCTTTGACGTTCACGTCGTCCATATGGCAGCCCAGATCTTCTGCAATAAACACGCGCATCTGCGGAATGTGCGGCAGCATTTTCGGGGCCTGGGCAATAATCGTCACGTCGACGTTGCCGAGGGTGTAGCCTTTCGCCTGAATGCGGCGCCACGCTTCGCGCAGCAGCTCGCGGCTGTCCGCCCCTTTAAATGCCGGGTCAGTGTCCGGGAACAGCTTGCCGATATCACCCAGCGCGGCAGCGCCCAACAGCGCGTCGGTCAGCGCATGCAGTGCCACGTCGCCATCAGAATGCGCCAGCAGTCCTTTTTCATAAGGAATGCGCACGCCGCCAATGATAATTGGGCCTTCTCCGCCAAAGGCGTGTACATCAAAACCGTGTCCAATTCGCATTATGCCTTCTCCTGATGGGTCGAACGGGTAAGATAGAATTCCGCGAGCTGTAAATCTTCCGGACGCGTCACTTTAATATTATCAGCGCGTCCTTCAACAAGCTCAGGGTGGAAACCGCAATATTCCAGCGCAGAGGCTTCGTCCGTGATGGTCGCACCTTCTTTAAGCGCACGCGTTAAGCAGTCGTGGAGTAATTCGCGGGGGAAAAATTGTGGCGTCAGCGCGTGCCATAAATCGACGCGATCGACGGTGTGGGCGATAGCCTGTTTGCCCGGCTCGGCGCGCTTCATGGTGTCGCGCACCGGCGCGGCCAGAATCCCGCCAACCTTGCTTGTTTCGCTCAGGGCCAGCAGGCGCGCAAGATCGTCCTGATGCAGACAAGGACGCGCCGCGTCATGCACCAGCACCCACGGCGCGTTTCCGGCGGCCTGAATGCCCGCCAGCACGGAATCGGCGCGCTCGGCGCCACCGTCAACGACGGTAATCTGCGGATGATTTGCCAGCGGCAGCTGCGCGAAGCGCGCATCGCCAGGGCTGATAGCGATGATCGCTCGCGTCACCCGCGGGTGCGCCAGCAGCGCCGCCACGGCGTGCTCGAGGATCGTTTTATCGCCAATAGAGAGGTACTGCTTGGGACATTCTGTCTGCATGCGCCGGCCAAAACCTGCGGCCGGCACCACGGCGCATACGTCCGAAAAAGTTACTGCCATGTCGTAATCCTGGGCCTGATTATCGATTGTTTTGTGCTGAGCCCTGATTGCGTTTAGACGCATCCGGAACCAGACGATAAAAGGTTTCGCCCGGCTTAGTCATACTGAGTTCATTGCGTGCGCGTTCCTCAATCGCCTCTTGCCCGCCATTGAGGTCATCAATTTCAGCAAAGAGTTGATCGTTTCGCGCCTTAAGTTTGGCGTTTGTTGCCTGCTGAGCCGCGACGTCATCGCTCACCCGGCTATAGTCGTGCAGTCCGTTCTTACCGAACCACAGCGAATATTGCAGCCAGATTAGCAAAGCCAGCAACAGCAGCGTTAGTTTACCCATCCTGCCCCCTGAAAAACGGCATCATCATCCCAAGACTTCCCCAGAGCACTACGCCGGGGTAACAGAGATGCCGCAACATCGCGGGCAAATGTACCACATTTTTTCCGCAGAATCGTCCTGCACAATATCGTTACACAGTTGGTTACGGTTTGAATTATGGCTGAAGTTAGCCCATGAGCCACAAAAATAACAGACCAAACATCAGAACCACCGTCACAATCGTGACCACGGTGCTGTAGAGGAGCTTACCGTTGAGCAGAGAGTGCAGCGCAATCCCGACGACAACCGCCACGGGCATCAACGCCAGAAAGAAAGGCCAGGTGTAAAGAAAGAAGAACAGCGTGTTGCCGCCGTAGATGAGAAACGGAATGCCAAGCGCCAGCAGCCATGAGACGAAGCCAATGATGGCCCCAGGAAATGACCAGGTCGTTTCGTCGTCGGTCGCGAGCGGCTCCGACCCGGTGGTGGTGATGTAATGTTCACTGTTGCGCATAGCTAATCCTGTGACCGTGACTCATCGTTCGGGAAGACAGCTCCCGAACGATACCGTCTCAGGATCTGATAATATCGTCCCGTCTGAGCAGGTCTAATAATTGGCTTACTAAATTTGTTACCAATTGTTGACCTTCCAGGTGAATCTCAGGCGATTCAGGCGCTTCGTAGACCGCGTCAATTCCGGTGAAGTTGCGCAGTTCTCCGGCACGCGCTTTCTTGTACAGCCCTTTCGGGTCGCGCGCTTCGCAAATCTCCAGCGGCGTATCGACAAACACCTCGATAAAGCGATCCTGGCCCACGCGTTCGCGCACCATCTGGCGCTCGGCGCGGTGCGGAGAGATAAACGCGGTCAGCACCACCAGCCCGGCGTCAGCCATCAGGCTGGCGACTTCGCCCACCCGGCGGATGTTCTCTTTGCGGTCATCGTCGCTAAACCCTAAATCGCTGCACAGGCCGTGACGCACGTTGTCGCCATCCAGCAGGTACGTGCTTACGCCCTGCTGATGCAACGCCTCTTCCAGCGCACCCGCCACCGTTGATTTACCCGAGCCGGACAGCCCGGTAAACCACAGCACAACCCCACGGTGACCGTGGAGCCGTTCGCGCTGGGCGACGGTCACCGGATGAGGATGCCAGACGACGTTATCATCATGGGCTGCCATTACTTGCCTCCCAGCAGATCGCGTGCGCCCCAGTGCGGGAAGTGTTTACGCACCAGCGCGTTCAGTTCCAGCTCGAAGGCGCTGAATTCAGACGTCGCGGCAGCCTGTTTAATTGGTTCGCGTACCATACCGGCCCCGACGGTAACGTTGGTCAGCCTGTCGATAAAGATCAGCCCTCCCGTGACCGGGTTCTGCTGATACGGATCCAGCACCAGCGGTTCGTCGAAGGTCAGATCGACCAGACCAATGCCGTTCAGCGGCAGCTCGGTGACGTCACGCTGGGTCAGGTTGTTGATATCTACCTGGAACTGAATACCGTCCACGCGGGCGCGGGTTTTCTTACCGGCAATTTTGATGTCATAGCTTTGGCCTGCGGTCAGCGGCTGTTCGGCCATCCACACCACGTCCACGGACGCGCCCTGCACTGCCGCCAGCGTTTCCTGCGCGTCGACCAGCAGGTCGCCGCGGCTGATATCAATTTCGTCTTTCAGCACCAGCGTTACGGCTTCACCGGCGCCCGCGTCCTGCAGGTCACCGTCGAAGGTGACGATGCGGGCGATAGTCGATTCCACGCCGGATGGCAGCACCTTGACGCGCTGACCCACCTTCACGGATCCTGACGCGAGGGTGCCGGAGAAGCCGCGGAAATCGAGGTTTGGACGGTTCACGTACTGCACCGGGAAGCGCATCGGCTGGGTATCGACCACGCGCTGAATTTCAACGGTTTCCAGCACCTCCAGCAGCGTCGGGCCGCTGTACCACGGCATGTTCGCACTCTGGGAGGCGACGTTATCCCCTTCCAGCGCCGAGAGCGGTACAAAGCGAATATCCAGGTTGCCCGGCAGCTGTTCGGCAAAGGTCAGGTAGCTCTGGCGGATCTCCTCGAACTTCTCTTCGCTGAAGTTCACCAGATCCATCTTGTTGACCGCCACCACCAGGTGTTTGATCCCCAGCAGCGTCGAGATAAAGCTGTGACGACGGGTCTGATCCAGCACGCCTTTACGCGCGTCCATCAGCAGGATCGCCAGGTCGCAGGTGGACGCGCCGGTCGCCATATTACGGGTGTACTGCTCGTGCCCCGGGGTGTCGGCAATAATAAATTTGCGCTTCTCGGTAGAGAAGTAGCGGTAGGCCACGTCGATGGTGATGCCCTGCTCGCGCTCCGCCTGCAGGCCGTCCACCAGCAGGGCCAGGTCGAGTTTTTCGCCCTGGGTGCCGTGGCGCTTGCTGTCGTTATGCAGGGAAGAGAGCTGATCTTCATAAATCTGGCGCGTATCGTGCAGCAGGCGGCCAATCAGGGTACTTTTCCCGTCATCCACGCTGCCGCAGGTCAGAAAACGCAGCAGGCTTTTGTGTTGTTGCGCGTGCAGATACGCTTCCACGCCGCCTTCGTTGGCAATTTGTTGAGCAATAGTGGTATTCATGGCGGCTCCTTAGAAATAACCCTGACGTTTCTTCAGCTCCATGGAGCCTGCCTGGTCGCGGTCAATCACGCGCCCCTGTCGCTCGCTGGTGGTGGACACCAGCATCTCTTCGATGATCTCCGGCAGCGTCTGCGCGCTGGACTCCACCGCGCCGGTCAACGGCCAGCAGCCGAGGGTACGGAAACGCACCATCTGTTTTTTGATCACTTCACCCGGCTGCAGGTCGATGCGATCGTCGTCGATCATCATCAGCATGCCGTCACGCTCCAGCACCGGGCGCTCGGCGGCCAGATACAGCGGAACGATTTCGATGTTTTCCAGATAGATGTACTGCCAGATATCCAGCTCGGTCCAGTTGGAGAGCGGGAAGACGCGAATGCTTTCGCCTTTGTTGATCTGACCGTTGTAGTTGTGCCACAGCTCCGGACGCTGGTTTTTCGGATCCCAGCGGTGGAAGCGGTCGCGGAAGGAGTAGATACGCTCTTTGGCGCGGGATTTCTCTTCGTCACGGCGCGCGCCGCCGAAGGCCGCGTCAAAACCGTATTTATTCAGCGCCTGCTTCAGTCCTTCAGTTTTCATGATATCGGTGTGCTTGGCGCTACCGTGCACGAACGGGTTAATGCCCATCGCCACCCCTTCCGGGTTTTTATGCACCAGCAGCTCGCAGCCGTAGGCCTTCGCAGTACGGTCGCGGAACTCGTACATTTCGCGGAATTTCCAGCCGGTATCCACGTGCAGCAGCGGGAACGGCAGCGTGCCCGGATAAAACGCTTTACGCGCCAGATGCAGCATGACGCTGGAATCTTTACCGATGGAATACATCATCACCGGGTTAGAAAACTCGGCGGCCACTTCGCGGATGATATGGATACTCTCCGCTTCGAGCTGCCGCAGGTGTGTAAGACGTTTTTGGTCCATAACCGTTCCTTAAGCCAAATTTACAACAGAAGAACCAAAGCCTTCTGTATCGGTTGTGTGTTGGAACCAGGCGAGCGTGCTGTGCAGCTGCACCACTTCTCCCACCACGATCAGGGCGGGCATCGGGGCGTCTTTCGCCAGGGTTGCAAGATGTTCCAGCGTGCCCGTCGCAACGTGCTGATCGACGCGCGTGCCGCGAGAAATGACGGCAACGGGCGTCGTCGCCTCGCGACCGTGCTGAATAAGCTGTTCGCTGATGTCCGCCGCCTTCATCGTTCCCATGTAGATCGCCAGCGTCTGGCGGCTCTGGGCGAGATGCGACCAGTCGAACGGCGTGCTGTCGGCCTTGTAGTGGCCGGTCACAAAGGTCACGCTCTGGGCATAATCGCGGTGGGTGAGCGGGATACCGGCGTAGGCCGTTACCGCAGAGGCCGCCGTAATGCCGGGCACCACCTGGAACGGTACGCCCGCTTCGGCTGCCGCCTGCAGCTCTTCGCCGCCGCGACCGAAGATAAACGGATCGCCCCCTTTCAGGCGCACCACGGTTTTACCCGCTTTGGCGGCGTCAACCAGCATCTGGTTGGTGTCGTGCTGCGGCACCGAGTGCTCGCCAGCCCGTTTGCCGACGCAGATTTGCTCCGCGTCGCGACGGATCAGCTCGCGCACGCCGTCGGTGACCAGATGGTCGTAGAACACCACGTCCGCGTCCTGCAGCACCTGCAGGCCGCGCAGCGTCAGAAGCCCGGCATCGCCCGGCCCTGCCCCTACCAGAATGATCTCCCCGCCCGTGCTGCCGGGGTTATCCAGTTCGTCCTCGAGGATTTTCTGCGCCGCCGTCTCATTGCCGGCATGCATCAGGCTGGCAAAGCGGCCGCGAAACACGCGTTCCCAGAAGCGACGGCGTTCCGTCACGCTGGTCAGGCGCGTTTTCAGGTGGTTACGCCAGAAGCTGGCTTTTTCCGCCATGCGCCCGAGGCTGGTCGGCAGCAACGCTTCGATTTTTTCACGCAGCACGCGCGCCAGCACCGGTGCGGTACCGCCGGAGGAGATCGCCACCAGCAGCGGCGAACGGTCAACGATCGACGGGAAGATAAACGAGCATAATGGCTGGTCGTCCACCACGTTCACCAGGCGGTAACGGGCCTGAGCGGCGTCGGAAATCCGTCGGTTCAGGTCGCGATCTTCGGTCGCCGCAATCACCAGCACTACGCTGTCAATTTGTGATTCGTCAAAGTCCGCTTCTGCTACTACCCGCACCTGCGCCCCTGCGCGTTGCAGAAACGCGATTTTGCGATCGGCAATTTCACCCGTGCCTACAACCAGCACCGGCTTCTCTTTTATCGCGGCAAATAAGGGCAGATAGTCCACAAGCAACAACTCACTAACAACGAGGAATAAAGGGACTATAGGGGGCGGCTTAGACCGAATGAAATTACGAATTGGAATGAGTAGTTACTCAATGGAATAACGCCGCGAAAAAGCTAATACCAAAAAGTGCTTAACACGCGAAATTTCGGGCATTTAAGAGCAATTCAAATTGTGTATGGACGATCACAGTTTCATACTAAGCGGGTTATTATTTTGCTCAGTTTTTAAGGACTCACTATGTTTTCCGCAACGCGCCACCGTATTGCTGCCCTGGCGCTCGGCGTTTGCTTTATTCTTCCGGCTCAGGCAAAAAACCAACCTTATGGTGAAATCGCCACTCTGCAGGCGCGGCATATTGCCACTGTCTTTCCTGGCCGCATGACCGGTTCGCCTGCGGAAATGCTCTCCGCGGACTATCTTCGCCAGCAGTTTGCCGACATGGGCTACCAGAGCGATATCCGCGCGTTTCACAGCCGCTACGTCTATACCTCACGAAATAAAACGAAAAACTGGCATAACGTGACCGGCAGTACGGTTATCGCGGCGCATGAAGGTAGCGCGGCTGAACAGATTATTATTATGGCGCACCTTGATACCTACGCCCCGTTGAGCGATGCCGATACGGATAACAACCTCGGCGGGCTGACGCTGCAGGGCATGGACGACAACGCGGCGGGCCTGGGCGTGATGCTCGAACTGGCCGAGCGGATGAAGGATATTCCAACCCAGTATGGCATTCGTTTCGTGGCCACCAGCGGTGAAGAAGAGGGCAAACTCGGCGCTGAGAATCTCCTTAAACGTATGAGCGCTGAGGAGAAGAAAAATACGCTGCTGGTGATCAACCTCGACAACCTGATCGTCGGCGATAAGCTTTATTTCAACAGCGGGCAGAGTACGCCGGGTACCGTGCGGAAACTGACGCGCGACCGCGCGCTGGCGATTGCCCGCAGCCATGGCGTTTATGCCACCAGCAACCCCGGCGGTAACCCGGGTTATCCGCGAGGAACAGGCTGCTGCAACGACGGGGAAGTGTTCGATAAGGCAGGCATTCCGGTGCTGTACGTGGAAGCGACAAACTGGGCACTGGGCAAGAAAGATGGCTATCAGCAGCGGGCTAAATCGAAGGCCTTCCCGGACGGGACAAGCTGGCACAACGTGATGCTGGATAATCAGCAGCACATTGATAGCGCGCTGCCGCAGCGGATTGAGCACCGCAGCCGTGATGTGGTGAAGGTGATGCTGCCGCTGGTGAAGGAGCTGGCGAAAGCGGGGAAAGCCTAGTGCTTATTTTCCCCTCACCCCTGCCCTCTCCCCAAAGGGGCGAGGGAGAAAAGACGGCTCCGAGCAATCCCCTCTCCCCTTTGGGGAGAGGGTTAGGGTGAGGGGGAGGATAAAGGATTATCCTTCGTGCAGTCCGCACTCGCGTTTCAGCCCAAAGAATCGCGTCTCTTCTTCCGCCATTCCCGGTTCCCATTTGCGCGTGGTGTGGGTGTCGCCCACCGACAGATAGCCCTGGTCCCACAGCGGATGGTACTTCAGCCCGTGTTTTTGCAGGTACTGATACACCGTCCGGTTATCCCAGTCGATAATCGGCAGCACTTTAAACACCCCGCGCTGGACCGCCAGCACCGGCAAGGTTGCACGGCTGCCGGACTGCTCGCGGCGCAGGCCCGCAAACCACGTCTGCGCATTGAGCTCTTTCAGCGCCCGGTTCATCGGCTCAACTTTGTTGATCTCATTGTATTTCTCAATGCCCTCAACGCCCTGCTCCCAAAGCTTACCGTAGCGCGCTTCCTGCCAGGCCGCGCTTTCCGTCGCGCGGTAAACTTTGAGGTTCAGCTTGAGCTTGTCCGTCAGCTCGTCAATAAACTGGTAGGTTTCCGGGAACAGGTAGCCGGTATCGGTGAGGATCACCGGAATGTCCGGACGGATCTGATTCACCAGATGCAGGCTGACCGCCGCCTGAATACCAAAGCTCGACGACAGCACATAGTCTCCCGGCAGGTTTTCCAGCGCCCACGCCACGCGCCCTTCGGCGTCCAGCTTTTCAAGGTGGGCATTGGTTTCTGAAAGCTGAAGAATGCGTTCGACTTTTGGCAGGTCATTAAGGGCGTTTAGATCGAGTACGGACATAAGAACCTCGTTTGCCTGTTTTGCCGGGCGGCACTGCGTTTGCCCGGCCTACAAAATCTGTAAAACCGTCGGGATGTTACTCCCAGAAATCCCTTGCGGGATCGAGCACCGGGCGAATGATGCCCGCACGCACCGTAAAGTCGCCGAAGCCTTCACCCGCTTCGCGCTCTTTCGCCCAGCGCCCGACAAGCTCGTCAATGGAATCAAGAATTTCCGGCTCGGTAATGTTCTCGCGGAACATACGCGGAATACGCGTGCCGATACGGTTACCGCCCAGGTGCAGGTTATAGCGACCCGGCGCTTTCCCGACCAGACCCAGCTCGGCCAGCATCGCGCGACCGCAGCCGTTCGGGCAGCCGGTGACGCGCATAACAATATGCTCGTCCGGAATGCCGTGTTTTTCCAGAATTGCTTCCACTTTGTCAGTGAATGACGGCAGGAAACGTTCCGCTTCGGCCATCGCCAGCGGGCAGGTCGGGAACGACACGCAGGCCATCGAGTTCTCACGCTGCGGTTTAACGGCATCCATTAACCCGTGATCGCGCGCCAGCTTCTCGATCTTCGCCTTCTGGCTCTCCGGCACGCCGGCAATGATGAGATTCTGGTTAGCGGTAATGCGGAACTCGCCTTTATGGATCTTAGCAATTTCCAGCAGACCGGTTTTCAGCGGACGGCCCGGATAATCCAGAATACGGCCGTTTTCGATAAACAGCGTCAGGTGCCATTTATTATCGATACCCTTCACCCAGCCGATGCGATCGCCGCGACCGGTGAATTCGTAAGGGCGGATCGGCTCAAACTTGATGCCTGCACGACGCTCCACTTCCTCTTTGAACGTCTCAACGCCCACGCGCTCCAGGGTGTATTTGGTTTTCGCGTTTTTACGGTCGGTACGGTTACCCCAGTCGCGCTGGGTGGTCACTACCGCTTCCGCCACGGCCAGCGTGTGCTCCAGCGGCAGGAAGCCGAACTCGCTCGCGGTGCGGGCATAGGTTTTCTTGTTACCGTGCTCAATGGACAGGCCGCCGCCCACCAGCAGGTTAAAGCCGACCAGCTTGCCGTTTTCGGCAATCGCCACGAAGTTCATGTCGTTGGCGTGCAGATCGATATCGTTCTGCGGCGGGATCACGACAGTAGTTTTAAACTTGCGCGGCAGATAGGTCTGGCCAAGGATCGGTTCTTCGTCCGTGGTCGCGACTTTTTCCTGATCGAGCCAAATCTCTGCATAGGCGCGCGTGCGCGGCAGCAGGTGCTCAGATATCTTCTTCGCCCACTCGTACGCTTCGGCGTGCAGTTCGGATTCATACGGGTTCGAGGTGCAGAGCACGTTACGGTTCATGTCGTTGGCGGTCGCCAGCGCGTCCAGCCCGACGGAGTGGAGCATCTGGTGCACCGGCTTCACGTTCTTCTTCAGAATGCCGTGGAACTGGAAGGTCTGACGGTTGGTCAGGCGGATGCTGCCGTAAATCGTGTTTTCACCCGCGAACTTGTCGATCGCCTGCCACTGTTTGGTGGTGATTACCCCGCCCGGCAGACGGCAGCGCAGCAGCATCGCATGACGCGGCTCCAGCTTTTGTTCAGCGCGTTCGGCGCGGATATCGCGATCGTCCTGCTGGTACATACCGTGGAAGCGGATCAGCAGGAAGTTGTCGCCTTTGAAACCGCCGGTCAGACCGTCATTCAAATCTTCGGCAATGGTACCGCGCAGGTAGTTGCTCTCTACCTTCATGCGCTCGGCATCAGTCAGTTTGCCTTCGACCACCAGTGGGCCAGGATGTTTTTCGCTCATTAGTAGACATCTCGCTGATAACGGCGCTCAACGCGCAGCTCACTTAAAAATTCATCCGCCGTTTCGGCATCCATACCGCCGAATTCGGCAATCACTTCCAGCAGCGCCTGCTCAACGTCTTTCGCCATGCGATTGGCGTCGCCGCAGACATAAATGTGGGCACCGTCATTGATCCAGCGCCACAGCTCTGCGCCCTGTTCGCGCAGTTTGTCTTGTACGTATACTTTTTCTTTCTGGTCGCGGGACCAGGCCAGATCGATGCGGGTCAGTACGCCTTCTTTAACATAGCGCTGCCACTCAACCTGGTAGAGGAAATCTTCGGTAAAGTGCGGGTTGCCGAAGAACAGCCAGTTTTTACCCGGCGCTTCATCTGCCGCGCGCTGCTGCATAAAGGCACGGAACGGCGCGATGCCGGTGCCAGGGCCAATCATGATAACCGGGGTTTCCGGATTCGCAGGCAGGCGGAAGTTGTCGTTGTGCTCGATAAAGACGCGCACTTCGCCCTCTTCTTCCACGCGATCGGCCAGGAAGCTTGATGCCCCACCCGCGCGGGCGCGGCCTTCGATGTCGTAGCGCACCACGCCGACGGTAACATGCACTTCACTCTCCACTTCGGCCTGCGAAGAGGCGATAGAGTACAGGCGCGGGGTCAGCGGACGCAGCAGGCCGATCAGCGCATCGGCATCCAGCTGAGCCGGAGAGAAACGCACCATATCGACAATTGGCGTCGTCGCGGCGTAATGCTGCAGTTTCGCTTTGTCGCCCACCAGCGGCAGCAAGGATTCGCTGCGCGTTAAGGTGGCATAATTTTCGACGATATTCGGGGTGTTCACCGTCAGCTCGAAATGCCACTGCAGCGCCTCTGAAAGCGGCAGGGTTTTGCCGTCAACGGTGACAGGCTCGTCACCCTTCAGCCACAGCAGCTCAACCAGCTCTTTCACCAGCGCCGGATCGTTTTGATACCAGATACCCAGCGCATCGCCCGGCTGATAGCGCAGGCCAGAGTCGCCGAGATCGATTTCGATATGGCGCACGTCTTTTTCCGAGTCGCGGCCGGTAATTTTCTGGTTCACCGACAGGCTCGCCGTCAGCGGCGCCTCTTTGGTGTACGGGCTGGTGTGAATGTCGTTGACGGCACCCGTCGCGGTGAACGCGGCCTGCGCCGACGTCTCTTTCGGCACGCGCGCTTTCAGCACCTCAACGATGCGGGCACGCCATTCGGCGGCGGCGGTCTGGTATTCAACATCCGCGTCAACGCGGTCCAGCAGGCGCTCCGCGCCCAGCTCCGCCAGCCTGCTGTCGAAGTCTTTACCGGACTGGCAGAAGAATTCATAGGAGGTATCGCCCAGGCCAAAGACGGCAAACGCCGTGCCATCCAGCTTCGGCGCTTTTTTCGAGAACAGGAACTTGTGCAGCGCCACCGCTTCTTCAGCGGGTTCACCTTCACCCTGCGTAGAGGCAACCACCACCAGCAGTTTTTCTGACGCGATTTGCTTAAATTTATAATCCCCGGCGTTGACCAGGTTCACGTTCAGTTTGGCGGCCAACAGGTCGTCACGCAGCGCTTCGGCCACGCGGCGCGCATTGCCCGTCTGCGAGGCGGAAATCAGGGTAATGGCCGGAATTTCAACGGCCGTTACCGGTGCACCCGCCACAGCGCCAGGCTGCTGATTGAGCATTCCCCAGAAATAACCGGAGACCCAGGCAAGCTGAGTGGGAGAAAAATCAGAGGTGGCAGCCTGAAGGCGCGCCAGTTGCTCCGGGTTCAGGGGAAGCAAATTTGAAGGTGGGGCCTGTGTTGTCATGCGTCGTTATGTTCCAGTAGCCAAGCGGACTTTAAGCGAATAAATCCAAACTGAAGATAAGGTTAACGGCGAGGATAATAACAATTAAAGAAGGGATGGAAATAATAAATAACCAAATGGACTAACCTGTTTTAGTTGTCATACTTAGCGATAAAACCGATTAATTAACCCTCTGAAAATTATCGATAAAAACATCAAAAAATGCCCATTAACGAGACGCCAGGCTTCAGAGCCGTTTTAGTTAATGCTAAAAATTGTGCTTTCCGGTACTATGCGGCGGTTTTTTCCGCATTACTGAGAGCGATCATGTCCACCACACTGTTTAAAGATTTCACCTTCGAAGCCGCCCACCACCTTCCGCATGTCCCAGAAGGGCATAAATGCGGCCGTCTGCACGGGCATTCGTTCATGGTGCGTCTTGAGATCACCGGTGAAGTTGATCCGCATACCGGTTGGATCATGGATTTTGCCGAGCTGAAGGCGGCGTTTAAGCCGACCTACAATCGTCTGGATCATTACTACCTGAATGATATCCCGGGCCTTGAAAACCCGACCAGCGAAGTGCTGGCGAAATGGATTTGGGATCAGATGAAGCCGCTGGTACCGCTGCTGAGCGCGGTGATGATCAAAGAGACCTGCACGGCAGGCTGCGTGTATCGCGGAGAGTAAAAAATAGCCCGGCAAACCGGGCTTTTTTTTAGGCAATATTCAGGTACTTGTGCGTCTGCATCGACAGGCGCCAGTTGCGCGCAATGCAGGTTTCAATGCACAGGCGCGTCGCATCCTCTTTCTGGCTGATCGGCTGCAGGGCAATCACCCGCTGCTTCTCATCCGTCAGCGTTGCCAGCAGTTCATCCAGCGCTTCGATATCACGCACGCGCCCTACCGGGTGCTTGATTTCATCCGCGCGCTCCAGCGCCTGAGACAGCACGTCATATCCGCCGCGCATATTCACTTTTGGCGATACCGTCACCCAGGTGGTGTGCGAGCAGCGCACTTCATGGGTGCCGCTGGTCTCGATCTGGCAGCTGTAGCCGTTCTTTTCGAGCAGCTCGGTCAGCGGCGTCAGATCGTGGATGCAGGGTTCACCGCCGGTGATCACGACGTGGCGCGCCGTCCAGCCCTGACGGCCAATAATGGCCAGCAGATCTTCTGAACTGCCCGCGCCCCACTTATCGCTCTCTTTGGTTTTCGCCAGTATGCTAAACAGCGACACTTCCCGATCTGCGAGCTTATCCCACGTATGTTTGGTATCACACCAGGCACAGCCAACCGGGCATCCCTGTAAACGAATGAAAATAGCGGGAACGCCGGTAAAGTAACCCTCGCCTTGCAGGGTCTGGAACATCTCGTTAATCGGGTACTGCATAGTCATCTCAGTAAAGGGGATAAACGATAAGTATCGCAGATCCCCGCCGGATGGTCATGCTCCATCGGTGCTTTGCGCGCCAATCGCCGCCATAAAACGCTCGGTAATTTGCTGTGGACGGGTGATCGCGCCGCCGACGACGACCGTATGCGCGCCCAGCGCCAGGCATCTGGCCGCGCGTTCAGGCGTATCCACGTTGCCTTCGGCCACCACGGGAACCGTCACGGCGGCCAGCACGGCCTTCAGGAACGCGCAGTCGTTCTCCGGAAGCGAATGGCCCGCCGTTTCCGCCGTATAGCCGTAAAGCGTGGTACCGACGCAGTCAAAGCCAAGCGCCTGCGCCGTCACGGCTTCGCCCACGGTGGAAATATCCGCCATCAGCAGTACCGAGGGGTAGCGTGAGCGGATGCGCGCAACCAGCGTTTCCAGGGATTCCCCACCGGGACGCTCCCGCGCCGTCGCATCAAGCGCAATGATTTCCGGAGAGACGGCCATCAGCTCATCCACCTCTTTCATCGTGGCGGTGATAAACACCTCGCTTTCCGGGTAATCCCGTTTGATGATGCCGATAACAGGCAAAGAGACCTGCTGTTTAATGGCCTCGATATCCACCACGCTGTTGGCACGAATGGCAGCGGCTCCGCCCTGCGCCGCCGCCAGCGCCATCCGCGACATAATAAACGGGCTGTGCAGCGGTTCATTCTCCAGCGCCTGACAGGAGACGACCAGTTTTCCCTTCAGGTTATCCAGTACAGTTTTCATTACGATAAGATCTCTTCCACTTCGTTTTTGATAATCGTGACGTGCGGGCCATAAATGACCTGAACACCGTTCCCGCGCACGATAACGCCGCGCGCGCCGGTGGCTTTCAGCGCCGCGTCATTCACTTTGCTGCCGTCCTTCACCGTGACGCGAAGCCGCGTGGCGCAGCAGTCCACCTCTTCCAGATTCTCTTTTCCGCCTAATCCAGCGATCACCGCAACGGCGCGCTCGCTCTGCGAGAAGGTCACCTCATTGGCCATCGCCTCCTTTTCCCGGCCCGGCGTGGCAAAATCGAAGCGGTTAATCAGGTAGCGGAAGGTGAAGTAGTAAAGGAAGAACCACGGCACGCCAACCAGCGGAACGAACATCCAGTTGGTTTTGGCCTCCCCCTGCAAAATGCCGAACAGCACGAAGTCGATAAAACCGCCGGAGAAGGTTTGCCCGATGGTGATATGCAGCATGTGTGCGAGCATGAACGCCAGCCCGTCAAACAGCGCATGAATGACGTAAAGCACCGGCGCAATAAACAGGAAGGAGAACTCGATAGGCTCGGTAATCCCGGTCAGGAACGAGGTTAACGCCGCAGAGAGCAGCAGCCCGGCAACGCGCTTTTTGTTCTCCGGTTTTGCCGTGTGGTACATCGCCAGACACGCGCCGAGCAGGCCAAACATCATCGTAATAAAGCGCCCGGACATGAAGCGCGACGTGCCCTCATAGAAATGCTGCGTGTTCGGGTCGGCCAGCTGGGCGAAGAAGATCCGCTGTGTGCCCTCAACCAGGTGACCGTTGACAATCTCACTGCCGCCGAGCGCGGTGGTCCAGAACGGCAGATAGAAGATGTGGTGCAAACCAAACGGGCCCAGCATGCGTAAAATGAAGCCGTACAGCAGGGTGCCCAGATAACCGGTGGCATCCACCAGCCCGCCGAGACCAAAAATCAGTTTCTGGAAATGCGGCCAGACCACGGTCATGAGCGCGCCGACAAGTATCGCCGCCAGCGAGCTGATTATGGGAACAAAGCGCGAGCCGCCAAAGAACCCGAGGAACTGCGGAAGCGCAATTTTATTAAACCGATGATGGAGCGTGCAGGTCACCAGACCAATCACCACGCCGCCAAACACGCCGGTTTCCAGCGTCTGGATCCCCAGCGTCATGCCCTGCCCCACAGCGCCCGGGTTCTCGTGCGCCAGTTTGCCGGTGAGGATCAGCAGCGCGTTGATGGTGGCATTCATCACCAGAAACGCGAGCAGCGCTGCCAGCCCAGCCGTGCCCTTATCGCTTTTTGCCAACCCGACGGCAACCCCAACTGCAAACAGCACCGAGAGGTTTGCAAACACGATTGAACCAGCGCTGCTCATGATGGTGAAAATGGCCTGAAGCCAGCCCACGTCTAAAAACGGATAAGCCGCCAGCGTATTGGGATTGGATAACGCGCCGCCTATCCCGAGCAGCAGACCCGCCGCGGGCAGCACGGCGATGGGCAACATAAAGGATTTACCAAAGCGCTGCGCTTTTTCAAACCATCCCCCCGAAGAAGCGCCACTGAACATTTGCATCATTTTTTCATCTCCCCGTTAATTGATGAAAATTTTTACCACACAAATATTATTACGTGAAAATTATCATCAAAAACCAGGAAGCCGATCATACTTTTTCAAAATGACTGGCATCTTTCCCCTCCTTTCCGCCACACTAGTCGCAGCGAAACACATTAAGGACGTGGCATGTCGGACCATGAAAATCTGCTGCTGAAGCTCCGCCAGGAGGCTTCCGGGTACAGCCCAACGCAACAAAAACTCGGCGAGTTTGTCCTCAGCGATCCTGCCCGGGTGCTCTACCTGACGATCACTGAACTGGCGCGCGAGAGCCACACCAGCGAGGCCAGCGTCACGCGCCTTTGCCGGACGCTGGGCTGCAAGGGCTATAACGAATTTAAAATGGCGCTTGCGCTGGATATTCAGCAGGGCCAGCCCGCGCGTCAGGCGGGGGATGAGATTGATAACGTCGTGGATGAGTCGGTGCAGGCTTTGCAGGATACCGCCCGACTCCTCGACCGCACGCTGCTTGAAAAAGCGGCGCTGGCGTTGCACCAGGCGCAATCCGTGCAGATTTATGGCGTTGCGGCCAGCGCGATCCTCGGGGAGTATCTGCATTACAAGCTGTTGCGGCTGGGCAAACCCGCCCAGCTGTTTAGCGATATGCACCGCGCAGCCATGAATGCGACAACGCTTTCGAAAGAGACGCTGGTTGTGGCCATCTCCAGTTCGGGTTCAACGCGGGATTTACTCCACGTGGTGAAGCTTGCCCGCAAGCGCGGCGTTAAGGTTCTGGCACTCAGCAATACGCCCCGCAGCCCGCTGGCGTCTCTGAGCGACATGCAGCTGGTTGCCGCCAAACCAGAGGGACCCCTTAGCGCAGGCGCACTCAATGCTAAGGTTGGGGTGATGCTGCTGATCGAGCTGCTGACCACGTCCATGATTGCGCTGGATGGTCATTACGGCGACGTTAGCCAACAAACCGCCAGCGCCACGCTTCCGCTGTTACTCTAAAAATCCTTCGCAGGCTAAATAAAATAGCCTGCGAGCTACGTCGTCTGATTTTAGTTAAGTGGTGTTTAAATCATTTATTTGGTAAATGTTTGGTGTAACAAATTATTATATTTATTACATTTTGAATTAAGTTTACTATTCGGGCGATCCACCATAAAAAACATTAAATTCAATAGGTTAAAATTTAAATTTTAATAGAGTGAATTTTTACCCTTCCGCTAATGTCCAATATATCCACCCGATTTCCTTTCCTTAAAATAAGCTTAAGATGCTGTCGGTTTCGGCGATTTATTATTTAAATGCCGTTTACTTTTGCGCGCCTACAATCCGCCTCATCAATCATAATGAGACGGTATTAATGAAGATGTTATTGATTACAGGCGTAACCGGATTTCTGGGCGGTGCAGTTCTTGAAAAAATCCTGACCAACGATCAGTCCGTAGAACTCCTTTTGCTTGCGCGCGCCGGCGATCCGCAGAGCGGGCTGGAGCGGGTGCTGGAGAATATGCGCAAGTTCAACGTTCCTGAGGACAAACTGGCCTCCCTGAAGGTGGATAATATCCTGATTGGCGACCTCAGCCAGCCTGAAGCCTTTCTGCACGATCCCCGTCTGGATCGGGTCACGCATGTCGTTAACTGTGCGGCCGTCGCCTCATTTGGTAATAACCCGCTGATCTGGAAGGTCAACGTTGAAGGTACGCTCGCGCTGGCGCGCCGTATGGAGCAGGTCACAGGACTGCAGCGTTTCCTCCACGTTGGCACCGCGATGTCATGCACGCCTGAGCAGGATTCACTGGTCGCCGAAAGCGCTGAATTCAGAGAGAATGCTGAACACCTGGTGGAATACACCTTTTCGAAGTCAACCATCGAACAGCTGATGCGCCAGGAGTGTCCGAACCTGCCGCTGCTTATCGCCCGTCCGTCCATCGTCGTCGGCCATACCCGTCACGGCTGCACACCCTCGAGCAGCATTTTCTGGGTCTTTAGCATGGGCCTGATGCTGCAAAAGTTTATGTGCTCAATGGAAGACCGGATCGACGTTGTTCCGGTGGATTATTGCGCCGACGCGATGTTAATGCTGCTCAACAGCAACGCTCGTCCGGGAGAAGTGGTACACATTTCTGCGGGAGAAGAGAACAGCGTTCGCTTTGCGGATATCGATCAGGCAATGGCGCAGGCGCTGGAGAAAGCCCCCGTCGGGGATAAATATGCGCAGGTCAGCTACGAAACGCTGGTCAGAATGCGCCGCGAGTTGAAACATATTTTTGGGCCGTGCAACGAACGTCTGATGCTGAAAGCCATGCGTTTATACGGTGCGTTTGCCACGCTTAACGTGCGCTTCAGCAACGATAAGCTGCTGAGCATGGGGATGCCGAAGCCACCCCGGTTTACGGACTACATCGCCCGCTGCGTGCAGACCACCCAGGGGCTGACCATTCCGGAGCAAATGGCGGTCGATTTTAAATAGCCAAAAAAAATGCCAGTCATTCGACTGGCATTTTCATTTTAAGGCTTAAGCAATTATGCCTGGCCTTTGATCTCTTTCAGACCGTTGTATGGTGCTTTTTCGCCCAGCGCTTCTTCGATACGAATCAGCTGGTTGTATTTAGCAACACGGTCAGAACGGCTCATAGAACCGGTTTTGATCTGGCCTGCAGCGGTACCCACAGCCAGGTCGGCAATGGTAGCGTCTTCAGTTTCGCCAGAACGGTGAGAGATAACAGCGGTGTAGCCAGCGTCTTTCGCCATTTTGATCGCAGCCAGAGTTTCGGTCAGAGAACCGATCTGGTTGAATTTGATCAGGATGGAGTTAACGATGCCTTTCTCGATGCCTTCTTTCAGGATCTTGGTGTTGGTTACGAACAGGTCGTCACCAACCAGCTGGATTTTGTCGCCCAGTACTTTAGTCTGGTATGCGAAGCCAGCCCAGTCAGACTCGTCCAGACCGTCTTCGATAGACACGATTGGGTACTGTTTGGTCAGGTCTTCCAGGAAGTGAGTGAACTCTTCGGAGGTGAATGCTTTGTTGCCTTCGCCAGCCAGAACGTATTTACCGTCTTTGTAGAATTCAGATGCTGCACAGTCCATCGCCAGGGTGATGTCTTTGCCCAGCTCGTAGCCCGCAGCTTTTACTGCTTCTGCGATAACAGCCAGTGCTTCTGCGTTAGAACCCAGGTTTGGCGCATAGCCACCTTCGTCACCAACAGCAGTGTTCATACCTTTAGCTTTCAGAACTTTAGCCAGGTTGTGGAACACTTCAGAACCCATACGAACCGCTTCTTTCAGGGATTTCGCGCCAACTGGCTGAATCATGAATTCCTGAATATCAACGTTGTTGTCTGCGTGCTCACCACCGTTGATGATGTTCATCATTGGTACAGGCATGGAGTATTTGCCTGGGGTGCCGTTCAGTTCAGCGATGTGCTCGAACAGTGGCATACCTTTCGCTGCAGCAGCCGCTTTGGCGTTCGCCAGGGAAACAGCCAGGATTGCGTTCGCACCGAAGTTAGATTTGTTTTCAGTACCGTCCAGATCGATCATGATCTTGTCGATGCCAGCCTGGTCTTTGGCGTCTTTGCCAAGGATTGCCTGAGCAATCGGACCGTTTACAGCGCCAACCGCTTTCAGTACGCCTTTGCCCAGGAAGCGGGATTTGTCGCCATCGCGCAGTTCCAGCGCTTCGCGAGAACCAGTAGAAGCACCTGATGGAGCAGCAGCCATACCAACGAAACCACCTTCCAGGTGAACTTCGGCTTCAACGGTCGGGTTACCACGGGAGTCGATGATTTCACGACCGATGACTTTAACGATTTTGGACATTAGATTTTCCTCAGTACAAGTTAAACTAAAACTCCAGACAAACAACGCGTACCAAAGGTACGCGTTGCCGTTCTAACTTTTCTTACTTCGCCTGACGCTTCTGGTAGTCGCTGGCGGCCTTCACGAAGCCTGCAAACAGCGGATGCCCGTCACGCGGCGTTGAAGTAAATTCCGGGTGGAACTGGCAGGCGACAAACCACGGATGGTTTGGCACTTCAATGATCTCGACTAACTGATCATCCCCGGAGCGGCCCGCAACACGCAGGCCCGCGGCTTCAATAGGTTTCAACAACATGTTGTTGACTTCATAGCGGTGACGATGGCGCTCGGTGATGACCGGCTCGCCATACAGCTTGCGAACCACGCTATCGTCAGACAGCTGGCAGGCCTGTGCGCCAAGACGCATGGTGCCACCCAGATCGCTCTTCTCGGTACGGACTTCGACGTTACCTTCTTCGTCACGCCATTCAGTGATAAGCGCCACCACAGGGTACTTACAGTCTGGCACAAATTCCGTAGAGTTCGCGTTTTCCATTCCCGCTACGTTGCGCGCAAATTCGATCAGCGCAACCTGCATACCCAGGCAGATGCCGAGGTATGGAATATTGTTTTCACGCGCATAGCGCGCGGTAGCGATCTTGCCTTCTACACCACGGTAGCCGAAGCCGCCAGGGATAAGGATAGCATCCAGATCTTTCAGGATTTCAACGCCACGCGTTTCAACATCCTGCGAATCAATCAGCTTGATGTTCACAGAGACACGGTTCTTCAGACCACCGTGTTTCAGCGCTTCGATCACTGACTTATAGGCATCCGGCAGTTCAATGTACTTGCCGACCATACCGATAGTCACTTCGCCTGCCGGGTTGGCTTCTTCATAAATAACCTGTTCCCATTCAGACAGGTTAGCTTCCGGACAGTTCAAGCTGAATCGTTTACAAATATAATCGTCCAGGCCCTGAGATTTCAACAGGCCCGGGATTTTATAAATGGAATCGACATCTTTCATTGAAATAACGGCTTTTTCAGGCACGTTACAGAACAATGCAATTTTCGCACGTTCGTTCGCCGGAACCGCGCGATCGGAGCGGCAAACCAGGATATCTGGCTGAATACCAATAGAGAGCAGCTCTTTCACAGAGTGCTGAGTCGGCTTGGTTTTCACTTCGCCTGCAGCGGCCATGTACGGCACCAGGGTCAGGTGCATGAACAGCGCGTGTTCACGGCCAATATCTACCGCCAGCTGACGAATCGCTTCCAGGAATGGCAGGGATTCGATATCACCCACGGTACCGCCGATTTCAACCAGCACCACGTCGTGGCCTTCGCCACCCGCAACAATGCGTTCTTTGATTGCGTTAGTGATGTGCGGGATAACCTGAACGGTTGCACCCAGGTAGTCACCACGGCGCTCTTTACGCAGAACGTCGGAATAGATGCGGCCAGTCGTGAAGTTGTTACGACGGGTCATTTTGGTGCGGATGAAACGCTCGTAGTGGCCAAGATCCAGATCGGTTTCAGCGCCGTCTTCAGTAACGAACACTTCCCCGTGTTGGATTGGGCTCATGGTGCCCGGATCGACGTTGATGTACGGATCCAGTTTCATCATGGTCACATTGAGGCCACGGGCTTCAAGAATGGCTGCGAGGGAGGCTGCGGCAATGCCTTTACCCAGAGAGGATACGACCCCGCCGGTCACAAAAATATAGTTCGTTGTCATGCTGAACCTGAGAAGTTAGGGTGAAACGATGGAATAACCAGGACGGGAAAGTAGTATACCCGAACACGGCGAGCGCCACAAACTTTCATTCTCCGTCTCCATTCCAGGCCATGACAAACATAAGGAGTGAGAAAATAGCCCCTTTTGGGTAAATGTTTTTGACGCAAATCAAGCGCTTGTCATTTAAAAAATCACACAAATTGCGCTTGATCGCAAAATCTCGTTAGAGATCATGTTCCTGGCGCTTTACTTCCTGCCAGACTTCTTCCATTGCCTCGAGGTCAATTCCGCTCATTTCCAGGCCTCGCGAGGCGACAATCCGCTCAACTTCGCGAAAGCGTCGTTCGAATTTTATGTTGGCTTTTTGCAGGGCGGTTTCCGCTTTTACACCCAGGTGGCGAGAAAGGTTGACGGTCGCAAACAGCAGGTCGCCCATCTCTTCCTCAAGCTTTGCTTCATCCACCACCGCCTGCTGCGCTTCGTGCATGACTTCATCAATCTCTTCGTGCACTTTATCCAGCACCGGGCCGAGGGAGGTCCAGTCAAACCCCACCGCGGAGCAGCGTTTCTGGATTTTATGCGCGCGCATCAGCGCGGGCAGGCTCAGCGGAATATCATCCAGCGCCGAGTGCTGAGATTTTTCCGCCCGCTCGGCGCTTTTGATCTGTTCCCAGCGGGCCAGCACCTCCGCGCTGTTGCCTGCGGTGGCATCGCCAAAGATATGGGGATGACGGCGCTCCAGCTTGTCGCTTATAGCAGCGCAGATATCATCAAAGTCAAAGCGCCCTTCTTCCTGCGCCATTTGCGCGTAGAACACCACCTGGAACAGCAGATCGCCCAGCTCGCCGCGCAGGTCGTCAAAATCTTCGCGGGAAATCGCGTCCAGCACCTCATAGGTCTCTTCAAGGGTGTAAGGGGCGATGGTGGCGAAAGTCTGCTCTTTGTCCCACGGACAGCCGTTTTCCGGGTCGCGCAGGCGTTTCATGATGCCGAGCAGGCGGTCAATTTGAGTCATGGTTCTGTCCTGATAAAAAAATGCCGGGTGGCGGCTAACGCCTTACCCGGCCTACAAAAGAGGGAAATCTTATCCGCCGTGCAGACGACGCGCGTCAATCACATCCGGCACCTGGTTCAGTTTGCCGAGCACGCGGCCCAGCACCTGCAGGTTGTAGATTTCGATAGTCATATCGATGGTGGCAAGCTGCTCGCGGGTATCGCTGCGGCTGGCAACGCCCAGCACGTTGACCTTCTCGTTGGCGAGAATGGTGGTGATGTCGCGCAGCAGGCCGCTGCGGTCGTTGGCGGTGACGCGCACCACCAGCGAATAGCCGGCGGAATAGCTCTCACCCCAGACGGCTTCCACGATGCGCTCCGGCGCATGCGACTGCAGCTCGGCAAGCTGATCGCAGTCGGAACGGTGAATCGAAATCCCACGCCCCTGGGTGATAAAGCCGACGATATCGTCGCCTGGGATCGGCTGGCAGCAGCGGGCAATGTGGTGCATCAGATTGCCCACGCCCTCGACCACCACGCGGCCATTGTCTTTGCTGCGCTGCTGCGGCGCATAGGTTTTCTGCTGCAGCTGCTTCAGCGCCGCCGCGTCCTGCTCTGCCGCGCTTGGCTTATTGAACTGCGCCTGCAGGAAGTTCACCATCTGATTCAGACGGATATCACCGCCGCCAATGGCCGCTAGCAGCTCGTCAAGCTCGTTGAAGTTGTAGCGCGGCAGCAGGAATTTCTCCGCCTCTTTCAGGCTTATCCCGATATGCTCCAGCTCGTCGTCGAGGATCTGGCGACCGGCAAGGATGTTCTTGTCGCGGTCCTGTTTACGGAACCAGGCGTGAATTTTCGAGCGCCCGCGGCTGGTGGTGACGTAGCCCAGGTTAGGGTTAAGCCAGTCACGGCTCGGGTTGGGCTGTTTCTGGGTAATGATTTCAATCTGGTCACCCATCTGCAGTTGATAGGTGAACGGTACGATTCGTCCGCCGATTTTCGCCCCGATGCAGCGGTGTCCCACATCGCTGTGGATGTGGTAGGCAAAATCGAGCGGCGTAGAGCCCGCAGGCAGGTCGACAACGTCCCCTTTCGGGGTAAAGACATAGACGCGGTCATCAAAGACCTGGCTACGCACTTCGTCGAGCATCTCGCCGGAGTCAGCCATCTCTTCCTGCCACGCAATCAGCTTGCGCAGCCAGGCAATGCGGTCTTCATGTCCTGAACGCGCCCCGCCGGAGGTGCCTTCTTTGTATTTCCAGTGCGCGGCTACGCCCAGCTCGGCGTCTTCGTGCATCTGCTTAGTGCGGATCTGAATCTCGACCGTTTTGCCGCCAGGGCCAAGCACAACGGTGTGGATAGACTGATAGCCGTTCGGTTTGGGGTTGGCGACATAGTCATCGAACTCATCGGGCAGATGACGGAAGTGAGTGTGTACTATCCCCAGCGCGGCGTAGCAGTCCTGCAGACGCTCCGCCACGATCCGCACGGCGCGCACGTCAAACAGCTCGTCAAAGGCGAGGTGTTTCTTCTGCATTTTGCGCCAGATGCTGTAGATATGCTTGGGCCGACCGTAGACTTCGGCGCGCACGTTCTCTTCTTTCATCGCCTGGCGCAGCCCGCCGACAAACTCCTCGATATAGTGCTCGCGGTCGATACGGCGCTCATGCAGGAGTTTGGCAATACGTTTATATTCCGCCGGGTGCAGATAGCGGAAGCAGTAATCTTCCAGCTCCCATTTCAGCTGACCAATCCCTAAGCGGTTCGCCAGCGGCGCATAGATGTTTGTACACTCTTTGGCGGCCAGCACGCGCTCGTCTTCCGGCGCATCCTTCACCTCACGCAGGTGGGCAATACGTTCGGCAAGCTTGATGACCACGCAGCGGAAATCATCCACCATGGCCAGCAGCATCCGGCGAACGTTATCAACCTGTTCTGAAGAGACGGAATCGGTATGGGCAGCTTTAAGCTGGCGGATGGCCGCCATATCCCGCACGCCGTGGATCAGCGCGACGACGGATTTCCCGACGCTGTCGCGCAGCACGTCTTCGCTGACCACGTCCGCATCCGCGAGGGGGAAGAGAAGCGCGGCCTGCAGCGTTTCGATGTCCATGTTCAGCATGGATAAGATTTCAACCATCTCCACGCCGCGCCACAGGAGAAGATCGGCATCCGGATGCCCCTGCGTGGTGCGCAGACAATAGGCCCAGGTTTCGGTTAAGCGTTCACACGACTGCTGGCTGGAAATTCCCAGACTTGCGATCCATTTTTGTGGGTCAAATTCCCCAGCTTTATTGAGATGTGCACTTCTTACCGCAACCATTGTCCTCTCCTTTAGGGACCAGGGCCTGTCGAAGTCGACAAGCCAAACAAATTAGATGTGCTCGAACAACACCATCGATTCCAGATGACCAGTGTGCGGGAACATGTCCAGCATTGCCAGACGCTGAATCTGGTAACCCGCGCTGATTAATGCCTCACTGTCCCGGGCAAGCGTTGCCGGATTACAGGAAACATAGACCACACGCTTCGGCGCGAGTTTAATAATATGTGCCATCACACCCGGGGCACCGGCACGCGCCGGGTCGAGCAAAATTTTATCAAAGCCCTGTTTTGCCCACGGCTGTTGGGTGACATCTTCCTCAAGATTTTGATGAAAGAATGTCACATTTTGCAAGCCGTTCTGTTGTGCGTTCTCCTGCCCTTTAGCCACCAGCGCCTCAACGCCTTCCACGCCGACGACGCTGGCCGCTTTTCGCGCCAACGGCAGCGTGAAGTTGCCCATTCCGCAGAACAGATCGAGCACTCGATCGCTTTTCTGAACATCCAGCCACGTCAGCGCTTTCTCAACCATCTGCTGGTTTACGCCATCATTCACCTGAATGAAATCCCGCGGGCTGAACGTTAAGCGTAGCCCGTTTGACGCATACCAGGGCGCCTCACCGGTAACCTGCTCAAGTATCTCGCTTTGTGGTGCAAGAAAAAGCGCCAGGTCGTGGGAATGCGAAAAGCGTTCCAGTTTTTCGCGATCTTTTTTCGACAGCGGCGCGGTATGGCGCAGCACCATCAGCGGTCCATTGTTTGCCATGACCAGTTCGACATGCCCAAGGTGGCGAACGCCGTCCAGCCCGGAGAGACAGGTGCGCACATCCGGAAGCAACGCCTCAAGATGGGGCACCAAAATGGGGCATTGCTGCACATCGACGATGTCACTGGAGCCGGCCTTGCGAAACCCCATCTCCAGCCGCGCCGTTTTTGGCTGATAGCTGAGGCTCAGGCGGGCGCGCCGACGGTAGCCCCAGGGCTCATCGGCGAGAATTTCGTTAACGTCGTGTTTAAGCTGACGCGCCAGCGCGCGGCTTTTGCTTTTTTGCTGTAATTCTGTGCTCGCATGCTGTTGCTGGCAGCCCCCGCAAACGCCAAAATGTGGGCAGCGGGGCTTCACGCGCTCCGGGCTATCGTTGAGACGACGCTTAACCTGTCCGCGCGCGAACTGGCGTTTATCTTCCGTCAGCGTAATTTCTGCTCGTTCTGTTGGCAGTAAACCTGTTATAAACAGAGCCTTACCATTGTGACGTGCCACTCCCTGCCCAAACGGATCGAGGTCCGTGGCTTCAACAGTGATGATTTGACGCGTCGTCACGCGTCGCTTTGCAGAGTAGAATTGCGCCATCGCCGAGATTTTTCTCACATAAACATAATTATCTTAATTGTCCCATAACGGAACGCCATGACCAACTACAGCCTGCGCGCGCGCATGATGATTTTGATCCTCGCCCCCACCGTTCTCATCGGTTTGCTGCTGAGTATCTTCTTTGTGGTGCACCGCTATAACGATTTGCAGCGACAGCTGGAGGATGCAGGCGCCAGCATTATCGAACCGCTTGCCGTTTCCAGCGAGTACGGCATGAACCTGCAAAACCGCGAATCCATTGGTCAGTTAATCAGCGTACTCCACCGCCGCCACTCGGACATCGTACGCGCCATTTCCGTTTACGACGAACATAACCGCCTGTTTGTCACCTCGAATTTTCATCTCGATCCTGCGGCCCTGAAGATCCCGGACGGTACGCCGTTCCCTCGCCATCTCACCGTATTGCGGCGCGGCGATATCATGATCCTGCGCACGCCGATCGTATCTGAAAGCTATTCACCCGATGAGTCTGCGCAGTCCGACGCCAAATCCAGCAACAATATGCTGGGATATGTAGCGCTGGAGCTGGATCTCAAGTCGGTCCGGCTACAGCAGTATAAAGAAATCTTCATCTCTGGCGTGATGATGCTGTTCTGCATTGGCATTGCGCTGATCTTCGGCTGGCGCCTGATGCGCGACGTGACGGGCCCCATCCGCAACATGGTTAACACGGTTGACCGCATCCGACGGGGACAGCTCGACAGCCGGGTGGAAGGGTTTATGCTGGGCGAGCTGGATATGCTGAAGAACGGCATCAACTCGATGGCCATGTCGCTGGCGGCGTATCACGAAGAGATGCAGCACAACGTTGACCAGGCGACGTCCGACCTGCGCGAAACGCTGGAGCAGATGGAGATCCAGAACGTTGAGCTGGATCTGGCGAAAAAGCGCGCTCAGGAAGCGGCACGTATTAAGTCGGAATTCCTGGCCAATATGTCGCACGAGCTGCGTACGCCGCTCAATGGCGTGATCGGCTTCACCCGCCTGACCCTGAAAAGCGAGCTCAACCCGACTCAGCGCGATCACCTGCACACCATTGAACGCTCGGCCAACAACCTGCTGGCGATCATCAACGACGTGCTGGACTTCTCCAAGCTGGAAGCGGGCAAGCTGATCCTGGAGAGTATTCCCTTCCCGCTGCGCAGTACGCTCGATGAGGTGGTGACGCTGCTCGCGCACTCGTCGCACGACAAAGGCCTTGAGCTGACGCTCAACATAAAAAACGACGTGCCGGATAACGTTATTGGCGATCCTTTGCGTCTGCAGCAGGTCATTACCAATCTTGTCGGGAATGCCATTAAATTCACCGAAAGCGGTAATATCGACATTCTGGTAGAAAAACGCTCGATCAGCAGCAATAAGGTGCAGATTGAAGTCCAGATCCGCGATACCGGCATCGGGATTCCTGAGCGGGATCAGTCGCGTCTGTTCCAGGCGTTCCGTCAGGCGGACGCCAGTATCTCCCGCCGTCATGGCGGTACCGGCCTGGGGCTGGTGATCACGCAGCGCCTGGTGAACGAGATGGGCGGCGATATCTCCTTCCACAGCCAGCCGAACCGCGGCTCAACCTTCTGGTTCCACATTAATCTGGACCTCAATCCAAACGTATTGACCGACGGCCCGGTGACGGACTGCCTGAAAGGCAAGCGTCTGGCCTACGTCGAACCTAACGCGGCAGCAGCGCAGTGCGCGCTCGATATTTTAAGCACCACGCCGCTGGAGGTGGTCTACAGCCCAACCTTCTCAGCGCTTGCCGTTGAGCACTACGACATTCTGCTGATGGGGATCCCGGTCACCTTCACCGGCGAGCTGACCATGCAGCAGGAGCGGCTGGCGAAAGCCGCGTCAATGACCGACTATTTGCTGCTGGCGCTGCCCTGCCATGCCCAGCTCAATGCAGAAGAGTTGAAAAATGACGGGGCCGCCGCGTGTCTGCTGAAACCGCTCACCGCGACCCGCCTGCTGCCCGCGCTCACGGAGTATTGCCGTCTTAGCCAGCATGCCCTCCCGCTGATTGACGATGAGCAAAAATTGCCGATGAGCGTGATGGCGGTGGATGATAATCCGGCCAACCTGAAGCTCATTGGTGTATTGCTTGAAGACCAGGTTCAGCATGTGGAGCTGTGCACCAGCGGCGCGCAGGCGGTTGAACAGGCTAAGCAGATGCAGTTTGATTTGATACTGATGGATATTCAAATGCCGGGCATGGATGGCATTCGGGCCTGCGAGCTGATCCACCAGCTGCCGCATCAGCAGCAAACGCCGGTCATTGCGGTCACCGCGCACGCGATGGCCGGTCAGAAAGAGAAGCTGCTGAGCGCCGGAATGAATGATTATCTGGCGAAGCCAATCGATGAAGAGAAACTTCACAACCTGCTGTTACGCTATAAGCCGGGTCATATTGGCGGGACGTACACGGTATCCAGCGAGCCGGTTGAAATCAGCGTCAACCAGAACGCGACCTTTGACTGGCAGCTTGCCCTGCGCCAGGCGGCAGGTAAACCCGACCTGGCCCGCGAAATGCTGCAAATGCTGGTCGCGTTTCTGCCGGAAATTCGCAATAAGGTAGAAGAGCAGCTGGTGGGTGAAAACCCGGAAGATTTGCTGGAAGCAATCCACAAGCTGCACGGTAGCTGCGGTTACAGCGGCGTGCCGCGGCTGAAAAATCTTTGCCAGCTGCTGGAGCAGCAGCTGCGTGCCGGTACGCCGGAATCGGAGCTTGAACCGGAATTCCTTGAGCTGCTGGATGAGATGGATAACGTAACGCGGGAAGCGATGAAGGTGCTGGGGAGCTGAGGTAAAAGCCCGGTGGCGCTGCGCTTACCGGGCCTACAGGTGCTCTGACGTAGGCCGGGTAAGGCGAAGCCGCCACCCGGCAATCACAGCTAAAATGCCTGCCCCACTTTCAGCACCGCCGCGATATTCCTTGCGGCCATCCTGACGTTCTCGCTGGCATTTTCAAGCGCGTCTTCCAGCGAGCAGATGGTGTAGATCACGCTAAACACCGCATCAATGCCGTGATCGTGTACCACGCCAACGTCCGCCGTCAGGCTTCCTGCAATGCCGATAACGGGTTTGTTAAAGCGTTTTGCCACTCTCGCCACGCCCACCGGGACTTTGCCGTGGATCGTCTGGCTGTCGATGCGGCCTTCTCCCGTGATCACCAGATCCGCATCGGCCACCTGGTCGGCCAGGTGTAGCGCATCGGTCACGATCTCAATGCCCTGGCGCAGCTGCGCGCCGCAAAAGGCGTACAGCGCGGCCCCCATGCCACCCGCCGCGCCGCCACCAGCAAGGTTTAGCACGTCGATATCCAGATCCCGGGCAATGACTCTCGCATACTGTGCCAGCGCGTTGTCCAGGGTAACGATCATCTCGGGCGTGGCCCCCTTTTGCGGGCCAAATACGGCTGACGCGCCATCCTTTCCGGTGAGCGGATTCGTCACATCACAGGCGACCTCTATCCGGCACTCCGCCAAGCGTCTGTCCAGCCCGCTCAGGTCGATACGCGCAAGTTTTCCCAGCTCGCCCCCGCCCAGAGCAAGGGGCTGCCCGCTGTCGTCCAGCAGCTTTGCCCCCAACGCCTGCACCATCCCTGCTCCGCCGTCATTGGTGGCGCTGCCGCCGATGCCGATGATGATATGCTTAACGCCCGCATCCAGCGCGTGACGAATAAGTTCGCCCGTGCCCCACGAGGTGGTTTTCAGGGGATTACGCTGCGAAGGGACGACCAGCTCCAGGCCGCTTGCCGCCGCCATTTCAATAAAGGCACTCTGCTCGTCACCGGATAAGCCATAAAACCCTTCCACGCGCTCACCCAGCGGGCCGGTCACCGGAACATGCACAATGCGTCCCTGCGTTGCCGCGATCATCGCCTCAACCGTCCCTTCGCCACCGTCCGCGACCGGCAGTTTGACGTAAACCGCCTCGGGGAAGATCTCGCGAAAACCACGTTCTATCGCTGTCGCAACCTCAAGCGCACTCAAACTTTCCTTATACGAGTCCGGTGCGATAACAATTTTCATAAGCCATCCTTACGCATAGTCGTTACGTTAAGCATACACCACGTAAAAGACCGCCTGTGGGAGCGGTCCCAATGCGTTTATCGTACCATGCACGGGCGTTTATTGTCGAATGTCCAGTCCGGGATCAGATACTGCATCGCCATCGCGTCGTCGCGCGCGCCCAGACCGTGTTTCTGATACAGCTCGTTGGCCTTCATGACCTGGTCCATATCCAGCTCAACTCCCAGCCCCGGGGTAGAAGGCACCTGCACCATGCCACCTTTGATCTCAAACGGCTGCTTAGTCAGACGCTGGTTACCTTCCTGCCAGATCCAGTGCGTATCGATAGCGGTAATCGTGCCCGGCGCGGCGGCGGCAACGTGCGTGAACATCGCCAGCGACACGTCGAAGTGGTTGTTAGAGTGCGAGCCCCAGGTCAGGCCAAACTCATGGCACATTTGCGCCACGCGCACCGACCCCTGCATCGTCCAGAAGTGCGGGTCCGCCAGCGGAATATCAACAGACTGCAAGGACAGGGTGTGTCCCATCTGACGCCAGTCGGTCGCAATCATATTGGTCGCGGTCGGCAGCCCCGTTGCGCGGCGGAATTCCGCCATGACTTCACGTCCTGAGAAGCCTTGCTCAGCCCCACACGGATCTTCCGCATACGCCAGCACGCCTTTCAGTTGTTTACCGATCGCAATGGCCTCCTTAAGCGACCATGCGCCGTTCGGATCCAGCGTCACGCGTGCCTGCGGGAAACGTTTTGCCAGCGCGGTGACGGCTTCCGCCTCTTCCTCACCGGCCAGCACGCCGCCTTTCAGTTTGAAATCATTAAAACCATATTTTTCATAAGCGGCTTCCGCCAGGCGCACCACCGCGTCCGGGGTCATCGCCTCGTCGTGGCGGAGTCGGTACCAGTCGCATTGTTCATCCGGCTGGCTCTGATAAGGCAGCGGCGTCAGCCTGCGGTCGCCGACAAAGAACAGATAGCCCAGCATTTCCACTTCGCTGCGCTGCTGACCCTCGCCCAGCAGCGACGCAACGTTAACGCCCAGATGCTGGCCCAGCAGATCTAACATGGCGGATTCAATCCCGGTCACCACGTGGATGGTGGTTCGCAGATCGAAGGTCTGCAGGCCACGCCCTCCGGCATCGCGATCGGCAAAGGTGTTGCGCACGGTGTTGAGGACATTTTTGTACTCACCCAGCGTTTTGCCCACCACCAGCGGAATGGCATCTTCCAGCGTTTGGCGGATCTTCTCCCCGCCCGGAATTTCGCCCACACCCGTATGGCCGGAATTGTCTTTGATAATGACAATGTTGCGGGTAAAGAATGGCGCATGCGCGCCGCTCAGGTTCATCAACATGCTGTCATGGCCCGCAACCGGAACGATCTGCATGGCGGTAACTACTGGGGTAGAAAAAGTACTCATCGTTCAATCCTTTTATCAGTGACGTCCGAAAACAGGGCGCTTACGGTCAAATGTCCAGCCGGGGATCAGGTACTGCATCGGGCCCGCGTCGTTACGCGCGCCGCCCGGTAGCTTTTTATACGCCTCATGGGCTTTATGGATCTGATCCCAGTCAATCTCCACGCCCAGGCCCGGTGCATCCGGTACGGCAATCTTGCCGTTGATAATTTCCAGCGGATTTTTCGTCAGGCGGGCTTCCCCTTCCTGCCAAATCCAGTGGGTGTCGATGGCGGTCGGGTTACCCGGCGCCGCCGCGCCAACGTGGGTAAACATCGCCAGCGAAATATCAAAGTGATTGTTCGAGTGACAGCCCCAGGTCAGCCCCCAGTCATCGCACAGCTGCGCCACGCGCACTGCGCCTGAAAGCGTCCAGAAGTGCGGGTCCGCCAGCGGTATGTCAACGGCGTTCAGCATCACCGCGTGACCCATTTCACGCCAGTTGGTGGCGATCATATTGGTCGCGACAGGCAGCCCGGTGGCGCGACGGAACTCGGCCATGACTTCACGGCCCGAGAAGCCCTGCTCCGCGCCGCAGGGGTCTTCCGCATAGGTCAGGACATCCCCCAGCCCTTTGCACAGGCTAATCGCTTCATCCAGCAGCCATGCACCATTGGGATCGACGGTGATCCGTGCATCCGCAAAGCGTTTTTTCAGCGCCCGGGCCGTTTCAATCTCCTGCTCGCCGGGCAGCACGCCGCCCTTCAGCTTGAAATCCTTAAAGCCGTAGCGATCCTGCGCCGCCTCGGCCAACCGCACCACCGCGTCGCTGGAGAGCGCTTCCTGGTGGCGCAGGCGATACCAGTCGTGATCGCCCGTGGATCGCGCCAGATAGGGGAGATCGGTTTTATTGCGATCGCCCACGTAGAACAGATAGCCCAGCACGGTAACCGCATCGCGCTGTTTGCCGGGCCCCAGCAGCTCGCAAACCGGAACATTCAGCGCCTTACCCAGTAAATCGAGCAGGGCGGCCTCCAGGGCGGCGACCGCGTTGACCCGCAGTTCAAACGTCCAGGCACCTTTACCGAACGTATCAAAGTCTGCCGACTGATTGCCCTTATGCACCCGCTGAACCACCTTGTTCAGACGGGCGATCTCCTGGCCCACGACCTGCGGAATGGCATCGACCAGCGTCTGGTAAATCACCTCTCCGCCGGGGGCCTCGCCCACGCCGGTATTCCCTGCGCTGTCTTTCAGCACGACGATATTACGGGTAAACCAGGCGTTATGCGCACCGCCAATATTGAGCAGCATGCTGTCCTGCCCGGCCACCGGGATGACCTTCATCTCCGTGACGGTTGGACTCGATTGCGTTGTCATCATCCACGCTCCGCTACAGGTTTAAGTTCGACGCGCTTGATATCCCCCACCAGCACCAGGTAACTCAGCACCGCCACCAGCGCATGTACCCCGACATAAATCAGCGCACCGTTAAAGGAGCCGGTGGTGCCAACGATGTAGCCGATAGCGATTGGCGTCACAATCCCGGAGATGTTGCCGAACATGTTGAACAGACCGCCGCTCAGGCCGCTGATCTCTTTCGGTGCCGTATCCGCCATTACCGCCCAGCCCAGCGCGCCAATGCCTTTGCCGAAGAAGGCCATCGCCATAAAGCCGATAATCATCCATTCGGCATTGACGTAGTTACAGAACACCATGGTCATGGAGAGCAGCATGCCGAGCACAATCGGCGTTTTACGCGCGATGTTCAGTGACCCCGTGCGGCGCATCAGCCAGTCGGAAATCACCCCGCCGAGCACGCCGCCGACGAAGCCGCAGATTGCCGGGACCGAGGCAACAAATCCCGCTTTCAGAATCGACATGCCGCGAGCCTGCACCAGGTACACCGGGAACCAGGTGATGAAGAAGTAGGTTAAGGCGTTAATACAGTACTGGCCCAGATAGATGCCGATCATCATGCGCGAGCCGACGAGCTGCTTGATCTGCGCCCATTTCTGGCTGAACGGGACTTTTGCTTTTGCGGATTTCTGATCCATGTTGATCAGCGCTCCGCCTTCCGCGATGTACTCCAGCTCTTTTTTGTTCACGCCAGGATGCTGGTTGGGTTCGTGGATCACTTTCAGCCAGACGAAGCTGATGACGATCCCAAGCCCGCCCATGAAGAAGAAGACGTGTGACCAGCCTACCTCATGCGTCAGCCAGCCCATGATTGGCGCGAAGATCACCGTTGCGAAGTACTGTGCGGAGTTGAAAATCGCCACCGCCGTTCCCCTCTCCTGCGCCGGGAACCATGCCGCCACAATTCGGCTGTTGCCCGGGAAAGAAGGTGCTTCCGCTAAGCCTACCAGGAAGCGCAGCGTGAAGAGCGCCACGATAATGCCGAAGCCGCTGAAGATATCGACGAAACCCTGCAACAGGGTAAACATCGACCAGATAAAGATGGACCAGAAATAGACGCGTTTAGATCCAAAACGGTCCAGCAGCCAGCCGCCAGGAATTTGCCCGATGACGTAGGCCCATGAGAATGCGGAGAAAACGTAACCCATGCCCACGGGATCAAGGCCGATATCTTTTGCCATTTCCGAACCGGCAATCGACAGCGTGGCGCGGTCACCATAGTTAAAGGACGTGACGATAAACAGCATCACCACTATCCAGTAGCGGGCGTTGGTGCGCTTTTCAGCGCTGCTCGCTGCGTGGCTTAATGTACTCATTGTTGCACTCCTGAAACATAGCTTTCGCCAGGTTCATTCTGTACAGCACCGGTAGGGTAATCAGAATGAGATTAGTTTTGTCGTTTTGGTACGGCCTGACGCCGTTTTATAGTGACCGGGAAAGTATATGAAGGAGTGCCTCTTCACCTCACCGTGCAGAAACACAGTATTGAAGAGTGTATGAGAGGTTGTTTATGGCATAAGCCCAAGGGAGTGGAAGGTGGTTCACGGAATTGAGGATTTGCTGCGGCTTCGTTGCCGGGTGGCGGCTACGCCTGACCCGGCCTGGAAAACCCGTAGGCCCGCGCAAGCGAAGCGCCGCCGGGCAGCGGGTTATTTGAGAAGTGAGGCCCAGTTCTCCACCCACGGGTTTGATTCGCTTTCTGGCTCCGGGTGCTCCCCGGCATCAATCAGCAGCATCTCGCCGACGCGCTGGGCGCTCTGTTCCTGCAGGAGCGCATCGAACTGCTTGCCGCCGCCGCAGAAGTTGGCGTAAGAGCTGTCGCCCAGGGCAATGATGCCGTAGTGCACGTTCGGCTGATAGCCAAGCTGGTCTTTAATGCCCTGGAACAGCGGCACGATGCTGTCCGGCAGATCGCCCTGCCCGGTGGTGGAGGTCACCACCAGAATGTACTTATCTTGATACTTTTGCCAGTCCGCCAGTTCCGGGTCTTCATAGACCGTGGCTTTATGGCCCTGGCTGGCGAGTATTGCCTCAGCCTCTTCCGCTACCAGCAGCGAGTTGCCGTACATTGTGCCGACAAAAATGCCTACTTCAGCCATGATATTTTCCCATAATGAATACGTTTACCGTTCATCCTGAACGTTGCCCGATACAAACTCAACCCTTTCATTTTCGGGGAGTTGTCCCAGCCAGCCAAACTGTGACAGCGCCTGCATCCAGACGTCGTCCAGCCCAGCACGAATAGTCAGCGGCTCGCCAGTAAACGGGTGCGTCAGGCTCAGCTCGCTGGCGTGCAGCATCAGACGATGGCAGCCAAAGTGTTCGGCCGCGCTGCGGTTCTGGCGCAAATCACCGTGCTTGCTGTCGCCAATAATCGGGTGGCGCAGGTGCGCAAGGTGGCGTCGCAGCTGGTGCTTGCGCCCGGTTTTAGGCAAAAGCTCAACCAGGCTGTAGCGTGTGGTCGGAAACTTGCTGGTTGCCACCGGCATTTCGGTCGTCGCCATGCCGCGATAATCCGTCACGGCGGGCTGCGGGCCTTTGTCATCGCGGGCAAATTTATCGGCGATTTTGTCCAGCTCTTCCACCAGCGGGTAGTCCAGCGTGGCGGCTTCCGTCAGCCAGCCGCGGACGATCGCGTGGTAGCGCTTTTGCATCTGATGCTGTTCGAACTGCTGTGACAGCAGGCGTCCCGCCTCGCTGGAAAGCCCCATCAGCAGCACGCCGGAGGTCGGCCTGTCGAGACGATGGGCGGTAAAAACATGCTGACCAATCTGGTCGCGAACGGTCTGCATCACCACCACTTTCTCATCACGATCGAGCCAGCTGCGGTGCACCAGCCAGCCTGACGGTTTATTCACCGCCACCAGCCACTCGTCCTGATAGATGATCTCAAGCGTCATGCATCTTCACCGGCAAACAGGGCATCCAGTTTTTCCAGTTCGACCAGCATCACGTCGCGCGCAGGGTGCGTCGCCTCGAGCGCCATTTCATAGTAGGGAGAGACAGCAAACGCCTGCGGCAGCGGGTGACCGCCCTCAAGCAGGGCGTGCATGCGCGGAATTAACACCCACTGCAGCCACTCAAACGGGGCCAGCGTATCCAGGCAGAAGGGCTGGGTGCTCGCGAACGCTTCTGGCTGCGGCGCGGTCTCCTGCCACAGCTGATGTTGGCGCAAAAGGGCTTCGATGGCGTGCAACTGGGCACGAACGCTATCGTGTTGCGTCATAGTAACCTCAACTGAAAAAGTGAACGGCGCGCAGCATAGCATTGCGGAAGGCAGAAATAAAAAAAGGGAGCACTGTAAAAACAGTGCTCCCGGTTCGTTCCGCAGCATTCCAGCTACAATTCGTGCTCCCTGCTCATCCGTGACAACTTTTCCTGAAGCCCGAAGGCCTGGTCATCCGTAAACCGTTGCATCCTGCACACATCTTCCTGACGTGTTTGTTTCATCCTGAAACGTCCTGGCCTTCCTGACCCACCGACCATCCTGACCGGCTCTCGTTCTCCTTCCTGGAGGTGTCCCTTACGCATCCTGCGTTATCCACTTCGCTTCATCCTGAAGCCTTCCTGCAGCGCCATCCTGACGAGTCCTGAGTGAGATACGCCATCATCCTGATGTTCGTTTCTCGTGTCGGCGTCCTGTCGACGGAGATAGAATCCGCTATTCCGCTTCGTCTTACAACCCACCCTTTCAGGGTTGTAAGCCGTAAGAAATCCCTAAAAACGATGCAATGAACCACTAATTCATTGAAAAATAGAGTGATATTAATCTGAATTAAATAAGGTAATACTGAATGTTCCAGCGATCTCTCACAAACCTTGTAAGAGATCTCTCACACGCGCGATAGCATCATGGATTACAGAAGTGGCTCAAGTCGGGTGAGGAAATCCGCAAGAGAGGGGGCGAGAATCTCGCGATTGCGGGTTCCGATAGTCTCTTTAACCACTTCACCTGACAGGTTACAGACGGATAACACATCCAGTTCGCTGTCCAGCGTGGCAATAAAGAGCGTCGGAGAAAGCTTAAGGCGTTTTTGCGTGACCAGATGACCAATCAGGTTTTCCTGAACACGCTGCAGATCGTCTTCGCTCCAGGTCTGCAACAGCGTCAGCGTGATATCAGCAAAGCGCGCGGGCATATCCCCTGCGAACTGCGTGGTATAAAACGCGTGAACCGCTGGTTGTACCACAATGTCCATTGCCCGTTCAACCGCATTTACATTTTGCTCGCCGGTATTGGGCTTCGGCTGCCAGATAACGTAGTCGTCGAGCGAAGAGATAATGCACGGCGAGGGTACGCCATATAAATCAGCACTTTGCGGCCACGAGCCCTGCTTTTCATGCCATGCGTCGCAATAGCGGGTCGTGAAGGTAGTGAGGGCATTTGCAGTTTCGATGTCCACCGATTTCTCTCTTCTTGTCAGACAGGATAAACTCAGCCCATAAGTGTACCTGTAAAGTGGCTATGAAACATGTCTTACGAAAATCATCAGGCGTTAACTGGCTTAACGCTGGGTAAATCGACCGATTACCGCGATACCTACGATGCAGGCCTGCTGCAGGGCGTGCCGCGCAGCCTGAATCGCGATCCTCTGGGTCTGCATGCGGACGCATTGCCGTTTGTCGGCGGCGATATCTGGACGCTGTACGAACTCTCCTGGCTCAACGCACGCGGTCTGCCGCAGGTGGCGGTGGGCCACGTTGAGCTGGATTACGCCAGCGTTAATCTCGTCGAGTCCAAAAGCTTTAAGCTTTATCTCAACAGTTTTAACCAGACAAAATTCAACAGCTGGGACGACGTTCAGCACACCCTGGAGCGTGATTTAAGCGCCTGCGCGCAGGGAAAGGTAAGCGTTTCACTGTATCGCCTGCACGAGCTGGAAGGGCAGCCGGTCGCCCACTTCAACGGGACCTGCATCGACGATCAGGATATCGAGGTAGAGAATTATGAATTCAGCGCCGATTACCTCGAAAACGCGGCGAGCGGAAAGGTAGTCGAAGAGACGCTGGTCAGCCATCTGCTGAAATCCAACTGCCTGATCACCCACCAGCCGGACTGGGGCTCGGTGCAGATCCAGTATCGCGGCCCGAAAATCGACCGGGAAAAATTGCTGCGCTACCTGGTGTCGTTCCGCCATCACAACGAATTCCACGAGCAGTGCGTGGAGCGTATCTTTAGCGATATTCAGCGTTTCTGCCAGCCAGAAAAACTGAGCGTTTATGCGCGCTACACCCGCCGCGGCGGTCTGGACATTAACCCGTGGCGCACCAACACCGATTTTGTGCCTGCGACGGGACGGCTGGTGCGTCAATAATATAAATATTTTCACAATATGCGCGGTATCTTCCGCGCTTTAGGTTGTGAAACGTCACGCGCCAGGGCTATTGTAATCAACAGGGAAAGACGATAATCGTCCCGTAAGGAGCTCACTTGATTACACATATTAGCCCGCTTGGCTCAATGGATATGTTGTCGCAGCTGGAAGTGGACATGCTTAAGCGCACGGCCAGCAGCGATCTTTATCAACTGTTTCGTAACTGTTCACTTGCCGTACTGAACTCCGGAAGCCTGACAGATAACAGTAAAGAACTGCTGTCCCGCTTCGAAAGCTTTGATATCAACGTGCTGCGCCGCGAGCGTGGCGTGAAGCTTGAAGTCATCAACCCGCCGGAAGAGGCCTTTGTCGACGGGCGCATCATTCGTTCACTTCAGGCTAACCTGTTTGCCGTGCTGCGCGACATTCTGTTCGTTAACGGGCAGATCCACAACGCAGGCCGTTTCCAGCATCTCGACCTGGAAAGCTCGGTCCATATTACCAACCTGGTGTTCTCTATTTTGCGTAACGCCCGTGCCCTGCACGTTGGCGAAGCGCCGAACATGGTCGTCTGCTGGGGCGGTCACTCCATTAACGAAACCGAATACCTTTATGCCCGTCGGGTAGGAACGCAGCTCGGCCTGCGCGAGCTGAACATCTGTACCGGCTGCGGTCCGGGTGCGATGGAAGCGCCGATGAAAGGTGCCGCAGTGGGACACGCGCAGCAGCGTTATAAAGAGGGGCGGTTTATCGGCATGACCGAGCCGTCAATTATCGCCGCTGAGCCGCCTAACCCACTGGTTAACGAGCTGATTATCATGCCGGATATCGAGAAGCGTCTTGAGGCGTTTGTCCGTATCGCCCACGGCATTATCATCTTCCCGGGCGGCGTGGGGACAGCGGAAGAGCTGCTCTACCTGCTGGGTATTCTGATGAATCCGGCCAACAAAGATCAGGTTCTGCCGCTGATCCTGACCGGGCCAAAAGAGAGCGCCGACTACTTCCGCGTGCTGGACGAGTTTATCGTGCACACGCTGGGTGAAGCCGCGCGTCGTCACTATCGCATCATCATTGACGATGCCGCAGAGGTGGCGCGCCAGATGAAAAAAGCGATGCCGCTGGTGAAAGAGAACCGTCGCGATACCGGCGATGCGTACAGTTTTAACTGGTCGATTCGCATTGCGCCGGACCTGCAGATCCCGTTCGAGCCTTCGCATGAAAATATGGCGAACCTGAAACTCTACCCGGACCAGCCTGTGGAAGTCCTGGCGGCCGATCTGCGTCGTGCCTTCTCCGGGATTGTGGCGGGCAACGTCAAAGAGATGGGCATCCGCGCCATTGAACAGTACGGTCCGTACAAGATCCACGGCGACCCGGAGATGATGCGCCGTATGGACGACATGCTGCAGGGCTTCGTCGCTCAGCACCGCATGAAGCTGCCAGGCTCCGCCTACATTCCTTGCTACGAAATCTGCACCTAACGCTTAGCAGCGTCTCATCAAAACCGGGTCGCCCTCTCGCGCGTCCCGGTTTTTTTTTACCGAAGCAATTCATAGGCATCACTTATGTCTTTTACAAACTATTCACAAACGCAAACGATTACCTCATTTTTACAACCGTAAGTTATCAGCCTTAATCCAAATTACCCGCCAGAAAATCCTAAAAACCCAAATCTTTACAGCTAAAGACACCTATATCACGGGCCGGTCTTTCAGCTCACATGTCGTTGATGGTAGCCTTCGCGCCCGTAAATTCTCTTTGATGTTTTTTTAACAGATAAATGGTCTAAAGATGCCCACATCATAAGTGGATTATTGCATTTGGGATCAGGATCACTGATAGATTCATAACTAGAATGTATCTTTCCGCCCGCCAATAGTTACGGGCGAAAATTATTAAAAAACCGTCACTGAACGAATTTCATATTACCGTCAGGCACTTTTTCATCGGATTTGACTAAAAAACCTGACAATTCGCTTCCTCCAGGAGATATAGATGGAAACCACTCAAACCAGCACCGTTGCTTCGATTGAATCCCGAAGTGGTTGGCGCAAAACGGATACCATGTGGATGCTTGGCCTTTACGGCACGGCAATCGGCGCTGGTGTACTGTTCCTTCCTATCAACGCAGGCGTCGGCGGTCTGATCCCGCTGATCATTATGGCTATCATTGCTTTCCCGATGACCTTCTTTGCACACCGCGGTCTGACCCGCTTCGTGCTGTCCGGTAAAAACCCGGGCGAAGACATCACTGAAGTTGTTGAAGAGCATTTCGGCGTTGGCGCAGGTAAACTGATTACCCTGCTCTACTTCTTCGCGATTTACCCTATTCTGCTGGTCTACAGCGTGGCGATCACCAACACTGTTGAAAGCTTCATGATGCACCAGCTGCACATGACGCCGCCTCCGCGTGCGATTCTGTCTCTGATCCTGATTGTGGGCATGATGACCATCGTGCGCTTCGGTGAGCAGATGATTGTGAAAGCAATGAGCGTACTGGTCTTCCCGTTCGTTATTGCTCTGATGGTGCTGGCTTGCTACCTGATCCCACAGTGGAACGGCGCAGCGCTGGAAACCCTGTCCCTGAGCAGCGCATCGGCAACCGGTAACGGCCTGCTGATGACCCTCTGGCTGGCGATTCCGGTGATGGTGTTCTCTTTCAACCACTCCCCAATCATCTCCTCTTTCGCCGTTGCGAAACGTGAAGAGTACGGTAATGGCGCAGAGAAGAAGTGCTCCAGCATCCTGGCACGCGCTCACATCATGATGGTACTGACCGTGATGTTCTTCGTCTTCAGCTGCGTACTGAGCCTCTCCCCTGCGGATCTGGCGGCAGCGAAAGAGCAGAACATCTCTATTCTGTCTTACCTGGCGAACCACTTTAACGCACCGGTCATTGCGTGGATGGCACCTATCATCGCGATTATCGCCATCACAAAATCCTTCCTGGGCCACTACCTCGGCGCACGTGAAGGCTTCAACGGTATGGTGATTAAATCTCTGCGCGGTAAAGGCAAGAGCATTGAAATCAACAAGCTGAACAAAATCACTGCACTGTTCATGCTGCTCACCACCTGGGCGGTAGCAACGCTGAACCCAAGCATCCTGGGCATGATTGAAACCCTGGGCGGCCCGGTCATCGCGATGATTCTGTTCCTGATGCCGATGTACGCGATTCAGAAAGTCCCTGCTATGCGCAAGTACAGCGGTCATGTGAGCAACGTCTTTGTGGTTATCATGGGTCTTATCGCAATCTCTGCGATCTTCTACTCCCTGTACACCATGTTCTGATTATCACCCGCGCCGTCTTCGGACGGCGCACTCCTCCCTCTCTGACTGAAAGCAATGGACGCATCATGATTAGCGTATTCGATATCTTCAAAATCGGTATTGGTCCTTCCAGCTCTCACACCGTCGGACCAATGAAAGCTGGTAAGCAGTTCACGGATGACTTGATTGCACGCGGCATCTTGCATGACATTACCCGCGTGGTTGTCGATGTATACGGCTCGCTTTCCCTGACCGGGAAAGGCCACCATACCGATATCGCCATTATCATGGGCCTGGCGGGAAATCTGCCGGATACCGTTGATATTGATGCGATCCCTGGCTTCATCCAGGATGTGAACACCCACGGTCGCCTGCTGCTGGCGAACGGTGAGCATGAGGTTGAATTTCCGGTTGATCGCTGCATGAATTTCCATGCGGACAACCTGTCGCTGCACGAAAACGGCATGCGTATTACCGCGCTGGCGGGCGACAAAGCGGTATACAGCCAGACGTATTACTCTATCGGCGGCGGTTTTATTGTCGACGAAGACCACTTTGGTCAAACCAACAATTCCGCTGTTGCTGTGCCTTATCCGTACAAAAATGCGGCGGATTTGCAGCGTCACTGCCAGGAGACGGGCCTGTCCCTTTCCGGCCTGATGATGAAAAACGAACTGGCGCTGCACAGCAAAGAAGAGCTGGAACAGCACTTTGCAAACGTCTGGGACGTGATGCGCGGCGGTATCGAGCGCGGGATCACCACTGAAGGTGTTCTGCCGGGCAAATTGCGGGTACCTCGCCGTGCGGCAGCGCTGCGCCGTATGCTGGTGAGCACCGACAAAACGACAACGGACCCGATGGCCGTCGTAGACTGGATCAACATGTTCGCACTGGCGGTGAACGAAGAGAACGCCGCAGGGGGCCGTGTGGTCACCGCGCCGACTAACGGTGCCTGCGGTATCGTTCCGGCGGTGCTGGCGTACTACGACAAGTTTATCCGTGAAGTAAACGCGAACTCACTGGCACGCTACCTGCTGGTCGCCAGTGCGATTGGTTCGCTGTACAAGATGAACGCGTCCATTTCCGGTGCGGAAGTGGGCTGTCAGGGTGAAGTCGGCGTGGCGTGCTCCATGGCGGCTGCGGGTCTGGCCGAACTGTTGGGCGCAAGCCCGACACAGGTGTGCATTGCTGCGGAAATCGGCATGGAACATAACCTGGGACTGACCTGTGACCCGGTTGCCGGACAGGTACAGGTGCCGTGCATCGAACGTAACGCGATTGCCTCCGTGAAGGCGGTGAACGCGGCACGTATGGCGCTGCGCCGCACCAGCGAGCCGCGCGTCTGTCTCGATAAGGTTATCGAAACCATGTACGAAACCGGTAAAGATATGAACGCCAAATACCGCGAAACCTCTCGCGGCGGCCTGGCGATGAAGATCGTAACCTGCGATTAAGCCTCTCAGGAAGCCTCGTTTTGCGAGGCTTCTTCCTGTTTTCCCCACCATTCATAGTTTCACGCTGCTGACAGTGTTACCCTTCACGCATGAGATAGAAGGGAGATTATCTGTGGCCGTTCATTTACTTATCGTCGATGCTCTTAACCTGATTCGCCGTATCCATGCGGTACAGGGGACGCCTTGTAAAGACACCTGCCTGCACGCGCTGGAACAGCTTATTCGCCACAGTGAGCCCACCCACGCGGTCGCGGTATTTGATGACGAAGCCCGCAACACGGGCTGGCGACACCAGCGTCTGCCGGACTACAAAGCCGGACGCGCACCGATGCCGGACGATCTTCACGCTGAATTGCCCATGCTGCGCGCTGCATTTGAACAGCGGGGCGTCCCCTGCTGGGGCGCACACGGAAACGAAGCCGACGATCTCGCGGCCACCCTCGCCGTAAAGGTGGCAAGTGCCGGGTATCAGGCCACTATCGTTTCAACTGACAAAGGCTACTGCCAGCTGCTCTCCCCGACTATCCGCATTCGCGACTATTTTCAAAAACGCTGGCTGGACGCGCCGTTTATCGCCAGCGAGTTCGGCGTCTCGCCTGAGCAACTGCCGGATTACTGGGGGCTGGCAGGCATCAGCAGCTCTAAGGTGCCGGGTGTCGCCGGTATTGGGCCGAAGAGCGCCGCACTGCTGCTGACCGATTTTCAGAGTCTGGAAGGGATTTACGCCCGTCTGGATGAGGTGCCAGAAAAGTGGCGCAAGAAGCTGGAGGCGCATAAAGAGATGGCCTTTATCTGCCGGGAAATCGCAACGCTACAGACGGATTTACAGCTGGACGGGAATTTACAGCAGCTGAGATTAGAGCGTTAATATCCCCTCACCCTAACCCTCTCCCCATGGGGGAGAGGGAACTGCACGGTGCGGTCTTTTCCCCCTCGCCCCTTTGGGGAGAGGGCCGGGGTGAGGGGCAATCAGCGCACTATCGCTCGTCGCGACGTCCGCCGACCGCAGCCCACCAGCGACGAATATGCACCGTCACCTCTTCACGGTCGTGATACAGCTGACGCGCCTGGATCTCCACGTTAATACCGTTTTCGTCCATTTGTTCCTGAATGTACGCCAGGTTCTGCGACACTTCCTCATAGCGCTTTTTCATCGGCAGCTTGAGGTTGAAAATGGTCTCACGACACCAGCCGTTCACCAGCCAGGAGGCCATCAGCGCGGCGACTTTTGCCGGTTTCTCAACCATATCGCACACCATCCACGAGATGTTGTTACGGTTCGGGCGATAGCGGAAACCGTCTTCACGCAGCCAGGTGACCTGTCCGGTGTCCATCAGGCTTTGCGCCATTGGACCGTTATCAACGGACGATACCCACATATTGCGTTTCACCAGCTGATAGGTCCAGCCGCCCGGACACGCGCCAAGGTCGACGGCGTACATGCCGTTTGCCAGACGCTCATCCCACTCATCTGCCGGGATAAAGACGTGGAACGCCTCTTCCAGCTTGAGCGTGGAACGGCTTGGCGCATCGGACGGGAAGCGCAAACGCGGGATGCCCATAAAGAAGGGAGAGTTGTTGGTGGTGTACGAATAGCCTGTATAGCAGCAGCCCGGTGCGATAAAGAAGATATGCACCACCGGACGCTTCGGCGTTTCGTAGTTCGTCAGCACGCCCGCATCACGCAGCGCCGCACGCAGCGGCACGGTGAACTTACGGCAGAACTTCATCAGCTCTTTACTTTCATTGGTATCCGCCACTTCAACGCGCAGATCGCCGCCCTTCTCCACCACGCCCTGCAGCATGCCGACAATTGGCGTGATGCGGTCTTCCGGCGGAAGATCCTTCAGCAGCTCACCCGCAACAAACATCTGGCGAGCGAAGATCAGCGAGCTGAACGGCAGCTCGCGCGCCAGCTTGTCGGCGTCTTCAGGCTGATAGCACTCAAATACCACATAGCCCGCGTTCTCTTTTACGCGGGCAAAGCCGAAGACTTCGCGCTTCGCCGCTTTATCGGTAATTTCCGCGGCGCACTCTTTCTCAAACCCCGGGCGACAATATAAAACAACCTTATTCATGAACAACGCCCTTGCGTTTCAGACGGATAGCTCCGATAAACATTAATACCCAACCCGCCAGGAAGCTGAAGCCGCCGACAGGTGTAACGAACGCCCACAGGCGCAGATGTGAGAGCGCAAGGCAGTACAGGCTACCGCTGAACAACACGGTACCCAGCGCCATAAACACGCTGCTCCAGTAAAACCAGATACTGATACGACGCTGCATCGCCACCGCCAGCCCAAAAATAGCCAACGTGTGGAACGCCTGATATTCAAGGCCGGTCTGGATCCAGCCCATCTCTACTGCGCCCAAAGACTTGCTTAATACATGTGCGCCAAAGGCGCCCAGTGCAACAAAAATAAAGCCACTCACCGCGGCAAAAATCAGCATGAATCGGCTGGTCATGTTTAAGTCCTGAATTGATGCGTGCCCGGCACACAAACGTTATTGCTCATACCTGAAGCGGAATTTTTCTTGCTCGGTTGCCGCTTTCGCCAGTATCCACTGCCGGAAAGCGGCTATTTTACCCAGTTCTGCCTGACTGTCATGACAAACCAGATAAAACGCATTCTTGCTGACCAGTACATCATTAAAAGGGCAAACCAGGCGGCCTGCCTCAATTTCGGACTGCGCCATGACGTTGTTCGCCAACGCCACGCCCTGCCCGTGAATGGCAGCCTGTAACACCATCGCACTGTGGCTAAAGATGGGTCCCTGCTGCACGTTTATATGTGTAAGACCTAATTGACGGGTATAAGTTTGCCAGTCGCGGCGAGAGGCATCATGCAAAAGCGTATGCTGAGCCAGGTCAGCGGGTGACTTCAGCGCCTTTTCACCTGTTAACAGCAGGGGAGAACAGACCGGCAGGAGATATTCTGCGTATAATTTCTCAACACGCAAGCCCGGCCAGTTACCGCGACCATAAAAAATGGCGACATCCACGTCATCGGCCAGCTTGTCCTCCTGGCGATCTACCGCCTGGATTCGAACGTCGATCCCCGGATAAGCTGAGTTAAAGCTTGAGAGTCTGGGCACCAGCCAATGAATGGCAAAACTGGGCAATAAACTGACAGTCAGGGCACCTTTTGCACTGCGAGCCTGCAGCTTACGCGTGGCTTCCGTAAGCTGGGAAAAAATCTCTTTAATATCCTGAAAATAGCTCTGCCCCTCTTCGGTCAACAGCAACGAACGGTTGCGTCGACGAAACAGCTTAAGGCCCAGAAAATCCTCCAGAGACTTGATTTGGTGACTTACTGCGGCCTGTGTCACAAAAAGCTCATCTGCTGCGCGGGTAAAGCTCAGGTGACGTGCTGCTGCATCAAAAACACGTAATGCATTGAGGGGTGGCAATCGCTTTGACATGGTTATCTGGCTTAGATGTTAACGGATTTTAACAAACAGGAAACAACGTTTAACCTATTAGTTTTTTTTATCTGAGCCATTATAATTTGTCCGTTGAGGAACTACCAGCAAATACCTATAGTGGCGGCACTTCCTGAGCCGGAACGAAGAGCTTTTTTCGGAATGCGTGTTCTGAAGGGCTTTTGGCTTACGGTTGTGATGTTGTGTTGTTGTGTTTGCAATTGGTCTGCGATTCAGACCACGGTAGCAACGCTACCAATTTTTCACTTCCTGTACATTTACCCTGTCTGTCCATAGTGATTAATGTAGCACCGCCAATTTGCGGTGCTTTTTTTTCGCCTGCGATCCGTTAGTGCTCGATCTCTTTCATCTCTTTCACGTCCGTGCGGTTGATCTGCTGCTTGTTCCCGTTAGCATCTTTGTACGAAATCATCCCGGTATCATTATCGGTAGTCGGTTTCCCTTCCGAAACGATAGAACGACCATCGTTGGTGTGCATCACGTAGTTGTTACCAGAACACGCGCTCAGGGCAAAAGTAAACGCACAGGCAGAAATGATTGCAGCTGTCTTATTCATGATTATTCTCCTTTAGCAATTAATGCTATTCAAACCTCGATTTATAACAGGCTAAAACATCCGCCTAACACTATTTAGCATAACCTGCTTTTTTGAGGTCGTAAGGATAAGCAGACAATTCTGATAGATATCAACCTCCTTGCCCTGCCGCTGAAATTGCGCGACGATCGCTATATTGAAATGAGGAATCCCATGAACGCTTTCAGTCCTGCGCAGTTCCGCGCACAGTTCCCGGCCCTGGCCGATGCCGGTATTTATCTGGATAGCGCCGCCACCGCCCTTAAGCCACAGGCGGTGATTGAGGCCACGCAGCAGTTCTACAGCCTGAGCGCCGGGAACGTGCATCGCAGCCAGTTTGCCGAAGCGCAGCGTTTAACCGCGCGCTACGAAGCCGCACGCGATCAGGTCGCGCGCCTGATCAATGCCGAAAGCGGGAAAAACATCGTCTGGACGCGCGGCACAACCGAGGCCATCAATATGGTGGCCCAGTGCTACGCGCGCCCGCAGCTTCAGCCAGGCGATGAGATCATCGTCAGCGAAGCGGAACATCACGCCAACCTGGTGCCATGGCTGATGGTGGCCGAGCAAACGGGTGCGCGCGTGGTGAAACTCCCACTGGGTGCAGACCTTCTGCCCGATGTGGCCCGTCTCCCCGAGCTGATTACTCCCCGCAGCCGCATTCTGGCGCTCGGACAGATGTCGAACGTCACAGGTGGTTGCCCGGATCTGGCTCAGGCCATTCGCATCGCCCATGCCAGCGGGATGGTGGTGATGGTCGACGGCGCTCAGGGCGTGGTGCACTTCCCCGCTGATGTGCAGGCGCTTGATATCGACTTCTATGCCTTCTCGGGACATAAGCTCTACGGTCCAACCGGTATAGGGGCGCTGTACGGCAAGCCAGAACTGCTGGCAAAAATGACGCCGTGGCTCGGTGGCGGCAAAATGATTACCGAAGTGTCGTTCGATGGATTCAAAACGCAGGATGTTCCCTATCGTCTGGAGGCCGGTACGCCGAACGTGGCAGGGGTGATTGGCTTAAGCGCGGCGCTGGAGTGGCTGGCAGAAACCGACATTGTCCAGGCTGAAAGCTGGAGCCGGGGGCTGGCGACGCTGGCAGAGGAAGAACTCAAAAAGCGCCCGGGCTTCCGCTCGTTCCGCGTTCAGGACTCCAGCCTGCTCGCCTTTGATTTTGCGGGCGTTCATCATAGCGACATGGTGACGCTGCTGGCCGGGTACGGCATTGCCCTGCGTGCCGGACAGCACTGCGCCCAGCCGCTGCTGGCGGCGCTCGGCGTTAACGGTACGCTGCGCGCCTCGTTTGCGCCGTATAATACCCAAAGCGATGTCGACGCGCTGGTTGCCGCCGTTGACCGCGCCCTTGAAATACTGGTGGATTAATGACTAGCGCTGCTTTAGCCGGACATCCGTTTGGCACGGTCATCACAGAAGAGACCCTAAGACAGACCTTCGCCCCGCTCCAGCAGTGGGAAGATAAATATCGACAGCTGATCCTTCTGGGTAAACAGCTTCCTGCGCTTTCAGACGATCTCAAAGCGCAGGCGAAAGAGATCGCAGGCTGTGAAAACCGCGTCTGGCTGGGCGTGAGCGTCTCCGGCGAGAAGCTGCACTTCTTCGGCGACAGCGAAGGCCGCATCGTCAGGGGCCTGCTGGCCGTATTGTTGACCGCTGTGGAAGGGAAAAGCGCGGCGGAATTGCTGGCACATTCGCCGCTGGCATTATTTGATGAGCTTGGGCTGCGCGCGCAGCTCAGCGCCTCGCGCGGTCAGGGGCTGATCGCGCTCAGCGACGCGGTACTGGATGCCGCACGTCAGGCTCAGGCCTGACGTTCCGCCTTCGCCATCATTTTCTTGAGGGCGTGAGACACCGCCACAAAGCCGAAGGAGGCGGTCACCATGGTGGCCGCACCAAACCCGGAGGCGCAATCCATTCGTTTTGGCCCTTCCGCCGTACTCTTCATTGCGCAGACTGACCCATCCGCCTGCGGGTAGACCAGCGCTTCGGTTGAGAACACGCAGTCGACGCCCAGCTTGCCTTTGCTGTTCTTTACCACGTTAAAGTCGCTCTTCAGGCGTTCGCGCAGCTTGGCAGCCAGCGGATCCTGAATGGTTTTCGCCAGATCGGCCACCTGGATCTGCGTCGGATCGATTTGCCCGCCCGCGCCGCCCGTCGTGACCAGCGGCACCTTGTAGCGACGGCAGTAGGCGATCAGCGCCGCTTTTGGCCGTACGCTGTCGATGGCGTCAATCACATAGCTGTAGCCTTTGCTCATGTACTCCGCGACGTTATCTGCCGTCACAAAGTCGTCGATCACCGTCACGCGGCACTCCGGGTTGATCAAACGGATACGCTCCGCCATGACCTCAGATTTCGCCAGACCGACGCTATCGCGCAGGGCGTGGATTTGACGGTTGGTGTTGGTGACGCAAACGTCATCCATGTCAATCAGCGTGATTGCGCCAATACCGGTTCTCGCCAGCGCTTCTGCCGCCCACGACCCCACACCACCAATGCCCACGACGCAGACATGCGCATCCGCAAACAGCTGCAGGGCTTTTTCACCATATAAACGTGCCGTTCCGCCAAAACGCTGGCGCCAGGCATCGCTGATTACCACAGACATAAAACCTCAAATGTAAAAAGGGTGAGGTTTTCCTCACCCTGAACAGTAATCCGTATTGCGCTCAGAATACCACAATCAGCCGCTGAATACGTTTCCAGCACCCGGCGCCGCCTTCAGTACCCACACGCGTCCGTAGTGGTTATACCAGCCCGCGCGATGGCCTGCGTCAGGGCCAATACCCTGATAGATGTCGAAGTGCTGGCCTTTAATCGCCCCGCCGACGTCCAGCGCCACCATCAGGCGCAGCTCATACTGGCCGTTGAACTTGCCGTTGTTGTCCAGCAGAGGGACCTCAGCCAGCAGCGTGGTGCCAGCAGGAATAATCGAACGATCCGATGCTACCGACGCGCGGCCAATCAGCGGAACGGCACTCGCCCCTTTCACCGGCGCGAAGTTTTGCGGTTTGAAGAAGACGAACGACGGGTTCTGCTCCAGCAGTTCACGCACCTCGGCTTCGCTGTGTTTCTCGCCCCACTCGCGGATAGCCTGCATCGACATATCTTCTTTCTTCACTTCGCCGCGGTCGATCAGCACCTTGCCAATACTGCGATAGGCGTGGCCGTTTTTACCGGAATAGCTGAAGAAGTTAAGCGGCGAACCGTCGCCAAAATCAATGTAGCCGCTGCCCTGAACGTCCATGATGAAGTTATCCATCAGGGAGTTGCTGTAGGCCAGAACGTAGTTTTCGCTCAGCGCACCGGCGTAGATCTCAGCACGAGACGGCAGACGACCGCGTTTTGGCGGCATACGGTAAATAGGATACTGGAACTCGCCCTGACGGGAGTGTCGTGCCTGGATAACCGGGGTGTAATAGCCGGTAAACTGAACGTTGCCGTAGTTATCGGCTCCTTCCATCTGCCAGGCATCGATACCAAACTGGCGCATGTTGCGCGTGTCGCCGCCTGCTTTCAGCCAGTCCTGGACCGCGCTATACACGCTACTCTGGGTACCATACAGACGCGGCGACGCGTTGCGGATCTGGTAGACCTGCTCGGAGAAATCACCGGCATTAATCGGTGCGCCGACAGCATCAGGCTGATTAACTAAAGAGAAAGGCTGGGATAACTTCCCGTCTTTATACTGTTGACCGCGATCGGTCGGTTTGGAAGAACAGGCCGCAAGAATCGCTACCATTGCGCCCGCCATCAGATACTTCGCCCAACGTCCTTTCATTATATCTCGTCTTTAAGTTGCCCATTTCCGCGTGATGAAGATAACAAACCGCCAGGGCTAATGAAATGCGATCGCATGCCCTTTGGCAAATTTTGCGCAAAAAATAGTCCAAACAAAGCCATGTCGTTCAATTTGCATACAAAATCATGATTTATGTGAAAAAGGGGTTGCATCACAAACCTATCCGAGTATAGTGCGCATCCACGGACGCGGGGTGGAGCAGCCTGGTAGCTCGTCGGGCTCATAACCCGAAGGTCGTCGGTTCAAATCCGGCCCCCGCAACCAATACTTCTAAAAACAATAAACACCCTTAAGGGTGTTTTTTTGTATCTGTCGTTTGTCAATTTGCCGGGCGTTTACCCGGCTGAAAGATTTACCCGCGTCGCGCCAGCGTCGCCCCGTCTGAGAAATACGCCCGTATCCCCGCCAGAATCGACTCCGCCACTTCCTGCTGGAATTTTGCCGTCTTGAGCTTGCGCTCCTCTTCAACGTTACTGATAAACGCGGTTTCGACCAGAATCGACGGGATATCCGGTGCCTTGAGTACCGCAAATCCGGCCTGTTCAACGCTGTTTTTATGCAGCTTATTGATATTGCCCAGCTTGCCCAGCACCGCTTTACCAAACTTCAGGCTGTCGTTAATGGTCAGCGACTGCACCATATCGAACATAGTGTGGTCGACGTAGCGGTCGCCGCTTTTGCTCACGCCACCAATCAGGTCAGAGGCGTTCTGGCTGTCAGCCAGAAATCTTGCTGCGGTACTGGTCGCGCCTTTGGTTGAGAGCGCAAACACCGACGAGCCGCTTGGCTGGCGGCTGGTAAACGCATCCGCATGGATCGACACGAACAAATCGGCGCGCTGCTTCTGCGCTTTCGCTACCCGGACCTTCAGCGGAATAAAGATATCTTCATTGCGCGTCATATAGGCGCGCATATTGCCTTCTTTATCAATCAACGCCTTCAGACGACGGGCAATTTGCAGCACCACGTCTTTTTCACGCGTGCGGTATTTCCCCACCGCGCCGGAGTCTTCGCCGCCGTGACCTGGATCGAGCATGATCACAATCGGACGATCGCGCCCTGCTTTCCCAGGCTGCGGACCGCTTTGCGCAGGTGGAACCTGACGCTGCAAATCGCCCTTGTTGTAATCCTCCAACAGGGCAAGAAGCGGATCCTGAATGTCCGTCGCATTAGCCGGGTAGAGATCCATCACCAGACGCTCTTTAAACGTCGCAACGGGCGCAAGGGCGAACAGCTGCGGCTTAACGTTCTGTTTAAGCTCAAACACCATGCGCACGGTTTGCGGATCAAACTGCCCGACGCGCGCCGATTTAATAAACGGATCGTCGCCGCGGATCTGCGCCGCCATCCCCTTCAGCACGGAGTTGAGGTTAACGCCTTCGAGATCCACCACCACGCGTTCAGGGTTGCTGAGGGCAAATTGCTTATATTTCAGCACGCGGTTGGATTCGACCGTCACGCGCGTATAGGTCGACGACGGCCAGACGCGCACCGCCACCACCTGACTCGTGGCGGCAAGACCGACCTGACTGACGCTAAGCAACCACATTGCCCCGGCCCCTTTTAACAAACGGCGGCGGCTTATTGCTGAATTGGATCCCGACATGCTTCTCCCGAGCAAGAACACTGACTGATATACAAAATGTCCAAATTGACCGAAAACTTTAACGAATGACGCATAAACTGTCATCTATAAAAGGGTAAACAATCATACGCTAACGCACGGATTACTTACCAATTTCTGTGGGTCGCAGAAAATTTGCGCTTGCACACGCGACCACAATCGAATAAAAATACAGAAATTACGAATAAACATTCATTAAGGGTTGTGCCATGGTGAAGGAACGTAGAACCGAACTGGTCCAGGGATTCCGCCATTCTGTTCCCTATATCAACGCCCATCGGGGAAAAACGTTTGTCATCATGCTTGGCGGCGAAGCCATTGAGCATGAAAATTTTTCCAGCATCGTCAATGACATTGGCCTGCTGCACAGCCTCGGGATCCGCCTGGTGGTGGTGTATGGCGCGCGTCCGCAGATCGACGCCAACCTGGCCGCTCACCACCACGAGCCGATTTACCACAAGCATACCCGCGTTACCGATGCCAAAACCCTTGAGCTGGTGAAACAGGCGGCGGGTCTGCTGCAGCTGGATATTACTGCTCGCCTGTCCATGAGCCTGAACAATACGCCGCTACAGGGGGCGCATATCAACGTCGTGAGCGGCAACTTTATCATTGCCCAGCCGCTCGGCGTGGACGATGGCGTGGATTACTGCCACAGCGGCCGCATTCGTCGTATTGATGAGGAAGCTATTCATCGCCAGCTGGACAGCGGTGCCATCGTGCTGATGGGCCCGGTTGCCGTTTCCGTGACCGGCGAAAGCTTTAACCTGACGTCCGAAGAGATTGCCACGCAGCTGGCGATCAAGCTGAAGGCGGAAAAAATGATTGGGTTCTGCTCCTCCCAGGGCGTCGTGAACGCTGAAGGAACAATCGTACCGGAACTCTTCCCGAACGAAGCCCAGGCTCGCGTGGAGGCGCTGGAAGCCGAAGGCGATTACCACTCCGGCACCGTCCGCTTCCTGCGTGGCGCCGTGAAGGCGTGCCGCAGCGGCGTACGCCGCAGCCATCTGATCAGCTATCAGGAAGACGGGGCCCTGCTGCAGGAGCTGTTCTCCCGCGACGGTATTGGTACACAGATTGTGATGGAGAGTGCGGAGCAGATCCGCCGCGCCACCATCAACGACATCGGCGGCATTCTGGAACTGATCCGCCCGCTGGAACAGCAGGGTATTCTGGTGCGTCGCTCACGCGAACAGCTGGAGATGGAGATCGACAAATTCACCATTATTCAGCGCGATAACCTGACCATTGCCTGCGCCGCGCTCTATCCGTTCCCGGAAGAGAAGATCGGTGAAATGGCCTGCGTGGCGGTGCATCCTGATTACCGCAGCTCTTCACGCGGCGAAATGCTGCTCGAGCGCGTGGCGGTACAGGCGCGCCAGATGGGGCTAAGCAAGCTGTTCGTCCTGACGACGCGCAGCATTCACTGGTTCCAGGAGCGCGGATTCACGCCGGTGGATATCGATTCTCTGCCGGAAACGAAGAAAGAGATGTACAACTATCAGCGTCGTTCAAAAGTGCTGATGGCCGATCTGGGATGATACGGCGCCCTCACCGTCCGGCGAGGGCTTTCGTTCAGAGGGACTCAAATATCGCGCTCAGCCCGCTTCGGCGTTCCGTTCGGGTGGCGATCGCCTGCACCAGCACCCGTTCATCGGCATACAGAGACAGGCGCTGACGCGCGCGCGTAATGGCGGTATAGATCAGCTCGCGGGTAATGACGGGTGAAAGCTGCGTGGGCAGGATCAGCGCCGCATGGTTAAACTCGGAGCCCTGGGATTTATGCACCGTCATCGCCCAGGCGGTTTCATGCTCGGGCAAACGGCTGGGCTGGAAAGACTTCACGCTCCCGTCCGGCATCTGGAACCAGACGCGCAGGCCCTGGCCGCAGTCTAGCGCAATCCCGATATCCCCGTTAAACAACCCCAGCGCGCTGTCGTTGCGGGAGATCATCACCGGTCGCCCTTCATACCATCGCGAGTGCGGGGTACGGTTAATTTTGCGTTTTTGCGCCAGCAGCTGTTCCAGCCTGTCGTTCAGACCCCGGACACCAAACGGGCCTTCCCTCAGCGCACAGAGCAGCTGGTATTCACCAAACGCGGCAATGACCTGCTCCGGCGTACTTTGCTGTTGTACGCCCGCCAGAAAGTGCTGATACCCCTGCAGGGCGTCATCAAGCATCGCCTGATACTCTTCCCCGCTTTGCAGCGATTTTTTCTCAATATCCGTAAAGGTTCCGTCAAATACCGCCGCGGTGGTGCGCCGGTCGCCCCGGTTCACCGCTGCCGCAAGCTGGCCGATGCCGGAGTCGCTGCCGAAACGGTAGCTTTTTTGCAGCAGACACAGGCTGTCGCGCAGCGCCCCTGCAAGAGAATGGTTTTCAGAGGTGAGCGAACATCTGGTGAGACGGGCCAGCTCCTGAGCGCGCTCAGCTGTATATCCCAGGCTGGCATAGGTGCAGATATCCCCCAGCACGGCCCCGGCCTCTACGGAGGCAAGCTGGTCGCGATCGCCGAGGAAAATAACCCGCGCGTGCGGCGGGAGCGCATCAATCAAACGCGACATCATCGTCAGGTCAATCATCGACGCTTCATCCACCACCAGCACATCAAGGTGCAGCGGGTTACCGGCATGATAGCGCAAACGCTGGCTACCCGGCTGTGCGCCAAGCAAACGGTGCAGCGTGCTGGCTTCATTGGGGAAAAGCGCAAGCTGATCCCCGGTTAGCGGCAGTTTTTGCAGCGCGCCGCCTAACGATTCCGTCAAACGTGCCGCCGCTTTACCGGTGGGGGCCGCCAGGCGAATTCGGCACTTTTGCTCACCCGATAGCTGAATCAGCGCGGCAAGCAGTTTTGCCACGGTGGTCGTTTTCCCGGTGCCCGGGCCGCCAGAAATCACCGAGATCCGTCGCGTTAAGGCCACGGCTGCCGCCACTTTCTGCCAGTCTGTCTCGTCGTCAGAGGTAAACAGCGTATCCAGCGTTTGCCGGAGCCGTGCTTCATCGCAGGGAAGCGGGGCGTTGGTCTCGCTGAAAAAACGCGCAACCGTCAGTTCGTTACGCCACAGCCGGTTAAGATACAAACGTTCGCCGACAAGGATCATCGGCGTCCCGGTATCGGCTCCGCTCACGGCAGGCGAGCCGAGTAATATCTCCTGCCAGTCCACTGCGTCACCCAGCAGCGCGAAACACGCCCGTAAAGCCGGAGGCATCTTCTCATCCACCGCCAGACGCGACAGCGGCAGACACACGTGCCCCTCCCCCGCGTCTTTGCTCAGAATGGCGGCGGCAAGCATGACGGCAGGCTCCTCACCTGCCACCATCATGGCGAACTGCACATCCAGGTGGCGCAGTAATCGTTGTTCAACCGCGTCCAGCAGTAGTGCCTGCATCGTCATGCCACCTCCTCCGTGCTTGCAGCAAACAGGTTATCCATTTTTTCAATCAGTTCCGCAGCCGGACGCGTACTAAAGACGCCGGAACGCGGGTCGCTAGCATCCACTCCGCGCAGGAACAGGTAAATGACGCCGCCAAAATGCGCTTCGTAGCGGTAATCGGCCATGCGATGACGCAGGTAACGGTGCAGTGCCAGAGTGTAAAGCTGGTACTGCAGATCGTAGCGATGCATTTGCATGGCAGAGGCCATCGCGTCTTGCGTGTAGGCTTCGCTGCTTTCACCCAGCCAGTTCGATTTGTAATCCAGCAGGTAGTAGCGCCCTTCGTGGCGGAAAACCAGGTCGATAAAGCCTTTGAGCATCCCCTGTACCTGGCGGAAGTTCAGCGGCGGGCACCCGGCGGATAACGGATCGTACTCGCGGATCAGCGCATCAAGCGCCTCGGCTCTGAGCGGGCTGGCGATGGGGAGATAAAACTCCATCTCCACCTGCTTATCTTTGGCGGTCAACTGACTCAGCGAGATCCCCTGCGTTGTGAGCGGCGCGTGCAGTACAGCGCGGATCCAGTCGGTGAGAACCGGCTGCCACTGTGCGTCGTAGCCGCCGCTCTGTAACATTTTCAGCACCCACTCTTCGGAAACCGGCTGGGTAAAATCCAGCTCTTCAAACAGGCTGTGCAAAAACGTGCCCGGCGAAGCGCCGCGCGGGAACTGGTGCGGGGTAAGCACCGGCTCAACGGGTACGCTACCGGCTCCTGCGGCATCCACGTCCAGTTTTGGCATCAGATCCTGCGCAATGCTCTGCCCGTGCTGCTGTAAACCGGAGTAGCTGGTGACGCGCCAGTCGTCGGCAATGGTACGCACAACCTGGCGGGCATGGAGCGCTGACTCACGCAGCTCCGGCATCTGCCAGCGGCTAGTGTCGGGCTGCGACGGAATATGCAGGGCAACATGCTCTGTGCAAAGTGATTCGATGCACTGGCGCAGGCCCGCCGCGTCTTTGGGTTCGCCGTGCTGAATAAGCCGCCCCAGCGCGCTCAGATGAAAATCGCTCTCCCCGCTCTTTTCGCCCCGACGCCGGAAAAGCGGCGCAACGCCCAGGCTACAGTGCCAGACCGAACGGGTCAGCGCTACGTAGAGCAGGCGTAAATCTTCCGCCAGACGTTCAGCCTCTGCCAGCTCAACGCTGGACTCCGCGTTGCTGAGATCGAGCACCGCCTCAAAAGACTCGCGATCGTGGTAAAAGGCCTGATCCTGCACGCGGTAATTGGCAATAAACGGCAGCCAGACCAGCGGATATTCCAGGCCTTTCGATTTGTGAATGGTGACGATCTGCACCAGATGTTTATCGCTCTCAAGGCGCATCTGCTGGCTGGACGAATTGCTGTTCGGGTCGGCAATCTGCTGCGCCAGCCAGCGCACGAGGGCGTGCTCGCTCTCCAACTGCGTACCCGCCTCCTGCAGCAGCTCGCTGATGTGCAAAATATCGGTCAAACGGCGCTCGCCGCCCGCTGTCGCCAGCATATTCTCCGCAATGTGGCGCTGTGCCATGAGCTCGCGCACCATCGCCATCACGCCGCGCTTCTGCCATTTTTCGCGGTAGCGAACAAACTCTTCCACCACGGCATCCCACGCGGCTTCGTCATTGTTGAGCGCATCAATGTCACGCGCGTTCAGCCCGAGCATTGCGCTGGCCAGTGCGCTGCGCAGCGTGCTTTCCCGCTCTGGGGCCAGCACGGCCTGCAGCAGCCACAGCATCTCCTGCGCTTCCAGCGTTTCAAAGACGCTGTCGCGGTTCGAGAGATAGACGGAGGGGATATTCAGTAACGTCAGGGCGTCGCGGATGAGCGCGGCCTCCTGACGGCTGCGCACCAGTACCGTAATATCGGATGCCTTTACCGGGGCAGATTTATCCCCTTTCCACAGCAGCGCTTCACCGCGCGCGCCCGCACTGAGCCAGTCACGGATTTGCGCGGCACAGTGCTGGGCCATGGCATTTTGATAGTCGGCAACGCCGCAGCCTTCCCCGTCCAGCAGCCAGAAGTTCATGGCAGGCTGCGTCGCGCCGTTGAACTCGAAGCGCAACGAGGCATTTTTCTCGGCGAATTTTACCGGCTGAAACGGGATCTCCCTGAACATAAACGCCGTATCCATACGGCTGAAGAGTGCGTTGACGCTTTCCACCATGCCGGGAGAGGAGCGCCAGTTGGTGTCGAGCGTGTAGTGCGCGTCAACCTCGCTGCGGGCTTTCATGTAGGTGAAAATATCCGCACCGCGGAAGGCGTAAATGGCCTGTTTCGGATCGCCGATTAACAACAGCGCGGTGCCGGGCTGCTGGCGCCAGATACGGCGGAAAATGCGGTATTGCTGAGGGTCGGTATCCTGAAATTCGTCAATCATCGCCACCGGGAAACGGGTGCGAATCGCGGCGGCAAGCGCTTCGCCGTTCTCACTGCACAGCGCCGCATCGAGGCGGCTCAGCATATCGTCGAACCCCAGCTCACCCCGGCGGCGTTTTTCACGCGCGACGGCTTCGCGAATTTCGGTCATGGCGCGAGTGATTATCAGATCGTTGAGCGTTAAGGGCTCAGCCAGCAGGGTTTCAATCGCCACAAACAGGGGATGCTCAGGCACAATGCCGTCGGCTTTGGTCCGCTCAACCAGGAAACGTCGGGAAAATTTTTCCAGCGCGTCCGGGAGCTGATAGCCTCGCGTCTCTTCCTGCGCCCAGGCGCTGATCTTGTCGATCCATTTCCCCTGGTTGCCGCGGTTAAACTTGCGTCGGTCAATCCCGGAATTCTCGATGATTGCGTCAATCTCGCCAACGGACTCAATCCATTTTTGCTTGATGTCGGCAATCTGCGCGATGATTTTTTCATGCCGTGAGGCCAGGGTTTCATCCGCAGGCGGCGGGGATTTGATGACCGGCGCTTCCCCCTGCAGATAACGATCGATAGCGCGCAGCAGCGCCTCCGGGCCCTTCCACAACGCATGTACCGCTTCGGCGATATCGCGCGGTAACGGGTAGCAGTGGCGACGCCAGAAATCCGCGCAGGCCTGATAGCGAAGCACGGATTCATCTTCTATAAGCTGCTGTTCAAACAGCATGCCGGATTCAAACGCATTCAGGCTCAGCATGCGCTGGCAAAAACCGTGAATGGTAAAGACGGACGCTTCATCCATCTGCCGTTCGGCGAGGAGCAGCCACTGGGCTGCCTGTTGCTTATCGGCAATCTCTTCCAGCAGGCTCGCATAGAGAGGGTTATCCGTGCTCTGACGCAGACAGGCGATGCGCAGCTCGTGGATATTGGTACGAATACGGCCCCGCAGCTCAGCGGTGGCAGCTTCGGTGAAGGTAACCACCAGCAGCTCTTCCACGCTCAAAGGGCGTGGAAAAGCGGCGTTGCCGCCAAGCCCCAGCAGCAGACGCAGATAGAGGGCGGCAATGGTGAAGGTTTTTCCCGTTCCCGCTGAGGCTTCAATCAATCGTTCACCCTGCAGAGGTAAACGTAAGGGATCAAGGGACTCAGCGGTATCGGTCATTCTTTCTTACTCCAGGGCATAGATTGCTGCAGCGCGCTGACGCTCTTCCAGACTTTCCAGCCTTTCGGGTTCACGTACTCCGTTTTCCCGTTCTGGCTACCAGAAACCTGAGACAGGATGGTGATCCCCTGCGGCTTAATGACCGCCTGATGGAAGAAGTCGGCAACCTTCTGCGGCGTCAGCTGTTTTATCTCGGCCACTACTTTATCACGCGAATCAAATTTCAGATTACCGCGATCGAAATCTTTGCTCAGCTGCGAGGCTTCTTCGCCCAGCGTCTGCGGCGGCTGCATCACCTGTGCGATGACGGCCTGCTGGATCTGAGCAAACTCTTCCGGCTTCATGGCGCGCAGTTTTGCTTCCACCTGCGGGAAGAAGGCCTGGTAACGCTGCCAGAGATACGCCGGCTGTTTATCGCTGCTTTGCAGCAGGAAACCCAGCCCCCATTGACGGCCCACGTTCATCGAGAAAGCAAATACCGCATAGCCAAGCTGCTCTTCAGTGCGCAGCTGGTTATAGAACCAAGGCTGAATAATCTGTCCCAGAACGGCGCTCTGCGCGGAGCTGGCGAATTCATCATAGCCCGTTGGCACAAATACCGCGGCCAGCGCGGAATCCGTGCTGTTACCTGTCTTTTCAAAAATCACGTTCTGTTTTTTCTCAACCAGCACGTCCTGGTTGCGGCACCACTCGTCGCCTTTCGAACCGAGCTGAGTGCGCACATTCTCCGCCAGGGTTTTGGCCTGATCCTCACTCATGTTGCCGACGATCAGGAATTCCGGACGCGTGTTGGTTTTCAGCGCGTCACGGTAAGCCAGCACGTCTTTTAAGGTGATCGAAGGCAACAGCGCGCGGCGGTCTTCTCGCTGGAAATAAGGAACTTGCGACAGCATTTGCGCCGGCATAAGCGCCAGATCGTAAGCTTTACCCTTCTCCGCAGAATCCATCATCTGCGCATACCACGATTTGGCCTGCTCAAGCTGCTCTTCCGTCGGCGTGTAGCTGAAATATCCTTCCAGCAGCGCCTGGAACAGCTGAGGCAAACGCTGGGTATAGCCGTTTGCATTGAGCATCAAACCGTTGTTGGCGTTGGTGGAGAAACTGATGCCGCCCACGGCCGCCTGGTTGCTAAGCTGATCGAGCGCAATCCCGGCGAGATAGTCATTGAGCGCGAACATCACCTGATTTTTGGCGCTGTTCATCGCTTTCGGGTTACGCAGCACCACGCTGACATCGGCCTTTGGCTCGCTTGCGAAATAGCGGCTGGGGGTATACACCACGCGCAGCGTCGGCTCATCAATGATAAGCGCCGGGTGCGGGTAATCTTGAGTCGTTTTGGTCAGCGAGAAGTCATCCGGAATATAGGGGTTCAGCTCCGGCAGCTTCAACGCAATCTCCCCGGCCTTCTTCTGCCAGTCGGCGAAGGTCTGCGCGCTGATTTTATCCACCTGATAGGGGGCATCGACAAAATACGCCGTCTTGTTATGCGGTTCATTCGGGCTGATGTACCAGATGCGGGCATTCTCCGGCGTCATCATCGCCAGGCGGGTTTTTACCGCCTCGGCGTCATACCGGTCGGCAATATTCACCGCGTCGAGGGTGTGTTCCACCGGCACGCGGATCATAGTATCCGCCAGCCACTCTACGTAATCCATGTCGCGGGTAATGGACGGGTAACGGAAATCGAGATCCAGCACGTGGGCGAGTTCATCAAAATAGCGCTTATCGACGCCTTTTTCACGCAGTAGAGAGAGGTAGCTGAAGATCGCCGCCACCACTTCATCACGGTTTGCCAGCCCTTTGTCGGTCAGGGTGGCGGAGATCGCCAGCACACCGCTATTGCCGTTCACAACCGGATCGGAATCGGCGCGAATACCTTCCACCAGCCCCTGTTTTTGCAGCCAGTCAGAAAGCGTACCCGGGCTACGGTTACCTATCAGGTAGGTCACCAGCTCATCGGTTTTACTGCGAAACTGTGCGGTGTTGTTATCGATGCGGAATTCCACGCGCAGCACTTTGCGCGGCAGCGCCGGTACGTAGTGGATAACGATCCCTTTTTGCGCGTCCGTGACAACCGGTACGTCTATCTGCGGCAGATCGATATTTTTATTCGGCACCCGGCCAAACGTTTTAGCCGCCATGCCTGCCAGTTCTGGCAACGGTTTATTGCTGTAGATGACCGCTTTCATCAGGTTGGCAGAGTAGTATTTATCGCGAAACGCGTGCAGGGCATCAAGCACCGGGCTGTTCGGTTTGTCGCTTAACGTCTCCAGGTTACCGCCGGAGAAACGCGAACCCGGGTGCGCAGGGTTGATGGTTTCAGCGCTGACCTGGGCCATGCGCATACCGTCTCGCGTGCGGGCCATTGTCAGTTCGGCATTCACCGCATTGCGTTCACGATCGGCATATTTTTTATCCAGCAAGGGGGCGGCGATGGAATCAGCAAGGCGATCGACCGCGCCTTCCAGCGCATCATTTTCGACTTCAAGATAAAAGGCCGTGCGGTACGGTGCCGTGCTGGCATTGTGGCTGCCGCCATGCATTTTCAGAAATTCGGACAGGCTATCTGGCTGCGGGTATTTTTTTGACCCCATCAGCGTCATATGTTCCAGATAGTGTGCAAGCCCAGGATGAGCGTCAGGATCTTCCAGCGATCCAACCGGCACCACTAATGCCGAAAGGGATTTCACCGCCTGCGGATCGGAAACCAGCAGTACGGTCATGCCGTTATCAAGACGAATAGCCTGATATTGACGGGTATCTTTTTCGCTTTTACGAATAGTTTCCTGAACGGGTTGCCAACCGGAGTCTGCCTGAGTGACAGGTGCCCAGAGGGCGACAAACAAAACAAACGCTTTAAACAAGGTGCTGCCTGGCATTACGACCTCTTTATCACGGCTACATCATTAACACATTGCGTGCTGGACACGCCAACATCTCTTTATTGGGTACATCAGTCCGTGATAAGAAGTGCATCATAAATGAACACCCCATGCTGCGCAATTTTTATACAGCACTCAGGACTGATTAAATTTAAACAACGGCAGCAGGTAGCGCTGCGCCTCTTCCGTGATTGCCTCGAAGTACTCTGGCTCAAGGGTTCGCCATAAGCGCTGATACCACACATCTTCACCTTCGCCACGCACCATCATGTTACCTTCGTAGGCCTGCATGAATTTACTGCGTGCTTTCTGCAGCGAAGCCTCATCCGTTAACATCGCATCATTCTGCGCGTCATAACAGGCTTTTATCCACGCTCCGCCACTTTCCGGCAGTAACAGGAGCGGTTTGTTCATTCCCTGACGGTAGCCCTCAATGTACAAAGACAGATAGCGTAACGCCTGTTCAGACTCCATCGGCGGGAAGCGCCATTCGCCCTCTTTGCGCACGAAAATCCGGCTTTCACCTTTATGACCACCCGCACTGTAGACAAGATGTTCCAGCCAGAGTTGCACCCCCTGTGAAACGCTCAGCATAGAGGGCCGCCAGCGCAGCAGCCCGTCCGGCTGAACCTGAGTTAACCAGCCCGTGAGCTCTACGCCACTGCAGTTGAGATCGATTTCAATACTTTTGCCCGGCTGCCGACACGCTCTCACCCGCTCTGCCAGGGCGGTCATCTCCTGACACTGCGCCTCCCAGACAATTTCCCCGAACGCGCCATAGGGCAACTGCCCTGCAGCACGGTAGCGGCGGTAAAGTTTGTTAGCATCTTCCTCTTCAACCAGCGCATTCAGCAGCTGGAGGTTTAGCTGATAGCGCTCCAGCCCTTCCAGCGTAAAAGGCTCTGCATCCGGAATTTCGCTCTCTTCAGAACGGAAGTTGACCTGCAATCGTTGCTGGAAGAAGGCACGCACCGGATGCGCCCAAAACCGCTGAAGCTGTTCGAAGGTCAGGGTTTTAATGGGCAGCGGGTCAAGCGTCTGAATGAAATCCGTGTGCGCATTCCCCTCCTTTTTCGCGGCCGGTAGCCACTCCTGTGCATAGCTCTGGCGCTCGCTGGCCGTGTAGTTCACCGGGTCAAACGGCATGCGGCTGTGGAAACAGGTGATATGGGCTTTCACCCTCTGCTCGGTTTCATCGCAGTTGCGCTCTTCATCCCCCGGCAGATAGTGGCTCTGGCCGATATAGTCCACCAGCTCCTGCACCAGAACGGAGGGAAAACGCTCGCTGTTGTCCTGAATAGAACGGCCGATATAGCTGATATAGAGCTTATTCTGGGCAGAAATGAGCGCCTCAAGGAAGAGGTAGCGGTCATCATCACGGCGGCTACGATCGCCCCGTTTTGGATTTGCGCTCATCAAATCGAACCCCAACGGCGCCAGCGCGCGCGGATAAACGCCGTCGTTCATGCCAAGCAGGCAGACCACTTTAAACGGGATAGAACGCATTGGCATCAGGGTGCAGATATTGATGGGGCCAGCCAGGAAACGCTGGCTGATTCGCTCCTGATCGAGCCGCTGCGTCAGCTCATCCCTCAACAGCGACAGCGGGATGGCCTCCTGATAGTGGGAATTCACGCCTTCATCGATGATCGCCTGCCACTGCGTTTCAATCAGTGCCATTGCCGCTTCGGTGTCACTGTCTGGCAGGAAGAAATCATTAAGCAACGCCCTGCAAACCGGAAGCCACGCGTCAAGCGGACGCGGCTGCAGCAGCTCGTGTCGCCAGCGGTTAAGCTGCATCAGGAGTGACGCTAAATGCCCCACCAGCTCAGCAATTAACCCGCTGGACTCATCGTAAGGCAGCACCTCGTTCCACTCGCCCTGGCTGCTCTCCATGGCGTAGCCCAGCAGCATACGCGTCAGGCCAAATCGCCACGTGTGCTGCCCGGTTGGGGGGAGTTCGAATTCCTGAACATTATCGTCATCGATCCCCCAGCGAACGCCGGACTCATTCACCCACTGGCGAAGGTAGCGCAGACCCTCTTCATTGATGTTGAAGCGTGCAGCCAGCACGGGAACATCCAGTAACGCCAGGACATCTTCGGAGATAAAGCGGCTATCCGGCAGTGAAAGCAGAGTGATAAATGCCTGCAGTGCCGGATGCGACTGGCGGGCACGACGGTCCGAGATAGCGTAAGGCAGGTATCGCTCGCCCGTCGCACTGCCAAAGACGGCCTGAATAAAGGGACTGTAGCTATCGATATCCGCCACCATCACCACAATATCGCGTGGCGTCAGTTCGGGATCGTCCTGCAGCATCGCCAGCAGCTGGTCGTGAAGCACTTCGACCTCACGCTGTGGGCTATGGCAAACATGGATCGTAATGCTGCGATCGTCAGCGTCCAGCTTCCGCTTGCTGTCGCTACGTTCGAACTCGTTCGCCGTTACGCCCATCACGGCACGGTTTTCCAGATCCAGGATATCCAGCTGAATATGGTGAAGCAGGCTATCGGGGGTAATCTCGACAAAGGCATCCACGTCGCCTTCACCTGATGAAGTGATGTCTGAGAGCATGTGAATGTAGTCACGCCCCAGCTTCCCCCACGAGGCAAGCAGCGGATTGGGCAGGTTCTGGATACCGTCTTCATCAAAAAGCTGCCCGGCAGTCGAGCCGTCTTTAAACAGCGGGATGGAACGTTCTTCAAAAAGGCGCTTTCTTTGGCGAGTTACCAGCCGCGCAAGCCAACGTTCGTCGAGGATATCCCCCCAGTATTGTCGGCAAGGGTTGGTAAACAAAATATGGATATCAATATGCTTACCCAGCGCATGTAACGCCTTCAGGTAGACAGGGGGTAATGCGGATATCCCGCAGATAAAGACGCGTGACGGCAGTCGGGCCGGGCGCTCCGACGCATTTTCAAGTATCGAGATGAACCGATCGTAAAGATTGGCACGGTGCCACTTTGGCTGGCCAAGTTTCTCCGTATACGCTACCAGCGCTTTCCACAGCGGTGCCTGCCATATTTGCGCCTCCGGTAGCCCTTCAATCAACTCACCCGCTTCCCAACGAATTAACCAGTCAGAACGGTAAACAAGGTATTGGTCGTAGAGATCGGCGGTGCGCGACGCCAGCTGGAACAGCTTGCGCTTATCGGTATCGTCATTGAGGTAGTGGCGCAGCATGGCGAATTCATCGCGCTGCAGCATGTCCGGCAGCAGCGCCATCAGCTTCCAGCTCATGCTCTGCTTGTTGAAAGCGCTCTGCTCCGGGATGTCCGGCAACACGCGAACGAACATGTCCCAGATAAAGCTCGCGGGCAGCGGGAAATCAATATTCGCGGCTATGCCAAATTTACGGGAAAGCGACATTTGCAGCCACTGTGCCATACCGGTGCTCTGCACCAGCACCATTTCGGGCTCAAAAGGATCGTCAAGCCGCTCGCGCTCAACGATAAACTCCATCAGTGCTTCCAGCACGTCCAGACGATTTGAGTGGTAGACCCTTAACATAGACGCTCCCGACTACTGACTAACCGGGCAATGCAGACGCGTTATCTCACCGCGCCGCCCCAGAGGAGAAATAAGTGTAACCGTGATGCTGACACATCCTGCGTGCGTTGTCTGCCCCCGACTGGCCTGCCAGCCTGCGGGGAGAACATTTGTTGAGAGCTGAGACTGATTCCAGGCATGGTGCCAGAGCTGGCGATACTGGTTAAACACGCTAAACCGTGCCGCCAGCGCCCGGTGATAACCCGACAGAGCCGTCACGACCATCACCAGCAGCATCATCGCCAGCAGGACCTCCACCATGCTAAACCCTTTTTCTCTGCTCACGGCAGCTGACATAGCGCGTTCTCCTTAAGGGGACAAAAATCACTCCAGCCGTGAGGTGAAAAGCGAATTTTCCCGTCGACAATCTCTCCTGCTCGCCAGAGCAGCATGCCGCTGTCTCCGGCAATCAGCAGCACGCGCGCCTCACTCAGCTGGCGCAAACACACTCGCCACGCCGATGTCTTTTTGCACTGAACCTGTGGCTCTAACGACCAGCTCTGAACCCGCCCCCACTCAAGCGCGGACTGTACCGTCGCCTGCTGCTGAAGCGAGCGCCTCTCGCCGCCAACGAGCGCGCTAAACGTTGTGAGCTGCTGATTGAACCCCGTGAGGATCAGGGTACCGAGCACCAGCAAAAGCAGAACCAGTGCCAGGGAAGACATTCCGCGTTGACGATTCACAGGTTATACCCCGTAACCGTATAAGAAGCCTGCCAGGGCTCCCCTTGTCCGCCTTTACGCATCGCGGCCAGTTCGATAGTCACCTCTGGCGCAAAACCGGCATGCTCCACTTTCCTCACCACAAAATGCGCGATCGTAAGCCTGTCCGGGTCGGTGAGCTTTTCCCATCCTTTTCCTTCACACGACGTCGCTCCACGCTGGGTTTCCAGCGCGCCAGATTCCAGACGAAAACCGGTGCTGTCATTTTCTGATGCCGTGTTATCCCAGTTGCCGTTACTGTTGGCATCCCACCGCACGATGACGCAGCCTCCAGTCCTCGCGGTCACCAGCGCCTGTCCCTGACAGTTTCCCGCACAGTACCCCGCACGCTGAAGCTGCTTGCCCAGGGCAAACAGGTGTTGCCAGACCTCTTCCTCCAGCTCTCTCTGGTCGGATTGCAGTAAAACTACCCGCTGCAATCCGGGTAAAAAACGCGATGCGCTTATCAGCAAAAGGCTGCTTATCGCCGTGGCAATCAAAACTTCAGTCAGTGAGAAACCGCGCTGCCTCATCAACATGAACCGCCCTCCGAGACCTTACACATCCTGATGCGTCCTCCATTTGAGACAACAATCAGCCATGCTCCGGCACGGCTTTGAACGCGTATCCGCCCCGCCCATGCCGTATCCCTTAATCCATAGAACGCCAGCGACGGCGTGACCTCACTGACCTCGACCTCAGGCCAGAGCGGAATCAGCACAAAGGGACTGCCCTTATCACAGCCCTGCACGGCTGAGCTCGCCAGACAGTCCTGGTCTCCCACTCGCTGACGGGTAATTAGATGGTCGCGGTTGTGGCGGTTGGCATGGTTGCGCAAAAACAGCAGGTAATCTCGCACCTGGCTGGCGGTTTGCCACAGCCGCTGCTGCCGTTGCCAGCTGTCCCAGCCGTACAGTCCTGAGGCGCTGAGGATAACGACAAGAGAAACCGCGACCAGCGTTTCGATAAGCGTAAAACCGTTCTCTTTTTTCATACCGGAAGTGTGGCGAAGCGCCGTGAAGATGACGAGCGACGGATCCTCGTTTTACGAGGCGTTATCAGGAGAATTGGGAGAGTTGCAGCGCGTTGCACGCTTTGTGGATAGCGCTTCGGGAAACGAGATAAAGGCAAAAAAAAACCGGCGCTAAACAGCACCGGTTGTGTCACGCTTTATCGCATCAGATAGCGACAGGCGCTTTGATGCCAGGGTGCGGGTCGTAACCCTCAATCTCGAAATCATCAAAGCGGTAGTCGAAGATTGATGCCGGTTTGCGTTTGATAATCAGCTTCGGCAGCGCTCGCGGTTCGCGGGTCAGCTGGAGATGCGTCTGTTCCATATGGTTGCTGTAAAGATGGGTATCCCCACCGGTCCAGACAAAATCACCCACTTCGAGGTCGCACTGCTGCGCCATCATGTGGACTAACAGCGCATAGCTGGCAATGTTAAACGGCAGGCCGAGGAACACGTCACAAGAGCGCTGGTAGAGCTGACAGGAAAGCTTTCCATCCGCCACATAGAACTGGAAGAACGCGTGGCACGGTGCCAGCGCCATTTTATCCAGCTCCCCGACGTTCCAGGCGGAAACGATGATTCGGCGCGAGTCCGGATCGTTTTTCAGCTGGTTCATCACGGTCGTGATCTGGTCAATATGGCGGCCATCAGGCGTTGGCCATGCGCGCCACTGCTTGCCGTAAACCGGGCCCAGGTTGCCGTTTTCATCTGCCCACTCGTCCCAGATTGAGACGTTATTTTCGTGCAGATACGCAACGTTGGTATCGCCTTGCAGGAACCAGAGCAGTTCATGAATGATTGAGCGCAGGTGGCAGCGCTTTGTCGTCACCAGCGGGAAGCCTTCTTGCAGATTGAAGCGCATCTGGTGGCCAAAAATGGAGAGCGTACCGGTACCGGTGCGGTCGTTTTTCGGCGTGCCCTCATCGAGCACTTTTTTCATCAATTCAAGATACTGTTTCATGGTTCCTCAGGAAATTTGTTGCTGTGGACGGCGACGATACGCCCAAATCATCATAATGGCACCCGCGACAATCATCGGAATGGAGAGGATCTGCCCCATGCTGATGTACTGTACCCACTCGCCGGTAAACTGTGCATCTGGCTGACGGAAGAACTCGACGATAATACGGAATGCGCCGTAGCCGATCAGGAACAGGCCGGAGACAGCACCCATCGGACGCGGTTTGCGGATAAACAGGTTGAGGATGATAAACAGCACCACGCCTTCCAGCGCCAGCTCGTACAGCTGAGACATATGGCGCGGCAGCACGCCGTAGGTATCGAAAATGGACTGCCACTCCGGATGTGATGGCAGCAGCGCGATATCTTCTGCGCGAGAGCCCGGGAAGAGCATCGTATACGGCACGCTCGGGTCGACGCGGCCCCACAGCTCACCGTTGATAAAGTTGCCCAGACGGCCAGCGCCGAGACCAAACGGGATCAGCGGTGCGATAAAATCTGAAACCTGGAAGAAGTTGCGTTTGGTGCGTTTGGCAAAAATCACCATCACCAGGATCACCCCAATCAGGCCGCCGTGGAAGGACATGCCGCCGTCCCAGACGCGGAACAGATAGAGAGGATCATTCAGGAATACCGGGAAGTTATAGAACAGCACATACCCAATACGGCCACCGAGGAACACGCCGAGGAAGCCCGCATAAAGCAGGTTTTCAACTTCGTTTTTAGTCCAGCCGCTGCCCGGACGGCTGGCGCGACGACCAGCGAGCCACATGGCAAAAATGAAGCCCACCAGGTACATCAGACCGTACCAGTGAAGCGAAACAGGTCCTACTGAGAAAATGACCGGATCAAATTCCGGAAAATGCAGATAACCACTGTTCATCTGTCACCACAAAATGTTGTTATTCCGCTGAAAGTGGACAGCGGTAGAAATGCGATTCTGCTGTAAGCAGAGGCTCCAAAGTTGCGAATCATAGCATAAGGCGGGCGCGGAGGATGCGCCAGAGATGTAAAAGATGTGTATAGGGTTTTATGCGCGCTGGCGCCCTCACCCACAGGGAGAGGGCGAAAGACGATTAGCGGCCACCGCGGATCAGTCCACCCATACCGCGTCGTTCCATAAACGCCGCGACCTGATGACGAACCTCAGCTGCCAGCTGCGCGTCAAGGCTGCGTTCAGCCAGCTCGCGGGCATCATTGATGTCGATATGCCGCAGCAGGTACTTCACGCGGGCGACGGCGCGACCGTTCATCGACAGATGGCGGAATCCCAGACCAATCAGGATCGCAACGCACATTGAATCCCCCGCCATTTCGCCGCACAGGCGTAAATCAATGCCGTACTGCTCCGCTTCTCGGGCAATCATCGCTAAGGCGCGAATGATCGCCGGATGCAGGCTGTCGTAGATACTGGCGACACGGGTATTGTTACGGTCGACGGCCAGGATATATTGCGTCAGGTCGTTCGTGCCGACAGAGATAAAATCAACACGGTTTGCCAGCTGAGGCAGCATAAAGACCATTGACGGCACTTCAAGCATCACCCCGATACGTGGTTTCGGGATCGCGTAGCCGATCATCTCTTCCACTTCACGGCCGGCACGTTCGATCAGTCGCCGGGACTCGTCGATCTCATCAATGCTGGTGACCATCGGCAGTAAGATGCTGAGATTGCCCGTCGCCGCGTTGGCACGCAGCATCGCACGCACCTGGATCAGGAAGATCTCCGGCTGGTCGAGCGTAATGCGGATCCCACGCCAGCCCAGGCACGGGTTTTCTTCGCTGATCGGCATATAGGGCAGCTGTTTATCCGCCCCGACGTCCAGCGTTCGCAGGGTGACAGGTTTGTCGTTAAACATCTGCAGCATGCCCTGATACTGCGCCACCTGCTCCTCTTCGGAGGGGAAACCACTCTGCAGCATAAACGGGATTTCAGTACGGTACAGGCCAATACCGTCGATGCGGCTGCCAAGCTTTTCTTCGTGCTCGGGACTTAAACCGGCGTTGAGCATGACTTTGATCCGCTCACCGCTCTTCAGCTGTGCGGGGAGGTTAACGTCATCTTCCGCCAGCTTGCTTAATTCATTCTCTTCGCTGATAAGACGCTGGTATTCCTGGAGCAGAACCGGCTCAGGATCGACCAGCAGCTCACCGCGATAGCCGTCAACCACCAGCGTACGGCGGTGCAGTACCGACGGCTGGATATCCGCGCCCATAACGGTTGGAATACCCAGCGCGCGCACCATAATGGCGGCGTGTGAGTTGGCGGCACCATCGCGCACCACCACACCGGCCAGCCGGTCCTGAGGCAACTCAGCCAGCGTCGTTGCCGAGAGTTCATCGGCGACCAGAACAAACCGTTTTGGCCAGGCATTCGGCCCCTGAATGGTGTCATCGAGATGGAACAGCAGGCGCTGTCCCAGGGCGCGGAGATCGCCAGCCCGCTCTTTCAGGTAACCGTCGGTCAGTGCCGCAAATTGATCGGCAAATTTTTCGATGACCTTCTTAACCGCCCATTCCGCGACCGAGCCTTTGTCCACTTCCGCAAAAAGCTCACGACGCAGACGCGCATCGGAGAGCAGGTGCGAATAGAGGTCGAAGATGGCCGCCGTCTCTTTTTGTGCGCCTGCGGCAAAGCGCTTGCTGTAACGACGAAATTCATTCGCCGCCTCTTCCAGCGCGGCGGTAAGACGCTCGCGCTCAAGCGCTTCATCAAGCGTTGAGGCTTCGTAAACCTGCTCCATTAGCGGCAGGGTGGCGTCCATCCAGCCTTCCGCTATCGCCACGCCTGGCGATGCAGGAAGAGCGCGAATGCGCGTATGGCGATACTGACCAAAAAGCGCGGCAAGCTGAGACTGGGAGAGGATCGCCGCCATCTGCGTGGCCAGCGTGACGAGGAAAGACTCTTCGCTTTCATCGTACTGACGTAGCTCGCGCTGCTGGACGACCAGCACGCCGAGCAGCTGGCGGCGCTGGATAATCGGCACGCCAAGGAAAGCGCGGAAGCGCTCTTCTTTTACGGAAGGGATGTATTTAAAGCTGGGGTGTTTTTGCGCGTCAGCAAGGTTGATGGGTTCCGCCAGCCGACCAACCAGACCGACGATACCTTCATCAAAGGCGAGCGTTACGGTGCGTCCACGTGGTTTTTTCAAACCACGGGTCGCCATCAGGTAATAGCAGCGCCGATCGTGGTCGGCCAGATACACCGAACAGACCTCGGTCTCCATCGCAAGACAGATGTCAGTGACCAGAATATTCAGCGCCTCATTCAGACGCGGAGCACTGGCCACCTTCTCGACTATTTCTCGCAAGCGGGTGAGCATGATTTGCGTAGCTTAACCTCTTTTACGTCGCCATGCAGGTGCGCTCTGCGGCTTAGGCGGGATCTCCTGAAGCTGCATTACCACACTTGCAAACTCTTTCATCACCCTACGGTAAACATCGCGTTTAAATGACACGACCTGACGAACAGGATACCAATAGCTCACCCAGCGCCAGCCATCGAACTCCGGCGTACTGCTGGTTTGCATATTGATGTCTGAATCGTTGCCCACCAACTGCAACAGAAACCACTTCTGTTTCTGGCCGATACAAACCGGCTTTGTGTCCCAACGCACCAAACGTTTCGGTAACTTGTAACGCAACCAGTTGCGGGTCGAAGCCAGGATGCGAACATCTTTTCGGCTTAAACCGACCTCTTCAAAAAGCTCCCGGTACATCGCTTGTTCTGGGGACTCTCCCGGATTGATCCCGCCTTGCGGGAACTGCCAGGAGTGCTGACCATATCGCCGGGCCCACATTACCTGGCCCTGACGATTACAAATTACTATTCCTACGTTCGGGCGGTAGCCATCGTCATCAATCACCGGACTACCCCAAACTAAACCTTATATATGAATGATTGTTTCACACTACAGGGAGGCGGTAAACCACTCTCTTACAGGGCTGCAACCTAATAACATTTGAATAACTCACAAATAAGTGCTGAGTTATAAACAGATGAGCGTCAGCGAAGGGAATTTTATTCACCTTTTCTGTGGATATAGTTGTGAAGAAGTGTCTGATTACCGATGAACAACCTGAAACACCGCCGAGTCCCCTCTTTTACCTGAATTCAATAATGCACTTATTTTCATATAGTTAAATGTATATCCATGAACACAAAACAGAATAGCGTGACGATCGTCACATCAGGGTTCGTCGTGCTGATGAAAGATCGAACAGCGTCGGTTTTATCCACAGATTGTGCCAATAAGTTAGTCACAATTTGTTTGAAAATTCGATTTTCATCGCACGTCAAGGCTGTAAATTGAAACAGTAGTTAGGGTTATGCCCAGTTATCCCATTTTTCTGTGGATAACATGGTGTAAGATCCTGTTCATTGTCAGTGACCAGATTTGAACAACCGGTTTTCTGATTCAGGTGAAACGATTTCAAACCAATAAAAAAACCTATAAATCATAGACATGGAATATTGGTACAGAAATAGTTAAACTCTATCCACAGGGGACAATTTCTTCGTTTATTTTTTAATCAAAAGGTTACCTTCATGCATCCGCTTACACCCTTGCTCTCACCGCCGTCCAGCGAAGGCCAGTTGCTACAGCAGGCACAGCGTCTGGCAGGCTTTTCGCTTGGCGAACTGGCGGCAATGGCAGGGCTTCAGATCCCGAAGGATCTGAAGAGGGATAAAGGCTGGATCGGCATGCTGCTTGAACTGTGGCTGGGCGCCAGCGCAGGGAGCAAACCCGAGCAGGATTTTGCAGCGCTTGGCGTGGAGTTAAAAACCATCCCTGTAGACCGCCAGGGCAAGCCCCTTGAGACCACCTTCGTCTGCGTTGCGCCATTAACCGGCAACACCGGCGTGACGTGGGAAACCAGCCACGTTCGCCACAAGCTGAAGCGCGTGCTGTGGGTACCTGTTGAAGGTGAGCGTCAGATCCCCCTGGCTGAGCGTCGCGTTGGCGCACCGCTGCTCTGGAGCCCGAACGACGAAGAAGAGCATCAGCTGCGGCTGGACTGGGAGGAGCTGATGGACATGATTGTGCTTGGGCAGGTAGAGCGCATCACCGCCCGACACGGAGAAGTATTACAACTGCGCCCGAAAGCGGCCAACAGTAAAGCGCTTACCGAGGCAATCGGCGCGCAGGGCGAGCCGATACTGACGTTGCCGCGCGGTTTTTATCTCAAAAAGAATTTTACCGGCGCACTCCTGGCACGTCATTTCCTCTTAAAAACATAGTTTTTTACTTATTTTGCGAGCTCTCAAACATAATCGACTGCTTTTTAAGATTTTACCGCTTCCTCAAGTCGCCATATCGGGTTAATACTAGATTATGATTTGATACGCGCCAGATGAGGACGATAACGATGAAAAAATGGGCAGTGTTAGTTTCAGCAGTCGGTTTAGCGTTTGCCGTATCGGGCTGTAGCAGCGATTACGTTATGGCGACAAAAGACGGTCGAATGATCCTGACCGACGGCAAACCCGAAGTCGACGATGATACCGGTCTGGTCAGCTACCGCGACCAGGAAGGCAATAAAATGCAGATCAATCGCGACGAAGTGTCGCAAATTATCGAGCGATAAACAGAGAGAGGTCAGTCGCTTGCTGGCCTTTTTGATTTTTTTCTTCCCCTTTTGCTTCCCCTCTGCCATGTTTATATTCCTTTGTCGGGCACGCCCTGACGCGGTCTATAAGTCTACTGAGGAAGCCGGCTATGCATTATCACCGTATCCCCCACAGCGCTCTGGAAATTAGCCAACTGGGGTTGGGCACGATGACATTTGGTGAACAAAACAGCGAAGCCGATGCCCATGCACAACTCGATTACGCCGTCAGCCAGGGGATTAACCTGATTGATGTCGCGGAGATGTACCCTGTTCCTCCCCGTCCGGAAACGCAGGGACTCACCGAAACCTACGTCGGTAACTGGCTGGCAAAACACGGCAACCGCGAAAAGCTGGTGATTGCCTCAAAAGTCAGTGGCCCCGCGCGCAACAACGATACCGGGATCCGCCCGAATCAGATCCTCGATCGCAAGAATATCCGCGCCGCACTGGACGCCAGCCTGAAGCGCCTGCAAACCGACTACCTCGACCTGTATCAGGTGCACTGGCCGCAGCGGCCAACCAACTGCTTTGGTAAGCTCGGGTACAGCTGGAATGAGAGCGCCCCCGCCGTAACGCTGCTGGAAACGCTGGAAGCGCTGACCGAGTGCCAGCGCGCGGGAAAAATCCGCTACATTGGCGTCTCTAACGAAACGGCCTTTGGCGTAATGCGCTATCTGCACCTTGCCGATAAACACGATCTGCCGCGTATCGTCACCATCCAGAACCCGTACAGCCTGCTTAACCGTAGCTATGAGGTGGGTCTGGCCGAAGTGACGCAATATGAAGAAGTGGAACTGCTCGCCTATTCCTGTCTCGGCTTCGGCACTCTGACGGGGAAATACCTGAACGGCGCGAAGCCGGCCGGGGCGCGAAATACTCTCTTTAGCCGCTTTACCCGCTACAGCGGCGAGCAGACGCAAAAAGCCGTTGCAGCCTATGTGGACATCGCAAAGCGTCACGGCCTTGACCCTGCGCAGATGGCGCTGGCCTTCGTGCGTCGTCAGCCGTTTGTTGCCAGCACCCTGCTGGGCGCGACCACGATGGAACAGTTGAAAACCAATATTGAGAGTTTCCACCTGAACCTGAGTGAAGAGGTGTTAGCGGAGATTGAAGCGGTGCATCAGGTTTATACGTACCCTGCGCCGTAACCTGATGCTTTTGCCCGGTGGCGCTGCGCTTACCGGGCCTACAGGTGCGCAAACGTAGGCCGGGTAAGGCGAAGCCGCCACCCGGCTATATATATCAACGCCGACGCTGCCAGATCCACAATCCCGCAATCGCCAGCGCGAACAGCCCACCAAACCCGACGCCAATCCCCACCACCGGCACGCCAACTTTCACCGCCAGCGAGTAGAGCCCCAGCATTAGCAGCATCGCCAGGTTTTCGCCCAGGTTTTGTACGGCGACAGCATTCCCCGCCCCGACGGTCTGCTTGCCACGCTCCTGCAGCAACGCGTTCAGCGGCACCACGAAGAAACCGCCCAGAATACCAATCAGGATGAGGAGGACATACGCAGGCAATAACGCATGTTGCAGCGAGAAAATCAGCACCACAACGCCAATCAGGATCCCTGCGGGCATGCAGCGTGCTACCGTCTCGAGCGTCACCAGCTTCGCCGCCGCGCCTGCCCCCATCACAATGCCGATAGCCACCATCGCATTCAGATAGGTCGGCGTCGCGTTGTCAGTAATCCCCAGCGCCACGGGCACCCACAGCACCAGCAGGAAGCGCAGCGTGACGCCCGCGCCCCAGAACATACTGGTTCCCATCAGTGAGAAACGCGTTTCTCCGTTACGCCACAGCACGCGACAGGCGGTAAAGAAACTGCCGGTCATCGGTTTAAAGCGCCAGGATTGCCCCGGGCGAGCCACAGGCAGTTTGGGAATAAAAAGGTTCGCCACGACCGCGCCGCCATACACCGCCGCGCATACGCCCAGTGCCGCCAGCACATGCCAGTCCGCCAGCACGCCTCCCGCCACAGAGCCGAGCAGGATAGCGGCAATGGTTGACGACTCCATCAGGCCGTTGGCTTTCACCAGCTTATCGCCCGTAGTCAGCTCGCCGAGAATGCCATACTTCGCCGGGGAGTAAGCGGCGGCACCAATGCCCACCAGCGTGTAGCCAATAAACGGATTAAAGCCAAAACAAATGCTGGCGGCACCCAGCAGCTTGAGACCGTTGGCAAACATCATCACCCGGCCTTTAGGGAAGCTGTCTGCCACCTGCCCGACGAACGGTGCAAAGATAATGTAAGCGCCCACAAACACCATCTGCAGGATCGGCTGGCTCCAGTCGGGGTAAAATTCGGCTTTCAGCAGCGCCAGAGTGGCAAACAGCAGCGCGTTATCACCAAACGCAGAGAGAAACTGTGCGGCGATAACGGCCATCATGCCTTTCGATCTGAGCGATGTGTTAGTGTGTACTGACTCACGCATTTTGCTGTTCCGCCTCTTCAACCATGCCTTTCAGGGTCACGAAATCGGGCTTCCCGCTCCCCAGCACCGGGAGCTGCTTCAGGAAGCGAATATCGCGCGGCACTGCCAGTTCAGGGATACCGTGTTCACGCGCATAGCTCAGTAACCTGTCGCGCTTAAGCTCGCCGTCGGTCGTAAACAGCACCAGCGCCTCGCCTTTGCTGGCATCGCTCTTCACCACCGTCGCATGCATCTTATCTGCGGACACGGCCGTCGCCAGCTGCTCAACCATTTCCAGAGAGACCATTTCACCGGCGATTTTGGCGAAGCGTTTCGCACGTCCCTGAATCTGAACAAAGCCTTGTTCATCAAAACGGACAATATCACCGGTGTCGTACCAGCCGGTTTCAATCTCGCCGTTGACGTTTTCCGCCGTCGGGACCTCCAGCACGCCTGGGTTTTCCACGCGCAGATAACCGTTCATCACGTTTGGCCCTTTCAGCTGCAGACGGCCACCGTCCTCAATGCCCGGCACGGCCAGCAGACGCGCATCCATTCCCGGCAGAATTCGGCCCACCGTACCCGGCTTCGCCGCCATCGGTACGTTAATCGAGACCACGGGAGCACACTCGGTCACGCCATAGCCTTCGAGAATGCGCAGGCCGAACTTGTCCTGCCAGATCTGACGCGTGCTCTCCTGCAGTTTTTCCGCACCGGCCACCACATACCGCACGCGATAGAAGTCATACGGATTGGCGAAACGCGCGTAGTTGCCGAGGAACGTTGAGGTGCCGAACAGGACGGTGCAGTTACGGTCATACACCAGCTCCGGCACAATGCGGTAATGCAGCGGGCTTGGATAGAGGAACACTTCTGCGCCGGTCAGCAGCGGCGTAAACAGCCCCACCGTCAGGCCAAAGGAGTGGAACAGCGGCAGCGCAGACATAAAACGGTCATCCGCGGTAAAGTCGGCGATGCTTTTAATCTGCTCAACGTTCGCCAGAATGCTCTTGTGGCTGTGGACGACGCCTTTTGGGTTGCCCTCCGATCCCGACGTGAAGAGGATAATCGCGTCATCTTCCGGCTGCTGTTTGACCTGGGCCAGACGCGGCATCAGCAGGTGAGCAAAAATCCACAGCTTGTCGCCGGTGGTGACGTCCGCTTTCAGATCCTCCAGGAAGACCCAGCGCACCTGGGTGAGCTGCTCGGGAAGATGCCAGAGCTTGCCTTTGTCCAGGAACTGACGAGAGGTAAAGACGGTATTAATCTGGGCCGCGGTGATGGCGCTGGTCAGCCCTTTCACGCCCGCCGTGTAGTTCATCATGGCCGGGATGCGCCCCCGGGAAACCGCACCAAAAATCACCGCCGCGCTGATGCCCGCGTTAGGCAGCATCAGGCCAATTTTCTCGCCCTTTTTGCTGTACTTCTCAAGAATGCGGCCCACAAACAGGGTCTTGGTCAGCAGTTTACGATACGTATCCGGGGTAAAGTTGATGTCTTCGATGCAGTTTTTCTTCGCGCCATAGCGGTACTGCGCGGAAAGGAGAGATTCGTACAGCGTTTCGCGCGGACGCACGGCCATGCGCGCTTCCATCATAATCTGGTGCAGCATTTCTCCGGCGATTTTACGGCGATCGCGGGCACGCGGCGCGTCCGGCATCGGTAACGACGTTGGCGGCAGAATGTGCAGCGTGATTTTTGGGAACAGACGCTGCTTCACCCGCCCCTTCAGACGGCTGAAATGGCTCAGCTCTGCGCCTTCAATGCGCAGCGGCACCACGGTCGCTTTTGACTTCGCCGCGACAAACCCCGCGCCGTCGTAGATTTTCATCAGCGAACCGGTCACTGAAATACGCCCTTCCGGGAAAATGACCACCGGACGTCCCTGCTCGACCAGACGCACCAGATGTTTAATCATCATCGGCTTTGTCGGATCGAGCGGCACAAAATCAATCAGCGGCGTGAGCCAGCGCATGTACCACTGCTGGCTAATAGAGGTATAGACCGCAAACACCGGGCGCACGGGCAGAAACAGCGCCAGCAGGATGCCATCTATAAAGGAAACATGATTTGGTGTGATAAGAACGCGTTCGCCGCGAAGCGCCTGGGCATCGCCAGTGACGCGGATGCGAAAGAGAATACGGAATAGTGTACGGAAGAACCCAAATAGCATCTCAACTCCCTTTGCCAGCCAGTGTGGAGGGTTGATAGTAAATGGTGGCAGATTACACGAGAAGTGATACGGGAGCGACAGCAAAAGTGGAGGCGAAAAAAAACCTGCGCATCCGCGCAGGTTGGTGCAAGAGATGAGTACGAAACCGTACTAAGAATTCTCACCAATCAATACCTCTGGGATCTTGATTCTGGCCGTTCACCCTGCGCTTCGCCAGCAGGAAAACGCAAGGGAATGAGCCGAAGTGCAACCAGGTGTGAATATTCTCTGTTGCTGTTACAGGTTGAACTGTCAGGCAAAAAAAAACCTGCGTAAAAACGCAGGTTGGTGTAAAGCGTGTTAATCAACCGGAGTTGATTCCACCTATCAATACCTCTGGGATCTCGACTGTATCAACCTCTTTGACGTCACCGCCATCGGACAATCGCAACAGCCTGAGGCAAAGTGTAACCAAAGGTTCAGATTGACATTCTTCAGACATGACTGCGCGTGTAACGATTACACCGCCAGGGTTGTCCTGCGTCACGTTTGTGGAGAGCGGAAATCCGCTCCCCTTGAATGCGCGCCGCTTTTCCGCAACACTAATTGGTGTGTAAACGCTTACCCCCAATAAGAAGGTAATGAATGGCGACAATAAAGGATGTGGCCCGTCTGGCAGGAGTGTCGGTGGCAACCGTCTCCCGCGTGATTAACGACTCACCGAAAGCCAGTGACGCATCGCGCCAGGCGGTACAAACCGCCATGGAATCCCTGAATTATCATCCTAATGCCAATGCCCGCGCGCTCGCCCAGCAGTCCACAGAAACCATTGGTCTGGTGGTGGGAGATGTCTCCGATCCCTTTTTCGGCGCGATGGTGAAAGCCGTTGAACAGGTTTCTTATCAGACAGGCAATTTTTTGCTGATCGGCAATGGCTATCATAATGAACAAAAAGAACGCCAGGCTATTGAGCAGCTGATCCGCCACCGCTGTGCGGCGCTGGTGGTTCACGCCAAAATGATCCCGGATGCCGAACTGATTCATCTGATGAAGCAGATCCCCGGGATGGTCATCATCAACCGCATAATTCCCGGATTTGAAAAACGCTGCGTGGCGCTCGACGACCGCTACGGCGCGTGGCTTGCGACGCGTCATCTGATTCAGCAGGGCCACACCCGGATTGGCTATCTCTGTTCCAATCACCCTATTTCTGATGCAGAAGACCGCCTGCAGGGCTACTACGATGCTCTGCGCGAAAACGGACTGCCGTGTAACGATCGCCTGGTGGCCTACGGTGAACCGGATGAAAGCGGCGGTGAACAGGCCATGACCGAGCTGCTGGGTCGCGGACGGAATTTCACGGCGGTTGCCAGCTATAACGACTCGATGGCCGCAGGGGCAATGGGGGTGTTGAATGACAACGGGATTGAGGTACCGGCAGAAATTTCGCTGATTGGCTTCGATGACGTGCTGGTCTCTCGCTACGTGCGCCCGCGTCTGACCACCGTGCGCTACCCGATTATCACCATGGCAACGCAGGCCGCCGAGCTGGCGTTAGCGCTGGCTGAACAGCGCCAGCCGCCGGATATTACGCATCTGTTTAGCCCTACGCTGGTTCGCCGTCACTCCGTTGCCTCTCTTGCGGAAGCGCAAAGCGAATAACGGTAGAGGTGAACCCGCGTGTTGGGGTATTCCAGCCCATCACCGATATACTGCCAGCCGTAACGTTCGTAGAAGTCGCGGCAGGCAGACCACAGATGCAGCTCGGTGTACCCGGCCTGCGCGGCATACGCAATAACATGCTCCTGAAGCTTCCCCGCGAGTCCTTTTCCTCGCGCCGCCTCATCCACGTACAGCGCCGCCAGCCAGGGATAAAGATCCTGACGCGTGATGAGATCGCAGCGCCATAATCCGACGGTGCCCAGAAGCCGTTCATCCTCAACGGCAATAAACGTTATCGGCAGCGCTTCAGGCGTCTGGCTGTGATCGATAACGCTCTGGAAAAATTCACGCGGCAGGCCGTCACCGAAGGCCTGCCAGATCCAGTCGATCACCTGCTCCGCAAACTGCGGCGCGGCGTACAGCGGGAGGATCTTCATATCAGTTTCCCCTGAAAAAGAGGAACTGACTCAAACAGATAACCGTCGAAATCCGGCGCATCTTCATCAGACAGCTCCAGCAAACTTTTTTTCACATTTTCCAGATGCTGGAACATGGCCTGCCAGGCCCCCATCACGTCGCGACGGCGCAGGGCAGCAAGAATGGTTTGCCGGTCGCCGAGCCACTTCAGGCGATACGCACGACTGGCAATATGGACGTTAAACTGCTGCCACAGCGGGCTGCTGTCCATGTGGTGCCAGATACTTTCCACTGTTGCCAGCAGCATCTGATTTTGCGTTGCGCCCGCCAGCACCAGGTGGAACATCTTGTTGTTGTCCTGGCTGTTGTCGTCCGCGGCAATGGCGCGCTGCTCCTGCTCGATGATGCGGCGCAGATTATCGATATCCGCCCGCGTCGCCATTTTGGCGGCAAAGGCTGCGATGTTGCTTTCGAGCAGCTGGCGAGCCTGCAAAATCTCAAACGGGCCCACGTCGCTGTTAAGGAAACGCTCTTCCTCATTTTCATGTTCGTCGGGGATGCGCATGACGTAAACACCCGAGCCCTGACGGATATCCACCGTGCCCTGCAGCTCCAGCATCAGCAGCGCCTCGCGCACGATAGTGCGGCTTACGCCATAGGTCTCGGCAATGTTGCGCTCCGGCGGCAGGCGCGACCCAACGGGATAATGCCCCTGGATAATTTGCGCCCGTAAATCCTCGCCAATTTCCTGGTACTGTTTTTTTTCCGGCAGGATGACAGCCTTATCCACGTTTTCACCTGTTTTTTCAGTTAATGCGCAGGCCGGGCGTCCTCCCGGCCAGTTTGTACGCTATTTTATCAGAACGCTTACTTCCATTCATCGTCAACGCTGAGCGTCAGGACGCGCTCATCGCGCAGCTGACGGAACCAGGATGCCGATTTTTTGGCGCGCCGGGCGCGGTTATCCTCCAGATCAATCTCAATCAGACCATAGCGATTTTTGAAGGCGTTCATCGGCGAGACGTTGTCGGTAAAGGCCCAGAGCATATAGCCGTGGCAGTTCGCCCCCTCCTCGCGCGCCAGCAGCGTGTAGTAGAGGTGCTCGCTGATAAAATCGATCCGGTACGTATCTTCGATAACGCCGTCACGGCTGCGGAACTGCGCTTCGTTTTCAACGCCCATTCCGCTTTCCGCCACGAACCAGTCGATATTGCGGTACTCCTTTTTAATTCGCATCGCCATGTCGTAGATAATGCACGGATAAATCTCCCAGCCGCGGGATCTGTTCATCCGTCGCCCCGGGAGTTCAAACGGCTCGTAGTAGTACGCCGGGTGAAACGGGGTCTCCGGATGCCAGGCGCGGGAAGGCGCTTTCACCCGGTGCGGGTAGTAGAGGTTGATCCCTAATTCGTCGACGGTGTTGTCGGCAATCAGCGCCAGTTCGTCATCCGTATAGGTCCACGGCACCTGGTGCTGCTCCAGCAGGGTAAAGAGCGCCTGCGGATAGCGCCCGTGCACCAGCGGGTCGAGAAAGACACGGTTGTAGAAGAGATCGTACATCTCCGCCGCCCGCACGTCGTGCGGCGCACGCGACCGCGGATAGGTTACTTCCGGGTTGAGAATACAGCCTACGGAACCGTCATACCCTTTCTCCCGAAACAGCTTCACAACCTTCGCCGTCGCCAGCACCTTGTGGTGATTCCACTGCATCCAGGTGCCGGTGTTCTGCTCGTACGGCCAGCGCAGCGCATCCAGATAAACGCGGGTCTGCACCACAATCGGCTCATTGAAGGTAAACCAGCGGGTGACGCTGCCGTGAAAGCGTTCAAACACCTTTTCCGCGTAGCGGACAAACAGTTCAACCACGTGCTTCGACGCCCAGCCGCCGTATTTCTCAAGCAGCACGCCTGGAAGCTCGTAATGCTCCAGGCAGATCATCGGTTCAATACCCTGGCGGTGCATTTCATCGAACAGGGCGGCGTAATACGCGGCGTACTCCTCATCTATCGTCACGTCTTCATAGTCGGTCAAAAACCGTGACCAGTTTATCGAGGTCCGGTAGTGCGTCAGCCCCGCCTGCTTCATCAGGGCTACATCTTCGCGGAAGCGGTTGATAAAATCGGTCGCCACCGCCGGCCCATAGCCGTTGTGCCAGACGTGACGATCGTTTTTGTACCAGAGATCGATCCACGAATCCTGGCCCGGTTTTTTGCCGCTCCAGCCTTCGGTTTGCCAGGCTGACGCCGCTGCGCCGAGAATAAAATCCTGCGGCAGGGTTATCTTTTTTATGCTCATCATCACCTCAGGCGTTATCGGTAGCTTGCTGCAGCGCGGCCTGATCCGCACGGCGTGAGGCAATCTTCACAAACGGCAGATAGATAATGACGGCAGTGACAATGCAAATAAGCTGAGTTATCACTGCCCCCATTGAGCCTGCGGTGGAAAGCCAGGCGTTAATCAGCGGCGGTGTGGTCCACGGCACCATCACGACGGCTTTGCCGGCAAAACCGGTTACCGTCGCAAAGTAACCGATAGAGCCAGTAACCAGCGGCGTAATGATGAACGGAATGGCAAGGATCGGGTTGAGCATGATTGGCATACCGAAGATCACCGGCTCGTTAATGTTGAAAATGCCGGGGCCAATAGAGAGCTTGGCGATCTCCTTCATCTCTTTACGTTTGGTGGCGATCATCACCGCGATCAGCAGGCCGATGGTCAGCCCTGACCCCCCGATGCTCATATACACGTCCCAGAACGGCATAGTGATGATGTTCGGCACCTCTTTGCCCTGCTCAAAGGCGCTCATGTTAACGGTGATCGCCCCCAGCAGCAGCGGCTCGCGGATCGGCTTGATCATCTGGTTGCCATGAATTCCAATCACCCAGAATAGCTGGGCGACAAACATCAGCAGCAGAATGCCCGGCAGGCTTTGCACCACGCGCTCCAGCGGCTGCTGCACCACCTGGTAGACCGCGTCGTAGAGATACATGCCGGTAAGCTGGTGGAAAACGAAGCCAAACGTGGCAATCGCCGTGGTGGTGATAATCGCCGGGATCAGGGCCGAGAACGATGCCGCCACGTTAGGCGGTACGGTATCCGGCATCTTAATCTTCAGCCCCTTACGGTTTTCCAGCCAGCAGTAGACCTCGACGGAGAGAATGGCGATAAACATGCCGAGGAACAGGCTGCGGGTGTCGGAGAACTGGCGCAGCAGCACGTCTTTCACCACGTGCATTTCGCCGTCCACCAGCATTTCCACCGTGGTCGGCGTCACGCAGATGAAGCAGATCACCGCCAGCAGGCCGGGGAACAAGGATTTGATCCCGTTAATCCGTCCCAGCTCCACGCCAATCAAAAACACCGCGCCGATGTTGAGGAAGTTAAGCGTGGCGTAATTTAGCGCACTGGTGATCGGCTTTAGCGCGGCGAGAAACGACAGCGACTGGAAGCTCGCCAGGCCGTTTTTCGGATCCAACACCATGTTGGAGATCAGCACGGAGAATGCCCCAACGATGATGACCGGCATTAAGGTAATAAAGGCAGACTTGATCGCCATGATGTAGCGATAGCTGTTGAATTTGGTGGCAAAACTGCCCAGAGCGTCGATCAGTTTTTCCTGTAATGCCATAGGGTAATACCTCAGTAAAAGGGCTTTTATTGAATAAGGTGTACAGCCGGATACTATTGGCATACCAAAAATAGCTTTATGGGGCTTTCCGTTCTGTGATTAAGCTCTCAACGGAGCAAGAGGTATTCCAGATGAGTATTTTTGACCATTTTGGCATGCCACTTAACGACGAAAATTCCGTGCTGTCAGGTCGTTGCCAAAAAGCGTGATCGTGGCGGAGTTTTTGCGCTTCCCGCATCGCTTATACGCCGTGAGGTCTGTGTTAAACTGCAGACCATTACGTGGAAGCAGGAATGTAGAATGGCAACAATGCTGGATGTCTCACTGCGTGCGGGCGTGTCGAAGGCCACGGTATCGCGCGTGCTGAACGGCACGGGTCAGGTTAAAGAGAGCACGCGTCAGCAGGTGTTTGCGGCGATGGAAGAGCTGGGCTATCGCCCAAACTTTCTCGCGCGCTCGCTGGCTAACCAGACCAGCAACAGCATTGGTCTGGTCGTCTCCACCTTCGACGGCTTTTACTTTGGCCGCCTTCTCCAGCAGGCGTCGCGGCAGACCGAAACCCACGGGAAACAGCTGATCGTCACCGATGGCCACGACGCGCCGGAGCAGGAAGAACAGGCGGTGCAGATGCTGGCCGATCGCCAGTGCGATGCCATCGTGCTTTACACGCGCTACATGAGCGAGAAAGCGATCGTCAAACTGATGGACACCGTGAAAACGCCGCTGGTGGTCATTAACCGTGAAGTGAGCCAGGCGCCGGATCGCTGTGTGTTCTTCGAACAGCAGGATGCCGCGTTTAAGGCCGTGGATTACCTGATCGGCCAGGGACATCGGGAGATCGCCTGTATCACCGTTCCGATCCATACCCCAACCGGGAAAGCGAGGCTGATGGGCTATCGCAAGGCGCTGGAAAAGCACGGCATCCGCCTGGACGAGCGTCGAATAAAGTACGGTGATGCGGGTATGACGCAGGGATACGAGCTATGCAAGGAGCTGATTGCCAACGGCGTGCCGTTTAGCGCCCTGTTTGCCTGTAACGACGATATGGCGCTGGGTGCGTCCAAAGCGTTACACCAGGCGGGGCTTAAAATTCCGCAGGATATTTCACTGTTCGGCTTTGACGATGCCCCAAGCGCGAAATGGCTGGAGCCTGCGCTCTCGTCGGTTTATCTGCCCATCGACAATATGATTGTCACGGCCATCGATCAGGCGATCCGGCTGGCAAAAAACCAGCCGGTCGATGCCATCCCGCCGTTTACCGGCACGCTGGTCTTACGCGATTCGGTCACAACGGGGCCGTACTTTCATCAGATGAGTTCTAAAGCCAGCAGTTCCTGAATGGTCTGGCGACGACGGATCAGCCGTGCCTTGCCGTTATCAAACAGCACTTCCGGCAGCAGCGGGCGGCTGTTGTAGTTAGATGACATCGACGCCCCGTAGGCACCGGTATCATGCAGCACAAGATAATCACCCGGTTTGACCTCTGGCAGCGCGCGGGTCTCCACTTTGCCGCCTTCCTGCTGAGTGAACACGTCACCCGATTCGCACAGCGGTCCCGCAACGACCGTCTCAACCCGCGGCGCCTGCGTTAAGTCGCGGCCGTCGGCAGCCAGGGCGGTAATGTGGTGATAGCTGCCGTACATGGACGGACGCATCAGGTCGTTAAAGCCTGCGTCAATCAATACGAAGTGGCGAGACCCCATATCTTTCACGCTGCGCACCTGCGAAACCAGCACACCGGCTTCCGCCACCAGGAAACGACCCGGCTCAATTTCCAGCTTCACCGCGTGACCAAGATGCGCGGCAATTTGATCGCGCGCGGCGCTCCACAGACCGTAATAGTGATCGGTATCGATCGCCTCTTCGCCTTCGCGATAGGGAATGGAGAGGCCGCCACCGGCAGAGATCGCCTCCAGATCCTGACCGAAGTCGATAACCTGGCGCACCATCGCGCCGCACACCTGCTCCAGGTGGCCGTAATCGACGCCAGATCCAATGTGCATATGAATACCCACCAGCTTCAGGCTATAGCGCTGTAATACCTCCAACGCGGCGGGCATATCGGCATACCAGATCCCGTGCTTGCTGTTTTCGCCGCCGGTATTGGTTTTTTGGCTGTGACCATGACCAAAGCCCGGATTCACGCGCAGCCAGACGCGATGGCCGGGAGAAACCTGACCCAGCTGCTCCAGCATATCCACAGAACCGGCGTTCACCGGGATCTGCAGCTCGTGGACGCGCGCAAGCGTCGCATCGTCGATCACGTCGGCGGTAAAGACGATCGCGTCGCCGTCGGCTTTCGGATCGAATCCGGCCGCCAGCGCACGCTCGATTTCGCCCAGTGAGACGGAGTCGACCTTCACGCCCTGCTCACGCATCAGGCGCAGAACATGGATATTGGAGCAGGCCTTCTGGGCAAAGCGCACCACGTCAAACTGATGCAGGGCGGCGATCTTCTCGCGAACGATCTGCGCGTCGTAGACCCACACCGGGCAGCCAAACTCGGCGGGCAGGCGCAGCAGGTTGTCGGCGTTCAAATCGGTATCAGTCTGGTTCAGCGGGCGTGGCATGGTCTTCTCCGGATAAATGCGTTTTCATGATTACGCCACAGCACGAAGAGAATAAAAAATATCGTTTTATCGCGAGTCTATGCAAAAATGATATGGATAGTAATCTGCTTTCAGGTGCCCTATGCCCGCCGTCAATTTACGCCATATCGAGATTTTTCACGCCGTGATGACCGCCGGCAATCTCACCGAAGCCGCGCAGATGCTGCATACCTCGCAGCCGACGGTGAGCCGCGAGCTGGCGCGCTTCGAGAAAGTGCTGGGGCTGAAGCTGTTCGAACGCACCCGGGGCAGGCTTCACCCAACGGTGCAGGGGTTACGCCTGTTCGAGGAAGTTCAGCGCTCCTGGTACGGACTGGACAGAATAGTGAGCGCTGCGGAAAGCCTGCGCGAGTTTCGCCAGGGCGAGCTGTCGATCGTCTGCCTGCCCGTCTTTTCGCAATCTTTTTTGCCGATGCTGCTTCAACCCTTTCTGGCCCGATACCCGGAGGTCAACCTCACCATCGTGCCTCAGGAATCCCCCCTGCTTGAAGAGTGGCTTTCGGCTCAGCGCCATGATTTAGGCCTGACCGAGACCCTCTCCACGCCAGCGGGAACGGCGCGCACGGAGTTGCTCTCGTTAGATGAAGTGTGCGTTCTGCCCGCCGGACATCGGCTTGCCGGTAAGGCGGTGCTCACACCGGAGGATTTCCACGGGGAAAACTACATTAGCCTGTCGCAGACCGACAGCTACAGACAGCTGCTGGATACGCTGTTTGCCGAGCATCAGGTCAAACGGCGAATGGTGGTGGAAACGCACAGCGCGGCTTCGATTTGCGCGATGGTGCGTGCAGGCGTCGGCGTCGCGGTGGTGAATCCGCTCACGGCGCTGGACTATGCCGGAAGCGGGATCGTCATCCGTCGCTTTAGCGTCTCCGTCCCGTTCACCGTGAGCCTGATCCGCCCGCTGCACCGTCCGGCCTCCGCGCTGGTGGACGCGTTCACCGAACACTTAAAGGAGCACGCGCGTCAGGTGGCGCTTCGCTTACCTGACCTGCAAAACCCGTTATGAAAGCATAAACGCCACGGCATCCGCGGCATGGATGGCGGTGGTATCGAACACCGGGACGGGGCTTCGCTCGACGGGCACCAGCAAACCGATCTCGGTGCAGCCGAATATCACCCCTTCGGCCCCCTGCTGCGCGAGTTTATCGATGACGCTGACGTAATACGCCCGGGAAGAGTCGCTGAAGGTACCGAGGCAGAGCTCGTCAAAGATAATCTGATTGATGCGCGCCCGATCGTCTTCATCAGGGATCAGGCTTTCGATCCCAAATTCACTGTGCAAACGTCCGCGATAAAAATCCTGTTCCATGGTGTAGCGTGTACCCAAAAGCGCTACGCGGCGCATTCCGGATGCCGCAATCGCCCGCCCGGTCGCGTCCGCGATATGCAGAAACGGCAGCGCGCAGCGGTCCTCAATATGCGACGCCACTTTGTGCATGGTATTGGTACAGAGCACGATACCCTCTGCGCCGGCGCGCTCCAGCCCCAGCGCCGCCTGGGCCAGGATCTCCCCGGCTTTATCCCACTCGCCGCTCGACTGGCAGGCTTCGATCTCATGGAAATCAACGCTGTGCAGCAACAGGCTTGCGGAGTGCAGACCACCCAGACGCTGCTTTACCCCTTCGTTAATCAGGCGGTAATAAGGGATTGTCGATTCCCAGCTCATTCCACCTAACAGGCCGATCGTTTTCATCATCCCTCCTTATCTTTGGTCTCTTTTTTAACATAACCGATGCGCATAAAAAAAGGCGCTCTGTTCAGCGCCTTTTTTCAACTGCAGTTTTTATTTCGCCACCGGCTCTGGCGGCGAAGTACGGGTGAGCATCGCCTCGCGCAGTAAAACGCTACCGCAGGCAAACAGTCCTCCCAGGAGCGCCGCCAGAACGACAATCAGGGCCTTGCCCGGGCCATCCTTTTTCACCGGCATGGAGGGAGAAAGCTGGTACCTGAATGGCTCAAGCTTAACATCGGCAAAGGAGAGCTTTTTCAGCTGCGCCAGATAGTATTCCCGGTTCTGGAAATCCGAATTCAGCTCGGTCACGTCCTTGAGATTTTTTTCTATCTGCAGCTTCTGCGCGATACCGTCCGCTCCGAGGGCAACGGAGTAATCCGGGTCATCTTTTACGGCCTGCCCGTTGCTGTAAACCGGCCTCTTTATGCCAGCGGCATTTGCCACTTCAAGCGAATAATTCAGCCGCTGCAGGTTGGTATTGTGAATAGTGGTCAGACGGACGCGATCCAGTTCCAGCTGCTGCTCAACGACGTTCGTTTTCAGGGCAATCTGGTTGCGGATATTCTGCACCGTCTCTTTTTCAACAATAGCCGCAATATAATCGATGTATCCTTCCAGGACGGCTTGCGCATCGTCTGCTGTCGGCGCAGAGAAGCTCAATGTCCATGAAACGTAAGGTGTTTTATCCGCCTCTTTTCCCTGAGCGTTATTCACCGCCTTCATTCGGTCTGAAATGTTCACTATCGCCCGATGCAGTTCAAGCGGATCCACCTCGGTGCCCTGCAGCTGCGACGTTACGTAAGGAGAGGTTGTCATATACTCTTCGAGCAATGACTGTGACTGGAACTTTTTAATAAACAGGTCAAAGACTTGCGAACGGGTAATCTTCACGTCCACATCAAGCACCTGTAACGCCACCATCATCTGGCGCAGCGGGTTCCACTGCAGCTGTTCTGCCGGGGTGATCACCGCTTTACTGGTCCATTTCTGCGGCAGTAAAAATGAAACGGCCAGCCCCACCAGCGCGCAAGTAAAGATAATGGCGACGATACGTTTTTTCGCCGCCAGAAGGACCTCAAACAGTCCCAGAAGATCTATCTCTTTTGCGCTTACAGCCGGGACGGCATAACGGGGAAAGTCGAGGTCCGTGCTTTTTTTTAAATCCATTTCTGACATAGTGATTTTTCTTTTTCCGGATGCGACGCGCCTTTGCTCAATTGATAGCTGTAGCCAGACAATTCAACAATCTAAGAAAAATCCTAATGCCAGTACCCTCTCTGTGTCTACTCCCTACCCGAGTTAGTAGTGATCTCAGTCACATTATTACTGTGATTAAGCCACCTTTCCCTTTCCAGTCACGCCATGTATTCCAGCCTTCGGACGGGCAAAAACATCACACGCCGATGTTCCGCAGTTTTTCCCCAGCCATCAGCTTGCGCTCGATGTGTTCCAGCGTCACGCCTTTGGTTTCCGGGATCAGCCAGAACGTGACGCCAATAAACGCGACGTTCAGCACCGTGTAGAGCCAGAAGGTTCCGGCGGCACCAATTGAATCCAGCAGCGTCAAGAACGTCGCGCCGATAATCATGTTCGACACCCAGTTGGTGGTCGTGGAACAGGTGATGCCAAAGTCACGGCATTTCAGCGGCTGAATTTCGGAGCACAGGATCCACACCACGGGCGCGGCGCTCATCGCGTAACCTGCGATACACATCATGGTCATCCCGACAGAAAGCCAGGAAAGCCCGCTTGAGGCCGTGCCGTTATCAAACTGCATCAGGCAATAGCCGAGGATCAGCGTGCCGATCGCCATTACGCTAAAACCGATTTTCAGCGCCGGTTTACGCCCGGCTTTGTCCACGGTGAATACCGCAATGAACGTGGCGAACATAAAGGTCAGCCCGACCACCAGAGTTGCGATCATCTGCTGTTCCGTAGTGGTAAACCCGGCCATTTTGAAAATGCGCGGCGCGTAGTACATGATGATGTTCATCCCGGTGAACTGCTGCATCGCCTGCAGCAACATACCGAGGAAGACCGCGCGGCGCACGTTGCGATTGATCTTAAACAGCGCCCAGCCGCCCTGCTTCAGCCTCAGGCTTTCGCGGATCTCGTTCAGCTCTTCGCGCGCTTTTTCCGAAGTATCGCGCAGCATGCGCAGGACCTCTTCTGCCTCCACGTGGCGCCCTTTTTGCGCCAGCCAGCGCGGGCTGTTTGGCAGGAAAACCACCAGGACGATCAGCACCAGCGCCGGTAAGGCCAGCACGCCCAGCATCGCGCGCCAGTTGCCGCTGTAGCTGAAGTAGGTATCAGACAGGAACGCCAGCACGATGCCCAGCGTGACCATCAGCTGATACATGCTGATCATCTTGCCGCGCACGTTCTCGCTCGCCATTTCGGAGAGATAAAGCGGCGCGGTGTAGGAGGCAATCCCCACCGCCACGCCCAGCAGCACGCGGGAGAGCAGCAGCACTTCTACGTTTGTCGCAAACGCGGAGCCGATCGACCCCGCGACGAACAGGACCGCCCCGACCATCAGGCTGTATTTGCGCCCCAGGCGGAACGACAGCCAGCCGTTAAACAGCGCGCCGATGGCCGCGCCGAGCATCATGCTGCTCACCACCCACTCCTGCAGACGGTTGCTGAGGGTAAAGTGATCGGTAATAAACGGTAATGCGCCGGCAATGACGCCGATATCCAGTCCAAACAACAGGCCCGCCACGGCGGCGGCAATGGAGACAAACTGGTTCATGCGGCGGGTATCCCGCAGCGCAGCGGGCATTAGGGTAGAGTCATTTATCGATGTCATATTTTTCCTGCCTCAACAGCAAAATTCGTTAACTGAAATTACGAGAAAGCGAGGAAAAGTGTCAGGCCGGAAATCGCGAAGTTATGGATTATTCCGCTACGGCATACGGTTCTGTGATGGACATTACAATTTCAACTCTTGGCGAATAATCACGTATTTTTACTAATCACTTAATATTTAAGCAATAAAAGTGTGATTGCCGTCATTCATGATTTTTCAGTATGGATTTTTCATCTTTAGCGATATGGATTAAGCCAATTTTTGCGCAAAAAAACCTCCGCCCATGGGCAGAGGTTCTTAATACAGGTGAAATTAACGCGCCAGCCAGCCGCCGTCTACAGCCACGGTGTAACCGTTGATGTAATCCGATGCCGGGGAGGCCAGGAAGACAATCGGCCCCATCAGATCGCTCGGCAGGCCCCAGCGTCCCGCAGGGATACGCTCCAGGATCGCCGCGCTGCGCTCTTCGTCTGCGCGCAGCTGCTGCGTGTTGTTGGTCGCCATGTAGCCCGGCGCAATCGCATTCACGTTGATATTATGTTTCGCCCATTCGTTTGCCAGCAGGCGGGTCACGCCCATTACGGCGCTTTTGGACGCGGTGTAAGACGGCACGCGGATGCCGCCCTGGAACGAGAGCATAGAGGCAATATTAACGATCTTGCCGCCTTTCCCCTGCGCAATAAAATGCTTCGCCGCCGCCTGGGACATGAAAAATACGCTCTTGATGTTCAAATCCATCACGTCGTCCCAGTCGCGCTCGCTGAAGCTGATCGCGTCTTCGCGGCGAATCAGCCCGGCGTTGTTCACCAGAATGTCGATATGACCGAATTCAGCCACCGCGCGATCCAGCAGTTCAGGAATGGCATCGATTTTACGCAGGTCAGCGGTCAGGCTCAGGAAACGGCGGCCCAGGGCCGTCACGCGTTCGATGGTGTCAGTCGGTTCAACGATATTAATTCCGACGATATCGCAGCCCGCTTCCGCCAGGCCTAACGCCATCCCCTGACCCAGCCCGGTATCGCACCCGGAAACCACAGCCACTTTCCCCTGCAGAGAGAATGCATCCAGAATCATGTTTATTCCTTACTCTTTCAGAGCCTGTCACTCACAGGCAGGTTTATGCTTCACTGCCCGCAACTAGCGCAGATCGCTGACCGCAACGTGGTCCATATCATCAAAGACCTGGTTTTCGCCCACCATTCCCCAGATAAAGGTGTAGGCTTTCGTCCCTACGCCGGAGTGAATAGACCAGCTCGGTGAAATCACCGCCTGCTCGTTATGCATCACGATATGGCGCGTTTCCTGCGGCTGTCCCATCATGTGGAACACGCAGGCGTCCTCATCCATATTGAAGTAGAAGTAGACTTCCATGCGGCGCTCGTGGGTATGGCACGGCATGGTGTTCCACAGGTTGCCTGGCGCCAGCTCGGTCAATCCCATGCTGAGCTGGCAGGTCTCCAGCACGTCCGGCACGAAGTATTTATTGATGGTGCGGCGGTTGCTGGTGAGGTTGTCGCCCAGCGTCACGGGGGCGACGTCTGCCGTGGTCACTTTTTTGGTTGGGTAGGTGGCGTGAGCCGGCGCGCAGTTGTAGTAAAACTTCGCAGGCTTGCTGCCGTCGATGCTGGCAAAGACCACGTCTTTCGCCCCTTTACCCACGTACAGCGCCTCGCGATGGCCAATCTCATAGCACTGTCCGTCTACGGTGATGGTGCCCGGCCCGCCGATGTTAATCACACCCAGCTCGCGACGCTCGAGGAAATAGCTCACGCCCAACTGTTTACCGACCTCGCCGCCCACGGAGACGCTGTTCGTGACGGGCATAATCCCGCCCACGATAATGCGATCGATATGGCTGTAAACCATGGTGTACCTGTCGGCCTCGAATACCTGCTCGACTAAAAATGCATTGCGCAGCCCCTGAGTATCCAGCGTTTTGGCGTGCGCACTGTGGATGCTTTCTCTGACGTCCACGGTAACCTCCAGATGTGGTCATGCCCGAAGGCGGAAATAAACGAAACAGCGTTCCGTTTTTCATTATGAACACATACTATCGGCATAAAGCGGGCTTTTCAATTATATTTAAAACAACGTTTCATTTTTATTTTTGTTTATGACGAAAATGATGTTCGGATCACAATTAAACCGCAGGAAGAAAAAGGACACGAAAAAAAACCTCCCGGAGGAGGTCATTTTCGATAAGGAGAGGTCAGCGTTCGATGGCCAGCGCCACCCCTTGCCCGCCGCCTATACAGAGTGTGGCAATCCCTTTCCGGGCATTGCGCTTTTTCATTTCGTGGACCAGCGAAACCAGGATCCGGCAGCCTGACGCGCCGATAGGATGACCCAGCGCGATCGCGCCGCCGTTAACGTTGACCCGCAGGGGATCCCACTCCAGCATTTTTCCGACGGAGATCGCCTGCGCGGCATAGGCTTCGTTCACTTCGATCAGATCCACATCCGAAAGCTGCCACCCCGCGCGCTCCAGACAGCGGCGGGTCGCGTAGACCGGTGCGATCCCCATTAACGCAGGATCAACCCCCACGCTGGCAAACGCCTTAATACGGGCCAGCACGGGGAGATCGAGCTCAAGGGCTTTGCTTTCGCTCATCATCATAACGGCGGCAGCGCCGTCGTTAATGGAAGAGGCATTTCCCGCCGTCACCGAGCCCTGCATTTCAAACGCAGGATTCAGCCTCGCCAGGCCTTCAGCGCTGGCGTCGGTGCGCGGCTGTTCATCGGTATCCACGACGATAGACTCGCCGCTCAGACGCTGCGTGCTGACCGGGACAATCTCGTCGCGAAAACGACCGGAATCGATCGCCGCACGCGCTTTTTGCTGCGAGCTTAGCGCGTAGGCATCCTGCACCTCACGGCTGATGCCGTATTCGCGCGCCAGGTTTTCCGCCGTCACGCCCATATGGTAGTCATTGAACGCATCCCACAGCCCGTCATGCACCAGGCTGTCGAGCAGCTGACTGTTACCCAGCTGTGCGCCGGTACGGCTGTCGGTCAACACGTGCGGCGCGCGGCTCATATTCTCCTGCCCGCCCGCAATGATCACATCCGCTTCACCACACTGAATGGCCTGCGTCGCGAGATGCAGCGCTTTTAATCCTGAGCCACAGACGTCGTTAATGGTGATGGCGGAGACGGTATTGGGCAGCCCGCCCTTCAGCGCCGCCTGGCGCGCAGGGTTTTGCCCGGCACCGGCCGTGAGAACCTGTCCCAGGATCACCTCATCAACTTCATGTGCTGCGATCCCGCTACGTTCCACCAGCGCTTTTACCACCACGCTCCCCAGGTCAACCGCCGAGTGACGCGCAAGCGCTCCCTGAAAACAGCCGATAGCTGTACGCAACGCACCCACTATTACGACATCTTTCATCACGACCTCTGTGTTAAATGACATGACGATAGTAGAGGATTGTTACTGGCAATTATCTTAATTGTTTAAAAATAGTGAGTTTAATCACAAGGATCAGCGCGCATCCTGCAGATACTGCCGCAGCCAGCTTCCGGCAACGCCGGGAGGGGATCGTTTATTCCACAGCAGATCGATGCCGATCGCCCGCGGCCAGCCGGGAACATCGAGCTGTACCAGGGATTTCGCGGCGGCAAATTCATCCACCAGCGCACAGGGCAATACGCACCAGCCAAATCCTTGTACCGCCATACTCAAGAGTAACAGGTAATTTGGTGCTGACCAGACGGGCCCGCGCGCGATCTCGGCCTCGCGCTCAAGATAGGTGCTCAGCCGCAGCTCTCGCCAGCCGTGCAGCTCGTCACGCTGAACGTCATGTTGTCCGGCCAGCGGATGCGTGGTCGCGACATAGATCGCCATGCGGGTCTGCATCGGCAGCCGGATAGCGCCGATATCCGTAGGATAACCGTCTCGCGCTTCGGTGAGGCCAACCTGCGCTCGCTCCTTTTGCAGCAGATCGATCACGTCCTCTTCCTCGCCAATCAGACATTCGAATTCCGTATGGGGAAAACGCGCGTCAAACTGTTTCATCATATCTTCCAGCACGTCCGGATTGAGGGTATCGGAAAGGACAAATGTCAGACGCGCCTCCGTTTGCGCCGTTAACGACACAGCCAGCTCATCCAGCCGCGTGCTGGCGGCCAGGATGGCCTGCACGTAGCCCAGCACCTGTTCTCCCTGTACCGTTAACACCGGCTGGCGCGCCGAGCGGTCAAACAGCTCGAAACCGAGATCGGCCTCAAGATTGGCAATGGACGTGCTGATCGTCGACTGGCTTTTACGCAGCCGGCGTGCGGCGGCAGAAAACGAGCCCGCCGCAACGGTCTCGACAAACGCATTAAGGGCTTCGGGTGAATAGCGCATAACCTATCTACTTTAGCGATGGATACCATCTTTATTATATCAACTTTAGCGATGAAAATTGGCTGCATCAACGCCCATACCGGCGAATTAATGAGGTCTATGACTATGCAACATCAGGATGCACTCCAACGTAAACTGCCGGAGCGGATCTTTCATGCTGTCTGTTTTGAAGGGATTGCGACGGCGATCCTCGCCCCTACGGCGGCGTGGCTCATGCAGCGTTCCGTGGTGGAGATGGGTGGGTTGACCATTATTCTGGCCACCACCGCCATGCTGTGGAACATTATTTATAACTTCGGCTTCGACCGTTTCTGGCCGGTTCAGCGCGTCAAACGTACGGCAAAAGTGCGCGCGCTGCATGCGCTGGGGTTCGAATGCGGGTTTATCGTGATTGGCGTGTCGATTGTCGCCGCCGTGCTGGGAGTCACCCTGCTTCAGGCATTCACGCTGGAAATAGGTTTCTTCCTGTTCTTCCTGCCGTACACCATGTTCTATAACTGGGCATACGATTGCCTGCGCGAGAAATTTCTTAAGCGTCGCCAGCAACGGCGCGCCCTGGCAGGCTAAACCGCCTTTGGCCGGACGCCCGTTCCGGCCAAACTCCTTCGAAGCAACTGCGCTCTCCGTGCATAACTATGGTAAATTGCACTCCATTCCGATGGTTTGATAGTTGATACGTTGCTCTAATGTCGAAAATTTGGTCAAAAGATGAGACTCTCTGGAGTTTCGCTCTCTATGGCACGGCCGTGGGCGCAGGAACGCTGTTCTTGCCCATCCAGCTGGGCTCCGCAGGCGCTATCGTCCTGTTTATTACCGCCCTCGTGGCCTACCCCTTAACCTACTGGCCGCACAGAGCGCTGGCGCAATTTATCCTGTCGTCAAAAACAAAAGGCAATGAAGGGATCACCGGCGCCGTCTCGCACTACTACGGCAGGAAAATTGGCAATCTGATCACCACGCTCTATTTCATCGCCTTCTTTGTGGTGGTGCAGATTTATGCGGTGGCCATCACCAACTCGCTCACGGAGCAGCTGGCAAAACACCTGACGGTGGATACCGCCGTTCGCGTGCTGGTCAGCCTGGGCGTGGTGCTGGTGCTGAATCTGATCTTCCTGATGGGACGCCATATCACGATAAAAGTGATGGGCTTCCTGGTGTTTCCGCTGATTGCCTATTTTCTGTTTGTCTCGCTCTACCTGACCGGAAGCTGGCAACCCTCGCTGCTGACCAGCCAGATGACCGTCGATCGTCATACGCTGCATCAGGTATGGATTTCGATTCCGGTGATGGTATTTGCGTTCAGCCATACCCCGATTATCTCAACGTTTGCCGTTGATCGCCGCGAGAAGTTTGCCGACGGCGCCATGGATAAATGCAAGAAAATCATGAAGGTGGCGTACCTGATCATCTGCCTGAGCGTGCTGTTTTTTGTCTTCAGCTGCCTGCTCTCTATCCCGCCGTCGTACATTGTGGCCGCCAAAGAGCAAGGGGTAACGATCCTGTCCGCGCTGTCGATGATGCCTTCTTCACCGGCGTGGCTGGGCATTTCCGGGATTATCGTGGCGATTATTGCGATGTCGAAATCGTTCCTCGGCACCTATTTTGGGGTGATTGAAGGGGCGACGGAGATCGTGAAGTCGTCGCTCAATCAGGTGGGCGTGAAAAAGAGCCGCGCCTTTAACCGCGCGATTTCCATTATGGGGGTGTCGTTAATCACCTTTGCCGTCTGCTGCATTAACCCGAACGCCATTTCGATGATTTACGCCATCAGCGGCCCACTTATCGCCATGATCCTGTTTATCATGCCGACGCTGTCGACGTATCTGATCCCCTCCCTGAAACAGTACCGTTCCATTGGCAACCTGCTGACGCTGATCGTCGGCGTGCTGTGCGTATCGGTGATGTTTGTCGGCTAATTCCCTTTCCTGCCCGGCGCTCTGCCGGGCAGGACATTCAGTTTTGGCCTGCTGCTTACAGTGGAAAAGGCCTGTCCTGCACCACCGTTTTCATGACAAGCGTTGAGCGAAGGTGCTGCACGCCAGGCATGGCGGAGAGCTTCTCGTCGTAGAGCTTCTGGAAAGCCGACAGGTCGCGGGTCACGACGTGCATCAGATAATCGGGATCGCCAAACAGGCGCTGTGCCAGCACGATCTGCGGAATTTCCTCCACCGCCGTTTCAAACGCGCTAACCGCCTTTCTGTCCCCCTCCTTCAGCGTCGCAAACACTATCGCCAGGAAGTTGAATCCCATTTTGGCGGGGTCGAGGCTGGCCCGGTATCCCGTTATGGCCCCGCTTTGCTCCAGCGCCCGCACGCGACGATGGCACGGCGAGAGGCTTAGATTCACTCTTTCAGCCAGCTCGGTCAGGGATAAGCGGCCATCAGACTGTAGCTCAGCAAGAATTTTTCGATCGATGCTATCCATGTGGAAGATTTTCTCAATTTCACGGTGTTATGAGCATAACATTGAAAGCCTATTTCGCAGGGTTAGCGATATTCTTTTTCTCAACCTTTGACGCACTGCGGGAGTCTTCAGGACGATGGAAATGAGTATTGTGGCCGGCTTTTGGGTGGTTTCTTTTCTGCTTATCATGACGCCAGGCGCCGACTGGGCCTACGCCATTAGCGCCGGAATTAACGGGCGACGCGTGGTGCCGGCGGTGATGGGGTTGATGTCCGGGCATCTGTTAGCCACGCTGATTGTGGTGGCTGGCGTGGGGGTAGTGATTGCTCAACATCCGCTGGCGTTAACCGGGCTGACCATCGCGGGGGCCGCGTATCTCCTGTGGCTTGGCATAGGGTTGTTGCGTCACCCTGCCGCACCGGAAAAGGCCACCCACCATGCGGGAAACTGGAGACAGTGGGCGGTGAAAGGACTCTGTATTAGCGGTCTTAACCCGAAAGTTTTTTTGCTTTTCCTGGCGCTGCTTCCGCAGTTTACCGACCCGACCGGAAGCTGGTCGATAGCAATGCAAATGTCCGCGCTTGGCGTGATGCACCTTATCACCTGTACGCTGGTCTATCTGCTGGTGGGGTATGGTTCGAAAGCGGTACTGGCGACCCGGCCACAGGCGGCGCGTCTGGTAAGCATGGCATCGGGAGGGATAATGGTGCTGATCGCGTTGATATTGCTATTTGAGCAGGCGAGATGAAAAAACACCGGCCATCGCCGGTGTTATTTACGCCCGAATATCGTCATATTCCCGCGTTTTATCAAACTCATGCTTCGCGAACGGGCACAGGGGAATAATTTTGCGGTTCTCACCGCGCATCTTCTCCACCACTTTCGCCACCAGCTGTTTACCGACGCCCTGCCCTTTCAGGCTCTCATCCACGTCGGTGTGCTCGATAATGCTCAGGTGCTCGCCGGTCGGCACGAAGACAATCTCCGCGACCTGGTTGCCGTTCGCATCATTCACGTAAAACTTGTTATGGCCTTCCAGAATATCCATGGTTCCTCGCTTATTTTTGGCGATACTTCAGCGCACCGCTCGGGCAGGTATCAATCACGCGTACAACCGTTTCAACATCCACTTCATCGGGAATGATCCACGGCTTACGTTTCAGATTAAACAGCTTTGCGCTCCCACGCACGCAGTTACCTGAGTGTTTGCAGATCCCGGTATTGAAGTAAACGTCAATTTTCTCGCCGGTATAGGCCCGGTAACCCGCATCCAGTAGTTCTTTATCCATGACATTGCCTCTGTAATTATTATCGTGCTGAATGAAGCATAGCCCCACGGGATCCTGATGGCTATAACGCCGAAAACGAAAAGCCAGGTCACAACTCTTTTCTCGCCAGATTGCGTCCGCTATTGGCACATGTCAGGCTCGGCAAATGTCACTTTTACATAACTTCCGCAGGTTGAATGAAACGCAGACTCTCTTTTCAGGTAAAGCTGTTTTTAGCGCTGGTGTGCTTCTCCTGCCTGCTGTTAGTTCTGCTGGGAACAATCCTGTTTCATTTTATTGACCGACAGCTCCATCACGATCTCGGCCAGCGCGCCCGGGTTCAGGCCAGCCAGATCGCGCTGATGCCGGGTCTGGCGGCAATGGTAGCGGCCAGAGATATTCCGGGAATAGCCCGGTTAATTCAGCCGCTGCGCGCCGAAAGCGATGCCAGCTACATTGTGATTGGCGATACCGAGGAACAGCACCTTTATCATTCGGAATCTCCGGAGCGTATTAATTTACCGATGATCGGCGGGGATAATGCGGAGGTGTTAAAGGGGAAAACCATTATTTCCGTGCGCCAGGGCGGGATTGGCGTGTCGCTACGCAGCAAAGCCCCCATCTTCAACGCGCAGCATCAGGTGATTGGTATTGTCTCGGTCGGCTATCTGACCTCCTATATTGCCAACATTAACGCCCGCATTCTCTGGCAGTCCGGGTTGTACGGCGCAGGCCTTCTGCTCCTGCTGTTTATTTTCTCCTGGCTGTTTACCCGCAACCTCAAAAAACAGATGTTCCGACTGGAGCCAAAAGATATCGCTCAGCTGGTTTTACAGCAGCGCGCGCTATTAGAAGCCATGTACGAAGGGGTATTTGCCGTCAACGGAGAGAAGCAGCTGATTTTAATTAACCGCGCGGCACGAGAAATGCTGGATATTCGGCAAAGTGAGAAAGAACTTATCGGTAAACCGCTGGAAGACATTTTGCAAATGTCGCCGGGCTTTTTATCCCAGCGCTACGCCTCGGTGAACAGCGGGAGCCACGACCAGATTGCGGTGCTGAACCAGCGGGAGGTGATCGTCAACCGCGTAGCGATTGAGGTCGAACCGGGCGTTGAAAGCGGCTGGGTGTACAGCTTTCGCGACAAAAATGACATTAACACGCTCAGCAGCCAGCTTAGTCAGATCAAACGCTATGCGGATAACCTGCGCATTATGCGCCACGAACAGCTGAACTGGACCGCCACGCTGGTGGGGTTGCTGCAGATGAAACACTATGACGAGGCGATCCGCTACATCCAGGTGCAGTCAGAAGGCGCGCAGCGCGTGCTGGATTTTGTCTCTGCCCATTTTGTCTCACCGGCGCTGTGCGGGCTGCTGCTCGGAAAATACGTCAGCGCGCGCGAAAAAGGCATCGAGCTGCTGTTTGATCCCGCCTGCCAGCTCACCCGCATGCCTGCCGCGCTGAGTGAAACGGAGCTGATGTCCATTATTGGTAATCTGCTGGATAACGCCGTGGAGGCGACCCTCAACGCGCCGGTCCACGCGCCTGTAGAACTCTATATTTCTGACCGTAACCAGGAGCTGCTGATCGAGGTGGCCGACCGGGGATGCGGGGTGGACGATGCGATGAAGCCGCATATTTTCCGCCATGGGTTCAGCAGCAAACCCGACAGCGAAAACGATATTGTGGGTACCGAGCACGGTATTGGCCTGTTTCTGGTGGCAGGATATATCGACAAGGCTGGCGGCAGTATTGAGATTGCCGACAACACGCCGCAGGGCACTATTTTTTCTGTGTTTATACCGAATGGGCAACAGCATGACCCGACCACTTGACGTTGTGATCGTTGAGGATGAGCCGCACCTGGCGGAGCTGCATCGCGAGTATATTGAGCAAAATTTTCATTTGCGCGTGGTGGGTATCGCCGCGTCGATTGAGCAGGCGTGCAGCCTGATTCGTCAGCATCAGCCGCGGCTTATCCTGCTGGACAACTATCTCCCGGATGGTAAAGGCGTGGAGCTCATCGATAACCCGCTGCTGAAAAGCTATGAGTGCTCGGTGATCTTCATCACCGCCGCCAGCGATATGCAGACCTGCAGCCACGCCATGCGCAGCGGCGCGTTTGACTACCTGATTAAGCCGGTCTTTTTCCAGCGCCTGCACGCCTCGCTGGAGCGGTTTATGCGCTTCATCCACACCGTGCAGCAGGTGAAGGTGGTCGACCAGCATGCGCTGGATCGCCTGTTTAATCTGCCTGCTGCGGAAGCCTCCGTTACGCCGTCGACGAAGGGCATTGAGCCCCAAACGCTGGAACGGATTAAACGCCTGTTCGCCGAGCATCCCGACAACGCGATGTCGGTTGAAGAGGTGGTGGATAACGTGGGGATCAGCAAAACCACGGGGCGTCGCTACCTTGAATACTGCGTGGAGAGCGGGCTAATCAGCGTCGAAATGCTGTATGGCAATATTGGCCATCCGCGAAGGTTATACCGCAAAGCGCCCGATAAACCGTAACCCAGAATCGTTCACAGGCTAACGTTCGCGGATTTTATGGTGTTAATTGCTGAAACGACGGCGACAATCACACTTCGGAATCATTGCCCGCGCCTCCCTATTGCCGGAGGCGCGCTTTACGCTATGTTGACAATTAGTTCCTCAAATGTAACTAAAAGGTTAACTATAATGTCGAACACGTTCCGAATTTCTCTGCTTACCGCTACTGTACTGTTCTCTGCTTCTGCACTGTCTGCCCTGCCGCAGGGCTATCCTGCTGAGTATCAAAAAGTGGTTGATGCCGCAACGAAAGAGGGCAAGGTTGTTATTTACTCCACCACCGACATCAAGGCCGCCGGGCCGCTGATCCAGGGCTTCGAAAAAACCTATCCCGGCATTAAAGTCGAATACAACGACATGAACAGCACCGAGCTGTACAACCGTTTCATCAGCGAACAGGCCTCCGGCGGTGTGAGCGGCGACGTGGTCTGGAGCTCCTCTATGGACACCGGGCTGAAGCTCGCCACCGACTACGCCATGGAGTACAAATCTCCGGAGCAAGGCCAGCTGCCGAAATGGGCGGTCTGGAAGGATAAGGCTTACGGCACCACCTATGAGCCGGTGGTCTTTATCTACAACAAGCGCCTGATCCCGGCCGGCGACGTGCCGGATTCTCACGCCGCGCTGGCGAAGCTGATTGCCAGCCAGACGGACAAATTCAAGGGCAAAGTCACCACCTACGACATCGAAAAATCGGGTCTGGGCTTTATGCTCTCGGTTCAGGATCACAACGCCGATCCTAATTACTTTAAGACCCTGGCCGACGTCGCCAAAGGTGGCTTATCGGTGCAGTCGTCTACCGGCACCATGATGGAGCGCGTCTCCTCCGGTGAAAACCTGATCGGCTTCAACATCCTCGGTTCCTACGCGGAAGCGCGTGCGAAGAACGATCCGTCGCTCGGCATTTCCTATCCAAAAGATTACACCCTGGTGCTGTCGCGCGTGTCGTTCATCAGCCAGCAATCGCAAAACAGCAACGCCGCGAAGCTGTGGCTGGACTATGTGCTGTCTGAACAAGGGCAAAACATTCTGGCCAATCAGGCGGACATTCCCTCCATTCGTAACGATATCGAAGGGAAAAATGATATCGACGGCCTGACCAAAATCCTCGGCAACGCGCTGAAGCCAATTCCGGTTGATGAAACGCTGCTGGAATACCTGCAGCCGAAAAAACGCCTGGAGTACATCAAAGAGTGGCGTACGGCCGCCGGTAAATAAGCGTCTGAGCGCGGCGCAGGTCGCCGCGCTCCCTTATCGACTGAGTTCGTTTTTCTGGGCTGCAACACCAGGGATACCCCATGAATACATTACGCAGAAAGTGGCAAAGCCTGCCGCGAGGCATCGTCGTGCTGATAACCGCCCTGGTTATCTACACGCCGCTGTCGTTTATCGTGATACAGAGCTTCCTGTCCGCCCCGTTCTTTTCGCCGTCAAAAGAGTGGAGCTTTGAATCATTTGAATTTATTTTCACCGACCCTGATTTTTATAAGGCCCTGAAAAGCGGCTTTATTCTTGCTTTCGGGCTGGTCTTTATCTCCATTCCGCTGGGCGGCGTGCTGGCGTTTCTGATGGTGCGTACCGACCTGCCCGGTCGTCGGTTGATTGAGCCGCTGATCCTGGTCCCGATTTTCGTTTCACCGATGGTGCTGGGCTTCGGCTATGTGGTGGCCGCCGGTCCGGTGGGCTTTCTCTCCCAGTGGGCTCAGGCGCTGATTGGCTTTGTGCCGTGGAATATCTACGACATGTCGAGCATTGTGGTCATCGCTGGCCTGACGCACGTCCCGCACGCCTATCTGTATATCTCGTCGGCACTGCGCAGCGTAGGGTCCGATGTGGAAGAAGCCGCGCGCACCGCGGGGGCGTCGCCCTGGCAGGTGATGACCTCCGTCAGCCTGCCGATGGTGCGTCCGTCCATTCTGTATGCCACCGTGCTGCTGTTCTTCCTGGGGCTGGAAGTGTTCGGCCTGATGCTGGTACTCGGCGACCCGGAAGGCAACATGGTGCTGGCGACCTATCTCTATAAGCTAACGAACAAGATGGGCACCCCATCCTATAACCTGATGGCAGCGGTTGCCGTGGTGCTGATCTGCATCACCATCCCGCTGGTGATGCTCCAGCGTCGCCTGATGCGCACCGCCAACCGCTTCGTTACCATGAAGGGCAAGGCCTCGCAGGCCCGCGCGCTGCCGCTGGGTAAATGGCGCTGGGTGGCTGGCGGAGTGATTGCCTTCTGGCTCACCGTCACCATCGGCGTTCCGCTGCTCGGCGTGGTATTGCGCGCGTTTATCTCCAACTGGGGCGTGGGCGTTTCGCTGTGGGACGAGCTTTCTCTGAACACCTTCCGCACCATCTGGGCGCAGCCCAACCTGCTGCGCGCCATCGTCAACTCCATGGCGATTGGCGTGATTGGCGGCGCGCTGGCCGTGGTGTGCTACCTGTTTGTCGGCATTGCCATGCACCGCAAGCCGGATAACACCACGCGTTTCCTGGACTACAGCGTACTGGTGCCGCGCGCCGTGCCTGGCCTGCTGGCGGGTCTGGCGTTCCTGTGGGTGTTCCTGTTCCTGCCGATGTGGCTGGATAACTCCCTGAAATCCGGCTGGCTTTCCGGGTTCGCCTGGACCGACTGGATGCGCGAAAACGTCATCGTCTGGCTGCGTTCGCTGCGCAGCACCATTTTCAGCGTCTGGCTGGCCTATACCGTGGTGTGGATGGCTTACGGGCTGAGGCTTATCTCTTCCACGCTGCTGCAGGTGGGGCCGGAGCTTGAAGAAGCGGCGCGCAGCACCGGGGCGACGCGCGGGCAGATCACCCGTCACGTCACCATCCCGCTCTCCCGCTACGGTCTTATCGGTTCGTGGCTGCTGATGTTCCTGATCTTTGAACGCGAATATTCAACGGGTGTGTACCTGCTTTCACCCGGCACGGAGACCATCGGCTCGATGTTGGTTTCCCTCTGGGCCGCGGGTGCCATCGATATCGTGGCGGCGCTCTCTTTCATTAACATCCTGCTGGTCGTGGTAGGTCTGGGCATTGCCCTTCGTTTCGGAGTGAAAATACATGATTGAATTAGCGGTTGACGATCTGCACTTAACCTACGGCGACAATCCTGTTTTAAAAGGTGTCTCCATGAACCTGAAGCGCGGCGAAGTGGTCTCCCTGTTAGGCCCCTCCGGCAGCGGTAAAACCACCCTGCTGCGTGCCGTTGCGGGTCTGGAAAAACCGACCCAGGGCTCGATTATCATTGGGCAAAATAAAGTTTACGACGGCACGCCGCGCAGCGAGGTCCCAGCGGAAGAGCGTAACCTGGGGCTGGTATTCCAGTCCTATGCCCTCTGGCCGCACAAAACCGTGTTTGAGAACGTGGCCTATCCGCTCAAGCTGCGCAAAGTCCCGGCCAAAGAGATCCAGCAGCGCGTGCAGGACGTGCTGGACCAGCTGGGTCTGGGCCATCTTGGCAAACGTCACCCGCACCAGCTCTCCGGTGGGCAGCAGCAGCGCGTGGCGATTGGCCGTGCGCTGGTGTACAACCCGCCGGTGATTTTGCTGGACGAGCCGCTTTCCAACCTCGACGCCAAGCTGCGCGAAGAGGCCCGCGTGTTCCTGCGCGAGCTGATTATCAAGCTCGGGCTGTCCGCGTTGATGGTGACGCACGACCAGAACGAAGCGATGTCCATTTCCGACCGCATCCTGCTGCTGAACAACGGCAAAATTGAGCAACAGGGCACGCCGCAGGAGATGTACGGCTCGCCGAAAACGCTGTTTACCGCCGAGTTTATGGGCAGCAACAACCGCCTGCACGGCAAGGTCACCGAAGTGCGCGATGGCAAAGCGCGTATCGAAGGAAAAGGCTGGGTGCTGTGGGGCCAGGCCGGTGAAGGGGTGCAGAGCGGTGAAGAAGCCACGGCGGTGATCCGCGTCGAGCGCGTGGCGGTGGTCGAGGGGCCAGGGGAAAATCAGCTTGAGCTGCCGCTGCTCACCAGCATGTATCTCGGCGACCGCTGGGAGTACCTGTTCCGCACGGTGGGGGATGATTTTGTCATTCGTGCGTATGGGCATGAGGTTCGGGATCCGCAGCACTGCCATCTTTCGCTGCCGGAGAAGCATGTTTGGGTGTTCCCGAAAGGGTGAATGCGAAAAGAAAAGGCTGCGGGATGCGGCCTTTTTGTTTTTACAGGGTGAGAGCATGCAATCTAGCTCTCAAATGTTACTTTTCCGTTGTCAACAACGTCTGCACTTGCCTGGTTTACTGTGATTGCGGAATGCCTGGGCTGCCGCAGATAGTGGCAGTGGCACGGCCAGTGTCGCACAGGAGTTCCATGCGCCCATTACGTGATGGCGCCGCAGGCTGTCCCTGCTGCAGAACTCAGGGAAGCGGCCCCGAGCATGCCAGCGACAATGCCAAGGAACGAGGCCCTGGTCAGCCAACTGCGGGCAAAGTTGAGGGAAAGCAAGTAGGACCGGGCAGGATTAACCGGGTCTTTACCTCCGGGCAGCATCGGCATGAAATTCTCATTGGGCAGAATGACAGCCAGCGACAGGTTAAGCGCAGGATCATCATCGGGTATCAGGACATTCAGGGCCCGTCCGGGGCGGAAGTCCTCCGGCGCGCTGCGTGAAAAATCGAGGTGAATGATTCCGAAAAGCGTACCGCAGAGAGTCTACTTTTCAAAGGTACATTTTAATAAGTAAACAAAAAAATTGATAAGAAGCATGAAAGTGATAGGATAAATCCTAATCATCAGAAGAATGGAAGTTACAAATGAATGTTAATGATAGGAAAGTTTTATGTACTGTTGACCAAGCTTTTTATGGTGAACGTGAAGATCAATTTGGAAAGTTAAAAGCATATTATGAAGTATTTAGTAATGGTGAAATAATACCAATAAATCAAAGCGAGTTTTTCTGCGAGACAGAACAAGTATTCGTAACAGGTGGTTTTTCTGAAATTAAGGACAAGTTTAAAGACAATTTATTCGAGGCCACTTGTTCCCCAACAAACTTCGAAAAAAAAGAAGGCGATTGCAAATATGTTACAAGATTTAATGCATGTGAGGAAATAAAAGGACTCCAAGTCAGTCAGGTTATAAATGGAAAACTCCCTTTACCTGAAGATCCTATTATAGTCACAGAAAAAAAACCAACAACAAAGACTATTGTTATTGAAGAAAATGATTATATATTTGGGCCGTTCGATTTTACATCATATCATGATGAGTCATCAGACACATTCACATTAAACTTAAAACCTATAAATACCCCTCTAAATAGAATCCCACAATATCACATTGGGAAAATTGGCATTCAAAAATGCATTGCAAATATAGCAAAAAACTCTAAAAGTAAAATTTCATATTTATCAAACATAAAGAGAAACCTTGAACAAATTGATGATGTGATTGACTTTATCTCCGACGATCAAATTATTTCTACGTACGGCAACAAAATAGCTCAAAATTCTGACATAAGAAGCTTTACTAAAGGAACTATATCTCAAATACGTAAGCATTTTTCATCCTCCAAGGAATTTAGAGCGTTTCCTCAAAGATTTAATAGGTTATTCAATTGCTTAGAAAATGCAGAAGGATGGGATGAAACAAGAGTTGAATTATTAGATAGTTTTATATCAACGGAAAAAGGGAAGCAGATTGTTAAAAGCTTCATTGAAGAAAATCGGGAAACTTTCTTTAAGGAAGAAAAAGAGAATTTAACTCGTAGGTTAAACAATGAAACCTCTAAATTAACTGAGGTAATAGCAGAACTTAATAATAAGAAAGAATCTCTTGAACTCGAAATAAGAAAAAAAACGCGCGAACGTAATGATATTGAGATAAATAACACAGACTCACTCCCAGGACTTACTGAAGAAGCTCAGAAAAAACTTGATATACAATTATCAGAACAAAGAAATAAACTAGAAAGTTTAAATTCGGATATCACAATAAAAGAAGAGAGGCTCTCTAAGCTAGTAAATCTAGAAAAACTTACTACAGAAATAGATGATCTCGAAAAGGATCGCGACAGAGCTCGTGATAGAATGAAACGCATGCAGGAGCAAGTTGAAGAGGTAGCCTCAAAATTAAAAGAAAGCAATGAGGCTCTAACGAGTCGCTTGGTAAAACTTAAACCTGATGTTGATGCTCTCTGTGGTGTTAGACCGAAAAGCAACTCTAAAAAAAGAGATTTTAATGTCACTATTAGAAAGCAACAAAATAATATCGAGACAGAAGATTTACGTGAAGAGATTATAGATAGTGTACTGGATGCTTTAAATAAACAAGGCCGCAAAACAGATTATTCAACTGCGGCCAATATTTTAACAACTATTTCTCAAACGCAATTTACTCTGTTTAGCGGACTACCTGGAACAGGTAAAACATCCCTTGCTAAAATGCTTGGGAACTGTTTAGGCCTTCATAATCGTTTATTGAACATTCCAGTAGCAAGAGGCTGGTCATCATTTAGGGATGTTCTCGGTTTCTATAATGCTTTATCCCAGTCATTTACCTCTTCATCAACAGGTCTCTATGAATTCCTTATTCACTTACATAACGAAAAGATGAGTAATGTGGAATCTGCGGCTGCAATAATTCTTTTAGATGAATTTAACTTGTCTCAACCAGAACATTATTTTAGCCCGTTCCTAGAAATGGCAGATCCTGAATCTCAACGTACCCTTGCTACCGGGAATCCTGACGAGCCATACTTATTAGTTCCTGAGTATCTTAGATTCCTAGGTACTATAAACCAAGATGAAACGGTACAGACGCTGACGCCTAGATTATTAGATAGAGCTGCCATTATCAACTTTGATGACTTTGAACATAATTATGATGTTGTCATAAAAGAGTCTGAAGTTAAATCAAATATACTAATGGAAGCAATATCTGGGAATGATTTTATAAAAGCATTTCAGCCAACAAGTTTAGAAATCCCGCAAGATGTTGAACAAACATTATTATCAATAATAAGTGTTTTACGTGATGATAGATTGGAATTTGGCATTCCAATTATTGTTTCGTACAGAAAAATAAAGGCCATAAGATATTATTATAATATCGCAGGTCCTTTGATGTCCATGGAGAGCCGATACTTAGCATTGGACTATGCAGTATCTCAACATATATTACCTCTACTAAATGGTTATGGGCAAGGTTTCGGTAAAAGGTTAGAAGCATTGTTAAATATCCTCCCAGAGGAAATGGAAAGATCTTGTCGTTTACTTAAAAGAAGTATCAATCATGGAAGTCAAAATCTCTTTGGGTATGGGAATAATTTATGATTGATTGTTATGTAAACATTTATAATGATAATGATGAATTCAGAATACCACTAACTGACAGTGGTAGTTATGAGGTTAGGGAAAATGACAAGCTCGTTTTCCACTTAATTATAAGTGAGCATGACCTGCTAACTCTTGGTGAGCCAGTTATGGTAATCGGCGATATCCCAACAAAGTTTTTAGAAAATGAAAACTCCCCACATGGGGAGTGTCATTTTGTAACTTGCGAACCATCATATTCTCACTCATCACGTTACTTCTTTAACTTTTTTGGTGAAAGCGAGGTTACAATATATTTTGAAAAATCCGAAGGGAAAACTCTAACATTTAGGTTCAATATTTTAGCTAGAAAAGAAAATGCAAAGTTAGCTGAAGAAATGTTGGGGTTTATAAGCGATAATGTTGATGATGCTGTAGCCATTTGTTTTTCCAGAAGCAAAAACGGAGGTAGCTTTAATAGTGATGAAGAACATAAGTTTAGCAAGTATGATGCTGTGATTTATGCTGTGAACTATTTATCAAGAACATTACCTGCTTTTATTAATGACAAAAAAACCCACTGGAAACAGAAGGTCATTTTGTCGCAAAATGGACAACCAACGGGGCCTGATTCTGTATATTGGGCACTTACGAATTTAGATAAATTATCTCCCTCTACAGCGGAGAATTATAATATATACTTTAACAATCGTGGCTATCATTTTGATGAACAACCCAAGGAAGTGCTAATTGATGACACGAATGTCTATGAGAATATAGTCATAAACTCATTCTTGTACAATGCTGATAAGTTCTTATATGCTTTAACAAAACATTATTCAGAGTTCGCAAGTAAAGAGGTTGGCTACTCTGATACTGAATATGTTCGCTTTGATCATACAATGACAAAATATGCGAAGATAGCTTTAAAAATGCGAATAAAGGAAATTGAAGAAAATCATGCCTTAGTGAAGAAATTGATGTTTTTTTATAAAAAAATAATTAACTCTAAGATTAACCCAAACATCATTCCTAAAATAACAGCATTTGTAGCAAAAAAAGGACATTATAGAGAAGCGTTTAGATTAATAAATATTGCGAACTTATCATCAGCACCTGCTTTTGATGACACTAATTTTTTATTCGGGTTGAAAAACCTGTCTATTGTTTATGAAATAACTAGCCTTATCATGCTCCATAAGAGTATCTCCGAAATTTTCGGAGTAAGTTTAAGCCTTCAATCATACCGAGAGCATTCTGAAACCAATGGGTTCGGTGGGGTGGCGGTTAACAGGCCAACCGGAGCAGTCAATAATCACTTTATGTTCTCTGGAGACACTTTCCAGGTGGAGCTTTTATATGAGCCAAAGATTTTTCCAATGGCAAGCTCAACACGTCCAGGCGATTTGATCGATACTAGCAATTCCTATGCCACATCTCTATATGGAAAACATCATTTCTGTCCTGACTTTGTAATTAAAATACATTCAAAAAAATGGAAAAAATCATTAACACTAATCCTTGATTCTAAATATAAAGATGCAAGAAATGTACGGGATTACGATATTCCTAAACTAGTACCACGCTATCTCTTTAATATTCATTCTCTATCAAACGACAACTCAGTAACACCAATTGACTTGCTGATTGTTTTATTCCCACACGACAAAGCAGGAACATTAGTAAAAACCGTTTCTTCTAAGCATTTCATCACTGGATCTCATCCTGCATTACCTCAAGCACTTGGAACAATATACACACCACTTAATAATGGGCTAGATGACAAGTTAAAAAGCTTAGTGCAATATTATAATCTTAAAATGATGTAGTTATCTAAGGCGGCTTTATATTAAAAAACGCCGCCGCTATTCATGCTCATTTTGACCGATGGGCTTCGGACAGATATCTAAATATATCTACTACAAAATCAGTTCGCATAACAAAGAATATGTCAAATAGGTGTACAATTAGTGAACAGATGCACTTCAAAACATCAAGTTATCTCCCTTGCGTCAGCCCAAAGCAGCATTGTGTAACTGCACTGCTTGTTGCAGTGAGGCGTGTCGCTGAAGGCATCACGTAGCGATATTTGGCGAAGAAAAGCGCTTTTCACCGAGGGCCTAGGCTGACGGTCTAGCAGATCACCAACAGAGCCGGGGATATTTTGAACAGGAGAATGTAAACTGGAAGGATAAAGCAACGGGACACCCACGGGGGCGGGTTGTGAAAGTATTTCCTGTTGTCTTCGACCTTATTGCACTTAAAATGACCAGACACATTTTGGGAAGGAGTCTTTAATGGATATTGCGCTGCTCAACAGGGGCTGGAACAGAACATGGTCAGATACCATGGTAAATCTGGAAGCCCGGAAACTCGTCGAAACTGCAAATCGGCTATCAGCATTCTATTTGCAAGATGGGATAACACGTATCAAGTTTGTCGAAGAGATAAGGCAGGTCGTAGAGAAAGAATTTGAAACTGCACGACGGGCCAAGACCGATGAAGAATGCATTGCATGCATCAAAAATCTGCGTGCCGAAACAGATAATCTGCAAGAACAAGAACGCTTGTTAAGAACCAGAGCCGCCCAACTTTATGCAAAGGTCGAGTTTGTCAGGGAAAACAATAAAATCGTCGGATACGTGATTTCGGCAATCCATATAGTGGTATCTGGAGCAGCATTATTTGGTGGGATGGTTATGATGTCCACTATGACCCCTGTTGGAGTTCTTGCAGGAGCAGTTTTATTTGTTGATGGTATTAACGGTATAACAAAAGAAGCAAGCCATCTTCGCTATGGTGAACAATCCAAATCGGAAGGAATTTTTGCTGATGGCGCAATGGAGACCGCACAATTTATGGGGTTTAGCCCCAAAAGTGGATTAGCTCTTTATAATACGGTGACTCTAGGGGCGAGTGTCTATAGTATCTTCGGCTTAGCAAGGAAACCCGGAGCTTGGCGATTATTCCGTTGGCTGCCGCGTGATTACTACCGAAAAGTTGACACAATGAGCAAGCCTAAGCTAACGATGAAAATCGCTGGATATGGTGTCAAAGCGAAAGTCATTTTTGATCTTCTGGCTACTGATAACAGTACTAATTAAGATTTGTTCGCTCTACAGAATCGCCAAGATTTATAAGCAAGTACAGGCGGTTGTATAAAAATTGCAACCGCTGCGCCACAAGAAAGGCCAATAGCACCAGAGAAAACACTCTGCTCAGATGCGAACATCACAAGAAAAATGAATACAGCAAGGCAACCGGATACAACCCACACGGCAAGAATAAATCGCCTGGCCAGGTCCCTGATTGCATTCCCCAACGTTCCACCATAGCTTTCAACGTTGTTCTTTATCTTCTTCAAATCCGATGGTGTAAAGCCAGAACTCAACAAAGCCTCATCAGTAACATCCATATTGTCCTCTCCACATTTCTTAACTGGCAATGGCACACATAATCATAGTGATGAACTTTACAGTAATCCACATGATGTTTGTGCAATGTATCAGATTTCAGACAATAGAAGCCATAAAGCCCCGTTAGTGGTACAAGCAACAAGCGGAGCATAGCGACTGCATCAGGCCAACCTGGTTGGTTTCACTTTGCGAAAGTCACCAGTGACCAAATCAGATTGTCAGAGGGATCACACCTTATCAGGGTGCTCGTGTACCTTTCGGAGCGTGAGCGAAGCGCTGGCAGGGCCTGCATATCGTGTGCAGGTACGTTTACCACTATACACCTGTTTACGCAGCCACAAGGCCGCACATCGGGCTTAAATGCGTATGATCAATCTGTTCGGGAGTTATGCCAGGTATGCGGCTTTTTGTTCGTTGTTGTGCTGTCGCGGTAAGAACTTGGAGCCACCGCCAGCGTGATGATATGCTCCCTTGTACCACAGACCAATCTCGCGACAGGTGCGGGCGTAGAACGATGGGTATTTTAATTCGTATCTGCTAAAGCGAGGCAACGTAACTGACTGAAAAATCATAACTTATTGATTTATCAGGAAATTGGAGCGGGCGAAGGGAATCGAACCCTCGTATAGAGCTTGGGAAGCTCTCGTTCTACCATTGAACTACGCCCGCTTTGAGGTGCGTAAGGCATTATAGACCTTACGCACCTTCATACAAGCCTCTTCGCAACTAACCGGCGATAAAATAATCACTTAGCACTTCGGTTTGCTGCCTGGCGCAGGAAGATAACGCTGCGGATCGATGGCCGTCGCCTTATAGCGGATCTGGAAGTGCAGCTTCACCGAATCCGTACCGGTGCTGCCCATGGTGGCAATCTTCTGCCCGGCTTTGACGTTCTGCCCGTTGTTGACCAACATCGTGTCGTTGTGCGCATAGGCCGTGATGTAGTCTTCACCATGCTTAATCATGATCAGGTTACCGTAGCCGCGCAGCTGATTACCGACGTAAACCACCTTCCCGGCCCCGGAGGCATAAACCGGCGTACCGCGCGCAGCGGCGATATCAATACCCTTGTTGCCACCTTCAGAGAGTGAGTAAGGGGCGACCACTTTACCGCTGGCAGGCCAAATCCAGCAGCGCTGTCCAACCGGCGGCCATGACGATTGCGGCACCTGATAGGACGGCGTCACTTTGGCGGTTTTGCCTTTCGAAGAGGATTTTTTACCCGAGGACGATCCGCCGCTAACCTTCAGCTGCTGCCCCACCTCGATGGTGTAGGGCGGTGAGAGATTGTTCAGCCGCGCCAGATCCTTCGCGCTGGTCCCCGTCGCGCGCGAAATCCGGTACAGCGTATCCCCGCGCTTAACGGTATAGACCGAACCGGAATAGCTGCCCATATCCGAAGATTTGCTTCCTGAACAGCCCGCCAGTAATAGCGTCAGCGTCAGGCAAAAAATGGCGGTGATGGGGTTTCTCGTCAGGCTTCCTGCAAACAAAACAGATCCTCGGTCAGCGTGAATGGCGCACTATGATAACAGCCAAAACGAATATGGGTCATGCCCTTTTCCGCTCTACGAGCCAAACCGTTCGTATAAGAATGCCGTATAATGATCCGGCTGATGGTGCTGAACCACTCGGCAATTTGGCACTGGAGCATCAATGAGTATTCAAGAACACGTTATTTTGGTAAACGACCAGGGAATGGTGATTGGCACTCAGGAAAAATATGCCGCGCACACCTTACATACCCCGCTGCATCTGGCGTTCTCTTCCTGGCTTTTTAACGCAAACGGCGAATGTCTGATCACCCGACGCGCCTTAAGCAAAAAAGCCTGGCCCGGCGTCTGGACCAACTCCGTCTGCGGCCACCCGCAGTCCGGCGAAGAGACGATACAGGCGATAATCCGCCGCTGCCGCTTTGAAGTGGGCGCTGAACTGGCCAATATCACCGCCGTCGCCCCTGAATTTCGCTATCGGGAAACCGACCCGTCCGGGATCGTGGAAAACGAGATTTGCCCGGTATTCGCTGCCCGCATCACTAACGACGTAACGATAAACGAAGACGAAGTGATGGACTATCAGTGGGTTGAGCTGGACGCGTTATTCCGCGCGCTGGACGCGACGCCCTGGGCCTTTAGCCCGTGGATGGTCATGGAAGCGACGACCGCCCGCGATAAGCTCAAAGCCTTCGCGGCGCAATAAAAAAGCCCCTTTCGGGGCTTTTTTTACATCTTAACGCCTTATTTCACCGGTCGCATCGCCGGGAACAGGATCACGTCGCGGATGGTGTGGCTGTTGGTGAACAGCATCACCATACGGTCGATACCGATGCCCAGACCCGCCGTTGGTGGCAGGCCGTGCTCCAGCGCGGTCACGTAGTCTTCGTCGAAGAACATCGCTTCGTCGTCGCCTGCCGCTTTCGCGTCAACCTGATCCTGGAAACGCTGCGCCTGGTCTTCCGCATCGTTCAGCTCGCTAAAGCCGTTGCCGATTTCACGGCCGCCGATGAAGAATTCGAAGCGATCGGTGATTTCCGGGTTCTCGTCATTACGACGCGCCAGCGGAGAGACTTCAGCCGGGTATTCGGTGATGAAGGTCGGCTGAATCAGGTGCGCTTCGGCCACTTCTTCGAAGATCTCGGTCACGATACGGCCCAGACCCCAGCTCTTCTCAACCTTGATACCGATGCTTTCCGCGATGGCTTTCGCAGAGTCGAAGTTATCCAGATCCGCCATGTTGGTTTCAGGACGGTATTTCTTGATCGCTTCGCGCATGGTCAGTTTTTCGAACGGCTTGCCGAAGTCGAAGACTTCTTCACCGTAAGGCACTTCGGTGGTGCCCAGAATGTCCTGCGCCAGGGTGCGGAACAGGGATTCGGTCAGCTCGATCAGATCTTTGTAATCCGCATACGCCATATAGAGTTCCATCATGGTGAACTCTGGGTTATGACGAACGGAGATACCTTCGTTACGGAAGTTACGGTTGATTTCGAACACGCGGTCGAAACCACCGACCACCAGACGCTTCAGGTACAGTTCCGGCGCGATACGCAGGTACATGTCCAGGTCCAGGGCGTTGTGATGGGTGATGAACGGACGCGCAGACGCGCCGCCAGGGATCACCTGCATCATTGGGGTTTCCACTTCCATAAAGTCGCGGTTGACCATGAACTGGCGGATACCGGCCATAATCTGGGAGCGAATTTTGAAGGTCTTGCGGGAGTCATCGTTAGAGATGAGATCCAGGTAGCGCTGACGATAGCGCGCTTCCTGATCCTGCAGGCCGTGGAATTTGTCCGGCAGCGGGCGCAGGGCTTTGGTCAGCAGACGCAGCTCGGTGCAGTGGATAGACAGTTCACCGGTTTTGGTTTTGAACAGTTTACCTTTCGCACCCAGGATATCGCCCAGGTCCCACTTCTTGAACTGCTCGTTGTAGATGCCTTCCGGCAGGTCGTCACGGGAAACGTACAGCTGAATACGGCCGCCTACGTCCTGCAAGGTCACGAAGGAGGCTTTACCCATGATACGACGGGTCATCATGCGGCCTGCAACGGCCACTTCAACGTTCAGCGCTTCCAGCTCTTCGTTCTCTTTAGCGTCGAAGTCAGCGTGCAGTTGGTCTGAGGTATGGTCACGACGAAAATCGTTCGGGAACGGCACACCCTGCTCGCGCAGCGCTGCCAGCTTCTCGCGGCGGGTTTTCAGTTCGTTGTTAAGATCGACTACCGCGTCAGCGCCCTGTGCTTGTTGTTCAGACATGTTGGTTCCTCATAACCCTGCTTTCAAACTTGCTTCGATAAATTGGTCCAGGCTGCCGTCCAGCACCGCCTGCGTGTTGCGGGTTTCAACCCCGGTACGCAGGTCTTTGATGCGGGAGTCATCAAGGACGTAAGAACGGATCTGGCTGCCCCAACCGATATCGGACTTGTTGTCTTCCATCGCCTGTTTCTCAGCATTTTTCTTCTGCATCTCCAGTTCATAAAGCTTCGCTTTCATCTGCTTCATGGCCTGGTCTTTGTTCTTATGCTGGGAACGGTCGTTCTGGCACTGTGTTACCAGCCCGGTTGGAATGTGGGTAATACGCACCGCCGATTCCGTACGGTTAACGTGCTGACCACCCGCGCCGGATGCGCGGTAAACGTCGATACGCAGGTCCGCCGGGTTAATTTCGATATCAATATCTTCATCAACTTCCGGGTAAACAAACGCGGAGCTGAAGGAGGTATGACGACGGCCACCGGAGTCGAACGGGCTCTTACGCACAAGGCGGTGAACGCCGGTTTCGGTACGCAGCCAGCCGTAGGCGTAATCGCCAATGATCTTGATGGTGACGGATTTCAGACCCGCAACTTCACCTTCAGACTCTTCGATAATTTCGGTTTTGAAGCCGCGCGCTTCTGCCCAACGCAGGTACATACGCGTCAGCATGCTGGCCCAGTCCTGCGCTTCGGTGCCGCCAGAACCAGCCTGAATATCGAGATAGCAGTCAGCGCTGTCGTATTCGCCGGAGAACATACGGCGGAATTCCAGTTGCGCCAGCTTCTCTTCCAGCACGTCGAGTTCTGCTACGGCTTCGTTAAAGGTTTCTTCGTCGTCGGCTTCGACGGCCAGCTCCAGCAAACCGGAAACATCTTCCAGCCCCTGGGCCATTTGATCCAGCGTATCTACGATAGCTTCGAGAGAGGAACGCTCTTTACCCAGCGCCTGTGCGCGTTCAGGTTCGTTCCAGACGTCCGGCTGTTCCAGCTCGGCGTTTACTTCTTCAAGACGCTCTTTCTTGGCATCGTAGTCAAAGATACCCCCTAAGAACGTCAGAGCGCTCCGTGAGGTCCTGAATACGGTTTTTTACCGGATTAATTTCAAACATGGTCTGTTTTCTTTTATGGACTTGTCAAAATGCGGTGATAAGAGCGGGATTGTACCGAATCCACGCCCTTTTTTATAGAGATTACTGCCGCTAAATTGGCCAGATATTGTCGATGATGATCTGAAGGGTGCGGTTACCGCGAAACTCGTTGATGTCCAGTTTGTACGCCAGCTCAACCTCGCGCACGCCGTTGTCCGGCCATACCGCCGTGTCAACGTTGAAGGCGATGCCGTCCAGCAGCGGACCACCGCCCACGGGCTCGACCATCACTTTCAGATGACGTTCGCCGACGATACGCTGCTGCAGCAGGCGGAAACGCCCGTCGAACAGCGGTTCGGGGAACATCTGCCCCCACGGGCCGGCATCGCGGAGCATTTGCGCCACGTCCATCGTCATCTCAAGCGGTGAAAGCTCGCCATCGGACACCACTTCCCCCTGCAACAGGGCCGGGTCGATCCAGTCGGTGACCAGTTCACCAAACAGCCGCTGAAACTCGTCGAACTTCGCCTCTTCCAGCGACAGGCCCGCCGCCATCGCATGGCCGCCAAACTTGATCATCAGACCCGGGTGAAGCGTATCGAGACGCTCCAGCGCATCGCGCATGTGCAGACCCTGAATCGAACGGCCTGAGCCTTTCAGCGTGCCGTCGCCCGCGGGGGCGAACGCGATCACCGGGCGGTGGAAACGCTCTTTAATACGCGACGCCAGAATGCCGACCACGCCCTGATGCCACTCAGGATGGTACATCGCCAGGCCGCCCGGCAGCGTATCGCCGCTGCGCTCAAGCTTTTCGCACAGGGTCAGCGCCTCGGCCTGCATCCCCTGCTCAATCTCTTTACGGGTCTGGTTCAGCGCGTCCAGCTCGTTGGCCAGCACGCGTGCTTCACCAATGTTATCGCACAGCAGCAGCGCCACGCCGACGGACATATCGTCCAGCCTTCCGGCTGCGTTAAGACGCGGCCCGAGGGCAAAGCCCAAATCGCTTGCCGCCAGCTTGAGCGGATCGCGGTTGGCAATCTCCAGCAGCGCCTTGATCCCCGGACGGCACTTGCCAGCCCGGATGCGGCTTAAGCCCTGCCAGGTCAAAATACGGTTATTGGTATCGAGGGGGACCACGTCCGCGACGGTACCCAGCGCCACCAGATCGAGATATTCGGCCAGATTCGGTGCGGCAATACCGCGTGAGTCGAACCAGCCCTTGTCGCGTAACAGGGTACGCAACGCCAGCATCAGATAAAACGCCACGCCCACGCCTGCGAGGGATTTCGACGGGAAATCGCAGTCGCGCAGGTTGGGGTTAATAATCGCTTCCGCATCCGGCAGCGTTTCGCCCGGCAGATGGTGATCGGTGACCAGCACCGGGATCCCCAAAGCGTGAGCATGATCGACGCCCGCATGGGAAGAGATCCCGTTATCGACGGTCATGATCATCTGTGCGCCACGGGCGTGGGCCTGATCGACCACTTCCGGACTGAGACCATAGCCGTCTTCAAAACGGTTCGGCACCAGATACGTGACGTTATCGCAGCCCAGCGCGCGCAGGCTGAGCACGCTCAGCGCGGTGCTGGTTGCGCCGTCGGCGTCGAAATCACCTACCACCACAATCCGCGTTCCCTCACGAAGCGCGTTGTAGAGCATTTCAGCGGCTTTTTCGATACCGCTCAGCTGCTGCCACGGCAGCATCCCTTTCACGCTGCGTTCAAGATCCTCAGCGCTACGCACGCCGCGGCTGGCGTAGAGGCGCTTAAGCAGCGCCGGGAGATCGTCCGGTAAATCAACCGATTCAACCGCCTCGCGGCGGCGCAATTTTATTGGGGCTTTCACGCGGATTATTTACCACCAAACTGTTTCTGGTGCGCGTCGAGGAACTCTTTCATCTCTTTCGGTCCCTGATAGCCCGGAACGACATAGCCGTTGCTCAGGACAATCGCAGGCGTACCGCTCACGCCAAACTGCACGCCGAGCGCGTAGTGGTTAGCGATATCAATGTCGCAGGAGGCTGGCTTAACGCCTTTGCCGTTCATGGCGTCGTCAAACGCTTTGTTGCGGTCTTTCGCACACCAGATCGCCTTCATGTCCTGCTCTGGCTGGCTCTGCACGCCCGCGCGCGGGAAGGCCAGGTAACGCACGGTAATGCCCAGCGCGTTGTAGTCTTTCATCTCTTCATGCAGCTTGTGGCAGTAGCCGCAGGTGATGTCGGTGAAGACGGTAATGACGTGTTTTTCCTGCGCCGCTTTATAGACGATCATCTCTTTTTCGAGCGCGTTCAGGTTTTTCATCAGCAGCTGGTTGGTGACGTTCACCGGCTGCGCGCCGCTCACGTCGTACATTGGCCCCTGAATAATGTGCTTGCCGTCTTCGGTGACGTACAGCACGCCGCTGTTAGTCAGCACCGTTTTCATACCGGCAACCGGTGCAGGCTGAATATCGCTACCGGTGACGCCAAGCTTAGCCAGCGACTGTTTGATGGCGGCGTCGTCCGCATGGGCGAAACCGGTAAATGAGGCTGCCAGCAGGGTGAACAGCGCGAAAGACTTTTTCATATATGATCCTGTTACAATTCGTCGGCACTCACGCACGAGGGTGGTGCTGTTGGTGTAGCTGCCGCAGGCGTTCCGTCGCGACATGAGTATAAATTTGCGTCGTGGAAAGATCGCTGTGCCCCAGCAGCATCTGCACCACGCGTAAATCAGCGCCGTGGTTTAACAGATGCGTCGCGAAGGCGTGACGCAATACGTGCGGCGAAAGCTTTTCACTGTCGATACCCGCCAGTGTGGCGTAATGCTTGATGCGATGCCAGAACGTTTGCCGCGTCATCTGCTGGGCGCGCTGGCTCGGAAACAGGACGTCGATAGACGTACCATTGAGCAGCCACGGACGACCGTGCTCCAGGTAGGTTTCCAGCCAGTAAACCGCCTCTTCCCCCAGCGGAACCAGCCTCTCCTTGTTTCCTTTACCGATGACGCGCACCACGCCCTGACGCAGGCTGATGTCGCTCATCGTCAGGCCAACCAGTTCCGAAACGCGCAAGCCGGTAGCATACAATAGCTCAAGCATGGCTTTATCGCGTAACTCCAGCGGCAGGTCAACAGCCGGAGACTGTAATAATCTCTCAACTTGTGCTTCGCTGAGATCTTTCGGTAGCCGCTGCGGAAGCTTAGGGGATGCCAGCAGCGCGCTGGGATCGTCTTCACGAATCTTCTCACGGTAGAGATGCTGGAACAGCCGACGCATGGCGCTGAGCAAACGCGCGGAACTGGTGGCTTTATAGCCCCCTGCGATACGTTCCCCAAGCAGCGCCTGCAGGTCATCACGCTGAGCGCTCGCAAGGGATAACCCCCGGTGCGCAAGCCACTCCACCAGCATGGTGAGATCGCGACGATAGGCGCTGAGGGTATTCTCGGCCAGATTTTTCTCCAGCCACAGCGCGTCGAGAAACTGTTCGATCAGTGCGAGATCCTTTTCCACATCAGCCCCTTTGATTCTGCAGTCAGGCCATTATGCCTGATTGCGACCGGTTTCTGGTACACTACGCGCATAGTCAAAGCAAGAATTGAGATAGTTACGCGATGAATATTGGTCTGTTCTATGGTTCCAGCACCTGCTACACCGAAATGGCGGCAGAGAAAATTCGCGACATCATTGGCCCGGAACTGGTGACGTTGCATAACCTGAAAGATGACGCGCTTACGCTGATGGAGCAGTATGACGTGCTGATCCTCGGCATCCCGACATGGGATTTCGGCGAGATACAGGAAGACTGGGAAGCTATCTGGGACCAGCTCGATACGCTCAACCTCGACGGCAAAATCATTGCCATGTACGGCATGGGGGATCAGCTGGGTTACGGGGAATGGTTCCTGGACGCGCTCGGCATGCTGCACGATAAACTGGCGCCGAAAGGGGTGTCGTTTATCGGCTACTGGCCAACCGAAGGTTACGAGTTCACCAGTAAAAAACCGATTATTGCCGACGGCGAGCTGTTTGTTGGACTCGCGCTGGATGAAACCAATCAGTACGATCTCAGCGATGAGCGCCTGCAAAGCTGGTGCGAGCAGATCCTGGGCGAAATGGCCGAAAAGTTTAGCTAACGCGCGCTACCCCTGCGTCGTTTGTTGCAACAGCATCCGGCGCAGGTCTCGCCATTCGGCAGCATCCATACTGTCAGCCGCCAGCCACAGATGCTGGCAACGCCCGCCGTCCACCTTGCGTAGCCGTAACATCATGCCGCAGTTGAGCATCCAGGGCATACCGAGAATATCCCACTCTTTACCCTGCCAGCGCAGGCGGGAATCCATCAGTAATTTAATCTCTCCCTGACGGGCATTAATGCGACGCTGGCTGCGAACGCTGTCAAAAACGACAAACGACAGTAACAGCAGCCACAGCGGCGTATAGCTCAGCGGCCAGGGCATCAGTAACACAAAGGCCGCAACCAGGCCGTGGAGCAATAAAGACATCCACTGCGAGCGCCACGAGACGCGAAGATCAGATTGCCACAGGACCACGTTCCCGATTCCGTGTTTGAATTAATTGCACCATCCGTTGCAACTCGGTGTCGGCGGGTTTGCCGTGGTTCATCAGCCAGTTGAACAAATCCGGATCGTCAGACTCAAGCAGGCGAACAAACAGACGCTTATCGTCATCGCTTAAGCTGTCATACTCATGTTCAAAGAAAGGCATGATGGAAATATCAAGTTCACGCATGCCGCGACGGCACGCCCAGTGAATACGGGCCTTGTTGTTAATATCCATGTTCAGTTTCCTGCATTACGTTTGGCACAGTCGGTACCCCGTTCAGTGTTCTTTATTTCTCTACGGGGACACCAGCTAGTGTAACGTGTTTTTGACCGTTTCATTACTGGAATATTGCGATCGCCGAGCAGGCTTCCAGAATAATCCCTACAAAGACAGCGGATTACATTATTTTGCGTAGCGCTACGCATAACCGATTTATGGCACAAATGGCCTGTTGAAAGCGCTTGCATTGCCTGCAGGCTCTTTTACCATTAGGCATTATCAAAGCGTTAAGCAATTCAGGATATCGTTATGGCATTTACACCATTTTCTCCTCGCCAGCCCGCCGCCTCTGCGCGTCTGCCGCTGACGCTTATTTCTCTTGATGACTGGGCGCTGGCAACGCTCACCGGTGCCGACGCCGAAAAATACCTGCAGGGCCAGGTGACCGCCGACGTCAGTCAGATGACCGAACACCAGCACCTGCTAGCCGCGCACTGCGATCCAAAAGGCAAAATGTGGAGCAACCTGCGTATCTTCCGCCGTCAGGACGGCTTTGCCTTTATTGAGCGCCGCAGCCTGCAAGAGGCCCAGCTCAAAGAGCTGAAAAAGTACGCGGTCTTTTCCAAAGTCACGATCACCCCGGACGACGAACATGTCCTTCTGGGTGTGGCCGGTTTCCAGGCCCGTGCGGCCCTGAAAAATCTCTTCAGCGAACTGCCGGATGCAGAAAAGCAGGTGGTCAGCGAAGGCGCAACCTCCATCCTGTGGTTTGAACACCCGGCGGAGCGTTTCCTGTTAGTCACGGATGCGGCTACCGCCGAACGCGTGACCGAAGCGCTCCGCGGCGAAGCACAGCTCAACAACAGTCAGCAGTGGCTGGCGCTGAACATCGAAGCGGGTCTGCCGGTGATTGACGCCCCAAACAGCGCGCAGTTTATTCCTCAGGCAACCAACCTGCAGGCGCTGGGGGGCATCAGCTTTAAAAAGGGCTGTTACACCGGTCAGGAGATGGTGGCGCGTGCAAAATTCCGCGGCGCAAACAAGCGTGCGCTATGGACGCTGGCGGGCCATGCCAGCCGTGTCCCTGAAGCGGGTGAAGACTTAGAGCTGAAGATGGGTGATAACTGGCGCCGCACCGGCACCGTGTTAGCCGCCGTACAGCTGGATGATGGACGTCTTTTAGTTCAAGCTGTCATGAACAATGACATGGAAGCCGACAGCGTGTTCCGCGTGCGCGACGATGCAAATACGTTGAGTATTGAGCCGCTGCCGTACTCTCTGGAAGAGTGATGCTGTATCGCCCGGTGGCGCTGCGCTTACCGGGCCTACTTATCCCGTAGGTCGGGTAAGGCGAAGCCGCCACCCGACAAAAATACTACGCCTGCCCCACATACAGATAAATCGCCAAAAAGTGGCACACGCTGCCGCCCAGCACAAAGCCGTGCCAGATGGCATGGTTGTAAGGGATGCGCTTGCAAACGTAGAAAATCACGCCGAGCGAGTACACCACGCCGCCTAAGGCCAGAAGCGTTACGCCCCCTACCGACAGTTTGACCGCCAGTTGATAGACCACAATCAGCGACAGCCAGCCCATGGTCAGATAGGTGACCAGTGACAGCACCTTAAACCGGTGCGCTATGGTCAGCTTAAACAGGATCCCCAGCAGTGCCAGGCTCCAGATAACAATCATCAGGCCACGCGACAGCGGCGAGTTGAGCCCCACCAGCAAAAACGGTGTGTAGGTGCCTGCAATAAGAAGATAGATAGCACAGTGGTCAAATTTCTTGAGCCACGTCTTGGCCCGCTGATGCGGGATCGCGTGATACAGCGTCGACGCCAGGAACAGCAGGATCATACTCCCGCCATACAGGCTGTAGCTGGTAATGGCCATTGCGCTGGCATTGGCGTCCACCGCCTGCACCAGCAATAACACTAAACCGACAATCCCAAACACCAGGCCAATGCCGTGGCTGATGCTGTTGGCTACTTCCTCTGCCAGCGAATATCCCTGTGCGATTAATGGTCTGCTCACCATACAAAACTCCGGGAAAACAAAAGATGATTATTCATCGCATAACTATGCTAACTGAGAATGATTCCAGTGAACACCTGTTAGCTAAAAAAAATTCATTTCAAAATTTATACCTAAAAATCATAGATATAAAGAAATCTTTCACCTAACAATTGTTCACATAAAAATTTAATCATTATGAATCAAGAGCATAAAAATGGATCCTGCCGTCCGGGTGCATGTTATGATGTGACGATGAGATCAGAATGAGAGTTATGCCATTGTGAGTATGTTCACCCACTCCGCCATTGCCAGTCTCAATAACCTGGAGATGATGGTCTACAACTATGTCATAAAAAATCGTGACAAAGTCATGTACATGACCATCCGCGAGCTGGCGGATGCGGCAGACGTCTCAACCACCACTATCCTGCGCTTTTGCCGCAAGCTTAACTGCGAAGGCTATTCTGAATTCCGCGTGCGCTTTAAGCTTTATCTTGAGCAGAACGAGTCCCAGCAGACAAACTTCGGCGCCAGCGAAATTATCAGCTTTTTTAAAAGTGTGAATAATGAAGAGTTCGACGCGTTATTAGATAATGCGGTAGATATTATTTTATCGTCCGAGCGAATTATATTTGTCGGTGCCGGGACATCGGGTTCGCTGGCAAAATATGGCGCACGTTTCTTTTCTAATATCGGGAAATTCAGTAACCATATTGATGACCCTTATTTCCCGGTCACCAACGATATGGCGAAAAATGCGCTGGCGATAGTGCTCTCCGTCTCGGGCGAGACCGAGGAGATCCTGCGCTTCGCCAGCCAGTTCAGCCTGCATCACTGCAAGGTGCTCTCCATTACCAGCCACGAGCACTCGCGTCTCGCAAAACTGGCGGATTTTAATCTCTCCTGGCATGTTCCTCAGACGCGTATTGCAGGCGTCTACGACATCACCACGCAAATTCCCGTCATTTATATTCTGGAATCTCTCGGACGTAAGCTGGCGAAGAAACTCACAGAATAAAACACCCTGTTTTTTTGATGTAACAAATCACATTTCCTGTGAATTGTTATATCGTGACATTTAATTTCGCTTTGCTAGACTCGATGCCAATAAGCCATTTATTGAGAATAGCAGCGATGAAAAAATTGACCTTACCAAAAGATTTTTTATGGGGCGGCGCGGTTGCGGCTCACCAGGTTGAAGGCGGCTGGAACAAAGGCGGCAAAGGGCCAAGCATTTGCGACGTATTGACCGGCGGCGCGCACGGCGTCCCGCGCGAAATCACGCAGGAGGTGGTGCCGGGTAAATACTACCCAAACCACGAGGCCATCGACTTCCACGGCCACTATAAAGAAGACATCAAGCTGTTTGCCGAGATGGGTTTCAAGTGCTTCCGCACCTCTATCGCCTGGACGCGCATCTTCCCGAAAGGTGACGAAACGCAGCCAAACGAAGAGGGGCTGAAGTTCTACGACGACATGTTCGACGAGCTGCTGAAATACAACATCGAACCGGTGATCACCCTCTCCCACTTCGAAATGCCGCTGCACCTGGTGCAGAAGTACGGTAGCTGGACCAACCGTAAAGTGGTCGATTTCTTTGTGCGCTTCGCGGAAGTGGTCTTCGAGCGCTACAAAAACAAGGTCAAATACTGGATGACCTTCAACGAAATCAATAACCAGCGTAACTGGCGCGCACCGCTGTTCGGTTACTGCTGCTCGGGCGTGGTCTATACCGAACATGACAATCCGGAAGAGACCATGTACCAGGTCCTGCACCACCAGTTTGTGGCCAGCGCCCTGGCGGTGAAAGCCGCGCGCCGCATCAATCCGGAGATGAAAGTCGGCTGCATGCTGGCGATGGTGGCGCTCTATCCGTTCTCCTGCAAACCAGAAGACGTGATGTTCGCCCAGGAATCGATGCGCGAGCGCTATGTCTTTACCGACGTCCAGCTGCGTGGTTACTACCCGTCCTACGTGCTGAACGAGTGGGAGCGCCGCGGCTTCTCCATCAAGATGGAGGCAGGCGACGAGCAGACCCTGCGTGAAGGTACCTGCGACTACTTAGGTTTCAGCTACTACATGACCAACGCGGTGAAAGCAGAAGGCGGTACCGGCGATGCGATTTCCGGCTTCGAAGGCAGCGTGCCGAACCCGCACGTCAAAGCCTCCGACTGGGGCTGGCAGATTGACCCGGTGGGCCTGCGTTATGCCCTGTGTGAACTGTACGAACGTTATCAAAAGCCGCTGTTTATCGTGGAAAACGGGTTCGGCGCCTACGATAAAGTGGAAGAAGACGGCAGCATCAACGACGACTATCGCATCGACTACCTGCGTGCCCACGTGGAAGAGATGATCAAAGCCGTCACGCACGATGGCGTGGATCTGATGGGCTATACGCCGTGGGGCTGCATCGACTGCGTGTCGTTCACCACCGGTCAGTACAGCAAGCGCTACGGCTTTATCTATGTGAACAAGCACGACGACGGCACGGGCGACATGTCGCGTTCCCGCAAGAAGAGCTTTAACTGGTATAAGGAAGTGATTGCCAGCAACGGCGAGGCGCTGTAATTTTTTTGCCCGGTGGCGCTGCGCTTACCGGGCCTACACGAATAGTAGGCCGGGTAAGGCGAAGCCGCCACCCGGCTTATTTCCCACCGGCCAACTCTAAAAAACTGCCCGTTACGTACGACGCCTTCTCGCTCAGCAGCCAGACAATCGCCTGCGCCACCTCTTCCGGCTGGCCGCCGCGCTGCATCGGCAGCAGCGACTTAACGCGATCTACCCGCCCCGGCTCTCCGCCGGACGCATGAATATCGGTATAAATCAGACCCGGACGCACGCAGTTGACGCGAATGCCCTGTGCCGCCACCTCCAGCGATAGCCCGGTTGTCAGCGAATCCACCGCCCCCTTCGACGCGGCATAATCCACATATTCACCCGGCGCGCCCAGACGCGACGCCGCAGAGGAGACATTCACTATCGCCCCACCCTTGCCGCCATGTTTGAAGGACATGCGTTTTACCGCTTCCCGACAGCAGAGAAAATAGCCCGTGACGTTGGTCGTCAGAACGCGGTTAATGCGCTCAGCGGAGAGATTCTCGATAGTGGATTGCTCAAACAGAATGCCCGCATTATTGACCAGCGCACGAAGCGGCTCGCCTTCACGATCGAGGCTGTCAAACATCGCCAGCACCTGGGCTTCATCACTGATATCCGCGCGGACGGCAAACGCTTTACCCCCCGCATCCACAATCTGCTTGATGACGTCCGTCGCGGCTTTAATGTTGTGATGATAGTTCACCGCCACGGTGTAGCCTTCGCGCGCCAGCTGCAGCGCGGTAGCTTTCCCAATGCCTCGGCTGGCGCCGGTGACCAGTGCAATTGCCATTCGCTTCTCCCAATAAAAAAGCCGGGTGGCGGCTTCGCCTTACCCGGCCTACGTTACTACATCAGCAATATTACTGGTATTCGCTCATCGGTACGCAGGAGCAGAACAGGTTACGGTCGCCGTAGACGTCATCAAGACGCTTCACGGTCGGCCAGTATTTGTTTGCCACACCTGCCGGGAAGACCGCCAGCTCGCGGGAATAGCCGTGGTTCCACTCTGCCACCATTTCGTGCTGGGTGTGCGGGGCGTTAACCAGCGGGTTATCTTCCAGCGTCCACTCGCCGTCCTGCACGCGATCGATCTCCATGCGGATGGCCAGCATCGCGTCGATAAAGCGGTCCAGCTCGGCTTTGCTTTCGGACTCCGTTGGCTCCACCATCAGCGTGCCCGCAACCGGGAACGACATGGTAGGCGCGTGGAAGCCGTAGTCGATCAGACGCTTGGCAATGTCCAGCTCGCTAATGCCGGTCTGCTCTTTCAGCGGACGAATGTCGAGGATGCACTCGTGCGCCACGCGACCGTCGCGGCCGGTATAGAGCACCGGGAAGGCGGATTTCAGGCGAGTCGCAATATAGTTGGCGTTCAGGATCGCCACCTGGCTCGCCTGCTTCAGCCCTTCCGCGCCCATCATGCGGATGTACATCCAGCTGATTGGCAGGATAGAAGCGCTGCCGAACGGTGCCGCAGAGACCGCGCCCTGACGGGTCAGCATGCCTTCAATCTGCACCACGCTGTGGCCTGGAACAAACGGCGCCAGGTGCGCTTTCACGCCGATTGGGCCCATGCCCGGGCCGCCGCCGCCGTGCGGGATGCAGAAGGTTTTGTGCAGGTTCAGGTGCGACACGTCCGCGCCGATAAAGCCCGGAGAGGTAATGCCCACCTGAGCATTCATGTTTGCGCCGTCGAGGTATACCTGACCGCCGAACTGGTGCACCACTTCACACACTTCACGGATGGTCTCTTCGTACACGCCGTGGGTGGACGGGTAGGTCACCATGATGCAGGAGAGCTTGTCGCCCGCCTGCTCGGCTTTCGCACGCAGGTCGGCCAGATCGATGTTGCCGTTCTTGTCGCACGCAACGACCACCACTTCCATACCCGCCATCTGGGCAGAGGCCGGGTTGGTACCGTGGGCAGAGCTTGGGATCAGGCAGATATCGCGATGACCTTCGTTGCGGCTTTCGTGATAGTGGCGGATCGCCAGCAGGCCCGCGTACTCACCCTGCGCGCCGGAGTTCGGCTGCATGCAGAGCGCGTCATAACCGGTCAATTTCACCAGCCAGTCGGAAAGCTGGTTGATCATCATGTGATAACCTTCCGCCTGCTCTGGCGGGCAGAACGGGTGCAGCTCGGAGAATTCAGGCCAGGTGATCGGGATCATCTCTGCCGCGGCGTTCAGCTTCATGGTGCAGGAACCCAGCGGGATCATCGCCTGGTTCAGCGCCAGATCTTTGCGCTCCAGAGAGTGCATGTAACGCATCATCTCGGTTTCGCTGTGGTAGCGATTAAAGACCGGATGCGTCAGGATCGCATCGTTACGCAGCATGCTTTCCTGAATGGAGCGGCTGTCGAGCGCGACCTCTTTGTCGAGCGCGTCAACGTCCAGACCGTGCGCGTCGCCCAGCAGCACGCTGAACAGGTTCAGGATATCGTCGCGGGTGGTGCTTTCATCGAGCGTAATGCCGACGGCGTTGTGGATGTCGCTGCGCAGGTTGATCTCTGCCGCATTCGCGCGCGCCAGCACGGCCGCTTTGTCTGCCACTTCCACACACAGGGTGTCGAAGTAGTGAGCGTGGCGCAGCTTAAGGCCTTTCTGCTGCAGACCGCAGGCCAGAATATCGGCCAGGCGGTGAATGCGGCTGGCAATGCGCTTCAGGCCTGCCGGGCCGTGGAACACGGCGTACAGGCTGGCGATGTTTGCCAGCAGCACCTGCGAGGTACAGATGTTGGAGTTCGCTTTCTCGCGGCGGATGTGCTGCTCGCGGGTCTGCATCGCCATGCGCAGCGCGGTGTTACCGGCAGCATCTTTTGAGACGCCGATAATACGGCCGGGCATGGAGCGTTTGAATTCATCTTTCGCGCCGAAGAACGCCGCGTGCGGACCGCCGTAGCCCATCGGCACGCCGAAGCGTTGCGCAGAGCCGAAGACGATATCCGCGCCCTGTTTGCCCGGCGCCGTCAGCAGCACCAGCGCCATAAAATCGGCGGCAACGCTGACAACCACTTTGCGGGACTTCAGCTCGGCAATTAGCGCGCCGTAGTCGTGGACTTCACCGGTGGTGCCTACCTGCTGCAACAGCACGCCGAAGACGTCCTGGTGATCCAGCACTTTGTCAGCGTCGTCGACAATCACGTCAAAGCCGAAGGTCTCTGCGCGGGTACGCACCACGTCCAGCGTCTGAGGATGCACGTCCGCCGCCACGAAGAAGCGGTTGGCATTTTTCAGCTTGCTCACGCGCTTAGCCATCGCCATTGCTTCGGCGGCAGCGGTGGCTTCATCCAGCAGCGAAGCGGAAGCGATATCCATCCCGGTCAGATCCAGCGTCACCTGCTGGAAGTTCAGCAGCGCTTCCAGACGGCCCTGGGAGACTTCTGGCTGATACGGGGTGTAAGCGGTGTACCAGCCCGGGTTTTCCAGCATGTTGCGCAGGATAACCGGAGGCAACTGCACGTTGGTGTAGCCCATGCCAATGTAAGACTTATAGCGCTTGTTCAGGCCTGCGATAGCCTTCAGCTCCGCCAGCGCGGCGAATTCCGTAGTGGCTTCCCCCACCTGAGGCGGCGTGGCAAGCTGGATGTCTTTTGGCACAATCTGGCCGATCAGTGCGTTTAATGAATCCGCGCCAACTGTCTTCAGCATCTCCTGCTGTTGCTGAGCATCCGGCCCAATGTGACGTTCAATGAAGGCGCCACGGTTTTCAAGCTGGCTTAAAGTCTGTGTCATGAGCGATGGTTCCTGAAACGTGCAGTGAATCGTAGTTATCTGTAACGCTGTTGCCCGGTGGCGCTAACGCTTACCGGGCCTACGTTGACCTGTAGGCCGGATAAGCGCAGCGCCATCCGGCAAAACGTTATTCGTCTTCCAGTAGTGCTTCGTACGCGATCGCATCCAGCAGCGCGGCAACCTGAGATTCGTCGCTGGCTTTGATCTTGAAGATCCAGCCGCCTTCATAAGGCTCGCTGTTTACCAGCTCTGGCGAATCGCTCAGCGCGTCGTTGACGGCAACGATTTCGCCGCTCACAGGAGCGTAGATGTCAGAAGCCGCTTTTACGGACTCAGCCACAGCGCAGTCGTCGCCCGCGCTAACGGTCGTGCCCACGTCAGGCAGGTCAACAAACACCATGTCGCCCAGCAGCTCTTGCGCGTGCTCGGTGATCCCTACGGTGTAAGTGCCGTCCGCCTCTTTGCGCAGCCACTCGTGTTCTTTGCTGTATTTCAGTTCTGCTGGCACATTGCTCATTGAAGTTCTCCTGATAAAAATAATTAGGCGACCGGCTTACCGGCGCGAACAAAAATCGGTTTGGTTACGTTGACCGGCATTTCGCGGTTGCGGATTTGCACCACCGCCGTTTCACCAATACCCGCCGGCACGCGTGCCAGTGCAATACTGTAGCCCAGCGTTGGGGAGAAGGACCCGCTGGTGATCACGCCTTCACGAGGATTGCCGTCAGCATCGGTAAAACGCACCGGCAGTTCACCGCGCAGCACGCCCTTCTCGGTCATCACCAGCCCCACCAGCTGTTCAGTGCCCTTCTCGCGCTGCATCTCCAGCGCTTCACGGCCAATAAAGTCACGGTCAGCCGGTTCCCATGCGATGGTCCAGCCCATATTGGCGGCCAGCGGAGAGACGCCTTCATCCATCTCCTGACCGTAGAGGTTCATCCCCGCTTCCAGACGCAGCGTATCGCGCGCGCCCAGACCCGCAGGCTTCACGCCCGCTTCCACCAGCGCACGCCAGAAATCAGCGGCCTTCTCGTTCGGCATGGCAATTTCGTAGCCCGCTTCACCGGTGTAGCCGGTGGTGGCGATAAACAGATCGCCCGCCTGCACGCCGAAGAACGGCTTCATGCCTTCGGTTGCTTTGCGCTGCTCGTCGTTAAACAGAGACGCGGCTTTCGCCTGCGCGTTCGGCCCCTGCACGGCGATCAGCGACAGATCGTCACGGACGGTGATGTCGATGGCATAAGGTTCGGCGTGTTGGGTGATCCAGGAGAGGTCTTTTTCGCGGGTGGCGGAGTTTACAACGAGGCGGAAGAAATCTTCAGTGAAGTAATAGACGATAAGGTCATCAATCACGCCGCCCGAGGCATTCAGCATGCCGGTATAGAGCGCTTTACCCGGCGTCTTCAGTTTGGCGACGTCATTTGCCAGCAGATAACGCAAAAACTCCCGGGTGCGGCTACCGCGCAGATCGACAATCGTCATATGGGACACGTCGAACATACCGGCATCGGTGCGCACCGCGTGGTGCTCATCAATCTGCGAGCCGTAGTGCAGCGGCATCATCCAGCCATGGAAGTCCACCATGCGGGCGCCGCATAACACGTGTTGTTCGTACAAAGGAGTCTGTTGAGCCATCTTGTCCTCGTTGAAAAATTCACCGTGAAACCCGGTATCGGCCCCGTTCCCGAGTGCCGACGCAAACGTTCTCTTTTACCTGAACTTACCACCGAAACCGGCGGTTAACCATAAGGTAAAACGGGTCATCACATTAGCTTATGACCAAAAAACGCTAAAAAGCCTACAGAGTTATTCACTGGAAAAATGCGATTAACCCCGCACAAAATTAACAATGATCTAACAGGATTTAGCACATGGTGATATTTCGTGCGGAAAAACGGGCCGAATTTCCGTAGCGAGAAAAACACGACATTAGATTATCTAATGCGAAAAATGACGTGAAATTAGAATATTTCAAACGAGGGAATTTCCCCGGCGCAGAGGCCGGGAAAAGAAAGTGTGACAGGGGTCTAAATTAACGTAGCCAGTCCGGCAGGTCGTTAAGACCCATCGCCTGACGGAGGAGCTGGGGTTTAACACCCGGAAGGGTGTCAGCAAGCTTGAGGCCAATGTCGCGCAGCAGTTTTTTCGCCGGATTCGCCCCGGCAAACAGCTCGCGGAAGCCCTGCATGCCCGCCAGCATCATCGCCGCGCTGTGCTTGCGGCTGCGCTCGTAGCGACGCAGGTAGAGATGCTGGCCGATATCTTTGCCTTCGCGGTGCAGGCGGCGCAACTCCTCAACCAGCTCCGCCGCGTCCATAAAGCCAAGGTTAACGCCCTGCCCGGCCAGCGGATGAATGGTATGCGCCGCATCCCCCACCAGCGCCAGACGGTGCGCCGCAAACTGACGCGCGTAGCGGCCGGTTAACGGGAACACCTGACGCTCGCTTTCAAGCGTGCACAGGCCAAGGCGGTTATCGAACGCCACGCACAGCGCCTGGTTAAAGGCGTCCGGCGTCGCCTCCTGCATCTGCTGGGCTTTCTCCGGCACCAGGGACCAGACAATCGAGCACAGGTGCGGATCGGCAAGCGGCAGGAACGCCAGAATGCCGTCGTTGTGGAAAATCTGCCGCGCCACGCCGCCGTGCGGCTCTTCGGTGCGGATCGTTGCCACCAGAGCATGATGGCGGTAATCCCAGAAGGTCAGCGGGATATCGGCTTTATTCCGCAGCCAGGAGTTGGCACCGTCAGCGCCGACCACCAGACGCGCGGTCAGCATGTCGCCGCTTTGTAAGGTGATAAACGCCTCGTTTTCGCCCCATGCCACCTGCTGGATCTGCGCAGGCGCAATCAGGGTGACATCGCTACAGGACTGCGCTTTTTGCCACAGCGCATGATGGATAACGGCATTCTCGATAATGTGGCCAAGATGGCTATAGCCCATGCTTTCATCATCAAAAGCAATATGACCAAAGCTGTCTTTATCCCACACCTCCATGCCGTGATAGCAGCTGGCGCGCTGCGCCACAATATCTGCCCAGACGCCAAGATGCGTCAGCAATTTCTCGCTGGCGGCATTGATCGCCGAGACGCGGAGTTCCGGCGGAGCATCTGGTGCAACGGGCTGAGGCTGCTTTTGCTCCAGCACCGCCACGCGCAGGCCGCTGCCCTGTAAACCACAGGCCAGCACCAGTCCGACCATACCGCCGCCAACGATGGCGACATCAACATTTTGCACGGTGATAACTCCTTAACGCGCGACCCAACCAAGAGTCCGCTGCGCCAGCACGTCACGTGCCGGAATGAATAATTCCATCGCCATCAGCCCGAGGTTGCGGCCTGCAACCAGCGGTGCCCAGCGGTTGGCAAAGAGATGGACTAAGCCGTCGGTAACGCCGATTGTCGCCTCTTTATCGGCCTGACGTCGCTTCTGGTAATGGCTTAGCACCGAATAAGCGCCGCAATCTTTTTGCTCACCCCATGCCTGCGCCAGCGATTCCGCCAGGCTCATGACATCACGCAGCCCAAGGTTAAATCCTTGTCCGGCAATCGGATGTAATGTCTGCGCGGCGTTGCCGACCAGCGCCACGCGGTGAGAAACAGACTGCGATGCGGTGGTTAACGACAGCGGATAGACCGCACGTTTCCCCGCATGGGTAATACGCCCCAGCCGCCAGCCAAAAGCTTTCTGCAGCTCGGTACAAAAACGTTCTTCTGACCAGGCCTGAACCTCTTCAGCCTTATCCTGCGGATGACACCAGACAAGCGAACAGCGCCCGTCCGACATCGGCAGCATGGCCAGCGGACCGTGCTGCGTGAAGCGCTCAAACGCCCGGCCGTGGTGTTCTGCTGCGGTCGCGACGTTCGCAATGACCGCAACCTGCCCGTAAGGCTGCTGCCGCCACTCGATGCCACACTGCGTGCCGAGCGACGAGCGCGAACCGTCCGCGGCGACCAGAAGCTGACCGTCGAGAACGTTGCCATTATCGAGGGCTACGCTGACCGCATCTTCGCTGCGGCTAAAACTGGCGACGCGCGCCGGACAGTGAAGCGTGACGCCCGGCGCATCCTGTAACAGACGGAACAGACGCAGGCCAACGTCGTGGAGTTCAACAACCTGACCCAGCGCGTCGATACGGTAATCATGGGCATCCAGCGTCACAAAGCCAGCATGGCCGCGATCGCTTACGTGAACGGTGTTAATTGCCGTGGCGCAATCGGCGATGGCCTGCCAGATGCCAATGCGGGACAGCTGCTGGCAGGTACCCTGTGCCAGGGCAATGGCGCGGGAATCAAAACCGGGATGATTCTTTGTCTGCGGCGCGACGGCTTCCACCAGGTGCACCGGAAGCTGGCCTTTCGTCAAATGCGAAATGGCCAGCGCCAGCGTGGCCCCGGTCATGCCGCCGCCAACGATAATCACGCTCATGCGCGTGCCGCTGCCATCAGCGCCTCGATATCGTCAGCGTTTTTCACGACGCTCGCGGTCAGGTTTTCGTTACCGGTTTCGGTAATCACGATGTCGTCTTCAATACGAATGCCAATCCCGCGGTACTCTTCAGGCACGTCGGCATCCGGCGCGATATACAGCCCCGGCTCCACGGTTAACACCATGCCCGGCTCCAGCACGCGTGAACGGTCCGTCCCGTACGCGCCAACGTCATGTACATCCAGCCCCAGCCAGTGGCTCAGGCCGTGCATGAAATACGGTCGATGCGCGTTTTCAGCAATCAGGGTGTCGACATCCCCTTTCAGGATCCCGAGCCTGACCAGACCGGTAATCATGATGCGCACCACTTCACCGGTGACATCCTGAATGGAGGTTCCCGGACGGTATAACCTGAGCGCCGTTTCCAGGGATTCGAGCACGATGTCGTAAATCTCGCGCTGAGCAGGCGAGAATTTACCGTTCACCGGGAAGGTTCGGGTGATGTCGCCCGCGTAGCCCAGATACTCACACCCGGCGTCAATCAGCACCAGATCGCCATCGCGCAGCGCGCTTTCGTTCTCGGTGTAGTGCAGAATGCAGCCGTTTTCCCCGCCGCCAACGATGGTGTTGTAGGAGGGATAACGCGCGCCGTGGCGGTTAAATTCGTGGTGAATTTCACCTTCCAGCTGGTATTCGAACAGCCCGGGACGGCACTTCTCCATGGCGCGGGTGTGCGCCAGCGCGCTGATTTCGCCCGCACGACGCATCAAATTCAGCTCTTCTTCTGACTTGAAGAGGCGCATCTCATGCACCACCGGACGCCAGTCCGTCAGCGTAGCGGGAGCAGACAGGTTCTGCCGCGAGCCTTTGCGCAGCTTATCCAGCGCGGTGAAAACAATCTCATCGGCGTACGCATATTCGCCCTGCGCGTGATAGAGCACGTCGAGGCCGTTAAGCAGCTGATAGAGCTGCTGGTTGATTTCGCTAAACGCCAGCGCGCGGTCAACGCCCAGCTTTTCCGGTGCGGCCTCCTGCCCTAAGCGGCGGCCAAACCAGATTTCAGCCGTCAGATCGCGCACGCGGTTGAAAATTACGCTGTGATTGTGGGTGTCATTGCTCTTAATCAGCACCAGCACCGCTTCCGGCTCGTTAAAGCCGGTGAAGTACCAGAAATCGCTGCTCTGGCGATAGGGATATTCGCTGTCGGCGCTGCGCGTGACTTCGGGCGCAGCAAAAATCAGCGCGGCGCTGCCCGGCTGCATTGTTGCCAGCAGCGCCTGACGGCGGCGGGAATACTCTTGACTCGAGATAACCATGACACCCTCCTGTGCGTTATTTTTCTTAATGTAAGGTTGGCTTGCGGACTTCCGGCGCGGTCGGCTGTGAGCGCGTGAAGTTGTCGTGACACAGCAGTGCCGCCACGCGCACGTACTCAATAATCTCTTCAAGAGACATTTCCAGCTCTTCCTGGTCTTCGTCTTCATCGTAGCCGAGCTGGGCAATGTTGCGCAGGTCGTCGATCGCTTCACCCGCTTCGCCGGTCACCTTATCCAGTTTAGGCTGCGTCACGCCCAGCCCCAGCAGATAGTGGTTAACCCAGCCGGCCAGCGCATCGGCACGATCGAAGACGCTGACGTCGTCGCCTTCAGGCAGATAAAGCTGAAAAAGGAAGCCATCGTCTTCCAGCGAATCGCTGGTTGCGGCGTGCATTTTACGCAGCGCTTCCGCCAGCTCGTGACCAAACGCCAGCCCTTCATTCGTGAGGTCGTGGATCAGCGGCTGCCATGAGCTGTCGCTGTTTCCGCCGCACAGCATGCCACTGATCAGACCGTGCATTTCGGCAGGGGTTAAACCGACTCCCTGCTGGTTCAGTAACTGGTTTAAATCCTTGTAACCAGGCATTTCGTTCTGTATAGACATGAGCATTCGTCATCAAAGGGGGGAAGTTTCATGATATGCTACCACTTTGGACCCTGGTGATACCAGAAAAGGGCTTGTATCTTCACATCAGGGTAGCTATAGTGTCGCCCCTTCGCAGCCCCCGGGGCAGTAAGCGAAGGCAGCGCAGTCAATCAGCAGGAAGGTGGCATGTCTGCACAACCCGTCGATCTCCAGATTTTTGGCCGTTCACTGCGAGTGAATTGTCCGCCTGAACAAAGGGATGCTTTGAATCAGGCAGCGGACGATTTGAATCAGCGGTTGCAAGATCTAAAAGAACGCACTAGAGTCACAAATACTGAGCAGCTGGTTTTCATCGCCGCGTTGAACATCAGCTATGAACTGACTCAGGAAAAAGCGAAGACCCGCGACTACGCGGCAAGCATGGAGCAGCGCATTAAAATGCTCCAGCAGACCATAGAACAGGCATTGCTTGATCAAGGTCGCAATCCCGAAAGACCGGGACCAAAGTTTGAATAACACTTCTCAGTTGACTATGGTAGAGTAACTGTGAAGACAAAATTTCTCTGAGATGTTCGCAAGCGGGCCAGTCCCCTGAGCCGATATTTCATACCACAAGAATGTGGCGCTCCATGGTTGGTGAGCATGCTCGGTCCGTCCGAGAAGCCTTAAAACTATGACGACACATTCACCTTGAACCAAGGGTTCAAGGGTTACAGCCTGCGGCGGCATCTCGGAGATTCCCTCTCTTTTCTTCTACCGACTACCATGACTCAATTCCCTGAAGTTTCTGCTTCACGCCAGGACATCCGTCAGTTAATTCGTCAGCGCCGCCGTGCGTTAACCTCCGATCAGCAAGCGCATTTTGCCCAGCAGGCCGCCGCCCGTATGATGGCGTATCCCCCTGTCGTGATGGCGCACACCGTTGCGCTGTTTCTGTCGTTTGATGGAGAGCTGGATACCCAACCGCTGATAGAACAGCTCTGGCGCGCCGGGAAGAAGGTCTATCTGCCGGTGCTGCACCCGTTCAGCGAGGGGAATCTGCTGTTTCTGCACTATCACCCGCACAGCGAACTGGTGGTGAATCGCCTGAAAATCACCGAGCCGAAACTCGACGTGCGCGACGTGCTGCCGCTGTCGCAGCTGGATGTGCTGATTACGCCGCTGGTGGCGTTTGATGAACAGGGCCAGCGTTTAGGGATGGGCGGCGGCTTTTACGACCGGACGCTGCAAAACTGGCAGCAGTACGGGTTGCAGCCGGTGGGCTATGCACATGATTGTCAGGGCGTGGAGGCGTTGCCGGTAGAGAAGTGGGATGTGCCGCTGCCGGCGGTAGTGACGCCCAGCAAAATCTGGGTCTGGTAGAATAAAGCCGGGTGGCGCTTACGCTTACCCGGCCTACAAATTCTCAGCGTAGGTCGGGTAAGGCGCAGCCGCCACCCGACACCACAAACCACACCATCAGTACAGCAGACGCGCGCGAATCGTCCCCGCAATAGACTTCATGCTCAGCAACGCTTTCTCGGCAACATCGTCATCCGCTTCGATATCAATGACCACGTAGCCCATCTGCGAGTTTGTTTGCAGATACTGCGCGGCAATGTTGACGCCCTGCTCGGCAAAGATCTGGTTGATCGCGGTCAGCACGCCCGGACGGTTTTCGTGGATGTGCAGCAGACGACGACCACCGTGCAGCGGCAGAGACACTTCCGGGAAGTTGACGGCAGAGAGCGTAGAACCGTTGTCGGAGTATTTGCTCAGCTTACCCGCTACTTCCAGGCCGATATTCTCCTGCGCTTCCTGCGTAGAACCGCCGATGTGCGGCGTCAGGATCACGTTGTCGAACTCGCACAGCGGAGAGGTAAACGGATCGCTGTTGGTCGCAGGCTCCGTTGGGAACACGTCGATGGCCGCGCCCGCCAGATGCTTACGCTTCAGCGCATCCGCCAGCGCCGGGATATCAACAACCGTGCCGCGCGCGGCGTTGATCAGCAGTGAGCCTGGCTTCATCAGCGCCAGCTCTTCCGCGCCCATCATGTTTTTGGTGGAGGCATTTTCCGGCACGTGCAGGCTTACCACGTCGCTCATGTTCAGCAGGTCAGACAGATGTTGAACCTGGGTCGCATTGCCCAGCGGCAGCTTGCTTTCGATATCGTAGAAAAATACGTGCATACCCAGGGATTCCGCCAGAATACCGAGCTGCGTACCGATGTGGCCGTAGCCGATAATCCCCAGCTTTTTTCCACGCGCTTCGAAAGAGCCAGACGCCAGCTTGTTCCACACGCCGCGGTGCGCCTTGGCGTTCGCTTCTGGAATGCCGCGCAGCAGCAGCAGCAGCTCGCCAATCACCAACTCCGCCACGGAACGGGTGTTGGAGAACGGGGCGTTGAAGACGGGAATACCGCGTTTGGCGGCAGCATTCAGGTCAACCTGGTTGGTTCCGATGCAGAAGCAGCCGATAGCCACCAGCTTTTCCGCCGCGGCAATAACGTCTTCAGTCAGATGAGTACGGGATCGCAGGCCAATGAAGTGGGCATCACGGATGGACGCTTTCAGCTCTTCGGTATCGAGCGCGCCTTTGTGAAATTCGATGTTGGTGTAACCTGCCGCACGAAGGCTATCGATTGCTTTTTGATGCACGCCCTCGACCAGCAGGAATTTAATCTTGTCTTTCTCCAGTGATACCTTTGCCATTTACCCGACCCTGTTTTTGTCTGAACTGATGTTGTGCTGGATATGAATCCGCTGTAGCCAACATATCAAAAAAAACTATTGCAGCAATATGAACGTTTGCGTCGGCACTCTGAAGAAAAGTCATCCAGAGCAAAATGTCAGAGGAAAATGCTATGGAAATTTACAAACGCGGCAGGATCGGCAAAAGAGGCTGAAAAACGTGACACAAGTCACCGAATTTAGCTTTTCAAAAATTTTTTAGCGGGGGGAGGGCTCCCCCCGTCAGATCATTTTACGATGGTTTTCACGCCGTCAGCGGTGCCGATCAGCGCCACATCCGCGCCACGGTTGGCGAATAGCCCTACGGTCACTACGCCTGGGATAGCGTTGATGGCATTTTCCAGCGCAATTGCGTCGAGAATTTCCAGACCGTGAACGTCGAGGATCACGTTACCGTTGTCGGTGACGACGCCCTGACGATATTCCGGACGACCGCCCAGCTTCACCAACTGACGGGCAACCGCGCTACGCGCCATCGGGATCACTTCGACCGGCAGCGGGAAGTTACCCAGAATGTCGACCTGCTTGGAGGCGTCCGCGATGCAGATGAACTTGTCCGCAACGGAGGCGATGATTTTTTCACGCGTCAGCGCCGCGCCGCCGCCTTTGATCATCTGCATGTGGCCGTTGATTTCATCCGCACCATCAACGTAAATCCCCAGACGATCCACTTCGTTGAGATCGAAAACGGTAATGCCGAGGCTTTTCAGCTTTTCCGTGGAAGCATCAGAGCTGGAAACCGCGCCCTCGATTTGCCCCTTCATCGTGCCCAGTGCATCGATAAAGTGTGCCGCGGTTGATCCCGTACCGACACCGACAATGGTACCCGGCTGCACGTACTGGAGAGCGGCCCATCCTACTGCTTTTTTCAGTTCATCCTGCGTCATGATCGTTTTGCCTGTGGTGTGAAAACTCAGGGCGCATTATAGAACACGTCGAATGGAATTCGTCTGCCACGAAGGGAAAATTGTGTCATAGTGCAGAATAAGCAAAATTAAGGAGCCAGCCAGAGCAATGAAACGTCCGGACTACAGAACACTACAGGCACTTGATGCAGTTATTCGTGAACGCGGTTTTGAGCGCGCGGCGCAAAAGCTTTGCATCACCCAGTCCGCCGTATCACAGCGTATCAAACAGCTTGAAAACATGTTCGGCCAGCCGCTGCTGGTGCGTACCGTGCCGCCACGTCCAACCGAGCAGGGGCAAAAGCTCCTCGCCCTGCTGCGCCAGGTTGAACTGCTGGAAGACGAGTGGCTGGGTGACGAACAAACGGGCTCTACGCCGCTGCTGCTCTCTCTGGCGGTCAACGCCGACAGTCTGGCGACCTGGCTGCTGCCGGCCCTTGCGCCGGTATTAGCGGACTCCCCTATCCGCCTGAATTTACAGGTTGAAGATGAAACCCGAACCCAGGAACGCCTGCGTCGCGGTGAAGTGGTTGGGGCGGTCAGTATCCAGCCTCAGGCGCTGCCAAGCTGTCTTGTCGATCAGCTGGGTGCGCTGGACTACCTGTTTGTGGGTTCAAAAGCCTTTGCCGAGCGCTACTTCCCGAACGGCGTCACGCGCGCCGCGCTGCTGAAAGCCCCCGCCGTCGCGTTCGACCATCTGGACGATATGCATCAGGCGTTCCTGCAGCAAAACTTCGATCTGCCGCCCGGCAGCGTACCGTGCCATATCGTGAACTCGTCAGAAGCCTTTGTGCAGCTTGCGCGTCAGGGCACCACCTGCTGCATGATCCCGCATCTGCAGATTGAGAAAGAGTTGAAAAGCGGTGAGCTGATTGACTTAACGCCGGGGCTGTATCAGCGTCGGATGCTCTACTGGCACCGTTTTGCGCCGGAAAGCCGCATGATGCGCAACGTCACCGACGCGCTGCTGGCGTTTGGGCACAAGGTGTTGAGGCAGGATTAAAAAATAAACCGGGTGGCGGCTTCGCCTTACCCGGCCTACAGATTACTGAGCCGGTTTCGGCTGTGCTGCAACAGGTTCCAGCTGGAAGACCACATCCACCTGATCGTCGAACTGAATGGTTGGCTGCTCATAGGTTTCCTGAGCAGAAACCGGGGCTGCATCAGCCTTCATCATCCGTACCATCGGGCTTGGCTGGTAGTTAGAGACGTGGTAACGCACGCTATAAACCGGGCCGAGCTTGCTCTTAAAGCCAGAAGCCAGCTGTTCCGCCTGGTGAATGGCATCATCAATCGCCGCTTTACGCGCTTCGTCTTTGTATTTCTCCGGTTGCGCAACGCCCAGCGACACGGAACGAATTTCGTTCAGACCCGCCTTCAGCGCGCCATCCAGCAGCGAGTTAAGCTTATCCAGCTGACGCACGGTCACTTCAACGGTACGCACGGCACGGTAGCCTTTCAGGATGCTTTTACCATTCTGGTAGTCGTAATCAGGTTGAGTACGCAGGTTCGCGGAGTTGATATCCTTTTTACCTACACCGTTCTGCTCGAGGAAAGAGAGGTATTGCGCAACACGATCGTCAGCCTGCTTCTTGGCAGTTGCCGCATCTTTCGCAGCGACATTGACTTCAATTGCCAGCGTTGCAACATCGGGTACCGCGTCCACGCTTGCGGTGCCTGAAGTGACGATGTGCGGGCCATCCGGCAGTTCACTTGCCTGCACCGACACCGCACCAAAACTTACTAATGCCGCCAGGGCCATCACCTTAAACTTCACTGTTATTCCTCCATGTTGCGAAGAGTGCCCATTAACAGGGCGCATGCCAGCAAGCTTAGCGGGTCTTGTTCAGTTGTCCATAAGACAAGGATTAGTTGAACAATTCCTGAACGTGGTGAATCCCCTCTTTTGCCAGCTGAAAAGCAATAAACCACATCACCAGCCCCACCAGCGTATTAATGATGCGCTGGGCTTTGGCCGTACGCAGACGAGGTGCCAGCCATGCGGCAAGAATGGCGAGACCGAAGAACCAGAGGAAAGAGGCGCTGACCGTGCCAAGCGCAAACCAGCGTTTCGGCTCAACGTCCAGCTGTCCGCCCAGGCTGCCCAGCACCACGAAGGTGTCCAGATAAACATGCGGATTAAGCCAGGTGACCGCCAGCATGGTAACAATAATCTTCCAGCGGCCCTGCTTCATGACTTCCGCGCTCGCCAGTTCGAGGTTGCTGCTCATCGCCGTTTTCAGGGCACCAAAACCATACCAGAGCAGAAACGCCACGCCGCCCCAGGTGACCAATGCCAGCAGCCAGGGAGACTGCATCAGCAATGCGCTGCCGCCAAAAATCCCGGCACAGATCAGCAGTAAATCGCTTACCGCGCACAGCAGGGCAATCATCAGATGATACTGGCGGCGAATACCCTGGTTCATCACGAATGCATTTTGCGGGCCGAGGGGAAGGATCATGGCCGCACCTAAAGCAAGCCCTTGAAAGTAATAGGATAACATGACGAAATTCTAACAGTATTGTTCTGGAAGGTGACTATACTGCGCGAAGCACATTAGAGGAAATGGATAATATTAATTGGGGATTAGCAGCGCTTATAAGAATAAAGCCCGGTGTCGCTAACGCTTACCGGGCCTGCGGGTGACGTTATTCTGCTTCTTTAACTTTTTTGACGTTTACGTCCATCTGCGGGTACGGGAAGCTGATGCCGTTGGCGTCGAAGTCGCGCTTAATGCGTTCCAGCACGTCCCAGTACACGTTTTGCAGATCGCTGCTCTTGCTCCAGATACGCACCACGAAGTTAATCGAGGACGCGCCCAGCTCGTTCAGGCGAACCGTCTGCTCTTTGTCTTTCAGAATGCGATCGTCTGACGCAATGATGTTGCTGATCAGCGACTTCACCTGATCGATATCGGAGTCGTACGCCACGCTGATAATCAGTTCGTTACGACGCACCGGTTCACGGGAAAAGTTAATGATGTTGCCCGCGATGATTTTCCCGTTCGGCACAACCACGATGCGGCCATCGACGGTACGCATGGTGGTTGAGAAAATCTGCACCTGCAGCACGGTCCCGGCAATGCCGCCAAGGTCAACGTATTCGCCGGAGCGGAACGGACGGAAGGTGACCAGCAGAACGCCTGCCGCCAGGTTTGAAAGCGAGCCCTGCAGCGCCAGACCAATAGCCAGACCGGCGGCACCGAGAACGGCAATGACGGAGGCGGTCTGCACGCCCACACGGCCCAGCGCCGCAATCAGCGTAAAGGCGATAATGCCGTAGCGCACCAGTGCGGAGAGGAAGTCAGCCACCGTGGCGTCAATGTGACGGGCCAGCATTACGCGGTTAACCGCGTTCGATACGATACGCGCCACGATCATCCCGACGATGATGATCGCAATGGCTGCTACAATATTAACCGCATAACTCAGCAGCAATGCCTGGTTGCGCACCAGCCAGTTACCGGCGTTATTGATGCTGTCTACAACATCGAGTTGTTCCATTTATTCTTCCTTTTGTTAAACCAAAACACAAAATCCATCCCCCATGGAGACAGGCAGGTCCGTAAAGGGTAAACAAAAAGCGCAAGTATTGCCAAACAGATCACAAAAACCGGCCCGGCAGGGTATTGAAAAAGCATAAAAAAAGGCCCGCATTTGCGGGCCTTCTGATGCTGTTAGCAGCTCAAATTACAGAACGTCTACCGCGTTCAGCTCTTTGAATGCCTGCTCCAGACGAGTAATCATAGAAGTCTGGGCAGCGCGCAGCCATACGCGTGGATCGTAGTATTTTTTGTTCGGCTGGTCTTCGCCTTTCGGGTTGCCCAGCTGACCCTGCAGGTAAGCTTCGTTGGTTTTGTAGTACTGCAGGATACCGTCCCATGTTGCCCACTGGGTGTCGGTATCGATGTTCATTTTCACTACGCCGTAGCTTACGGAGTCTTTAATTTCCTGAGCAGAAGAACCGGAACCGCCGTGGAAGACGAAGTTCAGGCTGTTGTGCGGCAGGTTGTGTTTCTTAGAAACGTATTCCTGAGAATCACGCAGGATGGTCGGGGTCAGAACCACGTTACCTGGTTTGTAAACGCCGTGTACGTTACCGAAGGACGCTGCGATGGTGAAGCGTGGGCTGATTTTGCTCAGCTCGGTGTAAGCGTAATCAACGTCTTCTGGCTGGGTGTACAGTGCAGAAGCGTCCATGTGGCTGTTGTCCACGCCGTCTTCTTCACCACCGGTGCAACCCAGTTCGATTTCCAGGGTCATGCCCATTTTGGCCATGCGCGCCAGGTATTTGGAGCAGATTTCGATGTTTTCGTGCAGTGACTCTTCAGACAGGTCGATCATGTGAGAAGAGAACAGTGGCTTACCAGTTGCCGCAAAGTGTTTTTCACCCGCGTCCAGCAGACCGTCGATCCACGGCAGCAGTTTCTTCGCGCAGTGGTCAGTGTGCAGGATAACTGGAACACCGTAGTGTTCAGCCATCTGGTGTACGTGGTGCGCACCAGAGATAGCACCCAGGATTGCAGCACCCTGAGGAATGTCAGTCTTCACGCCTTTACCTGCGATGAACGCAGCGCCGCCGTTAGAGAACTGAACGATAACTGGAGCTTTAACTTTAGCAGCAGTTTCCAGTACGGCGTTGATGGAGTCGGTACCCACGCAGTTAACTGCTGGCAGAGCGAAGTTGTTTTCTTTAGCTACCTGGAACACTTTCTGTACGTCATCACCAGTGATAACGCCAGGTTTTACGAAATCAAAAATTTTAGACATGTTGCTTAGTCCTGTATCTTCGGCCGTTAGAAAAGGTGCGAGCTCTTAAAAGCGCGCTGAAAATTGGGCAGGTTTCCCTGCCCTTGAATGGCTTACTTCTTAGCGCGCTCTTCGAGCATTGCTACTGCTGGCAGTACTTTGCCTTCCACGAATTCGAGGAATGCGCCGCCACCAGTGGAGATGTAGGAGATTTTGTCAGCGATACCGAACAGGTCGATTGCCGCCAGGGTGTCACCACCGCCTGCGATAGAGAACGCTTCGCTGTCTGCGATTGCGTTAGCAACGATTTCAGTACCTTTGCGGAAGTTCGGGAATTCGAACACGCCAACAGGACCGTTCCACAGGATAGTTTTTGCGTTTTTCAGGATTTCAGCCAGTTTCTGTGCAGAAACGTCGCCCAGGTCCAGAATCTGCTCTTCATCTTTGATGTCGTTTACAGATTTCAGAGTCGCGGTTGCGGTTTCGGAGAACTCGGTCGCTACGCGAACGTCAGACGGAACCGGGATATCGCAGGTAGTCAGCAGGCGTTTGGCTTCGTCAACCAGGTCTGCTTCGTACAGGGATTTACCCACGTTGTGGCCCTGAGCGGCAACGAAGGTGTTCGCGATACCACCGCCAACGATCAGCTGGTCAGCGATTTTAGACAGGGAATCCAGAACGGTCAGTTTGGTAGAAACTTTAGAACCACCAACGATAGCCACCATTGGACGAGCAGGTTCTTTCAGTGCTTTACCCAGCGCTTCCAGTTCGTCAGCCAGCAGAGGACCGGCGCAAGCAACATCTGCGAATTTACCGATACCGTGGGTTGAAGCCTGTGCACGGTGAGCCGTACCGAAAGCATCCATTACGAATACGTCGCACAGCGCAGCGTATTTTTTAGACAGGGTTTCGTCGTCTTTCTTTTCGCCTTTGTTGAAGCGAACGTTTTCCAGAACAACCAGTTCACCGGCAGCAACTTCAACGCCGTCCAGGTAATCTTTCACCAGGCGAACCGGGCTGGACAGTTTGTCTTTCAGGTAATTAACCACTGGCAGCAGAGAGAACTCTTCGTTGTACTCGCCTTCAGTTGGACGACCCAGGTGGGAGGTGACCATCACTTTCGCGCCCTGCTTCAGAGCCAGCTCGATGGTTGGCAGAGATGCACGGATACGCGCGTCGCTGGTCACTTTGCCATCTTTAACCGGTACGTTCAGATCGGCACGGATGAAAACGCGTTTACCAGCCAGATCCAGATCGGTCATCTTAATTACAGACATGGTGAATCCTCTCGTTGATTCTTAAAGTTTTGCAGACGCACAATGCGTCTTACCTGAAACCTTGAGCGGCCATTGCTAACGTGGTGTCGAGCATTCGGTTAGCAAAGCCCCATTCGTTATCACACCAGACCAGCGTCTTGATAAGGTGTGCGCCACTGACTCTCGTTTGCGTGCCATCGACGATGGCGCTGTGCGGGTCGTGGTTAAAATCTACTGAGACCAACGGTAATTCCGTATAGTCAACTATACCATGAAATGCCCCCTGTGCCGCTTTTTGCAGCAACAGGTTGACTTCACAGGCTTTTACCGGTTTTTTCACCGTCACGCTGAGGTCGATCGCGGTCACGTTAATCGTTGGGACACGCACGGCAATCGCTTCAAACCGGTCGTTAAACTGCGGAAAAATTCGGGTGATCCCTGCCGCCAGTTTAGTATCCACCGGAATGATTGACTGGCTCGCCGCGCGAGTGCGTCGTAAATCCGGATGGTAGGCGTCGATAACCTGCTGATCGTGCATGGCGGAGTGAATCGTGGTCACGGTGCCGGATTCAATGCCATACGCATCGTCTAACAGTTTGATGACCGGAATAATGCAGTTGGTGGTACAGGAGGCGTTGGAAACAATGCGGTGTTCGGCCTGCAGCTCATGCTGATTGACGCCAAACACGACGGTCGCGTCGAGGTCGTTACTGCCGGGATGAGAAAACAGGACTTTTTTCGCGCCGGCAGCCAGATGTGCTTCGCCATGTTCGCGGTTGCCGTAGACACCGGTACAGTCAAGCACCACATCCACACCCAGCTCACGCCACGGTAGCCCGGCGATGCTGCTCTCATGCAGTACGCGGATGGCATCGTCGCCGACAAACAGCTGATCTCTTTCCTGGCGAACATCCCAGGCAAAGCGTCCATGGCTGGTGTCATATTTCAACAAATGCGCCATGCCCGTAGCATCCGCCAGTTCATTGATTGCCACCACGGTTATTTCCGCCCGACGTCCGGATTCATACAAAGCACGAACCACATTACGTCCGATGCGACCGAAGCCATTAATCGCTACGCGTACGGTCATAGATCTCCTGCAAAGCAATCCCTGAGTTTGAGGTGGCTGAAAGAGTAATCCAGCTACGCCCGAAGGGGAATCCTTGCTGTCACAAACTGCGATTGATTGGTCAATTGTCGAACATTTAATCGACTGAAACGCTTCAGCAAGAATAAGCGAATCGGGGAATAAAAGGAATGTCTGTCCAGATGAATAAGCGAGCTATATGACTTGCGTCACATTTTAGGTGGAATAATACCTACAAAAAAGCCGGGTGGCGCACTAGCGCTTACCCGGCCTACTTTCGAGCCATTTGTAGGCCCGGTAAGCGCTAACGCGCCACCGGGCAAAACAGCAATTACAGCAGTTCTTTCGCTTTCGCGACAACGTTCTCAACGGTGAAGCCGAACTCTTCGAACAGTAGCTCTGCCGGAGCAGACTCACCGAAGGTGGTCATACCGACGATGGCACCGTTCAGGCCCACGTATTTGAACCAGTAGTCAGCGATACCCGCTTCCACTGCCACGCGAGCGGAAACCGCTTTAGGCAGCACGGATTCACGGTAAGCGGCATCCTGCTTGTCGAACGCGTCGGTAGACGGCATGGAAACCACGCGCGCCTTCACGCCTTCGGCAGTCAGTTTTTCCCACGCTGCCACAGCCAGTTCAACTTCAGAACCGGTGGCGATGAAGATCAGCTCTGGCTGGCCCGCGCAATCTTTCAGCACGTAACCACCGCGAGCGATGTTCGCCAGCTGCTCAGGCGTACGTTCCTGCTGTGCCAGGTTCTGACGGGAGAGGATCAGCGCGGTTGGACCGTCCTGACGCTCAACACCGTATTTCCACGCTACCGCGGATTCAACCTGGTCACATGGACGCCATGTGCTCATGTTCGGGGTCACGCGCAGGGAAGCCACCTGCTCTACCGGCTGGTGAGTTGGACCATCTTCGCCCAGACCGATGGAGTCGTGGGTGTAGACCATCACCTGACGCTGTTTCATCAGCGCGGCCATACGCACGGCGTTACGTGCATATTCCACGAACATCAGGAAGGTAGAGGTGTACGGCAGGAAACCACCGTGCAGGGAGATACCGTTGGCAATCGCAGTCATACCGAATTCACGTACACCGTAATGGATGTAGTTACCGGCAGTGTCTTCGTTGATCGCTTTAGAACCGGACCACAGGGTCAGGTTAGATGGCGCCAGGTCAGCGGAGCCGCCGAGGAATTCAGGCAACAGAGGACCGAACGCTTCAATCGCATTCTGAGACGCTTTACGGCTCGCGATTTTAGACGGGTTCGCCTGCAGCTTAGCGATGAACTCGTTCGCTTTCGCGTCGAAGTCGGACGGCATGTCACCTTTCATACGACGGGTGAATTCAGCCGCTTCCTGCGGGAACGCTTTCGCATAGGCAGCGAACTTCTCGTTCCAGGCAGCTTCTTTCGCCTGTCCTACTTCTTTTGCATCCCACTGAGCGTAGATCTCAGATGGGATTTCGAATGCAGGGTGTTTCCAGCCCAGCGCTTCACGGGTCAGTGCGATTTCCGCGTCGCCCAGCGGCGCGCCGTGGGAGTCGTGAGTACCCGCTTTGTTCGGGGAGCCGAAGCCGATGATGGTTTTGCACATCAGCAGGGACGGTTTGTCCGTCACAGCGCGCGCTTCTTCCACTGCACGTTTAATCGAGTCAGCATCGTGGCCATCAACGCCACGCACAACGTGCCAGCCGTAGGCTTCGAAACGTGCTGCGGTGTCGTCGGTGAACCAGCCTTCAACGTGGCCGTCGATGGAGATACCGTTGTCGTCATAGAACGCAACCAGTTTGCCCAGCTTCAGGGTACCTGCCAGGGAGCACACTTCGTGAGAAATGCCTTCCATCATGCAGCCGTCGCCCATGAACGCATAGGTGAAGTGGTCTACGATGTCGTGACCAGGACGGTTGAACTGCGCCGCCAGCGTCTTCTCAGCAATCGCCATACCCACTGCGTTAGCAATACCCTGACCCAGCGGGCCGGTGGTGGTTTCTACGCCAGCGGTGTAACCCACTTCCGGGTGACCTGGAGTTTTAGAGTGCAGCTGACGGAAGTTTTTCAGCTCTTCAATTGGCAGATCGTAGCCGGTGAGGTGCAGCAGGCTATAGATCAGCATAGAGCCGTGGCCGTTGGACAGCACGAAGCGGTCGCGGTCAGCCCATGACGGGTTCTGCGGATTGTGGTTCAGGAAATCACGCCACAGGACTTCGGCGATATCAGCCATACCCATAGGAGCCCCTGGGTGGCCGGATTTGGCTTTCTGTACTGCGTCCATGCTCAGCGCACGAATAGCATTAGCAAGCTCTTTACGTGAGGACATTTTAACTCCAGATCGGACTGTTAAAGGCCATGCCCTTGACGACAGCGCGTTTTGGGCTACGCCGGAAAAAAGTGCCAACAATGTAACCCAAGCCGCAAGTCATGTACATGGAGCATTCTTTTGCTTGTTAAGAAATCTCTGGATCATGCTCGCATGTTGCGCAATCTACTCGCCCGGCTCTGTCGATATTCCTTATACTTAGCCCGACACCGGCTTCGCTGACGGTGCATTTTTCGGATTTTATTCAGATTAACGAGTACGGAAGCAACCTCATGAAAATGCGTGCAATAGTGCTGGCCCTGGGTACAACGCTCCTGCTGAGCGGCTGTCAGAATATGGATTCTAACGGTCTGATGACGTCAGGCGCAGAGGCCTTTCAGGCCTATTCCCTGAGCGATGCGCAGGTGAAAGCGCTGAGCGACCAGGCCTGTAAAGATATGGACGGAAAAGCCACGCTTGCGCCGGCTAACAGTACCTACACGCAGCGTCTGAATAAGATTGCGTCCGCGCTGGGCGACAACATCAACGGCCAGCCGGTGAACTACAAGGTGTATATGGCGAAAGACGTGAACGCCTTCGCGATGGCGAACGGCTGTATCCGCGTCTATAGCGGGCTGATGGACATGATGACCGACAACGAAGTGGAAGCGGTCATCGGCCATGAAATGGGCCACGTTGCCCTGGGCCACGTGAAGAAAGGGATGCAGGTTGCCCTGGGCACCAATGCCATCCGCGCGGCGGCGGCGTCAGCGGGCGGTATTGTTGGCAGCCTGTCGCAGTCACAGCTTGGCGACGTGGGTGAAAAGCTGGTTAACTCTCAGTTCTCACAGCGTCAGGAGTCCGAGGCGGATGACTACTCCTACGATCTGTTGCGCAAACGCGGCATTAATCCATCAGGTTTAGCCACCAGTTTCGAAAAACTGGCCAAGCTGGAAGCGGGACGCCAAAGCTCCATGTTTGACGATCACCCTGCCTCAGAAGAACGCGCGCAGCATATTCGCGACCGCATGGCCGCAGACGGAATTAAATAATTTTACCGGGAGGCAGTTTTGCCTCCCTTTTATTTCGCATGAATTGTTAACTTAACAGCACGTATCGATAACACCTCTGAAAGCCCCGCCAAATCTGCCCTGTCACATTGAAATGTCTGGTCACATAATTATTGCAAAGGTTACTTTTTCCGGTAATTATCACCCCGCAGTTATTCAAATTAATATATCCAGACAGAGACGTTCCCTCCGTGAAAAAAGAAATATCATTAATTGCTTTAAGTTTATTTGCCGCATTACCTGCCGCCGCAAGCCAGCAATCCGACAGCCAGGGTTTTATTGACGACAGCCATCTGGATCTGTTTTTACGCAATGCGTATATCAGCCGCGACTACCATCAGGGCCAGCAGGACAAAGCAGAATGGGGTCAGGGGATCATCGCCACCTTTGCATCCGGCTATACCGAAGGGCTGGTGGGCTTTGGTGTGGACGGTATTGCTCAATACGGCGTGCGCCTGGACGGCGGCCGTGGCAAAAGCGGCGCAGGCGGCATCGACTTCTTTAAACAGGAAGACGATGGCCGGGCAAAATCCGATCTGGCAAAGTTTGGCGCTACCGCCAAAATGCGCATATCAAACACCGTGCTGAGCTACGGAAATCAGCGTCCTGAGCTGCCTATCATCAATGCAGACAGCTCCCGCCTGCTGTTTGAAAGCTACACTGGCACCATGCTCACCTCGAAAGAGATCGACGGTCTGGAAGTCAACGCCGGTTACTTCACCGACGAGCAGCGTAAAAGCGATGACCGCCACGACAGCGGACTGAAAAGCATCTCCTTCGGCGGTGCGAGCTATCAGTTTAACGACCAGTTCAGCGGCGCGCTGTACGCCTCTCATAATGAAGAGGTGATGAACAAGCAGTACCTGGGCATGAACTTCAAACAGCCGTTCAGCACCGGGCAGCAGCTGGTGCTCGACTTCAACGGCTATAACTCCCGTCTGGACCAGGGTTACGCGGACAGCCTCGACACGGGCCGCAGCAACACCATCTGGAGTCTGGCGGCGAGCTACATCTGGGACATTCACACGTTCAAAGTGGCGTACCAGCAGAGCAGCGGCAGCACCGGCTACAACTACGGCGGCTATCGCGACAAGGGCGGCGTGGGTGACGGCGGTAACACCATCTGGCTGGCGAACTCCTACTGGTCTGATTTTAACGGTGAAGATGAACGTTCCTGGCAGGCATCCTACGGTCTGGACTTTAGCGGCCTTGGCCTGCCGGGCCTGAGCTGGACCACCGCCTACGTGCGCGGCGATAACATCAAAACCTCTGAAACCAGCAACGGCAAAGAGCACGAGTGGTTTAACCAGATCCAGTACCAGGTGCAGGATGGTCCGGCGAAGGACCTGAAACTGAAACTGCGCTACTCCGTCCTGCGCGTCTCCAGCAACGCCAGCGAGTACAACGTGGGCGGGGACGAGATCCGCGCTTACGTGGAATACCCGTTTAACGTGTTCTAAAGGCAATAAAAAACCTCTCAAGAGAGAGGTTTTTTTTCACGCCAGGCGAGGCTTACTCGCCTTTCTTAGCAGCCTGAATATAGAGCATTTCCAGCGCCAGGGTCGCTGCGGCCAGCGCAGTGATCTCGGACTGATCGTACGCAGGCGCCACTTCCACCACGTCCATCCCGACAATGTTCAGATCCTTCAGACCGCGCACCAGCTTGATGGCACGATCTGAGGTCAAACCGCCGATGACCGGCGTACCGGTGCCCGGTGCAAATGCCGGATCCAGGCAGTCGATGTCGAAGGTGAGATACACAGGCATATCACCCACGATCTGCTTCACCTGAGCGATGATGTCATCCACGCCGCGATCGTTAACCTGGCCCGCGTCCAGCACGGTGAAGCCGTTGTCTTTGTCGAACTCGGTGCGAATACCGATCTGCACGGAGTGGTTAGGATCGATCAGACCTTCGTTCGGCGCGGTGAAGAACATGGTGCCGTGGTCGAACTCGCAGCCGTTCGCGTAGGTGTCGGTATGCGCATCGAAGTGCACCAGCGCCATTTTACCGAAGTGCTTCGCGTGGGCGCGCAGCAGCGGCAGGGTCACGAAGTGGTCGCCGCCGAAGGAGAGCATGCGCTTGCCGGCAGCCAGCAGCTTCTCGGCGTGCGCCTGCAGCTTTTCGCTCATCTCACGCGCGTCGCCGAAGGCATACACCAGGTCACCGCAGTCCACCACGTTCAGGCGCTCGCGCATGTCGAAGTTCCACGGGAAGCGGTTATGCTCCCAGGCCAGGTTCGTGGAAACCTGACGGATTGCTGCCGGGCCGTGACGACCACCCGCGCGACCGGACGTTGCCATGTCGAACGGTACGCCGGTGATCACCCAGTCAGCGTCGCTGTCGTAAGGCTGGAAGTTCATCGGAAGGCGTAAAAAACCAAACGCGTTAGATACCAGAGAGTTATCGTACTGATGACCTAAAGTGCTCATGTCCTGACCTCTTTTAAAGTCGATACATTAAAAACAGATGAAAAAAAATCCCCTCCGCGTCGTTAAACCCGACGAGGAAGGGATTGATTCGTAAATCGCTTATTGGGGCGAATTATCGCCGGTAATGCATACGGGTTCAAGTGAGTATAGGGCATTGTGCGGTCTTTGCCCTCACCCCGCCCCTCTCCCACGGGGAGAGGGAGGTTTTCTTACTCGTCTTCCAGGTAGGTGTACCCGTACAGACCCGCTTCAAACTCTTCCAGGAACTGCTGCTGGAGCGCATCGTCCAGACCGGTGTTTTTCACCTGGTCGCGGAACTGGGTGAGCAGTTTTTTCGGATCCAGCTGAACGTATTCCAGCATGTCCGCCACGGTGTCACCTTCATCGGACAGCTCGATTTCAACGTTGCCGTCAGGGAACACGAACACGTCCACCGCTTCGGTATCGCCGAACAGGTTGTGCATGTTGCCGAGGATCTCCTGATACGCGCCGACCATAAAGAAGCCCAGCATCGGCGGGTTCTCCGGGTCGTACTCCGGCATTGGCATCGTCGTCGCAATACCGTCGCCGTCAACGTAGTGGTCGATAGCGCCGTCGGAATCACAGGTGATGTCCAGCAGCACCGCACGACGTTCCGGGGCATGATTCAGCCCTTCCAGCGGCAGAACCGGGAACAGCTGGTCGATACCCCAGGCATCCGGCATCGACTGGAACAGCGAGAAGTTGACGTAAATCTTATCCGCCATACGCTCCTGCAGCTCGTCGATAATCGGACGGTGCGCGCGGTTGCTCGGGTCGAGCTGCTTCTGCACTTCATGGCACATGTTCAGATAAAGCTGCTCCGCCCACGCGCGCTCCTGCAGGCTGAAGGTGCCTGAAGAATACCCCACGTGAATGTCGTGCAGGTCCATCTGGCTGTCGTGCAGCCATTCGCGCAGGGAACGACGCGTGCCCGGCTCGTGCATCTCCTGCCAGGTTTCCCACATGCTTTGCAGGGAACGCGGGGCATCGTCTGCCGGAGGCGTCGCTTCTGAGATTTCGCTACGCTCAACGCCGATGATGTTAGAGACCAGCACCGTATGGTGCGCGGTCACCGCGCGACCGGATTCGGTGATCACCGTCGGGTGCGGCAGGCCGTTCTCTTCACAGGCATCGCCGATCGCCCAGATGATATTGTTCGCGTATTCGTTCAGGCCGTAGTTCACCGAGCAGTCAGACTGCGAGCGGGTCCCTTCGTAGTCCACGCCGAGGCCGCCGCCCACGTCGAAGCACTGAATATTCACGCCAAGCTTGTGCAGCTCCACGTAGAAGCGCGCGGATTCACGCACGCCGGTGGCGATGTCGCGAATATTGGCCATCTGCGAGCCGAGGTGGAAGTGCAGCAGCTGAATGCTGTCCAGACGACCGCGCTCGCGCAGGATTTCCACCAGCTGCAGCACCTGGTTTGCCGCCAGGCCGAACTTGGATTTCTCGCCGCCGGAGGACTGCCATTTACCGGAACCTTGTGACGCCAGACGCGCACGCACGCCAAGGCGTGGGATGACGTTCAGACGCTCGGCCTCTTCCAGCACGATGGCGATTTCGGTCATCTTTTCGATAACCAGATAGACCTTGTGGCCCATCTTCTCGCCAATCAGCGCCAGACGAATGTATTCACGGTCTTTATAGCCGTTACAGACGATCACCGAACGGGTCATGCCCGCATGCGCCAGAACCGCCATCAGTTCCGCCTTGGAGCCTGCTTCCAGGCCCAGCGGCTCGCCGGAGTGGATCAGGGATTCAATCACGCGGCGGTGCTGGTTCACCTTGATCGGGTAAACCAGGAAATAGTCGCCTTTATAGCCGTAGGACTCACGCGCGCGCTTGAAGGCGGCGTTGATAGAACGCAGGCGATGTTGCAGGATCTGCGGGAAGCAGAACAGTGCAGGCAAACGCTGGCCCTGAGCTTCACGGGCTTTCACCAGTTTAGCAAGGTCCACGCGCGCTTCAGGGACGTCCGGATCCGGGCAGACGCTGATGTGGCCCAGTTCGTTGACGTCGTAGTAGTTATTGCCCCACCAGGCAATATTGTAAGTGCGCAGCATCTTGCTGGCTTCCTCGGAGCTCATCGCAACCTCCTGCATAGAACGTAGTACACCCTGTTCGCCCGCTGACGAAGGCGAAAAAGAAGACATGTCGTCAGACATAGCGAACCTCAACTCTTTGTATTAAGTGTAAAACAGTTGACTACTATCGCAGCGTTATACGGCGATAACAACCCATAAACGGCTCCGTTTCCCAGCAGAGTATGCTGAAAACCAGACCGTGCGACCGGTTTCTTATTCATATCATTGTAAAACACGTATCCGAACTCTGTATGACAAGGTTCGGCGAAACCACGAGAAAACTCTTGTATTAACAAGAGCGCCCTTGTTCAGTTTTCACAGAGCGTAACCGGCCCTTGAATCCTGAGAAGCGCCGAGATGGGTATAACATCGGCAGGTTTGCAGACTAGAAATGCGGGTTGCGGGAATCAAATACGCGCCAGAACGGCTGCGCTGAATGTGCGGAAAACGATGGTTCATTATCTCGTATCACCTCCACGGCCGCCTCTAATGAAACGGACCACAAGCCAAAGCTAAAAGTTCACTGCTTAACCCGGCTGGAAGTGGCGACACGATGAGTTCATCGAGCGCTTATTTTATATGAGCCGCGCGCCGCGTTTTATACCGAGAACAGGGGTAAAAAGCAAAAGATAAATGTGCGTGTTGCCGGGGCCGTCAGGAATTATTGCCAGCCGCAATTTCAACTGAGTGAGAGGTTAGTCAAAAAAAACTGGAAATCGGGCGAAGAAGTGACCTAAAATAGCCATCCAGATGTTAATCCATCTATACTGATTAACACTCATACTGCCAGTGTCAAAAACCTGCAGGCCTTGGTAGAATTATCTCCTTTGGCTATTCCACACAGCAGCTTGAGCTAACCAAATTCCTCTTAGGTGAAATAAAACATGGCAAAACACCTGTTTACGTCCGAGTCCGTATCAGAAGGACATCCTGATAAAATTGCTGACCAAATCTCCGATGCGGTGCTGGATGCGATCCTGGCGCAGGATCCAAAAGCGCGCGTAGCGTGTGAAACCTATGTCAAAACCGGCATGGTTCTGGTTGGCGGTGAGATCACCACCAGCGCATGGGTTGATATCGAAGAGATCACCCGTAACACGGTGCGTGAGATCGGCTATGTGCATTCTGATATGGGCTTTGATGCCAACTCCTGCGCGGTACTGAGCGCAATTGGCAAACAGTCTCCAGACATCAACCAGGGCGTTGACCGTGCCGATCCGCTGGAACAGGGCGCGGGCGACCAGGGCCTGATGTTCGGCTATGCAACCAACGAAACCGACGTGCTGATGCCAGCACCGGTCACCTACGCACACCGTCTGGTGCAGCGTCAGGCCGAAGTGCGTAAAAACGGCACCCTGCCGTGGCTGCGCCCGGATGCGAAAAGCCAGGTCACCTTCCAGTACGACGACGGTAAAATCGTCGGTATTGACGCGGTGGTTCTGTCTACCCAGCACTCCGAAGATATCGATCAGAAATCCCTGCAGGAAGCAGTGATGGAAGAGATCATCAAGCCGGTTCTGCCGACCGAATGGCTGAGCTCTGCGACCAAATTCTTCATTAACCCAACCGGACGCTTCGTTATCGGCGGCCCAATGGGTGACTGCGGTCTGACCGGTCGTAAAATCATCGTTGATACCTACGGCGGCATGGCGCGTCACGGCGGCGGTGCGTTCTCCGGTAAAGATCCGTCTAAAGTTGACCGTTCTGCGGCGTACGCTGCACGTTATGTGGCGAAAAACATCGTTGCTGCCGGCCTGGCTGACCGCTGTGAGATCCAGGTTTCCTACGCTATCGGCGTGGCTGAGCCAACCTCCATCATGGTTGAAACCTTTGGTACTGAAAAAGTGCCTTCAGAACAGCTGACGCTGCTGGTGCGCGAGTTCTTCGACCTGCGTCCATACGGCCTGATTCAGATGCTGGATCTGCTGCACCCAATCTACAAAGAAACCGCGGCATACGGTCACTTTGGTCGTGAACATTTCCCATGGGAAAAAACCGACAAAGCCGCCCTGCTGCGTGAAGCTGCCGGTCTGAAGTAATCGACTGACAGCGTTAAACAGGCCAGCCTTTGCGCTGGCCTTTTTTGTGTCGGGTAGCGGCTGCGCCTTACCCGACCTACGGGTTTTGAGGTGTTTGTAGGCTGGGTAAGGCGCAGCCGCCACCCGGCAATATTTGAAACCGATTACACCATGCCGAATATATCCCGCTTTCAGAATAATCTCTTTGCCTGATCGCCTTTCTTCTGCTGTTACATTTCATTTCAGTTAAGTCCGAAATTCTAACAAACGCGATGCGTATCACCTCGTTTACCTCTATATTTTCAAAGCTTTAATTATTTTTACGGTTCCGCGTTAGTGTAACCGATTACACCTATGTGATTAATCTCACATATTTTTACGGGTCACTCACCTACCCTTTACATCAATAAAACTGATAACCCAACTGGAGGGCATAATGCCTGACAATAAAAAACAGGGGCGTACGTCCAACAAGGCGATGACATTCTTCGTCTGTTTCCTCGCCGCCCTGGCAGGATTACTTTTTGGCCTGGATATCGGCGTGATTGCCGGTGCATTACCTTTCATCACTGACGAGTTCCAGATCAGCGCTCACACTCAGGAGTGGGTGGTCAGCTCCATGATGTTTGGCGCTGCCGTCGGGGCCGTCGGCAGCGGCTGGCTCTCCTTCAAGCTCGGGCGTAAAAAGAGCCTGATGATCGGCGCGATCCTGTTCGTTGCCGGTTCACTCTTCTCTGCCGCAGCGCCTAACGTTGAGGTTCTGCTGGTTTCCCGCGTGCTGCTCGGCCTGGCCGTGGGCGTGGCGTCCTATACCGCCCCGCTTTACCTGTCTGAAATCGCGCCGGAGAAAATCCGCGGCAGTATGATTTCGATGTATCAGCTGATGATCACCATCGGTATTCTGGGCGCGTACCTTTCCGATACCGCGTTTAGCTACAGCGGCGCATGGCGCTGGATGCTCGGCGTGATCATCATCCCGGCCATTCTGCTGCTGATTGGGGTCTTCTTCCTGCCGGACAGCCCGCGCTGGTTTGCCGCGAAACGTCGATTCCACGATGCCGAACGCGTACTGATGCGCCTGCGCGACACCAGCGCCGAAGCGAAAAACGAGCTGGAAGAGATCCGCGAAAGCCTGAAGGTCAAACAGTCCGGCTGGGCGCTGTTTAAAGAGAACAGCAACTTCCGCCGCGCGGTGTTCCTCGGCGTACTGCTTCAGGTGATGCAGCAGTTCACCGGGATGAACGTCATCATGTATTACGCGCCAAAAATCTTTGAGCTGGCGGGCTATACCAACACCACCGAGCAGATGTGGGGGACCGTTATCGTGGGTCTGACCAACGTGCTGGCGACCTTTATCGCCATCGGTCTGGTGGACCGCTGGGGACGTAAGCCAACCCTGACGCTGGGCTTCCTGGTGATGGCGGCCGGTATGGGTGTCCTCGGTACCATGATGCATGTGGGCATTCACTCACCAACCGCCCAGTACTTTGCCGTCGGCATGCTGCTGATGTTTATCGTCGGGTTTGCGATGAGCGCTGGCCCGCTGATTTGGGTGCTGTGCTCTGAGATCCAGCCGCTGAAAGGGCGTGATTTTGGTATCACCTGCTCTACCGCAACCAACTGGATTGCCAACATGATCGTCGGCGCAACGTTCCTGACCATGCTCAATACCCTGGGCAACGCGAACACCTTCTGGGTCTACGCCGGTCTGAATATCTTCTTTATTGTGCTGACTATCTGGCTGGTTCCAGAAACCAAACACGTTTCTCTTGAACATATTGAACGTAACCTGATGAAAGGTCGCCCGCTGCGCGAAATCGGCGCCCACGACTGATCCTCATGCGGGAGGCGCCTCTTGCGCCTCCCCGCTTCGCGCTTTATGCTCTGCCCCTATGAAAGCACCCCGTCTCCCCATCGCCCTTCAGCAAGCCGTTATGCGCTGCCTGCGGGAAAAACTCGCCCAGGCGAACCTGAAGCTCGGTCGCAATTACCCTGAACCTAAGATCGTTTATCAGCAGCGCGGCACCGCGGCCGGCACCGCCTGGCTCGAGCCTTATGAGATACGCCTTAACCCGGTGCTGATGATGGAAAACCAGCAGGCGTTTATCGAGGAAGTGGTACCGCACGAGCTGGCGCATCTGCTGGTGTGGAAACACTTCGGACGCGTTGCGCCCCACGGGAAAGAGTGGAAGTGGATGATGGAAGCGGTGCTCGGCGTTCCGGCACGCCGTACCCATCAGTTCGAGCTGGAATCGGTGCGCCGCAATACCTTCCCCTACCGCTGCCAGTGTCAGCAGCATCAGCTTACCGTCCGCCGCCATAATCGCGTGGTGCGCGGCGAGGCGACTTACCGCTGCGTCAAATGCGGCGAGCCGCTGGTTGCGGAATAATCATCTGAACTTTCAGGAACTTTCCTGATCTGACTGATTGCATACAGGAACAACATTCGTTACGTTGCGGGCTCGTTTTGACACGGAGTGTAAGATGTCCCGTAATTTTTCTCTCGCGGTCGCCTTTCTGACGACGGCGCTCTCAGGCCATGCTCTGGCCGACGGTATCAACAGTTTTTCCCAGGCTAAGGCAGCAGGCGTGAAGGTGAACGCCGATGTGCCGGGCGATTTCTACTGCGGCTGTAAAATTAACTGGCAGGGTAAAAAAGGGGTTGTTGACCTTGAGTCCTGCGGCTATAAGGTGCGTAAAAACGAAAACCGCGCCAGCCGTATCGAATGGGAGCATGTCGTTCCGGCCTGGCAGTTTGGCCACCAGCGCCAGTGCTGGCAGGATGGCGGACGTAAAAACTGCGCCAAAGATCCGGTTTATCGCCAGATGGAAAGCGATATGCATAACCTGCAGCCTGCCGTAGGTGAAGTGAACGGCGACCGCGGTAATTTCATGTACAGCCAGTGGAACGGTGGCGAAGGCCAGTACGGACAGTGCGGTATGAAGGTTGATTTTAAAGAGAAAGTCGCCGAGCCTCCTGCCCGCGCGCGCGGCAGTATCGCCCGCACCTACTTCTATATGCGTGACCGTTACAACCTCAACCTCTCCCGTCAGCAGACGCAGCTGTTCAACGCCTGGGACAAGCAGTACCCGGTGACGGAGTGGGAATGCCAGCGCGACGAACGTATCGCCAGAGTCCAGGGGAATCACAACCCTTACGTCCAGCGGGCTTGCCAGGCGCAAAAGAGCTAACCTACACTACGGCAATTCGCTTATATCGCATGACACATGGAATTTCTGACTATGCGCATTCCCCGCATTTACCATCCTGAACTGATTACCGCAGGCCGCGAAATCGCCCTGTCTGATGACGCCGCCAACCACGTTGGCCGCGTGCTGCGCATGGGCGCAGGTCAGGCTATCCAGCTGTTCGACGGCTCGAACCAGGTTTTCGACGCGGAAATCACGCGGTCGGATAAAAAAAGCGTACACGTTAACGTGCTGCGTGGCGAAGTGGATGACCGGGAATCACCGCTGCACATCCATCTGGGCCAGGTGATGTCGCGCGGTGAGAAAATGGAGTTCACCATTCAGAAATCCATTGAACTGGGTGTAAGCCTCATTACGCCACTTTTTTCTGAGCGCTGTGGCGTTAAACTGGATGCGGAACGTCTGAATAAAAAGATCCAGCAGTGGCAGAAAATCGCCATTGCGGCTTGCGAACAGAGTGGCCGCAACCGTATTCCGGAGATCCGCCCGGCGATGGATCTGGAGGACTGGTGTGCAGAAGAGGACAGTGGGCTGAAGCTCAATCTTCATCCGCGCGCCAGCGCCAGCATCAATACGCTGCCCCTGCCCGTTGAGCGCGTACGCCTGCTGATTGGCCCCGAAGGCGGCCTGTCGGCGGACGAAATTGCGATGACGGCACGTTACCAGTTTACTGATATTCTGTTGGGACCTCGCGTTCTGCGCACTGAGACAACGGCACTCACGGCCATTACCGCGCTACAGGTACGGTTTGGCGATCTGGGTTGAAGCATTAACGGAGAAGAACATGATCAAGCTCGGCATCGTGATGGACCCCATCGCAAACATTAACATCAAGAAAGATTCCAGCTTCGCCATGCTGCTGGAAGCGCAGCGTCGCGGCTATGAACTCCACTATATGGAGATGAACGATCTTTACCTGATCAACGGTGAAGCCCGCGCGCGCACCCGCATCGTTAACGTCGAGCAGAACTACGACAAATGGTACGAGTTCGGCACCGAGCAGGACATTGCCCTGGCCGATCTCAACGTCATCCTGATGCGTAAAGATCCACCGTTCGACACCGAATACATCTACAGCACCTACATCCTTGAGCGTGCAGAAGAGAAAGGCACGCTGATCGTCAACAAGCCGCAGAGCCTGCGCGACTGCAACGAGAAGCTCTACACCGCCTGGTTCTCTGAACTGACGCCGGAAACCCTGGTGACCCGCAGCAAAGCGCAGCTGAAGGAATTCTGGCAGAAGCACGGCGATATCATCATGAAGCCGCTGGACGGCATGGGCGGCGCGTCGATTTTCCGCGTGAAAGAGAGCGATCCGAACATTGGCGTGATTGCCGAAACGCTGACCGAACTCGGCACGCGTTACTGCATGGCGCAGAACTATATTCCGGCGATCAAAGACGGCGACAAACGCGTTCTAGTGGTGGATGGTGAACCGGTTCCTTACTGCCTGGCACGTATTCCGCAGGGTGGCGAAACCCGAGGTAATCTGGCAGCCGGTGGCCGCGGCGAGCCGCGCCCGCTGACCGAAAGCGACTGGGAAATTGCCCGTCGCGTTGGCCCGACGCTTAAAGCCAAAGGCCTGATCTTCGTTGGCCTGGATATCATCGGCGATCGCCTGACCGAAGTGAACGTCACCAGCCCGACCTGCATTCGTGAAATTGAAGCGGAATTCCCGATTTCGATCACCGGAATGCTGATGGACGCTATCGAAAAACGTTTACAGAAATAACCTAACAATACTATTAGTGACAGCGCCTGTGTTTGTCCCCATACTGGGCGCTGTCGCTTTTTAAACCAGGAAACAGTACCTCTGACAATGAATTTACAGCATCACTTTCTTATTGCCATGCCTGCTCTCCAGGACCCGATTTTTCGCCGCGCCGTGGTGTATATTTGTGAATACAATGAAGACGGCGCGATGGGCATTATCATCAATAAACCGCTGGAAAATCTTCAGGTTGAAGGAATTCTGGACAAGCTGAAAATCCCGGCTGAAGCGCGACTGCCGGAAATCCGGCTTGATAAACCCGTGATGCTGGGTGGACCTCTTGCAGAAGATCGCGGTTTTATCCTGCATACGCCGCCGGTATTCTCTTCCAGCATTCGCATCTCCGACAATACCGTTATCACGACCTCGCGTGACGTGCTCGAAACGCTGGGCACCACAGAGCAGCCTTCTGAAGTGCTGGTGGCGCTGGGCTATTCGTCATGGGAGAAAGGCCAACTTGAGCAAGAAATCCTCGATAACGCGTGGCTGACCGCACCTGCGGACATGAATATTCTGTTTAAAACCCCTATCGCCGATCGCTGGCGTGACGCGGCGAAGCTGATTGGCATTGATATCCTGACCATGCCTGGCGTAGCGGGGCACGCCTGATGAGCGGAACGCTTCTGGCCTTCGATTTTGGTACCAAAAGCATTGGCGTCGCCGTGGGTCAGCGCATCACCGGTACCGCGCGTCCGCTCACGGCCCTGAAGGCTAATGACGGCACGCCAGACTGGAATCTTATCGAGCGTCTGCTCAAAGAGTGGCAGCCGGATGACGTGATTGTTGGGCTGCCGCTGAACATGGACGGCACTGAACAACCGCTTACCGCCCGGGCGCGTAAGTTCGCCAATAAAATCCATGGCCGTTTTGGCGTCTCCGTGAAGCTTCACGACGAGCGTCTTAGCACCGTCGAAGCGCGTGCTGGCCTGTTTGAGCACGGCGGCTTCCGTGCGCTCAACAAAGGCAGCGTGGACTCCGCTTCTGCCGTCATCATCCTCGAAAGCTATTTCGACCAGGGCTTTTAAACAGAGGGGCCTACAGTCGCCCCTGCGCCCGTCTCTCCGCCAGACTCTGGTCAAAGTTCTGCATTCCTGCCTGCTGACCGGTCTGGATGATGCCGGGCAGTTGCCACGTTTTCCCTTCACGAATAAGATTCGCCGCCGCTGCGGTGTTCACCAGCAGTTCATACAACGCGACGCGCCCGCCCTGTAGATCGGGAAGCAGCTTTTGCGCCAGCACCGCCCGCAGGCTGCCGGCCAGCTGGTTACGCACCGGATCTTTCTCCTGCGCCGGGAACGTATCGACCAGCCGTTCAATCGCCTGCGATGCCCCGCGCGTGTGCAGCGTCGCCAGCACCAAATGTCCGGTCTCCGCCGCCGTCAGCGCCAGGCGGATCGTTTCGCTGTCGCGCAGCTCCCCCAGCAGAATAACGTCCGGATCCTGGCGTAAGGCACTGCGCAGCGCGTCGGCAAATGACGGGCTGTGCTGGCCTATCTCCCGCTGCTGGATCAGGCAACGCTCGCTCTGGTAGATAAACTCCACCGGATCTTCAAGCGTGAGGATATGGCCGTCAGCATGGCGGTTAAGAAAATCGACCATCGCCGCCAGCGTAGTGGATTTACCGCTGCCGGTTGCCCCTGTCACCAGAATCAGCCCGGCATCATTGGACAACAGTTCCGGGATTGCCCGCGGCGCGCCCAGCGAAGCGAGCTGCGGGCAGGTACGCGGCAACAGCCGCAGCGTCACAGAGATACCGCTCATCTGCTTAAAGGCACTGCCGCGCAGACGCTGGCCTCCCGTTACCGTCGCGGCAAAGTCCACCTGCCCGTTCGCCCACCAGGTTCCCTGCTGCTCATCGTTGAGCCACGCTTTTAATAACGCCCCAACGTCGGGAGGCGGAAAGGGAGCTGGCTCAAGCTGGCCTAATCTGCGCCAGCGCGGCGGTGAATCACTGCACAGGTGTAGATCGGAGACGTTATGCTTTACACTAAGGGCCACAATTTCTTCCACATCCATAGACTACTCCTCGGAAAATGAACGACATTGCGCATAACCTGGCACAGGTCCGGGACAAAATCTCAGCCGCCGCAACGCGTTGCGCCCGGGCTTCAGAAGAAATTACGCTGCTTGCAGTCAGCAAAACCAAGCCTGCGAGCGCCATCGCAGAAGCCATTGATGCAGGCCAGCGGGCGTTTGGTGAAAACTACGTGCAGGAAGGCGTGGATAAAATTCGCTACTTCCAGGAACAGGGGAAGACGAGTCTGCAATGGCACTTTATTGGCCCGCTGCAGTCGAACAAAAGCCGTCTGGTGGCAGAGCACTTCGACTGGTGCCATACCGTTGACCGGCTGCGCATTGCTACCCGTCTGAACGACCAGCGGCCCGCAGAGATGTCCGCGCTTAACGTGCTGATTCAAATCAATATCAGTGATGAAAACAGCAAGTCCGGCATTGCGCTGAGCGAACTGGACGCGCTGGCCGCAGAGGTGGCAGAACTGCCGCGCTTAACCCTGCGCGGGCTGATGGCCATTCCGGCGCCTGAGTCAAGTTATGAAAGGCAGTTTGCCGTGGCACAGCAAATGGCTGTAGCATTTGAGGCGCTTAAAGCGCGCTATAACACGGTAGACACGCTTTCTTTGGGCATGTCGGATGATATGGAAGCCGCCATCGCGGCAGGCAGCACTATGGTGCGCATCGGCACGGCAATTTTCGGTGCGCGCGACTACTCAAAATAATAAGGAAACCTGAGGAACGCCATGAAGACGTTGACTTTCCTGCTCTCAACTGTGCTTGAGCTGTATACGATGGCGCTATTGCTGCGCGTCTGGATGCAGTGGGCCCGCTGTGATTTTTACAATCCGTTCTCGCAGTTTGTCGTGAAAATCACGCAGCCTATTGTCGGACCATTGCGCCGTATTATCCCGGCCATGGGTCCCATCGACAGTTCGTCTCTGCTGGTGGCGTTTATTCTGAGCGTTATCAAAGCAATCGTGCTGTTTATGGTCATTACCTTCCAGCCGATTATCTGGATTGCCGCGGTCCTGATTCTGGTCAAAACCGTCGGCCTGCTGATTTTCTGGGTGCTGCTGGTCATGGCCATTATGAGTTGGGTGAGCCAGGGGCGTAGCCCGGTGGAGTATGCTTTGATTCAGCTGGCCGAGCCGCTGCTGCGTCCGATCCGTAACCTGCTTCCGTCTATGGGCGGCATCGATTTTTCCCCGATGATCCTGGTTCTGCTGCTCTATGTGGTCAACATGGGGATCGCTGAGCTGTTACAGTCCACGGGCAACATGCTGCTGCCGGGGCTGTGGATGGCGCTATGAGTGCAGTAAGCACCTGCGCTGACGGGCTGGTCTTGCGGCTGTATATTCAGCCCAAAGCCAGCCGTGACAGTATTGTCGGGCTGCATGGCGACGAGTTAAAAGTCGCCATCACCGCCCCGCCGGTTGACGGCCAGGCGAACGCGCATCTGACCAAATATCTGGCAAAACAGTTTCGCGTCGCCAAAAGCCAGGTCATCATTGAAAAAGGTGAACTTGGGCGACATAAACAGGTAAAAATCCTTAATCCGCAATCTATCCCGACGGAAGTCGCGGCTCTGAAAGAACAGGACTAAACCATGCAGAAAGTTGTTCTCGCGACCGGCAACGCCGGTAAAGTGCGCGAGCTGGCCTCGCTATTAAATGATTTTGGGCTGGACGTGGTCGCCCAGACCGATCTTGGCGTGGAGTCCGCCGAAGAGACGGGGCTGACGTTTATCGAAAACGCGATCCTCAAAGCACGCCACGCCGCGCAGATTACCGGCCTGCCAGCAATTGCCGACGACTCCGGCCTGGCCGTGGATTTTCTCAGCGGCGCGCCGGGGATTTACTCCGCGCGCTACTCCGGCGTTGACGCCACCGACCAGCAGAATCTGGAAAAGCTGCTTGTCGCTCTGAAAGACGTCCCGGACGAGCAGCGCACCGCGCAGTTCCACTGCGTGCTGGTCTATATGCGTCACGCAGAAGACCCGACGCCGATCGTCTGCCACGGCAGCTGGCCGGGTGTGATTACCCGTGAAGCGGCTGGCAACGGCGGCTTTGGCTACGACCCGATTTTCTTTGTCCCGACCGAGGGCAAAACTGCTGCGGAACTGACCCGCGAAGAGAAAAGCGCGATTTCCCACCGTGGACGCGCGCTGAAACTGTTACTGGAAGCACTGCGTAATGGCTAATTTGCCGCCTCTGAGTCTTTATATTCACATCCCGTGGTGCGTGCAGAAATGCCCGTACTGCGATTTCAACTCGCACGCGCTGAAGGGCGAAGTGCCGCACGATGACTACGTTGCGCATCTGCTGGCCGACCTGGACGCCGATGTCGCTTACGCACAGGGACGTGAAGTTAAGACCATTTTCATTGGTGGCGGTACGCCTAGCCTGCTGTCCGGCCCGGCGATGCAGACGCTGCTGGACGGCGTGCGTGCGCGCCTGAACCTGGCGGCGGATGCGGAAATTACGATGGAAGCCAACCCCGGCACCGTTGAAGCCGACCGTTTTGTCGACTATCAGCGCGCGGGCGTGAACCGCATCTCCATCGGCGTGCAGAGCTTTAGCGAGCCGAAGCTAAAACGTCTGGGTCGCATTCACGGCCCGGAAGAGGCGAAGCGCGCGGCAAACCTGGCGAGCGGGCTTAATCTTCGCAGCTTCAACCTCGATTTGATGCACGGCCTGCCGGATCAGTCGCTGGAAGAGGCGCTGGACGACCTGCGCCAGGCGATCGAACTGAACCCACCGCACCTGTCGTGGTATCAGCTCACCATCGAGCCAAACACGCTGTTTGGCTCGCGCCCGCCGGTGCTGCCGGACGACGACGCGCTGTGGGATATCTTCGAGCAGGGCCACAGGCTTCTAACCGCTGCGGGCTATCAGCAGTATGAAACGTCCGCGTACGCGAAGCCGGGCTACCAGTGCCAGCACAACCTGAACTACTGGCGCTTTGGCGACTATCTGGGGATTGGCTGCGGCGCGCACGGCAAGGTGACCTTCCCGGACGGGCGCATTCTGCGCACCGCCAAAACCCGCCACCCGCGCGGGTATATGGAAGGCCGCTACCTGGAGCGTCAGCACGACGTTGAGGCGGCGGATAAGCCGTTTGAGTTCTTTATGAACCGCTTCCGTCTGCTGGAAGCTGCGCCGCGCGCGGAATTTGTGCGTTATACCGGGCTGTCGGAGTCGGTGATTCGCCCGCAGATCGACGAGGCGCTGGCGCAGGGGTATCTCACCGAGTGTGAGGAATACTGGCAGATCACCGAGCACGGCAAACTGTTCTTAAACTCCCTTCTTGAGCTGTTCCTCGCCGAAGAATCCTGAAGGCTGATTCAGGATTTTGCATCCCGTTCTGCCGGCTGAGGGAAAGGCTGGCAGAGTGTGGGGATGGAAATTACTCGTTCTTATGCAAAACAGCTCAGACGTGAGCTGACAAAAGAAGAAAGGCGGCTTTGGTATCTACTGCGCAGCCGCCGTTTCGAAAATTATAAATTTCGTCGACAGCATCCTTTAGGTCACTACATTCTGGATTTCGCCTGCTGCGCGGCTCGTCTGGCCGTTGAGCTGGATGGCGGGCAACATGATGAAAAGCAGGAATACGATCGTCAAAGGACGTTGTGGTTAAACCAAAAGGGCTGGCTCGTTATTCGATTCTGGAACAACGAACTCTGGAATAACGAAGAGGCTGTGTTGGAAAAGATCCTTGAAACACTGCAAGCGCCTCAACCCTCACCCCGGCCCTCTCCCTGAAAGGGAGAGGGAGCAAACCATCCCCTCGCCCCTTTGGGGAGAGGGTTAGGGTGAGGGGCCCAGCGCGCAGAGATCTTACTTAAGCGTCCCCACCAGCGCCTTCCGGCTATCTTCCAGCGACACCACGCGTTTACACACGTCTTTGCCGAACTGCTGGAAATCATCTTCCTGGTTCTTCCACTCGTTCTGAATGGAGGTCTGCAAGCCACCCAGGCTGCCCAGCACGCCCTGCAGCGGGTTACCGCCGCCTTTCAGCACGGCTTTGGCACCCATCTCGTTGATGCTGTCCTGCAGGATGCCGCCCATCGCCTGATTCACCAGCTGCTGCCCGTCAGCACGGACCTGATCAATCGCCTTGTAGTGGAACGTCAGGCCGTCGGTGCGCGTCTCGATAATGCGGTTCATCTGTTCTTTAAGCTGCTTATCGAGCTTCGTCAGGCGGGTGCGCATGTTGCTGCTCTCCCCCACCTCTTTGGTGATGATCTTATCCAGCGCGACGCGGCTTTTCTCAACGCGGGTCAGCGCGCCTTCATTAATCCATGGCAGCGCGGTACGCAAATCGGCCTGATAGTCTTTCGCCTGCTCACGCTGTGCGGCAGTCAGGTTGTACTGCTTGCCGTTAAAGGTGACGTTCCCCTGCGGCGTAATCACCAGATTGCCGTTCTCGCCTTTGACCTGCACGGTTTGCGGGCTTAACACCACGTCATCACGCGGGGTGACGCTACATTGATAATCCGCATGGGCGGTGAATCCGGTTGCCATCAAAGCAACAGCCAGCAACGTTTTGCGCATCTTAAACACTCCCTCAGACAAAATGGGCCAGCTAATGCTGGCCCCTTACTGCTTTATTAGTCCCACCAAACGTCGAAAAGTTCGCTGACGCGGACATCTTCCAGCTTGTGGTCCTCAAGCCATTTACGTACCAGCGCCTGATGTTCTTCGGTGCATTTACCCACTTCCTGGGTGCAGATCAGACCTTCCCACGCCAGGTAGCCGCTACCGTCGAAGGCCAGCTTGTTTGGCTCAATCACGTCATTGATGAACGCGTCAACGTCCTGATCGATCTGTTCTACACTGGTGCCTTCCGGGAAACGCCACGCAACGGAGAAGCCCACTTCCTGGAATTCTTCGATGTGCATCTTTTTACGCAGACGACGGCTACGATTCTTTGCCATTATTTCACCCTCTCGAACATTAAGTCCCATACACCGTGACCAAGACGATGGCCACGCTGTTCAAATTTCGTTACCGGACGCGATTCCGGACGCGGTACATAGTCGTTGCTCGCAGACTGGTTTTTATACCCATCCAGCGACGACATCACTTCCAGCATATGTTCCGCATACGGTTCCCAGTCGGTCGCCATATGGAAGACACCGCCCAGCTTCAGCTTACTTTTCACCAGCTCGGCAAACGGTGCCTGAACGATACGGCGTTTATTATGACGTGCTTTGTGCCACGGGTCAGGGAAAAAGAGCTGAACCATGGTTAAAGAATTGTCAGGAATCATTTTATGCAGCACTTCCACCGCGTCGTGACACATTACGCGCAGGTTCTCAACGCCCTCTTCATGGGCCGTTGCCAGGCATGCCCCCACGCCCGGGGAGTGAACTTCGATACCGAGGAAGTTCTGCTCCGGACGGGCTTTCGCCATGGTCACCAGCGAGGTGCCCATACCAAAACCGATCTCCAGCGTGACGGGGGCTTCGCGGCCAAACAGCTCAGTAAAGTCCAGAGGCTGCTCACTGAACTCAACGCCCATCACCGGCCAGTAGTTGTCCAGCGCATGTTGCTGCCCTTTTGTCAGGCGGCCCTGACGGCGGACAAAGCTGCGAATACGGCGCAGCGGGCGACCGTTTTCATCAAATTCCGGTGAAATGACGTCGTTTTTCATAAAAGAGTTGTCTGCTTGTGAGAATGTTCGGGAAACGGGCATTATCCAAAGTTAAGGCTTCTATGCAAGCATGGGAAAGATCCGGTTTACAGCAGATTGACGCTGTGCTGCAATCTGCGTCCCTGATTATGCGAATCGATGACCATGCAAGCCTCTCAATTTTCAGCCCAGGTGCTGGACTGGTACGACAAATACGGGCGTAAAACCCTGCCCTGGCAAATTGAAAAAACGCCTTACAAAGTATGGCTCTCCGAGGTGATGTTGCAACAAACGCAGGTCGCCACGGTGATCCCATACTTCGAGCGTTTTATGGCGCGCTTCCCGACGGTGACCGATCTGGCGAATGCGCCATTAGACGAAGTGCTGCACCTGTGGACCGGCCTGGGCTATTACGCCCGCGCGCGTAACCTTCACAAGGCCGCACAGCAGGTTGCCACGCGCCACAACGGGACATTCCCGGAAACCTTCGACGAGGTGGCCGATCTCCCCGGCGTCGGACGTTCAACTGCAGGCGCTATTCTCTCCCTGTCTTTAGGCAAGCATTTCCCGATCCTCGACGGCAACGTGAAGCGCGTGCTGGCACGCTGCTATGCCGTCGACGGCTGGCCGGGGAAGAAGGACGTTGAAAAACGTCTGTGGGAAATAAGTGAAGCAGTCACCCCGGCCAACGGCGTCGAGCGTTTCAACCAGGCGATGATGGATCTCGGCGCGATGGTCTGCACGCGCTCAAAACCAAAATGCGAACTCTGCCCGGTGAATAATCTCTGCGTGGCGTATGCCAACCATTCATGGGCGCAATATCCGGGTAAGAAACCCAAACAGACGCTGCCGGAGCGCACCGGCTATATGCTGCTGATGCAGCACGGCGACGAGGTCTTCCTGGCCCAGCGTCCGCCGAGCGGCCTGTGGGGTGGTCTATACTGCTTCCCACAGTTTGAAGATGAAGACTTGCTGCGTGAATGGCTTAAAAAGCGCGGGATTGCTGCCGATAACCTGACGCAGCTGACCGCGTTTCGCCATACCTTCAGCCATTTCCACCTGGATATTGTACCCATGTGGCTTCCCGTGTCGTCATTTGCCTCGTGCATGGATGAAGGCACCGCTCTCTGGTATAACTTAGCGCAACCGCCATCAGTCGGACTGGCGGCTCCCGTGGAGCGCCTGTTACAACAATTACGTGCCGGTGCAATGGTTTAGCATCGACAAGAAAAAGAGGAATGAGTATGGCCAGAACGATTTTTTGTACTTTCCTGCAGCGTGACGCTGAAGGCCAGGATTTCCAGCTTTATCCGGGCGATCTGGGTAAACGCATCTACAATGAAATCTCCAAAGAAGCCTGGGGACAGTGGCAGAAAAAGCAGACCATGCTGATCAACGAGAAAAAACTCAGCATGATGAACCCGGAACACCGCAAGCTGCTGGAGCAGGAGATGGTGAGCTTCCTGTTCGAAGGCAAAGACGTGCACATCGAAGGCTATACGCCACCGGAAAAATAACAGCGCGCGGGGGAAACCCCGCCGTTAAAGCAAACACAACACGCACTCCCGGAATGATGAAAAAACTTTTAGCGCTAGCCCTTGTTGCGCCGTTGCTTGTCTCGTGTTCGTCAAAAAAAGGCGAAGATTACAACGAAGCCTGGATCAAGGACACCAACGGTTTTGACATTTTGATGGGGCAGTTTGCCCACAACATCGAGAATATATGGGGATTTAACGAAGTTCTTATTGCCGGACCTAAGGACTACGTTAAGTACACCGATGCCTATCAGACTCGTAGCCACATCAACTTTGATGAGGGTACGATCACGGTTGAGACCATCGCAGGCACCGACCCTGCGGCACGACTCCGTCAGGCGATTATCAAAACCCTGCTGATGGGTGACGATCCGGGATCTATCGATCTCTACTCCGATGCCGACGATATCACGATCTCGAAAGAGCCGTTCCTGTACGGCCAGGTTGTCGATCAGACCGGTCAACCGATCCGCTGGGAAGGTCGCGCCACGAAATTTGCCGACTACCTGCTGCAGACGCGCCTGAAAAGCCGCTCTAACGGTCTGAAGATTATCTACAGCGTCACCATCAACCTCGTCCCGAACCACCTCGACAAGCGTGCACATAAGTACATTGGGATGGTGCGTCAGGCCTCGCGCAAGTACGGCGTGGATGAGTCGCTGATCCTGGCGATTATGCAGACCGAATCCTCGTTTAACCCATACGCGGTGAGCCGTTCCGACGCCCTGGGGCTGATGCAGGTTGTGCAGCACAGCGCCGGTAAAGACGTCTTCCGCGCGCAGGGGAAATCCGGCACGCCGAGCCGCAGCTATCTGTTCGATCCGCAGAGCAACATTGATACCGGCACGGCCTACCTGGCGATGCTGAACAATGTCTACCTGGGCGGCATTGATAACCCAACGTCGCGCCGCTATGCGGTGATCACCGCCTATAACGGCGGTGCGGGCAGCGTGCTGCGCGTCTTCTCAAATGACAAGGTGCAGGCCGCGAACATCATCAACAGCATGGCGCCGGGGGATGTCTACTCAACCCTCACCACCCGCCACCCGTCTGCGGAATCACGCCGCTATCTGTATAAGGTGAATACGGCGCAGAAGAACTATCGTCGCCGCTAGAAAACCAACACCCCTCACCCTAACCCTCTCCCCAAAGGGGAGAGGGAACTTGAACACCCTCTCCCCTTTGGGGAGAGGGCAGGGTGAGGGGAACAAACCGCATCGCTCCATCCCCCACCCATACGAAAATGTTATTTGCATCACAATCCAAACTGCAAATTAATGTGGATTGCATTTTTTTGCGGGAGGTAACAAAACATATCGTTGCCAACTGATAGAATTGCATCAAATAACAACCCTGAATGTTCCCAAAACAACATATCTCCCGCTCACTTGTGAGGAAAGTAACATGAACCTTAAGCTGCAGCTTAAAATCTTGTCGTTTCTGCAGTTCTGCCTGTGGGGTAGCTGGCTGACTACACTCGGCTCCTATATGTTTGTGACGCTCAAGTTCGACGGTGCGTCAATCGGTGCCGTATACAGCTCGCTCGGTATTGCGGCTGTCTTCATGCCAACGCTGCTCGGTATCGTGGCGGATAAATGGTTAAGTGCGAAGTGGCTGTACATGCTTTGCCATCTGGTGGGTGCGGGGACGCTGTTTATGGCAGCCCAGGTGACCACGCCGGGGGCGATGTTCATGGTGATCCTGCTTAACTCGCTGGCCTATATGCCAACGCTTGGCCTGATCAACACCATCTCCTACCACCGCATCAAGTCTGCGGGCATGGACATCGTGACCGACTTCCCGCCAATCCGTATCTGGGGCACCATCGGCTTTATCATGGCGATGTGGGGCGTGAGCTTCGCGGGCTTTGAACTGAGCCATATGCAGCTCTATATCGGTGCGGCGCTCTCCGTGGTGCTGGCGCTGTTCACCCTGACGCTGCCGCACATTCCGGTGTCTAACCAGCAGAAAAACCAGAGCTGGAGCGCCATGCTCGGCCTGGACGCGTTCGCGCTGTTTAAAAACAGGCGCATGGCGATCTTCTTTATCTTCTCCATGCTGCTGGGCGCTGAACTGCAGATCACCAACATGTTCGGCAACACCTTCCTGCACAGCTTCGATAACAACCCGCTGTTTGCCGGAAGCTTTATCGTCGAGCACGCGTCGGTGATGATGTCCATCTCTCAGATCTCTGAAACGCTGTTCATCCTGACCATCCCGTTCTTCCTGAGCCGCTACGGCATCAAAAACGTCATGCTGATCAGTATCGCGGCATGGATGTTGCGCTTCGGCCTGTTCGCCTACGGTGACCCGAGCGCGTTCGGCACCGTGCTGCTGGTTCTGTCGATGATCGTTTACGGCTGCGCCTTCGACTTCTTCAACATCTCCGGTTCGGTGTTTGTGGAAAAAGAGGTGAAGCCTGAAATCCGCGCCAGCGCACAGGGTATGTTCCTGATGATGACCAACGGCTTCGGCTGTATTCTGGGCGGCGTAGTGAGCGGTAAAGTGGTAGAGATGTACACCACCAACGGCATCACCAACTGGCAGCCCGTGTGGCTGATCTTCGCGGCGTACTCGCTGGTGCTGTTCTTCGCGTTCATCGCGCTGTTCAAGTACAAGCACGTGCGCGAGCCGCACGGTGCGCAGCCGATTGCGCATTAATCCTTGATGTCTTTTGCCCGGTGGCGGCTTCGCCTTACCGGGCCTACAAAAGCACGGAGAGTAGGCCGGGTGAGCGTTAGCGCCACCCGGCTATTTTATTGCAGACAGCACCCACCCCACCGACAGCAAATCCGCACTGCCGCCCGGGCTCAGATTGCGTTCAATCAATGCCTTATCCATCTTAAGTAACGCCTCGCGATCCCAGCCGTTAGCCAGCAGTTCCCGCGCATAGCCCTGAACGTAGCGCAGCCCTTCAATGCCGCCGCGCGACACGAGATTGCTGTCCTGATTAACCGCCATCAGGCGCAGCAGCAGGCCGTGAAGAGAGTGTCCGTTCCACTGTGCCAGCGCCCTACGCGCCGTCGCAAAGCCGCTTTCCGCCTCACCGCGCGCGCCGGTTAAGCCGTACTGCTGAAACTGCCGCTCGCCCGCCGTCGCTTGCCCGCTCCGCGCGGCCAGCTCACGCGACACCAGCCCGCTGCAGATGTTACTCACCTCACAGCAGAGGCTGTCAGCGGAGATATTTTTCACACGTCCGGCGGCGAAGCACAGTAAACCCAGGGCAAAAATCCCGCCCTTGTGGGTGTTCACTCCGTTCGTCGCGGCGTACATCGCCTGCTCGCAGGCCATCCCCATCGGGCGGATAATCCGCAGCAGTGCGTCAGCGGGTTTATCCGCATGCGCACTACCCAGCTCGGCAAAACGCGAAAACCACGGCGTAATCGCCGCAATGCTGCGGACGAACAGCGCGTGGTCCATATCGCGATGGGAACCGTTATTGAGCTTGTCCACCAGCCCCGGCTTGGGCGTCAGCTCCAGCTCCTGCCATAGCGCCGCTTCGGCAAGCGCGGGCACGTCAGCCGGGCGCGGTTTAGTCGCGAGCAAACCAGTCATCAATCATCTTCTCCACGCGGGAAACCACCTTCTCAACGGGGTGATTGCGCGAACGGGAACAGGCGTGAGCGGGCTCGTCGCAGATCAGGCAGCGTCTGAGATTCGCCCCCAGCGACTGACGCCCGACGTGGCCGTGCTGAGGGCAGATCACGTCCAGATCCCACAGCCTGCCGAGCGGGTGCGTCTGCTCCAGATCCGCACAGTGCGCTTTGATTTCCGCCGCCGGATGGGCCACGCACCACAGGGCTTCTGGCCCGGTGGGGAGCCACAGCACCTGGCGGTCCAGCACCTGCCAGCGGTTTTCCCACAGCAGCTGGTCGCACATTTGCAGCGCCACGCCCATGGTATTGCGATAGCGCAGGCTGTCTTTAATTTCCCCTGGCGTGACCAGCGTGAGGGAGATCACCGGCTGTTGATAGTGCTCAAGCATGTCAGCCTGGCGCGCCGCGCGGCGATCTTTCGCCGCCAGCAGTTCGTCCAGGCTGACACCCGCCCGCACGGGTGTCGCTGTTGTCATAACTACTCCTTTACCTGTCGCACGGTGTCGATCACGCTGCCGTCGCGGTAGCGGATCACCCCGACGATTTTGTCGGTAAATTCAATCGGTTTAGGTACGCCCGTCAGGGAAATCGCCCGCTCGTAAAGCGCGCTGATATCCACAACGTTGAGCCCGGCTTCCAGCAGCCGCTCGCGGATCTCCGGGCGCGCCGGATTGACCGCAATGCCGTGGTCGGTGACCAGCACGTCGATGCTTTCGCCCGGCGTGAGGCGCGTGGTAACCCGCTTCACGACCGTCGGAATACGGCTGCGCAGCAGCGGCGCGACCACAATGGTCAGGTTCGCCGCGGCGGCCACGTCGCAGTGTCCGCCGGACGCCCCGCGCATCACCCCATCGGAGCCGGTAATAACGTTGACGTTGAAATCGACGTCGATTTCCAGCGCGCTGAGGATCACCACGTCGAGCTGGTCGCAGCTTGCCGCCTTGCTGCCGGGGCTGGCGTAGACGTTGGTGGAGATCTCCACGTGGTTCGGGTTGCGCGCCAGCGAGGCCGCTGCCTGGCCGTCAAAGCACTGGGTGTCGAGCAGCTTTTCGATCAGCCCCTTCTCGTGCAGATCCACCAGACTGCCGGTGATGCCGCCGAGCGCAAAGCGCGCCTTCACGCCGCTGCGCTCCATCTTCTCTTCCATAAAGCGCGTACAGGCGGTCGCCGCCGCGCCGGAGCCGGTCTGCATCGAGAAGCCCGGTTTGAAGTAGCCCGAGTGTTCAATGACGTCCGCCGCATAGCGGGCAATCATCAGCTCGCGCGGGTTGCTGGTGACGCGCGCCGCGCCGACGCTGATTTTCGCCGGGTCGCCTACGCTTTCAACCTGCACGATGTAGTCCACCTGGTCCTGCACCAGGCTGGCGGGCATGTTGGGGAACGGCACCAGGGCTTCGGTCAGCAGCACCACCTTGCGGGCAAAGTGCGCGTCCACCATCGCGTAGCCCAGGGACCCGCAGCACGATTTACCGTGCGTTCCGTTGGCGTTGCCAAACTCATCGCTGCACGGCACGCCGAGAAACGCCACGTCGATATTCAGCTCGCCGTCCTGGAGCAGCTTCACGCGCCCGCCGTGGGAGTGAATTTGCACCGGCTCGTCCATCAGCCCGTGGGAGATGGCATCCGCCAGCCTGCCGCGCATGCCCGAGGTGTAAATCCGGGTGATGACGCCGCTTTCAATATGCTCGATCAGCGCGTCGTTGCAGGTCATCAGCGAGCTGGAGGCCAGCGTCAGGTTTTTAAAACCCATCCGCGCCAGCAGCGCCACGACGGTGTTAATCACCCTGTCGCCTTCGCGAAACGCATGGTGGAAGGAGATGGTCATCCCGTCCTGCAGGCCGCAGCGCTTAACCGCCTCTTCAACAGAGGCACAGAGCTTGCGGCTGTGCTTCGCGTCGCTGTCCGCCAGCCACGGCGTGGTGCTGTGGGCGGTATCGAAGGGTTTTAAGTCCCGCAGATGGGGAAAATTCACGTGAAGAAGTTCTGTCTGATTCATCATCTCATCCTTACCGACGCACGCCGGAGGCCGCCGCGCGCTCCAGCACCACCTGCGCGTGGTTAATAATCGGTGCATCCACCATTTTGCCGTTGAGCGACACCACGCCCAGGCCGTTACGCTCGCCCTCTTCTGCCGCCTCAATCACCCTTTTGGCGTGATCCACCTCTTCCTGAGTCGGGGCGTAGGCGTTGTGCAGCAGGTCAATCTGGCGCGGGTTAATCAGCGATTTGCCGTTGAAGCCCATCTTGCGGATCAGATCGACCTCGCGCAGGAACCCGGCCTCGTCGTTAACGTCTGACCACACCACGTCGAAGGCGTCGATGCCCGCCGCGCGGGCGGCGTGCAGCACGGCGCAGCGGGCGTAGAACAGTTCGGTGCCGTCGCCGCGCTCGGTCTGCATGTCCATCACGTAGTCAAAGGCGGCCAGCGCGATGCCGATGAGGCGCGGGGAGCTGCGGGCAATCGCCACGGCGTTGATGACGCCAATGGCCGACTCAATCGCCGCCATCACGCGGGTGGAACCGACCTCCCGGCCGCACTCGCGCTCGATACGCTCAAGGTGGCCTTCCAGCTCGTAGATATCGTCCGGCGTGTCGGTTTTCGGCAGGCGGATCACGTCCACGCCAGCCCGCACGGCGGCTTCCAGATCCAGCAGGCCAAACGGCGTGCTGAGCGGGTTAATACGCACCACGGTTTCGATATCCTGATACATCGGGTGCTGAAGCGCGTGGAACACCAACATGCGTGCGGTGTCCTTCTCACGCAGGGCGACGGCGTCCTCAAGGTCAAACATGATGGAGTCGGGACGGTAGATAAAGGCGGTTGAGAGCATGGCGGCGTTGGCGCCCGGCAGGAACAGCATGCTGCGGCGGAGTTTGCTCATTTCAGCGCCCCCCAGTTGATGCCCTGTTCATCGGCGGCACGCATCAGCGCGCTTTGCAGGCGGGCGCGGATAACACAGTCCAGCGCCCCTTTGTCTTCAATAATGATTAATCCCTGGCGCACGTTCATGGCGCGCAACGTGTCGTTGACCACCTGGCGAATCTGCTCGCCAAACTGCTTAATCACTTCACTGTGGATGACTATCTCCAGCTCGCCGTGAGCGGGAGCGATTTTCACCATCAGGTCGCTGGACTCCTGCGTTCCGGCCAGCGCCTCCCTTACAATTTTCATGATAAATTCCTGGTAGTTAAGCGACTTCCGCACTCGCACGGTAATGCGTTTCGAGATGCGCGAAGGTGGAGTCCGGGACAATCTCCCGGATCCGGGAAAACTGCTGTGTCTTCAGTAAGCGGCGCACCTCGGACGCTGAAATAGCGTTGCCGGTGGCCTTGATGCGCGGCATTTCCACCACCTCAATATGCGAGGCCAGCAGGTCGTGCAGCGTCTGGTTGTACTGGCGGGTGATATCGCAGAACGGCTCCGAGCCGATGAAGCGGTGCGTGATGCCCAGCGCCGGGGCAATAAAGTCCCGGAAGATCAGCACGTCGATTTCGCTCCACGCCTGCTGCACTTTGCCGGTCTCCTTCAGGAAGTAGGCCGGGAAGGTGGCGCGGGAGATGATGTACTGCGAGCCTTCATGCACTACCACGTTCGGCAGGTGCGCCACGCCCGCGCGCACCATCTCAAGGCGGGCGCTAAACGGGAAGAACGACGCGTCCTCTCGCACCACGAACAGATGCAGGGCGTCGCACTGCATCGCCGCCTGCTCCACCAGATGGCGGTGCCCGAGGGTGAAGGGATTGGCGTTCATCACTATCGCGCCAATGTTTTCCCCGCACCTGCGCTTCGCCGAGAGCGAACGGCAGTAGCGCTCGATCCCCTGCGGGGTGTTCTCCATCAGCACCGCGTTGTTTCCGCTCTGGGCAATCGGCCAGAAGCCGCTGCGGGCAAAGCGCTCCCGGTTGCACGGGCGGGTGCAGAGGAAGAGGTGAAAATGGCCGCGCTCCAGCGCCGCATTTTCCACCTCTGCCAGCAGCCGCGCGCTGAGGTTCTCGCCGCGAAGCTGTTCATTGACCGCCACGCATTTGATGACGTTGGCAGCAAGCCCTGCGCAACCCACCAGCTGCGGGCCGGACCAGGCTTCGACAAACAGCGTGATGTCGTTGTCCAGGCCAAGGCCGCTGTCTGCCAGCAGGTAACGGATCTGGCTTAAGCGTTCCGGGTGCTTCGCCACCAGCGTGTGGCGAAAATCAATGGGTTGCGAGTGCATGCTGCCGCCTTACTTAATGTGCTGCCGCAAGCCCGACGGCTGGCGCTTCCACGATCACGTTGCTCAGATGACCGATATGCTCGATCTCCACCTCAATGCGATCGCCCTCTTTCATAAACAGCGGCGGGTTACGCTTTTTACCCACCCCGCCAGGCGAGCCGGTGATGATCACGTCGCCCGGGCTTAAGCGGGTAAAGGTGCTGATGTACTCGATCAGCTCCGCAACCTTGTGGATCATGCTGCTGGTGTTGTCTTCCTGCACCATGCGGCCGTTCAGCCAGGTGCGGATCGCCAGCTGGTGCGGGTCCGGGATCTCGTCCGCCGTCGCCATCCACGGGCCGAACGCGCCGGTCTGACGCCAGTTTTTACCGGCGGTAAACCAGGTGTGCTGCCAGTCGCGGGCGGAGCCATCCATGTAGCAGCTGTAGCCCGCCACGTGGCGCAGGGCGTCGTCGCGGCTGATGTTCTCCCCGCCTTTGCCGATGATCACCGCCAGCTCGCCTTCGTAGTCGAATTCGCTGGAGTGGCGCGGCTTCAGCACCGGCTCGTTGTGGCCGGTCTGTGAATCCGGGAAGCGGACAAACAGCGTCGGGGCCGGGTTATGCTGGTCAAACTCCTTGCGCTTGTCGGCGTAGTTCATGCCGACGCAGAGGATTTTTTCCGGCTGCACAATCACCGGTAAGAAGGTGATGGCGCTCAGCGGCACGTCCACGGCGTCGTTCAGGTAACGGGTGGCCTGCGCCAGCCCGTTGCCCTGCAGCAGCGCCTTGAGGTCGCTGTAGCGGTCGCCGAGACGGCGGCCTAAATCAATCACGCCGTCGGCCTGGACGATGCCGTAGCTGCGTTTTCCCTGGTATAAAAAGCTTGCGAGTTTCATTGTTCTTTCCTGAAAACTTAAACGAGGAAGTTGCCCAGAATCAGCAGTGAGATAGAGACGTTAATCGCCCCGCCGATACGGGTAGCAATCTGGGCGAACGGCATCAGGCTCATGCGGTTGCCTGCGGTCAGGATCGCCACGTCGCCGGTACCGCCCTGGCCGCTCTGGCAGCAGGAGACGATGGCGACATCAATCGGGTGCATACCAATCTTTTTGCCGACAAAGAAGCCGGTGGCTACCAGTGCGGAAACGGTGCTGACAATCACCAGCAGGTTGCTGACGGTGAACGCCGCCACCAGTTCATGCCACGGGGTGATGGCCACACCGACGGCGAAGAGGATTGGGTAGGTCACGGAGGTCTGGAAGAATTTGTACACCACCTGCGAGCCTTCCAGCAGGCGCGGAGAGGCGCCGTTGCAGAGCTTCACCAGCACCGCCATAAACAGCATGCCGACCGGAGCAGGCAGGCCAATCAGCTTGTGGCCGAGCATGCCCAGCATGTAGAGCAGCACCGCCAGCAGCGCGCCGGAGGCGATAGTGGTGACGTCCGCTTTGCCGGAAAATGCAGGCTGAGAGACGGTAGCATCGGCATTCGCGCGGTTAGGCATCAGCTGGCCTTCACCGGTCAGATGCGGGTAACGTTTACCGAGCTGGTTCAGGCAGCCGGAGATAATGATTGCCGTCAGACCGCCGAGCATGACCATCGGCAGCACGCGGCCAAGCGCCACGCCCTGGTCCATGTGCAGCAGGGTGGCATAGCCGATGGAAAGCGGGATTGCCCCTTCCCCGACGCCGCCCGCCATAATCGGCAGAATGATAAAGAAGAAGATCTGGAACGGCTCAAGGCCCAGCGCCAGGCCGACGCCCATCCCCACCAGCATGCCGACGATTTCGCCACACAGCATCGGGAAGAAGATGCGCAGGAAGCCCTGAATCAGCACCGTGCGGTTCATGCTCATGATGCTGCCAACGATAATGCAGCAGATATAGAGATAGAGAATATTGGTGGATTTGTAGAACTTGGTGGTGGACTCGACCACCACGTCCGGCAGCAGGCCATAGTAGACCAGCGCGGAAGGGATAAAGGTGGCGCAAATCGCCGCCGCGCCGAGCTTGCCGACAATCGGCAGGCGTTTGCCAAACTCGCCGCAGGCAAAGCCGAAGAAGGCCAGCGTGGCCACCATCACCACGATATCGCTCGGCAGTTTTCCGCCCAGGCAATCAATCGCAATCAGCGCGCCCGCCAGAACGAACAGCGGCAGAGGAATAATCCCAATTTTCCAGGTATCCATAATATGCCACCAGCGCTCTTTGAGCGAAGGTCGCTGAATTTCAATCGGGTCGTGGGTAACAGAGAAAGAATCGTCAGTTGTGCTCATAATAAGCCCCTTGGTTATTTTGTGCGTTCAGCTTAGAGTCACAAAGGCTTACTTTATGTGAGGGATGGCATATTAAAAGCGAAGTTTTAATGGCAGCTATGGTTTTAATGGTTTCTTTTATTTAATGTGATTTATACCTTACTTATTGCCGTGGTTTTTATGGTTTCTTTTCCGAATTGAACAAACAAATAACATTTTTTCGCGCAGCCCGAAGCACGTTAGCCTTCAGGAGAACTCTTTTACAGCGCCCGCTGTGCAAGGGATCACAAGTTTTCGGCAAAGCGGGCGTCCGCGCGAAAAAAGATGATATATTGACGATCTTTGCTGCTACCTCGCGTGATAGTTATGAAAGTCTCTTTCCAGATCAAGTTGTTTATTTCGCTGGTTGCCTTTTTCTCAGTACTTTTTGCGCTGCTGGGCGGATATTATTATGCCGATGTCGGTAAACAGCTTTATCAGGAAATGAGTACGCGAGCCAAAATACAGGCTGAAGAGATTGCGCTTATTCCGACATTGCGTAATGAAGTTGAACAAAAGAATATCTCCGCCATCCATGATTTTATGCAGAAGATTTCTGCGCACAGCGACGCCAGTTTTATTGTGATTGGTGATAATAAAGGGCAGCATCTTTTTCACTCCGTCTTTGCCGACAGAGTGGGCACTACCCTGGTGGGCGGAGACAATGAAGCCGTATTGCAGGGTAAAAGCACCACCACCATCCGCAAAGGCGGGCTGGGCATTTCGCTGCGCAGTAAAGCCCCCATTTTTAACGCTGCCGGACAGGTGGTCGGTATTGTTTCGGTAGGCTATCTCACCAGCTACCTTGATACCATTACCGTCAGTAAGGTGGTCAATATTCTGATTGCCGCCGTGCTGCTGCTGATCGCTCTCTTTATCTTCTCCTGGTTCTTTACCCGCAGCATCAAGAAGCAGATCTTCTCCCTTGAGCCGCGAGAGATCGGCCTGCTGGTGCGCCAGCAGAAGGCGATGATGGAGTCGATTTATGAAGGGGTGATTGCCATTGACGATCGGCGGCGGATTGAAGTCATCAACCAGGCGGCGCGCAAGCTGCTGGGTCTGAGCCAGCTGGCCCGCGAGCTGCGCGGACAGCTGATAAGCCAGGTGCTCGATCCGGTCCCGTTCTTCGACACGCAGACGATGCTGGCGAAAGATACCCATGACGAGATTTGCCGTTTTAACGATCTCACGGTAATTGCCAGCCGGGTGCACATCATGCTTGAGGGGTCGCTGCAGGGCTGGGTGATCACCTTCCGCGATCGCAACGAGATCGACTCGCTGAGCGCCCAGCTCAGCCAGGTAAAACGCTATGTCGATAACCTGCGCATTATGCGTCATGAGCAGTTAAACAGGATGACGACCCTCTCCGGCCTGCTGCATATGGGCCGCTATGAGGAAGCCATTGGCTACATTCAGGCGCAGTCGGAGCATGCTCAGGAGTTGCTGGACTTTATTTCTTCGCGCTTCTGCTCCCCGACCCTGTGCGGCCTGCTGCTCGGGAAAGCTGCCCGCGCGCGGGAGAAAGGCGTCGAACTCAGTTTCGACCCGGCCTGTCGGCTGGACAGACCGTTCCAGCCCCTTGGGGAGCAAGAGCTGATTTCAATTATTGGCAACCTGCTGGATAACGCCATCGAAGCGACGCAGCGATCGCCGCTTCCTCATGCGCCGGTAGAAGTACTGATAAAACTCAGCGAACAGGAGCTGATTATTGAAGTGGCCGACCAGGGCGTTGGCATTGCACCGGCGATCCGTGACCGGATCTTTGAACGCGGCATCACCACCAAAACGCGCGGCGATCATGGGATTGGCCTGTATCTGATCGAAAGCTATGTCACACAGGCTGGCGGCGCGATAGAAGTTGCCGATAATACCCCGCGCGGCGCCATTTTCTCCTTGTTTATCCCGGCTACGGGAACCGCCCGGCAACTGGAAGACACCGACTATGCAACATGAACTTATTGACGTACTGATTGTTGAAGACGAGAACGAACTGGCACAGCTGCACGCGGAGCTGATAAGCAAACATCCGCGTCTGAGGCTCGTGGGCATTGCCTCGTCGCTGGCTGCGGCCCAGGCAGCGCTTGAAAGCAAACAGCCGCAGCTGATGCTGCTGGATAACTATCTGCCGGACGGCAAAGGTATCTCGCTTATCAATAACCCCATGCTGGCACGCGCCAACTGCTCGGTGATTTTTATTACTGCCGCCAGCGATATGGACACCTGCAGCCAGGCGATTCGCAACGGCGCGTTCGACTACATCCTCAAACCCGTCTCCTGGAAGCGGCTCAGCCAGTCGCTGGAGCGGTTTGTGCAGTTTGCCGAACAGCAACGGGTCTGGAAGATTGTCGACCAGCAGAACGTGGATTCGCTCTATCAGCTACAGGCGAAAAATTACCGCCTGGACAACGGCAGCAAAGGCATTGAGGAAAATACGCTGGCGCGGGTGCAGACGCTGTTCAACGACAAGGCAACGCACTGCTTTACCGTTGATGAGGTGGTGAGCGAAACGGGATTAAGCAAAACCACCACCCGGCGCTATCTGGAACACTGCGTAGAGACGGGTTTTCTGACGGTGGAGATGCTGTACGGCAAGATTGGGCATCCGAGGAGGATGTACAAGCGTAGTGCGGTTTGATGAAACCCTACCCCTCACCCCGGCCCTCTCCCCAAAGGGTCGAGGGTGAAAAGACGGCCCCGTGCAATCCCCTCTCCCCTTTGGGGAGAGGGTTAGGGTGAGGGGTTCTACTTCAATACATACCCATACAGCCGCTTAATCCCGTCGGCATCCTTCTCGCTGTAAACCCCCTGCAGCTCCGGCGAGAAGCCCGGCAGCAGGTTGACGCCCTCCTCCAGCGCCAGGAAGTAACGCTGTACCGCCCCACCCCAGACTTCACCCGGCACCACGCACAGCACGCCCGGCGGATAGGGCAGCGCCCCTTCAGCAGCAATGCGCCCTGCGGCATCCCGTATGCGAACCAGCTCCACCTCTCCGCGAATATAGGCCCGGTTTGCATCCTGCGGGTTCATTACCACCTCAGGCAGGCTCTCCTTGCGGAACATCGCCTTCTGCAGATCCTTGACGTCAAAGCTGACGTAGAGATCGTGCATCTCCTGGCACAGCTGGCGAAGGGTGTAACCCCGGTAGCGCACCGGGTATTTCTGGAAGATCGTCGGCAGCACGTCCGCCAGCGGCGTGTCGTCTTCAATATGCTGTTCAAACTGGCCCAGCATCGCCACCAGCTGCGCCAGCTTCTCGCTGCTTTCGGCAGGCGTCAGCAGGAACAGGATCGAATTGAGGTCGCATTTCTCCGGCACGATGCCGTTTTCGCGCAGGTAGTGCGCCAGAATCGTCGCCGGGATCCCGAAATCCGTGTACTCCCCGGTTTCGGCATCGATACCCGGCGTAGTCAGCAGGAGCTTGCACGGGTCGACAAAGTACTGCTCGCGGGCATAGCCCTCAAACCCGTGCCATTTAGCCCCCGGCTCAAAGCTGAAGAAGCGCAGCTCGCTGGCGATGGCGTGCGTCGGATGATCCTGCCACGGCCGCCCCGCCACCACCGGTGGGATAAACGGTTTGATCATATGACAGTTGGCAATGATCGCCTTGCGCGCCTCAATGCCCAGCTCGACGCACTCCGCCCACAGCCTGCGTCCGCTCTCACCTTCGTGGATCTTGGCGTTCACGTCTAGCGCCGCGAACAGCGGATAAAACGGGCTGGTGGAGGCGTGCAGCATAAACGCGTTGTTCAGCCGCTTGTGCGGGCAGAAACGCGCCTGACCGCGGATGTGGTTATCCTTTTTATGGATCTGCGACGTTTGCGAGAACCCGGCCTGCTGTTTGTGCACCGACTGGGTCACGAAAATCCCAGGATCGTTCTCGTTCAGCTCCAGCAACAGCGGGGACGTTTCCGCCATCATCGGAATAAACTGCTCGTAGCCCACCCAGGCGGAGTCAAAGAGGATGTAGTCGCAGAGGTGGCCGATCTTGTCGATCACCTGACGGGCGTTGTAGATCGTCCCGTCGTAGGTGCCAAGCTGAATGATCGCCAGGCGGAACGGACGCGCCTCGTCGGCCTTCTCCGGCGCCGTCTCGCGGATCAGCTCCCGCAGATACCCATCGTCAAAGCAGTGGTCGTCAATCCCGCCAATAAAGCCAAACGGGTTACGCGCGGCCTCAAGATAAACCGGCGTGGCGCCCGCCTGGATCAGCGCCCCGTGGTGGTTAGATTTATGGTTATTGCGGTCGAACAGCACCAGGTCGCCGCGGGTCAGCAGCGCGTTGGTCACCACCTTGTTGGCGGCCGACGTGCCGTTCAGCACGAAGTAGGTTTTATCCGCATTGAACACTTTTGCTGCGAACTTTTGCGCGTGCTTGGCGGACCCTTCGTGGATCAGCAGATCGCCCAGCTTCACGTCGGCATTGCACATGTCGGCGCGAAACACGTTCTCGCCGAAGAAATCATAGAACTGTCGCCCTGCCGGGTGTTTTTTGAAAAACGCCCCGTGCTGGTGGCCCGGACAGGCGAAAGTGCTGTTGCCCATCTCCACATACTGGCTCAGGGTGTCAAAAAAGGGCGGCAGCAGGTTCTCTTCGTAGCGGCTGGCAGCACTCTCCAGTTCCAGAAACTCCTGAGCTTTACCCGAGATAACCGCGGTGGCGCCATCGGGTACGTCCGTTGGCTCCTGCGAGAAAATAAACACCGGTAGCTGAAAGCCCGTGCGTTTCAGCAGTGCAAGAATGCCGCTGCGACTTTCAGCTGTTGTGATGACCACGGCCGCCACATCGGTAAAATCAGTGCTGTCCAGCGTCACCTTTTCGCGGTGCGTAGACACGGTGGAGGCCAGCTCGCGGCTGACGGCAATTTTCATGGTTTTCATAGGCGCAGTTACCCTCACCGAGCGGTGAGACAGGGAGGAGAAAATTCGCGCAATAATGTCACCTTTTATTTTGAGGTGCAAGAAGGAATCAGTATGCACGAAACCACCCAAAGCTAAGGCCCGCGCAGCCCTGGCGTGCCATAATAATGCAATATCAATGATTAAATAACAGGAGTTAACTTTGGTTATCGGGCCATTTATTAACGCAGGCGCCGTATTGCTGGGCGGCGTACTCGGCGCCGTGCTGAGCCAGCGGTTGCCGGAGCGTATTCGCACCTCCATGCCCTCGATATTCGGCCTGGCATCGTTAGGGATCGGTATTCTTTTAGTCATCAAATGCGCCAACCTGCCGGTGATGGTGCTGGCCACCCTGCTCGGCGCGCTGATTGGCGAGTTCTGCTATCTGGAAAAAGGCATTAACAGCGCGGTGAGTAAAGCCAAAAACCTGATTGCCCGACCGGGCGGCAAGGCGAAACACGGCACGCACGAGTCGTTTATTCAGAACTACGTCGCCATCATCATTCTGTTTTGCGCCAGCGGCACCGGGATTTTTGGTTCGATGCAGGAGGGGATGACGGGCGACCCGAGCATATTGATTGCGAAGGCGTTTCTTGATTTCTTTACGGCCACTATTTTTGCCACCACGCTCGGCGTTGCCGTTGCCGCGATTTCCGTGCCGATGCTGCTTATTCAGCTGGCTCTCGCCACCTGCGCCACGTTGATTCTCCCGCTCACCACGCCGGCGATGATGGCAGACTTTACCGCCGTCGGCGGCCTGCTGCTGCTGGCTACCGGGCTGCGCATCTGTGGGATTAAGATGTTTGCCGTGGTGAACATGCTGCCCGCACTGCTGCTCGCCATGCCGCTCTCCGCGCTCTGGACGCACTTTTTCGCTTAAGGATGCGGCGAAATGGTGAGAGATTGCGCAGTCTGTAACGAAAACAACATTTTTCGTTGACGGCAGGGGGCAGATCGGGTTTAATGCGCCCCGTTGCCCGGATAGCTCAGTCGGTAGAGCAGGGGATTGAAAATCCCCGTGTCCTTGGTTCGATTCCGAGTCCGGGCACCACTATTTAGAAAACCCAGCCTATGGCTGGGTTTTTGCTATATGGCTACGGCCGATTTCTGGGCGCTGATAAGCGTGGCTTTAATGCAGGCACGCTTACGCTAATAGCCCGGTAAGTTAATACAGGCGGTGGCTCTTTTTTATCACTTTATTTTGCCGGATAAATTGCTGACCTGATTTGAAAGGTTGTCGTTGCTCCGCTTCATGTCATCAAGGCTTCTTTGCAATCGCTCGATCTTACTCTCCTGCTCAGAATTCTTTCTCTCAAGCTGTAAAACCTTCTGAGTTAGCTCATCGACTTTGCGGTTGTCGGACTTCATCTGCCTCAGGCTATCCTGTAGATCCGACTCCCTGAAATCAGAAGCCTCGATTTCATCGAGGCCAGAAATTACCGGGATATATCCTCTATTAAAGTTGCTGGGTTCGATACTAACCTGAACTTTATTTGGACCCGCAGAGTGCGCGTAACCTATTGAAGAAAAATAAAAAAAAGAAACAATACACAGACCAGACAGATATTTATTCATTTCTAACGTCCTTTTAAATTTTTCAATCACTTCCAGGAGTCTCCTTCTGGTATCACCCGCTCAGGATAAAACACATGGCTTAGCCTCTGGCAGTTCATAAACGGGGTTGAAGAGCAGAAGATACTATTCGTTTTTCATTATAATACGCGTTTCCTCTCCCCCAAAATCCATCCGCCACCCGCTCATTTTCTGCCACCTTATATCCGCCGGTATCGAGATAAGCGCGTTACCACGCACCTTATCAAAGGTATCTCCCCTGCCCGTCAAAGAAATAATCCTGCTTAGCGCCTGCCTGTCAGGGCACCTTGTCCGCTACAACGGTACCGATAAATCCTGTTCCTCAGATCTGCTGCAACACTGGCGCAAAGAAGGCCGTCTGGTCACCCACTGCCCGCAGCATCGCTTGCCGGGACAGGGGCTTAGCCAGCGTTAAAAGTTGTATTTGAGGCCGAGCATGGCCGCAGCGTCGTGATAACCTTTATCCCCCATCTGTACGCCGATATTTCCCCAGGTGTTTAGCCGTGGGTTAATCTGCCCTTCGATGCCCGTTTTGATTTCGCCCAGATTTCTCGCACCCGCCTGGTAGACGCTCACATCATCCATCTGTGTACCAAAATCACGGGTGTTATGGATCCAGTTAAGTTCAACGTAAGGCTGGAACACGCGCTCCTTACCGTTATCCATGGCATGGTGGCCTTTGAGGAAGGTGCGAATACCCAGCCTGGTGCGGATATTCCCCTCGCCTTCGCTTTGAATGCGGGTGCCGTTTGCCTCATGGAAATCATCGGCTTTTACTCCCATCCATATCGCCTGCGCCTGAGGCTGGATAAACCATTCATTCAGCGTCCCCTTGCTCCCCATGAACTCAGCGAGTTTCTGCGTGTATCCCGCCTCCAGCGACGCGGTGAATCCCCGAGATTTATACGATTCACTCGCTAATCCTTTGCCCTGAACGCTGTTAGTAAACCAGTTGTACAGTAACCAGCTATCCAGCCAGGCACCCTGCGACGCCGGGGCATCGGCATACCAGGTTGCGTATCCACCTATGCTGTATCCCTCCACGGAACCGCTGGCGCGGTAGCCGCTCGCCAGGCTACGCGTCGAGCTGTGGTTGTTGCCGTAGCCCGCCATAAAGCCGAGATGCCAGCGATCGACACCATCACGACTCCAGCGCGCCACGTCTCCGCCCATCTGAGCCACATAGCGATTACTCTGGGTTGTCAGCTGGCCGCTACCGTCATGCCAGCCGTTGTGGCCGCCAACCTGACGCAGCCACAGGCTGGTCACTTCAGGCTGTGCCGATAAGGCATCCACAAACCCAGGTTCCCCCAGTCGGTCGTGCAGGCTCATCGTAAACAGGGTATTGGCCGCGCCGATGTTCGCGGTATAACTGCCCGCTTCGGGACGAACCACCGGCGCTTTTCTTTGCAGATCCGGCATCGGCTCAGGTCTCGTGCCAGGATCGGGTTCTGGCAGTGGCTCCGGCGTTGGATCCGGCACAACCGGCGTCGCCTGGCTGGTCAGATACCAGTTTTCTCCCTTTTGCATCAGGGAGTAGTCATAAGCGCCCGCCACAATACGGCCCGATTGCACAAAACTGCCGTAAGAGGTTCCGCCGACATCGACAATTTCAATACCTTCAACCGTTTGCGCACCATGTCCGCCGAGGTTATTGATAGCGACGTACGTCGTGCCCGCCAGCACGTCGCCGCCGACGATCATTTTATTGCTCGGCGAGCTGTCATCTCCCAGCACGCTGTTAAACATCAGCATCCCGCCATTACCGGTATAATCGCCGGTCACCCTCAGGGTGTCCGCCGCGTTGGGCGCGGAAAAGGTGATGGTGCCATTATTGGTCAACTGGCCGACAGCCGAACTGCCAGTCATATCCCAGCGGCTGGTACTATCCAGCGCCAGCGACGTCGCATTAGTGACTGCGCCATTCAGCATCGAAGACGACGTTAGATCAATCGCCACGCTGTTAGCGACGTCAGTGGAGGTAATATCGCCATTTAACTGGCTGTTGGCGGCCGTTAAGGTCACAGTGCTGTAGAGGTTGTTGGCGGGATCACCCGCATACTCATAATGACTAACGTTCATCAGTTGGCCGTTGCCGCCGCTGAGCGTAGAGTCATTTACCGTTAGCGCCAGCATCGTGGTATCGACATCGATTGCCTGCGCCTGCGCGCTTTGCAACGTCACATTTTTCAGCGATACGCGATTGCTGAGCGTGGTGGAGTAACCATTCACATACAGCCCGCTTGCCGCGTCGCCAGACGTCACGATCGTGCTGTTGCTGATATCCAACGCCCCTGCACGACTCCATAGCCCAAAGCCTTGTTTGCCCGTGGTGGTAACGCGCACATTATCGGCGGTAATAACCGAGCCGGGATAGACCAATAGCCCCGGCGCGAGTTCGCCGTGTGTGGCGATATCGCTGTTGGTCAACGTGCCCTTCCCGCCGGTTGCGGCGAACAGGCCAGCCCCGCCGGTGCCGTGGGTGGTTATGGTTAGCCTATCGCCCGTGAGCTGCTGATTTCCGCTATATAGCGCATAAGAATTGAGTCCCGCGGTTTCGAGGGTACTGTGAGTAATCGTTGCCGTGCCGCGCTGCGCGTTCAGCGCGATGGCACGATCGCCTGCGGTAGAAAGGGTGGCATTGTTTATATTGACGGAGGAGTCAGTGGCGGTGACCCACACTGCATCGCTATATTTACCCTGGGTCGCGTAGCGGCCCCCTTCAATAGTTATTTTTGCCGCCTGGTTGGCATTCACTGCATAACTGCTATCGCCGGTTGTTGTGGCAACCGTATTGGTCAGCGTTACCTCACCCGCCATGATGCTGATGGCGTCAGCACTTTCGGTGGCGATGGTGCTATCGCTGACCTCCGCCATCGCGGAGCCCTGCGTGGTGGACCAGGTACCGTCCAGCACCAGCCCCTTAGCGTTATTCTGAGCAGCGATGGTAATATCGGAAAGCACGGCTGAGCTATTATTCGCAAGATAAATGCCGCTGCCAGCGTTACCGCTGACGTTAATTTCCAGATTGTCGCCAGTGAAAACGCTACTATCAATCCACGCACCGCCGCCGCGCGCCCCGCTACTGGTAAGAAACAGCTGGCTGCCGTTAAATTCCGCGCCGTTTTTTGCCTGGATAATAAAGGCACCGCTTGTGTCATTTACAAGCGTCAAATTATCGAAATGGAGTTTTCCTCCATCTACGACAATAGTGTTACTGTTTGCGGCGGAAGCATAATTACTTACAAGGAGATAGATTGGTAACGCGCAGAGTAAACGATGCCACTCACCCTGACTGGTGTGATAATTGTCCATAGTATTGCCTTATAACTATTCCATTTATAAACACAGCGTGTTTCTTTCATTACATCCACAGCGGGCAACAAACGAGGCGTAACGATAAAACTCAGCCTGGTTTGAGGCACCCATCTTACGACTGGCGTTACGATAATGGGTGCTGATTGTCTTTGGCGAGCGATTCAACATTCGTGAGATATCGCCGCTGTTGTAACCCTTGCCAATTAAGAGCATGACATCGTTTTCCGCATCCGAAAGCTGGGCGTATTTCTTTAATCCGAAGCTCCAGTAGGCATCTTCTTTATTGAGATGAACGTGATAGTCCGCAGTAGCGATTGCCAGTATTTTACCGATCTTCATCGATACATCGTTGAGCGTTTGATTACGGGCCAAAAAGGGAACATGCAGCGTTAGCTTTTCTGGTACCCTGTTTTCTTTATGCCAGCGATCGCTGCTATTACGAATTTTCTTTTTATTCAAAACATTAATCGTTACATAATCATCATAGAAGATGATGTTAGCGTCTTCCTTACTCATTTCGTCTGTTGATAATGCAACACGCGCCTCGTTTAGACGTGCGTTTGCCAATTGACTCAAAATTAAGGATTTTACCCCTAACCCACGATAATAGTTAGAATCTCTCAACAGTATATTCAACATATTCCACACCCATGTATTGCATTCCCTTACAAGGAAAATTACCCCCAAAAACAGCGAGATAAACATTCAGCGAAAACTGTATTCGCTATGCGGAAATGGTTCTCTATAGAACCCCACAAATTAAGAAAAAGCTCACCTTGATACTATTCAAAAACCTCTCTCCTGGTAATACCCATCAATTATTTTAGGATAATTCGCCAAGAAAACGTTCAAGGTAAGACCTTAACTTGTGCGTTAAATTTCTTTATTTAAGATAGGTTAAGATTTATTAAAGAAGCTTCAGATCGACCTTTTCAGACTCCACGTCGTAACGACCATTCATACATAAATCTACAGGATGGGGCTGCCAGTCAATCAGCCCTCGAATCTCAAACGCAATAACGGCATGCCTCGCCATATGCTCCCTTTCCTGCAATGATCGCACCAGCAATGTTTCGGGGATAATACGTGGTTCGAAGCGAATGATAGCCTTACGGATTGCTCGCTCGATAACCTGCCAGTTATTCCGATTTTCAGGACTACCAATCAACGCCGGAATACCATAATTAAGCACTGATTCCGTCACTGCTTTATAGCGTTGCTCATTGATCGTGTCCTCGATGTTGGTATGATTTATTAAATCAGCAATATCTTTCTGAACCAGTTGACGTATCGTTTTAGCGTCGACAGGCCGGGCGCGATCGTGAGGGCTTTTAGGTTCGTCATCCTGTAACCGCTCCAGAAGAGTGGGTAGATAGCGGCCTCCTCTGGTTAACGACTTATTCGAAGACAATCTCACCCACCTCCATGATCGAATGTTCACAGCTGTCGGTAATCAGTACCTTACGGCCATGGCCGAGAATAAGCAGATCGGATAGCGAGGACCACTCTGTCTTTGACCCCAGTTTATAGCCTTGTTCATCATCCGTCATAATCGGGTAGCGTGCCGGAATGAAGCCAAAATACTCTTCCCCCGCAACGTTAACGGATGCCTGTGTCCAGAGAAGGTCCAGGAGATCTTTCGGTTTTGAAATGCGTAGCTGTTGAACTTCAGAGAAAGGCAGCCACCGATATCCTCCGGCACAAATAAATTCACATACCGGCCCAAGACGGCCATCGCTGTCTGCAATCCAGGAAAATTCGCCCAAAGTATCACTTTTGCCATGACTTTCCGGCGCAAGTTCAAATGCTTCAGATCGCGTCATATCCGATAACTTCATATTGCCCTGGCAATATTGCCCGTTCGCCTCATGTAGTTTCTCCATCCACAGTGGCATATCGCCCTGCAACGTTGCGGCCAGACGCTCACCGGATAAAACCTGCGTGCGCTGCATTTCACTAAAGACGAGGTTTTTATATAGCTCACACTGTTTTTTCATTTCCTCGTCGAGCAGCGATAAGGTCTGCAGTTGTAGTAACGCGCTGTTCCATGCGCCGTCAACGCAATACAATTTAAACAGCACTTCACGGGCTTTGAGATCCTGCGGAGACGCCTTCACCTGGGAAAGAACCTGCGCCAGCAAATCATTAAGAGAAGAGGTTTTTAATGTTTCGGTTAATGTCGTAATATCCTGCATAGTAGTAACTCCTGTTATTAATAGTGTGAATCCAGGCCAATCTTGTGGAAATCACGGAACACCAGTTCCGGAACCTGATAAGTTCCTTTCGCCACGATGTGCTCTGGTGAAAGGGATTTGAGTAAATCGATTTTTTCTTCTTCGGCAAAAATATCGTCCGGGACACCGCTGTTTTCAAAATCAGGCCAGACCTTTTCCATCAGATAAGTTCTGTCGACGATACATTCCGTTAAGGTCTTTTCTTTTAAACTTTCGTTTACGCGGTCAAATTTATTATCGGTTTTGATAAGATAAGCCGCTTCATTGCTGACATTATCGTAATACTGGCGCCCTTGCTCTTGCCATATAAGGAATCGTTTGTACTCGATTTCAAGCATTTTCAATACATCATTACTGTTCATTTGCGCGATGACATTATTGAAATAATGTAAGTCATTTATATAACTGCCCCCGTTCGGCAAAATCGCCTCAACTTCAGGGATTTTATCCGCCGCCTGCCAGGTATTCTCCGCGCCGATAAACGGCAAAAAACCCTGATGCGTTAGCGCGTCGGCCTCCTCAGTGGACGTCTCCAGCTTAAAGTGGCCGATCTGAAGATGACTCCCGATGCGCAGGGGCTGGCTCTCGCCGTAGCGGAGCTCGACGCCGTCGAGCAAACAGATGGCGTTGACGCAAAAGTTCCGCATGACCGGACGGGTTAAATGCCAGTAAAAAGCCACTGCATCTTGTCCCTCCGGTACCTGGCTGTGGGGTCCAAAGACCCCGCTGCTTACCTCCATTGCGATGGCCCGATCCGCCGTAATATTTTCCTGCAGCGTCACGGGCTGGCGCGATACGGGCCATTCAAAACGGAGCTTCATCGCGTTAACCGATATAGACATCGCCAGAGCCCGTTACGACAGCCGCACCGCACCCGGTTACATCGCCCAACCTTGCGGCCGGTACCCCGTTGATAAAGACCGTTCCTGAGCCGACGGCCACGGGCGCTGCGCCATGCAACAGCGCGCATGGCGCGATACTGACGCCCACCATCGCGGCTGGAATGCCATTAACGTAGACATTGCCCGACCCGGAACATAAGGCACCACCGTGAGCGGTGGCATCTCCGACACGTGCTGCGTTTTGCATACTTCACTCTCCCTTAAAAATAGTGGGTGACGACGACAGGTCTTCACCGTCAGATGCACATTAAGGTTCAGGCGTTTCGCTGCCTGTCTCCGTTGGGGTTTCCGTCGGGGTTACCGTCGGGGTTACCGTTGGCGTTTCCGTCGGGGTCTCCGTTGGGGTTTCCGTCGGGGTTTCCGTCGGGGTTTCCGTTGGGGTTTCCGTTGGGGTTTCCGTCGGGGTTTCCGTCGGGGTCTCCGTCGGGGTTTCCGTCGGGGTCTCCGTTGGCGTATCCGTCGGAGGTTCCGTTGGCGTCGGGAGCGGCGGTAATGGAATCTCAACGCCAAACAGCGTTGAAATCACAGGCAGGCCACGCAGGCCAATCATTCCACCACCGCCGCCGCCGCCGCCTCCACCGCCGCATTTATCGCAGCAGTCGCCAGGGTTAAGTTCGACTGTGCCGCCCTGGATAATGACCTGATCGGAACCCACGATTTTGATTTTCTTCGCCGAGAGCACCAGCTCACCGCCTGCCGAGAGCGTCATCGCTCCGCCCGCAACGGTCGTGCTCGCGCCGCCGACAGCCAGAGAGTGATATCCCCCCACATTGACCTGCTGAGCGCCGCCAACAGATAAAGAGTGGTAACCACCTACGTTCGTCATAAACGCGCCGCCGACGTTAATTCCCTTCGCAAGCGCAACGGTATCGGTCTGGCCTCCTCCCACCTGAATGGCCAGCGCGCCTCCGATCATGGCGCTACTGTTACCGATCACATCCGACATATAGTTCGCGCCAACGAACAGATTTCGCGACAGGCCGACATTCACGTCGGAATTCATGCCGATCGTCTGCTCCTCGTTTTGCTTGGTTAAACGAGTCATATTGCGCTCGGCCTGTTCCCAGTACTGCTCAAGTCCGGGCTTATCTTCAAAGCGAATGCCGTTAAAGTTACTTCGCCCACCGCCAACGGTGCGGCTAACCAACCCGCTCTGCGTAGCGTTTACTGGCAGATCCCACGGCGGCATTGTGACGTTGTTGTACAGGCTGCCGATTATGAGCGGTCTGTCCGGATCGCCGTTAATAAAGTCGACTATCACTTCATGGCCGATACGGGGAATATAGATCCCGCCAAAGTTGTTTCCGGCCCAGGCCTGGCTCACACGTAGCCAGCAGGAGTCGGACTCTCTGTTTTTGCCATAGCGATCCCACAAAAAACGCACCTTTACGCGGCCGTATTCGTCGGTCCAGATCTCTTCGCCATCAGGACCAACAATGATTGCCGTTTGCGGTCCGCTGGTTTTCGGCTTGGGCACCGTCATCGGGTGGCGATAAATCTTGGTGGTGGGCTGAACGGTAAAATCGCAGTGATAACGGAATTCGTCCATGCCGGTCACCTGATTAATCTCTTCCACCACCAGATGGCTTCGCAAAACCATGTATTCGCGGTTCGCTTTCTCGACGGGATAATTCACCAGTTCAAAATCACACCCGCAGGCAATACCGCGCAGTTCGCCGGCCCCTTCACAGCGTGACCCCAGCGCCCCGCGCTCTTCCATTCGCACCCGCGCCAGCTGCTCGCCGATATTGGGCTGCTCGTAATCACCTGGCCAATGGAAGATCTCCATCTCATTAAAACTGGTTTTCCGTGGCTTGCTGTCGAGCGCCATAATATCGGCACGTGATTTCGTAAAATCATAATCATTGGTGACCCATTTCCCGGAAGTAATGGTCTCCTGAAAATGGAACTGGCTGATATATTCCTGGTCCATCTTCGGACGATCGGCAGCATACTGAATTACGTGATAGGCTTCACTCGGGAAACGTTTATGCGCCCCGACGTTATCCACTAAAATCAGTTTGTGGTGCTGTTCGGCATGTTCAAAGAACCAATAAATACCCCACTCTTCCATTAACCGTTCAATAAAGTCAAAGTCGGTCTCACCATACTGAACCTGGAAATCCAGCAGCGGGTAGCTTCCCGACAGCCGTTTTTCTAACGGAAAATTGTAATCACCTAACACCTCATCAATAATATCCACTACGGTTTTTTGCTGGAATATTTTGAAATCAGAGGTGAGTTCTGCCAGATGCAGCCATGGACGAATCACAATTTCATAGAGCGCCTGATTACCATCGCGTCCGATATAACGCGCACGTTGCACAATGCCTGAAATTTCCCGGGTATCTTTACCAATCGCAAAAATATCCCCCAGCCCGTTGCCATCCAGTTCAATGGTGACGGTCATTTCTTTGCCGATTAACGCTTTCAAATCGACATTTGATGCGGCCTGCCAGGGAATCAAAGGGTTAGCCGGGGTTTTAGCCGTAATCACATAGGAGTACAGGGACGACAGCGCCTCTTCACCATCCAGCTTAGAGATGACCAGAGCGGTATTGCCCAGCAACAACGGCATCGCCGGACTGCTTAATGTTATAGTACGTGACATATAATCACCTGATACGTTGTGAATCCAATATTTTTCTATGTCGACTTTCCCGCCATAACCATATCCCTGACTCGTTTAATAGGCAGTCAGGCCAGTTTTTCCATGGCATAACGTCAACACCATCGCTATTTCGGATGCAATAGTCTTGCTGTGATCCCTCCCTGAGTAAGGCCTGCGAACGAGTTTTAAAACGCCACGCTGGCGTCAGCGCAAAAGACTCCCAAAATGGAGAATAAGCACGCTGCAGTGCCGTGCGCCATTGCCGCAGCAATGGTGTGTTGCAGGCAGAAAAATCATTTTCCTGTACCATATTTAAAATTCTGCTCATCCAGAACGTCAGTGAAAAATCGGCCTGCATATTCTTATTCAGCCACTGGTGTGATACCGGGCTGTACATTCCCACAAGCGACTTTTCACCTTGTTCATTACAAAGAATCTTACACGCCCCGACATAATGATATTTATCCTGTGCAGTGCTGGACGATATGACAAAACACCACGGATAAGCCGTAGATAAATATTCATCTGTCATTGCCGCCGCCATGTTTGACAGAATTTTCTGAGAAATAAAAGCCTCCTTCTGACGCTGTTTTTTTCTCTTTCTGCAAAAAGGACTCGCACGCGACTCACCACCAAGTAAATACAGTCGTAGAGACATCTTTCCCTCGGATTTTAATATTCGCCAGGACAACGAAAATCTTTCAACATATCCACGACCAGTTGATCTTTGAAGGTTAGCCCCGCGACCTCAAGATCCGCACGTCTGGCGTCCAGAGAATAACGCAAAATCAGTTCATCAGTATCCGTTGAGGAAATATCGCGGGCGCTATCCAGCCAGCGTAAAAGCGACCATGGACCGCTAAACGTCAGCGACGAATTCCCCGTTGCGACCCTTGGGGTCACGTTCATTGTCGTTTTTGATACGGCACGCGACGTCGGCCAGACGATCGACGCCGATGAAACTGGACCGTGCGCATAATTCACCTGCTGACCATCAAAATTCATATTGAGCTGCGTAATCACCGGATCCAGATGCTGAACCGAAATATCAAACGCGAGCGCTAATTTTCGGCCATTCTCACCCTGGAAAAAGGCTTCGCGAATTTCCGCCGCCTGCTCAAAAAAAGCCAACATATTCGCATCATCCGTCTCAACATCGCCTTTATAGCGCCACGGCTGCGAAGAAGTATCGACTTTATCCGCGAGGTATTTTTTGTAATAGTCGTCGACCAGGCCGCCCACCGCGAAAAAGCGCTCAAAGTCAGCGCGTTTGACTTCACGCGAGGTATCGGCAAACGGATAACGCCCCTTCAGCGTGGCGCGGCAAACCTGCCCGATGCTCTCTTCAATCCCTTCATTGCTTCTGGCGATAGCCTCCTGGCTGGCGTGATGGTAAACGCTGTCCAGCAGCGGTCCCACCAGGTGACTCAGCGGATCGGGCCAGGTTTGCGATTCGGCACTAACTTTCAGGGCGGTATTCGGCAGCGACGGCGAGTTACCGTTTTTCAGCGCATCGTCGTAAATCACAAAAAGCGTGTATTGTTCGCTTAACGCCCCCATCAACTTGCCAAGCTCCGCGCCGGTCATGGCAGGGCTTCCTTCCTGCATCAGTTCCCGGCTACCGGTGGCAAATTCACGCAGCGGGGCAAACTGGTTATCAACCCGCTCTCTGAGCAACTTCTTTTCCATGCTGGCATAAGCGAGACTCACCTTTTCCGCCGCATTCAGAATTCGGCCTTTAGTGCTAACGTTATCAAGCAGCGATTTTTCATCGCTTTTCGCCAGCGTCGTCTCCTTCACGATGCGCTGAATGAGATTCACCAGCGGCGAACTGGAGGCGCTGAGCGTTCGCAGCATATAGATATTTGCCGCGACACCTGCGCTGCCGTAATCCTGCGTGAGCACGTTCTCTTTAATACGAATATTGCTCAGAAAGTCCTGCCAGTACCGGGTATATTCATCCAGATAGAGGGCGAGAATTTGCTGCTGCACCGGGTTAACCAGCGTGCCGTCGCTGCCGAGGGCCACCTTTGGCGGCGCGGCGTCCGGCTTCGCTTTCCCCAGCACCCAGGCATCCTCACGCGTTAACAGCATCAGCTCCGGACCCATTTTTTTTTTAAACGCCTCGTAATACCCGGCCCGGGTAAAAAGGCCGGGAATGGCGCTCCCGCTATACTCCTCGCTCAAAGTAAACAGGTCACCGCCTTGGGATTTTGCCATTTCACCGAGGGTTAAATCCGCTGGCGCGTCCTGCGCCAGGGAGGCTTTGATACGCCCATAAAGGCGGCTGGCTAAGTCTTCGCGTTCCAGCACCGCCCGCGCGTATTTCACCAGGCCTTCATCCACATCCTGACCAAAACGCCGCCACTCCGGCTCCGCAAAAAGCTGGGTCAGATGCGAGACAAAAATCTGCCGCTCTTCATAGGGCTGGAGCTTGCCGATGCGCTCCCACAGTTGGGTAATGCTGACGATCATCTCTTGCTGGTCGAACTTGCCCTGGCCGGTGACCTGCAGATAGAGCTTTAACAGGCTGTAGATGCGCGCCGCGTCACCGCTTTCAATCGCGTCCTGTAACGACACCACCACCTGCTGCTGGATCTGCGGCAACAGCAGCCGCTGAAGGAAGTATTGATAGAGCGAGTCCGACGCTGTCGCCACATCCGTGCCGGTATACAGCCCATAACGCCACGACAATATCGGGTTCAACACATCCAGCGTGCCATAGTCCGGCAGCGAGTGTGAAAGCGCCAACAGGCGCGGCAGCATGGTGTCGTTCGCCGCATGGTTGAAGCGGTCTACTTCTCCGCGCAGCGCGGCAACTTTCGTCTCGATGGCATCCAGATAACCGCTGTTGTTGTGATAGCTGTTATAGAAGCCGTTTAACAATATAAAGGCGATCGCGATGCACAGCGTATGGCCAAGGAAGCGTTGCAGGCGGTACTTTGACTGGTTAGCCAGGTTATAGCGCGCCAAATGCAGATCCTTAACGATCACGTCGCTAAAGGGCTGTTTAAGAAAATACTGCCGCCCGTAAGAGACATCGTTAACCAGAAAATCCTGGTCGTCTGACTTCGCGCTCAGCGACGCCATCCCCTCCGGAGACTTATGTTCGACGTAGTTTGACCAGTGACGAATCACGCTCTGGTTATTCAGCAGGTTAAAATCAATCGGCTGATGGCTGCTGCTAAAATAGATACCGCGCAGCTGGGTATAGCTTTGCGTTTCATCGTAGCGGGAGGCAAAAAAGATGTTATGTACCACTTCCGCCACCATGCCGGAAAGCAGGTGAAAGTCTTGCGGCAACGCATACATCTTTTTGCGATCCCGATGGTCATACTCCTCCTGCTGACGCACGATCATCTCGCGCTCCAGGCGCTCTTCAAGGAGGGAGAACTCCTCGACAATCTGGCTACGCAGCCCCGAGACGGAAACGGTTTTGACATCGCCATAAGGGAACGTCACGCCCCAGACCTGCTCGCGTTCCTGATCGGTCAGGATCCTGAAATACTCGGTAAAACCCGGTAACTGATCGAGTTTCGTCACCAGCACATACACCGGAAAACGCACGCCGAGCGTCTGCCGCACATCCTCAATTTTTGCCCGCAGGCTGGCCGCCAGCTCAAACAGTTCGGCTTTATTGCGGCACATCACGTCGGCGGCGGAAAAGGACAACACCACGCCGTTAATCGCCTTGACCGGCCGGTGTTTTTTCAGCGCTTTCAGGATAGCTCGCCACTCGCTGAGGTATGTTTCCGGCTCGCTGATGTATTTCCCGGACGTGTCAAGATAGATAGCGTCATTGGCGAACCAGCATTCGCAGTTGCGGGTAGGCGAGGCAGGCTTGCCGACCTGATTCAGCTGCTCCGGCAGCGGGAAATTCTGGCCGGATGCCAGGATCGCCGACGTTTTGCCGGCGCCAGCGGTCCCAATCATCATATACCAGGGCAGCACATCCAGCGGCTTACGTGCCAGGATCACGCGCTGGAAAAACGACAGCGTGCCGCGGCTTGTATTCACGTAGTTGACCGCATTGCTAATGACCGCCATCACTTCCGAGCTATTATCGTCCGCGACCGGCCCCTTATTGCGGGCAAACTTATTGAGCAGCTCAGGGTTGTCTTTCAGCGCCAGCAGTAATAACCACAATCCGTATAACAACGCGACCAGCAAAATCACGGCAATGATCGCCAGCCTGACGCTCACCGGCGCAACTGGCCAGCTTTCGCCCACCAACAGGAAGGGGCCAAATACCCAAACAATGACGCACAGCGTTGCGGTCAGCGCAATAAACGCGGGCCAGCCCAGCCAGAGACAGACGAGACAAAACGCCGCCAGCAGAATAAAAATAATGCGCGACTCAATGCTCTGCAGAGGACGAGACTCACCAAATCCAAAGAACGGTCCCAGGAACCAGATGGCGGCGATCAATAACGCCACACCGCACACAATCAGCAGCGTCTTCATAAACCGCGTGGTGAAGACTCTATTTAAATAAGACATTGTCGTCCTCATTAGTACGTGACAAAAAACTCGACACGGCGATTCTTCGCCCTTCCCTGAGCCGTCGCATCGGACGCCACGGGTTGACTACTCCCCACGCCACGGACTTTCACTTTGCTTTCAGGCAACCCGGCCGAAATAAAATATTGCGCTACTTCCGCCGCTCGTTTTTCCGAGAGCACAACGTTATTGGGCAAGCCTGGCCGACTGATCGGGGTGGCGTCCGTATGACCAACAATTACTACGTCACCGTTCACGCGTCGGACTTCGCTGGCGATACGTTCAATGACGTTCACCATCTCCGGCTGAACGCGGACAGATCCGGACAGGAACAGCGCATCCCCTTTCAGCACCACTTTGCTCTGCTTCTGGCTCTCATCCACGCTCAGAAGCTGCTGCCTGATTTCGTTACGCAGCAGCACCGCCAGCTTCAGACGCATGGCAGGTTGCGCCACGGGCACGCTGAGGTTTTGCATGGCATAGATGCCATTGGTGATGCCATCGCTGCGCGACAGTAACCAGAATTTGCAGCAGAGAAACGCCGACGCCACCAGTACGCCTGCGCACAACGCGCTTAGCCGTACGGGGATCACTATCTTCTCGCGCACCGCTGGTCCGTGCGGCTGCAGACCATGCGGCGACAGCGTGGGCGGAGTGGTGTTTCGCGTGCTTTGGATCAGGGTCAGCAGACGCTGGCGGATTTTGCTGAGCTGGCGATCGCCATCTTCAATAATGCTGTAGCGCCCTTCAAACCCCAGCCCCAGAATGCGCAGCAATACCTCCAGCACATCCGCGAATTCGGTAGGATTCATGGAGAGACGGCCAACCAGCAGGAAGAATTTATTCCCACCGTCGTTATCCCCTTCAAAGTGGTTCAGAAGGTTGCTCTGCGACCATCCCGCCTCAAGCCCCCATGCCGTGGTATGCGCCGCCTCATCCAGCGCGGTGCAGAGGCAATAACGCACGATCGCCATCTTTTTCCACGGAATATTCACCTCGTCGCAGACGACGCCGAACAGGGTAATCTGGCTCTTAAGGGTGTTTTTGAGGATCTCTACATGGGTGATATCCTTAATTTGCTCCGGCATATCGCCAAGCGAGCGCAGTAGCGGTTGCGCAGCCTCCAGCAGAGGATTTTCCGCCGCCTTCACGCGTAAGATCCGCTGCTGCACACTTTCGCTTTTCAGCGCGTGTTCGCCACGCGGCGCATGCTCGCCAACCGGCCCGGCTTCACCTTTCGACGTCGCTTCCGGTTCCTGTATCCAGTCCCCTTGTTCATCCAGAAGGAACTTACCCAACGCCTGCGGCGAGCTGTCCTCGAACTCCGTCGGTTCCGCGGAGACTTGTGGATTAATATCGTCTTTCATCAGTTCCTGATTCCCCAAAGTTCCATCTTCAGGCCAGGGAACTCACCCGCAATATGCAGCGCCAGCGCGCCAGTGGTTGAAATCTTGTCCCAGAAAGGCCCATTTTTGAGCAGCTCAAAATAGACGTAGCCCGTGCTGTACGGGATCTGCCGCGGCGGTACCGGCAGCCCCTGCAGCACCAGGCCCGGCAGGTGCGAGCGAACCAGTTCATGGAGCTGTTGCGGTGCGCTGATTTTGGCCTGCGCCTGGAACTGCTGGAGCAACACGTCCATCGGCAGCTGCGCATGAACCGCCAGCACCAGGTTTGAGAACGAACGTAACTCGTTCGGCAGCATCGAGGCCGCCCAGACACCGTTGCCTTTAGCCTGCAGGTCAATAAGCTGCCCGGCCCGCACCAGGATCTGGTTCAGCAGGTCATGCACATCGTCGACCAGGGGACGAATGGAAGGATAGAGGCTGGCGTGGTCATAGCCCGGTGCGCTCTTGGGACGACGCGTTTTGGTACGCACAAAGGTCGAAAGCTCGCCGGCCAGCTTCGCCAGCTCTTCGTAAAGCACGATAGGCGGTAGTTCCGGGATATGGCGCAGGTGATCGAGAATCGGCTCGTATTTATTGAAAATCTGCAACAGCAGATAATCCACCACCTCGGAGCTGGCGCTGGCCTTGCCGTCTGACGCCGACAGGCGATGCGCCAGCATTCCGGCGCGCATTTTGACCAGACCATTAAGATGGGTCAGCCATTCGCTCAGCAGGGGGTTAGCCGCATAGCCGGTAACGGGTGGAATATAATCGTCCAGATGCAACAGCACGCTGCCATCGGGCTGAATCGCCTTGACGCGGGTCAGCGGCAGACCAATCCACGATTCGGTCATTTCCGTTTGCGACATCAGCCTGAGCCGCAGTTTGGCCAGTTGAACCGGCTTCGGCCCCTGGCGAATCGCATTGGTATCGCAGAGTTCCGCCTCTTGCGCGTGAAAACGCGCCAGCGAGCTGACATCATGCTGGCTGAAGATGGTCTCATCGCTATTATCAAGACGTAACGGTACCGCCAGAAAAATCGTCTTGCCCAGGTGTTCAGGCAAAATCGTGAGCGGCTCGGGTAAATCAGCGTGATCGGGCACATCAAAAGGCGTACCGTCCGGCAATACACCGCGCGCGGTCCGCAGCACCAGCTTGCCATACGACAGCGCCTCGCGGTCGATTTCATACTGCGAGAATCCCCAAAAGAAGGGGCTCAGGGTTGATGCTCTTTTATGTGCGTAGTATTCAAAATAGCGTTCTTGCTGTTGAAAAAGCTGCGGACGAAGAAACAGCCCTTCACTCCAGACGACTTTATTCGTTCTCACGGTTTAATCCATTTCTTTAATTGTTATTGCTGTTTTCTGGAAATGCACATTCAACTCAAGCGAATCATCGCTAAAGAAACTCGGCCGCCACCACGATGTTTTCTTTTCTGGCAGATCCCAACTCGCCAGCCAGAGAGAATCATTTAGGCTGCGATAGGCACCAATGAAAGCAAGGCTGCGTGTAGTACCGTCTGGTTTAATCAGAATGGTGCGCGACTCTCCGGGTTGTAAAATCGCTTCATAGACTTTTGAAGCTGCTGCCTGTACAGGCTTACTGGTCCCATCAACAATTTCATAAAAATCCGCATTGGTTAAAACATCCAGATCCTTGACGTTATAAATAAATATATTGAGTGGCGCCGGGTCGCCCATTTCATTTGGGTTAATATCGCTTGCCGCCAGCAGATTTATTTTTATTTCATCACCATCGGTCGCCGGACTGCTGCTTCCACTACAGGCGACTAAAAAGAGTGACAGTAAAAAAACTGCCGTTCCTTTGAGTATGTGTTTTATTTCTTTTCCGCTCAGCATACGTTTCCACTCAATCCATCCAAACTGCGTCATTATGAGAAGAGTTTGCCGCCGCAGCGGCAAAACTCTGTCAGCGAACCTGGCGTTAATTAGCTGCGCAGGTTAGCTTTTACGTCATAACTTGTAGAAATTACGCCAGACTTCGCGCCTTCGGCGTTCTGCATGACGTAATCCTGAGTCAGTTTAGTGAAGGCGAACGTCACACGTTCACGCGGGCGCGTTTCGTCAGCGTGGGAACCGGCTGTTTCAACGCGGGTAATGATGACATCGGAGAATTTAATGGTCAGATATTCCAGCGGATCGCCGCCAGCTTTACGAATCACAAACTGAATGTCCTTAATATGCTTACCGGACAGGCAGTAGCTCAGCAAATTAGTACTGGCCTTATCGACATAGTGCTCAAAGCAAAAATCTTCAACCGTTGCTTTACCTGCACCGCCGCCGGAACCGCTGTGCATATTTGAACTCTGCGCGCTGGCCCAATGCCAGGAAAGCACTTCGATTTCATTTTTATGGGTAGCATCAAGAGATTCGCCTTCGATGCCATCAATTTTAATAAACATATCCTGAGCCATACGATTTCCTTAATTAGCTCTTAGTAACAACGTTACTCAAACAGTAACGAACGAAATGAAGACAAAATAGTTTTTGCCTTTCACAGTGCGCAGAAATCCCTGCGCAACCGCATTTTCAAGAATAATGAGACTATTATTCTTATTAATTCATTGACTGAATTACGCCACGTCTTTCAGTGACGGTAATTTAGCGACCATGCGCAAAGAAACGGTCAGACCTTCCAGTTGGAAATGAGGACGCAGGAAGAATTTCGCCTGGTAATAACCCGGATTGCCTTCCACGTCTTCCACCACCACTTCCGCCGCCGCCAGCGGACGGCGCGCTTTGGTTTCCTGCGATGAGTTAGCCGGGTCGCCATCGACATAATTCATGACCCAGTTATTCAGCCAGCGCTGCATATCTTCACGCTCTTTGAACGAACCGATTTTGTCGCGCACGATGCACTTCAGGTAATGTGCGAAACGTGAACAGGCGAACAAATACGGAAGACGCGCGGAAAGGTTGGCGTTGGCCGTTGCGTCTGGATCGTAATATTCCGCCGGTTTCTGCAATGACTGCGCGCCAATAAATGCCGCGTAATCGGTATTTTTACGGTGAACCAGTGGAATAAAGCCATTCTTCGCCAGCTCAGCCTCGCGACGGTCAGAAATCGCGATTTCCGTCGGGCATTTCATATCCACGCCGCCATCATCGGTCGGGAAGGTATGACACGGCAGATCTTCCACCACGCCGCCGCTCTCTACGCCGCGAATCATGGTGCACCATCCGTAATGCTTGAATGAGCGGTTGATGTTGACCGCCATCGCATATGCGGCGTTAGCCCAGACGTATTTGCTGTGATTCGCACCGTCGGTATCTTCTTCAAAATTGAAGTTATCCACCGGGTTAGTGTTGATACCGTAAGGCAGACGAGCAAGGAAGCGTGGCATCGCCAGACCGATATAACGAGAATCCTCAGACTGACGCAGGGAGTTCCACGCGGCATATTCCAGGTTCTGGGTAAAGATTTTCGTCAGATCACGCGGGTTAGCCAGCTCCTGCCAGGAGTCCATCTGCATAACGGATGGCGAAGCGCCGGTAATAAACGGCATATGGGCAGACGCCGCCACCTTACCGATGGAGGAGAGCAGATCCACATCCGGCGCGCTGTGGTCGAAATGGTAATCTGCCACCAGGCAGCCATAAGGTTCGCCACCAAGCTGACCGTACTCTTCTTCGTAGATCTGCTTAAACAGCGGGCTTTGATCCCATGCGATCCCTTTGTAGCGCTTCATGTTGCGACGCAGGTCATCTTTGGAAATGTCCATGAAACGCAGCTTCAGCTTCTCATCGGTTTCGGTGTTGTTCACCAGGTAGTGCAGACCGCGCCAGGCGCTTTCCAGACGTTGAAACTCTTCATGATGAAGGATCAGGTTTATTTGCTCTGACAGCTTAAGGTCAATCTCCGCGATAATCGCCGCGATGTTTTTGTAAGCATCGTCGGCCATGGTGATCGAGGTAGAGAGCGCCTGCTCCGCCAGGGTTTTCACCGCCATTTCGACCGCCGATTTCGCCTGCTCGGATTTCGGCTTAAATTCACGGGTCAGTAACGCATTAAAATCATTTTGCGTTGCGGCCTGCGGCGCGGCCTGCTTATGGTTTTGTGCTTGAGTTGCCATTTTGATCTCTCTGATTCACATTCAGGACGCGGCTTCGTCAGCCTGTTTAGGTTTTGGCGCCGATGCCAGGGTGTTCAACAGCGACTTGTCATTCAGCACCTTCATCACCAGGCTTTCCGCGCCTGCTTTACCGTCCATATAGGTCTGCAGATTGGCGAGCTGCGTACGGGCTTCGAGAAGCTGAGATAATGAATCAACTTTGCGGGCGATCGCATCCGGAGAAAAATCGTCCATGCTTTCAAAGGTCATATCGACCATCAGCTGCCCTTCACCCGTTAAGGTGTTTGGCACCGCGAACGCCATACGCGGGCGCATGGCTTTCATACGCTCGTCAAAGTTATCGATATCGATACTCAGGAATTTGCGGTCCGCCACAGGCGGCAGCGGCTCAAGCGGTTTTCCGGATAGATCCGCCAGCACGCCCATGACGAACGGCAGTTCAATTTTCTTTTCACTGCCATAGATTTCTACGTCGTACTCAATTTGTACGCGCGGCGCACGGTTACGTGCGATAAATTTTTGTGAGTTACTCTTGCTCATATGGATATATACTCTTTAATCACCGTTTATGTATAAATCATGACTGGTCTGATAGTTAACGTTCAGATAATTCGCTGATTCCACTCCCTGTTATTTATAAACAAGCTCGACTCCCGCTACCGTCTGGACTTTGCCGGCAGTAGCAGCTGAGTCACCCTTCGCATAATAGCTCGCTAAAAACCTATGACTTAATGGGTCTGCCGTGGCAGAAATAATATAGTCCTGGCCTGAGGTCGCATCATCGATAATGACCTGCGAACTGTCTTCTTTACGTAATCTGATCTGAACATTTTTGCTCATATCAGGTCCCGTATCGTTAATAAGGTTTCCCGTTGCGGTATCCGTGCCGGAGATGCTGCTATTGAAAAACACCGCAACGGTCCTGCTGGCCGGGCACTCTTTCAGGGTGATATTAAATGGTACGCTGCCCGCTTCGCTGCCATTGGTCTGCAGCGAAATAACCGAAATTTTAGGCAAGGTGACGACTTCATTATTGCTGCCATTATTAATCTCTACGACGCAGGTTTCGTCGGTATAAGTCCCGGTAAAATATACGTCCATTGAGTAATTAACTGCATAGGCGCAGGCTGTCGGGATCCCCAGCAGAGCCAGGAAGAGTGTTTTTTTGATTAATGACATACCACCTCCACCTGCGTAACAGAACCGGCCGATTCACTTATTTTTTTAGCGATATCACTATTGGAGTAAATCGTGCACAGACGATCGCCAGATGCGTTTTTCACGTATAAATTACTGCTCTCAGCCTGCCAGCCACGAATAAACGCCATACCACCCTGGCCAATAATGCCCAGACTATTATCCAGCTGATCGAAAATATCGGCACCGATAGGCAAAGGCTGTCCCTTTCGATCCCGGACAATTAATACCGCAGGCGCTCCCACCTTCGTTTTGATATTCACTTTTACCGCGGCGCCCATTCGCGGAATAACCGTGCTTTCACTTTCCAGCACATCCACGTTATCAGGCAGTCCCACGGTATTCACCGCAATGGTGTTTTCACGATAGGGCGTGAGCGACGGCACAATCGCAAAGCCGCGGGAGTCGATGCGTGAACCATAGCCATTCAGCATCCTTGCCCCTTCTGCGCCCGGCGCGTCAATCAACGCAAACGGCGCATCGCCCAGTCGCGGCCCCAGCGTAACGCCGCCGCTATGCGCCACCACGCTGCCGTTTGCCGACAGTGAGAGCTGACGCGTCTTATTCCCCACCGACGCGGTCGCGCCAAGCTGTCCTACCGGCGCGTTGTAATTTACGTTGCCATTGAACGCCGCCTGCGTTGACGTATCCTGCGCTTTATTAAGCGAGGTGCCCACGCCGTAGCTCAGTTCATTCTGTACGCCCTGGCTGCCGATGGCATTCATCTGGAATCCACTGCCGCCGTTATTGTCATGCGTGGCGGTGGAGTAGACCGTGTTGAACAATGGTTTTTCTGTGATGCTGCGTCCCAGCGGTACGCTGACGGACAGCATCACGTTATTCACGTTTCGGCCGTCGCTGTTATACGACCGGGAAGCCGACACCGACCACGAGAAATAGCGCTCGGATTTGCTATACGAGACCATGTACTGGCTGGTCGATGGTCGATCGTCCCAGTAGTTATAAAAATTACCGGAAAAATTTATCCTGCTGCCGTTCCATAACGGCTGACCGATGCTCACGGTAAAGCGCTGTCGGGTACGGTAATCCACCATGTAATCATTGTTTCTGGCGCCATAGCGCTCAAGCGCCGCATCGCGGAGGCTGTAAAACCCCGTTGATGAGTATCGGTAAGCTGCCAGCGTGACGTCTGTCGACGTGGTATCCAGGAACTTACTAAAACCAATATTAAAACTGTTGCCGGAGGAGACCTTGCCACCGCCAAGTTCACTTCGCGCGCGGGTCGCATCCAGCGATACGCCTCCCAATGGGGTATTAAACGCGTTTCCTAGCCCTACCGCAGCGTAGTGATCGGCCAGCTGGCCGCCGCCGTACAGGGTATACATATTGCCAATGCCATACTGGTAAAAGCCCTGGGCCACACCGGGTTCTTCGGCGAGTGCATCGTCCTGCAACTTACCGACCGTCACGCCAAAACGGCTTACGCCGGCGTGCAGCAGCATCGGCGGCGCGGAAAAGGGCACCACCTGCGTCCGCTGGCGGCCATCCGCCTCCGTCACCGTCACCTGCAAGTCACCGCCATATCCCATTGCGCCAATGTCGCTCAGTTCAAACGGTCCTGGCGGCACGGTTGTCTCGTATAGCGTCTGCCCCCGCTGCGTCACCTGGACTTTGGCGTTAGTTTCAGCGATACCGCGTACCATCGGCGTGTAGTAACGTAAGCCTTCCGGCAGCATACGGTCGTCAGACTGTAGCTGTATCCCCCTCACCGTCATGCTGTCGAACAGATCCCCGCTGGTCGAGCTATCGCCCAGCGTCAGCTGACTTCTGAGCACCGGAACGTCGCGCTGCAGATACGTCATGAGGGAGTGGGTATGCGTTGATCCCGTACTGCTCCAGTTGGTATTCAGCCGCTTACGAAATCGCCAGTCATACACGTTCAGTCCCATCATCAATCCCAGGTTGCCGCTGGCGGATCGATCGTTTCCTCCGCCGGACTGATTGACGCTCTGCTGAGCATAGGCGTTGGCGTTATAGTCCAGTACCCCCGCCAGCACGCCAGGATCCCACGACGCAGGATCGGTATAACCACGCGGAAACTGCACCATGAAAGCCTGCGGAATAACCAGATTGAGATAAAAATCGCCGGGCAAATAATTCGCGCTCGCGCCTTCCACCCACTCGTCCACCCTGGCGCATTGCCCGCTTTCTGACGTCTCAGGTTTTGCCGTCACCTTAATTCCCAGATGACTCAGTTCGTCATACGTGAAGCATGGCTGGGCGCTAACATTGCCTTTAACAGGCTTAAACAGCACCTTACGCTGCCCCCGGCTCAGACCATTGACGGCGACCTGCACCGCATACTCCCCTGCCGGCGCCGGGTTGCCCTCGTAAAAACGAGAGACATCAACGCTAAGGCCGTGAATGAACGAGCTGTTAAATTTCACAACGTCATTTTTACCGCTGGTTGCCAGATCGCCGGTGCTGGCCTGTGCCAACACAGAAACGCTGGCGCCAAAAGAAGCGATAAGGATATGGCGTATCGCCGCCGCGATTTTTGATTCACGGATTGCGCGGCGTGCATGTTTTTTTATCTCTTTCGGATCCACGTCCTTGTCTCCCCCGCCAGGCGATTCAGCGTCTTATTATTTCTTTATTGACAGGGTGTTACCCGTTGAATGAGTCAACTGATATTTAACAACGCCGCCATAATCGTTAATCAGGCGGACCTCAACGCTACCGATCGTTGCTGGCACTTTATTTTTACCCGCCAGTGCAAATTCTTTATTGCCAAACGGCGGGATCATATCCGCCACCAGAGGATATTGTGTGCTCCCTGAATAGGCGATCGCCGAATCAAATGAAAAATAATAAGGCGTTGGGTTATTCACTTTAATACCTCGGGTCGGGCTAATGATTTCCCAACGCAGTTTTTCGAATTCATTGGCACTGCTACTCTTTAACGCGGTCGGGCGATAAAATATTTTAATACGGGTTCTGAATGCCAGTTCCAGACGATCGGTGTTTTGTACCTTTTCATTCATTGGCGGTATTTCCAGCATATTAAACCAGAACACCGACTCCCGATCCTGCGGCAATGGCATACCATTATAAATAAGACGTACACTCTGTCCTTTGCCAGGCTCTACACGATAAACGGGCGGCGTAGCGGTAAATGGCACCTTAATATTATTAATGTCAGTATTTTTATTGCCATCATCAACCCAGACCTGAACCAGTGTCGGTGTATCATTTTTATTATTGGTTCTCACCGTCTGCTCTTTTTCAGAACCGGGAAAAATCACCCGCGTACCGGATATGGTCATCCCGGCAAAAGCAACGTGGGTTGCCAGCGCGAAAAAGAGAAAAGCATTTAATAATAGTGCACGTTGATATTTCATAGTACTGTCCCGCAGGTAATACGGTCTATCTGATAAAAGAGCTTAACAGGGGCGATTTCTCGCCCCGGATTCAATCCTGGCGGAAAGACTTACGGATACGCGATGGTATAAGCTGTCTGCGCGTAAACCTTACCTACAGTGGTCGCACCCGTCGCGTAGTAACCGCCGTAGTAACGCATGGTCGCTTTACCGTCGGTCACGGTAGCAGGCGCGCCGGTTTCACCCAGTTTCAGCTGCTGCTCGTCAGAGTTATACAGACGGACCTGTACGTTCCCCGCCGTAGGGATACTCGCATCAGTAAACTGGTTGGTCAGGTTGCCAGTTGCGCTATCAACGCCAGTGCTGCCGATAGCTTCAAAGTGCGCGGCTACCTGAGTAATACCGGTAGGACACTTTTCAACGTTCAGGTCAAAACCTTTAGAACCCGCAGTGTCACCGGCCTTGGCCAGAGTCTGAATCGCAACTGTCGGCAGTTGTACCTGGCGATCAACAGAGTCAGCGGCAATTTCGCAGGTGCTGGTAATCAGTTCACCGTTAAACGTTACGGTACCCTGCGTGGCGGCCAGCGCAGAAGTTGATACTGTCGCCATCGCCAGCGCGCATAATGTCATTTTGAAAGTAGACATAACAAATTCCCTATATTAGCGTTATTCAAATTAAAACTTGTCGACCCTAAGATCGCTTTTTGGTTATTACTTACTTCCTGTAGATTAAATTTTTAGCTTGCCCTCCACTTGCATCACAATATCAATTTCCTTTTCTTCAGATAAAATGCACTGCATAGCTATTATTTTATTTTTCGCCGATTTATCAGCCTGGTTTAAAAGTGCACTGCCAATCTTTGGTAAAATATTTTTCTCAATAAAACGAATCAGCATTCTGGCGCCGGTTTCCGCTACCGGACATTGTTCAACAACGTGCTGAACCAGTTCATCGCTAAAGGTTAACGCCATGTCATACTGCGCTTTCGCACGCTCAGCGATACGGTCCAAATGAATTCTGACAATATGCTGCAATGAATCTGTCGCCAGCGGTAAGTAAGGTATAACGGTGACGCGGCCTAAAAACGCAGCCGGAAATACCTTCAGCAACGCGGGCTGGAGTAATTTCAGCAAGCCTTCTTCATCAGGCATGGTCTGCGGATCGGCGCAGGTGCTGCTAATAATGTCGCTACCGGCATTGCTGGTCAGCAAAATAACGGTATTGCGAAAATCAATCTGCCGACCTTCACCGTCTTCCATCGACCCTTTATCAAATACCTGGAAAAACAGTTCATGGACATCGGAGTGCGCTTTTTCCACTTCATCCAGCAAAATGACGCTATAAGGTTTGCGGCGAACCGCTTCGGTTAATACGCCGCCTTCGCCATAGCCTACGTAACCCGGCGGCGACCCTTTCAGCGAGGAAACCGTATGTGCTTCCTGATATTCACTCATATTAATGGTGATCAGATTCTGCTTGCCGCCATAAAGCTGGTCGGCAATCGCCAGCGCGGTTTCAGTTTTCCCGACCCCGGAAGGGCCAACCAGCATGAACACGCCAAAGGGTTTTTGCGGATCGGCAAGCCCGGCGCGCGCGGTCTGGATACTCTGACTCAGGCAGGTTAGCGCGTAGGTCTGGCCAATGACTTTTTCCGCCAGACGTTGCGGCAGCTCCATGACGGCGCTGACGTCGTCTTTCAGCACCTGTCCCACCGGGATGCCCGTCCAGTCAGCCACAATCGCCGCTACTATGCTGGCGTTCACTTCCGTCTGCACCAGCGCCTTTTCACCGCGGATCTCGCTCAGCGTCGCTTCCAGTTCATTCAAACGAGACTGCAGGAAACTGATTTTTTCCGCCTCCGGCATCTGCGGATCTTCCACCGTGGCGGCAAGCAGCTGCTGACGGGTATCGATGATCGTCGCCACCAGTTCACACTCCTGCACCCAGCGCCGCTCCAGCACCGACGCTTCTTCTGCATGGTCGTCGATAGCGCGCTGAATCGGCTGAAGCCGTTTGTCGTCCTCTTTACCAAAACCGATGGCTTTTTCCAGCATGGACAGTTCAGCCTGCGCCGACTGCTGATGGAATTTCAGCAGCTGTAGCTCAGTCGGCGGCGCATGCTGCGCAACGGCGACCCTGGCGCATGCCGTATCCAGCAGGCTGATCGCTTTATCGGGCAACTGCCGGGCCGGAATATAGCGATGAGATAAACGCACGGCGGCGCGAATCGCCTCATCCATTACCCAGACGCCGTGGTGTTTTTCCAGTACCGGCAGCAGGCCGCGCAGCATAGCGATAGCCAGATCCTCCGACGGTTCGTCTACCTGCAGCACCTGGAAGCGTCGCGTCAGCGCCGGATCTTTTTCGATGTGGCGCTTAAACTCGCTCCAGGTTGTCGCGCCGATGGTGCGCAGCTGCCCGCGGGCCAGCATCGGTTTCATCAGGTTAGCGGCGTCACCGGTTCCAGCATTACCGCCCGCACCGACCAGCGTATGCACCTCATCAATAAATAAAATTACCGGTTCGACCGATTTGGCGGCATCTTCCAGTACCGCTTTTAAACGCGCTTCAAATTCGCCCTTCATGCTGGCCCCGGCTGAAAGCGCGGTGACATCCAGCGTCAGCAGGCGAACGTTTTGCAGCGCGGGCGGTACTTCTCCGGCGGCTAACGCGAGCGCCAGACCTTCCACGACGGCCGTTTTCCCTACCCCCGCCTCCCCGGTGAGCAGAGGATTATTCTGTCGACGACGCAACAGAATATCGATCATGGTGTTGATCTCTTTATCCCGTCCCAGCACCGGATCAATTTTGCCTTCCCGCGCAAGCGCGGTCAGATCGGTCGAATATTGCGCCAGTCCGCCGCTCTGCGTGCTGCCCATCGCGTTGCTGGCTTCGCCCGGTACGCCCGCTTCGGCGGAAACCATTGCGCCGCCCGCTTCGCTCTCTTCTGCAGAGTCGCGAATAATGTAGCCAAGATCTTTGCTTAACTGTTCCAGCGGAATTTTTTCGAATACGGACGAAATGCCGAAAAGCGCGCGGCGTAATTCCATGGTGGTCAGCAGCGCCATCAGCAAATGGCCGCTACGAATACGCGAGTTCTCACACTCCAGGCTGGCAAATATCCATGCCCGCTCGATAGCCAGTTCAATATGATATGAAAAATCTGAAATAGAACTGGCGCCCGCAGGCAGGCGCGTTAATGCCTGCGAAAAATCACGCTCGAGTATTTCCGCATCAAGTTCAAAATGTCGTACAATTTGGCGGATATCGCTATCCTGCTGCTGATAAATCTGATTTAACCAGTGAATCAATTCAACGTAAGGATTACCGCGTAATTTACACAGCGTAGTGGCACTCTCCACGCTTTTAAACAGGCTTACATTAAGTTTTCCGAATAGGTTTTTTCTGGTAATCGCCACAACAAAACTCATCCCATTTTAATTTGACGTCGTTTTCGGCCACTACTCCTGTAGTGGAACAGATTTTCCCTGCCTGCGCTGGAGTATTCACAGAGGCACAACTGGCTACTTCGGATTAATACTAAACATACTTAGCAATAAGAAAAACCTTTAATCAGAATAGCAGGCAGGATTTAAGAAAATCGCTCAAACGGGATTCCTAATTTCGCCATGGACGATAAAAAGTGTGATCGTGAAGAACCCATTTAATTCTAGAATCCGGGCGATATTAAAGAAAGTCGCGAAATTGACGGGATGCAATGTGGAACACAACTTTCTAGATTACTATAACCAGGAACTGACGTTTGTCAGGGAAATGGCGCGTGAATTTGCAGAGCGGCATCCGAAAATCGCCGGGCGACTGGGGATGCAGGGCATAGAAACTGCCGATCCATACGTAGAGCGTCTGATTGAGTCATTCTGCTTTTTATCTGCGCGAACGCAGATGAAACTTGATGCAGAATTTCCAAAATTTACCCAACGACTACTGGATATCATCTATCCAAATTACAATTCACCAATGCCGTCGATGGGGGTCGTTCAGCTACAGCCGAATCTAAAAGAAGGCGATTTAACGCAAGGCTATGTCATTCCCAAAAAAAGCACTTTTTACAGTCGGTTATTGCCTGGAGAAATGACGCGTTGCGAATTCAGAAATAATCAGGACGTCACGCTGTGGCCGCTGGATATTGCAGAGGTACGGTTAACCTCTGTCCCTCCTGATATTCCTAACCTGGAAATTCATCGCCTCAACCACCAGCAGCTAAAGGGTGCACTGCGCATTAAGCTGCGTTTACAGGGTGATTTAGTATTTTCAGATTTGAACGGACTGGATGAGTTACCCATTTATATTCAGGGTGATGAACGCGTGGTATCACATACCTTTGAATTGCTTCACAGCAGGCATGTCGCGGTGGTGGTACGTAGCGGAGACGGTGAAAAAAATCAGCATCACGTTATCGTCAAAGATGCGTTGAAGTTTGAAGGCCTGGCACCAGATCAGAGCCTGTTGCCCTTGCAATGGAATATGTTCCACGGGCACACACTGATTCAGGAATATATCGCCTGCCGCGAGCGATTTTATTTTTTCTCGATCGCTCAGCTGGCCACCGCGCTGGAAGGGAATAATACCAATGAAGTAGAAATTATTATACTGCTCAACACATTGCCGCAGGATTTGGTGCCGCATCTGGACGCCTCGCGCTTTTTACTTCACTGCACTGCGGTGATTAACCTCTTTCCCAAACGCGTGGACCGAATTGAAGTTAACCGCGCGCTGAATAATTTCCACATTGTGCCGGATCGCAGCCGTCCTATGGACTATGAAGTCTTTTCCGTCGATAAAGTCTTCGGCTTACAGGCGGAAACCAGCGAAGAGCTAACCTTTAATCCGCTCTATCAGACCCGACACAGCGACACCGGTAATTTTGGCCGTTATTTCTCTATCAGACGTGAAGTCAGGGTGAAAGAGGCGAGCCACCGTAAATATGACACCCGCACGCCCTACAGCGGCACGGAGATTTTTATTTCGCTGGTCGATCAACAGGAAGCGCCCTATAGCGAACATATTCGCTACCTGCTGGTTGACGCCATGGTAACCAACCGCGACCTGCCCCGCTTGCTGACCAGTACCGGCAGCCTTGAGCTGACCATGTCGGACTCCGTTCCGATTCACGGCGCCCGCTTCGTCAGCTCGCCAAGCGCCCCGCGTTCGCCTTTCGCCGTCGGTGAGGCAGCGTGGCGACTTATCCGTCAGCTTAGCTTTAACTATCTTCCTCTCTTCGAGATGGAACACGCCCGGGGCGGCGAATCGCTGCGTAATATGCTGCGCCTGTTCACCAATTCCGCCGATACGGAAACCCTGACGCAAATTAACAGTCTGGTCGGGTGTAAAACCGAGCCCGTGGTGCGTCGCCTGTCAGAGGAGGGGCTGTTGGTTTACGGACGCGGCGTGCGCTGCAGTTTAACCGTCGATGAAGAGGGTTTCTCCGGCATCAGTCCGTACCTCTTTGGCCTGGTAATGGAAAACTACCTGGCGCGGCACGCGGCAATCAATATCTTTACCGAAACCGAGCTGCACTCCATGCAGCGCGGCTTAATCGCGCGCTGGAAAGCGCGTCCCGGCAGACGAGGCGCATTATGAAATCCGTCGACGCCTGGTTCGATGACAGCAAACCCTGGGAAGCGGGTTTTATCAGCACAATGCGCGCAATTGCCGCCCGCACTCCTGAGTTAGCGCCCCCCGGAAAAGCCCTGCTGCCCTCACAGGAGCGTTTTCGGCTAGGGCAAGTGGCCAGCATGACTTTTGCGCCGCGTGAAATCGCCGCCATTAGCCAGCAGGATGACAAAATCAAGCTGCAGCTTTTTGGTTTGGGTATCTGGGGGGCGCAAGGCGCCATGCCGCTCCATCTTTCCGAACTGGCTTACTCCCGCTACGAGCAGCACGACCCAACGCTGATTGATTTTGTTGATATTTTTCATCACCGCGCGCTCAGCCTGTTTTATCGCGCGTGGTTTTTATCGCAGGACACCGCCTCGCTGGACAGGCAGGACGACGAACGGTTTTCGTTTTACGTCGGCAGCCTGATCGGCCTCGATCCGGCAGAGCTCTCTCCCGATTCGCTACCTATTCACACCCGGCTGGCCTCTTCCGCCCACCTTATTCGCGAAGCCCGTAACCCGGACGGCTTGCTGGGGGCGATGCATTACTACTTTGGCGTTCCGGTTCGCATGGAAGAGTTTGAGCTGCAATGGATCTACCTGGAGCGTAACGATCAAACCGCGCTCGGCGACAGCCATTGCGCCGGGCTACTGGGAGACGGCGCGATCCTCGGCAACACCGTGCTGGACAGACAGCATAAATTCAAGCTGCTCATGGGGCCGTTGACCCTTCCCCAGTACATGCTGTTTAGCCCGTGGGGCAGCGATATGTCTGTGCTGCGTGAACTGGTGCGCAGCTTTATCGGTTTTGAATATGCCTGGGATGTGCAACTGGTACTGGCAGCCGATCAGGTGCCGCAGGCCCGGCTTGATGGCTCCCACCAGCTTGGTTACGCAAGCTGGCTGGAGCGTCATTCTTGTGATGATCCGGTTTACGGCATGAGCTTCGAGCCGGAAATGTATCACCGCTAGTTAACGCTTATACCCACAGCAAAAAGATACGTGCGATGAATCAAACATACCATCTGACCTGTTCTGATTATTACCAGCCCCTGATGTCCCCCATCGCGGGCAGCGACGCCTGCGGCGAGACGCTCGATTACGACCCTGCGTTCATCATGTTGCAGTCCCGGCTCCAGCCCAAACTGGGCGTGGAATATGGCGACTTTGTTGAAGCGGCGGAGCCCATTAACTGGGCCGAAACCGAACGCGAATGTCAGACCCTACTGCAGAAAAGCAAAGACGTCCGGCTGATTATCATCCTGATGCGTTGTCGGCTACGTAAAGTCGGACTCCCCGCCCTGGCGGAAGGTCTGGAAGCGCTTCATGCCTTACTGTGCGCCTGGCCGGACGACCTGCATCCGCAGCTTCTTGATGAGGGAGAGTTCGCCCCGATGCTGCGCGCTAACGCCTTCGCCGAGCTGGAGGATGCTAACGGCCTGCTTGCCGACCTGCGCAATCAACCGCTACCGAAAGCCTCCGGGTTGCAAATCACCATCAAAGAGTTTGAAAAAGCGCATCAGGTTCCGCGGGAAGAGGGGGCGCTGTCGGATACAGCCATGGCCGCCATTATTCATGAGTGGCAACTTAATGCCCGTGACAGGCTCTTCCCGCTTACCCAGGCGTACGGTTTCATGCTGGAGATAAAAAGCATGCTTGCCGACACGCTCGGGCATGATGCGCCTGAATTTGCCGTACTCGGTAATCTGCTGGTCTTCTTCGCTAACGATTTCAGCGGCCTGGCCCCTGCCCCGCTCGTTTCGCCGTCCATCGTGGAGGACGACACGCCACAGGCTCAGGAGATCGAGGAGCGTCCCGACAGTGGGCTCCCCGCAGTGGCGGATCTTCCCCCCATCGCGCCACCTGCCGTCGCGGAGGCGCGCCGCAGTATCGAAAGCCGCGCCGATGCGCTGCACCGCTTACAGGAAATCCGCAGCTGGTTTGCAATGACCGAACCCAGCAGCCCGCTTGTTCAGGTGTTGAAGTATGCGGAAGAGAGCATCGGCAAAAGCTTTGCCGACCTCTTGAAAATGTATCCCCCTGAGATAGTCGCCATGCTGAATCACGAGAAGGAATAAAACATGTTAAGGATCGCCATTACACTTTGTGCCCTTGCTTTGACGCCCGCCGCTTCCGCCGTTTGTACGCTGGCGCGCGGCGCGCCGACCGCGGTTTCCATTCCTTCGCAGGTTATTCGTATCAACGCAAATGCCCCCATAGACACCTCAACCCCGATCGCCCAGTTCGACAGCAATCAGGCAGGCCAGAATATTGGCTATGACCACTGCGTTGCCGGCACCGAGTACGGGAAACGAGTGATCAACCTGACGGGACAGGACTCGTCAACCCGCATCTATCCGACCACTATACCGGGCATCGGCATTAAGCTGCTGTGGAGCAATGGCACTGCATTCGGCAACTTTCCCTCCACCAGTCAGTTGACCATTTCGGGGGGGAATCAAGAAGCCACATTTGATTATGTGGCCGCCTCTTTTTACCGCATCCAGTTTTTTAAAACGGCGAACAATTTGCGCCTGAGCGATCCGAACGGCGATACCGTTCTGCCCGCCGGGGATATTGCCTATAACTACCTGATGACGGCCGATCCGGCCTCGTATGTCATGAAGCTCGCGATTGGCGATATCAAAATCATCAGCACTCCCACCTGCGATGTCGACAGCGCCAAAACGATTGATTTCAACGAAGTGACCCCGTCATTGCTCAGTAGCGGCGTGAGCCGCAATCTGGATTTCACCATTACCTGCAAAAGCGACTACGGCACCTATTCCACTACCGCCTCGATGATCGCCGATACCCCCTCCTCAGATGGTTCGTATATCCGCGTAAAAGATGCAGACGGCAATCTGGATCGGCTGGGCATAAAAATCACCGATGGCGCAGGCAAGGCGATGAAGCTGGACGGCAGCACATCAGAACAAAAAACCAGTATTACCAGCCAGGGGCCCGCCGAATTTGCCTGGAACGCCACGCTGTTCGCCAGCGGTAAAACCGCCCCCGCAGGTGGAACCTTTAACGCCAAAGCGGAAGTCGTTTTTGATATTCCGTAATCAGCTTTTGAATGGATTGGGAAAAATGGATACCCCAGCGACAATTTTTATCAGCATCGCAAGCTACCGCGACCCGGAACTCATTCCAACGCTAAAGAACATGCTGCAGCAAGCCGCTCATCCGGAGAATCTGCATCTCGCCGTTTGCTGGCAGGACGACGAAAACCTGTCGCTGTTTGAACAAAGCGGCATGATCCGGGAAGGTAGCCGGATCGTTGCGGGGCGTGAAGTCGTTACCTTCCGCTACCGCCAGGCCAGGATTGATTTTATCAGCGTCCATTTTTACGCCAGCCAGGGTGCATGCTGGGCACGCAGCATGGCGGAAACGCTGTTTGAACAGGAAGTCTATTTCCTGCAAATCGATTCCCACTGCCGTTTTATTCCCGGCTGGGATGACGAAATGATCGCCATGCTGCGCCAGTTACAGCAGAAAAGCGCGCGGCCCATACTCTCCTCCTATCCCCCGCCTTATCGCCCAGGCGAAGATGAAGAGGCCAGCAAAAAGCACTATGTCAGCCGCCTGATATTTCGCGAATTTAATCCGCAGGGTATTCCCATGCTTACCTCCACGCCTTTTACGGCAACCGAGCCGGTGCGGGGAAGCTATCTCGCGGGCGGTTTTATCTTTACGCACGGCGATTTCGTCAGCACTGTACCTAACGATCCGCAGATTTTTTTCGCCGGCGAAGAGATCGCCATGGCGGTACGCGCCTTCACCTACGGCTATGACATTTATCATCCGCACAAGCCGCTGCTCTGGCATTTCTATCAGCGTAAAGAGCACAGCAAAGTCTGGGGCGATCACTCAAACGAGGCCAAAGCGCAAGGCGTAGTGGATAAAGCCTGGTGGGAAAGAGACAACATCTCGAAAAAACGCGTCCGAACCCTACTGGGGCTGGAAACAGAGGACGCCGCAAGTCTGTCGCCTTACACCACGGGATCCGCGCGTCCTCTGCGAGCGTTTGAGTATCAGACTGGAATTTGCCTGCAAAAGGGCACCGTACTGCCGGAGGTAATGAGCGCGGAGAAGATCAATTTTTTCCCAACGCCGCCCGATGACCACGCGCAATGGCTTGCCCGCCAGTACGTCTGGTACAAAAAAAACCTCACGCTGGAGCCCGCCGTCTGGCGCGCTGACGATGGAGACGCGGAAAAGCTGCACCTTGGCGTTTATAACCCGCAAAACATGCTGCTCTATAAACGCACGCTTGATGGCCGGGAACTGCAAGCGCTGCATACCGCATCCCCGGATGACAACCTCACACTCTCGCTCGAATTTAAAACCGCCACCGCCGCGCAGCCTGCTGTCGTGCGGATATGTCCGTGGTCAATAACCTCTGGCTGGGGCACCGTTACGGAGAAAACATGGTGAAAAGTGAACATTTTTTCTGCCGACTGATCGGCATTGATACCCTGATTTCCTTCGACGGCATCATTCCTTCAGCGGCGGATTTTCAGCTCAGACTCATTTCGCTCATCGAGCAGTTTAATAAAGCCTTGCAGGAGGAGAACCAGGCTGCCGAAGAGAGCGAAGCGCTGTGCCAGCTGCTATGCGGTTATTTCGACAAGCGCCTGATGATAAACCAGAAAGATAATGCGCTCTCCTGGGAGCGTTACTCGTTAATGCATTACTTTTATGGCTACACCCAAAGCCAGGCGAATGACGATATTACGTCACTGCTTGCCGCCCTGCTTCGTTCCGACAGCAAGCTGATTTTCCGCTATGCCAGAAAGCTGCTTACGCTGCTGGAACAGGTCGAAGGGCAAACCGACGCGCTGACGTCGCTGCGCGCCACCTGCGCACCCCGAACCTGGCTGATGCGCGCGGAAGCGGACCCTGAACCGGAAAAAGGCGACGAAGATACACCAGCAACCTCTCCACGGTTGATGGTGTTGATTACCGGCCCCTTCGCCCGAAAATGGTTTCACCATGCCAATTTATCAACCAGCGATAACGGACACATCGTCTGGATGGTAGCCGAACATTCGACTACGCTCGCCAGCCGGCTCACGCATGCGGAAGAGACGCACCCGCCCATGGCGACAGTGGCCCTGTTTCCCGTGCTCGTCGATGGTATGGAGAACAGCGCTCTGCTGACAGAACAGCTGATGTCCTGGCAATACGCCTTCACCTCCATACGGCTTAACAGGCAGTTGCCCTGCATACCGGCTTTTTATACCCGTCTGAGCCAGCAACGCCATTCGCACGATCCCGACCGGGCGATCTGGACCCGCTCTCTGACGCCGCACGGTCAGTTGACGCTGGAATCGTGTTTCCACGATCTGGTGGACAAGCTTAATGCCCGCGATGACGGACAGAATCTTTACGCCATTCAGCGATATGCGCTCGGCAGTACCTTTATCGCCTGGCTTGCCGAAAGCCGGTTGATGAACGTCATGCAAACCTTGTTTAAAAACACCCCGCTCGATCTCGCAGGCGTCATCCTTGCCGACTATGGTCAGGGGTTTACCCGTCACGGCGCCTGGTCGCAGTGGCTGGGAGAAAGATACGGTATCCTGCCTGCCCTTTCTGCCACGATTGCCATGCCGCCCTTACCTCCGTTGCCATTACCGCCGCTACCGGAACCCGAGGCCGCATGGCCTGCGCCAGTCCCTCTCGTTAAGCCAGCGCCGCGGCGTCGATCTCCACTGCCCGCCATTATCACGCTGCTATTACTGTTAGCCTGTCTGGCCGGCGGCGTTTACTACTATGCCCGGCATAACATCGGCGAAATACGCGAGCAGATAAGGCAATTTTCTCCGTTACGGGAAAATGTTACCGCAGACGACAACGCATCGATCTTCCCTCTGGCGGATACCGTGCCGCTTTTTGCGAACGGTAGCAGCAATCTCATGCCCGACAGCGAAAAAACCCTGCTCACGATCGTGCCTGCAATTCGCCGCTCGCCAGAAAAAATATTCCTCATAATTGGCCATTCCGACAGTACCGGCTCTGCCGCGACGAACATGGCGCTCTCTGCCGAACGCGCGCAGGTCATTAAAGACTGGCTGGTGGCGTATACGGGACTCCCGGCCGAACAGTTCATTACCGAAGGCGCTGGTGACACCCGGCCGGTCGCCAATAACGACACCAAAGAAGGGCGGGCGCAAAACCGCCGCGTTGAGATCATTCCCTTATCCCGATAAAACATTAAGGATGAAAAGGACTTACATGAACAAAACCCCCATGACTTATCCTATTAATGAAGGCACTTTCATGACGCTTACGCCTCAGGAAGATCAGTCCATTAATATTCTGCGCTATATGGATGAGGACAATAATCAGTACAACATACTGATAAACCGCACCACGCTGGAAAAAGATCAAACGGTGGACGATTTCTGTGAGAAGCAGTGGGAGAAAATGAAGCTTTATGTGCCGGGATTTGAGGTGGAAGGAAAAAACCTGCGCCATGAAATTGGCCCAGCCAAACTGCAGGTGCTGCAAACCGCCAATAAATTTCTGGAGGATGGCGCCTGGGTCCGGCAGGTCTCTTCCATCGTAACGCTGCCACATCACCCGAAGCTGAACCCCGAGTCGCGCAAACTACTGGTGTTTACGCTGGCGTCTTATAACGAATTTACCGAAGCGCAGCGCAAGCATTACGTCCGCATAATCAACAGCTTTATCCCAACGGAAACTGCACTTAGCGTTGAGTGATCTGCAAAACTTTTCTGTGCCCCGCCTGGGGCGCAGAAAGATTGAATTTGCTTTTGGTTTCTCCCCTCACTAGGGATCGTTCCCACCTGCGTCCAGCAGTTTGTTTTTAAAGATAAACAAACACGCCTCGTTGAAGTTCTCCGCCCCCAGACGTTCCGAGAGCGCCGTGCGTTTGCGATAGAGGCTTTTCACCGACGTATTCAGCTCATCGGCAATGGCTTCCATCGGCATCCCTGCCCTCAGCAGCCGCAGCATGATCGCTTCGTGCGTGCTAAGCCGTAAGTTAAGCAGCCACTTCGTGGTCAGGCGCCTGCCCTTCATATTGAGCACCAGATTAAACAGCGAGGCCATATCCGGCGCGGTGAGCGACGTGTTCATAAATAACTTCATACTGAGCAGATTCTCCTCGCGGTGCCGCATATCAAGCATAACGCAGCAGATCGTTTTTTTCGTTCGGGCCGGATGGCGTATCAGATAATCATATAAACGGAGCGGAGAACGGCTATCAATCAATACAGAATATTCATCTGCACCGTTATCAAATATGTTTCTGTCAATCGAGTCGAGCAGGATAATATCCGGAAAAAATATCCGCATCCCCCTGACAAGGTAGCGATCCTGAGTCACTAACACTATTGAAGTTGCCACTAACCATCCCTTTTAGATTAAAGCAAGAACGATCCCTCGGAAAGAAGGCCGCCTTCGTTTTATAGCGCTGTTATATTAACGATAAATGTATTCCGGCTTTGGACATCCCTCAATACAGACATTGATGAGAAAGACTTCCTGTAGACTATCATTCAATGGCTGCCATTAATTATAAATAAAAAACAATCGCAGAAAAGTCACTTCTCTAAACATTAAGAATTTTTGTCATGAAACTTCCCAAACATGCACCAGAAAGTACTTTAATTGAGGCAGATAAACAGCATTAAAAATATATACAAAACTGTCACAATAAACATAAAATGATTTTATTTCAGTGAGTTATGATTAAATCACCAATTCAAAATAATCATTAAAACCTGCTCATTACAGAATTATCTCAAAACTACTCAGCCGCTTTTCAGCATATTTATCCGGCAACATATCAGGTGTACATTAGCTTTCACCCAGTCCACTGAGATAAGGATCCATAATTACCTTTAGGTAAGTACCCCGTAACATCACTGCATTCAGATTTAATGTTCTCATTTATGGCCTTTAACCCCTGAGTTTAAAGGCGGCCGTGTTATGCAATGGATTCATGATAAACAAATGGCAAATAGATATGGAAAGTTCACTTCGCTTCAATACGTTATTCTTTTATCGCGCCCCAACATTATTGTTTCTGTTATTCCTCTTTCCTGTTCTGTCTCAGGCGACTGAATCCGTTTATGAGCAACAGATTCAACAGGCGCGTAACGGTAATTACACGCCGTTTCTCGATTATCTTCAGCGTTATCAGCAGCAGCATGCCCTGACGCCTGAACAAGTTGCGGACTGGTTACAGGTTGCAGCCTGGGCGGGTCATGATGACGAGGTTATTCAGGTCTGGCAGCGTTACGGCATTTATATGCCGCTGCCCGCCCGCGGCGTTGCTGCCGTCGCGCAGTCCAGGCGAAATCAAAAAGCGTGGCAGCCGGCCCTGGCGCTCTGGAAAGAGGCGCGTAGCCTTGCGCCGGATAACGATGATTATCGTATCGGCTATATCAAAACCCTGGCCGATGCCCGCATGGATGCGCTTGCCCTGCAGGAAGCCCGACGGCTGGTGGCGGAAAATCCCTCTCAGGCGCATCTTCAGACGCTCTCGTATGTCTGGTTACGCCAGGGGAAAAGCTGGGATCGGCTTCTGGGAGAAACCCGCGCGCTGAATATCGCACCCGAGAATAAAGCGCTCCTCAGCGAACTGATCGACGCGCTTACGGATAACCGGGTGAATACCCCCGCGCTCCAGCTTTCACAAAGCGTGACGCTGCCCCCCGCGGAGCGTCGCCGTCTTGAGCGTAATGCCGCCGCCGAACGGGTTCGCCTTGCCGATGTGCCCGGCAGAACGGAAAAGGAGCGTCTGCAGCTTGCGCAATCTGCGCTGAATCGTTACGACGCCCTGCTTGCTCGCTGGCAAAACGATCCGCAGGCGGCGGAAGACGTCGTCCTAGCACGTATCGACAGGCTTGGCGCGCTATACGCCCATGCGGATTACCCACAGGTGATTAGCGAATATCAGGATCTTACGACAGCCCGGCATCCGGTGCCGGGCTGGGCAATCGGCTGGGTCATCTCCGCGTATCTGCAGGAGCAAAACGCGGCCGCCGCCTTCGCGCTTCTGCAACGCTACCCGCAATACGCTTCCGACCCAGAGGACGAGGAGCACGCGCTTTTCTACGCCTGGCTGGATACGGGAGACTACCAGGCCGCCCGCCAGTACGTTGAGCGCCAGACCCGCAACGTCCCCTGGACCCGTTACGATTTCGGCTCCCCTACCCCTCAGCCGAACGACAGGTGGCTTACCGGACAGTCGCTCCGCTTTAACTATTTGCTGGCGACGAATGCCCTGCCGGAAGCCGAAATGCTGGCGCACCGTCTGGCGACAACGGCGCCGGGCAATCAGGGGTTACAGATTGACTACGCCACCCTGCTTCAGGCGCGGGGCCTGCCGCGCGCGGCCGAGCAAAAGCTGAAAACGGCGGAGGCGCTGGAGCCGTCCAATGCAGAGCTGGAGCAACAGCAGGCCTACGTCGCGATGGATCTTCAGGAGTGGCGACAGATGGATTTACTGGCCGACGACGTGCTGGCGCGCGCGCCCAACGATCGCAGCGCCAGGCGTCTCGACAGGCTCAGAACGGTCCACCACATGTCCGAACTGCGCCTCATCGCAAGCAAGGGTTTGCACTCCGATAGCCCCATCAGCGGGACGCACGACCTGAGCTGGGACGCCACGCTCTATGGCCCACCCGTAGCGGACAGCTGGCGGCTGTTTGCGGGCACCCGCTATGCGCAGAGTAATTTCGATGAGGGCAAAGGCACCAGCCGTCACCTTTTGGGCGGCGTCGAATGGCGGCCACGCGACCTGCAGCTCGAAGCCGAGCTTTCCAGCAACCGCTATCACGGTGAAAACAAGCCGGGCGCTCGCCTCGCAACAACATACTTTGTGACCGATAGCTGGCAGGTCAGCGGCAGCCTTGAGCGCCTGTCGCGCACCACGCCCCTTCGGGCCTTACGCAACGGAATTAGCGCCAACCGGGGTGAAGGCGGGGTGCGCTGGTATCAAAACGAGCGGCGTGAGTACCAGTTCAGCGCCGCCCTCAGCCGCTTCTCCGATCGTAACCACCGCCAGGAATACACCCTCACGGGCAAGGAGCGTCTCTGGCAGACCCCGTCCCTGACGCTGGATCTCGAACCGGGGATCGCCGCCAGTAAAAACAGCCTGCGGGACACGCTCTATTACAACCCGGCGCGGGATCTGTCCGTGACGGCTGCCCTGGCCGTTGACCATGAAATGGTCCGCCATTACGACACCCTCTGGAGCCAGCAGTTCGTGGCCGGAGGCGGCAGCTACTGGCAGAAAAATCAGTCCGCTGGCGCCATCGCCCTGCTGGGTTACGGACAACGCGTTCAGTGGAACAACGTTATTGATACCGGCGTGATGCTGAACTGGGATAAACGCCCTTACGACGGCAAACGCGAGAGCAACCTCTCCGTCACATTTGACGCGACTTTACGCTTTTAAGGATGAATATGCTGAACACACGTTTTTCCGTGAGACTGATACTCCTCGGCTGGCTCTGCCTCAGCGCGAGCGTCTGCGCGCAGGCGATTTCGTTCATTGCGCCCAAAGATCGGCCGCAGTTGGAGGCAAGTAAACCCTGGCCGAAGAACCAGTTTCTGGTCCTGGCCTACCATGACGTCGAAGACGATGCTGCCGATCAGCGCTATCTCTCCGTTCGCACCAGCGCCTTAAACGAGCAGATAAGCTGGCTTCTGCACAACGGCTATCACGCCATCAGCGTGCAGGACATTCTCGATGCCCATGACGGCAAAAAAACGCTGCCGCCAAAAGCCGTTCTGCTCAGCTTTGACGACGGCTACAGCAGCTTTTACACCCGCGTCTGGCCGCTGCTTCAGGCGTGGAACGTTCCTGCGCTGTGGGCGCCGGTGGGCAGCTGGGTGGATACGCCGGCAAATCAAAAAGTTAACTTCGGCGGCCTGATGACGCCCCGCGATCGCTTCGCGACGTGGGACATGGTGCGCGAGCTCAGCCAGTCCCCGCTGATTGAGATTGGATCGCATACCTGGGCCTCGCATTACGGCATTCCGGCCAACCCGCAGGGCAGCCGGGAACCGGCGATCGCCAACCGCTTTTATGACAAAGCCACGGGCCGCTATGAAACCGACCAGCAGTTCAGCCAGCGGATCGGCGATGACGTTCGCAAAGTGACTGAAAAAATCACGCAGGTGACGGGCAAAGCGCCGCGCGCCTGGGTCTGGCCCTACGGCGCCGCCAGCGGTACGTCGCTCGCTATCGCCAGACAGCAGGGTTATCAGCTGGCCTTCACCCTTGAGGACGGGCTGGGGAATGTGCAGGATCTGGGCAACATCCCCCGCCTGCTGATCGCCGGTAATCCCTCGCTCAAGGCGTTTGCCAGCACGGTCAGCCAGGTTCAGGAGCGCGATCCCGTGCGCGTCATGCACGTCGATCTCGACTACGTTTACGATCCCGATCCGGCCCAGCAGACCCAAAACATCAACAAGCTGATCCAGCGGGTCTATGACATGAAAATCAGCCATGTTTTCCTGCAGGCGTTTGCCGACCCGCAGGGCGACGGCAGGATCAAAGCGCTCTATTTCCCCAACCGTCGTCTGCCGGTCCGGGCCGATCTCTTTAATTTTGTCGCCTGGCAGCTGCAAACCCGCGCAGGGGTAAAAGTCTTCGCATGGATGCCGGTGCTCTCGTTCGATCTCGATCCTGCCCTGCCGCGCGTGCAGCGCCGGGATCGTCAAACCGGCCAGCAGCGCGAAGCCACCGAGCCCTATATCCGGCTCGCCCCGTGGGACCCGCAGGTGCGCCAGCAGGTGACGGACATCTATGAAGATCTGGCCCGCTATGCCAGCTTCAATGGGATTTTGTTCCATGACGACGCGGTGCTGACGGACGTGGACGATGCCGGACAGGACACGACTCGCCAGAAGAGCCAGACGCTTATCGGGTTTACCCACGCCCTGAGCCTGGCGGTAAAGCATATCCGTGGCCCGCACATAAAAACCGCGCGCAACATGTTCGCCTTACCCATTCTGCAGCCCGAAAGCGAAGCGTGGTTCGCGCAGAATCTTGATGATTTTCTGGCGGAGTATGACTGGACGGTACCGATGGCCATGCCGCTGATGGAGTCCGTCCCGGCAGACGAGAGCGATGCCTGGCTGACGCGTCTGGTTAACGCGGTCGCCACGCGCCCCGGCGCGCTCGATAAAACCATTTTCGAGCTGCAGGCCAAGGACTGGGAACAGAAACCGCAGCGCGCCGTTGCCGATAGCCAGCTTGCGCAGTGGATGCGCGTGCTCCAGCTGAACGGCGTCAAAAACTACGGTTACTACCCCGACGACTTCCTCAACAACCAACCTGATATCTCACGCATCAGGCCTGAATTCTCTTCGTACTGGTACCCTGACAATGACTGATCGCATTATCGCATTCTCTATTTTATGTCTGGTATTCGGGTTGCCGTTAGGCGTGGCCGCCCTCTTTACCGGCGAACTGATTCTGGATTTTGTGTTCTTCTGGCCGCTGTTCATGTCGGTGCTCTGGATAACCGGCGGCCTCTATTTCTGGTATCAGCTTGAACGCCACTGGTCGTGGGATAAAGACACGCCCGCCCCAACGCTCGCGGGTGAGCCGCTCATCTCCATTCTTATCCCCTGTTTCAACGAGGGACGAAATGCCCGGGAGACCATCAGCGCCGCGCTGGATCAGCGGTATGAAAATATAGAAGTTATCGCCATCAACGACGGTTCGTCTGACAACACGGCGGAGGTATTGCAGGTGCTGGCGCAGGAACAGCCGCGCCTGCGGGTGATTAACCTCGCGGAGAACCAGGGGAAAGCGCTGGCGCTCAAAGCCGGGGCGGCGGCGGCCCGGGGCGATCTGCTGGTCTGCATTGACGGCGACGCCCTGCTCGATCGCGATACCGCCGCTTATCTGGTGGCCCCGCTGATTCAGTACCCCCACGTTGGGGCGGTCACCGGGAACCCGCGTATTCGCACCCGCTCCACGCTGATTGGCCGCATTCAGGTGGGCGAGTTCTCCTCCATCATCGGGCTTATTAAGCGGACGCAGCGGATCTATGGCCGGGTCTTTACCGTCTCCGGCGTCATCGCCGCCTTTCGACGGCAGGCGCTGGCGGACGTCGGGTACTGGAGCCCGGACATGATCACCGAAGACATCGACATCAGCTGGAAGCTCCAGCTGCGCCACTGGGATATCTTTTTTGAGCCGCGGGCGCTGTGCTGGATCCTGATGCCGGAGACGCTGAAGGGCCTGTGGAAACAGCGTCTGCGCTGGGCCCAGGGAGGCGCGGAGGTGTTTCTGGTCAACCTGCGCAGGATTGTGCGCTGGGAGCATCACCGCATGTGGCCGCTGTTTATGGAGTACGCGCTGTCAACGCTGTGGGCCTTCGCGTACGCGATGACGGTGCTGCTGTTCCTCCTCAGCCAGGTTGCGCCTGTTCCCGCCAGGCTGACCGTGGAGAGCCTTTTTCCACCGGAGTTTACCGGGCTGCTGCTGGGCGTGATGTGTCTGCTGCAGTTCCTGGTCAGCTTGTTCATCGAGCGACGCTATGAACGAAAAGTGGCCAGCTCGCTTTTCTGGGTGATCTGGTTCCCGATGGTGTACTGGATGATAGGCCTGTTTACCACCCTCGTCGCATTTCCAAAAGTGATGCTTAAACGCCAGCGCGCCCGCGCGCGCTGGATCAGTCCGGACCGGGGAAAAGGAAGCATTCAATGAACGAAAACACCTTAATTTTGACCGAGCATCGGCTCTTGCCGCGTCTTTTCGATGCCGCGTTAACGCTGGTGGCGTGGGGAGGATTTCTGTTTTTCCTGTATGCCAGGCTCTGGATACAGCTAACCGATGAGAGCGACCACCGCTGGGGCGTGATTATCGCGTCCTTTAATACGGTGTTGATCTATTTGCTGTTCGCCGCGCTCAACGGCTGGCTGCTGATTTTGTGGTATCAGTACAACCGCCGTCGTGCGCAAGTGAGGCGGCGTCAGCCGGGCTATTTTCACCAGGAGGAGCTGGCCCGCAGCTTTAATGTCTCACCGCAGATCATCTCCGAGATGAGCCAGTACAACCTGCTGACGGTGTATCATGACCAGATTGGCCACATCATCGATCTGAAGATCAACGGGCAGGAAGAGGAAGAACAGTAACGAAAAAAACCCGCAGGATGCCCTGCGGACTGAGGGATCCACAGTATTTTTTAAGCAGAAGCAATAACCTTGTTTCAGAACGACTAAAGGCTTTCTGCGATGCCCTGGTCCGGCTGTAAATCGCTGAGGCGTTGCCTTCCGGCCGGGGCGAGGCGCATGGATGCGCCGAGAGGGCGGGCTTTACAGGGACGTTACCTCCGCCCGTCCCCGATAAGCCGGAAGGAATAAGCCGAGGGCACCGCGAAGCGGCGATTTACCGCCGGGAGCCCGGGTCGCCAGGGTGGTGGCGACTGAGCCACCCTGGCACGTTCACAGGCCATGTCGTTAAAGAGTAGCAAGGAACATAAAGTGAACGGAATGACCACCAGAGCCGTATGTTCCCCCTCACCCCAGCCCTCTCCCTCAAGGGAGAGGGGGTCGTCTGTGCAGGCATTATTTTGTAGGGAACCCTCAACCCTGCGGGGGTATTTTTATAGCGAATCCTTCACCACAATCAGCGGCTCGATATCGCTCTCTTTCTTCACCACCAGCGAGTCATCGCCGCGCAGACAGGTTCCGCCGTAGTTCCCGCCCACGGTAAAGGTGCAGACCTGTATGTACTTGCCGTCGACCTTCGGCAGGCACCACAGCTGCTGGTAGATGTTTTTACGGTCGAAAAACTTGCCGCTGGATTTATCCAGCAGTTCGTCCTGGGCGCTGATGAGATCGATATTGCTGCCGCAGCGTCCGGCAATCGGCTTGACGGCATAGCCGGTCTGCTTCAGCAGATCGTTAACCTCAAAATCGGTGTCGAGCAGGTAACGGTGGTTCGGGAACAGCTGCCACAGTACCGGGAGAATCGCCTTGTTGCCGGGGATCACGGTCCACAGTGGTTCGAAGACCAGCACCTCCGGGCGCAGCAGGACGTCAATCAGTCGCACCTCGCCCTCGGGATGTCCGGTGCGGATCGGCACAGCGGCGTATTCGGTTTCGCTGACCTCGCGGATCTGCTCTATCGCCGTTTCCCACGCCCAGGTTTTCCACACGCAGTTGACGTGACGGCCTTCGTCGTCAATCAGCTGCCCGGCGGCATCCCAGCTCAGCGCCTCCAGCCCGTGCAGGATTTTGGTTTCGAAGCCGGCCTGCATCAGCGAACGCTGAATAAAGAGCGCGTGATAGTCCTCTTCGACATCGTTGTCCTGCATGATGTGGACAAACGGCCGCGCGTGGCTGTGCTTCCATGCGCCGGTCAGCTCTTCCAGCAGCCCTTCCGCCGGGTTATGCCCGTTGCCGCGATAGCCGTTTTTCACCCACTCTTCGAGAATCAGCCCGCCCTCGGTATGGCAGGAGGCGGAGTCGGCGTTGTACTCGTAGACCTTAATGCCGCGCTCATCCATGCAGAAATCCATACGACCGGTGATCATATGGTGGCGACGCCACTGCCAGGAGAGGCGCAGGCGCGGCCAGAGGATTTTCGGAATGTCGAAAAGCGCCAGCAGGCTGTCGTCTTTCAGCACCTTGTCCGTCGCGTGCAGGTACATCAGGTGCAGTTCGTTGGTGGCCTTGATCAGCTCCTGCTCGGCGCTTTCGGTAATGGTGAAGTACTGGCAGGGATCTTTGTTGATCACATGGCCGTTGGCGCGGATATACGCCTGCTGCAGCGCGTCATTTTCGTTTAGCCATTTTCCGTCGAACTGACGTTTGTTTTTCAGCCGCGCGCCGCTGATTTTCAGCAGCTCGCCGTCGATTTCCGGCTGAGGAATGCTGTGTTCCGTGTCGTCGGTCTGGATCATCCAGCCGAGGATCTCCGTGTCGTTGAAGGTGTCATGGATCGTGTAACACCCGTTCTCCACGCTCAGACGCAGCTCGCGCGTCCACTGCTGGCCGAGCGGCAGCGGGGAGTGAATCACGTTCTGCTCTGCAATACGCACCTTATCGTCCAGAAGCTGGGTGATCACCGCCACGTGACCGGTCTCGTGAAACTCGCCGCCCTTTTGCCAGATCAGCAGCGCCCCGGCGCGCGGCGCGCGTTTTGAACCGTTGGCAAAAGCCTGAAGGGGCAAAATGTTATCGTTCACCACCTGACGCAAAAAGCGCAGGGAGAAGATTTCCCACGCCATGCCGACGTCGGTAAACACGAAGCCATAGTTGAGAAACAGGAAACGGCGGGCAAACTCAACGCACTGCCACTTGTGGCCCATGTATTCGTTGCCGATATAGCTGCGGAAATCCGCATCTTCCGGGTAGCTGCGCGGGTCCAGACTGCCGTAATTTGAAGAGTAAATCGCCACGCCACCGGGCGCATAGCCTAACAACGTCCCGAATGGCGCATCACTGCTTAACTTTCCTTTACGCATGTATCCAACCTAAAACAGGCAGGCGGCAATTTTTTGAGGGGTTGTTGTCGTCTGCACGTTGTAATTAACCTGACAGAGGTGGATTTATCATACACCTGCGTGGCAAATAATTCGCCTTACCCGGCCTACGAAACACAAAACCCTGTAGGTCGGGTAAGCGAAGCGCCACCCGACACGTTTAAGGCTCAAATCTTAAATAGCCAGCACGCCGCGAAATGCCCTGGCGCAATCTCCTGCATGGCAGGCTCCTGCGTCTGGCAAACCGGCATGGCGTGCGGGCAGCGGCTGCAGAATTTACAGCCCGGCAGCGCGGACGTGGGTCCTGGAATGTCGCCGCGCAGGGTGGCATCTTCGAGATTGCGGATGCGCGGATCGGGCTGGGGAACCGCCGCCAGCAACGCGCGGGTGTAAGGGTGTGCCGGACGCTGATACAGTTCATTCGCCGGAGCCACCTCCACCAGTTTACCGAGATACATCACCCCAATGCGGCTGGAGATATGGCGCACCATGGAGAGATCGTGGGCGATGAACAGGTAGGTTAGCCCCAGCTCCTGCTGCAGATCCTGCAAAATATTCACCACCTGGGCCTGCACCGAGACGTCCAGCGCCGAGAGCGGCTCATCGCACAGCACAAATTCAGGATGCACGGACAACGCGCGGGCAATGCTGATGCGCTGACGCTGCCCGCCGCTGAACTCATGCGGGAACCGTTCAAGGTGTTCGTGCTTCAGCCCCACTTTGTAGAGCAGCGTTTCCGTACGTTCCCGCTGTTCTTCACGGCTGTAGCCGTGGATCTGCATCGGTTCGGCTACCAGCTGTCGCACGGTCATACCGGGGTTGAGCGAGGAGTAGGGATCCTGAAAAATCGCCTGCATCCGCTTACGCAGCGGCTTAAGCTCTCTTTCGCGGGCGTGGGCGATTGCCTGCCCGGCAAAGTGGATCTCGCCCGAGGTGATATCGAAAAGGCGCAGGATGGCGCGCCCGAGGGTGGATTTTCCGCAGCCGGATTCCCCCACCAGGCCAAACGTCTCGCCGGGCTGGATATCAAAGCTCACGCCGTCAACCGCCTTCACGGCCACGCCTTTACGCAGCAAACCGGCGTTGAGCGGATAGTGCTTGCGCAGATCGCGAACGCTCACTAATGGCGCCTGGTGTTCACTCATGCCTGAATCTCCTTATCAGCCCATAGCCAGCAGGCGGCGCGATGGCCCTCTCCGGCGGTGTAAAATGCGGGCTGCCGTTCACACTGGGGCATGCGCTTCGGGCAACGTTCCGCGAACGGACAGCCCGGCGGCGGGTTAAGCAGACCGGGCGGCGAACCTTCAATCGGCGATAAACGCTGATTCACCTCATCCGGGCGCGGCAGCGAGGCCAGCAGACCCTGGGTGTAAGGATGCGCAGGGCGATAAAAAATGTCCTCCACGCTCCCCTCCTCCATCACCAGCCCGCCGTACATCACCACCACGCGGCTGCAGACCTGCGCCACCACGCCGAGATCGTGGGTGATCAACAAAATCGCGGTCCGGGTCTGCTGTTGCAAACTTTTCAGCAGGCGCAGGATCTGCGCCTGAATGGTCACGTCCAGCGCGGTGGTCGGTTCGTCGGCAATCAGCAGCTTCGGGTTGCAGGAGAGCGCAATCGCGATCATCACCCGCTGGCGCATCCCGCCGCTGAACTCGTGGGGATACTGGTCGTATCGGCGTTCCGCCTCGGCAATGCCCACCTGTTCCAGCATGGCGATCGCCGCCGCTTTGGCCGCTTTTTTGGTCAGCCCTTTGTTGCGCATCAGGATCTCAGCCATCTGCTTGCCGATGGTCAACACCGGGTTCAGGGCGGTCATCGGATCCTGAAAAATCATCGCGATCTCGTTGCCGCGAATGGCTCGCATCTGCGCGGGCGTTTTCTGCGCCAGATCTTCATTCTGGAAGCGGATGCTGCCGCCGGTTATCTGTCCGTTGCTCCCCAGAAGCTGGATAATCGACTTACAGGTGACGCTTTTCCCGCAGCCCGACTCGCCAACGATACCGACGAGTTCGCCCGGCTGAACCTGAAAGCTCACGCCACGCACCGCGTGAACCTCGCCCTCGCGGGTGCGGAACGTGGTTTGCAGGTTCTCAAGCGCTAATAAGTTACTCATCGCGATTCGCTCCTGGCTCAAAGGCGGTACGGAACACATCGCCCAGCACGTTAAAGCTGAACACCGTCAGCAGGATAAGAATGCCGGGGAACATCGCCAGCCACGACGCTTCGCCAATATAAGACTGCGCGTTGTTAAGCATGCTTCCCCACGACGCCGCAGGCGCCTGCACCCCCAGCCCTAAGAAGCTGAGCGTTGACTCCATCAGAATAGCTGAGGCGATATTGAGCGTGGCCGCCACGATAATGGTCGGCAGCACGCCGGGAATGATGTGGCGCACGATAATGCGCAGCGGATGCTCGCCCGACGCGCGGGCATAAAGCACGTACTCGCGCTCTTTCACCGAAAGCGTTTCGGCACGCACCAGCCGCGACATGTTCATCCACGTCAGCAGGCTGATAATCAGGATGATGTTATCCACGCCCGGCTTGAGGTAAGCATTCACTACCAGCAGCAGGAAGAAGGCCGGAATGGCCATCAGGATATCCACGGCCCGCATCATCAGGTTATCCAGCCAGCCGCCAAAATAGCCGCTCACCGTTCCCACTACCGTGCCGATCAGCGTGGAAAAGAGCATCGCCAGAAAACCGACCATCAGGGAGATCTGGCCGCCATACAGCGCGCGGGTGAAGTAGTCGCGGCCGTATTCGTCGGTGCCGAACCAGTGCGCGGCATCCGGCGGCAACGTGCGCGCGCCGAGCGCCATCCGATCCGGATCGTACGGGCTTAACCCCGCGCAGAGCGCGGCGACAACGAAAACAAAAAGCACAAACAGGGAGAACTGCGCCGGACGGTTGCGGCGCAGCTGGTGACGAACCTGCTGCCAGCGTCTGCTCATCCGGGCTACCTCAGCGTACGAATGCGGGGATCGGCGAAGCGATAAAGCACGTCGGCGATCAGGTTACCGACGATCAGCATCATCGACGAAAGCATGATGATCGCCATGATCAGCGGGTAGTCCAGCGAGGCGATCGACTGGATCCCGAGCAGCCCCATCCCCGGCCAGGAGAAGACGCTCTCGGTTACATAGGCCCCCACAATCAGCTCGCCGAACGACAGGCCGAACAGGGTAATCACCGGCAGCAGCACGTTTTTCAGCACATGGCGGAACAGAATACTGGAACGCGTGGCGCCGTAGGCAAGCTGGGTTTGCACGTAGTCGGCCGAGAGCTGCGAGATGGTGTTGGAGCGGATGTAGCGCACATAGCTGGAGAGGTTGTAGAACGTGAGGGCAATACACGGCAGCACGCCGTGACGCAGCAGATCCAGCCCGTTGTCCTCCATGCCGATGGTGCGCATCCCCATGCTGGGGAACCAGTTAAGCTGCACGGCAAAAACGGTGATGAGCAGAATGCCGAACCAGAATATCGGTACCGAGATGCCGATATAGGCGAACAGGTTCAGCAGGTGATCCAGCCAGCGGTGCTTAAAGGCCCCCGCCAGCAGGCCCAGCGGGATCGCCAGCACGATCGCCATCAGCAGCGACGCGCCCATCAGCCCCAGCGTGGCCGGAATGCGTTCGCCGATCATTTCCAGCACCGGGCGGTGGTAAATCAGCGAATAGCCGAGATCGCCCTGCAGGACGTTTTTCAGCCACAGGACGTACTGCGTGACCAGCGGCTTATCCAGCCCCAGGCTCTGGCGAATACGTTCGATATCTTCCGGGGCCATGCGCGGCGTAATGTACGCCGCCACCGGATCGCCGGGCGCGAGTTTGACCAGCAAAAACGCCACCAGTGAAATAAAGAACAGCATCGGCAGCAGCTGCAGCAGCCGACGCGTGAGAAGTGTGTTCACGACGTGCCCTTACAAAAGCTCCGGCCTGACGGCCGGGGCAATCACTTATTTCTGATAGATTTTTGACAGATCCTGGAACAGATAGACCGGTTTCGGCTCTGCCTCCTGGGTGCCGCCGAAGCGCTTGTCCACCGCGACGGTCGCATTGGTGTAGGCAATCGGGTAGTAGGTCATGTCGTTCGCCACGGTCTGCTGAATTTGCTTGTAGATATCGGCACGTTTCGCAGCGTCGGTTTCCACCGCGCCTTTATCCCACAGGGCATCAAACTGCGGATTTTTGTAGTGCGCGTAGTTATAGGCTTCGTTGCTCATGAACAGCGATTTGTAACCGTCCGGCTCTGAGCCCATGATGTAGCCGCCCAGGTTCAGCTCCCACGCGGTATTGTTCATATCGAGGCTGCGCTGAGACATGGCGTTGGAGTCCAGCGGCATCAGCTCCACGTTCACCCCAATGCCCTTCAGCGCCTGCTGAATGTAGAGCGCCATGCTCTCCTGGGTTTTGTTGGTGTTCACATACGCCAGGCGCAGCTTGAGGTTGTCCGGCGCGCCGGACGTCTTCAGCAGGTCTTTGGCTTTTTGCAGATCGAATTTGTACTGTTCAACGTCATCCGTCTTGTAAAGCGTATCTGGCGTCAGGAACGAGGTCGCCGGTTTAGCGTAGTCCAGCGAGGTAAACGCGGTCTGGGTTAGCTCGTCTTTGTTGATGGCATACGCGATAGCCTGACGCAGCGCTTTGCTCTTCATCACCGGCACGTTCTGGTTGAACGTCATATAGGCCAGACGGCCTTCCGGATAGACCACGAAGTCAAACTTACCGGTATTTTTCAGGCGGTTTACATCCTGCGGGTCAACCATCTTGAGGTTGATTTCACCGTTTTGCAGCGCCAGGTTGGCGGCGTTGCTGTCTTTGGCGAAACGGTAGGTGACTGAATCAAGCTTCGCTTTGCCGTTCCAGTAATCGTCAAAACGGGTCAGGGCGTAATACTGCCCGGCGCGATACTCTTTAAACTTGAACGGCCCGGAGCCTACCGGCGCATCGTTTTTGGTGCTCTTTTCCAGGTCGCCTTCACCGGCGAACACGTGCTGCGGGATCGGGTAGATCTGTACCAGCGTGCCGGTAAAGGCTGCGCTGACCTGCGGTAACGTGAACTTAACGGTGCGCTCATCAACCTTGCTCACCTCAACAGGCTTGCCGCCGTAGGTAAACATGCTGCGGAAGAAGCTGTGCTGCTTGGCATCCAGCAGCTTATTGAAGGTGAAGACCACGTCGTCCGCCGTCAGCGGCTGGCCGTCCTGCCATTTGAGGTTGGGTTTTAACGTCAGGGTATAGCTCAGGTTGTCGGCGGAGGGCGTCAGGCTTTCCGCCAGGCCCCACTCAATGTTGCCGTTATTAAAGCTGTACAGCGGGGCATAGAGCGCCTGCATGATCGTTAACGTCGTACGGTCACTGGCATAGAGCGGATTAACGGCTAACGGGTCGCCGGAGGTAATCCCGATAATCAGCGAACCGCCCTCTTTTGGCGCGTCGCTTTTTGCCGCAGCCGCACTGTTTGTCTCTTTATTTTTCGCATCATCACAGCCAGCCAGGCCTAACGCGAGCGAAACCACCACTGCCGAAAACAGAAGCTTGCGCATCTCACTAACTCCTTGCCTTATAAAGTGTTTATTACTGCATCTTTTATTTATGTTGAAGCATCATATTCAGCTTTATCGGTTTACGCATTAATTATGAAAATGCGATTTTCGATTAAGCTTATGCCGGATTTGATATATATAAGCGCCGGAAGGAATAGCGGCAGATCGATTACGCTCAGTTCGTTAAACGCTTCACAAATCTCCTGCTACACTGCCTCAACACATCACTCAAAAGGCAGGCCAACATGTCAGACAACACGTATCAGCCACCAAAAGTGTGGGAATGGAAAAAGAACGGCGGCGGCGCGTTCGCCAACATCAACCGCCCGATCTCCGGCGCAACGCATGAGAAAGAGCTGCCCGTGGGCTCCCACCCGCTGCAGCTCTACTCTCTGGGGACACCGAACGGTCAGAAAGTGACGATCATGCTCGAAGAGCTGCTGGCGCTGGGCGTGACGGGCGCGGAGTATGACGCCTGGTTGATCCGCATTGGCGAGGGCGATCAGTTCTCCAGCGGGTTTGTAGACGTGAACCCGAACTCGAAAATACCGGCGCTTCGTGATCACTCCACGAACCCGCCAACGCGCGTATTTGAATCCGGCAATATCCTGCTCTATCTGGCAGAGAAATTCGGTCACTTCCTGCCGAAGGATCCGGCGGGACGCACCGAGACGCTGAACTGGCTGTTCTGGCTGCAGGGCGCGGCGCCGTTCCTCGGCGGCGGTTTTGGCCACTTCTACAACTATGCCCCGGTAAAAATTGAGTACGCGATTGACCGCTTCACCATGGAAGCCAAGCGCCTGTTCGACGTGCTGGATAAACAGCTGGCGCGCGGTCGCTACGTGGCGGGTGAAGAGTACACCATCGCGGATATCGCCATCTGGCCGTGGTTCGGCTGCGTGGCGCTGGGTAGCGTCTATAACGCCGCCGAGTTCCTGGATGCAGAGAAGTACGCTAACGTGCAGCGCTGGGCGAAAGACGTGGCGAACCGCCATGCCGTTAAGCGCGGACGCATCGTTAACCGCACCAGCGGCGAGCTGAACGAGCAGCTTCACGAACGCCACGCGGCGAGCGACTTCGAGACGAATACCGAAGACAAACGTCAGGCGTGACGACTGACCGGGCGGTTCGCCGCCCGGCAGCAAAGATCCTTATCCAGGGCATGATTAGCTTAAAGGTTGAGTCGGTATTGCTGGCACTATCTGGACGTTTTTCTAGCGTCAGAGAGTGAGAAATGACGTCTCAACCGACAGCAGTCACAAAGGATCTGTTATGAAACTTATTAAAACAACGCTGGTTATCAGCGCCCTCATTTTTTCCACCTCTGGAATGGCCATCGACAAGACCGCCGCTGGCGCGGTAGCAGGGGCTGCCATTGGCGCGGCCACGGGCAAAGATCTGAAATCGACCGTTGGCGGTGCCGTCGTGGGCGCAGGCACCGGTGCCATGTTCAAAAACGGTGAGAAAGGCAAAGCCGCGCGTAAAGGTGGTGCGGTAGGTGCTGCAGTGGGCGCAGGTGCCGCGGCGGTTACCGGCAAGAGCGTGCTGAAAGGTGCGGCCGTTGGTGCCGGTTCAGGCGCGCTGATTGGTGAAGCGACACACTGATAAATACAGCCGGGCAGCGCTCTGCGAGCCCGGCCTCGTTGTTATGCAGTAATCCCTCCGCACAAGGTCTCAAATTTTTGCGATCCGCTTTCAGAAATCACATCTTCCCCACTGTCACAACCCTGTGAACAGTTGCCTGTCGTAGCCTGAAGATTACAATGCATTTGCTTATCGTAAACTACAGGCTACAATAATGGCTAAGGTTAAACACTACGTCACAGCTGACGGGTACGACCCTTTTGATGCATATCTGAGAAGTGTGAAAGATCCCATAGCAAAGGCCATGATTGCTACGCGTGTCGCCAGAATGTCAACGGGTAACTATGGTGATTGCAAGCCATGCAGAGAGAGCGTTTCAGAGCTCAGAATTAACCAGGGGCCGGGTTACCGTGTCTATTTCAGCGAAGTCTCCGATCCGGCAGATGGCGCAGTGAGTCTGGTGTTATTGACTGGAACGAAAAAAAAGCAAAATGCAGATATTGAAAGGGCCGTTGAGTACCTCAACGACTATAAGCGAAGAATATAAGAGGAAATCGCAATGGCTAAATCAGTACTACATGATGACGCAATGGTACAGCTCCTGAAAGATTCTCCGGATTTCGCGCCCGTATATCTTCATCAGGCTTTCATTGAAATTGACGAGCCTGGAGGCTATGAGGCGTTCATGCTGGCTTTACGGCATGTCATTGAAGCCTCTGGCGGGATGACCGTCATCGCAAAACGTGCAGGTATTTCCCGCGAATCACTCTACAAATCACTTTCACCAAACGGTAACCCCTCATTTAAGCGTATCGCAGAAGTGGCATCTGCAACGGGAAACCCGATTTCCCGAATTGCAACAGCAGGATTAAACGCAACAGCGTGAGAGGTGCTTCAAAATAGGCCCGGATGTGCTACCCGGGCGAAGCATCAATGATGATCGTCGTACTGATGCTCAATCACCATCCCTTCCGCCACGCTCGCCACATGGCGCGCACGCGGGTGATATACCGGAGCTGGCGCGGTATAGACAGTTTGTGACGGTGCTGGCGCGACGGTTACCGCCTGCGGAACCGTGGTGGATGACGGGACAATCACTACTTTATAACCGCTCGGGACATCCACGGTGACGCTTTGCGCCATTGCTGAATTGACCATAGCCAACCCTGCCATGGCGGCCAATACAATATAGAGCTTTTTCATAGACTGAATTATTTCCGAGAAAATAAGAACATTAATTATGTCGGGAGGAGCTTAAGGCTATATTACTTCCCATTGCCTTTACGGTGCAGAAAATGCCAAATATATTGTTACATTAACACATGAAAATAATAACGCAGGCCGGGCAAGGCGTAGCCGCCACCCGGCAACATAAAACAATATTAATTAATCGCGATTTGACCTTCCGGCGTATTTATCCAGCGCGGCGCTTTCAGCGTATCGGCGTAATATCCCACCAGTTCACACAGTAAATCCTCTATCACGCGCGCCATCTCCTCTGGCAGGGCGCGGCCGATCAGCAACTGGGTTAAGGCCTGGCAGTATTGCCCAAGTTGATCGCTCTCCGGTTCGAAAGCTGGCAGCCGTGCGGGAAGATCGTTCACGATAAAATGCGGGATCAAATGCGCCGGAACAGGTTCATGGAGCGTGGATTGCAGCAGTGCCAGACAGGTGGAGAGACGCCCGCATAACGCCAGCTTCTCGGTGATGTCGTCACACTCGACCAGAGAATAAGCGTAGTGCTCGCAGTTGTCCGCCAGCTCGGTGAAATCGGTGGTATGAGAAAACGGCGTGGTAAATAACGCGTGTGTCTGGGTTGGGGTTGTAGCCATGATGGCAGCCTCCGATAAATGGTTTAAAACCCACCGTCAGAGGTTCCAATCTCATGGCGGTGGACTGTGCGAGGTTGGAACTACCGGCTTTATCGGATACCGGCGCATCTTACGATGCCCCCGCCAGCCCACCATTGAGGTGCAGCAAAGCGTACGACATAAAGTTTCTCATGTCGCCGATAAAGTCACTCAGGGTTCCAATCCCGACGCCTGATTTTGCAGGCGCGGCAAGAAGATACTGCGATTAGCGCGAGGCGACAAGGGGCATTCCCGGAAGCCGTCTCGCAAATCTGATTAATACTTAATGTCCCGCGCTTTTTGTCTTCCGGACTGTTTCATCTGACGCTTGTCCTGACGGCAGTCGTGATTACTCTGGTTATTGTTCGCCACACAGGCCTGCTTCACCTGCCGTGACGCGTCGCGGGTTTCCTGCCTGACATCACGCGCCACGCGCCGTTCCTGCGCCTGCTGGGTCGCACTGGCAAAAACCGAGAACAGCATCAGAAAAATGAAAGAGAGAACAGGGACGACGGATAACGAGCTGTTCATAGCAACACCTCATAGAAGAGAGCCCAGAACGTCAGGGGGGTTAGCAAAAGAATAGCAGTTTCAGCGCGCGCTGAAGGGGGAAGGCGTTAATAATGCAAGGCCGCACAAGTCGGCCTTGCAACGTTGCGTTATGCCGTCAGGCGGAACTTTTGCACCGATCGCTGAAGATCTTCGGTCTGACGCTCCAGCGCCGCCGCCGCCGCGGAAACCTCTTCAACCAGCGAGGCGTTTTGCTGGGTGACGCCGTCCATCTGGGTAATGGCAATCCCGACCTGCGAAATGCCCTTGCTTTGCTCTTCGGAGGCGGAAGCGATTTGCTTCATGATGGTCGTCACCTCCGTCACGTCACGCAAAATCGCATCCATGGTGGTGCCGGTGTCGCTCACCAGCTGCGCCCCCTGCTCTACGCGGGAAACGGAGTCGGTAATCAGTCCCTCAATCTCTTTGGCCGCGTTGGCGCTGCGGCTTGCCAGGTTGCGAACTTCACCTGCCACCACGGCGAAACCACGCCCCTGTTCACCCGCGCGCGCCGCTTCAACCGCCGCATTGAGTGCCAGGATATTGGTCTGGAAGGCAATGCTGTTGATCACGTTGGTGATTTCAGCAATTTTCTTCGAGCTTTCCGAAATCCCGCTCATGGTAGTTACCACCTCTTCCACCAGCGAGCCGCCGCGGCTGGCGGTGGTTGAGGCCACATCGGCCAGCTGGCTGGCCTGACGCGCGCTTTCCGCGTTCAGTTTCACCGTGGCGGTCAGCTGTTCCATGCTGGCTGCCGTCTCTTCCAGCGCAGCCGCCTGCTCTTCGGTACGGGAAGAGAGATCGTTGTTACCGCTGGAAATTTCCGTCGCGCCGCGCCAGATATTTTCACTGCCGGAGCGAATCGTGCTGACCGCTTCGCGCAGGCTGTCCTGCATGGCGCTCAGCAGCGGCACCAGTTGCCCCACGCAGTTGCGGCCAAACGGCTCAATGGGCTGGCTGAGATCGCCCTGGGCAATCTGGCGGAACTGCTGGCGAATGCGGTCCAGCGGTTTGACCAGCATCGCCACCAGATAGCGGTCGGTGAAGAGCAGGATCAGCAGGCCGATAATCGTGGCGACGATTATCACCGTGCGGGTCATGCTGGTCAGGCCGTCCACCACCACGCGGGTGCTGTCGAGCGACTTCGCGGCAGCATTGTTAAATTCCTCAGCGGCCGCGCCGAATGCCCGGCTCAGCGGTGGCGTGACGTTGTTGGCCTGCTGACGATACCCTTCCAGAGACTCCAGCTTTGCCTGCTGCATTTGCGGCGTGACGCCCTGTTCGAGCAGCGCCTGCCAGGTGCCGATCACCCGGGAAGAGACCTGCTCATCCATTGGGCCAGGGGAAATGGCTTTCATCTCGGCCAGTTTCTTGCCCATGTTATCCAGCGCCTGTTGGGCAGAGGCCAAATCCGGCGTGCCGCCTGCGGCTTTAACTTCCATTGCGCGGCTCAGACGGGTCACAAAGCGGAAATACTGATCGTTGCCCTGGCTGAGTACCGTCATCTGTTTAACCAGCTGGCGATCGACTTCATTGCCATCCGTTACGCGAGAAAGGGACCAGGTGCTGTACAAGCCAACACCCGCCCACATTAAACAAAAGATCCCGAGAATCGTCAGCATGACGAAGCGGATCGTGAAATTACGGAGCATATTCATAAGTCTTCCTTGCCGTGAGGGTGAGTTCGCCCAGAGGCGAGTACTACTCTCGTTATCGGCAGGAACGAGGGAAATTATAACGTTTTGTGATCATTTTTAATTAGCGTGGCTTCACTGGTCGCACAGCCGCCGTTAACCATTATCTTCGCTCTTTGTGATGTGATAAGTTCAGAATGAAAACGACGTTTCAAAAAATTATCGATAAGAAAAGGAGACATCATGTCCTGGTACCCTGACGCTACCCGCTATGAACATATGCAGTACCGCTACTGTGGAAAGAGCGGTCTGCGCCTGCCCGCCCTGTCACTGGGACTGTGGCATAGCTTCGGCCACGTCCAGCCTCTTGATGCCCAGCGCGCACTGCTGCGAAAAGCCTTCGACCTCGGCATCACCCATTTCGATCTCGCCAATAATTACGGCCCGCCGGCGGGCAGCGCGGAAGAGAATTTTGGCCGCCTGCTGCGTGAGGACTTTGCCGCGTACCGCGACGAGCTGATTATCTCCACCAAGGCGGGTTACGACATGTGGCCAGGGCCGTACGGTTCGGGCGGTTCACGCAAATATCTGCTCGCCAGCCTCGACCAGAGCCTGAAGCGTCTGGGCGTCGAGTACGTGGATATTTTCTACTCCCACCGCGTGGATGAAAACACGCCGATGGAAGAGACGGCCGCTGCGCTGGCCCACGCCGTGCAGAGCGGAAAAGCGCTGTATGTGGGCATTTCCTCCTACTCAACCGATCGCACACAAAAAATGACCGAGCTGTTGCGCGAGTGGAAGATCCCGCTGCTGATCCACCAGCCGTCCTATAACCTGCTTAACCGCTGGGTCGATAAGACCGGCTTGCTGGATGCGCTGGAAGCAAACGGTACGGGGTGTATTGCCTTTACCCCGCTGGCGCAGGGTCTGCTAACCGGAAAATACCTGAACGGTATTCCTGAGGGTTCCCGCATGCAGCGCGAAGGGAATAAAGCGCGCGGCCTGACGCAGAAGATGCTGACCGACGCCAACCTGAGCAGCCTGCGTTTACTGAATGAGATGGCACATGCCCGTGGTCAAACCATGGCGCAGATGGCGCTAAGCTGGCTGCTGAAAGATGCGCGCGTGACGTCCGTGCTGATTGGCGCAAGCCGCCCGGAACAGCTGGAAGAGAATGTTCAGGCGCTGGAAAACCTGCGCTTTACGGAAGACGAACTCAAGCGGATTGACCAGCATGTTGCGGATGGGGAGTTGAATCTGTGGCAGGCGTCGTCGGATAAATAGTGCGGTCTGATGCCCTCACCCCTCACCCCGCCCTCTCCCCAAAGGGGAGAGGGAGAAAGGCCGCACCGAGCAGTCCCCTCTCCCCTTTGGGGAGAGGGTTAGGGTGAGGGGTAAGTGTACTTTACTTCTTACTGATCTTATCCAGATACCCCATCACAAACGCAGACAGCACAAACGTCAGGTGGATGATGACGTACCACATCAGTTTGTTATCCGGCACGTTCTTCGCGTCCATAAACACGCGCAACAGGTGGATAGAGGAGATCGCCACAATCGACGCGGCCACCTTATTCTTCAGCGACGAAGCATCCATTTTGCCCAGCCAGCTGAGCTTCTCTTTACGCTCGTCGATATCAAGCTGGGAGACAAAATTCTCGTAACCGGAGAACATCACCATCACCAGCAGCCCGCCCACCAGGGTCATATCCACCAGCGACAGCAGAACCAGAATCAAATCCGCTTCGGCAATGGAAAAAATGTTCGGCAGAACATGCCAGATTTCCTGAAAGAACTTAATCGTCAGCGCGACAAGTGCCAGCGAAAGGCCAAAATAGACGGGGGCCAGTATCCAGCGAGAGGCGTACATGGCATTTTCAAAAAAGCGTTCCATAAAGTCCTGTTTGCAAAAGAAACCAGCGCCCAGTATATCTCAACGGCGCTGACTGTTTGCAATAACTCAACGGTACGTCACTCAGACGTTGTCCGGGTTAACCTCGGGACGTGCGTACTCCGGCCAGACAAGCGCCACCAGCTCAGGATAGGCTTCCAGGCTGAACTCGCGAAAACACTGCCGCAAATTTAATACGTCCAGATCGGAATAAGAGACCTTCTCGCCGTTAAGGCAGCGCTTTTTGATATTGTCATAATATTTATATACCGCTGAATTCAGGTCGCTACAGCGACGCTGCGCCTCAAACAGTCCGGGCGTGTCATTAATTTCCGACATTTTCATGCGTTTAATTGTCGCGTGTAAAAAGTCGATATATTCGTGGTTCACCCGCCAGTACCAGACAGGCGTAACGGAGTTCATCAATACAGAGAAATGGTCTTCACCTTCCTCTTTTGTCATCAGTTCAGGTTGCGGGGGTTCACTGGTGTCTTTCGACACTTTCGTTTTATTGAACTCCTGCATCAATAAAAGAACACCAGCGGTCAGTAATAGTAATGTGATGACCGTAAAAAAGATGCTGTTCATGGGTTGGCTCCATTTTTTTTGATTTTAAAATTGCCTCATGATATTGTCAACGAATCTCACGCCTTTACCAACCCCACCCTGTTGAAATTAAAGGAAATTAAAAATGCTGCCCGACTATCTCGTCCCGGCTAAGTACCACATCACGCCTGTGGAACAGCAACCGACGGAAGCAGAAAAAGAGGCCAGTTTCACTCAGGGGAAAAGAAAGCTCTCTGATTTCGAGCCCGATATATTAATTGGTGTTTCCCGAACTGGCAAATCCCGAAATATGTTGCTGGAAGAGCACGATCGCCATATAAAAGACCGCTTATTTCGCGCCATAAAAATCGAAGCCTTTGTCCACCTGCTGAATGACCTGCAGGCCGAAGGTGAAATAGATGCCCAGAAACTAAGTCAAATAATAGCCGAAAAAACCGAAGAAATTAATGAGGCGGGCAATGAAATTTGGCTTAACTTAATTACACGCGAGAAAAACAACCCAATTTTTTATAGCCTGGGGGAAGATTAACGTGAAAAAAGAAGTTAAAAATAACGACGTTTATTTGACTTTAGATGATAAAAAAAGTGATGAATTTATCTTAAAGCAAAATCTCGACGCACTAAGAAACACAAAAAATGACGAGATGACGCGTATTACACAAGACCTGGTATCGATCCCGGCGACGCTGGTTCGTCTGAAATGGCAGAATCGCCGCGATATTTATCCGCTACAGGTCAAAGAAGAAATTTACGGTGCCGTGATGAACGCCATCATTGAACAGCGGCCAGAGCTGAAAGAGAAGCTTCTCGGACGTCTTGAGGCCAATTATCAGTATCTGCTTGCCAGAGAAATTGCCACCCTGCGCCTGACGCGCAAGCTGTCAGACGGTGAGTACCGTACTTCAAACGTCACCTGCGTTGCGCTGGATGAGGACGCGCTGGCGTCTGGCACCAGCGCCCCCGCCGAACCGAAAAGCTAGTTAAATCTGAATACGGCAATCGCCTCTTTTAACTGACCCGTCTGCTGCCGCTGCGCGTCGGCCACCTGCAATGTTTGCGCAACGTGACGCACATTCTCCTGCACGCTGGCATCGATGCTGGCAATGCTATCGTTCATCTGCGCAATGCTTGCCCGCTGCTGCTCGCTCATCTGCGACAGCTCTTCCAGCAGAGAGCGAAGCCCTTCGATACTCTCAATAATCGACTTCATTGTCATACCGGCGTGCTCAACCTGTTCGACGCCCTGCAGCGTGGTCGCCTGCGATGTGGTCAGAAGCTGGCGGATATCTTTTGCTGCCCCCTCGCTGCGCTGGGCCAATACACGCACTTCTGAGGCAACCACAGCAAAGCCTTTACCATGTTCGCCCGCTCTTGCAGCCTCGACCGAGGCGTTGAGCGACAGAATATTTGTCTGGAACGCAATCCCGTCAATCAGCTCCAGAATGGCGTAAATACGCTGCGACTCCTCGCGAATGTGCTCCATCGCCGCAATCGCCTGCCGTACGTTATGGCCCCCCTGCTCCGCCACGTTACTGGTGCTGAACGCCACCTCCCTGACCTGACTGGCTTTTTCACTGGTCAGGGTAGCGACGGCCCTTAACTGTTCCATCGCACTGGCCGCCGTTGCCAGCGAACTTGCCTGGTGATCGGTACGTTCCGACAGCGCGCTGTTGCGCTGTCCTAACGCGCGGGATGCCTCCAGCAGTTGCCCAATATTGGCGCTGACCTGCTCAAGCGTGGCGCGCATGGTGCCAAGCGTCAGGCTGAACGTGCGGGCAAAAGGAGACTCTGCAGGCACCGCATCGACGGCAAGCGTGAGGTACCCAGGTTCGCGGTTAATCACGCCCGCCAGTCCTGCCACCTCGCTCGCAGAGCGGGCGTCCTGCTCCATTCGTATCGCCAGCAGGACCAGGATCGCGGTCTGGACCACCACAAACAGACCATGAAAAACCACCATATGAAAGCCGGTGTGCATGAACACCACAACGCCATAAAGGTCATTCTCCTGCAGATAGTTAAACACCAGATGATGTAACGCGATGACCGCCGCCCCCATCACCAGGGGCCGCCAGTCTCGCCAGGCAAGCAGCGCGGAAAGCAGGACGAAAACTGAGAAATGGTATTCGGTTTCACCCTCGCCCAGATGAATGAGCAACGCGGAAAAGGCCATTAGCACAAAAGCAGAGCTCAGGCGGAGCAGCAGCGCGCCGGGAAACAGCAGCGTCAGCAGCGTCGATAGACTGGCCAGAGAGGTACCGACAATAGCCCCCTGCACAATATTGTCGTTCATATATCCGACACCCAGCGAGATCCCCCACAGCGACCAGATAAGCACCAGAATGAGCCTGTCGGCGCGTCGTCGAATTGCGGAAAGCGAAAACTGGTCGTTTTGAGGCGCGTGCTGATACAGCCATGTCATCGTAGCCATAGGGAGTCTCTTGCTGTGCAGGTGAAAAGATCCTTCGAAGAAGGTCTGTTTTTTATTATCTTTTTTAAGCGTAGTGGGGATATTCCACGACGCCATTTCAGCAAACGATATATTTTAATGGCGCAGCCGAATACTGATATTTACTTAACTATCAATGGATTATTAATTATGGCTTTATTGATAAATAAATATGAAGAATGGGGATATACAGCAGAAAATAATAACGATTTAACATAGCAACAAACAAAAAAGCCGGCTTTCGCCAGCTTCTTTATCACTTCGAGGACGCTTTCTCTTCGCCGACCAGTCCAATCTTCAGGTAACCCGCCTGATGCAGCGTGTCCATTACCTTCATCATGGTTTCATAATCAACGGTTTTATCCGCACGGAAGAAGACCGTGGTGTCTTTCTTACCGCCGGTAAGCTGCTCCAGCGCCGGGATGACGGAGTCGGCCGTCACCGGGTCGTTCCCAAGGAACATGGATTTATCCGCCTTCACCGACAGGTAGATAGGCTTCTCCGGGCGCGGCTGGGGCTGGCTGGAAGAGGCAGGCAGATTCACCTTCACATCCACCGTCGCCAGCGGCGCTGCCACCATGAAGATAATCAGCAGAACCAGCATAACGTCGATAAACGGCGTCACGTTGATTTCATGCATTTCGCCGTTATCGTCCAGATTTTCGTTTAGACGCATCGCCATACAATCAACCTACGCGCAGTTTAGACGCCGCATGCACCGGCTTAACCGAGCTGGCATTCAGGTCGAGATCGCGACTTTGCAGCAGCAAAACCTGCGCGGCAACGTCACCCAGCGTGGCTTTGTAGCTGCCAATCATACGCGCGAAGATGTTGTAGATAACCACCGCCGGGATAGCCGCAACCAGACCGATTGCCGTCGCCAGCAGCGCTTCCGCGATGCCCGGCGCCACGACCGCCAGGTTAGTCGTTTGAGTCTGCGCGATGCCGATAAAGCTGTTCATGATGCCCCAGACCGTACCGAACAGGCCGACGAACGGAGAAATCGCACCGATGGTCGCCAGATAACCATTGCCGCGGCCCATATGGCGCCCCACGGCCGCAACGCGACGCTCCAGGCGGAAACCGGTACGCTCTTTAATGCCTTCGTTATCTTCACTGCCTGCGGAGAGTTCCAGCTCGTTCTGTGCTTCATTAACTAACATGCTGGTCAGGCTTTTCGCGTGGAAGGATGAGGTCATGTCCGAAGCCTGATCCAGAGAGCGGGCTTCAGCCAGCTGCAATTGTTCCCGCTTGAGGCGACGCTTCTGCGAAAGCAGCTCGGCGCTCTTGCTGAAGAAAATAGCCCAGGTGACAACGGACGCCAGAATCAGGCCGATCATCACAATCTTAACCACGATGTCAGCATGCTGATACATGCCCCAAACGGAGAGATCCGTCTGCATCAAATTATTACCCACTCTGTATCTCCAGGACGCAAATCACAAAATCTGAGCGTAATAATATCAAAACGTCGTCGAATTGATAGTCGTTCTCATTAGTATTTACATGGTGCCGCAATTTTCGTTCACTTTCCTTGCGCTTACGCAGTAAAAATTTCTTATGCGAATTTTTGCTAATATTTTCTGCTTATTCGATAAGCCTCGGGGTGCAGTTTTTTTCAATCGTGGTAGTCTGGACGTCCAGACGTATAAAAACAGGGTTAGCGAACATGACAAAAAAGCATCTTGATACCACGCTGGTACAGGCAGGACGCAGCAAAAAATATACGCAGGGATCGGTCAACAGCGTGATTCAACGAGCCTCCTCGCTGGTGTTTGATACCGTTGAGGAGAAAAAAATCGCCACGCGCAACCGCGCGAAAGGCGGGCTGTTTTATGGCCGTCGCGGCACGCTAACCCATTTTTCTCTGCAGGAGGCGATGTGCGAGCTGGAAGGCGGCGCGGGCTGCGCATTATTCCCCTGCGGCGCGGCGGCGGTCGCCAACACCATTCTGGCGTTTGTGGAACAGGGCGATCACATCCTGATGACCAACACCGCCTATGAGCCCAGCCAGGACTTCTGCACCAAAATCCTCAGCAAGCTCGGCGTGACCACCGGCTGGTTTGACCCGCTGATCGGTGAAGGCATTGCCGAACTTATTCAGCCAAACACGCGCATTGTGTTCCTGGAATCTCCGGGGTCACTCACCATGGAAGTGCACGACGTCCCTGCCATCGTGAAGGCCGTGCGCAGCAAAGCGCCAGAGGCGATTATCATGATCGACAATACCTGGGCGGCAGGCGTGCTGTTTAAGGCGCTGGAATTCGACATTGATATCTCGATTCAGGCGGCGACGAAGTACCTGATAGGCCACTCTGACGGCATGATTGGCACGGCGGTTTCCAACGCGCGCTGCTGGGATCAGCTGCGTGAAAATGCCTACCTGATGGGCCAGATGGTGGACGCGGACACGGCCTACATGACCAGCCGCGGTATCCGCACGCTGGGCGTTCGCCTGCGTCAGCACCATGAAAGCAGCCTGAAAGTGGCCGAATGGCTGGCGCAGCATCCGCTGGTTGAGCGCGTTAATCACCCCGCGCTACCGGGCAGTAAAGGCCACGAATTCTGGCAACGTGACTTTACGGGCAGCAGCGGGCTGTTCTCGTTCGTGCTGAAAAAACGGCTGAATAACGACGAGCTGGCGAGCTATCTGGATAATTTTACCCTCTTCAGCATGGCCTACTCCTGGGGCGGTTTTGAATCCCTGATCCTGCCTAACCAGCCGGAACAGGTTGCGGCTCTGCGTCCCGGCGGAGAAGTGGACTTCAGCGGTACCCTGATTCGACTGCATATCGGTTTAGAAAATGTTGACGATCTGATTGCCGATTTAGCAGCAGGGTTCGAGCGTATCGTGTAGAGTGCTGGCTGAAAATGTACTCCCTGGACGCTTTTGTGGACACCGCAAGCAGAAAAGTCTGCATGAGTTGCGCCCGGGATCAAACCCGACGGGCGAATAAGGGAGTACAATAGCGCTATATCTGCTGTTCCACAGGAAAGTCCATGGCTGTTATTCAAGATATTATCGCGGCGCTCTGGCAACACGACTTTGCCGCGCTGGCGGATCCTCACGTCGTCGGTATCGTTTACCTCGTGATGTTCGCAACTCTGTTTCTGGAAAATGGATTACTGCCAGCCTCTTTTTTACCCGGTGACAGCCTGCTTTTACTTGCCGGGGCGTTAATCGGCAAAGGCGTTATGGACTTCACGTCAACGATGGTTATTCTCACCTCCGCAGCCAGCCTGGGCTGCTGGTTGAGCTATCTGCAGGGCCGCTGGCTGGGGAATACCCGCGTCGTGAAAGGCTGGCTGGCGCAGCTGCCGCATAAATATCATCAGCGTGCGACCTGCATGTTCGACCGGCATGGCCTGCTGGCGCTGCTGGCGGGGCGTTTCCTGGCGTTTGTTCGCACGCTTCTGCCTACCATGGCGGGCATTTCCGGTCTGTCAAACCGCCGCTTCCAGTTCTTCAACTGGCTGAGCGCCCTGCTGTGGGTGGGTGTAGTCACCACCCTCGGCTACGCGCTAAATATGATCCCCTTTGTGAAACACCACGAAGATCAGGTGATGACCTTCCTGATGGTGCTGCCGATGTTCCTGCTGGTAGCGGGACTGGTGGGGACTATTGCGGTAGTGATTAAGAAGAAGTACTGCAGCGCCTGATCCCCTCACCCTGACCCTCTCCCCATAGGGGAGAGGGGAAAAAGCCTAAGCTCCCTGCATGGTTCGGATGCGTGATGCATCTTCTCCCGGCGTAACGCCGAAATAGCGCTTAAACTCCCTACTGAACTGCGACGCGCTTTCGTAACCCACCCGCATTGCCGCTGCGCTGGCCTTCATGCCGTCGTGGATCATCAGCATCCGCGCCTTATGCAAACGGTAGGTTTTGAGGTACTGCAGCGGCGAGGTGCTGGTCACCGATTTAAAATTATGGTGAAACGCCGAGACGCTCATGTTCGCTTCCGCCGCCAGCTGGTCGACGCTGAGGTTTTCCGTGTACTGGCTTTCGATACGCTTGAGCACGCGGCTTATCAGGCTGAAGTGGGTCTGTCGGCTCACCAGAGCCAGTAACGCCCCGCCCCCTGGGCCCAGCAGCACATGGTAGAGAATTTCGCGGATAATCTGCTTGCCCAGAATACGCGCGTCCAGCGGCCTCTCCATCACGTCCAGCAGACGCTCAATGGCGCAGAGGATCTCCTCCGACAGCGTCGCCGAGTTAATCCCGCTCGACGCCATCGAAGGCTGGAAGAACTCGTCTTCACCTATCTCCATCAGCAGCTCCTGCAGCTGAAGAATATCGACGTTGACGCGAATACCGGCCAGCGGAACGGCCTCTGTCGCGAAGGTTTCACATTCGAAGGGTAAAGGTACTGTCAGGAGCAGATATTCATTGGTGTCGTAGCGGAACACGCGCTCGTTGATATAGCCAATTTTATGGCCCGAGAAGAGAAAAACGATGCCCGGCTGGTACATGACCGGCGTGCGCGTCCCGGGCTGCGTGCCATAAAGCAGGCGAATGTCAGGAAGCAGGCCACTGACGCCATTTTCGTTATCTATCAGTCTCTTAATCTGCGCAGTGAGCTGATGGCAGATCGCTTCACGGTTCATATTACGTTACTCCGGGTACGGTTTCCGACGTTAACAGTGTGCGTGCTTTTCCGCGCTTTCTCCAGCGCTCTGTAGAAATGGGCAAGACATCGGCAGGAATGTGCATTGAGAGGATAGCCCCGGGCGGCCACAATGTGCAGCATCAGGTAGCCCTCTGCGCCACCACGGTTTTTCACCCACTAAAGGGAACGAGCAATGAACAACTTTAATCTTCACACCCCAACCCGCATCCTGTTTGGTAAAGACGCTATCGCCGATCTGCGCGCGCAGATCCCTGCTGACGCCCGCGTACTGATCACCTACGGTGGCGGCAGCGTGAAAAAAACCGGCGTGCTGGATCAGGTATATAGCGCGCTGGACGGTCTGGACGTGCGTGAGTTCGGCGGCATCGAGCCAAACCCGTCTTACGAAACGCTGATGAACGCGGTGAAAATCGCCCGCGAAGAAAACATCACCTTCCTGCTGGCCGTCGGCGGCGGCTCCGTACTGGACGGCACCAAATTCATCGCGGCAGCAGCGCACTACGCTGACGGCATCGATCCGTGGCACATTCTGGAAACCCGCGGCAGCGACATTAAAAGCGCCATCCCGATGGGCTCCGTGCTGACCCTGCCGGCGACCGGCTCTGAATCCAACAAGGGTGCAGTGATCTCCCGTAAAACGACCGGCGACAAACAGGCCTTTATGAACGAACACGTTCAGCCTGTGTTTGCCATTCTGGACCCGGTTTACACCTACACCCTGCCCGCGCGTCAGGTGGCTAACGGCGTGGTCGACGCCTTTGTTCACACCGTTGAGCAGTACGTCACGTATCCGGTCGATGCCAAAATCCAGGATCGCTTCGCGGAAGGCATTCTGCTGACGCTCGTCGAAGACGGCCCGAAAGCGCTGAAAGAGCCGGAAAACTACGACGTGCGTGCCAACGTCATGTGGGCGGCAACGCAGGCGCTGAACGGTCTGATCGGGGCTGGCGTGCCGCAGGACTGGGCAACCCACATGCTGGGCCACGAGCTGACGGCAATGCACGGTCTGGACCACGCTCAGACGCTGGCCGTTGTGCTGCCTGCCCTGTGGAACGAAAAACGCGACACCAAGCGCGCCAAGCTGCTGCAGTACGCCGAGCGCGTGTGGAACATCACCGAGGGTTCTGACGATGCGCGTATTGATGCCGCCATCGAAGCAACCCGCAGCTTCTTTGAAGGCCTGGGCGTGCCAACGCGTCTGTCCGGCTACGGTCTGGATGGCAGCTCCATCCCTGCCCTGCTGGCGAAACTCGAAGAGCACGGCATGACCCACCTGGGCGAGCACGGCGACATTACGCTGGACGTGAGCCGTCGCATTTACGAAGCGGCGCGCTAAGCGTTTTTGCCCTCCCGACTTTCGTTTTTTGACATTTCGTCCAGACTTAATGCACACCCCATCGCCGGAGGAACCCTCCGGCGATGCGCACCTGAAGGAGGAAAAATGGCAAACCAAACCGTAATCAAGCTGCAGGACGGCAACGTGATGCCCCAGCTGGGGCTAGGTGTATGGAAAGCCGGTAACGACGAGGTCGTCTCCGCCATTCATAAAGCCCTGGAAGTCGGCTATCGGTCGATTGATACCGCCGCCGCATACAAAAACGAGGACGGCGTGGGTAAGGCACTTGCCAGCGCTGGCGTCCCCCGCGATGAGTTATTCATCACCACGAAACTGTGGAACGACGATCAAAAGCGCCCCCGCGAAGCCCTGCAGGAGAGTCTGGAAAAGCTCCAGCTCGATTTCGTCGATCTCTGGCTGATGCACTGGCCGGTTCCGGCTATCGATCACTACGTTGATGCCTGGAAAGGGATGATTGAACTGCAGAAAGAGGGGCTGGTGAAAAGCATCGGCGTCTGTAATTTCCAGGTTCACCACCTGCAGCGGCTGATTGACGAGACGGGCGTTGCGCCGGTGATTAACCAGATCGAGCTGCACCCGCTGATGCAGCAGCGCCAGCTTCATGCCTGGAACGCCACGCATAAAATCCAGACCGAGTCCTGGAGCCCGCTGGCGCAGGGCGGCGAAGGGGTGTTTGATCAAAAGATTATCCGTGAGCTGGCGGATAAATACGGTAAAACCCCGGCGCAAATCGTCATTCGCTGGCATCTGGACAACGGCCTGGTGGTCATTCCGAAATCGGTCACGCCATCGCGCATCGCCGAGAATTTCGACGTCTGGGATTTCCGGCTGGATAAAGATGAGCTGGGTGAGATTGCGAAGCTGGATAAGGGCAAGCGGCTCGGGCCGGACCCGGATCAGTTTGGCGGGTAATCGCGTAAAAAAGCCGGGTGGCGGCTTCGCCTTACCCGGCCTACGTGTCTACATAAAAAACCCCGGCTTGCCGGGGTTTTTTATTTATGCTTTGCGCTTCACGGGCTTCTTCACACTCGAATTACCGTTCGAACGCTGATGCACAATCGGCGTGTGCTTGGTCAGCGCCGGGCGCGTATTGCGGTTCTGGCGACGCGCTTCGCGCATCTCATCCAGCGTCGGGGCCGGTACCAGGCAGTCGCGGCGCGAGCCGATCAGGTGTTTTTTACCCATCTCTTCCAGCGCCTGACGGATCAGCGGCCAGTTTTTTGGATCGTGATAGCGCAGCAGCGCCTTATGCAGACGACGCTGTTTATCCCCTTTCGGCACCACCACCTCTTCACTCTTATAGCCAATCTTACTCAGCGGGTTCTTGCCGGTGTAATACATGGTCGTCGAGTTGGCGAGCGGTGACGGATAGAAGTTCTGCACCTGATCCAGGCGGAAGCGACGCTGCTTCAGCCACAGCGCCAGGTTCACCATATCCTCATCGCGCGTGCCCGGGTGGGCGGAGATGAAGTACGGGATCAGATACTGCTCTTTGCCCGCCTGCTTCGAATAGGTGTCGAACAGCTCTTTAAAGCGATCGTAGCTGCCCATGCCCGGCTTCATCATTTTCGACAGCGGGCCTTCCTCGGTGTGCTCCGGCGCAATCTTCAGATAGCCGCCGACGTGGTGCGTCGCCAGCTCTTTGATGTAGCGCGGATCTTCCACAGCGATGTCGTAACGCACCCCGGAAGCGATGAGGATCTTCTTGATGCCCTTCAGGTCGCGCGCGCGGCGGTAGAGGTTGATCGTCGGCTCATGGTTGGTGTCCATGTGCTCGCAAATGCTCGGGTAGACGCAGGAGAGGCGACGGCAGGTTTGCTCCGCGCGCGGCGACTTGCAGCGCAGCATGTACATGTTCGCGGTTGGGCCACCAAGGTCGGAAATCACGCCGGTAAAGCCCGGCACCGAGTCGCGAATCGCTTCGATCTCATTGATGATCGAATCTTCAGAGCGGCTCTGGATAATACGGCCTTCGTGTTCGGTAATGGAGCAGAACGAGCACCCGCCGAAGCAGCCGCGCATGATGTTGATCGAGAAGCGGATCATCTCGTACGCCGGGATACGGGCGTTGCCGTACGCCGGGTGCGGCACACGCTTGTACGGCAGCGCAAAGACGCTGTCCATCTCTTCGGTGGAGAGCGGGATCGCTGGCGGGTTGATCCAGATAAAGCGCTCGCCGTGCTTCTGCATCAACGCGCGGGCGCAGCCCGGGTTGGTTTCATGGTGCAGAATACGGGACGCGTGCGCGTAGAGCACCTTGTCGGCTTTCACCTTCTCGTAGGTCGGCAGCAGCACGTAGGTCTTTTCCCACGGCTTCGGGCGCGGCGGCTGCACGACGATAGCCTTCGCTTCCGCTTTTTTCGGCTCAACCGGCTTGTTATCGGCACACGGCAGATCTTCGCCGTAAGGGTGCGGGATCGGGTCGATTTTGCCCGGCATATCAATGATGCGGGAATCCACCCCGCTCCAGCCCGGCAGCGCCTCTTTCACCATAATGGCGGTGTTGCGCACGTCGCGAATGCTGCTCACCGGTTCACCCTGCGACAGACGGTGCGCCACTTCCACCAGCGGACGCTCGCCGTTACCGTAAATCAGCATGTCGGCTTTGGAATCCACCAGCACCGAGCGGCGAACGGTATCTGACCAGTAGTCGTAGTGCGCGGTGCGGCGCAGGCTCGCCTCGATGCCGCCCAGGATCACCGGCACGTCTTTCCAGGCTTCTTTACAGCGCTGGGTATAGACCAGGGTCGCGCGGTCGGGGCGTTTACCCGCCACGTTATCCGGCGTGTAGGCGTCGTCATGGCGCAGCTTACGGTCGGCGGTATAGCGGTTGATCATCGAGTCCATGTTACCGGCGGTGACGCCGAAGAACAGGTTCGGTTTACCCAGACGCATAAAGTCGTCTTTGCTGTTCCAGTCAGGCTGGGAGATGATCCCTACGCGGAAGCCCTGCGCTTCAAGCATACGGCCACAGATGGCCATACCGAAGCTCGGATGGTCAACGTAGGCATCGCCCGTGACCAGAATGATGTCGCAGCTGTCCCAGCCCAGTTGGTCCATCTCTTCACGGGACATCGGCAGGAACGGCGCCGGTCCAAAGCAGGCCGCCCAGTACTGGGGCCAGGAGAAGAGGTCACGATCCGGCTGGATCAGGGAAATTGCGCTCATAATACTTCCGAAGAAAAAATAGACAAAAGGAGCGGGATTATACGCTGGATCAATGTGGGAAATGAAGGGGTATTTATTGCCCGGTGGCGCTACGCTTACCGGGCCTACGGGCCTGTAGGTCGGGTAAGGCGAAGCCGCCACCCGACTCGTTTTACGGTGCCGGATTCACCAGCATCTGCCCCACGGAGCCCCTGTCCATCATCTCCAGCGTCTGGCTGTGGAACAGGAACGGGAAGTGCGGCCACGAAGGCTGACCATAGTAGACAAGCAGTTCAACCTGACCGTCCACCCAGACGGTATCTTTCCAGCCGCGATCTTCCGGGAACGGCATCGCGCCGTTGACGTTGCGGATCAGGAATGACACACCTTCAATATGGAACGACTGCGGCATATCTGAACGCACCGTCCAGCGCTCCCAGGTGCCCTGCTGCGCGGTAATGTCGATACGGTTGACGTCCCACAGCGCGCCGTTGATCCCCGGATCGTCACCCAGGCTGATATCACGGCTGCGCACCGGCGAGCCACTCATGATCTCCTGCGGCAGCAGACGCATTGGCAGGCTATCGGTCACCAGCGGCAGCAGACCGGTTGGACGCAGGGTCAGCACCAGGGTCGAGACAAGAATGCTCGACGGCTCAAAGAACCCGCGAATACGGTCAACAATGCTCGCCGCTTCGCCGCAGGTCAGCGACACTTCATCCCCGTTGGTCATATCCACGAGAATTTCGCGACGTTCACCCGGCGAGAGCGCCAGCTGTTTGACGGAAACCGGCGCCGGTAAAAAACCCTGGTCGCCGGAGATCACGTGCAGCGGACGGCCATCGCTCATTTGCAGCTGATAGCGGCGCGAGTTGGAGGCGTTGAGCAGACGCAGGCGCACCCAGCCGCGCGAGACCTCGACATACGGGCTTTGCGCGCCGTTGACCAACAGCGTATCGCCGACGAAGCCGCCGCTGCCCGGCTCGCTGTATTCCGGCGTACCGAAATTATCCAGACGTTTGTCCTGGATGATAATAGGGAAGTCATCCACGCCGTAGTGGTTCGGGATCGGCAGGGATTTGCTGACCTCATCTTCCACCAGCCACATCCCGGCCAGGCCGTTATAGACCTGCTGCGCCGTGCGGTTAGGCGTGTTGGCGTGATACCACAGGGTTGCTGCGCTCTGGCGAATCGGCAGAACGGGCGCCCAGTCGGCGCTGGGTGACATCATTCGCGCCGCGCCGCCAATCAATGGGCCAGGCACCTGTAGGCCGCTGATGGTCATGGCGACATTTTCAGGGGTGCGGTTACTGTAGATGAGCTTAACGTCATCGCCATTCCACACGCGTATGGTCGGCCCAAGATAACGTCCGTTAATACCCCAGACCGGCGCACGCGTCCCCTGGGTGAAGGACCAGTGGCTGCGCTGCAGCGTCAGGAAAAGCGGCTGACCGCGACGAGATTCAATTAATGGCGGAATAGGCAGCGGCTGTTGCTGCCCGGCGGCGCTGGCTGTCAGCGGCATCGCACCCGCACAAAGGGCGATCCCGGAAGCCTGAATAAACTGACGCCGACTGAGTGACATATAAGCTCCATCTGAAACGACTAACAACGCGGGAATTCGTTTTCCCTTCAACGCCGGATTAAATCTTACCGGCGGCTTCTCTCTCTGCGACTTCTTTGTCGAGCAGCGCAATATGCTCAGCCATCAAATCACGGCAGTGCGCTGCCAGCTCGCGCACCTGGTCTTTACCGTATTTGCTGGTATCGACGGGTGGCAGCATTTCGACAATCACCAGCCCGTTGTTCAGGCGGTTAAGATTAATCTTATTCGAAGTATTGGAAACGCACACAGGAATAATTGGAACACCTGCCGCAATTGCGGCATGAAACGCACCGGTTTTAAACGGCAGCAGGCCGCGGCCGCGGCTGCGCGTTCCTTCCGGGAACATCCAGATTGAGATTCTGCGCTTTTTAAAATGGTTCACCACTTCCGCAATGGTGCTGTGCGCTTTGGCGCGGTTGTTACGGTCGATCAGCAGGTTACCGGTCAGCCAGTACAGCTGGCCAAAAAACGGGATCCACAGCAGGCTTTTTTTCCCTACCGTCACGGTCGGCGGTAAAACGATATTTGCGGCGGTCACCATATCGTAATTGTTCTGATGGTTAGCGATATAAATGGCGTTACCGAAATTCTCCGCCCCTTCAGGCAGACGTTTCTCAACCTTCAGGCCAAACAGCGGCGCAAGGCGACCGAACATATGGCCGAAGGTGGCAACATGCTTAGGATTTCGCGGACTGAACAGGCAATAGATGCAGCCGAAAATACAGACCAGAATGCAGTAGATAACGGTAAGAATAAGACGAACAATATATAGCATAGCGACCTCTGAAGCCCCAACAGCTGACAATTATACTTCACCTGTGGCCAGGTAAGGACTTTATTACGAGCGCGTATTGTTAATCGCAACGCACGAATTAACAACGATTTTACGGGAAATTTTATTGAAATTCCCCCTCCGGGCAGAGGGGGGGATATCACGACATTACTCTTCGCTGTCACCCGCAGCGCTGCGTGCAGGAGAGTCAATCTCCACGCGGTCGATGCGCTGCAGGCCGCGCATCAGCGAGCCACGGCGACCGCGCTCACCCACCACCTTCTGCAGCTCTTCCGGACGCAGCTTGATCTTACGCTTGCCGACGTGAATGGTCAGCGTGCTCTGCGGCGGCAGGAGGAAGAGGTGCGCCAGGCCATCTTCGCCTTTCGCGGCTTCCGCCGACGGGATGTTGATGATCTTGTTGCCCTTGCCTTTCGACAGCTCCGGCAGATCGCTGACCGGGAACATCAGCATACGTCCGGCGGTAGTGATCGCCAGCAGCATGTCGCTTTCGTTCTCAATCACCAGCGGCGCCATTACGTGGGCGTTGTCCGGCAGGCTAATCAGCGCCTTACCGGCACGGTTACGGGAGACCAGGTCGTTAAAGGTACAGATAAAGCCGTAGCCCGCATCGGACGCCAGCAGCAGCTTCTGGTCATCGGCTTCCATCAGCATATGGTCAACCGTCGCGCCCGGCGGCAGCGTCAGCTTGCCGGTGAGCGGCTCGCCCTGCCCGCGCGCGGAAGGCAGCGTGATCGGGTCGATGGCGTAGCTGCGGCCGGTGGAATCGATAAACGCCACCGGCTGGTTGCTCTTGCCTTTCACCGCCGCTTTGAAGCTGTCGCCCGCTTTGTAGCTCAGCCCCGGCGCGTCGATATCGTGGCCTTTGGCGCTACGCACCCAGCCGCTCTGCGACAGGACAATGGTCACCGGCTCGGACGGCTGCATGTCGTGCTCGTTCATCGCCTTCGCTTCTTCGCGCTCGTGCAGCGGAGAACGACGGTCGTCGCCGAAGGCGTCTGCATCGGCCTGCAGCTCTTTCTTCAGCAGGGTGTTCATCTTGCGCTCGGACGCGAGGATCGCCTGCAGCTGATCGCGCTCTTTTTCCAGCTCGTTCTGCTCGCCGCGGATCTTCATCTCTTCCAGCTTGGCGAGATGGCGCAGCTTCAGTTCGAGGATCGCTTCTGCCTGGGTTTCGCTGATGCCAAAGCGCGACATCAGCGCCGGCTTCGGCTCGTCCTCGGTACGGATGATCTCAATCACTTCGTCGATATTGAGGAACGCCACCAGCAAACCTTCGAGAATATGCAGGCGCTTAAGCACTTTCTCCAGACGATAGTTCAGACGACGGCGTACCGTATCGCGGCGGAACGTCAGCCATTCGGTGAGGATCTCCAGCAGGTTTTTCACCGCCGGACGCCCGTCGAGGCCAATCATGTTCAGGTTGATGCGGTAGCTTTTTTCCAGATCGGTGGTGGCGAACAGGTGGTTCATCACCTGCTCCATGTCCACGCGGTTCGAGCGCGGTACGATCACCAGACGGGTCGGGTTCTCGTGATCCGATTCGTCGCGCAGGTCGTCCACCATCGGCAGCTTTTTATTGCGCATCTGGGAGGCGATCTGCTCCAGCACTTTGGCACCGGAAACCTGATGCGGCAGCGCGGTGATCACCACGGCGCCGTCCTCTTTGTTCCACACCGCGCGCATGCGCACGGAGCCGCGACCGTTCTGGTAGATTTTGCGGATTTCCGCGCGCGAGGTGATGATTTCGGCTTCGGTCGGGTAGTCCGGCCCCTGCACGATATCCAGCAGCTCGTCCAGCGAGGTTTTCGGCTGCTCGATCAGGGTAATGGCGGCTTTCGCCACCTCACGCAGGTTGTGCGGCGGAATGTCCGTCGCCATACCGACCGCGATACCGGTGGTGCCGTTCAGCAGGATGTTCGGCAGACGCGCAGGCAGCATCTTCGGCTCCTGCATCGTGCCGTCGAAGTTTGGCACCCAGTCAACGGTTCCCTGACCCAGTTCGCCCAGCAGCACTTCGGCATATTTAGAGAGGCGGGATTCGGTATAACGCATCGCCGCGAAGGATTTTGGATCGTCCGGCGCACCCCAGTTCCCCTGCCCGTCCACCAGCGGGTAGCGGTATGAGAACGGCTGCGCCATCAGCACCATCGCTTCATAACAGGCGCTGTCGCCGTGCGGATGGTATTTACCCAGTACGTCACCGACGGTACGGGCGGATTTCTTGAACTTGGCGGTGGCGTTCAGCCCCAGTTCGGACATCGCATAGACGATGCGGCGCTGAACGGGCTTCAGGCCATCCCCGATAAACGGCAACGCCCTGTCCATGATGACGTACATGGAGTAGTTCAGGTAGGCGTTTTCCGTGAATTCATGTAGCGCGAGGCGCTCTGCCATATCGCTCATTACGTGTGATTCCTCAACTCAGAAACCGAAGGGTTTCAGGCAATATTGCCGCAGATACTACCTCATCTGATGAATTGAGTCACAAAGAAAAAGGGCCGCACAGGCGGCCCTTTTCGGGTTATTTGTTCAGCTTAATAACCTGCTTCACGTCGATTTCAAACTCGTTCCAGTCTTTATCGACTTTACCCTGCAGTTCAACTTTATCCTGCGGAGTGACGGTCACGCCGTTCCAGCGCTTGTGGTCAATCTCAACGACCACCGTACCGGACTCATCGCGGAAGGTGTAGCGGTCATCGGACAGGCGCTCGGTAATGTTCCCGCGCAGCTTCACCCATGCATCGTCCTTCAGGTCTTTCACTTTTGCCGCGGTGGTGAGGTTGGCGTTGTTATCGACAAAACCGCCCTGCTGAGTTTGCGTCTGGGTCTGTGTGGCCGATGGGCCAGTAAAACCGCCCTGAGCAGCAAAGACCGGCGCGGTGGTCATCATCATGATGGCAGCAATTGCAGCGAATTTTTTCATCTTCATCTCTCCCTTTAATGTCGTTTCGCAATCCATTTAACAGGGTAATCCTTAACAACTTCTTAAGGGAAAAATTTATTTATTATTGCTGTACAGCAGGCGCTTGCAGAGGGTTTACTGACGGCATCAAGGAGGGAACATGCGCATTTTACTGGTAGAAGACGACAGGTTAATCGGCGACGGTATCAAGGCGGGGTTAAGCAAAATGGGCTTTAATGTGGACTGGTTTACCGACGGGAAAACCGGTCAGGCCGCGCTCTCTTCTGCACCCTATGATGCCGTGGTGCTGGATCTGACGCTGCCGGAAATTGACGGTCTGGACATCCTGCGCGCGTGGCGCGAAAGCGGGCGCAGCGAGCCGGTACTGATTCTGACGGCGCGGGATGCGCTTAACCAGCGCGTCGAGGGGCTGCGTCTGGGCGCGGATGATTATCTCTGTAAGCCGTTTGCGCTGATTGAAGTGGGTGCCCGCCTGGAAGCGCTGGTCCGCCGCAGCCACGGGCAGGCGCGTAGCGAGCTACGTCACGGGAAGGTCACGCTCGATCCGACCCGTCTTGTCGCCACGCTAGAGGGTGAGCCGCTGACGCTCAAGCCGAAAGAGTTCGCCCTGCTGGAGCTGTTAATGCGCAACGCGGGCCGGGTGCTGCCGCGAAAGCTGATCGAAGAAAAGCTTTATACCTGGGACGACGACGTCTCCAGCAACGCCATCGAGGTTCACGTCCATCATTTGCGCCGCAAGCTTGGCAGCGAGTTTATCCGCACCGTGCACGGCATCGGCTATACCCTGGGTGACGCATGAAGCTGACGCAACGCCTGAGCCTTAAGCTGCGCCTGACGCTGGTTTTCCTGGTGCTCTCTCTGGCAGCCTGGTTTGCCGCCAGTGTTGTCGCCTGGCAGCAAACGACCCACAAGCTCGACAAGCTGTTCGATACCCAGCAGATGCTGTTTGCGAAACGGCTGCTGACGATGGATCTGGACGAGATCCGCGCTCCCGAGCGGATGCGCGAGATCCCGAAAAAAGTGAAGCATGGTCGTCTGGACGATGACGCGCTGGCCTTCGCCATTTACGCCGTCGACGGCAAAATGATCCTCAACGACGGCGAAAACGGGCGCGATATCCCGTACCACTATCGCCGCGACGGGTTCGATAACGGGCAGCTGCAGGGCGACAACGACGAATGGCGTTTTTTATGGCTGACCTCACCCGACGGGAAATACCGCGTGGTGGTCGGCCAGGAGTGGGAGTACCGTCAGGAGATGGCGCTGGACGTGGTCAGCTCACAGCTTACGCCGTGGCTGGTGGCGCTACCCGTAATGCTGCTGTTGCTGATCCTGCTGTTGAGCCGTGAACTGAAGCCGCTGAAAAAGCTGGCGCAGACCCTGCGCTCGCGCTCGCCGGATGCCACCGATAACCTGCCGACGGAGGGTGTCCCTACGGAAGTGCGCCCCCTGCTCGACGCGCTGAATCATCTCTTTGCACGCACCCAGGAGATGATGACCCGCGAGCGCCGCTTTACGTCCGATGCCGCCCACGAGTTACGCAGCCCGCTGGCGGCTCTGAAGGTGCAAACTGACGTGGCGCAGCTCTCTCATGACGATCCTCAGGCGCGGGAAAAGGCGCTGACGCAGCTGCATGCGGGCATCGACCGCGCTTCCCGGCTGGTGGATCAGCTCCTCACGCTGTCGCGCCTGGATTCGCTGGATAACCTGGAAGGCGTCGAGCCGATTGTTATGGCCGATTTACTGCAGTCGGCCGTGCTGGATATCTGGCATCCGGCGCAGCAGGCGGGCATTGATGTTCGCCTGAACATCCATGCACCAGAGGTCACACGCACGGGCCAGCAGCTGCTCCTGAGCCTGCTGGTGCGCAACCTGCTGGATAATGCGATTCGCTACAGCCCGCGCGGCAGCGTGGTGGACGTGACGCTGGACGCGCGTAGCTTTACCGTGCGCGACAACGGTCCCGGCATTTCACCGGACGCGCTGGCGCGCATCGGCGAGCGCTTTTACCGTCCGCCGGGCCAGGATGCCACGGGCAGCGGGCTGGGATTATCCATCGTCAAACGCGTCGCCACCCTGCACGGGATGCGCGTTTCGCTGAGCAATGCCCCTGAAGGCGGTTTTGAAGCGAAGGTCAGCTGGTAAGGGATTATTGCGTTTAATGCAAAAGACTTTGCACATTTTGCTCATTTTACCGCACCGTCCTCGCGCGTAGAATACTCGCCATACTCTCATCATCGAGGACAAATAATGAGCAACATTCTGATTATCAACGGTGCAAAAGAATTTGCGCACTCTAAAGGCCAGCTGAATGACACCCTGACCGAGGTCGCGGACGGTTTCCTGCGCGACGCCGGGCATGATGTTAAGGTCGTGCGCGCAGACAGCAACTACGACGTGAAAGCCGAAGTGCAGAACTTCCTGTGGGCAGACGTGGTGATCTGGCAGATGCCAGGCTGGTGGATGGGCGCGCCGTGGACCGTGAAAAAATACATGGACGACGTGTTCACCGAAGGTCATGGCTCACTGTATGCCAGCGATGGCCGCACCCGCTCTGACGCCTCCAAAAAATACGGCTCAGGCGGCCTGATTCAGGGCAAAAAATATATGCTCTCCCTGACCTGGAACGCGCCAATGGAAGCCTTCACCGAGAAAGATCAGTTCTTCGAAGGCGTTGGCGTTGACGGCGCATATCTGCCGTTCCACAAGGCTAACCAGTTCCTGGGCATGGATCCGCTGCCGACCTTTATCGTCAACGACGTGATTAAAATGCCTGACGTCCCGAGCTATATCGCAGAATATCGCAAGCATCTCGCGGAAATTTTTGCTTAACTGGTAGCCTGGAATTAAAGGAGTAGTAAACATGCTTACCGTTATCGCAGAAATCCGTACTCGTCCAGGTCAACATCACCGTCAGGCGGTGCTGGATCAGTTCGCGAAAATTATCCCGACCGTACTGAAAGAAGAAGGCTGCCACGGCTACGCGCCGATGGTGGATGCCGCCACTGACGCCAGCTTCCAGGCGACCGCGCCAGACTCGATCATCATGGTTGAGCAGTGGGAAACCGTCGCGCATCTTGAAGCGCACCTGCAGACCCCGCACATGAAAGCGTGGAGCGACGCGGTGAAGGGTGACGTGCTGGAAACCCACATCCGTATTCTGGAGCAAGGGGTTTAAGTTCGTGGCATTTGCCGGGTGGCACTGCGTTTACCCGGCCTACAAAACCTGAACCGTAGGCCCGGTAAGCGCTAGCGCCACCGGGCTTTGTTTTAGCTGCTTTTCTTCCCCGGTTTTAACCCACGATGTAACTCGTTGATGCGCTTCATCGACTTGATGGTGCGCTGCGGCTCGGTGGAGGCCACAGATAAAATGATCATCTCCAGACACAGCAGCACCGTGCCGTGGAGCGGGATTTTGCCTTTTTCGCCGCCGCGTGGAACGTGGATCACCACGCTGGCCTCCTTGCTGAAGCGTGAGTCAAGGGCGTTGGTCAGCAGGATGGTGGGAATGCCCAGACGTTTTGCTTCACGCAGCGTGGTTTGCCCCTCCCGGTGCGCGGATTTCTGCGCCATCATCACCAGCACGTCGCCGCGCTGAAGCGCGATCAGCTGCTCGGCAAGCCCTATTCCGGTACGGTTAAGCGGCGTGGCGGGTAACCCCATACGACTGAACAGCCTGGCGGTGTACTCGGCCAGAATGCCGGAGGCGCCAATGCCAAATATGGCGACCTGCCTTGCCTGCGCCAGCAGAGAGACCGCCTGGGCCATCGCGTAGCGGTTGTGCGGCTCGGATAACACCTCGCAGGTGTGTTGATGCCCCTCCAGTACGAAATCAATGCTCGCGTTGACGTCGCTGGCGAGCGTATTCACCGTAGTGGACATCTTTTCGCTGGAGGTGACCACCGGACCAAACCACTGCTCCAGCGTCTGCTTGAGATCGCGCAGCCCGGCGAAACCCAGCGCCTGAATGGCGCGAACTACCGTGGCATCCGACGTTTTCAACAGCGTCGCGATCTCCATTGCGGTCTGTTCCATCACCGCTTCGCGGTTGTCATGGATATAGCGTGCAACCTGCAGCAGACGCGGCGTCAGCTGATGCGCGCGCGCGCGAAAGCGGTCGCCGTAGACATCCACGCGCCCTTTCTCTTTGCGGATCACCGTGTCGCCTCCGGCAGCGGACGCCCGGCAATCTGCGACTGCACCTGCGCGGCCATCAGCCCTAAAGACGCGAACGAATTCGAGATGGCCTCTTCACGCGAGATCAGCACGTAGTGCCCGGTTCGGCAGGCATTCAGGAACTGACACCAGCCCGGCATGACCGCATCCATCGCCGCCAGCTCGTCCTGCGGTTTACCGCCCGTATCCCCGCGCCAGGTGGCGAAGACGAAATCGGCATCCAGCTCAGGCAGACGCTCGGCGCTGACGTCAATCCGCCCCCCTTCCGGAATAGACTCAATCAGCGGCGGGAAGGTAAACCCGGCATCACGCAGCACGCGGCCCAGCGAGTGGTAGCTGTGCATGGCGTTGATTTTCCCCTGATTAGCCTGAATCACCGACACGGTGATTTTGCGCGTGTCGATGGTCGCCTTCAGCGCCTTGATTTGCTCCTGATAGCGGCGTTCAAAAATGTTTAGCCTTGCCTGCGTGCCCGTAAGCTGCGCCAGCTTGCGGTAGATCTCCGGCGCGCCGCCGTCGAGATGATCGATGCTCACCGTCGGGGCAATTTTTTCCAGCTGTTCCACCGGAGTGTTGCGGGTCGGCTCGGTAATAATGAGGTCAGGCTTTGCGGCGGCAATGGCTTCAATGTCGATATCGGCCGTGCCGATAAACGTAATGTCGGAATTATCGAAGTCGACGCCGGTCAACATGCCGCTGGAGCGCAGAAAGTGGCTGCCGTCCGGCCGCGTGCGGCCATGGCTTGCCACCGGCGGCACGCCTAGCTCAATCAACGGAATGGTGATATCCAGATCGTGTAAGGAGACAATCCGTTTCGGATGAACCGGCACCACCACTTTTCGGTTCAGATCGTCAGTAAACGTCTGCGTAGGCTCCGCCGCACTCACCGCGAACCCTACCAGCAACAGCATTGAAAACACTACGCGCATTATAGTCCCCTAAAATCTGTCCCGACGCTGCCAGAGCAGCAGCAGGAAAAACGGTCCGCCAATCAATGAAATCACAATTCCCGCCGGCAGTTGCAGCGGGAGGAACGCCAGACGTCCGACGTTATCCGCCAGTAGCACCAGCAGCGCGCCCAGCGCGGCGCTTCCCGTCAGGAGCGCGGTTTGCCCACCGCGCAGCAGCAGGCGCGCCATATGCGGGGCAATCAGCCCCACGAAACCAATACTGCCCACGCAGGAGACGCAGGCCGCCGTCAGCACCACCGGGGCAAGGACCCGCAGCAGCGCCAGCCGGGTTGTGCGTACGCCAAGGCCCGCTGCGGCCTGATTGCCGAGCAACGCCACGTCCGCTGCCCGCGCGGTAAACAGGAGCAGCGCAAACGCGGGGGCAGCCCAGAGCGCGGCTAACCCCACCAGCGTCCAGTTCGCCGCATGCAGGCTTCCCGCCAGCCACAGCATCGCCGTCTGCACGTCCCGCACGTCCGCCGTGGTCATAAAGACGCCCATTGCCGCGGTAAAGGCCCATGACACGCCGATGCCGATCAGGATGAATCGCGGGCGCGAGATATCGCGCGCCAGGGCGATGACCAGCAGCGCGGTAAGCAGCCCACCGGCCATACCGACCAGCGGACGCCAGGCCAGGCCCAGCGCCGGGAACTGAAAAATCAGCAGCAGTACCGCCGCGCTACAGCCCTCCTTCACGCCGATAAGCCCGGGGTCAGCCAGGCCATTGCGGGTGATGGACTGCATCGCCGCCCCCGCCATACCGAGCATCGCGCCGCACAGCACCGCCATCAGCAGGCGCGGCAGGCGGATATCCATCACGATGTAGCGCGTCTCCGCCGTCAGGCTCTCAGGAGAAAACAGCGCGCGCCCGATGGCGGAGGTAGGAATGGGCAGAGAACCGTGCGTCAGGCCAAAGCCCAGCAGGCTTAGCGCCACCAGCGCTAAAAGCGTCAGGCACACCAGCGCCCGCGGGCGAACCAGCGCCGATAAACGGCCAATTCGGATCGTGCGGAATCCGGCCCGGTTCATTTGAACATCCTCGATGCCATAAAGATGAACACGGGCGCGCCGACCAGGGCCGTCATAATGCCGGTTGCCAGCTCCCAGGGCGTAAACAGCGTGCGGGCGGCGATATCCGCCAGCAGCAACACCAGCGCGCCACACAGGGCAGACAGCGGCACCATCACGCGTAAATCGACCGACGCCAGACGGCGAATGAGCTGCGGCACGACCAGGCCGATAAAGCCAATCGGCCCGGCGATAGACACGGCCGCACCGCAGAGCAGCGCAATGGCCAGCAGGGCGAGCAGGCGAGTTTTCAGCAGCGACACGCCGAGCCCCTGCGCCATCCGGTCTCCCAGCGCCAGCATGTTGAGCGAGGGCGACAGTCCGATAGCGAGAACAAAACCGGCTGCCGCCGCCCAAAGGGCGCTCTGGAGCGTCTGCACGCTGACCCCGGCCAGGTCCCCTGCCAGCCAGGTGCGCATGGCGAGCAGCGTCTGTTCATCGAGGATTAACACCGCGGCGGTAATCGACGAGGCAAACGCCGACATCGCCACGCCGCACAGCGTGACCTTCATCGGCGTAAGCCCGGTGCGGCCGGACGAGGAAAACATCAGCACCAGCAAAAACAGCGCGGCGGCACCGGCGGCGGCAACGAGCGGGCGACCAAACGGCAGCGACAGCCCAAGCGCGCTGGCGATCACCACCGCCAGCGCGGCCCCGGCGTTGAGCCCCAGAATATGCGGCTCGCCGAGCGGGTTGCGGATCACGGACTGCAGCAGCACGCCCGCCACGCCGAGCGCGGCGCCCGTTACCATCGCGGCACAGAGGCGCAGCAGTCTTAGTTTGATAATGACGCTATGGTCGAAATTGCGCGGGTCGAAATGAAAGAATGCCTCCACCACCGTCTGCGGGGCGATAAAGCGTGCGCCGATGCCCAGGTGCATAATCGCCCCCAGTACCAGCAGCAATGCGAAGATCGGGAAGGCCAGAGAGGAGCGCATCATGGCTGAACCGTGCCCTGGCGAAACGGCATAAAGAACGGCTTGCCGGTCAACGGGTTTATGGACATATGCACGTCCACATCAAACACCGCTTTGATCAGCTCCGGCGTGCAGGCATCGCCCTCATGCAATACGCCTTCAACTTTTCCCTGGCGTAAAAAGACCAGCGAATCGCCGTAGTTCACGGCAAAGTTGAGATCGTGCAGCACCACCACCACGGTACGCCCGTGCTGGCGGGTCAGGGTGTGCAGCAGTTCCAGGATCTCCACCTGATAGCGAAGATCGAGATACGTCGTGGGCTCGTCAAGCAGGATATACGGCGTTTGCTGCGCCAGCGCCATGGCGATCCAGCAGCGCTGACGCTGGCCGCCGGACAAGCTTTCCACCGGCATATGGGCAAATTCTGCCGTGCCGGTCAGGCGCAGGGCCTCTTCCACCGCCAGTTCGTCCTCGTCGCTCCACTGGCGCATAAAGTTCTGCCAGGGAAAACGCCCGCGCGAGACCAGCTCAAAGACGGTCAACCCTTCCGGGAGCAGCGGAGACTGCGGCAGGATACCCAGCTTGCGGGCGACGGCTTTGGTCGGCTGCTCGTGGATCGCCTTGCCGTCGAGAACTGCCGCGCCGCCAAGCGGCTGGAGCAAACGCGCAATGGTGCTTAGCAGCGTGGATTTTCCGCAGCCGTTCGCACCCACCAGAACGGTTATTTTCTGCTGTGGGATGGCAAGGGAGATATCATCAACGATGATTTTTTTCTGATAGCCCGCAGAGAGGTTCTCCAGAACCAGTCCCGGTTGTTTTGTGTTGTGTGCCACGTGAATGCCAACGTAATAAAAAAACGCAACAAATATAAATAAAAATCATTCTCTTTTGAGAGTTTGACGCTGCGCCATGTAGTAGTCAAGAGAAGAAACACCCTGATAAAACCAGGGGTAAGCCTGAGAGAAAATGAACACAGAACGGCTTTCAAAAACATTTATTTCAATAAGTTAATGGTTATCCCGCCGCGCTTATACGCCCGGTTATACGCTGTAGCCGATTTTTTCTTTTTTCCATTTACTACTACATTCGCGCATGATTGAATGATTCTCAATTACATGTCCGATGCCCGCCGTGGCTAACGGACAGACCGTAAAGGGCAATGACTCACACATTTTTCCGCGAAACGTCATTCGCGGGATATTTCGGGATAACAGATGTAATGGCTACGTTCACACCTTCACTCTCTGGGGTAAAAGGGCGCGCGCTCTTTTCACTGCTGTTTATGGCGCCGCTGGTGCAGGCAGCAGGCACCACCGCGGCTAAAGACGGCGAAACGCTTACCGTCACCGCCAATCCAACTACTGCGGCGGAGGCCACCAATGGCTATCAGCCGTTGAATACCTCCACGGCTACGTTAACCAACATGCCGATGCTGGACATCCCGCAGGTGGTCAATACCGTCAGCGATAAAGTGCTGGCAGATCAGCACGCCACCACGCTGGATGAAGCGCTCTATAACGTCAGCAACGTGGTGCAGACCAACACCCTGGGCGGTACGCAGGATGCCTTCGTGCGCCGCGGGTTTGGCGCGAACCGCGACGGCTCGATCATGACCAACGGCCTGAGCACCGTCCTGCCGCGCAGCTTCAATGCCGCAACCGAGCGCGTGGAGGTGCTGAAAGGCCCGGCCTCCACGCTCTATGGCATTCTCGATCCGGGCGGCCTGATTAACGTCGTCACCAAACGCCCGGAGAAAACCTTCGGCGGTTCCCTTTCCGCCACCTCTTCCAGCTTTGGCGGCGGCACCGGACAAATCGATGTTACCGGCCCGATTGACGGCACGCGCCTGGCGTATCGCCTGACGGGCGAATATCAGGACGAGGATTACTGGCGCAATTTCGGCACCGAACGCAGCACCTTTATCGCTCCGTCGCTCACCTGGTTTGGCGACGATGCCACCGTGACCGTGCTCTATTCGCATCGCGACTATAAAACGCCGTTCGATCGCGGAACGATCTTCGATCTCAACACTAAAAAAGCCGTCGACGTGGATCGCAAAACCCGCTTCGATGAGCCGTTTAACGTGACCGACGGCCAGTCCGATCTCGCTCAGCTCAACGCGGAGTATCGGCTCAACAGCCAGTGGACCGCGAAGTTTGACTACAGCTACAGCCAGGATAAATACAGCGATAACCAGGCCCGCGTGATGGCCTACGATTCAAAAACCGGCAACCTGACCCGCCGCGTGGATGCGACCCAGGGCTCGACCCAGCGTATGCACACGACGCGCGCGGATCTGCAGGGGAACGTCGACATCGCGGGCTTTTACAATGAGATCCTGACCGGCGTGTCGTATGAGAATTACGATCTGCTGCGTACGGACATGATCCGCTGTAAGAACGTTAAGGATTTCAATATTTACAACCCGAGCTACGGCAGCCTCGGCAAGTGCACCACCGTCTCGGCATCCGACAGCGATCAAACCATCAAGCAGGAGAGCTACTCCGCCTACGCGCAGGACGCGCTGTACCTGACCGATAAGTGGATCGCCGTCGCTGGACTGCGCTACCAGTATTACACCCAGTACGCGGGAAAAGGACGTCCGTTTAACGTGAACACCGACAGCCGCGACGACCAGTGGACGCCGAAGCTGGGCCTTGTCTATAAGCTCACCCCGGCGGTCTCGCTGTTTGCTAACTATTCCCAGACGTTTATGCCGCAGTCGTCCATTGCGAGCTACATCGGTGACCTGCCGCCGGAAACGTCGAACGCGTATGAAATCGGCGCTAAGTTTGACCTGTTCGACGGCATTACCGCCAATATCGCGCTGTTTGATATCCACAAGCGCAACGTGCTGTACACCGAGAGCATTGGAGATGAAACCGTCGCCAAAACCGCGGGCCGCGTGCGCTCGCAGGGTGTTGAAGTGGATCTTGCCGGATCGTTGACCGAGAACACCAACATTATCGCCAGCTACGGCTATACCGACGCGAAGGTGCTGGAAGATCCGGACTATGCGGGCAAACCGCTGCCGAACGTGCCGCGCCATACCGGCTCCCTGTTCCTGACCTACGATATTCACAATGCGTTTGCCGGGAATACCCTGACGCTGGGCGGCGGCGGGCACGGCGTAAGCCGTCGTTCTGCAACCAACGGTGCGGATTATTATCTGCCGGGCTATTTCGTGGCGGATGCGTTTGCGGCATACAAGATGAAGCTACAGTATCCGGTGACGCTGCAGGTGAACGTGAAAAACCTGTTTGATAAGACCTACTACACATCGTCCATTGCGACCAACAACCTGGGCAACCAGATTGGCGATCCGCGCGAAGTGCAGTTTACGGTGAAGATGGAGTTTTGACGTCAGTGCGGGGCGTTCCCCTCACCCTAACCCTAACCCTCTCCCCAGAGGGGCGAGGGGATCGATCGTAGGCCCGGTAAGCGCAGCGCCACCGGGCAAAAAAAAGCCCTGCATCGCAGGGCTTTTTCAGCATCAGGCCTCGATATCCGCCATATCGCCTTTCTCCTGCAGCCAGTTACGTCGGTCTTCCGAACGTTTCTTGGCAAGGAGCATATCCATCATGGCGTTGGTTTGCTGCTCGTCTTCGTCGCTGATCGTCAGCTGCACCAGACGGCGCGTGTTCGGATCCAGCGTCGTTTCGCGAAGCTGCATCGGGTTCATCTCGCCCAGCCCTTTAAAGCGCTGCACGTTCGGTTTGCCCTTCTTGCGCTTCAGCTGTTCCAGCACGCCCGCTTTCTCTTCTTCCGTCAGCGCGTAGTAAACCTCTTTGCCAAGGTCGATACGGTACAGCGGCGGCAGCGCCACGTGGACGTGACCGTTTTTCACCAGCGTTTTGAAGTGCTTCACGAACAGCGCGCACAGCAGCGTGGCGATGTGCAGGCCATCGGAGTCCGCATCCGCGAGGATACAGATCTTGCCGTAGCGCAGCTGGCTCAGATCGTCGCTGTCCGGATCGATACCGATCGCCACCGAGATATCGTGGACTTCCTGCGAGGCCAGCACTTCATCAGAAGAGACCTCCCAGGTATTCAGGATCTTACCCTTGAGCGGCATGATCGCCTGATATTCACGATCGCGCGCCTGCTTGGCCGATCCACCCGCCGAGTCCCCTTCCACGAGGAACAGCTCGGTACGGTTGAGATCCTGCGCGGTACAGTCTGCCAGCTTGCCCGGCAGCGCAGGGCCGCTGGTCAGTTTTTTACGTACCACTTTCTTCGCGGCGCGCAGACGACGCTGGGCGCTGGAGATGGCCATTTCAGCCAGCATCTCTGCCGCCTGAACGTTCTGGTTCAGCCACAGGGTAAAGGCATCTTTCACCACGCCGGAGACGAACGCCGCGCACTGACGTGACGACAGACGCTCTTTGGTCTGACCGGCAAACTGCGGATCCTGCATCTTCACGGAGAGCACGTAGGCGCAGCGATCCCAGATATCTTCCGCCGACAGCTTCACGCCGCGCGGCAGGATGTTACGGTATTCGCAGAACTCGCGCATCGCGTCCAGCAGCCCCTGACGCAGGCCGTTGACGTGGGTACCGCCGAGCATGGTCGGGATCAGGTTAACGTAGCTTTCGGTCAGCAGCTCGCCGCCTTCCGGCAGCCACAGCAGCGCCCAGTCCACGGCTTCGGTATCGCCGCTAAAGTTACCGACAAACGGTTTTTCCGGCAGCGTTGGCAGGCCGTTTACCGCTTCGCACAGGTAGTCGTTCAGACCGTCGGCGTAGCACCAGGTTTGTGCGGTATTGTTAACGTGATCGGTAAAGGTGATTTCCACGCCCGGACACAGCACCGCTTTGGCTTTCAGCAGGTGCGTCAGGCGAGAAACAGAAAAGCGTGGGCTGTCGAAGAAGCTTTCGTCAGGCCAGAAGTGGACGCTGGTGCCGGTGTTGCGTTTGCCGCACGTGCCGACAACCTGCAGATCCTGCACCTTATCGCCGTTTTCAAACGCGATGTTATAGACCTGGCCGTCGCGACGGACGTTCACTTCCACGCGTTTGGACAGGGCGTTCACGACGGAAATACCCACACCGTGCAGACCACCGGAGAACTGGTAGTTCTTGTTGGAGAACTTACCGCCCGCGTGCAGACGACAGAGGATCAGCTCAACGGCAGGCACGCCCTCTTCCGGGTGGATATCCACCGGCATGCCGCGCCCGTCGTCGATGACTTCCAGCGACTGATCGGCGTGCAGGATAACGTCAACGCGTTTGGCATGGCCCGCCAGCGCTTCGTCCACACTGTTATCAATAACTTCCTGGCCCAGATGGTTTGGGCGCGTCGTATCGGTGTACATCCCCGGGCGGCGGCGAACCGGCTCAAGCCCGGTGAGGACCTCAATGGCATCAGCGTTATAGGTTTGCGTCATGATTTAAACTAGCAATTCGCATTGATTGTCAGTGGCTGTGCAGTCCAAGAAAATCGACAATCTGGGTGAAATGATTCTCAAAGCCCGTGAAAGCATGGTTTCCGCCCTCTTCTATAGTCTGGCGGCAGGAGGCGTAATACGCCACTGCCTGGCGGTAATCCAGCACTTCATCACCCGTCTGTTGCAGCAGCCAGATGAGATCCGGCGCCTCAAGCGGGTCGACCTGCATAACTTTGAGATCGTAAATATGGCGTGACTCTAGCACATATTGCTGGCCGGTGTAGGGGTTCTCGTTTTCGCCAAGAAAGTCCCTCAGCAGCTCAAATGGCCGAACCGCCGGATTAACCACAACGGCGGGCAGCATGAAGCATTGTGAAAGCCAGGTGGCGTAGTACCCGCCCAGGGATGAACCAACGACGCCGAAGGTTTCGCCGCCGTGCGCAAGCACGATAGATTCCAGCATCTCCGCGGCCTCTGCCGGGTAAGGCGGCAGCTGCGGGATAATCATCTCAACGTCGGGGTGATGCTCGCTCAGCCACTGACGAAACTGTGTCGCTTTTGCGGAGCGCGGCGAGCTGTTGAATCCGTGCAGATAAAGGAGCGTAGACATCAATAGCCTTCTGAAGCGGTATCCGGGCGGAATTTTGCACCGGTCAAACGGCAGACTTCCGTGGTCAGCGTGCCGTCGGCATGCAGTTCCAGCCAGCGCCAGCCTGGCGCAATGGTATCCAGCGTAAAGTTGGCGCAGTGCGGCTTAAACTGAACGCAGGTCGACGGCGTCGCCAGCATGCGGCGTCCGTTCCAGTCGAGATCCTGTTCCTGGTGAATATGCCCACATAGCAGATTTTTCACCCGGGGGAACTTCGCCAGCACGCGGTCCAGCGCCGCGGAGTTGCGCAGGCTGTGCTGATCGAGCCAGCTGCAGCCCGCCGGCAGAGGGTGATGATGAAGCAACAGCAGCGTGTGGCGTTCAGGTTCAGCAGCCAGTTTGGTCTCAAGCCAGTCGAGCTGAAATTCGCTTAACTCACCGTGCGGGACGCCAAATACCTGGCTGTCCAGCAGCAGGATCTGCCACTGTTCACCCGCAAAAACACATTTCGCCGGAGAAATCCCCGCATCCTGAAGAGAACTGAACATGGCAGGCTGAAAGTCATGGTTTCCCGGCAGCCAGACGCAAGGCACGCTAAAGCTCGCGATGCCTTCAGCAAAATGCTGGTAGGCCGCGGAGGACTGATCCTGCGCCAGATCGCCCGTTGCGACAATCAGATCGCATGCACGGTTTTCAGCGTGAATGGCGCTAAGCACCGCCTGATAACTCTCCCAGGTGTTGACCCCCAGTAGCGTCTCATGCTTTTCGGCAAAAAGGTGGGTATCGGTGATTTGTAATATCCTGACTGGCGCCCCACCAGCAACAGTCAGGTTCAACAGGCTTTCCAAATGGTGTCCTTAGGTAGGTTTATGACGCTAACAAACCGGAATCGCCATTGCTCCATGTGCTAAACAATATCTTAGCCAGTCGGCTAAAAACTGGTTAATTTGATGCTTTTCGTCGCGTTGATGCAACTTTTTATTCGGGTAATCATAACGCGCTTTGAAGCGAAAGATCTGCTGGCTTGAACACACTTCAGCGACCATCGCGTCGTGATAGAGGCGCACCGTCATCGACGGCAGGCTCCAGTAGCTAATGCTCGGGGCCGTTTGCTCAATCTCCACCAGCGTAGTGTAGCGCGTTGATTCCGTTATCGTTAACCGATACTGCGCGTTGCTCACCTGATAGCTTACCGTTTCGCCGGGTGCGTCGTTACGCGGCAGCAGGCGGCGCAACTGTGCGAAATTGGTTTCGCACAGGCGCATCATTTCTGGGAAGTCAGGCGTATAGCGCTTCATTTTTTCCACTCGTTTCGTAATGTCTGATAATGCAGCTGTAGCCATTGCAGGGCGATGACAGACGCTGCGTTGTCGATTTTCCCCTCTTCTACCCACTGATAAGCCTGTTCCCGGCTCACCACATGAACCCGAATATCTTCGTTTTCATCTGCCAGACCGTGGATCCCTTCCGCCGTCGTGGCGTCCACTTCGCCCACCATAATGGACAAGCGCTCGCTGGTGCCCCCCGGGCTTGCCAGATAGCTCAGCACCGGTTTGGTGCGGCCCACCACCAGCCCCGCCTCCTCCAGCGCCTCGCGCCGGGCGACGTCTTCAACCGACTCACCTTCTTCGATCATCCCGGCCACCATTTCCAACAGCCACGGGCTCTCGCTGACGTCATAAGCGGCGATGCGGATCTGCTCCACCAGCACAACTTCGTCACGCACTGGGTCAAAGGGTAGCAAGACTGCCGCATGCCCGCGTTCAAAAATTTCGCGTCTGATTTCACCGCTCATTTCCCCGTTAAACAGACGATGCCTGAAACGGTAAAGATCCATTGAAAAAAAACCGCTATAAAGCGTTTCTCGTGCAATAATTTCTACATCGTTTTTGGCGAATGTCACGGGCAACTTTTCTGGTTTCTGCATGAGTCGAGTCCTGGTAGCAATGGTGATGAAATTGTGAATTTCAAGGCTGTTTGGCTGCCGTTTGCAAGGCTATATGGTAGATTGGTGCAAATTACCGCCAGATGGCACGTAACGCCAACCTTTTGGTATGGAAGATTCTGTTAGAATCGGCAATTATTTTTTAATTAGATCAGCGCTAATACTGCTTCACAACAAGGAATGCAAATGAAGAAATTGCTCCCCATCCTTATCGGCCTGAGCCTGACGGGCTTCAGTGCAATGAGCCAGGCGGAAAACCTGTTACAGGTCTACCAGCAGGCACGTCTGGGCAACCCTGATTTACGTAAATCAGCGGCCGATCGTGATGCTGCGTTTGAAAAGATTAACGAAGCGCGTAGCCCCTTGCTGCCACAGTTAGGGTTAGGTGCAGATTATACCTACAGCAACGGTTTCCGCGACGCTAACGGCGTTAACTCCAATGCTACCAGCGCCTCACTGCAATTGACACAGACGCTGTTTGATATGTCCAAATGGCGCGCCCTGACTCTGCAGGAAAAGAGCGCGGGTATCCAGGATGTGACCTATCAGACCGACCAGCAGACGCTGATCCTGAACACTGCCACGGCGTACTTCAACGTGCTGAGCGCGATTGACGCGCTCTCCTACACCGAAGCGCAGAAACAGGCGATTTACCGCCAGTTAGATCAAACCACACAGCGCTTCAACGTGGGCCTGGTCGCGATCACCGACGTGCAGAACGCCCGTTCACAGTACGACACCGTGCTGGCCAACGAAGTGACCGCGCGTAACAACCTCGATAACGCGCTGGAATCCCTGCGTCAGGTCACCGGGAATTACTATCCTGAGCTGGCGTCGCTGAACGTGGACAGCTTTAAAACGGATAAACCGCAGGCCGTTAACGCCCTGCTGAAAGAGGCGGAAAACCGCAACCTGAGTTTACTGCAGGCGCGTCTGAGCCAGGACCTGGCCCGCGAGCAAATTCGTCAGGCGCAGGATGGCCATCTGCCAACTCTGAGCCTGAGCGCGTCTACCGGTGTCTCTGATACGACCTATAGCGGCTCTAAAACCAATACGTCCCAGTACGACGACAGCAATATGGGCCAGAACAAAGTGGGTCTGAGCTTCTCCCTGCCGCTGTACCAGGGCGGTCAGGTCAACTCTCAGGTGAAACAAGCGCAGTACAACTTTGTTGGCGCGAGCGAGCAGCTGGAAAGCGCCCACCGCAACGTGGTGCAGACCGTGCGTTCCTCCTTCAACAACGTGAACGCCTCGATCAGCAGCATCAACGCCTATAAACAGGCCGTTGTGTCTGCCCAGAGCTCTCTGGACGCGATGGAAGCGGGCTACTCGGTCGGTACACGTACTATCGTTGACGTGCTCGATGCGACCACCACGCTGTACAACGCGAAGCAGCAGCTCTCCAGCGCACGTTACCAGTACCTGATTAACCAGCTGAACATTAAGCAGGCTCTGGGTACGCTGAACGAGCAGGATCTGCAGATGCTGAACAGCGCGCTGGGCAAGCCGGTCTCCACCTCTCCTGACAGCGTTGCGCCGGAGAACCCGGAGCAGGTTGCCGCGGTTGATAACTTCAACGCTAACGGCAATACCCCTGCTGCACAGCCTGCCGCCGCGCGTACCACCGCGCCTGCCAGCAAAGGCAATAATCCGTTCCGTAACTAAGCATTGCCTGATGGCGCTTCGCTTATCGGGCCTACTTAATCGTAGGCCGGGTAAGCGCAGCGCCACCCGGCGCAAAATCACACCCGAACGTAAGCCAACGTAAAGATCCCCCTGATTCCGCCCCTCTTCGCTTCATTTTCAACCACTCATCCTCTATCCTGAGCGTTATTACCACTGGGTCCTGGAAGACAAAGATGAAACGGACAAAATCTATAAATCACGCTTCGTTCCGCAAAAGCTGGAACGCGCGTCACCTCACCCCTGTTGCGCTGGCGGTCACGGCTGTCTTTATGCTGGCAGGCTGTGAGAAAAATGACGAAACGGTTTCGCTGTATCAAAACGCAGACGACTGCTCCGCCGCAACCGGCAAAGCCGCCGAATGTAAAACCGCTTATACGAGCGCGCTGAAAGAAGCGGAACGTACCGCACCGAAATATGCCTCACGCGAAGACTGCGTGGCGGAGTTTGGTGAAGGTCAGTGCCAGCAGGCACCGGCGCAGGCAGGCACCGCCCCTGAAAATCAGGCGCAGGCTCAGTCCAGCGGCAGCTTCTGGATGCCGCTGATGGCAGGCTACATGATGGGTCGTCTGATGGGCGGCGGTGCAGGCTACCAGCAGCAGCCGCTGTTTAGCTCGAAAAACCCGGCCAGCCCGGCTTACGGTCAATATACCGATGCCAGCGGCAAAGGCTACGGCGCAGCGACCCCTGGCCGCACTGTGACGGTACCGAAAACGGCGATGGCGCCGAAGCCCGCGACGACCAGCACCATCACCCGCGGCGGGTTTGGTGAATCTGTGGCGAAGCAGACCAGCATGCAGCGCAGTGCGACAGGTACCTCCTCTACTCGCTCAATGGGCGGCTGATCATGGAACGAGTCAGTATCACCGAGCGCCCGGACTGGCGTGAAAAAGCCACCGAGTACGGTTTTAACTTCCACACCATGTACGGCGAGCCGTACTGGTGTGAAGACGCCTATTACAAGCTCACGCTGGCCCAGGTGGAAAAACTGGAAGAGGTGACCGCCGAGCTGCACCAGATGTGCCTGAAGGTCGTGGAAAAGGTCATCGACAGCGACGAGCTGATGGCAAAGTTCCGCATTCCGAAGCACACCTGGGGCTTTGTGCGCCACTCGTGGAAAACGAATCAACCTTCGCTTTACTCTCGTCTGGATCTGGCGTGGGATGGCAAAGGTGAACCGAAGCTTCTGGAAAACAACGCCGATACGCCAACCTCTCTGTACGAAGCGGCGTTCTTCCAGTGGATCTGGCTGGAAGACCAGGCCAATGCCGGAAACCTGCCGGAGGGCAGCGACCAGTTTAACAGCCTGCAGGAAAAGCTGATTGAGCGTTTTGCCGAGCTGCGCGAACAGCATGGCTTCAACCTGCTGCATCTCGCCTGCTGCCGCGACACGGAAGAAGACCGTGGCACGGTTCAGTATCTGCAGGATTGCGCCGCCGAAGCGGAAGTGGCGACCGAGTTCCTCTATATCGAGGATATCGGCCTGGGTGAAAAAGGTCAGTTTACGGATATGCAGGACCAGGTGATCAGCAACCTGTTCAAGCTCTACCCATGGGAATATATGCTGCGCGAGATGTTCTCCACCAAGCTGGAAGATGCTGGCGTGCGCTGGCTGGAGCCGGCATGGAAGAGCATTATCTCTAACAAAGCCCTGCTGCCGATGCTGTGGGAGATGTTCCCGAACCATCCGAACCTGCTGGCGGCGTACTTTGCGGAAGATGACCATCCGCAGCTGGATAAGTACGTCGTGAAGCCGATTTTCTCCCGCGAAGGCGCAAACGTGTCGATTATCGAAAACGGTAAGACGCTGGAAGCGGTTGAAGGGCCGTACGGCGAAGAGGGGATGATCGTCCAGGAGTTCTACCAGCTGCCGAAGTTTGGCGACAGCTATACGCTGATTGGCAGCTGGCTCATCAACGATCAACCGGCCGGGATTGGCATTCGCGAAGATCGCGCCCTGATCACGCAGGATCTGTCACGGTTCTATCCGCATATTTTTGTGGAGTAAGACTGCGGCCTGATGCCCTCACCCCAGCCCTCTCCCACAGGGAGAGGGTGCAAACACTAAAAACGGCAACCTGAGGTTGCCGTTTTGCTTTTATTATCCCACCTGCACCGACAGCATACTCAAACTGCCCATCTCAATACCATCAACCGGAATGGTAATTGGTTCCTGACCGTCCCATGCGCCTAATACATAAAGCAGCGGCAGGAAGTGTTCCGCCGTCGGGTTAGAGAGCGAACCGCCTTCGTGATCCAGATAGTTCACTAACGGATGCTCCTCAGCCGGACCTTGCCACGTCAGGTTCGCTTTGACGTAGTCGTTAAACGAGGTCGCCCACGGGTACGGCGTGTTCTCACCGTGCCAGCGTGCCGTGCGCAGGTTATGCACCACGTTACCGCTTGCCACCAGCATGATGCCTTCATCACGCAGGGTTGCCAGCTTGCGGCCCATCTCCAGATGCCTGGCGGCTGGTTTAGTGCTGTCGATGCTCAACTGCACCATCGGGATATCCGCATCAGGATACATTTTGATCAGCACGCCCCATGAGCCATGGTCAAAGCCCCAGGCTTCTTTATCCAGCGTGACGGGGACAGGTGCCAGCAAATCAACCAGCTTTTGAGCCAGCTCAGGCGAACCGGGGGCTGGATAATGCGTGTCGTAAAGCGCCTGCGGGAAGCCGCCAAAATCATGAATGGTTTTTGGCGCTTCCATGGCGGTCACGCCCGTCCCTCGGGTAAACCAGTGCGCAGACACCACCACGATCGCTTTCGGACGCGGCAGCGTCTCGCCCAGATGACGCCAGGCTCGGGTATAGACGTTGTCTTCCAGAACGTTCATTGGGCTACCGTGGCCTAAAAACAGGGCTGGCATACGGGAAGAAGTCATGGTGATATCCTTACAGAAGGTGTCAATTTAATGGTGCTACATTACGCGCAATCCGGCAAAGATGAACGCAGATAAGCGTGAAGATCATCATCAGGAAATTTGAATGTAAGGAATGTGTAAAGCCGGGGTTCCCCCCTCGCTTTGCCAGAAATGAATCATTTATATTAATGAGAATCATTATCATAAGGAGCAATGCATGTCAGTCCCCTTGATCCTGACCATACTGGCGGGCGCCGCGACCTTTATCGGTGCGATCCTCGGCGTGCTCGGCCAAAAGCCCTCTAACCGCGTACTGGCCTTCTCACTGGGTTTTGCCGCCGGGATCATGCTGCTCATCTCGCTGATGGAGATGCTGCCTGCCGCACTGGGCACAGAAGGCATGTCTCCGCTTCTGGGTTACGGCATGTTTGTCTTTGGCCTGCTGGGATACTTTGCCCTCGATCGGATGCTACCGCACGCGCATCCGCAGGATTTAATGCAGCAAAACGTGACGCCCATGCCGCGTAATATCAAGCGCACCGCCGTGCTGTTAACGCTTGGCATCAGCCTGCATAACTTCCCGGAGGGGGTTGCGACCTACGTGACGGCCAGCAGCAATCTTGAGATGGGCTTTGGCATCGCCCTGGCGGTCGCCTTACACAATATTCCTGAAGGACTGGCCGTCGCCGGACCGGTGTATGCCGCCACGGGCTCAAAACGCACCGCGGTGTTCTGGGCGGGTATTTCCGGGATGGCTGAAATCCTTGGAGGCGTGCTGGCCTGGTTGATCCTCGGAAGTCTGGTCTCCCCTGTTGTGATGGCTGCCATTATGGCCGCGGTAGCCGGGATCATGGTTGCGCTCTCCGTCGATGAACTCATGCCGCTGGCGAAAGAGATCGACCCGAATAACAACCCCAGCTATGGCGTGCTGTGCGGAATGTCGGTGATGGGCCTGAGCCTGGTGTTGCTGCAAACAGCAGGTATCGGTTGAGCATTTTGCCTCCGTTAAACGCGGAGGCATTATTTCTTTATTTTGTCGAAGACAATCTACACTATTTTTATTCTGTTTAATTATTTAGACTATCTCAGAATAAAACAGTAATCATATGCGCTGCTTAGAATAATCCGGGCTTATAATTTAATATTCCCTTAAAATGAGTTTTAGCCAATTTAATCGCACCCCCTCCTCTTTAGACCGTATACTTTACGAGCATTCTGAAATTTAATATTCAGTTTATGAATTCATTTGAAAAAGGATATTTTCATGTATATGGGTAAAAAAGTTCTGTTAGCCGTTGCTATGGCTGCGATTGTATCGGGTTCTGCCTTTGCTGACGACCAGGGTTCGGGCAAAATCAAATTCAAAGGCGTTGTTATTGATGCGCCTTGCAGTATTGCACCAGACAGCGTTGATAAAGAAGTCGATCTCGGTGAAGTGACCACTGCCGTCATCAACGCCAACAAAAAGTCTACCGCTGTTCCGGTTGATATCAACCTGGAAAACTGCCAGCTTGACGATCCGGCGGATGAAACGGACACGCCAATTACCAAAGTCGATGTCACCTTCACCAGCTCAGCAACAGACGCGACGGATACCAGCCTGATGACCAACACCTACGCAAGTGGCGCACAGAACGTGGGTGTTCGTCTTCTGGATAACGCCGAAGCCAACATTACGCTGGGTGCGGCTAACGAAGTTGATCTGCTGGCTGGTTCCACCACGCAAACGCTGCACTTCAAAGCGTTAATGGAAGTACTGTCAGGCAAAACCGCTACGGCGGGTCAGGTTGAAGCCACCGCTAACTACGTTCTTGCGTATAAATAATAACTTCGCGTCACGGTATAAACCGGCTGGCATGTAATGCAGCCGGCATTCTATATTCTTTGAGTAACAGGACGATGACATACAAATTACAATGGATAATCATTATTACGTCCCTGTTAATGACGCAAATTGCCTCCGCGACTGAATTTAACATTAATGCTATTGATAAAGATCAGCGCGGTAGCGTTGACTTATCTCTTTTCAAAGATCAAATCGCCGTAATTCCAGGTAGCTATTTTGTTACGGTTTCTATTAATGATATTCCGCTGGCAAACGGCTGGCAGCTTCGCTGGCGAGAAATGAATGATCAGGTACAGGTCTGTATTCCACCTGAACTGGCCGATACCTTTGCTCTGCAGGACTCCATTCGCAGCGCCCTGCCAGAAAAAGAGGGATGCATTGATTTTTCATCCAGACCCGATATTAAGTTTACCTTTGACCAGGCCAGCCAGACGCTCAAGGTGACCGTCCCGCAGGCATGGCTGCAGTACCGTGCCGCAGACTGGATGCCGCCATCCACCTGGGACAACGGCGTGCCTGGCGTATTGCTGGATTACAACCTGTTCGCCAGTCATTACCAGCCTAATAACGGCTCAGGCACGGACAACGCCAACACCTACGGCACCGCGGGTGCTAATATGGGCGCGTGGCGGTTGCGCAGCGATTATCAGTACACGCAAACGCATACCGATGCCGGTTCTGAACATGATGGACGCTTTTCACGCGTTTATATGTTCCGTCCTCTCCCCTCGCTCGGCGCCAAACTTACGCTGGGCGAAACGGATTTCCAGTCTGCCATTTTTGATGCTTTCACCTATACCGGTGCATCCCTGATTAGCGATGAGCGTATGCTGCCGTGGTCGCTACGCGGTTACGCGCCGCAAATTACCGGCATCGCGCAAACCAACGCCACGGTTACCGTCAGCCTTGCCGATCGCGTGATTTACCAGAGCAAAGTCCCGCCTGGTCCCTTTGTGATTCAGGATCTTAACCAGTCTGTCCAGGGTACGCTGGACGTTAAGGTGACGGAAGAAGATGGGCGCGTTAGCACCTTCCAGGTCTCGGCAGAATCGGTGCCGTTTTTAACCCGCAAAGGTCAGGTTCGTTACAAGCTGGCGACCGGGAAAGCGCGCAAGGACGCCTCGCATGACGTTGAAGATAACGCGTTTCTGAGCGGGGAATTCTCCTGGGGGATGCTGTCACAAACCTCCCTCTATGGCGGTACGCTCGCCGATGGCGATCATTATCGGTCCGTCGCCGCCGGGATCGGCCAAAACATGGAGTACCTGGGCGCCCTCTCTTTCGACGTCACGCAGGCGACCAGCCAGTTGCCTAATCAGAATAGCCAGACGGGCTACAGCTACCGCTTTAACTACAGCAAGCGTTTCGATACCACAGGCAGCCAGTTGACGCTCGCCAGCTATCGCTACTCCGACCCACAGTTCCTGAGCTACGCTCGTTTCCTGGATTATGACAATAACGATCGGCAGTCCGAAAAACAGACGCTCAGCGTGACCGCAAGCCAGTACATTTCTGCGTTATCGCTCAACCTCTATGTGAACATGCTGCGCCAGACCTGGTGGAACGACTCGCCCTCCACAACGGGCAGCGTGACCGCAGGCTACAACTTTGATCTGGGCCGCTGGAAAAACCTGGGTGTCACCCTGTCGTGGAGTAAAACGCATTATGAAGATGAAGAAGACGATACGCAGTTCTATCTCTCACTGAGCGTACCGCTCGATCCCGATCATCGTCTGAATTACGACCTGCGCAACAGCGACAGCCTGAGCCAGAACGTGTCGTGGTATGACACATCAGACCGCAATAATACCTGGGGCGTTTCCGCAGGCACCGAGAGCGAGAAGTCAGACGCAGGCGCGCAGGTGAGCGGCAACTATCAGCATTATTCCCCTTATGGCGATCTGAATCTCTCCGGTAGCTATAAGGCTAATGAATACAATTCCCTGAGCGCCAGCTGGAACGGTTCGTTCACCTCGACGGCCAAAGGTGCCGCACTGCACCGCCGCAGCTACGGTAATGAACCGCGCGTGATGGTCAGCACCGACGGCGTAGGCAACATTCCGCTAAACATGTCGCGGGATGAAACCAACCGGTTTGGCATTGGCGTTTTACCGTCCATCTCCAGCTATTCGCCCTCCAGCGTGCAGGTCAATATGAACAACCTGCCCGATGGCGTGGACGTGGACACCCGCGTGGTTACCTCAACCTGGACGGAAGGCGCGATTGGATACCGGCAGATTGCCACGCGTGCAGGCAACGATATTGCAGGCATCTTACGTACCGCTTCCGGTACGCCGCCGCTGGGCGCGGTTGTTCGCCTGCTGGAAAACGGTAAGCAGATTGCCATGGTCGCCGATGACGGCCACGTCTGGCTCGGTGCCGTCGAGCCAGAGCAGCAGTTCCGCGTGACGTGGGGAGACAATCAGCAGTGTCGCTTCGCGTTACCTTCACACCTTGAAAACAGTATGCAGTTGATACTGCCATGTCAGTAAGAAACCATGATGAAATTAACCTCACTCAAAAGCCTGTGCCTGATGCTGGTCGGCACAGCATTCACCACCCACGCGGCCGTAAACCTCGACCGTACGCGCATTGTCTTCCCGGAAAGCGACAAAGCCAGCAGCCTGAAGGTTGAAAACCAGAGCAAGGCGTTGCCTTATCTGGCGCTCTCCTGGATTGAAGATGAAAAGGGCCGCAAAGAAGACACGCATTTCATGGCCCTCCCCCCTATTCAACGCCTTGAAGCGGGATCCGCATCGCAGGTCAGGATCGTTAAGCAAGCGGCCACCAGCCAGCTGCCGAAAGACAGAGAATCCCTGTTCTATTTCAACCTGCGCGAAGTGCCGCCGAAAAGCAGCAGCGCCAGCGAGGAACGCAGCGTCATGCAGGTCGCGATGCAGAGCAGGATAAAACTGTTCTGGCGTCCTAAAGCGATTACCAAAAAGCCCGGTGAGCTGGCGGAAATGCGTATGGAAATTTCAGCCAATGCCAAAGGACTGACCGTGCATAACCCCACGCCGTATTACATCACCCTCGCGTGGCTCAGCAAGAATGCGAAGACCATGCTGCCGGGCTTTGACAGCCTGATGATTGCGCCTTTCGCAACGGCAACCACGTCTACAGGTGACTATCACGGCAACTACTACAGCATCGGTTACATCGACGATTACGGTGCGCTGAAAAAAGTCGACGTGCAGTGCGCAGCAACAGCGCACTGCAAGCTCACCGAACGGAAGATCGAAAAAGATGCGAAAACTCGCTAACTTACTGTTTATTTTACTGGTATCAGCGCTGCCTATGAAAGCGGCGCTGGCGCTCGACTGCTATCTGGGTGGCTCCGGAGGCCCCGTTGAGGAGACCAAAACCATTTCGCCGTTTGCTATCCCCAGTAATGCGCAGGTGGGTGAAAAAATTTGGGAGTCGGATGACATCAAAATCCCGGTCACCTGCGATCACAACGTTGTCAGCGGTTTTGAAAAAGAAGATATCTTCGCATGGGTAAACCCTTACCCTGCGGCTTCGGACCCTTACTATGAGCTTGGCGTGACCTATGAAGGGATGGATTACGATGCAACCGGCCAGCCTAACGGCGTTGACACTCGGCAATGTCTGGATAACCACAGTATTCTGATTTATACCCCTGACCAAATCCGTCAGATGGGTTGGGAAAATCTCATCTGCTCCGGTAATCCGGATGATATCCACACCTCACGCACCTTTATCGCTCGTCTGCGCCTTTACGTAAAAATCAAAGCCATGCCGCCCCATGGCTACGTCAGCTCGCTGGGCGATTACATCGTTGTCCAGTTTGACGGTAAAGGCGGCGTGAACCAGATGGCGGACGCGAAAAACCTCAAATATCACATTAACGGTCTGCAGAACATTACCGTGCTGGACTGCGGGGCGACGTTCAGTATTTACCCTGAGAACCAGGAGATTGATTTCGGAACCTTTAGCGCGCGCGATATTGTGAATCAACAGACGCGTAAAAGGACCTTTTCGGTGAAGACAACGAAGGTGCAGGATGCTCAGTGTTCAGATGGGTTCAAAATGGACTCGTCGTTTTATACGAGTGAATCGCTTACCGCCAACGATACCGCGCTGCTAATAGGCAATGGCCTGAAGCTGAGGATCCTTAACGGGACCGAGCCCTACGCCTTTAACCACTACGACGAATACGCGGATTTTACGGGCAGCACGCTGCAGTATCAGCAGGATTACACCGCAGAGCTGTCGCCGGTCGAAGGAAAAGCAATCCAGTCCGGCCCGTTCGAAACGGTGGTGCTGTTCAAAATTAACTATCACTAAAAACAAAAAAGCCGGGTTTCCCCGGCTTTTTCACATCAGCCATTTCAGCTGGCTTTGCGCTCGTGCGCCTGGCGATACTCAACCAGATCTTCAATCGTCACGACCGGCATATTGTGCAGACGAGCAAAGGTGATGCACTCCGGCGCACGCGCCATGGTGCCGTCATCGTTGGTCAGTTCACACAGCACGCCTGCAGGTTTGAAGCCTGCCAGCGTCACCAGGTCGATGGTCGCTTCGGTGTGACCGCCGCGGGTCAGCACGCCGCCCGCCTGCGCACGCAGAGGGAAGACGTGGCCTGGACGATGCAGATCGGATGGCTTCGCACCGTCTGCAATCGCTGCACGAACGGTGGTCAGACGGTCAGCCGCAGACACACCGGTGGTCACGCCGTGCGCCGCTTCAATGGTCACGGTAAAACCGGTACCGAAGGCGCTGGTGTTGTTTTCGACCATCATCGGCAGGTCGAGCTGCTTACGACGATCTTCATTAATACACAGGCATACGATGCCGCTGCCGTGACGGATGGTCAGCGCCATCTGTTCAACGGTCATGTTTTCGGCGGCGAAAATCATGTCGCCTTCGTTTTCACGGTTTTCATCGTCAAGCACCATCACACCGCGGCCTTCGCGCAGTGCATCCAGTGCATGTTCAACACGTTGAGTTGAAGTGCCAAAAGAGGAAAGTAGCGTCTGATTCATGGTAAAAAAACCTCATTAACATTATGGTTACCAGAATCAGGGCAGTCTTAGGAGCGCCGTATAAGCGGCAAAAAGATAACGTGAGCGGGCCCATGCCCGACTGGATCGTTACTCTCTCCCATCCGGACTCTAACCGTCGGCCCCGGAATTACACCGGATCTGCTGACCTTTGAGTTTTCACCCAAAGCGCTCGCGGGCTTTCAGCGTCACGCTGATTTACCGCCGGTGGGGAATTTCGCCCCGCCCTGAGAATAAGCGAGATAACTATAACGCTATTGATTATCCTGGGCAATGCATAAGCATCAAACAATTTTGTTTACCCCGGGCATGACGCGCTACAATGGACACTAACACCTTTCCATCAAGGGAAACGACAATGATTGACCCGAAAAAAATTGAGCAGATCGCGCGTCAGGTTCATGAATCTATGCCAAAAGGCATTCGTGAATTTGGTGATGACGTAGAAAAAAAAATCCGCCAGACGCTGCAGGCGCAGTTGGTTCGCCTTGATTTAGTCAGCCGCGAAGAGTTTGACGTGCAGACCCAGGTTCTGCTGCGCACCCGCGAGAAGCTGGCGCTGCTGGAACAGCGTCTGACCGAGCTGGAAAACCGTAATGCACCGGAAGAAGTGAAGCCGGCACCGGCTATTCCACCGATGGACGACCAGGAGTAAGTGCGGCCTGATGCCCTCACCCCAGCCCTCTCCCACAGGGAGAGGGAGAAAAAAACGGGCCAACAGGCCCGTTTTTTACTGACTGTCTTTCTGGATCTTCTTGATGATGTTGGTGGTTGAGCAACCGTCCTCAAAGTTGAGCACCATCACTTCGCCGCCGTTGGCCCAGACCTCTTCGCTACCCGCGATTTGCTCCGGCTTGTAATCCCCGCCTTTTACCAGCAGATCCGGCAGAATGCCGGCAATCAGACGCTGCGGCGTGTCTTCTTCAAACGACACTACCCAGTCCACCGCTTCCAGCGCGCCGAGCACAATCATGCGCTGTTCGAGCGGGTTCACCGGACGCGTTTCACCCTTCAGGCGCTTCGTCGACGCGTCGCTGTTAACCGCCACAATCAGGCGATCGCCCAGCTTGCGCGCATTCGCCAGATACGAAACGTGGCCCGCGTGCAGGATGTCAAATACGCCGTTGGTCATCACCACTTTTTCACCACGCTTGCGCGCGGCGGCGACGGCCACCTTAAGCTCGTCTTCGGTCATGACGCCAAAACCGGTATCCGCACGACCGCGCACCGCGTTTTCCAGCTCAATTGGCGAAACGGTTGAGGTCCCGAGTTTACCGACGACCACACCCGCCGCAGCGTTGGCGAAGTAGCACGCCTCTTCCAGCGAGTTTCCTGCTGCCAGCGTCGCCGCCAGCACGCCGATCACCGTATCACCGGCACCGGTCACGTCGTACACTTCCTGCGCCTGGGTTGGCATATGCAGCGGCGCTTTGCCCGGCTGCAGCAGCGTCATCCCCTGCTCGGAGCGGGTGACCAGCAGCGCGGACAGCTCGAAATCAGCAATGATCTTCATGCCGCGCTCAACCAGCTCTTCCTCGGTTTTGCACTTGCCCGCCACCGCTTCAAACTCGGAGAGGTTTGGCGTCAGCAGGGTTGCGCCGCGATAGCGCTCAAAATCGGTCCCTTTCGGGTCGATCAGTACCGGGACGTTGGCTTTACGCGCCAGCTGAATCATCGTCTTCACACTGGCCAGCGCGCCTTTGGCGTAGTCCGACAGCACCAGCGCGCCAATATTGCCCAGCGCCTGGTTGATACGCTCGTGCAGCGGCTCGGGATCAACGCCCTCGAAACCTTCTTCAAAGTCGAGGCGGATCAGCTGCTGGTTGCGCGACAGCACGCGCAGCTTGGTGATGGTCGGGTGGGTCGGAACAGAAACGAAGTCGCACTTCACGTTCACGTCCGCCAGCGACTTGCTCAGCGCGCGCGCCGCATCGTCGATGCCGGTCAGGCCAACCAGACGCGACTGCGCGCCCAGAGAGGCAATGTTCATCGCCACGTTTGCCGCGCCGCCGGGACGCTCTTCTATGGTGTCGACCTTAACCACCGGTACCGGTGCTTCCGGAGAGATGCGGCTGGTCGGCCCATACCAGTAGCGATCCAGCATCACATCCCCAACAACCATTACCCCAGCACGTTCAAACTCTGGCAGTGTTACTTTCATTCCTGACTCCAGAAAGATTCACAATTTGCGCGCGATAATATCACACTTGATTTGTTACGCACGGTTCCACCAGCCACTTCTGCCAGCTGGCCGTTACCTGAGCACGTTCATGAGCAAAACTGTCCAGCGCCACGTGCCCCGGTTCCTCCTGCAGCGCCAGGTGATGAAGCTCGTCGCGAAGCGTCGTGTAGGCGCGGGTTAAGGCCTGCGCCTCCTGCTCGTCCATGATGTCGTTTTGCGCCAGCAGTTCCAGAATGCGCACGTTATCGGACCAGCGCGTCAGCTTCGGCTTGTCATGGGCGTGCAGCAGCACCAGATACTGGGTGATAAATTCAATATCGGTAATCCCGCCCTCGTCGGCTTTAATATCAAAGCGATCGCGGTGTTTATTGCCGAGATGCGCGCGCATTTTCTCGCGCATTTCGCGCACTTCCGTTTGCAGCGTGCTGCCATCACGTACGGTGGTCATAACCGCCCTGCGGATGACGTCAAACTGCGTTTTGAGCTGCGGATCGCCATACACCACGCGAGCGCGCACCAGCGCCTGATGCTCCCACGTCCAGGCTTCATTCTTCTGGTAATCGGCGAAGGAGTCCGTTGAGGTCACCAGCATGCCCGCCGCGCCGGACGGACGCAGGCGCGCATCCACTTCATACAAAATGCCCGACGAGGTGCGGGTACTGAACAGGTGCATGATGCGCTGCGCCAGGCGCAGATAGAACTGGCGCCCGTCTATCTCACGCTCGCCGTCGGTCATCACGTCAACCGGGCAGTCGTGCAGGAAGATTAAATCCAGATCGGAGCTATAGCCCAGCTCCCAGCCGCCGAGCTTACCGTACCCCACGACCGCAAAGCCTCGTCCTTCACGATCGGCCAGGTGTTTCGGCTGGCCGTAGCGCGCCACCATCTGCACCCACGCCTGATGCACCACCGCGTCGATGATTGCCTCTGCCAGCCAGGTTAAGTGATCGCTCACTTTCATCACTGGCAGCGTTCCGGCGATATCCGCCGCCGCCACGCGCAGCATCTGCGCCTGCTTAAACTGACGCAGCGCCTCCAGCTGTTGCTCTTCGTCTTCTTCCGGCACGCGCAGCAGATACTGACGCAACTCGTCCCGGTAGGCATCTGTCGCCGTTGGCTGATACAGCGTGTTCGGGTCGAGCAGCTCATCCAGCAGCAGCGGGTAACGCGCCAGCTTGTTGGCCACCATCGGCGACGCGGCGCAGAGCGTAATCAGGTGCTTGAGTGCCCCCGGAAACTCGCTCAGGAGCTCCAGATAGGTGGTACGCGTGATAATCCCGCTCAGCAGCGGCATCATGCGCGACAGCGGCACCGGCGCGTCCGCCCGCGAGCAGACCTCGCTCAGCAGGTGCGGCATCAGGTGATCCAGCACCTGACGACCGCGCGGGCCGATGGCGCGTTTATTTAGTTCGAGACGGAAATCCGCGATCAGCGCCACCACGCGATGCCGGGCGTCGTCACTCAGGTGCGCCAGCACGGGGGTCGTGTCATCTTCCTGAAGCGCATCCTGCCAAAGCTCGCGCCAGTGCTCGGAAAGCGCATCGTCCTGCGATTCACTTTCGTCATCACCGATCAGCTCGTTAAAGATGCGGCGCACGCCCGCCATATGGGCGTCCAGCCGTTCGGTTAACGCTGACCAGTCGTCCACGCGCATGCCCCAGGCCAGACGCGCCCGGTTGAGGTCATCGCCCGGCAGGGTCTGGGTCTGTTCGTCGTTGATGCTTTGCAGCAGGTTTTCCAGACGGCGCAGGAACAGATAGGCCTCGCGCAGGGTTTGCGCATCGCCGTCCGGCAGCAGGTGCAGCTGCTCGATGGCGCTCAGCGTCGGCAGCAGCGAGCGGGACTGCAGGGACGGCTCACGGCCGCCACGAATAAGCTGGAAGACCTGAACGATAAATTCGATTTCGCGAATGCCGCCCGCGCCGAGCTTGATGTTGTCCTTCAGACCACGACGGCGCACCTCACGGGCGATCATCCCTTTCATATTACGCAGGGACTGGATCACGCTGAAGTCGATATAGCGACGGAACACGAACGGGCGCAGCATGGCGCGCAGCTCGTTGGCGTAAGCGTCGTCGCTGTCGCCCATGATCCGCGCTTTAACCATCGCATAGCGCTCCCAGTCGCGCCCCTGCTCCTGGTAATAATCTTCCAGTGCGGCAAAGCTCAGCACCAGCGGGCCGCTGTCGCCAAACGGGCGCAGGCGCATGTCCACGCGGTAAACAAAACCGTCCTGCGTCGGCTGATCCAGCGCCTTAATCAGACGCTGGCCGAGACGGGTAAAGAACTGGGCGTTGTCCAGCTCGCGACGGCCGCCGCGCGTAGAGCCGTTCTCAGGCCAGGCAAAAATCAGGTCAATGTCGGAGGAGAAGTTCAGCTCGCAGCCGCCCAGCTTGCCCATCCCCAGAATCAACAGCGGCTGAGGAACCCCTTCCTCACTGCACGGCGTGCCCCACTCTTTACAGCAGGCGGCGTAGAGCCAGTCGCGCGCGGCGACAATCAGCGTTTGCGCCAGCTCGCTCAGCTGCTGCAGCGTGCTCTCTTCGCTCACCAGCTCCAGCGACTGCGCCCAGGCAATGCGCACCATCACCCGACGGCGGAACTGGCGCAGGACGCGCATCAGCGTGGCTTCATCCGCAACGTCTTCGAGTGCGGTTTGCAGCCAGCCGGCGTAATGCCGCCACTCGTCCGCCTGCGGCGGCGCGTTCTCAAGCTCTGCCAGCCAGTTCGGGTTGGCGGCGATACTTTCCTGCACAAAATCACTGAAGGCGAGCACGCTCTTCGCCTGCTCGCTTAACGATGACGCCGGTAATGACTCAGGCAGACGTTTGCAAACGGTCTGCCACTGCTGCTGTAACGCTGAAGAAAGCGGCATTATAGGGGTTCCTTGCCAGAGTTAACGTTTTCCGCTGTGCAGCCAGAACGGCTCCTGCGAAATGGCCTCGTTACGGAAATGCTCAATCTCAATATGCTGGCGGGTTTCAATGGCATGCTTCAGACCCTGCCAGTTCTCCAGCCAGGCCTGCGCCTTCACGCCGTCATAGGCACCGGACAGCAGCACCATGCTGTCGATGTTGCGCGACAGACGGGGAAGCTGATCGCCATACTGATCGCCCAGCGGGTAAGCAAACGTAGTCTTCAGTTCAGCGGCATGACGGGAAAGATGAATATCCGCGAAACGCTTAAAGTTTTCCGCGATTTTGGCCTCTGCTTTCGCAGCCAGGAAGGCGCGCCAGCCGCGCGTCACCAGGAACTCGGTCAGCGCCAGTTTTGCCGTCGCGGCTTGCGGGCTGTAGATCGCCGTTTGCGCCGATACGTCAGAGAGCATCAGCGTTTCGGTTTGCGTCAGCAGGTCACGTAAGTGAGCGCTCGCTTTGCGAGGAACAATACCGCCGAACAGCGTCAGGGTATGGCGCACCAGGGCGATCGCCGCCAGCACGTGGGATTTCGCGTTTTTCACATTTCGCACCCACAGCTCTTCATGGTACTGCCACTGAGAAAGCGCCAGCTCCAGCGCGGCTTCCAGACCCTGCTCAACGCTGGCTTTCGGCGCAACGTGCAGGATGGTCGTCTCTTTCAGCACGCGCGGCGCATTTCCGGCGGCCAGATGGTAACCCCGCGCGGCTTTACTCAGGCTTCCCTGACGTAATCCGGACTGGTTTACCAGCCTGCGCGCCAGCTTCAGCACGTCATTCGCGTCCCCTTCCAGCAGCTCAAGCTCCAGTTCGCAAATCGGCTCCTGAAACTCACCCGCCTTTACTTCCCCCAGATCGAGGGCGATTTCGATGCGGCTTTTGCCTTCGGTCACCAGCCATTTTTCGCGCCAGAAATCGGTGCTGAACAGCGGCTGTACCTGCTCCGCCAGCGTGGAAGGCAGCTCGCCTTCCGGCCAGACTTCCGCCGGGAAACGGTCCAGCTCAAGTTCTGGCGTGCTGATGTCGATATTGTATTCCGGGCGCTGGTGTAAACCGCCGACCACGCGGCCGGCAATTTTCATCGTCATCTCGTAGCGCCCGCTCGCGCCGCGGATGCGCAGCCCCATATCGTGGCGGCGAAGCCAGTTGTCTGGCGTTTCGTAATAGATATTAAGCAGTTGTACCGGTGCATGGTGTTCGCCGGAAAGCGTATGCAGATGCTGGCGGAGTGCGTCAACGCTGTCTTTTTCGACGATAAACTTTAATTCGATTTCTTGTGCCATAGCCTTGTACTTTTGCGTGCGTCACAGACGCGTCAATGAGGGCGAACTTCCTCGCCATTTGTTTGTCAGTACATAGTATTTTGCGCCAAATTGCCATGCAATGAGCAATTTGTCGGGCGTAAATCTGTAGAGTCGTGACACAGATGATTCTGATTGCTGACGAATGCTTTGCGTAGAGACACTGTTGCCACTACTATCGTTCCACTATTTATGAAAATAACGACTAATGATGCTTAAATTACGCCTGATTGGACTTACTTTACTCGCTTTTAGCGCCGCAACCGCAGTGCACGCTGAAGAGAAGCGTTACGTTTCTGACGAACTGAACACCTGGGTACGCAGTGGCCCCGGAGATAATTATCGCCTCGTGGGCACGGTGAATGCCGGCGAGGAAGTCACCCTGTTACAGACCAACGCGGACACCAACTATGGTCAGGTTCGCGACAGTACCGGTCGCACTTCCTGGATCCCGCTGAAAGAGCTGAGCACCGTGCCAAGCCTGCGCACGCGCGTGCCGGATCTGGAAAACCAGGTGAAGACCCTGACCGACAAGCTGAACAACATCGACGGCACCTGGAACCAGCGCACCGCTGAAATGCAGCAGAAAGTGGCGCAAAGCGATGGTGTGATTAACGGTCTGAAAGAAGAGAACCAGAAGCTGAAAAACGAGCTGATTGTCGCGCAGAAGAAGGTGAATGCCGCCAATCTGCAGCTCGACGACAAACAGCGCACCATTATCATGCAGTGGTTTATGTATGGCGGCGGCGTGCTGGGCGTGGGCCTGGTACTGGGTCTGGTGCTGCCGCATCTGATCCCAAGCCGTAAGCGTAAAGACCGCTGGATGAACTAATTCGTCTTCTCTGCCAGACTTACGTATCATTCTGGAAAAGAGAAAACGGGAGAGTTGGGCGTGAAGAGTTATCTGGTCGGTGGTGCGGTACGTGATGCGTTGTTAGGTCTGCCGGTCAAAGATAAAGACTGGGTGGTGGTTGGCGCCACCCCTGAAGAGATGCTTGACGCGGGCTACCAGCAGGTAGGCCGCGATTTTCCCGTGTTTCTGCACCCGAAAAGCCGTGAAGAGTATGCCCTGGCGCGTACCGAGCGGAAATCGGGCTCGGGCTATACGGGCTTCACCTGCTATGCCGCGCCGGACGTGACGCTGGAGCAAGATCTCCTGCGCCGCGATCTCACCATCAACGCGCTGGCGCAGGACGAGCACGGGCAGATCGTTGACGCCTATGGCGGTCAGGACGATCTGCGCAACCGTCTTTTACGTCACGTCTCCCCGGCGTTTTCTGAAGATCCGCTCCGCGTGCTGCGCGTGGCGCGCTTTGCCGCGCGTTACGCCCATCTCAGTTTCCGTATTGCCCATGAGACAATGGCACTGATGACAGCCATGACCGAGGCGGGCGAGCTTGAACACCTGACGCCAGAGCGCGTCTGGAAAGAGACGGAAAATGCGCTCACCACGCGTAACCCGCAGGTCTTTTTCCAGGTCCTGCGCGACTGCGGCGCGCTGAAGGTGCTGTTCCCGGAAATAGACGCGCTGTTTGGGGTACCTGCCCCGGCAAAATGGCACCCGGAAATTGATACCGGCGTACACACGCTGATGACCCTGAGCATGGCGGCCATGCTCAGCCCTGACGTGGACGTGCGCTTTTCCACCCTTTGCCACGATCTCGGCAAAGGCCTAACGCCAAAAGAATTCTGGCCTCGCCACCACGGCCACGGCCCGGCAGGGGTGAAGCTGGTCGAGGGGCTGTGTCAGCGTCTGCGCGTGCCGAACGAGATCCGCGATCTGGCGAAACTGGTGGCCGAGTTCCACGACCTGATCCACACTTTCCCGATCCTGAAACCGGCCACCATCGTTAAGCTTTTCGATAACATCGACGCCTGGCGCAAACCCCAGCGCGTAGAGCAAATCGCGCTCACCAGCGAAGCTGACGTGCGCGGTCGTACCGGGTTTGAAGCGTGCGATTACCCGCAGGGACGTTTACTGCGTAAAGCCTGGGACGTAGCGAAAGCGGTGCCCACGAAGGACGTTGTCGAAGCAGGATTCAAAGGACCAGAAATTCGCGAAGAACTCACGAAACGGCGAATTCAGGCGGTGTCGGACTGGAAGGAAAAGCATTGCCCTCAGCCGAAAGACTGAGGGCCATCGGTCAGAAGAAGACCACGTACACCGCAGCCGCCACGATAAAGCGATAGATCGCGAACGGAATAAACGAGATACGCTTAATTAACTGCAGGAAGGTTTTGATGGCGATCAGCGCCACGATAAACGCAGTGATAAAGCCGACGGCGAACATTGGAATGTCGCCAGCCGTCAGGAAGTGATAGCTCTTATAGACGTCGAGTACGGTGGCGCCCATCATCATCGGCACCGCCAGCAGGAACGAAAACTCTGACGCGGCGTAACGGCTTACGCCCATCAGCATCCCACCGGAGATGGTAGCGCCTGAACGCGAGAAGCCCGGCCACAGCGCCAGACACTGGAAGCAGCCAATGATAAACGCTTGACGATACGTCATATCGTCCAGACCTTCCGCGCGCGGCGTTTTTGGCTTCAGCACTTCCGCGGCGATCAGCAGGAAGCCCCCCACCACCAGCGCGTACATCACGTTAATCGGGTTAAACAGAGACTTGATGGCGTCGTGGAAAACCAGGCCCAGCACCACTGCAGGGATCATCCCGAGCAGAATATGGATCAGTGACAGACGACCTTTACCGGCCCCTTCGTGCTGAGGCGGACGACCAAAATGGATGCCGATCAGGCCAAACAGGCGACGCCAGAACATCACGACTACCGCCAGAATAGACCCCAGCTGGATCACCACTTCAAACGTTTTCGCGGTATCCCCTTCAAAGCCCAGCAGATGGCCAACGATAATCATATGGCCCGTACTGGAAACCGGCAAAAACTCCGTCAATCCTTCGACCACACCCAGTATTGCCGCCACCAGCAGCGAGTGCATATCGCTCATCTATAAACCCCTAAAAAAGATATAAAAAAACGGTGCCCCATACGGACAACCGATAAGATACAGTCTTGAGACCGGTATAACCTAAAATGGTTTAGCAATTATGACGTTAATTCTTGCCTTTCAGATTTGTGCCACGCTCAATGATGACGCCAACATTGGCGGCGCGCGCCACCGCGCCCGGTTTGCTCAGCTTGATGCGCACCCACGGTGAGTTGAATTTTTTCAGCAGCAATTCTGCGACTTCTTCCGCCACCCGTTCAACCAGCGCAAAACGTTGCCCTTCAACGTGGGCGATGACCGTTTCACTGATGTCGGCATAGCTCAGACAGTCGTTCACGTCATCGCTTTTTGCCGATTTGCGGTTATCCCATCCCATTTCGATATCGAACACCAGTTTCTGCTCTATGGTCTGTTCCCAGTCGTAAACACCAATTGTGGTGATTACCGAAAGTTGCTCTATAAATACAATATCCATCACGACCTGCCTGCTTTTTGGCTAAACCGGATACCACTTCCGGCGAATTATGCGTATTATCCACAGATGCTGAGAATACAGATACCTTTTCAAAACGGAACAGCGTTATGAGTGCAATCGCGCCTGGAATGATCCTCCTCGCCTATCTTTGCGGCTCAATCTCCAGCGCCATTCTGGTCTGCCGCATTGCCGGGTTACCTGACCCGCGTGAAAATGGTTCCGGGAATCCGGGGGCGACCAACGTACTACGAATTGGCGGCAAGGGAGCAGCCGTAGCGGTTTTGATTTTTGATGTTCTGAAAGGGATGCTACCCGTCTGGGGCGCGTATGCGCTGGGCGTCACGCCTTTCTGGCTGGGGCTCATTGCTATTGCTGCCTGCGTCGGCCACATCTGGCCCGTATTCTTCGGCTTTAAAGGCGGTAAAGGTGTGGCGACCGCCTTTGGTGCCATTGCGCCCATCGGCTGGGACTTAACCGGCGTCATGGCCGGGACCTGGCTTCTGACCATTCTTCTGAGCGGCTATTCGTCGCTGGGCGCTATCGTCAGCGCGCTGATCGCGCCGTTCTACGTCTGGTGGTTCAAACCCCAGTTCACCTTCCCGGTGTCGATGCTCTCCTGTCTTATCCTGCTGCGTCATCACGACAATATCCAGCGCCTGTGGCGTCGTCAGGAGACCAAAATCTGGACGAAGCTCAAGAGGAAGAAAAAAGACGCTCCGAAGGGTTAGTTATGCCTTATAGCCAAATGTGATTTTGGTCACCTTCTGCCTGTGGTAACTGTTAGGGACACAACACAACCATACAAGAAGAAAATGGCTGAAATCACAGAAACAACTCCCCTTTCAACGGCAGGTAATCCTCCTGATGGCGACATCCAGTGGGTGCGCAGCGCATCGGATGTATCACGCCTCGTTAATGATGGTTCTCAGGGCCGGGCAAACGCCCGTATCGTGGTCGGTATCGCGCTGGGCGGCATTTTCCTCGACGCCTACGATCTTGGCGCGCTGGCGTTCGGCATTAAAGACATCACCCGCGAATTTAACCTGACGCCCGCCGGTACCGGCATGGTAGCCTCGGCGATTACCTTTGGCGCTATCGTCGGGGCGCTGCTTGGCGGCTACCTCACGGATAAAATCGGGCGCTACCGCGTTTTTATGGCCGATATGGTCTTCTTTGTCGTCGCCGCTATCGCCTGTGCGCTGGCCCCGAACGAATATGTGCTCGCGGGCGCCCGCTTTGTGATGGGGCTTGGGGTCGGGATCGACCTTCCCGTGGCGATGGCGTTTTTAAGCGAGTTCGCCAGGCTGAAAGGGCCCGGAAATAAAGCTTCCAGCGTCGCGATGTGGTGCCCCACCTGGTATGCCGCCATCAGCATCTCCTACCTGCTGGTACTTTTCTTCTACGCCGTGCTGCCGGAAAGCCACAGCGACTGGCTCTGGCGCCTGATCCTCGGATTTGGCGCGGTGCCCGCGCTGGTGATTATCGCCATCCGCAGCCGCTATATGAGCGAATCCCCGGTCTGGGCGGCGAATCAGGGCAACCTGAAAGAGGCGGCGTCGATTTTACGCCAGTCGTATAACATCAATGCCCACGTGCCTCAGGACGCGCTCAGCCAGCCTGCACCTGTCGTGAATAAAGCGAAATGGTCAAACTATCTGAACCTGTTCCGCGGCATCTACTTACGCCGCACGACGCTCGCCACGCTGCTGTCTGTCGTTTCTTCCTTCGCCTATAACGCCGTGGCGTTTGGTCTGCCGGTGATCATCTCCAGCTTCTTTGTCCAGTCAATGCTCACCACCATTCTCATTTCTCTGGTGCTTAACCTGCTGTTTGCCTTCGTCGGCGGACTGCTGGCGGTACGCTACGTGCCGCGCTTCGGCGCCTGGCGGATGTCGCTTGCGGGTTATGCCTGCCAGCTTGTGGCGCTGCTCGGGCTGGCGCTGATTGGCCGCCCCGAAGGCGCCTCTGAAGGGGTGCTCGCGGTCGCGATGCTGGCGCTATTCCTGTTCGGTCAGGGCTTCGGCCCGGGCGCGCATACCATGACGTTTGCCTCGCTGAGCTACCCGACCTCCCTGCGCGGCGTGGGCGTGGGTCTCAACCAGACGCTGATGCGCAGCAGCTCGACGCTGTCGCTATTCCTGTTCCCGCTGCTGGTCGCCTCGCTGGATACCGCCGTGTTCTGGGTGATTGCGCTGGCGCCGTTTATCGGCCTGGCGTCGCTGCTGGCGATCCGCTGGGAGCCGTCCGGGTATGATGTGGATGCGGAGGATTATCGCTAGCCTTTCCTGCCGGGTGGCGCTGCGCTTACCCGGCCTACACTGCGCATTATCTTGTAGGCCCGTGCAAGCGTAGCGCCGCCGGGCGAAAATCACATGAGCCGTTTTTTATCCATAAGCGACTCATATGACAGGCTTCATTTCCGCCAGGGCATACTGAAACGTATCCCGATGGTGTGGAAATGGATGCAGCATGTTAGCAGCTCAGGTCACTTATAATACGTACAAAGGCTGGCAGGCATCGCTTGCCCTGCAGTTTTGTCATACCCCTGAGAAAACCCTCCTGCACTCCGCCCACCACGTCGGGCCGCTCACCGTTCAACGTCCGTTTTACCCCGAAGGGGAAACCTGCCACCTTTACCTGCTGCACCCGCCCGGCGGGATTGTGGGCGGCGATACGCTGGACATTTCCGTTCGGCTGGACGCCAAAAGCCACGCGCTCATCACCATGCCCGGTGCCAGTAAGTTCTATCGCAGCAGCGGCCCGCAGGCTCGTCTGAGCCAGCATTTTTACCTCGATGAAGATTCCACCCTCGAGTGGCTGCCGCAGGACACGATTATTTTTCCCGGCGCGAATGCCGCGCTGCGCTCCGTCTTCCACCTGAAGGCCTCCAGCACGCTGCTGGCGTGGGAGCTGTACTGCCTGGGCCGCCCGGTGATAAACGAAGCCTTCAGCCACGGCGCGCTGGAGAGCCGCCTTGAAATCTGGGTTGAAGACGAACCGCGCCTGATTGAGCGCCAGCATCTTAGCGACGGCGATCTCACGCCCGTCGCCGGGCATCCGTGGATCGGCACGCTGCTGTTCTACCCAGCCCGGGAAGAACATCTCGACGCGGTGCGCGAACGGCTCGCACTGCTGGAAAATTATGCGGGTGCAACGCTCACCGATGACCTGCTGTCGGTGCGTTTTCTCTCCCACGACAACCTGATTTGCCAGCGGGTGATGCGCGATATCTGGCAGTCGCTTCGCCCGCTTCTCACCACCAAACCCGCCTGTTCGCCGCGTATCTGGCAGACATAAGAGAAACGTTATGGAACTGACCCCCAGAGAAAAAGACAAGCTGTTGCTGTTTACCGCCGCGCTGGTTGCCGAACGCCGCCTTGCGCGCGGGGTAAAGCTCAATTACCCGGAATCGGTCGCGCTGATCAGCGCCTTCATTATGGAAGGCGCGCGCGATGGCGAAACCGTCGCTTCGCTGATGGAGGCGGGCCGCCACGTCCTGAGGCGCGATCAGGTCATGGAGGGCGTTCCGGAGATGATCCCGGATATTCAGGTCGAAGCCACCTTCCCGGACGGTTCCAAGCTCGTCACCGTCCATAACCCGATCGTCTAAGGAGCGCGAGATGATCCCAGGTGAATACCGGATCCAGCCCGGAAACATTGCCCTCAACGTCGGGCGTGAAACCCAACGCGTGGTTGTCGAAAACCACGGCGACAGGCCGATCCAGGTCGGATCGCACTACCATTTTTACGAGGTCAACCCGGCGCTGAAGTTCAATCGGGAAGCCACCAAAGGCTACCGGCTGAACATCCCGGCGGGCACCGCTGTGCGCTTCGAGCCCGGCCAGAAGCGGGAAGTGACGCTGGTTCAGGTCAACGGTGCGCAGCGCATTTTCGGCTTTCGCGGCGAGGTGATGGGAGAGGTGAAACATGGCTGAGATTTCACGCCGGGCGTATGCCGATATGTTCGGCCCCACCACCGGGGATAAGGTGCGGCTGGCCGACAGCGAGCTGTGGATCGAAGTGGAAGACGATCTCACGGTCTACGGCGAAGAGGTCAAGTTCGGCGGCGGAAAGGTGATCCGCGACGGCATGGGCCAGGGGCAGATGACCGCTGACGGCTGCGTGGATCTGGTTCTCACCAACGCGCTGATCGTCGATCACTGGGGGATCGTAAAAGCCGATATTGGCGTCAAGGACGGGCGGATCTTCGCCGTTGGCAAAGCCGGAAACCCGGACATTCAGCCCGGCGTGACGATTCCGATTGGCGCGGCAACGGAGGTGATTGCCGCCGAGGGGAAGATCGTCACCGCTGGCGGGATCGACACCCACATCCACTGGATCTGTCCGCAGCAGGCGGAAGAGGCGCTGGTCTCCGGCGTCACCACTATGATCGGCGGCGGCACCGGACCGGCGGCGGGCACCAACGCTACCACCTGCACGCCGGGGCCGTGGTATATCGCCCGCATGCTGCAGGCTGCCGATACGCTGCCGGTAAATATCGGCTTGCTCGGTAAGGGCAACGGTTCCAACCCGGATGCCCTGCGCGAGCAGATTGCCGCCGGTGCTATCGGGCTGAAGATCCACGAAGACTGGGGCGCGACGCCTGCGGCGATCAACTGCTCGCTGGAAGTCGCGGAAGAAATGGATATTCAGGTGGCGCTGCACAGCGACACGCTGAACGAGTCCGGTTTTGTCGAAGACACGCTGGCGGCTATCGCAGGGCGCACCATCCACACCTTCCACACCGAAGGCGCGGGCGGCGGCCACGCGCCGGATATCATCACCGCCTGCGCGCACCCGAATATTCTGCCCTCTTCTACCAATCCGACCTTGCCCTACACGGTGAACACCATCGACGAGCATCTCGACATGCTGATGGTTTGCCATCACCTCGATCCGGATATCGCCGAGGACGTGGCGTTTGCCGAATCCCGCATTCGTCGTGAAACCATCGCCGCTGAAGACGTGCTGCACGACATCGGCGCGTTCTCGCTCACCTCGTCAGATTCGCAGGCCATGGGCCGCGTCGGAGAAGTCATTATCCGCACCTGGCAGGTGGCGCACCGCATGAAGGTCCAGCGCGGCGCGCTGCCGGAAGAGACCGGCGATAACGATAACTTCCGCGTGAAGCGCTATGTCGCCAAATACACCATTAACCCGGCGCTCACCCACGGCATCGCCCACGAAGTCGGTTCGATTGAGGCGGGCAAGCTGGCGGATCTCGTGGTCTGGTCCCCGGCGTTCTTCGGCGTGAAGCCCGCCACCATCGTCAAGGGCGGGATGATCGCCTGTGCGCCGATGGGCGATATCAACGCCTCGATCCCTACGCCGCAGCCGGTGCATTACCGCCCGATGTTTGGATCGCTGGGCGCCACGCGCCACGCCACCCGGCTGACGTTTATCTCGCAGGCCGCCAGTGCGAACGGCATCCCGCAGCAGCTCAACCTGCAAAGCGCCACCGCGGTGGTGAAAGGCTGCAGGACGGTGAAAAAGGCGGACATGATCCACAACGGCCTGCAGCCGAATATCACCGTCGACTCGCAAACCTACGAGGTGCGCGTCGACGGCGAACTGATAACCAGTGAACCGGCTGACGTTCTGCCGATGGCGCAACGCTATTTCCTGTTTTGAGGAGTGATGATGATCTATTTAACCCAACGCCTGGACCATGCGCACCCGATTACCGCCAGCGTCACGCTGCCGATTGACGTGCGGGTGAAAAGCCGCGCCCGCGTATCGCTGAACGATGGCCGCGAAGCCGGGCTGATGCTGCCACGCGGCCTGCTGCTGCGCGGGGGCGACCTGCTGACTACCGACGACGGCAGCGAGGTTGTCGAGGTGATCGCCGCCCCGGAGTCCGTATCCGTGGTGCGCTGCGCCGATCCGTTCCTGCTCGCCCGCGCCTGCTACCACCTCGGCAACCGCCACGTGCCGCTGCAGATCATGCCCGGCGAGCTGCGCTATCACCACGACCACGTTCTCGACGACATGCTGCGCCAGTTCGGGCTGGAGGTGGCCTACGCCAGCCTGCCGTTTGAACCGGAAGCGGGCGCGTACACCAGCGATGCCCACAGCCATTCTCACGCTCATTCACATTAAGGATTAATCATGCGTAAGTATTTACCTCTGCTGCTTCTGGCTTTTTCCGTTCCCGCGCTCGCGCATCCCGGCCACGGCGCCGACAGCTTTCAGGCCGGTTTTCTCCACCCGCTGACCGGGCTCGATCACCTGCTGATGCTGACGGGAGCAGGCGTGCTCTCGGCGCTGAGCGGTCGCAGGCTCCTGCTGCCGTTTGCCACCCTCGGGATGATGCTTGTCGGCGCCATTGCGGGTAGCCTGCTCGGCGGCTTCAGCGGTATGGAGATGCTGATTATCGCCTCGCTGGCGGTATCCGGCGTGATGATGTTTAAAACTGAAAACCGTCTGCTGCTGGCGGTGCCTGCCCTGGCAATGTTCCACGGCTGGGCGCACGGCGTGGAGATGTCCGGCCACAGCTTCTGGCTCTTCACCAGCGGGTTTATGCTCGCCAGCGCCACGGTGCTGTGCGCCAGTTTCGCCGCAGGGCTGCTGCTGCGCCGTCACGACGGCCTGCGTAAAACCTTCGGCGGCGGGCTGATTGTCTCCGCCCTGCTGGCGCTGATGAGCTGATGGAGCACGCCCGCCAGAGGCTGCGCCTGATGCAGCTCTCCAGCAGCAGCCTGCCGGTCGGGTCATTTACCTGGTCGCAGGGGCTGGAGTGGGCCGTTGAGGCAGGCTGGGTCACCGACGCCGACGCCTTTAAACGCTGGCAAATCCAGCAGATGGAGCAAAGCTTTTTCTGCGTCGACCTGCCGCTGTTTATCCGTCTTTATCAGGCCTGTGAGCAACGCGATCTTACTCATGCAAAACGCTGGACGGCATACCTTCTCGCCTGCCGGGAAACGCGCGAGCTGCGAGAAGAAGAGCGCAACCGCGGGGCGGCCTTTACGCGGCTGATAAAGAGCTGGGAACCTGACAGTCCGCCCGAATGGCTGCCGCTGTTTATGCAGAGCCAGCTCTGCGGAATGGCCTGGCTCGGCGTGCGCTGGGGCATTAGCGCGCGCGAGCTGGCGCTGAGTCTCGGCTACAGCTGGATGGAGAGCGCGGTGATGGCGGGCGTCAAGCTGGTGCCGTTTGGGCAGCAGGCCGCGCAGCAACTGATTATCGAACTGAGCGACCACTACGCCGCTGGTTTTGAACAGGCATTTTTACGTCGCGACGACGCGCTGGGGGCAGCAACGCCGCTGTCAGCCATCGCCTCCACTCGCCACGAAACCCAATATTCACGACTATTCCGTTCCTGAGGAGTCAACATGGCTGATTACAAACATCCCCTGCGCGTGGGCGTGGGTGGCCCGGTAGGGTCGGGCAAAACCGCGCTGCTGGAAGCGCTCTGCAAGGCGATGCGCGATACCTATCATCTTGCGGTGGTGACCAACGATATCTATACCAAAGAGGATCAGCGCATTCTGACCGAGGCTGGCGCGCTGGAGCCGGAGCGCATCGTGGGCGTGGAGACAGGCGGCTGCCCGCATACTGCCATCCGTGAAGATGCCTCAATGAACCTGGCGGCGGTGGAAGCGTTAAGCGAGAAGTTCGGCAATCTGGATCTGATCTTCGTTGAAAGCGGCGGCGATAACCTCAGCGCCACCTTCAGCCCGGAGCTGGCGGATCTCACTATTTACGTGATCGACGTGGCCGAAGGGGAAAAAATTCCGCGCAAGGGCGGGCCGGGGATCACCAAATCCGATTTTCTGGTGATCAACAAAACCGACCTCGCGCCGTACGTCGGTGCGTCGCTGGAGGTGATGGAGCGCGACACCAACCGCATGCGCGGCGATCGTCCGTGGACGTTTACCAACCTGAAGGCAGGTGACGGGTTAGCGACGATTATTGCGTTTCTGGAAGAGAAAGGGATGCTGAGGGTGTAGTGCGGTTTATTGCACGTTGGCACACGTGGGTGTTGTAGGCCCGGTAAGCGCAGCGCCACCGGGCAAAAAAACTCACGCCTCCGGCAGTTCCGCCAGCGGCCAGCGCGGACGCACGGACACGCTCAGGTCGGACGTCGCACCCGCATTCAGGCGCACCATTCCGGCGTAAGCAATCATCGCGCCGTTATCGGTACAGAATTCCGGACGGGCGTAAAACACTTCTCCGCGACGCTTTTGCATCATCTCGGCGAGCTTCGCGCGCAGCGTGCGGTTAGCGCTCACGCCACCGGCCATCACCAGACGCTTAAAGCCGGTCTGATCCAGTGCGCGCTTGCACTTGATCATCAGCGTATCCACTACCGCATCTTCAAACGCGCGGGCGATATCGGCGCGGGTCTGCTCGCTGTCATCGTTATTACGGATCGTATTCGCCGCGAAGGTTTTCAGCCCGGAGAAGCTGAAGTCCAGCCCCGGACGGTCGGTCATCGGACGCGGGAAGACAAAGCGCCCTTCCGTTCCCTGAGACGCCATTTTCGAGAGCATCGGGCCGCCAGGGTAATCCAGCCCCAGAAGCTTGGCGGTTTTATCGAAGGCTTCACCGGCAGCGTCGTCGATCGACTCGCCCAGCAGCTCGTACTTGCCAATGCCCGTTACGCTAATCAGCTGCGTATGGCCACCGGAGACCAGCAGCGCCACAAACGGGAATTCAGGCGGATTCTCTTCCAGCATCGGCGCCAGAAGGTGCCCTTCCATATGGTGAACCGGAATGGCCGGCACATCCCACGCGAACGCCAGTGAACGACCCACCGTTGCGCCAACCAGCAGCGCGCCGACCAGTCCCGGGCCTGCGGTATACGCCACTGCATCAATCTCTTTTGCCGTTAATCCCGCTTCTTTCAGAGCCGCCTGAATCAGGGGAACCGTTTTACGCACGTGGTCACGAGAGGCCAGTTCAGGCACGACGCCGCCGTAGTCAGCGTGCAATTTCACCTGACTATACAATTGGTTGGCCAGAAGCCCTTTTTCGTCGTCGTAAATGGCGATGCCGGTTTCATCGCAGGATGTTTCAATACCCAGTACACGCATGACTTGTTTTACCTCGTTTCAATACCGCGCAGTGTAGAGCCTGGGCGGGTTGATGTAAAACTTTGTTCGCCCCAGGAAGAAGGCTCGTGTATACTCCTCACCCTTATTAAAGTCCCTTTCAAAATCGCATCGGTGCTTTACAAAGCAGCAGCATTTGCAGTAAAATTCCGCACCATTTTGAAATAAGCTGGCGTTGATGCCAGCGGCAAACCGAATTTATTAAAGGTGAGAGTTACATGCCGGTAATTAAAGTACGTGAAAACGAGCCGTTCGACGTAGCACTGCGTCGCTTCAAACGTTCATGCGAGAAAGCAGGTGTTCTGGCTGAAGTTCGTCGTCGTGAGTTTTATGAAAAACCAACGACCGAACGTAAGCGCGCTAAAGCTTCCGCTGTGAAACGTCACGCGAAGAAACTGGCTCGCGAAAACGCACGCCGTACTCGTCTGTACTAATTGGTTGAGGGCCTCAGCCCTCAATTGACAGACAGAGTAATAGTCGTAAGGCCGTGCTTCCGGAAGGAATGCGCGGCTTGTTTTCGTTTATAAGTCGCTTAAAATTTTGGGGCATATGGCCGGAAGAATCCCACGCGTTTTCATCAATGACCTGCTTGCCAGAACCGACATCGTCGATCTCATCGACGCGCGGGTAAAGCTAAAAAAGCAGGGCAAGAACTACCATGCGTGCTGTCCGTTCCATAACGAAAAAACCCCCTCCTTCACCGTAAACGGTGAAAAGCAGTTCTACCATTGCTTCGGCTGTGGCGCACACGGTAATGCCGTCGATTTTTTGATGAACTACGACAAGCTCGAGTTCGTTGAAACCGTCGAAGAGCTGGCGGCGATGCATAACCTTGAAGTGCCGTATGAAGCAGGCAGTGGGCCAAGTCAGATCGAGCGCCATCAACGGCAAACGCTGTATCAACTGATGGATGGCCTGAATTCGTTTTACCAACAGTCACTTAAGCACTCTGCGGCTGAGCCTGCGCGTCAGTATCTGAACAAGCGCGGACTGAGCGACGATGTCATTGCGCGTTTCGCTATTGGTTACGCCCCGCCCGGCTGGGACAACGTGTTAAAGCGTTTTGGCGGCAATAGCGAAGATCGTAAGTCTCTCATCGATGCAGGCATGCTGGTCACCAACGACCAGGGACGAAGCTACGACCGCTTCCGCGAACGGGTGATGTTCCCGATCCGCGACAAGCGTGGCCGGGTAATTGGTTTTGGTGGTCGCGTGCTGGGTGATGCCCTGCCGAAATACCTCAACTCCCCGGAAACCGATATTTTCCATAAGGGCCGCCAGCTGTACGGTCTTTATGAGGCGCAGCAGAATAATGCGGAACCTCCGCGTCTTCTGGTCGTCGAAGGCTATATGGACGTCGTGGCACTGGCGCAGTACGACATCAACTACGCGGTTGCGTCGTTAGGCACGTCCACCACCGCCGATCATATTCAACTGCTGTTCAGGGTGACCAACAACGTCATCTGCTGTTACGACGGTGACCGCGCAGGACGCGACGCCGCCTGGCGTGCGCTGGAAACCGCACTGCCGTATATGACCGACGGGCGTCAGCTACGCTTTATGTTTCTGCCCGACGGCGAAGACCCGGATACGCTGGTGCGTAAAGAGGGCAAAGCGGCGTTTGAAGCGCGGATGGAGCAGGCTCAGCCGCTCTCCACGTTTTTGTTTAACAGCCTGATGCCGCAGGTCGATTTGAGTACCCCTGACGGGCGCGCGCAGCTCAGTACGCTGGCGCTGCCGTTAATCAGCCAGGTGCCCGGCGAAACGCTGCGCATCTATCTGCGTCAGGAATTAGGCAACAAGCTCGGCATTCTGGATGACAGCCAGCTTGAACGTTTAATGCCTAAACAGGCTGAAAACGGTGCGGTTCGCCCCGCGCCTCAGCTAAAACGCACAACCATGCGTATACTGATAGGGTTGCTGGTACAAAACCCCGAGCTCGCACCGCAGGTGCCGTCGCTGGCGGGTTTTAACCATGAGAAATTGCCCGGGCTTGGCTTATTTTCAGAACTGGTCAACACGTGTTTGTCTCAGCCAGGTCTGACCACCGGACAACTTTTAGAGCACTATCGCGGCACAAAAGAGGCCGCTACCCTTGAAAAATTGTCGATGTGGGACGATATAGCAGATAAGGACATTGCAGAAAAAACGTTCACCGACTCACTCAACCATATGTTTGATTCGATGCTTGAGCTGCGCCAGGAAGAGTTAATTGCTCGCGAGCGCACACACGGTTTGAGCAGCGAAGAACGCCGGGAGCTCTGGATGATTAACCAGGAACTGGCGAAGAAATAAAAAATTTAACGGCTTAAGTGCCGAATATCGATCGGGAAGCCCCCGGCAGCCGCACTGAGAGGCAGCGGCAAAAATATAAGTACGCCCTCGCTTTAAAGGTTGGCAGCCCCATCGCCGACACCAATCAAACGAATTAAGTGTGGATACCGTCTTATGGAGCAAAACCCGCAGTCACAGCTGAAACTTCTTGTCCAACGCGGTAAGGAGCAAGGCTATCTGACCTATGCCGAGGTCAATGACCATCTGCCGGAAGATATCGTCGATTCAGATCAAATCGAAGATATCATCCAAATGATCAATGACATGGGCATTCAGGTGATGGAAGAAGCACCTGATGCCGATGATCTGTTGCTGGCTGAAACCTCCAACAACACTGACGAAGATGCGGAAGAAGCTGCTGCACAGGTACTGTCCAGCGTGGAATCTGAAATCGGGCGTACCACTGACCCGGTCCGCATGTACATGCGCGAAATGGGTACCGTTGAACTGTTGACCCGCGAAGGCGAAATTGACATCGCAAAACGCATCGAAGACGGGATCAACCAGGTTCAGTGCTCCGTTGCCGAGTACCCGGAAGCGATCACCTATCTGCTGGAGCAGTACGATCGCGTTGAAGCGGAAGAAGCGCGCCTGTCTGACCTGATCACCGGTTTTGTCGACCCGAACGCTGAAGAAGATATGGCGCCTACCGCCACTCACGTCGGTTCTGAACTGTCTCAGGAAGAGATGGATGATGACGAAGACGAAGATGAGGAAGAGAGCGACGACGACACCGCGGACGATGACAACAGCATCGACCCGGAGCTGGCGCGTGAGAAGTTTGCCGAGCTGCGTACCCAGTACGAAGTGACGCGTGACACCATCAAAGCGAAAGGCCGCAGCCATGCCGCCGCTCAGGATGAGATCCTGAAACTGTCTGAAGTATTCAAACAGTTCCGCCTGGTGCCAAAACAGTTCGACTACCTGGTAAACAGCATGCGCGTGATGATGGATCGCGTACGCACCCAGGAACGCATCATCATGAAGCTGTGCGTTGAGCAGTGCAAAATGCCGAAGAAGAACTTCATCACCCTCTTCACCGGCAACGAAACCAGCGAAACCTGGTTCAACGCGGCTATCGCGATGAACAAGCCGTGGTCTGAAAAACTGCACGACGTGAAGGACGATGTCTATCGTGGTCTGCAGAAGCTGCAGCAGATCGAAGAAGAGACCGGCCTGACCATCGAGCAGGTTAAAGACATCAACCGTCGTATGTCCATCGGTGAAGCGAAAGCCCGCCGTGCGAAGAAAGAGATGGTTGAAGCGAACCTGCGTCTGGTTATCTCTATCGCCAAGAAATACACCAACCGTGGCCTGCAGTTCCTGGATCTGATTCAGGAAGGCAACATCGGTCTGATGAAAGCGGTAGATAAGTTTGAATACCGTCGTGGTTACAAGTTCTCCACCTACGCAACCTGGTGGATCCGTCAGGCTATCACCCGCTCTATCGCGGATCAGGCGCGCACCATCCGTATTCCGGTGCATATGATTGAGACCATCAACAAGCTCAACCGTATTTCCCGCCAGATGCTGCAGGAGATGGGCCGCGAGCCGACGCCGGAAGAGCTGGCCGAGCGCATGCTGATGCCGGAAGACAAGATCCGTAAAGTGCTGAAGATCGCCAAAGAACCAATCTCCATGGAAACACCAATCGGTGACGATGAAGATTCGCATCTGGGTGATTTCATCGAGGATACCACCCTCGAGCTGCCGCTGGACTCTGCGACCACCGAGAGCCTGCGTGCTGCGACGCACGACGTTCTGGCCGGCCTGACCGCCCGTGAAGCGAAAGTCCTGCGTATGCGTTTCGGTATTGATATGAACACCGACCACACGCTGGAAGAAGTGGGTAAACAGTTCGACGTTACCCGCGAACGTATCCGTCAGATCGAAGCGAAGGCGCTGCGTAAGCTGCGTCATCCAAGCCGCTCTGAAGTGCTGCGTAGCTTCCTGGACGACTAATACAGGTAAACAGCAAAAAGCTCCCAATCGGGAGCTTTTTTTGTTTATTCCCTCTCCCTGTGGGAGAGGGCCAGGGTGAGGGCATCAGGCCGCAGAGACCCTAAAGCCCCCGCACCATCAGCGCTTCATCCAGCTCCCGATACGCCTCTACCAGCTTATCCAGCGTCGCCCTGTTGAGCCCGCTCGGGTTCGGCAGCACCCACACCTGCGTCACGCCAATCATAATGCTCTGCTTACCCCACTTAGCCCCGCGCTGGCTAAATGCCTGCTCGTAGGCCTGCTTGCCGAGAATCGCCAGCGCGGCAGGCTGGTAGTCTTCAATCTTCTTCACCAGCTCCCGCCCGCCGCTGCGCAGCTCATGCAGGTTGACCTCACTCGCCTGTACCGTAGGCCGCTCGACCAGCATGGTGATCCCGCAGCGCGTGTCCAGCAGATGCTGCTCCTCTTCGGGCTTGAGTAACCTGTCGGTAAACCCGGCCTGGTAGATCACCTTCCAGAAGCGATTCCCCGGATGGGCGAAGTGAAAACCGGTGTGCGCCGAGGACTTACCCGGGTTGATTCCACAGAACACCACCCGCAGGCCCGGGGCCAGAATATCGTTGATCATCTTTACTCCCGCTCGATACATCGTCAGAGAAGTATAAAGGATTGATTATGCGTTGTTTATAAAAACAGCAGGCAGGTGTGAATGGCTGGATTGCTGCGGGGAGTTACTTTATAATTCACCGCCACGGCCCCTTAGCTCAGTGGTTAGAGCAGGCGACTCATAATCGCTTGGTCGCTGGTTCAAGTCCAGCAGGGGCCACCAGATTTTAGTTTTAGAATCATATGATTAAGCCACTCGACTGAGTGGCTTTTTTATTGGTTTTTAAGAGCCGATGACGCAGCCGCTAACCGTGGTTCAGCGAAGCCGTTCTGACCCGCTCAGACGCAGCGGGAGTCGCAATCAGGCGCTCCACGGACTCCATCGTCACGAACGTACAGCTGCAGTCCACATTGGTGCACTGGTGATAGCGCTCTTTGGTATTTTCACTTAGATAGCGACTGGTACGCGCATGCGCAGAGTGCTTGCACTTAGGACAATGAAACATGTACCCCTCCACTTGATTCACATTTTGTGAATCAATAATACCCAAAACAAAACCAATAGCAACTACATTACTCACTATCAACAGTAAATTTTTCGTCGGTGACGTTCAGCTCAAGCGTAACCTGCGTGGTAAATCCGCTGTCGTTGAGGGTATGCACCACCTCGCTGATGATCCACGCCTGCTCGTCAATGACGCGTTTAAAACCGTTTACCAGCACCGGCGTTTCGGGGAACAGATCGGCGCGTCCCAGCGCAAGCTGGATGGAAAACTTCACGGTTCCCCGCTGAAGCGCGCGCCACTTCGCCTCTGCGGCCCTGAGCGCCTGCTCTTCAGAAGCATAAACCGTAGTGAGCTCAAATACGTTTTCCGCCGATCCCACCAGCCTCTCTTGCGGTTTCTGCTCCTTGCCTCCTGCTTCCGCTACCGGTGCGGCGGCATCCGGGTGCTGCAGTGCTGCTGCCGGCTGTCCTCCGGGCTGACGAGAAATACTCAATTGAGGATTTTGTTGTTTAGGGTCGCGCGTTTGCAGCCATTTGGCCGTTACGCCGGAATAGTTTTCACGGTCAGTGACGGAAAAAAGATGCTTATCGCCATCCCCACGCTCAATCACCATTAAGGAAAGCGGGGTGCCGCTGGCCGTCACGGCCTGGCCCGCTTTCATAAAGATAATCTTCCCGGCTTTGATTGAAACAAATGCACCATTACGTTCGGCAAGGCGGGCGAGAAACGCCGCGTCTGTCTCCTGAGACTGGTCAATATGAGAGATGGCGATGGTTGCAAGCCCCGACGCGACGCTGGCGGTCAACTGGTTACGCTGAGCGATGGTATCGACTATCACGCCAATCGTCGTATCATGCCACGACTGTTCGCGCCGCACGTTTAGCTTTCCACGAAAATCTGCGCTGCATCCCCGGATGGTCAGCGTGTCCGGCGCGCCCCGGAATTCAATCTCATCAATCGTAAAGTCCCCTTTCTCCTCGAGCGGGGTTCCCTCCCATCCCAGCCATAAGGACAGCCTTGCCCCCCGGGCAGGCAAGTCCAGCAGCCCGTCGGAATCATCCAGTTGAATATCCAGCTGATCGGCTTCCAGCCCCCGTTTGTCGATCATACTCAGACTGATAAGACGATGGCTGAAATTTTGCGTGATATCACGATCGTCAAGCTTAAGCATAAAATCAGGGGCGATTTTCCCACCCGCCCGGATATTCATTTCGGCGATCATCCCACCAGCCCTCCAATGCTATTCCGTGCGCTTTCCACCAGCTCTGAGGCCTGCGTTCGCAGGTCGCCAAACGTCGCCATCAGTGATTCGTCCACGCGTTTTAGCGACAGGGTAAAATTAATTTTTCGTGCGGTACCGTCACTGTAAAAATCCGAATGCGTATGCGTGACTTTCTCAATGATAAACATGCCGTGAATGATGCCGGTACCGTCTATCAACGGCCATGCCCGCCCCTCATTCGCCATCAGCTCAACCGCCTTGAGAGAAAGCCGCCCTCCCGTGAGTTCCGGGTAGAGTAAGCCGGAGAGGCTGAAGGATGTCTCCCCTTCGCCAAGGTACTGCCAGGCTTTGGGTTTCCCGATGCGAGCGCTGGATGCCCAGCGGTAGTCTTTTGTGAATATCATTGACTGATACGGTAAGGTTCGTCGTTCAAAGACAAACAGACCCAGCACCATTAACATTTCTCTCTCCTCAACCATACATAAAGCTGGATTGCTGCCGTCTCGCTTTATCCTGCTCAATATTATCTATCGTCTCCCGGATTTGACGCGTCAGATCCGTTCCGGAGGCCGTGCCCCCCTGCAGCGTGATGTGATATTCGCTTTTACTCTGATCGACGTAAGAGCGTCCTCCAGTAGCGATGGTCGGCTGATACCCCAGGCTGCCGCCAGAGATCCCCGCGCCTGGAATATAAGTGCTGCCCGCAGGAGAGGAAGCCGCTTCTGCTTTTGCCGCAGCGGCGTCGAGATCGCCCGACTCGTTTTTGATAAGACCGAGCTTCTCCAGCAGCCAGCTGGCCTTGCCGCTCAGGCTGTTAAAGAGATCAAGCGGGGCCATTAACGCATCGCCCAGCGCCTGACCAAAAATTACGCCAGCGTTTTTACAGCCATCCAGCGTTTCCTGCGTCGCCTTGATCGGCGTAATCAAGTCGGTGAACCATTGCCAGATACCGCCCAGCTTCTCCGAGATAGAGTCAAATACCGCCATCACCGGTGAGAACATCGCACCCAGCGGTGCGAAAGCCGTCGAAAGCCCTTCCATCACCCCGCCAAAGAAGGCGCTGATGGGCTCCCAGTATTTAAAAATCAGTAAGGCACCGGCAGCAATCGCCGCGCCAAGGGCAATTACCGGCCAGCTAAGGGCACCCAGCACCGTCATGATGGCGCCTCCTACCACGCTGAATACCGTTCCCAACATCCCGGCCGCGGTAATAACCATATTGACGCCCGTCAGAACCGGGCCGACAACCGTGCCTACGCCACCCAGTACGCCAGAGAACGCCTGGGCGCCGACAACGATGCTGGCGAGGGTCTGCGTCAGCTCAGGGTTGGCATTCACCCAAAGAGAGGCCGTGCCAAGCCAGCCGGTTGCGGTTGTTATCAGGTTGCGCAGTGCGCCATCCGCTTTATCAAATACATCAATCTTCAACCCGTTCCACGCGGCCTGGAATCGGTTGATATCGCCGTCAAGATTGTCGGTCTGCACGGACGCCGCAATCGCGGTACTGCCTTTTGCCCCCTGCAACTGCTGGCGTTTTTCATCAAGCGATCCATCACCCGCAGCGGAAGCCAGCGCTCCCGCGGCTTTTATGGCATCCGGAGTCTGAACATGGCGCAACATCGCGCTGAGCGCGTCCCCGGCGGCGGCGCCTTTCATCCCTTTTTCCGCCAGAACGCCAAGCAGCGCGGTGGTCTCTTCAAGCCCCATACCGGATGCACCCGCAGCGGGCGCAGCGGAGGTGACGGCCGCCACCATCTCAGCGAGGCTGGAATTTGAAGAGGTAGATCCGCGCGTAAGCACATCTGCGATGCGTCCCGCGTCAGTATCGGCCAGGCTATACGCGGCCTGCGTGCTGGCGATCATATCGGCTGCGTTAGCCGCGTCGACACTCCCCGCCAGGCTGAGGTTGACCGTTGGCGCGGTGGCCGCAAGCAGCCCATCGGCGTCATAGCCTGAACGAGTCAGTTCGGTTTGTGCCCGGAGGACCGTATCTGCAGGTACTCCGGTGCTGGCACTGACCTCCCGCGCCTGCTGGCGAATCGCCTCAAGCCGGGGATCCCCCTTCGCCAGACCAAGGTTTGCCTGAATGGCCGATATCTGCTTTTCAAAGCTGATGCCAGGCGCCATAAACCGGGACGTCTGGTCAAAGCCCGCTTTTGCCATGCCCACGCCCGCATTCGCAAGCTGACGCACCCGCGCGGTAATGCGTTTGCCTGACTCGTAGCGATTCTGAACGGTACTCAGCCGCTCCTGCTGCTGATTGACGCGGGCCAGCGCATCACGCTGTCGGTTAAGCTGCTGCGTTTTTTCGCTGATGTGCGTTCGTAAACGACGCTCATCAGACGAGAGCGTGCGCGTGTTGACTCCCGCCTGAGCGAGTTCAGTGCGCTGACGCTGTACCGAGTAGCGTAAGCTGTTGTACTCAAGCTTAAGGTCGGCCGCCGATTTTCGGGCTGCTGTCAGCGCATCAGCCTGTGCCTGGGTGGGGTTTTGCGTGTTTTTAAGCTGCACCGCCAGCGCCGCTGCCTGCTGTTTCGCCTGAGCAAGCGACTGCTCCGTCACGGCGAGCTGGGCGTTTGCTTTCCTGAAGCCGTTAATACGCCCCGCCTGCTCATCGAGCGCCCCCAGCGCCGTCTGCGCCTCGCGGATATCGCTCGCGAGAGTGAGGCTGGCGTTCTGGAGAGCGTTAAGCGGTCGGGTTGCCCGGTCGACTGCCTTAAGCAGCTCCTGAAGACTGACATTATTACTCATGGTGGTTTCCGCTTCGCTGCAGCGCTTTTTCGCGCCATAAGAGGAGTTCGGTCACGCTAAGGGAGTACAGTTCTGACGGCGGCCAGTGAAAGATCACCGCGATATCCGCCATCAGATCGTCGACCGACACATTTTCCGGAAATTTCAGCGAGCCGAAGCCGGTGACAAAAAACCGATCACCTTACCTGCAAAAGAGAGCAGATCGCAGGCATCCAGGCGCGCAACCTCATGCTCGGTCAGCGCCGGCGAGGTCATTCGCGGCAACACCTTAATCAGCGCATCGACGTCAGATTGCGCCAGCGACGCCAGCGATACGCCGCGCAGGGTCCCCGCATTGGGTTTAGACACCGTCACCTTTTCAATTTTTTGCTCACCGCGCTGAACGGGGCTATCAAGCGTGACGATATATGGGTTTTCACTTTCGTTCATGGCGGTCTCGTTGATATTTTCCATTTCGTTACTCTTCAGAAAGTTAACTCACCGGCCGGTAATCCCGGCCGGTTAAAGGGTTACAGGCCGATGGACTTACGGTGTTCTGCCAGGCGATCGACGCCATCGACTTTGAGCACCATGTTGATGATGTCGATTTCGATGATCTCTTTGCCATCAATGGTCAGCTGGTAGTAAGCGCACTCGGTGGACATCTTGGTGGTGCCGCTCTCGCCCTGCTTGTTTTCACCGCCATCAAACTCTTTATGACGGCCGCGCATGACGATTTCGACGGCGGAGATTTCGCCGGTATCATCGCGCTGATAAGAGCCGGTAAAGCGCAGAGGCACGCTGTCCGCGCCAGGAGAGGCGTACTGCGCCCACAGCGCGGCGTCCGGCAGACCGCCAACGGTCCACTCCAGCGCCAGAGCGTCATCGTCCAGGCCGAGGTCGACAGAAACCGAGCCCGGCATACCGCCGCCGCGATACTTCTCCAGCTTGCGGGTAAGCTTCGGTAGGGTCACAGACTCAACAACGCCCATATAGCTCAGGCCATCGTTGAACATATTCAGGTATTTAAGTTTGCGTGGTAACGCCATGCTTCAGCTCCTTAGCTGTTAACCGAATCTGACAGGTCTGCCAGATAGGTGTCGGTGATGCGCTGGCGCAGGGTCAGATTTTCCAGCGGCGGGACAGGGGTGTAGTCGTAATCGATATACAGTTTCCCCGCTTTCAGGGTTGATGCATCGTTCGACTCAGGGTCATACCAGCAGGAGCCGTCGACGATATAGCCGTTGGTTTTCAGCTCGCGGAACTTAGCATTAATACCGGAGACGATGTCGCGGATAAGCGTTGGCGTGATGGGTTTATCCATCGCCCACGCGTGCGCTTCCGCCATGGTATCGGCCAGCACCTGTGCGGTACGGGTGTAGTTTTCAAAGACGAACAACGGATCGTCTGAGCAGGTACGGTTACCCCAGAATTTGAAGCCGTCGTTGCGAATCAACGTGGTAACGCCAGCCTGGTTGAGCAGGTTCGCATCGGTGGCCTGTTCCTGCAGATCCCAGGAGACAGAGGCGCTTACGCCCGTAACGCCGTTGACGCCAACGTTTGACAGGGTTTTATGCCAGCCGATTGTCTGGTCGATTTTGGCGCGCAGGCCAAGCGCGCGGGCGGTAGCCCAGGCCGTCGTCGTTGCGTTCGTGGTGGTATCCCATGCCAGAAAATCAGGATGGATAACCATCAGCTCGCGCTGGCTGAAGTTTTTGCGGTAGTTGATCGCCTCAGGAATGGTTTTACAGCCCCACGCGCTGACATAGCCGAACGCACGCAGGCTCTGGCACATGGCGGCAAGTGCGGTCGCCACTTCCTGAGAGTCCAGCCCCGGCACCCCGAGAATACGCGGCTTAACGCCGGTAACCGTTTTTGCGGTCAAAAGCGCCTTCAGGCCGGTATATTTACCGTTTTCATCGGTGGTACCGATGATGTTGGAAACGGTCTGCTTGCGCGCCTCTTCCGGGGTTTCTGCGGTGCCTTCGGCCACACGAACAACAACGACTACCGGTTTGCACTGGTCGGCGATCGCCTGCAGAGAAGCGGACAGCGTCCCCGCCTTACCGGCTTTCGCAATCGCGTTTTGCACGTTGGTAATGAGCACGGGCTCGTTTAAAGGAAATGTCTTGTCGTCAGCATCGCTGGCCGTACAGACCATGCCGATGATTGCCGTCGAGACGGTGGAAATGGTGCGGGTGCCATCGTTGATTTCGATAACTTCCACGCCGTGGTGATAGTCGCCCATCCGGTTAACTCCTTCGTTTAGTGGTGAGGCTATTGTCTGTGGAGCGCGCGATTGATGCGACGTATTGGGGTTGGGGAAAGGATTACACAACAAACGAAAAACCCTCCGGATGGAGGGTTTGGGGTCAGGCAGGACGTTCTGGCCATTCAATCTCTGGTGACATGCTGAGATCCAGCCGGTTTAGCATCACCCGATAGCGTTTCCAGAGTAACAGCATGGCAGCTTCCTCGTCTGCTGCGATACCGAGATCGGAGGCATCCTGGAGGGGGGCAATAACATCCGAAGCTTCGGCAAGCAATTCACCTCTTCTGGTTTCCGCCTGTTGAATTAATTCCTCTCGGGTCAACTGGCGTGGAATAATTTTAGTGCCATTCCATACCCACTCGCCGTGTATATTCAGCCCTTCTGGCACGTCTGTTTGATCAACTTCGGAAACTGACATACCAAGAGGAAAGAGGCGATCAACCTGATTACTGAAAGAGCGAATAATATTATTTTTGTCGTAGCATATCTTTAGGGTGTCGGCCTGAAAGCGTGACATATGGTAATACCAGTCAAGTCCCTCATCTGACTGAAGAAATATAGCGTTAAACAAGAAGTCTTTAAATTCTGGTTCATACTGAACGAAATTTTTAAGTGTAATCATGCTGTATGACCTACAGTAATCCATCCGATATTAGACATGTACTTCTGAATTGGGCGGTAGAAAATAGTATCGCCACCGGGGTTATCACCTTCAAAGTTATAGCCTGTCATAGCACATCCAGGAGGCACACGCTGCCAGGCATTTTTTACAATCGTAAATGCCCCCTCCGCCCCCATGGCAACATCGCGGACAAAGTATTGCAACGTCCAGTCCTGGCGTGCATAAGGGCTTAAATCCTGCTGAGGGGGTGGGTTGTTTGATGAGTAAACTCGTACTCTGCCACCAGATTCAAATACACCTTGCCCTGAATAGATATTTCCACTGTTCGCAATCGCGCCATCTGGAGCAACTGTTGCAAGAAGATGATTGTTGAGCCATATAGCAAATCCGGTGGTATCGGTGCCTCCCCCTCTCGTCAGGCCGATGGCCATTGAATTGTCATACCATTCAAACACCGCGCCAGAGACAATCCCACCCGTACCAGGCTGAGCACTTACAAGTGTCGCAGTGTTTCTTTCAGTTGGCAGCGTGCCCACACTGCTAAACCTGAATGTGCCGTTATAACCTCCGCCATTCGCTGACACCGCGCCAACCTCGTCAGGGGTGGGTTTATTTACGGCGTCATACTGTTTTGTCCATGGTGACCACGTACCGCTGTACAGCGTACGAATATATGAACGAGATCCAACATATATTCGGTAAACCTGTGTAATACCTGCGTGTTTAAAAATCTCAAGCGCCCCGGCAACAGCCTCAGGATAGTTTTTCCCGGTTTGCGCCTGCGCGTTTGAGGGTTGATAATACAGTCCCGGTGTGGTGTAGGCATTCAGATCAGCAGCATTACTGATTTCCACAGCCTGAACATTAAAAATATCCTGGGCGGTAATACTGATATCTTCCGTCAGAGTATGTCCGTTAACCTTTCTTCCTGATGGCACACGACCATTAGCATTATCATTAGCAGCCTTTACCGCTTTCGGCGTCGCAGCCAGCACTTCTGAGGAGCTGTCAGTCGCACTACTAAGCTGGGTAAACCCTTTAGCCGTTAGCGTGGCATCAGGATGGCGGCGAGACTGTTCATGATCTTCGAACTTCTCATCTACGTACTCCTGGGTCGCCATTACCGTAGACGTATCTATAGAGAGCTCGACAGAGGCAATATCACTGACCATGATCACCATTCTCACGGTCTGCGCACGCCCAGATCCTTCATCTAACAACGGCTTATAACTTTCCGCCATGTTCCCGACTGCGATCAGTGTCCCCGTGTCATCATAGAGACCCATTTCACGCATCCAGAAACCGCCCGCTTCGGGAGGAATAAGAAGCTCCGCGATCACATAGTTACGCTTTTTATTGTCCTGGCTGATTTTATTCAGCGCGTGGCGCCAGACTTCATTCACCAGCTTCGTCTGCCCGGCATCAGGCACCGGCAACGTGCCGCCACCGTCGCCGACCGCCATCGCCGTAAAATTGACTTTCTTGCCGTTCGGGACGGTCGCTGCTGCCAGTTTTTCGGCACCGGCTTTGGTGATAACCGTTTTATATTTCACTGTCATTGTGCTCTCACTTATCGGGATAAACCGTGATGATGTCGCCGTCATAGCTCAGGGCCCCGGTATAGAGATAACCCGGAATGTCCTGGATGATATTCAGGCCAATAAGGTGGCGGCTGGCAGGCTTTGCATCAGCAATAAGCCTCTCCATTTCGTAATACATTTCCTCGGTGATGCCCGTGTCCAACACGCCGATATCAAGGCGGAAGGTGCCGGGGGGATCGTTGGTTTGCCACCACTCGGTGACGTTAATCAGATAACCGAGCGGCTCCACCACGCGGCGCACGGCGCCAATCGTTCCCTTGTGGGCATGAATAAACCACGCCGCGCGGATGACATCCCGCTTGGTGGCCTCCGGCCAGCTCTCATCCCAGCGGTCAACCGAAAACGCCCACGCCAGCCAGGGCAGCAGATTCGCCGGGCAGGTGTCAGCACTCCAGAGATGGCGCAGCGGAACGGGCGTGTTTTCGATATCCGCGCAGGCGCGTGCCGCCGCCACCTCAAGCGGCGAAGAGCCAACCGGTAGAAGACGGGTATTACTCATCGTTTCCCCCCACGGTTACGCTGTAGTGGCTGCACCATGAGGCCTGAGTTTCATCAAGCACAATGTCAGCCGCGGGTGCGGTGAGTTCCACGCGCTGCACCCCTTCAACGTGAAGGGCGGCGTAAATGGCGGACTTGCGGATATCGCGTCCAAGCCGATGCTGGGCCGTGATATAGGCCTGTAGCCGGGCCCTTGCCGCGTTGAGTACCGGCTCACTTTCGGGACCGGGAAATAGGAAAAGCGATGCTTCAATGCTGTAGTCAACTATTTTGGCCGACTGGACGGTGACGCGGTCGGCGACAGGCCTGACGTCCTCATCGTTCAGCGCATTGCGAACAACGGTGAGCAGCTCCCCGGACGCCACGCCGTTATTCTCCCGGGAAAGCACGGAGACCGTGACGTTTGCGGGCTGTGGGCTAATTACGGAAATGTCAGCTACCCGACCATCTGCACTCCGACCATGAAACTGATACGCGCCCGTCGAACCGGCCACGCTAAGCCCTTCCGGCGCCTGCTGGATGCGCAGACGAAAATCGGTATCGGACTCCATCACAGCCGGAGTGGGCGGGAACGTGGTGTCATCGGCAGGGGTAATGACCAGACGCGCAAGGTTAGCGTTTGCCCCAATCTGGTCAAGATCGCTGCCTGCGGCATAGGCCAACATAACCGCACGCGCAGCCTCATTAACCCGCTGGCGCCAGATAACTTCCCGGTAGGCGTTCTCCTGCAGCAGCTTCACAATCGGCTCGGATTCCAGGGTCAGCGTCCGTGCAATCGCCTCTCGCTCCTCTTCCGGATAGAGGGAGACAAAGGTGGCTTTTCGTTCTGCCAACAGCGTTTCATAATCCACCTCCTCCACGACATCAGGCGCGGCGAGCTGGCTCAGATCAACAATAGCCATAGCGTTTAACTCAGTGAAATGGTGATAGAAAAGGATTGTCCGGAGGTCGGGCGCGTGCCGGTGATATCGACATACAACGTCCCGTCGTTCTCCGAACGCTCGAAAGTGATGGCCATCAGGCTTATCCGCGGCTCCCATTTCTGGATGGCGGAATAGCATGCGGCCATGATTTGCAGACGCAGCGCCGGACTCTGCGGCCTGTCGATCATCGCCGCCAGCAGCGAGCCGTATTCCCGGCGCATGACCCGCGAGCCGATCGGCGTAACCAGAATGTCGCGCACGCTTTGCCGGATGTGTTCAGCCTCTGTAATGCTCAGCCCGGTCTGCCTGTTCATCCCCCTGTAACGCACCGTCATTGTGTCCCCTTAGTCCAGCTTCCGCCGCTTTGCACACTGCCGTGCGCGTGGTTGTCCACCTGCACCCCGTTGGAGGTGAATTTACCGCCGGAATGCTCAATATTTCCGGCCATCACGCCGCCCTTCTGCACTTCAAGAGAGGCGGTAATTAACCTGTTGGTACACACCACTTCAGGCGTATCCAGCGTGATGCGGGACGTTGACGTCACCCGCACCTCCGGCACGGTGGCGGTCAGCGATTCAGAGGCGGTAATATCGGCCGTTTTAATGCCAGCAACCGTCAGCGCCCCGCGCCCGGGTTCGTACTCAATCACCGCGCCGTCAGGGAACGAGACGTGGAACGCGTCAGGCGACCCGGACGGCGCCGGATGGTCGTCAGAGAAAATGCCGGGCAGCACAAAGGCGGTATCAAGCTCGCCGCCGATGGCCAGCAGCAGCACCTGCTCTCCCTCGGAAGGAGCCCACCACACGCGCGAACGTCCCGCACGACAGGTTAGCCAGTTCAGCCAGGTGGTTTTCATCCCGCCGGTCTGGACACGACAAAGCCCTCTGTTGAGGTCAACATCGGTCACAACACCGATACGAATCAGATTGCGGATCGCGCGAGCGATGCCGTTCATGGAAGTTAATGTATTCATGAGAAGAGAATGCCGTTCAGGAGGAACGGCAGCAACGAGACGGGGTTTTATGCGGGATGATACAACAAGCGGTCCAGACGGCAGGTGAATGGCGGCCTTCAGCGCGGGGAACTTAGTCCTCCCACTGGCTGACCAGCTCGCCGTTGATGTACAGCGCCTTCGGGCGCGGGACGGGCTCCGGCAGCGGCGGCTCGGGGGAATACGTCGCGTGCAGAGCGCCCTGATCCTGGGAAACAAGAATACGCTCGGTTAATTGCACGCTGATGGTGATATCCATCGTATCGTCATCGTTTAAGACGATCGCGAAGGTGTAACCGTTTTTGCGTCCTTCATCGAGGGTAAAAATATCCGGTTGGTTTTCCCGAAGCCAGGCCAGTACCGGGACGAAAAAACCGTCGCTGTCGCCGGTGAAGCCGCTGACCTTCGCGTTCAGCGCATACCGCTTTTCAAAGGAGAGCGAGGAGGCCAGTCGGGCGTCAATATTGCCGCCATCGACCGACATCAGCAGGCGCTCCGGGTTGGCATTGAGTTGGGGGATCGCGTCAATTAATGCCTGACGCAGGCTCTTGAGTTTGTGCATCGAGTTTATCCTGACAGTCTTTGATGGTTTCAACCTGCAGCGCGCAGGCGATAAGGGCGTATTCCAGCCTGCGAATATCCGCGCTGAGATCGCCGTTAGTGGCGGGCTCGCTTCCCGGCATCGGGCAGCGGCTCACCTTCGGGCAGGCGTTGTAAACAATGGGCTGCGGAGGCGCAGGCGGTGCGGGTGTGCAACCTGCGGACAGCATCAGGCAGCTGAGCGGTATACCAGCGGCGTAACGCTTCATTTTCATTGAGTAATCTCCCGATAGTCGCTTCCCGTCTTGCCCTCTCCTCGCCCGCAGTAACAAGCTCCTCACGGAGCCTGACCTGGGCGTTTTCATTTGCTCTGGCCATCCGCTGCGACAGGGACAGCCGCTGGTTAAGCGTGGCGAGGGCCGTTTTTTGCTCGCTGGCGACACGGTTGGTCGTGGCTAAGGAACGGGACAGGTTCAGGTTGTCATGACGAAGCCACAGCGTGATGGCCAGCAGCCCGGCCAGCGCCAGCATGAGGGTTCTCATGGCAGCCCCTTCATGCACCAGGCCTTCTCGCGGACGCGACGATTTTCCAGCCCGGCATTTTTGACGCCGTTGACGTACACCCAGCGGGTAAGCTGTCCGCATGCCTGCGACCACTGTTTACGTTTGATAAACGACACCAGCGTCGAACGGCAGGCGGCACCTGCACCGACATTAAAGGTAAAACTCACCAGCGCGTCATAGACCCTGGGCGGCATCTTAACCGGCGCACACGCCGCCAGACGCCCCTCAACGTTGAGCACATCAGCAACCAGGTTTACCGCAGCCTCACGCTCGTTAATGTCCCGCGTCGGCACAACGTTTACCGTGTGCCCAATGCCTGACGTCCATACGCCGGCGCTACACCGGTAGGGCGAAAGGCGACATCCTTCGAGATCGGCAATCAACACCAGCCCCTCCGGGGACGTTTTCAGTAATCGAAAATCAGGCATCAGCACCGCCAGGGCCAGCACGCCGGCGACGCTGCAACGCTTAATGATTGAGTTCACGAATGCTCTTCTTATCGAGGCCCAGAGACTGGAGATAGCGCCAGGTTTTTCGCTTAAACCAGTAATTCGTCAGCGCGGTAAAAATGGCGCAAAGACTCCCCACGTACAGCGCGACTTTTTCAGGAGACATCGCCCCGAACCAGGCCAGCGCCACGGCCAGCCAGTAGGCGATAAACGTGGTGATTTTCTCCAGGCTCAGTCCCATAGGTTTACGGATTCTTTTGTGGGGGCGCTATTCACCTCCGGCATCTCTACCGGCGTGCCGTGAGGCAAGATAACGCCTAACTCCGCGAGGCCAGGATTGGCCTTCAGAACGGCTTCAACGACGCCAGCCGTGCGCCCATAAAAGCGAGCGCAAACGGCATCAAGCGTGTCCCCCTGCATTGCATAGATTTTCATCAGACGCTCCCAACATCCGGTTTCCAGGTACCGTAGAGTTTCCCGGGCCAGCAGGCTTTTCGCTATCGCTGAAAGATGGACAATCGCGGGCACAACAGATCGTCCGCGAGCAGCGAAGCGTGGTTCAACGGAAGCGCAAAACAGGAGTGAGGGTGTTGGTACGGGTGATGACGCCGGGGCTAGCGCCAGCTCTCGTCTTCCCAGACTTCCCGGAGAATAGCGTCCAGCGCCTCGCGATCGGCTTCTTTTTCAAGCCCCTGGAGCTCGACCCCCGTCACCGATCCGATTTTCACGTTCACCCGTGATGACGGAAACAGGGATCGTATTCTGCGGGTCAGTTCGCACTGAAAGGCCTCAACGACGGCGTGGCCAATCTGCTGATCTTTATCGAGAGTAATGTTCACCCGAACGTTACCCTCTTTTTTAATGCGTTCCGGAACAGGCGATGCCGAGAAAACAACGGTAAATGCGTTGTTCTTGATTAAATTTCCCCGCGCAATCTCAGCAATCAAATTCAGGGCAATCTCACGATCTCTTTCCTGACACGTTCCTTCCGTCGTCAGTCGCGCAATCAGCTCGACTCGCTCAATCATGACCTGCTCGTTCAACTCTCTGTCCACACAACCTCCACCACGAGATACTGTATAAACATACAGTAGCACGTATTCATAAAAAGAGTGAAGCGAAAAATCAGAACCCTTCACGGTATGTACATGATATGGATGGAGATTAGCGGGCTCTCTGAGCTAAGAGATCCGTTAAATACCCAATACGTTCAAGGATTTTCCGCGCCTTTTGCTGGTAAGAGCACGGTGCCGGAAATAGCGATCCGTCGGCTGCGCCTCTGCACCATTTATCGTCAAAGCGGCTGATGCCTCCCGCCATAAGATGCAGGGCCTCTCCGCGGCTGATGGCGATTCCGGTGGCGAGCCGTATCTCATCGATCACCTTCTCCGGAACGCCGTTCTGCGGGTCGCTCGCGAAGACGACGGGCGACGACGCGCCAGGGCGAATGAATTTGATGCGTTCGGTTAACGCCCGTCTTGCACGTCGGCTTAGGGGTTGAGAAAGATCGGTCTGCGTACAGTTATTGACAGAACTCCGAGAGGATACGGGCGCGTCCTTAAGATCCGCGGCCCGCTTCGGCACAATTTTCCACTGCGTGAGTCGGGTTAAAATCGGGCTGCCCGCGCCAACGGCAGGATCGTACACGCCGCGGATGCGGACCGTTTCCTCGCCGTACTGGTTAAACCCGGCGCGCGGCTCATACAGGGTGCGCACCTGTAAATCATCGCGACGCACAAACGGCCCGCCCTGCGCAGTGACGTAACCCGCCCAGTCCCCGGCATCGGCAGCCTCATGGACGGCGGCAAACTCAACGCTCAGACCGCGCGCGGCTTCGGGATCCGCCAGACGCCGCAGCTCGCGGTAGACCGTTACCGGCGCGCCGCCGATAAACTGAAACTGGCGAATGTGCCAGCGCCCTGCCCAGGCCGACACGGCGGATGCCGTCTCCTTCAGCAGCCCGCCGCTTTCGCTATCGGTCTCGCCAGCGAGCACATAGCCGTCGATATTCTTTGAGATGTATTTGGCAATATAGCCGGTAGCGCTGCCTTTCTGCGGATCGATCGCTTCCGCGTGAAAGCGCGCCTGTCTGGCGCTTTCGCTCTGCAGCTCAACGGCATCCTCCTGCCGCGCGTAGTCCCCGATAATCTGGCGAACGCATTCGACATCTTCCGGCAGCATAAACATCAGCATGTGCCAGTGGGGCGTACCGTCGTGATGGGGTTCCGCAACGCGGATACCGAAGATTCGGTGCCCGTCACGGTGGAGCTTTGCGCGGATACGCGCCCATAGACGGGTTAAGTAGCCTTGCGTATCCGCCGGACTGGCCCCGTTCCACTTCGCGTTGGGGTAACCTGATTTCAGCGTCGCGTGATACTGCGCGGGCGCGGTTAAAGTATAGAACTCACCCACATAGCCCAGCGCCTCACAGATATTTTCAAACCCGCGGATGCGGGTCATCAGTTCACAGCGGCGTATCGCCGGGTTAGCCACCGAGGTATCGTATTTTTCAATCAGGCTGATGCGGTTGCCCTCTTCATCTTCCAACTCCATGCCCTTGAGAAATTCGCGGGTGCGGCGCTTCTGCTCGCGCCACTCGGTCACGCAGCGTTTGCTCGCATACGCCGTTCTCTTTTTGCTGACGTTGCCGAGGGCAATCTGCAAATGCTCGCGCCAGGCAGCAGCGACCCGACGCAGACGCCCGCGCCACCACGCCTCGGAAAACATGCGAATCACCGCCGCAGCAACGTCATCTTTGTCGAAAAACGTCTTCGACACCCGCTCCCAGTGCGGAGGCGACACGTTGAACTGCCGGGCGATCAGCCCGGCGCGCTGATACCATACGTACAGCGTCTGGTATTCACCCATTTCAGCCTCGTTAATATTCGCCAGCTCGCCGCGAATAAAGCTGGCGATATCTGCGGCCAGCAGGTCGATGTCCGCGCGGGACATATCCGGAAGGCGGTTATAGCGGGCAACCAGTTCGACCATTCGCGAGGCGAGGTATTGCAGAAGCTGAGTGTCGAAATGGCCGTCAAACACGGCCCTGGAGACCTCGTCGCGCAGGCCTGTGCAGGCATAGCGTTCAGAGACCCGCCGCAGGCGGGGTAACATCCTTTTGCAGAAGCGTATTAAAAAGGCGTTGGCCTGCGGGCTGCCCCGATGCTGTTCGAGGGCGTCAACCGTGCGCCAGACCTCGAAGCGTACGCAGTCAGGCTGCTGTGAGAGAGCAATTCTTGCCTGCTGCAGCGCCGCGAAAAGGCGATCGCGGCGCTGCTGTTGGTCATGGGTGAGATAAGGGCTGGCAATGGCCGACCGCGGGGCATTCCACGGATAAGCAAATGACGTAGCCAACTTATCCTCCCCGGACGTGTTTATTTTTCATCTCCGCGATCTCCTGGCAGGTTACGCACAGGGCCACGCCGGGCACCGCCATTCGGCGCGTCTCCGGTATCGGGGCCTCGCAGTCCTCGCATAGGAAACGCGAAGGCGATGCGGGTCGTCTTCGGGCGCGATTAATGTATCGCTCTCTGTCCTCCTGTTCGCGCGCCTGCGCAAGATCGATAAAATCGGCCATCAGTGCAGCTCCTGCGATTCACGCTCGTAGCGGGCCGCCTCGTGGCACAGCAGTTCGACAACGTCTTCTCCCCTCATGCCGGTTTTATAGATATGGCTCGCCAGCGCCTCCAGGCGCAGGGAGACAGCGAGAGCTCGCGCGCATCGTTCCTCCGTTTTAGCCTCCATCAGCAGGCGCTTCAGTTCTTCACTTCCAATCGGATAAGGGCGGTTTTCACTGTTTCGCATCACGCGTTCTCCTTAATTTCAGGCAATAGGGTGCCCGGCGGGTTTACGCCATTCGTTTTTTGGTTGGGTTACACCGGCATGGTCAGCCGTTCAGGAAATAAACTCACAACAGCACGAAAATGGTTCATGGCGTTAATCAGCGCCCGTTTCTCTTCGGTCGTCAGCTCGCTGATATCGCACTCATGACGGGCGACGGGCAATCTCGCCAGGAAAAAGAGGGCGGCCAGCGCCCTGCTGTTCTCCTCAAAGCAGGGGTCGCGCTTATCGCGCAGCTCGGCCATAAACCGCGCCAGCTCTTTTCCGCTATCGCTCCCGTATCGGGCGCGCAACTCAGCGACGTGGTTAAGCCCGTTAAGACGCGCTCCCACGCTAAGTGGAACCCTTGCACGGGCAGCTTCTATCGCCATATCTCCCCTCGCATAAATTCACGCACGCTAATGTGCTGAAAACGGGCACAGCACGGCTTTTCCACCGTTTGAGGATTGCGATTTCAGAAGCCATGCTGCATGATTCCCATTTTGATAAGGTCTGCAATCATTAGCCTCTGTTTGCCAACGTCTGCCGCTGATTGCCCGAATTTGTAATGATACTAATACCCAATTGAGCATTAGTAAACACCCCAAAGGAATATATTTTGATTTTAGATTCTCAAGTGAATAATGAAGAGTTGCTCGATAGAATCTGTCAGGTATATGGTTTCACGCAGAAAATCCAGCTGGCCCGGCACTTTAATATCGCCGCCAGCTCGCTTCAGAACCGCTACGCGCGCGGTACCATCTCTTATGACTTTGCGGTTCAGTGCGCGCTGGACACCGGCGCGAGCCTTCGCTGGCTGATGACCGGACAAGGTGCGCAGTTTGAAGGTCACCCCGCGCCGGGCGATCCGGTTTCGGTTTCCACATTCACACTCGGTGATGGAAAGCTGGAAGAAAATACCATTTTGAGCATTGACTCTGCTTTCTTTAGCAAACCGCTGGCGCGCGGCATCGCCGTCCGGGCGGAGGGGAAGCTGCACTTTATTGAAAAAGACGCATCGTTAACCGACGGCCTGTGGCTGGTTGAGATTGAAGGCACCGCCAGCATCCGCGACCTAACGCTGCTGCCGGGTAAAAAGCTCCACGTGGCGGGCGGCAAGGTTCCGTTTGAGTGCGGTATCGACGAGATAAAAACGGTGGGCCGAGTGGTGGGGATTTACAGCGAGGTGAGCTGAGGGTGTGCGGGTAATCAAAAACGCATGCTCGCAATAGAAAAAGCCAACCCCGCATTCCTGCGGCGTTGGCCCTGTTTTTAAGGCAGTGATGCCTGCAACAAGTTAAAAGACATAACGCATGCCAGGGGTAAATTCATTAGAGACGATGTGTGCTTTCATCTGTTCGTCTTTGAAACCACGCGTGTTAGTGAGGTTGTTATATCCGCTTTCGATCTTGCCCAGATCGACATACAGGCGTTCAACTGGCGTGTAACTCACACCAGCGCCTAGGCGTAGGTCAGGTTGTTTTGCGTGGTTGAGGCATATTCACGCCGGGCGTTGCACTGCCTGCTGTGAGCTTTATTCACGGGTGGACTGTCGATACCTCCCCCTTAGCGGCAAGTGGCTCACTAATACAGGTTTTATCAACGGCATGCCAGTCAAAATCTGGGTTATGAAGGATTGTATTGTGATTACGCCGCAGCATACGCGTGAGTTATGGGGATGCCTGGAAGGTATGAGCGTGGTGAATATCAATAAAAAGAAAGTGGCGCAGTGGTTAAAGACGTTTCCGGGAGCGCTGAATGATTTGGGGGATGTTCCTGTGATTAAACGGGATAAATGACAGTCAAGAAGAAATCCCGGCGCGGTGGCCGGGTTCTTCTTATGCAGATAAGTTGTTTTTTGCTTGCTCTATCAAAAAGTTAAATTCCTCAAGCTCAAAACTCCAGCTTCTGGCATTTGGACAATTAAATATCTCTATACACATTCCTGCATCTGGTTCATTGGATATTTCTGCTACTTGATCTGTATCTAAATAGATTTCGTAAACCACATTTTCCCGATCTGGTAAGCTCGCTATTTGAGCATGAAGTTTATTTTTCATTTTGGTGGCTCCAAAAAGCCGATAAGTTTTCCTTGAGCGTCATAACGCAGCCCTTGCCCGTTAGACGAGAATATATCCGTTACTTGACCATAGCGACCAGTGTTGCTTTGAATAACGGTTTTATTGGGATCATTCAAAATAGTATCTACTATTTTTTGTCCCTGTTCGTTTATTGCTGTTGGATTCCCCTTCGCTGAAGGGAAAGCACTTCCCGGACGACTTCCATGCTTTTGTAGCGCTCTTCCGGCCAGAGTTAAATCACCTTTTTTAGAGGCTGGATCTGTATATCTTGCTCCGTCTGATAGCTCATCAACTGACCACTTACCAATCTTGTCAGTACTATTTGATGGCGCATTATCTCGTCCATTCTCCTCATCCTGCGGCTCCCAGCCGCCCGGCGTGCCCGCACCCGCACCGCCCAGTTCTGCCTTCTCACCATCCGTCAGATCCTTGCCAATATTCGGTTTCGAAGCACTCCCTGAACCGTACTTATCCTGCAACGAATTGAGATACTTACTGGTGATCTCATCATTACCCATCATTTCAAGGGTAACAAGATGATCCAGTTCATCAGCAGTCAGCTTGTCGGCAAGTGTTTTCGCCACGGCGCCAGTAATACCGGCTTTGACCCCGATTTCCAGAACTGCTCTGCGACCTTCGTCCGGCAGGGCGCAGCAACCGCGCAACCTCTGGCAACCAGTGCCAGCGAGTTATTCTCCGCCGCATTCTTCCCTGCCTGCCCCCCGGCCACCGCCGAACCCGTACTGTCTCCAGCAAGCCCGCCAGCCATCCCGGCCGATATCGTTGCCAGTGCACTAACCGTCTGCTTCTGCTCTTCGCTCAGCTTCGATAAATCTTTGACGTCAGGGTACAGCATACCCGCTATCGCCTTCGCCGCAAGTTCACTGGTCGCCGCGCCTGCAGCACCCGCTGCCACACTGTTCCCCTGCAGCGCCGCAACCGCGCCGCCCAGGATGGCATGCGCCACCACCGCAGCCTCATCGCTCAGCCCGGAACCATGTCCGATATAGTTTGCCAGCTCCGGCGCCGAGGCCCCCGCCAGCGCTGCCTTCAGGTCGCTGCCCGCCAGCCCCTGAAGCGCGGCCGTCGCCGCCTGGATACCCCGCTGCAGGTCGCTGCCCGTGCCATATTTCGCCGTCGTGGTCTTGTACGCATCGGTCCCGCGCAGGGCATCCTGATAGGCCTTTTTCAGTGCGTCGCTGGCATCCGCGTCCGGCTCAGTCACGCCCTCTTTCGCCAGCGCATCCCGCGCTGCCTTCAGCCCTTCTGTCTCTCCATAAGTGTTCGCAATATCCACCGCCTGCGAGCCAATCTCACCAATCAGCTGCACTTCCTGCAGGCGCTGCTGCTCCTTCTCCTTGTCAAATATCGGACTGATGCTGCCGTTCGCATGCTCCGCATCGCGGCTCAGGTCAGCCACATCCTGCTTCTGGCTCTCCTTATCGCGGACGGTGATGTTACCCTCACCCACCGCCGCCTGCGTAGTGCCTTCCGCATGACCGCTGCTGTCCGCTGCCGATACCACGCCGCCCGGCAGGTTGCCCTTGAATGCGTCGCCGCCAAAGTCACCGCCGCCGCTGAGGCTTATACCGCTGTGGCTGACCTTATAATCCGCCTCGTTGTGGATATCCCGGAAGCCCAGCGTGCCCGTATCGAGACTGTTTTTGTCCGCCGTCGCCGTCGAGGCAATCACCGCACCATCAAGCTGCGTGTGCCGTCCCACCGTCACATCAAAGCCGCCGGGTTCGTAACAACCTCATGATAAAACGATCCCGGCTCACTGGTCGGGATCAACGACGATTAATAAAAATCTGGGTCTACCAGATCTTCTTTTTTCAGAACCTTGAGGAAGCGTTTGTAGGCAGTTTCATCTCGCTCTAATATATCGTCTAATAAAGACTCTTTAATTAAAGCCCAGTGATAAAGACCATTTATGTGGGTTGAAAAATACTCAAATTTACCATGTAGCGTAGAATCCACTATCTCGACATTTTTCGAATTATAAGAGAGCAACCCTCCATAATTCTTGGGAAACCCTAAGAATAGCGTCTCATCTCTAAGCCAATAAATAGCAAACACATTTATTACTGTTCCATCTCTCTCTTTTATTTTCATTTAATCAGCCCTTTAATATTTTCTATTACATCTGCCGGGTAAGGGTTAGCTCTTTGCGGGGTATCAATTTTCATATCATAGGCTTTATCAGTATTATAGTTGTACTGATAATGAATAGTGATTGATTCTCCCTTGGCATTTTTCTGGACTACCTGCATTTTTTGGAATCCTGCACTTGCAGGGAAACGTGGATCTTTGTTCATCCCAGGTAATATTTGACCGCCTGCTGGATTTTCCTGCACTTGTTTCCATACAATTTGTTCATTCAAATCCCTCGGTGCTGTAAATTGTTTACCTGGTTTCGCCGCTGAGATCTTCTCAGCAGCACTGATCAGTATCTTGTTATCAATGACCTTCGCGGCTTTACCCGCCAGTGATAAAGCTTTTTCCGCCGGGATCGACGTCAGCAGAGCCAGCGCATAATCCTTCGCTTCTTCCGCCGTAAGCAACGCCATCACGGTATCTGAGCCTGGGTTATTACTCAGGATAGCCTTGATAATATCAGCACTTTCCGGTAAATCACCACGCACTATATCTGTCAGTCCGGCCTGTACCTGTTCCGGTGAAAGATTATTGTCCTGAGCATATTTAACCCAGGATGTTGCCGACTGGGCCGAATCCGCAAGACCTTCACCGAAGTCATTCGGGCTAAGTGCATTCGATTCCGCCGCATTCTTCCCGCCAACCCTCCGGCCATCCCCGCCGATATTGTCGCCAGCGTGCTGACCGTCTGCTTCAGCTCCTCACTCAGGTCACTGACCGCTTTACCCGGGTACATAGCCGCCCGGCAGGTTGCCCTTGAATGCGTTGCCGCCCTGGCTGGGGTTAACCCTTACTTAATAATTTTTTCCGAGAAATTTCTAATAGATGATATTATTTCATTCATATCATCTTTAGAAATTATTACATCCTCAATGATGGGATTATCTATTTTTCGCCACACGTTTCTTTCATCATTTTCAACTTTAACTAACTGTTCGGTCTTTCCTCCGATGATTCTCACGCTATCCTCATCTGCAACAGCAAAAAAACAAGCGCCGAAATCACTAACATTAGAGGATGTTATACAATAATCAAATACTTGGACAGGATATTCATCTAATTCAGAAGACTCCGGATAAGCCAAGTTAAATAATCTACTAAACGCCTCTTGTGTCGATAGTTTAAAAACGTCCCTATTCAATGGTTGAGAGACTAAAGCACAATCATTATCAGAAATCTCTCTGAGGTCTGAAGAGAGCGTGGATGTTCTAATATCACTTGGGTACATATTCCCATTTATAATTAAATGGAACAGTCCATTTGTGTAAGAACCACTCCATTGTGAGACAGGCTCAACCCAAACGGCAAAACGATAAGGATCACCGAAAATCATACTTACCTCCATTTCCCAGGTAAACCAAACTCTTTTTTCACACTATTTGGTATATCGCTTTTCTTGATAGGAACTGACTTATCACCTGTACTACCAGACCAATGCCAAGTTCCATCATTTGTATTCGTAAATTGATGAACATTTCCTTCAGCATCAATAGAATATCTTTTTTTTCCGCTAACAACTGATGAACCAAATAAGTCTATCGAGTTTTTAGGCTCAGTTCCGGCATTGAAACTATACCCTTGCTGCCCAGGTGTATGTTTAGGGTTAGATTGATAGCTCAGACCATTCGTTGCCGTAGTAGCTGTTGGTGTAGGTAATGCACTGCCTTTCCCAGCCTTACTAATTCCCCCAAACGCCGCTGCCGCCGCACCTGCTACAATATCAGCTTGGATTGCATCCAGTCCATACTCTTTCTGAATAGCTTCCGAGACTTTCTGGGTTGCGACAACACCTTCAACCTGCATTTGCTGCGCGAAAGTCGCTGTCAGATCGTAGACCATCTTGATCGGGATATCTTCACCCAGAGCACGATCTATTGACTGTTTCACGGCCAGACTATCGGTCAGCACATCACCGTATTTCTGCTGGCAGCTTACCGGGTTTGCAGAACAGTCACTGATAAGCTGTTGTTGCTGGGCGGTGCTCAGTTCTTCATATTTCTTAATGATACCGCCGCAGTCACCACCGCTGGTCTGACAGGACTTCATTTCAGCGGACCAAGCGTTTATCTGCTTACTGCTCAGATAGTTATTCTCAACCGCATTCTTCCCGCCCTGCGCCCCCGCTGCAGCCGACGCCGTGCTGTCTCCCGCCAACCCTCCAGCCATCCCTGCCGATATCGTCGCCAGCGTGCTGACCGTCTGCTTCTGCTCCTCACTCAGGTCGCTGACCGCTTTGCCCGGATACATTGCCGCCATGATTGCACGCGCCGCAAGCTCACCCGTAGCCGCTCCGGCCACACCCGCCGCTGCACTGTTCCCCTGCAGCGCCGCAACCGCACCTCCCAGTATCGCGTGAGCGATGGTGTTGACCGCAGGGTTTCCCTCTGTCGGTTTCAGCAGATGCGCCAGTTCCGGTGCCGAGGCACCCGCCAGTGCCGCCGTCAGGTCTCCCCCCGCCAGCCCCTGAAGCGCCGCCGTTGCCGCCTGAATACCACGCTGAAGGTTACTGCCCGTACCGTATTTTGCCTGTTCGTCGCGGTACATCTGCGTCTCTTTCAGTTGTTCAACGGTCAGGTCAGGGTGTGCCTTATGCGCATCCTCCTGCCCCTTTGAGACACCATTACATAAACTCATTCATCTAGGTTGGTAGTCATCAAACTCCCAAAAGCTAATACGACTCAATTTTTTCGCTATACTAGGCCAGTCATCTGCATAACACTGAGATATTGCCTTTTCTATGCAATTAACAATTTCATCATAATTATATTCTCTGATAATTATTGTCCCTCTCCCTAAAAGGGGGCCGTTATTTTCAAGTTCATTTTGTAGCCACTTTGGAGTGCAGACTAGCATATCAAAAGATTCAGCTCCCTCTTGATCTTCTGGTCCAATCATAGCTCTGACCCAACTTCCAAAATTATCAGCTTCACCGGGCCAATAGTTAATTAAACTATCTTCAAGCTCCAATGAACGAATCTCTTTCAGTAAAGGTTTCATTTATTTATATCCAAATGTCCATTGCTAATAGGGCGCCCACCAGGTGTCAGTTTTTGCTCAAAATTGGCCTGTACGCCTGTTGTAGCCAGTATGCTATTTGGTTTAGCTGAAGGTGGTCGGTAAACTCTCAGGCCATCGGCACTTACCCAAGATGTTCCATCCTTCGAAATGCGGTACCCTGGACCAACCCATGCTTCATCAAGAGCATTAGCTTCATTTGCTGTTGCGTTACCTAACCCAAAATTGCCTTTATTTCCTTTAGCAGCATCCCGCAGTATTCCAATTTGTTCTGCTACATTTAAAGGTTTCGAATTATTTGCAACTTGGCTGCTTTTTGCAGCATTCGCCGCAAGGGATTCTGCTTTCGCACCCATGGCTTCGGCCGTGGTCTTGCCAATACCAATTGTACCTGCAGCACCAACCCCACCGGGAACAATTGCTTCAGAAACCTGTATGCCTGCATTGTTCAAACACAATACGGCATTACCGACACACGACTCAATTGCAATCTTAGCCGCAGCAGCTAATTCTGGCGTTGCGGCTGCCAGCATCCCACCACCAAGACCTGCAGGTAATACGACCATCAAAGCGTTCTGCACTGCCAAGCCTTTCTGACAGGATGCTGAGCCTGGGTCTGTTGAACAAGATGCTATGTCTTTGCTGTGCTTACGAACTTCTTCAGCCATGCCATCTTCAGTACCGCCACCGAGCAGATTATTCTCAACCGCATTCTTCCCGCCCTGCGCCCCCGCTGCAGCCGACGCCGTGCTGTCTCCCGCCAACCCTCCAGCCATCCCTGCCGATATCGTCGCCAGCGTGCTGACCGTCTGCTTCTGCTCCTCACTCAGGTCACTCACCGCTTTACCCGGATACATCGCCGCCATGATTGCCCGCGCGGCCAGCTCCCCCGTGGCCGCACCGGCCGCACCCGCTGCGGCACTGTTCCCCTGCAGCGCCGCAACCGCGCCACCCAGTATCGCGTGCGCGATAGTGTTGACCGCAGGATTGTCCTCCGTCGATTTCAGCAGATGCGCCAGCTCCGGGGCCGATGCCCCAGCCAGTGCACCGGTAATATCTCCCCCCGCAAGCCCCTGAAGCGCCGCCGTTGCCGCCTGAATACCGCGCTGAATGGTGCTGCCCGTACCAAACTTCGCCTGCTCATCCCGGTACTCCGGCGTCTCTTTCAGTTGCTCAACTGTAAGGTCAGGGTGCGTCTTACGCGCTTCCTTCAGCGCATTCAGCTCGCCCTGCGTTCTGGCGATGTCGGCCACCTGTCCACCGATATCACTGATGGCGCTCACCTGCGCAAGGCGCTGCTGCTCCTTCTCCTTGTCAAATATCGGGCTGATGCTGTCATTTGCGTGTTCTGTGTCCCGGCTCAGGCTGGCCACATCCTGCTGCTGGTTCGCGGTATCACGGATGGTGATGTTACCCTCGCCCACCGCCGCCTGCGTCGTGCCTTCCGCATGACCGCTGCTGCCCGCTACCGATACCACACCGCCCGGCAGGTTGCCCTTGAATGCGTCGCCACCAAAGTCACCGCCGCCGCTGAGGCTGATACCGCTGTGGCTGACCTTATAATCCGCCTCGTTGTGGATATCCCGGAAGCCCAGCGTTCCCGTATCGAGACTGTTTTTGTCCGCCGTCGCCGTCGAGGCAATCACCGCACCGTCAAGCTGCGTGTGGCGTCCCACCGTCACATCAAAGCCGCCTTCACCCGCGAAGAGGCCTGTCTGCTCCTGCACCGAGTCATACTTGCTCTTCATTTTGTCCTGGCTGGCACTGATGTAGCCGGATCCCGTCATGCTGCCGAAAGAGAAGCTGCCGCCTGCCGCCGCGCTGTTCTGCGTCGATTTATAATCGTTGCTGTCCTGCTGGCTGCTCATCCACAGGTCACGTCCGATATCCGCAACGATTTTATCGCCACTCACCTGCGCGCCGTTCAGAATGGCGTCCCGACCGCTGGTCATGGAGACCGTCCCGCCGCTGTCGAGCGTTGTTTCCGTCCACGCCGTACCGTCGCCCTTTTCACTGCCTTTCGAAGCATTCACGTTCGCAAACACGCCGATGCCGTAACCGCTCTTGCCACCGCCAATGCTGACGCCTGCGCCGCCACCGCTGCTGCTGTTCTTTCCTGTCGTCTGCTGCGTGCTGGCCGCACCGCCCAGCACAATGTCGTTCGCTGCGACAAGCGCGGTGTCGCCGCCCGCCTTCAACTGGCTGCCACCGATAAGAATGTCGCCGCTGTTATCGCCTTTCCCTTTCCCGGTCGCGGTGATGGACAGATTATTCCCCGCATTCAGCGTACTGCCCGCAACCGTGTCACTCTGCATGTGCTGTTCGGATTTCGATTTCTGCGATGAGAGCGAAACGCTCACGCCAATGCCGTTGTTCGGGTCACCGTTAACCTGTGCCACTTCAGCACCCTGCGCCGCCTGCACGCCTGACAGTGCCGCTTTGGTCGCTTTCAGCGCCGCAAGGCGGTCATCGCTCTCGCCTTTCGCGTCGTGTGCCGTCTGCACTGCGCTGTTCACCGCGCTCCCCGCCGCCCCCGACAGCGCTACCGTCAGCCCGCTGCTCTTCTGCTCAAACCTCTCATCGCGGGTGCGTTTGTCGTGCCCCGGTTCAATCACCACGCTGTCGCCGGTCAGGCGGATATCCTTCTGCGCGATGATATCCGCCCCGCCGATATGCGCCTGTTTGCCTGCCGTAATGCTGACGCTGCCGTCCGTCGAGCCGACGGTGCTGAAGCTCTCGCTCTGGGTCGTGCCCTGCTCGCGAAGGTCGTGGGTGGTTTTGCTGCTGCCGATGGTGAAGCCGATGCCGCCCGTGCCCATCAGGCCGGACTTTTTGGTCTCCTTAAAGCGCCAGGAGGTGTCGGTGTTGGTGGCCGCCACGATGTCGACGTTATTGCCTGCGGACAGGGCCACGTCGCCGTCTCCGGCGACCGCCGAACCTAAAACCCGCAGGTTGTTCCCCGCCGACACCGTCACGTTGTCGCCGCTCAGCAGCGAGCCCTTCTCCCGCGTCGCGCTGTCTTCCTCAATGGTGTGGGTGGTCTTCTTGCTGAGGAACCCGCTGCTGGTTTTGGTTTGCTCCCGGTAGCGGTAATCACTCTCCGTTGCTGTGGTCAGGTTCACGTCGCGCCCTGCCGCCACGCCAATATCGCCCTGCGCAGTGACCTCTGCCGCCTGCGCGGTCACGTCGCGCCCGGCGACGATCGCCGTATTACCACCGCTGGCAATCTCCGTACCCTGCTGACGAACAGATTCATCGATGGAGGTTTTTTTCTTCGCCTGGCTGCTGGCGCGTTCCGTTGACGCTTCCGCCAGCAGATTCACATCCCGCCCGGCCTGAATCCCCACATCCCCTTCTGCGGCCATCGCTGCCGTACGGGCGTTCACGTCGTTACCCGCCTGCAGGGTGAGATCGCCGCCCGCACTCAGGGTGCTGCCCTGATGCGTGACCGACGCCGTCTCCGTGGTCGCGCGGTTGCGCCCGGCACGTCCCTCGCTCATCGCAATTTCGTTGGCGGTGATGTTGATGTCATTCCCTGCCGCCATGGCCAGGCTGCCGCCCGCCGACACGTTGGCGCCGGTCACGTTGATATTCTGTCCGGCGCGCATCGTCAGTCCGTCGGTGGCGGTGATGGAGGCCGCCCCGCCCACGTCCGTGCCGCTAAAACGCACATTGCCTGCGTCGACATTCCACTGCTGCGCGCGGGTCACGTTGTTAATGCTGCCGGTGACGCTCTCCAGCCCTACCGTTTTACCGCTGATGGTGGAGCCGATGTTGTTGATGTCCCCCAGCGCGCTCAGGTTCAGCCCGCCGCCTGCGCTCAGCTGCCCGGCGTTGAGGTTACTCAGGCTATTGCTGCTGTCGATTGTCAGGCCATTCTGCGCCGCGATCGTACTGCCGCTGTTGATGACGTTACCGCCCGCCAGCTGGATGTTATTACCGCTAATCACGCTGCCGCTGTGAACAGTGACATCCTTCGGTGAGAGGTAGACTTTCGGGATCATCACCGTCTGACCGTTGAGGGTCGCTGACTCCCCCCAGAGCATGCTTTTATCGAGCGCGGCAACCTGCTCAGCTGTGAGCGCCACGCCGAATTTCAGCCCCAGCGTTTTCTGCTGCTCTGCGGCGCTGTCCATCAGGTAGCGCATCTGATCGAGGTTGGAACCGATGCCGTTGATATATACCCTAAATAATTCGAGTTGCATGAAGGCGGCAAGGGAGTGAATCCCCGGGAGCTTACATAAGTAAGTGACCGGGGTGAACGAGTGCAGCCAACGCACAGGCAACTTGAAGTATGACGGGTATAGCGGCTGCCGGTCTGGTTCAGAATAGCGTTGCTGACGTAACGGGTATCAAATGCCGCGTCACCGAGGAAGCGATAATCGCGGTCCGGGTTCAGGCCCAGACGGTCAAGGAAATACGTCGAGCCAGGGAACGAATTCTGAATGAAGGAGGGACAAAGTAGACATAATTGCTATTTATTGTGCAACACTACAGCAAACCGTAATATTTCCTGAAGCTACCTCGCAATTCCTACAATTATCTTTTTATCAGATGCTGTATTTTTATTCAGTCCGGTATAATCAGTGCAAATAAAATCACTTCACAGCAAAGGAAGCGTTAACAGTTTTATATTATTAAAGAACGCGACATGAAGGTGTACCACCACCCCATGCCGCTAACCAAAAACAACTTTCAAGGAGTTGAATATGGCTGAGACGAATTTTAAGCCAGAGTTTACTGTTTTCAAAACAGAATCAGATGCTTTTAACAGTATTACCGAAAACCGCGATCTGATACGCAAAAATGATATCCGCCGTTTGCACGGAAACCGGACTGATGCTGCCCCCGTTCATCCCCGTGCGGAAACGCAGGAAGACAGTTCAGCCTGCTGTGAGCTTTATTCACGGGTAGACTGTCGATACCTTCCTCTTAGTGGAAAATGGCTCGCAAATGCAGGTTTTATCAACGGGATGCCTGTCAAAATCCGGGTGATGAAAGACTGTATTGTGATTACGCCGCAACATACACGTGAATTATGGGGATGTCTTGAAGGTATGAGCGTGGTGAATATCAATAAAAAGAAAGTGGCGCAGTGGTTGAAGACGTTTCCAGGGGCGTTGAATGATTTGGGAGATGTGCCGGTGATTAAGCGAGATAATTAACAGTATAGACAGATCTGATAAAACGATCCCGGCCAGAACGTTCTGACCGGCTTTTGAAGTCGGACAGCCATATCGGGGGAAGGAAAGAGCTTGTACACCAGTGATGTGCAGTGTACAAGCAACTCTCCGGAATCCTTTCATCAGTTGTATTTAAAATCGATAGTTATCTCTGATTTCGGTATATCAAGCTTAGCTATACAACCATGCCAAAACGGTTTTTCTTTTGATTTAAAATTCTCTATAAAAAACCTTCTAAGTAAAACCAATAACTCCCTTAATCTTTGATCCGTTACCCCATCCTCAGGTAAAAACCAATTTTTTTCGTTTTCCTCGTTAATATAATCATAATTAAAATGGCAGCTATCGCCTTCCGGAGATAGCTCTGCTTCCATTATGACTAACTTTGCATCACCAGGAGCCGAGTTATAAAGCAACTGTCCGATTTCTTTGTATATTTCATCATCTAGACTCATTTTTTGCCTCCTGGAGCGTTGTCAATGTTTACACGAGTTGGCCTTCCATTATCAACAGAATAAGTCACATTAAAACTGCTGGGCCGCTTGCTGTTGTCAGCATAGATGGGTTGTATTTGCACATCAACCTTTTTACCCGCTTTAAGATCTTTCGCCCAGCTATTTTCCATCTGTTTCCAAACGCCTTTGTTTAGATTCCCATCCATAGGAACTATATTTAATCTTTCTCCAGGCCCACCAAAAATACTGGCTACTAAATGACCGCCCTCATCGCCAGGATTACCGCATTTCCCACCAACACATTGCTGATAAGTATTGCGATCATTTTTTGATAACTCGAGGGTGGCTTTAATGTCACTTGGTCTGCTAAGTTCATCAGTATGATAGGTCTTGTTACCATCAACCTTATAAACCGTATTCGGCTCAGGTTTATTTAAGGTCTTGTTCCAAGCCCCTTTCTTACCGGAGTCAACAATGACAATGTTTTTTCCTTCTGTTCCCGCGGCTGGTTTCCCGCCTTTACTCATCCCTCCGGTTACAGCCCCAAGCGCAGCCACAGCAAGGATTTCAGCCTGTTGCTTGTCGATACCATAACGACTCTGTAACTGGCTGGCAAACTCAGTACTGGTAACAACACCTTCTGCTTCGATCTGTTGCGCTAGCAACGAGGACATATCGTTCTTCATTGCAGACGGCACATCTGCACCTAACACGCGATCTATAGCTTCTCGTACCAGCATTCCGTTAGCAGGTATATCTCCATATTTTTCTTTACAGGCCGCCGGGTTTGTTGCACAGACAGCGATCATTTCCTGCTGTTGCTTCAGGCTGAGATCTTCCATCTCCTTGACGACCTGTTTGCAATCGCCACGAGTCTCACACCCTCTCGCCCTTGCCGCAAAACTGTCAATCTGATCGGCACTTAGCGCATTATTCTCAACCGCATTCTTCCCGCCCTGTGCCCCCGCAGCCGCTGAAGCCGTGCTGTCTCCCGCTATTCCTCCGGCCATCCCCGCCGATATCGTCGCCAGCGTGCTGACCGTCTGCTTCTGCTCCTCGCTCAGGTCACTCACCGCTTTACCCGGATACATCGCCGCCATGATTGCCCGCGCGGCCAGCTCCCCCGTGGCCGCACCGGCCGCACCCGCTGCGGCACTGTTCCCCTGCAGCGCCGCAACCGCGCCACCCAGTATCGCGTGCGCGATAGTGTTGACCGCAGGATTGTCCTCCGTCGATTTCAGCAGATGCGCCAGCTCCGGGGCCGATGCCCCAGCCAGTGCACCGGTAATATCTCCCCCAGCCAGCCCCTGAAGCGCAGCCGTTGCCGCCTGAATACCACGCTGAATGGTGCTGCCCGTACCAAACTTCGCCTGCTCATCCCGGTACTCCGGCGTCTCTTTCAGTTGCTCAACTGTAAGGTCAGGGTGCGTCTTACGCGCTTCCTTCAGCGCATTCAGCTCGCCCTGCGTTCTGGCGATGTCGGCCACCTGTCCACCGATATCACTGATGGCGCTCACCTGCGCAAGGCGCTGCTGCTCCTTCTCCTTGTCAAATATCGGGCTGATGCTGTCATTTGCGTGTTCTGTGTCCCGGCTCAGGCTGGCCACATCCTGCTGCTGGTTCGCGGTATCACGGATGGTGATGTTACCCTCGCCCACCGCCGCCTGCGTCGTGCCTTCCGCATGACCGCTGCTGCCCGCTACCGATACCACACCGCCCGGCAGGTTGCCCTTGAATGCGTCGCCACCAAAGTCACCGCCGCCGCTGAGGCTGATACCGCTGTGGCTGACCTTATAATCCGCCTCGTTGTGGATATCCCGGAAGCCCAGCGTTCCCGTATCGAGACTGTTTTTGTCCGCCGTCGCCGTCGAGGCAATCACCGCACCGTCAAGCTGCGTGTGGCGTCCCACCGTCACATCAAAGCCGCCTTCACCCGCGAAGAGCCCTGTCTGCTCCTGCACCGAGTCATACTTGCTCTTCATTTTGTCCTGGCTGGCGCTGATGTAGCCGGATCCCGTCATGCTGCCGAAAGAAAAGCTGCCGCCTGCCGCCGCGCTGTTCTGCGTCGATTTATAATCGTTGCTGTCCTGCTGGCTGCTCATCCACAGGTCACGTCCGATATCCGCAACGATTTTATCGCCACTCACCTGCGCGCCGTTCAGAATGGCGTCCCGACCGCTGGTCATGGAGACCGTCCCGCCGCTGTCGAGCGTTGTTTCCGTCCACGCCGTACCGTCGCCCTTTTCACTGCCTTTCGAAGCATTCACGTTCGCAAACACGCCGATGCCGTAACCGCTCTTGCCACCGCCAATGCTGACGCCTGCGCCGCCACCGCTGCTGCTGTTCTTTCCTGTCGTCTGCTGCGTGCTGGCCGCACCGCCCAGCACAATGTCGTTCGCTGCGACAAGCGCGGTGTCGCCGCCCGCCTTCAACTGGCTGCCACCGATAAGAATGTCGCCGCTGTTATCGCCTTTCCCTTTCCCGGTCGCGGTGATGGACAGATTATTCCCCGCATTCAGCGTACTGCCCGCAACCGTGTCACTCTGCATGTGCTGTTCGGATTTCGATTTCTGCGATGAGAGCGAAACGCTCACGCCAATGCCGTTGTTCGGGTCACCGTTAACCTGTGCCACTTCAGCACCCTGCGCCGCCTGCACGCCTGACAGTGCCGCTTTGGTCGCTTTCAGCGCCGCAAGGCGGTCATCGCTCTCGCCTTTCGCGTCGTGTGCCGTCTGCACTGCGCTGTTCACCGCGCTCCCCGCCGCCCCCGACAGCGCTACCGTCAGCCCGCTGCTCTTCTGCTCAAACCTCTCATCGCGGGTGCGTTTGTCGTGCCCCGGTTCAATCACCACGCTGTCGCCGGTCAGGCGGATATCCTTCTGCGCGATGATATCCGCCCCGCCGATATGCGCCTGTTTGCCTGCCGTAATGCTGACGCTGCCGTCCGTCGAGCCGACGGTGCTGAAGCTCTCGCTCTGGGTCGTGCCCTGCTCGCGAAGGTCGTGGGTGGTTTTGCTGCTGCCGATGGTGAAGCCGATGCCGCCCGTGCCCATCAGGCCGGACTTTTTGGTCTCCTTAAAGCGCCAGGAGGTGTCGGTGTTGGTGGCCGCCACGATGTCGACGTTATTGCCTGCGGACAGGGCCACGTCGCCGTCTCCGGCGACCGCCGAACCTAAAACCCGCAGGTTGTTCCCCGCCGACACCGTCACGTTGTCGCCGCTCAGCAGCGAGCCCTTCTCCCGCGTCGCACTGTCTTCCTCAATGGTGTGGGTGGTCTTCTTGCTGAGGAACCCGCTGCTGGTTTTGGTTTGCTCCCGGTAGCGGTAATCACTCTCCGTTGCTGTGGTCAGGTTCACGTCGCGCCCTGCCGCCACGCCAATATCGCCCTGCGCAGTGACCTCTGCCGCCTGCGCGGTCACGTCGCGCCCGGCGACGATCGCCGTATTACCACCGCTGGCAATCTCCGTACCCTGCTGACGAACAGATTCATCGATGGAGGTTTTTTTCTTCGCCTGGCTGCTGGCGCGTTCCGTTGACGCTTCCGCCAGCAGATTCACATCCCGCCCGGCCTGAATCCCCACATCCCCTTCTGCGGCCATCGCTGCCGTACGGGCGTTCACGTCGTTACCCGCCTGCAGGGTGAGATCGCCGCCCGCACTCAGGGTGCTGCCCTGATGCGTGACCGACGCCGTCTCCGTGGTCGCGCGGTTGCGCCCGGCACGTCCCTCGCTCATCGCAATTTCGTTGGCGGTGATGTTGATGTCATTCCCTGCCGCCATGGCCAGGCTGCCGCCCGCCGACACGTTGGCGCCGGTCACGTTGATATTCTGTCCGGCGCGCATCGTCAGTCCGTCGGTGGCGGTGATGGAGGCCGCCCCGCCCACGTCCGTGCCGCTAAAACGCACATTGCCCGCGTCGACATTCCACTGCTGCGCGCGGGTCACGTTGTTAATGCTGCCCGCGACGCTCTCCAGCCCTACCGTTTTACCGCTGATGGTGGAGCCGATGTTGTTGATGTCCCCCAGCGCGCTCAGGTTCAGCCCGCCGCCTGCGCTCAGCAGCCCGGCGTTGAGGTTACTCAGGCTATTGCTGCTGTCGATTGTCAGGCCATTCTGCGCCGCGATCGCACTGCCGCTGTTGATGACGTTACCGCCCGCCAGCTGGATGTTATTACCGCTAATCACGCTGCCGCTGTGAACGGTGACATCCTTCGGTGAGAGGTAGACTTTCGGGATCATCACCGTCTGACCGTTGAGGGTCGCCGCTTCCCACCACAGCAGGCTGTGGTCAAGCGCGGCAACCTGAGCCGCCGTGAGCGCCACGCCGAATTTCAGCCCCAGCGTTTTCTGCTGCTCTGCGGCGCTGTCCATCAGGTAGCGCATCTGAACGAGATCGGAACCGATGCCGTTGATATAGCGGCTGCCGGTCTGGTTCAGAATGGCGTTACTGACGTAACGGGTATCAAATGCCGCGTCGCCGAGGAACCGATAATCGCGGTCCGGGTTTAGGCCCAGACGGTCAAGGAAATACGCCGAGCCGAGGAACTGGTTCCGATCGGCGTACGCGCTGTTGGTTTCACGCGGCGCATTGCCGGGTTTTATGCCGAGCAGGGCATATAGTCCGTCAAACAGGCTCTCGTCCATATTGCCGAGGTCTTCAAGCTTCGGGTTCACCGTAATCAGATACGGGCTATCGGGATCGGTTGACGGGACAAAATAGCCATTGTTGCCGGACGGCAGCGGATAGTTACCGCTGCTGCCGTTTTGGTCGGCAAGTGATGAACCACCGGCGATATCTTTCAGGGCGTCGCTTAACGCATCACGCCATTGCGGCGTGGTGATGTCCTGCGTATCGGTTTCGATAAGAGACTGCGCCTGCTCGCCGTTGGCGATGGACTGGTTGCTGAGTGGGGCCAGCGTTGGGGCGGCAATCGTATTGCTAAAGCCGTCCGTGTTCGCGGTGACGAGCGTGTTGCTGATGTCGTTAGTGAAGGTAGCGCGGATATTACCGCCTGCCTGGATAACGGCACGGTAATTCGTTGCTGTTCCCTCGGTTTCAGTGTATCTCTCGCCCGTTGCAAGGTATCGGATGGCATCATGCTTATTCCCGGTTTTTGCCGGGTTAGGCTTCATGCTTCCCAGGCGTCCCTGCGTCTGGGATACGTCATAGTGATAAACCTGATAAGTGATCCGCTTACCCGATTCCCATGACTGATTGTTTAATACGCTACCGCTTAACGTGGCATCACGTTGCGCCAGAATAAAACTTGCCTGATTATCAAGTTTACCCGCATTAATAAAGAGATCGCGCCCGGAGGCGATCCTGGCTGCTTTGCCGGTTGCGTTAACCCGAACCTCAGACTCCAGAACGGCAAAGGCTTTTTCATAATATGCTTCGTAAGGGGTCGCCCAGGATTCTGGTTTGAAACCCGGGGCCCCAGTACCACTGCCACCAAAATCTGTCACAAACCAATCATATTCCTCCCGAGGCAACCAGCCTGCTGGGATCAACGCTTCCGTCATCGTTACCCACGGCAGTGAAGTCACCGCATGCTCAGGCAGCACTTGCACATCCAGCTGCTCCCATTTATTGCTCAGTAGCGCGGTTGCGACGGTCAAATCCCCCTTTTGCGTCTCAATATTTCCGGACGTGTTCACCACTTCACTGTTCACCGCACCCGCCGCGTTTTTCTGCAACCACAGGCTATTCCCTGCCAGAATATCACCGTAGACGTTATGGATACGGTCAGCGAAAAGCTGCATATTATTCGCAGCATAAATCAGTGCGGTATTGAGCAAGGTACCCGCAGCATTCATCGACAGGCTGCCTGCCGTACCGGTAAACCCATTTACGGTAATGTCGCTCAGGCTATTAAACGCCACGTCGCCGCCTGCAGAGAGGCTACCGGCTGCATTGAGCAAAATACGTTGCGCGCTGAACGTGCTGTCACCCCTACCTGTGGTGAACTGGCCGTTGTTGGTTAACGCCCCACCGGCGCTCAGAACGAGGCTGTTTCCCTGTAGGGTGCCATTATTGGTGATATCACCCTCAGTAGTGAGAGAAAGAGTTTGGCTGGCGGCCAGCGTTCCACTGAACTCCAGCGCACTTAACAGGTGAAGCGTGACATCCCCCAGCGCCACAATCTGACCCGCGTTTTTCAGCGTGCCGCTGTTGAGCGTGAGGTTACCCGCGCTGAACAACCTACCGCTGATGGCATTGGTCATCGCATCGCCCTTCACCGTAAGCGAAGTGGTGCCGAGTGCCGTACCGCTGTTATTCAGTTTTTGATAGTTAACCAGCAGGTCTGCACCCTGCAGCGCGCCGTCGTTGGTGAGAGTGGTTCCCCGTAGCTCGGCCTTGTCGGTCGCAAGTATCCGCCCATTATTCACGGCGTTCACCGCGCTCAGCAGCAACCTCACCGCCTGAACCAGCCCGCTACTGCTGTTCGCCAGCTCCGGCACGGTCAGCGTAAGTCTGCCGCCAGAGAGCACTTTGCCGTCGTTCTGCACGCGGGTGGTGGCATTCACCGTAGATTCTCCGCCGCCCTGTATCGTTCCCTGATTATTCAGCGTGGCAGCCGACACCGTCAGCGCGCTTTCACTCAACAGCACGCCGCTGGCGGTATTGCTCAGTGCCCCAGCCGTATTCAGCGTCAGCCCTTCCCCCTGAAGCCGTCCGCTGTTGATAAGTTGCCCGGTCGTAACGGCGGTCGTTTTCCCCTGAATTTGCCCGGCGTTAATCGCATTGCCCGTATCAAGCGCCAGAGTGCCTGCACTCAGCAGTTTTCCTCCGGCCTGGTTATTCATCAGGTTAACGGCCACCGAAAGCGCATCAACGCCGGTAATTTCACCGCTGTTGGTCAGCGTATTCGCCTTCAGCGTGAGGTGCTTCGCAATCCACTGACCGCTGTTCGCCAGCGTCAGTGCTGCGAGCGCCAGCTCTCCATTTGAGGTGATTTTGCTCCCCGTAGTGCCGGTAAGGGTGCTGTCGATTTGCGCATCCAGTAAATTTTCTGCCTGGATCGCACCGCCGTTCGTAAGCGCCTGCGCATCAATAAGTACCCGTTTCCCCTGCCATTGCCCTGTATTTCGCAGATCGCCGCCCGTCACGGACAGCTCGCCCGCGGTCAGCAACGATCCCGACGCATCATTCACCAACGTCAGTAACGGCGCCGCCATCTCAAGGCGGGCAGCGAGCGTCAGGGCGGCAATCCCGGTGATCGTTCCGCTGTTCGTGATGCTGTCCTGATGCGCGGTGACGCGGTTCCCCTGAACCGTGCCGTTGTTGCGCAGCGTATTTCCCGTGAGCAAGAGATCGCCCGCCGACAGCAGGCTGCCGTTATTCACGGTATTGATGGCATTCAGCGTGATGTTCCCCTGACTCATCAGATCGCCGGTATTGCTGAGCGTTCCGCTGGTGGAGGCGTCCAGTGAGCCGGTCGCGAGTGAACTTCCGCGGTTATTCCAGTCACGCCCGCGGATGCTGACGTTCTCTCCCTGTAGCTGGCCTGCGGTGGTCAGCGTGGTTCCTGAAAGGCTGAGTTCCCCGGCCGTGAGCGTGCGGGAACCTGCCAGTAAATCCAGCATTCCGGCGGTCATAGACAGTGCGCTATCGCCCTGTAACAGACCGGCACTTTCGAGGCGATCGGCATTCAGCGTCAGCGTGTTGCCCACGATGCTGCCCGCGCTGGACACGGACTGCGCCGTGATGCGGTTTGCCCCGTGAGCAAGCAGCAGACCACCCGCGCTGTTATTCAGCGAGTCGTAATCAACAAGAAGTGAGGCACCGCTCAGTTCACCGCTATTGGTCAGGGTTGAGCCAGACAGGGAAAGCGCGGCGTCGCTTGCAATAATGCCGGCGTTTTTCAGCTCAGCGAGTGAAAGTGACAGCGCAGCCGGACTGTACAGCACCCCGCTGCTGCGGTTATCCAGCAGACGGGTGACCAGTGAAAGCGTCGTTGCGGCGTGGATCAGGCCACTGTTAATGACGTCAGGGCTGTCGATCGTGAGCGAGGAGGCCGTCAGCGTCCCGCTGTTGCTGAGATGACCGGTTTCAATCTTAAGCCCTGAGGCTGATGATTTTCCCGCGTGGTTGAGGCTGTTATTAGCCTTAAGGATCAGGTTGCCTTTGGCAGCCTGCGTTCCTTCAAGCTTTGCGTTTAGCACGTCCACGCTGATGTCGTTGCCCTGCGTCTGTGCCGTCGCCGTGGTGTTGAGGCTATTCCCCTGCAGGGTAATGGCGCCACCCGCGCTGGTTTCACCGGCAAGCGTAGTCCCGGTATTGTTAAGCAACAGATCCCCGTCGCTGTGGATGACTGACTTTTCGCTGGCGGTGAACATCTCCGCGGAGGTCGTGAGCCCCCGGGCACCAGAAAGCATACCGCTGTTGACGATCTGCGCCGCATTCAGCGTCAGCGCGTCATCGCTGATAAGACTACCGCTGTTGTTCAGGTTACCGCTCGCGATAACGGTGGTTTTGCCTTTCGCGCCGGTGTCGCCGGAAAGGGTGAGGTTGCGTGCGCGGATATCCAGGGTGGAGGCACTGTTCAGCGTGCCGGAGCTGGTGATATCGGTCCCCGAGACGGTCAGGCTGCTGCCCTGAACGGTGCCGGTATTGCTGAATGTTCCGGTGTTAATCCGGGTATCCGCAACGGCTGCGAGCGTGCCCTGGTGATTGAGGCTGCCCGCGCTGACGGCGAGGGATCGTCCGGCGGCATTGCTGCCGTTCAGCTGGCTGTGGCTGGACGTGGTGAGCGTGATATTTCCGCTGGCATTGGTCGTGCTGCTGCTTTCCTGAGTCAGCGTCTGACCGCTGAGCGTAATCTCTGAGGCACTGAGATTTCCGCGCTGCACCAGCTCGCCGCCCTGAACCGACAGTTGCTGACCCGCGACGACAGCGCCGTTAAGCACCGCGTTTTCCGCACCGTTCACGGCAAGGTGACGAGCGGCACCCGCCTGGGCATCGGCACTCTGGATAACGCTTTTGGCCGCGAGCGTCGCGTCGTTTGCGGCCGTGAACGTACCGCCGTTCTGCGTCAGCGTGCCGCCGGTTGTTAAATGCAGGTTTTTATCGGCAGCGATGTGGGCCTGGTCAAGCATCAAAGCGCTCTGACCGGAGACGGTTAAACTGCCACCCGCTTTATGATCGCCGCGTAACGTCACGTCCGCCGCGCTGACCGTGGTGCTGCCGCTGGCAAGGGAGTTTTTCAGCACCACTTTTCCCGCGCTGTTGAGCGTAATATCGCCCTGACGCGCGTTAATGTTGCCCAGGTTTACGCCCACTCCCGCTTCACTGGAGACCAGACGAATGCGGTTAGCGTACATGCCACCCAGCACGCCGGTGTCTACCGCTACCTTAGGGGCTTCACCTTCACCTTTTAACGCACTGACGCTCCCATCCGCCTCGACGCGGTTCGCCCCGGTAATCAGACGTAAATCTTTCGCATGCAGTTGCGCATTGACCTCGGCCGCACGGGAGATGATCGACACCGCGTCGCTCTGGCTACCATTCAGCCCTGCGCCCTCAATGGTGACGGCGCCTTTGGTCACATCAAGCGATTGCAGCTTACCGCTGGCATCGAGTACCGGTTTACCCGTGGTGAGCGTCACATTCGGCGTGTTTATAAACCCGCAACCGTTACAGGTGATACCGTAGGGGTTCGCCACAATGACGTTGGCCGCCTTGCCCGCCACTTCGGTATAGCCCTGCAAATTCGAGCGGCTAGTCCCGGTAACTTCGTTGATGATGCCTTTGGCTTCCTGCCCGGCTTTCAGGTTGGGGTTGTTCTGAATAATCCCGCCCAGCTGGGTCTGGTTGAGCTGCCCGGTCGCATTATTGAGGATCAGCCCCTCTTTCCCGACGTTGTAATCGTTGTACTTGTTATGGGAAACACCGGACTGATTCGGCGTGGCGATGTTCACCACCGGCACGCCGTTGGCCGCCTTGTCCATCTGTGTATTGCCGGACGGGGTGATGGTTGTTGCCATCGCGGGCAGCAGCGGCTGCGTCGCCAGCAGCACGCTCAGTAACGCGCTCAACGCGCGCTGCGAAAAACGAACCTGATCCTGTTTCATCATCCCTGTCCCTTAGAAAGCCACTGATACGCGGTAATAAATCGTGAGGCGATCCGGACCCAGCCAGTCCGGATACGCCATCGGTGTGCCAACGGTAAACTGGCTTGAGTAGTTACGATGCGCCATCGTAAGACCCAGTGCCGCCCCCCACAGCGTTCCGGAGGCGTAACGGTCAAAACCGTCCTTCTTCAGCCAGCCACCATCGATTGCAGCCAGCAGGCCGACATCCCCTCCCCAAGGCAGCGTAAAGAGCGAATAATTCAGCTCATTTCGCCAGTAACCACCGTTATCGCCGGAGATGTACTGCTCCTTAAAGCCGCGCACGGAGGCTTCGCCGCCCAGCGTCAGCCGCTCGCTGCCATAGAGCCGGTCCGGCGACCACTGAAAGTAGACGCTGGTCAGCCACCACAGCCTGTCTGCAACGGGGCGCTGAAAGCTGCCGTTTACGCTCCATTTGCGAAACTCAGCTTTCGGCACATCGCCATGCTTGTCGTTATCATCTTCTGCGCCAAACCACGGCACCCCCTGAGTAAAGGTCGGGTTCAGGGTCGCCACGCCGGAGGCGATTTTTTGCGTGTGGTTAAGGCCCAGTGAGAAACTGGATAGCTTGCGGCTGCTGGTGGCCAGCAGAACATCGTCGAGATAGTTATGGTTGATACGGTGCGTGATGCCCGCCGACACGCCGGTTTTGATATCGCCATTGCGGAACAGCACCCAGGATCCCGTCAGGCGGTGCGTCTCAGTATCCCCCGTCGAACGCCAGAGATAACCGTTATTGTCGATGGTGCTGAGGTAGTTGCTCCAGCTGTAGCTGTAGTCCAGCAAGCCGTAGCCGTAAGGCACGCTGACCCCGGCGGCAAAATTCTGCGCATCATGGCTATTCGAAAAATCGCTGCTGCGCCCGCCGCTGACAAACCACTTATCCGCCAGACCCAGCAGGTTATTGCCATACAGCGCGCCATTGAGTTGCCCGGTCCCGGTGCTCTTTTGCCCGCTGTTATCGAAACTCACTGTTCCGCTGAGCGGGAATTCTGGCGTAGCCGTCAGATTAACGATCGAGTAGCCCTGCCTGTCGCCGGGCAATATTTCTATTTCAACCGGCGTCTGGCGTACGCGATTGAGCTGTTCCATACCCTGTTCGATATCGCGCAGGTTGAGAACTTTTCCTTCGAGCCCGGGGAAGGTCATCTTCAGTGCGCGCGCAGGAACGCCTTCAAGGCGTATTTGCTGGAGCTTACCTTCCAGAACGGCAAGCTGGAGGACACTACCGGAGAGATCCTGTTCGGTCAAAAATGCACGGCTGGTAATATAACCCCGGCTGATGTACCAGTCAGACACGGCGTGAGTCAGGGTATTTAAACGGGCAATATCAAGGCATTGATTCAGCCACGGCGCGATCAACTGTTTTTTTGCAGAAGGCGAAAGCAGGGTTGCTCCCGACAGCTCAATGCGGCTGATGAAGAAACACGGACCTTGTGACGCTGAAGTATCTTCTGGCTTGACAGGGCGAGGCAATACCACGCTGCGCTCCAGTTCTTCACGCTGGCGCTGGTTTTCATCCAGCAGTTGCTGCTGTTGCTGCTGAATGGTAGTGCGGTCGGCCGGCGACAACGGGGCGGCGAGTGCGATGCCTGGCACCAGTAGCAGGATGGCTGCCAGCACCGTGCGTGTTGATGTTTTCCTTAACACTATTTACTCTCCGCTCAAAGTCCGCTTTCAAACTTGACTGTTAAAAAACGAGCAACTTATTTCAAAAAGTAAATGGTGTAAATATCAACACAAACAATAAGGATACTTCTGGCACATTTTCAGATTTTTGCAGGGTAAATCTGAAGCAATATTAAAGAAATCCCCCATCGCGCCGATCATCATCCGTGTGTATTATTTCCTGTAGCTTTTACAACAACTAACCTTAACTCAAATACTTAAGCGCCAAAGCGAAAGGCATCATGAGCACACCGATCAAACGGCTAGAAATCATTAAAAATGCCATTGAACTGGAAGATGACGACATCATCCAGAGCCAGCTGACACGCCTGAAAAATGAAGCGTTTGACGATGAGCTACAGGCAATCGTCGTGGCGCTTGAGGAGAAGAACTACACCTCTGCGATGGCGGCAATTACCGCCTGGCTGCAGGGTCAGCGCGCCGTGACCCAATGGCGCGATCCGCAGGTGGCCGCCAGCAAGTTGGAGCTAAAGGCGCTGGAAGAGCGTCTGCGCGATCTGATTGACCGCCGCAACGCCCGTGTGCAGCAGCTCGATGAGTTCAACGATCTCTATTTCTCCCGTCTCGGCCCGCTGATGCAGCAGATCCTCGCCCTGCGTAAAACGCTTGCGGAGCTCAACCTGCGTCGCCAGCAGGCGGAAGCGCGTCGTCGCGAGGAAGATTACCGTCGCTGCCAGCGCTATATGGCGCAGGCGGTAGAGGTGCTGGCGACGCTCACCCAGCGCTGGCGCGATCTCCCGGCCGACTCCGTCCAGGCCGCTGAGGCGCGTAAGCATCTGGAGCAGCAAAGCAATCTGATTGCCAACCTGCTGGCCGAAGCGCTGGAGCTGGAAAGCGGCTTAACGCGCGAAGAGGAGCCTGCGCGTCAGGCGCGCGACGACGCTAACGAAGAGTACGAGAAGTATCGCGAGCAGCACCACGATGCCGAAGTGCGGCTGCGCAAGGGCAAGGATCTCTCGGAAGAGGATCGGAACGAGCTGAAACGCCTGTGGCGTCAGGCGAGCAAGCTCTGCCACCCGGATCTGGTTGCGGACGACCTGAAAGAAGAAGCCAACGCGATGATGGTGCAGCTCAACCAGGCGAAGCAGCGTGGTGACGTTAAAACCATTCGCTCACTGGTGGCCCGCCTGCAGCAGGGCTTTGAGCCGCTGATGGCAAGCGACAGGCTGAACGATCTGGAACGTATCCGCAAAAAAATGGCGCAGGTCCGCGAGCAGATCGACATCTTAGTGAACGAGCTGGCGGAACTGGAGAAAGAGGAGTCCTGGCTGCTGGTCTCATCGCTCAACAATATGGAAGCGTACTTCGCTCAGCAGGAGAAGGCGCTGCACGAGGTCCGCGCCTCGCTCGAACATCAGGTGAGCGAAGCGCAGCTGGATTCCGCCGCCTGATTATTTGGCGTGCCAGTATGCGCTGGCACGCACCAGTTGCTGGTCAATCGCGTCGGTTTCAAACTGACGGCTCAGCGTCTTCACCACCTTCCCTTCCCCGGTCAGCCAGATGAAATAGTCTTCCCCAGGAACGGTCAGCGCCGCCAGATGGTCCGCTACCGCCTGCTCGCTATGGCCCACCACCCAGGTGATTTCGAACTCGCTCAGGTGTGCCAGATACTCTTTATAAGATTCGTCCCCGACCGTCACTACCGCATGAACCTGCGGGCGAACCGGCAGTTTAGCAATGCTTTCTAAGCGTCGACGCAGCGCGGGCATGCCGGACTCGTCGCACACGTACAGCTGCCAGGCGTAATCCTCCGGCACCACCAGCGAACCGCGCGGGCCGCCGATGGTCAGCCTGTCCCCCGCTTTCGCCTCGACCGCCCAGCGGCTGGCAATGCCGCCGTCGTGAATGAAGAAATCGAGAACCAGCTCATGATTTGCCTCGTCGTAAAGCGGCGTATAGTCGCGCGCCTGAGGACGTACGCCGTCGCCCCATTCAATGCCTTCATCGGTGACCACCGGCGGTACAAACACCGCCCCTGGGGCCGGGAAAAAGACTTTGGTATGGTCGTCGAAACCCCGGGAGCTAAAGCCCTCCAGCGCCTCGCCGCCTAGAACAATGCGCTGGAAACCCGCGCTGGCGCGCTCAACGCGGAGCACCGTCAGCTCGCGAAAACGCAGGTCATTACGAACACGCTGTGGGTAACGGGTAGATGCCATTTGTAGCCCCTTCTCTGGTGAATACGATATATCTAAATTAATTTTCAAATGATAATGATTACTAGTCAGTAAAAATGCAAGATCTTTTAGATTGCATCTGAATATATCTTAGATATAGTTTAGATATATCAAATTAAAGGATCTGTTATGCGACACGAACACGACAGCGGCGGGCGCCGACCGCGCTTTTTTGGCCACGGCGATCTGCGGCTGGTGATTCTGGATATCCTGACCCGCAGCGCGAGCCACGGCTACGAGCTGATCAAAGAGATCGAGAATCTGACCCAGGGGAATTACACCCCGAGCCCAGGGGTGATCTATCCAACCCTGGATTATCTTCAGGATCAGACCTTTATCACCATCACGGAAGAGGAGAGCGGTCGTAAGAAGATTGCGATTACTGCTGAAGGACAACGCTGGCTGGACGAAAACCGGGAACAGCTGGAACAGATCCAGGTGCGTATCAAAGCGCGTTCCGTCGGTTTTCAGCTGCGCAAAAACCCGCAGATGAAGCGGGCTCTGGATAACTTCAAAGCGGTGTTAGACCTGAAGGTGAATCAGGGAGAGCTCAGCGACGCGCAGCTCAAGCAGATTATCGGCGTCATTGACCGCGCGGCGCTCGAGATCTCCCAGCTGGATTAAGCCGGAGCGTGCTCGCTCACGCGGAAGACGCGCACCAGCTCTTTCAGGTGCATCGCCTGTTCGTTAAGCGATGCCGCCGCAGCCACAGACTCCTCCACCAGCGCGGAGTTCTGCTGGGTGGTGGCGTCAATCAGGCCAATCGCGCTGTTAATCTGCGAGATACCCTCCGTCTGCTCGTGGCTGGCCTGGCGAATTTCCCGCAGGATCACGTCCATCTCTTCCACGTTACCGACCATCCCGTTGATCAGCCCACTCGCTTTTTCGACCAGGTTCATCCCATCCTGAGTCTGGCTGGTGGAGCTCTCAATCAGTTCACGGATTTCGCTGGCAGACGACGCGCTCTTCTGGGCAAGCTGGCGCACCTCGCCGGCCACCACCGCGAAGCCGCGGCCGTGCTCGCCGGCGCGCGCTGCTTCCACCGCCGCGTTCAGCGCCAGAATGTTGGTCTGGAACGCAATGGCGTCGATCAGGTCGATAATGTCGGACATCCGGTTCGATGTTTCGTTAATCAGGCGCATTTTGCTGGTCACCTGCTTCATCATCTCACCGTTGTTTTTGACCACCGTGGCGGCATCCGCCGAGAGGTTGGTGGCTTCCCCGGTATGCGAGGCGGTATTTTTCACCGTCGCGGTGATCTGCTCCATCGAGGCGGCGGTCTGTTCGACAGAACTTGCCTGCTCTTCCGTGCGCGCGGCCAGATCCTGGTTCCCGGCGACAATCTGCGCGGCCGCGCTGGAGATATTCTCCGAGCCGGTTTGCACCTGCTGCACAATGTCCAGCAGTCGCGTCTTCATCTCCATCAGCGCATGCAGCAGCAGACCCGTTTCGTCTTTGCCGTGTGGCGTGATGCTGCCCGTCAGGTCGCCCTCTGAAATGGCTTTTGCAAAATGCACCGCCTCGCCGAGCGGACGTGTGATAGCGCGCACGATAAACCAGCCAATCAGGCTGCCTGCCACGACGCTAAAGAGCGTGATCAGGATCAGCAGCAGGCGGTTAGACCTGAAATCTCCTTCCACCTGCGCCCCTGCACTCTGCATCTCACTGTTTTGAATGGTAATCAGCTCCTTCACCTTCGCTTTATAAGCCTGCTGCACGGCGAGGGTGGTGGTCATCATCTCCTGAATAGCGCCCGCACGATTGTTGTTCTGCACCGCCTGCAAAATGCGGTAGCGCGAGTCCAGATACTGCTGGCGCACGCTGCGGATATCCGCCAGCACCTGCTGAGACTTTTGATCCTGCAGCGCGTTGTTCAGCTCGCCCAGGATCACCGTGATGTGCTCGCTGATCTCTTTCAGGCGCTGCTGAGATTGCCCCGTGTAGGTGCCCTGCTCGTCCAGCAGCATCAGCTGTTGTGTGCTAATAAATTCCTGGAAGTTATCGATTAACTGGTTCGCTTTTACCGTGGTTGGATAATCACTGGTAATAATGGATTGCATCCCGTTATTAGCCCGGTTCAGGCTCAGCAGAGACAGGCTCGCGCTGATCGCCATCAGGACAATAAAGAATCCAAACGCCAGAAATAATTTCGTGCCGATCTTTACGTCATGTAAGAACATATTTTCTCCATCGATGTGATTATTTCTCAGACGATCGCTGTTATCGGTAACGATTTTGCTAACTTTATGAGTTTGATCGTTTTTTTATTTCATAACCGTCACAATGGATAGGTACAGGCTATTAATATTGCTCCATCGATCGTTACCAGACCACCGGAAGGGTATTTTTCAAAATAGCGTTCGGAATAATTGACTTAGGCAGGGATAAATAACTGACGCACTTTCTTTAGTTATTTAATATTAAATTAACAATAAAATACATTAATAGTCACAACCAGAAAATAAAACGCCGTTTATTCCTTACGGAATAAACGGCTTTTCCGGAACATTATTGAATCAGTGGAGCACGGTTACCGCATCCTTAAGGCGTCCAGCGCGGTGCTTCACCATCGCGGAAATGTGGGCGCTCTCCTCGACCAGGTCGGCGTTTTTCTGCGTGATGCTGTCGAGTTCGGCGACCGCGCGGGTCAATTCTGACAGTCCGGTTGCCTGCTCGGAGGTCGAGTGGCTGATCTGGGCGATAAGCTGCGTCACGTTTTTCACCTGCTCGACAATATCATCCATCGTACGGCCTGCGGCGTGCACCTGCTCGGAGCCGGACTGCACCTTGTTGGCGCTGGCATCAATCAGTTTACGAATATCATTCGCTGCGCTGGCGCTGCGGCTGGCAAGATGGCGGACTTCGCCCGCGACCACGGCAAAACCTTTGCCCTGCTCCCCTGCCCTTGCCGCTTCGACCGCTGCGTTCAGCGCCAGAATATTGGTCTGGAAAGCGATATCGTTAATCAGGGAGGTAATCGAGCCAATTCGCTGCGTGCTGTCGGCAATGTCATCCATGGTTTTAACGACAGTCTGCATCGCGTTACCCCCTTTCGTCGCCGCGCTGCTCGCGGCCACGGAGAGTTTGTCCACCTCGGCGGCGGTTTCAGAGTTACTCTGAACGGAAGCGGCCATCTGGTTCATTGTCGCGACGGTCTGCTGCACGTTCGCCACGGTCTGACGCGTCCGATCGTTCAGATCTTCATTTCCCTGCGCCAGCCTGTCGCTGCCGTCACGGACGCTCACCACCTGGCTCGACACGTCATTGATTAACCAGCGGCACATCAGGCCCAGTTGCCCGACCGCGCGCAGCGTCAGCCCCAGCTCGTCGCTGCGGTTCAGATGCTGCACGCTGTTGCGCTCACCAGTTGCGACCTTCAGCGCCTGTCGGGCCACATTCTCTACCGGGCGGACAATCTGCTGCTCAAACAGCAGAGCCCCCAGCAGCATCACCAGTGCGGCTGCGGCGAGCGGCATCCACCCGGCGGAGGTCGCGACCAGCGTGGCGGCGAGTACGGCAAAAAGCGCCACCATCACGCTGCGCACGCGCCAGCGCAGCGGCATAGCCGGCAGTTTGCCCAGCCAGCCTTTTCCAACCACCAGCCCCTTGTGCACACGTTTCTTACAGCGCCCGTCGTTCAGCGCCCGGTAGAGCGGCTCCACGGCGGCGATCTCTTCCGCTGTGGCTCTGGTGCGAATCGACATATAGCCCGTCACCTGCCCGCGGCGCACCATCGGTACCGCATTCGCACGCACCCAGTAGTGGTCGCCGTTTTTACGCCGGTTTTTGACAATCCCGCTCCACGGCTCGCCCTGCTGCAGCGTGTACCACATATCGGCAAACGCGGCTTTTGGCATGTCGGGGTGGCGCACCATATTGTGCGGCTGGCCCGTCAGCTCATCAAGCTGGTAGCCGCTCACCTGCACAAAGGTGTCGTTGGCGTGTGTGATATAGCTGTGGACGTCTGTGGTAGACATTAAGGTGGTGTCATCGTCCAGAGGGTATTCATTCTGGGTGACATAGGTTGGAGAGGACATCGTGGGCATCCCTTGCAGGTTATTTGAATGTTAATTTTGTGGGTCAATGTTTTTTCGGCGGTAAACAATTTATCTTTAGTTGTTAAACTTGATGAAGATCGCAGATTTCACTTAAACCATACTTTTTGTACGATTTTATAATTCATTGATTTCAAATACTTTCGCAAAGAAATTACCTATAAAGCATGACCAGTTAATGCCCACTTAAGTAGCAGCGAATGCACTTTTTTAGTGCAGCCGCGCTTTTTCGCCCTCATTTATCCTCTCTTCCCTGTACCGCTAAATCCCGTTTCGGTTGCTCCGGCATGATTAAATATTGTGCAACATTATTTTAACCTGGCGTTTATCCCGATTTTCGTTAAGGCATCTGAAGTGGCGTAATCCCTGCAATACTTAAACCAGTATCATGTGATACGCGATCCCCGGGAGCACATTTTGAACAGGTTACCTTCCAGCGCCTCGGCTCTTGCCTGTACCGCGCACGCACTGAATCTCATTGAGAAGCGAACGCTCGATCATGAGGAGATGAAACAACTTAACCGAGAGGTCATCGATTACTTTAAAGAGCACGTCAATCCAGGGTTTCTGGAGTATCGCAAATCTGTTACCGCCGGCGGGGATTACGGAGCCGTAGAGTGGCAAGCGGGAAGTCTGAACACGCTTGTCGACACCCAGGGACAGGAGTTTATAGATTGCCTGGGAGGTTTTGGAATTTTCAACGTGGGGCACCGTAATCCAGTTGTGGTTTCCGCCGTACAGAATCAACTTGCGAAACAACCTCTCCATAGCCAGGAACTGCTCGACCCGCTTCGCGCCATGCTCGCGAAAACGCTGGCGGCCTTGACGCCGGGCAAACTGAAGTACAGCTTCTTTAGCAACAGCGGCACGGAATCGGTCGAAGCGGCGATTAAACTCGCCAAAGCGTACCAGTCGCCGCGCGGGAAATTCACCTTTATCGCCACCAGCGGCGCGTTCCACGGTAAATCCCTGGGCGCACTGTCTGCTACCGCCAAATCCACCTTCCGCAAACCGTTTATGCCGCTGCTGCCGGGCTTCCGCCACGTGCCGTTTGGCGACATCAACGCCATGCGCACCGTGCTAAGCGAATGCCGTAAAACCGGCGATGACGTGGCCGCGGTGATCCTGGAGCCGATTCAGGGCGAAGGCGGCGTGATCCTCCCTCCGCAGGGCTATCTGCCCACCGTGCGTCAGCTGTGCGATGAGTTTGGCGCCCTGCTGATCCTCGACGAAGTCCAGACCGGGATGGGGCGCACCGGCAAGATGTTTGCCTGCGAGCACGAAAACGTTCAGCCGGACATTCTGTGCCTGGCGAAGGCGTTGGGCGGCGGCGTGATGCCAATTGGCGCGACGGTGGCCACCGAGGAGGTCTTCTCGGTGCTGTTCGACAACCCGTTCCTGCATACCACCACCTTTGGCGGCAACCCGCTGGCCTGTGCGGCCGCGCTGGCGACCATCAACGTACTGCTGGAGCAAAACCTGCCCGCCCAGGCGGAGCAGAAAGGCGACATGCTGCTGGACGGCTTCCGTCAGCTAGGCCGGGAGTATCCGGACCTGGTACAGGACGCGCGCGGGAAAGGAATGCTGATGGCGATTGAGTTTGTTGATAACGAAACCGGCTATAGCTTCGCGAGCGAGATGTTCCGCCAGCGTGTGCTGGTGGCCGGAACGCTCAACAACTCGAAAACCATCCGCATAGAACCGCCGCTGACGCTGACGATTGAGCAGTGTGAGCAGGTGCTGAAAGCGGCACGTAAAGCGCTGGCAGCGCTGCGGGTGAGCGTGGAAGAGGCGTAATCAACACCGGGTGGCGTTACGCTACCCGGCAGTTTTTTATCGGTGAAACTCCGCCACCGTCATGGTGAAGCGAAGCATGGTATCGCCTTCATTGGCGTAGCCGTGCGCCGCTTCCGTTTTCGCCACCGCCGATGCGCCAGCGTTAACCCGGGTCACCGTCTCGTCCACCGTCAGCGTTAAAACGCCCTCGTTTACGTGCAGCAGCTCAAAGGTTCCCGCCGGGTGCCCCGGAGAGGTAAAGCACTCCCCCGGCTGCATCTCCCACTGCCATAATTCAATCATGTCCGGGCCTGCCGTACCCGCCAGCAGTCTGGCGCGTCCACCCTGTGCCCCCTGCCACAGCACCGGGATCGCCGCTTCTTCGATAACATGCACCAGCGGCTCGCTGGAGACGTTGACGATATCCGCCACGGAGATGCCGAGCGCGGCGGCCAGCTTGCACAAAATGGCGATGCTGGGGTTGGCTGCGCCCTTTTCGATCTCCACCAGCATGCCTTTGCTGACGCTGGCACGGCGGGACAGCTCGTCCAGCGACAGCTTTTTCTCTTTACGCCAGTTGCGGATACGGTTCGCCACGGCCAAGCTTACCTGGGCAACATCGGCACCCGAATCAGTCATTATATTGACTTTATCAGTCATTGGTCACTACCATGGTATAAAACAGTCAATACAGGATTATTTATGTCTCTCGTTACGCCGTCAATAGATTCGCGTCTTGCCGGGATTGCCCCGGGCTTTCGAGCGCTGAGCATTCTGGTTGAAGCTGCGCCGATTACTCACCCGGAGGTTGCCGCCGCCGCGCTGGCGCAGGCCTGCCAGCAGATGTTGAATGATGATGTGCCGTGGGCTGATGCGCACCTTTCAGGCTGGGATGAGGTGTTTAAAGCCTTCGGCGCGAAACCAAAACGCACGCCCTGTTCCGCCGCGGCCCTGCGCAAGCGGGTGCTGAAAGACGGTTCGCTGCCGTCGCTGGATCCGGTCGTGGATATCTATAACGCGGTGAGCATTCGCTATGCCATTCCGGTGGGAGGGGAAAATCTCGCGGCGTACTCGGGCGCGCCGCGTCTGACGCTGGCCGAGGGCAGCGAGCCGTTTGATACCCTGAAAGAGGGCCAGCCGGTGGTGGAATACCCGGATGCTGGCGAGGTTATCTGGCGAGATGACCTCGGCGTCACCTGCCGCCGCTGGAACTGGCGACAGGGGGTGCGTACGCGTCTGGACAGCCGGGCGACGTCTATGTGGTTTATTCTCGAAAGCCTGCCGTCGATGCCGCTTGCGGCACTGGAAGAAGCAGGAGAAGAGCTGATCAACAACCTGCAGCGACTGATGCCGGGATCCACGGCTCGGGTTCAGCTGCTGACGCTGTAAGAGGACAACACGATGTTTCACGGGTTAAGCGCGTTTCCGTTAACGCCCCTTAGGGAGGGGACGTTTGACGAGCACTCCTTCATCAATCTTCTGCGCCCCGTTGTCGACGCTAGCGTCGATTCACTGGGCATTTTGGGCTCAACGGGAAGTTATGCCTATCTGACCGTTGAAGAGCGCGGCCGGATCGCACGCTGCGCGGTGGCGCATGCTGATGACATTCCGGTCATCGTCAGCATCGGCGCATTACGACTGGACGATATTCTGCGTCTGGCTGACGACGCGCAATCGGCATGCGTCTCCGGCGTGCTTCTGGCACCCGTGTCGTACCAGCGATTAACGGAAGACGAAGTGTTTCATCTCTATGAAACGGTGACCCGCCAGCTCTCCATACCGCTGTGCATTTACGATAATCCCGCCACGACCGGTTTTTCGTTTAGCGATGAACTGTTATTTGCCGCCGCGGCCCTGCCGAATATTGGGTCCATAAAGCTTGGCCGCGTGCCGGAGGACCTGTTGCAGGTACGCGCTCGCCTTCCTGAAAACGTCACGCTGGGCATCGCCGGTGACTGGCGAGCGGCCTCCGCCCTGCAGGCCGGGTTTGACGTCTGGTATTCGGTGGTTGGCGGGTTGTTTCCGCAAGCAGCGCTGGCGATTGCCCGTTCGAAAGAGGCGGCACAATCCGAGCGGCTGGAGCCGCTGTGGGAATTGTTCCGTCGATACGGCAGCTTACGGGTGGTAGCGGCAGCGGCAGAGATGCTGGGGAAAGTTGAAACACCCGCGCTCCCCTTCCCGCTTCAGGCTCTTCAGGGTGAGCCGCGCGAAGCGCTTGCTGCGATACTTGCGGATCTGGCGCTGGCCTGAACAACGCCGGGTGGCGCTCGCGCTTACCCGGCCTACAAAATCAACACAGCCTCGCCCCCGTAGGCCCGGTAAGCGTTAGCGCCACCGGGCAAACACCGCACCATCCCGCACCCCGTAGGCCCGGTAAGCGCAGCGCCACCGGGCAAACACCGTACCATCCCGCCCCCGTAGGCCCGGTAAGCGCAGCGCCACCGGGCAAAGCCGCTACTCCGGCAACAACCCCACAAAACTGCGTTTCTTACGCGGCTCCGACATCAGCTCTTCGAGCTTATCCACGCACGCCAGGTAGTGCGGCGTTTGCTTATGCGCCTGCACCGCCTCTTCGTCTTTATAGGCCTCGTAGATAAAGAACCGGGTTTTGACCCTCGGGTCCTGCAATACGTCAAAGCGCAGGTTTCCCGGCTCCTTGATTGCCCCCTCGTGGTTGGCGCGAAACACCTCCAGAAACTCGTCCACCCGCTCGGGCTTGATGTTGATTTCAACCAGCGTCACGTTCATTTTGCTTCTCCCTGTTTCTCTTCCTGCCAGAACTGGAACGCATCGCGGGCATTCCAGTTCTCGTGAACCACTTTCTTCACCGCCTTCAGCATGGCGAGCGGCGCGCTGGACTGGAAGATGTTGCGCCCCATGTCCACGCCGGACGCGCCCTGGTCAATCGCGCGCCAGCACATCTCCAGCGCCTCGTGCTCCGGCAGCTTTTTGCCCCCGGCGATGACAATCGGCACCGGACAGCTTGCGGTCACCTTTTCAAAGCCCTCGTCCACGTAGTAGGTTTTGACGAACTGCGCCCCCATCTCGGCGGCGATGCGGCTGGCGAGCGAGAAATAGCGCGCGTCACGCGCCATCTCTTTGCCGACGCCCGTTACCGCCAGCGTCGGCATGCCGTAGCGCGCGCCCGCGTCAACCAGCTTGATGATGTTGTTGATCGACTGATGCTCAAACTCGCTGCCGATGTACACCTGCGCCGCCACCGCGCAGACGTTCAGGCGCAGCGCGTCCTCCATCGCCACCGCCACGCACTCGTTCGACAGCTCGCCCAGAATCGAATTACCCCCGGAGGCGCGCAGCACCACCGGTTTGTTCGTCGCGGCTGGCACCTGGCTCCTGAGGATGCCGCGGGTGCACATCAGCACGTCGGTTTCACCAAACAGCGGCGCAATGGAGAGGTCGATACGCTCAAGGCCGGTGGTCGGCCCCTGAAAGTAGCCGTGGTCAAAGGCCAGCATCACCGTGCGGTTGCTCTGCGGGTTGAAGATGCGCGCAAGCCTGGACTGCATGCCCCAGTCCAGCGAGCCGCAGCCCTTCAGGGTGTAAGGCACGTTCTGCTGCGGCGTGCCGATGCCAAAATCCTTGCCGTCTTTGATGTCGTCTAAATCAGCCATTTGCTCCCCCGTCAGAAATCGTATTTGCTGATGTTCTCTTTGGTGAACACCACGCGCTCCGGCAGCAGCACGATGCCGTTGCCCTTCGCCTCATACTGGTAGCCCTGCACGCTGTTCGGCTCGACCTTCAGCGCCCCGATATTTTTTACGTCCACGCTGTCGCCGACGTTAAGATCGCCTTTTTTCAGCAGGCGATCGGCGACATTGACCGCAATTTTGCCCTGTTGTACGACATCCCACAGGCCGAAGGCTTTTACCGTGCCGCGCTCAACGTACGGACGCATCACGTTCGGCGTGCTGAAGCCGACAATCGCCACCCCTTCGCGCTTCAGGTTTTCCGCCGCCTGCGCCGCCGCTGGCAGCGCGTTGGCGTCCGGGGCGATGATCGCATCCAGATCCGGATACGCTTTTAAGATCCCTTCTGCAGTTTGCAACGATTTGGTGGCGTCGTTATAGCCAAACTGGGTCGTCACGATCTGCCACTGCGGATGATCTTTCTCGATTTTGGCCTTCGCCTCTTTCACCCACTGGTTCTGGTCGGTAACGGTGGGGCTGGAGTAGAAGAACGCCACTTTAGCGTTCGGTTTGGTGACCTGCTTGCCCGCCATCTCCACCAGCAGGCCGCCCAACTGCTCCGGCGTCCCCTGGTTGATGTAGATGCTGCGGCACTCCGGTTTGGTGTCCGAATCCCAGGTCAGCACCTTGACGCCGCGCTGCATCGCGCGCTTGAGCGCCGGGCAGAGGCCGTCCGGCGACACGGCGGAGACGATAATGGCGTTATAGCCCTGGTTAACGAAGTTATTGATAAGCTGCACCTGGCCCGAGACGCTCGGCTCGGTGGGGCCGTCGTAGGTGACGTCCACGCCGAGGTCTTTCCCCGCCTCTTTCGCGCCATTGCCGCCGCTGGTGAAGAAGCCCACGCCTACCAGCTTCGGGATAAAGGCAATGCGGTCCGCCGCCTGCGCCGAGGCGAAGCTGAGGGCCATTGCCAGGACGAACAGTTTTGTTTTCATCTTACGCTCCGGATAGTTTTCTAAAGAGAGAACGCACCCACTCGCGGTGCAGACTCAGCGAACGTCCCATCACCACCACAACCAGCAGCGCCCCTGACAGCGCGCTCGACACCTGGTTAGGGATGCCGACCATCTGTAAACCCTGCTGCAGGTAGCCCACCAGCAGCGCCGCCAGCGCCGTACCGACAACCGAACCTGACCCGCCGTAGATATTGGCCCCGCCGAGCACGGCGGCGGTGAGCGCGGGCATCAGCAAATCGCGCCCCAGATCCGAACGCGCGGAGCCGAAATAGGAGACCATCACCAGCGCGGCAATGGCGGAGGCCACGCCCACCAGCCCGTACAGCGCGTAGGGCATGCCGTTCACCGACAGCGCCGCATAGCGCGCCGCGCGCGGATTCTGGCCGATCAAAAACAGATGACGGCCAAAGCGCCCGCGATGGGTAATCAGCCAGAAGAAGACGGTAATCACCGCGAACAGCACCAGCGGGATCGGCAGACCCAGCATCGTGAGGTTAGCGAACGCCGTGAAGCCGTCCGGGAAGCCGCCGATGCCCTCGTAGCCCGTCGCTCCTGCCATGCCGGAGAGCAGCAGCGCGCCGCCGCCGTAGAGGTAGAGCGTGCCGAGGGTGATCACCAGCGGGCTGATGCCGGTGTAGTGAATCAGCGCGGCATTAAATAATCCGCACAGCAGACCGAGCAGCAGCGTCAGCGGAACGGCGACCGCCATCGGCCACCCCGCCTGCATCATCACGCCCAGCGCGATGGCGCACAGGCCGATGGTCGAGCCGAGGGAGATGTCGATTCCGCCGCTGATGATGACCAGCGTGAGCGGCAGCGCCACAATGCCGATGCAGATGAAGTCGCTGGTGCTGAACAGCAGCATGTTGATGTCGAGCATGCGCGGGTTGATGGCGCCAAAGAGCAGGATCTCCAGCACCAGTAAAATCAGCAGCGCGCTTTCCCAGTTAAGCCTCATTTACGCCACCTCTTTTTTGCGTTTGAGAAACGGGGTGACGTGCTTTCCCCCTTTGTTACCCGGCTGGAAGCGACCGTACTTCAGCGCCCGCTGATGGCGCGCCAGCGCCTGGCGCAGGCGCCCGTCGAGCACCAGCACGCCCAGCAGCACCAGCCCGGCGATAAAGTCGTTCCACCACGCCGGGAGCCTGAACAGCACCAGCACGGTGTCGATTTGGGTCAGAAAGAAGGCCCCGAGCAGCGCGCCAATCAGCGTGCCCGTGCCGCCCAGCAGCGAAATACCGCCGAGCACGCAGGCGGCGATGGCCTTCATCTCCAGCCCGCTGCCGGTCTGGTTGGGCACAAAGCCAATCTGCGCAGCAAAGACGATCCCGGCGCAGGCCGCCAGCATGCCGTTCAGAGTAAAGGCAAGCATGCGGGTGCGGTTCACCGCCACACCCAGCTGGCGCGCGGCGGCGAGGTTATCCCCCACCGCGTAGAAATCACGCCCGAATGCGGTGCGCGACAGCGTCCATGCGCCCGTGGCCGCGACGATCAACACCAGCATGCCGAGCGGCGAAATGCCGACGGCAGCTGGTTCAGAGAGGGATTTCAGCCCCGGCGGCAGCCCCTCAATCCACTTTCCGCCGGTCCAGAGCAGCATCGCCCCGCGGTACAGTCCCAGCGTACCGAGGGTGGCAACAATCGCCGGGATACGCAGCCCCACCACCAGAAACCCGTTGAACGCCCCGGCCAGCGCGCCTATCGACAGCGCGAAGAGAATGGAAACGGGCAGGCTGTAGCCGCTATTAAGCGCCACGCCGACGGCGATGGCGGACAGCCCGACGATGGAGCCGACGGACACGTCGATATTGCGGGTCAGCATCACCAGCGCCGCGCCGATGGCCAGCAGGATCAGGATCTGCGAGCTGGCGAAGATCATCCCCAGCGTCTGCAGGCTGAAGTAGGACGGGTTCAGCGCCACCAGCACGGCGAACAGCGCCAGAATGGCGAGAAACGCGCTCAGCTCGCGGTTTTTGAGTAAGGTTTTCATGATTACCCTCCGAATGCCAGCGCCATCATCCTATCGAGGCTGACGGCGTGGCGCGGTAGCTCGCCGCTGAGCACGCCCTGATGCATCACCAGCACCCGGTCCGCAAGGCCGGGAAACTCGTCGAGATCGCTTGAGATCATCAGCACCGCCACTTTCTGCGCCGCCACGCTTTTTATCAGCTGGTAGATATCCGCGCGCGCCGAGACGTCCACCCCGCGCGTCGGCTCATCGACGATCAGCAGTAAAGGGTTGGCCTCGAGACAGCGCGCCAGCAGCACCTTCTGCTGGTTGCCGCCGGAGAGCGTGCGCACGGTTTGATCCGCATGGTTGAGCTTGATCCCCAGCGCCCGGTGATAGCGCTCCACCACCGCCGACTCCCGCTTGCGCTGCTGCCAAATCGACGGCTCGTTCAGCGCCACGGTGTTCCAGCGGATCGGCGCGTCGAGGAACAGGCCGGACACCTGCCTGTCTTCCGGCAGGTAGACCAGCCCTTTTTCCAGGCGTGAACTTACCGGCTCGCCGGTAATGTCCTGATTCTCAAGCCAGACGCGGCCCCCGCGTACCGGCCGCAGGCCGTAGAGCGTTTCCGCAAGCTCGGTGCGTCCGGATCCCACCAGACCGGCCAGGCCGACGATCTCCCCGGCGTAGATCTCAAGGCTAAGATCGATAAAGCCTTCCCCGGTGAGATCGTCCACCCGCAGCACCGGGAAATCCTGCGGCTGGGTGCGGCGGTTGCCCGGCAGCGCCAGCCACAGCTTTTGCGTATCGCTGAGGGATTTCTCCCGGCTTACCGGCGTCATGGCGGCGATCAGGGCGTTATCGTCAAACTGCGCGGTTTCGCCGCTCAGCACCACCGCGCCGTCGCGCATCACCGAGACGTGGCTCGAAAGCATGCGAATTTCCGGCAGCTTGTGCGAGATAAAGACAATCCCGACGCCGAGCGCCTGCAGGGCGCGGATCTGGCGGAACAGCCGCTCGGTTTCACCCGGCGTGAGGGAGGCCGTAGGTTCGTCGAGGATCAGGATCCTGGCATTGCGCATCAGCCCGCGCAGGATCTCCACCATCTGCTGATCCGCCACTTCCAGCGTGCTGGCGGCGGCATCGAGGCTAAGCTGGCACTGCAGCTGCTGGAGTTTCTCCGCCAGCCGCTTTTCCAGATCGCGCTCGCGCGGCAGGCGGAACAGGATGTTTTCCCGCACCGTCAGGTTGGGGAACAGCAGCGGCTCCTGCGGCACCAGGTAAATGCCTAACCTGTGCGCCTGTACGGGCGTGAGCCGCGCATATGACTGCCCCTCGACAGAAAGTTCACCGCTGTCCGGCGTTTCGACCCCGGCGATGATCTTCATCAGCGTCGATTTTCCCGCGCCGTTTCCGCCCATCAGCGCGTGTACCTGGCCCGCAAGCAGCGTGAAATCAATACCTTTTAGAACCGGCACGCCTGAGAACTGCTTGCTAATATTCCGCGCGTCGAGAAGTGAAGTCATCATCGCTCCGCTATTGAACAAATGATTTTTAGATTTAATAATGTTCAAAAGCGTAGACGGTGAACTATATTTACAACCGTGCAGGGATCACAGTTTTATCGATTGAGATACAGATAAACCAGAAACGATCTAAAAGATCCGTTTTGTCGCGTGGCTCACATTTTCCCTTCGCGCCATCACGAACATATGATCTAAATTTTTATAAGAGTTCAACTATGAGCGATAAACGCACTGCGGAAGAAGGACGGTTTGCCGGGCTGGCACTGGCGGAAGAGGAACTCGTGGCGCGCGTCGCATGGTGCTACTACCACGACGGGCTGACCCAGAACGACATCGGCGAGCGGCTCGGGCTGCCGCGTTTGAAGATTTCTCGCCTGCTGGAGAAGGGCCGTCAGTCCGGGGTTATCCGCGTGCAGATCAACTCACGCTACGAGGGCTGCCTGGCGCTGGAAACCGAGCTACAGCAGCGCTTTGGCCTGAAGCTGGTGCGGGTGATGCCCGCGTTAAATACGCCGCCGATGAACGTGCGGCTGGGCATTGGCGCGGCGCAGTCCCTGATGGGCGTACTGGAGCCCGGCCAGCTGCTGGCGGTGGGGTTTGGTGAAACCACCATGAGCAGCCTGCAGCACCTGAGCGGCTTTATCAGCTCGCAGCAGATCCGCCTGGTGACGCTCTCCGGCGGCGTCGGGCCGTATATGACCGGTATCGGCCAGCTGGACGCAGCCTGCAGCGTCAGCATGATCCCCGCCCCGCTTCGCGTGTCATCCGCCGAGGTGGCCGGGATCTTAAAACGCGAGACCAGCGTGCGGGACGTGATCCTCGCCGCCACCGCCGCCGACGTGGCGGTGGTCGGCATTGGTTCGGTGAACCAGCGCCGTGACGCGACGATACTGCGCTCCGGCTATATCAGCGAGGGTGAACAGCTGATGTACGCCCGCAAAGGGGCGGTCGGCGACATTCTCGGCTATTTCCTCAATGCCGAGGGCGAGTGCGTTGAGGAGCTGGAGATCCACAAAGAACTGCTGGGCGTCACGCTCGATGAACTGGCGCAGCTGCCCACCATCGTTGGCGTGGCCGGAGGGGAAGAGAAAGCCGATGCGATTTATGCCGCACTGAAGGGCCGCCGTATCAATGGCCTGGTGACGGAGGAGACGACAGCCCGCGCGGTGCTGGCCCTGACGTAACGGGGTTGCCCTGCGCTAACAACGAGGCAAGCTCATGAGTTACCTTTTAGCGTTAGATGCAGGGACAGGCAGCGTTCGCGCCGTTATTTTCGATTTACAGGGCAACCAGATTGCCGTCGGCCAGGCCGAGTGGAAGCACCTGAGCGTGGAGAACGTGCCGGGGTCGATGGAGTTCGACCTCGAGACCAACTGGCAGCTGGCCTGCCGGTGCATTCATCAGGCGCTGGAGCGCGCGCGCCTGAGCGCGGCGGACATTCAGTCCGTCGCCTGCTGCTCCATGCGCGAAGGGATCGTGCTATACGACCGCAACGGCGAGGCCATCTGGGCCTGCGCCAACGTCGACGCCCGCGCCAGCCGCGAGGTGGCCGAACTCAAAGAGATCCACGACGACCGCTTTGAATCCGAAGTGTATGAGGTTTCCGGCCAGACGCTGGCGCTGAGCGCCATGCCGCGCCTCCTGTGGCTGGCGCACCATCGTCCGGATATTTACCGCAAGGCCGCGACCATCACCATGATCAGCGACTGGCTGGCGGCGAAGCTCTCCGGCGAGCTGGCGGTCGACCCGTCTAACGCGGGCACCACCGGCATGCTGGATCTCTTCTCCCGCGACTGGCGTCCGGCGCTGCTCGACATGGCCGGGCTGCGCGCCGATATCCTCTCTCCGGTGAAAGAGACCGGCACCGTGCTGGGCGCTATCACCAAAGAAGCCGCGCAGCAGAGCGGCCTGCGCGAAGGCACCCCGGTGGTAATGGGCGGCGGCGACGTGCAGCTGGGCTGTCTGGGGCTGGGCGTGGTCCGCGCCGGGCAAACCGCGGTGCTGGGCGGCACCTTCTGGCAGCAGGTGGTCAACCTGCCGCAGGTGCGCACCGACCCCGAGATGAACATCCGCGTGAACCCGCACGTGATTCCCGGCATGGCGCAAGCGGAGTCCATCAGCTTCTTTACCGGGCTGACCATGCGCTGGTTCCGCGACGCCTTCTGCGCGGAGGAAAAGCTGATTGCCGAGCGGATGGGGATGGACACCTACTCCCTGCTGGAAGAGATGGCGAGCCGCGTACCGGCAGGCTCCCATGGGGTGATGCCGATATTTTCCGACGCGATGCATTTTAAGCAGTGGTACCACGCCGCGCCGTCGTTTATTAACCTCTCCATCGACCCGGAAAAGTGCAACAAAGCGACGCTGTTCCGCGCCCTGGAGGAGAACGCGGCCATCGTCTCGGCCTGCAACCTCGCGCAGATTTCACGCTTCTCCGGCGTGACGTTTGAAAGCCTGGTGTTTGCGGGCGGCGGGGCTAAGGGCGCCCTGTGGAGCCAGATCTTAAGCGACGTCACCGGCCTGCCGGTGCGCGTGCCGGAAGTGAAAGAGGCGACGGCGCTCGGCTGCGCGATTGCCGCAGGTGCGGGCGCGGGGCTATTTGCGGATATGGCCTCGACGGGCGAGCGGCTGGTGAAGTGGAGCCGCGAGTTCACGCCGAACCCGCAGCACCGCGAGCTGTACGACAGCATGATGCAGAAATGGCAGGCGGTGTACGCCGACCAGCTCGGGCTGGTGGACAGCGGGCTGACGACGTCGATGTGGCAGGCACCGGGGTTAGCGCGGACATCCCCCTCACCCTAACCCTCTCCCCATAGGGGAGAGGGGACTGCTCCGTGCGGCCTTTCTCCCTCTCCCCTATGGGGAGAGGGCCAGGGTGAGGGGAAGTTCTTTGAGATCTATCACAATCATTCGATCCCGCTTTTACCTTTCCGCTGCCGCTGGCTAAATTAGTAACTCATCCGACCACATAACAATAATTTTACACTGGAAGAGACTATGAGCCGCTACCCGTCGTTATTCGCCCCTCTCGATCTGGGGTTCACCACACTCAAAAACCGCGTGTTGATGGGGTCGATGCACACCGGGCTGGAGGAGCATCCGGACGGGGCCGAGCGTCTGGCAGCCTTCTATGCGGAGCGCGCCCGCCACGGGGTGGCGCTGATTGTCACTGGCGGCGTGGCCCCTGCGCCTTCCGGCGTGGGCATGGAGGGCGGCGCTGTCCTGAACGATGCGTCACAGCTGCCGCACCACCGCATTGTGACCGACGCGGTACACCGCGAGGGCGGCAAAATCGCCCTGCAAATCCTGCACACGGGTCGCTACAGCTATCAGCCGAACCTGGTCGCGCCGTCGGCCCTTCAGGCACCGATTAACCGTTTTAAACCTCACGCCCTGACCCACGATGAGATCCTGGCATTGATTGACGACTTCGCCCGCTGCGCGGCGCTGGCCCGCGAGGCGGGCTACGACGGCGTTGAGGTGATGGGTTCAGAAGGCTACCTGATCAACGAGTTCCTCGCCGCCCGCACCAACCAGCGCGACGACGAATGGGGCGGCGACTATGCCCGCCGGATGCGCTTTGCCGTGGAGGTGGTGCGCGCGGTGCGCGAACGTGCGGGCGCGGACTTTATTATCGTCTTCCGCCTGTCAATGCTCGACCTGGTGGAAGGCGGCGGCACGTTCGACGAAACCGTGCAGCTGGCGCAGGCGATTGAAGCCGCAGGCGCCACCATTATCAACACCGGCATCGGCTGGCACGAGGCGCGCATCCCGACCATCGCCACGCCGGTGCCGCGCGCGGCGTTCAGTTGGGTAACGCGCAGGCTGAAAGGCAAAGTGTCTGTTCCGCTGGTCACCACTAACCGCATTAACGATCCGCAGGTGGCGGACGATGTGATTTCGCGAGGCGACGCCGATATGGTGTCGATGGCGCGCCCGTTCCTGGCGGATGCCGAACTCCTGTCCAAAGCGCAAAGCGGCCGTGCGGATGAGATCAACACCTGCATCGGCTGTAACCAGGCCTGTCTGGATCAGATCTTCATCGGCAAAGTCACCTCCTGTCTCGTCAACCCGCGCGCCTGCCATGAAACCAAAATGCCGGTCGTTCCGGCGGTGAATAAAAAACGCCTGGCCGTGGTGGGCGCAGGCCCGGCGGGGCTGGCGTTTGCGGTGAATGCCGCCTCGCGCGGGCACAGCGTGACGCTGTTTGATGCGCTGGCGGAGATTGGCGGGCAGTTTAATATCGCCAAGCAGATCCCCGGCAAAGAGGAGTTCTATGAAACGCTGCGCTACTACCGCCGGATGATCGAGCTTACGGGCGTCGATCTGCGGCTTAACCAGTTTGTCAGCGCAGCGGATCTGATCGATTTCGACGAGGTGATCCTGGCGAGCGGGATCGTCCCGCGCCTGCCGGCGATCGAGGGTATCGATCATCCGAAGGTATTGAGCTATCTGGATGTATTGCGAGACAAAACGCCGGTTGGCGAGAAGGTGGCGATTATTGGCTGCGGCGGAATCGGCTTTGATACCGCCATGTACTTAAGCCAGCCGGGCGAGGCCACCAGCCAGAACATTGCCGAGTTTTGCATGGAATGGGGTATCGACACCAGCCTGAGCCAGTCCGGCGGGCTACGCCCGGAAGGGCCGCAGCTGCCGAAAAGCCTGCGTCAGATCGTGATGCTCCAGCGTAAGGCCAGCAAGCCGGGCGAAGGGCTGGGCAAAACCACGGGCTGGATCCACCGCGCCACCCTGCTCTCACGCGGGGTGAAGATGATCCCGGCGGTGAGCTACCAGAAGATCGACGACGAGGGTCTGCACGTTACGATCGGCGGCGAGCCGCAGCTGCTGCGCGTGGATCACGTCATTTTATGTGCCGGGCAGGAGCCGAAGCGCGATCTGGCGGATCCGCTGCGCGAAGCCGGTAAAACGGTGCATTTGATTGGCGGGTGCGATGTGGCGATGGAGCTGGACGCGCGGCGGGCGATTGCGCAGGGGACGAAGTTGGCTCTGGCAATCTAGAACATTGCCCGGTGGCGCTGCGCTTACCGGGCCTACAAAACCGTAGGCCTGTGCAAGCGAAGCGCCGCCAGGCAAAACAATCTTACCGACGACGCCCCAGCTTCACCGCTTTCAGCACCACGAACTTGTTATTGGTCGCAATGGTGACGCAGTTGCCGAAAATCTTCTTCAGCTTGTGGAAGTAGTCCAGGTGACGGTTCGCCACGATATACAGCTCGCCGTTGATTTTCAGGCAGCGGCGCGCGTGGTGGAACATCTCCCACGCGACGTTATCCGTCAGGGCGTGCTTCTGGTGGAAAGGCGGGTTGCAGAACACCGCGTTGAAGCGGAACGGCTCTACGCCAGACAGCGCGTTGTTGATCATAAACTCGCAGCGGTCCAGCGCTTCCGGCATGTTGGTTTCCACGTTCAGACGGCTGGAGGCCACCGCCATCGGCGACTCGTCGCTGAACACCACGCTGGCGTCCGGGTTCTTCGCCAGCAGCGTCAGGCCAATCACGCCGTTACCGCAGCCCAGATCGACAATTTCACCTTCCAGATTTTCCGGCAGATGTTCCATAAAGAAACGCGCCCCGATATCCAGCCCGGTACGGGAGAAAACGTTCGCATGGTTGTGGATGGTCCAGTCGGTCCCCTCCAGCTTCCAGCTCAGGGTCTCCGGCGCGTCGGCCAGCTCCGGTGCGCTGAAGGTGCAGTTGATCAGGCGCGCTTTTTTCCAGGCCAGCGTCGTGGTGGTCGGGCCGAGGACTTTCTCGAACAGCTCCAGCGTCGAGGTGTGAATATCGCGCGCTTTGGCACCCGCGATAATGCGCGTTTCCGGCGTCACGACCTTGCGCAGCGCGCGCAGCTGCTGCTCCAGCAGCGCCATGGTTTTGGGCACTTTGATCAGCACCACGCCCGGCGCCTGCGGGTAGTCCGCGGTGCTGTCGAGGAACTTCACGCTGGACTCTTCGATATCGTTATGGCGCAGGTTTTCACGCGTCGCCAGCTCGCTCAGGTAGGAATCGCCGATGCTGTAAGGCGTGTGTTCCGCCAGGGCGCAGCCCAGCGCGCCAAAGGCGTCATTCAGGATCAAAACCGGGCCGCGGATTTCAGTCTCATCCAACTGCTGCAGCAGATATTCATCCGCCGCTTCCCACGCCATGAGCGGGTTAACGTCGTCCGTTTCCGGGAAACGTTTAAGGTTGAGTGAACGGAAACCGTTGTCTAAGTGGCTCATCGGCCCTCCTGAATGGTAAAATTTGGCGTATCCCTGAAAAGGGTGCGTGAGTATACCCGTTTTATTGTCGATTTGGGGCGTTGATGAACCAACTTACTTATCTCCATGGCTATCCGGAGCATTTACTGACTCAGGTTCGCAGCCTGATTGCCGAGCAGAAGCTCGGCGCGGTGCTGGAAAAACGCTATCCCGGCACGCACGATTTCGCGACCGATAAGGCCCTCTGGCAGTATACGCAGGATCTGAAAAGCCGGTATCTGAAGAGCGCGCCGCCGATCAACAAGGTGATGTACGACAACAAGATCCACGTGCTGAAAAACGCGCTCGGCCTGCACACCGCCATCTCCCGCGTGCAGGGCGGCAAGCTGAAAGCGAAGGCCGAAATCCGCGTCGCGACGGTTTTCCGTAACGCGCCGGAAGCCTTTCTGCGGATGATCGTCGTCCATGAGCTGGCACATCTGAAGGAGAAAGAGCACGACAAAGCCTTCTATTCCCTGTGCTGCCACATGGAGCCACAGTACCACCAGCTGGAGTTTGATACCCGGCTATGGCTTACGCATTTATCGTTAAATGGTAATGCGGAATAGCGCACGCGAATTGTCATGATGACGTGCTACAGTGGCTAAAGGTTCCCCGCTACGGAGTACGTAAACGTTTATGATACGTTTCGCAGTCATTGGTACGAACTGGATCACACGCCAGTTCGTCGACGCCGCCCACGAAACCGGCAAACTTAAACTTACCGCAGTCTATTCCCGCAGCCTTGAGCAGGCGCAGAGTTTTGCTAACGACTACCTCGTTGAGCATCTCTTTACTTCGCTTGATGAGATGGCGCAAAGCGACGCCATTGACGCGGTGTATATCGCCAGCCCTAACTCCCTGCACTTCCCGCAGACAAAGCTGTTTCTCAGCCACAAAAAGCATGTGATTTGCGAGAAGCCGCTGGCGTCAAATATCCAGGAAGTGGAAGCGGCCATTGCGCTTGCCCGCGAAAACCAGGTGGTGCTGTTCGAAGCGTTCAAAACCGCCAGCCTGCCGAATTTCCTGCTGCTGCAGCAGTCCCTGCCGAAAATTGGCAAAGTGCGTAAAGCCTTTATCAACTACTGCCAGTACTCGTCGCGCTACCAGCGCTACCTGGACGGCGAAAACCCGAACACCTTTAACCCGGCCTTCTCGAACGGCTCGATTATGGATATCGGCTTCTACTGCCTTGCCTCCGCAGTGGCGCTGTGGGGCGAACCGCACGGCGTGACCGCCACCGCCAGCCTGCTGGAGAGCGGCGTGGATGCGCACGGCCTAGTGGTGCTGGACTACGGTGATTTCAGCGTCACGCTACAGCACTCCAAGGTGAGCGATTCCGTGCTGCCGAGCGAAATTCAGGGCGAGGCGGGCTCGCTGGTTATCGAGAAGATCTCCGAGTGCCAGAAAGTGAGCTTTGTGCCGCGCGGCGGCAAAGCGCAGGAGCTGACGCAGCCTCAGCATATTAACACTATGCTCTATGAGGCAGAGGTCTTCGCCCGTCTGGTGGAAGACAACGAAGTGAATCACCCTGGCCTCGCGGTAAGCCGCACCACGGCGAAGCTGCAAACGGAGATCCGCCGCCAGACCGGCGTGGTGTTCCCGGCAGACGGCGTAGGCGCGGAAGCGATCGCGTAAAGCTGTGTAATGAAACGGCGCAGACCATTGACGAAACCGATGGTCTGACATATTTTGTTACCTGCAAAGGGGAGTAACTTCTTCGCCGGTGGATCGTCATTACGATGCGTTAAACGCGCATCCGGTCGCCGGGCAACCCTCGTGGTTGTAAGTGAGACCTTGCCGGAAGGCGAGGTCTATGCATAAAAAGCTAACGGCTATCGTCTTCTGACCATGGCCGTTTTTGTTTTTTATGTGTAAGGAAAATAGTATGCATTCTGTCGGCACTCCAATGTTGTGGGGCGGATTCGCGGTTGTCGTGCTCATCATGCTGGCGATCGACCTCTTTTTGCAGGGGCGTCGCGGCGCACACGGCATGAGCATCAAACAGGCTGCAGCCTGGTCTCTGGTGTGGGTCACCCTCTCCCTGCTCTTCTGTGCCGCCTTCTGGTGGTATCTGGCCTCGACCGAAGGCCGCGCGGTGGCCGATCCTCAGGCGCTCGCCTTCCTCACCGGTTATCTGATTGAAAAAGCCCTGGCGGTTGATAACGTCTTCGTCTGGCTGATGCTGTTCAGCTACTTTGCCGTGCCTGCGGCCCTGCAGCGCCGCGTGCTGGTCTACGGCGTGCTGGGTGCCATTGTTCTGCGTACCATTATGATCTTCGCCGGCAGCTGGCTGATTACCCAGTTCGAATGGCTGCTGTACGTCTTCGGCGCGTTCCTGCTGTTCACCGGGGTCAAGATGGCGCTGGCGAAAGAGGACGGCTCCGCGATTGGCGATCGCCCGCTGGTGAAGTGGATCCGTGGGCACCTGCGCATGACCGACAAGATTGAGAGCGAGCACTTCTTCGTGCGCAAGAACGGCCTGCTGTTTGCCACCCCGCTGCTGCTGGTGCTGATTCTGGTTGAGCTGAGCGACGTAATTTTCGCGGTGGACAGCATTCCGGCTATCTTCGCGGTGACAACCGACCCGTTCATCGTCCTGACCTCAAACCTGTTCGCCATCCTCGGCCTGCGTGCGATGTACTTCCTGCTGGCAGGCGCGGCGGAGCGCTTCTCGATGCTGAAGTACGGTCTGTCGGTGATCCTGGTATTTATCGGTATCAAGATGCTGATCGTCGATTTCTACCATATCCCGATCGCCATTTCGCTCGGCGTGGTGTTTGGCATTCTGATCGTGACGCTGATTATCAATACCTGGGTTAACCGCCAGCACGATAAGAAGCAGCAGGTGGAGTAAAACGTTCGGTGCGGCCTGATGCCCTCACCCCAACCCTCTCCCACAGGGAGAGGGTGAACACACTTTTGTAACGAAGCAGTTAAAAAATATGATGCAACACGTAAAATCCAGCATTTTACGCTTCCCTCCTTTCGCGCATTCCCTATACTCGACCAGGCAAACATTTACTTACATCCGGACATAAATGTGACTTAGAGCACATTCGGGATGGAACGCAATTTCACTCAGGAATAATGTATGAGCACACAATCGACAGGGCTTTTTGCGCGCCTGGCGCAGGGCAGCCTGGTTAAACAAATTCTGGTAGGACTGGTACTGGGTATTCTGCTGGCCATGGTCTCAAAACCTGCAGCGGAAGCCACGGGGCTGCTCGGGACGCTGTTCGTCGGCGCACTTAAAGCGGTCGCGCCGGTTCTGGTTCTGATGCTGGTTATGGCGTCTATCGCCAACCACCAGCACGGACAAAAAACCAACATTCGCCCTATTCTGTTCCTGTATCTTCTGGGAACCTTCTCTGCGGCCTTAACCGCTGTGGTGTTCAGCTTCCTGTTCCCGTCCACACTACATCTGACCAGCGCAGCCGGCGATATCACGCCGCCATCCGGCATTGTAGAAGTGCTTCGCGGCCTGCTGATGAGCATGGTCTCTAACCCCATCACCGCGCTGATGAGCGGAAACTACATTGGCATCCTGGTCTGGGCGATTGGTCTGGGCTTCGCACTGCGTCACGGTAACGACACCACGAAAAACCTGGTCAACGATCTGTCCAACGCCGTCACCTTTATGGTGAAGCTGGTGATTCGCTTTGCACCAATCGGGATTTTCGGTCTGGTCTCCTCCACGCTTGCGACCACCGGTTTCGACGCGCTGTGGGGCTACGCGCAGCTGCTGGTTGTGCTGGTCGGCTGTATGCTGCTGGTGGCGCTGGTGATCAACCCTCTGCTGGTGTTCTGGCAGATCCGCCGCAACCCGTATCCGCTGGTGCTGACCTGCCTGCGCGAGAGCGGCGTTTACGCCTTCTTCACCCGCAGCTCTGCGGCGAACATTCCGGTTAACATGGCGCTGGCGGAGAAGCTGAACCTGGACCGCGATACCTACTCCGTGTCGATCCCGCTGGGCGCAACCGTGAACATGGCGGGTGCGGCGATCACCATTACCGTGCTGACGCTGGCGGCGGTGCATACGCTGGGCATTCCTGTCGATCTGCCAACCGCGCTGCTGCTGAGCGTTGTGGCGTCGCTGTGTGCCTGTGGCGCATCCGGCGTGGCGGGCGGTTCGCTGCTGCTGATCCCCCTGGCATGTAATATGTTCGGTATCCCGAACGAGATTGCGATGCAGGTTGTGGCCGTCGGCTTTATCATCGGCGTCCTGCAGGACTCCTGCGAAACCGCGCTGAACTCCTCTACCGACGTGCTGTTTACCGCTGCGGCCTGTCAGGCGGAAGACGCGCGTTTAGCGAAGAACGCCCTGCGCGGTTAAAACAAAAGCCCGGTGGCGGCTACGCCTTACCGGGCCTACAGGGTAAACGCAAACGGCAACCATGTGGTTGCCGTTTTTAGTGTTTGTACCCTCTCCCCGTGGGCGAGGGCATCAGGCCGCACCGATTAAAGCGTCACACCGCTCTTAAAAATCGCCAGCTCGCGGAAGTCGTTCTTCTCGTTGCAGGTCTGCTTGCCGTTAGCAAATTCCACGATAGCGTCCACGAACTCCGTCAGCAGCTGCGGCATGGCTTTGCCGTGGATCAGCTGACCCGCATCAAAATCGATCCAGTGCTTTTTCTTCGCCGCCAGCTCGCTGTTGGTGGCGATTTTCACCGTCGGCACAAAACCGCCGTACGGCGTACCGCGCCCGGTGCTGAACAGCACCATATGGCAGCCGGCACCCGCCAGCGCGCTGGTGGCGACCGCATCGTTGCCCGGTGCGCTCAGCAGGTTCAGACCGTGCGTTTTCAGGCGCTCGCCGTAGCGCAGCACGTCAACCACCTGGCTCGCGCCCGCTTTCTGAGTGCAGCCGAGGGATTTCTCTTCCAGCGTGGTGATCCCGCCCGCCTTGTTGCCCGGCGACGGGTTCTCGTAAATCGGCTGATTGTGGGCGATGAAGTACTGTTTGAAGTCGTTCACCATGGTGACGGTTTTCTCAAACGTCTCTTCGTCGCGGCAGTGGCTCATCAGAATACGTTCTGCGCCGAACATTTCCGGCACTTCGGTCAGCACCGTGGTGCCGCCGTTGGCAATCACGTAGTCCGAGAAGCGGCCCAGCATTGGGTTAGCGGTAATGCCGGACAGGCCATCAGACCCGCCGCACTCCAGCCCAAACTTCAGCTCGCTCAGCTTGCCCGGCTCGCGCCTGTCGTGGCGCATCACGTCATACAGCTGATGAAGCTGCTCAATGCCCGCTTCCACTTCGTCGTCCTGATGCTGACACACCATAAAATGCACGCGCTCAGGGTCGAATTCCCCCAGCGTTTCGCGGAAGGCGTCCACCTGGTTGTTTTCGCAGCCCAGACCAATCACCAGCACCGCGCCCGCGTTCGGGTGGCGTACCATGTTTTGCAGCATGGTGCGGGTATTGATGTGGTCGTCGCCGAGCTGCGAGCAGCCGTAGGTGTGGCTGAACAAATGCACGCCGTCAGTGCCTTCGGCATCGTTGGTCTCTTTCAGGAAACGCGTCTGGATCTGACGCGCAATCCCGTTCACGCAGCCGACGGTAGGGAGGATCCACAGCTCGTTGCGGATCCCCACCTCGCCGCTGGCGCGACGGTAGATCTGCACCTCACGATCTGCCGCCTGCCCGGCTTCCGCCTGGAAATCAGGTTGATAGCGGTACTCGTCCAGATCGCTCAGATTGGTGCGGGTATTGTGGGAGTGAATATATTCACCCGGCGCAATATCCGCCAGCGCATGACCGATGGGCAAACCGTACTTCACCACGTTCTCCCCTTTCGCAATGGGGATCAGGGCAAATTTGTGTCCACGCCCAATAGCCTGGCGCAACGTGACCGACTGACCGTCGAACGTGACGCTCGTTCCTTCGGTCAAATCAGCCAGCGCGACGGCCACGTTATCCAGCGAATGGATTTTGATGTATTGCATATCAACCTCAAACGGCCTTAGTTCAGTTCAATGGCGAAGTAGTCACGCGCATTGTTAAAGCAGATGTTTTTCACCATTTCGCCCAGCAGCTGGATATCCGCTGGCGCTTCGCCCGCGTGCACCCAGCGGCCAATCATCTGGCACAGAATGCGGCGGAAGTATTCATGGCGGGTATAGGACAGGAAGCTGCGGCTGTCGGTCAGCATGCCGACAAAGCGGCTCAGCAGGCCCAGCTGCGCCAGCTGCGTCATCTGACGCTCCATGCCGTCCTTCTGATCGTTGAACCACCAGCCGGAACCGAACTGCATCTTGCCCGGCATCCCTTCGCCCTGGAAGTTGCCGACCATGGTACCCAGCACTTCGTTATCGCGCGGGTTCAGGCAGTACAGGATGGTTTTTGGCAGCAGGTTTTGTTCGTTCTGTTTGCTCAGCAGTTTGGACAGCTCTTCCGCCAGCGGACGGTCGTTGATGGAGTCAAAGCCCACGTCGGCACCGATCAGTTTGAACTGGCGCTGGTTGTTATTGCGCAGCGCGCCGATATGGTACTGCTGTACCCAGCCGCGACGCGCGTATTCCGCACCGAGGAATACCAGCACCGCCGTTTTAAACTGCGCCACTTCATGCTCGCTCAAGCCTTCGCCGGAGAGACGACGCGCAAGGATGCTGTCCAGCTCGGCTTCGTTTGATTCCGCAAACAGCACCACGTCCAGCGCGTGGTCAGACACTTTACAGCCGTGCGCCGCAAAGTGATCCAGGCGTTTGGTCAGCGCGGCTTGCAGGTCAGCGAAACGACGGATGTCGGTATCCGACACTTCCGCCAGCTTCGCCATGTAGTCGGTGAAGGTGGCCTGCTCAATGTTGAAGGCTTTGTCCGGGCGCCAGCTTGGCAGCACTTTGATATCAAAAGAGGTGTCTTTGGCGACAACGGCATGATGTTCCAGGGAGTCAATCGGATCGTCGGTGGTGCCCACCATCTTCACGTTCATCTGCTTCATGATGCCGCGCGCGGAGAAGTTATCCTGCGCCAGCAGCGCGTTGCAGCGATCCCAGATTTCATCGGCGGTCGTTGGGGAGAGCAATTTGCCGGTGATGCCAAACGGACGGCGTAGCTCAAGATGCGTCCAGTGGTAGAGCGGGTTGCCGATGGTGTGCGGAACGGTCGCCGCCCAGGCGTCAAACTTCTCGCGGTCGGTCGCATCGCCGGTACACAGGCGCTCGGCGACGCCGTTGGTGCGCATGGCGCGCCATTTGTAGTGGTCACCCTTCAGCCAGATGTCATACAGGTTTTTGAAGCGGTAATTTTCGGCAACCTGCTGCGGCGGTAAATGGCAGTGGTAGTCGAAAATCGGCTGGTCTTTTGCGTAGTCGTGGTACAGGCGGCGAGCAAATTCGGTATCTAACAGAAAATCTTCGGTCATAAACGGCGTCATTATCGTCTTCCTCATTACGGGAGCGTCAGAAAGCGTATGTTCATATGCTGCAAAGTTATCACACCAATTTCCACCCACTGAAGCTTTTTTCGTGAGTGAGATCAATAAACGTCAACAAATAAATTACCCTCAACAGAGTAAACCCTTCTGCAGCCCCCGCTATTACTGGCTTTGCGCGCAACGATTAATGTCCCCACAAATAATCATACATTTGTGATGTCACTCACCTTTTAAAGTTGTATGACAAGTTATCTTTTCGCCGTCGCAAACACTCAGCCGACGGAATGCATTACCGGTGTGAGAGACATCGGGTTTAACGGTACGGATACCGACTTATGCACGCTTACTTATGGCAAGGTTCGGGCCGTTCCGGGACATGCTCCCGGCTACGCCCCTCCCGTTACACAACTGCTCCCGGAAACGGTCGAGAGGTTGCCGTGCTCTGGCGCGGAAATAACATAACGATGAGGTTTTAGATGCGTAAAATTAAAGGGTTACGTTGGTATATGATCGCACTGGTGACGTTAGGCACCGTGCTGGGCTACCTGACGCGTAACACCGTGGCAGCGGCAGCGCCAACGTTGATGGAAGAGCTGCATATCTCCACGCAGCAATACTCCTACATCATTGCCGCCTATTCCGCGGCTTATACCATCATGCAGCCTGTTGCTGGCTATGTGCTGGACATTCTCGGTACCAAAATCGGTTATGCCTTCTTCGCCATCGCCTGGGCAGTGTTCTGCGGTGCAACCGCGCTGGCAGGTAGCTGGGGTGGACTGGCGCTGGCTCGCGGTGCGGTGGGTGCGGCTGAAGCCGCGATGATCCCGGCGGGCCTCAAGGCCAGCTCCGAGTGGTTCCCGGCAAAAGAGCGTTCCATTGCGGTCGGCTACTTCAACGTAGGCTCGTCCATCGGGGCTATGATTGCGCCGCCGCTGGTGGTGTGGGCCATCGTGATGCACAGCTGGCAGATGGCGTTCATCATCTCTGGCGTACTGAGCTTTGCCTGGGCGATGGCGTGGCTGATTTTCTACAAACACCCGCGCGATCAGAAAAAGCTCTCCGAAGAAGAACGCGAATACATCATTGGCGGTCAGGAAGCGCAGCATCAGACCAACAACGGTAAAAAAATGACCGTCTGGCAGATCCTGGGCACCCGTCAGTTCTGGGGTATCGCCCTGCCGCGTTTCCTGGCTGAACCGGCCTGGGGTACCTTTAACGCGTGGATCCCCCTGTTCATGTTTAAAGTCTACGGCTTTAACCTGAAAGAGATCGCGATGTTCGCCTGGATGCCAATGCTGTTCGCTGACCTGGGCTGTATCGTGGGCGGCTACCTGCCACCGCTGTTCCAGCGCTGGTTTGGGGTGAACCTGATAGTTTCCCGTAAGTTGGTCGTCACCATGGGCGCGCTGCTGATGATTGGCCCAGGCATGATTGGCCTGTTCACCAGCCCGTACATCGCCATTGCCCTGCTGTGCATCGGTGGCTTTGCGCACCAATCCCTGTCCGGCGCGCTGATTACGCTCTCGTCTGACGTCTTTGGTCGTAATGAAGTGGCAACCGCCAACGGCCTGACCGGCATGGCCGCCTGGACCGCGAGCACCATGTTTGCACTGGTGGTCGGCGCGCTGGCGGATACCATCGGCTTCAGCCCGCTGTTCGCGGTGCTGGCGATCTTCGACCTGATGGGTGCGGTGGTTATCTGGACGGTGCTGAAAAGCAAATCGGCAGAGGAGCTGGCGAAAGAGTCCCTCGGGAAACCGGCTACGCAGAGTTAGCAAAAATGCGTTTCACCGAAGCCGCCTCCGGGCGGCTTTTTTAATGGCAAAATCTGGAGAGTGGCACGCAAAAGTGGTATAACAAATCATCTGCCGTACCCTGCCTGGAGCGCATATGGAAATCACCGAACCACGTCGTTTATATCAACAACTTGCTGCGGAGCTGAAAGATCGCATCGAGCAAGGGGTCTATCTTGTCGGTGATAAACTTCCCGCCGAGCGCTTTATCGCGGATGAAAAAAGCGTGAGCCGCACCGTGGTGCGTGAAGCGATTATCATGCTGGAAGTGGAAGGCTACGTAGAGGTACGCAAAGGCTCCGGCATCCACGTGATTTCTAATCTGCCGAAACACTCTCCCGTCGCGGACGAAAGTCTGGAATTCGCCAGCTATGGCCCGTTTGAGCTGCTCCAGGCTCGCCAGCTGATCGAAAGCAACATTGCTGAGTTTGCAGCCACGCAGGTGACCAAGCAGGACATCATGAAGTTGATGGAGATCCAGGAGAACGCCCGTAAGGAAAAATGTTTCCGCGATTCAGAGTGGGATCTTCAGTTCCACGTTCAGGTCGCCCTGGCAACCCAAAATACGGCGCTGGCGGCAATCGTAGAAAAAATGTGGACTCAGCGCGTTCACAACCCGTACTGGAAAAAACTGCACGACCATATCGATTCCCGTACCGTCGACAACTGGTGTGACGATCACGACCAAATCCTTAAGGCGCTGATTCGTAAAGATCCGCATGCTGCCAAGCTGGCGATGTGGCAGCACCTGGAAAACACCAAGCAGATGCTGTTCAACGAAACCAGCGATGACTTCGAATTTAACGCTGACCGCTATCTTTTTGCCGATAATCCCGTTGTTCATCTCGATACGGCATCCAGTGCCGCAAAATAGATGACCTTTCTGCTGGCAGGCGCTACGTTGCGCCTTCCGGCTTATATGGGTAAGCAAAACATATATAGTGTCAGCCTTTGTAAATCCCCTCGCTCACTTCCTGGGCTTACGCCAAAATCAACTCACCCCTGCAAATTCTGTGACGCAGAACGTTGGGCTTTGTTACAATTGGATTCAATTCCTTATTTTGTAAGTTAGTGCTTGCTAACCAGCCAATTAACAGGGAACAGTGTTGGCCACACCGCAATGTGTCCGCGAGCGACCATAATGAAATCACAACAATGTCGCCGTGCTGTTTGTCCCGGATAACAGGCGTGACGTTAACCGATTTCCAGGAACACTGAATGGAACTTTTGACCCAACTACTGCATGCCCTCTGGGCGCAGGATTTTGAAACGCTGGCCAACCCTTCCATGATTGGCATGCTCTATTTCGTCTTGTTTATGATCCTGTTCCTTGAGAACGGTTTGCTGCCTGCTGCCTTCCTGCCCGGTGATAGTTTGCTGGTGCTTGTCGGCGTGCTGTGTGCCAAAGGGGCGATGGCGTTTCCACACACCATTTTATTACTGACCGTTGCGGCCAGCCTCGGCTGCTGGGTGAGCTATATCCAGGGAAGATGGCTGGGCAATACCCGGATCGTCCAGAACTGGCTCTCTCATCTGCCCGCGCATTATCACCAGCGGGCGCACCACCTGTTCCATAAGCACGGGCTTTCCGCGCTGCTGATTGGCCGCTTTATCGCCTTTGTTCGCACCCTGCTGCCCACCATTGCCGGTCTGTCGGGATTGAGCAGCGCGCGCTTCCAGTTCTTTAACTGGATGAGCGGCCTGCTATGGGTGCTTATTCTGACGACGCTGGGCTATGCACTGGGTAAAACGCCGGTCTTTATGAAATATGAAGACCAGCTGATGTCCTGCCTGATGCTGCTGCCCGTGGTTCTGCTGGTCTTCGGCCTGATTGGCTCACTGGTTGTCCTGTGGAAAAAGAAATACGGAGCCAGAGGCTGACGATGGTTATCTCACCGCTCGCTCTGCGCCGTTTTGCCTTTGCCATGATTACACTGGTGGTGCTCAGCGCCCTGCTGCTGGCATGGAGCGCGCTTTCGCATCAGGAATCGACGCTGGCCATCCGCCCGGTAAACCAGGGTGCCAGCGTGCCTGACGGTTTTTCCGTCTGGCATCATCTGGATGCGAACGGGATCCGCTTTAAGAGCATCACCCCGCAGGACGATGTTTTACTGATCAAGTTTGATTCCCGTGCGCAAAGTGCCGCCGCGAAAGTGGTTCTCGACCGTACGCTGCCGCACGGGTATATCATTGCTCAGCAGGAAGATGAGAGCCAGCCTGCAGCCTGGCTCTCATTGATTCGCGATACGTCGCATCGGTTTGGATAACTTCCAGGATTCCGAATCTTTTCACTCACTTTGGTGAATCCCCCGTTTACTTACTATGCTTAAGTACGCGGAGCACCCCTCGATGTACTCCGCATAACTTTGGATAGCGGCTTATGCCGCCACACAATGGAAGGTTTCGATAATGAAATTCCGCATGACTCTGGCTCTGGCCCTTTTTTCTTTAAGCACAGCATCCTTCGCAAACTCTCTCTGTCAGGAGAAAGAACAGGATATTCAGCGTGAGATCGGTTATGCCCAAAAGCATAACAATCAGCACCGTGTTGATGGTCTTAAAAAAGCGCTGAGCGAAGTGAAAGCGAACTGTTCAGACAGCAAGCTTCGTGCCGACCACCAGAAGAAAATCGCTGAACAGAAGGACGAGATAGCCGAGCGCCGTCGCGACCTGCAGGAAGCGAAAGAGAAAGGGGATGCGGAAAAAATTGCTAAGCGCGAGAAGAAGTTGAAAGAAGCGCAGGATGATCTGAAAGCGCTGGAAGCTCGCGATTATTGAGTTAACGGAAATCTCAACAGGAGAGAGAATCATGTCAAAAGATACGACGTCTGAACATCTGCGCGCTGAACTGAAATCCCTGGCCGATACCCTTGAAGAGGTGCTGAACTCCTCTGCTGACAAGTCAAAAGAAGAGGTCAGCAAACTGCGCAGCAAGGCGGAGCAGGCGCTGAAAGAGAGCCGCTATCGCCTGGGTGAAACCGGTGATGCACTGGCGAAACAGACCCGCGAAGCGGCTGCGCGCGCGGACGAATATGTGCGTGATAATCCATGGACGGGTGTAGGGATTGGTGCCGCAGTGGGTGTGGTACTGGGTGTCCTTCTGACGCGTCGTTAATATGGAAGATCCTCGTCACGCACAAGGGCCTGCTAACAACGTCCTCGGCATCGGCCAGCGTATTTTAACGACGCTGGTCGGGATTGCCGAAACGCGCGTCCGTCTGGCAGTGGTCGAACTGGAAGAGGAGAAAGCGAACCTCTTCCAGATGCTGCTGATGCTCGGGCTGACCATGCTCTTCGCCGCGTTTGGTCTGATGAGCCTGATGGTGCTAATCATCTGGGCCATCGATCCGCAGTATCGTCTTAACGCGATGATTGCCACCACCGTCGTTCTGCTGGTCGCCGCGTTGATAGGCGGTATCTGGACGCTGCGTAAAGCGCGCAAGTCCACTTTCCTGCGCCATACGCGTCAGGAGCTGGCGAACGATCGCGCCCTGCTGGAGGATGACTAGCCGTGAGCGGTAAAGCCGAACGTCAAAAGCGAAAAGCGTACCTGCTAAGCCAGATCCAGCAGCAACGGCTGGATCTGTCGGCCAGTCGTCGCGACTGGATTGATGCGACGCGACGGTTTGACCGGGGCTGGAATACCGTCCTGAGCCTGCGTTCCTGGGCACTGGTCGGCAGCAGCGTGATGGCTATCTGGTCCGTTCGCCATCCGAATATGCTGATCCGCTGGGCGCGTCGTGGATTTGGCGCCTGGAGCGCCTGGCGTCTGGTGAAAGCGACGATCCGTCAGCAGCAATTACGGTGATAAAAGCAAAACGGTAACCCTGGTTACCGTTTTTTGTTTTTGCGCCCTCTCCCTGTGGGAGAGGGTTGGGGTGAGGGCACCAGCGCGCACGCCCCCCTTACTCAATATCTTTGAATTAGATTGACAGTTTTCCTTGCTAACAATTGCCACCTGCCCCGTTTATGATGCTCTCCATCGACAGCAATACCGCGGTATCTACCCGGAATTGCAGACAAATAAAGTTCAGCCGCTCATGTGGTTTCCTGGAGAGTAAAATGAAAAAATTAGAAGATGTTGGTGTACTGGTCGCGCGTATTCTGATGCCAATTCTGTTCATCGTGGCAGGTTGGGGAAAAATCACCGGTTATGCGGGTACCCAGCAGTATATGGAAGCCATGGGCGTTCCGGGGTTCCTGTTGCCACTGACCATTCTTCTTGAGTTCGGCGGCGGCCTGGCAGTCCTGTTCGGCTTCCTGACCCGTACCACCGCGCTGTTTACCGCAGGCTTCACCGTGCTGACGGCGTTCATCTTCCACAGCAACTTTGCGGAAGGCGTGAACTCTCTGATGTTCATGAAAAACCTGACCATCGCGGGTGGCTTCCTGCTGCTGGCCGTCACTGGCCCGGGCGCATACAGCATCGACCGCGTTCTGAATAAGAAATGGTAAGCACGCTATACTGAATGAACACAAAGCGAGGAGACATCTCCTCGCTTTTGCTATCTGACGGAGGAGAAAAAATGGGACAACTCGTAGACGGCGTATGGCAGGATGTCTGGTATGACACCAAATCCACCGGAGGTCGCTTCAAGCGCTCAGTTTCGGCCTTCCGTAACTGGCTGACCGCCGACGGCGCGCCAGGCCCGAGCGGCGAAGGCGGCTTCGCGGCTGAGAAAGACCGTTATCATCTTTATGTTTCGCTTGCCTGCCCGTGGGCACACCGCACGCTAATTGTGCGCAAGCTTAAAGGTCTCGAATCCTTAATTCCGGTTTCAGTCGTGAACCCGCTGATGCTGGAAAACGGCTGGACGTTTGACAGTGATTTTCCTGCGGCGACCGGCGACGATCTTTACCACCACGATTTCCTTTACCAGCTCTATCTGCGCGCCGATCCCCATTACACCGGGCGAGTTACCGTGCCGGTGCTGTGGGACAAGAAAAACCAGACGATTGTCAGCAATGAGTCTGCGGAAATCATCCGCATGTTCAATACCGCGTTTGACGCGCACGGCGCCCGTGCCGGAGATTACTATCCGGTTGAGCTGCGTGAGAAAATTGACGAGCTGAACAGCTGGATTTACGACAACGTCAACAACGGTGTCTACAAGGCCGGTTTCGCCACCAGCCAGGAAGCGTATGACGAGGCGGTTGGAAAGGTGTTTGAATCGCTGGAGCGTCTGGAACAGCTCCTGGGCAAGCATCGCTACCTGACGGGCGATCGCCTGACGGAAGCGGACATTCGCCTGTGGACCACGCTGGTTCGCTTTGATCCGGTCTATGTCACCCACTTTAAGTGCGACAAGCACCGCATCAGCGATTACCTGAACCTGTATGGCTTCCTGCGCGACATCTACCAGATGCCGGGTATCGCCGACACGGTCGACTTCGACCATATTCGCACCCACTATTTCCGCAGCCACAAAACCATCAACCCGACAGGCATTATCTCCATTGGTCCGTGGCAAGATCTGGATGAACCTCACGGGCGCGACGTCCGTTTTGGATAAATATTGAGGGCATCAATGGATGCCCTTTTTTAATTCACAATCTCCATCTATCCTTACTTTGATTGCTTAGAAAACAAGTGATTGACCGACTATTGAGGCAAGGAAAAATGGACTGGTATTTAAAAGTACTGCGCAACTACATTGGATTTGGTGGCCGTGCCCGCCGCAAAGAGTACTGGATGTTCGTTCTGGTGAACTTCATCCTTATCATGGTGCTGGGTATTGTGGATAAAATTCTCGGCTGGGAGCGGGCTGGCGGTGAAGGCGTGCTGACCACCATTTATGGCCTGTTGGTCCTGCTGCCATCATGGGCGGTGCTGTTCCGTCGACTGCACGACACCGATCGTTCAGCGTGGTGGCTATTGCTGCTGTTGATCCCGATTGTGGGCTGGATCGTGATTTTAATTTTCAACTGCCAGAGCGGGACGCCGGGCGAAAACCGCTTTGGTCCGGATCCGAAGATCGGCGCGTAAAATAACGCCCGGTGGCGCTTACGCTTACCGGGCCTACTCGTTTATTTATTGTGGTGGGCGAAGAGTTTAGGTATTTCGCGTAAACACCATGATTTGGCTTCGCCCATACTGTCGCGACGCCACGCCATAATGATATCCACCTCGTGGCTATATTCCGGGCTGACAACGCGCAGCCGCCCTTCAGCAATGTCTTTTTCCACGAACGGGTAGGGCATGGTCGCCACGCCCAGACCCGCCAGCAGCGCCTGCCGCTTGTCTTCCAGCGAGGTCACCGTCAGACGAGGCTGCTTATCCAGCAGCTGCACCGTCAGCACCGGACGCTCGCGCGCGGTATCCGCCACCGCCACGCCGCGATACTTCACGCGCGTCACCTCTGAAAGCGGCTCCGGCTCCTGGTGAATCGGGTGATTGGGTGCGGCAACGTAGACGTTCATCACGCTGTAAAGCTTGCGCGAGTTGATTTCCGATGAGGAACGGAAGTGCATGTCCGGCGCAATGACGATATCCGCCCTGCCCGTCTCCAGACGTTCCCACGCGCCTGCCAGCACCTCGGTGATGATTGACAGCTGCGTATTGGCCTTCGCCGCCAGGCGGTCCACCAGTGGGAACAGCGCTTCAGTCGGCACCAGTGCTTCCGTCACCAGCGTCAGATGGGTTTCCCAGCCGCGCGCCAGCGCTTCCGCGTCTGTCGTAAGCTTGTCCGCCGCTTCCAGCAGCACGCGGCCGCGCTCCAGCAGCATTCGCCCCACGTTGGTGAATTTTGTTCGATGACCGGAGCGGTCAAACAGCACCACGTCCAGCTCTTCCTCCAGCTTCTGCATGGTGTAGCTTAGCGCAGACGGAACGCGCCCCAGCTCATCTGCCGCCGCCGCAAAACTGCCGCGCCGGTCAATTGCGTCCATGACGCGAAGCGCCTCAAGCGTCAATGCTCTCTCTTTAGCCATCTCGTTCTCATTCAGGAAATTTGAACATACCGGGCAGAATATCTGGCTAACAATGCAGCGTCCATACCTTTACCATTGTTTTAGTGTAAAGAGAGGTCAAGTTTATGATTACGACAAGAACAGCTAAACAGTGCGGACAAGCCGATTTCGGTTGGCTGCAGGCCCGCTACACCTTTTCCTTTGGACACTACTTTGACCCTAAACTCCTCGGTTACGCTTCATTGCGCGTGTTGAACCAGGAAGTGCTCGCCCCGGGCGCCTCCTTCCAGCCGCGTACGTACCCGAAAGTCGATATCCTGAACCTGATCCTGGAAGGCGAGGCAGAATACCGCGACAGCGAGGGCAATCATGTCCAGGCAAAGGCTGGCGAAGCGTTGTTAATTTCCACGCAGCCGGGTATTAGCTACAGCGAGCATAACCTCAGCAAAGACAAAACGCTGACCCGCATGCAGCTGTGGCTGGACGCCTGCCCTGAGCGGGAAAATCCGCTGGTACAGAAGTTAGATTTAACGGGCGATAAGCAGCAGCTGATTGCATCTCCGGACGGCAGTAAAGGTAGCCTGCAGCTGCGCCAGCAGGTGTGGCTGCACCATATCGAGCTGAAGAAAGGTGAACAGGCGAGCTTCCAGCTTCATGGTCCGCGCGCCTATTTGCAGTCTATTCACGGTACGGTGCATGCGGTGACGCACACGGAAGAGAAAGAAGCGCTCACCTGCGGCGACGGGGCGTTTATTCGTGATGAAGCGAATATCACCCTGGTGGCGGATACGCCGCTGCGCGCGCTGCTGATTGATTTGCCGGTTTAAAGAATGCCCTCACCCTAACCCTCTCCCTGTACGGTCCGGGGACATAGTGAACACTTGTTCGGGGACATGGTAGACACTTACAACTAAGGCATAAGACCCCGTTTATGGAGTCGCTTATGCCCTGGGATGCGAGAGATACCATGTCATTACGTACCGAGTTTGTTTTGTTCGCCTCGCAGGACGGGGCGAACATCCGTTCCCTCTGCCGTCGCTTCGGCATTTCACCTGCCACCGGCTACAAGTGGCTCCAGCGCTGGGCTCAGGAAGGCACGTCCGGCCTTCAGGACCGTCCGCGCATACCGCACCATTCCCCGAACCGCTCGCCAGACGACATCACAGCCCTGCTGCGCATGGCCCATGACCGCCATGAGCGCTGGGGCGCCCGCAAGATAAAGCGCTGGCTCGAAGACCAGGGGCACACCATGCCCGCCTTCAGCACCGTCCATAGCCTGATGGCCCGTCATGGCCTGCTGCCGGGCGCAACACCGGGCATTCCCGCCACGGGACGGTTCGAATATGACGCGCCGAACCGCCTCTGGCAGATGGATTTTAAGGGCCATTTTCCCTTTGGCGGCGGCCGCTGCCATCCGCTCACCCTGCTGGACGACCACTCCCGTTTTTCCCTGTGCCTGGCGCACTGTACCGATGAACGTCGCGAGACCGTGCAGCAGCAGCTTGTCAGCGTGTTTGAGCGTTACGGCCTGCCGGACCGGATGACGATGGACAACGGCTCACCGTGGGGCGACACCACCGGCACCTGGACGGCGCTGGAGCTGTGGCTGATGCGCCACGGTATCCGCGTGGGGCACTCCCGGCCTTATCATCCGCAGACGCAGGGCAAGCTGGAGCGTTTTCACCGCAGCCTGAAGGCGGAAGTGCTGCAGGGAAAATGGTTCGCAGACAGCGGTGAACTGCAGCGCGCCTTCGACCACTGGCGCACGGTGTATAACCTTGAACGCCCGCACGAGGCGCTGGATATGGCGGTACCGGGCTCGCGGTATCAGCCGTCAGCGCGGCAGTACAGCGGCAGCACAACGCCCCCGGAATACGACGAGGGCGTGATGGTCAGGAAAGTGGATATCAGCGGAAAGCTGAGCGTGAAAGGGGTAAGTCTGAAGGCAGGCAAGGCGTTCAGGGGAGAACGGGTCGGGCTGAAGGAGATGCAGGAAGACGGCCGCTACGAGGTGTGGTGGTACAGCACGAAAGTGGGGGTGATCGACCTGAAGAAAAAGTCGATCACCATGGGTAAAGGATGTTAAAAAGTGTTCACCATGTCCCCGAACACCTGTCTACCATGTCCCCGGACTGTACACTCCCAATGGGAGAGGGAAATGCGCTACACCTTACTCGCCATAATCTCAATAATCTGCCGGTCCGTTTCCTGCATTGAGCGGCACGCCAGCGCGCACAGGTTTGCGATCGACTGCTCCACATCGTGCGCCACTATCCCCTCGTTGCCCGTCACGGCCGAATCATCCAGCGCCATCATCACCGCTTTCCAGGCACTTGCCACGCTGGTCGAGACTTTCATCGCGCAGCTGTTAGAAGCGCCGTCGCAGATCATCCCGCTGACGTCCCCGATCATGCTGCTGATGGCCATTGCAATCGTCTGGTAACTGCCGCCCATCAACCACGCCATGCCCGCCGACGCCCCCATCGCCGCCGTTGTTGCGGCACATAGCGCCGACAGGCGCGGAAGCTGGAAATGGATATAGATAGCCGAAAGATGTGACAGCATCAGCGCTCGCGCCAGCCGTTCGTCGTCAGCCTGAACGTGCTCCGCTACCACCACCACCGGCATGGTGGCGGCAATCCCCTGATTGCCGGAACCCGAATTGCTCATCGCCGGCAGCGTCGCGCCGCCCATGCGGGCGTCCGATGCCGCACTGGTGCGAATAACAATGTCTGAACCCAGATCCTGCGCCATCCATCCGCGCGAGCGCTGCTTATCGAGCGTTGCGCCAATGTGCAGCCCCCACTTCCCGCTGAGCCCTTCCCGGGAGAGCGCATCGTTCAGCTTTCCAGATTCCAGAATGAAGCGAATCAACTTAAACGGAACCTGCTCAACAAATTCCAGGATCTGCGACAGCGTGGTAGTTGAGAGTACCGCCAGCGGATCGTCTTTCGTCTGACATTGCCGATCGTCAAGCGTAAAGCGCGTTTCGCCCTGACAAACCACCTCCACCACCCGGGTATGCCCGCCGGCGATGGTCACCATTGCCGAGGTATCCCCGGCATGCACGCATGCACGCGAGTAGAGGATTTCATCGCACGGCTCCTGCAGTTTCACCTGCACCTTGCCAGAGTTCAGCAGGGATTTGGCCTGCACCAGCGCCTCGGCTGAGGCGTCTTTTAGCACCTCCAGCCCGGCCTGTGCATTCCCACCGGTTGCCCCCAGCGCCGCCGCAATGGGTAATCCGACCATGCCGGTGCCCGGTACCGTCACGCCAAGCCCGTTTTTCATCAGGTTCGGCGAGACCCACGCCTCAATCTGCGTCACTTCACCCGGCAGAAGGTCTGCGGCCATCGCGCAGGCCAGCGCCAGAGAGACGGGTTCGGTACATCCAAGTGCCGGTTTAACTTCTTCCTGCACCGCGCGTATAAATTGATTCCATAAAGGATGAGTTTGCTTAGACATCGTTACGACCTTAATTACCCTCAGGAGAATGCGAGGAAAGGAGAAACACAAAGCAGTAGCCCGGTGATGACAATGATCGCCAGCGATACGCCTTTATATTTATGCAGTGCCGGGACCTTATAGACCAGCCATGCAGGGATCAGGCAGCCCACCATGCCGAAGATAGGGCTGCAAATGGAGGTGAAGCTCAACACCGGCGCGTTTAAGAGAATGGCGCTCCAGGCCAGCAGGATAGCGAACAGCATAATCCCGCGCTGGACGGCGTTTTCACTGATTTTCTCTGCCGGCATTTTGCGGCGCAGGATGTTCATCACGATGCCCTGCGTGGCCTCACGAAAGCCGAGATAGACGCCGAAAAAGGCGGTCATTACCGCAAAGATATTCAGGATCACGCTGACGATTTTGACCCACCCCGCGCCGTCGCCGCTGATAAACTGTGCCGCAATCGCCAGAGCCGAAATATTCTGCTCGTAGGCTTTAACCGCCTCATCGTGCCCCATCGCCAGCGTAAAGGAGACGGCGTAGAAGAAGACCGTCACAAACAGCACGCCAAAGGCAATATTCATCGCCCGCAGCGCTTTATGGCGCGCTACCTCCACAGATTTTTCCCGTGAACGGTACGAGATCACCATCGGGCTTAAGGTCTGAATAAACAGAATGGAGGTTAAGGTAAAGGGCAGCGTAATGATGGCGTTTTTTACCAGCAGCCCCACGGGCGGCAGCATGCCCACGTTGGCCAGATGCCAGAGGCCAATCATCGATAGCCCCAGCGCCGCGACCACAAATAGTTTGGTCAGCACCATCAGGCTGGAGACTTTAAACAGCAGCTTTTCCCCTCGCGAGGAGATCGCCACCAGAATACAGATCAGGAATAACCCGTAAAACGGATTCTCAGAGAGCAAATGGTCGGTCACGCCAAAGGTATGCAAATACGATGCGCTGTCGTTGGTTATGGCCGTGGAATAGACAAACATCCAGATCACCAGCATCACGAAATAAAGCGCACCTAATAAAATCCCCCAGTTCTTACCTAAATAACCGCTAATGACGCTCGGGTAGTCTTTGCACTCCGGCGATTCCGCCAGGGTATTAATAAACAGACGCTGGAATAAATACATGGCCGGATAGCCAATGATTGATGAGAGCAAAAATACCCACAGGCCCATTAACCCGACCTGGACAGGGAGAAAAACAATCCCCGCGCCGATAGCCATCCCGATACTCATGATGACCCAGCCCGTGTCGGTGCTGTCGAATTTAATTGCCGCTTGCCACTCGGTCTCGCTCATTCCCGCTCGCCTTGCCGCGGCGGAATCACTCACAATCACACTGCTGTTTGTTGCCGTATCCATTGGGCACTCGCTTATTTTGTAGGGTAAACAGTTGTTTTTATAGGTTTCCGATCGCCAGCGATTGCGATTCAGAGGATTGCAGGTGTGTGTTATTGGTGTGGGAAGATCATATCCGGACCGCGGGAGAAAAAGGTCACAACATTAATAAGGATATTCTGTTTCGAGAGGAAATTTTGCTGCTGTATGTGGACGCTGAGCGTAAATTTTCTAAAAGTGACGGCGATCAAGAAATAAATACCCGCGCCATGCGCGGGCAGGAAATCAATTAGCCAGCGCGTTAGCCATATCGGTTCTGATCTGCTTGCGCTGCTCCGGCGTCAATACCTGACTGACGTCGAAGTAATACTTCACGCGGTAATAACGGGTCTGCTCTTCAATTTTGCTGAATGCGGTAAGCTGGCTTTTCACCGTACTTTCGTCCCATTTGCCCGCCTGGAACATGTCGATCAGCGCGCCGTCCTTCACGCCCGTCATCGGAATGTTGCTGACATTTTGTTCCAGCTGCTTATGCAGATCTTCAATCTTCTTCACCTGCTCATTGCTGAGCTTCAGGTGCTGTACCAGCGGATCCTGCGAGGGAGACGGGGCTGCCTCAACGTTCGCGGCCTGTGCCGTAAAACTGCACACTGCCAGCGAGGCGGCGACCAGCGCAATACGGGTCATTTTCATCATCTTACTGTCCTTACATGCTGTTATAGGGGAAAGCAGGCGTATTGTTTTTCAAGAGCGGATGAATATGTGTGAGTAATTATATAAACAATTTTGTATGTTTAGCGGGCAAAAAAATGCCCCCTGCGCTGAGGGGGCATGAGGCGGCATTTGCGTCAGATGGAATGCGTAAACGTCCTTGAAATCACATCCTGCTGCTGCTCGCGCGTCAGGGCGTTAAACCGCACCGCATAGCCCGACACGCGGATCGTCAGGTTCGGGTAATTCTCGGGATGCGCAATGGCATCGAGGAGCATTTCCCGGTTCATGACGTTGACGTTCAGGTGCTGCCCGCCCTCAATGGACGCTTCGTGGTGGAAGTATCCGTCCAGTAGCCCTACCAGGTTGGTTTTGCGCACCAGCTCGTCCTTGCCCAGCGCCTGCGGCACGATGGAGAAGGTGTAGGAGATCCCGTCTTTCGCATAGGTGAACGGCAGCTTGGCGACCGAGGTTAACGAGGCCACCGCCCCTTTTCTGTCGCGGCCGTGCATCGGGTTCGCGCCTGGCGCAAACGGCGTGCCGCCGCGGCGTCCGTCCGGCGTGTTCCCGGTCTTCTGGCCGTAAACCACGTTGGAGGTGATGGTCAGGATCGACTGGGTTGGGACCGCGTTGCGGTAGGTTGGCAGCGCCTGGATTTTCTTCATAAAGCGCTCCACCAGGTCGCAGGCGATGCTGTCCACGCGGTCGTCGTTGTTGCCGTACTGCGGATAATCTCCTTCAATCACGAAATCGACCGCCAGTCCGGTATGGTCGCGCACCGGCTTCACCGTGGCATATTTAATGGCCGACAGGGAATCCGCCGCTACCGACAGCCCGGCAATGCCGCAGGCCATGGTGCGATAGACGTCCCGGTCGTGCAGCGCCATCAGCGAGGCTTCGTAGCTGTACTTATCATGCATGTAGTGAATGAGATTCAGGGCGCTGATGTACTGCACCGCCAGCCAGTCCATAAAGTGATCGAGGCTCGCCATCACGGTGTCGTAATCCAGCACGTCATCCAGCAGCGGCTCGGTTTTCGGGCCGACCTGGATCTTCAGCTTCTCGTCCACCCCGCCGTTGATCGCGTACAGCAGCGTTTTGGCGAGGTTGGCGCGCGCGCCAAAGAACTGCATCTGCTTGCCGATCACCATCGGGCTGACGCAGCAGGCAATGGCGTAGTCGTCGCTGTTGAAGTCCGCACGCATCAGATCGTCGTTCTCATACTGCAGCGAAGAGGTGACGATCGACACCTGCGCGGCGTATTTCTTGAACGCGATCGGCAGTTGTTCAGACCAGAGGATCGTCAGGTTCGGCTCCGGCGCAGGCCCCATGGTGTGCAGGGTATGCAGATAGCGGAAGCTGTTTTTGGTCACCAGCGTGCGCCCGTCCAGCCCCATGCCGCCGATCACTTCCGTCGCCCAGATCGGATCGCCGGAGAAGAGCGTGTCGAACTCCGGCGTGCGCAGGAAGCGCACCATGCGGATCTTCATGATGAAGTGGTCGATCAGCTCCTGCGCCTGGACTTCATTCAGCCTTCCTGCCTGCATGTCGCGTTCAATGTAGATATCGAGGAACGAGGCCGTGCGCCCCAGCGACATCGCCCCACCGTTCTGGGATTTCACCGCGGCAAGGTAGGCAAAATAGACCCACTGCACCGCTTCCTGGGCGTTCATCGCCGGGCGTGAGATATCAAAGCCATAGTTCGCCGCCATCTGCTGGATCTGCAGCAGCGCGCGCTTGTGCTCCGCCAGCTCTTCACGCAGGCGGATCGTCGCCTCCAGATCTTCACCGCGCTCCAGCCTGCCCTGCAGATCGGCGAACTGCAGCTCACGCTCGCGCACCAGATATGCGATCCCGTACAGCGCCACGCGACGATAGTCACCAATGATGCGTCCGCGCCCGTAGCCGTCCGGCAGACCGGTCAGCACGCCGGATTTACGACAGCGCATCATCTCCGGGGAGTAGACGTCAAACACGCCCTGGTTGTGGGTTTTGCGCAGGTCGGTAAACAGGTATTCGAACTGCGGATCCATCTCGCGGCCGTAGGCTTCGAACGAACTGCGGATCATGTTGATCCCGCCGTACGGATGGAGCGCGCGCTTGAGCGGCTTATCGGTTTGCAGACCGACGATCGTCTCCAGATCCTGGTCGATATAGCCCGGCCCGTGGGCCGTAATAGTGGTGGCAATGTTGGTGTCAAAATCCACCGGGGCGTGGGTGGCGTTCTCCTGGCGAATACCGACCATTACCTTCTGCCACAGCGCCGTCGTTGCTGGCGTCGCCTGCGCGAGGAAAGCTTCATCGCCTTCATAAGGGGTGTAGTTATGCTGAATAAAATCGCGGACGTTGACGGCGTTTTTCCATTCTTCACCGCGAAACCCGGCCCATGCGTCGCTGTAGGGCGCGACGCCCGTATCGATTGTTACTTTCATGTGTTTCTCGCTTTATCAGGCGTAAGCCGCGGCCGGGGTAACCTTCCCAAGACGGAGGGCGTCCAGCGCGATCATTTTTTCTTCGTTGGTAGGGATAACCGCGCAGGCCACGCGGGACGACTCGGTGGAGATCACGCGCTCACCCGCGCTGCCAGGCAGGGCATTTTTGGCGTCGTCGAGGCGGATGCCGAACACGTTCAGATGTTCCGCCACCAGCGCGCGGACAAGCTTCGAGTTTTCGCCAATGCCGCCGGTAAAGACCACCCCATCCAGGCGGTGCAGCGACGCCGCGTGCCCGGCGATATGTCGCGCAATGCGGTGAACAAAGGTGTGTATTGCCAGCTGTGCCCGCTCGTTACCTTCGTGCCAGGCTTTCTCCAGCGTGCGTAAATCGGAGGAGATGCCGGAGATCCCAAGCAATCCGGACTCTTTATTGACCACGCGCTCCAGATCCTCGAACGACTGCCCGGTCTGCTGGGCAATCCACGCCATCGCGCCGAAGTCCACGTCGCCGCAGCGCGTCCCCATTACCAGCCCTTCCAGCGGCGTCATCCCCATCGAGGTATCGACGCTTTCGCCGTTGCGCACCGCGCAGATGGACGCCCCGTTGCCGAGATGGGCAATCACCAGGCCGCTGTCATCGGGGGACAGCCCGAGAAGCGTATGCGCCTGCGCGGCCACGTAGCGGTGAGAGGTGCCGTGGAAGCCGTAGCGGCGCACGCCCAGCGCTTCAAAATAGCGGTACGGCAATCCGTACAGATACGCCTGCGGCGGCAGCGTCTGGTGGAAACTGGTGTCAAATACCGCCACCTGCTGCACGCCCGGGAACAGGCGCTCTGCGGCTTCCACGCCGCTCAGGTTGGCGTAGTTATGCAGCGGCGCCAGCGGGGAGACCTGGCGGATCTGCTCGATAACCTCTTCCGTGATCAGGGTTGACTCGCTGAAGAGGTCGCCGCCGTGCGCAATGCGGTGGCCAATTAAGGCCACGCTGCGCATCAGATTACGCTTCTCCAGCTCCAGGGCGATGGCAGCCAGCGCCCCTTCGTAGTCCTGGTGAGCCAGCCTGGCCGGCTCACCCCCGTTCACGGAAATAAAGGCCTTCTCGGTGTTGATTCCGTCTGTAATGCCCGTCATCAGGGCATCGCAGCTGCTGGCGTCGAGCACCGAAAACTTAACAGAGGACGATCCGCAGTTAATAACCAGTACAACCGGAAACTCAATCATCATGTGACTCCGCTCTTCCTGAGCAATGGGTTAGAACAGTTTGTAAACGATATTCAGAATGGTCAGCAGGCCGACCGCGGTAACGAAGATGTTCTCGGTACGCCCTTTGTATTTCGCCAGCGCCGGTGCCTTGCGGATGGCATACATCGGCAGCAGGCACAGCAGAGAGGCGATGATTGGCGCACCCATGGCTTCAATAAGGTCCAGAATGTTCGGGTTGGCGTAGGCCACAACCCAGGTGGAGCCCATGATGAACACCATGCTGATGGTATTCAGTTTGCCAACAGAGACTTTCTTCTTGTCGCCCTTGTAGCCGAACTTGAGGATCAGGCCGTTCAGCCCTTCCAGCGTGCCCAGGTAGTGGCCGAAGAAGGATTTGAAGATAGCCACCAGCGCGATGATGGAGGCACCGTATTCCAGCACCGTCGCGAACGTCGATTTGGTTCCGGACATCGACGCAAAGTGGTTCGCCAGGTAGGAGAGCACCGGAATGTTCTGCGCCTTGGCATCCGCCATGTTCTGCGGAGAGAGCGTAAACAGACAGCTAAAGGCGAAGAACATCACCACGGCCACCATCAGCAGGCTGGCGCGACCGATGATTTTGGAACATTTCTGCTCGGTAAACTCTTTACCGAACTCAGGTTCGTACTCTTCGCGCTTGGAGACCACAAACGAGGAGACGATAGGCGAGAAGTTAAAGGAGAAGACCATGATGGAGATACCCAGCCACACCGTGACCAGTATGCCGTCATGACCGGTGAAGGCGATATCGCTCAGGTTGACCTGGTCGATCACCGCCGAGTTCCAGTAAGGGATCAGCGACAGGGAAATCAGCACCAGGCTCGCGATAAACGGGAACACCAGGAAGCTCATGACCTTCACCATCAGGTCTTTACCAAACCAGATAACAAAGGCCATCAGCAGCAGCAGGAACAGCGCCACCACGCCGCGGTTCAGCGCAGGCAGCTGGAGCTGGTTTTCCCAGAAGGTCATAAAGGTGTTGGTAATGGTGACGCCGTAAATCCACAGCAGCGGGCAAATGGCGAAGAAGTAGAGGAAAGTGATCACCACCCCACCGGTCTTACCAAAGTGCTCTTCCACCGTTTCGGTGATGTTGCCGGAGACGTTGCTGCCGGACAGACACAAACGCGCCAGCGCGCGGTGGCAGTAAAACGCAATCGGGAACGCGAGAACCAGCATCAGCAGGATAGGGATCAATCCACCAAAGCCTGCGCGAATGGGGAAGAACAGCACGCCTGCGCCAATGGCGGTACCAAACAGGCCAAGCGTCCAGGTGGTATCAGACTTACGCCAGGAGGACGTTTTTGTCTGGCCAACGATAATGCTTTCTGTGTTGCTCATAGGTCACCTTTATGCGTCAACGAAGCCGGTAATTTGGGAAACACGGGAGAGATCGATATTGCCGCCGGAAATAATGCAGACGGTTTTACGACCCTGAATATAGTGGTCAAGCTTGCCGCTTAATAACGCGGCACAGGCCAGCGCACCCGCGCCTTCCGTCACCACTTTATTTCGCTGAATAAGCGCAATCATGCTGTCGCGAATGTTGTCTTCGCTGACCAGCACAATGTCATCGACTAATTCACGAACGATTTCGAAGGTTAATTTACCCGGACGAGAGACATCGCAACCGTCCGCTAATGTGCCGGTGACGCGATGGTTTATAATTTCTCCCGCCTGATACGATGCCGCCATACCGTGAACATTCTCTGACTGCACGCCGATAATATTAATGGTGGGGTTGATGGATTTAATCGCCGTCGCAATCCCGGCAATTAAACCGCCACCGCCGATAGGCACAATGACGTTATCCACGTCGTATAAATCTTCGAGAATTTCCAGACCGATGGTGCCCTGCCCGGCGATCACTTTGGCATCGTCGTAAGGGGGAATAAAAATACGCCCTTCCATCTCGACGATTTCGCTGACTTTGGCGATGGTGTCGTTGAAATTTTCACCGTGCAGCACGACTTCTGCGGAGTAGTCGCGGGTAGCGGCAACCTTGGATTTCGGCGCGCCCATCGGCATCACCACTTTACCGTCGATGCCGAGCATGGCGCAGGAGAGGGACACTCCCTGCGCGTGGTTCCCCGCGGAGCAGGCGACAACGCCTTTGCGTTTTTCAGCGTCGGTCAGCGAGCTTAACTTGTTAAACGCGCCGCGGATCTTAAACGAGCCGGTACGCTGCATGTTCTCAAACTTCAGGAATATTTCGCCCTTACAGCGTTCGCTGAGATAATTCGAACGTGGCATACCGGTTTTATATATTTTTCCTGCCAGTCGTTTTCTGGCGTCCTGAATATCTTCAATCGTTACCGGGAGATCGTAGGTAATATGCATAATATCCTCGTTATAATAATTCATTCTTTTCAGGCAAAGTCAGGGTATCAGCGCGTTAACACGTTAACGCTCTGGGTGTTTTTAAAATGGATACTAATTATTCATCGTCGTCTTTCGATATTCATCGACGAATATTGTTTTGCCAGCTCAACTAATACTGACGCCGATTTTTTAATCCTGTAATTTTTTGACCACACGGCGGCATAACGCGCTACGGGTAATTCATCTTCCACTGGCAGCACAATAAACTGGTCAGAACCGAACGGTGCTATCATGTCGCGGGGAATCACCGTCAGATAATCGGCATTCAGGACAAGGTTATAAATGGTGACGACGGAATCGGTCTGGACGATGTTTTCGATGCTGATGTGGTTGTCTTGCAGGGTGGTCAGAAGTTCTTTGTAGTAGCCCATATCGGTTTGCGGCATCACCCACTGCTCGTGAGTGAGCGATGCCAGTGTCGTCGGGCCGGTGCACGTTCGCGTTTTGCTGGCGACCAGCACAAACTCGGACTCAAACAGCGGTTCGACGTGAAGATCCTGCAGCAGCATTTCATCGCTCAGCGTGCCGATAGCGAAATCCAGACGACCATCGCGAATGGCCGGAAGGAAAGAGGAGAGCTGGGCTTCATACATCGAGACCCGTGCTTTCGGGAACACTTCCTTGAATTTTTTGATCATCTCAGACAGGAAGGTAAAGCCGATCAGCGACGGGTAACCAAAGGAGACGTCCATAACGGTACTGAAACTCAGGCTGTTAATCTCACTCACCATGTTTTTCATTTCGCGGGTGATCGACTCAGAGTACGAGAGCAGAACCTGGCCCGCGGCAGTGAGTTTTACGCCGGTGTTTTTACGCACCATCACTTCCACGCCGAAGTAGGATTCAATATCGCTGATGATTTTGCTGACGGCGGGTTGCGTCAGACCCAGCTGTCTTGCTGCAGAACCTATGGAGCCACTTTTAATGACTTCCTGAAATACCACGAGGTGCTGTGTTTTCGGTAGAATAATAGTGTTCATAATATTCTGCACTTATTTCCCTATGACGGGGTGAATTCTACTCAATAATGTTTGAAGGGGTATGTGCTGTTACTCACAATTTGCTTTCCAGCCCCCTTAACTCACACCTCAAAAAACCAATAAAATAGATATTTATCAAATGGATACCATAGGATAAATACGCTACTATGCTGATATTGATCAACAAAAATTGCGGTAATAAATTTATTTTATGGCGATAACCAGGATAAATTTTACCGTCTGGAAAAAATCAATAAAGACGATATTTCAGGCAATTAAAGGCCAATAAATAACCGCTATTTGTTTGAAACATTCTTTCAATTTATCAATTTTTTACGACGTGAATTTTCAGGCTGGCGGAAAAGAGTGGAATACGTCACATATTCATGGGGGAAATGTATTTGAATTCAATATATGTATATCAAACGAGAAAAGTTTCGCGATCATTAAGGTAACAATCATAACAAATTATCAATACTGGAAATCTCGCGTTTTTTAGCGTGAAATTTTGTGATGGCGATCGTCTACAGATTCAGGAGCGATACTGAGGGGATAAAAACAGTGAAATGTGCTTAATGTCGCAAATATGAGAATTGATGTCGTTTGTCCGGTGCCGGGCGGCGCTGGGGTTGCCTTGTGCCGCAGACTGTATCTCACTCCGTGTGACAGAGTAAAGCCCTACAAAAGACGCGTCTTTCACACCCAACCGTGTTTTATCGCCAACATCAAAATCCCAGCAATGACAAAAAATACTATACTAATCAGACCAAGAAATGCTTCTACATAGAAAGGCCTGATAATCCTTTTTGGTAATCCCCGGATGAAGTCTTTATCATCATTTTTGGTCAGTATTGAGCTTTTATTCCACAATAGCGGCATGATTATAAACTGCGTTTTTATGCCGTATGCGCCCTTGAAGTAAAGTGAGTTAACGTTCTCGAACAGTAATACCGCATCGGGAAGGCTGCCGAATTTCTCTTTGTATAGCAGGCAGATCTCCTTAAATCTCTTCCTGTTCAGAAGTGAGGCGATGACGCTGGCTGCCAAGAATAATAAGCCTATAAGCATAATTATTATAAAAATCATTTTTATATCAATCATTGCTGGTTACCTCATAAAGGCCTAGTTTTTCCCCAATGAACTCGCCAGTAGCCCCGGACAATTCGCTTAGAGCTTTATCAGTTCCGTATGCTATCCCCCCACTAACCCCAATCGTACAAAGTAGTGCTCCAGCACCAGCAGCTTCAATGGTTGCAGCACCCAGCACGACTGCACAGATTGTACTTGCTGCACTTCCCTGGAGAATTCTACTTGCCAAAGCCCCCCCAGCTAAGCTACCTGCAAACTCCCCAATGGAAGTAAACGACGTTTTCGCACAATCTCGGCCCACAGTGCAGGCTTCGGTGATCTTTGCGGCAGTATCAAAGGCAGACAGACCAATGCCAATCTTCCCTGCTGTTTCCATCCACTTGACGTACTTCGCCAGCTTCTCAATGTGGGTGGCGTAACCCTCTATATCGCTAATGCCTGTTTCATTCCAGCGGTGAGTGATTGAACGGCTGGAAAGGCCGAGGGCGCTTTTAAGGTCGGTGTATTCATTGAACATGAAACGATGCTTCATGAACATTTTCAGCACGCTATCGAGTTGCCCGAACAGGCGACGGCGCTCAATAAAGAATTGTTCACCGATCAGTGTGCCGCTGGTGATGTACTGGTTCTTGTAGGTTTTCTCGATCTCGACAAGGATTTTTTCTACCTGTTCAAAATACCCTTTCGCGGCTTCGGTTGCTTGTCCTGAGTATCCATAAGTATCGCTCGCCGTACTGGCAGCAGCAGCGAACATCTCAATGGTGTCTTTGTACTTGTAGAGAAAGTTGGCTTGCTGAATGGAGAGAGGAGCTAACGCGGCATCAACTCGCGCTTTCGCGGCCTGCATATGTGCAATTTGTTCGTTGTCCTGCTTATCAGGGTCCACCACCAGCAGAATAGAACCGGCTTTATATCTTGCATCCCGGCCGTTCAGCGCGGCAAAGAGTTCTTTTACACCTGCAGGTGGGCTCTCTGTGAATAACAGATGTTGCCAGGCTTCCGTAGTGCCACCATAAGGGATAATGGCAAAACCTGCGTCTATTCCTGTTTTCTTTTTCGCAGTCTGGGCGTGCTGTTCTGGTTCCGGCTCTGAACGAAGTTTTGGCATCAGCGCGACTGGGGACGCTGCCACTACATTTGAACGTCTTGACGAAGATACAATTTCTTTTTCATAACAGTCCGGAATGGAAGGAATGAACTTCGCCTTGCACGGGCAGGAGCTAATACTATCCAATGTTCCGGCTAACTGCTGCGTTTTGTCCAAAAATCCCTCTGTGCCCCCGATAATTTTGTAGGAAACACCTGGATTTTTTCCACAAGAAACAAAATCGCCTTCACGCGCAGCGTTAGCACCGTACCAATCTATTACCGGGGTTCCGGTTAAGATTTTGCCACCACAGGTAGTTTGGTCTCCAACCCGGAGATAATAACCTGTTGCCATAAGTCCCTCTACTTGTTATGGAAATAACAATGCTGGACAGTTTACAAGCAATAATCTCTCAAACAAGAAACATCAGACTTAAGTAAAACTTAATCAGGTATTACTCAATAGGTATACGTAATGGAGGGCAGGAAAGAAGACAACCGCTGATGTATCCCATTTTTTACACCCGAGACACATCAACGATCGTTTTAGAAGAAGTTGAAGCTGACCGATAAGGCGGCTTCGTTCAACTGTACTTCAGGCAACTGCGGCGCTAGCGTTGTCATGTGTCGCAGGCTGTATCGCAGTTCGTGTTACAGTGCAAAGTCCACAGAGTAAAGCTCCTTTCACACCCAACCATGCCTAATTGCTAACATTTGTAATACACCAACGATAAAAAACAACAGACTGACAACCGCCAGGTATATCTCCGCGTAGAATGGGCGAATAAGCCGTTTTGGTAGCCCACGAATAAAGTCCTTGTCATCGTTTTTGGTCAGGATTGAGCTTTTATTCCACAACAGCGGCATGTATATAAAACTCACTTTTGTGCTGTATGCCACTTTGACATAGAGCGTGTTGACGTTCTCGAACAGCAATACAGCATCAGGCAAACTACCGTATCTTTCTTTGTAAAGGATGCAGATCTCTTTAAATCTATCTCTGTTCAGAACTGAGGCTATGATACTGGCTATACCGAAGCCGAAAGCAAGTGCACCAATAATTACTGTTGCCTTGGCGCTAAGTAGGTCATCAATGGTCATTGCTTGTAACCTCATATAGCGATTCACCAACGAAGCCACCGAACGCGGATATGGCTTTATCGCTCCCATATGCAATAGCGCCATTTACACCAAGCGTACAAAGTAATGCTCCGGCACCTGCGGCTTCTATGGTTGCAGCGCCAAGCACTATCGCACAGACGGTATTTGCTGCGGCTGTACCCACAATTTTTCCAGCTATCGCACCGCCGATCGGGCTACCGGAAAACTCTCCAATAGAGGTAAACGACGTTTTCGCACAATCTCGGCCCACGGTGCAGGCTTCGATGATATTTGCGGCTGTATCAAAGGCAGACAGACCAATGCCGATCTTCCCGGCTGTTTCCATCCACTTGACGTACTTCGCCAGCTTCTCAATGTGGGTGGCGTAACCCTCTATATCGCTAACGCCTGTTTCATTCCAGCGGTGAGTGATTGAACGGCTGGACAGACCAAGGGCGCTTTTAAGGTCGGTGTATTCATTGAACATGAAACGATGCTTCATGAACATCTTCAGCACGCTATCGAGTTGCCCGAACAGGCGACGGCGCTCAACAAAGAATTGTTCACCGATCAGTGTGCCGCTGGTGATGTACTGGTTCTTGTAGGTTTTCTCGATCTCGACAAGGATTTTTTCTACCTGTTCAAAATACCCTTTCGCGGCTTCGGTTGCTTGTCCTGAGTATCCATAAGTATCGCTCGCCGTACTGGCAGCAGCAGCGAACATCTCAATGGTGTCTTTGTACTTGTAGAGAAAGTTGGCTTGCTGAATGGAGAGAGGAGCTAACGCGGCATCAACTCGCGCTTTCGCGGCCTGCATATGTGCAATTTGTTCGTTGTCCTGCTTATCAGGGTCCACCACCAGCAGAATAGAACCGGCTTTATATCTTTCATCCCGGCCGTTCAGCGCGGCAAAGAGTTCTTTTACACCTGCAGGTGGGCTCTCTGTGAATAACAGATGTTGCCAGGCTTCCGTAGTGCCACCATAGGGGATAATGGCAAAACCTGCGTCTATTCCTGTTTTCTTTTTCGCAGTCTGGGCGTGCTGTTCTGGTTCCGGCTCTGAACGAAGTTTTGGCATCAGCGCGGCTGGGGACGCTGCCACTACATTTGAACGTCTTGACGAAGATACAATTTCTTTTTCATAACAGTCCGGAATGGAAGGAATGAACTTCGCCTTGCACGGGCAGGAGCTGATACTATCCAATGTTCCGGCTAACTGCTGCGTTTTGTCCAAAAATCCCTCTGTGCCACCGATAATTTTGTAGGAAACACCTGGATTTTTTCCACAAGAAACAAAATCGCCTTCGCGCGCAGCGTTAGCACCGTACCAATCTATTACCGGGGTTCCGGTTAAGATTTTGCCACCACAGGTAGTTTGGTCTCCAACCCGGAGATAATAACCTGTTGCCATAAGTCCCTCTACTTGTTATGGAAATAACAATGCTGGACAGTTTACAAGCAATAATCTCTCAAACAAGAAACATCAGACTTAAGTAAAACTTAATCAGGTATTACTCAATAGGTATACGTAATGGAGGGCAGGAAAGAAGACAACCGCTGATGCATCCCATTTTTTACACCCGAGACACATCAACGATCGTTTTAGAAGAAGTTGAAGCTGACCGATAAGCCGGGTTCTGTCGTGGACAGTCATTCATCTAGGCCAGCAATCGCTCACTGGCTCAAGCAGCCTACCCGGGTTCAGTACGGGCCGTACCATGTGAACCCCTATTTGGCCTTGCTCCGGGTGGAGTTTACCGTGCCACGGACTGTTACCAGCCGCGCGGTGCGCTCTTACCGCACCCTTTCACCCTTACCTGATCCCGCTTGCGCGGGCCATCGGCGGTTTGCTCTCTGTTGCACTGGTCGTGGGTTTCCCCCCCAGGCGTTACCTGGCACCCTGCCCTATGGAGCCCGGACTTTCCTCCCCTCCGCCCGTCTCCCCCGAAAGGGACGACGACGAAGCGGCGACTGTCTGGTCAGCTTCGGCGCGCAGTATAGAGGGTTTGCGCGCCGCTGTCACCCTAAGGTGTGGGCAAGGCGTGATTAACGCGCCACTTCCACCTTCGCCAGTTTTTCGTAGTAGCATGCAATCGCGCTGTGATCGGCCGTGCCCAGGCCATCGGCACGCAGCGCCTGCATCATCTCCATGACCGCCGCGGTCAGCGGCAGCTGTGCGCCCACGCCGTGTGACGTATCCAGCGCGTTCGCCAGATCTTTAATATGCAGGTCGATGCGAAAACCGGGTTTGAAATTACGATCCATGACCATCGGCGCTTTGGCATCCAGCACGGTACTGCCCGCCAGACCACCGCGAATGGCCTGATAGACCAGATCCGGATTGACGCCCGCTTTGGTTGCCAGCGTCAGCGCTTCTGACATGGCGGCAATGTTCAGCGCCACAATCACCTGGTTTGCCAGCTTGGTCACGTTACCCGCCCCGATGTCCCCGGTATGCACCACGGAGCCCGCCATGGCTTTCATCAGGTCGTAAAATCTATCGAAAACGGCTTTATCACCGCCGACCATCACCGACAGCGTGCCGTCGATCGCTTTCGGCTCACCGCCGCTGACCGGCGCATCCAGCATATCGACGCCCTTCGCTTTTAAAGCCTCGCTAATTTCACGGCTTGCGAGCGGCGCAATTGAGCTCATATCAATCAGCACCAGGCCCGGCTTCGCACCGTCGATAATGCCGTTTTCACCCAACGCGACCTCTTTAACATGCGGGGAGTTTGGCAGCATGGTGATGATGACATCGCACTGCTCGGCAATGGCTCTGGCGGTGGTGGCCGTTTCTGCGCCAGCCGCCATAACCTCAGCCACGGCCTGCGGATTATGATCGGATACCACCAGTGAGTAACCCGCTTTGATGAGGTTCTTACTCATTGGTTTACCCATGATCCCCAGGCCAATAAAACCCACTTTCAGCGTCATAATCTGTTTCCTCAATGATGGTTATTTTTTAAAAGCGTCCGCTAATTTCTGCGTAGCCGAGCGGAATACGCCGAGGTCGCTGCCGACGGCAACAAACGTGGCTCCCCACTCCAGATAGCGACGGGCATCAGCCTCAACCGGCGCCAGAATGCCGCACGGTTTGCCGTGTGCTTTAGCGCGGGCAAAGATGTGCTGGATCGCGCGCTGCACGTCAGGGTGGCTGGCGTTCCCCAGATGGCCAAAGGCGGCAGCCAGATCGCTTGGGCCGACGAAGATACCGTCCACGCCGTTTGTGGCTGCAATCGCGTCGACGTTATCAACGCCCTGCTGGCTCTCGATCTGAACCAGAATGGTGATGTTGTTATTAGACTGCGCGAAGTAGTCCGGCACGGTGCCAAACATATTGGCGCGATGCGAAACGGAAACGCCGCGGATCCCTTCTGGCGGATAGCGCGTTGAGGCTACGGCCAGCGCCGCTTGTTCTTCCGTCTCCACAAACGGGATCAGGAAATTGTAGAAACCGATATCCAGCAGACGCTTGATAATCACCGGCTCGTTGGTGGGTACACGCACCACCGGGGCGCTGCGGCTGCCTTTCAGCGCCATCAGCTGCGGAATAAACGTGCTGATATCGTTCGGCGCATGTTCGCCGTCCAGCACCAGCCAGTCGAAACCGGCCAGGCCCAGCACTTCGGTGCTGATTGGGTTTGCCAGCGCGGACCAGCAGCCAATTTGAATCTGGTGCGCCGCGAGGGCCGCTTTAAATTTATTCGGGAAGATATCGTTACTCATCGTATTTACCTTTTTTATTCCGCAGCCTTTTTCAGTATCATTTTATTTATTCAGACACCGCGCCAGCATTATATTTATTATTCTGACGTATTTTGGCGTTATAAAATCGTCATTCAGTATAAGACGCAATCCACGACCACACATTGTTGTAATGCTCAAGCATTGCGATACATTTTGATAAAAATTTTTGCATATGCACAAAGCACTGGGCGCTAATGCACAGAATCAGGGATTACCGGTTAGGGAGCGATCGCGATCACATTTTCATGCTCCCCATGCTGACATGCTTTAATTCTGAAAGCCGCGTATTTATTTCTACCATTAGAAAATTGGCTGAATTTATTATCAGACACCTTGCTGGAGAATACTGAACAATGACCGACATTGAAATTCGACAGGCATCGCCAACGGCGTTTTATATAAAAGTACACGACACCGATAATGTGGCGATTATTGTCAACGATAATGGCTTAAAAGCGGGTACCCGCTTCCCGGACGGGCTGGAACTGATTGAGCATATTCCACAGGGACATAAAGTCGCCCTGGTGGATATCCCTGCTAATAGCGAAATCGTACGTTACGGTGAAGTCATCGGCTATGCCGTTCGCTCTATACCACAGGGTAGTTGGGTTGAGGAGTCGCTGGTGGCGCTGCCGGAAGCGCCGCCGCTGAACACGCTTCCGCTGGCAACCCGCGTGCCGGAACCGCTTCCTCCGCTGGAGGGCTATACCTTCGAAGGCTACCGCAACGCGGACGGCAGCGTTGGCACCAAGAACCTGCTCGGCATTACCACCAGCGTGCACTGCGTGTCGGGCGTCGTGGATTACGTGGTGAAAATCATTGAACGCGATCTGCTGCCAAAATACCCGAACGTCGACGGAGTGGTGGGTCTGAACCACCTCTACGGCTGCGGCGTGGCGATTAACGCACCCGCTGCGGTAGTGCCGATCCGTACCATTCACAATATTGCCCTCAACCCGAACTTTGGCGGCGAGGTGATGGTCATCGGTCTGGGGTGTGAAAAATTGCAGCCCGAGCGCCTGCTGCAGGGCACCGAAGATGTCAAAGCCATTCCGGTAGACGATGCCAGCATCGTGCGCCTGCAGGACGAACGCCACGTTGGGTTCCGCTCAATGGTCGACGATATTTTGCAGGTGGCAGAGCGCCATCTCGACAAACTCAACCGGCGCCAGCGTGAAACGTGCCCGGCCTCGGAACTGGTCGTGGGCACCCAGTGCGGCGGCAGCGATGCCTTCTCCGGCGTGACGGCCAACCCGGCGGTGGGCTATGCGTCCGATCTTTTCGTGCGCTGCGGCGCCACGGTGATGTTCTCCGAGGTGACCGAAGTGCGTGACGCTATCCATCTGCTTACGCCACGCGCCGTTAATGAAGAGGTGGGCAAGCGCCTGCTTGAGGAAATGGCCTGGTACGATAGCTATCTCGATATGGGCAAAACCGACCGCAGCGCCAACCCGTCTCCGGGCAACAAAAAAGGCGGCCTGGCAAACGTGGTGGAAAAAGCCCTCGGGTCGATTGCCAAATCCGGCCAGAGCGCGATTGTGGAAGTGCTCTCTCCGGGCCAGCGCCCGACGAAACGCGGCCTGATTTACGCGGCAACACCGGCCAGCGACTTCGTCTGCGGCACGCAGCAGGTGGCGTCCGGCATTACGGTGCAGGTCTTTACCACCGGGCGCGGCACGCCGTACGGCCTGATGGCGGTGCCGGTGATCAAGATGGCGACCCGCACTGAACTGGCAAACCGCTGGTATGACTTAATGGACATCAACGCGGGCACCATCGCCACCGGAGAAGAGAGTATTGAGGACGTGGGCTGGAAACTGTTCCACTTCATTCTGGATGTCGCCAGCGGGCGGAAGAAAACGTTCTCCGATCAATGGGGGCTGCATAATCAGCTGGCGGTGTTCAACCCGGCACCGGTGACGTGACTTCCCCTCACTCTACCCTCTCCCCCTAGGGGAGAGGGTAAAAAACTTAAACCAACACCACGTCAATCCCGCTTTTCCGCAGCCCGTCCAGGCTCTCCGCCGGAATGCCTTCATCGACAATAATCATATCAATCCTTTGCGTATCAATGATTTTATGCAGGCTTGAGCGGTTAAACTTGCTGGAGTCAGTGACAACGATAATGCGCTCCGCCACCTCGCACATTTTGCGGTTCAAACGGGCTTCATCCTCGTTGTGCGTGCTCACGCCGCGATCGAGATCGATGGCGTCAACGCCCAGGAACAGCAGGTCAAAATGGTAATTCTGTAACGACTGTTCTGCCTGGTCACCGTAGAAAGATTGCGACTGACGGCGCAGATGCCCGCCGGTCATCAGCAGTTCCACCCCTTCCGCTTCCAGCAACGCATTCGCCACGTTCATCCCGTTGGTCATCGCAATGACGTCCGTGTGCTGGCGCAGCATGCGGGCGATTTCAAACGTCGTGGTGCCGGAGTCCAAAATAATACGGTGCCCGGGTTTGACCAGCGCGACAGCGGCCTGTGCGATACTGCGCTTCACCGCCGTATTCAGCGAGCTTTTATCCTCCACGGAAGGCTCAGCGCCCGGCATGTTGCCTTCGCAAATCAATGCCCCACCGTAAGCGCGAACGGCAATGCCCTGCTTCTCCAGGAACCCCAGGTCGTTGCGGATCGTCACCGTCGATACGCCATACAGATGAGACAGGTCGTTAACCTGCACGCTTCCCTGCGCCCGCAACCGCTGAATGATCTGCTCTCGCCTTTCACTGGTGCCGGTGATGCGCTTTTCCGCGGATGAATCGGTGCTGCTCATACGAGCTCCTTAATAAATAGTCTTTCGTTTCATTTCGTTTTGCCTATTAAGGCCTTTCTTTTGCGGGAATGCAAGTCCCGCCTTACGTCCAGACGCAAGCCAACACTGCGCTGAAACCTTTCATTATGTTTCTTTTGTGAAACAGATCGGAAATCTATTATCTTTCGTTTTATTTTTATATCACCATGATGCAGGATTAAATGAAACAAAACGAAAGACAAGTATCATTACCATCCGAAATGGAGAGGAAAGTGAAACATCTGACAGAAATGGTGGGACAACATAAACGAGGGAATTCAAACGGGATCTATGCCGTCTGTTCCGCACATCCGCTGGTACTTGAAGCTGCCATTCGTTACGCGCATTCGCATCAGTCGCCGCTGCTGATCGAGGCCACCTCCAACCAGGTGGATCAGTTTGGCGGCTATACCGGCATGACGCCTGCGGATTTTCACGGGTTTGTCTGCCAGCTGGCCGAGTCGCTCGGCTTCCCGACGTCACAGCTGATCCTCGGCGGCGATCATTTAGGCCCTAACCGCTGGCAAAATCTCCCTGCGGAACAGGCGATGGCCAATGCCGACGATCTGATCAAAAGCTATGTTTCTGCCGGATTCAAAAAGATCCACTTGGACTGCAGCATGTCCTGTGAGGACGATCCGGTTCCCCTGACCGACGCGATCGTTGCCGGACGCGCCGCACGCCTGGCGAAGATTGCCGAAGCGACCTGTCGCGAGCAGTTTGGTGAATCCGATCTGGTCTACGTTATCGGCACGGAAGTACCGGTTCCCGGTGGCGCGCACGAAACGCTCACCGAACTTGCCGTCACCACGCCGGACGCTGCACGCGCCACGCTTGAAGCGCACCGCCACGCGTTCGAAAAGGAAGGCTTGAGCGACATCTGGCCGCGCATTATTGGCTTGGTGGTCCAGCCTGGCGTGGAGTTCGACCACGCGCACGTCTGCGACTATCAGCCGCAGAAAGCCGTTGCCCTGAGCAACATGGTTGAAGCCTACGATACGCTGGTGTTTGAAGCGCACTCCACCGACTACCAGACGCCGCAGGCGCTGCGCCAGCTGGTTAACGATCACTTTGCGATTCTGAAAGTTGGCCCCGCCCTGACCTTCGCCCTGCGCGAAGCGCTGTTCTCGCTGGCCGCCATAGAAGAGGAGCTGCTGCCGGCAAAAGCCAGCTCCGGCCTGCGTCACGTGCTGGAAAACGTCATGCTCGACCGCCCGGAATACTGGCAAAGCCATTACCACGGTGACGGCAACGCGCGTCGCCTGGCGCGCGGCTACAGCTACTCTGACCGCGTGCGCTACTACTGGCCGGACAGCCAGATCGACGACGCCTTTGAACGGCTGGTGCGTAACCTGGCAGACGAGCCTATTCCTCTGCCGCTGATCAGCCAGTACTTGCCGTTGCAGTACAGCAAAGTTCGCGAGGGCGCTCTCAAGTCAACGCCACGGGAACTCATCATCGACCACATTCAGGACATACTCCAGCAGTACCACGCCGCCTGCGAAGGCGTAACGACTCAAAACGCATAATTAAAAAAGAGGAAAACGCTATGCCAAACATTGTCTTATGCCGCATCGACGAACGCCTGATCCACGGTCAGGTGGGCGTGCAGTGGGTGGGGTTTGCGGGGGCAAACCTGGTGCTGGTCGCTAACGATGAGGTCGCTGAGGATCCGGTTCAACAGAACCTGATGGAAATGGTGCTCGCGGAAGGGATTGCCGTGCGCTTCTGGTCGCTGCAAAAGGTCATCGACAACATTCACCGCGCCGCTGACCGCCAGAAAATCTTGCTGGTCTGCAAATCACCCGCCGATTTTCTGAAGCTGGTTGAGGGCGGCGTGCCCATCACCCGTATTAACGTCGGAAACATGCACTACGCCAGTGGCAAACAACAAATTGCCAAAACGGTCTCTGTCGACGCGAACGATATCGCCGCGTTCAACGGCCTGAAAGCGGCCGGTGTGGAATGCTTCGTTCAGGGCGTTCCAACAGAAACTGCTTTGGATCTCTTTAAACTGCTCTGAGGGATTCACAATGGAAATCAGTCTGTTGCAGGCGCTAGGGTTGGGCATACTCGCCTTTATCGCCGGTCTGGATATGTTTAACGGGTTAACGCACATGCACCGCCCGGTGGTACTCGGGCCGCTGGTCGGCCTGATTCTGGGCGATCTGCACACCGGCATTTTGACCGGCGGCACGTTAGAGCTGGTCTGGATGGGGCTGGCCCCGCTCGCTGGTGCCCAGCCGCCTAACGTCATTATCGGCACCATCGTGGGTACCGCCTTTGCCATTAGCACCGGTGTGAAGCCAGAAGTCGCGGTTGGCGTCGCCGTGCCGTTTGCCGTGGCGGTTCAGATGGGGATTACGTTCCTCTTCTCGGTGATGTCCGGCGTCATGTCGCGCTGCGATCGCATGGCGGCCAATGCAGATACTCACGGTATTGAACGGGTTAACTATCTTGCGCTGCTGGCGCTCGGCATCTTCTATTTTCTGTGCGCGTTCCTGCCGATCTACTTCGGTGCGGAACATGCGAAAACCGCCATTGACGTTCTGCCAGCGCGTCTGATTGACGGCCTCGGCGTCGCGGGCGGCATCATGCCAGCCATCGGCTTCGCCGTGCTGCTGAAGATCATGATGAAAAACGTCTACATCCCTTACTTCATTATCGGTTTTGTCGCCGCCGCCTGGCTCAAGCTTCCGGTGCTGGCGATTGCAGCGGCCGCGCTGGCCATGGCGCTGATCGACCTGATGCGTAAATCACCTGAACCGACGGCTCCCGCCGCTCAGAAAGAGGAATTCGAAGATGGCATCTAACCAAACCACCCTGCCGGGCGTGTCTGAAAGCGAAGAGACGCTGCTGACCGGCGTGAATGAAAACGTCTACGAAGACCAAAACATCGGTGCCGAGCTGACGAAAAAGGATATTAACCGCGTGGCCTGGCGTTCCATGCTGCTGCAGGCCTCGTTCAACTATGAACGTATGCAGGCCTCCGGCTGGCTGTACGGGCTGCTGCCCGCGTTGAAAAAGATCCACACCAACAAGCGGGACCTGGCGCGGGCGATGAAAGGCCATATGGGCTTCTTTAACACCCACCCGTTCCTGGTGACCTTTGTTATCGGCATCATTCTGGCGATGGAGCGATCCAAGCAGGATGTAAACAGCATCCAGAGCACCAAAATTGCCGTCGGCGCGCCGCTTGGCGGTATTGGCGACGCCATGTTCTGGCTGACCCTGTTGCCCATCTGCGGCGGTATTGGTGCCAGCCTGGCGCTGCAAGGATCGATTCTGGGCGCGGTGGTCTTTATCGTGCTGTTTAACGTAGTACACCTCGGCCTGCGTTTTGGCCTGGCGCATTACGCTTACCGGATGGGCGTCGCGGCCATTCCGCTGATTAAAGCCAACACCAAAAAGGTCGGCCACGCGGCGTCTATCGTCGGGATGACGGTAATCGGCGCGCTGGTGGCAACCTACGTCCGCCTCAATACCACGCTCGAAATCAAGGCGGGTGATGCGGTCGTCAAACTGCAGGCCGACGTCATCGACAAGCTGATGCCCGCGTTCCTGCCGCTTGTCTACACCCTGACGATGTTCTGGCTGGTACGCCGCGGCTGGAGCCCGCTGCGGCTAATCGGTATCACCGTGCTGCTGGGCGTTGTCGGTAAATTCTGTCACTTCCTGTAAAAGCAAAGAGGTTGCGATGTTAGGCATTATTTTGACGGGTCACGGCGGGTTTGCCAGCGGGCTTGAGCAGGCGATGAAGCAGATCCTCGGCGAGCAGCCGCAGTTTATCGCCATCGATTTTCCGGAAACCTCCACCACCGCGCGGCTGACCGCTCAGCTTGAGCAGGCGGTGAGCGAACTCGATGCGCAGCACGATATTGTGTTTCTCACCGACCTGCTCGGCGGAACGCCGTTCCGAGTGGCGTCAACGCTCGCGATGCAAAGGCCGGGCCGCGAAGTGATCACCGGCACCAACCTGCAGCTGCTGCTGGAGATGGTGCTGGAGCGCGACGGATTAAGCAGCGAAGCGTTTCGTCTGCAGGCGCTGGAGTGCGGACACCGCGGCCTGACGAGCCTGGTGGACGAGCTGGGGCGCTGTCGCGAGGAAGCCCCTGCTGAGGAAGGGATATGAGCCAGCTGCTGCGCGCGCGACGGATCCTTACCGAACGGGGCTGGCTGGACGACCACCAGCTACGCATTGAAAGCGGTGCGGTTGCGGCGATTGAACCCATCCCGGCGGGCGTTACGACGCGGGATGCGGAGCTGCTTTGCCCGGCCTATATCGATACGCACGTCCACGGCGGCGCGGGCGTGGACGTCATGGATGATGCGCCCGGCGTGCTGGACACCCTGGCAATGCATAAAGCCCGCGAAGGCGTGGGCGCATTTCTGCCCACCACCGTGACCGCACCGCTGGAGAGTATCCACGCCGCGCTGATGCGGATTGCCCGGCGCACTCGGTCCGGCGGCCCCGGCGCGCAGATCCTGGGCAGCTATCTGGAAGGACCGTACTTTACGCCGCAGAACAAAGGGGCGCATCCGCCGGAGCTGTTCCGGGAGCTGGATATCGCCGAGCTGGACAGGCTGGCTGACGTTTCACAGAGCACGCTACGGGTGGTGGCGCTCGCGCCAGAAAAGCCCGGCGCGCTGCAGGCGATTCGCCATCTTAAACAGCGCGGTATACGCGTGATGCTGGGCCACGGCGCTGCCACGTACCGGCAAACTCTCGCCGCGTTTGATGCGGGTGCCGACGGGCTGGTTCACTGCTACAACGGCATGACGGGGCTGCATCACAGAGAGCCCGGCATGGTCGGCGCAGGGCTGACGGACAAACGGGCGTGGCTGGAGCTGATTGCCGACGGCCACCACGTCCATCCGGGGGCGATGCGCTTATGCTGCTGCTGCGCGCAGGATCGCGTGGTGCTGATTACCGATGCCATGCAGGCGGCAGGTATGCCGGACGGACGGTACACGCTCTGTGGTGAAGAGGTCTCGATGCAAAACGGCGTGGTTCGAACCGGCTCCGGCGGGCTGGCGGGCAGCACGCTGTCGCTGGATGCCGCGGTCAGGAATATGGTGGAGCATGCGGGCGTAACCGCCGAAGACGCTATCCATATGGCCTCGCTGCACCCAGCCCGGCTGCTGGGCATTGAGGGTCAGCTCGGATCCTTAGCCCCGGGTAAACGCGCCAATATCATTGCGCTGGACGGGGGTTTACACCTCCAGCAGATCTGGATTCAGGGCCAGGCTCTCCCCCTTTAGCCCTTTCATTGTGTCTCCTGTTGGCCTTACGGCACCCGATCGTAAGGCCTTTCTTTTCCTTTCCTTAAATTTTCCCTTTCCTTTCACGATCACACTTTTCGTTTTATTTCTTTTCTTCCATTGAAGTTTCGATTTCTTTTCTATAGATTTTATTTAACTGATTAAGTGAACAAGTGAAACGAAACGAAAGATAGCGACACGATTGCCAGCGTCTGATGTGGAATTCACACGACTAAGGACTGAGTTATGCCACAAACCACTACCGCCGCGACAACCGGCACCTGGACCGAGGAAGAGATCCGCCAGCAGCCTGCCAGCTGGATCCGCTCGCTCAACAACATCGATAACCTGCGTGCTTCGATCGACAGTTTCCTGACGCCGCTGCTGCGCAAGGACGATCTGCGGATCGTCCTGACCGGCGCGGGCACGTCCGCCTTTATCGGCGATATCGTTTCTCCCTGGCTCGCGAGCTACACCGGGAAAAACTTCACTGCCGTCCCGACAACCGATCTGGTCACGAACCCAATGGACTACTTCAGCCCTGCGCATCCGCTGCTGCTGATTTCGTTTGCCCGCTCCGGCAACAGCCCGGAAAGCGTCGCGGCCGTTGAGCTGGCAAACCAGTTCGTGCCGGAGTGCTACCACCTGTCGATCACCTGCAACGAGGCGGGCAGCCTGTATCAGAACGCCATCGACAGCGATAACGCCTTTGCCCTGCTGATGCCTGCCGAAACGCACGATCGCGGGTTCGCGATGACCAGCAGCATCACCACCATGATGGCGAGCTGTCTGGCGGTGTTCGCGCCGGAAGCGATCAATAGCCACACCTTCCGCGACGTGGCAGATCGCTGTCAGGCGATCCTCACTACGCTCGGTGATTTCAGCCACGGCGTCTTTGGCAATGAAGCGTGGAAACGCGTCGTCTATCTGGGAAGCGGCGGCCTGCAGGGCGCGGCGCGCGAATCGGCGCTGAAGGTGCTGGAGCTGACGGCGGGCAAGCTGGCGGCGTTTTACGATTCCCCGACGGGCTTCCGTCACGGGCCGAAGTCGCTGGTCGATAGCGAAACGCTGGTGGTGGTGTTTATCTCCAGCCATCCGTATACGCGTCAGTACGATCTGGATCTGCTGGCCGAGCTGCGCCGCGATCGCCAGGCCCTGCGCGTCGTCGCCATCGCCGCTGAAAACGATCCGGTCATTGAAGCGGGTCCGCACATTCTGCTGCCGCCTTCACGTCCGTTTATCGATATGGAACAGGCGTTCTGCTTCCTGATGTATGCCCAGGTCTTTGCGCTCACCCAGTCGCTCAGCGTAGGCAATACGCCCGATACGCCATCCGCCAGCGGGACGGTCAACCGCGTGGTGCAGGGCGTTGTTATTCACCCGTGGCAGGCTTAAGAGGATCGGATCATGAGTATTATTTCTACCAAATATCTTCTGCAGGACGCGCAGGCAAAAGGCTACGCCGTGCCGGCGTTCAACATCCACAACGCGGAGACGATCCAGGCGATCCTTGAAGCGTGCAGCGAAATGCGATCGCCGGTGATCCTCGCGGGCACGCCGGGCACCTTTAAGCATATTGCGCTGGAAGAGATCTACGCCCTGTGCAGCGCGTACTCCCACACCTACGACATGCCGCTGGCGCTGCACCTCGATCACCACGAATCGCTGGACGATATACGCCGCAAGGTCAACGCGGGCGTGCGCAGCGCGATGATCGACGGCAGCCACTATCCGTTTGAACAAAACGTGAAGCTGGTGAAGTCGGTGGTCGATTTCTGCCACCTCAACGACTGCAGCGTCGAGGCCGAACTGGGCCGTCTGGGCGGCGTGGAAGATGACATGAGCGTGGACGCCGAAAGCGCGTTCCTCACCGATCCGCAGGAGGCGAAACGCTTCGTCGAACTGACCGGCGTCGATAGCCTTGCCGTCGCCATCGGCACCGCTCACGGCCTGTATACCAAACGCCCGAAAATCGACTTCCAGCGGCTGGCGGAAATTCGCGAAGTGGTCACCGTGCCGCTGGTGCTGCACGGCGCGAGCGATGTGCCGGATGAGTTTGTTCGCCGCACCATCGAGCTGGGCGTGTGCAAAGTCAACGTGGCCACCGAGCTGAAAATTGCCTTCTCTGACGCGGTTAAAGCCTGGTTTGCCGAAAACCCGCAGGGGAACGATCCGCGCTTCTACATGCGGGTCGGCATGGACGCCATGAAAGAGGTGGTCAGAAGCAAGATCGCCATTTGCGGCTCGGCAAACCGGCTCCTGCTTCCTGCCGAAGCCTGATCCCATCGCGCATTACGTCAATACCTAAAAAATAACTATAAGCCTCGCAAATATGAAGGCGCGTCCTTAAGCCGGACAGCGCCTTCCATTATCCTAAAAATCCGAGGAGTCCCTACATGACACAGGAAAAGTCGTTTAAATCGAAAGCGTGGGAATTTTTCCAAAGCCTGGGAAAGACGTTTATGTTCCCGGTCTCTCTGCTGGCCTTTATGGGGTTGCTGCTGGGTATCGGTAGCTCCGTCACCAGCCCTTCCACTATTAAAAGCTTTCCCTTTCTGGGCGGCGAGTTAACGCAGCTGACCTTTGGCTTTATCGCCATGGTGGGCGGGTTCGCCTTTACCTATCTGCCGCTGATGTTTGCCATGGCTATCCCGATGGGCCTCGCCAAACGCAACAAGGCCGTGGGCGCCTTTGCCGGGTTCGTTGGCTACATGCTGATGAACATGAGCATCAACTACTACCTGACCGCCACCCACCAGCTTGCCGACGCCGCCACCATGAGACAGGTAGGACAATCGATCGTGCTGGGCATTCAAACGCTGGAAATGGGCGTGCTGGGCGGCATCGTAGTCGGGGTAATCACTTACTTCCTACACGAGCGTTTTCAGGACACCGTGTTACACGATGCCTTTGCCTTTTTCAGCGGCATTCGTTTCGTGCCGATTATCACCGCCCTTACGCTGTCGCTGGTTGGTCTGTTTATCCCGCTGTTGTGGGAGTACGTGGCGCTGGGGATTGCCGGAATTGGCCATATCATTCAGAGCACCAGCGTTTTCGGACCGTTCCTGTACGGCGTAGGCGTGCTGCTGCTTAAACCCTTTGGTCTGCACCATATCCTGCTGGCGATGGTACGCTTCACGCCGGCAGGCGGCATTGAGATGGTCAACGGCCATGAAGTGGCTGGCGCGCTGAATATCTTCTACGCCGAGCTGAAAGCCGGACTGCCGTTTAGCCCGCACGTTACCGCGTTTCTGTCACAAGGCTTTATGCCGACCTTTATCTTTGGCCTGCCTGCCGTGGCGTACGCCATCTACCGCACCGCGCGTCCGGAAAACCGCCCTGTAATTAAGGGGCTGCTGCTTTCCGGCGTGCTGGTTTCCGTCGTCACCGGTATTTCAGAACCGATTGAGTTTCTGTTCCTGTTTATCGCCCCTGCGCTTTACGCCTTCCATATCGTGATGTCGGGCCTGGCGCTGATGGTGATGGCCCTGCTTGGGGTCACCATCGGCAACACCGACGGCGGGATTTTGGATCTGCTGATCTTCGGCGTAATGCAGGGAATGTCGACCAAATGGTATCTGCTGTTCCCGGTCGGTATCGCCTGGTTTGCCATCTACTTCTTCGTCTTCCGCTGGTACATCCTCAAACACAATATCAAGACGCCGGGCCGTGAAGTGGACGCGCAGGGTGCGCAGCAGGCCGTCGAAGCCAACACCCGCGCACGTGGAAAATCGAAATACGATCACGGGCTTATCCTGCGCGCGCTCGGTGGCAAAGAGAACATCGAGTCGCTCGACAACTGCATCACCCGCTTGCGCCTGGTCGTGAAGGAGATGGGGCTTATCGATCAGCAGGCGCTGAAAGTGGCTGGCGCCCTGTCGGTGGTGGTGCTGGATGCTCACAGCGTTCAGGTGATCATCGGCCCGCAGGTGCAAAGCGTCAAAACCGGCATTGAAGCCTTAATCTAACAGGGGGTTGTTGTGTTTGATTTCGACAAAATCATCGAGCGTAAAAGCGATAAGTGCCGTAAATGGGACCATGCGTTTGTCTGCTCACGCTTTGGTGATGTCCCGCAGGGGTTTATCCCGCTGTGGATCGCAGATATGGATTTCACCTCGCCACCGGCCGTTATTGAGGGCTTCCAGCGCATCGTGGAGCACGGCACCTTTGGCTATACCTGGTGCTTCGACGAATTTTACGACGCGGTGATGGCCTTCCAGCGCACGCGTCATCAGGTTGAGGTTGAGAAGTCGTGGATTACCCTGACCTACGGCACCGTCTCCACGCTCCATTACACGGTCCAGGCGTTCTGCACGCCTGGCGATAGCGTGATGATGAACACGCCGGTCTACGATCCGTTTGCGATGGCGGCGCAGCGCCAGGGCGTGCGGGTGCTTGCTAACCCGCTATCAGTGAAGCAAAACCGCTATCAGCTGGATTTTGATCTGATTGAAGAGCAGCTCAAAACCCACCGTCCAAAACTGTGGTTCTTCTGCTCGCCGCATAACCCCTCAGGCAGGATCTGGCGCGCGGATGAGATACGCCAGGTCTCCGATCTCTGTAAGCGCTACGGCACGATTCTGGTGGTCGATGAGGTTCACGCTGAGCACATTCTGGACGGCACATTCGTCAGCTGTCTGACCTCGGGCTGTGCCGCACTGGACAACCTGATCGTGCTGACGTCGCCAAATAAAGCCTTCAACCTGGGCGGGCTGAAAACGTCCTACTCCATGATCCCGGACGATTCGCTGCGCCAGCGCTTCCGCCAGCAGCTTGAGAAGAACTCGATTACCTCACCCAATATGTTCGGCGTATGGGGGATTATCCTGGCCTACCAGCACGGCCTGCCGTGGCTCGACGCGCTGAACGGGTATCTGCAAGGGAACGCCCGCTACCTTGCGGACGCTATTCAGACCCACTTCCCGGCGTGGAAGATGATGAACCCGGAATCGTCGTATCTGGCCTGGGTAGACGTAAGCGCCGACGACCGCAGCGCCACAGCGTTGACCCAACATTTCGCCCAGCAGGCCGGTGTCGTGATTGAAGACGGCAGCCACTACGTGCAAAACGGCGAAAACTACCTGCGGATTAACTTCGGCACCCAGCGCTACTGGCTGGAGCAATCCATCAACCGAATGCTGAAGCATTACTAATAAGGAATCTTACCCTGATGAAAAAAGTGCTCACACTCTCGATGCTGGCCCTGTTTGTTTCTCACGGCGCACTGGCCGCTAACTACGCGCTCAACAACGACAATATTGCTCTGTCGTTTGATGACGCAAACTCAACGGTAGTGGTTAAGGACAATAAGGCTAACCATCCGCTCACGCCGCAGGAGCTGTTCTTTCTGACGCTACCGGATGAGACAAAAATCCACACCGCGGATTTCACCATTAAGCACGTCGAAAAGCAGGACAACGCAATTGTCGTCGACTTTACCCATCCGGACTTTAACGTAACGGTGAAGCTGAACCTGGTGAAGGGAAAATACGCCAGCATCGACTACACCGTTGCCGCAGTCGGCCAGCCGCGAGACGTGGCGAAAATTACCTTCTTCCCGACGAAAAAGCAGTCTCAGGCACCCTATGTGGACGGGGCGATTAACAGCTCGCCGATCGTTGCTGATTCGTTCTTTATTTTGCCAGACAAGCCCATCGTTAACACTTACGCCTATGAAGCGACCACCAATCTCAACGTAGAGCTGAAAACGCCGATCCAGCCAGAGTCGCCGGTCAGCTTTACCACCTGGTTCGGCACCTTCCCGGAAATCAGCCAGCTGCGCCGCAGCGTGAACCAGTTTATTGATGCGGTGCGTCCGCGACCGTACAAGCCTTATCTGCACTACAACAGCTGGATGGATATCGGCTTTTTCAATCCGTACACCGAGCAGGATGTGCTGGGGCGGATGGACGAGTGGAATAAGGAGTTTATTACCGGACGCGGCGTGGCGCTGGACGCCTTCCTGTTGGACGACGGCTGGGACGACCTTACCGGGCGCTGGCTGTTTGGCCCGGCATTCAGCAATGGTTTTGGCAAGGTTCGGGAAAAAGCCGACAGCCTGCACAGCTCGGTCGGGCTGTGGCTCTCGCCGTGGGGAGGCTACAACAAGCCGCGCGACGTTCGCGTCTCGCATGCAAAAGAGTATGGGTTCGAAACCGTCGACGGGAAGCTTGCGCTGTCAGGGCCGAACTACTTTAAGAACTTCAATGAGCAGATCGTTAAGCTTATCAAAAACGAACGCATTACCTCATTCAAGCTGGACGGGATGGGTAATGCCAACGCGCATATCCAGGGTAGCCCGTATGCCTCGGATTTTGACGCCTCTATCGCCCTGCTGCATAACATGCGCAGCGCCAACCCGAATCTGTTTATCAACCTGACAACAGGTACCAACGCCAGCCCGTCCTGGCTGTTCTACGCCGACTCGATCTGGCGCCAGGGCGATGACATCAACCTGTACGGCCCCGGCACGCCGGTACAGCAGTGGATGACCTACCGCGATGCGGAAACCTACCGCTCCATTGTGCGCAAAGGCCCGCTGTTCCCGCTGAACTCCCTGATGTACCACGGGATCGTCAGCGCGGAAAATGCCTATTACGGGCTGGAGAAAGTCCAAACGGACAGCGATTTTGCCGATCAGGTCTGGAGCTACTTCGCGACCGGCACGCAGCTGCAGGAGCTGTATATCACCCCTTCAATGCTGAACAAGGTGAAGTGGGATACCCTGGCGCAGGCGGCGAAGTGGTCGCGGGAAAACGCCAGCGTGCTGGTGGATACGCACTGGATTGGTGGCGATCCAACCGCGCTGCAGGTTTACGGCTGGGCATCCTGGAACAAGGACAAAGCGATTCTCGGCTTGCGTAACCCGTCGGATAAGCCGCAAAGCTACTACCTGGATTTGGCGAAAGATTTCGAAATCCCAACGGGAAACGCGGCGCAATTTAGTCTGAAAGCGGTGTACGGCAGTAATTCAACCGTACCTGAGGAGTACAAAAACGCGGTGGTGATTACGCTGCAGCCGCTGGAAACGCTGGTGTTTGAGGCGGTGCCAGGAAAATAAAAAGTGTTCGGCTGGCAGGTTAAGCCATAACCTGCCAGCTTCCCCCTTTCCTTGCCCCCAGGCGTTTTAATTTACCTTTTGTTTGCAAAGAATGGAGATAGCGTTCCGCGGTGCGGGAAGTCACGCCCAATACAGAGGCCAACATCACCGCAGTCATTTGCGGTTGAACGGTAAGAAGCTCAAGGATAGTGTTTTCCTTTTCCGACAATTCTTCCGACACTTTTTCCGACATAATGGATGTCATATCGATGCTTTCCCGCAAAGCTTCGGCCAAATTTTGCAGCATAAACGCCACGAATGCCGTGCAATCACTGGCCCGATCGCATTGTCCTAAAATCTGGTAATAGCGCGCTTGCTGGAAGTGAATGAGTGTCTCAACGGGCAGCCATGCAAGCTCTGCACGCCACTGGCTTAAGATCAGCGTTTGCCACAGCCGCCCCATGCGGCCATTTCCATCCGAAAAGGGATGAATAAACTCAAACTCGTAATGAAATACCGAGCTGGCAATCAGCGGGTGAAGATCGGTTTGCTTAAGCCAGGAAAGAAGATCGTCGATAAGGCGGTTCATCTGCGAGGCAGGCGGAGCCATGTGGACTAACTGGTTTCCACGGTATACCCCTACGTCCCCATTTCTGAGCTTTCCGGGATGATCGACCAGACCCATCATCAATAATCGGTGCGCACTGAGTAAGTCATTGAGCTTCCAGGGCTTCCATTCGGGCAATTTTTCATATGCCAGGATAGCGTTACGTACTTCCTGAATATCTTTTTCAGGTGCAAGCACGCGCTTGCCATCCATGATTGCCGTCACCTGCCCTGTCGTCAGCGAGTTGTGCTCAATGGCCAGCGAGGCCTGAATGGTTCGAATACGGTTCTCTTTACGGAGAAGTGGCGAAGCTCTACCTGAATGTGCCGCCCAATGCCCCAATAGCTCACCAATCTCAACCACCTGATTGAGGATAAAGGGTGTGATGGTGAACGGAGGCTGATAGCGGCTCATCTGGATTACTCCCCCTGCTGCTCCAGCGCATGCTTATACAGCGCATTTTTCTTCACGCCGTGAATTTCCGCCGCTAATGCCGCCGCTTTCTTCAGCGGCAGTTCCGCCTGCAGCAGCGCCAGCGTGCGCAGCGCGTCGGCTGGAAGCGCGTCTTCCTGCGCTTTATGTCCTTCGACAATCAGCACCATTTCACCCTTGCGGCGGTTTTCGTCTTCCTTCACCCACGCCAGCAGTTCACCCACCGGCGCGCCGTGGATCGTTTCCCAGGTTTTGGTCAGCTCGCGCGCCAGCACCACGTAGCGGGCCTCTCCCCAGACGGTCACCATATCTTCCAGGCTCTCCAGCAGGCGGTGCGTGGATTCGTAGAAAATCAGGGTGCGCGGTTCCGCTTCCAGATCCTTTAGCACGTCGCGACGGCCTTTGGATTTGGCTGGCAGGAAGCCTTCATAGCAGAAACGATCAGACGGTAGACCCGCCGCGCTCAGCGCAGCAATGGCGGCGCACGGCCCCGGCAGGGGTACAACGCGAATACCGGCTTCACGACAGGTCCGCACCAGGTGATAGCCAGGATCGTTGATCAGCGGCGTACCGGCGTCGGAGACCAGCGCAATGTTCTGCCCCTCTTTCAGCTTCGCCACCAGCGTTTCGGCTTTTTGTTGCTCATTGTGATCGTGCAGAGCAAACAAACGGGCGTTAATCGCGAAGTGTTGCAGCAGCAGGCCGGTGTGGCGGGTATCTTCAGCGGCAATTAAATCAACAGCTTGCAGTACGGTGAGCGCACGTTGGGTAATATCAGACAAATTCCCGATAGGAGTAGGTACAATATAAAGCTGGCCTTGAGAATTATCTGCCGTTTCGTGTTGTTTCATTGTTTCGTCCGTATTGCCGATTTAATATTGAGCATTGCGTAAAAAAAATCACTGGATACAGTATGGTACCGTTAACGTTTCTTCGAAAAAAAGCCACGCGCAGCGTGCCGCTTCTGCTGGCAGCCCTGATCTTTGCAGGCTGTGGCACCCAGGCACCTGACCAGAGCACCGCCCATCTTCAGGGTTCTGCTCAGGCTGATTCTGGCTTTTATCTGCAACAAATGTCGCAGAGTTCAAATGATACCAAGACCAACTGGCAATTACTCGCCATTCGTGCACTGCTGAAAGAGGGTAAAACCCAGCAGGCTGCCGAACTGTTTAACCAGTTGCCGAAAGATCTTAACGACGCCCAGCGTCGTGAGCAGAGCCTGCTCTCTGCCGAGCTGAAGGTCGCGCTGAAGGATTACGCCGCCGCGAAGAAGATCCTCGGGGACATTGACGTGAGCGCGCTGGATAAAAATCAGCAGGCTCGCTTCTGGCAGGCGGGCATTACCGCAGAGCAGGGGCGCCCTTCCCTGACGCTGCTCCGCGCCCTCATCGCGCAAGAGCCGCTGCTCGGCGGTGCCGATAAGCAGAAAAATATCGATGCCACCTGGCAAGCGCTTGCCTCTATGACCCAGGAACAGGCGCAGGCCCTGGTCATCAACGCCGATGAAAACGTTCTTCAGGGCTGGCTGGATCTGCAGCAGATGTGGTTTAACAACCGCAGCGATCCAAAGATGCTGAAGGCCGGTATTACGGACTGGCAGACGCGCTACCCGCAAAACCCGGGTGCGAAAATGTTGCCAACCCAGCTGGTGAACGTGCAGAACTTTAAGCCAGCGTCCACCAGCAAAATCGCCCTGCTTCTGCCGCTCAACGGCCAGGCGGCGGTGTTTGGCCGAACTATTCAGCAGGGCTTTGAAGCAGCGAAAAACGGCACGACGTCGGTAACCGGCAGTGCGGTTCCCGCGCAGGCGGCCCAGGCGGCTAACGTGAATGACGTTGTCAGCCCGTCAGCAGCAGAGACCAGCGACCTGACTACGGCGCAAGCGCCGGCGCAGGGTACGATGCAAAACCCAGTGACGGCTCCGACGACGCCTCCGGCTTCACCTGCACCGGCTACTACAGCACCTGCTAGTCAGGCTCCGGCCGAGACGCAAGCGGCGCCAGCGCCTGACACAACAGCAGAACAGCCTCAACAGCAGCCTGCACAACCCGCGGCCCAATCTGCTGCGCAGCCGCAGGCCGTGGCAACCACCAGCGCCAACCCGGGCGCTGAGTTGAAAATCTACGACACCAGCTCGCAGCCGCTTGACCAGGTTCTGGCGCAGGTTCAACAGGACGGGGCGAGCATCGTTGTCGGTCCGCTGCTGAAAAACAACGTGGAAGAGCTGATGAAGAGCAATACCACGCTGAACGTACTGGCGCTCAACCAGCCCGAGCAGGTTCAGAACCGGGCCAATATTTGCTACTTCGCGCTTTCCCCTGAAGATGAAGCCCGCGATGCGGCGCGCCATATTCACGAGCAGGGTAAGCAGGCTCCGCTGCTGCTCATCCCACGCAGCGCGCTGGGCGATCGCGTGGCCAATGCCTTTGCCGATGAGTGGCAGAAGCTCGGCGGCGGCGTGGTGCTGCAGCAGAAATTCGGTTCCGTCTCTGAACTGCGCGCGGGCGTAAACGGTGGAGCGGGTATCGCGCTTAACGGCAGTCCTGTCACCGCGAGCCTGCCACAGCAGCAGAGCGTGACGATTGGCGGCCTGACGATCCCTGCCCCACCTACCGACGCGCAGATTAGCGGTGGCGGTAAAGTGGATGCGGCCTATATCGTTGCCACGCCGCAGGAGATCGCCTTTATCAAACCGATGATCGCGATGCGTAACGGCAGCCAGAGCGGCGCAACGCTCTACGCCAGCTCGCGCAGCGCGCAGGGCACCGCAGGCCCGGATTTCCGTCTGGAAATGGACGGTCTGCAGTACAGCGAAATCCCGATGCTGGCAGGCAGCAACCCGGCGCTGATGCAGCAGGCGCTGAGTACCGTACGTAACGATTATTCGCTGGCGCGTCTGTATGCGATGGGTGTCGATGCATGGGCGCTGGCGAACCACTTTACCCAGATGCGTCAGGTGCCGGGCTTTGAGCTTAACGGCAACACCGGCGATCTGACCGCGACTCAGGACTGCGTGATCAACAGGAAGTTATCATGGCTCAAATACCAGCAGGGGCAAATCGTCCCGGCCAGTTAAGCCGTAAAGAGACCGGCGATGCGTGGGAGTTAAAGGCGCGTCGCTGGCTTGAAGGCAAAGGACTGCGCTTTATCGCCGCTAACGTCCGAGGGCGCGGCGGCGAAATTGATCTGATCATGAAAGACGGTCAGGTCATTGTGTTTGTAGAAGTCCGCTTTCGACAGTCCTCCCGTTTTGGCGGTGCTGCCGCCAGCGTGACGCTCGCCAAACAACATAAATTATTACAGACTGCCCACTTGTGGCTTGCCCGCCATAATGGGAGCTTTGATACTGTGGATTGCCGGTTCGATGTGATAGCCTTCACCGGAAATGAGATCGAATGGCTTAAAAACGCTTTTGGCGAAGACGCATAATTAAGATTTAAAAGGGATAACGTGCTCGAAAGAATTAAAGTGTGCTTCACAGAAAGCATCCAGACTCAGATTGCCGCGGCGGAAGCCCTTCCGGATGCTATCTCGCGTGCCGCAATGACGCTGGTGCAATCCCTGCTTAATGGCAACAAAATCCTCTGTTGTGGCAACGGCACGTCAGCCGCCAACGCACAGCATTTTGCTGCCAGCATGATCAATCGCTTTGAAACAGAACGCCCGAGTTTACCCGCCATTGCACTTAATACCGATAATGTGGTCTTAACGGCGATTGCTAACGATCGTCTGCATGACGAAATTTACGCAAAGCAGGTGCGAGCCCTGGGTCACGCCGGAGATGTGCTGCTGGCCATCTCCACGCGCGGCAATAGCCGGGATATTGTCAAAGCCGTTGAAGCTGCCGTTACCCGCGACATGACAATCGTGGCCTTAACCGGCTATGACGGTGGCGAGCTGGCGGGTCTGCTTGGGCCGCAGGATGTGGAAATCCGCATTCCTTCTCACCGGAGCGCGCGTATTCAGGAGATGCATATGCTCACGGTGAACTGCTTATGTGATTTGATCGATAACACGCTTTTCCCTCACCAGGATGATTAAGGAGTTCTTATGAAGGCTTTATCGACCCTCGCAGTCCTTATGTCTGCATTACTGCTTCAGGGATGTATCGCTGCGGCCGTTGTGGGTACCGCCGCGGTAGGCACCAAAGCGGCAACCGATCCACGCACTGTGGGGACGCAGGTGGATGACGGTACGCTGGAGCTGCGCGTCAACAGTGCGCTGTCGAAAGACGAACAAATCAAGAAAGAAGCGCGTATCAACGTGACGGCTTATCAGGGCAAAGTGCTGCTGGCAGGCCAGGCGCCGAATCTGGAGCTCGCCTCTCGTGCGAAACAGATTGCGATGGGCGTTGAAGGGACCACAGAGGTGTTTAACGAAGTGCGTCAGGGCAAGCCAATTGGCCTGGGTGACGCCTCTTCCGATACCTGGATCACCACCAAAGTGCGTTCCCAGCTGCTGGGCTCGGACCAGGTGAAATCCTCCAACGTGAAAGTGACGACTGAAAACGGCGAAGTGTTCCTGCTGGGTCTGGTGACCGACCGTGAAGGGAAAGCGGCGGCCGATATCGCCAGCCGGGTGAGCGGCGTGAAGCACGTCACCACCGCGTTTACTTACATTAAGTAAGCCACACCTGACTGTAGGCCCGATAGGCGCTAGCGCCTACCGGGCTTTTTTTTACAGCAACGCAATACTCCCCACGATCACCCCGCTCAACGCCACCAGCCCCGCGGTCAGCCACAGCGCTTTCGCCGGGAATGACTTACGCAGCATGATAAGCGACGGCAGGCTGATCGCAGGCAGCGTAATCAGCAGCGCCAGCGCCGGGGCGGTGCCCATTCCCGCCAGCATCATGGTCTGAACAATTGGGATCTCCGCCGCTGTTGGGATCACAAATAGACAGCCTGCAACGGCCATCGCAATGACCCACATCAGGGTGTTGTCGATAGCGCCATCCGCATGCGGGAAGAGCCAGACGCGCGCCGCCCCCAGCACCAGTACCGCCAGGATATAGACCGGGATGGTGCTCCAGAAAAGCTGCCAGAGCGCCCTGCCCCAGCGCGCAAAGAAGCCACCCTGCGGCTCGCTGACGTCCAGCTCAACGGCTGCGGGTTCTGCGGCAGTATCCTTCACCAGTTTTTGCACCAGCGTCGCCACCACCAGTACGGTCAGCAGCCCGGCGACCAGACGGATGAACGCGAAATGCCAGCCCAGCACAAAGCCCATAAACACCAGCGTTGCCGGGTTGAGCAGCGGGTTCCCCATCCAGAACGCCAGCGCGCCGCCCATCGACACGCGCTGACGACGCATCCCTGCAGCCACGGGCGCGGCACAGCAGGAGCACATCATGCCCGGCAGGGAGAAAATCGTCCCCAGCAGCGTGCCCTGAAAGCGCGGCTGCCCAAGGGTTTTCACCAGCCAGTTACGGGGGATCAGCACCTGAATCAGCGAGCCCAGGATCACGCCTAAGACAGCGGCCTTCCAGACGGCAAGGAAGTAGACCATGGCGTAGTCCCACGCCGCCTGCAGCGGGCTGGCATCAGCCTGCGCGAGAATAGATTTACCGATGCTGTGCGTTTCGGCGGCGGTGAAGGCTTTGCCGTAGTACGGCTGCCATTTCACGTACCAGAGGCCAACAATGACCACGAGAAAGAAGAGTGCGGGCTTCCACCATTGAACAGATGTTGCCGCCTGAGATGAAGACTGACCAGTCATAGCATTCCCCGGAGAGTATTAGGTTATTAGCCGGGGGAGTTTACGCCTCGCCCTGCGCGATTTCACGCAGTTTTGCCGATGGGATAATGTTTACCCCCGCTTTCGACGGGGCCAGCCCCTCTTTTAACATCACGCGGGCGACGTCCCGCGCCTCGATGGATTTCCAGTTGCCGGGAAGAATGCGAAACAGCGGGGCCAGTATCGACTCGTTAAATCGGCGTTCGTCCCGGTGGCCGATCAGCATCGACGGGCGCACAATCGTCAGCTGCTCCCATTTCTGCGCTATCAGCGCATCCTCCATCTTGCCCTTCACCTTGTTGTAGAAGAAAGGCGATCCGGCACTGGCACCCAGCGCGCTGACCACCAGAAAATGTTTGGCCCCCAGCTTTTTCGCCGTGAGTGCGGTGTCCACCACCAGCGTATAGTCGGCGTGGATAAATGCCTCTTTGCTGCCCGCCTCCCGCCGCGTGGTGCCCAAACAGCAAAAGGCAATATCAATAGGATCCTGGACCTTCGCCAGCGCGTCCGTCAGCTGAGGATCGTGCGGATTAAAGACGCCGGATAAATCTGCCAGCGGTCGACGCGTCGGGGCGGCGATATAGTTCACGCGGCGATCCTGAATCAGCAGCCGCAGCAGATGATCGCCCACTAACCCGGTAGCACCCGTAATCATTACCTGACTCATCTTTTCCCCTTTACAGAATTGTCCGTTTGCGAACTCAGCGTCGTCGACCACACTTAGAAGTCTGTTACAGGTAAGTATTTACCACAAGCGGAGAAAAATCAGTCTGAAGCCAAAACAACGGAGGAAGCATGGGCAAGAAAATCGCAGTCTTGATTACCGACGAGTTTGAAGATTCAGAATTCACCTCTCCAGCAGAGGCGTTCCGCAAGGCGGGACATGAGGTCATTACCATTGAGAAGGAAGCGGGTAAAACGGTGACAGGCCATAAGGGCGAGGCGACCGTAACCATCGATGAGACCATCGATAACGTGAGCCCCTCAGATTTTGACGCCCTGCTGTTACCCGGCGGCCATTCCCCGGATTCCCTGCGCGGGGACGAGCGCTTCGTGACCTTCACCCGGGACTTTGTCTCCACCGGCAAACCGGTCTTTGCCATCTGCCACGGCCCGCAGCTGCTCATCAGCGCAGAAGTGGTCCGCGGGCGTAAGCTCACCGCCGTGAAGCCGATCGTTATCGATCTGAAAAATGCGGGGGCCGAGTTTTACGATCAGGAGGTGGTCAACGACAAAGACCAGCTGATCACCAGTCGTACCCCGGACGATCTCCCGGCGTTTAACCGCGAAGCGCTACGCCTGCTCGGCGCGTAGCCAGTGTAGCTTTTTGCCAAAGCCCAGGGTGTTGTCGGTAAATTTCAGCTCATCGAGGCGGATTTCCCACACCGGGGCTTTTAGCGCAGCGGCAACGGGAAAGCGGCGCGTGTAGAGCTTACGGCGCGCGTCGCTCTCTTCGCCGTCCAGACGACGGATCTCTCCTTTGAACTGCACGCCGCGGATCAGCGCGACCGTCTTTGGCTGGCCGTTTACCGTGCCTGCGACCTTTGCCTGCTGGCCGGTCATCTGCGCATGACGCGTTTTGTCTTCGCTCATGACATAAAACGCCACGCGCTCTGGGTCGTAGTAGTAAAACGCATTTGCGCACCACATCTCACCCTCGTCACAGACGCACCAGGTGACTACATGCTGCTTCGCCAGCCAGCGGTTAATGGCGGCCAGTGTTTCCATTTTCGTTCTCTCTCATGCTATGGTGCCTTCACCTTAACATACTGAATCTGTTTACCGTGTGCTGGTTTCTCTATCTTGTCCGAACCGCTGATAACGCCCTCTACACCGGGATCACCACCGATGTGGCGCGGCGTTTTTTACAACATCAAACGGGAAAAGGGGCAAAGGCGCTGCGGGGGAAAGGGGAATTACAGCTCGCCTTCTCAGCGGCCGTCGGCGACCATTCGCTGGCGCTCAGGCTGGAATACCGCATCAAGCAGCTGACGAAGCGCCAGAAAGAGCGCCTCGTGACCGGAGACGGCTCCTTTGAGGCGCTACGCGAGAACCTGATTAAAAGCGATTGAAGTGGTCGTGATACTCGACCAGGCCATTCACGCCGTTGAGCGCATCGTCCGCCAGGCGATGGACCTGGAAAGCGGATTCCGTACCCGGCCAGCGGCAGCGCAGATCGTAATGCGCGGCCTGCTCAAAGCCTAAACGGCCATAGAACGCCGGATCGCCCAGCGTGACAACGGCCGCGTAACCGAACTCATTGAGCGAATCCAGCCCTTCATAGACCAGCTGGCGTGCCAGCCCCTGCCCGCGATAGCTTTCATCTACCGCCAGCGGCGCCATGCCTACCCACTGCAGCTCTTCGCCCTGAACGATAACCGGACTGAAGGCAACATAGCCCACCACCTGACCTTCGTCATCGGTGGCAACCAGCCCCAGCGTAATCAGGCCGTCTTCGCGAAGGTCGTGGACCAGTTGGGCTTCGGCATCGCTCGCAAAGGCGCGGCGTAACAACGCATCGATCCCCGGCGCATCAATCCCAATTTCGACTCGAATCAGCATGGCTCACCTACTGAAGTGTGTTTACCGTCCGGCGGGGTTTTCAGCCCGGCCTCAACGAAATCTGCCATTTGCATTAACATCACGCGCAGCGCTTTCGGCATCTGCTCCAGCTCAATGGCATCCATTAAATTCTTAACGTACAGGCCCAGCTCCGTGTCCCCTTCAATCACCAGACGGCGCTGGAAGAAGAGCGTATCCGGATCCTGCTTACGCGCGGCGATCATCAGCAGATCGCTGGCGTTGGCGCTAAAGCTCACATCCGCCTCGGCGGATTCGCGGACGATCAGCTGGTCATTCTCAACGGAGGTAAACCAGCGTAGCCCGATGTCACGCACTTCAATGCTTAACCAGCGGCCTTCCAGGAATTCCAGCTCGCCATCCTGCAGCGCCTGGCGGAACTGCCAGCTCAGGACCTGCTCCAGCACCTGGCGTTTAAGCGCGAACGGCGCCAGCTTGACCGGCACGCTCAGCATTGATGGACCAAATTGTACGAGACGTGAACGCAGTTTATCCAGCACGAGCTTTACTCCCTGATATCTATAGTCCTGCTATTTTGCCATATCCGAAGCGCAACATAGCGGCGTAAATCAACAAACCGTCGTCCGTCGTACCTCATTATTGGTGCCATCAATACGCCATTAGCTGCCTTAAATCAAAAATTGTCGCGTATGGGTTAATTAAAATCCCAGCTCGTTAACAATTTTGCGATCGACTACATCAGGATAAATTATGGAGCTGCTCTGCCCTGCCGGAAATCTTCCGGCGCTTAAGGCGGCCATCGAAAATGGGGCCGATGCGGTCTATATCGGGCTAAAGGATGATACCAACGCCCGCCATTTTGCTGGCCTCAACTTTACGGAGAAAAAGCTTCAGGAAGCCGTTAACTTCGTTCACCAGCACCGCCGCAAGCTGCATATCGCCATCAATACCTTTGCTCATCCTGACGGCTACGCCCGCTGGCAGCGCGCGGTGGATATGGCGGCACAGCTCGGTGCCGATGCGCTGATCCTGGCCGACCTCGCCATGCTTGAGTATGCGGCAGAACGCTATCCCCATATTGAGCGCCACGTCTCTGTTCAGGCATCTGCCACCAACGAAGAGGCCGTACGTTTTTACCATCAACACTTCGACGTGGCCCGCGTGGTGCTGCCGCGCGTGCTCTCTATTCATCAGGTTAAGCAACTCGCGCGCGTCACGCCAGTACCGTTGGAGGTTTTTGCCTTTGGCAGCCTGTGCATCATGGCCGAAGGCCGTTGCTATCTTTCCTCTTATTTAACCGGTGAATCGCCGAATACCGTCGGAGCCTGCTCCCCTGCCCGCTTTGTTCGCTGGCAGCAGACCCCGCAGGGGCTGGAGTCTCGTCTGAATGAGGTGCTGATTGACCGCTATCAGGACGGTGAAAACGCCGGTTATCCAACCCTGTGTAAAGGCCGCTACCTGGTCGACGGAGAGCGCTACCACGCGCTGGAGGAGCCTACCAGCCTTAACACGCTGGAGCTGCTGCCGGAACTGCTGGCGGCCAATATTGCCTCGGTGAAAATCGAAGGTCGTCAGCGCAGTCCGGCCTATGTGAGCCAGGTAGCGAAAGTGTGGCGTCAGGCCATCGACCGCTGCATGGCGGACCCGCAGAACTACGCTCCGCAGGCGGCGTGGATGGAGACGCTCGGTTCGATGTCCGAAGGCACGCAAACCACGCTGGGCGCGTATCACCGTAAATGGCAGTGAGATAATCATGAAATATTCATTAGGACCGGTGCTCTACTACTGGCCAAAAGAGACGCTGGAAGATTTTTACCAACAGGCCGCCGCCAGCAGCGCCGATGTGATTTACCTCGGCGAAGCGGTGTGCAGCAAGCGCCGCGCCACCAAAGTGGGCGACTGGCTGGATATGGCGAAAAGCCTGGCTGGCAGCGGCAAGCAGGTGGTGCTTTCAACGCTCGCCCTGGTGCAGGCCTCTTCCGAACTGGGCGAGCTGAAGCGCTACGTCGAAAACGGCGAGTTCCTGCTGGAAGCGAGCGATCTCGGCGTGGTGAACATGTGCGCTGAACGCAAGCTGCCGTTTGTCGCGGGTCATGCCCTGAACTGCTACAACGCCGTCACCCTTCGTCTGCTGCTCAAACAGGGGATGACGCGCTGGTGCATGCCGGTAGAACTCTCGCGCGACTGGCTGGCTAACCTGCTGAATCAGTGCGACGAGCTGGGCATTCGCAATCAGTTTGAAGTGGAAGTGCTGAGCTACGGCCATCTGCCGCTGGCCTACTCCGCCCGCTGCTTTACCGCGCGCTCGGAAGACCGCCCGAAAGACGAATGCGAAACCTGCTGCATCAAGTACCCGAACGGCCGCAGCATGCTGTCGCAGGAGAATCAGCAGGTGTTTGTCCTGAACGGCATTCAGACCATGAGCGGCTATGTCTATAACCTCGGCAACGAGCTGGCGTCGATGGACGGTCTGGTGGATATGGTTCGGCTGTCGCCACTGGATACCGGCGTGTTCGCGATGCTGGATGCCTTCCGCGCCAACGAAAACGGAGCCGCTCCGCTGCCGCTGACGGCAAACAGCGACTGCAACGGCTACTGGAAGCGTCTGGCCGGGCTGGAATTGCAGGCGTAAAAAAGGCTCACTTTGTTAACAACGGTTATCATTTTTTAATGCAGTATTAAAGATTCACCGTCAACAAAGTGAGCTGTTATGACTGACAAAACCATTCCGTTTTCGGTGCTGGATCTGGCGCCGATCCCACAAGGCTCCTCGGCAAGAGAAGCCTTTTCGCACTCTCTCGATCTCGCTCAGCTGGCCGAAAAGCGTGGCTATCACCGCTACTGGCTGGCCGAGCATCACAACATGGTGGGCATCGCCAGCGCCGCCACCTCGGTACTGATTGGCTATCTGGCAGCAAATACCACCACCCTGCACCTGGGCTCCGGCGGCGTAATGCTGCCTAACCACGCCCCGCTGGTGATTGCCGAGCAGTTTGGTACGCTGAATACGCTCTATCCGGGGCGTATTGATTTGGGCCTTGGTCGTGCGCCCGGCAGCGACCAGCCGACCATGCGCGCCCTGCGTCGCCATATGAGCGGCGATATCGACAACTTCCCGCGCGACGTGGCCGAGCTGGTGGACTGGTTCGACGCGCGCGATCCGAACCCGCACGTGCGCCCGGTACCGGGCTACGGCGAGAAGATCCCGGTGTGGCTGTTGGGATCAAGCCTCTACAGCGCACAGCTCGCCGCACAGCTGGGGCTGCCGTTTGCCTTCGCCTCGCACTTCGCGCCGGATATGCTGCATCAGGCGCTGCATCTTTACCGCACGAACTTCAAACCGTCCGAGCGTCTTGAGAAACCTTACGCGATGGTGTGCATCAACATCATTGCCGCCGACAGCAATCGCGACGCGGAATTCCTGTTTACCTCCATGCAGCAGGCGTTTGTGAAGCTGCGGCGCGGTGAGACGGGCCAGCTTCCGCCGCCGGTGGAGAATATGCACCAGCTGTGGTCAGCCTCCGAACAGTATGGCGTTCAGCAGGCGCTGAGCATGTCGCTGGTAGGCGATAAAGCGAAAGTGCGCCACGGGCTGGACGCGGTGCTGCGCGAAACGCAGGCGGATGAAATTATGGTTAATGGCCAGATTTTCGATCACCAGGCGCGTTTGCATTCGTTTGAGCTGGCGATGCAGGTGAAAGAGGAGTTGGTGGGGTAGCCATTGTTTCGCCCGGTGGCGCTACGCTTACCGGGCCTACGGGATCGCGTAGGCCGGATAAGGCGTAGCCGCCATCCGGCACAAAAGACTCACTGATACACAGGCAACAGGTTAAAACTCGACAGCACGTGTACCAGGGCATTGCCAGCACCAAACACCAGGATCAGCGCAATCATCGGCTTGCCGCCCCACACGCGGAATTTCGGGCTGCCGAAGCGTTTACGTGATTTACGTGCCAGCAGCGCTGGCACAATCGCCGCCCAGATAGTTGCCGCCAGCCCTGCATAGCCGATGGCGTACAGGAAGCCGTTCGGCCACAGCAGGCCGCCCACAATCGGTGGCAGAAAGGTCAGCAGCGCGGTTTTGAAACGCCCCATCGCAGAATCATCAAAGCCAAACAGATCCGCCAGGTAGTCAAACAGGCCCAGGGTTACGCCGAGGAAAGAGCTCGCCACCGCAAAGTTAGAGAAGATAACCAGCAGCAGATCCAGGCTGCGGCTGTTCAGCACGCCGCTCAGCGCCTGCACCAGCACGTCGATGTTACCGCCCTTCTGGGCAATGCCGATAAATTCCGGACGCGGGATGTTGCCCATCGTCCCCAGCAGCCAAATCACATACAGCCCCAGCGCCAGCAGCGTGCCGTAAACCAGACACTTCACAATGGTGCGCGGATCTTTGCCGTAGTACTTCATCAAGCTCGGCACGTTACCGTGGTAGCCAAACGACGCCAGACAGAACGGCAGGGTCATCAGCAGGTACGGCGTATAGGAGGTGTTCACTTCGGCAACGTTAAACAGCGTGGCGGGCGTCACGTGCCCCAGCAGGCTGCCGAAGGTCAGGAAGAAGGTGATGACCTTAGCGCCTAATACAATCGCCGTCATGCGGCTCACCGCTTTGGTACTCATCCAGACGATAAACGCCACAGCCAGCGCAAAACACAGCCCCGCCAGACGCGCCGGAACGTTCAGCGACATCTCCGAGAAGGTGTGATGCAGAATCGAGCCGCTCGCCGAAATATACGCATAGGTCAGGATATAGAGCACAAACGCGATGGATAGCCCGTTCACCAGGTTCCAGCCTTTGCCCAGCAAATCTTTGGTAATGGTGTCGAAGCTGGAGCCAATGCGGTAGTTCAGGTTTGCTTCGAGGATCATCAGCCCGGAATGGAGCATGCAGAACCAGGTGAAGACCAGCGCGGCCAGCGACCAGAAGAACCACGCACCGGACATGACCACAGGCAGGGAAAACATCCCGGCACCAATGATGGTTCCGCCGATGATCACCACGCCGCCAAGCAGCGAAGGTGACGTTTGGGTGGTGGTTAGTGTCGCCATACAGCCTTTTCTCCAGTCAATCATGCGGTTCTGCATTTTAATGTGACGCACTGTACCAGTACAAGAGTACAAAAGGAATAAAAAAAGCCCCGATAGCGTTTATCGGGGCTGTATATTTTACTTTACGTCAGAAGAGTGAGGCTTACGCGTCACCGAAACGGCGACGGCTGGTGCCTTCTTCACGACGTGGGCCGCGGTTTTCGCGACGCTCGCCGGAGAAACGACGACCTTCACCACCGCGACCTTCGCTGCGGCCGCCTTCACGACGCTCGCCACCGAAGCTGCGACCACCGCCACGACGTTCACCACCGCGGTCTGGACGTGGCTGTGCATCGCCCATCAGCTGCATGTTCATCGGTTTGTTCAGGATGCGGGTACGCGTAAAGTGCTGCAGCACTTCGCCCGGCATGCCTTTTGGCAGCTCGATGGTAGAGTGGGATGCGAACAGCTTGATGTTACCGATGTAACGGCTGCTGATGTCGCCTTCGTTAGCGATCGCGCCAACGATGTGACGAACTTCAACGCCGTCATCACGGCCCACTTCAATGCGGTACAGTTCCATATCACCCGCGTCACGACGTTCACGACGTGGACGGTCTTCACCACCACGCTCTGGACGGTCACCACGTGGGCCACGGTCATTGCGGTCGCCACGACGTTCGAAGCGATCGTCACGGTCACGGAATTCACGCTTAGGACGCATTGGCGCATCTGGTGGCACGATCAGGCTACGTTCGCCCTGAGCCATTTTCAGCAGTGCTGCAGCCAGGGTTTCCATGTCCAGCTCTTCGCCTTCAGCGGTAGGCTGAATCTGCGACAGCAGCGCACGGTACTGATCCAGATCGCTGCTTTCCAGCTGCTGCTGTACTTTCGCGGCGAATTTTTCCAGACGGCGTTTGCCCAGCAGATCTGCGTTTGGCAGGTCAGCTTCTGGAATGGTCAGCTTCATGGTGCGTTCAATGTTACGCAGCAGACGACGCTCGCGGTTCTCAACGAACAGCAGCGCGCGGCCAGCACGACCCGCACGACCGGTACGGCCGATACGGTGAACGTAAGACTCGGAATCCATCGGGATGTCGTAGTTCACAACCAGGCTGATACGCTCAACGTCCAGACCACGTGCTGCCACGTCGGTTGCAATCAGGATATCCAGACGACCGTCTTTCAGACGCTCCAGAGTCTGCTCACGCAGGGCCTGGTTCATGTCGCCGTTCAGCGCTGCGCTGTTGTAGCCGCTACGCTCCAGGGCTTCAGCCACTTCCAGGGTCGCGTTTTTGGTACGCACGAAGATAATCGCCGCATCAAAATCTTCCGCTTCCAGGAAACGTACCAGCGCTTCGTTTTTGCGCATGCCGTACACAGACCAGTAGCTCTGGCTGATGTCCGGGCGAGTGGTTACGCTGGACTGAATACGCACTTCCTGAGGATCTTTCATGAAGCGCTTGGTGATACGACGAATCGCTTCTGGCATGGTGGCAGAGAACAGCGCGGTCTGATGACCGTCCGGGATCTGCGCCATGATGGTTTCGACGTCTTCGATGAAGCCCATACGCAGCATTTCATCTGCTTCATCCAGTACCAGGCCGCTCAGTTTAGAGAGGTCCAGAGTACCGCGCTTCAGGTGATCCAGCAGACGGCCCGGCGTACCGACAACAATCTGTGGGCCCTGGCGCAGGGCGCGTAACTGCACGTCATAACGCTGGCCGCCGTACAGGGCTACCACGTTTACGCCGCGCATATGTTTAGAGAATTCCGTCATTGCTTCTGCAACCTGAACAGCCAGTTCACGGGTTGGAGCCAGGACGAGGATCTGCGGTGCACGCAGGTCCGGATCAATGTTGTTCAGCAGCGGCAGCGAGAATGCTGCAGTTTTACCGCTACCAGTCTGGGCCATGCCCAGCACGTCACGACCAGAAAGCAGGTGTGGGATACACTCAGCCTGGATCGGAGATGGTTTTTCGTAACCCAGATCGTTAAGGGCTTCAAGGATAGGAGCCTTCAGGCCCAGATCTGCAAAAGTGGTTTCGAATTCAGCCATGTAGTACAAGTGCCTCGATATTAATGGCGGCCAGTCTACTTAGCTCATCGTGAAAATGATTAGCAATTTTCATTGAAAAGTGTGAACCGGCTCAAAGTAGGTGTATTGACGAACAACAACGCCCTCACCAGTTAAGGTGATGGCAATCAAAAAGATTACGGGCTGATGTTTATGTCGTCAGCTATTGCTGGTCCGATTCTGCCAGGTCGTCATGCTCCTGGCCCAAGAGCGATAATTCCAACAATGCATAACGGTGCTCAACGAAGTTGTGTACGTTGTTAGCAACCGCTAATTTGAACAGTGCCGTAGCGCTGTCCATATCCCCCAGACTTAGGTAGTACTTACCTAAATAGAAGTTGGTTTCACTGAGATGCTCAGCGAGCGAGGTGTTATCCGTTGCGTCCGCCTTGAGGCGTTCCATCAGCGTTGCTTCGCTAATGTTGCCCAGGTAGAACTCGACAATGTTCCATCCCCACTGTTCCTTGTCCGATTTATCGAAGCGCTGTTTCAGTGCCTCTTTTGCCTGCTTCTCATCGAGCTTCCGCTCAACGATGTAAAGCCACAGGCTACGGAAAGGATCATTAGGATCGTCTTGATAAAACGCCAGCAGATCATCTTGCGCTAACTTATCACGACCGCCGTAATACAGTGCGATACCGCGATTCAAGTGCGCGTAGTTGTAAGTTGGATCAAGCTCAAGTACAGAATCAAACGCTTCATAGGCAGCATCAAAATTGCCTGCCTGCGTTAAATAAATGCCTAAGTAATTGAATACTTCAGGCATATCAGGTCGGATAGCCAGCGCTTGTGAAAAATCATTTCGCGCCAATGCCCTCAGACCGAGACTATCATACAACACTCCGCGCTCATATAAAAGCTGTGCGCGTTCTTCATCGGTTAAAGCCCGACTGGCAAGAATTTGTTCCATGCGTGCCAGAATCACTTCCTGCTGCAAAGTCGGTTGCAATGGCACTGCGAGGACTTCGCTCTTACGCCAGGCAGAGTTGCTGCATCCTGCCAGCGTTAAAGCTGTCGCAACGAAACACCAGCGCAAAAAAGGCTTCATTTCCCACTCCCGAAGACAACTATTGGATGAACGTCCTGTCCCCCGGCGGCTTAACAAGGCGTCCTGCCTGATAATAGGCCCTCCGCAAAGCGGAGGGCAAATGGCAACTTACTCGCCTTGCTGTTCTGCTGCCTGTGCTTCTGGCGCAGCAGCTGGCTGAGACTGCTCGGTTGCTTCTTTAATGCTCAGACGGATACGGCCCTGGCGATCAACTTCCAGAACTTTCACCGGGACTTCCTGACCCATCTGCAGGTAATCGGTCACTTTCTCAACGCGCTTGTCAGCGATCTGAGAGATGTGAACCAGACCTTCTTTACCGCCACCGATGGCAACGAACGCGCCAAAGTCAACGATACGGGTCACTTTACCTGCGTAGACGCGGCCCACTTCGATCTCTGCAGTGATTTCTTCGATGCGACGGATAGCGAATTTCGCTTTCTCGCCGTCGGTTGCTGCGATCTTCACAGTACCGTCATCTTCGATTTCGATCGTGGTGCCAGTCTCTTCGGTCAGCGCACGGATTACGGAACCGCCCTTACCGATAACATCTTTGATCTTGTCTGGATTGATCTTGATGGTGTGGATACGTGGAGCGAACTGAGAAATGTCGCCACGCGGCGCGTTAATCGCCTGTTCCATCACGCCCAGGATGTGCAGACGCGCACCTTTAGCCTGGTTCAGAGCAACCTGCATGATCTCTTTGGTGATACCTTCAATTTTGATATCCATCTGCAGCGCAGAGATACCTTCGCGGGAACCCGCTACTTTGAAGTCCATATCGCCCAGGTGGTCTTCGTCGCCCAGAATGTCAGACAGAACAACGAAGTTGTCGCCTTCTTTCACCAGACCCATTGCGATACCCGCAACGGCGGCTTTGATTGGCACGCCTGCATCCATCAGCGCCAGAGAGGCACCACACACGGAAGCCATGGAAGAGGAACCGTTGGATTCGGTGATTTCAGAAACCACACGAACGGTGTACGGGAATTTGTCAGCTTCTGGCATCACTGCCAGCACGCCGCGCTTCGCCAGACGACCGTGACCAATTTCACGACGCTTCGGCGAGCCAACCATACCGGTCTCACCTACGGAGTACGGAGGGAAGTTGTAGTGGAACAGGAAGCTGTCAGTGCGCTCGCCCATCAGTTCGTCAATGTTCTGTGCGTCACGTGCGGTACCCAGGGTCGCGGTAACCAGCGCCTGCGTTTCGCCACGGGTGAACAGCGCGGAACCGTGAGTACGTGGCAGAACGCCAGTACGCACATCCAGACCACGGATCATGTCTTTTTCGCGGCCATCGATACGCGGCTCGCCTGCCAGTACGCGGCTACGAACAACGTTTTTCTCGATAGCGTGCAGGATGTCGCTCAGTTCGTTAGCGTCCAGCGCTTCGTCTTCAGCAACCAGCGTCGCGATAGTTTCAGACTTGATCACGTCAACCTGAGCGTAACGCTCCTGCTTGTCAGTGATGCGGTATGCATCGCTCAGACGAGATTCTGCCAGGGCTGCAACGCGTGCGTTCAGCGCGTCGTTTGCCGCTTCTGGCTGCCAGTCCCAACGTGGTTTACCGGCTTCTTTCACCAGGTCGTTGATGTTCTGGATAACGATTTGCTGCTGCTCGTGGCCAAATACCACAGCGCCCAGCATCTGGTCTTCGCTCAGCAACTCAGCTTCGGATTCAACCATCAGCACAGCGGCTTCAGTACCCGCAACAACCAGGTCCAACTTACTTTCTTTCAGCTCTTCCTGAGTTGGGTTCAGCACGTACTGGTCGTTGATGTAGCCAACGCGCGCGGCACCGATTGGGCCATTGAATGGAATACCAGACAGTGACAGGGCAGCAGATGCGCCGATCATGGCAACGATGTCCGGGTTAACCTGTGGGTTAACGGAAACAACGGTCGCGATAACCTGTACTTCGTTAACGAAGCCTTCCGGGAACAGCGGACGAACCGGGCGGTCAATCAGACGCGCAATCAGGGTTTCGCCTTCGCTTGGACGGCCTTCACGACGGAAGAAACCACCCGGGATTTTACCGGCAGCGTAGGTACGCTCCTGGTAGTTAACGGTCAGCGGGAAGAAGTCCTGACCTGGTTTAGCTTTTTTCTGGCCAACAACGGTAACGAATACCGCAGTGTCATCCATGCTTACCATAACGGCAGCAGTAGCCTGACGTGCCATCATGCCGGTTTCCAGCGTGACGGTATGTTGACCATACTGGAATTTACGAACGATCGGATTCAGCAAAGTTCTGTCCTTTCTTAAATGTTTGACAGCACACCACCGGTGTGCTGTCGATTTAACCCGACCTTCTTCGCATCCTCGCGACTAATGACAACCAACACCCCCATGGGTGAAGCCTCTCATTAGCCGCGCGAACCTCTGCAATGAAGATCATTTATAGCAACAATACAATAGTTTCCAGTGAATTGCTGCCGTCTGGTTGAAAAAAGGGGCCATCAGGCCCCCTTTTCTGAAACTCGCAAGACTTAGCGACGCAGACCCAGACGCTCGATCAGCGCGGTGTAGCGTGCAACATCTTTACGTTTCAGGTAGTCGAGCAGTTTACGACGCTGAGAAACCATACGCAGCAGACCACGACGGCTGTGGTGATCTTTTTTGTGCTCTGCAAAGTGACCCTGCAGGTGGTTAATCTGTGCAGTCAGCAGTGCAACCTGAACTTCGGTAGAACCGCTGTCGTTAGTACCACGACCAAACTCAGAAACGATTTTAGCTTTAGCTTCAACGCTTAGAGACATTTTCAAACTCCAAAGTATAAAGAATGTAAGGATGCCGATCTCTAATTCAGCAATCCAATGTACGCCCCGCAGATTGTTAAACAATTTACCAGGCGTTAAGCGGCGATATTCTACTCGTCTCCCCTGCTTATCGCAAGGTGAGCCGTTATCACCGTCACGCGTCGACCGGATATTCGACGACCAGGCGACGCGGCGCAACGCGCCCTTCACCGTCCATTTCGCCCATGCCGATGAATTTCCCTTCGTCACCTTCCGTCACGCGTACCAGTCCTTCCAGCGGCGCTTGTGCCGTACGAACCGGGTTGCCGTTCTTAAAGTAAACGGACGATGTTAAAGGAAGATTAACAACCGGGAAGTCCGCTGCCGGACTGTCCATCGGCATCAGCAATGGATCCAGCAAATCTGCCGGCGCGATCCCCTGCGCTTCCGCCTGTTCAACTAGCGCGTGCAGATGTTCCAGGGTCACCATCCGCTCCACCGGGTACTTGCTCACCGCCAGACGACGCAGGTAGATCACATGCGCGCCGCAGCCCAGCTTTTCACCGAGATCGTCGATGATGGTGCGAATATAGGTCCCTTTCGAACAGTGCACTTCCAGCTCCAGCTCATCGCCTTCATGGCGAATAAACAGCAGCTCGTACACGGTTATCGGGCGGGCTTCACGCGGAACGTCAATGCCCTGGCGCGCATATTCGTAGAGCTTCTTGCCCTGATATTTCAGCGCAGAATACATCGACGGCACCTGCATCGTGTCACCACGGAAGCTTTCCAGCGCAGCATCAAGCTGTTCCGCGCTGAAGGTCACCGGGCGCTCTTCCACCACCTGGCCATCCGCGTCGGAGGTGTCCGTGCGCTGGCCCAGTTTAGCGATAACGCGGTAACGCTTATCGGAGTCGAGCAGGTACTGGGAAAACTTTGTCGCCTCTCCCAGGCAGACCGGCAGCATGCCGGTTGCCAGCGGATCCAGCGCGCCCGTATGGCCCGCACGGTTGGCGTTATAAATACGCTTAACTTTTTGCAGCACGTCGTTGCTGGAAGCGCCCTGGGGTTTATCCAGCAGCAGCACACCGTGCACGTCGCGACCGCGACGACGAGGACGACTCATCAGTCCTCCTTGCTGTCGTCCGCCGGGTTAACACGACGCTCGTCGTCATGTTTCACCACGCTGGTCACCAGGTTGGACATACGCATACCTTCGACCAGCGAGTTGTCGTAGAAGAAGGTCAGTTCAGGCACGATACGCAGGCGCATCGCTTTGCCAAGCAGGGAGCGGATGAAGCCAGAGGCTTCCTGCAGCGCTTTAATGCCGTTTTTTACTGCCGCTTCGTCCTGATCGTTCAGGAAGGTGACGAACACTTTTGCATACGCCAGATCGCGGGACATTTCGACACCGGAAACGGTGGTCATCATGCCGACGCGCGGGTCTTTAATTTCACGTTGCAGAATGAGTGCGATCTCTTTCTGCATTTCCTGCGCTACGCGCTGAGGGCGACCAAATTCTTTCGCCATAATAAATTCTCCAGACAAAAAAGGGGCTAAAGCCCCTTTTTTAAATTATTGCCGGGTGGCGCTTCGCTTACCCGGCCTACGCTAAACAATCTTCTGTCGACGAAGATTACGCGATGGTACGCTGAATTTCGATGATCTCGAACACTTCGATCATATCGCCAACGCGAACGTCGTTGTAGTTCTTCACGCCGATACCACATTCCATGCCGTTACGGACTTCGTTAACGTCATCTTTGAAGCGGCGCAGGGATTCCAGCTCGCCTTCGTAGATAACCACGTTGTCACGCAGTACGCGGATTGGGTTGTGACGCTTGATGTTACCTTCGGTAACCATACAGCCCGCGATCGCACCGAATTTCGGTGATTTGAACACGTCACGTACTTCAGCCAGACCGATGATCTGCTGTTTCAGCTCAGGAGACAGCATGCCGCTCATCGCTGCTTTCACTTCGTCGATCAGGTTATAGATGACGGAGTAGTAACGCAGATCCAGGCTTTCGGCTTCAATTACTTTACGCGCAGACGCATCCGCACGAACGTTGAAGCCAACCAGGATAGCGTTGGACGCAGCAGCCAGGGTCGCGTCGGTTTCGGTGATACCACCTACGCCAGAACCGATGATCTTCACTTTCACTTCGTCGGTAGACAGTTTCAGCAAGGAGTCGGAGATCGCTTCCACAGAACCCTGTACGTCAGCTTTCAGAACGATGTTCACTTCGTGAACTTCGCCCTCGGTCATGTTGGCAAACATGTTCTCGAGTTTAGATTTCTGCTGACGAGCCAGTTTAACTTCACGGAATTTGCCCTGACGATACAGTGCCACTTCACGCGCTTTCTTCTCGTCACGCACAACGGTCACTTCGTCACCGGCAGCCGGAACACCGGACAGACCCAGGATTTCCACTGGAATGGACGGACCCGCTTCCAGAACTTCCTGACCCAGTTCGTTACGCATCGCACGAACGCGGCCGTATTCGAAGCCACACAGAACGATGTCGCCCTTGTTCAGGGTACCTTCACGAACCAGAACGGTTGCAACCGGGCCACGACCTTTATCCAGGAAGGATTCGATCACCGCGCCGCTCGCCATACCATTACGGATCGCTTTCAGCTCCAGAACTTCAGCCTGCAGCAGGATCGCGTTCAGCAGGTCGTCAATACCGGTACCCGCTTTAGCAGATACTGGGATGAACTGCGCTTCACCGCCCCACTCTTCCGGCATAACGCCGTACTGAGACAGTTCGTTCTTCACGCGGTCCAGATCGGCTTCTGGCTTATCGATCTTGTTGACTGCAACAACCAGAGGCACCTGCGCCGCTTTCGCGTGCTGGATAGCTTCAATGGTCTGTGGCATCACGCCGTCGTCTGCTGCAACAACCAGGACAACGATATCCGTTGCCTGAGCACCACGAGCACGCATTGAGGTAAACGCTGCGTGGCCTGGGGTATCCAGGAAGGTGATCATGCCGTTTTCGGTTTCTACGTGGTAAGCACCGATGTGCTGGGTAATACCACCCGCTTCACCAGAGGCAACCTTAGTAGAACGAATGTAGTCAAGCAGAGAGGTTTTACCGTGGTCAACGTGACCCATGATGGTCACAACCGGTGCACGCGGTTCAGCCGCAGCGCCAGTATCACGGTCGCTCATTACTGCTTCTTCCAGCTCGTTTTCACGACGCAGAATAACTTTGTGGCCCATCTCTTCAGCAACCAGCTGTGCGGTTTCCTGATCGATCACCTGGTTGATGGTGGCCATGGCACCCAGTTTCATCATCGCTTTGATGACCTGAGAGCCTTTAACCGCCATCTTGTTCGCCAGATCGCCAACGGTGATGGTTTCGCCAATCACGACGTCACGGTTAACCGCCTGAGCTGGCTTCTGGAAGCCCTGCTGCAGAGCGGAACCTTTACGCTTGCCGCCTTTACCGCCGCGAACAGCCGCGCGTGCTTCTTCACGATCAGCTTTGGATTCAGCGTGCTTGTTGCCTTTTTTCGCCGGACGCGCAGCTTTTGCATTACGGCCACGGCCGCGACCGCCTTCAACTTCACGGTCGTTATCATCTTCAGCCTGACGCGCATGCTGAGAAGTGGTCACGTGATAGTCGCTGGTGTCTTCAGTCGGCTCAACGGTATTCACACCATTCTTCTCGTTTTCTTCTGCCATGCGGCGCGCTTCTTCGGCGACGCGGCGAGCTTCTTCTTCCAGCTTACGGCGGGCTTCTTCTTCCGCTTTACGCTTCAGCTCGGCAGCTTCATTTTCACGGCGGGCTTTTTCAGCCTGGGCGGTTTTGGTCATTTCGTCTGTCTGTTGATTGCTCACTTTGTCTTTTTCCGCAGCGTCACGCTTCACTTTATCACTTGCGTCGCGTTTCGCTTTTTCTGCGGCCTCACGTTCAGCTTTTAATTCTGCTTCACGTTTGGCGGTTGCTTCCGCCTCACGCTGAGCTTGTTCTTCCGCTTCACGCTGTGCCTGCTCTTCCGCGGCAAGGCGTTCTGCCTCTTGCGGATCACGTTTTACAAAGGTGCGCGTCTTGCGGACTTCAATTTGTACCGATTTGCTTTTGCCACCGGTACCAGGGATGTTTAACGTGCTACGCGTTTTGCGCTGCAGCGTTAACTTGTCAGGCGTAGAACCGTGTTCACGGTTCAGGTGCGTTAACAAGGTTTGTTTTTCTTGCGCGGTCACCGAGTCATCAGCGGACTTCGGGATCCCTGCATCAGCAAATTGCTGTACCAGGCGGTCCACGGAGGTCTGAATCTCAGCAGCCAGCGATTTTACAGTTACATCAGTCATGCTGTTCCTTCCTGCTACAGTTTATTACGCTTCGTCGCCGAACCAGCAAATATTACGTGCGGCCATGATGAGCTCGCCGGCTTTCTCGTCGGTTAAACCTTCGATATCAGCCAGGTCATCAACGCCTTGCTCAGCGAGATCTTCCAGCGTACAAACACCACGGGCAGCCAGCTTGAACGCAATCGCACGATCAAGACCTTCCAGATTCAGCAGGTCATCAGCCGGCTTCTTATCGCCAAGGCTTTCTTCCTGAGCCAGCGCCAGGGTGGTCAGTGCGTTTTTAGCGCGTTCACGCAGGGCTTCAACAGTCTGTTCATCCAGACCGTCAATTTCCAGCAGCTCTTTCATTGGCACATAGGCCAGTTCTTCCAGCGTAGAGAAACCTTCTTCAACCAGAACAGTGGCGAAGTCTTCGTCAATATCCAGGTATTTAGTGAAGGTATCGATCGCCGCATGGGCTTCAGCCTGATGCTTAGCCTGCAGGTCATCAACGGTCATAACGTTGAGTTCCCAGCCGCTCAGCTGTGACGCCAGGCGTACGTTCTGACCGTTACGGCCGATTGCCTGCGCCAGGTTGCCCGCTTCAACAGCGATATCCATGGTGTGTTTGTCTTCGTCAACAACGATAGACGCCACATCAGCTGGAGCCATTGCGTTGATCACGAACTGCGCCGGGTTGTCATCCCACAGAACGATATCAATACGTTCGCCGCCCAGCTCAGTAGAAACTGCCTGGACACGCGCACCGCGCATACCGACGCAAGCACCGACCGGGTCGATACGCTTGTCGTTGGTTTTCACCGCAATTTTCGCACGGGAGCCCGGATCGCGAGCCGCCGCTTTAATCTCGATAACTTCTTCACCGATTTCCGGTACTTCGATACGGAACAGTTCTACCAGCATTTCTGGTTTAGAACGGGTCACGAACAGCTGTGCGCCACGCGCTTCAGGGCGAACGGCGTACAGAACGCCGCGAATACGGTCGCCCGGACGGAAGTTTTCACGCGGCAGCATATCTTCACGCAGGATCACGGCTTCAGCGTTACCCGGCAACCCTTCGGATTTGATCTCCAGGGAGATGTTGTCGCGGTTCACTTTCTTCACCACACCGGTGATGATTTCGCCTTCCTGATCGCGGAACTGATCGACAACCAGCGCGCGCTCGGCTTCGCGAACTTTCTGCACGATTACCTGTTTAGCGGTCTGGGTCGTGATACGGTCGAAGGTGACAGATTCAATCTGATCTTCAACGTACTCGCCTACGTTCAGACTTTCGTCTTCAAAACGGGCGGCTTCCAGCGTGATCTCTTTGGTCGGCTGGGTCACTTCTTCTACGATTACCCAACGACGGAATGTATCGAAGTCACCGCTTTTACGATCGATTTCTACGCGAACATCGATCTCTTGTTCGTATTTTTTCTTGGTTGCAGTAGCCAGTGCACTTTCCAGCGCTTCGAAAATCTTCTCACGCGGCAGTGATTTCTCGTTGGAGACGGCTTCAACAACAGCCAAAATTTCTTTGTTCATCGCGGGCTTTTCACCTCAATCCAGACTGTTAAAAGTGGGGAACCAGGTTCGCCTTCTGGATATTACTCAGCGCGAACACTTCATCTTTGCCGTCGACTGTCACCGTGATCATTTCACCATCAACGGCTTTGATAATTCCCTGCCATTTACGGCGGTTCTGTACGGCCATACGCAGAACGAGAGCCACTTCTTCACCGGTAAAGCGCACGTAGTGCTCGGCCGTGAACATCGGGCGATCGAGGCCAGGTGAGGAAACTTCCAGGTTGTACGCAACGGTAATCGGGTCTTCAACATCAAGAACCGCACTCACCTGGTGGCTGACATCAGCACAATCATCAACATTGATGCCATCTTCACTATCAATATAGATGCGCAGCGTCGATGTACGGCCGCGAACGAATTCGATGCCGACCAGTTCGTAGCCCAGTGCTTCGACCGGTGCAGTAATCATCTCTGTTAATTTTTGCTCTAATGTGGACAAGCCCACCCCCAAGACATAAAAAAAGGGCGTAAAGCCCAGTTATTCTGTAGTCAGATAACAAAAAACCCCGATAAATCGGGGCTTTAGATAACTGAACCCTATAGCCACAACTGTGGCCTGGAGCACTTTCCGAAAGAATTTTTTCAAATCCAGCTACGAAGGCTCTAAGTCTTCACAGTATATTTGAAAAAGAACTTTATGGGAAAGTGGTTGCGGGGGCCGGATTTGAACCGACGACCTTCGGGTTATGAGCCCGACGAGCTACCAGGCTGCTCCACCCCGCGCCTGAAACGTGGCAAATTCTACGCGTTTTGGACAGAATTTGCAAATAATGCTGGGATTTGGTACCGAAGACGGGACGTAAAATCGGCGTTTAGTATATTGATAGTTGACCCCACCTGTCAACCCAACTTCCGCCAGAGCGATCAGACCAAAATTTTTACAAAAAACGCACGACTCTCTTCCGGTCTTCGCCAAAAGATGATTAAATGAATACTCACTTATTTTGCATAAAAATGCACAAGAGAGCGAAAGCGGTCTCTAATCAGTCAATCAAGCAGGGTTTTATTCTATGACGACGATTCTCAAGCATCTTCCGGTTGGACAACGTATTGGCATCGCTTTCTCAGGTGGCCTGGATACCAGCGCTGCACTGCTGTGGATGCGCCAGAAGGGAGCGGTTCCGTATGCCTATACTGCGAACCTGGGTCAGCCGGATGAGGACGACTATGATGCCATTCCTCGTCGCGCTAAAGAGTATGGTGCAGAGAACGCGCGCCTGATTGACTGCCGTAAGCAACTGGTCGCTGAAGGTATCGCGGCTATTCAGTGTGGTGCGTTCCATAACACCACCGGCGGCCTGACCTATTTCAACACCACCCCGCTGGGCCGTGCGGTCACCGGCACCATGCTGGTTGCTGCGATGAAAGAAGACGGCGTCAATATCTGGGGTGACGGTAGCACCTATAAAGGTAACGATATTGAACGTTTCTATCGTTATGGCCTGCTGACCAACGCCGAACTGCAGATCTACAAGCCGTGGCTGGACACCGACTTCATCGACGAGCTGGGTGGCCGCCATGAGATGTCCGAGTTTATGATCGCCTGCGGTTTCGACTATAAGATGTCGGTCGAGAAAGCCTATTCCACCGACTCCAACATGCTGGGCGCGACGCACGAAGCGAAAGACCTGGAATTCCTGAACTCCAGCGTGAAGATCGTTAACCCGATCATGGGCGTGAAGTTCTGGGACGAGAACGTCAAAATCCAGGCTGAAGAAGTAACCGTGCGTTTCGAACGCGGCCATCCGGTTGCGCTGAACGGTAAAACCTTCTCTAATGATGTTGAGCTGATGCTGGAAGCTAACCGTATTGGCGGTCGTCACGGTCTGGGCATGAGCGATCAGATTGAAAACCGCATCATCGAAGCGAAAAGCCGCGGCATCTATGAAGCCCCGGGAATGGCGCTGCTGCACATCGCATACGAGCGTCTGCTGACCGGCATTCACAACGAAGACACCATTGAGCAGTACCACTCTCATGGCCGTCAGCTGGGTAAACTGCTGTATCAGGGCCGCTGGTTCGATCCACAGGCGCTGATGCTGCGCGATGCGCTGCAGCGTTGGGTGGCAAGCGCGATCACCGGTGAAGTGACGCTGGAACTGCGCCGCGGTAACGACTACTCCATCCTGAATACCGTGTCTGACAACCTGACCTATAAAGCAGAGCGTCTGACCATGGAGAAAGGTGATTCAGTCTTCTCTCCGGACGATCGTATCGGTCAGCTGACCATGCGTAATCTGGACATCACCGATACCCGCGAGAAGCTGTTCAACTATGTTGAGAATGGCCTGCTCTCCGCCAGTTCCGGTAACGGCCTGCCGCAGGTTGAGAACCTGGAACACAGCGATAAGAAGTAATCGGTAGCAAAGCATGCAAAAGGCGCCCACAGGGCGCCTTTTTTATATGGTATTTGTAGGGCGGGTAAGCGCAGCGCCACCCGCCATTTTGGCCGCCACCACAATATACAGACGAAAAAAAAGACGTCTTTCGACGTCTTTTTTCTGGAATATTGGTACCGAGGATGGGACTCGAACCCACAAGCCCGTTAGGGCACTACCACCTCAAGGTAGCGTGTCTACCAATTCCACCACCTCGGTACAGAATACTTAGTGCGGGATATCGCTGGTTGGCTTAGCCGGTGCAGCTGGCTGAGTCTGCTCAGTTTTCGCTGGCGCGCTCAGGTTTTCCCACTCGCTTCCTTTGCTGGTCTTATTGCTGTTGATATTGCCAAGCACCAGACTGATGATGAAGAACAGCGTAGCCAGAATCGCCGTTGTGCGGGTCATGAAGTTCGCAGAACCACTTGAGCCAAACAGCGTACCGGAAGCGCCTGCTCCGAAGGAGGCTCCCATATCAGCGCCTTTACCTTGCTGCAGCATAATCAGCGCTACGAGAGCGATGGCTACAATAAGGAAAATAACTAAAAGAGCTTCGTACATAATCAACCTGTTCCTTGCGGATTTGCCGCATACCAATGCTTCGACCAATTAGCAGGATTTTTGTTTCCCACTGAAGCGGGTGTGAATACTAACCAAAGCGAATGGCCTTCGCAAGGGCAATTTTGACGCATTGTATCAACTGCGGAAAAAAACAGCAAAAAGCCATTAAAAGCTTAAAAATAGAGCTGCAACTACCTCACTTTTAAGCACTTAGCCAATAAGCGCGCTTGCGCGCGCTTTGTATTACGCTTCGATTGGCGCACGCCAGTCGTCAGCACCGGACGTGCCTGATACCGTGTGTTCCCAGGTAATCTTCCGGTAAGCCAGAGAGACTTTTACCAATTGCGTAAACTCCGCCTTCTGCAGATCCTGACAATGCGGCATCTGGCAGTCGATATCCACAATGGTCGCGTCATCCAGGATGGTTGAGAAAAAGTGTTCCTGCTTCCCTTCAATTGACGTGCGGTACCATTTCATTTCAACTTTAGGCAGCATCTCCCCTGAAGCCAGTGCGTTATAAAGAAGAGGAACCGCTTTGTTCAGTGCAACGGTGAATCTAAACGGTTTATGCGCGCGCTGACCTGATGGCTGGCCTGACTGTGGATCAGTCGGAACCGTTACGACATGTTCAAATTCCTGCACCAGCATCTGATCCTCGTGCCCCTGAACATAGATGTTACCGACAGAGTCAGACGTGAACGCGCCGGAAGTGATGTTGCCCTGGGTTTTCCCCTGGATTGAGATATAACATGGAGTTGGCATTTCAATTTCCTTTGAAAAATAACCATCGACTTTGTGAAAACAAACATCCTGTTTATTTTCACTCCTTAAGAGATCGCTCAACATTCCGCAGAGCACAACGTCTCTGGAAAAAAAGTACCATGGTCAGTTAGCAATAAATTTCTCATGCATTCATAAAATGTAAAAAATCATGAAGAAAGAATCTTCCTCACGGAAAAAACTTTCCATTTTTTATCAAATATAAGCGTGGAAAATAATAAAGCTCTTTTTTACTTAAATTCATCAGAAGGAATTTATGACATCTATATTATTGCTCGTCATTTAGACAGCGTTGCAAAGCGAGTTCACAACAATTCAAATGTCCATCTAGCAATTTATACTGAAATGCACGCTGCGCCGTCATAAGCGGATTCGGATCCGGGCTTATCCACATTTGCACCGGGCCAAAAAAATCGTCAAGACGAATAGCGGCCAGGTTATGCAGCCAATGGTTAAACACCCGTGGATCATAAAAACGGAACCGATTCGATGCCCCACCCTCTTCCTTTATATAGAGTAATCCCTGGAGATGACGGATCAGCTGCTCGGGATCCTCCACATCTGCCACCAGCCAAAGCGCGTTAAAACCATACTCCGGCCTTGAGAGTATGTATTGAACCAGCCTCGGCCTGGTCCATGCCGCCAGCAACCACGGCCCTTTGACAGCCAGCGCTTGCTCATCCGCACGAAACAGCGAGTAATTCGCTACCTCTAATGCATCGGCCATTCCCAGGACTGATGCATCAAGGGCGTTATCAACAATAACCCATAAGGGCAGACCCGCCTCGCACAGCCTATAGAGCGTATTTTGCGTAACGTCGATTTTAACCGGTTGCCCGCCTGCGACTGGAGTCGTGTTCAGTGAGGCCAGTTCTTCTAACACCGCCCATTTTTCCGAGCCTGCCTCTCCTTTGCTCAACAGAGTTTGTACTTCCTCCTGTCGCCAGAAAGGCTCTCCACCAGTCAGTGAAATTGTTAATAACCGCGCAAAGCCTTCTCGGGTCAGCACGTTAAGCGCGCTTGCACGCTTCACCTGTTCCTCCAGCCAGTACAGCCCTTCTGGACCTGACGGCGGAGCAGGAATATCATCCCGCCTCATCACATCCCGCAGGGCATTAAAAATAGCGGCTTTCTCCCTTCCCTGCTCAAGTACCAGGCGGTCTTCATCACGTAAATGCCAGAACGACTTTTCCATTTATTCTCCTTTTGACGCCGCCTTCAACGGCGCCTTTACCGTGATTAATGACCGTACATCTGGATATCTTCGTCAGCACCTTTACGCATCTTAATGCTTTCCAGTACCCACATAGCCAGCTCTTCACCGCTGACCTTGTCCCGCAATTCTGGCGGCAGATCGCGGGTGTCAAACCTGCCGGCGATCTTTATCAGCGGCTTCATATGATTTCCGGTCTCCACATGGCTCGGGATCCACTGAAACTCCCGGGCTGACGGGTTGCTTTTATCGCGGCTGGTGTACAGTTCGCCCTTCATACCGCCCACGTCAACGGTTGTGCTCGGGAAGAAAAGCTGCAGGAGTTTGCCCTTGGAGACGCGGCTTTCGAGTTTGGATTCCTGTCCTTTTTGATAATTTTCCACATCCACTGACAGGAAGGTTTTTGAACCTTCCCGCTTTGAGTGCCAGACCATGTGATAGAACTCGTTCTTTTCGAGCCGCCCTGGATAGTAGTGATATTCGTTATCCAGGCAGAAACCGGGGGCATAGTGAGGGTACGGTTTGTAGGTGATTTTATTAATATCATCCATTTCAGCATCCAGCTTACGCTGGACCTGCTGGCGGAGTTGATCTTCTGATAGTGGCCGCTGTAGCTGGATTCCTTTTCCGTCTATAACGAGCCACTCCTTATGTTCCTTTATTTCCTTTAAATAAAAGGTACGAAATAAGTAAAGTGAACTTAGGGAGCTAACGTCATTTGTAGTTTCTATATATTCCATAATGACACGTGGGTCACTTTTCATATCTTGGTGAGATATTTTACTGCCATAAGAACTCATTCCTTTGCGCAAATCAGGAGCAATAGAATCTTTAACATATTTTACCCAATCCTTTTCAAGACCCGGATTATCAGATCTTATCGCTGTTACTATTTCAACATTAAAATTTTCAAACCAATAATTTCCGCTGTACATATACATGTAATCAGGCAGTTCAACTTCATAACGTCCAAAACAGTGTTTCTGAACTGATAGTTTATTTTCCGTCATAGAATCCTTTCCTTCTGCGATATGACCACACCCTTGCAACATCATCGCAACGCTTAAGACTATTACCGCTGACCATTTTCTATTCATTTCTCTTCCCCTTTCGAGAACCTATACCGAACCGCTCTGGTAAGCAGAAAACCTTCAGCCCGTTATTGAGCAAACATCTGGATATCTTCATCAGCACCTTTACGCATCTTGATGCTTTCCAGTACCCATATCTGCTGCGGAGTAGCACTCATTTCAACTATTGTCTGGTAACCGAGATTTGATGTGAGGAAAAAGGCAATATTCTTACAATCAATAAGTTGTCCTTCTCCATCCGCCATCTCCCCTTTATCAAAGGCTTGATAGAATAAATTCAGCACGTCTGGATGCGCTTTTTCGACTTCATCCAGCAGCACGACTGAATAGGGCTTTTTACGGATAGCCTCGGTCAGGATCCCCCCCTCACCGAACCCAACGTAGCCCGGAGGAGAGCCAATAAGTCTTGAAACGGTATGTTTCTCCTGAAACTCCGACATATTGATGGTCGTTAACCAGGCATGGCCTCCAAAAAGGAGTTCAGTGAGGTGTAATACGGTTTCGGTTTTGCCAACACCGCTCGGTCCCACCAACAAAAAAGCGCCCAAAGGACGTCCGGTTCGCCTTAAATCGGCGCGCGCGGTCAATAGATGTCGATGAAGATGTTCTATCGCAAGGTCCTGACCTTTAATGGTTTTAGAAAGAAAGTCAGGCAGCTCGGTGATGACCTTCAGTTCATTTTGCGTGATTTGCTGTAGAGGTACGCCTGTCCATTCGGCGATGACTGACGAAATCAGATCTCTGTCGACATGTGCTGAAAGGCATTTTTGCGTTTTTTGTAAAGCAATCAGCTGTTCTTCACATCCCGCTAGTTGCAACGCGGTATCGGAAGATGCCTCCTCTTTAAGAAGAGACTGGCGCAAGGCGATTATTTCTGAAACCAGCGTCTTCTGGCTTTGCCACTGCTTTTCGAGCATTTCCCGTTCGGACTGTAGGCGTTGACGCAATGAAAAAAGCTCACCCAAGCGTTCCGCGTATTCGTTTAGTCCGATACGCTGCTCACGTTCAATATGATGAATTTCTTGTTCAGTCTCTTTCAACCGGGTTTCCAGCCTGGTGTACTCTCGGGGTGGAACCGTCAGGTTAATTGCGCAGCGCGCACAGGCGGTATCAAGAACATCGATAGCTTTATCAGGGAGTTGTCGGCCTGAAAGATAACGAGCACTTAATTGAACCGCAGCGACCAGCGCCTCGTCATCAACAAGAACGTTATGCGCGAGTTCATAACGAGCCACCAAACCCCGGAGAATGGTTGTTGCCTGAACGAGATCTGGTTCGTTGACTTTTACAAGCTGGAAACGTCGGGTTAATGCTGCGTCTTTCTCAATGTATTTTTTGTACTCCCGCCAGGTCGTGGCAGCGATCGTTTTTAACTCCCCTCTGGCCAGAGCAGGCTTGAGTAAGTTTGAAACGTCCAGCCCTCCCTGCGTATTGCCCGCACCTATCAAGGTATGCGCTTCATCAATAAACAAAATAACTGGCGCTGGCGCGTCAAAGATCTCCTGCATAATCCCTTTGAATCGCTTCTCGAATTCGCCTTTCACTGAGGCTCCCGCTTGCATCGCGCCAAGATCCAACGAAAGCAACACCGTTCCTTTGAGCGGGTCCGGCACCTGGTTCGCCACGATACGACTCGCCAGCCCTTCAATAAGCGCACTTTTGCCCACGCCAGCTTCGCCAACAACGATGGGATTATTCTTGCGACGACGACAAAGAATATCGATCATCAGATCTATCTCTTCATCCCGGCATAAAACGGGGTCAAGCCTGTTCTCACGCGCAGCCTCGGTGATATCCGTAGTGAACCGAGAAAGTAGCGAGCCCTCACCACCGAGGTTAGCTGGTATCGTTCGGGATGGGGATACGTCCGTGGTGCAATTTTCAGCCGAGTCCCTGGTGATGGAGTTAATTTTTGCAGTCAATTGCTCGCGGTTGATTCCTTCGATCAAGCGGCAAAAATCAACCGGAAGGTACCGATGACGGTGCGTCAGTAAGACCAAAAACAGAGCCCCGCTACGCAGTTCATGTTGATTCAATTCCGTTGACGCCAGTAACCAGCTATCCTGTAACCACTCGACAAGCAGGGGCGAAAATGAAGGGTATGACTGCGGATAATCAGTACGATCGAGAGGACTAACCTGCAGTAATGATTTTGCACGCTCGGCCTCTATTCCATATTCATGGAAAATGAATCGAATATCACAAAGCGGAGTGTCAATTAATTCATTTAATAAATGAATTACGCTAATTTCAGTTGCATGTTGATTTACACTCACCGCCGCTGCCTGCTCAAGCGCACGACGAACGAGAGGATGCAACCGCTCTACAAGAGCGGCTATTTCAATCCTGATCATTTTTATCTCTTAGATATATTTATATAAAATGGTTTATTGGCCTACTGCAGTAAAATATCTAGCCTGTCTATGATATTTTCTGTCTGAATATGTAACTGCCAATGGAAAAGTAAAAAGCCCCCCAGCGCGATAAAAGTCATCAGCCAGGCAATTTTCTTTACCGAGAGCAATCCTCTTAGCCCATATTTCTTCTCTCGTTCCGTTGAGCCTAAGTGAATGATCGTATTGCCAAGAAGAACGTTACGCTCTGCTGGTTGCTGTGCACTGACGCTTTGTAACTTCTGATGAATGAGCCGCAGAATGCGTTCCCGTTCTTCCTGGTATTGCACCGTCATTCGGTAGCGCCCCTGAAAGCCCAGGCACAAACAAAGATGAATAAACTCCAGCAGGTCATGGTAGCGTGAGGGTTCGAGCAATAGTCGGTTTATAAGTTGATAGCATTTTTCTCCGCCCCAGGTTTCACTGTGAAAACGCACGAGCAAAGTGTGTTGCGCCCAGCATTCGATTCCCCATGGGCGAGCCATAACCATTTCATCAATAAACGTACAGAAGAAATAACTCCAGGATATTAATACTCCCGGTTCATAGCGCTCCGCTTCAAGGCGCCGTAATATATGGCGAATATCCTGCTCAACCAAATCGATAAGATTTTTATCATCAGGCGGCTCAAGCAATGTTTTAACCCGGACAGTAAAACCCAGCAAAGGAGACGACTCTCTGATTAACGGATTGGGATGGTTAATCATGCCAGAAAAGTCATCTACCTCCCCGGAAACTGGGGGGTACCTGAAGCCAGGCTCTTGAATAAACGTCGTGTGTGAAGCATGCATTTGAATTTATCTCCTGATAGCCCAGAATTGCATATCCAGCTCCGGGAACTTCCCGCCGATGTGAAAAGCAAACCCGGTATGGGTACCCACTCTGGGCCAGTAAGGGCTTTGACGATCTAAAGAGAAGTAGATATAGCCATTATGGTATGGCAATTGACGAGGCGAGGTTGCCAGCGGGCGAAGAGGAATCCCCTGCGTATGCGTGCTGACCAGTTTCATAATCGCTTCAGGCGTTGCGATTTTGCTTTGCTGAATGAACTGCTTACTCAAAATATCAAGCGGCATGTTTGCTCTTACTGCGAGTACAAAATCGGCATCACTGAGTAATTCTTCTTGCGCCACCGCAGCAACAAATACCCCAAAGCGCTGCTCAAGTAATTGCAGAGATTGTGCCCGAGGTGAAAGAACAGTACTCAGCGCCTGCCTGAGTGCCAGCATAAGCGGGCGGAAACTACGCTGTAAATCATCATGGAAATAGTGCGGAATGCTCCTGGGCAACCGGCTAATATCGGTAAATGTCATTAATTCGCCGCAAAATCCCGATAACAAAGTGAAAAGGTGTTCGGGGTGCAAAACGGCCCGGCTATTTAAATGCTCAAGGACGGGTCGCATACGATTTAAGAGCTGCAGCAACATGAATTCGGCCACGTCAGCGACGCCTTGCTGGCCTGGAGATCCAATCCTGTCAGCCAGGTTTTTTGCCCGCTCCCCCACCAGACCGGTGACTTCAGACAAAAAGTTTTTCAAATGCGTCACGGTATTAATGGTCAAACAGGTTGGAATAAAATGCGGATCCAGCAGCAAACTACCATCAGGTCTTTTATCCGCAATTCGCGCGACAGGGATCGATGCAAAGGTGCTTCTGTCTTCACTTTCCAGCATTAGCCGCAGGTTAACTTTAGCGACATTCACTGCCGCTATTTCTGCACTCTGAGAATACAGATCGCGAACGGATTCAAGGCACGCCTGATAGCGCGTTCGGCTTCCGTTATGCTCCTGAGAAGTATTTATCTCAAGAATATGATCGCTCGCCAGAGGTACCGCGAGATAAACAACCTGTCCAACCAGGTTAGCCTCTGAGACCTGTAATGGAAGAGGCAGAACATCTTCATAAGGGAGGCTAAAGAAGGTCCCGTCGGGCATGATCCCTGACGCCGAGACAAGTGTAACTCGGCCAAAGCTTAAGTGATCTTCGTTGATTTTAAGCTCAGATACACCGTAAAAATGCTCAGTTAAAGCTGAAAGCGAAGTATAGAGCAAATAATCGTTATGCCTCTGCTGCTGCTGAAAATGTTGAGGCTTAATGAATAACCCCTCCCCCCAGATAATTCGATTGCGGGTTAACATCAGTCTTCGCTCTCCTTGAGAATATCTACGCTATTCTTATGCAGCTGAATTAAAATTTGATAACGATGGCCGACCGGTGAAACTTTTATCACTTTTTTCCACTGCGTCGCATTAGGTTGACTGAAATAAACGGCAACGCCTATGAATCGTGTTTCTTTATCCAGCTCAACGGGGGGAAGATATTTATATTGCCCCGGTATAAGGGTGAAGTCCTGGTGGTTCAGGTAGTTTTTGCCAAGGACATCCTCCAGCTTTTTTGTAGTGAGCTGATCGATATCTGTGGCTAAAAGTTTGGAATCATCTGACATCCAGATAACCTGAAAAGAGGCGGGCGAAGCAGCCAGACTCTCATTGGGGTTGATGTCACTGTCGGCCAACAATGTGAGCCCAACCTGTGAGGGAAGCTTCGAGACAGTCGTCGTTTCATCTGCAGGCCAGAGAGGATTTTTACACCCTGAGAGCAGCACTGAAAAAAGAATGAGCAGTTGAACTGTCATCAACATTCGCAGCCGCCTCATGCCTTATCCTCATCGCGTAAGTCACGCAGCGCTTTATCGTAGACTTGTTCGAAAACCTCCTGGAACAGGCGGTCGACTCCCTGCTGCCTTGTCGATTTGAGCTCTTCAAAATAGTGGTTATACATTTCCCAGATCCAAGCCGGATCGTTTATATCAACCAGGTGATCGCGTCGATAACGCTGAAAGCGCGCCATAAGGACGTCAGGGGAGAAGGTGTCAATCACACATGCGAGCGCTTCACCTACTGCCTGACGGGACGCATACGCATGCAACCGTAAAAAAGAGAGGCATTCCGTTACCGCGGCTGAAGGTGACAAATGAACCTGGCTTTTTTGGTCACCGAAAAGTGCGTCCACCGTGCCGACGTAATCTAAGCCAAGCCGTAGCGGGTTATCTTCTACGGGCTGGAGTTGCTTATTCACTCGAATACGATCCTGCTCAAGAAGCAGTATGCCTTTAATCGCGGACTCTAGCGTACGTCCAGCCTCTTCTAAAAAGCCATTTGCCTGCTGGCTATCAGAAAGGTTCAAAAAATGTCCCATTCCCCGCATCAATGGCGTGATGGCTACACTTTCAAAGGGCTGAGATTCGTGACGCTCACCATAAAGAGACGTCGCTGGCGTGGGGATATCAATAAATTCTTCATCCAACATGGGCTCTGACCGCGTAAAAGTAGCCCCGGTTTCAAGATTATTATTTCCTGAAGGCATCATTTCCGGAGATGAAAGCGAGCCTCCCATACCCAGTGTGCCCGGATCGTAAGGGTGATGACTGTAAACCATCGATTTCGGTAAAGCGGAAGGAGCACTTGACCCGGAGGGCTCTTCAATTATTTGGTTCACATCGCTGGGGCTCGACATAGCTATAAGACTCTGGGTACGCTGATAGTCCGCAATATCCATTTTTTCTGTGCCAGCGATTATTTGGGTAGTGAATGCGATGCTCCCCATTTTGATCTGGTCTCCAGAGGACAATGCCACCATATTTTTCGCGCCAATGCTGTGCTCAGCTTCGTTGATAAAGGTTTGTCCACTCACATCTTCAAGACAGAATTGGCCATCTTGCCAGAGAATTCTGGCGTGAATAGTTTGAATCGCCTGACGGCTATCTTGCACATGCCAGTGCAGGGCTTCTCCCGCATCCTGGCTTCCAATCGTTCCGCCTTCTTTATTAAAACGATGAGAACGATCGATTTTTCTGCCGATACTGTTTAAATCAACAATATTTAGAATCAGTTCCATTGAATCATTCATATAAATTATTCCTGAACACAGAGAGTGACTTTTAAATTTTTTGGCAAAGGATCAAGAAAAGTTGTCCATCCGAGTAGACACCCTTTTCCACGACCGAGACTCGTCTTTTCAGACTGGTTGTGTGCTAAATTCAACTCTAAATCCCACGCAAACTGTTCTCTCATGATAAAAGACATCACTTTTGTTAGCGGTGCGAACAGATCGCCATTTGGAAGAAAACGCAAAAAGGTGGAATAGCTTAAATTATTTATTTTTAATATATATTTACTACTGATGTCTGGCGTGTATTCTCCAACGACAAAATCGTTCCCAATCGACATATTTGCCTGGCCAAGCCGATTTTGCTGCTGCTTTGCAATAGCAACGCGGCGATATTGCCAGCATAAAATCTTAACGTCATCCAAATCAAAACAGTGGGAAATCAATCCCTCAACAACCTGAGGAGAGCGGCCTGGAGCAGAAAGCAGGCCAGCATAGGCTAACATTTTACTGTGATTTATCGCGACCGAATGGCGTAGAGCTTCACTTCCCAGACCTATCAGGGAAAACATACATTGAGAAAATCTATCGACACCGCCAGGGCGATACCGAACATGGTAACGATATTTCCGCCATCCTCGATGCAAAAGCATCAAAAAACGATGATTGAAAAAATTCAAAAACTGTCCGGGTCCATCTTCCTGATGCATATACTGCCAGGCAAGATTCTCCAGGTAATATCCTGGCAGTGGCGACTGAGCCCCATGCAATCCGAGGAATGACACCTCCAGATCATAACCATAATCATGCTTACTGACGGATATAATATCACCAGAAGGAAATCCTAATGACGCACTGGCGGAATACCGGACCCGCTCATTTTTGGGTAACTGATTATCAAGCTTTTCGATATCCTGCCCTTCGATACGATAGAGCAACTCTACAAGCTGGTAAAAATTATAATCTTTTAAGTTATTATTCATTATATCAATGAATGACTACCTTGTTGCAATGGCCAATGATAGGCTGAGTTATTTTCAGTATCTATTAATGACAGTTCATGAAAGGAGTTGATAGTAGAAAAAAGTGATAAAAAACGGGCCAGAATACAGCCAAATAAGTAAAATTCACCTTCGCTAAGAAAAGCGCTCTGTCTTGCAAATAATGTTGAATGAATCCCTCTGACCGGCATGCCTCGAATCAATCTGTCGACAGGTTTCGTATCAATTTTTTCCACTCCATCAAATCTCTTTTGCGCAATTTTTGCCGCATGTTGATCGTTCATTGCGGGGAAATCATAATTTCGAATAATTTGTAACAACGCATCTTTGTCTAATAAAGAATGGTAGTTTAACGCCATGCTGGAGATCAAAGTCCAGTGTAGTTTCTCATCAATCAAAGGGCGCAATGTCTGCGAAGGTAACGATATATTGCTATAAGCAAGCCAGGGTGGTGAATCTCCCAAAGGGAGACAGATCTCACCGCTACTTAGCTCGGCGGGCAAATTCCTGTTTGTACAGAGCATTTTCACCGCGACAATTTCATCACTGCTCGTCAGGATGTTCTCATCACTACGCAGAAATGAAATGTTATGCTCATAGCCCTTAAGTTTGAGTGAGTTGCAAACGCTCACTTTGAAATAACTCATCGTCCTCTTTTTTTCAAACTCGACCTCGTGTTTGAACGTTTCAAAGGCATGATACGTTCTTAGCTCGCCCTTGGTACGTTCCCCATTCTTTCCTGCGTGTTCACTTTTCCATCCTTCGACCTTCTCGACAGAAAACACTTCATAATGCTCGGGTAGCATATGGCTTGCCTTGAGAGGATAGTGGATTCGCTTCCCGTCAAGTTGAATGGGCTCCGCATGATGTTCAAACAAATTCGCCGCAGGCACACAATTCAACTTAATAGATGAAGGTGTAATACGACAATCTGAAGAAAAAGGTTTGTCATAATGAAAACATAACTCAATATCGTTAACCGGTATCGTCTGCGGAAGCGAGTCAAAGCCATTAATGTCAACGAACAGAAATCCTTCAGGAAAACAGAAAAACTCCTGCAAAATACGGTACCCGGAGTAGACATTTTTAGGGTACGGCAATAAAGCATCGTGTTCAGAAAAGCCCACAGGGCTAACGCTGGCATTTGGTAGCGCAAATTCTGCCCCATTCAGCTTAATCGTCACTTTTTTAAGATGGTTTAGCATGTATAGATACAGCTGCGTAGCGACGTAATAGTCGCAGCCGAGAAATAACCTAAGATTTTCCAGGCCAATCTTATCGAGGGGCATCGCGGTGAAGGGCTTAAGTGAAAGCGACAGGCATCCATTCTCGTTAGTATTTACCATCGTCAGATGGGTCAATTCTACGGGTAATATCCCGATGTCCCTGCAGGTAGAGAACGTACACGAAGTTCCTTTTATTGCCTTTGAACCTAGCTTAATGCCTTTTTTGACCTGGCAAGCCTCGGTAATAGAGCCCACCTTCGGTTGGCATTCGATAATGGTAAATGATGGAACGGGCCGTAAATAATTTGGCCATAAAATATTTAGCAAACCATGGGTGAGCTCCGGAAAATCATCCTCAATTTTCGCGCGCAATGTGCCAGACAAAAACGCAAAACCTTCCAGAAGTCGTTCAACGTCAGGATCGGCACTTTTTTCCGCGAGGAAACGCGTAAGCTGAGGCCATGCTCTGGAGAAATCAGCACCCTGCCTTCGCAACCACGACAATTCATCTCTGAAAAACTCATCTAGTTTCATAAATATTATGTATATTCATTCCAGTTTATATTTGTGATTTCCATCAATACGCAAATTGAAATTGATAATGCTCTCGTGCTCCTCGAACGAAACATAAGACCTCACCAAAAAATAAAGTGTTAAAGGATCGGCTTCATTAGGTTGTGCGATGATTTCTGCCCTGCTTATTCTCGGTTCGTAATCCTCTATGCATCGTTTAATTGCCCTACATATAGCAGAATAAACCTCAACAGAACTCCCAGTTGCATCGTTGAAATCGATAATGCCTAATTCGGGACAACTCTGCGCGTTACCGGAACGGGTGTTGAGAATCGCCTGAAGATTGCGTTTCAAAGAGTCCACCAGGTCGTTAGTGTCATCCGAAGACCTGGTGGTTTTGCTCTCTTCAATGCGCTCAAAAAGACTGGCAGAACGACTTCTTCGCCATGCAGTAAGCGCTGACATCCCTTATTCCTTATCCAGACGACCAACGAGAGAGAGCTCGAAACTCGCGCCCATGTATTTAAAGTGTGGCCGTACCGCCATGGATACCTGGTACCAGCCTGGATCGCCTTCAACATCAGAAACCGTTATCTGAGCGGCGCGTAAAGGACGACGGCTACGCACTTCTGCTGGCGGATTTTCCTGGTCAGCAACGTACTGCCTGATCCATCGGTTTAGTTCTCTCTCCAGATCCTGTCGCTCTTTCCATGCGCCAAGCTGTTCTCGCTGGAGTACTTTTACATAGTGAGCCAGGCGGTTAATGATGAACATATAAGGAAGTTGAGTGCCAAGGCGGTAATTAGTTTCAGCAATCTTGCCTTCGCGTGTATTAGGGAATGCCTTGCATTTCTGTACTGAGTTTGCCGAGAAAAAAGCTGCGTTGTCGCTTCCTTTACGCATCGTAAGCGTGATGAATCCCTCCTCAGCGAGTTCAAACTCACGACGGTCGGTTATCAGAACCTCGGTTGGGATCTTGGCCTGGAGTTGCCCAAGAGATTCAAACTTATGAACGGGTAAGTCATGCACGGCACCACCGCTTTGAGGTCCAATGATGTTCGGGCACCAGCGATAACGTGCGAAGCTATCCGTCAGGTTACAGGCCATGAGATAGGCCGTGTTTCCCCACAGGTAATTATCATGTTCACCCTGTATGGTCTCATGATAATCAAAAGATTTAACCGGATTATCCTGACTGTCGTAAGGAAGACGTAACAAGAAACGCGGTGCCGTGAGTCCTAAATAGCGTGAATCTTCTGACTCTCGCAATGCACGCCACTTGACGTATGCCGGACCTTCGAAAACAGCCTTTAATTCCTTAATGGCGGGGAGCTCGGTAAAGCTTTTGAGGCCAAAGAAGGCTGGAGATACTGAGGAGATGAATGGCGCATGGGCCATAGCGCCGACGGAACTTACATACTGCAGAAGCTTCATATCCGGGGCTGAGGGTGTAAATGCGTAATTGCCAATAACAGCACCCACCGGCTCTCCGCCAAACTGACCATAGCCACTCGCGTAGATATGTTTATAGAATCCGGATTGCACTATCTCAGGTGAATATTCAAAATCGTCTAATAGCTCTTCTTTTGTGGCATGCAGGATCGTGATTTTGATGTTTTCTCTGAAATCCGTTCTGTCTACCAGCAGTTTTAACGACCGCCAGGAGGATTCCATATTCTGGAACTCATCAGAATGCAGAATCGCATCCATCTGGGCACTCATTTTTTTATCGAGTTCCACGATCATTCGATCGACAAGCAGTTTATTTACTGGAACATCTTCCTGCCCTGACTCCAGTAAATTCGCTATAAATACCGATATCCCCTGCTTAGCAATATCATACCCCTCATCCTCAGGTTGAAGTCTTGCCTGAGACATTATGTGATCAAGTAAAGAGGATGATTCGTTTTTTAATTCACTATCATGAATAACACTTTGAACTGTCATACGCGCACCTTATTAATTCTCTGAGGAAATTACTCTTTTGTCGAATTATCTTCTTCAAGAGCGATATCAAGTTCTTTGAGAAGTTGTGCACGCATTTCGCCATCTGTTAATAACTTCTGTAAACTTGCCCGGAAAGAAGGAATATTACCCAATGGACCTTTTAATGCGACCAAAGCCTCCCTCAACTCGAGTAGTTTTTTCAGTTCAGGGACTTGACGGGCGATGTTGTCTGGAGAGAATTCTTTTAGCGCATTGAAGTTTAAGCTAATCGGTAGTGCTTCCTCAGTACCATCCTGCAATCTGTTTGCCACTGAAAAATCCAGATGTAAACCTGCCGTCTCCATGACCGAGTCAAAATTGTGCTTATTAATTGAGATCGCCTCTCTTTCTTCAATGGCAGAATCTTCGTTCCCACCGTTGAAATCGCCGACAACGAGAATATTAAGAGGTAGTTCGACTTCAGCTTGTTCATCACCTGTTGCTGGAACATACTTAATATTTATACGTTCTTTCGGTGCAATACTTCCTTCATATAATTTATTACCCATCCGCATTTAACTCCACTCCATGTTAAGTTTAGCTAGTCTTATAATTTTTTATAACACACTAAAATGGCAAAGAAAAATACGTTTCGATAATTTTAGACAGCGAAACAAATCATTAAATATATAATATTCATCCAGAAAATTAGTTATACATAAATATATTCATGACTGTGAATCAAGAGGGATGTTATCTGGATAATTTAGGGTAATAATTGAGGACATACTAAAAGAAAAAAGGCGGCAAAAGCCGCCTCTCAGAACGCTTACCGTCAGTTTTATGCAGCTTTTACCGCATCCGCAATACGATGTGCAAATTCGGTTACCTGCGCTTCGTCTTCACCTTCCACCATCACGCGGATCAGCGGTTCGGTACCGGACTTACGCAGCAGCACGCGTCCACGATTGCCCAGGGCTGCTTCAACGTCAGCCATCACCGCTTTGACGTTCTCATTTTCCAGCGGATCGCCTTTACCGGCAGTGAAACGCACGTTTACCAGGATCTGTGGGAACATTTTCATCCCGCTGCACAGATCGTGCAGGCTCATATGGTTGCGCGCCATCGCGGCAACCACCTGCAGCGCGGCCACGATACCGTCACCGGTGGTGGTTTTGTCGAGCAGGATCACGTGACCCGAGTTCTCAGCACCAATACGCCAGCCCTTCTCCTGCAGTTTTTCCAGCACATAGCGGTCACCCACTTTCGCGCGGACAAACGGAATACCGAGCTGTTTCAGTGCCAGTTCCAGCCCCATGTTACTCATCAGCGTACCCACCGCACCACCGCGCAGCTGGCCCTGACGCAGACCTTCACGTGCAATGATGTAGAGGATCTGATCGCCGTCGACCTTGTTACCTTCGTGGTCGACCATGATCACGCGGTCACCGTCGCCGTCCAGGGCAATACCCAGATCGGCTTTCTCTGCCAGAACACGCGCCTGCAGGGCACGAACGTCAGTTGCCCCTACCTGCTCGTTAATGTTCAGACCATCCGGCTCGCAGCCAATGGTGATCACTTTCGCACCCAGCTCGCGGAAGACATTCGGGGCGATGTGATAGGTCGCGCCGTTTGCACAGTCCACCACAATTTTGAGGTGAGCGAGGCTCAGCTCATTCGGGAAGGTGCCTTTACAGAATTCGATATAACGACCCGCCGCATCAACGATACGGTTGGCTTTACCCAGCTCTGCGGAATCAACACAGGTGATCTCTTTTTCCATTTCGGCTTCAATAGCCTCTTCCACGTCATCCGGGAGCTTGGTGCCGTCAATGGAGAAGAATTTAATCCCGTTGTCGTAGAACGGGTTGTGAGAAGCCGATATAACAATCCCCGCTTCCGCACGGAAGGTGCGCGTCAGATACGCGACTGCAGGCGTTGGCATTGGGCCCGTAAAGGAGGCGGACAATCCGGCCGCCGCCAGACCCGCTTCCAGCGCAGATTCCAGCATATAGCCCGAAATACGGGTATCTTTACCGATAATGATCTTACGGGAACCATGACGCGCCAGCACTTTACCGGCAGCCCAGCCGAGCTTCAGGACAAAATCAGGGGTGATGGGAGCATCGCCTACACGCCCGCGGATACCATCGGTACCAAAATATTTACGATTACTCATAGCGTTTGTTTTCCTTCGCTGCCAGTGTGGCTTCCACCACACGCATGGCTTCTACTGTTTCTTTGACGTCATGGACACGAATTATGTGCGCACCCTGCATTGCCGCAATCACCGCGCAGGCCAGGCTGCCGCTCAGGCGCTCGCTCGGCCCCACGTTCAGCAACTGCCCAATCATCGACTTTCTCGACATACCCACCAGCAGCGGCAGATCAAAGTGATGGAATTCCGACAGGCGCGCAAGCAACGCATAATTGTGTGAGAGATTTTTACCGAAACCGAACCCCGGGTCGAGCAGCAATTTCTCTTTTGGGATACCTGCACGTTCACAGCGCGCGATATGCTCAATAAAGAAGCGATTCACGTCGGCAAAGACATCGTCATACTTCGGTGCTTCCTGCATGGTTTTCGGCTGGCCCTGCATATGCATCAGGCATACCGGTAACCCCGTCTCTGCCGCGGCTTCAAGTGCGCCAGGCTCAGTCAGTGAGCGAATGTCATTAATAATGTGAGCGCCCACTCTCGCCACTTCGCGAATCACTTCCGGTTTGGAGGTATCAACGGAGATCCACACTTCAAACCGCTGGGCAATCGCTTCAACCACCGGCACCACGCGCGCCAGCTCTTCTTCCACAGACACGTCCGCCGCACCGGGACGCGTCGATTCGCCGCCAACGTCAATGATGGTGGCACCCGCATTAATCATTAAATTCGCGTGCTTAACCGCCTCGATAAGCGTGTTGTGCGTGCCGCCGTCAGAGAAGGAGTCAGGGGTAACATTCAGGATCCCCATCACATGGGGATGTGAAAGATCGAGATGCGAGTCCTGAGCGAATAATTTCATGGCGAAATCCCTGATATCTATATCGTTAAACAGAAATGAAAAACCCCGGAGCAAGCTCCAGGGTTTGAGGTACAGACAAACGCGTCAACAGCAGTGACTTACTTATCGCCCAACTGTTCTGACATGGTGTTGCCCGGGTTTGGCGTACGCGGTTCATCAACCGGACGCGGCGCACGCGGGGTGCCATTATTGTCAGAATTATTGGAAGCGCCTGGGTCTTCCCAGCCTGCTGGCGGACGCACTTCACGGCGCGCCATCAGGTCGTCAATCTGCGGTGCATCGATGGTCTCATATTTCATGAGCGCATCTTTCATCGAATGCAGGATGTCCATATTGTCGTTCAGGATCTGGCGAGCACGTGCATAGTTACGCTCTACCAGAGATTTTACTTCCTGGTCGATGATACGAGCCGTCTCATCGGACATATGTTTCGCTTTAGCCACAGAACGGCCCAGGAATACTTCACCCTCTTCCTCTGCATATAGCAGCGGACCGAGTTTGTCGGAGAAGCCCCACTGCGTCACCATGTTACGCGCCAGGTTTGTCGCGACTTTGATGTCGTTGGACGCACCGGTAGAAACATGTTCCACACCGTAGATAATCTCTTCTGCCAGGCGACCACCGTACAGGGTAGAAATCTGGCTTTCCAGTTTCTGACGGCTGGCGCTGATCGCGTCGCCCTCAGGCAGGAAGAAAGTCACCCCCAGCGCACGACCGCGCGGAATAATCGTCACTTTATGCACCGGATCGTGTTCCGGCACGAGGCGACCGATAATCGCGTGACCCGCTTCGTGGTATGCCGTGGACTCTTTCTGCGCTTCCGTCATCACCATGGAGCGACGTTCCGCACCCATCATGATTTTGTCTTTCGCTTTCTCAAACTCCACCATCGATACGACGCGCTTGTTACCGCGAGCGGCAAACAGAGCGGCTTCGTTGACCAGGTTAGCCAGGTCCGCACCGGAGAAGCCCGGGGTACCGCGCGCAATGATTGCCGCGTCGATATCTGGCGCCAGCGGTACGCGACGCATGTGAACTTTCAGAATCTGTTCACGACCGCGAACGTCCGGCAGACCCACAACAACCTGACGGTCGAAACGGCCTGGACGCAGCAGCGCAGGGTCAAGCACGTCCGGACGGTTAGTCGCCGCGATAACGATGATACCTTCGTTACCTTCGAAGCCGTCCATCTCAACCAGCATCTGGTTCAGCGTCTGTTCACGTTCATCGTGACCACCGCCCAGACCTGCGCCACGCTGGCGGCCTACGGCGTCGATTTCATCGATGAAGATAATGCACGGAGCTGCCTTTTTGGCCTGCTCGAACATGTCACGCACACGAGATGCACCGACACCCACGAACATTTCAACGAAGTCAGAACCTGAAATAGTAAAGAACGGCACCTTCGCTTCACCCGCGATGGCTTTCGCCAGCAGGGTTTTACCGGTACCCGGAGGGCCAACCATCAGCACGCCTTTCGGGATCTTACCGCCCAGCTTCTGGAAACGGCTCGGTTCACGCAGATACTCAACCAGTTCACCCACCTCTTCTTTCGCTTCGTCACAACCGGCGACATCAGCAAACGTGGTCTTGATCTGGTCTTCCGTCAGCATACGCGCCTTGCTCTTACCGAACGACATGGCACCTTTGCCACCGCCGCCCTGCATCTGGCGCATAAAGAAGATCCAGACGCCGATAAGAAGCAGCATCGGGAACCAGGAAATGAAGATAGAAGCCAGCAGGCTTGGTTCTTCTGGCGGCTCGCCAACTACCTTGACGTTTTTGGTCAGAAGGTTATCAAGCAGCTTAGGATCGTTCACCGGGATGTAAGTCGTGTAACGGTTACTATCTTTCTTGGTAACGTTGATCTCACGTCCGTTGATACGCGCTTCGCGAACCTGGTCCTGATTGACCTCCTGCAGGAAGGTAGAATAATCCACCTTGCGGCCATTCGACTCGCTGGGCCCAAAGCTCTGGAATACTGACATCAGCACGACGGCAATGACCAGCCAGAGAATTAGGTTTTTCGCCATGTCACTCAAGGGATTAACCTCACATTACAACTGTGTTAAAAACAGCGTCAGGATACTCTATATCCAGTTTCATTCAAACTTTCGCCTGAAATCTACCGGTTATCATTTTCGCCCGGTCGCTACAATATACACTTCTCGGGAACGCGCCCGGGAAGAGTCCGGCTTACGAACTTTAACCTTCGCAAACAGGGAGCGAATTTCCTTAAGATACTCCTCGAAACCTTCGCCCTGAAACACCTTCACAACAAAACTACCACCAGGCGCCAGAACATCACGACACATTTCTAACGCTAGCTCCACCAGATACATGCCGCGGGGGATATCCACCGCCGGTGTTCCACACATATTTGGTGCCATATCAGACATGACAACCTGAACCTTACTGTCACCCACACGTTCAAGTAACGCTTTCAGCACTAATTCATCACGAAAATCGCCCTGAAGGAAGTCGACACCGACGATGGGATCCATTGGTAAAAGATCGCATGCGATGATTCGACCCGCTCCGCCGATCTGCGTGACCGCATACTGGGACCATCCGCCAGGGGCAGCACCGAGGTCGACAACCGTCATCCCCGGCTTAAAAAGTTTGTCACTTTGCTGTATTTCATCAAGTTTAAACCAGGCGCGGGAACGCAACCCCTTTTTCTGCGCCTGCAGAACATATTTATCGCTAAAGTGTTCCTGAAGCCAGCGGCTGGAACTGGCAGAACGCTTTTTACCTGTCATTTAACTTTTCCGTCCGGGTTCATCGTTGCTTACCTTTGGCGTAAATTTCTACGCTGCTATTTGGCGATATTAGGGAGATGGCGGTAGAATGAACCGTTTTCAATCCCAACGTAAGCAAAAATATACGATGAATCTGAGTACTAAACAAAAACAGCACCTTAAAGGTCTGGCACATCCGCTCAAGCCTGTAGTCATGCTTGGCAACAATGGTTTGACCGAAGGGGTGCTTGCCGAGATTGAACAAGCGCTGGAACACCACGAGCTGATCAAGGTGAAAATCGCCTCTGAAGACAGAGACACTAAAAACCTGATCGTGGAAGCCATCGTGCGCGAAACCGGCGCCTGTAATGTACAGGTCATCGGTAAAACGCTGGTGCTCTATCGCCCATCTAAAGAGCGCAAAATCTCGCTGCCACGCTAAGGATATCCTGAATCAAACACATTTTCTGTGTGAAACGAGGGATTTCTGTCAGCAGGCGAGCAAAATGCCATGCTCCTTGAGTTGATAAAAGGCCGCTATGCGGCCTTTTTCTTTTCTTTACAATGTATCAACATCTTAGTAGAGAAGCGAATTACAGGTATTCAACCTTAATAATTTCGTATTCCACTTCACCACCAGGGGTGCGGATGGTGACAACATCGTCCTGCTCTTTGCCAATCAGGCCGCGAGCAATCGGGGAGTTCACTGAAATCAGGTTCTGTTTGAAGTCTGCTTCATCATCACCCACGATGCGATAGGTCTGCTCTTCGTCGTTGTCGAGGTTCAGCACGGTCACGGTAGAACCAAAGATCACACGCCCATTGTTAGGCATTTTGGTGATATCGATAACCTGCGCATTGGACAGTTTTGCTTCGATATCTTTAATACGCCCTTCACAGAAGCCCTGCTGCTCACGCGCGGCGTGGTATTCAGCGTTCTCTTTCAGGTCGCCATGCTCGCGCGCATCCGCGATAGCGGCGATGATTTCAGGGCGACGCACGGATTTCAGAAAATCCAGCTCTTCGCGCAGTTTTTCGGCACCACGTAAGGTCATCGGAATAGCTTGCATTTGTTATACCTCTTAAACATTCCTGTTGGGAGCAGTGTTCCCTGCTCCTGCCCCCCTAAGCGGGCAAGAAGCAAAAAGAAAACCGACCCGGGAGCAACGCCCCAGGTCAGCAGCAATTTTTCAATTTGATACGCATTTTACCGCGAAGTTCACTATGGGTCATCGTTTACTTTGCAGTGCTATGCACCGTAGTATGACGGTTTGTTTTCGGGTTGTTAGCGCGAGATTATGCGATTTTCCAGATTTATCATCGGATTGACTACCAGTATAACGTTCACCGCCCAGGCCGCGAATGTTGATGAGTACATTAATCAGCTCCCCGCAGGCGCGAACCTTGCCCTGATGGTGCAGAAGGTTGGCGCACAGGCTCCCGAGATTGACTATCACAGTCAACAGATGGCCCTGCCTGCCAGTACCCAAAAGGTGATCACTGCCCTTGCCGCCCTGCTCCAGCTCGGGCCTGACTTCCGTTTTACGACCACCCTTGAAACCAAAGGTAACGTCGAGGGTGGCGAACTGAAAGGCGATCTTATCGCCCGTTTTGGCGGCGATCCGACCTTTAAGCGTCAGGATATCCGCAATATGGTTGCGGTACTGAAAAAATCTGGCGTGCAAAAAATTGATGGCAATGTGCTGATCGACACGTCGATCTTTGCCAGCCACGATAAAGCCCCTGGCTGGCCGTGGAACGACATGACCCAGTGCTTTAGCGCCCCGCCCGCCGCCGCGATTGTCGACCGTAACTGCTTCTCGGTTTCGCTTTACAGCGCGCCGAAGCCAGATGATTTAGCGTTTATCCGCATAGCGTCCTACTACCCGGTCACGATGTTTAGCCAGGTCCGCACGCTGGCGAAAGGCTCCCCGGATGCGCAATATTGTGAGCTGGACGTGGTGCCTGGCGATCTTAACCGCTTCACGCTTACCGGCTGCCTGACGCAGCGCGCCGATCCGCTGCCGCTGGCCTTTGCAATACAGGACGGGGCAAGCTATGCGGGCGCCATTCTGAAAGATGAACTGAAGCAGGCGGGAATCACCTACTCCGGCACGCTGCTTCGCCAGACGCAGGTTAACCAGCCCGGCACGGTCATCGCCAGCAAACAGTCTCCGCCGCTGCACGATTTACTGCGAATCATGCTGAAAAAGTCTGACAACATGATTGCCGACACCGTATTTCGCATGATTGGTCACGCGCGTTTCGGCGTGCCGGGCACCTGGCGTGCGGGTTCAGACGCCGTTCGTCAGATCCTGCGCCAGCAGGCCGGGATCGAGCTGGGTAATACTATCGCCGTCGATGGCTCCGGATTATCGCGTCATAATTTGATCTCCCCGGCCACAATGATGCAGGTGCTTCAGTACATTGCACAGCATGACACTGAGCTAAACTTTATTTCAATGCTACCGCTGGCCGGGCATGACGGTTCACTGCAGTACCGCGCCGGGCTTCACGCTGCCGGTGTGGATGGCAAAGTATCCGCGAAAACAGGCTCACTGCAGGGGGTTTACAACCTTGCAGGCTTCATCACTACCGCCAGCGGACAACGCATGGCATTCGTGCAGTATCTTTCCGGCTATGCCGTCGAACCGACCGACCAGCGCAATCGTCGTATTCCGCTTGTTCGCTTCGAAAGCAGGCTTTACAAGGACATCTACCAGAATAACTAGCGATGAAACTACTCATAGTTGAAGACGATCTGTTATTGCAGGAAGGGCTGGCGCTGGGACTAGCCAATGAAGGGTATGCCCTCGACTGTGCCGGCACCGCAGCGGAGGCGGACTCCCTGATTCAGAGCGGCGAATACAGTCTGGTGATCCTCGATTTGGGCCTGCCTGATAAAGACGGCGCCACGCTGCTCAGCCAGTGGCGACGCCGCGGCATCGCCAACCCGGTATTGATCCTGACGGCACGCGATGCCATTGAGGATCGTATCACTGGCCTCGATGCAGGCGCAGATGATTACCTGGTGAAGCCTTTTGCGCTCGCGGAGCTGCAGGCACGGGTGCGAGCGTTGATTCGCCGCTATCAGGGCCATAGTGATAACTTACTGACCGACGGCGATATTACGCTGAATCTGCAAACCCAGCAGGTACTGCGCCAGGATCAGGCGGTAGAGGTGACGCCAAAAGAGTTTGCCTTGCTTACGCGTCTGATCATGCGCAGCGGGCAAACGGTGCACAGAGAAACGCTCCAGCAGGATATCTACTCCTGGCAGGACGATCCAGGATCCAATACCCTTGAAGTGCACATTCACAACCTGCGTCGCAAGCTCGGCAAGGACAGAATCAAAACCGTCCGTGGCGTTGGCTATCGCCTGGAGAGCCAGAAATGAACAGCATGCGTCGGCGTTTGATGGTGCTGCTGGCGGTCATTCTGTTATTTTTTCAGCTGATAAGCGTCATCTGGCTGTGGCATGAAAGCCGTGAGCAGATCGGTTTTCTCGTTAATGAAACGCTGTCGGCGAAAGCTCGTAATAACCATGTCGAGAAAGAGATCCGCGAAGCAATTGCCTCACTGCTGGTCCCTTCGCTCGTGATGGTAGGCTTTACGTTGTTTTTCTCATTCTGGGCGGTTACCTGGATAACCCGACCGCTGAATAAACTGCGTGACAGCCTGGCTAACCGCTCGGCGGATAACTTAACTCCGCTTCCCATGTATTCCGACATGGAAGAAATCGGCGCGGTGACAACCTCCCTGAACCAGCTGCTCGCCCGGCTGGACAATACCATTCAGCAGGAGCGCCTCTTCACCGCTGACGCCGCACACGAACTTCGAACGCCCCTTGCCGGTATCCGGCTCCATCTGGAGCTCATGGCGCAGTCAGGCGCGCCACAGGCCGCGACGTTAATTAGCCGTATCGATCAGCTCATGCATACCGTCGAACAGCTGCTGATGCTGGCCCGCGCCGGACAGGCAATGGCGAGCGGCCACTACGAAACCGTGAGCTGGACGGAAAATATCATTGAACCTCTCGGCCTGGGGCATGAAGCCAAAGAGCATACGGTGATTTGGCCTGCTAAAAGCGCGCTCACGGTTCAGGGAGACGCCGTGCTCTTGCGCCTGATGCTGCGCAACCTGCTGGAGAATGCCGGGCGCTACAGCCCGACAGGGACAACGATTACGGTGACTTTAACCGAGGTCGATGGGGGGACGCAGATCGGGGTTATCGATCAGGGTCCAGGGATTGATGAAGCACACCGACAGTCAATTACCGAGCCATTCCGCCGTCTTGACCAGCGCTACGGAGGCAGCGGTCTGGGCCTGAGTATCGTGCAGCGCATCGTCCAGCTCCACCACGGCAGGTTGACGCTTGAGAATGGCGCTGAAGGTGGTTTGATCGCCAGCTGCTGGCTACCCGCAACGCTGGAATAAAAAAAAGCCCCCATAATGGGGGCTTTGAGCAGATATTAGTGCTTGTAGATGAACTCGACGCCTTCTTCGTCGTCTTCATCCCAGTCATCGTCCCAGTCTTCATCATCTTCTTCAGCTTCCAGCTCTTCAAGCTGCTGGCGGTGGTAGTCATCCCACATGAATTCGACTTTTTCAGGCTGTTTCGCTTCTTCCGCCTGAACGATTGGGTTCTCGATGATAAAGGTCATCACATCCCAGCACAGATCTTTCACGCCAACCTGGCTTGCCGCAGAGATCAGGTAGTATTTATCTTCCCAACCCATCGCTTCAGCAATCGCTTTCGCTTTTGCTTCCGCTTCGGCTTTGTCCATCAGGTCGATCTTGTTGAAGACCAGCCAACGTGGCTTACCTGCGAGTTTTTCGCTGTATTTTTCAAGTTCACCGATGATGATACGGGCGTTTTCGACCGGATCGGACTCATCGATTGGATTGATATCAACGATGTGCAGCAATACGCGGCAGCGCTCAAGGTGTTTCAGGAAGCGAATACCCAGTCCTGCGCCTTCTGCTGCGCCCTCGATCAAACCCGGGATATCAGCGACAACAAAGCTCTTTTCGTGGTCCATACGAACAACGCCCAGGCTTGGCACCAGCGTCGTAAACGGATAATCCGCCACTTTTGGCTTCGCGGCTGATACAGCACGGATAAACGTCGATTTACCGGCGTTAGGCATACCCAGCATACCGACGTCAGCCAGCAGCATCAGTTCCAGCTGCAGCTCGCGCGTATCGCCCGGTGTCCCCATGGTTTTCTGACGCGGAGCACGGTTAACCGATGATTTAAAACGGCTGTTACCGAGACCGTGCCAGCCACCTTTAGCAACCAGCAGGCGCTGACCGTGTTTGGTCATATCACCCATGGTTTCACCGGTGCCCTGGTCAATCACACGCGTACCGACCGGAACCTTGATGTTGACGTCTTTACCACGTTTACCGGTACAGTCACGGCTCTGGCCGTTCTGGCCGCGCTCGGCACGGAAAGATTTTTCGAAACGGTAGTCGATCAGCGTGTTGAGGTTTTCATCCGCCTCCAGCCACACGTCACCACCATCCCCGCCGTCGCCGCCATCAGGACCGCCACGTGGGATATACTTTTCACGGCGGAAGCTCACGCAACCATTGCCGCCATCACCAGCCACGACCAGGATCGTCGCTTCATCAACAAACTTCATTTTACTCTCCGTAACTCATTCGCCTGAGCGGGGGACTACTACAACCGCTTCATTTTTGCGCCAACGTCCCCAAAGACGATGACCAATGGCGGAATACATCGCGCCCGCAACCACGACAAACGCACCGAGATAACCCAACAGGTTGAGCATCGGTCTGACGAAGACATCGGGCCAGGCCATTGATAACAAATCTGAAAATAACAGCGTAAACAGCGGAGTAAGCGTAATTAACGCGCTCACCTGCGCTGCCTGCCAGCGCGCCATTGCTTCTGCCAGCGCGCCATAACCGACCAGCGTGTTCAGCCCGCAAAAAATGAGGCACGCTAGTTGCCAGTCGCTAAGCTGGGTAATCACGCCCGGCTTTGCTAATGGCAGCAATGCTATTGTACACAAAGTGTACAGCAAAAAGAGGATCTGCTGTGAGGCAAGTCGACGCAATAACACCTTTTGCGCGACGCCATAGCTCACCCAGACCGTTGCTGCCCCCACACCGAAAATGACACCCCATGTGTAATCCGTCAGGCGGGTAAAAATCTCTATCAGACTGGTGTTAAAGAACATCACCAGACCGCATAACAGCATGCTCGCCCCGATAATCTGCGTACCGCGCATCTTCTCCTTGAGGATAAAGACGCTGGCGACCATCATGCCCACCGGTGAAAGCTGACCTATCACCTGCGACGCCGTGGGGCTGAGATATTGCAGGGAAGAGCTGAACAGGATGAAGTTACCGAACAGACCACCCGTCGCGATAGCCAGCAATACCAGCCAGCGCGGTTTACGGAAGAGCCGCAAGGATGGAAGCTTACCTTTGATAGCCAGAATGGCTCCGAGGCCGATGCTTGCCATCAGAAAGCGATAAAAGACCACCGTAGGCGGCTCCATCACTTCCAGTACCTGCTTCATTGCAATTGGCAACGCACCCCAGCACATTGCGGTGGTGAGTGCCAAAAGAATGCCCATGCCGGCCTGCTGCTTCATGCCCGTTTTCCCTACAGAAAAAATTACCGGGTTTCCAATGTAAAAAGCCCCGCAACAGGTTGCGGGGCTTTAATCCGTTACCGGACCGAGAAAACCTTACTCAGCAACGATGCTGATGTATTTACGGTTGTTCGGGCCTTTAACTTCAAATTTCACTTTACCGTCTGCTTTAGCAAACAGAGTGTGGTCACGACCGCAACCTACGTTGTTGCCAGCGTGGAATTTGGTACCACGTTGACGAACGATGATGCTACCCGCCAGAACGGATTCGCCACCGAAACGCTTAACGCCAAGACGTTTAGCTTCTGAATCGCGACCGTTACGTGTGGAGCCGCCAGCCTTTTTATGTGCCATTTAAATCTCTCCTCAGGTCTTAGGCGCTGATGCCAGTAATTTTCACATCAGTGAACCACTGACGGTGGCCCTGCTGCTTACGGTAGTGCTTACGACGACGAAACTTAACGATTTTAACTTTCTCGCCACGACCGTGTGCAACAACTTCAGCTTTGATAACGCCGCCATCAACGAAAGGAACGCCGATTTTGACTTCTTCACCGTTTGCGATCATCAGAACTTCTGCGAACTCAACAGATTCGCCAGTTGCGATGTCCAGCTTTTCCAGGCGAACGGTCTGACCTTCGCTTACTCGGTGTTGTTTACCACCACTTTGGAAAACCGCGTACATATAAACTCCGCTTCCGCGCACGTCCTCGTATGATTCAGAGTGCGCTATAAATATTCACAATAGGGCGCGAATATTACGCAAAACGCGAGCCTTTGACAAGTGCTACCGTCAATACATGAAGAAAAAAAACACAACACGTACGGTAACGTTTATCTGTGCCGTTTTTTCAGTACAATCAGCACTACTATTGATAAACCGAAACCCTTCGTTACCCCATTGAAAATGGGAACAACAGGATAAAAAGCCCGGCTTTTGCGATGAATTTAGAAAAAATCAACGAGTTAACCGCGCAAGATATGGCGGGTGTGAATGCAGCAATCCTGGAGCAACTCAACTCTGACGTTCAGCTGATCAATCAGTTGGGCTATTACATCGTCAGCGGCGGCGGTAAACGCATTCGTCCGATGATCGCCATTCTGGCTGCCAGAGCCGTTGGTTATCAGGGAAATGCTCACATCACTATCGCAGCGCTCATCGAATTTATTCACACGGCGACGCTTCTGCATGACGATGTGGTGGATGAATCGGATATGCGTCGTGGCAAAGCCACGGCAAACGCCGCTTTCGGGAACGCAGCCAGCGTACTGGTGGGGGATTTTATCTATACCCGCGCCTTCCAGATGATGACCAGTCTGGGCTCCCTGAAAGTGCTGGAGGTGATGTCCGAAGCCGTAAACGTCATTGCTGAAGGCGAAGTGCTGCAGCTGATGAACGTCAACGACCCTGACATCACCGAAGAAAACTACATGCGGGTGATCTACAGCAAAACCGCGCGCCTGTTTGAAGCGGCTGCCCAGTGTTCCGGCATTCTGGCTGACTGTACCGAAGCGCAGGAAAAAGGCCTGCAGGACTATGGCCGCTATCTGGGTACGGCATTCCAGCTGATTGACGATTTGCTGGACTACAGTGCGGATGGCGAGACGCTCGGCAAAAACGTGGGCGACGACCTGAACGAAGGCAAACCGACCCTGCCGCTGCTCCATGCTATGCGCAACGGAACGGCCGAGCAGGCTAAAATGATCCGTGAAGCGATCGAGCAGGGAAATGGCCGTCATCTTCTGGAACCCGTGCTGGAAACCATGGCTATCTGCGGATCGCTGGAATGGACGCGTCAGCGTGCGGAAGAAGAAGCCGACAAAGCCATCGAAGCTCTCCAGGTCATTCCCGACAGCCCGTGGCGCGAGGCGCTGATTGGTCTTGCCCACATCGCCGTTCAGCGCGACCGTTAATCCTCTTTGTCTCTCCCCGCAGTCATGGCGGGGAGATTCCAATTAACTCCTGTAAATTCCGTATTCCTGTAAATTCATCGGTTTAGAGACCGCATGAATAAAGCCATGTCTTATTCTGAATATCCCTTCAAGTAACGCGAACTTTTTAGAACAAGAGTTTGAAATGGGTATAGTAACCCCGTCGTTTCAGAAGAAACGGCGTAGGTGAATCCGAACTTAAGGACGGCGTTATGGATACGAAATTTATCGACTGGCACACGGCTGATATTATTGCCGCGCTGCGCAAAAGAGGCACTTCACTGGCAGCAGAGTCCCGCCGCCATGGACTGAGTTCTTCAACTCTGGCAAACGCCCTCACCCGCCCCTGGCCCAAGGGAGAATTAATCATCGCGACGGCGCTGGATACGCATCCGTGGGTGATTTGGCCTTCGCGCTACCACGATCCCATCACCCATGAATTTATCGACAGATCGCGCATGATTCGCCAGAGAAAGGCAAAAAGAGAACCGCAGGAGTAATGCGTTTTTGACAGGAACAGCAACCCCCCGGTCATTGCTGGCAGGGGGCTGCCGGAACGATTACTCGCCCTTCACACGCTCGATATTGGCACCCAGCGCGCGCAGTTTATCTTCGATACGCTCATAGCCACGATCGATGTGATAAATACGATCCACGATCGTTGTGCCTTCCGCGATACAACCCGCCAGCACCAGGCTTGCGGATGCACGCAGATCGGTTGCCATCACCTGAGCACCAGACAGTTTCTCAACGCCATGGCAAATCACGGTATTGCTTTCGATCTCAGCATGCGCACCCATACGGATCAGCTCCGGTACGTGCATAAAACGGTTCTCAAAGATGGTTTCTGTGATGAAGCCAGTACCTTCGGCGACCAGGTTCAACAGGGTGAACTGCGCCTGCATGTCCGTTGGGAACGCCGGATGCGGTGCCGTACGCACATTAACCGCTTTTGGACGCTGGCCGTGCATATCAAGGCTGATCCAGTCTTCACCGATTTCGATATCCGCACCCGCATCGCGCAGTTTCGCCAGCACCGCATCCAGGGTATCTGGCTGCGCGTTGCGACACACAATCTTACCGCCAGAAATCGCTGCAGCGACGAGGAAGGTACCGGTTTCGATACGGTCCGGCAGTACGCGATAGACACCACCGCCCAGACGCTCAACGCCTTCGATGGTGATACGGTCGGTCCCCTGACCGGAGATCTTCGCGCCCAGCGCCACGAGGAAGTTGGCGGTATCCACAATTTCCGGTTCGCGCGCGGCGTTTTCGATGATAGTGGTCCCTTCTGCCAGCGTCGCCGCAGACATAATGGTGACCGTTGCGCCCACGCTCACTTTGTCCATGACAATGTGCGCGCCTTTCAGACGACCATTGACGGACGCTTTAACGTAACCTTCTTCCAGCTTGATCTCTGCGCCCAGTTTCTCCAGACCAAAGATGTGCAGGTCAACCGGACGCGCACCGATAGCGCAGCCGCCCGGCAGAGAGACCTGACCCTGACCAAAACGCGCCACCAGCGGGCCAAGCGCCCAGATGGATGCGCGCATGGTTTTCACCAGATCGTAAGGGGCTGAGAAGTTATTCACCTTGCTGGCGTCGATCCAGACGGAACCGTTACGCTCGACTTTCGTGCCCAACTGGGTGAGCAACTTCATGGTGGTGTCGATATCTTTCAGCTTCGGTACGTTCTGAATTTCTACCGGCTCTTCCGCGAGCAGCGCAGCAAAGAGGATTGGCAGCGCGGCGTTTTTCGCGCCAGAAATTGTGACTTCGCCCTGGAGACGCGTTGGCCCCTGTACACGAAATTTATCCATTGTGTGCTCTCTTATAAATTCAACCGTGCTGCGGGCCTGTCGCCCTCAGCTCAAAAACCGTTTAGTTTGCGATCGCGTGCCCACTCTTGTGGGGTGAACGCTTTAATCGACAGGGCGTGGATGCGGTTATCCGCAATATATTCCATCAGCGGCGCGTACACAGCCTGCTGTTTCTTCACACGGCTCATACCGTCGAACATCTCACCCACAGCAATAACCTGGAAGTGACTGCCATCGCCAGAGACGTGGGCTTCCTGAAGGGAGAGTGCATTCATCAGCACTGTCTGGATTTCATGATTTTCCATGGGCTCTTAATCATCTGATAGTGAAAACAAGCCCAACATCTTAGAGCAAAGTGGCGTTGTCTTAAACAAGCAAAAAGCCCCGACGATGAAACTGTCAGGGCTTTCGGAAGTAACGCACTGAAAATATTAACGAGGCAGTACGTCCTGAGGGAGATTGTAGAGCTGCGCAAGGGTCACGACATTATCGCTCGCGCCGTGAAGCGTAACGCTAGTCCCCTGCTTTTTCCCTACCGCAACCAGATGGGCAAGCAGCGCAACACCCGCCGTATCCACCCGCGTGACGTCGGTTAAGTCGATAAGCGTCACGCCCTGCATCGCTTCATGGCGTTTGTCCCACAGTGGGTTCAGCAGATCCTGATCCAGCTCACCGGACAGCTTTAATGTCTCGCCTTCACGCGACCAGCTGAGTTGCTGTGACATTACTTCTTCTCATCCAGGCTAATTTTCTGACGAGAGATAGACTGCAGCTGTGCGGTCAGGCCATCAATGCCTTTGGTGCGCAGCAGGTCGCTCCATTCGTTCTGTTTGGTGGTGATCATGCTTACCCCTTCGGCAATCATGTCATACGCCTGCCAGTGACCGGTCTGGCTGTTTTTACGCCACTGGAAATCCAGACGAACCGGCGGACGACCGTTAGGATCGATGATCGTCACACGAATAGGGACAATGGTCGCATCGCCCAGCGGCTGCTCAGGCGCAATCTGATAGGTCTGGCCGTGGTACATCGCCAGCGCCTGGCCATAAGCCTGTTTCAGGTATTCACGGAACGCGGCAAAGTAAGCATCACGCTGCGCAGGGGTCGCGTCTTTGTAATAACGTCCCAGCACCAGCGCACCCGCATATTTAATCTGCACGTACGGCAGCAGCTCCTGGTCAACGACGTCACGCAGATAATCAGGATTAGCACGAATTTTAGGCTGTTCGTTTTTAAGACGGTCGAATGTCTTCTTCGCCGCTTCGTCCATCAGTTTGTACGGGTTACTCTGATCCGCAGCGTGAGCGGCGGTAAGAGGGGCGATGACCAGCATGGCAACCATTAACAGTCGTTTAAACATGAATGACTTCTCCTGATATTAATTCGCAGCACCTGGCGTCGGTGCGACGTCGGTATGATCTTCGCTCTGCGCTGGGGCAGCGTCGGATTTTTTCTCATCCCCTTTACTGCTGTAAAGGAACTGACCAATCATATCCTCCAGCACCATCGCGGATTTCGTATCCTGAATGACGCTACCGTCTTTAAGGATAGTCGTTCCCAGCTCGGGGTCTTCAAAGCCGACGTTAAGCGCCAGATATTGTTCGCCCAGCAGGCCGGAAGTACGGATAGAAAGGGAGCTGGTGTCCGGGATATGGTTGTAACGCTCTTCGATATCCATCGCGACGCGCGGCAGATAGGTTTTCTCATCAAGCGTAATGTCAGATACGCGTCCGATCACCACGCCGCCGATACGGACCGGTGAGCGCGCCTTCAGCCCGCCGATGTTATCGAAGGTGGCATAGATGCGATACGTCGGCTCGGTGCGCACAGACGTGATATCCGCCGCTCTCAGGCAGATAAACAGCGCGGCCAGCAGCGCCAGCAGCAGGAATACACCGACCCAAATTTCATTTTTTCTCGTTTGCATGAACTCAATTCCCAAACATCAGTGCGGTGAGCACAAAATCCAGACCCAGTACGGCCAGCGACGAATGTACGACTGTACGTGTAGTTGCACGGCTAATGCCCGCCGACGTCGGGATGGCATCGTAACCATTGAACAATGCAATCCAGGTGACCGTAATGGCAAATACCACGCTTTTAATCAGGCAGTTAACCAGATCCATTCGCAAGTCAATGGCGTCCTGCATCGCGGACCAGAAGAAACCGGCATCAATGCCTTTCCAGTGCACGCCAACCAGCGAACCGCCCCAGATACCCACGGCGACAAACAGAATAGTCAGTAACGGTAAAGAGATCACCCCAGCCCAGAAACGCGGTGAGATCACGCGACGCAGCGGATCGACCGCCATCATCTCCATGCTGGAGAGCTGCTCGGTCGCACGCATCAGGCCAATTTCAGCCGTTAATGCCGACCCCGCACGCCCGGCGAACAGCAGCGCCGCTACAACCGGCCCCAGTTCACGCAGCAGCGAGAGCGCCACCAGCATCCCGAGGCTGGTTTCCGCACTGTAGGTTGTCAGCACAAGATAGCCTTGTAGCCCAAGCACCATACCGATAAACAGACCGGAAACAATGATGATGAGCATCGACAGCACGGCGACATTATAAAGCTGCCGCACCAATAGCGGTGCGTGCTTACGGAATTCCGGCTTGCCGACCAGCGCGTTGAATAACATCAATCCGGCACGCCCGAACGTCCTGATGGTTTTTATGCCACGGTGTCCGAGAGCGGCCAACGCATTTAACAGCATGAGTGGCTTAACTCCCTATTCCCAGTAAATCGTCACGATAGTCGCCCGCCGGGTAGCGGAACGGCACAGGGCCATCGGCAATACCGTCGAGGAACTGCCGCACGCGCGGATCGCAATTTTCCTGCAGCGCCTGGGCGCTACCGTGTGCGACGATCTTTTTGTCCGCCACAATATAGGCGTAATCGGCAATGCTCAATACTTCCGGTACATCGTGAGATACCACAATGCAGGTGACGCCAAGCGCGCTGTTCAGTTCAGAGATGAGCTTCACCAGCACGCCCATCGTGATGGGATCCTGTCCAACAAATGGTTCGTCGAACATGATTAAATCAGGTTCTAATGCAATGGCTCGCGCCAGCGCGGCACGGCGCGCCATCCCTCCGGACAGCTCAGAAGGCATCAGCTTCGCGGCGCCCCGCAAACCGACGGCTTCGAGCTTCATCATCACCGTGCTTTTCAGCAGTTCCGGCGGCAGGCTGGTATGCTCGCGCAGCGGATAGGCCACGTTATCAAAGACATTCATGTCGGTGAACAAGGCTCCAGATTGAAAGAGCATGCTCATGCGTTTGCGAACAGTATACAGGCGCGAGCGTGACATCTCCGGGATGTTTTCGCCATCAAAGAGGATTTCACCGCGATCGGGTGGGATCTGCCCACCAATAAGGCGCAGCAGGGTCGTTTTACCGATCCCGGACGGCCCCATGATGGCAGTGATCTTGCCACGCGGTACGGTCAACGAAATATCATCAAATATCAATCTGTTGGCGCGAGAAAAACTCACACCGCGAACATCGACTAAATTCGCCATCGTTTGGCTCATTTATGGTTCCTTTATTACCCTGCTCACGTTAAGGCATGCCGCCTGAATCAGCCCTCAATTCCGCATTTTTACAGAATAATAGCCGTTGAGGTTAGCGAAAGCTGGCATTTGTTTTACTTTTCCGGCGCATAAAGTCAAAATTAGGAATTCGTTACGCCTCAGACTGTATGCAGTCCAGCCATTCGCGCGCGATGGACCGACGAGTATACCTGAAGAAAGGACTTTTGATGCTTTTAGCAACAGCACTGTTAATAATTGGTTTACTATTGGTGGTCTACAGTGCTGACCGTTTAGTGTTTGCTGCATCTATCCTGTGTCGCCTGACGGGCGTACCGCCTGTCGTCATCGGGATGACCGTGGTCAGTGTTGGAACGTCACTTCCTGAAATCATCGTCTCTGTCTCGGCATCGCTGCATGGTCAGTTAGACCTGGCAGTCGGTACCGCGATTGGCTCTAACATCGTCAATATACTCTTGATTTTAGGCCTGGCCGCCCTGCTCCATCCATTTCGCGTGCATTCTGATGTTCTGCGCCGTGAATTGCCGCTAATGTTAATCGTAAGCCTGCTGGCAGGCTGCGTTTTTTACGATGGTGTACTGAGCTACAGCGACGGCATTTTCTTGCTGGCGCTGGCCGTTATTTGGCTGCTGTATAGTGTTAAAATCGCCCGTCTGGCTGAGAAGCAGGGCCAGGATAGCCTCACGCGTGAGCAGGTCGCCGAACTTCCGCGAGAAGGCACGCTGCCAGTTGCCCTGCTCTGGCTTGGCGTTGCGCTGATCATCATGCCGATGGCCACGCGCATGGTCGTGGATAACGCGACGGTGCTGGCGAACTATTTCGCCATCAGTGAACTGACCATCGGCCTGACGGTGATTGCCATCGGTACCAGCCTGCCGGAGCTCGCCACGGCCATTGCGGGGGCGCGTAAAGGTGAGGATGACATTGCCATTGGTAATATCATCGGTTCTAACATTTTTAATATCGCCATTGTGATGGGTCTGCCGGCCCTGATTACGCCAGGGCCCTTTAATCCCCTGGCGTTCTCACGCGACTACGGCGTGATGTTATTGGTCAGCGTGATATTTGCCCTGCTCTGCTGGCGGCGGCAACGACAGATCGGCAAAGGCGCAGGCGCGCTGCTGACGGGTGGATTTATCGTATGGATGGCGATGCTGTACTGGCTCTCGCCTCTTCTCTCTGGGTAAACGGAAACGCATTATGTCGCAAATAGAATTGCAGCCGGGTTTTGACTTTCAGAAAGCAGGCAAAGAGGTTCTGGAGATTGAACGTGAAGGTCTGGCGCAGTTAGATCAGTACATTAATCAGGATTTTAGTCTGGCATGTGAGAAGATGTTCTACTGTGCCGGCAAAGTCGTGGTGATGGGGATGGGCAAGTCCGGCCACATTGGACGCAAAATGGCGGCAACATTTGCCAGCACCGGAACCTCTTCCTTCTTTGTACACCCGGGGGAAGCCGCGCACGGCGACCTGGGTATGGTCACGCCGCAGGATATCGTCATCGCGCTGTCCAACTCCGGTGAGTCCAATGAGATCCTGGCGCTGATCCCGGTACTGAAGCGCCTGCAGGTGCCGCTTATTTGCATGACCAGCCGTCCGGAAAGCAGCATGGCGCGCGCGGCTGATATTCACCTGTGCGTGAAAGTGCCCAAGGAGGCCTGCCCGCTCGGCCTGGCGCCGACGTCCAGCACCACCGCCGCGCTGGTCATGGGCGATGCGCTTGCCGTCGCGCTGCTCGAAGCCCGCGGTTTTACGCCGGAAGATTTTGCGCTTTCCCACCCGGGCGGTGCGCTGGGGCGCAAGCTGCTGCTTCGGGTAAACGATATTATGCACACCGGGGATGAGATCCCTCACGTCAGTAAAGAAGCCTCCCTGCGTGATGCGCTGCTGGAAATCACCCGCAAGAATCTGGGTATGACGGTCGTGTGCGACGATCTGATGAAAATTCAGGGGATCTTCACCGATGGCGACCTGCGTCGCGTGTTCGACATGGGTGTAGATGTCCGCACGCTCGGCATTGCCGACGTGATGACGCCGGGCGGTATCCGCGTGCGTCCGGGTACGCTGGCCGTGGATGTGCTGAACCTGATGCAGTCCCGCCATATCACCTCCGTTATGGTTGCCGATGGCGACCAGTTGCTGGGTGTGGTACATATGCATGATCTGCTGCGCGCAGGCGTAGTGTAATGAAGGATAAGACAATGAGTAATGCGGGTGCATCCCTTGCAACCTGTTATGGTCCGGTCAGTACCCAGATGATGGCAAAGGCGGAAAACATTCGTCTGCTCATCCTGGATGTGGATGGGGTACTCTCCGATGGCCTGATTTACATGGGCAATAATGGTGAAGAGTTGAAGGCGTTTAACGTTCGCGACGGCTACGGTATCCGCTGTGCGCTCACCTCGGGTATTGAGGTGGCTATCATCACCGGGCGAAAAGCTAAACTGGTAGAAGACCGCTGTGAAACCTTAGGAATTACCCATCTGTATCAGGGTCAATCCGATAAGATGGCGGCGTTTAAGGATTTACTGGGTAAACTGGCTATCGCACCGGAAAACGTGGCCTACGTCGGGGACGATCTGATTGACTGGCCCGTGATGGCTGAAGTTGGGCTGAGCATCGCCGTTGCCGATGCGCATCCGCTGCTGATCCCGCGCGCTGACTACGTTACCCACATCAACGGGGGCCGTGGTGCCGTACGTGAAGTCTGCGATCTGCTTTTGCTGGCGCAGGGCAAGCTTGATGAGGCCAAAGGGCAATCGATATGAGTAAAACCAGACGTTGGATTATCATTTTGTTGTCGCTTGTCGCACTGGTCTTGATTGGCGTGAACCTTGCCGATCGCGACGATACGCAAACGCAAGTGGTCAACAATAACGATCCAACCTATAAAAGCGATCACAGCGACACCGTGGTCTACAGCCCGGAAGGCGCGCTGAACTATCGCCTGATTGCCCAGCATGTTGAATATTTTTCAGATGACGGTATTTCGTGGTTTACCCAGCCTGTCATGACCACCTTTGATAAGGACAAAGTCCCGACGTGGTCAATCAAGTCAGATCGGGCAAAACTGACAAATGACCGTATGCTTTATCTGTATGGCCACGTTGAAGTCAACGCCCTGACCGCTGACTCGCAACTGCGAAAAATTACGACGGATAATGCCCAGATTAACCTGGTAACCCAGGACGTGACCTCGCAGGATCTGGTCACACTGTATGGCACAACATTTAATTCCAGCGGTTTGAGAATGCGCGGGAACTTACGCAGCAAAAACGCCGAGCTGATTGAAAAGGTTAGAACCTCCTATGAAATTCAAAACAAACAAACTCAGCCTTAAAGTAATTATCGCCAGCGCGATGCTGGCGACCAGTCTCCCCGCGCTTGCTGTAACGGGCGATACCGACCAACCGATCCATATCGAGTCCGATACCCAGTCTCTCGATATGCAGGGCAACGTCGTCACCTTCACGGGTAACGTCGTCATGACTCAGGGCACCATCAAAATTAACGCCGACAAGGTGGTCGTGACCCGTCCGGGTGGCGAGCAGGGCAAAGAGATCATTGATGGTTATGGCAACCCGGCAACCTTCTACCAGATGCAGGACAACGGCAAGCCGGTGAAAGGTCACGCCTCGCATATGCACTACGAGCTGGCGAAGGACCTGGTCATCCTGACCGGAAATGCGTATCTGGAACAGCTGGACAGCAACATTACCGGCGACCAGATCACCTATCTGGTGAAAGAGCAAAAAATGCAGGCCTCCAGCGAGAAAGGCAAACGCGTCACGACCGTACTGGTTCCGTCGCAGCTGCAGGACAAAGGCAAAGGCCAGGCCCCGGCACAGAAGAAGAGTAACTAATTCGTTATGGCAACATTAACTGCAAAAAATCTCGCGAAGGCCTATAAGGGCCGCCGTGTCGTAGAAGATGTCAGTCTGACCGTCAACTCCGGCGAAATTGTAGGGCTGCTTGGCCCTAACGGTGCGGGTAAAACCACCACCTTCTACATGGTCGTTGGCATTGTGCCGCGCGATGCTGGCAACATTATCATTGACGATGAAGACATCAGTCTTCTGCCGCTGCACGCGCGCGCGCGTCGCGGGATCGGCTATCTGCCGCAGGAAGCCTCCATTTTCCGTCGTCTTAGCGTTTACGATAACCTGATGGCGGTCCTGCAAATTCGCAACGACCTGACCAGCGAACAGCGTCAGGATCGTGCCAACGAGCTGATGGAAGAGTTCCACATTGAGCATCTGCGTGACAGCCTCGGTCAGGCACTCTCCGGGGGTGAACGCCGCCGCGTTGAGATTGCGCGTGCGCTGGCCGCAAACCCGAAATTTATCCTTCTGGATGAACCGTTTGCGGGCGTTGACCCGATCTCGGTTATCGACATTAAACGTATCATTGAACACCTGCGCGACAGCGGGCTTGGCGTACTGATCACCGACCACAACGTCCGTGAAACGCTGGCCGTGTGTGAACGCGCGTATATTGTGAGCCAGGGCAATCTGATCGCCCACGGTACGCCGCAGCAGATCCTCGAAGACGATCATGTTAAGCGCGTCTATCTTGGGGAAGACTTCAGACTCTGATAGGGTAGAGGTAACGTAACGCCGAACCGGAGAAAAATGCTCTGAACATGAAGCAAGGTTTGCAATTAAGGCTCAGCCAACAACTGGCGATGACGCCGCAGCTACAGCAGGCAATTCGCCTGTTGCAACTGTCCACGTTAGAACTTCAGCAGGAGCTCCAGCAGGCGCTGGACAGCAACCCCCTGCTGGAACAAACCGATCTTCATGACGAGGTAGATACCCAGCAATCTCAGGATACAGAAGCGCTCGACACCGCGGATGCACTCGAACAAAAAGAGATGCCCGACGAGCTACCGCTGGATGCCAGCTGGGATGAAATCTACACCGCCGGAACCCCTTCCGGTACGCGTGCAGACTACCAGGATGATGAGCTACCGGTCTATCAGGGAGAAACCACCCAGTCGCTGCAGGATTACCTGATGTGGCAGGTGGAACTCACCCCCTTCTCCGATACCGACCGCGCGATTGCCACCTCAATTGTCGATGCCGTTGACGACACCGGCTATTTGACCGTCACGCTGGACGATATTCTGGAAAGCATGGGCGACGAAGAGATTGAGCTTGAGGAGATCGAAGCCGTTCTGAAGCGCATCCAGCGTTTCGATCCGGTAGGCGTGGCCGCAAAAGATCTGCGTGACTGCCTGCTGATCCAGCTTTCTCAGTTCAGCAAAGAGACGCCATGGATCGACGAAGCGCGCTTAATCATCAGCGATCATCTGGATCTGCTGGCCAACCACGATTTCCGCTCCCTGATGCGCGTCACGCGCCTGAAGGAAGAGGTGCTGAAAGAAGCGGTGAATCTGATCCAGTCGCTCGATCCGCGCCCGGGACAGTCGATCCAGACCAGCGAGCCCGAGTACGTGATCCCGGACGTGCTGGTCAGAAAACACAATGACCGCTGGGTCGTTGAACTGAATTCAGACAGCATCCCTCGCCTGCAAATCAACCAGCAGTATGCCTCCATGTGCACCAGCGCGCGTAACGACTCCGACAATCAATATATTCGTAGCAATCTTCAGGAAGCGCGATGGTTGATCAAAAGTCTGGAGAGCCGAAATGATACGCTGCTACGCGTCAGCCGCTGTATTGTCGAACAGCAACAGGCGTTCTTTGAGCAGGGCGAAGAGTATATGAAACCGATGGTACTGGCGGATATCGCCCAGGCCGTCGAAATGCATGAATCAACCATTTCCCGTGTCACCACGCAGAAGTATCTGCACAGTCCACGCGGTATTTTTGAGCTTAAGTATTTCTTCTCCAGCCATGTGAATACCGAGGGCGGCGGCGAAGCGTCGTCAACGGCCATTCGTGCCCTGGTGAAGAAGTTGATCGCCGCGGAGAACCCCGCGAAGCCACTAAGCGACAGTAAGTTAACCACCATGCTGTCCGATCAGGGTATTATGGTGGCACGTCGTACTGTTGCGAAGTATCGAGAGTCTTTATCCATTCCGCCGTCCAACCAGCGTAAACAGCTGGTCTGACACAACCGATAAGGAAGACACTATGCAGCTCAACATCACTGGACAAAACGTCGAAATTACTGAGGCTTTACGCGACTTTGTGAACGCGAAGTTTGCAAAACTCGAGCAGTATTTCGAAAGGATCAATCAGGTCTATATTGTGTTGAAAGTGGAGAAAGTGACTCATATCTCGGATGCCACCCTGCATGTTAACGGGGGTGAACTGCATGCCAGTGCGGAAGGGCAAGACATGTACGCTGCTATCGACGGCTTGATTGATAAGCTTGCACGACAGCTCAATAAACATAAAGATAAACTGAAACAACACTAATTGTCCGGGCAGTTAACGGGTGCAGGACGGCCTGTTGTGAAACACAACAGGCCATTTGTACAGTTAGCGCTTAGGTGAAATTATGATGAACAACGATTCCGCTCTTCAACTGAGCAATGTCCTTAACCAGGAATGTACCCGCAGTGCGGTTCACTGCCAGAGCAAAAAACGTGCGCTGGAGATCATCAGTGAACTGGCTGCAAAACAGCTGGGCCTGCCGCCGCAGGTGGTATTCGAAGCGATTCTGACCCGTGAAAAAATGGGCAGTACCGGTATCGGCAACGGCATCGCGATCCCGCACGGCAAACTGGAAGAGGATACCCTGCGTGCCGTTGGTGTGTTTGTGCAGCTTGAAACACCCATCGCCTTCGATGCCATTGATAACCAGCCCGTCGATCTCCTCTTCGCGCTGCTGGTGCCTGCCGATCAGACGAAAACCCATCTGCATACGCTGTCGCTGGTCGCAAAACGTCTGGCCGATAAAACCATTTGCCGTCGACTGCGCTCGGCCCAAAGTGATGAAGAGCTCTATCAAATTATCACTGAAGCAGAAGGCAATCAGGATGATGCATAACCAGGAGATGGCCTTCACATCTGTTGTCCTGAGGAGAAACGGAACATGGTGCTGATGATTGTCAGTGGTCGATCAGGGTCGGGGAAATCCGTTGCTCTGCGCGCGCTGGAAGACATGGGTTTTTACTGCGTCGATAACCTGCCGGTCGTGTTATTGCCTGACCTGGCACGCACGCTTGCGGAGAGACAAACCTCTGCCGCCGTCAGTATCGACGTCCGTAACATGCCTGAATCGCCAGAGATCTTCGAACAGGCCATGAGCAACCTGCCTGATGCGTTCTCGCCTCAGCTGCTGTTCCTTGATGCAGACCGCAATACGCTGATCCGCCGCTACAGCGATACCCGTCGCCTGCATCCGCTTTCCAGTAAGAACCTCTCTCTGGAGAGCGCTATCGATGAAGAGAGCGACCTGCTGGAACCGCTGCGTTCTCGTGCCGACCTGATTGTCGACACCTCTGAGATGTCCGTTCACGAGCTGGCGGAAATGCTGCGCACCCGGTTGTTGGGTAAACGCGAGCGTGAACTGACGATGGTGTTCGAGTCCTTCGGCTTTAAGCACGGTATTCCAATCGATGCGGATTACGTTTTCGACGTGCGCTTCCTGCCGAACCCGCACTGGGATCCGAAGCTGCGTCCAATGACCGGCCTGGATAAACCCGTTGCGGCCTTCCTCGACCGGCACACAGAAGTTCACAATTTTATCTACCAGACGCGAAGCTACCTTGAGCTATGGTTACCTATGCTGGAGACAAACAATCGTAGCTACCTGACGGTGGCGATTGGCTGTACCGGCGGTAAACATCGTTCGGTTTATATCGCCGAACAGCTGGCCGACTATTTCCGCTCGCGCGGGAAGAACGTTCAGTCCCGTCATCGCACGCTGGAAAAACGTAAAACATGACCGTAAAACAAACCGTTGAGATCACCAATAAGCTGGGTATGCATGCACGCCCGGCGATGAAACTGTTTGAGCTGATGCAGGGTTTCGATGCAGAGGTTCTGCTGCGGAATGACGAAGGTACCGAAGCGGAAGCGAACAGCGTGATCGCCCTGCTGATGCTGGATTCCGCCAAAGGGCGCCAGATTGAAGTGGAAGCCACCGGGCCTCAGGAAGCGGAAGCGCTGGCGGCTGTGATTGCCCTGTTTAACGCTGGCTTTGACGAAGACTAACGTTCGCCCCTCGGCGGGTGGCGCTGCGCTTACCCGCCCTACATAAGATTATTACGCTGCATAAAACCCTCTCCGCCCAGCTGATTCATCTGGCGTATGATCCACGCCTGACGGCTTCGCACGTACCCTGATGGGGCACTGGCTTTAAAGCGGATGGGATTCGGTAAAACAGCGGCCAATAGCGCTGCTTCTGACATGCTCAGACGGCTGGCTGGCTTATTGAAATAACGCTGCGCGGCAGCTTCCACGCCGAAAACACCGTCGCCAAACTCAGCGACGTTGAGATAGACGGTCAAAATGCGTTTTTTGCTCCAGACCGTTTCCATCCCCAGGGTCAACCCCGCTTCCAGCCCTTTTCGCACCCAGCTTCGACCATCCCACAGAAACAGATTTTTGGCCGTCTGCTGCGACAGGGTTGACGCACCGCGCACGCGGTTTTCATGGCGTTCGTTATGGGCTAACGCCTTCTCTATGGCCGCCACGTCGAACCCCCAGTGCTCCGGGAATTTCTGGTCCTCCGCAGCGATGACCGCCAGCCCCATGAACGGGGAGATCTCGTCCATGCTCACCCAGTCAGAGTGGGCAACATAGCCGAAATCGCCGCTGAACCACGCGCTAAGCTGGCGCTCAACCATAACGGCAGAGAACGGAACCGGCATAATGCTGAATAAAGCCAGCCCGCCTCCCCAGAATACCGCCAGTACAAGAACGATACGCCAGAGAATACGTTTCACCCCTGCGCCTGCGGCAAATTTACGCCTCATTCAGTCAGCACCAGCACGCGGGCCACCAGCTTTTCAATGCCTGAGGCTGCCTCAGCGATATTGTTCGCCAGCATATACGCCGGGGTGGTGACAATTTTGTTATCTTCATCAACCACAATGTCATCAACCGGGCACGGAACGTGTTCGCCCCCCATTTCCTCGACGATCTCTGCGGTATCAATATCCGTCCCGATAGTCAGGCGCAGCGGGAAATCAAAAATCCTGGGCAGCATTGCCGGCGCGATGCAGATAAAGCCCAGCGGTTTTCCTGCCGCATGCATGGCCTGCGACAGTGCCTTTAAATGAGGATCGATCTGACACTCCGCGCCCTGCGCAGCAAAGGTACTGAGATTTTTGGCCGCGCCAAACCCACCCGGCACAATGAGCGCATCAAGCTCTGTCGGGTCTGCCTGAATAAGAGGATGGATATCACCTCGCGCAATACGCGCGGCTTCAATCAGTACATTACGGGTTTCCGCCATCGGCTCACCGGTCAGATGATTAATTACATCCGCCTGATTTTTGTCTGGCGCAAAACAAATAATCTCTGCTCCGTGCTTAGCCAGGGCCAGCAGCGTGATTACGGCTTCATGTATCTCAGAACCATCGTAAACACCGCATCCGCTCAGCACGACACCAATCTTTTTCATCATGACAATCCTTTTCTGCAACTTGCTGAAGCACATTAATAATTTTGATTAAAACGCTATGCTTCACACATTTCACTGATTCATGTAACAAACCATTTAAGATTTGCTATCTTATCTGCGTGCGGCCTAAATTTTTCAGGCAGCGCCCTTTCGAAAATAACTTTATAAAACAGGCGCAGCCACGATTTCCCTGGTGTTGGCGCAGTATTCGCGCACCCCGGTTAAGCCGGGGTCATTTTTTTCTGGCATCGACCCAGGCTTTAAGCACCGCCACATCGTTTTGCCACTCTTGTTTCATCTCTTCAACCCAATCACCCACGTTATCTTCCCATGCAGGTAAATCAGGCGACTGAATCTGTTGACCCAGCTGCTGCAGGTGGCGCAGGCCAACCGAGCCGGCGGCACCTTTAATTTTATGTCCTTCTTCCACAATGCCCTTCTGGTCACGAGCCGTCAGGTTTGATTCCAGCACGCTCAGATAGCCCGGCATCATTTTTTCGAACACCGCCAGACCATCGGTAATCAGTTTCGGGCCGACCAGATCGATGTACTGCTCCAGCATCGCGGTATCGAGTATCGTTTGGGCTTTTGCGCTATCAACAGACGTCATGGTGCTCTCCTCTTCATCACGGGTATCCCAGAACTTCTTAATCATGGCGGTCAGAGCAGGCACCGCCAGCGGCTTGCTGAGTACATCGTCCATACCGGCATCGAGATACTCTTTTTTATCTTTCAGCACGTTCGCCGTCAGCGCCACCAGCGGCGGCAGTTCGTCGGCCGCATACTGACGCGTCAGCTCACGCGAGATATCCAGCCCGGTCATATCCGGTAGTTGAATATCCAGCAGGACAAGATCGTATTCGCCCGGTTTAAACATCTCGAGCGCGGCCTTACCGGTCATCGCGACATCCACGCTGTTGCCCAGTTTCTCCAGCACGGAGCGCGCCACAATCACGTTCAGCTCAATGTCTTCCACCAGCAGGACGTGCAGCGCAGGCAGCGGCATGTCGTCGCTTTCAAAGGTATCCTCAACCTCCTCCGCCACCGCCGGCGCATGCACCGTCAGCGTGAAGGTTGACCCTTTACCCGGCTGGCTGGCAACGGTGATATCGCCCCCCATGCTTTTCGCCAGCCGTTTAGAGACCGCCAGGCCAATGCCGGTTCCGGTCGCCGGTTTCCCGCCGTTGCTGTCCTTCACCTGGTAATACATCGCGAAAATTTTGTCCTGCTCCTCCTGCGGAATCCCCATCCCGGAGTCTTCCACCTCGAAGTGCAGCATATCGCCTTCGTCAAAGCGGATGCGTACCGCCACCTGCCCCTTCTGGGTAAATTTCACCGCGTTGCTGATAAGGTTCCACAGGATCTGGCGCAGACGCGTGCCGTCAGTCACCACTTTATGCGGCAGCGGCAGGGTTGGCTCCATGATAAAACGCAGTCCCTTCTGCTGCGCCTGCAGGCCGGACAGGTTTTCGAGATCGGCAAGGAAGCTGGTGAAATCAACAGGCTGATTATCAAGCTGAACCTTACGGCGCTCCATCTTATCCATATCAATAATATCGTTGAAGATATTACCCAGCGTGACCGCTGAGACATGGATAGTCTTGAGGTATTTTTCCTGCTCAGCGGTCAGGTCGGTATCCAGCAGAATACGGCTCAGCCCGACAATGCCATTAAGCGGCGTACGCAGCTCGTGGCTGATAGTAGAGATAAAGGTCGTCTTGTCGCGGCTGGCGCGCTCCAGTGCGTCCTGATAGCGCTTACGCTCGGTGATATCGCGGCCAAAGCCCATCAGGCCATGGCGTTTCCCCACGCGGTCATAGTAGGGCACCTTACGGATCTCAAAGCAGGCTTTTCGTCCGTCCGGGTAATCCAGCCACTGTTCATAGGTCAGCGAAACGTTATGGCGGAATACTTTTTCGTCCGTCTCCATGACCTTGGCCGCCGCCTCTTCAGAATAAACGTCCTGCGGCTTCAGGTTAATCAGCTGCTTCTCGCTTTTCCCGGTGAGCAACTCCATCGCCCGGTTACAGCCGGAAAACTCTTTATCTTCATTACGGTAAAACACCAGATCCGGTGAAGCATCGAGGAACGACCGCAGGAAAGAGGATTGCTGCTCAAGCTGGATCTGCGTGACCTCGCGCTCTTTCATTTCTATTTTCAACTGCTCCAGCGTGGCCTGACGCTCGGCCTCCGCCTTCTCACGATCTGAAATCTCCTGGTTCAGCTGCGCAATGTTGTCTTTGAGCTGGACGTTGAGCTTCAGGTCACGCTCGCGCATCTCTTCCAGTTTATCGACCAGTTTTGACAAACGCTGACGGGACTCTTCCAGCTGTTCAACCACCACGGAAAGGAAATAGACCGCCCAGGGAGTAATGAGCAAGCCAAAGAAGATGGAGCGGATGACGTCGATACTCTCGACCTGACCATGCAGAACCATGGTGACGGCCATTTGCACGACAATGGCCAGAACGACCAGCGCCAGCGCAAGCAGCATGGAGAAACGCACCAGCCCAAGCTTCATCATCAGGTCGACGTAATACTGGGCAAGCATTCGAATTTGCTTCATAGAGGATCCCTTCACGACTTTATCGCTCAATAATACTCAAATTCAGGGCGAGGCGTTGAAGGTTGTGAGAAAAAGTGCGGGGTGAAACAGGAGATTAGCCTCGCTCCCGGTTAACCGGAAGCGAGGAGAGGTCAATCAGGAGCGTTTCAACAACAGCCAGAGGCTGATAAGGAGGAAACTGGCGCTTGGCAGCAGCGCACCAATGATCGGTGGAATGCCATAAACCAGCGTCAGCGGACCGAAAATCTGGTCGAGCACGTAGAACACAAAGCCGAAGCTGATACCGGTCACCACGCGCACGCCCATCGGCACGCTGCGCAACGGGCCAAAGATAAACGACAGCGCCATCAGCATCATCACCGCCACGGACATCGGCTGGAAGATTTTGCTCCACATGTTGAGCTGATAACGTCCTGCATCCTGCCCGCTCGACTTCAGGTATTTCACATAGTTGTGTAACCCGCTGATGGAGAGCGCGTCAGGATCCAGCGCCACGACCCCGAGCTTATCGGGCGTCAGGTTGGTTTTCCACGTCCCGGTGACCGTCTGAGAACCGGCGATCTGTTTCGGATCGGTCAGGTCAGACTCATCTACCTGGGACAAACGCCACTGTTTATGTTCGGCGTCAAATTTCGCCGAAGAGGCGTGGCGGACTGACTCCAGACGGCGCTGGTCATCGAACGCGTAGATGCTCACCCCACCGAGTTCATCATTTCCCTTTACTCGTTCGATGTAGACGAAGTTTTTACCGTCTTTTGCCCATAAACCTTGTTGAGTCGAGAGCAGTGAACCGCCGTACATTGCCTGCGCACGGTAGTTACGCGCCATCTGTTCGCCCTGCGGTGCGACCCACTCGCCAATCGCCATGGTCAACAGCACCAGTGGGATCGCGGTTTTCATGACCGACAGCGCGACCTGCATGCGGGTAAAGCCCGAGGCCTGCATAACGACCAGCTCACTGCGCTGCGCCAGCATTCCCAGCCCCAGCAGCGCGCCCAGCAGGGCCGCCATCGGGAAGAAGATCTGCACATCTTTCGGCACGCTGAGCAGGGTATACATCCCCGCGCCCATCGCGTCATAGCTCCCCTGCCCGGCTTTTTTCAGCTGGTCGACAAATTTGATAATGCCGGAGAGCGACACCAGCATGAACAACGTCATCATGATGGTGGTAAAAATGGTTTTACCGATATAGCGATCAAGAACGCCAAACGCCTGCATTAGATGGCTCCTTTACGCGAGAATCGGGCACGTATGCGGCGCACAGGCACCGTATCCCACAGGTTTAATCCCAGCGCCAGTAAGATGTACAGGCTGTTGACGAACCATGTCCAGACCATAGGGTCCAGCTTACCCTTCGCGCCGTTAGAACGAATCGAGGTTTGCAGCAGGAAATAGATCAGGTAAAGCAGCATCGCCGGCAACATAGAGAGCACGCGTCCCTGACGCGGATTCACCACGCTCAGCGGAACGACAATCAGCGCCATCATAAACACGGTGAAGACGAGCGTAATACGCCAGTGGAACTCAGCGCGCGCTCGGTCGGTATCGGTATTCCAGAGGGTACGCATGTCCATTTGCTCGGTATCCGTTGGATCGAGCGCCACCGCCTGATGGCCGATAATGGCCTGATAGTTCTGGAAATCCGTAATACGGAAGTCGCGCAGCATCGCGGTGCCTTCGAAACGGGTGCCTTTGTTCAGCGTCACGATCTGAGAACCATCTTTGCGCTGAGCAAGCTGACCGGAGTCTGCAACCACCACTGACGGACGCGCGTTACCTTTGGGACGTAACTGCGCCAGGAATACGTCGTTGAATTTACTGCCGTCAACGCTCTCAATAAACAGCACGGAGTTGCCGTCGGTCGCCTGCTGGAACTGCCCCTGGGCTAGCGCCGCCATGCCGGGGTTGGCTTTCGCTTCGGCCAGCACTTCGTCCTGATGACGGGAAGACATAGGACCCGCCCACATCACATTCACCGCCGCAACAATGCCCGTGAACAGCGCCAGTATCATGGCCGCTTTCACCAGTACGGCTTTACTCAGGCCGCAGGCATGCATCACCGTGATTTCACTCTCGGTGTAGAGTTTCCCAAGCGTCATGAGCAGGCCAAGGAAAAGACTTAGCGGCAGGATGAGCTGCGCCATTTCCGGGATCCCTAAACCAAGCAGGGAAAGCACCAGATTTGTTGGAATTTCGCCGTCAACGGCCGCACCGAGGATCTTAACCAGCTTCTGACAGAAAAAAATCAGCAGCAGGATGAAGAGGATCGCCAGTTGGCTTTTGAGCGTCTCCCGCACCAGATATCTTATGATTATCACTTTAAATACGCCCGTAAAAACCCGTCTCTTTGCAGGAATTTCGCTTGTTTCATGGCTTAAACGTCATTTATTCTCTTGAGTCGTCGAAATCATCGCTAAGATTAAAACATCCAGCGGATTCACGCTTCAGGACTTTTTCTGACGTGTCGAAACCGTAGTAACGTAAGATTAACACGAAGTCACCACAACAGCGGACATGAGTTACGAAAGGTTTCAATTCTATCCGTAGCAGCCGCCGTTGTCTTTAAGATTCAGGAGCGTAGTGCATGGAGTTCAGTGTAAAAAGCGGTAGCCCGGAGAAACAGCGGAGTGCCTGCATCGTTGTGGGCGTCTTTGAACCACGCCGACTCTCCCCGATCGCCGAGCAACTCGATAAAATCAGTGACGGCTATATTAGCGCCCTGCTGCGCCGTGGCGAACTGGAAGGCAAACCTGGGCAGACGCTGTTACTGCACCATGTTCCGAACGTACTGTCAGAGCGTATTCTGCTGATTGGCTGCGGCAAAGAGCGCGAGCTGGATGAACGTCAGTATAAGCAGGTGATTCAGAAAACAATCAATACGCTGAATGATACTGGCTCAATGGAAGCCGTCTGCTTCCTGACCGAGCTGCACGTCAAAGGACGTAACACCTACTGGAAAGTGCGTCAGGCGGTTGAAACGGCAAAAGAGAGCCTGTACAGCTTCGATCAGCTGAAGACCAATAAAAGCGAGCCGCGTCGTCCGCTGCGTAAAATGGTCTTTAACGTGCCAACCCGTCGCGAACTGACCAGCGGCGAACGCGCGATCCAGCACGGTCTGGCGATCGCAGCCGGCATTAAAGCGGCCAAAGATCTCGGCAACATGCCGCCTAACATCTGTAACGCGGCGTACCTGGCCTCTCAGGCACGTCAGCTGGCCGACGCCTACAGCAAAAACGTCATTACCCGCGTCATCGGCGAACAGCAGATGAAAGAGCTGGGGATGCACTCTTACCTGGCGGTCGGTAACGGCTCGCAGAATGAATCCCTGATGTCCGTCATCGAGTACAAAGGCAACCCGTCCGAAGACGCGCGCCCGATTGTACTGGTCGGTAAAGGCCTGACCTTCGACTCCGGCGGTATCTCCATCAAGCCAGCCGAAGGCATGGACGAGATGAAATACGACATGTGCGGCGCGGCGGCGGTTTACGGCGTGATGCGCATGGTTGCGGAGCTTCAGTTGCCTATCAACGTGATCGGCGTACTCGCGGGCTGCGAAAACATGCCTGGCGGCCGCGCTTATCGTCCGGGTGATGTGCTGACCACCATGTCCGGCCAGACCGTTGAAGTACTGAATACCGACGCCGAAGGCCGTCTGGTGCTGTGTGACGTGCTGACCTACGTTGAGCGCTTCGAGCCTGAAGCGGTGATTGACGTCGCCACTCTCACCGGTGCCTGTGTGATTGCGCTGGGCCACCACATCACCGGCCTGATGTCGAACCACAATCCGCTGGCGCACGAGCTTATTGGTGCCTCAGAGCAGGCCGGGGACCGCGCATGGCGTCTGCCGCTAGGTGACGAGTATCAGGATCAGCTGGAGTCTAATTTTGCGGATATGGCGAACATTGGCGGACGTCCTGGCGGTGCGATCACCGCGGGCTGCTTCCTGGCACGCTTCACCCGCAAGTACAACTGGGCGCACCTGGATATCGCGGGTACCGCATGGCGCTCCGGTAAAGCCAAAGGCGCAACCGGTCGTCCAGTGGCGCTGCTGTCGCAGTTCCTGCTCAATCGTGCGGGTTTTAACGGCGACGAGTGATGTAAAACGCCGGGTGGCGGCTTCGCCTTACCCGGCCTACAGCGTCATTCAACCGTAGGCCGGGTAAGCGTAGCGCCACCCGGCTTTGCATTTAAATCCACGACAAGAAGCCCCATATATGAAGAATGCAACGTTCTACCTTCTGGACAACGACACCCATCAGGATGGCCTCAGCGCCGTCGAACAGCTGGTGTGTGAAATTGCCGCAGAACGTTGGCGCGCAGGTAAACGCGTTCTGATTGCCTGTGAAGATGAACAGCAGGCCATTCGCCTTGATGAGGCGCTGTGGTCGCGCCCGCCGGAGAGTTTTGTCCCGCATAACCTGTCGGGCGAAGGGCCGCGCGGTGGAGCACCGGTTGAAATTGCCTGGCCGCAAAAGCGCAACAGCAGCGCGCGCGATATTCTGATTAGCCTGCGGATAGATTTTGCAGATTTTGCCACCGCTTTCACAGAAGTGGTAGACTTTGTCCCTTACGAAGAATCTTTGAAACAACTGGCGCGCGAACGCTATAAAGCGTACCGCCTGGCTGGTTTTAACCTGAATACGGCAACCTGGAAATAATGGAAAAGACATATAACCCACGCGATATCGAGCAGCCGCTTTACGAGCACTGGGAACAGCAGGGCTATTTCAAGCCTAACGGCGACGAAAGCAAAGAGTCCTTCTGCATCATGATCCCGCCGCCGAACGTCACCGGCAGTTTGCATATGGGTCATGCTTTCCAGCAGACCATCATGGACACCATGATCCGCTACCAGCGCATGCAGGGTAAAAACACCCTGTGGCAGGCGGGGACTGACCACGCGGGTATCGCGACCCAGATGGTGGTTGAGCGTAAAATTGCCGCTGAAGAAGGTAAAACCCGCCACGACTACGGTCGCGACGCGTTCATCGACAAAATCTGGCAGTGGAAAGCGGAATCCGGCGGTACCATTACCCGTCAGATGCGCCGTCTCGGCAACTCCGTGGACTGGGAGCGCGAGCGCTTCACCATGGATGAAGGCCTTTCCAACGCCGTTAAAGAAGTTTTCGTCCGCCTGTACAAAGAAGACCTGATTTACCGCGGCAAACGCCTGGTAAACTGGGACCCGAAACTGCGCACCGCCATCTCTGACCTGGAAGTGGAAAACCGCGAGTCTAAAGGCTCCATGTGGCACATCCGCTATCCGCTGGCCGATGGCGCAAAAACCGCCGACGGTAAAGATTACCTGGTGGTGGCGACCACCCGTCCGGAAACCCTGCTGGGCGATACCGGCGTGGCCGTTAACCCGGAAGATCCGCGTTATAAAGATCTGATCGGCAAATTTGTGGTGCTGCCGCTGGTGAATCGCCGCATTCCGATTGTGGGCGACGAACACGCCGACATGGAAAAAGGCACCGGCTGCGTAAAAATCACCCCAGCGCACGACTTCAACGACTATGAAGTTGGTCGTCGTCACGCCCTGCCAATGATCAACATCCTGACCTTTGACGGTGATATCCGTGAAAGAGCAGAAGTATATGACACCAAAGGCAACGAATCCGACGTCTACTCCAGCGACATCCCGGCAGAGTTCCAGAAGCTGGAACGCTTTGCTGCGCGTAAAGCGATTGTGGCTGCCATTGACGCGCTCGGCCTGCTGGAAGAGATCAAGCCTCACGATCTGACCGTGCCGTACGGCGACCGTGGCGGCGTGGTGATCGAGCCAATGCTGACCGACCAGTGGTACGTGCGTGCCGACGTGCTGGCGAAACCGGCTGTTGAAGCGGTTGAGAACGGCAGCATTCAGTTCGTGCCGAAGCAGTACGAAAACATGTACTTCTCCTGGATGCGTGACATTCAGGACTGGTGTATCTCCCGCCAGCTGTGGTGGGGTCACCGTATTCCGGCGTGGTACGACAACGAAGGTAACGTCTACGTTGGCCGCACCGAAGACGAAGTGCGTCAGGAAAATAACCTGAGCGCGGACGTTGCTCTGCGTCAGGACGAAGACGTGCTGGACACCTGGTTCTCCTCCGCGCTGTGGACGTTTTCCACCCTCGGCTGGCCAGAAAACACCGACGCGCTGCGTCAGTTCCACCCAACCAGCGTGATGGTCTCCGGCTTCGACATCATCTTCTTCTGGATTGCGCGCATGATCATGATGACCATGCACTTCATCAAAGACGAAGACGGCAAGCCGCAGGTTCCGTTCCATACCGTCTACATGACCGGTCTGATCCGCGACGACGAAGGCCAGAAGATGTCCAAGTCCAAGGGTAACGTGATTGACCCGCTGGACATGGTTGACGGTATCTCTCTGGAAGACCTGCTGGAAAAACGTACCGGCAACATGATGCAGCCGCAGCTGGCTGAGAAAATCCGCAAGCGCACCGAGAAACAGTTCCCGAACGGGATCGAGTCTCACGGTACCGACGCCCTGCGCTTCACCCTGGCGGCACTAGCCTCTACCGGACGTGACATCAACTGGGACATGAAGCGTCTGGAAGGTTACCGTAACTTCTGTAACAAGCTGTGGAACGCCAGCCGCTTCGTGCTGATGAACACCGAAGATCAGGACTGTGGCTTCAACGGCGGCGAAATGACCCTGTCTCTGGCGGACCGCTGGATCCTGGCGGAATTCAACCAGACGGTGAAAGCGTTCCGCGAGGCGCTGGACAGCTACCGCTTCGATATCGCGGCGGGCATTCTGTATGAATTCACCTGGAACCAGTTCTGCGACTGGTATCTGGAGCTGGCGAAGCCGGTGATGAACGGCGGTACTGAGGCGGAACTGCGCGGCACGCGCAACACGCTGATTACCGTTCTGGAAGGTCTGCTGCGCCTGGCGCATCCGGTCATTCCATTTATCACCGAAACTATCTGGCAGCGCGTGAAGGTGATTGCAGGCATCAACGCCGATACCATCATGCTGCAGCCGTTCCCGGAATTCGATGCGGCTAAGGTTGATGAAGCGGCGTCGGCGGATACCGAGTGGCTGAAACAGGCGATCGTTGCGGTACGTAACATCCGTGCTGAAATGAACATCGCCCCTGGCAAACCGCTGGAGCTGCTGCTTCGTGGCTGCAGCGAAGCGGCTGTTCGTCGCGTCACCGAGAACAACACCTTCCTCAAGACCATGGCGCGTCTGGAAAGCATCACCGTGCTGCCTGCGGATGACAAAGGTCCGGTTTCCGTGACAAAAATCATCGACGGCGCCGAGCTGCTGATCCCGATGGCAGGCCTGATCGACAAAGACGCCGAGCTGGCTCGTCTGGCGAAAGAAGTGGCGAAAGTCGACGTGGAAATTGGCAAAATCGAAAGCAAGCTGGCGAACGAAGGTTTTGTCGCCCGCGCGCCGGAAGCGGTCATCGCGAAAGAGCGTGAGCGTCTGGTTGCTTTCGCCGATGCGAAGACCAAGCTGATTGAGCAGCAGGCGGTTATTGCCGCACTGTAATGCTTTTACCCCTTACGCTTCAGAGCGTAAGGGGTAACCTTCCTGAAAACTCCTCGCTTGCACTCCCCTTTCTGCGGTGCTATTAACAGCAGTTATGTGTCAATTTTTGTAATGAGTAATGCTATGAGCGTGATTACCCCCGTCGCGACGACGATGCGTCGGATCACTGAGCAGGATAATCCGGCTATCGCCGCCGTTATCCGCACCGTTTCTGCCGAATATGGCCTGACGGCTGACAAAGGCTACACGGTTGCGGACCCGAACCTGGACGAGCTTTTCCAGCTCTACAGCCAGCCAGGGCATGCCTACTGGGTAATCGAGCAGAACGACCAGGTTGTGGGCGGTGGCGGCGTGGCACCCCTCAGCTGCAGCGAGCCGGATATCTGCGAACTACAGAAAATGTATTTTCTGCCAACGGCGCGCGGGCAAGGGCTGGCGAAAAAGCTGGCGCTGATTGCGCTGGACCATGCGCGCAAGCAGGGGTTTACCCGCTGCTACCTTGAAACCACCGCTTTCCTCAAAGAGGCCATCGGCCTGTATGAACATCTGGGCTTTGAGCATATCGATGCGCCGCTGGGCTGTACCGGCCACATTGATTGCGAAGTCAGGATGCTGAAAAGTCTGTAACTTTCGTTCCTGCCCTCTTCTGTTAAGCGGCTGTAAACTGAATGCTCTACACTCTCAGTTCACACCATAACGGGGGAAACACGATGTCGAAGATAAAAAGCTACGCCGCACCGCAGGCGGGTGCAGAACTTGAGCTGTACGAGTACGATGCGGGCGAACTAAAAGCAGAAGACGTCGAAGTACAGGTTGATTACTGCGGGATCTGCCACTCGGATCTCTCGATGATCGACAACGAATGGGGCTTCTCGAGCTATCCGCTGGTTGCCGGGCACGAAGTCATTGGCCGCGTCGTGGCGCTCGGTAGCGCCGCGCAGGACAAAGGGCTGAAAGTGGGCCAGCGCGTGGGCATTGGCTGGACGGCACGCAGCTGTGGTCATTGCGATGCCTGTATCAGCGGCAATCAGATCAACTGCCTCGAAGGCGCCATTCCCACCATTCTGAACAAGGGCGGTTTTGCCGATAAGCTGCGCGCCGACTGGCAATGGGTCATCCCGCTGCCGGACAGCATTGATATCGAATCCGCTGGTCCGCTGCTGTGCGGCGGTATCACCGTCTTTAAACCCCTGCTGATGCACCATATCACCGCCACCAGCCGCGTGGGCGTGATCGGTATTGGCGGTCTGGGGCATATCGCCATCAAGCTGCTGCACGCGATGGGCTGTGAAGTCACGGCGTTTAGCTCGAACCCGGCGAAAGAGAAAGAAGTGCTGGCGATGGGTGCGGATAAAGTCGTAAACAGCCGCGATCCTGACGCACTGAACGCGCTGGCTGGGCAGTTTGACCTGATCATCAACACCGTGAACGTGGATCTCGACTGGCAGCCGTACTTTGAAGCACTGGCCTACGGCGGTAACTTCCATACCGTAGGTGCCGTAATGAAGCCGCTGCCGGTTCCGGCGTTTACCCTGATCGGCGGCGATCGCAGCGTGTCAGGTTCCGCGACCGGTACGCCGTTTGAGTTGCGCAAGCTGATGAAGTTTGCCGGACGCACCAAAGTGGCCCCGACCACCGAACTGTATCCGATGTCGAAAATCAACGAAGCGATCCAGCACGTGCGTGACGGCAAAGCCCGCTACCGCGTGGTGTTGAAAGCGGATTTTTGATGTGACATTGCCGGGTGGCGGCTTCGCCTTACCCGGCCTGGATCCGGTTTTGTAGGCCCGGTAAGCGCAGCGCCACCGGGCTATTCTCACCTATCGCACCAGTGCAGAAAACACCTCTGCCACCGCGACCGCCCCCGGATCCATCACGCCGTCCAGATTCTCTTTATTCACATACGACGAGCGCCCTGCTCCGGCTTTCGCCATTTTCGCCGTTGCCTCTGCCCCCTGCTGTGCCGCCTGCGCCGCTGACTGAAGATCTTTTTTCTGCAACGCCTCCAGCGCCGGCTGTAGCGCGTCGATCAGGGTACGATCGCCGAGATCTGCCCCGCCGTACTGCTTCATCTGCGCCAGCCCGCCGAGCAATGCCTCCGGTAGCGGCAGTCCATCGTGAAGCTTTTGCCCGGCCGCGGTGAAGAAGATCGACATCAGCACCCCGCTCGATCCGCCCATCACCGTGGCCAGCCGCTCGCCCACCAGCAGCAGCAGCGTCGATACGTTATCAAGCGGGAGCTTGCGATCCTCCAGCCGCTGCGCAATATCCCGCGCGCCTTGCGCAAAGGTAGAGCCGGTATCACCGTCGCCCACTTTGGCATCCAGCGCGTTCAGTCGGTTTTCCAGCTGGAGCAGCGTGCTGGTCACCGTGGAGACATATTCGCCCACCCGCAGATTGTCCGACGGGGTGTATTCCACGCGATCGTGGATGGCGCTATGCGCCACGGTGCGCAGTGGCGCAAACGCCACGGGCTTCTGCCAGCCCAGCGTCTCGACCTCGGCGTGAATCGCCTTTTCGAAGAAATCATTAAGCTTCAGAAGCGTGAGCGAAAAGCCCTTCATGTCCAGCGCGCTCACCAGCGGCGCGGGGCCTATCAGGTACGCGATCTCCTCTTTCAGCGCCGAATGCGCCAGCTCTTTGGTCAGCAGCGCCATTTCGAGCGCCGATACGCCGCCAAGATTGTTAATCAATACCGCAAACCGCCCCTCACCCGCCTGCGCGCGTAGCGGCGTCACCAGCGTGTCGATAATGGCTTTGCTGTTCTGCGTATCCACGACGGACGCCCCCGGCTCGCCGTGAATGCCCAGACCCAGCTCAACATGGCCTTGCTTAATGCGCCCCTCTTCCTCGTCGCTGCCCGGCAGGTTGCAGGTTTGCATCGCGACGCCCAGGCTCCAGAGGTTGTCGCAGGCCTGTTGCGCAATATCCCGCACTTCACTCAACGATTTCCCGTGCTCCGCCGCATAGCCCGCAATCTTATGCACCAGTGCCGTACCGGCAATACCGCGCGGCTGTTTGTTATCCGGCAGCGCGATATCGTCCGCCACGATCACCATCTCCACCTTCAGGCCGTAGCGTTTGGCCTTTTCTGCCGCCAGGCCAAAGTTCAGGCGATCGCCGGTGTAGTTTTTGACGATCAGCAGACAGCCGCGATCGCCCGTGACCGCCACAATGGCATTCAGCACCGCATCCACGCTCGGCGAGGCAAACAGATCGCCACACACTGCCGCCGTCAGCATCCCTTTGCCGACAAACCCGGCGTGCGCGGGTTCGTGGCCTGAACCGCCGCCGGAGATCACCGCTACGCGGCTTTTGTCCCAGTCGCCGCGCGCGACGATCCTGATGGCCGGATCGATATCAAGTTTGACGAGGTTTGCGTGTGGCGCAGAAAGCAGTATGCCTTCAATGGCATCGTTGACCAGCTGTTTGCGATCGTTAAAGAAGAATCTGGACATAGTTTCCCACTATTTTGTGAACCGTATGCAAAAGCATAGTCCGCACTGGATAATGCGCCGCAAAGTCAGGAATTTACTCAACCAAATTGCTATCAGGTTGCCTATACTCCACCCAGGACAAAGAGAGGAAGCGCATCATGAGTACACCATTGTTAATTGCCCGGACGCTGGAAAAAGAGCTGTATTTACTGCCCGCGATGGCGAACCGCCACGGTCTGATCACCGGAGCGACCGGGACGGGGAAAACCGTCACCCTGCAAAAGCTGGCGGAATCGCTTTCGGAGATTGGCGTACCGGTCTTTATGGCTGACGTGAAAGGCGATTTAACCGGTGTGGCTCAGGAAGGGACGGCCTCTGAAAAACTGTTCGAACGGCTGAAGAATATTGGCATCACGGACTGGACGCCGCATAACAATCCGGTGGTGGTGTGGGATATCTTTGGTGAGAAAGGCCATCCGGTGCGTGCCACCGTCTCCGATCTCGGCCCGCTGCTGCTGGCCCGTCTGCTTAACCTCAACGACGTGCAGTCCGGTGTGCTGAATATTATCTTCCGCATTGCCGACGATCAGGGACTGCTGCTGCTTGATTTTAAAGATCTGCGCGCCATTACCCAGTACATCGGCGATAACGCCAAATCCTTCCAGAACCAGTACGGCAATATCAGCAGCGCCTCGGTGGGCGCCATTCAGCGTGGGTTGCTGACCCTGGAGCAACAGGGTGCCGAACACTTCTTCGGCGAGCCGATGCTGGATATCAAAGACTGGATGCGCACCGACAGCAGCGGCAAAGGCATCATCAACATTCTGAGCTCCGAGAAGCTCTACCAGATGCCAAAGCTCTACGCCGCCAGCCTGCTGTGGATGCTCTCCGAACTGTACGAGCAGTTACCGGAAGCGGGCGACCTGGAAAAACCGAAGCTGGTGTTCTTCTTTGACGAAGCGCACCTTCTGTTTAACGACGCGCCGCAGGTATTGCTGGATAAAATTGAACAGGTCATTCGCCTGATCCGCTCCAAAGGGGTCGGCGTCTGGTTTGTTTCACAAAACCCGTCGGATATCCCGGATAACGTGCTCGGCCAGCTTGGTAACCGCGTGCAGCACGCCCTGCGCGCCTTTACGCCGAAGGATCAAAAAGCGGTGAAAGCCGCCGCGCAAACCATGCGCGCCAATCCTGCCTTTGATACCGAAGCGGCGATTCAGGCGTTAGGCACCGGTGAAGCGCTGATCTCGTTCCTGGATGCGAAGGGCAGCCCGTCCGTGGTGGAACGCGCCATGGTGATCGCGCCCTGCTCGCGCATGGGGCCGGTTACCGACGATGAACGTAACGGCCTGATTAACCACTCTCCGGTTTACGGGAAGTACGAAGACGAGGTGGATCGCGAGTCCGCGTTCGAGATGCTGCAAAAAGGGGTGCAGGCGACCACCGAATCGCAGGATGCGCCTGCCGCTAAAGGGCAGTCTGTCGCCGTGGATGACGGTATTCTCGGGGGGCTCAAAGACATTCTGTTCGGCAGCACCGGGCCGCGCGGCGGCAAGCGCGACGGCGTGGTACAAACCATGGCGAAAAGCGCGGCGCGACAGGTCACCAATCAGATAGTGCGCGGCATGCTGGGGAGTCTGTTAGGCGGCCGTCGCCGGTAGACGGGGAATCCACGGGCGGCCAAGCGCCGAACCCTGCACGCCGTTCTCCTGCAGATAACGGTCGATTTCCACCATCCCCGTCCAGCGGTTCTCACACCATAGCGGTGCCAGAAGCGTTGGACGGCGGGCGCTGGCCGAGATGCGGTGGTAGACGATTTCCGGCGGCGTGTGGCGAATCATCTCCCCCGCCGTCACCGTATAGTCCTCAAGCTCAATTCCGCTTAACCGCCCCGCTTCCCAGGCTTTCGCCATAATGCTTCCCGTAACGATATGCAGCGGGTGCAGCTTAATGCCGTCCACACCGGTTTCTACCACCTTTTCCAGCGTTTCAAGGCCATGCTGTTGACCTTCTCCAGGTAACCCAACAATCAGGTGTGAACAGACCTTCAGCCCCCGCTCACGGGCCAGGCGCGTGGTGCGCTGGTAGCAGGCGAAATCATGGCCACGGTTAATGCGGTGCAGGGTTTTGTCGTGCGCGGTTTGCAGGCCCAGCTCCAGCCAGATCTCGTAGCCTTGTTCTTTGTACTCGCTGAGCAGGTCCAGCACCGCGTCCGGCACGCAGTCCGGGCGCGTGCCCACGCACAGCCCAACGATGTTAGCCTGGCTGACGGCCTGCTGATACATAGCGCGCAGCACCTGCGCCTCCGCCCACGTGCTGGTGTAGGCCTGGAAATAGGCCAGATACTGCTTCGCGCGGTTCACCAGGCTGGCCTGATGGGCGAGCTGTTCCGCGATAGATTTATGCTGCTGGGCTTCGTCAGCAAAGGACGCTACGTTACAGAAGGTGCAGCCGCCGCGCCCGAGGGTGCCATCGCGATTCGGGCAGCTAAACCCGCCGTGCAGCGTCAGCTTATGAACCTTTTGCCCGTACCGCTGCAAAAGATCCCCACCAAACATATTGACTAATTTCTGTAACTGCATAATCTGATAGACCGTCCCGGAGAAAGGGGACAAGCCTGCCACTTTTAGCCTCTGTCGGCGATGACTTGGATCAATCGCCCTGGACGGCCTTTATCTATATGAATAAATACTCAGGATTACTGCAATTTCATTCACGCTACCCGTGATTACTTTTCCTTATGTTCTGATTGTTTTTTTCATTTATAGCGCCACCATTGAAAAACAGTGGCTTTATGCGGGTTCGCAGTCAATGCCAGATTATTATTCTGCTATAAAACGGCTATTCAGCACGCTACATTGATAATACCGCTTTCATATAGTGAGTCAGATCACACTCCGCTACGTCCTGTCAGGGCATGCAATCAATGTAAAAATAGTTAAATACCCTTTAATTACAATTACATAAACTCTCTTTAGCACATTTTTGTATAAATAAGATTGCCATTTGACCTGTGTACCAATTCCCGATAAGTTGGAAATCCGCTGGAAGCTTTCTGGATGAGCGGCCTGCTCATCATATTTATGCAGTAATTGAGATTCCCTCTGAAGCAAGTCCTCAAACTTGTTTACCTGCGCGAAAGGATGAAAAAAGAGGGCGAATGCGAGGTCCGCGTATGAAACGCAAACCCCGTCGCCATGCTCTTTCTGTGCCTGTGCGCCACGGTAAAGTTCAGTGGGAAGCCCGACGAGCCTGGGGAGGTTCACTGATATGTTGTACGATAAATCCCTTGAGAAGGATAACTGTGGTTTCGGCCTGATCGCCCACATAGAAGGCGAACCTAGCCACAAGGTAGTGCGTACTGCTATTCACGCACTGGCCCGAATGCAGCACCGTGGCGCTATTCTTGCCGACGGTAAAACCGGCGACGGTTGCGGCCTGCTGCTGCAAAAACCGGATCGTTTCTTCCGCATCGTGGCGGAAGAGCGCGGCTGGCGTTTAGCCAAAAACTACGCTGTCGGCATGCTGTTCCTGAACCAGGATCCTGAAAAGGCTGCCGCCTCACGCCGCATCGTCGAAGAAGAACTTCAGCGTGAAACCCTGTCGATTGTCGGCTGGCGCAATGTGCCAACCAACGAAGGGGTGCTCGGTGAAATCGCCCTCTCCTCGCTGCCTCGTATTGAACAGATTTTCGTTAATGCGCCTGCGGGCTGGCGTCCACGTGATATGGAACGCCGTCTGTTTATCGCCCGCCGCCGCATTGAAAAACGTCTCCAGGACGATAAAGAGTTCTACGTTTGTAGTCTCTCTAACCTGGTGAACATCTATAAAGGTCTGTGTATGCCGGCTGACCTGCCGCGCTTCTACCTGGACCTGGCGGACCTGCGTCTGGAATCGGCCATTTGCCTGTTCCACCAGCGCTTCTCCACCAACACCGTTCCACGCTGGCCGCTGGCTCAGCCGTTCCGCTATCTGGCGCACAACGGCGAGATCAACACCATCACCGGTAACCGCCAGTGGGCCCGCGCCCGTACCTATAAGTTCCAGACGCCACTGATCCCTGACCTGCACGATGCCGCGCCGTTCGTGAACGAAACCGGCTCTGACTCCAGCTCAATGGATAACATGCTGGAACTGCTGCTGGCAGGCGGGATGGACATCGTGCGCGCCATGCGTCTGCTTGTGCCACCGGCCTGGCAGAACAACCCGGATATGGACCCCGAGCTGCGCGCGTTCTTCGACTTTAACTCCATGCACATGGAGCCGTGGGACGGCCCGGCGGGCATCGTCATGTCCGACGGTCGCTTCGCTGCCTGTAACCTGGACCGTAACGGTCTGCGTCCGGCACGCTACGTCATCACCAAAGACAAGCTCATCACCTGCGCCTCTGAGGTCGGTATCTGGGATTACCAGCCTGACGAAGTGGTCGAGAAGGGCCGCGTCGGCCCGGGCGAGCTGATGGTTATCGACACCCGCGGTGGGCGCATTCTGCACTCAGCCGAAACCGATCACGATCTGAAAAGCCGCCATCCGTACAAAGAGTGGATGGAGAAGAACGTACGTCGCCTCGTGCCGTTCGAAGATTTATCGGATGAAGAAGTGGGTCGTCGCGAACTAGACGACGATATGCTTGCGAGCTTCCAGAAACAGTTTAACTACAGCGCGGAAGAGCTGGATTCCGTCATCCGCGTACTGGGTGAAAACGGTCAGGAAGCGGTCGGCTCCATGGGTGACGATACCCCGTTTGCCGTGCTATCCAGCCAGCCGCGCATCATTTACGATTACTTCCGTCAGCAGTTCGCGCAGGTCACCAACCCGCCGATCGACCCGCTGCGTGAAGCGCATGTGATGTCGCTGGCGACCAGCATCGGTCGCGAGATGAACGTCTTCTGCGAAGCCGAAGGCCAGGCGCACCGTCTGACCTTTAAATCGCCGATCCTGCTGTACTCCGATTTCAAACAGCTCACCACCATGAAAGAGGAGCACTACCGCGCCGACACGCTCGATATTACCTTCGACGTGACCGAAGCGAGCCTCGAAGAGACGGTGAATGCGCTGTGTGACAAAGCCGAACAGATGGTGCGTAACGGTACCGTTCTGCTGGTGCTGTCCGACCGCAATATCGCGAAAAACCGTCTGCCGGTGCCTGCCCCGATGGCGGTTGGCGCTATCCAGACGCGTCTGGTCGATAAGAGCCTGCGCTGCGACGCCAACATCATTGTTGAAACCGCAAGCGCCCGCGACCCGCACCACTTTGCCGTGCTGTTAGGCTTCGGCGCGACGGCGATCTACCCGTACCTGGCCTACGAAACGCTGGCACGCCTGGTGGATACCCGCGCGATCGATAAAGATTACCGCGCGGTGATGCTGAACTACCGTAACGGCATCAACAAAGGTCTGTACAAGATCATGTCCAAAATGGGCATCTCGACCATTGCCTCCTACCGCTGTTCGAAGCTGTTTGAAGCGGTCGGCCTGCATGACGAGGTCGCCAACCTCTGCTTCCAGGGCGTGGTCAGCCGCATCGGCGGCGCCGGTTTTGCTGACTTCCAGCAGGATCTGGTAAACCTGTCCAAACGCGCCTGGCTGGCACGTAAGCCGCTGGATCAGGGCGGTCTGCTGAAATACGTCCACGGTGGCGAATACCACGCCTATAACCCGGACGTGGTGCGCACGCTGCAGCAGGCGGTTCAGAGCGGCGAATACAGTGATTACCAGCAGTACGCTGAGCTGGTAAATAACCGTCCTGCGGCAACGCTGCGCGACCTCATTGCCCTGAACCCGGGTGATGAAGCGGTCAGCATTGACGAGGTTGAGCCTGCATCCGAACTGTTCAAACGCTTCGATACCGCGGCGATGTCCATCGGCGCGCTGAGCCCGGAAGCCCACGAAGCGCTGGCGGAAGCCATGAACAGCATCGGCGGCAACTCCAACTCCGGCGAAGGCGGTGAAGACCCTGCGCGTTACGGCACCAACAAAGTGTCCCGCATCAAGCAGGTGGCATCCGGTCGCTTTGGCGTGACGCCTGCGTACCTGGTCAACGCCGACGTGATCCAGATTAAAGTCGCTCAGGGTGCTAAACCGGGCGAAGGCGGTCAGCTGCCGGGTGATAAAGTTACCCCGTACATCGCCAAACTGCGCTATTCCGTGCCGGGCGTGACGCTGATCTCCCCGCCGCCGCACCACGATATCTACTCTATCGAGGACTTAGCGCAGCTGATTTTCGACCTGAAGCAGGTCAACCCGAAGGCGATGATCTCCGTGAAGCTGGTTTCCGAACCGGGCGTCGGCACCATCGCCACCGGCGTGGCGAAAGCCTATGCGGATCTCATCACCATCGCCGGCTACGACGGCGGTACCGGCGCTAGCCCGCTCTCCTCCGTGAAATACGCGGGCTGCCCGTGGGAGCTTGGCCTGGTGGAAACCCAGCAGGCGCTGGTGGCTAACGGTCTGCGTCACAAGATCCGCCTGCAGGTGGACGGTGGCCTGAAAACCGGCCTCGACATCATCAAAGCGGCGATCCTCGGCGCGGAAAGCTTCGGCTTCGGTACCGGCCCGATGGTTGCGCTCGGCTGTAAATACCTGCGTATTTGCCACCTGAACAACTGCGCAACCGGCGTGGCTACCCAGGACGAGAAGCTGCGTAAGAACCACTATCACGGTCTGCCGTTCAAAGTAACCAACTACTTTGACTTCATCGCGCGCGAAACCCGCGAGCTGATGGCGCAGCTGGGCGTTAAACGCCTGGTGGACCTGATTGGCCGCACTGACCTGCTGAAAGAGCTGGAAGGCTTCACGGCGAAGCAGCAGAAGCTTGAGCTGTCTAAGCTGCTGGAAACCGCGCAGCCGCATCCTGGCAAAGCGGTTTACTGCACCGAGAACAACCCGCCGTTCGATAACGGCGTGCTGAACGCGCAGCTGCTGCAGCAGGCGAAACCGTATGTGGACGAGAAGCAGAGCAAAACGTTCTGGTTTGATATCCGCAACACCGACCGCTCCGTGGGCGCCTCCCTTTCCGGTTACATCGCGCAAACGCACGGTGACCAGGGGCTGGCAGCGGATCCGATTACCGCGCACTTCAGCGGTACCGCGGGTCAGAGCTTCGGCGTATGGAACGCAGGCGGCGTTGAGCTGTACCTGACTGGCGATGCCAACGACTACGTCGGTAAAGGCATGGCAGGCGGTCTGCTGGCGGTACGTCCTCCGGTCGGCTCAGCCTTCCGCAGCCATGAAGCCAGCATCATCGGTAACACCTGCCTGTACGGCGCGACCGGCGGTCGTCTGTTCGCAGCAGGTCGTGCGGGCGAGCGTTTTGCAGTGCGTAACTCCGGTGCTATCACCGTGGTGGAAGGCATTGGCGATAACGGTTGTGAATACATGACGGGCGGGATTGTTTGCGTAATGGGTAAAACCGGCGTGAACTTCGGCGCAGGCATGACGGGCGGTTTTGCCTACGTCCTGGATGAAGACGGTGAGTTCCGCAAACGCGTGAACCCGGAACTGGTGGAAGTGCTGGACGTTGATACGCTAGCTATCCATGAAGAACACCTGCGCGGCTTGATTACCGAACACGTGCAGCATACCGGTTCTTCGCGCGGCGAAGAGATCCTGGCGAACTGGCCGGCGTTCTCTGCGAAATTCGCGCTGGTTAAGCCGAAGTCCAGCGATGTTAAAGCCCTGTTGGGTCACCGTAGTCGTAGCGCAGCAGAGCTGCGCGTGCAGGCGCAGTAAGGAATTCAGATGAGCCAGAACGTATACCAGTTTATCGACCTGCAGCGTGTTGATCCGCCAAAGAAACCGCTGAAGATCCGCAAAATTGAATTTGTTGAAATCTACGAGCCGTTTTCAGAAGGCCAGGCCAAAGCGCAGGCAGACCGCTGCCTGTCCTGCGGTAACCCTTACTGCGAATGGAAATGTCCGGTACACAACTACATCCCGAACTGGCTGAAGCTGGCCAATGAAGGGCGTATTTTTGAAGCCGCCGAGCTGTCTCACCAGACCAATACCCTGCCGGAAGTGTGCGGCCGCGTGTGTCCTCAGGACCGTCTGTGCGAAGGCTCCTGTACGCTGAACGACGAGTTCGGTGCGGTGACCATCGGCAATATCGAGCGCTATATCAATGATAAAGCGTTCGAGATGGGCTGGCGTCCGGATATGACCGGCGTGAAGCAAACCGACAAGCGCGTGGCCATCATCGGTGCGGGCCCGGCGGGCCTGGCCTGTGCGGACGTGCTGACCCGCAACGGCGTGAAGGCGGTGGTCTTTGACCGTCATCCGGAAATCGGAGGTCTGCTGACCTTCGGTATCCCGGCCTTCAAGCTGGAAAAAGAGGTCATGACCCGTCGCCGTGAAATCTTCACCGGCATGGGCATTGAGTTCAAGCTGAACGTGGAAGTGGGCCGCGACGTGCAGCTCGACGACCTGCTGAAGGATTACGACGCCGTGTTCCTCGGCGTGGGCACCTATCAGTCCATGCGCGGCGGTCTGGAGAACGAAGATGCGCCAGGCGTGTTTGACGCGCTGCCGTTCCTGATTGCCAACACCAAGCAGATCATGGGCTACGGCGAAACCGCCGATGAGCCGTTCGTCAGCATGGAAGGCAAACGCGTGGTGGTGCTGGGCGGCGGTGATACCGCGATGGACTGCGTGCGTACCTCCATTCGTCAGAATGCGGCACACGTGATCTGCGCCTACCGTCGCGATGAAGAAAACATGCCGGGCTCTAAACGCGAAGTGAAAAACGCGCGTGAAGAGGGCGTGGAGTTCCAGTTCAACATCCAGCCTCTGGGTATTGAAGTGAATGCCAACGGTAAAGTGAGCGGCGTGAAGATGGCGCGCACTGAGATGGGGGCACCGGATGCGAAAGGCCGTCGTCGCGCCGAGATCGTCGCCGGTTCTGAACACGTGATCCCGGCCGATGCCGTGGTGATGGCGTTCGGTTTCCGTCCTCACAGCATGGAGTGGCTGGCGAAGCACAGCGTCGAGCTGGATTCGCAGGGCCGCGTGATTGCGCCAGAAGGCAGCGATAACGCTTTCCAGACCAGCAACCCGAAAATCTTCGCCGGTGGCGATATCGTTCGCGGTTCCGACCTGGTGGTGACGGCGATTGCCGAAGGCCGCAAGGCGGCTGACGGTATACTGAACTTCCTGGAAGTGTAAAAAAAAACAGGCCCGATTGGGCCTGTTTTTTTATTTCACGACGCGAAGTGCCGGACGACCACCGCGCGGAGGCGGATCGTCATCTGGGTCATTGTCGTCGTGATGATCGGGTTTATCGCCATCAATAAGTGACATCACCGTGTCGCTTTCGCGCTCATCGGATGCGTTGTCATCATTCAGGCTGGCAACATCTTCATCATACGCCGCTTCCGGCTCGAACATGGTACCCGCACCGTTTTCACGCGCGTAGATAGCCAGCACGGCTGCCAGAGGTACGGAAACCTGACGCGGCACGCCGCCGAAACGCGCGTTGAAGCGCACTTCATCGTTTGCCAGCTCCAGGTTACCCACCGCACGCGGCGCGATGTTCAGTACGATCTGTCCGTCACGCGCGTATTCCATCGGAACCAGCACGCCCGGCAACGTCACATCCACAACCAGGTGCGGCGTGAGCTGGTTATCCAGCAGCCATTCATAGAAGGCGCGCAGCAGATACGGACGGCGTGGGGTAAGTTGTGACATTTCCACAGTCATTAGCCTCGGCCGAGACGCATTTCACGTTCCGGTTCAGTTAAAGATGCCAGGAAAGAGTCGCGTTCAAATACGCGAGTCATATAGCCCTTCAGCTCTTTCGCGCCAGGACCGCTGAACTCTACGCCCAGGGTTGGCAGACGCCACAGCAGCGGTGCCAGGTAGCAATCCACCAGGCTGAACTCATCGCTCAGGAAGAACGGTTTCTGACCAAACACAGGCGCGATTGCCAGCAGCTCTTCACGCAGCTGCTTACGCGCAGCGTCGGCTTCAGAAGCGGAACCGCTGACGATAACGTTCATCAGCGAGTACCAGTCTTTTTCGATACGCTGCATGTACAGGCGGCTTTCACCACGCGCGACAGGGTAAACAGGCATCAGTGGCGGATGCGGGAAACGCTCATCCAGATATTCCATAATGATACGGGATTCCCACAGGGTCAGCTCGCGATCCACCAGCGTCGGTACGCTTTGGCTCGGGTTGAGATCGATCAGATCCTGAGGCGGGTTATCCTTTTCCACATGCTCGATCTCAAAACTGACACCCTTCTCGGCCAGCACGATACGAACCTGATGGCTATAAATGTCAGTAGGACCAGAAAACAGCGTCATTACCGAACGTTTGTTGGCAGCGACAGCCATGAAAACCTCCAGGTATATTCAGAATTTTTACTGCTACCAGCCCAACAGGGGCCAGCCAGATGTTGTATCGCCCATCCCAGAGAAAACACATTGTTCAAGAAACGAACAAAAATCGAGTATTCACCGATATTTGGGCAGAAAATTGGATGATAGTTTACCAGATTTTGATGGCTTTGTGGTGAGGGGATTCTGGAAATGTGGAAAAAGAGAAGATATATGCATGGAGATTGTGGATAACCTGCGCATTATCCATAAAAAAACCCGCCGAAGCGGGTTTTTCGCCAATCGTTCTGCGTAAGCAGAATGGATTAACGTTTGGAGAACTGTGGACGACGACGTGCTTTACGCAGACCCACTTTCTTACGTTCAACCTGACGCGCGTCACGAGTAACGAAGCCAGCTTTACGCAGTTCAGAACGCAGGGATTCGTCGTACTCCATCAGAGCGCGGGTGATACCGTGACGGATCGCACCTGCCTGACCGGAGATACCACCACCTTTAACGGTGATGTACAGATCCAGTTTTTCTACCATATCAACCAGTTCCAGCGGCTGGCGAACTACCATGCGGGCAGTTTCGCGACCGAAGTATTGTTCCAGAGAACGCTGGTTGATTACGATTTTACCACTGCCCGGTTTGATGAAAACGCGAGCTGCGGAACTTTTGCGGCGACCAGTGCCGTAGTATTGATTTTCAGCCATTGCCTATAATCCCGATTAGATGTCAAGAACTTGCGGTTGCTGTGCCGCGTGGTTGTGCTCGTTGCCTGCGTAAACTTTCAGTTTACGGAACATAGCACGACCCAGCGGGCCTTTTGGCAGCATGCCTTTAACCGCGATTTCAATCACACGCTCAGGACGGCGGGCAATCATCTCTTCAAAGGTCGCTTCTTTGATACCACCGATGTGGCCGGTGTGGTGATAGTACACTTTGTCAGTACGCTTGTTGCCGGTTACAGCAACTTTATCAGCGTTCAGAACGATGATGTAATCACCGGTATCAACGTGCGGAGTGTATTCCGCTTTATGCTTACCGCGCAGGCGACGAGCCAGTTCAGTAGCCAGACGGCCCAGAGTTTTACCGGTCGCGTCAACAACATACCAGTCGCGCTGTACGGTTTCTGGTTTAGCTGTAAAAGTTTTCATTAAAAGCTTACCCAAATAAATAAGTTACACGTTGGTGAACACCCAAACGTTTAGTCAGTTGAGGCTCACACGACAAAGTCCGGCAAACCTACCCCTTCGAATAGCACATGCCGACACATAGAAAGTTTTGGGAAAAAAACCTTCTCGTAACGTGGGGTCGCAAGATTATAGAGAAGTTGAGGTCAAAGATCGACCCTTAAATGCGATTTGGAATGGGTTTTTCGGGGTTAGATATTGTGCGGTCTGGTGCCCTCACCCCCAGCCCCTCTCCCACAGGGAGAGGGGGGCATTTATGGCATATGCTCCAGCTTCAGGTATTCCTCGCTCTGCATCTCCTGCAGGCGCGACAGGCAGCGCTGGAACTCAAACTTCAGCCGCTCGCCCTGGTAAATCTCATATAAAGGTACCTCGGCGCTGACCACCAGCTTGACGTGGCGCTCATAAAACTCGTCCACCAGCGCAATGAAGCGCCGTGCTTCGCTCTCCATCAGCCGCGTCATCACCGGTACATCCAGCACCATCACGGTGTGGAACAGACGCGAAATCGCAATGTAGTCGTGCTGGCTACGGGCATCCACGCAGAGCGTCGTAAAGGAGACCGCCAGCGTTTGGTTTTCGACGCCAAGGGTGGGGAGCGGACGATGGTTAATCTCGAGTTCCGGGGCGTGTTCACGTTTTGCTCCCGCCAGCGCCAGCCAGAGTGTATCCATCTCGCGGGTGGTCTCTGCATTTAACGGCGAAAGCCACAGGTGCGCCTGGGTCAGCGTGCGCAGACGATAGTCAACACCGGCATCGACGTTCATGATGTCGCAGTGCTGCTTGAGGGCATCGATGGCGGGCAGGAAGCGTGCGCGCTGCAGGCCGTTACGATAGAGCTCATCCGGCGGGATATTCGACGTGGCCACCAGCGTGATCCCGCGGGCAAATAGCGCTTTCATCAGGCCGCCTAACAGCATGGCATCGGTGATGTCGGACACAAAAAACTCGTCGAAGCAGAGCACGTCGGTTTCCGCCTTGAACCTGTCGGCCACAATCTCCAGCGGATCGCTCTTGCCCTGCAGTGCGGTCAGCTCTTCATGCACCCGCAGCATAAAACGATGGAAGTGCAGACGCTGTTTACGTGCGCCAGGCAGGCTCAGATAGAACAGGTCCATCAGCCAGGTTTTTCCGCGACCGACCCCGCCCCACATATATAAACCGCGCACCGGCGCGTGAGCCTGTGGCGCTTTTTTACCGAGCAACCGCCCAAACGCCGCCTTTAACCCACCGTTCTGTTCGACTTCAGCGGGTTTTGCCGTGAGCTCCTGGTAAATCATCTCCAGACGGTTTACCGCCTCACGTTGAACGTCATCAGGCTGATGAGTGCCCTCGTTTAGGGCCAGTTGATATCGCGATGCAGGGGACAGGTTTTGCATAATCTTATTGTTATTCCTTCAATTAACGCTCACCAGCAGACGTGACTGATGAAAAAAAGGCCGTTCTACACTACGCGATGATACGTCAGGATTCCACTTCTGCAGAAATAGCGGTTATAGTGGCATTATCAGGCACAGGCAGGAGCCGAGCCAACACCCTACGGAACAACAAGACAACGGGAGAAGTTCATGACCTGGGAATATGCGCTAATCGGTTTAGTCGTCGGCATCGTTATCGGTGCTGTGGCCATGCGTTTCGGTAATCGCAAATTGCGTCAGCAGCAGTCACTGCAGTACGAACTGGAAAAGAACAAAGCCGAGCTGGAAGAGTATCGCGAAGAGCTGGTCAGCCATTTTGCCCGTAGCGCCGAGCTGCTGGACAACATGGCAACCGACTACCGTCAGCTGTACCAACATATGGCAAAAAGCTCCAGCAGCCTGCTGCCGGAAATGACCGCGGAAACCAACCCATTCCGCAACCGTCTGGCTGACTCTGAAGCCGGTAACGATCAGGCGCCCGTTCAGATGCCTCGCGACTATTCTGATGGCGCGTCCGGCCTGCTGCGCGGCGGTGTTAAACGCGATTAATCGCACAACCTGAATTTATTTTACGGGCGCAGCGATTGCGCCCGTCCTTTCTTGATGACCCCAGCTATCATTTAGTTAAACACCTCATTGTTCAGCGGTTTAAAATTCAATAACATCAACGTGTTTTTAGGGCCGTTTTTCCTTTATTCCAGGTTACGAGAGTCAACATCGATGAAGAAAAAAAACCAGCTGTTGAGCGCTATCGCGTTAAGTGTCGGGTTATCTCTCTCGGCGTCCGTCCCTGTATTCGCCGCCATCCCCTCCCAGGTGCCTGGCCAGGCGGCCATTCCAAGCCTCGCGCCCATGCTGGAAAAAGTGTTGCCTGCGGTCGTCAGCGTTCAGGTTGAGGGCACCGCAGTACAAAGCCAACGCGTCCCTGAAGAACTGAAAAAATATTTTGGCGATGAGTCTCCGGACCAGCAGGCGCAGCCTTTTGAAGGCCTGGGCTCTGGCGTCATTATTGATGCGTCAAAAGGCTATATTCTCACCAACAATCACGTCATCAGCCAGGCCGATAAAATCAGCGTCCAGCTGAACGATGGCCGCGAATTTGATGCCAAACTGATCGGCGGCGATGACCAGAGCGACATCGCGCTGCTGCAGGTGCAAAACCCAAGCAACCTGACCCAGATTGCCATCGCGGACTCGGACAAACTGCGCGTCGGCGATTTTGCCGTCGCCGTGGGCAACCCCTTTGGTTTAGGGCAGACCGCGACTTCCGGGATCGTCTCGGCGCTCGGGCGCAGCGGCCTCAATCTGGAAGGGCTGGAAAACTTTATCCAGACCGATGCCTCAATCAACCGTGGGAACTCCGGCGGGGCATTGCTCAACCTTAACGGCGAGCTGATTGGGATTAACACGGCGATTCTGGCCCCGGGCGGCGGCAGCATCGGAATCGGTTTTGCTATCCCCAGCAATATGGCCAAAACGCTGGCGCAGCAGCTCATCCAGTTCGGTGAAATCAAACGCGGGCTGCTGGGTATTAAAGGGATGGAGATGAGCGCGGATATCGCAAAAGCGTTCAACATCAACGTGCAGCGCGGGGCGTTTGTCAGTGAAGTGCTGCCAAACTCCGGCTCGGCAAAAGCGGGCGTGAAGTCGGGTGATGTGATCGTCAGCCTGAACGACAAGCCGCTGAGCAGCTTTGCTGAACTGCGTTCGCGGATTGCCACAACGGAACCTGGCGCCAAAGTGAAGCTGGGCCTGATACGTGACGGTAAGCCGCTTGACGTTGAAGTGACGCTGGATAAGAGCACCTCTTCCTCGGCCAGTGCGGAGCTTATCGCCCCGGCGCTGCAAGGGGCTACGCTGAGCGATGGGCAACTGAAGGACGGTACGAAAGGCATTAGCATCGACACCGTCGAGAAGAGCAGCCCTGCGGCACAGGCTGGATTGCATCAGGATGACGTGATCATCGGTGTCAACCGCAATCGCGTGCAGTCCATTGCCGAACTGCGCAAGGTGCTGGAAAGTAAACCGGCGGTTATTGCCCTGCAGGTCATGCGTGGCAATGAGTCCATCTATATTCTGTTGCGCTAAGCATTTGCGACCCGGACATCACCGTTGCGTGTGATGTCCGGAAAACTCATGTTATGCTGCAAATCGTTCCTATTTTAACGACACGCGCATCATGCTTTTAAAGCTCTTACGTTCTATTGTCATCGGTTTGATTGTCGCTGGCCTGCTGCTGCTGGCGCTGCCGTCATTACGTCAGTTCAATAAACTGTCGGCTCCCCAGTTCGATAGCGCGGATGAAACCCCGGCCACCTATAACCAGGGCGTCCGCCGTGCCGCACCTGCGGTGGTTAACGTCTATAACCGTGGCCTGAATGCTTCAGCCCATAACCAGCTGGAGATCCGTACCCTCGGCTCCGGCGTGATCATGGACGAGCGCGGCTACATTATTACCAACAAGCACGTGATTAATGATGCCGACCAGATCATCGTCGCCCTGCAGGATGGCCGCGTGTTTGAGGCGTTACTCGTTGGATCTGACAGCCTGACCGACCTGGCCGTGCTGAAAATTAACGCCACGGGCGGTTTGCCGGTCATCCCAATCAACCGTAAACGTACGCCGCATATTGGTGACGTCGTACTGGCTATCGGTAACCCTTACAACCTGGGCCAGACCATCACCCAGGGGATCATCAGCGCGACCGGTCGTATCGGTTTGAACCCCTCCGGGCGGCAGAACTTCCTGCAAACCGATGCCTCAATCAACCACGGTAACTCCGGTGGTGCGCTGGTCAACTCGCTGGGCGAACTGATGGGCATCAACACCCTCTCGTTTGATAAGAGTAACGACGGTGAGACGCCGGAAGGGATCGGCTTTGCCATTCCGTTCCAGCTGGCGACCAAAATTATGGATAAACTGATCCGCGACGGACGCGTGATCCGCGGCTATATCGGTATCGGCGGGCGCGAAATTGCGCCGATGCACACCCAGGGCGGCGGTATCGATCAGATTCAGGGCATCGTGGTTAACGAGGTGGCACCAGGAGGTCCGGCGGCTAACGCAGGGATTCAGGTAAACGATGTCATTGTGTCAGTCAACGGCACGCCAGCGGTCTCCGCGCTGGAGACGATGGACCAGGTGGCAGAAATTCGCCCGGGTTCTATTATCCCTGTTGAGGTCATGCGCAACGACAAGAAACTGACGCTGCACGTAACGATTCAGGAATACCCGGCCACTAACTGACAGGCATAAAAAAACGGAGCGATAAGCTCCGTTTTTTTTACCGGGAGACGGTTCGTTTTACTTGTTAACGAACTCTTCGCCCAGGGTGATATCTTTCTTCAGCGTATCCAGCATGCCTTCCATCGCGTGTTTTTCAAACGCGCTCAGCGTACCAATTGATTTATGCTCTTCGATACCGTTTTTACCCAGCAGCAGCGGCTGAGAGAAGAAGCGAGCGTGTTCGCCATCGCCTTCAACGTAAGCGCATTCAACAACGCCTTTCTCGCCCTGCAGAGCGCGAACCAGTGACAGACCAAAACGTGCAGCCGCCTGGCCCATAGACAGGGTCGCAGAACCGCCACCCGCCTTCGCTTCCACCACTTCGGTGCCCGCGTTCTGGATGCGTTTAGTCAGGTCAGCCACTTCCTGCTCGGTGAAGCTCACACCTGGGATCTGCGACAGCAGAGGCAGGATGGTGACGCCAGAGTGACCGCCGATGACCGGAACTTCCACTTCTGTTGGCTGTTTGCCTTTCAGCTCAGCAACAAAGGTGTTGGAACGGATGATATCCAGCGTGGTCACGCCGAACAGTTTGTTTTTGTCGTAAACACCCGCTTTCTTCAGCACTTCTGCCGCGATAGCCACGGTGGTGTTCACCGGGTTAGTGATGATACCGATGCATGCTTTCGGGCAGACTTCTGCAATCTGCTGCACCAGGTTTTTCACGATGCCCGCATTGACGTTGAACAGGTCTGAACGATCCATGCCTGGCTTACGCGCCACGCCTGCAGAAATCAGCACCACGTCGGCACCCTGCAGTGCAGGACGTGCATCTTCACCGGAGAAGCCTTTGATTTTTACAGCGGTCGGGATGTGGCTCAGGTCAACCGCCACACCTGGGGTTACCGGGGCAATATCGTACAGGGAGAGTTCTGAGCCTGAAGGCAGTTGGGTTTTCAGTAGTAGGGCAAGCGCCTGGCCGATACCACCAGCAGCGCCGAGGACTGCGACTTTCATCCTAAACTCCTTATTATGGTTAACTTAAGTATCTGTAAATCCGTTGCGGCGACCATAATTCAGCAAGTAAATAATTACAATTTTCGTAGCTAAAGAATTTGAGGTCACGCGACTTTATCTCTCATCAGAAGACTATCTGAGGACAGAGGGCAACGCTTTAAGAGGTGGTTACAATACACCCTGCCCCGCCACCAAAACAACATCATTTTGATAACATTTAATTTACTTTTAAGCTTATTTGCGCGGCGTGACCCAGGCATGTTTTCTGATAACGAAATCTGATAAAATCACTCCCTTTCATAACATTATTTCAGCCTACCGCTGGGTAGATAATTTGCATAAAAATTCATCCACATGCATAATAATGTTGTTTCTATCGTCATATTCCGGGTGACTTATGCGAAGCTCGTCTAAGCAAGAAGAATTAGTAAAGGCGTTTAAGGCGCTACTCAAAGAAGAGAAATTCAGTTCTCAGGGAGAAATTGTTCAGGCGCTGCAGGAACAAGGCTTCGATAACATTAACCAGTCGAAAGTCTCCCGCATGTTAACGAAATTTGGCGCGGTGCGTACCCGTAACGCCAAGATGGAGATGGTCTATTGCCTGCCAGCAGAACTTGGTGTGCCGACCACCTCCAGCCCGCTCAAGAATCTGGTTCTGGATATCGATCATAACGACGCCGTCGTGGTGATCCACACAAGCCCGGGTGCCGCACAGCTGATTGCCCGCATGCTGGACTCGCTGGGTAAAACGGAGGGTATCCTCGGGACTATCGCCGGCGATGACACCATCTTTACCACACCGGCTAGCGGTTTCTCCGTGAAAGATCTCCACGAAGCGATTCTGGTTCTGTTCGAACAGGAACTCTAATCCCCTCTCCCCGTAGCGCCACTGCGGGGATCGTTCTGCTTCTGCTGCGTTCCCCCCTCTTTTCCACTGCCCTTCACTTTGACAAATAGTGCTTTTTACCACCCATTAACATTCATCTAGTGAATGCCAAATCAAAAAATCGCACAAAAAATCAAATTCAGATATCCATATGATTTAATTAGATATGCCCGCCATAAGTGGACAAAAAACGCCCAATATTATGCAATTTGGTTATAAAAAACAGACTGGTTAACACGTAATAACAAGGGAAACCATTAGTCTGGTATTAATTTTTACCGTTATTAGTGTATACTTGATTTTGTGATGAGGGTCACGAAACAAGACCCCACTAAAAAATTCGACGAGGTAAGAATCATGAAAATCAAATCAACTGTAGCGGCGCTGAGCGTCCTGTCTGTCCTGTCATTCGGTGCTTTCGCGGCTGACGCTATCAATGCTGACCAGGCGCAATCCCGTCAGGCCATCGGTACGGTTTCTGTCGGCGCGGTCGGCACATCGCCAATGGACATGCATGAGATGCTGAACAAAAAAGCGGAAGAACAGGGTGCGTCATCCTATCGCATCATCGAAGCGCGTTCCGGTGACCACTGGCACGCCACCGCTGAGCTGTACAAATAAGTTTTAGTAATAGCTGAAAACGTAAATCTCCACTCAACGGCACCAGGTATAAAAATAGCGGTTCAACCCTTCTCGCCGTTGAGTAAAAAACCCTATTCAGGAGTAAAGACTATGAAAACCAAATTGATCATCGCAACCCTCGGTCTGGCATCTGTTCTCTCTTTCGGCGCAAGCGCAGCCGTACAGCAGGTGAATGCCGACCAGGCACAAAATCTACAGCGTATGGGCAGCATCTCCGTAACGTCTGTCACCGGTTCACCGATGGATATCCGTCATGAACTTGCCGCCAAAGCTGAAAAAGCAGGCGCCAGCAGCTATCGCGTCACCGAACTGAATCAGGGTGACCACTGGCATGCAACGGCAGAGCTGTATAAATAAACCCTCGTCGTATCTCATCATACGACTTGCCCCTGGCCTCTTGGTCAGGGGCTTTTTTTCATTCAATGCCGCGCGTTAAAGCGCAGCTGCCCTTCAAGCTCTTCTTCCGCTTCATCGAACAGTAATATCAGCGCGCCAAAGCGTCTTCGAAGCTTATCGGGCAAATGGATGAATTCAATCTCCAGCGGTAGCGGCAACAGACTGCCGGTGACCACGTCCCACAGCGTATCCAGATTCGTCACGCTTTCCCGTTCAAGATCAAACGCCCGGATAAATTCACGGTAGAAGTCTTCCTGACTGTCGATCTCGTCAAAATCAAACGTATAGGTTTTCATTGCCAGCCACCCAGTCCAGGCGAGCGGCAGATGCCGCCCTGTCTATTATAATCCCCCAATATGCAGGGTTTTAACTTCCAGATACTCTTCCAGCCCCAGCACGGAGCCCTCTCGTCCAAGACCTGACTCTTTTACGCCGCCAAAGGGGCCGAGCTCCGTGGAGACGGCGCACTCGTTAATACCGATCATCCCGCTCTCGATTGCCTGTGAAACGCGGAAGACCCGGGAAAGATTCTGGGTATAGAAGTAAGCCGCCAGCCCATACGGCGTATTGTTGGCGCGCTGGATGACTTCATCTTCCGAGGTGAAACGGAAGCACGCCGCCACCGGGCCAAACGTCTCTTCTTCTGCCAGCTTCATGCCTTCATGGCAGTCGCCCAGTACGGTTGGCATCCAGAAATTCCCGCCAAGCGGATGGGGCTTCCCCCCCGCCAGTACGGTTGCGCCCCGGGCAACGGCATCGTCAACATGCTCACGCACCTTGTTGACCGCAGAAGGTTCAATCAGCGGCCCGACGACCACCCCCTCCTCAAGACCATTACCCACCTTCAGCGCATTCACCGCATCGGCAAGTTTATTCACAAATTTGTCGTAAACGGTTTCCTGAATATAAAAACGGTTCACGCTGACGCAGACCTGCCCGGCATTGCGGAACTTGTTGGCGATCGCCCCCTTTACCGCTGCGTCGATGTCTGCATCCTCAAAAACGATATACGGAGCATTCCCCCCCAGCTCCATCGAGACTTTCTTCATGGTTTCTGCGGCGTTACGCACCAGCGTCTTGCCGACGGAGGTTGAACCGGTGAAAGAGATTTTACGCACGTCGCGGCTGGCCATGATCGCATCGCTGATTTCATGCGTATTCCCGGCCACGGCGTTGAGCACGCCGTCGGGCACACCGGCCTGTTTAGCCAGCGTAAGCAGCGCAAAGGCGCTGAGCGGTGTATTATTGGCCGGTTTGATCACCCCGGTACATCCTGCTGCCAGCGCCGGACCCAACTTGCGGGTGAGCATGGCCATCGGGAAGTTCCACGGCGTAATCGCCGCGACCACACCAATGGGTTCACGGGTCGCCAGAATGCGTGAGCCGGGCTTGATCGGCGGAATAATTTCACCGTTTGCGCGTTTGGCCTCTTCGGCAAACCACTGGATAAAGCTGGCGGCGTACTCGACTTCTCCCTCCGCCTCTTTCAGGGGTTTGCCCTGTTCGGTGGTCATTAACCGCCCGAGCCAGCTTTTATTCTCAATAATCAGTTCGTACCAGCGGTAGAGAATGGCCGAGCGTTCTTTCGCGGTTTTGGCACGCCATGCCGGGAAGGCCTGGGTAGCCGCGGCGATAGCGTCTTCGGTTTGCGCTTTACCCGCTTTTGCGACTTTAGCAATGACCTCACCGGTCGCGGGGTTCAGCACATCAAAGGTTGTATCCAGCGTTTTCCAGATTCCGTTGACCAGATAGCCGGTCTGAAAAAGGATGTGGTCCTGAAGCGCCTGCGTCGTCATGTGTTCTCCCTTTCTGAAATGTAAGAACGTGCTGGAATAAGTATAGCCACAAAAAAACCGACGCTTTTGGCGTCGGTTTTTTTACTTCTGTCAGTTATCCGTGAGGGCATTCTGGTAGCGATGCAGCATAAACACCAGCCGTCCCACCGGCTCGGTCACCTGAGGCGGAGCCTCCCAGTGCTTGAGCTTTTCCTGATAGATATCGAGCTCTTCAAGCAGCTGCGTAAAGTAACGACGCCGTTTGTCATCGCTGCTGGCGGAAAGCACGTGATCGGCGGTACGACGTAACTGGCGGTGCCAGGCCGACAGGTCGTCGTTAATCGGCACGGGCGCGTTACGCAGACGCTGGTGCGCGATGATCATGGTTAACGCCAGGCGGAACTTCGCGATATCGCCCGGGAATTTGTTCAGCAGTAAAAACAGCTGCTGGTAGAGCGCGGGCAGGTGGTTCTCTTTGCGGCGCGCGGTATTGGTTGTCATCGACGACACGGCAGCCGACACGAACTGGTTCAGCAGCACGCGGCCCGTTCTTGCCTGCGAGTTATCCCGAACCAGCAGTATCACCATCATGGCCAGGAAACAGCCCACCAGCTGACCTAACGCGCTGTCGAGGAACTGGCTGAAATGGAAAGTCATCGGGTTATCGAGCACGATGATGTTAATCGTACTCGCCAGCGCCCCCAGCGATCCCAGGCGCCGCTTTTGCACTTCAATGCCGATAAAGAACGCCATTACCGCCAGGCTAATACAGAGCAGCAGCATGCTCTGTTGCGTCGACGGGATGATGACCAGGAAATAGAGCGCGCCTATCGGCAGGGCGGCAATGGTGCCGTAGAGGAAATCAACGGCGACCATACGCGGGTTAGGCAGACGCATCGCCAGTGCGGTCACAACGGCAATCATCACCATCGCGCCGCTGCCGGACGTCCAGCCCGTCCACAGCCAGAACAGCGTGCCGAGCATGCAGGCAAGCGTCGTACGCCAGAAGTTGACCATGGCGTGATGGCGCTCGGCGGATTCCGCCTTGATCACCACTTCCCCCTGCAGCACCTCTTCTTCCGCCGCGCTGATTTTGGTGTTGCCGATCACGCCACGCTTCAGCAGCAGATAGCGCGTCGCGGCGCCGACCCAGGTGTAGATGGTCACCGGCGTGTCGCGCTCCCCGGTCCAGGCAATGACCCGGCGCATGCGCTTAAGCTGCTTATGCACGTCCTGCACGGTTTCCACCGGCTCGGCAAACAGTTCGCGGAACGTGTCGGTGACCGCTTCCGGGCGGGTGTTCTGAATCAGATAGGTTTCACATGCCTGGGTAATCAGCGTCAGAGAGACTGTGTTGAGGGCTTTCAGACGACGATTCGCGCGAGCCCAGCGCGAGGACTCCATATTAAGGTTGCTGCGCATTCCTTCCAGCGCCTGCGTACGGCGTACCAGCCCGCTCCAGGCTTTATCCACCTCTTCGCTGTCGCCGTGCTTAATGCAGAGCTGCATCAGCTGGTACTGGGCAACAATCAGCGCGTCAAGCTCACGGTCGACTTCCTGCTTGATGGAGCGCGGGGAGAAAAGCAGGTCAGCGACGATCGCACTGACAATACCAATCACAATCTCGCTGCAGCGCTCAACCGCAAACTGCGGGGCGAGCAGCGGTTCAGACTGAATGGTGATGACAATAATCAGCGCGGTATAGCCCGCCAGCCCCCAGGCGTAGGAGTTCTCCACTTTCACCAGAGACGAGATCCAGGTGCAGAAACCCGCCCAGATGCAGCAGACCATCAGCATCAGCAGCGGGGTGCGGATCATCAGAATAATAATGGTCAGCGCCGCGAAACAGCCGATAAACGTCCCGATAATACGCAGCATACCGCGATAGCGGATCGCGCCTGAATAGGGCTCCCCGCCCGCGGCGAAGGCAGGACCCGCCGCGACAATGGCGGCCGTTAATACCGCCCAGCGAGGCGTTTCAAGCTGGAAGTGGAAGCCGACAAACAGCGCCAGCACGATGGCGCACGCCAGCTTCACGGCGAAGCGAATGTGCTGGCTGGCGATGGAAAAGATACCCATGGCGATTAACCAAACTCGCGCAGGCGGTGGGCAATTTTACGGAAGAACGAGTCCTGGCTGGCATCCCGGTCCTTTTCACCGGTAATCACCACCGTCGCCGTGGTACCCGCAGGCCACAGATTTCCCTGCTGTTCATCCAGGTGGATGCGCACCGGCACGCGCTGGGCCAGACGCACCCACTCCAGGTTGGAATCTACCGTCGCCATCCCTTTGGCATCGTTAGAGCTGCTGGAGTTAGTCACCCCTGCGGCGACGCTGTCGACGGTGCCTTTAAAGACGCGATTGCTGCCGAGCGGCGTAATTTCCGCCCGGAACCCCGGACGCACGCCTTCCAGCTTGGTCTCTTCCATATAGGCGAGCACGTAGAAGGAGTTCTGTTTAACCAGCGCCACGGCGGTTGAGCCGCGGGTGATAAATTCCCCGGCATAGACGTTCAGGTTGGTCACCCAGCCATCGGACGGCGCGCGGATCACGGTGCGTTCCAGATCGAGCTTCGCCAGATCGCGCGTTGCCTGCGCTTTCGCCAGCTGGTGCAGCACGGTTTGCAGCACGTTGTTGGACTGGTCAATCTCTTCGCGGGACATTGCCTGAACGCCCAGCTGATTACGGCGGCCTGCCTCACGGCGTTTCTCCGCAGCCAGCGCCTGGTAATAGGCCACGTCCGCTTCCGCCTCTTCCAGCGCTTTCTGGTAACGAGGCTGGTCGATGGTGAACAGGATCTGATCTTTCTTCACCAGCTGGTTATCGTGGACGTTGACCGCCGTGATAAGACCGGCCACGTCAGGGGCTATTGCCACCACATCGGCACTGAAGCGTGCATCACGCGTCCACGGTGATTCGGTGTAATAAACCCAGGCGCGGAAAATAGCGATGAAGGCGAGGATAACCAGCGCCATCGTGATGGCAGTGCGGGAGATTTTTCTTGTTAGCGTTTTCACATCAACCTCAGACAAACATGCGCGATATCAGGTAAAACAGGCAGCAATACAGCGCGGTATTGAACAATGCAGGGTGCCAGACGAAATCGTAGATCCCGGTAGGGACCAGCACCTTGCGCACCAGCCAGAAGATCGCCAGTGATAAAAGAAGCTCGAAAAATATCGGTGGGAACGACAGACCGAACACCACGATAACGGGAAACAGACTCATGTTGACCTTGATAAGAGAGAGTGCAGGCTTCAGAATTTTTAAGCGCACGCCACCGCGGGAGAGCAAGAAACGCCGGGCGAGAATGGCGCAGCCGTTATGTAATTAATAATATATTAACGTAACTGTTATGCTGTTATCTATAATATGTGATCTAAATCACTTTTAAGCCAGAGTGAACAATGGAACGTTTAAAACGCATGTCGGTCTTCGCCAAAGTGGTTGAACTGGGCTCGTTTACCGCCGCTGCCCGCCAGCTTCAGATGAGCGTCTCATCTATCAGCCAGACGGTGTCCAAACTGGAAGATGAGCTTCAGGTCAAGCTGCTCAACCGCAGTACCCGCAGCATTGGGCTGACGGAGGCGGGTAAAATTTACTATCAGGGCTGTCGCCGCATGCTGCTTGAAGTGCAGGATGTTCACGAACAGCTCTATGCCTTCAACAACACCCCTATCGGCACGCTGCGCATCGGGTGTTCTTCAACTATGGCACAAAATGTTCTCGCTGCCATGACCGCGGATATGCTGAAAGAGTACCCTGGGCTTACGGTCAATCTGGTGACGGGTATCCCGGCGCCGGACCTGATTGCCGACGGGCTGGACGTGGTGATCCGCGTCGGCGCGTTGCAGGATTCCAGCCTGTTCTCGCGCAGGCTGGGCAGCATGCCGATGGTGGTCTGCGCCTCAAAAAGTTATCTGGCGCAGTACGGCGTTCCGGAGAAACCCGCCGATCTCACCAACCACTCGTGGCTGGAGTACAGCGTGCGGCCCGATAATGAATTCGAGCTGATTGCCCCGGAAGGGATTTCTACCAAACTGCTGCCGGAAGGGCGGTTTGTCACTAACGATCCGATGACCATTTCGCGCTGGCTTGTGGCCGGGGCCGGGATCGCCTACGTGCCGTTAATGTGGGTGATCAACGAGATCAACAGCGGCGTGCTGGAGATCCTCTTCCCGCGCTACCAGTCCGATCCGCGTCCGGTGTACGCCCTGTATACCGAAAAAGACAAACTCCCGCTCAAGGTACAGGTGTGTATTAACTATCTGACCGAGTATTTTGTGGACGTGGCGGAGCTGTTTCAGGGGATGCGGGGAAGAAGGAAGGAATAACGATTTTACGCTGAAAGTATATGAGCGATGAATATTACCAGGATGAAACGCCTCAGCATTCTGGAATATTCCTTCGGCACTATCAGGAATAGAGAATTGACACTGCCGCCGCCTGCCCTTTACCTTAATAACAGTCTGCCTTTCAGACTGTTATTAATTTGTTGCTGATATGAATAATAAAATGTATTCCGCAGGATGACGTTAAACAAGGAAAAGAAATGAATCTATTTGAACAAACACCGCCTTCACGCAGGCGCTATGGGCTCGCCGCGTTCATCGGTTTAATTGCAGGGATTGTCTCCGCCTTTGTCAAATGGGGAGCCGAGGTGCCGCTTCCGCCACGCAGCCCCACCGATTTATTCACCGGCGCATGCGGGCCCGAGCAATTAATAAGAGCTGCCAGCCAGATTGACTGCTCACGAAATTTCTTAAACCCTCCCTATGTATTTTTACGCGACTGGCTGGGCGTCGTCGATCCTAACGCGGCGGTTTATACATTTGCCGGACATATATTTAACTGGGTCGGCGTAACACATATTATTTTCTCAATCGTGTTCGCTGTAGGTTATTGTGTAGTGGCTGAAGTCTTCCCGAAAATTAAACTCTGGCAGGGTTTGCTGGCGGGTGCGTTGGCTCAGCTTTTTGTGCATATGATCTCCTTCCCTCTGATGGGGCTGACGCCACCGCTGTTTGAGCTGCCGTGGTATGAACACGTGTCAGAGATCGTGGGCCATCTGGTCTGGTTCTGGTCGATCGAAATCATTCGTCGTGACTTGCGTAACCGCATCACGCACGAGCCAGATCCGGAGATACCGCTGGGTAACTTACGCTAAAAAAAAGGCGCTACATCAGTAGCGCCTTTTTTTATGCAGGGTCAGGTCAGGCCGTGCCGCCCACCGTCAGGTTGTCCACTTTCAGCGTTGGCTGGCCCACGCCAACCGGCAGGCTCTGGCCCTCTTTACCGCAGACACCTACGCCGTTATCCAGCTTCAGATCGTTGCCGACCATGGAGATCTGCTGCATGGCTTCAATACCGGAGCCAATCAGCGTCGCGCCTTTCACCGCTTTGGTCACTTTGCCTTTCTCGATCAGATACGCTTCTGACGTGGAGAAAACAAACTTACCGGAGGTGATGTCCACCTGGCCGCCGCCAAAGTTTGGCGCAAAGATACCGTAATCAACGGATTCGATAATCTCCTGCGGCGTGGATTTGCCCGGCAGCATGTAAGTGTTGGTCATGCGCGGCATTGGCAGGTGCGCATAAGATTCACGGCGTCCGTTGCCCGTCGGCGCTACGCCCATCAGGCGCGCGTTGAGTTTGTCCTGCATGTAGCCTTTCAGCACGCCGTTTTCGATCAGCACATTGTACTGGCCCGGGGTGCCTTCGTCGTCGATAGCCACCGAGCCGCGACGATCGAGCATGGTACCGTCATCCACCACGGTACACAGTTCGGAGGAGACGAGCTGCCCAATCTGACCGCTGAATACGGACGTCCCGCGACGGTTAAAGTCGCCTTCCAGACCGTGGCCCACCGCCTCGTGCAACAGCACGCCCGGCCAGCCAGCACCCAGCACCACCGGGAATGAGCCCGCCGGCGCCGCGACGGCATTCAGATTCACCAGCGCCATGCGCACGGCTTCTTTTGCCCACGCGTCAGCGCGTGCTTCACCGTCAACGTCGCCCAGGAACCAGTCATAGCCAAAACGACCGCCGCCGCCGCTTGAGCCGCGCTCGCGCTTGCCGTCGTCATCGACCTGCACGCTGATGGAGAGACGCACCAGCGGGCGAACATCTGCCGCCAGGGTACCGTCCGTTGCCGCAACCAGAATCAACTCATACACGCCGCTCAGGCTGGCAGAAACTTCCTGCACGCGTTTGTCCGCCGCACGGGCGACTTTATCCACGCGACGCAGGATATCCAGCTTCTCTTCACGGCTCATACTCTGCAGCGGATCGATACTGGTATAGAGCGCAGAGTGCTGCACTTCTCCCAGGGTTTTCACGCGACCATCGCCGGTATCACGCACAATGGTACGCGCGGCCTGCGCGCTCTGCTCAAGTGCGGTGAGGCTAATCTGATCGGCATAGGCAAAACCGGTTTTCTCGCCGCTGACGGCACGGACGCCGACGCCCTGGTCGATGTTGTAGGAGCCATCTTTGATGATGCTGTCTTCTAAAACCCAGGATTCGTGATAGCTCGACTGGAAATAAAGGTCGCCGTAGTCGAGACGGCGTTCGGTCAGTTGACCAAGAATGGAGAACAGGTCCTGATGGCTCAGGCCGTTCGCTGCGAGCAAATGTTCACTTACCAGGTTCAGACTCATCGTATTGCTACTCGTTCGTTGCCGCCCGTGGCGGTATAAAGATCGTATTTATTGAGAGTGAGGCAATTACCTGCCCACGTCAAATCATTGCTGTGCTTCTTTGCGCGGCTGGCGCAGCACCTCGTTAATCTGCGGTTTATCTACCGGACCGGTAATGCGGTAGCGCAGAATGGAGACCTTGCTCCAGAGTGGCCCCAGCACTTTACTGGCGGCAAACACCGCCGCACCGACAATCGGGTTCACCACAAAGGCTGCCGCAACGCCCACGCTTGCGGAAATTTCCGGTGCCACCACGGCTTCCATATCCAGCTCGCGACGCACAAGGTTGACGGAGCCTTTCATGGCGATATCCGCTTCCAGGCCATCCACCAGCGTGTCGTCCGTGTGCATAACGCCGTCTTTGATCCACGCCGTGCTGCGGATGGAATCGTAGTAGAAACCTTCGCTGAAGGTATCGCTGAAATCGAAGCGCAGCTTGCGCAGCAGCGCGTCAAAACTCAGCAGGCGCAGGATCTGCCCGGCGCGCCCCGTGCTCACGTCGGCAATTTCACCTTTGCCAAAGCGGGTTTTCAGAATGCCGTTCAGCGAGGCCTCATCCGGCTTCCACGGGGCGTCACGCCAGTGAAGATCGTAATCGACGTCAAATGACGAGCCGCGCAGCGGCGTGCTGATACCAAAGAAATTGGCTGCCGCGTCCAGTTTATTGCCTTTAATATCGCCCTTCAGGGACGTTCGCTGCTCGCCCGGCTTATTCACCCATTCACCTGCGGCCGTCATGCGGCCAAAGCCGGTATCAACCAGGCCGCCGGAGAGCGTAAGCGTATTTGCCTGGATGGTGAAATCACCGTCGATACGGCCATATTTCTGCCCCCACAGCCAGCACTCCGCACAGCGCAGCTGGAGATCGGGCCAGCCGCTAAAATCGACGCGGGAGGTATGGCTCAGCGGCGACGTCTCTGCCGGTTTATCTTTCCCGCTCGCGGCGCTTGCCGGGTTGTAGTAGAGATAGCGGATCGCCGCCTGCCACGGCGCGTGATTGCGCATGGTCAGCGTACCGTTGATCTCTCTGCCCTGGGCCTCCACCTTCGTACCGTTAGCGCCAGGCCGCGAGACAATGCTCAGGTTGTTCCACTGCTGCCCGCCCAGCATCAGCGACGGCGTACGTACGGTAATGGCCTGCGGGAACTGGGCGGTTTCATCAACGTTTTGCCCAACGCCTTTCTGGAACAGCGCCAGCCACTCTGCGCCGTCCATCGGCGGGAGATTCAGCTCAATGCCAGGCTGCTCCGGCAGCGGCGGCGTGGAGCGGCTATCCGTTGTCCAGATGGCTTTGTCGAGTGTGAGCTTGTGGTTAAGCAGCCAGCGGCTGTTGAAGTGGTTTGTCCCACCCGCGCTGCCGGTCAGCTCGAAGCTGTTGAGGTTGCCATCGACGTTCAGCTTTACCGGCAGCGGCTGTCCGGCCTGTTTATCCAGCGGCGCAGGCAGCTGGCTGTGAAGGTTTTTCAGATCGCCCGTGATGTCGACCTTATACCGGGCACCCGCGTGATAAGGCAGGTCGATTGCCACTTTACCCTGCCAGGCGACCGCCCCCTCCACTGACGCCTCAATAGGCTTCGGCAGGACGTCCATTCGTGCTGGCTGCCAGTTGCCGTCCAGATTGACGGCCACCTGATAGGCCTTTTCACCTTCGGTAGTCGTGAAGTCAATATTCACGGGCTGATTAAACCAGCTGGCCGTAAGCGGCTCGCTCTTCAGGTTACCGTTCTCAAAGCTGAACTGCCCGCTGAGATTTTTCAGCGTGCTCTCAAGGGGCTTGATGAACAGGCTGTTGTTCTTCAGACGGACGTCGCCTTTGGCGGTGGTCATCTCCCCGTCCAGCGGGATATCAAGATGTAAGCGAGCATTCACATCGCCATCAAGCTGCAGCTGCTGAAGCGTCGCCGCCAGCGACTCTTTCAGCGGCGTCTCCTCAAAGTACGGACCCACCGCTTTGCCCGGACCGTTGATATCGGCATCAATCAGCAGCTTCTCTTTTGAGTAGTCCGGAATGTTGGCCGTCAGGTTGCTGGCCGTCACGCCGCCCAGCGCCACGCTGTCGGACTTCATCCATAGTCCGTCATTGAGGAAGTTGAGTTCGATATCCAGGTCCTTCAGCGCGGGCCAGCCGGGCTGGAAAACGAAGGTCGCGTTATGCAACGGCACCAGCACCTGGAACTGGCCTTCATTATGTTTGTACGGGAAAAGATGCGGATTACCGCCGTAGACCAGCGTGGCATTGTCCGCCTGACCGCCCTGAATCGCGCCGCTGAGATAGTCTACCAGGGCTTTTCCCATCAGGTTTTCCGGGAAGTAGCGCCAGGCCTGAGAGCCGTCATCGGTGCTGATCCCGGCCAGAATGCCCAGCCACGGCTCATCGCCTTCAGGCTGCAGATAGCGGAAATCGCCGCGCGCATGCACCGCTTTGGCTTTCACATCGATATGGCGGCCATCAAGCTGGAAACCCTTGTCGTTACGGAGCCAGTTAAGCACCGCGCTGCCCTGTTCGATTTCCAGCGGCGCGCGGAAGACCGTCTCGTAAGGCATTTTGGCGTCGTGCATATCAACCGTCAGCCTGCCGTTTTCCACGCTGCCTTCCAGCTTGCCGCTAAAGTGTTCCGCCCCCGGCAGCAGCTTCCACTGCTTCCAGGCAAGATCTTTCCACGTGGCCTGGAAGCGCGTTTTTTCCGTCGCCTGAAGCGGGATGTCCAGCCCCAGAGCATCGATCGTCCCGCTCGGCTGCGTTGCCAGCCAGATCTCGCCCAGGTCCGGAGAGAGCTTTGCCGCCATCGAGCGCAGGCCTTCAATGGCTGACAAATCCAGGTTGCTGGCGCGGATGCGCAGCTCGTCGCTGCGTTTGCTGGCCGCGCCGCCGACGTCCTGCTCCGGCATCCAGGCCAGCGTCAGCGCACCGCGCGGCCACGGCTTGCCGTCCATGGTGATACGCGTATCCGGAATGGCAAACTGCCAGCCCTCTTTCTCCTGCGTCACGTGCGCGGTGAGGTTATCGACGGAAAGCTGATGCTGCCGTTTTTCGCCTTTCCAGCTTGCGCCCCCCTGCTTGAGCCAGATATCGCCGCTGGCAAATTCGCCTTTGGTCAGGGTCAGCCAGCCTTCAAGGCTGAAGCGGGCAGTCTCCAGTTGCATATTTTGCTGGATCCAGTCGCCCAGCCACGGCTTCACGTCCACATCGTCGGCCTGCAGCCAGACTTTGCCGTTGTTTAACAGGCCGTCGTCGTCCCGCAGATCCATACGCACCTGCATCACGCCGTGCTGGCCGTTCAGGCTTGAGAGATTGACCTGCCCCTCGGCGCGGTGACGTTCTTTACCGTTGAGCCAGGTCAGCTGAGGGATCGCCAGTTCGGCGCGCTGGCCGGAAAGGGTAATAAAGCTCACTTCACTGTCGCGCAGATCGAAATGATCGAACTGGCGGAGGAAAAGATCGCTGAAGCGGTTGGCTTCAAGACCCTGACCGCTATCCCCGCCAGACAGCGGCGTATTGGTCAGAAACTGGAGTTGATAAAAGGTGAGATCGCGAAACTGCCAGCGCAGATGCAACAGGCTTTGCCAGACGTCCAGCGCCAGGGTCACGCGTTTGATTTTCAGGTAGCCGCCATCTTTCAGGCTGGCGTTGATATCCCGGACATCGAGCGTCGGGCCAAAATTCTGCCAGTTAGCGCTGACCTGGCTGACGTTCACCGGCACGCCGGTGGTGGATTCGATTTTCGCCAGCAGCTGCGGACGCCAGCTGTCCAGATGCGGTAATACGAGGCGTAGCCCGCTCACGAGCAACGCGACAATCACGACCAGCGTTGCCCCTGTAAGCAATAAAATCCCCGGCAATCGCCTCACGCATCTCTCCTTGTCAGCTTTCGTCACGCAGCGTACTGCGTCTTACATCATCACGACGTCAAACTGCTCCTGGTTATAGAGCGGTTCAATTTGTACTTTTACCTGTTTGCCGACAAAGATTTCCACTTCCGCCAGCGCGTGTGACTCTTCGCCTTTCAGCGCTTCAGCCACCGCAGGGGAAGCATAGACCAGAAAACGATCGGAGTCGTAGGCATGATGGACACGAACGATTTCACGCATAATTTCGTAGCAGACGGTCTCAACCGTCTTTACCGTTCCGCGTCCATGGCAGGTTGGGCATTCATTACACAGCACATGCTCAACGCTTTCACGGGTACGCTTACGCGTCATTTCCACCAGCCCCAGCTGTGAGAAGCCGTTGATGCTGGTTTTCACGCGATCTTTACTCAGCGCCTGTTCAAGCGAGTGCAGCACGCGGCGACGATGGTCTTCATTACTCATATCGATGAAGTCGATGATGATAATGCCGCCCAGATTGCGCAGACGAAGCTGGCGCGCAATCGCCTGCGTGGCTTCGATGTTGGTGTTGAAGATGGTGTCATCCAGGTTGCGATGGCCGACAAACGCGCCGGTGTTGATATCGACGGTGGTCATCGCTTCGGTCTGATCGATGATCAGATAGCCGCCTGACTTCAGCTCGACCTTACGCTCCAGCGCACGCTGGATCTCGTTTTCGACATCATAGAGATCGAAGATCGGCTGACGTCCTGAATAATGCTCCAGCAGGCCAGGCATCTCCGGGATGTACTCAGCGGTAAATTCCAGCAGCGCTTCATAGGTCAGGCGCGAGTCCACGCGAATGCGGTCGAGCTGCGCATCGGCAAAGTCACGCAGAACGCGCTGAGCAAGTGCCAGTTCACCGTAGAGCTGGTAGCGGGTCTGGTTGCGTTTTTTACGCTCCATCACTTTGGTCCAGACGCGCTTCAGGTAAGCCGCATCCGACGCCAGGTCTTCTTCGCTGATCCCTTCCGCAGCGGTACGGATGATAAACCCGCCCTGCTCATCGCAGTAGGCGCTGACCACTTTCTTCAGACGCTCGCGCTCGGTTTCGCTCTCAATACGCTGCGAAACGCCAACGTGCGACGCGCCGGGCATAAAGACCAGATAGCGGGAAGGTAAGGTGATGTCGGTGGTCAGACGGGCGCCTTTGGTGCCGAGGGGATCTTTCACCACCTGCACCATCAGATCCTGTCCCTGACGTACCAGTTCAGAAATATCGCGCACGGCAAACTGCTTTTGCTCTTCGCCCGCGACGCACTCGGTGTGCGGCATGATATCGGAGGCATGCAAAAACGCCGCCTTATCCAGTCCAATATCTACAAAAGCCGCCTGCATACCCGGTAGTACACGACTGACACGACCTTTGTAGATATTGCCTACTATTCCGCGCCGCGCTTCACGCTCAATATGAATTTCCTGAAGAATGCCACCATCAATATAGGCCACACGGGTTTCCGATGGCGTTACGTTTACCAACAATTCAGCCGTCATAATTATCCCTTCCCTCACGCAGTGAGTTAAAATTGCTCAGCAACTCATACGTTTCCACCAGCGGTAAGCCGACTACGGCGTGATAGCTGCCATTAATCTTCCTGACAAAACAGCCACCCAGCCCCTGAATACCGTATGCACCTGCTTTATCCATTGGTTCACCGCTGGCAATATAAGCGGCAATGTCGTCGTCGGTAAGTACTCTGAACGTCACTTCGGTCACCACCAGGCAATCCAGCACGTGCTGGCTGTCAGCCAGCGCGACGGCCGTCATCACCTGATGCGTATGTCCGGACATTTTGCGCAGCATGCGCGCCGCATGATCGGCGTCGCGCGGTTTCTCAAGCACTTCACCGTTCAGAATCACGATGGTATCTGCTCCCAGCACGGGAAGATCGCGTGGCACTCTGGCCACGCCCGCCTGCGCTTTCTCGCGCGCCAGCCGAGACACGTACTGTTGAGCGCTTTCGCCCTCAGCACGTTTTTCTTCAATGCCGGTAACGATGCGTTCAAAAGAGACCCCTAGCTGCGTCAGGAGTTCCTGACGGCGCGGGGAGCCGGAAGCGAGATACAAAGACGTCATAGAAACCTTTTATTGCACAGCAAACTGCTGGCGAACCTTACGCATCAGCAGGAATAACCATGGCCAGAGCACACCGTTTACTACACTACTCCAGAACACTTCCGGTCGGAAAGAGACGTTGATCACTAAAAACTCTGCCCAGAAAACAACGATATCCGCAGCGAGCGACAATAGCATCACCACCAGGGCCTGTTGCCAGAGCGCAAGGTTACGAAAGAGCTGGAATTTGAGTGCGACGAGGTACGCAATAATGCTCATGGACAAGGCGCGCACGCCAAGCGTAGAGCCGCTAATGAGATCCAGTATGGCACCCATCACAAAACCTGTGCCGACATTTACGCGATGCGGCAGGGCAAGGATCCAGTAGAGTAAAATGAGCAATACCCAGTTTGGCCGGAAAACGAGAATGTCATCCGGCCAGGGCATCACTTGCAGTAACAGTGCAATGAGAAACGAGAGCCAGATGACCCAGCGTCCCTGGCTACGATAGCTTGCCACTACTGCCCTCCCGAAGAGAGTTTAGGCGGTGGCGGCGCATCCGGCAGCGGCTGCGTTAACCCGGTTGCCGGCGCCGGTACTGGCGCAGGCGGCCCCATGGAATCCGCAGGCGGGAGAACCTGCGGCATCATCTGCATCAGGCGCTCATTTGCCACGCGATGCACCTCTTCAGGCGTCATCGGATTAGCACCGTTGCGATCGGCGCCCCACAGCAGCAGCAGATAGCGCAGACGCTGCAAACCGGCGGTTGGACGCGCCTGAATCACGGTATAGGCACGCTGAGTATCCAGCTTGACCGAAGAGACCACCGCAACAGGATAGCCTTCAGGGAAGCGGCCACCCAGACCGGACGTCACCAGCACGTCGCCCACGCGGATATCCGTGTTAGCCGGCAGGTGTTCCAGCTGCAGGTCGTCCGTACAGCCGTTACCGGCCGCAATCACGCGGATGTCGTTGCGCAGGACCTGGATCGGCAGCGCATGCGTGGCATCGCAAATCAGCAGCACGCGGCTGGTCAGTTTGGCCACGGCAACAACCTGGCCCACGACGCCTTTATCACTGATAACAGGCTGACCTTCATACACCCCGTTCACGCTCCCTTTGTCGATCACAACCTGATCGCTGTAGGGGTCGTTCACGGTGGAGATCACCTGCGTGACCATTTTCTGCTCATCCTGACGCAGCGGCGAGCCGAGCAGTTCACGCAGACGCGCGTTTTCCTGCTTGTATTGCCCCAGCATCAGCAGTTCGCTGTTTTTCAGCAGCAGTTCCTGACGTAATGCCCGGTTTTCGAGTTCGAGTTGGTCGCGCGAAGACAGCGTTTGAGAAACGGAGTCGAGCAGTTCACGGGGACCATTTGAAACAAAGTAGAAAGGACTGACGGCGGTATCCATGTACGTTCTGATCTGGCTGAACGTACCGAGGCGGCTATCGGCAATAATGACCCCAAGCGCAACCAGAACCGCCAGGATGAGGCGAAACTGTAGCGATGGGCCACGGCTAAAAATTGGCTTCATAGGCTATGCGTATTCTCGCGTCAGAGAGAAAGGGTAGCAAATTGCTACCCTCTCAAACTCGACTACTCTTCGCTGAACAAATCGCCGCCGTGCATGTCGATCATTTCCAGCGCCTTGCCACCACCACGGGCGACGCAAGTCAGTGGATCTTCTGCAACTACGACAGGAATACCTGTCTCTTCCATTAACAGGCGGTCGAGGTTACGCAGCAGCGCACCACCACCGGTCAGAACCATACCGCGCTCGGAGATATCGGACGCCAGTTCTGGTGGACACTGTTCCAGCGCAACCATTACCGCGCTCACGATGCCCGTCAGTGGTTCCTGCAGTGCTTCCAGAATTTCGTTGGAGTTCAGGGTAAAACCGCGTGGAACACCTTCCGCCAGGTTACGGCCACGTACTTCGATCTCACGCACTTCATCGCCCGGGTACGCAGAGCCGATTTCGTGTTTGATACGCTCTGCGGTGGCTTCACCGATCAGAGAGCCGTAGTTACGGCGTACATAATTAATGATGGCTTCATCGAAGCGGTCACCACCGATACGTACGGAAGAGGAGTACACCACGCCGTTCAGAGAGATAACGGCCACTTCAGTGGTACCACCACCGATATCCACCACCATAGACCCGGTAGCTTCGGATACAGGCAGACCCGCACCGATGGCTGCAGCCATTGGCTCTTCAATCAGGAACACTTCACGTGCACCTGCACCCTGGGCAGATTCACGGATTGCGCGACGTTCTACCTGGGTTGCGCCAACCGGCACACACACCAGAACACGCGGGCTTGGACGCATGAAGCTGTTGCTGTGAACCTGCTTGATGAAGTGCTGAAGCATTTTTTCAGTCACGAAGAAGTCGGCGATAACGCCGTCTTTCATTGGGCGAATGGCGGCGATGTTGCCAGGGGTACGACCCAGCATCTGCTTCGCGTCATGACCCACAGCGGCCACGCTTTTCGGCGAGCCCGCACGATCCTGACGAATGGCCACAACAGAAGGCTCATTCAATACGATGCCTTGTCCTTTTACATAAATAAGGGTATTCGCGGTACCCAGGTCAATGGACAGGTCATTGGAAAACATGCCACGAAATTTTTTCAACATACTAAGGGATAATCCTGAAAGCTGGGGCGGAAAACAAAATCCGCTTACTTTACCAACCACACGCAGCAGCGACAAGGCGCAAAAATCATCTGCAACGGTGAAAATTTGTGCAGTACGTTTCCTGATGTTACAAAACCATCCCCTGACTCCCTCAGGGCTGAGTAAACAGTAGCGTTCCCCACTGACGTTTGTAACCCGTTACAGGTCGTTCACTGGCTTTTTGCTCGACATACTCAAAGCTACAGGCGCGATATTCTACGTGAAAACAGCGTAAACGGCAGGTCAAACAGAGTATCTTTGCAAATATTTTTTCACGTTGGTGTCAAGCGGTTGAGAGGCAGCAAAAAAATCCCCCTGACCACCCATCACACCGCGCTCTGTTAACATCTGCCATTCGCTTCTGGAGCGCACGCCCGCGGCAAATACTTGTGTTCGCGTTCCCTTGCATGCTTCAACCAGACTCTGTACCAGCAGCTGGTTTTCCGTACGCTTCTCAATATTCCTTACCAGCCCCGGATGTAGCTTTAATAACTCTACATCCAGCTCCTTGATCCAGTTGGTACTGACCAGCGTTAAACCTGCCTGCGTCACCGCTACACGCGCACCCAGCGCATTGATCAAACGTACCACCGGACGTAACCGGCTGATGTGTTGACCTACGTCGGCCTCAGCAAGTTCAAAAATAATGTGTTTGCGTTGCGATTTTTCGCATTGCATTAATGTATCACGTAGCCAGCGCTGAAAACGTGGGCGTATTAACGACTCCACGGTGACCTGTAACGCCAGGTTTTCTTCAGGCCAGAAGGATAAAAACGGAATCAGCCGGGTAATTTGCTGGCGGTCATACTCTTCGGACAGGCCAAATTGCAGCACCATCGGCAGATATTCCGCAGAAATAACCTCTTCCGTACCGTCAAAAATACGACACATCAGTTCACGGTGATGAACGTTGCCGTTTTTCATGACCGCGGGTTTTTGATAAATACGTGGCCCGCCGCGGCTAAGCATTTGCTCAATCAGCGTTCGCCAGCGCACGTTGCCGCGCCCTTTTTCCGGCAGCGAGTCATCATAAACCGCCCACCCGTTCGCCCCCTGCAACACGGCGTTGCGGGTAGCGGCTTCCGCATGTTCCATCACCTGCTCTGTGGATTGTCCGCCACGCCAGGCGCAGATCCCCATGTGGACCATATCGTCCCTGTCGAGCATTTTGCTCTGCGGCAGCGCATCCACCGCCTTCAGCAGCTGGCTGGCGATGCTTTCCGACTCCTTCAGCGTGCGGTGAGGCAACAATACGGCAAAGTCGCTGCGGTGATAGCGGGCCAGCAGCGCGCCCGGGTAGCGCATAATAAAGGTGGAGAGCAGGTTGATCAGCGTAAAGAGGTTTTCTTCCGCGACCCGCTGTCCCCAGGTGTCGCGCAGGAGATCGAAATCGGGCAGGCGAACCATCATCACCACCCCGTGCGTCCCCACTTTTTCTGAATCGTCGAGCAGCGTGGCGAGCTGATTATCAAAGAAAAGACGGTTGTTAAGGCCGGTTTTATTATCCTGCGCCGCATAAGAGCGGATCAGCGTATCCATACGGCTGCGCTGGTCGCTGGCAAACTGGATTTCGGAGAGCAGGGTATCCAGCGCGCTGCTGGCGCGCGACGGCCACTCGTGGACGGAGCCACGCACCTGCGGGCCGCGTTCACCGTTAAGGATCCGCACAGAGCGCATCTCCAGCAGCTCCTGACCGGAGAGCTGGCGGCGCAGCCAGCGGACCGCGAGAAAGATCAGCAGGACGATAAACGCAACGGCGACGGTGAGCGGCGCAGTGGTCATCATGGAACGGAAATAGCTCGCCATCGGATCGAGGTAGACCATGTGTATGGTCATCCCCGGATTTTTAAGGGAGTGCACCGTCACTTCCCGGTACTGACTCACCACACCCGCAGGCCGATAACTTCCCGGCCGTTCATGGCTTAAAACACGGTGCTTTCCCTGCAGAATGTCGATCTGAACGATATCAACAGGTACCATTAACTCATCGAGCTCACGGGAAAGTATCGGCAGCGGCGTCGTCAGCAGACGCGTATCGATCACCGATGCAACAGACTGTACCCGGTTAACCAGCTTGTCCTGAATGGCGGTGTAAAAGCTCAGGGAGCAGCCCATAAGCGTGACAAAAATGGTCAGCCCCGTCAGCAAGGTGATAAAAGCTGAGAACTTCGTCGTTAATCGCATCCTTGAGATTACTCCGTGGGTTGATGGGGTAGCGAGTAAGCGCTAACTTGCATTTCAAATGCGGCATACTACCAAATCGGGAGTATCTGGCAATTTATTGCGTTAAATCGGCACTGCGTTTCCCTGAGCGAGTATAGTCTTCAGAAATTATTTTCCAATCATCTGAGTCGAGAGGACCCCCGTATGCAGGCTTTGATCTTAGAACAGCAGGACGGCAAAACGCTTGCCTCAGTGCAGGCGGTTGAAGAGAGTCGCCTGCCGGAAGGCGAAGTAACCGTCGACATCGACTGGTCCAGTTTAAATTATAAAGACGCGCTGGCTATTACCGGTAAGGGTAAAATCATCCGAAATTTCCCTATGGTGCCAGGGATTGATTTCGCAGGCCGGGTTCATACCAGCGAAGATCCGCGCTTCCATGCAGGCCAGCAGGTGCTGCTTACCGGCTGGGGCGTCGGTGAAAATCACTGGGGCGGGCTGGCAACGCAGGCGCGCGTGAAGGGCGACTGGCTGGTGCCAATGCCGAAAGGCATGGATGGCCGCAAGGCGATGATCGTCGGCACGGCAGGCTTTACCGCCATGCTGTGCGTGATGGCGCTGGAAGATGCGGGTATCCGCCCTGAGTCGGGTGAAATTGTCGTCACCGGCGCCAGCGGCGGCGTGGGCAGCACGGCGGTCACGCTGCTGCACAAGCTGGGCTATCAGGTCGCTGCGGTTTCCGGCCGAGAAAGCACCCATGACTATCTGCGCCAGCTCGGTGCCAGCCGTATTCTCAGCCGCGACGAATTTGCCGAAACCCGCCCGCTGGAAAAACAGGTTTGGGCAGGGGCAGTGGATACCGTCGGTGATAAGGTGCTGGCAAAAGTCCTGGCGCAGATGAACTACGGCGGCTGCGTGGCAGCCTGCGGTCTGGCGGGCGGATTTGCCCTGCCAACCACCGTGATGCCATTTATTCTGCGTAACGTCCGCCTGCAGGGTGTGGATTCCGTGATGACCCCGCCGGCTCGTCGTCATGAAGCCTGGGAACGGTTGGTGCGCGATCTGCCTGAGTCTTTCTATACCCAGAGCGCAACGGAGATAACCCTCAGCCAGGCGCCTGAATACGCCAGTAAGATCATGGACAACCAGTTCCACGGTCGCGCGCTGGTGAAAATCGCCTAATCTTCAAATTTTCGTGACATATTCGCGCGAATCCCTCTCCTCCGTCATGCTTAGAAAAACGCATGACGGAGGAAGCCATGAAAAACCGAAAACTGACGGAAGCCGACGTAACGTCCGAGTCTGTCTTTATGTTACAGCGCCGCCAGATCCTGAAAATGCTTGGCATCAGCGCCACTGCCCTGACGCTCTCTCCGGCGGCACACGCCGACCTGCTCGACTGGTTTAAAGGCAACGATCGGCCGAAGGCCCCTTCCGGCGCCCCGCTCACCTTTACCAAACCCGCCCAATGGCAAAACAAACTGACGCTCACGCCGGAAGATAAAGTCACCGGCTACAACAACTTCTATGAATTTGGTCTCGATAAGGCCGATCCTGCCGCGAACGCCGGAAGCCTCAAAACCGATCCGTGGACGCTGAAGATTGATGGCGAAGTGGCGAAACCCCTGACGCTGGACCACCACGATCTCACCACCCGTTTCCCGCTCGAAGAGCGTATCTATCGCATGCGCTGCGTAGAAGCTTGGTCGATGGTGGTGCCCTGGATTGGCTTCCCGCTGCATAAACTGCTGGCGATGGTTGAGCCCACCAGCAACGCAAAATATGTCGCTTTCCAGACGCGCTATGCGCCGGACGAGATGCCCGGACAGAAAGATCGGTTTATCGGCGGCGGGCTTGAGTATCCGTATGTGGAAGGGTTACGTCTCGACGAAGCCATGCACCCCCTTACCCTGCTGACCGTCGGCGTTTATGGCAAAGCGCTTCCGCCGCAGAACGGTGCCCCCATCCGTTTAACCGTACCGTGGAAATATGGTTTCAAAGGGATTAAATCTATCGTCAGCATTAAGCTTACCCGTGAACGTCCGCCAACCACCTGGAATCTGGCGGCCCCGGACGAGTACGGCTTCTTCGCCAACGTGAACCCGCACGTGGATCATCCGCGCTGGTCGCAGGCAACCGAGCGGTTTATCGGTTCCGGCGGTGCGCTGGACGTGAAGCGCCAGCCGACGCTGCTGTTTAACGGCTATGCGGATGAAGTGGCCTCGCTTTACCGTGGTCTCAATTTACGGGAGAACTTCTGAGTGCGTTTAACGGCAAAAGAGATTACCTGGCTGAAAGTGCTGCTGCACCTGGCAGGGCTGCTTCCTTTTGTATGGCTGTTCTGGGCCGCCAGCCAGGGGCTCTTTAGCGCAGATCCGGCGAAGGATATCCAGCATTTTACCGGTCGGATGGCTCTGAAATTTTTGCTGGCCACCTTGCTCGTCTCGCCGCTGGCGCGCTACGCTAAACAGCCCTTATTGATACGCACGCGTCGGCTGTTAGGGCTATGGTGTTTTGCCTGGGCGACGCTGCACCTTACCAGCTATGCCCTGCTGGAGCTGGGAATTAACAATCTGGCGCTGCTTGGCCGCGAACTGGTGACGCGTCCTTATCTGACGCTGGGTATCGTGAGCTGGGTGGTTTTACTGGCGTTAGCGCTGACATCCACGCAGTATGCGCAGCGAAAACTGGGCAGGCGCTGGCAGCTGCTGCACAACTTCGTCTATCTTGTCGCGATCCTCGCCCCCATTCATTACCTGTGGTCGGTGAAGATCCTCTCCCCGCAGCCGGTCCTTTATGCACTGGCGGCCGTGGCGCTTTTAGCATGGCGTTACAAGAAGTTCCGCCAGTGGTGGCGATAGTTCGCGAAACTGTGCGTTTTCCCGCAGATTGACCGTCAACCGCAAATCTTTTTCGGATAGCGGTTGATAATCTTCCCTGATAAGACCAGTATTTAGCTGCTAAATGCTACGAAATCGTTATAATGTGCGACCTTGGTTCGCCTGACAGCGGTTTTAAGCCTCTGAAAAGGTGACATTTGCGCTTTGAAGGTATATTTTGTTTTTTACCCGAAAATCGCAGGAGATAGCGGCATAATGACTGATAAGTTCCATATCTTAGTTTTGAACGGACCGAACCTGAACATGCTCGGCACCCGTGAGCCAGAGAAGTACGGCACGCTAACATTGGGTGAAATTGTTAACCGTCTGGGAACGGAAGCAGCGTCACTGAATGTGGATTTGGATCATTTTCAGTCGAATGCGGAGTACGCACTCATCGACCGTATTCATCAGGCTAAAGATGCTGTGGACTATATCCTGATCAATCCGGCCGCGTTTACGCACACCAGTGTTGCTATCCGCGACGCACTGCTCGCGGTGAGTATCCCGTTTATCGAGATCCACCTGAGTAATGTGCACGCCCGAGAGCCGTTCCGCCACCACTCGTATCTGTCAGATATCGCTGCTGGCGTTATCTGTGGACTGGGCGCTGACGGCTATTCATACGCTTTACAGACAGCGGTAAAACGCTTGTCACAATCACACTAAACAAGAGTACGGAACCCACTCATGGATATTCGTAAGATTAAAAAACTGATCGAGCTGGTTGAAGAATCAGGCATCTCCGAACTGGAAATTTCTGAAGGCGAAGAGTCTGTACGCATCAGCCGTGCAGCCCCAGCCGCTAGCTTCCCGGTAATGCAGCAAGCTTATGCTGCGCCAGTGCAGCAGCCTGCGCTCTCCGCAGCCGTTGCGCCAGCAGCTGAAGCCGCACCTGCCGCTGCAGCAGAAATCAGTGGTCACATCGTACGTTCCCCAATGGTTGGTACTTTCTACCGCACCCCGAGCCCGGACGCGAAGGCGTTCATCGAAGTGGGTCAGAAAGTCAACGTAGGCGATACCCTGTGCATCGTTGAAGCGATGAAAATGATGAACCAGATCGAAGCAGACAAATCAGGTACTGTGAAAGCGATTCTGGTCGAAAGTGGTCAGCCGGTTGAATTTGACGAGCCGCTGGTCGTCATCGAGTAACGAGGCGTACATGCTGGATAAAATTGTTATCGCCAACCGCGGCGAGATCGCACTGCGTATTCTTCGTGCCTGTAAAGAACTGGGCATCAAGACCGTCGCTGTGCACTCAAGCGCGGATCGCGATTTAAAACACGTATTGCTGGCGGATGAGACGGTCTGTATTGGCCCGGCTCCGTCCGTAAAAAGCTATCTGAACATCCCGGCTATCATCAGCGCCGCTGAAATCACCGGCGCGGTGGCAATTCATCCGGGTTACGGCTTCCTCTCTGAGAACGCCAACTTTGCTGAGCAGGTTGAACGCTCTGGCTTTATCTTCATCGGCCCGAAAGCCGACACTATCCGCCTGATGGGCGACAAAGTGTCTGCTATCACCGCGATGAAAAAAGCCGGTGTTCCAACCGTGCCAGGCTCTGACGGCCCTCTGACCGACGACATGGATGCTAACCGTGCTCATGCTAAACGCATTGGCTACCCGGTTATCATCAAAGCGTCCGGCGGCGGCGGCGGTCGCGGTATGCGCGTTGTGCGCAGCGATGCTGAACTGGCGCAGTCCATCTCCATGACCAAAGCAGAAGCGAAAGCCGCTTTCAGCAATGACATGGTGTACATGGAAAAATACCTGGAAAACCCACGCCACATCGAAATTCAGGTGCTGGCTGACGGTCAGGGTAACGCGATCTATCTGGCAGAACGTGACTGCTCCATGCAGCGTCGTCACCAGAAAGTGGTCGAAGAAGCACCAGCACCGGGCATTACCCCAGAGCTGCGTCGCTACATCGGCGAGCGTTGCTCCAAAGCGTGTGTCGATATCGGCTATCGCGGTGCGGGTACCTTTGAGTTCCTGTTCGAAAACGGCGAGTTCTATTTCATCGAAATGAACACCCGTATTCAGGTTGAACACCCGGTTACCGAAATGATCACCGGCGTTGACCTGATCAAAGAACAGCTGCGTATCGCTGCAGGCCAGCCGCTGTCCATCAAGCAGGAAGAAGTTGTGGTGAAAGGCCATGCGGTAGAGTGCCGTATCAACGCCGAAGACCCGAACACCTTCCTGCCAAGCCCGGGTAAAATCACGCGTTTCCACGCGCCGGGTGGCTTTGGCGTGCGTTGGGAATCTCATATCTACGCCGGTTACACCGTACCGCCGTACTATGACTCAATGATCGGCAAGCTTATCTGCTACGGCGAAAACCGTGACGTGGCGATTGCCCGCATGAAGAACGCCCTGCAGGAGCTGATCATCGACGGTATCAAAACCAACGTTGATCTGCAGATGCGCATTATGAGCGACGAGCACTTCCAGAATGGTGGAACCAACATCCACTATCTGGAGAAAAAACTCGGTCTTAACGAGAAGTAATACAGCATCTTTGCGAAAAGGCCGGATTATCCGGCCTTTTTTATTTCTGGGGCCTGGAAAGCCTCATCATGTACAATCCCCGCTTTCTTCATCCACAAGGGACAAAAAATGGACAAACGTTTTGTTCAGGCCCATAAAGAAGCGCGCTGGGCGCTGTGGCTGACCCTTCTCTATCTCGCTGCTTGGTTAGTGACCGCTTACTTACCTGACTCCGCTATTGGCGTCACCGGCCTGCCGCACTGGTTCGAAATGGCCTGTCTGCTGGTACCGCTGGTGTTTATCGTACTGTGCTGGGCAATGGTGAAATTCATCTATCGCGATATTCCGCTGGAGGACGATGATGCAGCTTGAAGTGATTCTGCCGCTTATCGCTTACCTGTTGGTAGTGTTTGGTTTATCCGTTTACGCCATGCGAAAACGCACGACAGGCACGTTTCTGAACGAGTATTTCCTCGGCAGCCGCTCAATGGGCGGCGTGGTGCTGGCCATGACGCTGACCGCAACCTACATCAGCGCCAGTTCGTTTATCGGTGGACCCGGTGCAGCCTATAAATACGGATTAGGCTGGGTGCTACTGGCGATGATCCAGCTGCCTGCCGTCTGGCTCTCGCTGGGCATACTGGGCAAAAAATTTGCTATTCTGGCGCGCCGTTACAATGCCGTGACGCTCAACGATATGCTGTTTGCCCGCTATCAGAGCCGTTTACTGGTGTGGCTGGCCAGCTTAAGCCTGCTGGTGGCCTTTATTGGCGCGATGACGGTACAGTTTATCGGCGGGGCACGCCTGCTGGAAACGGCTGCGGGTATTCCCTACGAGACGGGCCTGATCATCTTCGGGGTAAGCATTGCGCTGTATACCGCATTTGGCGGATTCCGCGCCAGCGTGCTGAACGACACGATGCAGGGCATGGTTATGCTTATCGGCACTATCGTCCTGCTGGTCGGCATCGTCCACGCCGCGGGCGGCCTGAGCCATGCGGTTGAAACGCTCGAGGCGATCGATCCAAAATTGGTTTCGCCACAGGGCGCGGATGACATCCTTTCTCCAACATTTATGACCTCGTTCTGGGTGTTGGTGTGCTTTGGGGTGATTGGTCTGCCGCATACCGCCGTGCGCTGTATCTCTTACAAAGACAGCAAAGCCGTGCACAGAGGCATTATCATTGGCACCATCGTGGTTGCGATCCTGATGTTTGGTATGCACCTGGCAGGCGCGTTAGGTCGGGCAGTTATTCCCGACCTAACCGTACCCGATCTGGTTATCCCAACGCTGATGGTCAAAGTGCTTCCGCCTTTCGCTGCCGGGATTTTCCTTGCCGCGCCGATGGCCGCCATTATGTCGACAATCAACGCTCAGCTGCTGCAAAGTTCCGCTACGATCATTAAAGATCTCTATCTGAACCTGCGCCCGGAGCAGGTCGAAAATGAGCGACGCCTGAAGCGTATGTCGGCCGTTATTACGCTGGTGTTAGGGGCATTGCTGCTGTTAGCCGCATGGCGTCCGCCGGAGATGATCATCTGGCTGAACCTGCTGGCATTTGGTGGGCTTGAAGCGGTATTCCTGTGGCCGCTGGTGTTAGGGCTCTACTGGGAACGCGCAAACGCTGCAGGCGCGCTGAGCGGCATGATCGTCGGCGGTGTGCTGTATGCCGTCCTCGCAACGTTTAAGATTCAGTACCTGGGCTTCCATCCGATTGTGCCTTCGTTACTGCTAAGTTTACTGGCGTTTGTGGTGGGGAACCGTTTCGGTCAGCCCGTCCCACAGCCCGCTATGATTTCTTCTGATAAATAAAGAGTTTTGCCATGCCGTGGATCCAATTAAAACTGAACACAACCGGCGCTAACGCCGAGGAACTGAGCGATGCGCTGATGGAGGCCGGCTCGGTCTCCATCACCTTCCAGGACACGCATGACACGCCGGTCTTTGAGCCGCTGCCGGGCGAAACCCGCCTGTGGGGCGACACCGACGTTATTGGCCTGTTTGATGCCGAAACCGATATGAAAGAGGTTGTCGCGATTCTGGAGAATCATCCTCTGCTGGGTGCGGGTTTTGTGCACAAAATCGAACAGCTGGAAGACAAAGACTGGGAACGCGAGTGGATGGATAACTTCCACCCGATGCAGTTCGGCAAACGTCTGTGGATCTGCCCAAGCTGGCGCGACGTCCCGGACGAGAATGCGGTCAACGTGATGCTCGACCCGGGCCTGGCGTTTGGTACCGGCACTCACCCAACCACGTCCCTGTGCCTGCAGTGGCTGGATGGTCTGGATCTGGACGGTAAGACAGTGATCGACTTCGGCTGTGGATCCGGGATCCTCGCGATTGCAGCCCTGAAACTGGGCGCGGCAAAAGCCATCGGGATCGATATCGATCCGCAGGCGATTCAGGCCAGCCGCGATAATGCCGAGCGTAACGGCGTCTCCGATCGTCTGGAGCTGTATCTGCCGGATGCTCAGCCAGACGCCATGAAAGCCGATGTGGTGGTCGCAAACATTCTGGCGGGCCCACTGCGCGAGCTGGCCCCGTTAATCAGCGTGCTGCCCGTTGAGGGCGGTCTGCTGGGGCTTTCCGGTATCCTGGCGAGCCAGGCCGACAGCGTATGTGAAGCCTACGCCGATCTCTTTGCCCTTGACCCGGTAGTGGAAAAAGAAGAGTGGTGCCGCATCACCGGCCGTAAAAAATAAGCCTTTGGCGTGGTCATCTGACCACGCCTCTCCCCCTCTGATAATCCTCTCTCCCCCGTTCATTCTTCGGTAAAATAACCCTACAAATCATGTTGATTTGTATTACAAAAATTCACCGGAAGAATATGATGAAACACATTACTGGCAAGGCAGCGCTGCTGGCGCTGAGCATGATCTCGGCTTCAGCATTTGCATCACACTGGAGCTACGAAGGGGAAGGTTCGCCGGAACACTGGGGCGAGCTGGACGAGGCATACAAGACCTGTCAAAGCGGAATGAACCAGTCTCCCATTAATATTGATTCGACCGCTAACGCCCATCTTTCCCCGCTACAAACCCACTACGTTGATGGTCCTGTTACGCTGACAAACAATGGCCATACCATTCAGGCAAGCGAACAGGCTGACACCCGCGATACCCTCACTCTCGATAAGCAAACCTGGACGTTACAGCAGTTCCATTTCCACGCGCCGAGCGAAAACACCGTTCATGGCAAGAAATATGCGATGGAAATGCACCTGGTTCATAAAAATGCCAGTGGAGAACTGACGGTGGTGGCGGTGATGTTTGATAAAGGGGCCGCAAACCCGGAGCTTGAAAAACTGTGGCGCGTTATGCCTCAGCAGGCCGAGCAGAACGTCTCCATTAAACAGGATCTTAACCTGAACAAACTGCTGCCAAAAGATAAAACGTACTGGCGCTTTAGCGGTTCATTGACCACTCCTCCGTGTTCGGAAGGCGTCACCTGGATTGTGCTTAAGCAGCCCCTGACGGTTTCTGCAGAACAGCTTGAAAGATTCACCCATACAATGCATCACGATAATAACCGTCCGGTACAGTCGCTGCATGGGCGCGTTGTGGTCGAATAAGACGCATTTTTCGCATGACGATCATGTTCTAAAATGCGACGCAGATCGCAAAGAAGTGGGGAAATCTGCTGCTAAAAACAGCAGATTATCCCGCTTCAGCGAAGCATTTATTCAGAAATGATGAGAAGTTACGGGAAATTGTAAGCGCCCATAAAATAACCATTCACGCATAACATAATGATTTAAATAATGAATAATTTTGAACAGGAAGATTGAGCGGCGATTCCTTGATCTACAACAGTGGATTGTTCAAAGTTTGGCCTTTCATCTCGTGCAAAAAATGCGTAATATACGCCGCCTTGCAGTCACAGTATGGTCATTTCTTAACTCATGCGCATCGGACACCACCAGCTTAGAAATCGCCTGATCGCAGCCCCTATGGCAGGTATTACCGACCGGCCGTTCAGGACGCTGTGCTATGAGATGGGAGCCGGTTTAACCGTATCCGAGATGATGTCGTCTAACCCGCAGGTTTGGGAAAGCGATAAATCCCGCCTTCGGATGGTGCACGTTGATGAACCAGGTATTCGCACCGTGCAAATTGCCGGAAGCGTGCCTGAAGAGATGGCAGATGCCGCGCGGATTAACGTGGAAAGTGGTGCCCAGATTATTGATATCAATATGGGGTGCCCGGCCAAAAAGGTGAATCGCAAGCTTGCAGGTTCAGCCCTTCTGCAATACCCCGACCAGGTGAAAGCTATCCTGACGGCGGTTGTCAGCGCAGTGGACGTTCCTGTTACGTTGAAGATTCGCACGGGTTGGTCGCCGGAACACCGTAACTGTGTAGAGATTGCCCAACTGGCCGAAGACTGTGGCATTCAGGCCCTGACCATTCATGGACGCACTCGCGCCTGTTTGTTCAACGGTGAAGCTGAATACGACAGCATTCGGGCAGTTAAGCAGAAAGTTTCCATTCCGATTATCGCGAATGGCGACATAACTGACCCGCTTAAAGCCAGAGCTGTACTCGACTATACGGGAGCTGATGCTCTGATGATAGGACGTGCCGCTCAGGGAAGACCCTGGATCTTCCGGGAAATCCAGCATTATCTGGACACTGGGGAGCTGCTTGCCCCGCTGCCTCTGGCAGAGGTTAAGCGCTTGCTTTGTTCGCATGTTCGGGAACTGCATGACCACTACGGTCATGCAAAAGGGTACCGAATTGCGCGTAAACACGTCTCCTGGTATCTCCAGGAGCACGCTCCAGATGACCAGTTTCGGCGCACATTCAACGCCATAGAGGATGCCAGCGTACAGCTGGAGGCGTTGGAGGCATACTTCGAAAATCTTGCGTAATGAAATAAAGAGCTGACAGAACTATGTTCGAACAACGCGTAAATTCTGACGTACTGACCGTTTCTACCGTTAACTCTCAGGACCAGGTAACTCAAAAGCCCCTGCGTGACTCGGTTAAACAGGCACTGAAGAACTATTTTGCTCAACTGAACGGTCAGGATGTTAATGACCTGTATGAGCTGGTACTGGCTGAAGTTGAACAGCCACTGTTGGACATGGTGATGCAATACACCCGCGGTAACCAAACCCGCGCTGCGCTGATGATGGGTATCAACCGTGGTACTCTGCGTAAGAAACTGAAAAAATACGGCATGAACTGATACTAATCAGTTAAATGCTTGTTTAAAAAGGCGCTCTTCGGCATGGGGAAGCGCCTTTTTTATTACCTGTGCCTCTCCGTCAACGCATTGTAAACCTTCGCTTCTCCCGCTTTTCAACCACGGTTTTTCGTGTATATTTCCCCCACCTTACTGGCGTTCTTCTCGCGGAATGACACAATGATTCGTAAATACTGGTGGCTGGTTGTCTTTGCAATCTCCGTTCTCATTTTCGATGCACTCCTGATGCAGTGGATTGAACTGATGAGCACCGAAACCGATAAGTGTCGCAATATGAACTCCGTCAACCCGCTGAAACTCGTGAACTGCTCCGAGCTCGACTAACCGCCAGATTGCGCAAGCCACCCCGTTATTACCCACTAAAAACGGGGATTTAAATCCCTTTGAGCCATTACCTGACGGTGATAATGTCTCGCCCTTCTCAACCGCTCTAGCGTAACCCCACACTCGAGTAGAACCGTCCATGCTGGTCAGCCAATACAACCATATCCTTGTCGTCCTCTCCTTTGTTGTTGCCATCCTTGCGGCGTATACCGCGCTGAACATGGCTGCACGCGTCGCCGGGAGTGAGGGCGTCGCTGCCCGCGTCTGGCTGGCTGGGGGCGGTATTGCAATGGGTATTGGCGTGTGGGCCATGCATTTTATCGGCATGCTGGCGATGGATCTCTCCATGAGCATGAGCTACAACGCCACCCTGACGGTGTTATCCATGGTCATCGCCGTGGGTTCGTCGCTGTTTGCGCTATGGCTCGTGAGCTGCGAGCAATTACGCTTGCGCCGACTGCTGCCCGGCGCGCTGGTGATGGGGAGCGGTATTGTTGCCATGCATTACACCGGCATGGCGGCGCTGGAAGTTATGCCGGGGATTATCTGGGACAAGGTCTGGGTGGCCATTTCGGTCGTGATTGCGCTTGCCGCTTCGCTCGCAGCATTATGGCTAACCTTCCGCCTGCGTCGCGAAGCCGCACAGGTCGTGCTGATGCGCATGGGAGCCGCGATCACGATGGGGATTGCCATTGCCGGTATGCACTATGCCGGGATGAAAGCGGCGCAGTTTCCCATGTCCACAATGGTTCATCATGAGGGGATTAACGGGAGCTGGCTGGCGGTGCTGGTCAGCGTCGTCGCGCTCTCTATTCTTGGGATCACCCTGCTGGTGTCGATGCTGGATGCCCGCCTTCAGGCACGTACCGCCCTTCTGGCTTCTTCGCTGGCAGAAGCTAACCGGGAACTCGCTCAGCTGGCGCTGCACGATACCCTGACGCGTCTGCCCAACCGTATTCTGCTGGAAGACAGACTCGATCAGGCCATCAGCAAAGCCGATCGTGAAGGGAACCATTTTGCCCTGATGTTCATGGATCTCGACGGCTTTAAAGCCATCAATGACGCCTACGGCCATGATGTCGGTGACAGGCTGCTGGTCGCCGTTACGCAGCGTCTGCTGCTTCTCCTGAAAGGCCAGTTCACCCTTGCACGTATCGGCGGTGATGAGTTTGTTCTGCTGGCAGAGGGTGAAGGTCCGGACGATGCGGCATCGCTGGCGAATTCGCTGGTCCGCGCGATCGATAGCCCATTCAATCTTGGCCCCTATGAACTGGTGGTGACCCTCAGCATTGGTATCGCGCTGTATCCTCACGACGGTAAAACCGAGCGTGAGCTGATGTTTAACGCCGACGCGGCGATGTATCACACGAAGCATATGGGCCGTAACGGTTACCACTTTTTCCAGCCCTCCATGAACACCCTGGCGCAGACCCATCTCCAGCTAATGAACGATCTGTGGATGGCGATCGATCGCAATGAGCTGCGCCTGCTGTATCAGCCAAAATTTCATGCCCCGGCGGGCCCAGTCCTCGGATTCGAGGCGCTATTGCGCTGGCAGCATCCTAAGCAGGGGTTACTGACGCCAGAACTTTTTCTGCCGCTGGCGGAAAAAACGGGGCTGATCATCCCCATTGGCAACTGGGTGATTAATGAAGCCTGTCGCCAGCTGCGGGAATGGCATCTTCAGGGGCATCAAAGCTGGTCAATGGCGGTAAACCTGTCGACACTGCAGTTTGAACAACCTTCGCTGGTTAAAACGGTTCTCGACTGCCTGGCACTTCACCATGTACCACCGGAAATGTTGATCCTCGAAGTGACGGAAACCACGGCGATGAGCAACCCTGATGAGAGCGTACGGGTGCTGACAGAGCTGACGGATGCGGGCGTGAAGGCCTCCATTGATGATTTTGGCACCGGATATTCGAGCCTGCTGTATCTCAAGCGCTTACCGGCCTGTGAATTGAAAATCGACAGGGCGTTCGTGAAAGAGCTCAGCGGCGAAAGCGAGGATGCCACTATTGTCTCAGCGATTGTGGCCCTCGCTAAAACACTTAACCTGAAAGTCGTGGCTGAAGGTGTGGAAACTGAAGCGCAGCAGGCCTTTTTAACCGAGCTGGGCTGTAACACCCTTCAGGGCTATCTGTTAGGTAAACCCGCGAGCGCGCAGACTATAGAAGCACTTTGTGCCCGGGGAGAAATGTTACCTGGCGCTGAGCTGTAAGCATCCTCATCAGGCGACACGCGAATGACAGGGAGTGTCGCCAGTATGCTATCGACCAGAGCGGGCGCCTGCTGATAAAGATTAAAACTGTCATTATTCATTAACCAGTTTTTAATTATTCCGCTAAAAAAACCGTGGAATACAATCAAGGTGAGATCAACATTCACCTGTGGCGAAATGATATTGCGCGAAATACAGGTCTCCAGCATTGCGCGTAGCGTGTCATCATTGAATCCAATGCGGTTTCTGATTTCACGCTCTGAAATCATATCACTGCTAAATTCACACTTATGATACAGAATTTGTAAAAGCGCACATTGCCGGGGTTCATGGGCAATATACTGCAGCGCGGTAATAAATTGCTCACGAAGTTTTAACAACGGGTCGTCGCTATCGGAAAGGGAAAGCCTGTCGCGAATAATGTCGCGAAGCGGTAATTGCTGTTCCCAGATGGCATTAAATATTTCTGATTTACTGGTGAAGTGCCAGTAGATCGCGCCGCGCGTCACCTTAGCAGCATCAGCGATATCCGTCAGCGTCGTGCTGGCTACGCCACGCGTCGCAAACTGTCCGATAGCCGCCTCAATCAGCTGCTGCCGGGTTTGTTGAGCCTCTTCTTTCTTTTTACGCGCCATAGGTAACTACTCGTTACTCACAAGGTTTAAAGGTAATATTGCGTTCATGCAAATGTAATTATTCACTAAAATCCGTTTTAATTTTGCACAAAAAAAGTCAATCTTCTTAATTTATAATTAATGCAAATACATCGAATAAATTAAATTCATGAAGTGAATAATTAGACAACATTAAATGCATTTACCTGATTAACATGCCTGAAGTATACCCCCGAATGGATCAGGTCTGATTCTGATTTTTTTCTACAAGCATGGTCATTCGCACTTATAAATTAAAAAACATTAAATACCCTCATTATTATACGCAGCTACATTTTATTTTTTATCCCTCTGCCCCAGCTACCGGTTCGCGACATATATCGGTTAATGGGTATTTAAAGGAACAGTAATGACGAATCATTTCAGACGCTTGCCCTTATCTGGTTTCATTGTCTGCGCGGTACTGCTCACTGGATGCGATGGTCAGGAAAATCAACAACAACACCTGCAGGCGCCTCAGGTCAGCGTGCATATTGTGAAAAGCGCGCCTCTGGCTGTCACCACTGAACTCCCGGGCAGAACAGATGCATTTCGCGTTGCGGAGGTTCGTCCTCAGGTTAGCGGTATTATCCTTCGCCGCAACTTCGCAGAAGGTAGCGATGTAAAAGCGGGTGAGTCACTTTACCAGATTGATCCCGCGACCTATCAGGCGGCCTATGACAGCGCGAAAGGCGAACTGGCGAAGGCTCAGGCTGCGGCCAATATTGCGCACCTGACGGTGAAACGTTATCTCCCGCTGGTAGGCACCCAGTATGTCAGTAAGCAGGAGTATGACCAGGCCGTGGCGACGGCTCAGCAGGCAGATGCCAGCGTGGTGGCCGCAAAAGCCGGCGTTGAAAGCGCACGTATCAACCTTGCCTACACCAAAGTGACCTCTCCTGTTGATGGTCGTATCGGGAAATCCAGCGTGACCGAAGGGGCGCTGGTGACGAATGGGCAGGCCGCAGCGCTGGCAACGGTCCAGCAGCTCGATCCGATTTATGTCGACGTCACCCAGTCCAGTAATGATTTTATGCGCCTCAAACAGACGAGCCTGCAAAAAGGCGATACCGCCAGCAGCGTTGAGCTGCTGATGGAAAACGGGCAGCCCTATCCGCTGAAAGGCACGTTGCAGTTCTCTGACGTCACGGTCGATGAAAGTACCGGCTCGATTACCCTGCGCGCCATTTTCCCGAACCCTCAGCATCTGCTGTTACCCGGCATGTTTGTTCGCGCCCGCATCGATGAAGGCACCCAGCCGGAAGCGATTCTGGTTCCTCAGCAAGGCGTGACCCGTACACCACGAGGCGATGCAACCGTCCTGGTGGTGAACGATAAAAACCAGGTTGAGCCGCGTACCGTCGTCGCCCCTCAGGCAATTGGCGATCGCTGGCTGGTGACGGAAGGGCTGAAAAACGGTGACCGCGTGATTGTCAGCGGGCTACAGAAAGTCAAACCGGGGGTAACCGTCGTCGCCACGCCGGATACCATCACGACTCCAGCCGGTTAAGGGATGACGACATGGCTAATTTCTTTATTCAGAGGCCGGTTTTCGCCTGGGTACTTGCCATCATTTTGATGATTGCAGGCGGGCTGGCCATTCTCAAACTTCCCGTCGCACAGTATCCGACAATCGCCCCTCCCGCCGTGGCGATATCCGCGACCTACCCGGGAGCGGATGCTCAAACGGTGCAGGATACCGTGACCCAGGTTATCGAACAGAACATGAACGGTATCGATAACCTGATGTATATGTCCTCCACCAGCGATTCAGCGGGTAACGTCACTATCACCCTGACCTTCGAGTCAGGAACCGACCCGGACATCGCTCAGGTGCAGGTGCAGAACAAGCTGCAGCTCGCCATGCCGCTGCTGCCGCAAGAGGTTCAGCAGCAAGGGATTGGCGTGGAGAAATCCAGCAGCAGCTTCCTGCTGGTCGCCGGTTTTGTTTCAGACAACAAAAGCCTCACGCAGAATGACATCTCTGACTATGTCGCCTCAAACGTCAAAGATGCCATCAGCCGAACGTCTGGCGTCGGTGACGTTCAGCTGTTTGGCGCTCAGTATGCGATGCGCATCTGGCTCGACAGCAACGCGATGAACAAATACCAGCTGACGCCGCTGGATATTATCAACCAGCTGAAAACCCAGAACGATCAGATAGCGGCAGGCCAGCTGGGCGGAACACCGTCCATTCCAGGGCAGCAGCTGAATGCCTCGATCATCGCGCAAACCCGCCTGAAATCACCGGAGGAGTTTGGCCGCGTGACGCTTAAGGTGAACCAGGACGGCTCGATGGTTCATCTGAAGGACGTGGCTCGCATTGAGCTGGGTGGCGAAAACTACAACATGGTCACTAAAATCAACGGGCAGGCGGCAACCGGTCTGGGGATTAAGCTGGCAACCGGGGCAAACGCACTGGACACCGCGGCAGCCATTAAGAGCAAGCTGGCGCAGCTGCAGCAGTTCTTCCCACAGGGGCTGAAAGTTGTCTATCCCTATGACACCACGCCTTTTGTGAAAATCTCCATCCACGAAGTGGTGAAGACCCTGTTTGAAGCGATTGTTCTCGTCTTCCTGGTCATGTACCTGTTCCTGCAAAACCTGCGCGCGACGCTCATCCCGACTATCGCGGTGCCGGTCGTTCTGCTGGGTACCTTCGCGGTTCTGGCGGCGTTTGGTTTCTCCATCAATACCCTGACGATGTTCGGCATGGTGCTGGCGATAGGTCTGCTGGTCGATGACGCTATTGTGGTCGTTGAGAACGTTGAACGTGTCATGGTCGAGGACAAGCTGCCGCCGAAAGAGGCCACGCAGAAGTCGATGGAGCAGATCCAGGGCGCACTGGTGGGGATCGCCATGGTGCTCTCGGCGGTCTTTATTCCGATGGCCTTTTTTGGCGGCTCGACGGGGGCAATCTATCGCCAGTTCTCGCTGACTATTGTTTCCGCTATGGCCTTGTCCGTACTGGTTGCGCTAATCCTGACGCCCGCACTCTGTGCAACGTTGCTGAAGCCCATATCCGGCGACCATCATGAGAAAAAAGGTGGCTTCTTCGGCTGGTTTAATGCGCTCTTTGATAAAAGCGTGGAGCACTACAGCAACAGCGTGAGCGGTATTTTGCGTAAGACAGGGCGCTATCTGGTGGTGTACGTCATTATTGTCGGTGGCATGGCGGTGCTTTTCCTGCGCTTGCCCACCTCCTTCCTGCCCGAAGAGGATCAGGGGGTATTTATGACGATGGTTCAGCTCCCGGCAGGTGCAACCCAGACGCGTACTCAGCAGGTCCTCGACCAGGTTCAGGATTACTATCTGAACAAAGAGAAGGCGAACGTTGAATCCGTCTTTACCGTAAACGGCTTTAGCTTTAGCGGCCAGGGTCAGAACTCCGGTATTGCATTCGTCAGCCTGAAGCCCTGGGAGGAGCGCCCGGGGTCGGAAAATGGCGTCGAAGCCATTGTGGGTCGCGCGACGAAAGCCTTCAGTCAGATTAAAGATGGCCTTGTGTTCCCGTTTAACCTGCCTGCAATTATCGAGCTGGGTACCGCCACGGGCTTCGACTTTGAATTGATCGATCAGGCTAACCTGGGGCATACCCAGCTGACGCAGGCGCGTAACCAACTGCTCAGCATGGTGAAAGAGCACCCTGACCTGCTGGTTCGCGTGCGCCCTAACGGTCTTGAAGATACGCCTCAGTTCAAGCTGGATGTCGATCAGGAGAAAGCGCAGGCGCTGGGCGTCAGTCTTTCTGACGTCAACCAGACGATTTCGACGGCCTTAGGTGGCACCTATGTGAACGACTTTATCGATCATGGGCGAGTGAAAAAGGTCTACGTACAGGCTGACGCAAAATTCCGTATGTTGCCAGGCGATATTAACAACCTTTACGTGCGCAGCGCGAATGGGGAGATGGTCCCGTTCTCCGCCTTCAGCAACGCTCACTGGTTCTATGGCTCACCTCGCCTGGAGCGCTATAACGGGATGCCCTCGATGGAGATCCTGGGTGAATCAGCCCCGGGTAAAAGTACCGGTGAGGCCATGGTTATGATGGAAAGTCTCGCGGCAAAACTGCCTTCCGGTATCGGCTATGACTGGACGGGGATGTCTTATCAGGAGCGGCTCTCGGGTAATCAGGCGCCTGCGCTGTACGCCATTTCACTGATCGTGGTGTTCCTGTGTCTGGCAGCGCTGTATGAAAGCTGGTCCATTCCGTTCTCCGTTATGCTGGTTGTACCGCTGGGTGTCATTGGGGCGCTTCTCGCAGCGTCGCTGCGCGGGTTAAATAATGACGTCTATTTCCAGGTCGGCCTGCTGACGACGATTGGTTTGTCGGCTAAAAATGCCATCCTGATCGTCGAATTTGCTAAAGACCTGATGGATAAAGAAGGCAAAGGCATTATTGAAGCCACGCTGGAAGCTTCCAGGATGCGCCTTCGACCGATCCTGATGACGTCTCTGGCCTTTATCCTTGGCGTCATGCCGCTGGTGATCAGCACCGGTGCCGGGAGCGGCGCGCAAAACGCCGTCGGTACGGGCGTTATGGGGGGAATGCTTTCCGCAACGCTTCTGGCGATTTTCTTCGTGCCCGTCTTCTTTGTGGTTGTTCGGCGACGGTTTACTCACCATAAAGAGTAATGTTCCCCAGAAAAGGCACCTCTGGTGCCTTTTTTTTATTTTTAACATAAACAATGAATTAGGCTTTACATAAAGGCATTGTTAAAAATAGGATGATTTGCATTAAGTAAAAACACTCTTTTACCTCTTCATAATGTCTCCATAAATTTCTCCTGAAACCGACTTTTCTCCACGATTTTTACAAACTACATAATTTGAGATTATTCCTCGTGTAACGAGGACTTACCCCGGTGGTAAAATAACCTCCAGTTCGTTAATAGCCCTCCTGGCTTTATAGCGGATGAGAAATAATACTGAGGTAACATCATGAAAAGATTCATTTCCGTTGCACTTCTCGCTGCGCTGCTTGCTGGTTGCGCGCACGACTCTCCATGTGTACCGGTTTACGACGACCAGGGCCGACTGGTTCATACCAATACCTGTATGAAAGGCACCACCCAGGATAACTGGGAGACCGCGGGTGCTATCGCCGGCGGTGCTGCCGCAGTAGCGGGTTTGACGCTGGGTATTGTTGCCCTGACGAAGTAACATCTGTTGAGAAAGCGCGGCTCTGGCCGCGCTTTTGCTTTTAATGAGTGCAGTATTTTCAAATAAGTAAAAAAATAGCCCCGTATTTATTCACGTAATTAATCTAAGCCTGAAGTCAGTCACAAGTTTTTCGCATACTCATTCAAATTACTTATTCTATCGTGATGATTTTCACACATTAATATTATTGAATACCCTGCCAATATTCACCCTGGAAACTATCTCCTCTTTTTCCTGACCCGGCTCAAAACTTTTGCTCCGATTTGTGGCACAGGTTGTAATTTCGCACCGTTTCGGGGCGCTCGATTTATTTAAGCCTGTCTACACTCAGCATTAAGCGTTCACTCGTCTCTTATTTTGTCGAACGCAAAACTGGCATTACGTTTGCTTTATAAACGTTGGCCAAAGCCACAGACAGGTTAAGCGTTTAAAAACGCCTCTATAACGATAAATTTCGCCACACAGGATGCATTATGAAAAAGACGATGATAGCCAGCCTTACCGCTGCAGGCATGTTGTTTGCCGTAGCCGGTCAAGCCCATGCGGGAACGACACTGGATGCCGTTAAAAAGAAAGGTTTTGTTCAATGTGGTATCAGTGACGGTTTGCCTGGCTTCTCTTATGCCGATGCGAACGGCAAATTTACCGGTATTGATGTGGATGTCTGCCGTGGCGTTGCAGCCGCCGTTTTTGGCGATGACAGCAAAGTAAAATACACCCCGCTGACGGCGAAAGAACGCTTTACGGCGCTGCAGTCCGGCGAGGTCGACATGCTCTCCCGTAATACCACCTGGACTTCCTCCCGTGATGCAGGCATGGGGATGTCATTTACGGGCGTGACCTATTATGACGGCATCGGCTTCCTGACCCACAATAAAGCTGGCCTGAAAAGCGCCAAAGAACTGGATGGCGCCACCGTTTGTATCCAGGCGGGCACCGATACCGAGCTGAACGTCGCGGATTATTTCAAAGCAAACAACATGAAATACACCCCGGTGACATTCGACCGCTCGGATGAATCGGCCAAAGCGCTGGAATCCGGCCGTTGCGACACGCTGGCCTCTGACCAGTCACAGCTGTATGCCTTACGTATTAAGCTGAGCAACCCGGCAGAGTGGATTGTCCTGCCTGAAGTCATCTCCAAAGAACCTCTCGGCCCCGTCGTTCGTCGCGGCGATGAAGACTGGTTCTCCATTGTTCGCTGGACGCTGTTTGCCATGCTGAACGCAGAAGAGATGGGCATCAACTCTAAAAACGTTGATGAGAAAGCCGCTAAGCCATCCAACCCGGATATGGCACACCTGCTCGGTAAAGAAGGTGATTTCGGTAAGGATCTGAAGCTGGATAACAAGTGGGCTTACAACATCATCAAACAGGTGGGCAACTACTCTGAGATCTTTGAGCGCAACGTGGGATCGGAAAGCCCGCTGAAGATCAAACGCGGCCAGAACAATCTCTGGAACAACGGCGGTATTCAGTACGCGCCACCTGTACGTTAAGTCATAGCTGTAACGGGCACTGCTCATGCAGTGCCCACTCCAGAGTCATGGTTACTGAGGTTTCTTTATGTCCCATCGCCGCTCAGCCGTAAAAGGATCGCTATCCTTTTCTCATCCCGCGGTCCGCGCCTGGCTATTCCAGATTATTGCTATTGTTGCGGTTGTTCTCATCGCCGTGTATCTCATCCATAACACCATCACCAACCTGAATAATCGCGGCATTACTTCCGGTTTCGCGTTTTTAGATCGCAGCGCGGGGTTTGGTATTGTTCAGCACCTTATTGATTACCAGGAAGGTGACACGTACGGACGCGTGTTCGTAGTCGGTTTACTGAATACGCTGTTGGTATCGGCGCTTTGTATCGTCTTCGCGTCGATACTGGGCTTCTTTATTGGCCTGGCGCGTCTTTCTGAAAACTGGCTCCTGCGGAAACTGTCGACTGTTTATATTGAGACGTTCCGCAATATCCCCCCGCTCCTGCAGATTTTCTTCTGGTATTTCGCCGTACTGCGTAACCTTCCCGGTCCCCGCCAGGCCGTCGACGCGTTTGAGCTGTTTTTCCTGAGTAACCGTGGGTTGTCCATCCCTTCTCCCCTGGCGGGTGAAGGCCTGTACGCTTTCATCGGCGCGATTGTGATAGCAATTGCTCTCTCTGCTGGGGTATTCCGTTTTAACCGCAAACATCAGATCAAAACCGGTCAGCTCCGGAGAACCTGGCCCACGGCTGTTGTCCTGATCGTTAGCCTGCCGCTGATCGCACAGTGGCTGTTTGGGGCCGCGCTGCACTGGGACATTCCACATCTGCGTGGCTTTAACTTTCAGGGCGGGATGGTATTAATTCCCGAGCTGGCAGCCCTGACGCTGGCACTGTCGATTTATACCTCCGCTTTTATCGCCGAGATTATCCGTGCAGGGATACAGGCCGTACCTTATGGACAGCACGAGGCGGCACGCTCACTGGGATTACCCCATACCGTGACGCTTCGCCAGGTCATCATTCCGCAGGCTTTAAGGGTCATCATTCCGCCCCTGACCAGCCAGTATCTCAATATTGTCAAAAACTCGTCGCTGGCCGCTGCCATTGGCTACCCGGATATGGTGTCACTCTTCGCCGGAACCGTGCTTAACCAGACCGGACAAGCCATTGAAACCATCGCCATCACGATGTCTGTCTATCTGATCATCAGCCTGGTGATTTCACTGCTGATGAACCTTTATAACCGCCGTATAGCACTGGTCGAGCGCTAAGGAACTATGATGACAAAAGCGATACTGTCGCACTCCTCGCGCCCAGCCAACTCGACAGGTGTACGTTTTATTCTCTGGGCGCGTAAGAATCTGTTCTCCAGCTGGAGTAACAGCCTGCTGACGATTGTCTGCCTGTGGCTCATGTGGGAATTGATTCCTCCCCTGCTGAACTGGGCGTTTTTACAGGCCAACTGGGTCGGTTCAACCCGAGCAGACTGTACAAAAGCCGGCGCCTGCTGGGTGTTTATTCATGAGCGCTTCGGCCAGTTCATGTATGGATTGTATCCCCATGAACAGCGCTGGCGGATTAATCTGGCGCTGGTTATCGGCCTGCTTTCTGTCGCGGCCATGTTCTGGAAAAAGCTGCCTCATCGTGGACGCTATATTGCCGCCTGGGCAGTGGTTTATCCGATTATTGTCTGGGCGCTGTTGTATGGCGGTTTCCTGGGGCTGGAACGCGTTGAAACACGCCAGTGGGGCGGGCTGACTCTGACGCTGATTATCGCTTCAGTGGGGATAGCCGGTGCGCTACCGTGGGGGATTTTACTGGCTCTGGGACGGCGTTCAAAAATGCCGATCGTCCGTGTGCTCTCCGTTATCTTCATTGAGTTCTGGCGCGGCGTACCGCTTATCACCGTTCTGTTTATGTCGTCGGTCATGCTGCCGCTGTTTATGGCAGAAGGTACCACTATCGACAAGCTGATCCGTGCCCTGGTGGGGGTGATTCTCTTCCAGTCCGCCTATGTCGCTGAAGTTGTGCGAGGTGGTTTGCAGGCGTTACCTAAAGGCCAGTACGAAGCGGCGGAATCACTGGCTCTCGGTTACTGGAAAACGCAAGGACTGGTCATTCTTCCCCAAGCACTCAAGCTGGTCATCCCGGGTCTGGTCAACACGATCATTGCCCTCTTCAAGGATACCAGCCTGGTGATCATCATTGGATTGTTCGATCTCTTTAGCAGCGTGCAACAGGCAACCGTTGACCCTGTCTGGCTGGGTATGTCCACCGAAGGATATGTCTTTGCAGCTCTGATCTACTGGATCTTTTGTTTTAGCATGTCGCGCTACAGCCAGCATCTGGAAAAGCGCTTTAACACCGGGCGTACACCGCACTGAGGAAATTATGAGCCAAATAACTATGACACCCGCCGACGCGATGATTACGCTGGAAAATGTGAATAAATGGTACGGACAATTTCATGTCCTGAAGGACATTAATCTTAAGGTAAAGCAGGGAGAACGCATTGTCCTTTGCGGCCCTTCTGGCTCCGGGAAATCCACGACCATTCGCTGTATTAATCATCTTGAAGAACATCAGCAAGGACGCATTGTGGTTGATGGCATCGAGCTGAATGAAGATATCCGCAATATCGAACGCGTACGTCAGGAAGTGGGAATGGTATTTCAGCACTTTAATCTGTTTCCGCACCTGACCGTTCTGCAGAACTGTACGCTTGCGCCAATTTGGGTACGAAAGATGCCGAAAAAGGAAGCGGAGGCATTAGCCATGCACTACCTCGAGCGCGTACGTATCGCCGAGCATGCCAATAAGTTTCCTGGCCAGATATCGGGCGGCCAACAGCAGCGTGTGGCTATCGCCCGTTCGCTGTGCATGAAACCGAAAATTATGCTGTTTGATGAACCGACATCTGCCCTGGATCCGGAAATGGTGAAAGAGGTTCTGGACACCATGATTGGGCTGGCGCAATCCGGTATGACCATGCTGTGTGTGACACATGAGATGGGGTTTGCGCGAACCGTGGCCGACCGGGTGATCTTTATGGATCGCGGGGAGATTGTTGAGCAGGCACCGCCGGATGAGTTCTTTGCGCATCCGAAGTCAGAACGCACGCGAGCATTCCTGTCGCAGGTGATTCATTAGTCGTTTGCTCTGCCGGGTGGCGGCTTCGCCTTACCCGGCCTACCGTTTTTTCTGCGCATAAACGCAAAAAGGCCATCCTTTCGGATGGCCTTCTCACTTATTTGATGTCTGGCAGTTCCCTACTCTCACATGGGGAGACCCCACACTACCATCGGCGCTACGGCGTTTCACTTCTGAGTTCGGCATGGGGTCAGGTGGGACCACCGCGCTAAAGCCGCCAGACAAATTCTTTTACTTCTTGCCGAACTTTAACCTAAGTATAAAGTGGTGCTGATACCCAGAGTCGAACTGGGGACCTCACCCTTACCAAGGGTGCGCTCTACCAACTGAGCCATATCAGCACGCTAAATTTGATGCCTGGCAGTTCCCTACTCTCACATGGGGAGACCCCACACTACCATCGGCGCTACGGCGTTTCACTTCTGAGTTCGGCATGGGGTCAGGTGGGACCACCGCGCTAAAGCCGCCAGGCAAATTCTGTTAAATCTGTATCAAAGCTGAAATTTGACTGTCTGTCTCTCTTCGCCGAAACAGCTTCGGCGTTGTAAGGTTAAGCCTCACGGTTCATTAGTATCGGTTAGCTCAACGCATCGCTGCGCTTACACACCCGACCTATCAACGTCGTAGTCTTCAACGTTCCTTCAGGACTCTCAAGGAGTCAGGGAGAACTCATCTCGGGGCAAGTTTCGTGCTTAGATGCTTTCAGCACTTATCTTTTCCGCATTTAGCTACCGGGCAATGCCATTGGCATGACAACCCGAACACCAGTGATGCGTCCACTCCGGTCCTCTCGTACTAGGAGCAGCCCCCCTCAATTCTCCAGCGCCCACGGCAGATAGGGACCGAACTGTCTCACGACGTTCTAAACCCAGCTCGCGTACCACTTTAAATGGCGAACAGCCATACCCTTGGGACCTACTTCAGCCCCAGGATGTGATGAGCCGACATCGAGGTGCCAAACACCGCCGTCGATATGAACTCTTGGGCGGTATCAGCCTGTTATCCCCGGAGTACCTTTTATCCGTTGAGCGATGGCCCTTCCATTCAGAACCACCGGATCACTATGACCTGCTTTCGCACCTGCTCGAGCCGTCACTCTCGCAGTCAAGCTAGCTTATGCCATTGCACTAACCTCCTGATGTCCGACCAGGATTAGCTAACCTTCGTGCTCCTCCGTTACTCTTTGGGAGGAGACCGCCCCAGTCAAACTACCCACCAGACACTGTCCGCAACCCGGATTACGGGTCTACGTTAGAACACCAGCCATTAAAGGGTGGTATTTCAAGGGCGGCTCCACGCAGACTGGCGTCCACGCTTCAAAGCCTCCCACCTATCCTACACATCAAGGACCAGTGTTCAGTGTCAAGCTATAGTAAAGGTTCACGGGGTCTTTCCGTCTTGCCGCGGGTACACTGCATCTTCACAGCGAGTTCAATTTCACTGAGTCTCGGGTGGAGACAGCCTGGCCATCATTACGCCATTCGTGCAGGTCGGAACTTACCCGACAAGGAATTTCGCTACCTTAGGACCGTTATAGTTACGGCCGCCGTTTACCGGGGCTTCGATCAAGAGCTTCGCGTTACCGCTAACCCCATCAATTAACCTTCCGGCACCGGGCAGGCGTCACACCGTATACGTCCACTTTCGTGTTTGCACAGTGCTGTGTTTTTAATAAACAGTTGCAGCCAGCTGGTATCTTCGACTGATTTCAGCTCCACCCGCAGGGGCTTCACCTACATATCAGCGTGCCTTCTCCCGAAGTTACGGCACCATTTTGCCTAGTTCCTTCACCCGAGTTCTCTCAAGCGCCTTGGTATTCTCTACCTGACCACCTGTGTCGGTTTGGGGTACGATTTGATGTTACCTGATGCTTAGAGGCTTTTCCTGGAAGCAGGGCATTTGTTACTTCAGCACCGTAGTGCCTCGTCATCACACCTCAGCGTTAATAAACGACCGGATTTACCTAATCGTTCCGCCTACATGCTTAAACCGGGACAACCGTCGCCCGGCTAACATAGCCTTCTCCGTCCCCCCTTCGCAGTAACACCAAGTACAGGAATATTAACCTGTTTCCCATCGACTACGCCTTTCGGCCTCGCCTTAGGGGTCGACTCACCCTGCCCCGATTAACGTTGGACAGGAACCCTTGGTCTTCCGGCGTGCGGGCTTTTCACCCGCATTATCGTTACTTATGTCAGCATTCGCACTTCTGATACCTCCAGCACCCCTCACAGGACACCTTCAACGGCTTACAGAACGCTCCCCTACCCAACAACACCTAAGTGTCGCTGCCGCAGCTTCGGTGCATGGTTTAGCCCCGTTACATCTTCCGCGCAGGCCGACTCGACCAGTGAGCTATTACGCTTTCTTTAAATGATGGCTGCTTCTAAGCCAACATCCTGGCTGTCTGTGCCTTCCCACATCGTTTCCCACTTAACCATGACTTTGGGACCTTAGCTGGCGGTCTGGGTTGTTTCCCTCTTCACGACGGACGTTAGCACCCGCCGTGTGTCTCCCGTGATAACATTCTTCGGTATTCGTAGTTTGCATCGGGTTGGTAAGCCGGGATGGCCCCCTAGCCGAAACAGTGCTCTACCCCCGAAGATGAGTTCACGAGGCGCTACCTAAATAGCTTTCGGGGAGAACCAGCTATCTCCCGGTTTGATTGGCCTTTCACCCCCAGCCACAAGTCATCCGCTAATTTTTCAACATTAGTCGGTTCGGTCCTCCAGTTAGTGTTACCCAACCTTCAACCTGCCCATGGCTAGATCACCGGGTTTCGGGTCTATACCCTGCAACTTAACGCCCAGTTAAGACTCGGTTTCCCTTCGGCTCCCCTATACGGTTAACCTTGCTACAGAATATAAGTCGCTGACCCATTATACAAAAGGTACGCAGTCACACCACGAAGGTGCTCCCACTGCTTGTACGTACACGGTTTCAGGTTCTTTTTCACTCCCCTCGCCGGGGTTCTTTTCGCCTTTCCCTCACGGTACTGGTTCACTATCGGTCAGTCAGGAGTATTTAGCCTTGGAGGATGGTCCCCCCATATTCAGACAGGATACCACGTGTCCCGCCCTACTCTTCGAGTTCACAACCTGTGCATTTTCGTGTACGGGACTGTCACCCTGTACCGTGCGACTTTCCAGACGCTTCCACTAACACACAAGCTGATTCAGACTCTGGGCTGCTCCCCGTTCGCTCGCCGCTACTGGGGGAATCTCGGTTGATTTCTTTTCCTCGGGGTACTTAGATGTTTCAGTTCCCCCGGTTCGCCTCGTTAACCTATGTATTCAGTTAACGATAGTGTGTCGGAACACACTGGGTTTCCCCATTCGGACATCGCCGGGTCAAAGGTTCATATCACCTCGCCGGCGCTTTTCGCAGATTAGCACGTCCTTCATCGCCTCTGACTGCCAGGGCATCCACCGTGTACGCTTAGTCGCTTAACCTCACAACCCGAAGATGTTTCTTTCGATTCATCATCAAATTGCGAAAATTTGAGAGACTCGAACACACCATTAAAGATGTGTCGTTTCAATTTTCAGCTTGATCCAGATTTTTAAAGAGCAAATATCTCAAACGTCACCCGAAGATGAGTTTTGAGATATTAAGGCAGGTGACTTTCACTCACGAACCAGCAAGTGGCGTCCCCTAGGGGATTCGAACCCCTGTTACCGCCGTGAAAGGGCGGTGTCCTGGGCCTCTAGACGAAGGGGACACTGAAGTCTCAATCGCAAGACGCCTTGCTATTTACTTTTCATCAGACAATCTGTGTGAGCACTACAAAGGCAGGTTCTTTAAGGTAAGGAGGTGATCCAACCGCAGGTTCCCCTACGGTTACCTTGTTACGACTTCACCCCAGTCATGAATCACAAAGTGGTAAGCGCCCTCCCGAAGGTTAAGCTACCTACTTCTTTTGCAACCCACTCCCATGGTGTGACGGGCGGTGTGTACAAGGCCCGGGAACGTATTCACCGTAGCATTCTGATCTACGATTACTAGCGATTCCGACTTCATGGAGTCGAGTTGCAGACTCCAATCCGGACTACGACGCACTTTATGAGGTCCGCTTGCTCTCGCGAGGTCGCTTCTCTTTGTATGCGCCATTGTAGCACGTGTGTAGCCCTACTCGTAAGGGCCATGATGACTTGACGTCATCCCCACCTTCCTCCAGTTTATCACTGGCAGTCTCCTTTGAGTTCCCGGCCGGACCGCTGGCAACAAAGGATAAGGGTTGCGCTCGTTGCGGGACTTAACCCAACATTTCACAACACGAGCTGACGACAGCCATGCAGCACCTGTCTCAGAGTTCCCGAAGGCACCAATCCATCTCTGGAAAGTTCTCTGGATGTCAAGAGTAGGTAAGGTTCTTCGCGTTGCATCGAATTAAACCACATGCTCCACCGCTTGTGCGGGCCCCCGTCAATTCATTTGAGTTTTAACCTTGCGGCCGTACTCCCCAGGCGGTCGACTTAACGCGTTAGCTCCGGAAGCCACTCCTCAAGGGAACAACCTCCAAGTCGACATCGTTTACGGCGTGGACTACCAGGGTATCTAATCCTGTTTGCTCCCCACGCTTTCGCACCTGAGCGTCAGTCTTTGTCCAGGGGGCCGCCTTCGCCACCGGTATTCCTCCAGATCTCTACGCATTTCACCGCTACACCTGGAATTCTACCCCCCTCTACAAGACTCTAGCCTGCCAGTTTCGAATGCAGTTCCCAGGTTGAGCCCGGGGATTTCACATCCGACTTGACAGACCGCCTGCGTGCGCTTTACGCCCAGTAATTCCGATTAACGCTTGCACCCTCCGTATTACCGCGGCTGCTGGCACGGAGTTAGCCGGTGCTTCTTCTGCGGGTAACGTCAATCGACAAGGTTATTAACCTTATCGCCTTCCTCCCCGCTGAAAGTACTTTACAACCCGAAGGCCTTCTTCATACACGCGGCATGGCTGCATCAGGCTTGCGCCCATTGTGCAATATTCCCCACTGCTGCCTCCCGTAGGAGTCTGGACCGTGTCTCAGTTCCAGTGTGGCTGGTCATCCTCTCAGACCAGCTAGGGATCGTCGCCTAGGTGAGCCGTTACCCCACCTACTAGCTAATCCCATCTGGGCACATCTGATGGCAAGAGGCCCGAAGGTCCCCCTCTTTGGTCTTGCGACGTTATGCGGTATTAGCTACCGTTTCCAGTAGTTATCCCCCTCCATCAGGCAGTTTCCCAGACATTACTCACCCGTCCGCCGCTCGTCACCCAGGAGCAAGCTCCCTGTGCTACCGCTCGACTTGCATGTGTTAGGCCTGCCGCCAGCGTTCAATCTGAGCCATGATCAAACTCTTCAATTTAAGTTTGATGCTCGTGAATTAAACTTCGTAATGAATTACGTATGTTCACTCAGAGACTTGGTATTCATTTATTGTCCGAAGACATTAAGAATCCATGTCACTTTGAGTGCCCACACAGATTGTCTGATAAATTGTTAAAGAGCAGTGCAACGCGGCTTTCGCTCACCGTTGCGAGGTGGCGTATATTACGCTTTCCTCTTTCAGAGTCAACCCGTTATTTCAGGATTTTTTCTCTTCAACCGACCGGGTTGTTTGTGAAGTGATTCACATCCGCCGTGTCGATGGAGGCGCATTATAGGGATCCCATTTTTTAGCACAAGTATTTTTTAGATCTTTTTTTCCGACTGCTGATTTTCCGCGCTTTTCGCTGAAATCCCGCCCGATCTGCTTAAATATTGACGTATTTTGCCTTGTCTCGATCCATTACTATGATCAAAGTCTTCTGTATAGTGCTCATTGTTAGAGGTAGATATGCCCGCAGTATTACGTCCTTATAAAGATCTGTTCCCCCAAAAAGGCGATCGCGTGATGATCGATGCCAGCAGCGTAGTGATTGGTGATGTCCGAATGGCCGATGACGTCAGCATCTGGCCGCTCGTCGCCATCAGGGGAGATGTTAACTATGTGTCGATTGGTGCACGTACCAATATTCAGGACGGTAGCGTTCTGCATGTTACACACAAATCCTCCTATAACCCGGAGGGCAATCCCCTCATCATTGGAGAAGAGGTTACCGTCGGCCATAAAGTGATGCTTCACGGCTGCACTATCGGAAATCGCGTACTTGTTGGCATGGGGTCGATTTTGCTGGATGGCGTCATAGTAGAAGATGACGTAATGATTGGTGCCGGTAGCCTGGTCCCGCAGAACAAACGGCTGGAGAGTGGCTATCTCTATCTGGGAAGCCCGGTAAAACAGATCCGCCCCCTGAAGGAGGCAGAGATCGAAGGGTTAAAATACTCGGCGAACAACTACGTTAACTGGAAGAATGACTATTTGGATCAGGACAACCAAACCCAGCCCTGATCGTCTTCCTGCTGTTCGCGGATTAAATCGCTGGCTTCCTCTTCCAGATCCCAGCGATTTTCGCAAAATACCGCTATCGGGTCTGAACCGCCAAAACGACGTAACAACGTTTCCCCATGAATGGCACAGGTAAGTTGCATCCCCTGCACCAGCACCGGAAAACAGACCGCTTGTTTACTCTCATCCCAGTTCTCTCTGTCCGGGAAATGAATAGCCTGGTTCACGCCGACAGCTCCTGCTTTAACTTTTCAATGACAGGTTCGACCGCAGGCAACACGCCATGCCAGAGCAGCACCGCATGCGCGGCCTGACCCACCAGCATTCCCAGCCCATCGGCTAACTGTTTCGCGCCGTGTTGTTCGCACCAGTTAAGGAAAGGCGTTTTCCCTTTCTGATAAAACATGTCATAGAAGTACATATGCGCGTTGACCAGAGAAGCGGGAATTGCCGGGATCTCGCCATTAATGCCACTGGACGTAGCGTTGATGACAAGATCGAACTCACGATCGGCAAGATCGTCAAGCGCTACCGCGCTCACGCTGCCGGTATGGGCAAACAACGCCGCCAGCGCTTCTGCGCGGGAAAAGGTTCTGTTGGTAATGGTCACCGCGCAGTCCAGTGAAAGCAGAGGCAACAGTACTCCCCGCGATGCGCCACCCGCACCAATCAGCAGGACCCGGAATCCGGGCTTAATAAACGACAGTCGTTCCAGATCGCTAAGTAAACCAATTCCGTCGGTGTTGTCACCCAAAAGGCGGCCATCCTCAAGCCGTTTTAGGGTATTGACCGCACCAGCCAGTGAAGCGCGCTCGGTCAGCTCATCTGCACGCTCGAAGGCTTCCTCTTTAAAAGGGACCGTCACATTAGCGCCTTTACCGCCCGCAGCGAAAAAAGCCTCCAGCGTTGGAATAAATGCATCCACCGGTGCCAGTACGCGACCATAGGGATGGTTTATCTGCAGCTGCTTCGCAAATTGCTGATGAATCAACGGTGATTTGCTGTGTGCAATCGGATTACCAAAAACAGCATAGGTTTCCATGAGATTACCCCTGGCGAAAACGTTCGCCGGTCAAAGCGTCGCGAATTTCAGACGGATTCAGGCGCCCTCCCGTTTCACCGACAGCAACAGGGAAGTCATTCCCGAACTGCGCCAGCACTTCTTCGGTTGTCCGACAAGGTGGCAATCCGGTCAGGTTGGCGCTGGTTGAGACCAGCGGTTTACCAAATGCCAGGCACAGCTCAACCACCAGCGGATGGTCAGTTACGCGAACGGCGAGGGAATCAAAGCGTCCGGTTAACCAGCGCGGCGTTGTCGGCTGCGCCGGGAAGACGAAGGTCACCGGTCCAGGCCACGCCGAGAAGATAGTCTCGCGCTGCGCCGGCGTCAGCATGGAGTCATCGATATAGGGTTTAAGCTGCTCGTAGTTTGCAGCGATCAAAATCAGCCCTTTCTCGACGGGTCTTTGTTTTAAGGCAAGCAGACGGCTCACTGCCGTCTCGCTGTCAGGATCGCAACCGACCCCAAAAACAGCTTCAGTTGGATAGGCGATGACTTCTTCATTTTTCAGTACGTCCACTGCATGCGCAATGGAGCCTGATGGCAGGTTATTATTCACTATTTTGATCCGCCGTAACCGGCTTTCCACATTGTTTACTGGCGCAGAAGCGTTTCATGCCTTGCGCGGTTTTCTTCTCTATGAGTAGCGGATAATTGCAATGAGGGCAGGTTCCCGCTACCGGTTTAAAATTGATAACGAACTGGCATTCAGGATAGCGATCGCATGAATGGAAGGTCTTACCATAACGGGAGCGGCGCTGTACCAATTGACCGCGCTGACACTGAGGGCACGCAATTGCCGTTTCATCAGGCTTATCAATTTGTTCCGTATGTTCGCATTCCGGGTAGCGGCTACATCCAATAAACATGCCGAAACGCCCCTGACGCAGGGCTAATTCACCACCGCAGACTGGACAAAACTGCCCCTCCAGAATTTTAACGATATGCCCATCCGCCTGGCTTTTCAGGGGACGGACATAATCACATTCCGGATAGTGTGAACAACCGAGAAACGGGCCGTGTTTCCCGGACCGAATAACAAGTTCAGCCCCGCACTGCGGGCAGGGCTCATTTTTATGCACCGTGAATAGTGCTGATTTGGCCATAACAACTCTTGGTGCTGCACATTGAATTAGTGCAGCATACCTTCATTCACTTCAAAGAGTAATTCTTCCATTTGCTGATAGGCATTTTCACAGCCCGGGATATTAAACAGAACCATCAGGATCACCCACTTGAGATCTTCCAGTTCAAATTCTGCTGTATCCAGCGCCATGACGCGCTCTATCACCATTTCTCTCGTTTCGAGGTTCAGCACCTGAATCTGCTCAAGGAATAAGATGAACCCCCGGCAGCTGGCGTCCAGCCTTTCACACTCTTCTGCGGTATAAATGCGTACTGACAATGGGTCAGAAGCAAGCTGCATCGGTTCGGCGAGGCCTTCCTGATAATCAGCCAGTTTTTCCAGCCACATCAACGCATTATAGATATCTTCCCGCTCAAACCCCGCGTCGGTAAGATCCTGTGTCAATTTGTCCTGATCCACTCGCATTTCTGCTTCGTTATGGATGTAAGTCTCAAACAAATACATCAGTACGTCGAACATGGCATGCCCTCCTTAATCGGACATAGCCGCCGGGTACAGCTGCGATCCACCCTGCTAACTCCAGTTCGAGTAGCTGTGCTACCGTTACTGGCACAGGTTGGCCGGCACGTTCAGCGACAACGTCAACAGGTGTTACCTCATCTCCTACGTTAGCCAGGAGCTTGGGAAATGGCAATGCCACCTTTCCCTGATCTGATGAATATTGTCGCTTTTCGGGATCTTCCTGCAGCCATTGCAACCCATATTGCAAATTTTCAAGAATATCCCCTACTTCCGTTACCGGTGTTGCCCCTTGCTTAATCAGCCAGTGGGGACCCTCGCATCCGGGGTTGCCTATAGGACCAGGCAAGGCGAAGACTTCTCGCCCTTGTTCGAGCGCGCATCGCGCCGTGACCAGCGAACCGCTTCTTCGCGCCGCTTCAACTACCAGCACACCTTTGCTAAGCCCGCTGATAATGCGATTACGACGCGGAAAGTTTGCTGGCCTCGGCTGTGCGGAAAGCGGGAACTCAGACACTATCGCGCCGTCAGATTCAATAAGCCGCATCGCCAGTGCCTGATGTCGGCGTGGATAAATGCTAAAAAGACCGTTCCCGAGCACCGCTACACTTCGACCTTTAACTGACAGCGCCGCGCCGTGGGCAACGCCGTCAATACCGCAGGCCAGCCCGCTGGTGATCGTGAAACCGCTTTGTGACAGTTGTTCGCACAGGATTTTCCCCCATCGCTCGCCGTACCATGACGGCGCACGACTGCCTACCACCGCCAGTTGAACCGCATTAAGCGCCTCAGGGTTACCTTTTACGAATAAAGCCCCGGGATAATCAGGAATCGTTCGGAGTAAAGGGGGATAAAGCGGATGGTTGGCCGTCAATAAGTGATTTCCCGGCTGCTCAAGCCACATCAGGCTACGTTCCAGCTCGCTCTCGTCTGGCGCAAAGAACCGTTCAACCTGCTTTGCTGTCAGCCCGGCGTTCCTGGCGACGAGCGCATCGATGTTTCCCTGCTTCTGCAGTCGCGCAGCCGCTTCCAGCATTACATCACCACACAGAGACCCTGTGTGTATTAGCCGTAGCCATATCTCGGTAGACGTCATCCTTTCCCCTGCCATAAGCGGCCTCCGCAATCATTGCGATTGGTCACTGATGCTGTCAATCGATGGGGGATTTGTCTAGAATAGAGAGAGTATTCTTATCAACTCCTGAACACGACTCTGGAAATTTATGGCAGTTTTGCAAGTGTTACATATTCCGGACGAGCGCCTTCGCATCGTCGCTGAACCGGTCAAAGAAGTGAATGCAGAAATCCAGCGTATCGTTGATGATATGTTCGATACCATGTACGCCGAAGAAGGCATTGGCCTGGCGGCGACGCAGGTGGACATTCACAAGCGTATTATCGTGATTGATGTTTCTGAAAATCGCGATGGCCGCCTGGTGCTGATCAACCCTGAGTTGCTCGAAAAGAGTGGCGAAACCGGTATTGAGGAAGGCTGTCTGTCCATTCCTGAACAGCGTGCTTTAGTGCCGCGTGCCGAAAAAGTGAAAATTCGCGCCCTGGATCGTGACGGTAATCCGTTCGAACTGGAAGCAGACGACCTGCTGGCGATTTGTATTCAGCATGAGATGGATCACCTGGTCGGTAAACTGTTTATCGATTATCTCTCGCCGCTGAAACAGCAGCGTATTCGTCAGAAAGTAGAAAAACTGGATCGTTTGCGTTCTCGCGCATAACGTCCCCCCGGATACAAGGATCATCGTGTCTAAAACACTACGAATTATCTTCGCGGGAACTCCTGATTTTGCAGCGCGTCATCTTGACGCGCTGTTATCTTCTGGTCACCAGGTTGTTGGCGTCTTTACCCAGCCTGACCGTCCGGCAGGTCGCGGCAAAAAACTGATGCCGAGCCCAGTAAAGGTGCTGGCAGAAGAGCATGGGCTACCCGTTTTCCAGCCCGCATCGTTACGCCCACAGGAAAATCAGCAGCTGGTTGCTGACCTGAATGCCGACGTAATGGTGGTGGTGGCTTACGGTTTAATTTTGCCGAAAGCTGTACTCGATATGCCTCGCCTGGGGTGCATCAACGTGCATGGGTCTCTGCTCCCGCGCTGGCGTGGTGCTGCACCTATCCAGCGCTCGCTGTGGGCAGGTGATGTCGAAACGGGCGTTACCATTATGAAGATGGACGTAGGTTTAGACACCGGCGATATGCTGTATAAACTGGCCTGCCCCATTACGTCAGACGATACCAGCGCCACGCTGTATGACAAACTGGCAGACCTCGGTCCACAAGGGCTTATCGAGACGCTCCAGCAGCTGGCTGACAATACGGCGAAACCGGAAGTTCAGGATGAGGCACTGGTGACGTATGCCGAAAAACTGAGCAAAGAAGAAGCGCGGATCGACTGGTCCCTGTCAGCCGCTCAACTTGAACGCTGCATTCGCGCTTTTAATCCGTGGCCAATGAGCTGGATGGAGATTGATGAACAGCCGGTGAAAGTCTGGAAAGCTTCCGTCATTAGCGGTACTACCACCGCTGAACCCGGTACGATTGTTGACGCCAACAAGAACGGGATCCAGGTGGCGACTGCGCAAGGGATACTGAATCTTGAATCGCTACAACCGGCCGGTAAGAAGGCCATGAGCGCCCAGGATCTGTTAAATTCCCGTCGCGAATGGTTTATTCCGGGCAATCGTCTTGCCTGAGCAAATTTATCCTTAAGGCCCGGTGTTTCCGGGCATTTTTATTTTTACGGTTATGAAAAAACAAAATCTACGCAGTATGGCGGCTCAGGCCGTTGAGCAGGTTATCGAGCAGGGCCAGTCATTAAGTAACGTCCTGCCTCCACTGCAACAAAAAGTCTCAGATAAAGACAAAGCCCTGCTTCAGGAGCTCTGTTTTGGCGTTCTGCGCACGCTTTCTCAGCTTGAGTGGTTGATTAACAAGCTGATGTCACGCCCAATGACAGGCAAGCAGCGCACCGTACACTATTTGATTATGGTGGGTTTTTATCAGCTTCTTCATACCCGCATCCCACCTCATGCCGCGCTGGCTGAGACGGTGGAAGGTGCCGTTGCGATTAAACGCCCTCAGCTGAAAGGGCTGATCAACGGCGTACTGCGTCAGTTCCAGAGACAGCAGGAAGAGCTTCTGGCTGAATTTACCCAAAGCGAAGCACGTTTTCTGCATCCGGACTGGCTGTTGAAGCGCCTGAAAAAAGCTTATCCACAGCAGTGGCAGGAGATTGCCGATGCCAACAACCAGCGTCCGCCAATGTGGTTACGCGTGAATCGAAATCACCACACCCGTGACGCATGGCTGGCATTGCTTGAAGAAGCTGGAATGAGTGGATTCCCGCATGACGCCTATCCGGATGCTGTACGCCTGGCCTCACCGGCACCGGTGCATGCATTACCCGGTTTTGATGAAGGCTGGGTAACCGTACAGGATGCCTCGGCTCAGGGCTGCATGGCCTGGCTTGAACCCAAAAATGGTGAGCAGATCCTCGATCTGTGCGCCGCGCCTGGGGGCAAAACGACGCATATTCTTGAAGTGGCTCCGCAGGCCAACGTGATGGCAGTGGACGTCGATGAACAGCGTCTTTCACGCGTCTACGACAACCTTAAACGTCTGGGCATGAAGGCTCAGGTTAAGCAAGGCGATGGACGCAAACCCGCAGAATGGTGTGGTGAAACACAATTCGATCGCATTTTGCTGGACGCCCCCTGCTCTGCAACCGGTGTTATTCGTCGTCATCCGGACATCAAGTGGCTACGCCGCGATCGTGATATTAAGGAACTTGCCCAACTGCAATCCGACATTCTCGACGCCATTTGGTCACATCTTAAACCTGGCGGAACGCTGGTCTATGCAACCTGCTCCGTCCTGCCGGAAGAAAACAGCGAGCAAATCGCGGCCTTCCTTAAACGTACCCCGGGCGCCGCGCTGCGCGATACGGGAACGCCTGAATCCCCGGGTCTGCAGAACCTGCCGGGTGCTGAAGAGGGTGATGGCTTCTTTTACGCTAAGCTAATCAAAGAGTGATGTTGAGAACAGGTCACGAGATATGAAGATTATCATTCTGGGTGCAGGACAGGTGGGCGGAACGCTGGCTGAAAACCTGGTTGGCGAAAACAACGACATCACAATTGTTGATACCAACGGCGATCGTCTGCGTGTCTTACAGGACAAGTTTGACCTGCGCGTGGTGCAGGGTCATGGTTCGCACCCACGCGTTCTTCGTGAGGCGGGTGCCGACGATGCCGACATGCTGGTTGCGGTAACCAGTTCTGACGAAACCAACATGGTGGCCTGTCAGGTGGCCTACTCGCTTTTCAACACGCCAAACCGAATCGCGCGTATTCGCTCTCCGGACTATGTTCGCGATGCTGAGAAACTGTTTAATTCCGAAGCGGTCCCGATTGACCATCTCATCGCGCCAGAACAGCTGGTTATCGACAATATCTATCGCCTGATCGAATATCCGGGCGCCCTGCAGGTGGTGAACTTTGCCGAGGGTAAAGTGAGCCTGGCAGTGGTTAAGGCCTATTACGGTGGACCATTGATCGGTAATGCGCTTTCCACCATGCGCGAGCACATGCCGCATATCGATACGCGCGTCGCAGCCATCTTCCGTCACGACAGGCCAATCCGCCCGCAAGGTTCCACGATTGTCGAAGCAGGTGATGAGGTCTTCTTTATTGCTGCCTCACAGCATATTCGTGCGGTGATGAGTGAACTCCAGCGTCTCGAAAAACCCTATAAACGCATTATGCTGGTCGGCGGCGGCAATATTGGTGCAGGTCTGGCACATCGGTTAGAAAAAGATTACAGCGTGAAGCTGATCGAGCGCGATCAACAGCGTGCTGCTGAACTGGCGGAAAAACTGCAAAATACGATCGTATTTTATGGCGATGCGTCGGATCAGGAGCTGCTGGCTGAAGAGCATATTGATCAAGTTGATCTCTTTATTGCCGTCACCAACGACGACGAGGCGAATATAATGTCCGCCATGCTCGCCAAACGTATGGGAGCAAAAAAGGTCATGGTGCTTATCCAGCGCAAGGCGTATGTCGATCTGGTCCAGGGCAGCGTTATTGATATTGCCATTTCACCGCAGCAGGCAACAATTTCCGCGCTCCTGAGCCATGTTCGTAAAGCGGATATTGTCGGTGTGTCATCGCTCCGCCGCGGCGTAGCGGAAGCCATAGAAGCTGTTGCTCACGGAGATGAAACCACATCACGCGTCGTGGGCCGGTCGATCGACGAAATTAAGCTGCCGCCAGGCACGATTATCGGCGCCGTTGTACGCGGGAATGACGTCATGATTGCCAATGACAATTTACGTATTGAACAGGGCGATCACGTTATTATGTTCCTTACCGATAAAAAGTTTATTACCGACGTCGAACGTTTATTCCAGCCAAGTCCATTCTTCCTTTAAAGAGTTGGGTGCTCGAGTAAGAGCACCCGTACTTTATCCTTTTCATTTCTGTGCCTTTTATTTTTCATAACGTTTAATTATCCCGAATGGCAATTGGCTAATCATTTGTTAAACTTATACTCGTCAGCTGGCACAAGGAGAGAACAATGAGTTTTATTAAAGAATTTCGCGAATTTGCGATGCGCGGGAACGTGGTGGATTTGGCAGTGGGTGTCATTATTGGTGCAGCATTCGGCAAGATTGTTTCATCATTAGTGGCCGACATTATCATGCCACCTTTAGGGTTGTTAATCGGGGGCATTGATTTCAAACAATTCGCTTTCACACTTCGTGAAGCGCAGGGTGATGTTCCGGCAGTAGTAATGCACTACGGCGTATTTATTCAGAACGTATTTGATTTTGTGATTGTCGCGTTTGCCATTTTTATGGCTATCAAGCTGATCAACAGGCTCAACCGTAAAAAAGAAGAGCCGGCTGCTGCACCTGCACCAACGAAAGAAGAAGTGCTGCTGAGTGAGATCCGCGATCTGTTAAAAGAGCAGAATAACCGCGTATAATCAACAGATAAAAGCAGGAAGGCCAGTGGTAAATAAGCGATTCGCTTGCTTGCCACTGGCCTCCCAGTTACCCCGTTTTTCATGTTTGTCTTTACGCAAATAACTTCCTTTCCCTTTTTTATTCTTCTCAACGCGCTGCCTGAATAACGGGTCGTGAAGTAACGCCTCAATGGCATTATCCTTTATTTGTCCTTTCGTGTGCTGATAGCGGCTCATAATGTCTCCAGAGCAGGGTTTATGACGACGGGAGTCTAGACCCGGATGAACTAAAAATCAACAGCCCTGTTTTTCTCCACTCGCTCCCTGTTCAAGGGCTTCGAGAATTGAACAGTAAATACTGCTGTGGGCCGTCCCGCAGCAGGCATCATTCAGCCTTTGCAGAGAGCGCTGCATGGTTTGCAATTCCTGAATGCGTGCTTCCACTTCATCCAGCCGGGACTGCACAATGCTTTTAGATTCCTGGCAGGTGTGATGTTCCGGATCGATGCGGATCGATAATAACTCGCGGATCGAATCCAGCGTGAAGCCGAGCTGACGCGCATAACGAATAAACCGCAGTCGCTGCAGATCGTTATCGGTATAAAGGCGAAAGCCCCCTTCAGTACGAACTTCATGATCGATCATCTGCTGCTTTTCGTAATATCGGATGGTATCCGGCGTGACGTTCGCAAGCTTCGCAAGTTCACCGATACGGTACATAACTACTCCTCGTTTATTTTCTGCATCAATCTTTCACCGTACTCACCGCGAAGGAAATCAGTATTCATCCCAGCCTGGCGCAGCTTGAGTTCAAGCAGGGCGAGGCGGCGGCTAAGTTCAGAGTATCGCGGATCGTCATGGCGGATCCCATTGAGAAGATCGGCCAGTTCTACAGCCTCTCTGCGCTGTTCGAGCTCAGGAGGGAGACAGCCGGCATTTTTCAGTAAACGGTATCCTGCACGCAGTTCAGGCGCGATGTGCGAATCATCGTCAAGCACAAGGGGTTCGCCGCTACCCGGAAGATCGTCGAATTCACCTTTTCTTTGGGCATCGCGAATATGGCGTTCTGCCCACTGGTCGAGCAACCACATTACCAGCTCCGTGGGATGAACAAAATTGATACAGACATTGTAGAGAAGTAGGGGTATCGCGGATATAAAAAAACCCGCCGAAGCGGGTTTTTTTACGTTACTGCAGATTACTCTGCAGCAGCTTCTGCTTTCTCTGAACGATCAACCAGCTCGATGTAAGCCATCGGCGCGTTGTCGCCTGCACGGAAACCACACTTCAGAATGCGAGTGTAACCACCGGCACGGCTCGCGAAACGCGGGCCCAGTTCGTTAAACAGTTTTGCCACGATCTCGTTATCACGAGTACGGGCGAATGCCAGACGACGATTAGCAACGCTGTCAGTCTTGGCAAGAGTAATCAGCGGCTCAACTACGCGACGCAGCTCTTTCGCTTTAGGCAGGGTCGTCTTGATGATCTCATGACGAACCAGTGAACCTGCCATGTTGCGGAACATAGCCTGGCGATGGCTGCTGTTGCGGTTCAGTTGACGACCACTCTTACGATGGCGCATGACCTTATCCTTCTCAGTAAAACCTTAACCTGTGATCCGGTTACTCGTCAGCAATGCTTGCCGGTGGCCAGTTTTCCAGGCGCATGCCCAGAGACAGACCACGTGAAGCCAGCACGTCTTTAATCTCAGTAAGAGATTTTTTACCCAGGTTCGGCGTTTTCAGCAACTCAACCTCGGTACGCTGTACCAGATCACCGATATAGTGGATAGCTTCTGCCTTGAGGCAGTTAGCAGAGCGGACAGTCAATTCGAGATCGTCAACAGGGCGCAGCAGGATCGGATCGAATTCTGGTTTCTCTTCTTTCACTTCCGGCTGACGTACATCACGTAAGTCAACGAAAGCTTCCAGTTGTTCTGCCAGGATGGTTGCCGCACGACGAATCGCCTCTTCAGGATCGATTGTGCCGTTGGTTTCCATTTCGATGACCAGCTTGTCCAGGTCGGTACGCTGTTCTACACGCGCTGCTTCAACATTGTAGGCAATACGCTCTACAGGGCTATAGCATGCGTCGACCAGCAGACGGCCGATTGGGCGCTCATCTTCTTCCGAATGAATTCGGGCAGAAGCCGGCACATAACCACGACCGCGCTGAACTTTGATACGCATGCTAATAGCTGCGTTCTCATCGGTCAGGTGGCAGATCACGTGCTGCGGCTTGACGATTTCAACATCACCGTCGTGGGTGATGTCGGCTGCAGTCACAGGGCCAATGCCAGATTTATTCAGAGTAAGAATAACTTCATCTTTACCCTGAACTCTCACCGCCAGCCCTTTCAGGTTGAGCAGGATTTCAAGGATATCTTCCTGAACGCCTTCTTTGGTGCTGTACTCATGAAGTACACCATCAATCTCAACCTCGGTCACCGCGCAACCCGGCATCGATGAGAGCAGAATACGGCGCAGTGCGTTACCCAGAGTATGGCCAAAGCCACGCTCTAAAGGCTCAAGGGTCACCTTGGCGTGCGTCGAACTCACTTGCTCGATATCTACCAGGCGCGGTTTTAGAAACTCTGTCACAGAACCCTGCATTGTGTCCTCTCTTTGGTACTAAGCTTTACTTGGAGTAAAGCTCGACGATCAGGTGTTCGTTAATGTCCGCAGACAGATCAGAACGTTCCGGCTGACGCTTGAACGTACCTTCCATCTTGCCAGCATCAACTTCCAGCCAGGTTGGCTTTTCACGCTGCTCAGCCAGCTCCAGAGCGGCCTTCACGCGAGATTGCTTTTTCGCTTTCTCACGAATGCTAACAACGTCATTCGCTTTAACCTGATAAGAAGCGATGTTAACAACACGACCGTTTACCATGATTGCTTTGTGGCTAACCAGCTGACGTGATTCAGCACGAGTAGCGCCGAAGCCCATACGGTATACAACGTTGTCCAGACGACCTTCCAGCAGAGCCAGCAGGTTTTCACCTGTGTTGCCTTTCAGACGTGCTGCTTCTTTATAGTAGTTACGGAACTGACGCTCCAGCACACCGTACATACGGCGAACTTTTTGCTTTTCACGCAACTGCACACCATAGTCAGACAGACGCGGTTTACGCGCACCGTGCTGGCCAGGAGCTTGTTCAATTTTACACTTGGTATCGATCGCGCGAACGCCAGACTTAAGGAATAAGTCGGTGCCCTCACGACGGCTCAGCTTGAGCTTAGGACCCAAATATCTTGCCATTTTCTATCTCCAACTAACCTAAAAAACGGAGCGTTATACGCGACGTTTTTTCGGCGGACGACAACCGTTATGAGGGATCGGAGTCACATCAGTAATATTCGTGATGCGGAAACCAGCGGCGTTCAGAGCGCGAACAGTAGATTCACGACCCGGACCCGGACCTTTAACCATAACTTCCAGATTCTTGATGCCGTATTCTTTTACGGCTTCTGCGCAACGCTCTGCTGCAACCTGAGCTGCGAACGGAGTGGATTTGCGAGAACCACGGAAACCGGAACCACCGGCTGTTGCCCAACCCAATGCGTTACCCTGACGATCAGTAATAGTAACGATGGTGTTGTTGAAAGAAGCATGGATATGAGCCACGCCGTCAGAGACTTGTTTTCTTACACGTTTACGTGCACGAACTGGTGCCTTTGCCATTATTCAATCACCCCGATTATTTCTTGATCGGTTTGCGCGGACCCTTACGGGTACGTGCGTTGGTCTTAGTACGCTGACCGCGCACTGGCAGACCACGACGATGACGCAAACCGCGATAGCAACCAAGATCCATCAGGCGCTTGATGCTCATGCTGATTTCACGGCGCAGATCACCTTCAACGACAAATTTGGCAACTTCGTCACGCAGCGTGTCGATTTGTTCTTCAGACAGCTCACTGATCTTAACATCTTCAGCGATACCCGCTGCAGCCAGAATGGCTTTAGAACGGGTCTTGCCGACGCCGTAGATCGAAGTTAATGCGATCACAGCATGTTTCTGATCAGGAATGTTAATGCCTGCTATACGGGCCACTATGCACTCCTACTATTTAATATGTACGCACCATGCTGAAAAGCCCGTTTTCAGGATACTCAAATGGAAACGTACAGACATACAAAAGATTGGCTGGCTAATCTAGCCAGCTCAACCCAACTTTGCAAGAAAAATATGCGAAATAATCAGCCTTGGCGCTGTTTATGCTTCGGCTCGGCACTGCAAATCACACGGATGACACCATCACGCTTAACGATTTTGCAGTTACGGCATAATTTCTTGACGGAAGCACGAACTTTCATTTTTACTCTCCGTAACTTCTCAGGCGACCATTTAGCGGCCGTAGCCTTTCAGGTTCGCCTTCTTCAATGCAGACTCATACTGACTGGACATCATCAGAGTTTGCACTTGAGCCATAAAGTCCATAATCACGACAACAACGATAAGCAGTGAGGTCCCACCGAAGTAGAACGGTACTTTCATTGCATCACGCATGAACTCCGGGATCAGGCAGATAAAAGTAATATAAAGCGCACCAACCAAAGTCAGGCGAGTCATTACTTTATCGATATACTTCGCCGTTTGCTCTCCCGGACGAATTCCTGGTACAAATGCACCGGACTTCTTCAGGTTATCTGCTGTTTCACGCGGGTTGAAGACCAACGCCGTGTAGAAGAAACAGAAGAAGATGATCGCAGACGCATAGAGTAACACATAAAGTGGTTGCCCAGGCTGCAAATACAGCGAAATTGTTGTCAGCCAGTTCCAACCAGTACCGCCCCCGAACCATGACGCGATGGTTGCCGGGAACAGAATAATACTGGAAGCGAAGATAGCCGGGATAACCCCCGCCATGTTCACTTTCAGCGGTAAATGTGTGCTCTGTGCAGCATAGACACGACGACCCTGCTGACGTTTAGCGTAGTTCACCACAATGCGGCGTTGACCACGTTCAACGAAGACAACAAAGAACGTCACTGCAAATACTAATACTGCAACCAACAGCAACAGGAGGAAGTGCAGGTCGCCTTGACGCGCTTGCTCGATAGTATGGGCGATGGCTGGCGGGAGGCCCGCAACAATACCGGCGAAGATAATGATTGAGATACCGTTACCGATACCACGCTCAGTAATCTGTTCGCCGAGCCACATCAGGAACATTGTCCCTGTGACCAGACTTACAACAGCGGTGAAGTAGAATGCAAAGCCCGGGTTTAACACCAGGCCCTGCATACCAGGCATATTCGGCAGACCGGTAGCAATACCGATCGACTGGAATATTGCCAGCACCAGAGTACCGTAACGGGTGTACTGACTAATCTTACGACGTCCAGACTCCCCTTCTTTCTTCAACTCTGCCAGGGCCGGATGAACGACCGTCAGCAGCTGGATAATAATAGATGCCGAAATGTACGGCATAATACCCAATGCGAAGATAGAAGCACGGCTGAGAGCACCACCAGAGAACATGTTGAACATTTCAATGATGGTGCCTCGCTGTTGCTCAAGCAGTTTGGCAAGTACAGCGGCATCGATACCAGGGATCGGAATAAAAGAGCCAATACGGAACACAATCAGCGCGCCGATAACAAACAGCAGTCTGCGTTTCAGCTCGCCAAATCCACCTTTGGCACTTTGAAAATCTAATCCCGGTTGCTTAGCCATCTGCTACTTATTCCTCAATTTTACCGCCAGCAGCTTCGATAGCAGCACGAGCACCTTTAGTAACACGCAGGCCACGAACAGTTACCGGAGTAGAAACTTCACCAGCCAGGATCACTTTCGCGAACTCGATCTGGATACCGATAATGTTTGCTGCTTTCAGCGTGTTCAGGTCTACAACGCCGCCTTCAACTTTCGCCAGGTCAGACAGACGGATTTCCGCTGTGATCGCTGCTTTGCGAGAGGTGAAGCCGAACTTCGGCAGACGACGGTACAGTGGCATCTGGCCACCCTCGAAACCGCGACGTACGCCACCGCCAGAACGAGAGTTCTGACCTTTGTGACCACGACCACCGGTTTTGCCGAGGCCAGAACCGATACCACGACCCAGGCGTTTACCCGCCTTTTTAGAGCCTTCGGCCGGAGACAGAGTATTTAAACGCATCTCTTACTCCTCAACTTTAACCATGAAGTAAACCGCGTTGACCATACCACGAACAGCGGGAGTATCCTCGCGCTCAACGGTATGACCAATACGACGCAGACCCAGGCCAAGCAGCGTTGCCTTGTGTTTCGGCAGACGACCGATTGCACTGCGGGTTTGAGTGATTTTAATAGTCTTTGCCATGGTCAATTACCCCAGAATTTCTTCAACGGATTTACCACGCTTGGCAGCGACCATTTCTGGAGAATTCATATTTTCCAGGCCATCAATAGTTGCACGAACCACGTTGATCGGGTTGGTGGAACCATATGCTTTGGCCAGAACGTTATGAACCCCAGCAACTTCCAGAACGGCGCGCATTGCACCACCGGCGATGATACCGGTACCTTCTGAAGCTGGCTGCATGAATACACGAGAACCCGTGTGAACACCTTTAACTGGGTGCTGCAGGGTGCCGTTGTTCAGCGCGACGTTAATCATATTGCGACGGGCTTTTTCCATCGCTTTCTGGATCGCTGCTGGAACTTCACGCGCTTTACCGTAACCAAAACCAACGCGACCGTTACCATCGCCTACTACAGTCAGAGCTGTGAAGGAGAAAATACGACCACCTTTAACGGTTTTAGATACGCGGTTTACCGCGATCAGCTTTTCCTGCAGTTCGCCAGCCTGTTTTTCGATGTGAGCCATCTTACACCTCTACCTTAGAACTGAAGGCCAGCTTCACGGGCAGCATCTGCCAGTGCCTGGACACGACCATGATATTGGAACCCGGAACGGTCAAAGGAAACATTGCTGATGCCTTTTTCCAGAGCGCGTTCTGCAACAGCTTTACCTACAGCTGCAGCGGCGTCTTTGTTACCGGTGTACTTCAATTGTTCTGAGATAGCTTTTTCTACAGTAGAAGCAGCTACCAGAACTTCAGAACCGTTCGGTGCAATTACCTGTGCGTAAATATGACGCGGGGTACGATGTACCACCAGGCGAGTTGCACCCAGCTCTTTGAGCTTGCGGCGTGCGCGGGTCGCACGACGGATACGAGCAGATTTCTTATCCATAGTGTTACCTTACTTCTTCTTAGCCTCTTTGGTACGCACGACTTCGTCGGCGTAACGAACACCCTTGCCTTTGTAAGGCTCAGGACGACGGTAGGCGCGCAGATCTGCTGCAACCTGACCGATCAGCTGTTTATCAGCGCCTTTCAGCACGATTTCAGTTTGAGTCGGACATTCTGCAGTGATACCGGCCGGCAGCGGATGCTCAACAGGGTGTGAGAAGCCCAGAGACAGGCCTACTGCATTCCCTTTGATAGCTGCACGATAACCTACACCAACCAGCTGAAGCTTTTTAGTGAAGCCTTCGGTAACACCAACAACCATTGAGTTCAGCAGGGCACGCGCGGTACCAGCCTGAGCCCATCCATCCACGAAACCATCACGTGGACCGAAGGTCAGAGCGTTATCTGCATGTTTAACTTCAACAGCTTTGTTGAGGGTACGAGTCAGCTCGCCGTTTTTACCTTTGATCGTAATAACCTGACCGTCGATTTTTACATCAACGCCGGCAGGAATAACGACCGGTGCTTTAGCAACACGAGACATTCTTTCCTCCGATTAGGCTACGTAGCAGATAATTTCGCCACCAAGACCAGCCTGGCGCGCTGCACGATCAGTCATAACACCTTTAGAGGTAGAAACAACTGCGATACCAAGACCAGCCATAACTTTCGGCAGCTCATCTTTTTTCTTATAGATGCGCAGACCTGGGCGGCTGACACGCTGAATGCTTTCTACAACAGCTTTACCCTGGAAATACTTGAGAGTAAGTTCCAGTTCCGGCTTGGTGTCGCCTTCAACTTTAAAATCTTCGATAAAACCTTCTTCCTTCAGCACGTTGGCAATTGCCACTTTCAGCTTGGCGGAAGGCATGGTGACCGCAACTTTGTTCGCGGCCTGACCGTTACGGATACGGGTCAGCATATCCGCGATCGGATCTTGCATGCTCATCTGTCTTTACTCCCGTGATTCAATTGGTAATTACCAGCTAGCCTTTTTCAAGCCTGGCACTTCACCGCGCATAGCGGCTTCACGCAGTTTGATACGGCTCAACCCAAACTTGCCCACATAACCATGTGGACGACCTGTTTGACGACAGCGGTTACGCTGACGAGACGGGCTGGAATCACGCGGCAGAGACTGCAGCTTGAGAACCGCATTCCAACGATCTTCGTCGGAAGCGTTCACATCAGAAATGATCGCTTTCAGTTCAGCGCGTTTAGCGAAGAATTTATCAGCTAAAGCTACGCGCTTTACTTCGCGTGCTTTCATTGATTGCTTAGCCATTCAGTAACCCTACCTTACTTGCGGAACGGGAAGTCAAAGGCAGCCAGCAGAGCACGGCCTTCTTCGTCAGATTTCGCAGTAGTGGTAATGGTAATATCCAAACCACGCACGCGGTCGACTTTATCGTAGTCGATTTCTGGGAAGATGATCTGCTCACGGACACCCATGCTGTAGTTACCACGACCGTCGAAAGACTTAGCGGACAAGCCACGGAAGTCACGGATACGTGGAACAGCAATAGTGATCAGGCGCTCAAAGAACTCCCACATGCGTTCGCCACGCAGAGTTACTTTACAGCCGATCGGATAGCCCTGACGGATTTTGAAGCCTGCAACAGATTTGCGTGCTTTGGTGATCAGCGGTTTTTGACCGGAGATTGCTGTCAGGTCAGCTGCTGCGTTATCCAGCAGTTTCTTGTCAGCGATCGCTTCACCAACACCCATGTTCAGGGTGATCTTCTCGACCCGAGGGACTTGCATGACAGAATTGTAGTTAAACTCAGTCATGAGTTTGTTAACTACTTCGTCTTTGTAGTAATCATGCAGTTTCGCCATCGTACTACTCCAAATTACTTGATAGTTTCGCTGTTAGACTTGAAGAAACGGACTTTTTTGCCGTCTTCGAATCTAAAGCCTACACGGTCAGCCTTGCCGGTAGCCGCATTGAAGATTGCAACGTTAGAAACCTGAATAGCAGCTTCTTTTTCAACGATGCCACCTGGTTGGTTCAGGGCCGGAACCGGCTTCTGATGTTTCTTAACCAGGTTGATACCTTCAACGACAAGTTTGCCGGAAGACAGAACATTTTTTACTTTACCGCGTTTACCTTTATCTTTACCGGTTAACACGATAACTTCGTCATCACGACGGATTTTCGCTGCCATGATTCGCTCCTTAGAGTACTTCTGGTGCCAGAGAGATAATTTTCATGAACTTCTCAGTACGAAGTTCACGAGTTACCGGCCCAAAGATACGCGTGCCGATAGGCTGCTCGCTGTTATTGTTTAAAATAACGCATGCATTACCATCGAAGCGAATGACAGAACCGTCAGGGCGACGAACACCCTTCTTGGTGCGCACCACTACCGCCTTCAGCACATCACCTTTTTTGACCTTACCACGTGGAATTGCTTCCTTGATGGTGATCTTGATGATGTCGCCTACGCCTGCGTAGCGACGGTGCGAGCCACCCAGAACCTTGATACACATTACGCGACGTGCACCGGAGTTGTCGGCGACGTTCAGCATAGTCTGTTCTTGGATCATTTTAGTGCTCCGCTAATGTCAACTACTACCTGAGACTCTAAAATCAGAGCCGTTAAAAAGCCCCATATCGAGGGCGCGGCATTATAACACCGCTTCTGCAATATGGGTAGAAAAAATAAACGGCTCATCGCTGAGCCGTTTATTCGTATTGAGAAGGCGTACTGTATTACAGAACCGCTTTCTCTACAACGCGAACCAGCGTCCAGGACTTAGTCTTGGACAGTGGACGGCATTCACGGATTTCAACCTTGTCGCCGATACCACATTCGTTGTTCTCGTCATGTACGTGCAGTTTGGTCGTACGCTTGATGAATTTACCGTAGATCGGGTGTTTCACAATGCGTTCGATAGCTACAACAATGGATTTCTCCATTTTGTCGCTAACAACACGACCTTGCAGAGTACGGATTTTATCGGTCATTACGCACCCGCCTTCTGAGTCAGTAAAGTCTTAACGCGTGCAACATTGCGACGCACTTGCTTCAGCAGGTGAGTCTGTTGCAGCTGGCCACTTGCAGCCTGCATACGCAGGTTGAACTGCTCACGCAGCAGGTTCAGCAGCTCAGCGTTCAGCTCTTCAACGCTTTTTTCACGCAGCTCTTTTGCTTTCATTACATCACCGTCTTAGTTACAAAGGTGGTTTTGATAGGCAGTTTCGCTGCTGCCAGGCCGAAGGCTTCACGGGCCAGCTCTTCCGGAACACCGTCCATTTCATAAAGGACTTTGCCCGGTTGGATCAAGGCAACCCAGTACTCCACGTTACCTTTACCTTTACCCATACGAACTTCCAGCGGCTTCTCGGTGATCGGTTTGTCCGGGAATACACGGATCCAGATCTTACCTTGACGCTTAACTGCACGGGTCATTGCACGACGTGCTGCTTCGATCTGACGTGCAGTCAGACGACCACGGCCAACAGCTTTCAGACCGAAAGTGCCGAAGCTAACATCCGTACCCTGCGCCAGACCACGGTTGCGGCCTTTGTGCACTTTACGGAATTTTGTACGCTTTGGTTGTAACATCAGCGACGCTCCTTATTTACGGCCTTTACGCTGCTGCTTTTTAGGTTGAGCAGCCGGTTTTTCCGGTTGTTCAACAGCAGCCATACCACCCAGGATCTCACCTTTGAAGATCCATACCTTAACGCCGATTACACCGTAAGTGGTGTGCGCTTCAGAGGTGTTGTAGTCGATGTCAGCACGCAGAGTGTGCAGCGGTACGCGACCTTCGCGGTACCATTCGGTACGTGCGATTTCCGCGCCGCCCAGACGGCCGCTAACTTCAACTTTGATACCTTTAGCGCCCAGACGCATTGCGTTCTGTACAGCACGCTTCATAGCACGACGGAACATAACACGACGTTCCAGCTGTGAAGTGATGCTGTCAGCAACCAATTTAGCGTCCAGTTCAGGCTTACGAACTTCAGCGATATTGATCTGTGCAGGAACGCCAGCGATATCCGCTACGACCTTGCGCAGTTTTTCTACGTCTTCGCCTTTCTTACCGATAACGATGCCAGGGCGAGCAGTGTGAATAGTCACACGGATGCTCTTCGCTGGACGCTCGATAACGATACGAGATACAGACGCTTTAGCCAGTTCCTTAGTCAGGTACTGACGTACTTTAAAATCGCTGTCCAGGTTGTCAGCGAATTCTTTGGTGTTCGCAAACCAGGTAGAGTTCCATGGTTTTACAATACCCAGGCGAATACCATTAGGATGTACTTTCTGACCCATTGCTAGTCTCCAGAGTCTCAGCGATCGGACACAACCACAGTAATGTGGCTGGTGCGCTTCAGGATGCGATCTGCACGACCTTTCGCACGCGGCATAATGCGCTTCATGCTTGGGCCTTCATCTACGAAAATTTTCGCGACTTTCAGATCGTCGATGTCAGCGCCATCGTTGTGTTCAGCGTTAGCAATGGCAGATTCCAGTACTTTCTTGACCAATACCGCAGCTTTCTTGTTGGTATAGGTCAGGATGTCCAGGGCCTGCGACACTTTCTTACCGCGAATCAGGTCAGCAACAAGGCGAACCTTCTGAGCAGAAGAACGAGCATGGCGATGTTGAGCTAAAGTTTCCATCTCTTCCTCCTACCTTATTTCTTCTTCGCTTTTTTATCAGCAGCGTGGCCGCGATAAGTACGAGTCGGTGCGAATTCACCCAGTTTGTGACCAACCATTTCGTCGGTAACAAAGACTGGAACGTGCTGACGACCATTATGGACAGCGATGGTCAAACCGATCATGTTAGGAAAGATCGTTGAACGACGGGACCAAGTGCGCAGGGGCTTCTTGTCTCCGCTTTCCACCGCTTTCTCTACCTTCTTCAGCAAGTGCAGGTCAATAAAAGGACCTTTCTTGAGAGAACGTGGCATGGCTTATCCTCTAAAATTATTTGCTACGGCGACGTACGATAAATTTATCAGTACGCTTGTTGCTGCGGGTCTTCTTACCTTTGGTCTGAACGCCCCACGGAGTTACCGGGTGCTTACCAAAGTTACGACCTTCACCACCACCATGTGGGTGGTCGACTGGGTTCATCGCAGTACCGCGAACGGTAGGACGAACACCACGCCAGCGTGCAGCACCTGCTTTACCCAGAACGCGCAGCATATGCTCAGCATTGCCAACTTCGCCCAGAGTAGCGCGGCAGTCTGCTTCGACTTTACGCATTTCACCAGAACGCAGACGCAGGGTGACATAAGCACCATCACGAGCAACGATCTGAACGTAAGTACCAGCGGAACGTGCCAGCTGACCGCCTTTACCTGGTTTCATTTCTACGTTATGAACGGTAGAACCAACCGGGATATTGCGCATCGGCAGGGTGTTGCCTGCTTTGATTGCAGCATCAACGCCAGACTGAATCTGGTCGCCAGCTTTCAGGCCTTTAGGGGCCAGGATGTAACGGCGTTCACCGTCTTTGTACAGAACCAGCGCGATGTTCGCGGAACGGTTCGGATCGTACTCAAGACGTTCAACAACTGCTGGGATACCGTCTTTGTTGCGTTTGAAGTCAACAATACGATAAGCCTGCTTGTGGCCACCACCGATGTGACGAGTGGTGATACGGCCATTGTTGTTACGACCACCGGATTTGCTGTTTTTTTCCAGCAACGGAGCAAAAGGTTTGCCCTTGTGCAGCTCAGGGTTAACCACTTTAACTACGTGGCGACGACCCGGAGATGTCGGTTTACATTTAACAACTGCCATTGTATTACTCCTCCGACTTACTCAGCGCCGCCAACGAAGTCCAGATTCTGGCCTTCTTTCAGGGTGACGTAAGCTTTTTTCCAGTCGCTACGACGACCGATACGCTGTCCGTGACGTTTAACTTTCCCTTTAACTACCAGGGTGTTAACGACTTCGACTTCGACTTCAAACAGTTTCTGCACAGCAGCTTTGATCTCTGCTTTGGTCGCGTCTTTAGCAACTTTGAGAACGATGGTGTTTGTTTTTTCCATCGCAGTAGACGCTTTTTCAGAAACGTGCGGTGCGCGAAGCACCTTCAGCAGACGTTCTTCACGAATCATGCCAGCATCTCCTCAACTTGCTTAACAGCATCAGCAGTCATTACGACTTTGTCGAAGGCGATCAGGCTAACCGGGTCGATACCAGTCGCATCGCGTACGTCAACCTTGTGCAGGTTACGTGCGGCCAGGAACAGGTTCTCGTCCAGCTCACCGGTGATGATCAGCACATCTTCCAGAGCCATGTCTTTCAGTTTCTGTGCCAGCAGCTTAGTTTTAGGCGCTTCAACAGAGAACTTCTCGACAACGATCAGACGATCCTGACGTACCAGTTCGGACAGGATGCTTTTCAGCGCGCCGCGGTACATCTTTTTGTTAACTTTTTGACTGTGGTCCTGTGGACGCGCAGCGAAGGTCACGCCACCTGAACGCCAGATCGGGCTCTTGATAGAACCTGAACGCGCACGGCCGGTACCTTTCTGGCGCCATGGCTTTTTGCCAGAACCAGTTACTTCAGCACGAGTCTTCTGAGCACGAGTACCCTGACGAGCACCAGCTGCATAAGCAACAACAACCTGGTGAACCAGCGCTTCGTTGAAATCACGACCGAAGGTAGTTTCGGAAACAGTCAGCGCGCTCTGCGCGTCTTTCAATACTAATTCCATTGCTATCCCCTTACGCCTTCACAGCTGGTTTAACGATCAGGTCGCTACCGGTTGCACCCGGAACTGCACCTTTAACCAGCAGCAGGTTGCGCTCAGCGTCAACACGTACTACGTCCAGGCTCTGAACGGTCACACGTTCGTTACCCAGCTGACCTGCCATTTTCTTGCCTTTGAACACTTTGCCCGGAGTCTGGTTCTGACCGATAGAACCCGGAACGCGGTGAGACAAGGAGTTACCGTGGGTAGCGTCCTGGGTACGGAAGTTCCAGCGCTTAACGGTACCAGCAAAACCTTTACCTTTAGAGGTACCGGTTACGTCAACTTTTTTAACGTCAGCAAACAGCTCAACGCTAATGTCCTGACCTACGGTGAACTCTTCGCCTTCAGCAAGACGGAATTCCCACAGACCACGGCCAGCTTCTACGCCAGCTTTAGCGAAGTGACCCGCTTCTGGTTTGGTTACACGGTTAGCTTTTTTAGCACCAGTGGTCACCTGAACAGCGCGGTAGCCATCGTTAGCCAGATCTTTAACCTGGGTAACGCGGTTTGCTTCAACTTCGATTACGGTTACTGGGATTGAAACGCCATCTTCAGTGAAGATGCGGGTCATGCCCACTTTTTTACCGACTAAACCAATCATTGTATCAACCTCTCAATCGCTCGATGACCTGATTAACCCAGGCTGATCTGCACGTCTACACCGGCAGCCAGATCCAGACGCATCAGAGCATCAACGGTTTTCTCAGTTGGCTCAACGATGTCAACCAGACGCTTGTGAGTGCGGATTTCGTACTGATCGCGCGCGTCTTTGTTGACGTGCGGGGAGATCAGAACGGTGAAGCGCTCTTTGCGGGTCGGCAGCGGGATCGGACCACGGACTTGCGCACCAGTGCGCTTAGCAGTCTCGACGATTTCCGCGGTTGATTGATCGATCAGACGATGATCAAACGCTTTAAGGCGGATACGGATTCTTTGGTTCTGCATGAGACCAGAGCTCCAATTATTTTATAAACGAAAATGATTACTCCTCAAACCCATTACGATTGATGGGAGAGTGTAACCGTTCTTACGTAGCTCCCCAATTGGGAGCATTGTTGAGTAACAAAGTGAGCTACTCTGGTTCAGATTGAACCCGCCGTCAATTACGACAAGCCCGCGCATTATACGTAAATCTGGGCAAGACGCAAGTGCCGTTTAGAAATTAAGCGCCTGAGGCGCAGTATGCGTAAGGGCGCGCAACTTTTTACGCAATGTATCCCTTCTCAATGCTTTGTCTCGAGCCCCTACGCAATTGTCGTTTTTGTCGATTGCCGGCCAGGCCGATTATAACGAGTATGCGCTCAAACCCTTTCGAGACCATTTCCATGCTAACCACCCTCCCCTTTTTGCTGATCTATTTTTCGCTGACGGCCTTTCTTGTCCGTGCAGATATTCGCTACGGACTGCTTCCCGATAAATTTCTCTGCCCGCTGCTATGGACGGGCCTGCTCTTTCAGCTCTGTATCCATCCTGATTTTCTGCCGAGTGCGGTGGTGGGTGCGATGGCCGGATATATCGGTTTTGCCGTTATCTACTGGGGATATCGGTTTATCTGCCGGCGTGAAGGGATGGGATATGGCGATGTAAAATACCTGGCGGCGCTTGGCGCGTGGCATGGCTGGTGCATACTGCCTACGCTGGCGTTACTCGCTGCGCTTATGGCGCTACTTAGCATTCTTGTGTCTTCGTTTCTCACCCCTGATAAAGGGGCATTAAAAAACCCACTGCCTTTTGGGCCATTTCTGGCAGCAGCGGGTTTATGCGTAGGCTGGAAGACGGTGGTTACTCTTCCACTTTAATCTGCGACTGAAGGTAGTTCTGCAGGCCGATTTTAGCAATCAGATCCAGCTCCGTTTCCAGCCAGTCAATGTGGCCTTCTTCATCGGCCAGGATCTGGATCATCATATCCCGACTGACGTAGTCATGTACGCTGTCTGCGTAGGCAATGGCTTCACGGAGATCTTTGGCGCCTTCCAGCTCCAGCCTGAGGTCGGAACGCAGCATCTCTTCGACATCTTCTCCGATGCCCAGCTTTCCGAGGTCCTGCAGGTTTGGAATGCCTTCAAGGAATAAAATACGCTCGATATATTTATCAGCGTGCTTCATTTCATCGATCGATTCATGGTACTCAACGTCGTTCAGACGTTTAAGCCCCCAGTTTTTGAACATTCTCGCGTGAAGAAAGTACTGGTTAATTGCGACAAGCTCATTTCCCAATAATTTATTGAGATAACTTATGATTTTAACATCACCTTTCATTATATAGTCCCTCCGCTTCCACTCATTGAAGCGTAGATCGGGCTACAGGGATGTCAAAAAAAAGATGCGCGCTTACGCGATCTCTTTGTATTCCGGGATCTGCATCAATTCGTCCTGCATGATCTCTCGCGCAGCACGTACGCATTTACCGCATTGATTTCCCACCGGAACAAATTTGCGTAGCTGCTGAAATGACTGAGGCTGAAACTGGCGAACGGCCTGACGTATTTTCTTGTCGCTTACACCATTACATAAACAAACGTACATAGAGACTCCCGTTCAAATTATGCGCAAAGTGTAAGTGAGAATGGTTATGATTACAATAGCACAAGCGCCACAATACGGGGCGGGAGCAGGCAAAAAATGCGAAATTTTGTGACAGTGCCTGAACGGCAGAAAACAAAAAAGGACGCCGAAGCGTCCTTTTTTTATTCAGGGATAATTAATTAGCCCAGAACTTTAGCAACAACGCCCGCGCCAACGGTACGGCCGCCTTCACGGATTGCGAAACGCAGACCGTCGTCCATCGCGATTGGGTGGATCAGAGTCACAACCATCTTGATGTTGTCGCCTGGCATTACCATCTCAACGCCTTCTGGCAGTTCGATGGTACCGGTCACGTCAGTTGTACGGAAGTAGAACTGTGGACGGTAGCCTTTGAAGAACGGAGTATGACGGCCGCCTTCGTCTTTGGACAGGATGTACACTTCAGATTCGAACTTGGTGTGTGGCTTGATTGAGCCTGGCTTCGCCAGAACCTGACCACGTTCGATTTCTTCACGTTTGATACCACGCAGCAGAACACCAACGTTCTCACCAGCACGGCCTTCGTCCAGCAGTTTGCGGAACATTTCAACGCCAGTACAGGTAGACTTCGCAGTCTCTTTGATACCAACGATTTCAACTTCTTCGCCAACTTTGATGATACCGCGCTCTACACGACCGGTAACAACGGTACCACGACCGGAGATGGAAAATACGTCTTCGATTGGCAGCAGGAATGGCTTGTCAATCGCACGCTCTGGTTCTGGGATGTAAGAATCCAGGAAGCCAGCCAGTTCGATGATTTTCGCTTCCCACTCTGCTTCGCCTTCCAGCGCTTTCAGAGCAGAACCACGAACGATTGGAGTATCGTCGCCTGGGAAATCGTACTGAGACAGCAGTTCACGAACTTCCATCTCTACCAGTTCCAGCAGCTCTTCATCATCAACCATGTCGCATTTGTTCAGGAACACGATGATGAAAGGAACGCCTACCTGACGACCCAGCAGGATGTGCTCACGAGTCTGAGGCATTGGGCCGTCAGTCGCAGCAACAACCAGGATCGCGCCGTCCATCTGCGCAGCACCGGTGATCATGTTTTTAACATAGTCGGCGTGGCCTGGGCAGTCTACGTGTGCGTAGTGGCGAGTCGGGGTGTCATATTCAACGTGGGAAGTGTTGATAGTGATACCACGTGCTTTTTCTTCTGGTGCGTTATCGATCTGGTCGAATGCACGAGCAGAACCACCGTAGGTTTTAGCCAGAACGGTAGTGATTGCAGCAGTCAGGGTAGTTTTACCATGGTCAACGTGGCCGATAGTACCAACGTTGACGTGCGGTTTTGTACGTTCAAATTTTTCTTTAGACACGGCTATATTCCTTACTATAGTGCTCTCCCCTGTGGAGAGAGCACGGGACTTAGGTTTTAATCCTGTGGATTACTTACCACGGGCTTCAATAACGGCCTGAGCAACGTTGTTAGGCGCATCATCATACTTCAGGAATTCCATGGTGTATGATGCACGACCTTTGGTCAGAGAACGCAGCTGAGTTGCATATCCGAACATTTCAGACAGCGGAACTTCAGCGTGGATCTTAACGCCAGTTACTTCGGATTCCTGACCACGCAGCATACCGCGACGACGGCTCAAGTCACCGATAACGTCACCGGTGTTCTCTTCAGGAGTTTCTACTTCAACCTTCATGATTGGCTCAAGCAGAACTGGTTTTGCTTTCTTAAAGCCTTCTTTAAAGGCAATAGACGCAGCCAGTTTAAACGCCAGTTCAGAGGAGTCAACGTCGTGGTAAGAACCGAAGTGCAGACGAACACCCATGTCAACAACCGGATAGCCAGCCAGAGGGCCCGCTTTCAGCTGTTCCTGAATGCCTTTATCAACGGCTGGGATGTATTCGCCAGGAATTACACCACCTTTGATGTCGTTGATGAACTCGTAACCTTTCGGGTTAGAGCCCGGCTCCAGTGGGTACATGTCGATCACAACGTGACCGTACTGACCGCGACCACCAGACTGCTTAGCGTGTTTACCTTCAACATCGGTAACTTTCGCGCGAATCGCTTCGCGGTAAGCAACCTGAGGTTTACCCACGTTCGCTTCAACGTTGAATTCACGCTTCATACGGTCAACGATGATGTCCAGGTGCAGTTCACCCATACCAGCGATGATGGTCTGGTTAGATTCTTCATCAGTCCATACGCGGAATGATGGGTCTTCTTTCGCCAGACGGCCCAGAGCCAGACCCATTTTTTCCTGGTCAGCTTTGGTTTTTGGTTCAACTGCGATGGAGATTACCGGCTCAGGGAATTCCATACGCTCCAGAATGATCGGGTGATCCGGGTCACACAGGGTGTCACCAGTGGTCACGTCTTTCAGACCGATAGCTGCAGCGATGTCGCCCGCACGAACTTCTTTGATCTCTTCACGTTTGTTAGCGTGCATCTGTACGATACGGCCAAAACGTTCACGCGCCGCTTTCACGGAGTTCAGGATGGTGTCACCGGAGTTAACCACACCAGAGTAAACGCGGAAGAAGGTCAGGTTACCCACGAATGGGTCGGTAGCGATTTTGAACGCCAGTGCAGAGAATGGCTCTTCGTCGCTTGCGTGACGTTCTGCTGGAGTATCTTTACCGTCGTCCAGGATGCCGTTGATCGCAGGAACGTCAACCGGGGATGGCAGGTAGTCAACTACCGCATCCAGCATTGCCTGAACACCTTTGTTCTTGAACGCAGAACCACAGGTTACCAGGATGATTTCGTTGTTCAGAACGCGCTGACGCAGAGCTTTTTTGATCTCTTCTTCAGTCAGTTCTTCACCACCCAGGTATTTCTCCATCAGCTCTTCAGAAGCTTCAGCAGCGGATTCGATCAGGTTCTGGTGCCATTCGTCAGCCAGGTCCTGCATTTCAGCCGGGATATCTTCGTATTCGAAGGTAACGCCCTGGTCTGCATCGTTCCAGTTGATGGCTTTCATTTTCACCAGGTCGATAACGCCGGTGAAGCCTTCTTCAGCACCAATTGCCAGCTGCAGCGGAACAGGGTTCGCGCCCAGACGGGTTTTGATCTGACCAACAACTTTCAGGAAGTTAGCACCCATACGGTCCATTTTGTTAACGAACGCGATGCGTGGAACTTTATATTTGTTCGCCTGACGCCATACGGTTTCAGACTGTGGCTGAACACCACCAACTGCGCAATAAACCATTACCGCGCCGTCAAGAACACGCATGGAACGTTCTACTTCGATGGTGAAGTCAACGTGCCCTGGGGTGTCGATGATGTTTACGCGATGCGGTTCGTACTGCTTAGCCATACCTGACCAGAATGCAGTAGTCGCTGCGGAGGTGATAGTAATACCACGCTCCTGCTCCTGTTCCATCCAGTCCATGGTGGCTGCGCCGTCATGAACTTCACCGATTTTGTGGTTTACACCGGTGTAGAACAGAATACGTTCGGTAGTAGTGGTTTTACCGGCGTCGATGTGCGCACTGATACCGATGTTACGGTAGCGTGCGATGGGTGTTGTACGAGCCATTTGATTCCTCGTTTATATCTTTAGGCGTTCAGTTAAGTTACCCAGAGCGGGCGGCTTCTCTGAAGCGCCCGCCTGGTGACTAATACTCCGAAGGGATTACCAACGGTAGTGTGCGAACGCCTTGTTGGCTTCTGCCATACGGTGAACGTCTTCACGTTTCTTAACTGCAGTACCTTTGTTGTCTGCAGCATCAGAAAGTTCGTTCGCCAGACGCAGAGCCATGGATTTATCACCGCGTTTACGAGCAGCTTCAACGATCCAACGCATTGCCAGAGCATTACGACGAACCGGACGAACTTCAACTGGAACCTGATAAGTAGAACCACCAACGCGGCGGGACTTAACTTCTACAGTTGGGCGAACGTTGTCGAGAGCGACTTCGAAAGCTTCCAGTTCATTTTTACCAGAACGCTGAGCCAGGGTCTCAAGCGCGCTGTATACGATTGCTTCTGCAGTAGATTTTTTACCATCTACCATCAGGATATTTACAAATTTTGCCAGCAGTTCTGATCCGAATTTCGGATCTGGAAGAATTTTACGCTGACCAATGACGCGACGACGTGGCATGGGAATACTCCGTTGTTAATTCAGGATTGTCCAAAACTCAAAGAGTTTAGTGTGACATTAAGATAAATCAGTTTGGCCTTACTTAACGGAGAACCATTAAGCCTTAGGACGCTTCACGCCGTACTTGGAGCGAGCCTGCTTACGGTCTTTAACACCTGAGCAGTCGAGCGCACCACGAACGGTGTGGTAACGAACACCCGGAAGGTCTTTAACACGACCGCCACGGATCAGGATCACGGAGTGTTCCTGCAGGTTGTGACCTTCACCACCGATGTAGGAAGTCACTTCGAAACCGTTAGTCAAACGCACACGGCATACTTTACGCAGTGCGGAGTTTGGTTTTTTAGGAGTGGTGGTATATACACGAGTACATACGCCACGTTTCTGCGGGCAGGCTTCCAGCGCAGGCACGTTGCTCTTTGCAACTTTGCGTGCGCGTGGTTTGCGTACCAGCTGGTTAACTGTTGCCATTAAATAGCTCCTGGTTTTAGCTTTTGCTTCGTAAACACGTAATAAATCGACCTCATACAATATGAGGACGCGAAATTTTAGGGCTACGTCGAAAAGGTGTCAAGAAATATACAGCGATCTCAGATCACCAGTTCATTTGACTGGCGTGCGTCACAGTAAGATTGACGAAATCAGTATAGCCAACCACGTCAATTTTGGCTGAAATTTGACCAGAAAGACCCCGCGCATCCAGATCGTCTTTCAGCGCAGAGACTGTTATGGGGGCATTCGTGAGAATTTCAACGAAACGACTGCCTTCCAGTGCGGCAAGCACGCCGTCCTGAATCAGCAGCAGGTCATCACCTTCGCGCAGCATACTCAGTAACGCGTCGGTATCACATTGCCATGGTGAATGGCTCAGAGTATGGAGCATGTCAGCCTCAGAAAGTCAGAACGGTGTCGTAGTGGGAAAGGTGTTCGCGCAATGCAGCAGAAGACAGGACTGTCACATCCAGCACGAAAGGCGTTGCCTCGTTTAAACCACGCGCGGCCAAAGAGTCAGCACAAACATAGAAGGTTTCGATATCGTAAAGCGGTAACACTTTGAACGTCGCGATGTAATCACGCGCCAGAATGGCCTGAGGCTGTTGCCCCGCCAGAAGCTGAAATACCCCGTCGCCCAAAAAGAAGACACCGATATCTTCGGTCAGCGCGGAAGTCGCAAGTAACGCATCCAGCCCTTCTCGGCCAGAAGCGCTGCCGTGCGGCGCAGAGGTAAAAACAAATGCCACGCGCTTCATCAGAATTGCACCACTCTGTCGCAGGTTAATGCCGCCTGTGCCAGTGCACCCAGACCACTCAACGAAAAACCGGGCTGCAGGTTAGAACCCGATAAACCTAGACGAGCGGCTTCGGTTGCATCAGTCACCCCGCGGCGCAGAGCCGCCGCCACGCAGATGTGCAGTTCTACGCCCTGCTTTTCGTTTAATGCCTGCCAGCCGCGCACCAGATCGAACTCATCGCTCGCCGGTGACGTAAACTGATTCGCGTTATACACCCCTTCCCGATAGAAGAAGACGCTCGCCAGCTCATGCCCGGCCGCCAGTAGCGCATGCGCAAACTGCAGCGCGCTGCTGGCCTGCTGAGTACCGTACGCCGGGCCTGTCACCATTAACGCAAAACGCATTACTTATCTTGTCCCAGGAAATCGCCGCTTTTGAACTGGCGAATATAGAGGTAGACCGTGTGCTTGGAGATGTTCAGACGATCGGCCACCTGGTTGATGGCGTCTTTAATATCAAAAATCCCTTTCTCATAGAGATTGAGCACGATCTGACGATTCTTGGCGTTGTTCGAGACGTTGCGATCGGCATTCACCTCTTCAATCGTAAACTCAAGCGTCTGCGTCACCAGATCTTCAACGGAGGAGGCAAAGTTAACAGAAGAGCCAACGTCCGGCGTTTCTGGTGGAACAAAGGTGCTCATGATTTGCGAGAATGGCACATCAAGGTTCATGTTGATGCACAGCAGCCCAATAACTCGATGCTCGCGGTTTCGAATCGCGATGGTTTCTGATTTCATCAGCACGCCGCTTTTGGCGCGGGTGAAATAGCATTTGGAGACGCTGCTGTCCGCGCCGGTCATGTCATGCAGCATACGCAATGCAAGGTCGGTAATTGGCGAACCAATTTTACGGCCAGTATGCTCACCATTCGCAATGCGGATGGCGGAACACTTCAGATCTTGCAGGGAGTGCAATACGATTTCGCAGTGGGAGCCAATGAGCATCGCTAACCCGTCCACTACCGCTTCATAGGATTTCAGAATATCGAAGTCGGTCTGATCGAAAGGACGTTGATCCAGCAAATCAAGTTCACTGGTTTCGTTGGTTAAAAGCGACCTGGACATGAAAAAAACACTCCTTTTCAGGAGCCTGTCGTTAGGTTTTCAGGGCAGGCTCATTATCTACACGGACAACTAAATTAATACAGCGTGCCTAACGCTTTCCAGTGTTAATTATATCTGCCCCACAATAAAAAACCGCCGCCTTAAAGGCGGCGGTTTTTTTTCAGCATTACTTCTTAGCAGCAGCGGCTTTATCGTCAGCCGGCGCGTCTGCTTTGGCATCCGCTTTCGGTGCCGGTTTGATGTCCAGCAGCTCTACGTCAAAGACCAGCGTAGAGTTGGCAGGGATACCCGGAACGCCGGTTTTGCCATAGGCCAGATCCGGTGGGATAACCATCTTGATCTTGCCGCCTTTCTTGATGTTTTTCAGGCCTTCAGTCCAGCCCGGGATAACGCCGTCCAGACGGAAGGAGAGCGGCTCACCGCGGGTATAAGAGTTATCGAACTCTTTACCGTCGATCAGCGTACCTTTGTAGTTCACAACAACGGTGTCGCTGTCTTTAGGCGCATCGCCGGTGCCTTCTTTCTCAACTTTGTACACCAGGCCAGTAGAAGAGGTTTTCACACCCTTCTCTTTAGCAAAGGTATCGCGGTAGGCTTTGCCTTTCGCTTCGTTGTCTTTAGCGTCCGCGTCCATCTTAGTCTGCGCGGCACCCTTCACGCGCGCTTCAAACGCCTGCAGAGTCTGTTCAATTTCCTGGTCAGACAGCTTGCTCTTATCTGCAAATGCGTCCTGAACGCCCGCGATCAGCTGAGCTTTATCCAGTTTGATGCCCAGTTTCTCTTGTTCTTTCAGAGAGTTTTCCATGTAACGACCCAGAGATGCGCCCAGTGCGTAGGCGGATTTCTGGTCGTCATTTTTGAACGCCGCTTTGCTGTCTGCAGTAGCAGCAGGCTTCGCAGCAGTATCAGCAGCGAATGACAGCGGCGCGTTCAGCGCAACAGCCATCGTGGTCGCCAGCAGCGTTACTTTAAACAGTGATTTCATCCATATCTCCAGGGCCTGGGGACTCTCACCCCAGCGTTAAACGTAAATGAGTGACGTACTATAAAACGTTGCGGAAGAAATCTACAGACAGACACTTCCAATTCTCGCCACTTTTCAGACTATTTTTGTTTAAATAAGTTTCCTGCCAAAGGGATGCGGACTGTACTTAAGGATAAACTCAGTTAAACTGCGCCGCCGCAGGGCCATTATGGCGAATCTGAAATAAACGAGGTGAATGATGAAGGATACAGCAATAGAAGCGAGATTGGCTGAGCTGGAAAGCCGCCTGGCTTTTCAGGACATCACCATCGAAGAGCTAAACCAGACCGTGACCGCCCACGAGCTAGAAATGGCAAAGCTGCGCGATCTGATGCGCCTGCTCACTGAAAAAGTGAAGGCAACGCAGTCATCGCACATCGCCTCTCAGTCAGAAGAGACGCCACCACCTCATTATTGAGGCGTAAAAAAAGCGGGATTATCCCGCTTTTTTTGTGCCCGGTGGCGCGAAGCTTACCGGGCCTACATACCAAATACCCTATGGATTTCGAGTCGCAGGAAGGCGGCAAGCTTGAAAATCCCCGGGAGCATAGATAACTATGTGACCGGGGTTTGAAAGCGCAGCCAACGCACCTGCGGCTTGAAAGACGACGGGTATTAGTGGCAGCCGCAGCCGCCGTTACCGCAACCACCTTTACCGTGGTCGTGACCATGGTCGTGATCGTGGCCGTGACCACCGCAGCAGCCGTCGTGGCCGTGATCGTGGTCATGGTCGTGACCGTGCGCACCGTGAACGTGGCCATGAGCCAGCTCTTCTTCGGTCGCTTCACGGATCGCAACAACTTCTACGTTGAACTTCAGGTTCTGGCCAGCCAGCATGTGGTTACCGTCAACCACGACGTGGTCATCTTCCACTTCGGTGATTTCAACAGGAACCGGGCCCTGGTCAGTTTCAGCCAGGAAGCGCATGCCAACCTGCAGTTCGTCAACGCCCATGAACACGTCTTTAGGAACGCGCTGAACCAGGTTGTCGTCATACTGACCGTAAGCGTCGTTCGCGCCTACAGCAACGTCAAATTTGTCGCCAACTTCATGACCTTCCAGCGCGGTTTCCAGGCCAGAAATCAGGGAGCCGTGACCATGCAGGTAGTCAAGCGGCGCACTCACCGGAGACTCATCAACCAACACACCGTCTTCTGTACGTACCTGATAGGCCAGGCTGACCACCAGGTCTTTTGCTACTTTCATGATATCTCCTGAGCGTGGGAAAATTGCTGGCGCAGATTGTAGCGGAAATCTGCACCCGTGTACCCTTTAGCTTAAAAAAACTCAGGGCATATCGCTAGTCCGGATGAAAAATCCCGATAACTTGCTCTTCTTTGCGAACGTGATCGCGGGCCTCTTTATCGGCCTCACGCATCTGGTGACCGCACTTAACACACTCAACAACATCAATATTATTTTCCCGCCACATCGCCAGGGTATCTTGCGCCTGGCAGGTCGGGCATTTTGCACCCGCAATAAAGCGTTTACGTACAGCCATTTTTCGTTACCCTTTATTCAAATTCATCCCAGCCATCGAGCTGGCGTCGTTCCTGCTGCATCTCTCGCTGGAAGATCTCCTCCAGCTCGCGACGCGCTTCCCGCACGCGGGAGATCTGCGCCGTATCGGTATGGACCGGCATCAGCTCGCGCAGCATCCGCATATCCAGCCGGCGGAAGTGCATCTGGGCGCGCTGCGCCTGATGCGGATGCATGCCGAGCGAGATCAGCGCCTTACGGCCCAGCTCCAGCGCACTGGAGAACGTCTCACGGGAGAAGTGTTTCACACCCGCCTGCAACAATTCGTGAGCTTCAACACGTCCCCGCGCACGCGCCAGAATATGCAGATGCGGGAAATGCTGCTGGCACAGCTCCACCAGCTTCATCGTGTCTTCCGGATCGTTACAGGTAATCACGATGGACTCTGCCGCTTCCGCCCCCGCCGAGCGCAGCAGCTCGAGCTGGGTCGCATCGCCGTAGTAAACCTTATAGCCATATTTGCGCATCAGGTTGACAGCGCTGATATCCCGCTCCAGCACCGTAATGCGCATTTTGTTCGCCATCAGCAGGCGTCCGATAACCTGTCCGAAACGACCAAAGCCCACCACAATCACCTGCGGCTTGTCGTCTTCCACCCACGGCGCTTCGTCTTCATCGTCCGTCGGGTTCAGGCGGCGCGACAGCAGTTTATCCACCAGCTTCATCAGCAGCGGCGTAGTCATCATAGACAGCGTGACCGTTACCAGCAAAAGCGCCATTTGATCGTCTTTAAACAGCTTCTGGGAGGAAGCGGTCGAGAACAGCACAAACGCGAACTCGCCCCCCTGGCTTAACACGCTGGCAAACTGCATGCGTTCCGAACTGCGCAGCCCGTAAATACGTGACATGACGTACAGCACCAGTATCTTCACCGCCACCAGGATGGCGACGCTCACGACCACCCACAGCAGATGGGTATAGAGCACGCCAAGGTTGAGCGCCATCCCGACCGAAATAAAGAACAGACCTAGCAGCAGCCCTTTGAAGGGATCGATGGCAATTTCCAGCTCGTGGCGATACTCGCTCTCCGCCAGCAGCACCCCGGCAATAAAGGTCCCGAGCGCCATCGACAGCCCCAGCGCGTCCATAAATAACGCCGATCCCAGCACCAGCAGCAGCGTCGCGGCGGTAAACACCTCGCGAACGCCCGACGCGGCAATAAAGCGGAACACGGGACGTAGCAGGAAACGCCCGCCGATCAGCATGCCCGCGAAGGCCAGCACCTTCATGGCGATTTTAGCCCAGTCGAAATGATCGTCCCCGGATCCCGCCAGCAGCGGCACCAGCGCCAGCGCCGGGATCACCGCCAAATCCTGGAACAGCAGCACCGAAAAGCCCAGCTGACCGGCTTCGTTACGGTTCATCCCTTTGTCGCGCATCAGCTGCAGCGCCATCGCCGTGGAGGACATCGCGAGGCCTATCCCGCCAATCACCGCCGCCTGCCATGAAAAGTGGGTCAGCATTAGCAGGCCGCCCAGGATAGCGGCGCTGAACAACACCTGCGCGGCGCCCACGCCAAAGATAGAGCGTCGGAGTTGCCACAATTTCGAAGGATTCAGCTCCAGGCCGATGATGAACATCAGGAACACCACGCCCAGCTCGGAGAAATGGAGGATCTCATCAACATCGCTGATGAATCCCAGTCCCCAGGGACCAATCGCGATCCCCGCCAGCAGATAACCCAACACTGCACCGATACCAATGCGTGCCGCAAGCGGCACCGCGACGACGGCCGCAAATAAAAACAGCACCCCGGCGAGGAGCAAATTCGATCCTTCCATTAACGACCTCCTGCCGGAATCGGTGACGCCAGCCATTCACCGTAGGCTCTGGCGTGGCTTGCCAGCTCTTTCGGATCCTGTCGCCGCGCCCAGTAGACAATAATCGGGCTCATCCAGTGCATACGGCACATCGCCGCCGTCAGCTCGAAAGGCCGCAGGATGTCGCTCATCGGATAACGATTCAGGCCGTCGTGGCGGTAAGCGCTTTCGGGTTCACCGGTCGTAATCACACTACGCCAGTACTTTCCCGCCAGCTGGTTGCCCCCCACCCCGCTGGAGAAGCCCCGGCTCAGCACGCGGTCCAGCCACTCTTTGAGCAGCGCCGGACAGCTGTAGGTATAAAGCGGATGCTGGAACACAATCACGTCATGCTGACGCAGCAGCTCCTGCTCGTAAGGGATATCAATAAAGAAATCAGGATAGTGCGCGTAGAGATCGTGCACCGTCACGTTGCTAAGCTGTGTGGCCGGCTTAAGCAGCACCCGGTTTGCCACCGAGTCCTGAGATTCCGGATGGGCATACAGCAGCAGCACTTTTGCTGTCTGAGACATCATTCCCCTCCCGGTCTTGTTTCTGTTTTTGTGTATCGTCGTTGTTTTGGGCTACCATGGCGGCCCGGTGCGGAAAATGGCCCACACCTTACATTATCATAATGACAAATTAACATAGTCGGAACATACGGCGCTTCTATGATTGTTTTCTCCTCGTTACAAATTCGTCGCGGCGTGCGCGTCCTGCTGGATAACGCCACTGCTACCATCAACCCAGGCCAAAAAGTGGGCCTGGTCGGCAAAAACGGCTGCGGTAAATCCACCCTGCTGGCGCTGCTGAAAAACGAGATTAGCGCGGATGGCGGTAACTTTACCTTCCCGGGGAACTGGCAGCTTGCCTGGGTAAACCAGGAGACGCCGGCGCTGAGCGAACCGGCGCTCGACTATGTTATCGACGGCGATCGTGAATACCGTAAGCTCGAGGCGGAACTCAACGCCGCTAACGAGCGCAATGACGGCCACGCCATCGCCACCGTTCACGGCAAGCTGGACGCTATCGACGCATGGACCATTCGCTCCCGCGCCTCCAGCCTGCTGCACGGCCTGGGCTTCAGCAATGAACAGCTGGAACGCCCGGTCAGCGACTTCTCCGGCGGCTGGCGTATGCGCCTCAACCTGGCGCAGGCGCTGATCTGCCGCTCTGACCTGCTGCTGCTCGATGAACCGACCAACCACCTCGATCTCGATGCGGTTATTTGGCTGGAGAAGTGGCTCAAGAGCTATCAGGGCACTCTGATTCTGATCTCCCACGACCGCGACTTCCTTGACCCGGTGGTGGATAAAATCATTCATATCGAACAGCAAACGATGTTCGAGTATACCGGCAACTACAGCTCCTTCGAGCGCCAGCGCGCGACGCGTCTTGCCCAGCAGCAGTCCATGTACGAAAGCCAGCAGCAGCGCGTGGCGCACCTGCAGAGCTTCGTGGATCGCTTTAAGGCTAAAGCGTCAAAAGCCAAGCAGGCCCAGAGCCGCATCAAGATGCTTGAACGCATGGAGATGATTGCCCCGGCGCACGTGGATAACCCGTTCCACTTCAGCTTCCGCGAGCCGGAAAGTCTGCCGAACCCGCTGCTGAAGATGGAGAAGGTCAGCGCGGGCTATGCCGACCGCATTATTCTCGATTCCATCAAGCTCAACTTGGTGCCGGGTTCGCGCATTGGCCTGCTGGGGCGCAACGGCGCCGGTAAATCGACGCTGATCAAGCTGCTGGCGGGCGAGCTTAACCCGGTCAGCGGTGAGATCGGCCTGGCGAAGGGCATCAAGCTGGGCTACTTCGCCCAGCATCAGCTGGAATTTTTACGCGCGGATGAATCGCCGATTCAGCACCTCGCGCGCCTGGCACCGCAGGAGATGGAGCAGAAGCTGCGCGACTATCTCGGCGGCTTCGGCTTCCAGGGCGATAAGGTGACTGAAAACACCGAGCGCTTCTCCGGGGGCGAAAAAGCCCGTCTGGTGCTGGCGCTGATCGTCTGGCAGCGCCCGAACCTGCTGCTGCTCGATGAACCGACCAACCACCTGGATCTCGACATGCGCCAGGCGCTGACCGAAGCGCTGATTGAGTTCGAAGGCGCACTGGTTGTCGTCTCGCACGACCGTCACCTGATCCGCTCCACCACGGACGATCTCTATTTAGTGCACGGCGGCAAAGTTGAACCGTTCGACGGCGACCTTGAAGACTATCAGCAGTGGCTGACGGACGTGCAGAAGCAGGAGAACCAGCCGGAAGAGTCAGCAAAAGACAACGCCAACAGCGCGCAGGCGCGTAAAGACCAGAAGCGTCGTGAAGCGGAGCTGCGCACCCAGACGCAGCCGCTGCGTAAAGAGATTACCCGTCTCGAAAAAGAGATGGAAAAGCTCAACGCCACGCTGGCTATCGTTGAAGAGAAGCTCGGCGACAGCGGTCTGTATGACCAGAGCCGCAAGGCTGAGCTGACGGACTGCCTGCAAACGCAGGCGAAGACCAAATCCAGCCTCGAAGAGTGCGAGATGGCGTGGCTGGACGCGCAGGAACAGCTGGAAGCCATGCTTCAGGCCGACTAAACCATCGGGAGGGTTATGCGTTTCGATACCACGAGCGATATTACATTCCGCAAGCTCAGCATCTTCATGACGTTTATGGAGAAGGGGAATATCGCGCGTACCGCCGAAACGCTGGGCCTGAGCGGCGTGAGCGTGCACCGCGCGCTGCACACGCTGGAAGAGAACGTGCGCTGCCCGCTCTTTACCCACAAGGGGCGCAACCTGATTGCCCTGCCTTCCGCCCGGACGCTGCTGGAGTATTGCCAGGAGGTGATGCAGGTGATGGAGCGCGGGCTGGAAGAGTCGCGCAAAATCGCCGGTATCGGCCAGGGGCGGCTGCGCGTGGGCACGCTCTACTCACTGACGCTGGAAACCGTGCCGCGCCTGATTATGGGCATGAAGCTGCGCCGTCCGGATCTGGAGATGGATCTGACGATGGGCTCCAACGACACCCTGCTGCACATGCTGGATGAAGGCTCGCTGGACGCGATTCTTATCTCCATCTCCGAAAGCGACATCGACCGCAACAGCCTTGAGGTTCTGCCGCTCTTCCACGACGACATCTTCCTCGCCGCACCGGCTTCCGCCACGCTGAATACCAGCGGGCCCGCGGATCTGCGTGATTACAAAGATCAGAAGTTTGTCGCTCTGGCAGAAGGGTTCGCCACGTATGCCGGGTTTCAGGAAGCGTTTCATATCGCCGGATTCGAGCCGGAGATTGTTACCCGGGTGAATGACATCTTCTCGATGCTGAGCCTGGTACAGGCGGGCGTTGGATTTACGCTGATGCCGGGCAGGATGAAGAAGGTCTACGAGAATTCGGTGCAGCTGTTGAAGCTGGCGGAGCCGTACCAGATGCAGCAGCTGATCGCCATCGTCTTCGCCCGCAACCGCGAGCAGGATCCGAGCCTGCGGGCGTTAGCCGCCGAAGGGCGGATGTATGCGCGCAGTTTGCAGGAAAGTGTGTGATACAAAACAAGACAACCGAACCCGTAGGCCCGGTAAGGCGCAGCCGCCACCGGGCAAAAAAACTCATGCACGAAGCCGCTTCGCCAGATGCACCGCCACGTCTACCCCGCAGCGCTCCAGCGAAAGGGTTTCTCCTTCCCACGCAGCCTGCCGCGTCAGGCAGGTCAGTACGCCGCCGGGCGGCATCTCAATTGCCAGCCGCGCTTCACGCTCGTTAGCGGAAATCACCGCCTCCTGCCAGCGCACGGTTCGCGCCATGTTCATCGCCAGATCGTCGGCGATTTTTTCCGGCTGCCAGAGCACGCGGCCGGTACTGCCGCTCAGGTATGCGCAGCGTGGACGAGCCAGCGTGGCGGACTCAAACGCTGCCGCCAGCTTTTTCGCCGGTTCCGCCAGCAGTTCGCAGTGGGACGGCACGCTTACCGCCAGCCGTTTGGCCTTGCTCGCCCCTTTTGCCAGCGCGCGTGCCGCCACCTGCGCCATCCCGTCATCGCTTCCGGCAATCACGATCTGCGTTTCTGCGTTCAGGTTGGCAATGTAGGTTCCGGTGCCTTCAATCAGCGTTTCCACCTGCGGCAGGGTTAAGCCCATGATTGCCGTCAGGCCGTAGCCGTGCGGGTACGCCTGCTCCATCAAATCACCGCGCAGCGCCACCAGCCTCAGCGCGTCCGAAAAGTTCAGCGCGCCCGCGATAACCGCCGCCGGATAAGCGCCGATGGACAGTCCGCTGACGATATCCGGCGTCACGCCGCGACGCTCCAGTTCTCGACCCCAGGCCACACCGGTAATCAGTAGCGAAAGCTGAACCGCACGGGTATGGGTTAACGCGTCCGCGCTGTCCAGCGTATCCACTTCGGCGCCAAGCACCTCTCGCGCCCGTTCCAGCTCTGTTCCCGGCAGGTTTTGCAGCATGCCTTCATGCTGCGTGCCCTGTCCCGGAAAGGTAAACAGTATTTTCATCACTCCTCCCTGCGCCACGGATCCGCCACCAGGCGCGGTCCGCGGTGGGTTTTCAGCAGCGTTTTGCCGTCACGCAGCCACTCCGCCAGCGCGAAGCCGCCCTCGGGGGTATCCACCTGCGTATCCGCCCGACACAGCGCGCGGCTCAGCTGCGACTGCCATGCGGTAAAAACATCGGGGGAAATCGGCTGCGGCGCGCGGATCAGCAGGTCAAGATCGCTGTCGGCATGAATAACCGGAATACCCGTCGCCAGCGCGTAGCCGGTGCTGCCGGTGATCCCCCACGTCCACGGCCACGCCTGCTGCGCAAGCTGCAGCGCCACCTGAACCGGCGGCTGTGTCACAAACGGCGAACGCAGCAGATCGGCCGTCACGCTCAACGCCTCAGGCGAAACGACGCGATGGACGTTTTCGGGCTTCACCCATCCGGCCGCCCGCTGGTCGCGGCGCAATCCGCGCACGCCAACGGGAATGCGGCCTTCGCTATCAACATCACGCCGCACCACCACCGGCAGGCCGGTATGCCAGGCCGCCTCCACCCAGGATTTGGTGATGCCTTCCAGCGCGTCGCGCGCGGTAAGCCAGATGAGGTCGTGAGGGCGTAATGTTGTGGTCATAATTACATTCCTGAAGTCAGCGAGATAAACAGCGGCAGCGACAGGATACACAGTACGGAGCTTAACAGCAGCACGGCTTCAGCATCCGGCGACTGCACGCCAAAGCGGTTACCGAACACCACGCCGAAGAAGCCCGCAGAGAGCGCAATCATCAGGATAGCGGTGATCGCCACGGAGCCGTGCAGACCGAAGATCAGCACGATACCCCAGGCAATCGCGGGCTGAATCAGCAGCTTGGCGATGGTGGACGTAATCACCATGGTGTTGATCTGCAGCTTACGGGCAGAGAGGATCACCCCGGTCAGGAACAGCGCCGCAGCGGTCGCCGACAGCCCCAGCGGTTTAATCGCCGCAAGCACCAGTTCCGGCATTTTGATCCCGATGGCTGAAAGAATCACGCCCAGCAGCGGGCCCATCACGATCGGTTTCTTAATGGAACGCCACATCAGCACCGGCAGCATGGAGAGCGTTGAGCCCGAGTTATTCCCCTCGGCGCGCGCTTTCTCACGCTCCAGGATCAGCAGGCAGAACGGGGTCATCAGTACGGAACCGCAGGCGATAGAGACCGCCACGGAAAGCGACGTGGACGATCCTTCACCCAGCACGCTGCCCAGAATCGGCAGGCCCAGCGCCGCGTAGTTAGGCAGCGCCACCGTCAGGGTCAGCACGGCCGCGTCCTGCGGGGATTTCTTAAAGACTTTAGTCGCGAGGAAGTAGATGGCCGCATAGGTAATCCACATCGCCAGCGTCAGCACCAGAATCAGCGGCGACTGCGCCACGATGCCGGTCCACGGCGTTTGCACGGTGGCGCTGAACAGCGCAGCAGGCAGTGCAAAATCCATCACGAAGATATTGAGCAGGGAAACGTTTTTGTTATCGACCATCTTTGCCTTACCGGCCCAGAATCCCAGCAGCATGATGACGAAAATCGGTGCAAGAGCATGAACAATTACGTAAGTCATAAATCACCTGTAGTAAAAAAAGTTTTAGCACTGGTGCGATGTTTATTATTTTTCAGGATGCAGGCTCCCACGCGGGCGCAGCGGACGCGCTCGCGGGGGTTGCATCTCTGGCAGGTCTTTTTTTTTACTTACCAGCTGGCTCGCATACGTTCGCGTACAAGCGCCGAGCTGCGGCGGTTGTCAGCACCCAGACGGTTTTTAAGCGTCGCGTCCTGACGAGCATCGCTGATGGCCTGTTGCAGGGTGGATTTCACCTGCGCCAGATCGTTATCGGATGGGGCATCCGGGTTGCTGATGTCCAGCAGGCTGGAGAGCAGCCCCAGCGTCGCGTAGTTGCTGATGTCGTAGGCCATTGGCGGAATGGTCGCCGCCAGTTTTTCCAGCGCCTCGACGGTACGCAGCGTGATGCGAGCGGCGGACTCTTTGCCCATCGCGTGGATCAGCACGCCCTTGTCGTTAAAGGCGATCAGACGGTTGGCCTGGTAGCCGTGCGCCAGGAACGCGCCGGACATCGCCTTGCCGACGATAAGCCCAATCACCGGGTGACCGGCCAGGCGCGCGTTAGCATATGCAGCAGCGGATCCTGCCAGCGCCTGATGGATACCAAACGCCTCTTCGCGACGGCCATAGGCCTGGCTTGGGACGTCAATCACCGCCACAATCGGGCGTTTGACGGACTTCTCTGCGTCAGCGGCGACGGTTTCGCTAACCACCTTCGCCAGCGTCCAGCCTTCCAGCAGACCGACTTCACCTTTCGCCGCGCGCGGGAAGTGGTTGTTGGCATCCGGCACCACGGCCACAAAGCGCACCGCCTCACCGTTCAGCTCGCCGTCTGCCGCCTGCACGGACGGGCACAGCCCTTCGATACGTTTGGCGTTCGGGGCGAGGGTTTCCAGCCAGAGCTCGCCACGGCTTTTTGAATTACTCATCATTTCACCTCCCGGGCAAAAAGCGCGTTAATCTGTTCGGCATCGGCCTGCTTGCGGGTGTCGAAATTCGTCAGACGGTTCAGGTAATCGTCGTAGTTATCGGTGCGGTGTTTCGCCGGTACGCCTTTCGCAATCGCGTCGTTCATCGCCGCTTTCACCGCGTTTACGCCGTCGCCCACCAGCGCGTCTACCAGACCGCTTTGATAGCGCACTTCGCCGCCGGTCATGCTCCAGATAAACGGACGGTCGCGGGAGTCGTACTCTTCAATGCCCGCCTCCTGCTCGATAACCTGCGGGCCGTTGAGGCCAAGACGCGCTTCGCGGGTCACAATCAGGTAGCTGCATAGCGCCGCGGCAATGGACATCCCGCCGAAGCAGCCCACGGTCCCGGCCACAATCCCGATGACGGGCGTGTAGCGACGCAGGTCTACAATCGCGGCGTGGATATCGGCAATCGCCGCCAGGCCGAGGTTAGCCTCCTGAAGACGCACGCCGCCGGTTTCGAGGCACAGCACAGCCTGCGTCGGAATGCCGTTACGGTTATCTTCCGCCGCCAGCTCCAGCGCCGCCGCCATTTTGGCGCCGGACACTTCGCCCATGCTGCCGCCCTGGAACGCGCCTTCAATTGCGACCACGACCGCAGGCTGACCGTTGATGGTGCCTTTTGCGACGACCATGCCGTCATCGGCCTGCGGAACAATCCCCTGCGGCCCAAGCCACGGAGAGATAATGCCTTCAAACGGATCCAGCAGTTCGCGGTAGCTGCCGTCATCCAGCAGGGCCTGCGCGCGCTGGCGCGCTTTTAGTTCGATAAAGCTGCTGTCATTACGCATGGCTTACCCCCTCAAAGACCTGTTCGATGCGAATGCGCGCCACGCCCGGCGTCGCGCCGAAATCATGAATGGTCAGTTTTCCTGCCGGCAGGCTGCTGACCGTTTGCAGGCGGTTGAACAGCGCCTCCCAGCGGCCACGGCTGTTGTCGACGGAGGTGGTGATATCAATGGTTAGCGTCTGGCCCGGTTCGGCGGTGAAGAGCACCTCCATATCCCCGGAGCCGACGACGCCCGCCAGCGCCCTGCCGCTTAACGCGCGGCTGGCTGGCACGGTCAATGTAATTTTTTCCATAACATCCTCTTAATGCTTTGAATAAGGCGTTTCGACGCGGTCGAGAAACAGCGTGGCGGCAAGCAGGTCGGCAGCGCCGCCCGGTGAAGCGTTGAGCGAGAGCATCTGGCGGTCTAAGCTCGCCAGCGCCTGCTGGCCCGCCGCCGTTGCACAACCTCCGGCATTCAGTACCGCACGGGCACCGCTCTGCATGGCGTCCAGCCCCTCCATTCCGGCGCGCGACAGCACGCAGGTGTCGGTGAGTGACGTCATGATGGCCATCAGCGCGTCGAGCCTGGCCTGCGCCTCACTGCTGCCGTTCAGACGGCTTAGGCGAAGCTGCGGCAGCGCGCGCTGCATAACGTGCGGGAACGCCTGCTGCGCCTCTTCGCGTGCGCCCGGCACGCGGTAGCGGTGCGTGACGCGCAGGCCTTTGCTGAACACCTTCGGTGCCGCGTCGTCCGGGAGTTTCGCCAGCTGCGCGGCGGTATTCGCGACGGCCTGCGCAGCTGCATCACCGCCCAGCATCGCCACCGCGCTCACCAGCAATCCCAGCGCCCAGATCGCGCCACGATGGGTATTCACCCCGTCGGTGGCCGCCATCATCTGCTGTTCGCCTTCGCGGCCAAGACGGCCAACGGTTTGCCGAAGCGCAATATCTGCCGGACGCAGCCAGCTTTGCTGCGCCAGCGCCTGAAACGTGGGGGTCAGGCTGCGCGCGGAGCGCTCCATCAGCGCAAGGGATAAATCGTGGTGCGCGCCGTTCCCCCGACTGTCCACCAGACCGGGTTTCGGGCTTAAACGTGCTTCGTCAATCAGACACTGCGTGGCGGTTCGCGCCAGCCATTCGGCACCGCCTTCAACCTGAATCTGGGGCAGAAGTTTCATTACCAGCTCCGGAATTTCGCAGGTGGGTTATACAGACCGCCGGACCACTCCACGAGGTCAGCCACGCTGCCTGCAGCCAGCAGAGAGCGGGTGGCGTCGGTGCGGCGAATCCCCATATCTTCCGGGTACACCACTTTGCCGCTCTGGCGCAGTTCCGCCACGCGTTTGGCGTCAACGCCCAGGCCGATATCGGTGATCCCCGCGACGGCGGCAACCATGGCCCGACGCTCTTCCAGATCTTTCGCCCGGTAGAGGTAGGCAATCCCCTCTTCCGTCAGCACGTGCGTCACGTCATCACCGTAAATCATCACCGGTGCCAGCGGCATGCCGGAGGCTTTCGCCACGTCAACGGCATCAAGTTTTTCCACGAAGGTTGGCTTCACGCCCGCCTGGAAGGTTTCGACCATCTGCACGACGAGTTTTTTACCGCGCTGCATTGGGTCCGGCTCGGTGATCATGTTCAGCCAGGCCGGGGTGGCGTGACGACGACCGTGCGGGTCATGGCCCATGTTTGGCGCACCGCCGAAGCCGGAAAGACGACCGCGCGTCACCGTTGAGGAGTTGGCGTAACCGTCAACCTGCAGCGTAGAGCCGATGAACATATCCACCGCGTACTGGCCTGCCAGCTGGCAGAAGGCGCGGTTGGAACGCATGGAGCCGTCGGCACCGGTAAAGAACACGTCCGGACGGGCGCGGATGTACTCTTCCATCCCCAGCTCGCCGCCGAAGCAGTGCACGCTCTCCACCCAGCCGCTTTCAATGGCGGGGATCAGCGTCGGATGCGGGTTCAGCGTCCAGTGTTTACAGATTTTGCCCTTCAGGCCGAGCTGTTCGCCGTAGGTGGGCAGCAGCAGCTCAATCGCCGCGGTGTTAAAGCCGATACCGTGGTTCAGGGACTGCACCTGGTGCTCTGCGTAGATGCCTTTGATGGCCATCATCGCCATCAGGATATGCTCCTGCTTGATCAGGCGCGGGTCGCGGGTGAACAGCGGTTCAATAAAGAACGGTTTGTCCGCAACGACCACGTAGTCGATCCAGGAGCCCGGAATATCCACGCGCGGCAGCTCGCACTCGTCGTCCACCAGCTCGTTCACCTGTGCGATGACGATGCCGTCGTGGAACGCGGCGGCTTCCACCAGCGCCGGGGTATCTTCGGTACTCGCTCCGGTATAGAGGTTGCCTTTGCGGTCGGCTTTAAAACCGGCAATCAGCGCCACGTTGGGCGAAAGGTCGACGTAGAGGCGTGAGTAAAGTTCGATGTAGGTGTGAATCGCACCGATTTCGAGCTGACCGTCTTCCAGCAGCTGCGAAATACGCAGGCTTTGCGTCCCGGAGAAGGAGAAGTCCAGCTTGCGGGCGATGCCTTTCTCGAAGATGTCCAGATGCTCGCTACGGCCGACGCTCGGCATGATCATATGCAGGTCGTGAACGATTTGCGGGTTCACTTCGGCCAGCGAGCGGGAAAGGAAATCCGCCTGCTTCTGGTTGTTACCTTCCAGAACGACCTTATCGCCAGGCGCGATTAATTTTTCCAGCATGGCGACAAGATCGCCGGTTGGCAGTACCTTGCCCTGCACCGGTACGGAGGCCAGACGACGCGCTTTTTCGCTGCGTCGCGTGTTCCATTGCCGGGTGGGTGTTTGCCCAGATAACATTATTAACCTCCTGATTCAGCTAATCATTTTGATTTGCTTAACGTTGAGTAAAGTGTGCGCTCTGGTGAGAAAGGCATCAATTAAGCGTAGAGCGGAATCATTAGCCTGAGAGTAATAATCAAGGTAAAGATTTGTGATCGGGATCAGTTCATGTTTCGGAAAACCAGGCTAAACGGGGTACAATTCGGAAAGTACCGTAAATTTCTGACAAGAATCAGCATCGCCCTTATGACCCAAATCATTCCATCAGACTTCGACATTGCGGCCGAAGACAGCACTGAGTTCGTGCCCATGCGCGGCGTGGCTAACCCCCACCTGCAGACCATGCTGCCGCGACTGATCCGCCGCAAGGTTCAGTTCACCCCGCACTGGCAACGGCTTGACCTGCCAGACGGTGATTTTCTGGATCTCGCCTGGAGCGAAGCGCCGGAACAGGCCCGCCATAAGCCGCGTCTGGTGGTCTTTCACGGTCTGGAAGGCAGCCTGCACAGCCCGTATGCGCATGGATTAATTGAGGCGGCAAAAGCGCGCGGCTGGCTCGGCGTGGTGATGCATTTTCGCGGCTGCAGCGGCGAACCGAATCGTCAGAAACGCATTTATCACTCGGGTGAAACCGAAGACGGAACGTGGTTTTTACACTGGCTGCGGGACAACTTTGGCACCGTGCCAACCGCCGCGGTGGGCTACTCGCTGGGCGGAAATATGCTGGCCTGTCTGCTGGCCAAAGAGGGCGAAAGCGTCCCGCTGGATGCCGCCGTCATTGTCTCCGCGCCGTTTATGCTGGAGCAGTGCAGCTACCACATGGATAAAGGCTTTTCCCGCGTCTATCAGCGCTACCTGCTCAACCTGCTGAAGGCCAACGCGGCGCGTAAGCTGAAGGCCTACCCGGATACCCTGCCGGTCAGCCTGCGCCAGCTGAAAAAGGTGCGCCGTATTCGCGAGTTCGACGACCTGATCACCGCAAAAATCCACGGCTTCGCCGATGCGATTGACTATTATCGTCAGTGCAGCGCCATGCCGCTGCTCAGCAAGATCACGCAGCCGACGCTGATTATTCATGCCAAAGATGACCCGTTTATGGATCATCACTCGATCCCCGCTCAGGAGTTCCTACCCGACAACGTTCACTATCAGTTGACCGAGCACGGCGGCCACGTCGGGTTTATCGGCGGCACGCTGCGCCGCCCGAAAATGTGGCTTGAGGCGCGAATTCCTGACTGGCTAACCCCTTATCTGGACGGTGCAAAATGATTATTCCCTGGCAGGATCTGGCTCCCGAAACGCTCGATAATCTGATTGAAAGCTTTGTATTACGCGAAGGCACCGATTATGGTGAACAGGAACGCTCGCTTGAGCAAAAGGTCAACGATGTTAAGCGCCAGCTGAAAAGCGGCGACGTGCTGCTGGTGTGGTCAGAACTGCATGAGACGGTCAATATCATGCCCCGCAACGCGTTTCACGGCTGATCTTCCACACTTTTCAGTCAGGGAGTTGCTATGTCTGCCAGACATCCGGTTATTGCCGTTACGGGGTCGAGTGGTGCGGGAACCACCACCACCAGCCTCGCATTTCGCAAGATTTTCGCCCAGCTGAATCTTCGTGCGGCGGAGGTCGAAGGCGATAGCTTTCACCGCTACACGCGTCCGGAAATGGACATGGCCATCCGTAAGGCGCGCGATTCGGGTAAACACATCAGCTACTTCGGCCCGGAAGCCAATGACTTCGGCCTGCTGGAACAAACATTTATCGAGTACGGTCAGAGCGGCAAAGGGCAGTCCCGCAAATATCTGCATACCTATGATGAAGCCGTTCCCTGGAATCAGGTGCCGGGAACCTTTACCCCGTGGCAACCGCTGCCGGAACCCACCGACGTCCTGTTTTACGAAGGATTGCACGGTGGCGTGGTCACCCCTCAACACGACGTGGCCCGCCACGTGGATCTGCTGGTCGGCGTGGTCCCTATCGTTAACCTGGAGTGGATCCAGAAGCTGACGCGTGACATGAGCGAGCGCGGCCATTCTCGCGAAGCGGTGATGGACTCCGTGGTGCGCTCCATGGAGGATTACATTAACTTCCTGACGCCGCAGTTCTCCCGCACCCATATCAACTTCCAGCGCGTGCCGACGGTGGACACCTCCAACCCGTTTGCCGCCAAAAGTATCCCGTCTCTGGATGAGAGCTTTGTGGTGATCCATTTCCGCAATCTCGACGGTATTGATTACCCCTGGCTGCTGGCCATGCTGCAGGGCTCGTTTATTTCGCACATGAATACGTTAGTGGTGCCGGGCGGAAAAATGGGGCTGGCGATGGAGCTCATCATGACGCCGCTGGTGGAGCGACTGATGGAAGGGAAGCAGATCGCGTGAGTTGTTTTGCCCGGTGGCGCTGCGCTTACCGGGCCTACGGTCGTGCTTTTGTAGGGCGGGTCAGCGAAGCGCCACCCGCCAAAAGATTAGGCCTCGATCACTTCATACGAATGCGTGATTTTTACCGCTTTCTCCAGCATTAACGCCACCGAGCAGTACTTCTCCGCAGACAGGTCCACCGCACGCGAGACCGCCGCGTCTTTCAGCTCTTTACCGGTGACCACAAAGTGCAGGTTAATATGGGTGAACAGGCGTGGCGCCTCTTCGCGACGTTCTGACGTGAGTTTGACTTCACAATCCGTCACGTCATGACGACCTTTTTGCAGAATCGACACCACGTCGATTGCGCTGCATCCCCCTGCCGCCATCAGCACCATTTCCATTGGGCTGGGTGCTTTATCGCCGGAGTTGCCGTCCATCAAAATCTGGTGTCCTGACGCGGACTCGCCCAGGAACGTTAAACCTTCAACCCATTTCACGCGCGCTTGCATATTCTTAAACTCCAACGTTGCATTTTTGGTGACAGATTACGCGTGCGTTACATTTCTCGCAATGGAAGGCGACCTGCATCATGCTGAAGCGAGACACCAGGAGACACGCGGCGAAAGCTATGCTAAAACACTCTGGATGCTACAGTAATACATTGACGTTACACATGTATGCAGAGGACATCAAACTTTACTGGCTGCGAAACGTTACGGTAGCCGACTTCCCAGGGTATGGGTAAGAATTCGATTGCAACCCCAGAGTCCGGATGCATCTGATGACTCTGGTGACAGCTTATAACAGAGGATAACAGCGCATGGTGCTTGGCAAACCGCAAACAGACCCGACTCTCGAATGGTTCTTGTCTCATTGCCACATTCATAAGTACCCATCAAAGAGCACGCTGATTCACCAGGGTGAAAAAGCGGAAACGTTGTATTACATCGTTAAAGGCTCGGTGGCAGTGCTGATCAAAGATGAAGAAGGGAAAGAGATGATCCTTTCTTATCTGAACCAGGGCGATTTCATCGGTGAACTGGGCCTGTTTGAAGAGGGCCAGGAACGTAGCGCCTGGGTTCGTGCAAAGACAGCATGTGAAGTGGCTGAAATTTCTTACAAGAAGTTCCGTCAGCTGATTCAGGTTAACCCTGACATCCTGATGCGTCTTTCTTCCCAGATGGCGCGCCGTCTGCAGGTCACGTCAGAGAAAGTGGGTAACCTCGCCTTCCTGGACGTTACCGGCCGTATCGCACAAACCCTGCTGAACCTGGCGAAACAGCCAGACGCTATGACCCACCCGGACGGCATGCAAATTAAAATTACCCGTCAGGAAATTGGTCAAATCGTCGGTTGCTCCCGTGAAACAGTGGGCCGTATCCTGAAAATGCTGGAAGATCAAAACCTGATCTCCGCCCACGGTAAAACCATCGTGGTTTACGGAACGCGTTAATTCCGCTTAAACGGCGTGCCATCGCAAGGTGTCACGCCGTTTTTGTCTCTACTCCCCATGTGGCGCAGGCTGATCTATCACCCGGAAGTTAACTACGCACTGCGACAAACGCTGGTGTTGTGTCTTCCCGTGGCCATAGGCCTGATCCTCGGACATCTTCAGCAAGGTCTGCTGTTTTCCCTCGTGCCTGCCTGCTGCAACATCGCCGGTCTGGACACGCCGCATAAGCGCTTTTTCAAACGCCTGATTATCGGCGGCTGCCTGTTTGCGGGCTGTAGCCTCGCCGTACAGCTATTACTGGCTCGTGATATCCCGCTGCCGCTGATCCTGACCGTGCTGGCGATGACCCTCGGCGTCACGGCGGAAATCAGTTCGCTGCACGCCCGCCTGCTTCCCGCCTCGCTGATTGCAGCTATTTTCACGCTGAGCCTCGCCGGGAATATGCCGGTGTGGGAGCCGCTGCTGATCTACGCCCTGGGGACATTATGGTACGGGCTGTTTAACTGGTTTTGGTTCTGGCTGTGGCGCGAACAGCCGCTGCGTGAATCCCTGAGCCTGCTCTATGTGCAGCTTGCGGATTACTGCGAAGCCAAATACACCCTGCTCACCCAGCATACCGATCCGGAAAAGTCCTTACCGCCGCTGCTGACGCGCCAGCAGAAGGTGGTGGATCTGATTAGCCAGTGCTATCAGCAGCTGCATATGCTCGCCGCCAACAAGAACCACGAGTACAAACGGCTGCTGCGCACCTTCCAGGTCGGGCTGGATCTGCAGGAGCATATCTCCGTGAGCCTGCACCACCCGCAGGAGGTGCAAAAGCTGGTCGAGCGCAGCCACGCCGAAGCGGTGATCCGCTGGAACGCGCAGACCGTATCCGCACGCCTGCGCGTGCTGGCCGATGACATTCTCTATCACCGCTACCCGACGCGCTTTAACATGGATAAGCAGCTGGGCGCGCTGGAGAAAATCGCCCGTCAGCATCCGGATAACCCCGTCGGCCAGTTTGCCGCCTGGCACTTCAGCCGCATCGCCCGCGTGTTGCGCACGCAGCGCCCGCTTTATCCCCGCGACCTGATGGCGGATAAGCAGAAACGGCTTCCGCTATTGCCCGCGCTCAAAAGCTATCTTTCTCTTAAATCGTCCGCCCTGCGCAACGCCGCAAGGATTAGCGTGATGCTCAGTACCGCCAGCCTGATGGGCATGGCGCTGCACCTGCCGAAACCCTACTGGATCTTAATGACCGTGCTGTTTGTCACCCAGAACGGCTACGGCGCCACGCGGGTGCGTATTCTGCATCGGGCTGGCGGAACGATGGCCGGGCTGATCATTGCGGGGGTGACGCTGCACTTCCACGTGCCGCAAGGTTATACCCTGGCAGGCATGCTGGCGGTTACGCTGGTGAGCTACCTGATTATCCGCAAAAACTACGGCTGGGCGATGGTGGGCTTTACGGTGACGGCGGTATATACCCTGCAGCTGCTCACGCTCAATGGCGAACAGTTTATTGTCGCCAGGCTGATTGATACCCTGATCGGCTGTCTGATTGCCTTTGGCGGCATGGTCTGGCTGTGGCCGCAGTGGCAAAGCGGACTGCTGCGCCAGAACGCCCACGACGCGCTGGAAGCGGATCAGGAGGCCATCAGGCTGATCCTCAGCGACAATCCTCAACCGACGCCGCTGGCCTGGCAGCGGATGAAGGTCAACCAGGCGCACAACGCTCTGTTTAACTCGCTCAACCAGGCGATGCAGGAGCCGGGCTTTAACTCGCACTATCTTGCAGACATGAAGCTCTGGGTGACGCACAGCCAGTTTATCGTCGAGCACATTAACGCCATGACCACGCTGGCGCGCGAGCACACGATGCTGACGCCCGATCTGGCGCAGCGCTATTTGCAGTCGTGTGAAATTGCGCTGCAGCGCTGTCAGCAGCGTCTGGAGTATGACTCGCCGGGTGAGTCGGGAGATTCGAACATTCTGGAAGCGCCGGAGACGTTAACCCACGGGCCAATGAGCACGCTGGAGCAGCATTTGCAGCGCGTTCTGGGACATCTGAACACCATGCACACCATTTCGTCGGTGGCATGGCGTCAGCGTCCGCATCACGGGATTTGGTTAACCCGCCGGTTAAAGCGAACCGAGTATTAGCCTTTTACGATCTTCGCGACCGCCGCGGCAAAGCGGGTTAACCCGTCTTCGATGTCTTTGTCTTCTACCACCAGCGACGGCGCAAAGCGCATCACGTCCGGTCCGGCATTGAGCACCATCACCCCTTCGTGCGCGGCGGCGTGCAGGAAATCACGCGCGCGGCCCTTGTACTGCGGCTTCAGCTCGGCGCCAATCAGCAGCCCCATCCCGCGGATTTCGCTGAACACGTCGTACTGCTCATCAATCTTTTGCAGGTGTTTTACGAACAGCTCGCGCTTCGCGCTCACGGCGTTCAACACCTCCGGCGTGTTGATAATGTCGAATGCGGCGCCCGCCACGGCGCTCGCCAGCGGGTTGCCGCCGTAGGTAGAGCCGTGAGAACCGACGTGGAACGCGGAGGCGATCTCCTGCGTTGTCAGTACCGCACTCACCGGGAAACCACCGCCGAGCGCTTTAGCGCTGGTCAGAATATCCGGCGTCACGCCGTAGTGCATATACGCGAACAGATCGCCGGTACGCCCCATCCCGCACTGCACTTCATCAAAGACCAGCAGCGCCTGATGTTCGTCGCACAGCGCGCGCAGCCCTTTCAGGAATTCAGGGGTTGCCGCGGTCACGCCGCCTTCACCCTGGATCGGCTCGACCACCACCGCGCAGGTATGGTCGTCCATCACCGCTTTCACCGCATGCAGATCGTTAAACGGCACGTGGACGATATCGGCCGGCTTCGGGCCAAACCCGTCGGAATACTTCGGCTGGCCGCCAACGGAAACGGTAAAGAAGGAGCGTCCGTGGAAGGCGTTATGGAAGGCGATGATTTTGGTTTTGTACGGGCTGTGGCGCGTTGTCGCGTAGTAGCGCGCCAGCTTAAAAGCGGTTTCGTTGGCTTCGGTGCCGGAGTTCATAAACAGCACGCGCTCGGCGAAGGTGGCATCGATGATCTTACGTCCCAGGCGCAGCGCCGGTTCGTTGGTGAACACGTTGCTGGTGTGCCACAGGGTTTCGCCCTGGGTTTTCAGCGCCTCCACCAGCGCGGGATGGCAATGACCCAGCGCCGTGACCGCAATACCGCCCGCAAAATCCACATACTCTTTACCCTGCTGATCCCAGACGCGGCTGCCCTTTCCCTTCACCGGGATAAATTCAGCCGGTGCATAAATCGGCAGGATAACTTCATCGAAAGTCGCGCGGGTAATTGCTGGTTGTTCAGTTGCCATGTCATGACCATCCATTTTATGTCACAGTGATTGTGAAAATATAATCACAAAATATGCATAAAAAATCACAACAAGGCAACAGATATTCAGCGATTGAGGAAATTTGCCAGCAGCGCGTGCCCCTGCTCGCTGAGGATGCTTTCCGGGTGGAACTGCACGCCTTCGAGGTCCCATTCGCAGTGACGAATCCCCATGATCTCCTGCGTATCGCTCCAGGCGGTCACCTCAAAGCAGTCGGGCAGCGTCGATGGGTCAATGACCAGGGAATGGTAGCGCGTCACGGTTAACGGGTTATTGAGCCCCGTGAATACCCCGGTGCCGGTGTGGGTGACCGGAGAGGTTTTACCGTGCATCACTTTCGCAGCGCGCACGATGGTGGCACCAAACGCCTGGGCAATCGCCTGATGGCCCAAGCAGACGCCCAGGACCGGCAGCTTGCCGGCATAGTGCTGGATCACATCCAGAGAAATACCCGACTCCGACGGCGTACACGGCCCCGGAGAAATCACGATTTTCTGCGGAGCCAGCGTGTCGATATCGTCGAGATCGATCTCGTCGTTGCGGCGGACAACCACCTCTGCACCCAGTTCACAAAAATACTGGTAAAGGTTCCAGGTGAAGGAATCGTAGTTATCAATCAGCAGAATCATGGCGGCTCCCGAAAAAAATGCCGCCCTATTCTACTCAGATTCCCGCGCTTCGCTCACTACTTTGGCAAAGATAGCGTTTAACGCGGTTAAATCTCCCGTTGCGCCACTTCGGTTCGCCGCCACCCACTGCTCGGGATCGATATCCCGCCAGTCCAGCGCGTAACCCGCGTGGAGCGCCAGCTGCTCGAAGAAAACGCGCTGGGCGATACCGTTGCCGCGCATGAAGGGATGCAGCATGTTGATTTCGCAGTAATAGTGGCTAACCCGGTCAACAAACGCCGCTTTCTCAAGACCCACAAGATACTTTTCGCCTTCCAGCGCCGCCATCAGCTCGTTACCCATCTTCTCGATGTACTCAAAATGGCAGAAGGGAATATCCCCTTTAAAAATATCGTCGGTACGGAGCTCGCCTGCCCGCTTCATCTCGCTGCGGTACAAATGACGATGAATAAGGCACAGATGGGGCAACCCGGGCGCGGAAGGCCCAAGCGCCAGCGTCTCAATATGGGGTTCTGAGGGACCATTACCTTTTTCAAGGAGACAACTGGCCTGTAAATTGACGTTACGCTGCTGCTCCCAGAGACGGGATTTTTGCTTGTCGGTGAGTTTTTTCACTTAACGCCTCCCTGAATAGTCCGTTTGCCACAAGTATAAGCAGCAAAACGCGCTTTCGCAGGGAGGGTTACATAACGCGGGCAGGAGAAGCCCGCGTTCAGAAGAGTTACGGCAGAACTTTTGCGGAGAGGATAACCACCGGTTTTGACGGCACATTCTGATACGGACCGACGTCGTGAGTAGGCACCTGAGAAATCTTGTCGGCCACGTCCATCCCTTTCACGATTTTACCGAAAACGGCATAGCCGAAGTCGCGCTGACCGTGGTCGAGGAAGGCGTTATCCGCCACGTTCAGGAAGAACTGGCTGGTCGCGCTGTCTTTGTCCGCGGTACGCGCCATGGAGATGGTGCCGCGCTTGTTCAGCAGGCCGTTGTCCGCTTCGTTTTTAATAGGCGGGTTCGGCTGTTTCTGCTGCATCTGCTCGTTGAAGCCGCCGCCCTGCACCATAAAGCCCGGGATCACGCGGTGGAAGGTGGTGTTGTTATAGAAACCACTGTTCACGTAGTCGAGGAAGTTTTTCACAGAAACCGGAGCTTTCTGGCTATTCAGTTCCAGCTCAATGTTTCCGGCGGAGGTGGTCAGCAGAACGTGAGGGTCCCCTTTGGCCGCCAGCGCAGCAGGGGAAACGGCAGAAAGAGCAAACACAGCTGCGACAGCCGCCAGTGTTGATTTGAGCATGAGAATTCCTTAACAAAGCGCAGTATAAAAAGCGAATGGCTTGATTCTAAAGAGCAGTATGAACGGAGACCAGCCTTTTACCTAATTTTACGAAATTGAAACAGTTGTAACCGCGCAAACGGTTGGCTTTAGCGCCTTTTTGTGTGATCAAGATCACACAAAACCATGCAATGAACTTCTAATTTCTCTTAAAAGATATGAATGGATCACTTTAATGTCTAAAATCTGCCCGCTCTCAGCGCCCCCTGGGCGCTTTTCTTTTTCTGAACAGGCCAGACATGACTAACAGCAATCGCATCAAGCTCACATGGATCAGCTTCTTCTCCTACGCCCTGACCGGCGCGTTGGTGATCGTCACCGGGATGGTGATGGGGAATATCGCAGACTACTTCCAGCTGCCCGTTTCCAGCATGAGTAATACCTTCACCTTCCTCAACGCAGGGATCCTGATCTCTATCTTCCTGAATGCCTGGCTGATGGAAATCGTCCCGCTGAAAACCCAGCTGCGTTTTGGCTTTGTGCTGATGGTCGCCGCCGTGGCGGGCCTGATGCTGAGCCACAGCATCGTGCTGTTCTCCGCCGCGATGTTCGTGCTCGGTCTGGTCAGCGGGATCACCATGTCGATCGGTACGTTCCTGATTACCCATATGTATGAAGGCCGCCAGCGCGGCGCGCGCCTGCTGTTTACCGACTCCTTCTTCAGCATGGCCGGTATGATTTTCCCGATGGTCGCGGCCGTTCTGCTGGCGCGCAGCATCGAGTGGTACTGGGTCTATGCCTGCATCGGTCTGGTCTACGTGGCGATCTTTATCCTGACCTTTGGCTGCGAATTCCCGGTGCTGGGCAAGAAAGCGCGAACCACCGCCGAGCCCGTTGCGAAAGAAAAATGGGGCATCGGGGTGCTGTTCCTCTCCGTTGCCGCCCTGTGCTACATCCTGGGCCAGCTGGGCTTTATCTCCTGGGTACCGGAATACGCCAAAGGTCTGGGCATGAGCCTGAACGATGCGGGTCAACTGGTAAGCGATTTCTGGATGTCTTACATGTTCGGCATGTGGGCGTTTAGCTTCATCCTGCGCTTCTTCGATCTGCAGCGCATTCTGACCGTGCTGGCGGGCATGGCGACCGTGCTGATGTACCTGTTCATCAACGGTTCACCGGAACATATGCCGTGGTTTATTCTGACCCTGGGCTTCTTCTCCAGCGCCATTTATACCTCGATCATCACCCTGGGCTCCCTGCAGACCAAAGTGGCCTCGCCGAAGCTGGTTAACTTCGTCCTGACCTGCGGCACCATCGGCACCATGCTGACCTTCGTGGTGACGGGCCCGATCGTGGCCCACAGCGGCCCGCTGGCGGCGCTGCACACCGCTAACGGTCTGTATGCCGTAGTGTTCATCATGTGCTTCATCCTGGGCTTCGTGACCCGCCACCGCCAGCACAACGCGGCAGCAGCGTCTCACTAACCCTTACGCCCCTTTGCGCTCTGCAGAGGGGCTGTTTCTGGCAAAGCTTACCTCTTCTCCCCCGACGTCCGTCTGGATCCACGTCTGCGCCAGCTGCGTTGTGGCAATCACGCGTCCCTGACGAATCGACCAGCGCACCGGCACCTGGCAGCGCACCGCTTCAAACCCGCTCTCCGCAGGCAGAATAATCAGGTTCGCCGGGTTTCCCGTGGCAATACCGTAATCGCTCAGGCCAAAGGTTCGAGCGCTGTTATGGGTGATGAGATTCAGTCCGCTGTCGATTTGCGGATAGCCCATCATCTGGCAGACGTGCAGCCCCATATGCAGCACCTGCAGCATGTTGCCGGTGCCGAGCGGGTACCACGGGTCGAAGACGTCGTCATGACCGAAGCAGACGTTAATGCCCGCCTCCTGCAGCTCTTTCACCCGGGTGATGCCGCGGCGCTTCGGATAGTCATCAAAGCGCCCCTGCAGGTGAATATTGACCAGCGGGTTAGCGACGAAGTTAATCCCCGACATTTTCAGCAGACGGAAGAGCCGCGAGGTGTAAGCGCCGTTGTAGGAGTGCATGGCGGTGGTGTGGCTGGCCGTCACGCGCGGGCCGATACCTGCTTCGTACGCCAGCGTTGCCACCGTCTCGACAAACCGCGACTGTTCGTCGTCAATTTCATCGCAGTGGATATCCAGAGGACGGTCATACTTCTTCGCCAGCTCAAACGCGATGTGCAGCGACTGCACGCCATACTCGCGGGTGAACTCGAAGTGCGGGATCGCCCCCACCACGTCGGCCCCCAGCTTTAACGCCTCTTCCAGCAGCGCCGCGCCGTTCGGGTAAGAGAGAATACCTTCCTGCGGGAACGCGACGATTTGCAGCGTCACCCACGGGGCAACCTCCTGCTTCACCTCCAGCATAGCCTTAAGGGCGGTAAGCGTCGGGTCGGAGACATCCACATGGGTGCGGACAAACTGGATGCCGTTGGCAATTTGCCACTTCAGGGTTTTCCAGGCGCGCGCTTTCACATCCTCATGACTGAGCAGCACCTTGCGCTCCGCCCAGCGCTCAATGCCTTCGAACAGCGTGCCGGACTGGTTCCAGTTCGGCTCACCCGCGGTCTGGGTCGTATCAAGATGGATATGCGGCTCAATGAAAGGCGGGATAGCAAGCCCACCGCGCGCGTTCAATACTTCATAACTTTCGGCGTGGGTGTCGTCCATCGGGGTGATGTCACCAAATCGCCCGTTCTCAATGGCGAGTTGCCACAGCCCTTCCCGACCCGGTAAACGAACATTCTGAACAAGCCATAACGGTGTTGTAGACATAACCTTCCCCTAAAAAACGCCGCTGATATTCAGGCGTATCGATTTTGGCAAAACCGCCCCTGATTTGTACACAAATTCAACGAGCACGAAAAGCCTGCGATTTCCGCCACTTATAAAAATCCTGACAAATCAGTCGCATACCACCTAAGGAGTAGGCGAAGACGTATTTGATTTGCATCAATAAGCGCCCCTGCTGAATCGTTAAGGTAGGCAATAATAGAAAAGAAATCGAGGCAATAATGAGCAAAGTCAGACTCGCTATCATCGGTAACGGCATGGTCGGCCACCGCTTTATTGAGGATCTTCTCGATAAGGCCGATGCTGAGCAGTTCGATATTACCGTGTTCTGTGAAGAACCCCGCAAGGCGTACGACCGTGTGCACCTGTCTTCCTACTTCTCCCATCATACCGCCGAAGAGCTCTCTCTGGTGCGCGAAGGTTTCTACGAGAAGCATGGCGTAAAAGTGCTGGTGGGCGAACGCGCTATCACCATCAACCGTCAGGAAAAAGTGATCCACTCCAGCGCCGGGCGTACGGTTTTTTACGACAAGCTGATCATGGCGACGGGCTCCTATCCGTGGATCCCGCCGATCAAAGGCTCGGAAACTCAAGATTGCTTCGTCTACCGTACCATTGAGGACCTCAACGCCATTGAGTCCTGCGCGCGCCGAAGCAAACGCGGTGCGGTTGTCGGCGGCGGTCTGCTGGGCCTGGAAGCGGCTGGCGCGCTGAAAAACCTCGGCGTTGAAACCCACGTCATCGAATTTGCCCCGATGCTGATGGCCGAACAGCTGGACCATATGGGCGGCGACCAGCTGCGTCGTAAAATCGAAAGCATGGGCGTGAAGGTTCACACCAGCAAGAACACCAAAGAGATCGTTCAGGAAGGGACTGAAGCACGCAAAACCATGCGCTTTGCCGACGGCAGCGAGCTGGAAGTGGACTTCATCGTCTTCTCCACCGGTATTCGTCCGCGCGACAAGCTGGCGACCCAGTGCGGTCTGGCCGTGGCGCAGCGCGGCGGGATCATGATCAACGACGCCTGCCAGACCTCCGATCCGGATATCTACGCCATCGGCGAATGCGCCAGCTGGAACAACCGCGTATACGGCCTGGTGGCGCCGGGCTACAAAATGGCGCAGGTCGCCGTGGACCATATCCTCGGCAGCGAAAACGCGTTTACCGGTGCAGACATGAGCGCCAAGCTGAAGCTGCTGGGCGTGGACGTGGGCGGTATTGGCGATGCGCATGGCCGCACCCCGAATTCCCGCAGCTATGTCTATCTCGACGAAAGCAAAGAAGTCTACAAACGCCTCATCGTCAGCCAGGACAATAAAACCCTGCTCGGTGCGGTGCTGGTGGGCGACACCAGCGACTTCGGCAACCTGCTCCAGCTGGTGCTGAACGCCATCGAACTGCCGGAAAACCCGGACGCGCTGATCCTCCCGGCTCATGCCTCAAGCGGCAAGCCGTCTATCGGCGTGGATAAACTGCCGGACAGCGCGCAGATTTGCTCCTGCTTCGACGTCACCAAAGGCATGCTGATCTCCGCCATCAACAAAGGCTGCCACACCGTGGCGGCCCTGAAAGCCGAAACCAAAGCCGGTACCGGCTGCGGCGGCTGTATTCCGCTGGTCACTCAGGTGCTGAACGCCGAGCTGGCGAAACAGGGCATCGAAGTGAACAACAACCTGTGCGAGCACTTCGCGTATTCTCGCCAGGAGCTGTACCACCTGATCCGCGTGGAGGGCATTAAGTCCTTCGACGAACTGCTGGCGAAGCACGGCCAGGGCTACGGCTGCGAAGTCTGTAAACCGACCGTCGGCTCCCTGCTGGCCTCCTGCTGGAACGAGTACGTGCTTAAACCCGAGCATACGCCGCTGCAGGACACCAACGACAATTTCCTGGCCAACATCCAGAAAGACGGCACCTACTCCGTTATTCCACGTTCCGCCGGTGGCGAAATCACGCCGGAAGGGCTGGTTGCCGTGGGCCGTATTGCGCGTGAATTTAATCTCTACACCAAAATCACCGGCTCCCAGCGTATCGGCCTGTTTGGCGCGCAGAAGGACGACCTGCCGGAAATCTGGCGTCAGCTGATTGAAGCTGGCTTCGAAACCGGCCACGCGTACGCAAAAGCGCTGCGCATGGCAAAAACCTGCGTGGGCAGCACCTGGTGCCGCTACGGCGTCGGCGATAGCGTGGGCTTCGGCGTGGAGCTGGAGAACCGCTACAAAGGCATCCGCACCCCGCACAAAATGAAGTTTGGCGTCTCCGGCTGTACCCGCGAATGCGCGGAAGCGCAGGGTAAAGACGTGGGTATCATCGCCACAGAGAAAGGCTGGAACCTGTACGTCTGCGGCAACGGCGGGATGAAGCCACGCCATGCGGACCTGTTGGCGGCGGATCTCGATCGCGACACGCTGATTCAGTATCTCGACCGCTTCATGATGTTCTACATCCGTACCGCCGATAAGCTGACCCGTACCGCTTCCTGGCTCGATAATCTGGAAGGCGGCATCGATTACCTGAAATCGGTGATCATCGATGACAAGCTGGGTCTGAACGAACATCTGGAAGCCGAGATGGCGCGCCTTCGCGAGGCGGTGATCTGCGAGTGGACGGAAACCGTCAACACCCCGGCGGCGCAGACGCGCTTCAAACACTTTATCAACAGCACCCAGCGCGACCCGAACGTACAGGTTGTGCCGGAGCGTGAACAGCATCGTCCGGCGACACCGTATGAGCGTATTCCGGTGACGCTGGTGGAGGAAAACGCATGAGCCAGTGGATAAACATTTGCGATATTAACGACATCACCCCCGCCACCGGCGTGTGCGCGCTGCTGGGCAAAGAACAGGTCGCGATTTTCCGCCCTCGCCACGATGAACAGGTTTTTGCCATCAGCAATATCGACCCGTTCTTCGAAGCCAGCGTACTCTCCCGCGGCTTGATTGCCGAACATCAGGGGGAGCTGTGGGTCGCCAGTCCGCTGAAAAAGCAGCGTTTCCGCTTAAGCGACGGCTACTGCATGGAAGATGAGAGTCATTCAGTGAAGCACTATGACGTTCGCGTGAAGGACGGCAAGGTGCAGCTGAAAGGCTAATCCCCCGCCTTTTCAATACGAAAAGCTTATGACCCCTTATGGGTAACGGCAGGAAAAACCGTATGTTTTGTACGATTCCTGCTGTTATCCTGACGTCAATTCTTACCCCTCCATGAATGCTGCGAGGTAACGTCGTGGATCACCTGCCAATTTTTTGTCAATTACGCAACCGCGACTGCCTGCTCGTGGGCGGCGGCGACGTGGCCGAACGCAAAGCGCGCCTGCTGTTAGAGGCTGGCGCCCGACTGACCGTCAACGCCCTCGCCTTTGCCCCACAGTTTGAGGTCTGGGCCCAGGAAGGGATGCTCACGCTGGAACAGGGGGAGTTTAATGAATCCCTGTTGGATACCTGCTGGCTGACCATCGCCGCGACGGATAATGATGAAGTGAACCAGCGCGTTAGCGACGCCTGCGAAGCGCGCCGAATCTTCTGCAACGTGGTGGATGCGCCGAAAGAGGCCAGCTTTATCATGCCGTCGATTATCGACCGCTCGCCGCTGATGATTGCGGTATCGTCCGGCGGACGCTCGCCGGTTCTCGCCCGCCTGCTGCGGGAAAAACTGGAAGCCCTGTTGCCCCAGCATCTTGGTCAGATTGCCCATTACGCCGGGCTGCTGCGTTCACGCGTGAAGCAAACCTTCACGACCGTGGGTGAGCGCCGTCGCTTCTGGGAAAAATTCTTTGTGAACGACAGGCTGGCGCAGTCGCTGGCCAATCAGGACACCAAAGCCGTTGAAGAGACGACCGAGCGGCTGCTGAGCGAGCCGCTGGATCATCGCGGCGAAGTGGTGCTGGTCGGGGCCGGGCCGGGAGATGCGGGCCTGCTGACGCTGAAAGGGCTACAGCAGATCCAGCAGGCCGATATCGTGGTTTATGACCGCCTGGTCTCCGATGACATCATGAACCTGGTGCGCCGCGACGCCGACCGCGTATTCGTCGGCAAGCGCGCGGGCTACCACTGCGTGCCGCAGGAGGAGATTAACCAGATCCTCCTGCGCGAAGCGCAGAAAGGTAAGCGCGTGGTACGCCTTAAGGGCGGCGATCCGTTTATCTTTGGGCGCGGCGGCGAGGAGCTGGAAACCCTGTGTGACGCGGGCATTCCGTTCTCTGTCGTGCCGGGCATTACGGCGGCATCCGGTTGTTCAGCCTACTCTGGCATTCCGCTGACCCACCGCGACTACGCCCAGAGCGTGCGTCTGGTGACGGGCCACCTGAAAACCGGCAGCGAGCTGGACTGGCATAACCTGGCCGCCGAAAAGCAGACGCTGGTGTTCTACATGGGGTTGAACCAGGCCGCGACTATCCAGGCGAAGCTGCTGGAGCACGGCATGGAGGCAGATATGCCGGTCGCGCTGGTGGAAAACGGCACCGCCATTACGCAGCGCGTGGTGGATGGCGTACTGACGCAGCTCGGCGAGCTGGCGCAGCAGGTTGAAAGCCCGGCGCTGATTGTGGTGGGTCGTGTGGTTGAACTGCGCGACAAGCTGAACTGGTTCTCGAATCACTAACGCATATTCTTCCTTTCCGGAGTAGTCCTTAAGCGGACTACTCCCCTCTTACCGCTGTCGATAACATACCGCCCCGAAGTGGAACTTTTCCCTTTATTCCCTTGAGTTACATCCAATTTTCGTTTTTAAGACAAGGAATGCGTATGTTCAAACTGGCAAAAGCCGCCGTTCTGGTTGGCCTGTTATCGACTCTGACTGCCTGCACCGGTCACGTACAGAACACCAAAAATAACTGCAGCTATGATTATCTGCTGCACCCGGCGATCTCCATTTCGAAGATCATCGGCGGTTGCGGCCCGGTGGCGCAGCAGTAAGCGATTTTCAGGCGTAAAAAAACCGGGGCTTTCCCGGTTTTTTGTTTGGGCGGTTTTTCGTCGGGTGGCGGCTCCGCCTTACCCGACCTACACGATCCCGTAGGCCGGGTAAGCGTTAGCGCCACCCGGCAAGCAGACTTACGGCTTCGCGACAAACCCAATCGCTTCATACACCGCTTTCAGGGTTTCGGACGCGCGCGCGCTGGCTTTTTCCGCGCCCTCTTTCATCACCTTCTGCAGGAAAGCTTCATCGTTGCGATAGCGGTTATAGCGCTCCTGCAGCTCGGTCAGCATCCCGGAAACGGCATCTGCCACTTCGCCCTTCAGGTGGCCGTACATCTTGCCTTCGAAGTGCTGCTCCAGCTCAGGAATGCTCTGGCCAGTCACGCCGGAGAGGATATCCAGCAGGTTGGAGACGCCCGCTTTGTTCTGCACGTCGTAGCGCACAACAGGCGGCTCGTCGGAGTCGGTGACCGCACGCTTGAGCTTTTTGACGACGGATTTCGGATCTTCCAGCAGGCCAATAACGTTGTTGCGGTTATCGTCAGACTTGGACATCTTCTTGGTCGGCTCCAGCAGCGACATCACGCGCGCGCCGGATTTTGGAATAAACGGCTCTGGCACTTTAAACACATCACCATAAATCGCGTTAAAGCGCTGGGCGATATCGCGGCTCAGCTCCAGGTGCTGCTTCTGGTCTTCACCCACCGGCACCTGGTTGGTTTGATACAGCAGGATGTCCGCCGCCATCAGCACCGGATAGTCGAACAGACCCGCGTTGATGTTTTCAGAGTAGCGCGCGGATTTATCCTTGAACTGGGTCATGCGGCTCAGCTCACCGAAATAGGTGTAGCAGTTCAGCGCCCAGCCCAGCTGCGCGTGCTCTGGCACGTGAGACTGAACGAAAATGGTGCTCTTCTCTGGATCGATGCCGCAGGCCAGGTACAGCGCCAGGGTATCCAGGGTGGCTTTACGCAGCTTCTCAGGATCCTGACGCGCGGTAATCGCGTGGAGATCGACGATGCAGTAAATGCAATGGTAGTCATCCTGCATGCTGACCCACTGACGTAACGCACCCATGTAGTTACCAATGGTCAATTCACCTGAAGGCTGTGCGCCACTAAAAACGATGGGCTTAGTCATGATTCAATTCCTGATGTTCACTGTGCGAAAGCCCGAGTGCGGGCAACAAATCTTTGAAGTGGTCGAAGACCACATCCGGCTCACTTAGCGTGATGGCCTCACCGTAGTTGTAGCCATAGGTTAATCCGACGGAAGGACACCCTGCCGCTCGGGCAGCCAGAATATCATTACGTGAATCCCCGACAAAGAGCAGCTCCGCAGGCGTTAAGGATAATTTTCCTGCCACCAGCAACAGTGGTTCCGGATGCGGCTTTTTGTTCTGTACGTCATCGCCGCCCACAATCACGGAGAAGTACTTCGCGATATCGAGCGCTTCCAGCAGAGGCGCAACGAACGGGGTTGGCTTGTTGGTCACCAACCCTAGCGGGAGGCCCTTCGCGTGCAGCGCGCTCAGCGTTTCCTGAACGTCCGGGAACAGGAAACTGCCCTCCTCGACGGTCTCTTCGTAGAAACGATCGAACAGTTTACGCAGAATACGCAGCTGCTCATCCTTCGGGATGTCAGCGTGGTCAACGCTCGGTTTACCCTGCGCGGAACGCTGCGACGCGCGCTCCTGGCGAGCCCACGTCAACGCACGCTCCATCAGAACATCAGCACCGTTGCCGATCCACGTTACCACGCGATCTTCACCCGCAACGGGCAGTTCAAGAGCGTACAACGCCTGGTCTACGGCGCTCGTTAAGCCCGGCGCGCTGTCGACCAGCGTGCCGTCGAGGTCGAATGCCACACCCCGAATTGCCTGCAATTTATCCATGACTTACCTTCGCCAGCTCACGGCGCATTTCATCAATGACTTTTTTGTAATCCGGCTGGTCGAAAATTGCCGAACCTGCAACGAACATATCCGCGCCCGCTGCCGCAATTTCACCAATGTTATTCACTTTCACCCCGCCGTCCACTTCCAGACGAATATCGTAACCAGACTCATCAATACGACGGCGCACTTCACGCAGCTTATCCAGCGTGTGGGGGATAAACGACTGACCACCAAAGCCCGGGTTCACAGACATCAGCAGGATCACGTCCAGCTTGTCCATGACATAGTCGAGATAGCTCAGCGGCGTGGCCGGGTTAAACACCAGCCCTGCTTTACAGCCGTTCTCTTTGATCAGCTGCAGCGTGCGGTCGACGTGTTCAGAGGCTTCCGGATGGAAAGTGATGATGCTGGCACCCGCTGCGGCGAAGTCAGGCACGATGCGATCGACTGGCTTCACCATCAGGTGAACGTCGATCGGCGCGGTAATGCCATAGTTACGCAATGCCTTAAGCACCATTGGGCCAATGGTCAGATTCGGGACGTAGTGGTTGTCCATAACGTCGAAATGGACGACATCTGCGCCAGCCGCGAGAGCTTTGGCGGTGTCTTCACCCAGGCGGGCAAAATCGGCCGACAGAATTGAGGGAGCAATCAAAAACTGTTTCATCCGCTTCTCCTTGAAATGTGTTTACCGGCGGGCAAAACGGCTCAGGGGCGATAAAGAGCCAGAAGTTCGTCCACCTTTTTACGTGTGCCGCCGTTGCTGCTAATGCTACGCCGCACTTTGACCTGAAAATGCTTCGCGGCTTTGTACCATTCGCGCGTATCAGGCGTGTCGTGATTCGAAATTAACACCGGAATTCTTTTGCTGACCAGCTTTTCCGCCATCTCCGCCAGACGCGCCTGTTCGGCAGGGCTGAAGCTGTTGGTGTGATAAGCGGTGAAATTCGCCGTTGCAGACAGGGGGGCGTAAGGTGGGTCACAGTAAACCACCGAGTTTACGCCTGCCAGTTCCATACACTCTTCATAGGAGAGGCAATGAAACTCTGCGTTCTGCGCTTTTTCGGCAAAGTGATACAGCTCGTCCTGCGGGAAATACGGGCGTTTATAGCGACCAAACGGCACGTTAAATTCCCCGCGCAGATTATACCGGCACAGGCCGTTGTAACCGTGTCGGTTGAGATAGAGGAACAGCAGCGCTCTGCGGAACGGATCCTGACTCTGATTAAACTCAGTGCGGAACTGGTAGTAAACGTCCGGGTGATTATTCTCCGGCGTAAACAGCTTGCGCGCCTCTGCGACATACTCTTCGGTACGCAGCTTAACGATGTTATAGAGGCTGATAAGGTCGTTGTTGATATCCGCCAGGATATAACGAGAAAAATCGGTGTTGAGGAACACCGATCCCGCCCCCACGAAAGGCTCGATAAGACACTCGCCTTTAGGCAGGTGCTTTTTAATATCATCGAGCAGGGGGTATTTCCCCCCTGCCCATTTCAGAAAAGCGCGATTTTTTTTCATGCTGACTAACTGATTACACCTTCTCCGGCTGTGGAGAAAGCTCCGACAGCATCCTGCGCTTTAAACATTACTTCAGATCGGCCTGAACCTGATGAATCGGCTTCGCCCAGGGATTTTTTGCCTGAACATCCGCTGGTAGTGCCGCAACGGCACGTTTCGCTTCATCTTTGGAAGAATAAACGCCGCTGACCAGCACGTACCAAGGTTGACCGTTACGGGTCGTCTGATAAACAACGTAGTTTTTCAGATTTGATTTCTTCGCCCAGCTGTTGAGGTTGTCATAGTTAGACGAACTGCTCAGCTGCAGCGTGTAGTTACTGGATGGCGCAGACTTCAACGAACCAACGTTACCTGCAGTTTTGCCTGCGGCGCTGCTGGAGGCTGTTGCCGTGGCTGCTGGAGCCGTTGCTGCAGGTGCAGCTGTGGCAGCCGGTGCCGTTGTGGTCGCCGTTGCTTTCGGCGCAGTCTGCGTGACTGGCGCTTTAGCAGGCTCGCTCACCGCAGCCGTTTCGGTGTGCTTCGGCTGTGCCGGTACGGCTTTCACTTCAGGCGCTTTGACGACTGCCTGAGGTTTGGTTTCACGCTTAGGCTCAATCACCGCCTGCTTACGTTCAGGACGTGTCGCAGTTTGCGTCTGGCGCGGTTTGGTTTCCGTCGCAGCCGTTTGCGGCTGAGCATTACCACCGCGAATCGGGGCAACGGTTGCCGGCTCGGTTGGCAGCGTGGAGTTAACCACGACGTTATCAACCTGCTGCTGGTTCTGCGGCTGCGTCAGCGCATTGTTCAGGTCACCCTGAACTTCTACGCGCTGCTGGCCTTCAGGCGTAGCAGGTGCCTGACCCTGAGCAGGGGTTGAAGAAACGGGCGGCAGAGAAACATCCTGCGGCGCGGTGGTGTTACCTGCGGTCTGCTCTGCGGAAGTCGCACCCGGTGCAGGCTGTGCGCCATTCGCCTGATTGGTCGCATCGTTACCGGACAGGTTGATGCTCTTCTCAGCGGAAGCAGTTTGCTCGGTTGAGTTCGTTGACGGTGCTTTAAGCGCGGAGCCAATGCCGACAATCAGCAGCACAAGCACCAGAACGCCAAGGCCCATCATAATGTACTGGCGGGACGCCGGTTTAGGCGCAGCGGCTTTTTTACGTTTACGCGGGCGACGCTCTACAGGCTGTTCGTCCATTGAATCTTCTTCGGACTCATAATCCTCTTCTGCTCGCTCTTCGTGCGCGTTGCGGCTGCGCGAAGGGCGACGATCGTCTGCATCCAGATCAACATCGTCAAAGTTGATCTGCGGCTCGTTATCACGTTCTGAAGATTGACGAGAACGACCAGTACGACGATCGCTGGGATCGGGTTTCAGCTCGTCTTCTGGTTTGAATTCATCCATTTAACACCCCACTCAAAGGCTTATGCTAACGACTTTGCATTTCACCTGAAGCTAAACGACCACCGGCGACAGTGGCCTGACCTTTCTAGTTGTTACGCCTGCTGACAATCAGCGATAGCGCCAAGAACGACATCGTGCGGCACTCCGCCGCGCACTTCACTCTTCCCTATTGCAAGCGGGAGTACAAGACGCATCTCACCTGCCAATACTTTTTTATCGCGCATCATGTGGGGTAAATACGCTTGCGCCGACATCTCCTGCGGTCCGGTCACCGGCAAACCTGCACGCTCAAGCAGCGCAATGATGCGCGCCGTCTCTTCCGGTGTGAACTGCCCGAGACGTTCTGAAGTGCGGGCAGCCATGACCATTCCGGCCGCGACGGCTTCACCGTGCAGCCAGTTACCGTAACCCATTTCGGCTTCAATCGCGTGACCAAACGTATGCCCAAGATTCAGTAAAGCACGTAAGCCCGTTTCACGCTCGTCTGCTGCGACAACTTCTGCTTTCAGCTCACAACAACGACGGATGCAGTATGCCAGTTTAGCCTCATCCAGGCACAGCAGCGCATCCATATTCTCTTCCAGCCAGTTAAAGAACTCGCCATCCAGAATAATGCCGTATTTGATCACTTCCGCCAGACCAGAAGCCAGTTCGCGCTTCGGCAGGGTTTTCAGACAGTCGAGATCCACCACCACCGATGCGGGCTGGTAGAACGCGCCAATCATGTTTTTGCCGAGCGGATGGTTGACTGCCGTTTTGCCACCCACAGAGGAGTCGACCTGGGACAGCAACGTGGTCGGGATTTGAATAAAACGGACGCCACGTTGATAGCTTGCGGCCGCAAAGCCGGTCAGATCGCCCACAACACCGCCGCCCAGGGCAAGCAGTGTTGTATCGCGACCGTGCGGTTTTTGCAGCAATGCGGTAAAGACGGTATCCAGTACCGTCAGGCTTTTATACTGCTCGCCATCGGGGAGAATCACACTGTCGACTTTTACGCCCGCCTGCTCAAGCAGGTGGCGTACGCGGTCGAGATAAAGCGGAGCCAGCGTCTCATTGGTGACCAGCATCGCCTGATCACCCGCTTTCAGTGGTAAAAAGGAAGCTGGGTCGTTAAACAAACCAGCCGCGATGGTGATAGGGTAACTACGTTCCCCGAGAGTAACTGTAATCCTCTCCATGACGCGACATCCACCTTTAATGCTTTTACCCGCAGGCGAGTGTATATAAAGCCAGAATCAGTTGCTTTCCAGCATATGAATAATCTGGTTTGCAACCACTTTAGCGCTCTGGTCGTCAGTACGAATGGTCACATCGGCAATCTCTTCATACAGCGGATTGCGTTCATCGGCCAACGCTTCCAGAACTTCGCGTGGTGGCGTTTCAACCTGCAGAAGCGGGCGCTTTTTATCGCGCTGCGTACGTGCCAGCTGTTTCTCGATGGTCGTCTCAAGATAGACCACTACGCCACGGGCGGAGAGACGGTTGCGGGTTTCGCGAGATTTCACAGAGCCGCCGCCTGTTGCCAGAACGATGCCCTGCTTTTCCGTGAGTTCGTTGATCACTTTTTCTTCTCGGTCACGGAAACCTTCTTCGCCTTCTACGTCGAAAACCCAGCCCACATCAGCTCCGGTTCGTTTCTCAATCTCTTGATCAGAATCGTAAAATTCCATATTGAGTTGTTGAGCTAACTGACGCCCAATAGTGCTTTTGCCGGCACCCATAGGCCCAACCAGAAAGATATTGCGTTTCTCTGCCATTTTATCGGTACTACTAAGACTATTCGTTAATGGTAATCCCCGCTGCGCAGACACTCAGCGTAGCAGGACATGAACTGAAACCTCATATGCAATAGAGCGAGAGTCAGACTAAAAATTATCTCAATACTCCGGCTTGTTTGGCAACTGATTAAATCACCGCGTCGGGCGCATAAGGTAATAAGACGTAAGTCCAACTCAAATCGGTACTCCTTGTATGCTAATTCATGCCCCACGTCAAACATCTGCAACAAACTGAATGCAAAATCATTGCGGGGATCGTTACCCGTCAGCGAATACCGACCAGACGTGGCGTAATAAACACCACTAGCTCGCGCCGTTCATTATCCTTCCCATCATGACGAAAAAGCTGCCCAAGCCAGGGTATTTTTCCCAGCCCCGGCACGCTGTCACTGCCGGTTTTGTTCTTCTGCGAAAAAATTCCGCCTAACGCCAGCGTTTCTCCACTTTTTACCTCCACCTGGGTTTCTATCTCCTGTTTGTCGATCGCCAGCGTTTCGCCGTCCGCCTGCTGCAGAACCTGTCCCGGCATATTTTCGCTGATGTGTAATTTCAGGCGCACGCGCCCTCCCGGTAACACCACCGGCGTGACCTCCATCCCTAATACCGCCTCCTTAAACTCAACGGAGGTGGCGCCGCTTTCACCGCTTGAGACCTGATACGGAATTTCACTCCCCTGCTTGATGCTGGCCGGCTGCATATGCGAGGCCAGCAGCCGCGGGCTGGCGATGATATCGACCTGCTGCTTTTGCTCCAGCGCAGAGAGCTCCAGATCCAGCAGCCGACCATTGATCCGCCCGATGTTAAAACCCACGTGGCTGGTGGCGCTGGCGACGGAAAGATCGCTGCCAAGCGTAGTGAGCTGACCAACCTTGCCCGCGTCGGTGGCGTCGGTGAGATTCCACTTCACTCCCAGCTCACGCAGGCTTTTTTCATTCATGGTCACAATGTGCGCCGCCAGCTCGACCTGTTCGACGGGAATATCCATCTGAGCGGCCCAGCGCTGCAGCATATCCACCACCGTCTGGTTATCCCGAATCAGCAGGCGGTTGGTGCGTTTGTCGACGGATAAACTCCCCTTTGGGCTCAGGAGTTTTTCCGCGGCTTTTTGCAGCTCTCCGGCATCGGCATAGGAAAACGGGATACTGTGAGACACCAGCGGCGCATCAAGCTGTCGACGCGCTCGCTCCTGCTCTGAGCGTTCCTGCTGTTCACGCTGCCAGGCCGCGGTATGCACGTAAAAAATGCCGCCCTCCTCTCGCAAAACGAGGCCAGCGCTGGCGACAACCGTCTGTAATGCCTGACGCCAGGGGACGCGCGTCAGGTTAAGCGAAAGTGTGCCGCCGACATCGGGCGATATCACCAGATTACGGCTCTCCTGCGCGGCCAGGCTCTGAAGCACCTGGGCCACAGGAACGTCATCCACCACCAGCGTGACCGGTTTTGGCGCGGCGGCCCACAGCGGATGGCTGAACGCCAGCAGCCACAGCATTATCCGTAAATTCATTCTTATCCGTTCCTTCTCGTTGCCACGTCCATTTTTCTGGTTCACATGTATCACCCACATCAACAACCAGTTCCGTTTCATTGATGGCTGTTATCGTCCAGCCTGCCGGCAAGCGCTCATGCGTTTTCAGCCGGTACCAGCGCTTTTGCCCATCCTGTAAAATGCCGATAGCCTGCTGTCCTCCCACCATGCCGCGATAGTGCCATTGCGCCAGCTCGCCAATGGCGCAGGGATCGTCCGGCGGGCGAAACGGATCGCGCATGCCGGTCAGTAGCAGCGCTGAGCAAACCAGCAAATATCGCGCGCTATTTCGCATGTTCCAGCTCCAGCCGCAGGCGCAGCGCTTTACCCTGTGGCGCAATCGCGAAAGCGGCGATCTGCACATCCCGCTGCGCCAGCCGGGAAAAAAGCGCCGGAAGCGCCTGCCACTCAACCTCCAGCATCAATTCCCCTCCGTTCTGCAGCGGCTTCCAGTGAACCAGCGTCGCGTTATCGCCCTGAAAATCGAGCGGGGAAAAAGATATCAGCTCCCGTGATTCCGGTGCTTCCGGACGAAACGGCACCTTTCTGACGGCAGGCCATAACGCTGCGTTAGCTCTCGCGTCCTGAATCAGCTGGCGTTGTCGTTCAGCACACTGCCTGTCTACCGGTCTGAGCAAAGTGCCCCACGCGGCCAGTCCGGCCAGGAAACTCCCCAGACACCAGAAGAGCACCCGACTCCAGGGACGGCTTTCGCACCAGCGTTCTAACAGGGTATCCACGCGTTAACCCTCGCTTTTAAGATGAAGGGTGAACATCCAGCGTCCCTGGCTGTCCTGCCGAAGCTCACCCGTCGTCCCGGGCGTAAAACCCGCTATTTGGCCAAGCGCATCGCGCAGAGCAGACAGGGCCGGCAGGGTTAGGGCATACCCGCTCAGCATCAGTGCGGGAGGCTGATAGCGCAGCTCTGTCAGCCAGACCTGTGCCGGAATGGCGCGGGAAAGGGATCCCAGCACCGGTTGCCATGCGCGTCGTTGAAGTGTCTGCGCTGGCATCTGCGCCTGTGAGGCGAGTTTCTGCCGGGAGAGAAGCGCATGCTGCACGGTCTGCATTCCCGTCAGATCCGTTTGCAGCGCGTACAGCCTCATAAGAGGGTTCATCCGCAGACCGGACATGATCACGAACATCAACAGCACGGTGCCGACACCCATTGCGCCCCAGAAACGCAGGCATCGCGCGCGCCGCTGCTGTCGCCAGGGCAGAAAGTTCATGATGCTCATCCGGGCACCTCGCTCATGGCCAGCGCCAGCGCAACGGTATAATCAGCGCCGCAGTCCGGTAGCGGGGCATGGCAGCGTTCCAGGATTTCCCACGGGTTACGTCGGTTATCAAACAGCGCGATGTCATCCGGTCCAAGCGCCAGCAGCGCCGCCAGTTCGGCCACGCTTTCGGCTTCTGTGGTAAGGCGGCGTCCCCACTGGTGGCGCATCGCCCACAGCCACTGCCGATCGTCCCGCCAGGCGATGCACGTCGCTGGTGCCACCGCAGGAAGAAGATTCGCCAGCGCGCTGGCATCCGGCGTAATGGCCACCAGCCGCACACGCAGCGTTTTCGCCAGCGCCAGAAGGGTGTCGACCTCGTTGTTTTGCGCGGCGGTCACGTGAAAGGTATTGCTGAAGGTGTCCTGCGCGTAATCGAAACAAAGCGTATCGGCAGACATCTCCAGTTCGCGCGCGAGCGCCGCGCCCAGCCATGAGAGCTGCTCGCTGTCGCGCAATGCTACTGACGGGCGGGGAAGCGACCGCTGCAGGGTGCGTGCTGCCGGGAAAGAGAGGAACACCCGGTGGTAGTGCGGCAGCGTTTTCCGCCAGTCGCGTAGCGCATCAACCAGCTGTTCTGGCTGACAAATTTTGCCGTCACGAATGATGCCTTCGGCCAGAGGAATCGCCCACCAGCGGCGCAAGCACCAGCCGGACTTCTCCCGGGCCAACGCAACGATCAGCACCCTATCCTGTTGAATATGAACGCCCGTTTGCCATGTTTTGAAAGCCATGCTTCACGATCTCCTTATCGCCCGTCACCTTGACGGCTATATCAATGAATCAGGCTTGCCTTTATACTACCGCGCGATTGTTTAGAAACTGCCCAAGTGAAACCAAATGGGAAATCTCCGGTGAAGTTCGTAAAGTATTTATTCATCCTTGCAGTTTGTTGCATTCTGCTGGGAGCAGGCTCGATTTACGGTTTGTACAAATATATTGAGCCACAGCTACCTGATGTCGCCACGCTTCGCGATGTGCGACTCCAGATCCCGATGCAGGTCTATAGCGCCGATGGCGAGCTGATGGCGCAGTATGGCGAGAAGCGTCGTATTCCGCTGACCTTAAACCAAATCCCCCCTGTGATGGTGAAAGCCTTTATCGCCACGGAGGACAGCCGTTTCTACGAGCACCACGGTGTCGATCCGGTGGGGATTTTCCGTGCCGCGAGCATTGCGCTGTTCTCTGGTCACGCCTCTCAGGGGGCGAGTACCATTACGCAGCAGCTGGCGCGTAACTTCTTCCTCAGCCCTGAAAAGACGCTGATACGTAAGATCAAAGAGGTGTTCCTTGCGATCCGTATTGAGCAGCTGCTGAGCAAAGACGAAATCCTTGAGCTGTACCTCAACAAAATCTACCTGGGCTACCGCGCCTATGGCGTGGGGGCTGCCGCTCAGGTTTACTTCGGTAAGCCTGTTGAGCAACTCACCTTAAGCGAAATGGCAACCATTGCCGGTCTGCCGAAAGCGCCGTCCACGTTCAACCCGCTCTACTCGCTCGATCGCGCCACCGCGCGTCGTAACGTCGTCCTGTCACGTATGCTGAGCGAAGGCTACATCAGCCAGAGCGAGTACGACCAGGCGCGTAACGATGTGATTGACGCTAACTACCACGCCCCTGAGATCGCCTTCGCGTCCCCTTACCTGACCGAAATGGTTCGCCAGGAGATGGTGAATCGCTATGGTGACAAGGCCTATGAAGATGGCTATCGCGTGTACACCACCGTCACCCGCAAGGTCCAGCAGGCGGCTCAGGAAGCAGTGCGGAACAACGTGATGGACTACGATATGCGTCACGGCTATCGCGGCCCGTCAAACGTGCTCTGGAAAGTGGGCGAAAGCGCGTGGGACAGCAAAAAAATCACCAGTACGCTGAAGGCGCTGCCAACCTATGGTCCGCTCCTTCCTGCCGTGGTGACGCAGGCCGATCCTCAGGAAGCCGTTGCGACGCTCGCGGACGGCACCTCCGTCTCCCTGCGTATGGACGGTATCCGCTGGGCGCGTCCGTACCGCTCGGATACGCTGCAGGGCGCAACGCCGCGTAAAGTGACCGATGCGGTACAAACCGGGCAGCAAATCTGGGTGCGCAAGGTAGGTGAATCCTGGTGGCTGGCCCAGGTGCCGGACGTCAACTCGGCCCTGGTCTCTATCAACCCACAGAACGGTGCCATCCTGGCTCTGGTCGGCGGGTTTGATTTCAACCAGAGCAAATTTAACCGCGCCACCCAGGCGCTGCGTCAGGTCGGTTCCAATATCAAACCGTTCCTCTACACGGCAGCGATGGATAAGGGCTTGACCCTCGCCAGCATCCTGAACGACGTGCCGATCTCCCGCTGGGATGCCGGTGCCGGTTCCGACTGGCAGCCGAAGAACTCCCCTGCGGAGTATGCCGGTCCTATTCGTCTCCGTCAGGGGCTGGGGCAGTCGAAAAACGTGGTGATGGTGCGCGCCATGCGCGCGATGGGCGTCGACTATGCCGCAGAGTATCTGCAGCGCTTCGGTTTCCCGGCGCAGAACATCGTTCGCACCGAGTCGCTGGCGTTAGGCTCCGCCTCCTTTACGCCGCTTCAGGTCGCACGCGGTTACTCGGTGATGGCCAACGGCGGCTTCCTGATTGACCCGTACTTCATCAGCAAGATCGAGAACGACCAGGGCGGCGTGCTGTTCGAAGCGAAGCCGAAAATTGCCTGTCCTGACTGCGATATTCCGGTCATTTATGGCAATACGCCGAAATCCGAGGTGCTTGAAAACAAGGACATGGAAGACCCTGCCGTGTCTCAGGAGCAGCAGAACGGCGTCGTGCCGCAGCCGCAGCTCGAGCAGGCTAACCAGTCTCTGGTGGCACAGACCGGTGCGCCGGAGTATGCCCCGCATGTGATCAACACGCCGCTGTCGTTCCTGATCAAAAGCGCGCTGAACACCAACATCTTCGGTGAACCGGGCTGGCAGGGTACAGGCTGGCGCGCAGGGCGTGATTTGCAGCGCCATGACATCGGCGGTAAAACGGGGACAACCAACAGTTCGAAAGATGCGTGGTTCTCCGGTTACGGGCCGGGCGTGGTGACATCGGTCTGGATCGGTTTCGACGATCACCGCCGTGACCTAGGTCGTACAACGGCCTCCGGCGCGATTAAGGATCAGATTTCCGGCTACGAAGGCGGAGCGAAGAGCGCGCAGCCGGCCTGGGACGCCTACATGAAGTCCGTTCTTGAAGGCGTGCCGGAGCAGCCGTTGACGCCACCGCCAGGCGTGGTGACGGTCAATATCGACCGCAGCACGGGCCAGCTCGCCAACGGCGGTAATAGTCGCGCAGAGTATTTCATCGAGGGCACGCAGCCAACCACGCAGGCGGTGCATGAGGTGGGTACAGAGATTATTGATAACGGCGAAACGCACGAGCTGTTCTAAAAATAAAAATGCCCGGTAAAAACCGGGCAAAGCATCGTAGGCCGGGTAAGGCGAAGCCGCCACCCGGCTTTTTTATGGCCTACAGTCGCCCCTGCCCCTTCAGCCACTCCCGGACCAGGAACAGCGCGCTCACGTTGCGAGCCTCATTAAAGTCAGGGTCTTCCAGCAGATCCATCAGGTGCGCTAAAGGCCAGCGAACCTGCGGCAGCGGCTCCGGCTCATCCCCTTCGAGCGATTCAGGATAGAGATCTTCGGCCACCACGATATTCATTTTGCTGGAAAAATAGGACGGCGCCATGCTCAGCTTTTTCAGGAATGAAAGCTCATTCGCCCCGAAACCGACCTCTTCTTTCAGCTCGCGGTTTGCCGCTTCGAAGACGGTTTCACCCGGGTCGATAAGCCCTTTCGAGAAACCAAGCTCGTAAGATTCCGTTCCCACAGCGTATTCGCGGATCAAAATCAGATGATCGTCGATAATGGGAATAATCATCACCGCTTCGCGCGAAGAGGGGCGCATACGTTCATAAACGCGACGCACACCGTTGCTGAACTCCAGGTCCACACTTTCGACATTAAACAGGCGCGATTTGGCGACAGTTTCAACATTCAGAATGGTGGGTTTTTGTAGTGGTTTGCTCATCGTGATGGGTCTTAGCAGTGAGAACTGGCGTTATTGTGCGATATGCCGCACGGTTTCGGCAATGTCAATCGTTCTTTATTTACATTTATGCAACGTATCAGGGATCAATCCTCAATTCAAAACAAATGTCAAGAGGTTGAAATGTTTCCAGGAATTTGCTGATATCGCGCCATAACAGGCTTTGCTATCATCACCGGTCACTGGGATGCGCTTCAGAATGCTCAAGTTCGACTCCATACTTGCCGATAGCCAACCACAGACTCTCATTCAATGTAAAGGTGCTACTGACTACACCTGTAAGATAAGTAAGATGGGGAAAGCATGAGCACCATTTTGATTGTTCTCGCTGCTATGCTGGCCAGCGCATTGGTTGCAGGGTGGTTGTACAGGCGCCGCGTACAGCGCCGTTATCGTCTGCCCTTTTTAAATGCATTTGCGGGTGCGAGCACGCGTAAACTCACGCAAGACGAGCGTGATGCAGTTGAAAACTATCTCGAAATCCTGAACCGTACTCAGCTAACGCCTGGGCCAACGGGAGCCACCGCTGCGCCCGTCGCGCTAAAGCTTAACGCGCAAAGTGATACCGTGCTCTGCGTGACGCGCTCCATCACGCGCTATGGCATTACCACTGATGACCCCAATAAATGGCGCTATTACCTGGATTCCGTCGAAGTGCATCTGCCCCCGTCCTGGGAGCAGTACATAAATGACGAGAACAGCGTTGAGCTGATCCACACCGATTCGTTGCCCCTGGTTATCTCGCTTAACGGCCATACGCTGAATGAATACCTCCAAGAAGCCCCGCGTTTTGCGCTGGAGCGCGCGAGTTCAACGCAGGCATCCATTCGTGGCGAAGAGACTGAGCAGATCGAACTGCTGAACATTCGCCAGGAGACGCATGAAGAGTACGCCCTGAGCCGCCCGGACGGCATCCGTGAAGCCATTCTGATCGTCGCGGCCTTCCTGCTCTTTTTTATCTGCCTGCTCACGCCGGATGTGTTTGTTCCCTGGCTGGCGGGAGGCGCGGTGCTGCTGCTGGCAGCCGGGCTGTGGGGGCTCTTTGCCCCACCGGCCAAAACCTCGTTACGAGAGATCCACTGCCTGCGCGGTACGCCAAAGCGCTGGGGCCTGTTCGGTGAAAACGATCAGGAACATCTCAACAATATTTCGCTCGGTATTATCGACCTTATCTACCCGCGCCACTGGCAACCGTGGATTGCGCAGGACTTAGGGCAAAAAACCGATATTGATATCTACCTTGACCGCCACGTTGTGCGTCAGGGGCGCTTCCTGTCTCTGCATGATGAAGTGAAAAATTTCCCGCTTCAGCACTGGCTGCGCAGCGCGGTCATTGCCGGCGGCGCCGCGCTGGTCTTAGTTATGCTGCTGCTTTTCGTGCCGCTGGATATGCCCATTAAATTCACTCTGTCGTGGATCAAAGGCGCGCAAACCATCGAAGCGACCAGCGTTAACAAACTGGATGAAGCCGGTGTGCGCGTGGGGGACACGCTGCGCCTGAAGGGTATTGGGATGTGTAATATTCACACCCCGGGGGCGTGGAACACCCGCCAGAACTCACCGTTCATGCCGTTCGACTGCTCGCAAATTATCTGGAACGACGCGCCGCCGCTGCCGCTGCCGGAATCCGAAGTGGTGAATAAGGCCACGGCGCTGACCCAGACGGTGAACCGCCAGCTGCACCCGAAACCGGACGATGATTCGCGCGTCAGCCCTGCGCTGCGCTCGGCCATTCAGAAATCAGGCATGGTTCTGCTGGATGATTTTGGTGACATCGTCCTGAAAACGCAGGATTTATGCTCCTCTCAGGATGAGTGCATACGTCTCAAAAACGCCCTGGTAAACCTGGGTAACAGTAAGGACTGGGACTCGCTGGTGAAACGCGCCGAAGCGGGACGACTGGATGGCGTTAATGTGCTGCTGCGGCCGGTGAGCGCTGAATCGCTGGATAACCTGGTCGCCACCTCGACCTCGCCGTTCATGATGCGCGAGACCACCCGTGCGGCTCAGGCGCTGAACAGCCCGGCACCGGGCGGATTTGTGATTGCCAGCGATGAAGGCAGCGACCTGGTCGATCAGCCTTATCCTCAGGTTGCGCTTTATGACTACCCGGCGCAGGAGCAGTGGAGCCAATTCCAGCGCCTGGCGCAGATGCTGATGCAAACGCCGTTCAGCGCCGAAGGGATTGTTACAAGCATCTACACCGATGCCAACGGCACTCGCCATATCGGCCTGCACCGGATGCCGGACAGCGCAGGTTTATGGCGCTACATCGGCACCTCTCTGCTGATGACCGCGATGCTTGCCGCCATTTTCTGGAACGGCTTTATGGCCCTGCGCCGCTACCAGCGCTCGCGCACCCGGCTTGCCGACATCCAGCAGTATTATGAAAACTGCCTCAATCCTAAGCTGATCCCCTCGTCTGAGAGCCTGATCTGATAACGTCGTTGCGCGACAAGATGTGCTACCCTGTCGCGCACGTTTCTTCTGGCTGGAGTTCCCCCTAATGCATCTTGATATCGCCTGGCAGGAGGTTGATACCGTTCTGCTGGATATGGACGGCACGCTGCTCGATCTCGCCTTTGATAACTATTTCTGGCAAACGCTGGTTCCTGAAACCTACGGCGAACAGCAGGGGATCTCCCCGGCAGAAGCGCAGGCATTCATTCGTTCGCAATATAGCGCGGTGCAACATACGCTAAACTGGTACTGTCTTGACTACTGGAGCGAGCGCCTCGGTTTGGATATTTGTGCCATGACCACCGCCCAGGGCCCGCGCGCCGTTCTGCGCGAGGATACCGTGCCCTTTCTGGATGCGCTGAAAGCAAGCGGCAAGCGCCGTATTTTGCTGACCAACGCGCATCCACATAATCTGGCGGTGAAGCTGGAGCATACCGGCCTGGCGTCGCACCTTGATTTATTACTTTCCACCCACACATTTGGTTATCCGAAAGAAGATCAGCGGTTGTGGCATGCGGTGAAGGAAGAGACGGGTTTGCAGCCAGAACGTACGCTGTTCATTGATGACAGCGAGCCCATTCTGGATTCCGCAGCAAGGTTTGGCATTCGCTACTGTCTGGGCGTGACCAATCCTGACTCTGGCCTGGCTGAAAAAAGCTATCTGCGCCACCCTGGACTGAACGACTATCGCCAGATGATCCCCTCACTGACCGTGAAGGAGACGCCATGAAAGAAAAACCCTCTGACGGGGTAAGACTGGATAAATGGCTGTGGGCAGCGCGTTTTTATAAAACCCGCGCCCTTGCCCGCGAGATGGTTGACGGCGGAAAAGTGCATTACAACGGCCAGCGCAGCAAACCGAGCAAGCTGGTTGAGCTGAATGCCACCTTAACGCTGCGTCAGGGCAACGATGAACGTACGGTAGTGATTAAAGCCATTACCGAACAGCGTCGACCCGCAACGGAAGCCGTACTGCTTTATGAAGAAACGGCGGAGAGCATTGAAAAGCGCGAGAAGACCGCGCTGGCGCGCAAAATGAACGCGCTGACGATGCCTCACCCGGACCGGCGGCCGGATAAAAAAGAGCGCCGCGACCTGATGAAATTTAAACACGGTGAGACTGAATAACCTCACCCGCACGAGAGATGAAAATGGCCCAACACGACCAATTACACCGCTATCTGTTTGAACAATTCGCCGTGCGCGGCGAGCTGGTCACCGTATCCGAAACCTGGAAACAGATTCTGGAAAACCACAACTACCCGCTGCCGGTGAAGACCCTGTTGGGCGAACTGCTGGTTGCCACCAGCCTGCTGACGGCGACGCTGAAGTTTGCCGGTGATATCACCGTGCAGCTGCAGGGCGACGGCCCGATGACGCTGGCGGTGATCAACGGCAATAACCAGCAGCAGATGCGCGGCGTGGCGCGCGTTCAGGGCGACGTGCCTGAAAATGCGGACCTCAAAACGCTGGTAGGTAATGGCTACCTGGTGATCACCATCTCCCCTGAGGAAGGTGAGCGCTATCAGGGCGTGGTGGGTCTGGAAGGCGATACTCTGGCAGCCTGCCTGGAAGATTACTTCATGCGCTCTGAACAGCTGCCGACGCGTCTCTTCATCCGCACCGGTGAAGTGGACGGTCAGCCTGCTGCCGGCGGTATGCTGCTGCAGGTTCTGCCTGCGCAGGACGCACAGACCAATGACTTTGAGCACCTGGCGACGCTGACCGAAACCATCAAAGCGGAAGAGCTGTTCAACCTGTCAGCGACCGACGTGCTGTGGCGTCTGTACCACGAAGAAGAAGTGACGGTTTACGACCCGCAGGCGGTGGAATTTAAGTGCACCTGCTCCCGCGAGCGCTGCGCTGGCGCGCTGAAAACCCTGCCGGATGAAGAGATCGACAGCATCATGGCGGAAGACGGCGAAATTGATATGCACTGTGACTACTGCGGTACGCACTACGTGTTCAATTCGATGGATATCGCTGAGATCCGCAATAACGCCTCCCCGGCGGATCCGCAGGTTCACTAAACTTCTTTCCCCTCACCCTAACCCTCTCCCCAAAGGGGAGAGGGAACTTGAACCCCCTCTCCCCTTTGGGGAGAGGGCTGGGGTGAGGGGTAAAAAACTCCCTCCAAGCTGAATCGCTTTCCCTATGTAACTCTTACGTAATTTTCTTACGTGTATGCGATTACATTCACATTCTTTCCGATAAAATCACCACTCTTTAACCTTTTCAGAACATTTTCCCCAACAAAAAAGTGATTCCTGCGATAATCCGCCTGCGCTGTGACTGGAGTCGCAGCGTTTTCCGTTAGTAAGGGTTTTGTCCAGATGCGTAAATCTATGAGCCCCGTCGCGGTTAACAACCTCAGAAAAACCCTACAATTTCAGGCAGTACATATTGGCTAAGGAGCAGTGATATGCGTGTTACTGGTTTAACCCCGCAAGATCTCAAGGCTTATGGAATTCACGACGTCCAGGAAATCGTCTACAACCCCGACTACGATACGCTGTATCAGGAAGAGCTCAATCCAGCACTGGAAGGATACGAGCGTGGTGTGTTGACGAATCTTGGTGCTATCGCCGTCGATACCGGTATTTTTACCGGTCGTTCGCCGAAAGATAAGTATATCGTCCGAGACGAAACCACCCGCGATACGCTGTGGTGGGCTGACAAGGGCAAAGGGAAGAACGACAACAAACCGCTCTCCCCGGAAACCTGGCAGCACCTGAAAGGGCTCGTCACCCATCAACTTTCCGGCAAGCGCCTGTTCATTGTCGACGCTTTCTGCGGCGCTAACGCCGATACCCGTCTCTCCGTGCGTTTTATCACTGAAGTGGCCTGGCAGGCGCATTTCGTGAAAAACATGTTTATTCGTCCGACCGACGAAGAGCTGCAGGATTTCACCCCGGATTTCATCGTGATGAACGGTGCGAAATGCACTAACCCACAGTGGAAAGAGCAGGGTCTGAATTCCGAAAACTTTGTGGCCTTCAACCTGACCGAGCGTATCCAGCTGATCGGCGGTACCTGGTACGGCGGCGAAATGAAGAAAGGGATGTTCTCGGTCATGAACTACCTGCTGCCGCTGCGCGGTATCGCCTCCATGCACTGCTCGGCTAACGTCGGTGAAAAAGGCGACGTGGCGGTATTCTTCGGCCTGTCCGGCACCGGGAAAACCACCCTGTCCACCGATCCAAAACGTCGCCTGATTGGCGATGACGAACACGGCTGGGATGACGACGGCGTATTCAACTTTGAAGGCGGCTGCTATGCGAAGACCATTCGCCTGTCTGAAGAGGCCGAGCCGGATATCTTCCACGCGATCCGTCGCGATGCGCTGCTGGAAAACGTCACCGTGCGTGCCGACGGCTCCATCGACTTCGACGATGCGTCGAAAACGGAAAACACCCGCGTCTCTTACCCGATCTACCACATCGACAATATCGTGAAGCCGGTTTCAAAAGCAGGTCATGCCACGAAGGTCATTTTCCTGACGGCGGATGCGTTCGGCGTGCTGCCTCCGGTGTCTCGCCTGACGGCCAGCCAGACGCAGTACCACTTCCTCTCCGGCTTTACCGCCAAGCTGGCGGGTACCGAGCGCGGCGTGACGGAGCCAACCCCAACCTTCTCCGCCTGCTTCGGCGCGGCCTTCCTGTCGCTGCACCCGACGCAGTACGCTGAAGTGCTGGTGAAACGCATGCAGGCATCCGGCGCGCAGGCCTACCTGGTGAACACCGGCTGGAACGGTACCGGCAAACGTATCTCTATCAAAGATACCCGCGCGATTATCGACGCCATTCTGGATGGTTCTCTGGACGACGCCGAAACCTTCACGCTGCCGATGTTTGACCTGGCGATCCCAACGTCGCTGCCGGGTGTGGATACGCATATCCTCGACCCGCGCAACACGTACGGTTCTCCGGAGCAGTGGCGCGAGAAGGCGGAATCGCTGGCGAAGCTGTTTATTGAGAACTTCGAGAAGTATACCGATACCCCGGCGGGTGCTGCGCTGGTGAGCGCGGGACCAAGGTAAAAGTAAAAAGGCAACGAAAGTTGCCTTTTTTAATGTTTTCTCCCTCTCCCCGTGGGAGAGGGCCGGGGTGAGGGCATCAGGCCGCAGAGACCACATTTTGTCGGGGGGTGGCTAGCGCCACCCTTTTTTTAACCCTCTTTCACCTGCCCACGCGTCACCGGTACCGGCAGCCAGGCGCGAATGCTCAATCCACCCCGCTCGCTGGTGCCAATCTCCAGAAGGCCGTTGTGGTTATCGATAATACGCTGAACAATCGCCAGGCCTAAGCCCGTACCGCTGGTGCTGCGCGCGCTGTCGCCGCGCACAAACGGCTGGAACAGATGCTTACGCTGCTCGGGCTTGATACCCGGACCGTCATCTTCCACCTGGAACCAGGCGCGGTTGAGTTCAGACCCGCTGCTGACTTTGATCCAGCCGTTGCCGTAGCGCGCCGCGTTGACCACCATGTTGGCGACCGCACGTTTGATGGAGAGCGGGTGCATGCGTACCTGGATCTCCCCCGCCTGAAGGTCGGTATCAATTTCGCGCTCGTAGCCGCTTTCCGCCGCCACCACCTCGCCCAGCACCGCGTTCAGATCCGCCATCTCCATCGGCATCTCCTGTCCGGTGCGCAGGTAGTCAATAAACTGCTCGATGATGGCGTTGCACTCTTCGATATCCTTGTTGATGGACTCGGCAAGGTAACCGTCCTCTTCCCCCATCATCTCCGTCGCCAGGCGAATACGCGTTAGCGGCGTGCGCAGGTCATGGCTGACGCCCGCCATCAGCAGCGTACGGTCATCCGCCAGCTGCTTCACGCCTGCCGCCATATGGTTAAACGCGCGCGTCACCGAACGAACTTCCGAGGCGCCATACTCGCGCAGCGGAGGAGGAATAATCCCTTTACCGACCTGCAGCGCAGCGTGCTCCAGGTCGACCAGCGGTCGGTTCTGTATACGGATAAATAGCCACGCGCCGCCTATCGCCAGCAGCATAATCGCCAGGGTGTAGCGGAACAGCGGCGAGAAGTCGCCCTGATGGATTTCGGTCAGCGGAACGCGCACCCAGATATTGGGTGACAGCCAGGTTTTCAGCCAGACGACGGGCGAGCTTTTGTTGACCTCAACGCGCACTTCCGTTGGGCCGCCCAGCTGCTGCGCCATCTGCTGGCTGAGGAATTCGTAATGCTGCGCCCAGCGCAGGCCCGCGTCTTCCGCCGCTTCGTTGGAGTAGAGCGAAATGCCCAGCTCACGGTAGATTTCACGGCGAAACGCCGGGGGAACGACGAGCTGCGTGCCGTCCTCCAGCTGCAGTTTGTCGGTCATCAGCATACGGACTTCGTAGGCCAGGACCTTATTAAACTGCTGGAGGCTCGGCAGGATCGCAAAGTTCAGCACCACCAGATAGGTCGTCACCAGGCTGACGAACAGCAGGGTGACGATCAGCAACAGGGTGCGGGCAAACGAGCTACGCGGCGAGAAGCGCATTCGCCTCATGCTTTAGAGCCGTCCGGGACGAACACGTAGCCCAGACCCCATACGGTCTGGATATAACGAGGATGAGCAGGATCTTCTTCCACCATGCGGCGCAGGCGAGAGATCTGCACGTCAATGGAGCGCTCCATTGCGGAGTATTCGCGACCGCGCGCCAGGTTCATCAGCTTGTCACGGGAAAGCGGTTCACGCGGGTGGCTGACCAGCGCTTTCAGTACCGCAAACTCACCGCTGGTGAGCGGCATTGGCTCGTCTTCACGGAACATCTCGCGCGTGCCGAGGTTCAGCTTGAACTTGCCGAAGGCGATGACGGCTTCTTCCTGCGACGGTGCGCCAGGCAGTTCGTTCGCCTGACGGCGGAGAACAGCACGAATACGCGCCAGCAGTTCACGCGGGTTAAACGGTTTTGGAATGTAGTCGTCCGCGCCGATTTCGAGGCCCACGATACGGTCAACTTCCTCGCCCTTCGCCGTCACCATGATGATCGGCATCGGGTTGCTCTGGCTGCGCAGACGGCGGCAGATAGAAAGCCCGTCTTCGCCGGGCAGCATCAGATCCAGAACCATCAGGTGGAAAGATTCACGGGTCAGCAGACGGTCCATCTGCTCAGCGTTCGCGACGCTACGAACCTGGAAGCCCTGCTCGGTCAGATAACGTTCCAGCAGCGCACGCAGGCGCATGTCGTCATCCACGACCAGAATTTTGTAGTTCTCTTGCATTGTGTGTACTCCCAAAGGTTCGGATAGTCTTTGTAACAGCGTATTCTAAAAAAGTGCACGTATTCGACCAGCTAATTCTGGTATAAATTCTAGTCGAAATTGTTACAAAGCATATTTAACAGCAGCTTATCTGCTCATTTCATCACATAAATCATTATTAATCCTGTCTGTTACACTGTGTGGTACGTATTGTGCGCAAGACAGAAAACCGGCAGCAAAGGCTTTACCATGAAAACGCCCCTGATCACCCGCGAAGGGTACGAGAAACTCAAAAAAGAGATGGATTACCTCTGGCGCGAAGAGCGTCCTGAAGTGACCAAAAAGGTGACCTGGGCGGCAAGCCTGGGCGATCGCAGCGAAAACGCTGACTACCAGTACAATAAAAAGCGGCTGCGCGAAATTGACCGCCGGGTTCGCTATCTGACCAAGTGCCTCGAGAATCTCAAAATTGTCGATTACTCCCCGCAGCAGGAGGGCAAAGTGTTCTTCGGCGCGTGGGTGGAAATTGAAAACGACGACGGTGACACCCTGCGTTTTCGCATTGTCGGCTACGATGAAATTTTTGGTCGTAAGGATTACATCTCCATCGACTCACCGATGGCCCGCGCGCTGCTGAAAAAGGAAGTGGGCGATCTGGCCGTCGTTCAGACCCCAGCCGGTGAAGCCAGCTGGTACGTCAATGAGATCGTCTACGTAAAATAGTCCGAGAGCGCCCTCCCCGGCTGGCATTTTGCCGTGTCAGCCCGTATAACTATCCCCTGATTTTTCGACTCAACAGATGATAAAGCCATGATGAAAGATTCGCTCTGCCGCATTATTGCGGGTGATATTCAGGCCAGAGCCGAACAGGTAGAAGCTGCCGTTCGCCTGCTTGATGAAGGGAACACCGTGCCGTTTATTGCACGCTATCGTAAGGAAGTCACCGGCGGTCTGGACGACACGCAGCTGCGTAACCTGGAGACCCGTCTGGGCTATCTGCGCGAACTGGAAGAACGTCGTCAGGCGATCCTCAAATCCATCGGCGAACAGGGCAAACTGACCAGCGAGCTGGAAAGCGCCATTAACGGTACCCTGAGCAAAACCGAACTCGAAGACCTCTATCTGCCGTATAAACCGAAGCGCCGCACGCGCGGGCAGATTGCGATTGAAGCGGGCCTTGAGCCGCTGGCCGACCTGCTGTGGAACGAGCCGTCCCACGACCCGGAAACCGAAGCTGCCAAATTTATCGACGCTGACAAAGGCGTAGCGGACACCAAGGCCGCCCTCGACGGCGCGCGCTACATTCTGATGGAGCGCTTCGCCGAAGACGCCGCCCTGCTCGCGAAGGTGCGTGATTACCTGTGGAAGAATGCCCACATCGTCTCTACCGTCGTCGCGGGTAAAGAGGAAGAAGGCGCGAAATTCCGCGACTACTTCGATCACCACGAACCGATTTCTACCGCTCCTTCACACCGCGCGCTGGCGATGTTCCGCGGCCGCAACGAAGGCTTGCTCCAGCTCTCCCTGAACGCCGACCCGCAGTTTGACGAGCCGCCGAAAGAGAGCCACTGCGAGCAGATCATTATCGACCATCTCGGCCTGCGCCTGAACAACGCCCCGGCGGACAGCTGGCGCAAAGGCGTAGTGAGCTGGACCTGGCGCATCAAGGTGCTGATGCACCTTGAAACCGAGCTGATGGGCACCGTGCGCGAGCGTGCCGAAGACGAAGCGATTAACGTCTTCGCCCGTAACCTGCACGACCTGCTGATGGCCGCCCCCGCCGGCCTGCGCGCGACCATGGGCCTCGATCCGGGTCTGCGTACCGGCGTGAAGGTCGCTGTGGTTGACGGCACCGGCAAGCTGGTGGCGACCGATACCATTTATCCGCACACCGGCCAGGCAGCGAAAGCGGCCGTCGTGGTGGCGGCGCTGTGCGAAAAATACAACGTGGAGCTGGTTGCCATCGGTAACGGTACGGCGTCCCGCGAAACCGAACGTTTCTACCTCGACGTGCAGAAGCAGTTCCCGAAAGTGACGGCACAGAAAGTGATCGTCAGCGAAGCGGGGGCATCCGTCTATTCCGCCTCCGAGCTGGCGGCCCAGGAGTTCCCGGACCTGGACGTTTCCCTGCGCGGTGCGGTTTCAATCGCTCGCCGCCTGCAGGATCCGCTGGCGGAGCTGGTGAAGATCGATCCGAAATCCATCGGCGTGGGCCAGTATCAGCACGACGTGAGCCAGACTCAGCTGGCGCGCAAGCTGGATGCGGTGGTGGAAGACTGCGTAAACGCCGTCGGCGTTGACCTGAACACCGCCTCCGTCCCCCTGCTGACCCGCGTGGCGGGCTTAACCCGCATGATGGCGCAGAACATCGTCGCCTGGCGTGATGAAAACGGCCAGTTCCAGAACCGTCAGCAGCTGCTGAAGGTGAGCCGTCTGGGGCCAAAAGCCTTTGAGCAGTGTGCGGGCTTCCTGCGCATCAACCACGGCGATAACCCGCTGGATGCCTCTACCGTTCACCCGGAAGCGTACCCAGTGGTGGAACGCATTCTGGCCGCCACCCAGCAGGCACTGAAAGACCTGATGGGCGACAACAGCGCCCTGCGCAACCTGAAAGCCGTGGATTTCACCGACGACAAATTTGGTGTTCCAACCGTCACCGACATCATCAAAGAGCTGGAAAAGCCGGGCCGCGATCCGCGTCCTGAGTTCAAAACCGCGACCTTTGCCGACGGCGTGGAAACCATGAACGACCTCCTGCCCGGCATGGTGCTGGAAGGGGCGGTGACCAACGTGACCAACTTTGGCGCGTTTGTGGATATCGGCGTGCATCAGGACGGTCTGGTGCATATCTCATCCCTCGCCGACAAGTTCGTTGAAGACCCGCACACCGTGGTCAAAGCGGGCGACATCGTGAAGGTCAAAGTGCTGGAAGTGGATCTGCAGCGCAAGCGTATCGCCCTGACCATGCGTCTGGATGAGCAGCCTGGCGACACCAACGCGCGCCGTGGCGGAAACGGCGGCGGCCGCGAGCAGCAGCGCCCGGCCGCGAAAGCGGCAAAACCGCGCGGACGTGATGCTCAGCCTGCAGGCAACAGTGCGATGATGGATGCGCTGGCGGCAGCGATGGGTAAGAAACGCTAAGGTTGTCAATGCCCCTCACCCTAACCCTCTCCCCAAAGGGGAGAGGGGATCGCACGGTGCGGTCTTTTCTCCCTCGCCCCCATGGGGAGAGGGCCGGGGTGAGGGGAATAAAATCATATCGAAATATATGAAACTGATTGCATAGCCATATTTAAACCACCAATTATCACCCCGTTAACAAATACTCCCCTTTTCGTTTTCCAGACAATTCAGCAAATATTGAGCAAGGTCAAACTGGCCGTAAATTAATACCGCAAACAACATTCCGTCACAGTTTTAATATTGCTGATAAAAACTATTCTCATTATCATCCCATAGTAGATAATTTAACCTTTCGTGGAATCAGGCGTTATGCAATTCACTCCAGACAGTGCATGGAAGATTACCGGTTTTACTCGCGAAATTAGCCCGGCCTATCGGCAAAAGCTGCTGTCGCTGGGCATGCTGCCCGGCTCGTCATTCCAGGTCGTGCGCGTGGCGCCGCTAGGTGACCCGGTTCACATCGAAACCCGCCGCGTGAATCTGGTGCTGCGTAAGAAAGACCTCGCGTTAATAGAAGTCGAAGCCTTATCCCGATAACAAGCCAGCGGTTTCAGTGAGTCTAAAAAAATGAAAAAGTTAACTATTGGCTTAATTGGCAATCCTAATTCCGGCAAGACCACCCTTTTTAACCAGCTGACCGGCGCGCGCCAGCGCGTGGGCAACTGGGCGGGCGTGACGGTTGAGCGTAAAGAGGGCCAGTTCACGACAACGGACAACCAGGTGACGCTGGTTGACCTTCCCGGCACCTACTCCTTAACCACCATTTCGTCGCAAACCTCGCTCGATGAGCAGATCGCTTGCCATTATATTCTCGGCGGCGACGCGGACCTGCTGATCAACGTGGTCGACGCCTCCAATCTCGAACGTAACCTTTATCTGACGCTGCAGCTGCTGGAGCTGGGTATCCCCTGCATCGTGGCGCTCAACATGCTCGACATTGCGGAGAAACAAAAGCTGCGCATCGACGTCGATGCCCTCTCCGCGCGCCTGGGGTGCCCGGTCGTTCCGCTGGTCTCGACGCGCGCTCGCGGTATTGACGCGCTGAAGCTGGCGATTGACCGTCACCAGGGTAATCGCGACATTGAGCTGGTGCATTACGCGCAGCCTCTCCTGCGCGAAGCCAATTTGCTGGCGCAGGAGATGGACAACAGCATGCCTGCGAAACAGCGCCTGTGGCTCGGCCTGCAGATGCTGGAAGGGGATATCTACAGCCGCGCTTACGCCGGACATGCGGCAGATAAGCTGGACGCGACGGTGGCCCGTCTTAGCGACGAGCTGGACGACCCGGCGCTGCACATCGCCGATGCGCGTTATCAGGCCATCGCCTCGATTTGCGACGTTGTCAGCAACGCCCTGACGGCAGAACCCAGCCGCTTTACGGCAGCGGTGGATAAAGTGGTGCTTAACCGCTTCCTCGGTTTGCCCATCTTCCTGCTGGTGATGTACGTAATGTTCCTGCTCGCCATTAACATCGGTGGCGCACTCCAGCCCATTTTCGACGCCGGTTCCGTCGCGGTCTTCGTACACGGTATTCAGTGGGTGGGTTACACCCTGCACTTCCCGGAATGGCTCACCATCTTCCTCGCTCAGGGGATCGGCGGCGGTATCAACACCGTTCTGCCGCTGGTGCCGCAGATCGGCATGATGTACCTGTTCCTCTCGTTCCTGGAAGATTCCGGTTACATGGCCCGCGCCGCGTTCGTGATGGATCGTTTGATGCAGGCGCTGGGTCTGCCGGGTAAATCCTTCGTCCCGCTGATTGTCGGCTTCGGCTGTAACGTGCCGTCGGTGATGGGCGCACGCACGCTGGATGCGCCGCGTGAACGTCTGATGACCATCATGATGGCGCCGTTTATGTCCTGCGGTGCCCGCCTGGCAATCTTTGCGGTCTTTGCCGCAGCCTTCTTCGGTCAACAGGGCGCGCTGGCGGTCTTTTCGCTGTACGTGCTGGGCATCGTGATGGCGATCCTCACCGGTCTGATGCTGAAGCACACCATCATGCGCGGTGAAGCATCACCATTTGTGATGGAGCTGCCGGTGTATCACGTGCCGCACCTGAAAAGCCTGGCGATCCAGACCTGGCAGCGCCTGAAAGGCTTTGTGCTGCGCGCCGGTAAGGTCATTGTCATCGTCAGCATTTTCCTGAGCGCGCTGAACAGCTTCACCCTCAGCGGGCAGGCGGCAGATAACATCAACGACTCTGCTCTCGCCTCCGTCAGCCGCGTCATCACGCCGGTCTTCAAACCGATTGGCGTGCATGAGGATAACTGGCAGGCAACCGTCGGGCTGTTCACCGGCGCGATGGCGAAAGAGGTGGTTGTCGGCACCCTCAACACGCTTTACACCGCTGAGAACATCCAGGAACAGGAATTTAATCCGGCAGAGTTTCATCTCGGTCATGAACTGCTGGGTGCCGTAGAGGAGACCTGGCAGAGCCTGAAAGACACGTTCAGCCTGAGCGTGCTGGCGAACCCTATTGAGGCGAGCAAAGGCGACGGCGAAATGGCGACGGGTGCCATGGGCGTGATGGGCGAGAAATTTGGCAGCGCGTCTGCGGCCTACAGTTACCTCATCTTTGTTCTGCTCTACATTCCGTGCATCTCCGTGATGGGGGCGATTGCCCGCGAGTCCAGCCGCGGCTGGATGGGCTTCTCCATCCTGTGGGGGTTAAACATTGCGTACTCGCTGTCGACGCTCTTTTATCAAACCGTTAACTTTAGCCAGCATCCGCGCTACAGCCTGGTCTGCATTCTCGCGGTTGTGCTGTTTAACGTGATAGTGCTCGGTCTTCTGCGGCGGGCACGCAGCCGCGTCGACATCGACCTGCTGGCAAACCGTAAAACCGCCGCGACCTGCTGCAGCAGCCCGGCGGGCGACTGCCACTAAGGAGCACACCATGGCATCGTTAATTCAGGTTCGTGACCTGCTGGCACTACAAGGGCGGATGGAGGCGAAACAGCTGAGCCTCAGCCTGCATACGCCGCAGCCGATGATCGATGCCATGCTGGAAAGACTGGAAGCCATGGGGAAAGCCGTTCGGATTCAGGAAGACGCGGACGGCTGTCTCTCCGGCAGTTGTAAAAACTGTCCGGAAGGAAAGGCCTGCCTCAGGGAGTGGTGGGCGCTGCGTTAACAAAGCCGGGCATCGCTGCCCGGCTTTATCGTATTACTTATAGACGTCCGCCGTTGCGCGTACGTTTTTGGTCTGCTTTTCAGCGCTGGTGACGACGTAGTACGTTCCGCCCAGCTCATCCGCTTTCTTCGACAGCTCTTTTCTCGCGTCCATCGGCGCGGTGGTGTCAGACGTAGAAATCTCACCAATTTTCGTCAGATTCATGCCGGCAACTTTATCTTTTTCCAGCTCTTTTGCCGCAAAGACGCCAAATGACAGTGACCCAATAACCAGAGAAGTGACAATACCTGTAACAAGTTTCATAGCCTGACTCTCCATAGGATTGTTGTTTTGATTATCGTAGGCAGAACAACCGCAACGACATCTGGAGTATGGTTGCGGTGTGTAACTTTTTCCAGGCTGGATAGAAAATAATCAGTCTAAACGTTGACTTAACGCAATGAGCGCTGAACAAAACTCCGTCGGATGGGAGATAAACGGGGCATGTGCGGCTTTGGCAATAATCTGCGATTCGCTGTCCGGCCAGAGCGAATCCAGCAGCGGAACTACTTTGCGCGGCACAATCCCGTCGAGGTAACCGTAGATACGCAGGTGCGGCACCGTCAGCGCGGCCAGCGGCTCGCGCAGGTCAACCGTTTTCAGGAGTTCAAGCCCCCCGTTAAGCACCTCGACCTCCGGCATCGGCAGCGAAAGCACGGTCTGCTTCAGCGTTCGGGCATCTTTACGCGCGGTGTCAGTGCCCATTGTCTGCAATGCCAGGAACCGCTCTACGGTCCGCTGGAAATCTTCGCTCAGCTGCTGCTGGAAACCCGCCAGCACTTCAGGTTTGATCCCTGGCCACGCGTCCTGCGCGCTAAAACAGGGCGACGACGCCACCGTTACCAGGGCTTGTACGCGGTCAGGCCGCGACAGTGCAATCTGGCTCGCCACCAGCCCGCCCAGGCTCCAGCCCAGCCAGACCGCTTTTTGCGGCGCAGCGTCCAGAACCTGCTGCGCCATCTCATCAAGCGATAACGCGCCATATCCGCGGCTGCGGCCAAAGCCGGGTAAATCCACCAGATGCAGCGTGAAATGCGAGGCAAGTTCCTCACGTATGCAATGCCATATCTCCGCGTTCAGGCCCCATCCGTGCAGCAGCACAAGATGGCAATTTCCTGTCCCAACGGTCTGCCACCACAGCGTCTTCATCAGTTACTGTTCTCTTTTTTCACATGGAGGTTGCACATGCTAACAGTACCCGGCTTGTGCTGGCTATGCCAAATGCCGCTGGCGCTCAGCCGGTGGGGCGTCTGCTCCGTCTGCACGCGATCGCTGGAATGGCGTATCGGGACCTGTCCACAATGTGGTTTACCGGCCACAAATCCCTCTTTGCCCTGTGGCCGCTGCCTGAAAAAATCCCCGCCGTGGAGCGCGCTGGTGGCGGTGGATGATTATGTTCCCCCGCTGAGCAGGCTGATTCACGCGCTGAAGTTTTCCGGGCAGAGCTCGCTGGCACAGCCCCTTGCCCGCCTGCTATTGCTGGCGGTTTTGCAGGCACGGCGTCAGCGCGCGCTGGCGAAAATCGACATGGTGGTGAATGTCCCCCTATACCGGCGTCGGCACTGGCGGCGCGGCTATAACCAGAGCGACCTGATCTGCCGTCCCCTCGCGCGGTGGCTCGGCTGTCGGTATGAGGCCAGCGCGCTTACACGTGTTCATGCCACCGCCATCCAGCATCAGCTCAGCGCCCGGCTGCGCAAAAGAAACCTCAAAAATGCCTTTCGCCTTGAATTGCCGGTCGACGGCCTCCATATCGCGATTGTGGATGATGTCGTCACCACGGGCAGTACCGTTGCTGAACTTTCCCGACTGCTTTTGCGAAGCGGCGCCGCGTCGGTTCAGGTATGGTGTCTGTGCCGTACCTTGTAGCCCTTCTTCAATGGGCGTATGATTATACCCAGGTAATTTAGTCAACTATTAGGCCAAAGCTATGATCCGTATTTCCGATTCTGCACAAGCGCACTTTGCCAAACTGCTGGCAAATCAGGAAGAAGGGACGCAGATCCGCGTGTTTGTGATTAATCCAGGCACTCCGAATGCAGAATGTGGTGTTTCTTATTGTCCTCCGGACGCTGTGGAAGCGACTGACACTGCCCTTAAATTTGAACAGCTCACCGCCTACGTTGATGAGCTGAGCGCTCCGTATCTTGAAGATGCGGAGATCGACTTCGTCACCGATCAGCTGGGTTCTCAGCTGACCCTGAAAGCGCCGAACGCGAAAATGCGTAAAGTGTCTGACGATGCCCCGCTGATGGAGCGCGTTGAGTATCTGCTGCAATCCCAGATCAACCCACAGCTGGCGGGCCACGGCGGCCGTGTAACCCTGATGGAAATCACGGAAGACGGTCTGGCGATCCTGCAGTTCGGCGGCGGCTGTAACGGCTGTTCGATGGTCGACGTGACCCTGAAGGAAGGGATCGAGAAGCAGTTGCTGAACGAATTCCCGGAATTGAAAGGCGTGCGTGACCTGACCGAGCACCAGCGCGGCGAGCACTCTTACTACTAATTCAGTGTTCGCCCGTATTGCCCGGTGGCGCTGCGCTTACCGGGCCTACAAAAATAGTCTGCACGAATCGTAGGCCGGGTAAGGCGAAGCCGCCACCCGGCTTTTGTTTTCCCGCCGCCCCCCTCTATATGTTGACCTGCGTCTCATAATTCACATTTAGCCTCCCAGGGTGATTCTCAATCACATAATGTTACCCGTATCATTCCCATGGGCACTAAGCACACTCATAACAGCCGACTAAACTTAATGGTTTCCAAGGCATCAGTATTAGTGCCGTTAACACTCTGTTCCCAGTTGGGACAATCGGAATTTGTCGTTGAAACAATGACGTTACCCATAACAATTCAAAGGCCAGGTAAATCATGCCATTAGTCATCGTTGCTATCGGTGTTGTGTTATTACTGCTCTTGATGATCCGCTTCAAGCTGAACGGGTTTATCGCTCTGGTTCTGGTGGCACTTGCAGTCGGTCTGATGCAAGGGATGCCGCTGGTTAAGGTTATTAGCTCCATTAAAGCCGGCGTCGGCGGTACGCTCGGCAGCCTGGCGCTGATCATGGGCTTCGGTGCCATGCTCGGCAAAATGCTGGCAGACTGCGGTGGCGCGCAGCGTATTGCCACCACCCTGATTGCCAAATTCGGTAAACAGCACATTCAGTGGGCCGTGGTGTTAACCGGTTTTACCGTCGGTTTCGCGCTGTTCTATGAAGTGGGCTTCGTGCTGATGCTGCCGCTGGTATTCACCATCGCGGCTGCGGCAAACATCCCGCTGCTGTATGTCGGTGTGCCAATGGCTGCGGCGCTGTCCGTGACCCACGGCTTCCTGCCGCCGCACCCGGGTCCAACCGCTATCGCGACCATCTTCCACGCGGATATGGGTAAAACCCTGCTGTTCGGTACGATTCTGGCGATCCCAACCGTGATTCTGGCAGGCCCGGTTTACGCCCGCTTCCTGAAAGGCATTGATAAGCCGATCCCGGAAGGTCTGTACAGCGCCAAAACCTTCACCGAAGAAGAGATGCCAGGATTTGGCGTCAGCGTCTGGACCTCTCTGGTCCCGGTGATCCTGATGGCGATGCGTGCCGTGGCGGAGATGATCCTGCCGAAAGGTCACGCGTTCCTGTCCGTTGCGGAATTCCTGGGTGACCCGGTAATGGCAACGCTGATTGCGGTGCTGATCGCGATGTTCACCTTCGGTCTGAACCGCGGTCGTTCAATGGATCAGATCAACGACACGCTGACCTCTTCCATCAAAATCATTGCCATGATGCTCCTGATCATCGGCGGTGGCGGTGCGTTCAAGCAGGTTCTGGTCGACAGCGGCGTGGATAAATACATCGCGGCCATGATGCATGAAACCAACGTGTCGCCGCTCCTGATGGCCTGGTCTATTGCTGCGGTTCTGCGTATTGCCCTGGGTTCTGCAACCGTTGCGGCGATCACCGCTGGCGGTATCGTTGCCCCGCTGATTGCGACCACGGGCGTAAGCCCTGAGCTGATGGTTATCGCCGTCGGTTCCGGTAGCGTGATTTTCTCTCACGTTAACGACCCTGGCTTCTGGCTGTTCAAGGAGTACTTCAACTTGACGATCGGTGAAACCATCAAGTCCTGGTCCGCGCTGGAAACCATTATTTCGGTGTGCGGTCTGGTCGGGGTGCTGCTGTTGAATATGGTTGTCTGATGTAAAAAAGCCGGGTGGCGCTGACGCTTACCCGGCCTACATTCTATTCCCTCTCCCTCTGGGAGAGGGTTAGGGTGAGGGTGAAACTACCGCTTCTTACCCACCGCCCTTCTGCGCTTGTCCAAATCCTTAATCAGCTTGTTCACCCCGTCATCGGCAAACATCTTCTCAAGCGTTGTGGACAGCTTGCGACGCCAGTTCTTGTACTGATAGCTGGTGCCCGGGATGTTCACCGGCTCCGCCATATCAATCCAGTCTTCCGGCTGCAGGCCCAGCAGCGCGCTGTTGCTGTCGGCAATATAGCGCTGCAGGCCGCGATTGAGGGTAGCGGTCATCGACATCAACGACGCCTTATGCCCGGCACGTTTCGGCAGACAGCCCTGCTTGTGCAGCGCATCCAGCAGCCCCTGTTTCGAGAGCTCGCGATCCTGATACAGGCCGCGCAAAACCTCTTCATCAGGATACAGACCCAGCGTTTTGCCGAGCGTCAGATCGCCGCTTTCCCAATAGCCACGAAGCGTAGGAAGGTCATGCGTCGTCGCGACTGCCATTGACTGTTCAGGGTACGCTTTCGGCGCGCGGAAGGTTTTCTCATGGTCGTTTTCAAAATAGAGCACTTTATAGGAGTAGACGCCGCTGTCGCGGAGCTTGCTGACAATTTCCACCGGCACGGTACCGAGATCTTCACCGATCACCATGCACTGGTGGCGCTTACTTTCCAGCGCCAGGATCGACAGCAGATCGTCAACCGGGTACTGCACGTACGCCCCGTGATCGGCGGTTTCACCGTACGGGATCCACCACAGGCGCAGCACGGACATCACGTGGTCGATACGCAGCGCGCCGCAGTTCTGCATGTTGGCGCGCAGCAGGTCGATAAACGGCTCGTAGGCGCGCGCCGCCATGACGTGCGGATCCATCGGCGGCAGTCCCCAGTTCTGGCCGAGTGGGCCAAGGATATCCGGTGGTGCACCGACGGAGGCTTTCAGGCAGTAAAGCTCACGGTCGCACCAGGTTTCCGCGCCGCCTTCCGCCACGCCCACGGCCAGGTCACGATACAGGCCGATCGGCATCTTATAGCCCTGGCTCACCTGCCAGCAGGCGGCAAACTGGCTGTACGCCAGCCACTGCAGCCACAGGTAGAAGTCCACTTCATCGGCATATTTATTACAGAACGCTTTCACTTCAGGCGTGTCGACGGACTGATACGCGTCAGGCCAGACCGGCCAGCCCCAGCGCATTTCGTCCTCTTTCACCTGATACGCGTGCAGCGCATCAAACGCCGCCTGCCAGTACAGGCTCTCGCCCTCCTGCATCACAAACTGGCGGAACGCGGCCATCTGCTCGTCGTCACGCTGCGAAAAGCCTTTCCACGCCAGACGCAGCGCGGCCATTTTCAGCGCCGTGACGGTGGAATAGTCCACCCAGTCTGCATCGCGCGCCTGCTTCAGGGCCTGCTGCGTGGTGCTGAGTTTCCACCACGCCTGCGCCTCTTTGCTGTTTTTGAAGTCATCTAACGCGTTAACGTCGATATAAATCACGTTCAGCCAGCGACGGGACGACGGGCTGTACGGGCTGGCGCTCTCCGGGTTGGCCGGATAGAGCGCGTGGATCGGGTTGAGGCCGATAAACGCGCCACCGCGCTCGCCCACGGAAGCCAGCATCTTTTTCAGATCGCCAAAATCGCCGATGCCCCAGTTGCTGTCGGAGCGCAGGGTGTAGAGCTGCACGCAGGCGCCCCACAGCTTTTTGCCTTCGAGCAGCGCCTGCGGCTCGTAGCAGCGTTTTGGCGCGACGATCACCCGGCAATGGAAACGCAGGTCATTCTGGGTGAGCGTGAGGGTGTGATACCCCTCCGGCAGCTTCGCCGGAAGGTTTAACGTTTTGCCGCCGGTGGCGTGGCCTTTGTGCTGATGCCCCTCTTCGGTGGTAAGCAGCCAGCTAAACTCGCCGCGCCCCTCCACCGCCAGCGGCATCTTTTTGCCTGCGGTGAATACCTTCACGTTCGGCACCGGCGCAACCGACGCTTTCGCGTCGGCTTTGTGCATAGCGTCCAGCAAACGTCTTTTGGTGTCGGCGCCAATAGACTGCGGTTTGCCGTGAGCATTAATGTAACTGAGGCTGATCCCCGCCGCCTGCGCGGCGCTGTCCAGACGTTTACTCTCCATCGCGCTTCCTTAGCGTTTTGCCTGCCAGATACGGGCCTGATAATCACGGATTGAACGGTCAGAGCTGAACATACCGCAGCGGGCGGTGTTCAGAATGCACGCGCGGGTCCACGCTTCCTGGTCGCGATACAGCACATCGACCTGCTTTTGCGCTTCAACGTAGGCCGTGAAGTCCGCCATCACCAGATACGGGTCACCGCCGTGTTTGTCCATGCTGTGCAGCATCTGGTCAAACGCGTGCTTGTCGCCGTCGCTGTATTTACCGCTTTCCAGCTCTTTCAGCACCGCGTCCAGCACTTTGTCTTTCTTACGCCATTTCACCGGGTCGTAGCCTTTGGCCTTGATGGCTTTCACCTCTTCCACGGTATGGCCGAAGATGAAGATATTCTCTTCACCGACCTTCTCGGCGATTTCGACGTTGGCACCGTCGAGCGTACCGACGGTCAGCGCGCCGTTCAGCGCCAGCTTCATGTTGCCGGTACCGGACGCCTCTTTCCCTGCGGTCGAGATCTGCTCGGAGATATCCGCCGCCGGGATCAGCATTTCAGCCGCCGAGACGCAGTAGTCCGGCAGGAACACTACCTTCAGCTTGTCGCCCACCTTCGGATCGCTGTTGATCGCCGCCGCCACTTTATTGATGGCGAGGATAATGTTTTTCGCCAGGTAGTAGCCCGGCGCCGCTTTCGCACCGAACAGGAACACGCGCGGCACGCGGTCGGCCTGCGGGTTCTCGCGGATCTCTTTGTACAGCGCCAGAATGTGCAGCAGGTTGAGGTGCTGACGTTTGTACTCGTGCAGGCGTTTGATCTGGATATCGAAAATGGCATTCGGGTTGATCTCAATCCCGGTGCGCACTTTCACGAACTCCGCCAGGCGAACCTTGTTCTCCAGCTTGATCGCGCGGTACTGCTCGCGGAACTTCGCGTCGTCAGCCTGTTTTTCCAGGTTGATGAGCTGGTCCAGGTCGTTGGCCCACTCTTTCTTCAGGGTCTTGTCCAGCAGCCCTGCCAGCAGCGGGTTGCACTGCTTGATCCAGCGGCGCGGCGTGATGCCGTTGGTCACGTTGTGGAATTTGGTCGGCCACAGCTGGTGGTATTCCGGGAACAGATCTTTGACTACCAGATCCGAGTGCAGCGCCGCCACGCCGTTTACCGCAAAGCCGCTGACTACGCACATGTTCGCCATGCGCACCTGCTTGTCGTGAACCACCGCCAGCTTCGCCCAGACCGCTTTGTTGCCCGGCCAGGTTTTATCCACCAGGGTTTTAAACTGGTCGTTAATCTTGTTGATGATCTGCATGTGGCGCGGCAGCAGCGTTTTCACCAGCTTCTCATCCCAGCACTCGAGCGCTTCTGGCATCAGGGTGTGGTTGGTGTAGGCAAAGGTACGGCTGGTGATGGCCCAGGCGTCGTCCCAGCTCAGCTGATGCTCGTCGATCAGCACGCGCAGCAGTTCCGGGATGGCAATCGTCGGGTGCGTGTCGTTGAGCTGAATCACTTCGAAGTCCGGCAGCTGCGCCAGCTTGCGGCCCGCCAGGTGATGGCGACGCAGGATGTCCGCCACGGAGCAGGCACACTGGAAGTACTGCTGCATCAGGCGCAGCTTTTTACCCGCCAGGTGGTTGTCGTTCGGGTAGAGCACTTTGGTCAGCTTCTCGGCGTCGATGCCCTGCTGCTCGGCGCGCAGGAAATCGCCGTCGTTGAATTTGGTCAGGTTAAACGGATGCGCGTGCTTCGCCTGCCACAGACGCAGCGGCTGCGCCACGCCGTTACGGTAGCCAAGCACCGGCAGATCCCAGGCTTCACCGGTAATGGTGAACGCCGGTTCCCAGAGCCCCTGCTTTGTGACTTTCCCGCCAATGCCGACCTGCACATCCAGCTGCGTGTTGTGGCGGAACCACGGATAGGTATTGCGATGCCAGTCGTCCGGCGCTTCCATCTGATGGCCATCGGCAAACGACTGACGGAACAGGCCGTACTGATAGTTCAGACCATAGCCGATCGCCGACTGGCCGACGGTCGCCATAGAGTCCAGGAAACAGGCCGCCAGACGACCCAGACCGCCGTTGCCCAGCGCCGGGTCAATCTCTTCCTCCAGCAGGTCGGTCAGGTTAATGTTGTGTTCTTTCAGCACATCGCCGACGTCCTGATACCAGCCGAGGTTCAGCAGGTTGTTGCCGGTCAGGCGGCCAATCAGGAATTCCATCGAGATATAGTTCACGTGACGCTGGCCCTTAACAGGCTTCGCCACCGGTTGAGCATCCAGCTGTTCTGCGAGCGCACCGCTCACTGCCTGCCACCACTGGTGAGGCGTCATTTCGTTTGCAGCATGAAGGCCAAAACGCTGCCACTGACGCGTCAGGGCAGCCTGGAATTGAGCTTTGTTGAAGGTAGGCTGTGACATAGGGGATCGGCATCCTTTAGAAAGAAAACACAAGTTGGCGCTAGTGTGCCTGGCTCATTTCACCTCTTCCTCCTCCTGTGGGGGATTAGACAGGGAGGAGTAGCGGGGATGAGCAGAAAAGTGTGATCGAGGCCACTCTCAGAGCATAGTTCGAGTGTGCCCTGAAGATAAAAAAGTAACAGGGGAGAATGTCAAAGAAATGAAATGCAGTTTCGGGTGAAATTAATCCGCTCGGAAATAATTACTTACGTAGAATAATAATTTAGCCATCGGGTCACCTCTCAGGAGACTATTACTCTCACTCAACTTTACCCGGACTTTATTAAATTTGACGTCACTATACCTTTCTGAAACCAGTTTCAGCGCAGCGGTAATGTTTACAGACAAGCCAGCAGTGACGCGGCGTTAAGCCCCTTTCGAGAAAGTTCCAACATTTGTCTGAATGTTTTGTGACAGAGTGCAAATTCAGAACCACAAAACCCAGACATAACTTGCAATAGTTCTCTTTCTGTTCGACCTTATATCCTATTAATTACGAAGCGCAAAAAAAATAAAATCTCTCGTTCCCCACAGTGAAGTGAAACCTATGTTGATCCCGTCTAAATTAAGTCGCCCGGTTCGTCTTGACCATACAGTGGTCCGCGAGCGTCTGTTGGCTAAACTTTCCGGCGCGCATAATTTCCGACTGGCGCTGGTTACGAGCCCTGCAGGCTATGGAAAAACAACGCTCATTTCGCAATGGGCCGCGGGTAAGAGCGATCTTGGCTGGTACTCCCTCGACGAGGGCGATAACCAGCAAGAGCGTTTTGCCAGCTATCTGATTGCCGCCATACAGCAAGCCACCCATGGACACTGCGTCGCCAGTGAGGTGATGGTGCAAAAGCGCCAGTACGCCAGCCTGTCCTCCCTTTTCTCTCAGCTGTTTATCGAACTGGCCGAATGGCATCGCCCGCTTTACGTGGTGATTGATGATTACCATCTCATCACTAACCCAGTGATTCATGAATCGATGCGTTTCTTCCTGCGCCATCAGCCGGAAAACCTGACCTTAGTCGTGCTGTCACGCAACCTGCCTCAGCTGGGCATTGCCAACCTGCGCGTGCGCGATCAGCTTCTGGAAGTGGGCAGCCAGCAGCTGGCCTTTACCCACCAGGAAGCGAAACAGTTCTTTGACTGCCGCCTGACATCGCCCATTGAAGCCGCCGAAAGCAGCCGCCTGTGCGATGACGTTGCCGGCTGGGCCACGGCGCTGCAGCTTATCGCGCTCTCTGCCCGGCAAAACAACAGTCCGGCGCATCAGTCCGCGCGGCGTCTGGCGGGCATCAACGCCAGCCACCTTTCTGACTACCTCGTGGATGAGGTGCTGGACAGCGTCGATCCTTCGACGCGTAATTTCCTGCTGAAAAGCTCTCTGCTGCGTTCCATGAACGATGCGCTCATCGTGCGCGTCACCGGTTGTGAAAACGGTCAGCTACAGCTCGAAGAGATTGAACGTCAGGGCCTTTTCCTGACGCGCATGGACGATCCGGGCGAGTGGTTTAGCTATCACCCGCTGTTTGGCAGCTTCCTGCGCCAGCGCTGCCAGTGGGAACTGGCGGTTGAACTTCCGGAGATCCACCGAGCCGCTGCCGAAAGCTGGATGGCACAGGGCTTCCCGAGCGAGGCCATCCATCACGCGCTGGCCGCCGGTGATGCCAGCATGCTGCGCGATATCCTCCTCAACCATGCGTGGGGCCTGTTTAACCACAGCGAACTGACGCTGCTGGAAGAGTCTCTCAAAGCCCTGCCGTGGGAAAGCCTGCTGGAGAACCCGCGTCTGGTGCTGCTGCAGGCCTGGCTGATGCAGAGTCAGCATCGCTATAGCGAAGTTAACACCCTGCTGGCGCGCGCCGAGCAGGAGATGGAAAGCGAAATGGATACCACCCTGCACGGCGAGTTCAACGCGCTGCGCGCTCAGGTGGCCATTAACGACGGCGACCCGGAGGAAGCTGAACGGCTGGCGATGGTCGCGCTGGATGAACTGCCGCTGGCTAACTTCTACAGCCGCATCGTGGCGACCTCGGTACACGGCGAAGTGCTGCACTGCAAAGGCGACCTCACGCGTTCGCTTTCACTGATGCAGCAAACCGAACAGATGGCGCGTCGGCACGATGTCTGGCATTACGCGCTGTGGAGCCTGATCCAACAGAGCGAGATTTTATTTGCGCAGGGGTTCCTGCAGGCCGCCTGGGAAAACCAGGAAAAAGCGTTCCAGCTGATTCGTGAACAGCATCTGGAACAGCTGCCGATGCACGAGTTCCTGTTGCGTATTCGCGCTCAGCTGCTGTGGGCGTGGTCGCGTCTGGACGAGGCCGAAAGCTGCGCCCGCCAGGGTGTGGATGTCCTTTCCAGCTTCCAGCCTCAGCAGCAGCTGCAGTGTCTGGCGCTGCTGGTGCAGTGCTCGCTGGCGCGCGGCGATCTCGATAACGCCCGCAACCATCTTAACCGCCTGGAGAACCTGCTCGGTAACGGTCAATATCATAGCGACTGGGTCTCTAACGCCGATAAGGTCCGGGTGATTTACTGGCAGATGACCGGCGATAAAAAATCCGCCGCCAACTGGCTGCGTCAAACGCCAAAACCGGAATTTGCTAACAACCACTTCCTGCAGAGCCAGTGGCGCAACATTGCCCGCGCGCAGATCCTGCTCGGTGAACTTGAGCCCGCAGAGATTGTGCTGGAAGAGCTGAACGAGAATGCGCGCAGCCTGCGTCTGATGAGCGACCTGAACCGCAACCTGCTGCTGCTGAACCAGCTCTACTGGCAGGCGGGTCGTAAAAACGATGCCCAGCGCGTGCTGCTGGAAGCGCTGCAGCTGGCTAACCGCACCGGGTTTATCAGCCACTTTGTGATTGAAGGTGAAGTGATGGCGCAGCAGCTGCGTCAGCTTATTCAGCTCAATACACTGCCGGAGCTGGACCAGCATCGCGCCCAGCGCATTCTGCGCGAGATTAACCAGCATCATCGGCACAAGTTCGCGCACTTTGATGAGAACTTCGTTGAACGTCTGCTGAACCACCCGGAAGTGCCGGAGCTTATTCGCACCAGCCCGCTCACCCAGCGCGAATGGCAGGTTCTGGGGCTGATCTATTCAGGCTACAGCAACGAGCAGATTGCCGGCGAGCTGGCGGTGGCGGCGACCACCATCAAAACGCATATCCGCAATCTGTATCAGAAGCTGGGTGTGGCGCATCGACAGGATGCGGTGCAGCATGCGCAGCAATTGTTGAAGATGATGGGGTATGGGGTTTAGGTTTTGTGCGGCCTGATGCCCTCACCCCGGCCCTCTCCCACAGGGAGAGGGAGAACGGCTTTTCAACACAACTCTAACTGCAAATTATTATCTTTAATCACCTGCATCACGCCCGCCGGCGGCATCACGTCGGTATAGACCGCATCCACCATGCTGATGCTGCCCATGTTCACCATCGCGTTACGGCCAAACTTGGAATGATCCACCACCAGCATCACGTGGCGTGAGTTTTCAATAATCGCGCGCTTGGTGCGCACCTCGTGATAATCGAACTCCAGCAGCGAGCCGTCGCTGTCGATGCCGCTGATCCCCAGAATGCCGAAGTCGAGGCGGAACTGAGAGATGAAATCGAGGGTCGCTTCGCCGATAATCCCGCCGTCGCGGCTGCGCAGTTCGCCGCCCGCGAGGATGATGCGGAAATCGTCTTTCTGCATCAGGGTATTGGCCACGTTCAGGTTATTGGTGACCACGCGCAGGTTCTCGTGATCCAGCAGCGCATGGGCCACCGCTTCCGGCGTGGTGCCGATATCAATAAACAGCGTCGCCCCGTTCGGGATCTGGCTGGCGACCTTGCGGGCAATGCGCTCTTTCTCTGTCGTCTGCGTGGCTTTACGGTCGTGCCAGGAGGTGTTGACCGAACTGGACGGCAGCGCCGCCCCGCCGTGGTGGCGAAGAATGCGGTTCTGATCGGCCAGGTCGTTCAGGTCACGACGGATGGTTTGTGGGCTGACGGCAAACTGCTCCACCAGCTCTTCGGTGCTGACGTATCCCTGTTTTTTTACCAGTTCGATAATAGCGTCATGACGTTGTGTTTGTTTCATCAATTATCCCTGAGAATTATGTTCGTTTTCGCGCATGGAGCGTGTCGGCAAACGCCATCGCCAGCCCCACGGCCAGCCCGGCGACGTGTGCACCGTTGGCGATAGACATACCAAACAGATCAAACCATCCGGCAATTAGCCATATTAACGCAAAGGTTATTAATCCGCGTTGCAGATAGATGCCGCTTTCCGGATCGCGCTCCCCGCGAAGCCAGACATAGCCCATCAGGGCATACACGACGCCCGACAGCCCGCCGAACCACGGTCCGCTGAACTTGTGCTGCACATAGCCGCTCAGCAGGGCGCTGATAAGGGTGATAACGATCAGCTTGCCGCTGCCCAGACGCTTTTCAACGGCACCGCCGAGATACCACCACCAGAGCAGGTTAAAGAGGATATGCATCACCGAGAAGTGCATCAGCGCGTGGCTAAAGTAGCGCCAGACGTCAAACTCAAGAGACGAGTCATAGGGCCAGGCCAGAGCAATCATCACGCTCTGGTCGCCCACCACGTTCATAATAATGAAGACGATAATGCAGGCCGCCATCAGCAGCAGCGTAAACGGGCCTGCGCGCTCGCGGATGGTGGCAAGGAAGGGAAAACGGCTGTAGTGCAATCCGCTGCCGGTCTGCCCGGACTGCCAGCTGGCCGCCAGATAGCGCGGGTCGCCGGGGTTCTCAAGAAAACGCGCCAGCTCTTCGTTTACGCGCGCGGCCTGGCTCTCGTCGGCCAGCCAGACGTCGGTCTGGTTATGTTGCTGAATGGTCAGAATAACGCCCTGCGTCGCCATATAGTCGACAAACGCCTGGGCGACGCGCGGGTTGGTAAAAGAGGTGATCATCAACATGGGCAGCGGTCGCTTATTTCCACACAAAAGGGGACAGTATAGCGGGATCAGCGCTCAAAAGCGTATTCCACTTCTGCCGGGAAATGACGATGCCAGGCATCAAAGCCGCCGTCGACGCTGTACACCGCGTCGTAGCCCTGCTGAAGCAGATACTGCGCCGCACCTTTGCTGCTGTTGCCGTGGTAGCACATGACCATGACAGGCGTCTCGAAGTCGTTATCGCGCATAAACGCGCCCAGCGTGTCGTTGGTGAGATGGAACGCGCCCGGCGTGTGGCCCATCGCAAAACTCTGCGGATCGCGGATGTCCACCAGCACCGCTTTTCCCTGGTGCATCTTCTGGTGGGCTTCTTCTACGTTAATACATTCAAACTGATCCATGGTGTTCTCTTTACAGTGGTCAACGACAAGATTTTACCCCGTAGTGTACGTCCTGGCGGCGGGTAAACGCCATTATGTTATCCATATCACTCTAAATTGTTTTTTTGATGTTACCAAAAGCGCGTTCCTTTGCTATTATGAGCGATATCGAACATTTCTGAGCTTTAACGAAAGTGCATGAGGGTGTTATGGAAACCAAAGATCTGATTGTGATAGGCGGTGGCATCAACGGTGCCGGTATTGCGGTCGATGCCGCAGGACGCGGTTTATCCGTACTGATGCTGGAAGCTAACGATCTCGCCTGCGCGACGTCGTCCGCCAGCTCCAAACTGATTCACGGTGGCCTGCGCTACCTGGAACACTACGAATTCCGCCTGGTCAGTGAAGCGCTGGCCGAACGTGAAGTGCTGCTGAAAATGGCGCCGCATCTGGCTATTCCGATGCGCTTTCGCCTGCCCCATCGCCCGCATCTGCGTCCGGCGTGGATGATCCGAATTGGTCTGTTTATGTACGATCATCTGGGTAAACGCACCAGCCTCCCGGGTTCGAAAGGTTTGCGTTTTGGCTCAGAATCGGTCCTTAAGCCTGAAATCGTGCGCGGTTTCGAATATTCCGACTGCTGGGTGGACGATGCGCGTCTGGTGCTGGCGAATGCCCAGATGGTCGAGAAGAAAGGTGGCGAGGTTAAAACCCGTACCCGCGCGACCGCTGCCCGTCGTGAAAACGGCCTGTGGATTGTGGAAGCGGAAGACATCGATACCGGCGAGAAATTCAGCTGGAAAGCGCGCGGCCTGGTGAACGCCACCGGCCCGTGGGTTAAGCAGTTCTTCGACGACGGCATGCATCTGCCTTCGCCGTACGGCATTCGCCTGATCAAGGGCAGCCACATTGTGGTGCCGCGCGTGCATACGCAGAAGCAGGCCTACATTCTGCAGAACGAAGACAAGCGCATCGTGTTTGTGATCCCGTGGATGGACGAATTCTCGATTATCGGTACCACCGACGTGGAGTACAAAGGCGATCCGAAGAACGTCGAGATCGACGAGAGCGAAGTGAACTACCTGCTCAAAGTGTATAACGCACACTTTAAGAAACAGCTGTCACGCGATGACGTGGTCTGGACCTACTCCGGCGTGCGTCCGCTGTGCGATGACGAGTCTGATTCGCCGCAGGCGATTACCCGCGACTATACGCTCGATATTCACGACGTTGACGGTCAGGCGCCGCTGCTTTCCGTGTTTGGCGGCAAGCTGACCACCTACCGCAAGCTGGCCGAGCACGCGCTGGAAAAACTGGCGCCGTACTACAAAGGCATTGGCCCGGCATGGACCAAAGGCGCGGTACTGCCCGGCGGCGATATCGGCGATAACCGCGATGATTACGCCGCGAAGCTGCGCCGTCGCTTCCCGTTCATCACCGAAGGAATGGCGCGCCACTATGCCCGCACCTACGGCAGCAATACCGAGCTGTTCCTGGGCGATGCGAAGGACATTGCGGATCTGGGCGAGCATTTTGGCCACGAGCTATACGAAGCCGAGCTGCGCTACCTGGTTGAGCACGAGTGGGTTCGTCGTCTGGATGATGCTATCTGGCGTCGTACCAAAGAAGGGATGTGGCTCAACGCCGAGCAGCAGTCTCGCGTGGCGCAGTGGTTACTGCAAAATGCGGGAAAGCGTGAGCTGTCGCTGGCGTCGTGATGTAAAAAGCCGGGTGGCGGCTCCGCCTTACCCGGCCTACTCAATCCCGTAGGCCCGGTAAGCGCAGCGCCACCGGGCAATGTTTTTACAACCTCACCGGGTCAATATGCCAGATCGTCTCGGCATACTCCTTAATGGTCCTGTCAGACGAGAAATAGCCCATATTGGCGATGTTATACATCGCGGCGCTGGTCCACTTCTCCTGCTGACGATACAGTTCGTCCACCTTATCCTGACAGTCCACGTAGCTGCGATAATCCGCCAGCACCTGGTAGTGATCGCCAAAGTTAATCAGCGAATCCACCAGATCGCGATAGCGGCTTGGTTCATCCGGGCTAAACACGCCAGTCGCGATCTGCGTCAGCACCTGGCGTAACTCTTCATCCTCTTCGTAATATTGACGTGGCGAGTAGCCTTTCCTGCGCAGCGCCTCCACCTCTTCCGTCGTGTTACCGAAGATAAAGATATTTTCTTCGCCCACGTGCTCCAGCATCTCGACATTCGCCCCGTCAAGCGTACCAATGGTCAGCGCGCCGTTAAGGGCAAACTTCATGTTACTGGTGCCGGATGCTTCCGTACCCGCCGTAGAAATCTGCTCAGAGAGATCCGCCGCCGGGATGATCAGCTGTGCCAGGCTTACGCTGTAGTTCGGAATGAATACTACCTTCAGCTTGTCGCCAATATCCGGATCCTGGTTAACCACCTTCGCCACATCGTTGATGAGATGAATGATGTGCTTCGCCATGTAGTAGGCAGAGGCCGCCTTACCGGCAAAGATCTTCACGCGCGGTACCCATTCGGCCGTTGGATCGGCCTTGATACGGTTGTAATGGGTGATCACGTGCAGCACGTTCATCAGCTGACGCTTGTATTCGTGGATGCGTTTGATCTGAACGTCGAACAGCGCTTTCGGGTTTGCCACCACGTTGAGATGCATCGCCAGCCAGACCGCCAGACGCTTTTTGTTCAGCAGCTTGGCTTCGCGCACGGCTTTGTTCACCGTCGGGAAATCAATATGCTGTTCCAGCTCGCTCAGCTGGCTCAAATCGGTCCGCCAGGTACGGCCGATATTCTCGTCCAGCACCTCAGAGAGCGGCTGGTTGGCCAGCGCCAGCCAGCGGCGCGGCGTAACGCCGTTGGTCACGTTGCAGAACCGCGTAGGGAAGATCTTCGCGAAGTCCGCAAACAGCGACTGCACCATCAGGTTCGAGTGGAGCTCGGACACGCCGTTGACCTTGTGGCTGATGACGACCGCCAGCCAGGCCATGCGCACGCGGCGACCGTTTGATTCATCAATGATGGACGCGCGGCTCAGCAGCCCGGTATCGTTCGGGTACTGCTCCTGCAGCGTCTTGAGGAAGTAGTCGTTAATCTCAAAGATAATCTGCAGATGGCGCGGCAGGATTTTGCCGAGCATGTCCACCGGCCACGTTTCTAGCGCTTCACTCATCAGCGTGTGGTTGGTGTAGGAGAACACCTGACAGGTCACTTCAAACGCGTCATCCCAGCTGAACTTATGCTCGTCGATCAGCAGGCGCATCAGCTCCGGAATGGAAAGCACCGGGTGGGTGTCGTTGAGGTGAATCGCGGTTTTCTCCGCCAGGTTGGCGTAGGTTTTGTGCAGCTGATGGTGGCGGCTGAGGATATCCTGAATCGTCGAGGAGACGAGGAAATACTCCTGACGCAGGCGCAGCTCGCGGCCGGAGTAGGTCGAGTCGTCCGGGTACAGCACGCGGGACACGTTCTCAGAGTGGTTTTTATCTTCCACCGCCGCAAAGTAGTCACCCTGGTTGAATTTACCGAGGTTAATTTCGCTACTGGCCTGGGCGCTCCACAGGCGCAGCGTGTTGGTGGCATCGGTGTCATAGCCGGGGATAATCTGGTCGTAGGCCACGGCCAGGATCTCTTCCGTTTCTACCCAGCGGGATTTTTTGCCTTCCTGCTGGATACGCCCGCCAAAGCGCACCTTGTAGCGCGTATTGTGGCGCTTGAACTCCCACGGGTTGCCGTACTCCAGCCAGTAGTCCGGCGACTCTTTCTGGCGCCCGTCGACGATGTTCTGTTTGAACATACCGTAGTCGTAGCGAATACCGTAGCCGCGGCCCGGCAGCGCCAGCGTCGCCAGCGAGTCGAGGAAGCAGGCGGCGAGACGCCCCAGACCGCCGTTGCCGAGGCCCGGGTCGTTCTCTTCGTCGATCAGTTCTTCTAAATCTAGCCCCATCTTTTCCAGGGCGGTTTTGACGTCGTCATAAATGCCGAGCGACAACAGCGCGTTGGACAGCGTGCGGCCAATCAAAAATTCCATCGACAGGTAGTAAACCTGACGCGTTTCCTGCGAGAGCTGGGCGCGGTTTGAGCGCAGCCAGCGTTCCACTAAACGGTCACGCACCGCAAACAGGGTGGCGTTCAGCCACTCGTGCTTGTTGGCAATAACCGGATCTTTCCCGATGGTGAACATCAGCTTGTAGGCGATGGAGTGCTTTAACGCCTCAACGCTGAGCGTGGGTGAAGAGTAGCTAAATGGAGCGTTCATATCAGTAACTTCGCCTCGTTACATCAAGCGTTGATAGAGATCGCGGTATGACTGCGCCGCGACATGCCAGCTAAAGTCCATGGACATCGCCTGACGCTGAACGTAACGCCAGAGCGATGGACGGGACCACAAGACGAAAGCACGCCGAATCGCCCGAAGCAGCGACCAGGCATTACTGTCCTCAAAGACAAACCCGCTGGCGATACCGTCCGCCAGGTTTTCCAGAGAGCTATCGGATACGGTATCCGCCAGCCCGCCCGTGCGGCGTACCAGCGGCAGCGTGCCGTATTTCAGGCCGTAAAGCTGCGTCAGGCCGCAGGGTTCGAAACGGCTCGGCACCAGGATGACGTCCGCGCCGCCCATGATGCGGTGCGAGAACGCTTCGTGGTAGCCAATCTGCACGCCCACCTGCCCCGGATGTTCCGCCGCGGCGGCAAGGAAACCTTCCTGCAGCACCGGGTCGCCCGCGCCGAGCAGCGCCAGCTGCCCGCCCTGCTCCAGTAAACCGGGCAGCGCCTCCAGCACCAGATCCAGCCCTTTCTGGCTGGTCAGGCGGCTCACCACCGCGAACAGCGGCACCTTGTCGTTAACCTTCAGGCCCATCGCAATCTGCAGCTGGCGTTTGTTTTCCGCTTTGTCTTCCACGGAATCACGGCCATAGCGCGCCGCCAGCAGGAGATCGGTTTCCGGGCTCCAGATCTGTTCATCCACGCCGTTCAGAATGCCCGACAGGCGGCCTTCGCGATGGCGCTGCTGCAGCAACCCTTCCAGACCGTAGCCAAACTCCGGCTGGGTGATCTCACGCGCGTAGGTTGGGCTCACCGCCGTGATGTGATCGGCGTAGTACAGCCCGGCTTTCAGGAACGAGATCTGCCCGTTAAACTCCAGTCCGTGCATGTTATAGAACGATAATGGCAGATCGATTTCACTCATGTGATGGGCGTAGTACATCCCCTGATACGCCAGGTTATGCACGGTAAAGACCGATTTGGCCGGATGGCCGCGCGCCGCGAGATACGCCGGGGCAAGCCCGGCGTGCCAGTCGTGCGCGTGCACCACATCCGGGCGCCAGAACGGATCGAGCCCCGTAGCCATTTCTGCGCCGACCCAGCCGAGCAGCGCAAAGCGCAGCACGTTGTCGGTGTAGGCGAACAGGTTCGTATCGTGATACGGGCTGCCCGGTCGATCGTATAAGTGCGGCGCGTCGATCAGGTAAATCCCTACGCCATTGTAATGTCCAAACAGCAGGGTGATGCGTCCGGCGAAGGTCTCACGGCGGGTCACCACTTTTGCATCAGGTATACCGCGCCGGATATCCGGAAAGGCGGGCAGCAGGACTCGGGTATCCACGCCTCCGGCGATTTGCGCCGCCGGTAATGCGCCCAGAACATCTGCCAGACCGCCCGTTTTTAACAACGGGAACATCTCAGAACATACGTGTAAAACCTGCATCATCGCTCCTGTTTGATCTGCAGCTTCCGCAACATTTCCCGTGTGACTAACACGATCCCCTCTTCCGAACGATAGAAACGACGTGCGTCTTCTTCCGCGTTTTCACCAATCACCATCCCTTCGGGAATGACGCAGGCACGATCGATAACGCAGCGACGCAGACGACACGAGCGCCCTACCCAGACATCAGGCAGTAAGACTGCCGAATCGATATTACAGAATGAATTTATCCGCACGCGGGGGAACAGCACCGACTGCACCACCACCGAGCCTGAAATAATGCACCCGCCGGACACCAGCGAGTTCAGCGTCATACCGTGGCTGCCGGAGCGGTCCTGCACGAATTTCGCCGGCGGCAGCGATTCCATATGGGTACGAATCGGCCAGTTCTGGTCGTACATATCCAGCTCAGGCGTGACCGACGCCAGGTCGAGGTTCGCTTTCCAGTACGCTTCCAGGGTTCCCACATCGCGCCAGTAGGGTTCCGCATTCGGGTCGGACTGCACGCAGGACAGCGGGAAAGGATGTGCATACGCCATGCCAGCTTTCGTGATTTTCGGAATGATGTCTTTACCGAAGTCGTGGCTGGAGTTTTCGTCTTTGTCGTCTTCTTCCAGCAGCTCATAAAGATAATCTGCATCAAAGACATAGATCCCCATGCTGGCGAGTGATTTGGTGTCATCGCCCGGCATGGTTGGCGGGTTCGCCGGTTTTTCAACAAAGTCGATAATTTTGTCGTCGGCATCCACGTGCATCACGCCAAACGCCGTCGCTTCAGCAACGGGCACGGGCAGACACGCCACGGTGCAGCGCGCCCCTTTTTCGACGTGGTCGATGAGCATGTGGGAGTAATCTTGCTTGTAGATGTGGTCCCCGGCGAGGATCACGATGTATTCCGCGCTGTAGCGACGAATGATGTCGAGGTTCTGCGTCACCGCATCCGCCGTCCCGCGGTACCAGTTCTCGCCGTGGACGCGCTGCTGAGCGGGAAGGAGATCGACAAACTCGTTCATCTCTTCGCTGAAGAATGACCAGCCGCGCTGGATATGCTGAACCAGCGTGTGCGACTGATACTGCGTTATGACGCCAATACGGCGAATGCCCGAATTCAGGCAGTTGGAGAGCGCAAAGTCGATGATGCGGAACTTACCACCAAAGTGAACAGCCGGTTTGGCGCGCTTGATGGTCAAATCTTTCAGACGGGTACCACGCCCACCCGCAAGTATCAGGGCAACCGTTTTTAATGGTAGCTGGCGTGCCAACATTAAGGGATCGTTCTTCTCTAATCTAACCATGACTAACTCCTTTTTTATCATCTTTGGAATACGCACACTCCGTGCGCAGGCCCGTGCCAGACAGCCATTACTACCGGATTATCCGCTCCGGCAAAGGGGGGAACAGCTCGCCATTCCCCTTCAGGTAAAACAATCTCTGCGACGTCATCCGTCGCGTTCAGCGTGACCAGCCATTTATCCGAGAGCAGGATTTGCAGGCGTGGTACGCCGTGTTGCCACTCTTGCGCGCTTAACGGTTGCGCGTCTTGATTCAACCAGCGAACGTTGCCGTCACCCTCTTCCCACCAGCGGTCGGCGGTCAGCGCGGGGATCTGCTGGCGAAGATGGATCAGCGCAGCGGTAAAATGAATCAGCCCGCTGTTGGCTTCACCCCAGTCGAGCCAGGTTAACGTGTTGTCCTGGCAATACGCATTGTTGTTACCGTGCTGGCTGTGGCCGTGCTCATCGCCTGCCAGCAGCATCGGCGTGCCCTGCGACAATAAAAGCGTTGTCAGCAGCGCATGTACGCTGGCGCGTCGCCGCTCGATAACGTCAAGGCTTCCGCCTAACCCTTCTATACCATGATTAAAGCTATGGTTATTGTTAGTGCCATCGCGATTCTCTTCGCCGTTTGCCTCATTGTGTTTCTGATTGAAACAAACGCAGTCCCTGAGCGTAAAACCGTCGTGCGCCGTCAACAGATTGACGGTAGCCGACGGGCGTTTGCCGTCGCGCTTAAAGAGATCGCTTGAAGCGGCAAAGCGTCCGGCGAACTCCCCCAGCGACAAATTCCGTTCCAGCCAGAAGCGGCGCGCGGCATCGCGGTAGTGATCGTTCCACTCGGCAAACAGCGGCGGGAAATTCCCGACCTGATAACCGCCTTCCCCGATGTCCCACGGCTCGGCAATGAGCTTCACCTGCGAGAGCACCGGACAGTTTTTTATCGCCTCAAACAGCGGCGCCTGCTGGCTGAACGCCGGCGTGCGGCCCATCACGGGCGCCAGGTCAAAACGAAAACCGTCGACGTGGAACGTTTCTACCCAGTATTTCAGGCATTCATAAGCAAAATGCGTGACCGCCGGATGGCTGAGGTTGAGCGTGTTACCGCAGCCGGTCCAGTTCTCATAATCGCCATCCTGCCTGATCCAATAATAGCTACGGTTATCAATTCCGCGCATGGAGAGCGTCGGACCGTCGAGATCGCTTTCGGCACTGTGGTTCAGCACGACGTCCAGAATGACCTCAATGCCCGCCGTATGAAGCGCCTTCACCGCATCGCGAAACTCGTCCCGCGCCTTTTCCGGATGGGCGGCATAGCGTGGCTCAAGCGCGAACATCGCCAGCGGGTTGTAGCCCCAGTAGTTGCTTAGCCCCAGCCGCTGCAGGCGCGGCTCGCTGGCAAAATGGGCGACGGGCAGCAGTTCCAGCGCGGTGATGCCGAGGTGTTTCAGGTAGGCGATCATGGTGGGATGCCCGAGCGCCTTATAGGTGCCGCGCATCTCTTTGGGGATTGACGGGTGCAGGTAGGTCAGCCCTTTGACGTGGGCTTCATAAATGACGGTATTGCCCCACGGCGTCTGCGGCGGGGCATCGTCTTCCCAGTCATAAAGATCGTTCACCACCACGCTTTTTGGCGCGACGGGCGCGCTGTCGCGGTGGTCGGGCTCGCCGTAGCCCACGTGGAAGAGCGGGTCATCTTTAAATTCACCGTCCACGCGGTGCGCGCACGGGTCGATCAACAGCTTCGCCGGGTTAAACCAGTGGCCCTGCGCCGGATCCCACGGACCGTGTACACGAAAGCCGTAGTGCATGCCTGGCCGTCCTCCGGCCAGGTAGCCGTGCCAGGTATCCCCCGTGCGCTCAGGTAAATCGTAACGGTGCTCGTTACCTTCCCCATCAAACACGCACAGTTCTACCCGCTCAGCGTGAGCGGAAAAGAGGGTGAAATTGACCCCCTTTCCGTCAAAACGCGCGCCGAGCGGTTCGGGTTTACCTGCCGTAAGCTGCGTCATTCGCCCTCCCGCATCAGCCAGATGGTGCCAAGCGGCGGCAGCGTCAGGCTCAGGGAGTTGGGTCGTCCGTGGCTTTCGATGGCGTCGCTCTGTACCAGCCCGCCGTTACCGGCGTTACTGCCGTGGTAGTGCATTGAGTCGGTATTCAGGATCTCGCGCCATTTGCCCGGCTGGTTAATGCCGAAGCGGTAGTGTTCGCGCGGCACCGGCGTGAAGTTGCTGGCGACGACGATCTCGTTACCCGCTTTGTCACGACGCACAAAGACAAACACCGAGCGCTCGTGGTCGTCCACCACCAGCCACTCAAAGCCGTACGGATCGAAGTCGAGCTCGTGCAGCGCTTTGTGGTGGCGGTAGGTCAGGTTCAGGTCGCGCACCAGGCGCTGCACCCCGTGGTGCCAGTTGTCACCGCCTTCGAGCAGATGCCAGTCGAGGCTGGCGTCGTGGTTCCACTCGCGACCCTGAGCGAACTCATTGCCCATAAACAGCAGTTTCTTGCCCGGGAAGGCAAACATCCAGCCGTAGTAGGCGCGCAGGTTGGCAAACTTCTGCCACGCGTCGCCCGGCATGCGGTCGAGAATGGATTTTTTGCCGTGCACCACTTCATCGTGCGACAGCGGCAGCATGAAGTTTTCGGTGTAGTTGTAGAGCATCCCGAACGTCAGCTTGTCGTGATGGTACTTACGGTGGACCGGATCCAGCTTCATGTAGTCGAGCGTGTCGTGCATCCAGCCCAGGTTCCACTTATACCAGAACCCCAGGCCGCCTAATGACGGCGGACGGGAGACGCCCGCAAAGTCGGTCGACTCTTCCGCCATGGTCACGGCACCGTCCACCTGCTCGCCGATAATGCGGTTGGTATTGCGCAGGAATTCAATCGCTTCCAGGTTTTCACGGCCGCCAAACTCGTTTGGGATCCACTCGCCCTCTTTGCGGCTGTAGTCCCGGTAGATCATCGACGCCACCGCATCGACGCGCAGGGCATCAATACCAAACCGCTCGATCCAGTACAGGGCATTCCCGACCAGGTAGTTTGCGACTTCACGGCGACCGTAGTTGTAGATCAGCGTATTCCAGTCCTGGTGATAGCCTTCGCGCGGGTCGCTGTGCTCGTACAGCTTCGTGCCGTCAAACTCTGCCAGCGCAAAGTCATCCGACGGGAAATGGCCCGGCACCCAGTCGAGGATGACGTTCAGCCCGGCGGCGTGCGCGGCGTCAATGAAATAGCGGAAGTCATCGCGCGTGCCGAAGCGGCGCGTTGGCGCATACAGCCCGGTGGGCTGATAGCCCCAGCTGCCGTCGAACGGATGCTCGTTGACCGGCAGCAGCTCAAGGTGGGTAAAGCCCATCCATTTGGCATACGGCACCAGCTGGTCGGCAAGCTCACGGTAGCTCAGCCAGAAGTTGTTATCGGTGTGGCGACGCCAGGAGCCAAGATGTACCTCATAGACGGAGATGGGTGCATCAAAGCGGTTGGCCTGTTTACGCTCCTCCGTCTGGACGACCTTCTCAGGCAGGCCGCAAATCAGCGACGCGGTATCCGGGCGCATCTGCGCTTCGAAGGCATACGGGTCGGCTTTAATGCGCAGCTTGCCGTTGGCGTCGATCATCTCGAATTTATAAAGCTGCCCGGGGTGCGCGCCGGGGATAAACAGCTCCCAGATGCCGGTTTCCCGTCGCAGGCGCATCGGGTGGCGGCGGCCGTCCCAGTAGTTGAACTGGCCGACAACGGAGACGCGCTGGGCGTTAGGCGCCCACACGGAGAACCGCGTGCCGGTAATGCCGTCCATGGTATCGGCATGGGCACCCAGCGTTTCATAAGGGCGAAGGTGCGTTCCTTCGGAGAGCAGCCAGGCATCCATCTCTTTAAGCAGAGGGCCAAAGCTGTAAGGATCGTCAATCAGGTTTTGCTGACCGTGCCAGAGAACGGCGAGCTGATAGCGAAAAGGGTTTTTACGACGGGGCATTACGCCCGAGAAGAAGCCACGGGAATCGAGGCATTCAAGATTACCCACCTTGCGGCCGGTTTTGGGTTCAATCACCCAGACTTCTGTGGCATCCGGTAACAGTGCCCGAACTTCAAGGCCATTCTCAGTTTGATGCATCCCAAGCACAGAAAAGGGGTCAGCAAAATGACCCGCAATAAGCGCATTAATCACGTCTCTATCCACACGATCGGACATGGTATTCATCCTGTTTTTTATGTCGTCCTTTTTAAGCGCTCCGGGACGACTTTTAATGTGACCTGAACGGGACAGCACAAAAATGTGCATCCATTCTGCTCCGTTCGAACCTCAGGTAAGAAATGACTCTTCCTTAAAGCATAGCCAACGCTCTAGATGACTCCTGATAAAAAATAAGACATACGCGTGTTACTCCATGTAGTACGCAAAAAAAAGGGGTGAAAATCACCCCCGGTATTTAACAAATTATTACGCCAGCTGGCGCAGCATGCGGCGCAGCGGCTCGGCGGCGCCCCACAGGAGCTGGTCGCCAACGGTGAACGCGGAGAGATACTCCGGCCCCATGTTCAGCTTGCGCAGACGGCCAACCGGCGTGGTCAGCGTGCCGGTAACGGCAGCCGGCGTCAGTTCGCGCATGGTGATATCGCGATCGTTTGGCACCACTTTCGCCCACGGGTTGTGCGCGGCCAGCAGCTCTTCCACGGTCGGAATAGACACATCTTTTTTCAGTTTAATGGTGAAGGCCTGGCTGTGGCAGCGCAGCGCGCCGATACGCACGCACAGGCCGTCAACCGGAATGGTGTTCGCGGTCGCGAGGATTTTGTTGGTCTCAGCCTGGCCCTTCCACTCTTCGCGGGTCTGGCCGTTATCCAGCTGTTTGTCGATCCACGGGATCAGGCCACCGGCCAGCGGTACGCCGAAGTTGTCTACCGGCAGTTCGCCGCTGCGGGTCAGCTGGGTGACCTTACGCTCGATATCCAGAATCGCAGACGCCGGGTTTGCCAGCTCGGTCGCAACGCTCTGGTGCAGCTGGCCCATCTGGGTCAGCAGCTCGCGCATGTGACGCGCGCCGCCGCCGGACGCGGCCTGGTAGGTCGCCACGGAGACCCACTCCACCAGATCCTGCGCGAACAGGCCGCCGAGGGACATCAGCATCAGGCTGACGGTGCAGTTGCCGCCAACAAAGGTTTTCACACCGTTGTTCAGGCCGTCGGTGATGACGCCCTGGTTAACCGGGTCAAGAATGATGATGGCATCGTCTTTCATACGCAGCGAAGAGGCCGCGTCAATCCAGTAGCCCTGCCAGCCGCTTTCACGCAGCTTTGGATAGATTTCGTTGGTATAATCGCCGCCCTGGCACGTCACAATAATGTCGAGTGCCTTCAGCGCTTCCAGATCGTAAGCATCCTGCAACGTGCCTGTGGTACCACCAAAGGACGGAGCAGCCTGGCCGAGCTGGGAAGTGGAGAAGAAGACCGGGCGGATAGCGTCGAAATCGCGCTCTTCAACCATGCGTTGCATGAGTACAGAGCCGACCATACCGCGCCAGCCGATAAAACCAACGTTTTTCATAGCATTTTTTTCCTGCTGAGGGTGTGTGCTGTTTGTGCAAGCCAGTATTGAACTGGGATATGCTTCACATTACAAAATGCTGCCAAAGTCGCAAGCGAAATTAATCGATGATTGCCCGGCAATCAGAAATACAGCTAATTATCATAATAACCATAGAGAATTTCAGGGATAATTTACATGAGTGAAATCATTTCCGCAGCGGTTTTATTGATTCTGATAATGGATCCACTGGGTAACCTGCCGATCTTCATGTCGGTGCTGAAGCACACCGAGCCGAAGCGCCGCCGGGCGATCATGATCCGCGAGCTGCTCATCGCCCTGCTGGTGATGTTTATCTTCCTGTTTGCGGGTGAAAAAATTCTCGCGTTCCTGAACCTGCGCGCCGAAACCGTTTCGATTTCCGGCGGGATTATTCTGTTCCTGATTGCCATTAAGATGATTTTCCCGAGCGCGGAAGGCAGCAGCAGCGGCCTGCCTGCGGGTGAAGAGCCGTTTATTGTGCCGCTGGCGATTCCCCTCGTCGCCGGGCCAACCATTCTGGCCACGCTGATGCTGCTGTCGCATCAGTATCCGAACCAGATGAGCCATCTGGTGATTGCCCTGCTGATCGCCTGGGGCGGGACGTTTATTATCCTGCTGCAGTCGTCCCTGTTCCTGCGCCTGCTGGGTGAGAAAGGTGTAAACGCGCTGGAACGCCTGATGGGGCTGATTCTGGTAATGATGGCGACGCAGATGTTCCTGGACGGGATCAGGGCGTGGATGAAAGGATGACTTTCTCCCTCTCCCTGTGGGAGAGGGCCGGGGTGAGGGCGTCAGGCCGCAGAGGACGGATTTTTGCCGGGTGGCGGCTTCGCCTTACCCGGCCTACAACTAACGCACTGGGGCCTTATTTTGGTGAAAGGCTGACTTTCTCCCTCTCCCCGTGGGAGAGGGTCGGGGTGAGGGCGTCAGGCCGCAGAGGACAGCCCATCTAACCCTTACGAATCAAATACCGGTACGGCAGCGCCTCGGTCTGCTGTGCCACCAGCTCATGTTCCATAAAGGTACAAAAGCCGGGAATATCGCGGGTCGTGGCCGGGTCATCGGCAATAATCAGCAGCGTTTCACCGGTCTGCATGTTGCGCACGGTTTTGCGTACCATCATTACCGGCTCCGGGCAGCGAAGGCCCTGGGCATCAAGAGTGTGGTCTGGGCTGGAAAACAGGTCGGTCATGGTCTTCTCGGTCTGGTAAAAACGGCTGTAGTTTACGCCCGGTTGCGATCAATGCAAACCAGGTTAACGATTGCGTAAAAACTAACCATTGCAATGTCCTGCCAAAGCAGTATCATGCTGCGGTTTTTATTGGGTTCCCTCACCCCAACGTATAAAAAGGTCACAATATGACGTCGTTTTCTGAATCACAGCGCGTAAAAGCGTTGTTCTGGCTTTCGCTTTTCCATTTGCTGGTGATCACCTCCAGCAACTATCTGGTACAGCTCCCGATCTCCATCTTTGGTTTTCATACCACCTGGGGCGCGTTCAGCTTCCCGTTTATTTTCCTCGCGACCGATTTGACCGTGCGTATCTTTGGCGCACCGCTGGCTCGCCGCATTATTTTTTCGGTCATGCTCCCGGCGCTGTTCATCTCGTACGTGATTTCCTCTCTGTTTTATATGGGAAGCTGGCAGGGCTTTGAGGCGTTAACCCACTTCAACCTGTTTGTTGCCCGTATCGCAGCGGCAAGCTTTATGGCCTACGCGCTGGGGCAGATCCTCGACGTGCATGTGTTTAACCGCCTGCGTCAGAATCATCGCTGGTGGATGGCGCCAACCGCCTCCACGCTGTTCGGGAACGTGAGCGATACGCTGGCCTTCTTCTTCATCGCCTTCTGGCGCAGCCCGGATGCGTTCATGGCTGAACACTGGATGGAAATCGCGCTGGTGGACTACTGCTTCAAGGTCCTCATCAGCATTGTCTTCTTCCTGCCAATGTACGGCGTGCTGCTCAATATGCTGCTGAAAAGGCTGGCAGATAAATCTGAAATCACGGCATTGCAGGCTGGTTAAGGGTTCGCTTTATCAGTTGTGATAAGATGAGCGAATGAGCCGTTATGGCCGTTTATCGAAAGGAAGAAGTCAATGCGCAATCTGGTTAAATATGTCGGGATTGGCCTGCTGGTTGTGGGTCTTGCAGCCTGTGATAACAGCGACACGAAAACGCCTGCTCAGGGCGCATCCGCAGAGAGCAACGCGACCGGCCAGCCGGTGAATCTGATGGATGGCAAACTTAGTTTCTCTCTGCCAGCCGATATGACTGACCAGAGCGGCAAGCTGGGCACCCAGGCGAACAACATGCACGTGTACTCCGACGCAACCGGGCAGAAAGCGGTCATTGTGATTGTGGGCGACGACACCAGCGAAGATCTGGCCGTTCTGTCCAAACGTCTGGAAGATCAGCAGCGCGGCCGCGATCCGCAGCTGCAGGTCGTGACCAATAAATCCATCGAGCTGAAAGGCCACACGCTGCAACAGCTCGACAGCATCATCTCTGCAAAAGGCCAGACCGCCTACTCTTCTGTGGTGCTGGGCAAGGTCGATAACAAACTGCTGACCCTGCAGATCACCCTGCCAGCGGAAGATCAGCAGAAAGCGCAGACGGCTGCTGAAAACATCATTAACACCATCGTGATCCAGTAACGCGTCACGACGATGACGTGGCCTCCGGTGCCTGCACCGGGGGCCATTTTTTTAGCCGCCACGTCAGCAGCAGCGCAATCACCACCAGGCCCGCCGCGGCAAGATAGATCACCGGAACCCCTGCCCAGGCCATCACCAGCCCCGCCAGCGGGCCGGTAACGCCTAAAGACATATCCATAAACACCGTATAGGTCGCCAGCGCCGCCCCCTGATTCTGCTGCGGCACGGCTTTTACCGCCACCACGCCCAGCGCCGGGAAGACCAGGGAAAAGCCTGCCCCCGCGAGGAACACGCCCACTTTCGCGACCCAGGGCACCATCGCTATTCCGGTCAGCAGCAACCCGACAATCTCTATCGCAAAGCAGATCATCGCCACGTTCAGCCCGCCCAGACGGTTGATGCCGTTAGGGAAAAGCAGGCGGGCGCCAACAAACGCACAGCTGAACAGGGTTAACGCAAAGGCCGCGCCGTCCCAACCTTTGGCGTCGTAGAACAGAGTAATGAAGGTCGCTATCACGCCGAAGCCGGTGGTCGCCAGCGCCAGGGCCATGCCGTACGGCCAGACGCGCCCCAGCACCGCCCGAAACGGCAGCGGCTTGCCTTTGCTGGCCTTCACTTTCGGGCGCGGCAGCGCAAAGAGGATCGCCAGCAGCGCGACCGCCATAATGGTGATGGCCAGCCCATGCAGCCCGCCCAGCGCATAGCAGGCCACGCCGAGCGGCGCACCGAGCGCCATCGCACCGTAGGTGACAATCCCGTTCCAGGAGATCACCCGGCCAATGTGCGGCGCGCCTACCACACCCACGCCCCACAGCGTCGAGCCGGTTCCCGCCAGACTTTGCCCGATGCCCAGAATGACGCGGCCCAGGCAGAGCAGCGCCAGGCTGACCAGCGGCCAGTGGCTGGTTGCGGCAGCCATCAGATAGCTCAGGCCACTGAGGAAACAGCCGCACAGTCCCACCACCACGATGCTTTTTGGACCGAACGTGTCCGCGTAGCGCCCGGCATGCGGGCGGCTGAGGAGCGTGGCGAAATATTGCAGGCTAATCACCAGCCCCGCCCAGAAAGCGCTGAAGCCCATCACGTCATGGACATAGCCCGGCAGGACCGCCAGCGGCAGCCCAATGGTCAGATAGCTGGCAAAGTTGAAAATCACAACGGAAACGATGCGCAGATTGAGGCGCAGTCCGCTCAGTGCCGGTTCAGCGGCAGGTTCGGGCATGGGGTTCTACCTGGGTTTTTTACAACAGTGTTTCACTATTACCACGGCGCAATAAGAAAATCAGCCCCGACTTTCAGATTAACGGCCCCAGACGAAGCGGAGCCCGGGCACTACACTTACCGGGTCATCATATTAAGGAACACGCATGATCGCTAACCCGTCCGACAAAGCAGGACTCCACATCTTATTAAAACTCGCCTGTCTGGTGGTTATCCTTGCGGGTATCCATGCTGCCGCCGACATTATTGTTCAGCTCCTGCTGGCGCTCTTTTTTGCCATTGTGCTTAATCCTCTGGTCACCTGGTTTTTACGCCGGGGCGTCAGCCGTCCGGTAGCCATCACCATCGTCGTCATCGTGATGCTGATTGCCCTGACGGCGCTCTTCGGCGTGCTGGCGGCATCGCTGAGCGAATTCTCCACCATGCTGCCGCAGTACAACAAAGAGCTGACGCGTAAGATTGTCGCGCTGCAGGAGATGGTGCCCTTTCTTAATCTGCATATCTCACCCGAACGGATGCTGCGCAGGATGGACTCAGAGAAGGTCATGACCTACGCCACCACCTTGATGACGGGGCTTTCCGGCGCGATGGCCAGCATTCTGCTGCTGGTCATGACGGTGGTGTTCATGCTGTTCGAAGTCCGCCACGTCCCCTATAAGCTGCGCTTTGCACTGAACAATCCACAAATTCACATTGCGGGATTACACCGCGCACTGAAGGGTGTCTCCAAATACCTGGCGCTGAAAACGCTCCTGAGCGTCTGGACCGGGGTCATAGTCTGGCTGGGGCTGATGCTGATGGACGTGCAGTTCGCGCTGATGTGGGGCGTGCTGGCCTTTCTGCTGAACTACGTGCCCAATATTGGCGCGGTGCTTTCCGCCGTGCCGCCGATGATTCAGGCGTTTCTGTTTAACGGCTTCTACGAATGTATGCTGGTCGGCGCGCTGTTCCTCATCGTGCATATGGTGCTGGGCAATATTCTTGAGCCGCGCATGATGGGGCACCGGCTGGGCATGTCGACGCTGGTAGTGTTTTTATCCTTACTGGTGTGGGGATGGCTGCTGGGCCCGGTCGGCATGTTGCTGTCGGTCCCCCTGACCAGCGTATGTAAAATCTGGATGGAAACCACCAAAGGCGGCAGCAAGCTGGCGATCCTGCTCGGGCCGGGGAGGCCGAAAAGCCGGCTACCCGGGTAACCGACCTACCTGTACAGGTAGGTTTAAACCGTCAGTAATACGCCGTAAATTACCGCGACCTTAATCCGTCGCGGTATTTTTATTTGCGTTAAGGCGATATTCGCCCTGTCTTTATTTACGCCGCACGCATTATGTTGATACGCAATTCATGATTTAACACAAATTATAAAAAATGAAATTGTTATTTATTTTCCATGGTATTATGCCCGTCTTCGCCTCAACGTAATGCAAACATTAATATTGATTAAAAAGACATCTGGCGCTAACTAAAGCCGGGTGAATATTATTTGTAAAAAACACTACCTTTAATTGTTATTATTGATATGGAGTTGTTGATGAAAAAGATCGTTAAATGGTGTGCTGCTGCCGTATTCGTTGGCGCACTGGCAGGCTGTGCGCGTACCGCCCCAATCGCTCAGGTTCACTCTATTGTCAGCGCGGGTCATACTGCCGATCAGGTAAAAACGGCAATTTTGAAAGCAGGCCAAAAGCGTGACTGGATCATGACGGAAGCAGGTCCAGGAGTGATTAAGGGACGTCTGCAGTCACGCGATCACTCGGTCCAGGTGAGTATTCCGTACACGGCAACAAGCTATTCAATCAACTATGAAAACAGCCTTAACCTGAAAGCGGCAGACGGTAAAATTCACAAAAATTATAACCGCTGGGTGAATAACCTCGACCACGATATTCAGCTGAACCTCTCCGCTGGCGCCGCGCTGTAATATTTTTCTAAAGTCGGGCCGCGTATGGCCCGATAACCTCTCTTTATTGCCCTAAAAGGTTACGCAGTAATGTACGAAAAGGACACACTTAGCGCACTGGATGCCATTACCGAAGCGCAGCGCATCGCCTTTGCCCCGATGTTATTCCAGACTGCGCTTTGTCTGCGTAACTCAGGCGTTCTCGCCTGGCTCGATAAACAAGGTAAACAGGGTGCCAGCCTCGAGGAAATAACCGAACACAGCACGCTCGGCGGCTATGGCGTCAGCGTACTGCTGGATATGGGATTAAGCGGTCGAATCGTTACCCAACAGAATGGACGTTATTTTCTGGCGAAAGTGGGCCATTTTTTACTGCACGACGAAATGACCCGCGTAAATATGGATTTCACTCAGGACGTTTGTTACCAGGGGCTATTTCACCTGGCGGACGCCCTGCAGGAAGAAAAGCCAGCCGGATTAGCCGTGTTTGGCAACTGGCCAACCATCTACCCGGCCTTATCCCAATTACCGGCTCCGGCGAAAGAGAGCTGGTTCGCCTTCGATCATTACTATTCTGACGCTGCTTTTGACGCTGCGTTGCCATATATATTCGCAAGCTCGCCGACAAAATTGTACGATGTGGGCGGAAATACGGGTAAATGGTCGTTACGCTGCTGCCGCTATGACGAAAATGTTGCCGTGACGATCCTCGATCTGCCGCAGCAGATAGCGCTGGCGCAGGAAAACATCGCAAAAGCAGGTTTTTCTCATCGTATTGCATTCCATGCTGTCGATATGCTTAGCCCAGCAGCATTGCCGGGTGACGCCGACGTCTGGTGGATGAGCCAGTTCCTGGATTGTTTCTCTCCGGATCAGATTGTCGCCATGCTGACGCGCGTCGCACAGGTCATGAAGCCAGGCGCACGTTTGTGCATCATGGAGCTTTTCTGGGATGCCCAGAAATTTGAAGCGGCCTCTTTCAGCCTGAATGCCACCTCGCTCTATTTCACCTGTATGGCGAATGGTAATAGCCGGTTTTACAGCGTAGAGAAGTTTTATCGCTATCTGGAGAGCGCAGGTTTCAGCGTTGAACAGCGGCTGGACAACCTTGGGGTCGGTCATACCCTGCTGATATGCACCAAACGTGAACAATAGAGCAGCTTAGCTGCCCGGGTGGCCCAGCCTGCCCTTTGAATACGGTTTTTTTCGCGGACGCGCGTAGATGAAATTTTCACTGAACATTATCGACTGGCAGGCGAGAGCGCCAGGACTCAGCGATGCCACAGAGTGGCAGGCGTGGTCGTGCCTGCAGCTGGCCGTTGACCCAGCGGCCCCGCTTCCCCGGCTGACCGCTCTACCCATGATGACCGCGCGCCGCCTCAATTCAGGCAGTAAGCTGGCGGTGGACATTGGTCTTGCCATGCTGCAAAACCACGCCATTGATGCCGTCGTCTATGCCAGCCGTCACGGCGAGCTGGAGCGCAACTACCGTATTCTGCATGCTCTGGCGACCGGGCAGTCCGTTTCCCCCACCGACTTCGCCATGTCCGTGCACAATTCCGCGGTGGGCAATCTCACGATTACCGCACGCCAGCCCATCGTCTCGTCATCCATTTCTGCCGGGCTGGACACCTTCCAGCAGGCCTTATGCGAAGTGCTGAGCCTGCTGCATGCGGGCTACTCCCGCGTCCTGCTGGTCGATTTTGACGGCGCGCTGCCGGAGTTTTACCATCCGGCGTTACCGCCGCAGATGCCCACCTGGCCGTACGCGCTGGCGCTGGTGATTGAATCCGGCAACGGATTGCAGTGCGAAACCCGCAGCGGCAGCACGGGTGAAGAACCCGCCCTGCCGCAAAGCCTGATGTTCCTGCAACGCTATCTCAGCGAGGAACGTCAGTTTGTCGTGCCGGGCGAACGTTTGCTGTGGCAATGGACGCACGCATGAACCGCCTGGCCGCCCGTATCAACTGGCTATGGCGTCTGGCGATGACCGGCTTCTGCTTCGCGCTGTTTGGCGTGGGCGGGCTGCTGCTGTCGCTGGTCTGGTTCAACCTGCTGCTGATCGTCCAGCGCGACCGAGCCAGCCGTCGTCGCCTGGCGCGTCGCAGCATTGCGGCCAGCTTCCGCTTCTTCCTGACCGTGGCGCGCAGCCTCGGAGTACTGGACTATCGCATTCACAATCTTGACGCGCTGCGCAGCGATCGGGGTTGTCTGGTGGTGGCTAACCACCCCACGTTAATTGACTACGTGATTCTGGCGTCGGTGATGCCGGAAACCGACTGTCTGGTGAAGAGCGCGCTGCTGCGCAACCCGTTTGTCAGCGGCGTTATCCGCGCGGCGGATTACCTGATTAACAGCGAAGCCGAGCCCCTGCTCGCGGCCAGCCAGCAGCGTCTGGCTCAGGGCGACACGCTGTTAATCTTCCCGGAAGGCACGCGTACCCGGTTTGGCGAGGCTATCTCCCTCCAGCGCGGCGCGGCAAATATCGCCGTGCGCTGTAACAGCGATCTGCGGGTGGTGCTGATCCACTGCAGCCAACACCTGCTGGATAAAAAAAGTCGCTGGTATGATGTACCGCCAGAAAAACCTGTCTTCACCGTGGATGTCCGCGACCGCGTGAACATCGACGAATTTTACGATGCAAACGAACAAGAACCGGCGCTGGCGGCAAGGCAGTTAAACCGGCATCTACAGCATCGATTAACATCAGGCCTTCAATCTTTGTCAGGAATTAATGATGCAAGCGCTTTATCTTGAAATTAAGAATCTCATTATCACCACGCTGAATCTGGACGAGCTTACCGCAGAGGACATTGACACCGATGCCGCGCTGTTTGGCGACGGGCTGGGTCTCGACTCTATCGACGCGCTGGAACTGGGTCTGGCCGTGAAAAACCAGTATGGCGTGGTGCTTTCCGCCGAAAGCGAAGAGATGCGCCAGCACTTCTTTTCCGTCGCCACGCTGGCGTCCTTTATTAACGCTCAACGCGCCTGAGATGTGATCACGATGACCGAACAAGAAACCATTTATCAGGAAGTCTGTGGTCTTCTGACCAAGCTTTTTGAAATCGACCCGCAGGATATTTCGCCCGAAGCCCGTCTTTACGAAGACCTGGAGCTGGACAGCATTGATGCGGTGGACATGATTGTTCATCTGCAGAAAAAAACGGGCAAGAAAATCAAGCCGGAAACCTTTAAATCGGTTCGTACCGTTCAGGATGTGGTTGACGCCGTCGAACAGCTTCTGCGCGAAGAGTAAGACACGGTGCGTGGTGGACGGACGTTCCCGGTCATCCCACTGCTGACGGGGCTGATGCTGCTGGCGTGGCCCTTCCTGATTGGATTTGGGCTGACGCACAACAGCCTGCAGTGGCTGTTACCGGTGATGGCGCTGGTATTGCTGCTGCGGCTGCGTCAGGCGCAGCGGAACGCTGGCCCGATGCGCTATGTGGTGCAGTGCGTGGCGCTGGCGGGTATCACGCTCTGCGCGGCCAGCTACCTGCTGAAAACCCACCAGTGGCTGCTGCTCTACCCGGTGGTCGTCAACCTTGTGATGCTGGCCGTGTTCGGGGGGTCGCTGTGGACCGCAATGCCGCTTGTCGAGCGGCTGGCGCGCCTGCGCGAGCCAAATTTGCCCCCAAAGGGCGTGCGCTATACCCGCAAGGTGACCCTCGTCTGGTGCGGCTTTTTCATCGGTAACGGCGCGATGGCGCTGTTCACCGTCCTCCACGGCGACATGCATCTGTGGACGCTGTGGAACGGTATGGTGGCCTACATCCTGATGGGAACGCTGATGGCGACCGAGTGGCTGGTGCGCCAGCGGGTGATAAAAAAAGAGATGCACAATGACTAACCCCCTTCCGCTGGGCCAGTGGCTAAACGCGCCGCGCCCTGACGATACGCCCGTTGCCTGGCTTGACGATCGTACCTGGACGCTGGGCCAGCTGCGCCACGACGTGACCTTACTGGTCGCCACCCTGCATCAGCAGGATGGCGAACGCTGGGCGCTGTGCTTTGAAAACAGCTACCTGTTTATTGTTGCGCTGCTGGCCTCGCTGCACGCCGGTAAAACACCGGTCATTCCCGGCCATAGCCGCGTCTCGCAGCTTGAAGAGCAGCAGGCGTTGTTTAGCGGCGTTCTGAGCGATCGAACTCTCGGCTTCCATGGGAAGCTGATCGTGGTGGCCTCAAGCCATCAGACGGCTAGCCGCTGGGCGTCCCTGCCGGAGATTGACGAAAGCCGCTTCGTTGAACTGTTCACCTCCGGCTCCACGGGTACCCCGCGCCGGGTGATTAAGCACATCGTCAGTCTGGATCGCGAAGCCCGTCTGCTGGCTGACCGCTTCGGCGATCGTCTGGCCGGCTGTAGCGTTGTCGCCTCGGTCGTACCGCAACATCTGTACGGTCTGACATTCCGCATCGTATTGCCGATGGCGCTGGGCCTGCCGCTGCATGCCGCGATGCTCTACTACGCTGAGCAGCTGGCCGCCCTTCCTCATGACAGGCATTACCTGTTCATCAGCAGCCCGGCGTTCCTGAAGCGCCTGGATACCGAGCTGGCCGCGCCGCCCGTCAGGATGCTGATTTCAGCAGGCGGAATGCTGCCCTGGTGTGACGTCTCCACCACCGCGGGCTGGCTTAACATCTGGCCGGACGAAATTTATGGCAGTACCGAAACCGGGATCCTCGCCTGGCGCCATCGCCAGCAGGATAACGTCCCGTGGCTCGCGTTCCCCGGCGTTATCTTCCATCAGGAAGATGAAGCCTGTCGCGTCACGTCGCCACTGATCCATGAGGAAGAAGGACTCCAGCTGGACGATATCCTCCACTTCGACAGCGAGGGGCTGTTCAGCATCGCCGGTCGTCGCGGGCGGGTGGTCAAAATTGAAGAAAAGCGCATCTCGCTTAACGAGATCGAACGTCGCCTTCTGGAGCTCGACGGCATTTGCGAAGCGGCTGTATTGCCGGTCACGCGCGGAGGCCGTCAGGGAATTGGCGCACTGCTGGTCCTGGACGAAGCGGTTCGTCAGCGCGGGTATATGCAGGATAAAAAAGCGCAGGAGTTTGCCTGGCGCCGCGCCCTGCTGCCGTGGCTTGAGCCGGTCGCCGTTCCGCGCTACTGGCGCATTGTCGATGAAATGCCGGTAAACAGTATGAACAAGCGTGTCTATGCGCAGTTAGAGGAGTTATTTCATGAAAATTCATGAAATTGAGCGCCACCAGACACAGCCGGAGAAGCTGGAAATCATTTTGCATCTCGACGCGGCGCTGTTCTGGTTTCAGGGCCATTTTGCCGTACAGCCGCTGCTGCCCGGCGTTGCGCAGCTTGACTGGGTGATGCACTACGCCACGACCTTACTGGCACCGGGCTACCGCTTTCACAGCATTCAAAACGTGAAGTTCCAGGCGCCTCTGCTGCCGGAAACCACGGTGACGCTGGTGCTTGAGTGGCATGCCGAACGTCAGATGCTGACCTTCAGCTACCAGCGTCACGCCGGGGCGGAACGCCATACCGCCAGCAGCGGAAAAATCCGTCTATGTCAGTGATCTTTCGCCCCTGCGTGCTGATCCCGTGCTACAACCACGGCGCCATGATTGCCAGCGTGCTGTCGCGTCTCGCACCGTTCGGCCTGCCGTGCCTGGTGGTGGATGACGGCAGCGAAGCGATCACCCGTCAGGAGCTCGAACGCCTGGCGGCAGAGCAGCCGCAGATGACACTGATCCGCCTGGCGCAAAACGCCGGGAAAGGTGCTGCGGTCATCAGGGGGCTGGAGGCGTGCGCGTGCGCGGGCTATACCCACGCCGTGCAGGTGGACGCGGACGGTCAACACGCCATCGAAGATATCCCCAAACTGCTGGCGCTGGCGGAGCACCACCCGGACGCGCTGATTTCCGGCCAGCCCATTTACGATGATTCCATTCCACGCTCGCGACTCTACGGGCGCTGGGTAACCCACGTCTGGGTGTGGATTGAGACCTTATCCCTGCAGCTTAAAGACAGCATGTGCGGCTTTCGGGTCTACCCGGTCGCGCCCACGCTGCGGCTGGCAGCGCGTGAGCCGCTCGGTAAACGCATGGACTTTGACACCGAAGTGATGGTCCGTCTCTACTGGCAGGGTAACACCAGCGTCTTTCTGCCCACCCGCGTCACCTATCCGCAGGACGGGCTGTCCCACTTCGACGCGTTAAAAGATAACGTGCGGATCTCCCTGATGCATACCCGGCTGTTCTTCGGCATGCTGCCCCGCATGCCCGGCCTGCTTTTCCGTCGACGCCGCCAGCACTGGGCGCAGCAGGACGAGGTCAAGGGTCTGTGGGGGATGCGCCTGATGCTGCGCGTCTGGGAACTGCTGGGTCGGCGTGCTTTTACCGTGCTGCTGTGGCCGGTAATCGGCGTGTACTGGCTTATCGCGCGTCCGGCGCGGCAGGCCTCGCGGCAGTGGATTGCGCGCGTGAAGCAAGAGCTGCGTCAGCGGAACATGCCTGTTCCCTCACGGCTCAACAGCTTTTTCCATTTTATGCGCTTCGGCAATGCGATGCTGGATAAAGTCGCCAGCTGGCGCGGTGAGCTGAAGTTTGATCGCGACGTGGTCTTTGCCCCCGGCGCGAGCGAAGCGCTGGATATCGCGGCGCCGCAGGGCAAGCTCCTGCTCGCCTCGCACCTTGGCGACGTAGAAGCCTGCCGGGCGCTGGCTCAGCTGGAAGACAGCAAGATCATCAACGCCCTGGTCTTCAGCGAAAACGCCCAGCGCTTTAAGCAAATTATGAGCGAAATGGCGCCCCAGGCCAGCGTGAACTTGATGTCGGTTACCGACATCGGCCCGGACACCGCGATTGCTATCAAAGAGAAGCTTGAGCGCGGAGAGTGGGTCGCCATTGTGGGCGATCGCATCGCGGTGAATCCGCAGCGTGGCGGAGAGTGGCGCGTGATCTGGAGCCCGTTCATGGGCCAGCCTGCGCCGTTCCCACAGGGGCCGTTTATCCTGGCCTCCATCCTGCGCTGCCCGGTGGTGCTGATTTTTGCCCTGCGCCAGCAGGGGAAGCTCACCCTGCACTGCGAACCGTTTGCCGACCCGCTGCGCCTGCCGCGCGGTGAACGCCAGCAGGCGCTGCAGGATACCGTCGATCGCTACGCGCAGCGGCTGGAGCATTACGCCCTCATGTCGCCGCTCGACTGGTTTAATTTTTTCGATTTCTGGCATCTGCCAGAGTCCAGAGAGAAGGAGTAAAGGGTGCTGACCGATCCCCGCTTTACGACTGAAGTTGAGATCACCGTTCCGTTCCACGACGTCGATATGATGGGCGTGGTCTGGCACGGCAACTATTTCCGCTACTTTGAGATCGCCCGCGAGGCGCTGCTCAATCAGTTTGACTATGGCTATCGCCAGATGAAGGCCTCCGGCTACGTCTGGCCCGTCGTCGACACCCGGGTGAAATACCGCGATGCGGTGACCTTTGAGCAGCGTATTCGCGTCCGCGCGCACGTTGAAGAGTATGAAAACCGCCTGCGCATTGCCTATCAAATTTTCGATGCGCAGACCGGCAAACGCACCACCACCGGTTACACCATCCAGGTGGCGGTAGAAGAAGCTACCCGCGAAATGTGCTTTGTGAGCCCGGCAATACTGTTTGAACGAATGGGAGTGACGCCATGAAATGGTTGCCTTTGCTGGCGCTGATCGTCAGCCCGCTGGTCAGCGCCGTGACGCTGGATGAACTGCAGCAGCGCTTCACCGAGCAGCCCGTGGTGCGCGCGCACTTCGAACAGGTTCGCACGATAAAAGATATGCCGCAGCCGCTGCGCTCGCAGGGCGAGATGCTGATCGCCCGCGACAGCGGCCTGCTGTGGGATCAAAAAGCGCCGTTTCCGATGACGCTCCTGCTGGATGACAAGCGGATGGTTCAGGCAATTAACGGCCAGCCGCCGCAGACCATCACTGCCGACAATAATCCGCAGATGTTCCAGTTCAACCATCTTCTGCGGGCCCTGTTCCAGGCCGACCGCAAGGTGCTTGAAGAGAACTTCCGCATCGATTTTAAAGACCTGGGCGCGGGCCGCTGGTCGCTGGTGCTCACGCCAAAAACGACGCCGCTGGACAAGATTTTCGCCACCCTCGATCTGGGCGGCGCGACCTATCTGGAGACGATTCGTCTCAACGACAAACAGGGCGACCGGACCGATATCGCTCTTTCACGCCACCAACTGACGCCCGCCAGCCTGACCGATGACGAACGCCAACGCTTTGCCGCACCGTAAATCCCTGCGCCCGGCGCTGCTGTGGGCCACGCTATGCCTGATTCTGCTGGGCGTGCTGCTGTCGCTGCTGCCCGGCGCGCGTCTGAACAGCAGCGTGCTGGCCATGCTGCCGAAACAGACGCTGGGGGCGATCCCGCCAGCGCTCAACGACGGATTTATGCAGCGTCTCGACCGCCAGCTGATCTGGCTGGTCAGCCCCGGCAAAGAGCCGGATCCGCACGTGGCGCAGCAGTGGCTGGCGCTGCTGCAAAGCAGTGACGCGCTCAGCGAGGTCAAAGGCCCGATGGACGCCGCCGGGCAAAAGGCCTGGGGAGAATTCTTCTGGCAGCACCGAAATGGCCTGATCGATCCCGCCACCCGTGCCCGCCTGCAAAACGGCGGAGAAGCACAGGCGCAGTGGATTTTATCTCAGCTCTATTCGGCCTTTTCCGGCGTCAGCGGCAAAGAGCTGCAAAACGATCCCCTGATGCTGATGCGCGGCTCCCAGCTCGCGCTGGCACAAAATAGCCAGAAGCTGCGGCTGATGGACGGCTGGCTGGTCACAAAAGATGAGGCGGGAAACTACTGGTATCTGCTTCACGGCGAGCTGACGGGCTCGTCATTTGATATGCAGCAGACCCACCGGCTGGTGACGACGCTTAACGCGCTGCAGGAGACGCTAAAAGCCCGTTACCCTCAGGCACAGCTGCTTTCGCGCGGGACGGTATTCTACAGCGATTACGCCAGCCAGCAGGCCAAACGCGACGTCTCGACGCTGGGCATCGCCACCCTGCTTGGCGTGTTCCTGCTCATCGTGGCGGTATTCCGCTCTCTGCGCCCGCTGCTGCTGAGCGTGCTCTCGATTGCCATCGGCGCGCTGGCGGGCACGGTGGTGACGCTGCTGCTCTTTGGCGAACTGCACCTGATGACGCTGGTGATGAGCATGAGCATCATCGGTATTTCAGCCGACTATACGCTCTACTACCTGACCGAACGGATGGTGCACGGCGCGGAGCACTCTCCATGGCAAAGCCTGGCGAAAGTGCGCAATGCGCTGCTGCTGGCGCTGCTGACGACCGTCGCCGCCTACCTGATTATGATGCTGGCCCCCTTCCCCGGGATCCGCCAGATGGCGGTGTTCGCCGCCGTGGGGCTAAGCGCCTCCTGCCTGACGGTGATTTTCTGGCATCCGTGGCTGTGCCGGGGTTTACCGGTGCGCCCGGTTCCGCTGATGGTCCTGATGCTGCGCTGGCTGGCCGCCTGGCGACGCAATAAAAAATTGTCCGTTGGTCTCCCCGTCGCGCTGGCTCTGCTCTCCGCCGTGGGGATGAGCACCCTGAGGGTGGACGACGACATCGCCCAGCTTCAGGCCCTGCCGAAGGATATTCTGGCGCAGGAGAAGGCCATTACCGCCCTGACCGGACAGAGCGTCGATCAGAAATGGTTTGTGGTCCATGGCGCCTCGCCTCAGCAAACGCTGGAACGGCTGGAAGCCTTTACCCCGGCGCTGGCGGAGGCGCAAAAAGCGGGAGAGATGGCCCGCTGGCGTACCCTGCCGCTGAACTCGCTGGCCCGCCAGAAAAGCGATCTTACGCTGCTGCGCGACGCTGCCCCTGCGGTAACGAACGTGCTGAAAAGCGCCGGGCTCAACGCCGTATCCCCGAATCTCGACGCCATGCCGGTCAGCGTGGACGCGTGGCTGAAAAGCCCGGCCAGCGAAGGCTGGCGTCTGCTCTGGCTGACCCTGCCCGACGGGGAAAGCGGCGTGCTGGTGCCGGTGGACGGCGCGAAAAACAGCGCGTACCTCGGTGAACTGGCCGCGCGCCACGAAGGCGTCGTCTGGGTCGATCGCAAAGCCAGCTTTGACAGCCTGTTTGCCCTCTATCGCACGCTGCTGACGGGGCTACTGTTTGCCGCGCTGGCGGTGATTGCCTGCGGGGCAATGCTGCGCCTCGGCTGGCGTAAAGGGCTGATAAGCCTGGTGCCGTCCGTGCTGTCGCTGAGCTGCGGGCTGGCGGTCCTGGCCGCAACGGGCCACCCGGTGAACCTGTTTTCACTGCTGGCGCTGGTTCTGGTGCTCGGCATCGGCATTAACTACACGCTGTTTTTCAGCAACCCGCGCGGTACGCCGCTGACCTCAATGCTGGCGATTACGCTGGCCATGATGACCACGCTGCTCACGCTGGGCATGCTCGTCTTCAGCGCCACCCAGGCCATCAGCAGCTTCGGTATCGTGCTGGTGAGCGGTATTTTTACCGCCTTCCTGCTGGCTCCGCTGGCGATGCCGGATAAGAAAGAGAGAAAACGTAAATGAACGCTTTTTACCGCGCCGCCGCGCTGGCCGCGGCGCTGCTGCTGGCAGGCTGCAGCCATTCGACCGATACCAAAGAGACGCGTCCCCAGGCCTGGCTCCAGCCGGGAACTAAAGTTACGCTTCCGCCACCCGGCATTAGCCCGGCGGTCAGCTCCCAACAGCTGCTGACCGGCAGCTTTAACGGACAAACGCAGTCTCTGCTGGTGATGCTCAACGCGGATGCGCATAAGGTGACGCTGGCCGGGCTCTCTTCCGTGGGCATTCGCCTGTTCCTGGCGACGTACGATGAGGCCGGTATTCATACCGAGCAGTCGATCGTCGTGCCGCAGCTGCCGCCAGCCAGCCAGGTGCTGGCCGACGTGATGCTCAGCCACTGGCCGATTAGCGCCTGGCAGCCACAGTTGCCCAAGGGCTGGACGTTAACGGACAATGGCGATCGACGCGAGCTGCGCAACGCCAGCGGCAAGCTGGTGACGGAGATTGTCTACCTGCAGCGCAAGGGCAAGCGCGAGCCGATCAGCATCGAGCAGCACGTATTCAAATACCACATCACCATTCAATATCTGGGTGACTGAGATGATTTATATTTCCGCCGTTGGCATGGTCAACGCGCTGGGCAATTCGCCTGACGAGATTGCCGAGAACCTGACGGCTGGCGTGGCGCCGGGGATGCACGCCCGGACCGGCTGGCTGCAGGGTTCACCCGAAGCCGTACTGGGCGGCGTGGAAGGCGAGCTGCCGACCATCCCGGACACCTTGTCCGCACACCGCACCCGCAACAACCAGCTGCTGCTGGCCGCGCTGGCACAGATTCAGTCGACCGTCGACGAGGCCATCGCCCGCGTCGGTCGCGACCGCGTGGCCGTGGTGCTGGGAACCAGCACCTCCGGGCTGGATGAAGGCGATGAGCACGTTAGGCGCATGACCGACGGCGAGACCAGCACGCCCTGGCAGTATCCGCAGCAGGAGCTTGGCGATCCGTCCCGCTTCCTTGCCAACTGGCTTCAGCTCGAAGGCCCGGCCTATACGATCTCCACGGCCTGCTCTTCCAGCGCGCGGGCGATGATCGGCGGCAAGCGCCTGATCGAAGCCGGGCTGGTGGATATCGCCATTGTCGGCGGAGCAGATACCCTGAGCCGAATGCCCGTCAACGGTTTTAACAGCCTTGAATCCTTCTCCCCTGCGCTCTGCGAGCCGTTCGGCCGCGACCGTCGGGGGATCACCATCGGTGAAGCCGCCGCGCTGATGGTGCTGAGCCGTGAGCCCGCAGAGGTGGCGCTGCTCGGGACGGGCGAATCCAGCGATGCTTACCATATTTCCGCCCCGCATCCGCAGGGCGAAGGGGCGATAAGGGCTATCGCTCAGGCGCTTAACGAAGCGGGCATGCAGCCGGAGGATATCGGCTACATCAACCTGCACGGCACGGCCACGCCGCTCAACGATCAGATTGAATCGCAGGTCGTTCACGATCTCTTCGGGGAAAGCGTGCCCTGCAGCTCCACCAAACACCTTACCGGCCATACGCTGGGCGCTGCCGGCATTACCGAAGCGGCCCTGAGCTGGCTGATTCTGACGCGCGATCTGCCCTTGCCGCCGCAGGACTTCGCCCGCTACGCACCGGACGACACGCTGGCGCCGTGCGGCCTGCTGCACCAGCGCGCCGCCCTGAAAAAGCCGGTCATTTTGTCTAACTCGTTCGCGTTTGGCGGCAATAACGCCAGCATTCTGCTGGGGAGAGCGTCATGAGCTACTTATCACCCGTCGACTATTTGCCGCACGATGCGCCAATGATGCTGCTGGCGTCCGTTGAGTGCGTCACGGACGACACGGCGGTTTGCCGCGTCGCGGTCAACAGGCAAAGCGTCCTGGCACCGTTTCTGAATGCCGATGGCGACCTGCCGGGCTGGTACGCGCTCGAGCTGATGGCGCAGACCGTCGGCGTCTGGTCGGGCTGGCATCGCCAGCAGCAGGGGCAGGATCATATTGCGCTGGGCATGGTGCTCGGCGCGCGCGAGCTGATCTGCGCCAGCGGGCGTTTTACGCAGGGGCTGACGCTGGACATCACCGTAAAACTGCTGATGCAGGACGAACGCTTCGGCAGTTTTGAATGCGCGATTTCCGCAGATGAAGAGACGCTGGCCACGGGCCGGGTCAACACCTTCCAGCCGAGCGCAGAAGAATTAACATCGCTTTTTAATCAGGGATCTAACGCATGAGTCGTTCCGTACTGGTCACAGGGGCCAGCAAAGGCATAGGGCGCGCCATCGCCCGCCAGCTTGCCGCCGACGGGTTTACCGTAGGCGTGCATTACCATCGTGATGCCGCAGGCGCGCAGGAGACGCTGGACGCCATCACGCAGGCGGGTGGCAACGGTCGTTTACTCGCCTTTGATGTGGGCAACCGCGAACAGTGCCGCGAGGTGCTGGAGCAGGAAATTGAAGCCCATGGCGCGTGGTATGGCGTGGTCAGTAACGCCGGAATTACGCGCGACGGCGCCTTTCCGGCACTGAGTGAAGACGACTGGGACAGCGTTATCCACACCAATCTCGACAGTTTTTATAACGTCATTCACCCCTGCGTTATGCCGATGATTGGCACCCGTAAAGGGGGGCGCATTATCACCTTATCGTCCGTGTCCGGCGTGATGGGCAACCGCGGTCAGGTGAACTACAGCGCGGCGAAAGCGGGCATTATCGGCGCCACCAAAGCGCTGGCGATCGAGCTGGCAAAACGCAAAATCACCGTGAACTGCATTGCCCCGGGGCTGATTGATACCGGCATGATTGAGATGGAAGAGGCCGCGCTGAAAGAAGCGATGTCCATCATTCCAATGAAACGTATGGGCCAGGCTGAGGAAGTCGCCGGGCTGGCAAGCTATCTGATGTCAGATATTGCGGGGTACGTCACCCGCCAGGTCATTTCCATTAACGGAGGAATGCTATGACGCGTCGCGTGGTGATTACGGGCATGGGCGGCGTGACCGCCTTTGGCGAAAACTGGCAATCCGTTTCCAGCAGGCTGCTGGCGTATGAAAACGCGGTGCGTAAAATGCCGGAATGGCAGGTGTATGATGGCCTGCACACCCTGCTGGGCGCGCCGATCGACGATTTCACGCTGCCGGAACACTATACCCGCAAGCGCATTCGCGCCATGGGCCGCGTGTCGTTGATGTCGACCCGCGCCACCGAGCTGGCGCTGGAGCAGGCGGGATTGATTGGCGAAGCGGTGCTCACCAACGGGCAAACGGGTATCGCCTATGGCTCATCCACGGGCAGTACCGGACCGGTCAGCGAATTCGCGACCATGCTCACCGAAAAGCACACCAATAACATCACCGGGACAACCTACGTCCAGATGATGCCGCACACGACCGCGGTGAATACTGGCCTGTTCTTTGGGTTACGCGGCCGCGTCATCCCGACGTCGAGCGCCTGTACCTCCGGCAGCCAGGCGATTGGCTACGCCTGGGAGGCGATTCGCCACGGGTACCAGACCGTTATGGTTGCCGGGGGCGCGGAGGAGCTGTGTCCATCTGAAGCGGCGGTATTTGATACGCTGTTCGCCACCAGCCAGCGCAATGACGCGCCTAAACACACCCCATCGCCATTTGATACGCAGCGCGATGGCCTGGTGATTGGGGAAGGTGCGGGTACCCTGATCCTCGAAGAACTGGAGCATGCCAAAGCGCGCGGGGCCACGATCTACGGCGAAATCGTGGGCTTTGCCACTAACTGTGACGCGGCCCATATCACCCAGCCTCAGCGTGAAACCATGCAGATTTGCATGGAGCAGTCGCTGGCCATGGCGGGATTAAGCGCCCTGGATATGGGGTATATCTCCGCACACGGTACCGCCACCGATCGCGGTGATATCGCCGAAAGCCTGGCCACCGCGGCTATCTATGGTGACAACGTGCCGGTTTCCTCGCTGAAGAGCTATTTTGGCCATACGTTAGGGGCTTGCGGCGCGCTGGAAGCGTGGATGAGTTTGCAGATGATGCGTGAAGGCTGGTTTGCCCCGACGCTCAATTTAACGCAGCCGGATGAGCAATGCGGTGCTTTAGATTATATTATGGGAGAAGCCCGTCAGATTGACTGCGAGTATCTGCAGAGCAATAACTTCGCGTTTGGCGGCATCAATACCTCGATTATCATTAAACGCTGGGCGTAACTATGTACCAGTTTGTACTGGGAAAAATCTCCACTCTTTGCGCGGACCCGCTGGCGTCAACGCTCGCAGACAGGGCACCTCAGGGCGCCCGACAGGCCTCCTGGCTGGCCGGGAGGACGCTGCTCGCCAGAACGTTATCCCCTCGCCCGCTCCCCGACATCATTTACGGCGAGCAGGGCAAACCGGCCTTTGCGAAGGGGCATCCGCTGTGGTTCAACCTGAGCCACAGCGGTGACGATATCGCCCTGCTGATGAGCGATGAAGGCGAAGTCGGCTGTGATATCGAAGTGATTCGCCCGAGGAAGAACTGGCAGGCGCTGGCTAATGCGGTATTCAGCATGACCGAGCATGATGAGCTGGAGCGTGAAGCGCCCGAGGAACGGCTTTCCGCGTTCTGGCGTATCTGGACGCGGAAAGAAGCGATTGTGAAACAGCGCGGCGGCAGTGCCTGGCAGATTGTCAGCATCGACAGCACCGCGCAGACGCACGCGGTCAGTCAGCTACAGGTCGGATCGCTGAGCCTTGCCGTCTGCACATCGACCCCTTATACCCTGACCCACGAGTCGATTATTCACGTTGGGACGTTCGGGGCAGAAAAATCACTAACACACCCAGAATAATAAACCCGACGCCCACCAGCCCGTGCCAGGAGAAGCGCTCCTCCCAGCCCGGCAGCAGGATCGCGGCGCCCCACACCAGAATATAGCTGAGGCTCAGCAGGGCATAGGCTTTGCTGAGCGCCATACGGTGCAGCGCCAGATACCAGCAGCCCATCGAGGCCACGTACCCCATCAACCCCAGCATCAGCGCACCGGTGCCGGACGAGAAGTGCCACAGCGCGGAAACAAACACCTGGATCTCACTGACCGGTGGCAGTGCCTGCATGGCCTCGCGCAGCAACAGCTGCGCCGCGCTGACTAACAGCACGCTGCATAAGGCCCAGAACGCGCCTTTCACAGGCTCCCTCCTAGCACAATAATCCCAATAATGATGAACCCTACCCCCAGCCAGTGATGCGGCGCGACGTTCTCACGCCAGAACGCCTTCGCCGCCAGCGTCACCCAGACAAAATTGAGGCTCAGCATAGGATAGGCGACGCCGACGGGCAGCCGTTGCAGCACCACCAGCCAGACCAGCATCCCGCTGCCCAGCGCAAGCAGTGCCAGACCCAGCCACAGCGCGATATGCGCCCCACGCCGCCCGGCTTTCGCCGGACGGGTGGCTTGTTTCTGGCACAGCTGCCCCGCGCAGCTGAGCAGGCTTGCCAGTATCAGCCAGATCCAGGTCATCACTTCGGCAGATACTCCAGCACGGCCAGACGCCCCTGAATATAGAGATTGTCCGGCTGCGGTAAATTCGCCTGTGAAATATCGTCGCGTTTTGAGAGCAGCATCACCAGCGACACGCGGCCCTGCTGGCGATGCGTTGCCAGCCACTGCGCGAAGTCGTCCTCACTGACAAAACGATCTTTCACATCGGGGTAATCCAGCCCGTAGCGCAGTTCGCCGCTCTGACCAAACAGGGTGATGTCACTGCGCTTCAGCTCCCACGCCAGGCCCGCGGCCACGCCAACGTTATTGGCCAGCACGAATCGACTCTCCTGCAGCGGCTCGCGCACGGTATCCACCAGCGACTGCGGCTGTTTGGAATCCACAACCAGGTTAGGAATGGCAAAACCAATCAGCAGCGCCAGCCCTGCGGGGCACAGTGCTGCCAGCCACCAGCGCTGCTGGCTCTGCCTGAGCGTAAACCAGCCTACCGCCGCCCAGATAAGGAACGCCACCACCGCACAGAAGACTTTATACAGTTCAACCGACGTCCAGACCGGATGCTTCGACAGTCCCCACGGCGAGACCACCAGCGCCGCCACCACGCCGATAACGCCAAACGCCAGGTTAATCCCGCCGTTAATGCGTAACGCTTTGGCACCTTTCTCCGCCGCGAGGCAGGCATAGCGGGCCATCAGGATAGCCAGCGGGGCAAAGCACGGCAGGATATAGGTCGGCAGCTTGCCTTTGGCGATGCTGAAGAACAGCAGCGGCATCACCACCCAACCCAGCAGATAGAACCCGCCACCCGCGTTTTGTCGGTCATTCCAGCCGAGGCGAAACGCACCGGGCAAAAGCGCCAGCCACGGCAGGCTGCCCGCGATCAGGAACGGTATGTAGTACCAGAACGGGGCTTTGTGCTGCGCGTCGCTCTGGGCAAAACGCTGAATATGCTCAACCCAGAAGAAGTAACGCCAGAAGTCAGGCTCACGCTGCGCAATAGCCAGTCCCCATGGCAGAACAATCAGCACGCAGCTCAGGATCGCGAGCCAGCCAAAAATCAGCACCTCTTTCCAGCGCTTCTGGGCAATTACCCACGGCAGCACGCCAATCACCGGTACCGCCAGCGCCAGGAAGCCTTTGGTCATCACCCCCATCCCGCAGGCCAGCCCAAGCAGCACATAGCCACCCGCTTTTCCGGCAACGGTTTGGGCCTGTGACGCCAGCCAGAAGCTGCACATCGCCGCCACCAGCCACAGGGTGATGATAGGATCCAGCACCGCATACGTGCCGATGCCATACACCAGGAACAGGGTCAGGAAGATAAGACCGGAGAAAATGGCTGTCCGCTTATCTCGCCAGAGACGCCAGGCCATCCAGATGACCAGCAGCGCCGCTAACCCGGTGGAGAATATGGACCCGGCGCGCACGGCGAGGTTGGTGTGCCCGAACAGCAACTGCCCGATGCTGTTGATCCAGTAGCCAGCAATCGGTTTTTCAAAATAACGCAGCCCCATAAAATGCGGGACAACCCAGTCTCCGGATGCCAGCATTTCGCGGCTGATTTCCGCATAGCGCGTTTCATCAGGCTGCCAGAGCAGACGAATATCGACCGGAATGAGGTAGTAAACGATAAACAGTGCGAGAAGCGCTAAGCCATAACGGGCTGTTTTCATGGGACCGGACTCACGGTTTGTTGATAGCCAAGCCAGCCTTCCCGGCCAGCCATTTCATTGCGTACGACTTTGCCCACGGGCAGGGTGCTGAGGTCGTCCGGCAGCAGCTCGCTCAACGGGCAAAATTCAATACCCTCCTGAGCGGCCATCGTCAGCAGTTCATCGAAATCATGCTGATACGCAATCCCTTCCACTTCGGCATGGATGGTATACACCGGCGTGCCGGCGTCACGATGGATGCGGTCCAGAATGTAGCGATTGAACTCATCCGCCTTCACCTCGCGCCCGACCACTTCATCCCAGGTGGGAAGCGTGACCGGAATTTGCACCGTTCCGTAGCGATTTTCGCCTAACAGCGGCAAAAAGGGCCCGGTTCCGCGGCAGTCGCTGTTGTAGCGAAACGCAAAGGCTTCTTTGGCCTTCACGACGCGCTGATCCGCACGCCATCCCGCCACGGCGGAGCAGCGCACGGGCTGACCGGTAATGGCCTCCAGCTCCAGCATCCCACGCTCGACCTCACGGGACAGACGCGGGATATCCCAGACGCCCGCCCAGGCTTGCCAGGCATGATGATCCCAGGCATGCAGGCCGACCTCATGTAGCCGGGCCGCCTCACGGATAACGGCTTCATTACCCGCGCCGATGCGTCTGCCGGGCCAGGCGGTGCCGGCCAGCAAAATATCCCAGCCGTAGAGGGATGCTGCGCGCGAGCGCAGCATTTTGAACAGAAATGCCGGTTTAACCAGACGCCATAAATGGCGTCCCATGTTGTCAGGCCCCACGCTGAAGAAAATGCTGGAACGCACACCGTGCTTGCTCAGCAGTTCCAGCAGTTTGGGTACGCCGTCACGCGTTCCCCTGAAGGTGTCGACATCAATGCGTAAACCGACTTTTTTCATGAGTCCTGTTCCGACAGCTCCACGGTGCGCAGGAAGAAATCGAGCGTCTCATCAATGGTCTGCTCCATTTTCACCGTCGGCGTCCAGTTCAGGCAGCGCTTCGCGTTGCGAATGCTTGGCTTACGGTGCTCAACGTCCTGGTAGCCCTTACCATAGTAGCTGCTGCTTTCCACTTCGCGGAAACCGGCAAACGGCGGGAATTTATCGCGCAGCGGATGACGCTCAAAGCTGGCCAGCAGCATCTCGGCCAGCTCGCGAATGCTCGCTTCGTTGTCCGGGTTACCGATGTTGATGATTTCACCGTTGCAGCGATTATCTTTGTTTTCGATGATGCGGAACAGCGCTTCGATACCGTCGCTGATATCCGTAAAGCAGCGTTTCTGTTTCCCGCCTTCGATAAGCTTAATTGGCGAGCCTTCCACCAGGTTCAGGATCAGCTGGGTGATCGCACGGGAGCTGCCGATACGCGCCGCGTTCAGGTTATCCAGACGCGGGCCCATCCAGTTGAACGGACGGAACAGGGTAAAGCGCAGGCCTTCTTTCTCTCCGTAGGCCCAAATCACGCGGTCCAGCAGCTGTTTGGAGACGGAGTAAATCCAGCGCTGTTTGTTGATCGGCCCGACCACCAGGTTGGAGGTGTCTTCATCGAAGTTCTTATCGGTACACATGCCGTACACTTCAGAGGTGGACGGGAAGATGATGCGCTTGTCGTATTTCACGCAGTCGCGGATGATCTTCAGGTTCTCTTCGAAGTCCAGTTCGAACACGCGAAGCGGGTTACGGGTGTACTCAATCGGGGTGGCAATGGCGACCAGCGGCAGCACCACGTCGCATTTTTTAATGTGGTATTCGATCCACTCGGAATGGATGCTGATGTCCCCTTCCACGAAGTGGAAACGCGGGTTGTTGAGGAAACGGCTGATGGCGTCAGAGCCGATATCCAGACCGTAGATTTCATAGTTATCGTCTTTGAGCAGACGTTCAGTCAGGTGGTTACCGATAAAACCGTTCACGCCGAGGATCAGCACGCGGGTACGGCGTTTGATGGCAACAACCGGTGCGCTGGTGATCAGCGCCCCGGCCACCAGACCCAGAGACTGCGCCAGCTGCGTGCCCTGAACGTACAGGCCGTTGTCGGTTTGTCCGGTGACGATCTCCAGCGCCTGCTCGCCGCAGCTCACAATCAGCGGAGAGACAGAGACGACGGTGCCCGGTTTGGCGGCAGGGATGTCGTCACGCACGCGGGATTTCCAGACGATAAATTTGCTTACGCCAGCAAAGCTATACGCGCCCGGCCACGGGTCGGTCACGGCACGCACCAGGTTGTGCAGCTGGCGGGCGGGCTTGTTCCAGTCCAGACGACCATCTTCCGGCGTGCGGCGGCCAAAGCAGCTTGCCTTGCTCTCATCCTGCGCGGTCTCGCTGAAGGTGCCGTTGAGGATGCCTGGAAGGGCATCACGCAGCAGCGTCTGTGCCGTCGCATTCAGCTTTTGATGCAGCTGGAGCGCCGTTTCGTCCGCATCAATAGCGACCTTCTGCTGTGCCACGATAGCGCCCGCATCCGCACGGCGCACCATGCGGTGCAGCGTCACGCCCGTTTCCGTTTCACCGTTCACCAGCACCCAGTTCAGCGGGGCGCGGCCACGGTAGGCTGGCAGCAGAGAGCCGTGAAGATTAAAGGCGCCTTTTGCGGCCAGACCTAAGATCTCGTCGGAGAGCAGGTTGCGATAGTAGAACGAGAAGATCACGTCAGGCGCGAGCGCGCGGATGCGATCCACCCACAGCGGGTGGTTTACGTCGTCCGGCGCGTAAACCGGGATCCCACGCTCGGCGGCGATACGCGCCACAGAGCCGAAAAAGTTATTCTCTCCGGCCGTGTCCGGATGGGTAAAAATTGCCGCAATGTCATAGCCCGCTTCCAGCAGGGCCAGCGTGCCCGTGCACCCCATATCGTGATAGGCAAATACAACAGCTTTCATGGGTGAATTTCCTCTTGAGATGCTTTGTGTTCCTGACGGACAACACTTTGAATAAAGTAGCGCGGACGCGCGCGAACATCGTTATAAATACGGCCAATGTATTCACCGAGAAGGCCCATCCCGACAAACTGGGCGCCGATGAACATAAACAGCACGGCAAAGAGCATGAAGACACCTTCCGCCGCCCACTGCGGGCCAAAGACCAGTCGCAGTACCACCAGCAGGACGGACAGCGCAAACCCGGCCACGGCGATGATGCTGCCGAACACGCTCAGCAGACGCAGCGGTGTGGTGGTCAGGCAGGTGATGAGGTCATACATCAGGTTGATGAGACGCATAAAGCTGTACTTCGATTCCCCGTGCTCGCGCTCGGCGTGCAGAACCGGAATTTCCGTTGCCTTACGGGCAAAGGTGTTGGCGAGGATCGGAATAAAGGTGCTGCGCTCATGGCAATGCAGCATGGCGTCGACAATATGGCGGCGGTAGGCGCGCAGCATGCAGCCGTAATCGCCCATCGCTTTGCCGGTCGTGCGCTGAATCAGTCGGTTAATCGTGCGTGAGGCCAGCTTGCGGAACAGGCTGTCCTGACGGTTCTGGCGAACGGTGCCAACCACGTCATAGCCTTCATCGGCTTTGGCGACCAGGCGCGGGATCTCTTCCGGCGGGTTTTGCAGGTCAGCGTCCAGGGTGATGATCAGATCGCCCGTGACGTGGCTAAACCCCGCCATAATCGCCGAGTGCTGGCCGTAGTTGCGGTTGAGCAGCACGGCCACAATGTGGCTGCCTTCAGCCTGCGCGGCCTCGGTCAGCATCAGCGCGGAATTATCGCTACTGCCGTCATCCACCAGCAGAATTTCGTAGGCCTTGCCCATCGTGTCGCAGGCGGCCGTTGTACGGCGGATCAGTTCGGGCAGGCTCTCCTGCTCGTTATAAACCGGGATGACCACGGAAACTTTTTGTACGGGCGGTGCACTGAACATATCAATGTCCTGCAAGCTGATGGAGTGCGGTAATGACACGGGTTGTGTCGTCATGAGTCATATCCGGGAAAAGAGGGAGGGAACAAATACGCGCGCTATTCCATTCAGAATTCGGGAGCGATACATCAGGAAAACGCTCGCGGTAGTATTTTTGGGTGTGCGCCGCGCGGAAGTGGAGGCCGGTACCGATGCCTTTCTCTTTCAGCGCCGCCATCAGGTTGTCGCGGGAAATTCCACAGCGCGCTTCATCAACGCGAATAATAAACAGGTGCCAGGCGTGCACGTGCGGCCATGACGGAATGGTGAGCGGCTGGAACGGCGTATCGGCAAGCTCCCGCAGGTAGCGTTCGGCGATTTCCTGGCGGCGCCTGTTGGCCTCTTTCAGCTTGCCTAACTGCACCAGCGCCAGCGCGGCGTTGATGTCCGCCAGGTTGTATTTATAGCCCGGCGCGATCACTTCCGCCTGCGGCGCACGACCGTGCGTCTGGCGGTCATAGGCATCTACGCCCAGACCATGGAATTTCAAACTGCGGATCCGCTGCGCCAGCTGGGCATTATCCGTGACGACTAAGCCCCCTTCCGCGCAGGTCATATTTTTAATGGCGTGGAAGGAAAAAATCGCCGTCCCTTTCCAGCCCACATGACGGTTCTTGTAGTACGTTCCGGCGGCATGGGCCGCATCTTCAATAACCGGAATACCGTGACGTTCGCCGATGGCATGAATAGCGTCGATTTCACACGGCGCGCCGGCATAATGAACGGGAATAATGGCTTTGGTACGTGGGGTAATGGCGGCTTCAACGGCTTCTGGCGTCACCATTAATGTATCTTTGTCCACATCGATCATGACCGGCGTGGCGCCCAGCAGTACGATCATATTCAGCGTGGACACCCAGGTCTGGGAAGGGGTAATAACTTCATCGCCCGGGCCAATATCCAGCGCCATCAGCGTGACGTGCATACCCGCGGTAGCTGAACAGACGGCAATCGCATGCTGATTACCGGTAAGTTGACAGAATGCATCTTCAAGTTCCTGATTCTTAGGCCCCGTGGTGATCCAGCCCGACATCAAAACGTCCTGAAGCGCCGCAATTTCCTCAGCGCCCATCGACGGCCGCGAAAAAGGCAGAAAATCACTCATTATTAATTTCCTTGCAATATAAATGGCATGTTTTTGATATTAACCAAATGCCCGCCCGTTTATTTCAACGAACCATAAACTTATATCAAAGTAGCTCTCTTTCCTTAGGGAAAAATTAAGACAACGTTTGCAACGTTATAAGACAACTAGCAGTTAGTTGAAAAACAACAAGTTAAATTACTATTAAATATTTTTAATGTGACCTTTCGCAACATTTTGAAATGAATTGCTTTAAACCAATCCTCAACAAACAAAAAAAATCCCGGCTATTTCAAAATAATATGAAATAGCCGGGAACTTTTCTTTTTAGTTAATTGTCGCGCTTATTACAGGTTATCTGGAAAGTTTTTCGGTAATTCACTGGCCGCGCAGGCGATAACGCTTTCATTATTTGCACCGCAGTCGCGCACGAAGGTGATAGTGGCAAACTCATCAATCACTTCCGTTGGATACGCCGGGCCCGCATCGCGATAGCTATTCATCAGCGGAATATGGTCGTTCTGGAAGCAGACGGTTTTTTCCGGGTTGTTCATGACCCAGCGTGGGAAGAAGATGGTGCCGTGGAACAGTTTGTCGCCCAGGTTCACAATCAGGCTGACGTCGGTACCGGTTGGCTCGGTCCAGGAAATTTTATAGATGCTTTCCCCTACCCGCACGATGTAAGCCTGCTGATCTTTCACCCAACGGTTGGCCACGAGACCGCTGTGAATACGGTAATCAAGCGTGGTCTCATTTTTTACATAAATCTCGTAGTTCCAGCCGTTATCGTAAGTATAAACAAGGTGTTTGCCAACGAAGCCGCTTAAGTCGTGTTTGTCGAAGGTGTTCATAAGATGTCTCCTTTGTTTTGATGAGACGATCGTACCCCTTCAAAAAATGAATGAATAACGCTATGTTTTAATCAAAGTCATCCAAATTTTAGATAAATTATGCACAAGACGACGCTGGAACAATGGTCCTTACTGGCGAAGGTGGTTGAGGCGGGCAGCTTTGCCAAAGCCGCGGAAGAAACCCACCGCAGCCAGTCCTCGGTGAGCTATAACCTGTCGCTGCTGCAGGAGCGGCTGGGCGTGGCGCTGCTGGTGCCAGAGGGGCGACGGGCGGTGTTAACCCCGGCCGGAGAACTGCTTCTCAACCAGGTTAAACCGCTGCTAAAAGCATTTTCGTACGTTGAGACGCGCGCAGCGACCCTTCGCAACGGGATGCGCACGCGGTTGGATCTGGTCGTGGACTCCATTTTCCCACGCCGCCGCCTGTTCGCCATCCTGCGTCAGTTCCAGCAGCAGTATCCGCAGACCCAGGTACGACTCACCGAGGTGCTGGAAAATACCCGCGCCGACGCCATTAACGACGAAGCCGATGTGATGATCTTAACCCGCCGCCAGGACATTACCGGGCTCGGCGAATGGCTGATGAATATCGACTTTGTTGCCGTGGCCCATCACCAGCATCCCCTCTTTCACCTCGACGCGCCGCTAAATGATGAGATGCTGCGCCCGTGGCCGCTTATCCAGATTGCGGACAGCCAGCCCGCCGCGCGTGCTGCCGGCGAGTCGTGGACCTTCTCCACCATCGATGCCGCCATTGAGGCCGTCGTCTCTCAGGTCGGCTACGGCTGGCTGCCAGAGGAACGCATCCAGACCCAGCTGGATCAGGGCGTACTGAAACGCCTGCCGCTGAGCCACGGTGCGCGCAGGGCAACGCCGCTTCACCTGATCGTTAAGCGCTCCCTCGCCCCGCTTGATGAGCAGGTTGAGACGCTGTTACGCCTTTTTAGCCAGGAGCCGTCATCCTCACCTGCTACGCTTTAAGGTTCGAACGTTTAAACGATAAGGAGCAGATGATGAAAATCGACTTTGCGGGGAAAGTGGCGCTGGTGACCGCCTCAACTGGCGGGATCGGGTTCGCCATTGCCAGAGGTCTGGCAGAAAGCGGTGCGGAAGTGATCGTCAATGGTCGCAGCACGGAATCGGTGAATAAAGGCATTCAGCAGCTACAGCAGGTGGTGCCGGGCGTGCAGGTGCGTGCCGCGATTGCCGATCTCAGCACGGCGGAAGGGGTCGAATCGCTTCTGAAGGTGGCGAATAACGTCGATATCCTGGTCAACAACGCTGGGATTTACGGTCCGCAGGATTTCTATGCCACCGACGATGAGACCTGGGAGCGTTACTGGCAGACCAACGTGATGTCCGGCGTGCGTCTGTCCCGCGCCCTGCTGCCGGGTATGGTGCAGAAAGGCTGGGGACGTGTGGTGTTTATCTCCTCCGAGTCGGCCTGCAATATCCCGGCGGATATGATCCACTACGGCGTGACTAAAACGGCGCAGCTCTCGCTGGCGCGCGGGCTGGCGAAGTTCGTGGCGGGAAGCGGCGTGACGGTCAACAGCGTACTGCCAGGCCCGACGATGTCAGACGGTTTCGCAGAGATGATGAAAGATGAAATCGAAAAAACCGGCAAATCGCTGGAGCAGCTGGCAAAAGAGTTTGTGATGGCCAACCGCCCCAGCTCGGTTATCCAGCGCGCGGCCACGGTTGAAGAGGTGGCCAATATGGTGATTTATGTCTGTTCGCCACAGGCCTCCGCCACCTCGGGCGCGGCGCTTCGCGTCGACGGCGGCGTCGTGGATGACATCATCTGACGGTGTCAGGCCGCACTGCCTGCAACCCGACGGGCGGTAATGAAGTGCGCCTGCCAGTAATCATCAGTCAGGGTTGAGACCGTTACCCCCTGGCTGCTTGAGGCATGAATAAACTGGCTATTGCCAATATAAACGCCGACGTGCTTGCGGTTCGGGCCGGTCTGGAAGAAGACCAGATCGCCGGCTCTCAGACGGTATTGCGCGACCTGCACGCCGCGATGGATCTGTTCACTCGTCGTGCGCGGCAAATTAAGATGCGCCGCATCGGTGAACAGGTGCTGCACGAGCGCGGAGCAATCCACCCCGCGATGCGTGGTTCCGCCCCACCGGTACTGGGTGCCTTTCCACTTCTGATATTGTTCGAGAATGCGCGAGCGCAGCGGGCCGGTTTCCGGATGCAGCAGCGCAGATTTCGCCGGTGATACTGCCAGCTCTCTGTTCATCGATAGCATCGATGCTGGCAGTTGAAAGCTGAACGCGGAAAACGAAGCAAAACTTAACGTGAGGATTGAAATAAGCGATCTAAGAGTCATATCAAGAAAGAAGTAGTGAGTGAGTTTTTCCTTACCTGTGGGGCCCAATGGTTCCCCGAAATATCTTGCGATGTGGCGATAATATAGACAGTTCGTTTTTTCACCAATCCTTATCGAGGCCAAAAATGGACTCACTTTGAGATCGCAAGATCGAGAAAAAAATGGTGGCGATATAAGGACTGTCCAGCTAAAGCAGGTAAACTGATCCGCAGAATGTGTATTTCAGCTAAGACGTATTTATGACCAATATGATTGCCGACGAGACGGTGGCAAAATCCAGCGTGCTCTCTGTCTTTGACTTTGACGGGACATTAACGCACCACGACAGCTTTATTCCTTTCCTGCGTTTTGCCTTCGGTAAACGTTACTTCGCGGGCCGCCTGGTGCGTATGGCGCTGCCCACGCTCCACTGCGTGCGCCGCAAGCTGACGCGCGATGAGCTGAAGGAAGTGCTGATTAAAACGTTCCTGACGGGCGTGGATGAACACTGGCTGCGCCAGCAGGCGGAAGCCTTTTGCGAAAAATACTGGAACAAGCTGATGCGCCCCGAAGGGGTTCTGGCAGTGGCGGCTGAGGTGAACTCCGGTGCGGAGGTGACCATCTGTTCCGCGTCCCCGGCGCTGGTGCTCCAGCCGTGGGCTGATAAGCTCGGCATTAAGCTGATTGGCACGCAGCTGGAAGTGAAAGACGGCAAGCTGACAGGGCGCATCACGGGCAATAACTGCCGCTGCGCCCAGAAGGTGGCAAGGCTGGAAAAAGTGTATGGCGATCTGAACGCCTATCACCTGCGCGCCTGGGGAGATACCCGCGGCGACCACGAGCTGCTGGCGGCGGCGCAGGATCCGCACTGGCGGCACTTCCATCACCCGCGCAAGCGCCGGAATTCACCCATCAAGTAGCCTTTTTGCCGGGTGGCGGCTGCGCCTTACCCGGCCTACATTCGAACAGTAGGCCCGGTAAGCGAAGCGCCACCGGGCGGTGTATCAGGCCTCACGTTTCCCCGGGAACATCACGCTCGCAATAATCCCCAGCGCCAGCACGCCTAATACCACAAACAGGCTGGCCGTCGCGCCAATGCTGTAACCGTGATGCCAGAAGTGGTCGGTGGCATTTAACCCCAGCTTGAACGCCACGAAGAACAGCAGCAGCACCACGGCTTTCTCGAGATGCACCAGATACTGCTTCAGCGCTTCCAGCACGAAGTAAAGCGTACGCAGGCCGAGAATGGCGAACATCATGGCGCTGTAGATAATCAGCGGTTCGCGGCTCACGGCAATAATGGCCGGCACGGAGTCAAACGCGAACATCACGTCAGAGAGCTCGACGACGGCCACGCAAAGCAGCAGCGGCGTCGCATAGCGCTTCGCCTTCTTAACGCGTCCCACCGTCACGTCCTGGTTTTCCGGTTTTTCGAGCTCCGCATCCACCTCTTTCTGCGTCAGAATAAAGGCATTGCTGCTGATTTTCGGCCAGACAGGATAGAAGCGCTTCACCAGACGATAGGCGAGATGACCCGAGTAATCTTCCACTTCGTCACTCTCTTCATTGCGTTTGAGCATCATCACCGCCGTCCAGCCGACGACCAGCGCGAAGATCACTTCTACGTAAGGCCCCAGGCTTAACAGGCTGGTGCCGATAGCCACAAAGATACCGCGGAAGACAATCGCCCCCAGCACGCCCCAGTAAAGCACGCGGTGACGGTACTTATCCGGCACGCCGAACCAGGCGAAGATCGCCATCATCACAAACAGGTTATCGACGGAGAGCACCTCTTCCAGCGCATAGCCGGTGAGGAACAGGCTCGCCATCTCGGCGCCGTGGTGAACATAGAGGAATCCGGCGAAGGCCATCGCCATCATGACCCAGAAAATGGACCACATCGCCGCGCTTTTCAGCGAGACGGGTTTATCGTGACGGTGCATAAAGAGGTCAATAAACATCGCCCCAACGGCCATCACCACAAAGACAACAACGGTTTCCGTCGGGAAACCGAGATGAGCAGCAGACATACAAAACCCTTTTGGCAGACAAAACACAACACCATGCAAACTGGCGTAAACCAGGAACAGAAAAGGGCGGGCCGTTAATCAGCCTCTTCGCCCTCAAAATCGCAGCCTTCTGGCCGCGCAAGGAGGGGTACTTTACCTTACCCGACGGGGATTGTGCATCTGCCGTTTTAGGCGCTCATGCCGCGCAAACGCTGCAACACCGCCACCAGAACCGCCACGGACCAGCCCACCATCAACGCGCCTACCAGCCCTTCTACGCCCCCGATGAGCCGCCAGTGCTGGGGTAGCGTGACGTCGCCGTATCCTACCGTCGCGTAGCTCACCAGCGAAAAGTAGAAGCTGGTGTTCCAGTCATTAAACGCGTCGATGACAAAATAAAACGCAGCAAACAGTCCGGCCTCAAGGAGGTGGGCGAAGATCATGGAGATGACGATACCGACGTTGCGTAACACGATGCGTACCGCAGAATCGACTTCTAATTTAATGAATTTTAAAACGCCAAACATCCACAGCGAATGGATCACCACGGTGAGGGTAAGCAAAATAATAATACTGAGTAGCTGCATGAAGCGTGCTCGACCAAAAGGAATAAGGCCCCGCGAACGCGGCGGGGCACCTGGTCGAAGGTTAGTTGAAGAGAGAGGAAAAGTTGGTGCAATAATTGCGTTGCGTGATTATTTCTCTGCCAGCGCCTGAGCACACGCCCAGGCACTTGCCCATGCCCACTGGAAGTTGTACCCGCCGAGCCAGCCGGTGACGTCCATCACTTCGCCAATAAAATAGAGCCCCGGCACGTTGCGCGCTTCCATGGTGCGGGACGAGAGCTCATTCGTGTCAACGCCACCCAGCGTCACTTCCGCCGTGCGGTAGCCTTCGGTACCGTTTGGCTGAACGCGCCAGTTTGTCAGGGTTTCCACCAGCATCTCCTGCTCGCGGCTGTTAAGCTGCTTGAGCGACACATCCGGGATCTGCCCCAGCGCCTGCAAACATTCCACCAGACGTTTTGGCAGCTGCATTGCCAGGGTATTTTTCAGGCTTTGATTCGGGTGCGCGGTACGCTGCTCGTTAAGGAACGCGTCGAGATCGCAGTCCGGGAGCAGGTTAACCGTGACGAATTCCCCCGGCTGCCAGTAGCTGGAGATTTGCAGTACCGCCGGGCCGGAGAGGCCGCGATGGGTAAAGAGCAGATTTTCACGGAACACGGTGCCGTCTTCGGCGGTAATGACCGAGGGAACGGACACGCCAGACAGCGTCTGAAGCTGTTCGAGAAGCGGTTTATGCAGCGTGAACGGCACCAGCCCGGCGCGCGTGGGCAAGACTTTCAGACCAAACTGTTCGGCAATCTTATAGCCAAACGGGGAAGCGCCCAGCCCCGGCATGGACAGGCCGCCGCTGGCGATCACCAGGCTGTCTGCGCTGACGGTTTCACCGTTGAGCTGCAGCGTGTAGCCCTGGTCGTCGCGGGCGACTTCCAGCACTTCCGTGCGCAGGCGCATGACCACGCAGCCCTTCTCGCACTCGGCCACTAGCATATCGACAATCTGCTGCGCGGAGTCGTCGCAGAACAGCTGTCCCAGCGTCTTTTCATGCCACGCGATGCCGTGCTTGCCCACCAGGTCGATAAAATCCCACTGGGTATAACGCGCCAGCGCAGATTTACAAAAATGACGGTTTTGGCTCAAATAGGCTGCGGGTTCAACATACAGATTAGTGAAGTTACAGCGCCCGCCGCCGGACATCAGGATTTTACGGCCTGGCTTTTTACCGTTATCCAGCAGCAGCACGCGACGACCCGCCTGTCCGGCCATTGCCGCACAAAACATACCCGCCGCACCGGCGCCAATTACCACGGCATCAAACCTTTCCACGTCAAAACCCTCTTTGTTAACTGCCGCGGATTGTAAAGTTTCCTCTGTGGTCACACCAGCGTAAAAAGATATTACAAAGCCATTCCCTTGAAATTTAAAGAATATCCTTTCAGGCACTTTTCTCAAATCGGGTGGTATGTCAAAAAAAGTCTATATTTCACTTTGCCCGCCGTGCATTTGTCCTGGATAATGCGCCGCGTTCATGTCCTCAAAATGGCGTAACGTCCTATGCTACATTTGTTTGCCGGCCTGGATTTACATACCGGGCTTTTATTATTGCTTGCTCTGGTTTTTGTACTGTTTTACGAAGCGATCAACGGCTTCCACGACACTGCAAACGCAGTAGCGACAGTTATCTACACTCGCGCAATGCGATCGCAGCTTGCGGTTGTTATGGCGGCGGTATTTAACTTTTTTGGTGTCCTCCTGGGCGGACTGAGCGTTGCGTATGCCATTGTGCATATGCTGCCAACGGATCTGCTGCTTAACGTTAGTTCTGGCCATGGCCTTGCTATGGTGTTCTCAATGCTGCTTGCTGCAATTATCTGGAACCTCGGTACCTGGTATTTCGGTCTGCCTGCATCCAGTTCTCACACACTCATCGGCGCGATTATCGGTATCGGGTTAACGAATGCCCTCATGACCGGTACCTCGGTTGTTGATGCGTTAAATATCCCGAAAGTACTGGGGATCTTCGCCTCACTCATCGTCTCCCCTATCGTGGGTCTGGTGGTGGCTGGCGGGCTGATCTTCATCCTGCGTCGTTACTGGAGCAATACCAAAAAACGCTCCCGTATTCACCTGACGCCGGCAGAGCGTGAAAAGAAAGACGGCAAGAAAAAGCCGCCATTCTGGACGCGTATTGCCCTGATCATTTCCGCTATCGGCGTGGCTTTCTCACACGGCGCGAACGATGGTCAGAAAGGCATTGGTCTGGTGATGCTGGTACTGATTGGTGTCGCACCGGCTGGATTCGTGGTTAACATGAATGCTTCCGGCTACGAAATCACCCGTACCCGCGATGCGGTCAACAACGTCGAAACCTACTTCCAGCAGCATCCCGAACTGCTGAAGAAGGCGACCGGCGTTGACCAGCTAATCCCTTCTCCGGAAGCCGGTGCCGCGACTGCGCCAGGCGAGTTCCACTGCCATCCGGCAAACGCGATTAACGCGCTGGAACGTGCGAAAGGCATGCTGGGCAATATCGAAAGCTATGACAAACTGACCGTTGAGCAGCGTGGTCAGCTGCGTCGCATTATGCTGTGCATTTCTGATGTGACGGATAAAGTGGCGAAGCTGCCTGACGTGAATGCTGACGACCAGCGTCTCCTGAAGAAACTGAAAGGCGATATGCTCAACACCATCGAGTACGCGCCAATCTGGATCATCATGGCCGTCGCGCTGGCACTGGGTATCGGTACAATGATTGGCTGGCGTCGTGTGGCGACCACCATCGGCGAGAAGATCGGTAAGAAAGGCATGACCTATGCGCAGGGTATGTCCGCGCAGATGACGGCGGCGGTTTCTATCGGTCTGGCAAGCTATACCGGTATGCCGGTCTCAACTACCCACGTACTCTCCTCGTCCGTGGCAGGTACCATGATTGTTGACGGCGGCGGTCTGCAGCGCAAAACCGTGACCAACATTCTGATGGCCTGGGTGTTCACCCTTCCGGCCTCTATCCTGCTGTCTGGCGGTTTGTACTGGATTTCGCTGAAGCTGATTTAATCGGTTGAAGGCGACAAAAAGCGGGTCAGGAAACTGACCCGCTTTTTTTATGCTCAGTGCCAAATCATCAATGCAATCATACTGACTACGACCAGCCCGCACAGGGCGCTGGTCAAAATGAACTGACGACGCAGGCGCTCGCAGCGACGAATAAACTCTTCATCATGATGATCGCGGTAGCGCTGGTAGTAGATGTATCCCACCAGACGCATCTGCTTGCTGGGCTGTCCATGCGAGGTGAAGAACCCTCCACCGTCCACATACTGATAAAGCAACGGATCGCAACCACGAAGTACCACTAACAGCGCACGTAACGATGAGAAGTAGCGCGCCATATTCACTATGCAAACCACGCATAACGCCCAAAACAATGCGACGGTGCTAATCATACATCCTCCCCGGCGTCCGCCCACGAAGCAAGGCTCCTGAGCTACCGCACCCCAATGCCCTGACAGACAGTTCAGTGAAAGAATGACCAAAAGTCGATCCGGTTCGCGTTTTAATATCCGAACGGCTCATTTAATAGTGTAGGAGATCCGTTAATTTTTTTGCCACAAGGTTAATCGTTATCAACACCAAAGCTTGAAAAATATGTTTAACTGGGCCGTAATGAAAGCATCAGACGACGGCTTTCCCATTTAGTCATCGATAACTTAAGGAAGGAGTAACACTATGGCTTACAAACACATTCTCATCGCGGTAGACCTCTCCCCGGAGAGCAAAGTGCTGGTTGATAAAGCGGTATCCATGGCACGTCCCTACAACGCGAAAGTTTCGCTGATCCACGTTGACGTGAATTACTCCGACCTCTACACCGGTCTGATCGACGTGAATCTTGGCGATATGCAGAAACGCATTTCCGAAGAGACTCACCACGCTCTGAGCGAGCTCTCCACCAACGCGGGTTATCCGATCACCGAAACCCTGAGCGGCAGCGGCGACCTGGGCCAGGTATTGGTTGATGCGATCAAGAAATACGACATGGACCTGGTGGTGTGCGGTCACCATCAGGACTTCTGGAGCAAGCTGATGTCTTCAGCGCGCCAGCTGATTAACACCGTTCACGTGGATATGCTGATTGTTCCACTGCGTGACGAAGAAGACGAGTAAGTGCAAAAAAGCCCGGTGACGCTAACGCTTACCGGGCCTACAAATGGCACTGAACGTAGGCCGGGTAAGGCGAAGCCGCCACCCGGCTTTTTTATTCTGGCGTTCCCGAATAAATATCAAACCGGTGCCCTTTAGTGGTCACCGCATTGGTCGTGGCAACGTCCGCCAGCGGCGGCGCATAGTCCGGGCGCTTTACCACCACCCGTTTCGTTGCAAGCTGACGAGCCGGCTCCAGCAGGCCATCTGCATCTAAATCCGGCCCCACCAGCGACTGAAACACCCGCATCTCTTTCTTCACCAGCGCGCTTTTCTGCTTATGCGGGAACATAGGGTCGAGATAGACCACCTGCGGGCGCGGGGTAATGTCCGTAAGCGCCGTCAGGCTGGAGGCGTGGATCAGCTGTAATCGTTCCTGCAGCCACGGGCCGATTTCCGGGTCCGCATAGCCCCGCGCTAGCCCATCGTCGAGCAGCGCAGCGACCACCGGATTACGCTCCAGCATCCGCACGTGACAGCCGACAGACGCCAGCACAAAGGCATCACGCCCTAATCCCGCCGTGGCATCGACCACGTCCGGAAGATAGCTCCCTTTGATGCCGACCGCTTTAGCCACCGCCTCGCCGCGACCGCCCCCGAACTTGCGCCGGTGCGCCATCGCGCCGCCGACAAAATCGACAAAAATCCCGCCGAGCTTCGGTTCGTCGCGCTTGCGTAATTCAAGGTGCGCTGGAGTCATCACCAGCGCCATCAGGTTTTCTTCATCGTGCTCCAGCCCCCAGCGGGCCGCCAGAACAGATAAGGCGCCGTCTCCGGCGCCCGTTTCATCCACTAAGCAGATCTTCACGTAACAATCAGCCTTTGATCCCGTAATGCTCAAGCATCGCATCCAGCTGCGGCTCGCGGCCGCGGAAGCGTTTGAACAGCACCATTGGCTCTTCAGACCCGCCGCGGGTCAGGATGTTATCGAGGAACGACTGGCCGGTTTCGCGGTTGAAGATCCCCTCTTCTTCGAAGCGAGAGAAGGCATCTGCCGCCAGCACGTCGGCCCACAGGTAGCTGTAGTAACCCGCCGCGTAGCCGCCTGCGAAGATATGGCTGAACGCATGCGGGAAGCGGCCCCAGGTTGGTCCTGGAATAACGGCAACCTGCTTTTTAATCTCGGCGAGGGTTTCAAGGATTTTCGCACCCTGCTCCGGGCTAAACTCCGCGTGCAGACGGAAGTCGAACAGGCCGAACTCCAGCTGACGCAGGATGAACATCGCCGCCTGGTAGTTTTTCGCCGCCAGCATTTTATCCAGCAGCGCTTTCGGCAGCGGTTCGCCGGTCTCATAGTGGCCGGAGATAAACGCCAGCGCGTCCGGCTCCCAGCACCAGTTTTCCATAAACTGGCTTGGCAGCTCGACCGCATCCCACGGCACCCCGCTGATGCCCGCCACGCCTGCGGTTTCGATTCGGGTCAGCATGTGGTGCAGACCGTGACCGAACTCGTGGAACAGGGTGATCACTTCATCGTGGGTGAAGAGCGCCGGTTTGCCGTTCACCGGACGGTTAAAGTTACAGGTCAGGTAGGCGACCGGCTTCTGCAGGGAACCGTCGGCTTTACGCATCTGGCCCACGCAGTCGTCCATCCACGCCCCGCCGCGCTTGTTCTCACGCGCGTAGAGATCGAGGTAGAAGCTGCCGCGCAGTTCGTTTTTCTCGTCATACAGCTCGAAGAAGCGCACGTCCGGGTGCCAGACGTCGATATCGGTACGCTCTTTGGCGGTGATGCCATAGATGCGTTTTACCACCTCGAACAGGCCGTTAACGGCTTTGTTTTCCGGGAAGTACGGGCGCAGCTGCTCGTCGCTGATGCTGTAGAGGTGCTGCTTCTGTTTTTCGCTGTAGTACGCGATATCCCACGGCTGCAGCTCGTCCACGCCGAACTCCGCTTTCGCGAAGGTGCGCAGCTGGGCCAGCTCTTTCTCACCCTGAGGACGGGCGCGTTTCGCCAGATCGGTCAGGAAGTCGAGTACCTGCTGCGGGTTTTCCGCCATTTTGGTGGCGAGGGATTTATCGGCGTAGTTTTCGAAGCCCAGCAGCTGTGCCAGCTCGTGACGCAGGGCAAGGATTTCCGCCATCACCGGGCTGTTGTCCCACTTACCGGCATTCGGCCCCTGATCGGAGGCGCGGGTGCTGTACGCGCGGTACATCTCTTCGCGCAGGGCCTGGTTGTCGCAGTAGGTCATCACCGGCAGATAGCTCGGGATATCCAGCGTTAACAGGAAACCGTCCTGCTCTTTCGCCTCGGCCTGGGCTTTTGCCGCTGCCAGCGCGCTTTCCGGCATACCCGCCAGCTCCGCTTCGTCGGTAATCAGCTTCGTCCAGCCCATGGTGGCGTCGAGCACGTTGTTGCTGTACTGGTTGCCCAGTTCGGACAGGCGCGCGGCAATTTCACCGTAGCGGGTCTGCTTCTCTTTTGGCAAACCGATACCGGACAGCTCAAAGTCACGCAGGGCGTTATCGACCGATTTTTTCTGCGCCGTGTTCAGTTCGGCATAATGGTCGCCGTCGCGCAGGTCGCGGTAGGCTTTGTAGAGACCTTCGTGCTGGCCGACCCAGGTGCTGTACTCAGAGAGCAGCGGCAGGGTCTGTTCGTAGGCTTCGCGCAGTTCCGGACTGTTTTTTACCGAGTTCAGGTGGCTCACCGGGGAGAAGATACGCCCCAGCACGTCGTCCACTTCGGCCAGCGGCTGACACAGATTTTCCCAGGTGTACGGCGCGCCCTGCGCTACCACGCTTTCTACCGCCGCGCGGCAGTTGTCCAGCGATTGCGTAACGGCTGGAACCACATGCTCAGGGAGGATTTTAGAAAACGGCGGCAACGAAAAAGGCGTCAGTAATGGATTGGTCATAAACGCTGTCCTGTTGAAATAGGTGAATGAAGCGCGCATCCGGCGCTGTGCATATGGGATCTAGAATGGGGTTAAGTGTAGAGGATTTCAATGCCAGACGTGGCGGAAAAGCGCCCGGTGGCGCTGCGCTTGCCGGGCCTACGGGTAATCTGCGCCGTTCTGCTGTAAACTGTGGCAAATCGTCAATTCAGCGGAATATCATTACCCATGCTCAGTTATCGCCACAGCTTCCACGCAGGCAACCACGCCGACGTCCTTAAACACACCGTTCAGAGCCTGATCATCGAATCGCTCAAAGAGAAAGAGAAGCCGTTTCTCTATCTGGACACGCACGCGGGCGCGGGCCGTTATCAGCTGAGCGGCGAGCATGCCGAGCGTACCGGTGAATATCTGGAAGGGATTGCCCGCATCTGGCAGCAGGACGATCTGCCTGCCGAGCTGGAGCCGTACATCGGCGTGGTGAATCACTTCAACCGCAACGGCCAGCTGCGCTACTACCCGGGCTCGCCGCTGATTGCACGCCAGCTGCTGCGCGAGCAGGACAGCCTCCAGCTGACCGAGCTGCATCCGAGCGACTTCCCGCTGCTGCGTTCTGAATTCCAGAAAGACAGCCGCGCCCGCGTGGAAAAATCCGACGGATACCAGCAGCTGAAAGCCAAGCTGCCGCCGGTTTCCCGTCGCGGCCTGGTGCTGATCGACCCGCCGTACGAAATCAAAACCGACTATCAGGCGGTGGTGACCGGTATCCACGAAGGCTACAAACGCTTCGCCACCGGGACATACGCCCTGTGGTACCCGGTGGTGCTGCGCGCGCAAATCAAACGCATGATCAAAGACCTGGAAGCGACCGGCATCCGCAAAATCCTGCAGATTGAGCTGGCGGTACGTCCGGACAGCGATCAGCGCGGCATGACCGCCTCCGGGATGATTGTGATCAACCCGCCGTGGAAGCTCGAAGCGCAGATGAACAACGTGCTGCCGTGGCTGCATAAAACGTTGGTGCCAGCGGGTACAGGCCACGCCACCGTCAGTTGGATCGTGCCGGAGTAATCGCAGCCATCGGTGGAAACTATTGATTTCAGGTATACAATCGCGGCAATTCACGATTAAGGACAAAAGCTATGACTAAGCATTATGACTACATCGCAATCGGCGGCGGCAGCGGCGGCATCGCCTCCATCAACCGTGCAGCCATGTACGGCCAGAAGTGCGCGCTGATTGAAGCCAAAGCGCTGGGCGGCACCTGCGTGAACGTGGGTTGTGTACCGAAGAAAGTGATGTGGCATGCGGCGCAGATCCGTGAAGCTATCCATATGTATGGCCCGGACTACGGCTTTGACACCACCATCAACCACTTCGACTGGGACAAGCTGATCGCCAGCCGTACCGCCTACATCGACCGTATTCACACCTCGTACGACAACGTGCTGGGTAAAAATAACGTTGACGTCATCCACGGCTTCGCCCGCTTTGTGGACGCGAAAACGATCGAAGTGAACGGTGAGACGATCACCGCCGATCACATCCTGATCGCCACCGGCGGCCGTCCGAGCCACCCTAATATTCCAGGTGCAGAATACGGTATCGACTCCGACGGTTTCTTTGAGCTGCCTGCCCTGCCTAAACGCGTCGCCATCGTGGGCGCGGGTTACATTGCCGTAGAACTGGCGGGCGTGATTAACGGCCTGGGCGCAGAAGCGCACCTGTTCGTGCGTAAACATGCGCCGCTGCGCAGCTTTGACCCGCTGATCGTCGACACGTTGGTTGAAGTGATGAACGCTGAAGGCCCGACCCTGCAAACCAACGCCGTACCAAAAGCGGTGGTGAAAAATGCGGACGGCAGCCTGACGCTTGAGCTTGAAGATGGTCGCAGCCAGACCGTCGACTGCCTGATCTGGGCGATTGGTCGTGAACCAGCGAACGATAACTTCAACCTCGGCGTGACCGGCGTGAAAACCGACGAAAAAGGCTATATCGTCGTCGATAAATTCCAGAACACCAGCGTACCGGGCATTTATGCGGTCGGCGATAATACCGGAGCGGTTGAGCTGACGCCGGTGGCCGTTGCGGCAGGTCGTCGTCTCTCTGAGCGCCTGTTCAACAACAAGCCGGACGAGCATCTGGATTACAACCTTATCCCAACCGTAGTCTTCAGCCACCCGCCAATCGGCACCGTCGGCTTAACCGAGCCGCAGGCGCGCGAGCAGTATGGCGACGACCAGGTGAAAGTGTATAAATCGGCATTTACCGCGATGTACACCGCCGTGACCTCGCACCGTCAGCCATGCCGCATGAAGCTGGTCTGCGTGGGCCCGGACGAGAAGATTGTCGGTATCCACGGCATCGGCTTCGGCATGGACGAGATCCTGCAGGGCTTCGCCGTGGCGCTGAAGATGGGCGCAACCAAGAAAGACTTCGACAACACGGTGGCAATCCACCCGACGGCCGCGGAAGAGTTTGTGACCATGCGTTAATCCTGATGCCCCTCCCCGGAGGGGCATTTTTTTAACATTCATAAATCGTTGCAAAACGAATGCTCCGAAAATAGTGATCTACTGCACATATCCCTCCCCAACTACCGAAGCGAATGTCTACGCTTATAAGACGCCCGGATAAACCTGTCTTTTGAACACACAACCGGAGGTCCCAATCACCATGTTCAACCAGAAACTACAGGCTACCGAGAACATCGAGTTCGAGATTGCAGAAGAGCTGCGCTACGAGACCGATCCCTGCGAGTTGAAACTGGATGAAATGATTGAGGCGGAGCCGGAACCCGAAATGATCGAGGGGCTACCCGCCTCCGATGCGTTGACGCCCGCAGACCGCTATCTTGAACTGTTCGAGCATGTGCAGTCGTCGCGGCTGTTTGCGGACAGTAAAACCTTCCCCGACTGCGCGCCGAAGATGGATCCGCTGGATATCCTGATCCGCTACCGCAAGGTCAGACGCCACCGGGATTTCGACCTGCGCCAGTTTGTGGAGAACCACTTCTGGATGCCGGAAACGTACGGCACAGAATATGTCTCCGACCCGGGCCTTTCCCTGAAAGAGCACATTGATAACCTGTGGCCGGTGCTGACGCGCGAGCCGCAGGATCATATTCCCTGGTCTTCCCTGCTGGCGCTGCCGCAGGCCTATATCGTCCCCGGCGGGCGATTCAGCGAGACCTACTACTGGGATTCCTATTTCTCCATGCTGGGGCTGGCGGAGAGTGGCCGTAACGATCTGCTTAAATGTATGGCGGACAACTTCGCCTGGCTGATTGAACGCTACGGCCATATCCCCAACGGCAACCGCACCTATTATCTCAGCCGCTCGCAGCCGCCGGTCTTTGCCCTGATGGTGGAGCTGTTCGAGGAGGACGGCGTGCGCGGTGCGAAACGCTATCTGGACCACCTCAAAATGGAGTACGCCTTCTGGATGGACGGCGCGGAGTCGCTGCTGCTTAACCAGGCGTACCGCAGCGCCGTGCGCATGCCGGACGGTTCACTGCTCAACCGCTACTGGGACGACCGCGATACCCCGCGCGACGAATCGTGGATTGAGGACGTGGAAACTGCCCGCCACTCGGGTCGTCCGCCCAACGAGGTGTATCGCGATCTGCGCGCGGGAGCGGCGTCCGGCTGGGATTATTCGTCCCGCTGGCTGCGCGATCCGTCGCGGCTCGCCAGCATCCGCACGACGCAGTTTATCCCCATCGATCTGAACGCCTTCCTGTTCAAGCTGGAAAGCGCTATCGCCAACATCTCGGCGTCGAAAGGAGATAAAGAGACGGCAGAGGCGTTCCGCCAGAAAGCCAACGATCGGCGCGCGGCGGTGAACCGCTATCTGTGGGACGAGGAGAGCGGCTGTTACCGCGATTACGACTGGCGGCGTGAGGAACAGGCGCTGTTCTCGGCAGCCAGCATTGTGCCGCTGTACGTGGGCATGGCGACGCACGAGCAGGCCGAGCGCCTGTCTGATGCGGTCAAAGCGCGGCTGCTGACGCCAGGCGGGATTCTGGCCACCGAGTACGAAACCGGCGAGCAGTGGGATAAACCCAACGGCTGGGCGCCGCTGCAGTGGATGGCGATTCAGGGGTTCAAGCAGTACGGCAACGACTCGCTGGGGGATGAGATCGCCTGGAGCTGGCTGCATACGGTGAACCATTTTTATCAGACGCATCACAAGCTGATTGAGAAGTACCACATCGCCAGCAGTACGCCGCGAGAAGGTGGCGGGGGCGAGTATCCGCTGCAGGATGGTTTCGGCTGGACGAACGGCGTGGTGCGGCGGCTGATTGGGCTGTATGGGGAGCCTTAAGTGGGGTGCGGTCTGGCCCCTCACCCCGGCCCTCTCCCCAAAGGGGCGAGGGTGTTCACGTTCCCTCTCCCCTTTGGGGAGAGGGTTAGGGTGAGGGGTGAAAAATTTTAGCGAATCACCTCATAAATGGCAGTCTGAATGGACTGCCATTTTTTCGAAGCGGCATCCGGCTGCGACTGCGCGCGGCGTATGGCCATGTCGAGATCGTGCTGCTGGCGTTTCACCACGGCAGGCACGGTGCAGAATGCTTTGAGATACTCTTTACGTACCGAGGTCAGAGACTCGCCGTTCGACATGGCGTGGCTGAGCGTGTTGATGAAGCGACGGCACGGCTTCTCTTCCACCATGTTCTGCCGGTAGCGTAACATCAGCTCCAGCACATCGTCATAGCCTGCCGACATCGCCTCTTCGGTCCAGGAGAGCTTCCAGTCCATACCGCCCTGCAAAAACAGCAGGGTCACGCGGGTATCGTTGCGGTTGATGGCCGAGCGGAAATTATTCTCGTCCCAGGTCACCCCCATGCGCGTGAGCGTTTCACGCGAGGAAGGCGTCTCGCGCATTTCCTGCGGAGGGGCCGCTTCAGCCGCGCTGGCGGTCGCAGGCTGCGGTTTGCTGCTGGTCACCAGCCAGAATCCCCCCGCCACGATGGCAATCACCATAACGCCAACCGCCCCCCATAGCGCACCGGAAATAAGCTGCTCGCGTTGTTCGGGGCTGCGCGGCGCGCGCTGGGTCGGCTTTTCAATGGTGTCACGGACTTCAAACAGATCCCCACCGGTGACCCGATCCATTTTCTGCGCCTTTTCCCAGAAGGTATGCAGTTCGCTGGCATCTACCGCCATAAATCCGGCCGGATTGACGCGCGTTCTCCCCTCTTCAAACGCGCGCTGAACGGGCCGCGCGATCTGCGCGTAGTAGTTATCCAACAGCTGAATTTGCGCCGAGCTTAGCGTTTTCTGAACGGTGATGCTGTTGCGGATTTGTCGAATGTCGTCGAGGAAGGTTTGCAGCGTTTTGCGCGGTTCAACCAGCAGCGTCAGCATAGACGGGTCGCTGAACAGCGAGGCGTAATAGCGGCTGAACTCTTTTTTATCCACCAGCATCTGCGCCAGCTCGCTGAACATCATGCCGCTCAGGACATCGTTGATCTCGCCAAGCTTCAGCCAGCGCCGCACGCGGTCAGCGTTAAACAGGGTCTTAAGATGGTTGTTCAGCCGCACCTGATCGGGCCAGGCCTGCTGGATGAGCCCTTTAATCATCAGCTCAATCGCGCGTACCTGCTTTTGCGCCTGCTGCTGCTGAAGTTCGCTTCCCGGTGCCAGGTCCGTGCTGTAGGTCAACAGCGGCTGCTGCAGGCGAAGATGTTCGAGCGCGGTCACAAACCGCATCGCCGCAATAAGCTGGTTTTCACTCACATCCTGTCCGCTTTCATACTGCGGAACGCGCTGCTGCAGCAGACGCAGCTGGAGCGTAAATTCCGACATCTCGGCATCATTCAGGTTGAGTTTTTTCGCAACGGCTCCCCAGCCGCCCAGAGCTAATCGCGCGCTGTCGAGTTGTTCCAGGAACCAGCGTGGATCTTTGCCCTCAGAAGCATGTACATTCAGAAGAAGCAAAATTTCCACCGACGCATGGCGAATGACCGCCAGACAGTGTTCGAACTGTTCGCGAATATGGTGTGATGTGCTGAGAGTCATTGTTTTCCTTAAGCGACAACGAAGACATCCGGAATGGGCACGAGACGGCCCTTTTTCTTTTTATTTATACGCGGTTAACCATACCTGACTTTCTGTTGAAATAAAGTGACAACCCTAAAATCATTTAAAATGTTTCAGGAGAATCTGAATGCCGGTTTTAATTACCCCTCGCCTTACCTGTTCGCCTCTGCAGGAACAAGACTGGCCCTTTTTTCTGGCGCTCCAGCAGCACCCGGACGTGATGCGCTTTGTGGCGGAAGACCGCCCCGTCGCGGCGATCCGCGAGGCGTTTGATTCGCGCCTGACGCCCTGGTCACCGGGCAGCGCGCACTGGCTTTGTCTAGTCGTACGTGACGCCGCCTCCCAGGCCCCGCTGGGCGTTACCGGGTATATTCATCGGGAGGAGGACTGTGCTGAAGTGGGCTTCCTTTTCGCACCCGAGGCGCAGGGGAAAGGTTACGGCTTTGAATCCCTGACAGCGCTTTGCGATTATGCTTTTCATCAGGGCGGTATACGTCGACTCACCGCTACCGTCACCGCGGGGAATACCGCGTCAAGACGCCTGCTGGAAAAAGCGCGCTTTCGCCTGGAAGGCGAATTACGCGAAAGCTATTACCTCGCGGGTCGCTGGCAAAATGACTGGTTATTTGGTTTATTACAGCAGGAATACCTGAATAATAATTCCTGATCAACAGCCATTTGGCGGATATTTCTCGAACGTCGTTTCCTCTACAGTGTCGCTATTAAGAGGAAACGAATATGAAAGGTCATGCGCTGAAAATATCTTCTGCCGCCATTGCGTTAATAAAAAAATATCAGGGTCTTTCTCTGGAAAAATATCGTGACGAAAACGGATTATGGGTTATCGGCTATGGTCACGTGCTCCGCGATCGGGCGCATTTTCGCGGCCCCATCACGCCTGCCGAGGCAGAAGATTTGCTGCATGACGATATTCAGCGGTGTGAGGCGCTGCTGCGGGAAAGCGTGACACGCCCATTAACCCAACAGCAGCATGATGCGCTGGTTATGATGATATTCAGCTTCGGCGAGATGCCTTCGCTCCCAAACGCGATTTTTCAGGCCGTTGCACGGGTATAGAACAGGGCAGCCTGCGTTCTGTTTTTCACCTCCAGCCGCCGGAAAAGCGCCTCAAGGTGCGCTTTTACCGTGGCCGCGCTGATGTTGAGATTGCGTCCAATCTCTTTGTTTGACTCCCCCGCCGCCAGCAATTTCAGCACGTCGCGCTGACGCTCGCTCAGGGATGATAACGCCTGCGACGACGGCTGTCTGACCCACTCTCCGGGAAAACAGACCATCCCTCTGGACACCGAATCCAGCACGGCGGAAAAGCGCTCCGGGTGGGCATTTCGGGGAATAATGGCCATGACGTTTCGCTGCCGCAACTGCTCAACCCATCTGGCCTCTTTTTTCGCCAGAACCAGAATCACGCGTATCGCCGGAAAGCGTTGCAGCATCTCTTCCAGCAAAGCGCTCCCCTCATCATCAATTAAATTCCCGTCAATCATGACGATAGCTGACGGTGAAGCGGAAACCTGCGCCCATAAATCGTCTGCCTGACAGGTCCCTGTCATATCTATTTCCGGAATTAGCGCCTGAAGACTGTGTATCGCTCCGTGAATAAAGAGTGACTGCCTGTCAAACATGATTACTCGCATCGTTTTTCTCCCTCTGAGAATAGCGAAGGGGGATTCTACAGAGGGGTGATTTAAGAAAAAACTCAACGAATGGAGACGTTACAAATCCCCCCGAGTTCTTTATATCTGCCCGTATTTAGACACATTCATGTTAAGGATTTCCTTAAGAGGTTCCTTCCCCTTACGCGCGTGCATTACAGGAACATACCGCCTGACACTTCAATACGTTGCGCATTCATCCAGCCCAGTTTATCGCTCAGCAGTGCCGCAATGGCATCGCCAATATCGTCCGGCAGCCCCACCCGTCCCAGCGCCGTCTGCGAGGCCAGCAGCTGATTCAGCTCCGCGTTGTCGCGCACGCGTCCGCCGCCAAAGTCGGTTTCAATCGCGCCCGGCGCAATGATATTGACGGCGATCCCGCGCGCGCCCAGCTCCTTCGCCTGATAGCGCGTCAGCACTTCCATCGCCCCCTTCATGGCCGCGTAGGTTCCTGAGCCTGGCTGGGTAAAACGGGCCAGCCCGCTGGAGACGTTGAGGATCCGTCCCCCGTCGTTAAGCAGCGGCAGCAGGCGCTGGGTCAGGAAGAAAGGTCCTTTGAAATGAATGTTCAGCGCCTCATCAAACTGGGCTTCCGTCGTGTCGGTATAGGGCGCATATAAACCCGTTCCGGCATTGTTCAATAAATAGTCAAAGGTTTCACGCTGCCAGACGGTCCTAAGGGTTTCCTGAAGCTGTTGGGCAAAAGTATCAAAACCCGTGATATCCCCGACGTTGAGCTGTAATGCCGCTGCGTTGACGCCTTTTTGCTGAATTTCATGCACAACATCCAGCGCTTCCTGCTGGCTACGGTTATATGTCAGGACGATTCCCGTGCCGTCTGCCGCCAGCTTTAACGCAGCGTTTTTACCCAGACCGCGGCTACCACCCGTCACTAATGCGATACGTTCACTCATCATATACCTCGTTTTGGCTGTTAAGGAGATTGAGAAAGAGCTTATTAGGTGATAGAAAATCAATAAAGATGGGTTAAAGCGCTTCACTGTTTCAGCAGCAACAACAATGAGCTTCCTCTATGGATAAAATTCACGCAATGCAGCTATTCGTCCGCGTCGCGGAACTAGAGAGTTTTTCCCGCGCGGCCGAAACATTAACCCTGCCGAAAGGCAGCGTTTCACGACAAATTCAGGCTCTGGAAAACCGGCTTGGCACCCAGCTATTGCACCGCACCACGCGCCGCGTCAGCCTGACGCAGGACGGCATGGTCTATTACGAGCGGGCAAAAGATCTGCTGGCAAACCTTGATGAACTCGACGGCATGTTTCAGCACGATCCCTCCAGCATCAGCGGCCGTCTGCGCGTAGATATGCCCGTCGGCGTTGCTCGAAATTTAGTCATCCCTAAACTGCCTGCTTTTTTACAGCAGTATCCGGGTATCGAGCTGGAGCTCAGCAGCAGCGATCGCCTGGTGGATGTGATCCGTGAAGGGTTTGATTGCGTCGTCCGCGTCGGCACGCTCAAGGATTCAGGGCTGATTGCCCGTCCGCTGGGCAAGCTGTCGGTGATTAACTGCGCCAGCCCGGATTATCTGGCGCGATTTGGCTACCCGGATACCCTGGACGATTTAGGCTCACACGCGGTGATCCACTACGCCGCGATGCTGGGAACCCGCCCGCAGGGCTTTGAGTTTTATAACGGCAGTGCGACGCAGTGGATAAAAACGGGCGGGGTGTTAACCGTTAACAGCACGGAAACTTACCAGGCCGCCTGCCTCGCCGGGCTGGGCATTATTCAGGTTCCGCGGGTTGGGGTGCGCGATTTGCTGCGCGCGAAGAAACTGATTGAGATCCTCCCGCAATACCGGGCCGAACCGATGCCTGTCTCCCTGATTTATCCCCACCGCCGCAACCTCTCCCGACGGGTCCATCTGTTCATGGAGTGGCTAACTGCACTCACAAAAGCTTACGTGGACTAGTCGCAAGCTATAATTCAAAAACATATCCAGCTCAACAAAAAGGAAAAGACGCGTGACGCCGGAAAACAATCCGCAACGACCCACCCAACATTTAGAGTATGAGCCCGTCAAAAAGATGGAAACCGGGCCTGAAGAGGCCACATCGCCAGGCGCCGCCAGTAAAGCGCTGGGGACCGTCACCGGCCTTGCCGCGAGAATTCAGCAGTTTCCCATGGTTGCGCATCTGATCCGCGCGACCGAGCGCTTTAATGACCGCATGGGAAACCAGTTTGGTGCCGCCATCACCTATTTTTCCTTCCTGTCGATGATCCCGATCCTGATGGTGTCGTTTGCGGCGGCAGGTTTTGTGCTCGCGTCGCACCCGACGCTGCTGCAGGATATCTTCAATAAGATCCTGAATAACGTCAGTGACCCGACCCTGGCCAGCACGCTCAAAAGCACCATCAATACCGCCGTTCAGCAGCGTACCACCGTCGGCATCGTCGGTTTGCTGATTGCCCTTTACTCCGGCGTTAACTGGATGGGCAACCTGCGCGAGGCCATCCGCGCCCAGTCGCGCGATGTCTGGGAGCGTAAGCCGCAGGACCAGGAGAAAATTTGGGTTAAGTATCTCCGCGATTTTGTTTCGCTGATTGGCCTGCTTGTCGCGCTCATCGTGACGCTTTCCATTACCTCCGTGGCGGGCTCGGCGCAGCAGATGATCATCTCCGCGCTTTACCTTGATTACATCGAATGGCTGAAGCCCGCCTGGCGCGGCATTGGTCTGGCCATTTCCATCTTCGCCAACTACCTGCTGTTCTTCTGGATCTTCTGGCGCTTGCCCCGCCATCGTCCGCGCAAGAAGGCGCTGATCCGCGGCACATTGATTGCGGCGATCGGCTTTGAAGTGATTAAAATCGTGATGACCTACACGCTGCCGTCACTGGTGAAATCCCCGTCTGGCGCGGCCTTTGGCTCGGTGCTGGGGCTGATGGCGTTCTTCTACTTCTTCGCGCGTTTAACCCTGTTCTGCGCGGCGTGGATTGCCACCGCCGAGTACAAAGACGACCCGCGAATGCCGGGCAAAACGCACCGATAACCCCGCTCTCGGGCTGAAATTTCAGCCCGATTCATCATTTCAGCATATAAATCCAGTCCGTAACTTTTATTTAACTGAAAACCAGTTTAATTGACTGATATTTAAAATCTGTGAAGCATTTCATAGACGTGTTTTGGCTGGCCTGAAAATTATCCGCTTTTTGTTGCTTTTATCACCAGCGCGCAGCTTTGTTACAGATTGAAATGTCGCTTTTGCTGTGCGTAATATGGCCTTTCGTTCGACAAAAATAAGAAAATATTATGCAAGCAACAGCCACCACACTCGACTCAGGAACGGAAAACGTTCCGGTAAATTCGCGCAATAAAGTTGTCGTCGCATCGCTGATTGGCACCGCCATTGAGTTCTTCGACTTTTATATTTATGCCACCGCCGCGGTCATCGTCTTCCCGCATATTTTCTTCCCGCAGGGGGATCCGACGGCGGCCACGCTGCAGTCTCTGGCGACCTTTGCCATCGCGTTTGTTGCGCGTCCGATTGGCTCTGCGCTGTTTGGACACTTTGGCGATCGCATTGGCCGCAAAGTCACCCTGGTGGCCTCGCTGCTGACGATGGGCATCTCCACCGTGGCCATCGGTCTGCTGCCGACCTATGAAACCATCGGCATTCTGGCGCCGGTCCTGTTGGCGCTGGCGCGTTTTGGTCAGGGTCTGGGCCTGGGCGGTGAATGGGGCGGCGCGGCGCTGCTGGCCACCGAGAACGCGCCGGCGCGCAAGCGCGCGCTGTATGGCTCATTCCCGCAGCTTGGCGCACCGATTGGCTTCTTCTTTGCCAACGGGACGTTCCTGCTGCTCTCCTGGCTGCTGACGGATGAACAGTTCATGAGCTGGGGCTGGCGTATTCCGTTTGTCTTCTCTGCCGTACTGGTGCTGATTGGTCTGTATGTGCGCGTCTCCCTGCACGAAACGCCGGTCTTTGCCAAAGTCGCGGCTGCGAAAAAACAGGTAAAAGTACCGCTGGGAACGCTGCTGACCAAACACGTCCGCGTGACCGTGCTGGGCACGTTTATCATGCTGGCAACCTATACGCTGTTCTACATCATGACCGTCTACTCCATGACGTACAGCACCGCCGCCGCGCCGGTGGGGCTGGGTCTGCCGCGTAACGAAGTGCTGTGGATGCTGATGATGGCGGTGATTGGCTTCGGTGTGATGGTGCCGATTGCAGGTCTGCTGGCGGATAAGTTTGGTCGCCGCTCAAGCATGATTGTGATCACCACGCTGATTATTCTGTTCGCGCTGTTCGTCTTCCCGCCGCTGCTGGGTTCCGGTAGCCCTGCGCTGGTGATGGCGTATCTGCTGATTGGCCTGAGCCTGATGGGGCTGACCTTCGGCCCGATGGGCGCGCTGCTGCCGGAGCTGTTCCCGACGGAAGTGCGTTATACGGGCGCGTCGTTCTCTTACAACGTAGCCTCAATTCTGGGCGCATCCGTTGCGCCGTATATCGCTACCTGGCTGCAGGCGAACTATGGTCTGTTCTATGTGGGCGTCTATCTGGCGGCCATGGCGGCGCTGACGCTGATTGCGCTGCTGCTGACGCATGAGACAAAGCACCAGGCTCTGTAAGCTAATGCCGGGTGGCGGCTACGCCTTACCCGGCCTACGATTCAAAGGTAGGCCGGGTAAGCGCAGCGCCACCCGGCAAAAACAGGCCGCACCCTACTTCTTCATCTGCGACAAAATATTCCGGCACTGATTCGCCTCGCCTTCTGACGGCGAAATCAAGGCCAGCAGCGCTGCGGCTGGGGTGACCAGCGTCGCAAGCGCCGCAGCCACTGCGCCGCGCGCAATAAGCGGTCCGGGCTTCACGCCCGCCTGCGGATTTTTGAAGGTCCCGCGCACGTAAAGCGGCGAGCGCAGGGTGATGATACGGATCCCCTTACTTTCCGGGTCAATCGTCAGATCAAGCTGCTCCGAGGCCATGCTCGCGGTACCGGTCACGTTAATCACCGCGTTTTCCGTGTCAAAGGCAAAAATCTGCGGGCGCGCCACGCCGTTAACCAGATCCAGATTGGCCGCCGCGCAGTTCACCCGCACCTCGTCATCACCGAAGATCTGCCCGATAACGAAATTACCCACGTTCAGCCCCAGGATCTCCATCAGGTTGCGGCTCACCAGCCCGTCGTTCATCAGCAGCTTCAGGTTGCCATTGCCGCTGCCCAACAGCGCCGCCACCGAGTTCCCCACGCCGCGAATGTCGGCATCACCGTTCATTTCACCGAGGGTTTTCTGCATCAACTCTACGTTCGGCATCAGCTCTTTCAGCTTCAATCGACGCGCCTGGATCTCCGCCCGTCCCTGCATCGGCTTCTTATCGCCTTCCAGGTGAATGTTCGAGGAGATCGTCCCCCCCGCCATGCCAAACTTCAGCGGCTGCAGGCGCAGGTCGGCGTTTTTAAGGAGGATATGGGTCGAAAGATTGCTGATCGGCAGCGTACTGCCATGCTCAATTTTTCTACCTTTGAAGCGCACATCCGCATCCATCACGTTCCATTTGTCGGTTTCGAAGCGATCGTAAGGCAGCACTTTACCCGCAGGCTGAACGTCCTTTTTGACCTCTTTCGACTTGGTTCCTTTGCCCGAATCCACGCCAATCAGCGGACCCAGATCGGCCAGACGCAGCTGACGGGACTCAACATCCCCTTCCAGTTTCGGGCGCGGTTTCCCGGTGGTGTAGGTCAGGGTGCCGTGGATATCGCTGTCGCCGATGCGGCCATTGAAATCCCGGTAGTCAAAAACGGACGATTTTTCGGTGTCGATTTTGGCAACCAGATGCCCGTCCGTTTCGAACGGCGGGGTATCCGGCAGCAGTACGCCGGTCAGTTCATACAGCTCGCCCAGCGAATCACCGGCAAATTTAAGCTGAAGGTCGACGCCACCCATATTCATCGGATCGTTGACCGTGCCCACGAACGCCACGCGGGTGTTACCGGAACGGAAGTCCGCCTGCACCGGGAACGGCGTGCCTTCGCTCCTCAGCGCCAGCATGCCGCCTATTTTCCCTTTACCGCTGAGAGGCTGATCGTTGTAGCGCCCTTTTGCCGTCAGGCCGAAGACATAGTCGCCTACGCTTGCCGCGTCGCCTTTTGCTTTCGTGCCCGTGACCTCGCTAAACGGCAGCGGTTTGCCCAGCGGATCGACCAGGATCTCCACATCCGCCTTGCTGACCTTATCGTCGATGGCGATCCGTCCGCGATCGAAAAGAATATTGTCGAGACGGAATGACCAGGAAGAAGGCTGGGCATTCGGATCTTTTTCGCTGTCGCTGGCAAGGTTAAACGTCCAGTTGTTGTTTTTTTCTGAGAGTCGGATCAGGCGCGCATCGGGCTGCTGAAGTTTGATCCACGGCAGATAGACCGTTTTGGTGAGGAGCGCCAGCGGAGCCAGCGTGGCTTCAACGCGCGGCAGGTGGATCATTGTGACGTCCGGGATATCCGGCGGGTTGCCGAGGATGATGTCGTCGGCATGGACGTGTGGCCAGGGGATCCAGCTTCGCCAGCCTGGCTCCTCTTTCTGACGCTCCCACACCACCCCTAAATCACCGCGTATGGCGAAGGGGCGGTTCAGTTCGGTTGAGACTTTCTGGTTGATGGTCGGCTTGAGACGGTTCCAGTCAAACGTCGCAATAATGATGGCGACGACCACGATCAACAACAAGAAAATCCCTGCTGTCCAGGAGATTACCCTGGTTGTTCTCGTCATTTTTATCCCCTTTCCTGATGACCTGTTCTGTAAAACTATAGTCCAGACAAAGGGAAGCGGGCTTATCAGAGGGTCGTTATAACGCTATCGAGGCGATCCATGGGTACCGGGCGAGAGAGATAATAGCCTTGCGCCGCCGCTGCGGGAGAGTTTTGCACATCACGCCACTCTTCCAGTGTTTCCACACCTTCAACAATCACGCCCTGGCAATAGCGGTTCATCAGCTGTAATAACAGCGTAAATAGATTCCGCCCTTCCTGGGTCTGACGCAGCATAATGAACAGATCGCGGGCAACTTTAATGTAGTCGTAGCGCACTTCACTCAGGGCGGAGAAGTTCGCCATGCCGGTGCCAAAGTCATCTAGCCACAGCGGGCCGTATTCGCATATCGACGCAAACGAGGAATCCTGCGGCAGGCGGACATGCTCCACCAGCTCAAAACGCATCCACGGCAGAGTGGCGATGAGCTCCTGCAATTTCGCGTTCTGGCGCAGCGCCAGCAGGGTTGGGCCATCGACGTTCACCGAGGCGAGGATATCGTGCCGTTCGAAAAAGGACTGCTTCGTCGCCAGCATGCGAAGCTGCTCTTCCAGCACGTCCAGGCGCTGGCGAACGGCAACTTCGGCAAAATAGCGATCCGGCGCGATGCGCTGAGTAGGGTTTGAGGGGTGCGTAACGACGGTCAAAATCTCAATTGCCATCAGTCGACCGTCTGTTCGGTAGATCGGCTGATAGGTGTACGCACGCTCACATTGCAGCCAGTAGCGATGCTCCTGCAAGTTCTCAATACTTGCCTCAGGCGTAGTGCTCAGCCGCTGGATAACCTGCTCTGACTTCATTTCAGATGTCCTGTTGTTGGGATAGCCTTTCTGGACTCGTCACAGGATTATCGGCGCGACAATTGAGAACTTTATGTTCAATTCACCGGGAAAATGAAATTAAGATGACAGAAATGCGCGGGAACACGCGCTGGCTCAAATAAAATAATGGAACGTTGTTTTAATATAGTTGACCGGTTAATTCACTCAGCGCACACTGCTGATAATTCTTCTGTTCAGGTTCACGACTATGTCCAAAAAAATTGCCGTGATTGGCGAATGCATGATTGAGCTGTCACAAAAAGGCGCGGAAGTCAGCCGCGGATTTGGTGGCGATACGTTAAACACGTCCGTTTATATTGCCCGTCAGGTCGCGCCTGACGCGCTTACCGTGAACTACGTTACCGCCCTGGGCACGGACAGCTTCAGCCAGCAAATGCTGGAGGCCTGGCAGAGTGAACATGTTGAAACGTCGCTGATTCAGCGCATGGAAAACCGCCTCCCGGGGCTTTATTACATCGAAACCGACAGCACCGGCGAACGCACGTTTTATTACTGGCGTAACGAAGCCGCGGCCAAATTCTGGCTGGAGAGCGACGCGGCCGCGGCCATCTGTGAAGAGCTGGCGACATTTGACTATCTCTATCTGAGCGGCATTAGCCTGGCGATTTTAAGCCCCGCCAGCCGAGAAAAGCTGCTCTCGCTGCTGCGCGAATGCCGTGCAAACGGCGGGAAAGTTATTTTCGATAACAACTACCGCCCGCGCCTGTGGGCCAGCCGCGAAGAGACGCAGCAGGTCTATCAACAGATGCTGCAGTGCACCGACATCGCCTTCCTGACGCTCGACGATGAAGACGCCCTGTGGGGTGAGAAACCGGTAGAAGACGTGATTGCACGCACCCAGGCGGCAGGCGTGAGCGAAGTGGTGATTAAGCGCGGTGCAGAGTCGTGCCTGGTCGCGGTGGCGGGTGAAGCGCTGATTGACGTTCCGGCGGTGAAGCTTGCCAAAGAGAAAGTGATTGATACCACGGCGGCAGGCGATTCATTCAGCGCGGGCTATCTGGCGGTACGTCTGACGGGGGGAACACCGGAAGCGGCGGCACAGCGTGGGCACCTGACGGCCAGCACGGTGATTCAGTATCGCGGGGCGATTATTCCGCGTGAGGCGATGCCTGTTTAGTCTCCCCCTCACCCTAACCCTCTCCCCAAAGGGGAGAGGGAACGATGAACACCCTCTCCCCTTTGGGGAGAGGGCCGGGGTGAGGGGATTACTGCCCCTGCGGAATATCCGTCGCGTCCGGATGTAAATCATCAGCCGTGGCGGCCTGCGCTGGCTGCGGCGCGGTAGCCATAATGGAATCCCAGGTCTTCTGCAGTTCCTTCATGTCATATTCCGGCTCGCCCTTCGGCTGCAGGAGGATCAACGCCATCTCCTGCGACAGCTGCTGACGGAGATCCTGATTGAGCATATCGACGGTCAAACCGTTGAGGAAGTCCTGACGAAGCTTCTGGTACTGTTCCGGCGCAATGTCGACCACCTGATTCTGCAGAGAGCGAATTCGCTGGCTGATCAGAATGTCGGTATCGGCGCGAGCGTAGGTCGCAAACAGCTTCTGCAGCTCGAGTTTTTTCTGCGCCACGAGAGCGTTGAATTCCTCTTCGGAAAGCCCCTCTTTACGCACTTTTGCCAGCTCTTTCGCGACCACACCCAGATTGGCATTCAGCTTATCGCCCGGCGATTCAACGTTGATGGCGCATTGCGCACGCTGGAACAGCACGCGGCAGTCAAAGCCAAGACCGATATTCTTCACGTTGTTCTTGCTCAGCGTCTGCTGAACGTGCCAGAACAGCGCTTCACGCGCCAGATCGGCACGCCAGTAGCGCAACATCGCCGCGGACTCGCGGATTGGCTGCCAGGCGTTATCCCACATGATGGAGAGGCGATCCTGACGCACGGCATCCGTCATAATGCTGACAGGCTCTGCACGCAGCGGAGAAAGCGTCGGAACAGGGGCTGGCGTTTCACGCTTGCCTTTCAAATCACCAAACGCTTTGTTGATCTGCTCCACCACCGCGCGGCTGTCCACGTTGCCCACCACGATCAGCGTCATCGCGTCCGGGGTGTACCACTTCTGGTAGAACGATTTTACCTGTTCGGCGTCCACCGGCTGTTTCAGCGGTTCGGCCGGATCGTGTCCCAGTAGCGTTGAGCCCTTCAGGCGGTAACGCCACCAGCCCTCTTTGGTATCCCCAGGCCAGGTCGCCACCATGTCGCTGTTGCTCAGCGCATAGTTGACGGTGTCCGGCGTTATCGCCAGGTTGCCAGAGGCATCGGAGAGATACGTAAGCGCTTCTTTAAGCAGGTCGTTACGGTTGTTTGGCAGGCTCAGGTTAAACATGGTGTAGTCATACGAGACAACAGCCGGGGGGAGCGGGCGTTTCGGATCGATGGCCTGTTGCCAAAGGGAACGCACCTGAACCGCTTGCAGGCTGCCGCTCTGCGTGAGCGCCAGCCGGGGAATAAAGTGGCTAAAACCGGTTTGCTGGGTGCTTTCAGTGAGGGAGCCGGTATTAACAGACAGACGGATTTCAATACGATCGCTGGGACGTTGCGGAGTGGCTAACACCTGCCACTGAAAACCGTTCGCTAATGTCCCTTGTTGCCAGGCCGGGTCTGGCTGGAGCGCATCTGCCTGCACATAACTGGCTGCTGCCATCATCAGCAAACCGCCGGTTAAGAGTCGAATTTTTGTGCCCTGCATGTGAACCCCTGATCAACATTCCTGGTTAAAAAAGAGTGTTTCGCGACGCGCTTCACTCTTAAAGATGACGATGAAAACACGTCGATTAGACCGCGCGTTCGGCAAAACGTCACGGTCCGAAGTGAAATATACCCAAAAAAAATCTTGTCGAATTATGACAGGTACGAACAGTTATTATGCGCAGGAGCCCGCATCCCGACAAGGGAATACGGGCATTTGTGACAAGATTAAGAGGATAAGCCAGGATTTTTGCTGTCAGTTGAGCGGTTATTCAGAGTATCGTCGAGCTTTTTGTGATCCAGCTCTTTCACCCATTTCGCCACCACCACCGTTGCCACGCCGTTACCCACCAGGTTGGTTAACGCACGCGCCTCTGACATGAAGCGGTCGATACCCAGAATCAACGCCAGACCCGCCACCGGCAGGTGACCCACCGCGGAGATGGTGGCAGCCAGCACGATAAATCCGCTGCCCGTCACGCCTGCCGCGCCTTTAGAGGAGAGCAGGAGCACCACCAGCAGGGTAATCTGATGGAAAATATCCATATGGCTGTTGGTCGCCTGAGCGATGAACACGGCAGCCATCGTCAGGTATATCGAGGTGCCGTCCAGGTTAAAGGAGTAGCCCGTCGGGATCACCAGCCCGACCACCGATTTACGGCACCCCAGCTTTTCCATCTTGTCGAGCATGCGCGGCAGCGCCGATTCTGAAGAGGAGGTCCCCAGAACAATCAGCAGCTCTTCGCGGATGTAACGGATGAATTTGAAGATGTTGAAACCTGTCGCACGGGCGATGGACCCCAGCACCACGACCACGAAAAGGATACAAGTGATATAGAAGCAGATAATCAGCTGACCCAGCTGCACCAGCGTACCGACGCCATACTTACCGATAGTAAAGGCCATCGCACCGAAAGCACCGATTGGCGCCAGGCGCATGATCATATTGATGATGCCGAAGATGACCTGCGAGAAGCTTTCGATCACATTAAAGATAAGCTGGCCTTTGCTGCCCAGACGGTGCAGGGCAAAGCCAAACAACACGGCGAACAGCAGAACCTGCAGGATGTTTCCGCTGGCGAACGCGCCAATGACGCTGCCCGGAATCACGTCCAGCAGGAAGGCCACCACGCCCTGATCCTTCGCCTGCTCGGCATACACCGCGACCGCTTTGGCATCAAGCGTCGACGGGTCTACGTTCATCCCCGCGCCAGGCTGCACCACGTTGACGATGATCAGACCAATAATCAGCGCAAGGGTACTGACCACTTCAAAATAGAGAAGCGCCACTGCACCGGTACGACCTACCGCCTTCATGCTTTCCATGCCAGCGATGCCCGTCACGACGGTACAGAAGATCACCGGAGCGATGACCATTTTGATGAGCTTAACGAACGCGTCGCCAAGCGGTTTCATTTGCGCGCCCAGTTCAGGGTAATAGTGACCCAGCAGAATACCGATGGCGATGGCTGTCAGGACCTGGAAATAAAGACTTTTGAAGAGTGAGGTTTTCATAAGGTGTCCTTGGGAAGAAAAACCACAGGTTTTGTAAGGTTATGGTTAACCTGCGGCTTTAAAATAACACCCACATAACAGGACAGAAATAAACTCAGTTCAAATTTGAAACACAAATGTTAAGAACTTTGAGCTGGCTCGCACAAGCCAGCAACAAAATTACACTTTTGCGTGGTTGTCAGCGCCAGAAAGGTATCGTTGTTCAAAGACATCCGAAGGAACAGCAGGGGCAAAAAGGAAGCCTTGTCCGCTCTCCACGCCCGCCTCGGCCAGCCAGGTGCGTTGCGCTTCAGTTTCAATCCCTTCGGCAATAAGATCGAGGTTGAGGCTGCGCGCCATCTGGATAATCGCCTGCACCATGCTGCTGTCGCCCGGCAGACCGTCGACAAACGCTTTGTCAATTTTGAGCACATCCACCGGAAGGGTTTTCATGTGCTGAAGCTGGCGCAGCCCGGCGTATCCCATGCCAAAATCGTCCAGCGCAATGCGAATCCCGGCATTACGCAGCGGCTTCAGAATTGCGACCGCCTCGTTGGGATCGTCAATGCGGCGGCTCTCAGTCACTTCCAGGGTTAACGTATCAGGCTTGATGCGGTAACGATGGGTCAGCTCCAGCATCTCTGAAACCATGGTCGGATGCATAAGCTGCAGGGCAGACAAATTGACCGACAGCGGCAGCGTCACGCCGCGTTCCTGCCAGGCCGCAAGCTGACGGCAGGACTCCTCCAGCACCCAGTAGCCGACGGTAACCATCAGGCCGCAGGACTCAATGCGCTCAATCAGCCCTTCCGGCAGCTCCCATGAACCATCTGGCTGCTGCACGCGCAGCAGCGCCTCGGCGCTTTTCACTTCTCCCGTCAGCAAATTCACCTGCGGCTGTAGCCAGAGGGCAAACTGGCGGTTATCCAGCGCGGTCAGGATGTCGCTTTCTTCCGTCAGGCGCTGCTGCGCCTTTTCCATCTGCTCCGGGTCGAAGAACTGGATCTGGTTTTTCCCTTTGCGCCGGGCGGTAAACGCCGCCGAGAACGCGCGACGATAAAGCTGTTCCGCCGTTAAATCACCATAGTACATGGCGATACCGATGCTGGCGCTCGGGCGAAGCTGGATACCCTGAATGGGCAACCGCTCATTAATGACAGTGAGTACTTGCTGACCTAATGTGATCGCATGCCAGGGCTCTTTTACGCCATTGGCAATCACCACCAGGTCGTAACCGCTGACCTGGGTCAGCACCATGCGCGGGGCAAGGACAGACTTCACTTTTTCCACCAGGGTCAGCAGCAGCATTTCTCGCTGGCTCTCCTGAAGCACGCCAGCCGTGTCCTGCAGGGTTTCACAGGCGATTACCATTAGCGCCGTGGTTTGCTGACGGGCAACGGTCTGCTCCAGCATCGCCATCAGGAAGGCTTTATTGGGAAGCTCCGACACCGGGAAGCGCGTGGCGCTGCTGTTTAGCTCATCCTGCTGACGCTGGATGCGCTGCTGGTTGAGGTTGTAGCTGCGCACCAGCATACCTATCTCATCGTCATGATGCAGACGCGGCAGCTCAAGCTGATGCCCCATCTGATCCTGCGGCGCAAGCGTATTCAGCTCGCGGGCGATGCGGCGCAGCGGATGAACAATCAGCCGGTTAATGCACCAGGTGAGCGCCACGCTGAGGATCAGCGTCATAAGTAAGCAAGTGGTCACTAACGTAACCACCCAGCTCATGACGAATTTATACATGCGGTAGGAGTCCGCCTGTAATACCAGGTAGGCCAGCGGCTGCGGGTTGGCAGGGCGTTCGAGTGAATAAACGGGCAGCGAAATTTGCACCGGCAGTTCAAACAGGCGCATCACCATCATCGGGACGGGACGCTCCGGAATAAAGCTCATCCGCAGCGCCTGAAACTGGTTGGGCAAGACGACGTCGGCGCGGCTAACGACGCCGGCAGGCTGAATGCGTTTTAAAATGGTTTCCGCTTCGGGAATATCCCCTTTCAGGATAGAGGCGGAGAGCGGGCCGCGCACCGAGCGGGCGATACTTTCTAACTGCGAAGCCGTGTTATAGCGATTCTGCTGTACGGAATGAAACAGCAAAATTACGCAGAAGAGCAGTACAAACAGCATGGTGACGGCAGAGACCATCGCCATCTGTTTGATTGTTAAGGAACGGCTGACACGCAAAATGACTCTCCACAAAACTCGAAGCGCAGGGCGCGCCAGGGTGTAAACCTGGCGCGCCTGAGTATACCCGATTGCCGCGCTATTAAGAGAGACTTACAAATGGATTAAGGAAAATCCGATTACCAGTCCGCGTACGGGATGAGCGGCTGCGGCGGTAAGTCCATATCGCCCTGCCAGCCTGCGGCAGAGTAGCGCACATAGATCAGCGCGTGGCTTGGGGTATAGTCTTTCGCTTGCTGGATATCCACGCCCATGCCCACAAACCAGTTGGACGTGACGCGGCGTTCGATAATGGCCCGCGCGGTATAACCCGTGCCTGAGCTGCTGCTGCCGGTTTCCATCGCGCCCCGGTCGGTATAGCGGTCTGGCTCATCGGTCGGGATCAGATTCTGAATCGGGTAGCGCAACTCGTCTTTGGTTTTGGAGTGAGACCAGGACACCGAGCCACCCAGCTCCCAGGACCAGTTCTCCGTGCGTTTACGCCAGGTCACCGGCAGTGCGAAGGAGACATACTCCTGCGGGCTGTAGTAGCCGCCCTGACCCAGGGTATAACCGCTCAGGTCTTTGTCGTAGTGCCAGAGCATATTGGAGACGCCGACCGTCAGGCGCTCATTGTTTTTATTAATGAGCTTGTAGTAGTAACCCGTCATCCAGCGGACGCGCCAGTTATCTTCCACATTTTTACCCGTCAGCGTTTCCGCGTTGAGGCTGGACCAGACGCCGTTCGCCTCCCCTTTGTCATAGCTCACGCTCACGCCACCACCGGTGGCACGTACACCGCCCCAGGTGGTGCCGGTGTTGGTATCTTTTTGCCCGGCAAAGGCCAGCAGAGAGCTGGAGATTGGGCGGCGATGGGCGTTAACGGTATAGCCGATGGGGCCCAGATCGCTGCTGTAGCTGATGCCGCCCACCACGTCGACGACGTCAAAGCCCATTGGCGTGGTGCCAATATCCATCGCCCAGGTTTTATTCTGCCAGCCGACGGCAACGCTTGCGCCATTGTCGGACTGATGGGTATTGCCGCTACACGGTGTTTCGTAGCAGGTCCCCCATTTAGGATCGTAAGTCCCGTTATTGTTATCAAATGAACCGGCGTCCATGTTGACCAGATCGCTTCTGAAGAACATGCGTCCGTCAGAGAGCGGAGCATCCACCTGCAGCATGGTGGTATGCGCTTTCAGGTCGGAATAGCCGCCCGTGCCGCTGGAGCCCCAGTAGTCGTGCTGCAGCGTGACGTTAACATCCTGCTGACGGTACAAGTCACCGGCATCACTGCGCACGCCGCGCTTCAGCCAGTCGTCCTTTTCATCGTTACGCGTCAGACGGGTGAAGCTGTCGTTGTCGGCCGGACGGGTCGTCGTGACGCCGGACGACACCATCGCATCTTTATAGGTTTCCAGCGCCTGCTGAGGCTGCCCGTTTTGCGCCTGGAAACGCGCGGCATCACGCAGCACCAGCGCGTTTTCCATGGAGCCGGGCTGCGATTTAGCCTGCGGAATGATTTTGTTGAAGGTCTGTTCTGCGGCAGCGGAATCGCCCAGGCCCGCCTGCGCCATCGCGATCCGGCGCTGCATGTTGAGCGACAGCGGCTGGCCGTTTTGCGCGGCGGGCAGTTTCGCCAGCTCTGCACGCGCGGCATCTTTGTTACCCTGCGCACTATAAATCTCGGTCAGGCCGAGGATCGCGTCTTCGTTCTGCGGCTCACGCTGCAGAACGCCGTTGTACGTCGTTTTCGCCGACGCCAGATCGCCACGCTGCTGCGCCCAGTCCGCCAGCGTCAGGTCGATGCGGGTGGAGGTTGGCTGCTGGCGCAGAAGGTTTTCCGCCTCCTGCTCTTTGCCGCTGTCGCGCAGACGGTTAGCGGTTTCCAGCACCTGGTTGCTTTGCAGGCGGTCGGCAAGCTCCTGAATATTGCCGTTCCACTGGCTGCGCGGCAGCGTGTCCAGATGCGCCAGCGCGGCGCGGTCCTGATCGTTGCCGGAAAGATAGAGCGCGCTGGCGTATACCTGATCCGGGTCGGACGGTTTCTGGCTGGCAAGCTGACGCATCAGGGTATCCGCCTGGCTGCGCTGACCCGCGCTGTAGAGATCGCGCGAGAGACGATAGGTGATCCACACGTCGCCCGGAGAGAGCGCCAGACGACGACGCTGAATCTCTGCCGCCTGAGCGTATTTCCCCTGATTTTCCAGCTGTTCTGCCTGAGCGGAGAGCTGCTCGTTGGTCAGGCTGCGTTCAATATCATCGATGCTCCGGCGCTGGCTGGCGGAGAGAGACTGGATAAACTGCGAAGCCTTCTCGGGGGACTGCGCGCGGTAGATATTAGCCAGGCCGCGGACCGCATTGCTGTTGCCGCTGTCCATACGCAGCGCCTGGCGATAATAACGCTCCGCCGCGTCGTTATCTTTACGCGCCGCGGCGGCATCGCCCAGCCCCAGCACGGCATAACTGTCGGTATTGTCGATACCGCGAGCCTGCTGATAGTAACGCTCCGCCTGCGCCGGGTTATTCGCCTTCAGCGCCGCATCGCCCTGCTGGATCAGTAGCCAGTAGCGGTTAACCTTGAGCAAACTGTCCCATTTACCCCGGTTATCGCTCTGGGGATCGAGGGCAATCGCCTTTTCAAACTGCGCCACCGCGCGTGCGCGGTCGCCTTTCTGGGAATAGGCCTGGCCGAGGGCGCCCACCGCTTCACTGTCGGCATGGTTGGCGCTGACGGCTTTCTGCAGCTCAGCCACCGCCTTACTTCCCTGCCCGGCATCCACCGCCGCCAGCCCTTCCGCTTTCGCACGGAACGCCGGGTCAGCGAGCTGTTTTTGCTGCGCTTCAAGCTGGGCACGCGCCGCCGCGACACTATCACCATCGCTGAATACGCTCAGGTATTTTTGCAGCGCGCTGACGCTGGCGCTGCTGGCAGGCTGGCCTTTGATTTGGTCATACCACATATCAGACGCCTGGCTACGGCCATTGGTAGATTTGGCCATCTCCTGCAACACCGCAAAGCCTTCATCACGGCGTCCGCTCTGGAATAAAAGCTGGGACAGCGTCGCCTGCAGCTGCGTATTTCCGGGGCTGCTGCTGTTTATTTTCTTGAGCTGGTTAATGGCTGCATTCCGGCGAGCGGGGTCTTTCGCCACGACGTTCCAGTATTCCGTCGCCACGTCGCCGCCCGGCGGGTTGCCGTCAAACAGCTTGTCATAGGCGGCAATCGCCTCCTGGGTGTGTCCCGTAGTGGCGAGCAGTCGCGCCTGCTGGAGCTGCTGGCGGCCATCCGGCGTGGAAAGCAGCATCGTGTTGCGAGATGACTGGTATGCACTTGAGCCCGGCGCGATCCCTTTCAGACGATCCAGCTCTTTTTGTGCGCCAGCGTTATCGCCCTGGCGCAGCAGGTAGCGAAAGCGTGCGGCAATGACGTCAGGGTTGTTTGGGTCAATCAGCTCAAGACGATAGAGCGACTGACGAACCAAATCCTCACGCTGTGTCGATTCGCCCAGCCGAACCTGCTCCAGCAGCTGTTTCTGCTGCGGTGAGTTGGCGGCCTGTGCCCACGGCATAAGCGCCAGGCCAAGCGATAAAGTGAGTAGATTTACTGTGAACTTGCGCATTCCTGGCCCCAATCCGGTATTAATTCACCTTTTGCGGTGAAGCGAAAACGATGCTGATCCCATCCTTGCCCAAAGAGAGTCAGCACGTAGCTGTAATAGGCATTGTTATCGGGAAAATGGTCCGCAACGCGCTGGCGCTGAACCGCCTGGGCATCACGTTGTTGTAAAAACGGCAGCATGGCGGCAGAGAACCCGACCGGGCCATTCCCGGTGCGTTTACCCGTCGCCACATCCACTTTCTCCGGCGGCACACCCCGTTTCATTGTCTTTGCCGCCATCGGCTGGAAGCGCGTCAGCAGCCGGGCTTTCTGAGGATCTTTATCACTCATCATGCCCACCCAGAGATAAACGCGGATGGCGTCGTAGCCGCCCACCAGCGACTTATCCTGCTGTAACCGCCAGCCTCTGTTTTTCTGATACTGCACCCAGTCCGGCGAAAAACCTTTCGGCGCGCTCTCCAGCAGCAGGCGCAAATTAGTTTCACGAAGCTGGGTCCACGGGGTGCCCAAACGCGTGAAATAGCTCGCTAACTGCGGAGGAAGATAACTGGGGTTAAAGCGCCAGACGTGTTCATCGGCAAAACCGACTTTACCGGGAAGCAGCATTGCGCCGAGCCCCGGCACTTTCACCACTTCCTCGCTGGCAATGCGTTTCAGCAGCGCCTTACCCGTGCGGGTATAGTCCGGATGTTTCCACAACCGACCCGCTTCGAGCAGTGACCAGGCGATCCAGACATCGGCGTCAGAGGCGGAGTTAGTATCAATCACCGCCCACGTCTCTTTATCTTTCTGACCCCATAGCCAGGCAGGCAGGTGGTCGTTGAGATTGCCGCTGGCAAGATTATCGCGCGTCCAGGTCAGCAGCTGGTCAAACGCGGTGCGATCGTTCGCCGCCAGGGCAAAGAACAAGGCGTAGCTTTGCCCTTCCGACGTCGTAATTTTGCGCGTGTCGCTGGGATCAACGACACGCCCGCCCTCGCTGATGTAATCCTTTTTAAACTGCTCCCAGGCAGGCCAGGTGCAGGCGGCGCGAAGAGGAAGCGCCGCCAGCATCAACGCTGCTAATGCACACCAGCGAAAGGCTTTCATCACATCTTACTCATCCGGGTTCAGGCGACGACGGCTGATGATACGCAGCAGACGCCACAGCACCCACGCCAGCAAGACCACGCTGACCGCCGCCAGGATGGCGAGCAGAACCGGATGGTTAGCCATCGCATACCACAGGCGTTCAAACCACGGCAGATGACCCACGTAGTACACATCGCCCACGCGCAGGCTATTGACGCCGGACTCACGGATCACCGACACGGAGCCAAACATCGCGGCACGTTTACCGCTGTCGTTCATGGCCGTATTGAGCAGTTCATACCCGCGCGGGCTGTCCGCCAGGAGAGCCACCACGCTGCGCTGGTCGTTGTATGGTGACTGGAAGCCTACCACCGCGGCCATTGCCCCCTGAGACGTGACCGTCGTCTGCGCGCTGGCCTGACGATCGTTCGCATCCGGCATAATGCTCGGGAACTCGGTCTGGCGCAGCGGCGTGTTAACCCAGGACTGGGCCGCTTTCACCAGCAGATCGATACGTTTGTCATCCTTCAGCTTATCCGGAATGGTACCGATCACCATGATGTCGGCGTCTTTGTTCTGAATCTGGCTGCCATCGTCCGTCAACGTGACGTTAATCGCCGGTAATCCCGTCTGTCCCCCAACGGTCGCCATGGTGTCCAGCAGGGTCGTGACCTGCCCTTCGCTTGGCGCTTTTGGCATTACCACAATGGAGTCAGAAAGATCGGCCATGCGGCTGAACGGGAAGCCCGCGTTAGCAAAGGCGCGCAGATCCGGCATCGCCAGGAAGTGATAGTACTTCGAGAAGTCGATAGTCGACTCGTCGCCAATCACAACGTGGTTCTGTACGGGCTGGAAGGTAATGCAGTTTTCCGCCGAGCCGCCAGGCATCGGGTTCATGTACTGGAAGTCAAAGCGCAGCTGGTTTATCGCACCCAGCTTCAGTGCCGGGATGGAGACATCCGTTTTACCGTCCAGCAGCCCCTGCAACACCGGCAGGCGAAGCATCAGGCGGTTAGTATCCTGCGTGCTTTGCAGGCTGAACGATTGCAGGAACTGGTTGTTCAGGCTGATATCCATGCGCGAGCTGTCTTTGGTCGCTGGCGCGGTATAGCGGTAGTTCAGATTGATATCAATGCCGTTGGTACGCAGCAGGTACAGATCCGGCGGCAGATTCAGTGACAGGCTAATCGGAGCAGGCTCGAGACCCGTCGCCTGCAGCTGTTCTTCATAGGTTTTCAGCTCGCCAAATGTCACCGCACGGTCGGTACGCACCCAGTTTGGCGCATCATAAGGTTTACGCGCCAGCAGCGGTTTGACCTCATCCACCACCACGCTGTTACCGCGGAAAAGGACATTGCCCTGGGCAATGGCTTTTGCTGCCTGCACCAGATCTTTATCGTCGCGGCCAAACACCACCAGCAGCTTCACGTACGGGTTTTCCGGATGGCTTATCATCTCAACGGTCGGTGCTTTGACGTCCGGATGATCGCGCAGGAAGGCCGGGCGTTTCGCGTTGGTTGCAAACACAATGGCATTTCGGTCCGGCAGTTTGTCATACATCGCCGGGAAGCTCTGACCACGCCAGCCGGCACGTGAACCAAACCAGGACGCCACAATGGTGGCCGCCAGCTGCTCGGTCACGTCCGGGGACGATGCAAAGACCATCGGCAGCGTGAGCGGACGGTTATCACGCGGATCAAAGAACGGAACCGGGAAGGCCGAGAGATCGTTTTTCAGCGCCAGCGACTGGTAGGTCATCTGCAGCGAGGAGTTACGCCCGACGTCCATCCACAGCGTGTTGCTGGCCGGGTTTTCGCAGACATCGCGGTAGTGACCGACAAACTCCAGGCGGATACGGTTAAAGTCGGTGATGAACAGGGGGTTGATCGGCACCTGAGCCTGGGTTTTCTTGCCCAGCTGCTCTTTCGTGACCGGCAGAACGTCCATCAGCTCATCATTCAGGTAGACCTTCAGCTGAGACTGTGTCGGCAGCAGAGACGGCGATGGGGTGTATTCAAGGTTCAGCACCGCATTAGAGACGACCTCATCGCTGCGCATGCCAAACTCAATGCCGCCGTTAGGGTTGATGCCGCGCAGCACCATACTGCCCGGAGGCGGTGCGATTTGCGCGAAGGTCAGCTTCACGTCCCGTGACGGCGCATTGTCCGCGACGACGGGCGCGTTCGCCCCCCGGACGCCCGGCATCACCTGCCCGATGACCTGGCCGTCTGCCGGCAGGGTGTTCCCCTCCGTTGGCTGGTTTGGCATGATATTTTCTGTTTGACCAGGTGCCGCGGTGACAACCGGATCGGTTGCCTGCGCGACGACAGGTACCGTTGGCGCAGGCGTTGCCGCTGCGTTACCAGGAGCTGCGTTAGCCATTGTTGCGGGGATAACATTCATCCCCATTGCCACTGCACATAACCAGGAAAGTTTTGTTTTCATCGCGTTATCATCATTGTTGAGCCATAACCGGGTCCGCCTGCTTCGCCTCATCCCGCTCAGGACGACGAGGAATGAACGACACGACCCAGGAAACCAGCGAAGTAAGTGACCGGAATATTAATTTCACCGACGACGGGGCAAATTCTGCAAGGTGACGATAGCCACGGAACCCCAGCTTCAGAATATCCAGCAGGCTTTCCAGTGGTTTATCTTCCGGGAAGCTGTCCTGCCAGAGAGCCCACGTATCCGCGCGGGCAAACGTACACTGCACAAAATCGATATGTTGCTTTTTGGTCAACGGCATCAGCTGCAGACCGACTTCATTGCCCGCCACGCGAACCACCTGCGTCGGGAAGACATACTCCTGCTGACCGCGCTTAAGCAGCAGGTTAACTTTTTGCCCTTCCAGCACCTTCGCCTGGCCGTTGATTTTGATCCCCAGACCACCGTCAGAGAAGTCGTGCACGGTACAGGAGAAGAGGTGGCCATCTTCACGGGCGATCGCCGCAGGCATGCAGATTTCAACGCGATGCGCACGACGAACCTGTTTGCTCTCCACCGACACCGCTACCGCACCGCCGAGGATAATCAGGTTGTAGAAGACCCAGGCCATACTGACGAAGACGGTCAGGATTTCGTTTTCCGGGCCGTAGAAGTAACGCCAGATACCGGCGATGACGCCAACGATATTCAGCAATACCAGGAAGATGTACGGACGGGAGATCACCCAGTCGACGTACTCTTCTTCCACCAGGCCGCCCTTCGCGGTGACGTTGAATTTCCCTTTATGCGGGTTAATCAGCGCCACCATCGTCGGCGGTGCAATGTACCAGGCCAGCACCGTTTCGTAGATTTCACTCCAGAAGGAATGGCGGTATTTACCCTGTATCTTCGAGTTCGTCAGGCTCGCGTGGATCATGTGCGGCAGAACAAACAGCGCAATCATCAGCGCCGGGGCGTAAATGATATAAGCGTGAAGGAGCAGGAACGCCAGCGGCGCGGTCAGGAAGATTAGCCGCGGGATACCGGATAAGAAGTGGAACATGGCGTTGACGTAGCAGAGACGTTGCGCCAGCTTGAGCCCTTTCCCTATCAGTGGGTTATCGAGACGGAAAATCTGTACCATCCCGCGTGCCCAGCGAATACGCTGACCAATGTGCGCCGACAGTGACTCCGTTGCCAGACCGGCAGCCTGCGGAATTCGCATATAGGCTGAGGTATAGCCACGACGGTGCAGGCGCAGAGAGGTGTGCGCATCTTCAGTCACCGTTTCGACGGCGATACCGCCAATTTCATCCAGCGGCTTACGGCGGATAACCGCACAGGAGCCGCAGAAGAAGGTGGCATCCCACATGTCGTTTCCGTCCTGCACCAGGCCATAGAACAGCGTGCCTTCGTTTGGGGTTTTACGGAAACGGCCAAGGTTACGTTCAAACGGATCCGGCGAGAAGAAGTGGTGCGGCGTCTGCATCATCGCCAGCTCTTTCTCCTTCAGGAACCAGCCCATGGTCATCTGCAGGAACGAGCGCGTCGGCACGTGGTCACAGTCAAAGATCGAGACAAACTCCCCGGAGGCATACTTCAACGCGTTGTTGATGTTCCCGGCTTTCGCATGTTCGTGAGTCGGACGGGCGATGTACTCGACGCCAACCTCCTCTGCGAACTGGCGGAACGCCGGGCGGTTGCCGTCGTCCAGGATCCAGACCTTGAGCTTGTCTTTCGGCCAGTCGATGCCCAGCGCGGCATAAATGGTGTTTTTCACCACGCTCAGATCTTCGTTGTAGGTCGGTACAAAGAGATCAACAGACGGCCACTGCGCGGTGTCTTTAGGCAGCGGAACCGGCTGGCGGTTGAGCGGCCAAATGACCTGGAAATAGCCCAGCACCAGCACGATCCAGGCGTAGGTTTCGGCAAATAACAGCACCAGGCCGCACACCAGGCTGACCGGATCGTCCCAGTTCAGGGTTGAGGTATAACGCCACCAGATGTAGCGACAGGAGACGGTCAACGACAGCACAATCAACATCAGCGCCGAGAAGCGGCCCGGAATACGGCGGACCAGCAGCGCCACGCCCCACAGCAGGATCAGGAAGGTAAACTGCGCCAGAGGGTTGAAAGGTTGCGTAATACAGACCAGCGCCAGAATGAGCGAGAACACCACGATCAGGCCGAGAATAAAACGCCGCAAGCCCGGGTGGAGATGCCCGAGCTCTTTATGGTTATCCAGATGGCTGGTCTTATCGCTTACGCTGTTGGGCAGTCTGTCCAGCCACTGGTGGTAGCGTTCACGTAACTGCTGCACGCGGGAAAAACTGCGCCAGTGCGGCGTTATTTTCTCTGAGCGGGATGACGTGACCACCAGCCAGATGGCCTGAATGAGATAACGCGCCGGATCCAAAGGACGCGGCCGGTCGGGATTAATGTGCGGATAAAGCTCACTGTGCCGGGCACGTATGCGCTGCCAGCGCGGGTGTTCGAGTGGAATAAACATCCAGGCCAGAATCATCCAGAAGCAGCCGAGCGCGGCGCTAAATGCCGAAGCACCGTGCCGGCGGAAATGCCGATAGCGTTCGCTCAAACGCGAACTGACCGGCGGGATGAGTAACCAGCTGGCGAGACGACTCATACAGAACTCCCTGCATGCTCCGCGCTGTTGGCGAAGTTCAGCAGACACCAGTTAGCCAGCGTCAGGATCTCTTCTGCCGCCAGTGAATCGCTGCGGTATTCGCCGAGCGGTTGCTTAGACGCAAGGCATTCCGCCATCCCCTCATCACGATGGATGACAATGGGAAGCAGACGGCGCTGGCTTTGCAGCCAGACCTGATACAGATCGTCCTGGATCTGGCTGCCAATGCGCAAATCGTTAATCAGGATATGGCCATTTTGAGGTAGCCCCTGCTGATGCAGGCGGATATGACAGTTCGCATCGACGTTGACGATCGAGAGCACATGATCGCACTGGGCGATAAGCTGTCGGGTCAGCGTGCCGGCGCCGTGCGGCAGATCCAGCAGGATCCACTTGTAATGCCCCTTTTCTTTCAGGGTCTGCAGCGCAAGCGTAAACTGCGAAAACAGGCGCTGATACGCGGCTTCATTCTCGCGCTCCGTGGTAGTCAGTTGCCCAAACGGCAGCAGATCGAGCTGGGAGGTATAGCGCATCCCTGCATCCTGCCAGTCTTTATCATCAAGCAGCGCGCGGGCCCAGCCCTCTTCGCGAGTAAAGTCGACGTTAAACGACATACGCAACAAATTATCGGCGCAGGCGTCAATAACCAGCACCGATTCACCTAAAAGCTGTAATGACCACGCCAGCGCCGCGGTAACAGATGTGGTACCCACACCGCCACGGACACCCTGTAATCCGAGTATGGCCATCAATGGCTCCCTTATTGTTGATTGGCGAATTCAGCTAATAACGGCCAGCGTTTAATAGCCGCGGCCAACTGTTCCCGCTGGGAAATATCGGTGTAATCTATTTCAGGTAAAGAAAAGGCCTGCGTCAGCGCCAGAAAATCGTTTTGGAATGTGTAACCCAGGGTCGAATCGACTGGGGTTCCGGGTTCGTTATTATCCATTCTTTTTCCATCCCTTTGCGTAGAATCGCCAGATCAGAAGTAGCGAGGCGTCCTGCCCTATGAAATTTCATTTACATGCTAAATCTGATGTTCTTTAATTTCAATGTTAGGTTTATTTCTACGCTTTCGCTAGTAAACTGAGATACAGATAAATTAGACGAAAAGAGGGACACCGTGGACTCCATATTTTCTATTGGCATCCAGTCATTATGGGACGAATTGAGCCACATGCCAGTCGGAGGAGTCTGGTGGATTAATACGGACCGTAATGAAGATGCTATCAGTCTGGTAAACCAGACAATTGCTGCTCAGGATAAGGATTCCCGCGTGGCCGTCATTAGCATGGGCGAAGATCCGAAGAAAATTATCACGCTTGAAAGTGGTCGCGGCCCCCAGACGGTGCGATTATTTTCCATGACTTCGGAAGCCGATAGTCTATACTTTTTGTCCCGCGACGTTCAGTGCTCTATTGATCCGGATCACTATTTAGTGATTCTGAAATGTGCAAATAACGTCCTGCAAAATATGCCTGCTGAAAAACTGCTGCCGTGGCTGGAAAAAATCAATAAATGGGCAAAATTTCAAAATTGCACGCTATTGATAGTCAATCCCGGCAGTAATAATGACAAGCTGTTTTCACTTTTAATGGGCGAATATCGCTCCCTGTTTGGTCTGGCAAGCATTCGTGACCAGGCGGGCAGCTATCTCTACGATATTGCCTTCTGGTGTAATGAAAAAGGCGTGAGCGCCAGGCAACAGCTTACGCTGAAACATATCGAGGGCGAGTGGCACCTGGCGCAGCAGGAAGAAACCGTGGTGCAGCCGCGCAGTGATGAAAAACGCATCCTGAGCCATATCGCGGTTTTAGAGGGTGCACCTGCCTTGTCGGAAAACTGGTCACTGTTTGAATCTAACGAAGCCCTTTTCCATGAAGCCCGCACAACCCAGGCGGCCACCCTTATTTTCTCGCTGATGCAGAATAACCAGATTGAGACGCTGGCAAGGCAAATTCACACCTTACGCCGCCAGCGCGGCAGTGCGTTGAAAATCATCGTGCGCGAAAATAATACCAGCCTGCGCGCCACCGATGAGCGCCTGCTTCTGGGCTGCGGCGCCAATATGGTTATTCCATGGAATGCGCCGTTGTCACGCTGCCTGACGCTTATCGAAAGCGTTCAGGGCCAGCAGTTTAGCCGCCATGTGCCGGAAGATATTTCCACGCTGCTCTCCATGACGCAGCCGATGAAGCTGCGTGGATACCAAAAATGGGATACCTTCTGCGACGCCGTCGGCAACATGATGAGCAACACGCTTCTTCCTGCTGATGGAAAAGGGGTTATGGTCGCCCTGCGTCCTGTACCGGGTATTCGCGTTGAACAGGCTCTCACCCTATGTCGCCCGAACCGTACAGGGGACATCATGACCATCGGCGACAATCGCCTGGTGCTGTTTTTGTCCTTCTGCCGGGTCAACGATCTCGATACGGCGCTTAACCACATCTTCCCCCTGCCTACCGGGGATATTTTCTCGAACCGTATGATTTGGTTCGAAGATAATACGATTAGCGCGGAGCTGGTGCAGATGCGTGCGCTCCAGCCAGAACAATGGGCCAAACCGCTCGCAATCAAGAGCGATGCCAAACCGATCCTCAATGCCAGACATGATGGACACGTCTGGCGTCGGATTCCGGAGCCCCTTCGCTTATTAACAGACAACGCGGAGAACGCATCATCATGAATATCAGCGATATCATTCAACTGGTTATATTCTGTGCGCTGATCTTTTTCCCGCTTGGCTACTATGCGCGCCATTCCATACGCCGTATCCGCGATACGGCCAGAGTGCTGTTTATAAAACCTCGCTACGTAAAACCAGCCGGAACACTGACACGGGCATCACACGTCAAGGCAGACCGAAAACATGACTAATTCTACCTATACCGCTTCGTCACCCTCGCCGCTCTGGCAATACTGGCGCGGCCTTTCCGGCTGGAACTTCTACTTTCTGGTGAAGTTTGGTCTGCTGTGGGCAGGCTATCTGAATTTCCATCCCCTTCTCAACCTCGTGTTTATGGCCTTCCTGCTGATGCCGCTGCCGAATATCAGGCTGCATCGCTTACGCCACTGGGTAGCTATCCCTCTCGGCTTTGCGCTGTTCTGGCATGATACCTGGCTACCGGGGCCGGACAGCATTATGAGCCAGGGGTCGCAGGTGGCGGGCTTTAGCGCCAGCTATGTCCTCGATCTGACCGAGCGCTTTATTAACTGGCAGATGATTGGCGCGGTATTTGTGCTGCTGGTTGCCTGGCTGTTCCTGTCACAGTGGATCCGCGTAACGGTGTTTGTCGTCGCGATTATGATCTGGCTTAACGTGCTGACGCTGGCTGGGCCGAACTTTTCGCTGTGGCCTGCCGGTCAACCGACCACCACGGTGACCACCACAGGGGGAAGCGCAGCGGCAACCGTCACCACGGCAGGCGATACGCCTGTGGTGGGTGATATCCCTACCCAGACCGCACCGCCGACCTCAACCAACCTGAACGCCTGGCTCTCCAGTTTCTATACCGCGGAAGACAAGCGACAGACTAAATTCCCGGATGCGCTGCCGGCGGATGCTCAGCCGTTTGAACTGCTGGTGATTAACATCTGCTCTCTCTCCTGGGCCGACGTGGACGCCGCCGGTTTGATGTCTCATCCGCTGTGGTCACACTTCGACATTCAGTTTAAAGATTTCAACTCTGCCACCTCGTACAGCGGCCCGGCGGCGATCCGCCTTCTGCGTGCAAGCTGCGGTCAGACATCGCATAAAAACCTGTATCAACCCGCCGGCAACCAGTGTTATCTGTTCGATAACCTCGCAAAACTGGGCTTTACGCAGCATCTGATGCTGGGGCATAACGGCCAGTTCGGTAACTTCCTGAAAGAGGTGCGCGAACAGGGTGGCATGCAGGCACCGCTGATGGATCAAACCGGTCTTCCTGTCTCTCTGCTGGGCTTCGACGGTTCGCCCGTTTATGACGATACCGCCGTCCTGCAACGCTGGCTGCAGACCATCGAAAAAGACAGTAATCCACGCAGCGCGACGTTCTTTAATACCCTGCCTCTCCACGACGGTAACCATTTCCCGGGCGTGAGCAAAACGGCAGATTATAAAGTGCGTGCGCAGAAATTCTTCGACGAGCTGGACGCGTTCTTCACGGAGCTGGAAAAGTCAGGCCGTAAAGTGATGGTGGTTGTGGTGCCTGAGCACGGTGGTGCGCTGAAGGGTGACAGAATGCAGGTGTCAGGCCTGCGTGATATCCCAAGCCCGTCCATCACCAACGTGCCTGCAGGCATTAAATTCTTTGGTATGAAGGCACCGCATCAGGGCGCACCGATTGAGATTACACAGCCAACCAGCTATCTGGCGATCTCTGAGCTGGTTGCCCGCGCCGTTGACGGGAAGCTGTTTGTGGAAGATAGCGTGAACTGGGATCAGCTCACCAGCAAACTGCCGCAAACGGCGGAAGTCTCCGAGAACGCCAACGCGGTTGTCATTCAATATCAAAACAAACCGTACGTTCGCCTGAACGGCGGGGATTGGGTACCATATCCGCAGTAACTGATTTACCCCTCACCCTCTCCCCATCGGGGAGAGGGGATAGTCAGTGCGTTATTATTGCGCTGAAATCCACACCAGCATTTTCAGACTTGCCGAATAGTAGTCGTCTTTAGAGGTGATTTCGGGTTCTCCGGAAGGCTGTCCCATCGTTAAATCACGCACGGCCAACAGGCCGCCTTCCATCATGTAGGGCGCATATTCGTTGGTCGTGACGTTAACCCAGGCGGGAGTTTGTTCCCGGGGGAACTGACCGAACCAGGCCTTCCACGGCGTCAGTAGCGGGCTTTGCTTATCAGACCAGGTAAGGTACAGCGGAATACGAATCGCGTCATAGCTCATTCGCGGCGGCCAGCCTTTAGCAGGAGCCAGCTTGCCACCAGATGCCAGTGAAACCCAGTCAGTGGGCAGATTCGCTTTTCCCGAGCCCATTTTCCCCAGCAGACGTTTCCCATCCTTAATCAAATCGCGCCAGACCGGCAAATGACTGCGTCCGGCGAAGGCCTGCCAGGCCGGAAACACGAAATAGGAAGGATTAAGGACCACTTCACCCTCAAGCTTAAATCCCTGGACGCCGGGCAGCATCACGCGATAACCCGCATAGCGGATCACGCTGTGGTCAATCAGTGCTTTTGTAATGGCATCCGATGCGGCGCTGTAGCGCTTGTCGTGCCAGCGGGCGTCGGCTTTGAGCAACGCCCAGGCAATCAGCACATCCCCGTCTGCAGCGTTGTTTTTGTCGGCGATCGGGTTGGATTCTGCGGGGTTATAGCGCCAGTAGAATAAACCATTCTCTTTGTTCTTGAGCTGACTGTCTGTCCATTGCCAGAGCTTATCGAACGTAGCTTTATCGTCGTTGGCCACCGCCATCAGCATGGCAAAACCCTGACCTTCCGTATGCGACACGCCGCCATTGCCGGTATCGACAATGCGGCCTTCCGGTTTGAAAAAGCGGGCCTTGTAGCTCTCCCAGGCCCGATCCGCATGAGAGAGAGGCGAGAACAGCAGACTCATCATGACGGCCAGCGTCGCGCAGACGGGTTTTCGCATAATTAACTCAATCCGGTTATTCGGCACTTCGCAGTGAAATCTCACCGCCCATCCAGGGTTTTATCACGCCGTCCTGTTCCAGGAGCAGCGCGCCCTGTGCGTCAATACCGCGGGAAGTCCCGTAGATCTCTTTATCACCAATCAGCAATTTCACCGGGCGGTTGATGAAGTTATCCAGCTTTTCCCAACGAGACAGGAACGGTGCCAGCCCTTCCTGTTCAAAAAGCGTAAGTGAGCTGCGCAACTCTTTAATCATACGTACGGAAAGGGTATTACGATCGATGACGATCCCCGCCTCCTGGAGGTTAGTCCAGGCCTGATTCACCACATCATTTTGTACATTGCGCATCACCATATTGAGGCCTGCGCCAATGACGATTTGCGCCGCATCGCCCGTTTTTCCCGTCAGTTCGACCAGAATACCCGCAAGTTTACGATCGTTGAGGTACAGGTCATTAGGCCATTTAACGCGTACCTTATCCGCTCCCAGATCGTGCAGCACTTCCGCCATGACGATGCCGATGACCAGACTCAGGCCAATGGCAGCGGCCGGGCCCTGATCGAGTCGCCAGTACATGGACAGATAGAGGTTAGCGCCAAATGGCGAAAACCATTTGCGACCGCGACGGCCGCGACCAGCCTGTTGATATTCAGCAACGCAGGCATCGCCTGATTTTAGCTCAGGCAGACGATCCAGTAGATACTGGTTCGTCGAATCAATCACCGGCAGCACCGCAACATTTCCGTGTCCAATTTGGCTGCGGATCGTTTCCTCATTCAGCAATTGAATCGGCTCCGGCAGGCTGTAGCCTTTTCCGGGAACCGTGAACACATCAACACCCCAGTCGCGAAGCGTCTGGATATGCTTGTTAATGGCGGCACGGCTCATGCCAAGCTGTTCACCCAGCTGCTCGCCAGAATGAAACTCACCGTCAGCAAGGATGCTAATCAGGGTTAAGGGGATAGTATTGTCTTTCACGCGATGGCCTCCACGGCATTGACTTCACCTGTGCGGCCAATGAAGCGAACTTCTGGCTCCAGCCAGACGTTAAACTTTTCGCCCACACGCTGACGAACATAATGAGCCAGCTGTATAACATCATCGCTGGTCGCATCGCGTTGATTAATCAGTACCAGGGCCTGCTGTTGGTGAACGGCGGCACCGCCTACTGAAGTGCCTTTTAGCTGGCATTGATCGATGAGCCACCCCGCGGCCAGCTTCACGCTGCCATCTGCCTGAGGGTAATGTGGCGCTGCTGGCCACCCTTCAAGAAAGGCTTTTGCAATTTCGCTGCTGATAACCGGGTTTTTAAAGAAACTGCCAGCGTTTCCGTTTACTTTTGGATCGGGAAGTTTGGTCATCCGCATATGGCAAACCGAGTCAAAGACGTCGCGGGCGGTAACGGTCGCCGGATCGAGACGCGTTAAATCCCCGTAGGTCAGCACCGGCTGCCAGTTCTTCGACAGGCGCAGACCGACGGCGACAATCACGTAGCGGTCCTGATATTCATGTTTGAAGATACTGTCACGATAGCCAAATCGGCACTGTTCTGCCGTTAAACGCTTAGCCGTTCCGGTCGCCAGTTCGATGCAGTCGACATATTCACAGACATGTTTCAGTTCGATGCCGTAGGCGCCGATGTTTTGAATAGGTGACGATCCGGCGCAGCCTGGAATAAGCGCAAGGTTTTCCAGACCCGGCATCCCTTTTTCGAGGGTAAATTGCACCAGATGATGCCAGTTTTCTCCGGCACCCACGTGCACGTGCCAGCTGTCGGCACGCTCTTCCACATCAATTCCCATGATGCGGTTAACGATCACCGTTCCCGCAAAATCATCGAGAAACAGGACATTACTTCCTTCGCCCAGAATCAGTACGGGTTCATTATTTTCTGTCGCGTTTTGCCATGCATCCAGCAGTTGCTGTGCAGTATCGGCACGTACAATTTGATTAGCATTGCGTTGAATGCCAAAGGTATTCCAGGGCTTAAGGGAGTGGTTCATAGACGCTATCCTGATGCAAAAACGCAGGTAGTTTACCGTATAAGCAGGGCGTTGGGGGATTAGTTTGTGCAGCGTATAAACGCAAAAAGGCCATCCTTACGGATGGCCTCTTCACTTAATTGATGCCTGGCAGTTCCCTACTCTCACATGGGGAGACCCCACACTACCATCGGCGCTACGGCGTTTCACTTCTGAGTTCGGCATGGGGTCAGGTGGGACCACCGCGCTAAAGCCGCCAGGCAAATTCTGTTAATCTGTATCAAGCTGAGTTGAATGCGTCGTCTCTTCGCCGAAACAGCTTCGGCGTTGTAAGGTTAAGCCTCACGGTTCATTAGTATCGGTTAGCTCAACGCATCGCTGCGCTTACACACCCGACCTATCAACGTCGTAGTCTTCAACGTTCCTTCAGGACTCTCAAGGAGTCAGGGAGAACTCATCTCGGGGCAAGTTTCGTGCTTAGATGCTTTCAGCACTTATCTTTTCCGCATTTAGCTACCGGGCAATGCCATTGGCATGACAACCCGAACACCAGTGATGCGTCCACTCCGGTCCTCTCGTACTAGGAGCAGCCCCCCTCAATTCTCCAGCGCCCACGGCAGATAGGGACCGAACTGTCTCACGACGTTCTAAACCCAGCTCGCGTACCACTTTAAATGGCGAACAGCCATACCCTTGGGACCTACTTCAGCCCCAGGATGTGATGAGCCGACATCGAGGTGCCAAACACCGCCGTCGATATGAACTCTTGGGCGGTATCAGCCTGTTATCCCCGGAGTACCTTTTATCCGTTGAGCGATGGCCCTTCCATTCAGAACCACCGGATCACTATGACCTGCTTTCGCACCTGCTCGAGCCGTCACTCTCGCAGTCAAGCTAGCTTATGCCATTGCACTAACCTCCTGATGTCCGACCAGGATTAGCTAACCTTCGTGCTCCTCCGTTACTCTTTGGGAGGAGACCGCCCCAGTCAAACTACCCACCAGACACTGTCCGCAACCCGGATTACGGGTCTACGTTAGAACACCAGCCATTAAAGGGTGGTATTTCAAGGTTGGCTCCACGCAGACTGGCGTCCACGCTTCAAAGCCTCCCACCTATCCTACACATCAAGGACCAGTGTTCAGTGTCAAGCTATAGTAAAGGTTCACGGGGTCTTTCCGTCTTGCCGCGGGTACACTGCATCTTCACAGCGAGTTCAATTTCACTGAGTCTCGGGTGGAGACAGCCTGGCCATCATTACGCCATTCGTGCAGGTCGGAACTTACCCGACAAGGAATTTCGCTACCTTAGGACCGTTATAGTTACGGCCGCCGTTTACCGGGGCTTCGATCAAGAGCTTCGCGTTACCGCTAACCCCATCAATTAACCTTCCGGCACCGGGCAGGCGTCACACCGTATACGTCCACTTTCGTGTTTGCACAGTGCTGTGTTTTTAATAAACAGTTGCAGCCAGCTGGTATCTTCGACTGATTTCAGCTCCACCCGCAGGGGCTTCACCTACATATCAGCGTGCCTTCTCCCGAAGTTACGGCACCATTTTGCCTAGTTCCTTCACCCGAGTTCTCTCAAGCGCCTTGGTATTCTCTACCTGACCACCTGTGTCGGTTTGGGGTACGATTTGATGTTACCTGATGCTTAGAGGCTTTTCCTGGAAGCAGGGCATTTGTTACTTCAGCACCGTAGTGCCTCGTCATCACACCTCAGCGTTAATAAACGACCGGATTTACCTAATCGTTCCGCCTACATGCTTAAACCGGGACAACCGTCGCCCGGCTAACATAGCCTTCTCCGTCCCCCCTTCGCAGTAACACCAAGTACAGGAATATTAACCTGTTTCCCATCGACTACGCCTTTCGGCCTCGCCTTAGGGGTCGACTCACCCTGCCCCGATTAACGTTGGACAGGAACCCTTGGTCTTCCGGCGTGCGGGCTTTTCACCCGCATTATCGTTACTTATGTCAGCATTCGCACTTCTGATACCTCCAGCATGCCTCACAGCACACCTTCAACGGCTTACAGAACGCTCCCCTACCCAACAACACATAGTGTCGCTGCCGCAGCTTCGGTGCATGGTTTAGCCCCGTTACATCTTCCGCGCAGGCCGACTCGACCAGTGAGCTATTACGCTTTCTTTAAATGATGGCTGCTTCTAAGCCAACATCCTGGCTGTCTGTGCCTTCCCACATCGTTTCCCACTTAACCATGACTTTGGGACCTTAGCTGGCGGTCTGGGTTGTTTCCCTCTTCACGACGGACGTTAGCACCCGCCGTGTGTCTCCCGTGATAACATTCTTCGGTATTCGTAGTTTGCATCGGGTTGGTAAGCCGGGATGGCCCCCTAGCCGAAACAGTGCTCTACCCCCGAAGATGAGTTCACGAGGCGCTACCTAAATAGCTTTCGGGGAGAACCAGCTATCTCCCGGTTTGATTGGCCTTTCACCCCCAGCCACAAGTCATCCGCTAATTTTTCAACATTAGTCGGTTCGGTCCTCCAGTTAGTGTTACCCAACCTTCAACCTGCCCATGGCTAGATCACCGGGTTTCGGGTCTATACCCTGCAACTTAACGCCCAGTTAAGACTCGGTTTCCCTTCGGCTCCCCTATACGGTTAACCTTGCTACAGAATATAAGTCGCTGACCCATTATACAAAAGGTACGCAGTCACACCACGAAGGTGCTCCCACTGCTTGTACGTACACGGTTTCAGGTTCTTTTTCACTCCCCTCGCCGGGGTTCTTTTCGCCTTTCCCTCACGGTACTGGTTCACTATCGGTCAGTCAGGAGTATTTAGCCTTGGAGGATGGTCCCCCCATATTCAGACAGGATACCACGTGTCCCGCCCTACTCTTCGAGTTCACAACCTGTGCATTTTCGTGTACGGGACTGTCACCCTGTACCGTGCGACTTTCCAGACGCTTCCACTAACACACAAGCTGATTCAGACTCTGGGCTGCTCCCCGTTCGCTCGCCGCTACTGGGGGAATCTCGGTTGATTTCTTTTCCTCGGGGTACTTAGATGTTTCAGTTCCCCCGGTTCGCCTCGTTAACCTATGTATTCAGTTAACGATAGTGTGTCGGAACACACTGGGTTTCCCCATTCGGACATCGCCGGGTCAAAGGTTCATATCACCTCGCCGGCGCTTTTCGCAGATTAGCACGTCCTTCATCGCCTCTGACTGCCAGGGCATCCACCGTGTACGCTTAGTCGCTTAACCTCACAACCCGAAGATGTTTCTTTCGATTCATCATCAAATTGCGAAAATTTGAGAGACTCGAACACACCATTAAAGATGTGTCGTTTCAATTTTCAGCTTGATCCAGATTTTTAAAGAGCAAAACTTCGCAGTGCACCTTTTCAGGTTCACTCTGAAGTTTTCTTGTGTTCGCAGTAAAAGATGGTGGAGCTATGCGGGATCGAACCGCAGACCTCCTGCGTGCAAAGCAGGCGCTCTCCCAGCTGAGCTATAGCCCCATCGTTTTGCCAACCTCTGTACCGGTAATTTTTGTTGAGGCAAGGCGTGGTGACACGAAGCATACTGAAGTATGTGAGTGTCGCCGCAACGCAGCATCAGCAAAAATTTGGTAGGCCTGAGTGGACTTGAACCACCGACCTCACCCTTATCAGGGGTGCGCTCTAACCACCTGAGCTACAAGCCTGCAGAGATTTTTACTGCTGTTTTTCATCAGACAATCTGTGTGAGCACTGCAAAGGCAGGTTCTTTAAGGTAAGGAGGTGATCCAACCGCAGGTTCCCCTACGGTTACCTTGTTACGACTTCACCCCAGTCATGAATCACAAAGTGGTAAGCGCCCTCCCGAAGGTTAAGCTACCTACTTCTTTTGCAACCCACTCCCATGGTGTGACGGGCGGTGTGTACAAGGCCCGGGAACGTATTCACCGTAGCATTCTGATCTACGATTACTAGCGATTCCGACTTCATGGAGTCGAGTTGCAGACTCCAATCCGGACTACGACGCACTTTATGAGGTCCGCTTGCTCTCGCGAGGTCGCTTCTCTTTGTATGCGCCATTGTAGCACGTGTGTAGCCCTACTCGTAAGGGCCATGATGACTTGACGTCATCCCCACCTTCCTCCAGTTTATCACTGGCAGTCTCCTTTGAGTTCCCGGCCGGACCGCTGGCAACAAAGGATAAGGGTTGCGCTCGTTGCGGGACTTAACCCAACATTTCACAACACGAGCTGACGACAGCCATGCAGCACCTGTCTCAGAGTTCCCGAAGGCACCAAAGCATCTCTGCTAAGTTCTCTGGATGTCAAGAGTAGGTAAGGTTCTTCGCGTTGCATCGAATTAAACCACATGCTCCACCGCTTGTGCGGGCCCCCGTCAATTCATTTGAGTTTTAACCTTGCGGCCGTACTCCCCAGGCGGTCGACTTAACGCGTTAGCTCCGGAAGCCACTCCTCAAGGGAACAACCTCCAAGTCGACATCGTTTACGGCGTGGACTACCAGGGTATCTAATCCTGTTTGCTCCCCACGCTTTCGCACCTGAGCGTCAGTCTTTGTCCAGGGGGCCGCCTTCGCCACCGGTATTCCTCCAGATCTCTACGCATTTCACCGCTACACCTGGAATTCTACCCCCCTCTACAAGACTCTAGCCTGCCAGTTTCGAATGCAGTTCCCAGGTTGAGCCCGGGGATTTCACATCCGACTTGACAGACCGCCTGCGTGCGCTTTACGCCCAGTAATTCCGATTAACGCTTGCACCCTCCGTATTACCGCGGCTGCTGGCACGGAGTTAGCCGGTGCTTCTTCTGCGGGTAACGTCAATTGCTGAGGTTATTAACCTCAACACCTTCCTCCCCGCTGAAAGTACTTTACAACCCGAAGGCCTTCTTCATACACGCGGCATGGCTGCATCAGGCTTGCGCCCATTGTGCAATATTCCCCACTGCTGCCTCCCGTAGGAGTCTGGACCGTGTCTCAGTTCCAGTGTGGCTGGTCATCCTCTCAGACCAGCTAGGGATCGTCGCCTAGGTGAGCCGTTACCCCACCTACTAGCTAATCCCATCTGGGCACATCTGATGGCAAGAGGCCCGAAGGTCCCCCTCTTTGGTCTTGCGACGTTATGCGGTATTAGCTACCGTTTCCAGTAGTTATCCCCCTCCATCAGGCAGTTTCCCAGACATTACTCACCCGTCCGCCGCTCGTCACCCAGGAGCAAGCTCCCTGTGTTACCGCTCGACTTGCATGTGTTAGGCCTGCCGCCAGCGTTCAATCTGAGCCATGATCAAACTCTTCAATTTAAGTTTGATGCTCGTGAATTAAACTTCGTAATGAATTACGTATGTTCACTCAGAGACTTGGTATTCATTTATTGTCCGAAGACATTAAGAATCCATGTCACTTTGAGTGCCCACACAGATTGTCTGATAAGTTGTTAAAGAGCAGTGCCGCTTCGCTTTTCGCAGCGGCGCGGGGTGTGCATATTACGCTTTCCCGCTTCAGAGTCAAGCGTTTATTTTCGCTTTTCCCTGCTGGCGTTCATCTCTGAACCCCGCTAACCCGGTGGCCTGTAAGCCGTTGTTCCGTGTCAGTGGAGGCGCATTATAGGGAGTTATTCTGAAGTGACAAGCACAAAATACAAAAAACTTTTCGTTCGCTCACTTTTCAAACTTAACGCTTATTTAAGTCGCGAATCGCCCGTTAAATGTGCGATTTCCCGCGCAAAACTGGCCACCTGCGACCAGTCGGTATAAACCACTTCTTTACGCGTATCGGTTTCACCCCCGGTCATCTTCATAATCAGGCGGATCATAAAGCGGTCATACCAGCGGTAGCGAGGATAGCGCAGCGCGCCGGCAAAGACGGCGCACAGGTCTGGCTGCCACGGCGAGCCAAGCAAAAACTTGCGCGTGTAGCTGTTGGTCTGCGGCGTACGCTTCTCGGCTTTACGTGCGACCAGGTTGACCGAGTAAAATGCACCGGGCAATTTGTTGAGTACCGCCGTGTGCTTTTTCACAAAGCGATCCAGCGCCGGATGGAAATGCCCGTAACGAATTGACGCGCCAATTACCACGCGATCGTAATCCTGCCAGGTTATCTGCTCCGCGCGGTTCAGGTTCACCACATCCGAGTAAATACCCAGCTCTTTTAATTCCGATGCCAGATACGCGGCAATCTCACGCGTTTGCCCGTCTCGCGTAGAGAAAAGAATCAGTGTTTTCATCAACGGCTCCTTACTCGCGCCAGAATGTAGGGGTGAACAGCACCAGCAGCGTAAAGACCTCAAGACGACCAAACAGCATATTGGCAATGAGGATCCATTTCGCGACCGGGTTCATACTGGCAAAGTTATCCGCCACAACGCCCAGGCCAGGCCCGAGGTTGTTCAATGTTGCGACGACGGACGCAAAGGCGGAGAAATCATCCACCCCCGTCGCGATAATCGCCAGCATGCTGACGATAAAGACCAGCGCATATGCCGAGAAGAACCCCCACACCGCTTCGAGGATACGTTCCGGCAGCGCGCGGTTTCCCAGTTTAATACTGTAGACCGCGTTCGGGTGGACCAGACGCTTCAGCTCGCGGTTCCCCTGCTTAAACAGCAGCAGAATACGAATCACCTTCAGACCACCGCCCGTAGACCCCGCACAGCCCCCGATAAATGCAGAGCATAAAAGCAGCACCGGCAGGAACAGCGGCCAGCGCGCGATGCTGTCCGTGGTAAACCCGGCGGTCGTCGCCATCGATACCACCTGGAAGAACGCCTGATTTAGCGTAGTCAGCGCGGAGTTGTAGACATCATGGAACCACAGCACCAGGGTACAGATGATCACCAGCGTAAGCTGGACGCCAATAAACATGCGGAACTCTGGGTCACGCCAGTACACCTTCAGGCTGCGCCCGCTCAGTAAAGAGAAGTGCAGACCGTAGTTACAGCCAGAGATCAGCAGGAAAATAGCAATGATGGTATTTATCGTTGGGCTGTCGAAGTAGCCGACGCTGGCATCGTGAGTGGAGAACCCGCCGATCGCGATCGTCGCGAAGCTGTGTCCGATGGCGTCGAAAGCGGGCATCCCGGCGAACCAAAGCGCCAGCGCACAGGCCACCGTCAGCAAAACATAGATAAGCCAGAGAGTTTTCGCCGTCTCGGCAATACGCGGGCGCATCTTGTTATCTTTCAGCGGTCCGGGCATTTCGGCGCGATAGAGCTGCATCCCACCAACGCCTAAAATCGGCAGAATAGCCACCGCCAGGACGATGATCCCCATCCCCCCGAACCACTGCAGCATCTGGCGATAAAAGAGAATGGCGTGCGGAAGTGAATCCAGCCCCACCAGCGTCGTCGCCCCGGTGGTCGTTAAACCGGAGAACGATTCAAAAAAGGCATCCGTGATGCTCAGGTTAGGCTGTTCAGAGAAGATGAAGGGCAGCGAACCGACGCTCCCCAGCACCGTCCAGAACAGGACCACAATCAAAAAGCCTTCGCGAGATTTCAGCTCACCTTTCTGACGACGGTTTGGCCACCACAGCAGCGAGCCAATCGCCAGCGCGACAAAGAAGGTCTGGGTAAATGCCCGCCCCGCGCCGTCCCGGTAGATAAGCGCCACCAGTCCAGGGAGAATCATCGTCCCGGAAAAGAGTATGACCAGCAGTCCAACGATTCGGGTTATGGCACGAAAATGCATCTCTGCCGCTTCCTTTGGTATTCAAAAGTGAGGTGGGGATTATTCTTCAATCGGCAGCAATTGCAACGAACCACGACTAAAATCAGCCAGTTTTGCTGAAAAAGCAGCCAGTTCCGCCTGAGGAAGCGCCACGCGTAATTGCACCATTGCCTGATATTCACTGTGCGCGATGACGCCGTTAAACTGCCTCAGCAGCGCCTCGATGCCGGATAACTGGGCGTAATCGCACAGTAAAGTATATTCGGTGAGCGGCGTTTTGCGGGTGGTTATGAGCATATTCAATGCCTGCTGAACCCCACCGCCGTACGCTTTAACCAGCCCACCCGTGCCTAACAAAATACCACCGTAGTAGCGCACCACCACGGCGGTAATTTCACCCACGCCGCTGCCCATCAGCTGCGAAAGCATAGGTTTACCGGCCGTACCCGCCGGTTCACCGTCGTCGGAAAACCCCAGCTGTTGCGAATCGTCTGGCGGCCCTGCTACCCACGCCACACAGTGGTGACGTGCGTCAGGATGCTCCGCCCGGACGGACTCGACAAACGCCTTTGCCGCCTCTACGCCGTCGGTATGCGCCAGCAGCGTAATAAAGCGGCTTTTCTTGATTTCCTCAACAAAGGAGACCGGTTCAGCCGGTATCAGCCAGCTTTCCATCAGGCCAGCTTCAGGTCTCGCGTCATGTTCTCGATACCGTTTTCGTGGACCACAACGTTATCTTCGATGCGAATACCGCCAAACGGCTTCAGCGCGTCAATTTTTTCCCAGTTGAAGTGTTTGCTGAACTGGCCTTCACGCCACGGCGCCAGCAGGGATTCGATAAAGTAGATCCCCGGTTCAATCGTCAGCACCATACGCGGCTCCAGAATACGGGTGCAGCGCAGGTAAGGATATTTAGACGGTGCCGCCAGGTGCGTACCGGTATCATCCTGCATAAAGCCCGCAACGTCGTGAACCTGCAGGCCCAGCGGGTGACCGATACCGTGCGGCATGAATGGCCCGGTCAGATCGTTCTCGACCATCGCCTCTTCGCTCATGTCTTTCACAATCTGATGCTTACGCAGCAGTTTTGCGATGCGCTGATGGAACTGGATGTGGTAATCCACATAGCTGGTTCCGGCTTTCATGGTGCCAATCAGCGCCAGCTGTTCATCGTTCACGTCTTTAATGAGCTGCGCGAAATCGGTATCCGCATTCGCCGCCCAGGTACGGGTCAGGTCGGCCGCGTAGCCGTTATACTCTGCCCCTGCGTCCAGCAGGAAGCTGCGCATTTCCGACGGAACATGGTGATCCAGTTTGGTGTAGTGAAGCACAGACGCGTGCTCGTTCAGCGCGACAATGTTGCTGTACGGCACGTCGGTATCGCGATGACCGGTGGCGGTCAGGTACGCCTGGTTGATATCGAACTCGCTCATGCCGGACTGGAACGCTTCATGCGCCGCACGGTGACCGTTCACCGCCGTTTTTTGCGCTTCACGCATGCAGTAAAGTTCGTAGTCGGTTTTATACGCGCGGTAATAGTGCAGGTAATCCAGCACCCCTTTCGGATTGAGTTTGTCTGCCGGAATATCCAGACCCAGAGCGCGCTCTGGAACAGGGCCAATGTAGCCGATGTTGCCACGCGCCGCAGGCAGCTGGCTGCCAATGCCGTCCGCTTTCGACAGCGCAATCACGTCAATCTCTTCCGTCCAGAAAGAGGTCGGCAGCGGCTCTACGTTGTGCCAGTAATCGACCGGCAGGTAGAACCACAGTTTCGGCTTGTTCACGCCGTCCACCAGCAGCCAGCAATTTGGTACCTGAGTTACCGGCACCCAGGCTTTAAACTGCGGGTTCACCTTAAACGGATACGCGTGGTCATCCAGAAAGGTATTCATCAGCTCGCCGGAGTGGATCAGCAGTGCATCCAGCTTAAAGCGGGCCAGTACATCGCGGGTACGTTCCTGTAGGGTAACGATATGATTTTTATAAAGCGAAGCCAGTGAGTCCATCATTCTTCCTTTCGTTTTTTTGACCTCAAGTCAACGCATCTTAGCACACCTCACTCCGACTGCGTGATTTCCACCGACCGTGATCAATGCAGCATTTTCTTAATGAGTAATTTGCATTTTATTAACATAAATCCCACACTCCGATTCATCTGGTATGACCAGATCCAATTGCTGGATTCAGGAGACTGACATGCTCTACAAAGGCGATACCCTGTACCTCAACTGGCTGGAAGATGGCATTGCCGAACTGGTGTTCGATGCCCCCGGCTCAGTGAACAAGCTTGATACCGCGACGGTGGCCAGTCTTGGCCAGGCGCTGGATGTTCTTGAAAAACAACCTGAATTAAAAGGGCTGCTGCTGCGTTCGAACAAAGCGGCCTTTATTGTCGGTGCCGATATCACCGAGTTCCTTTCGCTGTTCCTGGTCCCAGAAGAACAGCTGAGCCAGTGGCTGCACTTTGCCAACAGCGTCTTTAATCGTCTGGAAGATCTGCCTGTCCCGACCATTTCCGCCGTTAACGGCTATGCGCTGGGCGGCGGCTGCGAATGCGTACTCGCGACCGACTACCGTCTGGCGACGCCGGACCTGCGCATCGGCCTGCCGGAAACCAAACTGGGCATCATGCCGGGCTTTGGCGGCTCCGTGCGTATGCCGCGCATGCTGGGTGCCGACAGCGCCCTTGAGATCATTGCTGCAGGTAAAGACGTCGGCGCCGAACAGGCGCAGAAAATCGGCCTGGTCGACGGCGTCGTGAAGCCAGAGAAACTGGTTGAAGGCGCACTCGCCATTCTGCGTCAGGCCATCAACGGCGATCTCGACTGGAAAGCCAAACGCCAGCCGAAGCTGGAGCCGTTAAAACTCAGCAAAATTGAAGCCACCATGAGCTTCACCATCGCCAAAGGCATGGTCATGCAGACGGCGGGTAAACACTACCCGGCGCCGATCACGGCGGTGAAAACCATTGAAGCGGCTGCCCGCCTCGGTCGCGACGAGGCGCTGAAGCTCGAAAATCAGAGCTTTGTTCCGCTGGCGCACACCAATGAAGCCCGCGCGCTGGTCGGTATCTTCCTCAACGATCAGTTCGTTAAAGGCAAAGCCAAACAGCTGACTAAAAACGTCGAAGCGCCAAAACACGCGGCGGTACTCGGCGCCGGCATTATGGGTGGCGGCATTGCTTACCAGTCGGCCTGGAAAGGCGTGCCGGTAGTGATGAAAGACATCAGCGAGAAATCCCTGACGCTGGGCATGACCGAAGCGGCCAAGCTGCTGAATAAACAGCTGGAACGCGGAAAAATTGACGGGCTGAAGCTTGCAGGCGTGATCTCCACCATTCAGCCCGTGCTGGAATACAGCGGTTTCGACCGTGTCGACGTGGTGGTCGAAGCCGTCGTCGAGAATCCGAAAGTCAAAAAAGCGGTGCTGGCGGAAACGGAAGACAAGGTTCGTCCTGAGACCGTACTGGCCTCTAACACCTCCACCATTCCCATCAGCGAACTGGCGAGCGTCCTGAAGCGTCCGGAAAACTTCTGCGGGATGCACTTCTTCAACCCGGTACACCGTATGCCGCTGGTCGAAGTGATCCGTGGGGAAAAAACCTCTGACGAAACCATTGCTAAAGTGGTGGCATGGGCAAGCAAGATGGGCAAAACGCCGATCGTTGTTAACGACTGCCCGGGCTTCTTCGTCAACCGCGTGCTGTTCCCTTACTTCGCCGGTTTCAGCCAGCTGCTGCGCGACGGCGCGGACTTCCGCAAAATCGACAAAGTGATGGAAAAACAGTTCGGCTGGCCGATGGGCCCGGCGTATCTGCTGGACGTGGTCGGCATTGATACCGCCCACCACGCCCAGGCGGTGATGGCGGCAGGCTTCCCGCAGCGTATGCAGAAAGATTATCGCGACGCCATTGACGCACTGTTTGACGCCAACCGCTTCGGCCAGAAAAACGGCCTGGGCTTCTGGCGCTATAAAGAAGACAGCAAAGGCAAACCGAAGAAAGAAGAAGATGCCGCGGTGGATGGCCTGCTGGCTGAAGTCAGTCAGCCAAAACGCGACTTCTCCGACGATGAAATCATCGCCCGGATGATGATCCCGATGGTCAACGAAGTGGTGCGTTGCCTGGAAGAAGGCATCATCGCCAGCCCGGCAGAAGCCGATATGGCGCTGGTATACGGCCTGGGCTTCCCTCCGTTCCACGGCGGCGCGTTCCGCTGGCTGGACACGCTCGGCAGCGCCCGCTATCTCGATATGGCTCAGCAGTATCAGCACCTCGGCCCGCTTTATGAGGTGCCGGAAGGGCTGCGCAACAAAGCGCGCCATAACGAACCCTACTATCCAGCAGTTGAGCCAGCCCGTCCGGTTGGCGAGCTGAAAACGGCTTAAGGAGTCACAATGGAAAAGGTTGTCATTGTTGATGCGATTCGCACCCCGATGGGCCGTTCAAAAGGCGGTGCATTCCGTAACGTGCGTGCAGAAGATCTCTCCGCGCATCTGATGCGTAGCCTGCTGGCGCGTAACCCGGCGCTGGATCCTGCTGCGCTGGACGATATCTACTGGGGCTGCGTGCAGCAGACCCTGGAGCAAGGTTTCAACATCGCCCGTAACGCGTCGCTGCTGGCGGAGATCCCGCATTCGGTTCCGGCCGTCACCGTGAACCGCCTGTGCGGTTCGTCAATGCAGGCGCTGCACGATGCGGCGCGTATGATCATGACCGGTGATGCGCAGGCCTGCCTGGTGGGCGGCGTTGAGCACATGGGCCACGTGCCGATGAGCCACGGGGTCGATTTCCACCCGGGCATGAGCCGTAACGTGGCGAAAGCCGCGGGGATGATGGGTCTGACCGCCGAGATGCTCTCTCGCCTGCACGGCATCAGCCGTGAAATGCAGGATGCCTTTGCCGCGCGCTCTCACGCTCGCGCATGGGCGGCGACGCAGTCCGGCGCCTTTAAGAATGAGATCATCCCGACCGGCGGTCACGACGCAGACGGCGTACTGAAGCAGTTCAGCTACGACGAAGTCATCCGCCCGGAAACCACCGTAGAAGCGCTTTCTACTCTGCGCCCTGCGTTTGATCCGGTCACCGGTACGGTAACGGCAGGTACTTCGTCGGCGCTGTCAGACGGTGCCGCCGCGATGCTGGTGATGAGCGAAAGCCGTGCCCGCGAGCTGGGCTTAACCCCTCGCGCTCGGGTACGTTCGATGGCGGTCGTGGGCTGCGATCCTTCAATCATGGGCTACGGCCCGGTTCCGGCCTCGAAGCTGGCGCTGAAAAAAGCGGGATTAACCGCCGGCGACATCGACCTGTTCGAAATGAACGAAGCCTTCGCCGCGCAGATCCTGCCGTGCATTAAAGATCTGGGGCTGATGGAGCAGATCGACGAGAAGATTAACCTCAACGGCGGCGCGATCGCCCTCGGTCACCCGCTGGGCTGCTCCGGAGCGCGTATCAGCACGACGCTTATCAACCTGATGGAACGCAAAGATGCCCAGTTTGGTCTGGCAACGATGTGTATCGGGCTGGGTCAGGGTATCGCGACGGTGTTTGAGAGAGTGTAAGGCTATAACGTAGGCCCGATAAGCATCGCGCCATCGGGCTTTTGCCGGGAGGCGCTGCGCTTTCCCGGCCTACGAGAGGTACCTCGCCGCCAGTGGCGTCATTGGCGAAGAGAGACAGTTTAGTTGCCGTTCTTCCCGCCTGTCAGGGGCGGGTTTTTTATTTAAATGAAGGCAAACGCATCGCCAAACAGGCGGTCTTCACGCGCGTCACGTTCGTTACAGAACAGGTCACGGGCAATTTTCGCCATCTCAAAACGGCCAGCGATATAGATATCGTGCCCTGCCAGCGTGCCATGATCCTGCAGCACCGCCGTCAGCACCGTCCCACTGCGACCACGCCAACCCTCTTCCGGCTGCTCAACCACCGGCTCAATGCGCAGGTTAGGATGGGTTACGCTCAGCGCTTCCAGCTCAGACAGGTCGTACAGATGTTTCTCTTCGCGGCCACCCCAGTAAATGGTGATGTCGCGGTCCGGGTTACGCGCCAGTGCGGTCAACAGAATAGAGCGCACATAAGAGAAGCCCGTACCGCCAGCGATCAGGATTAGCGGACGGTCTTCGTCATCGCGCAGCCACGCATCACCGTGCGGAATATCCACCACGATTTCACGTTCCTTCAGGATCCGATCCATCACCGCCATCGCATACAGGTTAAGCTCTGACGCACCAATATGAAGCTCAATAAATTCCTGCTCCGCTGGCGTTGAGGCCATAGAGAAAGGACGCTTATCACGCTCATCCATCACAACCATCAGGTACTGACCCGCGCGGAAAGAGAATGGCGCTTCTGGCACTAAACGGACGCGATATACGGTGTCGGTGATGGCATCTACCGAGGTCACTTTACAGCTTAAGGTTGTCATTCGCTCTCTCTGTCGGGAAGTCTATAGGGCTTAACGGTCAGCTCAGGGTTTACCGTTATTCATTATGGCCAGTTCGTCCCAGATCGCGTCAATTCGCGCGGTCACTGCAGGATCTTTTTTGATCGGGCGACCCCATTCACGGTCGGTTTCGCCAGGCCATTTATTTGTGGCATCCAGTCCCATCTTTGAGCCAAGACCGGAAACCGGCGAGGCAAAATCCAGGTAATCTATCGGCGTGTTTTCGACTAACACCGTATCGCGCGCCGGGTCCATTCGCGTGGTAATGGCCCAGATTACGTCATTCCAGTCGCGGGCGTTAACGTCATCATCGCAGACAATAACAAATTTGGTATACATAAACTGGCGCAGGAAAGACCATACGCCCATCATCACGCGTTTAGCATGACCAGGATACTGCTTCTTCATCGTGACCACCGCCATGCGATACGAGCATCCTTCAGGCGGCAGATAAAAATCAACAATTTCCGGGAACTGCTTTTGCAGGATTGGCACAAACACTTCGTTCAGCGCCACGCCCAGCACCGCCGGTTCGTCCGGTGGACGTCCGGTATACGTGGAGTGATAAATCGCATCTTCACGCTGCGTAATGTGCGTCACGGTGAACACCGGGAAGTTGTCCACTTCGTTGTAATAGCCGGTGTGGTCGCCGTAAGGGCCTTCTGGCGCCATTTCACCCTGCTCAAGGTAACCTTCCAGCACGATTTCTGCACTGGCCGGAACTTCGAGATCGTTAGAAATACACTTCACGACTTCGGTTTTCGTTCCGCGCAGCAGGCCTGCAAACGCATATTCAGAAAGGGTATCCGGCACGGGGGTGACGGCTCCCAGAATGGTGGCCGGATCGGCGCCTAAGGCGACAGACACCGGGAAACGTTCCCCCGGATGCGCGGCGCACCACTCCTGGAAATCCAGCGCGCCGCCGCGATGCGACAGCCAGCGCATGATGAGTTTATTCTTGCCAATCAACTGCTGGCGGTAAATACCGAGGTTTTGCCGCTCTTTGTGCGGGCCGCGCGTAACGGTCAGCCCCCAGGTGATCAGCGGAGCGGCATCTTCAGGCCAGCACTGCATGATAGGGATTTTAGTCAGATCAACCGCATCGCCTTCCAGCACTTTCTGCTGGCACGGCGCGCCGCGCAGGCGCTTGGTGGGCATGTTCAGCACCTGCTTAAACTGCGGCAGTTTGTCGAACAGATCGCGGAAGCCTTTCGGTGGCTCCGGCTCTTTCAGAAACGCCAGCAGTTTACCGACTTCACGCAGCGCCGTGACGTCTTCCTGCCCCATCCCCAATGCAACACGACGCGGTGTACCAAACAGGTTGCACAGCACCGGCATTGAGTAACCTTTCGGATTTTCAAACAGTAATGCGGGGCCACCGGCACGCAGGGTGCGGTCAGCAATTTCTGTCATCTCCAGATAAGGATCAACAGGAAGTGTAATACGTTTGAGTTCACCCTGCTTTTCCAGCAGCGTCAGGAAGTCGCGGAGATCGTGGTATTTCATGCAGTTAATCATGGCCTCTCTGTAAGCGCTTCATTATACGGCGTAAGCCTGCTTGATGCTGTAATTTTGTTAAATAAGCGTGAACTTATGCGTTCTGTTCCATTTTCCCCCATTATAATCAACTTAGCGATCCCGCCAGGGTTTTGATATGCTTGCGCCCCGAACTAAGGGAAAGAGTGATTATGCAGGCCTGGTATTTACTGTATTGCAAACGCGGGCAACTTCAGCGCGCGCAGGAACATCTTGAACGTCAGTCTGTAAATTGCCTGACACCCGTGATCACGCTTGAAAAAATGCAGCGCGGGAAGCGCACAACCGTCAGTGAGCCGTTGTTCCCGAACTACCTGTTCGTGGAGTTCGACCCGGAAGTCATCCACACCACCACCATCAGCGCAACGCGTGGCGTCAGCCACTTCGTTCGTTTTGGCGCCCACCCGGCAACGGTTCCGTCGACGGTCATTCATCAGCTGTCGATTTATCAACAGCCTGAAGGGATCACCGACCCCGAAACTCCTTACACCGGCGATAGCGTCGTGATTACCGAAGGCGCTTTCGAAGGCCTGCAGGCGATTTTTGCCGAGCCGGACGGGGAAGCGCGCTCTATGCTGTTGCTCAATCTGCTGAACAAGCAGGTGCTGCAGAGCGTTAAAAACACCGACTTCCGCAAGCTTTAAACGTTTATTCCAAACAAATTACGCACGTTGTCATCCGTCTGCGTCGAAAGCCAGTGCGGATCCTCTCCGCGCCACTTCGCAACGCTCTCAACAATGTGCCCCAGATACGCGGGCTCATTTCGCCGCGATGCCGGTTTGGGCTTCATATCGCGCGGTAACAGATAAGGCGCATCGGTTTCAAGGAGCAGCCGGTCAGCCGGGATCGCCGGCAACAGATCCCGAAGTTCAAGCCCGCGACGTTCATCGCAAACCCAGCCGGTAATGCCCAGATAAAGCCCTCGATTCAGGCAATCCAGCGCTTCGTGCCGTGAACCGGTGAAGCAGTGCAGTACCGCGCCGGGCAGTTTCTCCAGCCACGGATCCAGAAGGGCCAGGAAACGCTCATGCGCGTCGCGGCAGTGCATAAATACGGGCATTCCAAGCTCTGCTGCCAGCGCAAGCTGGGCAGTGAACGCCTTTTCCTGCTCTTCAGGCGTGGAAAAGTTACGGTTGAAATCGAGACCGCATTCGCCGATCGCCACAACGTCTGACGTCTTCGCCAGCCTGTACAGGGTGTCGCCACTCTCCGCGGTCCACTGGCTGCTGTCGTGAGGATGCACGCCAGCAGTAGACCAACAGCGATCGTAGCGTTGTGCCAGCTGCTGCGCCTGCTCGCTCTCATGCAGGTTGGTGCCTGTCAGCAGCAGCCCTTTCACCCCGGCGGCAAACGCGCGCGCAACCACCTCATCACGATCTTTCGCAAACTGCGAGCTGGTCAGATTGAGTCCGATATCAAACATGCAAATCCCCATATAACAACCGCCCTGACGGGCGGCTGGTTTTACTCTTCAGTGGTCTTGTCGGACGTATCGTCTTCGTCATCCGCTCGACGTCCTTTACCCACGTAGAAACGCGAGAAGAATACGCCGACCTCAAACAGACAGTACATCGGTATGGCCAGCAGCGTCTGCGAGAATACATCCGGCGGCGTCAGCAGCATGCCGACAACAAAGGCGCCCACCAGGATATACGGACGCTTCTTACGCAGGTCATCCGGGGTGGTTACCCCTACCCAGCAAAGCAGCACAATGGCCACCGGCACTTCGAATGCCACGCCAAATGCCATAAACAGCGCCATCACAAAGCTGAGGTAGCTGGCGATATCCGTCGACACTTGGACCCCTTCCGGCGCGGTATGCGTCAGAAAGCCGAAGGCCAGCGGGAAGACAACGAAATAGGCAAACGCCATGCCGATATAGAACAGCAGCGAGCTGGACACCAGCAGCGGGATCACCAGCTTGCGTTCATGCTTATACAACGCTGGCGCCACAAACGCCCACACCTGGTAAAGAATGACCGGTGCAGAGGCAATCAACGACACCCAGAAGGTCAGCTTGATGGGAGTAAAGAACGGAGAAGCAACGTCTGTTGCAATCATCGTTGCGCCCAGCGGCATCTGCTTGATCAGCGGCGCAGAGACCACCTGATAGATATCGTTGGCAAAATAGACCAGGCACAGGAATATGAGTAAAACCGCAATAATGCAGTTTAACAGGCGCTTACGCAGCTCAATGAGGTGCGTAATCAGCGGTTGAGTATCATCTACTGCCATGTTTACGCTTTATCACTCGACGAGGGGGAGGGTTCGGAAACGGACGCAGCGGGCTTCACTTCCGCCGTTTTTGCTACCGGCTTTTCCGGCTGCGCCTGTTTTTTCACTTCGGTTTCCTGCGGCGTCTGCTCTGGCGCGGCAGCCTGATGTTCAGCGCTGGCAGGCGTTATGCCCTCGCGCTGCTCCTCGCTGCCCTTCACCACCGGGTTATGGATGGTGTTCGCTTCATCGCTCGCTTTTTCAGGATCGTTAACGCTATAGGAGCGCTTCATCGATTCCGCCGCTTCGCGCAGCTCATCCATGGACGCTTTCAGCTCCGGCGTCAGGTTATCCATGCTCGCCTTCTCGACCTTTTTCAGGCTTTCCTGAAATTCCTGCAGCTTAAGCTCCTGCGCCAGTTCATTCTGAACGGTCGATGCCAGCGATCTCAGCGCACGAACCCAGCCCGCAACGGTTTTCACTGCCACCGGCAGACGCTGCGGCCCCAGCACAATCAGGCCAATCACAAAGACCAGCAGGAGCTCACTAAAACCAATGTCGAACACGACTTACACCTGCTCTTTATCGTGGCGTTTAGCGTCTTCCTTTTTGGCTTCTTCTTGCTTGTCGGCGATGGATTTAGCAGTAAAGTCAGCGTCCTGGCTGGTTTTATCCTGCTTGTTCTCATCATCGCTCATCGCTTTCTTGAAGCCTTTGATAGACGCGCCCAGATCGGAACCAATAGAACCGAGCTTTTTGGTGCCAAACAGCAGCACGACGATGACGGCAATAATGACTAATTGCCAGATACTGATTCCACCCATACATGTTCCTCAGGGATAGATGATTAATGAGTCAGGTCGCATTATACGTATGCGACCCGTCGATAGCGACGCACGCTCAGCGCGTTTTTCGCCAGCCTGCCAGCCAGACTACCACCCCGCCAGCCATCAGCCAGGCGGGCATCATCTGCCAGTCCGGACGGTTGATCAGCAGCAGCGTGCCGCTCAGCAGCAGCGTTGCGCCAATCCCAAAGAGATAGCGTGACTGTCCCTGGCGAACACGGCTGGACTGAAGCTCGCGGGCGATTTTATCCATGCTGTGCTGAAGGTTCTTGCTCTGACGCAAACTGTCATAAACCAGTTCAGGAATTTCAGGCATTTTTTCTATCCAGAACGGACCTTTCTCTTTCAGCGAGCGCACCAGCGCCGGAATGCCAACCTGATCCTTAATCCAGGATTCAAGGAAAGGTTTCGCGGTCTTCCACAAGTCTAACTGAGGATAGAGCTGTCGGCCTACACCCTCAACGTAAAGTAATGTTTTCTGAAGTAAAACTAGCTGTGGCTGAACTTCCATATTAAAGCGGCGAGCCGTATTAAACAGGTTTAACAGTACGTGCCCGAAGGAGATTTCCGCCAGCGGTTTTTCAAAAATCGGTTCACAAACTGTCCGGATCGCGAACTCGAACTCTTCGACGTTGGTATCCGGCGGCACCCAGCCGGAATCAACGTGCAGCTCGGCCACTTTACGGTAGTCGCGGTTGAAGAACGCGATGAAATTTTCTGCCAGATACCGTTTATCTTCTTTGTTCAGCGACCCCACAATCCCGCAGTCGATCCCGATATACTTCGGATCCTCAGGGTGTTCGTAGCTCACGAAGATATTGCCCGGGTGCATGTCCGCATGGAAAAAGCTGTCGCGGAATACCTGGGTAAAGAAGACCTGTACGCCACGTTCGGCCAGGAGCTTCATGTTCGTTCCCTGTTTCTCCAGGGCCACCACATCCGAAACCGGAATACCGTAGATACGCTCCATCACCATCATGTCCTGGCTGCAGTAGTCAGAATAGACTTCAGGTACATAGAGCATCGGGCTGTTTTCAAAGTTGCGACGCAGCTGAATGGCGTTTGCCGATTCGCGCAGCAGATTAAGCTCATCAATCAGCGTTTTTTCATATTCCCGCACCACTTCCATTGGACGAAGGCGACGCCCGTCCGGCAGCAAGCGTGGTACCCAGCGCGCCAGACGATAAATCAGCTTCATGTCCGCTTTGATGATGGGCAGGATGTCCGGTCGAATGACCTTAATAACGACTTCTTTGCCGTTTTCTTTCAAACGCGCGGTGTGCACCTGCGCGATTGAGGCCGACGCCAGTGGCTTAATGTCGAAATCGTCGAACCAGGTCTCGACGGGTACATTCCCCATCGCCTCTTCAATCTGCTTTTTCGCGCGCGCGCCGTCAAACGGTGCGACGCGATCCTGCAGCATCGCGAGCTCATCGGCAATGAGAGGCGGGAAGAGATCGCGGCGGGTCGACAGCATCTGTCCGAATTTAATCCAAACCGGACCGAGCTCCTGCAGCGCCAGGCGCAGACGCTCACCCAGCGGTTGACCTTTATGGCGATTGGGCATCCAGAACAGCATCCGCCGCCAGATACGAAGCGGCAGCGTGATACGCATTTTGGGGATAAGCTCGTCGAGCCCGTAGCTCAAAAAGGTGCGAATAATAAAATAGAGGCGCCGAATTTCACCAGGCGTCATTTGCCCTCCAGTTTTTCCAGCCGTTTGGTTAACGCATCAACCGCACGTTCAACAGCAGCGGTCTCTTCCGCAAACCACGCAACTTCCAGTGGCCCGGGCGCCATTCGCCACTCCTCAGTCAGCACTTCCGCCGCATAGCGTTGCTGGCGCTGAAGGCTTTTACGCGCAAAGGAGGCACCACCATGAAGGACTTTCCCGATGCCTTCGGCGGCGATGTCGCCGATAAAAGGCGCGAGCAGCTCTGCCGGATCGAACTCCGCCAGATCGGTGAGCGCAACGAAGTTCTGCACGACCTGAATGTCGCCTTCCACTTCCAGCTCACCGCTGCGGATAAGCGCCGTTAATTGCTGGCGATCGCGCAGTTTTGGCAGCACGCTCATGTGCGTGATGACCGAGCAGTCGGCTTCACCTTCCCACGCCCCCAGAACGTCAAGCTGACGTTCGCTGAATACCAGCACAAGCGGCGTCGAGAACTCTTTTAAAACAATGCGTAATACCTTCCCGTTTAGCCGCTGACGTGCAGCTTTCAGCGCCGGAGCACGATACAGAAAAGCGTTCAGTACATTCTCGACGCCTGCGGAGACTAAGGGTTTAAAGGGCACGGGACACCTCCACTCAGAATTTGTAACCGCGATGCAGCGCGACGACGCCCGCCGTCAGGTTGAAATATTCAACGTTCTCAAATTCTGCATCCTGCATCATGGCTTTTAATGTGTCCTGATCCGGGTGCATACGGATAGATTCCGCCAGATAGCGGTAGCTTTCAGCGTCATTAGCCACCAGCTCGCCAATACGCGGCAGCACGTGGAAGGAATAGGCGTCGTAGGCTTTGCTCAGCGGCTCAATGATCGGTTTAGAGAACTCGAGCACCAGCAGACGTCCACCCGGCTTCAGCACGCGGTACATGGAGCGCAGCGCTTTTTCTTTATCGGTCACGTTACGCAGACCGAAAGAGATCGTGATGCAGTCAAAGGTATTATCCGGGAATGGCAGCGCTTCGGCGTTTGCCTGCACATATTCCACATTCCCCACCACGCCGATGTTACGCAGCTTTTCGCGCCCCATTTTCAGCATGGAGTCATTAATATCGGCAAGAACAACGCGACCGGTTTCGCCCACCAGACGGGAGAATTTCGCCGTTAAATCGCCCGTGCCGCCGGCTAAATCCAGCACCGTTTGTCCACGACGAACGCCGCTACAGTCAATGGTGAAGCGCTTCCACAAGCGATGAATGCCGAACGACATCAGGTCATTCATCACATCGTACTTCGCCGCCACGGAATGAAATACGTGGGCCACCATGTCAGCTTTCTGCGCTTTGGCGACGGTCTGAAAGCCAAAGTGCGTTGTGTCTTGTGAATCGTCAGCCATCTTAGAGCCTGCTTATCAGTAAAATGTTCGTGAAGTGTAACAGATTGGGCGCGTTTGCCCTACGTTTCAACCACCGCGAAAGAAACGCGCTGGAGCCTCGCCTGGTGATAAATCCACCGCTAACGTGTTGTCTTCACTGTTTGTCTTTTGTTCGTCCGCACCTTCTCGCAGGCGAAACTCGTCGTCCTGGGCGGTGGCCTGTTCGACCAATTCCGGATTAATCTCGCGTTTAACCTCTACCCCCAGGCTGCGGAATGATTCGGCCTGTGCCAGCAGATTGCCGCGTCCGGAGGCGAGTTTTTTCATCGCCTGACGGTAGTTATCCTGCGCACGATCGAGGCTCTGCCCGACTGAGGACATGTCGTCCACGAAAAGGCGCATTTTGTCGTAAAGCTTGCTGGCGCGATCGGCAATCTGCTGCGCGTTGCGGCTCTGGTGCTCATAGCGCCACAGGTTCGCAATGGTGCGTAACGCCACCAGCAGCGTGGTGGGGCTGACCAGCATAATGTTATTTTTGAGCGCTTCGGTGATAAGCTCAGGCTGTCTGTCGAGTGCCAGCAGAAACGCGGGTTCTACCGGGATAAACATCAGGACATAGTCCAGCGAGCGGAGACCCGGCAGCTGCTGGTAGTCCTTTCTGCCGAGCAGGCGAATGTGGTTACGCACGGAGGCAATGTGCTCCTGCAGCGCCGATTCGCGGGTGTAGTCATCTTCGGCGTTGAAGTAGCGCTCATAGGCCACCAGCGTCATTTTGGCGTCAATCACCACATCTTTACCCTGCGGCAGCCGCACAATCACATCCGGCTGCATACGAGAGCGGGCGTCGTTTTCGATACTTACCTGCGTTTCGTATTCATATCCTTCCCGCAGTCCAGAGGCTTCCAGTACGCGGGTCAGCACCACTTCTCCCCAGTTGCCCTGGGTTTTGTTATCCCCTTTCAGCGCGCGGGTCAGGTTGACCGCTTCCTGCGCCATCTGGGCATTCAACTGCTGGAGATTGCGAATCTCATGCGCCAGCGTGTGACGCTCGCGCGCCTCCTGCCCAAAGCTGTCCTGCACCTGACGACGAAAACCGTCAAGCTGTTCGCGCAGGGGCGTCAGCAGGCTGTTCAGGCTCTGGCGGTTCTGTTCATCAACGCGGCGGTTGCTGTGCTCGAAAATACGGTTGGCGAGGTTCTCAAACTGTTCGCTGAGGCGCTGCTCGCTGTTGATCATCTGGCGGATTTTGTCTTCCGCGTGCAGCTGGGTGGATTCAAGGCGGGTGGTCACTTCGCGGAGATCGGCCTCCAGCGAGGTGTTGATATCTCGCAGGTTGCGCAGCTCGTTGTTGAGCAGCTCGCACTCCTCTCGCCAGTGGTCACTCAGCGCAAGCTGCTGCTTTGCCGCACTTAATTGAGCGACTATCTCTTCGCGCTCTGCCAGCTGGTCGGCCTTCTGCTGTGCATGCTGATAGCTGGAAATGAGCCAGCCTATCGCCACGCCCGCCAGCGCAATCACCGCATAAATCAGGACTGAGATATCCACAATGCCCCCTGCATCAACGTATTACCCGCACAAAATAAGATTGTGCTGTATAAACGTCCAGTTTGAAAGGGTTTTCCTGCGAGGCGCTACGCAAAAAATAAAGGCCGAACGTGTCGGCCTTTGATTTCGAAAGGAGAGGACTAGATCAGGCGACGCGCGGCTTCAACCACGATTTTCACCGCATGACTTTCGGTCTGCTTCATGGTTTCGGCGTTCGGGATCTCCTGCTGGGTACGGTTGACGATAACGCCCGCCACCATACCGGCACGCAGACCCTGGCTTGCGCACATGGTCAGCAGCGTTGCGGATTCCATTTCGTAGTTCATCACGCCCATGGACTGCCACTCCTCCATTGAGCCTTTGAAACGGCTTACCACGCGGCCTGAGAAGGTGTCGTAACGCTCCTGGCCCGGGTAGAAGGTGTCGGAAGAGGCGGTGACGCCCACGTGGGTAGTTGCGCCTACGGACTTCGCGGCTTCAACCAGCGCGGTGGTGCATTCGAAATCAGCCACTGCCGGGAATTCCATCGGTGCAAAGTGCAGGCTTGCACCGTCCAGACGGACGGACGCAGTGGTGACCAGCACGTCGCCGACGTTGATGTGCGGCTGGATAGCGCCGGTGGTACCGATACGCAGGAAAGTACGAATGCCCAGCTGTGCCAGCTCTTCAACAGCAATAGAGGTAGACGGACCACCGATACCGGTAGAGCACACGATCACCGCTTTGCCATCCAGCTCTGCGCGCCAGGTGGTGAACTCACGATGGGCAGCTAGCTTGACCGGCTTATCCATCAGCGCGGCGATCTTTTCCACACGCTCAGGATCGCCGGGGACGATAGCGAGCGTAGCCCCTTGTAAATCGTTTTTAGTGAGGCCGAGATGAAAAACATCAGACTTAGACATAGGTGACTCCTCTGTGGGTCGGTTAGTCAGAAGAAGTAAAACGGTACTTTACAGAAGCAGTAAGCATATTTTCGTGACGCACCTCACCATGAATGAAAATGATTACATTGAATTTCCATAAAAAGGTGATTTACATCACATTAACAAGTTATATCGCCAGGTGCTGCACAAAAGATAGACCGTTTAAGGCACTGTGAGTTGTTAACCTGGTGTCTATATTTACCTTTGCGCTAACTCATTGGTACGGAGAATGCCATGACTGAAAAAACCGGTTTTGCACCTGCTGCGGCCCCACATGCTTCAACCATCGTGTCGACGCCAGAAGCGGCAATTACCGCGGGTGAGACCTCCATTCCCTCGCAGGGGGAGAATATGCCTGCTTATCACGCACGGCCAAAATCGGCAGACGGCCCGCTGCCCATCGTGATTGTGATTCAGGAGATATTTGGTGTTCACGAACACATTCGCGACCTCTGCCGCCGGCTGGCGCTGGAAGGGTATCTGGCCGTTGCCCCAGAGCTCTACTTCCGTCAGGGCGATCCGAACGACTACAGCGATATTCCAACATTGCTCAGCAACCTGGTCAGCAAAGTCCCGGACGCGCAGGTGCTGGCCGATCTCGACCACGTCGCCAGCTGGGCGGCACGCAACGGCGGCGATCCGCATCGTCTGCTGGTCACCGGTTTCTGCTGGGGCGGGCGCATTAGCTGGCTGTATGCCGCGCATAACCCGCAGCTCAAAGCCGCTGTCGCCTGGTACGGCAAACTGGTGGGTGAAAAAACGCTGAATTCACCGAAACATCCCGTCGATATCGCCACCGAGTTAAATGCCCCCGTGTTAGGGCTTTACGGCGGACAGGACACCGGTATTTCGCTTGATTCGGTAGAGACCATGCGCCATGCGCTCCGTGCGGCAAATGCGAAGGCGGAGATTGTGGTCTACCCGGATGCCGGGCATGCGTTTAATGCCGATTATCGTCCGAGCTATCACGCAGAATCAGCCCAAGATGGCTGGCAGCGGATGCTGGCGTGGTTTAGCCAGTACGGCGGGAAGAAAGCGTAATAACAAAAAAGCCCGGTGGCGGCTACGCCTTACCGGGCCTACAGACAGACCGGGTAAGCGATAGCGCCACCCTGCAATCCAGCATTACTACGCCTGACGCAAATTCTGCGCCGCCTTCACCATGTTGGCGAGCGCCGCGCGCGTCTCCGGCCAGCCGCGGGTTTTCAGTCCGCAGTCCGGGTTCACCCACAGGCGCTCTGCCGGAATGCGCTGGGCCGCTTTTTTCAGCAGGGCTTCTATCCACTCCACGCTCGGAACGTTCGGGGAGTGAATGTCGTACACGCCCGGCCCGATTTCATTCGGGTAGTCGAACTCTTCAAACGACTCCAGCAGCTCCATGTCCGAACGCGAGGTCTCGATGGTGATCACGTCGGCGTCCAGCGCGGCAATCGAATCCATGATGTCGTTAAATTCGCAGTAGCACATGTGGGTGTGGATCTGCGTGTCGTCCTTCGCCACCGCGGCGTTAATGCGGAACGCTTCCACGCCCCACTGCAGGTAGGCATCCCAGTCGCTGCGGCGCAGCGGCAGACCTTCACGCAGCGCAGGCTCGTCAATCTGAATGATGCCAATACCTGCCGCTTCCAGATCCGCCACTTCATCACGCAGCGCCAGGGCTATCTGTTTGGCGATGGTTTCACGGGTCACGTCTTCACGCGGGAACGACCAGCAGAGAATGGTCACCGGACCGGTCAGCATCCCTTTTACCGGCTTGTCGGTCAGGGACTGGGCATACTTCGCCCACTCCACGGTGATCGCTTCCGGGCGGCTGACGTCACCAATGACCACCGGCGGCTTCACGCAGCGGGAGCCATAGCTCTGCACCCAGCCGTTCTGGGTAAAGACAAAGCCGTCCAGGTGCTCACCGAAGTATTCCACCATGTCGTTACGCTCGGCCTCGCCGTGCACCAGCACGTCCAGCCCCAGGCGTTCCTGCTCGATAATCGCCTGCTTGATGTGTTCCGCGATGCCGGTGCGGTAGTGATTCGCATCCAGATTGCCCTTTTTGAAGTCCAGACGCAGACCGCGGATCTCCGTGGTTTGCGGGAAAGAGCCGATAGTCGTGGTCGGCCAGGCGGGCAGGTTGAAACGGGCACGCTGCGCTTCGGCACGCACCTCATACGGGCTCTGGCGCTGGCTGTCCTGGACGGTGATGGCCGCCAGACGTTTTTCCACCGCCGGGTTGTGCACGCGCGCAGAGTGCCGACGTGCCTGGATCGGGGCGCTCCATTCGGTAATCGCCGCCGTGTCGCCGCTGTTGAGCGCGTCGCGCAGCAGCGTCAGCTCGTCACATTTTTGCAGGGCAAAGGCAAACCAGCTTTTTACTTCGGCATCCAGGCGGGTCTCCACGCTCAGATCGATCGGGCTGTGCAGCAGGGAACAGGAAGAGGCCACCCAAAGCTCACGTTTGCCGACGATGTCTTTGATTTGTGCATATTTCTCGGTGAGATCGGCACGCCAGACGTTGCGACCGTTAACCAGCCCGGCGGAAAGCAGCCAGTCCGCTGGCAGGCGCTTGTGCAGCTCCGCCACATCATCTTTACCGTGAACGAGGTCAACGTGCAGGCCCTGTACCGGCAGCGCGGTAATGGTCTTCAGGTTCGGCGTCACGCCTTCGAAATAGGTGGTGAGCAGCAGCTTCACCTGCCCGGTGAGCGCGTCATACGCCGGTTTGAAGGCATCGAGCCACGCCTCCGGCAACTCAAGCACCAGCGCCGGTTCGTCGATTTGTACCCATTGAATGCCGCGCTTGCCCAGCTCAATCAGCACCTGTTTGTAGACCGGCAGGATATCCTTCAGCAGGCTGAGTCGGTCAAACGGCTCACCTTTCACTTTGCCCAGCCACAGGTAGGTGACCGGCCCCAGCAATACGGGCTTCACCTGATGACCCAGCGCCAGCGCTTCGTCCACCTCGTCCAGAAGCTGCGTCCAGGTCAGCCTGAACTGCTGGCCTTTCACGAACTCCGGCACCATATAGTGATAATTGGTGTTAAACCACTTGGTCATTTCCGCCGCTGCCGCTGGCTCACCCGTTGGCGCGCGGCCGCGGCCGATGCGGAACAGAGTATCGATATCTACCGATCCATCTTTGTTCTGATGACGAGCCGGCACGTTGCCAAGCAGCAGGCTGGTCGTCAGAACATGGTCGTACCAGGCGAAATCGCCCACCGGCAGCAGGTCAATACCCGCCTGTTTTTGCTGCTCCCAGTGGCGGGCGCGCAGCTCGCGCCCCACCGCCAGCAGCTCTTCACGGGTGGCGTTCCCCGCCCAGTAGCTTTCTTGCGCTTTTTTCAGCTCGCGACGCAGGCCAACGCGAGGGAAACCGAGAGTGTGATTGCGGATTGTCATGGTATGCCCCTTGTGAAATTCGTTATTTAGACGTCCAGATGTTTACACATCTATAATTGGCAGGTACTGTATATTCCTCAAGCGCAATATGTTCATGGCGAAGTGAAGGACTTTCATGATCGAGATAAAACACCTGAAAACGCTACAAGCGTTGCGGAACTGCGGCTCGCTCGCGGCGGCTGCGGCCACGCTGCACCAGACCCAGTCCGCCCTTTCTCACCAGTTCAGCGATCTGGAACAACGCCTCGGCTTCCGTCTTTTTGTGCGTAAGAGCCAGCCCCTGCGCTTTACGCCTCAGGGTGAAATTCTTCTTCAACTGGCGAATCAGGTACTGCCGCAAATCGCCAGCGCGCTGCAGGCGTGTAACGAACCGCAGCAGACCAAGCTGCGTATCGCCATTGAGTGCCACAGCTGTATTCAGTGGCTGACCCCCGCGCTTGAGAACTTCCGCCAGAAGTGGCCGCAGGTGGAGATGGACTTCAAATCCGGCGTGACCTTTGACCCGCAGCCGTCGCTGCAGCAGGGCGAGCTGGACCTGGTGATGACTTCTGACATCCTGCCGCGAAGCGGCCTGCACTATTCGCCGATGTTTGATTATGAAGTGCGCCTGGTGCTGGCGCCGGACCATCCGCTGGCGACCAAAACGCGCATCACGCCGGAAGACCTGGCGACAGAAACGCTGCTGATTTATCCGGTCCAGCGCAGTCGTCTGGATATCTGGCGCCACTTCCTGCAGCCTGCAGGCATTAGCCCGCAGTTGAAAAGCGTGGATAACACGCTGCTGCTGATTCAGATGGTGGCGGCCAGAATGGGTATCGCGGCGCTGCCGCACTGGGTGGTGGAGAGTTTTGAACGCCAGGGTCTGGTACAGACCAAAACCCTGGGTGAAGGACTGTGGAGCCGACTGTACGCCGCCGTGCGCGATGGCGAGCAGCGTCAGCCGATTACGGAGGCGTTTATTCGCTCAGCGCGGAACCACGCGTGCGACCATCTTCCGTTTGTGCGGAGCGCGGAGCGACCCATCGGCGATGGACCCACAGCGAAGCCAGGATCACCGCTCCCCCAATAATGAAGCTCGGCCAGTGCGGCTGTTGCTGCCAGATGGCGAGGTTGACCAGCAGCCCTGCCGGGACATGCACGTTGTTCATGATCCCCAGCGTACCGGCGTCTACCTGCGTAGCGCCGTAGTTCCACATGAAGTACCCCAGCCCTGACGCCACCACGCCCAGCCAAACCAGAACGCCCCACTGCACGGTGGTGGTCGGCAGTTTTTGCGGGTTACCGAGCATAAACCACGCTGCCACCGCGACAATTGCGGCGCCCATATAAAACCAGGCGAACGCGTTATGCTGCGGCATCGGACGGGTTTCCATCAGGCGCTTATAGCCCACCATGCCGATGGCAAAACTGATGTTGGCGAGCTGGACGAACATCAGCCCGGTCCAGAAGTGATCGCTGACTTTGTCATAGCGAATAATCGCCGCGCCGATCACCGCCAGCGCCGCGCTCAGCAGGTATCCCCATCGCAGGCGGCGTCTGCTGAGCAGGTCGTAAATCAGCGTGATATAGAGCGGCGTCAGCACGGTAAAGAGCAGGAACTCGGAGACAGACAGGTAGACGTAGGCCCGGAAGCTAAACAGATACATGATGCCGAGCTGCATCGCCCCCACCAGCATGTACAGCACAATCGTTTTCAGCGATTGCCCGCGCGTGCGCAGAAACGGCAGGAACACCAGCGCCGCCAGCCCCACGCGCATCAGCACCGAGAAGTAGCTGTCGACCGAACCGGCAAGGTATTCGCCAATCAGGCTAAAGGAGAAGGCCCACAGGATAGTGGTGATAATGAGTAGCGCCACAATGCTTGTCTCTCAAAAAGAAGGAGAGGCATTGTAGCGAACTCTTTAGTTGACATCTGAGCAATAAACAACCAAATGAAGATTATTCAAGGAACAGTTTGCGCAGATACTTCGGCACCGCGTTGTCTGCGTTGGTGCCGATCACTTCCAGCTCCGGGTGCAGATCTTTCAGACGCTGGTGCGCATTCTCCATAATGCAGCCCTTGCCTGCCATCGAAAGCATTTCGGCATCGTTCATGCCGTCACCAAAGGCGATACAGTCCTTCAGCTCGAAGCCCAGACGTTTCGCGACGGCTTCCAGCGCGTGACCTTTGGAGACGCCCCCCGCCATCACTTCCAGGCAGGTCAGGGTTGAGAAGCTCACGTTGACGCGATCGCCCCAGCGGGCGTTGATCGCCTGCTCCAGCGGCAGCAATTCCTCATGGTTTACACAGGTGAAGAACACCTTACTGATCCCTTCCTGCTCCAGCAGACCCGGCTCGTACAGTGAGTACTGGAATACGGCTTCTTTGAAGAAACGCATCTCTTCCGGGCGGTGACGGTTCATAAACCAGTCGTCGTCGCGATAAACGTTGGTGACGATATCCGGATTATTGTGCACCACGCCGAACAGATCGGCGGCAATATCGCGATCCAGGTTGTGGGTAAAGATCAGGTTGCCGTCGGTATCGTGCACGCGGGCACCGTTGGAGGTGATCATGTACGATTTGATTTCCAGATTATCGCGGATCTGCCCCACGTCCACGTGGTGGCGACCGGTGGCAAACACGAAGTTCACGCCACGGGCGGTCAGGAGTTTTAAGGTCTCTTTCGCGTAAGGCGAGAGGGTGTGGTCGGGGGAAAGCAGCGTGCCATCTAAATCAGATGCAACAACCTGGTACATAGGGATTTCAACCTCTGGTGGAAAACAAAAATCAATTATGCCTGTTGAAAAATTCAACAATGGCGTTGAGCGCGACTGAGCGCATAGCGTCCTTTTCAAAAAGGATCTCATGGTACGCGCCGTTAATGACCAGCGGTTTTCCCCCTTCACAAGGGTGACCGGCGGCAGCGCGCAGTTCGCAATAACGGTCATGCATGCGGTTATCCACCACACGCTCTTCTTCAGCCTGAATCAGGAGCGTTGGCGTGTCGTCATTGCCGACGCCAGCCAGCACCTGCTCACCGGCAAGAATACCTTCCCGCACCCAGTGATAGGTCGGGCCACCCACGCGCAGGCGCGGTTCATCGGCATAAAAACGCAGGTTACGACGATAGCGCTGTCGGCTGTGGGTCAGCACGTTCATCGCAAACGGCAGTGCACGCCAGCGCCCCGTCCCGATGGCATAGCCTTCTCGAATGCGCTGATGGCCCTCAGCCCAGTCAAGAATATGACGCACCATCCAGTCAGGAAAACGCATGACGATGCCATACATCGGCGCGGTGAGCGCAATGGCGTCGCACTGGTGCGCGTGGCGCTGTAAAAACAGCGTTGAAATCGCGCCGCCCATTGAGTGCGCCAGAATATAGCGCTTCCGCCAGGGGCCAGGCTCGACCTCCTGCTGCCAGAACGCGGCGAGATCGTCGACGTAATCGCTGAAGTTATCCACGTGGCCGCGATGCGTATCCGATAGCAGGCGACCAGAAAGCCCCTGCCCGCGGTGATCGATAATCAACACATCGAAGCCCAGATGGAACAGGTCATAGGCCAGTTCGGCGTATTTGATATAGCTCTCAATACGCCCGGGGCAGACCACAATGACCCGGTCATTTTTCTTATCGTGAAAACGCACAAAGCGTACCGGAATTTCACCGACGCCCGTAAACTCATCTTCCTCACGCTGGCGCCAGAAATCGGTCAGCGGCCCCATGGAGAAAGCAGCAAATGCGTTTTCTCGTGTTTCCCAGTCCTTTTTCTGCTGAAACATCGGGTTTCTACTCACCTAAGCCAAGGAATATCGTTTTTTCGTAACCGGTCACAAAATGACTCAACAATAGCGTATTGTGGCATAAAAACAGACGATTCGGGAGTTTCAAATGACCTTCGAGTGGTGGTTCGCTTACCTGCTGACATCCATCATCCTTAGTCTTTCACCGGGCTCGGGCGCCATTAACACCATGACCACCTCCATCAACCATGGCTATCGCGGTGCGGCGGCGTCGATTGCCGGTTTGCAGACCGGGCTGGGCATTCATATTGTGCTGGTCGGGATTGGTCTGGGGACCCTGTTCTCCCGCTCCGTGCTGGCCTTTGAGGTGCTGAAATGGGCCGGGGCAGCGTATCTGATTTGGCTCGGTATCCAGCAGTGGCGCGCGGCAGGCTCCATCAACCTGAATACGCTCGCTCAGACGCAAAACCGCGGCCATCTGTTTAAGCGCGCGGTGTTCGTCAACCTGACCAACCCGAAGAGCATCGTTTTCCTCGCCGCGCTGTTCCCGCAGTTTATCGTGCCGCACCAGCCCCAGGTGATGCAGTACGTGGTGCTGGGTGCGACCACCATTATCGTCGATATCATCGTGATGATTGGTTACGCGACGCTGGCGCAGCGAATTGCGGCGTGGATTAAAGGGCCTAAGCAGATGAAGGCCCTGAATAAAGTCTTTGGCTCGCTGTTTATGCTGGTTGGCGCGCTGCTTGCGTCAGCACGTCACGCTTAGCGAGAAATGATGAGATGAATGCCAAAGCCGGCGAACAGCGCGCCGGCGAAGCCGTCAATCCACTTCGCGATACGCTGGTAGCCGCGGCGCATCGCCGGTAAGGCAAACAGGCTGGCCACGATGGTAAACCAGGCAAAGGTTTCAACAACGATCAGCAGGAAGATGCCCCAGCGTGCGCCCGCACCGACGCTATCGCCGACAAACAGCGAGAACACGGAGCCGAAATAGATAATCGCTTTTGGGTTTGCCAGATTGGTCAGCAGCCCTTTTACAAAGCTGCGGCCGCCCGTTGCCAGCTCCACCTTTGGCTCTTCCGGCTTTTTCTCTTCTTTCTTCAGCGCCCCGCGCAGCATCTGGTAGCCCATCCAGCACAGGTACAGCCCGCCGCCGACCATGATGATGTTATGCAGCCAGGCCATCTTCGCCAAGATAAGGTTCAGACCGAGCAGCGCAACGGCCGCCCAGACCATAACGCCCATGGTGATACCGAGCACGCCCATCATCGCCTCTTTGCGGGAGCGGCTAACGGCCGTTTGTGATACGAAGAAAAAGTCTGGGCCGGGGCTCATCAGCGCAACGATGTGCACTAACGCCACGGTGAGAAATAGCATCAACATAATTAACTCGCGGGGAAATAATTCAGTGAGTCATCATCCTGGCACTTTTTCGCCCGGCTGACTACTCCTCATCATCACCATCGGCGTGAGAGCGGATGAGCGCCATAAACTCTTTACCGAAGCGCTCCAGCTTGCGCGTCCCCACGCCGTTGACGCTGAGCATCTCGCTGGCGCTGAGCGGCATCTGCTCGGCCATCTCAATCAGCGTCGCGTCGTTGAACACCACGTAAGGAGGAATGTTTTCTTCGTCGGCGATGGCTTTACGCAGCTTGCGCAGTTTGGCGAACAGCTTGCGGTCGTAGTTGCCGCCGTAGGATTTCTGCATCACGCGCGGCTTCAGGGCGATGACGCGCGGCACGGCGAGCTTGAGCTCAACGTCACCACGCAGTACCGGACGCGCCGCTTCGGTCAGCTGCAGGGCGGAGTGCTGGGCAATGTTCTGCGTGGCGAAGCCGAGGTGGATCAGCTGGCGAATGATGCTCACCCAGTGCTCGTGGCTCTGCTCCTTGCCAATACCGTAGACCGGCAGCTTGTCATGCCCCATATCGCGGATACGCTGGTTATTCGCGCCGCGCAGCACTTCCACCACGTAGCCCATCCCGAAGCGCTGGTTCACACGGTAAATGGTCGAGAGCGCCTTACGCGCGTCCATCAGGCCATCGTACTGTTTCGGCGGATCCAGGCAGATATCGCAGTTGCCGCACGGCTCCTGGCGCCCTTCCCCAAAGTAGTTGAGCAGCACCAGACGGCGGCAGGTTTGCGCTTCGGCAAACGCACCCATCGCGTTGAGCTTGTGGCGCTCAATATCCTGCAGCTGTCCCTGCGGTTTCTCTTCCAGACAGCGGCGCAGCCACGCCATATCGGCCGGATCGTAAAACAGCATCGCTTCCGCAGGCAGCCCGTCACGCCCGGCGCGGCCGGTTTCCTGGTAGTAGGATTCGATATTGCGCGGAATGTCGAAGTGCACCACAAAGCGCACGTTGGGCTTGTTAATGCCCATTCCGAACGCCACCGTCGCGACGACGATTTGCAGGTCGTCGCGCTGGAATTTTTCCTGCACGTCGGCACGGATGTGGTTCTCTAACCCGGCATGATACGCGGCGGCGCTAAAGCCGCGGTTTTGCAGACGCGCGGCGGTGTCTTCCACCTTCGCACGGCTGTTGCAGTAAATGATACCGGACTTGCCGCGCTGCTCCTGGACGTAGCGCAGGAGCTGATCCAGCGGCTTGAATTTTTCCATCAGCATATAGCGGATGTTAGGGCGGTCGAAGCTGCTGACCTGAATATAGGGGTCGTTCAGCCCGAGCAGACGAACGATATCCAGCCGCGTGGTGTCATCCGCCGTGGCGGTAAGCGCCATAAACGGCAGCTCGGGGAAGCGCTGACGCAGCTGGCCGAGGGCAGCGTATTCCGGGCGGAAGTCGTGTCCCCACTGGGAAATACAGTGCGCTTCATCTACCGCCAGCAGCACCGGGTTCCAGTGCGCAAGATGGTCGAGGAAGTTATCCAGCATCAGGCGTTCCGGGGCGATATACAGCAGGCGGATCTGCCCGGTGCGGCACCCGGCCATCACCTCTTGCTGCTGCTCACGGGTTTGCGTGGAGTTAAGACAGGCTGCCGCCACGCCGTTGGCGAGCAGCTGGTCAACCTGATCTTTCATCAGAGAAATGAGAGGGGATACCACGACCGTCAGGCCGTTAAGCACCAGCGCGGGCACCTGATAACAGAGGGACTTACCGCCGCCAGTCGGCATCACCACCAAGCAATCACGACCTTCCAGCACCGTTTCAATGATGGTTTCCTGGCCGGGGCGGAACTGCTGGTAGCCAAAGGTTTCATGCAAAACCTGTTTAGCCAGCGACTCCTGATTCAATACTTCCGCCTGCGCCACGTTAACCCCATATGCCTGAAATGAAACAGGCGCTATTTTCAGCGCCTGAGAGAGAAACTTCAACGTTTAACGCAAAAACATTCGAGCAGCCTAGAGAATATCGTTCAGCATCACGCCCACGCCGACGCGGGTCTGGTTGAAGTTGTAATCGATAAGCGACTCGCCGTAACCGCTGTACACCTGAGTATAGATACGGACATGCTTCGTCATTGGATAGCTTAAGCCCACTTCCGCACCACCGTAGCCGGTGTTCCAGTTGTATTGACCTTTGGCGCTGAGCACGGCATCACCTAACTGGTAGCCGACTTTGAGCTGGTAGTAGCCCATATATTTGGTGATATCCGGGTTGTCGTCAGTGCTGCCGACTACATACCACGGCTTCACTTCCACCATCCAGTTACCGTTCTGCGCCATCAGACGCGTATAGGCGCGGTTCCAGCTGCGCGAGGTGGGGTCAGAGCGACCGTTGGAATCGTGGTTAAAGCCCACTTCGACGTCACGCAGCGTCCAGCCCGCAAACTCATAATCCGTTGCAAAACCGAGGAACAGCTGCGGCTCATAGTTTGTTTCACGGAACGGTGAGGACTCGCCGCTGTTAGAGAGCTGCCACCAGGATTTCTGGGTGTAAGACGCCCCGAGCACCGAGTTCGGCCCCAGAATACCGCGCCAGAACGGAAACGCGAGGCTGAGCTGGAACTTCACCTCATCTTTACGCGCATTATCAGACCAGTTATAGGAGCTTATCGCCTCTTTGTTGAGATCGCTGGTCTGGGTATAAATCACGTAGTTGGTGTCATACGGGTAGAGCGTGAACGGATTGTCATGCTCCTGAAGAAGGTTCGCGATAATGCTACCGTGAACGGCAGGTTTATCATGCACCTCTTTGATCGTCGCTTCCTGCGCATATGCTGTGAGGGGCAGCGCAACCGCCGCCAGTAACCATGCCAGATACGTCCGCATCGGTGGTGTTCTCCTGCAAAAGAGTAAAATTAGCTGAATAGTTATGTGGCGGACATTCTACAGACTTCTGCGACAACTGCTGCATCCTCGTTTCTGAAAGTGGAATTCCTTGTTGCCGAGGCATAAAATCAACATTTCGTTAACAATAAGGATGTGATGCCTCATGTCAGCCATGCTTACCGCCGAAGAAGTGTTAAAACTCGTGGGCGAGATTTTTGTTTACCATATGCCGTTTAACCGTGCGCTGGGACTGGAGCTGGAGCGTTACGAGAAAGATTTTGCCCAGCTGAGCTTCAACAACCAGCCGATGATGGTGGGTAACTGGGCGCAAAGTATTTTGCACGGCGGCGTGATCGCCTCCGCGCTGGACGTGGCGGCAGGTCTGGTCTGCGTGGGCAGTACGCTGACCCGCCATGACACCATCAACGAAGACGAACTCCGCCAGCGTCTGGCGCGCATGGGGACCATTGATTTGCGCGTCGACTACCTCCGCCCGGGGCGCGGAAATCGCTTTACCTGTTCCAGCAGCCTGCTGCGCGCGGGGAATAAAGTTGCCGTGGCGCGCGTTGAGTTACACAACGAAGAACAGGTGTATATCGCCAGCGCAACCGCCACTTATATGGTGGGTTGATACGGCAAAATCGGGTAAAATTAATTCACTTCTTTGTAACGGATTTTCCCGATGGATGCTAAACAGACGCGGCAGGGCGTTTTACTCGCCCTTGCCGCTTATTTTATTTGGGGTATCGCCCCGGCGTATTTCAAGCTTATCGCCTACGTTCCGGCCGATGAGATCCTGACTCACCGCGTTATCTGGTCGTTCTTTTTTATGATCGCGCTGATGAGCCTCAGCCGTCAGTGGTCGGGCGTCAAAACGCTGTTTAAAACCCCTAAAAAGGTCTTCCTGCTGGCGCTCTCAGCGGTGCTGATTGGCGGCAACTGGCTGCTGTTTATCTGGGCGGTGAATAACCATCACATGCTCGAAGCGAGCCTGGGGTACTTCATTAACCCGCTGGTGAACATCGTGCTGGGGATGATTTTCCTCGGTGAGCGCTTCCGCCGGATGCAGTGGGTGGCGGTGATTCTGGCCTTCTGCGGCGTACTGGTGCAGCTTTGGACCTTCGGCTCGCTGCCGATTATTGCCCTCGGCCTGGCGTTCAGCTTTGCGTTCTACGGCCTGGTGCGTAAGAAGATTGCGGTGGAAGCGCAGACGGGGATGCTGTTTGAAACCCTGTGGCTGCTCCCCGTGGCGGCGATTTATCTCTTTGGCATCGCCGACAGCGCGACCAGCCATATGGGCAGCAACCCGTGGTCGCTGAACCTGATGCTGATGGCGGCGGGCGTGGTGACCACCATTCCTCTGCTGTGCTTCACCGGTGCCGCGACGCGTCTGCGTCTCTCCACGCTGGGCTTCTTCCAGTATATTGGCCCGACGCTGATGTTCCTGCTGGCAGTGGTGTTTTACGGCGAAGTGCCGGGTGCGGATAAGATGGTGACGTTCGCCTTTATCTGGGTGGCGCTGGCGATTTTCGTCGCGGATGCGATTTATACCCAACGCAGGGTGCGCAAAGGGCTGTGATGTTGTAACCCTCTCCCACAGGAAGAGGGAATTCTATCGTAGGGCGGGTAAGCGCAGCGCCACCCGCCAGATTTTTACAGCCAGTTACGACGCTTAAAGTACAGATACGGCGCCAGCCCCGCGAGGATCATGAAGATAATCGCCCCCGGGTAACCAAAGCTCCACTTCAGCTCCGGCATAAACTCAAAGTTCATCCCGTAGCTGGATGCCACCAGCGTCGGCGGCAGGAACACCACGGACACCACCGAGAAGATCTTGATGATGCGGTTCTGCTCAATGTTGATAAAGCCCATCGCCGCCTGCATCAGGAAGTTCACCTTCTGGAACAGGGATTCGTTGTGCGGCAGCAGGGATTCGATATCTCGTAAGATCTCACGCGCCTGCTCCAGCTGACCGCCCGGCAGACGCGCCTTGCGCACCAGGAAGTTCAGCGCGCGCTGGGTATCCATCAGACACAAACGTACCTTCCAGCCGATATCTTCCAGCTCCGCCAGCGTGGAGAGCGCTTCGTCGTACTCATCGCCCTGATGGCCTTCCATGATCACGCGGCTCAGCTTTTCCAGATCGCTGTAGATGTTTTCAATTTCGTCCGCCAGCTGTTCAATTTTGGTCTCGAACAGATCGAGCAGCAGCTCGTAAGCGTTACCGTCCACCATTGCCTGGCTGCGGGCGCGCATGCGGTAGAGACGGAATGCCGGCAGCTCGCGCTCGCGCAGGGTAAACAGACGGCCGTCGCGAATGGTAAACGCCACGGTGGAGTTACCCGCGTGATCTTCCGCATCTTCAAAGAAGAAGAAGGAGTGAATGTGCAGACCGTCTTCGTCTTCAAAAAAACGCGCGGATGCTTCGATGTCTTCCAGTTCCGGGCGGGTTGCCAGGCTTTGCCCCAGCTCAGATTGTACGCGAAGGCGCTCATCGTCGTCCGGCTCGACCAGATCCACCCATACGGCATCAATGAGGGGCTGTGACTCTTCGGCTTCAAGCCGAGTCAGTCGGTTATTTTCGAGTTGAAATGCGCTCAACATGACCGGGACTCCCAATGCAAAAAATATCGGACAGTTCGGTGGGCACACAGAAACAAATTGGGTTTCAGACCATTAAACAGCCTGACTCAGCGCGACGGGAATAATGCAGGTCGCTGACAACCACTAAGGCCATCAGCAAGAGGAGATAGCCTTAGGAGTTGTTCCTGGATGACAGGGAATTGAGCCAGTATCTACTGGGTGTGTCCAAGGCGAATGTCCTCTTAGCGTAATCGTGCGCGCATGTTACGCCAGCTATAACTGTGGCGTCAACACGCAACGGAACGCTGAAGGGCATTAATTGACCTTCACTGTATAAGGCTAGCAGATTATTACAAAATAATGATATTTTTCTGAATGTTAGACTGTTTCCAGCTTCGCATAGGCCGCTACCAGCCATTTGATCCCCTGCCCCTGGAACGCCACCTGCAGACGGCTGTGCTCGCCGCTGCCTTCCAGATTCACAATGGTGCCTTCGCCAAACTTCGAATGGCGCACGCGCTGGCCCAGCTTGTAGCCGGTGTCGGTTTCCGCAATCGGCGAACCCATGCGCTGATGGCTGACCGGACGGCTGATGCTCGCCCGCAGACGCACTTCTTCCACGCACTCCTCCGGCAGTTCACCGATAAAGCGCGACGGACGGTGATAAACCTCTTTACCGTACAGACGGCGGGTTTCGGCGTAGGTCAGCGTCAGCTTTTGCATCGCGCGCGTCACGCCCACGTAGGCCAGACGACGCTCCTCTTCCAGACGGCCGCCTTCATCCAGCGACATCTGGCTCGGGAACATCCCCTCTTCCATCCCGACGATAAACACCTGCGGGAACTCCAGGCCTTTGGCGGAGTGCAGAGTCATCAGTTGAACCGCATCCTGCCAGGTGTCCGCCTGCCCTTCGCCCGCTTCCAGCGCGGCGTGGGAGAGGAACGCCTGCAGCGGCATCAGGTCTTCGTCTTCTTCGTTGTAGCTGAACTGGCGCGTTGCCGTGACCAGCTCCTCTAAGTTCTCAATACGGGTCTGGCCCTTCTCGCCTTTCTCCTGCTCGTACATAGTGCGCAGGCCGGAGTCTTTAATCACCCGGTCGGTCTGCACGTGCAGCGGCATGTCGGCGGTTTCCTGCGCCAGGGCGTCAATCAGCTCAAGGAAGCGCTGTAACGCGCTGGCTGCGCGCCCGGCGAGGGCTTTTTCCTGCAGCAGCTCGCGGCACGCCTGCCACAGCGTCAGCTGGCGATCGCGCGAGGCCTGACGCACCACGTCCAGCGTGCGGTCGCCAATCCCGCGGGTCGGCGTATTGACCACGCGTTCAAACGCCGCGTCGTCGTTACGGTTCGCAATGAGGCGCAGATACGACAGCGCATCTTTGATTTCCTGACGTTCGAAGAATCGCATGCCGCCGTAAATGCGGTACGGCATGCTCACCTGCAGGAGCGCCTCTTCCAGCACGCGCGACTGGGCGTTGCTGCGATAGAGAATGGCGCACTGCTCCAGCGCGCCGCCGTTGTCCTGCCAGGTTTTTATGCGGTTCACCACGAAGCGGGCTTCGTCGAGCTCGTTGAAAGCGCAGTAAATCGAAATCGGTTCGCCGTCGACGCCGTCGGTCCACAGCTTTTTCCCCAGACGCCCGTTGTTGTTTTCAATCAGGGCGTTGGCCGCGCTCAGGATGTTGCTGGTTGAACGGTAGTTCTGCTCCAGACGGATGGTTTCCGCGCCGGGGAAATCGTTGAGGAAGCGCTGGATGTTTTCTACCTGCGCCCCGCGCCAACCGTAAATCGACTGGTCATCATCGCCCACGATCATTACCTTGCCGGTATCACCGGCCAGCAGGCGGATCCACGCGTACTGGATGTTGTTGGTATCCTGGAATTCGTCCACCAGGATATTGGTGAAGCGTTCACGGTAGTGCTGCAGGATGTGCGGCTTGTTGAGCCACAGCTCGTGGGCGCGCAGCAGCAGCTCGGCGAAATCCACCAGACCGGCGCGATCGCACGCTTCCTGATAGGCCTTGTAGACGTTCTGCCAGGTCTGCTCGACCGGGTTGCCGAAGCTCTGAATGTGATGCGGGCGCAGCCCCTCGTCTTTCTGGCCGTTGATGTACCACATCGCCTGACGCGGCGGCCACTGCTTCTCGTCGAGGTTCATCGCCTTGATCAGGCGCTTCAGCAAGCGGAGCTGGTCTTCGCTGTCGAGGATCTGGAAATCCTGCGGCAGGTTGGCGTCCATATGGTGCGCGCGCAGCAGGCGGTGCGCCAGACCGTGGAAGGTGCCGACCCACATGCCGCCCTGGCTGGTGCCCATCAGTTGGGCAATACGGTGGCGCATCTCTGCCGCCGCCTTGTTGGTAAACGTCACCGCCATAATGGAGTACGGTGAGCAGTTCTCCACGCTCTGCAGCCAGGCGATACGGTGAACCAGCACGCGCGTCTTACCACTGCCCGCCCCAGCCAGCACCAGCATGTTGGTGCGCGAGGCGGCAACCGCGTCACGCTGTTTATCATTAAGGCTGTCGAGCAGGTAAGAAACGTCCATTGGCACCGTCACATAGTATTCAGGAACACAGCAAAACGCCCGGTGGCGCTTCGCTTACCGGGCCTACAACTGCAAACCCCTGGTAATTTATACAATATTACTGGTGATTATATCAGCGTCGTGAGGGATGCCAACCGTGAAATTTCCACGTGCGGCAGAAGACGGCTGTCCAGCGTGGTCATCAGGTCGGCGTTTTCCGGCTTGATCCAGCAGGCCTGCATGCCGCAGCGGATAGCCCCGGCCACGTCCGTGGTCAGATCATCCCCCACGTGCAGAATGTTACCCAGCGGCAGGTTAAGCTTGTCCGCCGCCAGATGGTACATATCGCTGAACGGCTTCGCGCGCCCGTGCGGGCCCGCGCGCAGCACGAATTCAAAGTAATCGCTCAGGCCAAACAGCTCCGGCTGGGCATTGCCGTTGGTGATGGCCACCAACGGCCACTTTTCAGCAAGCTTCGCCAGCGTCTCGTGGGTCTCCTGCGGCACGTCGATACGGCTGCGCCATTTGGCGAAGTTTTCCATTGCCGCTTCGGCCCCGATGGCCGCGTCCTGCACGCTCAGGCCCACGTTGAGCATCGCCTGCTCAACCGCACGACGACGCCATTCGGTCACGTCGTGGTAAATGTCCGGCTCGGTCTCACGCAGGGACTGACGCAGCTTCTGAAAGTCCTTGTTCTGTATCGCTTTCAGCGCGGGATGGTAGTTCTGCACAAACGCCAGCGACTCCTGCTCGGTACGCAGGATCACCTCGCGGTTGTCATAAAGGGTGTCATCAAGGTCAAACGTCAGGGCCGAGATCTGACCAAGTGGGCGGTAAAAACGCATTATTTCCCCCGTTTGGCGCGTGGATGCGCCGCGTCATACACCGAGGCAAGGTGTTGGAAGTCTAAGTGGGTATAGATTTGAGTGGTCGACAGATTTGCGTGGCCCAGCAGTTCCTGCACGCCGCGCAGATCGCCGCTCGACTCAAGCATGTGTGTCGCAAAGGAGTGGCGCAGCTTGTGCGGGTGAACGTGGCTGTTCAGCCCCTGCTTAATGCCCCACTCCGCAAAGCGCTTCTGCACGTTACGCGCCGAGATCCGTTTGCCGAGTTTCGACAGGAACAGCGCATCCTCTTCGCTGCCAAACAGCCCGCGCAGGTCAAGCCAGTGCTCAATCCAGGAGACCGCATTCCGGCCAATCGGCAGACGGCGCTCTTTGCTGCCCTTACCCATCACCCACACTTCACCAGATTCCAGATCGAGATGCTTGAGGTCAAGGTTGACGAGTTCAGACAGACGCAGGCCTGCGCCGTACATCACCTCCAGCATCGCGCGGTCGCGCACGGCGAGCGGATCGTTAAGGTCGATATCCAGCAGGCGGTTTACGTCGTCGACGTCGATATTTTTAGGCAGATGGCGCGGCGCTTTCGGCGTGGCGATCCCCTTTGCCGGGTTGGCTTTTAAGCCCCCCTGGCTGACCAGCCAGTCGAAGAAACTGCGCAGCGCAGAAAGCCTGAGCGCCAGGCTCGCCGGGCTGAGATTTTTTTTACGGCTATGCACGACGAACCCGCGTACCGTCGCAGCGTCACATTGTTGCCAGCTTTTCAGGCCGATTTCATCGGCAATCTGCATGATGGCATCAAGCTGACGCTGGTAGTTGAGCAGGGTAATGGGGCTAAGCTGACGCTCCACGCCCAGATAGCGCAGAAAGCGCGAAACGTCAGTGGCGAGCAGTCCGTCCGTCATACGCGCTCAATCCAGCGCTCCAGCAGCTCGGGCAGCATCAGGGCGATCTCCTGCAGCAGGTGCGTGGCTTGCCCCTGCTCATAGTGATGCGCATCGCGGCTGGTAAATAACATGACCCCCAGATCGCCATCGCGCCCCATCAGCGACATCGCTACCGAGCCAATCGCTTTGGCTTCCGGTAATACCACCAGCAGCTCAGGCCCGTTCAGCGGCCCCAGATAGTGGTGCTCATGGCCCAGACGCTGAATGCGCAGCGGTTCAAACGCCTGACGGCTGAGCGCCAGATGGGTAAACCCGGACGGCGCGCCAATGCGCCAGCGGTCAGGGAACAGACGAATCGTTGCGCCCGCCAGCCCCAGCTCCCGGGCCCAGCGGTGGAAGCGGCTGAGGAACTCGTCAAGACTGTGCGCCGACGCCAGACGCGCCTGCAGGTGCAGCAGACGATAGAACAGGCTTTCGTTGGTGCTGGCCTGCTCCATCAGCAGCGTCATGTTCTCTTCAAGCTGATTGATGTGGTTGCGCGAGCGCGCCATGTGCCATTCGACCAGCGACACGGTTCCGCGAACCGGATGCGGCACGCGCATCTCTTCGACGACGCGTGCATTGCGAATAAAAAACTCAGGATTGCGCAGCAGATAATCAACAACAGCTCTGTCGTCCAGTTCCGTCACTGTTTCCTGCAGTTCTTCCCCTGGTTGTTTCATAGATGGATAAACCCGTCATAGACATGTGCCGCCGGGCCAGTCATATACAGTGGATGACCCGGTCCTTTCCAGGCGATATCAAGCCGACCGCCCGGTAACTCCACGCGAACCTCTTCTGCCAGTAACCCCTGAGAGATGCCCACGGCCACCGCAGCACAGGCGCCGCTTCCGCAGGCCTGAGTCTCGCCCGCGCCGCGCTCGTAAACCCGCAGGCGAATGTGCTCGCGCTTCACCACCTGCATAAAGCCGATGTTTGCGCGCTCCGGGAAACGTTCGTGGCTTTCCAGCACCGGGCCGAGCGTTTCGACCGCGGCGGTTTCCACATCATCAACCTGAATCACGCAGTGCGGGTTACCCATTGAGACGACGCCGCACAATACTGTCTGCTCGGCCGCACGCATAATATAGGTCTTTTCCGCTTTGTTTGCGCGAAACGGCACGACGGAGGGCTCGAAGTTAGGCTCACCCATGTTCACGCGCACCAGTTCATCATCGGTGACGCTGAGCACCATGCGACCATTGGCCGTGCTGACGCGAATATCACGCTTGTTGGTCAGCCCTTTCAGGCGGACAAAGCGGGCAAAACAGCGCGCGCCGTTGCCGCACTGGTTAACTTCGCTGCCGTCCGCGTTAAAAATACGGTAGTGGAAATCGAGGTCGGGATCGTACGGTGGCTCGACCACCAGCAGCTGATCAAACCCCACGCCCAGATGCCGATCCGCCAGGCGACGGATCAGTTCCGGGGAGAAAAACACATTCTGCGTTACCGCGTCGACGACCATAAAATCGTTGCCAAGGCCATGCATTTTAGAGAACTGCATCATTTGCTCCATTGCGCGGGTACAGAACGTTGTCGTCAGAGATTAACCTGAGTCGGGCCGCCGTTGTCGCCACGATCGTTAGTATTTGGCGTGGTAGACTCAATGCCGCTTTGCACGGGTTTCGTTGGCGGCGGCGCGGTTTTATCCGCAGGTGGGAAGTACAGCGGTCCCTTCAGTCCGCAGCCAGTCAGGCTAAACAGCGTGATGAGAACGGCAAGCGTTCGGAAAGCGTTTTTCATTATAAAGTTGCCCGTAAGTTCAAATCTGTTTCTATCATCGCAGGAGAAGACACAAAAGCAAGAGTTTGCCGCTTTCCTGCAACGGGAATTATTTAGGGTTATACTGCCGGCATCACGAAAAACAGGAACAAAACCATGAACGACAGTGAATTCCATCGCCTTGCCGACAACCTGTGGATGACCATCGAAGAGCGTCTTGACGACTGGGACGGCGACAGCGATATCGATTGTGAAATCAACGGCGGCATTCTGACCCTGAGCTTCGAAAATGGCAGCAAAATTATTATTAACCGCCAGGAGCCGCTTCACCAGGTCTGGCTGGCCGCTAAACAGGGCGGCTATCATTTCGATCTGAAAGACGGGGAGTGGGTTTGCGACCGTAGCGGCGTACCGTTCTGGGACCTGCTGGAACAGGCGGCGACGGCGCAGGCGGGTGAGGCGGTGAGTTTCAGGTAGTTTTGTTGCCCGGTGGCGGCTACGCCTTACCGGGCCTACAACGGCTCGAACCGTAGGCCGGGTAAGCGTCAGCACCACCCGGCAACAGCGGCTCGGACCGTAGGCCGGGTAAGCGTCAGCGCCACCCGGCAACAGCGGCTCTGACCGTAGGCCGGGTAAGCGTTAGCGCCACCCGGCGAAAAGGCTCAGGAGAAATACTGCTGCAACAGCGGCGCGGTTTCCTGATTGGCAGGCGCGGCAGGCGTTACGGCCTGGGTCCGGAACGGGATCACCTGCGTACGACCATCGACGTTCACAATCTGGTAGAACTGCGGCAGATTAAAGTTGATGAAGCTTGAGCCGTAGGTGAAACGGTCATGCGAAGAGGAGTAGAAGCGGCTGACGTCGCGCACCAGCTCCTCTTTACTGCCTTCACAGTGGTGATACACCTCGGCGCGGTTGGTCTCATCCAGAATGTAGATGTTAAACCCGGCATCCTCGCCCGACTCTTCAAAGAAGAACTGGATAATCCCTTCGCTGGCGAATCCGTCCACCACTTGCGGGAGCTTAACGTGGTTGGTTTCCACCTGCACCGACAGGCCATGCAGCTTGTTGTGCGAAATCGCGCCGTAGAACTCGATGGCGTTTTCCAGCTTCTGTACCGACACGTTCAGGCGCTCGAAGAACAGGCCCCAGGTCTGACCGGAGACGCGCAGCGCTTTGAAGCGTCCGGTCTCCTGACGGGTGCTGGAGAGGCGCAGTTCGATACACTCAGAAACCAGCTGCTGCACGCGGGTACGAATTAAGCCGCGCAGATGCTGGCTATAGCAGAACACTTCGACGCTGTCCGGCGGGGCGGCATCCTGGTGCATCTTACCGAGAATGGTTTTCAGCGCTTCGATCATCGCCTGCTCGCCGTTGAAATGCAGGGTACGCACTTCGTTCCACGAGTTGCGGTACAGCAGGTCCACGCTGCCCACCAGGCAGTTTTGCTGCTCGCCAAAGCTGAAGACGTCCAGCTTGCGGAAGTCAAAATGGACCACCTGATTGCGGAAGGCCGCCGTCGGGTCGTATTCCAGGTTGACGATAATCGCCAGATGGCGAATCTCGCACGGGCTGTAGAGCGCTTTCGGCGTTGGGGCAGGCAGACGCAGCGGGAAGTGGTGCGAGACATCCGCGACCATCTCCTGCAGCTTAGCGAGATCAACCACCTCGTTGCCTTTGATAAACAGGCGCGTGCGCGAGGTCAGCAGGCCGTTGAACCAGGCCCACGCCACCAGCTTGTTCAGGTAGCGGTTATATTCCAGCGGCTGATGGCTGACGATCGAATCCATGCTTGGCGCACGGTTATACAGATACCACCCGGTGCGGTTCGCGCGGCCCGGCGGCACATAGATAAAGGTCAGGTTCGGTTCTGACAGGTCTGGCGAAATCTGCGGGTTAACCAGGGTGACTTTACCCGGCAGCGCTTCAAACGCGGCGTACAGCTTACGGGTCAACACCCCGATGTCCTGCGGGCTGGCGGAAACGCTGAGGTTGTTACGGCGCGCAAAGCGGATCAGGTTACGGTAGCTTTGCATCATCGCATCGAGCAGTTCGTTGTGCGCTTCACGCACCTGATCGATTTTCCAGTTGGCCCGGTTGTCGAGCATGGACAGACGCGCTTCGTCCCATCCCCACTCTTTCACTAACTGACTGACCACTTCACGACGCCAGCCCACGCAGGCGCGCTCGCGGCTCAATTTCTCACAGACTTTGAGATAGAAACATCGACGCACCAGGTCAAGACGCGTGGTGTCATCAATGGCTTTCAGGTATTCGGTCACGCGCTCCAGCATCATGCAGTAGGCGTCCAGCCCGAAGGAGACGATCTCCCCGTCGTGCAGACGCTGCTTGATATCTTTCGCCAGCAGGCGCGGCGTAGGGTATTCCCAGGAATAGGCTTCCAGCAGCAGCGTTTTCAGCACCGCTTTGTACGGCGAGTCGATACTTTTATAGAGCTGCCAGAGGCTTGCGCCAAAGTACTCTTCGGCTGACAGAGAGCTCAGACCGCCGAGGTCCAGCCATTCGTTTGGCGTCAGTACGCCCTGCGCATAAAGCGACATGACGTAGTCATCGTAATGCTCTTCTTCTTCGCACGGGACCATATTCCACAGAATACGCTTCCCGGCCAGACGCACAGCAGTACGGTAAAATTCATCCAGCAATAAGATGTGCTGAGTCGAGCCGCAGTCCTCACCACCCAGACTGCCGCTTTCGTTATGGCGGAAACGGTTTTCATCAATCAGGAAGAAGCTCACTTCCACACCGAGCGAGGCCGCCCAGCTCTCCAGCAGGCTGCACTTGCGCTGCAGCAGCTGACGCTCGTCGTTATCGAGCCAGGACTGATGGCAGACCCAGATGTCCAGGTCCGAAGAACAGCTTTGCCCTACCGATGAGGTGCTCCCCATAGAGTAAACACCGGTAATCGGCAGTTCGCCTTTCGGAGACTCCTGTGGCGGCATGCCGCGGTAGAGTTCCAGCTCGTTCAGGTAATGCTGTTGGGTTTCATCAGGCGTGAAAAGGCAAATGCCCTGGGGAACGTTACCGTCAAGGTAGCCAGGCATCAGCGGATGGTGATAGTGCAATAATGTCGGCAGCAGACTGTATACCTGCTGGAAAGCAGGGCCCATGGCAGCAAGCGCGCGATCCACACGCAGTTGATTAATGGCATCCAGTCTCTGTTTCAGAGTCTCAATATAGAGGTACAAGACGTATCGCCTGATGTTTCCGGGTGTCGCAAGCTATTCAAAACACGAATAACAGCGGACCCGCAGTATTTCAAAAAGATAACCGTTACCCTTTTTCGCCCTTATCATTTTTGGTGGTAGCGACGAAAAAATGGTCTAAAACGTGATCAATTTAACACCTTGCCGGTTGACCGTAAAGAAAGATGCGCTACATACAAGTGTAGCACCGTTCTGTACGTGTAAATTCCTGAATACGGCTATGGCTGACGAATACGCCGCCTTGTCCCTCTCACGCTTCATCAACCGTAAAACTGCCATCCCAGAGTCAACAATGTTAGGATGGTTAGCGATTGATAATGACGGTAACAAGCATGTTAGACAATGTTTTGAGAATTGCCACACGCCAAAGCCCTCTCGCGCTCTGGCAGGCACATTATGTGAAGCAGCGCCTTGAAGCCTGCCACAGCGGATTGCGCGTCGAGCTGGTGCCGATGGTCACGCGCGGTGACGTGATCCTCGATACGCCCCTGGCGAAAGTGGGCGGCAAAGGCCTGTTTGTCAAAGAGCTGGAACTGGCATTGCTTGAGAACCGCGCCGATATCGCCGTACATTCGATGAAAGACGTGCCCGTCGAGTTCCCGGAAGGGCTGGGGCTGGTGACCATCTGCGAGCGCGAAGATCCGCGCGATGCGTTTGTCTCTAACCACTATGACTCGCTCGACGCGCTGCCGGAGGGGAGCGTGGTTGGCACGTCCAGTTTACGCCGTCAGTGTCAGCTGGCGGAGCGTCGTCCTGACCTGATCATTCGCTCGCTGCGCGGTAACGTCGGCACGCGTCTGGGCAAGCTGGATAACGGCGATTACGATGCCATTATCCTCGCCGTTGCCGGCCTGAAGCGTCTGGGGATGGAGTCGCGCATTCGCGTGGCGATGCCGCCAGAACTGTCGCTGCCGGCCGTGGGCCAGGGCGCCGTCGGCATCGAGTGCCGTCTGGACGATGCGCGTACCCGCGAACTGCTCGCGCCGCTGAACCACGACGAGACCGCTATTCGCGTAAAAGCCGAGCGTGCGATGAATACCCGCCTCGAAGGGGGATGCCAGGTTCCGATTGGCAGCTATGCTGAATTAACAGATGGCGAACTGTGGCTGCGCGCGCTGGTGGGCGCCCCGGACGGTTCGCAGATGGTACGCGGCGAACGTCGCGGTAAAGCGCAAGATGCCGAGCAGCTTGGCGTGTCGCTGGCTGAAGAGCTGCTGGATAACGGCGCCCGCGAGATTCTGGCTGACGTTTATAATGGAGAGCCCCCTGCATGAGTATTCTCGTCACCCGCCCTTCTCCCGCAGGAGAGCAGTTAGTGAGCCGTCTGCGCGCACTGGGGCAGGTGGCCTGGAGTTTTCCGCTCATTGAATTCTCCCCCGGTCGGGAGCTCTCTGCGCTCGCCGACCAGATGAATACCCTTCAGGAAGGCGACCTGCTGTTTGCGCTGTCGCAACATGCCGTGGAATTTGCCCACGCGCAGCTGCAACAGCAGGGTTTGACCTGGCCAACCGCCCCCCGCTATTTCGCGATTGGCCGCACAACGGCACTGGCGCTGCATACCGTAAGCAGCGCGGACGTTCGTTACCCGTTAGATCGGGAAATCAGTGAAGTCTTGCTACAATTACCTGAATTACAAACTATTGCCGGAAAGCGTGCGCTCATTTTGCGCGGTAATGGTGGCCGCGAACTGTTGGGCGAAACGCTGCGTGAACGTGGTGCAGACGTGACGTTTATTGAGTGCTATCAGCGCTGTGCAAAACACTACGATGGCGCGGAAGAGGCGATGCGCTGGCACGCGCGCGGCATTAATACGCTGGTGGTCACCAGCGGTGAAATGTTACAACAGCTTTGGTCGCTGATACCGCTTTGGTATCACGAAAACTGGTTACTCCGCTGTCGGCTTCTGGTCGTCAGTGAGCGTCTGGCGAACCAGGCCCGGGAACTGGGCTGGCAGGATATTCGGATCGCTGATAACGCCGACAACGATGCGCTGCTGCGCGCATTACAATAACTCTCAAATGGGAAGCCATAATGACGGAACACGACAAATCCTCCGCCGTGGTTGAAGAGACCAGGGAGACTGTGGAGACGACGCCACAGCCAGAGACGACAGAGAAAACCGCTGAGAAGAAAAACGGCAGCAATAAAACGAGCCTCACGCTGAGCGCGATTGCCATCGCCATTGCGCTGGCAGCAGGGGTTGGCCTGTACGGTCTGGTGAAGCAACAGGGTGCTAATCAAACGTCCACCAGCGACGCGCTGGTGAATCAGCTCACTGCCCTGCAAAAAGCGCAGGAGACGCAGAAAACCGAGCTGGAAGCGGTGATTAAACAGCAGGCCGCCGCGCTTGCCGAGGCGAACAGCAAACAGGAAGAGCTGACCAAACAGCTGGGCGACGTGCAGCAGAAAGTCGCCACAATTTCCGGCACCGATGCCAAAACCTGGCTGCTCTCGCAGGCGGACTTCCTGGTGAAGCTCGCCGGACGTAAGCTCTGGAGCGATCAGGACGTCACCACTGCCGCGGCGCTGCTGAAAAGCGCTGATGCGAGCCTGGCAGACATGAACGACCCAAGCCTCATTACTGCACGTCGCGCGATCACCGAAGATATTGCCAGCCTCTCCGCCGTCTCGCAGGTGGATTACGACGGCATTATCCTCAAGGTGAACCAGCTTTCGAATCAGATTGATAACCTGCAGCTGGCGGATAATAACGACGACGACTCCCCGATGGATTCCGACGGTACCGAGCTTTCCAGCTCCCTGAGCGAATGGCGCATAAACCTGCAGAAAAGCTGGCAGAACTTTATGGACAGTTTCATCACTATCCGCCGTCGCGACGAAACCGCCGTGCCGCTGCTGGCGCCGAACCAGGATATCTATCTGCGCGAAAACATTCGTTCCCGCCTGCTGGTAGCGGCTCAGGCCGTACCGCGTCATCAGGAAGAGACCTATAAACAGGCACTGGATAACGTTTCAACGTGGGTACGCGCCTACTACAACACCGATGATGCGACGACCACCGCCTTCCTCGAAGACATTGATAAGCTGAGCCAGCAGAACATCACCATGAACGTGCCGGATAAGCTGGCCAGCCAGCCGATTCTGGAGAAGCTGATGCAGACGCGCGTACGTAACCTGCTGGCGCAGCCGGGCGTGCCGGCAGAGCCGTCGGGCGGAGCGGCACCTGCCCCGGCTCCGGCGCCTGAAAGCGCACCGCAAGGAGAGTAATGATGCTAAAAGTTCTCTTACTCTTCATCCTGCTGATCGCCGGGATCGTGCTGGGCCCCATGCTTGCGGGCCATCAGGGTTACGTCCTGATCCAGACCGATAATTACAATATCGAAACCAGCGTAACGGGCCTGGCGATCATTCTGATCCTCGGCATGGTGGTGCTGTTTGCGATCGAGTGGATCCTGCGCCGTATTTTCCGCACCGGTGTTCACACGCGCGGCTGGTTCGTTGGCCGCAAACGTCGCCGCGCTCGTAAGCAAACGGAGCAAGCGCTGCTGAAACTGGCCGAAGGCGATTATCAGCAAGTAGAAAAGCTGATGTCAAAAAACGCCGACCATGCCGAACAGCCAGTGGTGAATTATCTGCTCGCAGCCGAAGCGGCGCAGCAGCGCGGTGACGAAGCCCGCGCCAATCAGCATCTGGAGCGAGCGGCAGAGCTGGCTCATGGTGACCCGATTCCGGTAGAAATCACGCGCGTTCGTCTGCAGCTGGCGCGCAATGAAAATCACGCGGCTCGCCACGGTATCGATCGCCTGCTGGAAGTTGCGCCACGTCATCCGGAAGTGCTGCGTCTTGCCGAGCAGGCGTATATTCGTACCGGCGCCTGGGGTTCACTGCTGGACATCATTCCGTCAATGGCGAAGGCCGAGGTGGGCGACGATGAACATCGTGATGAGCTTCAGCGTCTGGCATGGATTGGCCTGATGGATCAGGCGCGCGCCGACCTGGGCAGCGACGGTCTGAAAACGTGGTGGAAGAATCAAAGCCGTAAAACGCGCCAGCAGGTTCCTCTGCAGGTTGCCATGGCGGAACATCTTATTGAATGTGACGACCATGACACGGCTCAGGAAATCCTTCTCGATGGTCTGAAGCGCCAGTACGACGATCGTCTGGTGATGGTGATCCCACGCCTGAAAACCAATAATCCAGAGCAAATCGAAAAAGTACTGCGTCAGCAGATTAAAACCGTCGGTGACCGCCCGCTGCTGTGGAGCACGCTTGGTCAATCGCTGATGAAGCACGGAGAATGGCAGGAGGCGAGCCTCGCCTTCCGCGCGGCGCTGAAACAGCGTCCGGATGCCTTTGACTACGCATGGCTTGCCGATACGCTGGACAAGCAGCATAAGCCGGAAGAGGCAGCCGCCATGCGGCGAGATGGGTTGTTGTTGACGCTGCAAAATAACGGTACGCAGCAGTAAATAAAAAGGAGGCCAGAGGGCCTCCTTTTTTTATCACCTTTCTGCTGCTACATTCTTTGCACCTACATCCGCAAACGAATCCGCCAATGTAACGATGTCTTTTCATTAACCTTTTTTCACACACGCGCACATTTTGCAGCGTGGACTAAATCGTTTTTGAAAGGAAATCTCGATGAACTCGCTTTTGTATGCGCTTATCCAGGCGCTGCGCTGCCACCGCTGGCTACGCCTGCTTGCCTGTGCTTTTATCTTTTCTTCACTGGGGAATGGTCTAACCCAGGTTGTGGTCTTCGGTTTGCTGTTAGCATGGTCAGCCCCGCCCGCTCTGCTCACTCTCGCTTTTCTTTTCGCTACGGTACCCGGATTCATCGGCAGCACGATCGGTGAAAAGCTGTGCTCACGCTGTTCTCCGATCTCCCTGCTGATACTGACCGAGGGACTAGGCCTGCTCGCCCTGCTCTTTCCCCTGCTTGGCGTGGGTTACCACAGCGTTGCCGCATTACTCGCTGTGCAATCCACCGAAGCGCTGCTCAGCGGGATGAGTTGGCCCGCGCTGACATTGCTCTTTAAGCGCGGACTTAGCGAAGCAGAGCTGCCTGCTGCGACCTGTCTGGAAAATGTGATTTTTGCTTCTCAGGTATTATTAGGTACTGGACTCGGCGTGGTGCTGTTCACGCAGACCTCCGTGTTTACCTTGCTTGCTATTGATGCCGCGAGCTTTTTCGGGTCACTGTTACTGCTATGGCTGGCTGGACGTCGGTTTTCTGCGCCATTGCTACCGCTCTCCGGTGAAGAGGAAGCCCCCGCACCACTACGCTGGCAGACGCTGACCGTTCGGCAAAAACGCAGCCTGCTCATTTTACCGGCGCTGGCAGCCGTCGGCTCACCGGCCATGGCACTTCTTCCGGCACTGGCGCAGCAACTCCATCCTCAGGATGCGGCGGGCCTTGCTTTGCCTCTGCTTTTCGCGAGGAGCATGGGACAACTTTGCGGCCCCATGCTGCTAAAAAAAGAGAGCCTGACGCGCTTTGCCGCTCATACGCCGCGAATCATCTTTTGTCTCGGCATCTTCCTGACCGGTTATGGTGTGCTGCCGTTTTTGTCCGGGTGGACGGCATGTGCGCTGGGCATGGTCTTTATCGCACATTTGGCCTCGAATGTTCTCTTCGCAGCGGGCACGTTTGGCGTACTCAGTAGTTTTCATTTCACGCAAACCGCTTCAGCCAGCGGTAAAGCCTGGCGCTGGCAAACTCTCAGCGCCTCGCTTTTCACCGGCATTGCAGCAATGGTGGCAGTTGAGTTTGGCTCTGTGCAGGCGCTCTATACGGTCTCGTCAGCCGCCCTACTGTTGGTCGCCCTGATCATGCGCAGGTATAGGGAATAAGGCATAAAAAAACGCCTGCTATAAAAGCAGGCGTTAAAACAGGTCTGTAAGACAACATATTTGGTGCTTCACTCAACGTTATGTCCATGGTGTCTGATGAGGCCGAAGCGACATCTGTCAGTGGACGATAAGCACCGTAAATGGCTCTGCGTCATTCCTGAGTTTATGAGGCACTAAGGCGAACATAAGAGATGGAATGAGCATCTACACGCATATTATTGCACGTAACGTGCCAGATTTACACGCAGAACTTTTACATGACGCAACATTTTAAGATAAAAGGAAATTATGCTGTTAAGCGCCGTCTTAAGCTCTACAACGTATCGGGAAAAGGCGGGAATATGTCGCCAGGAGGAGACAGCAAAACGCATAACTGGTTTTTTATCTATCTTTCAATGAGTTGTATGTCGCTGGATTGCGACAATGAAAAAGAACGTTGTTGGGGAATGACGACAGGGATGAAGAATCGCAGAAAACAAAAAACCCCGCCGAAGCGGGGTTCAAAATTGGTCGGCGAGAGAGGATTCGAACCTCCGACCCACTGGTCCCAAACCAGTTGCGCTACCAAGCTGCGCTACTCGCCGATGTACTGCTTTTTTGAATTTTTAGTTCAATTCATTTAAAAAGTCGTGGTGCGAGGGGGGGGACTCGAACCCCCACATCCAAAGGACACTAACACCTGAAGCTAGCGCGTCTACCAATTCCGCCACCTTCGCAATTCACAACTCTTTCAAATAATGGGGTGGCTAATGGGATTCGAACCCACGACAACTGGAATCACAATCCAGGGCTCTACCAACTGAGCTATAGCCACCACTGTATTCTTTCACGCGGTACTGACTACTTCTCAGACCACCGCAGCTCCAGCACCGGGTTAATGGTGCGCCCGACAGGATTCGAACCTGAGACCTCTGCCTCCGGAGGGCAGCGCTCTATCCAGCTGAGCTACGGGCGCTTAGCGCCGTTGCGGGGCTGGATATTACGTACCTCCGTCCCCGCTGTCTAGTGCTTTTTTGAAAAAAATGCGCGTTTGGTTATGGTTTGCACATTTTGCCGCTTATTCCTCCACTTTCTGCGTGGTGGCACGGCGACCCAGGCCAAAAAGCTTATATGCAGCCGTTACAGCCGCCAGGAAGATCATCCCGACAAACAGCGACATGCGGGTATCTTCATTAAAGTACATACCGATTAATACGCAAATCAGGAACGCCATCGTCAAATAGTTCGCATAGGGGAACAGAATTGAGCGGAACGGATGGCTTTCAATCGCCTTTTTATGCGCATGACGGAAACGCAGCTGGCTGATGAGGATAACAAACCACGGCACCATGCCCGGCAGTACGCTGGCGCTGTAGACGTAAACGAACACGCGCTGTGGGTTAGGAATGATGTAATTCAGGCAAGAGCCAATCAGCAGGATCGCAATGGAGACCGCAACCCCCGCCACCGGCACCCCGGCACGTGAGACTTTGCTCATCACCGCAGGCAGCTGGTTGTTCTTCGAGAGCGCATAGAGCATACGCCCGCAGCTGTACATCCCACTGTTACAGCCTGACAACGCTGCCGTCAGGACCACAAAGTTGATGATACCCGCCGCCGCCGTGATACCAATTTTGGCGAAGGTTAATACAAACGGGCTACCGGTCGTGCCAATTTCGTTCCACGGGAAGATGGTCACGATGACGAAGATCGCACCCACATAGAAAATCAGGATACGCCACAGCACTTTGCCTACCGCGCTACGCAGCGTGACCTGCGGGTTTTTCGCTTCACCGGCGGTAATACCGATCAGCTCCACGCCCTGATACGAGGCCACAACGATACACAGCGCCGTCAGGAAACCCTTCCAGCCGCCGGCGAAGAAGCCGCCGTTTTCGGTCAGGTTGCCGAAGCCGATAGCGTGTCCACCGTTGCCAAAGCCGAAGAAAATTACACCCAGGCCGACGACAATCATCACGATAATCGTGGTGACTTTGATCATTGCGAACCAGAACTCAATTTCCCCGTAAAGGCGCACGGCAGCCAGGTTTGCCAGCGCCACCAGCCCCACGGCAATGAGTGCGGGTATCCACTGGACCATGTCCGGGAACCAGAACTGGACGTAGACCCCTATCGCGGTGATCTCTGAGATGCCCACCGCCATCCACATAAACCAGTATGACCAGGCCGTCAGGTAGCCGAAGAACGGGCTCATATAACGATGCGCGTAAACGGCGAAGGAGCCGGTTACCGGCTCCAGGAAGAGCATTTCGCCCATGGAACGCATAATGAAGAAAACAAACAGCCCGGCGATAATATACGCCAGTAATACGGAAGGGCCTGCCCATTTGAGCGTACTTGCGGAGCCCATAAACAGGCCCACGCCGATAGTGCCGCCCAGCGCTATCAGTTCAATATGACGAGCTTCCAGCCCACGCTGTAGCTCCGGTTGTTTCTCTGCCATAGATCCTCGATTGTGTTTGCTGTTTCCCGGCTTAATACCGGGTATTGTTTTTTAGGGGTACTAAAATACGGAGCGAATGGTTTCCTAAAATCTGCCAAATGGCAAACGATGCATTAAAAAAATGAATGCATTGCACAGATTATCAGCAGTTTTGCAGGCGAGTTGCAGCGCGAATAGCATATCGCGCTACATTTTGATTACATTTTCCCGGTGTAATGCCAGGCGAGGTAGCGAAGCAGACGGATCTGTCGTTTAATACGCGTCGGCTGTGATAGCAGGCGGTACAGCCACTCCAGCCCCAGATTTTGCCAGACCTTGGGCGCACGCTTAACGTGGCCGGTAAAGACGTCGTACGTGCCGCCGACGCCCATGTAGAGAGCATCCGGACAGACCAGACGGCAGTCACGCATCAGGATCTCCTGGCGCGGGGACCCCATCGCCACGGTGACAATTTTCGCCCCGCTGTCACGAACGCGCTCAAACAGAGCCTGCCGATCTTCCGGTTTGAAGTAACCATCCTGGCTGCCGACGATATTAACATTCCATTGACGACGCAGTTTCTCCTCCGTCTGGGCCAGTATCTCCGGCTTACCGCCAATCAGGAACACGGGTGTGCCCTGGGCACCTGCGCGGGCCATAAGCTGCTCCCAGAGATCGGCCCCCGCCACGCGGGAAACATTAGCATCAGGATACTTTTTACGGATAGAGCGGACCACGCTGATCCCGTCCGCATATTTAAATTCAGCCGCTTCAATCAGGCTTTTTACTTCCGCATTATCCTCAACCGCCAGCATTTTTTCCGCGTTGATGGCCACCAGCGTACCGGATTTCATCTGGCCGTCGGCGAACAGAAAGTCCAGCGCGTGCTGCATGTCGCGCCAGCCAATAAGCTGCAGGCCACGTAGCGCATAGCGCGGTGCAGAAATTTTATCAGTCATTACAATCCTTACTCAGACTTGCGACAGCGTTGTGCTGCCCTGCCGCTCGCGCTTGTGCACAAGCCCTGCGCTGTCAAACAGCCAGTACAGCAGTTTGGCCAGTAACAGGCAGAGGCCGAACACGACCATGAAAAACACCACGCGCGACACGAACGAGTCCAGCCCTTCGCGCGCCAGAACGATCATATTGAAAATGGCACCAAAGCAGAAACTGTGCAAAATGGCGGCTTTATAGCGGTTGGTCTCTACGTTGCCACGCACGTAAAGCCAGTCGAACCACTTGATAATCAGCCCCACGGCAACCGCCCCGGGGAGAATGAACCACGCCCCTCCCATCACCACCAGGGAACCAATCAGCGTTGGCGAGATTGCCAGGCCGGAATGGTTGTTCAGCACTTCCCAGGTAAAGTAATTTGCCGTGTTAAGCACCACGCCAGGCCGGTCCGGCCATAGCCAGGAAGGGATAAAGACGTAGAAGTCGCGAACAATCGGTGCCAGCCCCTGGAAATCAATCTTGTCGTAGTTTTGCAGCAGTAATGCCAGGTTTTCCCACGGCGAGAAGGTATCGCGCGTCAGGTAGAGAAACGTGTAAAACGCCTCATCCCCCGCCACGTTCATCCCGTAGCGCTTCAGCGCCAGCCAGAACATGCCCACAATGCCAAACACCCCTGCCGCAACCAGCATCCACAGCGAGATCCAGCCGCGGATGATGCCGATAAACAGGAAGATAGCGAAGGCGATAATAATGTTCGCGCGCGTACCGCCCACAATCATGTAGGTCAGGATGCCAAACGCGACGGTGCTGACCAGGAAGAACAGCCACGCTTTGCTGTCCTGACGCAGGAAAAAGATCACCAGCATCGCCGGAATGAAGAAGTAGAAGAAACGCTTAAGCGCCACGCCCGAGACTTCTGCCGAAAAAATCTGGCTGTAGGAATGGAGCTTAAACAGCAGGAAGCCGTTATGCATGAAGAAGATACCGACGCTGACCAGGGCGATGGTCATCAGCATCACCCACGTCAGGTGGGTCTCCACCCGATTCATGGTAAACAGCGCCCGACGCGGGGCTGTAGCCTGCGCTGAACGCAGACGCGTTTTATAGGTGACGTAGTAGACCGCATAGAAGCAGGTCGCCGCCAGAAGCGCCTGGAGCAGGATTTCCGGCGGCGCGACGCTCACGTCAAAACGGAAGACCAGTATGCTGGTGAGCGGGAAGCCGAAAAAGAAAGTCAGCAGAAACAGTAACGAGAAGAACACGTTAAAGTTGAAGCGCACCCGGCGGAACTCAAACCAGGTAAGCGTGGCGATAAACAGGGTGCTCAGAAGCCAGACAACCAGTAAGCCGCTGAATTGCAACTGACTCATGCTTTGTCTCCTGAAGCGATACGCAGCGCGCGGTGCCACGGCGTGAGGTAATTCGGGCTGAAAAAATCGATGTTATTTTTATCCACCAGCGTGAGCTGGCGTTGGGCTTCCCGTACCACCTCGACATTCAGCGTGTCAGAGGTAAACAGCACCGGAATATGCTGCTCGGCCATGTCCTGCCAGAACGGGTTGTCGCGGTTGAGCACGCACGGTACACCCGCCTGAATCAGCAGACACAGCGTGCCGATTCCCTGCTGTCGGGCAAAGATGAAATAGCCAAGATCGCATTTTCTCAGCAGCGCAAGATACTCATCAAATTCCAGCTTATCGCTGAGGATGTGCAGATTTTCTGCACTAAACAGCGCAAGTCCCTGCTGGCGAACCTCATTAATATAGGCGTCGTTGTTGGCGGGATAGCCCATCGGCACCACCACGTTCACCGTGTCGCCAAACTGCTGATGCACCGCCCTGAGCGCCGCGACGTGTTCGTTACTGCGATCGCCGGAATTCCCCACCAGGATCGTTAGCTTGCCTTCACGCTCCGCGTCATTCGCCATGGCGTTCAGCGCAGGATCCATGCGGGTTGGGAAATAGAGTAATTCTCCGCGCACGTTCGGGTGCTGTTTAGCAAAATAGTTGAGATCGCCACGGGTGGCAAACACGCAGCCTACGCGCGCCTGCGCCATGCGGCGCAGCGGATAGAAAAGACGGAATTTCCAGCCGCGGGAGACTTCGTAGAGATCGGCTCCCCAGATATGCCAGCTGCACTGGGAGGGTTTAATGCCCCCGCTGAGCAGTGCCAGCCATAGGCCGGTATTGAACTGCCCGTGGAAAAAGAAACGTTGCCTACGATCCGCTTTGGCTTTGGCAACGACCGCCTTCGCCAGCGCGGCCTTATCCGGCCAGAAGCGAACAGTCAGCGCCGGAAATGCCTCGCTCAGGCCCTTATCCTGACCTGCAACCATAAACTCACGCGCATCGGGATTACCTGATGCCAGCTCGTCGTTGAAGAACCGCAAAACGGTCTGGTTATGGTGTGGGATATCCGATCCCAGGATGTGAATCAGTGCAGTCATGCGCGTTTACGCCACAATAAAAATACGCCGCAACAGGCGGCGAAATAAACGATATAGGTTGCCATGTAGGCCTGAGCCGCCCCCAGCGCACCGTGCCCGGGTATCAGCCAGTGTGAAAATGCTGTCAGTAACGCAAACTGGCTAATTTCCGCCAGGATATACAGCCGCAGGGACGCTTTTGCAATCACCAGATAGCCGAAAACGTAAGCACCCACTTTCAGCACATCACCCACCAGCTGCCAGGCAAAGAGATCGCGCATGGCGGTGAACTTCGCCGAGAACAGTAGCCAGATAGCAACATCGCGCAGTAACCAGACGGTAAAGCTGGCCGCCGCGACGGCCGGCAACACAAAGCGCAGCGATCGGAAAATCTCACGGGTAATATCCTGTCTGGACGTCAGACGCGATAAGGTTGGCAGCAGGTAAACGCTAAAGGAAGCCGTAATAAACTGGAGATAGGCGTCGGAAATACTGCTTACGCCCTGCCAGATCCCCACTTCATCCCAGCTATAATGCGCCGCCAGCAGGTTTCGCATCATCACGTAGGCTACCGGCAGCGTGACGGAAGTGATGAGCGCCATCAGGGTAAATTTACCCAGCTGGCTGGCAATCATCGTGTCCCATTGCGGTTTCAGGTAGCTCAGAGGGATAACGCCCCGACGCATCAGCATAAACGCCGCTGGCACAACAACCAGCGCCGGGACCAGCGCCAGCCCCAGCAGTGCGCCTTCATAGCCGCCCAGGCGAAAGCAGAAGTAATAGGCAATCACGCCGATGACGCTGCCCAGGATTAAGGCAAGCGCGTTCCCGGCAGCATCACGAAACCCTTTCATCAGCGCCAGCAGCAGGTTAGCCCAGGCAATGCCCATCTGAACCAACGCGACCAGACGCACCAGCCCCTGGTAATGGGTGTGCCCGAACAACCCCTGGCTGATGGGCGCCGCCGCCAGCAGAAATATCATCGCCATCAGGGTCGAAAAACCCGTGACCATCGCCGAAGAGGTGCCCACCACTCTGCGCAGTTGAGCCGCATCATCGTGATACTGCGCAACGTATTTGGTCACGCCGTTGAAGATACCGGCACCGGCCAGCACCCCAAGGACGGTGACAAGCTGGCGGAAATTACCCGCCAGCCCCACGCCAGAGGGGCCAAATGAGACGGCCAGCAGCTTGACGACCAGCAGCCCGGCGCCAATTTTTACAAGCGTGGACGCGGCGGTCCACACCGATGCTTTTGCCAGAGACATATCAGCCGAAATAACTCAGAAGGGTATTAATCACCGTACGCTGGTTAACAGGCGCGAGGTTGTAGAACAGTGGCAGGCGAAGCAAACGCTCACTTTCTTTCGTGGTGTAACGATCTTCACCCGCGAACGTGCCAAACGCTTCTCCGGCCGGGCTGGAGTGCAGCGGGATATAGTGGAACACCGCCATAATCTCGGCCTCTTTCAGCCAGGCGATGAGCTCGCTGCGGTCGTCGTTATCGCGCAGCTTGATGTAGAACATATGCGCATTGTGGACACAATCTGCCGGGATGGTCGGCAGTTCAATACGCCCGGCTTTGGCCAGAGGCTCAAGCGCATCGTAATACGTTTGCCATAGGGAAAGACGCTGAAGGTTGATACGTTCCGCCGCTTCCAGCTGCGCCCACAGGTACGCCGCCTGCAGATCCGCCATCAGATAGCTGGAGCCGATATCGCGCCAGGTGTATTTGTCTACCTGCCCCCGGAAGAACTGGCTGCGGTTGGTGCCTTTTTCGCGGATCACTTCCGCCCGCTCCACGAGGGCCCGGTCGTTAATCAGCGTCGCCCCACCTTCTCCACCCGCCGTGTAGTTTTTGGTTTCGTGGAAGCTAAAGCAGCCAATGTGGCCGATAGTGCCCAGCGCACGTCCCTTGTAGGTGGACATCACGCCCTGCGCGGCATCTTCCACCACGAACAGATTATGTTTTTTGGCGATGGCCATGATGGTGTCCATTTCACAGGCCACGCCCGCGTAGTGAACCGGCACGATCGCGCGCGTTTTGTCAGTGATCGCCGCTTCAATCAGCGTCTCATCAATGTTCATGGTATCCGGGCGGATATCCACAAAGACGATTTTCGCTCCGCGCAGCACAAAGGCGTTCGCGGTGGAAACGAAGGTATAGCTTGGCATAATCACTTCATCACCGGGCTGGATATCCAGCAGCAGCGCCGCCATTTCCAGCGATGCCGTACAGGACGGGGTCAGCAGCACTTTGGCGCTGCGAAAACGCTGTTCCATCCACTGCTGACAGCGACGGGTAAAACCACCGTCACCACAGAGTTTGCCGCTGCCCATGGCAGACTGCATATAGTCGAGTTCAGTTCCGACAACGGGTGGTGCGTTAAATGGAATCATCTTGTCACCTGTATAACCAGTAGGCGGTGGCGTCGATGTTGGCACCACTCGCAATATAACGTTTAAGCGCGGCGGTGTTGCCCAGTTGGGTCGCAACCCGCAGCGTCACAAGCTGCTGCTGCTGCGCCCAGTGCAGCGCCGCCTGCATGAGTTTCTCACCCATGCCGCGCCCGGCTAATAAGCCAATGCGCGCCTCGCGCTCGTTGAGCTTACGCAGCGAGACGAACCCCTGGATTTGACCGTCCCCTGCACGGAAAACCAGGCAGACGTGGTCAAAGGTGCCTTTGACCGCATTCTCTATCCACTGGGCATAGAAACGCCCGCTATCGTCATGTGCATACCAGGGCGCACGAAAGCGGCTCTGCGCAAACGCCCGGGTCGCCATCTGACGCAGCACGGGGATGTCCCGATCCGTTGCAATTTCCGCGCCGGACGCATCGTGCCGGGTGAGGGTAATGGAAAGATCGACCTCACCTTCAACCAGCTGAAAGCCATGCTGCTGGAGCGCGTCAAGCAGATCGGCACGCTCCGCAGGGATCTTCGCCTGCACCCGTTGCCAGGCGATAAAATCTGATTCAGCCAGCACCGGCGCGTCATCGCGCAGACGCACGATGGCCGACGGCAGGCCGAAAAAGGCACTCTCCCACTGCAGGGACTCGAGCACCCCATTCAGGCTGTTCAACGCCAGACACCTTTGGTATCCACAATATACTGCTGACGAACGGCATCGCCGGACGTCGCTTTAAACTCTTTATGATCCACCAGCAGCACCAGCACGTCCGCCGTCGCCAGCGCGTCGTCCAGCGCCGTCAGCGTACAGTGCCCCGCCAGTTTTGCCGGTAATTCATGAATATTCGGCTCAACCACCAGCGTTTCACCCTTGTGCCATTCGGCAATCATCTCGGCAATTTCCATCGCCGGGCTTTCACGCAGATCGTCAATATTGGGTTTAAATGCCAGGCCAAAGCAGGCAATTTTCAGCTCGCTGGCGCGCTTGCCGCTCTCTGCCAGGCAATCCGCTACCGTCGCTTTAACCTGATTGAGCACCCAGTGAGGCTTGCTGTCATTCACTTCACGCGCGGTACGAATCAGACGCGCCTGCGCCGGATTCTGCGCCACGATAAACCACGGATCGACGGCGATACAGTGTCCGCCCACGCCCGGGCCTGGCTGGAGAATGTTTACACGCGGATGGCGATTTGCCAGGCTAATCAGCTCCCAGACGTTAATCCCCTGATCGGCGCAGAGCAGCGACAGTTCGTTCGCAAAGGCGATATTGACGTCGCGGAAGCTGTTTTCCGTCAGCTTGCACATCTCGGCGGTGCGGGAGTTGGTCACCACACACTCGCCTTCGAGGAAAATCTTGTACAGCGCGCTGGCACGTTCGGAACAGACCGGCGTCATACCGCCAATGACGCGGTCGTTTTTAATCAGTTCGACCATAACCTGGCCCGGCAGCACGCGCTCTGGACAGTAGGCGATGTTGATATCTGCCTGCTCACCTGCCTGCTGCGGGAAGCTTAAATCAGGGCGAGCGTCGGCCAGCCACTGTGCCATCTGCTCGGTAGCACCGACCGGAGAGGTCGATTCCAGGATCACCAGCGCCCCTTTCTTCAGCACAGGTGCTATGGATTTTGCCGCCGCCTCGACGAACGCCATGTCGGGCTCGTGGTCGCCTTTAAACGGGGTAGGGACGGCAATCAGGTAGGCATCCGCTTCAACAGGGGTCGTGCTGGCACGCAGGAAGCCCCCCTCTACCGCCTCTTTCACCACGCGGTCAAGGTCGGGCTCTACAATATGAATTTCGCCACGGTTAATGGTTTCCACCGCGCGTGCGTTGATATCCACACCGACAACCTGTTTTTGACGAGAGGCAAACGCCGCCGCGGTGGGCAAGCCAATGTAGCCAAGACCAATGACAGAGATGGTTTTAAAACTCATAGCGATACCCGATTGTGTTTAAGTGCATGCAAAATACGACCACAAGCCTGCCCGTCTCCATACGGATTGTGGGCCCGGCTCATCGCCTGATACGCTTCATCGTCGTGCAGCAGGCGCGTGACCTCTTCGACGATCAGCTGTGCGTTGGTGCCGACCAGACGCACCGTACCGGCTTTGACGGCTTCCGGACGTTCGGTCGTTTCACGCATCACCAGCACCGGTTTGCCCAGGGATGGCGCTTCTTCCTGAATGCCGCCGGAATCGGTGAGGATAAGCCAGGCATGGTTCATCAACCAGACAAACGGCATGTAGTCCTGCGGTTCGATCAGAAGGACGTTTTCGACGTGGCCCAGGATCCGGTTAACCGGCTCGCTGACGTTAGGATTGAGATGGACCGGATAGACAATTTGCACATCGTCGTTCTGCGCGGCGATTTCAGCCAGCGCATGGCAGATTTGCTCAAAACCCCGGCCAAAGCTTTCGCGTCGGTGGCCAGTGACCAGAATGGTTTTTTTGCCGTTGTGAAGGAACGGATAGCGGGCAGCGAGCTCTTTCTGAAGATCGCTATTTGCCAGGACGCGATCGCGTACCCAAATTAACGCGTCAATGACCGTATTGCCGGTCACAAAGATTTTGTTATCGGCGATATTTTCACGCAGCAGGTTCTGACGCGAGTTTTCCGTTGGCGCAAAGTGGTACATCGCCAGATGACCCGTTAACGTGCGGTTGGCCTCTTCCGGCCACGGCGAATAGAGATTGCCGGTACGCAGACCCGCCTCAACATGGCCGACGGGAATTCGCTGGTAAAACGCGGCCAGGCTTGTCGCCACGGTAGTGGTGGTGTCACCGTGTACCAGCACCACGTCAGGTTTGAATGACTCCAGGATCGGCTTAAGCTCTTGCAGAATGCGACAAGTTATCTCCGTTAGCCCTTGCCCCGGTTTCATAATATTAAGGTCGTAATCCGGGACGATAGAGAAGAGCGTTAAAACCTGATCGAGCATCTCACGGTGTTGAGCCGTGACGCAGACTTTCGCTTCAATATCAGGATCGCTGGCCAGCGCATGAACCAGAGGTGCCATCTTAATGGCCTCCGGCCTGGTGCCAAATACGGTAAGTACTTTCACATCGATTCTCTTCGATTAGGCGATGAAGGCCGCAGCCTTCATCGTAGACGGCGTTCTTAGTTTTTGCGACGACGCGTTAACGCCACGCCAGCGCCCGTCAGTGCGCCTACAATCCCCCACATAATCATCAGGAATGCACGACGCGGACTATCGCGTTTTACAGGTTCTTCAGGCGTTCGCAAATAACGATAGGTCTGAAAACGCGGGTCCAGGGATGGACCGACATTAAGCGTATTGAGCATCGCGCGATTTTGATCGTAATCGAGGTCAAAATCAGGCCCAACGGCCTTCAGGTTTTCCAGACGCGCCTGCAGCATAGGGCGACCAAGAAGGAACATTTCAGAGTCAGGCAGTTCATCAGCCGGCACGTCCGTCTCAGTACGGGAAATATTGTGCTGTTCCGCAATTTTCAGCGCCTGCTCAATGTTATGCACGCGGCGACCGAAAATGGTATTCGCCACCTCTTCCTGACGTTTCACCTGCGCCTTCATCTGGATGGTACGAGCCGCCCAGGCACCTTTAAGCTCTTCGTTAAGATGGCTTGCGGCGCGCTGGCTGGCAAACGCGACGTACTGCCGCAACAGGTTGTTGGCATCCGGCGCGGTTTCTGCAATCAGCTTGACGCTGTCGTTCACGTTACGCAGCGCGTCGCCCGGCATGAACTGAATATTGTTAATCAGATCGTCCAGCAGGGCTGCATCGGCTTTGGTGTTATCAACCCGGCGCTGCTTGTAGTAATCCGTCTGGGACCAGAAGTCGCGGCGGGTATCCCACGAAGCCAGCTGCATCACAAACTCTTTATAGGCTTCATCCATAACGGAAGCCTGGTCTGGCGTTGCAAGACTGGCTTTGATGTCCAGGTTTCGCAGGAATTGCTGCTGGGAATAGTATCCCCCGAGCATGTTAACCGTTGGTTTGTCTGTGATTGCCGTGGCGCTCCACTCTTGTTTTGCAAAGAACGTATAGGCCAGCGCTAACAGTGCAAACCCCAGCGCGATCCCCGCAATCCAAAGTTTGCCTGCCCATAACACGCGAAACAAACCCCGAATATCCAGTTCATTCTCAGTTACCACTGATTTCGCTCCCGCCAACGGTTGAGTCATCATAGTCCCGGTTTTACTTAGTTAATGTTGTATTTTTGCCACTGTTACGACGCATCCTGCGTTTAAGACGTTTAATAAATCGCGCTACTTTCCATGCGCGCTTAATGCAGTAGCCGTACAGGAAAAATGCCAGCAAGAATAATGCCAACATAACCCATTCAGGAATAATATGAGAATATTCTGCAGCCACACCAATCGCGGCCAAAATAGCGGCGGCAAGCGTAATCAGCACAAATGCCTGACGAGAAGTAAAACCCGCGCGCATAATGAGATGATGAATGTGTTGGCGGTCGGGAGAGAAAGGACTCATCCCCTTGCGCAGGCGGCGGTACATAATCGCCACCATATCCATTAATGGGATGGCAATAATCCACAGCGCTGTTACGGGACTTATCGGATGGGTTTGACCCTGTGTGGTTTCGAGCAGGATCCAGATAACCGTAAAACCAATCAGCGTACTGCCCGCGTCTCCCATAAAGACTTTATAGCGACGGCCCAGCACACCGAGGTTCAAGAGGATATAAGGCAGAATGGCGGCAATCATGGCGAAACACCACATTGCCAGACTGTACTGGCCATCAAACCATAAAATAATGCCGATAGCGGCGAACGAAACGGATGACAACCCACCGAGCAGGCCGTCAATGCCATCCACCATGTTGAAAGCATTGATTGCCGCCCAGACGGCAAAGAGGGTCAGGAAGAAGCCAAATGGGCCCAGAACTAATTCCCAAGGGCCGAACACATAGCCGAGACTTCGCAGATACAGTCCGCCCACAACCATCATCACCACGCCAATGCCCGCCTGAACGGTGGCGCGTATTTTCACCGCGATATCGAACCGGTCATCAAGGGCCCCGATTAACACCAGGACACCGGCGCAGGCAATGTAGAGGGCGGCATGAGGGATATAATAGTCGGCAATACCAAACGTAAAGCAAATTCCTGCGTAAACAGAAATGCCGCCGACTAAAGGAATAAGTCCCTGATGGCGTTTACGAAAATTAGGCTTATCCACCAACCCTATTCGTTTTGCCACCTTGCGCGCAATGAACAAAAAACAGGTTGTGAATAAAAAAATACTGATCAGTTCAGTAACGGCGGTGAATAGATTCACAATGGATTGCTCTCAACAAATGTTAGTCCCGGAAGTATAACCATGAAGCCACAGCCTCAGAAGTAATAAAGATGGCTTCTTACAACTCCCTTTGTATATTTTTCAATCAATTATTTCTTTAGCTGCACAAACGGCCCTATTGTCGCACCGACCGGTCAAAAATGGGAGTAGATGGTACTAGCGTATAGTCCATAAAAGAAAAACGCCACGTAAAAACGTGGCGTTTGCTGGCTTTATTTGCGTTACGAGCGTTTCATCATGTCGAAGAAATCGTCGTTAGTTTTGGTCATCGCCAGTTTGTTAATGAGGAACTCCATCGCGTCAATTTCACCCATTGGATGGATGATTTTGCGCAGGATCCACATTTTCTGCAGCTCTTCCTGCGTGGTGAGTAGCTCTTCTTTACGGGTACCGGAACGGTTGTAGTCGATAGCCGGGAAGACGCGTTTTTCAGCGATTTTACGAGAGAGGTGCAGTTCCATGTTACCTGTACCTTTAAATTCTTCGTAAATTACTTCGTCCATTTTTGAACCGGTATCGATCAGCGCCGTCGCGATGATGGTCAGGCTGCCGCCCTCTTCCACGTTACGTGCGGCACCGAAGAAGCGTTTCGGACGATGCAGGGCGTTAGCATCCACACCACCGGTCAGCACTTTACCGGACGCTGGAACCACGGTGTTGTACGCACGCGCCAGACGGGTGATGGAGTCGAGCAGGATGATCACGTCTTTCTTGTGCTCAACCAGGCGTTTCGCCTTCTCGATAACCATTTCCGCAACCTGAACGTGGCGAGAAGCTGGCTCGTCGAAGGTAGAAGCAACCACTTCACCTTTAACCAGACGCTGCATCTCGGTCACTTCTTCCGGACGTTCGTCAATCAGCAGCACCATCAGCACGCAGTCTGGGTGGTTGTAGGCGATGCTCTGCGCGATGTTCTGCAGCAGCATGGTTTTACCCGCTTTCGGCGGTGCCACAATCAGACCACGCTGGCCACGACCAATTGGTGATGCCAGATCCAGAACACGCGCGGTTAAGTCTTCGGTAGAACCGTTACCACGCTCCATGCGCAGGCGAGAGTTCGCGTGCAGCGGCGTTAAGTTCTCAAAGAGGATCTTATTACGCGAGTTTTCCGGTTTGTCGTAGTTAACTTCGTTAACTTTCAACAGCGCAAAGTAGCGTTCACCCTCTTTAGGAGGACGAATCTTACCTGAAATGGTGTCACCAGTGCGGAGGTTGAAACGGCGGATTTGGCTAGGGGATACGTAGATGTCGTCAGGGCCGGCGAGGTAGGAGCTGTCTGCAGAGCGGAGGAAACCAAATCCGTCTTGCAATATCTCCAGCACACCGTCGCCAAAGATATCTTCGCCACTCTTAGCGTGCTGCTTCAGGATGGCGAAAATGATGTCCTGCTTGCGCATACGAGCCTGGTTTTCCAGCCCCATATTTTCGCCGAGAGTGATCAGCTCAGAAACCGGCGTATTCTTTAATTCGGTAAGATTCATAATGGTGTGGGTTCTTAAACTCGGGGTGATTCTCGAACTTAATGTTGTGAATGGTATGGCAGGGTCATCCATGCCTGTTTAGCGGCCATCAACTCATGTCTGTTCGCTGTCTGGTCACAGGGAAAGAACGCAGAACTGAAACGACAAGACGGATTGAGTGACAAGCCCGGAATTTAGCCACTTCACGCACTGTTCATGTTAACAACGGGAAGTATCGGGTAAAACAAGATTCAAACAACAAGATATGTTTAAAACGAAGTCATAGCTAACTTAGCACGACTTAAGCCGGGCGTCCAGAGTTCCACATCATTTAGCCGGGAGCTCTGAACGCACAGCGGAGAAACCTTACGCCAGGTTAGCGTCCAGGAACTCTTTCAGTTGACCTTTGGACAGCGCGCCCACTTTGGTCGCCGCCACTTCGCCGTTTTTGAACAGCAGCAGGGTCGGAATGCCACGGATACCGTATTTTGGTGCGGTGCCCGGGTTCTGGTCGATGTTCAGCTTGGCAACGGTCAGTTTGCCCTGATATTCGTCGGCGATCTCATCCAGAATCGGGGCGATCATTTTGCAAGGACCACACCATTCAGCCCAGAAATCGACGAGGATCAGCCCGTCAGCCTTAAGTACGTCCGTGTCAAAACTGTCGTCAGTCAGGTGAATAATTTTATCGCTCATATATAACTCCACAGGAATAAGCCTGGTACGTTGGTTTTGTCTCCACCAACGACGTGTTGATGTCGCATTAACCAACTAAAGGTTGACTTTATTTCACCGGATACGCTTTCGTAAAGCAATAGTAAGCTGATATTCTACCACACTATGAGCAAAACACATTTAACAGAACAGAAGTTTTCCGACTTCGCGCTGCACCCGAAGGTGATTGAAGCCCTTGAAAATAAAGGGTTTCATAACTGCACGCCCATTCAGGCCCTCGCGCTGCCGCTGACGCTGGCCGGTCGCGATGTTGCCGGGCAGGCGCAAACCGGTACCGGCAAAACGATGGCGTTTTTAACGTCAACGTTTCATTATTTACTTTCTCACCCAGCGATTGCAGACCGCAAAGTTAACCAGCCGCGCGCGCTAATTATGGCCCCGACGCGAGAACTGGCGGTACAGATCCACGCAGACGCTGAACCCCTGGCGCAGTCTACCGGCCTGAAACTTGGCCTGGCCTATGGCGGCGACGGCTACGATAAACAGCTGAAAGTGCTGGAAAGCGGTGTGGATATCCTGATCGGTACCACCGGTCGTCTTATCGACTACGCTAAACAGAACCACATTAACCTCGGCGCAATCCAGGTTGTGGTGCTCGATGAAGCTGACCGCATGTACGATCTGGGCTTCATTAAAGACATCCGCTGGCTGTTCCGCCGTATGCCTCCGGCCAATCAGCGTCTGAATATGCTGTTCTCTGCAACCCTCTCCTACCGCGTTCGCGAACTGGCGTTCGAACAGATGAACAACGCCGAATATGTAGAAGTGGAACCTGAGCAGAAAACGGGTCACCGCATTAAAGAAGAGCTCTTCTATCCTTCCAATGAAGAGAAAATGCGTCTGCTGCAAACGCTGATCGAAGAAGAGTGGCCAGATCGCGCCATTATCTTCGCGAACACCAAGCACCGCTGTGAAGACATCTGGGGCCATCTGGCTGCAGACGGTCACCGTGTTGGTCTGCTGACCGGCGACGTGGCGCAGAAAAAACGCCTGCGTATTCTTGAAGAATTTACCCGTGGCGATCTCGATATTCTGGTCGCAACCGACGTTGCTGCTCGTGGTCTGCACATTCCGGCCGTGACGCACGTCTTTAACTACGATCTGCCAGACGACTGCGAAGACTACGTACACCGTATCGGTCGTACCGGTCGTGCGGGCGCAAGCGGTCACTCGATTAGCCTTGCGTGTGAAGAGTATGCGCTGAATCTTCCAGCCATTGAGACTTATATCGGTCACTCTATTCCGCAGAGCAAATACAATCCGGAAGCGCTGTTAAGCGAACTGCCGCCGCCTAAGCGTCTAACCCGCCCACGCTCCGGCAATGGTCCGCGTCGTTCAGGCGGCGCACCGCGTAATCGTCGTCGTTCAGGTTAAAAAATATGCTCAGCTCCACCTCGCTTTATGCGGCAATTGATCTCGGTTCGAATAGTTTTCATATGCTGGTTGTGCGCGAGGTGGCGGGAAGCATACAAACGCTGACGCGCATCAAGCGCAAGGTCCGCCTCGCGGCGGGCCTGAGCAGTGACAATCACCTCTCACCTGAAGCCATGGAACGTGGCTGGCAGTGTCTGCGACTCTTTGCCGAGCGTCTGCAGGATATCCCGCATGCCCAAATCACCGTGGTCGCCACTGCGACACTCCGCCTGGCGGTTAACGCCGTGGATTTTATTGCCAGAGCGCAGGAAATTCTCGGTTGTCCGGTTCAGGTTATCAGCGGTGAAGAAGAAGCTCGCCTGATTTATCAGGGTGTTGCACACACCACGGGGGGGGACGATCGTCGCCTGGTAGTGGATATTGGCGGTGCCAGTACCGAGCTTGTGACCGGCACCGGCGCTCAGGCAACGTCGCTGTTCAGCCTGTCGATGGGCTGCGTGACCTGGCTTGAGCGCTACTTTACCGATCGGAACCTGGGGAAAGAGAACTTCGACGAGGCAGAAAACGCCGCGCGCGAAGTGTTACGCCCGGTGATGGACGAGCTGCGCTATCACGGCTGGAAAGTCTGCGTGGGTGCCTCGGGTACCGTGCAGGCTCTGCAGGAAATCATGATGGCGCAGGGAATGGACGAGCGGATTACGCTTGCCAAACTTCAGCAGTTGAAACAGCGCGCTATTCAGTGCGGACGCCTGGAAGAGCTGGAAATTGAAGGCCTGACGCTGGAACGCGCGCTGGTCTTCCCGAGCGGGCTGGCCATTCTTATCGCCATTTTCACCGAGTTGAACATCCAGTGTATGACCCTGGCCGGCGGCGCGCTGCGCGAAGGACTGGTCTACGGGATGTTGCATCTGTCGGTCGATCAGGATATCCGCAGCCGTACCCTGCGTAACGTGCAGCGTCGTTTTCTGGTTGATATCGATCAGGCAGGACGCGTATCGCAGCTGGCGTCACGCTTCGCCGATCGGGTCGCTAACGTCTGGGATCTTGATCATCTGAGCCGGGATTTATTGCTGAGCGCCTGCGCGCTCCATGAAGTCGGGCTGAGCATTGATTTTAAGCAGGCACCGTCTCATGCAGCGTATCTGGTGCGAAACCTTGATTTACCGGGCTATACACCCGCGCAGAAAAAATTGCTGGCAACGCTGCTGCTGAACCAGACCAATGCCGTCGATCTCTCCTCTTTGCATCAGCAAAACGCCGTACCGCCGCGCGTGGCCGAGCATATGTGCCGCCTGCTGCGTCTGGCGATCCTGTTTGCCAGCCGCCGCCGCGATGATTTGCTGCCCGCCATTAATCTGGTGGCCGATGACGAGAAGCTTTCGCTGACGCTCCCGGAGAACTGGATTGATCGTCACCCGTTAGGTGCAGAGATGATCGAGCAGGAGTGCCAGTGGCAGAGCTATGTGCACTGGGTGTTGGAAGTAAAATAAGAGAGTGAAAAATGCCGGGTGGCGCTGCGCTTACCCGGCCTACAAGCCCTTCGGACTTATCCTTTCTCTTTGGCTTTTGCCAGCATGGCGCGGATGTTTGCCACGTTGGCCTGCCCCTTGTGCATCCGCTCTTCTGCGGTAATCACTTTGCGCTCCTGTTCCCAGATCACGTCATCCTGCGGCAGTTCCAGCAGGAAACGACTCGGCTCCGGGCGAACCAGTTCACCATACTGGCGGCGCTCTTTACACAGCGTGAACGTCAGCTCTTTCTGCGCGCGGGTGATCCCCACGTAGGCCAGACGGCGTTCCTCGTCGACGTTGTCTTCATCAATGCTGCTCTGGTGCGGCAACAATCCCTCTTCCATGCCGACCAGATACACATACGGGAACTCCAGCCCTTTGGACGCATGCAGCGTCATCAGCTGAACCTGATCGGCCTCTTCCTCGCTCTCGCCGCGCTCCATCATGTCGCGCAGGGTAAAGCGGGTGACCACCTGCGTCAGGGTCATTGGCTCGTCGATTTCAGATCCTTCCAGCATTTCGGTCATCCAGCTGAAGAGCTGGTTAACGTTTTTCATGCGCATCTCAGCCGCTTTCGGGCTGGCTGAGGTTTCATACAGCCAGGACTCATAGTCGATGCCGTGAATGAGATCGCGCACTGCCGCCACCGGCTCGCGCTCCGCGAGACGCTGCACTTCGCCGAGCCACTGGGTGAAGCGGGTTAACGAGTCATACCCGCGTCCGGTTAACGTCTGGCTTAGCCCCATGTCGAAGCTGGCGGTAAACATACTTTTGTTGCGGGTCATCGCCCACTCGCCGAGCTTTTGCAGCGTCGCCGGGCCAATCTCGCGTTTTGGCGTATTCACGATGCGCAGAAACGCGCTGTCATCATCCGGGTTAGTGAGCACGCGCAGATAGGCCAGCAGATCTTTGATTTCTGGTCGTGAGAAGAACGACGTGCCACCCGAGATTTTGTACGGAATGCGGTTCTGCATCAGCATCTTTTCAAAGACGCGCGACTGGTGATTGCCGCGATAGAGGATCGCGTAATCCTTATATTCGGTTTTGTTGACGAAGTGGTGCGCGATGAGTTCGCCCGTCACGCGCTCCGCTTCATGATCCTCATTGTTGGCGCTGAGCACTTTCAGCTCCGTGCCATAGCCCAGTTCGGAGAAGAGACGCTTCTCAAATACGTGCGGGTTATTGGCAATCAGGATGTTTGCTGCCTTCAGGATACGCCCGGAGGAGCGGTAGTTTTGCTCCAGCTTAATCACCTGCAGGGCGGGGAAATCTTTGCTCAGCAGCACCAGGTTTTGCGGGCGCGCACCGCGCCAGGAGTAAATCGACTGGTCGTCGTCGCCTACCACGGTGAAACGCGCGCGCTGCCCCACCAGCAGCTTCACCAGCTCGTACTGGCTGGTGTTGGTGTCCTGATATTCATCCACCAGCAGGTAGCGGATTTTATTCTGCCAGCGCTCGCGCACTTCTTCATTGCGCTGCAGCAGCAGCGTGGGCAGCAGGATCAGGTCGTCAAAGTCCAGCACGTTGCACGCTTTCATATGCGCATCGTACAGACCGTAGCAGTGGGCGAAGATCCGATCCCGTTCACCTTTGGCGATCGCCGCGGCCTGGGCTGGCGTCATCAGATCGTTTTTCCAGTTCGAGATCGTCGAGATCAGCTGCTGCAACAGCACTTTATCATCTTCGATCAGCCCCTCGGTGAGCTCTTTGAGCAGCGCCACCTGATCGGTATCATCAAAGAGCGAGAAGTTGGACTTCATTCCCAGCGCCGCATACTCGCGTTTGATGATATCCAGCCCCAGCGTGTGGAAGGTGGAGATCATCAGGCCGCGCGCCTCTTTACGGCCCAGCGTCTGACCGACACGCTCTTTCATCTCGCGCGCCGCTTTATTGGTAAAGGTGACCGCCGCAATGTGTCGCGCCTGATACCCGCAGTTGTGGATCAGATGGGCGATTTTGTTGGTGATCACGCGGGTTTTACCCGAACCGGCCCCTGCCAGCACCAGGCATGGTCCAGTAACGAATTCGACCGCTTGTTGTTGTCCAGGGTTTAAACGCATGGGAGTGTTGCTCAATCTTCGAACGGGGTGTGGATTGTAGCAGAAAGCCGGGCGCAGATTTACCGGCTAATGATAAAGTGGAGAAATCGCGTTTAACCCGTAGAGCAGAACCATGAAAAAGACCGCAGCAGCCCTGCATATTCTGGTAAAAGAAGAGAAACTGGCCCAGGAGATCCTGACCAAGCTGGAGCACGGCATCAGCTTTGATCATCTGGCGAAGCGTTACTCTAAATGCCCTTCCGGGCGCAATGGCGGGGATCTCGGCGAGTTTCAACAAGGTGCGATGGTCGGCCCGTTCGATCAGGCGGTCTTTAGCTGCCCACTTCTGAAGCCCTACGGCCCGGTAAAAACCAAATTTGGCTACCATATCATTAAGGTGCTTTATCGCCGCTGACGCGTGGTATATTGCGCCCCGATTTATTTCAACCTATTCAAGGCACGATCATGGCAAAAACAGCAGCAGCAGTGCACATCCTCGTTAAAGAAGAGAAACTGGCTTTAGATCTTCTGGAGCAGATTAAAAACGGTGCCGACTTCGGCAAGCTGGCTAAGAAGCACTCCATCTGCCCGTCAGGCAAACGCGGCGGCGATCTGGGTGAGTTCCGCCAGGGTCAGATGGTTCCGGCGTTCGATAAAGTGGTGTTCTCCTGCCCAGTGCTGGAGCCAACCGGCCCGCTGCATACCCAGTTCGGGTATCACATTATTAAGGTTCTGTATCGCAATTAAAAAAGCCGGGTGGCGGCTACGCCTTACCCGGCCTACATCGTGCGGTTTTGTAGGTCGGGTAAGCGAAGCGCCACCCGACAAGGTTGTTAACCCGCTACCGCGATACGCTTCATATCGGTCATGTAGCCACGCAGTTTGTGGCCCACTTTCTCGATCTGGTGGCTGCGAATCGCTTCGTTCACATCGCGCAGCTGTGCGTTATCCACGGCACCTTCCGCAATCGCTTTGCCCAGATCGCCCGTCTGCAGGGTGGTCATAAACTCTTTCAGCAGCGGTACGCAGGCGTAAGAGAACAGGTAGTTACCGTATTCTGCGGTATCAGAGATCACCACGTTCATTTCGTACAGACGCTTACGGGCGATGGTGTTCGCAATCAGCGGCAGCTCGTGCAGAGATTCGTAGTACGCAGACTCTTCGATGATGCCGGAATCCACCATGGTTTCGAACGCCAGCTCAACGCCTGCTTTCACCATCGCGATCATCAGTACGCCTTTATCGAAGTACTCCTGCTCGCCGATTTTACCTTCATACTGTGGTGCGGTTTCGAACGCGGTTTTACCGGTCTCTTCACGCCAGGTCAGCAGGTTTTTATCGTCGTTTGCCCAGTCCGCCATCATGCCGGAAGAGAATTCGCCGGAGATGATGTCGTCCATGTGTTTCTGGAACAGCGGTGCCATGATGGTTTTCAGCTGTTCAGACAGCGCGTAAGCACGCAGTTTTGCCGGGTTGGACAGACGGTCCATCATCAGCGTAATACCGCCCTGCTTCAGCGCTTCGGTGATGGTTTCCCAGCCGAACTGAATCAGTTTTTCCGCGTAGGCCGGGTCAGTACCTTCTTCCACCAGCTTGTCGAAGCACAGCAGAGAACCGGCCTGCAGCATACCGCACAGAATAGTTTGCTCGCCCATCAGGTCAGATTTCACTTCGGCAACGAAGGACGATTCCAGAACGCCCGCACGGTGGCCGCCGGTCGCCGCTGCCCATGCTTTGGCAATCGCCATACCTTCGCCTTTTGGATCGTTTTCCGGGTGAACTGCGATAAGCGTCGGCACGCCGAAGCCACGTTTGTACTCTTCGCGCACTTCCGTACCCGGACACTTCGGTGCCACCATCACTACGGTGATGTCTTTACGGATCTGCTCACCCACTTCAACGATGTTGAAGCCGTGGGAGTAACCCAGCGCGGCGCCGTCTTTCATCAGCGGCTGTACGGAACGCACAACATCAGAGTGCTGCTTGTCCGGGGTCAGGTTAACCACCAGATCCGCCTGCGGGATCAGCTCTTCGTAGGTACCCACTTTGAAGCCGTTTTCGGTCGCTTTGCGCCAGGAAGCACGCTTCTCAGCAATCGCTTCTTTACGCAGGGCGTAGGAGATATCCAGACCGGAGTCACGCATGTTCAGGCCCTGGTTCAGACCCTGTGCACCACAGCCGACGATGACCACTTTTTTACCCTGAAGGTAGCTCGCGCCATCGGCAAATTCGTCGCGCGCCATGAAGCGGCATTTGCCCAGCTGCGCCAGCTGCTGGCGCAAGTTCAGTGTATTAAAGTAGTTAGCCATGGGTGATACCTCGTGATGTTGTGTGTCTTATTGTTCGGTTCGCGTTTCAGCGAGAATGTACCCACATTACAACAGGAAATTTATTGCGGAAATTGATATATTCACAACATCACGTTGCAATTTTTGCAATATAAAAAGAGGGAGTGGAATCGGTGGATTTACGCGATCTGAAAATGTTCCTGCACCTGGCGGAAAGCCGCCATTTTGGCCGCAGCGCCCGGGCGATGCACGTTAGCCCCTCCACGCTTTCACGCCAGATCCAGCGCCTTGAGGAAGACCTCGGCCAGCCGCTGTTCGTGCGCGACAACCGCACCGTCACCCTCACGGAAGCAGGTGAAGAACTGCGCATTTTTGCTCAGCAGACGCTGTTGCAGTACCAGCAGCTGCGGCATTCGATTGACCAGCAGGGGCCGTCACTTTCCGGCGAGCTGCATATTTTCTGCTCCGTGACCGCCGCCTATAGCCATCTGCCGCCCATTCTGGACCGCTTCCGCGCGGCGCATCCGTCGGTTGAAATTAAGCTCACGACCGGCGACGCATCCGACGCAATGGAAAAAGTGGTGACGGGTGAAGCAGATCTCGCCATTGCCGGGAAACCTGAAACCCTGCCGGGCGCGGTGGCATTCTCCATGCTGGAGAATCTGGCGGTTGTACTGATTGCCCCGGCGCTGCCCTGCCCGGTGCGTAATCAGGTATCGGTGGAAAAACCGGACTGGTCCACGGTGCCGTTTATCATGGCCGATCAGGGACCGGTGCGCCGCCGCATTGAGCTGTGGTTCCGCCGTCAGAAGATCAGCAACCCGTCGATTTACGCCACGGTCAGCGGCCATGAGGCGATGGTGTCGATGGTAGCGCTGGGCTGCGGCGTGGCGCTGCTGCCGGAAGTGGTGCTGGAGAACAGCCCGGAACCGGTGCGCAATCGCGTGATGATTCTGGAGCGCAGCGACGAGAAGACGCCGTTTGAGCTTGGCGTGTGCGCACAAAAAAAGCGGCTGCATGAGCCGCTTATTGATGCGTTCTGGAATATTCTGCCCAACCACTAGCCGGATGGCGGCGCGAGCGCCTTATCCGGCCTACGGCTCGAAAGAACGTAGGCCTGATAAGCGCAGCGCCATCAGGCATTTTCCCGAGCACCCTAGCCCGCAAGGAAGAACCTGAACGCCGGGTTATGGGTTTCGTCGTGACACTCATAGCCAAGCTCGTTCAGCCGCGTTTCGAAATCCGGCTCGTGCTCGCCCAGTTCAAACGCCGCCAGCACGCGGCCGTAGTCGGTGCCGTGGCTGCGGTAGTGGAACAGAGAGATATTCCAGTGCGTGCCCAGCGTGTGCAGGAACTTGAGCAGCGCGCCCGGCGATTCCGGGAACTCGAAGCTGAACAGACGTTCCCGGAGCGGCTTCGATGGACGCCCGCCGACCATGTAGCGCACGTGCAGCTTCGCCATCTCGTCGTCAGAGAGATCGACCACGCTGTAGCCGCCCTCATGCAGCAGGCTGAGGATCTCTTTGCGCTCCTCCACGCCGCGGCTCAGACGCACGCCGACAAAAATACAGGCGTCTTTGGCATCGGCAAAACGGTAGTTAAACTCCGTCACCGAACGACCGCCCAGCAGCTGACAGAATTTCAGGAAGCTGCCCTTCTCTTCCGGAATGGTCACCGCCAGCAGCGCTTCCCGCTGTTCCCCCAGCTCGCAGCGCTCGGAAACGTAGCGCAGACCGTGGAAGTTTACGTTGGCACCAGACAGCACGTGCGCCAGCCGCTCGCCGCGAATGTTGTGCTGCGCGATGTATTTTTTCATCCCCGCCAGCGCCAGCGCGCCGGAAGGTTCCGCCACCGCACGCACATCCTCGAACAGATCTTTCATCGCCGCGCAGATAGCGTCGCTGTCTACGGTGACGATATCGTCGAGATATTCCTGGCACAGGCGGAAGGTTTCATCTCCAATGCGCTTCACCGCCACGCCCTCGGCAAACAGCCCGACGCGCGGCAGATCTACCGGATGACCCGCATCCAGCGCCGCTTTCAGGCAGGCAGAGTCTTCCGCTTCAACGGCGATGACTTTAATCTGCGGCATCAGCTGTTTGATCAGCACCGCCACGCCTGCAGCCAGGCCGCCGCCGCCGACCGGCACAAACACGCGGTCGAGATGGGCATCCTGCTGCAGCAGTTCAAGCGCCAGCGTGCCCTGCCCGGCAATCACCATTGGGTGATCAAACGGCGGCACCCAGGTGAAACCCTGCTGCTGCGCCAGCTCGATCGCTTTGGCTTTTGCTTCGTCGAAGTTAGCCCCATGGAGCAGCACTTCGCCGCCGAAGCCGCGCACCGCATCGACTTTGATGTCTGCGGTAGCGACCGGCATCACGATCAGCGCTTTCAACCCCAGACGGGCAGACGAGAACGCCACGCCCTGGGCATGGTTGCCCGCCGACGCGGTAATCACGCCGCGCGCTTTTTGCTCGTCGGTCAGCCCGGCCATCATCGCGTAAGCGCCGCGCAGCTTGAAGCTGTGCACCGGCTGACGGTCTTCGCGCTTGACCAGAATGACGTTGTCGAGGCGCGAAGAGAGTTTTTCCATTTTTTGCAGGGGCGTAACCTGCACGGCTTCATAGACCGGTGCGCGCAGCACCGCTCTCAGGTATTCCGCCCCCTCGGGGGCGGCGGATAAGGGTTGTGACTCGGCCATCATTAGCCCCCAAGTTTAGATTTATCGCGCACCGCGCCTTTATCTGCACTGGTGGCAAGGCTCGCATAGGCGCGCAGGGCGAAGGAGACTTCACGCTGGCGATCTTTCGGCGTCCAGGCTTTGTCGCCGCGGGCTTCCTGCGCTTCACGACGGGCCGCAATCTCCTGGTCGCTCAGCTTGAGCTGAATGCCGCGATTCGGAATGTCGATTTCGATCAGGTCGCCGTCTTCGATGATGGCAATGTTGCCGCCGCTTGCCGCTTCCGGCGAAACGTGGCCGATAGAGAGGCCGGAGGTGCCGCCGGAGAAACGTCCGTCGGTGATCAGCGCGCAGGCCTTACCGAGTCCCATAGATTTCAGGAAGGTGGTTGGGTAGAGCATCTCCTGCATGCCCGGACCGCCTTTCGGCCCTTCGTAGCGAATGACAACCACGTCGCCTTCTACCACTTTACCGCCGAGGATCGCGTCTACCGCTTCATCCTGGCTTTCGTATACCTTCGCCGGACCGGTGAATTTCAGGATGCTGTCATCCACGCCTGCGGTTTTCACGATGCAGCCGTTTTCCGCAAAGTTACCGTACAGCACGGCCAGACCGCCGTCTTTGCTGTAGGCGTGTTCCAGCGAGCGGATGCAGCCTTCGGCGCGGTCATCGTCCAGGGTATCCCAGCGACAGTCCTGCGAGAACGCCTGGGTGGTACGAATACCGGCAGGGCCGGCGCGGAACATTTTTTTCACCGCGTCGTCTTTGGTCAGCATCACGTCGTACTGGTCCAGCGACTCAGGCAGCGTCAGGCCAAGCACGTTTTTCACGTCACGGTTCAGCAGCCCGGCGCGATCCAGCTCGCCCAGAATGCCCAGCACGCCGCCCGCGCGGTGTACGTCTTCCATATGATATTTCTGGGTACTCGGTGCGACCTTACACAGCTGCGGCACCTTGCGGGACAGCTTGTCGATGTCGTTCATGGTGAAGTCGATTTCGGCTTCCTGCGCGGCGGCCAGCAGGTGCAGAACGGTGTTGGTGGAGCCGCCCATGGCGATATCCAGCGTCATGGCGTTTTCGAACGCGGCCTTGCTGGCGATGTTGCGCGGCAGCGCGCTGGCGTCGTCCTGCTCGTAGTAGCGTTTGGTCAGCTCAACGATGCGCTTACCGGCATTGAGGAACAGTTGCTTACGATCGGCGTGGGTCGCCAGTAGCGAGCCGTTACCCGGCTGAGAAAGGCCCAGCGCTTCGGTCAGGCAGTTCATGGAGTTCGCCGTGAACATCCCGGAACAGGAGCCGCAGGTCGGACACGCGGAGCGTTCCACCTGGTCACTCTGCTCGTCAGAGACTTTCGGGTCCGCGCCCTGGATCATCGCATCAACCAGGTCGAGCTTGATGATTTTGTCGGAGAGCTTGGTTTTCCCCGCTTCCATTGGACCGCCGGAGACGAAGATCACCGGAATATTCAGGCGCAGGGAGGCCATCAGCATCCCCGGGGTGATTTTGTCGCAGTTGGAGATGCAGACCATCGCATCGGCGCAGTGGGCGTTAACCATGTACTCAACCGAGTCGGCGATCAGCTCGCGCGACGGCAGTGAATAGAGCATGCCCCCGTGACCCATCGCGATACCGTCATCCACCGCAATGGTGTTGAACTCTTTCGCCACGCCGCCGGAGGCTTCGATTTGCTCGGCAACCAGTTTGCCGAGATCGCGCAGGTGCACGTGGCCCGGTACGAACTGGGTGAAGGAGTTCACCACGGCGATAATCGGCTTGCCGAAATCGGCGTCGGTCATTCCGGTGGCGCGCCACAGTGCGCGGGCACCCGCCATATTACGGCCGTGGGTGGTGGTGGCTGAACGATACTTAGGCATGCTTTATTTACTCCCGTCTGACTATTTAATGGGACGGTGCGTGCCGTCCCAAATTTATGCTTAGTGATTAACCTGATCCAACCAGCCGTATTTATCTTCTGTCTCGCCGGTGAAGAGGCCAAAGAACGCTTGCTGAATGCGTTTGGTGACCGGGCCACAGCGGCCTTCGCCCACCTGGATACCGTCTACGCTGCGCACCGGCGTGATTTCAGCCGCGGTACCGGACATGAACACTTCATCGGCCAGATACAGGGATTCGCGGGACAGCACCTGCTCGCGCACTTCGATACCCAGATCTTTCGCCAGCTTGATGATGGCGTCACGGGTGATGCCCGGCAGCGCGGACGAGGTAAACGGCGGCGTGAACAGAATACCGTCTTTCACTTCAAACAGGTTTTCGCCCGCGCCTTCAGAGATGTAGCCGTTCACGTCCAGGGCGATACCTTCCTGATAGCCGTGGCGGCGCGCTTCGCTACCGACCAGCAGGGAAGAAAGGTAGTTACCGCCTGCTTTCGCGGCGGTCGGGATGGTGTTTGGCGCCACGCGGTTCCAGGAAGAGACCATTGCGTCGATCCCCTGCTCCAGGGCTTCTGCACCCAGGTAGGCACCCCATGGGAACGCGGCAATGATCACATCGGTGTTATAACCGGCTGGCGGGTTCACGCCCATGCCGACGTCGCCCACAAACACCAGCGGACGAATATAGGCGCTGGTCAGGTTGTTTTTACGGATCACGTCGCGACAGGCTTCCATCAGCTCGTCGACGCTTTGAGAAACCGGAAAACGATAAATTTTGGCTGAGTCATGCAGACGCTGCATGTGTTCGCGATGGCGGAACACCACTGGCCCTTTGTGAGAATCGTAGCAGCGGATGCCTTCAAATACGGAGGTACCGTAGTGCAGCGCGTGGGACATCACGTGGACCTTCGCGTCCTCCCAGCGAACCATCTCACCGTTGAACCAAATGTAATCAGCTTTTTTTGTCGTCATTTTTTCGTCCTGTCACGCTCAAGCGCGGATTTGTTGTGATGTGGTTGTGCTCTGGCAGATGGCAACATGGGCAACGTCTACCAGCTTTGATAACTGACTAAACAGTAAGTCGACCGGCCGCGGGCTGGCAACGGTTAATTCGATACTGATGTTCTGAGCGTCTGTGGCCGTCTCCATATTCATAGAGCAAATCTGAAAACCACGATGACGCACCACACGCAAAACGCGTTCTAAGGTTTCCGGGTTGAAGCGAGCCTGTACGGCGACCTGATGCTGCATCATGATAATTTCTCCATCATTTGTGAGTTACTGGCACCAGGCGGTACCAACGGCCAGACGTTCTCGAGTTCGTCGATTGAGACATGAAGCAGGTAAGGCCCATCGCTGTTCAGCATGGTGTCGAGCGCCGCTTCAACCTGATCTTTACGGGTGATGTGCTGGCCAGGGATGCCGAAGGCGCTGGCCAGGGTGAGGAAATCGGGGTTGTCGGTGAGCGTCGTTTCGCTGTAACGCTCCTGGAAGAACAGCTGCTGCCACTGGCGAACCATCCCTAAACGCTGGTTGTCGAGCAAGACGATTTTCAGCGGCAACCGCTTACGCTTAACGGTGCCCAGCTCCTGAACGTTCATCATGAAGGAGCCGTCACCGGAGATACAGATAACGGTATCGTTCGGGCGGGCAACCTGTGCGCCAACGGCTGCTGGCAGACCGAAGCCCATCGTCCCTAACCCGCTGGAGGTGATGAAATTTTCCGGGCGGGTGTAGGTCATGTGCTGCGCGGACCACATCTGGTGCTGGCCTACGTCGGTAGTGACGACACTGTCAGTCGGTTTACGGTCGGACAACTGCTTCAACAGCAGCGGCGCGTAGATGGCCTCGCCGGGGTGGTCGTAACGCCAGGCGTGCTCGGCGCGCATGTCTGCGGTGTGCTGACGCCATGCGTTGATATCCAGCGGCTGCTGCAATGCCGGTAACAGCGCGTTGAGATCGCCCTGCAGCGCAACGTGCGCCTGACGCAGCTTGTTCATCTCCGCCGGGTCGATATCCATATGGATGACTTTGGCGTTCGGCGCAAAGGTATTCAGCTTGCCGGTAACGCGGTCGTCAAAACGGGCACCTACGGCGATGAGCAGATCGCACTCCTGCACCGCCAGGTTTGCCGCTTTGGTGCCGTGCATCCCCAGCATGCCCAGATAGTATGGATAATCCGCATCGACAGCACCGAGACCTTTCAGCGTGCAGGTCGCTGGCATCTGCGTTGTTGCGATAAATTCGCGCAGGGCTGGAACGGCCTGCGCCATGCCGACGCCACCGCCGACGTACAGCATCGGCTGTTTCGCCTGCGCCAGCATCTGACGGGCCTCTTCCACTTCCGCATCCGGAAACGCATCGTCGCTTTCAACGGTAGAGAAGTGCGGTTCCAGATCGCCGAGTGCCACCTGGATATCTTTCGGGATATCGACCAGAACCGGACCAGGACGGCCGGAACTTGCCACTTCGAACGCTTCTGCCATTACGCGCGGCAGCTCTTCCAGAGACTGAACGAGGAAGCTGTGTTTGGTGCAGGCCAGCGATAAACCGAGGACGTCGACTTCCTGGAAAGCATCGGTACCGATGAACGGAGACGCCACCTGCCCGGTGATGGCGACAACGGGAACGGAATCCAGCAGCGCGTCAGCCAGGCCGGTGATGAGGTTAGTTGCGCCCGGGCCTGAAGTGGCCATGCAGACACCGGTTTTGCCCGTGGCACGGGCGTAACCAATGGCCGCCATCGCTGCACCCTGCTCGTGTCGGCACAAGAGATGTTCCACGCCGCCGTCATACAGTGCATCGTAAATCGGCATAATTGCGCCACCCGGATAACCGAATACTGTTTCGACTCCCTGCGCGCGCAACGCATGTACTACCCACTGTGCCCCATTCATAGTTAGTTCCCCGTCATAAATCGGGAGAAACAGAATTTTGTGCTAGCCGTCATGCTCTGCTCCTCATTTACGTTTTTTAGTCATAAAAAAACCCCCGGACCTTTCGGTGCGGGGGTCTTAGTTCGTTAAGGCTTGATTTCTAAGCCTTTCCTCGTCCAAGTGCAGCCCCGCACGGTGGGATAATAATCACCACCACGCTAATCACGACCAGGCTAATCACTCGTAGAAGGGCTGTCATTTTCAGTTCTTTCTGCATCTTGTTCGAAGGAATACCTAAAGAGTTATCACAGAATTCAAAACAAACACAAGATTTATTTATGGCTCATTTGATTAGCCAGCAAATCATATTTCTTAAAATCGTTGTTTTATATGAGGAAAATAGAAAATGAATATTTTTCATTTTTTTACTGCGGTTTTAAGCGTCAAAACGGGTCTTTTTACATTCTGCGAGGAGGCTTCCACGGTTATGCAATGGTTTCAGTGTGCGCTTAAAATCTCTGAACAGGCGGCGTAAATTCGCAAAATGACGCTAAACAGACAAAACAGGCACTGGCATAGTTACCCCAGGAGGTAGTGCAAATGTCACTGTCAGTTGTTTATACGCGTGCGGCTCTCGGGGTAAAGGCACCGCTTATTTCCGTCGAGGTTCATTTGAGTAACGGACTCCCCGGACTCACGCTTGTCGGGTTACCTGAAACGACGGTTAAGGAGGCCAGGGATCGCGTACGCAGCGCAATAATAAATAGCGGTTATGCCTTCCCCGCGAAGAAGATCACCATCAACCTTGCTCCCGCCGACCTGCCTAAAGAGGGGGGACGATACGATTTACCTATCGCAATTGCCCTTCTCGCGGCTTCTGAGCAGCTTAATACGACACGGCTAGGCTCGTATGAGTTCGTTGGCGAACTCGCGCTTACAGGCGCGTTAAGAGGCGTTCCCGGGGCGATATCGGGAGCGCTGGAAGCCATACGTGCAGGGCGGCAAATCATTGTCGCCAATGAAAACGCATCAGAAGTGAGTCTTATCGCCGAGAAGGGGTGCCTCATCGCGGGGCATTTACAGGAAGTTTGTGCCTGGCTGGAAGGGCGACATGAACTGTCCGAGCCGGAGGAGTGTGATGATGCTATAGCGGATGCTCCAGAGGATCTCAGCGAGATTATGGGACAGGAGCAAGGGAAACGGGCGCTGGAGATCACGGCTGCAGGTGGACACAATCTTCTGTTAATTGGTCCGCCGGGTACGGGTAAAACGATGCTGGCAAGCAGGTTGAGTGGGTTGCTTCCACCGCTCAATAATCATGAAGCGCTGGAAAGTGCCGCCATATACAGCCTTATCAGTTCGACGTCGTTGCAAAAACAGTGGCGCCGTCGTCCTTTTCGTTCCCCGCATCATAGCGCTTCACTGACGGCAATGGTCGGCGGAGGGTCTATCCCCGGGCCGGGAGAGATCTCGCTGGCACACAATGGCATTCTGTTTCTTGATGAGCTGCCGGAGTTTGAGCGCCGCGTGCTGGATGCACTGAGGGAGCCCATTGAATCCGGCGAGATACATATCTCACGTACGCGAGCCAAAATAAGCTATCCCGCGCGGTTTCAGCTGGTCGCGGCGATGAATCCCAGCCCGACGGGTCACTACCAGGGCAACCATAACCGCTGTACGCCAGAGCAGACGTTACGCTATCTGGGTAAGTTATCCGGCCCGTTCCTCGACCGTTTCGATTTATCCCTCGAAATCCCCCTTCCCCCGCCGGGTCTGCTCAGGCAAACGGGTATAACGGGTGAAAGCTCAGCGGATGTACGCGAGCGGGTGATTGCAGCCCAGACGCGGCAGTACGCTCGTCAGAACAGGCTGAATGCGCGGCTGGATAATGCCGGGATCCGACAGTTCTGTTCTCTTAACGTCGAGGATGCGGGATGGCTGGAGGAGACGTTGACGCGGTTCGGGCTGTCCATACGTGCGTGGCAGCGTTTGTTGAAAGTGGCCAGAACCATTGCTGACGTGGAGGGATGCACTGACATTGAGAGGAAACATTTGCAGGAGGCACTGAGCTACCGCGCTATCGATCGTTTACTGCTGCATTTGCAGAAATTGCTGGCATAAAAAAGGGGCCGTAGCCCCTTCTCTTCATTCTAGTCATCAGACTCGGTGTAGTCTTCTGCACCTTCCATCTGCGGCTTGCCGCCAGACAGCGTATGGAAGCGCTTTGGACGCTTAATGCGCGCCATGTACTTGATCCATACACGTTCCGCTTCAGACTCCGGCTCACGCTCACCACGGCAAACAGAAACAAACTGTTTTTCGTCTTCGGTAGCAGGTTCACGCTTCCCAAGATCCAGCTCGTTAAAGGCATAACCATGGCGCTCAAGCAGTTGAGCTTCTTTGATGGTGAAATCGCCGTGACGAGAGAACCCGCGCGGATAATGTTTATTGTCGAAAAAACGATTAGTCGTCGTAAAGCTTTCCGCCATCCTACACGCTCCTAATTCTTTGGCCGAGCTATTTATGGCGCGGAGTATTAGTTACGCTTGACAGAGTGTAAAACAAAACATTTAAATCATAACGACAAATAATTTTGCGGAGAAAGATGTGGATACGGAATTGCTTAAAACTTTCCTTGAAGTGAGCAGAACACGCCACTTTGGGCGAGCAGCTGAAGCCCTTTACCTGACGCAGTCAGCAGTCAGTTTTCGTATTCGACAGCTGGAAAATCAATTGGGTGTGAATCTTTTTACCCGCCATCGTAACAATATTCGCTTAACGCCTGCCGGCGAGAAACTGCTGCCGTACGCAGAAACGCTGATGAATACCTGGCAGGCGGCACGTAAAGAGGTGGCACATACTTCGAGGCATAATGAGTTCTCGATAGGGGCCAGCGCTTCTCTGTGGGAATGCATGCTAAGTCAGTGGCTTACCCGGCTATATCACTCACACGGGCACCTGCAATTTGAGGCCAGGATTGCACAACGGCAGTCGCTGGTTAAGCAACTTCATGAGCGTCAGCTTGATCTTCTGATCACCACCGAAGCACCCAAGATGGACGAATTTAGCAGCCAGATTGTGGGGCAGTTTGGCCTGGCACTTTACGCCTCAGAACCTTCGATGATGAAGGCAGACCTGACCTATTTGCGCCTGGAATGGGGGCCGGATTTTCAGCAGCACGAGACGGGATTGATTGCACCTGATGATGTTCCGCAGTTAACGACCAGCTCTGCAGAGATCGCCTGTCAGCAGCTGTCCCTGCTGAAAGGTTGTACCTGGTTACCCGTTCGCTGGGCAGACACTAAAGCCGGGCTGCACACAGTGATGGATTCCACCACGCTTACCAGGCCGCTGTATGCGATTTGGCTGCAAAACAGTGATAAGCAATCGCAGATAAAAGATCTGTTAAAAATCAACGTAATGGATTGATACATCAGCCAGCAGAAATGCTGGCTGAAAATTAAGAAGAGTGTTTTCTGCCGTGTTTCAGGCAAAAAAAATCCTTTGCCGAAGCAAAGGATTCTATATGGCAGGGGCGGAGAGACTCGAACTCGCGACACCCGGTTTTGGAGACCGGTGCTCTACCAACTGAGCTACGCCCCTAAAGTTTTTTGCCATTAAGCCTGCCAGGAAGGCAGGCTTAATGTCTTAATAAGTGGCGGAACGGACGGGACTCGAACCCGCGACCCCCTGCGTGACAGGCAGGTATTCTAACCGACTGAACTACCGCTCCACCGAAGACTGCTTGTAATCACCGGATTTATGCACCGGCTTACTACTTAATTTGATGCCTGGCAGTTCCCTACTCTCACATGGGGAGACCCCACACTACCATCGGCGCTACGGCGTTTCACTTCTGAGTTCGGCATGGGGTCAGGTGGGACCACCGCGCTAAAGCCGCCAGGCAAATTCTGTTAAATCTGTATCAAGCTGAGTTGAATGTGTCGTCTCTTCGCCGAAACAGCTTCGGCGTTGTAAGGTTAAGCCTCACGGTTCATTAGTATCGGTTAGCTCAACGCATCGCTGCGCTTACACACCCGACCTATCAACGTCGTAGTCTTCAACGTTCCTTCAGGACTCTCAAGGAGTCAGGGAGAACTCATCTCGGGGCAAGTTTCGTGCTTAGATGCTTTCAGCACTTATCTTTTCCGCATTTAGCTACCGGGCAATGCCATTGGCATGACAACCCGAACACCAGTGATGCGTCCACTCCGGTCCTCTCGTACTAGGAGCAGCCCCCCTCAATTCTCCAGCGCCCACGGCAGATAGGGACCGAACTGTCTCACGACGTTCTAAACCCAGCTCGCGTACCACTTTAAATGGCGAACAGCCATACCCTTGGGACCTACTTCAGCCCCAGGATGTGATGAGCCGACATCGAGGTGCCAAACACCGCCGTCGATATGAACTCTTGGGCGGTATCAGCCTGTTATCCCCGGAGTACCTTTTATCCGTTGAGCGATGGCCCTTCCATTCAGAACCACCGGATCACTATGACCTGCTTTCGCACCTGCTCGAGCCGTCACTCTCGCAGTCAAGCTAGCTTATGCCATTGCACTAACCTCCTGATGTCCGACCAGGATTAGCTAACCTTCGTGCTCCTCCGTTACTCTTTGGGAGGAGACCGCCCCAGTCAAACTACCCACCAGACACTGTCCGCAACCCGGATTACGGGTCTACGTTAGAACACCAGCCATTAAAGGGTGGTATTTCAAGGGCGGCTCCACGCAGACTGGCGTCCACGCTTCAAAGCCTCCCACCTATCCTACACATCAAGGACCAGTGTTCAGTGTCAAGCTATAGTAAAGGTTCACGGGGTCTTTCCGTCTTGCCGCGGGTACACTGCATCTTCACAGCGAGTTCAATTTCACTGAGTCTCGGGTGGAGACAGCCTGGCCATCATTACGCCATTCGTGCAGGTCGGAACTTACCCGACAAGGAATTTCGCTACCTTAGGACCGTTATAGTTACGGCCGCCGTTTACCGGGGCTTCGATCAAGAGCTTCGCGTTACCGCTAACCCCATCAATTAACCTTCCGGCACCGGGCAGGCGTCACACCGTATACGTCCACTTTCGTGTTTGCACAGTGCTGTGTTTTTAATAAACAGTTGCAGCCAGCTGGTATCTTCGACTGATTTCAGCTCCACCCGCAGGGGCTTCACCTACATATCAGCGTGCCTTCTCCCGAAGTTACGGCACCATTTTGCCTAGTTCCTTCACCCGAGTTCTCTCAAGCGCCTTGGTATTCTCTACCTGACCACCTGTGTCGGTTTGGGGTACGATTTGATGTTACCTGATGCTTAGAGGCTTTTCCTGGAAGCAGGGCATTTGTTACTTCAGCACCGTAGTGCCTCGTCATCACACCTCAGCGTTAATAAACGACCGGATTTACCTAATCGTTCCGCCTACATGCTTAAACCGGGACAACCGTCGCCCGGCTAACATAGCCTTCTCCGTCCCCCCTTCGCAGTAACACCAAGTACAGGAATATTAACCTGTTTCCCATCGACTACGCCTTTCGGCCTCGCCTTAGGGGTCGACTCACCCTGCCCCGATTAACGTTGGACAGGAACCCTTGGTCTTCCGGCGTGCGGGCTTTTCACCCGCATTATCGTTACTTATGTCAGCATTCGCACTTCTGATACCTCCAGCACCCCTCACAGGACACCTTCAACGGCTTACAGAACGCTCCCCTACCCAACAACACCTAAGTGTCGCTGCCGCAGCTTCGGTGCATGGTTTAGCCCCGTTACATCTTCCGCGCAGGCCGACTCGACCAGTGAGCTATTACGCTTTCTTTAAATGATGGCTGCTTCTAAGCCAACATCCTGGCTGTCTGTGCCTTCCCACATCGTTTCCCACTTAACCATGACTTTGGGACCTTAGCTGGCGGTCTGGGTTGTTTCCCTCTTCACGACGGACGTTAGCACCCGCCGTGTGTCTCCCGTGATAACATTCTTCGGTATTCGTAGTTTGCATCGGGTTGGTAAGCCGGGATGGCCCCCTAGCCGAAACAGTGCTCTACCCCCGAAGATGAGTTCACGAGGCGCTACCTAAATAGCTTTCGGGGAGAACCAGCTATCTCCCGGTTTGATTGGCCTTTCACCCCCAGCCACAAGTCATCCGCTAATTTTTCAACATTAGTCGGTTCGGTCCTCCAGTTAGTGTTACCCAACCTTCAACCTGCCCATGGCTAGATCACCGGGTTTCGGGTCTATACCCTGCAACTTAACGCCCAGTTAAGACTCGGTTTCCCTTCGGCTCCCCTATACGGTTAACCTTGCTACAGAATATAAGTCGCTGACCCATTATACAAAAGGTACGCAGTCACACCACGAAGGTGCTCCCACTGCTTGTACGTACACGGTTTCAGGTTCTTTTTCACTCCCCTCGCCGGGGTTCTTTTCGCCTTTCCCTCACGGTACTGGTTCACTATCGGTCAGTCAGGAGTATTTAGCCTTGGAGGATGGTCCCCCCATATTCAGACAGGATACCACGTGTCCCGCCCTACTCTTCGAGTTCACAACCTGTGCATTTTCGTGTACGGGACTGTCACCCTGTACCGTGCGACTTTCCAGACGCTTCCACTAACACACAAGCTGATTCAGACTCTGGGCTGCTCCCCGTTCGCTCGCCGCTACTGGGGGAATCTCGGTTGATTTCTTTTCCTCGGGGTACTTAGATGTTTCAGTTCCCCCGGTTCGCCTCGTTAACCTATGTATTCAGTTAACGATAGTGTGTCGGAACACACTGGGTTTCCCCATTCGGACATCGCCGGGTCAAAGGTTCATATCACCTCGCCGGCGCTTTTCGCAGATTAGCACGTCCTTCATCGCCTCTGACTGCCAGGGCATCCACCGTGTACGCTTAGTCGCTTAACCTCACAACCCGAAGATGTTTCTTTCGATTCATCATCAAATTGCGAAAATTTGAGAGACTCGAACACACCATTAAAGATGTGTCGTTTCAATTTTCAGCTTGATCCAGATTTTTAAAGAGCAAAACTTCGCAGTGCACCTTTTCAGGTTCACTCTGAAGTTTTCTTGTGTTCGCAGTAAAAGATGGTGGAGCTATGCGGGATCGAACCGCAGACCTCCTGCGTGCAAAGCAGGCGCTCTCCCAGCTGAGCTATAGCCCCATCGTTTTGCTAACCTCTTCAAATTTGCTTCGCAAATTTGGTAGGCCTGAGTGGACTTGAACCACCGACCTCACCCTTATCAGGGGTGCGCTCTAACCACCTGAGCTACAAGCCTGTAGAGGTTTTTTACTGCTGTTTTTCATCAGACAATCTGTGTGAGCACTGCAAAGGCAGGTTCTTTAAGGTAAGGAGGTGATCCAACCGCAGGTTCCCCTACGGTTACCTTGTTACGACTTCACCCCAGTCATGAATCACAAAGTGGTAAGCGCCCTCCCGAAGGTTAAGCTACCTACTTCTTTTGCAACCCACTCCCATGGTGTGACGGGCGGTGTGTACAAGGCCCGGGAACGTATTCACCGTAGCATTCTGATCTACGATTACTAGCGATTCCGACTTCATGGAGTCGAGTTGCAGACTCCAATCCGGACTACGACGCACTTTATGAGGTCCGCTTGCTCTCGCGAGGTCGCTTCTCTTTGTATGCGCCATTGTAGCACGTGTGTAGCCCTACTCGTAAGGGCCATGATGACTTGACGTCATCCCCACCTTCCTCCAGTTTATCACTGGCAGTCTCCTTTGAGTTCCCGGCCGAACCGCTGGCAACAAAGGATAAGGGTTGCGCTCGTTGCGGGACTTAACCCAACATTTCACAACACGAGCTGACGACAGCCATGCAGCACCTGTCTCAGAGTTCCCGAAGGCACCAATCCATCTCTGGAAAGTTCTCTGGATGTCAAGAGTAGGTAAGGTTCTTCGCGTTGCATCGAATTAAACCACATGCTCCACCGCTTGTGCGGGCCCCCGTCAATTCATTTGAGTTTTAACCTTGCGGCCGTACTCCCCAGGCGGTCGACTTAACGCGTTAGCTCCGGAAGCCACGCCTCAAGGGCACAACCTCCAAGTCGACATCGTTTACGGCGTGGACTACCAGGGTATCTAATCCTGTTTGCTCCCCACGCTTTCGCACCTGAGCGTCAGTCTTTGTCCAGGGGGCCGCCTTCGCCACCGGTATTCCTCCAGATCTCTACGCATTTCACCGCTACACCTGGAATTCTACCCCCCTCTACAAGACTCTAGCCTGCCAGTTTCGAATGCAGTTCCCAGGTTGAGCCCGGGGATTTCACATCCGACTTGACAGACCGCCTGCGTGCGCTTTACGCCCAGTAATTCCGATTAACGCTTGCACCCTCCGTATTACCGCGGCTGCTGGCACGGAGTTAGCCGGTGCTTCTTCTGCGGGTAACGTCAATCGACAAGGTTATTAACCTTATCGCCTTCCTCCCCGCTGAAAGTACTTTACAACCCGAAGGCCTTCTTCATACACGCGGCATGGCTGCATCAGGCTTGCGCCCATTGTGCAATATTCCCCACTGCTGCCTCCCGTAGGAGTCTGGACCGTGTCTCAGTTCCAGTGTGGCTGGTCATCCTCTCAGACCAGCTAGGGATCGTCGCCTAGGTGAGCCGTTACCCCACCTACTAGCTAATCCCATCTGGGCACATCTGATGGCAAGAGGCCCGAAGGTCCCCCTCTTTGGTCTTGCGACATTATGCGGTATTAGCTACCGTTTCCAGTAGTTATCCCCCTCCATCAGGCAGTTTCCCAGACATTACTCACCCGTCCGCCGCTCGTCACCCGGAGAGCAAGCTCCCTGTGCTACCGCTCGACTTGCATGTGTTAGGCCTGCCGCCAGCGTTCAATCTGAGCCATGATCAAACTCTTCAATTTAAGTTTGATGCTCGTGAATTAAACTTCGTAATGAATTACGTATGTTCACTCAGAGACTTGGTATTCATTTATTGTCCGAAGACATTAAGAATCCATGTCACTTTGAGTGCCCACACAGATTGTCTGATAAATTGTTAAAGAGCAGTGCAACGCGGCTTTCGCTCACCGTTGCGAGGTCCCGTATATTACGTTTTCCTCATTCAGAGTCAAGTGATTATTTTCGCTTTTCTCTGCTGGCGTTCATCTCTGAACGCCGCTAACCCGGCGGCCTGTAAGCCGTTGTTCCGTGTCAGTGGAGGCGCATTATAGGGAGTTCTCAGACGTTGACAACCCCTCTTTTAAAAAAAACTTTCAACCGTCTCTTTTTTGCTCAAAACCGTGCTACAGCGACAGTTTTTCGAGCGTTTCAAAGCCATAACGGCGTAAAACGGGTAAAAGTTGCTCAGTCTCTTTCGTGATGGCCATACAAAACGCGATATTCGCATCGGTAGATTTCGCATCGGGTGCTTCGTGCTCCAGCAGCCAGGCCGTACGACGGGCGATAGCCGCACCGGAATCCACCAGGCGCGTTCCTTCCGGTAACACCTCTAACAGCTCTTCCTGTAATAGCGGGAAGTGGGTGCAGCCCAGCACAACGGTATCCGGGGGTTCGGGCATCCGCAGCCACGGACGAAGAATACGACGGAGCTCGTCGAGTGATACCGCCTTTCCATGCAGCTTCGCTTCAGCCATCTCCACCAGCTCAGCCGAACCCAGCATCGCAATCTGGCATTCGTTGGCAAAACGGTCGATCAGCTCGCGGGTATAAGGACGCTTTACCGTACCTCGCGTTGCCAGCAAACCCACAATGCCGTTCGCCGTCAGACGCGCGGCAGGCTTTATTGCAGGAACGACGCCCACAACCGGGAACGGGAATTTTTCACGCAGGGCGGGAAGAGAAACGGTGCTCGCCGTATTACAGGCGATGACGGCCAGCGCAAGGGGATAGCGCTTTTGTACCGCAGTGACGATTTCAACCACGCGCTCAACAATAAAATCTTCGCTCTTTTCCCCATACGGGAAAGCGACGTTATCGAAGGCATAGATGTAATGGAGATCCGGCAGAAGATGCCGAATCTCATCATAGACCGAAAGCCCACCGACGCCGGAATCAAACACCAGCACGGTGGGACGCGGATTAGAAGGTGTAGCTGCCAGACAAGGTGTATTCCCGTCCTGCAGTTTGGTAGCCATAAACTGTCTCGTAATCTTTATCGAACAGGTTGGCTATTTTACCACGAACTGTGAGATGTGAGGTGACAGGATACGAAACTGCGACATCCCAGAGACTGACACCGCCCATTTTCACGCGTTCTGACGAATAGGTGTCTGGATCAATCGCGACATCATAGCGTGTGCCCAGATAACGGTAGGCAAGGTTCCAGTCGAGATCCCATACCTGCCAGTCAAGCTGGTACTTAACCTGCTGCTTAGAACGGCGGGCCAGTACTTCATTGGTTTTTGCATTACGCGGGTCGACATAATCATAGGAAATCTGATGTCCGACCGGGCCAGTATCGAACTGTGCCGTCGCTTCCACACCTTTAATACGTGCTTCGTCAACGTTGTAGTAACGATACGTATGCGGATCGCTGCTAATAAGATTATCGATATCATTGCGATAACCGGTGATACGCCAGTTGACCGGTCCCGTCAGGCCTTCAAAGCCCCCTTCCCACTGCTTACTCTCCTCCGGTTTAAGATCCGGATTGCCGTAAGAAGCGCTGTGGATCTGGCTCATGGTCGGTGCTTTAAAAGCGGTACCGTAGGAGGCAATCACGCGATAGCCATCCACAAACTCCCACGCGGCGCTGGTTTGCCATGTTCCATGGTTACCAAAGTTGGAGTTGTCGTCATTACGCGCCGCCGCCTCCAGCGTCACGCTGCTGAACTGCTGCATCGCCGAAACAAACACACCGGTATTGCGTTGCTCGTAGCCTTTATCCAGGTAGCCCGTTCCGGCCTGCGTCTTCTGCTTTTGCCAGTCCAGACCTGCACCAATGTTGCCGTGACCGACTTCCACAGTGTTGAGCCATTGGGTGGTGTACTGCTTCACATCATCCATGGTGGCGGAATCAGCGTAACGCCCTTTCTTCGGATCATAGTTCTGATCTTTACTGCGACCGTAACCCGCCACCAGCTGTGACTGGAAAATTCCCTGGTTGTAACGCAGACCGGTATCCCAGTTCTGGCTGTAGAGCTGGCGAGTATCAGGTCGTCCATCCACCATAAAGTTGGCGTCGTAGTGATCGTAACCGTCATACGCGGTGCGGTTGTCGTAACCAAAGCCACGGAAGAAGCCGCTCACGCTGTCGGTAATCTGCTGTTCCACGGAGCCGTACAGCGATTTACTCATAAAGCCATCGCGGTCAGGCTGGCGCGGCGCATCTTTTGCGGCGATGTCAAAACCACGGGTATAGGTGTAGTTACCCGCCATGGTGATTTTGGTTTTATCCAATACCTGCTGGAAAGCGCCGTCATAGGTCTGATAACCCTTAGAGCCGACACCCGCTGAGATCTCTGCACCCGGCTTGTCACGTCCGGTGATGATGTTAATCACGCCACCAATCGCGTCGGAGCCATACAGGGCCGAACGCGGGCCACGGATGTACTCAATACGCTGAATCAGCGAGGTCGGGATTTGGCTCAGATCGGGAACGTTGCTGATCCCGGCGTTATTCAAAGGAATACCGTCAATCAGCACCAGCACATGGCGAGATTCCGTTCCGCGAATAAAAGTTGAAGAGTTCGAGCCCATTCCACCGCTTTGCGCGATATCCACGCCAGGCAGACGCGACATGATTTCCACCACGCTCTTTGCCTGCCAGCGTTCAATATCTTCACGCGTTACGACGGACGTCGGCGCCAGAACAGTTTTTGCCGGTTGTTCAAAACGATTTGCCGTCACCACCAACGAGTCGGCGCTATCCTGCGCCCAGCCCGAAAATGCCGTGACGGACAACGCCGTCAACAGCGATACTTTTTTAATCATTGTTAAAGCATCCACAATATAAGAAGGATGCCGCAGGCCTCATCGATAGCACGCGATGATGAAACCAAATGCGACGTGATCCCGGCAGGTCTTCGGGCTAGGTGGCATATAAGGATGAAGACTTCCCATTTTCACAGTGTCTACAACGCTCATCCCGCCAGACTTTACCGCTGCGCGTCAGCTCCAGATTTACACTGGATTCCCTTTTCACTCTCAGGAGACCGGAAACAGAATGCTACAATTAGACACGTATAGATGTCCAGACAGCTATTGGCCATTAAATCTGGACATCCCCTGAACAATGCCTACAATCCCCGCGTAATTCTTTATCACTCAGGACGCATCATGACCCCAGAACACCTCCCGACAGAACAGTACGACGCGCAGCTGGCAGAGAAAGTCGTCCGCCTGCAAAGTATGATGACGCCTTTCAACGCGCCCGTTCCCGAGGTGTTCCGCTCTCCTGTCAGCCACTACCGCATGCGCGCCGAGTTCCGCATCTGGCACGACGGCGACGACCTGTACCACATCATTTTCGATCAGCAGACGAAGTCCCGTATCCGCGTGGACAGCTTTCCGGCGGCGAGCGAGCTCATTAACCAATTAATGACGCTGATAATGGACGGCGTGCGCAACAATCCGGTACTGCGTAACAAGCTGTTCCAGATTGACTACCTGACCACGCAAAGCAATCAGGCGATTGTCTCTCTGCTGTATCACAAAGCCTTGAACGATGAGTGGCGCGAGCAGGCGGAAGCGCTGCGCGATGGGCTACGTGCGCAGAACATCAACGTTCACCTGATTGGCCGGGCGACCAAAACCAAAATCATGCTGGATCAGGACTACATCGACGAGCGCCTGCCGGTGGCAGGTAAAGAGATGGTGTATCGTCAGGTCGAGAACAGCTTCACCCAGCCGAACGCTGCGATGAACGTGCAGATGCTGGAGTGGGCGCTGAAGGCGACGGAAGGGTCAACGGGCGATCTGCTTGAGCTCTACTGCGGTAACGGCAACTTCTCGCTGGCGCTGGCGCGTAACTTCGATCGCGTGCTGGCAACGGAAATCGCCAAGCCGTCGGTGGCCGCCGCGCAGTACAACATTGCCGCCAACCATATCGACAACGTGCAGATCGTTCGTATGGCCGCAGAAGAGTTCACGCAGGCCATGAACGGCGTACGCCAGTTTAACCGCCTGGAAGGAATCGATCTGAAGAGCTACCAGTGTGAGACGATTTTTGTCGACCCGCCGCGCAGTGGCCTGGACAGCGAAACCGAGAAGATGGTGCAGGCGTACCCGCGCATTTTGTACATCTCCTGTAACCCGGAGACGCTGTGCAAGAACCTCGAAACACTGAGCCAGACGCACAAGGTTGAACGTCTGGCGCTGTTCGATCAGTTCCCGTATACGCATCATATGGAGTGCGGCGTACTGCTCACGGCGAAGTAATGTGGGCCTTGTAGGGCAGGTAAGCGAAGCGCCACCTGCCAAAAAAGCCGGATGGCGCTTCGCTTATCCGGCCTACAATGACAAAACCCTTTACTCTGGTAACTGGCTCTTACGGCTACGCATGCGCGAGCCAATCCAGAACACCAGCGCCACAGACAGTACCGCAGGGAAGAAGTTAGAGCCGATATCCGGATATTCCGCGCGAACCACGGTGCTATACAGCAATACGCCCAGAATAAAGCAGGCAGCTGCCAGCCCCGGTAACCCCACCGGCATGGTGCGGTTCAGGTAACGTTGATGCAGGCAGTAAACCGTCAGCACCAGCGCAATAAGCGGGAAAATCGAAAACGGCACGATTGAGCTAAAAATAGCGGCAAACGTACCATTAATGGATAAGCCAGCGATCAATGCCAGCAACAGCGTCCCTTTATCCTGACCTGACTGTTTCATTACTCACCTTCACTCTTCGGTTTGATGTGCCAGTTTCTCTTGTTCACGGCGATACCAGTAGTACGCGCCTTTGGAGATCATCCTGAGCTGCAATACCAGTCGCTCTTCGAGCTGCTTGCGTTGTTCAATGCTGACATCCAGCGCTTCGGCACCCGCGCTGAAAACAATCGTCACCATCGCCTCAGCCTGTGCTTCAGTAAACGCACGCGGCATATGGTTTTCGAGTTCAAGATAGTCGGCAAGTTCCGCGATGAAGTGCTGAATTTCACGCGCGACGGCGGCACGAAACGCCGCCGATGTGCCCGAACGCTCGCGCAGAAGAAGACGAAACGCGTTGGGGTTATTGCCGATAAATTCCATAAAGGTTGATACGGAGGTGCGGATCACGCTGCCCCCTTTGGCGATACGCTGACGCGCCTGGCGCATCAACTGGCGCAGCATCAGGCCGCTCTCGTCGACCATGGTCAGGCCCAGTTCATCCACATCACGGAAGTGACGATAGAAGGACGTTGGCGCAATCCCGGCCTCGCGTGCGACTTCGCGCAGGCTCAAACTGGCAAAACTCCGCTCAGCACTCAGTTGACTGAATGCGGCTTCCACCAGCGAACGCCGGGTTTTCTCTTTTTGTTGTGCTCTTACGCCCATCACGATAGTTGAATCCTTCCAAAGGCCTGATGGCACTATACCAGAGAATAAAATTAATCTGTTTGCCTGGCTTTGTGAATGATTGTTTACGTGCGGTTTGTGCTCCACTGCCGGAAAAAAGCACAACGATAATTGGGTTACTCTGGCAATGATGTTATGATTCTGTTGCTTTTATGTATAAGAACAGGTAAGCCTTGCCATGCCACATTCCTACGATTACGACGCAATAGTTATTGGTTCCGGCCCCGGCGGCGAAGGTGCTGCTATGGGTCTGGTGAAACAGGGAGCCAGAGTAGCGGTCATCGAGCGCTACCATAATGTCGGCGGCGGTTGCACCCACTGGGGCACCATCCCTTCGAAAGCCCTCCGCCACGCCGTTAGCCGCATTATCGAATTTAACCAGAACCCTCTCTACAGCGACCACTCCCGACTTCTTCGTTCATCTTTTGCTGACATCCTGAATCACGCGGATACCGTTATTAACCAGCAGACACGCATGCGTCAGGGGTTTTATGAGCGTAACCACTGTGAAATTTTACAGGGCAACGCGCATTTTGTGGATGAACACACCCTGGCACTCGAATGCCACGACGGTTCGGTCGAAACCATCACGGCTGAAAAATTTGTGATTGCCTGCGGTTCACGCCCGTACCATCCCGCCGACGTGGACTTCTCGCACCCGCGCGTCTACGACAGCGACTCGATTCTGAGCCTGCACCATGAACCCCGCCACGTCATTATCTATGGCGCAGGGGTCATTGGCTGCGAATATGCGTCGATCTTCCGCGGAATGGACGTCAAAGTTGACCTGATCAACACCCGCGACCGCCTGCTGGCGTTCCTCGATCAGGAGATGTCAGATTCGCTCTCCTACCACTTCTGGAACAGCGGCGTGGTCATTCGCCACAACGAAGAGTACGAGAAAATCGAAGGCTGTGACGACGGGGTGATCATGCACCTGAAGTCCGGTAAAAAGCTGAAAGCCGACTGCCTGCTGTACGCCAACGGCCGTACCGGCAACACCGACTCACTGCAGCTGGAAAATATCGGGCTTGAAACCGACAGCCGCGGTCAGCTGAAGGTCAACAGCATGTATCAGACCGCCCTGCCGCACGTTTACGCGGTCGGCGACGTGATTGGTTACCCAAGCCTGGCATCAGCCGCTTACGACCAGGGACGTATTGCCGCACAGGCGCTGGTAAAAGGCGAAGCGACGGCGCATCTGATCGAAGATATTCCGACGGGCATCTATACCATCCCGGAAATCAGTTCAGTCGGCAAAACCGAGCAGCAGCTGACGTCAATGAAGGTGCCTTACGAGGTGGGTCGCGCGCAGTTTAAACATCTGGCGCGGGCGCAAATCGTGGGGATGAGCGTGGGGACGCTGAAGATCCTGTTCCACCGCGAGACGAAAGAGATCCTCGGCATTCACTGCTTTGGTGAACGCGCCGCGGAAATCATTCATATCGGCCAGGCGATAATGGAGCAGAAAGGTGGTGGTAACACCATTGAGTACTTCGTTAACACCACCTTTAACTACCCGACCATGGCGGAAGCCTATCGGGTCGCGGCACTAAACGGCCTGAACCGCCTGTTTTAACGCGCTGTCGAAATGGCCATCCATAGAACCACGGATGGCCTCTGCCAGCTGCTCATAGCGGCTGCGCAGCGGTGAACCCGGACGATACACCAGGCCGATAGTGCGACGCGGCTCCGGCTTGATGCACGGCAGATAGACCACGCCATCACGCTTACGCTCGCGCGGTACGGCCAGCGCAGGCAGCAGCGTGATGCCGCTTCCCGCCGCAACCATATTACGCAGCGTTTCCAGGCTGGTTGCGCGGAAATGGGTATCCTCATCCGCACCCGCTTCGAAGCAGAAGCCCATCGCCTGATCGCGCAGGCAGTGGCCGTCTTCCAGCATCAGCAGCTTTTCACCGGCCAGATCGGCCATCGGCACGCGATCGCGGTTCGCCCACGGGTGATCTTCATAGATCGCCAGCATCATAGGCTCGTCGAACAGCGGCACTTCAATAAACGCTTCGCTCTCTTTCACCAGCGCCAGAATGGCGCAGTCGAGCTTGCCGCTATCTAACTGCGCCAGCAGCTGATGGGTTTGCGCTTCATGCAGGTACATTTCGAGTTTCGGGAACGTCTGGTGCAGCATCGGAATGATGTGCGGCAACAGGTACGGGCCAACGGTTGGGATCAGGCCAATATGCAGCGGGCCGGACATCGCTTCCCCCTGCTGGCTTGCCATTTCCTTGAGCACTTTGACCTCGCGCAGCACGGTACGCGCCTGATCCACCAGCAGAAGACCTGCCTGTGTGAACAGAACCTTACGACTGGTGCGCTCCAGCAGCATCACGCCCAGCTCGTCTTCCAGCTTGCGGATCTGACCGCTCAGCGTGGGCTGGCTGACGTGGCAGGAATCTGCCGCGCGGCGAAAGTGACGATGCTCGGCTAACGCTACCAGGTATTCAAGATCACGAATATTCATTATTCATCCTCCGTCGCCACGATAGTTCATGGCGATAGATAGCATAGCAACGAACGATTATCCCTATCAAGCATTCTGTTGAATAATACACCACATAGACGAGGCGGCACGTGTTTGACCCTTGACGTCCCTGCACCGTCAGCGAGTTTCTCTCAAAACTCGAACAACTAAAGCCAACGTGAACTTTTGCGGACCCCGTGGTCCGCATTTTTTTTGCGTAAAAAAGCCCAGCGCTAAGCCAGGCTCCGTTTTGCTCCCTCTCCCCGTGGGAGAGGGCCGGGGTGAGGGCACCAGCCCGCACAAATCAAACCAACCGGTTTTTCGCATCCGCAATCGCCTGCGCCACCTGCTTCGGCGACACGCCGCCTTTTGCAGCACGCTTATCCAGGCAAGACTGCAGCGCCAGAATCGGATACACATCATCCCCGATAACCGCGCTGAACTTCTGCAGGTCGGCCAGCGACAGATCTTCCAGCGGTTTACCCTGACGAATGGCTTCCACTACCGCTTCACCCACAATATGGTGCGCTTCACGGAACGGTACGCCCTTCGCCACCAGATAATCCGCCAGTTCGGTAGAGTTCGCATAGCCCTGCTGTGCCGCTTCCTGACAGCGCGGACGTTTCACCTGAATGCCGTCCAGCACCAGCGCGCCCATATGCAGACAGTCCAGCCAGGTGTCGAGCGCGTCGAACAGCCCTTCTTTGTCTTCCTGCATGTCTTTGTTGTACGCCAGCGGCAGCCCTTTCAGGGTCATCATCATGCCGGTCAGCGCGCCCTGCACGCGGCCACATTTGCCGCGGATCAGCTCGAGCGCGTCCGGGTTTTTCTTCTGCGGCATCAGGGATGAGCCTGAGGTCACGCGGTCGGACAGCTCGACAAAGCCCGCTTCACCAGAGTTAAAGAAGATCAGGTCTTCGGCAAAACGCGACAGGTGCACCATCCCGATAGACGCATTCGAAAGCAGCTCCAGCACGTGGTCGCGGTCAGAGACGCTGTCCAGGCTGTTACGGGTGGCGGAGGCAAAGCCCAGCCAGCCTGCCAGCTGTTCGCGGTCGATTTCATACGCCGTACCGGCCAGCGCGCCGCTGCCCAGCGGGCTGACGTCCAGACGCTTCAGGGTATCCTGCAGACGGCTTTCATCGCGCGCCAGCATCTCAACGTAGGCCAGACACCAGTGCGCAAAGGTCACCGGCTGCGCGCGCTGCAGGTGGGTATAACCCGGCATCACCGCGTCCTGGTTGTTTTGCGCGGTTTCCACCAGCGCGCTCTGCAGCTGACGGTTGGCCGCCAGCAGTTCGCCGACGGTGTCTTTACACCACAGCTTCAGGTCGGTGGCGACCTGGTCGTTACGGCTGCGCCCGGTGTGCAGCTTTTTACCCAGCTGACCGACTTTGTCGATAAGCTTGCCTTCCACCCAGCTGTGAATATCTTCAGCATCGCTTTCGAGGATCTGCTGCGGGTTAAGACGCACCTCTTCCAGCAGATTGTTCAGCGCTTCCTCCAGCTGTAATTGTTCGTCTGCGGTCAGTACGCCCACCGTCACCAGCGCTTTGGACCAGGCCACAGAGCCGACAATATCCTGTTCGGCCAGGCGGTAGTCGAAGCGCAAAGAGTCGTTGAACTGTTTGAACCGCTGATCCGCTGCCTGTGTAAAACGCCCACCCCAAAGTGCCATAACATGCTTCCTTTATTCGTTAGTTCCGCCGGGTGGCGCTACGCTTACCCGGCCTACAAAACATTAAATCGATTACGCTAAAATACGCGTGCCAATCGGCGTGCCGTTAAACAGTGCCGGGAGCTGCTCCGCGTGACGCCAGGAGGCGATATCCACCGGACGGCCCAGCGTGCGTGCGGCATCCAGCGCGGCGTTCACTTTGACGATCATACCGTCGGTAATAATGCCCTGAGCAATCAGCTGCTCGGCTTTCTCAGCCGTCATTTCCGCAATGCGCTGGCCTTTACCGTCCAGAATGCCGCTCACGTCGGAGAGCAGGATCAGATCCGCACCCAGCGTTGCCGCCAGTGCCGTCGCCGCCTGGTCAGCGTTGACGTTCATCAGCGCGCCCTCTTCGGTCACTCCGATAGAGCTCACCACCGGCAGGAAACCACCTTCCAGCAGCGTGTTAATCAGCTTAGGCGAACCTGGCTGTGCCAGTCCAACGTGGCCGAGCTCTTCATCGAGCTGGGTCACTTTTACGCTGTCGCCATCGCCCAGATAGAGGCCCACGGACGCGATGTGGTGTTTCTTCGCCCACGCCAGCAGCGTTTTGTTCGCCGTACCCGCCAGCGCGCCGGTGATGATGTCAATCTGGTCAGCAGGCGTGACGCGCAGGCCGTTCTTCTTTTTCACCGGCAGGTTGAGCCCTTTCATCAGCTCATCCACTACGCAGCCGCCGCCGTGCACAATCACCAGCGGACGCTGGTGTGATTCGCGATAGTTCACCAGCGCGGTAAACAGACGCTCCAGCGCTTCTTCGCTGTCCAGCAGTACACCACCGAGTTTGATAATTAATGGGTTCATCATCACACCTTAAATAAGAGCCTGCGTTTCCGGGAAACCGAAACGAATATTTGCACACTGCATTGCCTGTGCGGCAGCGCCTTTGAGTAAGTTATCTTCTGCGGCGACCACAATCAGATGCTCGCCCTGCACGGCAAAGCCGATATCGCAGAACGGCAGGCCAACCACGTTTTTCAGCGCCGGTACGCCTTTGTCATACAGGCGCACCAGCGGTTTATCCGCATACGCCTGGGTGAAGACCTCGTTCACCTGCTCTTTGGTCACGCCAGGCTTCAGGCGGCAGGTAATAGTTTCGAGGATCCCACGCGGGAAGCTGCCCAGGTGCGGGGTGAAAATCACCTCGGCACCCAGATGCGTCGTGATTTCAGGGTGATGACGGTGGTTAAACACGCCATACGGCTGAAGGCTCACTTCGCAGAAGCTGTTGGAGATAGCGGCCTTGCGCCCTGCTCCGCTCACGCCGCTGGTGGCGTTGATCACCGGCCACTGGCTCAGATCCAGTAGCCCTGCGTCGATCAGCGGCTTCAGGGAAAGCTGCGCCGCCGTCGGGTAGCAGCCCGGCACGGCAATCAGGTCCGCTTCTTTCAGTTTATCCGCGCTCCACTCCGCCAGGCCGTACACCGCTTTTTCAAGCAGATCCGGGTGCTGATGAGTGAAGCCGTAATATTTTTCGTAAAACGCGCCGTCGTTAACGCGGAACGCGCCGGAGAGGTCGAAGACCACGCAGCCGGCCGCCAGGAACTGCGGCGCCAGGTCGTGGCTGACCTCGTGCGCGGTGGCTAAAAACACCACGTCGACGCCGTCGGTAAACTCGCTGATGTCAGACATGGGCTGCAGCGGCAGATCGACAATGCCCTTAAGCCACGGATGCAAATCGGAAATTAACTTTCCTGCATCATTGCTTTGCGCTGACACGGTCAAAGCGGTTATGGTCATATGTGGATGGCGATTCACGTAGCTTACAAGCTCTGCGCCCGCATAACCGCTAGCGCCTACAATCAGCGTATTCAACATCGGGTTCCTTTATGCTCAACGTTAATGTATTTTTATTCACATTTATTGCATGAATATTGATACTATCACGACCTAAGGTGTGTCAACAATGAAAATGAACTTACCGCCATTTATCGAGATCTACCGCGCCCTGATTGCCACACCGTCCATCAGCGCAACGGAAGAAGCGCTGGATCAGAGCAATGAGTCTTTAATCAATCTGCTGGCGGGTTGGTTTAGCGATCTTGGGTTTAACGTTGAGGTTCAGCCCGTCCCCGGAACACGCCACAAATTTAACCTGCTTGCCAGCACCGGAACCGGTGCGGGCGGCCTGCTGCTGGCCGGTCATACCGACACAGTGCCCTTTGACGATGGCCGCTGGACGCGCGATCCGTTCACCCTGACCGAGCACGACAACAAGCTTTACGGGCTGGGCACCGCCGATATGAAAGGCTTCTTCGCCTTTATCCTCGACGCGCTGCGTGACGTGGACGTGACGAAGCTGAAAAAACCGCTCTACATTCTGGCGACCGCCGATGAAGAGACCAGCATGGCGGGCGCGCGCTACTTCTCTGAAAACACCTCGATCCGCCCGGACTGCGCGATCATCGGTGAGCCGACTTCTCTGCAGCCGATCCGCGCGCACAAAGGCCATATTTCTACCGCCGTGCGCGTGCTGGGCCAGTCCGGCCACTCCAGCGATCCGGCGCGCGGCGTGAACGCCATCGAGCTGATGCATGACGCCATCGGCCGCATCATGACCCTGCGCGACGATCTGAAAGAACGTTATCACTACGAGGCGTTCACCGTGCCGTATCCGACGCTAAACCTCGGCAGCCTGCACGGCGGTGATGCCTCCAACCGCATCTGCGCCTGCTGCGAACTGCATATGGACATCCGCCCGCTGCCGGGCATGACCCTGAGCGATCTCGACGGCCTGCTGAATGAGGCGCTGGCCCCGGTGAGCGAGCGCTGGCCGGGCCGCCTGACGGTCTCCGAACTGCATCCGCCGATCCCGGGTTACGAATGCCCGCCGGACCATCAGCTGGTTGAAGTGGTGGAAAAACTGCTCGGTGAGAAAACCGACGTGGTGAACTACTGCACCGAAGCGCCGTTTATTCAGACGCTTTGCCCAACGCTGGTCCTTGGCCCTGGCTCCATCAACCAGGCGCACCAGCCGGATGAATATCTGGAAACCCGCTTCATCAAGCCCACCCGCGAACTGATTACCCAGGTTGTGCATCACTTCTGCTGGCATTAAAACCGCACCGAAGAGTCCCCTCTCCCTGTGGGAGAGGGTTAGGGTGAGGGCAACAAATCGCATGATCTCCGTCACATTCCCATAAGCATCTCTTATCTGACGCAATGCGAATTAAATTTCGTAAATTGCCCGCATTTATTCGTTTGCTGAACCGTTTTCGCAGCAATTGACGACGGGGGTTTTACGTGGCTTTATAAAGGGAGATGACAAAATAATGTCCAGAAGATTTTCGCCTGGGCATAAACAAAAATGATGGGGTGACTGGGTTTTTATGAACGAACAATATTCCGCGTTGCGTAGTAATGTCAGTATGCTCGGCAAAGTGCTTGGAGATACCATCAAAGATGCGTTGGGGGAGAACATCCTTGACCGCGTTGAAACCATCCGCAAGCTGTCTAAATCTTCCCGTGCCGGTAACGAGGCCAGTCGTCAGGAGCTGCTCACCACCTTGCAGAACCTCTCTAACGATGAGCTGCTGCCCGTTGCACGCGCATTCAGCCAGTTCCTGAATCTGGCAAATACCGCTGAGCAATACCACAGCATTTCGCCAAACGGCGAAGCGGCCAGCAACCCGGAAGTCATTGCCCGCACCCTTCGTAAACTGAAAGACCAGCCAGACCTCAACGAAGCCACCATCAAAAAAGCGGTGGAGTCGCTTTCGCTGGAGCTGGTGCTGACCGCACACCCAACCGAAATTACCCGTCGCACCCTGATCCACAAAATGGTGGAAGTGAACAACTGTCTGAAGCAGTTGGATAACAAAGACATTGCCGACTACGAACGCAACCAGCTGATGCGCCGTCTGCGCCAGCTGATTGCCCAGTCCTGGCACACCGATGAAATTCGTAAGCATCGCCCAAGCCCGGTCGACGAAGCCAAATGGGGCTTTGCGGTGGTGGAAAACAGCCTGTGGGAAGGGGTGCCTAACTACCTGCGCGAGCTGAACGAACAGCTGGAAGAGAACCTCGGTTACCGCCTGCCGGTCGACTTTGTTCCGGTGCGCTTCACCTCCTGGATGGGCGGCGACCGCGACGGTAATCCGAACGTGACCGCGGAAATCACCCGTCATGTCCTGCTGCTGAGCCGCTGGAAAGCGACCGACCTGTTCCTGAAAGACATTCAGGTGCTGATCTCCGAGCTGTCGATGGTTGAGGCAACGCCGGAACTGCGCGCGCTGGCCGGGGAAGAAGGTGCCAGCGAGCCGTACCGTTTCCTGATGAAAAAACTGCGTGGTCAGCTGATGGCCACTCAGGCCTGGCTGGAAGCGCGTCTGAAAGGTCAGCGCCTGCCAAAACCGGAAGGCCTGCTCAGCCAGAACGAACAGCTCTGGGAGCCGCTCTACGCCTGCTATAAATCACTGCAGGCCTGCGGGATGGGCATCATCGCTAACGGCGAACTGCTCGACACCCTGCGCCGCGTGAAGTGTTTCGGCGTGCCGCTGGTGCGTATCGACGTCCGTCAGGAAAGTACCCGTCATACCGAAGCGCTGGGCGAGCTGACCCGCTATCTCGGCATCGGCGATTATGAAAGCTGGTCCGAAGCCGACAAACAGGCCTTCCTGATCCGCGAGCTGAACTCGAAGCGCCCTCTGCTGCCGCGCAACTGGGAGCCAAGCAACGAAACCCGCGAGGTGCTCAACACCTGTAAAGCGATCGTTGATGCGCCGAAAGGATCGGTGGCCGCCTATGTGATCTCCATGGCGAAGACCCCGTCCGACGTGCTGGGCGTTCATCTGCTGCTGAAAGAAGCGGGAATCGACTACGCTCTGCCGGTCGCCCCGCTGTTTGAGACCCTCGACGACCTGAACAATGCCAACGACGTCATGAGCCAGCTGTTGAATATCGACTGGTACCGCGGCTTTATTCAGGGCAAACAGATGGTGATGATTGGCTATTCCGACTCCGCTAAAGACGCGGGCGTGATGGCGGCATCCTGGGCGCAGTATCAGGCGCAGGACGCACTGATCAAAACCTGCGAGAAAGCCGGCATTGAACTGACCCTGTTCCACGGACGCGGTGGTTCAATTGGCCGTGGCGGCGCACCGGCGCACGCAGCGCTGCTGTCGCAGCCGCCGGGAAGCCTGAAAGGCGGCCTGCGCGTCACCGAGCAGGGCGAGATGATTCGCTTCAAATACGGCCTGCCGGAAGTGACCATCAGCAGCCTGTCGCTCTACACCAGCGCGATCCTGGAAGCAAACCTGCTGCCGCCGCCGGAGCCGAAAGCATCCTGGTGCCATATCATGGACGAACTGTCCGATATCTCCTGCGATCTGTACCGCGGCTACGTGCGTGAAAACAAAGATTTCGTCCCTTACTTCCGCTCGGCCACCCCTGAGCAGGAATTAGGTAAACTGCCGCTGGGCTCACGTCCTGCGAAGCGTCGCCCAACCGGTGGCGTAGAGTCTCTGCGTGCGATCCCGTGGATCTTCGCCTGGACGCAGAACCGCCTGATGCTGCCCGCCTGGCTGGGTGCCGGTGCCGCGCTGCAAAAGGTGGTGGAAGACGGCAAACAGAACGAACTGGAATCCATGTGCCGCGACTGGCCGTTCTTCTCTACCCGTCTGGGTATGCTGGAGATGGTCTTCTCGAAGGCTGACCTGTGGCTGGCGGAATACTACGACCAGCGTCTGGTGAAACCTGAGCTGTGGGCGCTGGGTAAAGAGCTGCGCGAACTGCTGGAAGGGGACATCAAAGTGGTGCTGGACATCGCCAACGACTCACATCTGATGGCGGACCTGCCGTGGATTGCCGAGTCAATTCAGCTGCGTAACATCTACACCGACCCGCTGAACGTTCTGCAGGCAGAGCTGCTGCACCGTTCGCGTCTGGCGGAAGAAGAAGGGAAAGAGCCGGATCCACGCGTTGAACAGGCGCTGATGGTGACGATTGCGGGCGTTGCGGCGGGTATGCGTAACACCGGCTAATGCTTTACGCCCGGCGGCGCTGCGCTTGCACGGGCCTACGATAAGTAGGCCGGGTAAGCGTTAGCGCCACCCGGCAATACCCTGGTATCCACCATGCACCACGACATTACCCACATCCTGACTGACCTGATCAACGGCACAACGCCGCTGCGTCAGGTGCATTTTGCAAACCCTGCGACCTCCGCCCCCGAACTTGCCTTGCAGGTCGATTTTCCGCGTCTGGAGATGGTGATCGAAGGTTCGATGAAAGACCTGGCTGACTGCGTTTTACAGCGGGGTGATGTTTTATACGTCCCGGCTGGCGGCTGGAATAATCCACAATGGCAAGCCCCCGCAACCACGCTGAGCATCCTGTTTGGCAAACAGCAGCTTGGGTTTAGCCTTTTGCACTGGGACGGTGTAGACGTTCGTAACCTGGCGAAACAGCACGTTGCCCGCCGCGGTCCGCGCATTGGATCGCTTCTCTTACAAACGCTCCATGAAATGCAGATGCAACCACACGAGCAGCAAACTGCGCGGCTGATTATCGCCAGCCTGCTTAGCCACTGCGTCGACCTGCTGGGGAGTCAGATCCAAACCGCCTCCCGCAGTCAGGCTCTGTTTGAAGCGATTCGGGTCTATATTGACGAACACTACGCCACTCCGCTTACCCGGGAATCCGTCGCGCAGGCGTTTTATATCTCCCCAAACTACCTGTCGCATCTGTTCCAGAAAACGGGCGCAGTGGGTTTCAATGAATACCTGACGCATACCCGGCTGGAACACGCGCGCCAGCTGTTGAAAGGGTATGATTTAAAAGTGAAAGAGGTGGCGCATGCCTGCGGATTTGTCGACAGCAACTATTTCTGCCGGTTATTTCGCAAGAACACGGAGCGTTCGCCGTCAGAGTACCGTCGCCAGTATCACAGCCAGCTCACCGGGAAGGCCGCTAGTCCAGAATGACCTGAGTATGCTGCGGAGCGGATAGCATTTTACGCACCGCGCCCATCACCTTTTGTGGGTCACGTAAAAAGGCGTTAATACCGCACTTCACGTAGCGCGTATGTTCGAAACGTTCACTGCCCGCCAGTTCGATATCAGTAATGAGCAATACGACATCGGCACGCTGAATGTCCTCTTCCGTAAGCTCGCTCTCAACGCCCAGCGCTCCCTGCGTCTCGATGTTAACGCTCCACTTCTCCTGCTGACAGAGCTTTTCCAGCCGTTCGGCAGCCATATAGGTATGTGCGACGCCACTGACGCACGCGGTCACCGCCACCAGATGACGTCCCGTTATCACTGTCATGCTCAGCCTCCCAGGGTAACATTGAAACCTTCGCGCTCGGCCAGTTGACGCATCGCTGACACCTCATCTTCTGTCGGCGGGATAGCTTGCCGCATTCCCCACTCCTGTCCCAGCAGACGGTATTTTGGCTCCCCATACTGATGGAAGGGCAATAAATGCAGCTGCCGTATTCCTGAAGGTAGCAGGAAAGCCAGCACGCGCGCCATGTTCGTTTCGTTAAGCGTATAGCCAGGAATAAGCGGGACGCGGGGAATCACGTTTATCCCGTCAGCCACCAGTTGGCGGAAATTATCCAGCACTCTGGGAAGATTCATTGCCACAATTGATTGGGCCAGCGCCGTGTCCATGATCTTCAAATCAAACAGCACTTCATCACACTGGCGGGCCAGCGGCATGAGTCGGGACAACGGCGCATCGCCTGCCGTTTCGATGGCCGTATGCACGCCGAAACGACGCAGCCTCTGTAGAAGCCGTGTCGCGAAAGGCGCCTGCAGCAACACTTCCCCGCCCGAAAGCGTCACCCCGCCTCCCGAGGAACGAAAGAAGACATCGTCTTTCATCACCTCGTTTTCCAGCTCGTCCAGGGTCACCTCGCGCCCGATGTGCTCGAACGCGCCGGAGGGACACTCCTCAGCGTCCCGCAGGCAGGGAACACAATGGAGGCATTTGCTCTCCCGACGCACCGTCTCGATTTTCGGCGAAATCGACTCCGGATTCGCGCACCACGGACAGCGGTGAGGGCAGCCTTTAAAAAAAACTACCGTACGGATGCCGCGTCCGTCGTTCAATGAGTAGCGCTGGATGTTGAAAATACGCGCCACGTCGACGCGCGTTTCAACCACGTCACAGCTGATGCGCTGTGCGGCGGATAATGTCATCCTGGATCTCCTTCGATAACTCAACAAAGAAGGCGCTGTATCCGGCAACGCGTACCACCAGCCCGGCAAAATCCTGTGGACGCTGTTGCGCTTCACGCAATGTGTCCGCATTCACCACGTTGAACTGGATATGCTGCAACTTAAGCTGGGTGAAGGCGCGAAGGAAATCCGCCAGCTTTTGCAGCCCGGCATCGCCTTCCAGCGTCGCTGGGGTGAATTTAACGTTTAGCAGCGTACCGTTAGATAACAGATAGTTATCCAGCTTACTTACCGATTTCAGTACCGCCGTCGGGCCCTGCATATCTTGCCCCAGCATCGGCGAGAGCCCACCGTCTGCCAATTGCTCCCCGGCAAAACGGCCATCGGGCGTTGCCCCCACCACCGCCCCCAGCGGTACGTGTGCCGATACGGTATAAGAACCGGGCGTGAACTGCCCGCCGCGCGGGTTCCGGTATTTTTCGACCTCTTTACAGTAGTGGCGCAGCAGTTCAGCGCTGATGTTGTCGACATCATCGATATCATTGCCGTATTTTTCGAAGCGATTGATCAACCGGGCGCGGATTTTTTTGCCCTCAGGCGTGGCAAAGTTAGCGTTTAACACGGCTAACAGCTCGTCAAAACTTAAGCGCTGCTGTTCAAAGACCAGCCCTTTCAGGGCATGCAGCGAGTCGCTCAGATTCGCTATCCCGATCCCCTGCACGCCGGAAAAGTTATAGCGTGCGCCACCGTCGGTAATGTCTTTTCCCGCTTCCAGACAATCGCTGATAAAAGAAGAGAGCAAAGGCACCGGAGCCCAGTCACGATGGCCGATATCGCAGATATTGCTCCCCTCGACCATCAGCGCAATGTAGTGATTAATTTTGGCGCGAATATGCTCCAGCAAGCCTTCATAACTCAGCCCTGCGTTGCCTTCGTTCTCCTGCATCGCGATTTCCATCACCTTCAGCAGGTTAAACATCGCGATATCGTGCAGACCGTAGGTTTTCCCCGGAATCGACAGCTCTACACAGCCAACCACCGCGTAGTCGCGCGCATCTTCCAGCGACACACCCCGATTAAGGAAGGCAGGCACCACCACTTCATCATTGAAGATCTGCGGGATGCCGGTACCCAGGCGGATCGTCTCCGCCGTTTTCAGCAGGAAAGGCCGGTCGATAAGTTCGTTAACCCGCACGCCGAGGTTCGGCTGCGGAAGCTGAACGCTCTGGTAAGCATCCAGACACAGGAAGGAAAGCACGTTCACCGCGCTACGCCCGCTCTCCGTCAGGCCGCCCAATAGTGCGGTATACCCGGTCGGGAACCCGGCAAAATAGCGGGCGCTGCTGGTCGAGCGTAAAAGCACCACGTCATTGCACTTCACCCACAGCGATTCCAGAATCTCTTTCAGGAACGCGCGGTCTTCGCCCTGTGAGAGCGAGGACTGATAAAAGGGCAGCATATACTGGTCAAAGCGCCCGATAGAGAGCGAGCTGGCGTTGGATTCATACTGCAAAATGACGTTCATGTACCAGAACAGCTGACACGCCTGCCAGAACGTTTGTGGCTTATGCTGCGCGTTGTGGCGCGAGATTTCTGCCATCTTCCGTAATTCTTCACGCCGTGAAGCGTCATCACAGACGGTTGCAAGCGTTTCAGCCAGCGCGGCGTAGCGCAGAATATGACGCTGGGACGCTTCAAGCAGAATCAGTGCGGCGGCATAGAACGTGTTCTGCGCATCGCGGGCGCAGCGTTCGCGCAATTCCTCCACCAGCGCACCCAGGCCGTTAATGAGCAGGCGCGGATAATCAATAATGATATGCCCCTGCCCTTTGTCCGTTTGGTTGACGCTGAAAATTTGCGTCCCCACAGCGGCTTTCACCTCATCCGTCATCTGGCTGTTAATGAAATCCTTCATGGACCGTTTTTCCCAGTAGGGATACAGCACGTCACGGTAGGTCTGCTTGTCCTCATCGCTGATGTCAAAGCGGTCCTGCGGACGTGTGGAAAACTGGTCCAGCTCCTTAAGCAGCCAGTACGGATCCATCTCAGGAGACATGATGCCCGCACGCGGTTTAACGGTCCGGTTTCCGGCAATCAGTTCCTCATCACGAATCGCGATGTTCACATGGTCAAGAATGTACGCCGTGGCTTTTGCACGCCTGAGGATAACCGGCTCACCTTCCGTCTGCTGATGGCTGGCGGTATAGAGCAAAGCACGCTCAAGCGAGATCTCGCGCGGGCTGGCAAAAAGTGCGTCTTTCAAACGCTGGGTACGATTCGTCATGAGGGAACTCCTGTAACGGAAAACAAGCCCGCCCCGAAGGGCGGGAGAGCGTCAGGCGGTTTGCGCCAGGTGGGCATCAATTTTGTTCATGATGGCGTCGGCGCGTTTTACCGCGTCGCTGATGTTCACGCGCACGATGGTTTTCCCGGTAAAACGTTCTTCAAACTTGATGCCGATATCTTTGGTCAGGATCACCATATCCGCTGCGGCGATATCCTCAGCATTCAGCTCGTTCTCAAGACCAATCGACCCCTGCGTTTCAACTTTCACTTCCCAGCCTTTGGCTTTCGCGGCGCTTTCCAGCGCTTCGGCCGCCATGTAGGTATGGGCAACGCCTGACGGGCATGCTGTTACTGCGATAATTCGGGCCATGTTCTCTTCCTCACTCAGTTAATTTCGAAATCCAGATCCAGGTCGTCCTCTTTTTCATCGACCTGTTTTGCATTCTTGCGGGCAATACTCTTCAGCACGTTGACGCTAAGTGCCGTCACCAAAGCCCCTACGGCGACCGCCGCGATGTAACCCAGTTTGCCCTCCACCACAGGGAGAACGATGAGCCCGCCCCATCCGGCATAGCATTGCGCGCCCATCACGGCAGCCGTCACTGCGCCACATGCCGATCCCAGCATGATGGAGGGAATGACGCGCAGAGGGTCGGCAGCGGCAAACGGAATGGCCCCTTCGGTGACCCCTACGCACCCCATCACTAATGCTGCCTTACCCGCTTCACGCTCTTCACCGGTAAAATTCTTGCGATTAATCAGCGTCGCCAGACCTAAGCCCAGAGGCGGCACGCAGATGCCTACCGCCGCAATCGCCACCACGGTGTAGACGCCCTGAGCAACGCAGATCAGCATGAAGGCATAGGCGACTTTATTAATCGGGCCGCCCATGTCGAAGGCCAGCATCAACCCCATGATGATGGCCAACACGACGATGCTGCCCTGCTGCATCCCTTGCAGCCACTGGGTTAAACCCGTCGTCAACGCACCAACTGGTTCACCCAGACCCCACATCATGATGCCCGCGGTAACAAAGGTGCCGATGATAGGGATGATGAAGATAGGCATGACGGAGCGCAGGACTTTCGGGACCGGCAGTTTTTTCAGATACCAGACCACAATCCCGCCGAGGATCCCGGCAATAATGGCGCCAAAGAAACCCGCACCGAAGCTGTTACCGACCCACGCGGCAATAGCGCAGGGCGCAAGTGCGGCGCGCTCGGCAATGGAGTAGCCAATATAGGCGGCCAGGAAAGGCACCATCAGCGTTAACCCCGCCACGCCGATATCGAATAGCTTTTTGAGGTTGGGATCGGTTGCGGCATCCGGTACCGCACCCTTGCCATACAGCATGACCGAAACCGCCAGCAAAATACCGCCCGCGACCACGAACGGGATCATGTGCGACACCCCGGTCATCAGATGCTGCCGCGTGTTCTTGAGAATATGCACCAACTCTTTCATATGTCGCTCCTGGCCTAAAACCATAAAGATGTTGTGGCAAACAATAGGCAATCAGGAAGACGGCGGACAGGAGACAAAAAGGCCATTTACTGGATTTTTGTAATGTCGAAATAAAAATGCGATCCGCCTCGACATTTCGGATAGACGTTACGCATAAGACAAACCACCACAACCTGTGAGTCAAATCTCACTTTTCACCTGATATTACATTTGTCCAGCTTTTGGCAGATTTGTCACATGGCGCGCGTCATCAACACACTCGTATGCTGTTCCCCAATGAATGATGATTGGTTTCAGGAGTGTGTATGGCTCTGGTAGTGGAATTTACCTGTGAATTGCCCAACGGGGTTCACGCGCGTCCGGCAAGTCATGTGGAGACGCTGTGCAATACGTTTATCTCGCAAATCGAGTGGCATAACCTGCGCACAGACCGCAAAGGGAATGCCAAGAGCGCGCTGGCACTTATTGGCACCGACACGCTGGCAGGCGACGCCTGTCGTCTGGTGATCCAAGGCGAAGATGAGCAGAGTGCCCATCAACAGCTGGAACAGTGGCTCCGGGAAGAGTTTCCACACTGTGATGCGCCGCTCGCAGAAGCTATCCATATTGAGCGCGATCCGCTGCCAGAATCCCTCGCGCGCCTTAACCCAACGCTTTTCCGCGCCCTGCCCGTTTGCAGCGGTAGCGCCCGGGGCGTGTTAACCTTGCTGACCTCGCTGGATCTCAATGCACTGACGGATTTGCCCGATGCAAAAAGCCCTGAAGAGGAGCAGTCCGCGCTGTACAGTGGCCTCACCCTGCTGGTGAAAAACATTGAGCTTCGCGCGCTGGACAGCGACAGCACCGCCGGCGCCATTCTTGAGGCACATCGATCGCTGGCGACGGATACCTCTTTACGCCAGCATCTGCTTGCGGGCGTGAGCCAGGGGCTAAGCAGCGCGCAAGCGACAATCGCCACAGCCAACCATTTCTGCGATACGTTCTCTCGTTCCAGCAGCAGCTATCTGCAGGAACGCGTGCTGGATGTGCGCGATGTCTGCTATCAACTTTTACAACAGATTTATGGTGAACAACGCTTCCCGGCACCGGGACAGCTCACTCAGCAGAGCGTTTGTCTGGCGGATGATCTTACGCCCGGCCAGTTCCTGGAACTCGATAAAACCTTGCTTAAGGGGCTGCTGTTAAAAAGCGGCGGAACAACCTCGCACACCGTCATTCTTGCACGTTCCTTTAATATTCCGACGCTGGTGGGCGTCGACAGCGAAAGCCTGCTGCCGTGGCGCAATAAACCTGTATTTATCGATGGCAATGCCGGTGCGGTCGTGGTCAACGCCAGCGATGCGGTAGCGCGCTACTATCAACAGGAAGCACGAGTACAACAGGCACTACGCGAGCAGCAGCGCATCTGGCTCGATCGGGAAGCCAGAACCGCCGATGGCTTGCGCATTGAGATTGCCGCTAACATCGCCCACGCGGTGGAAGCGCAGGCTGCATTCGGGAACGGCGCCGAGGGCGTTGGCCTGTTCCGCACCGAAATGCTGTATATGGACCGCAGCAGCGCGCCCGGTGAAAACGAGCTGTACAACATTTTCTGTCAGGCGCTGGAAAGTGCAAACGGGCGCAGCATTATCGTGCGCACCATGGATATTGGCGGCGATAAGCCGGTGGCGTACCTGAATATCCCGGCGGAAAATAACCCGTTCCTCGGCTACCGCGCCGTACGCATTTACGAAGAGTACGGAGCGCTTTTCACCACCCAGCTTCGGGCGATCCTGCGCGCCTCTGCTCACGGCAGCCTGAAGATCATGATCCCGATGATCTCCTCTATGGAAGAAATCCTGTGGGTGAAAGAGAAACTTGCCGAAGCGAAACAGCAGCTTCGCGCTGAACATATTCCGTTCGATGAAAAAATCCCGCTCGGCATCATGCTGGAAGTGCCTTCGGTGATGTTCATCATCGATCAGTGCTGTGAAGAGATTGATTTCTTTAGCATTGGCAGTAATGACCTGACGCAGTATCTGCTGGCCGTCGACCGCGACAACGCCAAAGTCACACGCCACTACAACAGCCTGAACCCGGCCTTCCTGAGGGCGCTGGATTATGCGGTACAGGCCGTCCATCGCCAGGGGAAATGGATTGGCCTGTGCGGAGAGCTGGGCGCAAAAGGTTCAGTGCTGCCGCTGCTGGTGGGTCTGGGACTGGACGAGCTGAGCATGGGGTCGCCCGCCATTCCGGCAACCAAGGCCCGTCTGGCACAGCTTGATAGCCGCGCCTGCCGCCAGCTGCTGAATCAGGCCATGGCGTGTCGCACCTCGCTTGAAGTGGAACACCTGCTGGCGCAGTTCCGCATGAACCAGCAGGACACGCCGCTGGTGACGCCACGCTGTATTTCGCTGGATAACGACTGGAATAGTAAAGAAGAGGTCATGAAAGGGATGACCGATAACCTGCTGCTCGCCGGACGTTGTCGCTACCCCCGCAAGCTGGAGGCCGACCTGTGGGCGCGCGAGGCCGTCTTCTCCACTGGACTTGGCTTCAGCTTCGCCATTCCGCACAGCAAGTCTGAGCATATTGAGCAATCCACCATCAGCGTTGCGCGCCTGAAATCCCCCGTCATGTGGGGAGATGAAGAAGCACAGTTCATCATCATGCTGACGCTGAACAAACACGCCGCGGGCGACCAGCATATGCGTATTTTCTCCCGCCTGGCCCGCCGCATCATGCATGAAGATTTCCGCAGCGCGCTGGTCAACGCTAGCTCAGAAGAGGCCATCGCCTCCCTGCTGCAACACGAATTAGAACTCTGAAACGAGGAAGAGTAATGGAACTGTATCTGGATACCGCCAACGTGGCGGAAGTTGAGCGTCTGGCCCGCATCTTTCCTATTGCGGGCGTTACCACCAACCCGAGCATCATTGCCGCCAGCCGTGAATCCATCTGGGACGTGCTCCCGCGCCTGCAAAAAGCCATTGGACCGGAAGGCACGCTGTTTGCTCAAACCATGAGCCGCGATGCAGAAGGCATGGTGGCGGAGGCAAAACGCCTGAGTAACGCCATCCCGGACATCGTGGTGAAAATCCCGGTCACGGCTGAGGGCCTTACCGCGATTAAGGCGCTGAAAAAAGAGGGGATTATCACGCTTGGGACCGCCGTTTACAGCGCCGCACAGGGTTTGCTTGCCGCACTGGCAGGCGCGAAATATGTCGCGCCATACGTCAACCGCGTCGACGCGCAGGGCGGTGACGGCATTCGCATGGTCCAGGAGCTGCAATCCCTGCTGGAACTGCACGCGCCGGAAAGCAAAGTGCTGGCCGCCAGCTTCAAAACGCCGCGTCAGGCGCTGGACTGCCTGCTCGTCGGATGTGAAGCAATCACGCTTCCCTTAGACGTAGCGCAACAAATGCTCGGCACGCCAGCGGTAGAGTCAGCCATAGAGAAGTTCGAGCAGGACTGGAAAAACGCGTTTGGTAACCTCAACCTCTAAGGGAGAACTGTTATGGACCGTATCATTCAATCGCCGGGGAAATATATCCAGGGCGCTGATGTGCTTACCCGTCTCGGCGACTATTTGAAGCCCCTGGCCAATCGCTGGCTGGTTGTAGGCGATAAATTTGTGCTGGGTTTTGCCGAAGAGACCCTGCGTCAGAGTTTTAAAAAAGCCGAACTGCATGCCGAAATCGCGCCGTTTGGTGGCGAATGTTCACAAAATGAAATCGATCGCCTGAAAAAGCTGGCCGACAGCGCCGACTGCATGGCGGTGCTGGGCATTGGCGGCGGTAAAACGCTGGATACCGCCAAAGCGCTGGCCCACTTTATGGACGTGCCGGTCGCCATTGCGCCAACCATCGCCTCCACCGATGCGCCGTGCAGCGCCCTTTCCGTGATTTATACCGACAGCGGTGAGTTCGATCGCTACCTGATGCTGCCGCACAACCCGAACATGGTCATTGTCGACACCAAAGTGGTGGCGGGTGCGCCAGCACGTCTGCTTGCTGCCGGGATTGGCGATGCGCTGGCGACGTGGTTTGAAGCACGCGCCTGCTCGCGCAGCGGCGCGACCACCATGGCGGGCGGCAAATGTACACAGGCAGCACTCGCGCTGGCCGAGCTGTGCTACAACACGCTGGTTGAAGAGGGTGAAAAAGCCATGCTGGCCGCAGAACAGCATGTGGTTACACCGGCGCTGGAACGCATCATCGAAGCCAACACCTATCTCAGCGGCGTAGGCTTTGAAAGCGGTGGTCTGGCGGCGGCACATGCTATTCATAACGGTATGACGGCGGTACCGGACGCACACCACTTCTATCACGGCGAAAAAGTGGCGTTTGGTACGCTGACGCAGTTGGTACTGGAAAACGCGCCGGTAGAAGAAATAGAGACCGTCGCCGCGCTTTGTCACAGCGTTGGGCTGCCGATCACGCTTGCACAGCTGAACATCAAAGAGGATATTCCGGCCAAAATGCGTCTGATCGCGGAAGCCGCCTGTGCCGAAGGGGAAACCATCCACAACATGCCTGGCGGCGTAACGCCGGATCAGGTATATGCTGCGCTGCTGGTGGCCGACCAGTATGGGCAGCGGTTCCTGCAGGAGTGGGAGTAAATAGCGTGAATAAAAATCCCCGCATCAGCGGGGATTTTTTTGCCTGTATGCCGGGTAAGCGTTAGCGCCACCCGGCACAAGGGTTACTGCAGGTCAAACCGGTCCAGATCCATCACCTTCGCCCATGCGGCAACGAAGTCACGGACAAACTTCTCATGCGCATCATCACTGGCATAAACCTCTGCCAGCGCGCGCAGGACGGCGTTCGAACCAAAGACCAGATCGGCGCGGGTGGCGGTGTATTTCACTTCACCGCTGGCGCGATCGCTTCCGGCAAACAGTTCGTTAGATTCGTCGGTCGCCTTCCACTGGGTATTCATGTCCAGCAGGTTCACGAAGAAATCGTTGCTCAGCACGCCCTCGCGGTCGGTGAACACGCCATTCTTACCGCCATCAAAGTTTGCACCCAGCACGCGCAGGCCACCGATCAGCACCGTCAGCTCAGGCGCGGTCAGCGTCAGCTGCTGGGCTTTGTCGATCAGCAGTGACTCAGTGGTGGACACATCCACCTGCGCACGGTAGTTGCGGAAGCCGTCGGCAATCGGTTCGAGCAGGTTAAACATCTCGATATCCGTCTGATCCTGACGCGCATCCACGCGGCCTGGGGTGAACGGCACGTTGACGTAAACGCCTGCGGCTTTTGCCGCCTGCTCAACACCCACGACGCCCGCCAGCACGATGATATCGGCCAGTGAGGCTTTGTTGGTGGTGCGCTGGATAGCTTCCAGAGCCGGCAACGCGCGAACCGCCGCGGCGTTAACATCCCAGTCGCGCTGAGGAGCCAGCGCCAGACGCGCGCCGTTGGCGCCGCCGCGCTTATCGCCACCGCGGAAGGTTGAAGCTGACGCCCAGGCAACCGAAACCAGTTCGCTCACGGACAGACCGGATGCCACAATCTCCGCCTTCAGGCTTTCAATGTCTTCTTTCGACGGATTGAACACCGCCTGCGGCAGCGGGTCCTGCCAAATCAGATCTTCTTTCGGCACTTCAGGTCCGATGTAACGCGCTTTTGGCCCCATATCACGGTGGGTCAGCTTGAACCAGGCACGGGCGAAGGCCTCGTTGAAAGCCTGCGGATCGTTCAGGAAGCGGCGGGAAATTTTCTCGAATTCCGGGTCAAAACGCAGCGTCAGGTCGGTGACCAGCATGGTAGGTTTGCGTTTTTTCGACGGGTCGAACGGATCGGGCATGATTTCCGGCGCATCAACGGCTTCAAACTGAATCGCACCCGCCGGGCTGCGGGTCTGCACCCATTCGTATTTGAACAGGTTCTCGAAGAAGTAGTTGCTCCACTGGGTCGGGGTTTGCGACCAGATAACTTCCAGACCGGAGGTAATGGCATCTGCGCCAACGCCCGTGCCGTGCGTGCTGGCCCAGCCCAGGCCCTGCGCTTCAATCGGCGAGGCTTCCGGGTCGGTGCCCACGTGCGTGGCTTCACCCGCGCCGTGGGTTTTGCCGAGAGTGTGGCCGCCCGCGATCAGCGCAACGGTCTCTTCGTCGTTCATCCCCATGTTGCCGAAGGTCGCGCGAATGGCCGCCGCAGCAGACAGGGGTTCACCGCTGGCGTTTGGCCCTTCCGGGTTAACGTAGATCAGGCCCATTTCGGTGGCGGCCAGAGGGCGCTTCGCCAGCGCTTCCGGGTCGCGGTGGGTCAGCCAGGCTTTTTCATCACCCCAGTTCACGTCCAGATCCGGTTCCCAGACGTCTTCACGCCCGGCACCAAAACCAAAGGTGCGGAAGCCGGAGTTCTCCAGCGCCACGTTACCCGCGAGGATAAACAGGTCAGCCCAGGAAATTTTTTGTCCGTATTTTTGCTTGATGGGCCACAGCAGACGGCGCGCCTTATCCAGGCTCACGTTATCCGGCCAGGAGTTCAGCGGCGCAAAGCGCTGTTGACCGCGTCCGGCACCGCCGCGCCCGTCAACGGAGCGATAGGTGCCCGCGCCGTGCCAGGCCATACGGATAAACAGGCCCGCATAGCTGCCCCAGTCAGCAGGCCACCACGGTTGGGAGTCGGTTAAAAGTGCTTTGAGGTCGCCTTTAAGGGCGGAGTAATCCAGCTTGCTAAATTCTTTGCGGTAGTCGAAGTCTTCACCCAGTGGGTTCGAACGATTGGAATGTTGGTTAAGAAGATCGATGCGGAGTTGTTTTGGCCACCAGTCGCGGCTGCCTGTACCTGCGCCCGCGCTGTGATCGACGCCGCCCTGATGGAACGGGCATTTGCCGACTGATGCCGCTTTATTGGTCTCGTCTGACGTGCTCATCGCTTTGCTCCCTTTTACAGTGTTACCGTTACGATATACGCCCTTGTTGATAAGGTATAGTTGAGATAACCCACAGATTCGATAGTTAAATCCGTTTAATTTCCCATGGAAAATACATGAGTTTTGTACGTCAAAGGCAGCATTGCTGATATGGGTGGAAAATAAAACCCTTATAAATCAAAAAACCCTCCGAAGAGGGCTCTTTTTTTGTTACACGCCTGGTCTAACGCCGAGCGTGTGGCATATGGCGTAACTCATCTCTGCACGGTTCAGCGTGTAGAAGTGGAAATCCTTCACCCCTTCACGACTTAAGATCTTCACCATGTCCATCGCGATATTTGCGCCCACCAGCTTGCGTGTTTCCGGGTCATCGTCCAGCCCCTCGTACATTTTAGACATCCACAGCGGAATGCGCACATTGGTCATATCAGCAAATTTCTTCGCCTGCTTGAAGTTAGAGACCGGCAGAATACCCGGGATAATTTCAACGTCGATGCCAGCGGAGACGCAGCGGTCGCGAAAGCGCAGGTAGCTTTCCACATCAAAGAAGAACTGGGTAATGGCGCGGTTCGCACCGGCGTCCACTTTACGCTTGAGGTTAAGCAGATCGGCCTGGGCGCTTTTCGCTTCCGGATGCACTTCAGGATAAGCGGCAACGGAGATATCAAAGTCGGCCACGTCTTTCAGCAGCGCGACCAGATCGGCGGCATACATGTCCGGCTTGCCGCTACCCGGCGGCAGGTCACCGCGCAGCGCGACAATATGACGAATGCCGTTATTCCAGTAATCCTGGGCGATGGCCCGCAGCTCGTCGCGGGTGGCGTCGATACAGGTGAGGTGCGGAGCCGCTTCCAGACCGGTACGATCTTTAATGCCTTTAATGATGCTGTGCGTACGGTCACGCTCGCCGGAGTTCGCACCGTAAGTCACGGAGACAAACTTCGGTTTCAGGCTGCTCAGGCGATCGATAGAGCTCCACAGGGTTTGCTCCATTTCACTGGTGCGCGGCGGGAAAAATTCAAAAGAGACGTTAATCTGGCCGTTTACTTCGGCCAGGCTCTGATTCAGTGCTTCCCGCTGGTTGGCGTGAAAAAAGCTCATACCTTACCTCTATCAATCGCATGTCGTTGTCTGTTGTGTTGTGAACTTCTATACGTTTAGACGTCCAGATGTAAAAATGACGGAAAAGCGGAGGGACGTCAACATAAATAATCAACAATAACGGTGAGGTTTGCTCAGGGAAGATGAGAGAAATTCAGGATGAGGGTGAGAAGGCCCCTCACCCCGGCCCTCTCCCCAAAGGGGCGAGGGGGAAAAGACCGCACCGAGCAGTCCCCTCTCCCCTTTGGGGAGAGGGTTAGGGTGAGGGGTTACAGCAGCTTAGCCAGACGGTTAATGTCGGACTGGATCGCCCCGGCAGTGACATCGCGCCCCGCGCCCGGACCGCGGATCACCAGCGGGTTATCGCGGTACCAGCGGCTTTCGATGGCGAAGACGTTATCGCACGGCAACAGCGCCGCCAGCGGATGTTCAGGACGCACCGCCTCGACGCCGACTCGCGCTTTCCCGTTGGCCTCGAAACGCGCCACGTAGCGCAGCACCAGCCCCATCTCGTTCGCGGCTTCCAGACGCTGCACCATCTGCTCGTTAAGCTCTTCACCATTTTCAAAGAAATGGTCCACAGAGCCTTCTTCACAGCCGGCAGGCACCAGCGATTCGACGCGTACGGCATCCGGTTCGATGTCGTAACCGGCTTCACGCGCCAGGATCACCAGCTTACGCATCACGTCTTTACCGGAAAGGTCAACGCGCGGATCGGGTTCCGTTAAACCCTGCTGCCACGCCTGATCCACCAGGTCGGTGAACGGTACGGTGCCGTCAAACTGCAGGAACAGCCATGAGAGCGTGCCCGAGAAGATACCGCTCAGCGCCAGAATGCTATCGCCGCTTTCAATCAGGTCACGCACAGTGTGGTTAACCGGTAGGCCAGCCCCGACAGTGGCGTTATAAAGCCAGTGGCGCCCTGTTTTTTCAAACGCGTCGTGGATCTGGCGGTATTTATCGGTGCTGCTCGCCCCCGCCAGCTTGTTCGCACTGATGACGTGGAAGCCGTGGCTGGCGAAATCAAGGTACTGATCCGCAAGCTGCTCGCTGGCGGTCACGTCCAGCACTACCAGGTCATCGTAAGGGTGCGCGCGCATCCACAGGAACAGCGACTCTTCATCCTGCTCAACGGCTTCATCATTAAAGAAGGCCAGCGCGCGGCTGGCGTCCAGCCCTTCGTAATTCAACAGACTACGGCGGCTGTCCACCACGCCCGCGAGAATGAATTCAAATCCGGTACGCGCCGAGAGCGTGACCTGCTCGCGGGCGAACAGCTCCAGCCAGCGTGAACCGATGTTGCCTTTACCAAACAGCACCAGACCGATGCGCTTTTCCGCGCGGAACAGGGAGGTGTGCAGGCCCTGAATCAGGCTCTCGGTTGGCCCTTTACGCAGAACGGCGACCAGGCTGATGCCCTCTTCTGACTGCCAGGTGAACTCCACCGGCTGGCCTTTCAGCTGCTGCCAGAAGCGGTGGCAGTGCAGCGGGTTACGGGTGACGCCCGCACCCACCATCGCCACCAGCGCCAGCCCCTGACGCAGGCGAAGCTCGCCCGGCAGGCCCGCTTCATCCAGAATTTTCAGCGCGCTGTCAGCCACTTCAGCGGTATAGCAGAACTGCAGTAGCTGGCGATCATTGTGAACGCCAACGGCCAGCGGGCGTACCTGCGCGCGCTTTAATACCAGATCGATATCTTTATGCGCCAGTTTGAAGTCCTGGCCCGCAGGCACCTGGAACTCAATCAGGCAGATGTCGTCGTGGCTGGTGACAATACGCGCGCCCGTACCGGAGGCCAGTACGCGTTCAATACGGGTAGAGCCTTGATCCGGGGTATAGCTGCAGCGCAGCTGGAGGTCGATATCGCTGCCGGAAACCGGCTGCAGCGTGCGCGCGTGCAGTACCGGCGCGGCCAGACGCGCCAGCTCGCTGGCTTCGTCGAGACGCAGCAGCGGCAGCAGACAGGCATCTTTTACTTTACGCGGGTCCGCGCTGTAAACACCGGCCACGTCGCTCCAGATGGTGACGCGGGACACGCCCGCCAGGGCACCAATCTGCGTTGCCGAGTAGTCCGAGCCGTTACGGCCCAGCAGCACGGTTTCGCCCGCGTTGCTGCGGCTGATAAAGCCGGTGACGACAATACGTTTGCCCGGATGCTGCACCAGCAGCTGTTGCAGCAGCGGGTAGGACAACCCTTCATCCACCTGCGGCTGCGCGGCGCGTTCGGCGCGCAGGAAATCACGCGCGTCGAGCCAGGCCGCTTCCACACCCAGGTGCTGCAGCACGGCGGCCATCAGGCGCGCGGACCACACTTCACCGTGGCCCACCACTTCGGCATACACCGCGTCGGTAATCCCGCTGTCCAGCAGGGCAGCCAGTCGCTCAAGGTCATGCGTGAAGGCGCTGATCAGCCCGTCCGCCACGTCCGCAGGCAGTAGGCCGGCAATCAGCTCGCTCTGGTAACGGCGTAAGGACTGTTGCACCTGATGCGCAGAAAGGCGATCGGTCTGGCTCAGTTTCAGCCAGCTAATCAACTGGTTGGTGGTGCTGCCCGCCGCCGAGACAACCATCATGTCACCCGGCTGTGAATATTCCGTCATGATCCCTGCGACACGCAGGTAACATTTCACATCAGCAAGACTACTACCACCAAACTTATGCAGTTGACGACCCTTCGCCCCTGCCTGCGCTATCACACTCATGATTACCCCTTGGCTGCGATCCGGAAGGCATTTTCCAGATCGGCAATTAAATCTTCAGAATCTTCAATACCGGTTGAGATCCGCAGCAGCGTCTCAGAAATCCCGGCGGCGGCACGTGCTTCGGGTGCCATACCTGCGTGCGTCATGGTCGCGGCGTGGGAGATCAAGCTTTCAACCCCACCTAATGATTCCGCCAGCGTAAACAATGACAGCCCGCTCAGGAAGCGACGCAGCGTTTGCTCGTCACCGTCCAGTTCAAAACTTAACATCGCGCCAAATCCCTTCTGCTGGCGCGCGGCAATCTCGTGCCCCTGGTTTTCCGGCAGCGACGGGTGATAGAGCTTCTTCACCAGCGGCTGGGTTTTCAGGAAATCGACAATCGCCTGGGCATTGCGCTGCGCCACTTCCATGCGCGGCGACAGCGTGCGGATGCCGCGCAACAGCAGATAGCTGTCGAAGGCACCCGCGGTGACGCCAATATTATTGGCCCACCATGCCAGTTCGGTGACAACGTCGGGATCTTTGGCAATCACCACGCCCGCTACCACATCAGAATGGCCGTTCAGATATTTAGTGCATGAATGCAATACCAGATCGGCACCCAGTGCGAGTGGGTTCTGAAGGGCCGGACTGAGGAACGTATTATCCACTACACTTATCGCTCCCGCATCCCTTGCGAGCTGACAAATTTTCGCAATATCGACAACGCGCAACAATGGATTGCTTGGACTTTCCACCAGAACCAGCTTTGGCTTCTCTGCCAGCGCCTGTTTCAGCGCCTGTTCGTCGTTTTGATCGACAAACAGCACGCGATAGCAGCCGCGTTTCGCCAGGCTATCAAACAGGCGATAGCTGCCGCCGTAGCAATCGTGCGGCGCGACCAGCAGGTCACCTGGTTTCAGGAACACCGTGGTCACCAGGTGAATGGCGGACATCCCCGTATTGGTTAATACTGCACCTGCGCCACCTTCCAGCTCGGCCAGCGTACGCTGGGTCACGTCACGCGTAGGGTTGCCACGACGCGAATAATCATGCGCGCGGGGTTCATTAAATCCGGTGAAATTGTAGGTACTGGAAAGATGAATCGGCGGGACAACGCAGCCGTACTGCTCGTCATCATTTAATCCGCTACGCACTGCAATAGTGGCCTGTTTACGCGTCATGGTGAGGGCTTCCTGGCGAATGAGGTGAAAAGTCAGGCACCAGAGTAAACATTGAAAGTATGGACGTCAATACATCTGGACATCTAAACTTCTTTGCGTATAGATTGAGCAATGCGCAAATAGCCGTTAAAATTATATGCTTTAGTGCACGCTGCAGCGGCAATATCCGTGCCACGGTATCGTCTCTACGGTAAACTAGGCAAGATTGCGGTTCAAAACGGGTGGTTACAGGTTTTGCACCTTTAAATAAATGACTGAGAGGATTAAAGGTATCTCATGGCTGAATGGAGCGGCGAATATATCAGCCCATACGCTGAGCACGGTAAGAAGAGTGAACAAGTAAAGAAAATTACGGTTTCTATTCCTCTGAAGGTGTTGAAGATCCTCACCGATGAACGTACGCGTCGTCAGGTGAACAACCTGCGCCACGCGACCAACAGCGAACTGCTGTGCGAAGCGTTCCTGCATGCGTTTACCGGTCAACCGTTGCCGAACGATGAAGATCTGCGCAAAGAGCGTAGTGATGAAATCCCGGAAGAGGCGAAAGTCATCATGCGTGAACTGGGCATTGACCCGGAGACTTGGGAATACTAACTGCGGTGCGATCCCGCTGAGGTTACTCAGCGGGATGGTTTCTTAGAAGTTGTAGCCTAAACCCACGCGCAGACGCGTCTGGCGGTCGTCGCTGGTGGCGGTGTTATAGCCGGAAGAGACGTTGCCCACTTCCACAAAGGGGATCCACGAGTCGATATTATACGCCACGCGGAAGTTATATTCGTAATCTTCTTTTTTATTGTTATACAGGTCTTCGTTGTCGGCGAATTTATATATGCCGTTTAGCTCGAACATCCAGCCATCAATATTATAACCCAGCCACATTTCCGGACGATAAACCATACGGTCATCTTTTCCGTCCGCATTGCGGCGAGTGTATTCCGTACGATAACGAAACGCCGTCCACCAGCTGTCATTAATATTATACTGCACGCGCAGATAAGGCTTATAGATGGCCATGTCATCACCCATTTCAACGGCGACGCCCGGCTGCCAGATAAAACCTTGCCAGGTAAATTGATAGCTTGCGGTATATTCGTTGCTGTTACTTTCCATATTATTAAGCGCGTCGTTAGACTGCTTGTTATCGGAGCGCGATACCGCCTCAACCGCTACGCCAAAGCCGGTGCCAAAGCGGTGTGACATGTACACACGGTCGTAATTACGCCCATCGTCGTAATACTCGTGTCGGTAGTCCACATATCCCGCCTGCGCCGCGCACGATATTAACGGAAGCACAAATAAGAGTTGCTTCAATTTCATAACATTTCCCTCGAAGTAAACGCACCCTGAAAGCCACTGTGTCGTCATGGCAAATAAGAATGTATGACGGGCGCAGTGTAAGTTTACGAAACGAGAGAAACCTTTTAATTTTTGACACCCCCGTCAAAAGGATGGCAAAGAATTAAAGAAATGAGAGATACAGTTCACTATCCGTTAAAGAATAAATCAGACAAATATATTTAATACAATGATACGTAATTAATTATTTTAGATATAAATATTAAGATGTGATTTATTCAGAAGGGGTATAACAGGCACAAAAAAACCGCCCGAAGGCGGTTTTTCCTGGATGCTTATTTAGCGCCCGGGATGCTGAAACGCTTGTTGAAGCGGTCAACACGGCCACCGGTTGCAACATCACGCTGCTTACCAGTGTAGAACGGGTGGCATTTGCCGCACACGTCCAGGTTCAGATCGTGGCCCACGGTAGAGCGGATCTGGATAGAGTTACCGCAAGAACAGTTTGCAGTAATCATTTCGTATTTCGGGTGAATATCTTTTTTCATGGGAGAACCTCAGTTAAGGCCGCGTCGCTCTTCCAGCCCTAACGCCAGACACCACGCGATGTTGAATGTAATTTCTCTGGCGTAATATACACCAAAGGCGGCGAATCATACAGAATTTGACCAACGTATGCAAACTGATCCGCACGCCGCTTTCACTAATGTGTATACTAACGCGCCACTTTTCAAGTCAGGAAGATTCGATGCCCGTCGCTCACGTTGCCCTGCCCGTTCCGCTTCCCCGCACCTTTGACTACCTGCTGCCCGACAGCATGAGCGCCAAAGCGGGCTGTCGCGTGACCGTGCCGTTTGGCAAACAGCAGCGCGTGGGGATTGTTGTCTCCGTCAGCGATCAAAGCGAACTGCCGCTCAATGAACTGAAGTCGGTCGTTGAGGTGCTGGACAGCGAGCCTGTTTACTCCACCAGTACCTGGCGACTGCTGCTGTGGGCGGCGGATTATTATCATCACCCCATTGGTGACGTCCTGTTCCACGCTCTACCCATCATGCTGCGCCAGGGCAAGAGCGCCAGCCACGCGCCGATGTGGTACTGGTTTGCTACCGAGCAGGGTCAGGCCGTGGATATCAACAGCCTGAAGCGTTCGCAGAAACAGCAGCAGGCGCTGGCCGCCCTGCGTCAGGGGAAAATCTGGCGGCATCAGGTCGACGAGCTTGAGGTCAGCGAAACGGCGCTACAGGCATTAAGAAAGAAAGGGCTAAGCGAACTGGCAAGCGAAGCACCAGCCCTTTACGACTGGCGCGAGAGTTTCTCCGTTTCAGGGGATCGCCTGCGTCTGAATACCGAGCAGGCCACCGCCGTGGGCGCGATTCATAGCGCCTCCGATCATTTCTCTGCCTGGCTGCTGGCAGGAGTGACGGGTTCCGGCAAAACGGAGGTCTACCTGAGCGTGCTGGAAAACGTGCTCGCGCAGGGCAAACAGGCGCTGGTGATGGTGCCGGAAATTGGCCTGACGCCGCAAACCATCGCCCGATTCCGCGAACGCTTTAACGCGCCGGTTGAGGTGCTGCACTCCGGCCTGAACGATAGCGAACGCCTCAGCGCCTGGCTGAAAGCGAAAAACGGCGAAGCGGCGATTGTGATCGGCACCCGCTCGTCGCTGTTTACGCCGTTTAAAAATCTCGGCGTTATCGTGATCGACGAAGAACACGACAGCTCCTATAAACAGCAGGAAGGCTGGCGCTATCACGCCCGCGATCTGGCTGTTTATCGCGCGCACAGTGAGCAGATCCCTATTATTCTCGGCTCCGCCACGCCTGCGCTCGAAACGCTGCACAACGTGCGCCAGCGCAAATACCACATGCTGCGCCTGACGCGTCGCGCGGGGAATGCCCGTCCGGCCATTCAGCACGTACTGGATCTGAAAGGTCAGCAGGTCCAGGCCGGGCTTGCGCCTGCCTTAATTACCCGAATGCGCCAGCACCTGCAGGCGGGCAACCAGGTGATCCTGTTCCTTAACCGACGCGGTTTCGCGCCCGCCCTGCTGTGCCACGACTGCGGCTGGATTGCCGAGTGTCCGCGCTGCGACCACTACTATACCTTCCACCAGGCCCAGCGGCATTTGCGCTGCCACCACTGCGACAGCCAGCGTCCGGTTCCTCGCCAGTGCCCGTCGTGTGGTTCCACGCATATCGTGCCGGTGGGGCTGGGAACGGAACAGCTGGAACAGGCGCTTGGCCCCTTCTTCCCGGACGTGCCTATTTCGCGTATCGACCGGGACACCACCAGCCGCAAAGGCGCGCTGGAACAGCAGCTGGCGGAAGTGCATCGCGGCGGCGCGCGCATCCTGATTGGCACCCAGATGCTGGCCAAAGGCCACCACTTCCCGGACGTGACGCTGGTCGCCCTGCTGGACGTGGATGGCGCGCTGTTCTCGGCAGATTTCCGCTCAGCCGAGCGCTTCGCCCAGCTTTATACCCAGGTAGCAGGGCGTGCCGGTCGCGCCGGTAAACAGGGCGAAGTGGTGCTGCAAACGCACCATCCTGAGCACCCGCTGCTGCAAACCCTCCTCCATAAAGGCTATGACGCCTTTGCCGAGCAGGCGCTGGCCGAACGCCAGACCATGCAGCTGCCGCCGTGGACCAGCCACGTCATCATCCGCGCGGAAGATCATAACAACCAGCAGGCGCCGCTTTTCCTGCAGCAGCTGAGAAACCTCCTGCAGGCCAGCCCGCTGGTGGATAATCAGCTGTGGATTTTGGGCCCGGTTCCAGCGTTGGCCCCAAAACGCGGCGGACGTTTTCGCTGGCAAATTTTGCTCCAGCACCCCTCGAGGGTTCGTCTTCAGCACATCGTCAGCGGTGCGCTGGTACTGATTAATACCCTACCGGAAGCGCGAAAAGTGAAGTGGGTACTGGACGTCGATCCCATCGAAGGCTGAAGACGGATCGAAAAATTTAACGCTCCTCACACTTTTTATGAAAATTCTGTAACCGATTCCATTAACTATCTGTAAAAATGGTGATGTCAGAAGTTCGGTGTTCAGGCGAGGAGAAGACGTTGAAGTCCAGGAAAGAGGTTGCACCGGCGACCATGAAAGACGTTGCCCAGAAAGCACAAGTCTCTACGGCAACGGTATCCCGCGCATTAATGAACCCGGATAAAGTCTCCCAGGCGACCCGTAACCGGGTAGAGCAGGCTGCGCTTGAAGTGGGCTATTTCCCACAGGCGATGGGGCGTAACGTTAAACGCAATGAGTCGCGCACCATTCTGGTGATTGTGCCGGACATCTGTGACCCCTTCTTCAGCGAGATTATCCGCGGTATTGAAGTCACCGCAGCGGAACAGGGTTACCTGGTGCTGATTGGCGACTGTGCTCACCAGAACCAGCAGGAAAAAACCTTCATCGATCTCATTATCACCAAGCAGATCGACGGCATGCTGCTGCTTGGCTCTCGCCTGCCGTTTGATGCCAGCATTGAAGAGCAGCGTAATTTACCGCCGATGGTGATGGCCAACGAGTTTGCGCCAGAGCTGGAGCTGCCGACGGTCCATATTGATAACCTCACCGCCGCGTTCAACGCCGTAAACTATCTCCAGGAACTGGGGCATAAGCGCATTGGCTGTATTGCCGGGCCGGAAGAGATGCCGCTGTGTCACTATCGCTTACAGGGCTACGTCCAGGCGCTGCGCCGTACCGGCGTCACCGTCGATCCACACTACATTGCGCGCGGTGATTTTACCTTCGCCGCGGGTGGACAAGCGCTGGAGAAACTTCTGGACCTGCCTGAACCGCCAACCGCCGTATTTTGTCACAGCGACGTGATGGCGCTGGGCGCATTATCGTACGCCAAACGCCGCGGTCTGCGGATACCGAAAGATTTATCAATCATCGGATTCGATAATATTTCGCTTTCAGAATTTTGCGATCCGCCGCTCTCAACGGTCGCTCAGCCGCGCTATCAAATCGGCCGGGAAGCGATGCTGCTTCTGCTGGATCAGCTTCACGGTCAAACAGTTAGCAGCGGCTCGCGGTTGCTGGACTGCGAACTGATTGTTCGCGGTACTACCCAGGCATTGACTTAAAGTAAACGTCTTTCGGATACCCTTATCTGGTCAAAGCCCCGCCGCTTAAGTAACATGGCGGACTGACGAACGAATAAATACAGCGAAACGATAGTGGCACAACGAGATTATGTACGTCGCGGCCAGCCGGCACCTTCGCGACGCAAAAAGAGTAGCTCAAGGAAAAAGCAACGTAACCTGCCTGCTGTATCGCCAGCAATGGTCGCTATTGCTGCGGCTGTAGTCGTCGCCTTTATTGGTGGCCTGTACTTTATCACGCACCATAAAAAAGAAGAGTCTGAGGCGCTTCAGGCCAGTAAAGTTGCCGGAAATGGCCTTCCTCCGAAGCCTGAAGAGCGCTGGCGCTACATCAAAGAGCTGGAAAGCCGTCAGCCTGGGGTGCGTGCGCCAACCGAACCTTCTGCGGGTGGTGAAGTGCAGAATGCGAATCAGCTGACGGATGAACAGCGTCAGCTACTGGCACAAATGCAGGCCGATATGCGCCAGCAGCCTACGCAGCTGAACGAAGTGCCGTGGAATGAGCAGACCCCGGCGCAGCGCCAGCAAACGCTGCAGCGGCGTCAGGCGCAACAGCAGATCCAGCAACAGCAACAACAGCAATGGGCGCAAACCCAGCCGGTGCAGCAGCCGAAAGCACAGCCGCGGGTAACGGAACAGCCATACCAGCAGCAGACGCGTACGGTGCAGTCTCAGCCTGTCCAACAGCCGCCGAAAACGCAGCCGCAGAAACAGGCGGCTCAGCCGTATCAGGATCTGCTCCAGACGCCTGCGCATACCACCGCGCAGCAGCCGAAAACGCAGCAGGCCGCGCCGGTCACCAAAGAGACCGAAGCGCCGAAGCAGACGGCGGAGAAAAAAGATGAACGCCGCTGGATGGTACAGTGCGGTTCGTTCAAAGGCGCCGAGCAGGCGGAAACGGTGCGTGCTCAGCTGGCCTTTGAAGGGTTTGATTCGCGTATTACCACCAACAACGGCTGGAATCGCGTGGTGATTGGTCCGGTCAAAGGCAAAGAAAATGCCGATGGCACCATTTCGCGTTTGAAAGTGGCCGGCCACACAAACTGCATTCGACTCGCCTCCGGGGGTTGAAACCCCCAAAATCCCCCCCATCTATCATTTAATTCAGCCCTGAGCACAGGCTCAGGGCTTCTGTTTCCCGATTCTGTAACCAGGGGGTCTGCTCGTGACAACAATAGTAAGTGTACGCCGTAACGGCCATGTGGTAATCGCCGGTGATGGCCAGGCCACGCTGGGTAATACCGTCATGAAAGGCAACGTGAAGAAAGTGCGCCGCCTCTACAACGACAAAGTGATCGCCGGTTTTGCAGGCGGCACGGCGGACGCCTTCACGCTGTTTGAACTGTTTGAACGCAAACTGGAAATGCACCAGGGTCATCTGGTGAAAGCTGCCGTTGAGCTGGCGAAAGACTGGCGTACCGACCGCATGCTGCGCAAGCTTGAAGCGCTGCTGGCGGTAGCCGATGAAACCGCCTCGCTGATCATCACCGGTAACGGTGACGTGATTCAGCCGGAAAATGACCTGATTGCCATCGGCTCTGGCGGCCCTTATGCCCAGGCTGCAGCCCGCGCGCTGTTGGAAAATACCGACATGAACGCACGTGATATCGCGGTGAAGGCGTTGGATATTGCAGGTGATATCTGCATTTATACCAACCACAACCACACCATCGAAGAATTGACCTCCAAAGCGTAAGGATCTCCCATGTCTGAAATGACCCCACGCGAAATTGTCAGCGAACTGAACAAACACATTATCGGCCAGGATAACGCCAAGCGTTCCGTGGCTATCGCTCTGCGTAACCGCTGGCGTCGTATGCAGCTTGACGAAGAGCTGCGCCACGAAGTGACGCCGAAAAACATTCTGATGATCGGCCCGACCGGCGTCGGTAAAACCGAAATCGCCCGTCGTCTGGCGAAGCTGGCTAACGCACCGTTCATTAAAGTTGAAGCCACCAAGTTCACCGAAGTGGGCTATGTGGGTAAAGAAGTGGACTCCATCATCCGCGATCTGACCGACTCGGCGATCAAGATGGTGCGCGTCCAGGCGATCGAGAAAAACCGCTACCGTGCGGAAGAGATGGCCGAAGAGCGCATTCTCGACGTGCTGATCCCACCGGCAAAAAACAACTGGGGCCAGGCAGAACAGCAGGCGGAACCGTCCGCTGCGCGTCAGGCATTCCGCAAGAAGCTGCGTGAAGGCCAGCTGGACGACAAAGAGATTGAGATCGATCTCGCTGCCGCGCCAATGGGTGTGGAAATCATGGCGCCTCCGGGCATGGAAGAGATGACCAGCCAGCTGCAGTCCATGTTCCAGAACCTGGGCGGCCAGAAGCAGAAAGCGCGTAAGCTGAAAATTAAAGACGCGATGAAGCTGCTGATTGAAGAAGAAGCGGCGAAGCTGGTAAATCCGGAAGAGCTGAAGCAGGATGCTATCGACGCGGTTGAGCAGCACGGCATCGTGTTTATCGACGAAATTGACAAAATTTGTAAGCGCGGCGGCAACAGCTCCGGCCCGGACGTGTCCCGCGAAGGCGTTCAGCGCGACCTGCTGCCGCTGGTTGAAGGCTGCACTGTCTCCACCAAGCACGGTATGGTGAAAACGGACCACATCCTGTTTATCGCTTCCGGTGCGTTCCAGGTTGCCAGCCCGTCGGATCTGATCCCCGAACTGCAGGGGCGTCTGCCTATCCGCGTTGAGCTGCAGGCGCTGACCACCGAAGATTTCGAACGTATCCTGACCGAGCCAAACGCCTCTGCTACCGTACAGTACAAAGCGCTGATGGCGACCGAAGGCGTGAACCTCGAGTTCACCGAAGACGGTATCAAACGTATTGCCCAGGCCGCATGGCAGGTCAACGAAACCACCGAGAACATCGGTGCGCGTCGCTTGCATACCGTGCTGGAACGCCTGGTAGAAGATATCTCTTACGACGCGAGCGACCTTAACGGTCAAACCGTTACCATTGACGCAGAATATGTGAGTAAACATCTGGATGCGTTAGTGGCAGATGAAGATCTGAGCCGTTTTATCCTATAATCGCGGTTACTGGATTCTCATCACGTTTAATGGGGGCTAATGCCCCCATTTTTATTGGCTAAATACTTATGACTGACATCAGCCGTACTCAGGCGTGGCTCGAAAGTCTGCGCCCTAAAACACTTCCTCTGGCCTTTGCCGCGATTATCGTCGGCACCGCCCTTGCCTGGTGGCAGGGTTATTTTGATCCGCTGGTCGCCGCGCTGGCATTGATTACCGCTGGCCTGCTGCAAATCCTCTCCAATCTCGCCAACGACTACGGCGACGCGGTAAAGGGCAGCGACAAGCCGGACCGCATAGGGCCACTGCGCGGAATGCAGAAAGGGATGATTACCCAGTCGCAGATGAAACGCGCGCTGATTATCACCGTGGTGCTGATCTGCGTATCCGGCCTGGCGCTGGTGACGGTGGCGTCTAAGACCACCAGCGATTTTATTGGCTTCCTGGTGCTGGGCTTATTGGCCATTATCGCGGCCATCACCTACACCGTCGGCACGCGTCCTTACGGTTATATTGGGCTTGGCGATATCTCCGTACTGGTGTTCTTCGGCTGGCTGAGCGTGATGGGAAGCTGGTACCTGCAGGCGCATACGGTGATCCCTGCCCTGTTCCTGCCCGCAACCGCCTGCGGCCTGCTGGCGACGGCGGTGCTCAACATCAACAACCTGCGCGACATCAACAGCGATCGCGAGAACGGCAAAAATACCCTGGCGGTTCGTCTGGGGCCGGTCAATGCCCGCCGCTATCATGCCTGCCTGCTCATTGGCGCGCTGGTTTGCCTGGCGCTGTTTAATCTGATTTCCTTGCAGAGCCTGTGGGGCTGGCTGTTTGTGCTTGCCGCGCCGCTGCTGATTAAGCAGGCCCGTTTTGTGATGCGTGAACTCAGCCCGTCCGCCATGCCGCCAATGCTGGAGCGCACGGTAAAAGGCGCGCTGCTGACTAACCTGTTGTTCGTCATCGGGATTGTGTTAAGCCAGACGCTGCGTTAGCTGACAAATATCAATTAACAATTGATGATTTTGCCAACAACGCATTTCGCACGATATACTGAACACATTCGCAGCAACTGAGCGTTAAACCTATGAAATACGATACCTCCGAGCTTTGTGACATCTACCAGGAAGATGTCAACGTCGTTGAACCGCTGTTCTCCAACTTTGGTGGGCGGTCGTCGTTTGGCGGACAGATCGTCACGGTGAAATGTTTCGAGGACAACGGGTTGCTGTACGATCTGCTCGAACAGAATGGCCGCGGCCGCGTTCTTGTGGTCGACGGCGGCGGTTCCGTGCGCCGTGCATTAATTGATGCTGAACTGGCCGGCATTGCCGTCCAGAATGAGTGGGAAGGCCTTGTGGTGTACGGTTCAGTGCGTCAGGTGGACGATCTGGAAGACCTGGATATCGGGATTCAGGCCATCGCGGCCATACCGGTAGGGGCGGCGGGTGACGGTATCGGCGAAAGCGACGTGCGCGTCAATTTCGGCGGCGTGACCTTCTTCTCCGGGGACCATCTCTACGCCGATAATACCGGTATTATCCTGTCCGAAGATCCGCTGGATATCGAGTAGTAAAACCGTAAGCGTGAACCATAAAAAAACCGCCAACAGCAATGTGGCGGTTTTTTTTGTCCCTCGGGATTCGCGGTCCGTTGGGAAGTTTTGCAACCTTTAACCAGGATTTTTATCTTACCCTGGTTCAAACCTCAGGTAACCCCATCAACCCTTTATAAATTCCTAATTATCTATGAAAACCTTAACTACGCTGCTGTTGCTCATTATGATGCTGCGTCCCTTTCCGCCATTTCGCAAATGGGCATCGGTCCAGGGAAAGGTGTACTCACAACCGTAAAGCAGCCTTTAACCAGGCTTGTGTCCACCGACTTATCACCGGTGGTGAACGGTGGAGCGGTTAGCTGCAGGGACCGCATAATGAAACGCTATTTATGTATCGCGTTCATTGTCGCCAGCGTACTCGTTGTAAAGAGTGATGAACCGAATGTGTTGATTGCTCTTACTATGACAGCGCAGGACAAGTAGCGTTAAGGCCGCCTCTGGCGGCCTTTTTTATTGCAGGCATAAAAAAGCCGGGTGGTGGCTTCGCCTTACCCGGCCTGTTCAGTTCATCCCAATGGGAATCAGACTTCTTCCATACGTCCCAGCAGCGCCTGCAGGCGATCCTGCCAACCGTTCTGCTGTTCGCGCAGCTGGTTGTTTTCGCGCTCCAGTTCTTCGCGGCCGTGCTGAGCGTTCTGAACTTCCTGCGCCAGGCTGTTGTTCTTCTCTTTCAGCTCTTCAATTTCCATCTGCAGCAGGGTGATGGTGTCAATCGCCTGCTGTACTTTCGATTCCAGTTTCTCAAACACTTCTAAAGACATGATGCTACCTCTCCTGAATTGCAAGGCGACGCTTTAACATAAACGCGCACGACATATACCGTCGATTGTATGGAGCGCGGCGCTCTGTGTCCAGCGACACACCGCGCAGATCGCGGTTTGCAACACTTTTAGGTCTGGTCCTGGTGCGTTCGCGTCATATACCCCTAAATTGTTAACTGATTCGTTAATGAAATGATTCAGCTCACATTCCTGTACTGATGCAAAAATGTGCTTTATGGCGCGAAAACGCTCATTTTATTGACGCAGACCACACATTTTGATTTCGATATTTCTCGTTTTTGCTCGTTAACGATAAATTAACACTATGTCTACAGGGCATCGTGGCTGTCACGGGCGGTCATGCTAACAATAAACATCAATTTCTTCAGGATTCCGATTATGAGTCAGACATCAACCTTAAAAGGCCAGTGCATTGCCGAGTTCCTTGGTACCGGGTTGTTGATATTCTTCGGAGTGGGCTGTGTCGCTGCACTGAAAGTGGCGGGTGCCAGTTTTGGTCAGTGGGAAATCAGTATCATCTGGGGTCTGGGCGTGGCGATGGCCATCTACCTGACTGCAGGGGTTTCTGGTGCACATCTTAACCCGGCGGTGACAATCGCACTGTGGCTGTTCGCGTGCTTCGACGGACGCAAAGTTGTACCTTTCATTCTTTCTCAGTTTGCCGGCGCGTTTTGCGCAGCGGCGTTAGTTTACGGGCTTTATTACAATCTTTTCATCGACTTCGAACAGACGCATCATATGGTACGCGGCAGCGTCGAAAGTCTGGATCTGGCAGGCATCTTCTCAACCTACCCTAACCCGCATATCAATTTTGTGCAGGCGTTCGCAGTTGAAATGGTGATTACCGCTATTCTGATGGGCGTTATCCTGGCGCTGACCGACGACGGAAACGGCATTCCGCGCGGCCCGCTGGCCCCCCTGCTGATTGGCCTGCTGATTGCGGTGATTGGCGCCTCCATGGGCCCGCTGACCGGCTTCGCGATGAACCCGGCACGTGATATCGGACCAAAAGCGTTCGCCTTTATCGCAGGCTGGGGCGATGTCGCCTTCACAGGCGGCAAAGACATTCCTTACTTCCTGGTACCGCTGTTTGCGCCGGTTGTCGGGGCTGCGCTGGGTGCGTTTAGCTACCGCAAATTAATTGGTCGCCACTTACCGTGCGACACCTGTGTGGAAGAGGAGAAGGAAACGACTTCTACCGCACAACAAAAAGCTTCGCTGTAATCTGACTACGGGACACATACCATGACCGAAAAAAAATATATCGTTGCGCTCGACCAGGGCACTACCAGCTCCCGCGCTGTCGTAATGGATCATGACGCGAACATCGTCAGCGTGTCACAGCGCGAATTTGAGCAAATTTATCCTCGTCCAGGCTGGGTAGAGCACGACCCGATGGAGATTTGGGCATCACAAAGCTCCACGCTGGTCGAAGTGCTGGCGAAAGCCGATATCAGTTCCGACGAGATTGCCGCGATTGGTATCACCAACCAGCGTGAGACTACCGTGGTCTGGGAACGCGAAACCGGTAAGCCTATTTACAACGCCATCGTCTGGCAGTGCCGCCGCACCGCAGAAATTTGCGAAAAACTGAAGCGCGAGGGCATGGAAGATTACATCCGTAGCGCAACAGGCCTGGTGATTGACCCGTATTTCTCCGGCACCAAAGTGAAATGGATCCTCGACCACGTGGAAGGTTCACGCGAGCGTGCTAAACGCGGCGAGCTGCTGTTCGGTACCGTCGACACCTGGCTTATCTGGAAGATGACCCAGGGACGCGTTCACGTCACCGATTACACCAACGCCTCGCGTACCATGCTGTTCAACATCAACACCCTGGAGTGGGATGACAAGATGCTGGACGCGCTGGACATTCCGCGCGCGATGCTGCCTGAAGTGCGTAAGTCTTCAGAAGTGTACGGTCAGACCAACATCGGCGGTAAAGGCGGCACCCGTATTCCTATCGCCGGTATCGCCGGTGACCAGCAGGCGGCGCTGTTCGGCCAGCTATGCGTCAAGGAAGGGATGGCGAAGAACACCTACGGCACCGGCTGCTTTATGCTGATGAACACCGGCGAGAAAGCGGTGAAATCAGAAAACGGCCTGCTGACCACCATCGCCTGCGGCCCGCGCGGCGAAGTGAACTATGCGCTGGAAGGCGCGGTGTTCATGGCCGGCGCGTCTATCCAGTGGCTGCGCGACGAGATGAAGCTGATCAGCGATGCGTTCGACTCCGAGTACTTCGCGACCAAAGTGAAAGACACTAACGGCGTGTACGTGGTGCCTGCGTTCACCGGTCTGGGCGCACCGTACTGGGATCCGTATGCACGCGGCGCGATTTTCGGCCTGACGCGCGGTGTGAACTCTAACCACATTATTCGCGCCACCCTGGAATCCATCGCCTACCAAACGCGCGACGTTCTGGAAGCGATGCAGGCTGACTCCGGCATTCGTCTGCACGCCCTGCGCGTGGACGGCGGTGCGGTAGCGAATAACTTCCTGATGCAGTTCCAGTCCGACATTCTGGGCACCCGCGTTGAGCGCCCTGAAGTGCGTGAAGTGACGGCGCTGGGCGCGGCGTACCTTGCCGGTCTGGCGGTAGGCTTCTGGCAGAACCTGGACGAGCTGCAGGAAAAAGCGGTTATCGAACGCGAATTCCGCCCTGGTATCGAAACCACCGAGCGTAACTTCCGCTACAGCGGCTGGAAGAAAGCGGTGAAACGTGCCCTGGCGTGGGAAGAGCACGAAGAGTAAGCCCCCTCACCCCGGCCCTCTCCCCAAAGGGGAGAGGGTGTTTTAAGTCCCCTCGCCCCTTTGGGGAGAGGGTTAGGGTGAGGGGAGTACAGACCGCACCTTACCCACTCTGTGATAAACTTCGTGCAATTCCTTTTGATTGCACGAGTACCTCATGAAACGTGAACTTGCTATCGAGTTTTCCCGCGTCACCGAAGCTGCCGCCCTCGCAGGTTATAAATGGCTGGGTCGTGGCGACAAAAATACCGCAGACGGCGCAGCCGTCCATGCCATGCGCATTGTCCTTAACCAGGTCAACATCGACGGCACCATCGTGATCGGCGAAGGCGAGATCGACGAAGCGCCGATGCTCTACATCGGTGAAAAAGTCGGTACCGGCAAAGGCGATGCCGTGGATATCGCGGTTGACCCGATCGAAGGCACCCGCATGACGGCGATGGGTCAGGCCAATGCCTTAGCGGTGATGGCCGTGGGCGATAAGGGCTGCTTCCTCAACGCGCCGGATATGTACATGGAAAAGCTGATTGTCGGTCCTGGCGCGAAAGGCGCAATCGACCTTAGCCTGCCGCTGGAAGAGAACCTGCACAACATCGCCAAAGCCCTGGGCAAACCCCTTAGCGAACTGACCGTGACGATTCTGGCAAAACCGCGCCACGACGCCACCATCGCGCAGATGCAAAAGCTCGGCGTGCGCGTGTTTGCCATTCCGGACGGTGACGTTGCCGCCTCGATCCTGACCTGCATGCCGGACAGCGAAGTCGACGTGCTGTACGGCATCGGCGGCGCGCCGGAAGGTGTCGTCTCTGCGGCGGTGATCCGCGCGCTGGATGGCGATATGCAGGCCCGTCTGCTGCCCCGCCATGAGGTGAAAGGCGACAGCGAAGAGAACCGCCGTATCGGGGAAAACGAGCTGGCGCGCTGCGAAGCGATGGGCATCGAGGCCAATAAAGTGCTGGCTCTGGACGAGATGGCGCGTAGCGACAACGTTGTCTTCTCCGCGACCGGCATCACCAAAGGCGATCTGCTGGACGGCATCACCCGCAAGGGTAATATGGCCACCACCGAAACGCTGCTGATCCGCGGTAAATCACGCACCATTCGCCGCATCCAGTCTATCCACTATCTCGACCGCAAAGACCCGGACGTGCAGACGCACATTCTGTAAAACCGTTTGATCGATAGAGCTTTCCGGCCCTGACGGGCTGGAAATTGTCACCACAAGTACGGAAGATAGAACAGAGAAACAGCACAGGAGAAGATCATGGCGGACTGGGTAACAGGTAAAGTCACAAAGGTACAGTTCTGGACCGATGCGCTATTTAGTCTCACCGTACATGCTCCCGTTAACCCGTTTAAAGCCGGGCAATTTGCGAAGCTGGGGCTGGACGTCGACGGCGAGCGCGTTCAGCGCGCCTACTCTTACGTTAACGCACCTGATAACCCGGATCTCGAGTTCTATCTGGTCACCGTTCCGGACGGTAAGCTCAGCCCGCGCCTTGCCGCCCTAAAGCCCGGCGACGACGTGCAAATTGTGAGTGAAGCGGCAGGCTTCTTTGTGCTCGAAGAGATCCCTGACTGTGACACGCTCTGGATGCTGGCAACCGGTACGGCCATCGGCCCTTATCTCTCTATATTGCAGTACGGCAAAGATCTGGAACGCTTTAAAAACATCGTGCTGGTGCACGCTGCGCGCTACGCCGCAGACCTGAGCTATTTTCCGCAGATGCAGGCGCTTGAACAGCAGTACGGCGGGAAGTTAAAGATTCAGACGGTGGTCAGCCGTGAAACCGTAGCAGGAGCGCTTACCGGTCGCGTCCCAGCGTTAATTGAGAGTGGAGCCCTGGAAGACGCGGTGGGTTTGCCGCTTAACGCTGAAACCAGCCACGTCATGCTGTGTGGCAACCCGCAGATGGTACGTGACACGCAGCAGCTTCTGAAGGATACCCGGCAGATGACGAAACACCTTCGTCGCCGACCGGGCCATATGACCGCCGAACACTACTGGTGATCAGCGGTATTTCACCTCAAGGGTGTCTTTACCGTATTTGTTTTCGCTCTGGGTGCCAATAAACGCGCCCAGATCGACAATCATCATCACGAAGATGACCGACGGCAGCAGCCTGCCCACGACCCACGGCAGGATGGACGGAAGCATCGCCCAGTTTCCCGCTACCAGCATCCACGCCAGAATAATCAGAAATGCCCACGCGCCGGAACGTCCGCGATCGTGCAGCCGTTTTACCACAACCGCCGCCGTTGGCCATAGCAGGCAGACCAGCGCGAAGGCCGCCGTTTGCGTGCTCAGCCAGGCATTGTAAGCAACGAAAAACAGAAGCAGCATGGCGACAATCCACGTCACCATCCAGATCCAGAAATCACGGCGTCCAATACGCCCTTTGAACGAAAACAGCCACTGCTGTATGGTCATGTAAGGTTCCTTATTATCGTATAGCGCGCATTTTACCCTGGAGTTGTGACCTTTTGACAAGCCGACCAGATATCGTTTTAATCATGAGCACTTACGGCCAGGGGCAATGTTGATGAAAAGTTCGGCACGTTCTCTCTTCCTGTGTTTAGCGCTGCTCAGCGTGGGGTATCCCCTGCACGCCGCCGAAACCACTGCCCCGACCACAGCACCCTATCTGCTGGCGGGCGCGCCGTCGTTCGATCAGTCCATCAGCCAGTTTCGTGAAGCCTTCAATCAGGCCAACCCAACGCTCCCGCTGGATGAGTTTCGCGCTATTGATGGTCCCCGCGACGCGCCTACCCTGACCCGTGCGGCAAGCAAGATTAACGAGAATTTGTATGCCTCCACGGCGCTGGAACGCGGTACGTTAAAAATTAAAAGCATGCAAATCACCTGGCTGCCGATACAGGGGCCAGAGCAGAAAGCCGCTAAGGCGAAAGCGCTGGAGTACATGAGCGCGGTACTGCAGGCCTTCACCCCTGCGCTGACGAAAAAGCAAAGTCAGCAAAAGCTGCAAAAACTCCTTACTGCCGGGAAAAACAAGCGTTACTACGCCGATACCGAAGGCGCGATCCGCTATGTTGTGGCGGACAACGGCGAAAAAGGACTGACCTTCGCTGTTGAACCGATTAAGCTGGCACTATCTGACACTCTCGGCGGGGCGAATTAATGACAAAAAGCAAAGCCTTTCGAGGGAAAATCTCTATACTGATTCACAGACCATGCTGCCCGACAGGGTGGCCATATTCCTTAATTCGCTTATTTAGCGTGGAGAATTGAAATGCGACATCCTTTAGTGATGGGTAACTGGAAACTGAACGGCAGCCGCCACATGGTAAACGAGCTGGTTGCGAACCTGCGTAAAGAGCTGGCTGGCGTGACGGGCTGCGCGGTTGCTATCGCTCCGCCGGATATGTACCTGGATCTGGCTAAACACGCCGCTGACGGCAGCCACATCATTCTGGGCGCGCAGAACGTTGACGTTAACCTGTCTGGCGCGTTCACCGGTGAAACCTCCGCTGAAATGCTGAAAGATATCGGCGCGAAATACATCATCATCGGCCACTCCGAGCGTCGCACCTATCACAAAGAATCCGACGAGTTCATCGCGAAGAAATTCGCCGTGCTGAAAGAGCAGGGTCTGATCCCGGTTCTGTGCATCGGTGAAACCGAAGCGGAAAACGAAGCGGGCAAAACCGAAGAAGTGTGCGCACGTCAGATCGACGCAGTGCTGAAAACTCAGGGCGCGGCAGCGTTCGAAGGCGCGGTAATCGCATACGAGCCAGTCTGGGCGATCGGTACCGGCAAATCTGCAACCCCTGCGCAGGCTCAGGCGGTTCACAAATTCATTCGTGACCACATTGCTAAAGCCGACGCGAAGGTCGCTGAGCAAGTGATCATTCAGTACGGCGGTTCCGTTAACGCTTCCAACGCTGCTGAGCTGTTCACCCAGCCAGACATCGATGGCGCGCTGGTTGGCGGTGCATCCCTGAAAGCGGACGCTTTCGCGGTGATCGTTAAAGCGGCAGAAGCGGCTAAACAGGCGTAATTGCCTTTGTGGCGGGTGGCGCTTGCGCTTACCCGCCCTACAAAAACCCTACAACCTACCTAACACGCTAAACCACAGATAATCCAGCGGCAGCAGCACCAGATAGGTTGCCACCGCCAGCGCAAGACAAAGCACCATCCCCGCCCTTGCAGGCACCTTCCCGAGCCCCATGGCCACCACAATCGGCGACGCCTGATACGGCAGCAGCGGCGTGGAATAGCCCAGTACCTGAATCATGATCACCGACAGCAGCGGGAAACCGGTCGCGTCCGAAAAACTCTGCGCCAGCGTGGTGTACAGCGCCGGCACGCCGTTGGCGGTCATAATGAAGTTGAGTGCGGTGGTAATACCGGTCAGCGCCAGGAAACTGGTGAACGGTCTGCCTGCATCCAGCGGCATAATGCGAAGCAGTGCCTCGCCCACAGCCGTTCCGATACCGGTTTGCGTCACCACGATTGCCAGACCGAGAATACCCGCGACGTAAATGCAGGTACGCATGTTCACGCCCGCTGAAAACTCTTCCCCGGTGATAAAGCCAACGCGCGGCAGCATGACGATGATCGATGCCGCCAGCCCCGTCCACGCGGGCCCCACGCCGTGCCAGCTCTCCGTCACCCACATCCCCAGCACCACCGCCAGCAGCCAGGCGAGACGCTTTTCGTCCCGCCCCATCGGATCTGACGGTGCCTGTTCCTTCGGCGGTTTCGGGCTACCGGGAAAGAGCCAGCAGATCAGGCCAATCAGGATTAGGCCTTTGAGAATGCCCAGCACCGGCGTGTGCAGCAGCAGATACGGGACATAGTTCAGATGGATGCCGTACGAGCCTTCCGCCGCACCGCTCATTACCAGATTAGGGACGTTAGCAGGCAGGATAGTCGCCGAAAGCTGGAAAGTCCCGAACCCCACGGCCAGCGCCAGCCCATACCAGGCGCGGGAGCCGTCGGCGATACCGGCGCGTTTTGCCATCGCCGAGACAATCGGCATCAGCAGCGCAATACGCCCCATGTTCGACGGCATCACAAACGCCAGCGCATAGCTCAGCAGTACCACGCTCGCCACCATCAACACCCACGAGTCGGTGAGCTTTGCCGACAGCGCCCGGGCGGCCCTGTCCGCCAGTCCGGTTTTACGGATCGCCACGCCGAGCACAAAGCCGCTGAATACCAGCCAGAAAGCCGACGAGGCAAAACCGCCGAAGATGACCTCCGGCGGGGCGATTCTGGCGGTCATCGCCGCCGTGAAGAACAGCAGCGCGGTGATAAATTCCGGCAATAGCGACGTCGCCCACAGCACGATGGTGACGCCAACGATCAGTGAGGGCAGCAGCAGAGGATACGTTAACCAGAGCGACATACCTGTCTCCTGTAGAATTTTTCAGCAAGTCTACGGTGACAGGCAGCCCGAGTAAACGCGATTTATGGTGGGGTTACTTCAGGATAGCGCATTGATGATCCTGCAATTCCTCTGCCGACGCGCGGTTGAGCATCAGCAGATTGCGCTCGGTCGCCAGCAACACAAACGAGCCGTCCGACTGCTGCGCCATCGCCAGGGCAAAGCGCCCCATATGGTCGCGCGCTTCCGGCAGCTCTTCTGCCAGCATCATAAACGGGCTGCGCTGGACCAGTTCATTCTCCGTCACCCGGCGAGCAAGATACTCATGCCCTTCCAGCCCACCAGGTAGAGGCAGCCACTGGGTGCTGATTTCTCCCTGCGCCGCGTTGAGCTTCTCGCGTACGTCCGGGCGCAGGCAGGAGATATGAATATGGAAATGGTTCTGCGTACGACCCGTCGGGGAGTTAATCGTCAGCGAAATGGCGCTGTCAGGCACCTCGGATCCACGCTTCAGGGTCATAAAGCTGCGCGACTGCCACGCCAGCCAGAAAAAGTTCGGCGTATGAGCTTCGGTCAACAGCGGGCTCTCGGTACCGTTGATGCGATATGTCGGCATCAGCAGGTACTGCAGCGGCCCGTTGCGATCTTTAAATACCACATAGCCTGCATCCGTTTTCACCTGCGCACACGGCGCCGGGTTACGGTTCTGGATCTGATTCGGCACACACTGGTCGAGAACGATATGTCGCAACGCATTCGGATTACCCGCCTTCATCCAGTACCAGCCGCCAGCGGCAAGGGCGATGACAATGAGGATCAATAAGATAATTTTTTTCACAACGCGTTCCCTGTTTTCAATAGAGGCAAAAGAGTAACGCAAAATGATGACCAAATAAAAAACCCGGCGGATTTCTCACGCCGGGTTACTGTGTCATTGGCTAATGGTTAGCGCTGGCTGATCTGGTCGAAAGTGCCGCCGTTAGAGAAGTGCTCTTTCTGCGCTTTGGTCCAGCCGCCGAACTCGTCATCGATGGTGAAGAGTTTCAGTTTAGGGAATACGCTTTCGTATTTCTTCGCAACGGCCGGATCGCGTGGACGGTAGAAGTTTTTCGCCGCAATTTCCTGGCCTTCCGGTGAGTAGAGATACTTCAGGTACGCTTCCGCTACCGCTTTGGTGTCTTTCTTCTCAACCACTTTATCGACTACAGAGACGGTCGGCTCAGCCAGAATCGATTCGCTTGGGGTGACGATCTCAAATTTGTCTTTGCCCAGCTCGTGGGTGGCCAGCAGGGCTTCGTTTTCCCATGCGATCAGCACGTCGCCAATCCCGCGCTCGACGAAGGTGTTGGTGGCGCCACGCGCGCCGGAGTCCAGCACCTCAACGTTTTTATACAGCGCCTTCACGAATTCCTGCGCTTTGGCCTGGTCGCCATTGTTGTGATGCAGTGCATAACCCCACGCGCCGAGGTAGTTCCAGCGAGCGCCGCCGGAGCTTTTCGGGTTCGGGGTAATCACAGAAACGCCCGGTTTGATCAGGTCGTTCCAGTCTTTAATTTGTTTCGGGTTTCCTTTACGCACCAGGAAGACGATAGTCGAGGTGTAGGGTGCGGAGTTATCCGGCAGACGTTTGATCCAGTTTTTGTCGATGCGGCCACGCTCGGCGATAGCGTCGACGTCGTAGGCCAGCGCCAGGGTCACCACGTCGGCTTCAATCCCGTTGATGACGGAGGTCGCCTGCTTGCCAGAACCACCGTGAGACTGGCGAACCACGACATTGTCACCGGTTTCCTGCTTCCAGTGTGCTGCAAACGCTTTGTTGTATTGCTCGTACAGTTCACGCGTCGGGTCGTATGACACGTTCAGTAACTGGATGTCCTTAGCCAGAACGCTGGTCGATGCCAGCAATAATGTAAAACCCACGCCCCATTTATTCATCGCCCAGCTCTCTTATGTAGTGTTTTGATGAATGCAGCGTGCCAGAAAGCGATTCGAGGATTAAAGAATAAAAAAAGATTGGCTATAACGTAGTGGAATAAAAAGGCAAATTGTGCGAACAAAAAAGCCCGGTGGCGCTTCGCTTACCGGGCCTACGAACCGTGCCTTGTAGGCCGGGTAAGGCGAAGCCGCCACCCGGCACAAAACAAACGCCGATCAGTACAGTTTTTTCGCGCAGTCCAGCCAGTCACCTTTGAACGGACGCTTCATGTTTTCAATCGCGTCGATGATGTCATGGTGAACCAGTTTTTCGTTCTGAATACCGACGCAGCGGCCGCCGTGACCCTGCAGCAGCAGATCGATAGCGTACGCGCCCATACGGGACGCCAGAATACGGTCGTAAGGGCCTGGGGAACCGCCACGCTGAATGTGACCCAGTACGGTTGCGCGGGTTTCGCGTTTGGTTTCGGCTTCGATGTACTTCGCCAGCTCGTCAACGTCACAGATGTGCTCGGTGATAGCCACGATCGCGTGTTTTTTACCTTTCGCGATGCCCGCTTTGATTTCAGCCACCAGATCTTCACGGCTAAATTCAACTTCTGGCACGACGATAAATTCGCAACCGCCCGCAATGGCTGCCGCCAGCGTCAGGTCGCCGCAGTAACGGCCCATCACTTCAACGATAGAGATACGCTGGTGAGAAGACGAGGTGTCACGCAGACGGTCAATCGCTTCAACAACGGTACCCAGTGCAGTAAAGAAGCCGATAGTGTAGTCAGTGCCTTTGATGTCGTTGTCGATGGTGCCAGGCAGACCGATGCACGGGAAGCCCATTTCGGTCAGACGTTTTGCACCCATGTAGGAGCCGTCACCACCGATAACCACCAGGGCGTCCAGGCCGCGTTTCTTCATGTTTTCGATAGCCACTTCACGAACGTGTTCATCACGGAATTCCGGGAAGCGTGCAGAACCGAGGAAAGTACCGCCACGGTTGATCATGTCAGACACGCTGTAACGGTCGAGCTGAACCATACGATCTTCATACAGGCCCAGATAACCGTCATAAACGCCAAAAACTTCCAGGCCTTCCGTCAGCGCTGCACGGACAACACCACGAATTGCCGCGTTCATGCCCGGCGCATCACCGCCGCTTGTCAACACACCGATTTTCTTAATCATGACTACCTCTGAACTTAGGAATGCAAAATTGAAATCTGTTGCCGGAAGAAACTTATCGACCAACGAATACTGCAAATAGTATATCAATCCCTTCCAGCTGAATTGATTCAGGTCAGACCAAATGGCGGTAATTTATACACAAAATGCTGGCCTGGCTCACTTTTTTACAACGAATTACGAAAGCCCAACATGACCGGGTACAACCGAGCAGGGATCCTGGTGAATGATGACGTCTGAACCAGGAAAACGCTGCAAAATCGCCTGCTCGACCTGCTCAGCAATAACGTGAGCCTGTACCAGTGGCAGGTTGTCTTCCATTTCAATGTGAATCTGAATAAAGCGGGTCGGCCCTGACTGCCGCGTTCGAAGATCGTGTGCACCGCTGACGCCGGGCCAGGAAGTCACGATGGAAAAAATTTCATTACGTTCTGAGTCCGGGAGGGCGCGGTCAAGCAGTGATTGCACCGCTTCATACCCCATCCGCAGGGCGCTATATAAAATATAGATACCAATCCCTAACGCAAACAACGCATCGGCCCGATGCCAGCCATACCAGGCCAGACCGAGCGCAATAAGAATAGCCCCATTCATCATAACATCAGATTGATAATGAAGCATATCCGCCCGTACAGCCTGACTTTGCGTTTTGCGAACAACCCAGCGCTGGAACGTTACCAGAACAAGTGTGCATATAAGCGCAACGACCGTCACAATCACGCCCACGCCGGGATCCTTCATCGGTGTCGGGGAAACGAGATGCTGAATGCCGGTCAGAAACAGGAAAAGCGCAGAACCGGAAATGAACATACTTTGCGCCAACGCGGCCAGCGACTCCGCTTTGCCATGCCCAAACGTATGCTCTTCATCCGCTGGCTGCAGGGAGTAACGCACCACCAGCAGGTTGGTCAGCGAGGCGGCAATATCCACCAGCGAATCCACCAGCGCCGCCAGAATACTGACCGAACCGGTATACCACCACGCGAAAACCTTAATGACCAGCAAACACGACGCCATTACCGTCGCGGCCATTGCGGCCCGGCTTACCAGTCTTCCATAGGATTGATTCATAAACGCTCCTGTCATGTCATGCCGCTATTATAACGGAAGCATGGGGAGTCGAAGGATGAATAAACGGTTAACAAAAGAGAATGACGAGCAAAAGACCTGTCGCAGATGAAGAGAAGTAGCCGTGGCGTACATCAATAAGAAAGCCCCGTTAAAAAGGGGCTTTCCTGGTTTGAAACCTGAAAATGCTAAGTCAGCACTTAACCATATTTTCTGGCAAAATCGTCTTCAGAGGTGCACAGATAGATAATAAACTCAATGAAGGCAATGACTGACGGTATGAAGGTCCAGCAAAAGATGAGGTAAAGGAATCCCTGGCCAATCTTACCTAAGTAAAATTTATGTGCGCCCAGGCCTCCTAAGAAGAAAGCGAGCAATGCTGCGGTAAGCTTATTTTTACTTCCTGCTGCAACCTGGCTTGCGCCACAATGCGGACAGGCCTTAGCGGTACTGTGCAACTCCTTGCCACATCCTCGGCAAAAAACCATTCCTGACATGATATCCCCTTTTGTTTCTTATCAGTAGCTTGCATATTTTACAAACAATTAAGAAAAATACTATTTTAAAAAAGAATATATCGTCGCAAGGAAAATAATGAGCCCTTGATTTAGGGGGGGCAGAAGAAGGAATAAAAAAAAACCCCCACATCATGTGGGGGAAGACAGGGATGGTGTCTATGGCAAGGAAAACAGGGTTTACTGGTTACTACGGGTACTGCTATTGCTACTGAAAAACGTCGTTTCTGAGCTTCGCTGCATCCGTGCAACCTCACGCAGCTGGTCCATTCGCTGCTGATGTCTGGTGTTCAAAACCGCTTGCTGCTCGGGCGTTAGCAGGTGGAACATCTGGTTGCGGACCTTCGCCAACTCTACCTGGCGGGCAACCTGTTCCTGTGCCATTTTTTCGGCCTGAGCGCGTACAGCGCTTTCGTCAAAATTTTCTGCGGTGACAAGGCGATGCATTGTCTCCATTTCGCTAACATTAACAGGGGGCTGGTCGTGTCGTGCCCTCTGCATCAGATCTCGCATCTGTTGACGCTGATGTTCGGTTAAACTTATGCCGTCAAACATATGGCTTTGGCTGCTGTTCTGCGTTGCACCCTCTTGTAAGGGACTGTTATCGCTGATGATAGCTACAGCAGCCTGGCTAAACGCACTGAACGCCAGCGTTGAGGCCATGACGGCAGCGGTAACTTTGCGCATCACTTGCTCCCAAAATCTTTCGTGTCGCGATTCAACGAGAGACAGTCTACGATTCAGGCTGCAAACATGCGTCAGGGGGTGTAAAACAACGTAAAGTCATGGATTAGACGGCCTTGATGTCGTAATTTCTGCCTCGGAGGTATTTAAACAATGAATAAAATCCTGTTAGTTGATGATGACCGAGAGCTCACATCCCTTTTAAAGGAGTTGCTCGACATGGAAGGTTTCAACGTCCTGGTTGCCCATGATGGCGAGCAGGCGCTGAGTCTCCTTGACGACAGCATCGATTTACTTTTGCTCGACGTGATGATGCCGAAGAAAAACGGCATTGATACGTTGAAAGAGCTTCGCCAGACACACCAGACCCCGGTTATTATGCTGACCGCACGCGGCAGCGAACTTGACCGCGTACTCGGCCTTGAGCTGGGCGCGGATGACTATTTACCGAAGCCGTTTAACGACCGTGAACTGGTTGCCCGTATTCGCGCTATCCTGCGTCGTTCCCACTGGAGCGAGCAGCAGCAAAATACCGACAACAGCTCACCTACCCTTGAAGTCGACTCCCTGAGCCTGAACCCGGGCCGTCAGGAAGCGAGCTTTGATGGCCAGACGCTGGAACTGACCGGCACGGAGTTCACCCTGCTGTATCTGCTGGCGCAGCACCTCGGCCAGGTGGTATCGCGTGAGCATTTAAGTCAGGAAGTGCTGGGCAAACGTCTGACCCCGTTTGACCGCGCCATCGACATGCACATCTCTAACCTGCGCCGTAAGCTGCCGGAGCGTAAAGACGGTCACCCATGGTTTAAAACCCTGCGTGGTCGCGGTTATCTGATGGTTTCCGCTTCATGATAGGAAGCTTAACCGCCCGTATCTTCGCCATCTTCTGGCTGACGCTGGCACTGGTTTTAATGCTCGTACTGATGTTGCCAAAACTCGACTCACGCCAGATGACGGAGCTTCTCGACAGCGAGCAACGTCAGGGCGTGATGATCGAACAGCACGTGGAAGCCGAGCTGGCAAACGATCCGCCGAACGATTTAATGTGGTGGCGCAGGCTGTTTCGCGCTATCGACAAGTGGGCGCCGCCCGGACAACGCCTGCTGCTGGTGACCAGCGAAGGCCGCGTCATTGGGGCCGATCGCAATGAAATGCAGATTATCCGTAACTTCATTGGCCAGGCGGATAACGCCGATCATCCCCAGAAGAAGAAATATGGCCGCGTAGAAATGGTGGGGCCTTTCTCCGTCAGAGACGGAGAGGATAATTATCAGCTCTACCTGATCCGACCGGCGAGTAACTCCCAGTCTGATTTTATCAACCTGCTGTTTGACCGCCCTCTCCTGCTGCTGATTGTTACCATGCTGGTCAGCTCGCCGCTGCTGTTATGGCTGGCGTGGAGCCTGGCAAAACCGGCGCGTAAGCTGAAGAATGCCGCCGATGAAGTGGCTCAGGGTAACCTGCGACAACACCCTGAACTGGAAGCCGGACCTCAGGAGTTCCTTGCCGCCGGGACCAGTTTTAACCAGATGGTGAGCGCGCTCGATCGCATGATGACCGCACAGCAACGTCTGCTGTCGGATATCTCGCACGAGCTGCGTACCCCGCTTACGCGCTTGCAGCTTGGCACCGCGCTCCTGCGCCGCCGCAGCGGTGAGAGCAAAGAGCTGGAGCGTATTGAAACGGAAGCTCACCGCCTGGACAGCATGATCAACGACCTGCTGGTGATGTCGCGCAATCAGCAGAAAAACGCGCTGGTCAGCGAAACGGTGAAAGCCAATCACCTGTGGCACGAGGTGCTGGACAACGCAGCGTTCGAAGCGGAACAGATGGGTAAATCCTTCACCGTCAACTTCCCGCCGGGCCCGTGGCCGCTATACGGTAACCCCAACACGCTGGAAAGCGCGCTGGAGAACATCGTGCGTAACGCCCTGCGCTACTCGCATACCAAGATTGAGGTGGCGTTCTCGGTGGATAAAGACGGGATTACGGTCATTGTCGATGACGACGGTCCTGGCGTCAGCCCGGAAGACCGCGAGCAGATTTTCCGTCCGTTCTATCGTACCGATGAGGCGCGCGACCGGGAATCGGGTGGTACGGGACTGGGTCTGGCGATTGTTGAAACCGCCATGCAGCAGCACCGTGGCTGGGTGAAAGCCGACGACAGCCCGCTGGGTGGACTACGGTTAACGCTGTGGCTACCGTTGTATAAGCGTTCGTAATCCCCTCACCCTAACCCTCTCCCCATAGGGGAGAGGGGACGGCTCGGTGCGGTCTTTTCACCCTCGCCCCTTTGGGGAGAGGGACGGGGTGAGGGGCAGTTACTTCCCCCACAATCTCCGCGAATTATCCTCAATCTTGCCGCTTAGGCGCCGCTTCTGCATCGTTCTTGTCCAGCTGGTGGATAACCCCGCCGCCGACAGCAGGCGGTGATACTGCTCGTCGTCAAACGGCATATGCCAGGCAATGGCGCAGGCGTCATAAACAGACACATCGCTCAGGCGCGACGCCAGCTCAAGCGGCGCGTCCGCAGAAACCTGCCCTGCCAGCACCACGCGGTACAGCCAGCCGGTTTTGCCTGCTGTTTGCAGCTGAGCAGACATATCCTGAATGCCGAAATGGTAGTTGAGCTTGAAGCACGGCGAGCGCGGCTGCGTCACCTGAATCAGGGCATCGCCCCAGCGGTAGATATCACCGATAAACACGTTCTCTTCGGTGAGCCCTTCGGTGGAGAGATTCTCGCCAAACGCGGGGGCGACGAAGAGGTCCGCCTGCTCGGGGAACTCGGTTTTCCAGTGCTGATAGTGTTCGCGAGGATAGTGACACAGCGCGCGCTCGGGCCCGCCGTGGATTTTCTTTTCGGCCTGCTCGTCACCCGCCAACCCGAGGTCGGTTAACGTCAGCTCGCCGTCGACCTGAATTTTGGCGATGGCGCTTGGGCGGCTGCCGTCGTACTCCCTGACCTTGCCTGTAAACACGTTCACCGGGTAATGCATTGCTGCCTCCATTACGCAGATACAAAAAAAGCGAGTCATAAGACTCGCTTCTCACAAGCGTCAATGCAACCTTATTTTTTAGCGGCGAAACGTGCTGCTGCTTCGTCCCAGTTCACCACGTCCCAGAAGGCTTTGATGTAGTCCGGGCGACGGTTCTGGAATTTCAGGTAGTAAGCGTGTTCCCACACGTCCAGGCCCAGAATTGGGAAGCCGGATGCGCCAGAAATTGCTTCACCCATCAGCGGGGAGTCCTGGTTAGCAGTAGACACTACCGCCAGCTTGTCGCCTTTCAGAACCAGCCACGCCCAGCCAGAGCCGAAACGGGTTGCAGCGGCTTTTTCGAATTCCGCTTTGAAGTTGTCAACAGAGCCGAAGTCGCGCTCGATAGCCGCTTTCAGGTCGCCCTGCAGGGTGGTACCGGTCTTCAGGCCTTTCCAGAACAGGCTGTGGTTTGCGTGGCCGCCAGCGTTGTTACGCAGAACGGTTTTCTTGTCCGCTGGCAGCTGGTCCAGCTTGGTGATCAGCTCTTCAGCAGACAGGTTAGCGAACTCTGGCAGGCTTTCCAGCGCGGCGTTCGCGTTGTTCACATAGGTCTGGTGGTGTTTAGTGTGATGGATTTCCATCGTCTGCTTGTCGAAATGCGGTTCCAGTGCGTCGTAGGCATACGGCAGGGATGGCAGTGTATAACTCATAATCCTCTCCATTATTGTCGGGCGGCACAGCTGTTAATGCCGCGTAAGCAGTTGGTTCATTATAGTTAATTAAATGATATTGAAAATGATTATCAATGCCGTAGTTTTTATATGGTTATTCGTTTTTCGATTAATAGCGGAAATGTGCGTCTGCTCACGCGGTTAACGTGCTGATTGCCATCCAGAACACATATGCGGCAACCTTCTGAAGGTTCCCAAACCGCCTAATTTTTACACTCCTCAAGTCGGTGGGAAGCCACTGACGATAAAAACGATGAGGGTGTAAAAATGAATCATGCGATTACGATGGGTATCTTCTGGCATTTGATAGGCGCTGCCAGTGCAGCCTGTTTCTATGCTCCGTTTAAAAAAGTGAGGGGCTGGTCTTGGGAAACCATGTGGTCCGTCGGCGGGATCGTCTCCTGGCTGATTTTGCCCTGGGCCATTAGCGCCATGCTGCTGCCCGATTTCTGGGGCTACTTCTCCTCCTTCAGCGCCTCCACCCTGCTGCCGGTGTTCCTGTTCGGCGCGATGTGGGGCGTCGGCAACATCAACTATGGCCTCACCATGCGCTATCTCGGCATGTCGATGGGTATTGGTATCGCGATTGGCATCACGCTGATCGTCGGTACCCTGATGACGCCAATTCTCAACGGCAACTTCGACGTGCTTATTCATACTCAGGGTGGGCGGATGACGCTCCTGGGCGTGCTGGTGGCGGTCATTGGCGTAGGAATTGTGACTCGCGCGGGGGCAGTTGAAAGAGCGCAAGATGGGCATTAAAGCCGAGGATTTTAACCTGAAGAAAGGCCTGCTGCTGGCGGTGATGTGCGGCATCTTCTCGGCCGGCATGTCGTTCGCCATGAACGCCGCCAAACCGATGCACGAAGCGGCCGCCGCGCTGGGCGTCGACCCGCTGTACGTTGCGCTGCCGAGCTATGTCGTGATTATGGGTGGCGGTGCGATGGTTAACCTGGGCTTCTGCTTTATTCGTCTGGCAAAAGTCAAAAACCTGTCGGTAAAAACCGACTTCTCGCTGGCAACATCGCTTATCATCACCAACGTGCTGCTCTCCGCGCTCGGCGGCCTGATGTGGTATTTGCAGTTCTTCTTCTACGCCTGGGGCCACGCCAGTATTCCGGCGCAGTACGACTACATAAGCTGGATGCTGCACATGAGCTTCTACGTACTTTGCGGCGGGCTGGTAGGGCTGGTGCTGAAAGAGTGGAAGAACGCCGGACGTCGTCCGGTTGGCGTACTGAGCCTCGGCTGCGTGGTGATTATTATCGCTGCCAATATCGTCGGCCTCGGCATGGCAAATTGATTACGACCCTTTTCGACTGCGATGACGCCACTGTACCGGCGTCATCCCCACCTCGCGGTTAAACACCACTGAAAAGTAGTTACTGTCCTCAAAGCCGCAGCACATCGCCACATCGCTGACCATCCACTCCGTATGCTGCAGGAGATATTGTGCATGGCAGATGCGCAGCTGGCGCAGATAGTGGTTCACCGTCATCCCGGTCAGAGTGCGAAACTGCTGGCGCAGCGCGCGCTCGCTGCACTGTTCCTGCTCGCAGAATTTCTCCAGTACAAAGTTTTTATTCAGGCTGCCCGCAAGCCGGGTGATGAGCTTATCCAGCAGCGCTTCCTGCGTCGTGGCGGAGGGGTTATCAGTGGCGTAACGGTGGCGCTTCAACGTCATCACTAGCTGGGCGAAAAGCAACTCCGCCAGCTGGTTAGCCACCGGGTCGTTTTTCTGGCTCTCCTGCTCCAGTTGAGAAATAACCTGCCGGACCTGAGCCATGCCGTTACTGCTCAAGCGCCAGTGTGGAGAACCCTTAGCATCATGAAAGCCTGGAATGTTCGCGGCCCAGTCCACGTTAAGCCTGAGCCTGTCCGGACAGTAAATAACGTTCTGCAGCACCAGGTCGTTAACCGAGGCGTAGGAGTGTTTATCCTCCGCGCGAATATAGAACAGATCGCCGCGCGTAATGCGGTAGGGACGGTCGTTGAGGATGTGCAGGCCGTTACCGCGCCACACCAGCACCAGCTCGCAAAACTCGTGGGTATGTTCGGCAAACACGTCCTGCGGGTAGCGATCGGCCACCGTGACGGCCTGACTCGCGGAGGCATAAAAATCATCTTTGCGAAGAATTAACTGAGCAGCCACACCACGACCTCTACGCCGAATAACCTGACACTATTAGCTTTTTTGCGGAAATAAAACGGTGACTGCCCTCGCGTTACTGAAGCATCGCGTCTTTCCCCTGACGAATATCGCGCGGCGACCAGCTAAATTCCCGGCGAAACAGCGTTGAAAAGTGATTGCTGTCGCCAAAACCGCAGCAGTAGGCAATATCTGTGACGCTTTCGTCGGTATGACGTAAAAGATGACGCGCTTTGATCAGGCGCAGGCGGTTAAGGTAGCGCTGCGGCGTCAGCCCGGTGTGCTGCTTAAGCTGGCGATGCAGGGTACGCAGCGACAGTGAAAAATCATCCGCCAGCGTTTCCCAGCAGACGTCCTCGGCGAAATGATCTTCCAGCCAGGCCATCAGATGGTTCAGGCGCGCGTTGTTATCTTCCAGCCCTTCCACCAGGCTGCTGCGGCGCAGCAGCACCAGAAGCTGCATAAACAGCAGTTCGCGAGTGGCAATGGCGTGCGTCTCCTGCCCGTCCTCACTCTTCTCCATCTGGCCCACCAGCTGACGCACCTGCTGCAGGATGGACTGATTCACCCGCCAGTGCGACGGATAGTGTCCGTCCTGCTCCTGGGGCAACAGCTGATTCAGCCCCGAAAGAAACTGGAACGCATCCGGGGAACGGTAGAGCACATTAGTCAGATACAGGTTGTCGGTATGTTCATACAGGTGCCGATCGTGGTCGCGCACGAAGCACACCGTACCGCCGCTGATGGTATAGGGCTGACCATTGAAGACATGAATCCCCGTCCCGCGCTCAACAATCACAATCTCATGAAAATCATGATGATGCTCCGGGAACGCAGCCTGAGGAAGCCGCGGCTCAATCGCGACAGGCGAACCTCCTGAAGGAAAAAAATCCACGCAGTGCAGTACGGTCATAACGGCCCCCACCAATGAAAAATGTTCTCAAAATAGTAATTAAGGCCTCCCTCGCTCACCTTCAATTTTTGGCAGTAAACCTCGCAAAAGCTGTCCATTTTTCAAGAAACAGGGGGAAAGATCGGGAAATGCGGCCAGCGTCACACTGCCTGAGGATCCCGCCGCTGCCGGAAACTGTGAACTCCCTCACATTCACCTTTGCTTTCTTGCCAGCGCGAGATTTGGCCTGTCAGTGGTGAGAAGGTGACTTTTTCTTCCCTTTTTTACACTCACCGCTAATGACTAAAGAAAGGACCCGACCATGACTTTTCGCCATTGTGTGGCTGTCGATTTAGGCGCATCCAGCGGCCGCGTAATGCTCGCGAGCTGGGACCGTGAGCAGCACACGCTTTCGCTTCGCGAAATGCACCGTTTCGCCAACTGCCTGCAAAAGCAGGACGGTTTTGAGGCCTGGGATATCGATGCCCTGGAGGCGGAGATCCGTATCGGACTGAACAACGTCTGCGACGATGGCATTCGCATCGACAGCATCGGCATCGATACCTGGGGCGTGGACTACGTTCTGCTTGATAGCCATGGCGAGCGTGTCGGCTTACCGGTGTCTTATCGCGACAGCCGCACCGACGGCCTTATGGCGCACGCTATCGCCCAGCTTGGCAAGGACAACATCTACGGGCGCAGCGGCATTCAGTTTCTGCCGTTTAACACGCTCTATCAGCTGCGCGCTCTGGTCGAGCAGCAGCCGGAGCTGGTCGCGGACGTGGCCCACGCGCTGCTGATCCCGGACTACCTGAGCTATCGCCTGACCGGCAACATGAACTGGGAATATACCAACGCCACCACCACGCAGCTGGTCAATATCAACTCGGATAGCTGGGACGAACATCTGCTGGCCTGGACGGGGGCATCGCCTTCCTGGTTCGGCACGCCAACTCACCCGGGCAATGTGATAGGTCACTGGATTTGCCCCCAGGGGAACGCAATCCCCGTCGTTGCCGTCGCTAGCCACGATACCGCCAGCGCGGTGATAGCCTCCCCACTTGCGAGTAAAGACGCGGCGTACCTCTCGTCCGGCACCTGGTCGCTGATGGGCTTTGAGAGCAAAACCCCGTACGCCAGCGACGCCGCGATGGCCGCAAACATTACCAACGAAGGCGGTGCCGAAGGGCGCTACCGCGTACTGAAAAACATCATGGGGCTGTGGCTGCTCCAGCGGGTGCTGAAAGAGCAGAACGTTACCGACCTGCCTGCGCTTATCGCCGAAACCGAGAAGCTGAAGGCCTGCACGTTCCTGATCAACCCGAACGATGACCGCTTTATCAACCCGGCGCATATGAGCGCCGAAATTCAGGCCGCCTGCGTTGAGGGCGGACAGCCGGTGCCGTCCAGCCCTTCCGAACTGGCGCGCTGCATTTTTGACAGCCTCGCCCTGCTGTATGCCGACATCCTCAGCGAGCTGGCGAGCCTTCGCGGAAAACCGTTCAGCCAGCTGCATATCGTGGGCGGCGGCTGCCAGAACCAGCTGCTGAACCAGCTCTGCGCGGATGCCTGCGGCATCACCGTGGTGGCAGGTCCCGTGGAGGCCTCCACGCTCGGCAATATCGGCATTCAGCTGATGGCCCTGGACGAACTGTCCAACGTTGACGACTTCCGTTCGGTGGTGGCGGCGAACGCCAGACTGACCACCTTTACCCCCAATCCCTGCCGTGAAATTGCCCGCTTTCGGGCGCAGTTTCAGCAAAACCGACTGACTAAGGAGCTTTGCGCATGACCACTCAATTAGAACAAGCCTGGGGCCTGGCTAAACAGCGTTTCGCCGCCGTCGGCGTGGATGTCGAAGAGGCGCTGCGCCAGCTCGACCGTCTGCCCGTCTCCATGCACTGCTGGCAGGGCGATGACGTCGCCGGTTTCGAGAACCCGGGCGGTTCCCTGACGGGCGGTATTCAGGCCACGGGTAACTACCCTGGCAAAGCGCGTAACGCGACCGAACTGCGCGCCGACCTGGCGCTGGCGCTGAGCCTGATCCCGGGGCCAAAACGGCTGAACCTGCACGCGATTTATCTCGAATCCGACGAGCCGGTGGCGCGCAACGAAATCAAACCAGAACACTTTAAGAACTGGGTGGAGTGGGCCAAAGCCAACCGGCTGGGCCTGGACTTTAATCCGTCCTGCTTCTCACATCCGCTGAGCGCGGACGGTTTTACCCTCGCCCACGCGGACGACGACATCCGCCAGTTCTGGATCGACCACGTGAAGGCCAGCCGCCGCGTCTCGGCGTATTTCGGCGAGCAGCTCGGCACGCCGTCGGTGATGAACATCTGGATCCCGGACGGCATGAAGGACATCACCGTCGATCGTCTGGCTCCGCGCCAGCGCCTGCTGGCCGCGCTGGATGAGGCCATCAGCGAGAAGCTGGACCCGGCGCACCACATCGACGCCGTAGAGAGCAAGCTGTTCGGCATTGGCGCCGAGAGCTATACCGTTGGCTCGAACGAGTTCTATATGGGTTACGCCACCAGCCGCCAGACCGCGCTGTGCCTGGATGCCGGCCACTTCCACCCGACCGAGGTGATCTCCGACAAAATCTCCGCCGCCATGCTCTACGTGCCGCGCCTGCTGCTGCACGTCAGCCGTCCGGTGCGCTGGGACAGCGACCACGTGGTGCTGCTGGATGACGAAACCCAGGCGATTGCCAGCGAAATCATCCGTCACGACCTCTTTGACCGCGTGCACATCGGCCTCGACTTCTTCGATGCCTCCATCAACCGCATCGCGGCGTGGGTTATCGGCACCCGCAACATGAAGAAAGCCCTGCTGCGCGCGCTGCTGGAGCCTGTCGCCACGCTGAAACAGCTGGAGGCTAACGGCGACTACACTGCGCGTCTGGCGCTGCTGGAAGAGCAGAAATCCCTGCCGTGGCAGGCGGTGTGGGAGATGTACTGCCAGCGTAACGACGCCCCGGCGGGCAGCCAGTGGCTGGACAACGTGCGGGCGTACGAGAAAGACGTGTTGAGTCAGCGCGGGTAATTGCCCCCTCACCCCTGCCCTCTCCCCAAAGGGGAGAGGGAGCAAACCATCCCCTCGCCCCTTTGGGGAGAGGGTTAGGGTGAGGGGGAACTCTCACCGCGATAACTGGAAATGAAAACTATGCAGACCATCACCACTTCCTGGTTCGTCCAGGGCATGATCAAAGCCACCTCCGACGCCTGGCTGAAGGGCTGGGACGAGCGCAACGGCGGCAACCTGACGCTGCGCCTGGACGACGCGGATATCGAACCGTTCGCGGCTGATTTCCACCAGAAGCCGCGCTATATCGCGCTGAGCCAGCCGATGCCGCTGCTCGCCAACACGCCGTTTATCGTCACCGGCTCCGGCAAGTTCTTCCGCAACGTCCAGCTCGACCCGCAGGCCAACCTCGGCGTGGTGAAAGTGGACAGCGACGGCGCGGGCTACCACATTCTGTGGGGCCTGACCGACGAGGCGGTGCCCACCTCCGAACTGCCGGCGCACTTCCTCTCCCACTGCGAGCGCATCAAGGCGACTCACGGCAAAGATCGCGTGATCATGCACTGCCACGCCACCAACCTGATCGCCCTGACCTACGTGCTGGAAAACAGCGCTGATTTCATCACCCGCAAGCTATGGGAAGGCAGTACCGAGTGTCTGGTGGTATTCCCGGACGGCGTGGGCATTCTGCCATGGATGGTGCCGGGTACCGACGAAATCGGCCAGGCCACCGCCGTCGATATGCAAAAACACTCTCTGGTGCTGTGGCCGTTCCACGGCGTCTTCGGCAGCGGCCCAACGCTGGATGAAACCTTTGGCCTGATCGACACCGCCGAGAAATCAGCGGAAGTGCTGGTGAAGGTGTACGCCATGGGCGGCATGAAGCAAACCATCACCAGGGAAGAACTGATCGCACTGGGCAAACGCTTTGGCGTGAGCCCGTTGCAGTCCGCGCTGGATTTATACGCATAACGCCTTCGCAGGAAAAACGTTGATCGTTAAGGAAAATTATCATGAGCTTTATGTTGGCACTTCCAAAAATCAGCCTTCACGGCGCGGGCGCAATCGGCGATATGGTCAACCTGGTAGCGAACAAGCCGTGGGGAAAAGCGCTGATTGTTACCGACGGCCAGCTGGTAAAGCTGGGCCTGCTCGACAGCCTGTTTACCGCGCTGGACGCCCATCAGATGTCGTATCACCTGTTCGATGAGGTGTTCCCGAACCCGACGGAAGCGCTGGTGCAAAAAGGATTTTCGGCTTACCGGGACGCGGAGTGTGATTACGTGATTGCCTTCGGCGGCGGCAGCCCGATTGATACCGCCAAGGCGATTAAAATCCTCACCGCCAACCCAGGCCCGTCAACCGATTATTCCGGCGTCGGCAAGGTGAAAAACGCGGGCGTGCCGCTGGTGGCGATCAACACCACCGCAGGCACGGCGGCGGAGATGACCAGCAATGCGGTGATCATCAACTCCGCGCGACAGGTGAAAGAAGTGATCATTGACCCGAACATCATCCCGGACATCGCCGTGGACGATGCCAGCGTCATGCTGGATATTCCCGCCTCCGTGACCGCCGCGACCGGTATGGATGCCTTGACCCACGCCATTGAAGCCTACGTGTCCGTTGGCGCGCATCCGCTGACCGACGCCAACGCGCTGGAAGCGATTCGCCTGATCAACCTGTGGCTGCCGGAAGCGGTCGACAACGGCCATAACCTTGAAGCGCGCGAGCAGATGGCGTTTGGTCAGTATCTGGCGGGCATGGCGTTTAACAGCGCCGGTCTGGGTCTGGTACACGCCCTGGCGCACCAGCCGGGCGCGACGCACAACCTGCCGCACGGCGTGTGCAACGCCATTCTGCTGCCGGTCATCGAAAACTTTAACCGCCCGAATGCAATCGCGCGTTTTGCCCGCGTGGCGCAGGCGATGGGCGTCGATACACGCGGCATGAGCGATGAAGCCGCCAGCATGTCCGCCATTCAGGCGATTCGCGACCTGAGCGCTCGCGTCGGTATCCCTGCGGGCTTCAGCCAGCTCGGCGTCACCAAAGCCGATATTGAAGGCTGGTTGGATAAGGCCCTCGCCGACCCGTGCGCGCCGTGTAACCCGCGCACCGCCAGCCGTGAGGAAGTTCGCGAGCTCTATCTGGAGGCATTATGATCCGCAAAGCGTTTGTGATGCAGGTGAACCCGGACGCGCACGAGGAGTACGCGCGTCGCCACAACCCGATTTGGCCCGAACTTGAATCGGTGTTGAAAGACCATGGCGCACACCACTACGCCATTTATCTCGATAAAGCCCGCAACCTGCTGTTTGCGACCGTAGAGATTGAATCGGAGGAGCGCTGGAGCGCGGTAGCGAACACCGACGTCTGCCAGCGCTGGTGGAAACATATGGGCGACGTCATGCCGTCGAACCCGGATAACAGCCCGGTGAGTGCGGAGCTTAAAGAGGTCTTTTACCTGGACTGATGTGTTAACGCCGCTGCCCCCGCGGCGGCGGCAATCTCCCGCCTGCTGCTCAGCGTAAACGCCGACACCACCGTAATCGCCAGCACGAAACAGCCCAGCATCAGATACGTCTCCTGGAAGCCGATCCGGTCATACATATTCCCGGCAAAAGCGGAGAGAATAATCGCCGCCGACTGTTTGGCGAACTGGAAGCCAATCAGGTAAATGGTGGCCGACAGCCGGGTATCAAACACCCCGGTGATGTACTTGAAGGCGCCTACCAGCAGGAACGGGACTTCCAGCGCGTGCAGCATCTTGAGGGCAATCACCTCCACGGCGGTGGTGGCGAACGATGAGCCGATAATGCGCGTTGCCATAATCACCCCGGCGATCAGCAGCGTGTTCTTCGCGCCGATGCGGTTAATGATCCACGGCGAGCAGAACATGATGATAGCGTTACAAATCTCCCCCGCAGTCGTTGCGAAACCAAAGGCGCGGGTGCCTTCCTGCGGCGTGGCGAAGAAGGTTTTGAAGAAGGTGGCAAACTGCTGATCGAAAACGTCATACACGCAGGCCACGCCAATCACATACAGAATGAACATCCACATTCTGCGCTGGCGGAACAGGTTGAACACGGTTTTTGCGGTGATTTGCGGCTGGTTCGCGCCCAGGGCATCCATCACCTGCGCCGTCTGGTTGGGCTTCGGCTTCGCGACCACCAGCAGGAGCATCAGCAGCAATGCCGCTCCCGATCCCATCCAGAAAACATACGACGGATCGATGCCGAACAGGATGCCGCCCGTTGAGGCGCACAAGCCCCAGCCGAGACAGCCAAACATCCGCGCCTTGCCGTATTCAAAGAAGCTGTTGCGGCTCACGCGCTCGATGTAGGCCTCAATGGCCCCCGATCCCGCCGAGAAGACAAAACCGATATACAGCCCGCCGCTCAGCGCGCCCAGCCAGATATTGGCTTTCAGCAACGGCGCGAAGACGTACAGGAAGAACGGTGCGAACAGAAACAGCAGCACCGCGATGATCCACAGCAGGTGTTTTTTTAGCCCCAGCTTGTCCGAAATGACGCCCAGCAGCGGCTGGAACGCGATGGCCGACAGCGAGATGCAGGAGAAGACAATCCCGGTATGGGTTTTATTCAGGCCGATGATGTCCGACAGCCAAATCGGCAGGAACGGAAAGCAGGTGGCCATGATGAAGAAGTAGAGAAAGAAGAACAGCCCGAAGATCCAGAAGTTAGGGTTGTCTTTGTGGGTACAGGTTGTTGTGTTCATTATTTTTATCCTCAACGGAGGGCCGGTTCCCCGGCCCGTCACCCTTACACGCGTTCGACGCCAATCAGAATGGCGGTTTCCGGATCCAGAATCGGCAGCGCAATGCCCGCCTGCATCAGCCACTCGCCGCTCACCGTTTGCGGCGTTTCCATCCACTCTGGCAGCTTACGCATGGTGTGCCCTCCCTTGCCCGTAATCTGAATATTCGGGTGATCGAGCAGCGTGACGCAGTACCGCGCGCTGGCCTCCAGCCCCGCCATACGCAGCGGCATCATCAGGGTGTAATCCGGCATCGCAAGCTGGCTGACCATAAACAGCCCCTGCGCCTTATCTTCGCTCACAATCCCCTGCGCCAGCGTGGTGGCATCCGGCATATCAATACGCCACTGGGTACCGTGGTGAATGACCTCCCGCCACTGCTTGTGCAGCGTGGCGTAATGGCGATAGCCTTCGCGCTCCTGTGCGTCCACGGTGAGCGGATCCAGTTCCAGCCCCATATGGCCGAACAGCGCCGTCAGACCACGGAACTGGATGCTGTGCTGGCGGAAGGTGGCGTGACATTTATGATGACCGATATGCGCGCCCATCACCTCCGGCGGGAAGAAGTAGCTCATGCCGCGCTGGATGGTGCTGCGCTCCAGCGCGTCGTTGTTGTCGGACGCCCAGAAGCGGTGGCTGCGGGTCAGTACCTCATAATCAATACGCCCGCCGCCGGAAGAGCAGGATTCAAACTCAATGTGCGGGAAGCGCTCGCCCAGCACTTCCAGCAGGCGGTAAAACTTGCGCGTCTGGGCGTCGGCGGCGGCTTTACCGTTGTGTCCCGGCTGCACCAGCTCGCGGTTCATGTCCCACTTCACATAGTCGACCGCATGCTCGCCCAGCAGCCAGCTCATGCGTTCCACCAGGTAATCAAAGGCCTCCGGGATGTTGAGATTGAGCACCAGCTGGTGTCGTCCGGTCGCCTGGGGATAGCCCGGCAGCGCCAGCACCCAGTCAGGGTGCGCACGGTACAGATCGGAATCGGGGTTGATCATCTCCGGCTCAACCCAGATGCCAAACTCCATGCCGAGCCGTTTGACGTGGTCGATCACCGGCGTCAGGCCGTTCGGGTATTTCTTCTCGTCCAGATACCAGTCGCCCAGCGCGGCATGGTCGTCATTACGGCCTTTGAACCAGCCGTCATCGATGATGAAGCGCTCCACGCCCAGCGCGGCCGCCTCGTCGGCCATGCGCATGATGTAGTCCGGATCGTGGTTGAAGTAGATCCCTTCCCAGGTATTGAGGTGCACCGGGCGCGGTTTGTTTTCCGGGAAGCGGATGACGTTGTCGCGCAGGTAGCGGTGGAACGGCTGGCTCATGCCGTTCAGGCCCTGCGTGGAGTAGCTGGCATACAGGCGCGGCGTCCAGAGCGTATCGCCCTTCTCAACCGTCATTTCACCCGGCAGGTAGAGCGCTTCAGCCTGTAGGTAGCGACGACCGTCGGTTTTCGCTTCCGCGCGCAGGCGGTGATTACCGCTCCAGCCCAGATGCACGCCCCAGACGTCGCCCTGCATTTCGCTGAACGACGGCGTACCGGCAACCAGCGCCGGGAAGTGCTCGTGGGAGGTTTTACCCCGACGGTTTTCAATCACAAAGCTGTCGTGTTCAAGCTTTACGCGGTGCGGCTGAAATTCTCTGATCCAGCGTCCGTGGAAGGCCATCACCTCCTGCGCGCGCTCGGCCACCGGCAGCGTGACGGCGAAACGGTCCACCTGCCAGGGGATCGCTTTCAGGTTAGTTAAACCGTGACGAACCACCAGCACGCCGCTGGCATCCAGCGCCAGCTCGCTGGTCAGGCGCAGTCCCGCATGCTCATCTTCGGCGGTTATCGTCAGGGTGTTTACGTCCTGCTGCACCTGCGTGGTTTTGAACACCGGGGAACCGTCCAGCCCCTGGCGATGTCCCTCAATGCCCGGCGAGCCAAACAGGCCGTGTCCCAGCTCGGCCATCAGCGTGACCGGGGAGTCAACGTCCAGCCTGCCGTTGGCAACAGGGCGCGCAATGCTCAGCGCATCCTGCGGCGAAAAGTGTTGAAGGTGCGGCCCCCAGTAGAGAATTTCGGCGAACGGATGGGTTTTAATCACCACGTCTACCGTCGTGGTTTCAAGTCGTAAAACGGAATCTTGCATCAGACATCTCCTGTCATCGGGATGATCTGAGTGTTGATCCGAAACGTTTCGGATACAAACCAAAACGTTTCGGATCTGTGATCGGGTTTGGAATTTTAGTGGGTTTAGGCCGTCTGGCCCGGAGAGAATTCTGGCTGCCAGAGCACCTGAAGCTGTTCAATATCGTCGCCGTTAATCAGCTGGCGCACCATATCGGCAATCTGTTTCCCGACGCCCTGGCGAGTGGACTGGATCACCGACGCCACGTCGATATCGACGATGCTGTCCTGCGGCAGTCCGTCATAGACCACCAGCGCGACGGCGTTGTCGCCGGATAAGCGCCCCAGCTGCGCCAGCGCCATCGCCGCGCCGTCGCCGTGGGTATTGCAGTCGGTGATGATGGCCGTGGGCGGCTGCGGTAGAGCAAGGAGTTCTTTGGTGGTGGCATACCCGACGCGGCGCGAAGGCGGCATGGCGCGCAGCCATTCGCTGGAAAGCCCGGCTTCCCGCAGGGCGTCCAGATAGCCCTGACGGCGCTGGGTGATAAACGCCTGATTGTTGCTTTCGCCAAGTAGCGCGATACGCTGATGGCCTTTCTCGATCAGCCAGCGGGTAGCCTGATGCGTACCGGCGTAGTTGTCGAAGTCAAACCACGCGTACGGCTGCGGAAGGTGGCTGCGCCCGAGCGCCAGGAAAGGAAAACCGGCGGCCTGCAGCTGCTCAAGACGGGGATCGTGATCCAGCGTGTGCGCCACGATCAGCGCGTCGACGCGGCGGCTTTGCACCATGCGCATATAGCTGTGCTTATCCGCCAGATCGTCGTCGGCGATGAGCAACAGGTCGATCTCATGTCGCGCCAGTTCGTGGCTAATTTCGCCGACCATGTCCATAAATACGCTGTTGTTGAGCGGAACAGGATGTACGGGAAACACCAGCCCGACGGCGTCAATTTTGCCCATCTTCAGGCGGCGGGCGAAGGTGTTCGGTCGGTAACCACGGCGCTGGGCCTCTGCTTCCACGCGTGCGCGCGTCTCGGCGGAGACGTCGTCATATCCGTTGAGGGCGCGGCTGACGGTGGTGACTGACAGCCCCAGTTCTTTGGCAATGGCTTTAAGCGACATGAGTTTCCGTATCTCTGTTAGTTTTGTTCCGCCACCAGCAGCGCGTGCGTATCCGGCTCCAGCGCCTTAAAGATATGCGGCAGATCGGCGGGATAACAGATGTAATCTCCCGGGCCGAGCTCTTCCGCCGCGTCAAGCAGACCAACCAGCGCCCGTCCCTGCGTCACAATAATATGCTCTACCGAACCCGGCGGATGCGGCTGGGAAATGCGGTCTGCGCCCGGCTGGGTAAGCAGGAGGTATACGTCGCGTCGCGCGCCCGGTGGGCATGCCGCCAGCAGTATCGCCTCGTAGTTGGCCTGTCCGGCAACGACCTTCGTCCCTTCACCACGACGGATCACCTGAGTGGTAGGCTGCTGTGGTTCGAGCAGGCGGGCAAAGGGGATATCCAGCGCCACGCAAAGCGACCACAGCGTTTCCAGGCTCGGGTTACCGTTGCCGGACTCAAGCTGAGAAAGCGTGGATTTGGCGATCCCGGCGCGGCGAGCAATTTCCGCTAGCGAAAGTCCGGTTCGCAGGCGTTCTCGCACCAGGCTTTTGGCGATTACGCTGATTGGCTGCGTCATAAAACGGCCCTTTTGTTCTATAAATCGAACGAATCGTTCATCTTGAAAAACACTTTTGTTGCGTTCATTATAATGGATACACGTTCGATATGGCTAAAAATGTATGAAGCATCATCTCTCTTGCCTGAAAGGCGACACCATAAAAGCAATCATCCTAGTCTGCCTCGCGGTCGGCGTGGTCGGGATGTCATACGGCTCCCTGGCGATGGCCTACGGTTTCCCGGTCTGGGTACCGTTTGTACTCTCCATCACCGTACTCGCGGGCGCGTCAGAGTTTATGTTTATCGGCATTGTGGCAAGCGGCGGTAATCCGCTGGCGGCCGCGGCCGCGGGGTTGCTGGTCAACGCGCGGCACGTGCCGTTTGGCGTGACGGTGCGTGAACTGGTGGGCAAGCGTGGCCTGAGCCTTTTAGGCTGCCACATCATGAACGACGAAAGCGTGGTCTTTGGCCTTTCGCAAAAAACGGCCGAACAGCGCAAAGCGGCGTACTGGTTATGTGGTTTAGGCGTGGCGATTGTCTGGCCGCTGGGGGCCCTGCTGGGCGCCATGGTCGGCAAACTGCTGCCGGACCCGGAAACCATTGGCCTGGACGCGGTATTCCCGGCCATATTGCTGGCGCTGGTGGTTCCCGCGTTTAAAAACCGTACCACGCTCATCCGCGCCTGCAGCGGTGCCGTTGTGTCGCTGGCCGCCGTGCCGTTTGCCCCGGTGGGATTACCGGTGCTGCTCTCTTTACTGGGTCTCGCTGCGAGGAAAAAATAATGGGAAATATGACGTTTTTTATTCTCGGCATCGCCATTTTGTCTGCTGGAACGTATCTGATGCGTCTTGGCGGGGCGAAACTGGGCAGCAGGCTGGCATTGTCAGAGCGTTCGCAGGCGCTGCTGTCAGATGCGGCAACGGTATTGCTGTTTTCCGTGGCGCTGGCGACCACGTTTTATGAAGGCGAACATTTCGCAGGAATGGCGCGCGTGCTGGGCGTGGCGTTTGCGGTATTTCTGGCCTGGAGAAAGATGCCGTTAATTGTGGTGATCGTAGCGGCGGCGGTGGTAACCGCGCTGCTGCGCGTGGCGGGCATAAGCTGAAAAAAGCGCCCCGGGGGCGCTCTTTCGACGGTGTGACAGCTTATTTAGTCAGTTCAGCGGTCATGTGTACGCGGTTACCTGAGAACGCCTGGGTAATTTTGTAAGATGACGCGCCGGCTTCCTGAGCCTGAGCCGCGATTTTCGCTTCTGCGCCATCAATGGTTGACGCGGTTGCGGTCACGGTCTGTGCAGCGAAAGAACCGAAAGAAGTAGCCAGAGCGATTACAGCGACAAAAGTTTTGATGCTTTTCATAATATAAACCCTTTCATTAAGTTGTTTAGGTAAGGCACCGTGCCTTGATGAGATAAATACTAGACCTCATCTCCCACAACTAAAAGCGGAAGGATTTGCTATTATCATTCAAAATTATTGACTAACGATTAATCGCTGTGGATGGGTATAAACGGTCGCCCTTCCCGGCTTGCAGAAGCCCACCAGCGTCAGGTTGCAGCGCTCCGCCACCTCCACCGCCAGCGTCGTTGCGGCTGAGACCGCAAACAGAATTTCCACACCGCACATCGCGGATTTTTGCACCATCTCATAGCTGGCGCGGCTGGAAACGAGTGCCGCCCCCTGCTTCCAGACGTCACTTTCACGCGCCCGGCGACCGAGCAGCTTATCCAGCGCCACGTGGCGGCCAACGTCCTCATGTCCGCCGGCAATATCGCCCGACGGCAACACCCATGCCGCCGCGTGCGTGCAGCCGCTCAGCTGGCCGATGGGCTGTACATCGTTCAGGTGCTCGAGCGCATGGTCGAGGTGAGCCAGATCAAAGGACTGAGTAAACGGCAGTGGCGCAACGGGTTTGCCAATATCATTGAGCTGCTCAACGCCACAGACGCCGCAGCCGGTACGGCCGGCCAGCGCACGGCGGCGCTCTTTCAGCCCCATAAAGCGGCGGCTGGAGAGTTCGATTTGCACTTCAAGGCCGTTGCACGCCTGCACCACGTCCATGCCGTAGATCTCCTGCGGATGGTCGATGATGCCTTCCGAGAGGGAAAAACCGATGGCGAACAGCTCAAGATCCTTCGGCGAAGCCATCATCACCACGTGGGAGATACCGTTGTAAACGAGCGCAACGGGCACCTCTTCCGCCAGAAAATCCGGCGTGGCATGGGTGATGTGGGGCGGTCTGTGTACCGACAGTTCCACAATGCCCGCAGGCAGTGGTGACGAGTGGGGAGCACGGTTTTGTTTAGACACAGCGGAATTCCTGAACAACCACGGAGGTGAGCCTGCTATTGCAGCATAATCCACAGGCGTTACGCATAGTATGGATCAACTTTTCAACAATCATTCTCCTACTCATTTAGAAGGGGTGCAACCCGACACCCGCTACACCCCTTTAACAAGCGGAGCTGTTAATGTGATCGATATCACACTTTATAATCAACATGGTGATAATACGTTCACTTTGTATTAACGCCATTAGAACAGCTGTACCGACATTGTGGTATTCTGATGATATCCCTCGTGGAATTGAGGGATTAACGCAAATTTTTTTCCTTTGCGGTCAATCTTCAGCCGCGAAGTCAAAACTACATATGTAAGCAATGTCGAAACAAGGAGTGACCCATGCAGGTCAGCAGAAGGCAGTTCTTTAAGATCTGCGCTGGCGGTATGGCAGGCACCACGGCAGCGGCACTGGGCTTTGCGCCCGGCGTAGCGCTGGCGGAAACGCGGCAGTATAAACTGCTGCGCACCCGTGAAACCCGTAATACCTGTACGTACTGCTCTGTCGGTTGCGGGCTGTTGATGTATAGCCTCGGCGACGGTGCTAAAAACGCCAAAGCGTCTATTTTCCATATCGAAGGCGACCCGGATCATCCGGTCAACCGCGGCGCATTGTGCCCGAAAGGGGCCGGTCTGGTGGACTTTATCCACTCCGAAAGCCGCCTCAAATTCCCGGAATATCGCGCGCCAGGCTCCGACAAATGGCAGCAAATCAGCTGGGAAGAGGCGTTCGACCGCATCGCAAAACATATTAAAGAAGACCGCGATGCCAACTTTGTTGAGAAGAACGCCGACGGCGTTACGGTCAACCGCTGGCTCTCCACCGGGATGCTGTGTGCCTCTGCTTCCAGCAACGAAACAGGCTATTTAACCCAGAAATTTACGCGCGCACTCGGTATGCTCGCGGTCGACAACCAGGCGCGTGTCTGACACGGACCAACGGTAGCAAGTCTTGCTCCAACATTTGGTCGCGGTGCGATGACCAACCACTGGGTCGACATCAAGAACGCCAACCTCATTGTGGTGATGGGCGGTAACGCCGCTGAAGCGCACCCTGTCGGGTTCCGCTGGGCGATGGAAGCCAAAATCCACAACGGTGCGAAACTGATTGTGATCGATCCCCGCTTTACGCGCACAGCGTCAGTGGCGGATTTCTACACCCCTATTCGTTCAGGTACTGACATCACTTTCCTGTCAGGCGTATTGCTGTACCTGATGACCAACGAAAAATATAACCGCGAATACACCGAAGCCTATACCAACGCCAGCCTGATCGTGCGTGAGGATTACCACTTCGAAGCTGGCCTGTTCAGCGGTTACGACGCCGAAAAACGCAAATACGACAAAACCAGCTGGAACTACGAGCTGGATGAAAAAGGCTTTGCGAAGCGCGATACCACCCTGCAACACCCGCGCTGCGTGTGGAACCTGCTGAAAGAGCACGTATCCCGCTACACGCCGGAGGTTGTCGAAAACATCTGCGGTACGCCGAAGGCGGACTTCCTGAAGGTGTGCGAGCTTATCGCCGAAACCAGCGCGAAGGACAAAACCGCGTCGTTCCTGTACGCCCTCGGCTGGACGCAGCACTCCATCGGCGCGCAGAACATCCGTACCATGGCGATGGTTCAGCTCCTGCTCGGCAACATGGGGATGGCAGGCGGCGGCGTGAACGCCCTGCGCGGTCACTCCAACATTCAGGGTCTGACCGACCTCGGCCTGCTGTCTCAAAGCCTGCCGGGTTACATGAACCTGCCAAGCGAGAAACAGACCGATCTGCAAACCTACCTGACGGCCAGCACGCCTAAACCGCTGCTCGAAGGCCAGGTAAACTACTGGGGCAACTATCCGAAGTTCTTCGTCTCGATGATGAAAGCCTTCTTCGGCGACAAAGCGACGGCGGAAAACAGCTGGGGCTTTGACTGGCTGCCGAAGTGGGACAAAGGCTACGACGTTCTGCAGTATTTCGAGATGATGCACCAGGGCAAAGTGAACGGCTATCTGTGCCAGGGCTTTAACCCGGTTGCCTCGTTCCCGAACAAGAACAAGGTTGTTGAGTCGCTGTCGAAGCTGAAGTTCCTGGTGACGATTGACCCGCTCAATACCGAGACCTCGACCTTCTGGCAGAACCACGGTGAATCGAACGACGTCGATCCATCGAAGATTCAGACCGAAGTGTTCCGTCTGCCGTCTACCTGCTTCGCGGAAGAGAACGGTTCTATCGTCAACTCCGGACGCTGGCTGCAGTGGCACTGGAAAGGCGCGGACGCACCGGGCATCGCCATGAACGACGGCGAGATCCTGGCCGGCATCTTCTTACGCCTGCGTAAGATGTATGCGGAAGAAGGCGGCGCGAACCCGGAACCGGTGCTGAACATGACCTGGAACTACTCGACGCCGGAAAACCCTGCGCCGGAAGAAGTGGCGATGGAGAGCAACGGTAAGGCGCTGGCGGACGTTATCGACCCGGCCACCGGTACCGTGCTGGCGAAGAAAGGCGATCAGCTCAGCACCTTCGCACACCTGCGCGATGACGGCACGACCTCCAGCGGCTGCTGGATCTTTGCCGGTAGCTGGACGCCGAAGGGCAACCAGATGGCCAACCGCGATAACGCCGACCCGTCGGGCCTCGGCAATACGCTGGGCTGGGCATGGGCATGGCCGCTCAACCGCCGCATCCTCTATAACCGCGCATCCGCTGACCCGCAGGGCAACCCGTGGGATCCGAAGCGTCAGCTTCTGAAGTGGGACGGCGCGAAATGGGGCGGCGTGGATATTCCGGACTACAGCACTGCCGCACCGGGCAGCGACGTTGGGCCGTTTATCATGCAGCCTGAAGGGATGGGACGCCTGTTTGCTATCGATAAGATGGCGGAAGGTCCGTTCCCGGAACACTACGAGCCGTTTGAGACGCCGCTGGGCACCAACCCGCTGCACCCGAACGTGGTCTCTAACCCGGCAGCCCGTATCTTTAAGGGCGATTTTGAAGCGCTGGGTAAAAAGGACAAGTTCCCGTACGTGGGCACCACCTACCGTCTGACCGAGCACTTCCACTACTGGACCAAGCACGCGCTGCTTAACGCCATCGCGCAGCCGGAACAGTTTGTGGAGATCGGCGAGAAGCTGGCGGGCAAGCTCGGCATCGCCCATGGCGATACCGTGAAGGTCTCCTCTAACCGCGGCTATATTAAAGCCAAGGCGGTGGTGACCAAGCGTATCCGCACGCTGAACGTTCACGGTCAGGAGGTGGACACCATCGGTATCCCGATCCACTGGGGCTATGAGGGTGTGGCGAAGAAAGGGTTCATTGCGAACACCCTGACGCCTTTCGTCGGCGATGCGAACACGCAGACGCCGGAGTTTAAGGCCTTCCTCGTGAACGTGGAAAAGGTGTAACGGAGACGACTTATGGCTTATCAATCTCAAGACATTATCCGTCGTTCCGCGACAAACAGTTTCACGCCCGCGCCTCAGGCGCGGGACCACCAGCAGGAAGTGGCGAAGCTTATCGACGTGACCACCTGTATCGGCTGTAAAGCCTGTCAGGTGGCGTGCTCGGAGTGGAACGATCTGCGTGACGAAGTGGGTCACAACGTCGGGGTGTATGACAACCCGGCGGACCTGACCGCCAAGTCCTGGACGGTGATGCGTTTCTCGGAAGTGGAGCAGAACGACAAACTGGAATGGCTTATCCGCAAAGACGGCTGTATGCACTGTGCGGATCCGGGCTGCCTGAAGGCATGTCCGTCAGAAGGGGCTATCATTCAGTATGCCAACGGCATCGTCGACTTCCAGTCCGAACAGTGCATCGGCTGTGGCTACTGCATCGCGGGCTGTCCGTTCGACGTACCGCGCCTGAACCCGGAAGACAACCGCGTCTACAAATGCACGCTGTGCGTTGACCGCGTCACCGTCGGCCAGGAGCCAGCGTGCGTGAAGACCTGCCCAACCGGCGCTATCCACTTTGGCTCCAAAGAGGATATGAAAACGCTGGCGGCAGAGCGCGTGGGCGAGCTGAAAACCCGTGGTTACGACAACGCGGGCCTGTACGATCCGGCCGGAGTTGGCGGTACGCACGTGATGTACGTGCTGCACCACGCCGACAAGCCGAACCTGTATCACGGCCTGCCGGAGAACCCGGAAATCAGCGCCACCGTGAAGTTCTGGAAAGGCATCTGGAAACCGCTGGCAGCGGTCGGTTTTGCTGCCACCTTCGCAGCGAGCATCTTCCACTACGTCGGCGTTGGTCCGAACCGCGCGGAAGAGGAAGACGACAACCTGCATGAAGAGAAAGACGAGGTGCGCAAATGAGAAAACGTGACACCATCGTGCGCTACACCGCGCCGGAACGCATCAACCACTGGGTCACCGCCTTCTGCTTCATGCTGGCGGCGATAAGCGGGCTGGGGTTCTTCTTCCCGTCCTTCAACTGGCTGATGCAGATCATGGGGACACCACAGCTGGCGCGTATTCTGCACCCGTTTGTGGGCGTCATCATGTTCGCGTCGTTTATCATCATGTTTTTCCGCTACTGGCACCATAACCTAATCAATCGGGATGATATCTTTTGGGCGAAGAATATTCGTAAGATCGTCGTCAACGAGGAAGTGGGTGATACCGGGCGTTATAACTTCGGCCAGAAATGCGTATTCTGGGCGGCGATTATCTTCCTGGTCCTGTTGCTGGTAAGCGGCGTGATCATCTGGCGTCCGTACTTTGCGCCTGCTTTCTCAATCCCGGTGATCCGATTCGCGCTGATGCTGCATTCATTTGCCGCAGTGGCGTTAATTGTGGTTATCATGGTGCATATCTACGCCGCCCTCTGGGTGAAAGGCACCATTACCGCGATGGTGGAAGGATGGGTAACCAGTACGTGGGCGAAGAAACATCACCCGCGCTGGTACCGAGAGGTCCGCCAGAAACAGGAAAAGTCATCTGAATGAGTATTCGCATAATCCCGCAAGATGAGCTGGGGTCGAGCGAGAAACGCACGGCGGATTATATTCCGCCGTTGTTATTCCCCAGACTCAAGAACCTCTACAACCGCCGCGCAGAGCGTCTGCGCGAGCTGGCAGAGAACAACCCGCTGGGCGATTTTCTGCGCTTTGCCGCGCTGGTTGCCCACGCGCAGGAAGTGGTGCTGTACGACCACCCGCTGCAAATGGATCTGACCGCGCGCATCAAAGAAGCCAACGCGCAGGGCAAGCCGCCGCTGGACATTCACGTCCTGCCGCGCGACAAGCACTGGCAAAAGCTGCTGCATTCGCTGATTGCCGAGCTGAAGCCGGAGATGAGCGGCACCGCGCTGGCGGTCATTGAGAATCTGGAAAAAGCCTCTGACCTGGAGCTGGAAGAGATGGCGAGCGCGCTGTTTGCCTCTGACTTCTCTCTGGTCAGCAGCGATAAAGCACCGTTCATCTGGGCTGCACTGTCGCTCTACTGGGCGCAAATGGCCAGCCTGATCCCGGGCAAAGCCCGCGCCGAATACGGCGAGGCGCGCCAGTTCTGCCCGGTCTGCGGCTCCATGCCGGTATCGAGCATGGTGCAAATCGGCACCACTCAGGGGCTGCGCTACCTGCACTGCAACCTGTGTGAAACCGAGTGGCACGTGGTGCGCATCAAGTGCAGCAACTGCGAGCAGACCCGCGATCTGAACTACTGGTCGCTGGAAAATGAAGAAGCGGCGGTGAAAGCGGAAAGCTGCGGCGACTGCGGGACCTACCTGAAGATTCTGTATCAGGAAAAAGACCCGAAAGTCGAAGCGGTGGCCGACGATCTCGCCTCGCTGATTCTGGACGCGAAGATGGAGCAGGAGGGCTTTGCCCGCAGCTCGATCAACCCGTTCCTGTTCCCGGGTGAAGGGGAGTAATTTCCTCTGACAGTGCCGGGCGGCGCGAGCTTGCCCGGCCTGTAATACCCGCTTTTTTTATCCGCGCCCACACGTCTCCAGCCCCTGCCACAGCACGACATTTCAGATTATATTTAGCCGCTACGCGTAGAAAACTCTCTCTTACTTCGTCACTATCCCTCGCAATAAAACATTACTTTTTGTAAGGGAAAATGTTGAAATGGAATTTCAACGATTAACGCCGGAAAGCGCCGTCTTTTTCATCTGCGCTATTCTCAGCCTTTCAGCGACGGCTGTCGCCGCACCGGCAGATGAGCAGTTTATTCTTCAGCAGCAGCGTCAGCAGGCACTGGAAGCCCAGTTGACGCCGCAGGTGCCGGATATTCGCCTGCAGCCCCCCGCCGAAAAAACCATCATCACGGCCTTTCCTGCCGAAACGCCCTGCTTTGTTATTCACGACGTCACGCTCTCGGGACAAGAAGCATTGCCACACTGGCTGCCGCTGCAACGCCTTGCGGATCGGGCGGTTGGAAAATGCCTTGGCGCGAAAGGGATTAATTACCTGATGAGCACGCTCCAGGACCGGCTGATTTCCCATGGCTGGACGACCGCCCGCGTGCTGGCCCCTGCTCAGGATATAAAAAGCGGCCATTTAAAGCTGGCTGTGATACCGGGAAAAATTCGTCACGTCACCTTAACCGGTGAGAGCAGCCCCTGGATTTGGCTATATGGCGCCTTCCCGGCGCATGACGGCAATCTGCTCGATTTGCGGGACATTGAACAAGGGCTTGAGAACCTTCAGCGTTTACCCACCGTGCAGGTGGAAATGGAGATTGTTCCTGCCGCACAACCCGGCGAGAGCGATATTGTCATTTCCCGCCAGCAGCGCAAATTCTGGCGGCTTGGCCTGTCGCTTGACGACTCCGGCTCATCATCAACCGGACGCTATCAGGGTGGAATGACCCTCTCACTGGATAACCCGCTGGCATTGAGCGATCTCTTCTGGTTTTCCATTAACCATGACCTGCAAACCGGACCGGAGAAAGGCAACCAAAACCTCAGCGCCCACTGGTCCGTTCCGGTTGGCTGGTGGGGGTTTTCCCTGACCGGAAGCGACTACCACTATCACCAGACGGTCGCCGGGTTGAGCGGTGATTACCGCTACAGCGGAAAGAGCCAAAGCGTGGTTGCCCAGCTCAGCCGGGTACTGCACCGCAACAGCGCGCAAAAAACCTCATTCACGTGGGACGTCGAGAGCCGGACAACGCGAAATTACATCAGCGACACTGAAATCGAGGTGCAGCGTCGCCACGTTTCCTCCTGGAAAGCGGGGCTTTCGCACCGTCACTATATTGGCCCGGCAACGCTGGATGCAGGAATCAGCTATCAGCGCGGTACTCGCTGGTTTGGCGCACAGCCTGCACCAGAAGAAGTATTCGATGAAGCCACGGCGCTGAGCCGCATTCTTCGCACGGATGCCCGCCTGAGCCTGCCGTTTGAGCTGATCGACCAGCGTTTGCGCTACGACATAGCCTGGCAGCGTCAGACCAGCACCACCCCGCTTACTTCGCAGGATCAATTCTCCATTGGCGGGCGCTGGACCGTGCGCGGGTTTGATGGCGAACGCACCCTGAACGCCGATCGTGGCTGGCTGGTACGCAACGATCTCTCCTTACAGACCCCTCTCCCGGGCACCGAGTTTTATCTGGCAGCCGACTACGGAGAAGTGGCGGGCAGCGGAACGGAATACCTGACGGGAAATCATCTGGCCGGCGGCGCAGCCGGGCTACGCGGCACGCTCTGGAAAGTCGGCTTCGACCTGTTTGCGGGCGTTCCGTTTTCTCGCCCCGAGGGGTTCAAAACCAGCCCGGCCACTTTCGGCTTCAACCTGAACATGGATCTCTGACGATGCGGTATGGCGAATTCAAGGTCCACTGTCCGCTTATGCTGGGCGAAACCCTTAACGAAGCGGAAGCGCTGGGTGCATCGGTCTGGTTATGGATGCACTCATTCAACCATCGGGATGCTCCGCTGCACGTCCTACCCGCGGTTCTTCTGCCCGTCATCAAGCGCCAGCAGTACGTCCTGGTGGAAAAAGAAGGTCGCCCGGTCTTTTTTTTGAGCTGGGCGTGGATGAGCGAAGAGGCTGAACGCCGCTACCTCAACGAGGCCGCCATTACCCTGCCAGAGGAAGACTGGTGCAACGGCGATCGCCTGTGGTTTCGCGACTTTATCGCCCCCTTTGGCCACGCGCGAGACATGTTCCGCCTGTTACGCGAAGAGATTTTCCCGCATCACATGGCCCGTTCTCTCTGGCATCGCGGTGAAGAAAAAGGACGCCGCATCAAAACGTTTTACGGCAAACGGGTCACGCGCGACGCGTTGCTGAACTGGAAAAAGACGCACCCGCTGCACGGATAACACATAAAAGGATTTTCACATGAACAAACGTCTTTACCGTATCGTCTTTAACAAAGCTCGCGGCATGCTGATGGTGGTATCGGAGCTGGCTCGCGGCTGTTCTGGCAGCGCGCCCTCTTCAGGTTTACAACATAACCACCAGCGACTTATCTGCCGCGTCGGGGCGATTAGCCTCAGCCTGTGGCTGGCAAGCGGGGCAATAACGGTACAGGCCGCAGGGATTGTGGCGGATGCATCGGCTCCCAATAAACAGCAGCCAACCATTATCAGCACCGCCAACGGTACGCCGCAGGTCAATATCCAGACGCCTTCAGCGGGTGGCGTTTCCCGCAATACCTTCAGTCAGTTCGACGTTGACCAGAATGGCGTCATTCTCAACAACTCCCATAAAAATGCCGCCACCCAGCTTGGTGGAATGGTGGCAGCCAACCCATGGCTGGCAAAAGGCGAAGCGAAAATTATCCTCAACGAGGTTAACGCCCGCGATCCGAGCCGCCTTAACGGCTTTATCGAAGTGGCAGGACAAAAAGCGGACGTCGTCATCGCCAGTCCGTCGGGCATTAGCTGTGACGGCTGCGGATTTATCAACGCCGGGCGTGCCACGCTCACCACCGGCACGGCGCAAATGCAGAACGGTCAGATAACGGGCTACCGGGTCGAGCAGGGTGAAATTCACATTAACGGTAACGGAATGAACGCTACCGGCCAGAGCCACACCGATATTATTGGCCGCGCGGTGCAGGTAAATGCGGCCATTCATGCCCAGGATTTACGCGTCACGACCGGGCGCAACAGCGTGGATGCCGCTCACGAACAGATTACTGCGCTCGCGGATAACGGCACGGCAAAACCCAGCCTGGCGCTGGATGTATCGCAGGTGGGCGGCATGTACGCCGGCAAAATTCGCCTTCGCGGGACGGAAAAAGGCGTCGGGGTGCGTAATGCGGGCAACATTGGCGCAGAAGCCGGTATGGTCACCCTCTCAGCCGATGGCCGTATCGAAAACAGCGGTGCAATCTGGTCTTCCGCAGACGTTGCCCTCTCTGGCACGGCTTCCGTACAGAACAGCGGCTCCATCGCGGCTCAGCGCAACGTCAGCCTGACGGGCAACACGATTGCCAGTACCGGCACGCTGGCCGCAAGCGTACAGCCAGACGGCACCCTAGGCAGCGAGGGCGATATGACGCTCAACGCCAGCGGAAAACTTGAGATGCATGGCCTGAACGCGGCGGGCGGTAACATAAGCGCCACCGGGTTGGGTCTCGATGCTACCGGGAGCCTGACGCAGGCAAAAAACATTACGCTTAATGCCGGTCAAGGGGATATCAGTACCGCCAGCGCGCAGGTCGTCGCGAATGACCAACTCAGCGTCACAACATCCGGCACCCTCGATAACAGCAGCGGCCTGCTTGCTGCCGACCGCGTCATGCTCACGGCGAAAAAGCTGCAAAACCAGAAAGGCCAGATAAGCCAGAGCGGAACGCAGGCGCTGGCGCTCACCCACCGGGACGGTATTGATAACCGCGACGGTACCATTGCCGCCAACGCCGCTATATCCCTCAATGCCGCCGCGCTGGATAACCGTAAAGGCCAGATCCTGGCCGCAGATGGGGGTAGCCTGTCGGTGCAGACCGCGGGTGCGACGGATAACCGCGAAGGCGTTCTGGCCGCCGCAGAAAGCGCCAGCGTGACCGCAGACCAGTTGCTCAACGACGGCGGGCTTATTAGTGCGGAAAAGGGTCGCATCGCGCTCACCAGCATCAAGTCGATAACTAACGTCAGCGGACAAATCGCCGCCCGCAGCACGCTGTCCCTCGAAAGCGGCGCGTTGAATAATGATTCCGGCCTTATCCAGTCGGGTTCGGCAATGTCCATCAACACGCACGGCAATGCGATTTCAAATAAGGACACCCTCGCCACGGGGGGCATCGTCAGTTTTGGCGAGCTGGATATCCTCGCCAGCGCCATTGATAACCAGCACGGCATGTTGGCCGGTGCGCAAAAGAGTACGATTCAGGCCACCCGCGTGGATAACCGCGACGGCATACTGGCCTCTGAAGCCACCCTGCATCTGGATGCGCTCTCCGTTGACAACCGGTTCGGTACGGTTAGCGCAGGCGAAAGCATGACGCTGGACTTAACCGACGCGCTGAATAACCGCAACGGTACGGTCAGCGCGACGGGAGCGCTTAATGCACGTACCGGGACGCTTGAGAATACGCAGGGAACGCTGGTCTCGGGTGACAGTGCGCGTATAGAAACGGCGCAACTCGTCAACCAGGGAGGGGTTATCGCCGCCCAACGCGATCTTACGCTCACGGCGCAGCGGCTGGATAACGACGGTGGCGGTCTGGTACAGAGCGGTGGTGACCTGACGCTGAACGTGGAGCATATCAGCAACCACGAAAGCGGCGACACCGGCGGGATCGTTAGCCAGGGGAACATGTCGATCCAGGCCGCCGATGTGCAAAACGATGCGGGAGTCGTGCTGGCGGGGAAACAGGCGACGTTAGACACCACCCGCTTTAGCAATATCGCTGGCACGCTGGTGGCGCTGGACGTGCTAACGCTTGCAACGCACAGCGATACCGATAACCGTCAGGGAGTGATGCAGGGCAACGGCATTTTCCTGGATACACACGGATATCAGCTGGATAACCAGCAAGGCACGCTCTACAGCCTGGCGTCAATGCAGCTGGCGACCGCCAGCCTGAATAACCAGAACGGCACGATCGGAGCAAAGAGCGATATCACGCTGCACGCCGCGTCGCTGGATAATCGCGCAGGCGGGCGCGTGGTCAGCGAGCAGGCGATCGCGTTAAATCTCGAACGTCTTGATAACCACGAGGGGCAAATACAATCTCTCGGCAACCTGATGGTTAACGCCGTTTCGGGGGTCATCGACAATACGCTTGGGCTGATGCGCAGCGGTGCAGCGGTAACGCTCAACGCTGCCAGCCTGATCAACCGGAACACCCAGGCCGCCGAGAAAGGGATTGAGGGGCTGGATGTGGCCATCGTCAGCCAGCAGCTTGATAACGCGCAGGGAACGGTGATTTCAGGCGATACGCTGCAGATTGCTCACGTCGATACCCTTAATAACGCTCAGGGCGAACTGTCCGCCGCGGGCACGCTGTCGCTGAGCGGCGTGGCTCTGCGCCTCATCAACACTGACGGCGTCGTGATTGGCGGCGAGAACGTCACGCTTGAAGCCGACTCCCTGACCGGCGATGGGCAGGTCCTCTCGCTCGGCGACATGCTGATTCGCACGCAGCAGAGCTTTAACAATTCGGGCGACGTCATCGCCAACGGCAGCATGACATTCGCCACACCGGGTAGCGTGACCAATAGCGGTAACCTTCTGGCAGGGGTAAAACTTGACCTCAGCGCCGCCAGCCTGCTCAATACCGCGTCCGGTGAGATTGCCGCCGGAGCGACCTGGCTGACCGTCTCCTCATCCCTCAGTAACTACGGTCTTATCGACGGCAGCCAGACGTGGATTCACGCTGACACGCTGACCAACGTCGGAACGGGGCGACTTTATGGCGACCATCTTTCACTTCAGGCGACAACGCTCAATAACCTCGCCCAGGACGGTACGGCGGCAACCATTGCCGGACGCCAGCGCGTGGACATCGGGGCGGGGACGATCAACAACCGTGACCACGCGCTGATTTACAGCGACGGCGTGCTCGCCATCGGTGGACGCGTGGACGAAAACGGCTTTGCGACCGGACAGGCGCAAACGCTGAACAACCACAGCGCGACCATTGAGTCCGCAGGTGACATGGCGCTCTCCGTCAGCCAGCTTAATAACATCAACGACCATTTCAGCACCGAGGTGGCGCTGATCTCCACCGAGCAGATCCACGAGTACCAGCACAAGGGATCGCCCAATCGCTGGAGCGCTGATGAGGAAGGCGTGTTTGTCGACCGCAACTCGTCCGACGACCTGCTGAACCTCAACACGCCGGAAGATACCGGTGCCAACAACGACAACTTTTACGAGTACAACTACACCCGCACCATCGAAGAGGAGGTTATCGCAGAGAGCGACCCGGGCAAGATCCTCTCCGGCGGGCAAATGGTCATCAGCGCGAACCACGTGCTGAACGACAAAAGCCAGATTGTCGCGGGAGGTACGCTCGGTATTTTCGCCGATACGGTAGATAACGTCATGCCGGAAGGCAGCCGATGGATAACGGATGCAGGCTCGGTCACACACTACAGCCGTAAAACCAAAAAAGGCGGCGACTCTCAGGGAAAAAGTACCTCGGACTATCTGCCACCCGTGGTGATCCAGTCGATCACCCTGTCGCCGGGGAAAATGGAAGGATACAGCCAGACCGAGGGCAGCGGCATGACCCTTTCGCCCACCACCACGCACAGAACAGATGCCACGCTCAATGGGACGGGGAGCCTGTCCGTCGACGTCGACGCGGCGTCACCGGAACAGGAAAAACTTTCCCCTGTGTTGCCTGCCAGCAATACGGCAGGAAAATGGATTGAAACCCCTGCCAGCGGCGCAGAGGGCGACGTGATCCGCGCAGTTTCCCCTGACATCCGCCTGCCGGACAACAGCCTGTTTAACACGCTGCCAGCACCTGATGCCCGTTACCTGATCGAGACCGATCCACGCTTCACGAACAATAAAGAGTGGCTGGGCAGCGACTACATGCAGGACGCGTTCGCGCTGGACCATGACAACATGCACAAGCGTCTTGGCGACGGCTATTACGAGCAGCGGCTGGTGCGGGAGCAGGTGATTGCGCTTACCGGCGAGCGTTACCTGGGCGATCACCGTGACGACGAAACGCAGTTCAAAGCGCTGATGGATGCCGGTATTGCCTTCGGCAAGGCGCACCAGCTTGTTCCGGGGGTAGCGCTCACCGCCGAGCAGATGGGTCTGCTGACGGAAGATATGGTTTGGCTGGTCAACACCCGCGTCCAGCTTGCGGACGGAAGCTGGCAGACGGTGATGGTGCCGCAGGTTTATGTTCGCGTACAGCCGGGAGACGTTGACGGCGCTGGCGCGCTGATGGGCGGTCAGAACGTGGTGATGAACCTGAACCGCGATCTGGTCAATAGCGGCACGATCCACGGCAAGGAGAGGGTTCAGCTTAGCGCAGACTCCCTCACCAACCGCGCGGGCACCATTCACGGTGCGGATGTCAGCCTGTTGGCCCGCACGGACATTAACAACATCGGCGGCACAATCTCAGGTAACAATTCCGTACTGGCAACCGCCGGGCGGGATATCAACCTCACCACCACGACCCGTAGTGCCAAAAGCACCGCCGGGAAAAACAGCTTTGAGCGCACCACCCTTGAGCGTGTTGCGGGCATCTACGTTCAGGGCGACGACGGCAAGCTTGTGCTTAACGCCGGGCGCGATCTCAATCTGACCGGGGCGCAGGTCGTTAACAGCGGCAGCGAGAGCCAGACGGTGCTTAACGCAGGACGTGACCTGAACCTCACCACCGTGACCACCTCCGCCAGCGATAACCTGACCTGGGATAAAAATAACTGGCTGAAGCAGTCCACCACGCAGCAAGTGGGTAGCGAGGTGGCTGGCGGGGGCGATGTCGCAATGATGGCCGGGCGCGACGTTAGCGCTCAGGCCGCGACCGTCGAAGCGGGCAGCAGCCTTGCCGTCAGCGCTGGTCGCGACATGTCCATCGCCGCCGCCATCGACAGCAGCGAATTTGAATCACACCATCAATCCACCGGCAGCAGCGGTGCGTTCTCGAAAAAAACCGTGACCACGCACGATGTAGTAAATAGCGAGACGGCGCGGGGTTCCCTGTTCAGCGGCGACAGCGTAACCCTGCAGGCGGGACATGATTTACGGGTTCAGGGTAGCGATATTGTCGGAGATAACGATGTCCGGCTCGCCGCCGGAAACAACCTGACCGTCACCTCCGCAGAAGAGCACGGCCAGGAGAGCCATCAGCGACAGGAGAAAAAATCCGGCCTCTCCGGCACGGGCGGCATCGGTATCAGCTACGGCAGCCAGAGCCTGAAGGTAACGGATAATGCGCAGGAGGTGACCCATCGGGGCAGCACCATCGGTTCCGTAAACGGCAATGTCTCGCTCAGCGCAGGTCATGATCTGGCGGTGCACGGCTCTGACCTGATAGCCGGACAGGACATGACGCTCACCGGGAAAAATGTCAGCATCACCGCCGCCGCGGACAGCAGCGCACAGACTCACACCGTGGAGCAGAAATCCTCCGGCCTGACGCTCGCCCTGTCCGGTACCGCGGGCAGCGCGCTTAACACCAGCGTGAGCACCCTGAAACAGGCCAGGGAGACCGATAACGATCGTCTGGCCGCACTGCAGGCGGTCAAAGGTGCACTGACCGCGGGACAGGGGGCGCAGGCGGTCCTCACCGACCAGGCCACCGGCAACCAGGCGGGCAATGATAACACGGTCGGTATCAGCCTCTCTTACGGCAGCCAGTCCTCAACATCGACGCAGACCATGAAGGAGACCACGGCGAAAGGCAGCAGCCTCTTCGCCGGAAATAACCTTTCGGTGGTGGCGACGGACGGGGATGTGCTGGTGCAGGGCAGCCAGCTTGATGCCGGAAACGACCTGCTGCTTCAGGCCAGCCGCGACGTGAACCTCCTGTCGGCACAAAACACCTCAACGCTTGAAGGCAAAAATGAGAGCCACGGCGGCAGCGCGGGCATCGGGATTGGCTATGGCTCCGGTGGCGCGGGTATCAACATCTCCGCCAGCGTGAATGCCGGGAAAGGTAAGGAGAACGGCACCACTCTCACCCATACCGAAACCACGGTTAACGCGGGGGATACGCTCACGATTATCAGCGGCCGCGATACGAATCTCTCCGGGGCGCAGGTCAGCGGGGAGAGCGTGCTGGCCGATATCGGGCGTAACCTGACCATTACCAGCGAACAGGACACTGACCGCTACGACAGCAGCCAGAAGAACATCAGCGCAGGCGGCAGCTTCAGCTTCGGCACCATGACCGGCTCGGGCGGCATCAGCTACAGCCGCGACAAAATGGACAGCGATTTTGCCTCCGTGCGGGAGCAGAGCGGGATATTCGCAGGCTCCGGCGGGTTTGACGTCACGGTGGGCGGCCACACGCAGCTGGACGGCGGCGTGATGGCCTCAGCGGCGACGGCGGATAAAAACCGGCTCGACACCGGCACGCTCGGCTGGCGGGATATCCAGAACACAGCCGAATACAACGTGGAGCACCAGAGCGCGGGCATCAGCACCGGCGGCAGCATCGCAGGACAGTTTGCCGGGAATATGGCAAACGGCATGCTGAGCGGGGCAGACAGCAGCGGCAGCGCGGAGGGCACCACGCGTGCTGCGGTTGAAAATGGCACGGTGATTGTCCGTGATAAAGCGAATCAGGCGCAGGACACCGCCGCCCTCTCCCGCGACACGGAGAATGCAAACGGCGGCATCGACGCTATCTTCGATAAGGAGAAAGAGCAGCGCAGGCTCGACGAGGCGCAGCTTATCAGCGACATCGGGAGCCAGGTGTCTGATATCGCCCGCACGCAGGGCGAGCTGAACGGGGAGGCGCAGTCCGGCACGGGCAGCGACATCCAGCGGGCCATCCAGGCCGCCACCGCTGCGGCTCAGGGGCTGGCGGGTGGCGATATGACCGCCGCGCTGGCCGGAGCGGCTGCACCGTACGTGGCGGAGATTATCGGTCACCGGTCCGGGCTGGACGACGGGATGGAAAAAGCCGCGGCCCACGCGGTGGCCAGTGCCGTACTGGCGGCAGTGAAGGGGAAAGACGCGCTTGCAGGTGCAGCGGGTGCCGCCGCCGGAGAGCTGACGGGCACGCTCGCGCTGGAGATGTACGGGAAGGATGTTGCTGCGCTGAGCGAAAGTGAAAAGCAGACCATCAGCGCCCTGGCGACCCTCGCCGCAGGCATCGCGGGCGGGCTGACGGGCGACAGCACGGCATCTGCGGTTGCTGGGGCGCAGACCGGGAAGACGACGGTGGAGAATAACCTGATGGCCGGGAGTGAAGATGCACAGGCTGCGTGGTTACGACAGCACGGAACGGATATGGCAACATGTGCCGATAACCCGTCCGGGGCGGCATGTCAGAAAGCACAGAACGAAGCCAATGCAGTGGCATTCGCAATGGCATCTGCAGGACTGATTTATTTGCCAGGAGGAATGCAGGTGACGGCGGGGATTGGTGGAGCAGCAAATGCGGGGATTCAGTATCTTGTCAATGGTGAGATAAATCCAACTGATGTTCTGATTGCCAGTTATGTTGGCGCGTTTACGGCAAATGCGGGTGCCTGGGGAACTGTCGGCTGGAACGCCGCAGGTGGAGCAACATCTAATTATTTTAAAGGAGATGATCCACTGACAGGCGCTGGCTGGGGAGCTTTAGGTGCAAGTGCAGGTTATTTAGGAGGACAATATCTTATTCAAACACCTTTGAATAAGATTCTTAATCCTGCATGGAAAAACTATAATTGGGTAGATATAGGGATGGGAATAAGTAAGCCATTACATTTTGATGTACGCCCTGATATTTGGGGGAGTATATTTAGTTCCGCCACCACAGAGGGAGTTGTTCAAGGTGGCCCTAAAGTAGTTGAAACAAACAAAAATAAGGATGGTAACTAAATGAGAAGAGAGTTTTTTATCCTTATGTATGTAACCCTGATGGGAAGCATTATGCTTTCTAGCTTTGTATTTTTAGGTCGCTATTTTATCTTTTGGATTAATGGCACAACAGTTCCCTTAGAAGATTTGTTTTATATCAGTTTAAAGATTGGTGTGTTCGGTGGAGGTATCGGAGGAATTAGTACCTGGTTAATACATTTTTTTAATCAACGATATCGTAAGTAAATTCAGGTGATATTCAATCGTAAGGGCTGGGTAGTGATCAACTGTGGACAGAGCGACTGCACGATGCTCTCTGCTGTCCGCACGGCACAAAACACCTCAACGCTTGAAGGCAAAAATGAGAGCCACGGCGGCAGCGCGGGCATCGGGATTGGCTATGGCTCTGGTGGCGCGGGTATCAACGTTTCCGCCAGCGTGAATGCCGGTAAAGGTAAGGAGAACGGCACCACCCTCACCCATACCGAAACCTCGGTTAACGCGGGGGATACGCTCACGATTATCAGCGGCCGCGATACGAATCTCACCGGAGCGCAGGTCAGCGGGGAGAGCGTGCTGGCCGGTATCGGTCGTAACCTGACCATTACCAGCGAACAGGACACCGACCGCTATGACAGCAGCCAGAAGAACATCAGCGCAGGCGGCAGCTTCAGCTTCGGCACCATGACCGGCTCGGGCGGCATCAGCTACAGCCGCGACAAAATGGACAGCGATTTTGCCTCCGTACGGGAACAGAGCGGGATATTCGCAGGCTCCGGCGGGTTTGACGTCACGGTGGGCGGCCACACGCAGCTGGACGGCGGCGCGATGGCCTCGGCGGCGACGGCGGATAAAAACCGGCTCGACACCGGCACGTTCGGCTGGCGGGATATCCAGAACACAGCCGAATACAGCGTGGAGCACCAGAGCGCGGGCATCAGCACCGGCGGCAGTATCGCAGGACAGTTTGCCGGGAATATGACAAACGGCATGCTGAGCGGGGCAGACAGCAGCGGCAGCGCGGAGGGCACCACGCGTGCTGCGGTTGAAAATGGCACGGTGATTGTCCGTGATAAAGCGAATCAGGCGCAGGACACCGCCGCCCTCTCCCGCGACACGGAGAATGCAAACGGCAGCATCGACGCTATCTTCGATAAGGATAAAGAGCAGCGCAGGCTCGACGAGGCGCAGCTTATCAGCGACATCGGGAGCCAGGTGTCTGATATTGCCCGCACGCAGGGCGAGCTGAACGGGGATGCGCAGTCCGGCACGGGCAGCGACATCCAGCGGGCCATCCAGGCCGCCACCGCTGCGGCTCAGGGGGTGGCGGGTGGAGATATGACCGCCGCGCTGGCCGGAGCGGCTGCACCGTACGTGGCGGAGATTATCGGTCACCGGTCCGGGCTGGACGACGGGATGGAAAAAGCCGCGGCCCACGCGGTGGCTAATGCCGTACTGGCGGCAGTGCAGGGGAAAGACGCGCTTGCGGGTGCAGCAGGTGCCGCCGCCGGAGAGCTGACGGGCACGCTCGCGCTGGAGATGTACGGGAAGGATGTTGCTGCGCTGAGCGAAAGTGAAAAGCAGACCATCAGCGCCCTGGCGACCCTCGCCGCAGGCATCGCGGGCGGGCTGACGGGCGACAGCACAGCATCTGCGGTGGCAGCGGCGCAGACCGGGAAGACGACGGTGGAGAATAACTCGCTGGCGCATGTACTTGCTGCGGCAGAGGCGAATAAATCAGGTACGGTAGATAAGTGGCAGGAAGAGCAGCAGGCTGCGATTAAGGAGGCGTGTAGTGGGAATACGCCAATGTCCTGTCAAATGGCTGTGGCTGCAATGGGAACCGTGATGTCAGGAGGTGTTCTTCCTGAAGCGATGGTTATTTCTGGAGCTATAACTGCTGGCGCAGTTAGCGCTATCGACTTTGGTTTTAACGGTTCAGTTGATCCTAAAAATGTCATAGCAGCATACTGGACTGGAGTTTTAACCAGAAATACTGGCTACAAATCTACTGTGGTAATAAATGCAGCCAGTGGAGCTATAACTAACTCTATCGATGGGAAAAACCCATTTTTATATGGCTCTATTAGTGGGTTTGGAAGCGCTATTGGTTATGGTATTGGTAATAAAATCATTACACCTATGTTAGATGACTATATTAATCCGACCTGGAAAGCATTGCGTTGGGATGATATTGGGATGGGAATGTCCCAGCCCTCACATTTGAATCCTATACCAGGGATGGTTGGGACAGCAGGTGGTGGGATTTCTGGAGAAAGCTTTAACGTTATAGTTGATCCAAACAGCCCTATAAAGAAAAAGGAAACTACAAAATGAACAAAAAAACATGGTGGGTTTCAGTTTTTTGGATTTTATTCACTCTTATTTTATGTATGGACCTCATTGCTGCAATTACTTATTTTATAGCTAGATTATATCTTTATTTTGCTCAGAACATTCCACTGGGAATAGACTTTCCTGTGTTACTGAGAATAATCAAGGGAGCGTCCTTTGGCGGAATTATCATCGGTATTGGTTGCTTGTATGTCTCTTTTAATAAATCACGTTAACTTACGCAAAAGGATTTATTAATAGTTTCGATAACCCCGGACTGACAAGCCAGAAGAACAGAATGATGTCAATGCGGTGGCACAGGGTGATATGGTGGTGTGTGATAAAGCGAATCAGGCGCAGGACACCGCCGCCCTCTCCCGCGACACGGAGAATGCAAACGGCAGCATCGACGCTATCTTCGATAAGGAGAAAGAGCAGCGCAGGCTCGACGAGGCGCAGCTTATCAGCGACATCGGGAGCCAGGTGTCTGATATCGCCCGCACGCAGGGCGAGTTGAAGGCGCTGGAGGAAGCCCGTAAAATCTATCCGGACCTGACTGCTGAGCAGTTGAGGGAAACGCAGACTTACCGTGATGCAGTGGCGCAGTCCGGCACGGGCAGCGACATCCAGCGGGCCATCCAGGCCGCCACCGCCGCCGCACAGGGGATTGCCGGGGGCGATATCAGCGCCGCGCTGGCCGGATCGGCCGCACCGTACGTGGCGGAGATTATCGGTCACCGGTCCGGGCTGGACGACGGGATGGAAAAAGCCGCTGCCCACGCGGTGGCCAGTGCCGTACTGGCGGCAGTGCAGGGGAAAGACGCGCTTGCAGGTGCAGCGGGTGGTGCCGCCGGAGAGGTGGCGGGCACGCTCGCGCTGGAGATGTACGGGAAGGATGTTGCTGCGCTGAATGAAAGTGAAAAGCAGACCATCAGCGCCCTGGCGACGCTCGCCGCAGGTATCGCGGGTGGGCTGACGGGTGACAGCACGGCATCTGCGGTGGCAGGGGCGCAGACCGGGAAGGCGACGGTTGAGAATAACTCGCTGAAAAGCATGATGTGTGCGGAAACCCCCTGGGACTGTCGTGATAACCCACTGATTGAAGGTGGTGGATCCCGAGGTGCTTACAATCCTACAGGTAGAAGTGGTAATCCCATGAATACCAAAGGTTCTAATTCGCCAGCAGTAATTGGTGAGCGAGCATATTCAGCTCATGCTGTTGATCGTATGCAAGGGCGTGGAGTTCCACCTTCAGCAGTAGAAAATACGATTAAGACAGGGAACATTTATCCGACAAAGCCTGGAACTACGGGATACTACGATGCAACCAACAATCTGCGGGTAATTATTAACACTAATACAGGCGATGTTGTAACTGTGATCCCAGGAGCACCTACAAAATGAATGATCGCTTTTTATATGAACAAGTTAGGTCTGTTTTATTACATGAATGGGATCCCATAGGTATCAATGACCTCATTGAGGCCAGTGATGAATATGATGCATATGTACAGCCTATTTGTGAGATGTTATACGCGGGAAAAGAAATCGAAGACATTTATCAATATTTACATTGGGTTGCTACTGATTATATGTGCCTGAATGGAGATAGTGATTTGGATCGTATAGTTGCTGAGAAGTTATTTTATTTGCCAAAAACTCACTAAAGTAGATCCCGGCCATTGCGCTGGGATCGTTTTATCAGCCGTTACGTTTACCCGCAATGCCCGTTCCCGTGCCTGATCGCTGGCTGATCGCCAGTGTTGTTCAGCACACCGGGAAACGCCTTGAGCCACTGGTTCATCTTTGGCACGTTAACACCGACGACGCTTAAGCCCTCAGCGCAGCCCCACAGCTCGCGGGTGTTCTGGGTGATGATAACGATACAGTAGTGAATATATTCAGGCAAAGAGATGCAGGCGGATAATAACCTGGTGGCACAGGGTTCATTCTTGCAGGACACGTTCGCACTACAGGCGATAAAAGGGGCACTGACCGCGGGACAGGGAGCGCAGGCGGTCCTCACCGACCAGGCCACCGGCAACCAGGCGGGCAATGACAACACGGTCGGTATCAGCCTCTCTTACGGCAGCCAGTCCTCAACATCGACGCAGACCATGAAGGAGACCACGGCGAAAGGCAGCAGCCTCTTCGCCGGAAATAACCTTTCGGTGGTGGCGACGGACGGGGATGTGCTGGTGCAGGGCAGCCAGCTTGATGCCGGAAACGACCTGCTGCTTCAGGCCAGCCGCGACGTGAACCTCCTGTCGGCACAAAACACCTCAACGCTTGAAGGCAAAAATGAGAGCCACGGCGGCAGCGCGGGCATCGGGATTGGCTATGGCTCCGGTGGCGCGGGTATCAACGTTTCCGCCAGCGTGAATGCCGGGAAAGGTAAGGAGAACGGCACCACCCTCACCCATACCGAAACCACGGTTAACGCGGGGGATACGCTCACGATTATCAGCGGCCGCGATACGAATCTCTCCGGGGCGCAGGTCAGCGGGGAGAGCGTGCTGGCCGATATCGGGCGTAACCTGACCATTACCAGCGAACAGGACACTGACCGCTACGACAGCAGCCAGAAGAACATCAGCGCAGGCGGCAGCTTCAGCTTCGGCACCATGACCGGCTCGGGCGGCATCAGCTACAGCCGCGACAAAATGGACAGCGATTTTGCCTCCGTGCGGGAGCAGAGCGGGATATTCGCAGGCTCCGGCGGGTTTGACGTCACGGTGGGCGGCCACACGCAGCTGGACGGCGGCGTGATGGCCTCAGCGGCGACGGCGGATAAAAACCGGCTCGACACCGGCACGCTCGGCTGGCGGGATATCCAGAACACAGCCGAATACAACGTGGAGCACCAGAGCGCGGGCATCAGCACCGGCGGCAGCATCGCAGGACAGTTTGCCGGGAATATGGCAAACGGCATGCTGAGCGGGGCAGACAGCAGCGGTAGCGCGGAGGGTACCACGCGTGCTGCAGTTGAAAATGGCACGGTGATTGTCCGTGATAAAGCGAATCACGCAGAAAAGAACTGGGCGGTGGGAAATGAAAATCTTAGTCTCAAAATGGTTTTTAATCTTCATTTACCTGCTAATAGCCTTTCCGGTTGGGTTATTTATTGCTGCTGTAACTATGCAGATTTTAATCAGACTTTTTTACTTTTTCCTTAATGGATTATCTTTGAAGTTGTCCTCTATTGATTACGTGAAAATTTTGAAAGGAAGTATCGCGGGAGGAGTTATTGGAGCAATAGGTTGTTGGTGGATCTACTACCAGCACTTCCGAAAAAACCGAAGCAGATAATCTGACAACGGCAGTGCCGACCGCGTAGGCCGGGAAGAATACGTTTGAAAATAACTCGCAGGCACATGTTCTGGCAGGAGAGGCGAACAAAGCGCTTTCCAGATTTTTATCCTCGACAATTTTCTTATTTTCTTTTGAATCAAACCAGGTTATAAAACTGTATATCCATACAGTTAAAGGGAATTCTCATGGCACTGGAACAGGGTATTGCGCAGTTGGTTCAGGGATTTATCGCTGCAGGTCGGCCCTCGTCGCGTCGACAGACCATTGAGGTACGACGAGCTGGGTATATTGCCAGCACGGGGCTTGCCGGGAAGACAGAAACGCGCGTACAGGTGGAGACGCTTTTTCTTGAAGGTCTTACCATTCGGGTGTTTTCACCTCTCAATGCGCCTGAAATATTGCCTACAGCCATCTACTATCACGGCGGATGCTTCATCAGCGGCGGCTTTGATACCCATGACAATCAACTCCGTCAGTTAGCCTACTATGGCAATTGCCGGGTGGTTGCAATTCAGTACAGGTTGGCACCGGAGCATACCTTCCCCGCCGCGCATGACGATGCTGAAAGAGGTGCGGATCTGGTCTGGCAGTATGCAGACCAATTAGGCGTAGATAAGAACCGGCTCACCCTCTGTGGAGACAGCGCAGGAGGGCATCTGGCGCTGGTAACGGCGCTGAGGCTTAAGGTTAAAAAGCTTTGGCAACCTGTACAGCTTATTCTTATCTATCCCATGCTCGACGCCACGGCCAGTTTTGAAAGCTATGCCCTTAATGGCACGGATTATATTATCACCCGCGATACCCTGCTTAGCGGATATGAAATGTATCTCGCAGAGACTGACCTCCAGCATCCGGAAGCCAGCCCGCTGTGGCGCGATGATTTTTACGGGCTTCCGCCAGTGCATATCATTACAGCAGAGTACGATCCGCTGTGCGATGAGGGAGAAATGTTGTATCAGCATCTGACTGAACAGGGTGTGAAGTGTACCGCTCAGCGCTGGCTGGGCGTCATCCATGGCTTCTTTCAGCTTGGCGGCGTCAGCCAGTCAGCGCGAGACGTTATGCGGGATATCGCCGGGCGGATTAAGCGCGCCCGAGGTGAATGAACAAGAGATTACTCCTCTTCGTTCCCACCCTCTTCATACGCGCCGAAGGGCTTCGCCGGAAGAACAATGTAGGTCCCTTCAAACACCGCGCCCGGTGTTTTATCGCCAAACAGTTCGACCTGCATTTGAACGCGAGCTTTGCGGCCGCGTGCCAGACGGTCAAGATCGCCGCCCAGTGACCCCAGATCGGCCACGGCGGTCGGCTTGCCGCTTATCGGTGCGCTATAGCGAATGTGGGCATCGGCCAGAATGATGGTACCGCCCAGATGGCGCTCGCGCAGCATCAGCCAGATAAGCCCCCAGCCGGTGAGCGTGGCCAGTGAGAAAAGACTTCCGGCAAACAGGGTGTGGTGCGGGTTCTGATTGCCGGTTTCCGGCATGGTGGTAATAAATTTTTGTCCGGTGTACTGCTGAATGCGCACGCCCATTTTTTCACTGAGCGGAATGTGCTGATACCAGGCCTGCTGCAGCTGACCACACCAGTCGGCGCGATGAAGAATATCATCCAGCGTGGCGATGGGTTTGATCATCAAAAAATGACGAATCGGCGTGGTTTGCGGGGTCGTGATCTCCCCCTGATTCACAAAACCAAGTTTGGCGAAGAATTCTACCGCATCCTCGCGGGCGCTACAGGTGACGCGCTTAACGCCTTCCTGACGGGCAACGGACTCAAGGGTCATCGCCATTAGCGTCCCCAGACCTTTGTCCTGCACGGAGGGATGAACTGCCATAAAGCGAATAGACGCTTCGTTATCGGCGTTGATATACAAACGCCCGACGGCGACGAGGTTACCCTCTTCGTCCATCACCATCTGATGGTGGGCCATCGCGTCCCAGGCATCGCGTTCAGAGCCTTTTGGCTGATGCAGTGGCTTGCGCAGCATTTCCCAGCGGAACTGGTAATAAGCGTCTAACTCTTCTTCCGTTTGCGGTACTCGAAGGTGATACATAGCTGTACTCTCTCTTGTTACCCGCGGCCACGCCGCCAGTTGGCTCATACCTGGAGCCAGAATGTGACGGGGCCATCGTTCACCAGCGAAACCTGCATATCTGCAGCGAATCGTCCGGTTTGCGTATTCATTTCCTGCTGGCGACAACGCTCAACAAAGTACTCGTAAAGTGCTTCTGCACGATCCGGCGCGGCGCCTTTAGAGAAACTCGGGCGCATGCCGCGCTCGGTATCCGCTGCCAGCGTAAACTGGGAAACCACCAGCACGCTGCCGCCCGCCTGTTGGACGTTCAGGTTCATCTTGCCTTCCGCATCGCTGAAAATACGGTAGCCCAGCACGCGCTCACACAAGCGGTTGGCTTTTTGTTCGTCGTCATCCTTTTCGACACCTAACAACACCAAAAGTCCTGGGCCAATTTCACCCGTCACCTCTCCCTCCACGGTGACGCTGGCACGGGTTACGCGCTGTATCAATGCAATCATGGTTGGTCTGCTTCTTGTTGTTTTTCAGCTGCTGCTGCTTTTTTCAGTTCGCGGTATACACCGAGAGTGACAGTTATTTCGGCACCAAGCAAGACGATACACCAGGTCCAGTAGACCCATACAAACAAAATGGGGATCACAGCCAGCACGCCGTAAATTAGCTGATAAGACGGGAACATAGTGATGTAGAGGGCAAACCCTTTTTTACCGAGCTCAAAAAGCAGCGCCGCTACCAGCGCCCCCACAACCGCATCGCGGTTAGGCACGCGCGTGGTTGGCACGACGCTATAGAGCAGCCAGAACGAGAGCCACGACAGGATCAACGGAAAGATGCGAAGCGCATTATCAATAGCGCCGTTTAGATCACTCGCCCAGCGCAAGGAAAGGAGATACGAACTGATCGCCAGGCTCGCCCCGGCCAGCAGCGGCCCCAGCGTGAGGATCATCCAGTACACGGCAAAGGAATACACTTTTGGCCGCGCTTTTTTACTCCGCCAGATCGTGTTCAGCGCGTTATCGATGGCATACATCAACAGCAGCGCAGTGACGATAAGACCGCATGCCCCCACTGCCGTCATCTTGCTGGAATTGGCGACAAACTGCTCAATGTAGTTCTGGATGACATCCCCGGTTGCAGGAATGAAATTCGCGAAGACAAAATGACGAAGCTGCAGGCTGACGTCCGCAAACATCGGAAAGGCGGAAAACAGGGCAAAGATGACCGCTACCAGCGGCACTAATGAGAGCAACGACACGTAGGCGAGGTTACCCGCCAGCGTGGTCATGTTGTCCTCATCAATACGGTGCCAGAGCAGTTTCAGCCAGGCCCTCAGCGGGCGAGTATGATGCGTGGCTTTTTGATGAACGGTTTTTAGCATAGCTGTTTCGCGAAGTAGTTTGGTATCGTCTCTTTTCCGGTCACCAGAATTGACGTTATACCCAACTGGTTAGCTCCCTCTATATTATCGGCGTTGTCGTCGAAAAAGACCGCATCGGCCGCGGTGAATCCCTCTGACTGCAGAACAGCCTGATAAATTCGCGCTTCAGGCTTACGCATCCCCATCTCTTGCGAAAGGTAGATCTTATCGGCTGCCGCCTTAACTTCAGGGTATTCCTCAGGCCAGAACGTGGTGTGCAGACGGTTGGTATTTGACAACACGACGACCCGATGGCCCTGCTCGCGAAGCTTATGCATGATGTCGATCGCTTCTGGCCGGATGGCGACAAATACTGCCTGCCAGCCGTGTGAAAACTGCTCGTAGCTTAAGGGTAGATCCATCTCCTGACAGAAGCGTTCAGCGAACTCTTCATCGCTAATCTCGCCGCGTTCATGCTGATGGAAGGTCTCGCCCATCGCGAAATTCTGCTTCAGTGTCGCAAGCGGCACGCGGCTAAAGTCGCTCCATGCACCCAGCACGCGATTAAAATCGATATCGACGATTACGTTTCCTAAATCAAAGATATAAAGCATGGTTATCTCCTGCTCGCCGTGGAGAAGTAACTGTAGCGGGAATAAAGAGATTTGACTATGCGTGCTGTCTAAGGTGTGCGATCGATTTCTACGGCGCGTTTTTTCGACAGTACAGCGAAGGGACGTTTGACGCGGCAAAAAGCCAGGCTCCGCGATACTCATCGATCATCAGGCTCAGCTCTCTGCCCGGCGTACGATAAAAACCCGGCAGCGTTGCATTGATATCAACCTCATCCGCATCATCGGCGAAGGTTTTAACAATCCGATCGTTATTTAATACGCGCGCGTTCTGATGATAGCTGTAGTGAAAATAGATGGTCCGGTTAACTTCAGAAACCGTCTGACCAAATAATTTACCGTTAATGACGGTAGCCCCCTCCCGATGCTGCATCCGCCAGGACACCGTACCCACAAATCGGTTTTTACCAATCGTCCATTCCACATCGCCCGTACAGCGTATCGGCGTACTCGAAAAATGCGAATACGCTAACCAGCCGCTGGTGATAGCGGCCATCAGAAACGCAGCCAGCAAAATAATACGGTTCCGGAGTGTCTTCATTGCTCATGCGCCCAAAAATAATGCGTGGTACATAATGCTGCCGAGTCCCGTCGCGCATCGTTATTGCAGATAAACGCCGCGATCCGCTCCGTTTTACTATAGCCGATGAGAAAAACGTATCGTTTTTCGGCGCACAGACCGGGATTGTTTTTTAACAGAGTCAAGTAATGATCCTGAATATGTTCATTAGGCGCATAAAAAAGCTGGCAGGCGCTGGTCGTGCTGCCCGTTGAAAGTGGAATAAAGTGACTAAACGGCATGTTCTGGTGGTTTTTATATAATATCACCCCATTGATAAGCGCGATCAGCAAAAGCGTCGCGGTGGTAATTATCAGCCAGGCCGGCTTCTGCCTCGCGGTGCTTTCGGCTATTGCCACGTCTTTATTGACGATTGTCAGCTCAGCGGTTGGGCTAAATACTTCAACCTGAGTGGCTTCGGAAAGCATCAGCCCGCGGCGAGAAATCGTTTTTACCGTATCGCGCGGTAACCCCACCTCAGCCAGAGCATTGCGTAATGTCAAAATGGCCTGATAAAAGGTATTCGGCGTGGTGACGTCATTGCGCTCTCCCCACCCCACCACCATTAGCTGGTTTTGCGAAATAATTTCCCCAGGATGAGTGACGAGATAAAGAAAACAGAGATTGGCAGGAAGCTGCAATTGTATCGAGCGCCCGGTAATATGATTCGCCAGCGTTTTGTTTTCTGGATCATACTCGACCAACTTGTTAATGAGATACAATTTTCCTTTCCTCTGCAATAACAATGCTTAACTTTATACGCTAAAAACATATACGTATATTTAACAACATTATAGGTCAGATGGATTAGGACGCGATACCGCCCCACCTAAGATTAAAAACAACGTATTACTTTTCAATCTGTTACAAGCTAGTTTTCTTAGGTTTACCTCATCTAAAACGACATAATGAGATTTCATTACACTTCGCCAGGCCAAATAATTATATTGAGCCGCAACCAGAGAAAAGACTCACGTTACGGCAGATTTAAGAAACGATTTTTTAGCTATTAGTGCTATTTCGTGAATCTCCTTTTCGGCTTTTTTTTGTCGAATAATCTTAAAGGATTGATGAATGTTCCTGGTTTACTTCTGCCAGATGATGTTCTTTCGCTATGACGACGGCCTGACGGAATAGAGACCACCAGGAATTTATATTCCCTGCCATTGTTTTTCGTAAATAAGGCAGGTTTACCAAATATGTTTCAAGATTGACACATTTGAGCGGCAGTGAAATATTGACTATGAAAATAAGACAGGAGTGGACTGGATGATAACATCGTCGCAAAAGGTTGTCCGCTGTATAAGCTGTGAATTGTCCTGTCAGTTATATCCAGATAACGCAGTACGATCGCAATACTGTGGCAACGCCTCGTTCGCGGTTTGGCCGGTTGGTAATCATTTCCTGCAGACTGCAATTGAAAAAAAGATATTGCATGGGAACAAGAATCACTTATCACGTGGATTTATTTTTGTAGATTTTTCGATGTACAACCTGCGCGCACTTGCCGATCCGCAATGGATTGAACGTCTGGCGATAACCAACATGAATATCGTGATTATCACGGACCGCAGGCTGGAGGCGCTAGCTAATTACTTATTCAATCACCGCAATGAAATAAAGGGCGTTATTTATTCAGATGACAAGGACGCTATATTACAGGAAAAAATTAACCATCTTTTCTCCGGCAGACGGGTGAATAGCAGACGAGGAAGTAAGTTGAATACCGTCGAATTCACTTTACTTAACCGATTTTTGTCAGGAGCGTGCCTCCAGGAGATTATAAAAACAGACAGCATTGATGTTAAAAAAATTTATGTTCATAAAATACGACTTGAAAGGAAATTAGGCACCAGCATACATAAAATTCTCGTTTCTATTTTGTAATTTCAACCACTTAACATACCCACATTTAATGCTGTGGAGGATGTTCTACGCCTGAAAGAAAGGGGCTAGCTATGCCATATTTAATGAAACACTCACCAGTCGCCGCTGCGATTTCTCTGGCGTTATCGTCAGCGCTATTTACCGCACATGCAGCGGTAATAGATTTTGCTAATTTACCTGCCTCCGGCGCAGTAACGGATTTGCCTGCAGAAATACAGGCGCTGATTCCTGCAACGGCAAACACGAACTTTAGCAAAAATACCGGCGATCCTAACTATGTCTACCAGTACAGCGCGGGTAATATCCCGATCTACGGAGATGGGATCACCCTCGAAGGACCAGGGGCGGAAGCCTTTGAGCATTCGGTCACCGTTATTCAGAACTCCACGTCCGGCAGCCCGGGGGTGATATTTGGTGACGATCTCACTATTCGCACCCAGTCAAAAGTGGCCGCCAATAATGGTAAAGACGTCGACGGCATTCGCACCCATGGTATGAACACGCCGGACAACCCGGTGTTTATCATTACCGGCGACCGCACCCATATTTACGTCAATGGCCAAAGCGGTGATGGCATCAATGCCGGATACAGCTCCTTCAGCCAGGGATCTCTCGGCTCCGCCAATATTTATGTGGGTGACGATCTCTATATCGAAACCACCGGCAGTACCGGTCGAGGCATCAGCGCCTATGCGCTAAATGATGCGTCAAAGGCCAAAAATAACGTTATCGTCGGCGATCGTGCGCATATTGTTACGCGTGGAACCTACGCCGAGGGGATTCGTACCAACCAGAGCGGCTCATACGTACGTCTGGGGAATGAGGCCGCCATCGAAACGTACGGCACATCGGCCTACGGCCTGTATGCAGGTTCCGCATCCAAAATTGAGCTGGGAAAAAAAGCGGCGATAACCACCGACGCGGCCAGCGCCTCCGGGGTTTATTCTACCGGCTCGTCAACCATCACCCTTGATGAGGGCGCGACCATCACCACCAACGGTGCCAGCGCGCATGGCGTCTATGCGTACACAGGCGCGGTGAATCTTGGAGATAACGTCACCATTGCGGTCAACAGCAGCGCGAAAACCAGCAGCTCCGCGCAAGCGCCGCAAGGGATGTATGCCTGGTCACGCGGCGTGATAACGCTTGAGGGTGGCGCAACCGTTACCACCGCAGGCCAGCGTGACAGCGGAAGCTACGCTCTGAACGCCGGCAACGGTGGCGTGATTGATGCCTCTGCGGGCGGAAAATTTGTCCTCAACGGCGACATCCTCTCCGCAGGCGGGGTCGCGGCCACCAGCACGCTTCCGGCTCAAAACAGTACCATTACGCTGAATATGGATGACAACTCACTCTGGAACGGGGCGTCTTATATTGAGAGCAACGCCAACGGTACCGGGACTATCGCGCTTACGATGAATGATGCCGTGTGGAATATGCACGACAGCTCGACGCTGACCAGCCTGACGCTGAATGCGGGCGGCACGATTAATTTCCAGCATTCTGAGGATGCGGCGTGGCAAACCCTGACCATCAGCGACGATTTTATCGGCAACGGCGGCAAGCTGGTTTTCAATACCGTGCTGTTTGACGACGCCTCGGAAACGGACAAACTAATCGTTGAAGGCAACACCTCCGGTCATACCGGGGTGGAAGTGAATAACATTGGCGGTACTGGCGCACAAACCGTAGAAGGGATTGAAATTGTCAGCGTGGGCGGCAACTCTGACGGAACGTTTGAGAAGGCCAGCCGTATCGTGGCGGGAGGCTATGACTATAACGTTGTGCAAAAAGGGAAAAACTGGTTTCTGACCAGCCTGGTTGAGCCCGTTGACCCACCGGTTGACCCTGTGGACCCACCGGTGGATCCCGTAGACCCACCTGTTGACCCTGTGGACCCGCCTGTCGACCCGGTAGATCCACCCGTCGATCCGGTGATTCCGCCGCAGGAACCGGTTCCCCCTGCTGCACCACCGAAAAGCGAGCATCAGTATCGCCCGGAATTTGGTAGCTATCAGGCGAACAGCTATGCGGCAAATACGCTGTTTATGACCCGCCTGCATGACCGTCTGGGTGAAACGCAGTACACCGACCTGCTCACCGGCGAGCAAAAAATAACGAGCCTGTGGATGCGTAACGTCGGCGGCCATACGCGTTTCAGAGACGGCAGCGGCCAGTTAAAAACGACCGCCAATCGCTATGTGCTGCAGCTGGGTGGTGATATCGCCCAGTGGAGCACAGACGGCCTGGATCGGTGGCATCTCGGCCTGATGGCGGGCTACGGCAACAGCCAGAGCCGGAGTGCTTCCAACCTGACCGGATACCACTCACGTGGCGAAGTGAATGGCTATAGCGTTGGTCTGTACGGTACCTGGTACGCAAACGACGCGGATAAAAGCGGTACCTACGTTGATAGCTGGCTGCTGTATAACTGGTTCGACAATAAGGTGATGGGGCAGGATCAGGCGACTGAGCGTTATCGCTCCAGCGGCGTAACCGCCTCTGTAGAAGCTGGCTATAGCGTTAAGGTGGGCGAAAGCGGCCGCAACAGCTACTGGCTCCAGCCAAAAGCGCAGGTGGTGTGGATGGACGTGCAGGCTGACGATCATCGCGAGCGCAACGGCACGCGGGTGAAAGACGAGACTCAGGGGAACCTGATGACACGTCTCGGCGTGAAGGCCTATATCAGCGGACATAACGCGATTGACGACGGTAAATCCCGCACCTTCCAGCCGTTTATCGAAGCGAACTGGATCCACAATACCCAGACCACGCGCATCCGCATGGATGATGTCAGCAATGAAATGCGCGGTACTCGCAATATCGGTGAACTTAAGACAGGTGTAGAGGGACAGATTACGCCGCAGCTTAGCGTATGGGGCAATGTGGCTCAGCAGATGGGCGACAAAGGCTACAGTGATACCCAGGGGATGCTGGGGGTGAAATACAGCTTTAAATAACAACAAAAAAGCCGCTGATTTCTCAGCGGCTTTTTTTAATACGAATTAACCGTATTACTCTTCTTTCGCACCGCGCATAGCACGTTTACGATCGTTCTCGGTCAGGTGACGTTTACGGATACGAATTGACTGTGGAGTCACTTCTACCAGTTCGTCATCATCGATGAATTCCAGAGCCTGCTCCAGAGTCATCTTGATCGGTGGAACCAGAACCGTTGCTTCGTCAGTACCGGACGCACGCATGTTGGTCAGTTTCTTACCGGTCAGGCAGTTTACGGTCAGGTCGTTAGAACGACTGTGAATACCGATGATCTGGCCTTCGTAAACTTCAGCACCGTGACCCAGGAACAGCTTACCGCGATCCTGCAGACCGAACAGCGCAAACGCAACCGCTTTACCCTGACCGTTGGAGATCAGCACGCCGTTATTACGCTGGCCCACTTCGCCCGGACGCACGTCGTCGTAGTGGCTGAAGGTGGAGTACAGCAGACCGGTACCGGAAGTCATGGTCATGAACTCTGAACGGAAGCCGATCAGACCACGGCTTGGGATCACGTAGTCGAGACGTACGCGGCCTTTGCCGTCTGGATTCATGTTTTTCAGGTCGCCTTTACGCTCACCCAGAGCCTGCATCACAGAACCCTGGTGCTGCTCTTCAACGTCCAGCGTTACGTTTTCGAACGGCTCTTGTTTACGGCCGTCGATTTCGCGGAAGATAACTTTCGGACGGGAAACCGCCATTTCGAAACCTTCACGACGCATGTTTTCGATCAGTACAGACAGGTGCAGCTCACCACGACCAGAAACGCGGAATGCATCGGCATCCTGGGTTTCTTCAACGCGCAGCGCAACGTTGTGCACCAGCTCTTTGTTCAGGCGGTCAAGGATCTGACGAGAGGTAACGAATTTACCTTCTTTACCACAGAACGGAGAGGTGTTGACGTTGAAGAACATGGATACGGTTGGTTCATCAACGGACAGGGCTGGCAGCGCTTCGACGTTCTGCGGATCGCAGATGGTGTCGGAGATGTTCAGTTCACCCAGACCGGTGATAGCGATGATGTCGCCCGCTTCCGCAACGTCACTCTCGATACGCTCAAGACCCAGGTGAGTCAGTACTTTACCGACTTTACCGTTACGGGTTTTGCCTTCGCTATCGATGATAGTAACCTGCTGGTTAGGCTTCACTTTACCGCGCTTGATACGACCAATGCCGATTACGCCAACGTAGTTGTTGTAGTCGAGCTGAGAGATCTGCATCTGCAGGGTGCCGTCGAGATCGACGTTTGGTGCAGGAACACGGTCAACAATCGCCTGATACAGCGGGGTCATGTCTTCAGCCATGTCTTCGTGGTCCAGACCTGCGATACCGTTCAGCGCAGAGGCGTAAACGATAGGGAAGTCCAGCTGCTCGTCGGTCGCGTCGAGGTTAACGAACAGGTCGAAGACCTGGTCAACAACCCAGTCAGGACGCGCGCCAGGGCGGTCAACTTTGTTGATAACAACGATTGGCTTCAGACCATGGGCAAAAGCTTTTTTGGTCACGAAGCGCGTCTGTGGCATTGGGCCATCCATTGCGTCAACGACCAGCAGAACGGAGTCTACCATGGACATTACACGTTCAACTTCACCACCGAAGTCGGCGTGCCCTGGGGTATCAACGATGTTGATACGGTAGTCATTCCATTTAATCGCGGTGTTTTTCGCGAGGATGGTAATCCCACGCTCTTTCTCCAAATCGTTGGAGTCCATCACGCGTTCTTGGGTTTCGGCACGCGCATCAAACGTACCGGATTGCTGCAGCAGCTTGTCAACCAGGGTAGTTTTACCATGGTCTACGTGCGCGATGATGGCGATGTTACGCAAATTTTCGATCACAACTTTGCCTCAGGCATTTAGAAATAGCGCGTTATTGTACACGGATTAATCGCACTACAAAACAGGATCACAAACATCCCCCGCAAACAAGTATTGCAGAGATGCTTTGTGATCGCTTTCACGGAGCGGTAAAAGGGCACTTTAACGTAAATTGCACCAATATGGTGCTCAATGTTCACATTGAAGCACTATACTGGTGCAACAAATCCATCGTGGTGCAGCCCTTTTGCACTATGGTGCGCATGATAACGCCTTTTTGGGGTGTTTTAAAAGTTGGCACAGATTTCGCTTTATAAAAAATACATGGCAACAGCCAGTACAAACAGAAATTGAAGACCTCGTTACCACGACGACAATGACCAATCTGGAGAGTTAAGTATGTCCGCTGAACACGTTTTGACGATGCTGAACGAACATGAAGTGAAGTTTGTTGATCTGCGCTTCACCGATACCAAAGGTAAAGAACAGCACGTCACAATCCCTGCTCATCAGGTGAACGCCGAATTCTTTGAAGAAGGCAAAATGTTTGACGGCTCCTCCATTGGTGGCTGGAAAGGCATTAACGAATCCGACATGGTTCTGATGCCGGACGCGACCACTGCGCTCATTGACCCGTTCTTCGAAGAACCAACCCTGATCATCCGTTGCGACATCCTCGAGCCAGGCACGCTGCAGGGCTACGACCGCGACCCACGTTCTATCGCAAAACGTGCTGAAGAGTACCTGCGTTCTACCGGCATCGCAGACACCGTTCTGTTCGGGCCAGAGCCAGAGTTCTTCCTGTTTGACGACATCCGTTTCGGCGCTTCAATTTCTGGTTCCCACGTGGCTATCGACGACATCGAAGGCGCATGGAACTCTTCCACCAAATACGAAGGTGGTAACAAAGGTCACCGTCCTGGCGTGAAAGGCGGTTACTTCCCGGTTCCTCCGGTCGATTCTTCACAGGACATCCGTTCTACCATGTGTCTGATCATGGAAGAGATGGGCCTGGTCGTTGAAGCGCACCACCACGAAGTGGCGACCGCTGGCCAGAACGAAATCGCTACCCGCTTCAACACCATGACCAAGAAAGCGGATGAGATTCAGATCTACAAATACGTTGTGCACAACGTTGCGCACCGTTTCGGTAAAACCGCGACCTTCATGCCAAAACCAATGTTTGGCGATAACGGTTCCGGTATGCACTGCCACATGTCTCTGTCCAAGAACGGGACCAACCTGTTCTCTGGCGACAAATATGCCGGTCTGTCCGAGCAGGCGCTGCACTACATCGGTGGTGTTATCAAACACGCTAAAGCGATCAACGCCCTGGCGAACCCAACCACTAACTCCTACAAACGTCTGGTCCCGGGCTACGAAGCGCCAGTGATGCTGGCCTACTCTGCACGTAACCGTTCTGCTTCTATCCGTATCCCGGTGGTGGCTTCTCCTAAAGCACGTCGTATCGAAGTGCGCTTCCCGGATCCAGCGGCTAACCCATACCTGTGCTTCGCAGCACTGCTGATGGCCGGTCTGGACGGTATCAAGAACAAGATCCACCCGGGCGAAGCGATGGACAAAAACCTGTACGACCTGCCGCCAGAAGAAGCGAAAGAGATCCCACAGGTTGCTGGCTCTCTGGAAGAAGCCCTGCAGGCGCTGGACGCAGACCGTGAGTTCCTGACTGCGGGCGGTGTGTTTACTGATGAAGCGATCGACGCTTACATCGCTCTGCGTATTGAAGAGAACGACCGTGTGCGTATGACGCCACACCCGGTTGAGTTCGAGCTGTACTACAGCGTTTAATAAAGTTGTTTTACCCGGCGTGATAAGCGCCGGGGGTAGTTGCCGTGGAAACTTTTAGCCCATCTCCGGATGGGCTTTTTTCTCCACCAACAACCTGATCTCACGCGCTTTTTACGCCGAAAACGCTATACTGCACTAAAACAGTGCAAACAACTCCAGGAGACTGCTGAATGGCAACTGGCACGCTGCCCGATGCTGGGCAGATTCTCAATTCTTTGATTAACAGCATTTTGCTGGTCGATGACGAGCTGGCCGTTCATTACGCCAACCCGGCGGCGCAGCAGCTGCTCGCCCAAAGCGCACGTAAACTGTTCGGCACCCCGCTTCCTGAACTCCTGAGCTATTTTTCGCTGAATATTGGCCTGATGCAGGAAAGTTTGCAGGCTGGCCAGGGGTTTACCGATAACGAAGTGACGCTGGTGATCGACGGGCGCTCGCACATTCTGTCGCTGACCGCGCAGCGTCTTCCCGATGGGATGATCCTGCTGGAAATGGCGCCGATGGATAACCAGCGTCGACTGAGCCAGGAACAGCTTCAGCATGCGCAGCAAATTGCCGCCCGTGACCTGGTGCGCGGTCTGGCGCATGAAATCAAAAACCCGCTGGGTGGATTACGCGGCGCGGCGCAGCTTCTGACCAAGGCGCTACCCGACCCCGCGCTGGCGGAGTATACCAACGTCATCATTGAGCAGGCGGACCGTCTGCGGAATCTGGTAGACCGTCTTCTCGGTCCGCAGCAGCCGGGAATGCACGTCACTGAAAGCATCCATAAAGTGGCTGAGCGGGTGGTGAAGCTCGTCTCAATGGAGCTGCCGGAGAACGTCACGCTGGTACGTGATTACGACCCAAGCCTGCCGGAACTGGCCCATGACCCGGACCAGATTGAGCAGGTCCTGTTGAATATTGTGCGTAATGCCCTGCAGGCGCTGGGACCTGAAGGGGGCGAGATTATTTTACGCACCCGCACCGCCTTCCAGCTCACGTTACACGGCGTGCGCTACCGGCTGGCGGCCCGAATCGACGTTGAGGATAACGGGCCCGGCATTCCATCGCATCTGCAGGACACCCTGTTCTACCCGATGGTAAGCGGTCGCGAAGGCGGTACCGGCCTGGGCTTATCCATTGCCCGCAGTTTGATCGATCAACACTCCGGGAAAATTGAATTTACCAGTTGGCCGGGACATACCGAGTTTTCGGTTTTCCTGCCGATTAAAAAATAAAGGTGACGTTTATGCAACGAGGGATAGTCTGGGTAGTCGATGACGATAGCTCCATCCGTTGGGTGCTTGAACGCGCGCTCACAGGGGCGGGATTAAGCTGCACGACGTTTGAGAGCGGCAGCGAAGTGCTCGACGCACTCACCACCAAAACGCCAGATGTTCTGCTTTCGGATATTCGCATGCCGGGCATGGACGGGCTGGCGCTGTTAAAGCAGATCAAACAACGCCACCCTATGCTTCCGGTCATCATTATGACCGCGCACTCCGATCTGGATGCCGCAGTAAGTGCCTACCAGCAAGGGGCGTTCGATTACCTGCCCAAACCGTTTGATATCGACGAAGCGGTGGCGCTGGTTGAGCGCGCGATTAGCCATTATCAGGAGCAGCAACAGCCGCGCCACGCGCCCGATTTTGGGCCAACGACAGACATCATCGGCGAAGCGCCGGCGATGCAGGACGTGTTTCGCATTATTGGTCGTTTGTCCCGCTCGTCCATCAGCGTATTGATTAACGGTGAATCGGGAACCGGTAAAGAGCTTGTGGCGCATGCATTGCATCGCCATAGCCCACGGGCAAAAGCGCCGTTCATCGCCCTGAATATGGCGGCGATCCCAAAGGATTTGATTGAGTCCGAACTGTTCGGCCATGAAAAAGGGGCATTTACAGGCGCAAATACCATTCGTCAGGGGCGGTTCGAACAGGCTGACGGCGGCACGCTGTTCCTGGATGAAATCGGCGATATGCCGCTGGATGTCCAGACCCGCCTGTTGCGCGTGCTGGCCGACGGGCAGTTTTATCGCGTGGGCGGCTATGCGCCGGTGAAGGTGGACGTGCGTATTATCGCCGCGACCCACCAGAACCTGGAGCAACGCGTGCAGGAAGGAAAATTCCGTGAGGATTTATTCCACCGTCTGAACGTTATCCGCGTTCATCTGCCGCCGCTGCGTGAGCGTCGGGAAGATATTCCCCGCCTGGCACGCCATTTCCTGCAGGTGGCCGCCCGCGAGCTGGGTGTGGAAGCCAAGCAGCTTCACCCGGAAACTGATGCCGCTCTGACGCGTCTGGCGTGGCCGGGCAACGTGCGCCAGCTGGAAAACACCTGCCGCTGGTTAACCGTAATGGCCGCCGGGCAGGAAGTGCTGATTCAGGATTTACCGGCCGAGCTATTTGAAGCGACAGCGCCTGAAAGCAGTACCGGGCACGCGCTGCCGGACAGCTGGGCGACGCTGCTGGCACAGTGGGCCGACCGCGCGCTGCGTTCCGGTCATCAAAACCTGCTGTCTGAAGCTCAGCCAGAGATGGAGCGTACGTTGTTAACCACCGCGCTTCGTCATACGCAGGGTCATAAGCAGGAAGCCGCTCGCCTGTTAGGATGGGGACGTAATACCCTGACGCGCAAGCTTAAAGAGCTGGGAATGGAGTGATCGTACGCCGCTGTGTAAAGGTTATTAATTGAGCGCAAATCGCCGTTATTTTGCGCTTTACTGTTCCGATGAGTTTTGTATGATCGTGCCCGGAAATTGGGGGTGAACATCATGCTGGAAACAATCGTGAATATGCTCTCTAGCGGAGCCGCTGAAAGCCACACGCCACAAACAGCCGTTGCGGCTATGTTGTGCGCGGCGCTGGTTGGGCTGTTTAGCTAGCGAGCTGTCAATGAAAAGCCGGGTGGCGCTTCGCTTACCCGGCCTACATTTCGCATTTTTGTAGGCCGGGTAAGGCGAAGCCGCCACCCGGCATCGCAGTTTAAATCACCCGCGAGAACTGCTGCATACGCGCTTTCTGACGCAGATAGGCGTCAAAGCACATGCAGATATTACGAATCAACAGACGCCCTTTCGGGGTGACTTCAATCGCGCTCTCCGACACATCCACCAGCCCGTCTTTCGCCAGCGGTGCAATCAGCTTCAGGTCTTCCGCAAAATAATCGCTGAACTGCAGATCCCATTGCGCTTCCACGTCGCTGAAGTCGAGACGGAAGTTGCAGATGAGCGCCTTAATGACATCGCGACGGATGCAGTCGTCGCGCGTTAACGCAATGCCGCGCCACAGCGCGTTGCCCGTTTCATCAACCTGCTGGTAGTAGAGCTTCAGCTCTTTCTGGTTCTGCGCATAACAGTCGCCAATCATGCTGATGGCGGAGACGCCCATCCCCAGCAAATCGGTATCGCCCTGCGTCGTGTAGCCCTGGAAGTTGCGGTGCAGAACGCCTTCCCGCTGAGCAATCGCCAGCTCGTCATCCGGACGGGCAAAGTGATCCATCCCGATAAACTGATAGCCGGTTTCGGTCAGCGAGGTGATGGTTTCCTGCAGGATATCCAGCTTCTGCTGGGCAGAAGGAAGATCGGCATCTTTGATTTTGCGCTGGGCGGCAAAGAGCGTCGGCAGGTGCGCATAGTTAAAGACGCTCAGGCGGTCCGGGTTGAGTTCGGCCACGCGCTTCAGGGTGAAGGCGAAGCTCTCCGGCGTTTGCTTGGGCAGGCCGTAAATCAGGTCAATATTGGTCGAGGTGAAACCAATCTCACGCGCGTGGTTGAGTAAGGCAAAGATAAATTCTTCGTCCTGCTCGCGGTTCACCAGACGCTGAACCTCTTTATTGAAATCCTGCACGCCCATGCTCAGACGATTGAAACCTTCGGCGCGTAAGTGATCCAATACATCCAACTCAATTTCACGCGGATCGACTTCGATCGAGATTTCAGCGTCGGCGTTAAAACTGAAATTGCCGCGCAGCAGGGTCATCAGGCGGCTGATTTGCGCTTTATTCAGATAGGTTGGCGTGCCGCCGCCCCAGTGCAGCTGGCTGACGTGACGGCCAGCAAACAGCGGTGCGCGATGCACAATTTCTTGTTCGAGGGCATCAAGATACTGATCGGCTTTGTGCTGCTGGCGGGTAACGATTTTATTGCAGCCGCAGAAGTAACACAGCTTGTGGCAGAACGGAATATGGACGTAGAGCGACAGCGGACGCTCAGGATAGCGCGCGACAGCCTGCTGAAAATCACGCTCGCCGAAGGCATCGGAGAACTCCAGCGCGGTGGGGTATGACGTATAACGCGGCCCGGAATAGTTATATTTCTGGATTAGGGCCAAATCCCAGTCGATAGTTGGTGCTGACATGCTCACTCCTTCCGTTGGTGTCGCGTTCGTATACGGCGGCCCGTTCTGGCCCCGTTGCGGGCCATCACTCGGGTGCGCAGCCACTTCTGTCGCCGCGACAACCGCCGTAGTTTAACGAATAACCACACCAGATAACATATAACCGGAAGGGTTATAAGCAGGACTATCGTGCCTGCCGGGTGCAAATGTTAGTTTCCACCCTTCAGAAGACGCATCATATCTTCCTGCTTCTCGTCTTCTTCTTCATCTTCGTCATCGTCGTATGACAGGCCCAGCTTCTGCATCAGTTCATCGATACGATCCAGTTTGGCATCCACCCATGACTGCTCTTCAGCGGTCAGGGTTTCCCCCTCTTCAAGACGTTCCAGCAGCGCGTCCAGGCGCTCATCGTTCTCCAGCAAATCCAGCTCAGCCTGCGGTGAAAGCATAGGTTTCTCGCTCTTTGGTTTGTGCTGCTTAGTGACCGGGGTGTCTGTCACGCCCAGTGGAATGGGAGTTTTACTGCCGATACGAGGGTCTTTCTGCTGTTTGTCTTTTGCAGAAGCACCCGCTGCACCACCACCGTTGGCACGGCTACCCGCAGTATGACCGCGATGTTTTTTGTCGCGTTTACGATCGCGCGCTTCCTGGTTCAGTTCTTCGCGCGTTTTGCGGCGTGCTTTTGCAGGGCGTTTCGCGCCCGCAGCGGAGGTTGGTTTTTTCATGATGTTTTATCTTTAAGTCGTTTTCTTCAGTATAGAATTGCGGCGAAATCTAGCAGAAAGCAAGCAAAGAAAAAAGGCGACAGAGCAATCTGTCGCCTTTTTTCCTGACTCACAACCCTTAGCGGGTCAGACATTCCATGTTTGCCAACAACAAACCCTGTTTATCCCTTGGCTAATACCGTCCGTGATACGGTTCCATTTCCTGTTAAAACGCCTCCAGGCGCTTGTCATCCTGACAATCCTGCGTCTTCGCCTCCTGGCGCTCCTGACCCTAATCCTTAAGTCGATATCCTGTTGGCTTCCTCGCCCTGACGCACACTTTACCTTGTTCCGTTAAACTAACAAGCAACGAAACGGTACAAAAAGGGATTTTCAGACAATTACCCGGAAATAAGCTTATGATTTAAAACAGTTTGGTTTTTTTGACGCCTGCGAATTCTCTGAAATCTCCCATAGCATCACAGGCCGATCTCTCACACCGGTTGGGGCATTCGCCTACAGGGTATAGCAATCAGAAAAGCCTTTTGCCTGCATTCGGGTATAATCCCCTTCAGATTACGATTTTGGAGACGACCACGTGACTACCTGGAACTACCAACAGACGCATTTTGTCACCAGTGCGCCCGATATTCGCCACCTTCCTTCTGATACCGGTATTGAAGTGGCATTTGCTGGCCGCTCCAATGCGGGGAAATCCAGCGCCCTGAATACGCTGACCAATCAGAAGAGCCTGGCGCGTACCTCAAAAACACCTGGCCGTACCCAGCTGATCAACCTGTTTGAAGTCGCTGAGGGCAAACGCCTGGTCGACTTACCGGGCTACGGTTACGCGCAGGTACCGGAAGAGATGAAAATCAAGTGGCAGCGTGCGCTGGGTGAATACCTGGAAAAACGCCTGTGCCTGAAAGGTCTGGTGGTGCTGATGGATATTCGCCATCCCCTGAAAGATCTGGATCAGCAGATGATCGACTGGGCTGTAGCAAGCGATATCGCCGTGCTGGTGCTGCTGACGAAAGCCGATAAGCTGGCAAGCGGCGCGCGCAAAGCGCAGGTGAATATGGTTCGCGAAGCGGTGCTGGCGTTCAACGGTGATGTGCAGGTTGAACCGTTCTCCTCCCTGAAAAAGCAGGGCGTGGACAAGCTGCGTCAGAAGCTCGACACCTGGTTTAGCGAGCTGGAACCCGCGACGGAAGCGGAAGAAGAGTAATACCGAGCGCGGCGATGGCCGCGTTTTTTTTGCCTGAATTTTTCTTTGCCGCAATAAAAAACGCCCCAGTCATTACTGACTGGGGCGGCTAAAATATTCAGCCAAATCCGATTACGTGAAGTAAAAGGTCTGAAAGATAGAACATCTTACCTCTGTACCCTACGTCGATAACTCTACCCCTTTTTGTGCTGCAGAAAAAGCACTTTTTGTAGTTTTTTTTCATTCTTTACATAGGGAATTCTAATGATCGTCACAAAACGCGCGTTGTTATGTTGCAAACTTACATAAAAAGCGCGTTATGCGAAGAACCGTTAGTGAGCCTGATCCCAGTTTTCGCCACTTCCCACTTCCACCAGCAACGGCACGTCTAGCGTCATGCTGCTTTCCATCAGTTCGTGGACCTTCTTCGACACGGCGTCCAGGTCGTCTTTGTGCACTTCAAATACCAGTTCATCGTGTACCTGCATGATCATTTTCACGCGAGGCTTCTCTGCTTCCAGCCACGCATCAACGGCAATCATCGCACGCTTAATAATGTCCGCCGCGGTACCCTGCATCGGGGCGTTGATCGCAGCACGCTCTGCGCCAGCGCGACGCGCCGCGTTGCTGGATTTGATGTCCGGTAAGTAGAGACGGCGGCCATCCAGGGTTTCGACGTAACCTTTTTCCTTCGCCTGCGCGCGGGTGCGTTCCATATATTCCAGCACGCCCGGATAACGCTCGAAGTAGAGATCCATATACTTCTGCGACTCTTTACGCGGAATGTTGAGCTGGCGCGAAAGACCAAATGCACTCATGCCGTAAATCAGACCGAAATTGATCGCCTTAGCACTACGGCGCTGCTCGTTGGTCACGCTGTCCAGCGGCAGGCCGAAGACTTCCGCCGCGGTTGCCCGGTGGATATCCTTCCCTTCGGCAAACGCGGTCAGCAGGCCTTTGTCGCGGGACAGATGCGCCATAATGCGCAGCTCAATTTGCGAGTAGTCAGCAGAGACAATCAGATAATCCTCTGGTGCGATGAAAGCCTGGCGAATACGGCGGCCTTCTTCGTTACGTACCGGGATGTTCTGCAGGTTAGGATCTGTTGATGAGAGACGACCGGTCGCCGCGACAGCCTGATGATACGACGTGTGCACACGACCCGTTTTCGGGTTGATCATCAGCGGGAGCTTGTCGGTGTAGGTGGACTTCAGCTTCGCGAGACCACGGTACTGCAGAATCACTTTTGGCAGCGGGTAATCCAGCGCCAGCTCTTCCAGCACCTCTTCAGAGGTTGACGGTGCGCCGCCTGGGGTTTTCTTCAGCGGCTTGATGCCCTGCTTTTCAAACAGAATGGTTTGCAGCTGCTTCGGTGAAGAGAGGTTAAACGGCTCGCCTGCAAGCTCATGCGCTTTTTGCTCGAGTTCGGTCAAACGCTGCGCCAGCTCCCCGGAGTGGTTATGCAGCACCGTTGGGTCGATTTTCACGCCGTTACGTTCAATGCGTGACAGCACGGGCACCAGCGGCATCTCGATATGCTGGAACACGTTCAGCGGTCCTTCATGCTTCTGCAGTTTTGGCCACATCTTCAGGTGCAATTGCAGCGTGACATCGGCGTCTTCCGCCGCGTAGCGCCCCGCCTCTTCAAGAGCAATCTGGTTAAAGGTGAGCTGATTTTTCCCTTTACCGGCAATCTCTTCAAAGGTGATGGTTTTGTGCTTCAGCCAGCGGTCAGATAAGGAATCCATATCATGACGGCCCGCGACGCTGTCCAGAATGTAGGATTCAAGCATGGTGTCGAAGGCAATCCCGCGCAGTTCAATGCCGTAGTTTTGCAGAATGCCGCGGTCGTACTTGAGGTTTTGCCCAACCTTGAGCGCCTTTTCGTCTTCCAGGATCGGCTTCAGCAGCTCAAGCACGCGTTCACGGGAAATTTGCTCCGGCGCATCCAGGTAATCGTGCGCCACGGGAACGTAGGCGGCAATACCCGGCTCTGTCGCAAATGACAGGCCAACCATATTGGCTGAGATGTTATCGAGACTGTCAGTTTCGGTATCAAAGGCAAAGACCGGTGCCTTTTTCAGTTTCTCGATCCAGGCGATCAGCTGCGACTCTTCAAGAATGGTTTCGTAGTTGTCGAAGGAAAGCGCCACGGCTTCTTCTTCCGCCTGCTCTTCTGCGTCAACGACGATCGTCTCCTTCGGCTTTGCAGCAGGTTTGGCCCCTTTTGCCTGCAGCCATTTACCGGCTTCGACGTCAGTGATCCAGCGCTTGAATTCGTATTTCTTAAACAGGCTCAGCAGATCGTCAGCGGAAGGCTGTTGTACTTCAAGCTGCTCACAGCCCAGCTCCAGTTCGACATCGGTTTTGATTGTCGCCAGCTTATAGGAGAGATAAGCCACCTCTTTGTTCTCTTCCAGTTTTCCGGCCATGGTTTTTGCGCCACGGAAGGAGAGCCCGGCGATTTTATCCGATTCCGCGTACAGCGTATCCAGCCCGCCCAGCCCCTGAAGCAGCGCCTGCGCGGTTTTTTCACCGACGCCAGGGACACCCGGGATGTTATCTGAGGAGTCCCCCATCAACGCGAGGAAGTCGATAATCAGCTCAGGCGGCACGCCATACTTTGTGACCACCTCTTCAGGCCCCAGAATGGTGTTGGTCATGGTGTTAATCAGGGTGATACCTGGCGTCACCAGCTGCGCCATATCTTTATCACCGGTGCTGATCAGTACCGGACGCCCCATCTTTTCTGCTTCGCGCGCCAGCGTACCGATGACGTCATCGGCTTCAACGCCAGAGACGGCCAGCAGCGGCAGCCCCATCGCTTTTACCATGGTGTGCAGCGGCTCAATCTGCGCACGCAGATCGTCAGGCATTGGCGGACGGTGAGATTTGTAATGCTCAAACAGCTCATCGCGGAAAGTTTTACCTTTCGCATCAAAGACCACAGCCGCATGGGTTGGCTGATACTGAAGGATCAGGCTGCGCAGCATGTTCAGCACGCCGTACATTGCGCCGGTGGGTTCCCCTGCGCTATTGGTCAGAGGAGGAAACGCATGGTATGCCCGATACAGGTAAGAAGAGCCATCGACGAGAATAAGAGGGTTTTCTGGGATCTGAACCATAATGTCCGTGCCTTTAATCAATTTATGGGTAAAGGATGCCACAGAAGGATGAAAACATCAGTTATTAGCGCCTGATACCGGAAAAGATTTTGCGATCGTGAGGATCGCTCGCAAAAATCAAACTGTGGATAAGTTTGTGCATATTTTCACTTCATATGAATAACAGACACAAAAAACACATATGCGATATTTTTTAGATCTTAATTATCATGCTGTTATGCCATTAGATCTTATCTATATGGCCAACTGATGGCAATTTAGTCTATGTGGATATAAGCCTTGATAAGCGCAGAATCACAGTGGAATCTTCTACGATAGGGTAAAAGCGGCCAAATCATCACATGAAAGCGCCATTAATTTGTCTGTTTTCTGGTAAAATCAGCGCCCAGCGTCGCATAGCTGGCCGCGAATTTACAGCTAACTACCTGAAAAAGCTCATCATGCCGAGATTGCTCGCTGCAATAACATTACTGTTAAGCATTATTTTAACTATTCTGGTGACGGTCGCCTGCTCTGTACCGATCATTCTCGCCGGAATCATTAAACTGCTGCTGCCTGTCCCCGCGGTGTGGCGAGCCGTGTCCGCATTTTGTAACTTCATGATGTACTGCTGGTGCGAAGGACTGGCGATACTGCTGTGCCTGAACCCGCATCTTAAGTGGGATATCAAAGGGCTGGAGAGCCTTAACAAGAAGAACTGGTATCTGCTGATCTGCAATCACCACAGCTGGGCGGACATCGTGGTGTTATGCGTGCTTTTTCGCAAACACATCCCGATGAACAAATACTTTCTGAAACAGCAGCTCGCCTGGGTGCCTTTTATCGGGCTGGCCTGCTGGGCGCTCGATATGCCGTTTATGAAACGCTATTCTCGCAGCTATTTGATTCGTCATCCCGAGCGTCGCGGCAAAGATGTGGAGACCACGCGCCGTTCCTGCGAAAAGTTTCGCGCGCATCCAACGACCATCGTGAACTTTGTTGAAGGCTCCCGGTTTACGGAAGAGAAGCATCAACAAACCCGCTCTCCCTATCAGCATCTGCTGCCGCCGAAGGCGGCGGGTATTGCGATGGCGCTTAACGTGCTGGGAGCACAGTTCGATAAACTCCTGAACGTCACGCTCTGCTATCCGGAAAATGATAAGACGCCGTTCTTCGATATGCTCAGCGGCAAACTGACGCGCATTGTTGTGCGTGTCGATCTGGTCTCGATTGATGCCGGGCTGCACGGTGATTACGTTAACGATAAGAATTTCAAACGTCGTTTCCAGCAGTGGCTCAATACGCTCTGGAAAGAGAAAGACGAACAGATAGACAAGATTAAATCTTCATACAAAAACGCCGGTCAGTGACCGGCGTTTTTACCTCAGCGAAATTACTTCTTCTCAACCAGATATTTCACGGTATCAGCATACTGCTGTACGAAAATATCCATGCTGCTGGTGTCCATGCCCTGCATGTTCAGCTGGTATTTGCCGTTAACAAACATCGCCGGAACGCCCTGAAGCTGGAGGTCAGCAGCCGCTTTTTCCTGCTGGGCCACCAGGGATTTCACCACAAAGCTGTTCCAGGCTGCGTCATAATCTTCACCTTTCACGCCGGCATCAACGAACACTTTACGGATATCCGCTGTGGTCTGAACGGTCTGGGTTTTCTGTACAGCTTCAAACATTGGCGCAGTGATTTTATCTTCCACGCCCAGTGCCATAGCAACAGCCCACGCCTGAGTCAGGTCTTTACCCAATGGGCCCAGGAACTCGACGTGGTACTTGGTCATTTTGGTGCCTTCTGGCAGCTTTTTCTTCACGTTGTCAGAAACATGCAGAACCTGCTCGAACTGATAGCAGTGCGGGCAGTAGAACGAGAAGAACTCCAGAACCTGTGGCTCGCCAGCGACCGGTTTGTCCAGCGTGATGAACTGTTTGCCGTCGGTAAACTGCGCAGCAGAAGCGCTAAATGCCAGAATCATACCTGCCAGCGCCAGCCAAATTTTTTTCATGATTAACTCTCTCCTGGGTGTGTCTAATTAATACATCGGCGTTAATTGCAGAGGGGGTTCCTGAAGAACCTTGACCTGCTCGGTAAATGTAGATATCTGGCTACGCCAGTAATCCTCTCCGGTAAGCCACGGGAAATTCCGGGGAAATGCGGGATCGTCCCAACGCCTGATTAACCATGCGAGATAATAAACAAAACGCATCGCACGTAAAGGCTCAATCAGGGCAATTTCGTCTGAATTAAACGGGCTAAATTCTTCATAAGCTTCAATAATGGTTTCAAGCTGTATGCGTTGCTCGGCTTTATCGCCATTGAGCAGCATCCACAGGTCCTGAACCGCTGGCCCCATACGCGCATCATCGAGATCGACAAACAGCGGGCCATCGCGCCAGAGGATATTTCCGGCATGACAATCACCATGCAGACGCAGGATGGAAATATCGTCGCGCCAGCAGGTTTTAACTGCAGCAATGAGCTTATCGGTGGCGTTGAGAAAATCATCCTTTAACGCAGTGGGGATCATGGCAGACGTTTCGAATATTCCCCGCGGTTCAAGAAGGTATTCCTGAATCCCGATAGTCGGGCGAGCAATAAAGGCTTTTTTGCGTCCCGTCTGGTGTATACGCCCAAGATAGCGGGCAACCCACTCCATCTGATCGATATTATCCGCTTCAAACTGTCGACCACCCAGGCTCGGGAATACCGCGTAGTAAAACCCTTCGTGCGTGAGGAGCGTTTGGTTATTGAATTTTAGCGGTGCGGCAACGGGAACATCGTCATCCAGCAGATCGTGAGCAAACTGATGCTCTTCCTGAATTTGTTCTGCGGACCAGCGTTCAGGACGATAGAACTTTACGACGAAGCGCTGACGATCCTCGTCCTGAAATTGATAGACGCGATTTTCGTAGCTGTTTAACGGTGTTAGCCCGGAATCCACCCGAATACCCTGTTCAAACAGGGCATCCATAATGGTGTCCGGGTGTAATGTCTGGAAAGTAAAAGCCTGGTCGTTCATCCGATCATCCGGAAATTATACGAATGATTCAGGATATCATCTTGTGGCGATTTCGGTGCCGCCGCTTACAAGCTTTTACTCTTTAATTACGCCTCGGGCGCGCAATAATGCAGTCTTAAAATCTTCCTCATAATCCTTCTGAATACCAGGAATAACAGCATCTTTGGCAGAGTCACGCATTTTAAGGTGGTAGATCAGGATGTCGTCAGAAAGGTCTGCCAGATCGCCGTCAAAACCTGACTCTTTCGCCAGTTTCTGTAAAAATTGCATCAGATTTAGCTCTGGCTCTTTTTGCCAGGCGGGCTGGAGGAGTTCAATAACTTCATTCAGACGTTTACATTTCATGGTGGTGCTCCTTTCATTTAGAGTGACACGTTAGCAGGGTCAATCCCACAATAAAAGAGGCGATATTCGTGAATCTTAGCCAGGAAATCATTGGGGTCGTTCTGGCAGGTGGCAGAGCGACGCGAATGGGAGGAAAAGATAAGGGTCTTCAACGCCTGAATGGCAAACCCTTATGGCAATGTGTCGCTGACACGCTTGCAGGCCAGGTGTCGACAATGGTCATCAGCGCTAACCGGCATATCGATACTTACCAGCTCAGCGGGTACGCCGTTTACCAGGATATCCTTGAGAATTTCCCGGGACCTCTGGCCGGTATGCTTTCTGTCATGCAACAGTCTAAAGGAGAGTGGTTTATCTTCTGTCCCTGCGATACCCCGTTTATTCCGTCCTGTCTTGTCGAGCGTTTGCTACAGCTTCGCGGTACGGCCCCTGTGGTTTGGGTACATGACGGCGAGCGTGACCACCCTGCTATCGCATTGATGCACCGATCGCTAGCGCCTGCCCTGCAGTCCTATCTGGCTGCGGGTGAGCGCAGGGTGATGGTTTTTATGCGCGAGTCTGGCGGCCATCCCGTTGATTTTAGCGATTTGAAATCAGCATTTGTGAACGTGAATACGCGTGAAGATCTGCAGATGATGCAGGAGAAAAGATGATACCTGTTGTAGCCATTTCCGCCTGGAGTGGGACCGGGAAAACCACGCTGCTGAAAAAGCTCATTCCTGCGCTTTGTGCAAGAGGTATCCGTCCAGGATTGATTAAGCATACCCACCATAATATGGATGTCGATAAACCGGGCAAAGATAGCTATGCGTTGCGTAAAGCGGGGGCGGCACAAACGATGGTGGCAAGTACTCAACGCTGGGCGCTGATGACAGAAACGCCGGATGAGGCGCCGTTGGATCTCGCGTATCTGGTCAGCCGGATGGACCATTCCATGCTGGATCTGGTGCTGGTTGAGGGATTTAAGCATGAGGCCGTGCCTAAGATCCTGCTGTTCAGAAGTGATGCCGGGCATGATTTCAGCGAGTTAACGCTGGATGAGCATGTGATTGCGGTGGCCAGTGATGTTGTATTGCCGCTTGAGGTTCCGGTGCTGGACTTAAATGATGTGGATGGGATTGCGGAGTTTATTTTGGCGTGGAGTGCGGTCTGACTTGCCGGGTGGCGGCTTTGCCTTACCCGGCCTTTTTAGTCTATAAACGCAAAAAGGCCATCCTTTCGGATGGCCTCTTCACTTAATTGATGCCTGGCAGTTCCCTACTCTCACATGGGGAGACCCCACACTACCATCGGCGCTACGGCGTTTCACTTCTGAGTTCGGCATGGGGTCAGGTGGGACCACCGCGCTAAAGCCGCCAGGCAAATTCTGTTAATCTGTATCAAAGCTGAAATTTGACTGTCTGTCTCTCTTCGCCGAAACAGCTTCGGCGTTGTAAGGTTAAGCCTCACGGTTCATTAGTATCGGTTAGCTCAACGCATCGCTGCGCTTACACACCCGACCTATCAACGTCGTAGTCTTCAACGTTCCTTCAGGACTCTCAAGGAGTCAGGGAGAACTCATCTCGGGGCAAGTTTCGTGCTTAGATGCTTTCAGCACTTATCTTTTCCGCATTTAGCTACCGGGCAATGCCATTGGCATGACAACCCGAACACCAGTGATGCGTCCACTCCGGTCCTCTCGTACTAGGAGCAGCCCCCCTCAATTCTCCAGCGCCCACGGCAGATAGGGACCGAACTGTCTCACGACGTTCTAAACCCAGCTCGCGTACCACTTTAAATGGCGAACAGCCATACCCTTGGGACCTACTTCAGCCCCAGGATGTGATGAGCCGACATCGAGGTGCCAAACACCGCCGTCGATATGAACTCTTGGGCGGTATCAGCCTGTTATCCCCGGAGTACCTTTTATCCGTTGAGCGATGGCCCTTCCATTCAGAACCACCGGATCACTATGACCTGCTTTCGCACCTGCTCGAGCCGTCACTCTCGCAGTCAAGCTAGCTTATGCCATTGCACTAACCTCCTGATGTCCGACCAGGATTAGCTAACCTTCGTGCTCCTCCGTTACTCTTTGGGAGGAGACCGCCCCAGTCAAACTACCCACCAGACACTGTCCGCAACCCGGATTACGGGTCTACGTTAGAACACCAGCCATTAAAGGGTGGTATTTCAAGGGCGGCTCCACGCAGACTGGCGTCCACGCTTCAAAGCCTCCCACCTATCCTACACATCAAGGACCAGTGTTCAGTGTCAAGCTATAGTAAAGGTTCACGGGGTCTTTCCGTCTTGCCGCGGGTACACTGCATCTTCACAGCGAGTTCAATTTCACTGAGTCTCGGGTGGAGACAGCCTGGCCATCATTACGCCATTCGTGCAGGTCGGAACTTACCCGACAAGGAATTTCGCTACCTTAGGACCGTTATAGTTACGGCCGCCGTTTACCGGGGCTTCGATCAAGAGCTTCGCGTTACCGCTAACCCCATCAATTAACCTTCCGGCACCGGGCAGGCGTCACACCGTATACGTCCACTTTCGTGTTTGCACAGTGCTGTGTTTTTAATAAACAGTTGCAGCCAGCTGGTATCTTCGACTGATTTCAGCTCCACCCGCAGGGGCTTCACCTACATATCAGCGTGCCTTCTCCCGAAGTTACGGCACCATTTTGCCTAGTTCCTTCACCCGAGTTCTCTCAAGCGCCTTGGTATTCTCTACCTGACCACCTGTGTCGGTTTGGGGTACGATTTGATGTTACCTGATGCTTAGAGGCTTTTCCTGGAAGCAGGGCATTTGTTACTTCAGCACCGTAGTGCCTCGTCATCACACCTCAGCGTTAATAAACGACCGGATTTACCTAATCGTTCCGCCTACATGCTTAAACCGGGACAACCGTCGCCCGGCTAACATAGCCTTCTCCGTCCCCCCTTCGCAGTAACACCAAGTACAGGAATATTAACCTGTTTCCCATCGACTACGCCTTTCGGCCTCGCCTTAGGGGTCGACTCACCCTGCCCCGATTAACGTTGGACAGGAACCCTTGGTCTTCCGGCGTGCGGGCTTTTCACCCGCATTATCGTTACTTATGTCAGCATTCGCACTTCTGATACCTCCAGCATGCCTCACAGCACACCTTCAACGGCTTACAGAACGCTCCCCTACCCAACAACACATAGTGTCGCTGCCGCAGCTTCGGTGCATGGTTTAGCCCCGTTACATCTTCCGCGCAGGCCGACTCGACCAGTGAGCTATTACGCTTTCTTTAAATGATGGCTGCTTCTAAGCCAACATCCTGGCTGTCTGTGCCTTCCCACATCGTTTCCCACTTAACCATGACTTTGGGACCTTAGCTGGCGGTCTGGGTTGTTTCCCTCTTCACGACGGACGTTAGCACCCGCCGTGTGTCTCCCGTGATAACATTCTTCGGTATTCGTAGTTTGCATCGGGTTGGTAAGCCGGGATGGCCCCCTAGCCGAAACAGTGCTCTACCCCCGAAGATGAGTTCACGAGGCGCTACCTAAATAGCTTTCGGGGAGAACCAGCTATCTCCCGGTTTGATTGGCCTTTCACCCCCAGCCACAAGTCATCCGCTAATTTTTCAACATTAGTCGGTTCGGTCCTCCAGTTAGTGTTACCCAACCTTCAACCTGCCCATGGCTAGATCACCGGGTTTCGGGTCTATACCCTGCAACTTAACGCCCAGTTAAGACTCGGTTTCCCTTCGGCTCCCCTATACGGTTAACCTTGCTACAGAATATAAGTCGCTGACCCATTATACAAAAGGTACGCAGTCACACCACGAAGGTGCTCCCACTGCTTGTACGTACACGGTTTCAGGTTCTTTTTCACTCCCCTCGCCGGGGTTCTTTTCGCCTTTCCCTCACGGTACTGGTTCACTATCGGTCAGTCAGGAGTATTTAGCCTTGGAGGATGGTCCCCCCATATTCAGACAGGATACCACGTGTCCCGCCCTACTCTTCGAGTTCACAACCTGTGTGCTTTCGTGTACGGGGCTATCACCCTGTATCGCCGGACTTTCCAGACCGTTCCACTAACACACAAGCTGATTCAGACTCTGGGCTGCTCCCCGTTCGCTCGCCGCTACTGGGGGAATCTCGGTTGATTTCTTTTCCTCGGGGTACTTAGATGTTTCAGTTCCCCCGGTTCGCCTCGTTAACCTATGTATTCAGTTAACGATAGTGTGTCGGAACACACTGGGTTTCCCCATTCGGACATCGCCGGGTCAAAGGTTCATATCACCTCGCCGGCGCTTTTCGCAGATTAGCACGTCCTTCATCGCCTCTGACTGCCAGGGCATCCACCGTGTACGCTTAGTCGCTTAACCTCACAACCCGAAGATGTTTCTTTCGATTCATCATCAAATTGCGAAAATTTGAGAGACTCGAACACACCATTAAAGATGTGTCGTTTCAATTTTCAGCTTGATCCAGATTTTTAAAGAGCAAATATCTCAAACGTCACCCGAAGATGAGTTTTGAGATATTAAGGCAGGTGACTTTCACTCACGAACCAGCAAGTGGCGTCCCCTAGGGGATTCGAACCCCTGTTACCGCCGTGAAAGGGCGGTGTCCTGGGCCTCTAGACGAAGGGGACACTGAAGTCTCAATCGCAAGACGCCTTGCTATTTACTTTTCATCAGACAATCTGTGTGAGCACTACAAAGGCAGGTTCTTTAAGGTAAGGAGGTGATCCAACCGCAGGTTCCCCTACGGTTACCTTGTTACGACTTCACCCCAGTCATGAATCACAAAGTGGTAAGCGCCCTCCCGAAGGTTAAGCTACCTACTTCTTTTGCAACCCACTCCCATGGTGTGACGGGCGGTGTGTACAAGGCCCGGGAACGTATTCACCGTAGCATTCTGATCTACGATTACTAGCGATTCCGACTTCATGGAGTCGAGTTGCAGACTCCAATCCGGACTACGACGCACTTTATGAGGTCCGCTTGCTCTCGCGAGGTCGCTTCTCTTTGTATGCGCCATTGTAGCACGTGTGTAGCCCTACTCGTAAGGGCCATGATGACTTGACGTCATCCCCACCTTCCTCCAGTTTATCACTGGCAGTCTCCTTTGAGTTCCCGGCCGAACCGCTGGCAACAAAGGATAAGGGTTGCGCTCGTTGCGGGACTTAACCCAACATTTCACAACACGAGCTGACGACAGCCATGCAGCACCTGTCTCAGAGTTCCCGAAGGCACCAATCCATCTCTGGAAAGTTCTCTGGATGTCAAGAGTAGGTAAGGTTCTTCGCGTTGCATCGAATTAAACCACATGCTCCACCGCTTGTGCGGGCCCCCGTCAATTCATTTGAGTTTTAACCTTGCGGCCGTACTCCCCAGGCGGTCGACTTAACGCGTTAGCTCCGGAAGCCACGCCTCAAGGGCACAACCTCCAAGTCGACATCGTTTACGGCGTGGACTACCAGGGTATCTAATCCTGTTTGCTCCCCACGCTTTCGCACCTGAGCGTCAGTCTTTGTCCAGGGGGCCGCCTTCGCCACCGGTATTCCTCCAGATCTCTACGCATTTCACCGCTACACCTGGAATTCTACCCCCCTCTACAAGACTCTAGCCTGCCAGTTTCGAATGCAGTTCCCAGGTTGAGCCCGGGGATTTCACATCCGACTTGACAGACCGCCTGCGTGCGCTTTACGCCCAGTAATTCCGATTAACGCTTGCACCCTCCGTATTACCGCGGCTGCTGGCACGGAGTTAGCCGGTGCTTCTTCTGCGGGTAACGTCAATTGCTGAGGTTATTAACCTCAACACCTTCCTCCCCGCTGAAAGTACTTTACAACCCGAAGGCCTTCTTCATACACGCGGCATGGCTGCATCAGGCTTGCGCCCATTGTGCAATATTCCCCACTGCTGCCTCCCGTAGGAGTCTGGACCGTGTCTCAGTTCCAGTGTGGCTGGTCATCCTCTCAGACCAGCTAGGGATCGTCGCCTAGGTGAGCCGTTACCCCACCTACTAGCTAATCCCATCTGGGCACATCTGATGGCAAGAGGCCCGAAGGTCCCCCTCTTTGGTCTTGCGACGTTATGCGGTATTAGCTACCGTTTCCAGTAGTTATCCCCCTCCATCAGGCAGTTTCCCAGACATTACTCACCCGTCCGCCGCTCGTCACCCGGAGAGCAAGCTCCCCTGTGCTACCGCTCGACTTGCATGTGTTAGGCCTGCCGCCAGCGTTCAATCTGAGCCATGATCAAACTCTTCAATTTAAGTTTGATGCTCGTGAATTAAACTTCGTAATGAATTACGTATGTTCACTCAGAGACTTGGTATTCATTTATTGTCCGAAGACATTAAGAATCCATGTCACTTTGAGTGCCCACACAGATTGTCTGATAAATTGTTAAAGAGCAGTGCCGCTTCGCTTTTCGCAGCGGCGCGGGGTGTGCATATTACGCCTTCCCGCTTCAGAGTCAAGCGTTTATTTTCGCTTTTCTCTGCTGACCCGGCGGCGTGTGTGCCGTTGTTCCGTGTCAGTGGAGGCGCATTATAGGGAGTTATTCCGACGTGACAAGAGGAAATTTAAAAAAAGATTCCGTCCGCGTTTTTTTTCACCAACAGAGGTGAAATCAAGCTACAAATTGTTCTATTTGATGTATCTGCAACCACAATCACATTCGAGGTGGCATAATTATCAGCATGAATCTTTAAGGAATAAAAGCGATGCCATTAAGCGCACAACAGCTGGCCGCCCAAAAAAACCTGTCGTACGTGCTGGCAGAAAAGCTGGCTCAGCGGATTTTAGCGGGTAAATATGCCCCGGGTAGCATTCTGCCGGGTGAGATGGAGCTGGGTGAGCAGTTTGGGGTGAGCCGTACCGCCGTGCGCGAAGCGGTGAAAACCCTAACGGCAAAAGGTATGGTGCTTCCGCGTCCTCGTATTGGCACACGTGTGATGCCACAGAGTAACTGGAATTTTCTCGATCAGGAGCTGCTCTCCTGGTGGATGACGGAAGATAACTTTCATCAGGTCGTCGATCACTTTCTGGTGATGCGCAGCAGCCTTGAACCTCAGGCATGTCTGCTTGCCGCCACGCTAGGAACAGCAGAGCAGAAAGCGCAGCTTAACGCGCTGATGGAAGAGATGGTGTTCCTGAAAAAGCACTTCAACCGCGAACGCTGGGTTGAGGTCGATATGGCCTGGCATGAACACATCTATATGATGAGCGCCAATCCGTTCCTCACCTCTTTTGCCTCTTTATTTCATTCGGTGTATCACACCTACTTTACCTCTATTACACAAAACGAAGTGGTAAAACTGGATTTGCATCAGGCGATAGTGGATGCCATTCAGGAAAGCGACGGGCAGAGAGCCCTGAGTGCGTGCCAGGCATTGCTGGCCGCGCCAACCCACCAGCAGGTAAATAAATGACAAAGAAAAAAGCGCGCAGCATGGCCGGATTGCCGTGGATTGCAGCCATGGCGTTTTTTATGCAGGCACTGGATGCCACCATCCTCAACACAGCGCTTCCCGCTATTGCGCAAAGCCTTAACCGCTCCCCGCTGGCGATGCAGTCCGCCATCATCAGCTACACCCTGACGGTCGCAATGTTAATTCCGGTCAGCGGCTGGCTGGCCGACCGCTTTGGCACCCGCAAAGTTTTCATGCTGGCCGTAACGCTCTTTACGCTCGGTTCGCTGGCCTGTGCGCTCTCCTCATCCTTAACGGAGCTGGTTATCTTCCGCGTACTACAGGGCATTGGCGGCGCGATGATGATGCCGGTGGCGCGCCTTGCCTTGCTGCGAGCCTACCCCAGGAGCGAACTGCTTCCCGTGCTCAACTTCGTCACCATGCCGGGACTGGTCGGCCCGATTCTAGGCCCGGTACTCGGTGGCGTGTTTGTCACCTGGGCAAGCTGGCACTGGATCTTCCTGATTAATATTCCGATTGGCGTTGCGGGGCTGCTGTATGCCCGCAAATATATGCCGAACTTCACCACGCCAAGGCGCAGCTTCGATATGGGCGGCTTTTTCCTGTTTGGCCTGAGCCTGGTGTTATTCTCCAGCGGGATGGAGCTGTTTGGCGAGAAGATCGTCGCAACGTGGATGGCGCTCTCCGTTATCCTCGGCGGTATTCTGCTATTCCTTCTTTATATACGTCACGCGCGCCGTCACCCGACGCCGTTAATCTCCCTGGGACTCTTTAACACCCGAACGTTTTCCGTAGGGATTGCAGGCAACATTGCGTCTCGTCTGGGAACGGGTTGCGTACCGTTTCTGATGCCATTGATGCTGCAGGTGGGTTTCGGCTACCCGGCTCTGATTGCCGGCTGCATGATGGCGCCCACGGCAATGGGCTCGATCCTGGCAAAATCAACCGTGACGCAGGTGCTGCGCTGGTTTGGCTATCGTAAGACGCTGGTTGGCGTGACGGTCTTTATCGGTTTGATGATTGCCCAGTTCTCGCTGCAGTCCGCCGCGTTGCCCGTCTGGATGCTGATCCTGCCGCTGTTTGTGTTGGGCATGGCGATGTCGACGCAGTTCACGTCGATGAACACCATCACCCTCGCCGATCTGACTGACGAGAACGCCAGTAGCGGCAACAGCGTGCTGGCGGTAACGCAACAGCTGTCGATCAGTTTAGGGGTTGCCGTGAGTGCAGCGGTGCTGAGGTTTTATGAAGGTTTTGACAGCGCAAATACCGTTGAGCAGTTCCACTATACCTTTATCACCATGGGCGCACTTACCGTGGTATCGGCGCTGGTCTTTATGCTGTTAAAACCGAAAGACGGCCGAAACCTGATTAAAGAGCGTCACAAAGAGAAAGCTAAACCGAACCGCGTTCAATCAGAACAGGAGTAAGCTGCAGGCGTTGCTGCTGCAGCGTGGGCTGCGCCATACGGTGGATCAACACATCGATGGCCAGCTCGCCCAGTTCATCTTTTGGCTGATGGATCGTGGTCAGCGGCGGCGTCATGTAGCTGGCCAGTTCGATATCGTCATAGCCAATCACCGCCATATCATCAGGCACGCGTAGCCCAGCCTGATACAACGCCTGGTAGGCACCAAACGCCATCGCGTCGTTACCAATAAACACCGCCTGCGGACGCGGCTTTTGCGCCAGCAGTTTCTGCATCGCCTCGAAACCGCCGTTAAATTCAAAATCACCGGTGATTCGATAGCCCTCAGGAATGGCAAGCCCCGCCCGTTCCATGGCAGAGAGATACCCTTCCAGACGCAAACGCGCCGGAGTTTTATCCAGCGGCCCCGTAATACAGGCGATGCGAGTGTGTCCTTTATCAATCAGATGCTGGGTCGCCATATCGCCGCCCAGCAGGGAGTTATCCTGAATCAGATCGCTGGTTCCGTCGAACGGCGCCCAGTCCATCATCACTGTGGGAATCGAGGGATAGCGCTGGATGATCTCTTTCGAGGGCTGGTGCGTTTCGGTGCAGAGCAGGAGTAGCCCGTCGACGCGTTTTTGCATCAGCGTCTCCAGGTTACGATTCATGCGCTGCTCGTCACCCTCGGTATTGCACAGCACAAGGCTGTAGCCACGCTCGAAGCAGCTGCGCTCCACGCCGCGAACCAGTTCTGAATAAAAGGGGTTGGTACTGGCGGTGATCAGCATACCGATGGTGCGCGTCTGGTTGAGCTTAAGGCTGCGGGCCAGCGCAGACGGCGCATAGTTGAGATCTTTTACCGCAGCTTCAACTTTCTCCCGAATCGCCTCGCTGACGAAGCGATCGTTGTTTATAACGTGAGAGACCGTCGAGGTAGAAACGCCCGCCATGCGGGCGACATCTTTCATTGTGGCCAAGCGTTACCCCTGCTGACTTAAAAATTCATCGATCTCTTTACGCCACGGAACGGAAGGCTGTGCGCCCTTGCGCGTCACCGCAATCGCGGCGGCAGCGTGTGCGAAGCGGATAGCATCATCCATTCTTTTGCCTTCCAGCAGCGCGGTCACCAGTGCACCATTGAAGGTATCTCCCGCCGCGATGGTATCAATCGCTTTGACCTTAAAGCCCGGCACGCGGCGGCCTTCGCCATTGACGCTTGCCCACACCCCACGGCTACCCAGGGTGATAATCACGGTGCCGATGCCCTTATCGTGCAGCGCACGCGCGGCGCGCGCGGCATCGTCATCATTTTCAACGCGAATGCCCGTCAGCTTTTCGGCTTCGGTTTCGTTCGGCGTAATGATGTCCACCAGCGCCAGCAGCTCGTCTGATAATACACGGGCTGGAGCAGGGTTAAGTACGACAGTGGTATGATTTTCATGCGCAATTCTGGCAGCGGCCAGCACGCTTTCAACCGGTGACTCCAGCTGCATCAGCAGGGCTTCGGCTCCGCCGATGATTGCACGTTGCGCTTCTACGCGTTCCGTCGTCAGCGCAGCGTTAGCGCCAGCATGAATACCGATAACATTCTCACCTTCAGCGTTGACGAAAATCAGCGCCACGCCGGTCGATTCCCCTGCGACAACGCTGACCGGTGCGATATCAATGTTGTCGCTCGCCAGCTGCTTGCGTACGCGCTCACCGGTATCGTCATCACCCGTGCAGGCGATAAACGCAATGTTTGCCCCGCTGCGACCGGCGGCGACGGCCTGGTTTGCACCTTTACCGCCGAAGGCCACCTGATACTGGTTACCCGTGACGGTTTCGCCCGGTGTAGGGAATGATTCAAGGTTAAGAATGTGATCGGCATTGATACTGCCAAGGACGACGAGGTTGCCTGCGGTTTTCATGGTTGGGTTGTCCATCTGAGAGCGCCACCGGTGTTACCCGGTGGCGTATGCCACACTTTTCTTTATTGGTGTCCCTCAGGCAGCCAGCGACTGCCTGATTCGCCTTTTACTGCTTGATGACCAGCTTCAGGTCAACCGGGTATTTGGCCTGAACTTTTTCGCCCTTCAGCACTTTGTCGGCAGTTTCAACGCCAGTGGCGCCAATCTGCTCAGGCAGCTGAGCGATGGTCGCAGCCAGTTTGCCATCGTTTACTGCTTTTTCACCATCCGGCGTGCCGTCAAATCCGACAACCATCACATCAGATTTACCTGCGGTCTGCAGGGCTCGCAGCGCGCCCAGCGCCATTTCGTCGTTCTGCGCGAATACCGCCTGCACGTCAGGGTGCGCGGTCAGCAGGTTCTGCATAACGTTCAGACCCTTAGTACGGTCGAAGTCTGCCGGCTGGCTGGCCAGCACGTTGAATTTGTGTGCAGCCACAGCCTGCTGGAAGCCTTCACCACGCTCGCGAGCTGCGGAAGTCCCGGCAATCCCCTGCAGTTCGATAACCTTCGCGCCTTCGCCGGCTTTCTTCGCGATGTAATCACCCGCGATTTTGCCGCCCAGTACGTTATCAGAGGCAATGTGGCTGACCACTTCACCTTTAGACGCCTGACGGTCCAGGGTAATTACCGGGATCTTCGCCTGGTTTGCCATCTTCACGGCGTTACCTACGGCATCGGAATCGGTTGGGTTGATCAGCAGAATTTTGGTGCCACGAACGGTTAAGTCCTGAACGTTAGCCAGCTCTTTCGCCGGGTTGTTCTGTGAATCCAGAACCACCAGGTTGTAGCCCAGCTTGTCCGCTTCTTTCTGCGCACCGTCCTTCAGGGAGACGAAGAACGGGTTGTTCAGGGTAGAGACAACCAGCGCGATGGTGTCTTTCGCCATGGCGTTAGCACTTACGGTTGCGCTCAGCGCGACAGCAGAAACCAGGGTAGCCAGTTTTTTCATGTTCATATCTAAGATGTCCTGTAGTGTCGTCAGTTACTGTTTTTTGTTGTCTACCAGTACCGCCAGCAAAATCACCACTGCCTTAACGATCATCTGGTAATAGGAGGAAACACCTAACAAATTCAAACCATTATTCAGGAAACCGAGAATCAGTGCGCCGATCAATGTCCCAACAATGCGACCTTTACCGCCCGCAAGACTCGTACCGCCCAGAACCACTGCCGCGATAGCATCCAGCTCATATCCCGTACCCGCCGTCGGCTGCGCGGAGGAGAGGCGCGCCACTTCGATGATGCCCGCCAGTGACGCCAGCAGACCGCACAGGGAGTAAACGATAATTTTGACTTTATTAACGCTGATACCGGACAGGCGCGTTGCCGCTTCGTTACCGCCTAGCGCATAGATATAACGGCCCAGACGGGTGTGGTGCAGCATGTACCACGCCGCCAGGAAGACGATAGCCATGATCCAGACCGGCGTCGGGACACCCAGCGGGCGACCGATACCGAACCAGCCAAACAGATCCGCGTTATCGGTAAAACCGGTATTGACCGGGCTGCCGTTGGTGTAAACCATGGTCACACCGCGCAGCAGCAGCATCATCACCAGCGTGGCGATGAACGCCTGAACGCGGCCTTTTGCCACAATCACGCCGGTTACGGCACCAATCGCCGCGCCTGCCGCCAGGGCAGCGGCCACGGCCACCAGCGCGTTGACCTCAATGCCGACAATCGAAGCGGCGATCGCACCGGTGAGCGCCAGCAGGGAACCGACGGACAGATCGATACCCGAGGTCAAAATCACCAGCGTCATGCCGACCGCCATAATGGCGTTCACCGACGTCTGCTGCAGAATGTTGAACAGGTTATTAACGGTGAAAAAGTTTGGGCTCATGGTGGACACAATCGCGATCAGCACCAGCAGGGCAATCAGCGATTTTTGTTCCATCAGCCATGCCTTTGTGAAATAGCGGCGACCAGAAACAGCCTGGGTAGTCATCTTCTTACTCCTGATTCACGCGATTAAGCTTGCCCACAGCGGCAGCCATCAGAACTTCCTGGGTGGCCTGCTCGCGAGTGAATTCACCGCCGAGATGCCCTTCATGCATGACGATAATGCGATCGCTCATGCCTAATACTTCTGGCATCTCGGAAGAGACCAGAATGATGCTCAGACCGTCGGCCTTAAACTGGTTAATCAGCTGATAGATCTCTTTCTTCGCGCCCACGTCTACGCCGCGGGTTGGTTCGTCGAGGATCAACACTTTCGGGCGCGTCATCAGCCCGCGCGCAATCGCCACTTTCTGCTGATTACCGCCGGATAAGAGGCCAATCGCCTGCTCCATCGATGGGGTTTTGACGTTGAAGAGGCGGATAAAATCGCTCACCGCCTGCTGCTCATCTTTATGCTTCAGGCTACCGCCGCTACGGCTGAAATAGCGCAGCGCGGTCAGGGACATGTTCTCTTTTACCGACATCCCCAGCACCAGACCGTCGCGTTTACGGTCTTCGGAGATATAGACGATGCCGTTCGCCAGACCATCCTGCGGAGAGCGGGTGACCACTTCATGACCGTCGAGGGTGACATAACCGCTGGTGCGCGGCAGTGCGCCGTACAACACTTTCATCAGCTCGGTACGTCCGGCACCCATCAGGCCCGCCACGCCCAGGATCTCGCCCTGGCGCAGGGTAAAGGTCACGTCGTTCACGCCCGGACCGCAGAGGTTATCCACCTTCAGGCGGATCTCACCCGGCGCTTTATCCAGATGCGGATACTGATCTTCGAGCTTACGTCCCACCATCATTTCGATAAGCGTATCTTCGGTCAGCGTGGCCACTTCGCGCTCGGCAATAAACTGCCCGTCGCGGAAGACGGTGACGTCATCGCAGATTTCGAAGATCTCTTTCATGCGGTGAGAGATATAGACAATCCCGCGCCCCTGCGACTTCAGCTCGCGGATCACGCGGAACAGGGATTCGGTTTCGGTATCGGTCAGGGCGTCGGTTGGTTCATCCATAATGATGACCTTCGACTCAAAGCTCAGCACCTTGGCAATTTCCACCATCTGCTGATCGCCAATGGAGAGATCGCCCACCAGACGGTCGCTCTTAAAGCGCAGGTTCAGCTTCGCCAGCAGTTTGTCTGCTTCGGCATACATGGTTTTCCAGTCGATTTTGCCGAACCGGTTAACAAACTCGCGGCCGAGGAAGATGTTTTCCGCAATGGTGAGCTGAGGGATGAGGTTCAGCTCCTGGTGAATAATACCGATGCCCGCTTCCTGAGAGGATTTCGGGCCGGTGAAGGTGGTCTCTTTGCCCAGCCAGACGAGTGAACCGGCATCGCGTTGGTAGATACCGGTCAGCACTTTCATCATGGTGGATTTGCCAGCACCGTTTTCGCCCACCAGCGCCATCACGCGCCCGGGGTAGACGTTCAGCGCCGCGCCGGAGAGGGCTTTTACGCCCGGGAACGACTTATCGATCCCTTTGAGTTGCAGTAATGCGTCCATGATGGCCTCAGAAGGTGACGCCAGCACAGAGAATGATATTCGCATACGGGGAACACTCCCCGCTGCGAATCACCGCCTGACTGTCTGCGGTTTGTTGTTTGAACTGCTCGTGCGTTGTGTAACGAATTTCTATGGTGTTTCCCTGGTGTTGTTGCAGTTGCTCAATGTGGCTGAGCAACGTTTCGTGGAGTTGCGGATTATGTTGTTTGATTTCCGCCGCGAGAATGGCCGCCTCAACCTGCATCTCCGCGGTCACGACTTCCAGTACCTGCATAAACGAAGGAACACCCTGCGTTAACGCCATGTCGATACGGGTTGTGCTACGCGGAACCGGTAAGCCTGCATCGCAAACCACCAGCGTATCGGTATGCCCAAGACGGGAAATAACCGATGAGATTTCTGAGTTGAGAACCGTGCCTTTCTTCATTTTCTTGCTCCACTAGCGAAACGTTTCGCTAAAAGTAGTGTAGCCCCAGAAATGTTCAGAAAACCATCATGACGTAACAGATTTGTGATCGACGTCGAAACGTTTCGCTAAGTGAAATGGAATGGAGGTAAATGCAAAACGGTAACCCCAAGGTTACCGTTTTTTATGTTTGCGCCCTCTCCCTGTGGGAGAGGGTCGGGGTGAGGGCATCAGGCCGTACAAAGACTTAGATCTCGACCTGCGTTCCCAGCTCAATCACGCGGTTAGGCGGGATCTCAAACTGGTCAGGCGCACGCAGGGCGTTACGCTGCAGGATGAGGTACAGCTTGCCGCGCAGGCGCAGATACCACGGGCGCTTGCCGATGATCAGCGACTCGTGCGACATAAAGAACGACGTCTCCATCATCCGACAGCTCAGCCCTTCCAGGCCACAGCGGTGGAACACCTCTTCCACGTTTGGCGTTTCACGCCAGCCGTAGCTTGCCACCACGCGCCAGAAGGTCGGCGACAGCTGCTCAATCTGCACGCGACGGACGTTATGAACATACGGCGCATCTTCGGTGCGCAGCGTCAGCAGGATCACGCGCTCGTGCAGCACTTTGTTGTGCTTGAGGTTATGCATCAGCGCGAACGGAATGACGTTCAGCGCGCGAGACATGTATACCGCGGTCCCCGGCACGCGAACCGGCGGGGATTTCTCCAGAGAAGCGATCATCGCCTCCAGAGAGTTCCCGTGCTCATGCATGCGGCGCAGCAGGCGGAAACGCTCGCTTTTCCAGGTGGTCATGACAATAAACATCACCAGACCCAGCGTCAGCGGCAGCCAGCCACCGGAGACAATTTTGTCGAGGTTCGCAGAGAACAGCGGCACGTCGATGCACAGGAAGCCCACCAGAATCATCGCCACGAGGAATTTATTCCAGTGCCAGTTTCGGTACGCCACCGTGGTGGAGAGAAGCGATGTCAGCACCATCGTACCGGTTACGGCAATACCGTACGCCGCCGCCAGGTTACTGGAGTGCTCGAAGCTGACGATAACAATGACAACTGCGAAATAGAGCAGCCAGTTAATGAACGGGATGTAAATCTGACCCGACTCCATCTCTGAGGTATGGATGATGCGCATCGGCGAGAGATATCCCAGACGCACGGCCTGGCGCGTCAGAGAAAACACGCCGGAAATCACCGCCTGAGAGGCAATGACGGTCGCCAGCGTCGCCAGGATCAGCATCGGCACCAGCGCCCAGTCAGGCGCCAGCAGGAAGAACGGGTTCTTGATCGCTTCCGGGTTTTTAAGCAGCAGCGCACCCTGACCGAAGTAGTTCAGCACCAGCGACGGGAGCACCACAATAAACCATGCCACGCGGATAGGCAGTTTCCCGAAGTGGCCCATGTCAGCATACAGCGCTTCCACACCGGTGATGGAGAGCACGACGGCACCCAGCGCCACGAAGGAAACCACTTTGTATTCGAGGAAGAAATGCACGGCCCAGTAAGGGTTCAGCGCCTGCAGCACTTCCGGGTTCGCGATAATGCTGCGCAAGCCAAGCGCCGCCAGGATCAGGAACCAGGCCAGCATAATCGGAGCAAACAGTTTGCCCACCAGCCCGGTGCCGTGCTTTTGAATAGCGAAAAGCAGCGTCAGGACAATGATAGCGAGCGGAACCACCCACGTATCCAGCTGTGGCGCGATAATCTCCAGCCCCTCTATCGCCGACAGCACCGAGATAGCCGGCGTTATCACCACTTCCCCGTAGAAGAAACTGCCGCCAATCAGGCCGATTATGACCAGCACTGAGGTCATTCTGGCCGAGGTATTGCGCCCGGCAAGGGACATCAGGGTCAGGATCCCACCTTCACCTGCGTTATCTGCACGCATAACGAAGGAGAGATATTTAACGGAAACCACCAGGATCAGCAGCCAGAAAATGAGGGACAGGAAGCCAAACACGGCATCGCGTTCAACACCAAAGCCAAACTGGCCGGACAGACATTCACGAAGCGTATAAAGCGGGCTGGTGCCGATATCACCGTAGACAACCCCGATCGCCGCAAGCGTTATTGCGGGTAATGATTGCTTATTATCAGTGCTCATAGACTAGTCTTTTCGTTTAAATAACAAATGTGTTCCTGGTCCCTTGGCCCACAAAAAGCGCACAGTATGCACGATTCATTGCAAAATCGTACCCCTAAATGCAACCGCATTAATGTAGCGCAAAGAAAATTGCGCCGCACTTCAGTCTATTACCAGCCCTGACTGAAACGTCTATACTCGCTTCAATTGGCCGCCACGACGGCGAAAGGATGCAAAACTATTATGGCTCACTCACATTTATTAGCAGAAAGAATTTCCCGCCTCAGCAGCGCGCTGGAGAAAGGCCTTTTCGAGCGTAGCCACGCCATTCGCCTCTGTTTGCTGGCGGCGCTGAGCGGTGAAAGCGTGTTTTTGCTGGGACCACCGGGCATTGCCAAAAGCCTGATCGCCCGCAGGCTCAAATTTGCTTTTCAGAACGCCCGCGCCTTCGAATATCTCATGACCCGCTTTTCCACCCCAGAAGAAGTTTTTGGCCCGCTTTCCATTCAGGCGCTGAAAGATGAAGGGCGCTATGAGCGCTTGACGGCGGGGTATCTGCCTGAGGCTGAGATTGTTTTTCTTGATGAGATCTGGAAAGCGGGACCGGCTATTCTGAACACTCTGCTCACGGCGATAAACGAACGTCGGTTCCGTAACGGCGCCAGCGAAGAGAAAATCCCGATGCGCCTGCTGGTGGCCGCCTCTAACGAACTGCCTGAAGCCGACAGCAGTCTGGAAGCGCTGTATGACCGTATGCTGATCCGCCTGTGGCTGGACAAAGTGCAGGATAAATCCAATTTCCGCTCCCTGCTGATAAGCCAGCAGGATGAGAACGAAAATCCGGTGTCTGCTTCGCTACAGGTCACCGATGAGGAGTATCACCAGTGGCAGCAGGATATCAGCAAAATCAAGCTGCCTGACGCCGTATTTGAGCTGATCTATCTGCTGCGTCAGCAGCTCGATCTCCTCCCTTCTGCGCCCTATGTTTCCGATCGCCGCTGGAAAAAAGCGATCCGTCTGCTGCAGGCCAGCGCCCTGTTCAGCGGGCGTGACGCCGTTGCGCCAATCGACCTGATCCTGCTCAAAGACTGCCTCTGGCATGATGCAGAAGGCATGAACCTGATGCAGCAGCAGCTTGACGTTTTGATGACCGGGCACGCCTGGGGGCAGCAGGCGATGCTCAACCAGCTGGGGGCGATTGCCCAGCGGCGCATCCAGCTTCAGCAGCAGCAAAGTGATAAAACCGCGCTGAAGGTGAACCGCCTGGGGGGCATGTTCGCCCGCAAACCGCACTACGAGCTTCCTGCCGATCTGACTGGTACGACGCTAACGCTGCTGCTCCAGCAGCCGCTCAAACTGCATGACATGCAGGTGGTACACATTACGATTGAGCGCGAAACGCTGGCACAGTGGCTGGATAAGGGCGGTGAGATTCGCGGCAAGCTCAACGGCATCGGCTTCGCGCAGCCGCTGAATATGGAAGTAGATAGCAGCCAGCATCTGGTGATCCGCGACGTCAGCCTGCAGGGATCGCGTCTGGCGCTGCCGGGCGCCGCTTCCGATAGCGTGCCGGAAGAGATCAAGCAGCAGCTGGAAGCGCTGGATACCGAATGGCACCAGCAGCACACCCGCTTCAGCGAGCAGCAAAAATGCCTCTTTATTCATAGCGACTGGTTAGGTCGCATCGAAGCCAGCCTGCAGGACGTCAGCGCGCAGATCAAACAGGCGCGTCAATGCTAACGCTGGACACGCTCAACGTCATGCTGGCGGTCAGTGAGGAAGGTCTGATCGAGGAGGTGGTTATTACCCTCCTGGCGTCGCCGCAGCTGGCGGCCTTCTTCGAAAAATTTCCTAAGCTCAAAAAAGCGATGACCGACGATCTCCCGCGCTGGCGCGATAACCTTCGCCAGCGGTTTAAGGAGACGGAAGTCCCGCCTGAATTGACGGAGGAGGTCGCCAGCTATCAGCAGTGCCAACGGCTGTCGACACCGCAGTTTATCGTCCAGCTGCCGCAAACCCTTACGCTGCTTGATAAAGTCCACTCTCCGTTTGCCAGCCAGGCGCGGACGCTGGTCACGGATAACGCCACTTTTACCCCGGCGCTACATACCCTGTTCCTACAGCGCTGGCGCCTCAGCCTGGTCGTTCAGGCCACAACGCTGAACCAGCAACTGCTGGATGAAGAGCGTGAACAGCTGCTCAGCGAAGTTCAGGAGCGTATGACGCTGAGCGGTCAGCTTGAAGAGGTGCTGGTAGAAAATGAAAACGCCGCCGGACGTCTGTGGGACATGAGTGCCGGGCAGTTGAAGCGCGGTGACTACCAGCTGATCGTGAAGTACGGTGACTTTCTAACGCAGCAGCCCGAGCTGATGAAGCTTGCAGAACAGCTGGGACGCTCAAGGGAGGCAAAATCGGTCCCAAAGAAAGATGCGCCGATGGAAACCTTCCGCACGCTGGTCCGCGAACCGGCCACCGTGCCGGAGCAGGTAGATGGATTGCAGCAAAGCGACGACATCTTACGTCTGCTGCCGACCGAGCTGAGCACGCTGGGGATGACCGAGCTGGAGTATGAGTTCTATCGTCGGCTGGTGGAAAAACAGCTTCTCACCTACCGACTGCACGGCGAAGCCTGGCGCGAGAAAATCAGCCAACGGCCGGTGGTCCATCAGGATTTTGATGAACAGCCGCGCGGGCCATTCATTGTTTGCGTGGATACGTCCGGATCGATGGGCGGGTTTAACGAGCAGTGTGCGAAGGCATTCTGTCTGGCGCTGATGCGCGTGGCGCTCGCCGATCGCCGTCGCTGCTTCATCATGTTGTTCTCCAGCGAGGTTGTGGGCTATGAGCTGACGAACCAGCAGGGGATCGAGCAGGCAATCCGCTTCCTGAGCCAGCGTTTTCGCGGCGGCACGGATCTGGCCAGCTGCTTTCGCAGCATTGTGGAGCGTATGCAGGGCGGCGACTGGTACGACGCTGACGCGGTGGTGATTTCCGATTTTATTGCCCAGCGGCTGCCGGATGACGTGGTGAATAAGGTGAAGGAGTTACAGCGGGTGCATCAGCACCGTTTTCACGCGGTGGCGATGTCCGCCCATGGGAAACCCGGCATCATGCGCATCTTCGATCATATCTGGCGCTTTGATACCGGGCTGCGTAGCCGCCTGCTCAGACGCTGGCGGCGTTAATTAAAGAAGAGAACCGACGCTTTCACGTACCTGCTGCGGCCATACGCCACACTGGACCTGACCGATATGTGACAACTGAAGCAGCAGCATGGTCAGACGGGACTGGCCGATGCCGCCGCCGATCGTCTGAGGCATTTCACCGCGCAGCAGCGCCTGGTGCCACTCGAGTTTGAGACGATCTTCATCGCCGGTGACCGCCAGCTGGCGCTTCAGCGCGTCAGCATCCACGCGGATCCCCATAGAAGAGAGCTCGAAGGCGTCTTCCAGTACCGGGTTCCAGACCAGAATATCACCGTTCAGACCGGCAAATTCGCCCTCACCCGCAGTGCTCCAGTCATCATAATCCGGCGCGCGAACGTCGTGGCGTTTGCCATCAGACAGCTTGCCGCCGATCCCAATCAGAAATACCGCGCCCAGCTCTTTGGCAATCGCACGCTCGCGGCCTTTGGCATCCAGACCCGGGAAGCGGCTCAGCAATTCCTGACTGTGAACAAAGTGGATCGTATCCGGCAAGAACGGTGCCAGACCAAACTCTTTGCTCACGGCCGCTTCGGTTTCTTTGATCCCGGCGTAGATCGCCTCAACGGTAGATTTCAGCGTGCCGACGTGGCGCTCGCCGTCACCCATCACGCGCTCCCAGTCCCACTGGTCAACATAGACAGAGTGAATTGGGGTGAGGCGGTCTTCATCGGGGCGAAGGGCTTTCATGTGCGTGTAGAGCCCTTCGCCCGCGCTGAAGTCGTGTTGTCCCAGGGTTTGACGCTTCCACTTCGCCAGGGAATGAACCACTTCGAACTGGGCGTCTGGCAGTGTTTTCACTTTCACCTGTACCGCTTTTTCGCATCCAGACAAGTTATCCTGGGTCCCGTCACCCACGCGGCTCAGAATTGGCGCCTGGACTTCAATAAGCCCAAGTTTATCTTCCAGCTGGCGGGAAAAATGGGATTTAACGAAACTGATCTGGCGTTGTTTTGCGATGTAAGCGGTTTTCATTATTTATACTCCTGCGTCCTGTTGATATTGATTAAGCAACAGAAATGGCATCACATTCAATAACTCATCAACAAAAAGCCACCTTCACTTTTGATTCGATAAAATTAAACGCTAGAATAGAGTGATTCATTAATCTTCATAAGAAAAAGCTATGGAAAATTATCAGATCGACAATCTCGACCGCGGCATCCTGGAGGCCTTAATGGCCAATGCCCGTACCGCCTACGCCGAGCTGGCGAAACAGTTTGGCGTCAGCCCGGGGACCATTCACGTTCGCGTAGAGAAGATGAAACAGGCGGGGATCATTACCGGCGCACGCATTGACGTCAGTCCTAAACATCTGGGTTACGACGTCTGCTGCTTCATCGGCATCATTCTTAAAAGCGCAAAAGACTATCCTTCCGCCCTGGCGAGGCTGAACGCGCTGGATGAGGTCACCGAGGCGTATTACACCACCGGTCACTACAGCATCTTTATAAAGGTCATGTGCCGATCCATCGACGCCCTCCAGCAGGTACTTATCAACAAGATCCAAACAATCGATGAAATTCAGTCCACCGAGACACTGATCTCCCTGCAAAACCCGATCATGCGTACCATCCGCCCGTGATCGGGCAAATTCATTCCCACATTTTCCACAGGTAGATCCCAGCTCGTTCACAGCGTACAATGGCCGTCTCTTTATCTGGGCGAGCGATCAATGGCGGACATTACCCTTATCAGCGGCAGCACCCTTGGTGGTGCGGAATACGTAGCGGAACACCTGGCTGAAAAGCTGGAAGATGCGGGCTTTTCCACACAAACCCTGCACGGCCCGCTGCTTGAAGATCTCCCGGCTGACGGGGTCTGGCTGCTGATCACCTCCACGCACGGCGCGGGCGATCTGCCGGATAACCTGCAACCTTTATATGACGAACTGCTGGAACAACAGCCCGACCTGTCAAACGTCCGTTTTGGCGCGGTGGGGATCGGCAGTCGTGAATATGACACCTTTTGCGGGGCAATAGAGAAAGTTGAAGCCGCTGTTACCTCCTGCGGAGCAAAACAGCTGGGTGAAACGCTCAAGATCAACATCCTCGATCATGACATTCCGGAGGATCCAGCCGAGATCTGGCTCGCGGAATGGAAAAATTTACTCAAAAACGATTAAAGATCGCGCGAACAGATGTGGATAACTCTGGTTAAAAGCTCGTATTAACCCGTAGTTATCCAAAGAACAACTGTTGTGTTGTTTTTGACCTGTGTATAAAGTCGCGATCTGATCCCAGCTTATACTGTCCAGGATCACCGATCATTCACAGCAAACGATCCTTTCTAACTGCATGATCTTCTTTATGAGATCGGACTTATCCACACATGTTCGCGATCCTAATAAGAGATCACAATAGAACAGATCTCTAAATAAAAAGATCTTCTTTTTAATAGCCCAGGATCCCAATGCTTTCTCGAAAGACTAAAGTTGAGTAGAATCCACGGCCCGGGCTTCAATCCATTTTCATACCGCTTTACGCGAGGCAGACCACCATGTTTTATCAGGATCCTTTTGACGTCATCATCATTGGCGGGGGTCATGCAGGCACTGAGGCCGCAATGGCCGCAGCGCGTATGGGTCAGCAGACCCTGCTTTTGACACACAATATCGACACGCTGGGACAAATGTCCTGTAACCCGGCGATTGGCGGCATTGGGAAAGGACACCTGGTAAAAGAAGTGGATGCACTTGGCGGCCTGATGGCGAAAGCGATCGATCATGCAGGCATCCAGTTTAGGATACTAAACGCGAGTAAAGGACCTGCTGTTCGGGCGACCCGTGCCCAGGCAGACCGCGTGCTTTACCGTCAGGCTGTGCGCACCGCGCTGGAGAACCAGCCGAACCTGATGATCTTCCAGCAGGCTGTAGAAGATCTTATCGTTGAGAACGATCGCGTCGTGGGTGCAGTGACCCAGATGGGTCTCAAGTTCCGCGCAAAAGCGGTTGTGCTGACCGTCGGGACATTCCTGGACGGAAAAATTCATATCGGCCTGGATAACTACAGCGGTGGCCGTGCTGGCGATCCGCCGTCTATCCCACTGTCACGTCGCCTGCGTGAACTGCCGCTGCGCGTCAGCCGTCTGAAAACCGGTACGCCGCCGCGTATTGATGCGCGCACCATTGATTTCAGCGTGCTGGCGCAACAGCACGGTGATAACCCCATGCCGGTCTTTTCGTTTATGGGCAATGCGGCGCAACATCCGCAGCAGGTACCGTGCTACATCACGCATACCAACGAGAAAACCCATGACGTGATCCGCAATAACCTCGATCGCAGCCCCATGTATGCTGGCGTGATCGAAGGGATTGGCCCACGCTACTGTCCGTCGATCGAAGACAAAGTGATGCGCTTTGCCGATCGTAACCAGCACCAGATCTTCCTGGAGCCGGAAGGGCTGACCTCAAACGAAATTTATCCGAACGGCATCTCCACCAGCCTGCCGTTCGATGTGCAGATGCAAATTGTTCGCTCAATGCAGGGGATGGAGAATGCGAAAATCGTTCGCCCTGGCTACGCTATTGAGTACGATTTCTTCGATCCGCGTGACCTGAAACCAACCCTGGAAAGCAAATTCATCCACGGTCTGTTCTTCGCGGGTCAGATTAACGGCACAACCGGCTACGAAGAAGCGGCTGCACAGGGTCTGCTTGCCGGTCTGAACGCCGCACGCTTCTCCGCTGAGAAAGAGGGCTGGGCGCCAGGCCGTTCTCAGGCGTATCTGGGCGTGCTGGTTGACGATCTCTGCACGCTGGGTACCAAAGAACCGTACCGTATGTTTACCTCTCGCGCGGAATATCGCCTGATGCTGCGCGAAGATAACGCCGACCTGCGTCTGACCGAAATGGGTCGCGAGCTGGGTCTGGTGGATGACGAACGCTGGGCGCGCTTTAACGAGAAGCTGGAGCGCATTGAACAGGAACGCCAGCGCCTGAAAACCACCTGGGTGAATCCGCAGGCGGAAACCGCTGCCGAAGTAAACGCTCACTTAACAGCACCGCTGTCGCGTGAAGCCAGCGGGGAAGATCTGCTGCGCCGTCCTGAAGTGACCTATGAGAACTTGGTCAAACTGACCGCGTTCGCGCCGGGACTGGAAGATGCTGAAGCGGCAGAGCAGGTTGAGATCCAGGTGAAGTACGAAGGTTACATCGCGCGTCAGCAGGATGAGATCGAAAAACAGCAGCGTAACGAAAACACGCTGCTGCCGGAAATGCTCGACTACCGCCAGGTGACGGGCCTTTCAAACGAAGTGATCGCCAAGCTGAACGATCACAAACCGGTGTCGATCGGCCAGGCGTCCCGCATCTCGGGGGTTACCCCTGCAGCGATTTCGATCCTGCTGGTCTGGCTGAAAAAGCAAGGTATGTTGCGCCGCAGCGCGTAATTGACATTGCTTTTGGCGGGTGGCGCTTCGCTTACCCGCCCTACTTATTCGTAGGCCCGGTAAGCGGCAGCGCCACCGGGCGAAAAATCGCTAAACAGGTATTCACCGTGCTCAACAAACTCTCTCGTCTGCTGGATCAGGCAGGTATTTCGCTCACCGATCACCAGAAAAATCAGCTGGTGGCCTATGTCGATATGCTGAACAAATGGAACAAAGCGTACAACCTGACCTCAGTACGTGACCCCAACGAGATGCTGGTACGCCATATTCTCGATAGCATTGTGGTTGCCCCCTGGCTGAAAGGTGAGCGTTTCATCGACGTGGGGACAGGACCTGGTTTACCGGGCGTTCCGCTGTCGATTGTTCGCCCTGAGAGCCACTTCACCCTGCTGGACAGCCTCGGCAAGCGCGTGCGCTTTTTACGTCAGGTACAGCATGAGCTGAAGCTGGAGAACATCACACCCGTGCAGAGCAGGGTAGAGGAGTTCCCGGCGGAGCCGCCGTTTGACGGGGTTATCAGCCGTGCTTTTGCGTCGCTCAACGATATGGTGAGCTGGTGTAAGCACTTGCCTGCAGAAAATGGCCGCTTCTATGCGCTGAAAGGGCAGTTGCCAGGCGATGAGATTGAACAGCTTCCGGACGGATTTGCTGTTGAATCCATCGAGAAATTAAACATTCCTCAGCTCGATGGGGAACGTCATCTGGTGATAATTAAGCCAAACAATTTTTAAAAAATTAATAAAAAATGTGGAATTTGTGCTGTTCTTCGCATGTTAAAAAACAGCACAACTACCGGGGATTTACCGGTGAGCATTTAACCTCTTTTTCACTAAGGTTTTTCTTCCGGTTAACGGAGCGCCTATTATTCACCAAGAAGATAGTCATCTGTGAAAATATAAGGCTGCTAAAAGTGGAAGGCAGTAACCAGAACGCAATGTTAATTATTTATTAAGAATGTCAATAAAAGGTTTTTATTGTGTACTGGGCTGTTTTGAAAATAGTTACGACGTTTTGCGTTTAATTTCATAAAGATAAATTTCTGCGATTTGCGTCTTTGATAAAGACAACCTTATCGCAAATGTGTGTTTTGTGATCTCGTGCACGCTTTATCGTCAACGTTTTCGCGCTGTTTGCAGTTTTGGTCGAAGGTTGACGCTTTCAGCGAAAGTTAAAAAATAGCGGTGGGGAAAAATATTTAAACATTTATTCACCTTTTCGCTACTTAATGTTTGAAATCACGGGTGCGCACCGTATAATTTGACCGCTTTTTGATGCTTGACTCTGAGCCTTAAAGGACGTTTTATACGACACGCGGCATACCTCGAAGGGAGCAGGAGTAAAAACGTGATGTCTGTGTCGCTCTTGAGTAGAAACGTTGCTCGTAAGCTTCTGTTCGTTCAGTTTCTGGCTGTGATAGCAAGTGGACTGCTGTTTAGCCTCAAAGACCCCTTCTGGGGCATCTCCGCCGTGTGCGGGGGTTTGGCGGTTGTGCTGCCAAACGTGTTGTTTATGATTTTTGCCTGGCGTCATCAGGCGCATACACCCGCCAAAGGCCGCGTGGCCTGGTCCTTCGCCCTCGGCGAAGTGTGTAAGGTGTTGCTGACCTTTGCTTTACTGGTGATGGCGCTGGCGGTTTTGAAAGTGGTCTTCATGCCGCTGATAGCAACGTGGGTTTTGGTGCTGGTGGTACAAGTTCTGGCTCCAGCTGTAATCAATAACAAAGGGTAAAAGGCATCATGGCTTCAGAAAATATGACGCCGCAGGATTACATAGGTCACCATCTGAATAACCTTCAGCTGGACCTGCGTACATTCTCGCTGGTGGATCCACATAACCCCCCGGCCACCTTCTGGACGATCAACATCGACTCCATGTTCTTCTCGGTGGTTTTGGGTCTTCTGTTCCTGGCCATGTTCCGCGGTGTTGCTAAACGAGCGACCAGCGGTGTACCAGGGAAATTCCAGACCTTCATCGAAATGATCATCGGCTTCGTCCATGGCAGCGTCAAAGACATGTACCATGGTAAGAGCAAGCTGATTGCTCCGCTGGCCCTGACCGTGTTCGTTTGGGTCTTCCTGATGAACCTGATGGACCTGCTGCCAATCGATCTGCTGCCGTTTATCGGCGAGCACATCTTCGGCCTGCCTGCGCTGCGTGTTGTACCGTCTGCGGACGTGAACATCACCCTGTCGATGGCGCTGGGCGTATTTATCCTGATTCTTTTCTACAGCATCAAAATGAAAGGCGTAAGCGGCTTTGTGAAAGAGCTTACCTTGCAGCCGTTCAACCACTGGGCGTTTATTCCGGTCAACCTGATCCTGGAAGGCGTTAGCCTGCTGTCCAAACCTGTTTCACTGGGTCTGCGACTGTTCGGCAACATGTATGCGGGTGAGCTGATTTTCATTCTGATCGCGGGTCTTCTGCCGTGGTGGTCACAGTGGATTCTTAATGTGCCATGGGCCATTTTCCACATCCTGATCATTACGCTGCAAGCCTTTATCTTCATGGTTCTGACGATCGTCTATCTGTCGATGGCGTCTGAAGAGCACTGATTTTTTACCAACACTACTACGTTTTAATTGAAACAAACTGGAGACTGTCATGGAAAACCTGAATATGGATCTGCTGTACATGGCTGCCGCTGTGATGATGGGTCTGGCGGCTATCGGTGCTGCGATCGGTATCGGCATCCTCGGGGGCAAATTCCTGGAAGGCGCAGCGCGTCAACCTGATCTGATTCCTCTGCTGCGTACTCAGTTCTTTATCGTTATGGGTCTGGTGGATGCTATCCCAATGATCGCTGTAGGTCTGGGTCTGTACGTGATGTTTGCTGTCGCGTAGTAGTAGTTTTAAAACCCTAAGCCACAGAAATTAAAGAGGTATTGTGCTGTGAACATGAACGCAACAATCCTCGGCCAGGCCATCGCGTTTATTCTCTTTGTCTGGTTCTGCATGAAGTATGTATGGCCGCCTTTAATGGCTGCCATCGAAAAACGTCAGAAAGAAATTGCTGACGGTCTGGCTTCTGCAGAACGCGCTAAGAAAGATTTGGACCTTGCACAGGCCAACGCGACAGACCAGCTGAAAAAAGCGAAAGCGGAAGCTCAGGTCATCATCGAACAGGCTAACAAACGCCGTTCGCAGATCCTGGACGAAGCCAAAGCTGAAGCAGAACAGGAACGTACTAAGATCGTGACACAGGCTCAGGCAGAAATTGATGCTGAGCGTAAACGTGCTCGTGAAGAACTGCGTAAGCAGGTTGCGATTCTGGCTGTTGCTGGCGCCGAGAAGATCATCGAACGTTCCGTGGATGAAGCTGCTAACAGCGACATCGTGGACAAACTTGTCGCTGAACTGTAAGGAGGGAGGGGCTGATGTCTGAATTTGTTACGGTAGCTCGCCCCTACGCCAAAGCAGCTTTTGACTTTGCTGTCGAACACCAAAATGTCGATCGCTGGCAGGATATGCTGGCGTTTGCCGCTGAGGTGACGAAAAACGAACAAATGGCTGAGTTGCTTTCCGGTGCGTTAGCACCTGAAACTCTCGCTGCGTCGTTTATCGCCGTGTGCGGAGAGCAACTGGATGCCAACGGCCAGAACCTGATTAAGGTCATGGCAGAAAATGGTCGTCTCCGTGTGCTCCCGGATGTTCTCGAGCAGTTTGAGCACTTACGTGCCCTTAGTGAAGCAACCGCTGAAGTTGAAGTGACTTCTGCGACTGAACTGAGTAACGAACAGCTTGCGAAAATCACCGCCGCGATGGAAAAACGTCTGTCACGCAAAGTTAAGCTGAATTGCAAAATCGATAAGTCTGTAATGGCAGGCGTAATCATCCGTTCGGGTGATATGGTCATTGATGGCAGCGTACGCGGCCGTCTTGAACGCCTTGCAGACGTCTTGCAGTCTTAAGGGGACTGGAGCATGCAACTGAATTCCACCGAAATCAGCGAACTGATCAAGCAGCGCATTGCTCAGTTCAGTGTTGTGAGTGAAGCTCACAACGAAGGTACTATTGTTTCTGTAAGTGACGGTGTTATCCGCATCCACGGCCTGGCCGATTGTATGCAGGGTGAGATGATTTCCCTGCCGGGTAACCGTTACGCTATCGCACTGAACCTGGAGCGCGACTCCGTAGGTGCAGTTGTGATGGGTCCATACGCTGACCTCGCCGAAGGCATGAAGGTTAAGTGTACTGGCCGTATTCTGGAAGTGCCGGTTGGCCGTGGCCTGCTGGGTCGCGTTGTTAACACCCTGGGTGCGCCAATCGACGGTAAAGGTCCGGTTGAGCACGATGGCTTCTCCCCAATCGAAGTTATCGCACCAGGCGTTATCGACCGTCAGTCCGTAGATCAGCCTGTTCAGACAGGTTATAAGTCCGTTGATGCCATGATCCCAATCGGTCGTGGTCAGCGTGAACTGATCATCGGTGACCGTCAGACCGGTAAAACCGCGATGGCAATCGACGCCATCATCAACCAGCGTGACTCCGGTATCAAATGTGTGTACGTGGCCATCGGCCAGAAAGCGTCCACCATTTCCAACGTGGTCCGTAAACTGGAAGAGCACGGCGCACTGTCTAACACCATCGTTGTGGTAGCAACTGCGTCTGAATCCGCTGCACTGCAATACCTGGCGCCATACGCCGGTTGCGCAATGGGCGAATACTTCCGTGACCGCGGTGAAGATGCGCTGATCGTATACGATGACCTGTCTAAACAGGCTGTTGCTTATCGTCAGGTTTCCCTGCTGCTCCGTCGTCCACCTGGACGTGAAGCGTTCCCTGGCGACGTATTCTACCTCCACTCTCGTCTGCTGGAGCGTGCTTCCCGCGTTAACGCGGAATACGTCGAGAACTTCACCAAAGGTGAAGTGAAGGGTAAAACGGGCTCTCTGACCGCTCTGCCGATCATTGAAACCCAGGCGGGTGACGTTTCTGCGTTCGTTCCGACCAACGTAATCTCCATTACCGATGGTCAGATCTTCCTGGAAACCAACCTGTTTAACTCCGGTATTCGTCCGGCGGTTAACCCGGGTATCTCCGTATCCCGTGTTGGTGGTGCTGCTCAGACCAAGATCATCAAGAAACTGTCCGGTGGTATCCGTACCGCGCTGGCACAGTATCGTGAACTGGCTGCGTTCTCTCAGTTCGCATCCGATCTGGACGAAGCAACCCGTAAACAGCTGAGCCACGGTCAGAAAGTGACCGAGCTGCTGAAGCAGAAACAGTACGCACCAATGTCTGTTGCTCAGCAGGGCCTGGTACTGTTCGCGGCTGAACGCGGTTACCTCGAAGATGTGGAACTGGCGAAAATCGGTAGCTTCGAAGCCGCTCTGCTGGCTTACGTCGACCGTGATCACGCTCCGCTGATGCAAGAGATCAACCAGACCGGTGGCTATAACGACGAAATCGAAGGCAAGCTGAAAGCTATCCTCGATTCCTTCAAAGCAACCCAATCCTGGTAATCGTCCGGCGGCTTGTCTCAGGACAAGCCGCCTGGCATTGAGGAGAAGCTCATGGCCGGCGCAAAAGAGATACGTAGTAAGATCGCAAGCGTCCAGAACACGCAAAAGATCACTAAAGCGATGGAGATGGTCGCCGCTTCCAAAATGCGTAAATCGCAGGATCGCATGGCGGCCAGCCGTCCTTATGCAGAAACCATGCGCAAAGTGATTGGTCACCTTGCAAACGGTAATCTGGAATATAAGCACCCTTACCTGGAAGAACGCGACGTTAAGCGCGTGGGCTACCTGGTGGTGTCGACCGACCGTGGTCTGTGTGGCGGCTTGAACATTAACCTGTTCAAAAAACTGCTGGCGGATATGAAAGCATGGTCTGAAAAAGGCGTTCAGTGCGATATCGCAATGATCGGCTCTAAAGGCGTCTCTTTCTTTAACTCCGTTGGTGGCAACATTGTCGCTCAGGTGACCGGTATGGGTGATAACCCGTCCCTGTCCGAACTGATCGGCCCGGTTAAAGTGATGTTGCAGGCCTATGATGAAGGCCGTCTGGACAGACTGTACGTTGTCAGCAACAAATTCATTAACACCATGTCTCAGGTTCCAACGCTCACTCAGATGCTGCCGTTACCGGCATCAGAAGATGACGAGCTGAAGCAAAAAGCCTGGGATTACCTGTATGAACCCGATCCGAAACCGCTGCTGGATACCCTGCTGCGTCGTTACGTTGAATCTCAGGTTTATCAGGGCGTTGTAGAAAACCTGGCCAGCGAGCAGGCCGCACGAATGGTGGCGATGAAAGCCGCGACCGATAATGGCGGCAGCCTGATTAAAGAGCTGCAGTTGGTTTACAACAAAGCTCGTCAGGCCAGCATTACTCAGGAACTCACCGAGATCGTCTCGGGGGCCGCCGCGGTTTAACCAGGTTTACGAATTACGTAGAGGATTCAAGATGGCTACTGGAAAGATTGTCCAGGTAATCGGCGCCGTGGTGGACGTCGAGTTCCCTCAGGACGCCGTACCACGCGTGTACGACGCGCTTGAGGTACAGAATGGTAACGAGAGCCTGGTGCTGGAAGTTCAGCAGCAGCTCGGCGGCGGTATCGTGCGTACCATCGCGATGGGTTCTTCCGACGGTCTGCGTCGTGGTCTGGAAGTCAAAGACCTTGAGCACCCGATCGAAGTCCCGGTAGGTAAAGCAACACTGGGTCGTATCATGAACGTATTGGGTCAACCAATCGACATGAAAGGCGACATCGGTGAAGAAGAGCGTTGGGCTATCCACCGTGCGGCACCTTCCTACGAAGAGCTGTCCAGCTCTCAGGAACTGCTGGAAACCGGTATCAAAGTTATCGACCTGATGTGTCCGTTCGCGAAGGGCGGTAAAGTCGGTCTGTTCGGTGGTGCGGGTGTTGGTAAAACTGTAAACATGATGGAGCTGATCCGTAACATCGCGATCGAGCACTCCGGTTACTCTGTGTTTGCGGGCGTAGGTGAACGTACTCGTGAGGGTAACGACTTCTACCACGAAATGACCGACTCCAACGTTCTGGACAAAGTTTCCCTGGTTTACGGCCAGATGAACGAGCCACCAGGAAACCGTCTGCGCGTTGCGCTGACCGGTCTGACTATGGCTGAGAAGTTCCGTGACGAAGGCCGTGACGTTCTGCTGTTCGTTGATAACATCTATCGTTACACCCTGGCCGGTACGGAAGTATCTGCACTGCTGGGTCGTATGCCTTCAGCGGTAGGTTATCAGCCTACGCTGGCGGAAGAGATGGGTGTTCTTCAGGAACGTATCACCTCTACCAAAACCGGTTCTATCACCTCCGTTCAGGCGGTATACGTACCTGCGGATGACTTGACTGACCCATCTCCAGCAACCACCTTTGCGCACTTAGATGCAACCGTGGTACTGAGCCGTCAGATCGCGTCTCTGGGTATCTACCCAGCCGTTGACCCGCTGGACTCCACCAGCCGTCAGCTGGATCCACTGGTTGTGGGTCAGGAACACTACGACACCGCGCGTGGCGTACAGTCCCTGCTGCAGCGTTACCAGGAACTGAAAGACATCATCGCCATCCTGGGTATGGATGAACTGTCTGAAGAAGACAAACTGGTGGTAGCACGTGCGCGTAAGATCCAGCGCTTCCTGTCCCAGCCATTCTTCGTTGCGGAAGTATTCACCGGTTCTCCGGGTAAATACGTTTCCCTGAAAGACACCATCCGTGGCTTTAAAGGCATCATGGAAGGCGAATACGATCACCTGCCGGAGCAGGCGTTCTACATGGTTGGTTCCATCGACGAAGCCGTGGAAAAAGCCAAAAAACTTTAACGCCTTAATCGGAGGGTGATATGGCAATGACTTACCACCTGGACGTCGTCAGCGCAGAGCAACAAATGTTCTCTGGTCTGGTCGAGAAAATCCAGGTAACGGGTAGTGAAGGTGAACTGGGTATTTTCCCGGGTCACGCACCGCTGCTCACCGCCATTAAGCCTGGTATGATCCGCATCGTTAAACAGTTCGGTCACGAAGAGTTTATCTATCTGTCCGGCGGCATTCTTGAAGTGCAGCCTGGCAGTGTGACCGTTCTGGCCGATACCGCTATCCGTGGCCAGGATCTCGACGAAGCGCGAGCCCTGGAATCGAAGCGTAAGGCTGAAGAGCACATTAGCAGCTCTCATGGTGACGTGGATTACGCTCAGGCGTCTGCGGAGCTGGCCAAAGCGATCGCGAAACTGCGCGTTATCGAGTTGACCAAAAAAGCGATGTAACACCGGCTTGAAAAGCACAAAAGCCAGTCTGGATCCCAGGCTGGCTTTTTTTTTCGGCCTTAATTCATGATGAAAAAGATGTAGAATTTTAAGCATCAAACGTTTTTACTTCACACTCAAACTACCGTCAGGATGCGTATGTCAAACAGTGCGATGAGCGTGGTGATCCTTGCCGCTGGCAAAGGGACCCGCATGTATTCCGATCTGCCTAAGGTGCTCCACACGCTTGCAGGAAAGCCAATGGTGCAGCATGTCATTGATGCAGCGAATGAACTGGGTGCCAGTCAGGTCCACCTGGTTTACGGCCACGGCGGCGATCTGCTTAAAAAGGCGCTGAGGGATGACAAGCTCAACTGGGTGCTTCAGGCAGAACAGTTGGGTACAGGCCATGCGATGCAGCAGGCAGCGCCCTTCTTTGCAGATGACGAAGACATTTTGATGCTCTACGGCGATGTCCCGCTGATCTCCGTTGAAACACTGACTCGCCTGCGTGAAGCCAAACCGCAGGGTGGCATCGGTTTGTTGACCGTCGTGCTGGACGATCCAAGCGGTTATGGCCGCATCACCCGTGAAAACGGCAACGTCACGGGTATTGTTGAGCATAAAGATGCCAGCGACGAACAGCGCCAGATTCAGGAGATCAACACCGGTATCCTGATTGCCAATGGCGCGGATATGAAGCGCTGGCTGTCCAAACTCAACAACAACAACGCGCAGGGTGAATACTACATCACCGATATCATTGCGATGGCGTACCACGAAGGGCGTGAAATTGCCGCCGTTCATCCGGCGCGCATCAGCGAAACGGACGGCGTGAACAACCGCCTGCAGCTTTCCCGTCTTGAGCGTATTTATCAGTCCGAGCAGGCCGAAAAACTGCTGCTGGCGGGCGTGATGCTGCGCGATCCGGCGCGTTTCGATCTGCGTGGTTCGTTATCTCACGGGCGTGACGTTGAGATTGATACTAACGTTATCCTCGAAGGTCACGTCACGCTGGGCAATCGCGTCAAAATTGGCGCCGGCTGCGTGATTAAAAACAGCGTCATCGGCGACGACTGTGAAATCAGCCCGTACAGCGTGGTGGAAGATGCCCGTCTGGATGCCGCCTGTACCATCGGTCCGTTTGCGCGTCTGCGCCCGGGCGCTGAGCTGCTGGAAGGCGCTCACGTGGGTAACTTCGTGGAAATGAAAAAAGCGCGTCTGGGTAAAGGCTCGAAAGCCGGTCATCTGACCTACCTGGGCGACGCGGAAATTGGCAATAACGTGAATATTGGTGCAGGGACGATTACCTGTAACTATGACGGCGCGAATAAGTTTAAAACCATCATCGGTGATGACGTGTTCGTTGGCTCCGATACGCAGCTGGTGGCGCCTGTTACCGTGGGTAACGGGGTGACCATTGCCGCCGGAACAACTGTTACGCGCGATGTGGCCGAGAACGAGTTGGTGTTAAGCCGCGTTCCGCAGGTCAGCAAGCAGGGCTGGAAACGCCCGGTGAAGAAAAAGTAACAACAAGGCGGGTGGCGCTACGCTTACCCGCCCTACGATTGAGTAGGCCTGATAAGGCGTAGCCAATATCAGGCAAACCCGGGAGAGGAGATAAATATATATCTCCCCCCACAAGCAGTACCCATAAAAATAACCCCACTCTCTACAAGGCTCGGGGCGCCCGGAAAGGGCAAATACAGGTCAGCGACAACGCAGGCATAATGCCTAAATTCGGAATCTAAAATTATGTGTGGAATTGTTGGCGCAGTTGCGCAGCGTGATATTGCTGAAATCCTTCTCGAAGGTTTACGTCGTCTGGAATACCGTGGTTACGACTCAGCCGGTCTGGCTGTCGTCGATGCAGAAGGTCATATGACCCGTCTGCGTCGTCTCGGTAAAGTGCAGATGCTGGCCCAGGCCGCGGAAGAACATCCGCTGCACGGTGGTACCGGTATTGCGCACACCCGCTGGGCGACGCACGGCGAACCGTCTGAAGGTAACGCGCACCCGCATGTGTCTGAACACATCGTGGTCGTGCACAACGGCATTATCGAAAACCACGAACCGCTGCGCGAAGAACTGAAAGCGCGCGGCTACACCTTCGTCTCTGAAACTGACACCGAAGTGATTGCTCACCTGGTGCACTGGGAGCTGGAGCAGGGCGGTACACTGCGTGATGCGGTGCTGCGTGCTATCCCTCAGCTGCGCGGTGCGTACGGTACGGTGATCATGGACTCCCGCGACCCGTCCACGCTGCTGGCAGCGCGTTCCGGTAGCCCGATGGTTATCGGTCTGGGCATGGGCGAAAACTTCATCGCTTCTGACCAGCTGGCGCTCCTGCCGGTTACCCGTCGCTTTATCTTCCTCGAAGAGGGTGATATCGCGGAAGTAACTCGCCGCAGCGTGACCGTATTCGATACCAAAGGCGAGCAGGTGAAACGTCAGGAGATCGAATCGAATCTGCAGTACGACGCGGGCGACAAAGGCGCTTACCGTCACTACATGCAGAAAGAGATTTACGAGCAGCCAAACGCCATCAAAAACACCCTGACCGGGCGCATCAGCCACGGTGAGGTTGACCTGAGCGAGCTGGGCGCAAACGCGAACGAACTGCTTGGCAAGGTCGAGCATATTCAGATCGTGGCCTGCGGCACCTCCTACAACTCCGGTATGGTTTCTCGCTACTGGTTTGAATCCCTGGCGGGCGTGCCGTGCGATGTGGAAATCGCATCTGAATTCCGCTATCGCAAATCCGCTGTGCGTCGTAACAGCCTGATGATCACCCTTTCCCAGTCCGGCGAAACGGCGGACACGCTGGCCGCGCTGCGTCTCTCTAAAGAGCTGGGTTACCTGGGTTCGCTGGCCATCTGTAACGTCCCTGGCTCCTCGCTGGTGCGTGAATCCGATCTGGCGCTAATGACCAAAGCGGGTACCGAAATCGGCGTGGCCTCCACCAAAGCGTTTACCACTCAGCTGACCGTTCTGCTGATGCTGGTGGCGAAGCTGGCGCGCCTGAAAGGCGAAGATGCTTCCGTTGAGCACGACATCGTTCACGGCCTGCAGGCGCTGCCGAGCCGTATTGAGCAGATGCTGTCTCAGGACAAACGCATTGAAGCGCTGGCGGAAGATTTCTCTGACAAACATCACGCCCTGTTCCTGGGTCGTGGCGATCAGTATCCGATTGCGCTGGAAGGCGCGCTGAAGCTGAAAGAGATCTCCTACATTCACGCTGAAGCCTATGCGGCTGGCGAGCTGAAGCACGGCCCGCTGGCGCTGATTGACGCGGATATGCCGGTCATCGTTGTGGCACCAAACAACGAACTGCTGGAAAAACTGAAATCTAACATCGAAGAAGTCCGCGCCCGCGGTGGTGTCCTGTACGTCTTCGCCGACAAAGATGCCGGTTTTGTCAGCAATGACAACATGCACATCATCGAGATGCCGCATGTGGAAGAGGTGATTGCACCAATCTTCTACACCGTTCCGCTGCAGCTGCTGGCCTATCACGTTGCGCTGATCAAAGGCACCGACGTTGACCAGCCGCGTAACCTGGCGAAATCGGTTACCGTAGAATAATCCCTTCAGGCTCCACCTTCGGGTGGAGCTTTGTTTATCCCGCCCGGTTTGTTTTTCATCAATCCTTTCTCATTTTTAATAATGACAATTTGTCATCTTCAGCTACTTTTTTCAGTGTCACATAAAGAAAATATTTCTGAAAACGTCTTGTCATAAAAGTGTCTAACACGATGAAAATTAAGCTTTCTTTTGCTGTTTTTTAAGTGAAATTTCCTTTGTCATAAAACTGTCATAATTCGTACATTTATCTGTCACCTGTTTGTCCTATTTTGCTCATCGTAGCCACTAAACAACGATTTACGAAAATCTTGCAGGAGACATTATGAAAGTTATGCGTACCACTGTCGCAACTGTTGTCGCCGCGACCTTATCTCTGAGCGCGTTCTCTGTATTTGCAGAAGCAAGCCTGACTGGCGCTGGTGCAACCTTCCCTGCGCCGGTGTATGCCAAATGGGCGGATACCTACCAGAAAGAAACCGGTAACAAGGTTAACTATCAGGGTATCGGCTCCTCCGGTGGCGTTAAACAAATTACCGCGAACACGGTTGATTTCGGCGCATCAGACGCTCCGCTGTCTGATGACAAACTGGCTCAGGAAGGCCTGTTCCAGTTCCCGACCGTGATCGGTGGCGTAGTCCTGGCCATCAACCTGCCGGGCGTGAAGTCGGGTGAGCTGGTGCTGGACGGCAAAACCCTGGGCGACATCTACCTGGGCAAAATCAAAAAATGGGATGACGAAGCGATCGCTAAACTCAACCCAGGCCTGAAGCTGCCTTCTCAGAACATCGCCGTGGTTCGCCGCGCGGATGGTTCCGGTACCTCTTTCGTGTTCACCAGCTACCTGGCAAAAGTGAACGAAGAGTGGAAATCTAAAGTTGGCTCCGGCTCTACCGTTAACTGGCCAACCGGTCTGGGCGGTAAAGGTAACGACGGTATCGCCGCGTTCGTACAGCGTCTGCCTGGCTCAATTGGTTACGTAGAGTATGCGTACGCTAAGCAGAACAACCTGTCCTACACCAAGCTGATTTCCGCCGACGGCAAACCGGTTAGCCCGACAGAAGAGAACTTTGCTAACGCAGCGAAAGGCGCTGACTGGAGCAAATCGTTCGCGCAGGATCTGACTAACCAGAAAGGCGAAGGTGCATGGCCAATCACCTCTACCACCTTCATCCTGGTTCACAAAGAGCAGAAGAAACCTGAGCAGGGCACCGAAGTGCTGAAGTTCTTCGACTGGGCGTACAAAAACGGCGGCAAACAGGCTAACGCCCTGGATTACGCCACCCTGCCGGACAGCGTGGTTGAGCAGATTCGCGCTGCATGGAAAACCAACGTGAAAGACAGCAGCGGTAAAGCGCTGTACTAACAGGATATATTTAACGAAGATGGCGGGTGGCGCTGCGCTTACCCGCCCTACGGTTTAAGCTGTAGGCCCGGTAAGCGTCAGCGCCACCGGGCATATTCGTAAAAACGTCTCAAACAGAAGAGTAATTTATGGCTGCAACCAAGCCTGCATTTAACCCTCCGGGTAAAAAAGGTGACATGATTTTCAGCGCGCTGGTAAAACTGGCTGCGCTGATTGTGCTATTGCTGCTGGGCGGCATTATCGTGTCTCTGATTTTCTCCTCATGGCCGAGCATCCAGAAATTCGGGTTCTCCTTCCTGTGGACCAAAGAGTGGGACGCGCCGAACGACATCTACGGTGCCCTGGTGCCGATTTACGGCACGCTGGTGACCTCGTTCATCGCCCTGCTGATTGCGGTTCCGGTGAGCTTTGGTATTGCCCTGTTCCTGACGGAGCTGGCGCCGGGCTGGCTGCGACGCCCGCTGGGTATTGCCATCGAACTGCTGGCGGCCATTCCGAGTATCGTTTACGGCATGTGGGGCCTGTTCATCTTTGCTCCGCTGTTCGCCACATACTTCCAGGAACCGGTCGGTAACGTGCTTTCCGCCATTCCGTTTGTGGGTGCCCTGTTCTCTGGCCCGGCTTTCGGTATCGGCATTCTGGCGGCAGGTGTGATCCTCGCCATCATGATTATTCCGTACATTGCGGCGGTTATGCGCGATGTCTTCGAACAAACGCCGGTGATGATGAAAGAGTCGGCCTACGGCATCGGCTGCACCACCTGGGAAGTTATCTGGCGCATTGTCCTTCCGTTCACCAAAAATGGGGTGATCGGGGGCGTGATGCTGGGCTTAGGTCGTGCGCTGGGTGAAACCATGGCGGTCACCTTTATCATCGGTAACACCTACCAGCTCGACAGCGTGTCGCTCTACATGCCGGGTAACAGTATTACCTCGGCGCTGGCGAATGAATTTGCGGAAGCGGAATCAGGGCTGCACGTGGCGGCGCTGATGGAGCTGGGTCTGATTCTGTTCGTTATCACCTTCATTGTTCTGGCGATTTCCAAGCTGATGATTATGCGCCTCGCTAAAAATGAGGGAGCACGCTAATGGCCACTCTCGAAATGCAAGCTACCGCTGAACTGGCGGAATCCCGCCGTAAAATGCAGGCCAGACGCCGCATGAAAAACCGTATTGCCCTGTCGCTCTCTATGGCGACGATGGCATTCGGCCTGTTCTGGCTGGTCTGGATCCTCTTCTCGACGGTCGTTCGCGGAATTGACGGGATGTCACTGTCGCTGTTCACCGAAATGACGCCGCCGCCGAACACGGCGGGTGGTGGCCTGGCGAATGCCCTGGCGGGCAGCGGCCTGCTGATCCTCTGGGCGACGGTCTTCGGCACGCCGCTGGGCATCATGGCGGGCATCTACCTGGCAGAATACGGTCGTAAATCCTGGCTGGCGGAAGTGATTCGCTTCATCAACGACATTCTGCTGTCTGCCCCGTCTATCGTCGTGGGTCTGTTTGTTTACACCGTGGTGGTGGCGCAGATGGAACACTTCTCCGGCTGGGCGGGTGTGATTGCACTGGCGCTGCTGCAGGTGCCGATTGTTATTCGTACCACCGAGAACATGCTGAAACTGGTGCCGGACAGCCTGCGTGAAGCGGCTTATGCGCTGGGTACGCCGAAATGGAAGATGATCTCTGCGATTACGCTGAAGGCGTCCGTCTCCGGGATCATGACCGGTATCCTGCTGGCGGTTGCGCGTATCGCAGGTGAAACGGCGCCGCTGCTGTTTACGTCTCTCTCCAATCAGTTCTGGAGTACGGACATGATGCAGCCGATCGCCAACCTGCCGGTGACGATCTTTAAATTTGCGATGAGCCCATTCGCGGAATGGCAGCAGCTGGCCTGGGCCGGGGTGCTGATCATTACCCTTTGCGTACTGTTGCTGAACATTCTGGCGCGCGTCATTTTCGCGAAGAAGAAACACGGTTAATTTTTTTACGGCGCGGCAGCTCGCGGCGCCGAATGAGGAAATGAGTCAATGAGTATGGTTGATACTGCCCCGGGTAAGATTCAGGTTCGTGATTTGAACTTCTACTACGGCAAATTCCATGCCCTGAAGAACATCAACCTGGATATCGCAAAGAACCAGGTCACGGCATTTATCGGTCCGTCCGGCTGTGGAAAATCCACGCTGCTGCGTACCTTTAACAAAATGTATTCGCTCTATCCGGAGCAGCGCGCTGAAGGGGAAATCATCCTGGACGGTGAAAACATTCTGACCCAGGCTCAGGATATTGCCCTGCTGCGCGCCAAAGTGGGGATGGTGTTCCAGAAACCAACGCCGTTCCCGATGTCCATTTATGACAACATCGCCTTTGGCGTGCGTCTGTTCGAAAAGCTCTCCCGTGCCGATATGGACGAGCGCGTGCAGTGGGCTTTGACCAAGGCCGCATTATGGAACGAAACCAAAGATAAGTTGCACCAGAGCGGTTACTCTCTCTCCGGTGGCCAGCAGCAGCGTCTGTGCATTGCGCGCGGTATTGCTATTCGCCCGGAAGTGTTGCTGCTGGATGAGCCGTGTTCAGCGCTGGACCCGATCTCAACCGGCCGTATTGAAGAGCTGATCACCGAGCTGAAGCAGGATTACACCGTGGTTATCGTGACCCATAACATGCAGCAGGCTGCACGTTGTTCCGATCACACTGCGTTTATGTACCTGGGCGAGTTGATTGAGTTCAGCGATACGGACGCGCTGTTCACCAGGCCCGCGAAGAAACAAACCGAAGATTATATTACTGGCCGCTACGGTTGATTTGCCTTAGTGCATGTGGAGAAACCATGGACAACCTCAATCTTAATAAACACATTTCAGGCCAGTTCAACGCAGAGCTGGAAAGCATCCGCACGCAGGTGATGACCATGGGTGGCATGGTTGAGCAGCAGCTTTCTGATGCGATTACGGCAATGCACAACCAGGACAGCGAGCTGGCGAAGCGCGTCATTGAAGGCGACAAAAACGTCAACATGATGGAAGTCGCTATCGACGAGGCCTGCGTGCGTATTATCGCGAAACGTCAGCCGACGGCGAGCGACCTGCGTCTGGTGATGGCGATCATCAAAACCATCGCCGAGCTGGAGCGTATTGGTGACGTTGCGGATAAAATCTGCCGCACCGCGCTGGAGAAGTTCTCTCAGCAGCACCAGCCGCTGCTGGTGAGCCTGGAGTCGCTGGGCCGCCACACCGTGCAGATGCTGCACGACGTGCTGGATGCCTTTGCGCGTATGGATCTGGACGAAGCGGTGCGTATCTACCGTGAAGACAAGAAGGTCGACCAGGAGTATGAAGGCATCGTGCGTCAGCTGATGACCTATATGATGGAAGATTCACGTACGATCCCAAGCGTACTGACTGCCCTGTTCTGCGCGCGCTCCATCGAGCGTATCGGCGACCGCTGCCAGAACATTTGCGAATACATTTTCTACTTCGTGAAAGGTCAGGACTTCCGTCACGTGGGCGGCGACGAGCTGGACAAGCTGCTGGCGGGTAAAGATCCGAAAGAGTGATCAGCGGAAATATGCCCGGTGGCGCTGCGCTTACCGGGCCTACGAGCCCTGTAGGCCGGATAAGCGTTAGCGCCATCCGGCTTTGTTTTTTCAGCGAGTAATATCCCACCCGCGTGCTTTCCACAATTCAGGCAACTGCGCCAGATCGGTAAAGGTCGTCACGTTGGGATGATCGATCGGCTTGTTGTGCGGATCGGCGCAGAAGTAAAACACCTCCATCCCCGCATCAATCCCCGACTGCGCGCCCGCAGATGAGTCATCCACCAGAATGCAGTTCTCTACGTTAACGTTCATCGCTTTTGCCGCATGGAACATCAGCGCCGGGTCTGGCTTCCAGCGCTGGATATCGTAGCCGCTGAACAGTTTTTCAGGAAAATGGTGCAACATCTCAAGCTTACCCAGCGAGTGCTGCATTTTGCTGACCGGGCCGTTAGAGACGACGCAGATTGGCACCGTCATCGCATCCAGCAGCGCGTTAGCCCCGGGGATAACCTCCAGCTCTGAGTCGAACAGGCGTGCGACCTCGGCGCGGTAAACCGGTTCCAGATCCGCTTTCGCCAGATCCACACCGTGTTCTTCGTTAATGATGTCGATGATCTCGTAGAGCTTCACGCCCTTAAAGCGTTTAAACACCTCTTCGAGTTCCAGCGTAATGCCAAATTCCTGGAACATAGTGACATACGCGCGGGAACAAATGACCTCACTGTCGACCAGCGTACCGTCGCAGTCGAAAAATACCGCTTCAATTCCGGACATGCTTTTCCCTTTTAACAAGTTTAACGTTTACGTCCGGCAGTTCACCGGGACGCAATCGTTGCCGTATAAGCAAAATCAATGAAAAAAGTATCACGTAACCGCCACTATTGTCGCATTTTGGTATAGGATAGCGACGAATTTTTCCTCCTTGTTCGGAAATTGATGATGAGTCAACAACACACTACCCAGACGTCTGGTCAGGGTCTGCTTGAGCGCGTTTTCAAACTGCGCGAGCACGGCACAACGGCACGCACCGAAGTGATCGCTGGTTTCACCACCTTCCTGACGATGGTCTATATCGTTTTTGTGAACCCTCAAATTCTGGGCGTTGCTGGCATGGATACCAGCGCCGTCTTTGTAACCACCTGCCTGATTGCGGCCCTTGGCAGCATTCTGATGGGTGTGTTCGCTAACCTGCCGGTTGCGCTGGCACCGGCGATGGGCCTGAATGCGTTCTTCGCGTTCGTGGTCGTTCAGGCGATGGGTCTGCCGTGGCAGGTTGGCATGGGCGCCATCTTCTGGGGCGCGGTCGGCCTGCTGCTGCTGACCATTTTCCGCGTGCGTTACTGGATGATTGCAAACATTCCAGTGAGCCTGCGCGTGGGCATCACCAGCGGTATTGGTCTGTTCATCGGTATGATGGGACTGAAAAACGCCGGCGTTATCGTGGCGAACCCGGATACGCTGGTGAGCATCGGTCACCTGACCTCTCATAACGTGCTGCTGGGCGTGCTGGGCTTCTTTATCATCGCGATCCTGGCTTCCCGCAATATTCACGCTGCGGTGCTGGTGTCCATCGTGGTCACCACCCTGCTGGGCTGGATGCTGGGCGACGTTCACTATAACGGTATCGTCTCCGCGCCACCGAGCGTCTCTACCGTGATTGGTCACGTCGATCTGGCGGGTTCCCTGAACCTGGGCCTGGCGGGCGTGATTTTCTCCTTCATGCTGGTCAACCTGTTTGACTCCTCCGGCACGCTGATTGGCGTGACCGACAAAGCGGGTCTGGCGGATGATAAAGGGAAATTCCCGCGCATGAAGCAGGCGCTGTTTGTGGACAGCGTCTCCTCTGTGACCGGTGCTTTTATCGGAACCTCCTCCGTTACCGCGTACATTGAATCTTCTTCCGGCGTGTCTGTGGGCGGCCGTACCGGCCTGACGGCGGTGGTCGTGGGTATTCTGTTCCTGCTGGTGATCTTCCTCTCTCCGCTGGCGGGTATGGTTCCACCGTATGCGGCAGCCGGCGCGCTGATCTATGTGGGTGTGCTGATGACCTCCAGCCTGTCACGCGTGAAGTGGGATGATTTAACCGAAGCGGTGCCGGCGTTTATTACCGCCGTGATGATGCCGTTCAGCTTCTCGATTACCGAAGGCATCGCGCTGGGCTTTATCTCTTACTGCGTAATGAAGATCGGCACCGGCCGCTTCCGCGACCTCAGCCCATGCGTGATTGTTGTGGCGCTGCTGTTTGTGCTGAAGATTGTGTTTATTGACGCGCACTAAGGTGCGGTTTGTGGTGTCAGGTGGCGCTTCGCTTACCTGACCTACTGACGAGTGTAGGCCCGGTAAGCGCTAGCGCCACCGGGCTTTTTTATCAGGCTTTAACCCGCTTAATGTAATCCCCAAACGCCGTCAGCTGGCCAGACAGATGATCGCGCGTGCTCTGATCCACCACTTCACCCGTTTGCGGGTCGACCTTGTTCTGAATCACACCACCCATAAATTCCGGCTTGTTCATGACCATCGCATCCAGGAATACCAGGATCTGGCGCAGATGATACTGGCAGCGCGCGCCGCCAATCGCGCCCATTGAGCTGGTCTGGATCAGCACCGGTTTGCCTGACAGCGGCTGCTCGGGCAAACGGGACAGCCAGTCGATGGCATTCTTCAGGCCACCCGGAACCGAGTAGTTATACTCTGGCGTGACGATGACCACACCGTCGGCCTGGCGGATCTGCTCTGCCAGCGCCTCAACGCTCTGCGGGAACCCTTCTTCCTGCTGGACATCCGCATCATACAGCGGAATATCGCCAATAGACGGCAGGGCGCTAACTTCCATTCCTGCCGGTGCCAGCTGTGGCAGCGTGCGGGCAACCATCCCGTTAAATGAACCTTTGCGCAGGCTTCCCAGTAACGTAACTACTTTCAACGTATCAGACATGATTACTCCTGTTTCATCATGATGACCCTGATTGGATCAGCTAAGGGTGAATGCTTTTTCTGCCGGTAAACTGGTTAAACGCATCAGGCGTGCGGCGGGCTCGTTGGCGCGCTCGGGCACATCAGGAAGGCTACGCCATCCCTGTTGACTGTCAAATTCCCAGATTTTCATGCGTTCGATGGCGGGGGTAACCGCAATGGACCAAATGAGCACATCCTCTGCGTCACTGAGCGCCTCTACCAGCGTGGCCTGAGTGGCACGCAGACGCCCGGAGCCTGGCAGCAGCTGCAGCAGGCTGGCGTCGTCTGAGGCGCATCCACAAAGCTTGCGAATGCTCTGGCGCAAGGTAATGAGCTGGGCTCTGGCTTCGACAGGGTCGTTCTGGTTGCGGACCCACAGCTTCTCATTGCTGGAGAGCGGATAGTCTTCATGCGCATTACCGCCATGGAAGCTGCGCGTCGCGCGCTGAAGCTCCATGTCGAGCCCACAATCCCCTTCGGTGGTCAGCGCGACGCCAATGATATTGCCCGCGTAGGCAATCGAAAAACGAGGGAGATCCGGGTCGGCAAAGACCGGGCGGCCTTCGGGTTGGGTAATGATGTCCGGCAGCTCGCTGGTGCCGTACAGCATAAACAGCAGTTCTGCGAGAAGCGCTCTGGACGCTAAAAACCGCGTTCTGCGGTGCTCCGGGAGAGTGAGTGCTTCACTGTGACAGGCTGAAGAAATTCTTGCCGATACGAGACGTCCTTCCGTAAGTATCCCTCTTGCAAAGTGCGTAGCCATTTTTCGCTCCTTGATAATGGTCGTAATCGGTTAAACGGTTACATGATTATCGCTTAACTTGACTCCTGTTTTAATCAGTAAATGGGAGTAAGAGAAGCCTTAGGACCGAACTTTACATTTTCTTAGGCAAAAATTGGATCGCTGGCACCGTACAGCGCCTTGATGGTCTCCCGCAGCCAGAGGATTTTCGGATTATGGCTGTTCCGTTTATGCCAGATCAGCGTGAAGGGAACGGTAAGCTTTTCAGCCTGCGCTTCGTCAATGGGAATAGGCAGCGCGATCAGCTTCCGCTGGTGGAGTTGATTGTAGTGATGACAGTAGTGCGGAGCCGTGGCGATATAGTTATGCCCGGGCTGCGCTGCCATAAACATCGACTGCTCAAAGCCCGGCACGCACATGGCAATATTTCTCTCTCGACCCATCTCCTTTAGCACTTCGTCCAGCGCCCAGGTGTCGCTACGTTCCCAGAAGATACTGATATGCGGATAGCGCAGGAAGGTTTCGAGGTTCCATTCATCCTGAAGCGCGGGGTGATCCTCACGCAGATACACGCACGGACGGTCGCTGAACAGGATCTCGTAGTCGATAAACCACGGCAACAGCTTCAGCAGCTCGCGAGAGCGCGGATGTGTTTCTCGGCCGGTAAAGCCAAGATCGACCTCCCCACGCGTAATGGCATCCAGCGAGTCGTAATCCCAGTGACGCATCTTCACCGTCGCCTGCGGATAGCGCTGGTTTACCTGCTCCAGCAGGGTGTTAAAGCGGATCAGCATCAACGGCGTTTCGGCGGCCAGCACGAACGTTAGCCCGCCTGGCGAATCATGGTGGAATTTATCGAGGATCTGGTTGCCGATTTGCATCCACTCCGCCAGATCCTGCTCCAGGCTTACCGTCAGCGGGGTTGGCAGCAGCCCTAACGGCGTTTTGACAAACAGCGGGTCGTCAAACCAGTCACGCAGCTTGGCCAGTGATTTACTCACCGCCGAGGGCGTCACGTTCATCCGCTTCGCCGCTTTGGTGACGCTGCGCTCCTGCAGCAAAAGCTGCAGGCAAAGCAAGAGATTAAGATCGAGACTGCTGATGGGCTTCTTCATAATGCGCCGCGGGCCGGATGACCATAAGTAAGGTGATGCACAGTATGCTACAGCCAATCAGAACCCCGATCAGCATATTCAGCGCGTTAAGCCCGATGACCGCCGCCAGCCAAATCCACAGCGACGAGCCGCAGACTTGCGCTATCCCCAGCACCGAGCTTGCCACGCCTGCCCGAAGCGAGAAGGGGCCAAGCGCCTGACTCATCGCCACGCCAAAGCCAACCGAGAACCCGGCACAAATGAGGGTAATTCCCACCAGCATCACCGCATGTGAGCTGGTGGTCGCCAGAAGCACGCCAGCCGTGAGGAATAAAACCTGTGAGGTCAGCATCAACGCGCGCTGGCTGAAAACATTTAGCGCAAACGGGGTGGAGAACGAGACCGCCATACTGACCATGGCGGTTAATGCCATCACCGTTGAATACTCACCCCGATCGAAGCCCATGGTTTCCATCAGTAAAACCGGGGAAACGTTTACATAAGTGAGGATCACCGCCACGCTTAACGTGGTCACGGCCAGACGACTGAGGAAAAAGCGGTTAAGCAGCTTCTCGGCTGGGTGAATCGTTGGGGTATGACCGGTATTCTGCGAGCCCGGGTGGGTCTCTTTCAGCACGGCGATGGACAGGATAAACACCAGCGCGCCCATCGCCGCCATGGTCCAGAACAGGCTCTGCCACGGGAATTTCAGCATGATCAGATATCCCACGACCGGGGCCAGCACCGGGATGATGCAGGTAATGCCGTTCAGCATCGACAGCACCTTCGCGCGACGCTGGGCGCTTAGGGTGTCTCGCAAAATGGCAAAAGCGACGACGTAACAGCCACCGGCTCCAATGCCCTGAATGAAGCGGCCTGACAGGAACACGGTGCTGTTCTGCGCCTGTGAGCAGAGAAGAGAGGCCAGGGCAAAAATGATGGCACCCCTTATGGCGACAGGCTGACGGCCTGCCTTATCCGCGATCTTTCCGGCAAACACCATAGACGACGCCATCCCCGCAAGGTAGGCCGAAAACGCGATGTGCAGCTGCGCTTCGCTGGCACCCAGATCGCGGGCGATATGGGGCAATCCCACCAGATACATATCAATACCAGACGGATAAAGCAGAACTAATGCGAAACTACAAAACAGAAAACGCGCCATAAACCCCCCATAGATGCAGGCATGCAGGATAGGGGGTGAAAAGGGATTAGGCGAGTTGCCATTTGGACAATGGTGATTTCCTGGGAGGAAATTGCTTAATGATTAATTTAGATATCGGTTAAGGATCGTAAAGATGCTGTTGCCCATAAACTCTCAATTGTGCCTGATATATTTCATCACTTTTCGCAGCCCTGAATGCTTCATTTCTCGACTTATGTTCATCCTCATACAGCCACACCCGGCGCGGCGTGAAAGCAATGGCGGTTAGACGCTCCCGTTCGTCATGGCTGAAGTGCCATTCCCCGGTGGCGTTGTCGGTGATGCGCGACAGCAGATTCCGGGGACGCCAGTCATAGTTCCATGACACTGGCTATCCACCAACGCCAGCGCTAATCAGCCGCCCGGCACTGAATTTTTTGCCGTCACCCCGCAAGTAATAAGACAACGGTAGTGGAAAATCAGAACGAACTGAGAACCTGGTGATAGCTACCGCAGGCTGTGGAAATGATCCCTGCATATGTTGATATTATTAGGTGGGTGCGATCAGGAAAATAATTTTACGCAAATTCAGAATTGTGCCTGATATATATCAGGCAACCTGTTACAGGTTATTTTAATTTACTGAGAGGACATGAATAAAATTATTTTTGAGTGTGAATAGATATTCTTTCAGATGTGATTTTTTCCAAAATTCCAACTGAATGCTCAAGCATGCCCAGTATGTCCCTTATGGACAACTCGCTGCCGGACGCGGGATTTGAGATCTGAACGGGCGTGAGTGTGAAGATTTCGGAGGGGGTATTATGTTGATGGTGGATGTTGGATGGTGGATGGTGGATGGTGGATGGTGGATGGTGGATGGTGGATGGTGGACGGTGGACGGTGGACGGTGGCTAGTTGCAGGTGCTGCGCGAACAGCTTTATCAGGCTAAACAGGTAGTTAAGGAAATTATGAACGCCGTGTTTAGCGTGCTGAATGAGAGTTAAATAATAAAAAGCCGGGAAGTTTAAATTTTCACCGGCTTTTGTTTTATTGACTGATATATACAGAGGGTCCCATCAGTTGTATATGGGAGCACTTCAGATTTAAAAAAATATCAGATCCCTTTATTATAACCTCACTACTACCCGTGTTTTTTTCTATTTCTATTTTTGCTGGCATATCAGTCGACATACCCTCTATTTTTAAATACCTTACTCCACTACAATTTATGCCACATCTACATCTGTTATAACCTTTAACCCATTTTTGGGGAGGATTATCTGGCAACTCATTAACAAGATCAAAAGATATTATTACAGTGGCAGCTTCGCGATCTATTTTGATATCAAAAATATCGATTTCGTTTACTTTAACGGGCTTTGAAAAAACATTATTAAACAATGCATTACCATTAAGTTCATTCCAATTCATACAACCACCCTCAAAATTCATAATGATCCAATGTATCAGGGACTGAACCTGTGAGAGTATTTTCAATCGGTCTTATATTTAAATGGCGACCTTGATCTCCGATTCCGTTAGGATAAGAGTGTCCAGCTGAATGATCTTGAATGACAATTTTACTTTCATCAGTTTTGGTAAATTGATATTCTCTTGTCCAGACTTGATTGCCGTTACTATCAATAATAGGGTTTTTTCTAGAGTCAGTCATTGGTACATTTCTATGATCACCATAAAATCCAGTTTTAGGATTGAATATTCTATCTGGTTGTTGATTCATTGGAATACCGGTATCCCTTTTCGCAGCCCTGAACGCTTCATTTCTCGACTTAAATAGAGCACTACATCCAGTAAGCCCTAACGGATCGATCCACCCCAGCGGGTCCGGCACGTACGCATACAGATTCAGCCCACCATCCAGCCCCACCGGGTCCGGACTCAGGTACCGCCCCACGCCCGGATCGTAATACCGGTGCCTGTTGTAGTATAACCCACTTTCCGCGTCATGATACTGCCCCTGAAAGCGCAGCGGCTGATTTATCCCTGCAGTATCAGCATGATGCACCTGACCGTAGCTGCGCAGCATGGCTGACCACACGACGCCGCCCCGGACATCGCGCAGCTCAAGCGGCGTGCCGAGGTGGTCGCAGACGTAGTGATACACCCCGGCGTTCGCCTCCCGTCCGCAGAGCATGAGCAGCGGGCGGAAGTCATGTTCATCCTCATACAGCCACACCCGGCAGGACGCATCGCGGAGTGCCTCCTGCAGCTGCGGATTATCCGGCAGCCTGCCGGGCCAGAAGCGTCCGGCATCACACTCGCCGAGCAGGCGCTCTCCCTGCCAGAAAAAGCGGCGGGCGGTGCGGGCAAGTAAATCCTCCTTCAGGATACGGCGCCCCAGGGCATCGTACTGATAACGATAATGCGCGGTCTCCTGACCCCGTACCCGGCAGCGGTAGCCGGTCAGGCGGTGCTGCGTGTCCCAGGTGTAGTGATGCTCCTCGCTGCCGGTCACCTCAAGAATGCGGTTGCCGTAGCCGTCGTATTCATAGCGGGTGTCCCCGGCGTGCGTCAGGCGATTGCCGGAAGTGACCGTCAGGGGGCCGGTCAGGTTGCCGGCGGCATCGTGCGAGAAGGACTCCTGCCATGACATGAGTCCGTCCACCCGGTGCGGCGTGAATGCGGTGGCGGCCAGACGCTCCCGCTCGTCATGGCTGAAGCGTTCTTTTGAGCTCTTTCTAATGCGCTTAATTTTCTGTTTAGTTTTACAGAAGGACAACTGTATTTTAAACCAAGAGGATCGATCCAGCTTAACGGGTTCGGCACTTACGAGTACGGGTTTAATCCCCCGCCAGCCCCAACGGGTCAGGACTGCAAAACTACCCGATCGACGGATCATACTACCAATTTTTCTCGTACCTCCCTGAAACTACTACGTCATAGTTCATACTGTACTGCCATATTCTGGTAAATTTGGCAATTTGCACGAAGGCTAGGAAGATTAGATTTTTTACCCAGCTTTGCTCCCCTCTAAAAAGGTACCCCCCCACGGATAGAAGAAAACCTTACAATATCAACGCCTTGTAATTTAAAATAATTGAAAGCATCTTCTATATTAGAGAATATATTAATTTCTTCCGTTGCATAATCTTCAATTAGTTCTATTTTTTCTTCCGGCACACTGAAAAGATAGGTACTGTATTTCTCACCCTGCTTTTTAAGTGCATATTGAAAGAAATAATTTATACCATTAATTTTCCTTATTTCATCAAAACCTCTAACCTTACCTTTTTCTATTGCAATCGTTAGTTTTTTCAAAGATAATTCAACCATCTATATCGATCCTCACCATTGTTCCATCAGAACGTTTAATATTTATATGAGGCAAAGAACCATGCCCGGTTCCTTTAGGATCATCATGGCCATATACACGACCAGTATTGGAATCAATTGGGTAATCCTTCCTATAACGGACGGTACCATCTCTTTTCTTAAATTGTTCCATCTTATGTTTTTTTCTAATACCAGTCGCATCTTGTGAACCGATCCCTCTAACTTTTTGGGCATCAGGGAACACCTCCATTAATAAATCATGGGCTTCCTGCTTTGATTTAACTGTGATAACAGTTCCTTGAGGCCCTTCTAGTAAGGTTTTTACATTTTTGGGGCAAGCTGTCAGACCTAAAGGATCAACCCACCCCAGAGGATCCGGCACGTACGCATACAGATTCAGCCCACCATCCAGCCCCACCGGGTCCGGACTCAGGTACCGCCCCACGCCCGGATCGTAATACCGGTGCCTGTTGTAGTATAACCCACTTTCCGCGTCATGATACTGCCCCTGAAAGCGCAGCGGCTGATTTATCCCAGCAGTATCAGCATGATGCACCTGACCATAGCTGCGCAGCATGGCTGACCACACGACGCCGCCCCGGACATCGCGCAGCTCAAGCGGCGTGCCGAGGTGGTCGCAGACGTAGTGATACACCCCGGCGTTCGCCTCCCGTCCGCAGAGCATGAGCAGCGGGCGGAAGTCATGTTCATCCTCATACAGCCACACCCGGCAGGACGCATCGCGGAGTGCCTCCTGCAGCTGCGGATTATCCGGCAGCCTGCCGGGCCAGAAGCGTCCGGCATCACACTCGCCGAGCAGGCGCTCTCCCTGCCAGAAAAAGCGGCGGGCGGTGCGGGCAAGTAAATCCTCCTTCAGGATACGGCGCCCCAGGGCATCGTACTGATAACGATAATGCGCGGTCTCCTGGCCCCGCACCCGGCAGCGGTAGCCGGTCAGGCGGTGCTGCGTGTCCCAGGTGTAGTGATGCTCCTCGCTGCCGGTCACCTCAAGAATGCGGTTGCCGTAGCCGTCGTATTCATAGCGGGTGTTCCCGGCGCGCGTCAGGCGATTGCCGGAAGTGACCGTCAGGGGGCCGGTCAGGTTGCCGGCGGCATCGTGCGTGAAGGACTCCTGCCATGACATGAGTCCGTCCACCCGGTGCGGCGTGAATGCGGTGGCGGCCAGACGCTCCCGCTCGTCATGGCTGAAGTGCCATTCCCCGGTGGCGGTGTCGGTGATGCGCGAAATCAGACTCCGGGCGTCCGGAGTATATTCCCGGGCTCTGACGGTGCGGTTGTCCGCCGTCACGACGGACTGACGGACCAGACGATCGCGGGCGTCACGGGCGAAATGCTGGCGAAACGTCCCGCCGTCCCGGATGTGCTCCGCGCCGTTTCGCCACGCATGACGGACCAGCGTCTGCGCGTCCAGGGCGGTATGGGTTATCTGGCCACGCTGGCGCTGCCACGACACGGTCCGCCCGTCCGGCAGACGCATGGCGGTCAGGGCGCCGGTGACATCCCGCTGATAGTACGTGCTTGCCGGTCCCTGATGCTCGGCAGTCAGCAGCCCGCGGCGGTCATACTGCCATGCGAGCGGCCACTCACCGTCGTCTGCTGACGTCAGCCGGCCGAAACCGTCCCGGGCGTAGCGGATTTTTTTCCCGTCAGGCAGTATTTTCTCCGCGATCCGCCCGGACACATCCCGCGTCAGGCGGGTGACACGCACCTGCTCCTCTCTGCCGCTGAGGTCATATTCCCGCAGGGTGATGAGCCTGCCACAGGCGTCATAGTCCCGGCACAGACGGATCCCGTCGACCCGGATCTCCTCTGCCAGAAGACCGGTGCGGGTGTAACGCAGCAGCCAGCGCTGGCCGCTGCCGTCAGCGATCTCAGTGACCTGTCCCGTACGAAGGTCGTACCGGTACGTCTCCCGGGTATTATCAGGGTAAATGATTTCGCTCAGCAGCCCGGTGCCGGGGAGATAGCTGTAGCGGGTGATATGCCCCGCTTCATCCTGCTCCGTCAGCAGCTGGCCGTCACCGTTCCACGTCCATCTGCGCTCGCTGCCGTCCTCATGGATAATGCGCTCCGGATTGCCCGCGTCGTCCCGGAGGATCTGCTCCCCTTTTCCGGTCTCAGGGTTGCCCTGCCAGACGGGCCGGCACAGCAGGTCGTAGCGAAAGGCGGTCACTTTTCCCGTGCGGTCTTTCTGACGTATCACCAGGCCCGCGGCGTTAACCTGACGGGTTTCATTACTTCCGTCCGCCCATTCCGTTGCGACCCGCGCGCCTTCTTCCGACCAGCGATAGCGCAGGGTGTTTCCTTCGGCGTCGGTCGATGCCAGCAGGCATCCGTCAGCGTCGTAACGCCAGCGCTCCCGCTGTTTTGCCAGCCCGTCAGCGCTGTAGATAATCTGCTCAGTACAGCGGCTCGCGCTGTAATGGCGACGAATAATTTGCCCGTCCGGCAGGCTTTCCTCCGTGACCTGGCCGTCACGGTTATGACGCCAGCGGGTTACCGCGCCCGACGGATCGGTCAGCGAGACAAGGTTGCCCCGGGTATCATATTCATATCGGGTGGTGGCACCGTCCGCACCGGTCTGTTCGAGCAGCCGGGCGGTCTCCGGATCGTGCCGCCAGTGCTCTTCCGCGCCGTCTTCGTGGCGAACCGTGACGCGCCCGCCGGCCTGCCAGATATACTCCCGGGACAGGCCCGGAAGGCTGCTACAGTGGCGTACGGCCCGGGCCTGTTTACCCGAACCGGACCACGCCCAGTAAAATTTCGCCCCGCCGGGCAGCTCGCGGCAGGTAAAAAGATGATCGTCCCGGTAGTGGTAGCGTTCGGCCTCCTGTCCCGGTGCCCTGGCCAGGCAGAGGCGTCCCTCGTCATCGTGGTCGTAGCGCATCACCGTCACGGCACCACGCGCCATGTCCAGGCGCGTGTTTTCGAACACCAGTGAACTCAGCCGCGGTCCCCTGGCGTGTTCGCGGTAGTTCAGATGCAGCAGCATCCCCGCCGTGCTGACCAGCCTGACGGGTAATTCCCCTTCGTATTCCACCTGCCAGCGCTGACGCTGGCGGGAAAATCCGCTCACGCGCCCCTGAGGGCTGTCCGCAGACCGTACCACATGCATCAGCCAGCCATTCAGCGATGGCGCGCTCAGTACGAAAGTATTCTCTGCGTTATCACACCAGGCCCTGGCACCGGCCAGCGGGTTACGGGAGACGGGGATCGTGGAGTCCGGTAGCGGCAGGCGCAGGGTGACGTTCTCATGGTCCCGCCACAGAATATGGCTGTCGGTAAAGGTGAGGCGATGATCGAGCGTATGCCGCCAGCCATACCCGAGCGTTGACGCCTCCTCAACCGCCGTGGTGCGGTACTGCCGGCCAATACTGAACGGGACGGTGCCGGGCAGCGTGAAATCCGTCAGCGCCAGCAGCTCTTCCCCGTTGATCAAGGATACCGGGCAGCCGTCCGTATCGCAGGCGTCGGTATTTTTCGTCGGGTTGCCGCCGGGGTCCGTGGCTGGAGAACTTTCCTCGCGGGTTTTCAGGCCGATTTCGGTGTGACGGCTGGTACCCAGTTCGGTTTCATGATTGATCCCCAGCCGGGCATTGCTCTGGCGCTGATGGTTAATGGCGCCATGGTTGTCCAGAAAACCGGACATGACGCTGACCATGTCCTTCATGATGTCAGTCAGCGCCTGCCATAAGGTCCGGATCGTTCGTCCGAGGCGGGGGCCGTAGCGCGTCAGCATTCGCACCACTTTATACGCCAGAAAAGCCGGGCCTCCTGGACCGGTAACCAGGGTCAGCAGCGCCCCGAATACCAGACCGGAAAGGATTTCCCCCGCAAATTCGGCCAGGGGGGTGAGCAGTTGTCCCCAGGGATACATTCGCAGGCGCAGCAGGGTGGCGCGGGTGAGCAGATACAGGGCAGCTTCATCGTTAAACAGCGCCATCAGCTGACGGGCGCGCGCCTTGTTGGCCTCAAGGGCCCCTGAAAAATCCGGAAGCGTGAGGCCGGACACCCATTCGCCGGCCTGCGTGAGGGCATCTGCGATATCTCTCAGATACGGTGCCGGGCTGGAGATGATATTCCAGGCCAGCTTGATGTCGCTCCAGAGGTCGGTCAGCGAACTGAATAACCCTTCACTGAAAGCAGCGGACAGGCCGTCCGTAATGGCATTGCGCGTCCAGTGCGGACGGTATTCATCCCACCGGGCTGCCAGGACGTCGTATTGCTGTCGGGAAAGTTCGTCATAGGCCGCCAGCAGGGCGTCGTTGTGCGCTTCCAGCGCCGGATCGACGGCCCGGGCGTAATAGCTTTTACCTGCCTTCAGGTCAGTAAAAACGGCCGTGCCGCTTTCATCCGTTATTTTTACGTCAACCCGTTTGTCAGGGGCAAACGAGGGGGTTTCATACAGCTCAATACTGGCGTCCGGGACAGGCAGGTCGGTTATCGACTGGTGCCTGAGGACCACGGTAAGGGTGCGGTTTTTCGGGCAGACAATCGCCGCGCTGAGCGCCCTGCCGTCATCGTCATCGACAACGGTTTCCCTGCCATTCAGGGCAATAATGCGTTCCATCTCCAGCGTGGGGCCACCCAGCATGCCGGAAACATGGCTGGCGCGCGCCCACTCGCGCACGAACTGCCGGTACTCCTGAGTGATGAGTTCATTGTTTTTAAAAAGAGAAAGCTCGTTCTCAATACCAGCGACATAGCCGGCAAGCAGGATTTCCGCGCCCATATATGTCATCCGTGAGTGAGAGGAGAAAGGTCAGCCAGTAGAGTCTTTTTAAGTAACTCGCTTTGGTCTTGTTTGCTGAGGGAGAGCGAATGAACATGGCCGTAAAGCAGCGCTATTTTATGAGTAATCTGTTGGGGCGAATATTGCGCGTAAAGAGACGGGTTTGTTTCCTTTAGCCACTGGACGACATTGGCGACCGCAGCCGGAGAGTGTTGATTATTCAGTAAATCAATAAGCCCCTGAGGAACTTTCCACCATGGAGAATGGCGAACAGGGATATCTGAGTTGACCTCGGTATCCACTGTCGTTCCGTTGATCCAATAGCTGCTAAAGACAGGCAGAACTTTCTGCCATTCCTTAAGCGACCATGAAATATGCGTAAGCAGAAAGCGGCCGTCCCAGTAGCGAAAAAAAACGGTGTTACCATCAGGTAAAATTATTTGTGTAAGGGCGCGCAAATGATCGGTAATGGCTTTTTCATTTAAATGAGAGATGGCTAACCATCCCCAGAGTGAGGAATCTGTTTTTTCTACCCACTGCAGGAAAGGGCTGTAGCGCCCGACCTTAATCAGCAGAGGCTGAACGGCATGCCATTGCTCATATGCGGTGCCCCTGTAAAGTCCAGCTGGCGTTGCAGAGCCATCGAGTTCGTACCAGGCTTTAAGACCCGGAGCACCATTGGTCCTGGTGACAATCGCCCAGAGAGAAGATCCCGGCACCCATGATGAATTTAACCACTGTTGAATACACATTGAATTGTCATCCATTTCTTATCCCTTTATCTATGTTGCTAAACTCTTTCGTTTAAAATTCCTTTTTACTGAAGGTTTTCTTTAAATTTTTAATGGGAATGCTTAATAATGGGAAGATTGCCCAGCCCCATGATGTCAGGAATATAGTCATGTAGTCTCTGGAAAGTAATAAAACCCCATAATTTACTTGATATCTCTTGAAGTATATTCCAGATAAATAGTGTGATAGCATTCCTGTAAAAAGGTCAATCCCAAAAGTCAATGGAATTAAAATTATTGTTTTTTTTTGTGATTAGATTGGTTTTTAAGAATAAAAAAATAAACAGGAAAATAAATGTGTTAAATATGGTGGCATAGGAAAAGCAATATTGTGATAGTTTTGTGAAAAGATATATGAACTCCATGTTTAGTATGAATTTCATTTGCGCTATGAAAATTAATATTAAATTAATGTACATAATCTTGCACCATTGTTATAAAACTGTTTCACTAAAAAATGCACCAGAACCTCTTCGTCCTTCCAAATAACTCCCACCGGGATCAAATAAATACGCCTTTACCTGATCTTTTTCTGATATTGAAACATGTAGATCTGAATGATCTCCAAAAGTCACTGCTCCAAAAAGTTGAGAGTTATAAGCAATGATTAGCGTAATAATTGAGTCTTTTTCATCGCTTTTTTTGACTAGATTAAGCGTGCTGAGCAACCTCATCATGAGGTGAACTTTCACTAATATCGCAAAGACCATCCTTGCATTTTTCACACTCTTCACAGTACGGTGCCTCAGCCTGGAATGTTTCCAGTTGGGCGGGAGACAGTGCTGGAGATTGCGGGATCTGCAGCGGTACCCCAGGACGTAATAACCGCAGCGCAGAGCCATTGCCAGCAACTCCACCATTGATTCGTACCGGCCCTGTCATACATATACCGGAAGGATTGATGGTCAGGAACATGCCGCCTGCTTTCAGTGTGAGTTCCATACCGGCTTCAATCACCACCTTGCTTCCCGCTTTATAGTGGATCTCTTGTCCTGCCTCACTGATAAGTGACTTCGCGACTTTCTGGTTCAGACTACGCCCCATTTCCTGGGACACTTCACCTTCCACCTTGCTACGCCATTCCCCTGATATGCTCTCGTGACGATCGCGTGTCAGTTCGGTGATCTGGTCTCGTTCAATTTTGATGTGCTGATCGCGTACGATATGCCACTGTGCGTCGTTTTCTACGCGGCCCATCAGGTCTTTTTGAGCTCTCATGAAAAGCTGCTCCTGACCAGCGTTATCTTCAAATGAAATCTCGTTATAGCCGTCCCCCTTATGGGTTTTACTGCGAATCACCATTTTCGTTTTGTTAGTAGGCAGTTCGTAGGGAGGACGGTTAATACCGTTATAGGTGAAACCCGTGATGATAGGACGATCAATATCTCCGTTGAGGTAAGAGACAATCACCTCCTGTCCAATGCGGGGAATTGCCATCATACCGAATCCGCTTCCGTTCCAGCCCTGCGCTACGCGGATCCAACAAGAGGCATTTTCATCGGCTGGATTATAGCGGTCCCAGTGAAAGTGAACCCGGACGCAGCCGTCCTCATTAACGTAAATCTCTTCGCCTTCTGGACCGACAACCGTCGCCACTTCGTCACCATCCGCCAACGGTTTGTAACGATAAGGCGGACGCCATTGGGTATTACCTGGGATAAACGTGAAATCGCAAATGAGTGTGGTGCCGCCGCCGCTTCCCTCTTCCTCTGCAGCCTCTGGCATTTTTCCCTGCATCTGTGTTGTAATTACTTGCCAATCGCCATTCATGGCGTCTGCTGGGTGATCTTCCAGTGTAAAAATGGCTCCGGGCATTAACAGAGCGCAGTTGGTGCGACCACAGCCTGTACGCATTCCGGCCTCAAAACGATCCATTCGATACTGAACCGTAGAACGACCTTCGCCATCCTCCTGAAAGCGACCATAGCTTTCAAAAGCTGAGTACATTGTGCCGCTACCGGTCTTAGCTGCGGATGCGCGGCTGGCGCGCATAGGATTCGCTGGATTGTGGTAGTTTCTGTCTTTATGGATAGTTTCCAGCGGCTGCATTGCGGCGCCTGCCCGCCAATGGGAAACAATGTTGTCACGTAGTGACGATGCCGGATGTGGGTTATAGGCCAGTGTTGCAACATTATGCATTGCCAGACGGCAGTCGCTATAGCAGAGGCCTTCCTGATCGAACCAGTAGGTAATACCTTCCTGGGAAGCCAGTCGGTTGAAAAATTCCCATGAAGATTCACGTTTTTGGGTAACGTATTCATGAACCGGATGACTTTCTTTCATCATCAGATTGCGACCCTGAACGCAGAAAGGCTGAATTAACTCATCAAGCAATTGCGGGACCGACTTTTTATGAAAAATACGGCTGTCCTGGTTTAGGCTCAGGACCCAAAGTGCTGGTCTCACGGTGAGGTAATAATATGTTCGGTGGAAACCCGTATCCCCTTGTTCGAAAGCGCTAACAACACCATTAATTATTCTCTGATCGACGCCATCGACCGTAATGGTAAACGAAACCGGCTGGAGTAAATACTCGTGAACGTTGATGTCGTCACGTGTGCTGGCTAATGTGACTGAAAGGGTAAAGAGTTCGGAGAGCCCTTCTGTCATTGAAAAATCGGTAACTGCCAGGGTGTCATCTGAAAGGTTACCAACCTGACAAGTGAAATAAAGGCCTGTGGATTTAAACATAATAAGCCCTTGTTTATAATTCACTGCATGAATAAATATATGGTGCGGAAATTATAATATACCTACTCGCGCTATTAATTAATAGCATGTTTGTGGGCTTTTTTATTTAATATTTGGTGGGTGTATTAATTAACTTAATAAGGCTAATTCGATGAATGAATTTTTAAAAACCACGCGTATAAGTTAAATACGCGTGGTTTCCAATTATTTACCAATACAGAAGCTCGAGAAGATCCTTCCCAGCAGATCGTCCGACGTAAACTCGCCGGTGATCTCGCTCAGATTCTGCTGCGCCAGACGCAGCTCTTCCGCCAGCAGCTCGCCCGCCCACGCGCCGATCAGCTGCGCTTTCCCCTGAACAAGGTGGTTCGCCGCCTCTTCCAGCGCCTGCAGGTGACGACGACGCGCCAGGAAGCCGCCTTCCATGCTGGTGTCAAAGCCCATGCTCTGCTTGAGATGGTTACGCAGGTCGTCAACGCCTTCACCGGTACGCGCTGAAAGGCGAATCAGTGAGTGACCGTTCACATTGCTGATGCCCAGCGTTTCGCCGGTGACGTCCGCTTTGTTGCGCACCACGGTGATTGGCAGCTTAGCCGGAAGACGGGCGATGAAGTCAGGCCAGATCTCCGCCGGGTCAACGGCGTCGGTCGTGGTGCCGTCCACCATAAACAGCACGCGGTCGGCCTGCTCGATCTCCTGCCAGGCGCGTTCGATACCGATGCGTTCCACTTCGTCGCTGGCATCGCGCAGACCCGCGGTGTCGATAATATGCAGCGGCATCCCGTCGATGTGGATATGCTCGCGCAGCACGTCGCGGGTGGTGCCGGCGATATCCGTCACGATCGCCGCTTCACGGCCCGCCAGGGCGTTCAGCAGGCTCGATTTCCCGGCGTTAGGGCGTCCGGCAATCACCACCTTCATCCCTTCACGCAGCAGGCTGCCCTGACGCGCTTCGGCGCGCACGGCGTCGAGATCGTTCATCACCTGGTTGAGCTGCGCTTCGATTTTACCGTCAGAGAGGAAGTCGATCTCCTCATCCGGGAAGTCGATAGCCGCTTCCACGTAGATCCGCAGGTGAGTAAGTGCTTCCACAAGGTGATTTACGCGGGCGGAGAATGCCCCCTGCAGCGAGTTAAGCGCGGAGCGTGCCGCCTGTTCAGAACTGGCGTCGATCAGGTCTGCAATCGCTTCGGCCTGCGCCAGGTCGAGCTTGTCGTTGAGGAAAGCACGCTCGGAGAACTCGCCCGGTTTCGCAATGCGCAGGCCAGGCAGGGTCAGAATACGTTTTAACAGCAGGTCGAGGATAACCGGGCCGCCGTGGCCCTGCAGCTCCAGCACGTCTTCGCCGGTAAAGGAGTTCGGGCCGGGGAACCACAGCGCAATGCCCTGGTCCAGCGGGGTGCCGTCGGTGTCCTTAAACGGCAGGTAATCAGCGTAGCGCGGCTTTGGCAGTTTACCCAGCACCGCTTCGGCCACCTCACGTGCCTTCAGGCCGGAGATACGCAGAATGCCTACACCACCGCGTCCCGGTGGGGTTGCCTGGGCGACGATAGTGTCGTTATGGCTCATGGTTGGTCTCGTTCAATACAAATAAAAAAGGCGGTCAATCGACCGCCCTTATTTTAGCGTTAACTTAACGGATCAGGACTTTTTCTTTTCGCGGCTATGCAGGCCACGTTTTTCCAGACCACGGTAAATCAGCTGCTGCTGGATGATGGTCACCAGGTTGCTGACGATATAGTACAGCACCAGACCTGACGGGAACCACAGGAAGAACACGGTGAAGATGACCGGCATAAAGGTCATGATCTTCTGCTGCATCGGGTCGGTCACGGTGGTCGGCGACATCTTCTGGATGAAGAACATCGTCACGCCCATCAGGATCGGCAGGATGTAGTACGGGTCCTGTGCGGACAGGTCATGGATCCACAGGGCGAACGGCGCGTGGCGCAGCTCAACGGAACCCATCAGCATGTAGTACAGCGCAAGGAAGATTGGCATCTGAATCAGCAGCGGGAAGCAACCACCCAGTGGGTTTACTTTCTCTGCTTTATACAGGGCCATCATTTCCTGGCTCTGACGCTGTTTGTCATCGCCCAGACGCTCACGCATCGCCGCAATCTTCGGCTGCAGCATACGCATCTTCGCCATGGAGGTGTACTGCGCTTTAGTCAGCGGGTACATGATGCCACGAACGATGAAGGTGATAACGATGATGGAGAAGCCCCAGTTACCCAGGAAGCTGTGGATGAACTTCAGCAGCTTAAACAGCGGCTGAGAGATGAACCACAACCAACCGTAATCGACGGTCAGATCCAGGTGCGGCGCAACAGCGGCCATTTTGTCCTGAATTTCCGGGCCGACCCACAGGGTGCTTGCCATCTTACCGGTTTGACCCGGCTGAACCAGAACCGGCTGAGATTTGTAGCCGATGGCTGCAAGACCGTTACCCAGGTTCGCGGTATAGAAGTTGTTGGTACCGTCGTTATTTGGCACCCACGCAGTAGCGAAATACTGCTGCAGCATTGCCACCCAACCGCCTTTAGCGCTGACGTTCAGGTTTTCGTTATCGGCAATGGTGTCGAATTTGTATTTCTCATACTTCGCGTCTGGCGTGGAGTACGCCGCGCCACGGAAAGTATGCAGCGCAAAGTTGCTGCTTCCGGTGTCACGGTGAGACGGCAGATTGATGGACTGCTTCAGCTGGCCAAAGGTCGACAGTTCCAGCGGTTTCGCACTGGCGTTCTGTACGCTGTAGCCCACGTTCACCGCATATTCACCGCGTTTCAGAGTGAAGGTTTTGGTGAAGGTGTTGCCTGCGGCGTCGGTGTACGTCATCGGGATTGCGAGTTCGTTCTGGCCATCAGCCAGTACAAAAGTGTCGCTCTCGACGGTATACAGTGGACGCGCACCGTTAGCCGGGTTATCCGGGCCATCACGACCGGTCAGGCCGCTCTGCGCCTGGTAGATAAACTCAGGCGTGGTTTCCAGTAACTGGAACGGTTCGTTAGACTTCAGCTCTTTCGGGTAGGTCAACAGCAGCGCCTGCTCAACATCACCACCACGGGTGTTGATTGTCAGCTCAAGCACATCGGTCTTAACCGTAATCTGTTTCCCCTGGCCACTGGCCGGTACGCCCTGGTCGGCGGCGCTACCCGTTGCGGTGGTCGTAGTCTGCGTGGTCTGCTGCTGGGGTTGAGGATTTTTATCCTGCTCCCATGCCTGCCAGATCATGAAAGACACGAACAACAAAGCGATGATAAGAAGATTGCGTTGCGAATCCATCGTTAGTGTTCTCTGGTATCAAAGGGTCCTGGGGGGACGGGGTCGTCTCCACCGGGGTGTAAAGGGTGGCATTTTAATACGCGTTTCACCGTCAACCAACTGCCTTTTATCACTCCAAACCTGCGCAATGCCTCAATTCCGTAGCTTGAGCATGTTGGTGTGAAACGGCAGTGCGGCCCGAGTAGCGGACTAATCAGGCGTTGATAGACCCGGATGAGGGCTATCAGGACCCGTGAGCCAGGCGACAGTGGCGGCGCCATAATTTTTCCAACGCTTCCGAGAGAGCACGGTTATCGAGGTCGGCAACCCCTTTCTTCGCCACCACCACGAAATCCATTGAAGGCAGTTCGTGCTGACGTAAACGGAAGCTTTCACGCGTCAGACGTTTAATCCGATTGCGTTCATGCGCACGTTTAACATTTTTCTTGGCGACTGTGAGACCGATGCGGGGATGCCCCAGCGAATTTTGGCGGCCGAGGATGGTAATTTGCGGCGTGCCAGCCCGTAGTGGCTGCTGGAAGACGAAAGTGAAATGAGCGGGAGTTAACAAACGTAACTCCCTGGGAAATGCTAGCTTAACCACTCAGGGGTTAGCTTTATTACTTGGAAACGGTCAGACGAGCGCGGCCTTTAGCACGACGACGTGCCAGAACCTGACGACCATTTTTAGTAGCCATACGAGCACGGAAGCCGTGAGAACGGTTGCGCTTCAGTACAGACGGTTGAAAAGTGCGTTTCATGGCGATTTCTACCTAAACTTGAATAAATTCACTGACTTTTGCGTATACCCGAACGAGTTTCGAACGACTAACGCCTCAGCGTGGGTGATTAAAGAGGCCGGATTGTAATAATTGTACACTCCGGAGTCAATTCTCTTTCCTTATTTCCCGCGTATTTCCGCACGTTTTCGCGTGGAAAATGAGCAACGGACGACGCAGGAAGATGAGCATCACGCGCCGGGTCGAGGATTATACGGGCTCGACGATAAAGCGCAAGGATCGTCCCGGATCTTCGTTAGATCATTTAAGCAATAAATTGTCTGTGCTCATTAATTTTTCCAATATGCGGACTAAATCGCGGGGCACTCGCGCCAGGATCGTTTACACTTACCCGGTTTCGGATCTTCCTGTGGATAAATCGGGAAGAATCTGTGAGAAACAGAAGATCTCTGGCTCAGTTTAGGCTATGATCCGCGGTCCCGATCGGGATCCAGCGATCCTGGCCGGGTATAACCGCAGATAGCGGTTCGCACATCACCCTTTTGCACAGGGTCATGTCGATGTGCGCCAACAATCATGAATATT